>NZ_JAKGAO010000001.1 GCF_021532315.1 Paenibacillus tarimensis
GAAACAAGACAAAGCCCCGAAGTGGGGCTTTGTCGACAGTCTGACGCTCCTGCATTACAGGAGCGTTTTTTTATTTTAATAATTTGAAGAGGAGAGAAAAACATTTATGTTGTTTATTCTTCCTTTGATGTTATATACCGAGCCAACTGAACAATCCATCTAGTTATTAAGGATTTTATCGTAATACCCAGAAATGTGTGGTACCAGCGCCAACCTTTCTTCCATTTAACTAACTTGGTGTTTGCGTTAGCCCAAGCTTCGATAAACACAAGCGGCACGGAAAATATAAAAACTTTATATAACTGATGAAGGGGCTTATCCCGGTAGGTCATCTGATTATAAAGAATGGTGGCTGTCGGATAATAGAACAGGTTAAATAATAGATGGGTTTCAAAAATTTTGGGAAATAAGCGGACAGGATACTCAATATACCCTTTATTTACAACCACATTATCAATCGCCATATTGGAAGCCGCGTTAAATAAATACGCCAGCATCCAGTCTTTTCTTGGTGGCCTTCTGAAAGCATAAACTAGCAAGCCAAGAAAGAGAACACATAACGCAGCTAATGCCTGTTGGTTAGTTTTTATTTTCTTCACGGAAGCACACCCCCATGTTGATGTTATTGTTCTGTTTCATACACACAAATATGCGCGGGTATAAAGTTGAGAATATTTGTTGACAGACTGTTGCAGGGGGCACCCCTATTGACAGAACGAGTACTTATTATGCGCCAAAAGTATGTCCAGGAAACATACAACATATTGCCATGGTTCTTTATGCAGGGGGGAGCAGTTGCCACTCGTCCAAAATCGAAATATATTATTGACTGAACAGTCTAGAATGGGATATACTGGTTCTCAGAAGGGAGCTGCAAGATGGCACGCAACAAAGAATTCGATACGGCACTTGTCCTTAGAAAGGCAATGGAAGTGTTCGGACACTACGGCTACGAAGGCACCTCCATGCAGAATCTGCTCGATGGACTGGGGATTGCCCGGCAAAGTCTTTATGATACCTATGGGACGAAGAGAGATCTGTTTCTTTCCGCGGTCACACACTATACCAACGATAAAACGGAAGCGTTAATCGCTCGCTTGGAACGAAGCGGACCGGTGAAGGAAGCCATTGCCGAGATCTTCCATGAAGCCATTGAGGTTCTAAAGGATGAGCAGCGCTGCAAAGAGTGCTTCATTATGCAGAGTGCTATTGATCAAGTCCCGCATGATGCAGAGCTCGCAGCATTTTTTAAACGGAGTACGGAGCGGTTAGAGCAAGCTTTTCATAAGGCTCTGATACGTGCCGAAGAGGAGGGAGAGCTTGGACATTACCACCAGGATTTGAGGGCATTGGCAAGATATCTCAACTATTCCAGGTATTCTTTGACGCAAACGGCAAAATTGACAAGGGATCCTAAGGTTTTGGACGATCTGGCGGCAGTTACGCTTTCCGTTCTCAACAACTAGAGAAGCGCTTTTCGCTTCCTTCTTTTTTATCCATTCTAGACTGAACGATCTAAAATTGAGAAAGGATGATGGAGATGAGTCAACATGCGATGCAGGAGCTGTTTCACAAGTTTTGTCAGTCCATTCTGGAAAAGAATATGGATGATTTTTTTGAACTCTTTGATGATGAAGCCGTTTTTGAATATCCCTATGCGCCTAATGGCTACACAGAGAGGATGGAAGGTAAAGAGGCGATTGTTCGTCATCTGAAGGATTTTCCGCAGCAGGTTGATATCACTCAGTTCGGTGAGCCTTCCTTCTATTTTACCCTGGACCCAAGCGTAATGATCGTGGAGTTCGAGGTGACAGATGGGAGAATGCTATCCACCGGAAAACCGTATCTTCAAAAATATATCTCCGTTATTAAAACCAAAAACAGCAAAATCATTCACTATAAAGATTACTGGAATCCTTTGGTCGCATTGGCGGCGATGCAGGGAGAGATGCAGCAGCAAGCGTTTTGAGAAACGGATTATTTCGAATAAGGAGCTGAAGGAAATGAATGTGAAACCAGCTGTTTTGATCACAGGTGGAAGAGGCAAAACAGGAGGCCGTATTGCAAAGCGCCTGAGCGAGCTGGGCTACCCTGTGCGCAGTGCTAGCCGAAGCGCCAAACAAAGCGTCAACCAGACCGGCGGTATTATCGAAGATGTACATTTTGACTGGTTTGACAAATCAACTTACGAAGACGCATTGCAGGATATAGATGCTATGTATCTGGTGCCTCCTTTGGCGGTTATGGAGCCGGCAGAGGTCATGCTCCCCTTCCTGGAGCTGGCGCTAAGAAAAGGGGTCCAGCGGACGGTGCTGCTAAGCAGTGCTTCCATTCCGGAAGGAGGACCGGTTACAGGCAAAGTGCATCAGGCCATCCGTCGGATCATGCCGGAATGGACCGTTCTGCAGCCATCGTACTTTATGCAAAATTTTACCGAGGGACATCATGGAATACAGATCAACCGGGACGGGGTAATGTATACAGCTGCAGGTGACGGGCGAATCGGTTTTGTGGATGCCGATGACATCGCCGAGGTTGGTCTGAGAGCTTTGATTGATCCGGATGCTCACAACCAGTCACATGTGATTACGGGTCCCCAGTCGCTTAGCTACAGTGATGTGGCGAAGATTATTGGGAAGGCCTCGGGCCGTGAGATTCGGCATCAGCATGTTTCCACGGATATGCTTGTCGGGAAGATGATCCAAAGCGGTATTCCGGAGGAATATGCCCGTTTCCTGGCAGGGCTGGATGATGCTATCCGTCTGCACGGGTCCGAAGATCAGGTGACAGATACTGTTGAACGGATAACCGGCCGTCGGCCCCGGTCAATGGCTGAGTATGCCCGAATCCATTCCGGTCATTGGGGAAAGGTTAACGTATAATTCTCAAGATCTCATAAAAGCTGTGCTTTATAAAAATTTTGGCGCCCTGTGTACCGGCGCGCAATACCGGCCGCAGGAACTTGCGAAGAAAATAAGCTATTGAGCAAATCCTGCCAGCACCAGCCCAAGAATGATCAAAGCCTTCTCTAATTCCCACGGGTTATAAACCCGGAGAATTAGAGAAGGCTGTTGGTTTACGAGACAGCAGGATTGCGTAACCTGCTTGGATATCCTTACTGCTGCTCTGTCATACCCTGGAGGAGCAGCGTCAGCATTTTCGCGGCTTCGGCTCTAGTTGCGCCGCCTTGAGGGTCAAACTTCTGATTGCCCTTGCCGGAGATGATGCCCGCTTCATACAGGTCGCTGACTGCATCCGCTGCCCATGCGCTGATGAGGCTCTGGTCAGCAAAGCTTGCAGCACCGGCCACAACAGGGAGCTTGTAGCCTGTCAGGTCGGCCAGTCTGATCAGCATAACGGACATTTCCTCGCGGCTGATCCGGTCAGTTGGCCGGAACTGCTTGTTTGCGCCCTTCACAATGCCGTTCTCTGCCGCCCATGCCACATAAGGCATGAACCAGTCGCCGGCTTCAACGTCTGTAAAGGCCGAGGATGAATAGTTTGATACATCGGCGCTCACGAGACCTGCCAGCATCTTGGCAAATTCAGCCCGAGTGATATTAGCGTTCGGGGAGAACTTACCGCCTCCAGAACCAGATACGATTCCGCGTGCGGCCAGGTGTGTAATATGACTGTTTGCCCAATGAGCGGCTGTGTCGTTAAAGCTGGCTTTGTTGTAGCTGACAGCATAAATGCTCAGGTGGTCGGTCACAACGTACATCTGTCCGTCACGCTGGCTGTAGCCCGATTTCGGAAGCAGGTGAACGGCCCCGTTCGAATCAATATGGCTGATAACAAGCGCGCTCGCATCCTCGCCTTGCGGCAGCTGATAAGGAATGCCAAGCTTGATGCTGCTGCCTCCAAAGCTCGTAACGGCTGAATCTCCGGACTGGATCGTGAAGTCCAGTGCAGGTCTTGTGCCGATCAGGCTTCTTGCCTCGCCGGAGAAAGCCGACGTATTAGCCGCAGCCATCTCTATACGAATTGTTTCACCTGATGCATTCTTCAGGTTATTCAATACCGCTTGGCTAAGCGTCATGCTGCCAAATTGTGTTGTGATAAGCACTCCATCGGCTTTGCTGTCTGCCAGCTTGCCGAAGGCTTCCTTGGTAAGCGAAAGGACGGCGGCATTCGCCCCGGAAGCGGTCTCTACCTTGATCTCAGCCACCAAGTCTGCTCCAGTGAGAGTATTCACCTTGTCCAGCAAGTCACTCAGATGAGCGGCTTGCAGCTCTGCAACGGCTCTTCCGTTTGCGTCAACCTTAGCAGCTGCGGAGATGCTCTGCTTCTGCTGGCTGCCTGTAGCTGGGATAGCATCGCCGGCAGGCTTGTTGGTGTCTGCTGGCGTTGAACCCGTTACAGGTGGAGTAGGTGTAGAAGTGCTGCCAGGGTTCACTGCGAGCTGAACACGGTCAGCCAGATAAGTAACCTGAACCTTGTAGCTTGCAGGCAGGCCTGTCGTTTCAACGGAAGCGAATTGGCCGGTCCGCTGATCCTTGGCATGAGTCATAAGCGTGATAACACTGCCGCTTGCAGGCACATAGTTATCGGTGAAATTCACAAGCAGTTTGCCGCCA
>NZ_JAKGAO010000010.1 GCF_021532315.1 Paenibacillus tarimensis
GAGCCAGATAGATTTGTAAATATTTATAGTCAATTTGACAATAATAGTTGTCAAATTGACTATGATCTTTTATAATGGCTGTGAGGTGATGGTTAAGGTGAGAAACCGGGTGAAAGAGCTGCGGGCGAGGGACGGTCTGAATCAGACTGAGCTGGCTGCCCTCGCCAAGATTTCCAGACAGACCGTCAGTCTGATCGAACGGTCGGAGTATATGCCGTCGCTGCTCATTGCGGCAAGAATTGCGTTGATTTTCAAGGAACCAATCGAGTCGGTATTTGTGTTCGAGGAGGGAGAGCTGTAGATGAAACGTATGATACTGTTAGCAGCAGCAATAGCGGCTTATGCCGTCTACCAGTTTATTGACTTGTTTGCAGGAGGCGAACCGGCGAAGCCTGCCGCGGCTGCTGCCATATATCTCAGCAATGTGTTCTGTGCGATTATGCTGCTGGGGGCCTATTCTCTGTATCATAAGGTTACAATCATAGGCAGTCAGAAGGCGGAGGCAGCCGATGAGGATGAGAGACAGATCAGAATGGAACGGTATGCGTACCAGTTCGCCGATTACGCGCAGATTGCTTTTACCGTCATCTTAATCACTCTCGTTGCTGGCTTCCTGCTGCTCCGCCATGATCACCCGGGAACGCTGCTGTTCACATTTGCGCTGCTTATAGCGGGTTACTTTACACAGATGCTGCACGTGAAGCTCCTTATGTATGTACGTCCGGGCTTCCAGATGCCGCTTCCGGAGGATAAGAATTTTCAGGAGAAGCTGTTTGACAGCTTTGACGACGGGGAGAAACATGTCATGCTGAAGGGTCTGTACAAGCTTTACTCTATGACCATCAGCGCTATGATTGTGCTGCTCTTTGTCCTCATGTTCTACTCGATATTCAGCGGCGAGTCGCAGCTCTTCTCGATCATTGCCGTAGGTGCGCTGCTGCTGTTTATGCAGCTCTTCTATTTAAACAGCTTGAAGACATACAAGCGGCAGGCATAAATCCCGCTGGTTTCCGTAAAACGAGGAGATGCTCGCTCTCTTAACCGCCCTATCAATGGGCGGTTTTCTGTTTTAGCTTTTGCATAACAAAATCTAATATTCATCGAGTAGTCCTCGTCTTCAGCGGAACAGGGACCGGCAGTCTGTTTAATTTCGATTATTGGAGGTTTACGTCCAATGCAACTAGGCGCCTCGATTTGAAACAGCCTCGCAGCAATTTTTTATCCTTGCCGTACAGGCACTTCTGGGCCCCCGCCCACATACACTGTAGAACAGTCTTCGGAGATTGCCGGGGTGTGCGGAACTCGCATACCGGAGCCGGCCATTACGTATGGGGGTGTCTGACATGCCTGGATTATTTGCTGCTATCGCCTTGTTTATTAAACAGCTGTCGCTGCTGGTGTCTTATGTCAAGAACAACGCCTTTCCGCAGCCGCTTCAGGAGGAAGAGGAAGCACGGCACTTGAAGCTGATGGCGGAAGGCAACCAGCATTCCCGAAACATGTTAATTGAACATAATCTGCGCCTTGTCGCCCATATCGTCAAGAAATTCGATAACACCGGCGAGGATCTAGAGGATTTGATATCGATTGGCACAATCGGTCTGATTAAGGCGATCGAGAGCTTCCAGACGGGCAAAGGCACGAAGCTTGCAACCTTCGCGGCCCGCTGTATCGAGAACGAAATCCTGATGCACCTTCGCTCGCTTAAGAAAACCAAGAAGGATGTATCGCTGCATGATCCGATTGGGACTGATAAGGAAGGCAACGAAATTACCTTGATCGATATTCTCGGCACAGAGGCCGACGATGTTGTCGATAAGGTGCAGCTGAAGATTGAGAAGAGTAAGATTTACAAGAATCTTGACATACTGGATGAGCGGGAGAAGGAAGTCGTCGTTGGACGCTTCGGTCTGGAGCATGGCGGGGAAGAACGGACACAGCGGGAGATCGCGAAGGAGCTCGGGATTAGTAGGAGTTATGTTTCGAGGATTGAGAAGCGGGCGCTGATGAAGCTGTATCACGAGTTTTATAAGCAGAAGAAATAATCAATCATTATACAAATAAAAAAACAGGCGCGCCGGTAAGGTGCGTCTGTTTTATTTAAGGAGTTGTTGGGACTCCCATCAATTCTGACACTACCTGGATTTATACTTTTGTGTTACTACAGTTGTCTCACTCAATGCTTTATGTGCCTTAGGAACTGCATATTTACCTTGATGGTTCCCGATCATTTCATAAATGCCTTCAGGTTGAGTTGGGCCATGGTAAAGAAACAGTAAGTAGCTTTTTCCATTGGAGAGTGGTATTTACCATCGTATTTTGTGAGGGCTATTCATACAATATGTATAGCAAAAAAAACTTGATGAATGGGCTAAAACCATTGATAATAGTATGTAATATGAAAACGGGGAGGTGGCTTAGGACATGGACGATGACCCAGGGGAACCGAGCAATAATAGCCTGTGGGTACTTGTTGTATCCCAAAAGGGCAGTAAAGCAAGTTTTTATCTCTTGGAATAAATTCCATCAATAATGAGTTGAATTAAGAACTTATTTTGATGGGGAGATGAAAAACTTGCTAACTGAAATTTTGATCTTACTTGTACTTATAGTGCTTAACGCTTTTTTCGCCGCTTCGGAAATCGCTCTTATCTCATTGAACGATAACAAAATTAAAGCGATGGCAGAAGAAGGGCATAAAAAAGCAAAATTATTGCAAAATCTTCTGAGCGAACCGAGCCGGTTCCTAGCCACAATTCAGATTGGAATAACCTTGGCAGGATTCTTGGCAAGTGCATTTGCGGCGGAAAGTTTCGCGGGAAGGATGGCGGGTTTCTTACATTCTGCTAATGTCCCGTTACCGCTTGCAACGTTAGAACTTATTTCCGTTATCCTAATCACACTTCTACTGTCTTATTTCACGCTTGTATTAGGTGAGCTTGTTCCGAAACGATTAGCATTGCAAAAAGCTGAACCAATTGCAATGTTCGTGGTTATGCCATTGACTTTATTATCTAAGGCATCTTCTCCGTTCGTGAAACTTTTGACGCTTTCTACGAACACCCTCGTTAGATTAGCCGGCGTTGACCCTAATGAAAAGAAGGGTGAAGTAACAGAAGAAGAAATTAGAATGATGGTTGATGTCGGTAACGAAAACGGTACGATTCAAGAAACTGAACGCCTGATGATTAATAACATCTTTGAATTTGACAACAAGACCGTTAGCGATATAATGACCAACCGTAGTCATGTAGTTGGTGTCTCTGCCGATATATCATTAAGTGAAGTTATAAAGCTGGTAAATGTCGAAAAATATACAAGATTACCTGTATATGAGGGGAATCTTGATAATGTTGTGGGAATACTTCATGTTAAAGATATATTGGATTTCATCGAACATGGCGGTGAATCTGAATTAGAGGTAAGAAAAATTTCACGAACACCTTATTTTGTTCCAACTTCTAAAAAAATTGATTTATTGTTCAAGGACTTACAAAAGAATAAAATTCATTTTGCTATCGCGATTGACGAGTATGGCGGTACAGCTGGTATTGTAACGATTGAAGACTTACTTGAAGAAATCGTTGGTAATATTTTTGATGAGCATGATGAAGACGATAAAGAAATTGAAAAGATTGACCCTAATACCTATATAGTTAATGGGATAATAAACTTGCGTGACCTTCGCGACCAAATCAATATTGTCTTTCCACACGAGGAATACGATACATTAAGTGGATTCTTAATCGGTCAGCTCGGGAGAATACCATTACAAGGTGAAAACCCAGTTATGGAATATGAAGGTGCGGTCTTCAGGGTGGAAGAAGTGGATGAAAGAAGAATTAGTAAAGTAAAGATTGTTATGACAGAAAAGCCAGTTGAAGTTGAGGTCGAGGCGTAAAAGGAAGGCAATGAAATCGAGCTTCCGTCATGTGGCTGTCCCAAGTAGAAATACGTACGGTAAAAACGCTCCTGCATTACAGGAGCGTTCAGCCTGTTGAGAAACCTCAACAGGCTATATTTATCTTCAAC
>NZ_JAKGAO010000011.1 GCF_021532315.1 Paenibacillus tarimensis
CCAGCGTTCGTCCTGAGCCAGGATCAAACTCTCCATTAAAGTGACTTTCGATTTCAGCCGAAGGCTGATGTCGAATGTGCACGGGTGAAGATTTGACTTGCTCATTACTATATCAATCTTGGATTGACGTGATCCATTTGTTCAGTTTTCAAAGAACTTGTAAGCAACCAAGTTATCGTGGTCACAAGATAAGATAATATCAGCTTTCGTCATTCCTGTCAACTATCCGATATATTTCAACTAAAGCTGTCAGTACCTATCAATAAATGTTGCTGATGTCGGGCTGATTCTACACTTATCGCAGTTGCTGCCTTCTTCTCCAGTCATTTAACAAAGAGCGTTGCCGGCAGCAGCGGCAGTTAATAATCTATCACGCCGCTCATTCCCTTTCAATGCAACAATTATGGCAGCCTAACCATACAGTAGCTGCAGGGATAATTGCTACCCTTGATAAGAAATGGCACCAGCCCGCCCAGCAGACTAGTGCCATTAGTATAGTCAGTATAGAGGTACCGCCTGTTATACAGATGACCTCCTCTATAAATAGGTAACGGCTACTCGCCCAGCATACGAACGAATTCCTCTTCGTCTTCAATTACGGCTACACCAAGATCGCGTGCTTTGGTCAGCTTGCTCCCTGCACTCTCGCCTGCAATGAGGAAGTCGGTTTTCTTGGAGACACTGCCTGACACCTTAGCGCCCAATGCTTCAAGCTTCTTAGCTGCTTCATCACGTGTCATTAAGGACAGCGTGCCGGTCAGTACAACCGTTTTACCGCTGAACGGGCTGTCTGTACGAACCTCCGCTGGCTTGTCGGCTTCCGCCTTTACTCCCGCTTCCCGCATCCGGCGGATGCTGTCCCGAACAACCGGGTCTGCGAAGAAGTTACTAATACTCTCCGCTACGATGCCGCCAACGTCCGGCAAAGCCATCAGTTCCTCCGGCGAAGCCTGCATAACCGCTTCCAGATCCCCATAGTGTTCAGCCAGCATCTTCGTTGTCGCCTTCCCTGTATTCGGAATACCAAGGGCGTACAGGAAGGCAGCCAGGTCACGTGATTTGGACTTGTCGATCGCATCGAGCAGCTTGCGGGCCTTACGATCCCCGAACCGCTCCAGATTAATCAGTGAGTCGTAATTCAGCTCGTACAGATCGGCTGGATCACGCACTTCACAGGCTTCGTACAGCTGCTCGGCCGTCATGACGCTGAAGGTATCGATGTCCATTGCATCGCGGGAGGCAAAATGAGCAATCCGGGCTACCGTCTGCGGCCGGCAGGACAGCTTATTGTTGCAGAACAGATGCGCGCCCCGCTGCTCTAGCGGCGTACCGCATGCTGGACAAGCGGACGGGTACTCGATCTCCTGCCCGACTTCCTCATCGGCCTTGCCTAATATTTCAGGTATGACATCGTTTGAGCGGCGGATAAACACCCGGGTGCCCAGAGCAAACTTCAGGTTCTTCCGTTCAATATCGCCTGCGTTGTTAAGTGTACAGTTCTGAACGGTAACGCCCGCCAGTTCAACCGGCTCCACGCGGGCGACTGGGGTTATTTTCCCGGTGCGGCCCACTTCCCAGTTGACTGTCTGCAGGATCGTTGTCGTCTCTTCGGCCTCGAACTTGAACGCGACCGCCCAGCGTGGAAATTTATCCGTATAGCCAAGCACTTCCCGTGTCCGCATATCCGTGAGCTTGACTACTGCACCGTCGATCAGGTAATCCAGCGCCGCACGCTTGTCTACAATTGCAATCATCTCTGCCATGACGTCTTCTATGTTATCAAAGTACTTGATGTAAGGATTCACATTAAAGTGATTCTCCCGCAAAAATCCAATCATCTCTTGGTGGGAGTTGAAGGAAACACCGTCGGCATAACCTACGTTATAGAAGTAGGCGTTCAGTTTCCGTTCAGCTGTCACCTTGGGATTCAGGTTGCGCAGCGCCCCTGCCGCAGCGTTCCGGGCATTCTTCAGCGGCTCAGCTGCCGTCTTGTTGTAAGCTTCCAGAACAGAGAGATTCATAATCCCTTCACCCTGCACCTCAATGATGCCGTCAAACGGTATGGACAGCGGCACAGAACGAATGGTCCGAACCTGTTCCAGTATCCCTTCGCCAACCACACCATTGCCCCTTGTTGCAGCCTGCACGAGCTGCCCGTCTTCATAAGTAAGGTTCAAGGTAAGGCCGTCGAACTTTAACTCGACCACATATGTAGGATGGGGGAGCGGGTTATCCGGATGCTTGCTGTTATAATCCGCAATACCCTTCATGACCCTGGCATTCCACGCCATAAGATCCTCACTGTCCTGAGCCTTATCCAGACTCCATAACCGGGAACGATGCCGGTGAGGCTCAAAGCCTTTAAGGATCTCGCCGCCCACCCGGCGGCTTGGCGAATGCGGCAGAACAACACCGCTTTCCTGTTCGAGCCTGATCAGTTCGTCATACAGCGCATCATATTCTTTATCACTGATTGTCGGTTGATCCATCGTATAATACTGATAATTATGCCGGTTAATCTCCCCGACCAGCTGTTCCATCCGTTCCTGAAAGCCCTGCTCCATCGACCATGTCATCCTTTCGTCCCCGCCGAGAAGAAACCGGCCGCTAGGCCGGTCCGTCTTCAGCTTACACTATATCAATTAAATGCCTGCCGTATACGGCTAGTATGCCCTAAACCTTCGTAACTGGTGCAAAAGCAGCCAGCAGACGTTTCACGCCGACCGGCGCCGGGAATGCAATCTGAAGCTCCATGTCATTGCCTTCGCCCTTGACGGCAACAACGGTACCGGTGCCCCACTTGGCGTGGGCTACCTTGTCGCCAGCCGCAAACGTGCGCGTCCCTTCGCCAGCCGCCGAGCCGCCGGCCATTGGCATCGTCATACGGACGCCGCCGCCACTGCCGCCTGCGGCGGCACCGGACGCCCCGGCCTGTCCCGGGCGTCCGCCAAAAGCAGGCGCGCCTGCTGCGGGGGCGCGCCCTCCGGCGCGGAAGCCAAAGCCGCCTCCGGCCGGCTCGGCTGCGCCGTATCCGCGGCTGCCGGCGCCTATGCCGCCGCCGGCAATCCGCCCGCCAGGAGAGAGCACGGTCTTCACCGTGTCCGGCACCTCCTGGAGGAAGCGGGACGGCGCGTTAGCCGCCGTGCGCCCAAACAGCGTGCGCATTCTCGCGCACGTCAGGAACAGCTGCTGCTCAGCCCGGGTGATGCCCACATACGCCAGCCTGCGCTCCTCCTCCAGCTCCTCGTTATCCGAGAACGCCCTGCTGTGAGGAAAGACCCCCTCTTCCATACCAATGATGAATACGACCGGGAACTCCAGCCCCTTGGCGCTGTGCATCGTCATCAGAACAACAGCGTCCTGCGCGTCCTCGTCGTCGGTTTTGTTCATTGAATCGATATCCGCGATCAGCGCAAGGTCGGTCAGGAAAGCAACGAGCGACTTGTCATCATTCCGCGCTTCAAATTCCATGGTCACTGACAGGAACTCATCAATGTTCTCCAGCCGTGACTTGGACTCCAGCGTATTCTCGCGCTCCAGCTCCTCACGGTACTTGATGAACTCCAGCATCTTCTCGGTAAGCTCCGTAACGGACAGATAATCGACCATGCGGGTCAGATTATCAATCAGCTCACGAAAATCTGTCAAAGCCGCCCGCGTCTTCCCGGCTACGTCAACGCCTTCCAGATTGCCGAGCACCTCGTACATCGATACGCCGCGAAGCGACGCTTCGGAAGCGATTTTGCCCAGTGTCGTATCGCCGATGCCTCGTTTAGGCACATTGATAATCCGTGCCAAGCTGATGTCATCAGTCGGATTGGAGATCAGCCGCAAATATGCGAGAAGGTCCTTGATCTCTTTACGGTCATAGAATTTGATGCCGCCCACGATCTGATACGGGATATCAGACTTAATAAGTATTTCCTCAATTACCCGCGACTGGGCATTGGTTCGGTAGAGAATGGCATGGTCGGCATATTTGCGGCCGTTCATCCGGTTTTTACGGATTTCTCCGGTCACAAAATAACCCTCCTCATGCTCCGAATCCGCTTGATACACGGCTATCGGCTCTCCCTCGCCCCGGTCGGTCCAGAGCTTCTTCGGCTTACGTCCGGTGTTCTGCTTGATCACCGCATTAGCCGCATTCAGGATGTTCGCCGTCGAGCGGTAATTTTGTTCCAGGAGAATCGTCTTCGCTTCGGGGTAGTCTTCCTCAAAATTCAGGATGTTCGTAATGTCCGCGCCCCGCCAGCGGTAGATCGACTGGTCACTGTCACCAACCACACAGATGTTGTGATGCTTATCGGCCAGCATTCGGCACAGCATGTACTGTGCACGGTTCGTATCCTGATACTCATCCACGTGGAGATAGCGGAACTTGTTCTGATAGAAGTCCAGGACCTCGGGCACTTCCTTGAACAGCTGAATCGTCGTCATGATCAAATCGTCGAAATCCAGGGAATTGTTGCTCTTGAGCCGCTTCTGGTAGGACTTGTAGACATCTGCCACTATCTGCTGAAAATAATCTCCCACCTTCTGCTCGAAGCGTTCCGGACTGATCAGCTCATTCTTCGCACTGCTGATTGCCGCCTGCACGGCCTTTGGCTCAAATTTCTTCGTGTCGATATTCTGATCCTTCATACAGTTGCGGATAACGGACAGCTGATCTGCTGAATCGAGGATCGAGAAGCTTGTGTTGAAGCCGATCCGGCTGATATCCTTGCGCAGAATCCGTACGCACATCGAGTGGAAGGTCGATACCCATATATCATCCCCGCCGGGTCCGACAAGCGCAGCTACCCGCTCCCGCATTTCCCTGGCTGCCTTGTTCGTAAAGGTTATCGCCAGGATGCTCCAGGGAGCAACCCGCCGTTTGTCAATTAAATAAGCAATGCGATGAGTCAGCACGCGTGTCTTGCCGCTGCCCGCGCCTGCCATAATCAGCAAAGGTCCTTCCGTTGCCTTTACCGCTTCCTGCTGGCGCGGATTCAGACGTTCAACGGCCTGATCGATATCTATCCGATTAAACATAATAATCTCCTTTGTTCGCGTTCTTGTTCGCCTGCTTTCAGTCTAGTCCACCCATCCGTGTGTGTCAATTTAAGTTTAGTGAAAGGAGAGCATGTAAATATATGCTTTTTGCCCCTGCTGCAAAAAAAATGCTTCTCCCGCCAGACAAGCCGTCAGCAGAGAAGCCTTTGGAATATATAGTAGGTACTACGAGATGTTAAAACCAGCTTTCTTCACAGCCTCAACAGTAGCCAAGGCAGCTCCCAAATCGCTGTAGATGACATTGCCAACGACAATGGTATCCGCCGCCTGAGCCGCCAGCACCGCCTTCTCCGGTCCGTCAATACCCCCGCCGTAGAACAGCCTGCCTTCAGACATTGCCAGCCGCATCGCCCGGACCAGCTCCATGTCGCCAAAGCAGCCGCTGTATTCCGCATATACGACAGGCAGCCGCATCAGCCGGTCCGCCAGCTTGGCGTAGGCTGCCGCATCAGCCGCACTAAGGGCTGTCTTGGCTTCCGTCAGCCGGGCAACCGCGGCATCCGGATTCAAAACAACGTAACCTTCGGCAGCTGTCATCTCCCATGGGATAAAAGCATCATACTGCGCAATCGCCTCCGCCTGCCTGCCCGTTACCCATTCAGCTGCCCCCGTGTTAAGAACCAGGGGGATAAAATAGTAGTCGAACCCCGGCACAGCTGCTTCCACGGTTGATACTTCAAGGGCGCACGGCACTTCATAGCGTCTGATCCGTGCCATCAGATCAACCGTATTATCGTAGGTGACGCCTGTTGTTCCACCCACCAGTATGGCGTCAGTCCCCGACATGCAGATCGCATCCAGCGAATCATCATCAAGCAGCCGCTCGGGGTCCAGTTTGAATACATGCCGCCATGCGGCAAATGGCTTGTCCTGCTGCCGGTTATTCATGCTGCGTTATCCTCCGTTCCATGTCACGTCCCTCTCAGTCTATTCGACTGGTGCTTGGCTGTCAATTATGGCAACGGACCGGTTGGGACCCGCACTCCTGCCGAACCTCACGATGGGGTACAGGCCTTTCGCGGAAGGCCATCCGCCTGTTTCAATCCTATGGAACGGTTGGTATTAACGTGTAAGACAAGCGTCATGATGTTTCCCGCAGGAAGCGTAGATGCCGCTGTTTCAAGGGAGGGAATTGTAATGAAGGAGCACTACTACGTATCCATTTCTTCAGGAACGATTGAGAAGCAACGGCCGGAAGCGGACTATATGGAAATAGAGGCCACCCCAGAGGAGCTAGAGCAGCTTCAGCGGCTGATTGTCCGGGAGGAAGCGGATGACCGGATCAGCCATTTTAAAGCGCAGATTCCATACAAGTCGAATGACAAAGAACAGACTGCTACCGATTTTAGCGATGACATCCGTGACCTCTACGCCATGATCTATAAGCTCGGCACAGAATCCACCAAGCAGTTTATCCGGGATAACCGCCTCATTGAAAAGCTTCAGGATACCGACTATGATTACCCAGGCTACGAAACGAGCAAGGGCGGCGGATAAGTATAGCGTAAACCCGAATATAACCATGAAGGTTCACGAAAGGGCAGCCCGGCAGCCGAACCATTCGGAAGCAGGCTGCCCTTACAGCAGTCTAATGACTAATAAAATCAGCTTAATAGCTCCCCGCTGGCTATTGCTCGCCCTCAAGTCCCGCTAAACGCTGCAAAACGGCATATTCATCCGGATAAATCATGACATGCTCCGTCAATCCGACCAGCCGGAACAGCTTCTGATAATGAATGGATACGCCACAAACAAACATACGGTATCCCGTCTTGCGCCCGTGCCGGGCAATACGGATGAGCATGGCCATCCCAGCGCTGTCCAAGTAGTTCACCATATGTAGATTCAAAATAAGATATTTGCAGTCCTGAAGACCATTCTCAACATCCAGTTCATCTCTTAATCTACCCAAAGTAGAATGAACCAGATCGCCTTCAAGTGTAACCGACAGAGCTTGATCGTGCCGCGCAGCCGCCACCTTCAGCTCCTGAACATTCGGCGGGGTAGAAGCCGTTTCCATCATATTCTCGTTCCCCCGATTTTCGTCAAACTTCTCCCAATAAGCGTTTTGTCTCGGCAAGAGGCTCCGTTCCGAGCTCCTCCCTGCACTTCTTCTCAAGACGCCTGTACCAGCTGAGCGCTTCCGCGCGCCTGCCGCGCTTAAGCCAGTAGCGGATCATTTCCTGATAAGCTTCCTCCTGGTCGGGACGAAGCTCTATCCAGGCGGAGAGCCATTTTTCCGTATGGCTGTCATCTGTTGAAGCCGCATAATACTCGCCTAACCGCCGGAGCATCTGTGTCTGCCGTTCGAGCAGCTGCTCACGCCAACGCACAAGCCAGTCCAGCTGCGGCATGTCCGCTCCCAGCAGCCCGTACAGTCTCACAGCGTCCTGATACAGGCGGAAAGCTTCCTCCCGGTCATCGGTCCAGAGATCATCCCCCACCTTGGAAAGCGTCATGTAATGTCCGACATCCACCACTTCAACCACCGATTCACGGAAGCCGATAATGCCTCCGCGCGCCTCTACCGCATCCTCAAAGCCCAGTGCAGCAAGTGCGCTCCGCAGTTCATGCAGGGAAACGTACAAGTGGTTAGCCAGCTTCGTCGGGTCGCCATCTCCGAACAGCTCGTCAATAACCTGCTCACGAATGGCTCTAAAATCCGGCTGCAGCAGCAGATAAACCAGCAGCTCCTTGGACCTTTTGCGCTTCCATTTCGGTGTCAGTACGGTTCCGTCCAAGCTCAGCAGGCGGATGCCTCCCATTAACTGAATGCGAAGCCGGTCTGCACCGTCTTGAGGGGTGCCTGGCAGCGGCTCATCCTCGAAGGAAAGGTTTGGCATGAGCGGCACATAACCGGAAGGACTGCTTAATTTGCCCCGCAACTCTTCCACCCAACCCGCTGTACGAGGCGTTGACATTTCCTCGGCCATCAGTTCCATCTGCCTCAGTGACATCGCCGCTTCCGTCCGTTCCCCGGTTGTCAGCTTGCGCGTCACGTTGGCGCGGGAAGCGAAGAGTTGAATTTCCACATCATATTTGAGATCACTGGCCGGCGGCTTAATCGGTCCTGTCGAATTCCACTGCTGAGTTGACTGCAGGATACCCACCATATAAGCAAACCGGCTTGGCAGCAGCATCAACGCCTCCTGCGGCAGCGTCTCTCCGCTGATCGCTCTCAGAACCGTATCGCATTCACGGCGGAGCGCCCCCCACTGGCGCAGATGGTTGAGCCGCTTCTGCCATTCAGGCAGCTGCATGCAGCTGCCGTCGTAGAGCCAACAGTCAAGGAGAAGATGCCCGAACGAAGCGGCATCCCCAGCCTCTGCAAAGCTGTCCGCAGCGCGTCCGAAATAAGCATCCGGGGAGAGAGATTGGATTACAGGAGCCATCCGGTTCCAGCTTTTCCCGCGGGCGAGCGCCCACCACACAAAGCCGCCGCAGGCCTCCGGCGACCGGAGCCCCTCATCCTCAAGGAACTGCAGCAGGGTTTCGGTTTCCGTGAAGTCACCGATCCGCACATATAATAATGTTAATAAACCGATCATTGACAGCATTTCAACGTGGTCCGCCTGGACCGCATAGCCTCTAATGGCTGCCTGAACCCATTCGCGGGCTTCCTGCAGCTGGCCTTCCATTATGAGACGGATTGACCCGGCGCGCAGCAGCAGCGGCGAACCAAGAAAGGCTTCCTCTGGCAACTGCTCCAGTATATCAGACTCCGGAACTCGCCCGTCCAGCACAGATTGCTCCAGCGCCAGTACAAGCTCCTTCACGTGATCCGGAATTTCAGGTTGAAACGATAGACGCATCGCAATCACCACATTGTTCTATATTTATAGGTTAATAGTACTAAAGGATTATAAAAAATGAAATCATTATTATTGATCTTGACTGGATTTCCTTATAAAAAGTTACAATTTCGACTAAAAAATTTTCCCGCCCTCTTCAACTAGACCCTTATTGAACGAAAAAAGCGTCACCCGGTTAAGTCCAGGTGACGCCAACTTTTTTTGTCCGAAAGGCACTCATGGCCTCCTTAAAGTCACATGAGTGGGCCCTTATACTATTTTACAAGCTGTCCACGGGTTACGCCCAGCTGGTTAATCGCTTTAAGGCTTCGCCAAACCTGCGTGCCCGTGATTCTTCCTGCTATTGCATCGGTATAGAGGCTGATGACTTCTTCCACCTTCTCAGCCGTCTCCTCCAGAAACTCCACCCGCAGGGAATGGACGCCCAGGTCCATGAAAGTTCGCAGGTATTCGGCTCCCGATTGCTCAATCGCATTGTAAACGGTATTCCGGCAGCCCTCATCCACCCTAACCGGGTGAGACATGCCGATTCTGTCCTGCAAAGATACATTGTGCTCCTCACACGGTCTGCCGCAATTCGTGTAATCCGTTCCTTCACTGAGAAAGGTGCAATAGACACAGTGCTCCGTGTGGAACATCGGCAGATGCTGATGAATCACTACCTCCAGCTTGGAGGTGTCCGAGCGCTCCAGCAGGTCCATCATCTGCTGCACATTCAGGTCGTACGATGGCGTAACCCGGCTGCAGCCCGCTTCTATGAACAGGTTAACGGTCTTGTGATTAGCCGCGTTAAGCGAAAAATCCCCGATCAGCTCTGGAAATGCCGCGGCAGGATTCTCCGCCCTGGCACGCATGTAGAAATACAGAGCACCAGTGTTCCGTACCAATATGGCATCCGGCTTCAGCTTCAGAATATTGTTATGGTAGCCGTTCTCGCCGGGCATATGAATCCGTGGCGTTGCCAGCGCGATACGTTTGCCTGCCTGTCTGGCAGTCTCCACCGCAGCCGGGAACTGCTTGATAAACTCAAAGTCCGCGTAAATCATGCTGACATTCGTCTTAACAGCCGCTTTAACCTGCTCCAGTGTCCGGCACAGAGCTGTCAGCTCCGGCACCCGGCCGGATACCTGCTTAGGACCCGCAGCATCAGCGAGCACATCAATCTTGTGATGATGCACATAGACCGGCGGCTTCGGACGCTCGCCCGTCAGCTGCTCAACCGCCACGCGGCGTATCCGGTTGAGTTCGCGGATTGGAACAATCAGATCACCTTCCAGCCCGAGCTCCAACGTCTCGAGCTGAAACAAGGTTCCACCGAGCCGCCCAAGCTGCTCGCGCAAAACCTCTTCATCCAGAGGACGCTTCTTCGCCTCCTCCAGCGGTAGCTCAGAGCATACCTCAACCGTTGTACCTTTTTGCAAATCTGTCCACAAGGTCCGCATCGGTTCGCCAGCCCGGCCTTCAGCTCTCACATGAAGCGGGAATACCCGGTAAGGCTTCTCCGTCTCGAAGGTCTGACGCAGCCGCTTGTCCAGAGCCGGATCGCTTGTTTTCCAGATTCGGTCGCCGACATGAACCTTCTGCAGATTTACATCATTACGGCCAGGGACGATCTCAATGACCGTATTTTCCTGCACCTCACCCTCTACCTTCACACCCTGCCGCCGCAGGTCATAGACGCGTCCTCCTTCTTCCTTCTTGGTCGGGTCGCCCGCATCAAAGACGATGCCGTCCCCGCGCTTAAGCGGCGCATCCAACCGGCAGACTACTGCGTCCCGCAGAATACGCTCTACTCGCCCGAGGTATACGCCACGGCTCTTCGGAAAGGTGCCCTCCACCAGCTGCTTGTTATTCGTCCCTTTCAGGAAGCCCGGAGTAAAGCCGCGTGAGAAGCTCTGCTGCAGCTCCCGCACTTCCTCCTTCGCAGGCGCTGAACGGTCACCGGCAAAATACCGGTCGATCGCCTTGCGGTACTTGCTGACCACATTGGCCACATACTCGGGACTCTTCAGCCTGCCTTCAATCTTGAAAGAGGTAACCCCCGCTTCAATCAGCTCGGGCACCAGCTCGATTGCTGCCAAATCCTTGGGCGATAGCAGGTACGCCACGTCCCCCATCGGCTTTTGCACACCGTCAATCATGAGATCATACGGCAGGCGGCAGGCCTGGGCACATTCCCCTCGGTTAGCGGAGCGACCTCCCCACATCTCCGATGTCAGGCATTGGCCTGAATAGGATACGCAGAGCGCACCATGCACGAATACCTCCATCGGAAGCTTGGCCTGT
This sequence comes from Paenibacillus tarimensis, assembly GCF_021532315.1. Lineage (GTDB taxonomy): Bacteria > Bacillota > Bacilli > Paenibacillales > Paenibacillaceae > Paenibacillus_I > Paenibacillus_I tarimensis. Next base: position 11,151 of record NZ_JAKGAO010000011.1, read on the forward strand.
TCGCCGATCGTCCTAATCTGCTTGAGATTGTTCTCACGCCCGAGTACGACCCGCTCAAGATCAAAGGGCTTGGTGAATTCAACTGCTTCAGGCGAGGTAATGGTCATCTGGGTTGAGCCATGAATCGGGAAATCAGGAGAGATCTCACGGATCATTTTTACAAGTCCCAAATCCTGAACGATAACCGCGTCTACCCCTGCCTCAATGCAGGCTTCAATAAGCTGCTTCGCATCCTCCAGCTCATTCTCAAATACCAATATATTAAAGGTCAGAAACCCCTTCATGCCGTAGCTGTGCAGGAAAGCCATAATTTCGGGAAGCTCATCCATCCTGAAATTGTTAGCCCTGGCCCTTGCATTAAACTTCTCCACACCGAAAAACACGGCGTCGGCACCATTCGCCGCGGCAGCCCGCATACAGTCCCAATCCCCCGCAGGCGCGAGCAATTCTATATCTTCACGTTGTACTTGTATCATCTTGCTGTTATTACCTCCACTTCAGGGCGGATGCGCCCATTTCCACTACTAGTGTACCACCCGGCCCCGTCTGAATCCACCAGCCAAGCGAGCTAAATGCTTTTTGCTGACTTTTGTTGACTTTGTGTTCAAAATTGGCAAAGTACGCCTCCCCCATTTCATTGGTTTTTGGGGGCATGCTATAATACGTTGGAAAGCGATACCATTCGGTTAAGGAGGGCATTATTGAGATGAAACTGGGTGTATTCACTGTACTGTTCAGTCAAAAGCCGTTTGAGGAAATGCTGGATTTGGTCGCAGCCAAGGGTGTACAGGCCGTCGAGATCGGAACCGGCGGTTATCCCGGCGATGCCCACTGCAACAGAGAAGAGCTGCTCGCCGACGAAGGTAAACGCAAAGCCTTCAAGCAGGCTGTCGATTCGCGCGGCTTGATCGTCAGCGCGCTCAGCTGTCATGCCAACCCGCTCCATCCGCAGAAAGCCATCTCAATTGAGCACGACCGGCTGATTCGTGAAACGATAGATCTGGCTTCCAAGCTGGAGATTCCTGTAGTCAATACATTCTCGGGCTGTCCCGGCGACCATGAGGATGCCAAATATCCAAACTGGCCGGTAGCTCCCTGGCCGAACGATTATCAGGAAATTCTCGATTGGCAGTGGACTAACAAGGTCATCCCATACTGGACAGAGATCGGCCGTTATGCAGAAGAACGCAATGTGAAGATCGGGCTTGAGCTTCATGGCGGCTTCTCCGTCCATACACCGGCTAATATGCTTCGTCTGCGTGAAGCGGCGGGAGAGGCTATCGGTGCGAATCTTGATCCAAGCCACATGTGGTGGCAGGGAATTGACCCGGTACAAGCCATTCATATTCTTGGACGCGCGGGCGCCATTCATCACTTTCACGCGAAGGACACGACCATTGATCCGGTTAACGTCAACCGTCACGGCGTAACCGACATGCAGTCTTACTCGCTGATGCTTGACCGTGCGTGGCAGTTCCGGACGGTTGGCTACGGCCACGATATGAAGGTATGGGGCGACATCATCAGTGCGCTTCGCCTGGTCGGCTACGATTATGTTGTAAGTATTGAGCATGAGGACGGCCTGATGTCCGTCGAGGAAGGCTTCACCAAAGCGGTCGATAATCTTCAGCAGGTGCTGATTCGTGAGCCGCTTGGCGAGATGTGGTGGGTGTAAGGTGCTTCAAACAACAAGGAGACCCTGGGACATATCCCGGGGTCTCCTTGTTGTTTGTCCATATCGTTAGGTCAGGACGTTGGGGATTAGCCCATCCACACCTCAAAAATCATGATGTAATCCACATACAGGAAGGTTGCGAGCGACACAAACGTAAAGCCGATCGCAAAGAGATTCTTCCTCGGGCGGGCCAGCAATAGCCGGACAAATCCCAAGAAAATAAGCAGGGTAAACACTAGCATAAAGATATCAAAGGTGTTGAAATTACTCGCTGTTGCTGCTGCCTCTGTAGCTTCTTCTGCTGCCAAAAACATGTTGGACCTCCTTCACTAAAATCACACGTAACCTATCTTAGCTATATGTTAGCCTTTCCTTGGTGCGGATGCAATAAAAATGTTCAAAAAAATGTGATTTATGTCTCACTTAAACCCGTTAGTGCTGGCAGTCCCACTACTCATCGTCGGTTGACTGATCCGGTATGCCTTCATCCCCCGTAAGATGAGATGTACTACAAATATAATACCAATCATAAAGAGAAGATCTTCCTGGGCGAGCTGCCAAATTCTAACCACCAGATCATGCTCTTCACTTCCCGCAGCAATAAGACCACTAGATACAAGCTGCTGGATGAATTGATCATTCCAGATGGATAAGTCAGAGAACATGACGACCGCAAGTATAAATTGCAGGATGTGAACGACCATATCCAGTCCAATTAGAGGAAGGGACCACCTGCCGGCTGCGAGCTTGACACCCTCCATGAGAATATTCAAGGCCAGGAAGAACAAGATCAACGGGAGGAAACGCTGGAACTCCGTTTCATTGAACAAGGGAATGACCACCCAGTTCTGGCTGCCCTGGTTTGTCCATACCCCAAGAAGATCGGTAGAGGAAATGAACAGGATTGAGAATAAGATGGTGAATGTGATGCTAAAGAAGGAATCGGCTCTGTTGATCCGAGTCTGGCGGTCAGGCAGTGAAGGGAGTATCGATAGATCCCACGCTGCTGTATCTATCTTGACCGGTTCACCCTTCTGGGTCTTCCAGTATTCCAGTAATCCAAAGGTAATGGTAACCCAGCTGAACCCCTGAAAGCATGCATTAAGAGTATTTACCAGGTAGCTGATAAAATGCTCAAGCAGCGATCCCGGTTTCACCAGTATCTCAATTACGAAGACGGCCAGCATCGAAAAAGCTATCGAAGCAAGCACAATTTTCAGAACGGTCATATACGTTCCCATAAGTTCAGGCCCAATCAAGAACCTGCTGCCATCTCTGTATTGGTCTGCCAGCTTACCCGGCGCACCCAGCTCCATAAGCACCTGTTCCACATCCTTCTGGTCCGCCCTGCGGCCCCCGGTGCGCTCCTCCAGCATATCGGCGATCAAACTCTCAATTTCCTTTCCAATTTCCTCCCTTTGCTTCAAGGGCAGCTTCTGGGTAACTGCGTAAATATACCGCTCAATGATCTCCATCTCCATCGCCTCCTCTAATTAAGCTCTCCAAGCTTACAGACATACTCCTCCACTCCTCGCAGAGCTGCACATAAACCGTCCTACCCATCGGGCTAAGCAGATAATACTTCCGGGGTCTGGTCTGATCGGTATCCCAGCGGCTCTCTAGCAAGCCCTGCTTCTCTAATCTGCGCAGCAGCGGATAGAGTGTACCGGCATCGATAGAGAAGCCCTTCCCCTGTAAGACCGTTACCAATGAATAGCCATACTGGGGTTCAGCTAACTGGCTAAGCACCCCGATGATGATCGTCCCCCTCCGTAATTCCTGCGTCAACCCATTAATTGTTTCCTGCATATCCGTCATGGCAATCAGCTCCTGCGCTCATTATACTGTATGATACACACTATTGTGAATAACTGAATATTATTTATTTTCTGGTACAAAAAAGGAGCCACTCCCTGTCCGCTAAGACATGGAGTGGCTCTCATATGCTATCATCCGGCGTTATTCAGCTAACCCAGCAGCTACGCCATCCTCAATCTGCCGGCGTTCCTCTGTGCGCCTGCGGTCTCTCTCCAGTACAGGCTTCAGATAACGGCCTGTATAGGAAGCTTCCACCTCTACCAGCTTCTCCGGCGTTCCGGCTGCAACGATGCTTCCGCCACCGCTGCCGCCTTCAGGTCCAAGGTCGATCAGGTAATCGGCCGTCTTGATAACATCCAGATTATGCTCAATAACAAGTACTGATTCGCCTGAATCGACGAGACGATGCAGCACATGGAGCAGACGGTCAATGTCATCCACATGAAGGCCAGTCGTAGGCTCATCCAAAATGTACAGCGTCTTGCCTGTGCTCCGCCGATACAGCTCGGAAGCCAGCTTCACGCGCTGCGCCTCACCACCTGACAGTGTTGTAGCCGGCTGGCCGAGGTTCATATAACCAAGCCCCACATCCAACAGGGTCTGGAGCTTACGGTGGATCTTCGGAATATTCTTAAAAAATTCGCAGCCATCCTCAATAGTCATGGCCAGGACATCCGAAATGCTCTTGCCCTTGTACTTCACTTCAAGAGTTTCCCTGTTGTAGCGTTTGCCTTTGCAGATTTCACAGGGAACATACACATCCGGCAGGAAGTGCATCTCGATCTTGATAATGCCGTCGCCGCGGCATGCTTCACAGCGCCCGCCCTTGATATTGAAGCTGAAGCGGCCTTTCTTATAGCCGCGTACCTTGGCTTCATTCGTATTGGCAAACACGTCCCGGATGTCATCGAATACCCCTGTGTAGGTTGCCGGGTTCGAACGCGGTGTACGACCGATTGGTGACTGGTCAATGTCAATGACCTTCTCAAGATGCTCAAGGCCCCGGATTTCCTTATAGACGCCAGGGCGCACCTTCGCCTTATTCAGATCCCGGGCCAGCGTCTTGTACAGGATTTCGTTCACGAGTGTCGACTTGCCTGACCCGGACACGCCTGTTACAGCCGTAAAGACGCCCAGTGGCACCTTGACATTAATGCCGCGAAGATTGTTCTCCTTAGCTCCGCGGATCTCAATCCACCGGTCATCCGTCGGACGGCGCGACAGTGGAACGGGGATGAATTTCTTGCCGCTCAGATACTGTCCGGTTAGTGATTTCTCATCATTCATTACCTCTTCAGGGGTACCGGCGGAAACAACCTGTCCACCGTGAAATCCTGCGCCCGGTCCGATATCAATAATGTAGTCTGCTGCAAGCATTGTATCCTCGTCATGCTCCACCACGATAAGCGTGTTGCCGAGGTCACGCATATGCTCCAGTGTCTTGATCAGCCGGTCATTGTCCCGCTGATGAAGGCCGATACTCGGTTCATCCAGAATATACAGGACCCCCATCAGGCTGGAGCCGATCTGTGTGGCCAGACGAATCCGCTGCGCTTCGCCGCCGGACAGCGTACCTGCAGCGCGGCTGAGCGTCAAATACTCAAGCCCCACATTAACCAGGAAGCCCAGACGGCTGTTGATTTCCTTCAGGATCAGGTTGGAGATGGTCCGGTCCTTCTCACTGAGCTCAAGCGCACTGAAGAACCGGTCGGCCTCTCCGATGGATAACGAGGTAACATAAGCGATGTTCTGCTTGCCAACGGTAACCGCCAGACTCTCCTTGCGAAGACGGTGGCCCTTACAGGTACCGCAAGGCTTGGCACTCATATAGCCCTCGATATATTCGCGAATGCCATCCGATGCCGTATCACGGTAGCGGCGCTCCAGGTTGTGAACAATGCCTTCGAAGGCGACGTAAGCTTCCTTTTTATGACCAAAATCATTCTCATAACGGAATCGCACCCGGTCGCCGCCCGTGCCGTACAGCAGCTTCTTCAATTGCTCGGGCGCGAGCTCATTCACCGGCTTCGTCGTATCAATGCCGTAATGCTCGCAAACTGAACGGAGGAATTGAGGATAATAGTTGGATGTGCTTCCGGCCCATGCCTCAAAGGCACCTTCTTCAATCGACTTCTCCGGATTCGGAACCAGCAGGTCCGGGTCCACGATCATCTTCACACCCAATCCGTCACATTCCGGACATGCGCCATACGGGCTGTTGAAGGAGAACATCCGCGGTGCCAGCTCCTCAATGCTGAAGCCGCATACCGGACAGGCTAGATTTGAGCTGAACAGCAGCTCCTCCTGGTCCATAACATCGACCAGAACCTGCCCTTCCGACAGCTTGAGCGCCGTCTCAATCGAATCCGCAAGCCGGGATTCAATCTCGCTCTTGATAACAATCCGGTCAACAACTACTTCGATTGAATGCTTCTTGTTCTTCTCAAGCTCTATCTTCTCGCTGAGGTCACGAATCTCTCCATTGACCCGGACACGTACGAAGCCCTGCTTCTGGATATCGGCCAGCAGCTTGGTATGCTCGCCCTTGCGGCCGGATACGACTGGCGCCATAATCTGCAGCCTTGTACGCTCCGGGTATTCCATAATGCGGTCTACCATCTGCTCAACCGTCTGCGATGTTATCTCAATGCCGTGCTCCGGACAGTGAGGCTTGCCGATCCGCGCGAACAGCAGGCGGAGATAGTCATAAATCTCTGTAACCGTCCCTACTGTCGAGCGCGGGTTCCGGCTTGTTGTCTTCTGATCAATGGAGATCGCCGGCGACAATCCTTCGATCGAATCGACATCCGGCTTCTCCATCTGACCGAGGAACTGCCGCGCATAAGCGGACAGCGACTCCACATAACGCCGCTGACCTTCCGCGTAGATCGTATCGAATGCAAGGGAGGACTTGCCGGATCCGCTCAGCCCCGTCAGTACGACGAACTTATCCCGCGGAATCGTAATGTCGACATTCTTCAGATTGTGGGCACGCGCCCCTTTGATAACAATGTTTTCACTAGCCACAACTTATCCTCCCCTTAGGCTTCCGCCTTAAGCTCAAGCAGCGCATCACGCAGCTCTGCCGCACGCTCGAACTGTAAATTTTTTGCCGCTTCCTTCATCTCCGCCTCCAGGCGCTGGATAACAGCCTGACGATCCTTCTTGGACATTTTCCCAAGGTCTGGCCCCGCCAGATAGTCAGCCTTCTGCTCCGCAACCTTCGTTGCCTCGATCACATCATGGACCTTCTTGCGGATAGTCTGTGGTGTGATGCCATGCTTCTCGTTATAAGCAATCTGGATCTCCCGGCGGCGTTCTGTCTCGCTGATGGCCTTGGTCATCGAATCCGTCATCTTATCGGCATACATGATAACACGGCCTTCACTGTTCCTTGCGGCCCTGCCGATTGTCTGAATAAGCGACCTCTCGGAACGGAGGAAGCCTTCTTTGTCCGCATCGAGAATCGATACTAGCGAAACCTCGGGCAGATCCAGACCTTCCCGAAGCAGGTTAATTCCGACCAGTACATGGAAGGTACCGACCCGGAGGTCACGCAGAATGGCCATCCTCTCCAGCGTCTTAATATCCGAATGCAGATAACGCACCTTGATTCCGACTTCCTTCAAGTAATCGGTCAGGTCCTCCGCCATCTTCTTGGTCAGCGTCGTTACCAGTACCCTCTCGTCCTTGTCGATCCGGTCCCGAATCTCGCCCAGCAGATCATCGATTTGCCCTTTCGTCGGCCTGATCTCAATAATCGGATCAAGAAGCCCGGTAGGACGGATGATCTGCTCCACCATTTCCGGACAATGCTCAATTTCATATGGCCCCGGTGTGGCGGAAACATAGATAACCTGACTCAGCTTTTGTTCAAACTCCTCAAACTTAAGCGGCCGGTTATCCATAGCAGACGGCAGACGGAAGCCATGATCAACGAGCACTTCCTTCCTTGCACGGTCCCCATTATACATCGCCCGGATTTGCGGCAGGGTTACATGGGATTCATCAATAACCATCAGCATGTCATCGGGGAAATAATCCAGCAGCGTAAAGGGCGTAGCGCCCCGCTCACGGAAGGTCAGTGGGCCTGAATAATTTTCAATGCCCGAGCAGAACCCCATTTCCTGCATCATCTCGATGTCATAGCGTGTACGCTGCTCCAGCCGCTGCGCCTCCAGCAGCTTACCCTGCCCGCGAAGCTCTGCCAGCCGTTCTTCAAGCTCCCGTTCAATGTTAACGAGTGCTACCTTCATCGTTTCCTCGTGCGTAACGAAGTGAGAGGCCGGGAAGATCGCCGCATGGTCGCGTTCACCGATAATTTCTCCAGTCAATACATCAATCTCCGTAATCCGGTCGATCTCGTCCCCAAACATCTCGACCCGGATAGCCCGTTCATTGTTAGAGACCGGGAATATTTCAATAACATCCCCTCTGACCCGGAATGTACCACGGACAAAGTTAATATCGTTGCGCTGGTATTGAATATCGACCAGCTTGTGCAAAATAGCATTACGGGATTTCTCCATGCCCACCCGGAGAGACAGAACAAGGCTCTTGTATTCCATAGGAGAACCCAAGCCATATATACACGAAACACTTGCCACGATAATTACATCCCGGCGTTCAAACAAAGCGCTCGTTGCGGAGTGGCGCAGCTTATCGATTTCGTCGTTAATACTGGAGTCCTTCTCAATGTAAGTATCCGAAGACGGGATATACGCCTCCGGCTGGTAATAATCGTAATAGCTGACGAAATACTCAACGGCATTGTTCGGGAAAAACTCCTTGAACTCGCTGCACAGCTGCGCGGCCAATGTCTTGTTATGCGCTATGACCAGCGTCGGCCTGTTCAGCTTCGCAATCGTATTAGCAATCGTGTACGTCTTGCCTGTACCCGTTGCTCCGAGCAGTGTCTGATGCCGCCGTCCCTCTATCACACCTGTATACAGCTGTTCAATTGCACCCGGCTGGTCGCCCTGCGGCGTATAGGCGGACAGAAGCTCAAACTTCCTGTCCTGCACGTGTACTCCCTCTTTCATCGCGATGGCCTTTCACTCCCTTACAGAGGATTGTATAATAATAAACGATCTATAGGATGACATCTGGTTGCTTATTTAGAAGACTATATTATGATGTATACCCAAAGTCGGGTACATAATAGACAGGATTCATTTCATGAGAATGAATGTTCCCATCTATTATACCGGGATCATCCGCCGCATGCAATCGGTGGATCATCCCTTGATGCCCAATCTTAAGCAATGGCAAAAGGGCAGCGAATCCCGTCGAGAGGAACGCTGCCCTGCAGATATCTGTGTCATGATTCTTCTACCTTACATCGTGACCGTTGTCTCACGCCGACGCGTCATCCGTCTGCCCCGAAGCAGATCAACCAGCGAAGCCGCCAGTCTGCCGGCTACATGGGGGGCCCCCTCATCAGGAGCCAGCACAACGCCCAGCTGATGATGTTCCCCTTCAAACCGTGCCCGCTGAACAAATTTCACATGGCCTTCGTGATTGATAATCTCCATCTTGCAAAACGCCGAGTTAACTTGAAGACCGTTATAGAGATCTTCTGTTGTCCGCACCCGCGTACCGTTAACCTTGTGCAGAATTTCACCGGTCTGAATACCCATCTGGTCGGCCGGCATTCCCGGCACAACCGCCAGCACACGCAGTCCTTGCGCATCATGGACGAACACAGGGCTTGCCTGCTCCTCCCGTCTCAGCTCCAAATAATAAATCAGCTCATGACAAACGAAGGCAGCTGCCGCAGCCGCTGCTACCAGCGGCTCCCACCATACGGCCAGCAGTGCTGCAGCAATAAGACCGACACTGTAATACAGCTGGCTACCCGCAAGCTTGCGGGCCTTAGCCCGCGGAAGCCTCGAAGTGGCCAGGCTGCTGAAGCCGACCACTACCGGCAAGGCCAGCATCGTCCAGCTCCCGCTGTAGCCGCTGGAATAGGCTAAACCCGGCGTCCAGCTGAGCTCTGCTATGGCAGACGCCGAACTAGCTGGCACAAGAAGCAGCATAGGCACGGGCCAGAAGGCTGGCAGCTGGTAACCGCCTACAAGCAGGCCTCTCTTCCCTTCCACAATCAGAGCACCGGCCGCGTAGTCGCCCTGCCAGCGGAGCAGCAGCGCCTCCATCATATGCAGCAGTCCCGCAAGCAGCAGCAGAGCAGCCCCGTCCTGTTCCGCGAGAGATTCCAGTGCAGCACCATACCACTGCCCGTTGTCCAAGCTGCCGGAGAACAGCCCCGCAATTACACTCAGCAGAGCGATCACAGCCGCACTGTAGGCAATACAAAAATAACGTATACGTATAAACACAAGCACAACTGCGGCTCCCCAGAGCCAATATACCGTCTCGTTCGTGAAGGCAAATCCGATAAAGAGCGACATCGCGGAGATAAACAGTCCGGCAAGCAGACCTGCCACAACAGCAGGCACGATCTGCTTCGGCCAGGATGTTAGCTTAACATGAAACAGTCTCCGCTCAGTACGGGTCTGCCTGGCCAAAAGCAGAATGATAAACAAGACCGTCATATAGTAAAACGGCTGCATAAACAGCCTGACTGCAGCTAACCCGGTATGCCTGAGCAATTCCAGTGCAATATCCAACCTGCGTTCACTCCTTTGCTGAAGGCGAAACTAAAAATAAGAGGGCGAATCTCCAAACCGCGAGACCCGGCCCTCTTTATCATTCGACAGTTACCCGCCGGAATCCTCCAACAACCGTTGCCCGGCGTCTATCAGCTTTTGGAAAGCTGCTCTTTGACTGTCTTTACTGCTTCCTGAAGCTGAATGTCCTCGTCGCCGCTTATGATTTTTTCCAGCAGCTTCTGCTCCAGCAGCTCAGTTGTCTTCGGATCGCTTTCACCCGTTGGCGCGAGCCCGGCATCCTGCTGGAACCGTTTCAACGCTTCTGCCGTTGACGGGCTGAAGTAGCCGTCCTTCCGGTCCGGCTCATAGCCGAGTGCTTCCAGCATCACCTGGAGACTCTTCACGAATTCCCCGTTCGATTCGGGAACCAGGGTCACATCACGCGGTATCCGGGCGACCGTATAATATTCCGGCTGAGATATAGCCTTATCGGGCTCGACACCCTTCTCATTCACCCAATTGCCATCCGGTGTCAGCCACTTCGCAATCGTCAGCTTGATGAGACTGCCATCCCCGAGGAGCTTGTCATAGCTGACCTGTACAGTTCCCTTGCCATAAGAGGTTTCCCCAACGACCACTGCACCTGCGGATTCTCTCAGCGCCCCGGCAAGAACCTCCGAGGCACTGGCACTGCCCTTATTAATCAGAACGGCGATTGGATATTCCTTCCCCCCGCCCTTAGATAAGGTCTTCTCCCGCTCACCCTCCCGGTCTTCCACCTGAACAATCGTTTTGCCTTCCTCTATAAAATGCTGCGCGATCGTGACAACGACCGGGAGAACGCCGCCCGGGTTGCTGCGAACATCGATTACTAGCCCCTTCATGCCCTGCTCTTCCAAGCTCTCCAGCTCTTCGGCAAACCGTTCCGCCGAATTGACGGAGAACTGCCGGATCTCTATATAGCCAACGCCATCCTCGAGCATCTCGGCCTGTACGGTTTCTACATCAATGTCATCGCGGGTCAGCACCAGCTCAAACGGCTGGGATACACCCTCGCGCTGAATGACCAGCTTTACCTTCGTCCCCTTGGGACCGCGGATTTTGGCAACTGCCTCGGAAAGCTCCAAGCCTGCCAGTGCTTCTCCATCAGCGGACAGGACAACGTCCTTGGCATGCAGCCCCGCTCGCTCTGCCGGTGAGCCCTTCATCGCTGACATGATAACCACCTTGCCGTCTTTTAGCGTCACTTCGGCACCGATCCCCGAGAAGCTGCCTTCTATGGATTCGGAGAAGCGGGTAGCATCCGATGCTTCCATATAGGTAGTGTACGGATCTTCAAGGGAGCCCAGCATGCCCTGAATAGCTCCGTTCACCATGTCCTCCCGCTCGACACTCGTATAGTACTTGCTTTGAACGAGCGAGAACACCTTGTTAAGCTTCTCGATTTCCTTACTGCTTAGAGTTGTTAACCCATCAAACGCTCCGGTTGCCCCCGAGAGTTTCGCTTCCTCCCGCAGCAGCCAGCGGTCTGCCACTGTCAATGTTATTAAAGCCGTTGACACCATGGCAATCAGTACATATACGACTACCGTCCGTCCACGAAAATTCATGATGACCTCCTTCAGTTTAGAGCAGTATGCCCGTACATCACTCTATGAACATTGTAGACTAATTATTTGCCGCTGTCTGCTCCAGCCGGATAGGATGAAAAACCGCCATGCCGGTCAGAGCCGGCTGGCGGTGTCATCCCGGCAGCATGCTGTGCAGCCGGCAAGTTTAGTTTTTCTTCAGATAACTGATCGGGTTAACCGGCTGTTCATTCAAGCGGACCTCAAAGTGCAGGTGAGGACCAGTGGAACGCCCTGTGCTGCCTACCTCGGCAATCTTCTGGTCGCGCTTAACGGTCTCGCCCTTACTTACAAGAAGGCCGCCGCTGCGGATGTGTCCGTACAGCGTCCACAGGCCGTTGCCATGGTCAATAATAATACAGTTGCCGTATCCGCTCCAAGACTGGGATACAATGACGGTCCCGGCTTCAGCCGCGTAGATCGCTGTCCCCTGCGGTGCGGAGAAGTCGATACCATTATGCATCTTGCCCCTCTGCCCGGTTATCGGATCAATACGGGGGCCGAAGTTGGAGCTCATCCGGTAATTATCCCGTACTGGCAGGGCAAGCTTACCTCCTGAATAATAGACCTTGTTCTTCTTCTTCTGCTGCTTCTCGATTTCGGCCTTCTCCTTCTTGGCCAGCTCAATCAGCATCGACTCCTGCTCTTCGGAGATATCCTCAAGCTCTTCGGATTTCTCTTCAAGATCCTTCAATTGGGCATTATACTGAAGAATCATTTTTTCCTTTTCTTTTTCCTTAGCAACCAGGTGGTTGTAATACTTCTCCTGCTTATCATAGAGCTTCTTGACATCCCCAAGCTTAACTTCAACTTCGCTCTTCTTGGCAAGAATCAGTTCTTTATCCCGCTTATGCTCCTCGAGAATTTCCTTGTCCTGATTAAGAATCGACTGCAGTGCGTCAAACCGGTCAAGGAAGTCCGAGAAGCTGTTCGAGCTCATCAGAACATCCAGATAGGAGACAAAACCGCTCGTATACATCAGACGGACACGGGACTGCAGCAGCTCGTCACGGGCTTCAATGCGGGCTTCAGCATCCACCAACTCCTGGCCGGCCTTAAGCAGCTCGGCTTCCGTAGCGGCGATCTGGTCCGTTACGCTCTGCATATCGGCGCTGATCTGGTCGATCTGGCTCATCACCGCATTAATCGATTCAAGCGTCTGTTCCTTCTGGACCGATACCACCTGCTTGTTTTCCTCGATCTGCTGCTTCGTATTTTCCGTCTGGTTCATTTCCTTCTTCAACCGGTCAATTTGATTACGGATCTTATCCAGCTCCGAAGCGGCTTCCCCTTCAACTGGCTGGAATACAACAGCAGCAAGTACGATAAATGCGATTAATAAAAATGCTCTCTTCACGCTTCTTTATCACCTACACTTTCAGATACTTGCGCACGGATATCGTGCTTCCCCAAATTCCGATCAACGTTCCAAGTCCCAGCAGCAGCGAGCCGACTAAGAGACCGGATTCTTCAAGTGTTACAAGTTGAATCATCATCAGGCCGAGCTCCAGCTGCGAGACCTGAACGAGCTGGCCGTAACCAAACAGCAGAATACTCACCGACACAGCTGAACCAATAATGCCAAGCAGGGCGCCTTCAATAAAAAACGGCCAGCGGATAAAGTGGTTGGTCGCACCGACCAGCTTCATAATGCTGATTTCACGCCTGCGGGCAAAAATCGTCATCTTGATTGTGTTCGAAATCAAGAACATGGCGGTTACGCCAAGCGCCAGAACGAGCACAAGCCCGATATTCCGAACAGCAGTCGTCACCTTGAACAGCGATTCGACCGTACCCTGCCCATACTTCACGCTCATAAGCGGATTAGGCGATGCGGCCTCACCGGCCGCTTTGATTTTCTTCGCTACAAAAGATATTTCCTCCGGATTGACAACCTCAACGGTAAACGAGTCCGGCAGCGGGTTATTCGTCTCGTCGAAGCCTTCCAGCAGGTCCTGGCCGTCTTCCCCCAGGTTCTCCCTCAATATCTCAAGCCCTTCCTCGCGGGAAACGAACGTTACCTGGCTGACATCCTCCATATTGCCAATTACATTGTGCATCTCATCGATCTGCTGCTGCTCGGTGTTCAGCTGCAGGAATACCCGGATCTGCACCTGGCTCTCGATCTGCTCGGTCAGCTTGTTCACGTTAAGCGCAAGCAGAAGAAAGACACCTAATATAGACAGCGATACCACGATAGAACCGATTGAAGCAAAGGACATCCAGCCGTTGCGGACAATATTAAGCGCACCTTCGCGGATGTGCCGGAGCAGTGTACTAAATTTCATACCCGTACTCCCCTCTTGCCTGGTCACGGGCGATCAGGCCATCCTCAATCGCAATAACCCGCTTGCGCATCGTGTTGACGATTTCCTTGTTGTGGGTGGCCATCACGATTGTCGTGCCGCGAAAATTAATCTCTTCCAGCAGGTTCATAATCTCCCACGAGGTTTCGGGGTCAAGGTTGCCGGTAGGCTCGTCCGCCACGATGACAGACGGATTGTTCACAATCGCACGGGCGATTGCAATGCGCTGCTGCTCGCCGCCGGACAGCTGAGCCGGCAGGCTTGCATGCTTATGCTTCAGCCCGACAAGGTCCAGCACCTCCATGGTCCGCTTCTTGATCAGCCGTTTGGGAGCCTCAATGACTTCCATGGCAAAGGCTATGTTCTCATAAGCGCTGAGCTTCGGCAGCAGACGGTAATCCTGGAAAATAACGCCGATATTACGGCGCACATACGGTATTTTGCGCTGCTTCAGCTTGCCTATATTGAACCCGTTAACGGAAAGCTGACCCTTGGTCGGCACTTCCTCACGGTATATCAGCTTCATGAAGGTAGACTTGCCGGCACCCGACGGACCGACCAGATAAACAAATTCATTACGGTCGATCAGCACCGACACCCCACGCAGGGCATGCGTGCCATCGGCATAGGTCTTCCATATATCTTGCATTTCAATCACGGTATCACATCCTGTAGATAGTCAACTCTTAGTGTTTCGACATAAAGAGCGCATTTCCTTTTAAAAACTATTAAAACTTCATTTTTCACAATTCTCATTTTTGAAAAACCCGCTAGAATACTGAGTTTTTTCGCAATATAAAAATGTAGAACTATGTCGAATTTATTCGGCAGGCAACTCACTCGGCATTGTTTGTGGTTGAAAAACATATGTATACAGAATGAACACTGCATATCCGGAGGTTTGGAGGTCCTTATCATGATTCGCTATAAGAAGCTTGTTCTCATTGGCATAACGCTACTTCTGCTGGCAGCTGCGGCTTGGGGAGCGCTCTGGTTCTATGCCACACGCAGCCATATACCGGACGGTGTACGCGCCGGCGGAGCGGATATCGGCGGATTGCCCGCTGACGAGGCCATTACCCTGCTGTCGGAGAATTGGAATCAAGCCGAACAGCGCAAGGTTATCATTGAAGGAATCAACGGCAAACAGCAGACCTGGGCGCTGAAGGAGCTAGGCTATCAGATTAAACGCGAGCAAGCGCTGGCGGCCATCCGGAAGCTCGAGGAAGGCTCGCTCTGGGAGCGCGCTAGGTACCGCTATCATTTTCCCAAGGAGCTCGTTATAGAGGAACAGTGGCGGCAGGACATCTTCACGAAGATGGTAAAGAAGGAGTGGGCATGGATGGAAGCCATGAAGCCTGCGGATGCGGTGCGCAAGATTACGCCGGATGACCGGGTTCTATACCAGCCCCATAATGTCGGCTATAAGGTGGATGAGAAGAAGCTCCTGGAGCAGGTGAAGCAGGCAGTAAAGGCGGGCAGCGCACCTTCATCTGCTGAAGAGGCCGCTCCAATCAGGCTGCCGCTGCCCTTCACCAAGGTTATGCCCGCTGTCACCTTGGAACAGCTGAAGGCTCAGGGGGTAGACCGGATGATCGTCTCCTTCTCGACTTCGCTTGGCAGCAGCTCAGCGGGCAGAGTTCACAATGTATCGGTAACCGCACGGGTGCTAAGCGATCTGGAGCTGAAGCCTGGTGAAGTTTTCGATTACGGCAAGATCGTCCAGGCAGCCGAGCAGGAATACGGCTACCGTGAGGCGCCAGTCATTCTGAACGGGAAGCTCGCTCCTGGTATAGGCGGGGGGATCTGCCAGGTCTCCAGCACGCTCTACCACGCAGCGCTGCAAGCAGGGCTTGAAATTGTGGAACGGCGAAACCACTCCCTGCCCGTATCCTATATCCCGAGAGGACAGGACGCCACATTCGCGCAGGGCGCCATTAACTTCCGTTTCAAAAACACAACCGGCAAGCATCTCGTTATCAAAAGCCGGGTAGAAAACGGAACGCTTACCGTGAAGCTGTTCGGGACCATGCCGGAGAATGAGCGTTACGAGATTGAGTCGGAGACGGTCGAGCTGATCGATCCGCCTGTCAAGGAAATTACCGACCCAGGCGCTCCGCTTGGCAGCCGCAGGGTCATTGAACAAGGCAAGGCCGGGTATAAAGTGGAAACCTACCGGATCCATTACCGGGACGGCAAAGCAGTTAAGAGGGAACTCATATCCCGCGATACGTATAAAGGCCAGCCCACTGTCGTTCAGATAGGCGGCAGCAAGCCAAATAAGAGCAGCAGCTCGAAGAACAGCGAGCCTCTGCTTGAGGATGGTATCACAGCAGCAGAATGAAACAGCAAAGACCGCCGGGGCTGCAGAAGTCCCGGCGGTTTTCAAGATGATATAATCTTAACCTAGTGTGTGTAATGCTTTATTTGCTGCGCTCTGCATATTCTGCGACCCAGGCAGCTGTCTGCTCGAGCCCCATTTCAGCACGGGTAATCGCTTCGCTGACCTGTGCTGTAGCCGTGCCGCCGTATACGTTACGGGCGTTCACGACATTTTCCGGCTGCAGCACGTCATAGATCCGCTCGTCGAACAGCTTGGAGAACTGCTTGAATTCCTCCAGCGTGAGGTCCAACAGGAACTTGTTCTGCTCGATGCAATACAGCACCGTCTTGCCGATCACCTCATGCGCCTGGCGGAACGGCAGGCCCTTGCCGACGAGGAAATCCGCAATGTCCGTCGCATTCGAGAAGTCCATATTAACCGCCTCACGCATCCGGCTCTTGTTGACCTTCATCGTGGCAATCATCGGGGCGAAGAGCTGAAGGGCGCCCTGCATCGTCTTCACCGTGTCGAACATGCCCTCCTTGTCCTCCTGCATATCCTTGTTATAAGCCAGCGGGAGCGACTTAAGCACAGTCAGAAGGCCCATCAGATTGCCATAGACCCGTCCTGTCTTGCCGCGGACAAGCTCCGGAACATCCGGATTCTTCTTCTGGGGCATAATGCTGCTGCCTGTGCAGAAGGCATCGTCCAGCTCGACGAAGCGGAATTCGCTGCTCGACCAGAGGATCAGCTCCTCACTAAGGCGCGACAGATGCATCATGATGATCGAGGCGTGAGACAGGAATTCAAGAATAAAGTCCCGGTCGCTGACCGCATCCAGGCTGTTCTCGTAGATTCGGTCAAAGCCAAGCTGCGAGGCGACAAAATGCCGGTCGATCGGGAACGTTGTGCCTGCCAGCGCTCCTGCTCCGAGGGGCAGGGTATTGATCCGCTTATAGCTGTCCTGCAGCCGCTCCGCATCCCGTCCGAACATCGCCACGTATGCCATCAGATGATGGGCAAAAAGAATCGGCTGTGCCCGCTGCAAATGCGTATAGCCCGGTACGATGGTATCCAGGTTGGCCTTCGCCTGCTCCAGCAGCGCCGCCTGAAGCTTATGCAGCAGGTCTACAAACTCTACGACACGCTTGCGCAGGTACAGGTGCATGTCGGTTGCCACCTGATCGTTGCGGCTGCGCCCGGTATGCAGCTTGCCGCCTACGGCGCCGATGTCATCGATCAGCGTTTTCTCAATATTCATATGAATATCTTCATCCGCAACCGCAAACTCGATCTCGCCCCGCTTGATCTTCTGCATCACCCGGTGCAGTCCTTCCTTGATCGTATCCACGTCATCCAGCGGGATAATTCCCTGCTTGCCGAGCATGGTCACATGCGCCAGACTGCCCTGGATATCCTCCTCCGCCAGCTCTTTATCAAAGGTAATCGAAGCTGTATATTCTTCCACCAGCTGGTCGGTCTTCTTCGTAAATCGTCCGCCCCATAATTTACTCACGTATCCGAACACTCCTTTTGGGAGATCTGCTTGATAAGATCTATTGTTTTTTCGACTGCTCCACGCCAGAGGACACCTTCAGACGAAGGGCATTCAGACGGATAAAGCCTGTTGCATCGCCTTGGTCGTAGGCCTGTGTCGGATCGGCTTCCATTGTCGCAATATCAGGGTTGTACAAGCTGACCGGGCTCTTCACGCCGGCACCGATCACATTGCCCTTGTACAGCTTCAGGCGGACAACACCAGTAACGTTCTTCTGGCTCTCCTCAACAAGCGCCTGCAGTGCAAGCCGCTCCGGTGCAAACCAGAAGCCGTTATACACGAGCGTGCTGTACTTGGAAATCAGCGAGTCCCGCAGATGCATTACGTCACGGTCCATTGTCAGGGATTCCATCTTGCGGTGCGCCGTGAACAAAATAGTGCCGCCCGGCGTCTCATATACGCCCCGGCTCTTCATGCCGACGAAGCGGTTCTCCACCATATCGACGCGGCCGATGCCGTGCTTGCCGCCCAACTCATTCAGCTTCTCCATGACAGCCAGCGGGCTCATGCTCTCGCCGTTAACCGCTACGCAGTTACCTGCCTCAAACGTCAGCTCGATATATTCCGGCTGGTCAGGCGCTTTTTCCGGAGAAACGCTCAGCACATACATGCCCTCGTTCTCCTCCGCGCTTGCATCAAACCAAGGGTCCTCCAGCATGCCGCTCTCAAAGCTGATATGCAGCAGGTTGCGGTCCATCGAATACGGCTTGGCCGCGGAAGCCTGCACCGGAATGTTATGCTTCTCCGCATAGGCGATCATCTCCGCACGTCCCGGGAACTGCTCGCGGAACGCCTCAATGCGCCAAGGTGCAATCACCGCGATATCCGGTGCCAGGGCAGCGGCCGCAAGCTCAAAGCGTACCTGGTCGTTGCCTTTGCCGGTCGCCCCATGCGCAATAGCCGTCGCGCCTTCTGCGCGTGCAATGTCGACCATCCGCTTGGCGATCAGCGGTCTTGCAATGGAGGTGCCCAGCAGATACTGTCCCTCATACAGCGCTCCCGACTGAAACATCGGGTAGATAAAGTCCGCCGCGAACTCCTCGCGCAGGTCATCAATGTAGACCTTCGATGCACCGGTAGCCAGTGCCTTCTCCTCCAGGCCGTCCAGCTCATCCTTCTGTCCGATATCCGCCGTGAAGGCGATGATTTCAGCGTCGTAGGTTTCCTTCAGCCATTTGAGGATGACAGAGGTGTCAAGCCCCCCTGAATAAGCTAATACAATCTTTTCTTTTGCCATATCGGTCCAATCGCTCCTTATCCGTTGATCTCCCGTCCGTCGTGCCGCCGTGCAAGTATATCCTTACATTGTAGCTGCCATAATGGCCTTCTGAGCGTGCAGCCGGTTCTCAGCCTCGTCGAAAATGATAGAATGCTTGCCGTCGATGATACCCTCGCTTACTTCTTCGCCGCGGTGGGCCGGCAGGCAGTGCATGAATACGTAATCGTTCTTCGCATAGCGGACCAGCTCCTCGTTGACCTGGTAGTTCGCAAACGCAATTTCCCGTTCCTTCTGCTCGTCTTCCTGGCCCATGCTGGCCCATACATCCGTATACAGGACATCCGCCTGAGATGCCGCTTCCTGCGGATCACGAAACACTTCGATCACCGATCCCGTCTGGCTGCCAATCTCCTTCGCCTGCTTAACCAGCGCTTCGTCCGGCTCGTAGCCCTCCGGAGAAGCGACAGACATATGCATGCCAAGCTTGGCTGCGCCGATGAGCAGGGAGTGAACCATATTGTTGCCGTCACCGATATAGGCGATCTTCAGCCCTTCAAGGCGTCCCTTATGCTCAAGCACCGTCTGGTAGTCGGCCAGTACCTGACAGGGATGCGCATAATCGGTCAGCCCGTTGATTACCGGCACCGTCGCACCGCGTGCCAGCTCGATAACAGTGCGGTGCGCATAGGTGCGGATCATAATGCCGTCCAGGTAGCGGGACATCGTCTGGGCTGTATCCCATACGGTTTCGCCGCGGCCGAGCTGCAAATCGTTCTTGCTGAGAAACAGCGCGTGGCCGCCTAGCTGGTACATCCCTACCTCGAAGGAAACGCGGGTACGCGTGGAGGACTTCTCGAAAATCATGCCAAGGGTCTTGCCCTTCAGCGGCTGATATACTTCGCCTGCCTTCTGCTTGCGCTTCAATTCAATCGCAAGATCGATCAGATAGCGGATTTCCTCCGGTTTATAATCAGCCAGCGCCAAAAAATCGCGCCCCTTAAGTTTAGCGGCCATTTCTTCCTTCACGGTGTTCTGCACATGGATCACTCCTTTATCGTAAGCCGTGCCGCTCATGCAGCACCAGCATCAATCTGTTCATATGTTCCGTCCGTCACCCAGGATGAAGCCTGTGCTCAGACAGCCTTCTTGGCTTTTACGTTGTACGTTAACTTCCTAGACATGGGAAGCAGCATCCTCTTTTGACAGCAGGCTGACCAGAACGCCAACCGCCTGATCAATTTCCTCCTGCGTGACCAGCAGGTTCGGCAGCAGCCGAATGACATTGGGCCCCGCTGTTACGACAAGCAGCCCCTGCTCCCGCGCTTCCGTTACGAGCTCTGAGACCGCCGCTTTGCACTCAATTCCCAGGATCAGTCCCCTGCCGCGGATCTCCTTCACGAACGAGCTGCCTGACAGCTGATCCTCAAGCTTCTGACGCAGGTATTCCCCCATCTCCGCTGCACGCTCAGGCAGTCTGGCGTCCACAATTGCTTTCACTGTCGCCTTGACGGCTGCGCATGCCAGCGGTGTACCGCCAAAGGTGGAGCCGTGGCTGCCCGGCCCAAATGCCGGGGCAAGCTTGCCCTTGGCGAGCATCGCGCCCACCGGGAAGCCGCTGCCCAGCCCCTTGGCGAGCGTGAAGATGTCCGGCTCTATGCCATAGTGCTCGAACGCGAACAGCTTGCCTGTGCGGCCCATGCCGGTCTGAATCTCATCTAGGATCAGCAGCAGTCCATGCTCTTCACACAGCGCCGCCACTTCCTTCAGAAATGCAGGATCAACGAGGTTTACCCCGCCCTCCGCCTGGATCATCTCCAGCATGACCGCTGCTGTCTGGCTGCTTATTGCTCCTCTGAGCGCTTCCAGATCATGCAGCGGCACGTGCTTGAAGCCGTCCGGCAGCGGCTGGAACCCTTCCTTCACCTTATCCTGCCCGGTAGCGGTCAACGTGGCCAATGTACGGCCATGGAAGGACTGCTGGAACGTGATGATCTCATATCTGCCACTCCCCAGCACCTGCTGCTGATACCGGCGGGCCAGCTTGATCGCCGCTTCATTGGCCTCGGCTCCCGAGTTGCAAAAGAAGACAGCGTCTGCATGACTGTTCGCAGTCAGCAGCGCAGCGGCCTCTTCCTGTCCCGGAATCCGGAACAGGTTGGACACATGCCACAGCTCATCAAGCTGCTGCACAAGCGCTTCCTTGATTTCCTGGGGCGCGTGCCCAAGGTTGGTGACTGCCAGCCCGCTCATGAAGTCCAAATATTTATTTCCTTCCTCATCCCACAGCCAGCTGCCCTGACCCTTAACGAGCGCAACCGGGTTGCGCGCGTAGGTCGGGAACAGCGAGCTTCCAGCCGGGCTGCCCGGGGCCTGCTGACTTCCTGCTCCTGCTGCTTGCTGCATTCCTTTAACTTCGCTCATCACGTTCCACCTCCGCTTGTTTCAGCCCTGCACGATCCGCGTGCCGACTCCGCCCTCTCGTACCGCCTTTGTGAGTACGCCCGGCTCACTGCCGCTGACAATGACAACCTCGCGCACCCTGCCTGTAATACACTGAACAGCCGCCCGCACCTTCGGAATCATGCCGCCGTAAATATCGCCGCTCTCAATCATGGCCTCAATTTCTTCCACCGTTACTACCGGCAGCACCTGCAGCTCACCGTCAATCCTGCGCATGATGCCGGGAACATCGGTCACAACAATCATCCGCTCAACCCCAAGGTGAGAAGCCACCGCTCCTGCCGCTGTATCCGCGTTAATGTTATACCGCTGTCCAGCATCGTCGATTCCGACCGGCGCAAGCACCGGTATGTAATCCATCGCCATGATGCCTTCGATGACTTCAGCATTCACACCAGTCACTTCACCAACGAAGCCGATCTCACTGCTGTTCGGCACAGGGCGGGCCTCAATCAGCTTGCCGTCAATTCCCGATAAGCCGAGCGCTCTTGCGCCGCTGCCCTGGATTTTGCGGACAATCTCCTTATTAATCGTACCGGCGAGCACCATCTCAACGACATCAAGCACTGCCTCCGTCGTGACGCGCAGCCCGTTTACGAACCCTGTCTCAATCCCCAGCTTTCCCAGGGTATCGGAGATCGCCGGACCCCCGCCATGCACGATGACCGGCCGGACCCCGCTTTCCTGCAAGGATTTCAGTTCTTCAAAAAAGCTTGCCGGCAGGGCCGCCAATGTGCTCCCGCCGCATTTCATGACAAACCGTTCCTTCATAGCCTAACCGTTCCCTTCCTAAGTCCGATAAGCGGCATTGATCCGCACGTAATCATAGGTGAGATCGCAGCCCCAGCCCGTTGCTCTGCCTTCACCCATATGAAGCTCACAGTAGATATGAACCGTATCTCCCTTCAGGTAGGCGAGCGCCTTCTCCTCATCGAACGCCACAGGCCTTGACTGCTCAAGCACAACGATGTCGCCAAGGCGGATATCGACAGTCTCCGGGTTAACCGGTTGTCCCGCGCGCCCGATGGCACCGATAATGCGCCCCCAATTCGCATCCGCCCCGAACATGGCCGACTTCACCAGCGAAGAGCCGATGACCGTTTTGGCAATCGCACGTGCCGACTCATCCGTGATCGCACCGCCAACCTGCACCTCGACCAGCTTCGTTGCCCCCTCACCGTCCCGTGCAATCGCCTTCGCGAGAACCTCACACACATATTTCAGCCCCGCGCTGAACGCTTCCCAATCCGGGTGGCGCTGGGTCAGCTCTTCATTGCCGGCAAGTCCGCTCGCCATAGCCAGCAGCATGTCGTTCGTGCTTGTATCCCCATCTACGGTAATCATGTTGAACGTCACATCCGTTGCCTGCCGGAGCAGGTAATGAAGTGATTCACTGCCAATGGCCGCATCGGTTGTAACGAAGCCGAGCATGGTCGCCATATTAGGATGAATCATCCCGGAGCCCTTCGCTGCACCGGCAATATGGACGGTCTTCCCGTCCACCTCTACCGCTACACAGACGGTCTTCTGCACAAGATCGGTCGTCAGAATCGCCTGGCAAAAATCATCCGCGCCTTCCTGCGTGCCCATCAGACGCGCCGGCATTTCCTGAATCCCGCTCAGCACCCGGTCCATCTTCAGCAGCTCGCCAATGACGCCTGTGGAAGCTACCGCCACCTGATGCGGCTCAACCTGCAGCTGCTCGGCGAACCGGCTGCGCATCGTATAGGCATCCTCTTCACCTTGCTTCCCCGTACAGGCATTGGCGTTGCCGCTGTTCACGAGAACCGCACGCAGCCGGCCTTCCTGCCCGATACTCTCGCGGGTCACCTGCAGCGGAGCCGCCTGGAATACATTCGTTGTATAAACAGCCGCTGCCGCGGCGGGCACATCACAGACAATAGCCCCAAGATCGTGTCTTGTTGTCTTCTTCAAACCGCAGTGCAGACCGCCCGCCTTGAAGCCCTTCGGCGTAATGACCGATCCCTCCGGCACCACGTTATATGGCGCTTCAGCTCCCATGTTCAATCGAACTCCTTCATGTCCGTAGTTGGTACGGATACTCCCGCATCCGCTTATGGATAGACCGGCACGAACTGCAGGCCCAGCCCCTCTTCCCAGCCCATCATCAGGTTAAGATTCTGGATCGCCTGGCCAGCCGCGCCTTTGACGAGATTGTCGATGACGGAGATGATCGTAATCCTTCCCGTCCGCTCATCGACCGCAAAGCCGATATCGCAGTAATTTGAGCCATACACTTCCTTCGTCCCCGGCCACTGGCCTTCGGGCCGGATGCGCACGAACTGCCTGCCTTCATAATACTCCCGGTATAAACCGATAAAATCCTGCACACCCCGACGCCCTGCAATCGATGCATAGATTGTGCTCATAATGCCCCTTGTCATCGGCACGAGATGAGTGGTAAAGGTTACCGTCACCTCCGTACCCGCCACACGTGCAAGCACCTGTTCAATCTCAGGAATATGCTGATGCTGGTTTACCTTATAGGCTTTAAAATTCTCATTCAGCTCAGAATAGTGCGTTCCAAGGCTGGCGCCCCGGCCTGCGCCCGATACGCCCGACTTCGCATCAACAATAATTGACTTCGGGTCAATCCAACCAGCCGCAACGGCCGGAACCAGGCCAAGCAGTGTCGCTGTCGGGTAGCACCCCGGATTAGAGATCAGCTCCTGGCCCTGCACCTCACTGCCGAACACCTCGGTAAGACCGTATACCGCACGATCAAGGTATGCTTGCTCTGCAGGTGCTTTCTTATACCATTGTTCATATAAAGCCGGTGATTTCAGCCTGAAATCCCCCGACACGTCGATCACCTTAAGCCCCTGCTCCAGCAGCTGCGGTACGATTCCAGAGGCTACGCCTGCAGGGGTCGCCAGGAAGACGACATCCGCTTTGGATTTAATTTCAGCAGGGTCTATGCCATCCAAAAGCTCTGTACGAATTTCCTGCAGATGCGGATAACCTGCCGCGATTGGCTCGCCTGCACTCGATGATGAAATCACCGAAGTAATCGCAACCTGCGGATGCGCCGCAAGAAGTCGAACTAGCTCCACCCCGCCGTAGCCTGTGGAACCGATAATTGCCGCTCTAACCTTCGAACTCATTGCCCGCTCTCCCCCATCCTGTTGATTAGCCTCTCTACCAGCTTTCCCGCTATTAAGGGGAATTCCGCCATAAAGATCCGTAGCCATTAATTTCTGTATTATTATACATGCCAATTTATATAAATACAATTGCTTTTTAATAGGACTGCCTACCTGACCTGCGGCAGTTGAAAGCCTTCACCGAGCACCTCGGCCGTATCGCTGATAATGACAAAGGCATTCGGATCTACTGACCGCACCGCCAGCTTAAGCTTCATCACTTCACTTTGGCCGACCACGACCATCAGCACCGTCCGGCTAGCTCCGGTAAAACCGCCATGTGCATCAAGCTTGGTTAGCCCCCGGTCAAGATCATGCAGGATAGCCTTCGCGATTTCCTCAGACTTCTCGGATATGATAAAAGCCACCTTCGATACCTTCATCCCCGTCTGCACGACGTCAATTGTCTTGCTGGTGACGAAGAGTCCGATCAGCGCGTAGAGTGCGTTTTCCTGGGATATTACAATGCCAGCCGCTATGATAACCATCCCATCAATAAAAGCAAGCGCCAGCCCAAGCTTGATGCCCGTATACCGGTGAACAATCTGCACAGCTGTATCCAATCCGCCTGTCGACCCTCTGCCCCTGAATACGAGTCCAAGACCCAGTCCCACCCCAATGCCACCATAGAGTGAAGCTAGCAGCGGATTCCCTGTTGGCGGTGTCCAGTGAGCGGTTAGCAGGACGAACAACGGCAGCATCAATGTACCGAGCAGCGACTTTAGGGCAAAACGTTTTCCCAGCAGGAGCAGCCCTGCTATGAACAGCGGAATGTTGAGCGCCCACTGCGTGTAAGCGGGCCGGACGTTAAGCGTCCGCTCTACAAGAATCGAAATACCCGACACGCCTCCAGATGCAATTCCATTAGGAAGTAAAAATAAGTTAAAGCTGAGTGCCACCACAAACGAACCGGCCAGCATCAAGAAGACGTCCACAGCAGCGGCTAGCCTCGGATGATTCTCCGACATGTTATGCCTTCGCATTCGATGCTTGTTAGATTTACCTAGTATCATGTTTAGATCTCCCGTCAACCATTATGTCGTTTAAAATTACCCGAAACAGCAGGCTTTGCACCCACTTATGTACGCATCTACTCTTATTGTTACCTATACAGAAAATATATGTGCGTCATCCTGGCACCAAGCAGGCGAGCTTGTTGAAAAAATACCGGCTTCAAACCAGCGTCTGCCCGCCTCATCTACTATATTAGCCCGCACAGGGCACCGTGCCTGTCGCCCGCCTACAAAATAAAGGCCGTCTAGGCAAAGGCTGTATTGACCTTTGCCTGAACGGCCTTTTTGAAACGCTTAGCGCGCCCTAAGCTATTCCTGTCTGATCTGGCTCCGGAGATAACCATCAATGAAGGCATCCAGGTCCCCGTCCATGACGGCTCCGACATTACCTGTCTCCACCTGGGTTCTGTGATCCTTGACCATGCTGTAAGGGTGGAATACATAGGATCGGATCTGGCTGCCCCAAGCGATATCCGATTGTTCGCCGCGGATTTCGGCCAGATGCTTCTGCTGCTCCTCGATCTTGCGTTCATAGAGCTTGGATCGAAGCATCTTCATCGCCCGCTCCCGGTTCTGGATCTGTGAGCGCTCAGTCTGACAGGCCACTACGATCCCGCTAGGCACGTGAGTTATTCGAATAGCGGATTCCGTCTTGTTGACATGCTGTCCGCCCGCACCGCTGGAGCGGTACGTATCCACCTTTAGATCCTCAGGCCTTATCTCGATCTCGATATCATCTGAAATTTCCGGCATGACATCACAGGATACGAAGGAGGTGTGACGGCGTCCTGAGGCGTCAAACGGAGATATCCGCACGAGACGGTGGACCCCTTTCTCCGCTTTAAGGTAACCGTAGGCGTTATAGCCTTTGACCATAATGGTCACACTCTTGATCCCCGCTTCATCCCCGGGCAGATAGTCGAGTACTTCCACCTTAAAGCCGCGCTTCTCTGCCCAGCGTGTATACATCCGGTACAGCATCTGGCCCCAGTCTTGGGACTCCGTACCGCCTGCTCCCGGATGCAGCTCCAGAATCGCGTTCAGCTTGTCATAAGGCTGATTCAGCAGCAGCTGCAGCTGGAAATCGCTAACCTTCTGGACGAGCGCTGCTACTCCCTCCACAATGTCACCTTCCAGCGACTCGTCGCCTTCCTCTTCTGCCAGCTCCAGCATCGTCTCCATGTCTTCCTGCTCGGCGGCCAGCTTCTCGTACTGCTCAACGACCGATTTCACGGCATTCAGCTCAGATATGGTTGCCTGTGCTTTGTCATTGTCGTCCCAAAAATCCGGCGCCGTCATCTTCTCTTCGTAGTTGGCTATGATCTCCTGCTTGAGATCTAAGTCAAAGAGACCCCCTGAGTTCTTGGAGCCGCTTTGCCATCTCGCGCAGGTCTTGTTTAACCGATGCGTCTATCATGGTTGTCGTCACCTCAAAATAAAATTTGCGGTTGATCCGCTTCTTGCCAGCCGCCGGGCCCTCATCCCTGCCGGGATGAAAAGGGCGCACACGCGGCAGGAACCGCCCGTGTCAGATCTGCTGCGCGAGCGGTTCCCAGTTTATTACGAATTGCCGTGACACTGCTTATATTTCTTGCCGCTGCCGCATGGGCACGGATCGTTGCGTCCTACGCGGTCATCCCGCTTGGCCGGCTTCTTCACCTGCGGTTCACCGCTGCCGCCTGTCTCTGTCTGGCCCTTGGCAACCTCCTGGCGCTCCAGGTTGTTCTCAACATGAGCCTTCATAATATACTTGGTGACTTCCTCTTGAATATGGTCAATCATTTCCTTGAACATCTCGAAGCCTTCGAACTGATACTCGCGGAGCGGATCGGTACCGCCGTATGCGCGAAGGTGGATACCTTGGCGCAGCTGATCCATCGCGTCAATGTGATCCATCCACTTGCTGTCCACCGCGCGGAGAACAACAACCTTCTCGAACTCGCGCATCGTCTCTTCGCCAAGCTGCTCTTCGCGCTCATCATACAGCTCATTCACCTTGGACAGAAGGAATTCCACGATCTCTTCCTTCTCCTTGCCCCAAAGGTCGTCCTTCGTAATCGTATCTTCTTTGAGGAAGGTTGCGTGTGCATAGTCCACAACAGCCTGCAGATCCCAATCCTCCGGAACCTCATCAGCCGGACAGTGCGCTTCTACAATCCGCTCCACAACCGGCTTGATCATCTCCTGGACAACCTCGCGGATATTATCCGAGTAGAGAACCTCACGGCGCTGCTTATAGATGACCTCACGCTGCTGGTTCATTACATCGTCATACTGCAGGACGACCTTCCGCAGATCGAAGTTATTGCCCTCAACCCGCTTTTGTGCCGATTCAATGGCTCTTGTGATCAGTCGGCTCTCAATCGGCTGGTCTTCGTCAAAGCCAAGACGATCCATCATGCCCATGATATTCTCGGCACCGAAACGGCGCATCAGATCATCCTGCAGCGAGAGATAGAACTGGGTTGAACCTGGGTCACCCTGGCGTCCGGCGCGGCCGCGCAGCTGGTTATCGATCCGGCGGCTCTCATGGCGCTCCGTACCAATAATATGCAGACCGCCTGTATCCGGCACACCCTCACCCAGCAGAATGTCAGTACCCCGGCCAGCCATATTGGTGGCAATGGTTACAGCGCCAGCTTGTCCGGCACGGGAGATAATCTCCGCCTCTTCCGCATGGTACTTGGCATTCAGAACTTTATGCGCGATGCCGCGGCGCTTCAGCATCTCGGACAGCTTCTCCGAGTTCTCGATCGAAACCGTACCGACCAGCACCGGCTGGTTCTTCTGGTGGCGCGCTACAATCTCTTCCAGCACCGCCTTAAATTTGCCGTCCTCCGTCTTGTAGACGACATCAGGCATATCAATACGGATATTCGTCCGGTTCGTTGGAATCTGAACCACGTCTAGTCCGTAAATCTTCTTGAATTCTTCTTCCTCTGTCTTCGCCGTACCGGTCATGCCGGCAAGCTTGCGGTACATTCGGAAGTAATTCTGGAACGTGATGGTAGCCAGCGTCATGCTCTCATTCTGAACCTTCAGCTGCTCCTTCGCTTCAATCGCCTGGTGAAGCCCGTCGCTGTAACGGCGTCCGGCCATCAGACGGCCAGTAAATTCGTCAACAATGACGACCTCGTCATCCTGAACCACGTAGTCGACGTCACGCTTCATAATAGCATGCGCCTTCAGCGCTTGCTGGATATGATGGTTGAGCAGCACATGCGCGTGGTCGAACAGGTTGTCGATGCCGAAAGCCTTCTCAGCCTTCTCTACACCAGACTCCGTCAGCGTAACACTGCGCAGCTTGATATCGACTGTGTAATCCTCTTCTTCCATCAGCCGTGATGCTACAAATCGGTCCGCCGCAAAATAAAGCTCGGTTGACTTGGCTGCCTGACCCGAAATGATGAGCGGCGTCCGGGCCTCGTCAATCAGAATGGAGTCCACTTCATCGATAATGGCATAGTATAACGGCCGTTGGACCATCTGCTCCTTGTAGAGCACCATATTATCGCGCAGGTAGTCAAAGCCGAATTCGTTGTTCGTTCCATACGTAATATCCGCCGCATACGCTTCCTGCTTTTCGGCATGGGTTAAGCCGTGCAGGTTGCAGCCGACTGTAAGACCCAGGAATTCATACAGCTGTCCCATTTGGGCGCTGTCACGCTGGGCGAGATAATCATTAACCGTAATGACATGAACACCTTTGCCCGCAAGGGCATTCAGGTATACCGGGAGGGTGGCGACCAGCGTCTTGCCTTCCCCTGTCTTCATTTCGGCGATCTTGCCGTCATGCAGAACCATGCCACCGATCAGCTGCACATCGAAGTGGCGCATGTTCAGCACACGCTTGGAAGCTTCTCTGACCGTAGCGAAAGCTTCCGGCAGAATAGCCCCTGTCTGTTCTCCCTTCTCGATCCGTGCTCTAAATTCATCTGTCTTGGCACGCAGCTGCTCATCCGAGAGCTTCACGAAATCGGGCTCCATGGCGTTGATTTGATCGACGGTGCGGGTGAGACGCTTAATCTCGCGTTCGTTTGCATCGCCGAATATTTTTTTGACAAGTCCGAGCATCAGGTTATGCCCCTTTCGTATTCGACTCATTGCCTAAATTGTATCAGTTTGGACATGCCGCCGCAATGACACTCAGCCAAAAAACGCCTGAAATTCCCAGCTGACCGCCCAGCGCCTGCCTTTCCGTACACACTACACAGAAACCTAGTGTTGCCAACGCCGGTTTCCCTTATGAACCGCGCTTCTTAAACTCACACTTTGCCTGTTAAATGTAAAGCCGGACCCTGAAGGGGCCCGGCTGAATTTGCATCGTCAAGGTCATTCTTCGGCAGATGCTTTACGCATCATTTACGCTTGTTCAATTAATCCGTACTTGCCGTCGTTGCGCTTATACACAACGTTGACTTCCTTCGTATCCGAATTGGCAAAAACGAAGAAGCTGTGGCCGATCATGTTCATCTGAAGGATCGCCTCCTCCACATCCATCGGCTTCAGTGCGTGGCGCTTGGTACGGACCACTTCCAGCTCGTCATCCTCTTCCTCAAAGGCCTGGGGAGCCACTGGCTCTTCCCTGAACAGGGCGCGGATGCCGCCATCCTGGCGGAACTTCCGGTTCAGCTTGGTCTTGTGCTTGCGGATCTGGCGCTCCAGCTTGTCCACCACAAGGTCAACCGCAGCATACATATCATCATGCTGTTCTTCCGCCCGCAGCACTACGCCGGTCAGCGGAATCGTTACTTCTACACTTTGCTTATTACGAATAACAGATAAAGTCACATTTACATCGGAGGTTAAGGGTGCTTCAAAATACCTGTCCAGTCGGCTTATTTTCTTCTCGACATAGTCTCTTAGCGCGTCTGTAACTTCGATTTGTTGACCACGGATGTTGTATTTCATTGTGCACTCCTCCTTTACTTAATCCCATCATACCATATTCATAAACCGTTAACAAAATGAAAACACGCACAGTTTTGAATTTTTTGAAAATTTAATTTTGGGATCGTAAAGGAGCAGGAGGAGCAGTGCCGGAACAAATAAAAGACCCCCGGTTATCCCGGGGGATTGTGTCCAGCACTGGTCAATTGTATACCATCTATCGATCGGCTCAAGGCCGGATGATTACAGTTTGACTACGTTAGCAGCTTGTGGACCGCGTGCGCCTTCAACGATGTCGAATTCGACCGACTGGCCTTCTTCGAGGGTTTTGAATCCTTCGGATTGGATCGCGGAGAAATGAACGAAAACGTCGCCGCCTTCTTCAGTCTCGATAAATCCGTAGCCCTTCTCTGCGTTAAACCATTTAACTTTACCTTGCATCCGTAAACATTCCCTTCATCTTCAAATAGCTGTGAGGCGTACATGTGTTCATGGCCCACAACCAAACTATAGCACCAGGGTTTGGAGATGTCAACAAGGTTTGTAAGCGAATTCATTGTGAGTGTATGATCCAACCAATGCGGTCATATTTTGTAGCGCTGCACCACTGTGTTAACAGCTTCTATTACATCCTGTATGTCTTCCTTCGTCATCTTCGGGAAGATCGGCAGAGACAAGGCCGTCTCATAATAGGCCTCCGCATTTGGACAATGGACACCTGCAAAACCATTAGCCCGATAATACGGCTGCTTATAGACAGGAATATAATGAACCTGTACACCGATCTGCAATTCTCGCAAAGCTTCAAATATTTCTTTGCGACCAACTTTAAAGTGTTGAGGCTCCCACCGCAGAACATACAGGTGCCAGCTGGACTCCGCTTCCGCATGTTGACGAGGCGTTACCAGACCAGGAATATTGTCGAATGCCCGATCATACTTCTTCGCTATCTTTCGACGGGAAGCTACAAATCCATCCAGCTTGTCCATCTGCGAAACGCCAAGCGCGGCCTGCAACTCCGTCATCCGGTAGTTGTAGCCCAGTGCCTGCATTTCGTAATACCAAGATCCTTCGTTATATTCCATCTTACCCGGATCTCTAGTCATCCCATGATTGCGGAACAGCAGCAGCTTCTCATACAGGTCTGCACGATTCGTTACGATCATTCCACCCTCTCCGGTTGTTACAAGCTTAACAGGGTGGAAGCTAAACATAGTCATGTCCCCAAAGGTGCCCACCTTACGGCCGCCATATGAGGCGCCAAGGGAATGGGCCGCGTCATGAATAATGGTTAACCCGTGGTCGCGGGCAAGCATTTCGAGACGATCCATCTCAGCAGGCTGCCCTGAGAAGTCTACCGGTATAATCGCTTTCGTGCGCTCATTAATTTGTTCAGCTACGCGGTCAGGGTCAATATTGTATGTTATCGGGTTGATGTCCGCAAACACAGGCTTGCCGCCCATATACATCACGCAGTTGCTGCTTGCCAGAAATGTGTTGGGTGTCGTAATAACCTCATCACCTTCACCAATTCCGGCTGCGTAGCACGCGGCATGCAGAGCTGCTGTACCGTTACAGAAGGCAACTGCATATTGGACACCCGCGTAATCCGCGACTTTACGTTCGAACCTCTCAATTTGAGGTCCTTGTGTTATAAAGTCGCTATGAAGCGTCTCAAGCACCGCCTGTATATCGTTGTCATCCAGCCACTGTTTGCCGTAAGGCAGTAAGGAGGTGCGAACAGGGCGACTTATGTTATTTTCATCGATTTGTTTCACCGGTGTAGAACCCCGTTTCTCGTTCTATGTTCGTCTATTACTTTGATTCCATCCTCTAACCGTTCCCAAATTTCAGTCAATAATGCAATATTAACTGTTTTAGATTCCTTCACTTTCATGACTTTATTTTATAGAATTCCGGCTATCCTCGATCCAGCGCAGCAGCCCCTTATCTTGTGTCAGAGACTCCGCACGGTCAAGAAACTGACGTGCCTTGTCATCATCTATCCGTATGAACTCCCGGCCCAGCTGCATCCACATACGCGCGTTAGTCTGATCTTCCTTCAGGGCTTCAATCATCATTTCTAGGTTGCGCTGCTTTTTCGCGTAAACATCGGTTACGGCTGGATCGTAGCCGTCATGCAAAATGTGTATGTCACTTTTAACGATTACAACGTCTTTGCCATCAGTGTCCACAACCTCATGAATTTTGTCCTTATACCGTAAATCAGACGGAAAAAGTCGCATAATCGCATCTATTGAGCTTGTTATCTCTCCGTTAACCGTGTTGTCACAGACGATATACATCCCCGCCCTTACTCCCTGTTTCTCGTAATGCTCGCAATATAGCCGAAGCTTTTTCCGTTCGGATTCAGGGAGTTCGTCGTCCGAATCCATGACAAACACCCAGTCATGCGTTACCAGCGATAGTGAGTAGTTACGTGCTGCTGCAAAATCACCTGTCCATGCAAAGTGATGCAGTTTGATTTTGTCGTGCTGCTCTGCCAACCCTTGTATAATCTCAATGGTGCGATCCGTTGAACCCGTATCCACGATAATAAATTCATCCACAGAATCAAGAGTACTGACTATGGCCCGCTGAATGGATCGCTCCGAATCTTTACAAATCATAGCTGCCGATAATCCCATTTTATCCGTCCTAACATGGCGTTTTTT
Organism: Paenibacillus tarimensis; assembly: GCF_021532315.1. Classification (GTDB taxonomy): domain Bacteria; phylum Bacillota; class Bacilli; order Paenibacillales; family Paenibacillaceae; genus Paenibacillus_I; species Paenibacillus_I tarimensis. Next base: position 44,491 of record NZ_JAKGAO010000011.1, read on the forward strand.
AATTATGGATATCTTTGACCAGCTTGCATATTTCATATGTTTAAGCTTTCCAAGGTATTATTTATGATGCTCATTGAACATGACCAAATAAGCAACTACCTCGGATTCGCTTTTCATGCCCAGATGCATCTTTTTACTTTAGTATGAATATATAGCTTTATGCTGCGTGCTTCAGCTATATAAAGTTTGGGTGCGCTGTTACTTCTAGATCATAGTATTTTCGCACTTTACTCTTCTAGTCCCGAGCTACCAATCTCAAATGAGATCAGTTGTAGAAATCCATCCTTTCGTTCTTTGTATACCTTCTTCGAGACTGACTTGGGGCTCCCAGTCGAGCAGCCGCTTAGCTTTGTCATAATTACAAAGAAGCTTCTGGATTTCGCTCTGCGGATGGATGTGCTCGACATGCTTGATACGCGACTCGTCCCCGGCAATGAGCTTTGCCAGATCATTAATCGCAATGTCACGACCAAGACCCGCGTTGACGATCTCACCGTTAACTTTGTCGGAATATCCCGCTTCTACGACAAATCTAGCGCAATCCTCGACATACAGCAAATCCCGTGTTTGCGTTCCTTCTCCGTAAATGCTGAGATCTTTCCCTGCGAGCTCGTTCTTGATGAAGATGGCTACAACACCACCTTCTCCGCCAGTTTTCTGATAAGGCCCGTAAGTATTGAACGGACGGATGACGACCGTAGGAAGACCATATGCGTAGAAGTAAGATAACACCATATTCTCAGCTGCAATTTTGGAACCGGCATAAGGAGACGCTGGCTTAATTGGATGAGATTCGCTGATTCCTGCCTCATCCGTGCAACGATCATACACCATGCAAGTGCTCATGAAGACAACCTTTACATTATGCTTGCGTGCCTGTTCCATTACATAGAACGTGCCTACCGTATCATTATTGAAGGTCGTCCGCGGATCGTCAATGGAATCCTGCACGTTAATAGAGGCACCCAGATGGTAGCAGATATCGAAGTTATTCTCCGCGAACAGTGTTTCAAGAAGTGGTTCATCAAGAATAGAACCCTCAATAAATGCCTTAAGACCGCTGTGTTCGCGAAACTCAGCAATATTCTCTTCTCTTCCGTTCGACAGGTCGTCCAGAATCCAAACCTGATGTCCGTCATTCAAAAGACGCTTGGCCACCCAACGGCCGATAAACCCGGCTCCGCCGGTAAGTAGTATATTCATTTCCATTCCTCCAGTTATGATGAAACCAAGTTTTCAATTGCGTATAAAGTTATATCCGGCACATACAATTCATAGCAGATCCCATGTCACCGGGGTTCCTTTCTTCAGATCCTGTTTTGCCTTCTTCCCCAACAATTGATCCAAATATTTAGTCGGAAGACCCATACCAGGACGAACCGAACGTATATTATTCTTAGTGAACGTTTCCCCTTCTTTAATATCCTCGGATACATAGAGTGAGCGCCTATGCTTCATGGATGGTTTCTCAGCATCAGTTGCCCCGTATCTTACGACTCCGAGAGATTGCCAAGCACGTTCACTCTCTACAGTTAGAGACTTAAATTCGGCTGGTTCCATTGAAAATGCCGAATCCACCCCTCCTTCTGCTCTTGATAAAGTAAAGTGCTTCTCGATTACGGTAGCACCTAATGCTACACTTGCAACTGATACGCCTATGCCCATCGTATGATCAGAAATACCGACCTGACAACCAAACAACTGTTCCAGATGAGGGATTGTCAGTAGATTTGTATTAGCAGGTGTTGCTGGATACGTGCTTGTACATTTCAACAGCACAATATTTTCTGCTCCGGCCTCACGGGCAGCACGGACTGCTTCATCCAACTCAGAAATGGTTGCCATGCCCGTAGACATGATAAGCGGCTTTCCAGTTGATGCAACTTTTCGAATAAGCTGTATGTCATTGTTTTCAAATGAAGCAATCTTATAGGCTGGGACATTGAGAGTCTCCAGAAAATCTACAGCGGATTCATCAAATGGTGTACTAAAAGCGAGCATCCCCTTTTCGGCGCAGCGAGCAAAGATCGCTTCATGCCATTCCCAAGGTGTATAGGCTTCCTTATACAAATTATAAAGAGAAGCTCCCTTCCAAAGACTGTTTGGATCCTCAATAAAAAACTCCCCATCATGTATGTCTAGCGTAATCGTATCAGCTGTATAAGTCTGCAACTTTAATGCATCTGCACCCGCTTCAGCAGCAGCGTCAACTATGGCAAGTGCCCGCTCAAGCGATTGATTATGATTTCCCGACATTTCGGCTATTATAAAAGGCTTATGTCCCCGTCCTATAAAGCGGTTTCCTATTTTAAATTGCATACGCGGCTACCTTCTCCCGATTAATTTATGTGATGGTTTCAGTTATGAACAGGTCGTTGTTAGTTTAAGACGTTATATGTGTAATTATCGGATGTTCACATGTATTTCTTAATGGCGCCATGTAGGCTGAGATCGTTTCACTTGAGTGTCGCAGCAGATCCGGCCGAGCTATAATATCCTTCAGCAAATTATATATGTCTTCTTCCGTAACTTCTTTACTAAGTCCTAAATACCAGCATAAAGCGTGACTCTCGGCCGCCCTAACTGTCTCTACCTGATTATCCGCTACGCTTATGACTATAGAAGGTACACCCATATAACATCTTTCCCATAAAGAAATACCACCCGCCCCGATCACAAGATCAATCCCAGATAACATTTCTGCCATATTCTTATACTGCTCATAATATACAACATTAGGCATATTACTGCAGTACTGTTCAATCTGCGGGCTTCTCGAATTAGCCGGTCCTGCAATAACATGAAAGGTTATGTCAGCAAACAACACCTTGTCATGGATGCTTTTAAGAACCTTTAAGATCTCTCCTGTAGGGTCACTACCGCCAAAATTAATAAGTACATTCCTGCATAGTGTACGTATATACAACTCTTCTTTATACTCTAGGAATTCTTGCCGAAGAAGTATATTAGAAGGGCCCAGCAACAGCTCACAATTGAGCGGAACAAGTCCCTTATAACGCTCTTCAAGATTTGCATATAGATTCTGATCCAGCAATATATCGCAATCATGCACCCGATTCGCCAGGTCATCAATTACAACAATTCGTTCTGTATGAGGTCGAACCAGCCTTTCCCATTTAGCATCTAATCCGTAATGATCAACGATAATTACAGTAATAGAATATGGGGAGATTAAACGAAGAAAATGATATGCATCTTCCGTGCAGTCAATTTCCCCTGATTGTTCCGATGGGCTAAGAAGCAGGTGATAGCCACTACTTGTTATCATCTGCTGGGTCTGCAACGGGAGGTCTCCATTACATACAAAATGAATCTCTACCCCTTGTTTCGATAGCATATCGGCCAGCGTCAGACAACGCATGATATGTCCAACCCCTATTAATCGCGAACCATCGACTCTAAAGGCAGCATGAAACATATAATCACACTTTCCACGACTTTATTATTGGCAGCAATTCCTCCAAATTGTCTACATACATGTCAGCATGATACTCGGGTGTCTTTTGAAGCTCACTAAAAGGACCTCGTTTTATCTGTATCGTCCGGAAACCAAGCGGTTTAATACCTACAAAATCTTTATGAGGGTTATCTCCAATATACACGATTTCTGAAGGAGGGACATGTTCCATTTGAGCAATTTTTATAAAGCAGTGCGGGGAGGGCTTGGAATGATGTCGCCCATAACGATAAGTTATGAATGCTTTCTGTATGCGGGGGTATAGTCCGAGTGCCGCTATCTTTCGATGTTGTACTACCTTGTTGCCGTCGGTCACAATATATATGGGATAACCCTCTGCATTTAAACTATCTAATACTAGATTCGCATCAGGCAACAATTTGATATCTGGATTATGAAGTCGGTAGACAGATAGGCATTTGCGAATATTTCGCTGCGTACAGGCGATACCGTACCGCTGTAAGACACTATTAAAAACCGCCCCTCTGCCCTCCAACTGCAGTATAGTCCACATATGATCAAAAGCTTCCAGCTTATCTACCTTAAAATTTTCCTCTAAATAGGTAGCAACAGCTTGAAACCCGCTTCGAACAAACGAAATTTCACTGTACAACGTGTCATCAAGGTCAAAAACTATCACCGTCATTGTATATAGTCCTCCGGATGACGAATTAATGTTCTTTCTTCAATGCTTCTCATAAAAGGTGCAGTTTGCTCGATTAATTCTCCTCTGCTTTCTCTAATAAACCAACCGAAACTATCCATACCAGCAGCGAGGCTTAATGTAGACGCTCCACCGAACCGTGCATTACATTCAACAATATGCGGGTTTCCTTCTTGATCTATAATGATCTGCAGTAACACATGACCACGAAAGAAATAACGTTCCGCTATACTTGTACATAAACGCTCTATATCAGGAACACGTACTGTTGATGTAATTTGAGACTCGCCTTTGACAACATGCCGTCTTTCCCGAGCAACAATTCCTTGTACTTTTCCTTGTACATTCACATAAAGATCTATACTATACTCGGTCCCACTGACAAAGGGTTGGACGATTGGACTACACAACTTGTTAAGTAATGACTCTGCATCTCCCCGGGAAAGGTTCACCCCCGCATTTAATGCACCAGCGCCAAAGCGTTCTTTTACGACATACCGTTCCGTTGCAATGTCGAATCGTTCAGAAGTGCTAATCACCGGATATCCATGCTCGCTAAGTGTCTTAAAGAACAATAACTTGTCCATACACAATTCTATAGCAGCAGGTTCAGATATCATGACATGAATGCCTTGATCCAGCAATTGACTACGAAATTCCGCAAAATAGGCCAACTCACCATCACGGCTTGGAAATATCACCGTAATATTGTTGGCCTTACAAAAACTAATTAGGAGATTGATAGAGATATCCCTCAGGGGTGGACAGTGCCAAAAACAGTCTACAAAATGCTGCCCAAGGCAATTCGCGTCAGTATCTGCTCCAAACAGACGTGAATTTTCATTAATAAGCTTCATTGCACGTCTTACTGCTTTTAGCATAGGTACTTTTTGGGCTATGCTCATGACAAGTACGTTCATTCTTCAATGCCTCACTTCTTGAATACTCGCTTGCATGGCCACTCTCTTATTCCCCGAGCTTCTTTTGTTCTATGTGGGCGTTAATCATCGCTAGTTGCGGCCTATCCTGCAGTAATTGAAGTACATCAGACCAATAAAATATTGATCCATTGTAGATTTCCCTGTATATAGTGGATATAAGCTCCCAATCCTCGGCCGTGTCTAAGGTCAACCTATACCGCGAGTAGTCTGGCTCACAAGCATAAGCGCTTAAGGAGAATTCCTCAGGATGAAGATATATATAAGGAGTCACATGTTCCAGCTCATAATCTTCTTCTGCTTGTTTATACGCCCGTTCAAGCGCTGAGAATGTAAAGACCTCTGTATCCAAGCCGCGAGGGAAAGTCTGACTAAGCCCGCTGCTCACATAATCAAACTTATTATTAACAAAATGTTCAATAACTTCATTCGATATTCTAGGGTCCAAAAGTGGACAATCCGAGGTAACCCGAACGATTGTGTCTCCCCCTGCCTGAATTGCTGCTTCATAGTATCGACTTAATACATTATCCTTACTCCCGCGATATATTTCAGCCCCATGAAGTAGTGCTTCATGACAGATTTCCATATCCTCATCCAAAACCGTAGTCGCAACAACTACCTTGTCCACAGAAGGAATGGCTTGGCATCTGGAAATCACATGACCAAGCACGCTTTTGCCTTCCAGGACTTTCAAAACCTTCCCAGGAAGCCTGGTCGAGCCCATACGGGCTTGTATAATAACTGTGGTTGTCATGTCAATAACCTCTATTTAATAGTAACTTAAACTTATTATCAGTCCCAGAGCTGTTAGGCATTCAATAATATCAATGTTTTTTCCGGAAGAATCCGATTAGACTTCTCCCCAGACCCATATCCCCAAGAGCTGCGTATAGATTTATAGTCTGCTCAACTGAGATATCATTCAAAAAATTCTCAATCACAACTCGCTCATTATGACATGACTTTCCTTTAGTACTGTCATCAATGTAATTAGTGTTTGGATTTAATAAGTTGAAATCTATTGGAAAATCCCCCATGAAGAATTCTTCATTTAAACCTACTTCTTCACATAAACTTTTCAAACCTGTTTTATTAAAATATGATATATGGTCAGGACTAACTACCCAGTAATTTCTCGAAACATACTGTTCACTAAATAATTTCTTTTGAAGGAGAGAAAAATCATTTGGCACCTCTACAATGAGTATACCATCTGAGCTCAGAAGCTTTGAGCAATCATTAAGTGTTTCTAATGGATCCAGTAAATGCTCAAGCACATTATCCAAGAGAATACAATCGAAAGTTTCTCTGTTTATTTTCAGTTTAATACTTTCTTCTATATCACCGGTTATTACATCAGCGGCACAACCTGGATTGAACCTTTCGCAACCATATCTGCTAAAGTCCATACCTGTCACTTGCCACGCTTTATCTTTAAAATATTGTAATGCCCAACCCTCACCGCAACCAACATCTAAAAACTTATATGTGTGGCTGGATAGCCCATCGATAAGTCTATTCAAAACATTGTACTTTCTATCCAGATGGTTATTAAAAAAACTTATCTCTTCAGAGGAGTATGTAGCTTCATAGCTCCCTCGGGGATCCTGGTAATACTTTTTTGTGTAATATTCATTTAATTCAGCTTTGCTTGGTTTATTTCTTAGTTCATAATATCCATACTTATTTAAAATTACTTGCTCAAACATTAGCCCGCACTCCTTCTAAGTTCGATTAACGGTTACTAATACCTTCCACTATAAGAGATCACTATTCAATAACAATGTAGGAACAGAATGGAGTTAATGGGCTTCTTCGAATGCGATATTTAGTTAAACCAAATACCTCCATTAACGCAATGGTTTCCCCAGGAAAACCTGGGTGGTTTAATTCATCGAAAGCAATTATACTTCCTTTTGTTACCCTTTCCTTGATAGCTTCAAGACACTTCTTCGTAGGTGAATAAATATCGAAGTCGAAATACGCAAAGGCGATAATTGTCTCAGGATGTGCAGAGAGATATTGATTAATTGTTTCAGTTGCGTCTCCCTTAACAATTTCATATTTCTTTATATGAGATAGAGGGCTTTCCGATTCATGATATGCTAAAACGGAATCCAAATATTGCTCATAATTATCTGTCACACTATAATCACCCTCATTCGATTCACTACCATCGTTCATATGGATCTCCGGAAAGCCAGTAAAGGTGTCAAACCCAATAATTTTACGATTATAGTTATAAGGTTCGTACATACCCCTAAATGAATGAAATAGTGATAAGTTCTGACCCCAACGAACACCGAATTCCATGACAACTCCGTGCACATCAATAATTTGTTTATAAAGCTCGTTCATGAAGATAATTCTTGATAAAGTCTGCCTCTTTAAAAAAAGACCTAAATTATCTAAAATTTCGCTACCCGGTATTGGAGTGTTTCCCATCAATTCTCTAAAGTATTCTCTTTGAGTTAGCTCCATCTTATTAGAATGCGTTTTTTGCACTCTGAAATCAGTCATATTCGGCTCCTTAAGTTCAATTGATTAGACTTATTATTATACCGAAAACGACTTTTTATTATTGTAGTTTGTATTATTGTATGAATCCAATAAATCATTTTCCAACAGCATTCGCCGTACAAATTCTTTTGGCATGCAGGTTTCACTGTGTGAACTATAGCTTTGCATGTTGGCAGGCTTGCCTCCGGGATAGCTCGGCTTGTCCACAAACTGGTTGCTAATTACAAACATTTCTTGAAGTTCAATGGCGTGCACTGCTTCTTCTTCCGTCATGAGTTCTTCGTACATTTTTTCTCCTGGTCGCAGACCAATTTCTTCAATTTTTACGGAGGTAGGATGAATGCAAAGACGCTTTGCCGTTTCTTCAATTACACATTCCGCCAGATCTTGCAGACGAATGATCGGCATTTTCAGTACGAATACTTCTCCACCTTGAGAGAGCATCATTGCTTTTATGGTCAGCTCAGTTGCTTCCTTCTTGGTCATCATAAAACGGCTCATGTCTTTACATGTTACTGTAATACTGGAGCGTTCCGCAATTTGCTGCTGGAAGAGCGGAATGACAGAACCGCGGGATCCCATTACGTTGCCAAAGCGAACAGAAGAAAACACCGTTTTGCCCGCACTACCGTAGTACTGCGCAGCTGAGATCAGTCGCTCGGCCATCAATTTAGAAGCCCCGTAAGTATTCGTTGGCGCAATCGCTTTATCTGTACTTGTAAATACTGTCTTCTCTACTCCACAATCAATTGAAGCTTGGATGACATTTTGTGTTCCTAATATATTGGTTTGAACCGCTTCAAACGGATTATACTCACAAGAAGGCACATGTTTCATCGCTGCGCAGTGAAACACGTAATCAATGTCCTGCATCGCTCTCTTCACACGCTCAAAATCTCTTACATCACCAATTAAATAACGTATATTATTATAGCCTCTGAAGGACTGCTGCATTTCAAACTGCTTATATTCATCACGACTAAATATGCGAACAACCTTAGGGGAGTCCTGCAGTATAGTGGTTAAAAGGGATTTCCCGATTGTCCCCGTACCGCCGATAATTAGTACACGCTTGTCTGTAAAGAATCCATTCATCAGACTTTCCCCTTTCGGATACTGCTATTGTAATAATTGCCTATGCTTACTCGTATACTTTATCGGATAATTGTTTAAAAAAAATAAGAAAAACCGCCAGAAAACATCTGGCGGCTTGGTTTATTTTTTTCCATAAGGATGCAAGTGAATCTTAAGAACTAGTATGCCCAGGGATGAGTCTTTTAAGTGTCTCCTCCGTAATATCGACTAGCTTAGGGGTATATTCTATTAAATAAGCGATCAATGGCCTCATAGTCTCATGATAAAATGATACTTGTTCCCTCAATGTGGAAGCTGCAGTCAATTGGGGAAGTGCAACTTCGAACTGCTTTAGCTTTCCCTGACAAGCTCTGAGATATAGTCCCAGGAATGCATCGGTTCTCGTAACCTGCTCCCATTCTTTATCAATCGCAGTTATCATTAGTTCACATTTCCGCATATTTTTACGGGATAATATCGGAAGCTCTCCAATACGCTTATATAGATTCTTTAGACTCTGCTCACACAACAGCAGTTGCTTCGGCAGGTCTCTGATCCGTTCACACGTCTTTTCTATGCGATCCTTGTTGTAAAGTGGCAAGTCCGTTAACTTGTTAATCAGGATATCATCTGCAATATTCTGATGCTCATGACGGGCAAGCACATCCTCCATCGATTCCCATACTGTGTGCTGAATCTTAGCACCCATTCTGCTCGTATTAATAAACCGAACCTCACTAAAGCTCGCGATCAGCTTTTCTATATCGGCTAGAGTCAGCATCATGCCCTGATTTGTACGATTTAATGTACCTGAAACATTTTCCACTTGCAGCATCGCTTCTTGCACTATGGTCCTCATTAACTCCTCAGAGACATGCTTCGCTCCGGCTGCATACATGGACACAGTCGGGTACGAGAGATCCTGTCCCGCCAGAACGATTTCCTCACAGCCCATATAGATCGCTGCCTGAATAGCAGTGCCTGTTACGGAATGAGTCGTTGTAAATACTGGATCCTCACTGGTAAGTCCCATAAAATGATTGGCGCACGTATCACCCGAAATAAAAGCATGCAGCATCCGCATCGTCTTTCTCTCAGTAATACGATGTTCGATCATTGGAGCAAACAGCATTGGTATATGATTAATATCCATATTCTTAAACACGTTATAGTTAGCTTCTGCTCCATCAATCGAAACAATCAAATGCGGTTCGATGCCATGGTGAAGCAAAGATTGTATCGATGAACCAGCCGCAATTATTAAAGCATGATTCTTTAGTTTGCGTAAGGTTCTAATATCCTCCTCCAATGATGGCCCGGCACCCACAATAACTGCAGTCATCCCTTTAAACTTCATCCTTAAGCCTGCCAAGGAGGGAGTAGCAAGCACTGCTTGCATATTGAACATACTATTCTGAGTCCACATTAGACCGAACAAATCAGAATTGTAGATAACATGTGCAAAGTAGGACAACGCAGCCCCCGCTTTAGTAAGAAACTCTTTGACTTCCGCAGTTCTCAACTTCTCGTATATAGGATGAATTACAGCTTCGGGTTCCCCCTGCTGCTGGCTAAACCGCTGAAGCATATTATCCGTTAAGCTTGTGTCTGAACCGATAATGAAATCCTCGATATTTAATTCTTCAAAAAATAATTTTATGTCGATAAGGTATAACGCATGCAAAAACACCTGTTCATCCGGCTCGTAGATATATAAGCTTTGTTTGGGAAATACCTTCCCATATTGTTGTGCAAGATACCCCAAACCAAATCCATACATAAGGATTTTAGATTTGTTTTCAACCTTACCAGTTAACCTTACAACCCGGCACTCAACCTCAAACAATGGATCGTATTGACTGTACCAGTGAACCGGCTTGTTCTCCTTATCCAGCACACAGAGATTGGGCATGCCAGTTCGGGTATAGCATATATGATATCGCTGTTTGTCACGTTTAATAGTTTTTACTTCTTCGTATAGCTGTGGGTATTCCCTCTTTAGGAAATCCATGTTGGTTGTAAACCGCTGCTCCCTCGTGCAAACCGGTTCTCCTAATTCATTAGTGAACTGCTGAAGTAGGGGAATGAGCTCATAACGCAAACAGTCGCCAGCATCACTATAATGCTCCATATCCATAAAAGCATTCAGCTTCTGGAATTTCTCGTTTATTCCAACTAATGTTCGACTTATACTCGAATGAAGCACGTGGAAATCTTGTGCATGTTGTGACTCAGCTTGAAGAACATTTAACGTCTTATAGAGATCATCTATTCCCTCTACTATGTCCCCGAAATGCTGCCATGTTTGTTCCGTAATTGTTTCGTAGAGCATGTTGGCTGCATCTTCGCTTGCACAGATCAGTTTAGGCATAAAATCCTTAATATCCTCTAGGATATTACCGAATTGGTTCTCAACCATAACACACATCCATTCTCTTTAACCTGCCAGCTCCGGCATCCGCTCTTTGATTCTTCTTGCGCCTTCTTCTGCTTTGACCAACAGACTTGGTGTTCTAGCTATCATTTCCTTCACAAGCGGCTGCATAATGGTTTGAGCCAGCTTGGCTTTATTAATTAAATTCTGTTCATAAGTCAATTCAGGCAGATCGCGTTCGAAGTCATTCAGTTCGTTCCGGAAGAGCATATTATACAAGCCTTGAAATGCTATGTCATCGATAACAAGCTTCCATTCCTTCTCAATCTCTTCGAACATCTGGAAGCACTTCTTCTGATTGGTCCGGCTTAACCCAAAAACCTTATCTATATATTGATCAATAGATTTAAGCCGTTCTTGACATCTCCTAATATTGTCCGGCAACCGTAACATGCGGTAGGCAACATCCTTCTTCCTCTGTTCTTCATAAGTATTCAGGATTTTCATTTCTTTTATGAAGAAATCCGGTTCAATCGTATCGCCTTTAACTTCTTCCAAGACTTCTCTCATCGGCTTAAATATCGTATGTTTGATTTTGGCCCCAAGACTTGAGGTGTTAACAAACGCAATCTCCGGATATTCAGCTAGCATGTCTTCAATATCAGCCAATGTTGTTCTCATCCCATCATTGGTACGGTTCATGGTTCCTTGGACGTTCTCTACTGTCTGGACGGCCCCTTTAATTATGCGGTCATTATGATCCGCAGATAAATGTCGGGCGCCAGGAGAATATAAATTTTCACCAGGGTAGGAAAGATCCTGTCCAGTAAATATAATTTTCTTGCAGCCCATATAGATTGCCGCCTGTATTGCGGTGCCTGTCACCGAATGACTAGGTGAAAATATAGGATCATCTGGTGTCAGATCCATAACATTTCGGGTTACATTATCATTCGTAAAATGAACATGCAGGAGATTATCCCCTTGCTCATCAATAATGCGATATTTAATCGTTGGCGTATAAAGCAAAGGAATGTGCTGGATATTTAATCCCTTGAAAGCCTCATAATTCGGCTCCCCACCATCCATGGATACAATTAAATGGGGTTCAACCCCATAATGGAGCAGAGATTGAATCGTCGATCCAGCTGCGATAATAAAAGCATGATCTTTCAACTCTCTCAATATTTCAATATCTGCAGCCAAAGAAGGTCCCGCCCCCGCTACAACAGCCGTCATCCCAGTGAACCTGTCCTTCAATCCCTTAACAGAAGGACACGACAGAGTTGCGGCCATATTGTTCAAACTATTCTCAATCCACTCATCACCGAAATGTTTATATATTTGCAAAGATCCGATATAGTCCAGCATGGCTATTTGCGCATCTTTGGAGAATTGCTCTGTATCAATTTTATTCAGTCGATAGTAATAAGGAAGAACAATAAACTGGGGGTCTCCTTTAAAAAACTTCAGAAACTTATAAAACATCTTATCTCGCAGACTCTTCTTGCTGCCTACGACGATATCGACCACGTTCAATTGCTTTAACAGTATTTCCAGATCTACTACACGCATTGCCGCGAGGAAAATTTGCTCGTCCGGTTCATAGATGGTTAGACGGTGCTCTGGATATGCCTTAGCATAAGCTTCAGCATGATAACCGAGACCAAGACCATACATAATGATATCTGTTTTCTCTTCTACCTTGTCCGCAATCTGTCTAATCCATCGAGCAGCCTCTTCCGCCGGATTATAACGGCTGTATATACATAAATCTTCCTCGGTATTATCTGTATTGCATAAATTAGGTTGCCCATTCCTGCTGTAAATTAGCTGATACCTGCCATGATCCATTTCAAGACCGTTTATTTCCTCACAAGCTTGAGGAAACCTTGCCTGCAGCACCTTCATGTTCGCTTGAAACCTCTGATCCAAAACAGCCTGTTCCTCACCCAGCTCGTTAGCGAGCTGCTCGAACAATGGAATCAACTCATATCTAATTGTGTCACTTGCTCCAATATGATCCTCGACATCCACGCATTCATTTAGAGCTTGAAACTTCTCACTCAGCTCCGAGACCGCCTGTACTATGGAAGAGTCTAGTGCCTTATATATATTCAGCTCACTAATATCCGCTGCCAAGACATTAAGTGTCTTATACAAATCATCCATCGCTTGCACAACTTCCCCGAAGTACTGCCAAGACTGATCTGTCATCGGCTCATAAAACAACTGCTCTACATCATTACAAGCCTGTATCAAGTTAGGCAAAAACCTGCGGACTTCATCCAGCGTCGCAGTGAATTCAGTTTCTGTCCGTTTCATCATTATACCCCCCAGCTTCATACTCTATATATCGGATAGCTGTATGGTTTGTATAATATAAACCTTTATCCAGTTATAAAAAAAGACCGTCAGATTAATACTAACGGCTTTCAAGTCATTATTCTTTTCGATCAAAGAAGAAGCTGCCCGGGGTGTAGGAATCTTGATAGGCCTTTTTCTGAACCCGGGTCTTACTGAGCTTCTGTATTGCTTGTGCTGCTTCTTCCTTTAATTCCAGCATACGATTCAGGATAACGGAGTCAAACTCGCCGATTTGACGCAGCATATGCTTCTCATCTTCAGACATATCAGGCTTTTGCTGCAATTCCTGCAGAACGTTGTCCCTTAAAACAACCAGTTCGGTAAACTCCTCATATGGAGCGGTATCTAGCTGTTCCACTAAACGGACCACTGTGTTGTAGAGAGCGGCTACAGAGCTGCGAGCAGCCATTAGATCGAACCCGCTTCCTTCATAAGAGTCCCGGCTGTTTGTTTCGCCGCCTGCTTCCATGCATCTCTCAGCTCAGATAGATGCTCCAGAACTTCCGCAGCCTTGGACGCTTCCTTCTTCACATTCGCCTGGATTAACAGGTGCAGCATGTACTCGTAAATACGAAGCAAATCGTTGGCAATTTCATACTTGGTATCCAAGGAAGCAATAAGCTCATTCACGATCGCCTGCGCCTTCTTGAGATTTGTATTCGCCGCCTCGTAATTGCGGTTGTTGATGCCTTCAATTCCTGACTTTGTGAATCGGATTGCACCTTCGTAAAGCATGATTAACAGTTGGCTGCCACTGGCTGTCTGGACGGAAGATTGCTGGTAAATACTATATGGCGAGTTCAAAACCGTTCACTCCTTTAACCGCTGAAGAAGCTTGAGAGACTTCCAGCTTGACTGTTATATTTATTAATGGCTGTTTCCATTGCAGCAAACATTTTGTAATAACGATTTTCTAATGAGACAAGACGGCTTTCTTCTCTGGTCTCCCGCTGTTTCATACTGCGTATCTGATCACTAAGCAGCGAGCTCTCCAGAAAGCTTGCATTGAGGCTTGTGCTGGTCAGCGAGGTACCCGCTTTCTTCTGCATACTGTTCAGCGCATCCATTGAAGAGTCCATCATCTTGGCAAACACTCCGGAAGTCGTGCTGGCAGGAGAAGTATCCGAGCTCTTGGCGCTGAAAAGATTAATGACTTCGTCCGGATTGGACTCCAGTGCCTTCCGGAGCTTATCCTCGTCCAGCACGAGTCTTCCCTTCTCCGTGTAGCTGCCCGTGGTGATACCAATCTGAATGGAATTGCCTTGGGCATCTTTAATACCTGCTACCAGGGAAGTGGCGGCTGTCCGCAATTCACTGATCATGGTGCTCAGCGAATCATCATTGCGTAATGTACCGTTGCGGGCTCTGCCCTCCCACAATTTAATCTCATCTTCGGTCATGCCCTTCTTCTCTTCGCTAGTCAGCGGGTTGTAGCTGTAACTCCGTGTCTCGGACAGTTCACCGTTAATGTCACTGATCAAGCTATTGTAATCGTTAACGAAGGATTTAACCGTTTCGATTATTTTGTTGGTATCCTGTGTCGCTGTAATGGTTGTGCTTGTGGCGGATACAGCCTTGACAGTGAAATTAAACCCGTTAACGGAGAAGATATTGCTTGCCTGGTTGTACGAGATCCCGTTAATTGTAGCTTGAGCATTCTTCCCTGCTACGCTGTTCGTTGTGTCCAGAGTTCCAGCAAACCCCTCGACAATCAGTTTATCTGTGCCAGTTTGCGTGGCGGTGAGTGAGAATTTCCCACTTGCTTCGTCATACAGAGCCGATGCCTTCACCTTGCTGGAATTGGTATTGATAGTCGCTGCCAGATCTGCCAGTGTGCCGTCCTTACTTAAGGATAAGGTCGCACCGTTAATCTTAACGGCCACATTATTAGCATTCGCACTGTCAATCGTAAACCCCAGACCCTCCAAAGTCTTTGTCTTGTCAGTAGCAGAGTAAGTGTAAAGTTTAAGCTCCGAGCTCGCCACTTGAGTGACCTTAACGTCTAAACTTCCCGCGGCTGTCCCGCTGGTAGAATTAACAGTTAGAGCATTCATGTCGCCACTTACCGTTGATGTCTTAGCGTTAATAGCGCTCGACAGATTGTAGTTTGCCAGCTTATTATTCCGGAAATCGACAATCTTTGAAGCCATCGTCCGGTAATCATCACGCTGCCATTCAATTCTTGTGCGCTGCTTCACTATATTGTCAATCTTGGAACGCTGAGCCTGCATCAGTTCCTTGACCATGCTGTCGATATCCATGCCGGATGCTAAGCCTGATAGTCTCACTTCACAACCTCCTTCTCTTAAACCTTCTTGTCAATAAGCAACCCGTTCAATTCCATCAGCTTGGCTGCCATATCGAGCAGCTTCCGTTCCGGAATTTCCCGGATCAGCTCTCCTGAAGCTTTATCCGAAATCTTGTATATAATTTGGTTGGTTTCCTCGTGGACACTGCGTTCCACCGTCGTCTCCCTACCCTGCATTAACTGAATCATTTCATTAATATCTTTACTGAGTCTCTGTTCAATCGCACCCGATTTCTTCTCAGAGTCAGCTGCATCCTTGGAGCTGGCTGCACTCTCATTCGACGGCCTGCTGCTAATGGTCTCTTGTGTAAATCCTGCCGTGGCATTAATCGATGAAATATTCATCGTCATGCTTACCACCCCGAATTCCATATTCGATTGTCTATTAACTATATCGGATACTGCTATAGAGAATATTAGACTTGTTCAGTCATTAAGATTAAGAACAGTAGAATTTTATAAAGGAATATATACAAAAAGAGACCCTAGAATTTCTAAGGCCTCTTCTCGTACTGAAGATATTATCTGAGAAGGGACAGAACGCCTTGCGGCTGCGAATTTGCCTGGGAAAGCATCGACTGGGAAGCTTGCAGAAGAATGTTGTTCTTCGTCAGCTTAACCATTTCGCTGGCCATGTCTGTGTCACGGATACGGGACTCAGCAGCTGTCAGGTTCTCAACAGTAGTGCCCAGGTTGTTGGATGTGTACTCCAGACGGTTCTGAACTGCACCAAGCTTCGCACGCTCAGACGATACACTCTTAATAGCAGTCTCAACTTGTGTAAGTGTGGTAGTAGATGAAAGTGTATTGAAATCAGTTGTAACAATAGCGGAGACCGCAATCGTCTGTGAAGCATCGTCAGACTGAATTGTTGCGCCACCAGTGATATTCATGCCATTGAACTTTGTGTTGGACATGATCTTAGTGATCTGCGATCCGAGTGCGTTGAGCTCCAGGTTGATGTTGGACTTGTCGCCAGCGCTGTAAGTTCCGTTCAGCTTCTGAACATTCAGTTCTTTCATACGAGTCAGCATGGAGCTTACTTCGTTCATTGCGCCTTCAGCTGTTTGCACGAAGGAAATACCGTCTTGTACGTTACGCTGAGCTTGCTCAAGACCACGGATTTGACCGCGCATTTTCTCGGAAACTGCCAGACCTGCTGCATCGTCAGCTGCACGGTTGATACGAAGACCGGAAGACAGCTTCTCCATACCTTTACCAGCTGCTGAAGTGTTAAGTGTCATGTTACGGTGAGTGTTAAGAGCTGTGATGTTGTGATTGATACGCATTTTAAATTTCCTCCCTGAAGTTGGTTGTTTAATCCCACATCCATGTGGTGCACCGGTTTGAGGTCGGCCGCCCTTCCCCGGTGTTAATATATATATCGGGAGGTTTTACGGATAAGTTTATAGCTGTTACGAATTTTTTTTCGCTTTTTTTATAAATCCCTGCAGCTCCGTAAGATCCATGGTTGGAGCTGCTGATTCACGGTTAGTCTCCTGCACCTGCTGGTGAATTTCCTTACGCAGAATCTCCACGTGACGCGGGGCCTTGATCCCGATCTTCACGGTATCGGACGTTACATCAAGTATAGTGACCTCAATCTCATCTTGAATGACGATCGTCTCGCCTTTCTTACGCGACAGAACCAGCATATGTCGCCGCCTCCTCTTTATTTGGAATGGGATCGTAACAAAGGATGTCTAGTCGTATAGTCATTCGTCCCTAACACAATCTGCCGCCCCAGCCGATTCTCCATGTTCAATATAATGGGGGCCACCAAATTAATCGTAGCCTGCTCCCAATTATCTCGTACGCTTACAATGGAACGAATCATCAGCTGCTCCGTCCCTTCCAGCTTCAGATCCTCTTGAACGGTCTCAGGAGCGTCAAATTGGTATTCCGGATAGAATACGAATGGGTCTGCAATGATAAACATCAAAGCCGGATTTGTCGTTGAATGCAGATAGGATAAGGCTCCATCCTCATCCGCCTCCAAAATAACAAACTCAGTTTCATCTTCAAAACCTGGAATACCTTTGGTGAACGTGTAAATATCCTCTTCTTTAATAGCAAGCGTTCCAAAACGGCTTGTCTGCAGTTCCATTCATGTCAACTCCCGTTCTATAGCTCATATATCGTTCTGGTTTAAAGCTAAAAGAAAAAGCTATAGAACCTTTACGGTAACTATAGCCTGTATTTACCTACAATATAACATACCTGTATGCCTGATTTACAACAACACGCAAGCTTTAACGCAGAAAATCGACCAGTGTCGGTGTAATAATCTTGGCGCCTACTGACAAGGAAGCCTGATAAATATTTTCATTGATTTTGGAGCTGATCAGCAGATTCTCAATATCCGCATCTTCTGTCCGTGATTGCAAATCCGTCACATTGAGTTCCATGTCCTTCAACCGGTTCTGGACCAGCTCGACACGGTTCACACGGGCGCCGATCTCTGAACGAATAGTCAGAACTTGGTTCATGCGTGAATCAATACTGGTAAGCTCAGCGGCTACATCATCGTATTGCCCTGTCGAGAGTGCAGTCGATATACGGTCAATTACCGAGAATATATTATCGGTATCCGTCTGGCTTCCGAAGACTTCATTGCCCGAGATGTTAACAGGCAGGGTTACTCCTACACCCAACGCATATCTCACTTCACCCGTATCGGTTACTACTGTCTTCGCATCGAAGGCAGGGTCTGCCGTATTGTAAGGGATCGACGTATAATTTTCCCCGTTGAAAATGTATTTGCCGTTAAGCTTACTGTTGCCAATATCGATTAGCTGTTCCTTCAGCATTACAACCTCGTTATTGATCGCATCCAAAGCAGTTTGAGGGTTTGTTCCGTTGGAAGCCTGCACCGTCAGTTCCTTCAGCCGGTTCAGTACATCGCCCGTTTGCGACAATACCGTATCATTAAAATCCAGCCATGACAAAGCCGAATCCACGTTCTTCTGATATTGGGTGTTAGCGGACAGCTCGCTGCGGTAGCGCAGGGAATACGTAATACCCACCGGATCATCCGAAGGCTTATTAATCTTGCGGCCTGTTGCTGTCTGATTCTGCAAGTCCGACATTTGCGTTAAATTTTTGTTTAAGTTCCGGGTAAGCTGCATATGCATCATACCAGGGGTTACGCGCAGAGACATCGTTCTCAACCTCCAATATTAACGGCCAACAACACCGGTTCCATTAATTAATTTGTCCATCATTTCATCGAATGTGGTCATAATCCGCGCTGCAGCTGAGTAGGCATGCTGGAACCGGACGAGTTCTGACATCTCTTCATCAAGGGAAACTCCGCTTACAGATTGGCGGCTGCTGTTCACCTGATCAACCTGTGCTTGAGCATTCGTAGCCTGTCTAACCGCTTCCTGAGTCTGTACACCAAGCGAGCCGACCATCGAATTATAATAGTCAGATATGGTAGAAGCGGTGATATTCCCGCCCATTACTGACTCGTCAAAACTAAATTTGAAGTCTTTCAATTCAGACATAATCAGTGCAATCGTATTGTTCCCTTTAACAACTTCTCCGTTGGAGTCTAACCGGGCAGATGTAGCTATATTGTTCGAATCCGTCACAATATCCGGGTTAACTTGAATGCTTGCGGCTGTAATACCATTTGCGCCCGTGCCGAAGGTGAAGAAATCTCCACCGGCAGTCGCCGGAGATTTGAGTGTATAGCCTAGCTTATGCAGTCCGTTAATACCATTCACCTTCATCACGCGTGGCGCTGCAAGAGGGGCTGCTTCTCCTGGGATCGTCGATCCGGCGGGAATGGTAACCTCAATTTCGCCAGTAGCAATCGTGTTTGCCAACAGATTCAGCTGATCCTGGTACTCTTTCACATATATATCCCGGGAAACAATCATACCGAATACTTCACCGTTGTTCAAATCACCTGAAGTATAAGCAGCCTGCAGAGACGCCGCGGTGACAGGGGTAGTATTGATGCCCTGCACCAGCTGCTGGCCTCCCATTGTGATCGTATAGCCCTGCGCCCCATCCGTTACCTGAACATTGACGATCTTGGACAGCTTATCGGTCAACAGATCCCGCTGATCCCGCAAATCATTCGCATGATCACCAAGTCCCTCAATCCGTTTGATCTCATTATTCAGCGATGAGATCGTCCCCAGCATGGTGTTAATCTCCGTGGCTTTCACTTCTATATTGCTGGTCAAATCTACACTCAGGTCCGATAATTGTTTACTTACCTGATTAAATGCGTCTGTCAAAGCCAAGGCATTCTCTCTGACAATCTTTCGTCCCGTCACATTCTCCGGATCCTTGCTCAAGTCTGACCAAGCATTCCAGAAATTCTCCACTACAGTACGAATTCCCGTATCGCTAGGTTCATTCACAATCCCTTCCAGCTTCTGCAGCGTATCGCTCTGAACGCTCCAGCTGCCCAGATACTTGCTCTGGTTACGGAACTGATCATCCAGGAATGATACGCGAACCCGCTCAATGGATGTGAATTCCACACCCGTACCGAGCTGACCCGCTGCTACAGAACGGCTCATGCCATAGGCTTCAATCGGACGAGCCGCGGCCATCTTGACGATCTGGCGGGAGTACCCTTCTGTGTTAGCGTTGGCAATGTTGTGGCCAACGGTATTGATGGCAGCCTGCTGTGTGAATAAGCTGCGCTTCGCTGTCTCCAGCGTATGAAACGTTGATCTCATGACAGGTCTTCCCCTCCCTACGCTCTGGTGTCAAAAGCTCCGGCACGCCCTGCGCCCGGCATTCCCTTCATCGGATGCTTGTAAACAAGATCCTCTGTTGGATCATCTATTACTAAATCTATCGAATAATTAATGAATGCAAGTGATTGTTCGATTAATTGCTGATTGAGTGCATTATTGCGCTGCAGCTCCCCTAGAATACTCGACAGCTGCTGCTGTTTATCAATCAGTCTCTTCTTCTCTTCCGGATGATGGACCGACTGGACCAGCTCACGCAGGGTATTCAATCTGGAACGGTGCTTGATCTCGGCAAAGTACCAGTTCGTCTGCTGAATGCGGGCACGTTCTAACACTTCTGCCTGAGCAATAAGCTTCCGTTCCTTCTGAATGATGCCATTGAGCTTGTCCACATCGTTGTGAACCAGAACAGGGGTCTTTTCCTTCGCCGTCTCTAATAGTTGCTCATATAACTCCGTCTGGTGCTCCAGCGTTTGCATAATGTCTGCCAAAGACATGTTCTCGTTCACCTGTCCTTCAAATGTTATGGTCTCAGATATGGCAGGAGCTTCTCCGCAACCTTGCCGGCATCAACTTTATAGGTGCCTGTCGCTACCGATTGCTTCAGCTTCTCAATCCGCTCTGCCTGCTGCGGATCATTGATCCGGCTGCTCGTAAGCAGCTGCTTGGCTTCCGCAGAAATTTGAACCTCATCCTTCTGCCGCTTCTTATTAACTTGCCCTGCACGATGGTCCAGCTGCTTCTGATAGGAGTTCACAGCACCAATACGGTTTGTTTCATTGATCTTCATAGACGCCACCTCTTTTGTTAACAGCAATTAAAAAAACAACCGACAATCCCTTTATAAAGGTATTATCGGTTGTTTTGCAACAAAAATTTATAGATTGTAAGCAGATACCCAAATTATTCACGCTGTTTGTCTATCGAGTAGGTGTTATAAGTCCCTTCTGATGCGGATCTCGACTGGTCAGCCTTCTGGACTTCCCTGAAGTCACGGCTGATTCTATGGCGGCATTCCATGCAGAGATTGCCTTCACGAATCGGCGTGCCGCAGGACTCACATGCGAGCGCCATATTGGGGTGATTAAGAATTGAGATCCGGCCTTCCCGGATAAAGCGGGTTATCTGCTTCATCGGAACTTCAGTTGCTTCGGACAGCTCATGAATCGTGCAGCCTTTATTTTTCCTTAAATACTCGGCACACAGCTCATACTGCTTATCAACCTCTTTTATACATACAGGACACATATCACGAAGATTTTTGGCATACAGCTTACCACAGCGCGGGCAATTTCCAAGGTTCATGAGCAGTCGCCCCTCCATTAATCCTATTATGACTTATCACGGTTGCTAGTCATTTTATTGTAACGGATATGCGACAAAAATGCGATATTTTTCGACGCTTCTTTGATAAAAATCTGTCGAAAGCTGAGGGCTAGGAACGGGACCATGTAAGCGAATAAATTTCACACGCTGACTGACTTCGCTGAGTCAGCACCTCTGAGCAGGCCTGAATCGTACTTCCCGTCGTATAGATGTCATCTACCAGAAGAATACGGACAGAGGAGTAAATGGAACGATCGCCGGACTGATTATCCTTATATCTCTTCCCTGCAGGGTTAATCCGCTGATGGTACTGCTCCTCCCATGCTGCCCACCCTGCCTCGTCCGGAGCGAATAGGGAATGCATATCAATCATCCGCTCTCTCCGGGTCTTTAAGCTCTGCTTGCCGCTATGGCGTGTACGCACAAGCAGCGCTTGAACGGGCAGATTGAACCGGCCGCCCAGTACCGCTGCAAGCCGCTCCGCCTGGTTAAAACCGCGTTCTTGCGCGCGCTCGCCGCTAACCGGAACATAGGTAATCAAATCCCACGGCTCACAGCCCGGCGATACGGTACCGCTCCCGGCCGCCAGCCTGCTCAGCTCATAATAAGGGAGGTACAGCATTTCGGCAAGCAGCGGCTCAAGCCTCTCAAGGCCGCGGTACTTGTATAGCGCCAGCCAGTCCCGCATAGTTGAATCATACTGCACGGCACTCCGGTTATACAGGAAAGCTGGGCGTGAACGTCTATTGCAGTCTGGACATGCTATTCCCCGACCGCATACCCCGCATCTGATGTCGGTCAGCCATGGTATCAGGACCAGGCAGTCCCGACATAACTTATTTGAAATCGACTGGAAGATGCCGTAGACCGGGCGTCTATGCTGAGGAAGGAGATCACGGTACCAGCCGTTAAAGCTGTGAAAGGCGGCTGTACTATCCCTCCCGCCTGTTCTTCGGCCGCAGAGCAGGCAGCCGCAGCCTTGCTCTTGAAGGAATCCGGCTCCCGCACGCAGTCCTTGAGCAGCCCATGATCTTATGCGGTTTAACAGCATCAGCCTCCGCTCCCTTCACCCGACTGAATAATATATCCTTTAGCCGCCGCCATGCGGTTCATCACCCGGATATGGCGCACTGCCTGACGCTGCGCTCGGCTTGGGATAGAACTGCAGTAGTACACGCGGCCTGCCGGGTCATCCGCAGAGCGGCCGGCCCTGCCTGACATCTGTACGAGCGCCGCCTCATCGAACAGCCGGCTGTCGGCATCCAGAATGAAGACGTCGCTGCGGGGGATGGTGACGCCGCGTTCCAGAATCGTCGTGGTCACCAGGACGCGCAGCTCCCCGCTGCGAAACCGGTTCACCTTGTCCGCCCGCTCCTCATCCTGTGACGAGGTGCAGCCAACCTTCAGATCTGCAGGGCAGAATGTGCGCAGCAAGGCGGCAATGGGCTCGCACAGGTTGATCCTCTGGACAAAGACAAATACCTGGGCTCCCCTGGAAACTGACGCCAGCAGGACCTTCTTCAGGCCCGCAGGCACCTGCTTCTGCCTGAGTATCTCAGCGGCCGGCGGGACCCGAAGCTGTACAGGCACCGGCAGCGGATGTCTGTGGAACCGGACCGGTACTCGCGCATGCTGCAGACGCCCCGAAGTGGCTGCACGCTGAAGCAGGGCAGGAGGAGTGGCGGAGAGCAGTATACATCTGCCTTCAGATGCTGCCGCATGCTCCGCAGCGAAGTGAAGTATGGGGTCTCCATGATAGGGGAAGGCGTCCAGCTCATCGATAATGACAAGGTCAAACGCTTCACGGAACCGCATCAACTGATGGGTTGTGGCAAGCGTTATCGTTCCCCGCTCCCAGCGCTGCGGACTGCCTCCGTACAGCGTCACAACAGATAAATCCGGGAAGGCCTTTCTTATACGCGGGTCCAGTTCCAGCACGACATCCCGTCGCGGGGTTGCAATAAGCACCTGTCCGCCGCGGGCTGCTGCGGATTCTACAAGCGGAAAAATCATTTCGGTCTTGCCGGCGCCTGTTACAGCCCATAACAGAAACTTATGCTGATAATTGTTGGCCTTTGTCCATCGCAGCGATAGGCTCCTTAATAATGAGCGAAATGTGCTTTCAGCCGGGCCTGAGGAAACCTGTTCTGCCCAGCAACTAGATAACCTCTGTGCCGCTTGACTTGTCGGGGAGCGAGTCACCGGCTGCTCAATGAATGCCAAAGCAGCACCCGCAGCCTCAGCTTGCGCGGGACTGAGCTTCCAGCGTCTGATCCGCTCGTGGGCAGGCGCCTGTCGGGCAGCTGTGAATTCTTCCGAGTGTTGGCCTAGTCTGTTGGGTGCCGGGAACTGCCAGGCTGCCGGCATGCCAAGGCTTCGCTGCCCGCTGCCGATAATAAGCAGTTCGCATTCCCGGCTTCGGCCCAGCAGGATGCAGGCCTCGCAGCAGGCGCATACCCGCCCGCATGCTGCGCAGGGCGTGCTGCGCATCTTCGCCTCCCCGCTGCCGCAGCGCAGGCAGCGGAGGCGCCGCCGGGGGCGCGCCCCCGGCCATCGCCGGACTTCGTCCCGGGCGATGGCGCTGCAGAGGCGCAGCCTGCCCAGCAGGGCCGCCAGTTGGAGCACACCGCTCCAACCGGCGGCTGCCGGGCACTCGGCGCCCGCGGCGCCGAGCAGGGCGTGCGCTTCGCTGCCTAGCAGCGCACGCCCCTGCAGCGCAGCGGCGGCTGTCTGCGCCGCCGCTGCGAGCGCACGGGCCTCCCCCGCCGTGGCGGAGGCCCTGTGCGTCCCGCCGGTTCCGCCCGTACTGCCGGGGCGAATCCGGCGGACCCGGCCCCCGCAGCTGCTGCCCGGCGGCCTTCCTCCCGAGCCGCTTGCCATCCGCAGCGGCTCGCCCTCCAGCCCTGCCTCGAGTACACTTCTCTTCAGCACTTGTTCAGCAGAAAGACCTGCTCCGCTGAACGTTTTTTTCATACAGACTTCAAAATCTCTGCCCCTCTCTATACACCGTCTATGCGAGTCCCCCCTTCCCAAGGTCTCTCCCGTTCCTCTGCCTCCCGTCAGCCGGTCAAACCGCTTTGCAGCAGCAAGCGCAATGCCTAGCGGCAGCGGCTCATCCCAGATCATCATATCCTTGGCAGCAGCTGCAAGGGCCCCCTCGTCTCCATCTCTACTTTCCGCCCTGACTTGCTCCCGAAATAATTCATCCAGGTAGTACCTGATTACAACATCCATATCTACGGCTGCTCCTGCCTCCCAGACATTCTTCAGGCGCACCGCATACACGACTGCCTTCATTCGACACCTCCTGTAAATAAATATGGTCTCTCGCCATTTCCGCTACCCAGCATGACCCAACAAAAAAACACCCGAACAGCGCTTCTTAAGCGCTATCCGGGTGTGCTTCACACGGGTCGGTACTATTATGGCGGCCAGCCGCAGCTGCGAGCCGAACTGATGCCTGTATTATAAAATGTCCGCAGCCTTTTGACAAGCTGAGCCCCTTCGTTCTTCTATAGCGGCAGCTTATTGAGCTCTGCCGGGTTACGAAGATCCACGACTACAGCGTGATCGGCCGCATGGACATAGCCTTCACGCTGCAGCTGCCACAGCAGCCGGGAAGGCTCCAGCTCATCATTCTCTTGACCCAGAAGCTGGCTGGCACTATAATTTGCCCTTCTCATATCAGGACCCTGCTCATGTATGCGCTCCCATTTCTGAAGCCCGCTGACGGTCCCCTGAGTACCTGTTCCGCCGGTGCGGCATACCGCAATCCCGCTATCCTGCTTACGGAACCGCTTCACAATATCCATTGTCTCATCGTTTGTGTTGCAGTCCACAACCGTCACTTTGACCTCCGTTCCCGAACGGAGCGAGAATCCGCGAAGCACTCTGAGATACCATTCGATTCTCGGTGCCTGGTTATTTGCCATTAATACATAATGTCTGCCGCCCTGCTGTTTATCCCCACTAACTGCTGTCCAATATATGGCAAGGCCCGCAAGCATGTAGCAGCAGACAATCAATAAGAGGATATGAATCACCGCTCCCCGCCTCCTTCATGCCAACCTGTAATGATCGGGTATGGCTGTTGTACCAGATGCCACACTATATGCGTTACCCTGCCTACTGGTGAACATGAAGAAGGGACAGCCATAACAATATCCGGCAATAAGAGTTATTAAATATCCTGTCCACAGTTTTATCCACATGTTATACACATTATCCACAGCGGCGATCAGCAGCCTGTGTACATAGCAAAAACAGCTCCCGCCGGGGAGCTGTTCGCTTGTGAACCATACGTTTATATTATAAGGTTACCCAGCCAAACTTGATCGAATTAATAACCGCCTGCGTGCGGTCATCAACCTCCATCTTCTGCAGGATACTGCTGACATGGTTTTTGACTGTCTTCTCACTGATATACAGGTATTCGCCAATCATCTTGTTGCTCTTGCCTTCCGCCATTAAGCGGAGCACTTCCGCCTCGCGGCGTGTAAGCGGATTGTTATCGCCTGCAACGAACTTAACGCCAGGCTCCTGCGTTGCAGCCGCTCCGGATACCACACCAATCTCATCCAGATAGGTCATTCGGCGGAGCTGGTTAATCAGCTTTCCCGTCACCTTCGGATGAATGTAGGCGTGGCCATTGACTACCGAGCGGATCGCGTTGATCAGCGACTCGGCTTCCATATCCTTCAGCAAATAACCAGATGCGCCTTTACGGAGCGTCTCGAATACATAGCTTTCATCATCATGGATCGACAGGATAATAACTTTGATGTCGGGAAAAATATCACGGAGCCGCTCGGTTGCCACGACCCCGTTTTCTATTGGCATGTTAATGTCCATCAGAACCACTTCAGGCTTGGTATGGTTACAGAACTCCAGAACCTGGATCCCGTCTCCGCACTCTCCGATGACCTCAAGGTCATCCTCCATGTTTAAAATCCGTTTAAGGCCTTCCCGGAACAACTGATGATCGTCTGCAATCAACACTTTAATTTTCCGGTTGCCCGCGGGCTTCTGATCCATCGTCAATTACTCCTTTCTCTGTTCCGCATTTATCGGAATTTGAATCGAAATTTTCGTCCCCTGATTGATGGCGGATTCGATATGCATCCTCCCCTCCAGAAGCTCGACTCTCTCTCTCATGCCGATCAGGCCGAAATGAGTGCTATCCTTGGATCTTGCTTCTACTACATCAACATTGAAGCCCGAGCCGTTATCCTGGATGAGAATCTTCACCATGTCAGTTTGGTACTTCACTTCTAGTCCTATAAAAGTAGGATTCGCATGTTTTAACGCATTTGTACAGGCCTCTTGCACTAGCCGGTAGATCGCTGCCTCCATTGCGGAGGGGAGCCGGGTCTCACGGCCAATCGTCTCAAACACGGTGCGGATTTGCGTCTTTTCCTCAAAATCCTGCATGTATTTGCGCAGAGTCGGGACGAGTCCCAGATCATCCAAGGCCATCGGTCGCAGATTGAACATGATTTTCCTGATTTCTTCCAGTCCGGACCGGACCTGTCCCTTTAAGTCTATTAATTCGTCCTGCACTAGCTTAAATTCCTGCTTGCCGAGCATTCTTTCTGCAATTTCCGTCCTAAGCACTATATTGGCAAGGGACTGAGCAGGACCATCATGGATCTCTCTGGCTATCCGTTTGCGTTCTTCTTCTTGGGCTAGAATAATTTTTAAACCGAGCAGTTGGCGGTTCTTAGCTGACTCCAAAATTCGGGTCACCTGATTCAAGTCTCCAGAAAGGTACTCCAGCACTACATTAATCTGGGATCCTATTGTTTCGGCGCGCTCAAGAGAGAGCTCGACGTTCTTGACCCGCTTCTGCAGGTCATCACGCCGAGCCTTCAGATAAGCTTCCTTTTCCCTGTATACCATTAAATCCAGCTGCAGCTGTGTAGCTTTCTCATAAGCGGATTTAATATCGGCTTCCTTATAACGGATGAAATCCTTGCTGACCTCGGTCAGACGAATCCGCGCACGGCGGTATTCCAGCTCCAGCTGATCGACCTTCTCGATCGTATCAGCTGTCTCCCTCAATACCTCCTCAAGCTCCTGATTCAGCAGCAGAAGCTCCTCGCGCGCGGTTTCCCCTATCTCAAATATTTGGTATTTGCTGTCTTCCATCACCGTAATCGCATTCTTGATGACACGATCAATGTTGTATGTCCGGTCCTCCACGTGTTTTACGTCACCCTCCGGTTAAATTCACTAACCATTATCATACCATAAAACACGTTCGGGATGCCCGGGATCATTGGATCGTTATTGTTTTAGTTGTTCCTTCCCATTTTACACTCATGCCAAGCTGTTCCGACACCAATCGAACTGGGACTAAAGTGCGCCCATCCCGGACAATTGGCGATTGGTCCGCCTCGTTTCGTACGCCGTTTATAACAAAAGCCTTCTTGCCCAGCCACATATCCAGCATTCGGTCGCCGCGGATAGCCGTTGCACGCTTGGCCGGCTGATCCCAGTCTACCTGGCCGCCCATCGTATCAGCCACAAACCGCAGCGGCAGATAAGTCACACCCTTTAATGCTATTGGCGCTACATCAAGCTTAACCTTTTCCCCGTTCACGGTCGCCGATTTACTGCCGAGCTTCAGTATGACTTTGGCTTTGGAAGGGGCTGCAGTCACCGGATATTGTACGTTAATATTGTCAAAAGCCAGCTCGCCGGACGGCTCCCGTTCATCCTGTCCCTCGGCAAGTGTGACTACGTACAGATTTTTCAATTTAACCGGGTAGGCAATTCCTGTAGACGGAAATGCCGCTTTCACAGTCTTCCAGCCTGTCCAGCTAATCGCATCCGCCAAGGTCACCAGATGCTCCTTCCCGTTGGCGTCTACTAGTGTGGCCCGCAGCCAGTTTCGTCCCGCATCGCCGTATACATCCAGACTGAAGCCGTTAGGCGTCCCCGCAAGCGGGATACCTCCCCCACTGCTGTTGAGTACGGCGTAGGCCGCCTTGGTCTTATTCTCCGTACTTCCCTGGAAGTCATAGCTGAACTTCAGCACCTTGGAAGTCTCTCGGCCGCTGTAGCCTGTTACGAGCTGCACCGAGCCCTTCACACCGGCAGGAGTGCCGCTGGTTGTAATGCCATAGCTGACCTTCTCAAAGTCTTCCAGCCGCTGGTCAGTCGTTCCACCGGCAGACATCACCAGCACAGCTGAGTAGCCGTCATAACGTGCGATTGCATAGCCGGCCTTCGTTTCTGGCTTCACTGTATCAACCGTAAGAATGCCATCCTTCACGCTCCCGGTAAATCCGATGAGCTCCCACTTCAGCGACGCAGCCGGCACATGATATGCTTTCCCATCCTCCAGCACTGCCGTTACCGGTACCTGAACCGAAGAGCCTGCGTTCAGAACTGTGGACGATGCATTGATCGTCAGCTTATTAATCTTCGCTTCCCCTACCACTTCAATCGGGAGCTTGCTCGATCCCGTCCCGGATTTTACGGTCAAGTTCGCCTCTCCCGGCTTAATGCCCGTCACAGTCCCGTTATTCACTTTGGCTACCCCCGTCTTGTCAATACTCCAGGAGGCAGTGATGCCCGATGGGTCTACCGGATTATAGTACGTATCATAGGCTTTCACGCTATAGGCTGCCTGCTCGCCGATGAAGAGCGTCTGTTTGCCGCTGGCCGTGATCCCTTTTACTGAACCCTTGGGCGCTAATGTATAAACGCCGATGCCGTTAACGACCGGACGCTGATACGTCCCCCCGCTGTTATCTTCCGTCGGATGCGACAGCTTAATATTGAATTCACCGAGCGGGCGGTCTACCATCGTTGTCGAGCCTCCGCCATCGAGATTTACGCCCTTCCAGACCCCCAGCTTCACCATCACGGATTGAAGCTCCGACAGCGTCATTCCCTTACTGCTTCCGAAATCCTCCACCGTGATAAGATAAGCCTTCTTCCCATCCCTGGAATAGCCCGCAGCCGTCCTCGCCCGGTCCGAGTTAGGGCTGATCCCGCTCACGCTACGTGAATAGGAGGCCGCCTTACCTTCATTGACGAGAATAGTATGTCCGCCCACCATGAATTGAAAGGCTGATTCCGTATAGCTCTTCCCTGTTGTCACCGACTTTAGCTGGTAGTCGCTCTGAACCGGTGAGCCAACTGTCAGATTCTCGCGGACAAACTTGGCTGCCGTTCCATGGGCCCGGAGAATATAGCCATCCGCCGGAGCATTGGCCGCAAGCGAAGCGTTATCCGCTATCTGTGTGACGATCCCGTTCTGTACCAGCACTTCCGTTGGTGAAGTGGCACTAAGCACTGTATTCGGACGCTGAGCCGCCGTCCAGCTGCTGGTGTAGATATATAATGCGTTAGCATGACTATATGCATTATCGGGGGCCATCCGGTAAGATGACTCGTTAATGCCCGTGAGCGGAAAAGCAGCTCCGTTCGCTGCCGTCACGGTGCCCTCGAACGTAAATTGATCCACCATCGGCACCTTATCTGCTGTTACCGCAAACATATACATGCCCTGAATACGCTTCGGGCTCTTCACTAATTTACCGCTCGTAATCTGCGCGCCGAAAGGCACGGCCTCCGAGCTGCCCGTATCGAAGAAATCCGCATTAATGCCGGCCACGGCCCCGGTGTCCTTTGCCATCTTCATGACAGTGGACTTGCCCGGAAGGCTGCTGTTTCCGTTCATGGCATTAAGCTGGACATGAGGATTCGTCAGATCAACCTCAATGACGTGAATGTTAGCTGTATCCGTTTCACCGCTGCGTACAGAGGTCCACTTGTAATCCTTGCGTACCGCGCCAGATGTAATAATATTTTCGGCAAGAAGTTTTAACTGCTCGTTCCCCACAGCAGCCGCAGCTGTGCCGCCCAGCGTGATCCCTGTTCCCGCCATAAGGCCGGAAGCCCCTGGCTGAACCAGCAGTGCGCTCCCGAGTGCGAGTACAAGCAGTGTTTTTGCCGCCTTCTTCCGCTTTCCTGGCCGCAGTTGTCCGTTCCCGCTGCTGTGATATTTCAATCTATGCATAACCGTTTCATCGCTCCCATTCTAAAAGTCTATTAGTAATAGACTCCTAGAGGGAAGAAAAAGTTCCGCTAGATTAGAAGACTCTCATTTAGCAAAAGCTTCAAATAGAAAAAAACGCCCGGAATCCTATAGATAGATTCCAGGCGTTTATTGGTCATTTTCTCAATACTAATTTTTGGTGCAGGTCAGTTCCTTACTTTAAACATCCATAAAGTCTACATAATCGAGCAGACGTTTAATCATCACGGCCGCCTGGGCACGTGTGGCATTTGATTTCGGACTGAAAACAGTGGAAGATGTGCCGTTGATCAATTCGCTTGATACGGCTTTGGCGATATCCACCTGCGCCCATGGTGAGATCGATGTGCGGTCCTTGAACCGGGACAGGACCGACAATGTCGTTCCCGAGAGGGTCAGATCCTTACCGGCGGTATTAGCCGCCCGCACCAGCATGGCCGCAATCTGCTCTCTTGTAATCGGAGCATTAGGTTTGAACGTGCCATCCGTGTAGCCCTGGATAATCCCAGCCTTAGAAGCCGCTCCGATATACGCGGCCATGGTCGTCGCGGTGTTCACGTCCTTGAATTTGGCAGCCGCCGCCTTATCTCCAGCGAGGCCAAGACCTTTGGAGATGTAAGCTGCGAACTCACCCCTGGTAATCGCTTTGTCCGGTTCGAAGGCTGAAGCTGTTTTACCTTCCGCTACGAACTTATTTACCATCAATAGGACATCGTTGCGTCCCCAGTGCTTCTCAACATCTTTATAGGTCGTTGTTCCCTTAACAGCTGCAAATGAGCTGCTGATTTTGCTCTTAAATGTAATCAATGTGTAGCCGTCAGTCTGCGTCATCTTGGTCGGTGCATAAGACAAGATTCCCGTCTGCGGATCAAGCCATACCATACCGCTCTGACGCGGCGTAATAGCTTGAGCCGTCCGGATCGTGCGCGTGACATAGTCCTTGAATGCCGGAAGCTCAATATTTGGTCCATTATTGTGAAGAAAGGTTTGGTATATGACCGGACTTGTCATCAACTGTGCCTGAGATCGGTTAATGGCCGAGGTCAGCTCCGCCGTCTGAGTGGAGGTTGTCGGCTCCATCTTCAGCAGCAGATACCCGACCGTCCCCCCTGCGTTAAGCAGCTTGGCAGTTTCTGCGTAATCAATTGCGGATACAGGCACCTCATAGGTGGTGTCTTTGTACTTCACAATGAATGCCGCGTCAGCTGTCATACTCTTCACTTCTTCCAAAGCCCGCAGTGGTACGGCTACTACTGCCGCCCGTTCGGTCTCCGGTACGGCGAAGACAACGCGCCCTTTCGATGCACTTGAATTCCTTGCTGCACTGAATGCTGAAGACAACTTTTCGTTGGTAATCGTGTAGCGGTTAACCGTCATTCCCGTAGGCGTCGTATCTGAGGTAACCATAGCGCCCGCCTTATCCATCTGAATGGCGCCGTCGGTTGCCTGTGTCACACCATCGGGCAGCGTAACGGCTGTACCTGTGCCTGC
Source organism: Paenibacillus tarimensis (assembly GCF_021532315.1). Taxonomy (GTDB): domain Bacteria; phylum Bacillota; class Bacilli; order Paenibacillales; family Paenibacillaceae; genus Paenibacillus_I; species Paenibacillus_I tarimensis. The sequence continues at coordinate 76,804 of NZ_JAKGAO010000011.1, forward strand.
CGTCTGGTTCAAAGCTGCGTTATCCATAAATCCGGGTATCGTTGTCCCGCTAGATGTACGGAGACCGATGCCCGAATTATAATAGCTTACGGTTACGACCTCGCCTGCCAGCACAGGCGAATGCAGAGTCAAGTATACAGAGGTTCCTGATACCATTACGGAAGCCACTGACCGAAGTGAGCCGCCCACCTTAACCGTAAATTGACTGGACAGCGGCGTGTATGCCGCATCAAGTGCCTGTGGGTAGGTAATCAAGATCTGGCTGCCGCTCGCATACAAGCCGCTGTACGTGCCCGTCGTGACGACGCCTGCGTTCATGCCACTGAATGGCAGTGCTGCATTGCCCGAAGCATCTGAAACGGCAGGTGTGCCTCCTGTGTAGCTGACAAGGACGGACTGTCCCGCTGTCACTTCCGAAGCCAGTGTTAACAGGACGGTTCTGCCTTCAACTCGTACATTCGTTATAGTCCGGCTGGTACCGTTAACAACCACTGTGAATTGACTGGCTGCAGGTACCCGCGCGGTGCTTAACGCCTCATCGTAGGTGAGCGTTACGGTAGATCCATTTACCGCAGCGCCCGTAATGACTGGCGCTCGCGTATCCAGGTTGTTTACAACACTGAATCCTGAGAATGCCTGTACGCTGTTGCCGCTTAAATCCTTAAGAGGGTAAGAACCAGGCGTATAGCTGACCGTAACGCTCTCGCCGTTGCCCGCCGCACTGCTCAGGGTAAGCGTCAGAGTCGAATTCGATCCGCTGATTTGCTGAACGTACCGTGCCGAACCACCGATCATGACGGAGAATTGGCTCCCTGCATAAGGAGATATTGTATTAAGGCTCTCATTAAATGTCAGGGTCAGCGTATTCCCGACTATCGTTCCGCTGGTTGGACGCGGCAGCACGTTATCCGATGTATTCGTTACTTCGTAATTATTAAAGGCTATTGCTTTGTTCTCGGAAAGGTCCTGTACCGCTTTGGAATCCTCTGGCACCGTGTAGGATATCTTCACCGTCTGTCCGAAGACAACTCCGCTCTGCAGTGTTACGAAGACGGTCTGACCTTCAACTGACACTGCTGTTACAGCTCTGGATACACCATTGACTGTGACATAATAGCTGCCGGGATACGGATAAGCACTCTTGGCCAGCTCCTCATTGTAGATCAAGGCAATCTTAGATCCGCCTGACATCTGCGCACCCGTAAGTGCTGGTGCCGTCCGGTCTGAGCCGATGGTTTGGAATGTCCACTCATAAGGATTCAGAATACCGCCAAATCGGTTCCCGGACATATCCGTAATCGAATCTGCAGCTATTTCCACGTAATAAGAAGTGGCTGCCGCCAGTCCTGCGTCACCTTGAGCTGGCGTAATTACTAGTTTGCGATTATCTTCCGGGCTTATGCTGAGGGTCGTCGCTATACTGGTCTGGCTGCCATTCATAGCTGTTGATGCCCGTTTGATGACAACCCCTGCCGGATTGGCAATACTGATGGGCTTGCTGAAGGTGGCTGTGAACTGTGAGTCAAGTCTGACACTGTTCGTGCCGGCAACAGGCGACAGAGATACGATCGTAGGAACTGTGCTGTCAGAGCTTGCCGTAAATTTCCATCCGTTCGTGTCGTGAATACCCACATAATAATTTCCTGAGGCATCCACGAAGGCTGAGCTTGATACCTGGACATAATATTGCGAGCCATTTACAAACTGCAAGCCTGTTTTAACGTTAATTTTCGTCGTGCCACCGCCCGTAACCTGATTGGAGGTTACAGGAATTGAAGTAAAGGTTGTGTGGTTGGCTGCATTACGAATTGTGATCGAACCGCTGCCCGGGAATACCGGTTCATCGAAGAGCAGCTCCAGTTCCCCCGCCAATATAGCCACTGTTCCATTTGGCTGAGGCTTCAGCCCTTCCCTGACGAGCTGCGGCGCTCTGGTATCGGAGCTTAGCCCTGTAGAGAAGTTCCATGTGCTGGCATCATAGATTCCCTGAAACGCTACATCTCTTGCAGCTTCGTAGACCAGCACCCCCGCATCCACCAATATGTAATACGCCGTGTTCCCTTCAAGCGCGGCAGAGAAGGATGCTGTATTGCCTGTAACTGTTACACTGCTCAGTGGAATCGTACGCACTGTCTCATTGTTGGCAAGCTTGTTGATTTTAATCGAGCCGCTGGTGCCTTTGACAATATTGGCATTAAAGGTCATGCTGAACTGCGGACTTGTTGAAACAGCATAGGCATTGTCCTCTGGTTTTAGTACTGGCATAGGCATCGGTGGGGCAGATGTGGTAAACGTCCAGCCGCTATACGCCGCAAAGCTGTTGCCCGCCGTATCCTGGAATGCACCTGCTGTAATGGATACCGAATACGAGGTATTCGATTTGAACGCTGTCAGCGGGGTGATGCGTATCTTATTAGTTCCTCCCCCCTGGACATTGGAGGATAGGACGCCTACGGTCTGGGTATCACCAGCCGAAGCAAACGTTACGGTACCGTTCGATGCAACGACCGGCTTGTTAAAGGTCAGTTCCACATAAGCGCCCGCATAGCTGACCGCTCCAGAGACCGGATACTGCTCCGTTACTACTGGAGCTGTCGTATCGCTTGCAGCAACCGTGAAAGACCAGTCCGTCGCATTGCGGATACCCGCATAGCTCTTACCCGAGTTGCTGACAAAGGCTCCCTCGTCTACAAGCACATAGTAGCTGGCGTTCACCAGCATATTTTTCTCTGGATCAATCGTCACTACCTTGGGATTGGTAGGCGAAATGGAGACTCTGCTGCTCGTCGCCACGGTATAGGACTCGACAATTTCATTAGTCGCTACATTCCGGAGCGTAATAGCGGCTGCTCCGCTTCCTTTGGTCACATCCTCATCAAATGTCAGTGTCAGATTACTGCCTGGCGAAATATGAACAGCCTTGTTCGCCGGGTATGTAGCAAGCAGCAGCGGGCCGTCTGATCCTGCTGATGCTTGTGGCAGTACCTGTCCTAACGGCGCTGTACCCAGTTGGATCATGACGATCGCCATTAAGCTTAGAATGAACTTCTTCCCTTTCCAGAACAAACCGGATCACTCCCCATAAAATTACACTTGTATCTTTATTGTCGGTTTTAACCAGTACGAACTTTAGGTTTTAGACGAAGTGTTAATATCTTCATGCAAAAAAGCCTGCATCCAGCTAATGCTGTTTGCAGGCTTCTATGGTTAGAACACATAATATAGAACGACTAGTTACGACTAGTTTAAGACCTTACAGACCAGCGTCAGCTTTCAGCTTGTCCGCTTTGTCTACACGTTCCCATGGCAGATCAATGTCCGTACGGCCGAAGTGTCCGTAAGCTGCTGTCTTGCCGTAGATCGGACGACGCAGGTCGAGCATCTTGATAATGCCTGCAGGACGAAGATCAAAGTTGCTGCTGATGATTTCAACCAGCTTCTCTTCGCTTACACGGCCTGTGCCATATGTATCGACACTGATCGATACCGGGTTGGCAACGCCAATCGCATAAGCCAGCTGAATCTCACACTTGTCTGCCAGACCAGCTGCCACAATGTTCTTCGCAACATATCGGGCAGCATAAGCAGCAGAACGGTCTACCTTTGTAGGATCCTTACCGGAGAACGCACCGCCGCCATGGCGAGCATATCCGCCGTACGTGTCGACGATGATTTTACGGCCGGTAAGACCTGCATCACCCTGTGGTCCGCCGATTACAAAACGGCCAGTTGGATTAATGAAATATTTAGTCTCATTGTCGAGCCACTCTTCCGGAACGACAGGGCGGATAACATGCTCGCGGATATCCCGCTGGATCTGTTCAAGTGTAATCTCTTCAGCATGCTGAGTCGATACAACGATCGCGTCGACACGGACTGGTTTACCGTCCATATACTCAATTGTAACCTGCGTCTTACCATCCGGACGGAGGTACTCAAGTGTGCCATCCTTACGCACTTCTGCAAGGCGACGGGAAATGCGGTGTGCAAGCGCGATCGGCAGCGGCATCAGTTCAGGGGTTTCATTGGAAGCAAAACCAAACATCAAACCTTGGTCGCCTGCACCGATATCCTCGTTCTCCTGCTGCACATCTTTGCCTTCGCGCGACTCGAGCGCTGCGTTGACGCCTTGGGCGATATCAGCGGACTGCTCGTTGAGGGAAGTCAATACGGCGCATGTACTTGCGTCAAAGCCATATTTCGCACGGGTATACCCGATATCTCTAACTGTACGGCGCACAATCGATGGAATATCCACATAATCAGCCCGTGTGCTGATCTCGCCGATGACGAGCACCAGACCTGTAGCAACCGAAACTTCACACGCAACCCGCGCGTAAGGGTCAACCTCCAAAAATGCATCTAATACCGCATCCGAAATCTGGTCACAGATCTTGTCCGGATGTCCTTCCGTAACCGACTCGGATGTAAATAAGTGCCGACCTTTCATCGTCATCCCGTATCGACCTCCTATAAATAGTATGAGTACAAGGCGTACCGTCTACACAAAAAATGAACCTTTTCCATGATGGAAAAGGTTGTTAGACAACTCTTCTAGGACAGTATGATACCGGATATGTTGCTTGATGTCAATTAAACACTGCTATTATAGCCCTCTGAGCACCTGTTCAGCCTGTTGCACGAGCCGTCTTGTAATCATACCGCCAACTGCGCCGGCATCACGGCTGGCGATTGTCGGCCAATCGACTTCACCATATACAGCAGCCGGTGACGAGCCAAGCTCGCCAGCGAACTCGCTGCTAAGGTCGCCAGTCACTCCCTTGGTCAGGCCAAGCTCTGCGGCAATCTCATACTTCATAACATCCAGTGCCTGACTACACCCGGGTACTACCTTCAGATTATTTCGGTTACGCGCCATTACGGCACCCCCTTAGCGGTTGATGCCAGTAGTATATGGAGCGATCCAGATACTCAAGCGTATAAGATGTTGTCACCAGGGGAAAAATGTCTCATTCACGCTATTATTTTATTTCGTAACCGCCACGAACCATTACCGTCAGGCTGGAATCAACTCCGGGGGCCGTCATAATGCCGCGCCCGCCTCTCGGAAATAGAATTAGGTGGTTATTCGGGACGGGCTTGCCGTTCGTGATATCCTTGCCATCCGTTACATCAGCGATGCCATTGGAGTCTTCGCTATAGGCTACTGCTTTGCCAGCACGTACCACGACCTCTGCACCATCCTTGGCAATCAATATTTTACCTGCCTTAACGGTTACAATCTCTATAGCACCGCTAGATGTATTAGAAGGCTGCTGCGCGCTGGCACCCGTATTGCCGCCTGCTGCAGCAGCCACTTTCTGATCGACATAACTCTTCGTCACAACCGGATCATCAACAGAGCCAGGTGTAATCACTTCGGAATCTGCATGAAGCTCTCTCTCCGGTGACAATATGGTTCCTGCCCACATACCGATCCCCAGAATTACGGTTGCTGTCATCATCCTAGCCACTTTGCTATTCAATGAATTGGCTCCTTCCTATCTAGCATCTCCTATTTATCATACTAGAATTTGAAAGGTATGACTAGCTTAAGGTCTACGACTGATCCTTCTCATACCAGGTCAGCTGTTTAGATGCAATTAATATCTTAGCGTCATTAATGACATCATAAACATTGATTGTATAGTCCTTGTACTCATTAATTTTCTCAAGTATTGCAGTATCTTTAAATGTAACGGTGGTATGCAAATTGCTGCCTTCTGATAAGAACTGAGATGATCCTTCGGATGCAGATACTAAATCATAGGTGGTCCTGTACGTTGATTTATTGAAGCCATGGTCAACAAATTCAAACATGATTTTGTGCTTGGTAGCAATGTAATCATATTCTCCTGATTTGGTGAGTTCATAGTCAAAGTCAAGCTTGACTCCGTCAACTGAACTGCCCTCTACCGACAGGGTATTGTACAGATTTCGCAGCGATAGATTATATCCACCAATTTCGAGATTTTTGAAATCAGTCTTGACTTTGGTCTCAGTGTTTAATTTATATGCTACAGGCTTAACAATAACCGTTCCCGTTTCGGCAGCTGCGCTATCTGTACCTGTTCCCGTTGGCGTTGTTTCAGTGATAGCTTGTCCCACGACCAGCTTATAGTTAGTAGAATCAAAATTACGGTTTAATTGTCCCCAAGCTGATAACAAGACTCTGCCGTCAGGCAGTACTTTTTCTTTTACTTTTGAAACTTCGACCGGGATTACTACACCTTGACTGTCTTCAATATAAGCACCAATATTTCCAATCACAGCTGCTCTTGATTCCTTATTAACAGCCGCAAATTCGGCATAAAAATATTTCGATGTATTAGAGGTATATACGGATGACTTTACGACATCAACACTTGTTCGCCGTCCCACACTTTTAATCTCGTAAGTTTGATTCGCTCGGTACAATGGTATTGTACTAACCGTCTGACTCTTGAACTGATAAAGAGTTTTTGATGACTTGTCATCAATCGGTGTAGTGAGAACGAAAGTTATATCGTCAAATGAGGCTGTATAAGGAATTTCAGAATAAACGACTAGGCTGTAAGTTCCGTTTGAAGCAATACTAATAGTATCATCCAGTTTGACAACTTTTGCATCAGAATTAACCTTCACACCATTTATCATGAAATAACCTGACAGATTCGGTGTCGCTTTGGAAGATGGGCTTATGTTCTTTATTTGTAATTCCGCGACTAATAAATCGTTATCCTTCTGAGGAGAACGCTGCACAGAGGCCATCTTGATTTCATATGTTTTATCATGTGTGTAAGCACCGCCTACAGTTCCTACTTGCGTAGACGCGGATAATAAATAAGTACCGATTACATAACTTTTTGTTGATTCAGTAGCTGCCTGGCGCACGACCAGTTTACTCGTTTTGGGATCTACCTTTGCTGCAATCTGCCCCGTAAGGCTGATCGTTTTCTCAATGCCCGGAAGAAGCTTTGCTCCCTCTTCTTTGGTGTAGGTAAGCGGGTATTCTTTACCTTCCTTAGTACGAAGCGCAAACTCCAAGGATGGCATTGCAATTGAAGTAGAATCTGCATTAGTAAGCGAGTAATCAAGCGTAACATTGCTCTGGGTTTCGGAAGCGTCTACGTACACTGTACCTGCAGAAGTCTTCACACTTCTTCCATCCATGAAGATCGCTCTTGACTTATCTGCGCCCACGGCTGACGAAGCTTTCAGAACCGGCATACTAAATGCACCATTAGCCAAATTAACCTTATTCGTCTCATCTAAGGTATAGGTATGCAGGGTTAGATTCTTGCCTAGTAAAGCCAGAGGAACTTCAGCTGTTAGATTGACGATCTTCCTCTGTCCTGGTTGAATAGTCTGATTCGCTAGTGATGAAGCATCCACATCATATACGGAATAACTTGATGACTGTAAGGCGAATTTCAACTTAGAGAGATCTGTACTCGAATATCCCACATTTTCTAACAAGAAACTGAGTGTTACATAAGCTGCATTGCTATCTTGGGTCACATAAAACTGTTTAAGTGCCCCTTTGATCTTGTTGCCGTTGAACTGAACTGTCTGGGCCTTAAACACAGGAGCCACCAATACTGAGGACGAAGAGTAGTTTATGGATCCAATTCTTCTTTCATAATTAGGGGCGCTGAAATCCCACTTAATTACGTCAAAGACCAGGTCTTTAACCTTTGTTCCTTTATCAACGATTACGTAATAAGTCAGATCCTTGGTAGTGTTCGGCGTTACTCTTGTTTCCTCTTTACTTTCCGTAGATGCTTTACCTGTGAACACCTTACCTGATTTTCCTCTTACCCGTATAAAATAATCAAGCAAGTCTAATGACTTGGTCCCATTATTAGTAATGGATACAGTGTACGCAGCCACAAGTCCTTGCTCTTGCATTAATAAGTGGATGTCTTTAATCGCCATCGTACTAGTTGCGTTCAGCTTAACACTTTTGACTGCTTTAACTGCTGCAGCCTCAGCTATGTGACTGGATTGAAATGGATCTAACACCATGGTGGGCTGCATTAGCAGAGCGATTGCTGTAGCAGTTGTTATCCCATGCCTCAATAATTTGCCTTTCAAAGCTATTCCCCCTATCAACTATTTCCTAATAATTAGACGGTTAAAAGCCGTACTTTGTTTCGTTTCCAAGAGAATCTTATGTATAAAATTACATGATAAACATGAATGAGTTATGAATAACGTACTAACTGCACATAATAAAACAAGGGACATCCCTTGTCCGAAGACTTAGGATGTCCCTGTGTGTCGGTTAAACTATCCAGAAATCCGAATTAGTTAACAGTTACGCCTACAGTACCGATAACGCCGTTAGCAGTGATGTAGGAGATTGTAGCGGAACCTTGACCAGCTTTCACAACAGTGCCATCAGCATTCAGCTGAAGGACATTTCTGTCGGAAGATGCCCATGTGCCATTAGCATAGTTCGTAATATCCACACCGTACTGATCCACAACTTTAAGATCATCAATGATTGTGGAGATAGTAGGGTTAGCCAGGCTCAGAGCTACTTCAGTTTTGTCGAATTCTACCTTAGCTGCTTGAGGAGCTGCATCAGAAGCTTTCACAGTCTTCTCAGCAATCTTCGTTGCACCATTGTAAGCAGTGATTGTTACTTCACCGTTAGCTTTACCAACCAGTTGCTTGCCTTCAACTGCAACAACACCCAGGTTGCTGGAAGTTACAGCAGTATAGAAGCGAGCTTGGTCGATTGCTACAGTCTTACCGTCAGTTGTTTTACCAACCAGTTCGATAGACTCTTTGTACAGAGCTTTTCTAGCTTCGGACATACCGTTTGCTGGAACGTGTACGGAGTTCACAGAGTTCAGGTCCTTAATTTCGAAGGAAGTTACTCTGTTGTCAGCTACAACATATACAGTTGGGTTGATTGTCGAACCCTTAACGTATTCAGTTTCGCCGTTCTTTTTCAGACCGATTGTCAGCGTAGTGCTCTTAACACCTGCGTTATCATTGATAGGTTGACCAATAACTTTGCCATCATAAGTTACAGATACTACGGAAGCATCCTTAGGGGTAGCTACGATGCTGTAACCAGTCAGCTTAGTCATTGTACGGCCATAGTTGTCAATAACTTTCACGCTGTCGATGTCAACAGTGTCCGAACCGTTAACGCCATAGTACAGAGCCAGATCGTTAACTGCAGAAACTTGCTTCGGAACAGCTGCTTCTCTGACCGTCAGGTTCAGAGTGCTGGTCATAGGAGTTTGGTTAACCGTAACATGGACATATGCTGCACCTGCAGTAGGGAAAGTAAGGCTCATTTCACCTTTAGAGTTGAATGTAGGTGTAACTTGTTGACCATTAAGGTTAACTTTCAATTGGTTCTTGTATTCAGCTTTTGCAAACTGAGATTGAGCAATTGCATTGCCATAGTTATCAGTTGCTGTGAAAGGAATTGTTACCGTTTCACCAGCAGCAATCAGTTTACCAGGGTTGCTCAGTTGGAACTTCGCAACTTTGGTTGTGTCAGCAACCACTACAGTGATACTTGTGGAAGCACCAGCGCTTGGGTTCATAACGTTGATCGTTGCAGTACCAGCTGCGTTAGCATTGAAAGTCAGTTTTCCTTCGTTGTCAACGCTGAAAGTAGAAGCGTCGATAACTGGAGTTGGTTGACCGTTAATGTAAGCATCACCATACACTGTGAAGATGAAAGGATCAAATACTACACGACGAGTTGGCTCGTTGTTCTCTGCAGACGATTTTTCGGAAGGCAGAGTGTATTTGTTGCCTTGAGCGTCTACGAACTCATAAGGCAGTACCAGACCAGTGTCGCCAGCAGTAATACGAGTGTTACCTTCCAACGGCTGAACTGTACCCAGTTTCAGGGATACGATCGCGCTAGCGTCAACAGCAGTGTAAGTTTTGCTGGCACTTACACCAGTACCTGTTACAATAGCGGATACGACGATTGCGTCGCCTTTTTGAACGTTAGGGTTGTTAGGTTCGCCAACAGTCATGTCAACAGATGTACCGCTAACATTCAGTGTACGACCTTTAGAACCATTGTAAGCGTTGATTTCCAAAGATGGATTAGTGATTTCTTCACCAAACTGGTTGAATACTTTCACACCCAGATCACGCTGAGCACCGATCATCAGGGATGCAGTACCGAACTCGATTTTTGCAGGAACAGCTTCAGTAACGTTTACTGTTTGTGCTGCGAAACCAGTAACTTCAACTGTGTACGTACCTGTGGACAGGTAAGAAGCAGTCAGCTTTACAGTTTTGTTGTCTTCAGAAAAAGTCTTAGTAGTTTCTACAGTAGTAGCATCATTCTTCACTGTGAATACCAGTTCATTCTTCTCTGCATCAGTCAGAGCGCGGTTGAATTCAACCGAAATTGCGGAAGCGCCAGATTGAGCAGCTTTAGCGATCGAAAGTTCGCCAACTGGAGCTTTAACTTCGCCACCAGAAACTACGTAAGCAGCTTCTACAAGCAGTTCGCGTGTAGCGTTTGACTTGTAGTTGGATTGTGCAGGGATGATGCCAGCTTCTACAGCTGCTGCAACATAACCTTTTGCCCAATCGCTTACAGTACCTTGAACTGCTACACTGGACTCTTCAAGACCAGCGGACAGAACAACTGTTTTAGCCATTTGCTCAACCGTTACTTTACCGTTCGGGTTGAACTTGTTCAGGCCAACACCTTCCATCAGACCAGCTTTAGTAACCGCACCGATAAAGCCAGCTGCCCAGTGACCCTTAGCAACATCAGTGTAGTTAGCTGCGGTTGCCTCTTGAGTCAGGCCGTTAACCAGTGCCAGAACTTTGGAGAATTCTGCACGAGTCATTTCTTTGTTAAGACCAGCAGTACCGTCCGGGTAACCCTCGAAGATACCAGCTTCTTTCAATGCATCAAACTTTTGTTGCGCAGTCAGCTCAGCTGCGGATGCCATGGATGCAAAAACGGAGAACACCATAGCGATTGCAACGAGCAAGGATAAACTTTTCTTCATAACCTTTTTTTCTCCTCCTCTAAAATGCTTCGGTTGTTGAGAGTTTTGTAAAGATAATTGATGGCTCGTTTCCCTCATCGGCCGATTCACCCCCTTCCCAGAGTAGAGCGCGATAATATAATTGATGTCTGCGTCCATGTTTAACCCTTTGTAAGAACATGTCGCAGAAACTCGTAAACACTAGAAGAAAATAATGGTAGAGCCCGTATAACACTATAACATTATACAATGGGTAATTTCTACCGTAAAGAGAAAGTTGCGATAACACTCTTTCAAGCATCCTTCCCGCTTCTCGTTTCGAGTCACATGTAATTAAACGCACGTTTCCCGAAAAAGTTGCGAGCCGGAGAAAAAAGTTTTAAAACTTTTTTTCTTCATGCGCTCAGCCGTCTCTCCGAAGCTTCTCAGAGAGCTCATTTTCCGAGTATCTAGCTTAGTATAGCTCGTACATACAACCTTCGTCGATGCAAAACATTTTCCATAGTAAAGGACGTTTACCGTCGAATCAAGGAAGATGTAACCCTGCAGCTTCTGACACGCAAAAGCCGGACAACCAGTAAACTGTTTGTCCGGCCGTTCACGGCTGCTTCCCGTTAATTGATTGCAGGGAGCTTTTTAAGGTCCTTCATCATCTTGGAGACAATAATGGCCGCGTCTGAACGCAGGAGATTGGAATTAGGCTCAAATACATAGCCTTTCTTCGGATCCTTCGCATCGACAGGAGAGCCTTGGATATAGCCCTTCTTAGCGATCGCTGCTACAGATGACTTTGCATAGTAACCAACGGATGCATGGTCCTTAAATGCCTTGGACAGAGCCGCATCAATCTTCTTCGGATCGGTTTCCAGCTTCATTTCCAATGCACGAGCAATAATGACTGCGCCTTCTGCTCTGGTCAATGTGTTACCCGGCTCGAAGGTACGCGGTTGTGTCCCGCGAATAATACCCTTACGAGCAGCTGTTTCTACATAACGGAAGTCCCACAGCGCATCAGGATTAATAATCCCTGGCACGTCGTCAAAATGAGGCTTGCTGAGCTCGTAATCGAGCGGCAGATCAAGCGCCTGAACCACCATGCGGGCAAATTCCCCCCGTGTAATGTACATATTTGCTCCAAACTCATCGAAACCAGCGGAGTTCATGACACCTTTGGAGTACATAGCCTCCATATAGTTCCGTGCATACGGATGACTTGTTATGTCTGTAAAGGAGTATACCATTTTGCCTACAACATAGTAGCCAAACTGGTCAAACGGAACGGTAATCGTATTTTTCTTGGCATCTACAACACCACCCATGTTCTCCCACACTTTGTTCTTTACGTCATAACGGAAGACGGTAATCATCGTGTTAATGCCTTCCCTCATGCTCGGATCAAAGCTCAAGGTCAGCTTGCCCGTCTTGGACGTTACCAGCTCACGCTCATCCGGACGGTCATCATAGGTTGGAATCTTCGTTCCTTTCGGTCCAGTAGCTCCAGGGAACTGATAAGGGTCCACCCCGTACGTCAGCGGATCATAGGTCCCTCTGGACAGTCCGCTGATATCATCAGCCAGACCGGCATCAATCCAGTAGACGTTGGACGCCTTCGTAAAGCGTGTCGGGTACGATACCCGGAATCTCGTGCCAAAGCCTTGCTGAATGGCGTCGAAGTTCGCAGGGAGCGTCTCAAACTCATGGCGGTCGACAACGCCGTCTTCACCATTAGCTATACCAAACAAAATCTTATGGTTCGTATATACCTGGTTCTTGAACTCAGCCGGTACATTATAATCACGGCGGACCAATGTCGTGCCTTTCGCGAAGGTCAGATTTACCGCGCCGTCAAATACTTTGTGCGAATTCTTCATTGCTTCCAAGTACTGTGCACCAGGTATGTTCGTAGGTGCATACACCACTTCGAATGAATCCGTTACTTTATCAGTGCCGCTGGTAATGGTGAACGAAATTTTGTTCGTGCCGACCTTCAGCTTATCCACTGTTACACGGAAAGCTTTTGTATAGTCTGGCACTGCGTCACCATCAATATCCAGGTTATTGACTTGCTCGGCTTTAAGCTTGTTCACTTCAACCGATTCAGCGCCGCTGGCGCTAATAATGACTTCAACAAAATTCTTGTTAACGATACGTTTGCCTGCTAACGGACGAACCAGCTCATATGGCAGCGCGATCGGGTCAACTTCGATACGGTAACTCGCCCGCGGGCCTGCTTTGCCAGAGTTATACACATAGATATTGTAGACGCTCGAGCTTCCATCAGCGTTCAGCTTCTGATCTTGAAGGATAAACGAGAATTGTTGGGTCTTGAGGTCATACCTCACAACTAGTCCGCCTACATTATTAGCAGTATTGGCTACATCAATCGTAGCATTTCCGGTTGGTTGACCGCTATCGTAAATCTCCAATCTTTTACTAAGATCCCATTCCAGGTTTCCGCCCGCATTCGTGCTCTCTATTCGAAGAATATAGTTTGCACGAGATAAAGCCGTAGTTGACTCCACTTTTGTCTTAACGGCGGAAGCCACTTGGCCTAGGTCAATAAAATCAAATGTACCGAATAGATGCATTGACTCACGTTTTGTAGTATAAATACTGCCGCTTTGCGGGAACTCCGGATCGTTGGGTGTCGGCGTATTTAGGTTAGTGCTGTAAGGGAACACACCAAGCGAGTCTTTAGCCGGAATCTCCGGTAAGTTATTCGGTATTAAATACAGTTTAAGCTTTTTCTCATACGAACTCTTGGCACCTTGGAAGACAATGCGAATTTCATTTTCTCCATTGAACAAAGCATCAAAAGCCGTTTTATGTGCCACAGATGGAACTAAGAAATCTTGTTTTGTCGTATTTTGAGTCGTTGGATTTCCTTGAACCATTTTGCCCTGTACTAAAGGAACAAGAGTGTTGTTAACGTACAGGAACACCGTCTGGGCTCTTCCATTTTCCGCTGCATAGCGGATTTCGCTGATATCATTAATGTTCTCCAGACGACCCGCAAGTGAATCCAACCGGGTCATGACCGACGACATTCTTGCACCATCAACTTCAGTTGTATCAACAGATAAATTCATCGTATCAAACAATTTATTAAAGGCAACGAAGGGACCGAACAGCAGGGTAGTTGTAGCTGTACCAGCGCCATTTACCCCTCCCAAGCTAAAACTAAGGGTTTGTGTTCCCTCGAAAGGCAGCTTCTTTGCCACAAGGATCGCTCTGTAGAATGTCCTAGGTGTACCATTAACTGTTCTGCTCACATAACCGGATGCTGTTGTATCAAGAGTTACTTCATAGTCCGTACCTGGATTTCCGTTTATATTCTTGATCTCATCAACAGCTACTGTCGGCGCAGTAGTCCCAGGATTACCTACGAGCACTTCAATAGCAATTGGCATGCCAAATTGGTTAGATCCATTTAACGGAGCTGCGCTCAAGCCATTAAATGTTCCGCCATCTTTGTACCCCTGAAGATAATTAATCTCATGGATATATGGTGCGTTCGCAGCCTTCAATGTAAAAGAAAGACCGCTTACCCCTTCAAACAGGGCCATCTTAGCTTCGTTTGGTGCTTCAAGACTCAGAGAATACAGCTTATTGTAAGTCAATGGCTCAGTTATATCAGCTGCTCCAAGACTTTTAGTGAATTCATATACGAAAAATGTATCCGTCGCTTGAGGATTGCCGGTAGGCAGGTTAGAAGACTTAAACGTCCCTGCATACGTATGTGCCGTGCCTGGCTTAGGTGAAAGATCATACTTAATGTCAATACCGTTCGTTATCGTAGGGAACGGAACAGGATCAAGAACATTGTCATTGTTCGTGTCGCGGCGTCCGCTCGGCACAATAACTTTACCCGTAACCTTCACCTTATCGATATCAGTAACCAAAAGCGTTGGACTATATTCGAGAGCCTCAGAATTAGTCGTACCATCCTCGCTAATATTCACATCAAAGAAGGTCACATTGCCGTTGTAGAAAGCTATTTCCCGTGTTGTTTCAACAGTTTGTGTTGAATTAAATACCCGGATGGTCACCAGGTTCTTGCCCTGTCTAAGGGTGATTGGCGAGGCTGCAAATGTATACCCGTTAGATGTGTTTACGGAGTAAGTTTTACTGCTCCCGTTAACAATAACAGTTACCTGCTGAGCATTCATCGCTTTACCTGTAATACTAATATCTGCTTGGCTTAATCCATTAGTTTGAGTCGAATGGACAACCGTAGTACCTGTTTCATTTAACGGAAAATTGTTTCCGTATAGACTGGCTACGAGATCAGAAAACACCGGGCCATTTCTAAAGTCAATGAAGAACGAACTGCTTACTTGTCCTCCGCCCTGGTTCCCCTTAAATGTGATCTGGTTCAAACCAGGGAATAATTGAACGTTAAAGACTTGAATATTAAAGCCGTTCACATAAACATTGCTCGTCAGGTTCTCTCTGGAAGCAGCCTTCTCTCCATTGATTAGCTGAATAACATCATACGTAATGGATGATGGATCAACATTACTGATTGAACCTGTTAAGGTAATCCTCTCTTCCGTTACGGTTGTAGGTGAACTTTGGTTTGTACTTATCCCATTAAAAGAAAAGTTCCCTGTGTTTGCTGAAACCTCCGAGGTACCTGTGTATGGCACCATTTGGAGGGCCATTGCGACGATTACTAGCATAATACTGAATTTCTTAAGCACGTTTAGCCTCCTCCGTTAGTCTTACGGTTTATCTGTACGTACCGTTAATATCGGCTATCGGTTCAGTAAACTTTAGGTTTTCGGCGGTTATTTTGACATAAAAAAGACTCCGTTTCCAAGGAAACGGAGTCTTCCACCTTTTATAGGAGTCAGATTAATTCCTTATTTCGTATTCGAATCGGTCTCGGTCTTCAGGCGAAGCCGCTGCAGCATATTGAGTACAGGACGTCTGGACTTATCGACGAGTCCAATCAGCTCGGCACCAATCTGCATCACAAACAGCAGGATAACGATTACGGCAAAGGTAACCCAGTTGGCTGCCGGGGACTGAACAACTGCCGCCTGGACAATTGCGCACGCACCGAAGAAAGCAGCGATGCCATAGATGATAAGGACTGTTTTACGATGACTGTACCCAAGCTCACGCAGGCAGTGATGCAAATGGCCCTTGTCGGGCGCAAAGATTGGCTTGCGCTGGACCATCCGGCGGACGATTGCAAAGAAGGTATCCGACAGCGGTACACCAATAATAAGCAAAGGCGTCACAAAGGATACAATGGTAACCTGCTTAAAGCCGAGCATAGACAGCGTGGCGAGACTGAAGCCCAGAAACAACGAACCTGAATCACCCATAAAAATCTTGGCTGGATGAAAGTTAAACACCAGGAAACCAAGGATACCGCCCAGCAGCAGAGTGCTCAGCAGAATGACCGGCTCAAAGCCCATCAGAACAGCCATCACTAGAATGGTACCAATCGCAATAGCCGACACGCCGGCTGCCAGACCATCTAGACCGTCAATTAGATTAATCGCGTTAGTTACACCGACAATCCAGAAGATCGTCAGCGGAATAGCAATCCATTCAGCAATCGGCTGCATGGAGGCACCGAAAGGTATGTTCAATAGATTAATTTTCACATCAAATCCAAACACTACAACACATGCTGCGGCAATCTGTCCCAGCAGCTTCACCTTCGCTGACAGCTCGAACCGGTCATCGAGTGCACCAAGCAGGACGATAATCGTGCCGCCGATCAGCATGCCCTTAATTAAGTTCATATCATAGCGGTTCAATAAACCATCCGGCAGGAATGGGTAGAGAAGCAGGAACGCCGCCACAAAAGCCGCATAAATAGCCAGCCCGCCCAGTCTTGGCATAATCCGCGTATGGACTTTGCGTGCGTTAGGTTTGTCAATCGCCCCCACTTTAAATGCTAACTTCTTGACCAACGGGGTCATGGCTAACGCAACAATTAATGCAATGACAAAACCTGTGACATAATAAACGCCCTCTGGCATCTCGACAACTCCCCTTTTTTTCTACCGGATAGAATTATACTCCGATCGAAAAATAATCTCCAACTCCGTTTTAAGGCGATTTTCACTGTTTTCATCAAATATTCACGGAGTTGGGCGGCGTTTTGTGACGTTTTCTTTCTCTCGGACGACTTTGAGCATGAATTTCGGAAGAACAAGCATCCTTTTGTACCTGCTAGGCTGCTGCAACAGCCGATAAAACCACTCGAGGCGCAGCTTCTGAAAGAGCACCGGGGCACGCTTCAGCTTGCCGGCGATAATATCGAAGCTGCCTCCTACGCCCATCATAACTGGAACGCCAAGCTCTTGCTTATAACGTCCAATCCAAGGCTCCTGGTTATCCAGCGCCCGGGCAACGAAGAGCATATCCGGGTTTGCTCTCCGGATTTCCTCAATGACCTTCGCATCCTCGCCCGGCCCGAAGAACCCGTTCCTGACACCCACAAAACGGATGAGCGGATATTGTTGTTTTAACCGTTCTGCGGACTCTTCTATCGTCTCTTGTGTTGTCCCCAGCAAAAAAACTGACCAGCGGTGCTTCTCGCCCGTCTCGAGGAGCCGATGCATCAGATCAAAGCCTGCTACTCGCTCCTTCACCGGCTGGCCTACGTATTCGGAAGCCCAAACTACACCTGCCCCATCCGGGACTATTAACTCTGCCTCCTCCATCACACGGTAATAATCCGGGTTCTCAAGACCCGCCATGACCATGATCGGATTGCCGGTAATAACCTGTGTAGGTATCCTAAGGTGGATCACATTGCTCAGGTAGTTTACAGTCTCCTGCATGTCCATCTTCGAGAACGGCAGCCCGTAGATGCTGACAGTGGGGTAGGATCTCGCCCCGCTGTCCTGCTGCTGACTGGCGTTCTTGTTGTTCGTATCACTCGTTTGTGCTTGTGCCTTACGATCTGTATTTGAGCTCATGTAACGGTTGTCACCTCTATTTATACTGACGCAGGAAGTCCGCGATTTGTTTCGCGGGCCTCTGGGCTTCAGCTATCAGCTTCAGGATCGCATCCCGATGCTTATCCCGCCAGGCAGCCGCGCCGCCAGGGGCCAGCAGCTCCCCCGCCGCGTCTGCGAATGCCTGCTCATCAAGTGCATCAGTCGATCCTACCGGCCGCAGGCCAAGCCGCTTTAGGAAGCTGTCTATCTTCGGATCATACGACAGCCCGAGCATCGGAACCTGCTGGTTAGCCGCGTAGATGAGCGCGTGGAGCCTCATTCCAAAGAGAATATCGCAGCGGCTGACTTCGAGCAGCATCTGCTGGGGATCATCTCCCGGCGCAGCCAGCTCAGCTGTACTGCTTCCGATTGCTCCAAGCCGCTCCATAACGAATTCGGAAGCCATAGCATCATCCGGTGTATGAAAGGGAAGAAAGCGCAGCCTGACCGGATGCTGCCTTGCCAGCAATGCGAGCGCTGAGGCAGCCCGTGTCAAATCAGCACAATCCTTACGCCAATAGCGGAGCGATACACCCACTACCGGAAGCCTTTCGCCGTCTGGCTCAGCCGTCCGGGCGCCACTGCTGCCTGTCTGCTGATCTGCGGCCAGCGGCAGCCCCATAACCGGGTCAGGCACGACCTCGATTCTACCCCGATCCACACCTATATCAGCAAGCAGCCGTGCGGACGCTTCGTCACGAACCGATATATAGCTGGATTTCTTCATCATAGTTCGGATTAGGGGATTCATCCATCCTCTGTTCACCGGACCTATGCCCTGCGAATAGATAAATGTCGGTTTGCCCAGCAGCTGCGCAAGCTTAACAATTCCCGTGTAGTAAGGGATTGTCTTCGCGCTTGTAGCATCCTGCAGCAGGCTGCCTCCGCCGCTGATCAGCCCGTCGCTACTCCGGATTGCTCCCAGAACATCGGAAGGGCGCATCCGGTGAGCGGCTTCTACTCCGTACATCTCTCTGGTCCATGACGGGTCGCATGAAAGCACGATTGGCTTTATATGGATGCCAGCTTGCTCCTGCGCTTCCGCCAGCGCATTAAGTATCGATTTCAGCACGGCCTCATCGCCGCTGTTGCGAAACCCGTAATAACCGGATATAACTAACCGGTACGTCCTGCCTTGAACTTGGGTGCCCATGCCTTCCATACTCCTTCCGCCAGCTGCCATGCTGCAATAAGCAGCAGGCCGATTATCCCGCCAAGACCAAGACCCAGCAGAACTCGGATCAGGGAAATGGCAATCGGTGTGTGGATATGTGCAAATGTATCTACCATGGACAGCTGTCCAATGGAGGCTACAATCATCAATACCCAGGCAGCCCTGTAACGAAGCGACAGGAACAGACCTAGCAGAAATACCGGATGCGCCAGCATAAACTCCTTATTGCGCGGCCGTACACCGAATGTCTCCTCCAGCAGGTTCCGGAAGACCAGCTCAATGCTCGATACTTGGCCCGCATTACCTGTACGGGAGAGATAGTACATGCCCACAACGCCCAGTACACCTGCAACAGCAACCATTAGAACGGTAATATTAAGACCAAGCAGCTTACGCAGGTTGTCCTTGACGGAGTGTCCTGTATACAAGAAGACATACAATGCTGTCAGGCCTATTGGCGCCAGATGCAGCAGGCTTACGCCCCTGAACTGCTCCAGTACAAGGCTGTAAGTGATATTGTTCAGCAGCCCGAACACATAAGCCGCACCCAGAAGAGAGATAACCGCTGTCAGGATATACAGGCTGATAGCCGATACAAGCCGCTTTCCAAACGAAGGGGCATCGAACAGCCACCGGCCGCCAAACAGTCTATCACTGCGGTCTGCAGCCAATGACGGCTGCTCCTCCCACGTGCCGCCAACAATCCGGCGGTCGCCTTCCGTATGCGAGCGAACCCGGCTAAGCGCCCAAATCACCCCTATGGTAGGGGCCGCTATCGAGGCGCCAAGCGCCAGCGCCTGCTCAAGAAGGGACGTCGATAGTACATAGAGACCCGCACTGCCGATCACCCCTAGGATGAACGCAGGCAATGTAAGTATCGGGATAAACAGGCCGATCAGCAGCGCAATGATCGCAATCGCGCCGAGCGCCACAATAGCGCGCAGCACTTTATGCCACGAAGGATATTCATAATCAAAAGGCTGTGCCGGTCCCGGTTCAAAGCCGAGCTCCTTAAGCTGCTCCACCGCACCCTTCTTCTCTGCATCCCCGCCAATTGCCAGATACAAATTCTCCATCGGGTGGGTAATTCCGCCTTTATCCAAGCTTCTGGCAGGGGAAGCATTCATATAGAACATTCGAATATTCCGGTCCTTGGCCGCCAGCTTGAAACGGTCAATAATCGCTTCAGGCGTCATCACTGACGCATCAGAACTGGACAGGGAATAAAGACGCGTAATGTTATAATTCGTCATATACGCCAATTTATTCATGCCGCTCTGAGGATTCTTGAGGTTTTCAATACGCACAAGCCCGATGTTGTGCTGCTTTAGCAGCTCTCCGAAGTGATTCAGGCTCTTCTTATCTGCCTGATCCGTATAGCCGGTAACCTTATCACCATCAAACAGAATTCTTGCAATCCCCAGGTCTGCATAAGACTGAAGAAGCTGACTCATTTCTTCCGGATCGTAAGGTCTGATACGGTCCGACAGACGGGGAAGCACATGGAACCCAGCCTCGAGGATCTTATCAATCGCTACGGGATCCGGCTGCATCGAGCGCAGAGAGGAATTCTCTACTGATGTCTCCAACCGGAGGCCCGGACGTTCTCCGAACGACCAATCACCTACGGAAATGCCTGCCTTCTCAAAGGCGGATCGGATCATCGGAGCATAAGCTGCCTCCGCGTCAGCATCCGCAAACAGAATATAAGTGAAATTCTCGCCCAGCGGGGCCGTTTCACCATTCAAGAGAGCCTGCTGAGCGGAATTATACACGGACAGTCTCCCGCTCCAAACCAGTTCTTCTAGAGTACTCTCAAATACCGCAAGCGTCGTGAAGCCGGCTTCCTTAAGCCTTGCAAGCTGCTCACTTACAAATTCCTGCGGTCTGGCTTGATAGTTCGAGATCAGCAGCAGGTCCCGGTAGTTAAATACATACTCCACATGATTACTGGTCTGCTCCATCTGATGGCGGGAGAAGCCGATCGGCAGCGCTGCGAGCACCCCCAGTATAGTGAGCCCCCACAGCAGCGTCCGCGCCCTGCGGTTCCAATTTTTTAGCATCTGAAACAAGCTGTCCACTCCTTAACCTCTATGATCTACCCGCGCCATGACTTCACTTGTCAGCTTAGAGATTGCAGCGGAAGCTTCCTCTTGCGTCGAACCCCGAACAGCAAAATAAACTTTTATCTTCGGCTCCGTGCCCGAAGGACGCAGGCAGAACCACGAGCCGTCCTCCAGCATATACTTCAGCACATTCTCAGGCGGAAGGCTGTCAATACCCGGAAGGTAGTCAAGCACCTTCGAAACCTTCACCCCGGCCACCTCGGCAGGCGGGTTGCTCCGCCAGTCTTCCATAATGGCGGCGATCTGCGCTACTCCGTCTATACCTTTAAGCGTTCTGGATTCCAGCTGCTCCAGATAGGTGCCGAACTGGGCATAGAGCTCCTGCAGAACTTCATACAGGGTTTTCCCCTTGCTCTTGTAGTAAGCTGCTGCTTCACAGATCAGCATGGAAGCAATCACCGCATCCTTGTCACGGGCATACGTTCCGGCCAGATAGCCGTAGCTCTCTTCGTATCCGAACAGGAACGTCCGCTCACCCGACTGCTCGTATCCGGTCATTTTCTCCCCGATATACTTAAAGCCGGTCAGCGTATTCACAACATCCACGCCAAAATGCCGGGCGATGTCCGCTCCCATCTCACTTGTTACAATCGTCTTTACGACGACACCGTTAGCCGGCAGCCTGCCCTGTTCCTTCAGCTGGCTCAGTACGTAGTAGACCATAAGTGCACCCGACTGGTTGCCGGACAGAACCACATACTCGCCTTCATTATTTTTGACTACTGCGCCCATACGGTCCGCATCAGGGTCGGTTCCGATAATAATGTCAGCTTCCGACTTCTTCGCCAGCTCCATCGCAATGGTGAAGGCTTCACGCTCTTCCGGATTCGGCGACTTGACCGTAGAGAAATATCCGTCAGGCTGCTCCTGCTCGCTGACCACCTGCACATTGCCAAAACCTGCTTGCTTCAATACATTACGAACCGGTAGGTTGCCCGTGCCGTGCAGAGGGGTGAAAATAACGCTCAGTGCGTCGCCCGCTCCGCCTTTCAGCAATTCAGGGTTCAAGCTTTCCGCTGTTACCGCATCTATGTATGCCTGGTCTTCCTTCTCGCCGAGCCACTGGATGAGTCCGGCCGCTTCCGCATCCTTACGGCTCATACGGTGGATTTCCGCGAAGGATTCCACCTTGCTGATATGAGCGATTACCTGCTCCGCATCTGCCGGCACAAGCTGGCAGCCATCCGGTCCGTATACCTTGTAGCCATTGTACTCCGGGGGGTTATGGCTGGCTGTTACAACGATGCCGCTGCTAGCCCCCAGCGCACGCACCGTGAACGACAGCTGCGGAGTCGGACGCAGGCTGGGCCACAAATATGTCGTAATTCCGTTCGCCGCCAGAACCTCTGCCGCAACAAGCGTGAATTCCGGCGAATTATTCCGGGAGTCATGCGCAATCACTACCGACGGCTTCTCACTACGGCTCAGAAGCCAGTTAGCAAGCCCCTGCGTTGCCTTGCCAACCGTATACGCATTCATGCGGTTAGTTCCCGCGCCCATCACGCCGCGCAGTCCGCCTGTACCGAAGGCCAGATCTTTGTAGAAGCGGTCGGCGATCTCCTTCTCGTCCGAGCTTATGCCGCGCAGCTCCTCCTTCGTCGCTTCATCAATCAGCGAGTCCTCTAGCCAGTCCTGATATCTCTTTTGCACATCAACAGTATTTGTCATAATAGCCCACTCCTTATTGTGAATTAAACTACCTCTATCCAAACACCATTTTTTTATCTTTTGAAACCTGTTGAATTATGTAAGTAAGCTTCATCCCTTCGTTTACGAAGGATTGGTCAGGGCAAACATCATTTCGCCTTCACAGACAACCTTGTCTCCGACCATGGCCGTAGCCTGACCCTTGCCGATAGAACCCTTAAGACGCGTAATCTCAACCGTCAGGGTCAATGTGTCACCGGGAACAACCTGTCCCCTGAAGCGCCAGTTATCAATTCCGGCAAACATTGCGATCTTCCCGCGGTTTGCTTCGACCATCAGAATCGACACCGCCCCTACCTGCGCCAGAGCTTCAACAATAAGCACACCTGGCATAACAGGGAAATCAGGGAAGTGGCCGGCGAAATAAGGCTCATTCATCGTGACATTTTTCAGACCGACCGCACGCACGCCCGCTTCGACCTCCAAAATCCGGTCAATCAGCAAAAACGGCTGGCGGTGAGGAATAATTTCCTGAATTTGTTTGATATCCAGCATAGGTTACAGACTCCTTCGGTTATCGTAATGTATAAATTTCATGGTCTACAGAAACAATAGAAACATCCTTTCTGAGCTGCAGATCAGAAGGTTGAGATAGGGAGTTGTCCATCTGGAATCTGAAGCATTCCGGGGGACAGCTCCTTTTCAGTGTGCAGTGTGCAGCAAGACGCTACCCGCATGTTAAGCAGGACCAGAAATATCGCTCCGCTCTTCCTGCGCCTTCCCCTTGTTTACCGCCAAAATCTGCACGACGTACAAAAAGGCCGTCACAAACGAAAAGCCCACCACGCTCCACAGCAGCTGCAATGCATACGGCAAATCGAAGAAAATAAACATAATAGCGGCATAGAGCAGCACTGTCGTTATTTTCCCCATTCGGTTAGCCGGGATCGTACGTTTTCCTTGAAAATGAAACAGAGCCGAACCCGCGATTAGTCCCGCATCCCGGATAATCAGCGCAAGGGCAGCACTCCACGGAATGTGCTCGTACAGAACAAGCGAGCCGAAAACGGTCAGCAGCATCAGCTTGTCCGCAAGCGGGTCCAGAAGAGCGCCTGCAGACGTGACCAATCCTCTCGAACGCGCAATATAGCCGTCAAGCACGTCAGTGATTCCAGCAGCTGCAACGACCAGAAAGGCCGGTATGAGATGTCCCTTCAGGAAGATTACCACATAAACGGGAATAAGCAGGAAGCGGACTCCGGTAAGCATGTTTGGGAGGTTCAAACGTCTCCTCTCCTTTTTTCTGTCTATGGAGCCGTTTATCCGAGTTCCTTCATCATTATACCTCTACCCCGTGAAAAAAAAAACCATTGTTCTCTCTCCTCCACGCAGCCGCTAACCCTTGACTGGCAAGGGTTTTACGTATTTACGCTCAAAAACTTCTGTTCTCCCGTATCCAAAATTTGTTATGAAATCTTCATTTTTATACCAGATTATCCGTTATTAATAGATAGAAACCCATCGACCAGGAGGTTCATATGCACGACTTATCTATTATTTCCAATACCGGTACCAGAAAAAGTAAACGCCCTTGGCATTTGTCCGCTTTCCTCGCATTGGTTATGATCAGCCAGCTGCTTGCCGGTGTTGCCGCCGCTGCAGAGACAGTGGATTCCATTGCCTTCGAGACCGTACCTGCCCCTCTCTCCCTCTATGTAGGAGACGATGCGTATCAGCTTAAGGTTTGGGCGAATATCTCGGGCGGCACAACCACGACCCGCGATGTTACAGGGGATGCCACCTGGACTTCTTCCAACAGCTCGGTTGTAAAAGTGACCAAGGGTCTGCTTACGCCAGCGGGTGAAGGCAGCGCCACTGTTACAGTTAAATATCAGACTGCCGCGGCTATTTCGCTTCAAGTGAAGGTGCTATACCAATATGACAAGGTGGAAATACGCTCCGGGGGCTCAGTTCTAACAAACGAACAGCATGTTAAGCTAGGTGAGACTCTGTCGCTAAATCTGTCGGCTTATCAAGGGAGCACCTCCACAGATGTTACCGCTGATGCGGCTTGGAGCTCGTCCAGCAGCTCTGTAGCAACAGTGGACGCAGATGGCGACGTTACACTGCTGGCCGCTGGTACAGCCGTTATCACGGGCTCCTATAAGGGCC
The DNA here is from genome assembly GCF_021532315.1 of Paenibacillus tarimensis. Taxonomy (GTDB): domain Bacteria; phylum Bacillota; class Bacilli; order Paenibacillales; family Paenibacillaceae; genus Paenibacillus_I; species Paenibacillus_I tarimensis. Next base: position 101,864 of record NZ_JAKGAO010000011.1, read on the forward strand.
GCAGCAGCAGTGTAACACTGAAGGTAACTAGCCCTTACAGCTCGATTAGCGTCTCTCCTGGACAACTGGTCGAGCTTAAGGTTGGAGACGACGATAAACTAATTACCGCTACAGCAGTCCGCACAACCGGCGGCAGCGAGAACGTGACCGCTGATGCTGCCTGGCATTCGGGTAATACGGCTGTCGCAACGACTGACAAGGGAGCGGTACGCCCTGTGGGTGCGGGAACAACAACCATCACAGTATCTCACCTGGGAGTTTCCAAGACGATCACTGTTGTTGTGCGCCCCTCCCACCAGGCGATGAAGCTTTCGAGGGATTCCGCACTGCACATGATCGTTACCGATGCTCCTGAAGCCTTGACCGCATTTGTACTTGATGATGCCGACAAGGCCCCTGAGGATGTCACTTCACGGGCCGAATGGACTTCCTCCAACGTATATACCGCCACCGTATCCGGCGGCGTTGTCACACCTAAGGCAGCAGGAACAACTAAGATTACCGTTACGTATAAAGGCTTATCCCGCTCGCTGAATGTTACCGTGTACCCGAGCCTGACAGAAATCAAGACCGGTGAGGATGCAATTAACGGTTTCATTGAAGGCAGCGGTTCTCTCCCCAAGGTTCAGGGGGTTACAATCGCTGAGGAGACGATCGATGTCTCATCGCTTGTTACCTGGACATCCAGCAAGCCCGGAGTTGTCGAGGCCGAGAACGGCAAATGGGTCGCGAAGAGTACCGGCGATGCGATCCTGACCGCATCGGCAGGCGGCAAGTCAATTGAAGTAAACATTGTAATCCATGAGAAGCCGCTGGCGCTGCTCAGTGAGTCAAATCAAATGAGCATTGTGCTCGGCAAGGAGACCGAGCTTCCGGCTCTGCGGATGATGTATGAGAATGGAGTAGAGGAAGAGGACCTGGCGGACAAGGTGACATGGAAGAGCTCCTCGCCCAACCTGCTCATCAGGAACGGCAAGATCAAAGGGCTTCTGGCGTCTAACGCAACCCTTACGGCATCCTATCTGGGCAAGAGTGTTTCCATTAAAGTCACCATAGAGCAGGAAATTACCAAGCTCGCAGCCCAGCCTGTTTCCGTGACGCTTAACCCCGGGAAGAGCAAATCCGTTAAAGTAATCGGCTATTATAAGGATGGCAGCAAGGTTTCGCTGGCTTCCAAGATCAATTGGTCTTCCGGTAATGAGAATATCTTTACGGTTAAAGGTTCGACAATCAAGGCCATAGCGGCGGGAAGCAGCAAGCTCACCGGAACTTACCAGGGCAAGACGGTAACCGTTAATGTAACAGTTGTACCCAAGCTGAAAAAGCTTACTGCATCATCTGCTTCCATTAAGCTGGCACCAGGTGCTGTATCAAGTGTCTCGGTGACTGCTCTGCTGGATACCGGAACAATCGTCAGTCTTAATGTTACGGAAACAGCTGCCTGGAGCAGTTCCAACACCAAGGTGGCCACGGTCACGGACGGCAAGATTACAGCTGTCGGCAAAGGCAGTGCCAGGATTAAAGCCGTTTATGAAGGTAAGAGCGTAAGCGTACGGGTTTCAGTTAAATAGAGATAACCGCCTCAACTAACTAATGGAGGGCTGTCTCCCCGGATGAAGATGAAATTCATCCGGGAGGCAGCCCTCGCTCTTAGGTATCTATATAGTAAAGCCGTGCACCAACAAGCGGTGCACGGCTTTACTATAGGCTATTCATTAGAGAATATAAGATCATACATGTGCTTCCACGTCTCCCACTTCCATACATCCTCAGCAGGACCTTTACCAAGCAGCACATATCCGGCGTACAAGCCTCCGACCAGAGCCACCAGCATCAACAGAGGGACAATGCTCTTGCGGAGCAGCCATAGTACTATCCGGGTGCCTGAAGGCCTTGCGGAAGAGCTTGGAGCCGCTTCGCCCTCTTTTACCTGATCCGCTACTCGTTCCTGTTCGCGTTCAGGGGTTCTTGCCGTTGTCATTGCACAATCATCCTATTCCTCAAGCACGGAGGTTATTCGCCAAGCCCATCATGGTATCGCTGGACGATAACGCACGCGCGCTCATTTGATATGCCCGCTGTACAATCATCAGTTCGGACATCTCCTGGGTCATATCCACATTGGACTGCTCCAGGAAGCCCTGCATAACGCGAACATCGTTCGTATCAGCCGGTAGAATTCGCTGCACAACCTGATCGGCATCCGTACCATCCGCTATGACGTACAGATTGTCGGCGGTCGCGGTAAGCGAGCCAGGCTTAACCGGCTCTACCAGCTTGAGCTGACCCAGATTGTTAACGGTATTCCCATCCGGGGATACTGCTTGAATATTACCATAAGCGTCTACCCGAGCGGAATAGCCCGCCGGTACAACGATCCGCCCTTCACCAGCAGGCGTTTGCGCGATAACCGGGTATCCGTCTGCTGTTGTCAGCACCTGCTCATTGTTGCGGTCAATGGACAGCTGGAATGAGCCGCTGCGCGTGTACGCACGGTTACCCTGGTCATCCACCGCAACCTCAAACAAAGCGCTTCCCTGAATAGCGAAGTCATAGGCATTGCCTGTCTGCTGCACAGTGCCCTGCGTCATGTCCGGCTGTATAGCAGATAGCCGCGAGCCCCATCCTACATTATACCCGAGCGGCGTCAGCCGTACCGGCTGTTCGAAAGCCTGCTCCTGCTGCTTCACGTTTGTCAACAGATCTTGAAAGGTTGAATCCTTGCGCTTATAACCGGCTGTATTCGCATTCGCGATATTATCAGAAATCATATCAAGCTTCTGCTGCAAACCGCCCATCGATACCATAGCGTTAATCATCGAATTGTTCAATGTGTATTCTCCCTTCCTATGCCGTTACCCCGTTAGACGCGGCCGATCTCGTTGACCGCCTTCTCAAGGCTCTTATCATAAAATTGTATCATCTTCTGGTTGGTCTCATAGGCGCGCTGAGCCGACATCAAGTCGACCATCGCTTGGGCAGTATCCACATTAGAACGCTCGGTGTAGCCTTGGCGTACTTCGAAGCGGTCTTCTCCGTTAACCGGTCTGACCAGGCCTTCTTCGCCATCAAAACGGAACTTCCCGTTTCCTTCCCGAACCAGCTTGTTCGGATTCTCGATACGGGATACCAGGAGCTGCCGGCCCGTCGGGTTTCCAGTTGCCGTATCAATAAAGTTAAGATCCTTTGAGAGATAAAGTCCTTCTAGAGAGGTCCCCGGCTCGAATTGAACCGGCTGATTGTCGGCCCCGAGCACATTAGAGCCGTCGGATGTGACCAGGAATCCCTGGTCATTCAGATGGAACGAGCCATCACGTGTATATTTCACTTCTCCGCCGCGGTCCTGTACCGTAAAGAATGCCTGCGGCTGAAACGTAACCGTACCATCAGGAGCAACATACTTGCCGGAAGCGTCGAACGCCATGCCGGGCACAGCGAGATCGGACACAAGGGCAAAATCAGAGACTCGTCCCGTATTGGATAAGTCACCCTGCAAATGAATGGACAAGCTTTCTTCCGCAAAAACCCCCGTATGGATCGAGCCGATCGATTTGGGCTGTTCGCCCTTAACGCCGCTGAGCTCAAGAAGCATTTCTGGGAAAGATCTGGAAACCGAATTGACCTGCTTGTAGCCAGGCGTATTTGCATTCGAGATGTTGTTGGTTACTGTATCATGGCGGCGCTGCTGGGTAACCATACCTGCTGCTGCCGTGTATAATCCGCGAAGCATAAATGACCTCCTGCGGCTGCCCGGCTCCGCTGCCGGCTAATCAGCCTTCTCAGTATACATGTCTATATTAGTTATCGGTCAGAAGGCTGTTACTTTTAATAGGCCGGGACCCTGTCTTAAGCACCATTCCTGCTGCCGGCGTATCCCCCCAGATACCCGGCACAGAATTTGGTTAGAATAATTTCTTGGCGGACACCTTGTCCAGGTTGTCAAGCATAATTCCCGTGCCCTTGACAACACACAGCATAGGGTCTTCCGCAATCAGAACCGGAACCTTCAGCTCCTCCGCGAGCAGAGTATCCAGCCCGTCCAGCAGCGCGCCGCCGCCAGTAACAATAACACCACGATCTATTATATCAGCAGACAATTCAGGCGGCGTCCGCTCCAATACAGACTTGGCAGCTTGTACGATCAGGGATACTGAGTCACTCAGCGCTTCCTGTATTTCCTCTGAACGAATCGTAACCGTAATAGGGAGCCCTGTGACCATGTCACGACCCCTGATATCCATCAATTCGCTGCGTCCGCCCGGATAGACGGTACCGATCCGCATCTTGATTTCCTCACTGGTCCGCTCACCGATCAGAAGCTTGTACTTGTTCTTGATGTACTTCATAATCTCTGAGTCGAACTTGTCCCCCGCGACCTTAATAGAAGAGGCCGTCACAACGTCACCCATGGACAGAACGGCAACGTCCGTTGTGCCGCCGCCGATATCAACGACCATATTGCCGCTGGGCTGGAAAATATCCATTCCAGCCCCGATCGCGGCAGCTTTCGGCTCTTCTTCAAGAAACACTTCACGGGCTCCGCTTCGTTCCGCAGCCTCACGGATCGCCTTCTGCTCGACGGATGTGATGTTCGTCGGCGCGCAGATCAAAATCCGCGGCCGGCTGTACCAGTTGCGGCCGCCCACCCGATCAATAAACTGCTTAAGCATAATTTCCGTAATCTCAAAATCCGCGATCACTCCGTCCTTCAACGGACGGATGGCCACAATGTTGCCAGGAGTCCGTCCAACCATACGGTGAGCTTCTTCACCGACCGCCAGCACACGCTTAGAATCACTTTCGATCGCTACGACCGAAGGTTCATCGAGCACGACTCCTTTCCCTTTCACATGAATGGATACGTTCGCCGTACCGAGGTCGATTCCGATATCCTTGCTCAACATAAGTCTTAAGTCCCCCAACACCGTGATAAATTAAGCGGCCGGCAGAAGCCCCCGCAGCCGAGAAAATTCTCTGAACCATAACATTCGCTGTTCTGGACGAAAATCCTCTATTTTTGTAGAAAAAAGGTCAGGATTTTCCGGCTGTGAGCACTTCCTTTTTCTTGCTCGGCGTTTTCTTATATTTGATCTTCGTTGCTTCGCCTCCTCTGAGATGCCTGATTGATTTGTGGTATTCGAGAATGTGCTTTACCTGATCAGCCAAATCAGGGTTGATTTCCGGCAAGCGTTCGGTCAGATCCTTATGAACCGTGCTTTTTGAGACACCGAATTCTTTGGCAATGGTCCGAACGGTATTTTTCGTTTCTACGATGCACCGACCGATTTTTATCGTCCGTTCCTTGATGTAATCATGCACGTTCCCGCCTCCCAACTCGAGATAGATTGGTACATTATATGAGGGGAGCAGGCATATATTCTTTGTGTCCAAGCGTGACAAGCCGATTCGTGCAAATATTTTCACACATCCGTACCGGACGACATTCCGGCAGCCCTTCTTTTAAATGCTGGCTCGTGCCAATAAGCAAAGAGCAGGGATTTCTCCCTGCTCGCATTATGATTCAGATCTGTCTTTGGGTAAGCTGCCTATTCTTCGAGGAGAATGGCCGGATTGATTGGAGAGCCGTTCTCGCGGACTTCGAAATGCACATGAACCCCAAGATCCTTCTCCAGCTCATTCTGGCCCGCTTTGGCGATTAGATCTCCCTGCTTAACCTGGTCGCCTTCCTTAACCTGAACCTCGCTCAGGCTTTGGTATACGGTTACGAGCCCGCCTTCATGCGTTATTTCTACAAAGTCGCCGTTGGTGGGGTGACTGTCGGCCATAGTAACCGTACCGCTCATAGCTGCTGCTACATCAAAGGTGCTGTTATCCGGCTTGGCCAGATCGATACCCATATGCGGGTAATACGTTGAGCCTGATACAACCATTGCCTTTTCGCGCTCATCCGCAGAGGCTGCAGCGTCGTAGAACCCGAGAACCGTTTCGATTCCTTCCCGGTCAGCTACAGGCCACTGAAGAGCCTCATTGCTCGTTGTTACCGGAACGCTGTCTTCGCCAGTTTCAGCCTCTAATTGATCACCGACGTTCTCGCTGACCCCAGCCGGATCGGTAATCTCGGATGTCGTAACTGCCTTGTCCGTCCCCTGGTAGACCCACATTAACGTTACGATGATTGCCGCGGCGGCCATAAATGCTGCTGGAGATACCCATTTCTTGGACAGGAACCTCTTCCATGCAGACGGCCCGGCGGCTTTGCTACCCCGATTCATTTTTGGGGCTTCTTCAGATGATTGGTTCATTTTCTCTTGATCATTCATCATCTCTCATCACCTCACTAGCCATTGTTGCCAGATGCCTGTCTTTTATACGTGAGGTGATAGCTAATTTTACAGATTGGTATCTTCCCGCTTTTCTCAGGCCCCATACAGGATCTGCACCGGTATGCACCAGGATGCGCCCGTATAATCTATCGGATCAGGAAGACTGAGGAAGCTTCGAAGCTTGCTCAATACGGACATCCGTATAATAGTGGGCGATAATGTCGGCTGCTCTCTTGCCCTCTTTGGCTAGCGCATTGGCTCCCCACTGGCTCATTCCGACTCCATGCCCGTAACCGTACGTTGTAATGCGAATATGATCCCTGCTTACCGTCCAGGAGAACGCAGAGGACCTTAGCCCCAGCTTCTCTCGAACCTCCCGTCCTGTAAAAGCTTTCCCGCCGATCATGACCTCCTTGACCCGGTGGCCGTCTGTCCTGCTGATGACCTGCATGGCAAGTCCGGCGTCCTGGCCAAGCCCGAGCTTGCGGCGTGCATCGCTGTGAGAGAGCTCAACCGTATCCTTATAGCGCGGCGATAGCTGCTTGTCCCAGGGACTGGCCACGCTGCGCAGGTACGGGAGGGCAAGACCCCAATAATCCTCCGAGTTTTCCGTGTAGCCATTGCTGGTTGAGAAGAACGCCGCCTGGATCGGCTCTCCCTTGTACGTGATAATGAGATTAGCGGTCTCCTCGACTGCCTGCCCGATACGTGCCAGCTTCTCCTTCGCCTTACCGTCGGTCCACAGTTCGTCGAGCCGCTCCAATGGGATATAAACCTGATCATCTGTCGTATCACTGACAAGCGGTTCATCCGACTGTCCACTATGCAGCAGCTTTCGGACAACATATGTCCTGGCGGCAATCGCCTGCGCCTTCAATGCTTCCATCTCGAAATCAGCCGGCATTTCCCCCGCAACTACGCCCCGGACATACCACTCCAGCGGTACAGTCTCTACTTTGTTGTCATGATTCAGCTTGACTCCGATCTGTACGCCTCTGGTAAAAGCGGATAGAGACCCGTCGCTTGCCGGTCTTGAGTGGCCACCGGACTTCTTCGCCTGTCCGTTCCCAGGCACTGTCTGACTCTCTCTCTCCTGCTCGTATTCTTGCCCCAGAGCAGCAACCCCTCCTCTGTCATCCGTCTGTTCCTTAGGCTGCATTCTCTCCGGCAGTACGCTTAGGCAGACAATTAACATACCGGCCGCGAAGCAGCACCACCACAAGGTATGCCCAGCCTTCATTCCCGGGCCGCGCTTGACCGGTTGCTTGTGCTTCATCCGCTTCTTCCCTCTCCTCCATGGTCCAGCATATGGAATCTCGTAATCGTCATGTAGTACATCCTATGAGCAGAATTGGTAGAATAGCACTCCAGGGCAGCACGTTAAGAAAAGATGAAAATAAAAAAACCGCTGCACTGGCGAGAGGCTTATTCAGCCTTTCATCAGAACAACGGTTTTTTAACTAATTGCTGCTAGCTGCGCTTCCGGGCCACTATGCCCAGGTTGGCTGTACTTTAAGGATCTTCAAATCCTTATCACGTGCAAAGGCAGTCTCTGCAATCTTCGCATCATCAGCCTGCTCTTCCAGCTCCAAAGCTGCAGTAACGGCCGCTACTGCCTGAGCCGCTTCGGTCGTTTCAACCGGAACAGGCTCTTCGCGTATAATATCAGCCCCGAGTGCCGCAAGCTTCTGAGTAATATTAACATAGCCGCGGTCGATATGATGCGTGCCCGTAATTTCGGATACGCCCTCTGCCCGCAGAGCGGCACAGATAAGCGCAGCACCTGCGCGAAGATCGGTGGCGCATACTTTCGCGCCTACAAGGCCTGTTCCGCCTGAAACAATTGCCGTTCGTCCTTCTACCTTAATCTGACCGCGCAGTTTCTTGAACTCCTCCACGTGCATGAAGCGATTTTCGAATACCGTTTCCGTCACAACGCTGGTTCCTTCCGAAACCATCAGCAGCGCCATCATCTGCGACTGCATATCGGTTGGAAATCCAGGGTGAGGAAGCGTCTTGACATCGACAGCACGCAGCTGCCCGGAGGCGGTTACGCGGATTCCATTCTCACACTCTTCAATTCCTACACCCATCTCTTCCAGCTTCGATATGACCGGAGCCAGATGATCGGCAATCGCATTCTCAATATATACATCGCCACCCGTAATGGCAGCAGCCACCATATAAGTGCCTGCCTCAACCCGGTCCGGGATTACCGTATGTACCGCTCCATGGAGCGACTCTACACCCTCTATCCGGATCATGCCGGTGCCCGCTCCGCGAACGACAGCACCCATGCTGTTCAGGTAATTCGCCAGATCAACGATCTCCGGCTCCTTGGCAGCATTTTCGATTGTCGTGGTGCCCTCTGCAAGCGTGGCTGCCATCATGATGTTCTGGGTAGCGCCTACACTGGCAACATCCAGATAAATTTTGGCGCCCTTCAGCCGGCTGCCCTTCCTGCTGGCTTCTATGAAGCCTTGCCCAAGTGTTATATCGGCGCCCATCGCCTCAAAGCCCTTCAAATGCTGATCGATCGGACGTGTACCGATGGCACAACCGCCTGGCAGCGAAATCCGGGCACAGCCCATCCTTGCCAGCAGTGGTCCCATAACCAAAAACGATGCGCGCATCTTACGCACCAGATCATAGGGGGCCTCGTATGAATGCAGTTGTTCCGCGTTTAATCGTACTGAATCGTTATCAAATGTAACTTCGGTGCCAAGAGAAGCCAGCACCTGATGAATCGTAATCACATCGTCAAGAAGAGGAACGTCATGAATGACACTCTCGCCTTCATCTGCCAATAAGGATGCCGCGAGTATCGGTAGCACGGAATTTTTTGCACCATGTACACGTACCGTACCCGATAGTCGCCGACCACCGCGGACGATTATTTTACTCATCTTTGGTCCCCCCGCGCGCTGTAGTTTCACTTACCACTTTGTGAATAATTTGGGATCTATCCCGTCCGATACCCATTAGACATCTTAACATTACCCTACACAAATCGACAAGCGTTATTTTCTGTGGTATCATAGCCAGTTAAAATTCCTGTTCCTGCCATAGCTTTCGTGCGATTTCACTGTTTTCGGTCCGTCATGTACTACCCATTGTTGACATGTTTCGTCCCGGTTATTCGACAATGTACCGGAGCAGCTGAGACCAGTTCCAGTAATCCAGAATAAACCTGGCGAACAAGTGTCCCATTATGACGGCAAGCATAATCTGCAGCAGCTTCGCCTGACCGCTCTTGGGACGCTTCAGAAAAGCCTCAAGCTTAACCTCCTGAATAACAACCCAGGCAAGATAGATACTAAGCAAGGTTACAATAATGGATAACAATCCGGTTACCCCAAGCGGTGTAAATGATTCCGCCATCCTGTCCTTCAACCCCTTCTGGCGAGCGCTCTGTAAACCATCGTGGCGAATTCCGCACGGCTGGCCGTTCCGTTAGGCTTAACCGCAAGGCCCGGATATCCGCCAATTACCCCGTCCGCGTGCATTCGAACCAGCATACCTGCTGCCCAGTGATCCGGACTCAGGTCCGAAAACGGCTCCATCACCGTCATGACCGGCTTGCTTCCGAGCGCCCTCCCAAGCATAACCGCAACCTCTGCTCTGGTTACTGCCCGCGAAGGATCAAACCTGCCATCCGGAAGCCCGGACACATAGCCGGCCCTGGATGCTTGCCTGATCAGCGAAGACGCCCAATGATCCTTGCCGACATCTTTGAACTCAGATACTGGCGCAAGGTTATTGTCCGCACCGAATGCGCGGACAATAACCGCAGCTGCTTCTGCCCGGGTAATGGAACGGTCGGGGCTGAACCTGTATTCTCCCAGACCGCTAACTACTGATTTATGGCTGAGTGAAGCGATCGCCGTCTCCGCCCAGTGGCCTTCTATATCCCGAAAGCCTGCCACTAGTTTATCGGCAGTCATGGTGAATTTGTAAAGACTTTCCGCAAAAGGCCGGTCTGCGGTCAGTTTTACATAGTATGTTCCCGCCTGCAGCAGCTGATTGGTCACGAGTGACCGCTTGCCGGGCTCTGACTTCGTACTGAATACGAGCTTCTGCCTCTTGTCATAGCCTTCTATTCTCATCTCCCTGTTACTCGGGAAATCATCCAGCCGGAGCGTCACGATATGCGTACCATCCAACCTCAACTGGTACCAATCCTGATCCTCCAAGCTATCTATAACACCCTTATAGTTCGTTCTAGGATTCAGGACAGTAGACGAGTAATACTCGTCGTTCGGTTCATTCGGATCCTCGAACCGGGTTTCAACTTCAAGTTTTAACGTGTAGGTTCCAGTAACCGGGCTTGCCTCGGCTGCAGCGGCATTATGCACACGGATGTAATATTTCCCGGGCTTAACGGCGATGGCACCCGATTGTTCAGCCTCTCCGTCCCCCTTCTCATCGTAAAGCGCTTCACGTTCACCAGCCCGTTGAATCATAAATGCCGGGTCAATCCGCGCAGTGTCTGTAGCGACATTAACCCTTATGGTGCCTGCTTTGTCCAACGTAACGGAGTACCAGTCCCGGTCACCCTTCTGATGAAAGGTGCCGGTCAGAGTCTGGGTAACGGGGGACAAGGTATAGGCCTCATACGGCTTGTCATTCTTCTCATAGGCATCGGCAGCAGGCTTCATCTGTGCGGATAACTGGTAGGGCAGGACGGTCTTCTTGCCCGAATCGGCCAGCCTGACCTCCAAATAGGCAATTCCCTGCCTGACCGGCCACTCCATGGTTCGATCCGAGATCCGCACGTCAGCTTCCTGCGCCTGCCGGCTGTCATCATGAAGGATGATCCGGACCGGGGGCATAGCAGCGTCCTCCTCCCGGGTTCCCTTGAAGCGGACATGCAGGATACCATCCTGCTTAAGGTTCAGCTTATACCAATCCGCATCTGTACCGCCTGTCAAGCGCGCCGGTCTCATCTTGCCCAGCGGAAGCATCCCCGCCGTACGCCGGGTATCATTAGGCTCGAAGCCGTCGACTGTCAGCTTGGCAGCAAGCAGGTCGCCGATTTGAAGCAGCCCGTAGCCCGACCAGTCATCTCTGCCTTTGGCGCCGATATCCTTGGCACTTTGCCTAAGCTGCTCCCTAATCTGGTAAGGTTTAAGCTCCGGTGATGCCGCCCACAGCAGCGCAGCGGCAGCGGCAACCTGAGGAGCCGCCATGGAAGTGCCCTGATCACGTTTATAACCGCCGCCGAGTGCTGTAGTATACACCTGCCAAGGCGCAGCGATGTCTACTTCCGGACCCGGGTTAGAGCGTTTTTCCGGCGCGCCTGAAGCTGTGACACCGGCAACAGCCACCACTGTCGGGTATGCCGCAGGATACTTGACGGCGGCCCGGCTGCCGAGCAGCTGGCCGTCATTGCCGCTGGCGGCGACCAGCAGCACGCCCTTGCTTTCCGCATAGTCTACAATGTCAGCCATATACGGCGAGTGGCGGTACAACCCTACCGACAAAACAACAATCTTTGCGCCATTATTGACGGCGTATAGAATGGCCTCGCCGAGCCGATCCTCCTCTCCCTGTCCCTTGCTGTCCAGAGCCTTGATCGGCATCAGCTTTGCCTTCCACAGTACGCCAGTTATGCCTTTTGAATTGTTCCCCACCGCAGCAAGAACACCGGCCACAAGCGTACCGTGACCATTGTCATCTGCCGGAGGTTTTCCTTTACTTACCAAATTTATACCTTCCACGAGGTTATCCTTCAAGTCAGGATGGTTCAAATCCACCCCGGTATCAATAAGCGCAATCTTGAAGTCAGTCTGCTCCCTCGCTACCCTCCAAGCCTTGTCGGCTCCAATCTGTTTCAGATACCTCTGCTGATCATAAATCGGGTCATTCGGAACGGCATCGTCTGCGGATGAGGGAGAAGACAGCAGTCCCACCGCCCCATTCGGGTGCACATACTCTACCTCGGGCATCGCCGCAAGGATACCCAGCCACTTGTCCGTGTCCATACCCGGTGACGGGCGAACGATACTGATTCCCGCCTCCGGCTGGCTGCCGAGCATGACGGTGAACGGCAGCGCATCCCCGCCCTTCGTCTTAGCGCCGTGCCATTTTACCAGCCAGGTTGGAAATTCAGCTGTTTGCGTTCCCAGCAGGCTGTCTGCGTAGGCATGGCGGTAGCTTCCCGTCTGGAGATGGTGTGGACTTACAGCCGTCCAGGCCAGTAAGAGTGCGAGCACGGACAGAACGAAGCAGGGGCGTGCGCCTCTCACACGTCCCGTTCGACTCGACTGACGCCGCCAGTCTGCCTGTTGTAAACTGCTTTGTCGGTTATCTTGTAAGGTTCCGTTAGTCATAGCGATTCAGCCTTTTCAACCATAAATATCTCATCCGTAATCTTTTCGACTTCAGCAGCCGTGATTCCTCTATTTGTCTCCTTATTTCACCGGAGGGGCGCAAATTTTTCTGTGCCCGCATGCTGTAATATACGAGCGGATTACAAATTTAAACCTAAAGATTTTATATGACCTGCGGGAGCCCCTTATAACAGGAAAGCCCGGATGCCCCCTAACCGCTTAGGTTAAGCATCCAGGCTTCAATCATTAATACCCAGTCTCCAAATTAAAATTACCAGTTTAGTAAAAATAATTACCATTTTATCAGCTGGACAGGACTTCCGTCTCATCCGGACATTATCCAAGAAGAATATCACGTAGGACCGATATCGTACTGTCCATCCAGTTCATCGCGAGACCTGGGAACAAGCCCAGCGTGATGGTAGCGGACACACACACCCATATCGTCAGCCCCGAACCTAATGGCATAGGAATACGACGCTCGGTCTCCCCTGCACGCATGAACATCTGACGGATAATAGCGAAGTAGAAGTAATAGGAAATAACACTGCTCAGCAGCATGATCCCTGCCAGCCAGTAATCTGAAGATTTAATAGAGCTCAATAAAATAAACAGCTTGCCAAGGAACCCTGCTGTCAGCGGAATACCCGCAAGGGACAATAACAGGATGACCATCGCCCAAGCCGTCCAGGGCGCCCTGTAATAGAGCCCCGCGTAACCGCTCATTTCGTCATGCCCCGCCTCCCGGCTGATCACAAGGTGAACGGTAAAGACACCAGTTGCCATCAACGCATACGCAATCAGGTAAAAACCCAGTTCAGCAGCGTTGCTCCACTGCACGAAGCCGCCCACCCCTACCGCTAGCGGAACCAGCATGTAGCCCGTATTGGCCGTACCTGACAGAGCCAGAAGACGCTTCATATTACGCTGCCTAAGAGCCGCCGTCGTTCCCGCAATCATCGCGGAACCGGCCAGCAGCTTTAAGGCCAGCAGGATATCTTCACCAAACGGCGTCTGCATCTGAGGCAGCGCCGTGTTAAACAAGAAGCGCAGGAGGGCAGCCAGGAATGCCCCCTTCGTGACCACCGCGAGAAATGCGGTCACAGATGCGGGCGCACCCTGATACACATCCGGCGCCCAGGCATGGAAAGGGAAAGCCGCGAGCTTAACGGCAAAGCCGCCGATCAGGAAGAAGAACCCCACATATACCAGTGCCTCATAATCTGACAAAGCGCGGGTTAAAGCCCCTCCTATTGCTCCATAGTTCGTCGATCCGGTCACACCGTAAATATAGGACATGCCAAACAATATAAACGCCGACGAAATCCCGCCCATAACCAGGTATTTAAATGCCCCCTCCTGGGAGCGTCCAGACCATTTACGGATGCCAACCAGTACATAGGTCGATATGCTGAGCAGCTCAAGACCGACGAACAATGTGATTAGATCACCCGTGGAACACATTACTAGCGCCCCCGCTGCAGCAGGGAGCATCAGCGTGTAGGCTTCCCCTTTATCCGTTACCTTTTCATCCCGCTGAACGGCGCGTATGCCCGGAAGGATAATCAGGGCCGAAGCGCCAAGAAGAATGATTTTGAAGACACTGGCATAGCCATCAACACGATAGCTGTCGCCCAGTAACCTGACTACACCGGGTCCTGCTCCATCCCCTGTCCCGCCCAGCTGCAACATATGCCAGCAGACGAAGCCAAGGGAGCCAAGTATACCCAGGAGAGTAAACCATCCTGTAAAGGCACGGTTAATCCGGTCAGGCAGCGCCAGATCGAGAAGCGTGACCAGAACCGCCATTGCAATCAGCGTGATTTCGGGGGCGAGGTAGCCCACGTCCTGCCAGGTTAAACCCTGCAGCAAGTCTGTGCTTGTCATGTTCTATCCCCCCGCCCTTAACTGAGATAAGATTTCCTGCACACTGTCGGCCGTCGTACCGTTAAGAACTGAGGGATAGAGGCCCAGAAGAATAATGAATGCTAACAGGGCAATCATGGGAACAGCCTCGATCAGCCTGGCGTCCTTCAGTTCCTCGCCGTTCTCCCTAAGCGGCCCGAAGGTAATGCCGAGCACACTGCGAAGCACATAAGCCGCCGTTATGACCATACCGGCAGCAGCCAGCACCGTCACCGCCTTCATGGATTCGAACAGCCCCAGGAAGGACAGTAACTCTCCGACAAAGCCGGACAGCCCCGGCATACCCAGAGAGGCCAGGCCTGCCGCCAGCAGAACACCGCTGATAAACGGCATAGAACGCGAAAGTCCGCCAAGCCTAGCGAGCTCCGTTGTGCCCGTTCGCTCCTGGATGCTCCCTGCAATAAGGAAGAGCAGAGCGGATATCAGCCCATGCGACACCAGCTGGAACACCGCGCCCTGGACTCCGATCTCGTTGAACGAAGCCAGCCCCAGCAGGACAATTCCCATATGGCTTAGCGAAGAATACGCGAGCACAAGCTTGAGATCTTGCTGCCTCAGGGCGAGCAGCGCCCCACACATAATATTCGCCAGTCCAAGCCAAGCGATAACTGCCGCCGCCTCCCGTGCCTCGGCCGGGAACAGCAGCATGCCGAAGCGCAGCACACCGTATGCGCCCATCTTAAGCAGCACGCCCGAGTGAATCATTACAACCGGTACCGGCGCCTCCTTATGCACGTGCAGCATCCAGGTATGGAGGGGCATGACCGGCAGTTTGATACCGAATGCTACCAGGAGCAGGATGAAGACGACCCACTTCATCTCCCCGCTCAGGTAGAATGGATTGTCTCCGCCCATCAGGTTCGGCGCCAAGTTAACGTAGGCTTCCGGATTTAGTAAGTTGGCAGCAATAATATCATAATTTCCGCTGTAGACAAGCTCTACACGATCAGCTGATTCGACCGCCTGGAAGCCGGCTGTATAGATGAGCAGAATAAAGGCGAACAGCATAACGGCCGAACCGAGACCGTTGTAGATCAAGAAGGTATTGGCTGCCTTTTCCCTGTCGAAGTAACCCCAGATGGCGATCAGGAAGAACATGGCGACAAGCGTGAGCTCGAAGAACAGGAAGAAGAGCAGCAGGTCACGGGCCAGAAACACGCCCAGCATGCCGGTCTCCAACAGCAGGAACCAGACATAGTAGGATTTTCTCCGCTTCCTGATGTTCACGGAAGCCAAGGCTGCCATGCATCCGATAAAGGCCGCCAGCATAACAAGCGGAAGCGATAATCCGTCTATCGCCAGATCATACTGGAACTGATAGATAAAGGATGTGACCGAGCCGTTTAACGCTTCGCGGTTCAAGGCCACATCCATCCAGGCCGTCTGTTCCCGGAATTGATCTGCTGTTGCAGCATCATATTGTCCGAACAGCCATAGTGAAAGCATAAACGGCAACAGCGCTGAGACAACAGCAGTCAGGCGCAGCAGCCGGGTCTGCCTGCGCGGCACAAGCAGCAGAACACAAACACCGAGAATCGGTGTAAACACCAGAAGAGTTAGCCATGGGATGGTTTCAGCCATTACCAGAACCTCCTTCCGGCGACAGCCACAATCAAGACAACCAGACCCGCTACGGCCAGCAATCCATACGTCTGCACCTGTCCGTTCTGCATGCGGGTTCCCGCCCTGCCCGCAAGCATAGCAAGGCCTCCGGCTAACCGGACTGCCCCGCCAACAACATAACGGTCAATGAGCACAAGCAGCGTTCCGAGCCCCAAGACCGGCCGCACAATGCAGTAGTGGTACAGTTCGTCGATGTAATATTTATTGTCCAGCAGGTTAACCAGCCATGGTAACCGGGCAGCTGCAGCCGACCGGGAGATCATGCCTTTCCCGTAGACAAGCCACCCGATGTAGAGGCCAAGAGCGGCAACTGCCGTTGACATGATCATAACCTCAGCGCCGCTGTCATGCTGCGGGCTGTACCCGCTGCCCAGCAGCCAGCTGCCGAGACGTCCCCAGCCCTCCCAAGGCAGCTCCACCAGACCCAGCAAAGCCGCCGGGACGGCCAGAATGATGAGCGGCACAGTCATGATCAATGGTGATTCGAGCGACTTCCGAGAACCTGGCTGCGCGCCGGATTTGCCGCCGAAGACCAGGATGAATAAGCGTGACATATACATTGCGGTAAGCAGCGAGGCTGCCAGCCCGGCAGCGAACAGCAGAGGATGGCCCTTATCCAGAACAGCGGCGAGGATTGCATCCTTCGACCAGAAGCCCGACAGCGGCGGAATGCCCGCAAGCGCGAGCGCGCCGATTGCGAAGGTGAAGGCCGTTACCCGCATCCGCCGTCCAAGGCCGCCCATCTCATGGATGTTTCGGGTATGGACGGCATGAATCACACTTCCCGCCCCCAGGAACAGCAGCGCCTGGAAGAAGGCATGTGTCAGCAGATGGAAGATGCCACCGGTCAGCGATCCTGCGCCCAGCGCCAGCATCATAAAGCCTAGTTGGCTGATGGCGGAATAGGCCAAAATCCGCTTTAAATCCTTTTGAACCAAAGCGATAGACGCCGCAAACAGGGCTGTAAAGGCCCCAATGATCGCTACAGTCTCCATCGCTGCCGCAGAGGCTTCGAATATACTGTATGTACGGGCGATCAGGAACACACCCGCTGCCACCATCGTAGCCGCATGAATAAGTGCGCTGATCGGCGTCGGGCCTTCCATCGCATCCGGAAGCCAGACATGCAGCGGGAATTGCCCCGACTTGCCTGCCGCCCCCGCGAAGATCAATAGAGCGATGACAGTCGTTATGCCTTGGGCAATTAGCCCGGACTGCCCTTCATTGAATACATTCTGAATAGCCGAGAACGACAGCTCATGCTCCGGCATATACCAGAACAGCATCAGGACAGCGATGAGAAGACCGACATCCCCGACCCTTGTGACCAGGAAAGCCTTCTTCGCCGCAGCCTTGGCGGCGGGCTTCGCATACCAGAAGCCAATCAGAAGGAACGAGCAAACACCTACAAGCTCCCAGAACATATAAAGCATCAGCAGATTATCGGCCAGCACGAGTCCCAGCATGGAGAAGGTGAAGAGCGAGATATAGGCGTAGAACACCGTTATCCGTTCGTCATTCTTCATGTATCCTGCTGAATACATGCAGACCAGAAAGCTGATTAGCGAGACCATCGCCAGCATCACGGCCGTCAGATTCGTAACGTCAAATCCGATCGTCAACTGAAAGCCGCGGGTTGCAATCCAGTCATAGGACGCATTGTACTCGGCCGCCCTGCCGTCCAGCCGTTCAACAAGCACAAGCATAGAGAGCAGGAATGACGCCAGGGATGCCGCCATAGCCGTCACAATTCCGGCTGTGCGCATTCCTCTGCCGGCCGCCGCGAGAATCAGGAAAGCACCGAGCGGAAAGATCGGAATGAGCCAAGCATAATGCGAATAAACAGTATCCACCCGTCTACCTCCTCATCTCATCAAATTCATCAGCCTGGACGGTTCCCTTAAGGCGGAACAAGGCAATCAGAAGGACGATCACCGCATTTCGCTTAGTCAGGGCCCCGCAGAGCCCAATACAGAACAGGATCGCGGCCAGCATCAGATAGGAAGGCAGCATTCCTAGTCAGCCTCCTTCCGGTGAGCACAATCGACCCAATAAAAGCCACCGTCAGCAGCACCGATACCAGCTCAAAGGGAATGACGTGCTGCGTAAACAGCAGCTTGCCAATCTCCAGTGTGTTATCCTCTGCTCGCTCTGCCTGCTCTGCCGCTGGAAAGGTCGTCGTGCGGATGGCGTAAAACAGGATGCCTAGCAGCGATACAGCCGCCAGCAGGCCGAGCACCTCGGGCGTCTTTCCGTCCGGTTGAGCTCCGAGACCGCCGCGATAATAAAAACT
Organism: Paenibacillus tarimensis; assembly: GCF_021532315.1. Classification (GTDB taxonomy): domain Bacteria; phylum Bacillota; class Bacilli; order Paenibacillales; family Paenibacillaceae; genus Paenibacillus_I; species Paenibacillus_I tarimensis. The sequence continues at coordinate 120,322 of NZ_JAKGAO010000011.1, forward strand.
CCAAAAACCGATGATTTACGGAAGGAAATGCCAATTCCATAACCACCCGCCAGACTGCGCTTCTACGATTGTACGCAAATTCATGCTTTCGCTCAACATCACCGTGCCGACAATTGAGATGACCAAAGGCACTTCATAGCTGATCATCTAAGCTGCGGAGCGCATGCCGCCAAGCAGCTCATACTTATTATGGATGCCCAGCCGCCCAGCACAATGGCCAGAGTGGACATTAGAGCAGCCCGACCAGCAGCAGGGCCACGAAGATCAGCATTTCGACCAGCACGAAGAGGCCGAGCTTATGATAAGCGACGGCCCAGGGATATAAGATAACGGTTTCTACATCAAAAATGACAAACATGAGAGCCAACAAGTAGTAGCGGATGTTGAACCGCACTTGTCCTTCACCGACCGGCTCATTGCCCCTCTCGTACGTTGTCCGCTTCTCTTCCGTCGGTTTGTTCGGGCGCAGCAGCCTTCCAGCCGTTAACGCCGCAGCCGGAAGCAGGACACCAAGCAGGATGAAGATGGTTACCACAACATAGTTGTTCATGTACACCATACCGTCACCTCCAGCCGGACAATCGGCCAACTTGACAGAGGGCCGTCAAATTTCCTTCACAATTATAACAAAACCTTCCATTCTAGTCTATGATTCCGTTCACTACAATCCGGTCCTTTACATGCTTGCCCGTGTGCCTGACCTAGTCCTCCGTAAGGCTGGGCTGTGCCCCTCATCTTGTCCCTCACCGGTAAAATAAAGAAGACGAGCCCTCGCCGGAGGAGGAGTCGTCTTCACTATTCTATACACCGTAGCCGTGGCCGGCACTCCAATCTGCTTATTATACCGTCGATGCTTCGCCAAACTGCGCCCGGTGCAGCCTGGAGTAGACGCCGCCGCGAAGCAGCAGCTCCTCATGAGTGCCCTGTTCGGCAACTCCTTCCTCGGTCACGACCACAATCCGGTCTGCGCCGCGAATTGTAGCAAGACGGTGCGCAATAATCAACGTCGTCCGGTTAACGGCAAGCTCATCCAATGCCTGCTGGATAACCCTCTCCGTCTCGGTATCGAGTGCCGAAGTCGCCTCGTCCAGGATAAGAATCGGCGGATTCTTCAGGAACATCCGGGCAATCGCGAGACGCTGGCGCTGTCCGCCAGAGAGCTTCAGACCGCGTTCGCCAATGACCGTGTCCATCCCTTGCGGCAGGCCGGCTATCATGCCTTCCAAATGGGCACGGCGTGCCGCCTCCCATATCGCATCATCGTCTGCATCCAGCCTTCCATAGGCGATATTCTCTCGAATCGTGCCGCTGAACAAAAAGACATCCTGCTGCACAATGCCGATGTGAGAGCGCAGTGACTGCTGGGTCATATCACGGATATCGATACCATCGATGCGGATTTTCCCCATGTCAACATCATAGAAGCGGGGAATCAGGCTGCAGATAGTCGACTTGCCGGCACCCGAAGGGCCTACGAGGGCAATCGTCTCCCCTGCGCGAACCTGCAAATCCACATCCTGCAGAACAGGCAGCCCCGGCTCGTAGCCGAAGGTAACTCCACTGAACTCTATATCCCCCCGCAAATGCTGTACCTCTACTGCGTTTGGCTTGTCCTTCACGTCCGGCTCCGAATCCATCAGCTCACAGAACCGCTGGAAGCCGGCCATTCCCTTCGGATAGGATTCCATCAGGGCATTAATCTTCTCAATCGGCTTCAGAAAGATGTTGACATAAAGCAGGAAGCCAACTAACTCGCCGTAGCTCAGCCGGCCGTTATACGCGAACCATGCGCCGCAAACCAGCACAATGACCGAGATCAGCCGGGTCAGCATGTACATGCCGGATGAGCTGAACGAGATCGCCAAATAAGAGCTCAGCTTGGCTTGACGGAATTTGGCGTTATTCTTACGGAAACGGTTGATTTCAAATGCTTCGTTGCCGAATGATTTTACAACCCGGATACCCGAAATGCTGTCTTCTACCCGCGCATTCACATCGGCGATGCTTCTGAACATCTGGGTGGCCGCCTTGTGCAGCTTCACATTAAAGTACGCAATCAGCCAGGCAATAACCGGAACCACCGTAAAGGTAATAAGCGCCAGCTCCCAGTTCACGGTCCACATAATGCCGAATGCGCCAGCGAATGTCATCAGCGCAATGAACAGATCCTCCGGCCCATGATGCGCCATCTCACCGATTTCGAACAGATCGTTGGTAATCCGCGACATCAGGTGTCCAGTCTTCGTATTATCGAAGTAACGGAACGACTGCTTCTGCACATGGTTGAACGCCTGCTGCCGCATGTCGGTCTCAATATTGATACCCAGCTTGTGACCCCAGTAGCTGACTACAAAATGCAGAGCCATGCTCAGCAGATAGACAGCAAGCAAAATGACGCCAGCCGTCGCAATCTCACCCCACTGATTCTTCGGCAGCAGCTCATCGATCACCCACGATACAGCCAGCGGAAAAGCCAGCTCCAGCAAAGCGACCACTACAGCACAGCCGAAATCCAGTATAAACAGCCGCTTATGCGGCCGGTAATACCCCATAAAACGTCGAATCATCGTACGACCTCCCGGACACCTTACTGATAACAATTCTCACTAATCATAAGGAGTACTTCCCTGCCTGTCAAGTCCGCAGCCAGCTTTAGACATCTTCTGCAGACCAGCAGGCAAGTCAAGCCGTTATCCACTTCGATAGATGTATAAACAGAAAAAGCCGCCCCTCCGGGGTTGATCCCCGTCGGAGCCGCTTGTTTGGTTTCCGCTATGTGCTGGTGCTGGCTGTATAGGGCCAGGCTTCAGAGCGGCCATCGTATTCCTGTCTTATTTTCCCGCGTAGGAATCCAGCATCCAGATATGCTTCTGCAGCTTCTCAACCATACCGATCAGCATATCCGATGTCGGCATATCACCTTCCTCTTCAGCCGCCTCAGCAAGCTCCAGGAAGTCCTTCGCCATAGCGCGGTAGTCATCTGCAATGTTTTGAACCATTTCGGTCGGATCTTCTCCGCCCTGAGCTTCCTTGATTGTAGCCAGCTCCATATACTCTTTCATTGTGGCCGAAGGCTTCTCGCCGATTGCCAGCATGCGCTCAGCGATTTCGTCCATCATCTCAGTCACTTCATTATAGAGCTCTTCGAATTTCACATGCAGCGTGAAGAAGTTTGGTCCCTTTACATACCAGTGATAGTTATGCAGCTTGACGTACAGCACATTGCCGTTTGCCACTTGTTTGTTCAGCTCTTTGCCGATATTCACCTTGGTTGTGGTAGATTCCTTCTTAGCCATCTTCGAAAACCCCTTTCCGTTCCAATAGGATTTGCTTGTCCTGCATCAGGACTAGTCTGCCCTGCTGAACTGTATTTACCCCGGGGCTTTGCGGGCCAAACAGAAGGAGCGGCGTCCGTGCAAGCAGCTGGAGGTAAACGGGGACTCTCCTTAACATTAAATTGTCCATTAACCTGACTTTAGTTGCAGTTCTCTAGGCTTAAACAGATAGATGACTTGCCAAAAAAAAAGCGCAGCCCTGTTGATGAGTAAGGGCTGCGCTTTTCATTTTGTAATAATCTTTTTCAAATTTACGACCGCTTCGTCGAACGGCTGCTTGCGTACATCAACCAAACAAAGTAAGGTGCTCCCAGCAGTGCCGCTACAAGGCCGGAAGGTATCTCTACCGGTGCCAGCACGGCCCTGCCGACAAAGTCTGCCAAGACCAGAAGCAGGGCACCGAACAGCAGTGTTAACGGTACCAGCTTTCGGTGGGTTGGACCAGCCATCAGCCGCACGGCATGTGGGGCGATCAGCCCGATGAAGCCAACCGTACCGACGGTAGCTACTGCCGCCGCAGCCAGAAGTACACCCAGTATACCGATTATCAGTCTCGAACGGGCCGGGTTAACACCAAGACCGGATGACGACTCATCTGTAAATTGAATCATATCCATGCGCTTTGCCTGCCATAATGCGAGCGGAACGAGTATCAGAAGCACCACTCCAAGCTGCGGCAGCTGCGGCCACCCCTTGGCATAGGTACTCCCGGCCAGCCAGGCAAGTCCCGCTGCAGCGCTCATCCCTGACTTGATTACAAGAATATTGATAATCGCCGCCCCCATTGCCGACACGGCCATCCCGATCAGCGCCAGAACCGCAGGCTGTAATCCAGAACGAACTGACAATAGATATACGAGTCCCGCAGTTAGTACAGCCCCAGCACAGGCTGCTGCCGACAGATAATATCCGCCAAGTCCCGGGTAGAAGACCAACAAAGTCAGGACTCCCACTCCAGCCCCTTGGGTCACCCCTATAATCGAAGGGTCAGCGAGAGGGTTTCGCACCACACTCTGCAGCAGCAGACCGCTTAGTGCCAAGGCAGCTCCGGCCAGAGCGGCTATAAGCGTCCTGGGCAGCCTGAGCTTCATGACCAGGCTGCTGCTCATCTCACTGCCGCCGCTGCTGCCAAACAGAGCGGACACAACCTCCTGCAAAGGCAGGCGGATTCCGCCAAAGGCCTGCCCACCTATCATTAGGGCTGCCAGTACCACTGCCAATCCTGCCGCCCACCCCAAGTATGGGACATGCCGCAGATGTGCTCCTGTGCTCTGCGACGATGATTTGGGGACGTCCGAGCCTTTGCCTCTGCTGACCCTTCCAGCGAGCCAGATCAGCCAAGGTGCCCCTATTAAAGCAGTAACTGCTCCTACAGGCAGCTGTCCAATGGAAGAACGGAACATCATAGCAAACATATCTGCACCCAGTACAATGACCGCCCCCCACAGGAAGGCTGTTGGGATCAGCAGACGATGCCTGACAATACCGACCAATCGAAGCAGATGAGGCGCAATGAGACCAATGAAGCCGATAGGACCTACCACACTCACTGTTATGGCTGCAAGAAGCACGGCCAGCAGCAGTCCCGCTGTCCGCACCCGCGTTACATGCTGGCCAAGCGATTGGGCCATCTCATCGCCTAGTGCCATCGCATCCAAGTTTTTCGCCATGAACCAGGCGGCAGCTGATCCCCCGGCAATCCAAGGCCAGGCATACAGGAAGCCGCCCCAGCCCAGCTGTACTAATGAACCGGAGCCCCATAGATATAACCCTCTCGTCTCATTCTCAAAGAGGAGCAGCAAGGCGCTCGTTACCGCAGCCAGCGTCAACGATACAATCATGCCGGACAACGCCATCCGCACCGGTGTAGACCGTGATCCTCCAGCAAGCAGATAGGCGAACAACCCTGCCCCTCCTCCACCCAGCAGCGCAAGGGGGAGCGACAAGGAGGATGCCAGAGCCGGAGCCGCAACCGACGCTGCAACTACGGCGAAGTAAGCTCCAGCATTAATGCCGAACGTACTGGCCGATGCCAGAGGATTTCGGGTCAGTGCCTGCAGCAAGATGCCGGCAACCGCCAACGAACCGCCGGCCAGAAAGCCGATAGCTGTACGAGGAAGTCTGGCTGTCCAAACAATATGATCCTCTTTTTCTCCACTCGGCTGCAGGATAGCCTGCAGCACCCGTTCTGCTGTCAGTCCAGCTTCACCCTGCATAATGTGAAGGAGCGAGATCAGTGCAAGCAGCACGATCCCGCTAATCCCCATAATCCAGCCGGCAGCTGGTCTTCCCTTAACCGTTGCTCCTTGAGTTTGGGGCTGTCCGGTATGCAGGATATGCAGATTCTTCTTCATCTTCATTGACTTAATAGATCAGCTGTCTTCGCTGCAAATACTTCAGCCGCCAGCGGTCCGCCAAACGGCCATGTGTCACCGCCCAGTGCATAAACACGGCCTTCTTTTACAAAGGGATAGGCGTTCCAGACCGCGTTGTCCTTCAGCTGGTTCTCGAAGATATTGTCTTCATCCTGTACCATATGGAGCAGGCTTGCATCCTCGATCTTAGACAATGCCTCTACAGAATTGGTCGAAAAGCCGTACACCTCGAACTTGTCACTTTCCCAAGCATTCTCAAGACCGATTTTCTCAAGAATCTGGGCAGCCAGGGAGTTATCCGTGAACAACCGGAACTCCGGTACATTATTGGTGCTCCATGCTTGGGTCAAAACAACCTTGTGCCCTTCCTTGCCTGCTGCTTTGATCTTATCTGCGGCTGCTGCGAAAGCTTCCTGCATGTTCGCGAGAACCTGCTCGGCTTCTGCTTCCTTGCCTACAGCCTTGGCAATCTCACGGAACGTGCTCTCCATCTCTTCATATTGATCATAGCCTGCATCCTCGGCCGGGTAAGGACCGAATACGATCGTCGGTGCTATTGCCGCCAGCTGGTCATAGTTTGCTGCCGAGCGATAGTCCGGAACAATAATCAGATCGGGAGAGAGACTTGTAATCAACTCCAGGTTTGGCTCCTGTCTTGTACCTACGTCGGTGACCTCAGCAGACAGCTCTTGGGGAATGCTGTACCAGTTCTTATAGCCTTCTATATCCGCATGTCCAACAGGCTGGACACCAACCGCCAGCAGATCCTCTGTGTAGGTCCACTCCAGGGAAACGATTCTCTCTGCCGGTTTATCGAGTGTAACTTCTCCTTTAACGGTATTAATGGTGATTGGCCCATTGTTTGGCCCATTGTTTCCTGCTAGTGTATTATTCTCTGCCGGCTCTTGAACAGCTTCATTCTGTCCACCTGCATTACCCGTATTGCTGTTATTCGGCGCTCCGTTACTGCCTGCGTTATTTCCACCACATGCTGCAAGTACCAGCATCATAATAATAAGTCCGATACTCAAACTTTGTTTACGTATAGTCATTGAACCTAGCCCCCTGTAATAAATAATCATGATTATGTATAACTACCTTTATTATGATAACGATTCTCATTATCGGTGTCAACTGCAAATCAATCATTCATCTCCTGAGTTTCTGCACCCCTGGTACTTCAGCTGATGGCAGGGCAAATAAAAAAGAGGCTGCCAAGCAGCCGTAATGGCTACATGGACAACCTCTTAGCTTGCTTCCTGGTAAGGAAAGCTTATTTTACCCGATTGCTAACTTCCATCCGGTTAATCGCACGCTGCAGTGCGAGTTCCGCCCGGCGGTAGTCAATCTCATCCCGCCGGCCGCTGCCCAGACGCTGCTCCGCACGCTGGCGGGCCGCCAAAGCACGTTCTACGTCAATATCGCCAGGAAGCTCCGCGCTCTCTGCCAATATAACGACCTTGTCCTTACGAACTTCAACAAAACCGCCGTTAACAGCGATTGTCTCTTCCTGCTTGCCCTTCTTCACAATTACCGGTGCAATCTGAAGCGGTGTTACAAGCGGAATATGATTCGGCAGGATGCCGAGCTGGCCTTCCTCGCCCTTCACTACAACCATATCGACTTCCTGGGCATATACTTTACGCTCAGGTGTCACGATTTCCAGCAATAGAGTGCTCAAGTGGATACCCCCGTCCTACGCTTTACAGCGTTTTGGCTTTCTCCACGGCCTGTTCGATCGTACCGACATAACGGAAAGCACTTTCCGGTAGGTCGTCATGCTTGCCCTCAAGGATTTCCTTGAAGCTGCGGACGGTTTCTTTGACCGGTACGTAGATTCCCTTTTGTCCTGTAAACGGCTCGGCCACGTGGAACGGCTGAGACAGGAAGTTCTGAATTTTACGTGCGCGCGCAACAGTCAGTTTATCTTCTTCAGACAGCTCATCCATACCCAGGATTGCGATGATATCCTGCAGTTCCTTATAGCGCTGCAAAATACGCTTTACCCCTTGGGCTACATTGTAGTGCTCTTCGCCTACAACATCCGGGCTCAGAATCCGGGAGCTGGATGCCAATGGGTCAACCGCTGGGAAGATACCCATCTCGGAGATCCGGCGCTCCAGGTTAGTTGTAGCATCCAAGTGGGCAAATGTTGTTGCCGGAGCCGGGTCCGTATAGTCATCCGCAGGCACGTAGATCGCTTGGATGGATGTAACCGACCCCTTCTTGGTGGATGTAATACGTTCCTGAAGCTGACCCATTTCGGTTGCCAGCGTTGGCTGATAACCTACCGCGGACGGCATCCGGCCGAGGAGGGCGGAAACTTCGGAACCCGCTTGTGTAAAGCGGAAGATGTTATCGATGAACAGAAGAACGTCACGGCCTTCTTCATCGCGGAAATATTCAGCCATTGTGAGGCCTGTAAGGGCAACACGCAGACGGGCACCCGGCGGTTCGTTCATCTGACCGAATACCATGGCCGTCTTGCTGATAACGCCCGAGTCCTTCATTTCATGATATAGGTCATTACCTTCACGTGTACGCTCGCCTACACCGGCAAATACAGAGATACCGCCGTGCTCTTGAGCGATGTTGTTGATAAGCTCTTGAATGGTAACCGTCTTACCTACACCCGCACCACCGAAGAGACCGATCTTACCGCCCTTCGCATACGGTGCAAGCAGGTCGATAACTTTGATGCCGGTTTCCAGAATTTCTGCCTGTGTCGACAGCTCGTCGAAAGAAGGAGCTTGACGGTGAATCGGCAGATTAACTTCCGATTGCGCAACGCCAGCATTATCGATTGGTTCGCCAAGCACGTTGAATACGCGGCCCAGCGTAGCAGAGCCCACCGGTACCGTGATTGGCCCGCCAAGATCGACAGCTTCCATACCGCGAACGAGGCCATCTGTCGTACTCATAGCAATGGCACGTACCATATTATCGCCAAGGTGAACAGCCACTTCCAGTGTCAGATCGATATCTGCAGCACCGGCCTGGCCTTTCCGTTCAACCTTGATCGCGTTCAAAATTTCCGGCAGCTGTCCGCGCTCGAATTCGAGATCGACGACCGGACCCGTAACGGATATAACGCGTCCCTTATTCATTGTTTTCCCTCCTGGTTCCCTCATCTGTACTGCTTATCCGAATCAAGCCTCCGCCCCCCAGGGTACATTGCTAGTACCCTGCGGCTTCGAAGCTTAGCCTTGTGCGTTTGCTCCTGCCACGATTTCGGAAATTTCCTGCGTAATGGCCGCTTGACGCGCCCGGTTATACGTGAGCGTGAGCTCAGAGATCATCTTCTTCGCGTTCTTCGTAGCAGATCCCATTGCTGTCATTCTCGCGCCGAACTCGCTCGCTTTGCCGTTCAGTACAGAACTGTAAATCAGCGTCTCTGCATACTTTGGCAGCAGCACGTTCAGCACGCGCTCAGCAGACGGTTCATATTCATAACTAGTCAACTGCGTGCCGCCGCTCACTTCCTCAAGAGGAAGCAGCCGTTTTTCAGTTGGAATCTGAGTCATTGCATTCACAAAATGATTATAGTAAATGTAGAGCTCATCATAGGTGCCTTCCTCAAACTGCTTGACTGCCGTATAAGCAACAGACTTGATGTCCGCGAAGCTTGGGGAGTCAGGCAACCCGATCACTTCTTCCGTAATCGGCATATTCAGCCGGCGGAAGTAGTCCCGGCCCTTACGTCCGATCACGAACAGAACGTATTCATCAGCAGATTTATGCTTTTGACGGATGGTATTGACCAGCTTACGGAGTACGTTGGCATTATAACCGCCCGCTAAGCCTCTGTCCGACGTAATCACCAGATAACCTGTTTTCTTGATTTCACGCTTTTGCAGCATCGGATGAGTAACACCCTTCGTACCGGCTGCAATGCTCGCGACAACCTCTTTCAGCTTATCTGCGTATGGACTTGATGCCTGAGCCGCTTCTTGAGCACGGCGCAGCTTTGCAGCAGCGACCATTTCCATCGCTTTCGTGATCTGCATCGTATTCTGCGTACTCTTTATTTGGCTCTTGATTTCGCGCATGCCTTTTGCCATCTTGTTCACCCGCCTTTATTGCCCAGGCCTCCCAGCGGACAGTCCGCTTTCTCCAGCAGCTCTGCTCCTGTTCGGCCCAAGCCTGGTGTTTGGTGCAGCAGTTGACCGCCTGCCTACTCCATTTTCAGCCGCGGTCATCTATGCTTAGCGCCGGTTATACGGCGAAGCTTTTCTTAAATTTAACGATTGCATCCGTGAGGGCTTTCTCGGTGTCGCTGCTCAGATCCTTCGAATCGCGGATAGCCGCAGCAATCTGCGGACTGTTCGATTCCAGATACAGATGCAGTTCCTTCTCAAAACGTCCTACTGCCTCAACCGGCAGATCATCCAGATGACCCTTAACAGCGGCGAAGATACTGATAACCTGCTTCTCAACAGACATCGGCTGGTTAACGCCCTGCTTCAGAATTTCCATCGTACGCGCACCACGCGTCAGCTGAGCTTGAGTACTCTTGTCAAGATCGGAGCCGAACTGCGCGAACGCGGCGAGTGAACGGTATGCGGCAAGATCCAGACGGAGTGTACCGGCAACCTTCTTCATCGCTTTGATCTGTGCGGAACCACCTACACGGGATACAGAGATACCGACGTTGATCGCCGGACGTTGGCCCGCGTAGAACAAGTCAGCCTCAAGGAAGATCTGACCGTCTGTAATCGAGATTACGTTCGTCGGGATATATGCAGATACGTCAGATGCCTGCGTTTCGATGAATGGCAGGGCTGTCAGTGAACCGCCGCCAAGCTCGTCGCTCAGCTTCGCTGCACGCTCCAGAAGACGGGAGTGCAGGTAGAATACGTCACCCGGATAAGCTTCCCGGCCCGGTGGACGGCGGAGCAGCAGGGAGAGCTCGCGGTATGCAGCCGCCTGCTTCGACAGGTCATCATAGATTACGAGCACGTGCTCGCCCTTATACATAAAATATTCGCCCATTGCGCAGCCGGCATAAGGTGCCAGGAAGAGCAGCGGGGACGGCTCGGAAGCCGAAGCTGTAACAACGATTGTATAGTCAAGTGCACCGTTGCGGCGAAGTGTTTCCACTACGTTAGCAACTGTAGATTGCTTCTGGCCAATGGCAACGTAGATACATTTCACGCCATTGCCCTTCTGGTTAATGATTGCGTCGATGGCGATCGCTGTTTTACCTGTTTGACGGTCACCGATGATCAGCTCGCGCTGGCCACGGCCGATTGGTACCATCGAATCAATTGCCTTGATACCGGTCTGCATTGGTTCATGAACCGATTTCCGGTCAATAACGCCCGGAGCCGGAGATTCAACTGGACGGAAAGCCGTTGTTGCGATCGGGCCTTTGCCGTCGAGCGGCTGTCCGAGCGGATTAACGACGCGTCCGAGGAGCGCTTCGCCAACCGGAACTTCCATGATCCGGCCTGTACGCTTCACTTCGTCACCTTCACGGATGTCCGTGTATGGTCCCAAAATAACGACACCTACGTTGCTTTCCTCGAGGTTCAGAGCCATACCTACAACGCCGTTGGAGAACTCGAGGAGCTCACCGGACATTGCATTCTCAAGGCCGTGAACGCGGGCGATACCGTCGCTGACTTGGATTACAGTACCGACTTCGACGACTTGAATTTCCGTTTTATATTGTTCAATCTGCTGTTTAATCAGCGTGCTGATTTCATCAGGTCTGATACTCAATTCGCTCACCCCTATCTACAGTGCTTAAGATTTGATCGCCTTTTCGAGACGTTCAAGCTTACCGGACAAGCTGCCGTCATAGAGACGGTCCCCGATCCGGACTTTAATACCGCCGAGCAGTGAAGGATCCACTACCTGCTCCGCAACAATCATCTTGCCGACAATCGCGCTGAAGCGGGAAGCAATCTTGTTCATCTCCTCCGTATCAAGCGGCTTGGCTGTATAAACGGTCGCATGCGCCTGGCCCAGCGCTTCGCCCGCGATTTTCGTATAGGCATCGTACACACTGCCGATCGCATCCTGGCGGCCGCGTTCGATCAGCAGTTCAAGCGTATTCAGAACATCCTGCGAGATTTTTCCCTGCAGAGCCTGCTTGATCAGTGCTACTTTCTTCCCCGATTCAATGTTCGGATAGCTGAGAAAAGCGACGATCTGCGGGTCCTTTGCAATGGAATCCGCAACCAGCTTCAACTCCTGCTCCACGCCCGCAACACCGTTCTGCTGCTTGGCTACTTCAAACAGCGCCTTCGCGTAGCGTTTTGCAATGACGGTTTCCCGGCTCATGATTTGTTCCCTACCTGTTTCAGGTATTGGTCAACCAGCTGCTCCTGGGATTTCTCGTCGATTTGCTTCTCGATAATCTTCGAAGCGATCATGACGGACATGCCGCTAACCTGGCTGCGCAGAGCGGAGATCGCTTTGTTCTTCTCGTTCTCGATATCTTTGACAGCCTCTTCTTTAAGGCGCACCGATTCCTGCTTGGCAGCATCCAGAATATCATCCGCCTGCTTGGCGCTTGATCTCTTGGCCTGCTCAATAATTTCGAAGGCTTCCTTACGTGCCTCTTGAAGGGCTAGCTTCTGCTCGTTAAGCTGCTGTTCAGCCTGCTTGCGGCTTGCTTCCGCGTTTGCAATTTCATCCTTCACGAGCTGTCTGCGCTGCTCCATTACAGCGAAGAGCGGTCCGAATGCGTATTTGCTGAGCAGCATATACAGCAGGATGAACGCAACAATCGCGATTACTGTCGATTCCCAATAAAACTCCACAGTTCGGCACTCCTTTCTGAATCTATTAGTTCCCCTGCCGAGTGGCAGATTCATACAAACAGAAGGCGTGGAGGCTTACGCCTTCCCCGCCCCAGGATTTTGTAGATTACTTATATTACGAGAAGAACATCAGGAAGCCGAGGACGACACCGATCAAAGGAACAACCTCGACGATACCTACACCGATAAACATAGTCGTCTGCAGAGCACCGCGTGCTTCTGGCTGACGAGCGATACCTTCAACTGTCTTGCTCACGATCATACCGTTACCGAAACCTGCGCCGATTGCGCCCAGACCAACTGCAATTGCTGCTGCCAAAAATTCCATTTGTAAAATCCTCCTCGATTATCATTCAAATTTTGGTTTGTTCTATTAGTGATCCCGAGATAACCCGCCGTCAAATACATCAGACGGGATTCGAGTTAACAAGGGGAATGCTAGTGATCATCATGATCATCATCATGATCTTCATGCACAATGGCCTGTGAAATATACACCATTGTCAGAATCGTAAACAGGAACGCCTGAATGGCGCCTACGAATATACTGAAGCCCTGCCATACGGCAAGTAACGGGAAACCAACAAAGCCCAGCATCAAAATGGTTGCAATGAGCAGCTCACCGGCGAAGATGTTGGCGTACAGACGTACAGCCAGCGTAATCGGCCTAGCGACTTGCTCAAGCAGATTAAGCGGGAAGAAGAACCAGAAAGGCTGGAAATAGTGCTTGATGTAGTGCTTCCGGTTCTGGGTGAAGCCCAGATAGTGAATCAGGAAGAAGACAACTACCGCAAGGCCCAGCGTAACCATGATATCGGCTGTCGGCGATTTCCACCATGCCACATGCGCATGACCATCATGCTCAGCGACCATCTCGTCGGTCACATAGGTGTAACCGAAGATCTTCGACTCATGATGATGCTCGGTCACAATACCGAAGGGAAGACCCAGCACGTTGGATACGAAGATGAACATAATCAACGTCATCCCTAATGCGATAAACTTCTTCGCCTTCTCTAGCGGCATCGCACTGGCGACCAGGTTATGTACAAAATCCACGACCCATTCCAGAAAATTCTGCATCCTGGACGGATTATGAACCGACAGATTACTTACAGCTACCCTTGCGAGCACGAACACAACCGTACAGGAAACCAGAAGCGCAAGGATGGTTGACAGGTCCAAGTGAAAACCTCCAACCTCTATAACCGGAAATAAATGCATACTGTGTTTTCACCCCTTTCCGTTGTTACCCTTAATATTCTGTGCAACCGCTGTAAAAAAAACCGCAATCTGGACATAAAAACAACCTGCCAATGTTGCGGGCAATGCGAAATACCCGGGAAAGCGGTAAGACACCATGACAGCAAGCAGAATCGTCGCCAACCTGCTGGCCAGACCAAGCGTTGCTCTTCTCCCGCTGTTATCCAGCGCCAGACGTGCAATCAGCTCAATCCTCCTGCGCAATAAAAACGCATTCACAAGACTTGCTGCGGTGCCAAGGATTAGACCGGCAGCCACTGTTCTGCCATCCGGGGCAAGCGCCCACGCCGCGCACAGCGCAGACATAAAAAAAAGCGCAGACCTAGCGGCTCTCTTCAACAGCTCATCCATCGGAGTCCTCCAGTACATACTTGACCAAAACGATGCAGGAGAAAATACCGACGGCCAGCCCGGCAAGAATTCCGCCGACAACCCACCCACGCGAGCCGCCAAGCCAATTCCCAAGGAAATAGCCGAGCAAGATGCACAATGCGATATCAAGGCCCATGACGCCGACCAGACCGGCCGCCCGCCAGAGATTGTCACCGTTTTCTCTCTTGTTCATCTGCCACTACCCCTGTCAACCCTCATCTATTTTATCCAAGCGCCCTAACGTTTGTCAATGAATATAAATTCAAACATTTAGTGAACGAAGTCCCGAAAACCCTTGATACAACAGGTTTTTTTATACTTCCGAACCATACAGTGAAACTGTACACTGTTAAGTTTTTTAACGGTTTTCTAACAACTGCCCCATTTAAGACTTCACTAAGAACGGCTCCGGGCGTTCCGGGCGGCGTCCAAAATGGTGAAGAATTGCCTGCACGATCCGAGCAGATGCCTGACCATCCCCATAGGGATTCGCCGACTTGCTCATCCGGTCATAGGCTTCCTTGTCCGTCAACAGGCGTCTGGCACGCTCATACACAACTGCCTCTTCCGTTCCCGCCAGCTCTAGAGTGCCGGCCTCGATGCCTTCCGGCCGCTCAGTCGTATCCCTTAGCACAAGGGTAGGCACACCGAAAGAAGGCGCTTCCTCCTGCATGCCGCCAGAATCGGTCATAATCATGTAAGCATGCGGGTAGAAATTGTGAAATTCAAACACATCCGGCGGATCAATCAGACGAATGCGCGGATGCCCGCCCAAAATCTCCTGCGCCGGTTCCCGGACAGCCGGATTCGGGTGTACCGCATAGACAAACACAACATCCTCATATTCATCCGCCAGACGCTTAACAGCCCGGAAGATATTCCGGTGCGGCTCACCAATCGACTCGCGGCGATGCGCGGTCATCAAGATCATCCGTTTACCCTTTGCCCAATCCAATACAGGGTGGCTGAAGGACGGATCAACCGTATATTGAAATACGTCTGTAGCCGTATTGCCTGTCGTATAAATTGCCGTTTCAGGCTTGTTCTCCTTACGCAGGTTGCCGGCCGACCAGTCTGTCGGGGCAAAATGGATATCCGAAAGCACACCGGCCAGCTGCCGGTTCATTTCTTCCGGATAAGGGGACATCTTGTTCCAGGTCCGCAGTCCCGCCTCCACATGGCCGACCTGAATCTGCTTCAGGAACGCCGCGTAACTCGCCAGGAAGGTCGTCTGGGTATCGCCATGAACCAGCACAATATCCGGCTTGGCTTCTTCCAGAACCGGGTCCAAGCCCGACAGGACGCGAACCGTGGTTTCCGTCAGCGTCTGGCGGTCCTTCATGACATTGAGGTCATAATGGGGCTGGATTTCAAAGAAATCCAGCACCTGGTCCAGCATCTGACGGTGCTGAGCGGTTACGCATACTATAGAATCGATCTCTTCCTCAAACTTTTGGAGCTCAAGCACCAGCGGCGCCATCTTGATGGCTTCAGGGCGCGTCCCAAATATCGTCATTACTTTAAGCTTTTTCAATCTGTTCACTCCCATTAACTCAGTTCATCCGTGATGCCGCCTAAAGGCC
The DNA here is from genome assembly GCF_021532315.1 of Paenibacillus tarimensis. Lineage (GTDB taxonomy): Bacteria > Bacillota > Bacilli > Paenibacillales > Paenibacillaceae > Paenibacillus_I > Paenibacillus_I tarimensis. Next base: position 136,020 of record NZ_JAKGAO010000011.1, read on the forward strand.
AAGTCTAATTACTTCGTACCAAACAGCCTGTCGCCGGCATCACCAAGGCCAGGAACGATGTAACCATTCTCATTCAGGCGCTCGTCTACAGAAGCAACATAAATATCGACGTCAGGATGCGCGTCCTGCACCGCCTTCACACCCTCGGGAGCCGCTATAAGACACATCAGCTTCAGATGGGTACAGTCTCTCTTCTTCAAGGCTTCTATTGCCGCATTGGCCGAGCCCCCGGTAGCCAGCATCGGATCAATCACGATAAGCAGACGCTCCTGGGCATCTGTCGGTAAGTTTATGTAATATTCAATCGGCTGCAGCGTCTCCTCGTTGCGGTACAGGCCAATGTGGCCCACCTTTGCAGAAGGAATCAACTGCAGAATACCGTCCACCATGCCAAGACCCGCGCGCAGAATTGGTACAAGACCAATCATCCGGCCTGACAAAATATAACTCTCCATCTCACATACCGGCGTCTCGATCTGAATCGTTTCAAGTGGAACGTCTCTTGTAATTTCGTACGCCATCAGCGTAGCGACCTCACTGACGAGATCACGGAAGTCCTTCGTGTTCGTCGCTTTATCCCGGATAAACGTCAGTTTATGTTGGATTAAAGGATGGTCGCAGATGACCAGTTTACCCATGTGTGCTCCTCCTTGCTTGCAGCAGAAAGTCCTTATGCGGACAGCCTTCAAGCGCATAATCCTGTATATTATACCATTGTTTCAAACAAAAAACTGCGGCAGGCCGCAGTTTGTAAAAATAATTATGATGGTGTTAACTGCTGCATCCGCCACCGCAGCTGGACCCGCAGGATGAACCGCCGCCATCTCCTCCGGAAGGCGTGCAGTCCCCCGTATCCCTGCCGTCTCCGCCGTAGTAGCCTGAACTGCAGCTGAATGCAGAATTTTGGCTTCGCTCTGCCTTCTCCGTCAACTGCTCCATATGCCGGTCATACTGCTGAGGTTGTGACATGGAGGCAAAAATCATGGCAGCTCCCATCATGTCTACGGCTGGCGACCAGCTTCCCTTCTGCATACGGCCTTCTCCCTGCTCAATTCGCAGCTTGGCTTCGTTGATCTGCTCGCGTGCCGATTTAATCAGACGATTGACACTGGCCTCCAGATCGCCGAAACGCTCAGCGGCCCGCATATTGAATCTTCTTTCCTTCAAGGCACACTCCGACTTGTTCACTAGTTCCGCCAGCAGCTCAGGTGACATTGGCACCCGGTAGAACGGCCCCCAGATGTCCGGCCGTTGTGCAGGAGGCCCAAACAGTTCACTGTACACCCATTCGAACAGCGCACGCTCATCCGGTCTCGGCTGACCTGCCTTGCCATGCGGAGCATGATGTATCATTGCGCCGCAGAAGCGTTCGCAGAATAACTGGTATTCGCGTGTAAACATTAGCATCTCATGCCATATATCATCAACTTTGCTGCTGTACATAGGGACAGCTCTCATAATACCGCACATCAGAAAATATCGCTTGAGCTCAAACAAATGCCACTCCCACTGCAGCTCCGTCAAGTTTGGCTCCGCTTTCATGATTCGGTCCTTAACCCTCGCTACAAAGTCATCATCCAGCACCGCTTCAAGACGGAGGGCGGCACTGTAAGCGGGATGACCCTCCCGTACACCAAGCACTGGCGGAGGTTTGGTTCCGCTTTTACGACGTCCTCCCGTGTTCTGAACACGGGTTCGCCGGAAAGCAGCTGCTCCTACAGCAGAGACCACAGCAATGACGCCAATTGCAATCCAGAAAGGTTCCATGCCTTACTCCTCTCAGTCGTCCGCTGAGCGGACAGCTTTCATACTATCAGCATATCACAGCACCCGCCCTGATCTTCCTTAAAATTCGCTTAAGTTTGAGGGTTGACGGCAGTTTAATGCTATACATATAATTGTTATAACAACTAAGTTTTGAGGGGATATTATATATGAGCCTGAACGGATCTCCCGGATATCTGATCAGTAATACCGGACGTAAATTAAGTCACCTGCTTACCCGGCTGTATCAGCCGCATGGCATTACATCCGAGCAGTGGTCCCTTCTCCACCTGCTGTGTCAGGAAGAAGGCTTAACCCAGCGGGAGCTGGGCATGAAAGCGGACAAGGACCCCGCCAATACAACGAGAATTCTAGACCAGCTGGAGCGCAAGGGCTTGGTGGAACGCAGGCACAACCCGCTGGACCGCAGATCCTTTAAGCTTCATCCTACGGAAAGCGGGCGATCACTTAACAGGCAGCTCACTCCTGTTGAGCAGCAGTTTGCCGCCTCACTGACAGAGGGCATCAGCGAAGAAGATCTCACCATTTTCTACGCTGTAATGGCTGCTATTAACGAGAACGCCGATCAACAATCAGGTACCTGAATATTTGCCAAATAAGGTATACAAGCAAGGAGATATTAGGAGATGGACCATTATGCAACCAAGCTCTGGACCAGAAGCTTTACCCTGATCTGCTGGAGCAGCTTTTTTCTGTTTATGACCTTCTACATGCTCGCTACTGCACTCCCGCTGTTCGTGGAGAACAGCCTGCACGGCAGCCGCCAGCAAATCGGACTTGCAATGACCGTATTCGTAGCCGCTACTGTTATTTGCCGGCCCATCGCCGGGCGGCTGGCCAACCGGATTGGCAACCGGCCGATTCTGCTAACGGGCCTTATCCTGTTTGTGGCCACTTCCCTGCTGTATTACGCAATACCATCCCTGCACATGCTGCTTATCCTGCGCTTCGTGCACGGTATCGGATTCGGCCTCGCAGCCACTGCATCAAGCACGGCGGCAGCCCTTCTGGTACCGAACAGCCGCAAAGGCGAAGGAATCGGCTATTTCAGCCTGTTTATGAGTCTTGCCATGGTGCTCGGTCCATTCGTCGGGCTAACAGCATCTGAGCACAGCTTCACCTTATTCTTTGCACTTTGCGGCTTATTCGCCCTCTTGGCACTCCTAAGCGGAATACTGGCGAAGCTGCCGGCTCTGGATCGGGCCAAGCGCAAAGAGGCGGGTTCTGATACCAGCTGGGCTAGAAGTGTTTTTGAGCCCAAGGCTGTTCCAATCGCTTTAACCGCCCTTGTACTGGCTTTCGCCTACAGCGGCATTACCACCTTTCTCTCTGTGTATGCAGACGAACTGGGGCTGCACAAGGCAGCAAGCTGGTTCTTCGTCTGCTTTGCGCTCATGATTGTAATACCCCGTCCATTTACCGGACGCGTGTTCGACCGTTTTGGAGCCAGCGTTCTCATCTACCCGGGTCTCGTCTGCTTCACGACCGGCATGGTGCTTCTGAGCCAGGCTCACAGCTCCTTTACCCTGCTGCTCTCCGGGGGTATTCTCGGATTAGGCTACGGTGTGCTCTTTCCGAGCTATCAGACTCTGGCTATTCAAGCAGCTCCGGCAAGCACAGGCATTGCCATCAGCACCTTCTTTGTCTTGTTTGACTCCGGCTATGGTGCAGGCTCCTATTTCCTGGGCCTCTTAGCCTCATATGTTCACTACAACAATATGTATCTGTGCTCAGCGTTTCTGGTAGGCGTATCGACCATCCTTTATTACCGGGCTTCCAAGATTTCCGTTCCGAAGGATCGGCATCCTGCCCAACCCGCTGAAGCCTAGCATGTTGTTCGTAAGAGCCTGTCCTACAATAAGAAGAAGCTGCCGACATGTTGTCAGCAGCTTCTTCGTTTTGCAGATTAATAGTTAATGGAAGGGTAAAGCGGATATTTAGCCGTCAGCTCACTAACCATGCCGCGCGCCTTCTCGAGGACCGCTTCATCCTTCGGATTCTTGAGTGTCATGGCAATGACCTTAGCAATTGTCTTCATCGCAGATGTATCCATGCCGCGGGAAGTCACCGCCGGCGTGCCGATCCGGATACCGCTGGTAACGAACGGGCTGGTCGGATCGAACGGAATGGCGTTCTTATTTACCGTAATCGCCACGGAATCCAGTACATGCTCAGCTTCCTTACCCGAGATGTTCAGGTTGCGGGTATCAATCAGCATCAGGTGGTTATCCGTACCGCCGGATACCAGGTTCAGACCTTCTTCAGTTAATCCTTTAGCCAGTGCCTGAGCATTATCAATCACGTTCTGCGCATAAGTCTTAAAGGAAGGCTGAAGCGCTTCGCCGAACGCTACCGCCTTAGCTGCGATAATATGCATCAAAGGACCGCCCTGCGAGCCTGGGAATACCGCTTTATCAATCGCTGCTGCCCAAGGCTTACGGCACATAATCATACCGCCGCGCGGTCCGCGCAGGGTCTTATGCGTGGTCGTCGTTACAAAATGCGCATGAGGCACCGGGCTAGGGTGCAAGCCAGCAGCTACCAGACCGGCGATATGCGCCATGTCCACCATAAACAAAGCTCCGACTTCCTGTGCAATCTGACCCAGCTTTTCAAAATCAATGATTCGCGGATAGGCACTGGCGCCCGCCACGATCATACGGGGACGGTGCTTGAATGCCGCCTTGCGAACCTCTTCATAGTCAATCGTGAAGGAATCCTCGCTGACACCATAAGCAACGAAATTATAGAGCAGACCCGATGCATTGACCGGGCTGCCGTGCGTCAAGTGGCCGCCATGCGCCAGGTCCATACCCAGCACCGTATCGCCTGGCTTTAGAGCAGCAAGATATACCGCCATATTCGCCTGTGCGCCGGAATGCGGCTGGACATTCACGTGCTCAGCGCCAAACAGCTCCTTGGCACGGTTGCGCGCAATATCCTCGGCAATATCCACATGCTCACATCCGCCGTAATAGCGCTTGCCCGGATAGCCTTCCGCGTATTTGTTCGTCAATACCGTACCTACTGTTTCCAGCACTGCTTCGCTGACAATGTTCTCGGAAGCGATTAGCTCCAGGTTGTCACGCTGGCGCTGCAGCTCAAGTCCAAGCGCCTTGACGATCTCTGGGTCCTGCTTACGTAAGTTTTCCATAATTCCTCTGAATCCTCCTTCGCAAAGTTAACGATCTATCTATGTGCTAAAGCCGTTAATCACAGGTTGGGATGCGAGTTGCACGAGCTTCCCCGCTACCAGCTGTCACACCATTGCCGGGCGGCTCGAGCTGATAGACGGCGCGTGTGCCGCCGATCAGCTTCGGCCGGGTGAAGGCCATGGTGACATGCGCCTCACCGATCCGCTTCACAGAAGGCCTCACCGGGACGGCAACGGGTCGCAGGTGCATGCCGATCAGCGTATCGCCGATATCAATGCCCGCATGTGCCTGAACCTCTTCAATAAGCACACTGTCCTGCAGATGCCGGTAGGCATAGGCGGCCATAGAGCCGCCCGCCCCTGGAACCGGAACAGCTGCCACCTCAGTCAGGCCATAGCGCTCCTGTGCCTCGCGGGTCGTTACCAACGCGCGGTTCAGATGCTCACAGCACTGGTACAACGGGAGGAAGCCGACATCCTTGCGTACTGCTTCTATTCCCTCATAGATCGCTGCTGCCACATCCATAGTGCCCGCAGTTCCAATATGCGCACCTGAAACCTCGCTCGTGCTGGTTCCGATTACAAGCAGCTGGCCCGCTCTCAGGGAGCCTGCCGCCGCCAGCTCTCTCACCGCCGTCTCCACATCCGCCGCGATCGCTTGCGGCTTGCTAAGCTCTCTATTCATAAGGATCACCTCCGGTTACGGATGGATCGTGTATTTCTCTTCCAGCGCCTTTACCTTGCCAATTCGGCCCGCATGTCGCTCGCCGTTCGAGAATGGCGTCTCGATCCAGATACGGACAATTTCCTGCGCCAGGCCAGGGCCGATTACACGCTCTCCGAGCGCCAGCACATTCGTGTCGTTATGCTCCCTGGTCGCTTTGGCTGAGAACATGTCGTGCACCAAGGCGCAGCGGATGCCAGGCATCTTGTTGGCCGCAATCGACATGCCGATCCCTGTGCCGCAGATCAGAATTCCGCGCTCCGCCCGGCCCTCAACTACCGCTTCGCAAACCGGTATCGCGTAGTCTGGATAATCGACCGATTGACTGCAATCACAGCCGAAATCTTCAATCTCATGTCCCATCTCACGCAGCAGCGGAACAATCTCATCCTTCAAACGGTAGCCTGCGTGGTCTGCGCCAATTGCAATTTTCATCTGATAGTACCTCCTGATTATTGTTATGCTGCCTGCTTGGAGTGCCCTTTAACAATTCAGGCTTATTATACCTTAAACCATGTCCAAAAGAACAAAAAAAGAGCAAGACATGTCAAAAGACATGCTGCTCTTTGCCCAGGCGACCGGCCGTATGTTCCGATGCTCCACCGTGGTTACCCACTTCCGTCGCCAGTCACATCGGATCAAAATTCTTATCTTCATCATAACGGAAACATCAGGCAAAATCAATCATTCTTTGCCCGGTGTCCCATACCCAGCAGCAGCTTGTCCAGCAGCTTGTCTACTGCTCCTGTGATCTCATCGGCCACTTGGCGGTACTGCTCCAGAGAGCCGCCAAACGGATCAGCGATATCAAAGCTTGGAATTTGCTGTTCCAGCTGCAGAAGACGCGCCCGCTCCTCATCCGACAGCTGCTCGCCGAGCACCTGCTTCACCTGATATTCCGAATAAAGCCGCTCAAGCTCTCTGATATCTGACATAACATCCTTGCGGTCTTCCACATACTCCATCAGCGTGTGCGTCTTCTCCACCGCAACCGGAAACCGCTCAATCAGATTACGCTTGTGACTGGTCGTCATGGCCAAAATGAGATCGGCCCAGTCAATCATTTGACCTGTAACCGCATGGGACGATCCGGTGTGGGTGATGTTTCTGGCCCGCAGCGTTTCCGCCGCATGCGGGGAAACCGGTAAGCCGTCGACCGTCGAAACACCTGCCGAACGTACCTCTACCTCTATGCCCCTCGCTTTGGCCCGCTCTTTAAGCAGGGCTTCCGCCATCGGACTGCGGCAGGTGTTGCCTGTGCATACGAACAATATGCGTATCACAGCTGCACATCCCCCTTTCAGTCGCTATGCTTTAGACGTTATTGTACCTTACCACATCATATTATATTAAAAACAGAATGCCAAATGCGAATAAAATAATGCCCCCGCAAGCTTCGCCGTATTCCCCCAGATTACGGCTGACACGCTGCCCGAGAAGCAGCCCCATTATGGACATGATGCCGCCAAACAGTCCAAACATCAGCACCGTCGTAACGACATCGGTCGCGAACATGCCGAGCGAAACGCCAACCGAGAATGAGTCAATACTTACGCTGAGGGAGAAGAGCAGCATGCCCCATGCCGTTCTATGGTCAAATGACTGTACCGCATCCCCACGCAGCGAGCTGTAGATCATATGGCCGCCAAGCAGCAGCAGGAGCGCACCCCCCGCCTTGACAGCGACCCCCCCTAGAAGGCTGCCGACGTACTGGCCCATGAACATGCCCGTCAGCGGCATAACTACATGGAAAAAGGCGATCAGCAGGCTTAGTTTCACTATATCCAGCTTGCGTATTCCTTTCAGTCCGATGCCAATACCGAGCGAGAAAGCGTCCATTCCGAGGGCAACTGCCATCACTACGATGGTCATCAGCTGCCCGGCAGCGACAGATGTTCCAATTACAGCTCCATCCATTCCCGTATCTCTCCTTGTCCGCAGCATTCTCTAACCAATGTATGCGGACAAGACGCCGTTCATGACGGAGCCTGTTGTTCAAGTTTCTACACCTGTACCAGCCTGCCGCCCGCCGCCTTTGTCAAGCGGTTCATAAGGGCAGCGCCGATCCCCTCCAGCGGCCAGGCTTGCGCCCATATTTCTTCAATTCCCAGCTGGTCAAACGTTCTTAACGCATCGTAGAGGGTTCGTGCAGCATCAGCCGGACGGCTCAAACTGCCAAGCACAAGGACAGCATCAGCCTCGTAGGCTGCCGCATGCTCTTCATATACCAATACCCCCGTGCGCCTGCCTTTGGCGGCGGCCTTCACAGCTGCTTCCATAATATAGCCGCTTACCGCTTCCGGCGCGCCGGCTACCAGTGTCATGGCACCCGCCGGCGCATAATGCGTATATTTCATGCCGGGAGACCTCGGGGCTGCCTGCTGGCCGGACTGCTCGTCCGTCGCGCCTTCGGCATGTCCAATTACCTCGCACCCGCCCGCTGCCGCCAGTTCCTCAGCTGTAATGCTGCCCGGCCGAAGAATGCGGATGTATCCCTCTTCCGCTTCCACTACCGTAGATTCCAGACCGACAGCAGCAGGACCGCCGTCTACCAGCCCGTCAATACGGCCTTCCAGATCCTCCTGCACATGTCCGGCGCGGGTGGGGCTCGGCCTTCCTGAACGGTTCGCGCTTGGAGCAGCGATCGGGCATCCCGCGGCAGCAATTAACCTCAGAGCCGTCTCATGCGCCGGCATTCGCACAGCTACCGTATCGAGGCCGGCTGTAACCCTCGGAGAGACTGCACCTTGCCTGGCGGGAAGGACAATAGTCAGGGGGCCCGGCCAGAATGCGGCCATCAGCTTGGCGGCCGTACCGCTGTATGGCTTCACAATTGGTTCCAGCTGCCTCTCGGCTGCAATATGGACGATCAGCGGGTTGTCAGATGGTCTTCCTTTGGCCGCGAAGACCCGCTCCACCGCTTCCGTATTGACAGCGTCGCAGCCAAGTCCATACACCGTTTCAGTCGGAAAGGCTACAACCCCGCCTGCCCGGAGCAGTGCGCTCGCTTCCTCAATGGCTGTCCTGGCCTCAGGGGTATCATTATTATCTTCCGGTATTCTCCATAACTTCATCTTCAGCTCTGTCAAAGCCTGTTTCACTCCGAATCATCAAGTTGAATTGCGACTCCATTATATCACAATCTATTATGAAGCCCTCCTAAGGCTTTGCAAACCTTCTATTAACTGAACAAGTTCCGGAAGAAATCACCGATTGCTTGGAGCAGCTCCCACAGGAAGAACTTCACCTCCGGCTCTTGTCCTGGCACTTTTACCGCAGCAGCCCCTTCTCCGTCCTGCTCTGCCGGTGTCTCCTGAACAGCTGCAGCGGCAGCCGCTGCCGGTCCTTCCGTCGCCTCACCGCTGACTGCATCCACGAAGCAGAGCGGCGGAAACAGCACACACCACCAGTTCTGTCCCTCGCCGGCACCTAGTGTTATGCGCAGCGCTTCATAGTCGCCAGCCGGGTATACGCGGCTGCCGTACATTTTGGTAGGGAACGGAACCTCAGCCAGCTCCGCACGCACAGAATAAGTGAATCCCCTCTCGGCCAGCTCTTGACGAACCAGCGCTTCAATCTCAGGCAGACGGCCCCCGATCACCAGGCGGGCTTGCTCAATGGTAGACATTCCGGCTGTATAACGCTCCATATCGGCGACCACGGCATCACGCACATGGCGTTTGACAGCCTGGTCGGCAGGAGAATCGGAATTGGCAAGTATGCGGAGCCGGATCGATTCCTCAGGTACAGCGCCGCCCGCGAGAGCAGCATCGGACTTCAAGCTTTCCCAAGACATGACAAGCAGCATAAGTGCAAGAATCAGGTAACCATAAGAAGCACGGTAACGAATAGGAAATGAGATAGTATGATTGCGGATGACCATAACACAAGCCCCTCTTTCATGCGCCCGTCGGCGGCATTAGCTTGCGTTCCGGAACGGCTCTATCACCAGTATGCCCGGGTCCCGAATCTTTAAACCTAGCAATTCTCATATAGCAGGTATATTCATTTCTGATTCCTTATAGATTCTAAATATTTGCATGATAGACTCAACATAAAATCCGAAACCTCATAAGGAGTTCAGTGCGCATGAAGAAGATTTTACTTGTAGAAGACGACAGCAGTATTGCGGATATGATCTCGATATACCTGCGGGAAGAGGGCTACTCTGTTATTGGTGCCATGGACGGAGAATCCGCCCGCAAGGCTCTCTCTGGCACCGCGGCCGATCTGATTATTCTAGATATCATGCTGCCGGACACGGACGGCATGACATTATGCGCAGAAATCCGCTCCGTCTCGGACATTCCCATTCTGATGCTGTCAGCCAGGCAGGACGTCAACGACCGTGTCGAGGCCCTCTTAACCGGGGCCGACGACTATCTGTCTAAACCCTTCAGTATGCGTGAGCTGGCGGCACGGGTTGAAGCGCTTCTTCGGCGGGCTAACTACTCAGCCCGGACAGTCGGTCTTAGGAACAGCTCCGCCCTTACGCTTGACACTAATCGGAGGAAGCTGTTTCACAATGGAAAGCCCGTCGAAACGACTTATCATGAGTTTGAGCTAATGCGTGTCTTTCTTCTGTCACCAGGTAAGGTATTTAGCAGAGAAGAACTGCTGCGGAAAATTAAAGGCCCCCAGGTTCCCGTAACGGACCGGGCAATTGACGTGCATATTACAAACCTGCGCAAGAAGCTGGAGGCTAACCCCAGGTATCCGCGCTATATCAAGACCGTATGGGGCATCGGGTACAAGTATAACGCCGAGCATTATGATCATTACGGGCGGGGCTTGTACAGCTAGGAGCACCTTCATATGGTTAACACGGCATACAATCTGTTAGCAAGCAGCGCCCTTCTGATTGCTTATTATTTACTCGCCGACCATGCCCTCAAGCCGCTAATACTTGCTCCGCAGCACCCGTGGGCCCGGGCCGCTTCGGGTTTGATGGCCGGCGGGCTGGGTGCTCTGCTGATGCCTCTTGCAATTGAAATTGAGCCGGGGGCCCTCGTGGATCTCCATATTGTTGTAATTGTCCTGTCTGCGGTCTATGCAGGTTGGCCGGCTGCATTGTCCTGTGCCGTCGCACTGGTTACGGGACGGCTGGTGTTCTTCCCGCATGATGAGGGCTTCTATCTGTTAACCGCCCACCTGTTGAGCGCAGCCGTCTTAAGCAGTATGGCCGCCGACCTCTTCTGCCGCCGCCTTGTTTGGCTGCGCTGGTTTCTTGCGACAACTGCCTCGGTCATAACCGGCAGCCTGGCCCTGTATCTTAAAGTGCCGTCCCTTGAGCAGCCTGCCGGCGTTATTGCAGCGCTCTCGGCGCTTGCTTACCCGGTTGGAGCGCTTCTCATCCTGCTCCTTGAATCCATTCGCAAATCCGAGTCTAAGAGCAGCATGCTCAGAAGAATAGTGGAGACTAGCCGCGAAGGAGCGGTCATTTGTGACGCGGAAGGCCGCATTATGTTCCGGAATGCAAGCGCTAGAGAGTACTTCGGGGAAAAACTCCAGGTCGGCAGCCAAATGGCCGCCTGGGCTGGGATGGAAATTATCGGAGGGCGCGGTCCTGCTATCAGCCAGGCGCTGGCCCGCTTCTTGAGCGGCAGTGAAGCCGTGCTTCGTGAGCAGTTCACTTATCAGGGGCCCGCAGGCCAATCCGCCGGTTCCGCCATCCACCGGCATTATGAATTGTATGCTGCCCGCAAGACCAACGGAATAAGCCCAGCCAGGGAGCACATTTTCTTCTTTCGGGACCGGAGTGAGGAAGAGCACCTGCAGAAGATCAAGGACGATATGATCGGTGTGGTCACTCATGAGCTGAAGACTCCGCTCACGAGTATTATGGGCTTTGCCGAAATGATGTTGGATGAACAGCTTGATCAGCCCAGACAGCGCCATTATCTGGAGACCATCCACGAGGAGGCCGATAAGCTGAACCGGTTGGTCCACGACTATCTCGACCTCCGGCGGATGGAGGAAGGCCAGCTCGTGTTTCGTTCCGAACCAGTGGACGTCGGCTACCTTCTGGAAGATATAATCTGCGGCTGGAACGACCGGACAGGCCGCCGCATCGCCTGGAACCCGCCGCAGATCGACGCGATCGCGTATGCCGATCCGGTGAAGCTTATGCACGCGGTCAACAACCTGATCAGCAATGCAATCAAGTACTCCCCAGACACTGCAGCCATCCGTGTTGCCTGCGAGGTTACCCTTGAAGCGATAGGTATCCATGTTGCGGATGAAGGGCTCGGCATCCCCTCTGACGCCTATGAACGGTTATACGACAAATTCTACCGGATAGATACAGTTGACCGCCGCCACATCAGCGGCACGGGACTCGGGCTGTCCATCGTAAAAGAAATCGCAGATGCGCACGGCGGTTCGATCAGCTTCACCTCAGAGCCAGGCAAAGGCAGTACTTTCGTACTCGCACTCAAGCGGATGAAGGAAGATGAAGACCACACATCCATTACAGCCTAGCTCGCACATTCCCCTAATGATGGGCGTTAGGCTGACATGATGCTAATGCCCGCAGCAAGAAAAACAACCTCCAGCCCGCCGCTCAGCGGGGTGAAGGTTGTTTTTGTAAGTAATGAGGGCAGTTTCAGTTGCAGGATGAGCTGGTTCGCAGCGCAATGACGTGGCGGCCAATTCCCGCATAATCGTCAATGATGCGGATCTCATTCCACCATCGGGTGTCGGCCATCATTCGTGCCACCTCATGTGCCTGGCCCTGTCCCAGCTCAAATGCCGCAATGTGCGGAACCTCCGACATACACTGCATCTGCTTTAGCATTTTCCGGTAAGGATTCAGTCCATCCTCACCTCCATCAAGGGCCAGCCTTGGCTCATAATCACGAACCTCCCGCTGCAGCCCCTCGATGTCTCCTGCAGGGATATAAGGCGGGTTTGAGATAAGAATATCAACTGCCAGCGGCTGCTCCGCCGCTGTTACCGGCTCGAGCAGATCTCCCAGCAGCCACAGCATCCGGTCTTCGGCACCATGGCGCTTCGCATTAGAACGTGCCACCTGCAGCGCTTCGCCGGACAGGTCGGTAGCGCATACCTGCCACTCCGGGCGCTGAACTGCCAGTGTCACTGCGATGGCTCCGCTCCCTGTACCCACATCGACCGCTCTAAGCCTTCTTCGGCTCCGGCCTTCCAGCTCGCTCTGGCGCAAAGCTTCCGGTTCATCACCTGTGGCAGCAGGCCACAGCCGGTCAGCCGCAGCCAGCACCGCTTCGACGAGCAGCTCCGTCTCGGGACGGGGTATCAGGACAGCAGGCGTTACCCGAAAAGGCAGTCCGTAGAACCACTGCTCGCCCATAATATATTGGACCGGTTCGCCCTTCGCCTTACGCTCCACGAGCTCTGCCCACGCAGCTTCACACTTGCCAGGGAAAGGATCGCGCCAATCACGAAGCAGCGCGGATTTCTCAAGCCCCAGCAGGTGCATCAGCAGCAGCTCCGCATTGGCCCGTGCCTCGCCAACGCCTGCCTCCTCCAAAAAACAAGAAGCCTGCACGCAGGCTTCCCCAATCGTCATATTCGGCACCGGCGCGAACCGCCGGTCCGGCATTTCATGCTTCTCCATCCGGACATCCTCCTGAAGACGCTGCAATCACGTGCACTTACACGGTTGCGGAATTTTCTCTCTCTAGCAGCTCGGTCTGCTCAGCCAGCGTCAGGGCATTCACAATCTCGCCCATATCGCCGTTCATAACCGAATCCAGCTTATGAAGCGTCAGTCCGATCCGGTGATCCGTTACGCGGCTCTGCGGAAAATTGTACGTCCGAATCCGTTCACTCCGGTCGCCTGTACCGACCTTGCTCTTCCGCTCGCCGGCATACTTCGCTTCCTCTTCCTGGCGGCGGATATCATAAATCCGCGCACGAAGCACCTGCAGTGCCTTCTGCTTGTTGTCATTCTGCGATTTGCCGTCCTGGCATGTCGCCATAATACCTGTCGGGATATGCGTCACACGCACCGCCGACTTCGTCGTATTAACGGATTGCCCGCCCGCGCCGCTGGAGCAGAACGTATCGACACGGATATCCTTATCCAGTATCTCGATCTCTACATCTTCGACCTCTGGCATAACGGCTACCGTGGAGGTTGACGTATGAATGCGTCCGCCGGATTCCGTCACCGGAATACGCTGTACACGATGTGCGCCGCTCTCATATTTCAGCTTGCTGTATGCACCCTTGCCGGCAACCATAAAGATAATTTCCTTAAAGCCGCCGAGATCATTCTCGTTCGCTTCAAGCACTTCAACACGCCAGCCTTGGGAATCGGCAAACCGGGTATACATCCGGTATAGATCGGAAGCGAACAATGCCGCCTCATCACCGCCGGCCGCCCCGCGCACCTCAACGATAACGTTCTTGTCATCGTTAGGATCCTTCGGCAGCATCAGAACCCGGATACGCTCCTCCAGCTCTGTCTGCCGCTCGGACAGCTCCTCGATTTCCATCTTGACCATCTCGCGCATCTCATCATCCAGCTTCTCTGCCTGCATAGCCTTGGCGTCCTGAAGCTGGGTTGTGACTTCCTTATATTCATTAAAAGCATTGTACGCGTCCTGAAGATCCGACTGCTCCTTCGAGTAGTCACGCAGCTTCTTCGGATCAGCAGCCACATCCGGGTCGCAGAGCAGCTCGCTCAATTTCTCATATCGGTCCGCCAGTGCCTGTAAACGGTCCAGCATCATATATAAACACCCCTACTAAACATATATTCCGTCCCTTTATTATACCATAAATCCATCATCAGCGTCCCTAATTTCCTTACCCTCGGCAGCTGCTGATCTAACCTGCAGAAAGCCCCCTCCCTTAAGGCCGGGAGAGGGCTGTATATCTGCCATACCGCTGTATTAACATAAGCGACTAATCACACGTTAAACCGGAAGTGCATGACATCGCCGTCCTGCACAACATACTCCTTGCCTTCGAGGCGAAGCTGCCCCTTCTCCTTGGCAGCATTCATCGAGCCTGCCGCGATGAGATCGTTATAAGATACTACCTCCGCACGGATAAAGCCGCGTTCGAAGTCGGTGTGGATCACGCCTGCAGCCTGAGGCGCCTTCATGCCCTTGCGGATCGTCCAGGCGCGTACTTCCTGTACGCCAGCGGTGAAATAGGTATACAAGCCAAGCAGCTTGTACGCCGCCTTAATCAATCGATTAAGCCCCGATTCCTCAAGACCAAGCTCTTCGAGGAACATCGCTTTGTCCTCGCCCTCGAGCTCGGCAATCTCCGCTTCCACCTTCGCGCTGATCGGCACAACCTCCGCACCTTCGGCTGCAGCGAACTCGCGCACCTGCTGTACATACGGGTTGTCCTCTGCATTAGCCACTTCCGTCTCGCTGACGTTAGCCGCGTACAGCACAGGCTTGCTTGTAATTAGATGCAGCTCACGGATCAGAAGCTTCTCATCTTCGCTGAGCTCCACGCTGCGGACAGGCTGATCGTTGTAGAGCGCTTCCTTCACGCGCTCAAGCACTTCAACCTCCTGCGCAACCTTCTTGTCGCCGCCCTTCATGTTCTTGCGGCTGCGCTCCAGTCTGCGGTCGACTGAATCGATATCCGCCAGTATAAGCTCCAGATTAATCGTCTGGATATCGCTTAGCGGATCAACCTTGCCGGATACATGCGTAATGTTCTCATCCTGGAAGCAGCGAACCACATGCACAATCGCATCAACCTCGCGGATATGGGCCAGAAACTTGTTGCCAAGTCCTTCTCCTTTGCTGGCTCCGGCAACCAGGCCGGCAATATCTACAAATTCAAATGCGGTAGGCACCGTCTTATTCGGGACAACCAGTTCCGTCAGCTTGTCCAAACGCTCGTCCGGCACTTCCACCACACCGACATTCGGATCGATGGTACAGAACGGATAGTTCGCCGATTCCGCACCCGCTTGCGTAATCGCGTTAAACAGAGTCGATTTGCCGACATTCGGCAGGCCGACGATTCCACAGGAGAGTGGCATCTATGAACACTCCTCATCATCTTGAATAATCTTTCGCCATTATACCCGAAGGGCAGAAACAATGAAAGCCCCCGCTCCAAGCGGGCGCTTGCAGCGGGAGCTTTCAGCAGGGGCCTATGCCCCTGACTTAAGGACAGTTTACGGCTGCTGATTGATGCCTTCGGAACCCGCCTCGCCACCGGAAGCTCCAGCTCCGGCGTTACCGGATCCATCCGTTCCCCCAAGACCTTCTTGACCTCGAAGACCTTCAAGCTCCTCTTCCAGCCCCTCCAGATTCTCAAGCTCTTCCAAGTCCTCCGGGTTAATCGAAGGATCAAGCTCTGGAGCCTCCAACGCCTCTTCCGGCACCTCTATTGGCGTTATCGCATTGAACTTGCTGTAATCGGCCGTGAGCTGCTGGGTCATCTCCATTGGCGAACCGGGATCTAGGGCCAGCGTCATATCCGTATCGACATACAGCTTAACCGGGTAATAGGTTTTTGCATCCAGCGTAACCTGGTACACCAGCCGTTGGATCTTGATGCTGTCCTTGATATTGGCCAGGAATTCAGCTCCCCCGAAGGTGCTCTCAAGCAGGTCCTGGAGAAGTTCAATACCCGTCTCCTCCGCCCCTTCACGGAGACTGAGTACATACATCCCCTCCTGACTCTCCACCTCAAAATCCTTAGCAGCCAAGTGAAGCCGCCCGGCCTGAGCTTTCAGGTCGATCTGAAAATCGGACAGCGCTCCGCGGACCAGCTCAATCTCCGATTGCGGAAGCTGGTTCCATACCCCTATGGAAAGGTCTTGTATGAAATACTGTTGCGGCGTAAGTATCGTCTTGTAGACCGTTTCCTCCCCGCCATACTGGCTGGTTACCGTCTGCTGTATCTGGAGAGGTTCGACCTCGATACTGGACTGTGACGAAGCCGAGAAGGTCTCCTGGCCATTCCCGGTGTCCAGGTCCTGCTTCAGCTCCATGGCAAGCGCGTAGCTTCCTATCTTCGCCACCGCTTCCTGAGACCTGCCGAGCAACTCCTCCGCCTGCAGGCTTGTATCCTTATTTTCTGTACACGCTGTAAGCATCAATGCCATCAAGGCAACAACTGCAACCCATAGCTTCGATCTTGTATTCATTCTGCCTCCGTTCTCATTAGGCCTTGTTTTGGGCGAGGCCTCTTGTAGTGACCAGTATAACGATTATGAAACAGGCTGTGCAAGCCGGCAGCAGACATACCGGTGTCCGCAAGGGATGAAACACTGGAATCAATTCCTACTAATGGCTGGGCTGCCCCCCGGATATACTCCTCATGTATCCCAATACCATAGGAGGAGGCGATCCCGTGGAAAACAAAACCCACAAAGGGAACTATAAGGGTACTACAAACATGCATGCCAAGAATCAGGATATGGCGTTTGTTAACGATACGATTGAAGGATCAGAAACCGTAAGCAATTTCAGCAATAAGAACAAGAATCACAAGTAATTCGGGCTGCCATCTGCCTGCACTGTCCATTTCGTAAAGCACCCAAAGATTTACTTACCCGCATTTCTAATAAAAAAAACCGCCCGGCTGCAGCTTTCCAGTAACAGAAAGCCTGCAGCCAGGCGGCCGTTTAATTTTGCAATATTCCCCATAAGCGTACTCTGGCCAATCAGGCCGTCGCAAGCTTATTGGTTTTGAATTTTTGTCTTAAGCGATTCCTTGCTCTGCAGGCCAACCATCTTGTCAACCGGCTGTCCATCCTTGAACAGGATCAAAGTAGGAATACTCATAACGCCGAATTGGGAAGCGAGCTCAGGCTCTTCATCCACGTTAATCTTAGCGATGGTCGCTTGACCTTCCAGCTCAGCTGCAAGCTCCTCAACGATCGGAAGCTGCATCTTGCAAGGACCGCACCATGGTGCCCAGAAATCTACCAGCGCTACGCCGCTTTCAATGCTCTTCGCAAAATTGTCTTTTGTCAAAGCTACTGCCATGATAATCATCCTCTCCTTAGAATTTCATGTATGTTTAGGGGAATCCCGTCATACCTGATCTGCCGCTTCAGGAACACATTCCTGGATTTGCCCTAGAACGGAAGATATCGTAATATCTTCAAAGTACTTCTCCAGCTGCCGCTCGGCAGCACAGAAAATGCTATTCATGACAGACCGCATATTGGAACCGACGACACAATCCATATCCGGATCACCTGAGCACCAGCTCGGCATTACCGAACCCTGCGCCATAGTACGGTAGATATCAGCCAGCGTTACGACCGCTGGATCAATCGTTAGCCTGTACCCGCCGCGTGTACCCTCTCTTGTCTCGACGAATCCGCCTTTGCGGAGAACACCCATCACTTTGCGGACCCTGGCTGCGTTGGTCTGTACATTCTCTGCGATTGTCTCGCTTGAAGCCATCCGCTCCGGCAGATGAGCCAGCAAGACCAGGCTATGGACGGCTATTGTGAATTCGCTGTTCATCACGGCACCCCGCTTTATACTGTAATAATATCAGTTACAGTTGAAGTTGTCAATGGATGCCGTAAACAGCCGTCCTCCATGTATAGTGTGCGTTGCTCGCAGCCATTCCATTCGGCTTCCCGCCGGATACGGCCTGTCTATAGAGTAAGCAGCTATCACTCTAGAAATTAAAATTGTCCGGATCTGGACCAAACCGGTGATTGCGGTTCAGGTCACTGATCTGCTTCACTTCGTCTGCTGTCAGTTCAAAATCAAAGATATCCGCATTCGATGCAATGCGCTCGGCTTTAACCGACTTTGGAATCGTTAAGACACCTGTCTGCAGATCCCAGCGCAGTACGATCTGTGCAGGAGATTTGCCATATTTACCGCCAAGCTCTTTGAGAAGCGCCACATCCAGGTTGCCCTGCATCAGCGGACTCCAGGCCTGAAGCCGGATGTTCTGTTCCTTACAGTAGTCGAGCACTTCACGCTGTGTCAGAAGCGGATGATACTCCACCTGATTCACCGCCGGCTTGACTTCACAATCTGCAAGCAGATCCTTCAGATGATGAACCTGGAAGTTGCTGACGCCAATGGCGCGAACGGCTCCGTCTTTATAGAGCTTCTCAAGCGCCCGGTAAGTCTCTTTATATTTGCCGGCAACCGGCCAGTGTACCAGATATAAATCGATAGTCTCGAGACCGAGTTTTTTTCGGCTTTCCTCGAACGCACGCAGCGTCGAGTCATATCCCTGGTCTGAATTCCACACCTTCGTGGTTATGAACAGCTCGGAACGGTCTGTACCGCACTCCCTGATCGCGCGGCCGACGCCCTCTTCATTACCGTATACCGCAGCGGTGTCGATCAGGCGGTATCCCTGCTGCACGGCAGATGTCACCGCATCAACCACTTCCTGCCCTTCCTTGCTCTGGAACACGCCAAGCCCAAACCAAGGCATATGTACGCCATTATTTAACTCCACTCGGTCAGATAGACCAGTGATCTGTTTGCTTTCAACCATATTATGCATATCTCCTTTAGATGTAATGGTATCACTATACAGTATAGTAGCTTTATTCAATGATTTCATCCGTCAGTGTAAAAAGTTCCAGCTGCTCCGGCTGACGCCTAATCTTGAAGCTCCCTCTTGGCGGCGTCTGTCCCAGCTGTTTCATCATCTCCAGCGCATTGGCTGACGCATGCCCGCCAGAGTTATTGTTGAAGATTACACTGACGGCATCCGCCATACTCTCCAGACGTTTCAGGCGTTCCGCCCATTCCGCCAGCTCTGCCTCATTATAATTATATAGGTAACGAACCTCCCGCCAGTTGGGCTGGCCTGCGCTGTGCCATCCCTCCACATTGCGTCCATGGAACCGGACCATCGTCATCCCGTTGGCGGCGGCAGCCTCCACAATCGGCACCGAGCCTTTGCCCGCCTGGGGCTCGTCACAGACTGTGTGGTACCAGCCTTCAGACCGCATAAAGTCCAGCGTGCGCTCTGCCATGCCTTCTTCAAACCAGCTCTGATGACGAAACTCCAAGGCGCACGGTATTCCTTCCATCCTCGCCTTGGTCTCCCTCAGCTCCTGCACATTAGACTTCGTGCAATCGAACCACGGCGGATACTGAAACAATACCGCGCGCAGCTTGCCCGCCTCAATCATTGGAGCAATCGAAGCTTTGAACGCTGCAAACATCTCATCCGCCGCCTGTCCCTCCGGTGCGGGTCCTCTAGTGTGTCCTGTCATCCCCTGGTATGCCTTCACGATGAACCGGAACCCTGGAGGAGTTTCAGCCGTCCACTTCTCCATGTTGCGGAGCGGCTGAATCGCATAGAACGTGCTGTCGACTTCCACGCAGCTGAACCAGTTGCTGTAGGTGACCAGCTTATTCTTGGCTGAACCGGGTTCGGTGTACAGGGAATTATGGTCCCCCCAGCCGGCCAGTCCGATCTCGATCATGCGCCGCTCCTCCTCGTTTTATCTCCTATTAACCCTGCCGTACCTGTCTCAATCGCAATAACTTGTGATTCAGAAGGAGAGGCACAGGTAACTCAGAGAGCCGTAATCATAACCGCGATAGATTACGCTGCTCTCCGACTGCTCACTCTTGCTGCCCAGTGCCAGCAGGAGCGGGACAAAATGCTCCTCACGTGGAACCGCCCGCTCTGCATGGGGCGCAATCTCCCTGTAGCGGAACAAATCCTCATAGGAACCGCTACCGATGGTATGAACAAGCCAGTCATCGAATGCCACTGCCCACTCCTCCGGCTCCTGCATGTCCCAGCGCAGCTGCCGCAGGTTGTGAACGGTAGCTCCACTGCCGAGAACCAGGATGTCTTCTTCACCGAGCCCTCTGAGCGCTTCCCCGATCCGGAACTGTTCAGCAGGCGGCAGGAATGGATGGACAGAGACCTGCACGACCGGAATATCCGCTTCCGGGTACAGCCGTCTAAGCAGCGTCCACGAGCCGTGGTCCAGCCCCCTCTTGTTATCCATCCGCGTCTGTATACCGTGCTGGCCTAAGCGAGCAGCCAGCCGATCCGCAATTTCTATGGAACCTCGGGCTGGATACTTGATTGTGTACATTTCTGGAGGAAAACCCCCAAAATCATAGATCGTATCATAGCTTCCGTCCATTCGTGATATCGTGGTAACCGGCTCCTCCCAGTGGGCGGTAAATACAATGACGGCCTTTGGCCTCATGCTTTTTCCAAGCCGGGCAAGGAAATCAGTATAGCTGGAATCTTCTATGGCAAGCAGCGGGGAACCATGCGACAGGAACAAAGCTGGAATCATCGGCACGTCTCCTCTTTATCGTTAATTACTTATTGTAAGTAAACATACATGGAATAGTTCTTTCGGTCAAGAACAGCATCCCGCTTACACGGATAAACTTGGATGTCTCTTATGCTGTGCTGCAGAGAAATTTAATCATGCATCCCTCCGACAATCCGCAACCCGGCAACACCTGCTATGATCATTGCAATGAACAGCAGCTTAAGCGCCGCCCTCGATTCCTTGAATACCACCATACCCAGAATGACGCTGCCCGCCGAGCCGATCCCCGTCCATATGCCATAAGCCGTGCTGATCGGAATGTCCTGCAACGCCTTGGAGAGAAAGAAGAAGCTGACAAACCCGGACAGAACCGCGCCGATTGCCGGCTTCCACTTGCGAAAACCGTCTGAAAGCTTGAGGAAGGTGACACCGCTCACTTCTCCCAGCCCTGATATTAATAGGTAAATCCATGCCATGACTCTCTCACCCCTCTCCGGTCTGCGGCGAATTCCCGTTCTTCACATTAGAATCAGGTCCAGAAATCTGGCCCTCTGCCTTATCGGACCCCGCTTCCGCCGTCCCCGCTCCATCTCCTGAGATCATCTTCAGCCCCACAATGCCTCCCAGGAGCAGCAGCACAAAGAACAGCCGCCAAAAGCCCCCAGGCTCGCCAAGAAACAAGATACCGACGATTACGGTCCCCGCTGTACCAATTCCCGTGAACACCGCATACGCTGTGCCAATCTCAATCCGCCTCATCACCTTGGCGAAAAGATAGAAGCTCAGTACAAGCAGCGCGATTGTAACCACACTTGGCAGTGGCCTCGTGAACCCCTCCGACTGCTTCAAACCGAATGCCCAAACAACCTCAAGTATGCCCGCCAAGAACAGCAGCAGCCATGCCATAACCATCTCATCCCTTCACGCTCTGCCAATAATACTGCCAGATCATCTGTTGTCTTTCCCGGTATATTTCCCTGCTATACAGCTGACTCTCCACAAGCAGCCCGTCAATAAGTGCATAAAATACATTAATAAGCGGCTGTGCCGCCTGTTCACGTATTTCACCCTTTTCCATCGCTTGTTGAAGCATCCCGCCCAGCATCTCGCTTACACCCTTCTCATACTGTATAAAATCATGCTGCAGCTTCGGCTTTAGCAGCTTTGGCGGCATCAGCATCGTTTTCTTCAGAAAAGCCTGCATGCCTCCCGCTTCAGGGTCTGTATAATAATCATAAACAGCCTTCAGCCTGTCCTCGAGCGGCCCCGATGGCGAGGTTGACTGATCCACATAGTTGGCAAGACGCCAGCGTTCACTCTCCGCTGCCTCCGCAAATAAGCTGAGGAACAGCTGCTCCTTCGATTCAAAGTGCGCATAAATGGACGGCGTCTTAATACCGACCGCCTTGGCGATCTCAGCCAGCTTCACTCCGTCATATCCTGATTCCGCAAACATCTCGCGCGCCACTGCCTTGATCTGGCTTGCCGACATGGTACACCCCCTTATTGTCCGTCTACTATCGACTAACTAACGTTAGTTAGGTGAATTATATAAGATATGTCCCTCCTCCTGCAAGACCAAACGACTCTATATAGATGTAAGCATTACTCTATACAGCCTCCAAAATCCTCCAAGACCTTGGATTTGTCGCCATAAACCTTTTCGAGATGACTCTCTCCCCAGTAGCATAAATGGTCCAGCGCGGGCTTTAATCCCCAGCCGTAGGAAGTTAACTCATACTCCACTTTAGGCGGCATTTCGTTATAAACCTTTCGCGCAACAATCTCGTCCTTTTCCAGACCCCTTAGTTGGGTGGTCAGCATTTTTTGCGTAATGCCAGGCATTAACCGTCGCAGCTCAGACGTTCGTTTTGGTCCTGTCATCAGATGATAAATAATTAAAGGCTTCCACTTCCCCCCCATCACTTCTAATGCAGCCTCCACCCCAACTCTGTACTTCTTTTGAACACTGGTCCTCTCTTCAGTCATCACTTATCCCTCCGTGGATTGGCTGTATTTGCTAAGACCATTTCTTTCACTTCAGTCCGTTATTTAAGGAAATACCAGTCCGTCTATGCAGGAACTTCTATGTACCTATGGCACATGAAGCTCCCTATAGAACTTAAAAGTGCGTACTTCCAGAATATTTCAGTACTGTTTATAATAGCATCAGCCATTGATGATGGCTACAAGATAGCTGACAAGAAAGGTAGTGAAATACAAGTATGAGAGTATTAAGCGTCGTTTCGCACCCGAGAAAAGAATCCCTGACCTTTAAGGTTGCCGATCGTTTCGTCCAAGGTCTCACAGAGGCAGGCCACGATTATGAGATATTGGATTTACACAGAAATGGCTTTGATCCTGTCTTAAAAGGTGTAGATGAACCTGATTGGTCAGCTACGGAACAAACCTTTTCTCCTCAGGTAGAAACAGAGATAAGGCGAATGAAGGAGCATGATGCCCTGGCCTTTATATTTCCAGTTTGGTGGTGGCATCTGCCAGCGATGCTAAAAGGTTATATTGACCGTGTATGGAACAACGGGTTTGCGTACGGGGCGAACCAGCTCCATCATCAGCATGTCTTGTGGATTGGTTTGGCGGGCGTATCCGAAGAACAGATGAAAAAGCGTAACTACGATGAATCGATTACTCATCTGCTTAATGTGGGGATTGCAGATTATTGCGGCATTACCAATTCGAGGGTTGAATTTTTATATGAGACTATGAACTCCGCTGCCGAGCATCATGAGCTGCTGCTTAACCAAGCTTATCAATTAGGTTTGAATTATGGTAAGGAACAGCCGTCTTGAGTTAGAGGATGTCTTACTGGTGTTTCCCTAACAACGCAAAATGGTCGGTCAGGAATAAGCTTCCGACCGACCATTACATATTTCAAGCCAAACTCGCGAGGAGATGGTCAAGCTTTCCTAGCGGATAGTCCTCCATCCCGAGCAGTTGTCCCCGCAGTGCAACGACCGGCCCGACCACAATGGTCGCCGGGCTTTTCAGCTGCGCCTTCTCCTGCAGCTCGACAATTGTAGCGATCGTACCTGTCACCACGCGCTGCTCTTCCAATGAGCCGCTCTGGATGAGAGCGATCGGCGTATCCGGTGCCTTGCCCTCGCTCATCAGCTTCTGCGTAATGGCAGGCAGCTGCTGCAGCCCCATCAGGATCACGAGCGTCTCGGCCCCTGCCGCCCAGCTCCAATCCACGCAGGCGCCTGTCTTGCCTGTGCATTCATGCCCGGTTATGACTGCGAAGGAGGCGGCAAGCTTACGGTGCGTTACCGGGATACCGGCATAAGCGGGTGCCGCGATGCAGGAAGAAATCCCCGGTACAACCTCGAACAGGATCCCCCGCTCTGCCAGACAGAGCGCCTCTTCGCCGCCGCGTCCGTATACGAGCGGGTCGCCTCCCTTTAGCCGGGTAACAACCTTGCCCCGAAGCGCATGCCGAATGATGAGGTCATTGATATCCTCCTGCTTCATGGTATGGTGGCCCGATGCTTTGCCGACATAGATCATTTCACAGTGAGGCGATGCCTCATGCAGCAGCTCCTGCGATACCAGCCGGTCATAGATCAGCACTTCCGCTTCCCGGATCGACTCCAGACCTTTAACTGTGATCAGCTTCGGGTCTCCCGGGCCTGCTCCAGTTAAATATACGAACCCTCTCTCACTCATAAGCACGCCTCCTTCTAGACCGGCCACCCTTCTCTAGTACAGACAAGCCGCAAGGGAAGCTTCTATTCTCTTATTGCTCCCCCGGCTTCTTCGTACGGTCGGCGGGCTGGTCAGCTGCACATTCCCCGGCCGCAAGCTCGTCGGCGGCATCCTGCTCTGAACGGCCGCCAAAATGCCTGGACATGGCCACGATCATACTGCCCATCCGCTCTTCCTCCGGAAACAGCACACGCTTCACGCCTTCCTCATAGAGCGCCTCAGCGGTCACCTTACCGACCGCAACGGCCAGCACGCCATCATCAAATGCGGCCAGCATTGCATCAAGCATTCCTTGTTGTGCCGCCGATTGCATCACATACCGGACCTGAACCGTACTGGTAAAGGCGACTGCCTGCACCTTTGCGCCAACTATCTCTTCTATAAGCTGTCCGACGACAGAATCCTCTGGGGGGATATGCTGGTAGGGGAGCAGTTCCTCACAGAGCGCTCCCCTGGCAGCCAGCGCACCTGTTACCCGGGGAGCAGGATCGCCGTAGAGCTGCAGTGCAACCCGCTTGCCCTGAAGCTCATACGGAGCCATCTCCTCCAGCAGTCCGGCTGTTGTGCCGTCGTTATCCCGAACCGCCGGCGTCAATTCGAGCTTCCGCAGAACATTAACGGTCTTGTAACCCCTCGCAGCGAGCTTCATCTGACGCAGCGCCGCCATGAAATCTTCCTCAAGCCCAAGCTGCGAAGCCTTGTTCAACAACGCCTCGGTACCCACACCGGTAGTCAGGACAAGCCAATCTGCAGGGTCTGCAATCAGCCCTTTCAGCTGCTCTTCAATCTGCGAATCATCCACAAATACGGTGCCTTGGGCAGGACGGATTACCGCCCGCCCCCCAAACTTCTCAATCATACGGCTCATGTCCTCTGCCTTGCGCGGGCCGGTCACGGCCACCGTTATGCCTTCCAAGCGCGCCATTCACGCCGCCTCCTTGTATGGGTGGTGGTGTCTTACGGGCCGCTCCGATGGCATACCCGCATTACGATACCAATGATTGTACCCCATTCAAGTCGAGAATGACATGACCGTTCTCATCTACGGTGACCGGATAGGTAGATACACAGCCGTCGTCCGGCGCCTGAACCATCCCATCCTCCAGGTCTATCTTCCAGTCGTGAAGCGGGCAGTACACATGGTGGTCGCACACCATACCTTCCGACAGCTTGCCGTTCTTGTGCGGGCAGCGGTTCTCTACGGCCTTCACAGTGCCATCCGACAGCTTGAACAGCGCCAGCTCCAGTTCACCCATCCGGAAGACGCGGCCCCTGCGCTCCGGAAACTCCGAGATGTGGCCAATATTGAATTTTTTCATGGTCGCTCTCTCCCCTCGTTTGTTGGCAGGCATGCTGCCGGTCCCAAGCTGCACTTCCACACCGCTTCCTAGCGGTCCTTATCCGATAAAATCACCTTGCCGTCCACTGGCTCTCCAGCTGCACCGGCACCTCTTTCCGGCGCAGCCGTCAGAGCGTCGAACGCAGAGCGAAGTTCGTCATTCTCAATAATCTGCTTCCAAGGATCCTTCATCAAGCCGAGCGTTTTATCGATCCGGCTGACAAGCGCTTCACGGTCTTCCTTCTTCTCCAGCGCTTTCTTGACGGTATCCAGACCAACCCGCTGAACCCATTCACTTGTACGCTCTCCGAAGTTAGCCGTTTCCCGGTAATACTGCAGATAAGCTGCCGTCCACTCCAACACCTCTTCATCCGTCTTTACCTTGACCAGGAGCTCTGCCGCCCGCACTCTGGTACCGCCGTTGCCGCCGACATAAATTTCGCTGCCGCCATCGATCGCCACGACGCCCAGATCCTTGATCGTCGATTCTGCGCAGTTCCGCGGGCAGCCCGATACTGCGAGCTTTACCTTGGCCGGCGTATTCAGCCGCTCGAACCGCTTCTCCATCTCGATGCCCATCTTAATTGAGTCCTGGGTGCCGAAGCGGCAGAAGGTAGAGCCTACACAGGTCTTGACTGTGCGGAGCGCCTTGCCGTACGCATAGCCGGACGGCATATCCAATTCCTTCCACACCTGCGGCAGATCCTCTTTCTTGACGCCAAGCAGGTCAATCCGCTGACCGCCCGTTATTTTGACCAGGGGCACCTGATACTTCTGCGCCACACTGGCTATCTTCTGCAGATCGTCCGGCGTTGTCACGCCCCCGTAAATCCGCGGCACGACCGAGAATGTGCCGTCCTTCTGAATATTCGCGTGGTTGCGCTCGTTAACAAACCGGGATTCCGGCTCATCATCATGCTCTTCCGGCCATACCATGCCCAGATAGTAGTTGAGAGCAGGACGGCATTTGGAGCAGCCTTCCGGGTTATCCCATTCCATCACATGCATAACTTCCTTGGAGGTGGTCAGGCGCATCCGCTTGATCGCTTCTACAACCTCATCCCGGGTATGCCGGGTACAGCCGCAGATGCCTTCCTTGACCGTCTGCACATTATCTGCCCCAAGCGTGGCCGTCAAAATCGCCTCCACCAGCGGTTTACAGCCCCCGCATGATGCCGATGCCTTGGTGCACGCCTTGATCTCGTTCAAGCTGACGCAGCCGTTCTCGGTAATGGATTCCACGATGGTATCCTTCGTTACGCCGTTACAGCCGCATACGATTTCATCCCCGCTCATGGCCGTCACGAGGTCTTCATTGCTTGCCGGACTTGAACCGCCCCCTGTACCGAACAACACTTCCTTCTCCCGTCCGCTGAAATCCTCACCGCTGCGAATCAGCGAGAACAGCCTTGAGCCGTCGGCCGTATCGCCGAACAGCACGGCGCCCACCACCTTGCCGTCGCGGAATACAACCTTCTTATAAACACCGTCCAAATCATCCTGTACCCGCAGCGCCTTCGTCCCCGGCTCATCCGTGAAGATGCCCGCCGAGAATACATGAACGCCGGATACCTTAAGCTTTGTGGAAACAACGGATCCTTGGTAGCCCTCGTTCTCTACGCCAGCAAGGCTTTTCGCAAGAACCGCCCCCTGCTCATACAGCGGCGCAACCAGGCCATAAGCAATGCCGCGATGCTCGGCACACTCTCCGACTGCATATACATTCGGTATGCTGGTACGCATCTGATCATCGACCACAATGCCGCGGTTCACTTCAATGCCACTTTCCTTCGCCAGCTGCACATTCGGCCTGATTCCAACCGCCATGACGATGAGATCCGCCTCTACATGAGTTCCGTCCTTGAACTTCAGGCCCGCCACACGCTTGCGGCCAATGATCGCATCCGAATGCTTCTCCAGAAGGAACTGCATCCCCTGGGACTCAAGCTCTGCTTGCAGCATTCTGGATGCCGTCAAGTCCAGCTGACGCTCCATCAAATAGTTGTGAATGTGGACGACACTCACTTCCATGTTAAGATTCAGAAGTCCGCGTGCTGCTTCCAGACCAAGCAAGCCGCCGCCAATTACAACAGCTTTCTTATAGGATTTGGCCGTCTCGATCATCGTCTCGCAGTCCTTAATATCCCGGAAAGCGATAACACCTTCCTTATCAGCACCCGGTAGCGGCAGCATGAATGGAAGAGAGCCGGTTGCGAGTACAAGCTCGTCATAAACGACCTTCAGCCCCTTATCCGTTGTAACCGTCCGCCCCGCCGTATCAATATGGTTTACCGCCTGTCCGGTATGAAGCTCAATATGATTGCTGCTGTACCAGCTCCAGTCGTTCAGTACAATATCCTGCATGTTCGCGTCCCCCGCCAGTACGGAAGACAGCATGATTCTATTGTAGTTGGGGTGCGGCTCCGCACCGATTATTGTAATATCATAACGGTTCGGGTTCAGCTTCAGCAGCTGCTCCACGAATGAGACACCTGCCATACCATTGCCGATCATGACCAGTTTCTTCTTCATAATAGCCTCTCCTCCTGTGGCGCAATTCCCCGCTGTGCTGCACCAGCTCCAGTGCTGTTCAGCCTGCAGACAACAAAGACATTGCATCGCTTTGCCTTCAGGCAAATAGTTGGATGAAAACATGAAAAGCCCACCCCTTGTTTCAAGGAGCAGGCTTCATTGCCGAGGAACGCGGCACGCCGTTGTGCCAGAACATTCACTGATGTACTCAGTATACGAGGTCCCTTTCTTTATGTCAATATACCTAACATTAATTTTGAAACTATCTTCACATCGACACCCTATTGCATATATGTTATATTTTATTACACGTGTAACCATAACCATTACGCTAAGGTGGAATGAGGTGAAAATCATGCTGAAGACGGTTCTGCTTGTAGAAGACAGTCCCTCCATTGAACCCTTGGACAATCTTAAACAAAGCTGCCGCACCTTGTACAGGTGCCGGTCTGATGAGGAAATTCTTCCGCTCATTAGCGTGTCCGAGGCCGCTGTCCTCTTAACACCGCTGGAGAAGATGACAGACTGGCAGTCAACAATCAGCGGCATGAAGCGCCTGCCAATCCTGTGGCTGTGCCAGGAAAATCATTACCCGCAGGAAATGGAATGGGGCTATTCATTAGATGGCCTCCTATTCCCAACTATGACACAGACAGAGATGCTGTTCGCCTTGAAATGGGCAGTCCGCTCACATCATCAGCGCAAACGCTGGTTTGAGGAACGGGAGCAGCTGCTCCAGCGGCTTGAAGAGCGCAAGTGGATTGACCAAGCGAAGGCCGTGCTCTGTGAAATCAAGGGTATATCGGAAGCCGAAGCCTATGACTTTCTGCGCAAGCAGGCTATGAATGAACGGAAGCGGATCGGTGACATCGCCGCCTCTATTGTAAAAGTCTATCAGCTTATTCACGGATGAACATAATTATCAAATCATCAAACTTTTTTATGTTAGTATAGTTGACATACAAGAACTGACTCGCATATAATCCAACTAAGTTCACAATGCTGTGACAAATATTCGGAACGCACAATGACGTGCATCCGGTTGGCAATGCGGCCGCCTTTCATCTCTTTGGATGAAGTGCGGCCTTTTGATGTTTACATCAGATTTATGAAATCCCCGGGGATAACCTGCAAGTTAAATGACAGACAGACAATCAATCAAGCAAGCATCACAAGGCTGCAGACAAGAGAAGCATGAACATGGATTCGGGAGAGGAGTATTACAATGGAAAACAAGGGATTTTGGCAAAGCGGGCACAAGCCCTCGCTATTTAGCGCATTCCTGTATTTCGATGTCAGCTTTATGATTTGGGTTTTGATGGGACCGCTCGTAATCGTCATTATGAATGATTACCCGATGGACGCCTCACAAAAAGCGAATTTGGTCGCTCTTCCGATATTAGGCGGTTCTATTCTGCGTCTGGTGCTTGGCTTCTTGACCGACTATATCGGACCCAAACGAACGGGACAGATGGGCATGATTATTACGATGGTACCGCTGGTCTGGGCATGGCAATTCGTAGACTCACTTAATGAGCTGTATTATGTAGGCCTGCTGCTTGGCATGGCAGGGGCTTCGTTCGCAGCCGCGCTTCCGCTGGCAAGCCGCTGGTATCCGCCGCAGTATCAAGGACTGGCAATGGGCATTGCCGGCGCAGGCAATAGCGGCACAGTATTGACAACCTTATTTGCCAACCGGATCGCAGAGTATTTTGGCAGCTGGGAGATAGTCTTCGCTTTTGCCCTCATCCCGATCACGATCGTCTTTGTCGTCTTCAGTATCTTCGCCAAGGATAGTCCGAACCAGCCAGCTCCCAAGAAGCTCGGCGATTATGCTGCCATTCTCAAATACCGTGACACCTGGCTGTTCTGCATTCTCTACAGTGTCACTTTCGGCGGATTTGTCGGCATGTCCAACTACTTGACCATATTCTTCAACACCGAATACGGCTTGTCCGCTGTGAAAGCCGCTGACTTCACAACCATCTGCGTTATTGCAGGCAGCTTCTTCCGCCCTGTGGGCGGCTGGCTGGCTGACAAAATCGGCGGCATCCGCATGCTGATGCTCCTCTATGCCGGAGCAGGCATTATGCTGGCATCGGTATCATCCATACCGCCTCTATCCGTCGTAACCGTGCTCCTCTTCATCGGCATGATGTGTCTGGGTGCAGGCAACGGCTCGGTCTTCCAGCTTGTTCCTCAGCGCTTCCAGAATGAGATCGGCATTGTAACCGGCATTGTAGGGGCTGCGGGAGGGCTTGGCGGTTACTTCCTGCCCAAGATTCTCGGCAACCTGTATCAGTCCACCGGATCGTATACACCGGGCTTTCTGATTCTGAGCGGCATCGCCCTCGGATGTATGGTCCTCATGTTTATTGTTCAAGGCCAGTGGAAGAAGACATTCGTCGGCCATGGCGGCAAGGCATTGGAACAGCCTTCAGCAGCTTCCTAGCTGCCCGTCAACGGCTTGATGCCTAGAGCGCTTGATGGCATACGGGGTACGTCCAATCGGAACCACTAGTCAGGCAGCAGCACGATCGACCAGAAGGCATGCATCCCGCAGCATCCTCTGACGAGATCCCCCTGAATAACCGATCTCATTCCAAGCTCTAATAAGGACTTCACAATAGCGGGCACGGCTGCGCGCGGCAAACAGGAAGCAGAACTGACCACTCCCCTGCTACCCGGGAGCGCCGCCCGTGCCCGTGATTTTTTCATTTATATCGCGAATAGGCCACCTCATCACTTTTCCCTGTGCGCTCCTCACTCCCTTCTCCACTTGCACATTCTTAGCCAATTAACCCCCTTCAGAAGAAGGGGGTTAAGCTTTGTCGAAATAAGTCGATAAATAGGGGAGAAGATCCAGATGAGAAAGGACGAGTTTAATGAAAACATTCAGAGATATGAAGATTGGGTATAAACTTGCAATCGGCTTTGGCCTCATCATTCTGCTGTCATTTGGTGCTATTATCGGCTATAACCTAATGAATACCTATGACAGCAACTTGGCCTACGGTGAGGCTGTAGCCGCTGACACCTCAGCCGAGGCCGCCAAGCCATTGCAAATGCAGCTTGCGACCCTCCACTCCCGTCTTGATGCCGTACGCACCCAGTTGCTGGACGCAAGCATGAACGGTCCGGCACAGCGGGAAGATGTTGTCAGGCAGCTCAGCTCCTTGCTTGGGAATCATCCTGATCTTCTGGCCCTGTACACGCTGTGGGAACCGGATGCATTTGATGGCCAAGACGCAGATAATCGCAACAAGGCCGCTTATGATGATGCCACAGGCAGATTCGTGCCTTACGTATATCGCTCAGAAGGAGGCGCGATATCCAGTGAACCACTGCCTGATTATGTAACGCCTGGTGCAGGCGATTATTATCTCGAGCCCAAGCGGACGAAGCAGGTATATTGGATGGACCCTACTCCTTACTTGGTAGGCGGCAAAGAAATGACCATGACCTCCATCATTCTTCCGATAATCGGTGAAGGCGGCGAATTTCTCGGCATCGTGGGCGGTGACATACTGCTGGATACCCTGCAGCGGCAAATCGAAGAACAAAAACCAATGGGAGGTTATACCGTTCTCATTGCCGGCAACGGACAGTATATTGCCCATGGGCTTGAGCCCGAACGTGCCGGAACCTCCTTTATCGATCGTAACCCCGATACCTGGGAACAGCTTAAGAGAGGCGAGAGTAAGTTATACCAGCATAGAGCTGGCGGCGATGTCCTCCGGTTGTTCGAACCGGTTAGGGTACCCGGCAGTGAGACAACATGGTTTTACATGACGGTAATTCCGAAAGCAACGATTCTTGAGAGCTTCTATGAAGACCTTACCTTCTCCATGATTATTGCCGCCGTATCTCTGCTGATGTTAGCTGGTGTTACAGCACTTATTATCCGGTATATTGTTAAGCAGGTACGCCAGGTTAACCACCTTGCAACTCTCATGGCTGACGGTGACCTAACAGTAACCCTCCCGGTTCACTCCAAAGATGAATTTGGTACTATGGCGCTCAATCTGAACCGGATGAGCGATAATCTCAGAACGATGGTGCAGACGGTATCCCAGCATTCTTTATCTGTGGGTGCTACCTCTGAAGAACTGACCGCGAGTGCAGAGCAGACCAGCTCAGCCTCGGAAAGCATCGCCATCTCCATCCAGGAAGTATCCAGCGGCGCCGAAACTCAGCGCCATGAGCTGAGAGAGTCATCCCGGTCCATGCATGAGATAGCAGAAGGCGTCAACCGGATCGCGGTGTCTGCTTCTGCGGCTGCCAGCGCATCTCAGGAAGCTGCCCAGCGGACACAGCAGGGTAACCAGCGAATGCTTGAAGCGAGCAGCAGGATGGCATCAGCTCTGCAATCGGTTGAGGAAACAACGCTAACAATCCGTTCCCTGCACAGCCGTTCGGAGGAAATCGGCCGGATTACCGGTCTGATTACCCAGATCAGTAACCAGACCAATCTGCTGGCCCTGAACGCATCCATTGAAGCGGCACGTGCCGGTGAGCACGGCCGGGGCTTTGCGGTAGTGGCAGCAGAGATCCGAAAGCTGGCCGAGCAGTCCAAAGCTTCCGCCGAGCAGATCAACAGCATGCTTGCCGCCGTCCAGCAGGATACTCAAAAGGCTGTCCACGTCATGGAGCAGGGCAGCACAGAGGTGGCAGAGAGCGCAGAATCCGTTAAAGAGAGCGGACACTTGTTCTCCCTTATCCTAGAGCAAATCTCGGATGTCAGCAGACAGATGGAGGAAGTATCCGCTACCTCACAGCAGATTTCTGCCGGCAGCGAGCAGGTTTCCTCCACACTTGGCCAGCTGCGTCATGTCAGTGATGCCGCAGCAGATCAAGCCAACCAGGTTGCAGCCGCCTCTGAGGAGCAGCTGGCAACAATGGAAGAGATAACATCGGCATCCGAAGGCTTGGCGGATATGGTGCAGGAGCTGCTGGAGCTGATGTCCAGATTCCGCACCTAAAGGAATATATCTCCCGTCACGATTCAATAAACAAGCCGCACAGCTGCTATTACGCAGCTGTGCGGCTTGTTTTGTGACAGCATGAGTTATTCCATTTCGGATAAGAGCCGTTCGTAATCAACTGGTGTATTCATGTTCATAAAAGCTCTTCGCTCCTGTTCACCGCAAGGCTCCACTAACTCGGACCGCATCATCCGCAGAGCAGACATAAACCGCCGCTCTTCCCTCTCCAAGAGTTCGCCAAGCCTAACTGCCACCCGAGAATGGTACAGAGCATGCAGCGGTTGGTCATGTGCGTGTACGGCATCCGCTCCGCTGCGGACTGCCGCTTTCAGCTCCCTGTCGAACAGCGATACTGACAAGAACGGCATATCGCATGCAGTAGTGAAGGCATAACCCTCCGGCAGAACACTGAGCGCCGCATGCAGACCAGCAAGCGGCCCTTCGCCGTTATTCCGGTCTGTTACCCAGAGTATTTCTTCGGCTGATCGGCTGCCCGCGGACTGAGCCTCCTGGTAGATGCGCTTATACTGTCCCGCCCTCTCCAGGCTGCCGCATGCTATCGCAATACGGCCTTGATCACCAATTAACCGGCCGACACGGTCAATCAGATGCACCAGGATCGGCCTGCCCCCCAGCTCCAGCAGCGCCTTGTCACGGCCCATTCGGCTGCTCCGGCCGCCCGCAAGAATAATGCCGTTGACCCTCATCTCTTCACCACAATTCCTGTTCTGTCGCTAATAACGTATCCGATGACCACGGCTCGCCCAGAAGCCATTCCATTATTCATCTTCAGTCTAACGTTCGGATCATGCTGTGACAAGCCTCCTGCCACTGTCAGTCCACGCGCATTTTCACAAGAGCTTTTCCCAAACTGACCATCTCTTCAAAATACCTGCGGTATTCCTCCAATATGGCTGTACTAAAGCCGCCAGATTCAAGCTCCATCTTCGTTTCCGACAGGATCACCTCAAAATCCTCTGTACATTTTCCAAGCAGCTCCTCGCCCTGGCCCAGCAGCTTATTCCGCTCATCCTGACTTTCCGATTTTAAATACTTGTTAAATAAATCCGTCATATCAGCCTGGCATGCGTTCTGCAGCTCGGTAAGACGCTTTTCCGCTTTGGTGACGATAGCTGTATAAGCCTGGTCCACTGCACCTCCGCCGCCGGGGGCACCACCGCCGGGGGTACCGCCACCCGACGTTCCGCCGGATGCACCGCCATGATCGGACCCTTTGCTTGTAACGGGAACACCCCCAGATGCTCCGCCAGATTCTGAGGATGAATCTGAACCGGTTCCCTTTGCAGGCAGAGCGGAATTCTGTCCCTTCCTATAGGCATCTGAATACCCTGTAATTCGCTTATTGGCGGAATCCCAGACAATTTTTACACCCGCAGACTCCGACATGAAGCGGACCGGAACATAGAGCGTTCCCTTATAGCTGTAAACCTGCTGGCCTGGAGCTAGGCGCTTCTCATCCCCCATGAAAGCAAACTTAGCTTCCACCGGAATAACGGACAGGTTAGCGCCACCCTTGGCTGCCGCTTGATTGTCCTTAACCGCAGCGTCCTTCAAGTAGCCTATCAGCCGTTTGCGCTCCGCCTGATCCGGCTCCTCGACCCGAACGGAACGGTCCTTGGCATTCCATGTCACCTGCTTCAGCAGCGCATAAGAGACAAACCGGATGGGAACATATGCGCTGCCCTTAACCATGAACAGATACTGTCCTTCAGGAAGCTTGAGAGTCTTACCGTCAAACACCAGCTTTAAAGCGGTCGTCGTTACGCGAACAGAGGAAGGGGAAGAAGCGGCAGACACGGATGCGGAGCCTCCAACCAGCATACAGCAGATCCAGATCACAGCAAGCGCATGCAGTTTTGTACGTTTCATATAATCTCCTTCGCAATCGTAATAGCAGCATAAAACGAATAACTTATAAACCTATGATTATTCACTTTGAATAATAACTTTATTATACCTACCGTTTCAATCTCTTGGCAAGGCACCCCTCCGGCATACCTGTACCCGTTACCGCTGCTTGCACACAGCAAAAAGACCGGGCCGCAGGTATACTTCCATACCCGGCCCGGTCTCCGATTATTCTATAGTTCTGCGCTTGCCGCTTTAGCCTTTGACGTCAAATGAGCTCTTCAGCGAAACGATCCGGTTAAACACCAGCTTCTCTGCCGATGTGTGCTTCGGATCTACATTGAAATAGCCGTGACGGAAAAATTGGAATTTATCATGCGCCTTGGCTTCCTTCATGTTCGGCTCAACATATCCCTGCTGAATTTCCAGAGAATTCGGGTTGATGCATTCCAGGAACGGCTTGCCGTTATCTTCCGCTTCATCGGTGATAAGCGGCTCGTACAGCCGGAAATCAGCTGCAAGCGCCTGGGTCGCCTCCACCCAGTGGATGGTGCCCTTCACCTTCCGTCCGGTAAAGCCCGTACCGCTCTTCGTCTCCGGATCATAGGTACAGCGCAGTTCGACCACTTCTCCGCTGCTGTCTTTAATAACTTCCTGGCATGTAATGAAGTAGGCATGCTTCAGCCGGACCTCATTACCCGGAAACAGGCGGAAATACTTACTAGGGGGATTCTCCATAAAGTCATCCCGCTCAATATAGATCTCGCGCGAGAATGGGATCTGGCGCTTGCCCATTTCCTCATTCTCGGGGTTATTCTCCGCCTCCAGCATCTCCACCTGTCCTTCCGGATAGTTGGTTATGACGACCTTCAGCGGCTGCAGTACAGCCATCGTACGAGGAGCCTTCAGCTTGAGATCCTCGCGAATAAAATGCTCCAACATGCGCTCATCAACTGTGCTGTAGGCTCTTGCGACCCCGATCTCACGGCAGAATGCGCGGATGGCTTCCGCTGTGAAGCCCTTCCGGCGCAGTCCGGAAATCGTAGGCATCCGCGGATCATCCCAGCCGTCAACAACCCTTTCGTCCACAAGCATCTTAAGCTTACGTTTACTCATGACCGTATTCGTGAGGTTGAGGCGCGCAAACTCATATTGATGAGGCGTCGCCTCCATCTCGCATTCACGTACGACCCAGTCGTACAGCGGACGATGATCTTCAAACTCAAGCGTACAGATGGAATGGGTTACACCCTCAATCGCATCTCCCAGCGGGTGTGCATAATCGTACATTGGGTAGATGCACCAGGCATCGCCAGTCCGGTGATGGTGAGCATGAGCGATCCGGTAGAGGACCGGATCCCGAAGGTTGATATTTGGGGAAGCCATATCAATCTTCGCCCGCAGCACCTTCTCGCCGTCCTTGAACTCACCGGCGCGCATCCGGCTGAACAGCTCCAAGTTCTCTTCCACACTGCGGTTGCGGTACGGACTCTCCTGACCCGGCTGCGTCAGGGTGCCCCGCGATTCCCGAATCTGCTCAGCCGACAGATCACATACATAGGCCCTGCCCTTCTTAATCAGCAGAACCGCCCGCTCGTACATCTCTTCGAAATAGTCGGATGCAAAGCGCAGATTATCCCAATCGAAGCCGAGCCACTTCACATCCTCCTGAATGGACTCCACATACTCCGTGTCTTCCTTCACCGGATTAGTATCATCGAAACGGAGATTGGTCTTTCCCTTGAACTCATCCGCCAGTTCAAAGTTCAGGCAGATCGATTTGGCATGTCCAATATGAAGATAACCATTCGGCTCTGGCGGGAACCGGGTAACAACCTCGTTAACCCTGCCTGTCTTGACGTCTTCTGCAACGATATGCTTGATAAAATTTGAGGACGATGTTTTGTTTTCCACAGTGACCAACCTTTCCCACGGTGAATTGCTATCCCTCTATCATACACCATTTCTCCCATGAATATAAGAAGCACGCGCTTGTTTTCAAAGACGAGCCCTGCCTGCGGTATACTTGCACTCTTCAAGCGATGGCATGCATCCACCGGCTCCGATTGGCACAAACTACTAACAGCCATTACCTCTATCAGGCAGCAAAACGGCCTTCGGCCACAAAATCATTGTTGCCGTACGAAAATTCGGGTAATATTCAGCACAAAGCTGTTAGAGGAGGATGAGTCATGAGAGTGCAATGGACCATTATAGCCGCCCTGCTGTTTGCCCTAATCACGGCTATTTTCGCGGTTATTAATATCGAACCCGTTGAAGTGAACTTCTGGTTTACCCGGACCAGCCTGCCGCTTATCCTGGTTATTCTTATTTCCACACTTCTTGGCGGATTGACCGTCGGACTATTCGGCATTATCCGGCAGTACCGCCTTCAGCGGCGAATCAGACAGCTCGAGCGTGAGCTGCAGAGCCGGGGCGAAGAGCTGCCCCCGCATTCCGGTTCTCCCGTGTCTGGACAGGAAGCCCACGGCCAGCACGATCCAACCGATATGGAGCCCAGATAACCACTGACCGCAAGAAGGAGCCTCCCCGCCGGACGTCTCCTTCTTACAGTCAGCTCTCAACATACCGCTGCAGCGTCACCAGCTTCCACCCTCATGATGCTCATAAAATATATTCCGTCCCAGAAATGCCGCACGTTCTTCAGCTGTATCATAGCCTCCGTAAGCCAGCATCAGCTTGACCAGGGCCGCTTCCATGCCGATCCTCGGAAGTCCTAGAATACCTGCCCTCATAAACTCATCCGCTGAACGGTACAAGGCAGACCCCTCTTTCTTGGCTGGCGCCACATACAGCGGTACCCCATGCTCCCGGCAGTACGACGCAAACCCGATTATCGAGCTGCTGTAACGTTCGGAAGCGAAGCTGCTCGCCGTAGCGGAATGATAGACGCCATGAAGAACGGCATCTGGTTTGACAGAACGGAAGTCATACAAGCTGTAATTCAAGCCTGGGAAAGGCCGAATATACAGAATGTTCGTCGAGAACCGGATACGCTGCAGATCTGCCGCCGGTGCTCTCGCTGCCCTTAGCCCAGCTACTTCAGGTTGGATCTCATGCTCATCGGGGACGAATATCCCGTCAACCATCTTGCCGAACGGCACGCCATAAGGGCTGTCAAATTGGTCGTTAAACGGCAGTGCCTCTGTCATTCTCGTGCCCAGATAGATAGCATGGTCGCCAAGCTCATTCTCAAACGATACAAATACGCCCGGAATATCGGCATCAGCAATAAAGTCTACAGCTGCCGCAAAATTCCGCAGTCCGTTGCTGCGGGGATGACCCAGCGGCTGATTGCTCGCCACCAGCACAATCGGCAACCCGTAGTGACTAGCCGTATAGCTAAGCATAGCCGCCGTATAGGGGACCGTATCAGACCCATGCGTAATGATAATACCTGCGTATGGCGCCCGGTCCATCTGCTCAAGAGCAGTCAGCAGCTCCAGCCAGTTATCCGGGGTCATATTCTCACTCAGCACCTGCAGCGGCTGCAGGGTATCCATCTCAAACGGCCTGCTGCCTTCAAGCTGGCTGTACTGCTTCAGGAGTTCATATGGGGTGTCCTGATGCACATCAATGACATTGCCGTTCACCCGGCTGCCGATTGTACCACCCGTAAAAATGACCATAATCCGGTCCTTCATGTCTGTTTCCTCCGTGTATGGGATTGTCATTCTTACTTTAGCCTTCGACAAATATGAAATCAACCTTCCCGTTCCGACGGCTTTCTACGGCAGGCTGTTATAAATCCCGAGAAGCCCATGTATAGATAAGCTGACATCGATGAGTGGGCAAATTTAAGGAAATGAAATATCCTTGCACGCTGTCAAATCAACATTCCGCTTCTGCAGACCTATCCAACAACTTTGGACGGGGGGTTCTTTAGTCGCCGGGAAGCGTGTCGAACCCCCAGTGAAAGACCTACCTCGAACAACCGGATACAAGGCTGAGCATATACTGGTAACAGCAATTATCCGCCGGCAAACCAGTAAAAACAAGAGGATCATGCAGAAGAAAACCGATATGTGTCGAACAATAATTGATTCTAATTGCCCCTGTGAAAGCAGGACTGTGCAGATATACTTTAGATGTAATTGTTGGGGATTTCTGGACGTAACGCTGTGGTCAACTTTCTTCACATAATGTATAATACCTGTATTTCACCACTGATTATCATCTGCGATAAATGTGCATCATGACAAGCTAATTCTCATCATCCAAAATTCCGGGGAATGGTATTCCAGTAACCTAACGGGCATACAACAGATAGAGCCTTTATTATAAACAAGGAGTGGAGTGTATGACTTATTTGAGCCGGTTGTTGAGCTGCGATTACGTGGAATGGAAACAACGCTTGACGGAGTGTGAGGAGGGCAATGTACGGAGTTTGCTTTCCGGTTATTTTTCAGAAGCCGAGCTGAACGAAATGACGGAAGTTCTGACACTCAACCACTGGCTGAAACAAATGCATTCGGAGGCCGCTCCCTCCAAATTGACTATTATTTTTGCCGGACGGGATATCATTGCAGCTAACCCGCCCAACCTGCCGGGTATTGATCGTCTGCCTTCCAGAGATGCCTGTGCCATTATCGAATATCTAAAAGGCAAATTCGCCACCTATGCCGCTATGCTGGGCGAGTCTCTTATCGGCTGCAGGCTCCACGAGATCTACCCCTCCTGCTACGCCATGACGGCTGAGATCACTTATTCCGCCTCCCGTTATAAGGACCAGCGAAGCTGCATATAACTTTTCTGATATTTCATCATTAACCAACCTCTATTCACCTGCCGATAATGGTGTTAGAGAGGTGTTTTGTGCTATAATCTAACACGATAAATACGATATTGCTCTTAATGTGAAGACGCATGGAAAGTTTTGTGACTTCATCATTTTTTTTGCAAAACGATACTTGAACGGC
Source organism: Paenibacillus tarimensis (assembly GCF_021532315.1). Taxonomy (GTDB): domain Bacteria; phylum Bacillota; class Bacilli; order Paenibacillales; family Paenibacillaceae; genus Paenibacillus_I; species Paenibacillus_I tarimensis. The sequence goes on from NZ_JAKGAO010000011.1 coordinate 176,279, forward strand.
AACGTTCTTTCTTCAAATCTAATGCATAGCGGGGCGATATGGTGATAAGCGAGGATATGTAGGAGGAATGCAAGCATGTTTGCCAAGCGCCTGAAGCAACTTAGAAAAACACGCAAGTTCTCCATGCAAGAGGTAGCGGATACCGTAGGTGTAGCTAAGAGTACATATGCGGGCTACGAATCGGGTTACCGGCAGCCTACACTGGAAACGATTCAGCTGATCGCCAAGAAGCTTAACACATCAGCCGATTACCTGCTTGGACTTACCGATTACCCCGAAACCATGGAGCCTACCAGCAACGCCAAGGAACTTCTTAACCACCAGCAGCTGCATTGGGATGGCGTTCCGCTGGAAGAAGAAGACCTGGAGCTTGTACGAAGGCTGCTTGAGCGCGTCATCCTGAGCCGGACAGGCAAGGAGCCAGGCGACCAAGGAGCTAAGTAAAGGAACCGCTTCCCATACACACTCCACACTCATTACCTGGCCATAATCCGGCAACCCCTCTTCTCCCTCTTCAAATGGCGGAGCAGCAGAGCCGGTATTTCCGGCCGGACTCCCCAAGGACAAGCATTACCTCCCCGTGGCAGCCATGCCGCCTTCACATATCCCGATGAGCATCAATATCAACCGTTACTGTACAAACCTGCCATCGGCAAAGCCGTCCAGCGGCTTTGCCAGCATACAAGCTCTCGACCTTTATTCAAAGCTTCGTTATGTTAATTTCTATCCCGAAATCCGGGAAGATACAGGGAGTGAATCTTTAGTTAGAAGAGGAGACCACCACTGCCTGTTGCGGACATACCAATCAACGGTTAACATTAACCCTTCTTCAAACCGGCACACCGGATACCAGCCCAATTCCCGCCGGATTTTATCGAACTTGTTGGCATAGCGGTAGTCCTGGCTGGGACGGTCCTCTGTAAAGCAAATCAGACTGTGCGGCTTGCCTAATTGGTCAAGCACAGCCTTGGCGACATCAATAGTCCTCCTCTCCTGTTCTGCCCCAATATTGTATATCTCACCTGGCTCTCCCTTCTTCAGCACAAGGTCAATCGCGGCTGCATTATCTCCTATATACAGCCAGTCACGGATGCTTTGTCCTTCCCCGTGTATGATGACAGGACGATCCGCGATGGCATCCGTAATGGTTCTCGGAATGAGCTTCTCAGGATATTGCCGCGGGCCATATGTGTTCGAGCAGCGGACGTAATTCACATGAAGCCCATAGGTCTGATAATAAGCCCGTATGAACATATCCGCGGCTGCCTTACTCGCGGAATAAGGGTTATTGGGGGCATAGCCCGATTCCTCGGTGAACCAGCCTGTGTCGCCAAGCGATCCATAGACCTCATCTGTAGAAATCTGCACGAAGCGTCTTACTCCCGCACTCACCGCGGCATCCAGCAGAGTCTGTGTGCCCACCACATTCGTCATAGCAAATGCAGAAGGATCTGCTATACTCCGGTCCACATGGGACTCTGCTGCGAAATTCACAATTGCTTCTATTTCATAATGACGCAAAACCTTATCTACAGCCGCACGATCGCAAATATCGCCAAGCACAAACTGGTAATCGGACCGCCACGAATAGCCGGCCAGATTATCCAGATTTCCGGCATACGTCAGCTTATCGAAATTAATAATTCTGCAATCGGTATAGGTATCCAGCATATAGCCGATAAAGTTACTGCCGAGAAACCCGGCTCCGCCAGTCACCATAATGTTCATTTGCATTCACCCGGCCTTCGCCTAAAATTTAAATGGACCCGGGCTGAGGACCAGCCCCACCCCGGGTATACTCAGCAGAAAGCCTACTTCTTATAGTGCAAAGTACGATAAATAATTACTGCTGCTTCCGCACGGCTTGCATAGTCGTTCGGCCGGAATTTGCCGCCGCTTCCTGTTACAATTTCGTTCTCCACTGCGAAGGCCGACCCTTCCTTCAGCGTTGCATGAACCTTATTCCCATCGGCAAAGGCCGCCAAGGCAGCCGAAGCATCCTCCGCACCCTGGGCTTCCTTCGCATGCTTTAGCGCCCGGTGGATCATCGTCGCCATCTCGGCACGCGTTATCGGTGCGTTCGGCTCGAAATAACCCGGTCTGCGTCCAATAACAATACCAAGCTCTGCTGTCACACGTACAAAAGGATAGAACCATTCACCCGTGCCCACATCTGTGAACTGCTCAGCAGCATCGTTGGTCTCCAGGTTGAGAGAGCGAACCAGCATCTTGGAGAACTCCGCCCGGGTCACCCGATAATGCGGCGCAAAAATCTGCGGCGCCATACCGATGGTAATGCCCTTGGCTGCCCCAACCTCAATGGCACGGCCAGCCCAAGGATAAACATCCGCTATATCACGGAAGGTTACGTTATTTTCGATGACGGTATAGGTGGAATAACCCGCCAGCGATTCTTCCAGGTAGCCGTCTTCTTCATGCAGCACACCGCCTTCAGCCGTGTAGCTGCTCCCGCTGAGCCGTATAACCGTGACCTTCTCCGTATCCGTACCAGCCGGAAGCTCTACGGGGAAACGGACCTTGAACGGTGTTGTGAACTGGGACTCCGGCTTGCCGCCTACAGTCAGACCGAACTGATATACGGGAGACAACGGCTTAACGTTTACGGATGCAGGCAGTGTTACAAGACTCACACCGAGGTTAACCGACTGGCTGAACTGGCTGATCGGAAGCCGCTTCGTCAGTCCGTATACCATTATACCCACTGTCTTCACACCAGCATTGTTTATCCCCTTTACAATCGGCTCGGATAACTGCAGCTCGCTTGCATTTACAGACAGAGTGCCATATACAAAGGTGAAATAGATATCCGATATAACCGTCGTGCTGATCCCTGCTGCAGTCAGCTGTTCTTCCACGATTTTGCGTGCTTCAACATAAAGACCGACCGCCTCCAGCACATGATCCTGCACGATCACCGCTTCTGCCTTGCTGCCCGTCACCGTTGTAAACGGTGAAACGTCATACATCCAGTAATCGCGCAGTGTCTTCCTGGCCAGCTCCGTCGCTTCATTAATCAAGGCGTTCCGCTGGACATCGGTAATTCCCGGCGTCTTCAGCTGACGGATAATATCCGCCATCTTATCCTTGAAATCCTGGAGGAAACCCTTCTGCGGTGCCGTGACTCCCGGGCCCGGGCTTATAGGCCCTCCGCCGCCTCCACCGCCGCCTCCGCCGCCCGGATTCGGGCTTGCGGCCGTCAGGGTGACCTCTTTCGAGAAAATGACTTTATTAAGCAGCTTGGCAGCGACAACCGCCTTGCCCGATGTTCCGCTGGTCAGCTTGACGACACCGCCGGCTTCAACCACCACGCCAGCATCGCCGCTTTCCTTCGACCAGACAACCGGAACGGCCTTCGGCACATCTCTGCCCAAAATCTTAAGCTTATACGTGTGCGTCCTGCCGTCCTGGCTTATCTCCGCTGTACCTTCCGTCTCGGAGCGTATGTAAGCTACGAGGATCGCATTGACAGCCGGGCCTTCCTTAGTGAGGCCTTGGCGGACATTAGCGAAGGTCTTTATAACGTCTTCCGGCGTAATCTCCAGCCCCTTCAAGACTGAACTCAGCGGCTGCTGTTCATTGTTCATGACAGCTGCAATCGCTTTCCCGACAAAAGCATTGCGCTGCTGCACATCGGCCATCATGATAACAATGTCCTGCAGCGGCTTCTCCTTGAGCATCGCCATTACCTGCCCCTCCACTCCAGGGTAGGCGCCGCCCCCGAACAGGAAGGTCACAAGATCATCAATAGTAACCGAGTCTTTGCCCCCGGCCTGCGCAATCTCCTGCAGCAGTGCCGCGTATTCCGGCTTCTTCTGGATGGCCTGAAGCTCAGTTAGCTGCGGGTCAAAGTAAATCGTACCGATATCCTGCAGCATGGCCAAGAAAATCTTATGCTTCTCCGCTTTCTCCGCATCCGTCCCTGTCAGCTTCTCAGCGAGCTTGCTCCAGACCGGATCCAGCCACGGTGCCGCCTGCTCGAACGACAGGCCTGCGATTTCGGCGCGCAATCGGCGGACATCTTGGACGTCCGCCGGGTCGCCGGCATGCAGCGCTTGGTGAATCCTGTTCATCCGGTCAAGAAACTGTTGAGCTGGCGCTTTAGGATCAGCAGCGTAGGCGGATTGCACGAAACCGATTCTCCCGTGCGCATCCGTCCCGCTAGTTGGCGGCAGTGCCCCCAGTGTTGTCGCCACCAAGACGGCTGCCATGCCGGCTTTCAATGTGCGCTGCCTAACTTCCATTCCTCTACCTCCTCATAATAGGTTATACATACTGCTTCTCAATATATTGGACAGGCCTGCCTACCGGGTAATAGGCAAGTCCGGAGTCCCGAACCTGAGCCATATCAAACACATTCCGTCCATCAATCAGCACCGGCTCCGCTAGTGCAGCCTCTATCGCCATAAGGTCGGCTTCCGTAAACTCCTTCCACTCCGTAAGCAGACACAGCGCGTGTGAGCCCTGCACCGCCTCCATTGCCGTGGCGCACCATTCAATCGCCGGATGGTCATACATCTTGCGGAAATTCTCCATCGCGATCGGGTCGTATACCTTCGGTCTTGCGCCAAGCTCAATAATCCGTCCAATAATCTCCAGCGCCGGCGCCTCCCGGACATCATCCGTCTCCGGCTTGAAGGCCAGCCCCCACACCCCAATCTGCTTACCGCTCAGGCTTCCAAGCGATTGATAGAGCTTGTCGATGACGCTGTAACGCTGAGTCTGATTGACTTCAACGACGGACTTTAACAGTTTAAAATCGTATTCCACATTACCTGCTATCTGAATAAGCGCCTTCGTATCCTTCGGGAAGCAGGAACCGCCGTAACCAATGCCCGCTTTCAGGAATGAAGCCCCAATCCGCTTATCAAGGCCCATACCCTTCGCAACCTCTGTAACGTCGGCCCCAACCTTCTCGCAGATATTGGCAATCTCATTAATAAATGATATCTTGGTAGCCAGGAAGGCGTTGGATGCATATTTAATCATTTCCGCACTACGGATATCGGTGACGATGATCTGATCGGTCAATGGACGGTGCAGCTCCGTGAGCAGCTCCGATGCCTTTACGCTCTCGGCGCCGATAATAATCCGGTCAGGATTCATCGTATCCTGAACAGCCGTCCCTTCCCGGAGAAACTCCGGCAGGGAGGCAATATCAAAGTCTCCGGTATAGCGCGATGCGATGATGGCCTTTACCCGCTCATTCGTTCCCACCGGAACGGTGCTTTTGACACAGACAACCTTATAGCCGTTCATGGCATCGCCAATTTCTCGTGCCGCCGCTTCAATATACTGCATATCCGCCTCGCCGCCGGGAAGCGGCGGTGTGCCCACAGCTATGATGACAAGCTCAGCTTCTACGATGGCTTCGGATATATCCGTAGTGAAGGATAGTCTGCCGGCTTCCGCATTACGGACGGAGAGATCACCAAGCCCCGGCTCATAGATTGGAATCCCTCCCGCGCGAAGCGTATCCACCTTGGACGGATCCTTATCCACACAGTAAACCCGGTTGCCAAGCTCCGCGTAGCAAACACCCGAGACCAGACCAACATAACCTGTACCGATAACCGCAATATTCATATGGTTTCACTCCTTATGGTATTGCCCACTCTATAGACAAGGAGGTTCTGCTGTGCACCCGGTTCGTAAGAATAAGTTCGCTATTGGATGTTTATGGGGCATATGCCTCTCCCTAATCATGTGGGCTATCTTGTTTTGGCTCTTCCTTAGATAATACTCTCCACTGTGTACAGCACATCCGAGCGGATTGCCGCAAGCTTCCTGCGGCAGGCCTGCTCGCCCGATTCACGGCTCCCGAAGAACAGCCGGATTTCTGGCTCAGCCGAAGCGGCCTTAATTCCGTACCAGGAGCCGTCCTCCAATATGAATTTCAGGATGTCGGCATGAGGCAGGTTAACCGGCTTCATTCTGCTGCGCATAACATCCAGCTGCTCCCCCTTGCGGTAGTCATATAGATACTTAATTCTCAGTCCTGCCATCATCCGCGGACACTCACTGCGCATCCGTTCCATTACAATGCGAAGCTGCTGCCATCCCTCAAGACCGGCGAAGGTCAGCTTCACCTGATCCTCCCGAAACCACCCAAATGTCTCAAACAGCTGCAGCAGCTGCTGGTAGACCGATGTTCCAACTGATTTATAATAAGCACACATCTCTGCTATTAGAAGCGCCGTTTGAACAGCGTCCTTGTCCCGGACGAAGCCTCCTGACGTGTAACCGCCATCCTCCTCATAGCCGAACAGGAATGCCCTGCTGCCTGATATATCATAGGAGGCCATCTGTGCGGCAATCTGCCGAAAGCCCGATGTTACCTCAGCGGTAAGCAGACCGTAATGAGTAATAACCTCATCCGCCAGCCCCTGGGCCAGGACAGAGCGAAGTACAATACCGTTCGGCGGCAGATTATTCTGTCCGCTCTTGCGCAGGAACATATAACTGACTAGGAGGGCTGCTGTCTGGCTGGCTGTAAGCAGCTCATATTTACCCAGCTCAGTCTTAACCGAGAGGCTGAGCTCGCTTGCCTCGGGATTTACAGACAGGATCATGTCTGCATTGGTGCGCCTCGCTATAGTGAAAGCCGGCTTCAGGTTCTCCAGCAGATAAGGATCCGGCTGGTTCAGCGCCGAGAAGAACAGATCGAGCTGCTGCTGCTCGGGCACCGGGTAAAGCTCCGTAAAACCAGCTTGCTCTAGTGCATTCTTCACCATTTCCCCGGCTGCCGACTGCAGAGGCGTGAAGACAATTCGTACCGAAGCGCCCAATAGCTGATTGGTCTCCTTGGACAGCGGAACCTGCTGCATGTACTCCAGATATGCCTCATCAATCTCCGATCCGACCATAATAAGCCGGCCAGACTTCAATGCCTCCTCCGGGTTCAAGGTTTCCACCTTCAGGCCGTCGTGCCAGCGACTCATGAAATGGGTCAGCCTGCCAATGGCGTCATCCTGAATGGGGATGCCAATATCACTGTATATCCTGCAGCCGTTGTAGACGGCCGCATAATTCCCTGCTGCCAGCACGATCCCCGCTGCAGCATGAAGCCACCGGACAGCAAAGGCCAGCACCGATGTCGGCCTGGCCTGTTCGAACAAGTACGCTTTGATGTGATTGTGGGCCAGCACAAGAGCAGCCTGTTCAGCGAAGCCCCTGGAGAAGTAACGGGAATCATAGCCGATGACAACGCCACGCTGCTGGGCTGCGAACCCCCGGGCTTTGATTTCATCCGCAAGCCCCTGGGAGACTCTCCGCAGCGTAAAGATATTCATCCGGTTCGTCCCGACGCCGACCTTCCCCTGTATGCCATCGCTCCCATATTCAAGGTACTTGTAGAATCGATCGGTAATTTCTGCTGATTTGAGCTCAATTAGTTCCTTCTTCAGGTAAGGGGGCATTTCGGCCTGCTTCCACCGGTTGTACCTCCGCTGCACCACATTATCCAGCTGCTCAACAATTGCGTACATGTGAATTTCTCCTTCTAGGAGGCGCAGACTTGAATAATTTCCTCCCACTTCATTGCAATCCGCACAATATCTTCTTCAATGAGTTCACTTCCTGTCTGCACCTCGATGATTTCGATTTCCTGCAGGGCGCGCAGGCTGTGCAGCGTACCGACCGGAATAGCCACCACATCGCCGGCTGTAATGCGCCGCAGCTCGCCGCCGAGCACCATCTCGCCTTCCCCTGCTATGACTGTCCATACCTCACTCCGCTTGCTGTGGTACTGATAGCTCAGATTACATCCCTTCGAGACGCAAATCCGTTTGGTAAGCACCTCATAACCTTCGGGGTATTTCACATAATCCAGGACCCGGTAACGGCCCCAACGCCGCTCCTCGTACATCGGACGCTGGTCCTCAAGCTTCTTCATGACTTCCTTCACACGCGGGCTCGCCTCCTTGTCAGAGACAAGAATACCGTCCGGGCTTGCGGCCACAATCAGATTGGAAGCGCCCAGCACGGTAATCGGGATGTCCAGCTCGTTAATGACATGCGTATGAAGGGAATCCTCTGTCACAATTCCTTTGCCCACTAGCGGGGAACGGATCTCCTCCGTTAATGTGTTCCATGTGCCAAGATCCTTCCAGGTTCCCTGATAGGGTGTCACGACAATATGCTCCGCCTTCTCGACTACCGCATAATCGAAGCTGGTCTCCTCCAGCCGTTCGTACTGCTTCACCAGCTCATCGTACTGGATCGGCAGCCCCCGCCGGATCAGCTCGTTAATGACATAACCCAGCCGGAATGCAAAAACCCCGCAATTCCAGAGCGCCTGCTGACTAATCAGCTCACGCGCCTGCTCCTCGCGGGGTTTCTCCGTAAATCGGCTCACCCTTGCATATTCAGCTGAAGATTGAGCCGTCTTCCCGCTTCCCGGCTCCGGTACGATGTAGCCGTACTTCTCGGAAGGGTAGGTCGGCTGAACGCCGATCAGCCCGATCTCCGCTTCCGTTTCGCCCATAATCTGTTCAAGCTCTTGCAGCTTGCCGAAGAAATGATCCTCCACATAAGGGTCCACCGGCAGCACCACAATCGTCTCCTGCAGGGCTACACCCTTAATCGAATAGAGATACACTGCGGATAGTGCAATAGCAGGAAACGTATCCCGCCTTTGCGGCTCGACGATGATCTCCACCCCGGAACCGAGCTGGCTCTGCAGCATTTCCACCTGTGCACGGCTGGTCGCAAGACACGCCTCACGCTGCAGCCCCGCCCTGCCCAGCTGCTGCCATACGCGCTGTACCATCGACTGCCTTCCGCCTTCCCCGTCTTCAAGCACCTTCAGGAACTGCTTGGAGCGTGAATCATTGGACAGCGGCCACAGACGTTTGCCCGATCCGCCGGATAACAATATGAGTTTCATACCCCAACACTCCTCTCCGCTCCTGTTTCTTTGGCCTTCCCTTCCCCTGATGCCGCTGAACGCTGTGAGATTTTCTTGAATTTGCTGTATACAATGATGGCATAAATCCGGCAGTATTCCGCGAAGCCTTTAACCAACCGCCCCGTAGCTGTACGTTCCCTCTTGAACGAACCCAGCTTGTCACCGAGTATGCCCTCAATAATCGGTCCTGCCTTACGGATATCATAGGTCTGTTCCATATACGCGCTGTTGGCATGCAGGAATTCCGTCTGCAGGGTACGGGTTTGGATTGAGCGGATCAGATTCTCCAGCACATCTGGCGAATCGGGGTTTCCAACCCCGCGGCCTGTAAAATTGGTCTGCTGGAGGCTCGGAATTGTATCTGCTGTGCAGAGCCACATTTCATCCGATTCGCTGACCACGAAGGATATCCGGTGATAGTAGATCGGCTCGATGACGCTTCTCCCTTTGCCGAATACGATATGTGCTCGTCGGATGTAATCCTTCACATTGTTGCGGAAACCCGCAACATGAACCGCTTCCCGTCCGCTGTTCATCCGGGCAGCCTGTGCCTGTACCTGATCCATGCACTCGCCATCGCCCACGATCGTGAGCCTGATGCCAGGCACTCTCTCGAGCATGGCTTCCACGCAGCGCATGATATAGAGGACAGAGTTGATTTTCTCTTCATCGAGTCTGGAAATTACCAGCAGTTCAACCGGTTCGCCAGGCGTAAAAGCCGTGTAAATCTCATCCTCATGCCCGGACTTCGGCTCGAAGGTCAGCCGGTTGGTAATGAGCGAGACATCAGCCTCCCTGTAGCCATCCTGAATCAGCGCCTCTTTGTTCTCTTCACTGAAGACGATCAGCCGTTCATTCTTCATATATTTAGTGAACATATGCGGCACGATGCCGCCGGGTACGATATAGATGACCGGTATGCCGAACCACTTCTCAATCGCCCTGTGGAAGATGGCATTGCAGACGGATATCGACACAATGACATCCGGCCTGTGCTGCTTGACCAGCTTGTAGTAACGCCGTGCAGTGCGCAGGTTGCCAAGGGGCCTATCTTTTTCAAAGAAGGGAAGGTCATAGGTATCAATATCTTGCTCGCTGTACCTGGACTGCAGGTTGTTGTACAAGCCCACTGCAAAAACCTCATGGTTAGACGCCTTGAACAGCAGGCCGTATTCCAGCAGGGAAAGCGCGGCGCCGCCCGCAAATCTCCGGTTCTTTAATAGAATTTTCATGATACACTCCTTCTGTTACGCCGAACTGCTCCCGCCTACTTCCCTCTGCTTCCCCTTCTGTCTCCTGCGGCTCCATATACCGGACACCCGCTGCTTCAGATCCGCGGCATCCGCCTTGGTCATCACCAATATATGCCTAAGCTTCAGCTTCTCCCGGCGCGTGTACAAAATCAAAAACAGCAGACCGGCGAAGGTATAGGATGTAGCTGAGGAAATAGAGGCTCCGATCGCCCCGTATTTCGGAATCAGCAGCAGGTTCATGCCAACGTTAATCAGAAGCGATACGATAGACACATTGAGTGAAAATAACGGGTATCCTCTGCCCGAGATTTCAGAGTGGAGAAGTTTTACAATGACAAAGCTGAGAATACCCGGCATAATGTAACGAATTACGGTAGCGGAAGCGGCAAAAGCCTGACCGTAAAGGGCAGTGATAATAACGGGAGCGAATATCCAGAAGAGGGCCCCGCATACGATCAGCACCGGCACCAGCAGACGGATCAATCTGGTCGTCCGGTCGATGGAGTCCTGTTCCCTGCTTGCATTCGCCCCCTTGGAAAACAGGATCAAGCCAATAGCCGCCGGAACCTGCCAGATGACCTCAGCGATATTGGTTCCGACCGAATAAATACCGACCTCCGTGACATTGGTATATGCCTCCAGAATCAGGACGTCGAAGCGGTAGTTCAGCTGAAGAACGAATAAGGCGAGCGCGAAGGAAAAGCCTCTGGTTATCATGCTGCGGATGATCGGGCCGTTATAGTGAATGCCGAACGGTATTTCCTTCAAGGCCCGAATACTGTAGAGCAGCGTAAAGACCGCCATGAGAAGCTGCGTTACCGCAGCTCCCATCACGCCCCACTTCCACAAGCCCACCAGCAGCAGCAGGATACCAAAGTTCAGCCCCGTCTTCAGCAGCTCCGTAAAGTTAATGCTTCCGATCTTGAGCTTGCCCTGCATTACCCCGCGCAGGTACTGAATACCGAGATTTACCGGAATCGTCAGCAGCATAATGCCCATCAGCCACCAGCTGTAGCGGTCCCCGTACTGCAGCCAGTACAGGAGTCCGACGATCAGGGTGCACAGGATAGAGGACATCAGCCAGATAAAATTCAGTGAAGAGGTGACAGCCTTCAGCTCAAAGGTCTGTTTGCCGATAAAATAGGCGGTTGACTGCCGTATTCCAAGATCCGCTATCGTGACCACCAGGGTTGGAATGACAAGGAGCGCCGTTATAATTCCTTTCCCTTCGGGTCCAAGCAGCCGGGCTGTCAGTACGGATACAAAAAAAGCCCCGAACAGAACCGCAAAGCGGGTCCCCAGGGTCGTTATAATCTGAAAGCCAGTGCTCTTCTTGTTCATCGCTTACGGGCTGACGCGGGTAATCTGTGCTCCCAGACTGGAGAAGAGCTCAACAAAGTTACCGTATCCGCGCTCCAGCTGATACAAATTCATAATCCGCGTCTGGCCCTCGGCGCCAAGCGCGGCCACGGCAACTGCCGCACCTCCGCGGATATCAGTGGCTATCACATCAGCACCGGCCAGCCTCTCAACACCTGTTATATGAGCAATCTGGCCCTCAGCTCCGTTCACACATGTAAATCCGCCATCAGCTACCGTGATGCTGGCACCCATCTTGTTCAGCTCATAGCAGTAAGCAAACCTGCCGTCCAATATTGTTTCCTTCAGTGTTGAAGCTCCTTCAGCCGTTGCCATCAGCACCGTGTGAAGCGGCTGAATATCCGTATGGAAGCCCGGATAAGCTTCTGTGACGATACTGACAGCCTTCAGAGGCTTCACCCATTTCACATAGATGCCGTTATCCACCTCTTCAATCTGCAGGCCCGCCTCACGCCACACGGCAACCTCCGATTCCAGAACCTTTACGGTTGCATTACGAATGGTCACACTTCCTTTGGTTACGCCCACTGCAGAGATAACCGTGGAGGCGATAATCCGGTCGCTCATGACCGTATGGCTCGCCGCATTCAGCTTGCCGACACCGGTAATCTGCAGGGTGGCAGGACCAACCCATTTAATATCAGCCCCCATGGATGTGAGGAGATTGATTACATCAATGATCTCCGGGTTCCGGGCTGCGTTGCGTAAAGTAACCGTTGAATCCGAACGGACAGCGGCGAACAGGACGTTCAAGGTACCGCCGAATGTCGGGTAATGGAAGCTGACCTCAACTTCCTTCTTCGGGTTGCTTTCCTTCAGATGGAGACCGAGCTCACTCTCTTCCATCTCATAACCGAGATCCTGCAGGGCCTGCAAGTGAAGGTCATGCTTGCGGTTGCCGATACTGCATCCCCCCGGCAGCGGAAGGAACAGATTGGAGCGCCAGTTGGCCGACAGTCCGAGAAGAAGCAGCGAATGCCTGATTTTCCCAGCCAGCTCAGCATTCAGTGTGCCCCCGCTCCAATTCTTGCCCGAGCAGAGCAGCTTACTGCCGTCTACCTTCACATCAGCACCCGCTTCATTTAGCAGCCGTACCAGCTGCTTCACGTCATTCAGCTCGAGCGGCACATTATGCAGCGCCACTTCTTCATCGGACAAGCAGGCGGCCACAATGGAAGGCAGCGCAGAATTTTTGGCACCAGGCAGCTCTACTTCTCCCTGCAGCGGAATCCCCCCCTCGATCTGAAGGTAAGGCTCTGTTATCCCCGTAAAGTTTTTTCTGATTGCTAATTCCATTGATCTCTCTCCTTCTCTATCCCGTTCCCCGGGTTTATTATCTAGACAAACAGAACTTCGGGCTCCATCAGAATGCCCAGCTTCTGGGCGACTGTGTTCTGCATGACATCAATCAGCTTCTTGACATCGCTGGCCTTGGCTCCCCCGCGGTTAATAATCCAGTTCGCATGAACATGGCTGACCTCTGCACCGCCAATTTGATGGCCCTTCAGTCCCACCTCTTCAACCAGTCTTCCAGGATGCGGGCCTTCTGGGGGACTCTTGAAGGTACTGCCCACGGTGGCGACATTGACGGGGAACTTTCCTTTGCGAATATCCGCCGCCTTCTTCGTCATCTTCATGACTTCTTCCTGATCGCCCGGCAGGGCAGTAAACATCGCGCTGAGGATAATATGGGATTTGCCAATAAAAAAACTGGACCTAAAGGATAGATCCAGTTCACTGACAGGTCTGGTTATCACATTGCCTTCCTGATCCAAATACGTTACGGATTCAAGAATCATGGAAGTCTCCCGGCCAATACATCCGGCGTTCATCACGACAGCTCCCCCGACCGTTCCCGGAATACCAGCCATGAACTCATAGCCGGTTATCCCCTCCTTCGCCATGGAGAACGATATCTTGGGAACCATGACACCCGATTCCGCATACAGGGAATCGCCTCTGCGTTCGAAGCTTCTTAGACCCTTGCCGACATGCAGCACGGCACCGTCGAACCCTTCGTCATCAACCAGAATGTTTGACCCATTGCCCAGCACCAGCAATTTTATGCCTTGCTCACTGCAGATTTGCCTGGCGGCAAGCACATCGTCAATGGTTTGAGGAATGATATAATACCGGGCCGGTCCCCCGACACCCATAGTCGTCAGGCCGCTAAGCGAGTAATTCTCTGCGACCGGGCAGCTCAACTGTTCAAACATCAGATCACTCCTTATTCACGCATTCGCGTATGATTGCTTGTTCCTGCTCCCCATTCACGCGGCATCCAGCCGCTTGCACAGGTCAGTGATCTCTGCGAATCCAAGTATCCTCAATACGCAGCTGCCGGATTATTCTGGCCGGAACACCTGCTGCAAGAACATTATCAGGAATATCCTTATTCACAATGCTTCCTGCCGCAATGACGGAGTTGCGGCCAATCCGCACACCCGGAAGCACCACTGCACCGCGGCCAATCCATACATTCTCTTCAATTACAACGGCTTTGCTGTCATTACCGCTGTCCATGTCAACCGGATGCCAATTACTGTCCATAATATTAACCATCGGCCCGATTATCGTATTGCTGCCAATCGTAATGGATTTTACGCAGCCAATATCGAGTCCATAATTAAAAAAGCAGTTATCACCGATCGTGAGCTCGGCATGCCGGCCGACATCGATAGACGATGGGGTATGGAGCGTCCGGAACGAGACATTCCGCCCGACCACTAACGATCCCTTATTACGGAGGTGCAGCTTCCCCTTTACCCGGATTAACCGGCCGACTGAAGTTGATCTTGGCTTAAAGAGCATAACGCCCTTGGCCAGAGCCGCTACGGTGCCAAAATTGACTTGCCTCTGAACGCTCATCTCATCCCCGCCCGCCTTTGGATACTGCCTGTACGGCCAGACCTGCTTCTACTTCCGGCTGGTGGCCCAGCAGGGTTCCGTACAGCTGTTCAACCCTGGTTATGATCTCTTCCATGCTGAACTTCTCCAGCACATTCCGGTGTCCGCTGCGGACAAGCTCCTCGTAGTCGACCACTCGGCTGCCGATGTCATGGAGAGCATCCGCCAGCGCATGTATGTCTCCGTCCTTGACAATCATTCCGCCCGATGTCTCCCTGATGATCTCCGGCGCCCCGCCAGAATCGGCTACAATGACCGGAGTCTTCATCATCAGCGACTCAATCACCACTCTTCCGAACGGCTCATTCATAGAGAAATTGATGGTAACATCGCATTCGCCCATAAGCTGAAGCGGCTTGCTGGAGTAGCCGTAGAAGACAACCTGACGGCTCAGCCCGTATTCCGCCACCTTCCGCTTAAGCCCGTTATAATAATCATCCGTGTTATCCATGGAAGTATCGCCTACGATGAGCAGCCTCCAGTTCGTCATGCCCCGGTCGCTCAGCCTCTTGACCGCCTCAATCATCAGGTGGTATCTCTTCCACTCCACAATGCGGCCGAACGTTCCAATCAGCAGCTCGCCATCCTCCATCAGCTTCCGCATCTTGTCATTAGGACTCCTGCGGGCATCGACGCCATTGTAAATAACGGTCTTATTGGAACCCGCAATCGAATCCGCGACAAAATGGGAGATACAAATGACTTGATGGAAGAATCTTGGCAGGACGTAATTGTACATTTTCAAATGAGTATGGTCCCTGTGATGCCAGACCAGCTTCGCCCTGCTCATAAACTTCAGAGGGGCCACGTACCATGGTGCTCTCCAGCCATTGGCATGGATAATCTGAATGTTATGCTCCTTCACCAGCCGCTTGATAAAGCGGACAGCGCCAAGATACCCCAGCCCGAACCGCTGCTTGATACTGCCCAAGGTGAAGGGGATATGCTGATGCTCGTTGGTGATTTCATGCAGATAGGCCGCTTCTGCAGGGCATAAAAAAAACACCCTGTACCTGCGGGTGTCCATGTAGTTTATCAGATGGATCAGACTCTGCTCCGCTCCGCCCTTCTTATCCGCGTGTGTAACGAACAACACGTTGATTCTATCTCTACTCATGCTTATAACACCTGCTTTATTAGGGGTTCCCGCTGCGCATGAACGCCACCGCCGAACAAGCCGCTTAATATGGCCTTATGGTCATAATGCTTTCGTATATAGTTCTGCGACTGCGTGAGCAGCTTGCCGGCATACGCCCGGTCATCAAGCAGCGACTTGATAGCGCTGCAGAAGTCATCCGGCTGGTCAGCAATCATGATATGCTCCCTGTGAACAAGCCCCGTGCCTTCACAGCCGACTGATGTGGAGACGACAGGCAGGCCATTCTGAATGGCTTCGATCGTCTTAAGCTTGACTCCCGCCCCATTGCGCATCGGGTTGATGAAGAGATATCCCGACCGGTAGATGTCATCCAAACTTTTCGGTGTATCGTGGACTTCGATCCTGCTGAGGCCGTAATCGGTGATCCACTGCGTACCCTGTCCTCTGCTGTTGCCCGCAATGATCAGCTTGTAGCCTTCCTCATTCAACAGCCGGGGATGGACATGCTTCAGATACCACTCTACTGCCTCCCGGTTGTTCGGCATGAACAGGGAGCCAATGAAGACGACATTCTTGGCCGTAAAACTGCTCGTCTCGAAGGTTTCCCTCGTAATCGGCGGCGGCAGAAACAGGCTGCCCTTGTGAGGGTACTCGTTCTTGAATGCATCGTATTCCTTGCTCGATATGAACAGATATTTATCAACATGCTCCGCCAATTTCTTCTGCAGGCCGGCAAACTTGATACTCTCCATCAAGTAGTACAGCTTGTGGGCGGCCTTTCGGGCGCTCCGGCCAAGTGATTTGAAATAAGCCGATTCATTGTTGTGTACCCGCAGCACGATATTGGCACCGCTAATCTGAGAATTATGAAGGATTGGATATACGTAATCCCCTTCTAGCAGCACATGGTCGTACCCCGAGCCAACCTTCAGGCTTCTCAGACGCTTTCTGGATTGCACCTGCAAAGGCAGCGGCGAGAGCAGATCGGTGAACCCGGTCGAACGCCCGCACAGATATACCCCGTTCACAACCTGCTTAACGGCCTCCAGATCGGCAGGTGACGGTTCGTACTTGCCGCAGACGGCCAGGTCAATATCCCAGCCGAGCTCGCTCATGATCTTAATTCTGCCCCAAGTGTCCACCCGCCCGCCGTGATCCGCCGGATATGGAAAATCGCTGCAAACCACTAGTACTTTCATACAGACACCTCGGTTGACGTTGAGGCTGGTTTATGCTGCTGCTGATGCATGAAGAAGCTGATAAAGGCAAACAGCAGCCAGACCTCGTATTTGATTTCAAGTGATATGAAGAGCAGGGAGAACAAGACAAACAGCAGTGTAATATACATCCACATATCCCGCTTGGCTGAAGCAAGCATGTTCCTCGTCAGCGCAAAGAAAAACAAAACAGCTCCTATGCCGCCATACATGATCCATTGAAACACACCGGATTTAACGGCCACATTCTTGTCAGTATTGGCATACATCATCAGCTCGCCCGTGTTGATTTCGCTGATGCCAAACATCTGATAATAGAAATCAGAAAGGATCTGTATGCAGGTCTGCATATTTTTCTCAAAGTAAAGCAGAAATGCCCCTGTTCCGACACCAAACGGGTTGGTAGCGATCGTTACAAGCGAGATCAGGATGGTCCCGAACCTCGTATAGGACGAAGTGTAGTTCTCCATATCATTGTTAAGTGAGCTGATGACAGCCGGCATGAATGTAACCGCCACAATATAGATAGCCGCACAGCCGGCGGCGATCAGCAGGAAGTTCCTCTTCCTCCGAATATCCATAAACTTCAGCATGGCGAATGCCATCGTCGCCAAGAGCACCAGATAAAAGCCCTTGGAGGAAGTGGCAATCAGATAGTTCACGAAGAATGCCCCAATCAGTCCCCAGGTCAACAGCTTGAACAGCTGGGACTTTAGGGAGCTCGCCAGGTATAGGCATATGCCCACGAATACCATTACAATGGTGCCTGTCGTGCTGCTCTCCGAGGTTAAGAGACGCACACGCCAGTACGGCGCAGCCTTCGAATGCAGGAAGGGCAGGGCATATGGCGCGCTGATAAGCTCAATCAGCATGATACCGAAGAGAAGCATTGTCACAGAGAAGAAACTGGCAAACAGCAGTCTCCTGCTCGTGATTTGTGAGAATACAAAATACAAGTGCCTGATGTACAGCAGAATCAGAACCAGGTAAATAATAATCTTGACCGCTTTGGACAGCAGGTTCTCCGTTCCGTAGGTGTAGCTGCCTTGCAGAAAATGGATGTACACATAGAGCAGACTCACCACGGTGGTATAGACAACAAACAGGGTCATGTACTTCTGAAGCTTGGTCATGTAGAGCAGCCTCTTATGTCTGGACAGCAGCAGCAGCTCGCAGAACAAAAAGAAAGGCAGCATCAGGATAACGGGAGTCCGTCCGATCTCACCCACCATGTTAACGAGCGGGAAGTCCTGATATACGGTTATGACCAGCAAAAACATCAGGTAGACAGAGAAGAGCAGCTGCCTGCCCTTCGAAGCCGCCGCCCCGCTTTCGTTATGATGGTTAGCCTCCATGCTGATCTCCTACTTTACTATGAGCAACAGGCGCACTAATCACTGCCGTCCTGTTTCCTCTGTATTCAAGTGACTTCACATATACCTCCTCAATCTTCTCATTCATAACGGAGGCGTGAAACCGCTCGGCAAAGCTTGCCAGGCACCTGTCATGCATGCTGACCAGCTGCTCCTTGCTAAGCTCCTTCAATATCCGGTACAGCTCATCAGGCTGATCGAAGTCAAAGACAAACCCGTTCACACCCGGTTGAATAATCTCCTTAAGAGCACCCCGGTTGCTCACAATTACCGGCTTCCCGCTGCGCAGCGCCTCAATGGCTACAATGCCGAAGCCCTCCCATCTAGACGGAACAATAACCGCATCCGCGCTGTGAATATAGCGGTCAATCTCCTTGTTATCGACCCAGCCGTAATGAGTGGCGTTAGGGGGGAAGCTGTGAGAGTGTCCGTCCTGGAGCACCGACCCGCCCACGAGCATCAGATGGATATGCTGCAGATCGTGCTTATGGAAGGTATCCAGCAGCAGGTCAAAGCCCTTCTGGCGGTCAAATCTTCCAATGAACAGCAGGTTGACCTTATCATTCTTTACCTGTACCGGCTCCACTTGCTCTTTGCCTCTACGGTCAGACACACCGTTATAGATGACAACAGACTTGTGAGCTGGCAGCTTATACTTTAGGGAAGTCTCATACTCATTATTGGAAATATTGATTATGGCATCTGTTGCCGCACTGAGCATACGCTCAACGAAACCGTAGGCCCGTTTCTTCCAGGCCGATGTGTCCATTAGGAATGCCCAGCCGTGCGAGCAGTAGATGGTGACTGGACGCTTCCGCCAGCCAAGCATCGTCATTCTAGCGAATACACCGGCGAATGTGCCGTGAACATGCACAATATCCGGCTGCAGCTGCCTGATCGCTTTGCGGATCTTGAAAATCGCAGCGAGCATGTATTTGGGCTTTCGCCTGTAGGGGTACAAGGTTAGCCGCTCCCTGCTGATCTGCAGGGTATCCGGGTTTGAATTATGTTCTGATGCGATCAGGTAGATATCATGCCGGTCACGCTGGTAACTCAGCACTTCGTTCAGATGAGTTTCCACCCCGCCCTTGGTATACTCAACGACGTGAAGGATTTTGGCCATTTGCTCGTCCTCCTACTTCGGAAAAGCTTCGCTTGCTAAAAGGCGTCCTTGGAACCAAGCAGGACACGCACGGTGCGCAGCAGGATTTTCAAATCCATCCAAAAGCTCTTCCGCTGAATGTATTCCAGGTCAAGCTCAACCATCTCCTTGAAAGTGAGCTCGCTGCGCCCGCTAACCTGCCATAGACCCGTGCACCCTGGGGTCACAAGCAGCCTGAGCTTGTCATACTCGGAATATTGGTCAACCTCTCTCGGCAGCGGAGGCCTGGGTCCCACTAACGACATCTCGCCCTTAATGACATTGAGCAGCTGGGGAAGCTCGTCAATACTCGTCTTGCGAATCAGCTTGCCGACGCGTGTAACCCGGGGGTCGTCCTTCATCTTGAACATTGCGCCTTCCACTTCGTTCTTCTCCAGCAGCTGTCCGAGCAGCTCCTCCGCATTGGAAACCATAGAGCGGAATTTGTACATCCGGAAGGGCTTCTCATTCTTGCCGACCCGGATCTGGCTAAAAAAAACAGGACCCCTCGGGTCCTCCAGTTTAATAATGATGGCTAACAAAAGAAAAAGAGGGGCCAGTAAAATCAGCCCCACAGCAGATGCCGTGAAATCAAAGCATCGTTTCATAATAAAGTATGAGGTCTGGCTTTTTCCGGTCCCCAGCACTGTCTTAGCGTAATAAGCTCCGGATGTTACTGCAACTTCCGCTTCATTTTGCCGTGGCGGCGTCATGGTCACTCACCTCTCGGGACGGTATAAGCATTGACACGCTCTCTCTCCACGATTTCCTCCATAGCAGTCAGGAGCGGATGCTTCAGGTCATTACGGCGAAGTGCAAAATCCAACATCGTTAAAATAAAGCCGAGCTTCTCACCCACATCATAGCGCTGCCCTTCGAAATTATAAGCAAAGACGCCCTTATCCAGATTCAGCATCTGAATCGCATCGGTCAGCTGAATCTCGCCGCCGG
Source organism: Paenibacillus tarimensis (assembly GCF_021532315.1). Taxonomy (GTDB): domain Bacteria; phylum Bacillota; class Bacilli; order Paenibacillales; family Paenibacillaceae; genus Paenibacillus_I; species Paenibacillus_I tarimensis. Next base: position 196,526 of record NZ_JAKGAO010000011.1, read on the forward strand.
CTCCAATCTCCTGCTTATCCAGGTAGTCGAAAATATCCGGAGTAAGCACGTAACGGCCCATAATAGCCAGGTTAGAAGGCGCATGCCCTTGCGGCGGCTTCTCTACAAAGCGGTTGACCTCATACAGCCGGCCCATTGAATCCCGCGGATCCACTATGCCGTAGCGGTGCGTTTGATCCACATCAACGGTTTGCACGCCGATCACTGATTTGCCCGTGCTTTCATATTGTTCAATAAGCTGCCGGGTGCATGGTACTTCACCCTGCACAATATCATCACCCAGAAGAACCGCGAAGGGCTCATCCCCGATGAAATTTCTGGCGCACCAGACAGCGTGCCCAAGACCCTTGGCCTCCTTCTGTCTGATGTAATGTATATCGACGTGAGAGGAACGGCGGACTTCTTCAAGCAGCTCAAACTTCCCTTTGTTTTCCAAGGTATGCTCCAGCTCGAACGCTACATCAAAATGATCCTCAATCGCCCGTTTACCTTTGCCGCTCACAATAATAATGTCCTCGATGCCCGACTCCATTGCTTCCTCCACGATGTACTGAATGGTCGGCTTGTCAACAATCGGAAGCATTTCCTTCGGCATGGCCTTCGTGGCCGGGAGGAATCGAGTCCCAAGACCTGCTGCCGGAATGATAGCCTTTCTTACCTTTTTCATCTCGATCACCTATCCTTTTCTCTTTTTATTTCTGCTTCCCTTGTTGTAAACGTGCAAACCATACGCTCTTAAGCACCATAAGAACGCATGGTTTGGCCGTTTACCGGCCAAATCAGGGCATCAAACCCCTCCTCACATCACACCCTTGACGATAAACGTCTAAGGCCGGCTGGCCCACAGCATGACCGAGTGCCTCCGTTGATAAAGGTGAAGGAGACATTACCTGGAATCTCCTGCGTTAGAGAAATCCGTTAGACCGTTTGTTCTTTCTTCCTAGTAGTAGTGATAGTAGCTTTCTCTGTCGCTGCGCTTAACGTTATTGAGAACAACGCCGAGAATCTTGGCGTGCACGCGATCCAGACAGGCCTTGGCCTTCACGGCGGAATCCCTCTTCACCCTGCCCGAATCGATTACAAGAAGCACCCCGTCACACTGGGTCGCTACAATCTGCGCATCCGTCACAGCCAGCAGCGGCGGTGTATCCAGAATGATCATGTCGTACATGCCTCTCAACTCTTCCAGCAAGGCCGTCATACGTTTGGATGTCAGCATCTCCGACGGGTTCGGTGCGATCGCGCCCGCCGGCAGAACATACAGGTTATCTACGTTTACCGGCAGAATGACATCGTTTAAATCAGCCTGGTGGCTGAGCAGCGCAGTCAGACCCACGCGGTTTGATAACCGGAAAATATGATGCTGGGTCGGCTTACGCATGTCTGCGTCAATCAGCAGCACCCTCTTGCCTGCCTGCGCATAAGCTATGGCAAGGTTCGCTGAGGTGGTGCTTTTGCCTTCACTGGTTTTCGTGGAGGTAATCATGATCGTCTGGGTTTTGCTGTCCAGATTGGAGAATTCAATGCTGGTGCGAAGAACTTTATATGCTTCTGAAACCGGTGAATTCTGATTGATCTCTGTGATCAGATGGATGTTACGTGTCGACCGAGACATTGCCTTCCCCCCTTAACGGTTGTGCTGCTGCAGTATGCTTGGTACGAGACGGGCTGCGGTCGGAATTCTTCACCCGCGGTATACTTGTCAAGGTGGATAAACCAAGCGCCTGTTCAACATCTGTGCTGGTTTTGATCGTGTCATCCAGGTAGTCAAGCAGGAAAGCCAGAGCCACCCCAAGCATCAAGGCGAGCATAATGCTCACCGCCATATTCATGGTCGGATTCGGCGAAACGGGACGGGCAGCAGCGCTTGGATCTGCCTCATTGAGAATGCTGACATTATCAACATTCATCAGCTTTGGAATCTCCCGCTGGAAGACTTCGGCGACTGCATTAACCATGTTGGCCGCCCTGGCATAAGAGGCATCGGCAGCTGCCAGTGTGATGATCATGGTATCGCTGACAGAGGCCACATTAATCTTTGATATCAACTCGTTAGCATTTGTTTTCAGATCGGGATATTCGCTTGCGACGACCCCCATAATACGGGAGGTGCGAATAATTTCTTTGTAGGTCTTTACCAGCTGAATGCTCGTGTTAATGGAACCAAGTTCAACATTCCCTGCAGCCTCAGCAGGCTTTTGACTCGGGTTTACAATCAGCTTCGTCGAGGCTTGATACTGGGGAACCACAAGCTTGTAAGAATAGAAGCCCGTTACCGCCCCCAGCACAATAACCAGCAATCCGATCAACCACAACCTCCTGCGGACAATAGCCCAGTACTGTTTCAGTTCCAATTTGTCTCCTCCGTTAATTCAAAGTTCCGCTCAGCGGTGGAAGCCGTACCACCGGCGTTTGCCCGGGAGCGGTTGTTGTCTTTCCAGGGGCATGTTCTCCACCACGCATCTCGCATTCCTGATCCACCAGTCAACCTGCTCAGTACCAAACAACTTGCCCAGTATCCAGTAGGTCTCCGTCAGACCAGGCATACGCACATGATGATCATGGCAATCAGATGCTATAAAATGAATCAGCTGACGGCGGCACAGCTGAATGGCTGTACGCCGCGCCCGATAGCCGTTCCGCCCCAACACAGAAGGCGCATTAATCTGTAAAAGCGCGCCGCTTCTCTCAAGTGCTGCGGCAAGCTCCAGATTGGCAACTATACTCGGGTTGCGCTCCGGATGCGCTATGATCGGCTGCAGCTCCAGCAGCTTGAGCTCATGAACAAGCTCCTGTGTGGCCTCAAGGTCAAACTTGGGCTGCAGCTCTATCAGCAGATAATTGCTGTCATGGAGCGTGAGCAGCTGTCCGCCGTTCAGGTCATCCAATACATCTGCCGGCTGGTTCACCCGTATCTCTTGACCGCTGTAGACCGTAAGCGGAATTCGGGAGTCAGCAAGTGCTTTATTGAATGCAGCAACAGCCTCTCTAACCTGACCCGGCCCGGAGCGATAACGGGATGTTCTGGCGTGCGGTGTAGCGACCATCCCGTATATACCTTCGCTTGCCGCGTATTCAGCCATCTTCAGCGCTTCCTCCAGCGATTGGGCGCCGTCATCCAGACAGGGCAGGATATGTGTATGAATATCAATCATAGCCCGCTCACTAAGTTATTCGTTACGCGACCCCTTATGCAAAAAAAATATTGGAATAGCTTTAATGGATGATTTCGCATAACTCATCTGCCTTTCATAGATTTTTCACATGACGGAACGCGAAAAGCCGGCTCGCTTACGATATAGCATGCCTGCTGACTCTGCCCAGGGAACCTCTGTGCCTGCAACTGTTTCAATTCACTTACATAGAACCCCCGTCTTTCGACATTCATTCCATTTGCCAAATTTTATTCAATTAGAGAATCTGTCGAGTTAATTATATTCAATATGAATAACTTTGTAAATAAAAAAATGACGTCCTCCGTTAGTTAGCCTGACATCAACCGCAATGCCGCTGCTGTTCCTTCAGAAAATCGTCCAGTTTCCCCCCATCTAGTACATGCTTCATGAGATCTTCAAACGTACAAGAAAGACCCTGTTCCTTGAAGAGCAGGTTGAGCAGTAAAGCCAGATCAATTACGGGCTTCTCAGGCGCAGGAGCATACTCCCGCTGGTCATAGCTGTAGACATACTCCTTCCTGAGCGGGTATTGCGTTTCATAAAGCAGCTCTGCTATTGTAAAGGTCTTTGCTGTGCGATCACCATCACTGCTTATTGCCGGATCATCTGCCAACCGCTGCAGGAACTCGTTCACAAGCATCTCCTTATGCTCATCCACCGTCTCTCCAGCGGTCCCGCCGGATCTCACATTTATCGTATTATGGTTCACTTTTGCTTCTTCGGGGGAATATGAGTTGCCGCGTTTTCCCACATTCAACACTCCTCTGCAGTATTCGATAAGAAAATATTATTCTATTTAGTTATTCGATATGAATAATTATAGAGTGTAAGAAGCAAAAAATGTGTCGAAATCTGCTGTTCTCCAAAACTTTTTTCTGAAAACGGTTAATCCGGCTACAATCTTCGCCAGATGAACACTTGATTCTTACTTGCTTATTTCCAATAATGCAAGCAGCTTTAACGCATGATATTCTTCTGAGCTCAGCTTGCTCTTCAAGCTGCTCTTCAACGTCTCCTTCTCCTCTTCAGTGATTCCGTCCTCCGCCATGGCCACAAATTCCCGCAGCTCACCAATTGAAAACCGCTTAAGCAGCAGCTGCAAGGCCTCCTCCTTCGTTATTAATGTGAGCTCCTGCTTTGCTTCTGCCGGCTTGGCGGCTACGGCCTTGTTGTCTTCGGAGCCCTTCTTATCGTTTGCCGCTCCATCAGCTCCTATTGCCATCGCAGGCCTATCCTCTTCACTGCCCGCCGCTTGATCCGCCCTGTCTCTGCCTCTATCGGTTGTTTTTCCCGCCTCCGGCTCAGTGCTGTCACCCGGTGTAACCGGCAACCCTCCTTTTTCACTTCCTTGCTCAAGCTCGGACTCAAGGAGAGCCATGACAGCGGGATCACTGCGCAGCGCTTCAATCTCTTCCTTGCTGATTACCTTCTCGGACAACTCTTTCATTAATCTGTCTGCAAGCATATTCAACCCAATCTGATAACCGGCTGTTCCAATACTGAGAACAATTACACCCGTTATCGTCCATTTCGCCCATCGCGGTATGCCTGGCCTCTTACCTTGACGCATCATATAACGGCGAGGCTTACTCCCGCGCGCAAGCCACTGCTCGCCGGCCGCGTTCTTGTACCTGCGGAAACCGAGCATCTTCCAATAGAAGGGCGTATGCATCCGCTTCTTCTGTTCCACAGCAGCAACTCCTTTTCAACCAGTACTTTCACAGCCGACAGATTATTCGATACGAATAACTTACACGTCTTTATTTTAGTTTGTTCTCTGCACGGCAACAAGCCCCCATTTACATCTTTATTCCAGCGGATATGCGGTTTCGTAAAGCGCCCAATCTGTGTTTGTGAATCATCTAATTATGAAAGCGATTACAAGAATATTCACCATTTTAACGCATATGGATATCTTCGGTGCTTCTTCTACCAGCCTGGCTTATGCCATTGGAGCAATAACTCTAGCGGCTCACCAACTCTCCATGCCTATCTGCCATGAGATAACAAGGACCTCGGGCCCATAATTTTCATTTTAGTTTGCGTTTTGAATAATATTATGTATAATATGAGCAAAAAGGTGCGCGTTTAGTATTACTATTCTAGTATAGAGTTAATTGTCAGAATACTTAACCTACTAAGTCAGAAAGCAACTTCAATTACCCGGGACAGGAGGAATCTATGAGCGCCATTGCAGGTATTCTTAAGCAGAACAGCCATCCGGTAACCGCTGAGGAAAGAAGTTCCTTATTGGAATCCCTGGCCGTTTACAAGCATGACCGTCTGGATAGTCTGCATGCCGGTTCCCTGTTTCTTGGCAGCGCCCTTCGGTGTATAACTCCGGAGTCTGTAGATGAGCAGCTCCCCCGCCGTCACCCGAGCCTTCGCCTGACTATTGTCTCGGATGCAATTCTTGATAACCGTGAAGAACTGGCCGTCCTGCTGCAGCTGGATACCGCTGAAGCAGGTAATCTGCCGGATAGTGAATATATTCTGCTTGCCTACAACAAATGGGGCTCACGCACACCTGAGTTCCTGCTGGGCGATTACGCCTTTGTCATCTGGGATGAAACGGAGCACCAGCTTTTTGCCGCCCGTGACCCGCTTGGCAATCGGACCCTGTACTACACATATGACAGCGGAGATTTTGCATTCTGCTCGGCAATCGCTCCGCTGCTGTCCCTTCCAGGCAGAGCCAAGCAGCTTAATCACTCCTGGTTCGCCGAGTTTTTGGCTATACCCATGATGCTGGATTCCACAGAAGTTGGCTCAACAGCCTATAAGGGCATCTTGCAGCTCCCCCCTTCCAGTACGCTTGTGTTAAAGAATAGCAAGCTAATTACACACGCTTATGACAGCAACCTGATTCCTCATGAACCGATACTCTATAAGTCAAATGCGGATTACGAGGAAGCATTCCGCCATGTATTTGATGATGCTGTTAAAACCCGCTTACGCACTCACCGCCGGGTTGCAGCTACACTTAGCGGCGGGCTCGACTCCGGTGCCGTAGTCGGATTTGCCGCAAATCCGCTCAGGGCAGCCGGTAAGAAGCTGTACACCTATAGTTATGTGCCCGCAACCGACTTTACACAGTGGAAATCACGCTCCCGGCTCGCTGACGAGTCGCCCTATATCCGTGCTACAGTCCAACATGTCGGCAACATTGAACCGGGCTACCATGCCTTTGATGCAATGAGCTCATACAGTGAGCTCGACGAATGGCTCTCCATCTTGGAGTCACCCTATAAATTTTTTGAGAATTCATTCTGGATTAAGGGTATCTACGAGGAAGCCGCCCGGCATGATACTGGGATCCTGTTAACAGGCGCAAGAGGAAACAATACGATTTCTTGCGGCTCGGCCCTTGATTACTACATACTGCTGGTCCGCAGAGCGCGATTGCTTACGTTTTACAGAGAACTAAGAAGCTATAGCAGGGTGATGGGCGTCGGCAGGAAAAAAATTCTTTCTATTATAAGCCGTAATGCCATCTCCACGCCCTATGCCAGCAAGCACAATGACTTCCCCCTTCTCATCCATCCGGATTTTGCAGAGCAGACGAATGTGATCGAGAAGCTGCGGGAGAAGGATGTCGGACTAACCGCCTCACGCCGGGACGGATTCGAGGAACGGCGATATTACTTCCGCAGTCCCGCCCTGCTCAACATGCAGGCAACCTCCAGTGCCAAGCTGCTCATGCGGTATGGCATCGCTGAGCGGGACCCGACCGCGGATGTCAGAGTCATACGTTTCTGTATGAGCATTCCGCTTGACCAGTATGTACAGAACGGCATGGATCGCGCTTTGGTACGCAGGATCACGAAGGGATATCTTCCCGACCAAGTGAGGCTGAACCAGCGCGTCCGCGGCGTGCAAGGGGCTGACTGGCTGCACCGGGTAGCCAGCTCTTGGGACCGGGTGCGAAGCGAACTGGAGCAATTATGCCAGGACTCTGCCGCATCTAGCCTGATGAATACTGAGCAGATCAAGATCTATCTTTCGCAAGCTAATGAGCCCGGCAAGGTAGAGAGTGCGTTCCGGGATGAGTACCGCTATTTAATGAAGTGTCTGATCGCTTACCGGTTTCTGAAGCAGTTTACAGCTTAATATCGCTTGAAAGGAGGTGAGAGAGAATGACTAAGAAAACTTGGAATCAACCAACACTTGAAAGTCTGGACGTTAGTGCAACAATGGCTGGTGTAGGTTCACAGTATATTGACTGGACTTATGTAGGCGGCCAGCTTGACCTCGACGTTACGGACGATCCTTCCAGCGGTATCCCGGTACCGCAAATCCCTGGTCTGCCAGTATCGTAGTTTGAACTTTTGCTTACTTAGTTATGAACTGCCGCCCTTATACAGCTACCAGGTGTATAAGGGCACCTTTTTTACATCCCGTTGATAACGTCCCGGAACGAACACTGCCGCAGCCTGACAGCGGACTGTCGCCCGGTCAATATATACAGGAATAAGGTGGGGCATAAGATGGCGCTATCTCAAGGGTTCACCTATAAGGCTTTTGGCCTGACGATCGCAAGTGACGTCCCCCTGCCAGAGCTCACTCCGTTTGGCGGGCTTGCTAAGCTGCCGGATGTCACTCTAACAATTGCGGAACTGGCTGACGAGTGGCACAGCCTGACACCGGTATTCGAGTACTACGGCTTCCCCCGCCCTTGCCGGTTTCTTTTTCATATTCCAGGCACTGCAATCATTAGCGTAACAGACGGTTGCGAAATTCAGATCTCGCCTATGCAAGGGGCAGACTGGGATCAGATCAGAGTCTATCTGCTTGGAACAGGCATTGGAGCCCTGCTGCTGCAGAGAAGGATTCTGCCACTTCACGGCAGCTCGGTGGTTATTGAGGGGAAGGCATACGCCTTTGTTGGGGATTCAGGAGCCGGAAAATCAACCTTGGCCGCCGCTTTCGTAAGTCAAGGCTGCCCAATTATTACCGATGATGTCATCGCCGTGCAGCTTGGAGAGGATGATGTCCCCGTGACAGCTCCGGCTTATCCCCAGCAGAAGCTGTGGGATGAGAGCCTCACCAATCTCGGCATGGAAAGCAGCTCTTATCGCCATCTGTCCAGCGAATTAAAAAAGTTCGCGGTACCGGTTCAAGCGAGCTTTGCCGAACGGCCCGTACCGCTGGGCGGGATCATCGAGCTTCGCCCCGACAGCGAGGCTTCAAGAATCCGGATCGAGCAGCTGCGCGGTCTCCATAGGCTGCCTCTGCTTCGCTACCATACCTTCCGGAATTTTCTCGTCCCTCATCTTGGCCTCAAGCAGTGGCATTTTGAGACTGCAGCCCGGCTTGCTTCCAATACGCCAGTCTATCGGCTATTCCGGCCTGTTGCGGGCTTCAGCGCGGTGCAAATAACCGATACCCTACGTTCTTTTATTAAGGAAGGAGAACTACAGTATGGCAGCTAATACGGCAATAACAGCTTTAGACAAAATTATGCAGGCGCACGGCGGGCTGGTTACCGATATGGACGGCGAGAAGGTTATGATGAGTATTGCCAATGGAAAGTATTACAGCCTGGGTGAAGTCGGAAGCCGGATTTGGGAGCTTGCTGCCACGCCGGTCAGCATGGAAGACATTATCTCCACACTTCTTGAAGAATACGAAGTCGATCCTGCTGCCTGCCGTACAGAGGTAGCCGCATTCCTAGAGCAGCTGCGCCGGGAAGGGCTTATTCAAATCACTCCCGCAGACAGCCTGTAGGAAGTAGGAATAACGAGGAGGCTTTGCCATGTGGCGCAGAGTACGTAAATTGGCCGCCGTCCCCTTTGCCATAAAGCTCTTAATGATCGAAGCGTTCTTCTACCTGGCATGGGCCCGGATCTTGAAGGCTGTCCCGTTTGCGAGGATCGCTCCGTCGCTGGGCATACAGATGGAGGAAACGCCCTGGGAGTCGGACCCCGCCGTACAGGACTTGCAGAGCCAAATTTCCTATGTTGTCCGCCTTGTCAGCCGTTATACCTGGTGGGAGTGCCAATGCCTAGTCATGGCTATTGCCGCCATGAAGATGATGCGGCGGCGCAGAATTGAAAGCACGCTGTATCTGGGTACGGGCAGAGATCGTAACGGAAGCATGATTGCCCACGCTTGGCTAAGAAGCGGCCCTTATTATATTACCGGATACGAAACCATGTCCAGATTCACCATAGTCGGCACCTTCGCCTGTTACCCGGGCCGCTCCGCAGCCGGCTACAAGAAGAGCCAAAGGAGCCTTGGAAATGAACACTGACCCTGTGCTTAACCGAAGCTCGCTCTCCCCGGAGCTGTCTCTGCTTCTCTTGCTATCAGCCGCGGAGGATCACGAGGATTCGGCCGCTGCCATAGCAGCAGCTTCAGAGAATAGGCATATGGACTGGAGACTATTCCTCCGGCTTGCAGAGCATCATCGGACTTATCCATCCGTCTACCTGCAGCTGAAACGGGCTGCTGCTCACAACAACCCGGCTATCCCGCAGGAGCTCATGCAAGCACTTCATGCCCTGTATACCCGCAATACCTTTCAGATGCTGCATCTGAGTGCTGAAATGACCAAGGTTTGCGGCAGGATGAGCAGTCAAGGCATACGTATGCTGGTCTTGAAGGGCCCCGCGCTTGCCAAACACCTATATGGTGATATCTCTCTTCGCACCTCGAAGGATCTGGATGTCCTTGTTGCACCAGCGGATGTTACAGCCGCTGCCCAGCAGCTTGTACAGATGGGCTATACAACAGATTACGCGTGCCACGAACTGTTCCATCTGTGGAAGCGCAAAACGCATCATATCTCTTACTATCACCCTGTGCATCGCACCATGGTAGAGGTCCACTGGCAGTTGGACCCTCACAAGGGCAGCGAGCCTTCCTTTGAATCCATCTGGGACCGGAGGCGGACGATGCTCTTCTCCGGTACTCCTGTTCATACACCGGGGGATCAGGAACTGCTGCTGTATCTGGCCATCCATGGCGCTCGGCATGGGTGGTTCCGCCTTCGCTGGCTTGCAGATGTCGACAGATTGCTGCGAAGCAGCCTTGTGCTTCACGAGCGGCTGCCAGCCGGCTGCGACTATGCCTACCAGGCTATAGTCGGGCAGGCGATGCTGCTGTCTGCAGGTCTATTTGGCACACCGCTGTCTAAGGATGATGAAGACTTGTACGCTAATGACAGGGCACACCGGCTGGCTCGGACAGCACTGCCTTTCATTCTCAGCGGGAAACGTTGTCCTGACGAGAGTAACAAACAGGCCGTACGTGAATTCAGACACTACCTCTTGGCTCAAATGTCGGTCCGACAGCGTCTGGATTACTATACCAAGCCTCTCTTCCCCAGCTCACGTGATGCCGTTCAGCTGCCGATGCCTAGACCGCTGCATTTTTTATACTTCCCACTGCGGCCGCTGTTGTGGCTGTGGCGACATTTCAGGCGGCAACCCCTGACAAGGGGATAAGGAGGACTTGATTATGAAATCTATCTGGATCTATGTGAAGCGTCTGCATCACTTTGCAGGAGCCAAGCTGTACTTGAATATGATCAGCATGACACTGATCAGTCTCTTTGAGGGCATCGGTATTCTGCTGCTAGTTCCACTGCTTAGCGTATCCGGGCTGTTTGCTGTCGGCTCGGCTAATTTCCCCCTGCTGGATCAGGCTACTGCCCCGCTTCGCAGCCTGCCGGAACATCTTATTCTGCCTGTCATACTGGGCCTTTACATGCTGCTCATTATTGTGCAGAGCTACCTTCAGAAGCAGCAGACCGTACTGAATATAGAAATTCAACAAAGCTTCGCCCGTCATCTGCGTCTGCAGGTATACCGTGATCTGCTCCAGTCTAACTGGTCATTTTTTTTGCGCAAGCGCAAGTCCGACTTTAATCACATCTTTACTTCGGAGCTGACCCGGGCGAGTCAAGGCACCCACCTTTTCTTGAGACTGGTAACGTCCCTTATATTCACCGTCATTCAGATTGGCCTGGCGTTCTGGCTGTCCTTCCAGCTGACCCTGTTCGTCCTCATCAGCGGTCTGCTCCTCGCCCTGTACGCCAGACGGTTTATCCGTCATGCCAAATCGCTTGGCACCCGGACAACCGAGCTATCCCAGAGCTATATGTCGGCCCTGAACGATCATTTCAACGGCATTAAGGACATTAAGAGCAACCTGCTGGAGCGGCAGCATATGGGCTGGTTCCGCGCGCTTTGCGACCGGATGGAGCAAAATATGGTCCAGTTCGCCAAGCTCCAGACTTCAAGCCAGTTCTTCTACAAATCCGCATCTGCGGTGCTGATCGCCCTGTTTATCTACTTCTCCTTCGAGGTTCTGCAGGTGCCGGTCGAACAACTGCTCTTGATCATTGTAATCTTCTCCCGTCTGTGGCCGAGGTTCTCCTCCATTCAATCCAGCTGGGAGCAGATTGTGCAATCGACCCCCGGCTTTGACAGTCTAATAGCGCTGGAAGCCGAGTGCGCGGCAGCCAGAGAACAGGAAATTCGTGAGGGCCAGCCCCAGCAAGAGCCGCTGCGCATTAAACACAGCATGGAATGCCATCAGGTTCACTACCGTTATAATGATGCATATGACACCTATGCCTTAAAGGATATTAACCTGCGTATCCCTGCCAACAGCATGACGGCTGTAGTCGGCAAGTCTGGAGCGGGTAAGAGCACGCTGATTGACCTGCTCATCGGGCTGATTGAACCCGAACAGGGCCGAATCACGGTTGATGGAGTACCATTAACCGGTGACCGGATCTTCGCACTGCGTGCCTCAGTCAGCTATGTCTCCCAGGAGCCCTTCTTGTTCAACAGCAGCATCCGTGACAACCTTCACCTTGTCGATCCAGATGCCAGTGACTCCAAAATATGGGAGGCGCTTGAATTCGCTTCGGCGGCGGCTTTTGTCAGGGACCTGCCTCAAGGCCTTGATACCGTTATCGGGGATCGCGGCGTGCGCTTGTCTGGCGGGGAGCGCCAGCGGATTGTACTTGCACGCGCCATTCTGCGCAAGCCGTCCATCCTGGTGCTGGATGAAGCGACCAGCGCGCTGGACACCGAGAATGAAGCGAAGATTAAAGAATCGCTCGACCGCTTGAAAGGATCGCTTACCATCATTGTAATCGCCCACCGGCTCTCTACGATCCGGAACGCCGATCAGGTTATTGTCCTTGAGGAAGGTCGTATTATTCAGCAGGGAGGCTTCCAGCAGTTGTCCGGCGAGAGCGGAACGTTTGGCAGGCTGCTGCGGTTTCAGGGCGAAATGAACGGCTAATATGACTGTCTATGCATAAAAGGGCCGCGGAACCTGTCTGGTTCCGCGGCCCGCAATTTATGGGGTAGTAACAGCCGGCTTGAATACACGCAGCCTGCGGCAATGTGTTCGCAGCACAGCGGGGGTATTCATATAGATCTCCCCGTCCATATCAGCCTTCATCGGCTGCTGGGTCGCCAGGGTTACCTTGGCGCACTGGAAGTAATCAACATTTCCGCCCTCCGGCTTCCAGGCTGAAGGATCCCTGCGGCTTAGCACCTCAAAAAGCAGAGAAAGTCCGGCTTCCCTTACAACAAATATATCCAGCAGCCCGTCCTGAAGCCCCGCTACCTCAAGCGGCAGCGTATTCGTTCCAATAGAGCGGCCGTTAAACGCAAGGATCATAACCGCTTCGCCTGTTCGCTCCTCCTCGTCCATCACCAGCCGGTAGGCAAAGGATTCCGCTGAATTCAGAACCTGCAAAGAACTCAAAAAATAACTCAGCTTGCCAAAGTGGCTCTTTAAGCCCTCATCAATGTTTTCCGAGGCCGCCGTAATAAGTCCCACACCGAAGAAATTACTGAAATACCGGCCGTTGGCCTCCCCTATATCGATGGGAACAGGTTCCGTATCCAGTACAAGCCTTGCTGCTTCCTCCAGATCGAGTGGAATACCCAAGCTTCTCGCGAAATCATTGCACGTGCCTCCAGGCAAAATTCCAAACGGCGGCGGTGACTGCAGCGCAGCAAGCCCATTTATACATTCGTGTACCGTACCGTCCCCGCCAAGAGATAACAGTAAGTCGAATTCCATCGCCCTCTCCCGGCAAAGGCGCTCTGCATCCCCCGGACATTCAGTTTGCAATAGGGCCAGCTCCCCAACGCCCGGCCCCAGGACACCGGCCGTTATACCCAGCCGTTCTTGAAGGGCAGACTGCCCTGCATGGCCGTTGTAAATTACAGCAGCCTTTCTGTATATCGCCTCCACCTCATTTCCCCCTAACTTCGTACTGGCAAGGCATGACACAACCCGACAGTAAACTCTAATTTTCTATTTATTCCAATCTATAGAATTTTATATAAAGTCAGGTATAATAGAATAATCAGAAGAATGCTCAAAAAAAGGGGTTAACCTTGCAATGGACTCTCTTCACTTACTAGCTAAAGGTAACTACGACACGCTCAGCCGCGCCCAGCAGCTTGCCATATTCCAGGAGTTTTACCGCTTCGTCTTTCCCCAAGCCCGCCGGATTGTACGTGACTATGCGGCTGCAGAGGATATTGTTCAGGAAGCCTTCCTTAAATCCGTCCGTAAAATGCCTCCGCACCTTAGAAACATGCTGCAGGTACAGGCCTGGATTCGAACCGTTGCCAAGAATCAGGCCATTACATACCTGCGCAAACACCCGGATATCTCCGGCGCTTATGACACCTGCAGCTCTGCCGCGGGTGCACATGTCCCCCTTCCGATGCAGTCGCCATCTCCGGAGAAGGAGGTGGAGTGCCGCCTCATGACCGAGACGGTAGCACGCTGCGTCCATTCCCTGAAGCCGGAATACAAATCCATCGTCCTGCTCCGCTGGCGTTATGGCTTATCCTACAAGGAAATTGCCACCCGGCTCAATATGACGGAGCAGAATGTGAAGACACGCTTATTCCGGGCCCGTGAAGCCGTTCGTCAGAAATTCATGCTGGAATGGGGCTCCTGACACAGGAGCCCGGCCCCTTACTGGCCTTTACGGCTCATCCGTTACCGAAATATAGATATCAACGATAGTCTCTCCCGGATTGGACGACTTCGCATCATACAATTCGAAATCGCCCGAATATCTGCGTCTATAGGCAGATGATTCGAAATAACGGTCGATGGCTGACCAGGTTTCAGCTGTCACTTCCAGCGCCGGGCCGGGCCGCGTGGTAAATACGGCATAGCGCGATGCAGGAAGCGTGACAATCTTGCAATCCGCACCCTCCTCGAATGCATCATCGCCGGAAACCTCCTGGCCGATCACAATCGTGCACGCGCCATTGTCACTACGGTTATACTCGGCATACAACGCATAGGTTACCGAGGGGTTACGAGCCTCAGCCTCCTTGGCAATACAGCGGTCGCTGCTGCGGAACTGCTCCCACAGCCGCTCGACAGCGCTGTCCTTTCCCCGCTCCGTCTCCATCGCACGGACGTGGAGACCCCCAATCTTCATTTCCCCCAGTTCAATAATTGTAGGTTCAATCATCGGAATCTCCTCCTCATCATATGTTCATACCTGACAGTAGTGTTGTATAGGTTCTTACCACTTCTTTACCCGTTTTTCCATGTTCCAAATAAAACATCTTCTAAAAGCCTCTCTTATGGTAGAATAGGACTATGCTGCTTCAATTGTCCTACCACCCCATTAATAGGAGCTTACATACATGACACTTCGTAAAAAATCAATCCTATTCATTGGTCTTATAACAGCTGCCAGTATGCTTGTCTGCTATGTCCTGTTGTACGCTATCCTTTACAGCCGCTTCAGTGAGCTGGAGAGCCAGGAAATGCAGGCCAAGATGGAGCATGTCTTCTTCCTTCTCGATGATGAGATGGAGCGTATTGAGAAATTAATGCTGAACTATTCCGCCTGGGATGACACCATCGCCTTCATCCAGCGCGCACCATCTGCCGCCAATATCCATGAGGATCCCTATATTGTAAGTAATTATCCTAATGCAACCTTCTCAGAAAACATGCTCTCTGCCATTGCCTTGCTTGACCGGGAAGGCACCGTCCTGTACGGCCGCTCTTACCATCCCGCATCGGACTCGCAGCTGGATCTTGAGCAAATTATTATTGACGAGTGGCTGAGCCATCACAATCAGCTACTGCATTTCAGCGGTCCTGAGGACAGCTACAAGGGCATTACCCAATCTCCCGAAGGGCCACTCATGACCGTATCGCTTCCCATTGTCAACAGTGAGGTAAGCGGTCCAATGCACGGGACACTTATTGCCGGAAGTATTATAACGCCCGAGATGGAAGAGCAGCTGTCGAAGCGGGCAAGGCTTACTGTCCGGATCAGCAAGCTGGATGAGAATTTCCAGATTCCTGAAAGCGATATGACTGTAGCCCAGCAAACCCGGGATGATCTGCACCACTACCCGGTATGGGTAGACAAACAGGACAGCCAGCTTGCGCTTGTACAGTCCGTCTACCCGGATATGTACGGCCATCCGTCTTATCTCGTAACCATTCATGTGCAGCGCGATATCCTCACCCGCGGAATGAATACAATCATCCAGATATCCGTCGCCATCTTCGTTATCATTGCCCTGCTGTTCGCCGGGCTGTTGATGTTTAATGACCGCTTCATTCACCGGCGGATTCAGCGTCTGGCCACGGATATCGACAGCATCTCCAGCAGGCAGGACTTCTCCCTTCGTGTTCAGTCTTCCGGCCACGATGAATTCAGCAAGCTTGAGCTGGCCTTTAATGATATGCTGTTCTCTCTCGAAGAGGCTTACCATGAGCTTCAGGAGCAGGTCCGTCATGATACACTGACCCGTCTGCCCAACCGGGCCAGCTTCTTTGAGCGGATGGAGTCCTTGCTCAAGGATGCGCGGACCGCCGGCACTCCACTGGCTGTCCTCTTCATTGACCTGGATAACTTCAAGTGGGTTAATGACACTTGGGGCCATGAGACCGGGGATACCCTGCTTATGGAAGTCGGCAGCCGGATCATCAAACAGCTCGCTCCCGGCGATGTTGTATCACGGCTTGGCGGTGATGAATTCACCGTGCTGCTAACCGGACTTGGTTCCAGAGAGTCCGCCTACCAGAAAGCTAAGGTCATCCACGATGCACTCGCATCGGATTATCATTTCCGCGGTCTCCAGCTGCATATCACAGCAAGCATCGGTGTCAGTCTGTTCCCGGAAGACGGAACCTCACCTGAGGCACTGGTCCAATATGCCGACATGGCGATGCATCAGGCCAAGCATACGGACAAGCAGCAGGCGATGACCTTCTCAGAAGACAGAAAAGCACGCATTGATCGCCAGCTGCTGCTGGAGAAGGATCTGCACACAGGCATCGCCAACATGCAGTTTGAGCTGCACTTCCAGCCGATTCTTGCCGCTGGCTCCCTTAAGGTTATCCGTCTCGAATCGCTTCTGCGCTGGAAGCATCCTGTACTGGGCAGCATACCTCCTGCGGAATTCATTCCGTTAGCGGAATCCTCGCAGGCCATTGTAGAGATTGGCTACTGGGTACTCTTCCAGGCCTGTAAGGCGGCCAAGGATCTGCATAATCAAGGCTTCACGGTCCAAGTGGCTGTTAATGTTTCCGTAATTCAGCTGGAGCAGGATCAATTCGCGGAGGATGTCATACAGATTCTTCACAAGACTGGACTTCCTCCGGAACAGCTGGAGCTTGAGATGACCGAGTCGGCTGTAATGTCGTTTGGACGGGCGCCTGACGCGGTTCAGAAGCTGACTGAGTATGGCGTTGCCATTGCGCTGGATGACTTTGGAACCGGCTATTCCTCACTGAGCTACCTGCGGAAGCTTCCGATCCAGTCAATAAAGATCGACAAGGCTTTTGTAACCGAGCTGACTGAGAGCACATCAGACAAGACAATATGTGCGGCAATTACGCAGCTTGGCCATCATCTAGGCCTCCGGGTTGTAGCTGAAGGCGTTGAGAATATCGAACAGGTTGCTATCCTTCGCAGGCTTGGATGCGATGAGCTGCAGGGCTATTACTTCAGCAAGCCGCTCTCCTGGCCCGACCTCCTTGCTTACTTGAACATACGGAGAGAGGAAGAATAAGCATACCTTTTATAGAACCGCCCTCCCGCTAGGCAGGCCTTCCGGAAGAGGCGGTTTTTCTATCGGCTGCTCCATAATTCGTCAAAATAAAGCCGAATTCTTCGATATCGGGAGATTTCGCCAGGAATTGCTGGGGAAACAGCCTATCATCAAGATATTTTAAATAATCTGAATATTTACAATCTTTAAATATTAATATAAAGTAAAGACACAACCACATAAACAAAGGGAAAGCAACGCATCATCTACCGTAATTGCCGTGTTATATCCTTGAATGCCGGACCTCAAGCCAAGCATGGAAGGCGCGAATCACTTATGATTCCTTAAGTCCAGCATTCATGTTGATATATAACAACGTCTGAGCTGGAGAGGGGATAGTCCATTGAAGCGTGTTAGCGAAGCATATCCATTACCTTTCGTATGGATGACATATGCGTAAGGCGCTCGCTCTAAGGCCGCAGCGGGATATGCTGGAAATCACCATGTCAGGTTAAGCTTAATAACAGCCGGTCAGAATCTGCTCCTGATCCGGCAGTATAGGACGATTAATGTTTCACAAAATCTGAAAAGCATGGTTGGCAAGAATGTTGATTCAGGCAAGCTGTGTGTGAAATGGAGTGCTAGGGTAAAATTGAATAGCTCTGTATACGAAACATAGGGATTCCGGTTATTTATCAATAAGCGGAATCCCTATTTGCGTATTGACAGTCTTACATATCCTATTAATGTGACGAGCGGATGGTTCACTTTGCAACAGCCAACTATGATCTTATCAATATCGGTTAAATTGCATATTCGGCTGCTTCCCTTGTCCACATTTACGGCATGCTAGAACGAAGTCTCCGCTGAATTATTAATCCGGGATCGCCGTGAGTAAAAGAAAGACGGGACTACAATAAACAGCGGTAGTCCAGGACTGCACTTCCAGTCCAAGGCTACCGCTGTTCTGTTTTGATCTTTAATATTTCGGCTAAGCAGGTCATGTCTAATACTCGGGCTTCAGCCGCCATCCGAATTGCGTTCATCCACTTCTTCCGGATGATTGGAGGCCCACTCCTTAGCCTGGGCCGTTGCGATCGGAATCGCCCTGCCTTCATCGTACCCTTCACGCAGCAGGGCATTGGCAATTTCCACGGCCTTGTCCCGGATAGCAGGATCAAAATTCTTCAATGATTCCGGGTAATCCCCGTTTCGCCAAGGCATCGCAATCCCTCCTTCATCAGCACCAAGCCATGTTCAGGATAAGCTTGCAGCTGCCTGCTAATAATTGCGGCGGTTATCGGTAAACGGCTCTTCCGCCCTTGTATTTACGCCATTGTCTGCTCCCGTGCTCAGGCCCGTTCCAAGCCCCGTTCCGTTAGCACCCATGTCGGCAGAACCTCGTGTGGAACGATCATACGTATCTTGGTTGAGTGAGCGGTTCAACCGGAACGTCTCGTACGCATATTCGTCGCGCTCGCTATCCGCGTCAACCAAGACAAGAATACGGCCCTCTTCCACGAAATTCTGGTACCGTTCTGCATCCTCTTCCGGAATACCCATACCGATCAGACCGCCTACCAGGCCACCAGCACCCGCACCGACCGCTGCCCCTGTTAAGGTAGCCGCAATCGGACCGGCTGCTATGATAGGACCAACCCCAGGAATAGCCAGTGCGCCCACGCCTGCGAGAAGGCCGGTGACACCGCCCAGCACACCGCCAGCCGTTGCTCCTGCTGCCAAGCCCTCCGGCGCCTTCGTTCCCGTCTCATCCGCAACGTAGGACAGCTCGTCCCGGTCTTTGGCGATGACAGAAATTTCCTCTGCGCGGTAACCCTGCTCCTTCAGCCCTTCTATCGCTTTTACCGCCTCATCTTCTTTGTCAAAAACCCCAACGATTTTCCGTTCTTTGGCCATTGTCCTTACCTCCCGTAATCCTGATTTGCAGTTAAGACCTCGCATAGTGCAAAATGGTTAAGATACAGGTCTAGGCATGTACCACTGCAGTTATTAATTACCCTCCCCTCTCTATACGAAACAAAAAGACGGCTCCCGGTCATGTTAAACCCGAAGCCGCCATGCCTTGTCTAACTGAACGAACATTAAGCGCAGCTGGATGAATTCAGCAGCTTGGCGAAGGCCGAGCAGGATAGATCATACAGCTGGCTCATCTGCGTTAGGAGCAAATCGTAGCCATCAACAGCACCCTCTTTAATACGCGCCTCAATCGCTGTTATCGTGCCTGCGAGCGGCGCCATACCAACGCTTAAGCTCGCTGATTTGATATTATGCGCGGTTTGCTCCGCATTATCGAGCAGTCCCCGCTTCAGCTCCTGACGAAGAAGCTCCAGCTTAGCCGGCGTATCCTGACGGTACATCTCGAACAGCTGGGCAAGAATATCCAGATCAACCTCATCCCAAGGAGGGGCTACAATATCCTCTATCGTCCCCAAATCCAGATACTCCGAATACTGCACTTCCTCCATGGGAGGCTGTATGGTCTGCGGGCGATCCGGCAGCCAGCGGATAATAACCTCCCGGAGCTTCTCCAGCTGAACGGGCTTCACAATATAGTCATCCATTCCGGCTTCCAGGCAGCGCTCCATATCACCCTGCATGGCATTCGCCGTAATCGATACTATCGGCGTTCGTCCAGCGGCTTCTATCTGTTCTTCAAGCCTGCGGATTTGACGCGCAGCTTCAAATCCGTCCATAACCGGCATCTGATTATCCATCAGAATTAGTGCCGGCTTTACAGTCTTCCACAGCTGTACCGCCTCATCGCCATGAGAGGCCACAATAATCTTCTCTACCCCAAGCTTCTTTAGCTGCAGGGTTGTGATACGCTGGTTAACCGCATTGTCTTCTACCAGCAGGATAGCAGAAGACAGCTCTTTCCCTTCAAGCTCGCACTTCAGCCTGCCCTCTGGGCATGATATAGCTTGCCGTATTACGCTGCCGTCTGTCTCGGCCGCCTTCTCAAGCTCCAACTCAAACCAGAACGTTGACCCGCTGCCAATCTTGCTGATCACACCGATCTCGCCGTCCATCATCTCTACCAGCCGTTTGCTGATGGACAGACCAAGACCGGTTGAGCTGAACTGCTGGGTATATGTGCTGCCAACCTGGTAGAAGGGCTGAAACAGCTTCCCAAGGTTATCCTCCTCAATGCCAATACCCGTATCCAATACCTCAAAGCGGAGCCGCTGACGGCTCTCATCATCCCGGATCATGAAGACCCGGACATCAATATCGCCATCGAATGTAAATTTGACCGCGTTCCCCAGCAGATTAAGCAAGATCTGGCGAATCCGGTTAAGGTCACCTTTGAGCTGCGGATGAATTTGCGGATCAAAATAAACCGTTACCCGGTTGCGCTGGCTAGCTGCATGAGACTGCAGCATCTGCACAACATGATCTACTACAGACCGCAGATGAAATCTAACAAGCTCCAGCTTCATCTCACCCGCTTCAATTTTTGACAGGTCAAGGATATCATTAATAATATCAAGCATCAGATTGCCGGAATCCAGAATAATTGAGATAGACTCCTTCTGCGAATCTGTCATAGGTGAGCGTGCAAGCAGCTCGGCCATCGCAATGATGGCGTTCATAGGAGTCCTGATCTCGTGGCTCATGGTGGCCAGAAGGGTGCTCTTCGTCTTATTCGCTGCCTCGGCCGCTTCCTTGGCCAGCTTCAATTCAATATTGGTCTTGGCAAGCTCCCTCTGAACAGACAGAAGCTTATTATTCAAGGCTGCGAACTCATCATAGATCTTAAGCTCCTGCTCCCGCTTGAGCATCAGCTCATGGGAAAGCTCCCTGATCGCCTCCCGCAGCGCCATCATCTGATGGTTGTTGATCTTCATCAGCTCATCATAAAAATACGTATAACCCGAATTGTACCTGGAGCCTACAATGAGAGCATGCTCCTCCATGATTCCTCCGCTTAAATAAAACAACGCCGGCTTATCGCCGGTATTCAGATACACTTCCCAGTTAAAAGCCGCCTTCTTAGTCTTAAGCTGCCCGAAGAAATCCCTGCACTTGAGTCCGCTCATATCATCCATCAGATCCATAACATTGTAGAGATTGCCGCGGCCTTCCGTCATCGCGATATCATCACGTATTACCCGAACAATCTGACCCCCGCTGTCGCACAAGAGCGATATAACCGATTCTTGATGCTTATTCACAGCTATAGGTCCCCCTAACCCTTACGAGTTCTTTACCGGCTGGCCTGCATATGGAGCCTGCGGTTACAGTTATACCTAAGAGTATACTATAAAAATTCTGGAACCACGTGATTAGGAGAAAAATCTCATACCAGCTCCTTCACAAGCATGCTGCACAATTTGAGATGTAACCGCTGCCCGGTTATAATGGGGCCAGGAGGCGATAAAATATGGCATTTACTTTGCAATTAGGGGATCAAGCCCCGGATTTCTCACTGCCGGCCACTGACGGCCGTACCTATTCCTTGAACGACTTCAGCGATGCGAAGGTGCTTGTCGTATTTTTCACCTGCAACCACTGCCCTTATGTTATTGGCTCGAATGAGGTAACCCGTGCTACCGCCGTAAAATATGAAGAGCAGGGCGTACGCTTCGTCGGTATTAACTCGAACAGCGTAAATACCTACCCTGAAGATTCCTTCGAGCATATGGTAGAGGTCATGAAGAAGGAGCAGTACCCTTGGACTTATCTGCGCGACGAGTCGCAGGATACGGCCCGGGCATACGGCGCGCTGCGCACGCCGCACTTTTATGTATTTGACGAGGATCGCAAGCTTGTCTACACCGGCCGCGGCGTTGACAGCCCACGTGACACATCGAAGATGACCGTTAATGACCTAGACCTTGCACTTTCAGAGCACCTGGCAGGTCAGCAGCTGTCAGTACCCGTTACTAACCCCATCGGATGCAATGTCAAATGGGAAGGCAAGGATGCTCACTGGATGCCTGCTGAGGCCTGCGATCTGATATAACCCTTGCACAGAGAAAGGCTGGCGGGCAGCCAGCCTCTCTCCTCTACTATTCAATACATCTCCTAGAAGGTTGTAAAGCCCAACAGCTTTTGTACCCCGTACAGGAGCTGCTTGCCAATTGGCAGCTTCTCCTCATACGCCTCGTAAGGGACTGTATAGACTCCCCCTTCGTTGAGCCATAGACGTTCAAAATACTGTACAGCCTGCACGGCAATCTTGGACTCTCTGGCCGCAGTAATCATCAGGTTGGCCTCCAGATTGAAATCATCCAGATTACGTCTTGTATAGTTTGCCGAACCGCCGATCATGACCACACCCGTCTTTCCCTGAACCACCATTAGCTTGGTATGGTACTGCTCCTCTCCGGTCTTATACCAGCGGATTTGGACAGCTCCTCCCGTACGCTTAATAAGCTCTGCAGCTACAGGAATATTCGGCAGCCCGATCTTCCCGTGACCGAAGGCCACACGGTTGGGGTCCAGGATCAGCCGGACATCCACCTTGCGGGCAGAGGCTTCTGCCAGAGCATTCACTATATCTCTGTCCGCCAGATAAAACATCCCGATCCAAATCCGTTCACCGGGTTTCGCCTGTTCAATTGTCCGCACCACCTGCTGCGCTATCTTGCCCTCTGTCAGCCATCTCAGTTCCGCCAAATCCGGACTGTTATAATCCAGATTTGCGGTAGTAATGCTCACCTCACCCCCTGCGAGTCCTGCCCCGTAGAGGTCAAGTTCAATATCCGGGCCGCCTGACATCGCAATTACAGCCTTCTCTGCTTCCCACACATCCTTCAGAATCGGACCGCCAAAGCGGAAAGCGATATTGCTGTTCATGGCACTCGCATCATGCATGTTTGCAGAGGTTACAATAGCCGTATGCTCGGTCATCAGGAGCTTGCGGTGATTCGCCTTCACGTTAAGCAGCTTCATGTATGAACGGGCCGTCACCTCGGGCGCCCCGCTTCCAAAAGGATTCGGGAGCCACCCCTCCCCCCCTTGGCCGAACCACTGGGCGAACATACGCCAGGCGCCGGAATACAGCGGATTGGAATCACGAAGTTTGTCTAGATTCGTATAGACTACCTCTGCGCCGGCGTCAGCAAGACTCTCCATCTCAGGGGAGGCATGAGAGCCGTATGTGGTGTTGACTTCATCTGTGATGATGATGATCTTCAAGTCAGGATGAAGCGCTTTCTGAAGTGTGATGGCATCAATGATCATATCACTGAGAGGGGGATGTTGCTTGCCGGTATCGGCAAAACCGTTAAACAAGAACATATCAATGACGATCCATTGCTCCGCCTGCCGGATGGCATCCAGCCAAGCTTGATAGATCTCGTCCTGGTATACACGTTGGCCATTTTGCTCATACGACAGGTTGACGAGCATCTCCACGTCACTAGTCCGGTAAATTTCACTCTCGTATGACAAGCCGTCGGGAAGAGGTTTATAGGCATGAACCATAATTGTTGTAAGGTAGGCAATAAGCAGAACGGCTCCCAGCAGCCATTTCCATGACAGACGCCGTAACATCCGCACATTACCATGCAAGTGCCGATCCAGGCGGCTCATATCATCAAGTTTCATTAGATCCCTCCTCCAGTTACAGCGTGTGCAGAATCCTTTTACCCGCTGCTAAGCTGTCCTGAACCAAGAGCTTAGAATGTCCGTTAGGCCTTTACAGCCGGTATCGGCGAGTATGAGCGATCGTATGAAATATCGTCTGCCTGCGCATTATAACAGCATGCGTGACCGGATTCCCGGACGCCGCTTAACGCCATATCCGAATACTCAGCCCGTAAAGAACCTGGAAATGGGGTAACCGGCTTTGAAACCAGAACAGAGAGGTGCGCTGATTGCGCTTAGTTCTATCCCGCTGATCATGACGCTTGGCAATTCGATGCTGATCCCTGTTCTGCCGGAAATCCGCAGGCAGCTGCAGATCAGCGCATTTCAGACAAGCCTGATTATCACAGTATTTTCTGTCATGGCAATTGTTCTTATTCCGCCGGCAGGGTACTTGTCTGACCGTTACGGCCGCAAGACAATCATTGTGCCAAGCCTGATTCTAGTAGGAATCGGGGGAGGGATATGTGCTACGGCAGCCATTTTTCTGGACCATGCCTATCCCTACATGATTGTTGGCCGAATTCTGCAGGGCATGGGAGCAGCTGGCGCTGCGCCGATTGTAATGCCGCTGGTCGGTGACATGTTTAAGAAAGAAGAACAGGTCAGCGCCGGGCTTGGTTTGATTGAAACCTCGAATACCTTCGGTAAAGTGCTAAGTCCCGTTCTTGGGTCGTTTCTTGCGAGCTTCGCATGGTTCTACCCTTTTCTTGGCATACCAATTCTTTCGGCGATATCCGTTCTGCTCGTGTTATTTCTTGTGAAATCACCCCGCCGCGGCGATCCGCCTCTCCCGCTGGGTGAATTCCTTCACACGCTTAAGAAGGTATTCCGGCGTGAAGGCAGATGGCTGTATGCTGTATTTATTATTGGGGGCACCGGAATGTTCGTGTTATTCGCATTCCTTGTCTACCTGTCCGATGCGCTTGAGAAGGACTTGCATCTGAAAGGCGTTGCCAAGGGGGCTGTGCTCGCCATACCACTTGCTATTTTATGTTCAGCTTCTTATATAACCGGCAAGATCATTGGGGAAAACAAAAAGCGGATGAAGCTCTTAATTACCTCCGGCTTCTTCCTGTGCGCTGCTGCTGCAACCGCCTGTGTATTTACACAGTCAATTGTTGTCCAAATGATCTTCCTCAGCGCAGCCGGACTGGGGATCGGTGTGGCTCTGCCATGTCTGGATGCTCTCATTACTGAGGGGATAGAGAAGGAAAAACGCGGAACGGTCACATCATTTTACAGCAGTATGCGATTTACCGGGGTTGCAATCGGTCCGCCTGTTGCATCACTGCTTGCCACAGGCTCCCTTAACGACTTATTCTGGACCCTGACCGCAACAAGCCTGATATCAGCTATACTAGCGTGGGCATTAATCCGTCCCGGAGAGAAAAAGAAATCGGTGGAGCCTGCGCGAATGCGCAAACTGATAAGACCGCCCTCACATTGAGGACGGTCTTGTTTCTCTTGGAGCTTCATCTGGCCTCGTAATACAGAAGACCGCCCCAGTCTCCCGGGCTGTACCTTTCTTCATGTTAACGGGATCAGCTTACCGTCCGAAGCGGCTGCCGGCCCCAATGTCCTCCCGAAGACTCTTGTGCATCCATATGGCCGCCTGAACGCCGTCGCCCATAGCGATCGCCACCTGCTCCGAATGAACGGCTATATCCCCAGCCGCCCATACATGCTGAACATTGGTCATCTTGGTTCTCGCATCCGTAATAATATGCTTGCTCGCTGACAGCTTAACGCCCAGCTGGGACGCGAGTTCGGAGCGGACCTCGTTGCCGCCGAATGCGACAAAAGCATGATTACCCGCTATAACCGACCCATCCCGTAAGAGAGCGCCCTTCAGATGATCTCCTTCGGTTACCAGCTGGCGGATCGGTTTTTCGATATACCGGATACCAAGCTGGAGCAGCCTGTCCAGCTGTTCCTCCGGCACCTGCTGCTGCTCATGGTTAATGTATACGATATCGTCAGTCCAGTGGGTCAGCTCCAGCGCCATGGACGCTCCAGCTCTTCCTGATCCCAGGACAAGTACCCTGCTGTCCCGGATCTCATAACCATCGCAGTCTGGGCAAATATAAATGCTAATGCCAAGGCACGGGTACAGCTCCGGGAAGTCGGGGAGCCTGTCCTTAACACCTGTAGCAAATAGCAGCCGCCTCGCATGCACGGTCTCCACGCCTTCGATATTCAATAGGAAGCCGCCCTGCTCCTTGGAAGCTCCCGTCACTTTCGCACTAATAAACGATACACCCAGCTGTTCAGCATGCCGGCGCCCGTTCAACAGCAGCTCCGACCCGCTTACGCCATCCGGAAAACCAAGCAGGTTGTGGTAATTCCTGCATTTGCGGGAGCGTCCATCCCCTGCGTCAATCACCACAACGGAGTGCTGGTACCGGCCGAGCTGTATAGCAGCCTGCATGCCTGCGATCCCGCCTCCGATTACTGCGCAATCAACCTGCATCGTCACCCTCCTCCCTGCCCTGCTGCGGGCAGAACACTCAGTTACATTATACCGCCGAAGGATGAGAACTAAACTTCACAGGCTGCCCGGGCCCGGTTTATGCACGCTGGGCGTGCAGAAGTTCGCGGACCGTCTGATCGATTAAACCATCATATACGGATGCGTTGTAATGCAGCGGAAACGGATGGCGGACAAACAAGCAGCGTCTTTCTCTGCGTGTCCTCTTCAGCTTGCGCCAGCGCTCCTCTAACTGCCGCTGCTCCTCATCGGCCATATTCTTGTCGATAAGAAACAGGATATTCTCACAGGACAGCTTGGCGACCTCATGAAGAGAATGCGTATCAAGCATTACCAGATCGCGGATGGAAGGCGGCGGGACGATGCCAAGATCATCGTAGAACAAGCTCTTCATCTTCGTCATCTGCAGGCCGTATACCCGGTAGCCGCCCTGACAAACATGGACGATCAGGTAAGGCTCCTCCCTTAAGCCTTGTCTGACATGCAGCCGGGCATTCTCAACCTTCTGGTCATAGTAGGAAAGCCAGCGCTCCGCCGGGCCCGTCAGGCCAAGCAGGCTGCCAAAGCGCAGCAAGCGTTCTTTCCACGGAACACCCTTCCATCTGACCACTTCTGTCCGGCTGATAGCAACAAAAGCATCAAGCAGCGGCTGCTCCATCGGTGCCGCCAGGATCAAGTCAGGCCGCGCCCGGCTCACCTCAAGCAGGGCCTGCTCCGGCTGATCGATCCAGCCTCTGGGCAGTGTCAGAACGGGTGTTAGCCCCAGGGCTGCAAGGTCTCCGTCAAATACCTCCACCAGACAGACAATACGGATATTAGCCTTCGCTGCATATTCCGTCGGTGTCATGCCCATATGCTTCTTGAAGTGGCGGCTAAAATAAAACTCGTCCGAATAGCCCGCAGCGTGAGCTACATGCGTCACAGAATGGCCCTGCTCTGCCAGCATCCGCAGTGACTCGCCCATGCGGAGCTTCGTAATATACTTATGCGGGCTAAGACCGGTGTACTGCCGGAAGGCCCTGTAGAAGCGGCTGACACTGACTCCCGAATCCCGCGCCAGCTCCTCCATATCCATCTGCTCGTTATAATGCTCAATCATAAACCGGACCGTATATTCCACATAGAGGGACAGGTTATTAACCGGTTCGGTAACCTTCGGCTTACTGGCAGCCTGCAGCCATCCGGCGCACATTGCGTACAGGTGCGACTGAAGCCAAAAATAAAATCCAGGCTCATGAGAGCCCGGGTCACTGAGAAAATCCTCCATCCATGTCCGAATCTGCGGAATCCGGACCGGCATAAGATCAAGTCTCTGAAGAAACGGTGACCAGTTATCTCCCCTGGCTTCTGAGTCTTGTCTTTCCCGGCAAATGAAATAGACAGCGATCCACTGTACAGCCCTGCCATCAGGAACGGTTAAGGTGTATGCTGTTCCTGGCGGCACGAGCAGCAGCTCTCCTTCAAGGATATACCCGAGACGCTGGTCCTCTCCTTGCTTAAGGCTCACCTTCAGCTTCCCATCAACCGGAAACAGGAAGGCATGCTCCCGTCCCACTGTATTACTGGTGCTCTCACTACCTTCCAGCCTAAACAACTCTGATCCGGCATATTCTATAGTAAGACTCGTCTCCAATGGCCTCATCTGCTCACATCCTTGCTGACTTTGAAACGTTATCTGTACGGTTATACCGCGTGTCTATCGCCTCCTCTATACTATTGGACAACGGCTTCTTACGTCAATGAGAGGGAGATAGGAGGCCAGCTGCGCTTCTTATCACCACCCGCTGCATTGACCGCTGTTTATTATAGTGGTTATAATCTAGATACGATATATCGTATTCTAATTATGGAGGGCACAAGCATGAATCCTAGCGGCATCCCTTCAGGCAGACACGCTCCTGTCCCGAAATTCAATCCGCGTTCAATCGGCAGTATGCTGCTAAGGCTGTTCAGCCTCACACGCTCCAACTGGAGGCTTCTGATCGCCGCTGTGGTCAGCATGACAGCCGTCTCCCTGCTGGAGTTCGTCATTCCGCAGCTTACCCGCCATGTGATCGATCATATTATCCCCGATGACAACTATGCAGCACTGCCATGGGTCGCCGGCGGCATCCTGGGCGCAGCCCTGCTGCTTGGCCTGTTTGGCTATATCGGCAGCACTGCCATGGCATCAGTTGGGCAGAAGGCCATCTATGAGCTGCGCAATATGCTCTACCGCCATCTGCAGACTTTGGATATGAGCTTCTATGACCGCAACCGGACCGGAGATCTAATGTCACGGGTGACAAGCGATGTCAATATGCTGCAGCAGCTGGTTTCCTCCAGTATGATTCAGCTCTTCACGGATGTATTTACCTTTACAGCGGTAGCGATCTATATGCTCTGGATCGACTGGCAGCTCACCCTCATGCTGCTTGCGACCTTTCCGGTTATGATTTACACGACACGGCGCTTCAGCACACGTATCCGGTCTTCATTTCGTACCGTGCAGCAATCGGTAGCCGATGTAAGCGATCATCTGCAGGACACGCTCTCCGGCATTCGGCTGATCAAGTCCTTCTCGACCGAGGATTACGAATCTGAACGCTTCGCCGACCGGAGCCGCGTCAATATGGAGGCCAACCTCAAGACAGTCCGGCTGCGGGCTATCTATGAGCCGACAATAGACTTCATTAATTATGCGGGGCTTGCTATCGTACTGGTGCTGGGTGCATGGCAGGTGATGAGCGGCCGCCTTACGGTCGGATCGGTTGTCGCCTTTATGGCTTATCTGCGCCTGCTTCAGAATCCGGTTCGTCATTTCAGCCGTATTCTAAACACCGTTCAGCAGTCCGCAGCCGCTTATGAGCGGGTAGTCGATATTCTGGAAACAAAACCCGAGGTCGCTGACCGTAAAGGAGCCTCTCCCCTCCCGCCTATACAGGGACAAGTCGTGTACCGGAATGTCGACTTCGGCTATTCGGGGCAGCCCGACGTACTCCGCGAGCTGAACCTGGAGATGGCCCCTGGCCAGGTCACCGCTCTTGTCGGCTCCTCAGGCTCGGGCAAGACGACGATAGCCCATCTGCTCACAAGGTTCTATGATGTACGGAACGGGTCAGTCAGCATTGACGGCTTCGATGTGAGGGATGTAACCATACAATCACTGCGGCAGCAGATCGGTCTGGTCTCGCAGGATATTATGCTCTTCAATGGTACGATCCGGGACAATATCCGCTATGGACGGCAGGACGCCTCCGAGGAGGAGATCATCGCCGCATCAGCAGCCGCTAATGCCCACGGCTTCATTACCGCCTTTCCAGGCGGATATGACGCCGAAATCGGTGAACGGGGTGTCAAGCTCTCAGGCGGACAGAAGCAGCGGATTTCCATCGCCAGGGCCCTGCTGAAGAATCCGCGTTTGATTATTCTGGATGAAGCAACCGCGGCACTTGATACTGAGTCCGAGACTCTGATTCAGGAGGCGCTGAACCGGCTGCTGCGCGGACGCACCTGCCTTGTTATCGCGCACCGGCTGTCCACCATCCGCCATGCCGATCAGATCATAGTGCTGGAGAAAGGCCGCATACTGGAGCGGGGGACTCACGATGAGCTGCTGCGGGCAGGCGGCCGTTACGCCCGGCTCTATGAGCTGCAATTTCCCCAGCACAACCCAATCGAACAGGAAGCGGGCAAGGGGTAAAATAACCGAATCAATACACGCAAAAAACCGCCGGGAAGCTGGGACTCCAGCCGCTCGGCGGTTCTTTGCGTAGTAAAACGGGTAAAAAAATCATTCATCGGAAACCTTCAGTCCCTTGGCGATATACAGTACCGGGGTTGAAGAGACCGACACGATAAACTTGAAAATGTACGTAGTCAGGAAGATCTGCAGCCACAGTTTAAATTCATACGCTCCAGCGAACGCAATCGAACAGAACACCAGCGTGTCGATCAGCTGGCTGATGCCGGTGCTGCCGTTGGTCCGAATCCACAGCTGCCCATCCGATGGAAACAGCCGCTTAAGCCAGTTGTACAGCCTGACGTCAAGGAACTGGCTGACCAGATAAGCACACAAGCTGCCAATAGCGATCTGTGGAAGCAAACCGAATATGACCTTCAGGTTTTCCTGAGCAAAATCGTCGGGATGCGGATCGAACGCAAGCACCATCTGCATGATAACCGTTGAAGCCAGCAGCGTGAAGAATCCGAACCAGACCGCCTTCCTGGCTTGCTTTGGCCCATGCTTCTCATTAAGCAGGTCAGTCGCCAGATAGATACTGGCATAGATCGTGTTGCCGAGCGTCATCATCAAGCCGCCGATCTCAACTGTCTTTACGACCTGGATATTAGCCAGAACCGTGGCAAATCCGATCCAGGCAAAAAGTCCCGTCCGCCCAAACAGCCTGTAGCAGGCCAGGAACAGCAGGAAGTTGGCGGCTATGAACAGCACGCCCCATAACTCATTAGACATACGTATGACTCCTTAGTTTTGATAACGCGGGATGGTTACGAACCGCGGCCGGCCGGCGGTTGTTCGCGGCAAGCTCCCCACAGTATACCATTCGGATCCGGAGCACGCCATCCATATTTCCAGCACAGAGTTTTCCTTCCTTTGACATTCTTCCGCCGCGGGAGCATAATAGATTTTGTTCCTAGAATCTTTACATCATATTCATATATACAGCCGTTCATCAATTACGGGATTAAGGCAGGCGCGGCATCGCCGTATCCGGCCTGTTTCCTCTGGTAAAGGAAGGTGCATGCAACGTGAGGACTCCTTGGCTCTCCAAGGTGTATACTACACTTGGCACAAAGCCCCAGCTGGTATTTACACTCATACTGTTAATAAAAAGTTATCTGGCCTGGTTTGTCATCTTCGAGCATTCACCTGGCATGGCGCCGCTTATTTCCGAAATCCCTTTCATTATTGCGCTCTTCTGCCTGATTGAATATTTTGCATCCAAGCGCAAGATGGTCATCTATCTGGTTGTTAATCTGCTGCTAACCGGTATATTCTTCGCAGTCATCATGTACTACAAATATTACGGTGTTATTGTCACCTATCACGCCTTGCAGCAGGTAAACCAGGTTACGGCCGTAAAGAACAGCGTCTTCTCGCTGCTTGACCCTTACTTCCTGTTCATCTTCACGGATATTTTACTGTTCGCCTACGTCTTCTTCCGCCAGCGCAAGGCAGAAGCCTGGAAGCAGCTTAACCGGCGCAGCAGCAGACGAGGCATGCTTCTGTCCGTATTCACGCTGATGGTCGTTATATGCCTGATGAACATTCTCCCGAACCGCGCCAGCATGAACGAGCGGGTAAAGGCCGGTGAGATGGGCATTCTGAACTACGAAGCGTATACGATTTTTTCAAGCGACAAGGTTGACCCCGTCGACCAATCGCTTATAACCCAGGAAGCCATTAACGAGCTGAAGGGAATAGAGCCGGTAGCCCCAGAGGACGCCAAATATCATGGAGCTGCGAAGGGCAAAAACCTGATCATCATTCAGATGGAGTCCTTCCAGAACTTCCTGATCGACCTTAAGGTGGAAGGACAGGAAGTGACGCCAACGATGAACAAGCTGGCACAAGAGGGCTTCTACTTCCCTCACTTCTATCAGCAGGTCGGTCAAGGCAACACCTCGGATGCCGAGTTTGTGGTCAATACATCCTACTACATCCCGCCGCGCGGTGCGGCTACAATGATGTACGTGGACAAGGCCCTGCCAAGTCTGCCAAAGCTGCTGAAGGCCGAGGGCTACGACACGGCAACCTTCCACACGAATGTGGTAGAGTTCTGGAACCGCGGTGAGCTGTACAGCTCACTTGGCTTTGACCGTTACTATGATGCTGAATTTTTCGGGGAAGAGGATGTTATTTTCTTCGGGGCTTCGGATGAAGTACTGTACAAGAAGACAGCCGAGGAACTGAAACGCATGCATGATGCAGGGCAGCCATTTTACAGTCAGGTCATCTCGATGACAGCTCATCATCCGTTTACCATTCCTTACGAGAAGGATCAAATCACGCTGCCTGAACGCTATCAGGAGACATTCGTCGGCGACTACATCCGTTCCCAGAATTATGCTGACCGGATGCTGGGTAAATTTATCGAGGACTTGAAGGAAAGCGGCATTTGGGAGGACAGCCTGATCGTGATCTATGGCGACCATCTCGGCCTACCGATTTATTCACTCGATAAGGAAGAAAAGGATCTGATGGCGGAAATCCACGGCCGTGAATACGGTTATACCGATATGATTAACATTCCGCTGATGATACTCGGCGAAGGGGTTACAGAACCGGCTGTATTCGACCAGCTGGGCGGACAATCCGACCTGCTGCCGACAATAGCCAACCTGGTGGGCATATCGCTGGATGATTATATTCACTTTGGCCAAGACATTCTTAACCATGAGAATAACATCCTTCCGCAGCGTTATTATCTGCCGTCCGGCTCACTCGTGAGCAGCCATTCGTTGTTCATGCCGGGTGAAGGGTATGAGGATGGTACGCAGTACTCCCTCTCCGGAGATGAAGAGAGTACCGGATCGGTTACCAAGGACGAGTACAATCGTGCTCTTAAGCTGCTTCACTTGTCTGACAGCTACGTACTCCAGCTGCCGGATAAGAAGCCGGCTGAATAATACAGAAGGAGCTGTACCAGGCGGGAATGCCTGATACAGCTCCTTTGTCTATTCCGGCCGTTTAGTATGGGCCTCGGATATATTGTTTTACCTCATTCTTGTAAAATTGCTTCAGCTTGTCCAGCTCCCCAGCTGTGAAGGACGGAACGTCAGTAGCCGCGAGATTAGCTTCTACCTGTGATGTGTTTTTGAAGCCTGGGATTACACAGGTGATATGCGGATTATCCAGAATCCAGCGCAGTGCTGCGCTCGCCATATTGGAACGGCCATCAACGATCCAGGACAGCTGCCTGCTGAGCGCGACTCCCTTCTCGAACGGAAGACCGGCGAAGGTCTCACCGACATTGAAGCTCTCCCCGTTACGGTTAAAGCTACGGTGGTCATCCGGCGCAAATGTCGTCTGCTCGGTAAATTTGCCCGTCAGAAGTCCGCTGGCAAGCGGCAGACGGACCAGAATGCCCACCCCCTGCTCATTAGCCTTCGGGAACAGCTCGTCCCCCGGCAGCTGGCGGAACAGGTTATAGATAACCTGGAGTGACCGGACATTCGGGTACTGAAGGCAGATAAGACCTTCCTCCACCGTCTCCACACTGACCCCGTATTCACGGATTTTCCCTTCCTGGCGTAGCCTATCCAGCACATGGAAGACTTCCCCGTCACGAAGAATAGCTGTCGGCGGACAGTGAATCTGGTACAGGTCAATCCTCTCCCTGCCCAGCCTTCGAAGACTGGCCTCACAGAACGCGCTGACTGCTTCATAGCGGTAGGCCTCCCGGCTGTGAATATCCGCAGCCCGGCAGAACTTGGTCGCGATATGTATCTGATCTTCCTTACCTTTAGTCGCCTTCGCAAGCAGCTCCTCGCTATGCCCGTCCCCATATACATCCGCCGTGTCGAAGAAGTTGACCCCTGCATCCATAGCTCGGGCGAGAGCTTCCAGGGACACTTCATCGCTTGTCCGCCCCCATGAGCCTCCGATTGCCCAAGTGCCAAAGCTGATCTCGCTAACGGACATATCGGTGCTGCCAAGCGGTCTGTATCTCATCTTCATCCGTCCTTTCACACGCAGATTGATGCGCATCTTCTGGTATAGGTTCTGATCCGGTTGTGAATGTGGGCCGCAGCCCCAGAACGCCGGCCGGCCCGCTCGTAAGGAACGGGCTGGCGCGGTCTGGCAAGATACCTTGAAGCTGGGCTGATCCAGCTTATTCTGTAGGCGTCTTCAGTTCGGCTTCCCGCCTGAAGACGCAGCTTCTATTCACCAATCCAGGTCTTGCCGTCCGTCGGGAAACAGGATTAGTTCATTTCGGCCTGCAGGCCATTCTTGGCGAACACCTCTGCCATTGCAGCCTTCGCTTCCTCTTCATCCGGACCATGAATGTCCAGCTTGTAGGCTTGCCCAGTTACAAGGGAGACGCTAAGGCCAAGAATACTCTTGACGTCTATGACCCGATCGCCTACGCGAAGAACGATACTGGAGCTGAACTGCGTTGCTGTACGGTTAATTTC
Organism: Paenibacillus tarimensis; assembly: GCF_021532315.1. GTDB lineage: Bacteria > Bacillota > Bacilli > Paenibacillales > Paenibacillaceae > Paenibacillus_I > Paenibacillus_I tarimensis. Next base: position 230,971 of record NZ_JAKGAO010000011.1, read on the forward strand.
TACGATTGTTTTGGTGTCGATGGCTCCCATACTTGCACCTCCCTTGATTTACTTCCCCCATTATAATTGAAACCGATTACAATGGAAAGTCTTACCCTTTTAATTTGATCTTTCTTCCGGGTCCTATCTTAACTTATCGTTTCCCCGAACGGTTTATGCATGAAGGCTTCACACCGTCCGCCAGCATTCTTCGCACACCAAAAGGGCTGGCTCCCGAGCAGCTGCTGCCCGGGGACCAACCCTTGATTTAGACGATAACTATCTTGTGCCAAGACTTACGTTTCCTGTCCGGCAGCTGCAGCTGCCTCGCTGCTCGTCGTACCCGACTTCACGGAACCCCGTCCGCCATGCTTACCCTTCCCGCCATGGCGACCGTGCGGCTTAAGCTCGCCGCTGATGATGGCAGCCGCCTGCTCGGCAAGCTCTGCCTTCCGCTCGTCATACTGCTCCTGTGTCAGTCTGCCGGCTGCCAGCTGTTCGTCCAGCTTGACGGTCAGCTCACTAACGATCAGGTCTGTCAATTTCTGTGTATCCACATTTTTCTCAGCTGCCAGATCAGCCAGTGTCTTGCCTGACTTCACGGCATCCTTCAGCTCTTCCTCAGTAAGGCCGAGCAGCCCGGCCAATTCCACGGAAGCACCGTAAAAGCCGCCCATCTTCCGACTTCCCTTCATGCTGATCTCGCCGTTCACGATTTGTCCCGCCGTCTCTGCAATTTCAGCTTTGCGGGAATCATACTCCTCCTGCGTAATGGAGCCGGCGCTCAACTTCTCATCCAGACGGGCTGTCAGCTTGGCCGCTACAGCATCGGTAAGCTTCTGAACTTCAATACCCTTGTCAGCCGCCAGCTCGGCCAGTGTTGATCCGGATTTTAGCGCCTCCTTCAGTTCATCGGCAGTCATGCCAAGCAGCGCAGCAATCTCTTCGGAGCCTGCAAACCAAGAGCCTCTATGAAACCCGCCTTTACCTGCCTTGTCAGCTTCAACCGCCGCTGCAGCAGCCCCCATCTGTGTTCCTGTCTGTCCTGCCGCTGCTGCGTATGCCTGCTGATTGAGCAGCACACCTCCGCCAACTGCGATCGCCAGTGCTAATGCGCCAGCTGCCCAGCGTTGTTTATTCTTCATGTATACACGCCTCACTCTCTCTTGAATATGATCTCTGGCAGCTCCGGCCGGCTGCATACCTATCTTATCCAAGGCACATTAACGAAGCTTTAAACGAAACTGAGCGTTTGCTTAATGTTGGCAAAAGCCTTCCTAACTATGCGCCTTAATTCCCAACCCGTAATCAGCCGGCCATTATACAAAAAAAAACGGCCCAACGCCGCTTGCTGCAGCGCCGGGCCGGTATATGTCATGCATTCTTCGTGCTGTTCATACCTGTGGCAGCGTCATGGAGCGGTTAAAGCACCTGCGCAGCCAATGGCTGCTCCCAGCAATGCACCGGCCAGCACTTCTTCCGGCTGATGACCGATGCTCTCTTCCAGCCTTTCCTTCCGGCGATCGTGATACAATTCAGAGTCGTGGCCGGTCAGCGTCTCCACATGCGCATCCAGATCATTGACTTGAATGGCGATTTCCCCCGTATGGCGGCGGAGGTTCATCGCGTCATACATCACAATGGTTCCCAGCATGGAAGCCAGAGCAAAAGCGGGTGATTTCAATCCATGACGAATGCCTATATAGGTGGCTAATGCCGTAACTCCGCTCGAATGCGAGCTTGGCATGCCGCCAGATCCAATCGATTTGCCCCAGTTCCACTGCCCGCTGGCTCTGTACTGCATAGGTACCTTCAGGACCTGCGCTGCCCCAATCGCTGTCAGGGCCGTTATCAATGCTCTATTCAAGCCTGTTCCCTCCTTATGAACCGATCTTCAAATCGTCGAGGCTCTTGAACACGTAGCCTTGGCGCCGGGCTTCATCAATAATTTTGCCGAGTGCCTCCGCATTATCCCGTGATACCGAATGCAGCAGAATAACGGCTCCCGGATGAAGCTGTGATGTGACACTTCTGTACGCATAATCCGCACCCTTCTGCTTCTTGGTGTCCCAATCCATATAGGCAATCGACCAGAACACATTCGTGTAGCCCTCCGCCTTGCTGACGCCAAGCGTTCTATCGCTGAAGATGCCACGCGGCGGGCGGACATACTTCATCTCTCGCTGCCCGGTTATCTCCCCAACCCGCTGCTTCACTCTTGCCAGCTCTTCCCGGATTTTTCCGTCGGGTACCTGCGTCATGTCCGGATGGCTCCAGGAATGGTTGCCGATGATATGGCCTTCTTGTACCATCCTCTTCAACAGCTCCTGCTGGTCGTTCACATAATGGCCGGTTACGAAAAATGCCGCTGGCACCTTTTTCGCCTTCAGCACATCCAGAATAGGGGGCGTATAACCGTTCTCGTAGCCGTTATCGAAGGTCAGGTAGAGCACCTTCTCCTCTCTGCCACCTGTAAATACCGCCCCATGGCGGTCCAGAATTTCCTTAAAGCCTTCCTGGTCGATGGAGGCCGGCTGGCCGTTTCGGCTTTTCTTGAATCCGAAATGAAAAGGCTTATCTGCCGCCTGGACATCTACAGGCATTAATTGAAGACCCAATACGATCAGCATGGCGGCCGCCGCCACAGCTGCCAGCCTCTTGTTTATATACATTCCCGCGTGCACCTCCAGTTTCAGTCGCATCACGGATAATTTGCCCGACAGGGTCAAAAGTATGCCATTCCTGCCAGGTCGCGGCCTGATGGATTTTATGGCCTTGCAGGAATAACTTCCTTGCCGGGGTGCATCTTACATTTGTAGATGAGGTGCTCTAAGGGCACATAAAGGAGGAGTATGAGATGTTTTACCATGTGAAGGAGCTGCAGCATACGGCCAAGCCTGACCGTCCCGATCCGGTATATGCCAAGAAGCTGCAGGAAATACTCGGCGGACAGTTTGGCGAAATGACGGTCATGCTACAGTATCTGTTTCAAGGCTGGAACTGCCGGGCAGAAGCCAAATACCGCGACATGCTGCTCGACATTGGAACCGAGGAAATCGGACATGTCGAAATGATTGCCACGATGATCGCCCAGCTGCTGGACGGCGCACCGGTTGACCAGGTTGAACAGGCAGCTGCCAACCCTGTGATCGGCGCCGTTCTTGGCGGCATGAATCCGCAGCATGTGATCGTATCAGGTCTTGGAGCTACCCCTACCGACAGTGTCGGCTACCCATGGAACGCACGGTATACAATTGCTAGCGGCAACCTGCTGGCAGACTTCCGTGCCAACCTGAATGCCGAATCCCAAGGGAGGCTTCAGGTCGTACGCCTCTATGAGGAAACGACAGACCGCGGGGTGCGGGACATGCTCTCCTTCCTGATCGCCCGAGATACCATGCATCAGAACCAGTGGATGGCAGCCATTGAAGAGATTGAGCAGCAGCAGAAGGCCATTGTGCCATCCTCCTTCCCGCAAAACCTTGAAGTCGAGGAGGTATCTTACCAGTTCATGAACTTCTCGGAAGGGGATGAGAGCAGCACAGGGCGCTGGGCCTCCGGTCCAAGCATGGACGGACAGGGGACCTTCCAGTATGTCGCACATCCGGTTGCCCGCGGACAAGCGCCGAAGCTGAATCCGGCTCCGCCGTTCGTCCATTCTACGCCGGGCATGCAGCCTGTCCTTGTGAACCATTAGAGGTCCTCCCATAGGCACGCGCTCAGTATATAAAAACAGAACGCCCGTCTAGCCATAATGACTAGACGGGCGTTACATTACATACTGTTATGAATGAATATCCCGGCGGTCGCTGTAGCTGCTGCCCTCCGGCTGATCAGGACGCTTCATGAAGGGCCACCAGTTAGCCTCGCCAAACGTCCGCACCATCACTGGAATGAACAGCGGCAGCATCACAAGCGCGTAGAGGAACAATCCGCATAGTACTATCGTCGCGATCTGCAGCAGCGACATGACGCCTGACGGCAGCATCGCTGCGAATGTGCCGCCCAGAATCAGTGCGGCGGACATGATGACCGTGCCCATGTTCTTCATAGCCAGCAGAATGCCTTCCTTAGGATCCAGATGGCGGTACTCCTTGAACCGGTCCATCAGGAAGATGCTGTAGTCAATACCGAGCGCCATCAGCATGACGAAGCCGAAGAACGGAACCGCCCAGCTGATGCCGGTAAGGCCCATAATCTGTACGAATATCACCTCAGCAATACCCATCGATGTGTAATACGTCAACAGCAGCGACAGCACCAGATAGATCGGCATAACCAGCGAACGGAACAGAATGATCAGAATCAGCGTTATGCCGATCAGCATCAGAACCATTGTACGCGAGTAATCCTCTGCCGAGATATTCCGCAGATCATTGTTCATGCTCGTTACGCCGCTGACAGCGTAAGCCGCATCCACATATTCCGTGCCCTTCAGCGCCCGTGCAACAGCCGCCTCCAGCTCAGGAATCTGCTTCAGAGTTTCCACTTCATACGGGTTGCCTTCGAAGATCACTTCGAATTTCACGGTCTGACGGTCCTCTGACATGTATACGTCAAGTGCCGTCTTGAAGTCTTCGCTGTTCAGTGCTTCCTCCGGCAGGTACCAGCCGGTGAGCTGCTTGTCAGGCGCAGCTGACAGATCGTTGAGGTAGCCCTGGGCGGATTTCAACCCGTCCGTTACCTGGTTTAATCCGTCAACACTCTGATTAAGCCCGCTGGTCAGCTCGCCGAGCTGGCCCGTCAAGTCGGAGAACCCGCTCTGAAGCTCCTTTTGTCCGGTAGCCAGCTGATCGAAGCCCTTGGTCAGCTCCGGCAGCTTGCCTACAATCTGGCTCTGGCCTCCAGCGGCTTGATCAATACCAGCCTGCAGGTCACCAATTCCCTTGACAATGGTTGCCAAGCCTTCTGCAAGCGCCGATTGACCGCCAGCTGCCTGCTCAAGGCCGTCATTCGCCTGCCCAAGGCCGCTAGCTACGCCTGCAAGCTGTGTGTTCAGCTGCGCCAGGCCTTCACCCAGCTGCTCGGCACCCGTCTGCAGCTGGGTCACTGCTCCCTGCGTCTGCAGGAAATCCGGGTCCTGCTGAAGCTCCGGATATTTCTGGGCAAGGCCGCTCAAGCCCTGGCCCACACCGGCAAGTCCCTCAACGAGCCCCTGCTGGTTGGCTGCCAAGTCGTTATAAGCTTTAGAGAGCTGGTTAAGTCCCTCTCCCATCTGCTTATAATTGGTCAGCAACTGCCGGCTCGCTGCACTCAGCTGCTCGGCGCTTGTCTTCGCCTGCCCGAGCCCTGCCTTCAGCTCTCCGGCTCCAGCCGAGCCGTCGCGCAGACCTTTCTCAATCTGTCTCAAGCCTTCGCCGAGCTGCTGAACCCCGCTCTTCAGCTGATTCGTGCCATCAACGAGCTGGCCTACACCGTCAACAGCTTCTTTCAGCTGCGGCGCATTCTCACTAAGCGCCTTGCTTGCTTCCGACAGCCCGCTGCTGATCTGGCCGAGGCCATCCTCTGTCTCGCCGATGCCGCTGCCAAGTGTACCGATCTGCTCGGTTACCTGCAGATCCTCAATTGGCTCCCCGGTCGGACGCGTTGCACTGCGGACAGACTTCACGCCATCAACCTGGGACAGCTCTCTTGTAATTTTTTCAACTGCAGCAAGTCCTTCTGCCGTATCCATCGGCTTCTCTGATTGAAGGGCAACCGTGGAAGGCATGGAATCACCAGGACCGAAGCCGTCGGCAATAAGATTAAAGCCTTTAACCGAATCATAACGCTCTCCGATTTCGTCCAGAGAGTTGAAAGACGGTGTTCCCTTGTAAGCTGCCAGGAAAGGCACTGTGACTACCGCCAGAATGAGCAGCGTCCATACCGGACGCTTCAGTGAGAAGCGGCCGACAGCCCCCCACAGGCCGCTCTGCTTGTGCTCAAGCGTTCCCTTGGCCGGCCAGAATATTGCCTTGCCCAGTATCGACATGAACACCGGGACGAGCGTCACCAGCGCAATCAGCATGACAGATACGCCGACAGCAACGGCCACCGCCGAGCGGTACAAGGCGAAGGTCGAGAATCCTATGGATATGAATCCCACCAGCACGGCCAGACCCGAGAAGAATACCGTTCTGCCCGCCGTTCTGTAGGTGTTTACGATAGCTTCTGTCTTGTCGCCCGTATGAGCCAGCTCTTCCTTAAAACGGCTGATCAGAAGAATACAATAATCTGTTCCGATACCGAACAGCACCGCCACCATGAAGATTTGGGTGAAGTTCGACAGCGGGAAGTCCGCATACTCTACCAAAAATGCCACGACTGATTGCGACGTGATATAGCTGAAGCCTACGGCCAGCAGCGGAATGAACGGCGCAATAACAGAGCGGAATACGACGAACAGAATAATGAGAATGAAGACCACGGTAATACCTTCCGTCTTCTTCAGCCCTTCCTGCGAGCTTTCCACTACATCCTCGCCGATCAGCCAATCACCTGTGAAATAATGCTCCATGCTGAACGCTGAGGTCGCCTCGTACAGGCTGTCTTTCATTTCGGAAGCTGAACGGTCACCGAAGTTCAGGTCAACTAGGGTCAATATCGTAGTGCCATCCTCGGAGACCATCTGCTTCTTTAGCTCCGCATTCTCAAAATGCGAAGTGATTCCCGTAATTCCTGTCTTCTCGCCCTGCGCTTCCAGAGCGGCAAGGCCTTGCTTGATCTCTTCCAGCTCGGCTGCCGAGAGACCCTCGTTATTATGGAACACCAGTACAGCCGAAGACGTGCTCCCGGTCTCGCTCTCGCCTTCTTCACCAGCGCTCTTCAATTCCTTCAGCATCTCGGAGGCTGTTGATGACGAATAACCGTCCGGAACGGATATCTGTCCTTTTGTTCTAACCAATTCCTCCATGTTAGGAGCAGCCAGAATTAACCCGACCGCAGCAGCCAGCCACAGAATCAGCACCAGCCAGCGCATTTTCAGTATGGTTCTCATCTCTCTCTTGCGATCCCCCTTTAATCCAGCAGCAATCTGCCCAGCTTCTCATATGTCTCGATAAAACGTATGGCTTCTTCATTGTCAAAATGACTGATATAATTTGTGAGCAGCTCTTGAATTCTCTCCTCGATTTCATCAGCGGTGCGTTCCCCTTCTTCCGTAAGTGAGAGGTAAGTCACCCTGCGGTCCTTGTCATCCTGAACGCGCTCAATCATCTTCTTGTCTGAAAGCCGGGTAATGATCGCTGTAATGGAGCTCTTGCCCACACAGAAAATATCCGCCAGCTCACTGGATGTACACCGGCCGCGTTTACGGATGTAGCGGATCGTTGAGTACTGATCCAATGTCAGCTCCTCACCCATGCCTCTTCGGATTAAGGCGTTAAGCCGCCGGTTAACTGTGAACGAGACTTCTTCATAACGGCCAATAATTGAGGCAAGCAGTTGTTTATCCACGCTGTACTCCTTTCCAGAATATGGTTTGTATATCATACAATTATACGGTAGAACTATTCACTAATAAAACTATATCAGAGACAGCATTTGTCCGTCAATATTGAAGTTGACTTCCCTGATCACTAAAGCTGCTGGCACATAAAAAAGCCGGACAAGGCATCCCTCACCTTGCTCGGCTATAAATGTTCATCATGACGTTTCAGCGTACGCAGCCCCTTCCTGATAGGCCGGCAGCTGAATGGAGACAGTCGTGCCTCTGCCCGGGCTGCTGTCGAACTCCATCCTGCCGTGATGCTCCTCAATAATCTTCAGACTTACCATAAGACCTAGCCCGGTCCCTTTTTCCTTGGTTGTGTAAAATGGTTCTCCTAACCGGGCCAGCTTGTCGGCCGGTATACCAGCTCCGCTGTCCGTCACATTGACCATAACATGCTCCGGCCCGGCGGTTGTTGCCACCAGCAGCATCCCGCCCCCAGGCATCGCTTCAATTGCATTCTTGATCACATTCATGAAGACCTGCTTCAGCTGGTTCTTGTCACAGTTCACCAGACAGGGGGCGTTACCCGTCTCCATCTGAATCACCACGTTGCTTAGAATGGCCTGACTGCTCAGCAGCTCGGCAACTTCACCCGCCAGCAGCCCTACATCCCACACTTTATAACAGGCCGCATTGGGCTTGGCCAGCACAAGCAGCTCATCCAGGATCATCTCAATACGTGTAAACTCGGTTTCCATGATTTGATAATAGCGGTCCGCCTGTTCCCCGGTCGCATGGCGCTGAAGCTTGGAGAAGCCCTTGAGTGAGGTCAGCGGGTTGCGAATTTCGTGCGCAATGCCGGCCGCCAGCTGCCCTGCCATTTTCAGCTTCTCGGATTTGCGCAGCAGCTCTTCCGTCTGCTTATGCCCGGTTACGTCGCGCACAGTGCCGAACAACCTTACAAAACGTCCGTCTTCATCATCGAGAAGCCGGGCAATTGCATAAATCGTGCGTGTCTCACCGCTGCCATGCCGGATTCGGAATTCGTATTCGAGCATTTCGGACTGCCTGCCGCCATCAGAAACCCCGCTTAGAAGCTGCCGCTCCATGTCTTGAATCATCTCCAGATCTTCGGGATGAATAATGAAGCGTGCGGCTTCCTCCGCGTCAGCAAACTGTTCGCGGGAATAGCCAAATATCCGGTAAGTCTCATCCGACCATTCACGGTGTCCGCTGACGAGATACCACTCATAATGGCCAAGCCCCGCAATCTGCTGGGCGAGCACAAAATTATCCTTGCTCCGCCGCAAATCCTCCTCCGCCTGTCTCCGCGCCGATATATCCCGGCATACCGCAACCGTCCGGACGAGCTCTCCCTGCTCATTCCATATTTTCTTATAGGTAATCTCGCACCAGATCGTATCGCCATTCCTGTGCCTGATCTGATAACTGGCGGCACCATGTGTGGAGGCGCCGCATTGGTCCGTTCTCCTTGGCCCTTCGGACACCGCAATATCCTTCACGATGTCCCCGGTATGACGGCCTACCCAATCCGACTGTTCATATCCGAGCAGCCTGCTCACGGAGGGGGATACGTATTCTACAATACCCTTAGGGCTCATGTACAGAATAACGTCTTGAGCATTTTCCGATAAGGATTTATACCGCTGCTCGCTCTCCTCCAGCCGCTTCTCCGTAATTATTCGGTCAGTGATGTCCTTGCAAATGCCGAAGTAAGCGACTATATCAGCTCCCACTATAACAGGAAGAAATGAGCATTCCAGATTGGCAGCGCTTCCGTCTTTCCTAATTATAGTCGAACAGTGCTGAATTCCTTCTCCTGCCGCCTTAAGCGCAAAATCGCCTGTCGGGTACCCGTCCTGAAGAGGCAGAAAACGGCTCAGCTTATGTCCGATAAGTTCGGGCGGCTCATAGCCGGTCATGTTCGCAAACGACTGATTGACCCGCTGCAGCTCCCATTCCGTATTCAGCGCACAGACACCATATGGATGCTGATCAAACAGCGTGCTGAAATACTGCTCCGCCCCCTGCGCCAAGCGCTTCATGACGGTTATATCATGGAAGAATACAGACAAGCCGTCCTGTCCCGGATAGAGGTGAAATTGATACCAATGCTCCATATAACGGTCTTTATACTCCAGGATCATCGCTGTCTGGTCCCGCATGGAACGATTGAACACCTCATAAAACTGAGAATGTAGATGAGAGGGAACCTCTTCCCAGACAACCCTGCCGATCAGCCCTGCCGGTTCACGCTCCAACAGCCTGCTTGCCGCCGAATTAATGTACACCAGCCTCCAGGACCGGTCCATCGCCATAAAGCCGTCAGACAGCCGGTCCATTGCGGCCTCCACAGGAAGATGACTCTGCTCTTGATCATAATCCGGCATCTGCTTTAAGCCTCCTACTTCCGCATTTAAAAACCATCACCGCCCCCATTATCCATCATTTACCTTTCCACCGTAAAGAGATTTTTTACTTATTTCTTACAAACTTATCCAAATTATGAATACTGGTTGTCGGAATAAGTCCGATCTGCTGCACAGTTCACGTATTACGACTGCACAGCATGTCTATGGGAACCCTTGTTCAACTCATAATAAAACCCCTCTTGCTCCATCAGCTCTTGATGGCTGCCCTGCTCGATTACCCGACCCTGATCAAGCACGATGATCCGGTCCGCTTGACGGATTGTATTCAAGCGGTGGGCAATAACGAAGCTCGTCCTTCCCTGCATCAAACGGGTGAGCGCTTCCTGAATCCGGACCTCCGTCACCGTATCAATACTGCTTGTTGCCTCATCCAGCAGCAGAATCGACGGATCGGCTAGCAGCGTACGGGCAATGGAGAGCAGCTGCTTCTGACCTTGGCTAATGCCTGCCCCGTCAGCCTGCAGCATCGTATCGTAGCCCTGCGGCAGCTTGGTAATGAAGCTGTGCGCATTGGCATCCCGTGCCGCACGCTCCACATCCCGGTCCGATGCATCCAGCCTGCCGTAACGGATGTTGTCCCGAATGGTGCCCTCGAATAAAAAGACATCCTGCAGCACAAAACCCATCTGACGGCGCAGGCTGGTCCTGGTGATGGTTACGGTCGGGCGTCCGTCAATGCGGATTTCGCCCTCATCCGGATCATAGAACCGGGAAAGCAGCTGGAAAATCGTCGTTTTTCCCGCCCCGGTTGGTCCGACCAGGGCTATCGTCTCACCGGGCCGGGCGCGGATCGTTACATCCTTGATCGTTTGCCCGCCCTTTTCATAGGCAAATGAGACATTTTTCAAAACCACCTCGCCCTGTATGTTCTTGACCTCCTCCGCCTTGCGTTCATCCTGCTCCTCCCCTTCCTCCTCCAGCACGGCGAATACACGCTCAGCGCCTGCAATTGCAGACAAGAAGGTGTTGAACTGATTGGCAAGGTCATTAAGCGGTCTGGTGAATTGGCGGGCATATTCAGCGAAGGTCACGAGTATGCCCACACTGACAATCCCATGGATGGCGAGCAGCCCGCCCGCCCCTGCGATAACGGCAAAGCTCACATTATTCAGCATATTCATCAGCTTCGGTATAAAGCCCGTATAGGTCTGGGCCCAATAACCCGAAACCTTCAGACGGCTGCTCCGCTCGACGAACGCCTCAATCATCCGCTCTTCCATTGAGAAGCTCTTCACAATGCGGTGGGCTGACAATGACTCCTCCACAAAACCGTTCAACTGCCCCAGGTCGCGCTGCTGCTCCTTGAAATATTTGCCCGTCCGGGCCGTTATCCACTTCATGCCGAGTACCATAACGGGAATGATTGTAAGCGTGATTAGAGTCATAAGCGGACTTAGCCAGAGCATTAGGCCGAGCATGCCCGTGAAGGTCAGCAGGCTTGACAGCAGCTGGATAACCGATGTGTTAAGAGTCTGGCTGACATTCTCGATATCGTGGGTTACACGGCTCATCATGTCTCCATGCTGACGCTTCACGTAATAACTGACCGGAAGCCGGTGCAGCTGACGGAAGAGATCTTTACGCATTCCCGAAACCGCTTCTTGCGCCACGCCAATCATCCAGTAATTCTGCAGCCAGGCGGCGAGACTCTGAAACAGGTAAAATGCGCCCAGCAGCACCATTAACCCAATCAAACCGGCGTAATCACCAGGGACAAAATAGTGATCAATGGCAAAGCCGAGCAGGTAAGGCCCCATTAAGCCAAGGATAGAACTGAATACGGTCATTACGATAATCATCACAAGCAGGGCGCGGTGCTTCCCAAGGTAGGCCCCTATCTTCACTATTGTTCTCCAGCCGTCTCTGGGACTGATCTTCTTCTTCCTGCCTGCCTCTTCGGACGGCTGCTTTCCTGCAGGGGCCGCAGCACTCGCCCTGTCAGCGGATATCGGGGCAGACCCCCGGCTGTGGTTCGCTGTCTTAGCCATGGCTTGCCTCCTCCTGCTGAGAGCTGACGATGCTGCGGTACAGCGCCGAACGCTCCATAAGCTCCCAATGACTGCCCTGGTCCTGTACACTGCCATCCTCCATGAGAATGATGGTGTCCGCCTTCATAGCAGCGCTGATCTTCTGCGTAACAATCATGATGGTACAGTCATAGCGCCCCAGCGCCTCGAGCAGTCTCGCCTCCGTCTTAACGTCAAGCGCGCTTGTACTGTCGTCCAGCAGCATAACTCTCGGCCTGCGCAGCAGCGCACGTGCGACCGACAGGCGCTGCTTCTGGCCCCCCGACAAGTTAACTCCCTTCTGTCCAATCACCGTATCGTACTGATCGGGCAGACGCATGAGCGTCTCGTGGATCTGGGCATCCTGCGCAGCCTGCATGATCTCCTCGGCAGCTGCGTCCTGTCTGCCCCAGAGCAGGTTCTCCCGCACGGTCCCCGAGATGAGCATTACCTCCTGAGGCACGTACCCGATTTGATTCCGCAGTTCCTCCGTACGCCACCCCCGGAGATCCGTGCCATCCAAGCGGACCGTGCCCGCTTCAGGCTCATAGAGCCGGGGCAGCATTTGAAACATGGTCGATTTACCGGAGCCTGTCGCACCCAGTATGGCCGCCATGCTTCCGGGCTTAATCCGGAAGGATACGTTGTGCAGCGCAGGTGCGGACATTCCGGGATAACGGAATGTCACCTGATCAAATTCAATCTCGGCCGCCCCGGTGGTTGAAGCGCTTACGTAATTGCCGCTGCCAGGCTCTTTATCCTCCGCCCGCAGCACCTCTTCGATCCGTCCGCCTGATGCACGGGCACGGGACAGGCCGCTCATAACGAAGGACACGACGGAGAATGCGCCAGTTATGCGGGTTGCATAGTTTATGATGGCTACAATCTCACCTACATTGGCGCCGCCTGCCGCTACCTCGAAGCTGCCCAGCCACAGAATCAGAAGAATACAGAGGTTCATGACAAGCAGCATAACCGGCACGACCAGCTCGATCAGCCGCAGCGCCCTGGAGGTCTGGTGCCGCAGATCATCGCTAACTTCCGTGAAGCGGGCTGTCTCATGACTTGAACGCACCAGTGTCCGGATTAGTCTCATGCCCAGAAGATTCTCCCGCAATATGCCGTTCGTCTTGTCCAGCCTGTCCTGGACCAGCCGGAACAGCTTGAAGCTCTTGTTCATCATCCAGATCAGAAGGCCGAACAGCACGGGCGTAACGATGACCAGTATGAGTCCCAGTCTCAAGTTGACCGACAGCGCCATTACAAGACCGCCGATCATCAGCAGCGGAGCCCGCATCATAATTCGGAGGCCCATGAAGACCACATTCTGTATCTGTGTAACATCGCCGGTCAGCCGGGTAATCAGAGACGATTCCGCAAACCGGTTATAGACCGCGTACGACATGCGCTGAACACGAACAAACATGGCTTTACGGATATCAAAACCAAGATTCTGACTGACATGGGCTGCCAGATAGGAATTGATGATTCCCGACACAAAGCCGATCAGTGCAATCGCCGCCATCACCCCGCCGATTTGGAGCACGGCTGCCGTGTCCCTCTCCAGAATCCCTTCATTGATGACACGAGCCATCAGCAGCGGGTGCCACAGCTCCACAACCAGCTCGACCAGCATCAGCAGCAGGGCAGCAGCCGCAGCAGCCCGATATGGTTTTAAGTATGTAAGTACATGCCGCATCCGATACCCTCCCTGTCCCACATAGTTATGATTTACCCCGGAACCAGCAGACGAACAGGCCCTTGCCTCTTTGCTGCAGCCAAGAAGCAAAGAGGCATCCCTCGTCCGGGATGCCCTTCGGGCCATTATAGAATTCGTTAAGCCGGATACTCCAGCTATAGCGTTATGCTGTCCCCCGGCACCATAGCAATACCCTCGATCTTGTGGCTGGAGAGCGCGCGGACAAAAGCCTGGCCGTCCTGCTCCACCAGCGGGAAGGTATTGTAGTGAACGGGTACCACACGCTTCGGTTTCAGCCACCCGGCCGCCACAAGCGCGTCCTCGGGTCCCATTGTAAAATTATCGCCAATCGGAAGGAAGGCCAGATCAATGGCATTCATCTCGCCAATCAGCTTCAGATCACTGAATAGTGCCGTATCGCCAGCATGATAGATCGTCAGTCCTTCAATATTCAGCAGAAAACCGGCCGGCATGCCCATGTACACAATCTCCTGCTTACCAGGCACTTCATATCCGGAGCCATGCAGCGCAGGCGTCAGCTTCACACGTCCGAAATCGAATACCCGTGCTCCGCCAATATGCATCGGGTGGGAACGGCAGCCCTGCCAGCCCGCATAGACCGCCAGCTCATTCGGTGCAATAATAAGCGCGTCCGAGCGCTTTGCAATATCAAACGCGTCACCGACATGGTCTCCGTGGCCATGTGTTAACAGAACGTAGTCGACCTTCAGCTCACTTGCCGATATGGTCGCCACCGGATTACCGGTGATGAAAGGATCGATAAGAATCTTGTGCTTCTCTGATTCCAGCAGAACGCAGCTGTGCCCGAGAAATGTAATCTTCATAATTCGGCTCCCTCCTGATCGGTATTCTTCACACCACCTATTATACACAATTTGGACACGAAAGCAGGAGACCTTGCCTGAGGCAGCCCTGTGGACCCTTTTGGAACAAGAAAAGTCCCGGCCGCGCTGCCAATCTAGGCAGAACCAGCCGGAACTCTTCTATCCGCTCTATTCTCGCTCAATTAATTTCTCTGCAGCTTACAGCCGGAAACGCTCCATCAGGCTGTTCAGCTTGCCGCTCATCCGGCTCAGCTGTTCACCCGACTCCGTAATCCGGTTCATGGCGCCGTTAACCTCGTCCGTCAGCTGCAGCACCTCCTTGACACTCTGGCTCGACTGGCCTGCCGAATGAGCCACCTCGTCCACCGTCGCCGCTACTTCTTCACTGCCGGCTGCCACATCCTCGCTGACAGAAGAGATTTCCTGCATTTGCTTATGAATCTGCTCCACATCATTCAGAATGCGGTGCATGGCTGCTTCCGTCCGGCTGAGCGCCTGCAGACCGCCCTCCACCTCTTGCTGGGATGCCTGTACGGCCGCCTGAGAATGGGCTGAATTCTCCTGAATGCTGGCAATCAGCTGCTGCATGCTGCTGGCTGCCTCCGTAGCTTGTCCTGCCAGCTTGCGCACCTCGCCTGCTACTACGGCAAAGCCTCTTCCCTGGTCACCCGCACGGGCCGCTTCAATGCCCGCATTAAGTGCCAGCATATTCGTCTGCTGCGAGATCGCAGTGATGGCACTAATGAACTGGTTCATCTCTTCACTGCGCTTGATGAACGAATCCGAGGTCTGTGCAAGGGCGCCAAAAGACCCTTTCACCTTCTGCATCTGTTCATTCATCGCAGCCATCTCCTCACGCGTGCGGCTGGCCTCCGTGGAGGTGCTGCTAAGCGATTCCCCTACCGCGCTGGAGGAATTGGAGATTCGCGTCACGCCAGCTGCCATCTCGTCCACTGCCTTGGCGCTTTCGGCAGCCGAGCGGGACTGCACCTCAGCCGACAGGGATATTTCTTGCATATGGGTTAAAATCGCCTCATAGTCCCTGCGCGTCTTCTCGTTATGCTCCTGCAGTTCAATAATCGAGCCGTTCACATGAACAGCGGCCTCTGTAACCTGGGATACAAGCCCATGCAGCGACCGGCGCATGTCATTCATAGGCTCACCGAAGCGGCGCAGAGAGCCCAGCTTCTCCAATTCAATATCCCGCGTCAGGTCACCGCCCGCAATTGTCGTTATGAAGGTATTAATTTCGGCGAACGGCTTTGCATATGCGATGAAGTTCATTAGTCCGAAGAACATAGTTCCCAACATCACAACAGATGTCATCCACATATTCGGCGTACTCAATACAGGGATCCCCCGGATCAACCATAGAACCAGTGCGGCCGCAGCGCCAATCACCAATCCCTGCAGGCACATACGAAGTAAATACAGCAGCAATTTCTTCAGAATCTCTTGTTTCTGATTCAAACCCAATTCCCCCGATCAAGTTCATGACACTGCGCCCAAATCGCCGGTTCTTCAACTAAACAGAACTGCATCGTTGTGTCCACAATATCCGTAATTCTTATATCGGCATTTTGCCTGCAAAAAATTAGAAGGCAGCACCCGATTGGGCACTGCCTTCTAATTTTTTATTCGAATGCTCTACAGCATTAACGTTTACCTGGATCGTAAGGCTCACCAGCTGCCGCCGGACCTTTAACCGCCTTGCCCGCTGCGCCCGCAAGCACAAGCAGGGTCAGCACATAAGGCAGCATATACAGGAACTCCGTGGGGATATCCCGTGACCAGTCGAACAGCGTGGCGAAGTTCCGGATCGCCTGCGCGAAGCCGAAGAAGATGGCTGCTGCCGCGGCGCCATAAGGATGCCATCTGCCGAAAATCACGGCCGCAAGCGCGATAAAGCCCTGGCCGGATATCGTGTTATGCGAGAAGTCGTCCGTAGTCGTCAGCGTGATTGTCGCGCCGCCAAGACCCGCCAGCACGCCGCTGATCAAGACGCCGATGTAACGGTACTTCTTCACGTTAATGCCTACGGTATCCGAGGCGCCGGGATGCTCACCCACTGAGCGCAGACGAAGTCCGAATGGCGTCTTGTACAGCACATAGGCGCTCAGCGGTACCAGGATATAAGCGATATACGTGGTGGGGTAGGCATTAAATAGCGCTTCCCCGAAGAACGGTATCTGTGAAAGTCCCGGAATCGGCACCTTGGAGAAGACCGCATTAAGCGTATCGGTCTTGCCTGCTCCGTCATACAGTACTTTGACCAGATAGACCGTGACCGCAAGCGCCAGAATATTGATAACCACACCTATAATCGCCTGGTTCGCCTTGAACGTGACCGTTGCAACGGCATGGAGTAGCGAGAAGACGAGACCAAACAGCATGGCTGCGATTACGCCAACCCATGGAGCGAGCCCATATGCTCCCGCTGCCTCAACATAAGCTGTTCCGATCGCTGCGGCGAAGGCTCCGGCAACCATCAAGCCTTCAAGTCCAATATTGATAACACCGGAACGCTCACTGAAAATACCGCCCAGCGCGGCAAAGATAAGCGCCGTTGAGAATACGAGCGTAATATTAGCGAGCTCGCTTAATATGCGTATCGTTTCCATATTCTACGCCGCCCCCTTCCGGTCCAGCTTCCGTCTTGAGGCCAAGAACGGCTTCACAATTCCCTGGATGATGCCATGAGAAGCGACGAAGAAGATTACTGCGCCAATGACAATCCTGACGATCTCTGTCGGAACATCCGCCGAGAAATTCATACCCGCCGAGCCATACGTCAAGGTTCCAAACAGAATGGAGGCAAATACAATGCCTACAGGATGGTTGCCGCCAAGCAGGGCCACAGCGATTCCGTCGAATCCATATCCTGATGAGGCAGCGGACAGGACTTGATAATGGAATACACCCAGCACTTCAAATACGCCGCCGAGACCGGCAAACACACCGCCGATGAACATTGATTTCACGATTGACGACTTGATATTAATACCCGCGTATCTCGCTGCGTCCGGGTTAAGGCCAACCGCCCGCAGCTCATAGCCCTGCTTCGTCCGCCAGAGCAGGAAGTAGAAGACAACCGCGCCGATTAGTCCGATGAAGATTCCCCAGTCCATCCGTGCGTTCTCAAGAGCCCGGGACAGCCAGCCAATAGATACAGAGGCCGACTCGTGAATGAAATACGAACGCTGCTGTCCCGGCTCAAGCAGCAGGGCCCGCAGCAGATAGTTGGACAGGTACAGCGCTATCCAGTTCAGCATGATACTGGAGATAACTTCGTTCACCCCGCGGCTGGCCTTGAGATAGCCGACAAGAGCAGCCCACAAGCCGCCGAAGAGCGCTCCAACCAGAACCGCAAGCGGCGCATGAATAAACCATGGCAGCTGCAGCTTGATGCCGACAATGGCAGCACCGGTCATCCCCATGATGTACTGCCCGTCCGCCCCGATGTTGAACAGGCCCGCGCGATAGGTGAAGCCTACCGCAAGGCCGGTGAAGAGGAGCGGGGTAATCGTCCGGATCGTTTCCCCAATATCGTAAGGGCTGCCGAACACCTTCTCAAACAACGCTTGATAAGCGTCTACCGGGTTATAGCCGCCGAGCAGCATGATGACCGCACCCGATATCAGGCCCAGAACAATCGCCCCTAATGGTACGAAGACAGATGAAGGGTTAAATATATTACGCCATTTGTCCATCTTTATCCCCTTCCTTCCGCATGCATCGTTTTGCCGGCCATCATTAGACCCAGCTTCTCGCCATCCGTTTCGGCCGGATTTGCTTCACCCATAATTTGTCCGTCAAAAATAACAACCAGCTTGTCCGACAGATTGAACAGCTCATCCAGCTCGAAGGAGATCAGCAGAATCGCCTTTCCTTCAGCCTTGGCCTGGAGCAGGCGCTCATGAACGAATGAGATGGCTCCTACGTCCAGCCCCCTCGTTGGCTGCATCGCAATCAACAAACGCGGGCCTCGCTCCAGCTCGCGCGCGATAATCGCCTTCTGCTGGTTACCGCCCGACAGAGAACGGGCCTTGTTCTGAACGGACGGCGTACGCACATCATATTCGCCAACCAGCTTTTCCGCATACTTCTCCACCGCTTTGGAATCAAGGAAAATCCCTTTGCCGAATGCGGCATCGCGGTAACTGCCGAGTACAATATTCTCGCTTACTGTAAAATCAAGCACAAGCCCGTGCTTATGTCTGTCCTCGGGGATGTGTGAGATGCCCGCATCCATCAGTGCGCGTGTCTGGCGGTTCGTTACATCCTGCCCATTCAGCAAGACGCGGCCTGACGTTGCTTTGCGTATACCGGTAAGCACCTCAATCAGCTCATGCTGTCCATTCCCGTCTACGCCCGCCAAACCAACGATCTCACCTTCCCGAATGGTCAGATTGATATTGTCGAGCAGCTTCTTCTCCTTGCCCGCTCCTACCGTTAGCCCTTCGACTGACAGTACGACCTCTCCCGGTGCCCGTTCTTTTTTGAGCGGTACGAACGAGACACTACGGCCGACCATTTTCTCAGCCAGTTCCTCTTCATTGGTTTCGGCCGTGCGAAGCGTATCCACCACCTTGCCTCTGCGGATAACGGTTACCGTATCAGAAACCTCCATGATCTCCGCCAGCTTATGGGTAATGAGAATGATTGATTTGCCCTCAGCCGTTAGATTCCGCAGAATTTGCATCAACTCCCGGATCTCCTGCACGGTCAGCACCGCTGTCGGCTCGTCAAAAATGAGGATATCCGCACCGCGGTACAGCGTCTTCAAAATTTCTACCCGCTGCTGCATGCCAACCGTGATATCTTCAATCTTCGCCTTGGGATCAACCTTTAATCCGTATTGATCGGATATTTGTCTGACCTTGTCATGCGCAGTCCGGTAATCCAGCGACACACCCTTCACCGGCTCTGCACCCAGCATAATATTCTCAGCTACAGTAAACGGCTGGACCAGCTTGAAATGCTGGTGGACCATCCCGATTCCGAGTGAGATCGCCTTGCCGGGCCCATCTATAACAGCCTTCTTGCCACGAATATGAATTTCACCTTCGTCCGGCTGATAAAGCCCGAACAATATGCTCATGAGGGTTGATTTGCCCGCACCGTTCTCCCCTAGCAGAGCATGGATTTCTCCCTTGCGCAGCTTCAGATCGATGCTGTCGTTGGCAACAATACCCGGAAATCGCTTGGTTATACCCTTCAGCTCAACGATGACTTCCGGCTCTCCCATCATCATTTCCCCTCTCATTGTTAGTAACAGGCCATTATATTCACCAAAACAGGGACAAGGCTGCAACGGCCTTGTCCCTGCTGGTAACCGGTCCTGATGATTATTTTGTCGGTACCGTAATTTCACCGTTTATAATCTTTTGTTTGAACTCTTCAACCTGCTGCAGCACTTCGTCCGTCAGGTTCTTGTTCGTCTCAGGCAGACCAACACCATCTTCTTTGAGACCCAGCACTGTTACCTCTCCGCCCTTAAATTCACCTGCAATCAGGTCATTGGATACACGAAGAACAGCTTGGTCAACCTTCTTAATCATCGATGTCAGCGTCACATCATCACCATGCTCAAGCGCCTGGTCCTTATCCACGCCGATTACCCACACCTTCTTGCCCGACTTAGCACGGTCCTTCGCTTCACTGAACACGCCATTGCCGCTGCCGCCAGCCGCGTGGAAGATAATGTCTGCACCATCGTTATAGAATGTGGACGCTGCTACCTTCGCCTGGTCCGGCTTATTGAAGTCACCCACATAGTTCACAAGAACCTTGGCATCCGGGTTGGCAGCTGCTACGCCCGCTCTGAATCCTGCTTCGAATTTCTTGATAACCGGCATTTCCATACCGCCGACGAAACCAACCTTGTTCGTCTCCGTTGTCAGGCCAGCCACAACACCCACCAGGAACGAGCCTTCATGCTCCGCGAACGTTACCGACTCAACGTTCGGCAGGTCAACCACTGTATCGATAACTGCAATTTTGGCATCCGGATTCTGTTCCGCTACCGTCTTAGCAGCATCCTCGAACAGGAAGCCGATACCCCAGGTCAGATCATAGCCGTCTTTAATGAACTGGTTCATGTTCGGAATCAGGTCCGCATCTGTCTTACTTTCCAGGTACTTCACCTTCGCACCAGTATCGCCTTCGAGCTGCTTCAGCGCTTCCCATGCTGTCTGGTTGAAGGACTTGTCATTAACGCCGCCGCGGTCGGTAACCATACCGATGCGGAAGTTTTCACCGGCTTTTGTGCCTCCCTGTGCATTTCCCGCACCGTTATTCGTGCCTGCGTTTCCGCCATTGCCTCCGGTGCTGCCTCCGCCGCAAGCTGACAATACCAGGATAACAGCCAGCAGTGCGGATACTACGAAACTGCTCTTCTTCATGTTTTTCATGATCTAATCTCTCCCCTTGGACATTAATGTGCCACTACGGTGCCACTATGTGAAGTTTCTAGGTGTACCAGGTATCAGGCTTGCTTCATTAAATCGGTAATATACGTATAGAATGCCTCAGCCTCGACATCGTATACAAGTCTTACAGGCCTTCCGTCCGGATTTTTTTCCGTTCGTCCCTGCTCGAAACCTTCTGTCCGCACTGTACAGTGAACGGTTTCGGTCTTCACAAGGTCCGGTCTGCCTACATACGCTGTTGTTAGGACATCCCACAAATAATACGTCGAATTGGTCTCTTTGAACATGAGCGGCGGAACCGTTGCATAGCACTGGCCCGCAAAGTCGATACCCTCGTAACGTCTCATCTCCGACCATTTCTGCCGGATAGCAGGCGTCAGGGGAACTTTATTCGTACTCTCGAGCGCGACCATATCGATGGCAATCCCGCTGTCCCATACCCGCTTAACAGCCTCAGGATCCCAGTAGGCATTCCATTCCGCCGTTCCATCGTGCTCCGGCTCTTCAACATTGCCATCCGGCAGGAAGGTTCCACCCATCCAGACGAGCTTCTCAATCTTCTCTTCAATAGACGGGTCTTCATCCAGCGCACGCGCCAGATCTGTCAGAGGGCCTGTAAACAGAAGCA
Organism: Paenibacillus tarimensis; assembly: GCF_021532315.1. Taxonomy (GTDB): domain Bacteria; phylum Bacillota; class Bacilli; order Paenibacillales; family Paenibacillaceae; genus Paenibacillus_I; species Paenibacillus_I tarimensis. The sequence goes on from NZ_JAKGAO010000011.1 coordinate 252,423, forward strand.
CCGTCTTCTCAGCGGTAGCACGAAGCGTTCGAATAATATGCTGATGAGCAGGGATATCGGCAAGCGGAGCCTTAATGACGCCCGATTCATTGAGAATCGGCAGGGCGTCCACATAATAGGAATTAATCCGCCAGGATGCCGGGAAAGGATTCTTGCCCCGGGAATTTGATTTGGCCACCTCCGGCGCGTTACGCCCGAACCGGTCAATAATCTTGCGGCTGGCTGATACGGAGGGCTCCAGATAGCCGTCCGCCGGCACAACGGATACACCCGTTACCTCAACGTTATCCATTTGCAGAAGCAGCAGCAGGGAGACGAGATCATCATTGTTGCCATCGTGGTTGAAGTACACCTTCATCATTTTGTCTGCATCCTTTGTTAGGTTCTTGTCACGCTGAAAATCCGAACTATACAGTACAGCAGCTGTTTTAATATAACGTAAATATTATAACTTTCCTGACATTTGTTCAAGTCTTCTTGAAAATTGTTTGTTTATTCACACAAGTTGCATAACTATTTTTAGGCTTGAGCCACAAACGAATCGTATCCCGATTCCTAGTCCATGTCAAGTATAGTAACACTATTATAGAATTCTGAAGGTTCAGCAAATTGACAGTCCCTAAAGCAATCGCTATATTGGGATAAAATATCCCGATTCCGCTTATTTTAATCGGAAACGTTAACGATTCATTCAAGCGGGCTTGAAAGGAGTTTCACTCATGGACTTGATCCGGGAAATGCCCAAGATCGATCTCCACCTGCATTTGGACGGCTGCGTAAAGCCCTCCACGCTGCTCGAGCTGGCAGAGGCCCAGCAACGGATTCTGCCCGCGCCCGATGCGTCTCGGCTGCTGCCTCATATGCAGGTGGAAGAAGAATGCCGCAGCCTGACCGAATACCTGCAAAAGTTTGATTTTGTACTTCCTTACCTGCAAAATGGCGAAGCGCTGGAGCGTGTCGCCTACGAAGTCGTAGAGCAGGCTTCGGCTGACAATGTCTGCTATGTGGAATGCCGCTTCGCTCCTATGCTGCACACCCTGGAGCGGCTTAGCGCAGCCGAAGCGGTTCGGCACGTGGTGCTTGGCTTGCAGCGTGGCGAGCGGGAATTTGGCGTAAAGGCAAGAGCCATTGTCATCTGCCTGCGCAGCCATGATGATACCGCCAACCGCGAAGCGATGGCCGCGGCTGTCCGTTATGCCGGAAACGGCGTTGCTGCTGTTGATCTCGCAGGCGACGAAGCTTCCTTCCCGCCAAGCCTGTTCCGCAGCCTGTTCGAGGAAGCCCGCCGGAGCGGCCTCCCTGTCACTATTCATGCCGGGGAAGCAGCCGGTCCGGAGAATGTAGAGGAAGCTGTTCTGCGGCTTGGCGCCGTCCGGATTGGACATGGCGTACGGGCCAGGGAGAACGAAGCCGTCATCGCCATGCTGAAGGATCGGCGTATCCCGCTCGAGATGTGCCCGGTCAGCAATTTGCAGACCAAGGCTGTCGCCAGCTGGGAAGACTACCCCATCCGGCAGTACATGGAGCAGGGGCTGCTTGTCACCGTCAATACTGACAATCCGACTGTCTCCGGTACGACGATGTCACGGGAATTCCATATGCTCGTCAAGCATTTCGGCTTTATCCCTGATGAGCTTGTCCAGCTGGTTGCTAACAGCATAGAGGCGGCCTTCCTGGATTCTTCGGAGAAAGAGGAGCTCCGTCAGACTGTTGCCAGGCGTATGGAGGAGCTTGGACTTTCGCTTCCTTATTAATTTCACCGCAGCTTCCAGAGTTCAAGAATTGCTTGTATTCAGTAACACTTAAGTGCATATATTCCATAATTACCCTTATACTTCTGAAGCTTAACATCCGTTTATAAACCGAAGAAGCCTCTGTTCCCGCCGGGAAAGAGGCTTCTTCTTGTTCCTATAGGATCTCTTTGATTATGGCATTACTGCCGCTGGAATTGTCGGAGATACATCTTGCGCCACGGCAATCTTCTCGCCCTGCTGCAGCTGATACATCTGGAAATACTTGCCCTTCTTCTGAATCAGCTCCTCATGATTGCCGCGCTCCACAATCTCGCCGCGGTCAAGCACCAGAATCAGATCCGCGTTCTTGATAGTTGACAGGCGGTGCGCGATGATGAAGGTGGTCCGCCCCTTCTTCACAACCTCGAGCGCATCCTGGATCAAGGCTTCCGTCTCTGTGTCAATATTGGACGTCGCTTCATCAAGGATCAGGATCGCCGGATCGAACGCAAGCGCCCGTGCGAAGGAGATCAGCTGTCGCTGACCGGCTGAGAGCGTGCTGCCCTTCTCCAGCACCGGCTCATCAATGCCCTTAGGCAGGTGGCGAAGCGCGCGGTCAGCACCAACATCGGCAAGCGCCTTCTCAATCCGCTCCCGCGTGATCGATGGATCATTCATGGAGACGTTCGTAGCGATGGTGCCCGTGAACAGGAACGGATCCTGCAGCACGATGCCCATATGCTCGCGCATTGATTGTCTTGGCATTGTGCGGGTATCTACACCGTCAATTGTAATCCGCCCCTGGTTCACATCATAAAAGCGGAACAGCAGGTTAATGATCGAGCTCTTGCCTGATCCTGTATGACCGATCAAGGCGACCGTCTGGCCCTGTTTCGCTTCAAAACTTATGCCCTTAAGCACATTCTCGTTATCCTTATACGCAAACCACACGTCCTCGAATGCTACATCGCCCTTATAGCGCGGCAGCTTCTTATCCGACACATCCTCGCCCTCTTCATCCAGCAGGACGAAGACCCGCTCCGCGGAGACCAGAGCCGTCTCCATGTTCGGCAGCTGATTGACGATGTTGACGATCGGGTTAAACAGCCGGTTCAGGTAATCGACGAAGGCATACAGAACACCCAGTGACACGACACCCTCCGGTCCCGTAATCGACGGTCCGCCAAAATACCAGATGAGGGCGACATAGGCAATGTTCCGGATCACGCCGACCAGGTTGTGGCCCGTCAGGGAATTGAGGCTTAACAGCTTGTTCCTGTATGTGAAGTTCCGCTCATTATAATCCTCGAATTCCCGCTCCATCTTCTTCTCTTTGCGGAAGGCGCGGATAATGGACATCCCCTGAATGGACTCGTTAATACGGCCGTTAATCTCACTCAGCGTCGACCGGATGATCCGGTTGTAGCGCTTCGCTATTTTACCGTATACGTAGATCCAGACTATAAGGACCGGAACAACGAACAGGCAGATCGCCGCCAGCTGTACATCCAGGAAGAACAAGGCGCCGAAAATACCCGCCATATAGATCGTACCGGTAAAGAAGTTCGCCAGCACCGTAACATACAGCTCACGGATGGCCTCTGTGTCGTTCGTGATCCGCGAGACAACCTTGCCCGCCGGCAAATTATCAAAATAACGGACCGGCAGCCGGTTGACCTGGCCGAATACATCCGTACGCATGCGGCGAATGATCCGGTTGGCCGTCGCCTGCAGCATATACCGCTGTCCGTATGCGAACACCGCCGACAGCAGGATAAGGGCAAAGTAAAACCAGCATAACTGCAGCAGGCCGCCAAGCTCGGGACGGAAGAAGCCGTACAGCTCACTTGTGGACAGCTTTACCGCCGGGTAGATCGCCTGCTCTTCCCCTCTTGTGATCAGCAGCGTTCCATTATCCTGCATGGTTCGGGTACCATCATAAGCAACGGCCTGGGGGACGAAGACATACTCGCGCCCGACCTGCATTACCCTAACCGCATCACCCTTAACTTCCTGAGGCTCAAAATGGTCTTCCCGCTTATAGAAGGCGCCCTCATATTCCACCGCGTACTTACCGCCTGCTTCGGTGCCGTACCACGGCTGTTCGATGCCCGAGATATGCACATCAATGATCCGCTTAGCAATCAGCGGGCCGGCCAGCTCGGTGCCTACCGAAACAGCAAGCATCAGCATCGCCACAATCAACGGTGCCTTGAACTGCAGCGCGTAGCGGAACAGCCGCCTAGCCGCGGCCGACTTGCCCCGGCTGCCGCGGTCGATATCCAGATCATATTGATCCAACTCATTTCCCATACTCACTTGCTATTCACCTGCCCTCGGTTACTTCTTCCGCCTCTTCAATCTGTTGGCGTTCATATTGCTCTCTATACCAGCCGCCGTGCGCCATCAGCGTTTCATGAGTACCCTGTTCGATAATCTCACCCTCATCAAGCACAATAATCCAGTCTGCATGCTGAACTGCCGACAGTCTGTGGGTCGTAATCAGCGTTGTCTTGCCCTGGCGCGTGCTGCGGATGTTCTCGATAATCTCCGCCTCTGTCCGCGCATCAACCGCGGACATAGCATCGTCCAGCAGCAGAATCTCAGGCTCGGCAATCAGTGCCCGTGCAATGGACACACGCTGCTTCTGACCGCCGGACAGTGCAACACCCTTCTCGCCGACCATCGTCTCGAGCCCGCCGGGAAGGAAGCGCAGGTCTTTCTTGAAGGCCGAAGCCTCCATCGCCTGATCCAGCACGGCGTCATCCGCTTCATCTCTGGCAAACCGTATATTATCGCGCACCGTACGGGAGAAAAGGAACTGCTCCTGCGGCACATACCCATACCAAGACTTCAGCTGATCCATACTGATCCGTTCAATTGGGACACCCGATACCGAGATCATTCCCTCGCCATGCGGATATTCGCGCAGCAGCTGCTTGATCAGCGTCGACTTCCCGCTGCCCGTACGGCCGACAATGCCGAGCGTCTGGCCGCCCTTCAATGTAAAGGTAACATTCTTCAGGTTATCAACTGACGAGGACGGATAACGGAATGTTACGTTCTCAAAGGTAATATCGGTAGGCCGCTCCACCTCTGTTGTATCCTCCGGGTCCGGCACATCCGGCTTGTAGCCCAGTGTCTCGTTAACCCGGTCGATGGAGGCATTCCCCCGCTGCATGACGTTAATCAGTTCGCCGATTGCAAACATGGGCCAGATGAGCATGCCCAAGTATACGTTAAAGGCAACCAGGCCGCCAATGGTCATCTCGTTGTGATACACCAGGTAAGCGCCGTACCCAAGACCAATCAGGTAGCTGGCTCCCACCAGTATCTTGATTGTCGGCTCGAACAGCGCGTCAATCTTTACAACCGCGATATTTTTGTCCAGCACATCCTGAGTGATTCGGTCGAACTGTTTCTCAACGGCCCGTTCCTGCACATAAGCCCTGGTAACGCGTACGCCGGACACCGTCTCCAGCACATCGTCATTCATAGCGCCGAACGCATCCTGGGCGGCGGTGAACCGCTTATGAATCCAGTCGCCGTATTTGCTGACGAGCAACGCCATGATCGGCAGCGGCAGAATCGCCGCCAGTGTCAGCTTCCATGATACGAACACGGTCATCGTAATGAGCAGCGTACCCATCCACAAGGTGGAGTCGATCAGCGTCATCATACCGAAGCCCGCTGTCATCGAGACCGCCTGCAAATCATTGGTCGCGCGGGCCATCAAGTCTCCTGTCCGGCTCCGTTCATAGAAGGTCGGCGTCATCTTCATGAAGTGACGCATCAGCTTCGAGCGCAGCATGCGCTCGACAACCATTGAGCCGCCGAACAGCTTATACATCCAGAAATAAGTCACAATATAAGCTCCCGCTGTAATAAGGGCGAGCTGTACCAGCGTCATGGTCAGACTGCTCCATGTCATTGTGCCGAGCTGAATGGCGTCAATTGAGCTGCCCACCATCATCGGCGGCAGAATTTCCAATATGCCGCTGAGTACCATAAGGATAACGGCTATTATGTATCGTTTCTTCTCCAGTTTAAAAAACCAGCCGAGCTTGCCCATAACCGACAGCATGAGATTTACTCCTCTCTTTTAACCAAATATCTATATGAATTGGCGGGAATGGCTGCCCTCACCTCCAGGAACAGCCCTTCCCGCAAAGAGATAACCGTTTAACTGATTTATGCGGTACTCCTCTAAAATAAAACAAGCACACCGCCCGAAAGCGGTGTGCTTATCATGCCCAGCCCGGCTGCAAGGAACGCCGAAGCCCGGGGCACTAAAAAAAGCGCACGCCACGAGGATTCGTGGCCTGCGCCTTGTATATGACAAGGTTAACGGTATTAACCGATCCGGTTATCCGTTGCTGCAAGGAGGCCACGAGAAGATATATGCGGTTGTGCCATACGGGGACGATTATTCATCATTGCTTCCATTCCGTTAGTAAAACGCATGTTCGGGTCGCTCCTTTCGATTGGTTTTGGTTACATAGGGTAAGTTACCATGATCTGCAAAATGAGTCAATCCTATTTTTTGTAAATGTTTATGAAAACCGGGTTCGTTCAGTTCCTTAAACTGGTATCCTCAGCTGCCAGCAGCCTTCTCCCAAGGCACCCGGAAAGCCCGTGCCCACTGCCAACCATTCAGCGCGAGCAGAAGGAGTGTATAGAGCAGCAGGCCATATGGAAGCAACGATGCACCGAAGTGTGCAGCTCCAAACACCGCGCTCACAAAGAAGAGCGGCACGGCAACCAAGCCGTCGCTTTGCTTCATGGCATCAAAAGGCTGCGTGAACGGCAGGACCTTAGGCAGCACCCGAAAGCATAACGTCATGTACAGCAGCAGGCTAAGCAGAATTATGATCAGGTGAAACGCAATTTTGAGTCCGAAGATCAAGAGGAAAAGAACGGACTCCAGCAGAAAGACCGGCAGGAACAAGTACACGGCAAAGGCCAGCATAGAGCCTCTGAATGCAGGCTCCGTGTTCCGCATCGGAACCGCCTTGTAGATCCAGGCCCCCTTGTATGCGCCCGAATATTTGAGCATCAGCAGCACGGACGGGATAATGATCCCGATCATATAGAGCGAATAAAACCAGCTTCCCTGGCTAATCTCAGCCAAACCACCCGAACGGAGTCCCGGCAGGAGCATGAGGAACGGCAGAATTAGCGAGAAGCCCAGAGACGGATACACCCTCAGCTTAAAATCCCGTTCACGGCGCATCATTCCTGCGGCAAACCGGTACCAGGCTCTCTCCACCCCGCTTCTGCACAGCAGCCGCCCAAGCCATTGTCCAAGCGGAATGCCTCGCATTTTGCTCCCCTTGCCCGCATCCTTCTGGGTGAGCTTGGCCAGATAGCGCTCGAACGATTCCTGAAGACGCAGATAGGCAAGAAAAGCGACCAGAGGAACCACGATAGACAGCACAGCGAGCAGTATCAGGGGACTCCCTCCGCCTGTCCCAGCCAGCAGCTCAAATGGGGCGGCAAACCACAGCGGAACAATCAGCACATGCCACCAGCGCACCTCAAACCCGCCGATAAAATCAAGGTAATTAAAGGAGTTGATTGTCACCTGGTAACCCAGCATGACACCCGCCGACATGATGATCTGCACGTAGTTTATAAGATCCTTCAGCTTCTCGCCATCCATGTATTTCAGCACCAGCAGGTACAGCAGGGTGGTGGCCACCACAACGAGCAGCATAAGAAGAATCGTCTCCAGAACGAACAGCAGCGCTGCTGCCGGGCCCATTCTGAATAAAATAACACCAAAAGAACCTGCACTGAGCGTTCCGGTCAGCAGGGTCAGATATATCATCACATGGACCGATTTGGCCATCTGAATCGTCTTGCGCGTCACAGGCTTCGGATGCAGGATATGATGATCCCGCACATCCAGCACGACGGATGAAAAGTCCGATATGACCGCTGTTACCAAGAAAAATGTAAGCAGTCCGTAAACGAGGCCCATCTGTATGACCGGAGAGCCGCCAATGAGCAGGAAAGGGATAAGCACCAGACCCAATAAACCGTACAGCCACAAGCTCTTGCCAAAATGATTAGACTCCTCTTCAGCCGCGCGGTCCCGGTTCTGGCTCATCTGGGACAGTACGGTCGGCACACGGCGGCGGTCCATCGTCAGCTTAACCTGCAGCATTCTGCGCATGACCGGGTAATCGACACCCCTGCGCACAAACCATCCGCTGAAGCGGTCCAGCAGCTTTAAGACCTTATATTCCCGCATCTTACGAATCCTCCCGCACAACAGAGACGAACTGCTCTGCAAGCTGCTTGTACTCCTTAAACCCGGTCAAACGGTTGAAGATTCCCTCCAGCGTGCCTTCCTCGCTTCTCTCCTTCAGCTCATCGAAGGTTCCGTCTGCCACGATCCGGCCCTCGTCAATCAGTATAATCCGGCTGCTGATCTTCTCGACCACCTCCATAATATGAGAGGAGTAGAAGATTGTCTTGCCCTGCAGTGCAAGCTGGCTCATAATCTCCTTCACAATCATGACACTGTTAGCATCCAGACCGCTGAGCGGCTCATCCAGAAACAGCACATCCGGGTCATGGAGCATGCTGGAGATCAGCAGCACCTTCTGGCGCATCCCCTTGGAGAACGAGGCAATACGCGCGTTATATACGCGATCGAGCCCCAACATATCCATCAGCCTGCGTGCCTTGTAATCGGCCTCATCGCCGTTTAGCCCGTACAGCTCGCCGATGAAGGTCAAGTATTCCGAAGCCGTCAGGTTATCATACAGCTCGGCGATTTCGGGTACATAGCCAATCCTGCTCTTATAGGCCGGATCGCCGTCCGCAATGTCACGACCGAACAGCCTCACCTCGCCGGTATAACCGGTGACGAGGCCGAGCATGATTTTCACCGTAGTACTCTTGCCCGCTCCGTTCGGTCCGATATAACCGATAATCTGTCCCGGGTATGCCTCCAGGTCAATGCCCTGCAGCACATACCGATCGTCATACTTCATTCGCAAATCCTGAATCTGTATGACAGCATCCTGTCTGTTCATTACAACAGTACACCTCACTTTGTACAGTCCATTCAACCAGACGCGCCTCTACTATACCATTATTTTACTTAACTGGTGAATGAAAATGAACAGCATGCACAACAAGACTGCCGGCGAATCGGCAGCCTCAGTAAATCCTGTTATATGTGTCTAGCTATCAATGCTCTGCCCCTCTGCGGCAAATTTCCTTACTTTTCTTGCCTGCACAAGCATCAGCCACATCGCTGCTGCGAACGCGACCGCTACCAGCACCATTGGTGCACGAGGATCGAGTCGGTAGCTCCAGCCGCCGATAATGCCGGTCGGTGAGATGATCAGCAGAATCAGCACCGAGAGAATGGAAAATACTTTGGCCCGCTGCTCGTCATCTATCGCATTGGCGACTTCCGCCTCCAGAATAGGCGAGCAGATCATCGTGCCGACGGCGGCCAGCACCGTGCTGAGGCCGATCCACACCAGCCCGTCTGCAGGCGCGGCGGCCAGCAGCACATTTGATACGAGCGATACGGCGAACCCCCAGAACATGGCCCTTGAGGCAAAGCGTTCGGGAATCCGCGGCATAATCAGCCACATCGTCAGCAGCATGAACACTGAGGATACGGCTGGCACCAGCGAGATCAGGCCGCTGTCCAGATGCAGATGATCCGCCAGATACAAGGACAGGTAGGTGCCCTTCAGGGTCATCTGGAAGTTGAACAGAATATAAACGCCGAATATGAGCATAAGGGCCGGATTAGCCAGCACGCCCCGAATGGCACTGCCGTAGTCGGCGAGATTCTCCTTCCATCCTATCTGGCTGGTCTCACTAATTTTGCGCAGGCCCATCTCGGTCTCATGCGTAGTCAGGTGCCGGCCGATAAACTGCAGCGTCATCAGTATACAAGCCAGAACATACATAATGCGCATGCCCGGCACAAGCGAGTAATGCAGCACAATCAGACCGCCGAGCGGCGCGAACAGTCCTCCGACCACACTAATAAACTGCAGGATAGTAAACACGTATGTACGATCCTTCGGATTCGTATCCTCCACGAGCAGACAGTAAAAGGCGGTATGAGGCACGCGCTGAAAGCCGTTAACGAGCGCAGCTGCCAGAAAGAACCAGAAATTCTGCGAAATTGCCCAAAGCAGGGTGCCAAACGACCAGCTCAGAATATCAAAGTAAAGCAGCGCCTTCTTGCGACCCATCCGATCCGTTAAATAACCGCTTAGGAAAGACGAGAACACCTGGACAATCAAGCTGATGGTCGTAATCCAGCCAATTGCCACCTCGCTAAGCCCAAGCTCATACATGTAAATCGTGGCATACACCGTAAACATGCTGTAGGGAATTAGAAACAGCGGCTCAAATGCCAGGCATCCCCTGCTGTTCCCCTGCAGCCGCGCAAACCATGGCCGGGCCATAATATGTTCCTCCGTCCGTCTGTCTGTCTATTTAAAAGAGCTTGTTTCTCTCCATTGTTATTCCTTCTTGTCTTCCAGCAGACCTGTGAGCTCGCCTGCCAGCAGAGATATAAAATCAGGGTCAGTCAGCGCTTCCCTGGAGTGTGCAGGAGTTAAACAGCTGACTCTGCCCTCACCGTAAGGATGCCGCCAGCCCGCTTCTGACCTGCCGTCGGCCGAGGTCGATATCAGCCATACATTCGTCGCTTCCACATTACAATGGACAAAATAATGCTCATCCCAGAACACGGCCGCCGCCTCTCCGGTATCCGCCTTCTGGCCTCGTCCTCCGGCTCTTGTATAGGTGACAGCCTGCATCTCCGGATGGTGCTCGAAATACCCGCTAAGCATCCGTATATAGTAACCCTCACGGTCATAGCCAGCCAGCCCGGAATGCCAGGCCAGCCAGCAGCCCCCCTCGCTGACATACCGGGTGATTTCACGGGCCGTCTCTGGCGTCATCCAGGTGCGGACCGTTTCATCCAGCGGATTAAGCCGGTCCTCCTTATACAGTACGACAGCGTCAGGCCGCTCACCCAAACGCCCTGCCAGGTCCTGCGCCGGGACGATCTCAACCGCAATCGAGACCCCTAACGCCGCCTCTGCTTCCTTCACGGCAAGGCGCAGCGCTTCCTCGCTCAGTGCCGGATCATGCCAATGATCCCCCAGAACGGCAAAAAGACGTTTATCCATCTTCATTCCTCCTCTTGCTACCAAGGCAGCTGATTACCCTTATAGTCCAGGTACACCGGGCCGTCCAGCGCATGCGGACGCAGAGTCTCCTGCAGGATGCCCGCCGCCGCATCATCGGCTTCCACCGTGGCGTCTTCATTAAGCTTCCCCAGCATATAGGAGCGCACATAGCCAGGGTGAAGAGCCAGCACCTTGATGCCGTACTCCCTTAGATGCTCCTGCAGCATAACCGACTGCATGTTAAGCGCTGCCTTGGACATCGAATAGCCGAACTCCTGCTTTCGCCAGTTATTTCCGATGCTTCCTGACTCCGATGAGATGTTCACAAGCCGTTTATCCCTGCCCTTGACCAACAGATCAATCACGGAATTGGTTACCCTAAGCGGCCCGAGGGCGTTCGTGTTATACAGCCTCAGCAGGTCCTCATCGTACAGCTCGCCAAAAATATCACCCGATCGGTCTGTAAAGATAGCCGCGTTGTTAATAAGCAGATCGAGCTTGTCTGTCTGTCCTCTTATAACAGCCGCCGCCCCCTCAACCGATTCCCTGCTTGTCACGTCTAGCGGCACGATATGCAGGCGCCCGGAAAAGCGGCCAAGCTCGCCAAGCTCCGGCCAAGCCTTCATATACTCTCCGGCAAAAACGATGTAGTTCCTCTCAAGGAGCTGCCTGGCAAGCGCCAGTCCCAGCCCTCTATCACACCCGGTAACATATGCTGTCTTATTCGCCATATCCCCGTCACCTCCGATAAGCTGAGCGTTATCCGCTCAAATGTTCAGGCATTGCTGCGGTTCAGGCATTACTGCGGTTCAGCCGTTCCTAGAATGTCCAAGCATGAACCGCTGCCGGTACTCGCGCGGCGTCATCCCTTCCCATCTTCCGAAGCAGGAGGTAAAATAAGCCGCCTGCTGAAAGCCCACATCCTGGGCAATCTGGCCCACCGGCAAATCAGTTTGCAGCAGCAGCTTCTTGGCCTGCTCCAGCCGGTACTTCATCAGATATTCCATCGGCGAGCACCCGAACTGCTTCTGCATGCAGCGTGCAATATAAACCGGATGAAAATTCAACGCATCGCCTACATCACTAATGCAGATCCGTTCTTTGTAATGACAGCGCAAATAGGAGGCCGCCTGGTCAGCGATATCCGATCCCGGCCGCTGTGCCCGGTCTGTCATCGAGTTACCAAGCTGCATCAGCACCTCCTGGAACAGCAGCTGCTGTCTCCATTTTACAGGACCCAGATGGGAATCCCTCTCCAGCTCGTTCAGCTGCCGGAGCAGTTCATACATTCTGCTTGCGTTATGCAGCCGGATAAACTGGGGGACCCGGATATCGAACACCGCCGTTCTATGCTGATCTTCCTCCGCATTCAGTACCCCGGCACCCTGCCCCGGAGCCGGCTGACCATTCTCCTCCTCGTTCACTGCCTCCCATACGCCAGCTGTCTGGAAGTGCAGATAGAAGCTGCCTGTCATTTCCCTGCAGCCCTGCGTGGGGTAATGATGCGAGTCCGGACGGAGTATAAGCGCATGCCCCTCCGCCAGCTCAAAGCTGCGGCCCTCTTCTCCGATATACAAACACCCCTTGTCTACCACCAGCAGGTCAAACTCCCCCAGTGCGTACCGGTCAGGATGCCCCCTTCCGGGCATAGTCAGACAGTGGCCGCTGCAGATGTAATAAGGCATGGGCAGAGCATGAAATTGTATCACTGACATGGACAGCGCCTCCGGTTTCTTCAGCTTATAGTTAAGGTTGGCGCCCGGCTCCCGCTTTCCCTTCCACGACCTCAACACAAGTTTGCATTCTGATAAAATTGGTTGCTCTTCTTATAGATCAGATTGAAGATCAGGCTCAGTATAACACCCCAGCTACAAGGCGAGTATACTTATCTCCAGGCCCTGCTGACTAAGCCGGGTAAAGTTTATGTTCTGACAATAACCGCATGCTAAACGAAGCGGCGGCCCATCCCGGGGAAGGGAGGGCCCGCCGCTTTATAATCGCCGATTAAGATCAGATGCGGAGGAGCGTATAAATATAGGCAAAAGTGCCCCATTCTAAGAGGATGGGAGGTGATAACAATGGCACAAGACGTACTCTGCGAGGTAAACTCCTGCAAGTACTGGGCGAACGGCAACAAGTGCAGCGCATCCTCAATCTATGTGGTGAGCCACCGCGGCAAGCAGGCCAGCCAGTCCGAGGAAACAGATTGCAAAACCTTCGAGCCCAAGATTTAATTTTACTGCAAGCTTCCAGACCCTATCTGGTTACTTGTACACAGGTATCTACACCGATATCCGCCAGCTTTACCGGGCAGCCTGCAAAGGCTGCCTTCTTCAATGTTACAGGAGTGCTGCTGCCCCGGATCATCTGTATTGCGCACGCCTGCCGCTATCACCCTCTGAACATTATACCCAATGCTGATAATGATTATCACCGATTCTAAGAGTGAAGCGAAGCTTTTTTAGGCACGCTCGTCATGAGTCCATAACGGTGAAGCATACAATTATAGGGTACAGTCCATTCCAAGAAAGGAGGTGGCCACATGCACACGCCCTCCATAACGCTGTCTGATCCTTACCTGTATGAGAGCCTGCAGCCGCTGTCCGGAAAATGGGTTGCCCTCGATACTCCCTGCGGTTCACTGCGCGGTGTATTAAAGTCTGTCATGCCCGACCACATCATTGTGCAGGTAGGTGAGATGCCATTCTATGTCCGTATCCAGCAGCTTATCTGGATTTATCCCTGCTGATACCGCATAATTGCTTCCCTTATTTCGCTAAGCTATGAAGAAGGAGTGAGAGAAACCGGTGTTCAAACGGATCAATAGGCTCCCCATCTATCTTCCTACGCCCGATCACGGAGATGCCAATGCTGCGGCTGCCGTACAGGAGCTGCTTGGCGGGAAATTCGGCGAAATGTCCACCCTGAATAACTACATGTATCAGTCCAACAATTTCCGTGCCAAGAAGAAGCTCAAGCCATTTTATGATCTTGTCGCCAGCATTACGGCTGAAGAATTCGGTCACGTCGAGCTCGTGACCAGCGCCATTAACCTGCTGACCCATGGCATAAGCGTTCCGTCTTCGCCCGATTTGACTCCGCTCAGGACCGGTCTGGATTCCCGCAACACCTACCATTTTATCGCCACCGCTCAAAATGCATTTGCCGGTGATTCCATGGGCCGGCCGTGGAGCGGTGACAATGTGTTTAACAGCGGCAACCTGGTACTGGATCTGATGCATAATCTGTTCCTGGAAATCGGGGCCCGCACGCACAAGATGCGTGTGTATGAAATGACCGATTCGCCGGTTGCCCGGGAGATGATCGGCTATCTGCTCGTGCGCGGCGGAACTCATATTGTCGCCTATGCCAAAGCATTGGAAATCGCTACAGGCGTCGACTTGACCAAGCTGCTTCCCGTACCTGATCTCAGCAACACCAAGTTCGACTATGCCCGTAAATTCGAGGAGCAGGGGCTTGGCAATGTGCTCTATACGTGGAGCGATACCGACTTTCAGGACATCTCACTGATTTGGAAGGGCAGCCATCCGGAGAACGGACAGCCGCTGCGTGTAATTAACGGCTCCCCGGAAGGCGCGCCTGTACCTGACCTCGAAGAGCTTCCGGAGGAATTCGCGCCCGGAATCTCCAAGGATGATTATACGATGATCGCGAAGCGCCTGCTCGCTCAGCTGTAAAGCCACTGCGCCATGGCCGTGTAAACCGGGATGCCCAGCGCAAGATTAAGCGGAAACGTGACCCCGAGCGCCAGTCCCAGATAAACGGTTGGGCTTGCTTCGGGAACGGAGGACTTCAGGGCTGCCGGAGCAGCGATATACGAGGCGCTGGCAGCAAGTACTCCCATCAGTGCGGCGCTGCCCATGGACAAGCCTGCCGCTTTGCCGATCAGAATACCCAGTAGCCCGTTGAACAGCGGCATGACAAGCGCAAAGCCGATCAGCTTCACGCCGATCCTCATCTTGTGCAGCTGCTGCCCGCAGACGATGCCCATGCTAAGCAGGAAGATCAGCAGGAATCCCCGGTACAGGTCAATGAAGAGCGGCTTCACTACCGGCAGGGCTTCCTGCCCGCCAATGAGTCCTACTGCCAGGCTGCCGAGGAGCAGAATGACACTCTTCCCGGTCAGGCATTCCTTAATTGGCTCCCAGCTGAACTTATTAGCAGGGATAGGCACAATTGTGGAGTACGCCGTAACGGCAGGCATACGCTTGTCCTCCCCCTTATCCTTCAAGACGCGCAGCATAATAATGGAGACCAGCAGCGCCGGAATTTCCATGACCGCCATAATCGCGCTCATATAGGTCGCATATTCAATTTCCGTCTTCTCCAGGAAATCAACCGCCGCCCCGAATGTGACTACGCTCACTGACCCATAGGTTGCGGCCAGTGCCGCCGAATGATAGATATCCAGCTTGAACGCTTTACGCAGCACGCCCAGCACAATTAACGGGATGGCGATTCCGAGCAGAACACCCGCCCAGAGGGGTTGAACAATAACGGACATCGGGTAATGGGATAGCTCGATCCCTCCCTTGAGCCCGATCGCAATTAGCAGATAGATGCTCAGTGTCTCGGTGAGCCCTTCCGGAATTTTCAAAT
Organism: Paenibacillus tarimensis; assembly: GCF_021532315.1. Classification (GTDB taxonomy): domain Bacteria; phylum Bacillota; class Bacilli; order Paenibacillales; family Paenibacillaceae; genus Paenibacillus_I; species Paenibacillus_I tarimensis. Next base: position 267,958 of record NZ_JAKGAO010000011.1, read on the forward strand.
CCGACTTGATCAGTACCGCCAGCATGCCTAACCCAAAGAATAAGACCGCTGGCGACCCCATGTTGCTGAGTACAATTTCCCACATCTTAAAACTCCTCCTCGTTATATCTGTTTAACGGTCATAAAGCCGCAGACTTAGCCCCTTAGCCCCTTGCAGCTTGCACTTGCACTAGGCATATCAGCACTTTTTGCGCATAAAAAACCGGCAAACGTCCGGCTGCGCTTCGATAAGCACTTGCCGAATATTTGCCGGTTATCTTCAAGCCCACCGTCTGCCGGTGTTCCGATGATCTCCGCCTACACTTTCTTCATAGCTAATTCATTCTCCAGATTGCCATCCAGTATGAACACCATGATCCGTTCGCCTGAACGAGTTGATATATCAGTGAAGAACGACACCACTTGCTTGCCCGTCAACTCTCCAATCAACTGATACAGCTGATCTGCCCCCGTCTCCACAAGCTCGGAGCGGTTACGCTTAACCGACAGCATGCCGTCCTTCTGTGCTGCGAGCAGCTTCTCTGCAGGAGTGAGCACTCCCTTCAGCATCACCACAATCATGTTGCGTACGATGTCTGTCTTGACATCCACTGAACCGCGGCCCAAGAAATCACGTTCCCATTGGGTCAATGCTCTGCTGACCTCGGCCTCCATCATGCCCTTAGTCCTCATCACATCTCCCCCATTTCTCATCCCATTATATCGTCCGTCGCTTAATTGTCAATTCCCAAGTCGTGAAAACAACTAGATTTATTTTCATGCTGCACTATAGAAGGAATTTGTCATCTTATGCCGGATGATGCCTTGTCTATTACAAGTATTGTCATTCAGACAGTCGCGGAGCTTAACGTACTGATCCGGATGAATAAAAAAATCGCCGGCGTGGACGGCAGCCTTCGGCTGACCGGCCTTACCGGCGAAATCCAAATTCTATCCGAGCTGGCGAGGCTTCATCAAATGCCAGGGACGGTAACCCCCGGACCCCGCCCGGCATCTGTCTGCTTATGCCTTTAGCGCAGCAGAGCCGCCTTTTCTGATGCCTCTCTTCTGATCGTCTCAATATAGCTCTTGGACTGCGGCATTATCTCGGGCTTCGCTTCCTCCATAATGATATGGACATGCGGCTTTATCTGTTCCAGCAGCTCCATATAGAGCTTATAATTCATCTCTCCAAAGCCGGGCGCTGCGGTAATAACCGAACCGTCCGGTTCTTGCTTGCGGTCCTTCGCGTGACAGGCGATAACCCTTTTGCCAAGCAGCCTGAAGGCCTCCTTAATAACCTCATCCTGGCTGCCAATGTTGCCTTCGTGAAGCAGATTCCCGGGATCGAGCACGACACCAATATTCGGCGAGGGAACCTCGTTCAGCAGCTGATCCAGTTCCTTGGCCGTGCCGACCAAATGACCGTTCGCAGCTTCCATGCCAACGAATACGCCCCATCTTTCCGCCTCTTCAGCTAGTTCCTCCAATGTGCTCCGCATGACTCTCCAATCCTCGTCCGTATAAGTACCGGGCGGATAGGTGCCCGTCTCTGCGGCAACAATCGGCGCCCCGAAGTAGCGGGCATAGCGAAGCAGCTCCTTGAACCGCTCAATATTTTCCCTGCGCTGCTCTTCACGTCTGTCGAAGAGATGCAGGTAGCAACCCAATACCGATATCGAAACGCCATGCTTATGAAAGGACTCCCCGATTGTCTGGGCCAGTCCTGGACTTAATCGGCCTGGCTTGCTGAAATCCAGGTCGCTGACAGCCTTCCACAGAGCCAACTGTACATGACGAAATCCGAAGGACGCCACCTTCGGCGCAATCTGCTCATACGGCATGGCACCGAACAAGTGGGCCAGTACACCAACTGTCATCCCGCATTCCCCTCTTCTTCGCTATAGTAGTCAAATAAGCACTCAATGGGTTTAAAATAAAGATGGCCATCCGGCCAAGGCTGAAAATGCAGATCCATCCTCGCATCCTGCCAGTTAGCCGGTGTCCCCTTCGTATGAAGCTTCGGCGGCAGTACCGGCTCCTCCACGACCTGGGGAAACTCCTGATACCCGAACAGCACATTCTCATGAATGCCGATGATCTCATACTTGCCGCCGGAAAATGCCCTCTCCTCCTGCAGCTGGTAATGGTAATAGATATAGCTCGCAATCATTTCCGGCTTCAAGTGGGCGATTCGCCCCGCCCGGCGCTCTACCGGCGTCCTGCGCCTCCAGTGCTCGGGTCCGGCCGGCTCGTTAAAATGAAAGACATCCGCCATTGGAGCCCACTTCCGGTCATGGCCGCCGCCCGGCCATACCGCCAGCCAGGGTGCCAGCTCCGGGAACAATTCGCCTGGCAGCACCCGTTCCTTCATACACTCATAGTAAAGAAATAACTGGTTATTCCACCGGTAGATTGCAGCGGTCATCAGGATGCCCCTATCCGCAAGCGGCTGCACCTGTTCCGCCCCTCCTTTAGTAACCGCTTCCATAACATGGACTTCATCTGCCGCTTCATAGGCCGCCCGATACATCAAACGCTTCACAGCATACCTCCCCGACCAGAGCCTTCCAAGCCCTTATTCAGCTTGCCGCCGTTACTACTGTCTGACTGATCCTATCTAGTAAAGGAAATTATAGCATACAGGCACGGGGTCCGTCATACGTTTAAGCCTCCCGCCATAATCTTATAACTGACCGGAACTCAGACAGCAGGCATGGCATCCGCTGTTCATGAATATAATTCAGGGGTTAAATCAACTAGTGGAGAGGTGTATGGCTTATGAAGGACGCGCAGTATCCCGTTTATCCTTATTACACCAGCGTAACCGAATGCGAGGAGAAGCCGATCGCCTTCCCGCCGCAGCACCAGCAGCAGCAGCCAGGGCTTGAATATGTAATGAATCCCCGGCCCATCTACGATAATCCCGCTTACACTGGCAGCGGCAAGCTCAAGGGTCTGACAGCTGTGATCAGCGGCGGTGACAGCGGAATCGGCCGGGCAGTAGCGGTCGCCTTTGCCAAGGAGGGGGCGAACGTCGTCATAGCTTACCTGTACGAGAGACCGGATGCTGAAGAGACCAGAGCTGCCATAGAACGGCTTGGCGGACGATGCCTCCCGATCTGCATCGATCTTCGCACCAAAGCGGCGTGTGCCACCGTAATATCAGCGGCAATCCAGACGTTCGGCCGGCTGGATATACTCGTCAATAACCTCGCGGTCCAGTACCCCCAGGAGCAGCTGACCGATATTACGGAAGAACAGCTGGAGCAGACTTTTCGAACGAATATTTACTCCTATATTTTCATGACGCAGGCCGCGCTGCCCCATTTGAAGGCCGGAAGCTCGATCATTAATACAAGCTCTATTACCGCCTACCGCGGCGAAAAGAATCTTATTGATTATTCCGCTACCAAGGGAGCCATTACCTCTTTCACCCGTTCCCTCGCCCTGTCCCTTGTGGATCAGGGTATCCGCGTTAATGCTGTTGCCCCCGGGCCCATATGGACTCCGCTGATTCCTGCCAGCTTTCGCGCCGAACGTGTGGCTGTCTTTGGCACCGATACGCCAATGCGTCGCGCCGGTCAGCCTTTTGAGCTTGCCCCTTCCTATGTCTACCTGGCAAGCGATGATTCCCGTTATGTTACCGGAGAGACTCTGCATGTCAACGGCGGTGACTATATTTCTTCCTAAAGCGCTGCCCCTGGCGGTAATTTGTCCCTGCCCCGCTTATCTTCTATAATAAAGAATGTTCCGGCACTGCAGCCGGACCTCATTAGACTGGGGTACATACTGTATGAAGCTTATCTATACCAGAAGGAGTGATTGAGAATGACACTGCAGGGGAAAACCGCCATTATTACGGGAGCGGGAAAAGGGATCGGCCGGGCTACTGCGTTTGCACTCGCGGCTGAAGGCGTAAATCTGGGCCTTATGGCCAGAAGTGAGTCCGATCTTACGCAATTAAAGGATGAGATTACCGGCAAGCATGATGTACAGGTTCATATTGCCATCGCCGACATTGCCAGCCAGGATGAAGCGGCAGCAGCTGTAGGACAACTGATTAATGCGCTCCAGTCCGTTGACATTCTGATCAACAATGCAGGCATTGCCGAGTTTGGCACTCTGCTTGATATGGACCCAGCCACCTGGGAACGCATCATTCAAGTTAATCTGATGGGAACGTATTATGTAACCCGCGCGGCCCTGCCGACGATGATCAGCCAGAATGAAGGCAGCATTATTAACATCGCTTCTACTGCGGGCGAGCGGGGCTTCGCAACCGGCTCGGCCTATTGTGCCTCCAAGTTCGCGGTTATGGGCCTCACCGAGTCCTTGATGCAGGAAGTGCGCAAGTCCAATATCCGCGTTACCGCCCTTACACCAAGCACGGTTAATACGCCTCTCGCCGTTAATGCGGGGCTGAAGATTGGTGAAGAGGACCGGATGATGCAGCCGGAGGACGTGGCTGAGCTAATCACGGCAGCACTGAAGCTGCCTCAGCGCGTATTTGTCAAGACAGCCGGTATTTGGACCACCAACCCGCAATAAATCCATAGCAAGAACCTCCCGCTCAGCGGGAGGTTCTTATTGTTCTGCAGTCTGTTATCGTTACCCCTGCTGCTCTTGAGCCGTCCGGTAACGAACGGCATGGGCTGCGTTCACCCTCCCGTATACCCACCATTCACCGGTTCCCGGAACCGGGTCGGCTGTCTGCTGTATTGCCGCTCGGGCCTCAGCCTGACTCCTTCCCTGTGAGACAAGCAGCGCGGCCACGCCCGATACATGGGGAGCTGCCATAGAGGTTCCGCTCAAATAAGCATAGTTACCGCCAAGATAGGTAGAAAGAATACGATCTCCCGGTGCCGCTACATCCACCCACATGCCATAGTTTGAGAAGGAAGACCGGACATCGTGCATTGTCGTTGATGCGACCGCGATCACTTCTGAATAAGCCGCCGGATAATTCGGGACGGATACACCATTATTGCCGGCGGCGCCAACCAGAATAACCCCACGGTCTGCAGCGAATCGAACAGCATTCTGCAGAGTTACAGCAGATGCCGCAGAGCCCAGACTCAAATTGATGATCTGTGCCCCGCTATTTACCGCATAGATAATGCCGTTTGCAACCTGATTCAGGTTCCCTGTTCCATTATCCCCCAGCACCTTAACGGGCAGCAGCCGGGTATTAGGGGCGATTCCCGCTATGCCAAGGCCATTATCTGTCGCTGCCGCAGCAATTCCCGCTACATGTGTACCATGACCATTACGATCGATTGGCATTTCGTTGTTTTCAACAAAATTGTAGCCCGCTGTCAGCTTAGTTGCCAGATCCGGATGGGAGGCATGCACCCCTGTATCGAGGATAGCTATCACAACATCGGGGCGGCTGACCGTCACATCCCAGGCTTCCGGCGCCTGTATAACCTGGGGGCCATACTGGTAATCGGGGAGGAATGGATCATCTGGAATGTAGGTAGCCTCATACAAGTAGTTAGGCTCCGCATAATGAATGCCCTGCATGCTGTTGAAATGCTCAAGCACCCTTCTCATCTTCCGGCTTGACCTTAGCGTGTAGGTACCAAGGTGAACATTAGAGTCCATTACAGTACAGCCTGCCGCCCGAATCATCCGTTTGCGTTCGTCATCGGTCACCCCATCCTCAAACGAGACGATAACCTGGTAGGGTTCATGCGGCGCCCAGCCCCGCTCCGCCTTCCAATCCAAATACCTGTACACCAGACCAACTGCCAGCGCGGCAAGCGCAATTCCGGCCGCCAACATCCACATCCTCTATCTCCTCCAGTGCTATAGAATTCTATCTACTCTATGAGCACGGTAAGAGAGCGGTCTGTTTGCTTGTCCCGGAAACTGTAATTAGGGCCCCTGCCTTAATAATAAAAACCACATCCCAGAAAAGGGACGTGGTTAAATCACGTTATACCACCCTTGTTGAAAAACTTCTTATTCGTTTTTTCAAAACCATTTCCCCGAATAATTACTCGAAGCTTATCGGACATCAATCTTCGATCGTCAGCATTAAGCATGGAGACCAGTCCGATTTCAGCTTGGTGGAACATCGGATATAGCTCTTCCATTACGCTTACACCCTGGTCGGTAATCGATACATAAGTTAGCCGTTTATCCTGACCGTCTTGCTTTCTGTAACACAGCCCCTTACGTTCAAGGGTATTGGTAATGTTACTGATTGTCGCTTTCGAAACACCGGCCGACTCCGCCAACTTTCTTGTCTCCATAGACTTCCATATCCACAGGTCATACAGCAGGGAAAAGGCTGTCCATGATAGCCCCTGACTGGCAAGCACTTCGCGTTCCATCTTGTTTCTAAGTCCTTGCGCTATTCTATATATACTGGTGGCAATAGAGATCGCATTGACATCAAGCTTCCCCATCGGTACTCGGGTTAATCTTTCGATCGTTTCCTTCTCTTCTGGCAGCAGGTCACCGCCGTCATTAATATGATGAATAAGATCACCTCCGGTACATCGTTAGCTATGAAACGATATCAACAAAAAAACTACAGACCGCAAGGAGACCTTCGATCCAGCATGGTGTAAACCGTGCATATTATAACAGCAGCGCGAGCTTCAGGGGCTCCGCTCATCCCCCGAAGCTTATATCTGGAAGGCAGTCCGCCTCTCCATCTTGAATGACCTGCTCGTTCTTCGCAAAGGCCACGGTAAATACCGTTTGTCCTTCACTCGCCGAGTAAGTCAGCCGGCCCCTGTTCTTCTCCGCAATCTGCTTGCATATGGACAATCCGAGCCCTGTTCCATTGGGCTTACCGCTCACAAACGGCTCAAACATGGAGGCTCTAAGCCCCACCGGAATACCGGGCCCGTTGTCGGCAACCGAAATATAATAATGACGGTCATCCTCACCGCAGGACAAACGGATTACCTTATCCGTGCCACATGTTCCCGCAGGGAAAGCTTCAATGCTGTTATAAACAAGATTGGCAATCAGCTGCTGCAGGGCTACCCGCTGTACAACTACCTTGAACCCGAGGCTGCCTTCTATAATCAGCTGGACCTCCTCGTCTTTCAGCCTGTCGCTGACCAGCCTTCCAACCCCCGTAAGCAGCTCCTCCGCCCGGCAGGGCTGGAACGGCTCCTCCAGCGCATTGTTCCTTGAGAAGCTCAATATCCCCGTTATTTGGCCGTACAGTCCTTTGAATTCGCTTTCCATTACATCGATATACCGTTCTATTTTGTTCAGCTCGCCGGGGGGCAGTGAAGAACGGATCAGCTTCAAAAAACCCTCAATCGCAAATAGCGGGTTGCGAATCTCGTGCGCCATACTGGCCGCCATCTTCCCCAGCATATCCATGCGGTCGCTGTACAGCTGGTTAATCGCTTTGTCCTTGCGCCGCAGCTGCTCCTCCACACTGTTCCAATACAGCCGTCCCATTATGCTCTGCAGCTCATCAATCCGTTCATGGAAGATCATGAGCGCTGACCACATCTCTTCCTTGGATACATTCCGCTCACAGCTTCCGAGCACCCACTGCTCCAGTGCAACGCCGAAGGAACGCCGCCAAATCAGACAGCTTCGCAGCAGACACTCAACAGGCGTGCCCCTCTCGGCATGATATTTGCACAGGTCAGGTAGCATTGAGTACCGCTTACAATTGCTAAGAGGCTTATAAATATCACAGATTAGCCCAAACATGATAAGTCCGTGAGTCCGCATACGGCCTGGATCAGACATACACGGATAAGCGTCACTTAACTGGGTCAACCAATTTTGAACGATCGTATTTCTACATTCAGAAGCAAAGGTTCTAAACCACATAGACCGTCTCACTTTCCGCCGCCTATAATTACCTCTAGCAGCAGCACTATCTATTAATTAGACTTTATCCCCAGAAAACCTGCAACCTACCTAATAAATCCCATCTCAAACTTGCTGAGGCCCCTCTCATTTCTCTCTTCATTTTACATATAAAACTATTTGACGAATAGATGAAGGCACCGTAATATGGATTACATATACCTTTGGCGCATATTGTATACAAATGAGGTCATGTAACCTAACATCACAGCGGGTATTACTTTATCGCACAAAAGCGTTAATTCGGATATCCGTTGTCGGAGTTACGTGTCTATTTAAAGAGAGGGGTAATACGAATGAAGAGGAAAACATGGCTTGCGTTAGCACTCTCTGCTGTTCTCTTGACGGCTGGTTGCGGCGGCGGGGGAACCAAGACAAATGAAGGAACCGGCGGAAACAGCGGCGGCGCCGATACAGAGGAGCAGAAGACGTACAAGATTGCTATCTCTCAGTATCTGGAGCACGCCTCGCTTGATGCAACACGTGAGGGCTTCCTGGCAGCACTGAAGGATAACGGTATCGAGGAGGGCAGCAACTTGAAGCTGGATTACAACGTTGCCCAGGCCGACTCCACCAACAACCTGTCCATTGCCCAGAAGCTTGCAACGACGGACAGCGATCTTGTCCTGGCTATTGCCACTCCTTCCGCACAAGCGGTCATGCAGCAGGTCAAGGACAAGCCCGTCTTGTTTGCCGCTGTAACCGATCCGCTGAACGCCAAGATTGTGACCAGCCTCGAGAAGCCGGAAGGCAACGTTACGGGCGCGTCCGATACGAATCCTGAAGCGATTAAGATGCTTATGGATTTTATCGCCAAGCACGTGCCTGATGTAAAATCCGTCGGGCTCGTCATTAACCAGGGTGAGCCAAATGCAATCGTGATGGCACAGACTGCCGAGGAAGCACTGAAAGCCCATGGCATCGAACTCGTCCGCGCACCAGTTACCAACACCTCCGAGGTCAAGCAAGCGGCTGAATCGCTTGTCGGCCGCGTAGATGCACTCTATATCACGCTCGATAATGTCGTCGTTAATGGTGTGGAATCGATTCTCCAGGTGGCGCGCGACAATGATATTCCGCTCTTCTCTAGTGACCGGGATACAGTAGAGAAAGGCGCAGTAGCCACCGTCGGCTTCAAATACTTTGATCATGGCTACCAGGTCGGCGAGATGGCTGTAGAAATACTGAAGAACGGCAAGCAGCCAGCCGAGCTCCCGATCACAATGCCGGACAAGCTCAACCTGATTTTGAATGTTAAGTCTGCGGAAGAGCAAGGGGTCAAAGTTACGGACGAAATGAAGAACAGCGTACAGGACCCTGAGACGAATCTAATTCAATAATTCGATTACATCCGGGGGTGAACGTCCCATCGTTCATCCCTTTTTATTCTCAATAGGAGGTTAACAGGCATGTTGAACTCAATACCCGGTGCGGTGGAACTGGGGCTGCTGTACGCACTTATGGCCTTAGGCGTTTTCATTACGTTCCGTATTCTTGATTTCCCCGATCTTACGGTGGACGGGAGCTTCACGACCGGAGGAGCCGTAGCAGCTATTATGCTCACTGGAGGACACTCCATTACCATCTCTCTCCTCGCGGCTTTCGGTGCCGGTTTGGCCGCAGGCCTCTGTACAGGCCTGCTGCATACGAAGGGCCGTGTTAACGGGCTTCTCTCCGGCATCCTGATGATGATCGCCCTGCATTCCATTAATCTGCGAATTATGGACGGCGCCCCCAATATCTCGGTATACGGTTCGGATCAGCTGTTCTCCGGCGTGTCACCCTACTGGGTAAAGCTGCTGGCTATATTCGGTATTATTCTGCTGATTAAGCTGCTTCTGGATGCGTTCCTGCATACGGAGCTTGGCCTGGCACTGCGGGCAACGGGTGATAATGCGCGCATGATCCGCAGCTTTGGCGCCAACACGGACCTGACGAAGATTCTCGGTATCAGTCTTTCCAACGGTCTGGTTGCCCTCTCCGGCGCCCTCATCGTCCAGCAGTCCTCATTCGCGGATATCTCGATGGGCGTTGGCATGATCGTTATCGGTCTGGCATCCGTCATTATTGGCGAAGCCATTCTGGGAGCAAGAACCGTCTTCATTGCAACGCTCGCTGTAATTGTCGGATCGGTCCTATACCGCATCATCGTCGCACTTGCCCTTCGCATTGAGTGGCTGGATGCTTCGGACCTGAAGCTGATAACCGCATTAATCGTTATTATTGCGCTTGTTCTGCCCGCGATTCAGCGCACCTGGAAGCAGAAGCTGCTGGCCAAGAAGCGGTCAGCCGAGCTTACCGGCCAGACGGGCAGCAAGCCGATCGGAGGTGGCTTCTGATGCTGCAGCTATCCCATGTTACCAAGCTGTTCTTTCCGGGCAGCCCGGATGAGAAGATTGCACTGGTCGATATTAACCTGAACCTGAAGCCTGGTGATTTCGTTACGGTAATCGGCAGCAACGGCGCCGGCAAGTCCACCTTGATGAATATTATTTCCGGCGTCATAACACCCGACAGCGGTACGGTATCCATTGAAGGCAGAGCCATTCAGAACCAGCCGGAGCATGCCAGAAGCCGCTGGATCGGCCGCGTCTTTCAGGATCCGATGGCCGGGACCGCTCCTCACATGACGATTGAGGAAAACCTCGCCATGGCACATGCCCGCGGCAGGTCGCGCGGTCTCAGCTTCGGCGTGACAGGCGCCAAGCGCAAGCTGTTCCGTGAGCAGCTGAGCCGGCTGGGCATTGGCCTTGAGAACCGGCTGCGGGCCAAGGTCGGCCAGCTGTCCGGCGGCGAGCGCCAGGCGCTCAGCCTGCTGATGGCTACCTTCACCAAGCCCCAGATCCTGCTGCTCGATGAGCATACAGCAGCACTGGACCCGGCACGAGCCGAGCTGATTACGAAGCTCACGGACAGCATCGTCCGCGAGATGAATCTGACCACGCTTATGGTTACCCATAACATGGAGCAAGCCATTCGCCTTGGCAACCGCCTGATTATGATGGATAAGGGACGTATCATTCTTGACATCAGCGAGGAGCGGAAGAAAGACTTGACCGTCGAATCTCTGCTCAAGGAATTTGAACAGATCAGCGGCCACAAGATGGCCGACGACCGGGTTGTCTTTGGCTAAGCCATGGCAGCTGGTATAAGTGAAGAGGCAGCGGCCGTCCACCGGGACAGCTGCTGCCTCTCTTTTTGTGCATGCCTTCAAGATCAAGCGCTATAGATCCGCGCAATGTTAGGACTTCTCCGCCTTATACTCGTGTTCCCAGTAATCAGCGTTCTTAATCCCAAGCTTGACCGGATCGAACACCGGGTCCTTCCCTTCCTTCTTCTGCTGCTCATAATCTCTGAGCAGCAGAAGGGCAGGCTTCGTCAGCAGCAGAATTGCAATCAGGTTGAGCCATACCATCAGACCCAGACCCACATCTCCCATATCCCACATCAGATCGGCTTCCTTGACTGCGCCGAAGTAAGTGATCGAAAGGATGACGACTTTCACAATCGCCATACCGATCTTGCCGCCTCCTTTACGCGTTAAGTAGGCGACATTCGTCTCAGCGATATAATAGTAGGCCATAATGGTGGTAAAAGCGAAGAACAGCAGCGCAATGGCCACAAAGCCGGCACCAAAGCCAGGCAGAATACTCTCAATTGCAGCCTGGGTAAAGGCTGGCCCTTCCTTTATCCCCGGAAGATTTTCTACAATGAAGCCGTTCGGCCCTGTCGTGTTGTACATGCCGGTGAACAGGATCATAAAGGCTGTTGCCGAGCATACGAAGAGGGTATCGATGTATATGGAGAACGCTTGTACCAGCCCCTGCTTCGCCGGATGAGACACCTCCGCTGCAGCCGCAGCATGCGGCGCCGTGCCCTGACCTGCCTCATTGGAGTATATGCCCCGTTTGACCCCCCACTGGATTGCAAGGCCAACAATCCCGCCGAAGGCAGAATCAAGCGCAAAAGCACTGCGGAAAATCAGGGAAATGACCGCAGGCAGCTCGGTGATATTAGCTATTATGATAATTACTGATACCAATATGTAACCAATAGCCATGAACGGAACGACCAGGGATGCTACCCTTGCAATCCGTTTCACGCCCCCAATGATAATGGCACCAAGCACTGCAACAAGGAAAACGCCTGTAATCTCAGGAGCAATGCCGAATGCATTGTGAAGTCCCGCAGCAATAGACTGCGACTGAGTACCCGGCATCAAGAGTGCCATTGCAAGCAGGGCAGCAACGGCAAACAGGACCGCAAACCACTTCCAGCCGATCCCCTTCTCGATGTAATAAGCAGGCCCGCCGCGGTATTGCCCATCCTGCTTGACCTTGTACACCTGTGCCAGTGCCGATTCGACGAAAGCGCTGCCTGCTCCAATAAAGGCAATCAGCCACATCCAGAACACGGCTCCCGGGCCGCCAAAAGCAATGGCTGTCGCCGTACCGGCTATGTTGCCCGTACCGACCCGCCCCGACAGGGCGAGCGCCAGTGCCTGGAAGGAGGAGACGCCTGCAGCGGAGCTCTTGCCCTGAAACATAAGCTTCACCATATCTTTAATCAGCCGAACCTGCAGAAAACGGGTTGCCACCGAGAAAAATAATCCTACACCCAAGCAGATATAAATGACAGGTGTACTCCACAGCACATTGTTCAATCCGTTAATAAAACTCTCCATACCATACCTCCCATAGTTAATCAGTCTCTTGTAAAACACTCATCTCACTTCTATATTATCGTATTAAAGTGATGAAGCAAGCCGGTAAACTTTTACAAGCTCTTCATCTATTCTCCAACTCCCCCTTGCTATATATATGTTATAATAGTTATCATTTATGTGACATTATAGCTACTTTTACACATATCGTATAGAGAAAATATTATAAGGCAAGGGAGTTTTGATTTAAATGGCGAGCAATGTGAGGAAAGTGGCCATTGTTGGAGTCGGATCTGTTGGTTCAAGCTGCGCTTATTCGCTCATTAATCAATCCGTATGCGACGAGATTATGCTCATTGGCCGGACTCCGGATAAAGCTTATGCACAAGCAATGGACCTGTCTCACTGCATGGACTTCATTCATTCCAGAACAAAGATATACACCGGAACCTATGAAGACTGCGGGGACATGGATATTATCATCTTATGTGCTGGCTCTTACCCTACGAACAGTCAGAACCGCATGGATGTACTTGGTACCGCCATGGAAATCCACAGCACCATGATCAGCCGTATAATGGCGAGCGGCTTCCGCGGGATATTCCTCGCTGCCTCCAATCCCGTTGACCTTGTTACCTACATGGTATGGAAGCTATCTGGCCTGCCGAGAAATCAGGTGCTTGGCACCGGGACATCTATCGATTCTTCCCGTCTCAAAACCCTGCTCTCCGATCACCTGCCGGTCGATCCCCGTAGCGTTCAGGGTTATGTGCTTGGCGAGCATGGCGAATCCCAGTTTCCGGCTTGGTCGCATGTAACCATAGGCGGCAAGCCTATATTGGAAATTGTAAAGCAGCACCCTGCCCGTTTCGGCCACATGGATCTGCAGGAGATTGCCCTGCAAACCCGCAATGCCGGGTGGGAGATCTTCTCACGCAAAGGCTCCACTCATTATGGAATCGGCAATGCCATTGCCTACATTGTCCGCTCCATCCTCAACAATGACCACAAGATTATTGCGGTCTCGGCCATCCTGCAAGGGGAATACGGACAATCGGACTTATGTATCGGTGTCCCGGCTATTATTACCCGCAGCGGTATAGAGGAGATTCTGGAGCTAAACCTTTCCCCCGCTGAGCATGAACAGTTCAACCATTCCTGCTCCGTCATTCGTAAAGCTATAAGTTATATAGCCCTTCAGCCAGAAGTCTAAACGGAAATGAACCCGCCACCCGTCAAAGCGATGCCGCAATAGCGCAAACAGCCGCTGGTCACTGGATCAGCGGCTGTTTATGTAGCGCGGGATGTCATAGTCAAGGTTCAGTGCTGGACAGAGTCCCTTCCTTTATCCCCGCAGGCTCCGGATTGTCTGTATTCGGATGGTGTCGCACCAAAGCGGCGGCGAAACTGCTGGGAGAAGTGGCGGATGTCCTGATAGCCTACGCGTCTGGCGACATCCGCCAGCTTCAGCTTCGGATTACCGAGCATTCTTCTGGCCTGCTCTAACCGCAGCTGGATGACATACTCCTTGAAGCCTGAGCCCGTCTTCTGCTTGAACAGCTGGCTGAAATAAACCGGGTTCAGGTAAACAACCGATGCCACCTTCTCAAGAGACAGATCCCCGTGATAATGTGTCTTCATATACTGCAGAGCGACCTCTACCGCCCTTTCCCCGCCTTCGGAATAATGCTCATAGACCTGCATGGATGCGGATTCCCTCATTCTGCGCACTTCATCCGGCACTGCCCGATAGTCTTCAATCCTTGGCGAGTGCATCACCTGGAACGGTACCTTGAGGCAGCGGACCAGATGGCGGCGCAGCTCATCCAGAAAGCCGTTAAGGCTAGCTCCATCACGCAGGGTTACGAGTCCGAGCAGGCTGCAGCTGTCATGGATAGCCACAAATCCGTTTCCATGGCGCTCAATAAGCTCTCCCATCACATTCTCAACCATAAAATGCTCCAGATTAAGCGGCTTGTCACTTTCCATCTTCACGAGCAGCAGATAGAAGACAGGATGGCTCTCCATGAAGGGCTTCATGTCAATCCCTCCGATGTCGAGCCCAGAGGCCCATCGCTGGAAGATGGCTTCCCGCCAGTATTTGCGGTTATTCTGCAGCTGCTCGGCTTCCTCCGTCATCTCCTGTTCCCGCTGAACCTCCTCAGACAGCTTCAGGGTCATGTCGATAATGGCATCCTTGCCGATTGGCTTAAGCAGATAATCCTTGGCGCCAAGCCGGACAGCTTCCTGGGCATAACTGAACTCGGAATAAGCGGATATAACCACCCATTTAATATGCGGATACCTGCTGCGGCTTTTCTGAATGAGCTGGAGGCCGTTCATACCAGGCATCAGGATATCTGTCAGCACGATGCTTATCGAATAACGGCTGAGCAGCTCCAACGCCTCTTCACCGCCAGAAGCCAGGTGTATCCCGCAGGCGGGGAAACGGTTTTGCAGCGTTCGCTTAATACCTTCACGAATGACCGTCTCATCATCCACGATAAGAATATCCATGCTCATTCCCACCCCTCTGTTGAATTGGCAGAACGATCGTAACTCTTGTTCCTTCTCCGGGCTTGCTGCACAATTGCAGGCCATAGGCGTTCCCGTACATGAGGGCTATTCGCCTGTGAACATTCGACAGCCCGATGCCTCTGCGTTTCGCTTGACCCTGCTGGCCGTCTCCGTCATTAAGAGAAGCGGCCAGCGCTTCCAGCGTTTCCCCCTCCATTCCCACGCCGTTATCCTCGATAATAATCTGCAGCTCGTTACCGGAGGCCTTTGCCCGGACACACAGCACCCCCGCCTTGCCTAAGGGTTCAAGACCATACTTGACCGCGTTCTCAATGATAGGCTGCAGGCTCATCTTCGGGAGAACAGCACAGCGCCACTTGTCATCGACTTCAACGGCAGTCGTCACGCGGCCCTCCAGCCGGCTTTCGATAATCGTCATGTAATGACGCATCTGCTCCAGCTCCTGGCCAAGCGTCGTCTTCGAAGCCTCCTCCCAGTCGCTGCTGTAGCGGAACATATGAGAGAGCGCCAGTATAACCCTGCCCAGCCGGTCGTTCTCCCGTTCATCCAGCATCCAATAGATCATATCTAGCGTGTTATAGAGAAAATGCGGATTAACCTGCGATTGCAGCGCCTGCAGCTGGGCATTCTTCTCGCTGATTGAGGAGAGCGTCATCCGTTCGATCAGCTCGTCAATGCGGTGTACCATCCGGTTGAAGGAGGAGACCAGGCTGTTGATCTCATCATAGGATTTGACATTGACCGAGCCCCGGAAATTCCCCATCTCCACCTGCTTCATCTCCCGGATCAGCAGCTTAAGCGGCGAGGAAAGATTCCGCGAAATGACAGAGGCCAGCACCGTCGCCAAAATGACCAGCGCCAGCACAACAAGCAGCAAATACCTGCGTGACTCAACGACCTCCGCAGCGATATCCGCCTTCGGCGTGAAGCCATACACGGTCCAGTCCGCAATGGCTGCATCCGCTGCCACAATAAGCTGTTCAGTACGGTTGTCCACAATAGTCCGGCCGCCTTCCGGCCGCGGCAGGCCGCTGAATGCAGGCAGATTAACAGCTGCTGCTTCATTCCCGTTCTTATAAGGCATCGCCTCTTCATCGGTCGAGGCAATAACCCGGTTATTATCGTCCATAATAAAGACTCTGCTGTTGGGACTGATTGTTACATTAGACAGGGCCGACAGAATCGGAGCCGGGTTCGTCTCAATGAAGATCAGGCCGATCGGTCTCTGATCCGTAAGATCATACAGCTGCCGGCCGAACACAAAGACCGGTTCCTGCTGCAGACTGTTCATGACTGAGCCTTGGAACAGACCCAGCCAGATCATCTCCCCTGTGGACCTGCTGAGCTTCTTGTACCATTCCGAAGAGGCGTAATCCATATCGATTACACCGGCGAACCGCTTCTCATAGCTGTACATCCTGCGGTCGTTGGTGATGACATGGATGGCCACAATATCATCCCGAGAATAATAGACCGCGCCGAGTATGTTGGTGATGGTCCGCTCGTTAATGACGCTCAGTGCCGGATCAGCTTCACGGTCCCGCTCCTGCAGAAGCCGGAGGAGCTCATAGTTACTGTTAAGCGACTTGGTAACGCTGTCATATCCCTCAAGCAGAAGGTCGAACAGACCGACGGTCTGGGCTATATTTTTCTCGGCCATCTCGCTGATCTTCGTATGAATAATTGCGGTTGTATAGCGGTCATACAGGAAGCTGACAAGAAGAAGCAGCGCCAGCATACAAGATAAGAACAAGAGGAAAACCCGGTTGTGAATGGAGTGCATGCCGCGTGTCACGTGTGTCTAACCCCTTTCCACATGCTGCCTGCCACCCCATCTTATCACAACCAAATGCCTGAGCGGGAGAGGGCTGATCAGCCCTTCACCGCACCGGCAACCATGCCCTTCGTAATCTTGTCGGCTAGGAGGAAGTAAATCAAGATGACTGGCAGTGCGCCGAGTACAAGGAATGCGCCGATGGCACCGTAATTAACCGAGTACTGGCTGACGAAGCTGTATACGCCGAACGGCAATGTCTTCAGCTTCTCTGAGGAGATGAATGTCGCGGCCATAATATACTCGTTCCAAATATTAATGAACGTCAAAATACAGACCGTCATCATTGGCGGAACCGATATCGGCAGAATAATGCTCCGGAAAATCCGGAAGATGCCCGCTCCGTCCACAACGGCAGATTCTTCAATCTCATGCGGGATGGCCTTCATGAAGCCGCTGAGAATGAATACGGAGATCGGAGTCTGAAAGGCGATGTACGGCAGAATAATCGATAAATGGGTATTCAGAATGCCCATGTTCTTAAAGATAATCATCAGCGGCAGAAGCGTTGCCTGCATCGGGATCATCATGCCGACCAGGAAGATGAGCAGCACAACCTGTCCATACCGCCAGCGGAAGCGGCTGATTGCGAAGGAGGCCAGTGAAGCCAGCAGCAGTACACCCACCATGGTGACCGAGGTGACGAAGAAGCTGTTGAACAGGTAGCGGAAGTAATTTCCGGACTCAATGGCATCGGTGAAATTTTGCCACTGGGGCGAAGCAGGCAGTGCGAAGAAGTTGCCGGATAGTATCTCTTCATTGTTCTTCAGCGAGTACAAGGCGAGCCACAGGAGCGGATACAGCTGCGTCACGAACAGGATGCCGAGCAGCACATAGACCAGCAGCCTGACGATCGAGAACCGCCTGGAGCTCTTTTCGGCTGCCGCCGGCTTACCCGGCGCCACACGAGTTGTTAATGCATTCATGTCGTATCCCTCCTTCTTACGAATATTTGCGTTCAAGACGATTGAACAGGAAGTTGATAATAACAGTCGCACACAGGCAAATTACGACCAGGAAAGCGGCGATTGCGCTGCCGTAGCCATATTTCATGGACAGGAATGACATATTATACATGTGGGTGGAGATCACGTCTGTTGCGTGAGCCGGACCGCCTCCGGTCATGACCATGACCATATCGAAGGCCTGCAGCGACCCGATGAACGCCAGCACGATGGATATTTTGATAATCGGTATATTCATAGGCAGCGTGATGTGCCAGTCAGCCTTCAAGCCTTCCGCACCGTCAATCCGGGCCGCCTCATAAATATCAGCCGGGATATTCTGAATGCCGGTGAACTGAATCAGCGTATGGTAGCCAAGGTACTGCCATAAGGCAACAAAATATAGAGAGTACATCGCCACACTCGGGTCTGTCAGCCATGAACGGGTGAGGCTCTCAAGGCCCACCATATCCAGCAGCTGGTTGAGCATGCCGCCCATGGAGGCGGGATTATAGATGGTCTTCCACAGCTGTCCGATGATAACAACCGACAGGATAACCGGGAGAAAATAGCTCGACACCAGAAAATTCGGTTTCTTCACGAACCGGTTGAGCAGAATCGCCACGAACAGCGCTACCGGGATTTCCGCCATGGAGAATACGGCAAACATCAGCGTTCTGCGGACAGAAGGCCAGAACACAGGATCATTGGTCAACAAGTTTATGAAATTCTGCAGCCCGACAAACTTGGACTCGCCGATTCCGTTCCAATCCAGCAATCCGCTGTAAAGCGAAACTATAATCGGGATAAAGACAATGCAGGTGTAGAGCAGCAGACACGGCAGGACGAACGCCGTAATCGTCAGCTTGGATACGCGCAGTACATTCATCGTAATTCGCCTCCTCGTTTGGCACCCTTCCCAACATGAGAAGGCGTGAGTGGACATGTTTACAGGACGCGAAACGGCTCTCCCCGGCCAGCAGCCGGCGATAACCGTTTCGCGTTTAATGTGATGGACTATTTATTGCTCTCGTAAGCGGTCTGATGCTCCTTGGCCACATCCGCCGCATCCTTCTTCTGGACAAACAGATTCTGGATGCTCGTCAGGTGGACCTGCGTTGTACCAGGGTTCATCGTGTTATCGAAGGCGAGGTCGCCGCCCTTCACATCCTTAAACATCGCCAGGACGTCCATCGCCATATCGGAGTAGCCGGCTGCCTCAAAATCACCCTCGACCTTCTGGGCGATACCTACCGCGCCTTTAACCTTGAATGCCTCCTGCGGGAAATTCAGCATGAAGTAATTCAGGAACTTCTTCGTCTCCTCCAGGTGGTCACTGTTCGCCGAGATGGCGAATGCGCTGCCCGGTGCCAGCATGAACTCGTTCGGATCGCCTTTGCCGTTCACCGTAGGGAACTTAAACACGCCAATCTTGCCGTTTACAGAGGAAGTCTCAATGCTGCCAGTCGCCCAGCTGCCCATGTAGTACATCGCTGCCTTGCCTGTGTTGAACAGGTTGCCGCCCGCATTGTAATCAAATGATGTCGCACCTTCCTGAAACGCTCCAGCCTGGATCAGACTCTGAAGACTGTCAACCGCTTCAAGGAAAGCCGGGTCCTCGAATGTCCTCTTGCCATCCATGACGTCCTGCAGGAAGCCGGGTCCGCCATTCGTACGGAGCAGCACGTTCATGAACAGGAACGAACCCGTCCATGTATCCTTCTCCCCGATCGCCATTGGCTGGATGCCCTTCGCCTTGAGCGTCTTGACAACCTCAACCATCTCCTCGAAGGTCGTCGGCACCTCTACGCCGCCCTGCTCGAACAGCTCCTTGTTATAGTAAACCAGGCCGATATTATTGCCGTCTGGAAGCGCATACAGATTGCCATCAAACGTGTACCAATCCAAGATGCCTTCCTGGAAGGTATCCTTCAGCCCATTCTCCTCGACCATATCGTTCAGCGGCGCAAATAACCCCGCATCAACGAACGGCTTCATCTGTGCGGACGGATTCACGACGGTGATGTCCGGCACTTCCTTCGAAGCAGCCTGTGTCTTCAGCTTCAGCTTCTGCTGGTCGGTATTCAGCGAATCGAGCTCAATCTTGACATGCGGATTCTCCGCTTCATAGTTGGCCACGATCGTCTTCATCATAATATGCTTGGGATCTGTCGGGTCTGGGAATATATTCTGGAAGGTAATGGTGACGTCCTTTGGTTTCTCCGGTGTGTTGGCTGTGCCTTCCACCCCAGGCTCATTCGTACCTTGGCTGTTGTTAGGCGTGTTACCGTTGCCGCCGCCGCAAGCAGCCAGGCTGAGTGCCAGCGTACCCGTTATAGCGAACTTGAAGATGTATGACCATTTCATCTTAAGATTGCCCCCCTATTGGTTTATAATCCCATTATGAGGCTAGCATCGCGGCCCTTACAATGCGAGAAATTCAAGATATGACGGTTGCTTTCTTCAGAAGTTGAACAAGATGTTCTGCTAGGAGCGGCTTTTGCTTCCAGGCAGCACGACAAATAAGCAGGACGGCCCGGATATGGTGCATATCCAAGCCATCCCGCTTTGTTACTAATACCTCTCACCCATTCCAGCCAGCGCGCTCTACTAAGGCTGCCTCGACAGCTGCTCCTGCGCCATGCGGATCATTTCACGGACCATTGAACCGCCGATCCGGCCGCCGACATGCCCGGCCATCTCGGTCGTGAGATGGCCGTTGTCACCCTGCTGCAGCGGCACGCCAAGCTCCCTAGCCACCTCGTATTTGACCTCATTCGGCCGTTCCGGGTTAACCTTGAAGCCCTGCTGCTGCATCACCCTCGCCTTGAACTGGTCAACACCGCTCCGCGAACCGTCAACCAGCAGTTTGCGTCTGCTACGTCTCGCCACCTGCAATCACCGCCTTCCATGGATAGAGTAGGTAACGCTTCCTTACTGTACCCGTTACCCCTAAAGCTCCATCCAAGCCTTACGGTTTAGCTATACCCTTAAGTAACGGAGTTTGCCAACCTGCCGCAACAAAAATAAGCAGGCAGTCGCCCGCCCGCAGAAATAGCCCTATACAATAACTCCCTATACTGCAGCTACTGTTGCTGCAGCCTATCGGTATAAACCCTACACTATAACTCCTTGGTCATAAAAACACTATACGGATCTTCTACATAATCGGCAAATGGCGGACAGTATTGGAAGCCGAAGCTTTCATACATGTTCCTTGCCGGTCGGAAGGCGTCCATTGATCCCGTTTCCAGACTGACACGCCGGTAACCGCGCCGGGATGCCTCCTCCAGAATATAAGCAAGGATCTGCCTCCCCACTCCCTTGCCGCGGTGAGCGTATGCTGTACGCATCGACTTAATCTCGCCATGTCCGCTGTCCAGCTCCTTTAGAGCGCCGCAGCCCATCAGCTCCCCCTGCTTCCACACGCTCCAGAATGTCACATCGTTTCTCTTCAGTCCCTGTAAATCCAGAGCGTGAATGCTTTCGGGAGGCGAGTGTTCGGCCATATCCCGCAGATGTTCATCGATTAACGCCTGGATCTCCGGTCCTGTTAAATCATCCACCTTAAATTCCACTTGAATCTCCCCTTCTACCCTGATCTGGACGGCATTATCCCGTATGTAAACTATCATAACGTACAGGCACCATAGCTAAAAAGGGGAAGGTTATACAGCCGCATTTCCACTTTTAACGGCCGGCTGCAGTGAGACATATACCACCTTCCCAGCCGGCTTTAACAAAAAGCAAATACCCCGTTGATGTTAAATAAACAACTTATTGTTAGTGTGTGTATGATCCATTATAAATTTTCCAACTTTTAAGTATGCCAAAGTATGCCAATGATAACTACAAGGGGAATCCAATCGATGAACGAGCTGCTGACCATAGAGGGCACCTTGACCCCATTAAGCTCCAAGACACATATCACCTATCAATTTCATATAGATGAGCCTCCCGCGCGTCTGGCAATTGAGTTTCAGTACAGCCCTAAGGTGCTTGAGGATTCCGAAATTTCACGCCCGCTCATCATGGAAGCGATCGGGAAGTATGTGGATCCATCGGCCGCGGATCTTCAGAAGCAGCAATGGGAGCGATTTACCCCGCTGCAGAATTTGTTGACGTTGTCGGTCGACGACCCAGAGGGCTTCCGGGGATCTGCTCACCGTCACCCGCCCGAGCAGCGCCACACGCTCGCTGTGGGCTCAGCATCGCCGGGTTTCATACCCGGCGTGCTGCCGGCTGGCATCTGGAGAATTACGATCAGCGTGCACTGCGTCGTAACGCCAGCCTGCACCTATCGTTTATCGGTCTATAAGGGACGGGATGCAGAATGAACTGGATACCATTTGAACTGCATACACACACGCCCCACAGCGATGGACGGCATTCGCTTCTGGAAATGTGCAGAGAAGCGAAGAAACTTGGATTAGGCGGCATAGCCCTGACCGACCACAATACGGTATCCGGTATGACAGAAGCTGAGGCTGCTCAAGAAGAGACCGGCGTGGCGATTGTACCGGGGATGGAATGGACCACCTTTTACGGTCATATGCTGACCCTTGGCGCGCCGTATTGTGAATGGAGAGATCTGGGGCCGGAAGACATTCATCGCGGCATCGAGCGGGTCCACCAAGCCGGCGGGATCGTCGGCATCGCGCATCCGTACAGCCTGGGCAGTCCGATATGTACAGGCTGTCACTGGGAGTACACAATCAAGGATTGGAGCGATATTGATTACATCGAGGTGTGGCATGAAGTGATGCCTTCCTATAAGAATCACAACGTCCCGGCTTGGAACCTCTGGACCTCACTCCTGAATGAAGGCTATCGCATTCCTGCGACCGCGGGACGGGACTGGCATCACTCCGGGCAGGACGACAGCTGGTCCGCCTTCACCTATATTGGCCTGCCGGAGCCAGACGACCGGTATTCGGCAGAGTCGGTTGTGCAGGCCATCCGCCGGGGACGGTCTGTGATCAGCATGGGGCCCATGCTGCATGTCGAGGCCCTCGCCGGCGATGCCCGTTATTTTATTGGGGACATCGTAGAGGACAGCGCTGGCCGTCTGTCTTCCATGAGGCTTCTTATACAGGTGCAGCCCTTCGCCGCAGCAGAGCGGTATGGCGACCGTATGCAGGTGACCAAGCTTGTCGTCGAATCCAATATTGGCGAGCTGGCTGATAGGCCGTGGAACGAACAAGAAGCTGGTATAGAGCTGTACGTCCCGCTGGAGGGAATCCGGTGGCTGCGGCTGAAGGCGATGGGCGTTCTGCTTGGCGGATGGACAACGATCGCGTTCACGAATCCCATCTATGTTAACAGGGAGCAGAAGAATGAAACAGAAGGAGAAACAGAATAATGAAGCCCTATCAGGTTATTGCCCATACGGGGTGCGAGAATACCCCTTACAATTCAATAGAATCCTGCCTGGCCGGCTATGATGCCGGGGCCGATGTGCTGGAGGTCGATGTGCGCGCAACAAAAGACGACATCGCCGTACTCTTCCATGACGATGAGCCGAACACCCTGCTGCACACAGCCGAAGAATGGACTGCTGCCGGGAACGAGCCGGTTGAGCAGCTGGAGACCGTGCTGCGCTTGTTCCTCGAAAAGCCCGTTGCCTTCAATCTCGATCTAAAAACAGCCGAAGCCTATGATGCGGCGGCAGCGGTAGTGGACAAGCTGAACGCCTGGCGCCAGGTATACTTCACAGGCGTCACAGATCATCTCGCCAAGAGCGACCGGGCCAGACATGTCATCTGGAATGTACCGTTCATGACGCCGGACATGCCGGGTGAAGCTTATGAAGCAAAGGTCAGCAGCTATTGCGAACAGGCCGTTCAAGCGGGCTTTGCCGGATTAAACCTGCACTATGAATCTGTTCGTCCGGTCTTGGTTGAGCAGGCGGCAAAGCATCAATTGGCCATCTGGATTTACACCCTTCCGGCTGACGAGGCATTGTTTCGCCGTTATGCCGGGATGGGAGTAGACGGAATCTCGGTATATGAACCATCAACCTGCATAAAGCTCCAGAAGCACTGGTCGCATGATGCTGTGTAAGTCGAGATCATTATCGTCTGTCACTATTATGGAATAGAAGGAATAGGAGGGAGGACAGCAGCACAGGCTGCTGTCCGGCGACATGTCACTCGTAAATATAAGCAAGCCAAGGAGCCAGCCAATCGGAAGGTGGCGTCTTGCTCCAAGGCGGGAATCACATGCAGTATGGTACCTATTTTTACTTCCGACATTGCTCGGCATCCTGCTCTTCACCCTCTATCCCCTGGCAGAGTCACTGCGCCTAAGCTTCACGCGCGGTGTGTCTGAGCAGTTTGTCGGAGTTCAGAACTATTCGGATGTGCTCGCCTCAGGAACCTTCTGGTATGCCGTATATAATACACTCTACATAACAGTCTTTCAGCTGTTCATCGCCATACCGCTTGGCTTCCTCATTGCCTGCCTGATCAACAGCCTGCGGCGAACTTCTAACTTCTTCAAGGTGCTCTTCTATATCCCAAACGCAACCTCCATGGTAGCGGCGGCCACCGTGTTTCTTGCCATTCTTCACCCCGATGGTCCGCTGAATTACGTGATGGAACTGCTTGGTTTGCAGAAGGTTGTATGGCTGTCACAGCCCGTCTCGGCCAAATGGGGCGCGGTCATCCTGTCGGTGTGGCATTGGCTTGGCTTTGTTATCATTATTAACCTCGCGAATTTGCAAGCGATCCCTGTGGAATATTACGAGGCCTCCTCAATCGATGGCGCTTCGCCAATTCAGCAGTGGTGGTGGATTACGGTACCTAACATGATCGGAAGTCTTACCATTCTATTCGTCCTCGGCTGGATCGGAGGGCTGCAGCGTTTTGCGGATGCGTATATGCTTGGCGGACTGCAGGGAAGTCCGGCCCGCTCGCTTCATACGGTGGTCGGCTTTATCTTCGAGCGCGGCTTCGGCGGCAGTGAATATGGCATTGCTTCAGCGGCCGCTTACATTCTATTCGTGTTCATTCTTATCTTCACCTACATCAATACGAAGCTGCTTCGGATGAAAATCTAGTTGGGCGGGTGATCAAATATGTCGGGCGTGTACAAAAATCGAAGCTTAATCAGCGCGGTGATCTTCGTTCTGCTGGCAGTGATCGGATTCACCATGATCTACCCGTTTATCTTTATGATCAGTGTCAGCCTGGAGCGCACCGCCAACCTAGCGATGCCGTTCCCGCCGCGGCTCATCCCCGAGTCGTCCTCATGGTTTAATTACCAGCTGGTGTTTGAGAATAAATCCCTGCTACTCGCTTATTGGAACTCGATCGTCATCGCACTGTTCAGTGTCGCATTAAGCGTGGGATCCGCGCTGTTCGGGGGATATGCCTTCTCCCGCGGCAGCTTTAGGGCCAAGCGCGCCCTATTCTTCATTGTGCTCGCCACGATGATGATTCCTTTTGAAACAAGGCTTATCCCGATGTTTACCATGTTCAATGACTTGGGTCTGGTTAACACCAAATATCCGCTTATCTTCCCCTCGATTATTAACGCACTCGGCATCGTCTTGGCCAAGCAGTATTTCGATCAGCTCCCTGAAGGGCTGAGGGAATCCGCCAAGATGGACGGCGCCGGCGAATTCAAGACGTTCTTCTACATCTTCGTTCCGCTAACCGGGCCTATTACGGCAACACTTGCCATTCTGTCCTTCCAGGACAGCTGGAACTCCTTCATTTGGCCCCTTGTCATCATCAACGATCAGCATCTGAAGACAGTGCCGCTGTTCTTATCGAGCTTCTCGTCAGAGAACGGAGGACGCCTCGCCGGAGTCACAATGGCTCTGGCCGCGATGAGCATCCTCCCCCTGCTGATGGTGTTCCTCTTCTTCCAAAAATATATTATTCGAAGCGTCGCCCTGAGCGGCTTGAAGGGAGAGTGATCGTCAGCAAGCAGAAGCCGCCTGGCATAATCGATTGGACAAGGTAAAGCATGTCATCTAATCTTTCTAGAAAACGGAGGAGTAAACCATGCTCAAAGCTAATTCCAGGTATTTGGTCGTCATCCTGCTCTTATCATTTCTACTCGTACTCAGCGCCTGCCAGAGCGGTACAGGGACAAGCTCTCAGAATGGAACAAACACGGCGGGCGCCGCAGCGGATACGGGCGGGCAGGAAACAGAGGCTGAGACAGCTTCGACTGAACAGACACCTGCTAAGGGTTTCTCGGGTACGCTGAAGGTACAGCTGGTCGGCGACTTTGCATTTGAGGACAAGACAGACCCGGTAACGGGCCAGACGGCAAAAGGCGTAAAAATACTGAAGGATGAATTTGAGAAGCGGTACCCTGGCGTTACGGTCGAATTCCTGTTGATGGGCTGGGACAACTATAACGAAAAGACACAGACGATGCTGCAATCCGGCGCGGCGGATGTTTACCAAGTACCCGGTATCGCGAACTTCGCTGAGCAGGGCCTGCTTGAACCCCTCCAGCCTTATATCGAAAGAGACAGCTTCGATCTGGGCATTTACCTGAACGGACAGGTAGATGGCTGGAGAGCAATGGGGCCGGACGACCAGCAGCCCGAAATCTACGGCCTCCCATTCATTGGTGATGCGCGCCTGATTGTGTACGATAAGCAGCTGTTCGACGAGTGGGGCGTCGAGTACCTGTCCGAATCGCCGTCGGTCGACGAGGTCATGGAAAAAGCGGCAAAGATGACGGGGAAAAACCCAAAAACCGGCGAACAGAACTATGGCTTGACGTTTAACGGAAACGATGCCGCAGACACGGTCATGAACATCAACGAGTCGTTGGGCGGTCAGTGGGGAACCGGCTTCCTGTGGAAGGATATGAAGCTGGAATTTGATTCCGCTACAATGATTAAGGCAGCGGAATGGCTGAAGGAAGCCAAGAAGCTTGCGCCGGAGGGCGTGCTGGTGAACCAGGGCTCCGAAAATTTCTATAAGGATAACAACAATGTCGCCATCCACCTTCGCTCCGCGCCCGGGTTTATTAACAGTCTTGAGACGTTCGGCACGCAGGACCGTTATCAAGCCGCACTTCTCTTCACACATCCGGATAAAGGCATGGGCGGCATGTTTGCAGGAAGCCCGTTTGCTATCGGCACCACCAGCCAGAACAAGGACCTCGCATGGGAATGGCTGAAGTTCAGCGGCAGCGAGTTCTTCCAGCAATACATGTGGGACGAGCAGCGCTCTCAGAGCATGCCTGTCGTTAAAGCAGCGGCGGAGTGGGAGAGCGTGAAGGCGACACCTCAGATGGATGTTATTCTTAAACAGATGAGCCAGCTGTGGGCACCGCGTTACCCGTATCGCTCCGGCCAGCCGCGCTATATCTTGTCCGAGAACATCGAGCGCATTCTGTTAGGCGAAGCGTCTGCCGCAGATGCGATGAAGAAGGCGCAGGAAGAGGCGACAAAGTGGCTGGAAAGCCAGAAGTAAGCTGTACGCAGCTCTTAAAAAAGCGGAGTCCCGAATCGGGGTTCCGCTTTCTTGCTGATCACAGCTAAAAGCAGATTCGTACGTCTTAGCATTAGAAGAGAGGACCGTAACGGAGTTAGCCCCCGCCCTTTGCATTGTCGCCTATAAATACGCTTGCTATAATGATTGTCACAACTGGCTGCTAAAACCAGGAGGAGATGCAGCCCTTCGCTGTGAAAGGAGACCCCTATTTCATGCACCGCATTATGATTTGTGAAGATGACCCGAAGCTGGCCGGGCTGCTCAAGGACGCAATTGAGAAATACGGCTTTCAGGCACATGTTGTTAAGGATTTCGACCGCGTGGCGGACTTCTTCCAGCAGTGCGAGCCGCACCTGGTCCTGCTTGACGTTAATCTGCCCCGCTATGACGGGTTTTACTGGTGCCGCCAGATCCGGTCCTTATCCACCTGCCCCATCATGTTCATCTCTGCCCGGGACGGAGAGATGGATCAGGTCATGGCGCTGGAGTATGGTGCCGATGATTACATCACCAAGCCCTTTCACTATGAAGTCGTGATGGCCAAAATCCGCAGCCACCTGCGCCGCGTCTATGGCGAATATGCCCCGCAGAGCGAGGAGAGGATCGTCCAGCTCGCCGGGCTGATTCTATACCCCGAACGGATGGAAATGCAGCTGCATCAATTCTCCGTCCAGCTGTCGAAGAACGAGACGATCCTGATCGAGGCCATGCTGAAGAGCCATCCCAAGCTTGCCCCGCGTGAAATGCTGCTGGAGAAGCTCTGGGACGACCAGACTTTCGTCGACGAGAACACGCTGAACGTTAACATGACACGTGTCCGCAAGAAGCTGCAGGAGCTGGGCATAGAGGATGCCATCGAGACAGTAAGGGGCGCGGGCTACCGACTGCAGACCACCTGGGATGCGAAACCGACATGAAGCTGTTCTTCCGTGAGCATCTGCCGCTCTTCGCCCTGCAGGTCGTCCAGCTCTTCATGGTACTGCTGGTATACTGGCTCGATGGCTACCGCAATCTGCCTACTGCCCTCTATTCTGTCTTCATCGGCCTTGTCATCCTGAGCGGCTACCTCGCTTACCGCTTCGTCACCCACCGCCGGCTGTACCGGCGGCTGACCGAGCCGCTTGAGACATTGGACGAGTCCTCGCGGCTGGATGCGGGCTACGCCCCCCTCGCTCGGGCTGTCGATGAGCTTCTGCAGGCGCAGTACCGCCATTACCAGCATAAGCTTAATGTCCGTGAGCGGCAGCGGAGTGACCACTTGACGTTCATGAATCAGTGGGTCCACCAGATGAAGACCCCGCTGTCCGTCATTCATCTGACTCTTCAGCAGGATGAGGACCAGGATCCCAAGTACAGCAGCATCCGCGAGGAGATTGAACGACTGGAGCATGGTCTGGAAACCGTGCTCCATGCCGCGCGCCTGGAAGCGTTCGAGCATGATTTTCAGGTCGAGCCTGTTAGTCTGCGCAGGGCCGTCGATCAGGTGATTCGCGATAATAAACGGATGTTCATCCGCAGCAGCGTCTATCCGGAGGTCAGTCTGGACCCCTCCCTCACCGTGGAATCGGATGCCAAGTGGCTGACCTTCATCCTGTTTCAACTGCTCACCAACGCCGTCAAATACAGCACGGGCAAAGCTAATAAGGTCTATATTACAGGCGGTATCCAGGGCAAACGTGTCATGCTGGAGATCCGCGATCAAGGCATCGGTATTCCAAAGTCGGACTTAAAGCGTGTCTTCCAGCCCTTCTTCACCGGAGAGAACGGCCGCTTATACCGCGAATCCACAGGCATGGGCCTGTACCTGGTACAGGAGATATGCCGGCGGCTTGACCACAAGGTCGAGCTTGAGTCGGCAGTAAATCAAGGCACAACCGTGCGCCTCCTCTTTACGGGCAGTCCCGCCAATCTTACAGAGTTGTAAGGAAGCTGAAAGGTTATTCGATAGCCCAGCCGCCGCAGCAGAGCTACACTTAAGACATAAGATTACTGCAGCTGCCAGCTGTGCAACTGCTTAAGAGGAGGCTTCAACATTTACACATGGATATGCTGCGAATTAATGGACTGAACAAGGTATATGGAGGCAAGGTCGCCTACCGTGCGCTCACCGACATTTCCTTTGCGGTTGAGAAAGGTGAGTTTGTCGGCATTATGGGCCCTTCCGGGAGCGGTAAGACCACCCTGCTCAATCTGGTGGCGACGATCGATAGTCCGACTACCGGTGAAATTCTGATCGACGGGCGCAATCCCCATCAGCTGAAGCGCAATGACCTGGCCCGCTTCCGGCGCAGAGAGCTTGGCTTCGTATTCCAGGATTTCAATCTGCTTAACACCTTGACCGTTGAGGAAAATATCGTCCTGCCGCTTACGCTCGATGGCGAGCGTGTGAAGGTGATGGAGCGCAAGGTCGGAGAAATTGCCCGCAAGCTGGGGATCGAAGGCATTCTGAACAAACGGACCTATGAAATATCGGGCGGGCAGGCGCAGCGTACAGCCATTGCACGGGCCATTATCCATACGCCCAAGCTGCTGTTTGCCGATGAGCCGACAGGCAACCTGGATTCGAAGTCAGCCAAGGATGTCATGGAGACACTCGCCACCATCAACCAGTCGGACGGCACCACAATGATGCTCGTTACCCATGATGCGGTAGCGGCGAGCTACTGTCATCGAGTGATTTTCATCAAGGACGGCCGCTTGTACAATGAGATTCACCGGGGGGACAGCCGACAGGCCTTCTTCCAGAAAATCATTGACGTGCTGTCGCTGCTGGGAGGGCATGCGCATGACCTTTCGTCAGTTCGCGTTTAATAACGTTCTCCGCAACAAGCGGACGTATGCGGCCTATTTTCTGAGCAGCGCCTTCTCGGTTATGGTATTCTTCGTCTATGCCGTGTTCGCCTTTCATCCCGACTTGGCGGCAGGCAACCTGTCCAATTCGGTTTCACAGGGCCTGCATTTCGCGGAATCGATCATTTATGTATTTTCCTTCTTCTTCGTGCTGTATTCCATGAGCGCGTTCCTGAAGACACGCAAGAAGGAGTTCGGGCTGCTCGTCATGCACGGGATGACTCAGCTGCAGCTGCGGACCATGGTTTTCCTGGAAAATGTCCTGATCGGCTTCTTCTCGACTTTAACCGGTATCGGGATTGGCCTGGTCTTTGCCAAGGTTATTCTGCTTGCAGCCGAGAGACTGCTGGACCTGGATAACCCGCTGCCCTTCTACATTCCTGTGGAGGCTCTGCTGCTTACTTTTGCCGCGTTCCTCATCCTGTTTGTCGTCATCTCGTTATTCACCGTTGCGGTCTTAAGAGGCAATTCGCTCGTCCACTTGATTCGCGGCAGTCAAGCACCGAAGACTGAGCCAAAAGCCTCCCCATGGCTGTCCCTGCTCGCAGCTATTCTGCTTGTCGGCGGGTACATCGCTGCCTTTTGGGTTGAGGGTTTAGTGGTTGTGGGTGCCATGATACCCGTTACACTTGTCGTAATAGCAGGTACGTACTTCCTGTTCACACAGCTCAGCGTGTACCTGATCCGCCGGGCAACCCGCAGCAAGGCCTTCTTCTGGCGCAAGACGAACATGCTGCTGATGTCTGACCTCACCTACCGGATGAAGGATAATGCGCGGACCTTCTTCATGGTCGCGATTCTGTCTACGGTTGCCTTCTCGGCGATTGGCTCCCTCGTCGGCTTCCGCGCGATGTCAGAGAGCACAATCGTCGATGAGTCGCCGTTTGCTTTTCAGTATAGTTACTGGTGGGAAGACCAGGATGCTGACAGGGCCAAACAGGATGTAGCATATATTGGTCAAGTACTGAAGGAAGAGAATGTGACTTACGAGCTCTACGAGGCTACAATCCGCTCCCAGCCGGTAAAAAACCCTAATAAAAGGGAGTATGTGGTTCGTGCCTCCGAATACAACGCAATCGCTAGTGCAGTAGGCGAGCAAACTCTTGATTTGAAGGGCCATGAGGCCGCCTTCGTATATTACAGCAACGCTTTATATGGAGGGGAACGCACGGGGAGTGACACTATCGAGCTCAGTGGTATCGAACAGCCCTTGAAGGTCACTGTCCAGGATTTTTCTAATTTGCTTCCATTGTTCACGGGCTACTATGTTATACCTGACCCGCTGATTGAACAGCTCGATGAGTCCAAGTCCACTGAGAGCGTATTCGGTTTTTATGTTGAGGACTGGGAAGACACTGTAGAGGTTGGCAGACAGCTGTCTGAGCATTTGCCAAATGGCAGCGGCGATTACTTCTTCAATGCCCTTGCCTATGATCTGCACACCTTCCTGCAGGGCTACAGTGCCATCATGTTCGTCGGCCTGTTCATGGGAGCTGTATTCTTCGTAGGCGCAGGCAGCTTCCTGTACTTCCGGCTATATACGGACCTGGATGATGACAAGCAGAAATTCAGGGCCATCGTGAAGCTGGGGCTGACAGATAAGGAGCTCTCGAAGGTCATCACCCGCCAGCTCATGCTGCTGTTCTTCGTGCCTATAGGTGTTGCCATTGTTCACGGCGCCGTTGCCCTGAACTCCCTGAGCAATCTGTTCCACTATCCGCTTGTCCGCGAGACGGCCTTGGTGCTGGGAAGCTTCCTGCTGGTTCAAATCGTTTACTTCCTGTTCATCCGGTCACGGTATCTTCAGCAGATCAGACGGGAAGTCTACCGCTAAAGCCATACACAATGTGCAAACGATAGCTGCTGTATAGACTGCACCGCCTTCTGCCAATAGGCTTCAAATAGACAGACAGGGCCAAGCATTCACTTGGTCCTGTCTGCATGTATGTTCTACTCCGCAACCCGAATATAGTGTACTCTGCCTTGGCAGCCCACCGGGACCAGCTCATCCACATAGCGGCTCACCAGCTCCTGCTCGTCGTCGGTCACGGGAGTCGCCGAGAAAATATTGAACTGTACGGTACCGCTGTAGGCATCATAGCTCCTGAAGGAAATCGTCTTACCAGGCAGCAGGCTGTTGAGCGTATCGACAATGTCCTTCGCCTGCAGCTCCGTGCGCAAAGCCGCCTGGCTCAGCAGCTCCGGCAGCGGTGCCGCCTTCGGCAGCCCGTCTTCCCGCAGTGAATCATAGGGCTTCACATCGTAGCAGACATGCTGCAGCAGATATCCCGAGGCAAACCGCTGCAGACTGGCGGCATCCTTAGCAGAGAGCTGCAGTTCTCCATCCCATGCATAAATGCTGGCCTTATGTTTACCGCATGTATGGACACGAACATACTGCAAATGTGGATACCGCTGCTTAATCCTGCTCTCCGACATTAACCGAGTACCCATAACCAATACCCCCTGCTCGCAGCTTGTAGTTGGTAACGCTTACACCATATTATATGTCTGTGATGTCCTGAAGTGACCTCATGACCTCCCCACTACCCGCTCTCCCGCATGCCCAGCCGCGTTAACGATCTGTCATTATCATTCTATGCTTAACCCGGGAGGCCGTGCGGGCTTGCCTATTTATCAAAAGAAAGCCTGAAGCAGTACTGTCTGCTCCAGGCCTAAACCGCTCAGTGATTGCCAAACATGGATTCCAAGTCTTCCAGGATCCACATCATTGCTGACGCGCTGTAATCATTCCATCTTCCAGTATCCACGAGATGCACCTGATCCTTCTGCACAGCCGGTATATCCTTCCAGGCCGTTTCCTTCAGCTCATTGTACCTGTCCTTGTTGGACGGGTCCTCAACCAGCAGGAATAACCGGTCGGCGTCCGCCGCATATTCAACCACCGCTTCTTCCGCAATCGCCTCAGTCTGCGTAACAGCTGCTGCCTGCTCAGGCGCTGCAAAGCCTGCATCATAGAGCGAAGAGAAGACGGTTGGCGAATGGCGGTAGATCGTCTTTTCCCAGAACTGGAGAACAACGGCCTTCTCACCAGCATGCTGGCCAAGCTTTTCTTTAACAGATGCCACTTTCGCCGCGTATGCGTCCAGCCATGCCTGCTTTTCCTCTTCCTTGCCCAGCAGATCTGCCAGCGCATCCAAATGCTCAGTCGGCGTCAGGCCCCACTTTGTGGCAACTACGGGCGCAATTTTCTCGAGACCAGTAATAACTTCCGGTGTAAAGTAGCTGCTGACAATAATCAAGTCGGGCTCAAGCTCAACAAGCTTCTCCATGTTAGGATCCGACTCGCCTACACTTTCCACCCCGGCTACCTTCTCGGGATCGTACTTGCTCAGGTGGTAATCCGTTGTACCCAGCGGTTTAACGCCAAGCGCCAGCAGCTCGCCCACATTATGCAGAGCTACGATCCGCTGCGGATTAACGGGCACTTCAACTTCCTTATCCAATCCATCCTTGTATACCTTCGTTGCTGCTTCCTGATTCGTTCCTTCATTGCCTCCTGCCGCCTGGTTACCTTCCGCAGGTGCGTTAGTGCCTGTGCCTGCATTGCCCGTATTGCTTCCGCCCCCGCCGCATGCTGCAAGCACACTGAACAGCAGAAAAAGACAAGCCAGCATGGTAAGTTTCAATGATCTGTTCAACTTGACCTCTCCTTTATCTACCCCAACTCGTTGGTGAGAATAGTTATCACTATCATTAGCTAGTGTAAGTTAATTCGACAATATTTTCAACCGCTTTCCTTGCGTTTTATCCAGGTCCATGTTTCGGATTGCTGATTGCAAGGTAATTGGTATAGGTATGCCCTAATTTCTAGAAACGGTATGCATCAGCTGCCGTATATAATAACAGTACTCTACAATTACCTATTAAGGAGGAATGAACAGCTTGAAGCAAAAGTTTGCAGCCTTTCTGGCCGTTATGATGCTATTCTCCGTTATTGCTGCAATGCCCGCAACAGCCGCCAAGACCAGTGTAGTAGATGTCATCGTCGATGGTAAAGCAATTCGTTACACCGGGGCCAAGCCCTACATAGAGAACAGCGCCGTCATGCTGCCAGTCCGGGCAACTGCAAGTGCGCTTGGCATGACTGTTAGCTTTAAACGGTCGACCCACGAGGTTGTTTTAACCAGCCCAGACTGCACGGTGATCTTCCATGCCGGAAGCGGCGAGGCGGCTGTGAATGGCACACGGGTATCACTTAACAGCCCCACCTCAATTCACAAAGGCCGTGTCTATGCCCCTAATGCTCTCTTTGAATCATTACCCGGTCTTAAGGTGCAGTATGATCCCGCCAAACAGCAAATCCTTATCAATCATGTTGAACAAGGACCTGAAGCAACAGCTGCAGCGGTAGTTGGGCTGCTGACCAAAGGGGGCTACGGAGAGCTGGCCGCCCGGTACTTCGACCTGGCTCTCGCCGAGGCGCTTCCCGCTGCGGATCTGGAGGCCGTGTGGAACCAGGTAATCGGTGCAGCCGGCGCTTATTTGAGCACAGAATCTATTACCACCCAACCGTCCGACTCGGGCAAGGTCATCGTGACGGCGAAGCTGGTCTTCGAGCGGATGAAGGCCAATGTCATCCTTACAATGAATGACCAGCAGAAGCTTGCCGGCCTGTTCATTCAGCCTGCCGCCTCCGATGACATGGAAATACCGGAGGGTATCACCGAAGAGAAGGTGGTAGTCGGCCAAGGCGGCAAGTACCCGCTTGAAGGTACTCTTACCCTGCCGGAACAAGGCACTGGCCCTTACCCGGCTGTCGTGCTGGTGCAGGGCTCTGGCCCAAGCGACCGTGACGAGTCCATTGGGGCCTACAAGCCGTTCCGCGATATTGCCTGGGGTCTCGCTCAGCAGGGGATAGCTGTTCTCCGCTATGACAAGCGGACCTTCGCACATGCTGCTTCCTTTACGAAGGAAGAGGCCGCACGCCTCACCGTCAAGGAAGAGACGGTTGATGATGCGATCGCCGCAGCCAGCCTGCTTAAGTCCGATGGAAGAATTGACAGCAGCCGTGTCTTTATTGTAGGTCACAGCCTGGGCGGGATGCTCGCCCCTCGAATTGATGCGGAGGGCGGGAATTTTGCCGGATTAATTCTGCTCGCCGGTTCACCTCGACCACTGTGGGATATCATATATGACCAGAACGCCGCATTCATCGCGAAGATGAGTGATTCCGATCCGAAGAAGGCTGCCAATCTAGCCTGGCTGGAAGCGGAGTATAAGAAGGCGAAGCAGATATCGGACTGGTCACCGGAAAAGGCGGCCAGCGAGACCGTGTTCGGCATTCCCGCGAGCTACTTCAAGGAAATGGACAGCCACAGTGCCGACGGATACGCCAAGGAATTAACGAAGCCTGTGCTTGTACTGCAGGGAGAGGATGACTTCCAGGTCTTTGCAAACAAAGACTATCTGCTGTGGCAGGAGCATCTGCGCCATAACCCGAACACTGCATTCAAGCTCTATCCCGGCCTGAATCACTTCTTCGTTGATTACAGCGGACCTGATGAAGGGACGGCTAAGGAATATCAGCACCCTGGAACAGTCTCCGAGGAGGTTATTCTGGATATAGCTAAGTGGGTACAATCCGGACAGCTGGAAAAATAAAATATACAACACAATATGAACAACATAATTATTTGTAAAATAAAAACTGGTCAGATTTCCGGATTGGAAATCTGACCAGTTTTTTTGCATGTGGTTTTACATAATAATCAACACATTCACTCATACAGTCTCAAGCCCTGCTCTCTCTGATTAACCAGCGCCATCTACAGCCAGTTCCGCTTCCTGCTCATGTCCTCCCCCTGCCTGCAGCAGCTCCAGCAGGCGTCGCAGCGGGAGCGCAGGCTTCTTCTTGCGGCTGATTACCAGCTGGGTATAGAAGGGCGGCAGCCACTGCGGATCCGGCTTGCTGATATGAAGCTCTCCCCGCTTCACCTCGGCCTCAACTGTCACATAAGGAAGCAGAGCGGCTCCCAGTCCGGCACGCACACACTGCTTAATAGCCTCTATACTCCCGAGCTCGCTCACAATATTAACCTTCACCTTATGGTCCGCAATGGCATGCTCCATTGCTGCGCGGTATGTGCAAGTACGCTCCGTCAGAATCATGGACTGCTTCTCGAAATCACGGATACTGATGACATCCTTGCCAGCAAAGGGATGCGCATCCCCCGATATAATGACGAGCCTCTCCTCGCGCAGCATGACGGTTTCAAGCTCAGGATCATACAGAAGCGGATCGAGAATAAGGCCTACATCCCACTCCCCCTGCTTGACACGCGAGAGTACCTCGCGTTCATTGGTTGGATATACTGCAAGCGCTATGCCAGGATAGTCATTCCTGAAGCGTTGAAGGTAGGCCGGCAGGAAGAATGCGGCAAGTGTCTCGATAGTCCCCACCATTAAGGTTCCGAAATTCGGACTTTGCATAACGGCGAGGGACTCATTATACGCGTCCGTAATTTGCTCTGCATAACGGCTTAGTGCCACTCCCGCTTCTGTAAGCCGCAGCGTTCGCCCGTAACGCTCGAACAAGGGGGCGCCGTATGCCTTTTCCAGCTTCTGAATTTGTACGGTTACCGTGGACTGGGCATAGCCCAGCCGCTCTCCCGCCCTGGTGAAACTGCCGCACGCAGCTACTTCGCGGAATGTGAGGTAATACTGGATATCCATGATCGGCTAACCCCCAACTCATTAAAGTTCGTAATAGTAGTGATGATAATGTATCGATAACTGGTATGTAAATAGTCATGTTATATTTTGGATGTGAGCAGCAGGCGAACCGCGGCGCCTCTGACCATGACGCTATTATGCTTAGGGCCTGGCAGGCCTTAAGCCAACAGGAGGAATATTCATGCTGCATCCGTATTTTGCAGACAAGGAACATGAGCGCCATATCGAAACTGCTGAGAAGGCCTGTCTTTACGAGGACGGTCCCTATACGGAGAAGTCCGTGTATGATCATATGCAAAACTGGCTTGCCAGCCTCTTCAAATCTGGCAAGAGCAGTGCTGTCCAGAATAGGAATAAAGCTGCGAAGAAGAGCGTCTGACAATCAACCGCAGCAGCCAGTCACCCATCAAGCACGTACGATATGGGAAGTTTATATATAGAATATCATGGAATATAGAAATATTATATTTAACTATTATAAATTATTCGTATTTTATAATTGGTAAAAGACTGGTGTCCATATCACGGTGACTCAGAAGGAAAACAGGTATGAGATACTGTAGTAGAAGGGAGATCATTTCGATGATAACGGAAGAGCAATTGAAGTACCCAATCGGAGAATACAGCCATGAAGGCAAAATTACGCCGGAACAATTGCAAGTATGGCTGGGGCAGCTGGATGAACTGCCTGGCAAGCTGCGCAAGGCGGTGGCCGGTCTGGAGGATTGGCAGCTGGATACACCGTATCGCGAGGGCGGGTGGACGGTCCGCCAGGTCGTGCACCATCTGGCGGACAGCCACATGAACAGCTTTACCCGCTTCAAGCTAGCTATAACAGAGAACGGACCCACGATCCGTCCCTATGATGAGAAAAAATGGGCCGAGCTCGTCGACTCCCGCACTGCCCCGGTTGAGTGGTCCTTGGATTGGCTCGAAATTCTTCACCAGCGCTGGTGTATGCTGCTGCGCAGCCTGACAACAGAGCAGCTGCACCGGACCTTCTTCCATCCCGATTCCGTAGAGTGGATCAGGCTCGACTGGAACATCGGCATGTATGCCTGGCACGGAAACCACCATACTGCTCATATCACGGAGCTGCGCAAGCGCATGAACTGGTGAACGAACCAGTCCGGCTTTAATGATCTATCAATCCTGGACTCTAACCTGGTGTCTGTTCATGCCGAATCCTGCTCTACCCAGAAGAGATCATCCAGTGTCTTGGATAATGCCCGGCAGATACCCAGACATAAGCTTAAGCTGGGATTATATTTACCGAGCTCGATCAGCCCGATCGTCTGTCTTGATACCCCGACAAGGAGGGCCAGCTGCTCCTGTGACAGGTCCTTCTCCACTCTGGCAAGCTTCAGCTTCAAATTCTTCATGTTGTCAGCATCCTTTCATCCTGCATTTCAGCCGCTGTATCAAGGGTTTAGCAGGCTTCATCAATATGTAGAAACCACAAAAAAGTGTAGCACGGTTATAGCAAAAAGACAACTATATAAGACATCGTCCGACAGCAAAAAACGCCGGCACCCCACAGGATACGCCATATTGGGTGCCGGCTGTTCATGCGCGTTATATACCTGCTGTCTCATTAGGGGAGGTAATTACGCCCTGGAGGACTGCCCCTCACGAGACATAATCTCCGCTATAGCTGATCAAGACAGCGCTTCTCACACCCTGCAGTGCAGTCAAGCGGTTTACAAACTCCCCTTCGCGCTCCTTCAGTCTGATCTCCAAGGTGGTCTCAATACTTTCGCTTGCGACGGTCTTCTGCTTGACGTTATAACGCTTGGCCAGCTGTCCGACCA
Organism: Paenibacillus tarimensis; assembly: GCF_021532315.1. GTDB lineage: Bacteria > Bacillota > Bacilli > Paenibacillales > Paenibacillaceae > Paenibacillus_I > Paenibacillus_I tarimensis. The sequence continues at coordinate 306,597 of NZ_JAKGAO010000011.1, forward strand.
GCTTCTGCACCTCCTGTTCACTCTGATCATCTTTACAGTTAACGACCAGCAGATAAGGTGTCTCAAAGGTGGTTTTCTTGATGAAGAAGAACATCACGAGGCCGATGGCAGCTGATCCGATCATTGCAAGAACGTAGAACCCTGCTCCTGCAACAATACCTGCTGCGGCCGCCCAGAACAGGAAGATTAAATCAGTCGGGTCCTTAATCGGTGTACGGAAGCGGACAATGGACAGTGCGCCGACCATACCAAGCGACAGCACGAGATTAGAGTTGACCGCTATAATGACGAGTGCCGTCACCATGGTCATGCCAATCAACGAGACGTTGAAGCTCTTGGAGTACAGAACCCCGCTAAAGACCCGTTTATACAGCAGATAGATGAAGAATCCAATGAGGAAAGCGAAAGACAGGGACAGCAATATTCTTATGAGATCAATGTCTGCTGTAAAATTATTCAGGACAGAGTTTTTGATCATATCCGTGAAGGTTGTTGCGGTATCCGCTGCAGCCGTCTGAGCTGCCGGTAAGCTGGAAATACTGGTTTGCATGCTAGTAGTCCTCCCAAGTGTTGAATTTCAAATGTTTGCGGCAGATAACATATTTGGAGGCGCTCTGCCGGTTCAGTCCCTCCAGCTGCAAGGCGCTTCTAATCGCTCCCGGCAGGTATTCATCATATTTAACCTCAAGAATGATCAGATTGTCATCCAGAGCACGTACCGGCTTCAGGTCAGGATCAAAGACATCCACGGCATGAAGTCCTGTACGGAGCTCCTTATCGAAGGTAATTCTTACATTGCCAAACCGGCTGACATAAGGCTCTCGGATGTAATCCACGATTACCTTTGGCCTGAGAAGCTTGTGCTTCATTTCAAGATACAGCTCCATCAAGAACGGATTGTCGGGCTGATTCAGTACCTCGTAATCCCCTGCCAGAATGGCATCGTACATAGGCCTCGTCAGCGGCTCTTTTAACTTGGCTATGAAGTCATTCTTCTTGATCTTCTTCTCAAAATGAATGACATGATCCTGAACGTTATAAACCCGGATCCTGTATTTCACCCGGTCATGGATGCCGCCAAGCTTCTCATGCAGAGCCTTGTTGTCCACATCGTCGAAGTAGAGGCTGCGGATATGATACTCGCCTGTCGGACCTGCGTGTGAATCCAGTTCAGCAAGGCTGCGGAGCCGGGCTCGAATGATATGGAACTGGTGATGGTTAATAAAGAACTTATGCTCATGCCGGTATTTCAGCTTGACACTCATCGCCTCTTGCACCTTCCCTCATCTGCTATGCTTGTATTGTAAGACGGCTGCCTGAGTTGATCCTTAGAACTAGCTGAACAGCTGCTGAATGTTTTACAATTCCTCCATATAAGCCGGGTCGGCACAGACGGGACAGTGCAGCATTCCGTATTTGAACGGCAGCAAGGGGAAGAAAAAAGAGATATCTACAGATACCTCTTTCGATGCATGGCTTAAGATCAAGGAAATGATTTAAAGAAGCTAGGGTGCATAGGGGATGAATATCGAATTAGGGACTGGTTTACTCTCGGATCACAAGGCCCAAGTACTGGGCAAAAATAGCGGCCTGCTCCTGAGATATGATGCAGCCCTTCAAGTTCTCCAGCGGAATGGAAATGCCTTCAATCTCACAGGTGCTCAGGTCTATCCCCGTCATATTGGTTCGCAGAAATTCGGCCTGCTGCAGCTTGCAGCCGTTAAGGTGCAGCTTGGTCAGCTTGGATTCCGTGAAGTCAGCGCTTGCCAGCATCGTATCCTCCAGCACAGCCTCCTTCCAGTTGGTGAACCTGAACTGAGCGTAGCCGCAGTTGCAGCCCTGAAATCTTGTATTGCGAAAGGTCGAATCGGTAAAAATCGCGCCAACCATTTTACTATCGATAAACTCGACCCGGTGCAGCAGCGCTCCGCTGAAATCCACATTGGACAGGTCACAGCCTTCGAAGCGTACATCGGTCAGCTCAACCTTCGGCCAGGTCACTTGATGCAATACCGTACGGCGGAATATAAATCTGGAGAAAGATACACTAACCGCCTCCTGGTCACGAATCGTCTCATCCTCACATAAGCCGCTGCTAAATCGCTCTTCCTCGCCAAATAAATAATCGCCTAGCGTTACAGCTTCCATACTTCCGGCAAACGCCGGTTTTGCAATTTTCATCCTTAGTCCCCCGTTTCATCGCAATAGTTATATCAGCATACACAACTTTCACGGCTTTGTCCCGCTCTGTACATCTACATCGTTTTTACATAAGACAAACATAAACTTTACATTTACTGGAATCTATAATGTGTATAATGGTCTTGTGATTACGATCACAGTCCAAATATCGAGGAGGCTCTATGTAATGAAAAAATGGTTCAGGCTGGTCCTGTCAGCCGCAATTGTCCTGTCGTTGGTTCTTGGAAGTGCCGGGTCCGTCATTCATCAGGGAACCCCCGTTGCTGAAGCGGCTGTCAGCGGCCCAACCGATTTTGCCGGCATCATCAACTATCTAAAGACGTACGGCCGTCTGCCAGCCAATTTTCTGACGAAGAGTCAAGCCAGGCAGAGAGGCTGGGTATCCAGCCAGTGCAACTTGGCTGAAGTCGCTCCGGGCTACAGTATCGGCGGTGATGTCTTCTACAACCGCGAGGGTAAACTGCCATCTGCGTCGGGGCGTACCTGGTACGAAGCGGATGCCTACTATACTTCCGGATGCAGAGGCGCTTCCCGTGTCGTATACTCGAATGACGGACTCTACTACACGACCACCGACCATTATAAGACCTTCAGAAGATGGTACTAAAGCAAGTGAGGTGAATAGCAGCCAGTGACAGAAGAATTGGTGCTTAACGGGCAAGAGCTGCGGACGACCGATGACTTTCATAATCTATTCAGAGACCGTCTGCATTTTCCGGCCCACTATGGCCGAAATCTTGATGCCCTCTATGACAGCTTGATGGATTACGTGATTCCCCCGCTGACAATCCGCTGGACGCACTATGACAAGAGCGAACAGCTGCTGGGCAACCGCGCTCAGGCACTGGTGCAGGTGCTGCAGGATGCCTCATCTGAGATTGAGGGGTTAAAGCTTGTCATCGAGCCTTAGGCATTTTAGCAAAACGGTTATGACTAAACTAGGGGGTGTCCCATAAGTCATTCAAGATGACGTGGGGCACCCCCTGTTATTAAGTCGGGTTAAACAAAAGCAACTGCGCATTTCGAATATTCTTAAGGGCCGCTATCGCTTCTCCGGAAACATTCGACGCTCTAGTTATTGGGCAAGTAACCCCGCAGCGGTGCGTACCGGCTCTTAGATGGCCGCTCCTACCGCGCATCAGCCCCGTACTGTCTATGAATCTTCAGCCTTTGACTTCCTACATCCTGATCAAACCGTTGTGCCACTAATATCTTCCTCGAAAAATCTTTTTATATTTTGGGTTGTATAATGCACCCCTAAATTTCCTTCATAGTGAAGGGGAAATGATCCACTACAAAAAAATAATAGAGCGGATGTATTGTTTAAGATCCTTACAAGCTCTTGATCCTTTTTTGTCCTTTATATAATATTTTAACAGTTAGAAAAAGGAGGAACATAATGAAAAAATGTCTTCTAATGTTTTTTTTAGTATTTGTCTTGGCCGGATGTACGAATGATCAAAATTCCAATGAATCTTCCAATTTAAGTAGTAGCAGTTCTAAGGATACAAAGATTGAGGAATTACAGAACGTAAATACTCGTCTCAAAGAACAACTAGAAAATAGCCAGGAAAAGACTAACGACGAGGCACTAAGAGAGACGCTAAATTTAACATTCAAACTTATTTCAGCCATGGCTTCTAAGGACTATGAGTTTATTGAATCAATCTCTTCTCCCAATGTTGAAGTATCTCGAGAGAAAAACGCTATTTCCATAAAGTCCATAAAAGACGTGAATGACGACTTCGCCGAAGTTGCATTCCTTAATAGCATTAAATTGGAAAACTTAGAGTTTAGAGGATTTGATTTAACCGATGAAACTCATGCTCGGTTATTTATGGCTGAAATACGCACTACAAAAGGTTCAGAAGGAAACAGTGCATTATACTTTGATTTTGTTCGTTCAGAAGATGGTCGTTGGCTTTTAGAAAGTTTCCTAACGAATTAAAAACTCGGCGATAATTTCGGAAGCGATATCTTCAGGCGGCAATTAGATACACCTCAATAGTTTCTCTATATCCGGTTGATACAATTGTATGTGTTGCAATTATCGCATTCTCATCCTTATGTTTAGCAGCAGCCAGTAACCGATGTTTTCTGATCTTCCATTCAACACCATCCAAGGCTAATGCAAACAAGAGAGCGATTGAAGAGTGAAGAAGGCTATGCGCTTTCCGTTCGGCGCATGCATGCCGGAGAGTGTGTTCGGCCAAATCAAAAATAACCGGAGTTTCCGACGCTTCCTGCTTCAGAACTTACAAAAAGTAAGTTCAGAGATCGGGTAGCTTTCGCTTGCCCATAATTTGCTCAAGAAAGCCGCAATTGACCGAAAACAGAGAATGGCGCCTCGGGGATAAGGACCCTGTGACGCCATTTCTGTTGTTAAACGTGATTAGGAGGCTCAAAAGTCAAATTTTATGACCCTTTTGAGTCAGCCTCTTTGTTTATCTTCAGCTGCTTAGACAGCTGCTGACTGGTCTGCAGGTTTCCAGCCGGCCGCTAGGTGGATAAATTCGGTTCATCCACTGGGGCCTAAGACCAAAGATGTAGACCTGGCTGCGTCCATCTCCCGACGCCAGCAGCTATCGCGATGACTTATACTGATGGCAAACGTAATGAAGAGAGGGAGATCACTCATGTTGAACGTATACGCGGCTGAGATGCGCATGAGACAGCAAAAGCAGCAGCTGGATTCCGTTACAAGACTCGCCTGGAGGTGGTTTGGCAAACAATCCTTCTGTGTACGCTGCCTCTTCGGGGAACGGAATAAGGAAATCAGCGTGGACTAGATCATCCCACACAGCGGTATAGACGACTAAATACTCCGCCGCTTGCGATTCCACGATAATTGAGGCTTCTCAGGCACTTCCGCAATAGAGTATGCTAAGTCTAATGAGCAACAGCAGGAAGAGGTGGATTAGATGCAGGAAGACGTCAAGCTTCATGAGGCGGAGCTCTTGCGCGAGATCGCCGAGACGATCAATGGCACGTACGATATGACGCAGATGCTGGACCTTGTGCTGGCAAAGCTGCTCGAATTAACCGGCCTTCAAACGGGATGGGTGTTCCTGCTCCGCAACCAAACAGCGATGTCCTTCAGCTGTGCTGCGGATGCATGTCTGCCGCCAGCTCTCACCGTTAACGACAAAGAACCTCTTAGAGAAGGCGACTGCTGGTGTATAGACCGGTTTAAGGACGGACGACTCAAGCGGGCGGTAAATATTCTCAATTGTAAAAGAATCGAAGATGCCATACTCCTCAAACGCGGCGATACCGGGAATCTGACGCATCATGCCACGATCCCGCTTCGTTCCGGCGATAAGCTGTTCGGGATACTAAATGTCGCTTCCCCAGGCAAGACAGTGTTCAGCGAGGAAGAGCTGGCGCTGCTGCAATCCGTGTCGTATCAGGTTGGTACGGCGGCTCACCGTATTCAGCTCTTCGGCCAGGAACGGAAGCGAGCGGCTCTGTTCGAGAAGCTTGGAACAGCAACCCGGGAACTGCGCGCCATAACGGAGCCCGAGCGGATAGCGGCAGAAATCGTCCGTATTGCAGGCACGACCTTCGGTTGGTCGAATGCAGCGCTGTGGATGCGTGAGAACCAGGGACTCTTCCTGCATGCCTCTTATGAAGAGGGAGAGGTGACCATACCCGCAACTGGCAGTCCCAAGCATTCCTGCGAACTGCTGGAGATGGTTCTGAATCAACAGGAGCCTCTTAACCTGCAGGAGCCCGTGGAGCCCCAGCTGCTGCCTTCCTCCAAGCCCGTCCGCAGCGCGGCTGTCGTCCCTCTGCTCCTGCAGGGAAAACCAATCGGCGCCCTGGCCGCAGGACATGCAAGCGATGAGCCGTTCGATGCAGCCGACACGGAAGTGTTGGCGGCGTTATCCGCACATGCGGCCCAGACCTATGACAGCGCCAGACTGCAGGAACAAGGCCGGGCGCTCGCCCGATGGGAGGAGCGAAACCGTATTGCCCGGGATCTTCATGACTCGGTATCCCAGATGCTGTTCTCGCTTCAGCTGCATGCCCGGGGTCTGGAGAATGTGCTCCAGGAAAGCCCGGAAGGCACCCGGCAAGCTGTTCGCGAGGTCGGCCGGCTCTCCCGTGAAGCGCTGGCAGAGATGAGGGCCATGATCCGGCAGCTTCGGCCGCCCGGCCTTGAAGAAGGTCTGCTGACCGGTCTATCGCGATATGGGACGTCGATTGGGCTGCAGATCTCATGCAGTGCCTCCTCACAGCTGGCACATATGCCAGAAAGCACCGAAGTCACCTTATGGCGTATTGGGCAGGAAGCGTTGAATAACGTCAGCAAGCACGCCGGTGTTGACCGCGCCTCTATTTCGCTCGTTATTGATTCCGCCAGCGTTGTCATGACCGTCTCCGATGATGGGGCCGGAATTGAATCCGGAGCGGGCAGTCCCGGCTTCGGCTTATCCATCATGCGAGAACGTGCAGAAGCTGCCGGAGGAACAGTCACATGGATAAGCTCACCCCGCGAAGGCACAAGCGTGCTGGTCCGACTGCCGCTCACGGAGCAGATTCGACAGGGAGGAAACCTGTAATGACAACCATACGTGTGCTCCTTGCAGATGATCATGCGATTGTCCGTCAAGGGTTGCTCTTCTATCTGGGGATGCAGAAGGATCTGCAGATGGTAGGTGAAGCCGCGAACGGCCAAGAAGCCGTGGAGCTGGCCGGCAGACTACAGCCTGATGTCGTGCTGATGGACTTATTCATGCCAGTCATGAACGGCGTTGAAGCGACGAGGGATATCCGGTTACAGCATCCCGATATGATGATTATCGTGCTTACCTCATCTTCGGATCAGGATCACGTTCTCTCTGCAATTAAGGCCGGCGCGAACGGGTACATCCTGAAGGATGCTGATCCTGCCGAAATTGCGGATGCCATCCGCGGAGCCTACGCCGGTCTGCCGCAGCTGCATCCTGCAGCAGCGGCTCAACTGATGCAGCATGTGGCTGCCGATACCCGGCAAGCGCCAATATCGTCTGGTCATGCGCTTGTCGAAGTGCTGACCGTCCGGGAGAAGGAAATTCTCCAATACATTGCACAAGGCAACAGCAATAAGGAAATCGCCGCCACCTGCGGGATTGCAGAGAAGACCGTTAAAACCCATGTAAGCAACCTGCTCAGCAAGCTTGGTCTTGCCGACCGAACTCAAGCCGCATTGTACGCAGTCAAATACGGCCTTGTTGAGATTTAAATTGAAATACCACAACCTTACCGTAAAGGACGGATGACCGATGAAGATAACCCTTCTCGCAGGCAGCAACCGGAAGGATGCCACAAGTACGAAATTACTGCACTACATGCGCACACGGTTGCGGGCCGAGGGCATTGAAGGCTTATTAATCGATTTGTATGAGACTCCGCTGCCCTTCTATTCGGCAGATGAAACGAGCAGCCATCCTCATGTGAAGCAGCTGCTTGAAGCCGTCAGCCAGGCCGATGGACTTGTTCTCGCAACACCGGAATACCACGGCTCCATATCGGGCGTGCTGAAGAACGCACTTGATTATGTGAGCGGCAGTATCGTCAGCGGCAAGCCCGTCCTGTCCGTAAGCTCAGCAGGCGGAGCTGTTGGCGTCAGCTCCCTTACGCAGCTGCAGGCCATTGTGCGCAATCTGCACGGCATCAACAGCCCGGAGTGGATCTCGATCGGCAGCAGCCAACGATTTTTTGACGAGGACGGAGCCCCATTGGATGAGCCGACACGTGTCCGGGTAGAGCATGCGCTGAATCAATTTATCCGGCTTACAGCTGCCTTAAAGCCCAGTGCAGAGCTGTAAACGAAATGAAAAGTAATAAAGCTCGTCTGCCAGCATACAGCAACACGCAAAGGACCGCCCTGCTGAGGGCGGTCCTTGTACGTTCTAGCCATCTATATAAATGTATGCGCAAACTGCTTCAGACTAACGCTTATTACTGCTTCGTACCTGCAAACTGCTCCACCAGCTGGACGACTTCCTCGGCTGTGCTCTTCTGTAGCGCCTGCTCGGCCAGCTTCTGCATCTCGGCATGCGACAGCTTGGAAATCTGCGTACGTGCCGGCAGAATCGACGTGGCGCTCATACTGAATTCATCCAGGCCCAGACCCAGCAGAATCGGAATCGCTGTTGAATCGCCCGCCATCTCGCCGCACATGCCGACCCAGCGGCCTTCCTTATGGGCTGCGTCGATCACGAGCTTAATGAGCCGGATAATTGCCGGATTATAGGGCTGGTACAGATAAGAGACGCGCTCATTCATGCGGTCGGCCGCCATCGTGTACTGGATCAGGTCATTGGTTCCGATACTGAAGAAGTCCACTTCCTTCGCGAATTGGTCCGCCAGTACCGCTGTAGAAGGGATTTCTACCATAATGCCGAGCTGGATTTCATCCGATACCGGAATGTCTTCCTGCTTCAGCTTCTCCTTCTCCTCCAGCAAAATCGCTTTCGCCTGACGGAATTCATCCAGCGTGGCAATCATCGGGAACATAATCCGCAGGTTGCCGTATACACTCGCGCGGAGCAGCGCTCTCAGCTGGGTGCGGAAGATATCCTGCTGGTCCAGGCACAGACGTACAGCACGGTAACCGAGGAACGGGTTCATCTCCTTCGGCAGCTGCAGATAGGAAAGCTCCTTGTCCCCGCCGATATCGAGCGTACGAACGACAACCGGCTTACCTTCCATTTTCTCCAGCACAGTCCGGTAGGCATTGAACTGATCCTTCTCGCTCGGAAGCTTGTCACGGCCCATATACAGAAACTCCGTCCGGTACAGGCCAACCGCTTCACCGCCGTTATCCAGCACACCCGTCACATCGTTAGGCGTCCCGATATTGGCAGCCAGCTCTACATGATGTCCATCAGCCGACACCGTCGGCTTATCCTTCAGCTTAGCCCATTCAATCTTCTGCTCTTCATAGCGCCGCTGCTTCTCGCGGTATGAAGCAACCGTCTCCTCATCCGGGTTGATGAGCACTACGCCATCAAGCCCGTCAAGAATCAGCAGGTCGCCGTCCTTAACTTCATCCAGAATATTCTTCGTGCCGACAACTGCCGGTATTTCGAGCGAACGGGCCATGATCGCTGAATGCGAGGTCCGCCCTCCAATATTCGTGGCAAAGCCCTTCACATAGTTGCGGTCCAGCTGCGCTGTCTCCGATGGAGTGAGGTCAACCGCAACCAGCACAACCTCTTCCTGGATGGCGCTCAGATCGGTAATCTTCACACCCTGAATATGTGCCAGCACGCGCTTCGTTACATCCCGCATATCGGCAGCACGCTCACGCAGGTACGCGCTTTTGTTGTTCTCGAACATCGAGATGAACATATCGGCTACTTCCTTAAGCGCATAATCCGCGTTCACTTTCTCGCTGCTGATTTTGTCACGGACAGGTCCAATTAGTTCAGGGTCCTGCAGGATGAGCAGATGCGATTCGAAAATCTCCGCTTTCTTCTCGCCCATCTGCTGCAGCGTGCGCTCCTTCAGGAGCTGGACCTCGGCCATGGATTGCTCCAGGGCCTGGTCCAGTTTGGCGAGCTCCGCTTCCGGCTGCTCGACCGTCCGCTTCTCGACAGTGAGGTGAACCTCTTCCATGCGGAAGGCTTTAGCAACCGCAATGCCGGCCGCTGCTGCGATCCCTTGAACGTTACTCATACACTTCCCCAAGCCCTTCTTTAACGAACACCTCTTCAAGCGCTGGGATAACCTGTGCTTCGTCTTCGCCTTCCGCGATGAACGTAATTTCGTCACCTGGCTCCAGTCCGAAGGAAAGAACGCCCAGAATCGATTTCATCGTTACCTTCTTGCCCAGTGCTTCTGCAAATACTTCAGACTTGAATTTATTGGCTGTATTCACCAGGGCAGTAGCAGGACGTGCGTGGATACCGTCTTCGTCTGTTACTCTGAATTTCTTCTGTTGCATGGGTAATCAGCTCCTTAACTTAAGTTTTTATTATGGTTTGCGAATCGTGATGATGTTCTTCGTGCCCGCTGTAACCGGGCCTGTCTTGTTCAGGACAACCGATGCGCCTTCAGGCAGGTTCGTGAAAATAATCGGTGTCATAATGGACGGCGCATTCGCTTTGATGAATTCCAGGTCGGCCTCCATGATCGGCTGGCCAGCCTTCACTTCGTCTCCCTCTTTCACCAGGATGTTAAAGCCCTGTCCCTTTAATTTAACCGTATTGATCCCGAAATGTACCAGCACTTCCTTGCCTGCCTTCGAACGGATGCCAATGGCATGCTTTCTCGGGAATACGTTATACACCGTTCCGTTAACCGGCGACACAACATTTCCGTCCTGCGGAAGCACTGCAAAGCCATCGCCTGTCATCCGGTTCGAGAATACTTCGTCCGGCACTTCGGATATATCCTTAATCTCGCCATTGACCGGCGCAACAATCTCTTCATCCATCATCAGGTCACAGGCTTCCCCGGCTGGTTCCGCTGCTGCTTCCGCCGGCGTTACCGGCTCTGGTGTTTTACCCGCGATGACATCCTGAATCTGTGTCTTCAGCGTATCGGAGCGTGTGCCGAAGATGGCCTGGATGTTGTTGCCGACCTCGAGAACCCCGGCAGCACCAAGCTGCTTCAGACGCTCCTTATCCACTTCCGCAGGTGTCTTCACTTGTACCCGCAGACGTGTTATACAAGCATCCAGGCTTGCGATGTTAGCCGCTCCGCCCAGTGCGGCAAGAACGTTGCGAGGCAGCTCTCCTGCTTCACCCTTGGCTTCGCCGCCTTCCGATTCAACCGCGTCTTCCCGGCCCGGCGTCTTGAGGTTGAACTTGCGAATTGCAAACCGGAAGCCGAAGTAGTAGATGACAGCAAAGGCCAGACCGACCGGAATAACCAGCCACCAGGCGGTACGATTCTGAATGACACCATAGAGCAGGAAGTCAATGACACCGCCCGAAAATGTCATCCCGATCTTCACGTTCAGAATTTCCATGATCATGAAGGAGAGACCCGCGAAGATCGCGTGAATACCAAACAGGACAGGCGCTACGAACAGGAACGTAAATTCGAGCGGTTCTGTAATACCTGTCAGGAAAGAAGTCAGAGCGGCCGAGCCCATGATACCGGCCACAATCTTCTTGCGCTCCGGTCTTGCTTCATGGTACATAGCCAGCGCTGCCGCAGGCAGACCGAACATCATGAAGGCAAACTTACCAACCATGAAGGTACCGGCAGTAAGCTCAACGCCATCCTTCAGCTGAGCGAAGAATATCTTCTGGTCACCGCGCACGATCTCACCCGCGCTGTTGACATATTCACCGAATTCGAACCAGAACGGGGAATAGAAGATATGGTGCAGACCAAACGGTATTAAGCTTCGTTCGATAACACCGAAAATAAACGCGGACAGCGTCAGATTGGTGCTGACCAAACTTTCCGAGAAATAGTTCAGACCGTTTTGAATCGGCGGCCACACGAAGATCATGACAATACCGAGAAGCAGCGCTGAACCCGCCGTAACGATTGGAACGAACCGCTTACCTGCGAAGAAGCCGAGATAAGACGGCAGCTCGATCTTGAAGAACCGGTTATACATAGCAGCAGCCAGTATACCAATGATAATACCGCCGAAAACCCCGGTCTGCATCGTACTAATGCCCAGAATATTCGCGTAACCGGCATCGTTGGCCACCATATCCGGTGTAACTTCCATAAGAACGCCCATCGTGACGTTCAAGATCAAATAACCGACTATCGCCGCAAGCGCAGCAACACCTTCTCCCCCTGCCAAACCGACGGCTACACCGACGGCAAAGAGCAAGGACAGGTTGGCGAAGACAATATCCCCCGCTTCTTCCATAACGTGTGCAATCATCTGAACCCAGTTGGCTTCCAGTGCTGGTGCCATAGCCAGGAGATCCGGATTGCTCAAGACGTTACCGAGTGCCAGCAGGATACCTGCGGCAGGAAGGATTGCCACCGGCAGCATGACTGCCCGTCCAACCTTTTGGAGAACTCCAAAAAACTTCTTGAACATTGGATTTCTTCCCCCTAATATCGTAATTTCCCTCGGCATTCACGACAACAACACAAAAAGGCATGAGAGTACAAGGGATTCATAACGAAACAACATGTTCGTAGGTATAATACCCCGATTAAGGGCTTTTTACCTGTTTGTTGTTCCTAAGAATCCTTGGACTTCTCATGCCTGATCGAATCAGTTACACGATTTTATGAAATTGTAGTGACTGCAAAGGATAAGTGCAATAGTGATTATAGCATCGTTAAACTTTTATAGACAACCTTCGTCATAAAACGTTCACATTTTACATAATCACTGTCTATATTCGGCACTATTTTGCACAATACGCTGCAGATGCAGCGTCAGAAAAACAGCTTCTGCATCATAGACCGGCTTATGCAGCCGCTGCTGGATTACCTTGATCAGTGTCCAGGCAAGCGAGTACATCTCCGGATACTCTGTCTTAATCAGCTCCGTTATCTTATCAGGCTCGTCCACCTGCTCTCCGCGCCTAACCCGTTCAAGCGCAATCATCAGATGGCGGAGCAGCCGCGAGTAGTTCAAGCTGTCCCGCTGCACCTTTATGCCTATGCTGCGCTCAATGAGCTCGACAAGATCTGAAATTAACTGAGAATTCTCCTTAACTTCACCTATTGGCCGGTCGGCAATCGCACTGTGAATATGCAGAGCTACGAAACCGATCTCATCATCGGGAAGCTCAATGCCAAGCTTGCTGTTAATTTCCGCAACAGCATACTCAGCCAGCTTATATTCTCTCGGGTAAAATTCCCGGGTTTCGTAATTGAATGGATTGTGCACGGTAATCCCTTGACGATAACGCATGACCGCGAAGGCAATGTGATCTGTCAGAGCAATATGAATATGCTCATTAAGCGGCGCACCGGCATGCTGAGCAATATAATAGATGACGTCATTCATCACGCCGATGAGCTTCTCGTCCACCTGCTCCAGCAGACGCTTGTACAGCTCCTTCTCCTTCTGATTGCGTAGGATGAACATCTTCTCGCCTGCGTCAGCCTGAATCAGGTCTTTCGCCTTCTTGCCAAAACCCACGCCTCTGCCGATGACGACGACTTCCCCGTAGTGCCCATGAGACGCGATGACTACATTGTTATTTAATACTTTTAGCACTTGCAGGCTTTCCACGGGCGTCCTCCTCTAATCACATTCCCCATTAGTGTACTAAATAAGTTAAGCGCCATCAAGGAAGACGGAAAGCTGCGCAGACTTCCACCCGGAAGGCAAACCTTCGCCTTGATCAGTTAAGAAGGCATCATTACCTTCCGCCTTACAGGCGCGCTTCAATTAGTCTTGCCGCCGGGGCACCGGGAAGTTCAATTTTGAGAATACCCTCAGCAGCATCCCACTGCAGCCCGCAGATCCCGCCTTCCGGGTATGCACAGCGTACATTCAGCTCTCGGCCACTCAGCTGCGGGAGCGGCAGGCTTACTTCGGATGCACTTCCGCCTGTACGCCACACGGCGATGTACATCCGGTCAGCCCTGCGTAGACCAAGACTGATCCAGTCATCCTGCGGCTTCGGCATGCCGAGCGGCCAGAATGGCAGTGCTTCGCGGATATCTCCGCGAATCGTCTTGTAATAGTCCAGCGCTTCCTTAACAAGCGCACGGCGGCGGGGGCTGAGCTCCGCCAGATGACCGCTCTGGTGAATGCGCAGGAGCAGAGCATTAACCATATTGAAGATAACCTCCTCATCATCGCCCTCACGCAGCGGATAAGACCATATAGCAGACTGCTCAGGTGTTAATGCGCCAGGGGAGCCTGCAGCTATTGAGGCATACCGGACATAGTTCTCCTGGTCACTGGTCGATTGGATGCTGTGCCTGCTCAGCATGGCATAGTCCATTCGCATGCCGCCGCTGGAGCAGTTCTCGATGACAAGCTCCGGATACCGGGCAAAAACGCTGTCCAGCCAGCCCAGGTATGCACGATTATGCTGCAGCAGACCGTCTCCTGTGCTGTCCGAGGCCGCTTCCGTGCCCACCCCTGCGTTGATATTGTAGTCCATCTTGATATAACCGACCCCATAATCCTCTACCAGCCTGCGGATTACTTCATCCGCATGAGCAGTAACCTTCGGGTTACGAAAATCCAGCTGGTAGCGGCTGCGGTCCATCACCCGCCGCCCATGCCGCATGAAGAACCAGCTGTCATCCGTATCCGCAAGCTTCGGACAGTTAATGCCCATAACCTCAAGCTCCAGCCACAGCCCTGGAATCATCCCCTTGCTGCGGATATAATCCAGTACATACTTGATGCCTTCGGGAAAGCGTTCTTCGGAGGGCAGCCACTCGCCAACTCCATCCCACCATTCGCCCGGCGCATACCAGCCCGCATCAATACAGAAGTATTCACAGCCTACGTCTGCGGCCGCATCAATCAGCGGAATCAGCTTCTCCGTCGTCGGGTTGCCCCACAGACAGTTCATATAATCGTTGAAAATAATACGCAGCAGCCGGTTATCCTCATTCGGGCGGCGGATCAGACGCCGGTAACGCGTCAGCTCCCCAATGGCTTCTTCTAGCCCTCCGCTGACCACGCCTACAGCAGCAGGCACAGAAACGAAGGACTGGCCCGGCTGCAGCTCAATCCACCAGTGGTTATCATGCTCGGTGGGACCGCTAACCTGCAGAGTGAGCCGGTCAACCTGGTCGATAATCTCCCAGTGCCAGGAACCATTATGCTCGATCTGCCAGAACAGGGCCGTTCCCGCTTCCGTGTTCTCCAGCACAGCCATCGGTATATGCTCGGCGGCTGACCAGGAGCCCGTGTTGCTGCAGGAGATCCGCTTCGAGCTCCTGTCAGTCATATGGGAGAACCCGAGCTCCGGCAGGGTGTACGTCCGCCACTGCAGCTCGCTCTGCCAGCCATTGTGGGCGAGCGTCAGCTTCATTTTGTCATCACGGTCAAGGCTGCCCTCCTTGTCCAGACCCGTCAGAACAAAGGTGGATACATACTCCACGCCAACCGGGCTCTCGCCTTCATGAACAAGCTCCGTCCAGCTGGTCGCGATCTTTAATTCGTCGAAGAACTGGTAGTGCTGCACAGCGCGCAGCCCGCTGTCCGGGTCTCTCAGTACGACCTCCAGCTTGCGTCCGGCCGGGCTGCGTGTATCAAGATGGGAATCGTACTGCATCCGCAAACCGGGATAAGTGGCCCGGTGTGTCCGACCGTGATATTCCGCCCGGTCTTCCCCGCTAAGCTGCAGCTCCAGCAGCCTATAGCCCGGCTTTTGCTTGTCCGTAACAGCTCCGGGATCCAATGGCTCTACCCCGTAATGCAGCAGCAGCACATCCAGCTTGTCTGTCACTTCAATTACAAGATGCAGACCATTCTCCTCGATTACGATCAGCTGTTCCATGAAAGGCACCCTCTCCGGTTTCGTTATTGGTGGTCCAAAAATAGACATAGGCCCGCACCATCCTTAGATGCCGAGCCTACGCCTTCTGTCCTCATTATACGTATTTACTGGGCCGAGCCCAATTGTACCCAAGCTTTCTCGATCTCGCCAATTGCCTGCTCTCTCGGCTTGTTACCTCCGATATAAGCCTGCATGATTTCTCCAAATCGCTGGTGGAACATATCGAGAGAGTAGTTGATAGACAGATCGCCCGATTCACTCGTCTTCAGAATCTCTCCCATCTGCTTCGGCATATCCAGATCAGGTAGCGGCGCATCCTTGATCGGCGGAATGACCTTGGCGACACCGGAGAACCAATTCTTGCCGTAGTCGGACGTATACAGCCAGTTGAAGAAGGCAATCGTCTCATCCACCGTCTCTGAATCCTTGTTAATCCGCAGCGCCTGGTCGGCACCGGTAATAATCTGCGTATGCTCCGGATTGTCATCCACCGGGTAGCCCATGATGCCGAGCTGGAAGTCCGGCGTAATCTTCTTGATCGCTTCTTCGTCCCATGCCCCCTTGCCTGTCATGAAGGCAGCCTTGCCGAGTGCGAAGTCACTTACCTGCGCATTACTGTCACGCTCAAGCGGCTTCGGAGTGCCATGCTGAACGGTCAGGTCGATGAAGTTGAAGAAATTCTCCGCAAGAATGGGATGATCTGCGATCTTCGCCTTGCCCGCGATAAAATCATTCACCAGCTGCTGCGGGCTTACTCCCGCCTCTGCTGCTGCTGCGTCAACATAGTGCTGGAAGATATGCTTCCAAACCCACCACTCCTTGTAAGCGTTGGCAAAAGGAGTGATGCCTTTGGCCTCCAGCTTCGCAATCGCATCCTCCAGCTCGGCCATTGTCTTCGGCGCTTCGGCAATGCCCGCTTCATCCAGTAGCTTCTGGTTGTAAATCAGCGCGAAGAGATTGCCCTTGACCGGCAGCCCAAGCACCCTGCCTTCAGTCGATGACATATTAGCGCGAACGGCATCGGTCATGGCTGCCGCGAGCGGCTCATCCGTCAGGTCCGCACTGTATTCCGCGAATGTGTCAATATCTCCGCCAGCTGTCGTCTGGAATACATCCGGCGTGCTGCCAGCTGCGATTCTGGACTTTAACACTGTGTTATAGTCGGCCTGCATAATTTCCAGGTTAATTGTAACGTTCGGCTTAACCTTCTTGTATTCGGCGATATACGCGTTGAACGCATCCGTATATTCCGGCGAAGCGGTAAACATGTTGATTGTGACCGGCTTCTCCCCCGCATTGCCGCCAGCAGCGCCGCCATTCTCTGAACTTGTATTGCCGCCGCCGTTATTGCCGCCGCAGGCTGCAAGAATTCCTACCACGAGCATCAGACTAACCGATAATGACACCAAGCGTTTGACCATCTTTACGCCCCCATTTTCCTATAAGTTGTGTTCGTCCTTGAAGTCTATATTAAAGAAAAGAAGGCGGCTGCAAAATGTAGATAAGTAAGATATTAAGGGTAAAAAAGTGAAGTCATCTGACTGTTCACATTATTTCAGTTGTACGGCAGTACGGTATTCGGATGGTGAGCGGCCAAAGTAATTCCGGAAAGCTTTGCTAAAATAGTTCTTGTCCTTGTATCCCAGCATCTCGGATATTTCCTGGATCTTCAGCTCGGGATTGCCGAGCAGCTCTGTCGCCTTATCCATCCTGACCTTCTGCACATATTCATGTATACCAAAGCCATATTCCTGCTTGAACAGCTTCATCAGATACTCTCTGCTGAGGAAATACTTCTCGGTAAATACTGATATCTTGATATCCTCGTAATAATAATCGTCGATATAAGCCTTGATATCCGTTATATCAAACGGCTTGTTCACAGACGCAGACTTGCGGATTAGTGCTGAATAATGGTCGAGCATCCGGTGCAGAAGGGCAGCGAAGCCCTCGAAATTTTCAAAGTCCTGTCCAGGGAACTCCCTGCCCGTCCCGTTATTATTCGGGAGCAGCCCGGGCGCTACCCCCAGCTCCATCGCCGCATCATTCATCAGCAGGATGAACTCATTCATAACGCGGTCCGCGTCACTGAAGGTGAAGCGCCCGCTCCCTTCCAGCTTCCGCAGGAGTTCACCGAGTATACCGGAGGCCTGATTCTGATTCCCGCCTTCCAGTGCATTACGGATGAGTGAGATACGGCTGGCTAAAGGCTGGGCCTCCCGGACGGCCGGGCCCGGCTCATAAGGACCGGCCACCAGTGCTGTCTCCTGCTTCAAGAGATCCAGGTTCTGCAATCTTCCCTTAGCCGCCTCGTAGGAATCTGCGAGCCCCAGAATGTCGGGGGATGTGCTCCCGATCCCCGCTGCCACGCGGATCTGAAACAGATCACTCAGCGTTGCGGCAAGCTTCTTGACCAGCAGCGTGGCACGAAACGCCGTATCCTCATTCAAGCCTCCGAGCCGGGTATAGACCGCAATCATCTCCCGCTCCTGCTTCGGATTCGGGAAGCTGAAACAGGAGAAATCTCTTCCTGCGAGCTCGCTGACGACATTCGCCACCGCAAAATGCAGCAGCTCTGTGTCCCCGTTAAATCTCGTTGTCCTCACTTGATCCGCATTCAGTATCCGCAGCACCACAGCACCGAAATGGTTGTCCGGCTCATCTGCCCCGATCAGCGGCAGGAAGGCTTCGTTGGTCTGCTTCTTGAAGCTGCGGTCAATGATCGACAGATACATCTTCTCCTTCAGCTTCGGGATGGACATGTTAAGCGTCATATTCTTCGTAATAAAATCGCTCGCGCTCTGCCGCTTGGCCTCCAGGATATCCACCGCCTTGCGCAGCGCCTGGTTCAAGTCTTGCCTGTTAACGGGCTTTAATAGATAATCGACGACCTTGGAGCGGATGGCCTGCCGGGTATATTCAAAGTCATTATAGCCGCTGATGACGATCGTCATCAGCTCGGGATAAGCTTCTTCAACCCTCTGAAGGAATTCGGTCCCGCTGATCTCCGGCATCTTCATATCCACCATCACAAGATCAATCTTGTGCGCCTCTAGCATCTGGAGTCCGGCCTGACCGTCCGCGGCTTCTAGCACCTCTGTCACGCCAAGTCCTTCCCAATCGCCCAATATTCGTATCGCTTCGCGCAGCGGCTCTTCGTCGTCGATGATTAATACGTTATACATGGCTGCCGCCCCCTTGTGGAATGATCATGCACAGTTCTGTTCCGTCCGCGCTTGTACGGATCTCTAGCCCCGCTTCTTCGCCATACAGCAGCTTTAGACGGGTGCTGAGGTTCGTCAGGCCAATGCTCTCTCCGCTCTCCCGTTCTTCCCACCCCGACGCGAGCGAACGCAGCACCTCGTCAAGCCGCGCAGGCGGAATCCCCGGCCCGTTGTCCCGGACCGATATAATGGCCTTCCCGCTGTATAAGCGGGCCTTGATGGCAATGTTCACCGTTGTTGACACCTTCTCCAGCGCATGCTTGACTGCATTCTCCGCCAGCGTCTGTACCGACAGCTTGGGGAGCTCCAGCCCCATCAATGCCTCGTCCCAATCTGTTGTCACTTGGAGGCGTGATCCGAATCTCGCCTTCTGGAGCGACATGTACCGCTCGATATGCTTCAGCTCATCCCGTGCCTGCACGACATCCCGGCCGCTGATGCAGTAACGGAGCGTCTGTGCCAATGCATCCACCATATCGGCAATATCGAAGCGCTCATGCCTCAGCGCCTTGGTGGAGATGGCCTGCAGAGCATTATACAGAAAATGCGGATTGATCTCCGCTTCGAGCGCTTTCAAGATCGCATTCTTCTCGCTCAGCTTCATCTTGTACCGTTCATTAATCAGCTCATTCGTGTTACGCACCATCTGATTAAAATGCCTTGTCAGATAAGCAATCTCATCCCTGCCCGTAACGGCCGCCTCCGCATCGAAGGAGCCTGTACTGAAGCGGCTCATCTGCTGGGACAGACGCTTCAGCGGTTGAGTAATCGCATTCGAGGTGTACGTGACCAGAATAATGGAAAGCACGATAAAACCCAGTCCGATCAGGATGCTCCAGTCGCGTGTCGCCGTGGCAGCCGCGTAGAGCTCCTTATGCGGGATCGGCTTCACCAGCTTCCAGCCGTTCTGGCTGCCGACATCATACATGACGAGGTACCGTTCCTCCCCGTCCCTCCAGGTCAGCCTCCCGGCTGAATCCCCTGTAATGCCGTCTAACAAGCCGGCCTGCTTAATCCGGTTGTAATAGTCCATGTCTGCTGCATAGAACAAACGGTTATCCTTGTCCAGGAACAGCAGCTGCTCTCCCTTGCCGAGCGGCACATCCGCCAGCATGCCGTCCAGCACCGATGAATTCAAGTAGAAGGAAATGAGAGCCTGCGGCTCCCGGGTTGGAATCGACCTCAGCACCCTATGATAAGCCATGAAGCTGTTCTTGATATTGATTTCGTAACCGATTTCATTTTGTCCCTGGGCGAAGGACTGGAACTCACGGCTGCCACCCTGGCTGATCATGTCGCGGAACCAGCTCTGATGCGTAACCTCGTCGCCCTCTGCCGTAAGGACCCGAAGGTTATAATTCTCCCTCGTAATATAGTAATACTTCTGCTGCTCCACTAGGTAGAAGCAGATGACCTCCATGTCCGTACGCGAATAATAAAGCTCTCTCAAGTAGCTCTCTAAGTAAAGCCTTGCCGCATAGTCATGCTGTTCATTCTCGATCGAGCTGACAATCTGATCATAGCGGATCTGCGGCAGCGACAGCTGCTCCACACCGCCAATGAAATCCTCGAGGTTCTGGTTCACCAGCTTCAGCGTATTCGTCGTACCGGCGATGCTGTGTTCCACGGATTCCCGCTGCAGCATCTGGTACGAGATCACGGTCAGCGAGACTACAACCAGCGAGATAATTGAGGTGAACAGCAGGATAAGCTTGTTGACAAGCCTTCTTGACAAGCGTTCACCGGCTGACTGCACCCTGCTTCTGATCCACTTTCCTACCGCTCCCATTGCTCCCCCCTCATGGCGAACAGTTCACCTTTTTACCCCTAACTGTTTTCTATCTTCCATTTTGACGGTTCAGGGCCTGACTTATAATCATTATAGCCAAAAGCGGTTTGCCCGCTAGGGTAAATTGCAATTCCAATGACTGGATAAAGAAGAGGTGCACTATGCTGAAACTGGGGAGAAAATGGTCTGAGAAGCTCGAATTTGGCATCTTCACGCTGCCGGTTCTGATCTGTATCGCCGTCGCATTCTATATTCCATTCGCGATGACCATTCGCTATTCACTAACCAAATGGAATGGTATTTCCAAGGACCCGGCCTTCATCGGGCTGGATAATTTCAAGCAGATTTTCATGGGCGATCCGAACTTCAGCAGCTCCGCCTGGTTCACCATCAAATATGCGGTTCTGTATATCGTGCTGGTCAATGTGCTGGCGATCCTGCTGGCGCTCGTGCTCGACATGAAGCTGCGGACAACGACCTGGCTGCGGGCGGCGTTCTTCGTGCCCTATATTCTCAGCCTCGTTATTGTCGGCTTCATCTGGAAGTTTATCTTCATGCAGGGGTTTGAATCACTCGGGGCGAGTACAGGCTGGGGCATCTTCGGGTGGAGCTGGCTCGGCGAACCGGGTCTTGCCTTCTTATCGGTGCTCTTCGTCTCGATCTGGCAGTCGATCGGCTTCTATCTGGTGATCTACATTGCCGGTCTGCAGTCCGTGCCCGATGACCTGAAGGAAGCAGCTACTGTTGACGGCGCCGGGCCGATCCGCCGGTTCTTCAGTGTCACGCTGCCGCTGCTGGCGCCTTCGATCACGATCTCCGTCTTCATGGCGCTGACGAACTCCATTAAGGTGTTCGATGTGATCCTGTCGCTGACAGGCGGCGGACCCGGGGGAACGACCTACAGCATTGCGTATGACATCTACCGGGATACGTTCCAGAACAATCTGTACGGGTATGGCACGGCCAAGGCGCTGATCCTGTTCGTTGCCGTCCTGATCATTACCGTCATTCAACTGACGATCTTCAAGCGCAGGGAGGTTGAAGCCTGATGAAACGCAGCCGTGCGGGACGACTTGTCCTAGAAATATCGATGATTTTGCTCTCGCTTCTGTTCCTGTACCCGCTGTTCCTGGCGGTCAACAATTCCTTGAAGAGCTTCGGCGAGGTCATGACCGATGTGATTGCTCTGCCGAAGCAGCTGGCATTCGAGAACTATTCGTATGTATGGAGCTTCATCAACTATCCGCAGCTGTTCTGGAACAACACCGTCATCACCGGACTTGGCCTGATCGGCATCGTTCTGTTCTCGTCGATCGCTGCTTATAAGCTTGCACGGACGAAATCGCGGATGAGCCTGCTGCTCTACTTCCTGTGCATTATGCCGATGCTGATCCCGTTCCAGTCGATCATGCTGACGGTGCTGCAGCTGGCCAAGGGCATGCAGCTATCCGACAGCACCTGGGGGCTTGGCATGCTGTATTGGGGCTTCGGCGCACCGCTTGCCGTCTTCATCTATCACGGCTTCGTGAAGGGCATTCCGAAGGAGATTGACGAGAGCGCCACGATTGACGGAGCCTCCGGCTTCCGCCTGTTCTTCATGGTGATCTTCCCGCTGCTGAAGTCAGTGACGACCACCATTATCATCATCGACGTGATGTGGATCTGGAACGACTTCCTGCTGCCGCTCCTGATGGTCAACGGCTCGCCGGATACGAAGACGCTGACGCTCGCCGCCTACACCTTCGTCGGCCAGTATACCTCCGACTGGCAGTACGCGATGACCGCCATGGTTATGGCCGTCCTACCGTCCATCATCGTCTTCATCTTCCTGCAGAAGTACATCGTAAAAGGCGTCGTTGCCGGGGCTGTGAAGGGGTAATGGGGTGACAGCAAAGGGGCTGAATATAAGTCGTGATGCCGAAGGGGCTGACCCTAAGTCGTCGTGATGACTTGTGGTCAGCCCCTTCTTCAATTTGGTGAACTACGTATGCTGGACAAACTGGCGTTGCGGCATCCCAACTGGCCGTGCGGCAGCCAAACTGGCGGTGTAGCACCCCACTGGCCGTGCGACCCAACTAACTGGCAGAGTGGCAACCAACTGGTCGTTCGGCCCTCAAATATTATAACGAATCTCACACACCCTATTAGCCTCGAAAAGGCCGATTCTAATCTGTAACGAATCTGAGCAACGCTAATGTCCCAGTAATCCAGGAGATTCGGGCGTAAATCACCTAATAAGGCTGCTCAGTTTCGTTACAGCTGAGAAGGCTGCGAATAAGCAGGTTTAGCGTGTGTGAGTTTCGCTAGCCGTCCCGGGGCAGCTTTCGCCTGTCAACAATTTGTCGGAGCAAGCGGTAACCAACCATAAGATAGGGAATGGCCGCGCAGGGATACCCCCCCAAGCTCTGCCATATCTATCTTTCCGCATATACCTCACCTTGTGTGTCTATGCATATCCTTGGGATCTGGCCTAAGCTTCTGGTATTTTTCCGTTTCAATGATTTTAATTCAACCCTGTAACCACCCAAAGCTTCTCATAATAACATACTGGCTGATTCATTCAATAGTTTTAGTAAATGGACTTATTTTTATCATTCTTTTTGACTTACCATCATCATGTACATACTCCACGAAGTACTGATTCCCCTCTTGTATCAAGGCAGATATTCCTTTCGGAATTCCAATTTCAGTTCCATCTCCAAAGGTCTCACTTACCACCACTATGCTGTCATCGGTGACCTCTGTTACTGTAATTAGCTCCGCAGTCTTGTCTTTCAAAGCTTCTGCACACCCTGAAGCAACAATTAAACTCACCACTACTATCAAGCTTAAAGAAATCTTTTTAAAAAGATCCAAAAAATCCCTCCTTGTCTATTTATACCAATTAGTGTAAAGTATCTCTTGTATCACTATTATACCATTTGGTTACCGTGAAGCATAATAAAACGGACGGACCTGATTGAACAGGTCCGTCCGTTTTATTATCAGGAAATCTCAACAACCTTGCCCATATACTCAATGTGGAAAATATTATTTGAGCCCTAGAAGACGGAAGAGATGATAAGCTACTGCTATATATATTGAGTTATGTCCCAGAAACATTTATATTCATGTTGCGTCGACATACATAGAACTAAGAAATTTTTTACAAACAGTTAACTTCCATTGAAGGTGCTATGTGTTCTTATATCGTACCATATGCACTTGTAAAAGGTGGGGGTTCGGTTACAGATTGGGTATGCAGGGATTTCTTCTAGGGATCAAATCTATCGCCGGGTAAGCGGGCAAACAGCTTCTTAATCGGTTATCCTCAGTATTGATAATTGCCGCTGAATAAATATTTATAATACGACGAAGATTTGATCGTATTACGATCAGAAACAGGATTAGCCTCCAAGTCTTGACCCACTATAACCTTCCATGCCCCATTCTCTCGCCAAACCGGCATTTCTACTGTTACTTCTTCATCCATTTTTAACGATTGATGAGTGACAGTGGCCTTATATAAGCCATTATCAATTTTCACCAAATTAGTGGCTTCAAACCTTACAAGCCGGTCATCCATTTGTTCCATGCTCTCCCTCTGATCCTTAGGATTAGGCCATCTCAGGTCTCTCGTTAATTTCAACACCGTTTCAATATCACGTTCCTTCGAGGCTCTAGCGAGGTCTTGCAGCACTGAGCGTATGATGGCTTCTTCATCTTGGGTTCCGTTTGCCTCCATACCGAACGACAACTGCGTCGACACAAACACAGCCAAAGTAATCAGCAATAGCCTCTGCCACTTAACTTTATTCATCATCTTAGCCCTCCAGCATAATTCAATACGTTAATCCGTACATTCCCGTCAAATTTAAATACAATTTCATTTCGCTGCAAAAGCTGAAGCCCAGCCCTGATCCCACTCAAAGCAGGTGCTGGTCCATGTGCGTATCACAGATCAGTAAACATAAAAGATTACGAAAAACAAGCCAATAAAGGGGAGTAGAATGAAGGCGTTAATAAAAATAGACAAGAGAGCATAGATTCTATTTTGTTGGTCGGATTGCTTAAATAATGCTGCTAAAGATGCCGCGAAGTTAATAATAGATACAACCCCTATAATGGACATCAATATCGCGAATGCGATTCCGAACCTTATATCCAAATTCAACAGCAGGGGAAGGGAAAAGGAAACGAATGCGATTGATGCAATGACAACACTTGAAACAAACAAGACCAGGGCTAACGACCTGTTAACTCGTATCACAATTTGCCCCTCTCTCACAATCACAAATAATAGGGAAACAACAAGTGAAAAAGGGTTCTCACTGACCTACAAAGGGACGTTCGGCTATGCACCGGTCTTCGCCTACCTGGCTCAGGAGGGATTCGGCGTAAATGCGCAGCAGCCATCTTCATTTTTAACTTCGGGCGTTGAATTATGAATTGCGATTTCTGAGTATTCCTACAATGAATATGATTAGTAAAACTAAAACTATTGTAAGAAAGATGTAGAACCAAACTGCAGATAGATCTCCAATGAAAATGAGAATGCTCGCTGAAACGATAAGTCCGATATTTTCTTTGTTGTATTTCTTGAATTTGTCCTTAAATAATCTAAATATTAGTAAGAGTATAATGAAAACAATTATTGTATATACGATTGTTATCAACAACTGGTTAACCTCCCCTACAGATCTCCCTATTACCGTGATGAATTACTCCTTCGAAAACCAAGTAGCATAAGAATTATACCTAGTAGAACAGCTGCTCCTCCGTAGAGAAGCAATGCGGTCTCTGTCGCCGGGAGGAAAAAACCTAATATATATTCTCCCATACTACCATCTGGACTTCTTCCACTGAAGATATATGTACTAACACCCTCGTAAATGAGATATAAACCACACAACATACACAGAATTTTTACGAGCATTTTCATTCTATTTATACCTCCTAGGTCCGTAACTTAAAGACGATCATATGAACCATAAAGTTTAAAAATTTACACATTTATCCTATGTACATGAGAGCAGCATCCAAGAAAAACAGCGATCCCAGCCGAACATCATCGGCCAGAATCGCTGTTTTTTTATAAGCTATGGTGTTATTGCCCTGCCGGCTCCGCCTACAGCCTAAAGCCTACAGCCGGAACCGCTGCAGCTCCTGCTGCAGCTCGCCTGCGATCTGGCGCAGCTGCTTGACCTTCTCCGCCGCGAGTGCGAATGAGCGTCTCTGCTCCGTGGTGGAGGCGGCGATCTCCTCGCTTCCGCCCGCGGATTGCTCGGTGATCGCGCTCATGTTGGCGACCGCCTCCTGCACTTGGCTGCACATATGCTGCGAGCGGTTCATATCAGCTGTCAGCGTGTCCAGATGTTCGGCAATCTGCTGAACCTGTGAGCTGACCATGGCGAACGATTGGCCGGTCAGTGCTGCAGCCTCTTCCTGCTCGCGCGACAGCTCCATGCTCTTCGCAACGGAGCCCTTCACATTCCTCATCGCCGCCGTAATGCCTTCTACCGCGCTGAAGATCTGCTTAGCGGTAACAGCGGACTGGTCCGCCAGCTTCTTCACCTCATCCGCAACAACCGCGAAGCCCTTGCCTGCCTCACCGGCACGCGCCGCCTCGATAGAGGCATTCAGGGACAGCATGGTCGTCTGCTTCGCGATCTCGGAGACGTAGCCGGTCATCTGCGTAATTTCCTGTGCATTGACCTCGAGCGTCTGCACGGTCTGCTCGACCTCAGACATCGCCTGGCGGTTGGCCGCGACAACACGGAGCTGCTCCTCCATCTCGCGGCTGCCCTTGTCCATGATCCGGACGGCTTCACTGCTGTATGCAGCAGACTGCGCCGTTCCGGCCAGATTAGCTTCGAACAGCTGGCTCATCTCATCAACAAGCTCAACCGTAACCGACAGGTCCTCCGCAGTCTTCTGGCTGCCGACAGCCAGCTCCTCTGTAGCCGCCGCCACCTGATTGACGATCTCCTGCATCGTATCATTATGCTGATCAATATCCTGAGCCAAGCTGTCCACGCTGCGGCCTGCCTGGTCGACAGAATGCACGATGCCATACAGGTTGTTCTTCATCAGACGGAAGGAGCGGCTCAGCTCGTCCAGCTCATCCTTGCCCTTCGGCTCCGCAATCTCGACCATCAGATTGCCCTCGGCTATCTGTCCGGCCGCTTCGTTCAAGCGGCGAATCCGCCCTGCAAGCTGGCGGGATACGAACACATTGTAGGCCCCTACAGCCACAACCAGCACAATCGCGCCAGCCAGAGCGATCTGCCAGGTCAACTGGATGCTGTTCTCCAGCTCACGGGTCGACGCTTCGTAGCGTGATTCAGCAAGCAGATTGAGCATGTAGAGATCATTCTGAATTCCCTGTGCCCGGATGGCCTGGCGCTTCGCTTCCGGACTGTCCTGCCCGTTTACCGCCTGCTCGGTCTCGCCCTTAAGCTTCCCAAACTTGGTCTGTAAACTGGAGACCCATTCCTGCTCCTCTCCCGATGGCAATACACCGGACGCAACCTGCGCAACCAGTTCCTCTGCCTCCTGAAGCTCACTCAAAATGCTGGCTTTGTTGCTTTCGGTCATCGTAGCCGAGTAGTTGTTCAAGCCCTGGCTGATCTGCATCAGGGTGCCGTTCAGCTTCTGAATGTTAAGAAGTGTAGGTACCAGCTCTTTGTTCTGGGCATTCATATTGAGCAGCTGGAAGATAATATAAGCGACCAGCACTAGGGACGCTAGAAGTGAAATCAGCGCATTGAGCACCATTTTACCCTGTAGTTTCATCGAGTTCTGCCTCCTTCTCCAGATCTTATGGGAGTGTGATAACGGTGCTGCCCGCTGCCAGCTTCTCCGCGAATTCATCGTACAGCTGCTGATCATCCGGCCCAAATGGAACAACCCGGATCGGGGCAACCCCGATTGCGTTATCCTTTAAGCCAAAGACGATCTGCCTCTCGGGGAATCGTCCTTCATTCTTCAGGAAGGTCTCGACCGTTGTCCGAATCGCCACATCGACATTCTTCATCATCGAGGTAACGACCGCCTTCTCCGCGACGAAGAACTGGTCCGTGTCCACGCCAATAGCCAGCTTATGCTGCTTCTCTGCTTCCTGGAGCGCACCAACGCCTGTAAAACCAGCCGCCGCATACACAATGTCTACACTATCTTCACGGAACATTCTGCCGGCGATCTCCCCGCCAAGATCAGCGTCTCCAAATGTTCCCGCATATTCAACCACCAGCTCTGCTTCCGGATTAACAGCCTTCACACCCTGCTCGAATCCCGCCTGGAATTTATGAATCAGCGGCGCATCCACACCGCCAAGGAAACCAATCTTATCCGAACGGGTCTTTAGACCGGCTATCAATCCCACTAGATAACTGCCTTCCTCCTCCTTGAACGTAATGGAGGTCACATTCGGCAGCTCGGACGTCTCATCCACGATAACGAATGGAAAATCAGGATGCTTCTTCGCAATCGCCTCAAGGCTATCCTTCACCTGAAAGCCCAGCCCGATTACCATATCACTGTCTTGAACGAGTTCTTCAAATCCTTGGTCGAATGTTCCTACCTGCTCCAGCTCCCGGTAGTCGAATACAATTCCGAGCTCTTCTCTGGCAGCCACCAGCCCGGCAAAAGCCGCGTCACTGTAAGACTGGTCCCCAAGCCCCACATCAGACAGCATAACGCCTACCCGTACCCGCTTGTCTTCCGAAGTGCCTGCGTTACTGCCGCAGCCCGCCAGCGTAGTAATTACCATCACTGCTATAAGCCACAGCGAAGCCATTCGCCTGTTTACCGGCTTTCTCTCCATGCTTGTTCACCCCTATAATAATTTGTGTCTGTATTGCTGAAGCTGCATGAGTTATATATCGGTTCTTAAGTCCTACTAGTAGAGGTTTATTGCATACAAAATATAATTAATTAATAATCCGCAAAAACCCCGGCATTATCCGCAATTTAGAACAGTGCATTCATTTACAAATAGGTATAATAGAGGTAAAAAATCCCTGAGTTTCCGTCTTCCCCCGGATCACCATCATACATGTGCCATGGTTCCTGTATCTGATCATTAAGGCCTGCCACAAGGTCTGTGGTGCCAGAACAGTAGAAAGAGCCGGTCCAATCGTGACATGCACGACTGGACCGGCTCTTCATGTTCTGCTTTGTATTAGTCAGGACTGGATTTCACCAGTCCCTGCCTCCTTCTCCACAGCCGGTGAAGCCACCAGGTCAGCGCGAAGAAAGCCCCATACCCGGCAATAATGGCTGCTATCTGCGCAGGCTCGTTGGCAATACTGTCGCCTACTACTGCGAACAACACCATAGGCGGAATCTTGCCTAGTGAGGATGCAGTCGCATAGACTGCAAACGGCACCCGGCTGAGCGCCGCATATATATTTATCACAATCGATGGTATGAACGGGACAAGGCGGGCGAATACGATCGTCAGGAACGCGCTCCTCTCGAACATCTCCGTCAGCTTGTCCAGGCTTCTGTAGCGCCGCAGCAGCCTGCCTCCCCACTCCTGATACCCATACCGGACGAACAGGAACATGAGTATGGAAGCTGCCGCAGAGCCAATCCAAGTGATCAATCCGCCGATTACCGGACCGAAGGCAGCGCCGATAGCACCGCCTACGATCGGGTAAGGTATGGCCGGGAACAAGGCAAGCATCGTGGCCAAAACCGTAACCAGCGGAAAGCTGTCCGCTTCGTTCAGCCAAGCCATAATCGAAGCGCCATACCGGAAGATCAGATAGGCGGCGCCCGCATACAAAAGGGCAATACCTGTCTTTTTATACATGATGTACGCTCCTGTTCGTTAGTGGTTGCTGGCCTGGCTGCCTCGCATTCGCAGCCAATCTGCTATCTTGCCGGGATAAACTGCTTGATCCAGCTGCCAAAGCCTGCCGGGTTGCGACTCTGCACAAGCACGACGCCCTCGCCCCGGAAACGGCAGACCAGCGCCTCGCCGCTGGTGAAGCTGGACAGCCACCCGGCTGAAGCCTTCTCTATCTTGTAGTCCATATAGCTCGGCCAGGCAACCAGATGGGAGTTATCGATAATAACCTCTTCGCCCGGTGCCAGATTAATGGCATGGATCGCGCCGTAAGAGGACAGAAATACCGTTCCCCTGCCGCCAATCTCAATAATAAAGAAGCCTTCTCCCGAGAACAGGCCCTTCACGAGATTCTGCATCTTGGTGTTAATTTCTATTCCTGCTGTACCGGCAAGGAAGCCATCCTTCTGGACATACAGCTTATAGGACCCGTCCAGCTCAATCGCCTGCACATCGCCAAGTGTCGCTGGAGCAAGCAGGACCTCAGCCGGTCCTCTGGCTGCCTTCAACTCCTGAAAGAAGAACTTCTCGCCGCTCAGCACGCGGCCAATTCCCCGCATGATCCCGCCTTCCATCGTACCCTTCAGATCAACTGTTGGCGACATGGCTACCATTGCGCCCATCTCGGCTTTAACCGATTCGCCGCGCTCCAGATTAACCTGCAGCATCGCAAACGCGCCCTCCTGCACAACCTTGTAATTCATCGCTTCTCCCCCAGCCTTCATGAGATACCGTACATTTACCTTATTATACAGGTCGGTGTCAGCCCTGGAAACGCAAAATCGATGATGGCATTTAGCTGCAGTCTTATGAATATGCATAACAGATGTGTCCATAATCCGGAGATCGCATCTAACGGGGAGGAAAATCATGTATATCGAAGTAGAGCAAGGGGTGCGCATCTTCGTACGCGACTTAAATCCCGGTGAAGGCAGCCGCCCGGTCGTGTTTGTTCACGGATGGCCGGTTAATCACCGAATGTTCGAGTACCAGTTCAACGTGCTGCCCCATTACGGGTACCGCTGCATCGGACTGGACCTGCGCGGCTTCGGCAAGTCGGATAAGCCTTGGCACGGCTACTCCTATAACCGGATGGCCGATGATATCCGCGGGGTTATCGAAGCGCTGAATCTGGAAGACGCTGTGCTTATCGGCTTCTCCATTGGAGGTGCCATATCCGTCCGCTACATGGCACGCCACGGCGGAGCACATATCACGCGGCTCGCGCTGATTAATGCCGCCGCCCCATTATTTACCCAGCGGCCCGACTATTCATACGGCCTTCCCGTCCGGCAGGTCGATGAGCTAATCAGCCAAACGAGCAATAACCGGCCAGCTATGCTGACCGGTCTGTGGGATCAGTTCTTTAACCGCAACATCGGGGAACCTCTTGTTCACTGGTTCCATCACCTTGCGCTGGAAGCGGACTCCCATGCCACAATTGAATGCCTGCTCTCGCTGCGGAATGAGGATCTCCGCCCTGATCTGCGCAGTGTCCGGGTGCCTTGCACAGTCTTCTACGGCGTGCATGACCGGATTGTACCCTACCCAAGCGCCGGGGTTCTGCAGCAGGGCATCGCCGGCTCGCGGATTCATCCGTTTCACAACAGCGGCCATGGGCTTGTCGTCGAAGAGAAGGAGGCGTTCAATACCGCCCTCCTCGACTTCCTGCATGAGGACCGCCCGCCGGTATCCGGCTAGTTGGCCGTCTGCTTGATCTGCTTGCTCCGCAGCTGGCCGCAGGCCGCATCAATATCTGCTCCATGCTCCAGACGGACGCTGACATTGATGCCCTGCTTCTTCAAGACATCATAGAACGCACGAACCGCTTCCTGCTCGCTCCGCTGATATTGGCTGTGCTCATCTACCGGATTGTAGGGGATCAGGTTAACGGCTGCCAGCTGCTTCCGGTCCCCGATCAGCCCAGCGAGCTCAAGCGCATGCTCCGGCTTGTCGTTGACATCCTTAAGCAGGATATATTCCAGCACGATCCGCCTGTTCGTCTTCTCCAGATAATAATCAATGGCTTCCATGAGCTTGGCAATTGGTATCGCCTTGTTGATCTTCATAATCCGGGTGCGCAGCTCATCATTGGGCGCATGCAGGGAAACGGCGAGATTCACATTCAGATCGCTGTCGGCGAACTCACGGATTTTCCCCGCCAGGCCGCTCGTCGACACCGTAATATGTCTGGGACCGATTGCAAGTCCCTTGTGATCCTTAATGATTCGCAGGAAATTCCCCATGTTCTCATAGTTGTCGAACGGTTCTCCGATTCCCATCACGACAACGTTGCTCACACGCTCATCCTTGCCCGCACGGTCCAGATGAAGCTGGACCTTCATGATTTGCCCAACAATCTCGCCTGCCGTCAGATCACGGCTCTTGGCCAGCAGACCGCTGGCGCAGAAGCTGCAGCCAATATTGCACCCCACCTGTGTCGTGACACAGACGGACAGCCCGAACTTATGGCGCATCATAACCGTTTCAATTAGATTCCCGTCCTGCAGCCTGAACAGGAACTTGACGGTTCCATCCGCCGATTCCTGCTTAATATGCTGTTCCAGCGTCTCAATGGCAAAATGTCCGGCAAGCAGTTCCCTGCAAGCCGGATTCATCTCTGTCATCGCTGCAAACTCCGTCACGCGCTGGCGGTACAGGGCATCCCACACCTGGGCGGCACGGGATCTCTTCTGCCCATGTTCCTCCAGCCAATCTCCCATCTGCTCCAGTGTTAACCCATATATCGAATCGTTCTTCATTATATCCTCTCTTCTGTCCGGTTCAATCTCCTGAGGAAAGTGTCCGGGGTTCTGCTAGCCCTTGATCTCCAGCAGCTTGTATTCAATGACGCCGACCGGCGCATTAACGCTAACCTTGTCCCCGACCTTCTTGCCACGCAGTTCCTTGCCGAGCGGACTCTCGTAGGAGATGCGGTTATCCGCCACATTCGCTTCCGCCGGGCCTACCAGAGTATATTCAATCTTCTCGTCGAACTCGATGTCATGAAGAACGACTACCGACCCTACTCCGACGACTTCCTTGCCAGTACTCTCCACAACCTTGGCTGTACGAAGCATGCGCTCCAGCGTAAGAATTCGCGTCTCCATGAACGCCTGATCATCCTTGGCTGAGTGGTATTCACTGTTCTCCTTCAGATCACCGTAGCTGATCGCCGTCTTCAGACGTTCGGCCAGCTCTTTGCGCCTGGGGCCCTTGAGCTCTTCGAGCTCCTCTTCAATCTTGGCAAGCCCCTCCGGGGTTAATATCGTCTCATTGCCTTCCATCTGTTCCCACTCCTGTCTTATTACTGTACTTGTAGTATAACCGATTTAAAGGGCGGAACTATTCATTTATACCACGGAATTGTAATAAAATGCACACCCCCGGCAAAATAAGTCCAACCATATCTGTCGGGATTGAATTGACGCTCACCAGAATGCGTAGTATCATTTCTTGGATGGCCTTACCATCATACTATATTAAAGGCGGTGTGACATCCTGTGAACACCAAGATATCGGTCATCAGCCTTTACTTGGTCATCATTTATTGGCTGTCCATGCACGTGCCGATGCTAAAACCACTATTCTATCCGACGCTCGGAACCTTAAGCTATGTACTCGCTACGCGCCAGCTAACCATCCGGGAGTCGGCGTCGATTATGACAGGCGCGGTCGCAGCATCGCTGCTCGGGACCGGCTTTCACTACTGGCTGCCGGAGACGGTTGCTATACTTGCAACGTTCCTGCTCAGCGTGCTCATGATTCAGCGCTTCCGCCTTAACGCGCCGCCGATTCTGGCTATAGCCTTGATTTCGTATTTTGCACCGCCGACTCTGCGTGCCCCCTTTTCCCTTACCATTAACCTCCCGTCATCCAACCCTTAACTGAATTTACAATTAAGTCATAAAAAAAGGCGTCATCCCTCTTCGGAATAACGCCTCGTCGTCTTATTCATACTTCTGCAGCTCTTCCTGCAGCTGCTTGGAACGCTTCGCATTCCCCTCCGCAAAGTTGTACAGCCGGGTCTTCAGCTCATCATCATGGTGAACCCGCTCAGCCAGTATGGTATAGGAACGCAGCATTTCTGTCTCATCCTCCAGGTACTGCTCCAAAAGAGCCTTCGTCTCTTGAGGCGTCACGCCGCATTCCTGTCCGTTCTGATCACAATCCATATAGCCTCCTGTCCGGGATTTCCCTGTGTGTACGATATCATCCCCTGCTTTACCTATATTGGTCAACGTCTCCATGTTGTATACCGCAGGTACAGGCTTGAAGGCTGCTTCATTACACCAGGACACCTGGATCATGATAAACAGCATAGTTAACGCTCTCTGTGCATAAATCGTCTAGGCGTATTAGAGCTTGTTCCAGTAGAGCCCCATCTTCTTCCCTTATATCCCGTTCTATTAAAATCATATGAAAGTACTGAATTAGCAGCTCAGCGATCTTTGTCAGGTGCCTTGTTCCTTTTACCAGCTCGGTTATTTCCGCCAGGAAGAATTGTAGTTGGGTATTATCACCCTCACCATTAAACCTGTCCTTAAACACTCTCAAAAAGAAATCAAAGCCAAATCCCATGAATCCACTCCTCTTATACGTTAGGCCAGTGTCCTCTGTTAGGGGATCTAACCCAGATACAGAACCTCACCACTATCCTTCTTTGCGCGAATGGTGATTTTCCCAAGGCATTGCTCTGGATGAGCGTAGCCACCTTCTGCTTCATTGAATAAAGCAGCTAGTATGGACTCCATCTCGGCTAATGTAGTGTCTTTGGGAAGGTTGTGCACACGCATTAATTCCGTGCTGTTATAAGCATCTTCCGTTCCATCGACTTCAACTTTACCAAATGCTCTGACTTCAAATTCTATCTTCATTATTCCATCTCCTCACCTACTAAAATATTCGCTGTTAACGGAAGCAGAATGCCCAATTATTCCAGTTTATGTTAACATAAACCCTAGCACATATGCACCGGTGAAGCCATACCAATGTCAAAAGGACAGCCCTTGATGGACTGTCCTAGTTAACTCTTAACTACCTCCACATGTAACGTCCTACTCCGCCACCTGCATCTCTTTCTTCAGCAGCTTCTTCAGCTGAGCCGCGGACTTGACCTTCACATCCAGGCACGGGGAAATGCTGATCTTATAGTGGCCGCCCAATATCGCCTGCCTCAGGTCATCTACGGTATGGCACGCTTCGGTCAGCTCATTCACAATGCAGCCGTACTGCAGATGCTGGTGGGTGTCGCTGCCGCCCACCACAGGCTTGCCGAGCCTCGCCGCAAAATCATAGACCCGCTTGCTGTATGCTTCCACGCCCTGCGCATGCAGATCCTTGCCGTTCAGATCGAAGGCATCCAGCCTGCGCAGCTCTTCCTCAGGGAGATGATGCAGCGGCGTACCCTCACGAAACGGATGCGCTCCGATTTTCAGCACATTATACTGCTCTGCCAAGTCCAGAAGCCCCCGGAACGGGATAAAAGCGCCCTCCTCCGTATGGCCGCTCAGCCTTGAGCGCATCGCAGCGATATCCGCCCGGTCCCCGATGATCAGAATATGGCCAGTCTCCTGAATATCGACCTCGATACCGGGAAACAGCCGCACGCCTTCGACCTCGTAATAACCGTAACGATAGGGATAATGCCGGTCCAGCGTCTCGTAAATCTCTTCAAATACCAGCGTATTGAAATGCTCGGTTATCGCCAGGGCGTCCAACCCGTTCGCCTTCGCCTCACAAATCATTTCCTCGAAATAGTTCCGGTCAAACCGTGTTTTCTTCGACAGCTTAATATGGGTGTGAAAATCAATAATCATGGCAGTCTCCTTGTTCTCTAAGTGAAGTAAACTCAAATCCGATCAGTTTCAGAGGCATGCTATGCTCCCGTTATCAGGTCAGGCTGAACAGCAGCACAACATATAAGGCCGATATGGCCAGAAACAGATAATCCCTTCCCTGCATGCGCAGATGAGCCAGCTTGATCCTGCGGACCTCCGCATCGTAACCGGCATACGAGAAGCCCTTGGTCTCCAGTGCCTCTACCGTTGTACGGGCCCGCTTAGCCATGCTGAGCAGCAGCGGGTAGAACGAGAGCACCGCGATTTTGACAAAGTAGATGACACTCCGCCAGTACAAGATGCCATGCTTCTCCGGCGCCTTGCCCCTCAGACGGAACGATAAGAAGATATGATGATATTCATCCAGCAGGTTCGGCAGCATCCGGTAGCCGTAGGCGATGCCGAAGGACACCTTGGCCGGAGCGCCAATCTTGAGGAGGCCGTCGCTCAGCTTCTCGGGGTCCATCGCGCAGAAGGCCGTCACACTCGCCAGTGAAATAACGGACAGCTTGAGCGTCAGCACAGCGAGCGGCATGATCGTGTCCCAGTTGCCGCCGAAGAACCACGATGCCACCAGCATGTAACCCGCTTGGCTGAGCAGGCCCATACAGAGGATGGCGATAATAAGCGGGCTGATCCGCGACATGACCGTCGTGATGACCATGAAGACGAACATGCCGAGCAGGACCGGCTCCTGATGAATGAACCACGGCGCAATGCCGAAGAACAGATACCAGATGAACAGCGTCCGGGGATCCAGTCTGGCAAGCAGCGTGTCCGCGTTGCCATAAGCGGTGTTCAGCAGCTCAATCTTGATCTGCTCCACCGAGATTTTATCCAATAGCTTGCGCACCTGCTCCATTCACGGCCACCCCCTCTTCCTGGCCCGCTCTGCAGCGGGCTGCAAATTCCTCTACCGTATAACAGAGCGGCTGCATGCCCATCCGCCTGCTGAGCTCCACGATCTGCGGGGCGGTCAGGCCCGCCTGCGCAAGCAGATACGGGTCTCCGAATACGCTCTCGCGCGTCCCGTCATGGATGACCTGCCCCTCATGCATCACGATGATCCGGCTCGCCCACTCGGCCACCAGCTGCATGTCATGCGTAGCAATGATAACCGTGTCCACATGCCGTCTTACTTCCGTCAGCATGCTGACGATGTCCTTGCGGGTGGCAATATCCAGGCTGGCGGTTGGCTCATCCAGCAGAATAATCGACGGGTCCATCGCCACCCCGATCGCAAGCGACGCCCTCCTCTGCTGCCCGCCGCTCAGCAGCCGCCCGTCCCGCTCCTGCAGCCCTGTCAGGTTGAAGCTCGCCAGAATACGGTCCACCTTCTCCTGATAGTTCTCTACCTTCCGGGCCTTCAGGAAAAATTCCACATCCTTGCGGATCGAGTCCTCAATGAACATATCTTCCGGGTTCTGATAAATGTAGGTGACCAGATCTGCCAGACTCTCTGGCGATGTCCTGAGCGTGTCAATCCCTTTCACGTGGACAGAGCCGCTCTCCGGCTTCGTCACACCGGTGATCAGCCGCAGCAGCGAGGATTTGCCCGCACCGTTGTTGCCAACAAGCGCCACCTGCTCACCGGGGTAGAAGGACAGCGTAACCTCGCGCAGCACCGGCTTCTTGCCACGCTCTACCGTCTTATACGAGAAAGACGCGGCCTCTGCGGTGACAACCGGCTGGTCTCTGCGAATCAGCTCAGGAACTGCAAGAACGTCCCCCGCTGCGGGGGCCTTACCCTCTACTGGGCTAAAATACAGCTCCGCCTCCTCCAGCGTGACCGGAAGCTTGCCGTGACTGCCGTGCATCCTATGAGCGGCCTGCGTCACCTGCGGCGGGAACACATCATGACGCAGCAGCTCGCCCACCTGATTCAGCGCCTCGTGCACCGGCTTCTTCCAGACGAGACGCCCGCCAGCCATCAGGACCACATGCTTACAGTAATCCGCAACAAACTCGGTATGATGCTCGATAACAATAATGGTCATCCCGTGCTGCTCGTTGAAGCGCTGGAGCAGCTCATAGATCTCTCTGGCATGGCAGGGGTCAAGCTGTGCGATAGGCTCGTCTACAATAAGAATGTCCGGTCCGAGTGATACGGCTCCCGCCAAGGCGAGCAGATGCTTCTGGCCGCCGCTCAGCTGCCAGATGAACTCCCGGGGACTCGCATCCAGTCCTACCATCGCCAGTGCCTGCATGCCGCGTTCCTTGTAATCGCGCATCCCGTAATTAAGCGGGACGAAGCTTGCATCATCCAGCACAGTCGGACGAACCAGCTGGTTCTCGAAGTCCTGGTAGACATATCCCACATGACGCGATAGCTCGGATAC
Organism: Paenibacillus tarimensis; assembly: GCF_021532315.1. Classification (GTDB taxonomy): domain Bacteria; phylum Bacillota; class Bacilli; order Paenibacillales; family Paenibacillaceae; genus Paenibacillus_I; species Paenibacillus_I tarimensis. The sequence continues at coordinate 344,221 of NZ_JAKGAO010000011.1, forward strand.
GGAATGCTCGCCGGTACGAAGGCCGGCTATCGTCACCTCGCCAGCGTAATCCCCGGTATAAAAGTGCGGAATCAAGCCGTTCATTGTCTTGCAGAGGGTCGATTTGGCACTGCCGTTGCCGCCAATGATGGCCACGAAATCTCCCTTGTCGATCGACAGCGACACATTGCGGAGTGCAGGCTCCTCTGCACCCGGATAGGTGAATGTCAGATCATTGATGCGGATGACAGCCTGCTGTTCATCCATGGCTGACGCCTTTCCCGCCTGCGTTTCGTCTGCGGCTTACCATTACCAGGATAGTGACCAGAGCCACCAGTGCTGCGGCCCCGATGCTGATCCAGATGAACCAATCGCCATAAGTGTCAACGAAGTCGGCATCCCATTCAATGAGAGCCATATCCGACTCGGCCATAAATTCCGCGATCAAGGCTGCGCAGGCCGCCACGATGGACAGCACAATAACGCGCGGGCCAAGAATCTGGCCGAGGGAGTACCGGATCTTATTGTCGCGAGGCTTCATGCCGAGCAGGGGTTCGATTTTCCCGTAGAGTCTTGGAACCAGATACATGGTCGGCAGGAGCGCGAACAGAATGCCGGAGAACAGGACATCGTTCAGGAACGACACGCCCTCAATGACAACCACACTTTCCGCAAGTCCAGGTACAGCCTCCAGCTCCTCGATTCCGACCCATACCTTGCCGATATCGACCATGGAGCTGATCATCTGATGAATGGCTACACCGGTTATGGCGGCTATTCCGACCTGGCGTCTGTTCTTCGGGTCCCGCACAAGCGAGCCTGCGATGAACATCGCGAGTGAGAATGCGAGGAATTTCTCCAATTCACCCAGCCCGCCGAACTGTCCCAGCATGATTTCGCCGAAGATCACCTCACCCAGCGAAGCTCCGATTGCCGCGTACAGCGGATGGAACAGAATGCACAGAGTCAGCGGGATAAAGGCGAAGTACTCCACCGAAAGTTCAATGGAGCCGAACCGGAACGCGGGGATCAGCTCGGTTATCATGTTCGACAACCCGTATAGTGACATGGATAAAATAAAAACCATCATCTTCTGTGATTGGGTAAGCACATACCTCTGCTTCATGAGCGACATTTCTTCCATTCCCCCCTGGGCTAATTTAACCTCAGTATAGGAACCGTTTATTAACGGGGGATATGCGTGATGTTAGTGTTTTGTTAATATTTTTACATATACTATTACTATGTAATTTTATTTACACACTTTGCTGCAGCCGGTTTGCCCTTGCTGTTTAGCCCGTGATAGACTAGCCGTATATACGATCCTGACAGGAGACTTTAATACGATGACAGCGTTCAACTGGGACACCGGCAACCTATCACCGAACCAATACAAGATTGCGGACTATATTCAGAAGAATACCCAGCTGGTGCTCTTATCCACCGAGCAGGAGATAGCCGATGCGCTTGGGCTTAGCATTGCATCGGTTTCCCGCTTCTGGCGGTCAGTTGGCTATACCAACCTGAAGGACTTCAAGGCCAAGGCCAGGGAGCAGCTGGAGATTACGCCTGCGGCGAAGATGAAATCCATCATGCACAAGGTTCAAGGAGACCGTCAGCAGCATGAGCTCCTGGACATGGCTGTCTCCAATCTGGAGGAGACGATGGCGCATTTTGACTCTGGGCAGTTTGATCAGGCTGTTCATGCCTTAACCGGAGCGGAGCGGGTGTTCATCTATGGGCAGGGCCCTTCGCAGGGACTGGTTGAGCTATTGGATTACCGCATGACCCGTCTCGGGCTGGAGATGAAGCGCATGCGCAATGGCAGCGAGCTGTTCGAGGATCTGATTCATGTAACGGAACGGGACCTTGTCGTGCTGTTCTGCTTTATCCGCATGCTGCCCGAATCGAAGGTCATCTTGGAGCAGGCGAAGCAGGCCGGGTACCGGACTCTGCTGATCACCGACCGGCTGGTGTCTGATTTCACCGATCTGGCTGACTATACCCTGTTCGCAAGCCGCGGGGAAATGTGGGAGTTCCACTCTATGGTTGCGCCAACCTTCCTGATCGAGAATCTGATCATTGCCGTCGGGATGCGCAATCAGGAAGCCAGCCTGCGCAAGCTTGAGGAGCTGAGCCGGCTGCGAAAGCAGTATGCCGCCGATCTGCCGCGCTAGAAAAAGAGGGAGAAGATTGGCGAATTGCAAAAAGAAAGAGCAGGCAAGCGGTAGCTTGTCTGCCCTTGTTCCTATCAGCTATGGCATGGCCTGCGGCCTTCATTCGAACAATTGCTTATGCTTATTGAAAAACCGATAAAAAAACCGTACATTGTCCAGCTCGAACCATTCTGCGGTCTGCAGGGGCCTGGCATCCAGATTATAAATCTTGGCCTGCAACGTCCCTAAAACAAAGGGAGAATGAGTGGCGATAATAAATTGACTGTCCAAATATCGTGCCAGCTCATTGATTTGTTCAGCCAGCCTGATCTGATTGGCAGGAGAAAGTGATGTTTCCGGCTCGTCCAACAGATACAATTGCCCAGGCAGCAGATACTCCTCGAAAAACTGCATGGACGTTTCCCCATTCGAGTATTTTTCTTGGGAGAATTGAATGATCTCCATCTTCTTCTTGTACTCATACGTTGTTTCATACTCAGCCGCCTGCGCCTTGCTCATCCCTTTGTTCATCTGCTGATATAGGATATCCTCACGCAGCACGGAGTCTTGCTGTATTTTCTTGATTTCATATAAGATATCCTCTGATTTCATATACCGGCTTCCTTCCGGAAGCTGCCTGATTTCCTTATCCTGCTCATCCGCCCCAAGCTGATAGCTGCTCAAATCGAGGAAACGCCGAGCATACATATCGTCCCTGCTGCTTGTCATTCTTTCCGCCCCGGAGATTCCCAGCTTGTTCGCGATCACATTGAGCAGCGTGGATTTTCCGCTGCCATTATTGCCATACAGCACCGTAATCCGGTCAAACAAAAGCACCTCTCCAGCCACATGCTTGAATACATAATCAGGGTAGATGTTGGGGTTTCGATCCGTATAATCAGACAGCTTGAAGCTCCTCAAATAAATCATTGCCGTGCTCCTTTTACCCGTCTCGCCTGTTCAGCAGGCCGTAAAAGAACATTTTGGACAAATCCTCAGCCAGCTTCGAATTCTTCTCTTTGTCCGGGGAAAACTCAAACTGGTTCATCGCATTCTGCAAAATGTTTAAATACGCCATAATGGACTCGTTCGAGATCGACGGATCGATATACCCCTCCCGCTTGCCTTCCTCCAGCAGGCCGACCATGAAAGGAATGTATTCGCGGTACAGCTCCTCAATCACCCCTCTGATTCCATCATCCTGCATCAATGCATTCAGGAAGTCGGGGCTTAGCTTGCGGGATACATCCGTCGTTTCGAAAATTAACCGTTCAATCTTAGCCGGATAGCTGATTCCAGGCTGGCTCGTTGTCGCAACCCGATCCTCCCACTCCTGCTGCAGATAAGAACGGATCACCTCTTTGACCAGCTCATCCTTCGTGCCAAAATGATTATATATCGTCACCGGCGATACATTCGCCTTCTTGGCTATTTCCGCAAGACTTACCTTCTCTATACCGTAACTCGTAAATAAATTAATCGCCGCCTGGCGAACCTTCTCCTTCTTCTTCTCCGTTCGCAGCTGATAACCGTCCAACTTACTCACCTCTTCTAATAGCTTAAAGGATGTTTTGAACGGATTCAACATATCTTATTCAAAACGTGTTGACACCTGCTCTATATGAATCATATTATGAATAATATATACTGTAATTATTCATTTCATTTGGGAAGAAGGGATTAAATGAGCATACAGCTGAACCGTCTAAGCAAGGCCTTCGGTCCCGGCAAGGGTATCTTCGATCTGTCACTGGAAGTCAGGGAAGGCGAGGTGTTCGGGTATCTGGGCCCTAACGGGGCGGGAAAATCGACGACCATTCGCCATCTGATGGGCTTCATGAAGCCCTCCGGCGGCTCTGCCAGCATCCGCAAGCTGGACTGCTGGAGCAAGAGCGCGGAGATTCAGCAATTCGTCGGCTATCTGCCGGGCGAGATCGCTTTTGTCGAGGGGCTGAACGGGAGTGAGATGCTTGACCTGCTGGGCGGCATGCGGAAGATGAGAAGCACGTCGAAGCGCAAACAGCTTATTGACCGCTTCCAGTTCGATGTGAAGACGCCGATCAAGAAGATGTCCAAGGGCATGAAGCAGAAGGTTGGCATCGTGGCAGCCTTCATGCATGACCCAGACATTCTAATTCTCGACGAACCCACCTCCGGCCTCGACCCGCTTATGCAGAGTGAATTCATCCGGCTCATTCTGGAAGAGAAGGCCCGCGGCAAAACCATCTTCATGTCCTCCCATCTATTCGAGGAAATTGAACGTACCTGCGACACGGTCGGGATTATCAAGGACGGACGCCTGGTTGCAATCGAGAATATACACAGTCTTCAATCTTCCAGGCAGAAAATGTTCTCGGTAACGGTGAAGAGCCAGGATGATGTCCAGCAGCTGCAGCAGTCTGGTCTGCATATTACCGCCGTGCAGGAACTCACCGTCACCATTGAGGTTCAAGGCGACTATGAAGCGCTCGTGCAGGCTCTTGCCCGCTGCGGCATTGCCAATATCAGCATCCGGCAGCAGAGCCTTGAAGAGATGTTCATGGATTACTACGATCGGGGGATGACAAAATGATCAGCTTACCCTTGTTCAAGGCTTCGATGAAGAAGACACTCAAGCTGCTGCTCGGCTTTTCCCTCGTTATGGTCTTCTACCTGCTTACTACAGCCTATATGTACGACCCAAGCGGTGAATCCGACCCATTCAGCGCGCTTCCAGAGGGCATGCGTGAAGCGCTCGGCCTGCTGGACGGACCGCAAACCATCGAAGGCTTCCTGTCCACCGGCTTCTATGGCGTTACCTTCCTGGTATTCATGGCCATCTTCTGCCTGATTGTCGCCAATCAGCTGATGGCAAGTCTCGTCGACCGCGGTCCTATGGCGTATCTGCTGGCTACCCCGGTATCAAGGGGAAGAGTCGCACGGACGCAGGCTGCTGTGCTGCTCGTTTCCCTGCTGGTGATTGCCATCGTCCTAACGGCCGCAGGCCTGCTGGGCATTCCTGGTGTAACTGGCGGTGCAGCGGTGGATGTATCTGTATTTGTCCAAGTTAACCTAATCGCTTTCCTAATGTTCTTCGTTGTCAGCGGCTATGCGTTCCTGTTCTCATCGCTCTTCAACGAGTCGAAGCAGGCCTTAACCGCATCGGGCGGGCTGACGCTGTTCATGTACCTCTGTGGCATTCTCGCCAACTCCTCGGCTGAGCTTAACTGGCTCAAGAATCTTTCCCTGTTCAGCGTGTTCCAGCCCTTATCCATTGTACAGGGAGAGACTCCGGTCGGACTGCTGTCTGCCTTATTGGTTGTAACGGGTGCAGCGCTCTATGCGATAAGCTTCACTGCATTCAGAAGGCGGGATCTGCCGCTGTAAGATTTCGCTCACCAAAAATACACTAGTTAAAGGAGACCAGTCCAATACAGTTGGATTGGTCTCTCGCTAAGTTGACCAATTGTAATCTATCTGTCATTGGGACAACTCCGTCAGCTTCTCGCGTACAAGCGCCAGATCCTCCAGCAGATATCTCATAAGCACCGGCCGTCTGCGCACAGCAAGCGGATGATAGGAGAACACCGCCGGGATGCCTTCATAGTCATGCCATGCTCCGCGCAAACCCTTAACATCCATCTCCTCAGTCTGATACAGCTCCTGCACAACGGTATTGCCGAGCCCCAGCAGGATGCGGGGCTTTTGCCGCTCCAGCTGAAAGGCCAGATGGGGAGAGCAGGCCGCTCTTGCAGCCGGCTTGTCATAAGCGCGGATCGGCCTGCACTTCAGCAGGTAGCTCACATAGATTTGATCCAGCGCAATTCCGGTCTCGAGCAGCCCCTGCTGCAGCGTGTCTCGCGTACCGCAGACGAATGCCTGTCCATCCTTGTCTTCACGCGCTCCCGGATTGTCCAGCAGAATGAAGACAAGAGCTTCGGGATTTCCCTCCCCCCATACCATGCGGCGCCGCTGCCCCGCCAGCTCGCATTTCATGCAGCCTGCCGCATACAGAGGAACCTCCTCCTCTGGCAAAATAACAGAACCTGTGCCGCCCGGCATACTTAAAAGCCTCCTCTGTCGACCTGCCTCCGCTAAAGAACAGCAGATTATCCGGGAATAATGCCCTTATTATCCCAACAGCAACCCTGAAATAAACGCTTATGCCGTGATTCGGCTGGCTGGGTCATTTGGTGCTTGTCCGCTTCCAGATCTGGATATAACATGTGAATGACAGCCAACCAAATGAAGGGAACGATGTCCGAATGTCTACAGCTGCCATTGCTGAAGCCCTGCACGCTTATCTTGAGCCGCTTGCAGAGGAGCACAAATTCAGCGGAGCGATTCTGTCATCCATGAATGGCCGTATCTTGTTCTCGCAAGGATACGGGGAGGCCAACCTTGAGCTGGGGGTTCCCAATACCCCGCAGACCAGATTCCGTATCGGCTCGATTACCAAGACCTTCACCTCCACAGCTGTCATGCAGCTGATGGGCCAAGGCCTGATCAAGCTCGAAGACACGATTGACCGCTATTTTCCCGATCAGCAGGGCGGCACCGGCATCACGATTCACCATCTGCTGACTCATACATCCGGCATTCCCAGCTATACGGCAGATCCCTCCATGGCGCAGTGGTGTGCTCAGAGCTGTACCCCCCGGGAGCTCGCAGAACGCTTCATGGATCGGCAGCTCGAATTCGCACCTGGTGAACGCTACGCCTATTCCAACTCCGGGTATGCCCTGCTGGGTCTGCTGATTGAACAGGTGTCTGGGTTATCCTACGGCGATTACCTGAAGAAGCATATCTTCGCGCCCGCAGGCATGACGAAGACCCAGGTCGATGACCCGGGTATGCTTGTGCCCATGCGGGCAGCAGGCTACCATACGGCAGAGGACGGCGCGCTGCTTAATGCCCCATATTTTGATATCTCGAACGCCTTCGCTGCCGGTTCTATCCTCTCGACTGTGGAAGATATGCATCTGTGGGACCTGGCTCTAGCCTCAGATGCCCTGCTGGACGCCTCTCTCAAGGAGCAAATGTTCACCCCGTATGCGGCGGATTCCGAGCAGGGATATTCGTATGGCTATGGATGGATTATTCAGGAGTCACCCTACGGCAGGATAGCTGCTCACAGCGGCGGCATTCCAGGCTTCACCTCGCTGCTGATGCGTTTTCTGGAAACGGGTGTGACCCTGCACGTGTTGAGCAACATATTGCAGGATATTAATCCGATCAGCCAGGCTACAGCCGACATCATCCATAAGCAGCTTAATCCGGCATAGAGACTTGGCGGGACTGTCCCCGGTCTATATCGCGCTCGCTCTGTCCTGCTGGGAAGCCAGCCTGTACTGCTTTGGCGTTAGTCCAGTCCACCTCTTGAAGGCGTTCTGGAAGGCACTCGGCTCTGAGAAATGCAGCAGGTATGCAATCTCGGCAATCGTATACTCGGGCTTCGCGAGGTAACCGGATGCAAGCTCCCGCCGGACCTGGTTTAACAGATCCTGATAGGTGGTCTGCTCCTGCTGCAGCCTCGCCTGCAGGCTGCGGGCACTCATCTGGAAGGCCTGTGCAGCCTCCTTCAGCCCCGGCAGCGATGCAGGCGCCAGCTTCAGCAGCCAATTATACAGCTCATCGGTGAATGTGCGTCCCTGCAGCAGCCGCTGCCTTGCTCCCTCCGCAATCGCTTCGAACGTCCGCAGCAGCTTGGCGTCACCAAACACAATCGGGTATTCGAGCACTTCCTTCGGCACCCGCATGCGGCTGGCCGGCCTATCGAACAGCGGCTGAACACCCATCACGTTCATATAATCAGCTAGCGGGACTCCCGCTTCGGCAGAATGGGCAAAATGGAGCTCCTTAAGCGCTATGGTCCGGCAGCTGAGCTTCATCATCAGATGATACACGGAGCTGACCATGTCCTCCATGCAGTGCCTGCCCGGCTTCTTGAGCGGGCTGGACTGGAAGGAGGTCGTAATCAGGAGGTCGTCCCCCTGTACCTCTGTATCAATATTAAAGCCGCTGCACACGATCACATTATAGGTCTGGTATGCCTTTAAAGCCTGACCAACCGTGCCGGAATGAAGCATAACGTAACCCAGTATTCCGAGATCGGCCACCTCCACTCGCTGCCCCTGATGCAGACCGAACAGCGGATCTCCCGTCACGGCAGCAGCCAGCTCGGTAACCCGCTCGAAATCCTGCTCCGGAAGCCGGGCCTCGGCATCCTCCAGCAGCTCTCCGCTGATCCGGGCCTGCCCTAGAAATTCCTCTTTATCAAAGCCGCTTCGCAGAATCGTCTTCATGATCGGATACAGCAAAGCTACCGACACGCCAAAGTCCCTCATAAATACCCCCCGCCTGCATGTTTGGTCAGTAATCGTGCACCATTCATCATATTCGTTCCGCTCCCGGTTATTGTACGCTTAGTCTATCTTATCACAGCGACAAGGAGATGGAATATGAGCACACAGAGGCGAAACAATATAGCCGTCATCAACGGGCATCCCGATGCGGAAAGCTATTGTACAGCGTTAGCAGCTTCATATGTAAAAGGGGCAGCGGGCAGCGGCGCTTCCGTAAGAGAAATTTCTCTTGGGTCGCTGCAGTTTAACCCGAACCTGCAGTATGGATACCGTCAGCGGACCGAGCTGGAGCCTGACCTGCTAGCTGCACAGGACATCATTCGCTGGGCGGATCACCTGGTATTCATTTATCCGTTATGGTGGGGCACGGTTCCCGGAATTCTGAAAGGGTTTATTGACCGCGTGTTCCTCCCCGGCTTTGCCTTCCAGACTAGGCCGAACTCCCAGCTGTGGGATAAGCTGCTGACCGGCAAATCCGCCCGAATGGTCGTCACCATGGATTCGCCGCCATGGTACTTCAAGCTGGTGCATCGTTCAGCCGGGCACACGGTTATGAAGCGGGGCATTCTACAGTTCTGCGGTGTTAATCCCGTTAAGATTACGGATATCGGCCCTGTTAAGCCATCTACGGCAGAGCAGCGGGATAGATGGCTGCAGACTGTGCATGACTTAGGGGCCCGGCGCTTATAGAGTGTCAACCGCATTGCCCGAGACCAACGCCTGGCCGCTTACCCGGCCGCTTTATTTCTGCTCATGTGGGGCAGAACGATCATCCGACTTCTCCTGCAGACGCCGGAACCGCTCGATATCCTCCTTATGGATAGGAAGCGGCTCCTTGCGAATGAGCTTCACCGTGCCATAGCCGAGCAGCAGGAGCAGCACCGCGAATGGCAGAGCCGCGACCAGCGAAGCCGTCTGCAGTGCCTTTAGTCCGCCGGCATTTAAAAGAACGCCCGCTATAGCGGCTATGAGCACGCCCCATGTGATCTTGACGAACTTCTTCGGATGCAGGCTGCCGTAGGTTGTCATACTCCCCAGAATGAATGTCGCCGAGTCTGCTGATGTCACGAGGAAGACGAAGATCAGCAGAATCGCCAGTACCGACAGAATAGTCGTGAACGGCAGCTGTTCAAACAGCTTGAAGAGCGCATCCGCCTTATTCTGGTCGACTACAGAAGCAATATCCGTATCCCGGTACAGATCCTGCCATAATGCGGTTCCGCCCAGCACGGATATCCAGACACAGGCAATAGCCGGCGGTATAAACATGACACCGATGATGAATTCACGGACGGTGCGCCCCTTGGAAACCCTGGCGATGAAGGCACCAACGTAAGGCGACCAGGCGATGGCCCATGCCCAGTAGAAGAGGGTCCATTCACGCAGCCAGCTGCCGCTGCCATACGGCTCCATCCGCAGGCTGTACCGGACAAAGTTGCCTATGTAATCGCCAAGCGCCAAGGTGAAGGATTTCAGAATGAAGACGGTTGGCCCCGCGAAGAATACGAACAGCATCAACCCGAGTGCAAGACCCAGATTAACATTGCTTAAATACCGGATTCCCTTGTTAAGCCCGGTTGTCGAGGATACCGTATAAGCGGCAAATACGGCCAGAATGATTCCGACCTTCACATAGAACTGTTCGCCCAGGCCAAACACCGTATTGAGGCCGCTGTTCATCTGGAGTACACCGAGACCAATCGAGGTGGCAATACCCATTACCGTTGCAATAACAGCGAAGGAGTCGACGGTATGCTTGACGGCCGGCTTACTCCCGGTCACCGGCTCAAGAGCCGTAGACACCAATCCATCCTTCTGCTTGCGAAACCACAGCAGCGCAATGATAAGGCCCACAAGGGCAAAGACCGCCCACTGGCTGATGCCCCAATGGAAGAAGGCGTACCCCAGGGCGATTCTCGCCGCTTCCTCCGAATTGGCCTCTGCACTTCCGAAGGGCGTCTCGGCAAAATGACTCATCGGCTCCGCTACTCCCCAGAACACAAGGCCCACGCCAAACCCTGCCGAGAAGAGCATGCCAACCCACGTGAAAAAGGGGAATTCCGGTCTCTGATCCTCGCCGCCGAGCCGGATTCCTCCATACTTGCTAATTGCCAGTCCGATCAGCAGCAGAATAATCATACCTACCACGAGCAGGTAGAACCATCCGAACTTCTCCGTTGTAAATGTAAACAGCTGATTAGCTGTATCTCCGAATTGCCCCGCCATAACGGCACCCAGTATGACCAGTATAATTACGATCGATGTCGATACCAGGAATACCGGGTTCTTGAATATCCGTCTCTTCATGATTAAGGTCCCTCCATATCACCGTAAAGGGCCAAGCGAACAAGCCCGTCTCTCACCTCCTGTGGGGCAGCAGTCCGTTATTCCCAATCCATGGCCTAACGGTCAATTCTCTTACAGGGTCTAATACCACTTCCTGTTTCCAGCGAAGCAGTATGGGTTCCATTAACTGTCACCCGTTGAATTCACTAGATAAGAGTTACTGGCTTCTACTCTCACGACAAAGAAGGAAGCGCCGTGATGCAGGCGCTTCCTTCTTCTATATGACTATAATAGATCTTATTTCTGAATGCCTGCTTATCTCGCCTTGCCTTTACGCTCCGCCGCATCTGCAGCCTTCTCTTGTTCATGAATAAACTTCGCGTCTACCTTACGAAGCGGCAGCGGTTCCTTGCTTAAATATTTGACGGTTGCCAGCACCAGTAAGAGCAGCAGAATGGTAAACGGAAGGGCCGCAATCAGCGAGGCGGTTTGCAAGGCTTCCAGGCCGCCTGCATACAGCAGAACAGCGGCAATCGCGGACATTAGCACACCCCAGACGATCTTCGCATACTGCCCCGGATTCAGGCTTCCGTATGTCGTCATACTGGCAAGAATATAGGTTGCCGAGTCTGCGGAAGTGACCAAGAAGGTGAAGATCAGCAGAATGGACATAATAGATAGAATATCGGTAAACGGCAGGAATTCATACAGCTGGAACAACGCGGTCGCCAAATCGCTGTGAACCGCTCCTGCAATATCTGTCCCTTGGTTCAGGTCATTCCACAATGCCGTGCCCCCGAAGGTCGCGATCCATACACAGGCAATCGCCGGCGGGATAATCATGACACCGAGTATAAACTCCCGGATCGTCCGTCCCTTGGATACGCGCGCAATGAAGGCTCCCACGAAAGGTGACCAGGCGATAGCCCATGCCCAATAGAAGATCGTCCAGTCACGAACCCAGGTACCTCCAGTGTAAGGCTGCAACCGGAGACTGTACTGAATGAAGTTGGCAAAGTAATCACCAACAGCCAGGGTCAATGTCTCCATAATAAAGACAGACGGTCCTGCTATGAAGACGAAGAGCAGCAGGCCGAGCGCCAGTCCGAGGTTCAGGTTACTGAGATACCGGATGCCTCTCTCCAAACCTGTAGAAGATGAGATCATGTAAGCAACGAAAATCACCGCGATGATCGCAAGCTGAATGCCAACCGAGCTGCCGGTGCCGAACACCGCGCCGAGGCCGCTGTTCATCTGCAGCACCCCAAGTCCTACCGAGGTTGCAATCCCCATCACCGTCGCGATGACAGCGAGCGAATCGACTGTATGGCGGACCACTGGCTTCCGGCCGACAACCTGCTCCAGAGCGGTTGAGATCAGCCCCTTTTGCTGCCTCCTAAACCACAACAGGCCGATGACAAGTCCTACGATCGCGAATACCGACCACTGGCTAACACCCCAATGGAAGAAGGCATAGCCCATCGCCACCCGAGCCGCTTCCTGCGTCTGCCCTTCAATCCGTGCGAACGGCGCTGTGAAGTAGTGACTCATCGGCTCCGCTACCCCCCAGAAGACAAGACCGGCCCCAAAGCCGGCCGAGAAAAGCATGCCAATCCACGAGAAGAACGAGAATTGAGGCCGTTCATTTTGCCCGCCGAGACGGATGCCGCCATACTTGCTTATAGCCAGCCCGATTAGAAAGATCGTGATGACAAACACCGCAAGCAGGTAGAACCAGCCGAACTTACTAGTCGTTAATAGAAATAATCGGCTCGCCGTCTCACCGAATACTTCCGGCATGAGAGCCCCAATTAGCACGAATAGCACAATGATAGCTGCCGATACAGAAAAGACAGGGTTCTTCCAAACCTTGTGATTCATATTTTGACCACCTTATTTCATTTCAGATTTTGTTGTTCTGGCATCCAGCAAAGTATTTATTCTTGTTCATCCCTTACAACCCGCTGAGAGTCATATCCAACGGTTGGAAATATACACAAGTTACTACCACATCCGGCTGCAATTTAAGCAAGCTAGCAATGGAAAATTCATACCATGGCAGCTGCTCTCACTGCCCATAATGCAAAAAGCCCGGCGCCCAACAAGGCTTACCGGACTTTGCAGCTGCCGACTAGCAGCTGAATATCTTTTACTTCTTATCGTTCTCAAGCAGCTCAACCAAGACCTTCAGCTCCTTGAATGTATCCATATAAGCATAGCGTCCTCCCGGATACTCGCCCTTCTGCTGCAGCGGGAAGCCCTTGCTCTCCATCAGCGTAATTTTCTCCTGCATGCCCTCAATGACCAAAGCGATATGATGCGGCCCCTCGCCATGCTCCTCCAGGTGGCTGCGCCAGGTGCTCGGATGCTCATCAGGTTCAATAAGCTCTATTTGGATTGCGCCCATCTTCATAAAAGCCAGCTTTGCGCGGGCCGGAGTCGGCTCGCCATTGTATTGCGTCTGCGCCTGTTCAAGCGGGCCAGTCCAGCTGGCCTCCGGCTTCTCGATTCCGAAGAAATCGGCATAAGCCTGCGAAACCTTGTCAATATCGTTCACCAATATGCCGATGTGAACAACTGCATTGTTGCCGAGCAATCCTTGTGTCATGTTATTCGGGTCTCCTCTGCTATATAATATGAGATTTCTTGCACATGGCCCTACCTATTTATCATTAACCAGAACAGCAGCCGACCCTCCATCAAGTAATTCGTTATTTTCACCCGCTAATATTAATATAGATGCCATGACCGCTCTCATCTATAATTTTGTTATAAAGCTTGTACTCGTAAGCATGCAATCTGTCCGATAAACGCATTTATGAGCAGGATTCCTTAAGCGGCTCCTGATACACTGATTTCCAGGAAGGAGAGACGGCAACATGGAATGGTTATCCCGCATGCAGAACGCACTTGACTTAATAGAGGTTAAACTGGGGGAGCGTCTGGAGATTGATGAGCTTGCGCAGGCCGCCTACTCATCGACCTTTCACTTTCAACGGATGTTCTACATGGCGACCGGCATGACGGTAGCCGAATATATCCGGAGACGAAGGCTTACTCTGGCCGCGCAGGAGTTAGCCACATCACCCGCCAGAGTGCTAGATGTCGCTCTAAAGTACGGCTATGACTCGCCCGAATCATTCGCCAAGGCGTTCCGCAAAATTCACGGCATGACACCTACGGAAGCCCGGAACGCGGGCGTGCAGCTGAAAGCCTTTCCCCGTATCTCCTTCCAACTCATTTTGAAAGGGGACAAAGACATGGATTACCGTATTGTAGAGAAGGAAGCGTTCCGGATTGTCGGCAAGCCGCTGTATACCACCTATGAGCAGCTTCGGGAGGTGCCGCTGTTTTGGAACCGCTGCAACATGGATGGCACATCCGACCGGCTCGTGGCAATGAGCAGCAGTAACCGGATGTATGGCATCTGCATGGACATGAAGCCCGGTACGGAAGATATCACCTACGTGATTGGGGTGGAAAGCGACCAAGATGCTGATGACAGCGAGTTCCTGAGCCGTACCATCCCTGCCTCCACTTGGGCAGTATTTTATGCGGACGGCCCCGTTCCCCATGCCATTCAGCAAACGTATTCGCGCATTTTTCAAGAATGGTTCCCCTCAACGGGCTACGAGCACTCCGGCGCTCCTGAGATGGAGGTCTACCCGGCAGGAGATACTGCCTCCGAGAGCTACCGCACCGAGATATGGATCCCGGTCAAGAAGCAGTAGAATAGTTGTCCTGATGAAAGAGCCGGCATCGCCGGCTCTTTTTTGATTTTCCACGCATGAAGCGCTTCCGAATTGGGAAGATCAGCTTCAGATCCTCCTGGCACCGCTCGTCAAACACATACTGGCCGCCCTTCTTCTCCGGGAAAATCAGCCCCAAATCTATATAGTGCCTGACGGCATCGATGCTCAGCCTGTTGGTCTCCGCGAATCTTCCGACCTTCATCTGCCGACCACCCTTCATCAAGCTTCAATACTATAACGGAATAACAATTTCTAAATATTCTATCAAAAGCGAAATTTGAAACTCACTTTCTATTCATTTTTGTAATATAATAGCTATAGCCTCACTGTAGTTCTGAACAACAAGGAGACCTTAAAAAGCATGACAAAAGCCCGAATATTTGACCTAACATTATTTACGACTTCTGTGCTTGTTGCTTTAAGTTCAGGACACCTCTTGTCAGATCATTCCGCCTACTTAAAGGCCTTGATTATATATTGGCTGTTCTCCTGCTTATATTACAACCTCCGCGTCATTAACAAAAGCGGAAGTACAAGCGTTGACTATGGGATCAGCTATACGTCATCTCTCACCTTGTTTGCGGGGCCGGTTGGCGTACTGATATTTGAAACCATATTCCGTTTCACCATATATTTTCATAAGAAATGGTCCAATACGGCCGATCCCGGCGAGTTTCTGGACACATTCTTCAATATCGGGTCCTTCGTGCTGGCTAACTCAATCGGCTATTATATGTACCAATGGCTTTACCCCGTGTTTGCGTCCATACCTTACGGCTTCTGGCTGCTGATGATACTGCTGATTATCGTCATTTCATCGCTCACGACGCTGTTTTTGGTCATTGTCCTATTCATCATGGGCGAGCTGCGGACATTGCGGGAAGCCTATGATTATTCGGTTACGAGCCGAAGCTTCTTGGATATGGGGAAAATCGCGCTGACAAACGGCCTGCTGCTGATCTTCCTGCAGGAGCAGCGCTGGGATATTATCTTCAGCTTGTTTTTGCTTAACTATGTCGTAAGCCGGTCCTTTCATTCCAAATCACAGAGCATCCAGAACAAATATGAGCGAGATAAATTCGAACAGATGGCGTATAAGGATTTCCTGACGGGGATGTATAACCGCGCTTATATGGATAAACAGATGGCTGAGCTTAACCAGCCCGGGGATACAATCGGCATCGTCGTAACCGATATCGATAACTTCAAGAGAGTGAATGACAGCTATAACCATGCCGTCGGCGATCAGGTTATCCGGCATTTTGCCCGCACCCTTCAGTCCTATCTGGATGGAGACGATTTTCTATTCCGAAGCGGCGGCGAGGAATTCACGTTTTTCTTACGGAATAAAGGCTATGCTGACTGCTGCTTACTGCTGGAGGAGATGCGCCGGGGTGTAGAAGACAGTCTTGTGCAAGCAGAATATGGAGATCAGGCAATTCAGCTTTCTTATACCGCCTCCTTCGGCCTCTATTACTTTGAAGTAGGCTCACAGGCGTCTATGGAGAAGGGCTATATCCAGGCGGATCAGCTGCTGCTCCAGGCCAAGCATCTTGGCAGAAACCGGGTGCTTGTAAAGAATAATTCACCGGAAGAGGATGTATAACGTAATACGGTTATAATGAAGGGGCTGTTCCGAAAGTCATAATGACTCAGGGACACCCCTTCTGCCCTACAGCTTGGCCAGCTGCAAGGCTGCGTCTATATGCTGCCGGTCGACCTGAACCTGCTCCTTCACATTCCACGGGTGGTACAGACCTCTATCCATCATATAAGCCGTCACCCGCTCATGCATGGTGATCAGCTCCTCCAAATGCTCTGCCAGCGTATCTCTGATCTCCGGCGAAATCGCCTCTGTGACGGCCATCGCGTAATTGCGGACACCGCTTTTGACAGCAATGAGCATTTCCATCGCAATTACATCATCCGTTAAGTCTGCCATGCCGGCCAGTCGTTCGATTATCGTGTTCATGCGGCACCTGCCTTTACTGATTTATCTTTGCCAAAATAGCGTCAAGCTCCTGCAGCTGACGGGTTGAGAGCTGGACATCCTCAAGCATCAGCCGCTTGAGCTCCCCATCCGACACGAGGGCGGACATCGTCTTCGACTTGGTCAGGCACACGGCTTTAAACACAGCTATCTCATGAACCTCAAGTGATTCGTGCAGGGCATAATTCACCTCGATCACCACCTATCCTTATCTTCCACAGCTATGGTTTCAGAACTACCTTGATGCAGTTATCCGTCTTCGTATCGAAAATCTGGTAGCCGCGCTTGGCATCTGCGAGCGGAATCACATGAGTAATAATGTCGGCCGGGTCTACCTTGCCTGTCGTAATGAGCTCATACATATACGGCATGTAGTGAATGACCGGCGCCTGACCGGAACGGATATTGACATTGCGCTGCATAATATCGCCTAGCGGGAATCCATTGTAGCGGCCGCCATATACACCCGTCACCTGGATGGTTCCGCCCTTGCGGACAGCCTGAGAGGCTATAATAATTGCGCTCAGTGTGCCGCCTTGAAGCTTCATCCCGGAGGCGAGAAACTCAAGGTCGTTCATCTTCCCGCTCATGCCGACCGCATCGATGACGACATCCGCTCCACCGCCTGTTATCTCCTTGAGGTAGCTGCCGACTTCCTGCTCCTGCTCGATGTTTACAATTTCCACGTGATTGGTTCGTTTTGCGTGCTGGAGGCGGTAGTCCACATAGTCGGCTGCAATAACGCGCTTCGCGCCCTTCAGCCAGCAGAATTTCTGGATAAGCAGGCCAACCGGGCCACAGCCAAGAACGACAACGGTATCGCCATCCTTTACGCCCGCGTTATCTACACTCCAGAAGGCTGTGGACATGACGTCCGCCATCATAATCAGCTTCTCATCCGGCACTTCGCAGCTGTCGGGAACACGGAAGTGTGTAAAATTCGCGAACGGCACACGCAAATACTCCGCCTGTCCCCCTGTATAACCTCCGGTAGTTCCGCTGTAGCCGAAGAACCCGCCCATCTCCCCATGCTCATTCGAATTGTCGCATTGGCTTTCGAGCTGATTCCGGCAATAAATACATTCTCCGCAGGCGATGTTGAAGGGAATGACTACACGATCACCTTTCTTGAGCTTTGTAACCTCAGGGCCCACTTCCTCTACAACTCCCATTGGTTCATGGCCGATGACATAATCCTCCTGCAGATTGGGGATCATCCCGTGCATCAGATGCAGGTCCGAACCACAGATTGCCGTAGCCGTAATTCTCACAATCATATCATCCGGCTTCTGAATGCGGGCATCCGGCACTTCCTTCACCGCTACATTCTTGATTCCCTGAAACGTAACAGCTTTCATGCCTGTTCTCCTCCGATATGCTGGTCTGGCGTGTCGTAGAACATGCCCTTGCGGGAGCTGTCCTCCCGGTACAGGTTCATCCCGCTGATCTTCACCGTATTGTTTGCTGCCAGCATGTCGAGCTTGTACTGTTCGCTAAGCTCATAGGGGTGAAACCATCTCTTGCGAACCATAAGCTCCGTAACCTCCTTATGCATCGCAAGCTCTTGACGCAGTTGGTTTCGCAGCGCGAGGCGCAGCTCAGGCGTGGCGGCTTCTGTAATGGCTATTGCGGTATTGCGAACAGCCTCCTTTGCCCTCATCAGCAGGTCCATAGCCAGAGTAGTGTCCGCAAGCTCCGGCATATGCAGTGAATTAATCGGGTCCAGATAATCGTTATTCATCCTTCCCGCCTCCCTGAAGTATGGGCGTTGGACGGTTAGGCGGCACCGGTGCCTGGAACGGGGCTTTGGCATACAAGCGCTGCAGGTTCGCAATCGATTGGGCAGACAGCTCGGCATCCTTCTGCAGCAGCGCTTTCAGCTCCACATCAAACACGAGGCCCTGCAGCAGCTTCGACTTGGCAAGCCCCAGGGTTTTCATATTAAGCATTTCATGCAGATCAACCGATTCATGGGCAGCGAGCGTTTGAGACCTCGTGGTCATGGCCAGGTTCCCTCCTGTATCGTTTAGTAGGTATCATCCCCTCGAATTGGGTATCTATACAGAAAACTGAAATGAATACTTAACTTGTAAACCAAGACTTAAGTCGGGGCCCCAACTATCCCCCGGTCTGTTACGGCTTCTCAAGTTATTTGCTAAGCTTGTAAAAAACCTACCTTTGTATACATAAAATTTGTTATAGTGAGGGGAACACACATTGATTGAAGCTGCAGAAGGTAAGAGCCCGAGGGACAGTATCTACGTGTTATTAACAGATACCGGTACCATGTTCACCAGGCTGATTAAGCGGTTTACCTCCGCACCTTATAATCATGCTTCGCTGGCACTCGATGTGGAGCTTAACGATCTGTACAGCTTCGGCCGCAAGCATGCTGCGAAGCCATGGGCAGGGGGCTTTGTTAAAGAGGATATATATGAGGGTACTTACAGCTACTTCCCCGGCACACAATGTGCTCTTCTGCGGTTAAGGGTGACAAAGGAACAGCGGGCGCAAACCATTCGGGTCATCCGCTCGTTTCAGAGAGAGAAGGAGCTGTATCGTTATAATCTTGTCGGCCTGCTCGGCGTGGTTATGAAACGGGGAATTGAACCGAAGAAGGCCTATTTCTGCTCACAGTTTGTATCGGAAACCCTGCGAAGCAGCGGAGTTTCCTTATGGGATCAGCCGTCAACGCTGGTTACCCCCGATGATTTCTACAGTCATTCTGCTTTTGAGCTTGTGTATGAGGGATTTCTCTATGATTATCCGCTGCTTGACGGAACCAGACTGGTATTTGAGCGTAGTAAGACTGTCACCAATACTTCTTTTCAATTAGGAGGCAAAGTGGTTTGATTGATGCAGTAATGGAATTTCTGCGCAGCTTCGGGTCGTTGGGGCTTTTTATACATGCCATGATCGACGCGATTATCTTCCCCGTCCCTGCCTTCTTCCTACAAGTGTCACTAAGTGCACTCAACCCCGAAAATGCCATATGGCTGGCTACATTCGGGTACATTGGCTGCCTGGTCGGAACACCTGTCGGCTACGCCTTGGGCCGAACCTCGGGCAATCTGATTCTCAGCAGAATGATGAAGAAGAAGTGGCTGGATTCCGCCTCCGAGATGTTCCGCAAGCACGGGGAGTCTGCTATTCTGATCGGTTCGTTCACACCTATCCCATTCAAGCTGTTCACCATTATGTCTGGCGTTATGAACTACCCATTCTGGAAACTGCTCGGCTATGCCGCCATCGGCCGCGCCGTCAAATTCTATATCGTCGGCATTCTGTTCTATATGTACGGCCGTGCCGCCGAGCATATGATTGACAAGGTTCTCGGCATTACGCTGCTTATTGTCGGTGCTGTAATCTTCGGCGTATGGCTGCTCGTCCGCAAGCTCCGCAGCCGGAAGAAGCCGGTTGTTACGCAGGACGATGCAGCCAAGCAGGATAGTCCTCCGGCAGCTGAAGGCAGCTTGTAAACGGGTAAATAACAAAAAATCATTGAGCCGGCAAGAGCTTGTTATCCAATCTCACCTGCCGGCTCGTCATCTTTTTTAAAGCCGGTCTGCCTTGAACGTATCGCCGCCTTCTATCGTTCCTGACTCGTACCCCTGATAGAACCAGCGCTTGCGCTGTTCAGAAGTCCCGTGTGTGAAGGTCTCCGGCACAACCTCTCCCTGATACTTCTTCTGAAGCGTATTTGCGAAATCTCCGGGTGCATCGTACTTCTGCCGCAGGTCCTTATAGAAACTTAGATCGATATACAGCTTATGGTCACCAGGGCAATAGAAGGGACCTACAGCCGAACCAGCGGACCCGCATCCGATTGCACACTGCCCGTGTACAGCACAAGGACGGGTTCCTCATATTCCATTCCCTGCTCATGAAACAGCTCCGTCCACACTTCCTCTGTATCAGCCAAAACAACAGACACGAACTCCGCAAGCTCCTTCTCCTCTTGAGTCTCTTGATAAAGTGCTCTGGTCGTGCCCGTATCCGTGCCCGCAAAGGAGTTTAGCAATTCCCCCGGATTACCGCCAAGCAGCAGCACAACGAGTAGGATAATGGTCCCTGCAGCCCCGCCCCCGATGAATGTTCTGCCGCCTCCGCCGCCCCGGCCTCTCCTGTCTTCCACATTCGAACTTCCCCTTCTGCCCTTCCACTTCATCATGTTCACCTCCGCCATAAATGCGAGCAGCCTTATGATTGATCTGCTTCTGCTTATCCATCTATACACCCCGATATATCCTCAATGCTTCACATCTAAGAGAATGGCGGAAATAACCGAATATTACCATTTAAACTGTAACGTCAGACTATTAACTTTTTGTCGTAAAATGTCGATAAAAATCATATTTACAGATTCACTACTAGGAGGGTCTCCATGTTTTTCACGAAAGGACGATTGCAAACCAAGCTTATCCTTATCTTGCTCTTCCTCGGCATTATTCCTGTGTTAATCTGTTCGTTCATTCTGTTCCGTGTTGCAGCGTCCAATGTGGAACAATTTATGCAGGAGGATCTTGAGCATGTCATTTCTATTACACAGCAGCAGTTTGAAGAAAAACAGGCTCAAGCTTTACGTCTGGCTGAGCGCTACGGTAAGAACGAGGACCTGATCGGGCTCCTGCGCAGCAATGACCGGGAACAGCTTTTGAGGGTCGTGGCACCCCTTTATCTTACCCTGCAGGAGGAACAGGATATCGCTGTATTTGAGTTTGGGGATGCGCAGGGCAACGTCATTCTTCGCGCCCACAACCCCGGTAAATTCGGAGACAATAAGGGAGATAACGCTTCAATTCAAGCCGCTTTAGACGGGCAGCCGGTTAAAGGCTTTGAGGTGG
Source organism: Paenibacillus tarimensis (assembly GCF_021532315.1). Classification (GTDB taxonomy): domain Bacteria; phylum Bacillota; class Bacilli; order Paenibacillales; family Paenibacillaceae; genus Paenibacillus_I; species Paenibacillus_I tarimensis. The sequence goes on from NZ_JAKGAO010000011.1 coordinate 365,572, forward strand.
GCAGCAGCGGACTTGCAGTTAGAGCTGTTGTTCCTGTTATGGATAATGGAACGATTATCGCCACCTTACAAACAGGCTTCAGCGATGAATTCCTGGCTCATGTCAGCCAGTTAATCGCTGGTGATTTGACCATTTACCAGGATGGCATGCCGGTGATGAGCTCTAACTCCGAGACCAATTTTGAGAGTTCAGGACAGCAGGCTGATCCGGCCATCTATGAACAAGTCTCTGCAGGCTCTCGTGTCGAACGGCAAGAGGGCGGCTTCATACATATTTACATGCCCCTTATGTCACCGACCGGCAAAGAGGTTGTTGGCATGTATCATATTACACAGGATATCTCGGCCAGCGAGCATATGAAGGCATCCTTCCTGTACATTTCATCCGTCTTGATTCTGGTCTCTTCACTGCTTGCAGCAGCTCTGGCCATCATCCTTGCACGAGGATTGATTCGTCCTATCCAATCCACTATCGCACTGATGAGACAGGTGGCCAAAGGAAACCTGAGAGTTCAAGCCGAGATTAAGGACCCCCGGAATGAACTGAGTCAATTATCCTCAGAGACGCTGCAGATGGCGGATCACCTTCGCCACCTGGTATCGGATATTACGGAAGCTTCATCCAGGAGTGAAGCAACGGCAAATGAAGTCAATGAGATAACGCTGCATAACCGTACATTAACGAGTGACATTAATGACTCCATGCAGCAGGTATCGGCTGCAGCCATGAATCAGGCTGAAAGCGTTGATGAGGGCATGAGGGGGATTCAGGAACTGGCATCGGTACTCTCCGCTTCCAAATCCAATACACAATTGATCTATGAGCATAATACACGGGTCATGAAAAAGCAGGAGGACGGTGCCAAGGCGGTCGAAGGGCTGCTTCAGACGATGAAGCAGAACGTGCAGATTACGGAGACCGTACATCACAATATAACCACACTGCTCGGGGATATTGAATCCATTGCCGCAATGACCGACTTAATTCGGGGTATTGCCGAGCAGACCAACCTGCTTGCCTTGAATGCAGCCATTGAAGCGGCCAGAGCCGGTGAACAAGGTAGGGGCTTTGCCGTCGTAGCTGGTGAAGTACGGAAGCTCGCAGAAGAATCTAACGTTTCCGCTAGCAATATTCAGTCCATGATCAGGAGCATTCAACTATCTGCCCAAAGCACGACAGATGCTATGGCAGAGGCAATGGCCATTGTGCAAAGACAGGAGGAGGCTGTGAATTCTACCTCCCTTTCCTTCCAGGATATCGAGGCGACAATCACTTCTGTACACACTCTTATTGACAGACTCACTCAGGATATGGACGTCTTGGATAAGAAGAAAGACACCATCATGAATCTGATCGAAGATACATCTGCGCTCTCCGAGCAAACGGCCGCTAGTTCCCAGCAGGTATTGGCCAGCATAGACACGCAGGTTCATCTGTATGACAATGTCAACAGCCGCATGGAACAGCTGAATCAGATCATTAAAGAGCTTCAGCAGACGGTCCGGAAGTTCAGCACCTAATCGCGTACCACAGCGTAAGCGAAACAGCCGCAGACACCCACCCGGGTGCTGCGGCTGTTCACGTTTGCCGTTACGGTGTCCACTCGTCATGAATAACGCCTACAAGCGCGTAGTCGCTGCCGATCTCTTCAAAGACAAGGCGCAGACTGCCCCAGTCCATCCCTTCATACTCCGGATTCACGCCGTCGATATAGTACGAGACATAGTCATGATTTTCCGGCGGATAAACCTCATCCAGGTTGTTGACTGTCGTGCCTTCACCCAGCACTTCATTCACAGCAACCTCCGCCTTCTCGATATAATCCATATCATAGACAAATTCCTTATGGTAGTCGGCATACGTCAGCTCAATCTTATCGCCGCTGCCTGCGTAAGTACGCCATACCCGCTTCTCTAGATCATCCATAATTCCCTCCAGCTCTTCCCTGGATAAGATGATATCCTTTTCCTTATCTACATAAGCATACGGTGAGAATCGTACACCCTTCTCTGGATGGGTCCACTGCGCCACTGTCTCCATATCACCTGCCTTAAGCGCCCGAATCACAGTAGTCGCAGCTTCCTTGACGGTAGGCGGCTGCCCTTCCACCGGCTCTTCCTCATTCTGCGGCTTATCTTCTGGTGCCTGCTCCTCTAGAGTTTGTTTTTCAGCGGGCTGCCGGCCCTCGTTTGGCTGCTCCTGATTCTTATTCTGGCTGGCCGGTTCCGGCGCCTGCTCCGATGTATTCGCACATGCTGTAACCAGTAATAGGATAGCGGCTATGGCAGCGGTCAGGAAGCTTCTCTGAATCTGGTGCATAGGTTCAATCCTCTCCCTTCCTTTACAACTGACGAACCGCCCCTTGGGAAAGTTGCGGAAAATTGGATAGATGATTCCGGAATGATTTGAATTTATCCCTATGCGCTTGTACAATGTAAGCAAACATAAGGGGGATTTTAACAATGATTCAACGTACCGTTCTAATCAAATTCGCGGAGACGACTCCCCGGGAACAGCTGCTCGAGGTCGTCGATCGTTTCAAGGCTCTCCAGCACAAAATCGATGGCATTGTGGAGATCCAGGCCGGCCTGAATATGTCCGAGAAGAGCAAGGAATTTCAGGTTGTGCTCATGGTCCGCTTTGAGAACCAGCAGGCTGTGGATGCCTATACCGTACACGCTGAGCATCAAGCCGTTGTGGCCTTTATCGGCGAGGCTGGCCGGATCGACAGCATTGGTGCCGATATCGATATTTAACCAAGTTCTGCAAGAGGGAGCTCTAGCCGTTAAGGCTATGGCTCTTTTTTACTAGGGCAAGCTCCCCTCCAGATCGAAAATCCTTCCCGCCACCAATCAGCGTGCTGTAAAATAAAACCAGGCCGTCTGTAGCCGACACGGGGGATGATAGCTTGTCAGACCAGACTTACTTATCCGACCCGCAGCTTGCGGCACGAGCGGAAAGCGGAGATTTCGAGGCCTTTCGGGCTATCGTTCATCGGTATTCCAACGCTTTGCTGTCCGTTGCCTACAGTGTACTTGGGGATTACCATGAAGCGCAGGACGCTGTACAGGAAGCATTCGCCAAAAGCTACAGCAGGCTGCACACCCTGAAGGATAAGAAGAGGCTGGGCAGCTGGCTCTACACTATTGTCCATCGGACAAGCATCGATATGAAGAGGGCACAACGCACCTCGCTGCCTCTAGATGAAGCGCTTACTCCCACTTCCGATCTAATTCACAGCTGGCTTGAACGGCATGCGCTGCAGGAGGCCGTCTGGACGGCTATGCATAGTCTCGAGGAGAAGAGCAAGACAGCGGTTATTCTCTATTATGTCAGTGACTGGCCCATGAAGGAGATCGGCCGCTTCCTGAACCTCTCCCTCTCCGCTGTAGAGAGCAGGATCAGGCGTGCCAGAGAGTCGCTGAAGCGGCAATTGGCCGGCGATTATGAATCCTACTTTCGCTCCTGCCGCCTGGGTCTTCCGTTCGAGGAACGCGTCAGTCAGCATGTATTGAAACGCATGGGCCATTTCTATATACCAGCTACGAACAAGGAACGGACAACGGAATGGTTCATCATCCATTTCCAGCTGCAGAGAGCCCCGCATGGCAGCCTTTGGCTCGGTACGGGTCAGCAGCTGTTTGTGCTGGAGTGTTCGAATCACACGCCCCCGGCACAGCCCCTTCTTACATTCGCCGTGGATGATGTTGAGGCGTGCTGGGCTCAGCTGAATACCAGCGGTGTGGTTACCGGACCGATTGCTGAGGATGAATGGTGGGGAAGCCACTTTGTTTTCTATGATTTTGACGGGAACAAATACATCGCGGTGACGCCCAAATAACTTTTTTCTGCGGGGGAGCGACGGATTTAGATGCTTGATGTCGTCTATATAGGGAATGCGTAATCATTTTAGGAGAGGTGGACGAATATATGGCTGAGAAGGCTATAAACCAAGGGATAAAGGAGCAGCAAGAACAGACAGCTGCTAAGCCTCTGCTTACGAAAGTGCTGTGCAATTATTTGCCCGTATCCAATCTGGAACGCTCCGTGAAGTGGTATGAGGAGACATTTGGACTGACGGTTCGCAAGCGTGAGCCGGGCGGCGCCATTCTTGTACTCGGCAATGGTCAATGGCTGTTCCTGCTGGAGACCACCGGACCCCGAACCGCCAATTTTACGACGGACCAGTGGAACGGCGCAGGCTTCGAGATGTTCTCCCTGACCTTCGAGGTTGAGAATATCGTCGAGCTGCACAAGAGACTTCGTGAACAGGGGGCGGAAGTGGAACCGCTCGCAGATTATGACAGCTGCGGACTGCAGTTTACATTTAAGGACCCGGACGGCAACAAATTTAATGTTTGGCAGGACCCCGGTAAACAGGTCGCGGAGCGATGATGAAGCTATCGGGTGTATAAATGCGGTTAAGGGACGAAGGATAACCAAACAGTTGTCCTTCGCCCTTTTCTGCGGCTAACGTGCTATTCCACAAGCTCCCGGTACTGCTCAGCTGTCAGCAGCGCTGCGAGCGCCTCGCCCACTTGGCCTTCGACTTCCACCTCGGCAATCCAGCCGCCCTCATACGGCTGTTCGTTAATCAGCTCCGGCTGCTCAAGCAGCGTCTCATTAACCCGCCTAACCGTTCCGCTGACCGGGCTGTACAGCTCGGATACCGTCTTCACCGACTCGATCGAACCGATGCTGTCACCGGCATCAACCTTCGCTCCCAGCTGCGGGAGCTCTACGAAGACAATATCGCCAAGCTGGCTCTGTGCATGATCGGATATGCCAATGCGTACAATCTGACCCTCTGCCTTTGCCGCCCACTCATGCTCTCTGCTGTATACGTAATTTTCCTTAATATCACTCATCACGCAATCTCCTTTTCCCTCACTTGATATTGGCGGTCCGGCTGTCAGCCGCAAGTGCAATTTAAAACAGGCTTGCGAGCCGCTTGTGTCTCATTCAGCCGTTTCACGATTGTGGTATGGGGGGCCTCCAGCAGCAGCTGCGGGTTCGTCTCCGCTTCACGGATTATCTGAATCATTGTATCAATGAAGGCATCCATGGTCTCCTTGCTCTCGGTTTCCGTCGGCTCGATCATCAGGCATTCCTCTACATTCAGCGGGAAATATATCGTCGGCGGATGGTAGCCGAAATCCAACAGCCGCTTCGCTACATCCAGCGTCCGCACGCCGTACGCCTTCAGCCTTTTGCCGGACAGAACAAATTCATGCTTGCAGATGCCCGGGTAGGGAACATCGAAGTAAGGGGCCAGCCGCATCCGCATGTAGTTGGCATTCAGCACGGCGCATTCCGACACCCGTCTGAGTCCCTCTGGGCCATAGCTGCGGATATATGCATAAGCCCGCACCAGGATGCCGAAGTTTCCGTAATAGGCCTTCACTCTGCCGATGGATTGCGGACGGTCATAGTCCCAGTAATAGGTTCCATCCGCCCGGCGGCTGACGACAGGCTTCGGAAGGAAGGGAATCAGCCTGCTCTTCACACCGACCGGGCCGGCCCCAGGTCCTCCGCCTCCATGGGGGGTGCTCATCGTCTTGTGCAGGTTCAAATGCACCACGTCAAAGCCCATATCGCCCGGCCTTGCTATGCCCATAATGGCATTCGAATTGGCACCGTCATAGTACAGCAAGCCCCCGGCCTCATGGACAATGGCCGCTATCTCCACAATCTGCTCCTCGAACAGCCCCAGTGTGTTCGGATTCGTCAGCATCAGGGCGGCTGTATCCGGCCCTGCAGCAGCACGAAGCTTGTCGAGATCAACCAGCCCCTTGCTGTTCGATGGAATCGTTACCGTCTCGAAGCCCGCAGCCGTGGCGCTTGCCGGATTCGTTCCGTGCGAAGAATCCGGCACAATCACCTTGGTCCGCTTCTCGCCGCGGCTTTCATGATAGGCCCGGATCAGCATAAGGCCGGTCCATTCCCCGTGCGCGCCGGCCGCAGGCTGCAGCGTCATCTGATCCATACCCGTCAGCTCGGCCAGATCCTGCTGCAGCGTATAGAGGAGCTCCAGCGCTCCCTGAATGCTCTCTTCCGGCTGGTAAGGATGAATCCGCGCAAACCCCGCCAGGCGGGCAGCCTCCTCGTTAAGCTTCGGATTATATTTCATCGTGCAGGAGCCTAGGGGATAGAAGCCGTTATCCACGCCAAAATTGCGGCGGGACAACTCCGTGTAGTGCCGAATGACATCAACTTCATAAACCTCCGGCAGCCCGGCAGGCTTGCTTCGCAGTAAATGCACAGGGATATCCTCTGACGCATCGCACTCCGGCACATCACATTCCGGCAGCGAATAAGCAACCCGTCCAGGCCTGCTCATCTCAAAGATCAATGCTTTGTCCGGCTTCATCATCCAGCCCCCATTTCGCTAATAAAGCCATCAATTTCCGCCTTCGATCTGCGCTCGGTTACCGCGACCAGCATATGGCCCGCCAGCTCGGGATATTCCCGCCCAAGCTCCAGGCCGCCTATGTAGCCAGCCTGCAGAAGCTTGGCGGAGAGGTCATCCGGTGATGTGCCTTCCGGCAGTTTAATGACAAATTCATTAAAGAAAGGCGCCTCAAATGCCAGCGACAAACCCGGCTCGGTAGCCGCCCGGCCAGCGGCATAGCGGGCCTTGCAATAGTTTTGTTTAGCTACCTCCTGCAAGCCCGCTTTTCCCATGACAGACAAATAAACAGATGCACAGAGAGCGAGCAGTGCTTGATTAGAGCATATGTTAGAGGTCGCCTTCTCCCGCCGGATATGCTGCTCCCGCGCCTGCAGCGTCAGCACATACCCCCTCTTCCCTTCCTTATCAACCGTCTGTCCGACAATACGTCCGGGCATTCGGCGCATAAGCGCTTCGGATACGGCGAAGAAGCCGCAGGTCGGACCGCCCAGCGATGCCGGGATGCCCAGCGGCTGTGCGTCGCCTACAGCAACATCCGCCCCCAGATTCCCCGGCGCTTCCAGCAGTCCAAGTGATAACGGATTACAGCTGGTTACTAACAGTCCGCCGCGGGCATGAACAATCCGGCCGCAGGCTTGGATATCTTCAATACAGCCGAAGAAGTTTGGCGACTGAACCAGAACAGCCGCTATCTCGTCGCTAGCCATGTTCTCCAGCTCGTTCAGATCGGTTACCCCGCCGCAGTATCCGATCTCCACTATTTCCAGCCCCAGACCCCTGGCAGCGGTCTTCACGACAGCCCTCGCCTCCGGATGAACCGTGCTGGATAGCAGAACCCGGCTGCGCCCTGTGGCTGCACTGGCTAGTGCAGCTGCCTCCGCCAACGCTGTCGCCCCGTCGTACATGCTGGCATTGGCTACCTTCATACCCGTCAGCTCGCACATATAGGACTGGAACTCGAATATAGCCTGCAGCTCGCCCTGGCTAATCTCCGGCTGGTAAGGTGTATAAGCGGTATAGAACTCTGACCTTGATAAAATATGCGGTATGACGACCGGGATATGATGATCGTATAGTCCTGCCCCAAGAAAGCTGGTATACCGCTCCGCATCCCTATTGCGGCCTGCCAGTTCCTTCATATGCTGCAGCAGCTCCGGCTCACTCATGGCCCCAGACATGCGGAGAGTACCTTGGTACCTCACCTTGGGCGGAATATCCGCAAATAAATCTTCAATCTCGCTTGCGCCAATGGCGGCCAGCATTTCAGCCTGATCCTCATCCGTCATAGGCAGATAACGATGCTTATTCATCACTTAACTCCTTTGCCAGACAGTGGCCTGCGATAAAATGGCGTCTTCACTACTTCGGCCTTAAGCCGTTTGCCCCGGATATCCACTTCAACTTCTGTTCCAACCGCTGTATAACCAATCTCCAGAAGAGCAAGCCCCAAGTTACGCTTCAACGTCGGCGACTGCGTTCCTGATGTCACTTCGCCTATAGGCCTGCCCATTGCATAGACCTGATAATGGGAGCGGGGAATACCCCTTTCCCGCATTTCAATGCCGACGAGCTTCCGCTTGAGGCCTGCTTCCTTCTGCCTCACCAAGGCTTCCCGCCCGATAAAGCCGCCATCCTTATCCAGCTTCACGAACAAGCCGAGCCCGGCTTCCAGCGGTGAAATCGCTGGGGAGAGCTCCTGCCCGTACAGCGGAAGCCCAGCCTCAAACCGGAGTGTATCCCTAGCACCGAGGCCGGCCGGCACCAATCCTGCAGGCTCGCCTGCCTGCATTATTGCCCGCCAGATCACCGGGGCATCTGCGGCATTCGCATAGATTTCAAAGCCGTTCTCCCCTGTGTACCCGGTCCGCGACAACAGCACCTTGCAGCCGCTAATCACTGCCTCCGGAAGGAAGTGGAATGGCGCCAAACCGTGTACAGCGGGGGCGTCCGTAAGCCGGGATAACACCGTACCGGCCAAGGGACCCTGCAGGGCAAGCAACGCAGTCGCTTCAGAGCGGTTATCGAGTGCAGCGCCTGGCAGCAGATGCTGCTGAAGCCATTCATAATCCTTATCAATGTTGGCGGCATTCACCACCAGCATGTACCGCTCCGCTGATACCCGGTAGACGAGGAGATCATCCACCGTACCGCCTTCCGCATTGCACATTAATGTGTATTGTGCAGCACCGTCGGTTAAGCGGGTTACATCATTGGTTGTCATCTGCTGCACATAAGCTTCCGCCTGACGGCCTGTGACCCAAATCTCGCCCATATGGGAAACGTCGAATAACGCTGCCCGCTCGCGCACTGCAGCGTGCTCTGCTCCGATGCCGCTGAACTGTACCGGCAGCTCCCAACCGCCAAAGTCGATACACCTTATTCCCGGGTGTTCCGCATAGAGCGAAAATAGCGGCGTATGCTTTAAAATAGTCAACTCCTCACCTCACACTTCGATTCAATCACACAGAACAGACTAAAGTTCTCTATGCCTGACAAGATGTGGGCACTCATGTACGCAATTGGTGCGGCCTTCTAAGCCGTCTTCACCTATTCATAATATGAAACAAATTAGACCTTATGTCAATTAATATAACATAAGGTCTAATTTTACCTGCGTATGTTAGATACAGTAACTCAAATGTGACCAAGCACCCGGAAGTTATACCCCCTGGAGTACATTCCCGCCATCCTACACGTTACCACCCGACTCCGCTTCCCATTGTGCAACTGCCTCCCGCACTCTCGGTGCAACCTCAGTTCCCAGCAGCTCGATTGCCCGCATGACATCCTCATGCGGCATGGTACCCAGCGGCACATGCAGGAAGAACCTCGTAATACCTACATGCTTGCGAAGATTGATGATCTTCCGGGCGACCGTCTCCGAATCCCCTACGTACAAAGCTCCTTCAACGCTGCGCGCCGCATCATATGAACCACGGTCATAATGACCCCAGCCCCGTTCGCGTCCAAGCAGGTTCATAACCTGCTGTGTGGAGGGAAAGAACTTGTCAGCAGCCAGTTCCGTGGTCTCCGCTATGAAGCCATGGGAATGGGAAGCTACCGGAAGCTTCGATACATCATGGCCGGCTTGCGCTGCTGCCCTCTTGTACAGCTGTACGAGCGGCGCAAACTGCAGCGGGCTTCCGCCGATAATAGCCAGTACCAAGGGCAGACCAAGCAGACCGGCGCGCACGACTGACTCCGCGTTGCCTCCGCTTCCAATCCACACCGGGAGAGGGTCCTGTACAGGCCGTGGATACACCCCAAGGTTCTGTATAGCCGGCCGGTGACCGCCCCGCCAGGATACCTTCTCGGAAGCGCGCAGCTTAAGCAGCAGCTCCAGCTTCTCATCGAATAATTCGTTATAGTCCTCCAGGTCATAGCCGAACAGCGGGAATGACTCAATGAACGATCCCCGCCCTGCCATGATCTCTGCACGCCCATTCGATAACCCATCCAGCGTAGCGAAGTCCTGAAACACGCGTACCGGGTCAGCTGATGAGAGCACGGTAACCGCGCTTGTCAAACGGATACGAGTCGTCTGGGAGGCTGCAGCTGCCAGTACTACTGCCGGGGAGGATGCCGCGTAATCCTTGCGATGATGCTCGCCTACACCGTACACGTCAAGACCTACCTTATCCGCCAATACGATCTCTTCAACAACTTCACGCAGCCGCTGCGCGTGACTCATGACCTGGCCCGTCTGAACATCCGGTGAAGTCTCAACAAATGTGCTTATTCCAATCTCCATTCTCGCATCCCTCCTGATAGTTCGACCCTATGGTCGCAATGCTGGATCCGCTAAGCCTGCGGCGCAGCGATAGACCCCCATAACTAACTTTTACTTTGTTTCTAACTCTATTATAGCACTGTTCCCCCTATTCAACACGCCATTCTACGGTTACCCGGCTGAACGGCCCAACAGCAAAAAGAAGCCCCGGCTACCGGAGGCTTCTTCCTCGTAATCATTAATCCAATCTCTACAGCTTCAACCCTGCAATTAAGCCTTCCGGAATACTTGGACCCAATAGGTGCCGTAAATGGATCTTCTGGTCCAACCTTCGTCTGTGCTTCTCTATCATAGGGAGCTTTCCGGACAGAGTAAACCCTCGAACATTTCTACCACAGGGGCTGCCTTCCACCTCTAATAGGTCAGAGGACCTCGGCGCCAGTCTTATCCTCATATACCTGTACACAATTCCTGCCCATCTTCTTCGCTGTGTATAAGGCGGTATCCGCCTGCTGGATCAGAGCATGCATTAACTGGCTGTCATCTCCCCTGCCGACCCGGGCGCTCGCCACCCCAAAACTGGAAGTAATGTGAATCTGCCGGCTTCCCAGGGTTGGCCTCGCTTCGGCAACCTTCCTGCGGATCTGCTCCGCCAGCTCTGCTGCCTCTCTCTTGCAGGCATTAGGTATACATAGAATAAACTCATCACCGCCATAACGCCCGGCAATCCCCCTGCCCCCTATCACATCCCGCGCAGCCGCTGCCGCCAATTGTAATGCCGTATCACCAGCACCATGCCCATACGTATCATTCACTTGTTTGAAGGTGTCAATATCGAACATGATGACCGCCAGCTCGCCGTTCTGACCGGACAGTTCCTGAATCGCATGCTCCGACTGATCCAGCAGCGCTGCGCGGTTAAGAAGCTGGGTTAAATTATCGGTGCTCGCCAGATACTTTAGGCGCGCTTCTATCTGTATGCGGTCTGTCATATTTACGAAGGAAACAATCGTACCCGATCTACCACTCTTCTGCTGTATCGGGTAAAACCGGATATGATAATGCAGCTTAGCGCCTTCTCGAATTACCTCATAATCTGACTCCCGGGACTGCCGGAAAATCTCAGCCAACTGTTCTTCTCCGGCCGAAAGCCGATGAATGGACTGCCCCACCGCAAGTGGCGTTAATGCTGGAATAACATCCGGCATGGCCGCATTATAGTCGGTAACTTCCCCCCGTTCATTCAGAACCAGGACACCCTCTCTCATATTCTCAAATACCAAATCCCGGGCGATCGGAACGGCATTGAACATCTGGTACCGTAGAAGTGCGATACTCTGCAGTACAAAGGACACACTCAAATATACAGGACCCAGATCAATCCCGTAGGGACTGCTGCCCCCGATGTAAAAGAAAGCTGCGAACACCGGTATCGTAAGCCCCGCAACCATAAGGAGGAGCTCTACGCGAAACCGGGAAGAAACTTTGCGAAGCTCCAGCAGCAGCACAATGACACTAGCAGCCATACATCCGTAGAGAAAGACAGAATGCACATGGAAATAGGGGCCATGCTCCAGCTGGACAATCGGGAAAGGCGCATCAGCCCGCAGCTTCATCGATGTATAATAAAGGTGATGCTCATCGTTGGTTATCTGGATAATTGTTGTTGACATCGGAATCAGCAATAGAACACAGTTGACCCAACCTTTAAGCTTGCGGCCGGCATAAGCCAGGGACATCAGCAGGGCGAACACGGGGATGAAGGGCAGCGGTATATATTCAATGCGCAGCCAGAAAGCGATTTGCTCAAGTGTTGGACTGGTCAGCTCGAACAGGTAAGCCAGACCGAACGCTGACGCCATGAAGGTCATGAGAATGTAATAGATGCCCCCAGGAGCGTATCTTAACCGGACCCCTGCATAAATGCATAATCCCAGACTTAACAGCGCACCTGTGAGGATCAATAGGATATAAATTATTAGTTCTTGCTCCATCTTCACCTGCTCCATCAGCTTCAAGGCCTAATTTGTCGAATTATGCAGACACTCGATTTATATTACCATAAACATCCACCCTTCTATAGTGGGAACTTACTAATCTCCATGTAAAAATTGTTAGGGAAAGATAATATCCCAAAACAAAAAGGGCTTTCCCTCATGACCTTAAAGAATCATGCCGAAAAACCCATTCACACAGCTAAGATGTTCCATAGAGGGCTGCCGTACTGCCGGTTAGTCGGCCGCTCTGCCCTCGCCGCCCGGAACCGTAATACCGCGCTCCTCGAATACCCTCCGGACGACATTGAGCCCTCCGCATGCCTTCGGGAATCCCGCATAGCCGCCGCAGTGAAGGACGATTTCCAGGATCTCTTCCGGCTTCAATCCAACGTTAAGCGCCGCATGGACATGGAATGACAGCTGCTCCATAGCGCCTTGTGTGATCAGCGAAGTGATCGTAATAATTTCGCGCTGCTTTAGATCCAGAACCCCCCGTGAATACAGGTCCCCGAAACCGAAGGCCACCAAGGTACGACCAAAGTCCGGGTAGAATGCTCCGATTTCCTTAATCATGCTTACACCTTGATCTCCAACCATCGTCTGCAGCGTATCTATTCCGGTCTGATAGCGCTCCTGATTCGTCTGCTGCGGATTGATCTGGTCAAGCTTCGCTTGCTCCGATTGTTTGGTCATATTCCCCTAGCCCCTCTTCATCGTCGGCGGAATTTCATCCGGATCCATTATAATATCGATAACGCTTGTCCGGTTCTGCTGCAGCGCATCACGGATGGCGTGCCGCAGCTCCTCCACCGTCTCACATCGGTAACCGGCTGCGCCCATGGCCTCACCAAACTTTGCAGCGTCAAGCGGCACCTGATACTTCGTACCGACCGCTCTGCCCAAATGCCGGCCCATTCCCTTATCCACCATATCCAGCCGCTGGTTATTGGCAACGAAGAACAGGACAGGCGCATCATGGTTCACCGCTGTGGATACCTCCGTACCGTTCATGAACATGCAGCCGTCACCCGACAGGCAGGCAACAACACGGTTAGGCATTCCCAGCTTGGCCCCGACCGCATAGCCGATTGCACGGCCCATCGTCGCGTATACTTCCTCAAAGTAAAACGTTCCGGGTACCTGAATATCCAGATACCTGATCGCGTAGAAGGAATGGCTTCCCGCATCGCCATAGATCAGGGTATCTGCCGGCAGCTCCTCCCGCAGCGTCTCCATAACCTGCTTGCCCTGCAGCAGACCAGCTGCCTCATCATCAGAAGCCGCAGCTTCACTGGCAGCCGCAGCAGTCAAGACTGCCGGCAGTTCTCTGGAATGCGCCGTGCTCTCTGCTCTGGCAAGCAGCGCCTGCAGATTGCCGCGAATACTGCCAAGCACCGGCGTAACAGCAACCGGCAGCGCTTTTCCGATGAACCTGGCTTCATAATCGAAGTGGATGATATGCTTGGGGTACTGAGCAGGCTGCAGTCCCGGAATTTCCAGGTCACTCAACTGGCTTCCAACCACCACCATGAGATCGACACCCTGTTGCAGATAAGCATCTGCCATCTCACTGCCCCCGAGACCATAAGGCCCAAGAGACAGCGGATGATTCGAACGGATTGCGCCCTTACCGCCCGGAGTGGTCGCGACCGGGATGGACCACCGGGTAGCGAATGCCTCGATTTCCTCATAGGCGTGCTGTGCGTGCAGCGCTCCCCCTACAAGCAGCAGGGGTCTTCTTGAAGAGGCAAGGAGGGAGGCGACATGTTCAAGATTCGAAGCGATCACCTGCGGATAAGCATCCGGAAGACGGATATCGAAGTCTTCCACCTGCTCGGTCAGCACATCTAGCGGAATGCAGAGATGAACGGGTCCCCTAACACCTGTATATGCTTGTTCGATTGCATGCTCAAGATAGCTTCTAAATACCTCTGCGCGGTCTACCCGCGCGCTAAACTTCGTAACCGGCTCGAACATCTTAACCAGATCGGTGCCAAACATCGTGCTGTCCTGACCCAGAACCTTCCCGGCCTCTCGAATCGGCGGCGACCCTGTTATGAACAGAACCGGTACTTGGGAGAAGAGTGCTTGCCCTGCCGCTGTCAGCATATTAATACCCCCCGGACCCGCCGTTCCAACCGCCGCTCCGAGAGAACCACGGGCCAGCGCATAGCCTGCCGCCTGCAGTCCGGCCCCCTCCTCATGCTTGCTCAGCACAAATGTAATACCCGCGTTGTCCATGTCAAGCACAAGGGGAGTCACTGGCTTGCCGGGTATGCCAAATACATGGGTAACACCCCAGCTTATTAGATGCTTAACCAGCATATTGCTAACAGTTGGCATAAGATTTTCCCCCTAGATAGTCTTCAGTACAGCTTCTTGATTTTGGAGATAAGCTCAGAATACGATTGTTCAAAATCCTCGCCGGGTATGGGCCGGCTAAAATAATAGCCCTGAACCTCATCGCACTTGCGGACCTGCAGGTAACGAAGCTGTTCCTTCTCCTCTACCCCTTCAGCGACGACTTCCAGGTTCATGCTGTGGGCCATAGCAATAATGATACTTACAATATTAGTGCCATTGGTTTCCTTCGAGATATCCCGGACAAAGCTCTGATCGATCTTCAACCGGTTGATTGAGAAATTCTTCAGATAACTGAGCGAGCTGTACCCTGTCCCAAAATCGTCCATGCTGATCTGAACGCCAAGCGCATGAAGCTTTCGGAGCATCGGGATAGCATGGTTGACATTCATCGTCATTGTCTCGGTAATTTCCAGGTCGAGATACTTTGGCTGCAGACCTGTCTCTTCGAGGATCATATGAACAGCATCAACAAAGCTCTCATCAAGGAACTCCTGTGAAGACAGGTTCACCGACACCCGGAACGATGGCAGTCCCTGCTCCTGCCACTTCTTATTTTGTATGCAGGCTGTGCGCAGCACCCATTTGTCGATCTGGCTAATAATTCCTGTTTCCTCTGCAATGGGGATAAATTGATCCGGCGTCAGCAGTCCCTTGGTGGGATGCTGCCAACGGATTAGCGCTTCCACCCCTTTAAGCTCCCCGCTTTGTATATCCACCTGAGGCTGGTAAAACAGCCTGAATTCGTTCTGCTCGATGGCCTTGCGGAGTGAGCTCTCCAGTATCATTTTTTCGCGGGTGCTCGTATTCATGTCCGGCGAATAGAGCGCATAGGAATTCAGTCCCCGGCTCTTCGCACTGTACATGGCGGTATCCGCTGCCTTCATCAGGCTCTCCAGGTCCTGACCATCCTCAGGATAGATGGAAATGCCCGCGCTTGCAGACAAGTGAAACTCATACCCGTTCAAGCTGAACGGTTGATCGAAAATCTTCAATATGGCGCGGACCCGCCCCAACGCTTCCTCCTTGTCCACAATAGAAGGGAATGCGAACATGAACTCGTCGCCGCCCATTCTGGCGACAAACTCCCCGGGGACAAGAACCTTAAGCATCCGCTCAGCCACAACTGTCAACAGCATGTCTCCGCTTGAGTGGCCCAGCGAATCGTTAATGATCTTGAAGCGGTCCAGATCAAGACATACTATAGCCACCTGGCTGCCTGTCGCGCTCGCCCGCTGGATATATAGGGTCGCGTTATTCTTGTAATAACGCCGGTTCGGCAGCGTTGTTAAATCATCGTGGTTGGCGAGATAGTTATAGCGCTCCTCTGCCTTCACCCGCTCTGTAATGCTCCTGAACTGCCCGAAGGCGCCTAGGAGCTGCTTCTTCTCATCGTATAACGGGTAGGCATCAAACAGGCATACCTGCTTGTCCAGAGAAGAACCCGGCTCAAAGGTCATCTGCACATCCTCGAAGATTCTCCCGTTATGCATGACTTCGTGAATATATTCGCCCATAGAGCCCAGCTCCTCGACCCTGGTACCGAGCATATCTTCTCTCGATTTACCCGTAAAAAGCTCCGCGTATTGGTTAAACGTGGTGATCTCCCCGTTGCGGTTCGTCAGGATAATACCATTACGGGTATTGTCCGTAATAATCTGGTTTAATATATTCAGCTTACGGTTCTGCTTGCGGAGCAGCAGCTCCCGCTCAATAGAATCCGCTGTGGTCGCTAGCATGGTAACCATCATCGGGTTCTGAAATTCCTTGGCTGTCATGATAATGACGCTTCCCAGCAGGTCATTAACATCCGAATAGTGAAAGGCCACTGCATAACAGGCGGTGCCATGCAAGTATTCGTGAAAATGATCGTCGCCGATCAGCTGGATTGGAGACTCATTATATTTTAGCGACAAATTGACAACGTTCGTCCCCATACTGGTTTCCGTGAATTGGACGCCAGGCTTGATGCCCAGGTCATGGATGGTCTTCTTAATCGTCTCGTCGCCCATCATATGAAGAATAAAGCCTTCATCATTGGCAACAGATATGAGAAGGGGCGTGCCTGCCAGGTAGTGGAGAATTTTCTCGCCGAAGAAGCTTACGACAGACAATATTTCATCGTATTCTTCACGCTTGCCGTCTAGTTCAGCGGGCGATAATATATGCTGAGGATGAGGAATCTCTTTCGGATTAAGACCGATGTGCTTACAAAACAGATTCGCTTGTTGGATGAATTCGGGTTTTTCCGTTGTAGCCACAGTTGAGCCCCCATTTTGAATAAAGCACCTAAGTAGATAATCCAATTATATATTGACTTTCTGTCACAAATATTGTAATCGACTTTACGTGTTTTGTCGATAAGGGTAACTTTACCACAGCACTCGCGGAAATATAGAACACCCGTCATTCTACCCGCGGCGGGCAGTTCTTCGCTGACGGGACGGGGTTACTCTTGGCGGAAACAGTGAACTGGGCAAAGTACCTAGCAGCATGAATAGAGCCCGCAGTTTGTGCCGGCTCTATTCATGCTGCCTCTGGTCGACTTCTATCTTTGCTTGAGCAAGCCTTCCCGGTCACTGGCCCCAGGCGGTTCTTCCAGCCAGCCTCTGTTAATTAACAAGTTCACGCCGTCCTCAGCATACAATCCCATATCTGCGATCAGCTTCGTATATTTAACGCCCAGGTCCCGTCTTTGTGAAACCGATAACCCGGCTCCATAGAAGGCAGCCGAAGCTGAAATTAAGGCAACAATGTGGAACAGCATCAGTTTGTCAGAGAAAGGAGGTGACGTGGAATCGGTGATCTCCGACTCCCATTTACGCGGCTGTGGCAGGTCGTTCTCTGATAACTCTTTACTCAAACTCATGAAGTGCTGCTGGCACAATTCTATGCCCCTGCTCAGATACTTCCGGATGTCCGGGGATTGGGCAACCTGGCTGAAGGCCATCTCCAGTACAATTTTTACATCTATTTTGATCATATTGAAGAATATACTGCTGATTTCGATGGCGTTTAACGGCCTTTGCTTTCCCAGCCAGCCTGCTAAATATCCCTGTTTTTCAACAAAATCCACTTGGTCGGAACCAGGGATATGCGGAGGTCTGACGTACAGCCCCTTCTCCAGCATGGCGTCAATAATCTTATTGAACAGCTCCATCGTTTCTGTACTGCACGCCGTAAAATAACGCCGTTGATCCGAACGGGTGGATGTACTTAGAGCACCTGCGTAGCTGGTCAAACCCAGGAGTGTCATGACATAAAAATAATTCAACAGAAATTCGTCTGAAAACAGTGGAGGTGCCTCGGGGTTAATGATATCCTCCTCTGTGAATCCCACGGGCAACGCAAAGCCTTCCTCTACCATAAATGCTCTGACTTTATCGACATGCGTTCTGGCTAAGCCGAGTGCATACTCAAGTACCGAACGGATTTCCTGGTCCTGCACCCGCTCCACCGAATGGGTAATGAAGCAGATGGCCATGCTGTCATTTATGTACTGGGTCCAGAGGTTGGCAATCTCCGCTGACGTCAGCCTGACGGTTACGTTCCGTGGTCCATCTGTATGCTGCTCTGTCTCAAGCTTAGTTGACATCAGATTCACATCCCTCATCTATTCATTCCAATGCCCTTAAAGCCGCTATCTGTAGATTGTTACGTTTCCATGGAAAATATTCTTACTGTCCCATATAAACGGCCATCGTCCAACTGACATTTCATGCTGCCCGGGACAATAAAACAAGGCAGCAGCGGTCACTGCCGCTGCTGCCTTCCCCGTCTCTTGTCCAGCTCTTACCGTGTCATAAATGCTTCAAGTCCTGCTCTGTCCGGGAGGCCGTCATTGTCTCCCGGCGACATGACCGCCAAGGCGCCAATTGCTGCGCCCCGCCGTACCGCTTCCTCCAGCGGAAGCCCCTCCAGCATACCGCTTACGACACCTGCAGCAAATCCATCACCGGCTCCTACGGTATCCATCACACGCTCAACCTGGAAGCCCTCTGTATAGAACTGCTGCCCTTTCGAGCTAGTGTAAGCGCCTCTTGCTCCAAGCTTGATGACCACCGTTTTCACACCTGCTGCATGATAGATGTCCGCCACACTTTGCTCCCCTTCCGCCCTCGTCAGCAGCGCACCCTCCTCTATACCAGGAAGGACGATATCTGCACGGCACGCCAAATCCTGAACAACCCGTAACATCTCATCCTTATCCGGCCATAAGCCCGGACGCAGGTTAGGATCGAAGGAGATTTGTACACCCCTTGCCCGCGCCTCAGCCATCAGCTCATATACAAGCTCCCGGCAGCTGTCCGAGAGCGCTGGAGGAATGCCGGTCAGATGAAGATGGTCAAAGCCTTCCCAGTCAAGACGGTCAATGGTATGCAGCCCCATTCGGGAGGCTGCGGAATTCCGCCGCAGCGAGTATACCTCCGGATCACCTTTCTCCACCTTCTGCTTCCACTGCATCCCTGTGAAGTTGTCCCCGCTGAAGGTCACGTAAGTGGTGTCCAGGCCGCTCTTCTTCAGGAAGCGTGCTATGCTGCGGCCAAAGGGGTCATCCCCAAGCTGACTGATATAGGTCATCTGGTGGCCGAGTCTCGCCATTCCAATGGAGAAGTTGACTTCTGCGCCTGCTACGTAACGCTCAAACTGTTCGGCTTCCTCAAGAGAGCCCTGCTGCCGGGCTACGAATAATGCCATTGGCTCGCCGATTGTCAGCACTTTCGCCATATTTGTCTTCCCCCTTTACTTAAGCCGTCTCGGAAGCTGGCGGAATAACCCGGTTGTCTGTCGGCTTAGCTGGTTTTCTGCCTTTCATTCGGTTCGCCCACCAGGCTGTCAGGATCGGCACCATAATAGAGGTCACGATAACGGCCGCCGCCACCAGGGCTGTTGCGGACTGTGCCGCCGGCTGCAGCTCGGGCACCAGACTGCCGATTATGACCGGATTGGCCACGGCCGCCCCCGCTGTACTCGATGCCGCTAGACCGGCTGTGCCATTGCCGCCGCCGATATATTTATCCGCCAGCATAAGCGGGATACCCGTGATGATAATAACCGCGACTCCCAGCAAAATACCCAGAACGCCTGTCTTCAGAATAACCGCCAAGTCGATCGTATTGCCGAGCGCAAAGCCGAAGAACGGAATCATCGTCTGCGTCGCCCTGCTGAAGAAGTCCCGCAGATCGCTGTCCAGGTTACCCAGAACAAAGCCAATCAGGAACGGCAAAACAGCACCTACAAACAAATGGGGTTCAAATGACGCAATTCCTGCCGTACCCAGGATCATCATGGTAACAAGCGGACCGGACTCAAGCGACATCAGCACGAAAGCTCCCGCTTCCTCCTTGGTCCCGTACTGCTGCATTATGGAGGCATACAACCCGCCATTGGTCATATCCATAGCCGACACGATGGCGAGCACAGATAACCCCGCGAACAAGCCGGACTGAATGCCGTTTTCCGGAAGCAGCTGGGAGGCTATAATAGCAACCACCCAGGCGACTGCAATCTTGGTAATGACGAGCGTCCCTGACTTCCTCAGTACGACGCCTGTCGCCTTAATATTAATGGCCGCTCCCATGCAGAAGAACCATACGGCCAATATAGGTACCGTACCTGTCATTAAGCCATTCGTAAATGAGCCGAAATACTGTCCCGATCCCGGGGCGAACGTATGGACAAGCGCCCCTATAAACAAGGGAACCAGCATTAATCCGCCAGGGATTCTATCAATGGTTTGTTTGATCTTCATTGTCTCTCACCGTTCCTTTCAAGCTAGTCTTGATGAGAGGGCGGGCAGTACGATTATTGCCTGCTGAGGCCTAGCTCAGGTATTAAATCAGAGAATAGGTCGTGGCTCTCCTTCATCTGCCTGCGAAAGCCCTGGCCGTTCTCAACATGCAACCCTAATCCGTTCGCCTCCATATAATCGCGGAATCCCTTCTCCTCCGTCCCCTTAATGAACGCTTCGGCAAGCCGGTCCGTAATGTCATCAGGGGTATCCTTCGGCACACCCAGCCCTCTCCAGGTGCCAATAAAGTTACCGTCAATACCTGTCTCTTCCTTCAGCGTCCCCACACCTGGAAGCGCTTCCGATTTTGTGTCTGCATTAATGGCCAAGGTCCGAAGCTGCCCTTGGTCCACATAGGCCTTAACTTCTGCAGGGCTTACCGGCACAGCATCCACAAATCCGCTGATGAGTGCCTGTACGGCTGGTCCTGCTCCTTCAAACGGGATATGGCTGAAGGTTGCGTCAGCCTCCCTCTCCAAGGTTGCCGCAGCCAGATGCCAGATGCTTCCCGTTCCGGCATTACCCATTCTGACTTTCCCGGGATTCTCCTTAGCATAAGCAATAAATTCCTCTGCTGTCTGCCAGGGCGCTTCCCTTCTGACCGTTATGGCGGAGGGATCAAGATTCGTCTGGGCGATGGGCTTAAAGCTTTCATACGTGATCGGCAGCAAGCCGAGATGCGGGAGCGTCGTCAGCTCTGCGACAAGGTAGGTTACGGTATAGCCGTCCCCCTTGGCATTTGCGCCCTCCATCAGTCCGATGGAACCGCCGCCGCCCGTTCGGTTCACGACAACGATTGGCTGTGACATATGCTTCTCTGCTGCCTTCGCCAATGCTCTCGCCGTGGCATCCGTTCCTCCACCGGCCGCGTAAGGAACAATTAAGGTTATGGGCTTGTTGGGGAAATCCGCCGCTCCGCTTCGACTGGTATCCCTGGCTACCGGGTTCCATATGAAGATTGCAAGAACAACTGCAGCCAAGGCTGCAATCCACCATCCTGTTAGTTTGGACCAACGTTTTCCTCTCAACTGCCATCCCTCTCTTACTTATAAAATGGTTCCCGCGCCGCCAGTTGGGGAAATCCCCCTCACGCTCGCCATTCCACCTCCAGACATCATCCAAGTAATGGTGTTTGTGCTGCTTGACTGGAGTGTAGCGCAGGCCCGGCTGCACGGGCAATCGTATAATCCTTCGATTAATCTGCAGATACGCCGGAATCACGCGGTTTTGGCGGATCTGCATACCCGCTGGAGGATTTGAAGCTCTCGCGGTACTTGCCCGGCGTGATCGACTTATTCTTGCGAAAGGTGCGGATGAAGCTGTTCTCATTATGGTAGCCTACAAGCTGTGAGATTTCGGATACCTTCAACTGGCTGTCTCTGAGCAGCCCGCATGCCTTCTCAATCCGCAGCGCAGTCAGATAATCATATACCGTGCTGCCCGTCTCTTCCTTGAATATTGCACTGACCGAAGAGACTCCGAGACGGACATGGCTGGCAATATCCTGAAGACCGATATTCTGGTGCAGATTATCCTCCATATAGCGAATCATCGACTGCACTAGATGGTATTCCTTCGAATGCTTACGCTGCTCCAGCTCGCCGCACAGCTGGTCAGTGACCCGGCTGAGCAGTTCCGCTATATCATCCAAATCCATTGTCGCTAGTTGAAGCCATGTGTAGTCCGCGAGCTCAGCAGGCGTGGACAATCCCTGCTGTGACACAATCCGCTGAACCTCAGACAGCAGACCGTCGGCATCCCGATAAACAGCATAGGGTTCCGTCCTTCTTCTGCGCGCCTCATCCGCCATCTTGCGGATCCATTCCCGGCACAAGCCGGAATCGGCGGCCAGCAGGCTGCTGATGACTTCGTTCTTCCAGGCTGTGTCGATCGGCTGGGTGCCTGCTTTTGCAGCAGTCTCATGTCCAGCATAGCCGTGCACCTGTCCATATCCCGCATACAGCCGATAGGACAGTGCCTCGCCAGCCTCTGTGCTGGACAGCCCCAGATGAAGAATGCCGGGTACAGCGGAGCCGATTCCGATCGAGATGGACATGCTGAGGTATTGTCCGGCGGCTTCAATCAGTCTGGACGCTTCCTGCTGAAGCTCTTCCATCCAGGTGTCTGATCCGGCAGACTTAGGCTGGAGCATAACCGTCAGCCCCTCCTGACGGACGGTCGTGCTTACCGCTCTCCAGGAGGGCTCCAGCAGCTCGAGTACAATATTATTCAGCGCGTATCGTAAGAGCATCCGGTCTTCATCCTGCAGCTCTGCCGTCCATTTGCCATACCGGTCAACCGACACAACCATAACAGCGAGGGGCCCTTCCTCCCAATCCTGAAAATGCTGACCCCACTTGGTCCTGATCTCCCGGGAGCCGATACTCCCATTCAAGACATCTGATATAAACTTGGACCGCAGCTCCGGCAGGCTCCGCTCGGCCGCTAATGTCTTGCTGCGGAAATCCCCGACCAACTTCCCAAGCACCTGCTCTAGTTCAAACAGATCCCCCTGGCTGACCGGCCTCTGTCCTTGGCTCAGAAGCGTATTGATTCTCTTAAGCGGCCTAAATGCCGCGTAGTTGTAATAAATCATCGCTGAGCATCCCACGAGTATGGATATCAGCGACAGGATCAGCATCGTATTGCGCACCATCTTCACATTCTTAAGCAGCTGATCCATCGGGACAAGCGAGACCAGCCGCCAGCCCGTTACATCAGAGAAGGTCTGATTGGCCATGAAATCCTGGCCGTTTACCTCTACATAAGCGAAGGGCCGCACATCAATTGCTGCAATCACCTTCTGCATCTCCTCTGGCGGAACGGGCAGATTCAGTTTTGGATAGATAAGCTCCCCGTCCAGATTGTACACATATTGATAGCTGGTCAGATGGGTGTACATCTTGGAGAACAAGCGGTCATAGCTCAGGTTAACCATTACTGCCCCCATGATCCGTCCGTCCACCGTGACGGGTCTGACCAGTGACAGCAGCTCGGTCTGCTCAATATCTTCACCAGTCCCTGCATGAAGCGATCTGCGCTTCACCAGAAGCGGCTTCGATCGGATATCGTGAATCCAGGAGCTCCAGGAGGCATCTGGCGCGTCGCTCCAATTCTCTTGAAATCCGTGAAGACTGGAGACAAGCGAACGGTTATCCAGACGGATCACCGCAATGGAGTGAATATCCGGTTCCGTCGAAAGGGCTTTCAAATAAGACTGCAGCTCAGCCGTCTTCGCATCGCTGCCGGCCGGTTCAGAGCGAATGTAATCGAGTGTTCCTTCATGGAAGGATGCTTCCACTGCCTTTCCGTCAGATTCACGGAATGCACGATTGGTCACATCCAGATTAATCTGGAGAAGCTCAACATTAGGAATATTCAGCTCGGTGTCGAGCGCTTCCCTGTACTGGTTATAGGAAACAAGCCCGAAGATGGCAATGCTGAATGATACCACCATCGTCAAGAGCAGAATCAGCCTCGTTTGTTTATTCGCAAGCACATATTTCAATTTGAGACGAAGCATGGCATCCAGTCATCCTTCCCTTGCAGGGCTAAATCCCCCGTCAGCCTGTTTTATCCTTATGGACCATATCCTTCCGGTATCATACTATACGGTGTTTGCGGCTTACAAGTTTGGTCAGCCCTGTTCGCAGGGATTTTGGCGTTCCCTTATTTCGTAAGAAAATGGTATACAAGTGGAGGGATAGATTGGTAATGCATATAACATTGGTTTTACATAGGGGATGACGTTATGGGCGGCCGCCTGCTAATTATTGAAGATGATTCGGAGATTAGTCAGATGGCGGATGTGGAATGACCGCAGCACGAAGACAGGCCATCCCGCTGGGATAGCCTGTCTTCCGAGGAGTTGCCGGCTTATCAACACGCCAACAAATCAATATTCATGCTTCAGCCGTCAAGATGCTGATGATGGTGTTCTTCTCCTTCATGACGAGCACAGAGGTATTGCGGTTCACACTGGATCTGCCGGATAAGTGGATGGTCTCCAACTACCTGCGTGTGTTCGAGGAAGGCGGGCTTGGACGCGCGTTTCTGAACGGTCTGCTGATTACGGGCGTCTCTTCAGTTCTCAACATCATACTCTCTTCCTCTGCTTCCTTCATTCTGGTCAGAAGAGAGACGAAGCTGACGAATACGCTGTATCTCTATTTCTTCATGGGACTGATTGCCCCGATGTCTACCATCACAACGATCCGGGTTGTTCAATGGATGGGCTTCTACGGCAGCATTACCAGTGTCATCTTCATTTATGCTGCCCTGAATACAGCCTTCAGCGTCTTCCTGTACAGCGGGTTTATCAAATCGATTCCGAAAGCACTGGATGAAGTAGCCTTTATCGAAGGGGCCTCCATGTTCGACGTGTTCTTCCGGATTGTGACGCCGCTCATTCTGCCCGTTAATGCAACAGTCGCCATTATGGTATTCATGGCCGTATGGAATGATATCACGATTCCGCTCTACTTCCTGACAGACAGCTCGGACTGGACGATGCCGCTGTCTGTCTATAACTTCTACGGCAAGTACAGCCGGGACTGGAACCTGATCTTCGCCAACCTTGTTCTGACCTCTCTGCCCGTGCTCATCCTATATATCTTCGCCCAGAAGTATATTGTCAGCGGGCTTACGGCCGGGGCTGTTAAGGGGTAGGTGGAAAATCTCCACTCCAAGACCTTTACCGCCCAATGACTAATTCTTATAATGGACTATAAGAATTGGTTTCTTTAGGATGAGAAGGTGATGAACGGTATGAAAAAAGAAGAGATTGCAAAGCTGGTCTGGCAGCTTCGGCCGTTTATTTTTCTGCTGGCAATCATTGTTATGACGAAGTTGGGCACACTGCTCATTAACGGTGCTGTGAGTTTGGCTGAGACAGCCCACCAGCTGGGTTACCAATTCGGCTCGCTGCTGGAGCGGCATTGGCAGTTGAAGTGAAGGAAGTCTGACATGAGGAGGGCACCCCGGCGGTGCCCTTCTTCTATTTTACGTTAGGGGCATTTCGCTAGACATCGGATTTTTGAACGGAATTTATCGACTATTTCACTATTTGGGCACAATTGTATGCGCTATCATAAAATTTAGGAGCTGTTGCAGAATACGAACTGCGCTCGTTGGGTGGGCGAGGGCCCAGAACGTCACCGCCATCCAACGGCTCCCGAAGTACAGTCGCAGCTTGGCTTCAATCATACTGAAAGGAGGAGGTTGCAGACCGGTAATCCCTACTGCTAAGATTCATCGCTTTGAACGTTGAACATCTACAGTGGAGCTAGTCTATTTAAACCAAGGAGGATGAATAATGGAGAAGACTTGGATGAACAAGAAGAAGAAGACATTCCGGACAGCCGCTTCCGTGCTGTGCCTGACACTGGCTGTTCCTTTCGTAATGGCGGGTTCGGCAGCGGCCGGAACACCGTTCAGCGACGATTTTAACGATGGCAATGCCGCCGGGTGGAATGCTACAACTGGAAGCTGGTCTGTTGTGCAGGACAGCGGCTCCTATGTGTATTACCAGTCAAGCACCAGCGAAGGGCGCACGCAGGCTGGCGACCAGTCATGGACCGATTACAGTGTTCAGGCAAGGGTCAAGGTAGAGGATTTCAACGGGACGAATCGCGCGTATGTCGCTGGACGCTATAAGGACGGCAACAACTATTATGCAGCTTCGCTCTACAACAGCAGCGGCGGCAAGCTGGAGATCCGGCGGAAGGCCGGGGGCTCCTCTTCCACGCTCGTCTCCAAGGCATACCCGCTGTCGGCTGGCGTCTGGTATACCGTTAAGCTGGAGATGACCGGCTCGACAATCAAGCTGTATGTCAACGATGTACTGGAGCTTACGGCAACCGATTCCACATTGAGCTCGGGCGGAGTGGGGCTCGTCTCCTACAAGACCAAGACCAAATTCGATGATGTGGTCGTAACGGACAGCGGCTCTACGCCAACCGATCCGGGTCCAGGGCCTGATCCTGGAACAGACCCCGGTACCGATCCTGATCCTGACCCGGATCCGACTCCTGCTGACGGCGACCTCTTCGTGGCGCCGAACGGATCGGCGGGCAGCGCCGGTACCATAAGCAGCCCGACAACACTGGAATCAGCCCTCTCCCGGATCGCACCAGGCAAAACGATCTACATGCGCGGCGGCACCTACCGCTTCTCCTCTACCATTACGATTGAACGCGGAAACAATGGCAGCGCATCTGCTCGCAAAGCAATCGTCGCTTACGGCAGTGAGAAGCCCGTGCTGGATTTCTCTGCCCAAGCATTCGGCTCGGCCAACCGCGGGCTCCAGATGTTCGGCCACTACTGGACCGTTAAGGGCATTGAAGTGACCGGTGCGGGTGACAACGGTATCTTCATCGGCGGCAACTACAACCGGATTGAGAACGTTGAAGCGCACCACAACCGGGATACCGGCATTCAGATGGGACGTTACGCCTCAACGGCCGCCAAAAGCGAGTGGCCGCAGTACAATGAAGTGATCAACTCCTATTCCCATAACAATTTCGATCCCGACAACGGTGAGGACGCCGACGGCTTCGCAGCGAAGCTTACGGTCGGACCAGGCAATGTGTTCGACGGCTGTATTGCCGCTTACAATGTGGATGACGGCTGGGATCTGTACACGAAGTCCGAGACGGGCGCTATCGGAGCAGTAACGATTCGCAACAGCATCGCCCATCATAACGGCCAAACCTCTGATGGAACATCGACGTCCGACAGTGACGGCAACGGCTTCAAGCTGGGCGGGGAGAAAATCGCAGTCGACCACATCGTGGAGAACAGCATCGCCTTCCAGAACAAGAAGCATGGGTTCACGTACAACAGCAACCCGGGAACGATCCGGATGAAGAACAATACCTCCTGGGACAATGGCCAAAGCAACTTCGCCTTTGATATCGGAACCCATCAATTCATTAATAACCTGTCGCTCGGCGGCGGCTCAAGTGACAAGACGAGCGGCACTGATGTAGACGGCAGTAATGTCTGGTGGAAGAATAACAAGAGCGTCAATGCCAAGGGTCTTCTGGCAAGCAGTGAGGACTTTGTCAGCCTGACACCAACTGTGGGCCGCAGCAGTGACGGCTCCCCTAGTCTGGGCAGCTTCCTGAGCCTGACAAGCGGAAGCGATCTGAAGGGTGCTGGCACGCCTGCCGGCACGAATATCGGAGCACGATAAGGCACGGACAGAACATAACAAGTACACAATAAAGCCGGGACAGCTGCCATTCAAGGCGGCGTCCCGGCTTTTTCATATGAAGCTTACCTCTGCGTATAACACTCCTTGGTCTTCCTGCCCCACTGCAGCCAGCCTTACTGGTCTAGAGGCACGACCTATCTGCCCTCCAAGTCCACTGTCACGGTAACCTTGAACAGATCGCCATCCACGTCAATATCCATCTGGGCGTCATGCAGGTCCATAATCGATTTGGCAATGGCAAGCCCGAGACCCGAGCCTTCCGTATGCCGGGATGCATCGCCGCGCTTGAACCGCTCGAATAACTCGTCGATATTCTCACTCAGCTCATATTTCGCTACGTTCTTGAAGGTGATAACGGCTTGGCCGCCCATATTCTTCATCGAAATATACACCCGCGTGTTGTCCAGCGAATACTTCAGACAGTTACCGATCAGATTGTCGAAGACACGCCACAGCTTCTGGCCATCCACAATTGCCATGACCGGTGTATCCGGCACGGAGGTCCGGAACTGCAGGGCAGAAGCATTGATCGCTTCTTCATACTCCGCCAGCGCCTGCTCCAGCAGCTGCACGAGATCCACCCTTTCCCTGACAAGCTCAATATGCCCGCTGGCCATCTTGGTCGCCTCGAACAGGTCATCAATTAGCACCTTCAGGCGCTGTGATTTCCGGTCCAGAATCTCCACGAACGCGGTCCGGTCCTCCTCGGACAGGTCGCCTTTTTTGAGCAGCTTCGTATACGTAATGATTGAGGTAAGCGGTGTCCGCAGGTCATGGCTGACATTCGTAATAAGCTCCGTCTTCAGCCGCTCGCTCTTGGCCTGTTCCTTCTGCGATAATCGAATTCCACCCTTCAGTATGTTAATATTTCCGGCAAGCTTCGCCAGCGCCGACCTTCCCTTGACCGGCAGGTCCTGTTGGTAATCGCCAGCAGCCATAAGAGATGACTGATGGACAATCTCGTTAAAGTAACCAATGCGCCTCACCATTGCCACCAAGATGGGAAGACCAATGGACAGGAGCATCAGTATGTAGATTATGAAGACCTCTGGCTCCGGCTCTATCATCAACACGGCAAATCCCAGCCCCATGATAAAGACAACCGCCATCATAATAATCCATTGCAGCGCGATCGATCTGACCAAGAAGACTTCCTTGAGCTTCTGGTACACCTTATGGGAGAATGCCCTACGCCAAGCGCTGCTCACCTCTGGCCAGCTGCTAAATTCCCGCTTCAGCCAGATCCCCTGCACAAGAATGAGCGATACGAATACCGTGCATACCACCAGATGGGTAAGCGATTCGGTTAGGATGCCATAGGCATCATCGCGGTAGAAATTACTGTCTGCCGACAACAGCAGCGTGCCTGTCAGCAGGCCCAGAAGAACGAGCACAATCGCTCTTATATCAACCGGAATCTGCCGGTAGAAGGGCTCCAGCTTCTCTAATCCAGCCGCCTCAACATACGAGTACTTCCTTCTCCGGTATACAATGATGCTGTACGCAAAAGCGGCAGCCCCCATGATGGTGTAAATATAGAAGGCCGTCTGCTTAGTCTGGTAAGCATAATAGTTTTGCAGGACATAACCGGTTTCTGACCCTGCCTTCGGCACTCCGACCTCACCGGCGAACACTCTGCCTTTCCTGGAAGCACTAATGAGCTCAGCCAGCTCGCTGGAGACACCGTACCAGAATGACCGGCCCTCGATACGAAGCGATTGATACCGCTGGACAAACAACATATGCTTCGGTTCTAGGCCCTTATCCGCCCGCTCTTCAACGGTTGTATTGGTAAAGACTTTGCCAGTTTCAGTCTCTGTGAAGTAATAAGTAAGGGCCGCCAGATCTTGAGCAAACTCGGATTTCATGCTTTCAAACTCCCGGTACTGCTGATCGATCCGCTGCTCCTTCTCCTTGACGATCTTCGCCCTCACATGGTCATCACTCTGAAAATTCTTGGTAATATCCTGTATCTTCCGGTCGCGCTCCGCCTTATAAAAAGCCGCCACCTCATCATCACCTGATGCCCGGGCTTCCTCTATCTGACCCGCATACTGCTGCTTAATACTCGCAACCTGCTCGGATAAGTCTCCATAGCGGTAGCGGTGCTCTTCAATCTCCTCTTGAGATACCGTGATCTGCTGCTTCAATTCCTCCTTGGAGAGTGTACTCAGCTCATACAAGCTCAGATAGTCAATGAATCGGTCCAATTCTGCCTGGAACTCCGGCGTGTCAAAATAGCTTTTCCGGATATACGTGCTTCCGTCCGAGAATAAGGTCAAAACTCCACTCATCCCAAAAGTAAACAGCAGCAGCCAGGCCGCGAGGAGCGCTTTATTTTTCCATCTTGTATCCAATTCCCCATACCACCTTCAAAAATCTCGGATTCTTCGGGTCAATCTCAATCTTCTCCCTGATCTTGCGGATATGGACGGCTACCGTATTCTCGGCATTAAAGCCCGGCTCCTTCCACACCCGTTCATAGATCTCGCTGATGGAGAATACCCTCCCTGCATGAAGCATGAGCAGCTCTACAATCTTGTATTCGATTGGCGTCAGCTTCACGACCTCGCCATTAACTGCAACCTCCTTGGCCGTCTGGTCCAATGTCAGCCCGTTCAGGTTCACCAGCTTCTGCGCACCGTCATAATGACCCAGTGTCACATACCTTCTAAGCTGAGATTTGACCCGGGCAAGCAGCTCAAGCGGATTGAACGGCTTCGTAACGTAGTCGTCCGCGCCAACCTGTAGGCCCCACACCTTGTCCATATCCTCACTCTTGGCACTCAGCATGATGATGGGAATGTTCTTGCTCTCTCTGATTTTGAACGTCGTTGTGATCCCATCCTGCCTTGGCATCATGACATCGAGGATAATGAGGTGAATATCCTGCTCGTTCAGCACCTCAATCGCTTCGATCCCGTCCTGCGCCTTCACGACCGTAATGCCTTCATTCCTCAAATAAATCTCTATAGCGTCCCTTATCTCCTTATCATCATCCACGACCAGTACACGATAGCTGTCCACCATGTCTGCGCCCCCTCTCTTATCCCCTTGCTGCCTCAACTGTTCGATATTTTCATTGTAAAGACCGTTTCCTAATAGTTAGCGAGGATAAATCTTAAGATTGTTTTAACATTCGGTGCCAAGCAAGTCGGAAGCACAGTAAAGGTATATACCGCCAACGACTTCAAGAACTTCAAGAAGGGCCACCATGAGTCGTTTGAAGTCACCGGCAAGCTTAGAGGCCTACTCCTATTTGACTGCTGCCCTTATGTGGTTATTGAGAATGCGGATTGCATGCTCGGGGTTTACCAAGCCGGTGCGAATGGTCCCGAGCAAGTTAGTACAATCTCGTTGTAACA
Organism: Paenibacillus tarimensis; assembly: GCF_021532315.1. Classification (GTDB taxonomy): domain Bacteria; phylum Bacillota; class Bacilli; order Paenibacillales; family Paenibacillaceae; genus Paenibacillus_I; species Paenibacillus_I tarimensis. The sequence goes on from NZ_JAKGAO010000011.1 coordinate 396,444, forward strand.
GCTTCACCACGGAACAACGAACAAGGCCATTAGCTGAACACAGCTAACGGCCTCTTCGCATGCCGGTGGACGGCACCTGTCTTTTCCATAAGTTTACCACCACATCCAGCATCCCGTAAAGGAACCCGGAGGGTCGCGCACGAAGCTGAATCATAATTTTCCGGATCGTTGCTATCCGTAGGTTTTACTGCTTTCAATACGTCCCAGCAGCCGAGGATAAAACTCATCGAACGGGCGGTAATCCTCCACCTGGTAGAAGCCAAAAGCCATTGCCTTCAGCTCATTGCTATCACGATAATTGAGCAGCAGGAAGCTTGAGGCTTTCCTGAAAATCCTTGGTCCCGCCTTCGGGTCCATCAGCTCCATCATAGGTCCAAGCAGCAGGCCATCAGGAGAATCCGGGTATAGAAGACCGTACTCTCTCATATAATCCAGCTTCTCCTTGCTTCTTGCCATATCCTTGGCCGCTGTAATAGATTTTACGGAGATAACATGCGTCTGCTGCTTATATTTGATCATAAGCCGGTCGGCCCCAATATAGAGCTTCACCTTGGCGCGTGCAGGCACGCCCGGCACTCCGCCCACATGATAAGCACTGCAGGAGGCAATAGCCCCCATCTCAATTAACTTATTTCTGCTGAACCGTTGATCCCAGTAGCCTAGCAGAAGCACTGCCAGAGAAACAATAATCACTGCGCAAACAGCTGTTATGATATATCCGATCGTCTTCACCAGCTTTCCCTCATATAAAGCGTGGAGGTAATCTTTTGCCTTACGTCATTGCCTGTTCTCCCCAGTATAACTCCACTCTGTTAATTCTGTATGAAGACCCAGCCTATATATCTGCATTTCAGCCAGTTTTTCCCCGGATCAGTCCTCATCGTGAGAAGTCTTGATTGTTAGCTTCACCGGTAAGCCCCTGCTTGAGGCTCCGGTATAAACGCCTCATTATACAACGGTTCTAAGTATAGAGCAGGAGCAGATTGGGGAACCGAGCAGATGGCAAAATCAATATCCTCCTTCTGCATTTGCTCCGTTAGCGCTGGAGTGCTGGCCATTACCACGGATACACAGACCTTCGGGTCGAAGATATTGCCCGTATGATTTGCGCTGCCCTGGAACAGGAAAGCCATGACTGGACAAATCATCACAGTGGACAGCGGTCAGACACTTTAGTTACCGCGCTTTGCCTCACCATGACCCTCCCATTGTATAGTAATATATCCTTATGTTTCGCTTATTTACGATAACCCCTTGACCCGATACTATACTACCGGGTTTACGATATCTTCGGGAGGAGAGAGTCATGATGAGCTTAACCATCAGCCAGGTAGCTAGAGCAGCTAACGTGAATATTGAGACGGTTAAATATTATGAGAAACGGGGGCTTCTTCCCCCGCCGGAAAGAAGCCGTTCAGGGTACCGGATGTTCTCCAAAGCTGCAGTAGAGGATATAAACCTTATTAAGAAAGCCCAGGAGATCGGCTTCACCCTGAACGAGATCAAACATATCTTAGCGCTAGTCAAACAGAACCATTATTTCCCGGTGGATGAGATGCAGGCATTCGCCTCTGCCAAAATCAATGAAATCAACGAGCAAATTAGCCGGCTGGAAAGCTTCAAAGCACTACTGCAGCAGGCTGTCTCACAGCCGGCTCTGTCCTCGCAACGCCGTAAACAGGACTGTCCGTTACTAAATAAAATAAGAAAGGGCGATATACATGGGTAAAACCATTGAAGTTTTCACAGATAGTGCCCGCTTCCCGGACCTGGAGAAACAAGTAAGAGCATATGCCTGCCCAAGATGCTCCATTACCGTCTATGATGCGAGCAGACCAGATGCCGACGGCCTAATGAATATCAAGACATCTGAATACGGAATCGCGGAACTTCCCGCGGTTATGATGAACGGCCGGCTTATGCCGTTAGAGAAGTTAAACAAGGCAAGCGTGTTATCCAAGCTTTTCCACCGGTAGTCCCTGGAGATTTACATGTGATACAGCTTAGCGTATCATCTGCTTAATGAGCTCATGGTTGCGGGACTGGAACAGTTCATTATGGAAGTTCGTCAACTCGTAACGTTCCGCCCCTTCTATCTCAAGCTTCTGGGGATTTAGAATGCCCCCGCCTACTGCAAGAATCCCGGTCTTGGAGAAGTGCTGCCGGTCCTGTGAATGGATTATCTTCCTGCACACAAAAAAAAGCAGCAGAGCAGGACTAACAAGTCCTGTTCCGCTGCTCCTATTCTATTCTATGCAGCATTAATTATAGGCAGGCATCTTTCCGCTTAAGCCTAGCGTCTGTGCTGTTGACCGGTCAATTTCCCGGAACAGCTCAGGATTCTTGGATAGAGAGATACCGTAAGAAGGAATCATCTCTCTTATCTTCGGCTCCCACCCTGCCATATGCTGAGGGAAGCATCTTTCCAATACCTCGAGCATAACGTGGACGGCTGTAGAAGCGCCTGGTGACGCGCCGAGCAATGCGGCTACCGATCCGTCTGCTGCGCTTACTACTTCTGTTCCAAACTGAAGGGTTCCTTTGCCTGCTTCCGTATCCTTGATAACCTGCACGCGCTGGCCTGCTACGACGATACTCCAATCCTCGCTCTTCGCGCTTGGAATGAATTCGCGCAGCTCTTCCATCCGTTTTTCATTGGATAACATGACCTGCTGAATCAGATACTTCGTGAGCGCCATTTCCTTCATGCCCGCTGCCAGCATCGTCAGGAGATTATTCGGTTTGACGGAGCCGATCAGATCAAAGTTGGAGCCGGTCTTCAAGAACTTGGGCGAGAAGCCCGCGAACGGACCAAACAGCAGTGATTTCTTCTTATCGATATATCTGGTATCCAGATGAGGCACCGACATTGGCGGTGCGCCAACCTTGGCTTTGCCGTAAACCTTCGCATGATGCTGTGCGATAACCTTGGGGTTATTGCAGACCAGGAACAGCCCGCTTACCGGGAAGCCGCCGATTCTCTTGGACTCCGGTATGCCAGTCTTCTGCAGCAGCGGCAGACTGCCGCCGCCACCTCCGATAAAGACAAACTTCGCTTGATGGTGTTCGATCCTGCCACTGGCTATATTATGCACCTTCACATCCCACGATCCGTCACTGGCACGCTTGATATCCTTCACGCTATGTCTGTAGTTGATCTCAACCTTTTGATTCTTGAGATGATCGAACAGCATGCGGGACAATGCCCCAAAGTTAACGTCCGTGCCAGAGTCGATTTTGGTCGCTGCAATCGGTTCGTTCGAAGTGCGGCCTTCCATGACAAGCGGAATCCACTCCTTCAGCTTTGCCGGGTCATCAGAAAATTCCATTCCTTGAAACAGCGGATTGTTTGATAGCGCTTCAAAACGTTTTTTCAGAAAGGCTACATTCTTGTCCCCTTGTACCAAGCTCATATGCGGAATCGGCATAATAAAATCCTGCGGGTTACGGATGAGTCTGCGGTCTACAAGATAAGACCAGAACTGCCTGGAGAGCTGAAACTGCTCGTTGACCTTAATCGCTTTGCTAACCTCTATAGATCCGTCAGGATTCTCGGATGTATAGTTAAGTTCGCACAGTGCCGCATGGCCTGTACCTGCATTATTCCACTCGTTAGAGCTTTCTTCTCCCGGGCCTTCAAGCTTCTCAAAGACTTTGATCGTCCAATCCGGTGCCAGCTCTTTCAGTATGGATCCCAACGTTGCGCTCATGACACCGGCGCCAATTAAGATAACGTCTGTTTTATTGTGTACGCTGCTCACTATAACCTTCCTTATCCTCTTATTTTGTAAAAAAAGAGTAGGCACTCCTGCTCCGTTCTCACCAAAGCAAAGCGCCGCCTAGGATTACGTCATTTCTGTTCCGATTATAGCCATACTATTCTCTATTATAATGATAGTCCGATTAAAATATCTACTATTATCTGATAATTATAAACCAAATAAGACCGGTAAAAAAGTGGAAATCACACCCGCAGCTAAGTCAAAGCAGGAGTTTCGGGTTTCGTTTACCTTCGCCAGAACACTGTCACCCTTAATTTATGTCTTTACTGATTATCTGGTTACCACGCTCTCTGGTAGGCAAGGATCATGAATTTGTATGTATCGTTTGTTTATCAACACCGAAGGGGTGCCTCCTGTCATGTTCACATGACCGGAGACCCCCTTCTTTGGTTTCCCTGCTATGCCTGAAACTCAGCTTTCCTCTTGCGGCCAGCCGCCCCACAAATGCCCCAGATGTCCATCCGGGTCGCGGAAGGTAAAGCTGTATCCGCCCTGCGGCTTGTACACCATCTCGCTGACTTCCGCTCCCTTGCTCTTCAGCTCTTCATACGCATCATGGATATTGTCCACCTGCAGCGATATTATCGGCTGGAGCTCACCGCGGCTGTTCGCGAATTCCAGCCTTGGGACCTCCGGACAGCGGATAAGCCCGAGACCGACTCCGCCAACATTAAGCCAGGCCTCTTCGTCCCCAGGTGTGTATTCGAATGTGAACGGAATGCCGAGCACATCCTTGTACCACCTGATCGAAGCATCCACATCGCGGACCGGTAACTGAACAACCGCATAATTTTTTACGATAATTGTCATTCCTAATTCCTCCTAGCAATCGGTACTCACCACTTATAACGTAAGCGAATCCCGAAAAGAAACGGGTAAGCTAAATATGTTGGAAAAGTCCGATCAAATGGCCATTTGGATCTCTTAAGGTGAAAAAATAGCGGCCCTGCTCTGTGGTTGCTTTCTCAATCCTTACTCCTTGAGCGGCTAAGCTCAGGTATGCACGGCAAATCATCCAAGCATCACCGCTCCGCAAGCCGGTTACGAAGGACTCGAACAATGCGACGGGCATTTCCCCGCCGGCTTGCCTCTTTGGCTTGATGCTGCGTGCTGTATCATACCCGTTAATACCGGCTATGGCATGCAGGCGCCGGCGCGCCCGCCGCAGTCCTTCCTTGACTGCCCCTTCTGTCATATGCAGCAGCTCTGCTGACTCTAAAGCAGTGAAGGCGAACCCATCAATCAGAATGACGAGCACCATCTGCCTGGGGTTCAATGACTCAGCAAGCTGCTCAAGCAGCTCCCGTGCCAGCCATTCATTCATTGTAAACGGTGCAGTCTGGTAATATTCCTCAGTGAAGACTGTATCGTCCTGACGCTTCCGCTCAGACCGATAGCGGTCAATCCAGGCATTCTTCGCAATCCGGAAGAGATACGCCCGGCTCACCGGACGTTCGGGAGCCCTGCGAACCGCATGCAGAACCTTGGCCAGCACCTCCTGCACCAAGTCCTCCGCATCCCACTCATTAGCCGCAAGAGACCCGCAGTAACGTTTCAGATCCGGCAGATAAGGCTCTACTTTTGTTAACTCGTCCAAGTCCACCAGTCTCAACTCCCCAGTCATACCACTCCATTTTCAGCCCGGTCGCTGAAAGCCAATTCTACTGCACGCCGGGCATGGAGGGCAGTCGTATCAAATACCGGCACCACACTGTCCTCTGGTCTCACCAGCAGCGCAATTTCTGTACATCCGAGTATGATGCCCTCCGCCCCGCGTTCGGTTAATCCCGCAATGATTTCATTGAACCTTGCTCTGGAATCGTCCTTCATAACCCCGAGGCACAGCTCCTCAAAAATAATGCGATGGATTTCATTTCTCTCTCCCTGATCAGGCACAATCGCCTCGATGCCGAAACCTTCCTGCAGCCGGTCCACATAGAAGGATTCTTCCATTGTAAATCGCGTGCCGAGCAGACCGATCTTGTGGAGCTTCGCCTGCTGAATTATTGTCCCGGCAGCATCCGCGATATGAAGCAGGGGAAGGCCGCTCTTCACTTCAATGTCGTCCGCCACCTTGTGCATCGTATTCGTACAGATCAGGAGAAAATCCGCGCCTGCTGCGGCGAGCCTGGCTCCGGCTTCCCCGAGAATGTCCGCTGTCTTTTTCCATTCGTTCGTATGCTGCAGCCTTTGAATCTCATCAAAATCGACCGAGTACAGGACGCACTTGGCAGAATGCAGGCCTCCAAGCCGTTCCTTGACCGTTTCGTTGATTATCTTGTAGTACAGTGCCGTAGATTCCCAGCTCATGCCGCCAATAAGTCCGATTGTCTTCATGTAAGGTTACTCCGTCCTATGTAAAATAAAACCACCCCCTTAATTCGCGGAGTGGTGACATACGTTGGCTCTATTATTAACTTAACATATTTTGTTAACCGTGTCGTTTCAGTTTACGAAGGAATGCAAAATTTGCGGCAAGCACACATAAGATTAACGGGTACAGCAGTGCAGAGTAGCCCAGCTTCCAACCGCTATAATAGAAATATCCTGCTTTCACAGATGCCCACTCAAAAAGAGTGATGAAAGCGGACCAAGCCAGGATATATATAATCTTGGAGGTTTTTCTCCCGCTAACCGGAAAGAAGTTCAGATAAATCGTATTTGCAGCCGGAAATATTCCGAAAAATACAAGCAGCTCCTTAAATTCCGGCCCTTTAACGAAATAGCCGTATAATTGATATTTCTCCACAAGATAATAGTCTGTAATTAACTGAAATACCGAAGCAAACAGAAGGGTGCTGTATATCTCTGCCCTTGTCATTCTTTTGGGTATTAAGAACGCAATCGTATTAAATACGATTATGGAAGCGATAAGAAAGGCCATGTCGTTTCCCCTTTTATGTAATAGAGTTAACCCGTTGTACTGTATCCAATAACCTTATTCTCTCTAAGAATGATTTCAACACCCTTTACAGCCTCTCTATCACATTCAACAATGACCATAATCAAGGGCAGGACTCTCTTCTCCTTTCTGTACCCGTTCCTCGTGAATTTAATGATACAGATATTCCACACAAGGCCGCATAAGAAGCCAATAAATGCCGCTATAAGTCCCCATATAATAGGTCCCCACTCCAGCTTGAATCCAATGCTTGTTCCTACAACCCCAAAAGCTGTCGCCAGTGCCATCGCTTTATCTATAAAGGAAATTCCGTCTGAATCATGAAGCGAGTCAAACACCTTCAGGTTTTCGCTGGTTTCGTCAATAGGAACAACCAGGATATGCTCCTTGTCTACCCCCTCCTGCTCCAGCTTCGTCAGCGCTAACTCAACCGAAGGGGAATGTTCAAATAAGGCAAAGACCTGCATCATATCAGTAGCGGCTCCTCTTGATTGCAAACTTGTACTGCTGATAAGCGCTCCTCAGATAATTTCGCTGCTCCCGGATGTACAGCTTGTTGTTCTCAACCGCATTCGAATATGCATCATACATGGCAAAGCCATAGATAGAGGGCAAGAACAAAAGCCATTGTTTATCGAATACGCGGGTGGCTTGTCCAATTTCACCCATAAGAATGTAGTTCATCCCTTCAGCGAAATGCGAAAAATAAGTAATCACTATCATCCAGGTCAGTATAAAGGCTGCCGTCACAATACGATGCAGGTACAGCTGCCCCATCCCCGGCATTAGGAAGGACCAGATCAATGCTGCTATGGGCTTTCGTTTATCTAAGTAATTGATCTCCAGCGGGCTGATAACAAACGAGTTAAAGCGATGGTTTTCCCTTTGGGCCAGGAGTGTAACTTTATTCATATCAATGGTGGTCCGGTAACTATCCCATATCCCAAAAAAATAAGTAGGTAAATACAGCATGAGCCAGCGCGTGTCCAAAACTTCTTTGGCTTTATCGAATTCACCCAAGAAGGAATAGGCGATTCCCAAATTGATATGTGCATTCAAATTAATGAGCATTTCCCAGAGGAAGAGCGCCATGCCCCTTATATATTTGGATAGAATCAGATGCCCAAACCCCGGAAAAGCCATTGACCACCACGCAACGATATAGGGGTTCCTTAAATGAAACTGTGTTGTACCTACTTGGCTAACATGGGCCATATATCTTCTGGCCGTATTATTGTTTTTGTAGTTTTGCAAGTGCGGAGTCCTCGCCGTTTGAGATTTATGCTTTCGGTTATGTTTCCCAAGCGGTTCCCTTACCATACACGTTTAACATCTTCATTCCGCATCCCGTAAAAGACTGTCCCCTGCCAAGTATAAGACGCAGGAACAGCCTGTTTTTGACTGCCTTCCCCTAGATTCGTGCCAACTCCTTCCGGTTGGGAGCATGCGGGGGTTCTTCTAACCACCCTCTGGAAATGAGTATGTCAGTACCTTCTTTCCCATACTGCTGAATCTCAGGTATAAGCTTCAAATATTCGCTGTTCAAGTCAATCCTTGAGGAGACCGACAGCGCGCGGCCGATAAAGTATACGCCTTGCGTGTTCAGCATAGCGACAAGGTTCAGTATTAACCTCTCTGAGAAGGGAGAGACCGTTGACGTTGATACTTCGGAATTGATCACTACTGTTCCCGACAGGTCTTCTTTAATTAAGATGTCGTTCAGAATCCGGATCTGTTTTTGTGCCAACTCTTTCCCCTTGATTAAATACTGCTGGATAACTTTGTCCTTCGTAACCTGAATTAGAGCTGTGAGGAGGACAAGTCCAAAATAGTTTCGTTCAATGTTAAAGAACATTTCGGAAATTTCAACTACGTTCAAGGGTCGTTTCTGTTCCATCCATTGGGCCAGAATGCCATCCTTCTTATGAATATATTCAATGTGATCCGGATATGGGATCATAGGCGGACGATCATAGATTCCTTTTTCCAGCATTAGGCTAATGGAGTCATTATAAAGCTCCTGAGTGGATTGCAGGCATTTGGAGAAGAAAATCCGGATATCCTCGCGAGCGACTTTGGATGTAAAAGAGGCATAGTTAACCAATCCCATACGGCTCATACCATACGCATAACTTAATGGATAAAGATCGTAGAACAGCGGGGGTGCACTTAAATCGATATCTTCATCAGTGAATCCCTTAGGTACCGGAAATCCCTCCTTTTCAAAAATACCCCTAATTTCTCTGATATGGGTCTCGGATAACTCCAAAGTCTTCTTAATGATGGGCTTGATATCTGCGCTCTCTGCATGGTGCAAAAAATGCTTCGAAAAGCAGATGGATAAAGTATCATTCATGTATGTCGCCCATAAACCCGCAATTTCCGTTGAGGAGAGGCCTACTGTATGTTCTACGTTCATTTTATTTACTCCTTAGAAAGTGATTTTCTAAAAAGTATGCGTAACTCGAGTGGGTCTTATGCACACTCCTGTCTACAAAAAGAAGGTGTCCAAATAATTGGACACCTTCCGTCGCTCATCTAAGTTACGTTACGGATTAACTGGCTGCCATGCACCCCATTGGCCTGTTGTACCGGGTTCTTGACCCTGCGTCCACCACTGAGCCTGCCACAGCTGTCCGTTGTGGGACACAATTTCATTCGTATACACCTTACTTGCATCCCATGCCGGGTAATGGTTGCCGTGATCGCCCGGGTCGGTTGGATGACCTGGATCTGTCGGTTCGGTTGGATCTGTCGGTTCGGTTGGATCTGTCGGTTCGGTTGGATTGCCCGGATCATCCCCAACCAGCTCCCAAACCTCATGGGTTCCTGGCTCCTGTCCCCGTGTCCACCACCTTGCCTTCCAAACCTTTCCTTCATGGAGTACAATCTCACCTTCAAGGTAAGGACGGATGGATACCCACTGCGGAATATCACCGAAACGGTCCGGGTCGCCCGGGAAGCCTGGTGCGGGCACTGTCGGCTGCGTAGGATCAATCGTCAGGTTAACGTCGATAACTTGATAAAATGCATTAACCGTATCAAAAATATCCCATACAGCTACGATAACATAATAGCCTTCCCGGTCATTCGGGATGAAACAGTCGTTGTACACATCCATTGGCGGAATCGCGCCGTTATCCTCATACCGGCAGAACAGCTCAAGATCCTCCCGCTTCAATGGAGAATTCGGGTCCCAGCCTTTTCTCGTAATGTAATAATCCCAAGTATTCGTACTGTGGTTAGCCACCATGTCCCAGTGGAATGTGTACGGCCCGCCCTTCATATCGACTTTCGTCCAGCGGTCCTGCGTCTGTTCGTCTAGAGCAGGGAAAGCGCCGCCTCCCCCTGCAATCTGGCCATCAGGCACTCCAATCTCCGGAAAATCACCACGGCCTTCGATGCTCCATGGCTCGTACATCACTGGCCCGCAGTTGGTATTGACCTTGTCATAGCACAAGTCAGAGCGGCTGTTCTCCACCCAGCCATGGGCAGAAGCACGTTCCGCGAGAAGCAGTGAACATGCGATAACCATCAGCATTGCGCCTGCTGTTAAGACCAGCACCTTAAGCTTGGACAACTTGTGTGGAATGAAAACTTGATCCGTCATACCTATCCCCTCCCATAATGGTTTTCAGACTCGGACAAAACTACCTTGCCTCTTCTAATTTTGAAAGCGCTATCACTCCTTCCGATAAAAAAACCCATTCCTACACGCCACTGCCGGACCCAACGACGAAAACAATCACCTCCTTTCGACTAACCTATTATCATAAGGGTCTCAAGGTGTAACCTGTTCTCACTTGGTGTTTGGAATAGAGAGAATCTGCGAATTGAAAACGTATACAGGTAGAATGATATAATACTAGCTTAACCGTAAATTACCAGTTCTGTCAATACGAAAACAAATTATAAGGGCGATCGTCTAGCGGACGACCGCCCTTCATTACTTGCTACTGTGCTTGTTTAACCAACCCTTGCTTTAAACGGTCCAGCTGCAGCAGATGATGACGGAAGTGCATTTCTACAAGCCGGAACCATTCCTCCGCGCACAATTCGCCAAATCTTGGATGGGATACAGTATACTGCTTGGACGCTTGCTCAAGCGCCGGTTCAACGTCCTTCATTCGCTGGATAATCGTATGCAGCTGCTGAACAAGCTGTTCTTTGCTTTCAGGCTGCTGCGGTGTATATTGGGCGGAAGGCGGTACCTGAATACGAATGGGCGGGAAGCTTCCTTGAGCAAATAAAGACACACCCATTTCGGTTTTCTCCGCAGGAGATACATCGGTCTCCTGGCTTGACGCCAGGCATTGCTCGATGCTGCGCAGCTGCATATGGAGTGCCGAGTTAATGAGATGCTGGAACATCTGGCCGAGCGACCATTCATTTTCGATAGGCGTCTTCTTCAGCTGCTCCATGCTAAACTGATCGAGCTCCCTAATATAGTATGCCGCCGTTTCCTCGAAGCGCTGCAGGGCTTCCTTTGTTGTTATCATGTCCTGTCATCTCCTTCAACCGTTATGAATCCCAGTATACAAAAACGCTACTGACACCATTATGTCAGTAGCGATTTAGCACTTTTTCCAATTCTTCTCTTACCCGGGTCCGAAAGGATTCCGGTTCCAGCACAACGACCCCGCTGCCCCAGCCAAGCACCCATTGCAGCAGCTCCTCCGGCTGCCGAACACGGAAGGTTATCAGCAGGCCCCCGTTATGCTCTTCAACCGTTTCAGTGTAGAAGTTGTACGCCTCCTTCACCTTATCTGCAATACTCGAATCGACCCATACCTGAACATGAACGTTGCGGTCGTCCGGGGGCTTGTAGGCAGCCAAGCGGAAATCGTCTGGGAGCATGAACTCCATCTCCTGAACGGTAAGCTCCGTCATCCGGGACAACCGGAAATGGCGGATACCCTGACGCAGTTCACACCAGGCAATCAGCACCCATGAGCCTCGCACAAGCACAAGGCCGTACGGGGCAGCCGTACGAATATTCTGGCAGTTACCGTCCATTTCGGTGATAGACTTGGAGTAGCGAAAACTTATTTTTCTCTTCTCCAGTATCGCCTGGCGAATGACGTTCAAGTACGCCTTTTCCTGGACACGTACCGCCTCTTCAGCGGTTGCCAGCAGACGAAAGCTTCCCCGTATCCGAGCGGCTTCACTGCGAATTGATTCCGGGAGAATCGCTTCAATTTTCTCTCTGGAATGGCGCGACTTACTGCCATAGTAGGCATCAAACCACTGCTCGATGAAATCGGTCCCGATAAGCAGCGTCACCGCCTCTTCCACTGTAAAGCTAACCGGCGGAAGGAAGTATCCCTCCATGATCGAATAACCCTGTCCGGGTGCCCCTACCACAGATACGCCTGCTTCGCTCAAGGCTTGAATATCTCTGTAGATGGTTCTTACACTGGTCTCAAATTTGGCTGCCAAGTCCTCGGCACGCAGCACTTTGTTGCGCTGCAGCTCAAGCACGATAGCTAACAACCGGTCGGTCTTGTTCATAACTGGCACCCTCTCCCAAGGGAATGTTAAAACGGTCGTTTACCCCATTCTAAACTAGATTCGGATCCGGCTCGCTTTCCGTTTTTAACGGTTTGGTCTTTTTCTCCCCGCTCTTAACCGGCGCTTCCTTGCGGAAATCCTTCAATATGGCAATAGACATGGCAATCAAGACAAAGGTCAGCGGAAATGCACTCACGATAATTGCCGTCTGCATCGCGCTAAGTCCCCCGGAGAGCATCAGCACGGCAGCTGAAGCGGTAAGGAACAACCCCCAGACAATTTTGACTGCGTTAGGAGGATTAAGATCCCCGTGCGTCGTCTGCATCCCCAGTACAAAGGTTGCTGAATCAGCCGATGTGACGAAGAAGGTTGTAATGAGCAGCAGGGTGACGACCACCAGCACCCCTGAGAATGGCAGCAGATCGTATACGGCAAACAGAGCCGTCTCCAAGCTTTGTCCCGCTATATTCGTCCCCTGAAAAAAATCAAAGTAGATCGCTGTGCCGCCAAATACACTAAACCAGAAGGCACACACAAGTGTTGGGATCACCAGCACGGCTATCATAAATTCCCTCACCGTCCTGCCCTTGGATACCCGGGCGATGAAGGTTCCCACGAAGGGAGCCCACGCAATCCACCAAGCCCAATAAAATATGGTCCACCCTTGAATCCAGGATGCCTGCTCTTGATTGAATGGCGTCAGCCGAAGACCCATACTCGGCAAATTTTGAATATAGCTGCCCAAAGTCGTTGTAAACAAGTCCAGTACGAACCCTGTCGGGCCCAGGAACAAGAAGGTAATAAGCAGAATGACGGCTAACACTAAATTCGCATTGCTCAGCAGGCTGATCCCTTTCTTAAGGCCGGTACTGGCCGAAAGGATAAATAACACGGTCACCACAGCCATGATAACAAGCTGCACGGTAAAGTTGTTAGGGACAGCCGGAATGACATAGTGCAGACCGCCATTTATTTGAGCGGCACCTAAGCCCAGGGAAGCAGCCACCCCGAAGATCGTCGCAAATACGGCTATTGAATCAATGATAGTGCCAACGATCCCTTGTGCCCGTTTACCAATCAGAGGCGTTAAGGTAACACTCACTAGTCCCGGTTCTTTCTTGCGGAACTTATAATAAGCCAGGACAAGGCCTATAACAGAGTAGATCGCCCAGGCATGAAATCCCCAGTGCAGATACGTGTATCGCATGGCGACTTTCGCCGCTTCCCCTGTTCTGCCTTCTCCGACTGGAGGACTGACAAAATGAGAGATAGGCTCCGAAACCCCGAAGAACAGCAGGCCTATCCCCATGCCTGCGCTGAATAACATAGCAAACCATGTTGCATTCTTAAACTCCGGCTTATCCTCATTCGCCCCTAGACGTATTTTCCCATACTTGCTAAAGATCAGGAATAGGGAAAATAACAGAAAGAAGGTTGCTGATAGCTGGTAGAACCACCCGAACGTCTGCAGGAAGAACACCTTCGTAACATCCATAACTGAACCCAGCCGATCAGGCGCCACGATACCCCAAAAGACAAAAATACTCGCAATAACAAGCGAAATCCAGAATACCTTTGAGACCTTGCCCACTCTCTCCAACTCCCTTGTAGGTGTAATCAAGTTATCGTTACCTTTCCCCAAGGAGTCCAAAATAATGAATAGCAGGTTTTCATTAAGCATTCGTACAAGCTGATTTCGCAATCGTCATACCGTATATTAACTGACCCAAAGGGGGATTGTTATGAGCAGCTTGACCTCGGAGCTGCCCAGATGAATGAACTGCGCAGCCTGATCGTTAAGCCTGCATCCATGGGAAGATATAAAGACCCGTAATAAAGACGCTGCCGGCGTCTTGATGCCGGCAGCGCTATCTCATACTTACTCGTGCTCCAGATGGCCAATCAGCGCCAAGGCCTCTTCATGATCAGGCTCAAGCTCCAACAGCTTGCGCAGATACATCGCTGCATCCTCAACCAGTGCGAGCTCGAAGCAGCAGATGGCTAGACAATAATAGACGGTGGATACGACCTCATCCTCTTCTTCTCGGACCGATGTTTCCAAATACCGCTTGGCATGCTCGTACATATCCATTTCAAACAGGATCAATCCGGCATCAAGCGCCAGATCATAGCGCTGCTCCATGACATAGTACGATGACCACATCCGCTCTATGCCCAGCAGGAGGTCCTGCAGTTCTTCCTCGTTGGCATCAGGCAGCAAGCTGGAGATCCGCTTCGCGCTCTGAATGAAGAACTCCGCGTCATAACCGCCGAGGCGCCAAAAGCTTAACAGCTGCTGCAGCCCCATGCTGTCCACATTGCGGTCCACCCAAATCTTCAGACTAAAGAATTCATCGGGCCCGAAGCGTTCGATACACCGGCGGTAAGCCAGCCTCATATTCGGATAACGAGTGGGCTGTTCCACGTTGAGAATACAGCCAACGTTCAGGTTCTTATAATGATGCGGGGGAAACAGCGTCTCAGCTCCCCGTTGTTCGAAGGCATGCTGAATCGCGTGGTAGTTCGCCGTTAACGAGAAGCTCCCGTGCACAATCAGCTCCGGCGGCTCTGCGAATTTCCAGTTATCCAGCAGATGATCCCCCTTATCCGCTGTTATCAATACGAATCCCGTCTGTGATAACCGGTTTAACCGCTCCAGGCAGCTTAACCCGACAGCCGGGAACAAAATATGCGAGTCTTCCAGCTGCTCCTGATAGATTGCGATAACATCACGGTAAGGATAGGTATCCTGTTCATACTCAGGCGCCCTGCGATGCTCATAGCTTAACTTAATCTGATTCAGCCATTCCGATGGTTTGTCCGACACCTGCTCTTCGGTATATTCGACATAAACATCCGCTTCATAAATCTGTCCCCCGCCAACATAGATCAGCTCCTGCGGGATGCTGTCGAAGAAGTAGTTCGCCACTATAATCAGAGGCTGGCGCAGAGCTGATTCCTCAATAACTGTACCGGATACTACAAGGTTCAGAGCGGTATCACGGGCAGCATCATACTGTGCAAAATCGAGCAAACCCTCCGCGATATAACGCTGCAGCGCAGGATGCTCCTTCCAGGCCGTCACATTGCTCATCGCCAGGTCTGTCATCACATAGCGGAATTCAGGCAGTGCTAATCCCGCATAGTCCCGCAGCTGGCAAAGCTCATGCAGCACATGGTTAGCCAGACGTCCCGCGCCCGCTCCCAGCTCCACAATATAGACGGGCTCTGCAACATGCCCCTGATTCGCCCGGTCCTGCAGAAACCCGAAGATCATCTCGGCGTAAGCCGCGCCGATCATGGGATTACTCGTTATATATTGAGGGACTTGGTCATTGTTCCAGGCCTTCGTCCCCTTGTCTTCATAATACTGCCGCTGGATGTTCCATATAGGCGCTTCGCTGAAGCGGTAAAGCTGTTTCTTCATTCCTGTCATGTACACAATCCTGCTCTCTTGGAATTTATACGCAAAACCATCATAACCTTGAGGCGCCTGCGTTACAAGTTGTTATAGATACTGCTGTATCTTAGTTCCCAGCCAGACAGAAAGCCACTCCGGCAATGGAGTGGCTTGTCTGTCGATATATTTACCTGTTAATTGTTCTTGTTGGGAGGGAGCGTGATCGCGGATGATTAGCAAGAATAGACTCCTTCATTAAGGTGACAACAGGGTGACTGGAAGTGAGAAACTGATTCTTGGATTCATACAGCTCAATTAGCTTCCCTTTCTCCAAAACACCCAGCGTATCCGAAATCGCAAAAGCTGCTTTAATATCATGCGTGATGAAGAGATAGGAAAGGCCATATTCGCTCTTCAATTCATTCAGCAGTTTCAAAATCAGCGTTTGATTCACCATGTCCAGGCTGCTCACCGGTTCATCAAGGATGATTAGCTTCGGCCTAAGAGCAATGGCCCTGGCGATATTGATCCTCTGAAGCTGCCCGCCGCTGAACTCATGCGGGTATTTTTTTGCGTCCGTTTCACTTAAACCTACCCTATTCAGCAGTTCAGCTACCGTTCTCCTTTGCTCAGCAGGGCTTAGCTTTTCATAGTTTTCAAGCGGTTCACTTATGATTGACTCTGCGGTCATTCGCGGATTAACAGCGGAGTATGAATCCTGGAATACAACCTGCATATCCCGGCGAAGCTTGCGCGGAATACGGGCGGCGTATAGATCATGGCCCTGAAACAGGATCTGTCCACGCTGCGGCCGCTGCAGGCCAAGAATCACTTTACCCAGGGTGCTCTTGCCTGCCCCGCTCGGACCAAGCAGCCCCAAGCATGTGCCCTCTTCAATACGGAATGAAATATCGGTAAGCGCTTGTTCCGATTCCTTCCTCCGCCTCAACAGCCGCTTCGAGCTATAGCTATGGGTTACGTTGTCTACTTGTAATAAGGTCATGAGTTCCCCCACTTCAAAAAGGTAACTGAAGCCTGGCATTCAACAGTGTCTTCGTATACTCATGCTGGGGATGGTCAAACAGCTCAAACACATTAGCCGCTTCAATGATTCGGCCCTGCTGCATAACCACCACATCATCTGCCATTTCCGCAATGACCCCTAAGTCATGCGAAATGAGCAGGATGGCTGTTCCATAGTCAGCTCGGATCTGATCCAGATGGCGAAGCACCAGCAGCTGGTTATGAACATCAAGGGCAGTCGTAGGCTCATCCGCAATAATGACAGCTGGATGCAGACAAGCGGCCATCGCGATCATCACCCGCTGCAGCATTCCACCGCTTAGATGGAAGGGATACTTAGCAAGCAGCTTGGCCGGGTCAGGCAGGTTTACATTCAGCAGCGCTTCGATGGCAAGCTCTTTAGCCTGCTTCGTATTGAATGCCGTATGGGACTTGATCGTCTCTACAAACTGTTCCCCTATTGTAAAAACAGGTGTAAATGCGCTCATCGGATTTTGCATAATGAAAGCAATATCCTTCCCGCGCATTTTGCGCATCTCTTGTTCGCGCAGACCATTTAATTCCTGTCCTTTCAGGGTGATGCTGCCGTCAATGGTCATAGCCTTCCGGTCCAAGAGCTGCAAAATGGACATGCTTGTGACGGTTTTACCACAGCCGCTCTCGCCAACGATCCCCAGTACCTTGCCCTTCTCCAATTCAAAATTGATATCTTGAACAAGGGTGGACATCCCTTGACTGGAATTCACGTGTACATGCAAATCTTTCACTTTCAATACGGATCGATTGTCTGTACTCAAGCTCTTCCATCCCTTTCAAGAATTGCGTTTGATGCCATAGCGTTCCGACAGCGCTTCGCCGAATAAATTAAAGGTTACAACCACCAGCATAATCATCAGGCCCGGATAGATCATTAATTCCGGATGGGAACGAATATACGATTTGCCTTCATGGATCATCGCGCCCCACTCCGGTGTTGGAGGCTGTACGCCTAAACCGAGAAACGACATGGCGGATATATCCATAATGGCCCAGCCCATTTCCAGCGCGCCCATAACTGCGAGCGGCGGCAGGACGTTGGGAATAACATGCTTTCTAATAATCGTCCACTGGGAAGAGCCGCTTATCTGGGCTGCAGCAATATAGGTTTGCTCTCTTAAGCTCAGCACCATCCCCCGGATGATTCTCGCGTAATACACCCACTGCACAAAGATCAGTGCCAGAATCACCTGCTTCAGCCCGTGTCCAAATATGCCAACTAGCCCAAGAACGAGCAGTAAGCTGGGGAAAGCCATAATCCCGTCACATATTCTCATTAATAGCTGGTCCACCCAGCCGCCCTTATATCCCGATAGGGTCCCGACAACTAAACCGATCGTTAGAGCGGATAGGAAAATTAATGTCGCATAACCCAGTGAAATGCGTGCGGCGTACAGAAGACGCGACAATGTACATCGCCCCAGATGGTCTGTCCCCAAGGGATATTCCCAAGAAGGAGACTTCAGCTTGTGGGCCAAATTAACCAGCGTCGGATCGTGGGGTGCAATCCATGGTGCCAGAAGCGTGATCAGAATGAGTATGCCTATAATAATAGAACAAAGAATCATGACCTTGCGGCTTTTCAATCGTGCATGTACCTTGATCGTCATCTCTCTGTTATTCCTTTACTGGAAATCCGGGGATCAATATACATCTGGATCAGGTCCACCACCAGGTTGCTAATGATGAACAACGCCGCTGCCAACAGCACATAGCACTGGATAACAGGCACGTCCCGGTTAAATATCGCTTCGATAAAATAACGGCCAAAGCCCGGCCATGAGAAAACGGCCTCTACAATAATGGTACCCGTCATGAGCTTACCCAGGTTCATTCCAAGCCCGGTCACCATAGGAGAGATGGCCATTCGTAACACGTGCTTGCCAAGTATTAGCTTTTCCTGGAGCCCTCTGGTGCGTGCGAAAAGAACGTACGGCTTCTCTAAATTTTCAATGACGCTGGCCCGCAGAAGTCTGGTATACAGCGCAATTAACGGCAGCGCTAAAGTGATCGAGGGCAAGACGAGATGCTTCCACGTACCGATGCCTTCTACCGGGAACAAGTCAAGCTTGACGGAGAAGAATATGATCAGCAGGTAGCCAAACCAGAACGAGGGAATGGATGCCCCGAAAAAAGAGAGAAATCGACTCAGATGGTCGATTCCGCTGCCTTTCTTCAAGCCTGCCAAAAATCCAACTGGAACACTGACTGCAATGGCTGTCAGGATGCTTCCCAGAGCCAGCTGAATAGTTGCCGACATGCGGGAGGATACTTCGTCCCAAACCGGTTTATTCGAGACATAAGAGGTGCCAAAATCAGCTTGGCTGATCTTGATCACAGATTTCAAATATTGAATGTACAGAGGTTGATCCAAGCCAAACTCTTGTCTCTTTTGCGCCAGAATCTCTTCGGTTGGCTGGATATGAGCAGCTGTTAAGTAAGCCTCGGCCGGATCAACAGGCGACATATGGATTAATCCAAAGGTTAGAAGTGTAGCCAAAAGGAAGATGGGGATAATGGCCAATATGCGGTTTGTAATATATATTCCCATCGAACTCTCCTCTTAAGGTTACTTGTTCATGCTTATACCTGTAAACGGATGCGCATCCCGATTAGCCGGGAATTTAAAATCCGCTACATCCTTCTGGTAGATCGCTATCTTCTTGATATAGGAGACCGGCACTATGGCGCCTTGCTCCTGAAGTGATTCCAGGATGGATGAGTAGAGTTCTTGACGCTCGGCTTCGTCAGTTGTCTGCGGAACTTTAGCGATCATCTGCAGCAATTCATCCTTGTTCGGATAAGCTGAGATCGCCTCTCTAAATCCGAATCCTTCTGTAGCTACAATGTTAATGAAAGTGTGGGGATCATATGGCGCGCCGTAGTTGCTGAAGAAGTTCAAGTCAAACTCATTGGCTTTAAACCTTTCGACTTGTGTTGTCAGCTCCACACCCACGATATTTAATTTCACTCCGATGACCGCATACTCCGACTGCAGGGTTTCAGCCATCATCTTCTGAATAGTCTCTGTAGCATTATACATCAATTCGATCTCAAGCAGCTTGCCATCCTTCTCACGAACAGCTTTTCCTTCTGGCAGCTTCCAGCCCGCTTCATCCAGAAGCTCTTTTGCTTTATCGACATTGTATTCAACAGCCGCTGCATCAATATCCGAAGTATAAGGGAAGTTTGTAGACAAAATCTGGTCAGCTACTGCTTCCAAACCGGAGGTTACCCCTTCTACCATCGCTTGTTTATTGAATCCGTAATGCAGCGCCTGGCGAACCCGTTCATCTGCGAGCTGTTCCTTCTTCGAATTCATAACCAGCAGTCTGGTAGCAACCGGCTCTGAAATGTTGGTTTCATAGGACCCTGTTGATTCCAACTGCTTGAACGTATCAATATTGATAACGCCCTCACCGTAGATCAGATCAAGGTCGCCTTTTTCAAAAGCAAGCACCCGTGTTTCGGCATCCGGGATAACCTTAACTTTAATTCTCTCTACTTTAGGAAGCTCCCCCCAGTAATGCTCGTTACGTGCAAAAATCGCATACTCATCCACTTTATGTTCTTCCAATACCCATGGGCCTGTGCCCACCGGTTTTGCAACACCCTTGGATGTGTCATCCCCTTCAGGAAATCCGGCAGCGCCCAGAATCCGGGTAGGACGAACAACAGCCAGCTCCTGAATCGTAGGATAGTATGGTTCCTTCAAGGTAAGCTTGAACTTATACTCATCTACGGCCTCGGTTTGCTCCACCTTCGAAATAAACCCTAGCCAGCTATGTAACTGGGCATTCTGCAGTACGGTATCAAAGTTTCTCTTAACAATCTCTGCATTAAAATCTGAACCATCGGAAAATTTCACATTTTGGCGAAGATTGAATATATACTCCTTGCCATCCTCGGATATTTCCCAGGATTCAGCCAAGTATCCTTTCAGTTCTCCTCCATCTTCATAGCCCACCAAAGGCTCGTAGACCATGGATTGCGCGAATAGCTGCGAAGGATTGTAGATATGCGGATTCATCTCGCCTATATCTCTAGGCCAAGCAAACGTAAGCATACTTTTGCTTTCCGTAACAGATACCGTTGTTTCCGCTGTGCTATTGGTACATCCCGCCAAAAAAGCAGATAACATCATAAATGTTACAAATAAACTAATGAATGTTTTGCGATTTCTTTTTCTCTGGACTGCCATAAATATGCCCCCTCTAGTTGCAATCGAAAATCATTCTCAATTATGCTGGATAATTATACGGCTGTCAATACATCTGGAGGCCATCTGTATGATCGGTCTTTCCCTGAAATCGTCCTATGGAAAAGTAGAAACCGGAATAAAAAAGATCAGCCTCCTGTATCCACATACATCGGAGGCTGATCATTTTACCATTTTGTCAGAATGCTACTCCACGCCGCTCTTTCTCAATTTTACAAGTTGACGCTTGAAGATCGCGGGTTTGGTAACTCTCAATATAATTAATATAGCAAGGATCAATATTACCGTGACGATGATAAGGACCATCGGGATGACAGAAAACCCTTTATAATCCACTGGCTTCGTGCCCGTAAGCGCAGAAGTGAGTTCACCTGTATATTCGGGAATAGTCAGGCTAACCTTGGACTTCATACTGATGGATTCGGTAATCTCGGAAGCTTCTTTGACAAGTGCCTCATCAACCACAAATTTATCGAATAATACTGTACCATCCGCAAGACTGAGGCGAATATTGGAAAGCTCAACATAAGCTTCATCCGCATTCACGTTGTTCCACCATGAGCCGTATCCAAAATATAACGAATCCGCATTGGCAATCCAGTTCAGCACAGGCGTGAAATCTGAGGTGCTCTTAAACTCTCCGGTTGCTCTGAGCTCATCATCTAATATGGATTGATCATAAGCCAAATCACCGTTTGCAAAAACTTTAAAGCCTGTAGGGACAATTTCAATTTTGATTGCTGCCTGTTCTTTAATATAGTCTTCAACTAATAAATAATCCTTGATGTTGGCATCAAAAAATCCGCCGTAATTAGCAGCATTATAGCCAAGATAAGAAGCAGGAGTAAAATACAGCCTGCCTTCATGCTCTCCACTCCCCATTAATGAGAAAATGGTGCCGAGCGGCGACGGTTCCCAAGTAGAAACGGCTGTAAACTCTATGGTCACTCCCTTAGAAGTGTCTTGGCCTTTAAAAGGGTTCTCATAGCTGTAAAGCGGAGAAAACTGCCCTGTTGTTTCTTTATGAATACCCAAATTAATAGTATCTACTGTTACAAGATTAGAACCAGTGGCAGAGCCTGCCCCGCTCCCCCAGACCACCGCAGAATTACTGCCGGTTAATAGCAATGTACAAATCATAAGGATGAGCACTTTATTTCTCATATACGAAATCTCCTTTTTTGTCGCAACCTATTTCAGGTTAGTAAATGCTGCAGATTGTTTAGTCAGTTCATACACAACATTAGAGCTGGATTCCATTTCCTCATGAATGACACTAATCTGATTGACTAGCTCTGATGTGCTGTGCGCCGCATCTGTAATTCCTTGTGTGCTTTCATTAATAGCACTGGAGATTTGTTTTACCGCCTCGGCCAACTCATTCATAATTCCCGTAAGGTTCTGCGTGTTGTGGACACATTCATCCATTGTCTCATTAACATGCTCTGAATCGGCTCTGTATTGCTGGCCAGAGCTTACAAACTGATCATAATCGGGAAGGACTGTTTGATTAATATAAGCTACGATCGCATTGGCCTGATTGTTCAATTCATTGACAGCAGAGGTTACCGTCGTGTTGATCGTCTGAATATTACTGGCAGCTTCACGGCTCGTGTCTGCAAGATTACGAATCTCATCAGCCACCACTGCAAATCCCTTGCCGGCTTCTCCAGCTCTAGCAGCCTCAATAGAGGCGTTAAGGGCTAATAACTGGGTTTGCTTGGAGATGTTCATGATTTCATTGGTTAATGCATTCACCCGTTGCACGCTTTTGCTATTTTCTATAGCAGTTTGCAGTGACTCCAGTATGGTTGTCATCATTTCATGCGTAGCTTCTTTGTTATGAACAGCTTTCTGTTCTAATTGGAGAGCCCGCTTCTTCATCTCAATGGTATATTGATAGATATTATGGGTCGAGGCTGATACGTTGTTCACCTCTACTCCCGCATGTTCGGCGCTGGAGCTGATGCTGTTAATGGTGTGGTCTACCGTCTCCATCCTGGCTGATAGCTGCTCCATCGTGGCAGATATATCCTGAGAGTTTGAGTTAGCTCCCGTAATATTCTCGTTCACATGCATCGTAATATTATCTAGTTGATTGGAGGAAACGACTATCTTTCCGATAATATCCTCCAATGTCATAATGAAGGTGTTGATGCCGCTCACAAGCTTACCTATTTCATCTTTGGTCTCAACAGGAATCCTCTCTGTCAGGTCCCCTTTATTACTTTTGATGTTTTCGATAATTTGGGCTAGTTTAGTTTCTGCAGACACGGTTGGTTTTACAATCGTTTTGTTTAGGATGATGAAATTCGTTATAAATACGATAAAAATAACCACCAGCATACCTAAGACGATCGCTACGGAGTTGGAGTAGGTGTTCACTTGATCCCGTTTGGCAATCTCAATATCATGTTTAGCCTGTTCAACTAATATGTCAGCCTGCTTGTTTAATGAGTTGAAAATTTCAGTAAGCACACCGTTTACGTTGCTTGCTGCTTCTTGATAGTGATTTACCGCGCTTAAGCGGAAGGTTTGTTCATACTTCTCTTTGTAGCTTTGATAAATGGTCATCAATTTATCGTAGGAAGCCTTGTCTTCATCTTCAATTAATGAAGCGTACTCCTCCAAACTGTATTCAAGCTGCGCTATGGACTTACTTATAGTCCCTGTTAATGCAATCTTGGATTCAACTGTTGAAGCGATACAATGGGCTAACAGCAGCTGCTGAGTCTCCTGCATCGTAGAGGAAATATGGTCTAATACCATAATCCGATTTAGATAATTCTCCGATATGCGATCACTTGAAGACTTCAGCATACTTAAGGAAGAAAGGCCCAGGAGTGAGGAACCTATCCCGACGACAACTAAGGAAATAAGGACAATGAGTATTTTAGCTTTTATTCTTCTCAATATGTTCAAGCCCTTCTGTAATTTGTTCTATGTTGATGTCCATCAACTGTCCAACCTCTAGGCTCCAATTGCTGATTTTTATGGAACCTACCGCAGATACATTGTATTTTTATACATCTCGACTTCCCCTCTATTCATTTCCCCCTTCTCATTCTTACTTGGACACGACGGACATCAGGCATGCAGAATCTGCAGTTGGCTAAGTCTTTTGGTAATCTATAAGGTATATATCGGTAAATGTGCGGTAAATTATAGCTACTAATGTATTTCTCAAGAATCACTGCAGATATGGCCGTTGTATAAAAAAAACAAAACCACTCCAGGCATGAAGTGGCTTCTTGTATGGAATTCGTCAAAAAAAGCACCTCGCCATGAGATGCTTATCCACTGATAGATTATCTCCCCAGCGTCTCCCGTAAACGCTGAAGATCTCTCCCCGGGGGCAACCCAAATCTGCGTGTATATTCCCGGCTGAAGTGCGACGGACTTTCGTATCCGACCTGATATGCAGCTTCGGCCGCTCCCAGGCCTTCTATGTGGAGCAGACGGCGTGCTTCTTGAAGCCGAAGCTGCTTCTGGTACTGGATCGGACTCATGCCCGTGACTTCCCGGAAATAACTGTATAAGGATGAGGCGCTCATCCGTGCTTCCTCCGCCAGCTCTTCTACCTTCAGCGGCTGTGCGAATTCACTGTTCATCCGCTCAATCACCTTCGCGATCCGCTGAGCCCGGCTGCCAAGGAGTGCAAACTGCCTCAACGCCGCGTTCTGTTCATCCTGCAGGACCCTGTAAATAATCTCACGAACAATTCCGGCAGCAAGCACGGGGATATCCTGCGGTGTATCCAGCAATCGGACAAGCCTTAGAACAGCTTCCAGGAGCGAATCGCTAAGCCTGCTTACAACCAGTCCCCGCCCAGATTCATGTTTTGGTTTACCAGCTTGTCCTGAGGCTTGAATTACTTCGAGAATTTGATTCATATCGAGCTGCAGCTGTACGCTTAAATAAGGCGCATCCGGTGAAGCCTCCATGATCTGGCCTGTAATTGGCAGATATACGGAAGCTGTCAAATAACTAGCCGGGTCGTACTGGTAGCGTTCCTCTCCAAGTATGACCTCCTTCGCACCCTGGGCCACCACACATAGAGACGGTTCATAAACAGAATGTACCGGCTCTGTGATCCGAGAAGCGCGGATAAAGTGCAGACCTGGAATCTCTATCTTCTGCGAACCGTCCTCTAATACATACCGCGCTAACAGCTCAGCCAGCTCACCACTTCTCTTAACACAACGCTCCCCCACGTATCCCACCATCCCATTCACAGTCTTATGCTATCTACCCTATAAGCTTTTGGAGGATTAGGCAAGTTCCTTGTATCTTCCAGCTACCGGGTGTTTTCTGCATTCATTCATAATGAACGAGCAGGGAGAAATCTGATGGAGGTATCGGCAATGCTCAAGCTTCTTTTACTTGCACTATTGTTCAGCCCTTTATCGAGTCAGTCTTGTCAGGACCTGAATGCCGGCCGGCATTCAAATACGACTACCGGGAAAAATAAACCGAAGAGGAGCGGGATTATATGAAGGCACTTCAAGAGAAAACAATTATCATCACAGGTGCGAGCAGCGGGATTGGCGAAGCGACAGCCCGTGAGCTTGCGCGCGTGGGCGCTAACGTTATTATTGGCGCGCGGCGCCTCGAGAAGCTTGAAGCTCTGGCATCATCCCTTCAGGCGGAAGGCGCCTCGGTTGCTGTTCATCAGCTTGATGTGACAGAACTCTCACAGATGCAAGCAGTGGTCAAGCTCGCGACTGACCGGTACGGACGTGTGGATGCTATTGTCAACAATGCCGGTATCATGCCGCTCTCGCCTCTGGCCTCCTTAAAGATTGAGGAATGGGATCGGATGATCGACGTCAATATCCGCGGAGTCCTTCACGGTATTGCTGCCGGACTACCGGTGATGAAGAAACAGGGGTTTGGGCAGTTTGTCAACGTGGCCTCTATAGGAGCCTATGAAGTGTCCCCCACGGCGGCTGTATACTGCGCAACTAAATACGCCGTGCGGGCGATAACCGACGGGCTCCGGCAGGAGGTTGCAGGGCAAGGCATCCGCGTGACACTCGTCTCGCCGGGCGTCACCGAATCTGAGCTGGCCGAGACCATAACAGATCATGAAGCAAGGGAACTCATGAAGGAGTATCGACGCATCGCACTGCCCGCTTCAGCCATCGCCCGCGCAATAACGTATGCCATTGAGCAGCCGGCAGGCATCGATGTGAATGAACTGGTCATCCGGCCAACCGTGTAGCACGGTTCCCCGCGTATTACACGCAGGGCACAAATTTAGGGGCATCCATAAGGATGCCCCTGTCTTCGGTAAGCTTATCTACATTACCAGATGGATATGCGCCGGTCCGGCGATAAGTACATTCCGTCTTGCTCTGTTACGTTATACACGTCATAAAATTGATCCAGCATCTGCAAGGTAAAATTAACTCTCAACTTATTCGGTGCGTGAGGATCGGATTGGAGACTTGCGACGGTTGACTCTACTGGCATCCAGGCCGCAAATGCTTGTGAGAATCCTTCGAACACTTGGGTGAGGTCCGCGTTCGGATTATCATCAGCAATATCAAGAACACACGCCAATCCGCCTAAGTCGGCAATCGTTTCCGCAAGCGTCAGCTCACCGTTTATTTTGTGTCCGGGCAGGAATTCAACTTTGGACAACTCTTCAGTCATTTCTGCCGCACGCTTCTGGAATTCAGCATAATCGGCTTCTGTCCACCAATTGGTCAAGTTGCCGTCCTTATCGAATTGAGCGCCGTTTACATCAAAGGCATGAGATATTTCATGACCGATAATCGTACCGATACTGCCCAGGTTCTGTTCCCGGCTCGCCTTTGGATCATAGAATGGCGCCTGCAGAATGGCTGCCGGGAAAATGATACTGTTCGTTGACGGAACGTAGAACGCATTTACCGTCATCACGGGCAGCATGCTCCATATGTCCATGGAATACGGCTTCTTGAGCATCTCTTTCCCTTCTGCATTCAGAGCGGCTTGCCGGCTCATAATCGCATCGAACATCGTACCGCCCTCTGCTTTGCTTGGGAAGCTGTAGGAAGCCGCCGGTTTCCATTCATCAGGATACCCGATATTTACATTGATGTCTCTCAGCTTCTCGATGGCCCGTGCTTTTGTTTCAGCACTCATCCATGTAAGAGCATTAATACGCTCTTCATATTTGGCAATAATCTCATTCACCATGTCTTTTACATCATTTTTACTGGACTCGGGGAAATACTTGCTGACAAACACTTTATCAAACGCCTGCGGTTCAAGGCCTTGAGCCAGAGCAGCCGCACGCTCTTCTATCGGAAGCTTCTCGGGTAAAATGCCGTACATCGCTTTCATCAAATCATCCTGGAAGCTTCGCGTTGTTTCAGAAAATGCAGCTTCATACTGGATAAATGTATTGATGGCCAGCATATCTTTAATCGCCTGTAAATTAGAATCGGTGATGAGGCTGTCGGCAAATTTAATATAATCATGCTCCGGGGAATATACCGTCATATCTGAAGGAAGGTCGTACAGCTTTATTACCATTTCCGCCAGTCCGGAGTTAGGTGTTGCCTTCTTCATTTCATCCCATGAAGATTTCTTCAGGCGGGCCTTAGGATCCTGCATCTGTTCTGGCGGCGTCGCCTTGGCAGAAAGCCGCTGTTCTAACTCGAATACCGCCCTGGCTCGTTCGGAGAGCTTATCTTTTTCGCCGATATAGCCCAGCACGCGTTCCATATATTCTACGTACGCCTTTTGAACATTGGCCATAGACGGATCGTCCGTGTAATACAGCGGCGTGCCCAAGCCCAGTCCTGTTCCTATGAAAAGGGCTGCGTATTTCGTTCTATCGCCGAGCGTATCTTCAACAGGCGCAAAACCTACATACGGAATGAAGTTGAAACGGTCCCAATACTTCTCGGCAGCCGCTCTCAAGCCTGCCACGTCACTGACAGCGTACAACTCATCCAGATAAGGACGGAGCTTATGAATACCATTCTCACGCGCAGCTGTATCTGTATACATCGCATAAAGCTCTGCCGCTCTCCATTCCGGAGACCCGCTGGCCGCAGTAGCTTTATGACTAAGCAGCTGATTCATAATCTCAGATCTGGTGCCGTCTACCTTCTTCATAACATCAAGGAATGTCCCAGCACTCGGATAACCGGGGTGGATAACGGGGTTAGCGAGATATTCCCGGTTCGTATATACATAGAAGTCATCCTTTAATCCAACCTGCTTGGCCCCGTAGGGGTTGTTGTTGGCTGCGGCTTGTACCACATACGACAGCTTCATGATAAATTGCTGCGCCTGTTCCATCGTGACGGCACCTTTAGGGAGCCCTAGATCATCCAACAGTCCGAAATCATCAAGCGCCGCATAATAGGGTGCTGCCCAAGCCGGTACATCCGCATTGTTGCGGCCCGCTTCTATTCCTTCCCAGGAAAGGATGTGGCATGCGATAACAACCAGCTGCGGCCCGCTAACTTTCGAATCAGGCTTGAACTGCTTTGCTCCAGTACCCTTCATGTATCCGGCAGCTGCTGCGATTGCTATATCATTGGCATTCGCATGACTGGCGGGTACATCGGTAAAGGCCTTTTTCGATCCGTCTCCCGAGATCTGAAACGTCTGATTAATTAATGCTGCGAGTTGACCCCTGGTTATGTATTGACTACCTGCTGCATCCGTCTTCGTGAGTCCAATACTGATAAACAATAATAGCGCTAAAATAAATGCGGTGGAACGTTGTAACCCTTTCACAAATGCACCTCCAAGTTTTATATATAACTTCTTCATTTTAACACAACTAGTATAAAAGGAAAAATAAGGTCCGTCCAACCAGCCCGGCAGCAGTTCTCCATAAAATGTGTCAAAGCCATGAATTGAATGACGATTTAATGCGAACCATAAAGGATGGATTGAAGACTACTGGTGTATGGATCTTTCACTATGATTGGAGGAATATCTGTTGAACATCTTGCGTGATGAGCTCATTAGAACAAGTGAAGGTTATGAATTGATTATTTACCTCGATCCACAGAAGGTCGAGTTCGCCAAAGAATCCGACCTGGATAATGGCGACAAACAAGAGCTGTATTCGGATGTCGAGGATTATGCCAAGAAGAAATATCCGAATATAAAAATTCATGTCGCCAAAATTATTCTGGGCGGCATGTTGATCTCGACAGTTCCGCTCACTGGAGCCGGACAAGCACAGGCAGCTGCACCGAATGATATTAATTCCGCTGCCGCATGGGCTCAGCCTTCGATTTCTCGTTTGATGGACATGAATATTATCACGGGGGATCCATCAGGTGCTTTTAATCCTAAGGAAGCCATGAACCGTGATGCTTTCACAACTATGTTAGTCAAAGCTCTGATTCCCGCAAATGAACTTGTGCGTCCGGGTACGCCAACGTTTACCGATGTTAACAAAGACCATTGGGCTTATGCCTATGTGGAAACTGCTGTAGACAGGGGCTGGATCTCAGGGATCTCAGCGGATGTCTTCGGGGGCAGCCAGAACATAACGCGCGAACAGATGGCCACGATATTCGTACGGGCCCTTGGATTGACCACAGACGACATTAAGGGACTCGGCGATACCCTGACATTCGAGGACAAAAATAACATTTCGCCTTTTGCCCGCGACGCGGTTGCTTTTGCCGTACGGAACGGTTTATTCGAAGGGGTAACACCAACCCGATTCGAAGCAAAAGTGAATGCCACCCGAGAGCAGGTTGCTGTAGTTGTGGATCGTTTCTTAGCCAACAAGGGTGACCTGCAGGATGCAGCAGCAGCCTTGCTTACAACTACCGTTTCGGCTTCGGTCGGTGCGGATTTGTCGTCCTTGACCCTGACATTCTCCAAAGCACTTGACTCACTCACGGCGTCTGATATCACGATTACAGCAGCCGGCGGCGCTGTGCTGGATGTGACCAATGTGAGTATAAGTGATGATAAGAAGACCGCTATTCTAACAACTGGAAAAATGACCGGAGGCGTGTCATACAGCATAACAGTCAACAAGCCATCGGTTAAAGGGCCGGCAATCGTTACGCCAGTCGTCACCGACCTCCTTGTGACGAATGTCTCCACAGACAATAATAAGCAAATCAAGGTTGCATTCAATCAGGAGCTGGACAGAACGTCAGCTCAGCTCGTGTCCAACTATACGTATACGGGAGCATCTTCAGGGATTACCTCTGTTGAACTGCTGGACGATAAGAGGTCCGTTCTGGTTACACTTGCCCAGGCTGAGGGTCAACAGGCAGTCGGTACGCTGGCAATTAAGAACGTGCAATCTGTAGCCGGCAATAAGCTGGCGAACGTCAGCAACACCGTTACCTTCCTGGATCTGACGATACCAAGCGCAGTTGGCGCTAAGCTGGTAGCACCGACTAAGGTTCAAGTGACGTTCTCGGAGCCAGTCACAGCTTCTTCTTTGAACAATGCAGCCTTCTCGCTCAACAATAATACGTATTCGTTAGCCGGTGCGCCAACAATCGTGCAGCCTAATGTAATTGAACTGACGCTCGGCAGCACACTGCCTGCCGGCGACTATACGATAACCATCAACCCGGCAAATACGGCCAGCGGTAATCAGATCAAGGACTTTGTAGGGTTGACTGTACCGAAGAGCGATGTACAATTCAGCTACACTGCGGATACGCTCGCACCGGTGGCAACCGTGGCGTCAATAACGCAAACAGCGGTTACGCTAGAATTTAACGAGCCGGTCAGCATGGCAGGAACTGGCGCTCTGAACACGGATTTCACGGTGTACCACTCGAACAATAATGTGGCGAACTACAAAGGAACGGCGTCCCTTAGCTCAGACGGCCGTACAATGACAGTCAACTTTGACAACACACCGCTGCCGCAAGGCACCGTTACCTTGTTCTTGAACAACAGCCCGTCGACAGCATCCCAGCTGCAGGATGCTTGGGGGAACAAGTTCGCGACGGCCACGCTTACCACATCAGTCATCGCCGATACGACTGCCCCTACGGTA
This sequence comes from Paenibacillus tarimensis, assembly GCF_021532315.1. Taxonomy (GTDB): domain Bacteria; phylum Bacillota; class Bacilli; order Paenibacillales; family Paenibacillaceae; genus Paenibacillus_I; species Paenibacillus_I tarimensis. Next base: position 427,314 of record NZ_JAKGAO010000011.1, read on the forward strand.
GCCGGCGTGAACTATGTCGATTCCACCCACGTGGACGTGACATTCAGCGAACCTGTGACAGGTGTTGATGCCGCCGACTTCACACTGAAGGACGCGGACGGTACGACGGTTGCGATCAGCAACGTTGCTCCAACAAACAATACGTATCGCTTGACAACCGCTGTACCAATTAACGGCTCGACGTACACCTTGAGCCTTGCAGATGGCGTCTTGACCGATACGTCGCTCGCAAGAAACAAGAATCTCCCTTACTCCACCTCGTTTAACGTGGCTGACACGATCGCGCCAACCGTTACGACAGGAGAGTATACGGCCGATAACAAGTCTGTCCTTGTTAAGTTTAGTGAAGCCATGACAATAACCGGTCTAGGCTCTATTCTTGACACCAATAACTACCGCTTCGCAGCTGCCGACGGCAGCAGCCCTAGCGCGTTACCGGCAGGCACAACCATATCCCAGACGGCCGGCAATAAAGGAGTTCTCATCACATTCCCAAGCGCGATTTCGAGTCTTGGCAGCGGGAATTTCGAGAAGCTTCTAGTCGGCCAAGTCAGAGACGCAGCGGGTAATGCCACTAGCGCACTTAGCAATCCGGTTACACTAGCCGCCGCCACTCTATCCATCGGTAATATTAGCGATGTACGAGCCATAAGCAGCGACACGATCACGTTCAAGGTCGATACGTATCTTAATGCTATCGATGTATCGAAATTCACGATTGACGGTCAGGCTGCAGCTTCAGCGACCTATAAGAACGAAGGAGGCACTGCGCTCGTAACCGTTAAAGCGCCAAGTGCCCTGGTCAACCCGAATACAGTCGTTATGAGCATTGCGGCTGGCGGTCTAACATCAAATCTCAATGTTCTAAGCTCTGCCATTACGCAAACCGGCGCGGTCGACTATGTCGCTCCGGCTATTCTGTCCCGCGTTATTACCGATTCGAATGCGAACGACAAGTGGGATACTGTAACCATTACGTTCTCGGAAGCCATCCAGCCGACTTCAGTTGCTTTCGACTCGTTCTTGGTGGAAGGCTATACTGTAAACGATGTGGCTGTGAGCACCGACGGTACAGTGGTTACACTGAAGCTAAGGGAGAAAGACACAGCCGATGTCAATGGTCCGGCGCCAAGGGTACAGCTCGTGAAGTCGATTCGCGATGCATCTGAACAGCGGAATGTGCTTGTATCTGAGACGGCGGGAGTAGCTGCAACAACTAGTTAAGCAGCATAGGGAAACAAGTAAGCTGGGCCATCCAATATTGGATGGCCCAAACTTTTTAAGAATCAGCAGCCGTGCTGCAGCTACGAAGCACTCATCCGTCATTTCATGCACAGTTGTGTTGGGTTTCACCCGCGAGCCATGCGCTACTACTTGAGGTCAGTTACAGCATACAAATATGAAGGCACCCAAATAGGGCGCCTCGTGTGTATCTTCTAAGCTTCTTCCGTATAACGCTTGAAATTGTCCATGATCGCCTGCCAGCCTGCCTTCTGAAACTCAACGGGGTTAGTGCTTTCAGCATCAAACGTTTCGACTACCTTCGTTGCGTCCCCCTGGTTAACAAAGGTGATATCGACTGTCCTGCCATCTCCCATCGTATAGGAAATCCTCTCATGCTGCTCGACAACGTCGTAAACCCCGGAAAAGTCAAAGCCCATGCTGCCGTTTTTAGCTTCCATTCGAGTAAGAAACTTGCCGCCAACCCGCAAATCATTCTCTGCGTTGGGTACATGCCAGTCCTCTGAAGCCTGGTTCCACTTCATGATATGTTCCGGCTCGGTCCAATACCGCCATACTTTCTCTACGGGTGCTTGCACAACTGCCTCTACGGTTACTTTCGTCGGATTACTTGTTTCCATGCTGAACAGCTCCTCACTTATCATTATTTGCCTTCTCATATATGTAGACGAAACCGGATAACGAAATTCATCGGTGTATTCGCTCAGGAAGCCCAAATCGGGAAAATAATGATGAGTTAATGAAATTTTGGACATGGTATACCTTTCCGTTCCTCGTTTCAAGAATGTGAATACCCCAAGGGACCAAATAGGGCCCTTCGCTGCTTGGCACGTACTGTGCATAAGCAGGATATCCGCCATTCGCCGTAACCGGCAAGAACCTTGACCCGTCACAATGCCATCGTGTAAGCGTAAAGAACTTGAACAAATCGTCCTTGCCACGCACCCACATTGCGAAAGGCGGCATGGACATGCGGCCTTCCTCATGAAACAATGCTACCAGCGCTTGAATATCGAATTGCTCAAAGGCTTCCACATACCGTGACAGCAGCTCACGATCAGGTTCTGCTTCCGTCATGCTGAATTCGTCCGAACGGAGCTTCGCTTGTTCCATGGTTTGCCTGGCTCTTTGCAGGGCGCTGTTCACCGCTGCTGGTGACATGCCTAACGTTTCGGCGATCTGCTTAGAGGACCATTCAAACACATCCTTCAGGATAAGAACTGCACGCTGACGTGGAGGTAAGAGCTGTAAGAGTGTTATGAAGCAGAGCTGAAGGGTATCTTTGCGGATGAGAATATCTTCCGGACTATCTGTAAAATCTGGGGCAGGCCAAATCCAGGACGAGTCCGGCAGCGTTTCGCGGGGTTCAATGATGGCTGCAGCCGGACCGGATAAGTCAACGGGACGAGTGCGCCGTTTGGCTTGTCTCAGCTTGTCCAGGCATAGGTTGGTGGCAATACGATAGACCCATGTTTTGTACGAGGAATCCTGCCTGAATGAGTCCCAGCGCTGCCAAACCCGGATGAAGGTATCCTGAACAGCATCGTCTGCGTCATCAATGGATCCCAGCATCCGGTAACAAAACGAAGTTAACTCCGGCTTTAAGCTGTCAAACAACTGAAGTTCCAATGCAGTTTCGTTCATCATGGCCTCCTGTTGACGGACATAATCCCTTGTCATAAATCCACCGAACACAACTTCCATCTATCACCTATTATAACTATATTGTAGGTTAAGCATAGCGCCGATTTATCCGGGCCGTCATAGCAGCTTTTTAAAAATAACCTCAAGCTCCAATGATCTCTTTAACGTATTGTAAATTGGTGATTTCTTAAGAGCATCATAGCAAAAATCATTAAGTTCCTTGTCCTCTAAATCAACATATAAAAAAACGGTCACCGTTAGGCGCTGAATATACGGCTCTTCATCGTATCCCTTTACCCCAACAAGAGACAGAGGGTTCGCCAGCGACAGGTTCAAGACCCCTTCAATTTCTTCAATCGTTAGACCGCTTTTTTGGGACTGCTCTAACAGTGTCAATATAATACTGCTTAAGACGGAACCAGCGAAGTATTCAACACTGCTGATCGGCTTGTATTCCGAGTCAAAGCTGATCTGCTTTTCAATTTGAAAGCTGTTCTTGTTCGTATAAATCTTCACCGTAGAGAGATCGTTCGACGTACCCCTAAAGTTCATATCGAATATTCTGGACTCATATAGGGTATTTATCTCAGCTTTTGACCGATGCATTATAGTTGCTCCTCAATATTGATGCTGCTTCTGTTAAAGAGCGCATTTTGCCCGATATATTCTCCAGTACATTAACAGGGCTATTGGAAAAGGTTGCAAAGCCGCAGTCCGGATTCAGCCATATTCTCTCCGCTGGAAGATAAGTCATCGCCTCCTGAACTCTTGTCAGGATCGGTTCCGCTGTCTCAATGTCATCCGCTCGCGGATTAATGACACCTAAACCAAGTGCCGTATGCTCTGCTATTCTGGGATCAGCCAGTATGGAGCTCAGCTCCCCGGCCCTTGGCGTGGAGAATTCAAGTGTTAACAAGTCCGGATTAACCTTCGCAAATAACTCAAGGAGCGGCGTATAGGGGCCCGTCAGTAGAATACGCTCATCCTTACTCCAGTTGCCTCTGCAGACATGAAGGGAAGCAACCGTTCTCTTCCGGTCGATATGATCCATGATCGGTCCAATCAAGGAACCCGCGAATTCCAGCTCCTCCTTTGGGTCCTTTCTCTCGGAGAGAGCCGCGCACATGAATGACCTTGGCTTGCCCTCTGTGAACACAACCTCAGTCAGTACCGGTTCATCCAGTTGAATGACATCAACACCTATGCTCATCAGGTTGTCGATTTCTTCCTTCAAGATCTCAATAACATGCTGCCCCAGTTCCTCCTTGCTCCCGTATACCTTGCCAGTAAGCTTAGGGAGCCACATCGACCGGGTAAGCAGATAGGGACCCGGCAATGTGACCTTAACGGGTTTATCCGTAAGTTTCTTCATGGCCAGAAGCTCTTGAACAACAATGTCGCCATTGTATTGCAGCTTATCTACACATATCGCATTCTTAATACTGACGGCCGGAACATCAAGCGCGGTCAGCATGTCTTCGAACGCCTTTTTATCATCGATATAATCCAGCATTTCACTCATGCTCATCATGTTAACGCCGCCAATTTTGTCGGAAACAAAGGATACATAGTTATCCCGTCCGAGCTCGCCGCTGGTGATGATATCAATCCCCGCATCCTCCTGCAGCCTTACAATCTTCTCCGTCTCCCGCTCAATCAGCTTGTTGAAGTCGCTGGATTCAATGGCTCCCCTTCTCTTCATTCTTAGGGCGCTTAGCACCTCTCGTGATCTTGGCATGCTTCCGATTAAAGCAGTAGGAAACAGCGGTAATTGTTTTCGCATGTCGTTTATCTCCCAAAGTGTACGTATATAGTTAAAAAGAGAAGTAGCGGAAAAATCCACGCTTCTCTCTTTAGAGGAATTACTTATAAGAATTTCAGATAGTCATTTGCTTCCCTCAGCTGCTCGAATCCTGTGATTCGGCCTTCAACCCATTCCTTCAAGCCTTCCATATCCATCATCTGCTTATGCGCTTCATTGGAATAGTCCATTCTATGAAGCACCTCCTGCCATTCGAGGAACCTCTCTGTCGAAAAGTCGGGATGAGCGGTGAAGATACAGTGGTCAAATAACGGCGTTGTCTCAATACATACCAATTGATTCTCATCAACCGTGCCATCCTTCTTCCAAGCTTCCCAGTTCAAATCCAGCGCCACAGAGGCGTCTACCGTTCCCGCCATTAATGCCCGGATGGCATCCAGCTCTCCTCCAACATGATCTCCGTGGAGGCCGACGCCAATATCAAATCTTTGCTCCGTATAGTCCGCTTCATACTCAAGACCATTCTTATGCAGATAGTTGATTGGAATCAACCTCGCTTGAGGAGAATCCACAGCCCCGAAGCCAATCGTCTTTCCCTTCAGCCCATCGAGACCGGTTATGCCGCTGTCTTTCCTGACAATGAAGCAGGTCTTGCGGTCCCTGTCCGTATCCCTCATGGATCCCATCTGGCACTTGCCGTCTGTTCTCAGATAGGTATCCAGCCATGCCAGCGGGGAATTCCATGCAATGTCAATTTCCCTGTCCATCAGGCCGTCGACTTGTCCTTCATAATCCTTATAGAAGACACACTCGATCTCAAGCCCTTCCTCTTTGAAAAAATCAGCTATGATGCCCCAGATCACGGTAACCCTAGGATCATAAATAACGGCCCCGACATTTATTCTATCGTTACGCAATGAGCTCACTCCTTGTGTTGTCTTTACGGAATCATCTGACCGGTTAATGCTTTACCAAGCCACACAGACAGAACGTCAGCGCTTGGCGCCATAATTTGACCTGCATAGGCATCTCTTAAGAGCCTCTCCAAGGGGAGAGCCTTGTTATAAGCTTTGCCTCCGCCCACTCTCATGGCAAGCCTTCCGCATTCGATTGCGGCCTCCGAGGCAAATATTCTTGCTGACAGAATCTTGGCGAGCGCATCCGCTTCCCCGTTCGCACCTGCTCTGGCCGCTTCCAGCGTGATGGCTTTTGCGGCGGACGCATTTTTGTAAATATCCCCAATATGTATCTGAACCGTTTCAATATTAGACAGACTGCTTCCATCCGGATACTTCCTGTCCACAGCATGGCCGCTGGCCACTTCAAACATATGTAAGGCAGTGCCGCTGTATACAGCCCCCAGCCCTGTGATGAAGAATGGCGCGACCACATTGAATACCTGCTCCTGCCCCGAACCTTCCGCTCCAATGCGGTAAGAAGAGTCCAACGTTACCTGGTTAATAAGTACGGGACATGACGAATTGCCTCTCATCCCCAATCCGTTCCAATCTGACAGCCCGAAGGACAGTCCTTCCGACTCCAGAGGGAATACCCAGTTGTTTATTTGCCCTTCTTCAACAGAAGGCGCAAGAACGAGATAGTAGGACGCGTAGGCTGCAGATGTTACCATGCTCTTCTTACCGTTGAACGTGGTCTTGTCCCCGTTGACCTCAGCTGTCATTTCCGTTATGTAAAAATGGGTGCCCGTTCCGAATTCGCTGTAGGCCAGTGCCATGAACGTTCCGTTCTCAACAATGTCTGTAAAAACCCTCTTCTTCAACTCATCGCTTCCATGCGTTACAAGACACATCACGGCAACATTGTGCATCATATAGCAAAGAGCCGTCGTGGAGCAGGTCTCTGCGAATGCCAGACAAGCCTTGGCATGCTCTTCAAGTCCTCTGCCATAACCGCCGTATTCTTCCGGAATAAGAAGCTTCAAAAAGCCATGTTCACCCAGCTTCTTGAAAGACTCTTCAGGAAACCTCGATTCCTCGTCGGTCCGATCTGTATAGGGCAGTATGCAGGACTTTGCAAAATCCTTGCCTTCTTGATATACGTCCTTCATAGATCCTCTTCCTTTGCTTAATTATCAGCTTATTTATAAATATTACCATAATCTAGTTGTGCATTGATAGTTTATCGTCTGCTTTGCAAACTGGTGGCCGCTGCCTGAAATATTCTACTGCCACTTCACGGAATTCACGAGCTGCCTGTGAAATATAGCGGCCTCTATGCCACAACAAAGCTATCTCCCTAACCAATTCATGCTGCTCGACCTGCAGATAATGAATCCGTTCCCGTGAGTTCACTGCCGTGCTTGGTATGAAGCCAATGCCTATTCCTGCCTCCACAAGCGCGCTCAGCCTGGTAGGCTCATTGCCCTCATACACATATTTGGGTACAAAACCGGCCGACTGGCATACGGAGTCTACTAAATCACGGGTATGGTACCCTCTCTTTACGCCGACGAACGTTTCCTCCTTGAGGTCTGTCAAAGATACACTATGACGTTCCGCCAGCCAATGACCCATTGGAACAGCTACAAGGATGGGATCCGCAAACAATATTTCACATTCAATCCCCTCCCCTTGTATTGGAGGCGAGGAGAGGCCGTAATCGACCTCCCCCCGTTGAAGAAGCGTTACCATCTCCTGCGTGGTCAGCATCTGTACATGGAACTGAGTAGAGGGGCGTTTTTTCTTAAACTCTCGGAGGATATCCGGCAGCGTGCTTGCATTCGTCACGGCCAATTCGATGGTGCCATGCTCCGGACTGGACCAATCGCTAATCTCCTGTTTCCCTTGTTCCAATTCGAACAAAGCTCTCTCCGCACGGCGCAGGAATCGCCTGCCGACCTCATTCAACCGGAGATTCCTCCCTGCCCGGTCGAAGAGATGTACCCCAAGGTCCTCTTCCAAGCGGTGAATTGTCTTGCTTAACGATGATTGTGTAACATGCAGGCATCGTGCCGCTTCCGTCACATGCTCCATTCGGGCTACCGTCACAAAATATTGCAGTTGAAGAAGTTCCATTCACGCCCTCCATTCATTCCCTCAAGTCAATGGAATCATACCATAAGATGCATTGGAGTAAATAGCTGGTATCAAGTACGATGACTACATGAGGAAGTATCGGGAGGGGTACAGAAAATGAACGTTCGCAGCAGGTGGTTGATAATTTCCGTAGGTCTTGGGGTATTGTTGAACCCTTTAAATTCTTCGATGGTTGCCGTTGCTATCCCAAGGCTGCAAAATGTATTCCAGCTTAACTTTACCGCTATCTCCTGGATCATCTTTTCCTTCTACATTGCAAGTGCAGTCTCTCAACCTGTCATAGGCAGGGCAAGTGATTTATTCGGCCGGAGGAAAATATTTCTTACTGGGCTTATAGTGGCCTTCTTTGCATCGTTATCAGCCCCATTATCACCAAGCTTCGGGTGGCTCATCGTGTTCCGCATCGTACAATCAATCGGTACGAGCATGATGATTTCCGTCGGGATGGCTATTGTTCGTATTCACATCACAGAGAAACAGGCGAGTGCGCTGTCCGTCCTAACCAGCTTCCAATCTGGAGCGGCAGCCATTGGTCCCTTTGTTGGAGGGGTATTGATTTACTGGTGGGATTGGCCTGCTATCTTTCTCATTAATATACCGTTTGTGTTGGCAAGCTTCCTGCTCGCTTGGAGGACAATTCCCAAGGAACAACCATCAGGGCACGCTATGCTCAACCAGCCCGTCCGGAAATGGCTGAAATTAATTGATGCTCCGGGAATTATTTTATTCACAGTCGGTCTAATTTCACTGCTGGTCGGTTTATTAGCGGCAAAATCATCTGGGCATGTCTCATTCGTAAATGCCAGTGCTGCGTTGACCGGTCTCGTGCTTTTATCGGCTTTCGTACGACATGAGCTAAAAGCAGCATCACCCTTTGTTCCTGTTCGCATATTAGCCAAACATCCTGCGCTGACGCTAGTTAATGTCGAATTCATGATCGTTAACGTGCTATTCTACTCGCTCTTCTTCGGGCTTCCTTCCTACTTGCAAATGGTACGTCATATCAGCGAGTTCCATACAGGGCTGCTCATGCTTACCTTAGGCTTATGCTCGCTCATCGCTTCCCCTCTAGCAGGCCGGTGGATCAATAAATCAGGACCTCGGCCTGCATTGCTCACCGCCGGAACACTGATGACTTTAGGGGCAGCGTGGATTGTAACTTTCAACGAGGCTTCACCGGTTATCAGCGTATGTGCGGCGCTAGCAGCATTCGGAATAAGCAGCGGGCTGAGCAATGTCGGTTTGCAAGCGGCCTTGCTACATAGTTCCCCTAAAGAAATCATTGGCGTATCATCCGGATTATTTAATATGTCTAGAAACCTGGGGGCCATTCTCTCCTCCTTGCTGATCGGCATCGTAATGGGAGATAAGTTCAGCTTCGCAGGGTTCCGATTGCTTGGGGTGATCCTCACGGTCATTGCATTGTCCTTGGTATTTATGAATTGGCGGCGTCACCAGTCAAGGCCTGCTGATTCCGCATCGTTATCAGCCCGGAATTGAAATACTTGCCTTCTTCTTGATAGACATGACCCGCCTGGCACTTCAAATCAATGTACACGGACACATAGGGAACGCCCAAAACCACCCCGCTGCGGCTATAGCTTAGTTGGGGTGGTTTTGGGCTTCACCATTGAAGAACCGGGGCGTAAGCAGGCCGTTTTCTTATCGCAGTTGTACAGCCGGAATGCTTCGCTAACCAAGGTAAGTTTATAGGGACAACTTAGACTGGTACCGCCTTAAGATTTTTTGTCTTTTTCCATTTCAAGCGTAACTTTCAATACGTCACCCGCCCGGCCTCCGAAGACAATTAACCCGTTCTCCGGCAGAACCGCTGTATTCGTGCGGGTGGCAGCCGAGATATTGACCGGCATACCATTCGCATCATAGACGGCGAAGCCGCCATTCCGCGGAACATCCACCTTCATGGCCCGGCCTGCTGCTCCCTCGCCGATCTTGAACCAGAGCGCGTGGCCAGACGCCGGGATGGTAACGACGGAAGCAGCTCTTTCGCTGATTGGCTTCACGGCAGATTCACCAATATAGATACGGCCGTCTGCCTGCAAATATTCTGCGCCGCCCTCCGCGAAGAAGCTAAAATCGGTAACGTCCCGGCCGTTCATGACCGGAATTTCTACGGCATTAACCGCCTGATTTTTCCCTATAATCCTCGCTCCGTTCGCATATCCGCCCTGCTTATCAAATGAAATGGTTTTCATTAAGACTGCAGGCGACAGGTAGAACAACGAATTTATTTTCTCGTCCACCGCATAATAGGTCTTGCCATTCCGCTTCTTCCAGGCTTTGGCGACCGAGTGGGGCAAGGGATTCTTCCTCAGCTTTTGCCATTCATAATAAGCGATTACCGATTGCCCTAGGCCTGGAAACTCCAGAACACTCTTGACGCGGACGTACGTCTGCCCGTTCATCTGTTCGTCAAAGCTGATAACCGTTCGACCGTCCTTGCTGGTAAATTCACCCTCACCGGTATACACGAAGGTCTGCCCGGGAATTATGCCGCCCAGCATCCCCGGCAGGACCACTTTACCGCTGCCGACCTTGATCCGGAGCGTTGACCCTGCCGTTCCGTATAAACCGGTATATGCTCTCATGCTGTCCGGCATGGCCTTTTGGACGGGAGGCATAAAAGTAAGATCCGGCTGAATGGCCGGGATATCCCCTTTCACCTTCAGGTATGCCAGCAGAATTTGCGTTGCTGCTGCCGTATTATATAAGGATGAGCCCCCCGAAGAAAGCAAGGCAATGGAGACATCGTGATCCGGCAGGGCGATCAGCGCCGAATGATAGATGAGTGTGTCTCCGCCCTTGGTCACGGCTCTTATCCCGTAGTCACCGAACGGAGCCAGATCAACCGAATCCCATCCCAGCCCATAGCCGAAGATATTCCTCTCATCCTTGACCCAAATACCCCTGCGGTACTCAGGCTGCTGCATCGCTGAAGCTGACGCTTCTGACAGCAGCCCGGGCCGATTACCCATTAACACTTCCGCGAACAATGTCAGCTCCTCCGCGGTCGAATAGAGTCCGCCAGTGCCAATCATATTCGTGCTCTCTGCCGGCAGCTTATCGGACAACCCGGGAATCCGGCCCGGGAACAACCGGTTGCGGTTGAACTCGTCCAGCGGCGTCTTCGTAGAAGTCAGCCCCAGCGGAGCACTGATCTTCTGCTTCACAAAATCGCTATATGGCATCCCGCTCACCCGCTCTACCAGAAGCTGCAGCAGCTGAAAACCGTCATTGGCATAGACGGAGTACTCGCCTGGGCTGGACTTCAGCTTCTCAGAGCGCAGATTCTCCAGCAGCATATCGTAGTTTTCCGTATCATTGTCATCGAATAGGATACCATTCTTGTAATGCGAGCCGTAAAGCCCTGCCGAGTGGTTCATCAGCATACGGGGGGTAATCTGCTTGTATCTCTCATCAGCCATCTTGAAATCCGGAATATACGCCGTTAAAGGCCGGTCGATGTTCACCTTCCCCGCATCGACCAGCATCATGGCTGCGGCTGTCACGTACATCTTGCTGATTGAGGCAAGGCCAAACATGGCATCCCTTGAAACAGGCTCCTTGCCTCCAGCTTCATTTAATCCGAGACCGTCCGAGAGGACAATTTTCCCCTCATCCCGGATGGCATACTGGACGCCGCTTACACCATATTCCCCAATAAGCGTCTCCGCCATTTTAACCGCCACTGCTTCTGCTGTTTCCCCCGCTCCTCCACTGCTTGCCCGTGCTTTTCCTTCTGCCATGGGCAACATCAGCAGCAGCGCCGCCATCACAATCGCGATCGTCCGATTCCACTTAGTCAGCATAATTTCCTCCCCTATCCCATTTGGGTTACTGCTAACCCCATCATATAAAGGGATGAAGGAGGGAATGAAAAAATGCCCCTAAACGAAAAAAAAGAATCCCTGTACTGCATGAAGCAGGGGATTCTTCTCGCACCAAACGACAAGTTTACAGGATGGGCTCAATTATTGAAACCGCCGAGTATCGAATTCGTAAGAGGAGATGAGTATGCCAATATGAAGAGGTGAATAATGAAACGTTTCGAAAAAAAGAAAATAAAAACCGTTAATGGAACGTTTGAATACTCTCTGTCTGTTAAGAACTCGCCAGCAATCATCCTGATTAATGGCGGGAGCGGCCCTATTGAGGGTTGGTACAGAGTATTTCACGAATTGGCAGATGAGTTCACAATTATGGCCTATAACCGTTTGGGAGTTGGCGGCAGCAGTAAACCGACCCATCCCCAGGATGGAACAGCGATCGTCACCTCTCTGAAACAACTCCTCGATGATGTAGGAGTATCTCCCCCTTATATTCTTGTCGGGCATTCCTTAGGTGGATTGTACGCCAACTTTTTTGCCCGTCAATTTCCAGAGCAGGTCACAGGTGTTGTCCTCTTAGAATCCAGTCACCCACAGGATTTGGCGATTAATGATACACAGCCTGCTCCGATTCGGATTCTCAACCGTTTGCTGAGCATCTTTGATGTCTTTTCCCCCTCCCGTAAGTGGGATGAAGTCCATTTCGTACAAGAGACTGCCAAACAAATTGAACAGGCCCGCACCTTCCCCGACAAGCCTCTCTTCGTGGTGTCAGGTAAGAAAAAGCCTCCGTTTATGCCTGAACATGCCTTTGAAATACGGAGGAAGAACCAATTAGACTTTTTGCAGCTAAGCAAGCACAGCAAGCAGATTTGGGCTTCCCGCAGCGGGCATTTTCCTCAGTTAACAGAGCCAGATCTCGTGATCCAAGCCATTCGGGAATGTATTCATGCGGACTAAACACAACAAGCCCAATTATGTTCCGTAATCTGGTATTAAAACGATCACAACCGCTACCTGTCTTAATTTTTGTGTTTAAATATATCCTCCTGCCAAACCTGGTAACCATAAATAACAATGCCAAGCGCTGTTGTAGCAAGAACATCGACCATAGGCGTCATGTTAACGAATTGAATAATATTTCTGCTCCCCAAGAAAAGGTTTTCGAAAACATTTTGTTACAATGTCATACTTGAAATATTCGATGATAGCGAGTAAACTGTTCAAAGTGCCCGTTAATAAAATAATTTTACCTGTATAACCTCAGAATATGGCTTGAGGGTCTCTACCAGGAACCATAAAATCCTGATTACAGAAAATGATTCGTTCATTTTTTGTAATCAGGATTTTTTATTTTACAAATATTCTTTATTTTTTATTAGGAAGGACGTAAAGCAGAATATGAATGTAAAAGTGTTTATACTCGCCTTATCAGCTGTAGCCGTTGGACTGGTTGAGTTAATTATTGGCGGAATACTCCCGACTATCGCAAACGAGTTAAATATCTCTTTAAGCTCTGCCGGACAGCTCATCACGGTTTTCGCCCTTATTTATGCGGTTTCCGGTCCTGTGTTACTAGTGATGACTAGCAAAATGGAGCGAAAAAAGTTATATCTCATATCCTTGGCTGTTTTCTTCGTTGGGAATATCTTGACCTATTTCAGTCCGGATTTTACCTTTATGATGATTGCAAGGGTTGTAACCGCTATGAGTACAGCACTGATCGTTGTCCTGTCCTTGACCATAGCTGCAAAAGTTGTATCACCAGCACACCGGGCAAAGGCTCTGGGTCTCATTTATATGGGCATTAGCTCGTCGCTTGTCATGGGCGTGCCGCTGGGAATTCTGATTTCCGATAAATTTGGCTGGCGCATTATCTTTCTTGGGATCGCTGTTTTATCAATAGGTTCTTTTGTGCTTATCTCCATCTTTTTGGAGCGGCTTCCCGGGGAAAATACAATGCCGCTTTCACAGCAGTTAAAGGCCGTGAGCAGCTTTAAACTAGGCAGCGCACATCTTGCAACCATGTTTATGCTGGCGGGGCATTATACGCTTTATGCGTATTTCACCCCCTTCTTGGAAACGCAGCTTCATCTGAATTCCAATTGGATCAGCATATGTTATCTATTATTTGGGATTGCAGCGGTAAGCGGCGGAGCATTCGGAGGCATCCTTTCAGATTCTATCGGTGCTCCAAAAAGCATTATTACCGTCATCACTTTATTTGCCGTTGTGCTGTTCGTCATACCGCTAACTACTTTCTCACTTGTTGTATTCATACCGTTCATGATGATCTGGGCAGCCCTAAGCTGGAGTCTGGCTCCGCCGCTGCAGAGCTACCTGATTCAAGCAGATCCTGCTACATCAGATATTCAGCAGAGCTTTAATAACTCCGCATTACAAATTGGTATTTCTCTCGGGTCAGCATTTGGTGGTATTGTGTTAAGCCAAACCGGAAGTGTTATCCATGCAGCTTGGTTCGGCGGCATCCTTACCATCATTTCCCTGGTATGTGCAGTCTTTTCTTTAACAAGTAAAACGAGAGTAAGAGGAAAAATAGCACCGAATTAGTCTAATACTGTGTTGGTGCTATTTTCAAAATACCTTGGGGGTTTACTACCCTAACTGGCGTTGAAAGACTCTATTGGCAACGAAGTAAGCGATGATCATAATACCGGCGCACCAAGCAAGCGCGGTCCAGATCTCGCTGCCAACAGGCCCATCATGCAAGAGGGCACGAATTGAATTTACAATGGAAGTCACGGGCTGATTCTCAGCAAACGCACGAACAATGCCTGGCATGGACTCGGTGGGGACAAAAGCTGAGCTGATAAACGGCAGGAAAATCAGTGGATACGAATATGCTGTCGCCCCTTCCATAGACCCTGCTGTCAGTCCCGGGATGACCGCCAGCCATGTCAGCGCCAATGTAAACAGCGTGAGTATTCCGATTACCGCGAGCCAATCCAAGATATCAGCGTTGGAACGGAAGCCCATCAAGAGCGCTACCAGGATCATGACCACGACCGTAAGCGCGTTGGAAACAAGTGAGGTCCATACATGAGCCCACAATACCGACGAACGTTTAATGGGCATCGTAATGAACCGCGCCATCACCCCGCCTTTTACATCCGTAAAGAGCCGCAAGGAAGTATAAGCGACGCCGGATGCAATGGTAATGAGCAATATTCCCGGCAGCAGATAATTGACGTAGTTATCCGTGCCTGTCTCTATAGCGCCGCCAAATACGTAGACAAACAGCAGCATCATCATAATTGGCGTAATGGCTACCGTGATAATTGTATCCGGACTGCGCATAATATTCCGCATTAAACGGCCTAACAAAACCCCTGTTTTACCTTTCACTTACAGCTCCCCCTTTTTGCCGATGATGGCAAGGAAAATTTCCTCCAATGTTGGCTGCTTCTCGATGTATTCCACTTCTGCCGGCGGGAACATCGCCTTGAGTTCGGGGAGGGTACCTGTCGTGATGATTCTCCCGTCATGCAGGATGGCAATACGATCCGCCAGTTGTTCGGCTTCCTCCAGGTACTGGGTCGTCAACAATATAGTCGTGCCACCCCCGGCAAGCTCCTTGACGGCAGCCCAGACTTCAATCCGCGCTTCGGGGTCAAGCCCTGTAGTCGGTTCGTCGAGAAAAATAACTGCCGGCGTTCCAATCAGGCTCATGGCGATGTCCAGCCGGCGCTTCATTCCGCCAGAGTAACTGTCCGCGCGACGGTTAGCCGCATCGTTCAGGCTGAATCTTGCAAGCAGATTGTCGGTGACTTGAGCGGGATTGGCAACTGCCCGCAGCTTGGCGATTAACATCAGGTTTTCCCGCCCGGTCAGCATGCCGTCTAAGGCTGCAAACTGTCCTGTAAGGCTGATGCTCTGGCGCACATGATCCGGTTGGCGCTGAACGTCAAAGCCGCATATATCCGCTTCTCCGCCATCTGGCTTCGTCAATGTCGAGAGGATATTGACCGTCGTAGTCTTACCCGCCCCATTGGAGCCCAGCAGTGCAAAAATCTCGCCGCGCCGCACCGCAAAATCTACTCCCTTTAAGACTTCCTTGTTTTTAAAGGATTTTTTCAGCCCTTTTACAGAAATCACTGCATTACCCATGCTCTGTTTCCTCCTTAGAAGTGCTCGAGATAGATTCATCTTTCACCTACTTAGTATTACTGGTATTCCGTGACACTTACTACTTAGGTAAAAATAAACTGAATAGTTAGGCTCTGATTACATTGGCAACCAGCTATTCAGGCAGAGATACTTGTGATTTTTTTATTCGCTAATTAGCAGTATTTTCGGTCGTTTAGTCGCGGCTGATCTTATCATTCAACTTCTGGCGGTTTTTATCCTTCCAAGTCTTTGCGTCCTTCACTAGTTCATCACAAAAACTGGCTGCGTCCTCGCCGATCAGGTCTGTAACTGTCTTGCCGCTTGCTGCACCTTCCTCAAAGAGGTCCAGAATGCCGTTAAAGATCCGGCTGATGTCCTTCCAGTCCGTGGCACCCCCAGAGGTCCATATATATTCTTTGATCGCGTTATAAGCGCTGCGGTACTCGCTAGGAAGTGATTTCGCACGCGTCTCCATCGCCTTCCATTCCCGCTTGTCATCCATACTTCCGATAATTTTCTCGATAAAATTCATTTTGCTGCACTCCTTTTTATTTTATTTGGCCTTGAGTTCGTTAATTTTGCTTGAGACGAAATCCCACTTTCTCCAAAAAGCTTTCAGCTCTTCTTGACCCGCTGCATTTAGTGTATAAAACTTCCTTGGCGGTCCCATAGTGGATGGCCTTCTCTCGATGTCTACCCAGTTGTTTTTCTCAAGCCGCATGGTAATCGTATAGACTGTTCCTTCAACCACATCCGTGAAGCCAAGTTCTCGCAGCTGGTGCGTGATTTCATAGCCGTACGTTTCGCCGCGGCTGATGATCTCAAGCACACAACCCTCAAGCACCCCTTTCAGCATTTCAGTAATATTCTCCAAGCTTATCCCTCACTTACTCCAGTATTGTTCGGTACTCTGCAACATCGGTACTTAGTAATAACGACTACAGGTATATAGTATTGCAGAGTAGCTTGCCTTGTCAAGAACAATATATGCGGACACCAAAGTGGGGGCAGATGGAAATGCCGTATCGGTAGTTCCTGATCGGAGTCTAACCGATACGGCACAGTGTTCAGCAAAGAGGGCCATCCCGCCCGGGTGGCCTGCACTAAACCCATCCTCTCATTGATTGCATCACAATCACGTTACTTCATTGAACGGTGCAGCAAGTATACAAAGTAAGGTGCGCCGATCAGGGCGACAACGATCCCTGCCGACAAGCCTTCCGGATATGCAACATTTCTTCCGATAAAGTCAGCGATTAATAGCAGCCAGCCGCCAAGCAAGATCGATACAGGCATAAATGCTTGCGATCTGGGGCCAACTAGTGACTTCGCAATATGGGGTGCCATCAAGCCAATGAAGGAGATCCCTCCGGTGACCGATACTGCCGCCGATGCCAGGGCCACTGCAGCGATTATGAGCTGTAACCTTTCTTTTTGCAGGCTTACTCCTACCCCTACAGAAACAGCCTCGTCCAGACTTAACACATTCAGTGTCCTCATTTTATAAAAGACGAACGGGATACATATAATAAGCCATGGGAGCAATGCCAAGATATACGGCCAATCGGTTCCCCATATGTTGCCTGCCAGCCATTTGCTTATGAATTGAACCTTCTCGCGGTCTGCTGAAGAGATTAGCACAATCATCAACCCCGATAATGCCATCGAAAAGCCTACGCCTGTAAGGACAAGATTTAACGGGTTGAAACCAACCTTGCGCTGATAAGAAAAGAGATATATTGTCGCAGCGGTCATAAGCCCGCCGATGAAAGCAACCAAGGGAAATATGATGGCATATCCCTCTCCAACAGGGGCAAATAAGTAGTACAGAGCGATCGCCGCGCCCGCTCCAGCGTTAATACCTACGAGACCAGGTTCTGCAAGATCGTTTCTGGTAACAGCTTGCATAATGGCTCCCGATAACGCTAGGGCCATCCCTGCCAATAAAGTAATAAGCATCCGTGGAAAGCGAATATTATACAAGATTATATGTTCTTTCATCGTGCCATCACCCATGATTGCAGGCAGCATCCGACCCCAGGACAATGAAGCATGTCCAACAGCTGAACCTAGAATAAACGTAAGAACAATCAAGGTGAATAATATAAGTATAGCTCCAGCCAACTTTCTTTTTCTTAAAACGAATGTACTCATACCGTCCTGCCCCCTCTATTCACAATGAACAAGAAGAAAGGGATGCCTAGAATAGCAACGATTGCCACAACTGAGGTTTCAAAAGGAGCGTTGATGACGCGCGCAATTGTATCTGCCCCGAGCATAAATATAGCCCCCAAAATAGCAGAGACAGGGATAATCCTTGTATAATCAGTGCCAACGAGTCTTCTTGCTACGTGCGGAATCATTAGACCTACAAAAACAAAGTTACCCGCCAATGCAACAGACACCCCTGCAAGCATAGTCACTAATACAAATAAGATAGCTTTACTCAACAGGGTGTTTAGTCCCAGTCCGGAAGCTACATCTTCACTTAAACTAAGTATCGTAACCTGCTTGGAAAATAGAATCGCAAGCGTTATTCCAACGACAACGATTGGAATAAGCAGAGATAATTGGTTCCAGCTGCTGCCAACAAAACCTCCTGAAGTCCACATGGATACATTTTTAACCACTTTGAAATTTATGGCTACTCCTTCAGAGATAGCATACAGGAATGCTGATACAGCAGAGCCAGCCAGTACTAGCCGTACAGGTGACAATCCGCCTTTTTTCATAGATCCTATGCCAAACACAAGACCCGCCCCGACCGCTGCTCCAACAAAACAGGCTATAATAGTGATCATGAATGACAACTGCCCTGCGAACGCCATGACAAGAGCAAGGCCCAAGTTCGCTCCTGCCGTTAATCCTAATAATCCTGGATCAGCAAGGGGATTCCTTGTCATTCCTTGCATAATTGCTCCCGCTACAGCAAGAGCAGCCCCCACAAACAGGGCTGCCAGCTCTCTTGGTAATCGTATCTCTCTGATGACTAAGGTTTGATCATTTACGATATTCGTCAGTAAAGCTCTATACACATTTATGAGGGATACATCTCTTGCGCCTAGAATAATAGATAAGATTAACGTTATGCTGAGCAGAGCAAGCAATCCACTGACTGTTGCCGTAAACAGAAGAGGACGACTTCGCATGCCTTAATTCCCTAAAAATCCATCAAGAAAAAATTGCAGCTGGTATTCAAGCGTAATCGGATCGTTAAAGTAGAACTGGGCTGCGTCAGCGGTTAAGACACGATTATTTTTAACAGCTTCAATATTTTTATAGGTTTCCGTCTCAAGGAAGGAATTGTCGGCTCCTGCAGACTTGCTGAATACGATGTAATCGCCGCCAAGCTCAGGCAGAACCTCTGGTGAAATAGCTGAATACCCTTCTTTGGCAACAAACTTTTCAACACCTTCTGATCTCTTCAGGCCCATTGCATCATACAAGATTTCCGTTCCACGAGCATAATTGTCCCCGAATACGTAAAGCTCCTTATCCCAGCTCTCAATTACAGTTACAGTAGTGTCATCGCCGAGCTTAGCTCGAACCTCTTCACCTGCTTTAACCGCACGAGCTTTAAAATCAGCCACCCAGTCTTCCGCCTCCTTCTGCTTGTTCACAATCTTGCCGATTTCTAATACGCGTGTCAGATAATCTTGTGAAGAGTACGTAAGACCAAGCGTGGGTGCTATATTATTTAGCTGCTCAATGTTCGTTGCATAATCATCCGTAATGATAAGATCAGGGTCCAATTCAATAATCTGTTCTAAATTTTCGGCGCTTACTTGTTGGACTCCATCTATATAATCGGCCATCAGTGGATTTTCGTATGTAAAAGAATCAATGGCTATTACTGGCGCCCCCAGGAAAAGGGCATGTCCTGCATAGGAACCGCTAAGTACTATAATTCGTTGTGGATCTGCCGGGATTTCAACCGCACCCGCAGTCGTTTCATAACTTACTGTCGCTGCTTCACTTGCCGCGGGTTGATTCGTTGTAGTATTTCCCGCATTATTACTCTTGCTGCTTGCTACAGAGCTAGCATTGTTGCTGCCGCAGCCTGCAAGAATTACGCATGAAATTAAGATAACACATGACATCCATAATGTTTTTTTCATTCCTCTGCACCCCTAATCTATAATGATTATCATTCTCATTAACGACTTTACCATTATATCTCTACGCTGTCAAACACCTAAGCAGGCGTTTCTTGCCGCTTCTTCTACTTTACTTGTTCGGTAAACAGTACACCCCGCTTAACGTGTGATTCCTAGAGTCCATACCTGCTACCACTGGAAAATGGGCAAAAAAATAGCCTGTATATGAATACAGACTAAAAGGTAACTATTGGAACTATCCTAGCTAACGTTACCCACTAACAGCTTCTTCTTGCTGCTTGACCAGGGCTTTCTTCTCCCAGACTCTGCTCTTCCAGCGCACATACAGAACTGCGCCGCGCACCCACTCATCCAGAATAAATGCCGCCCAGATTCCAACCAAGCCAAAGCCCAAATGGATGCCCAGGTAGTAGGTTAGAGGAACACTGAACAGCCACATGACCAGCAGGGCGGAAATCATCGGAAACCGCGCATCGCCAGCTGCCTGCAACGCCCGTTCAAACAAGATATTGAAGTTCCTTCCCGGCTCCAGCAGGAAGCCCAATAGCAGCAGTGCAGATCCCATGCGAATAATGTCCGAGGAATCGGTGAAGAGATCCAGCAGGGGAACGCGGAAAAGACATATCAGCGCCACACCTGCCAACGATATGACTAGGCTGGCCTTAAGCGTGGAGAATGTCTGCTTATAAGCTTCCTCTATCTGTCCCGCCCCAATCAGGTGACCAACAACAATCTGTAACCCTCGACCCATAGCAATCCCTATAATCATCACAATAAAAATAATGTTCTGTGTGTAGATTTTCGTTGTGAGCATCTGCGCTCCCAGGGAGGACACGAACGCCGTCGTCACAAACTGGCTGGCGTTATAAGAGATATTGACCATAGAAGAAGGAACCCCAATTCGCAGCACCTTGGCCACATGCTCAAGCTTCCATTTCGTCAGATGCCCGATCCCAATCCTTACGCCAACGATTCTGCGCAGGACGTACAAGTGAGCAATCAAAGCCAGCAGCTGACTGATGACGGTCGATAAGGCAACGCCTAACACGCCAAGCTTCGGAATGCCGAAGGGGCCAAAGACAAACAGATAGATACAGGCAATGTTGACGACATTCATGCCAAGCGTCACAGCCATCGTATACCTGGTCTGGCCATGAGATTGGATAATCGCTACCGTAACCGTAATCAAGGCCTGCAAGATGAGCGCGCCGCCAACAATGTATAGGAACTCCTGAGCCATAGTAAACAATTCCGGCTGTAAGCCGAAAACATTCAGCAGCGTTCCGCTGAACATGACCACACCCAGGCTCATTATAATACCAGATACAACATTAATCCCAAGGGAAGAGCCGACAACACTATTGATTTCCTCTGTACTCTTCTTGGCTCCAAGGTATTGCGAGATAACGACAGCAGACCCTACTGCGATAAAATTAAAGGTCAGAATGGCAAACATGATAATCTGGTTTGCAACGCCGACAGAAGCGACGGCATCGTCCGATACCCTGCTCAGCATCAGCGTACCCGTCGTGCGCATCAGCATCTGAAGCGCAAACTCAACAAAAATCGGCCATGTAATGGCAAAGATCGATAACTTCCCTATCTCCGACTTATTCATTCGTTGTACCTTCTTTGTCTGTTATATACTTCATGCAGGAAGCCATGTTTGAGAACCCAATTGCTAACAAATTTATAACTTCGTTGGCCTAACCATTAATCTAATCTTAATCCATTCTTCTGTCTTTGCGCAAATAGCCTAAACAGAACTTCAAATCAACTGTAACGAATTATATATTTATCGGATATATAGTCGGAGGGAGTGAGAAAGTGGCCGAGGATATAGAAGATGTCTATAAAAACTACGCAAAAAGTGTCTACCGGTATTTGCTGAGTCTTACCCATGATGAAGATTTGGCCGAGGAGTTAACGGAGGAAACATTTTACCGCGCTGTATACTCGATTCATACCTATAACGGCTCATGCAAAATAAGTGTTTGGCTGTGCCAGATCGCCAAGCATGTGTGGTACCAGGAGCTTGAAAAGAAAAAAAGGCGTTCAACCCAAGAGCTGGACGAGGATATCCCTTCGCCGAATGGGTCGCCAGAGGAGGCCCACCTGTTTCAGAGCAACAAAATGGACTTATATCGGGCTATTCACCAATTGAGTGAGCCTATGCGGGAAATCGTACATATGCGTATATCCGGTGAATTTTCTTTTGCAGAGATAGGTGAAATACTTGGGAAAAGTGAAAATTGGGCACGTGTCACTTTCTACCGGGCAAAACAAAAAATAATGGAGTTGTTATAAATGATCCAATGCCATATTGTCCAAGATCTTTTGCCAAGCTGTATAGACGGCCTGCTCAGTGCGGAAACCGAACATGACATCCAGCAGCACTTGCAGGAATGTGAGAAATGCCGTGCCCTTCATGCTAAGCTATCCGCTTCAATAGATCACGCACATTTACACGCAGAAAAGGAAGATATCAATTTCCTAAAAAAGGTGAGAAGGAAAACCACAGCCAAAATGATAACAGGATTTGCAGTACTCCTGTTGATTTTTGCATTGTTAACTTACTATTTCGCCATAGGCTCCCCTGTCCGCAAGACCGATCTAATCTATACAACCGATGTTACAGAGGATTTGTGGCGAATCCATCTAGAGCTTACCAACGGCAAAGCCCTGCTTGTCAAGACAGAGACGATATATGGAGAAAAGGACAGCAATGGCATCAAGCCTATTATTGGCAAGCTCATCACACCTCACGAACTGCTGCCCTCACCGCTCCTCGGTGAAGAGGATACTTCCTTTATGTATGGCAGCACGATTGACAGCTTCAAGAACGGTGATTATAAAGTCATTCTCCGGCTAGAAGACGGCGACATTGTTTTTACATCAGATAATCTCGGTCAATAATCCCAGTCGTCTCTTGACTTAAGTCAATGCACGCAAGCAACCCCCCAGCTACAATACAATCATGATCACTGCAGCTTAGGGGGGACGTACTCCAAGGGAGGATAATCAAGTCAGCAGGGGGCTTGGTGGATTCTCTTCTTAATTCTGCTTAGTGACTCCGGCGTAAAAAGAAACCTTTGAGATCATCACTTCCTAGATAGAGGGTGCGTTTCGGGTTGATTAAACCCTTTTATTATAAGCCATACAGCCATAACCATTTCCTGCAGAGCAAGCGGCATTTGAAGTGCCGTATAGTTTGTTCCATACAAGGCCATTGCACCTGCCACTAGATAGATGATGCCTCCAATAAATCCCCATCCTGATAGCCATCTGGGTATTAATCGGGATTGGTACAATAAAGAATACAACATCAGCGCACCAAGGCTAAAGATAATTGTTGTTATGGAGTGGAGGTGTTCGCTTGAAAGGGACAGGATGTAACCCATACTCTGATAAACAGTACTGTCTGCAGAAGTCACCGTATTCGCGTGTTCCATATTTATGACCAACAGCAATAACCAGCTAATCGCTGTCACGATGTAGGTGAAGGTTTCAAGTGCTCCGCGGAATACTACATACCCTAGGGCCAAGGTTTGATTAACCTGACTGACTACTGGGTAGATGACAACCGGAATCAGCGCAAGTGAGATGCCCATAAGCAATAGAAAAAGTGTGCCCAGTATGAACTGGTTCTCATTTGCAAAGGTTAAGGTGTGTAAATCTGTCGCACCAGGCATTATTCCCGTACCTACGGTGCTCAATATGCCTGCTGCGGTTCCAAAAATATAGAGCACGCCAGCCCATCTTGCCAACTTGTTATTAGACTTCATTAACACACACCCGCTCTCTCGTATTCGCTACTCTTGGACTTCATAATCGAATACTTCCTCAATCTTCAAACCAAATATCTCACAGATACGGAAAGCAAGTTCCAATGAAGGGGAATACTTCCCCGCTTCAATAGAAATAATAGTCTGCCTCGAAACCCCTACCCTTTCAGCCAATTCCTGTTGTGTCATTTCATTGGCAAAAAATCGAAGCTTCCGGATGTTGTTTGTTATTTGCAGCTTCTTAACCATTTCCTACTCCTTTTCTGTAGAAATACAATTGGGCGGTTCCTTGAAGCAGCGGGGCTGAAAAGAAGGATAGGAATATGATGTTCAGCATGATTGAACTTGAGTAACCAAGTACCAGCGATATAAGTGCGCCAACAAACCCTAATCCCACAATGAGGTAGCTAATTCTCGTTGACTTGAGTTCAATCCGCTTATTCATTTCGTCCGACATGTTCTCTAGCTCAACTATCCGCTGAATAACTTTATCATCATAACGGCCATTCTGTGTCTTCACCTGTGCAGCAACTGCCACAGAGAACAAAATATTAAAAATGATCTGACTCGCAATGATAACCACGATCCCTATACCGATAGACGCGAGCATAGTGCCCGCCCAGAATTGCAGATCATCTGCAGCATTCGCGCCTGACTGAATCTTCCCGTAGGTGTAAGCCGCATAAAACCCCAATAATAGCGTTCCCGTTATCACGGAAACAATCGCTTTCTTTTCTTGATACGACATATTTAGCACTCTCCTACGTGTGGATCCAACATATATTCCTTTGGAGTGTCAGCGAAACCTGACAAGTTGAGAATGAGCTCTACCCGCAGTGTAAATTACTACATACACAACATAAAGTATTTTTAACATAGTGTCAAATATTTTTTACATTGAGAACAAACTAAAATGCGCAGGTTACCGCTCGTGTCTTAACTTAAGTCAATGCACGTAAGCCTCCCCCTAGTTACAATATAATCAATCCATTGAGCCTAGGGGGCAAGTGTTCCAAGAATAGGGTGTTCGGATCAGCGGGGGGCCTGGTGGATTCTCTTCTTAATTCTGCTTAGTGATTCTGGCGTAATACCGAGATAACTGGCCAATTGATGCTGGGGTACCCGGTCAATGAGCAATGGGCGTCTATGTTGCAGCGTCTTGAAGCGTTCTTCAGGCGAAGAAGCGATGAAAGCAGCGAATTCCTCTTGGACCTGGCCCAAATTCTCCTCGATCATCATGCGAGTCATCGTCTCCAATTGGGGGTGTTTGTTGTACATGTCCTGTTCCGTCTCCAGGTCGCCAACGACCATTACCGCATCCTCAATGCATATGAAGGTGTAATCGGATAACCTCTCTGGTTTGTGATGGTTGAAAACAGCGATAGCCTGCTCTTCGGTATAGAAATTGGACGTGGTCTCTCTTCCCTCTTCATCGATTGAATACTGTCTTACACAGCCTTTCAGAATGAAGTAACATCTTGTCGGGACCTCTCCTTGTCTAAAAAGAACGGTTCCCTTCTTGAATTGCTCGATATGTAACTGCTCCATAATGACTTGCTGTTCTTCCTCGGTAAGGGAAGTCCATCTCGACATATATTTGTATAAAATGTCCTTCATGGCCGCTTTCCTCCATCCCCTTCTCTTTCGTTCATCCTCCCATCCATTTTCTAATGCAGGGGAACATCTTGTAAAGGACCATTACTGTGAATCATATAAATTTGCCGTTAACTGGTTTTGGTATGTTCGATATAGAGCTCACTAAAGAATCGGAGGGAAACTAATGAAAGCTATGGTTCAAAGCTCGTATGGTCAACCGGAAGTCATCGTCCCGCAAGAAATTCCGAAACCGTCGCCTGGTAACAAGGAGGTTCTCATTCGGATCCAAGCTGCCGCAGTAGGCCCGTCGGACTGCGCTTTTCGCAAGGGTGATCCCCCAATCATCAAATTGATCTATGGACTTTCCAGACCCAAGTTTGCCGTTGGAGGCTGCGAACTAGCCGGAGAGGTCGATGCGGTTGGCGGGGATGTCGAGCATTTTAAAGCGGGCAATCGTGTATTGGGGATGAGCGTCAAGAGCTTCGGTGCTTATGCCGAGTATATATGTCTTCCCGAAGATAGTCCCCTTGTAGTTATACCGGATAACATCTCATTTGAAGAGGCGGTCGGCGTTTGTGACGGGGGGGCCACCGCGTTGACGTTTCTAAGAGATAAGGCCAAGCTGAAGAAGGGACAGAAGGTGCTCATTAATGGTGCCTCGGGGGCTGTGGGCATCTATGCTGTGCAAATAGCCAAATACTACGGTGCTGAAGTAACCGGTGTCTGCTCTGCCGCTAACGTTGATCTGGTAAGAAAAGCAGGCGCAGATTTCATCATTGATTATAGCCAGGAGGATTTCACGAAGGCGGGTAAAGCTTATGATGTCGTATTTGATGCTGTAGGCAAACGCTCCTTCTCAGCATGCAAGCGTGTACTTACGGCCAAGGGAATTTATCTGACTACCGTACCCAAGCTGTCTGCCGTTATACAGATGATGTGGACCTCTCTCATTAAAGGCAAACGGGCCGTCTTCGCAACAGCTGGCCTTATGCAAAACAAATCGAACTTGGCATTTCTTATGGAGCTTACACGGAATGGAACACTGAAGGCCATGATTGATCGGCGGTATCCTCTGGAACTCCTGCCGGACGCCCACAAGTATGTTGAAACCGAACGAAAAAGAGGTAATGTGATTATCACATTCTAGAAAATAGCTAAGCCCCTATTCTCCACTGGGGATTGGGGCTTAGCTCTATCATAACCGAAGATTCAGTATTGTCCTTTAATGACAAAGAACGAACCTCGAATGGTCCCTGCCAGCTTGGACTTCTGCCTGGCAAACTTAAACTTCCCTTCTAACTCCCTCGGGACCTCCATCCCCTCAGAAAGCTTAAAGCCTACAGCCCTCTTCTTAGGGTCATCAACCGTATACATGACGTTGACCCCAAGACCATCCTCATAAAAAACGTAAGCGAATTGGATATTATCCACTTGAAAACGCGACGTTTCTAAAGCTTTGGCGGTAAACCCAATATCACGCTCTTCTTTCAGAATTCGGTTCACATAATCAAGGGTCTCCTGGCTTTCGCCAGCTGGTACAACCGTGAACTCATGCTTGTATTTGTTCATAAAATAACGGGCTTCATTAGCACGTAAACCAGCAAGCGCTTCTGCTACCGGTGAAGATTCTAGACCAACCGTAGACACATTGTGAAAGTCAACGTTATAGGACATCCTCAATTCTCCTCTAATCTCGTTTACTTCTTCACAACCGGAATCCACATTTCCCCGAATACGATGCCATCTCGCAGTCCCATCTCAACCGCTGCATTGGGCCCGCCAACATAGGCAAAGTTCTCAGCTGCCGGTAAAACCTGGCCGAACGCTATGCCAGTGAGCTTATTGCTCAACTCTTCAGCCGTCTTCCCTTCCCCTTTCACGACAAGATATGGTCCCTTAGGGAATTGGATCACTCTGTGTTCTCCCGGTATCGATGCTTCAGTCATGACGCCGGCATAATACATCATCTTCTGATTTACCGCTTCGCTCACGGCAAAGATGTAGTCATTCGCAGCGACGGCCTTTAAAGCGTCAAGCGTTCCATCCTGCTCCACTGCCCGCCAAAATTTTTCCTTCTCCTTGTTTATGCCTGCATAATCCGTGTAATCGCTCTTCAGCTCTGTTCCAATACCAATAACCGTAAATCCGTCTTTTTCCTCAAGGGTATACGATGTCATCATTCAAGCTCCTCTTCTTTGAGATAGATGTTCAAGCGATTGTCCTTTTCGCTTGATACGTTTATCATAAATGTAAATCATGTCAAAATATGATACTGATTAGGGGGGCCCATGAAAAAAGTAGAACGGGTAAATGTAATGATGCGGTACATCAACAATCGCGCCCACTTTACCATTTCTGAAATCATGCGGGAATTCAACATCTCTCGATCTACGGCCATTCGAGATATCAGGGAAATTGAAGCAATGGGAATGCCGCTTGTCGCCGAGGTCGGGAGGGACGGGGGTTATTTTGTCATGAACAACTCGGTCCTGCCGGCTGTCCGTTTTACTGATAATGAGATCAAAGCTCTATTTATCGCCTTCATGGCGACAAGAAATCAACAGCTCCCCTATCTCAAGAGCCGCCAATCTTTAGCTGAAAAATTACTCGGACTCATCTCGAAAAACCAGCAAGATGATCTTGTTCTGCTGAATCAAATCTTGCTGTTTGAAGGAACCAACCCCCACAACCCCGACTTGCTCGATCTGTCAGATTTGCCTCATCCTATGTTGGAACGGCTTATCCAATACCTTCTTAAGGACAGCTGCTTGGTGGTTTCCGCCCGGGAAGGGAAGGAAATAAAGACATATCCCCTCTATTTGCTGCATCTATACCGTGAGAAGAGCTCCTGGCAAATTGAGGGCTTCGACCTAGAGGAGAAAAAAAGGCGGATAATCCCAGTCGATAATCTCACCGATGTCAACCCCTTTCCCGAGAAGAAAGGAATAAGCAAGAAACGGATCGTAGAACAGCTAAGCAAACAGGAGGAAGCCAGCAACCTTGTACTGGAGCTTGGTCCAAAGGCTATTGCCCAGTTCAAAAAATACCACCCGTTAAAAATGACTCTCTCCTACACGAGTCCTTATCAGAATACGGCTGTATTAAAGACATTCGTCCATGTTCATCATTCCGATGAATTGACTGAAATGACAAATTGGCTGCTATTCCTGGGTGGAGATATCACGATTCGAGAAATACCCAGAGAAGTCTGGGAGAGCTTGCAGGAGAGAATGGTTACTATACACGAGCAAGCCGCCGGCGGCGATCGAATCAATCCTGCGCAGGGCTAGGCTTCATTTCATAAATTTTCTCTAGCGTATGGACATGCTTCGTCTTCTCGTCATCGTCCTCTGTGTGGAGATACCACTCCACAAGCCTGTACCCGAATATGAGGAGGATCAGCTCGTAGACGCAGGGATCTATTCTTTGGAGTTGCCCATCTTGGGAATCCAGGGGCAACATTATGGAGCGCTTTCGCCATAGCCCTGCAAGCAGGTGTTCTGCTCGGAGCCGCCTTCATGTGGCGGCGGAACTTGTGGTTTGCCATGGGACTGCATTTTGCTTGGAATGCCGTTGAAGGCTTGCTTGGCATCCCGGTCTCTGGACACTCTGCTGCCGGTCTATTCACTGTAAAGGTACACGGTCCCGCACTTCTCACAGGCGGCGATTTTGGGCTTGAGGGCTCTATTGTGCCGGTTGTCGCCAGTCTTCTGATCTCCATACCTATGCTAATGTGGGCTGCACAGAATCGAAGAGTTGCGTCTCGAAACCTGCCTGTATCAAAGTAAATGAATAACTTCGAAACAAGGGTTGTAACCTCTCCAACAGCCTACCCTATTATCCCATTACTCCTGATATACCTAGAAGAATTAATAAAACTTGGAAATCTTGATTCAAATCAAGGAAAAACGTTCATTTATATTCTATTCTAAATTCACATCAGCGTTTTCTTATAACGACTAAAGGTTTCTGGGGTGATATCCAAATAACTTGACAGAATAGTTTGAGGTATTCTTTTTAGAAGTTCCGGACGGTTTTTTACCAATGCTTGAAATCTTTCTTCAGGTAATTGTGCCTTAAAGCTTGCGAAATTTTTCTGTAAGTCAATGAACTGCTTTTGGAAGAAAATTTTGAGCATTTCTCTGAATTCAGGTTGTGTGTTATCTAAGTCACGAGTCATAACTTCAGGACATGATACCATGATACAGTCTTCAAGACATGCGAGACTGTACATAGAGTCACCTTTCTCATCAGCATAACTGACCATATTGATCGCTTGTTCATCTATATAAAAGTCAACTGTGGTTTCTTTTCCGTTCTCATTACTGACATACTGACGAACACAACCTTTAATAAGGTAATGGCTCATATCTGGTTTATCACCTTGTTTTAATAGGACTGTCCCCTTTTTATATTTTTGTATAGGTATTTGCGTAATCAAATCTGAAATCTCTTCATCATTTATATCCGTCATTTTTTTCAATGTTTCGGCTAAAATTAATCTTCCAATTACAACGTAATTCATCGCAAATCACCTTTTCGCTATAAATTTCAGAAAATTTAAACACTTCTTTTACTAAAGGGAGAATGGATAAAACATGGAAAAACAGTTTAGAACGTATGAAAAAGTTATTGGATTATGTTTCTTATTAGCGACTGTCACCTATGCAATTGGAAATCAGATGATTGAAAATGGGGTACACGGCCATCTAGAACTAGGTTCCACAAGATTAGGAATTGTGTTTGAATTAATTAATAGCTTTGCAGTTGTTATAATCGGTTGGATGAGTTTTAAAGTCTTAAAGTCATATAATAAGACAATTATAAAAGGGTATATGTTTGCAAGGTTTATAGAAGGATTTTTATTAGCAGTGGGAGCAATAAGTGTGTTATTAATAACTCAAGCCAATATTGAACCAATCCTCAAGCTCAGGGAGCTTTGCTTTTCACTAGCTATGCTGTCTCTTGGGGGATTTAGCAGCTATTATTGTTGGTATTTGCTGATGAAAAGGTTAGCGCCAAAATGGATGATGGGACTAGGGTTTATAGGATATCTCTGTTTATTGATCTATTCAATTATAATGCTTATCTCAGGATTTGCACCTATATGGCTCTTTACTCCAGGAGGTCTTTTTGAACTGATTTTCCCTATTTACTTGATTATGAAAGGGTTCAATCGTCCATTCAATGATAGCTTGAATAATTAGCAAAAGGAGCTGTCGCGACAGCTCCCCCGCCTAATATACCTTCTTCAACATCTCCATCACTTCATCCAAAGTAAGACCAAAGGATTTGTAGTAGGAGATGTCATGAACCATTTGCTCCAGAATCATGTCGCTGCGTATTTGCTGCTTCCGCTCTGCGGATAGTTCGGCGACAAAACATCCCTTGCCCGTTATGGTATGGATCAACCCCCGTCTCTCCAGTTCTTCCCACGCCTTTTTGACGGTAATGACGCTAACGCTAAGCTCCTGGGCCGCTTGTCGAATTGGCGGAAGACAATAGCCGTTCTCCAGCTCGCCTTTCAGAATTTGGGCGCTTAGCTGCTCAAAAAGCTGCTGATAAATCGGTTTTTCCGATGTGCTCGAGATTGCGATATTCATTAGACTTCCACTTGCATGAATCGTTTGACTGCGATCCGGTAAGCAATGAAGGAGAATACCGCGAAAATCACGATTCCAGCAATCAGAATGATGGTTTGATTCAGCAGCTGGCCGGCACCGGTTCCATAGAAAATATCAGATAGAACTGGATTTTGAATTCCGAGCCATTGAGCAACTCCGGCGAATAGCATGGCAGCCGTAACAGAGACGAGCAGCGCCCAGCCGAATTTATACGCAGTCTTATAAAACATAGGAATAAAGATAAGGTTGAAAATCGCAAACATCACAATCCCTAGCCCCCAGAAGCCTATATTCGGCGGGAAGAAAAAGTACGTGAGATTTGGGTACAAGAGCATCGTGAATACACCAAAGATCGCGGCAATCAAGATATGCAAGAGCTCCAAGCCGATCACAACAAGTACTCTTGCTTTCACCATATCCCGTTTGGTGACGGGCATCATCGACGTAAACATCAAATCGTTCTGCGCTTTAAATTGATTGAACAGATTCGGAATGGTAATCCAGCAGAAATACAGCAGGACAACGAAATAAATCCAGCCGGGAATGAGCATTAGAGCCCCTATTAATACAGGAAATAAGAAATAGAAAAAGGGTACGCCTAATTTTACATCTTTCATTATCAAGTTATACATACTGATCCTCCTTCTTCGCGAAATAAATCATAATTTCCTCAAGGCTGGGTATGGCAGCCTTTATGCCACAGGCAGAATCGTAATCGCTCGCATGAATCAGCCCTGTGAATCCAAATGAATTGATTTTATAGGAAATCAACCGGTCCTTCACCTGGTTCAGCTGGTTTGCAGCACCGTTTAGAAGGAGATACGACTCTTTGAACTCTTCCTTCTCAACGCTGCGAATAATTTGCCCATTTTCGATGAAGGTTATGAAATCCGCGCATTTCTCCAGATCTGAAGTGATATGTGTCGAGAATAGAATACTGATCTCCCCGCCAGCGACAAGACCTTGGAAAATATCCAGCAGTTCGTCCCTTGCAACGGGATCAAGCCCGCTAGTAGGTTCGTCAAGGATGAGCAGCTTTGCTCCATGAGACAAGGCAATGGCGAGGTTGTATTTCACTTTCATTCCGGTCGACAGTTCGGCGATTTTTTTATTTTCATCCAGCTTGAATGTACGCATATAGTTACGGTATGTCTCATCGTCCCAGTTGGCATAAAACCTCTTGACCACGTCGGTCAGCGTCTTCATTTTGCTTCGGGTATAGAAATCAACCCCGCCCATGGCGTATCCGATCTCCTGCTTTAATTCGATTTCATGCTCCGCCATGTTCTTCCCCAGAATATGAACTTCTCCGCTATCCATACGGGTCATATTCAAAATCGATTTAATCGTGGTTGTCTTACCTGCGCCGTTAGCGCCGATAAAGCCCATAATATAGCCTTGTTCTAGTTGAAATGATACATTCCTAAGCTGAAAATTAGGGTAGCTCTTGCTTACGTTCCGAACGTCTAATGCAAGCATCTTCTTTATCCCTCCTACATTGTGCATATCGTGTATGCACAATATAGCACGCAGGGATTGCAGCAGTCAACCACTTTCTGGAGGATCCACGGTTACTGTGAATTATCCAGGCCTCCTTGAAGCAGTGTCTGGGTGCGGTGCTTTGATGCCCGTTTGACAAAAGGGAAAAACAGTGATAGGAAAAATGGCACAATCCGAGAGCTTCCTATTCACCAGTGTCAGAAACCACCTCATGAAGCATGCCCCTAAATGGATCTCTCGCAGTCAGGCACAGCACTTGTACAAGTTTCAGCTCTAGGACAGATGCGTTTAGACTATTGAATTGCAAACCGTGATTAATGCTTTCTTCCGGCCGTCCCAACATCTGTATGCCTATTTGCTCCACCCTACATCCTGTTCGCTTCTTGAACCTTAAGAAGTTTTCCCTTAATCGTTGTCTCCTTCATCATCTGAAGAACCAGGCGGCCTTTGCCGTTGAGAATATCTACATAGGAGGCATTATCCTCGATTGTAATAATCCCGATGTCCTCCGGCGAGACGCCTTCAATTTTGGCTATGGTGCCGACAAAGTCTACAGCTCTCATCTTCTTTTTCTTGCCGCCGTTAAAATACAGCTTCATGACACCTTGACCTAAGCGGGAGCCCCTGTCCTTCTTTACAGCTGTCTGCTTCCTCATCTTCGCTTCAAAAGCGACCTTCCCCTGTGTCACGGTTTCTTTGGCAGGACTTGTTTTCCTTGGGATCTCGAATCCGATATATCTTTCAATGTTGTGAACAAACTTCTCTTCCGTCGGCGTCGCGAAGGAGATCGCTTTCCCGGAGTGGCCTGCCCTTCCCGTTCGGCCTGTCCGGTGTACATAGCTTTCATTCTCTTGTGGAATGTCGTAATTGATGACATGACTGATACTGTCGATATCAATCCCTCTTGCGGCTACATCCGTCGCAATCAAGTAGCGGAATTCCCCTTGCTTGAACGCATTCATCACTTTCGTGCGATCGTCCTGCTCCATTCCGCCATGGATCCGGTTGCAGGAGTATCCCTGCTTCTCTAATTCTTTAAAAACAACCTCAACCCGAGTCTGCGTTCGGCAGAAGATAATACAGCTGTCCGGATTCTCGACCACCGTGACAGCCCGGAGTAACTGAAGCTTGTTCTCGTCCTTTACCATATAGAGCGAATGCTCGATTAGACTTGTTGCTTTCCCTTCGGTCTTCACCTCAATATCCAACGGATCGTTCATATACCGGTGGCATAAACTCTCGACATCTTTGGGCAGCGTCGCGGAGAACAACAGGGTCATGCGATTTTTGGGCAGCTCGCGGATGATTTTCTCCACGTGCTCAATAAATCCCATGTTCAGCATTTCATCGGCTTCGTCAATGACAAGAAACCTCACTTGCTCCAAGTCGATGGTTTGTTTCTCGATATGATCCATCACCCGGCCCGGCGTACCGACGACAATATGATTTTTATACGTCAACTGCGTCTTCTGTCTGGCAAAAGGCTGCTTCCCGTAAATCGCGATTGCCTTGATTCGTTTATATCTGCCTATATTCATGATGTCCTGTTTAACCTGGTCGGCAAGCTCGCGCGTTGGTGTCAAGATCAAAGCCTGCGGCCGATTCTCTTCCCACTCCACCATTTCGCAGATCGGGATCCCGTAAGCTGCCGTTTTCCCGCTTCCCGTACGGGATTTGACGGTCATATCCTTCTTCTCGAGCGCAGAGGGGATCACGGCCCCTTGGACTTCCGTGGGACGTTGATACCCCAAGCTATCCAAGGCGCGGAGAATATCCCCGCTTAATCTATAATCTTGAAAGCTTAACTCTTCCATATATAAACCCCTTTGTTTAAACAACGTTTGGCTTGCATGTATTGCGGGAGATCAGCGAATTTCTCGTGTACTTTACAATCGGGACACTCCTCCTGACTCCAGGCGCGAGGTGACCGGTCATACGTCAGTGCTCTAACATTAATATTTCCCAAACCCTTTTTCACATATAATATTCGACGAGAGAATGTCATACAGCTTTTGCTTAGATTCATTCAATTTTTGTTGAGCGGCTTCAATCTCCGCAATTTTCTTTTGTATCAGGTTTACATGCTCATCCTTTGATATTCCGTTCTTCGAGATCATGGATTGAATTTCCCGAATCGAAAAGCCAACGGCCAAACAATGTTTAACAACGTTCAAATGATGAATGATGTCTGAAGTATATACCCGATAATTATTTTGATCCCTTACTACGTATTCATCCGTGATAATGCCAATTTGCTCATAATAACGGATTGTTGAAATCGGAAGATCAATACTCCTTGCTACTTTCACTTATCTTCATAACCATCACCCCGTTTTGGCGCTTGCTATAAAGTTTACTTCATAGTTTACCATCTTACTAGCAGTGATGAGTAACATCATTGCCAAATTCAACTGAAAAAGGAGAGAAACCTGCATGAGTATCCATACAGGCAACTACCACAAAACAAACGACTTCAACAAAATCGTTTTGGAACGTCGTTCCGTTAAAGTCTACGATCCTGAAGTAAAAATCAGTCGGGAGGAAATGAGCGAAATATTAGCGGAAGCTTCCCGTGCCCCATCTGCCATTAACATGCAACCCTGGCGCTTCCTTGTGATCGACAGCGACGAAGGAAAACAAAAACTTGCGCCCCTAGCCTCCTTCAACCAGACACAAGTTTTGACATCTTCGGCTGTGATTGCGGTATTTTATGATGCTAACAATGTTGAATATATGGACCAAATTTTCAATAAATCAGTAGAACTTGGCTACATGCCGCAGGACATCATGGAATTGCAGCTGCAGCAGGCAAATTCATATTATGCGAGCCTGACTCCAGCTGCTCTGCGCGACATAAACATGCTAGACTCTGGTCTTGTTTCAATGCAGCTGATGCTGGTAGCTAGAGCCCACGGATATGACACCAATCCAATGGCGGGTTATGACAAGGAGCGAATCGCGGAGGTTTTTGGCATGGACAAAGAGCGCTTCCAGCCAGTCATGCTGCTTTCGATTGGCAAAGCGAGTAAAGAAGGCTATCTATCCTACCGTTTACCAGTAGATACGATTACTAGATGGGCTTGATCGAATTTTGGAGGGGTATGTACCTTGTAAAGCAGCTGCTACCTGGAATTGGCATATAAGAAGAACACTCGCCTCCGTAACGGCGAGTGTTCTTTATTATGAAAGAGTGTCCAGTGTAGTGTCAGAAACTTGCCATCACTTATGATACGGTTCAGTGAAACTTAATGGTAAAATCCGGTTCGACGGGTTCCTCGCGCTTGACGAGAACCAGCTTCGATTCGGACTTGAATCGGAGGAATCTGTAAAGCCGTATACCCTGAGATTGCCGAGGAAATTCGCGGAATGGCTGACGGCTTGCGGATATCATATGACACCTTTGCCGCTTTCTTGCTTAATCTCGGGTCCTTTGGAGAAGCCTACGGATGTACATGCTTCTGTTTCCAAGTGGGAGAGGATATCATCTTTGCCCGTAATCGTGACATGTTTACACAGTTGAAAATTATCACGGAGAGCTGCTTGTATCGGCCAACATCCGGATATATGTTCGTTGGTTAGGGCGATGCTCTCATTGGGAAAGAAGACGGGATGGACGAACATGGGCTTGCTGTCGGAATGACCTTCGTCGCTTCCGTAAAGACCAAGCCGGGATTAAACTTCCTTATGGTTGTACGTTATCTGTTAGAGAAAGCCCGAAACGTTCGAGAAGCTATTCACCTGCTGCAGGAGCTGCCGTTAAACACGGCGCAAAACATCATTCTTGCCGATCGAAGTGGGGTGTCCCATTTTTCCAAATCCCCTCTACGAAGGCCGGTATTTCCACGAAAGGCTCTTTAACAATAACGGCCTTGCCAACTGCGGTTGAAGCCTTTTCTTCAATAATTCGATAGTTCATGCCCGTCAATGCATGGAACATCCTTTGGTAATGGAACTTTGACAACATCGCGGATGTTGCGATATCATCGATCTCCAAGTTAGATTGTAAATCTTATTCAACGTAGTCAATCGCCGGCCGAAGCAGCCGAAGCAACCAAAGCGCCTCCACTTGATCTCATCTCCTTTCCTCATTCAGTTTAGAAGATCGGCAGAATGGCTTCCTCAACCGGTGAGATAAATCTCCATACAACGCCTTCTTCATTCCTTTGATACCCTACTTATGTTAAGGTTTAGTGTGATGGATGTGACATTCATATCACTACTTGAATACACTGGTTATTTATTTTCGGAAAATGAGAAGGATTTTAAAAGATATTTTTTATATAAGAGTTAATTATCATAGAGTGTGAGGTAGAAACGATGTCATTACTTACGATCAGTCAATTGGTAAAGAGAAAAGGAAACACATTATTACTTCCTGAGATTAATCTTGAGATTGGAAGTGGTCAATGTGTTGTGATCCAATGTAACAATGAGTTAGGGAATTTACTTATCCAGCTGCTTCTCGGTGCCGTTCCTGCTTCAAGCGGACAAGTACTATTCGAGGCGGCTGAATTGCGACATGAATTCAAACAGAAGGCACATAAAATAGGCATATCCCTCTTAAACGATGGAATCTATAATGGCTTAAAAGTGAAAGACTATCTTACTTTTTATAAGGATCTGTATGGGACAACAGATACAATTGATATAGTCTTGCGAAGAATAGGGCTGCTCGATCATCGAAACAGCAGGCTCTCTACGTTAAGTTTCTCTGAACAGAAACGTTTGCAGCTAGGAAGAGCCATTATACATAATCCTTCATTCCTTATATTAGAAGAACCTGAACAGAACGTAGATATTGAGAGCCATATCATTATTCGGGCATTAATCTCTGAGCTTCGTAATGAAGGAAAGGCCATTCTAATCACAACTTCCTATCTGGCTGATGCCATTTCTATTACCAATGAAGTATACAGATTAAATGAACACGAACTCAAAAAGATAGAAGTTATCGACCAGCCTGAAACGGATAACCAGACTGACGACCAACTTGTTGCAGCTGCTATTGAGCAGCCTGACGATGGTGATGATCACCTGCTTGTAACCGAGCAACAGATGCCACAATCTGAAGCTGCAATTCAGCCGGCTTCGCCGGTTCAAATTGAAATTCAACCCGTTCGTGTAGAAAAAATTCCTGCTAAGGTGGAGGATAAGATCATCTTATTCGACCCTACAGAAATCAATTTCATTGAAAGCAGCGATGGGATTTCCATGCTTCATGTAAAGGGAGAAACATTCCCCTGCACGTTTACTTTAAACGAGCTCGAGCAAAAACTAAAAGCCTTCGGCTTTTTCCGCTGCCATCGGTCCTACATCGTCAATTTACAGAAAGTACGTGAAGTCATTACTTGGACACGAAACAGCTTCAGCCTTATTTTAGATGATAATAAGAAAAGCTCGATACCGCTTTCCAAAGGCAAGCTTGACGAGTTAAAGACCATATTAGGCATCTAAAGCTCCAAATTGTCGTATAAAACGCTGTATCATTCACCCTTAAAATCGCATCATTCAACCCTGTATTTACTCTATTTATCCTTGAAATACTGCGCGGTTACGGGATTTCCTTTAATGTTGGTGCTGCAAGACGAGAACAACATGTAAAGGAGCAGCCCAAATGAAATATCAGATTGAAGTGAGCCAATTAACGAAAGCATTTGCTAATAAGTCGGCTCTAAATGGAGTCAGCTTTCAAATTAACCGTGGTGAAATTTTTGGATTTCTTGGCCCAAGCGGTTCGGGTAAAACAACCATGGTAAAAATATTAACCTCTCAACTTTTACACACATCTGGTTCGGTTAAGGTGTTTGGAAGCGACGTACGTAACCTGCAGGATTCCGAACAAATGAAACGGATTGGTATTCTTACCGATAATAGTGGTTTGTATGATCGACTTACGATCTATGATAACTTAGAGCTGTTTTGCAAGTTATATAATGTGGATGTAAAACGCATTGAAGAAGTGCTCGAAGAGGTAAATCTCCTTCAAGATAAGAAAACAGCTGTAAAGCAGCTATCCAAAGGCATGAAGCAAAGAGTGACATTAGCACGGGCGATTTTACATAAGCCAGAGCTTTTGTTCCTGGACGAACCGACCTCAGCTCTTGACCCTACCAATAAACAGCAGATTCATACTGTCTTACGGAAATTGAATGAGGAAGGAACTACAATTTTTCTAAGCACTCATGACATGCAAGAAGCTGAGGATCTCTGCAATCGGGTTGCATTTCTTCATAATGGAACAATTTTAGAGCTGGATACACCTCAAAGCCTGCGAGTGAAACACGGTGACTCAACCATTAATATTCTATTAAAGAACGGTAGCTCTGTAACCGTAGGTCTGGATGAGGCCGGATCTTACGCTATTAGAGATTACATGAATAATGGAGAGCTGCTTACGATTCATTCTAATGAACCAACTTTAGGGGATATATTCATCAAACTAACTGGGAGGGCGCTCCAATGACATTTTCGATGAGAAGAGTACGAGCGATTATTACGAAGGATTGGAAAGACTTATTAAAAAACTCATACATATTAGTTTCCATACTCCTGCCATTAGGCTTTGCAGCCATGCTATCTCGTATGAGTACGGATGACAGCAGCATGCTGAGTATGCCGATCAACCTTGCATTAGTTATGACTGGCGCATTTGTTCAAGCATCGATGATGGCAGAAGAGAAGGAAAGAAGCACCTTGCGTGTCCTATTACTCTCACCTGCTTCAACGCTAGAAATTATGATTGGTAAAAGCGTTTTATCTGCGATTATTACGTTAATTGTCGTCATTGGTTCTATCTTCATCAGTGGAATTAACATTCCCGAACTATTTTTCTTTTCTATTATGGTTTTATTATCACTGATCATATTCATATCGTTAGGTACCATTATTGGACTCATCTCACGTACGGTCATGGAAACCTCCATTGTAGGATTGCCTATTCTCATCATCTTTACTTATGGATCGATGTTAAGCTCTATGTTTGATAGCCCCATTATCACCAAGAGTATTTCTTATTTACCTACAGAAAACTTCTCGACCGCACTTATGAGTTTACAAGGCAGTGGCGGTTTTACAGAAATTAAATGGAATCTTCTAAATATGCTCCTATGGACGATTTGCTCGGTAATTCTAGCCATATTCATCTACGGAAAGCGTCGCTTTGACAAGTAAATATAAATAAATGAATGCGAGGTAACACATATGAACTCTAAAGCAACCAAATTTATTTTTCAGATGTTAATGGCAGCTGTTGTTACTATAATCATTGTTTCTGTTATCAAAGGCTTCTCTTAGTTACTTAAGTACTTACTTAAATACAAGAAATGCTAAAAGCCCTTCGAGATTGAAGGGCTTTCTGATTTAATCATTTCGCTCTATTTGTGATACGGTTCAGTGAAACTTAATGGTAAAGCACAAATTAAATAAAAATTCTATATGCGTCCCCCGATATGTAATCATTATTACCTTCCGCATGCTATTCTAAAGCCAAGGTCGTCTATCTTAAAATTCGGCATGCTTTTTCTTCTAGTCGTAGAACCACAGTTGTTTTCAACTTCAGCCCAACTGCCTCCCCGAAAAACTCTATAATCCCCATATCGCTTTATATCATATAGGTCCCAGCACCATTCCCAAACATTCCCTATCATATCGCATAGCCCCCATGGATTTGCCAGTAGTTTTCCGACTGGTTGAGCCGAGCCATTGGAGTTTTCTTGGTACCATGCAATCTTATCAATACTCTCGTACCGGTATCCCTTTGTTCCCGCTTTGCACACATACTGCCATTCAGCGTCTGTTAATAATCGAAAGCCGTTCGCTGATTTGTTATATATCGTATTCACACTTTCGTTTGTGATTGTGTAGCATTCATCCCTGCCAAGAATCCTGGACAATTTGTTACAAAAGACTAGCGAATCTAGCCATGAAACTTCCGTAATGGGCAGGTCATTCGCAACAGGTTCTAGAACATCATCATCCATGACAAAATGATACAGATGCTGTGTTATCGGATACTTCATTACATAGAAAGGTTTAATCGTTTCAGTCCATGTAATAACCTTCCGATCAGTTCCTCTCCCAGGATCTCCTAAAGTGTAATCAGAACTAATCCATTTGTTCGTGTTAATATAATCACGCAATTCAATAGTCCCACCATCTATAGGTACCATCAAATTCATTATATCTTCCTGAAGATGCTCTCTGTCGGCCCCATATCTCCCCAATATCATAGCAACCTCCTGTCTATTTCAACATTGAATTCAACTTTCCGCTATACCACTATTTGTGATACGGCTGTCGACTTTCCCGCACCATTTCGTCCGATCAGGCCGATACGTTCCCCTGGCATATTCGAAAATAAATATCGCGAAAGATCATGGACCCTTCATACTACTTCGTGACGTTCTCCGCGTATGACGCTCATGGCTATCACCCTTACTTAGTTTTTATTCTACTGGCGGCAGCGAAGTTCGCAGCAAGGTCTCCATGTCGGCAATCGGTACGGCCAAACCGGCCTCTATCAACTGGTCTTGATGCTGGACCTCGGCAATGGCGAATACAACGGCGATGGCTTTGCCACGCTTGTTAATGACGGGAGAACCGCTATTTCCGTTATAGATCGGCGCATCAAGAGCCATGACCGGCGTCTGGCGGCCTTGGATCGGGACCAAGCCGATAATAGCGCCTTCAATGACGATTTGCGTGAAATGAAGCGGATTGCCAATCACGTAGATATGTTCATCCGGCCCCCACTGCTCGTTGTCTCGCTCGACTTTAATAAATGGCAGCCGCTCATCCCCGATGTCCGCTTTCAGTATGGCGATATCCAGATCGGGATCACTCCCCGATAGCTCCGCTTTATAACTCTGACTTTGTTCCGGGAATTTTACTATAATATAGCCGCTATCTTCGATGACGTGATAATTGGTCACAATGTAGCCGCCGTTAATGTGGAACCCAGTGCCCTTGCCGTTGTCCGTGCTGACTGTAACAACCGCTTCTTTATAGCTTTGTATTTCAGCTTGTCTGGATAATTTCTTCGACCCGAACAAGAGGGGGAGCGTCTTCATGTTGTAGATTTGCGGCCAGAAGGCCACTATATTTCCGACTAGAGCGGCCACGAGCAGGAATAGAATCGTCCTTTTGATCCGCTTCCATCGGTTGGCCGATGAACCCCCGTCGTCGTCCTCCTCTTCCGACTCAAAGTCCCACTCCTCGTCCGCATACGGGTGGTCATTCTCATGTTCTTGATTATCTTCGGAATTAGAAAGAGAGTTCTCTTTGTTTCGACCTGAATTATTTTCCATGCGCATCCCTCCATACCCGCCGTAATCTTGTCCCGTTATTGTATCATCGAACCGCCTATAATTGGGGAAAATGGCGGCAACATCCTGCGTCGCTTGAAATACATTATTCGTTCAGAGGGGAATTCGCACAAACCACGTTTCGACGTTAATATTTTTCCACCATCATCATGTTTTAATGCTAACTGACTTCACTTCGAGAGTTGTCACCAGATAGAGATTCTATCTTTTGACTACGTATTTCTCCTTCGAAGCCAACTTTTTTAAGCCGGCGTTTTAATTGGTCCTAGATCAATGGTCTTTGGGCTGTATGCCGTCTTGACCATTTATCGTTATAATGAAGGAACCGATTCACGAGCGGCCAAGCTCAAGAAAGGAATATGTTCCATCATGACAATAATGGATTCGAATTCACCAATCGGGCTTAGCGTTGTCCAGTGGCAGGATCTGATCGCCAGCTGCGCCCGGAAAGCGGCGGACACCCCGTACGACAAAAATTATGGTACCGAGGTCCGCTCCATGGTGCGCCCCTTCATGTCGGAGTTCACACCTGAGGAAGCCTGGCTGTTCGAGCTGAACGTCGACCTGTTCTTGCTCCGCAAGCAATCGACCGGCCGCCACTTGGGCTACTTCGCCCAGATGGCGGCATCCGAGACGCTGCATGCCATCGAGAGTCACATCCATAACGGCCTGCCGCCGGAGATCCCGGTCAAGCAACAGGGGCGGCTGCTGGAGACGGCTGCATATATTCGTGATAAGGCAACCGCGAATGCATGGTCCCCTCCAGCCTATCTGGATATCTACGTGGAGCTGTGGCTGATCCTGGTTTCATCCGCTGCGGACAGCCCTCGCCTCCTCAAGGAGGAGCTGGCGCATCTATCCCAGGGACCCGGCATGGAAAACAAACTCTTCCCGCTCGTCGCCCTAGCCTGGATGTGCTTCTGGCTAGGTGAGGATCAAGAGGCTTGGCGGCTGCTGGATGCTGCAGAGCGGCATGGGCTAAAGCCCGGGCAGGTATTTCGCTTCCTGCGCCAGCTGGAGGAGAATAACGAATGGACCCGGCTTGA
The DNA here is from genome assembly GCF_021532315.1 of Paenibacillus tarimensis. Taxonomy (GTDB): domain Bacteria; phylum Bacillota; class Bacilli; order Paenibacillales; family Paenibacillaceae; genus Paenibacillus_I; species Paenibacillus_I tarimensis. The sequence continues at coordinate 469,986 of NZ_JAKGAO010000011.1, forward strand.
AGCCTGGCTAAGTCGTTGCGCGAACGAGCAAGTTGGACTCAGCCCCGGCAGCCTAGGTGAGTATGGCCGCTATTGGGATGCCGTCATCACGCGACTGCCGGAGGCCGAAGAACGAATGTGGAGCGCAATTACGAGCCTGCCTCCCTACTGCAGCAGCTTGTACGAGGAGAAACTGATGAGCTATGGCCGTTGGCGGCAGTGGATCGATTACCAGCTTAGCCTCGGCAGCGATCCGCTCGACTTTCGAGCGAAGGATCTGCAGCCCATCGAGAAGGAGGCGCCGGAAACGCTGCTGCCTTTTTACCACCAAGGCGTCGAGAAATACGTGTTGTTAAAAAACCGCGACGGCTACAAGCGGGCGGTCAAGCTGCTCAAACGGCTGGCCAAGCTGTACAAGAAGCTGAAGCGCGTGCAGCGGTGGGAGGCATACATCGAGACATTCGCCAGCCGGTATAGCCGATTGCGGGCCCTCCAGGAGGAGCTGCGGAGAGGAGGACTAATTCCATGATGAAGACTACTACTTATAACCGCGAGACCACCGCGGTTCGAATGGTGCTGACGTCGCATGGCGACGCGTTGTTCTTCGCGGACCCGGATTCGCTGCGAGAATGGACCGGACTTCAATTGAAGCATCGCCTGTTCGCTTGGCACGAACCGTCCTTCTATGGCACCGAGCTGGAGCTCGTCAAAGTCGGGGAGCTCGAGGCCGTCGTGCTGCCCGCCGACGAGGTCATTGCCTTCTTCGCCTCGGGGCAGCACCTGGAGCATATCGAGTGGAAGTGGGAAGACGATGCCGCGCGCTTGGCTGCTTTAGCGCCGCTCTTGGGTGAGTGCCTGGAGAAAGGGCTGTACGCGCCCGACCTTGCGGCTTACCGCAGCGGCTCCCTGCGCTGGAATTGGGATGCGGCTGCGGTCGGCGCGACCTTCGGACAAGCGCGCCGCGACGAACTGGACCTGGAGCGCGGCAGCTGGAGCGATGAGGCGCGCGACGGGCTAATGGCGGCCTTCTCGGCGGCCATAACGAGCCGCTTCTACGGTACGGAGTCGGACGAAGCGGATCTGCGCCGGGAATTCCCGGCTCTGTTCGCGCGCGAGAACGCAGCAGCCACGACGGCTGGACTCGACGACGAGACCTGGCTTGTGCAGATCGGCTGGAAAACGGATGTCGCGCCGTTCCGCCCCCTGCTGCAGCTAATGGAGCCGTGGGAGGGCGACGAGCACTCCCGCTGGCGGCTGCGGCTCGTGCTGCAGGACAAGAGCGATCCGGCTAAGCTTCGAACAGTACGGCTCGGCGACGACGGCTCGGCGGCAGGCAAGTGGCCGGACGCATGGGCGGAAGCTATTCGGAGCCGCTCGGACGGTTGGCTGCAGCGGCTGCGGGTTAGCCTTCCGCACGAACGGCTGGCGCGCGGCGAGGACGTGCTCGGCAAGCCGCTTGACGACGAGGCGGCCTGGCGCTTCCTGAACGAGGACAGCCGCCGGCTGCTCGAAGCCGGATGGCAGGTCCTGCTGCCCGCATGGTGGGAAGCCGCAAGCCGCAAGAAGCCGCGGCTGCGCGCAGCGGTACAGTCGGAGGACGATTCCAAGAAACGGGGCGGCGGCAAGTCTTTGTTCGGTCTGGATGCGATTCTGAGCTTCAACTGGCGCATCTCCATCGGCGACGCCGATCTGAACGAGGAGGAGTTCGACGAGCTGCTGGCGCGAGGGGAGCGTCTCGTGAAGTTCCGGGACCGCTGGATCGTGCTCGACCCGGCGCTGATCGCCCAGATCCGCCGCATGATGGAAGGCATGGACAAGAGCCAGGGATTAAGCTTCCAGGATGTGCTGCAATTGCATCTGCTCTCCCAGGGCGAGGCGGATGGCGGTGCAACGGACGCCAGTGTAGAGATTCTCGGGTCCGATGCAGCCCGCGTTGAACTCGAAGTCGAACTCAATGCGCACTTGACCGGGCTGTTCGCCAAGATTAATCAACAGAGCGAATGGCCTAGGCTCGATCCGCCCGCCGGTCTGCGTGCCGAGCTGCGCAGCTACCAACAGGATGGGTTCGCCTGGCTGGCTTTCCTCCGCCGCTTCGGGCTCGGGGCCTGTCTCGCGGACGACATGGGACTTGGCAAGACGGTCCAGTTGATTGCCTACCTGTTGCACGCCAAGGAGCAGGCGGATGATAGGCTCCGGCTCCCTTCGCTGATCGTCTGCCCTACGTCCGTACTCGGCAACTGGCAGAAGGAGATTTCCCGCTTCGCCCCATCGCTGAAGGTGGCCATGCATTACGGCTCCGGGCGTAAGAGCGGCGTCGCGTTCCGGAACGAGGCACGCAGCGTTGACGTCGTACTGACCTCTTATGCCACCGCCTCGCTGGACCAGGAAACGCTGGCCGCTTTCCAATGGGGAGCTGTCTGTTTGGACGAAGCCCAGAATATCAAGAACGCCGGGACCAGGCAGGCCGCGGCGGTCAAGAGCTTTCCCGCGCTTCATCGCATTGCGCTCACCGGGACGCCGATCGAGAATCGGCTCGCGGAGCTATGGTCCATCTACGATTTTACCGTGCCCACTTACCTCGGCTCCGCCAAGGCGTTCCAGGACCGCTTCGCAGCCCCGATCGAGCGCGAACAGGACGGGCGTCGCACGGCTGAGCTAAAGCGGCTGGTAAAACCGTTCATGCTGCGGCGCAAAAAAAAGGATCCCGCCATCCAGCTCGACCTGCCGGACAAAAACGAGATGAAGACGTATGTTCCGCTTACCTCCGAGCAAGCTGCCTTGTACGACAATTGTGTCAAGGAGCTGCTCGAGAAGCTGAAGAAGCTCGACGGCATCCAGCGCAAAGGCGCTATTCTCGGAGCGCTGACACGTCTCAAGCAGGCATGTAACCATCCGGCTCTGCTGGATGAGGATACGGGAGCGGAGCTGGAGGATGGCCCTCTACATACGGGGGCGATCGTCGCCCGCTCCTCCAAGCTCGAAAGGCTGCTAGCGATGGTCAAGGAGCTGCGCGAGGCGGACGAGCGCTGCCTCATCTTCACGCAATACATTGGCATGGGCAAAATGATTCAGGATGTCCTGCAGCGCGAGCTGGGCGAGCCCGTACTGTACCTGAACGGCAGCACGCCGAAGACGCAGCGGGACAGGATGGTCGAACGGTTTCAGTCCCGCGGCCTTCCGGCATCCGAGCAGCCGAACGTGTTTATCCTTTCCCTAAAGGCGGGAGGCGTCGGGCTTAACTTAACCGCGGCGAACCACGTCTTCCACTTCGACCGCTGGTGGAACCCGGCCGTCGAGAACCAGGCGACCGACCGCGCCTACCGGATGGGCCAGACACGCGACGTGCAGGTGCATAAATTCATCTCGCTCGGCACCCTTGAGGAACGCATCGACGAGATGCTGGAGAACAAGCAGCAGCTAAGCGACAATGTGATCTCCAGCTCGGAGAGCTGGATTACCGAGCTATCGACGGATGCGCTGCGGGAGTTGTTCTCGCTGCGGCGGGACTGGTCGCGCGATTAAGCGGAATTTGGGCAACCACTAGCACGGGTTCCTTATCTTCCCTTTTTCACCGTCATTCAGCTCAAAAGTTACGTTCTCCAGGACCAGCTGAGCGGCGTTGTATTTACGTTTTGGCAATTTATCGTTAACAAGTGGGTTCCTCCTGTACGAGGACTCCATTCGTATTAGATCAATAAAAAAAGGCGCAGGGAAATTCCCCACGCTCATCCGGTACGATCCGTTCAAGTCAAGGTTGGAGCCTCTTCGCAAATTGTGAAATCGTATGGTTAGACTTCTCCCGTAACGTGTGTATCGGCGAAAAATGCTACAGGAACTGCTACGGCATACTCCTTAGTTAATATTCTTGTGGATTTTTTTTCATAATCTGCACGACAGGCTGACGATTCGGTGCCGAGGCACTTCGAAAAGTCGGCCTTTTTATATTTATTTACCTTATTGAGTTAACCGGTACGATATCATAATCCCCAAACCTCATCCTGTCAAGAGATACTGTACAAATGAGCGACATAGCCGGAGATACCCCCTATTGTTTTCGGAATATGAATGTTCTTCTGGGAATGAGAAGCGGTTTCGCATTTTCCAAATCATTTGGTTTCACGTAAAATTTTATTCAGGTCGATAAGAAGATGATGCAGGATAATTTGCACGACGTGCTGGCAACTCGGTGCCAAGGCCAGAGCGAAAAGAACTTTCGGGAGGTAAAGAATGAACAAGCAGATTCGCGATGCAATTGGAATGAAACGAGGTCCGATGTTAACCGCGCTACTCATAGGTGCATTTGTAGCGTTCCTTAACGAGAATTTACTTACCAATGCATTCCCTGGATTGATGCGGGAATTCAATGTTGCTGCTTCGACCATACAATGGTTATCGACAGGTTACATGCTCGTAATCGGCGTACTGGTGCCGGTGACCGCATTGCTGCAGCAATGGTTCACGACTCGCCAGATGTTTATGTCTGCTATGGCGTTATTTTTAGCAGGTACCTGCTTGTGTGCAATATCCCCTGGATTCGAAATTTTGCTGATAGGTAGGGTTGTTCAGGCTAGCGGAACAGGATTATTAATCCCGTTGATGATGAATACGATTCTCGCTCTTTATCCTATAGAACGCCGGGGTGCGGCCATGGGTCTCATGGGGCTGGTCATTATGGTTGCCCCGGTCATCGGGCCAGCTTTATCGGGTCTGGTCATCGATACTTTACACTGGCGATGGCTATTCTATATGGTGATTCCTGTCGCTTTGTTTTCGATTATTTTTGCATTCATGTACTTAAAAAATGTGACAGAACTAACCAAGCCAAGGATCGATTTCTTATCCATCGTCATGTCAACCATCGGTTTCGGTTGCATCATCTACGGCTTCAGCCGAACAACTGTCTGGACTGAACCCGAGGGTTACAGTTTAATTGGCATAGGCAGCCTCTTCTTGCTCTTGCTTGTATGGCGGCAGCTCAGGATCAAAGAGCCTTTGATTGATCTTTCCGTATTTCGGCATCCCACTTTTTCTTTGGTAGCAGTATTGGTAGTCGTCCTTATGATGGTTCTATTCTCCACCACGACGTTGCTGCCAATATATATGCAAGATGTGATGCAGTTGACAGCGTTTACGACAGGTTTACTTCTGATGCCCGGCTGTATTTTAAACGCAATGATGATGCCGGTGACAGGAAAACTATTCGATAAATTCGGGCCTAGATTCGTCATCGTGCCCGGATTGCTCCTGATCGCCATATCGTTATGGCAATTTGCCAGTATCGACAATAATACTGCGCAAGGGTCCGTTCTTTTCAGTCATATCCTCTTATTCTTAGGCATATCGTTCGTCGTCATGCCGGCTCAGACAACTGGGTTAAATCAACTACCGCGCCATCTAGTCGCCCATGGCACAGCCATATACAATACTCTTCAACAGATTGCTGGTGGAATAGGCATCGCTTTGTTCGTCGGCATTATGTCATCCGGAACCGATCGTTATCTTCACCACTCGCTCGATCCCACTGCCATGCATGAGAAAACACAAATCGTGGTTGCTGGTTTACAAACGGTTTTTTGGATTGAATTTATTCTCGCCCTACTTATTTTGGTGCTGAGTTGGTTTATAAAAAAGTCTTCTGTATATAATGAAAATGATTCATTGCTTGCACAGAATGAGAGCTGACCCTACATCAAATAACAGTGTAAAAGAAATTAAGGAATCCTTGATATGAAGCGTTCTATCTCTCCTCCCCCTCGCTTCCGAGCAACGCCTGGAATTGGTTAATATTAGAGTTTTCGCCGTTACTTGTGGTAAGGTTCACCGTAACGGGGCTAACAGCGAAGTTTCTTTGCCGCGGCATTATAATTGTAAGAGCTATAGCTAAAGAGGGATATTTAAATACTAAATATCATTGTATACTCAACGAATATTTTCGATTCTAACACGCATTTATCAACTAATATCCGCTCTAGTTCTAGACATAACTTAGATACGAGAAATTCTATCATTATGCCTTCTTCCAATTCGTATATCGTATCGTAGGGTTACCATCAGGTAGAGATAACCGGAAGGGGAACTTGAACCTAAATAGGTCTCGGAAGGACAATTCCACTCTACCAATGCATAAACACTACGTGCTACCTGTCGTATTCGCTCATTCTCCGTCAGATCTAGATTAGCCCATTCTACAGGGCTCTCGAACCAAGTGATTAGTTGGATACAACACTTGATGCTTAAGGGTCGTGTGAAGGTTCGGTATTTCGACATCCTGTGATCGAAAGAATTTTGGGTAGCACGCTCTTATGGGCGTGCTTCTTTTATTTTTAGAGCGGCCCCTCAGCAAAAGGGAAAAATGTGCATAAGAAAATCGTCACTGGACATTCTACCTTTAGGTTAAGTCCTGTTTCAAACAGGGAACACAGAATGACTACCTTCAAAAACTGATGATTGAGGAGACGTGGTTATGAATCGGCGTTTTAGTGGAATTCTTGCAGCTTCGCTTATGATACTCACAATTGCGGGGTGCGGAGGGAATAATCAAGCACAACCGCCGGATGCAGCTAATGACGGAAACCAAGCGGAAGCTCCTGTCGAGGCCAAGCAGCGTATTATTCGTGCCGGGATCGGCTTGAATGATCAGCATCCTCAGTATAAAGGGTTGTTACGCTTTAAGGAAATCGTCGAAGCGGAGTCCAACGGAGCGATTAAAGTAGAAACGTATCATAGCGGACAATTGGGCGACGATCGAACAATGATGGAAGCATTGCAGTTGGGCACGCAAGAGATGACAATTCCTTCGACCGCTCCAATCGGAAATTTCGTAACGGATTTCACGGTATTCGACATTCCGTTCCTTATGCCCAGCGAAGAAGTGGCGGACAAGGTACTCCTGGAGAGCGAGATCGCTCAACAGCTATTAGATAAATTACCGGCTCAAAATTTAATCGGTCTGACGTATTGGGAGAACGGTTTCCGTAACTTGACCAATAATGTTAGGGCAGTCGGGACGGCATCCGATTTTAAAGGTCTGAAAATCCGCACGATGGAAAATCAACTGCATTTGGCGGCATTCAAAGCTTTAGGGGCTAACCCGACGCCAATGGCCTTCAGCGAATTGTTTACTGCACTACAGCAAGGAACAGTAGATGGGCAAGAAAATCCGATAGCGACCATCTATCTGCAAAAGTTTTACGAGGTTCAAAAGCATATCTCGCTGACGAAGCACGTGTACAGCCCGTTTGTCGTCATGTTAAGTAAGAAGTTCTGGGATGATTCCACTCCAGAGCAGCAGGAGTTATTGAAGCGGGCGGCATTAGAAGCTGGTACGCTCGAGCGTCAGTTGAACCGAGAAGCCAACGAGCAATATTTGACAGAGCTTAAAGCGGAAGGCATGACCGTGACAGAAATCTCCCCCGAAGCCCGCGCCGAGTTGGAATCGATCATTGTACCGATCGTCGATCAGTTTGCGGATAATATTGGGAAAGATACCGTCGAGAAAGTCCGAGCAGCCATTACGGAAGCAAGCCAATAAATCGAGTGTAGGAAACAGAAACATAAGACATGCTCTGTTTCCTGCTTTTCTTATTTTGGGGAGGAGCATAGAAGTGAGGTTCATACGAAAAATCGACGAGCAATTGGAAGAAACGGTCTGCGTCATATTGTTTTCTATTATGGTCATTCTCACCTTTGTACAAGTACTGTCGCGCTTTGTCCTAAACTTATCGCTTGGGTGGTCGGAGGAGATCTCTCGTTTTTTATTCGTGTGGCTCGTCTACATGTCCGCTGCCATGGCTGCGAAGCATCGTCGACACATTCGGGTCGAGTTGATCGACCAGTTTCTCCCTCGGGGGTTGTCCAAATGGGTCGGTCTCGTATCGGATGTACTGTGGATCGCCTATGCGGTTGTTGTAGCGTTCCTAGGTTTTAATATTATGCAAATGATCATGGGGCATGGGCAGCTGTCGCCTGCCGCACAATTGCCTATGGGCTGGATCTATTTCATTATTCCTGTCGGTTTCGGGCTGATCGCGCTTCGCGTTGCACAAGGCATCTATGCGCGTTTTCGCGGAAATGATGAGATTTCCGACGAGGAAAAATTACGAAGAGTCATTGAGGAGGGCTGACCGTGTCGCCACCTATCGTATTAGGCATATCTCTTATCGTATGTATACTAATAGGTATTCCGATCGCATTCGCCATTGGGATCGCCACCTTGGTTACTTTATTCGTCGGGGGCATTCCGCTCGCGTTTATCGCCCAACAATCGTTTACTGCCCTTGACTCTTTTCCTCTGATGGCCGTTCCTTACTTTATATTAGCGGGCGCTCTAATGGAGACTGGCGGTTTATCCAAAAGAATCATTCATGTCGCGCAGGAGGCCATGGGCAACGTAACCGGGGGCTTCGGCATTGTGACAATTCTAGCTTGTTCCTTATTCGCCGCCATTTCCGGATCAAGTCCGGCGACGGTCGCAGCGATCGGTTCGATAATGATTCCAGCCATGGTAAAGCACGGATACAGTAAGGATTTCGCTGCCGCAGTAGCCGGATCGGGCGGAGGGTTGGGCATCATTATCCCTCCTTCCATTCCAATGATTATTTACGGCATTGTTGCCGGAGTATCCATTGGCGATATGTTTCTAGCCGGATTCGTGCCCGGGTTTTTCCTAGCATTTCTGATGATTATGCTGATTTATGTCACGTCGAGACGAAGAGGATATACTGGTACCGGCCAAGCTTTTCAATTCACCAATTTCATGAAGGCACTCTGGGATGCCAAATGGGCGCTTTTCGCGCCAGTTCTTATCTTAGGAGGTATATACAGCGGCATCTTCACCCCGACGGAATCAGCAGTCATCGCCGTTGTCTACGGGCTGTTCGTAGGTCTATTCATATATAAAGAATTGAACTGGAGGCAGATTCCCAAAACCCTAATCTCTTCGGCCATGATCACTGGTTCCGTCATGGTTATACTGGGGACCGCGACCGCATTCGGCAAGTTAGTTACCATGTACCAAGTGCCGAACATGCTAGCCGCCGCGTTGACAAACATATCCGACAACAAATATGTGTTACTGCTGTTGGTCACAGCATTGATTTTGTTTATCGGCACATTTATGGAGACGTTGTCGATCATCATCATTTTAGCACCGCTGTTCTTACCTGTACTGATGCAGTTGGGTGTAGATCCGATCCATTTCGGGGTTCTTCTTGTCATCGGGGCCGAGATCGGTATGATGACTCCTCCGCTCGGCGTGAATTTGTTCGTTGCGTCTGGGATTTCGGGCTTATCTATTGAAAGAGTGTCCAAATCCATTTTCCCGTTTGTGCTTGTGCTCATCTTCGGCATGCTTGTCATGTTGTTCGTGCCATGGATGATACTCATTGTTCCACGAATTTTCGGATAAGGGGGCATCGGAATGGCTACGAAAAAAATTGTCATTCGGTTGTCGGAGGATAAGACGATCGCTGAATTAGGAAAAATATTAACCGGATTTAATTCCGAAGTGATGATAAAGAAGAACGAAGGGGTTCACTATAAAGAAGCCAATCTTAAAAGCATTTTGGGATTGATCAATCTGCGTCTCAATAATGGCGACGGGGTCACGATCGAAGGGGTCGGGGAGGAGGCGGAGGAGGCCGTAGAAGTCGTTGCGACATTCCTTGGCGGAACGCGGTAAACCCTTTCCTGATTCTGTAATCTCAGTGTACACGATATGTTTAGGGAGGAACATCGATGACCCTTAAAGTAGTGGTGACGGATTATGAATACGAGAACCTCGAGCCGGAGCGGGAAGTATTCGAACCCCTTGGAATCGAGCTAATTCCAGCGCAGTGCCACACCGAACGGGAGGTCATTGAAGCCGCGAAAGATGCTCACGGCTTAATTAGTCAGTATGCTCCTATTACTCGGAACGTCATTGAAAACTTGCCGCATTGCAAAGTCATCTCTCGTTACGGGATCGGCGTCGATACGATCGATGTGAAGGCAGCCTCGGATAGAGGAATTATTGTCGGGAACGTTCCTGACTACTGTATCGACGAGGTGTCCGACCATGCGCTCGCTCTGCTCCTAACCGGAGCCCGAAAAATCATACCGTTGCATCAAGCGATCCAAAAGGGCAAATGGGATTACAAGATAGGCGTTCCTATATATCGCTTAAGAGGGCTTGTTCTCGGCTTGGTTGGCTTTGGCCGAATCCCTCAGCAAGTCGCGCGGAAAGCGCAGGCCTTCGGTCTTCGAGTGATCGCTTACGATCCATTCATTCCTGGAGGAGTGGCCGAAAGCTTCGAAGTTAAGCTGGTACAATTGGATGAACTTTGTGCACAGTCCGATTTTATTTCCGTACATGCGCCGCTCTTGGCAAGCACCCGAGGCATGATCGGCGAGGAGCAGTTCCGACGGATGAAGAAAGGAGCCATCATTGTAAATACGGCAAGAGGCCCTATCATTCAGGAGGAGGCATTAATTCGGGCGCTTCAAGAGAGAACCATATCCGGCGCATGTTTAGACGTAGTAGAACAGGAGCCCATCGACGAGAGCAATCCGCTACTGAGCATGGACAATGTGATTCTGACCCCCCATATTTCTTGGTATTCGGAAGAATCACAAAATGAGCTCAAGCGCAAAACGGCACAGAACGTGGCTCGTGTGTTGATCGGCGAACGACCGGACTATATCGTGAATCCAATCCAGTAACAGTATGATGAGGAAACGCCTGGGGGTGTTCACCCGCAAGGGACGCCGGTGTGGTACAATCAATTTGTCTCTGTAAAAAAGGTCGAATAGCCCTTAAAGGTGGTCTATTTGGTGTATTTAAGTAATTCTATTCACTTTCTAAATATGAGCATTTTGCATGAGCGCTAAAAAGGGCATTTTGTCCAAAAACTAACGGCCCTTGTCAGGCAGGTATAATAGCAATGATGATTCCCCCTTTCAACCAGATTCCATCAGAGTGAGGAGAGCATCCCCACTCTTTCTTTGTGAACTCTAGAAAAATTCGCCCTACTTATGATAAGGTTCACCCCGATTAATCTTCACCGCCCGATACACCTGCTCGGTCAGCACCAGCCGCATCAACTGATGCGGCAGGGTCATACGCCCGAAGCTGAGCTTCTGCTGGGCGCGTTTCAGTACGTTCTCGCCGAGGCCGTTGGAGCCGCCGATGACGAATACGACGTGGCTGCTGCCGTAGGTGCCCAGCTTGTCCAGCTGGGCGGCAAGATCCTCGGATGACCACAGCTGGCCGCCAATGGCCAGGGCGACCACATGTGCATCCGGCTTGATCTGGGCCAGCAGGCGTTCGCCCTCCCGCTCGCGGACCTGTGCCTCCTCCGCTGCACTCATCGTCTCCGGCGCCTTCTCATCCGGCACCTCAATCACATCAAACTTTATGTAAGGCTTCAGACGCTTCGCATACTCCGCAATGCCGTCCGCCAAATATTTTTCCTTCAGCTTCCCAACCGCTGCTATTTGCACATGCATTCGTAATGCTCCTCCCGTTATAATCGAGCAGCCTACCCACCCGCCATAAGCCCCCACTAATTACCTTAACTATATGTCTTCCCCAGCCTTCTCGCGATGCAAACGTTAGAATCATGAAGCTTTTCTAATTCATTCAGACGTTTATAATGCTCCCCTGCAAGGGTATTAACGTTACAGAAGCGCACACAACTGCCAACAACAATTTGGATTTCGAAAGGGGTACAAACATGAACAAACAGAAATGGGTTAAGTCTTCGCTGACTGCTGTCCTGGGTGCTACACTGGTATTCGGTGCTGCTGCTTGCGGTAATGCCGAGAACAACAACGTCGTGGTCGAAGACGAGAATGTCGTCACACCGGATACGACTACTCCTACTCCAGACACAACAACACCAGATGCCGGCACTACAACGCCTGATGCTGGCACGACTGAACCAGGTACTGACGCAACGGCTCCCGACGTGAACGTTACAACACCAGATGTTGACGTGGATACGCCGGACGTGGATATCGACTCCCCTGAGGGAGAAGGCATTACGGAAGAAGGCACATCCCAAGACACGACAACTACTCCATAATGCATGATGATACAGGAAAACCCGCGCATCAGGCCAACCGGCCTGACCGCGGGTTTCTTGTTGTGGACCTGTTGTCCTAACCGGCTCACACCAGCAGAATTTCCGCTCTCTGCTCACAGAGATCGCACTTGCGCGGCGGGTCCCAGTCCGCAAACTGAGTCCGGTCCAGATCCACCATATCCGGCGCATCTTCATAATCGTCTACGAATTTATCAATAGCCAGCTCTACATGCTCTTTACATACACAATACATAAGCGCGTCTTACTCCTCTTCGTTGTCCTTCTCGCCCAGCTTGAATGTCGTTGTCTTCAACTTGCCATCCCGGTAAAAGGTTACGTCAATGGTGTCGCCGATTTCCTTCTTACTATACAGATACTTCCGAAGCTCCATCGTGCTGCCGATCGGCTGGCGGTCCAGCTTCACAATCACATCATTGAAGGCAAGCCCTGCTTCCTTAGCCGGCCCCAGCGACTCCAGGACAATAACACCTTCGGTTACATCCTTCGGGAGGTTCAGCTCATTCCCGGCAGGAGGCTCCGCCTCTTCCCCGGTCTCTTCCTCATCTGTCCATGCCGCTCCCGGCTGCTGCGACAGATACTGTTCCAGATCCAGTGTATAGACGCCCAGATAAGGGCGAAGCACCTTGCCATACTCCATTAGAGAATCCACAACAGGAAGAGCGCTGTTCATCGGAATTGCAAAACCAATCCCCTCGACACCATAATCTGCGACTTTCATGCTGTTTATACCAACAACCTCGCCGCTAAGATTAACCAGTGCCCCGCCGCTGTTGCCTTGGTTGATGGAAGCGTCAATCTGAATGACCTCCTGCTCCCAGTCATAATTGCCATCCTGATTCAGCGATACAGGAATCGTGCGTTTGCTTTTGCTCACAATTCCCATCGTCAGGGAGTCACCGAGCCCAAGCGGATTGCCTATCGCGATTACCGTTTCCCCGTCCCGAAGCTTCATCGAATCGCCGATCGCGGCAACCGTATCAATGCCCCTGCTATCTATCTCAAGCACAGCCAGGTCAGTAATCTGATCCATTCCCACGACCTTGGCTTCCCTAACTTCGCCATTCACAAGCATTGCCTTCAAGATATGAGCGCCTTCGACGACGTGATAATTCGTAATAATATAAGCTTTACCGTCTGACTTCTTAAAAATAACACCGGAGCCCAGGCTCGCCTGCTGAAGCTCGGCTTCTTCCCCGCTGTCCAGCTCCTCTTCCGTCCCATCCTCACCGCTCCACAAGCCTTTTCCCTGCGGCAGCAGCTGTTCATTAATGATGCTTACGACAGCTGGCCTGACCACCGCTGCTGCCTGAATGGTACGCTCGAACGGATCAGCGGTCTGAATCGGCGCAGCGCCGCCAGTCTGTGTGCCGCCGGCCGGGCCGCCGCTGTCATAGCCGTAGATGAAGCCGAACATCAGCACAGCGGCCATCGCGCTGACGAAGGAGGAGACGAACGCGATCCGCACCGCTCCCCAGCTGCGTTTTGCCGGAATACCCCATTCATCCTTGCGTGAACGGACCCGGCGGGATACCCTCGTGGAATAAAAATCGTCGTCGAACAAGCTCATATCTATCGCTCCTCTCGATGCCTTGCATCAAGACTATTTTTAGACTTATAGGAATGTTTTCGGCAGAACGGATTACAATAGTAAGAGTACTAGAATTCCCTATACGAATCTGTACTAAACATTTGACATCACAAGAGGAGATGATATTGATGCAGCATTTGCCTGTGTCTGCCTGGGATCAAGTCAATATGACCGCCAAGCTTGCCGATATGAAGGATCAGCATTACCAGATGCTTCTGGCCTTCCATTCCATGCTCGACATCCTCATGGATAAGGGACTCATCACAAGGGATGAACTGGAGCGTAAAGCTGCTGCACTGGACGCGGAGTCCGAGGCCGCTATTTCTTCCTTACTTCGTCCCATGGGGTAGGCCGGTCATGGTAGGTGTGGTTCAGAAAACACTCGTCCCTTTTAAAGAATATGCCGTGATCCTCCATAATAGAATTAACAGTTACACGGGCTAGTTCCATCAAGTTATGATCAAGGCTTAGGTGAGCCAGATAGACGCGTTTGGTGCGGTCGGTCATCAGCTCGCACACCGCTTCTCCGGCTGCCTCATTGGACAGATGCCCGATATCGCTTAAGATCCGCCGCTTAATGTTCCACGGGTATCTGCCCATCCGCAGCATCCCGATGTCGTGATTGGATTCGAGCACCATTACATCGGAGTCCTCTACGGCCCGTTTCACCTTATCGCTTACATAGCCAAGGTCGGTTACCAGGCTTAGCTTATAATCCCCATCTTGAAAACAGTACCCGACCGGCTCAGCCGCATCATGCGAGATGGGATAAGACTCAACCCGCAGCTCGCCGAACTCGACTATACCGCCTGTCGGCACAATGAACCTCTTCTGGTCGGCAATCTGGCCGACATGCTTATCCAGCGCATGCCAGGTTGCTTCATTGGCATAGACCGGAAGGTCATGCTTGCGGGCGAATGCCCCTAATCCTTTAATATGATCCGAATGCTCATGTGTAACAAATATGCCGTCTATATCTTGTCCGCTGACGCCGCGTTCCTTCATTAATCCTTCCAGCTTCTTCGCGCTGAGCCCGGCATCAACCAGTATCGTCGCCTCGTCGGTCTGCACAATCGTTGCGTTCCCTGTTGAACCGCTGGCAAGAACAGTAAACCGTATGCCCATCTATTGTTGTCCTGTCCTTTCTCTCCCCGTCCCATCAATCCAGAAGGACATTATCCTTCATCTGGGTAACCTCGGCACTGATCGCATTGACGTAATAACCGCTGCCATCCTCCAGCAGCACGCGCCACGACGGTGCCGAGACCTGGATGTCCGAGTTGAAAATTTGTCCGTGATAGCCGAGCTGAATGTCGGTCACCACTGATCCTGTCTGCAAATATTTATCGATCAAATGCGCCACGACGGTCGCCGCCGGCAGCACTGCTTGTCCTTCTCGTTCATCGTCACCGGGAATGATTTCGACCCGGTTCTGCTGATAGGCTATAATCTGCTGATTGCTGTAATAGAGCTTCATCCTGACATCAAACATCGGCAGCCCGTTATGCAGCCGGTAGAACACCGCGCTGCTGCTGTCGCTCATGTAAGCGTCGAAGCCGTACAGCTCAAGATCGGGAATGATATCCCCCATACCTTCTAATAATTCGCTCTTGTTAAAGACAATCCTGCTGGAAACTGGAATATCAAGTTCGACTTTATTCCCGTCACCCGCCTTCTGCGTATAACGGAATGTCAGATCCTCCAGCTTGGGCGTATCCGTCGGAATACTGGCCTCAAGCCGGATTTTTTTCTCCTGCATCTTCACAGCCGCCTCCAGCGGGAGAGCCGAGAGATCCACATTGGCGTTCAGCCGTTCACGGATATCCAGCCAGAGCTGGTAGCCAAGGAGCATATTCAGCAGCAGGAATGATATGATCAATACACTCTTCGCGCGGCTCCAATCCATTCGTTACATCTCCCTCTCCCGGCTCTGCCATGGCTGGCTGTACCAGTCTGCCAGTATCAAAGTCTCGTCTAACAGATTATCCATTTGCTTCTTCGGCGGCGGGAGCACCCGCTCCAGAACGGGGATCCGGAAGCAGCGGGAGTACACTATCGCCTCCAGAGCCGCCCCCCTTAAGCCCGCTTCCTTCATCCGCAGGCTGACCCGTCTGATTGAACTGCAGCTTGGGAAGCTTCTTCAGCGGCTGCTCCGGAACAGTTCCAGCCGGCATCGCATCCATCAGCTTATGCTCCGTGCCATCCGATAGGCGCACCGCCCATACCGGTGCAAAATGCAGCTCCCCCTCGTCTGTCGGGGTTACCTGCTGCGCCGGGAAGACCGCCACCACCTCTCGGTGGCGTGGATACCGCTCCAGCTCTTCGATCACACTTCCCGAACCGGGAAGCCAGCGTTCAGTCGTCCGGCCGCTCCGCTCCCCGCGGGTCAGCAGCGAGCGTTCAAATTCGCTAACAACCCCCTGCTGCACGACCAAGCGGATATGCCCGTATTCAAAATCCTCCGATCCCAGCACCGGATACCGGTCATAATACTGCTGGAAGAGGATGATCCGGCCATCATCCGGATCGGCAGGCACCACATATCGGTGACGTCCGTCCCAGCCGCCATGATCGTTCACAAACTGCAGTCCGGCGAGCATGTTTTCCCCCAGGTCATTCGGGCTGTCGAGCGGAGCTACAGGGTCAGTGTACACCATCCAGGTGCCGCCAGAGCCCAGCTGCAGCCCGCGTTTGCCGTCCGTATAGATCTGGGAGCCGTTCCAGTCCTCCAGGTTCCGCGTTTTCTCCGGGTCGAAGAACAGGTTGCGCTGCATCTGCTCCGGCGAATAGGCGGTATAGCCGAACGAGGATTCAATCGTCTCAACCGCCGTCTCCGGCAGGTAGACCGATCCTCTCCACAGCTGATAAGAGGGCAAGTAGGAACCGTAACTGGCGAACTCCTGCACATCCTGAAGCGTCAACACTTCCCTGACTGATTCATAGACCGTCTTCCCGTCCGAGCTGAAGAAGAACGTCTCCACAGTATCCTGATTCGGCCGCTTCATGACCCAGATCCTCTCGATCGTATCCCCCAGGAACAGGAAGTCTCCATCAAGATCGTAGAACTTCTGGAGCAGAGATACCGGGACACCGCTTCCGAAGCGCAGCTCAGCCCCGATTCCTTCCGTGCTGGCCTTGGCCCAGTCATAGCTGTCGGCTGTGTGCCTAAGGAAGCCGCTGAACTCCACCTCTTCAAACCGCTTCATGATTTCATTGAAGGTCACGGTGTTCGGATACAGCAGCGTATGCCGGTTGCCGCCCGCATGGAGGACGATATCCTCCGGGAAAATCACATGCTCTACGCGCTGCTTCTGTCCCATCGTCTCGGTCTGCACATACTCCTGCTCAACCTTGACACGGGCGCCGAGATTCGGGAAGCTGTACGCGAGAAAATAGCTCTGTATCAGACTCAGAACAACAAGAATAATAAGCGCTGTCGTCTTCACCCGCTCCATCATGACCCCTGGCTCCCTTCGTGAAGCGTCGGAAGCGTGAACGTAACCGTTGTGCCTTCATTCCACTCCGATTCCAGTTCTACTGTCCCGCCGTGCGCCTTAATGATTTCCCGGGCAATAGACAGACCAAGACCGGTGCCTCCCGCATTGCGGGAACGGGCTTTATCCACCCGGTAGAAGCGCTCAAATATCCGTGCCAAATCCTTGGATGGAATACCAATCCCGTTATCCTTCACACTGATGGAGATTGATCCGGCATCCGGCTTGCGTGCGGCTATCTCGATATGACCGCCGTCCATCGTATATTTGATGGCATTGGACATCAGGTTATCAAGGACCTGGTCAATCTGATCGCGGTCGATCCAGATGTTCTCAATGCCGTTCTCAATCAGCACGGAGCTGCCAATGGACTTCTGTCTCATCTGGAATGAGAAGCGGTCGGACACCTCCTCCAGCAATTCCCTCACGTGGACCGCCTTGCGCCGGAGCGGCGCCTGATTCGAGTCCAGTCTCGACAGATGCAGCAAATCGGTCACAAGCCGGATCATCCGTTCCGATTCCCCGCGGATGACGCCGACGAACCTTCCGGCAAGCTCCCTGTCCTCCAATGCGCCGTCATCCAGCGCTTCAATATAGCTCTTGATCGTCGTAAGCGGCGTACGCAGCTCATGCGACACGTTCGCCACGAATTCACGCCTGGAGCGTTCCATCTTCTCCTGCTCGGTAACATCCTGAAGAACAGCAATCGTGCCGGCCATCGTCTTGTCCCGGCGGCTGATCGGGGTACAGGTGATGCGCAGCAGCCACTCATCCTCGTCACCCTCAAGCTCCTTGCGAATCACCGTCGAATGCTCGACCCCCATCTGAAGCTCCGTTACCTTCTCATCCGAAATGCCGATCAGCTCGGACAGCGGAGTGCCTGTCCCTTCCTTCACCTCAAGCATCTCCTTGGCTCGCCGGTTCATCAGGATCACTCTATTATTCTCGTCCGCTGCCACTACCCCGTCACTCATGTTGGCCAGAATCGAAGCCAGCTTCTCCTTCTCTTCCTCGTTGGCGGACAGGGCTTCCTGCAGCCTCCCCGTCATATTGTTGAAGGCGTGGCTCAGCTGCCCGATCTCATCATCTCCATAGACCGGCACCTTATGATCGAACCTGCCTTCCGCTACGGCAACCGCCTGCCGGGTGAGCCCCTTGATCGGGTTCGTGATCGTATGGGCAAGCAGTATGCCCAGGATGCCGGTTAGTCCAAGCGCGATCAGCATGCCGGACATGAAGATCCGGTTAATCCGGTTCACCGTCTCGAACAGCTCCTTCATGGATGCGACGATGTAAACCGCACCGACCACCTTGCCGTTATCGAAGGCCGGCCTTGCGATTACCTTCTTGCGGACATTGTCCTCATCCACGATGTCCTGCTCATTTTCGCGTATTCCCTGAAGCGCGCGGCTTACGGCAAGGGTGGTGTTTTTCCGCCCGACATAGGATTGCTGGGCATTAGAGGTGGCAAGCACCCTGCCGCTGGCATCCAGAATCTGAATGTCCGCCTGGCTGAAGTTGAACAGGGAGCTGAGCAGGCTGCTGAGATCGTCGCCAAGCTGCTCATCCGGCACCTCGTTCTGTTCCCGCTCTGCTGAACCCAGCGTCTGCTCGACCAGAACCGTCAGCATGTTCGTCTGTTCATTCAGGTTATTCGTGAAGGAAGCAGCCAGCGATGTCTTCATCGTACTGATGAAATACACGCCGATCAGCTGCATGGCAATCAGGATCAGCAGCACATAGATAATAATGAGCTTCACCTGAACGGTGCGGAACAGCCGAATTCCTCGCATCATCCGGGGATGAACCCTCCTGACTTCGGATTACGCATCATATAGCCGAGTCCGCGCCGGGTAAGTATATATTCCGGCCTGCTTGGATCATCCTCAATCTTCTCGCGCAGCCTCCGGATCGTCACATCTACGGTACGTACATCACCAAAATATTCGAATCCCCAGACTGCCTGCAGAAGATGCTCACGCGTCATGACCTTCCCGCTGTTGCGGGCCATATAATAGACGAGCTCATATTCCCGGTGTGTCAGATCGAGCGGCTCGCCGTCCTTATAGACGACATACATATCCGTATCAATGAACAGGTTGAATAGCTTAAGCCCCTGCTTCTCCGCCTGGGCAGCTTCCGCATTTACTCCTGCCGTCTGCAGCTTCTGCTGCCGCCGCAGATGGGCTTTCACCCGGGCTAGCAGCTCTCTTGTACTGAAGGGCTTGGTGACGTAATCATCAGCACCCAGCTCCAGACCCAGCACCTTGTCCAGCTCTGTATCCTTTGCTGTAAGCATAATAATCGGGGTTTGCATGCGGCTGCGCACCTCGCGGCACACATCCATGCCGTCCTTGACCGGAAGCATGAGATCCAGCAGGATGAGGTCCGGCTTTTCCGCATAGGCCAGCTGCACAGCCTCTCCTCCGTCAAAGGCGCATATGACCTCGAAGCCTTCCTTCTCCAGATTGAATTTCAATATATCTGCAATTGGCTGTTCATCATCTACCACCAGTATCTTGCCCTGCATGCTCCCACCACCTGTTCGTTCTACTCTACCTACTATTTTACCACATAGGCTGAAGCCCTCCCAGCGGAGGACATTGACATTGGACAGGGCAAAATAAAGCAGCCGGCTGCTCACATGCAGCCGGCTGCGTCTATCCGCTTACAGATAGTTGATCGGGTTCTGTACCTTGCCATCCTTATGAATCTCAAAGTGCAGGTGAGTACCGGTCGAATGGCCCGTGTTACCCATTACGCCCAGCTTGTCGCCCTTCTCTACGACATCGCCTTCGCTGACATTGATAGAGTCCAGATGAGCGTAAACTGTCTTGAATCCATTCTTATGATCAATAAAGACAACCTTGCCAAGCCCATTCTTCGTTCCAGCAAATTCCACTACCCCGTCATCGGCTGCCAGAATACTGCTGTTTCCGACCAGATCGATCCCTTTGTGCTGTCTTCCCCAGCGCGGTCCGTAGCTGCTTGTCAACCGGGCACCGCTGACCGGCCAGGCAAACTCGCCCGTGCCCTCGCCCCGTACGACCTTCGTGCCCTTCATAATGATAGCCGGTACAGCTGGTTTAACGATCTCCTCATCTACCAGCTCTTCACTCATCAGGTAGCCGTTCTTCTTCACGAGCTTGTAGGTAACCTTCTTCGAGCCGCTGACACCCTTGCGGATCGTCTTGCGTTCGCCCTCGCGCATCTCATCGTTCTTCTGGACAATAACCGCTGGCTCGATTGTTTCCGTTTCAGTCACATTCTCGATGGTCTGCACGGTAATCTGCGGCTGAAGAACGGTCAAGTCGAGCTCGTCCCCTACCTTGATCATGTCATCCTTGATCCAGGGGTTATTCTGATAGATAACTTGCGGAGAGATGGAGAACTTGCTCGCGATACAGCCAATGCAGTCACCTTCTTGGACGGTGTAAACCGTATCCTCCGCACTCCCTGTCACCAGACGGCTGTACAGCGTATCCGCATCTTGAATGCGCTCTGGCGACACCTTCGTGGAAGACAGCTTAACCTCCTCTACAAAGCCAACCTCGGCCACCTCTGTCTTGGGGGCGGCTGCTGCCGGTTGTGCACTGTATGCGAGTGCCGTAACCTCTAACTTGTCTGCCGCTGTATTCTTCTCCGGCACGTACTTGGACTGCACTCGTTTCAACACCAGATCTGCGGTCTGCTGATCCTTGGCAATGCCAATAAGCTTGCCGTCTACCCGTACCTCCACGCCAACGGCATGGCTTGTGATGTGGTCCTCCAGCTTATCCAGCGTCGCTTCTGTCTCCGGCTTTGCTTTGAACCCGCTTGCCTTTATGTATGACAGCTCGCCGGCATCCAGTGCCATATTGAGGCCCGGATTGGCCGCACTTGCTTCCTTGCGCTTATCTTCCATCAGCTGCTCGACAGCTTCAGGAGCGTGTACGGTTCCCAGCTGGGCTCCATCCTGGTAGACATAATAATATTCTACGGTATTGCTCTTAACATAATAATGGCCGCCAAATCCGGCGGCAGAGAGGAGTACCAATGCTCCTCCGGCAAGTAGGACTGGTTTGCGAAGAAGCCCCTTAACAGCGCTCTTCCAGCTTGCGGCTTGCTGCTGCTTGCCATTCAAGTCTTGCAACCGGGTATCCGGCGCGGGCTTCTTAAGTCCCTTGCCTGCTTTGCTCTTCCGGTTTGTATGCCTGTGAACGGTCATGTTCTTCTCCTTTGTTCCACCCAATGATGTAATCGTTCATTCGTCTTGGAACAGACGAAAAATCCCTGTCCGGGAGATTACGCCTTTTACTGTATCACAACATTTGCAGCAGCGGCAACCGCACTGAAACCATCCCTCGATTAATATTTTTTCAGAATGTCCATTAATTCCTCATATTCTTCCCGGTCCAGATGCTTGGCAACAATCTGTTGAATGTTAGTCATCTCCTCATCGGTCAAGCCGCTCTCCACATAGGTAGAGATCGTCTGCCATTCCGATTGCGGAAGCTTGCTGACCAGCATTGCGAACAGCTTGTTCCGGTCTTCCTCGCTCATCTGATCCTTCGCTCTGGCCAGCTCTTCCGGCGTAATTACTGCTTCGCCCTGTGCTGACTGCGCCTGTGATCCTGTTCCGGACCCAGTCTCCGCCTTGGCTTCATCCCCATCCAGTCCGCTGTTGTCACCGCTTCCGGCGTCTGTGAGCTGATCAGTCTGCCCCGAATCCGGATCTGCTTGGCCATCGGTTCCGTCTGTCGAAGCTTCCGAGTTCATCCCTTCGTCCTGGAACGGATTAGCAGCCGGATCATCGCCTCCGCTGGTGTCGGTCTGATTCTCCTGACCGCCATCTCTGGCATCTCCTTCAGCATCCCGGCCAGCGCTGCTGCCATGCTCCGAATATCCGCTGCCATCGCCACTGCTCTTCGACGGGTTTGCATCACGGCTGCTGCCGTCCTCTTGACCGGCCTCCGCTGTCATTCTGCCGTCTTCCGCTTCGTCCGCACCCCACAGCTTGCCCCAAACACCGGACAGTGCGAAGGGCTGTGTCTTCATTGGCAGGTTATAATCTTTTATCAGTGCCTCTACATAGCTGTTTACGATATAACCCGTCGTCCAAATCGCCAAAAAGCTGACGATCAGCGCGGAAGCCACCGCCTTGCCGAGCCATCCCGCCATTTTCCACCACATCATGAGCCATCCATCCTTTACTCCATACTGTCCCTTGCAAAGTGGACATATCTACCAGTATGGACCAACCCGGGCGGCGCCATTCGTAGTCTGAGAGAAATTGTTAGAATCAGCGGCTTTAATAAGCGCAGCAAAAGGCCTGCTTTTCTTATCACCGATAAGGAAAACAGGCCTATTATTCTCTTATTCGGTATGATTATACATCATACACGTTGATCAGCGGATTCGTCTGCTCGCGGTTCCGGCCAACAGAGAAGATCGCAATTGGAATACCTGTCAGCTCCGATACACGCTCCAGATAACGACGGGTTGTCGCCGGCAGGTCATCCAGCGTCTTCGCGCCCGAGATATCCTCGCTCCAGCCCGGAAGCTCTTCATAGACAGCCTCGCATTCGGACAGCATCTTCAGGCTTGCCGGGTAGTGCGTAATGATCTCGCCGCGGTACTTGTAGCCTGTGCAGATCTTCACTGTCTCCAGTCCTGTGAGCACATCAAGCGAGTTCAGCGACAGTCCTGTGATTCCGCTGACTCTGCGGGCATGGCGAACTACAACACTATCGAACCAGCCGACACGCCGCGGACGTCCGGTCACTGTCCCGTACTCATGTCCACGTTCACGAATTTCGTTGCCTGTCTCATTGTGAAGCTCAGTCGGGAACGGTCCGTCGCCAACACGGGTCGTGTAGGCCTTCGCTACTCCAATAACCTGGCGGATGCGTGCCGGTCCAACACCCGAACCGATACATACGCCGCCGGCGCTCGGATTAGACGAGGTCACGAACGGATATGTACCCTGGTCAATATCCAGCATGACGCCCTGCGCGCCTTCGAAGAGAATTTTCTTGCCTTCGTCAATGGCATCATTCAGGACAACCGATGTATCTGTTACATACTTGCGCAGCGTTTCGGCATAACCGAGATACTCCTGAATGATCGATTCAGCATCCACAGGCTCACCGCCGTATACCTGCTGAATAACCTGATTCTTCTCCTTAACCAATTGGCGCACCTTCGCCGTGAAGTCCTCCGCGTCCATCAGGTCGGCGATACGCACACCGCTGCGGGCCGCTTTATCCATATAACAAGGACCAATCCCTTTACGGGTCGTCCCGATTTTGTTGTCGCCTTTACGGTCTTCCTCCAAACCATCGAGGACCATGTGGTACGGCATAATGACATGCGCACGGTCGCTGATCTTCAGATTGTCCGTCGAAAAGCCATTATCGTGAATGTAATTGATCTCATCAATTAGCGCAGCCGGATTAATAACCATCCCGTTCCCGATTACACACAGCTTATCATCATTGAATATTCCGGACGGAATCATCGTCAGCTTATATTTCTTGTCACCGATGAGAATCGTATGGCCGGCATTGTTACCGCCTTGGTAACGGGCGACAACGTCTGCGCCTTCAGCCAAATAGTCGGTAATTTTGCCTTTCCCTTCGTCTCCCCATTGGGTTCCGACAACAACAACCGTAGACATGGCATACCTCCGCTCAGTGTTCCATGACACCGAAATTTACCGCCCTGCAGCGCAGATTCTCCGCACTTCTGAAAGGCAGCAATACTAGTGTAGCAGTCCACCCTACCCCTGTCAACAAAAACGAACAATCAGTAGACCATATATACGAACGTTCGGATTTCGGTCTGATCCTGGCTAAGAAAAACGATTCCATCCTACCCCTCGCAGGGCAGTATGGTGATAATTGCTCCAACAGGCTATTCTTATGAAGGGACTGTTCAGAGCCGCCCGGTCAAGCCTTCTGACGAACTGCAGCGGCTCTCGTGCGCCAGCCTGCGCATAACAAAAGCCCGGCCTGCCGGCCGGGCTGCTGTCTATCCAAGCTCAATATCTCTATCGGGCATCCGCCTCTAGGCGACGCCCGGCTGCTGCTGTCCCGAGTGGTCGAGACTGACGAATTTGTTAAAGTTCTTCAGGAAGACAAGCTCGACCGTACCAACCGGACCATTCCGCTGCTTGGCGATAATGATCTCGATAATATTCTTCTTCTCGGTTTCCTTGTCATAGTAATCATCCCGGTACAGGAACGCGACGATGTCGGCATCCTGCTCGATCGAACCGGATTCCCGGAGGTCAGACATCATCGGACGCTTGTCCTGCCGCTGCTCCACGCCCCGGCTTAACTGGGACAGGGCAATAACCGGCACTTCCAGCTCACGGGCAATCTGCTTGAGGGTACGGGAAATTTCCGATACTTCCTGCTGGCGGTTCTCCCCCGCCTTGCCGCGTCCCTGAATCAGTTGGAGGTAGTCGATCAGAATCATGCCGAGCCCCTTCTCCTTCTTCAGTCTGCGGCACTTGGCGCGAATATCGGCCACCGTAATGCCAGGCGTATCATCGATATAGATCTCCGCCTCTGACAAGGCCCCGATCGCCATCGTCAGCTTCTCCCAGTCATCACCTTCCAGGTAGCCTGTCCGCATGCGGCCAGCATCTACATTGGACTCTGCACAGACCATACGCTGTACCAGCTGGGCCGCGGACATCTCCAGACTGAAGATCGCCACGGCCTCGCGTGCCCGGACGCCTACGTTCTGGGCGATGTTCAGTGCGAAGGCCGTCTTGCCGACCGAAGGACGGGCAGCAACAATAATCAGGTCACTCCGCTGAAAGCCGGAGGTCATCTTATCGAGATCCGGGAAGCCGGACGGGATTCCCGTCGTACCGCCCTTATGACTGTACAGAAATTCTACCCGTTCGAATACTTCCATCAGTACATCCCGGATGGATACGAAGCCGCTGCTTGAACGCCGGTTCGATATTTCGAGTATGCGCTGCTCCGCTTCATTCAGCAGTATACCGACTTCATCCGTCGCCGCGTACCCGTTCTGCACGATTTGCGTCGCCGTCCGGATCAGGCGCCGGAGTAGTGATTTTTCCTCCACGATCTGGGCATAATAATCGACGTTGGCCGCAGTCGGCACACCGCTTGCCAGCTTCGCCAGATACGTGACGCCACCGGCCTCTTCTAGTTGCTGCCTGTCCTGCAGCCAGGATGTCAGCGTAACCAGGTCAATCGGCTGATTGCTTTCACCAAGCTCTACCATCGCTTCATAAATCATCTGATGCTCAGATGAATAGAAATCTTCGCTCCGCAGCCGTTCCATAGCAGTAACCAATGCCTCGGCCTGCAGCAGAATGGCCCCCAGGACCGCTTGCTCAGCTTCAAGATTTTGCGGGGGGACCCTGTCAAACATCGCCTCTGTGTTCATCGTCCTTCTCTCCCCTGTCCGATGCTGTCCGTCATTACGATCGGGTTATGATAGTCATTCAATATAGTCAATAAGTCCAATATGCTCTTATTCCTCAGCCGTCTGTACCTTCAGGGTTGCCTTCACTTCCGGATGCAGCTTTACCGGTACCTGGGTCACGCCCAGCGAACGGATCGGCTCACCCAGCTCAATCTTCCGCTTGTCCACCGTGAAGCCCTGTGCAGCCAAAGCCTCCGCAATCTGCTTACTGGTAATAGCGCCGAACAGGCGGCCGCCTTCCCCGGCCTTCGTCTTGATGACAACTGTCGTCTCACCCAGACGCTCGGCCAGCTTCTGTGCGTCCTCCTTCTCCTTCGCCTTACGCTTCTGCTCGGACGCACTCTGAGCTTCAAGCGTCTTCACATTGCCCTCGGAGGCTTCCTTAACCAAGCCCTTAGGCAGCAAGAAATTGCGTGCGTAGCCTTCGGATACATTCTTAATCTCGCCCTTCTTGCCTTGTCCCTTAACATCCTGCAGGAAAATTACTCTCATTCGAATAACCCCTCTTCCTTATCAATATGATCCAGTACTTTCTTCAGGCGTTCCGCTACCTCGGTAACGGTGCCTTCCAGCTGAGCTGCTGCGTTAGTTAAGTGGCCGCCTCCGCCCATACGCTCCATCACGACCTGCACATTCATGTCACCGAGCGAACGGGCGCTAATGCCAATCAATCCGTCCGTTCGTTCGCTGATAACGAACGATGCCAGCACATCGGTCATATTAAGCAGCGTGTCGGCAGACTGGGCAATCAGCAGCTGAGAGTTCTTGACACCTGGCTCTGTGACCGCGATCGCCACATGCTCGTAATGAATCTCCGCATGCTTAATAATATCAGCCTTCTTGATGTATTCTTCAAGGTCCTCCTTGAGCATCCGCTGCACGAGCGATGTATCCGCGCCATGTCTGCGCAGGAACGATGCCGCTTCAAAGGTGCGGGACCCGGTCCGCAATGAGAAATTCTTCGTGTCTACCGTAATCCCCGCCAGCAGCGAGGTCGCTTCCGTCACATCCAGGCCTACCCGGTCATGAATGTACTGCAGCAGCTCCGTCACCAGCTCGCATGTGGAGGAAGCATACGGCTCCATATAGATCAGCACCGGATTCGCAATGAATTCCTCGCTCCGGCGGTGATGGTCAATGACGACCACCCGATCAGTTGCGGACAGCAGCTTCGGCTCTTTCACCATCGAAGCCTTATGCGTATCCACAACGACTGCGAGTGAACGTCCGCTCATAATGGTCAATGCCTGCTCCGGAGTAATGAATCGCTTAATCAGCCGCTCTTCCCCGGCGATCAGCTCCATCATCTTCTCGATAGAAGGATTAAGCCCCTCCAGCACGATATAAGCTTCTTTATTAAACAGCTGGGCTGCCTTTAGCACACCGATTGCCGCCCCGATAGAATCCATATCAGGAAGCTTATGGCCCATGATGATAATGTTATCGCTGTCCTTCATCAGGTCGCGCAGCGCGTGCGCTACAACCCGTGCTCTGACACGGGTCCGCTTCTCAACTGCGTTCGACTTGCCGCCGTAGAAGGTCTGCCGCTGGCCTACCTTTACCGCGGCCTGGTCGCCGCCGCGGCCGAGCGCAATGTCCAGGCTTCCCTGCAGCCATTGACCGAGTTCAATAAGATCCGAGGTTCCGCAGGCCATGCCAATGCTGAGTGTCATCGGAATCTTGAGATCCAGCGTCATTTCCCGGACCTCGTCCAGAATTACGAACCGGGACAGTTCGAGCTCTTTAAGCGTCTTGAAATCTGTCATAATCAAATAACGGTCCGAGGTTAATCGTCTTAGGTACATATGGTACCGCTGGGCCCAATCGGTAATTTCGGCTGTTACCTTGGACATCAGCGCCGAGCGCTGCTGATCGTCCATCCCCTGTGTGACTTCCTCTAGATTATCCATCATGACGACGCCAAGCGCCAGCTTTTCGTCCTCGTATTTTTTGGCAATATTCCAGCGTTCCGTAATATTCACCACATACAGGAGTCTCTCTTCCTGCTTGAACAGCAGCTCGTACACAGAAGTACCGATTCGTATCTCTACCGGTCCTTCCTGCTCCTTATCCTTGTCCTTCGACTGCAGAGCCGGGAACAGCTCGGTCAGCGGCACACCAATCACAGATTCCCGCTCCAGCATGTGCGAGATGAACGGATTATGCCATTCAACGACCTTATCCTCATTGAAGAGCACGATACCGAAGGGCAGCTCGCTGATGACTTCATTGCCCGTCTTCTTGATCCGGTATGACAAGGTGCCAAGGTAGCTCGTTAAATCCCGGCGGAACGAGCGTTCCGCGAGCAGCGTATACACGGCCACGACGCCTGCCAGCACAAGTCCGGCAAGGCCGAGCAGCCAATTGTAAGTGGAGAGCGCCAAGGTAAGCGCAATAATAAGCACGAGCGACCATACCTGATGAAGTCCGTGCCATCTCTTCATGAGAAACTTTGGCATTTCCATTCGCCCCTGTACTTAAGGTTTCGTAAACGATTTTCTGAGCGGAAACGCTACGTCAATGACCCCGATCAGACTAAGCGGCGGAAACAGCAGCACCGGCACGGTTAGCAGAATCGGCACGACACGCGGCCAATTTTTTTGCGCGGCTAGAAAGAAGAAGAACCCGATAGCCTGTACGGTAAATGCAAACCGCAAGAGCGGCAGCAGATTGATAATTACCACTGAGAAATACGTGCTGTCCTTGGTTGTCATGAACAGGTCGAACAAAATGGCAATCAAATAGTAAAAGACAAATGAGCGCGGCAGCATCCAATCCTTTGCCTGTTGGAAGGCAGCCACCTCGATACCCGAAGAGCGCAGTGCCCGACGGGCCAGATAATGCGTAACCGCCGCGTACAGGAACGAGACAATGATGAGCATTACGGGCAGGGATTGCATGGCCGTCCGTATCAAATCCTCTGTCATGTCGGCCGTCCAGTAGCCGGGCAGCAGCCCGTCTCTCGATAACGTTGCGAAATTTTCCCGTATGATATTGCCCATCTCACTGAGCAGCGCGATATCAAACGCAAACTGCAGAATCAGCAGCTCCAGCAAAAATTGCCCCAGCAGGGCAAGTGTACCGCCGGTTATTGCCGTACGTGCTGAAGCCTTCTTCTTATACAAGTGTCCCATCACAATTCCGGGGATCAAGAAGAACAATCCCACGATCAAGGCAGCAGGCCCTATCAGCAAGTACCCGGCAACCCAGATTGCCAGCATATGAACAGCAAAGGCGGCTGCCGGAAGCATCGTGTAAAGTACTACATACGGCACCATTAATAAAGTTATGGTCAATACATTAACGCCAGGTACAGCAATCGAGAACAACAGCACAAGCGCCGCAGCACTCCACAATAGTGGTCGATAACCTGTCTTCAAACCGTTCCACACTCCTCGGCACATGAGCTTTAATCTCCATTATAACATAAAGGCAGGAGCCGGCGCATTGCTACCCGGCCTTTCCCCGTCCTGTCCCCGAATAATGTCATAATGGTTTAATCCTATTCCCCTACTATTATTCCGGCGTAAAAAGACTCCCTGCCTCAGCTGTCGAGGTCAGGGAGCTTGTCCGATATTCATTCTACTGCTGCCGGCTGCTGACAGCCGCTTGATCCTACTGCTCTCAGCATGCCGGCTGTAATCAGGCACCGACTGCGGTCCATACATCGCCTTCCTTCGAAACCTTAAATCCTGTGTCCTCCAGGAACTGCACCGGCACGAATGCCCGCTCACCTATCGAGATCAGCTCAGACTGCTTGTCTGCCGCCTTCACCTCGTACCCGCGCTCAAGGATCAGCTCACCGCTCTTAGGCTTCTGGCCTGCCTTGGAGTCAGATGCTTCAGCTGAACCGGCTGCTGTCGTGTCCAATGTATACGTCTTGCTGATCTTATCCCATACAAGTGAATAACCCTGCTCCTTGAAAGCTGCCAGATCGACATATACCTGATCGTTATAAGCTATCAGAGGGTAGGAAGCCGTACCCCATTTCAGGCTTCCCGCCGTTTCCTTGAAGCGGACGAATTCACTGCGGATCGCCTGTCCAACACGTACGCTCTTATTCAGCTCGCCTTGGTCCAGTGCCACCTGTCCGTTAACAAGCACATACTCCATTCCTTCGGAATAGAGATCCGGCTGCTCCACCGTAGCTTTGTCAATGACTGTGTCATAGTTGAAGACGACGATGTCAGCATCCATCCCCTTCGCAATCCGGCCCTTCTTCTTCAGAGCCGGCACCTGCTTCTCCAGCCGCTGAGCCGGCATAAGGCTGAGCTTGGCAATAGCCTCGGACAGCGTAATGACGCCCTTCTCCCTCGCGTATAGCCCCAACGCGCGGGCGAACGTGCCGGAGGCACGCGGGTGATTGTTATGGCCCGGCTCCAGAATCGCATCACTGCCGATCATGACATAAGGTGCCTGAAAGGCATCAATAACGTCCTGCTCGGGTATTGCGTAGGCTACGGCCAGCTTGCCTTCCTTCTGATACTTGCGGAAGGTTTCCGCTGTCAGCCGCTCACTCGTCCCGGCAATCTGCAGATCCTCATATGTAATGCGGAACCGCTCCTGCCAGCCTTCATCGAATCTGGCGGAATTCAGATAAGTCCCCCAATAATCATACGGATACAGACATGCTGTTATATCAAGTCCTTCTTTCAGCGCCTCGTCAATCATCGCCAGCGATTCCTTCATGCTGAACGTTCCGCCCGTACTATTGATATGATCAATATGCACAGCCGCACCGCTTGCTCTTGCATAGCCGATTAGCTCGTTCATCGTATCGAAGTTCGTTCCCGGCTCCTCCATATCGGAGTAACGGCCGTGGAAATAGGTCGGAACGTTATATTCCTTAGCGAGCTCCATGAGCGCAAGCACTTCCTCCGAAGTGATGCCCGGCACATATTCCAGACTGAAGGATATACCGAGCGCACCATTGTTAAGAGCTCCCTCCGCCTGCTCCTTGAGCTTGGCGATCTGGGCGGCACTCGCGCCTGCGTAGCGGCTCAGCTTGAACTGATTGCGTGCCTGCGTATAGAAGAACGATGCGCCAAAGTGCACGGGAGGCTTGTCCCTTTCATAGTAGGCATACCACTTTGCAGGAGAGGATGTGCCTCCATGCATCGCAATGTTCGTCGTCACACCGTCCGCGATCTTGTTCCAGACACCGAGAGGGTTCGGATCATAGGACAGATTATCAATGAATCCAGGTGCTACGACCAAGCCGGTCGCATCTATCGTCCGTTTCCCCTTCAGAGGCTTCGATGTAACGACACCTACCGTTCCGTCCTTAATGCCTACATTGAGCCCTTCCTGGTCCAGCTGCGTCTCCGGGTTGATTACCCGTCCATTCTGAATCACGATATCATATACAGCATCGAGCTCCGCCTGCGTGACGTCAGCATCGAGTGCAGCCCCTGCGTTGTTCTGATCTGCTGCCCCGGCAGCCGGATCCCCTTCTTCCGCTGATTCTCCTGAACCGCCCGTACCGCTATTGTCACTTACGGTCTCCCCTTGGTTACCTGCTGTACCGTTCTCCGCCGTCTGTCCCGGTGTTAGACCCGGTGCCATATCGTCTTTACTGCCGAACAGCGACCAGATCATAAACACGGCAAAGACCGCCGCGAGCAGCGCGGCGATCATCAGCAAGACGCGCATCGGCCTGCGGCCTGTGCCCGCCCCATTACGTTGTTGTGCCATTCCCTGCCTCCTATATTCTTGCATTGCGGCGTGGAGATTAGCTGGTCATACAGCTTACGCTCCAAAAGCCGCTCATCCCTCCGCCCGGATCAGCCTATGTTTCAAGCTTGGGCACAGCTGCCGCTGCTTCCTTACCGCCCCGGCTGTGCTCCAGCATCGCGCCTGCACAGTAATCTATAATATCACTGCGCCGGACAATACCGATGAACCGGTTCATGTCATCGATAACCGGGACAAAATTCTGAACCTTAGCCAATGAGATCAAGTCTTCCATTTTCGCATCGATCTGAACCGCCTTATTGCTGATGCGCCTCGGTACATCCTTAAGTCTGTATTTATTAGTCTGCTCAAAGCTCATACCAGGCTGACTCTTCAGAAACCAGAGCAGGTCGCCCTCGGTAATTGTACCCGCATAACCACCCTGATCATCGAGAATCGGCACCGCCGTATAGCGGTGATATTCCATCCGCTCCAGGGTCTGCCGCAGCGTGGCATCTGCTGTTACGCATACGACTTCTTGCTTAGGCAGCAAGAAAAAAGCAATGTTCATGACACTATCCTCCCACTTTCATTTCCCCATGTTTAGTCTGTGGTTGTCCTGTGAGGTAAGGAACTAATCAGTGCCCGTTCGCCTGCGCAGCCGACAGTGCCTCGACCGGCTTCTTTGCCTGATATTGATCCGGCAGCGGCAATGACGATAACGGCGTCGAATCGTTCAGCCAGGCATCCACCCAGCCCTTAGCCTTATCCAAGTCTTCCTCTTCCACAAAGAAATACCATCCGCCGCCATTAGAATGCAGCAGTCTGCCTTCGCCTTTCAAGGTATGGCTGTAGATGGTTCTGCTGTTGGACGCCAAGAGCGCCTTCCCAAGCTCCACCATCTCGTCAGGGACAATGTCCATTGTGAAATTATCGCCCATAATATCAATCAACTCAGGGATTTGAGCCCATTGGTTCATCTCCGCCGCCTTGTTAAGAATAGCATTCAGGAAAATCTGATGACGCTGTGTACGGCTTATATCCCCGCCTGCATCCTCGCGATAGCGAACAAAGTTGAGGGCATCAGTACCATTGTAAATCTGCTGACCGCCTTTTACAATAAACTTCTCGTGCATCGCATCATTGTTCACGATATCTTTCTTGATCGGCAGCTTGATCCCGCCCATCGCATCGATAACATTCCGGAAGCCTTCAAAGTTAATGGTGGCATAATGATCCACATGCATGTCAAACATCTCTTCTACCGTCTGCACCGCCAGACCCGCTTCACCGTAAGCGTAAGCGTGTGTGATCTTGTCCGGCCGGCTTCTCCCCGGAATTTCCACATAAGAATCTCGCGGAATGGAGATCATCAGAACAGCTCCGTCTTCAGGTCTTACGACCGTCACAATCATCGTATCGGAGCGGCCGCGCTCGTTTTTACGCTGGTCAACACCCAACAGCAGCAGGGAGAACGGTTTCATCTCCTTATAGCTGACAGGTTCTGTCTCCGGCCTGCCTTCCAGCGGCTGATAGGACTTCTCCAGCTTCTTCTTCACGCTCCCTGAGAGAAATGTATCAAACCCCCACAGTGCAAGTGCTGTACGATTAAAATATCCGATAATTCCAAGTACCAGCACAGCAGCCAATATGCCTGCCGTCCATTTCTGCCAGCGTCTATGTAACATTGTTACCATTCTCCCTTCGCCCTACACTATTTAAACCGCTAACACTCGCTTAAAACGATCCGGCAATCCGTAAAGCTGCACCCCTGCTCGTGGTTTCTCCCGGGAGGAGGTGAATCGTTTACTGCCGCCTTGCATACATATTGCTAAGACAACCTTGTCTAGTACATCTGACAACCGGAAAGGATGATCAGTATGAATGATTCCCCGTCCTCCAAGCGGCGCGTCCCCCGCTTTGAGCCCCGGATTGCCGCCATGCTCTGTTATGTGCTCGGTTTTATAACAGGTCTCCTATTATTGACGATTGAAAAGGACAGCAGGTTTGTAAAATTTCACGCACTGCAATCTATTTTTGCATCAACAGCTATTATTGTGACGCAGCTGCTACTGGGCGGCATTCCAATTATCGGGTGGCTGATTGGACTTCTGCTGGCTCCAGCGGCCCTTATCCTCTGGCTGGCTTGTATGCTGCTGGCCCTGCAGGGTCAGTGGTTTAAGCTCCCCCTAATTGGTGACCTGGCCGAGAGGCATGCGCAGCGTTATTGATTAGGCGTTATTGATCAGAACACGGCTTCTGACAAAAAGAAAAGCCTGCATTTCCCATGCAGGCCGGACCGGATGCTATTTTTTCGGTTGTTTTCTCCTGTCGGTATCATGCCCTGTCACAGTCTCCTCGACATTATCCATGATACCCGCCACTGCATCATCAATTGGATCCGTAGCAGCATTGTCTTCCCGTTCAGCTGGGGTAAAGATACCGTAGAAATTCTCTGACTTCTCCGTATTGCGGTCGTGATTCCGATCAGACTTGGCCATCATCTGCACGCTCCTTCGCAGCCATGTACCGGCATGATTACGGCATAATCGGGACGATGTCCTATCAGGCCACCGCCCTGTACCGTTTGCCCCTATCATACCCGTTATCGGCACTTAGGAATCACCCTGAACAGGTCAGGAAGCAACTTCCACGTTCCGTATCTCCTGCCCGCCGCCCCTGCGGCGCATACGGAATACATAGTAGGAGAGTGTGATGAACGCACTGGCTGTGAATACGCCTGCCAATACACCCGCATCTTCCTGCAGAAAATCAAACTGTCCGGTCGAAATAATGGTCCGGAAGCCATCCACTGCATAAGCCATCGGCGTCCAGGTATGCAGCTGCTGCAGACCGGTCGGGATCATCTCAACCGGGAAAGTACCGCCCGATGTCGTGAGCTGAACAATCAGCAGCAGAATCGCCAGGAAGCGTCCGGCATCGCCGAACAGCGTGACCAGCATCTGTACAATTGCCATGTACGTCCAGCTGAGCAGAATACTAAATCCAATGAAATATGGAACGCTCTTCACTTCCAGCTGCAGTACGCCAAGCATAACGCCATCCAGCAGCAGCGCCTGCAGCAGCGCCTGCAGCAGCCCTACGAGAAGCATGGTGACCAGCTTGCTGCCAAACCAGTTAATGGCCCTCCTTGGCCGGACAGCCGGCTTGCGTACATCAAATACGATTGTCAGCATCATAGCGCCGACAAACAAGCTCATCGAGATAAAGTACGGCGCCATGCCGGTTCCATAGTTGGGAACGGCCCCTTCCTTCTCTTCGTCAATAATGACTGGTGATGCGAACATTCGGTACGTCGCCTCATCTGGATGTATCGATGAGGTCTCCGCTGCTGCATCTGTTAGCTTGTGAAAGAGCTCACTCGATCCGTCTGTAACCGAGCGGGAGCCGCTTGCCAGCTCCACTGTGCCTTCATGCAGCTGCTTCGCGCCGCTTGTTACCTTGCCAATACCAGTCTTCAGCTCGCCTAGACCCGTCTTCAATTCCTTCGCGCCCTGCTCAACCGACTGGGCTCCTGCTTCAAGCTTAGCTGCAGCCTTGCCTGCTTCATCAAGCTTGCCGCCCAATGTCTCCATGCCCGCCAGCACCTCTGCCCCACCGGCTGCCAGCTGTTCCGCGCCCGCTGCAAGCTGCTGCTGTCCCTCTGCCAGTCCTGCTGCTCCTCCGCTCAACTGCTCAGAAATCTGTATCGCCTGAGCATACTGCTGTGAAGCGGCAAGCTCAGGATTGGCTCCTGCAATAGCCGCCAGCAGCGCCTGAAGTCCTTCCGCACCTGTCTTCAGCTGCTCAGCGCCTGCCTTGGACTGTGCAAGCCCATCCTTCAATGCAGCCGTTCCGCCCTGCAGGCTGCGCACGCCGTCCGTCAGTTCCTGATGGCCGTCCTCCAGCTTCACGATCCCCTCGCTGAGCTTCCCGCTGCCTTCAGACAGCTTCTTGGTTCCACTTCCCAGCTTTTCCGTGCCTTGAATCAGCTTGAGAATGCCATTGCCTAACGTGCCTGTGCCGTTAAACATCTCGCCGAGCTTACTTTGAATCTGTTCGATTCCTTCGTGCAGCTTCCCGCTGCCGTCGGCCAACTTGCCTGCACCTTCAGCTGCTTCGCCAAGCCCGTCCGATACCGTCTGAATGTTCTCAAATAAGGAGGTCACGTAAGCTTCCGTAAGCTCCTGTGACAGCTCCGCCTTTATTTTATCCACGGCTGATGAACCAATTCGTGAAGTCATATAATTTAGGCCTTCATTCGGAATGTACGTGAGCACGGCCGGGTCCGGATGAGCTTCCATCACTTTGGAGGCCCTTAGTGAAAAATCCTCCGGGATCTCAATCGCCATGTAGTACTGCTTATTCCGCAGCCCCTGTTCGGCCTGCTCCTTCGTAACGAAATCCCACTGGAAGGCATCGGAATTCTTAAGCTCCTCCTGGAAGTCTTCGCCGATCGTTAGCATCTTGCCATCCATCTCAGCGCCCGTATCCCTATTCACGACCGCTACCGGCAGCTCATTCACTTGATCGTAAGGATTCCAGAATGCCCATAGGAAGGTACCGCTGTACAGCAGCGGAATCGTACAGACCGCTATAATGGAAACTAGTGTCATCCGCTTCCGGAAGATCGACTTCCACTCCTCCACAAACAAAGTCCTGCTTCTCTTCTCCATAACTATCCTTCTTTCTCTGTTTCCTTCTATGTTGCCTATATGCTACTGCCTGCCCTGCAATTCGATGTTGTTCTTGTAGTGCTCATAGAACGTATTCAGCATCCGCTGCAGCTCGTTGACATCCTTCTCCGGCAGCACGCCAAACAGCTTGTTAAGCAGCTCCTTCCGCTGCTCCACGACACGTACCAGCTCTTGCCGCCCTTCCTCTGTCAGCTCCAGATACACGGTCCTCCGATCCTGTTCATCCTTCACACGCTCAACCAGTCCGGCCTTGACCAGCCTGTCAGCTATACCTGTGAAGCCTCCTGTCGTAATGAACAAAGCACCGGCAAGCTGAGAAGCCTTCTGCCTGCCTTCCTTATCAAGCAGTTCAAGCAGCTGCACCTGCGTTATGGAAAGACCAGATGGATTCTGCTTGTACCATTCCGTTCCCCAGATCTTATAGCTCATACGAATCATCTGCCAGCAATCCAGCAGCTTATCTTGATGGCTCATGCGTTATCCCCTTTCCTAGTCCGGATAGGTTTCACTATCGAACCTTCTGCCGGACATCTACATAGAATAATTCCTTTAAAATAAACCAGTAATAACCGTTTCCCTTATAAATAAGCATCTTACTACTAAGATAAATATTTTGCAAGTGCTCAGTGTAAAATTTGATTATAGCCTTATAGCTTAACTTATAACAGAAAGCACAAAAAAGCTGCTTCTCCAGCAGATCGTAATCTGCTTTCAAAACAGCTTCTTTACTCTATATACTACTCCGTTGTGTAAGGAAGCAGAGCTACCTGACGCGAACGTTTGATGGCAGTTGTCAGAGCACGTTGATATTTAGCGCTGGTGCCCGTTACACGGCGAGGCAGGATCTTGCCGCGCTCGCTGATGAACTTTTTGAGCAGGTCAGTGTCTTTATAGTCAATGTGCGTGATTTTGTTAACGGTGAAGAAGCATACTTTACGACGCTTGTTACGGCCGCCTTTACGGCTGAACTTGCGCTCTGGACGCTCTCCGTCTCCGCCTTCTCTTGGTTTAAAGGCCATGTTCATATTCCTCCTTGTCTAAAAAATTCATTAAGCAGCAGCCTGCGGCCGCTTCTTAAAATGGCAAATCATCTTCCGAAATGTCGATTGGTCGTCCGTCATCAGAGAACGGATCGTTGTCGTTCCGCGAAGCATTCCCGCGTCCGCCGGCATTACCGCCGCCGTACGAACCGCCGCCTCCGCTTCCGCCGCCGTAATTGCTGCCGCCACCACCGTAGCCGCCGCCTTCTTCACGGTTGTTACTTCCGCCGCCCTCACGGTTCGATGACTCCAGAAAACGAACGTTATCGGCAATGACTTCCGTCACGTAAACCCGCTTACCTTCGTTATTCTCATAGTTCCGAACCTGAATCCGGCCTTCAACCGCGGTCAGACGACCTTTGCGGAGATAGTTGGCGCATGTTTCGGCAAGCTGCCGCCAGGTGACAACCGGGATAAAATCAGCTTCCCGCTCACCGCCATTGCTGGTAAACGGCCGGTCAACAGCCAGCGTAAATTGCGTGACCGCCACACCGGACGGTGTATATCGCATCTCGGGATCTCTTGTCAGACGCCCGATCAGAATGACACGGTTCAACATGGTTATTAACCTCCCAATCGGTTAACATCCCTTGCGCGCAGCTTAGGCTACGTCTTTGACGATCAAGAACCGGATAATTTCATCCGTAATCTTCATGACGCGGTCAAGTTCAACGATAACCTCAGATGGAGCGTTGAAATGTACCAGCACGTAAATGCCGTCACGAATCTTATTGATCTCATACGCAAGGCGGCGTTTGCCCATCACGTCTTGCTTTGTGACTTCTCCGCCGTTGGAGATGATGCCATTGAATTTTTCGACTAGTGCTTGAACAGCTTCCTGTTCTACATCCGGACGAATAATGTACATCACTTCATATTTGCGCATTCTGTTCACCTCCTTTTGGACTAGCGGCTCCCCTGCGGGAGCAAGGAGCGAGAGACTTAATCAACTCGCATACCATATTACTATATCAAAGATAGAGTGCCGAAAGCAAGTACTGTTTTCCTGCACCTGCTTCCCCCTCTCAGAACCAGCCATGTCACATAATCCCGTTCATTGACTGTCCTCCCTTCGCGCACAATAAGCTGTGGACGAAACCGTCCGTTAACTATGCAGCATAAGGAGGAACTTCCCCATGGGTGAATGGACACATTTTACGGACAGACATACGGCTCCTAATGATGGAATCTATATTGAGGTCGGCGAGCATGCCGTGCACACGGGCGTCAACAATCCGCGTAAAGTAAAGCTCAAGAAAGGCCAGCGCTTCCCCGAGCTTACGAATGAAGACCGCCGCTGGACCCGGATGAAGTAAAAGCATTATTTCATCGGCATCATGTATACAGCTGATCCATCCGGGACAATATAATATCGACGGTGAGACGAGAGGTGTGGTTACGTTGAACTCCTTAGTGCAACAACCGCAAGAGGAACAGATCCACTCAGCATAGAAGCGGAGGGATGTGCCAAAGACTCTTAAGTCGAAGTACACGCGCATCGGAAGATGCACCCGAAAGTTTCTTGTCGCCTGATGAAGATACTGATGACTCAACCAAATCAACCACCGTCAGGAGAGCCCGCAAGGGCTCTCTTTTTTGGTGAATATAAACCAAATCAACCGAAGCAAACAACAAAAAAACGGCCCCATCGGGACCGTTATGTGTATGTATGGCGGAGAAGGTGGGATTCGAACCCACGCACGCCGTGAGACGCCTAGCTGATTTCGAGTCAGCCCCCTTGGACCACTTGGGTACCTCTCCATTCATCACAAGCAGGATTTATAATACCATAGATGGTTGGGGAATGCAACAGCCTTGTTTACAACTTTTTAAAGGCAAATCATTCCCCCTCCTCTCCCTTACTCTGCAGCCTGTCCTTGCTGCTCTGATCCAGCGCTTCGCAGCACCTTCTTCATGTTTTTCTCAAACTTCAGCCTGGGCACAAGGATGCTGTGCTTGCAGCCGACACATTTGATGCGAATGTCCATCCCCATCCGGATGATCTCCATCTCATTGGTTCCGCAGGGATGCTGCTTCTTCATCTGCACAATATCGCCAAGCGCAAACTCCTTACGCTCCATCTCGCTATGCGCCTCCTCTTTCACCCTTGTAGTAGGTGACCATCTTCGGATACGGAATTTCAATGCCATTCGCATCAAGTGATTTTTTAATCTCAGCATTGAGCAAACGTGCTACGACAAAGTGAGTATTCGGCATGCACTCTGCAATAACCCTTATGGTCACTTCCGATTGTCCCAATGCCTGTACACCCAGAACCTCAGGCGTCTTCGTCATATTCTCATGATGCACCTGTTCAATCGTTTTCTTAATAATCTCCGTCGCATGGTCGATATCCTCTTCATAAGCAATCGAAACATCCAGCACGGCAAGTGAATTGCGCAGTGAATAATTCGTGACCTCCACAATTGAGCCGTTAGGTATAATATACACCTCTCCAGTCCAGCTTGTCAGCCTTGTGGCACGCAACCCGATCACATCCACTGTACCTTTGAAATTACCCGTCTGAATAAAATCGCCTACCGAGAACTGGTCTTCAAG
Source organism: Paenibacillus tarimensis (assembly GCF_021532315.1). Lineage (GTDB taxonomy): Bacteria > Bacillota > Bacilli > Paenibacillales > Paenibacillaceae > Paenibacillus_I > Paenibacillus_I tarimensis. The sequence goes on from NZ_JAKGAO010000011.1 coordinate 509,547, forward strand.
GATAATGAAGAATCCGGTAATGACATCCTTCACCAAGCTTTGGGCGCCGAAGCCAATCGCAAGCCCGACTACACCGGCCCCTGCTATAATCGGTCCGAGATTTATATTGAATTCGCTTAGAATGAGCAGTAATGTGATGAAATAGACAACATAGTTTACTACATTCTTAAGCAGCCTGCCGACGGTTTGCACACGTCTTGTTTCAATGTGCAGCCGGGTAGTGTTCCGGCTCAAGATCATATGGTTCAGCAGCTTGTTAGCTCCCCAGATGATGACTCTCCCGATTACCAGAATCAGCAGAATTCTAATGGCACCAATTGCGACCGCAATCCACATCGCCTCATTCATGAACCAATCCTGAATTGCCGCCCAAAGCCCAGATATCGTTTCCTCATTAATCGTTGTTTCTTCGTTCATCAATTTCTCCTCCCTACGAACCCATCATCCTAAAGCTTAACCTCTTTATTTACACAGTTAGCTTAGCTATTTAAACGACACTTGCACATACTGGTTTCCCACCTGCTCGAATATTCCCCGTATCTCTACCTTCTCTTCTATTATAACGGCTGCCACCTGCTGCAAGTCCACATCCGGAAAATCAATTGACAGCGCGCAGCCTGCAGTTATCTCCTTTGGTGTAGGCCGTATATCTATTTCTATCTCCGCGTATTCCAGGAGCATCTCTGCCCGCAAAGCTTGTTGAGTAGAATCAAATGCAATCAGCATATTCTGTCCTCCGCGAATGAATCTTTATTTTTACAGCCCCAAGTATAAAATGACCACCCTGTCCATATACTAGTAACACATGAGGATGGCGGAGGGGATTCTATGAAAATGACGAGTAGAAAAGAGACGCCTTTCAAGATAGCGCACACGGAATCAAATGTTGGCGTACTCCTGACAGACAGGCTTACCGGTTATTTGCGCAACCTGTACCCGGAGCAACGACTTGTTATTGTGTGCGTCGGAACTGATCGTTCAACCGGAGATTCACTAGGCCCATTAATAGGCTCCCAGTTAAGCAAGCATCGCAGTCCCCACTATGATCTGTTCGGTACGCTGGAGCAGCCTGTCCATGCCGTTAATCTGGAGGAAACACTCCAGCATATTGAACGGAATATACGCCATCCATTCGTCATTGGTATAGATGCCTGTCTTGGACAAGTTGCCAGTGTGGGATGTATTCAAGTTGGGAAGGGTCCTGTCCGTCCGGGTGCCGGTGTGAACAAGGAGCTCCCTCCCGTTGGGGACATCCATATTACCGGAATCGTGAATGTCGGCGGCTTCATGGAGTATTTTGTCCTACAGAATACCCGTCTTCACTTAGTCATTCGCATGGCCGAAATCATAGCCCGAAGCCTGCATCATGCGGTCCTTCTTGCTAACCGGCCGGCTGCTATTTCGGCTGCACAGCCTGAATGATCGCCTGCTTCTCCTCTGGTGTCAATGGATAAGTAGATTCACCGCCCACGAGCGGTTTAGCATATACGTATGTTTCCTCGCGTGTATGAAGACCGCTCATCACAATACCATCCTGGTCATCGTTAACTATCGCAATCGAGAAGCTCATATCACTGCCTTGTGTTGAGAATGCATTATAACGATAAATACCGACATTCCCCTTCTTCAACCGCAGCCCGTTATACAGCTTCACCAGTTCGTTCTCATGCTCCCTTAATTGGTATTCACTATGCGTCACCCTCGTCTGCAGGTCGGTCAGAAGCTGTTCCAAATTATCCACTCCGGTCTCCGCCATCATCGCCCGATAATCACGTCTTAATCGTTTCAGCCTTCTGCCCATTGCAATATTCCAGATCACAAGCATTAGAACAATTGCTGACAAGCCCAGGAACAGCCATTCGACGATATATGGTTCAAATATTGGCTCCATTCTAATTTCTCCTCCATACCATCCCATTACCTGCCTGCCTGCTTGCAGGCAACTAACTGCGCTAAACTTTCTTTATGAATAGTGCTGTTTTATTTCTTCCACTGCAGCAATTAATGCATCTACGTCTGATTCTTCCGTGTAAAAACCGACACTTGCGCGTACCGCACCTGTCTCTGTCGTACCCGCACAGCCGTGTGCAAGCGGCGTACAGTGAAAACCGGAACGTACTGCTATACCGTAGTGCTGATCCAAAATAAAAGCGGTCTCTGAAGGATCGGCAGAACCCACCAGGAAGGATACAATGCCTGTTCTGGGCTCGCCAATCGCAGGACCCAAGACCGTTACACCATCTATTCCAAGAAGCCCCTCCATCAGACGCTGTGTTAAAGACCATTCTTTATTATGGATCTTTTCGACAGTCTCATTCGCTACCACTTCAACCCCTGCCCGCAAGCCCGCAATACCAGACAAGTTTAGTGTGCCTGATTCATAACGGTCCGGTCTTACATCCGGCTGATCAATGGCTTCGGATTGACTTCCAGTCCCTCCATGCAGGAGCGGAACCAAGTCGATATCCGGATGAATGTACAGCCCTCCCGTCCCTTGGGGGCCCAGGAGACCTTTGTGACCCGGAAAGGCCAGCATATCTATGCCCATCGCCTCAACGTCTATAGGGAGTATTCCAGCGCTCTGAGCGGCATCTACCAGAAGTGCTATACCTTTTGAACGTGTGAGCTGTCCTATATCTTGAACTGGAAGTATGGAACCAAGCAGATTGGAGCTGTGGTTAACGATTACAAGCTTTGTAGCAGCTGTTAATGCCTCTTCTATCTGTCTCAGCTGAAGAGTTCCTGCCGGATCTGTATCTACATAAGTTACTTGAATTCCAATTGTGCGTTTGAGGTATTCCAAGGGTCTGCGGACAGAGTTGTGCTCAACCGCGGTCGCCACCACATGATCGCCAGGCTTCAAGAATCCTTTAATAGCAAGGTTAAGTGCTTCTGTCGTACTTGGAGTAAAAGCGATGTCATTCGGATTCTTAATGCGGAATAGCTGAGCCAAACTCTTCCGGGCGCCAAACACCGCACGACTGGCCCGAACGGCCATTCTATGGCTGCCCCGCCCCGGATTAGCTGCGTACTCCAACAGTGCCTCCTGGACAGCATCAACAACCTGCTGAGGCTTGGGCCATGAAGTAGCCGCATGATCCAAGTAATGAATTTTATTATTTGTATCCACCTTTTACTCCCTCCACTCATCCACCTTTTTCCCATATAAAACAATAGCACACCTTAGTTTAATCTTTCCTCCGAAAGATTACAACTCAGGTATGCTATAACTGTTTACCATGAATACTAGGCCATTTTTTCAAGAAGCTCTAACAGTCGCTCTAGATCCTGTTTATTGTAATACAGCAGTTCAATACGCCCTTTATCCTTCTGCTGCTTAATTTTGACGGTTGTTTTGAAACGTTCGCGAAGCGATTCTTCTACTTGTTCAATATAAGGGTCCCGCTTCTTATTGCGCTGGGCTGGTAGCGATTCCTGTTCTGCTGCAGGCTTGCGGTCAAGATTCTGAATTGCTTCCTCCAGCTCTCTTACGCTCCACTCCTGCTCTATTGAAAGCCTGGCTAATTCCTGTTTTTTCACTTCATCCTTTAGACCTGCCAGTGCGCGTGCATGACCCATAGATAATGTTCCACGTGAAACATTTTCCTTAATTTCTGCTGGGAGAGTAAGCAACCGCAGGAAGTTTGCAATATGGGATCTCGACTTCCCAACCTTCATGGACAGTTCTTCTTGGGTCAGACTGAACTTCTCCATAATCGACTGGTAAGCGATCGCCAGCTCTATGGCATTCAGGTCTTCCCGCTGCAGATTCTCGATCAAAGCAATTTCCATGACTTGCTGATCAGTGAAGTTTCGTACTACAGCAGGGATGGTCGTATTACCGCACAGCTGAGACGCCCGAAAGCGTCGTTCACCAGCGATTATCTCATATCCCTTAACAACACTGCGGACAATAATAGGCTGAATTATTCCGTGCTGTTTAATCGATTCAGCGAGTTCCTTGATAGCATCCTCATCGAATGTTTTACGTGGCTGATAGGGATTCGGCCTTAACTGCGTCAGTGATACCTCAACCACTTTATCATCTTCCTGTACCGAAAGCGATGGAATCAGCGCGTCAAGCCCTCTACCTAGCCGCTTGCTCATACGTTATCACTTCCTTCGCCAATTCAAGATAAACCTCCGCGCCTTTCGAACGAGGATCATAGGTAATAATGGATTGACCATGAGACGGGGCTTCGCTCAGCCGCACATTTCTTGGAATGATCGTCTGGTAGACCTTCTGTTGGAAGTATTTCTTCACTTCTTCTATAACTTGAATGCCAAGGTTTGTCCTGGCATCAAACATCGTAAGCAATACACCTTCAATTTGCAGCGAGGTGTTAAGGTGCTTCTGAACAAGGCGGACTGTGTTGAGCAGCTGACTTAAACCCTCTAGAGCATAGTACTCACATTGTATGGGAATAATTACGGAATCCGCCGCTGTTAACGAATTAATCGTTAAGATGCCAAGAGATGGCGGGCAATCAATCAATACGTAGTCGAACTGATTCTTAACCAGCTGCAGAGATTTCTTCAGTCTTACTTCACGCGATATCGTAGGGACAAGCTCGATCTCCGCACCGGCCAGCTGAATCGTAGCCGGTATAAGCGTAAGTCCCGGGATTTTCGTTTCACACATCGCTTCTTCTGGATGAACATCATTAATAAGAATATCGTAGATGCAGTTGCTCACATCTGCTTTATTTATCCCGATACCACTCGTTGTATTCCCTTGCGGGTCAATATCTACCAGAAGAACTTTCTTGCCAAGTGAAGCTAAGGAGGCGCCTAAGTTGACAGAGGTGGTTGTTTTCCCTACCCCGCCCTTCTGATTCGTTATGGCAATTATTTTGGACAATCCGGTTCACCTCAATATCTAGCTAGTAGGCTGTAAATAGAGAAAAAGCGGCAAGGGTTGCCGCTTTCGCGAACGAAGCTGCTTGGGTCATGTTGTACGGCTCAGCTACCGCTTAGGGATCCGAATAACGATCTCATAATGCTCTTCGCAGTCCTTTTCATCCGTCTTGATCTTCAAGCCGGAGCCGGACACCATATCTATGGATTGGCGAATCGTATTAAGAGCCAGGCGTACATCCTTCGTAAATGAGATCCTTTTCGACTTCTTGGCTTTGGCCGCTTCCTTGTAAAAGGCTGCTCTCGCCTCTGTTTGTTTAACATTCAGTTCCTTGGTAATAACATCTTCAAGAACCTTTATTTGAAGCTCTTCCGTTTCAAGAGTCAGCAATGCCCGTGCATGACGTTCGGTTATTTTCCGTTCCATCAATGCAAGTTTAACAGGTTCACTAAGATTCAACAATCGAAGCTTATTGGCTATCGTGGATTGACTCTTTCCAAGCCGCTGTGCCAGACTTTCCTGCGTCAGATCATGAAGATCAATGAGTTTCTGATAGGCAATGGCTTCTTCTACAGCGGTCAGCCCTTCTCTTTGCAGGTTCTCAATAAGAGCAATGGAAGCAGCTTGAGAATCATTAAATTCTCTTATGATAGCCGGTATTGTTTCAAGGCCAAGTTTCTTTACCGCACGCCAACGGCGCTCACCCGCAATGATCTCGTACCGATTATTCCGAATTCGTACGACAATTGGTTGAATGACGCCATGTGTTTTTATCGTTTGGCAAAGCTCTTCGATCCGATCATCATCGAATATCGTTCTGGGCTGATAGGGGCTTGTATCGATATCCTCCACGGGGATTTGTTTGACTTCATCCTGGTTGGAGCGTTCGGAAAAGCCGAAAAGCCGCGAAAATTGTTCTTTCATACCGTCATAACCCACCTAATTCAATATGCCGTAACGTTGAACCATACAATGATGCGGATGTCTCTAACTTAACATAATTGGATCAATTAGAGTGCACTCGCTTCATTATACGCCTTACGACGATATTATCAAATTTTCTCCGGTTCTTTATTGCACTTTAGTTATATTCGCCAGCCAAAATCCTTTTTCCTGCTTGATAACATCAAAACCGGGAATGAAAATGTTTCACGTGGAACAATTTCACTCCCGGAATGTTATCTTTATACAATCGGCTGTTTGAGCGGCGTACCTGCCTTGCGCGGGTACTTCTTCGGCGTGGAACCTTGCTTGCGAATCAAGATAATATGACGGTCTGATTCTTCGTTAGGAAGCTTGAAATGATGGACATTTTCCAGCTTGCCGCCAAGCTCCTTCAAACTCTTCCCCGCTTCGTGCACTTCATCTTTAGGATCACTGCCCTTCATGGCTGCAAACAAAGCACGTGGTCTTGCAAAAGGAAGACAAAACTCGTTCAGAACGTTCAGCCTCGCAACCGCCCTAGCTGTTACCAAATCATATTGATCTCTGTGCTCTGCTTGACGCGCAATATCCTCTGCCCTCCCATGAACAAGCTGGCAATTCTTCAGTCCCAGTTTTTCACATAGATGAGTAAGGAACTGAATTCGCTTGTTAAGTGAGTCCACGATTGTGATATGGAGATGGGGGTAACAAATTTTCAACGGAACACTTGGAAAACCAGCGCCTGAACCGATATCCGCCAGCCGGGTCGCCTGATCCATATCAACATAGAAGGATAATGAGATCGAGTCGTAAAAATGCTTCTCATATACCGCATCTCGTTCCGTAATCCCGGTCAGATTCATCTTCTCGTTCCACTCAACAAGAATCTGATAGTAACGCTCCAACTGCTCCAGCTGAGTGTTGCTAAGCTCCCTTTGTTGTTCTGCCATAAGCTTGATAAACCATTCCATCCTCTTACCCCCGTGCCGCAACTACCCGGTTATAATGCTCCAGATAAACAAGGAGAATGGACAGATCTGCAGGTGTCACGCCAGATATTCTGGATGCTTGACCGATTGATAGCGGCCTGATTGTGCTCAGCTTCTGCTTGGCCTCAGAAGCAAGTCCATGTACATCGTAATAATCGATGTCATCCGGAATTTTCTTCTTCTCCATCTTGGCTAGACGTTCAACCTGCAGCAGCTGTTTCTCAATATAACCCTGATACTTCACTTGGATCTCCACTTGTTCCTTCATATCATCATTTAACTCGAGCGGTGAAGGAGCAACCTTCTCAAGCAGTGCATAGCTGATCTCCGGTCTGCGCAGCAGCGAGAGCGCATCGACTGTGTTGGCAATCGGTGCCGAGCCCGCTTCTTCTAGCATAGCTTGCAGGGATTCATCTGCCCGAACCTTGGTCGTCTTAATTCGTTCAATTTCCTGTTCAATCCTCTCCTTCTTCAACAGAAAGCGGCTGTGTCTCTCCTCCGAGATAAGGCCAATCTCATAACCAATCGGGGTCAGCCTCAGGTCAGCATTATCATGACGAAGCAGCAGGCGGTATTCTGCACGGGAAGTCAGCAAGCGGTAGGGCTCATTCGTCCCCTTCGTCACGAGGTCATCTATCAATACACCAATGTATCCCTGAGACCGTTCCAGGATTACTGGCTCTAGTCCCTGCACCTTGCGGGCTGCATTGATGCCTGCCATGATTCCTTGGCCAGCCGCCTCCTCATAACCGGATGTGCCATTAATCTGCCCAGCGGTGAATAACCCAGACACAACCTTCGTTTCCAGTGTCGGCCACAGCTGAGTAGGTACAACCGCATCATATTCAATGGCATAGCCGGTACGCATCATTTCTACACGTTCCATACCAGGGATCGAGCGAAGAATAGCGAGCTGAACATCTTCAGGCATACTCGTCGACAGACCCTGTACATAATATTCTGACGTGTGCTTGCCTTCAGGCTCGAGGAAAATTTGATGTTTGGGCTTATCCGCAAACCGCACAATCTTGTCTTCTATAGAAGGGCAGTAACGTGGCCCTGTACCTTCGATTTGACCCGAGAACATCGGCGCGCGATGCAGGTTATCATTAATAATCTTGTGTGTATCTTCTGATGTATAGGTCAGCCAGCATGGCAGCTGTTCATTGTCCGAGTATTCCGTCTCATAAGAGAAGAACTTCGGCTGCTCGTCCCCAGGCTGGATTTCCGTCTTGTCAAAATCAATCGAATCCTTGTGAACACGTGGCGGCGTACCGGTCTTAAATCTTACAAGCTCAAGTCCCAAACCGCGAAGCGATTCGGACAGCTTCACCGATGGCTGCTGGTTGTTAGGACCGCTCTCATACATCAACTCGCCCATAATCACTTTGCCGCGCAGATAAGTTCCCGTTGTTACAACAACAGCTTTCGCCCGGTATTCAGCACCTGTCTTCGTTATTAAGCCTACGCAATTCCCGTCTTCTACGATCAACTCTTCTGCCATACCTTGGCGAAGCGTCAGATGCTTCGTTTCTTCAATGGTCTTCTTCATCTCATGCTGATACATGAACTTATCTGCCTGAGCACGAAGCGCATGAACTGCTGGCCCCTTACCTGTATTCAGCATCCTCATTTGAATGAAAGTTTTATCGATATTCCGTCCCATCTCGCCCCCGAGCGCATCAATCTCACGAACGACATGTCCTTTAGCAGGACCCCCAATTGACGGGTTGCATGGCATGAATGCCACCATATCCAAATTAATTGTTAGCAGCAGGGTCTCACAGCCCATTCTTGCCGATGCCAGTGCAGCTTCACAGCCTGCATGTCCGGCACCTACCACGATGACATCATAATCGCCAGCATGATATCCCATTTTGCTATCCCTCCTCCTCTTTTTCGCCCAAAACTCATCCTCATTCATCTATCTGCATAATCTCTTAATTTCATCAAGAATCCGACTCGAATTGCCATCATTATTTTTGCATATTATTTACCTAGACAGAACTGCGAAAAAATCTGATCAATAAGTGAATCACCCGCGCTATCACCAGTAATTTCGCCAAGAAGCTCCCAAGCTGTACGGACATCGATTTGCACAATATCAATCGGGATGCCGGATTCTGTCGCCTCGATGGCATCCTCAAGAGAACGCATCGCCTGCTTAAGAAGAGCAATATGCCTCACATTCGATACGTAGGTCATATCGGCGGATTCCAGCTTGCCGGAGAAGAACATGGAAGCAATTGCTTCCTCCAGCTGATCCATACCTCTTTCCTCCGCCACTGACATCCGTACAATGGCCTGTTCGGGGACCAGCTCGATAAGCTCTTCATCACTAAGCTGAGTCGGAAGGTCCGTCTTGTTCAAAATGACGATCATCTGCCGGCCGCTCAGCTGCTTTAGCAGCTCCTTCTCATCCTCATGCAGCGGCTCTGCATTGTTCAACACTAACATAATGAGATCCGCCTCACCTAATGCAGTGCGGGAACGCTCCACTCCAATCCGTTCCACTAAATCAGAGGTCTCCCGAATTCCCGCTGTATCCAGCAGTCTTAGGGGAATCCCCTTTACCGTAACAAATTCCTCTATCACATCCCGGGTTGTTCCCGGTATATCCGTCACGATCGCTTTATTGCTCTGGGATAAGGCATTCAGCAGAGATGACTTGCCTACATTCGGCCTGCCGACAATTGCCGTCACAATACCCTCCCGCAAAATCTTGCCTTCACTTGCCGTACGAAGCAGCTGTATGATCTCAGCAATAACCTCCATGCTCTGGTCCCGAATGAATGCATTGCTCATCTCGGTTACGTCATGCTCCGGATAATCAATATTCACCTCAATATGAGCAAGCAGCTCAATCAACTGGTGACGCAATAACTTGATTTTCTTGGACAGTGAACCTTCTGCCTGCTTTAATGCTATGGAAAAAGCGCGATCCGACTTAGATCTGATTAAGTCCATCACAGCTTCAGCCTGCGTCAGATCAATACGGCCGTTCAGGAAAGCCCGTTTCGTAAACTCTCCCGGCTCAGCCAGACGGATCGTTCCACGTCTCAGCAGCAGTTCCATGACACGCTTAACGGCCACGATCCCCCCGTGCGTGCTGATTTCCACCACGTCTTCAGCTGTAAAGGATCGCGGCCCCCTCATGACCGTAACAAGTGATTCCTCCATAACCTCACCAGTGTCCGGATCAATAATATGACCATAGTTTACTGTATGGGTAGCTGCCTCGTTTAGATCCACCCTAGATCGGAACAAAGGCGCCGTTGCCTTCACAGCATCAGCTCCGCTCACCCGTATGACGGCAATGCCGCTTTCACCGACAGCTGTCGAGATCGCGGCAATCGTATCCATATTCATGTACGTTTCAACTCCTCCAGTATAACCGTTAACCCTTGGTCAGGTCGACTGCCGGGTGCCAGTTATCCCCCTGTGGATTATGATTAGCATTTCCTTCGTAATTGTTCACAGTTCTAATAAAGCTGATTATGCAAAATGCAGCACCTGTCATCATACCGTTATCCACATGTGGATATTTATTTTTCGACAGAAACACCTTCAAAAAAAGGCAATGCCTCTTGGTAGGAGCCATTGCCGAGCATACCAACTTCTATTCATCTATCGAGGGGTAATGACGATTCGCCGATTAGGCTCGTCTCCCTTACTGTACGTCTTCACCTTCGGATGATTCTGCAGCTGGTAATGTATAACCTTGCGGTCCTGTGCAGTCATCGGTTCCAATACTATCTCTTGCTTCGATCGTATAACCTTCCCTGCAAGACGGTCGGACAATTCCGCCAGTGTCTTGCGTCTGCGTTCCCGAAAATCCTCAGCATCAAGGACGATTCTTACAAAACTGTCTGAATGGCGGTTTGCGACAATATTAGCCAGGTACTGCAGGGCATCTAGCGTCTGGCCTCTGCGTCCGATCAGCATACCGATATCTCCGGTACCGGAGATATTGAGCTGAATACCTTCCCTGGTTGTCAGCCGGTTAATATCTACCTGAAGGCCCATAGCCTCGGCCACTTCATGTAGAAATTGTTCCGTTTCACCTACAGGGTCAACCGGTTCGGGCAGAAGCTCCAGTTCTACCTTCGCTTCCCTTGTACCGATTAATCCAAACAACCCCCTGGAGGGCTGTTCAGTAACCGTTACCTTCACCCGTTCTTCCGTAACCTGCAGCTCAGCCAAACCGTTTCTTACAGCTTCTTCAATCGTCTTTCCCGATGCTACGATTTTCTTCATTTCGCAGGGGCCTCCTTACCCTTGTCGGATGAACGAACGTAGAGGAAATAGTTTTGAATAATCGTATAGATGTTGCTGTAGATCCAGTAAAGCGGAAGTGCTGCCGGGAATGACATCGCCATGACGAAAATCAATACCGGGAAAATAAGCAGAATCGCCTGCATGGGATTATTCGGCTGCTGCGGCATCATCTTTGACTGGATGAATGTCGTAATCGCCGCTATAATCGGCAGGATATAATACGGATCCTTCTCACCAAGCTGAAGCCATAGGAATTCATGGGTACGAATATCCGGGTTCCAGTAGATGGCATTGTAAAGTGCGATGAAAATCGGCATTTGAATCAGCAGCGGCAGACAGCCAGCCAGCGGATTGATCTGATGCTGCTGGAACAGCTTCATTGTCTCTTCCTGCTGCTTCTGAGGATTATCCTTGAACTTCTGGCGGATCTTCTGCATCTCAGGCTGAATCGCCTGCATCGCCTTCGAACTGCGGTACTGCTTCAGCGTAAGCGGCAAAATCAGGGTACGGACGATGATCGTCAGCAGCAGAATCGATAGTCCATACGAGCCCGTGAACCACTCGGCGAACGTATCAAGCATCAGTGCAAACCAGTAAACAACGTTCTTCTCCCAGAAGTTGCCCTTCAGCAAATCCTCGGTCGTGGTCGTATGGTCTGTCGGCGCACAGCCTGACAATACAGCCATAAGCCCGATAAGGCCTAAAACAAGCCACAATTTCTTATTACGAAACAACATCAAAACTCCCCTCTGCTGAGACAAGCATTCTAGAAAACTATACCATAATTCAATCCGCAAGGAAACAGCCCCGGACGGGCGAAGCCAGCGCTTTCACCGATCCGGCCGGGGCTTAAGTAATCCCGCTTTACGGAGCACATGAAGCATGCTTTTCTCCAGCTCCTTGGTCTTCATCGCAACGGCAGGCTTGCGGACGATAAGAATAAAATCCGTATGCTCCGCAATAAGCGGTGCGTTCAGCCTAACCAATTCCTTCACTACCCTTCGAAGCCGGTTCCGCACAACCGCGTTGCCAAGCTTCTTGCTGACCGACACGCCCATCCGGAATTGCTCCGTCGCGGGCCGCTTCGACCAGTACACAACAAATTGACCGTTCGCAAACGATTTTCCCCACTTATAAATACGCGAAAAATCGCTCCGGTTCCGCAAACGAAGCTTTCTTTGCATAGACGCAAGCCCACCGAACTTTCCTTTTTATTAATGAAGTATGTTCCAAAACCGAAAAAAAAAGACCACCGCACGTGGTCTTTTGGTTACGCACTCAATACTTTTCTACCCTTTTGACGGCGGGCACTCAGTACTTTGCGGCCATTCTTCGTAGCCATCCGCTTGCGGAAGCCGTGAACTTTTTTACGCTTGCTTACATTCGGTTTAAATGTCGGTCTCATGATTTTGCACCTCCTGGTTCCGATCTATTTAAATACTGCATCAGCATTTTAAATGAATCATACTACTTTATCTGTGTCTGCTTTCAAAAAACGCCTTTTCAATTAAATCACACCCTATGGTAAAAGTCAATCCTGACTCAATCCGGCTGTGAAAATCGCTTCTACGTAAAATTGCCTGGCCCCGTCCTGCCTGTTGATAACCGGATAAGGATAAGGCCCACTCAAAATTGATAACATGTGAATAAGTTTTGAGGGCTGTGAGCAGTTTTTGTCGAACCATTAACAAATTATAAACAATATCTAGTGTTGTCCATAAGTTTTATGCACAACCAGTTGTAAATGTGGATAAATTATTGATTTACGTTGAAATCACGGGCGTCTTTTGCTATGATAGTCTTGTTTTCGATGTGGATGAATCCATATCATCCCCAATATTATCAACAGCCTGTGGATAACTTTGTGAACAAGTTTTATCCCCTTTTGATAACTTCTCAACTGTTATCGTGTATAGTGTGGATAATTCCGCCGCACTTCCAGCTTATTCGACAAACACATGCACATTCGTTCAGGGCCGCTGTTCACCAGCAGCATGCAGCAGCCTCCATTTTCTGATGCCTTTTTTCTGTGCATGGTACTTTTTTTCTATAATGGGTTCACCGCAGCTCAATCTGCGGCGCAACCCTTTTTCGTCGCTTGCCAAGACCGTTGGAAGCGGCTGAATTCTCTTGCTGTAACAACGGTTAAGGAGTGACAGTCTGTGGATAGCTATAGCCAGGCAACATGGCAGGAAGTCCTGTCTATTATAAAAACCAAATTAAGCAAGCCGAGCTTCGACACCTGGTTTAAGGCGACGAAGGCTTCTTTCGCATCTGACGATATGGTTCTGATTACAGCACCCACGACATTTGCGGTAGAATGGCTGGAAAGCCGGTATACGAAGCTTGTGAGGACAACGCTAACGGATTATCTGGGGCGCCAGGTTGATATTAAATTCATCATTGAAGAGAACAAACCGCCAGAGCCGGCCCCTGCACCGAACCAGGCAGCCGCTCCCCAGCCGGTCGTCCATGAAGAGTCCTTCTCCCATATGCTTAATCCCAAATATACCTTTGATACCTTCGTCATTGGAGCCAATAACCGGTTTGCTCATGCTGCTTCGCTTGCTGTTGCAGAGGCGCCGGCCAAAGCATATAACCCCTTGTTCCTATACGGCGGCGTGGGGCTTGGGAAGACACATCTGATGCATGCCATCGGCCACTATATTCTTGAACATAATCCGAATACACGCGTACTCTATATCTCCTCGGAGAAGTTTACGAACGAGTTCATTAATGCCATCCGGGATAATCGCGGCGAAAGCTTCCGGATCAAATACCGGAATATTGATATTCTGCTCATTGACGATATTCAGTTTCTGGCCGGTAAGGAGCAGACCCAGGAAGAGTTTTTCCATACCTTTAACGCGCTTCATGAAGAACGCAAGCAGATCATTATCTCAAGTGACCGGCCTCCAAAGGAGATCCCGACCCTTGAGGAAAGGCTTCGTTCCCGGTTTGAGTGGGGGCTGATTACCGACATCCAGCCGCCTGATCTGGAGACTCGGATTGCCATCCTGCGGAAGAAGGCGAAGGCTGAGAATCTTGATATCCCGAACGAGGCAATGGTTTATATAGCGAACCAGATTGATACAAACATACGGGAGCTGGAGGGCGCATTAATTCGCGTTGTTGCCTACTCCTCGCTAATCAATCAGGATATATCCTCTCATCTGGCAGCTGAAGCGCTCAAGGATATCATTCCATCAGGCCGGCCCAAGATGATCACCATCCAGGATATCCAGCAGCGGGTTGGCGAATACTTCGGACTGAAGCTCGAGGAATTCAAAGCACGCAAGCGGACCAAGGCTGTAGCCTTCCCGCGGCAAATCGCAATGTACCTCTCCAGGGAGATGACCGACTATTCTCTCCCCAAGATTGGTGAGGCATTCGGCGGACGTGACCATACAACCGTTATTCATGCCCATGACAAGATTACGCAGCAGGTAGAAAAAGATCAGGAGCTCTACAAGATCATTCAGACCCTAACCGACAAAATAAAAAATGGTTCGTAACCGGTTGTGAACAGTATGGAAGCCTATGCACACGCTATACACATGTGGATAGGCTTCTTTTATCGGTGTTATTCGCGGTTATCCACATATTCAGTGCCCCTACTACTGCTACTACAAAAAATGTTATTATATATATCATCATGTAGAACGGTGTCTGAGCGGATTCCGAACCCTCGCCGGTTTACCCGAGTTTTCGTTATAGGAGTGAAATCATGAAGTTAACCATCGCCAAAAATGAACTTAATGACGCCATCCAGCAGGTTTCCAAAGCTGTTTCTTCAAGACCGGCTATTCCGATTCTTGGCGGCATCAAATTTGACGTTACCCATCAAGGTGTTACATTAACCGCCAGCGATACCGATATCTCGATTCAAAGCTTTATTCCATCTGAGCAAGGCAATAAGACGGTCGTTCAGGTTTCAAAGCCCGGAAGCATTGTGCTGCCGGCTAAATTCTTTGTAGAGATCGTGAAGAAGCTTCCCGCAAACGAGGTTGAAATAGAAGTTAAGGAGCAGCTGCAAATATCCGTTCGTTCCGGTTCAACCGATATCCAGATGGTAGGGCTTGATGCCGAGGAGTTTCCGGTTCTTCCGTCGATCGAAGAGAATGAATCGCTCTACGTGGCGGGTGACCTTCTCAAATCGATGATCCGCCAGACGGTTTTCGCGGCTTCAACAAGCGAGCAGACCCCTATTTTGACCGGTCTTCTGTGGAACCTGCAGGATGGCGAATTCAAATTAGTAGCGACTGACCGTCACCGCTTGTCCAGCCGGACTGCGAATATTGAGACTGCCGAAGGCTACCGTTTCAATAACATCGTCATTGCGGCCAAAACGCTGAACGAGTTGTCCAGGCTGGTGCCTGATTCCTCCGAAAAAGTCGAAATCGTGGTCGCTGACAACCAAGTGCTGTTTAAAGTGGGACAAGTGCTGTTCTTCTCGCGTGTGCTCGACGGCACTTATCCGGATACTTCTAAGATTATTCCGCAGCAGTTCAAAACAGAACTGATCCTGGAAACAAAAAATTTGACGGATGCCATCGACCGGGCGTATCTGATGTCGCGGGAAGAGAAAACGAATATCGTTCGTCTTATAACGATGGAGGATGGGACAATCGAAGTGTCATCGAGCTCATCCGAGCTTGGCAAAGTAACCGAGCAGCTGAATGTAATAGCCTTCAACGGCGATCCGCTGCGTATTGCCTTTAACTCCAAATATATGCTTGATGCTCTAAAAGTTATTGACAGTGAGCAAATTTCTATCGGCTTCAACGGAGCGATGAGTCCGATCATCTTGAAGCCGACCGACCATTCGCATAATCTGCATATTATTCTCCCTTACCGGACTACAAGCTGACCAAACAGCCCTCCTTTGGGGAACAATGATGGCAGAACAGTGGGGAAGGGGTGTGCAGACAGTGAAAGAAGTGACGATTACAACAGCGTATATTACATTGGGACAATTCCTGAAGATCGCAGATTGTATAGGCACGGGCGGACAAGCCAAGTTCTTTCTCCAGGAAAATGAAATTCTTATCAACGGAGAACCGGATAACCGGCGGGGCCGCAAGCTGTATCCCGGTGATACGGTTGTTGTGGAAGGATGCGGCTCGTTTAAAGTCGTGTAAATCACGTAATGCAAAAGGAACAGTGATACGTTAACGCTGCGCCGTGTTACAGATCAGGAGGACGCATCCTTGTTTTTAAAATCCATTGAACTGCAGCATTACCGGAACTATGAACGGGTTGAGCTTCAAACCGACAGTCAGGTGAATATCTTTATCGGACCCAATGCACAGGGCAAGACGAATCTACTTGAGGCAATATTCGTCCTTGCCCTGTCCAAGTCCCATCGCACCTCCAAGGACAAGGAACTGATCGGCTGGCAGTCGGATACGGCACGGATCGTAGGAGAAGCCGAGCGCAAATATGGAACGGTCAAGCTTGAGCTTGCTTTCTCGGGCCAAGGCAAGAAGGCGAAGATTAACGGACTTGAGCAGCGCAAGCTGAGCGATTTTGTCGGTACGCTTAATGTCGTGATGTTCGCACCGGAGGATCTCGAAATCGTAAAAGGAACACCGGGCATACGCAGACGGTTTCTGGACATGGAAATCGGACAGGTACAGCCCGGTTATTTGCATACCCTGCAGCAGTATGCCAAAGTGCTCGTCCAGCGCAACAACTATCTCAAATCCGCTTACCCGGGCGGCGCCCAGCAGGCTATGCTGGACATCTGGAATGCCCAGCTTGTTGAGTATGGTGTTAAAATCATAAAAAAAAGGCAAAACTTTATAAAACGGCTGCAAAAATGGGCGGAGACGATTCATGCCGGTATTACGGCGGGAACCGAGCAGCTGGAGGTACAGTACAAGCCTTCCTTCGAAGCGGCCGCGTCGGAAGAAGAATCTGTTTTATTTGAGCAATTTATGATAAAGTTATCACAAGTGAAAGAGCAGGAATTACGGCGTGGAATGACGCTTGCAGGCCCGCATAGGGACGATCTGGCCTTCTATATCAACGGGAAGGAAGCCCAGACCTACGGATCTCAGGGGCAGCAGCGGACGACCGCATTGTCGCTCAAGCTGGCCGAAATCGAGCTGATTCGCGAAGAGATTGGGGAGTATCCTGTGCTTCTGCTGGATGATGTTCTGTCTGAACTGGACCGGAACCGGCAGACTCAGCTGATCGAAACCTTTCAGAGCAAGGTACAGACATTTATTACAACGACCGGGCTTGAAAGCGTCGATATTGCCAAGCTGCAGGATGCCAGTCTCTATCATGTGAAGGAAGGAAGCGTCATGCGGTAGTTCGTTTGGCGGCAGAGCGGAAGAAGGGACGGGTGTCATGTATATCCATCTGGGCGGGGAGAAGATCGTACGCGCAGCCGAATTAGTGGCGATTTTTGATATATCCATCGAGCAGTCATCCAAAATTTCCAAGCAGTTCGTAACGCATGCAACGAAGCGCAAGGATGTGGAGGTTATTGGCGAGGAAGAGCCGAAATCCATTGTCATTACCGGACAGCGGGTCTACTACTCGCCTATTTCGTCATCCACGCTGAAGAAGCGGGCGCATCAGTTTTCCGATATGTGACCTGCCATATAAATTATTTATACCATCATCGTGTTTTATACAGAAGCAGCACGCAGTTGAGAGGAGCAGTGAGTTAGGCATGACCTTGAATCAGCAAGCGTACGATGAGAGTCAGATTCAGGTTCTTGAAGGTTTGGAAGCGGTACGTAAACGTCCCGGCATGTATATCGGGTCAACCAGCAGCAAGGGGCTTCATCACCTGGTCTGGGAAGTCGTGGATAACAGTATAGACGAGGCGCTTGCAGGTTACTGCAGCAGGATTGAAGTCATCATTCGGGAAGACAACAGCATTACCGTCATTGACAACGGCCGGGGAATACCGGTCGGGGAAAATACAAAGCTGAAGAAATCGACACTTGAAGTCGTTCTTACCGTACTTCACGCCGGGGGCAAGTTCGGCGGCGACGATTCCGGCTATAAAGTGTCCGGCGGTCTTCACGGCGTCGGCATTTCCGTGGTGAACGCTCTCTCGGAATGGGTTACCGTGCAGGTTAGACGCGATGGTAATGTTTACGAGCAGTCTTATCGCCGTGGTGTTCCTCAGCATGATATCCGGGTAGTGGGGGAATCTGATGTAACAGGGACAACCGTTACCTTCAAACCGGATGAAGAGATTTTTACAGAGACGACCGTCTATGATTATGATATTCTGCAGTCCAGAATCCGGGAGCTCGCGTTCCTGAACAGAGGAATCGAAATTGTTCTGACGGACGAACGTACCGGAACGACTAATACCTACAAGTATGACGGCGGGATTAACGAATTCGTTAAGTACTTGAACCGTAACCGGGAAGCGCTGCATGAAACTCCAATCTACGTGGAGGGCTCCAAGGATCACATCCAAGTGGAAATAGCGCTCCAGTATAACGACAGCTACACCGAAAACATTTATTCTTTTGCAAATAATATCAATACGCATGAAGGCGGCACGCACGAGTCCGGCTTTAAGAGTGCACTCACCCGGATCATCAATGATTATGCCCGTAAATCAGGTTTCATCAAGGACAATGACTCTAATTTGTCGGGCGATGATGTGCGTGAGGGCTTGACGGCGATTATTTCCGTGAAGATTCCGGAGCCGCAGTTCGAAGGGCAGACGAAGACCAAGCTTGGCAACAGTGAAGTTCGTGGTATTGTCGAGTCATTCTTTGCCGAGAAGCTACAGGAGTTTCTGGAAGAGAATCCGTCAGTTTCCCGTAAAATTATGGAGAAGGGTGTCCAGGCTGCGCGTGCACGGGAAGCAGCCAGGAAAGCCCGCGAGCTGACACGGCGCAAGAGTGCGCTGGAAGTCAGTGCGCTGCCGGGCAAGCTGGCAGACTGCTCATCCAAGGATGCTTCAATCAGTGAGCTGTACATTGTCGAAGGTGATTCTGCCGGCGGCTCTGCCAAGCAGGGACGTGACCGCCATTTTCAGGCGATCCTGCCGCTGCGGGGTAAAATCCTCAACGTAGAGAAGGCGCGTCTTGACCGGATTCTCGGCAATGCGGAGATTCGGGCAATCATTACAGCGCTTGGTACAGGTATCAGTGATGACTTTGATCTGGCGAAGGCACGTTACCACAAAGTCATTATAATGACCGACGCAGACGTAGACGGTGCCCATATCCGGACACTGCTGCTCACGTTCTTCTACCGGTATATGCGTCAAATTGTTGAAGCCGGCTATATTTATATTGCGCAGCCGCCGCTCTTTAAGATTGAGCGAAATAAGACGATCCGCTATGCCCAGAGTGAGAAGGAACGCGATCAGATCATTGCGGAGTTTGGC
Organism: Paenibacillus tarimensis; assembly: GCF_021532315.1. Classification (GTDB taxonomy): domain Bacteria; phylum Bacillota; class Bacilli; order Paenibacillales; family Paenibacillaceae; genus Paenibacillus_I; species Paenibacillus_I tarimensis. Next base: position 528,970 of record NZ_JAKGAO010000011.1, read on the forward strand.
GAAGGCGCAAAGGTCAATGTGCAGCGCTATAAGGGTCTTGGAGAGATGAATGCGGGTCAGCTGTGGGAGACGACAATGGATCCGGAAAGCCGCACGATGCTGCAGGTTACCATCGAGGATGCCATGATAGCCGACACTATTTTCGACACTCTGATGGGCGACAATGTTGAACCGCGCCGTGATTTTATTCAGGAGCACGCAAAGTATGTAACGAATCTGGACGTATAGTCCGGTTATACAAATACTTGTAAATATACACGAAGCCGGCCCTTTAAGGGGACGGCTTTTGTGTTATACGGTTAACCGGATTTTAGCTGATCTCTGACCCCGTTTGCTGCGTCTGCCAGAACGTTTAAAGCGTCCGTAAGCGGCTGCATAACGATAAATTTTACGGAATACAGCAGGATTGTCATGCTTAAGGAATATCCAGGGATCAGGGAGTGTGTTCACTTCCAGCAACCAGGGACGTTTGTCCGTATCAATAGCGATATCCAGCCCGAGCTCCCTCAATCTGGAATAAGTGCATTGAAGCCCGCTTGCTGCTGCCGCGCCGATTAGCTTTAGACGCTCGATAAGAGCCTGCTGCTCATCACGAGTAAGAGTGCCCTGAGTCAGCTGCTCAAAGGATAACGGCGTTCCGCCGCTGTGGTAATTGGTAACGGCCTTGGCAGGATGGGCAAGCCGCCCAATGATTCCGGTTGTCTCCCATTTCCCCTGTGGATTCTTCTGGACCATTACACGAAGATCAAATCTCCGGTCATCATACCGGAGCAGCTCAATGCCTCGTTGAACGAGATACTTTTTGTCCCCCGTGAGCTTCTGGATTCCCTCATATAGGCTTTCGAAGGAAGAGAATCTGTAAACGTCGGACTGAAGCTGCAGGCGATAATATCCATCCGACTGATGTTCAATTCGCATAACACCATTACCGAATGAACCAATGTCAGGCTTGATATAAACCATGGAAAATTGAGTCAGCATTTCATGGAGAGTGACCTTGGACAGCTTCCTGGTCAGGGGAATGAAGTCCCGTATATAGCAGTGCCGCTCAAGCACTTTGGTCTTGGCCAACTTGCTTTTGACTCGCTGAACAGCCAACAGAGGCATCTCCTTTCAGAAAGGATGCGGCGCATGGAATTTTAGACCGGACAAAAGACAAGGAATGGGCTATAATGAAAATTAGGGACTAATGTCGCATATTGGGGTGTTTCGTAACAGCATATGTCGAATAGCTCGCCCTCGGTACAGCATGTTTGCCCATTTCTATGCGGCCTGAACCGCATGTGAAAACAATAACGTTTAATTGTACTGGAAACGTGAAAGTAATATAATATAGTTTGGTGCTTTTTTAGTTATGTCAGGAGGTTTAGCATGGCGGAAGAACAACGTTCTCAAATAATAGATCGCGATATCGGCACGGAAATGCGCGATTCGTTCATGGATTATGCCATGAGCATTATAGTAAGCCGTGCACTACCCGATGTCCGTGATGGACTTAAGCCGGTTCACCGCAGAATTTTGTTTGCGATGTCTGAGCTTGGTATGTCTCCGGATAAACCTTACAAGAAGTCCGCCAGAATTGTCGGTGAAGTAATCGGTAAGTACCATCCCCACGGTGACTCGGCCGTTTATGAATCGATGGTACGGATGGCACAGGATTTCTCACTGCGATATATGCTCGTCGACGGACACGGCAATTTCGGTTCCATTGACGGAGACTCTGCCGCAGCCATGCGTTATACCGAAGCCCGCTTGTCCAAGATGGCTATGGAAATGCTGCGTGATATCAATAAGGAAACCATTGATTATATACCAAACTATGATGGCGAGGAGCACGAGCCTGTCGTTCTTCCGGCACGGTTCCCGAATCTTCTGGTCAACGGGGTGTCCGGTATTGCCGTTGGTATGGCAACGAATATTCCGCCGCATAATTTGACAGAGGTAATCGAGGGTGTGCAGGCTGTAATTCGCAATCCGGAGATTACACCTCTCGAGCTGATGGATTATATAAAAGGTCCGGATTTCCCTACTGCTGGCTATGTTATGGGACATGCAGGAATTCGTCAGGCCTATACGACCGGACGCGGCTCTGTCACGATGAGGGCCCGTGCGACGATTGAGGATAATGGCGGTAAGGCCCGTATTATCGTTCACGAAATCCCATTCCAGGTCATTAAGGCCAGACTCGTGGAGAAGATTGCTGAGCTGGTACGTGAGAAGAAAATTGACGGTATTACGGATCTGCGGGATGAATCCGACCGCAACGGCATGCGGATCGTCATTGAGCTTCGCAGAGACGTTAACCCGAATGTGGTGCTGAATAATCTGTATAAGCAGACACCGATGCAGACGAATTTCGGGATTAATATGCTGGCACTGGTCAACGGCGAGCCGAAAATCCTCAATTTGAAGGATGTGCTGTATCATTATTTGCAGCATCAGATCGAAGTTATACGCCGCCGGACGGAATATGATCTCCGTAAAGCAGAGGCAAGAGCACATATTCTTGAGGGTCTGCGTATCGCGCTCGACCACTTGGACGAAGTCATTGCCCTGATCCGTTCTTCCCGGACAACTGAAGAAGCACGTGAGGGCTTGATTGAGCGCTTCGAGCTCACCCATGACCAGGCTCAGGCTATTCTGGATATGCGCCTTCAGCGTCTTACAGGATTGGAGCGGGAGAAGATCGAAGCGGAGTACGCTGAGCTTCTGAAGAAGATCGCCGAGTATAAGGCGATTTTGGCGGATGAGCAGCTTGTGCTGAACATTATCAGCGAGGAGCTCGAAGAGATTAAGGAGCGCTTCGGTGATGAACGCCGCACAGAGATTACAATCAGCGATGAAGAGATTCTGGATGAGGACCTTATCCCGCGTGAAGATGTTATTGTGACGATAACACACAGCGGCTATGTGAAGCGTCTCCCAGTCTCCACTTACCGCAGTCAGAAGAGGGGCGGACGCGGCGTAGTTGGTATGGATACGAAGAACGATGATTTTGTGGAACATCTCTACGTATCGAACACCCATCATTATCTGCTGTTCTTTACCGATAAGGGTAAGGTTTACCGGCTGAAGACCTATGAGATTCCGGACTTAAGCCGTACAGCACGCGGAACGCCGATTATTAACCTGCTGCAGATCGAACAGGGCGAAACAGTTAATGCGGTTATCCCCGTCGAGTCTTTCGAGGGTGAACAGTATTTAATTTTCGCTACCAAGCTCGGAATCGTGAAGAAGACGCCTCTAGAAGACTATTCAAATATACGTAAGGTCGGTTTGATAGCCATTAATTTGCGTGAAGATGATGATCTGATCGGCGTCCGGTTAACCGACGGTAATCGTGAGATTATTATGGGAACTGGTCTTGGAATGTCCATCCGCTTCTCTGAGAATGATGTCCGTTCCATGGGCCGTTCGGCCACTGGCGTTAAGGGTATTCAATTGGATGAAGGCGATGAAGTCATTGATATGGACGTAGTGGACTCGGATCTGGATGTGCTGATCGTAACAGCTAAGGGTTACGGTAAGCGTACGCCAGTGAGTGAATACCGGATTCAGACACGCGGCGGTAAAGGAATCAAGACGCTAAATGTAACCGACAAGAATGGCCGTATCGTGGCGCTCAAGGTCGTCAGCAACGAGGAAGATCTGATGATTATGACATCGTCCGGCACCTTAATTCGAACCAGTATGTCGGGCATCTCCACCATGGGCAGAAACACACAAGGCGTGCGGCTGATCAATATACGCGAGGAAGACTCCGTAGCGACGGTAACCCGTGTGCAGCGCAGTGAAGAGCCAGTTCTTGACGCGGATGGTGAAGGTGAGGAACTGCCGGAAGGCGAATTGCCGGATATCCCGGTAACGGGTGAAGAGGTTGAAGGGGATTCGGCGGACGAATAGTCCTCCGGGTCTGCAGCAACGCTTGGCATAAGCAAGATCAATTTCCACATGCCCCAAATAGATATCGAGCAGAGTTATCGGGAGGGAACGCCGGCCATGACATCGGTCGCATTGTCAAAAGTTAAGCTAGGGGATCGGCTTGCTCAGGATGTGATTACCCCTCTCGGGAGTACACTCATGCACAAGGGTGTCGTCATTACACCGCGAGAGCGGGAAGTGCTGGAGGCATTTTTGATCCAAGAGGTCGTTATTGAGTCACGTGAAGGAGGACTGGCTGCCCGGGCTAAGCAGGAGGAGACGCAGTCTTCCGATACTAGACCGCTAACGAATCTTGAAGTGGAATATAACAATATGTTCACGCTGCTTAAGCGTATCTTTTCCACGAATACGTCTGGGGTCGGTCTCCCCATCCTTGAACTGCGGAATCAGTTGGAGCAGCTTCTTAAGCACAGTGGTGATTATAACGTTCTTGCGTTCCATCCAACTGTCGCGGAAGATAACGACTATATGTTTCACAACAGTGCGTTATCTGCGTTGACGTCCTATCAGCTGGCACAGTGGTGCCAGTTTCCACAAAGGGACTGGATGCCGATTGCAATGGCCGGGCTGTTCCATGATATCGGGAATATCAGGATTGACCGTACGATTTTGTACAAGCCGACAGAGTTGACGAAGGAAGAAGCCGAGGAAATGAGAAGGCACACTCTTCACGGGTACAACCTGCTCAAGAATGTGCCGGCAATCAATGAAGGTGTTAAATTAACAGCTCTTCAGCATCATGAGAAGATAGACGGCAGCGGATATCCACTAGCGATCAGGGGAGACAGTATCCATCCGTATGCAAGGATAGTCGCTATAGCGGATATTTTCCATGCTATGACGCTGAAGCGATCCTACCGGCAATCCAGCTCGCCCTATCAGGTATTGGAGCAGCTGCAGGTAGAGTCGTTTGGTAAATTGGATCCGGCTTATGTCCGAACATTTATTGAGAAGGCAACACAGTTTCACAACGGTATGGTTGTTCAATTAAGTGATGGGCGTTCAGGGGAAATTATTTTCTCAGACCGCCAGCATCCGACCAGACCATGGGTCTCGGTGAATGGCCAAATCGTTAATCTGACGATAGAACGCAATTTGCATATTCAGTCAATCGTTCAAGACATATAGTGTTTAAGAATCTGTAAGATAGGCAAAGCTGTATCAGAGAGCTGTAAGCGGGCTGCTGATGCGGCTTTTTTTCTTGAGATTGCAGGTGATAAACTTTTTTGAATAAAAAGCTTGCATTCAGTTAGACA
>NZ_JAKGAO010000012.1 GCF_021532315.1 Paenibacillus tarimensis
TACCACCTCTTTTCTATTTAGGATTTGGGAGTATGTCGTATAACATCTTATCTACGAACGTCACATAACCAGCACATACACGGTTTCTGTGTACTTCGTGTACATCCAGCTTAACGGTGTGTTCCTGAACATCTGGCTCCGCAACTGCTATCTCAGCTCCCTCGCAACTCTCCCCCAGCCAGCCTACAATCACTCACCGCTCTACCCAACAGCCCGAGTTAGCTTACTCGTCCAGCGGGCTCTTGATCCGCCTGATATCCTTTACACTTACATGGGTGTACCGCTCTGTTGTCCGGCTGCTTTGGTGACCCAGTAATTCCTGAATGTAGCGCAGGTCGATGCCGCCTTCAAGCAGGTGAGTTGCGAAGGAATGGCGCAGCGCGTGGACACTCACCTTCTTCTGAATCTTCGATGCTCGAACAGCCTGCTCGAACACCTTCTGCACAGTTCGTTCTGTAAGATGGCTTCCTGCCGTCTGTCCAGTGAACAACCAGTTGTCCGGCCTCTCTTGCCTCATGTAGCGTTCTACTATTTCCAAGGCTGATTCAGACAATAATGTCAGACGATCCTTCCTGCCTTTTCCTTGCTTCACCCGAAGCGTTCTTCGCTCCCGGTCGAGATCCTGCACCTTCAGCCGTACGACCTCGCCTACACGCAGTCCCGAGGAATAAGTTAAATATAGAATAGCCTGATGCTTCACGTTAGCAACCGCAGTCAACACCCTCTTCACTTCCCCCAGCGACAGTACGTTGGGCAGCTTCTGCTCCCTCTTCGGCCGCACATATGCCGTATCCGACTGCTTGCCATGCAGCACATGCTTGCCATAAAATTTTAAGGCGCTGATGGCCTGGTTCACATAGGAATGCGAACGTTTCAGCTGCAGCAGCTTCAGCGAATAACGCTGAATTGCCCGGCCGTCCCATCCTGCTTTCAGCAGATCTCCTTGTATCTCTCTATCGCTCAAGAATCTCTCAACATGGCCGCAGTAAGCCTTAACTGTACGGAAGCTGTATCCACGCAGGGCTAACGCCTCCCGCATAGGCTTCTCCCAGTCCCTATACACCTCCCCAACTGGCGTGTACGGATCCCTTAACAGCGAGAAATCCGCTTGCAAGCTTGTATCCGCCTGAAGAGAATCCTCACCATAATACTCCAGCAGCTGTTCAACTGCCTCGAGCGTATATGGAATCATCCAAACGCTTAAATCTGGATTCCATTTTCTCCCTTTAATACTTCGTACACCGTCTAAATCTTTACTATTGAAGTTCTCAATCTTGATATGTAGGATTAATTCGTCAAATTGACTAACGATGAGTTTAACCATAAGGTTCCTCCAATTATAGCACCGCATCTATTTTCTGGAAATAAAAAAGAGGATAGCAAAGTCCTATTGACTTTGTATCCTCCCGATGCTTTCGGTGTGAATGTATGCCTATGTATGTTGTCATTATACTTCGGAATAATTGCAAGAAAAAGTGTTTTTATCCATATCCAGCTCAACAACCCGGCTCTTTACATCCCCGCGCGCAATAAAAATGATCTCCCCCTGTCTGTTGAAGCAGTAGGCGATGGGAATCGACACACCTGTGTCGCCATAGGAGCCGTCAGCGTGACTAACGCCGATCATGTAACAGGCATGTGCGACAGCGATGGCTTTTGCCTCATTAATCCATTCGTCGAACTGTGCTTCGCTGTACATGCCGACGCCAATCGGGTGAACGATCAAGTCAGCGGCTCCCTGGTCTTCAGACCGCAGACCCTGCCGGATCAGCTCATCGCAAAGTATGTGGCCGACCCGCCATCCTTCTACCTCAGTGAAGGCCGTGTCGCTGTATTTGATCCGGTCCAGCAAGATTCGTCCTTGCCGGTCAATCACAATTGCCCGGTCCTTGGGACGCTCCTGCATTCTGCGGTAACCGCCGATGATCGCCACCTTGAACTCCCGCGCAAGACTGCAGGCTTCCTCCACATTTTCGTTCAGGTACCCTTCGGGCACAATAACGGCATCCATACCCGGATGAGCAGTAAGCTCATTATGCAGCTGCCGCAGCTGCGGCTCCAGCTTGGGCTGGCAGATCAATATCTTCATTACCATTCCTCCCGGCACTTGCTTTACCTTCATCCGCACCAGCTTATTCTATGAACCCTTTCGGCTTAATGACATCCCCGACAGGCTTCTCCACGCCATCTACGACTGCCACCCCGCCTCTAGGCATAGCCGGTCCCTCAATGTCCCGAAAGAATAGCGGAAGCCCTTCTGCTAGGAACAGCGGGGTAGTCGCGGGATTTTGACGCTGGTGATGGATATGGATATGCGGCTCGCTTGAGCTCCCCGAGTTCCCGGCCTCGGCAATTGGCATACCCTCTTCCACATGCTGTCCTTCCCGGACAATAACCGAGTGCTGCTTCAGATGCGCAATGAACAGATACGTTCCGGTATCATCCAGCTGAATTACAATGTGATTGCCAGCCATGGTCTGATAATCCTCCGTTCCAGGCACAAGATCCGCTTCCTCATCTTGTACGGCCACTACCGTACCAGAAGCGGGTGCCACCACCTCCATGCCATAGATCCCGTAATCCGTTAAGCGCCTGCTTCTCACAGCGGCAGGCTCGGCCAGCAGATCATAAGCCCACCGCTCATTCGGCGCGAATACATGGTAATTATCGGCGAGGGTGTCCCCTCCCCAGCCAACCCGGACCTCTGCATCGACAGGAAGGCGGATATAGGCAGCAGGGGCCGTGTCGTTCACATCCGCCGGATAAGCAATCTGGCCTATACCCATCAGCCAGCCAAGCGGCCAGCTCCCCAATAACGATACCGCCATCATCCCCACCTGCAGCAGGCGAATGGGACGCCTTGTCAGAAGCCTTTGAACCACCTGCACGACCGTCACAAGCAGCATGATAACCCCAAGAACGCCCGCCGCTTGCACCAGCCACCAGCTGATAACCCCAGCCGTCCCTTTAACGCCCAGAATACACACCCACAGAATAAACAGCAGCATGCTGTAGCCGGCAGCCAAACCTCTCGCCATATAACGTTTCACCCGAGTCAATCCGATCACTCTCCCGCAATGATTATGCACCCTCATTGTAGGAGAATTTTCTAACGAAACCTGCTGCTTCATTATAAAGGTTTTCTTACGATTTAACAGAACCGGCATATCAAGGTGTCATCCAGATCAGACTACACTGCCATTCTGCTGCCGGTCCTTCACCCTTCCATCCGCAGCTCGTGTCAGGCGCACAGTGAACGTAGTGCCTTCCGGGCCGCTGCTTGCCTCTATGCTGCCGTTATGCAGCTCCGTAATATGCTTGCAGATGGCAAGGCCAAGACCGCGGCCTCCATGCTTGCGGCTTCTCGACGGATCAACCCGGTAGAATCGCTCAAACAGACGGGGCAATGCTTCCGCCGGTATCGGATTTCCGTAGCTGGTAACCGATATCACCAGTTCACCTTTTGTGCCGTCAAGATCAATAACAATCCGCTTGCCGTCCTTGCCGTAACGAACCGCATTGCTGATCAAATTATCCAGCAGCCGCGCCATTAGGGACGGGTCCGCTATAATCATTATTCCTGCTGTCCGCTCTTGAATGGTATACGACATATCTGCCCGCTCCATCTGTGGAATATGATCCACCAGCACCTGTTCAACCAGCTCACGTATAGACAGCAGCTGCTTGGCTTGTACAGGCAGCGCATCTGCCAGACTGCTGAAATCCGTGAGCTCCTCCAGCAGCTCAGACATCTCCGCACATTTGCGTCTTGCGATGCCTACAGGCCGCCGGATCTCGTCATCAGCCGATTGCTCCTGCAGCTTCTTATCCAGCAGCTCCAGATAGCCGGATAATGACGTTAACGGGGTACGCAGGTCATGCGACAGTCCGGCGATCATCTCGTTTTTTGCCCGCTCGCTAGCCCGCTCCTTCTCCCGCATTGTCTTCAGGCTTCCTGCCATATCATGAATATGCCCGGCAAGCTTGCCGATCTCATCTGCCGGACCTGCCGGAATCCGGATGCTCAGATCCCCCTGCTTCATTTGCTCCACATATGTATGCAGCTGTTCAATCCGGGCGATCATCCGTCCAGCCAGCAGATGGAAGAAGAACAGCGTAAGCAGCAGAAAACCGGTAAAGTACCCGAAGGCATACCTCTCCTCAGCTTGGACAAGGGCTGCTTCATCCGCTCCTGCGGCCCCCAGCAGGTACTGCAGCAGCATGATCGTTACTCCCGCTGCGGCCATACTCACCACAAAATAACCAAACAGCTTCAGGCGGATGCCGGCAAAAGCGCTAGGCCTCGATTTTATAACCAACACCCCAAACGTTCTGAATCAGATCCGGGCTGCCGCTCTTCTTCAGCTTTTCCCTCAGCCTCGACAAGTGGACCATCACAGTGTTGTTGCTCTCGTAATAAGCATCCTTCCACACCTTCGCGAAAATCTCCTCCAGTGTGAACACCCTGCCGCGGTTACTGGCCAGCAGGAGCAGAATATCATACTCGGTCTTCGTCAGCTTCACAGGCTGTTCACCAACCTGCACGGCCCGGCTGTCGGGGTGTATCGCTACACCATGAAGGGTGACGACAGCCGGGTTAATGCCGGATGTGTTAAAGGTGGTAAACCGTCTCAGCTGCGCTTTCACCCGGGCAGTCAGCTCAAGCGGACTGAAAGGCTTCGTCATATAGTCGTCAGCCCCGCTGCCAAGCCCGATCACTTTATCCACATCTGAAGCTCTCGCACTAAGGAAGAGCACCGGTATGTTCCACTTCATCCGGATTTGTCTGCACAGCTCCAGCCCGTCCATGCCCGGCATCATCCAGTCAATGATAGCCAGATCAATTTTGTTCCGGCCAAGACTGGTCAGCGCTTCCTCCCCGCTTCGGCAGGCGATCACGCTGAACCCCTCAGGCAGAAGAGTATCTCTCAATAATTCAATAATATCTCGGTCATCGTCTGCTGCGAGAATGGTTGTCATTACACACACCTCTGCTACCACATACAGGTATTAGTCACTTCTACTCCCATTCTACATGGCAGGCTGTGAACCTAACAAGCTGCCTCCACCCCGCTGCGCAGGACTTTTCATCCAATCTTTAAGCAGAGCCCCTCTTTTTGCGCTTCTAGAATTTTATGTTTCTGCTATAATGCAAGGTACAGGAAAATATTGGACGGTGATAACAGCAATGGAAGACAACCGTATAACGGTTAGAGAGCTTGATTACGTGGTGGGAAGGGAAGCGGAGCTTGCTTCCTTCGAACAATTCATGAACCGCAAGCTGCGCGATACAGGTATACAGCCCCAAATTCTGCACATCCACGGTACGGGAGGCACGGGGAAAAGCACCTTTCTGCGCCAGTGCGTGCTGATGGCCCAACATGCAGGGCTGCGAGCCGCTTTGCTGGACAGCCGTGATTTTGTCCATACCGAACAAGGCATTCTTGAGGCGCTGATCAGACACCTAAGAGCGGGTATGCAGACGGAAGAAAACCTGCCCTCGGGCGCTCTGTCTTGGCCTCTGCTGTCTGAGCAGCTTCCGTCTAATGGTGAGCGGCTTATATTGGCCTTTGATACCTTTGAGGAAATGAAGGACATGGAGGCCTGGATGCGGGACCGGCTGCTGCCTTGGCTTCCTGCCGGTGTGCTGGTGCTGCTTGCTGGCCGGTATCCGCTGCAAGGCGCCTGGCTTCATTCGCCGGCGTGGAGGGAGAGACTGCAGCAGATCGAGCTGCAGCCTCTGAACCGGCAGGCCTGCTCCCGATATTTTCAGCTGTGCGGAATTACCGGGGAACGGGACATAGAGCGGCTGTGGAGACAGACCCGCGGCCATGCTTTGTCCATGTCATTAGCCGCGGCTTCACACGCGCATCATCCTGGTCCGCTGCAGCAGGAAGGCATGAGCTGGTTTGATGAGGTTGTCTATCTGTGGCTCCAGGAAGTTCCCGATGAGGACCTTCGGAGACATATTGAGGCGGCATCCGTTCTGCGGGTGTTTAATCAGGAGATGCTCTCCTTCATTATGGATGAACAGATACCTTCCGGCTTGTTTGACCGTCTGATCTCGTTATCCTACGTCCGCAAGTCAGACCGGGGCTGGCAGCTCCACGATTTAATGAGGGAAACGACGGAAGCGCGGCTGCGGGAACGGCAGCCGAGCCTGCACAAGAAGCTGCGGGAACGTGCGGCCTCTTACTACGCCGAGGCGATCCTTCAGTCCAGCCTCAGAAGCAGCACAGGCTGGGAGGTTGGCGAGCTGTTCCGCTTCGCCGGCAACAAGATCGCCAGGGCGCTTACAAGCGAGCAGAGCGGGCCGCGTTATTATTGGGAGACCGTCACAGAATCATCGCTGCCGGAGGCGCTTGCTTACTTGGAGTGGCGCAAGCATAATCATGAGCCGATAACCGGCATAGAGATTGATCCCGAGACAGGGACAGAATATCAGATTCATTACTCGGCTGAAGAGGTAAGGTACAATTCATCCATGGTTGACGTAGAAGCCATCTTCGCCCTTGATCCAAGCGGCATTAAGCTGCTGCGCGATCAGCAAGGTGAGGCGGCGGCCATGGCCGTTACCGTTCCCTTTCACCAAGGTACGATTTCATGGCTGAGGGAGCATCCGTTAGTTTCGCCATTCCTTAGCACTTTATCGGATGAGGAAATCGCGAAGCTGGCGACGCCTGCAGACCACCCATCCGGATGGTTTATGCTATCCTACGATTTCAAGGAACTGCTCAATCCTGCCGTTCGGACCGAGGGTGTCTATCTGATCTACTCGTTTATGTGCCGGGGCGGCATAGTCGTCACCTCCCCTTTTCCGAACGACATCACGAAGAAGGTATATCCGGCTTTCGGCTTTGTACCGGTACCCGGAGCCGAGCATACGCATTATGACCGAAAGACGCTCACGCCGACCTACATTCTGGATACCCGGGGAGATAACCTGCGTTCATTCATTGACCAGCACTTTCATAACGCGGGCCTGCAGTGGAACCGTCCGCCATCTAAGCAGACCCCTGCTCCTCCCTCTCAGCCAGCCGCGCAGTCCAAGCTGTTGAAACAGCTGACGAAGAGGGAACTCGAGGTAGTCAAGCTTGTCGCGGCAGGGCTCTCGAATGCCGAAACGGCACAACAGCTCTATGTCTCCGAAGCTACCGTGAAGAAGCATTTGATTGCAATCTTTGCCAAGCTGGGCATTACGAGAAGAATTCAGCTGGTCAGTATGATCCAAGGGTTGCCCGGGTTTATAAGCGATGAACCGTAGCACGCAGTCCGCCCTTGGGGCTTAAGGTCAGCAGCGCCTCAGGTATGAGCGCTCCCTGCGTGGAACTCCGCTTGATCCGGTACTGCTGCCCGATACTCGCCAGAATAAGGACCATTTCAAGCATTGCGAAATGCTGGCCCACACACGAACGCGGACCTGCCCCGAATGGAAAATAAGCCATCTGCGGCAGCTCCTTCATCCGATCCTGCTCGAACCGCTCAGGCCGGAACGTCAACGGATCATCAAAATATCGCTCACTGGTATGCAGCGGATAGGGGCTGATCATGACGGTATCCCCCTTAATTAGCTGTAATGATCCAATCTCTACATCCTGAAGAGCTGTCCGGGAGGTTACGTAACCGGATGGACGCAGCCGCAGTGTCTCCCAGATCACATTCTGTGTATAGGTAAGCGCAGGGTAATCGTTCACCGTTGGCCTCCGGCCGTTCAGAACATGCTTCCACTCATTCATAAGCTTCTCTTCGACGTTCGGATTCTGCAGAATATAATCATAGGTCCAGGTCAGCGAGTGTGCCGTCGTTTCATGCCCGGCCAGGAACATAGACATAATCTCATCCCGCAGCTGTTCATCCGACATCCCTTCCTGGCTGGATTCATCAGTGGCCCTCATGAGGACGGACAGCAGATCTTCTCTCTCAAGGGAGGATTCTGCCTTACGCTGCCTGATGAGCCCGTATACCGTATCGTCCAATACGCGAAGCGCCTGAATATATTCTCTGTTCTCGTTAGTCGGAATGAACAGCGGCAGCTTGACGAGTGCCCGTATTTTACGTGTGGCGATATGGTTGATTGAGTCAAATGCCCGGGCAATCTGATCCTGTGCATGCTTGGAGTCATAGCTGAACATCGTCCGTGCTATAATGTCGAAGGTAATCTTCATCATATCAACCGCAAGATCCCTCTCTTGACCATCCCCCCATGTCTCGAGATGGGCAAGCGTACTAGCCACCATCTGCTCGGCATAGCGGTTGATATGGCTTCGGGTCAGCTTGGGCTGAATGAGCCGTCTCTGTTTCTTATGAAGCTCACCCTCACTTAGAACAAGCCCTTCACCCGTTAACCGCTTAATCTCCGCAAATGTGCCCCCTTTGCAGAATGCTTCAGCCTTGGTTACCATAATTTCCTTAAGCATATCGGGATTGAATACGGCATAAAGCTTCTTGGGTCCGAGGCGGAATTTCGCTACATCCCCCGAAGCTCTGTGCAGCTCGCACAGCAGCGCTAACGGGTCCTCCCGAAAGGCTTTCAAAGACCCGCCCAACCACGTTTCCCGGGCGGCACCGGCTATCACCGGCTCCACATGTACACTGCTCATATAAAGTACCTCCTGATCAAGTTTCTATCATTATGGCACCCCGGCAGACGAAGCAGTAGTAATCGAACGTCTACAATTTAGTCACCGGATGGTTACATGTTCACCTGCAGAAGTCTTCAAGCTAATCGCGCGCTAGCCGAATAAAGCTGGTAAATGTTAGACAAAATAACCCCTGTGTCGAAATTTTCCAGTCATAGGGGGCTTTTACGGATGGATACGGTAACCATGTCCCGGGCGCTGATGGGCTCATCGCTCGGCTTTCACATTATATTTGCAACGCTGGGTGTCGGCATTCCGTTCATGATCCTGCTGGCTGAGCTCATCCATTATGTCAAGAAGGATGCGGACTTCGGTCTGATGGCAAAAAGATGGACGCGCGCGCAGGCTATTCTGCTTGGCGTCGCCATCCCGTCAGGTACGATCGTGGGCGTTATGCTGGCTCTGCTGTGGCCTGGTTTCATGGAGATTGTCGGCGAGGTCATCGCGCTTCCCTTCCAGATCGAAATCTGGGCCTTCTTCCTTGAAGCCTTGTTCATGGCGATCTATGTATATGCCGCCGACCGGCTTACTCCCGTCATGAGAATCATCAGCGTCGGCTTCGTGGCGCTTGGCGCCAGCGCTTCCGCCGTCCTCATAACAGATGCGCATGCCTGGATGAACACGCCTAGGGGATTCCGGATTGAGAACGGTCAGATACTTGACGTCAATCCATGGGCTGCGGTCTTTAATCCGAGTGTATGGACAACAGCCTCTCATGTCCTGCTGTCCGCTTATATGACCGGCGCATTCGCCGTTGTATCCATCGCGGCATATAAGCTGCTCCGCGGCCAGCGCGAGGAACGGGAGCGCAAATTCCATCAGAAGGCTTTGTTTCTTGCACTCTTCGTCGGGCTTGCCATGAGCCTTGGCACAGCCTTCAACGGGCATGCCACTGCCCAGATGCTCCATGAGTACCAGCCGGAGAAGCTCGCGGCGGCGGAAGGCTTGTTTGAGACGCAGGCTTATGCGCCGCTTGCGATCGGCGGCTGGGTCGATGGCGAGTCCCAGAGGATCATCGGAGCCATCCATCTCCCGGGCATGCTGAGCTTCCTGGCAGGCAACCGACTGGACACCGTAGTGAAGGGCCTGAATGAATTCCCGCGTGAGCATTGGCCGCCTCTTCATGTGCATGTCCTCTTCAACCTGATGGTAGGCATCGGCAGCCTCCTGATCTTCATTGCGGTATTCGCGCTGTTCGTGCAGTGGCTCCGTAAAAGGCTGAACCCCTGGATGCTCCGCATGCTTGTCCCGACCGGCGGACTGGCCATTCTTGGCATTGAGACCGGCTGGATCTTCAGCTGCACAGGCCGGCAGCCTTGGACAATCTATCATGTTCAATACACGCATGAGGCGGCAACAACGGCGGATAACGTAGGAACCCTATTCTTCTTGTTCCTGTCCCTGTATCTATTCTTACTGGTAGTTACCGGCTTCTTCATGCGGCTGTATTTTCGGAAGTTCCCCGTTTCGGTGGATCTTCAGAAGGGAGAAATACTATGAGCGACATGAATATCGCCATATCGCTCATCTGGTTCTTCCTGCTCCTCTATGCATTAGCCGGTTCGGTGGATATGGGGGCCGGCTTCTGGGCGCTGATCTATGGGCGCCAAAATGATACCCGGGCCGGACAGATTGCCAACCGCTTCCTCTCCCCCTCCTGGAAGGTGACTAACACTTTCCTGGTTCTGCTTGTCGTAGCGGTAATCGGCTTCTTCCCGCGCGGCGCCTTTGTGCTGGGGACCGCTTTGCTCGTACCGGTAAGCCTCGTTCTGATTCTGCTGACCCTGCGCAGCGCCTTCATGGTGTTTGCTTATACGTCACAGGAGTACACGATACCGCTGCTCTGGATTTCGGGTATTACCGGCCTGCTCATACCCGGCCTGCTGATGACCGTACTGCCTGTCACGCTCGGCGGTTTCATCATAATGGAAGACGGGGCCCCCCACCTGCTGCTCGGCAAGGTGTTCACAAGCCCTACCGTCTATGCTTATGTCGGCTTCGGGATTGCATCCGAGCTGTATCTGTCCTCCCTCTTCCTCTCGGACTACGCGAGGGAAGCCGAGGATGAACAGACCTACCGCAAATACCGGGAGGCCGCAGCGGCGCTTGGTCCGATAGCCCTTGCCATGGGTGTGCTGGCGACCTATGCCATGCTGCCTGAAGCGGAATGGATCGTACTGAGGATGCGCGATAACTTAATCTGGTTTATCCTGTCATTCGCTGCATTTGTTGCCGCTTATCTCGCCCTGTGGAAGAGAAACAGCAGGGGCAGCCGAGGCCTTCCGCGTGTGGCGGTGCTGTTCACGGCTGCCCAATATACGCTTGCAAGCATCGGTTACGGCAGCGCCCATCTGCCCTACCTGATCTATCCGTATCTCACAGTTGAAGAAGGGTTTACGAATCCCCTGATGTTCCGGTCACTGCTCATCGGGTATACGGTCAGCACCCTAGTATTGCTCCCGGTGTTCGTCTGGTTCTGGCGGCTGTTCCTGACCGACAAGCGTTATATTAAACCTGACTAAGCAGCCTAGCCGTTAAGCCATAAATGCCGGCCGCCCAGGCCTAGGCGCCGAACAAGATTCCGACTGGAAGCGGCACGATGAACACGTACTTGAACAGAACGAAGAAGAATCCGCTTACGAGGATCGCAATGGCTCCAGCCTGCAGCAGACGCAGCGGCCGGCGGCTCTCCCGACCCCCGAGCAGGCTGATGAAGCTGAACATCATCAGTATGCTGGCGATCAGGAATCCTGACAGCCATATCAACCCCGCGTAGGCGGCTATTCCGGCAGCAGCAGCGGCCAACCGGCCTTTATTCGTCCCTTCCCACAACCCGCTTGCCGAAGGCTTAAGCAGACTAAACACCAGATAGATCACACTTAATACACCAAGCAGAAGTCCGATGGAGCGGGGGAAGACAGCACTCATCTCGTTCAGCCCCGCTGTTTCCAGATAGACGACCGCGCTGACAGCCAACAGGACGATTGCTGATAAGACATCCTTGTTCAGCAGTCTCATTCCGCTTCCTCCTTTCCCTGTCTCTGACCGCTTCCGCGCCTGCTTCGCAGCCATTTATCGGCCAGCGGAACAGCAATGGACAGCGCGCACAGCACCATGAGCACTACCGACACCGGTCGCGTGAAGAAGAAAGCAAAGACATGATCCTTCGCCTGACCGATGAGAATGGACTGGGTAAGACCAACCTCCGCGATCGGACCAAGAATAAGACCCAGCACGATCGGCGCGGGATGAAAGCCTAATCTCGAGAGCAGATAAGCGGCCAGACCGATAATCACCATCATCACAACATCAGTGAAATTATTGCGGATCGCAAAAGCGCCAATCGTACTCAGGAAGATAATAACGGGAATCAGCACATCCATCCGGATATTAATAATTCGCCCGATAGGCCCTGACAAGTACAGTCCCAGCACGATTAACAGAACATTCGCCAGCAGAAAAGCCCATAAGAATGTATAGACCAGGCCGGCCTGGGAAGTAAACAACCCGGGGCCGGGCGTAATGCCGTGGATCATCAGGGCGCCCATCATGATCGCCGCAGGAGGAGCGCCGGGTATGCCCAGCGACAGCAGCGGCACCAGTGATCCGCCAACCTCTGCATTGTTCGCGGACTCTGAAGCGGCAACGCCTTCATAGCTGCCTTTTCCGAATGCCTTCTTATCCTTCGAAAATTTCACCGCCGCATCATACGAAATAATAGAGGCCACATTCCCTCCAGCTCCCGGTATAATGCCGACGATGACCCCAATGACAGACGAGCGCAGCAAGAGGAACGGCCGGCGGATCAGCCGGTTCCACATCTGCGCGACGACACCCTTTTCCTTCCGGTATGCGATGCGTTCTCCTGTAATCCGGTTCTCCACTATCCGCAGCACCTCGGGTATACAGAAGAAGGCGATCAGTACAACGGTCAGCTCCAGTCCTGCAACCAGCGGAGCAAGCCCGAAGGTGAACCTGCTCTCTCCGCCGATCGGGGCAATCCCGATTGTGCCGAGCAAGAGACCCAGGCAGCCGCCAATCAGCCCTTTCAGCATGGAGCCGCTTGATAAGGTGGCGATCATGCTGAGGCCAAGCATCGCGACCCAGAAGTACTCCGGCGGACCGAAAGCGAGCGACAGGCTCGAGAGCAGCGGGGTCAGGAAGAGCAGCGCCAGCGCCCCGATAATCCCGCCTATTCCAGACGCAAGGACTGCTGTGACTATCGCATGATGCGGTTTGCCAGACCTTGCCATCGGATAGCCGTCGAAGGTTGTAGCGATAGCTGAAGGCGTGCCTGGCGTATTGATCAGAATAGCGGATATGCAGCCCCCGAACATACCGCCGATATATAAGCCACCCATCGCGATCAGCGAGGTATCCGCCGGAAGCGAGAAGGTGAAGGGCAGCAGCAGTGCCAGCGCCATCGTTACCGTAAGCCCGGGTAGCGCGCCAACAATAATGCCGGCAATGAGGCTGGCAACCAGAAGAAGCAAGTTAAGCGGGTTGGACAACACCTCAATCACAACAGGTATATAATCGGTCAAATCAATCCCTCCGCTGCCTGAATAGGTTAAGGTCGTAGCTCTGCTACAAGGGGCTCATATTCCGCTTTCAGCTGCTTAATATAAGCTTTCGACTCTGCGGCACCCATCGCTTTGGGCTCGAAGCCTTCTGCTGTCATCTGGCGGATAACCTCCGGATCGGCTGCGATCTTAAGGAACGCCTTCTCCAGCTCTTGAACAACTTTCTCAGGAGTACCCTGCGGCACGGCAACCCCTCTGTCGATGCCTGCGATCAGATCAACCCCCTGCTCTATGAAGGTCGGGGTGTCCGGCAGAGCAGTGAATCGTTCGGCTGATCCGATCGCAATGAGCCGGAATTCATCCTTATACGAAACAAGATCATTGGAATTCCCCCACAGCAGATCCGTGTTGCCGCCAAGGAAGCTCTGCATTGCAGCCGCAGCCCCAGTGAAGGGTATATACTGAATCGCAGCTTCCAGCTTCTCTTCGAACAGGAGGTGAGTCATATGATGACCCGTATACGTACCTACGCCTGCCGCTGTAAGGGCTCCAGGCTTATCCTTCGCCATCCGGATCAGATCCTCCAGCGACTGAATGCTGCTGTCCTTGCGCACCGCAAGCCCGACAGGCGTTGATTGAAAAATCGCCACAGGCTCCAGCTGCTCCGTCTTGTATCCTGCATCCCTCTGCAGCAGCGGCTGCAGGATAATATGAGGCACGTTAATCCCTGCCATAAAATAACCGTCCGGCTTTTTGCCCGCAAGCTCGGTCCACCCTACTGCCCCGCCTCCGCCAATCTTATAAGTTATAACAATTGATGTGCCCAGAATACGTTCCAGATGGGGCTGCTGCCGCCTGGCCTCCAGATCGGACTGCCCCCCTGGATCGAACGGAATACTGTAGGTGATGGGATGCTTGGGGTAGCCTTTCGTATCCCCTTCCTTTCCCTCTGCTGCTGGTCCGCTCCCCGCCGAGCATCCCGCAAGCCCGGTCAGCAGAACAGCCAGCAGCATAATTGCTGCCAGTTTCATTTTTCGCAACTTCAATCCCTCCGCTTCATGACAGTCCTACTACAGCATACGCAGAACACCGTGACATTCCACTATAGCCTGATAATTTAATCAATAAAACAAAAGAGAAGCCCATCCCATAGCGGGATAAGGCTTCTCCAGTTTACTGGCCGAAGGCTTCTGTGCATGTTGCTGTGCGGAGCTCAGAATCGTAAAGTCATGAAGCACTTGCAGCTTGTTGTCCTGCCGCCTTCTTAACTTGCCTGCAGTTTTCCTGCACCTGCCCGTGCGAGCACCTTACTCTTCACATTATCCACCGCATCAAGGCTGTACGCGTACGGCGGCGTGTAGCTGACCGTAGATGTAGTCGGCATGCTGCCTGTACTGTCCACGAACAGGTTGTTACGGACATCCCAGTAACCAGTTTGACTGCTGTCCTGCGACGTGATCGGATTGTTGGCCTTCTCAAACACATTATGCTCAATCCTGAGCTTCGCGCCCATCCTCGAGTTAATGCCTGAGCCCAGCACATTAGCGTAATAGTTATTATAGATATGACCCTGTCCGTGACGGTAGCTCGGCAGACGGGAATTCACATTCTCCAGCCGGTTGTGGTGCATCGTAATTTTGCGGTCATAGCTGTCTCCGTCTGAGGAGCCGACCAGCATCGTTTTCCAGCTGTCATGCAGATAGTTATAAGAGAACGTGATATACTCCGCACCTGACCCTTTCACATCGAATAGGCCGTCATAGTAGTCCTTATCCGAATCCAGCGTGTTATACAGCTCGTTATGATCCACCCAGATATTCGACGCCGGTCCTTCGATAGAGATCGCGTCCTTATCGCCGATATTGACATGATGAATCTTGAGATTCCGGATAATAATATTGCTGGCGCGCCATACTTTAATGCCAATTCCGTTGAACTCTGCTCCGCTTCCCGCTCCGATGATCGAGACATCCGACACATCCTTGACATTAATCTTATTATCAATCGAATTAGACGGTGTGATTACGCCTGTAACATAAATCGTCAAGGGAACAGCAGAGCTCTTCTTCGCTTTCAGCGCAGCCTCCAGCTCGGCTCCGGTCGAGACCGTGATTTCGTCACCGCCTGCTCCGCCAGTCGTCCCTCCGTTCATTGTGGCAAAGCCGGTTAAGCCCTTATCCGGATCGTATAAACTGTCCACTTTATAGGCGGAGACACTCTGCTGCGAGCCTTCTCCAGACTCCGTCAGCTTGGCCCATGCGGCAGACGGCAGCAGAGATACGAGCAGCACACCGGCTGCAATCGCTTTCAAAGATTTCTTCATTACATACACTCCCTTTCAAAATTATAGTTGTGTACGACGGATGACCGACACATTGTAAGCGTTATCAATTATAAAGCTGGCTCAACCTCCTTTCCGTCCGGTTGGTAACTTTCATCCTGCAAGCAGGATAGCTTCAGTTTAACCGAACCTATTCAATATTAGTATGGGGTAAGAGTACCCATTCCGAACGATAACCGGGACAGCTGATGAACCAACAGGCTTGTTTGGGGTTAAGGCGCTGTCGACAATTATCAGGCCTTGGCTGAATATCGTGTGTTCAAAGGAAAAAAGCCGCATAATGCGGCTTGGGTGCTGGTACTGCTCTGTTACAATCAGGTTGGCTGTCCGACATCATGCAGACCGACGATAAGGGTTGTCGGCTTTAGAATAATCGTGCCGCCCTGCGGCCTGGTACGCAGATCATACTCAACGCTGATGATCTCGATCCGTTCTACCTCATCGGTCCGCGTATCGTATACGACTTCAAATTCACGCAGTCCGATCTTGGGAACTACTACAAGACCGCCGATCTGGAAAGGAAAGGTGGTCGTACCATAGGTAAAAAGCACGGTCAAGATAGGTTCATTGTTTATATCCTTTATTTCTACCTGCTGAATCACCTTATAGCTGTCACTCATCTGATGTCCTCCCTTGTATTTTATCCCTAAATAGTGTGCGGCTCCCACATTGGTGCGAAGTCAGCCCTATCTATACTATCGGCAGGGAGGGTGCTTTTTCGAAGATGATTCGCATAAAAAAGCCCGGTCTGTTGTAAGGACCAGGCTGACAGGATTAAATCTGCTGATCGAATCAGCTGCGCGGCTTGACCTGCTCAATGATAAAACCGCTCTCAGGAAGCGAAGGCATGCGGACCAGACTGACGCTCAGGTCCTGATCATCCGGCACGTTGTATTCCACTTCATTCGCGAGCAGATCGAATGTCACCTTAAGGGCTTCAATAGTAACCCCTTCACCCGGGCACCGGTGGCCCGTATACGCATCACCGCCGCCCTGCGGGATGAAGTCAAATGGACTGCCGGCCCACTCCTTGAAGCGTTCGGGCTTGAATTCATTCGGGTTCTCCCACACACGTTCGTCATGGTTCGTACCATACAGATCCAGAAGCACGAGATCCCCTTCTTCAAACTCATGTCCGGCCCAAGTAAAATCACTATTCACCCGGGCGCCCAGGAATGGACCGAACGGATAGAAGCGGCGCACCTCCTGCACGAACTGTTCCTTGTATGCCTCGTCTCCGGTCCGCAGGTTAAGCAGTGTCTCCGGATAATCATGCATCGCAAGCGCGCCGAACGCGATGAATGTGGCGTTGGCTACAATCGGCCTAAGCACATTGATCAGTTCGATTGACGCCATCTCCGTGTCCAGCATATTCCCTTCCAGGTCGCGGTGCGAGGCAATCGCATGTAGAGCCGTTCCTTCCTCGGCCGTCAGCTTCCCCTCCCGTACCTGTCCGATGATCTCACGAATCCAGGCCTCCGCTCTTCTCCTCGCGCGCCTGCCGTTCCAGTGCCGCATTCCGACTGCACCGAAGGCATCCACCATATCGCCAAAATCCTTCGCACGCTCACGCACTTCCTCTTCCTTCAGCGGAACCCCTGACCAGGCGCAGGCCGCCCGGCAGAGCACATCTTGAGCTTCCTCGAAAAGCACCACCCTTCCCTGCTTCCAGGCACCGAACTTGTGCTGCCATTCTTGTCTGATGAGTATCTTTAGAAGCTCCACGCGAGCCGGATTCATCAGGGACATGAAGAGCAGCTTGCGGTGCTGATGAGCCTTGCCATCCATGGTCTGGATTGCATTCTGGCCAAAGAGAGTCTTCTGAATGCGCTTGGGAGCTGCGCCCTTACGCTGAAACCGCTCCGGATCATAGAACAGCTTCGCTGACTCCGGTCCCTTCATGCAGACAACCTTCTCGCCAAGCAGACGGGTTTGAAACAGATCCGAATCCAATTCACGGCAGCGGTTCGTTATGAACAGATAGCCCTCGTTGAGCAGGGCTAGAGAGCTGTCCAGTGTTTTCTCATGCGGGATCGATTGATTTGCCGGCATCTGTGCAGTTCCTCCTTATCTACTTATGATTCATTAGTTCGAGCATCTATGTATGAAGAAACCAGCTGATACCATATATTACCCGGCCAAGGCAGCAGACAAACGATATCTTGGCTTGATGGAAATCCGCATAAATCAGCTAAATAAGGGGAAGTTAGGAGGAGCATAGAACCTTAAGGCAGGAGTGAATGTATGTGGAAACGACACGCCAGGAATTATTTGAGAAGCTGGTAGCCCTGCACGAGAAATTATCACAGGATTCCATCCACTACTGGAAGCTGTATTCCGGTTTTAACACCTGGCAGTTCTGGGCTTGTCTCGCCATCATGGTGGGACCGATCATTGTTATCTACTTTACAATCGACAGGCGCAGAATTTTCCATATTGGCTTCTTCGGATTTGCGGTACATGTTCTGTTTGCTTATTTTGATGCTTCCGGCATTCGCTATGGCCTCTGGGGATATCCGTATCAGGTACTCCCGTTTTTGCCAAGCTTATCCCTGGATGCTGCCATCATCCCGGTAGCCATCATGCTGGTCTATCAGTGGACAGTGAAGCATAGCAAGAATTTTTACCTGTACGCTTTTCTAACTGCTATTGCCTTTGGCTTTGCTTTCAAGCCGCTGCTTGTGTCGCTGAACCTGTTCGAGATGTATAAATGGGTTAACTATCCGTTCATCTTCCTGATATATTTGGTCTTGTTCGTGCTGGCCTACTGGTTGACCCGGCTGTTCCTCCGCATGAAGCGGGAAATATAAGCAAGGATCATCTAAGCTGCGGACATAACAAGATGAAGGGAGAAAACGTTCCTTTATGTTGTATTTCAGTGCGGCTGTATATTCCTCCCAACTTAAGCTTCGTGGCAGAAGAGCATTCGGGGGTCTGTCAAGAATTCTGTGTAAACTCTAGATAAATCCCCCGGGTAGGGGTATTTCCCCTGACTAACGTAATTGTTGACCTGCCCGGTCTGGGAGTGGTCAACAGCAAGAGTGGTATTATTGACGCCAGAATGAACGGATGCTCATACGACGAACCAGGGATGAAGCGGATTTGCAGTTCATCGTCGCAGCAGAGACGGATGAGGCTAACAGGCCGTACGTCACCTCATGGAGCTTGGATCGGCACAGAGAAGCATTGGATGACGAGGACATGCTGCACTGTATTGTGGAAGATGCCGCCGGGGTCCGAGTCGGATACCTCATTGTGCTTGGAGCGGCGGGGCTGCACAGCACGGTGGAACTGCTTAGGCTGGTGATTACAGATAAAGGAAAAGGTTACGGGAGGTCCGTGCTGGAAGCTGTGCAGGCTTTCGCTTTCCGCGAGCGTTCTGCCCGCAGGCTGTGGCTGGATGTAAGGGAACGGAATGCGCGGGCCCGGCGGCTCTATGCCTCCTGCGGATTCAAGGTCGAGGGAACAATGCGGGATGTCTGCCGTACGAAGGAAGGATACGAGTCTCTACTAATCATGAGTATCCTGGCGCATGAGTATGGAGAGGCCCAGCAAGCGGAACCGCCGGAGCCGGAAAGTGTACTGGCTGTGCTCAAGGAGAGGGGAACTGTTCCGGAGGCGGGTGTTTTGGCGCCGCGCACGGCGGGAAGAACCGACGCGCGCGTCTACCCGGTTGTCGCGGATGGCAAGCCTCTATATGTCCTCAAATATGACAACACCGATGCAAACCGGCATGCAGCTTCATTCTTGCAGGAAGCCGGAGCTCAGGGGTGGATGCCTGTGGTTCGCCATATTGACCCGGAGTACCGGTATTTCGTATACGATTATATGGATGGCCAGTCCGGGCGCTGGCTGCGGATGTGCTCTTGATGCTGTATATGAGAATTGCTACAAGCCTGAAATACGGGCTGGAGGCTGATGGATATCTGCGTGCCTGGTCGTATTGGAAAGAGCGCGCAGGTCTATGTTGATTCCGTTCTTCCGGTGACAACTGGTGGATACCCAGACAGGTGGAGGCTCACAAAATAAACGCCTGAAGCGAACCCGCTTCAGGCGTTTTTTAACGATATTCCCTTTCATATTCAGCTTCGGCAGTTAATATAAGCGTCTGCCCCGGAGTAAGCGAGTGTGCTCCACTGTAGCCTCGTGAGGCTAACTCAGAGACCAGCCGGTCGGTCTTCTCCTTATCCGTATGCACCGGAAGCAGAACGCGCGGATTTAAATGCTCCAGCATGCGCCAGACATCCGGCAATCCCTGATGAACCTTGTAAGGGATACGGTAAACGCTGCAGTGTCCGTGCTCCGGATCTGCTTCGTGGCGAGCAATGATTTTGCTTGCACAGCTGCCGCTGTGAACATGTCCGGTAAAAATAATGGCATTAGACACTGCGTTCTCCCCACGATTGAGCTGCCGGTAACAGGCTTGCGCCCCCTCTGTCTGCAGCTGGGCATCAGGCCCGATAATCACAGCGGGCGCGCCGGACATCGCCAGGCCCGAGGGTGCTTCATTAAAAGGTGAAGTCTGCAAGCCGCGAAGCGCCAGATTCATTCGTTCGATCGCTGAGGGATGCAGCCATGCTTCGTCCTCCTTGATCTTAGCCGCCCCTTGAAGCAGGGAAGCTTCGGCGACAATGCGCGTATCAGGAAGCGCCTCCCGAAGCAGGGCAAGAAGCTCGAGTCCACGGCCGTGCAGCGGTACCGGCAGGAAGACATGCCCCCCTCGTTCACTGACTTGCCGGATCGTGCCGATCAGCTGTGCCATCATCTCTGCCTGGCTCTCCGTTCGGGCACCATAGGCGGCATCGACAATGGCCGCTGAGAGGTTGCGGCAGTACTCCGGCTTTGGTAGCTCGGCCCGAAGCAGGCTGGATTCATGGGTGTAATCACCCGAATAAAACACCCTGCATCCCTCTATATCCAGCAAAATCCATACCGAGCCGGCTAAATGGCCGCTTGGCCCCCAGCATGCCCGAACGCCGGGCGCAGCCTCAAACCATTCTCCCTCTTCAGCGCTATCCTCCAAGTAACGAAAGCGCAGCAGCTCTTCTTCCTCTGCGCTGTAGGGTGCCGCTGAACCCTGTTCAGCCAGGTAACCTTTCCACATGCGAAAGTTAGAGGCGATGCGCGTGGCGGTCGCCCGAGTTGTCCAGATTTCCCCGCGGTAGCCCATCCGGTATAGAGCGGGCAGTCCGACAGTATGATCCTCATGGGCATGCGATAAGAATACGGTTGTCAGCTGTGGTACGAGCTCCGGCTTCCAGAGCGGATATTCGCCTCTGCCGCTGCGCTTCCCGCCGCAGTCAAGCATAACCGAGACCGGCCCGTTTGCGATACGATAACACGCCCGCCCGTGCTCTCCGGCACCTCCCCAGACCTCCAATATTGCCAAACTCATCACTTCCTGTACGATTCTAGTTGATTCATGATGACCAAGATGATAGTCGTCAAGCTGACAGTCAGCACAGCCATTGCCATGCCCATCGACACCTCACCTTGCTCGAACTGGGAGAAAATATAAGTTGCCGATACATGCATGGACGGCGGAAGCAGCATTAATGAAGCGACAAGCTCCCTCGCCGAGATTGTAAAGGTCATCATCCAGCCGGCCACAATGCCGGGCAGCAGCAGCGGCAGTGCGATGCGCCGGAAGATGTACCAATCCGTTCCCCCGTAAACCCTGCCGGCCTGAAAGAGCTTATCGTCCAGTTGACTGAAGCTGGCCTTCACATATTGCACGGTGTATGGGAGAAAAAACACCACGTATGTAAGAACTGCCATTCCGTACGTATTGTACAGCGGGATGGGCATCCACTTCGCGTTCCAGAACAGGACGAGACCCACTGCAATGACGATGCCTGGAACAGTGTTCGGCAGGAGACTGAACAGATCGGTTGTCTTCTGCCCTTTTGTTGCTGATCCTCGAATTTGAAGCGCCAAAAACGTGCCGATGACAGCTGCAAATGTAGCGGCAAGCAGTGCGAGTCCAATACTGTTCGTGAGTGCCTTGAAACCCGGGCTGCCCCAGGATAACAGGCGGGCATAATGATCCAGTGTAAAATTGCCCCATGCCAGGCCGTTTCCCCGCAGCTTCTGCAGCGAGGCGACGATGATCGAGAAATAGGGCACTCCGATGGATAACAGCAGTACAATGCCTACATATCCCCAAGACAAGCTTTTGCCCAGCAATCGCAGGCGTGACGGGCGTGTGCGCAGGCCCTTACCGCCGAGTGTCTGATAACGGAATTTCCGGGACATTACACTCTGGAGATACCACACAGTCAAGCTTGCCGTCAGCAAGATCGAGGCAAGCGCCGTTGCTTTGCCAAAATCAATTGGCCAGCTGGACGTCAGCCGGTGAATTTCCGTTGTCAGCACATAAAAGCCAATCTTCCGGCCAAAGGTAGCCGGCGTACCGAATTCCGCAATCGTCTTGACGAATACCAGCAGGGCACCCATCAGATAGCTGCCGAATAGCAGCGGGATGACGATGCGGCGCAGCCGGTAGCCAAATCCCGCGCCGTGAAGGGCCCCCGCTTCTTCATAGCCTTGACCGATCCGCTGAATTGAGTTGCGCAGCATCAGATAGAGGAAGGGATACAGGTGGAAGCTCATAATGGTGACCAATCCGCCCAGACTGAAAAATTGCGGCGTAAGGGCAGCTGTCCAAGGGGCCAGCTCCTCCAGGAAACCCCTTGGCTGCATAAACAGGATCCAGCCCATTGATCCGATATAGGGCGGTGTCATGAAGGGGATGATTATGACAACATCCAGCCAGCGTTTTTCCCCAAGCTCGGTTTTTGCCGCGAGATAAGCCATAGGAAAGGCGATGGCTGTTGCCCCAGCCACCACCAGCAGGCCTAATAACAAGGTATTGCTTAACACGCTTGCTACGCCGGGTGCGAGCACCACACCCAGCGCTGTAAGCGGATCGAATTGCCCGTCAACCATAAGACTGTTCAGAATGACCAGGCAGAGAGGAATGACAATTGCCGGAACCAACAGTCCGATGGCAAGGCTAGTTCCCCATGAGAAGCGCGTACGTCCCGATCGGACCTGCATGTGTATCACCGACTTCCTTATTTGAAGACATTCATGAATTGTGTTGTGATGTCATCTCCGTTCTCCGACATCCAATTCCAGTCATATTGAAGCAGCTTGATCTCTTCCACCTGTGTACGGTCTTCCTTCGCCGGTACGTCTGTACGGCCGGGAAGCAGATAAGCATTGGCAACCAGCGCCTGTGCTTCATCCGACAGCAGGTAATCAATGAACAGCTTGGCGTTATCCAGGTTCGGCGCATCCTTCAGAATCATGGCCGGGCGTGGATTGATAACCGTACCCGAAGCAGGATAAACGATATCTACAGGCTCTCCTTTGGCCTTGGCGCTGTATGCCATATAGTCAACGCCTGCCATAACGACGCTCTTAGCACCCGTTACGACGGGGTCAAGTGCTTCCTGGTTGGCACCGGCCATCGTGACGCCGTTCTGTTTGAGTGCGTCGAACAAGCTCCAGCCGGATTCGCCGTACTGATTCAGATAGCCGGATACAAAATCAAGCGCAGAGCCGGATAAGGACGGGTCTGGAATATTCACGGCACCGGTCCATTGTGCGTCCGTCAGATCGCTCCAATCGGAAGGGGGATTATCCACTAGCTTGGTATTATAGGTAATGCCCAGCGCAGAAGCGCTGTAGCCGAACAGGTGACGGTCTTCGTCGACCCAGCCGTCATAGAGACGATCGGCATGAACAGCTTCAGTATATGCCTGCGTCCAGCCCTCCTGCTTCATGGACATGCCTGACGGCCATGAGGCCAGAACGACAATATCAGCGACAGGATTGCTTTTCTCCGCCTCTAAGCGTGCGAGAACCTTGCCTGTTGTTCCTTGGAACTGTTCAACCGTCAAGCCGGTCTTTGCCTGAAAGCCTTCCAGAATCTTGTCCGCAAGACCTGCAGGGCCAGCAGTGTAAACAACGACTTTGCCGCTCGGCTTTTTCGTTTCGCTCGGTGGTGCTTCCGCTGATTGGGCAGAAGCGGGCTCCGGTGCCCCTTGATTAGATGACTGCGTAGAAGCTTGTCCGCCGCAGGCGCTGAGTGTCAGCATGGCAATCATGAGCAGCGAGGCCCATTTACCCCGCATAAGAGCTTGTTTTTTCATGTTTGTTATCCTCCTTGGATTGAAAATCATAGATATGCTGCTCGGGGACGAATACGGTTGTCTGCTCGCCGATGGATGCCCGGACCATGCGGTACCCTGTCCACCTGGTACCATCCTCCAGCTCAAGCTCGAGCTCATAACGCTCGCCGGTGTAGCTAATCTGCCGGACAACGGCCTGCCAGCTTCGGCACCCCGGCGTGCTGGTCCAGGCAAGATGCTCTGGACGGAACATTTTACCTTCCCCCGCCAGCCAGTTCGATTTGCCGACAAAGCGGGCCACATCCTCATTCAGAGGGCGGTGGTAGATGTCCTCGGATGTCCCCAGCTGCAGAACTTTCCCTTGGCGCATAACGGCAATACGGTCGGACATCGACATCGCCTCTGTCTGATCATGAGTGACGTAGACCGCGGTCACGCCTAGCTCCCGGACAAGACGGACCAGCTCCTCCCGCATCTCCTCACGCAGCAGGGCGTCCAGTGCGCTTAATGGCTCGTCGAACAGGATGATCTCAGGCCGTCCCGCTATTGCCCTTGCAAAGGCGACTCGCTGCTGCTGACCGCCGGACAGCTCATGCGGATACCTGCCTTCCATACCGGTCAAGCGAACAAAGCGGATCGCTTCATCGACCCTTTCCTTCAGATGCTCAGTCTGCCGCCGCGCCCTCAGGCCAAAAGCGACATTCTCGAAGACCGTCATATGCGGCCAAAGGGCAAAATCTTGAAAAACCATGCCCAGATTCCGCTTTTGCACTGGCATGCGTTTACGTGCACCCGAAGAGAATACCGTTTTATCGCCGAAATAAATCTCACCCTTATCCGGTTCTTCAAGCCCCGCAATCAGACGAAGCAGCGTCGTCTTGCCGCAGCCCGATGGGCCGAGTAATGTGAGAAACTCACCGGAGCGAACGGAAAGGTCCAGCGGATGAAGCGCCTGCGTGTCTCCGAACGATTTGGATATGCCTCGGATTGTGATTTCCATGTCTGCTCCTTTTCTCCTTGTACTTCTGTCATCGTATCACCGGACGAGCAGCGAACGATTAAACGGGTGTAAAAGCAGAGTTAAATATTTTATTAATAGATATATATTTTCATAGATTTTATCTATAATTAGAACAATACATAGTCGGATGGAATGGATAGATAATAGAGGGGGAAGTTGGAAATGAATACTAAGAAACTGGAGGTCGTTGTGGGTATAGCGCGTTACAAGAAGGTAACCTTGGTCGCTGAGCATCTGGGCATAAAGCAGCCCTCTGTTACGTTTCATATGAAAAGTCTGGAGGAAGAGATGGGGGTTCCCTTGTTTGAGCACCGTGCCGGCAAAGTGCTGCTGACAGAAGCGGGAAACGCACTGCTTCACTATGCCTCAAAAATACTGGCGCTGTCTCAGGAGGCCAAGAGAGTGCTCGGGGAATATCAAACGTTTGATCGCGGCACCCTTACCATCGGCGCCAGCTATGTGCCCGGAACCTATTTGCTGCCTGAAGCGATTGACCGCTTGGCTCAAATGTACCCGGGCATTACCGTCCGTTTAAAGTTAAACCCCGCACCAACCGTGCTGGCCATGCTCGAAGAACACAGCATCGACGTCGGACTGATTTCTTATCCGGCATTTGAAAATCCGTCGCTTCACATAAATCCGGTCCGCTCGGACGATCTTGTCCTGGCGTTTCCCAACACGCATTCGTTCTCGGGCAGGGGGACCATTACCCCGCGCGACATTGCCGGGGAACCGTTCATCCTGCATGACAGTCAATCAACGACGCGGCGGATAACTGAAGAGTGGGCGGAGCACCACGGTATGAAACTTAGGGTTAATATGGAAGCCGACTCGCTGGAAACGATCAAACGGGCTGTCCGTGCAGGAATGGGTGTCTCTTTCATCTCGCAGATGGCCATTGAAGAAGAAGCGGACCGTGGGCTTCTGAAGTACCGCCCGATTCCGGAGCTGAGCACCAAACGTTTCATCTTTGCCTGCTGCCAGCGTGACCGCTGGTTGACCTCCCCGATCCGCACATTGCTGGAGCTGCTTGGTGGAACAGGTGCAACCCCCGGCTAGTTGTCAGATTTCCCTGCTAGAACAGGATGGCTTCTGCTCCTGCTTTGGGGTGGAGTACCGCTGACGAATCCTTTTCATAGGAACTATCGTACTTGGCTTGACAATAGCGATGGCAGCCATGATCTTGACTTTGTAGGGCTGTAATCCCAACGTTCTCTTGGCTGCCTCGCAAACAAGTGCATAGGCATCCGGAAGCAGCACATCCAGAGACATGCCTGATTTTGCTTCTTTTTGCAGCTGGAGGGATTCCGCTTGAAGCTGTACCGGCTTTCGCCGGCCATCTGCTCTATATAGTGATCTTCAGCAGCCTTTGCTGCTCTCATGTCATCTGGTCGTCAGCTTGACCTTGATTCCATTCCGCGGTCTCAAGGTAATAGACGGCTCCAAAACGACAGCATGCTCGGGGAGCAGTTCCAATGTATACGATTGCGCGACTGCCGCGAGCAGAAGCACCGCTTCCATCATGGCAAAATTACTGCCAATACATACGCGTGGACCTGCGCCAAATGGAAAATAGGCGTAAGGCGGGAGATTTTCCTCAAACTCGCTGGTCCATCTCTCGGGTATGAATGATTTCGGCTCAGGGAAGTAATCCGGGTGGCGGTGCATAATCCACTGGCTTAACGCGATCTCGCACCCTGCGGGAAGCGTGCAGCCGTCAAACTCCACATCCGTTAGCGCTTCGCGGGATATCATCCACACCGGCGGATAAAGGCGCATGGACTCTTTCACAATAGACTGTGTATACGCCAGCCGCGGTATATCCTCCATGCCGGGCAGACGGCCCTGAAGCACCTTGTCCAGCTCATCTGTCAGCTTGCGGTAAGCAGCAGGGTGTTGGCCGAGCGCATAGAAGCTCCATCCGAGCACATTCGCCGTTGTCTCATGACCGGCAAGGAAGAGGGACATCACTTCATCGCGCAGCTGTTCATCTGTCATGCCTGTACCATCATCATCACGTGCCTGCAGCAGCATGGACAGCAGATCGCCATGATCCTGGTCTTCCTGCTGTCTTCGCTGCTCGATGATAGTGAAGATCATCCGGTCGAGTTCCTCGACACTCTGCCTCAGCTCCGCATGGCCGCGCAGCGGGAGCTGCACCGGCAGCATCTCCAGCAGACGCCTGCTGACGCTGGTCGACTGCTTCACATATTGA
The DNA here is from genome assembly GCF_021532315.1 of Paenibacillus tarimensis. GTDB lineage: Bacteria > Bacillota > Bacilli > Paenibacillales > Paenibacillaceae > Paenibacillus_I > Paenibacillus_I tarimensis. Next base: position 26,878 of record NZ_JAKGAO010000012.1, read on the forward strand.
TGCAGCACCTGATCAAGCGCCCTTCCCACTGTCTTGGCATCCTCGGATGAAGACAAATCCACATTGAACAGCGTACGGGCAACGATTTCCATTGTACAGTGCATCATATCCTGATGAATATCGCGGATTTCGCCATCCTGCCAGCTCTCCAGCATCCGCGAAGCGCTCTGAATCATCACTGCTGCATAGCTGTTAATTCTGCTCTGATGGAAAGCCGGCTGAGACAGTCTTCTCTGGCGCAGCCAGAAATCCCCCTCACTCGTGATCAGACCATTGCCCAGGACCAGATTCAATATACGGTCCCGCTGATAGCCCTTCTTGAACTGCTTCTGCGTATTCACGAGCACATACCGGATGTCCTCCGGACGGCTGAGAATATACATATCTCTGTCTTTCTCAAGAGTCAGCTTGACGACAGGGCCGTATTTGTCCGTACAGCTAGAGAAAAATTTAAGCGGATTTGCGCCTAGGTCCAGGAAATTGCCCAGAATCGGTATCGGCCTTGGACCTGGCACAGCATTCATCGGTTTACGCATAACGTCAACTCCTCTGCAGCAGATTGGCTATCCCTTATGTCTGTACAGGAAGCGGAAGCTTGATCTCTTATACGTATGCCGGCTTCGGAAAATTAGGATAACGACAAAGCTGTCCGTTACTTGTCCCCCTTCCATACTTTCGCCGAATGATCCTTGAAGATCCGGATGAAAGGCTGCGGGTCTTCGTGTACTGTATACGAATATACCCCCTTGCTTGTATGCAGATATAGAAAGCCCCCTTCTCCTCCGCCGAGCCTGCGGTATGACATATCGAACACCTCCCGGATCGGAAACTGCCTATGCTGGGTGACGATTTTATCCGCATACAGATACATGACCCGGTCAGCCACTATATTCTGCTGCTCAAGTCCTGTAACGACACGCTTCACCTTGTAATATGACTGCTTCGCGAGACACTCCATGATCCTCTCCCCCAAATCCATTATCCATTTTCTCAGTTCTCCGTATGGCTTATTATACATCTGCAAGGCAGCGATCCCAAATTCCCCAGACTCATATTCCCACCAAACAATAGGTTTACAGTCACATGTTTCACTCCCGAATGACGGGGTAATTAGAGGCAGACAGACAAACCATACTAAACGCAAGGGAGATGAAAAGCATGGAATTTCTATGGTATCTAATTATCGGTGGTGTCATTGGTTGGCTCGCAGGACTGATTACAGGACGCGATATTCCTGGCGGTATTATTGGTAACATCATTGCAGGTATTATCGGTGCATGGCTCGGCGGCCTGCTGCTTGGAAGCTGGGGTCCTGAGGTAGGAGACATCCACTTAATCCCTGCTCTGATTGGTGCAATCGTCCTTGTGCTTATCGTGAGCGCCATCATGCGCATGATGCGCAGCCGGGACCGTGGTCACAGCTAATTCTGATTAAATGAATCTAAATATGTATGCCTGTTGTTACTATAGTAAACTTCAAGACCCTCGAAGCTTCCCTCCGGAAGCCGAGGGTCTACTTGTTGCTTGACCATAAGTAATCACTGACCGGGCAGCAGCGCTTCGTTCACCCGCCCGGCGGGTAATAAATGTTAGACGATCGATATGGAGGTGAGACAGATGCCAGAAAATATGGATCACCAGTCCAAGCCCGAGGATAAGCAGGTCACGGACCCTAAGAAGACGAGTGACGGCAAGCATGAAGGAAGCTATAACGTTAACGCTACCAGTGGTACAGGAACCCGAATGGTAGGTTCTGAAGGACGTAAAGGCGGCAGCCCGGACAGCTATGGCGGCAACTGATTTATCCCTGCTGCTATAACAAAGAGCATCCTGTACAAGACGCCAAGGACAAGAGACGTCTTATACGGGATGCTCTATTTTCAGATATCCAGTTTACATTCGTTTACCCGGCATAAGAATCGGAATATTTTTGCACCAGTGCCCGGAAGACAGGCTTCGGCTGTGCAGCATGCGCAATGACCTCCAGAATTTCGAAGGGCAGCTCGGCTTCTCTGGCAGATTCATGGATCCGGATACAGATATCGTGGATTGTTTCCATAAATTCTCCCTCCCACAGCGTATACATATACGCCAGATGCAGCTCGCAGGCAACCTCCGGTTCAAGGTTTAGACATGTGGATATGGTCATTACACTTCTGCGGAAGGTTTCCCAGTCCCGTGTGTCCAGTGTATAGCCTGCCGCATCTGTCAGGGTCTTTACAATATCTCTGCTCGTAATTGCCATGTTGAAGCCCTCCGTTTGTCGGTCTAATCGGTGCTGATGGTCAGCATTTGCTGACATACCATCGGTGCCTAATTCTATTATCGGCAGATTGATCATCAATAAGAAGATCAGACGGCTCCCTTACTCCCCTTATAATCCCTCCCAGCCTCACTTCCTAAGGTGAATCATCAGCAAAACCAGGCCTGCCTGCGCAGACCCGGTTAGCTCGTTATATCTCATTAAAGAATGGTTTTCACGATATCAATTAACTTTATCAGCATAAGAGCAGATTCTTGGCGGAGCAAACGATCCTTCGAGCGGAAATGTGCCGCACCCTTCTCATCCACCGTAACCTCTGGTCCATAGAGGCCGGCTCCAACGATGAATTGTACGGACTCCTCCGCCCAGGCCGATGTCTTACCCGCCAGCTTGGCTGTGAAATCAGGGAAGCCAAAGCTCTTAGCGAAACGGTGCAGCATGTAGGCGGCTTCCTCTCTTGTTATCGGCCGGTCAGGCTTGAACTTCCCGTTCTTCGTGCCTTGTATGGCTTGAAGCTCTGTCAGGGTTTGAATTTCCGGTTCATAGCGATGGCCCCTCACGTCCTTGAAGACAGACGGTGTTCTGGAAGGATTAATACCTGCTATCTTCAGTATCTGCGCCGCAAACTCCGCACGTGTTACGGGCTCGGCTGGACCGTAGCTTTCCGCGTGTTCCAAGTCCAATGAAGCGCCAAGGCTCCGCATTTTATAGATGTATTCAGCGTACTCATGCCCGGCTGGCACATCCTTATATGGCTCTAATTCGGGGGCCTTCGCTGCCCAGGAATCCGGGATAGTGTAGTAAAAATAGGCCACCTTGCCTGAGCCGTCTTCTTTGAAAGCAGCGAGATTACCACGCTCATCCTGGAACAGAAGCGGTCCAACCTGCCTCAGCTTGCTCTCTCCGTAGATATCTTTAACCAGCAGATAGCCCTGCTCAGGCTTTACTTCATAGAATAACAGAGGCACCCGGAGATTCCGGTAGATGCCCTCATAGCGCTGCAGTTCTGACTTGCTGGCATCTATAGGCTGCCGCGGCTGGTCCGCATGCGGGTAATAATGATCCATAAAGGCATCGAACAGCGCAACCCGCACATCCACCGCATCGGTGTTCGTGACAATGAAGCCGCCCACGTTCTTCTCCGGCAGCAGCCAGAGCCATGAATGGTAGCCCTGAAGGTCGCCGCCTTTTCCAATGACCACCTGGCCGTTAAAGGATTGGTGAAAGAACATTTCGAAGCCGAGTCCTGCGTTCGGCAGCTCCTCATGGATGCCAACATGCACCTTATGCATTAGGGCAGTTGTGTCCGCATTAAGAATCCGCTGATCCCCGAGCTTGCCTCCGTTAAGGTTGGCCAGCATATACTTCGCGATATCTGAATTTGTAGCAAACATTCCGCCATCAGGTGAGATCGCAGGTACCATCGGATACACTGGATAAGCCTTCCCGCTCTTATCATAACCGGTTGCAAGCTGGCTGGTTACCTGGCCGGTGATCTCGAAGTCGCTGTCATCCATGCCAAGCGGATCGAAGATACGCTCCTCCACAACCTCTTCGAAGGGCTTCCCGGTCACATTCTGGACAACCAGTCCCTGCAGATTGAAAGCATAGTTATCGTAGCGGTAAGCTTCACCCGGAGGAATGACGATATTGGGCCGGGCATCCTTGATAAATTGTTCTAGCGAGTAGCCGCTTTCTGTCTGTTCGGAAGGAGCGGCAACCGAATCCGTAAATTCAAATCCGGTCGTGTGGGTCAGCAGATGCCGGATTAACAGCGGCTTGCCTGTCTTGTTCGGGAATGTGATCCCGTTCAAATATTGCTCCACCTTGTCATCAAGGCTGACCTTCCCCTCCTCCACCAGCTGCATCAAGGCGGTTGCCGTAAACAGCTTCGATACAGACGCCATGCGGAACATCGTCTTGTCAGGGTCGACCGGCAGGCGGCTCTCAACATCGGCGTATCCGTAGCCTTTGTTCAATACTACTTTGCCATCCGCTACGACAGTAAATGCAGCGCCTGTCAGCTTATCCTTGATCTCGGGTGTTTCGAAGAATGAATCCGCGAATGCCTCTACCTCCTTCGGGTCGGTTGGCCCCCCAGCGGCAGCAGGGGAAGCCGCTTCCGCCATTGCGGCCAGTGGCGCCGCAAGCAGCGACAATGCCAGCAGTCCGGCTGCGGCCCGGCGGAACCAACGGTTGGTTCCGGGCTTGAACTCAGTGTTAAGCGTAGTGATCAAATTGTCTCTCTCCTCTCATATGTTCGTACGATGTAGTCCGTCTCCTGCTGTTAATCACATCATACCTGCAGCCTCTTCGCCGGAACACAGACCGGGGTCCAGCCTATGAATCCGACCTGCGGCGGGAAAATGAACTGGACCTTATACCCTCTCTTGACGCACGAAAAAAAGCAGCGTCTCTCTCCACAGAGAAAGACGCTGCTCTATTTATGTTCCCGCAAGAGACCTGGATTACCCTTCAGCCTGCAGGTTTACTTTGATGTTCCCTCTTGTTGCCTTGGAGTATGGGCAGACCTGATGCGCCTGCTCAATGAGATCCTGAGCGGTTTGCTGATCGACGCCATCCACCTTGGCATTCAAGGATACTTCCAGTTTAAAGCCATTGTCTGTCTCATCCTTGAGGATGGACACCTTGGCTGTAACCTCTGTTCCCTTCACACCCTGTACTTTCTTGTTGCGGATGACCAGGTTAAGCGCGCTGTCGAAGCATGCCGCATATCCGGCGGCAAACAGCTGCTCAGGGTTTGTCCCTTCTCCCCCGGCTCCGCCAAGCGATTTTGGCATCTTCACATCCAGATTAATTACACCATCTGACGAAACGACCTGTCCTTCACGGCCGCCCTTCGCTGTCACTTCTGCTGTGTAAAGCGGGTTCATTGTTAATCCCTCCAATCGGTTATGCCTACAATACAGGTATACCCTATTGGGGCGAACCCTTAAACGCCCCTCCGTACTGCTTGCTCCCAACCGTCAGAACCTGCCGGATTTAAAGATGGAATAGAGCAGCCAGACAAACATCAGCACCGCGATTGTGAACCCAATCTCAAGTGCCGGAACATTAGAAAGCACAGTAGGCTGGCGGGTGAAGGAGGAGCCGATAATAAGACCCATCATAATGATGCTGAACGCAAGCATGACAATGCTGAACGAGAGCCGGTTGCTGATCCGATCCAGCTTTCGGAGGAACACATCCAGCTCGGGCACACTGATTTCCAGCCGCATATGACCATTCTTGACCACATTCATGAGCTCCCTCAGCTGCTTCGGAAAATGAACCAGAAGCTCTCCATAGTCCATCATATCCTTCCACAGCGTTTCACCGATCTTGCGCGGGTGGAAGCGGTCCTTCAGCAGCCGCCGGCCGAACGGCTCGGCCAGCTTTACCATACTGATTTCGGGGTCCAGCCGTTCGGCCACCCCTTCCATAGTAAGCAGCGCTTTGCCAACCAGAATGAGATCAACAGGTATCTGGATCTGGTGACGGTTGGCTGTGTCGAAGAGATCATTCACTGCCTCGCCCAGGCTAACCTCGCTGAGCGGAACGCCGTAATATTTTTCCCGCAGTATATTAATATCCTTGCGCAGCTGCGCCGTGTTCACATCTTGTTTGACGATTCCCATTCTCAGAACCGTCTTGATTATGCCATCTGTACTCTGTCTCATCAAGGCGATGATGAGTGAAGACAGATGCTGCTTCATCTCCTGTGTCAAACGCCCGATCATACCGAAATCAATGAAGGCAATCCGCTCATCCGGGAGGATCATTATATTACCAGGATGCGGGTCTGCATGGAAGAAGCCTTCTATGAATATCTGGTGAAGCATGGCGCGGGTGAAGCGCTGGGCAATCTTCTTCTTGTTATAGCCAAGCTCTACCAGCTCGGCATCATGGCTGACCTTAATTCCGTCTACATACTCCATCACCATCACTCTGGTCGTGCTGTAAGCCCAATGAACAGCCGGTATGTAGATATTCGAATCGTCAGCGAACTGCTTCGCAATCGTTTCTGTGTTCTTGGCTTCTATTGTATAATCCAGCTCCTGGAGCAGTGACTTGCCGAATTCTTGAATCATCTTGACGATTTGATACCGCTTTGCCCATTCGAAACGGTTCTCGGCCAGTAGCGCCAGGTTTTGCAAAATTTCAAAATCCGTCCGTATCGTCTCCTCGATATCCGGCCGCTGCACCTTAACCGCCACCCGCTCGCCATCCGCCAGCTCCGCCAGATGAACTTGGCCGATGGAAGCTGCGGCGAGCGGGGTCTGGCTGAAGCGGGCGAAGATATCGTCCATATGCATATCCAGCTCGGATTCGATGATCCTGCATACTTCCTCATAATTGAACGGCTCCACTTGATCCTGAAGCTTCTCCAGCTCCCGCACCATCTCCTCCGGAAATACGTCAGGACGGGTGCTGGCGAGCTGCCCAAGCTTAACGAAGGTCGGCCCCAGCTCCTGAATGACGAGACGAATGCGGTGGGCAACCGATTTTTTGGGAACGCTGGCCGGCTCCTGAAACATTCGGACAGGCAGGGGCAGCATATGGAAGACATCTATCTCCTGCACGATGAAGCCAAACCCATGACGGATCAGCGCTGATGCGATATCCCGGTAGCGGTTAATATGTCGTATCCGTTTCCTGATCATGGGGCAGGCTCCTTTCGCTGTATTGGTTCAATTAAGGCTGCGGGTCTACCGAAGGTGCGACAGAAGCCTCCTGCCCGGTATTTGCGGAAGCAGATGATGGTTCAAGCGGCGGCAGCGGCTGCTCCAGCTTCTCGACCCGCTTCTCCAGACGCGCAATATCTTCCTTTGTCGCCATGTTAAGCTCCACCAGCAGCTGCTGAAGCTGTTCACGGATCATCTGCTTTATCTGTGTCTGTTCTTCTTCGCCCCGCTGAACCAGCCGGTTAACAAGTGCCTTGGACTCAGTTGGTGCGACCTCACCCTTGCGGACCAGCTCGTCTACATACTTCTCGACCTTCTCCTTGCTCGTGACGGTAATGCCTACGCCTAGCGACAATGCCTTCTTCAACAGTTCATTCATCAACCTCAACCTCCAGTGTTTTAGTAGTGAACGTTCAGCCGTTGTCCTCTTGTTAACATGGCGGTGCAATGCGCGCCTGACTCCATCATATCGCAAAAATGCTGAAAATCCCAATTCGGGATCGCACCGTTAACCCTCCGGCTTTTCTTATTTCAGATCAATGGAGGTATAATGCTCAACCACTGGGAACGGGTCATAGTAGTGATGCAGTAGCTGTTTCCAGTCCTGGTACTCCGCTGATCCTCTAAATCCCTCTGTGTGGTCCTCAAGTGTCTCCCACCTGACCAGCAGCAGATACTTGTCCGATACCTCCATGCATTTGTGGAGCTCGTGACTGATATAGCCCTTCATGGATGAGATGATACGTGAAGCCTTGCGAAAATCCTCTTCGAATGCCTGTCCCATTCCCGCTTTCACTTGCAATTCCGCTTGTTCCAGTATCATGGATGTCCAGCTCCCTCATGTATAGATGATTTCATTTAATTCCCATATTGTAGCACGTAAAAAACCGGAATAGCGAAGTATCCCGGTTTTTTACAAAAATCTTATGAGTTTCCAGAACGACCAGTTAGCCCGACGATCATTACAATCAGTATGAGCAGTTGAATGAGCGTATCGACACCCATTGTTTTCCCCTCCGTGTACTGCTGTAATACTCCTTTGTCAGGCTTCTCCTCTCCTGGTCTGACTGCCGCTTACGTCTCCCGCTATATAACTATTCGGCTGACATGCCAGATATGACAGTATTCTTCTAACCAATATCTACCGTAAAGCTCCGGACACACACGGCATTGCCGGCGATCTGGACATCAATAGCTTGATTCTCGGACCGGCTCACTCGGACCCGCACCTTCCCGTCTCTGCCCATCTCGTGCCCCTGCTCAATCGTAAGCTCGGCTGAATTGAGCTGAGGCTCAATATAGGTCAAATAATAAGCGCCCATGACGCCCGAAGCTGTACCGGTAACAGGGTCCTCAATTGTGCCTGAATAGGGCGATGAGAAATGCCGGGCGTGCGTAACAGCATCTTCGTGAAGGGTTTGCATGCAGAATGGATGGAGAGAGGTTCTTGGCATCTCCTCCAGGAGAGCTGGAAACCGGGCGTTATCCGGCTTCATCGCGGCAAATGCCGACAGCTCCTTAACCGGAATGAGCAGCGTCCAGGTTCCAGTACTGCCATAGACGATCGGCATGGACTCATCCAAATCGTCAAGCGTCAGCCCGATCGATTCCATTAAGGCCTGCTTGTTTCCTGCATAGGACTTGAATTGCGGTGCGGCCTGCTTCATAACGAGCGGATATTCCGGCACCTGCTGAAGCTCAATGGGCAGGATTCCCGCTTTCGTTTCAATTGTTACGACCGATTTGCCCTCCAGCAGGCCTTGATCCATCATACACCTGACCGCCCCCATGGTCCCGTGGCCGCAGAGATTCATTTCATGACCGGGTGTAAAATACTTGAACGTGAAATCAGCAGCTTCAGAAGGCAGGATAAATGTCGTTTCATTAAAGCCGATGGCTTTAGCAGCTGCCTGCATCTCCTCGTCTGTGAGATGACCCGCATCCAGGACAACCCCCGCCGGGTTGCCTTTCCCGGGAATCTTCGAGAAAGCATCATAGTGATAGACCTGCACCTGTTTCAATCTCCAACCATCCTCTCCAACTATATAGCAGCGCTTGCCATGCTGTTTTAATCAATGGCAAGAATCAAAGTGCCAATCCCTTCGGCTACAGCCTGCTGGCTGTCCAGCTGATGCAGGCGCATATCAGTATAGAGCATCTTCCACTCTCCTAGCTGCGGAAGCCGCAAGCTGATCTTGTCCTGACTGGCATGGTGCAGGATCAGCAAATGCTTCGATGCATCTCCCCCGGCATGGTTGCGGAGCGTAAATGCCAGACTCCTGGCATCCGGAGTAGATTCAAAGACCAGATGGCTCCGGATCGCCTCTGTGGTGCGCAGCCGGAAGGCCGGGTGCTCTCTGCGAAGCCTGATCAAGGTACGGACCTGCTCGACATGATCCTGGTGGCGGGCACAACGCTGCCAATCCATCGCGTTAATATCATCGCCGCACTTGTAGCTGTTCTCAATGCCCTGCTTGGTTCGCATAAATTCCTGTCCCGCATGGAGGAACGCGATCCCTTGGCTGGTCAAGACTATGGAAGTGGCGAGCCGGTGCATCTGCTGGCGAACGGGCTCAGGATCATCCGGATTGGTTATAATAAGCTTATCCCACAATGTATGATTATCATGACACTCCACAAAATTCACCGACTGAACCGGCTCCTCCGCAAACACCTTCATTCCTGAATCGTACGCAGTTCCGCCGACAACCGCTCTCTTCATTTCATAGCCGTGATCCCAGCTTCCATTGACAAAACCTCTCCGCGCCGGGTCAAGTGCACTCCCCTTCACCGTATCACGGAACTGATCGTTGAATATGCCTATACCTGGCAGCCGCCCGGCATGCCTCATATTGGCCCGCTGCTCTGCCGGCAAAGCAGTGTCCATAATCCACCCTTCGCCAATTATTATAGTAGACGGGTCGATTTCATGAAGCCTATGCTTTACTTCCAGCATCGTATCGATGTCCAGAAGACCCATCAAGTCGAAGCGAAACCCGTCAATCCGGTATTCCCTGGCCCAATACAGGATTGAATCCACGATAAACTTGCGGACCATAGGACGTTCGGAAGCCACATCATTCCCGCAGTGAGACCCGTTTGACAGTGTACGGTCCGGCCAGTGCCGCATATAATAACCCGGGACAAGCTTGGCCAGATTCGCGCGAAACCCGTCATATACATGATTATATACAACGTCCATAATGACCCGCAGACCGCGGCGGTGCAGCGTATGGATCAGCTGCTTCAGCTCACGTACCCTGCACATGGGATCATGAGGATCAGTGGCATAAATACCCTCCGGTACATTATAGTTTTGCGGGTCATAGCCCCAGTTGTAATCCGGCGTATCACTCGTCTCATCAATGGACACCGAACTGATATCAAAGACAGGAAGCAGCTGAACATGTGTAACGCCCAGACTTGCAATATGATCGAGGCCGGTGTGTATGCCCTCCGGGCCTGTCGTCCCCTCCTCAGCAAGCCCGAGGAATTTTCCTTTGTGATGAATTCCGCTGTCCGGATGAATGGACAGATCACGTATATGCAGCTCATAGATGATAGCATCCAGGGGAGATTGCACAGCAGGCTTCTCTACCCCCCAGCCTTCCGGATTGGTGAGTGCCATACTGCCGATATAAGCACGGTCACCATTAATCCCCACCATCCTCGCATAGGGATCGGCAGCCTCATTCCACTGAGAGCCTATCTTGACCAGATACGTGTAGTAAAAGCCTTCCAGCGGTTCATCTGCCTCAACAAGCCAGGTCCCCTTCACGGACCGCTGCATCTTGAATACGCGAACAGCCGAGCCTTTGGCGGATTCATAGAGCATAACCTGAGCTTCGGAAGCCGTTGGAGCCCACAGCCTGAAGCGGGTCTGCCCCTCTGCGCAGACAACCCCCAAATCATCGCCGTCATAATAAAAATGGTCATCAAACTCTTCGGAAAAGACGGACAGACCACCCGTTACTGAAACATCCCCGTAGTCTATTGGTGCGTCCTGCTCTCTCTGTATGGCCACATCCCTCTCCTCCTTATGACAGTTATCGTGTTAGGTCTAACTGTTCTTTACCACAAAACCTTGGGAATCGTAACCCTATCGCGGTATATTGCCTATTTCATCAGTATAGCGAACAATCTGCTAGAGGGTAACCATTACCAAATAATTTAGGCGCGCAGGCATCAAGCGGGGAATAAGGCAGCTGCATGTAAGAAGAGCGATGATCCGCAAGACTCTTCGTTACGAACCATCGCTCTGTTCAAATAACAGTCTCTTTTATCCAGAATACAGCTGTGCCTCCCTCTCCTGGGTTAAGAAGACTGTTTCATTGTAAAAGGCTTCCGTGAGCAGATAGGACAGCGTAGATTCTGCTCCCTTATTGCGGTTTGGACCACCCCGCGTTAATCCGTCACAACAGCTTCCTTCATCCATGTCAGCCAATCTGACTGAGCAATCGTTGCTTCCGTGGAACCACTCGCGGCAGCGCCTTACCGTATCCGCATCCTCTCTCTTCCACTCCACCAAATAAGCTTCCTTAGCTGCCAGGGCAAGCTTCATTACCTCAAGAGGCTGTTGATCCCACTGACTTACGTGATCTGCTGTAGCCCATGCCTCGTTCCCGACCGGACGGATCCAACCCTCCGGGGCGGTCATGATTTTTCGGAGCATATCCAGTGACTCGCGCGCTGCGCGGCGGGCTTCCTCAGAACCAGTCACCTGATAGGACATAAACAGCGACCAAGGCAGGACACCGTTACCGTAAGTCATAGACGGTTCGAACCAGCTCCACCCTTTAACAGCATGCCGTTTATACTGATCCAGCAGCCTGCTCTCCAGCCATTCTACTCTCTCACGCAGCCTAAGCTGTTGTTCCCAGTCCGCTCTGCTGCCCTGAACGGGCTGCCGCAGCGGATCTCGCATAATTGCGGAATATGCTGCAAGTGTGTAGGCCCAGCCCCGCGGGAACTTGAGATTCTCCACCTGCTGTGCCGAGCGGGTCAATAAGGATTCCGCCGCAATCCTGCGGTCGTCATCCGGCAGGCCAAGCCACGCGCTGGCAGCTGCCCAGACCGTTCTTCCAAAGCAGTCATCGGACGGTTCCTCCTGCTCCAGCTGCCGGTCGTAGGCAACATTATTGTGAAAGGAACCGTCTTCACGCTGCATCCACAGCAGGAAAGCAAGATAAGTGTCAGCAAGCTCATCCCACTCATCTGCCTTCCCGGAGCTCAGCTTCATCCACTCTACACATGCCCACAAGGCTCTAGCATTATCATCAGTGGTGTAGCCTTCCTTCCGCCTCGGCAGCAATCCGAGGGCATGCTCAATTAATCCCGTATCGTCCGTCATCCTTCGAAGGTGCCGAATCGAAGCCTTGGCTGTTTCCACTGTTCATCCCCCCTTAGTTGGCTTGAAGAACAGGATAATCCCGGACTAACTGTCCAAACAATCGCAGATGCAGAGCGCCGGACTTAGACCAGTGCATGCTTTCGCCAATCTTCGCCATCTTGTCCTCCCACCGGCTGAGCACATGATCATCCGACAATATGGAGATCATGCGGGAAGCCCAGACCTGATGTTCGCTTGGCGGCAGCAGGAGATAGGGATGGCTTCCGAGCAAATCCTTGGCATAAGCATAAGGTGTACTGAGAACAGGGCGCCCGAGTCCAACAGCATACGCCAGTGTGCCGCTCGTAATCTGCTGCATGCCCGGGTAAGGCGTCACATAGAGATCGCAAGCCGAAAGGTAGCCGACCAGCTCGTCCTCCTCCACATAGCGGTCTATCATTACCACATGGTTCTGTACGCCGAGCTCAAGAGCCAAGTCCTGCAGCTCCTCCCTATATGCTTCTCCTTCATGTTTTCGCACTTCTGGGTGGGTCTGTCCCACAATGGCATACAGAACATCAGGGATTTCCTTGACTACTTCTGGAAGCGCGCGGATGATCGTCTCTAGGCCCTTGCCCCTGCTAAGCAGCCCGAACGTCATTAGCACCTTTCGCCCGTTCCAGCCATGTGCTTCCCTGAACGCTTCCCGCTTGCCCGGTGCAGGCTCTGGCGTGCCGTGCGGCACGTACTTGATTTTATCGCGGGAAATGTGGAACGAACGCTCCAGATAAGAACCGGCCTGGCGGTTCATGACCAGAATCAGGTCGCTCTGCTCGGCAATCTGGCGCTGGATGCTGCGGTACGGCTCCTGCGGATTTTCAAACACGGTATGGAAGGTTACCACAAGAGGCTTCTCCAGCCGTTCAATAAAATCCAGAATGTAGCTTCCAGCCTCGCCGCCAAAAATACCAAATTCATGCTGAAGCGACACGACTGCCACATCACTTGTGTTCAGACGTTCAGCCAGCTTGCGGTAGGCGTCACGATCCTCCTTCTCCAGCGTCTGCAGCGCCGGGTCCGTATGCTCCTCAGCCCAGCCCGCTGGCGTTACGGCTATGACAGGATCAATGCCCGTCCATCCCTTCGCTGCACGTATGCTCTGTCTAAGGTGATGCGTATAGGTTGCGATTCCGCATTTTTGAGGGACATAAGTTCCGATGTATGCGATCTTGGTCATACGGTCATAGCCTCCTTCATTCGGTTTACAACGGCTTCGTACAACACATGGCCTGTCCCGGCCTCCGCCTCATAACCGAAGACGCACTGGTAGAGGTGTGCTCCTCGGCTTACACGGCATTTATCCCAAAGAATGGTTTCGGACAATCGTGCTTCCCTTTCAATCCGGCAGTCATTGCCGATGACTGTGTTAGGCCCGATTATTGCCTTATCTCCAATATGCACACGGTTTCCTATAAGGACGGGCGGAATCAGCAGTACACCCGAGCCAATGACACAGTCCTCTCCTACCCATATCCCTTTACGCTGCTCGGAACCTGGAATCGGGAGCGGGAAGGTACGGTCTAGAATATCCCAATGCACCTTGCGGTAGCGTTCCCGGGTTCCCATATCCAGCCAGTAACCGCGCATGTGACAGCCGTAGACACCTAGTCCCTGCTGGATGAGGAGCGGGAAGGTTTCTCGTTCAATGGATACCTCTTTGCCTGCCGGGATCAAGGATAGCGCCTGACGGTCAAGCAGATAGACACCGGCGTTAATTAGATCCGATGGCGCTTGTCCTGGCTGCGGTTTCTCTATAAATTTTAAAATCCGGCCCGAAGGGGTAATGTCCACTACACCGAATTGTGAAGGGTCCTCAACTTGAGTGAGGCCAATCGTCGCAACCCCGCCGTGCTGTTTGTGAAATTCGATAAGCGGCAGGATATCAACCTTCTGGATGACATCCGCATTGAACACAAGGAACCGTTCGCCGAGCAAGTGCTCGGCATTCTTAATCGCGCCGGCTGTTCCAAGCGCTTCTTCTTCGACTGTATAAGCAATAGATACGCCTAACCGGCTGCCATCTCCAAAGTGGGAGCGGATCAGCTCCGGATAATGCTTTAAGGTAATGACAAACTCCTCTATTCCCTGTTCCTTGAGCTGCAGGATCAGATGCTCGAGCCACGGCCGGTTACCAACGGGGGCCATCGGCTTCGGAAGCTGCTCAGTCAGCGGACGCAGACGTGTACCCAGGCCGCCGGCAAGTAATAATGCTTTCACTCGCAATCTCCTCCTTAACATAACAAATAAGCCTGCTGCATGGGAACTCTTCACCGATCATGTTCCCATGAGCGCTAAATAATTCGGCCGCAACCGGCTTGGTTATCAGGTTACCGTTATGAAAAAAAAGATACTGACGACTGCATAATTATTGCTTTATCAATCGTTAAGGATAGCGGGCAATGACTCTTCTCAGTCTTCTTCTTAGTCTCCGAATGCTTCGAACGCTCCGCGGAACAAGCAGAACTTCACCGGACCAGAATGCCTTCATTCTTCTTGCGGATGGAAACTTGGAAGCAGCGGACTCTGCCGCATACTGCCTGCAATGCAGGATAAACAAGTTGTTACGTATGAATGGCTTCTCAAGCAGCATGTTAAGCATCCCTCCTCACAAAAGATTAGCACTCACTAGCGTTGACTGCTATTAATACTAATAAATCATAAGAGAGGTACTGCTCAACCCCGGCAAACATCCGTTAATTCCTGTTATGCAGAATCTACCTTTATAAAATTCATGTTTTCTTACTTTTTCTCAATATTTCTTGCCGAGCTTTCATACCTGATAAAGGGATCCGGAATGGTAATGGTGTGGGCTTCCGCATCGCTTATCCCTGCGTATAGGACCGCTGTCCCATCCGGATTCCGCACCAGTCCGCCGCTGAACACAACATTGTGCAAGTCCTTGCGTTTAGCCGGTCCCGGCAGGAAATTACTGCGAACTGCAATAAGCTCGATTTCCGAGAACCACCCTGTGTCCGGGTCTAATACAAAAATCATAGGATAGTAATGCCTGTTATTTCGTTCATCGAACCGGGCTATATGTCCCAGTACGCCAACCAAACCATTCGACAGTATTTGCGCTTCATTCACACCGCCCCACTCCGCATCTGTGAACTGCCCTTCGAGCAAGGGGGCTTCTGTGATCAGTTCCATAGTGAGCTCTTCAATTGTGGCTGTACGGGTAAAGCCGATTTTACCTCTTCCTCCCTTGATGCCCTGAGGACGGGTAAATATACCAATATCTCCGTCATCAAGCTGGACCAGCCGGATATCCTTCATTCCGTCCGGGCCGGTGAAGAACGGATGAAGCTCGCTCGCCCTATTCCCTCTGTAGAGCACCGTGCGCCACATCAGCTTGCCCTCGTCTTCAGGATGCGGGTATGTCTCAACGCCACCCATGATCAGCTCGTCTCCGATCCTAGTTATGAACGGGTCCTGCAGCTGGAATACCGGAAGCTCCCTCTGAGGTACCCACACATTGTCCTGCTGCGCAAAGAACATGACATCCGAGCTTTCGCTGTCCCGCGATTCTACCCGGCCTGCGAGCAGTACGATTCCTTCGTCCGTAAACGGGGCGGTTATATTATAAACATCACGGCTGCCAACACCTGTGAAGGTCAGCTTGCTGGTGTCTAGCACTGGAACTTCCTTCACATGAAATTCCTTCAGAAGCAGGTCGCAGTTAAGAGTTGTTCTTTGCTTATGCATCCTTCCTCATCTGCCTTTCATGAAATGTTGTCCCTACTCAATACCCCATCCGACTCTATTATTTTCACAGCTTCACAAAAAATCAAGCCAGTTTGTTTTGAACGCAGACGTCTTAACAAAAAACAAAAAAACTGCCGGCCCTCTGCGCCGGCAGTCCTTATCTGGGCAGCAGATCAACCTGCTGCTAAAACCTTTTTCGTGAACCGAAACCGTAATTATCAAGAAGGGCAGCCAGCTCGCTCTTACATGCCTCATAAGACTTCACCATACGCTGTACCTTCTGGAATTCCGGATCATGCGGCCCGAGATCCTCCATAAACATACGCTGCAAAATCTGGTTGTAAACCGACATTCGGTCTTCAACAATCTCCATCTCCATACGTATCAGGTCATCAAGTGAGTGATGCTCAATAAGCTCATCAATGTCTGAGCCGCCGCCGCGAATCCGTCCCCCGGAGTAATCCGGATAATCATCCTCTTCTTCCTCCGAATTCTGCTGGCCGGACACATTCACCGTAGACCGCAGAGAAGACAGATAAATCCCCTCACGTGCCAGCATAACCTGAAAGCCCTTATGCTTGATAAGCTCGGCCATAACAAGCTGGCACATTTCTTCATTACGGATCAGCATGGAATCGAATGGGTGAATAACCCATTCATGATCACGCAGAAACAGATTGAACGTGAACCATTCCCCTCCGTAATTATACTTCATATTAATTGAACTTTCGGATACATGCTCGAATGAAAAGTCCACTAACGATCCCCTCTCCCCTGTCGAAAAGCCTGCCCGAACTCCTGCACTGCCGCAGGCTAGAAGCAGCCTACTTATGCAGCAGTTCAGCAATAGACTCCGCTCTTTCAGAGCCTGCCGCAATAATTAATAAAATGACAAGTACGAAGGTACCGATAAAGCCGAGCATAATGATCACCTCTGTCTTAATTTCTACCCATTCTATTAAGACAAAGGTGATGTTATGACACGGTTAGTCCAGGAAGCTTCTTGCTGCCGCTGATTCCAGCTCGGGATTCGGTGACCCGCTCTTCAGGCCCAATCGTTTGCCAACCTGCTGGTTGATTTCCTGCATCTTCGACGTCTGCTCGGACACAGTCTGAATAATCTGACGGTTGGAATTCTCGTACTTATCCATTGCAGAGAACAGATCCCCCATCGCACGCTCAACCAGCTCCATGCTCATAGCAGGGCGTGTCAGCGCTTTGTTGGCTTTGTCAGAGGATTCGTTCAATAACCGTGCATTATCTGCGAACTGGTTACCGATCATGTCATTGGTAGCATTAACCGCATCGATTACCTTCATCTGGTCGTCTATGGCCTGTGCGATCAGTACAGACACGGTCATCAGATGCTGCGTCTTCTGAATCGTACTGTCAACACTATCCATTAGCTTATCATTCGTGTCATTAATAATATCCGTAGCGGCGATGGCCTGCTGATAGAGCATGATCATCTCGGTAAAGGTCTGAATCTTCGTCACAACCTTGCGGAGGCCTCGCTCCAGATAAGGCTTGCGGTCTGCATTCTCAGGCTTTGCAATCTCCTGCTCGAACAGCTCCTTCAGCCGGTTGCCATACTCCACATGCAGCTGCAGATCATATACATTCTCCAGGCTGCTGCGCTTCAAGTTGCGCATATGAATAACATTCTCTTCAAGATTCTCACGGCCGTGACGGAGCGAGTTCACAATCACTTCAACATTCGTCTTAGCGGATTGATAGCGGTAAACATACTGCTTTATCGGTGTTTTCCTGAGCAGCTTCTGCATTAGCGATAACTGCTTGCTCTTGCTCAGTCCCTCGACTTCGCCGCGCAGCTTCAGCATGTTGTTTGCAACATCCGTCCGTTTGCCGCTCATAAGATCATTCAGCGGGCGTTCAAGCATCGTCAGCGTCTGACCGGATTTCTCCAGCGTCTTCGAGCCCTGACGTCCAATCTCATCCATAAGCGTATCAAGCTGCAGAGCATCCGTCGTAGACACACGCTGCATTGTGCGCTCGGCTTCCTGCTCAAGCTTGTCCAGATCTTCCCGTTTCAGTTGCACCATCGTTTGTGCCATAATGCGTCCCCTCCTCTAGTCATCAAGCCGGTAACGCTGTTGAATCAGCTCGGCCTTCGTCCTCAATTCCATAATATCCTTCTGCTCGATGGTCTGCGTGTAAAAGGTCAGCTTCGAATTAATATCCTTGATGCTGTCCAGCAGAAGTCTGCGGTTCTGGCGTTTGGCTTCTCCGCTCAAACGCAGGAACGGATTAATAGCAGAGTTAATATCCCGTCTGATCAGTCTGACGATATTGTAATTAATCGAAGCATCTCCCAGCGCTACAAGATCGGGAACCAGGCGGTTCACGCGGGCCAGCAGCGATAAGGTCTTCTGTACGATCTCATCATCGAGGCTGTTCTTCTCGCCTTCGAGCAGGATCATATCTTCCAGTATCCCGATATATTCCACGGCTGCAGCGAGCTCCGGATCGGCTATAGCCTGAGCAGACGACTGCTGCCCGTGTGCCGGTGATGCCGGTTCAGCCGCAGGTGATGCTGGCGGATGAGCATGTGAGGCGGCCTGCGGAACAGCAGGCGATGCTTGCCGCTGCGTGATTACGGTTTCGCCTTGGGTCTCCGCAGCCGTCTTTCGGCCTGCCCGCTTTAGGATCGGAGCAATCCCTAGCAATACAAGCGTTGGGACAGCCAGTCCAGCATAAGCATTGAACAGTGCATACACAGCTAGACCTGCCGCATAACTACCTGCCGCTAGGATGAGCAAGTTTCTGTACGATTTCATGACTACCTCCTTCATGCTGCTAGCAGGATGGAGCGGAGCTTTTGAATCATCCTGCTTCTTATTCCATTATTAGCGGCTGTTCAATATACCCTGCCTTAATGCCGAATCTAGGCTTCGGAGGAACAGCCGGCTTGCCGAGAACAGCATTAACCGCCAGATACGGCATATTCACACCCGACAAGCATGAAATAAACAAGCCCCCCGACATTCTGGGGTTAATTTCGAGAAGTTTAGGGACTCCTTTATTGTACCTGATTTGGATATTATAGGCATAGGGTATTCGCAGCTCCTTAGCAATA
Organism: Paenibacillus tarimensis; assembly: GCF_021532315.1. Taxonomy (GTDB): domain Bacteria; phylum Bacillota; class Bacilli; order Paenibacillales; family Paenibacillaceae; genus Paenibacillus_I; species Paenibacillus_I tarimensis. The sequence continues at coordinate 46,017 of NZ_JAKGAO010000012.1, forward strand.
CGTTTCGACAGCGACTGAAGTTCCGGATTGTCTTCAAGCCTGTACATCCTGCCTTGCGCCTTGTGCCTCGGAACAGATACGAGCAGCTCGCCCTCCTGATCAGCAACGCAGTCAATACTGTATTCCGGACCCTCCAGATGCTCCATCACCATGAGATCACCGAAGCGGGTCTGTGAAGCCAAGGTTCGATAGGCGTCCTCGAATGTTGTAGACAGCGTAACATAGCCATACAGCTCAGCAAGCCGGTCCGTTGTGTTGTTAATAATGCGGAATCCCATGCCGCCCTCAGACCTCGTAGGTTTGAAGCAGACATTATGTCCAGCAGCCGCCAGCCGTTCATAAGCCTCCTTAAACTGCCCCGCAGTCTGCACAACCTCGTAGTCGGGTATCTCAACCAGGTTACGGCTCCTCACCGATTCATAGAAGGTGCGCTTATCCATCATCGCCTCAAGCAGTTCCCTATCGCGGCAAACCATCACCCTGGTGCCAATCTCATCAAACAGGTGAATGTGACGAACGATGTCCTCCATATGCAGCCGGGGGATAAACACGTCGATCCGGTGCCGCCGGCAAAAGTCCGCACAATATTCCACATAAGGCAGTCCGGTAATGGACGGCTCTGCTTCCTTATAGTCGGTTTCCAGCAATGACATATGGTTAAGGTCAGGATGAGTCCCGAAAAATTCGAACAATTCGCCCTCCGGGTTCTCTCTAATCGCGCGAATGTAGTGGTACATCACTGAAAACCAGCGGTTAAAATAAATTCTAGTCATCTGTTCACGATTCTCCATTCTTTGTGGGAGGTCTAACAAGAGAACTGACTGCGGGCTACGTCCAGACAGGCTTCCAGAATTTCTTCCGCAGCCTCTGCACCGGTCCGTCTGGTAAATACAATATGAGAATGCTCGTTATATTGCCGCTTCAGTTCGCCATGTGAAGGCGCGAATGCAGTATCTGCCGCAAGCAGCAGGCTCTCATCAAGCAGGCTGTCCCCGGCTGCCAAGACTCGGGATTCGCCAAGCTTTTCTTTCACATACACGAGCGCTGCTCCCTTACTCACCTGTTCCGGCACCAGATATATCTTGCGGCCCTGAAGGGAATAGCTCCACCCATGAGCTGCAAGCTCTTTCCTGAATGAGTCTATCTTCTCCGCCGGAAGCTTGTCCCGTTCCACAACAATGGAGTAGAACAGACCATCGCATAAGGTGGATGATTGAACCCAGCTGTCGTCTGCAATCCGCTGAAACATCTCCTGAATCTCACCCTGCTCCGAGCACCCCTCACGAACCGCCTGCCGGACCAGACTGTCCCACTCTTGATCGATTTCCCCGTTTATCAGTACATTCCCGCCATTGCTTACTATGACGTATTCAGGAATCACCCACTCCCGGAAAGCGAATATCCGGTGGTACTGCTCCGGCGTTCTCGCCGTCACGGGTACAAAGGGGGCTAGCTCATTCAGCTCCCTCAGTCTGGCAGCTGCAGCCCGGGTCATATAAGAAATATGCCTGCCCTGGAATAATTCAACCGGAACCATATCATCCAGGCTTATACTGCCCTTCGAGCGTTCCGAGTAGATTAGGGTCTGATCCAGATCGCTTGCGAATAACATTAGACCGTTCCTTCCTTCAGCGGCTTGATAATGCCGCAGCATGAATAGCTGAGTCCCGGAAATTCCTCTACCGGTACGTTACGTTCTGCGGCCAGCATCCGGATATGCTTCAGGTCCGGATTATCCAGCCGGTTGACAAGAATTTTCCACGGAATACGCCGGAGCAGTACACGTGTCGTTTCACCGACTCCGGGCTTAATCAGATTACTATCAGGAATGCCGAAGACCTGCTGGATACGGCGGACATCCTTCATCCCCTGCCAGGTTACCCTGCTGTCATCCTGCTGCTCAAGCAGCTGTTCAGCCGCAAGCTGGGCCTTGCGGAAGACCGCAGCAAATTGCCCGCTTATCATATCGGCAAAATAATTGGTGAGATCCTCTTCCATCCACTCGCGATAATATTTGGCACCATGAAATTCTCCGGGCCCGATCAAGTCGTCACGGAGCACCGTGCGGCTAACTAGCCCGGACACAGTCGAATTCAGACAAGCGCTCGGAATCAGGTAATCCTCCCTCGTCCCGAATGTCTCGGCGCAGCGTCCAGGATCAGCCAGCACTGCCAGATCATCTTCCACTTCCAAGCCATATTTCTCCCGAAGCTTCCTGCAGGACTCGGTGAGCACTCGGCGGATGGCACCCTTGCCTGTCCAGCCGTCCACGAACTGTATCCTCCGGTGAGGATGCTGCTGAGCGATATAGAGCACCGCGTTCTCGTCCATACCTTTGCCTCTGATGATCGATAAGCTGTAATGCGGCACATCAAGGTTATGTATCTGCTTGAGATAGCGCTTAATCAGCACACCAACAGGCGTTCCAGCTCTCGCAAGGGATGCCAGCACGACATCCGGCCCCTTCCTGTGAAGTATTAGCTCTGCCACTGTACCCGCCGCCTCAGCTATCCGGTAAGAAGCTTCGCTCAGTGTTTCGTGGAACAAGGACAGGTATCGTTCTGTCGGCCGGTACTCAACAGGGAGCATCTCGGAATAGTGAACGCCTGACTGGATGGCTTCCTCACGGTCCTCGGTCGGTCTCTCCAGCTGTGCGCCGCTTATATCTTTGAGCAGAAAAATAACATCCTCCGGCTTATAGCTGCCGATTGGCTGCGGGCCTCTAATCTTGGTCATATCTTGAAAATAAACAAAATAAACCGCGGGGATATCCAGTGTCCGGATAACCGACTTCATTTCGGCCAGTTGTTCGTCATTCATACGCCGTTCCATAAACACAAACAGATCATTATAGTGGCCTGGCGTGATATTGTACATGAAATTGCGAACACTTTTGTCCTCGGGTGAACTGTAGCTGTAAGCTGACTTGACCGCATAGTCTTCATCCGGCGCCGGATGGATGGGGCTTCTTGTCGTTGACTGATACAGCACACCCTCTCCCATCTCCGCAGCGATGCGCATCGGCAGATACATAAACTCTCCGGTACCCAAGCAGAGTGTTCTCGTCCCTGTCCGGTAAGGGGTGAGAACCTCGCCAGCCCTGCGGATAGCCTGCAGCTGGCATTGTTCCTCTTCAGCGCGGAGGCCAAACCTGCCGGTTCCGCTCAAATACGCCGTGGCGCCTCCCTGACCTGCAGCATGCGGGAATAAGTCTGCGAGCGAAATCATACGGATAACCGGGGCGCGATCCACTGTATCCTGGTGCGGGGCTGTCACGCTGCCGCTACTTTGCTCAACCGGCCTGCCGCTTACCTGTATAGTCCCGGCTACTAATGACAAGCATGTAATCGTTATACCCAGCTCTTCCTCATATCGGCGGAAGCGTGCTTGATCCTCATCAGAGCGCCAATCAAGAAGACTTGCAGCAACAAACCTGGTCTTACCGTATTTCGCATGCAGATCCGAAATGATGTTCAGTGTCGTCTTCCCAGTTGTCATCTCGTCGTCAACCAGCACAATCGTATCCGCCTTGGCGAACAGTTCGGGATCACTCGCGTAGCAGCGGTGTGCGGTCGCATGTGAATGCTCTTCTTCAAAATTAATGCACGAGCTTACATCTTCAATTAATTCCCGTGTCGTATGCAGATAGCTGGCCGCTCCACCGAATGTGCTGAACATACTGTGCCCAAGAGCAGTCGCTGTTTCCGCAAACCCGATAAATAACGTGTTTTCTTCGATCGGCATCGGGTGCCGGGCCATTCGGCGATATATGACATCCGCGCAATCTCCGGATGCCATGGCTTCGGCGGCCTCTTCAACAGCCAGCGGAAGCTCGAGGTTCAATCTCTGGCCGAACAGCAGCCCTAAGATCATGCCGGATAACAGCGATACTTGCGGCCTAACCGGAATATGCTTGCCAAGAACCCTGCTCACAAACAAGAAGCCCCGTTTCTTGTTCATGCGTGCAGCCATCTGAAACAGCGTGTCCAGCGGAATGTTTAACGGATTATGTGCTATCTCAATCTGGACCGATAAGTCACCAAGTATATTAAATAATTGCCGGTTCCCGTTCTTCTGAGAGGAGACAGGTGAAGTTTTGATTTTCATGCAGCACCCCATATATAGTTGATCTCATTATGATCCGCTCTGCCCAGTTCAGATGAGGTTTGATTTCATTCATCTTGTTCGAGTAGCGGCTCTTCATAACGCCCAGGTTCCCGTGATTATGCTCCATAATATGAAGAGCATCCTGATATTCCTCATGCGTAACCACATACAAGGCTTGAACGGGTTTGATATGAGTCGGATGGATAATTGTTTTGCCGATCATACCGTTCTCCTTGTCCAGTGAAACCTCACGCATTAACCCGTCAACATAGCGGTTGATGTAAGACATCCGCAGCTTGCGGCCGCTCCTGCCCATGCTCTCTTCGAAAGGCGTCTGTCGAAGCTGCGGCTTCAGCACGCGGTCACTTTTGAAATACTCCCAGACCGGACCGGAGATGACATAATGGTTGTCCGCCCGGCCGAAGATGTTAACGATATCAGCAATGCAATCTCTTATAACGGCAATATCATAGATTGTACTGTCCGGACTTCGCCGCAGACCGAAGAGACTGGAGAAGTCGGTTGCGCCTATCCTGACATTCAGCACATACGGCTTGTACTCATCCAGCAGCTCCCTGATTGCCAGCAGGGTCTCAAGGCGGCTTTCCCGGTAAATGATCTCATTACTCTCCAGAATCGGCATGCCGTAGAGCCTGTGAGAGATTCCGTTATCATGCTCATTGAACTCTGCAATCAGCCTGAAGTAGGCAGAACCGCAGACAGCATTAAACTTCGGGAGAACAAAGCCGGTCACATGCGTAAATGCCGTCCCGCCGAGCATTAACAAGCGTTCCAGCTGCTCCGGAGAGCGAACACGAATAAAAATGAGCGGAACACGCTCCAAGTCGAGGTCGCCGGAATCAACATACAGGTCAATAGTCCGAAGGGTGTTGCGGAGCGTCTCTTCTGCCAGCAAGACCATATTGTCCCCGACAGCATCCTCCAGATCCAGAACGATGGAGACCAGCCCCTCATACCTCGCAGCAACCAGATCATCCGCTATCCGGTCCCGGGTCGCCGGCATATATAAGGCTGATCCAACGGCGTGCGCAAGGATATTACGGTCAGCATGGTTATTGAAATGCAGCGGTAATGAATGAAATAAGGAATGCTCCTCTTCCTCTGTCAAATAGCTGAAATATCTCATTGCCCACCCTCCTCATCGGTTGTCGAAGCATTTATTCGCTGCTTTATATTTTCGTAAAGTTAAAATATCCCTCATTGACCATGAGGGATATTTCAAGAAATGTAATCCAGACCATTTAAACCGATGTGTGCGTTTCGTTTCCTCTGTTCTTCTTCAAGGTACTGTAGACCATCGTACCCAGGAAGACTGCGATCAGAATGCCGAAGAACACGTTGTGGGATACATGGAACCCGTATGCTCCCGCTATCATTTTAGCCCCGATTATGACAATCAGAATGAACGCCGCCTTCTCAAGCTCAGGAAACTTCTCGATCAGCTTCAGGAAGACCTGGGCAACACCACGCATCATCAATACGCCGAGCAGGCCGCCTAGGAACAGAACCCATACCTGCTCACTGACGCCGAATGCGGCCAGCACACTGTCGATACTGAAGGCAATATCCATCAGTTCCACCGCCAGCACTGTACGCCAGAAGCCATATGCTTTACCCTCAATCTGTTCCTCCTGCTCTTTTTTACGGCCTATATACGGGATAAGAGGAATACCTCCAACCCGCGCAAGCTTAAACTCCAGGCCGAAGAGGTTACTGAGAGCAATCCAGAGCAGGTATAAGCCGCCTGCCACTTTAACCCATGTAATTTTAACCAGATATGTACCTACACCAATGGCAATGAACCGGAATATATAGGCACCAATGATACCGTAAAATAGCGCCTTCTTCTGCTGTTCTTTCGGCAGATGGCGAACCATTACAGCAAGGACCAGGGCGTTGTCGGCTGACAGCAGTCCCTCAAGAATGACCAGAGTAAGGATTATCCCCCAGTTTGCCGGGTCGCTGAAAACCATGGATAGGTTCTCCCAGCTAAAAAAGCTTGCAAAGTTCTCGAGCATGCTTTGTATAAAAGCTGCCATTCATGTAGCCTCCTAATGTGCTTCCCGATTAAATGTTTAACTGCGATGGGAAGAAAGCTATTTGCTGCCCCTTACCCACTTCAGCCCCCAGCCGTAAGCTTCGTCTACCTCACGATGACCCGAGAAATATTGAACCAGCCGCTTAATGCTGAAAGTCTGGTCATTCACATTCTCAATCATTGCAATCGCACACATGCCCTTACGGTTGTTATGCTCGTCCATTCGAACCTCAATATCCGGTCCGCCTGACTGCTTAATGGTAACAACGCCGTCAGCCTCCGCCCAGTTCGTTGCCCCCTCATAAATGTAGGCATAGACTACAATCCGCTTAATTTCAGCGACTTTATTGCCGTTGATCCTTAAGTTCTCACCTGTTTTAATCGCCCCGGTGCGGTCATCACCATCCAGCGCCACGTACGGCGGCCGCGACAGATTGCCGAATGAATTTCCAAGAGCTTGTATCGAACCCTTGCTTCCATCCTTGAGCTCGAATAGGCAGCCCAAATCTAGATCAACGCCGCTTCGCTTGAAGAAGCCGGAGGAGGACCTTTGGTTCCAGTTCAGATTAATTAGAATTTCACCAAGAGAACCGGAGCCCTTCTGCAGGTTGATGACATCACCGCGCTTAGTCAAGCTGATCTTGCTGAAGTTGATACCAGCAGGTGCCGGCGGCGAAATAGAATCGGGCTTTGGAGGAAGCGGCACCGGCTTTGGCTGCTCCTGTGGAGCATCTGCCTTTACCTCAATACCATAGCTGCCGCAAAGTGCCGCCAATCCTCCCGAATACCCTGAGCCAATTGCATTAAACTTCCACTCGCCGTTATATCTATATAATTCTCCAACAACAATCGCCGTCTCTACGGAGAAGTTATTTCCAAGGTCATAACGTATCAGCTCTGCTCCCGTCGATTCATCCGCGATACGTAAATAAGCATCTTCTACCCCAGAGAAACTTTGCCTGCGCACATCCCCTTCATAAATCGTTAGCGTGAAAGCGATTCTCTCTACTGCCGCAGGTACCTCTCGGATACGTACAATGATCTGTTCGTGATCCAACTTCCCGGATAGAGTCCGCTTGCTCCTGCCGGCCAGTGTGACCGATCCTGCAGCACCACTGGGATTCCCGTAGAAAATCAAGTCTTGATCGCCCGATACCTTGCCGCCGGACCCAAGCAAAAATGTGGAAAGATCAATCTCCAGACCGCTGGCAACCCGCCAGCCCATGCCAATAACCAACCCTTGCAAGGAGGGATTGTTTTTTGTTACATCTGTTTTCTGTCCCTTTACCAATGACACTGACATGCACTTCCGCCCTTTCACATGGATGAACCCGGGACTTCCACGCCCGGATCGCTTTCGTTATAACGGTAATCCATAGTTGCGAACGAGCGCGGCCAATCCTCCGGAGAATCCCGAGCCCACTGCCTGAAACTTCCAGTCTGCCCCATGCCGGTACAGTTCACAAAATACGATAGCCGTTTCAATAGAAAACTCTTCGCCAAGATCGTAGCGCAGCACTTCCTGGCCGCTTCCCTCATCCACAAGCCGGACGAATGCATTGGATACTTGGCCAAAATTTTGCCTGCGGGCATCTCCGTCATGTATGGTTACCGTGATGCCGATTCTTGTGATCTGGGGAGGCACTAATGTAAAATCAACCCGGATCTGCTCATCATCTCCGTCACCCGCTCCGGTACGATTGTCACCCGTGTGCTCAACCGCCCCGTTGTAGGCAGTCAGGTGGTTATAAAATACAAAATCCTCTTCTGACCTTGCTTTGCCGTCTTCATAAAGAAGGAAAGCACTGGCATCCAGGTCAAAATCCCCGCCGCCGGTATATCTGTTCGTATCCCAGCCGAGACCTAGGATGGCTCTCGTCAAGCCCGGATTTGACTTGGTCAAATCGATGCGCTGGCCCTTGGAAAGATTGATAGACATTAAATCGCCTCCCAAATGGAATTATTGACATATGCCTGTTAAGTCTGAATGCCAAAATCGCTGCAAAGTCCTTGCAGCCCGTTGCGGTAACCGCTCCCTACAGCACTAAACTTCCACTCACCTGCATGCCGGTACAGCTCACCAACCACAACCGCTGTTTCCACAGAGAAATCTTCGCCCAGGTCGTAACGGATCAACTCTTCTCCTGTTGATGCATTCACAATCCGAACGTATGAATTGGCCACCTGCCCAAAATTCTGGTTGCGCTGAGCTGCATCGTGTATGGTGATACAGAAAGCAATTTTGCTCGTCGATGCGGGCACGGAACTGAGGTTAATCGTTACGGTCTCATCGTCACCCGCACCTTCACCGCTGCGGTTATCCCCCGACAGCTGGATAGATCCGTTCGTATTGGCGCGGTTATTATAGAAAATAAAATCCTGCTCGCTGTTGACTTTGCCGGTTTCATTCAGGCAAAAGGCCGATGCATCCAGATCAAAATCGCCGCCGCCATCATACTTGTTTACGTCCCAGCCGAGACCAACCACTACGCTGGACAACCCCGGGTTGGATTTGGTTAAATCCACCTTTTGTCCCTTGGACAAATTAACCGCCATCGGTATCCCTCCGTATATTGATGAATCTATGCCATTGATAAAGGGTCCATATCAGATTCGTATGGACCCCCCTCTAGCCGGCCGCAGTGAACGGCCATAGCGCATCGTTAACCTTTGAAATTATGAGGTAGCAAGTCCATAGTCGCGCGCAAGTCCTGCCAGGCCGTCTTTGTAGCCGCTGCCGATCGCGCTGAATTTCCACTCGCCGTTGTGCCGGTAAAGCTCGCCAACCACGACAGCTGTTTCGATGGAGAAGTCCTCTCCAAGATCATAACGAACCAGCTCCGTGCCGCTGTTCTCGTCCACAATCCGAACGAAAGCGTTGGAGACTTGTCCAAAGTTTTGGCTGCGGGCATCAGCATCATAGATTGTGATACAGAAAGCAATTTTCTCGGTTTCTGCCGGCACTGCCGCAAGATCAACAATTACCTTCTCATCGTCCCCATCCCCTTCGCCTGTGCGGTTGTCTCCTGTATGAACGACAGAACCGTTGGCGTTTTGCGGGTTGTTATAGAATATGAAATCCTTCTCAGATCCGGCCTTGCCTTGAGCGTTCAGGCAAAATATTGAAGCATCAAGGTCAAAATCCTTGCCGCCGTCATATTTGTTGGTGTCCCATCCAAGACCGACGATAACTTTCGTCAGACCCGGGTTTGTTTTGGTCAAGTCGATTTTCTGACCTTTGGATAAGCTGATAGCCATATGATATCAAACTCCCGTCTATTATTTATTGGTAGCGCTGTGCAAGAATATTAATGTGGGCAGCGTGCGCGCCCTCGCCGATTGCGTTGAACTTCCATTCTCCATTATGGCGGTACAACTCACCGACGATAAGCGCGGTCATGCCGGAGTAGTTGTCCGTCAGGTTAAAGCGCACCAGCTCCTGGTTGTTAGCTGGGTTGACGATGCGAATGTAAGCCGATTTGATCATGCCAAAATCCTGACGCCGTGATTCGCATTCATAGATGTTCACCACACACAGAACTTTATGTACACTCGCCGGAATACGGCTTAATTCCACGAAGATTTGCTCGTCATCACCAGCGCCTTCCCCTGTCAGGTTATCGCCGGAATGTACAACTGAACCACAGCCGCTTTGCTTGTTATAAAAACAGACCAGGTTGCGCTCTTCCGTGAGCTTGCCGTTAGCATCTAGCATTAAAGCAGACGCATCGCAGTCGATATTGGCTGTTTTCTTCTTTATGCCAAAGAAGCCTTTGGACTCACTTTCCGCTGGATCCCAACCAAGCCCGACTACGACCTTGTTCAAACCTGCGTTACCCTTCGTTAAATCAATTTTCTGACCCTTCACCAAAGAAATAGTCAATGTATGAGCACCTCCTTCTCAAAATTACTTGCTGTTTTTGGTACTGAATCATAAGAATAGATGGATTTACACGATTAACCATCGTGATACTAGTAATACGCTCTATGGCCTGACAAGTTTCAGCAAATCCGCCAATAATTATGTTGAACTTCGAAATTTATACCACCGGCGAGCGCCCAAACTTTCCGAACAACATTTTTAGCCGGTGTCGAACGTAATGGTAACTTTTGTCGTATTGTGCTTTATTATCGCTTACCAGGATTGATTTGCATAGCTGGTATTTTTCCAGCAGCTGCTAATACAGGTCTAAATCCACGGTCTGGATACTTTAGTATTTATAAACGCACCAATTTTCGATAGAGTTTCTGAAATAGGGTAGACGGGACTTTTCTTGCGCCTGCTGGTATTTCACTGATTCTGATTCGTATGGGTGAGCACAATGGCAGAACCAAACCAGATTACCAACGCACATTTATAAAGTTTTGTTAAAGCCTGGCCCGGCGAGTGAGGTTTAATATATTTTCATGAAAAACCGGTTGAGCTATAATAACGTATATTGACTGACGACAGGAGAATGATGATGAATATTACCGAACTTCCGCTCGAACTTATTGACGAGGATGCGGATCAGCCCCGGTACCAGTTCGATGAGGATGCACTGCAGGAGCTGAAGAACAGCATAGCCGAGCTTGGCTTGCTCTCACCGATCAAGGTACGAACAGCTGATAACGGGCGCTACACAATCATATACGGCAACCGGCGATACAAAGCGGCCCAGTCACTTGGGTTGAAGAAAATTCCATGCATTATCTCGACCGCGATGAGTGAACTGGATATCTATTTGGAGCAGATTGCTGAAAACCTTACCAGGGAGGGCTTCTCGCCAATTGAGGAAGCGGAAGCCTTCCATAAACTAATGAATGATACGAAATTCAGCAGCTCGATTAAATTCCTTTCCAGCAAGCTGGGCAAACCCGAATCCTATATTCGCAATAAACTTGAGCTGCTCAAGTTTGGCCCAGCCGTAAAGAAGCTTATCGTGGCAGGCACGCAAATCCGCAAGGATAAGCTGACGGAAGACCAGCTGCTGCCCCTTAAGGATCTGCCAATAGAACACCGGGATCCGCTCGCGCTTATCATGGCTAGAGACGGGATGCCGGTTAGCGATGTGAAGAAGATCGCCCGTCTGTTCAAGGATAAGGGAATATCTCAGAGCGTTAAGGATAAGCTGCTGTACAAGAACGGTCCCGACCTGATTGAAACCTGGTCCTCTTATCAGCAGACCAAGGCAGAACGTGCCCGGGCGGATGAGGAGAGGAAAGCAGCCGCTGAAGCGAAAGCTTCTGCAAGTCAAGAACAGGCTGACCGTAAGGAGACAAGCCGTGCGGAGGCTGGAGCAATGGCTGGCTCCGCCGCTCACTCTCAAGTGCCCGGGCTGCAGCCTTCAGCCTGCGCAGAGACCGGCACCCATACAGGTAAAGCCGGCATTGATACAGCTGAAGTATCATCTGCTATCGATAAGGAGCCATCCGATAGCCAGCCTTCGGACATACCCGGCATTGCAGCAGAGCTTGAAAACATACTTACCGCCTTGGCTGCTGTCGAGGCTAAGGATATTAAGGACTTGAACAGGCTCACCGGCATAACTCCCCAGGTCAATCCCGTTATCACGAGACAAGTTGATCAGCTCATCATGCAGCTTGAGCAGCAGCTGTCAGATTGGAAGAAAATCCGTGAGCGATTGGAAAGCGGCTCTTGACCGAACAAGAGGAATACCTTGCCGCTTCAACAAAAACAGAGGCTGACCGGGTCGAGCCGGTCAGCCTCTGTTTTATAGAAAACTAACATCCTTCCTTCAGCATTCCTCTATGACCTTCACGCTCTCCATCTGCTCATGCAGTTCACGCCTTAGCTCCTGTTTGAATTGATGCCACGTGTGTTTGCCAGCGTCAAGTCCCTCCCGCCCGATCTCAAGTGCCGTATCGAGCCATACTCTTCTGTCATTAATTTCGCCAAGCTCTTCCTGGATAGCCTTGTAATATTTTTCGTAACCAAGATACTTGTCATCCAGAGCGAAGCAAGCGGCTGATGCCGTGTAGCGTAATTCCTTGGCGGCAATCCGCAGCTTATGCAGTGCGTCGAAGGCCTCTTCGGAATTGCAGCCGTGCTCGCCGCTTATTTCCCGGTACCGCTGCTTCTTCTCTTCATAAGCTGTTTCCAGCTCTCGCATGACGCCATTGACATCTGTGTGACCCAGCAATGATTCTAGTTCCTCTTGCAAGAATTTGTTCCATCTCGTTAATTCTTCCTCATCCTGCATCTTGGGCAGCTTCTCGGCCAGCTTGGCTCTATACCGCTTACGTTCCTTCTTCTGGACGGCAATGAACGAACCGAGCAGACGGTCCTGCTTCTTATCCCCCGCCGCCTTGACGAGTTTCCGCCTTTGCTTGAACGTCCCGATCAGGACATCCTTATCCCTGACTTTACCGAGCTGCTTCTGTGACTTCTTGAATATCGGATACAATCCTGAACGATTGTCAGGGTCAAGTATACGCAGCAAAGTCAGCAGCTTGCGGCAGCTTACTCTGGCCTGATGTACAGCTTCTACATCAAAATCCTCCACAGCCCGCCGCCCATGACTGCGAAACTGGACATGCAGTTCATTCAACACAGGCTCCCACTGGTCCTTGCTACCAGCGGCTGAACCATCAAGATGCTGTAATTGTTCGGTTCCCATGACACATCCCTCCTAAACATCATTACAACAAAAGAATGCAGGGTAAACAAAAGCTGCCAGAGGTTTATATAACAAAAAATGCCTGGATGCACGGTGGCCCGCGTCATCCAAGCATTATCGGCACTACATTTCTCTTACATAGGCTATATAATCAGTGTTAGCAGGCTCTAGACCGTTAAGACGCATGTGCGAAGCAATCTGGCCGCGGTGATAGCTGCCATGCAGAGAAACATGCGCAAGTATGTCCACGGCAGGCGTTTCGAATAATGCGCCCTTACTGTTGCGGTAAACAACCTTGACGGACAGATTCTCGCCGGTAATCCCTTCAAGAAACTGTCTGTAACCTCTCTTGTTGGATTCCGCCAGAAGCCGGCATTCAGCAAGCGATGCATTCCGGGGCCATATGGCTGCTTGTGAAGCATCCTGCCGGGATAGCCGCATCAGCCATATTTGCTCAGCAGCCAGCACATGGGTAAATAGCCGAAGGGCTTTTTCTGGTACATCTCCGTCCGCTTCCAAGAATGCTTCCGCAATTCGGTTGTCAGCCCACCAGACATGCTCAAACAGCCGGATGAAATGCAATTTCAATCCGTCATCTCCCATATCCCCGCTCCCCTTTCGCTGCCTCCCTGGACACTGAACAACGCTTATAAGCCAGCTGTCAGCGCCTCCGTCTCCTATCCTTCAGCCATTCCAGAAGCTGGAGTGCTCCGACAAACAGAACAAACAGGATAAACAGCGGAATCGTTTGTCCGTAATCGGATAATCCCAATTGCGGGGCAGCAGCTGCTGCTGCCCCGACAACTACGACTCCGGCAATCGGCAACCGCCAGCCCTTCAGCATCCTGCCTGCCCCTTCCTGAGTATCCGGTAATCAATGAACATCAAAGTAAACATCATCTTCCGATTCATCATAGCGGACATATAAGTCGCGGTTATCCAGATACCACAGATTGTCATTCTCCATATAGAAGCGAATGCCTGCAACAACGTGCTCAATACCCGGATCTCTGGGAGTTTCCTTCATAATGCCGAGCGACAGCCCAGGCTGTACACTTCCGCAGCCGCCGAGCCTTACGAAGATCCTTAGAGCGTCACCTGCTGCAAGCCCCATCTCGCGTATGTATAAATCAGCAGCTTGCTTATCTATTGACAGCTTCATGAATTGCCCTCCTCCTTACGCTTCGGCTTCCGTATAATGCGTCCGGCAGAAAGTCTCCAGCTCCTGCAATTCCTCATCATCCAGGTCAAACTCCAGATACCGGTCAGTCGTCCTCTCAAGCAGATCATATTTCACTATCCGGGAGCCTTCCTCCTCGACTCCAAATATAACGCGCGCATACACACCTTGGGGTGAGTACAGCTCATCATCTTCATCGATTGTCAGGTCCAGAATAAACTCGTATCGTTTACCCGTTATGATCCCGAATGGATCCTTCACATATTCTACGCTGTATTCGCTGATATCCAAATCATTCATCCTTTCCTTCATCCATCCCTTACATTATACATGATGCGCCAGAAGGAAACGAGCCGGAGTCCGAGCTGCCTTCAGCTTGCTGCAAAATGAATAAGCCTGCGGACCAGCCGCAGGTTTGGTCTAGCTATGCCGGGTTCTGCAGCAAAGAACGGATAGTTGTATGATAGGATTGAATATCGATCCTCTGCTGATTGCTCAGCAGGATCAATACCGTGCCCGCAGCCGGCTCCACCGAGAACAACGTCGTATAGCCTGCTCCGCCCCCGGTTGTAGAGTATATGGTCCGGCCGTCCATCTCCCGTATTTCCCAGCCGTAGTAGCTGTTCCCGCGTTCAGGAAACTCCTCGAATATACGCTCGACCGATTCCCGGCTCAGTACCTTGCCGCCAAACAAGGCATCATGCCATTTCAACAAGTCCGAAGCCGTAGAGTACAAGCTGCCTGTGCCTGATTGGGAAATATAATAGCCTCTCTCCAGCAGCCTGCTGCCTTCCAGCAAATGTCCGGCATTGGTCGGCGTATCAGGAGAAGCTTCCCCCGTCTGGTTCATCCCCGCAGGCTCGAAGAAATGCCTGCGAAGATATTCTCCATAGCTCATGCCGCTTCGCTGTTCGATGACCGAGGCAAGCAGAACATAACCCGGATTGCTGTACCGGAAGGTTGTCCCGGGCTCATTAACCAGCTTCATCCGCTTGATTGCCGCAACCGTATCTTCCAGCTTCGCTTCCGCTGTCCGCGGAATATCGCTGGGAAGACCCGCTGTATGTGCAAGCAGCATATGGATCGTAATTTCATCACCCCGGGGGAAATCCGGGATAATTGCACTCAGCGGCTCGTCCAGCTGCAGCGCCCCCTCCTCGCACAGCTTCAGTACCGCGGCAGCTGTGAATTGCTTGGTAATGGAGGCAATCCGCGTAAGTGTGTCCTTATCGTTCATGCTGCTGCTGTCAGCCGGACCATAGCCCTTCTCAAGCATAATAGTGCCATTTTTCGCGATAAGGGCAATACCCGTAAAATTCTGCCTCTTTAGATAGGCATCTACCGCTGTCATTTCTTTTGAACCGTTATGGCCTGCAGGCGTACTTACATTAAGATTAATAATCGGCCTTGCTTTATTCCACAGCTCAAAAGGAATGCCGAGCGCCTCTGTTACAGAGCGAAAGGGCAGATAGGTCGTGTAATGGACCAGCCTCGAACCGTTTGGTATACGGACAGTTTGCCCATTAACAATCATCTCTGTACTGCCCGGAATTAAGTTAATTGTGCGAGCTCCACGCTTTATCGTAATTTGATTCGTTCTGGCATTCCAGTCGAGCTTAGCGTCCGCTGCTTTGACGAATTCTCTGACCGGCACATAGGTTGTCCCCTTCTCGACAAAGGGCAGAGCACTCCAGCCAATCGCTTGGCCGTCACTCAGTACCGTGACATTAGCCGGCGCCTGCTGTGCTGCAGCAGCAATCAATTTACTGGGCTGCTGCAATCCTATCATACCCGCCGCAGAAGCTGCCAGAAGCAGCTGCATTATTCTTTTCCAGCGTATCTTTGCCGGCTTGCTAGTATGTAACACGCGCTAATAACTCCTCCTTATAACTCTATTTATAATGTATCTAATAAAATACCACGAACCCTCTGATCTGCCAAATTTACATAGAGAAGAGTCAGAGCTGATGGCCAAATAAGCCCGTCAATGACGGGCCTCGACTAATAACTGACTAACTGCTGGTATCAAGCGTGTCCCATCTGCCTCTATATTGCTCAAGTCTCGGATGCAGCTCATCTGGCTCTCTGGTCAGGAGCAGGCGTAACTTTGTTATCCATTCCGGAAATACATCAAATGAAGCGAAAACATTAGCAGTCCGAGGCTGCAGCAGAAGAAAGTACGGTGCCGGATAATGCTGGACAAGATGACGCAGAGCCGCATCAATAGGCGTATACTTCTTACGTTTCCCCTCCCAGCCTTCAACGGACACCATCTCGCTGCCGCTGTGCCTTCTCCAATCATGAAGCCTGTCTTCCCGTTTGTAATACGGCTTCACCGGCTCGCCGAACATCCGCTTAACCGTCTGCTCATGCAGTGGATAGAGAACAAGCTTGGCGAATGAACGATGCACGGCAGCCTGCCTGGCCTCATCCAGCTCCTCCTCAAATACCGTATCAAATGTGTCATAAAAAATTAGAGTGCCCTTTCGACTCTCGGTGGGCGGCTCATAGCCGAACGGCACTTTCTGCACCTGTTCCGACATATTACAATCCCTCCCTGCATAAGAACCGGTCTGTTCCAGGTATGCTTTTTGATGACCTGCTTAATAATATCATAACCTAAATCTCCGTTCACATTTTCAATTGCTCAGCCAAATACGGTATTCGAGCAGCATCATTAGAAGGCATTGGCATTAACAATACGTGTATGCTTCACTCGCATTATTGCGAATACTACAGAGGTATTATCCTACTTTATAATTGAAGGAGTGTTTATTCATGCGTGAAGGTATGATTCCTACTGTACTCGGCACGGTCGTAACTGCAGCTTCAGGTGCTGCCCTCTGGAAAACCAAATATAAGCTGGCTGCAACCGGCGTGCTTGGTTTCGGCTTGGCACATGTTGTGCTCGGCGCAATTGACTTGATTGAACACCGCTAACGGATATGGGTATGGAGGCGTCATGCGGCTGTCAAAGCCCATGGCGTTTTTTTCATTCATATACAGCCGAAAAAAATATTAACTTTAGGTTTCCTGACCCCTTTTACTTTTGGTTGTTGTATAATTATTGAAATTATACTAGCGCCAAGGTGGCCAAGCCTGATATGACCTATATCCAAAATATTATGCTGCAGCTGTTGTTTGCTCTGCTGCCATTCGTGCTGTTTACCATTTATTACCGAGATAAGCCGGTCAATTATTCCCGAAATTTTATCACTGTCACCTCCTGTGCATGCTTGATATTGTCCATGACGTTTCCTTCAACTGTCGAAACTGGTTTTATTTTTGATATCCGTTATGTAATTATGTTCTTTGGCATTCTGTTCGGCGGCCTCCCCACCGGAGTTACTCTGCTTGCCGTCTTCCTTCTTTACCGCCTCTATCTGGGCGGAGAAGGAATGCTGTCTGCCTACACCATTTTGATCGCCACCTTTCCTTTGTCTATCCTGCTGTGCGACTGGTATCACAGGGCCAAGGAACGAAAACAGCTGATTGTGTTTCTCGCCGGGATTAGCTTTTCTGTTATCCCGCTGTTAATCCTGTTTATTATGGAAACAAAATATATGCTTAGTCACTTAAGCTTTCACATCATGGTTATGCCGGTTCAGAATTCTCTAGGGATCTGGCTCCTCATTTCCCTGTTCAAGAAAGCAGCAGCGGATAAAGAGCTGTTCATCAGTTATGTACATAACGAGCGTGTACAAGCCATCAGCCATGTTGCAGCCTCCCTTGCCCACGAAGTCAGAAATCCGCTCACCTCCGTGATGGGATTCCTTAAGCTGATCCGCAATCCGTCCCTGCCGAGGGAAAAGGTGGACCAGTATATCGATGTGTGTACCGAGGAACTGGCAAGAATGCAGACTATCCTCTCGGAGTACCTCGCTGTCTCCAGACCGCTAGGCAAGCACAAGGAAGAGATTGACCTGTCCGAACAAATCTATGCAGTAACTGATGTCATGACACCTTATGCCAACATGAATAATGTGAAGCTTGTTGTGGAGGATATCAGGAGTATGTCAATTCGTGTGGAATCGAACCGGGACGAGATGAAGCAGCTGCTTATCAATTTCATTAAGAACGCCATTGAAGCTTGTTCAGACCGCCATGATGGGATGGTTATCATCCGCCTGCTCGCCTCTAATCACGAGGCAGGTTTATTAATTAAGGATAACGGAGTCGGAATGAGCTCTGAACAGATCAAACGGCTTGGTACGGTTTACTTCTCCACAAAATCAACCGGTACAGGTCTTGGCCTGACGTTCTCTTATCAGCTTATCCGATCGCTGGGCGGCAGGGTCAATGTCAGGAGCGAACAGGGGAATGGGACGGAATTCGTCATCCGGCTGCCAATTGCTGCAGCAGAATCATGAGGTCTATTAAATTCCAAACTGAGGATAAGGTGGTATGTTCGCATATGGCAAAGCTGGTATTCTTCATTGGACCCGCTGGGGCCGGAAAAACAACGTTAGCCAAATCTCTGGCAGCATCAAGCAGCGCAGTATTCCTGGATATGGATACCCTGCTTCAGCCTGCCGCAAGCGCTGTTATGCTGGCGGCTGGCCTTGATCCTGAGGACCGGGATTCCCCGGAATACAAACGGTTGTGCCGCGATCTTGGCTACCGGATTACTATGGATGCAGCACTTGAAAACCTGCAGCTTGGCAGCGAGGTTTACGTGATCGGACCGTTTACCAAGGAGCTCTCTGACCGATACTGGCTGGAACGGGAGCTGGAGAAAGCGGGTCTTGAAGATGAACTAAAGAATTGCAGGGCTGTTTATGTGTATCTGGAGAATGAGCAGCTGTACCGCACAAGGATTGAACAGCGCGGCCTGCCACTGGACCGGTGGAAGCTGGAGAATTGGAATTTATACCGGCAAACCCTTATTCCCAAGAAGGTGGAATGGAACCTTCCGGAATCCCACATTCTGCATCTTGATAACGCTGGGCCTCTGACCCAAGAGAAGCTGGAACGGTTAAAAGCATTTATCAGATAAGACAAGAGGGACGCCATTGGCGTCCCTCCTTCTTGCATATCCATCCTATATTGTCTCCCCTGTTCCTTTCATCATTTCACTCAGCACCGACTTCACGGTCGATACCGGGATTGCAAAGCCTATTCCCTGAGCATCCGCACTTACCGCCGTATTGATACCGATTACCTCCCCCTTCATATTAAGCAGAGGTCCGCCGGAATTGCCTGGATTAATCGCTGTATCCGTCTGAAACAAATGCTCATAATTTCTTGTGCCCTGTTCATCTTCAATCGTAAAGGAGCGTTCCTTCGCGCTCAAAATACCAGTCGTAACGGTATAGTCGAGATCATAAGGGTTGCCGATGGCGATGAGCCAGTCCCCAGGAGCCGTCTCATCCGAATTCCCCATAGATAATGCCGGAAAACGGGTATCCCCTTCGATCTTCAACACTGCGAGATCAAGATCATACCGGCTCCCAACCAGCTTGGCGATGAACGGCTCATCATACCCCTGGACCGATACTTCAATGACGTCAGCGCCATTAATAACATGCTCATTAGTCAATATATAACCGGATTGGTCAAATAGAAAGCCCGTTCCAGTACCGCTATCCTGCAGCTCGCCGGCCGTCTCTCCTTGACTCCATCCCTGCTGCCATCTGCCCCCTTGACCTCGTGAACGGCTGGAGTACCCGTCATTCTGCCAATATGGTGAAACCGACTGAGCTTGCACCTTCGTTCCAATTCTGACGACTGCCGGATTTGCCGCTGCAACGATTTCGGCAACTGTTGGCGTGGCGGAAAGGCTGTATGACACTGGCTGAACCTGTTCGGACCCATTCATGCTTGCGATCATGCCCGCGGTATCAGCGGAGACACCAGTAAACCAATTATTCCTGTCTGCAGTGTAGGTAAAGCCGCCTATAGTCAGTGTTCCTGCCACAAATGCGGCAAACAGCTTGATCGCCGTTCCTCTTCGGGCTCTGCCCTGTGACCTCCCGCCCTCAGGATTAATGGATACAACTTCACCTTCAAGCACCGTTCCCTCGCTGGCAGCCGGATTCAAGGTTATTACAGTCTCCTGTAATTTATCGTTCTCATTCATCGTCTGTCCCTCCATTCCTGATAAACCCTATCATTCTTATTCGTCGTTAATAGAATTATAGGCTGCTAACCTGAACGCAGACTGAGACGAACCTTATACCAGCCTAAATGTTCCCTGAATGTAAGCTGAAAATGTAGGGAATGGAGGATGTGCAGACAGCAGAAAACCGCAGCGAAACAAGCGGCTGGGAAGCGCAGACATGCAGCTGCAGCTGTTCGGCAAGTCTCCGAAAACAACGTCGCTTCCATGACAAAAAGCCTGCAGTCCACCGCAAGCTCTTGAGTATCATATTAGAAAAAAGAAGCTATTCCTCAGTCCTGCCATAACTCAGCCATTCCTTCAATGTCATTTCCCCCTCGCCCATTACCCGAACGATATCGATATTCCAGCCGGAGAGAATGTCAGCAAGCTCCTTCTTACTGCGGTAAATCCGTTTGGAGGTTGTTTTGCCAAGCTCGATACACAGCTTCTCAATGATTACAGGCTCGCTGTCCGTAGGATGCAGAGTCGTACCCTCAGTCTTCCATTGAAAGGCGTCTGTCAGCTCCCCGTCCACGCAGTCGTCTTCGCCTAGCTCAGCAATCAGCCGGCGGATATTCTGGCGGCCCGCAGGAATCGTGACCTCAACCAAGGTTACGAAGCCGTCTCCCCATACCTCTACAACCTCCAGCTGCAGCTGTTCTTTCTCTGCCTTACGGTAACGGCACCACTTCTCTTCAGCCGAATAATTGTACCAGATATCTTCATCCAGCTGTTGGAACGTCCCCCGCCTTGTCTGGCTGCGGTTTAGATATATAATGAATTCAGCTATCTTCTCCATAAGTTGCCTCCTCATATGCAGCCCTTGACCCGTCTGGGCCGACTGGAGCGCTTCACCAGCTATATTACCATGTTTCGCAAATGAACAAAACAAAGAGATCGCTAAGTCCAAGGAAACGAAGTATAACGTCTGGCTTCCCTCGGAGCGATCTCTTCGAACTGCATGTCGTTACTTTCAATGGGGTTAGGAGCGCTGGTTTGTATGCAGCGGCTTTAGATTTGCTTCTATTGCTTCTCTGTGCGGTTCAAAATAAGGAGGCAAGGCCAACCCTTCCCCCAAATGCTCGAAATCCTCGTCCCCCTCAAAACCGGGGCCGTCAGTTGCCAGCTCAAACAAAATACCGTTAGGCTCGCGGAAGTATAGGGATCGGAAGTAATATCGTTCTACAAAACCCGAATTGGGAAGCCCGCTGGCTGAGATATGATCCACCCATTTGCGGAGCTCTTCTTCATTTTCAACCCGGAAGGCAACGTGGTGAACACTGCCTCTGCCCGGACGCTCCCGGGACAAATCTGCACGCTCGACCAGATAGACTTCAGCACCTGTACCGCCTTCACCTGTTGTGAACACGCGTATTGGCAGACCTTCTTCCCCTTCGAATGATTCAAGCTCGCGGTAGCCCATAACATCTACCAGTGTCCTAGCTGTGCGTTCCGGTCTGGACACGGTCAAGAAGACAGGCCCAAGACCAAGAATGCCGTGCCGGACTGGCACCGGGCTCTTCTCCCATGGCCGGCCGCCGGCAACACCCTCGTTATGCTCATCGGACACGAGCATCAACCGCTGCCCCTCGAAATCCCGGAATGCCAATGCCCGGCGTCCGTTAACATCCGATATCCCGTCATGCTCAACACCGCATTCTTCTAATCGCTGCTTCCAGTACTCCAAGGACGAATCATCCTTCACTCGCAGTGAAGTTATAGTAATACTATCGGTACCCGGAACAGTTGAGCCGGCACGCGGAATTTCAAAAAAGGTCAGATCCGTACCCGGATTTCCCCGTTCGTCAGCGTAGAAGAGATGATAAACTGAGGTATCATCCTGGTTTACGGTCTTCTTAACCAGTCTCATTCCAAGCGTTTGCGTGTAGAACGTATAGTTTTTCTCAGCTGAAGCCGTGATGGCGGAGACATGATGCTGCCCCTTGAGAGGTTTAAGTTCCATATGCAAGCGCTCCTTTATGGATTAATTTTCTTATTAGAATGCCCATTCTCCCTTTAGGAAGACAGCTTCTTTGCTGCCGTCAGCCGTAATCCCGTAGATATCCATCTCACCAGATCCAATCATGAAATCAACATGCGTGATGCTCGTATTCAGCCCCCGCTCGCGAAGCTGCTCCTGTGACATCCCCTTGCCGCCTTCCAGGCAGAAAGCATACGCGCTTCCAAGTGCCAGGTGATTGGAGGCATTCTCATCATAAAGCGTGTTATAGTACAAGATATTCGATTCGGAGATCGGAGAGCGGTGCGGCACAAGCGCAATCTCGCCAAGACGGGCCGAGCCTTCATCCATTGCCAGAAGCCCCTTCAGCGTTTCCTCTCCCTGCTCAGCCGTAGCTTCGGTTACACGCCCGTTCTCGAACGTCAGGGTAAACTTGTCAATAAGCGTTCCGCCGTAGCTGAGCGGCTTCGTTGAGGTTACCTTGCCGTTAACGCCTGCGGCAGATGGTGCCGTAAACACTTCTTCTGTCGGCATGTTGGCAACAAACGCAGTGCCCTTCTCGCTAATGCTGTCCGCCGCTACCCAAATATGCCCTTCAGGCAGCTCAATGGTAAGGTCTGTCCCAGGCGCTATGTAATGCAGCTTGTTGTACTTCTTCGCATTCAGATAATCGGACTTGGCGTTAAGGTTACGGATATGCTCCTGCCAAGCTGCAACCGGATCCTCTTGATCCACACGCACCGCCTTGAAAATAGCTTCCCACATCCGGCTGATGCGTTCCTGCTCAGGTACATCCGGAAATACCTTGGCCGCCCAGGCAGCTGAAGGTGCAGCTGCTATCGACCAGCTGAATTTATCGGACTGAACATATTGGCGGTATTTCGACATGGCCTTGCCATATGTCTTCTGGTAATTCATAATCCGCTCCTGCGGCACGCCGGCAAGCAGATCGGGGTTAGCCGACACAATATGAAGAACCGCTGCGTTATTTTCCACCAGCTCCAGCATTTCTCCCGCATACCATTTGGGTTCTTCCAGGAAAGATTCGTCAGCGGCCATATCATAGCGCAGGCGCGATACCACGTCATCCGACCAGTTCACCTTTACGAGATACGCCCCCGCTTCATAAGCCTTCTTGACTGCGAGCCGGACCAGCTCGGCTGAATCCAATGCAGCATTAATTACAAGCGTCTGGCCTGGCTGAATATTGATTCCCGTCCTCACAATCAGTTCAGCGTAACGGGCAAGTTTGGTTTGAAAGTCTGTCATTACTTACACTCCTCCATCGGGCAAACATCTATATTTTTGTTATTATCTCATCATTTTATGGGAAAACAAACCCGAAAGCAAAATTTCGGGCTGCCGCCCAGCACAGATACAAGCCCTGCGCGCCAGATTGGCGTACAGGGCTTGTATTTATCTTTATTGGTGAAACAACCGTTAGATTAAGACAAATGATTATTACGGTTCGTATCCTCGCTAGGCTGTACCGTCATATCGCCGTTAGTTGACGTCGGCTCGTCCTTCTTCTTGCGTTTGAACAACTTGAACAAGCCAGCTATAACAGCTATACCGATAAACCAGAATTTCTTGACAAACACCAGTATAACGGCGAGAAGACCCGCTTTTTTGGCTACAGCCAGTCCTGCTCCGCCCAGGATCAATCCGGCAAGACCGTAGTCAGCCTTTTTATCTGTCTCGGGATTGTAGTCACTGTAACGGTGACCCTCATTTACCGAATAGCTGGCAAGGATATCACGTTCGAAGGTTTGACGGTCCTTTTCAAGCGTTTCAGGTGAAGAAACGAGAATCGCGGATATGTAGCCTTCGCGGGTAAGCAGCCTCATATTATAATTCACAAGCTTGTTGTTACTGTTATCATGCAGGAGGAGAGACCACTTCAGACTGTGAAGCTCCGTGTCGTAGAAGGGCTCGACATCCCAGCCGTCGACGAACAGCCAGTTAGACTCATCCATCTCTTTATTTGCTTCCTTCTGTCCTTCCGTATAGCTCTCCAGCAGCGCATCGGCGTCAATCTCCTGCTGATCTGCGTCTTCAATATGACCTGAATCTTCATATTCGAAGTATACGATCCAGTCCTCATCTTCTGAGTTAGGAATCACAGCACCGATCTCCTTGTCACTAGGGATCATACCGTAGTACTCTTCGTATGCAATGGTATTAGGACCATCCAGGAATACGTAACCTTCTGGAACGACAATGGTCGCTTTATCACCGAGCTGTACGGTTTGGCCGCTTCCTTCCACCCATTCAAAATCTGGCTGCTCTGCATAGGCATTAGCTGGTGCAAGCAGGACGGTCAGCATCAGCAGCAATGCCAGACCGATGTTAGCTTTCCTTGTTGTCTGTTTCATTCATAAGCTCCTTTTGGAATTTGTTTCATACATTAGGATTATCGGTATAGAGAAGGAATTAATCAATAGAATTGTTCATTATTCTTCCTAAATTTTCATTAAAGACAGGCTCCTTCCATGCCATATTTCCTGACGTACAAGCATAGAATGGCACAGAGACAAGATACTTGGAGGATACAGATGATCGTTCAAAAACTATGGATTATGACCCTCGGTGGACTATTGATTGCATTGGCCATCAATCTGTTCATTCTGCCTTACCACATCACCGAAGGCGGTCTGATCGGCGTGGGGCTGCTGCTGAAGTACCTGCTCCATGTGAATGCCGGTGCGGCCATGCTCGTTATCAGCATCCCGATCTATGCAGTCGCTTGGTGGTACCGCAGACGGCTGGTCATCTATAACATTATCAGCGCCTTGATCACCGCCCTGCTTATCGATGCCGTGCATCTGATCCCCTACAAGCTCCCTCTGCATCCGCTTGCCAGCGCGATTATTGGCGGAATTATGATCGGAATGGGAGTCGGCATTATGCTCAGGCACAGCATTACAACCGACGGCATCGACCTGATCGCTCACCTGGTCAGCCGTATCGTCCGCATTAACGTCGGCATCGTCATATTTTTCCTCGATGTCCTCATCATCGGTGCGGGTTACTTCATCATGACGGAAAAACAATTCCTGTTATCGCTAATCACGATCACGGGAGTCGGGTTTATTACCCTTCTGCTTACTCATAACCATACCCAGCACCACTCCCCTGTCACTGACTAGATGTATAACTATGTAACAGCCGTTGACGCTCCCTGTCCTTTCCTTTATGATAAAATTTAACTGATTGGGCGATGGAGTTCGCCTTTAACCATCTTAGTGCCGATGACTCCTACCAGCCGTAAGCCCGAGCGCTTCGTTGGTAGGAGTCTCTTTATATGCGATCTGTTGTTGTCGTAACGGGTAAAGGGAGAGAGCTTAATGGGAAAGTACTCGCAAGCACGGAAGGTGAGGCTGCTGAAGGCAGCAAATAAGCGAATGCATGTTGCACTGCTTGGGGCATTGTTCAAGTGGACCTTGATTGGAGGTTTAGTGGGGGTGTTGACCGGTTCCGCTTCCGCACTATTCTTGGCCGGTCTGGACCTGGTTACGAATACACGCATGGCAAACCCGTGGCTGTTATGGCTGCTGCCGCTTGGAGGAGCTGGAATAAGCTTCCTGTATATGAAATTCGGGAAAGACTCTGCCAAAGGCAATAACCTGATTCTTGACCAGATTCATGGCGGCAGCGGAGCTATTCCATTTCGTATGGCGCCGCTAGTACTGCTAGGCACACTAACCACACATCTGTTCGGAGGGTCTGCCGGGCGTGAAGGCACCGCAGTTCAAATGGGCGGCAGCCTGGCTGACTGGTTCGGCCGGCTGCTGAAGCTTACTCCCCTCGACCGGAAAATCATTCTTATGTGCGGAATCAGCGGCGGATTCGGCTCCATCTTCGGGACACCGCTGGCCGGAACCCTATTCGCCTTAGAGGTGCTTGCATTCGGTCTTGTCAGCTATGAAGCGATTCTCCCTTGCTTTGCTGCCAGCTTTGTTGGCCATCTGGTAGCCTCGGCCTGGGGCATTGGTCATATCCATTACATGATTGGAGATATCCCTCCTTTGAGCCCTCTGCTTGTAGGTAAGGTTGTCTTCGCATCCATCCTGTTCGGATTGGCCGGTCTGTTGTTCAGCGAGCTTACACACGTTCTCAAACAGCTGTATGCCAGGTGGTTTAAAAATCCTGTCATCAAAAGCTTTGCCGGAGGCCTCATCGTTATTGCTCTTGTCTACCTGACTGGCAGCAGGGCTTATCTCGGACTTGGCATTCCGCTGATTCAGCAATCCTTCGAGGATTCCATGTCCCCCCTTGTCTTCCTGTTGAAGACATTGTTCACAGCCGTAACACTTGGAGCAGGCTTTCAAGGCGGCGAAGTAACACCGCTGTTCGTGATCGGCTCCACCCTTGGCAGTGCGCTGGCTGATATTCTCGCCGTTTCAGTGCCTTTTCTCGCGGCGCTCGGATTTGTGGCCGTTTTCTGCGGCGCGACCAACACACCAATTGCGTGCTTCATAATGGGTATAGAGCTGTTCGGATCAGAGGGCGCTGTCTATCTTTTCCTCGCCTGCATAATTAGCTACCTGTTCTCGGGGCACACCGGCATCTATACGTCCCAGCGGGTCGGCACTGCTAAATCCAGATTATTTGCTCCTCACCAGAATGCCAGCCTCGGCTCGATTCGTATACCGCAGAAGAGTGCTGACAAACGACCTTGACCTTGTGAGATCATTTAATCTTCAACCAAAGCAAAAAAAGCGGGATAAGCAAGGCAGAAAGCCTGTGCTACACCGCTTTTTTATATCATTGATCCGTTTACCGGAATACGCCTGCTCAGCTGCCTGCCTGCTCAAACCTTTTTAACATGATATATATATGATCGACTGATCCCATAGCGTACAGCCTGTCAACCGGACTGCCGTTCTCAAGCATGACCAGGCAAGGTACGCTTGCGATTTGCCATCGCTGACGCAATACGGGAGCAAAGGCAATTCCCATTTTCCGGACTGGCAGCCGCAGGCCGCTTGCTACAGCTACCTGCACCATCTTCTCCGCTACCCGGCAAGTTCCGCACAGCTCACTAATAAACAATACCGCTTGCTTGCGGTAGCGCTCGATAGAAGGAACGTCAGACTCAAGCAGCTCCGCTTCCCTCAGTTCCTCCAACGCCTCAAGCATCCCCTCACTACGACTGCTTGACATCTGCTGTCATCCTTTCTCTTACTCATCTGCTATATAACCGCTGGGCTGTTGTCTAACCAACAAACGGATGAGGGACATTTCCCTTATAATTTTACAATTGCATGCCCTTCTCTGATAAGCGCTTCCGAGGCCTCAACTAACCGGTCAGATTTAACAAGCAGATAATCGGTATCAAAGGTGGATACTGCGAAGATACTGATCTTCTGCTCGGCCAGCGGCCGTCCGTTTCGTGCTGGTGCGTATGGACCAAGAGCTTATCATCAGCTGTTGTGCTAGTTCAACTGTAATAACATCTTGTAAATTGTCTGCTTTGCGTGGCTTCTTGTCCACTGTGCGGATCCTGCTCCCTTCATGTCTTTTTAGATTTCCACAAGAAAGCCGCTTGGTTCTAATTGGTCCGACTCCATAATAATAGCGGTAAGCCCTTGCTCCGTCGTGACTTCATGCCATTCGCCAGGCGCCCAGTATACAGCCTGCCCGGTAGTCACAAGCCTCCGATCTTCATCCGCGGCGCTTACCCAGCCCTCCCCGTTTACCACTAGAAACAGTTGAGGGACAGCAGCCTCATGTCCGCCGATCCTTCCGCCGGGACCAAGGTATACGCATCCCGTCTGGAACACGCTAACCTGCTTGTCAAGCATCTTGATAACCGGTGTAATCCGCATCTCCCTGCTTCCGAAATGCTCCACTTTCTTGCCGACTCGTTCATCATACCGAAAAACTTTCATCTATATCCTTCCTTCTTCTATGTATATAGCATACTGGGGTCTGACGCTTCAGTCAGCCGAAGATGCGCCGCCCGGTTGCCAATCTTCCCTCAGCATGCCGTAAACCACATGATCCACGTAATGATCGTAAAGCCACTCTGCCTGTCTGACGATCCCTTCCTGGACAAAGCCAAGCCGCTCAGGGATTGCTCTGCTCTTCACGTTCCGGACGGCTGCCCGGATTTCTACCCGGTTTAGCAGCAGCTCATTAAACACATAATCAATTAATGTCCGGCAGGCAGCTGTCATAGTCCCTCTGCCCACATAATCCTCACTTAGCCAATAGCCGATCGTCGTCTTCCGGTTGGACCAATCAATATGGTTCAACGAAACACAGCCTGCCAGCCTGCTTTGCTGGAATATCCCCAGATATAGGCCATGGTTCTCGGCAAAGGTCTTCAGAGACATACGGATGAATTCCCTGCTCTGTTCAACAGATACGGTGCCATCAAGCCACGGCAGCCACTCTCTTAACCGGCTCCTGTTGGAATCCACCAACAAGAACATTTCTTCAGCATGCCTGTTTTCCAGAAGCTTTAACTCCAGATCATCATTTATTTTGCAGCTAAGCATTGAATCCCCTCGCCCTCAGCTTAATTTTTTAATAATCATATACACGAACGTTGTCCGTCAAGTTTAATTTTCGAAGACTGTCTCTTTTAGACGAATGGAACCAACAATTTGTTCCATAATATCCATGCTGGTGCACTAATGCGATCAGGACCGTGGATATCCCCCTTGCAACCTTTCCCAAGCCTGCTCCGTCTATGAAGCCGTCTACAACAATGTTTAGGGAGATGGTCTTACATGATAAACAAGAAAAAATGGCTAATAGCCCTCACAACTGCTGGTGTTCTAGCGGCAACTCCTGTATTAAGCGCCCGTGACATGACTGAGCATGTGAACGGTCTGCTTCGCGGGGATGTACTCGTCAAAATTAACGGAGCCGATACGTCCTTACATCCTGTCTATATCGATGGCAGAGCTTATCTTCCTGTCAGAGAAGCCGCGTCAACAATGGGCTATGAAGTCCACTGGAAGGGAAGCGAGATTGAATTGAATAAGCAGGAGGAGGATGAAGCTGAGGCTATGCTTCAGATGAACGGAATTATCGTCAATTCGGAAACCAAAGGGGATTCGGTGCGGCTTGAGGTTCTGGGACACGGCCCGAATAACTGGATGTTTCTTACTATTGATAAGAATACCTGGCTCACTGATTTAGAGGGCAACCAGGCAGATTGGAGCAGCCTGAAAGAAGGCACGCAGATCACCGCCGAATATGGTCCAATCATCGCAATGAGCTATCCTGGACAGTCGCATGCCGCCGCCGTTCAGATCGGCACCCAGCGGCATGTACAAGAGAATGTTGTTGCTTCTGTGGACAATCATGCTGGTGACGGCTGGAGGATTCAGTTGGCAGAACAGAACGGGGATGCTTCGAAGCCGGCTCTTGTTCTCAATGCCGGGAAGGAAACGATGCTCGTTGACCGGGAAGGCCGGGATGTTCCATGGACACAGCTTAAGCCGGGAATCAAAGTACGTTCTTATTATGGACCGGCCATGACGAAGAGTATCCCGCCGCAAAGTCCAGCTCACCTGATTGTTGTCCTGGACGATACGCTGGAGCAAAGCACAGAAGCAGAGTATCAGGAATTAGCATGGTCTTATGTGCCCGATACAGATAAGAATCAACTGATAACGAAGCGTGGAGAAGCCGAAATCAGGCTAATTGCAGCAGGAGATGCATCAATTATGGCAGCAGACGACAAGCAGAAGGAGATTCTCGCCAAGCTTGCTGCAGAAGGCGTGAAGGTTGTTGCGGCTACCTATCGTACAGAGATGGATGCTCTTATCGGGCCGCTGACCGTAGTGATCAATCCGGAATCCAAGGAACTCATCGGCTTCTTTATCCGCATGTAATCCCGTTTATTACCAGCAGTTAAGGCAATAAACCGATAGCCGACCGGGCAACCTAATGCTGGTGTCTACAGACCATTAGGAGGCGATCGTCATGCAGAGCATCGAGCTGAGACCGGATATGAAGACATCAGGCGGCGAAATTAACGATATCATGATTGGCGGGCGTTACGCGGGAAGTCTGACACTATTGTACCGTGAAGGCGACCGTGTCGCTGGCTCTATCCAGCTGGAGCAGGAGTCCCTGAATAATTCCGATAAGGATCGCCTGATCGACTATCTGCAGCAGTATATCCAATCCTATATTCATGCCATAAGCGCACGTGAGTGCGATGTCATAGTGACTTACAGCAGCTATGATAAGATTGTGACCACCGCACCCGAGACGGAGTTCGCCCTTGAGCCAGCGGAGCAGGAGGAACAAATTCAGATTCTGGATATTGTTGATGATGAAGCTGGTGAAGAAATATGGGCAGAAGCAGAAGCGGAATATGATCTCGTGGTCGTGCGAGAGAACAATCATGAAGTGGAATACCATGTTTACGACGCTGACGGAAACTGGGCGGCTGAGGCCTTCATCAGACCCGGGCTTGACGTCAGCGGCCGGATTCGCTGGGTTTATCAGCCAGACGATGAAGAAATCGAGCTAATCACCGAGCTGCTGATCTCTGATTTTGACGACAACGAAGTTGATTCCTTCACCTTTGAGCATTACTACGAGGATCAACTAATCGACACGTTCGAGCTGACCCATGAGGACCTGATTGAAACTCCTGTCGAACTGATTGGTGACGACGCCGAGGAAGACTACAGCGTTATCCTTGCACGCGATGATGGCGACATCCTGACTTACGAAATATACAAGCAAAGCGCAGGCGGCCTCCCGATCGGTACGGCAACGGTCGATATCGAACGCCGGATGCTTACCGGATATATAGATTTTCAGGACAGCCGGACTATAGAGGATGCAGAGTTAATCGCCTCCCTGCTTATGAGGGAGCTGGACAAGGAGAAGGATTACGATGGTCTTAACCTATCGCTTATGTACAGGAATGAGCGGGTGGACGAGATCGCTTTTGAGAATGAAACGGTGCATTAAACCTATCATCATCCAATAATCCATTAACTAAAGGAGGCACTTACCGTGGAGATAAAAGATGCTGTAAAGGGCTCCTCCAACAATGGTCCGAAGGCTCGCCAATCACAGCCGAAAGTCGTTGCAAAAATGCAGGCAGACGAGAAACTGAAGGACCCCAAACAGGCTGCTGAGCAGGATGGCTATCCGGGATCATGCCAATTCTAGTCAGCTGGATGTAATAAAAAAGACGGCAGACCTTATCTATCCGTAAAGGGTGGCAGGTCTGCCGTTCTGCATTAATTCATTATATAGACCGCTAACAGCTTAGCAGTGTTCACAACAGCGTCGAGATGGGTCCGCTCCATACTGTGTGATGCATGAACCCCCGGACCCAGTAGAGCCGCTCGAATATTGCTCCCTCCGCTTAAGGCAGCGGATGCGTCCGAGCTGTAGCGCGGGTAGATATCTACTGCGTATGGAATATGCTCTCGCTTCGCGAGTTCAATCAGCCTGCCGGTCATCTCGTAATCGTAAGGTCCTGAGGAGTCCTTCGCACATATGGAGACATCCTTCTCAGTAGTTGTTAGATCATCGCCGATCGCACCCATGTCTACAGCGATGAATTCCGTAATATCTCCCGGGATACTGGCACTGCCATGCCCGACTTCTTCATAGGTCGAGAAGAGGAACCGGATCGTGCGATCCGGCTTGAAGTTTGCACGTTTTAGCCACTCCAGCAACCCAAACAGGGCTGCAACACTTGCCTTATCATCGAGATGGCGGGATTTAATCAGGCCATTGTCCAGCACCCTTGTTCGCGGATCCCAAGAGATAAAATCTCCGGCAGAAATACCTAGCTGCTCCGTTTCTTCCTTGCTGGTAACCCATTCATCCAGCCGGATTTCCATATTCTCTTCCTCACGCTTCAAATCCCTTGCGTCCGTGTACACATGGACAGATGGCTTCGTGCTAAGAACGGTTCCTTCATACGTCCTGCCGCTGCGTGTATGAATAAGACAATATTCATTCTCAACCGAGTGCATACTGTATCCGCCGACAGGCGTAAATCGCAGAGCACCGTTTGACTTGACCGACCGTACCATAGCGCCTAGCGTATCCACGTGAGCTGTTATACCAAGCGCTCCCTTATTGCTCTGACCATCGCCGGGTATGGTAATCATACCGTTTCCCTTCGGCGTGAATTCCATAGCATAACCCAGCTTCTCCGCTTCTTGTGCCAGCAGCTTCATGATCTGCATGCAGAAGCCGGTTGGACTTGGTGTTCCCAGCAGCTTCTGCAGGGTGTCTAGCGTATAGGATGAATTAATATCGGGATTCATGGATGATGTCATTGATTGGCCTCCATCTTGTCTTATTACCATCCATTATGCCACGGACGACAGCTAGCTGCAAAACGTTTGTGGAAATAATTAGCAAACTTTGTATAATAAGTGGAATAAGCGGGAGTTCACGGGGTACCCTATAAGAAAAACCAGCGGAGGACATTACTCTTATGAAGAGAACAGCTCAAGATGAAAAAGACGTCGCCTGTTGAAGCATTATTGTGGTCTATTGCCCTTCCAGGTTTTGGTCAGCTGCTTAATAGGCAGTATCTCAAGGGAGTAACCCTTATTATCCTGGAATTTGTCATTAATTTGGGATCGAATTTAAATACCATCATCATGGACAGCTTTCAAGGAGACACGCTTGCTGCCGTGAGACACACCAATTACCAATGGCTCTTGTTCTACCCTTGTGTCTATATGTTTGCAATCTGGGACGGATTCAAGGATGCCGGAGGCGGAAGAACCTCCCCTTATGCCGCCTTCCCTTTTGTATTCTGTGCTTTCTTTGGTACAACCGGTATGTTCTATTCCGATCGTTTCCGGTTCATGAACATCCTTCTGGGCCCAGTCTGGCTGCCAATGGCCGCCGCTTTTCTCGGAGTGGGCTTCGGCTTCCTGCTGAAAGCAATGCTCGACAGAAGATATAATCAGAGATCTGAGCCGATTCATCGCCCGCCTTCATAATTTATATGCAGGAGGGCGTTATCCATCATATGCCGGGCAGCAAAAGTCCGGTTCCCGTTTACATCGGCTCGATCCTGTGGCATATCCGTTTGAGCAAACCCGGGTCATGACTGATGATGAGCATGCCAATATTTCTTTCCCGGGCAAGCTCAAGCATGGCATGCCAGATTTGGACTTGGGTTACGGCATCAAGCATAGCTGTCATCTCATCTGCTATCAGGTATTTGGTTTCTGGGCCGAGAGCTCTAGCTATACAGCAGCGCTGCAGTTCACCGCCCGAGAGTTCTGCAGGTACACGGTCCAGCCACTTCTCCTCTATACCGAGACTTTGCAAAGTTAGCCAATCAGGCTGCCAGCCTTCTTGAATGGTCCGCCGCATACGCCATCGCGGATTTACCGCTTGCTCGGGATGCTGGAAGACCATCTGAACGGGATGGTACCCGCGTGCTGTCCGGACCGATCTCCCGTCCAGAGTGACGGTACCCTCGTGGGGCTGCAGGTACCCTGCCAAGATGCGGGCTAGTGTTGTCTTGCCTGAGCCGCTAGGGCCTTGGAGACCTACAACCTCTCCCCGGCTGACCGCAATCTCCCGCCCGCGCAGCAGCCATGCACCGTTTCGCCCATAGCGGTAAGATAAGCCTTTACCTTCAAGAAGCATGGCATCTCACCCATCCTTTCATGACTTCACGCATGCCGGGCAGCTCCTCCCGGCATCTCGCAGTTGCCAGTTCACAACAAGCCGCTAGCGGGCAGCCTGGGCCTTCCTGGCCGCCGCTAACCTTTCTGAAGGAAGCCTGGGGCAGACTAAAGTTATTAGCCGGAAGGGAATTCCAGAGCGCCCTGCTGTATGGATGTCGGATCATCTCTCCCCTGCCGCTGAAATGGGAGGCCGGCAGCCATTCAACCGTCATACCGGCATTCATAACTGCTATCTTGTCCGCTCCCGTGACTGCTGACTCCAAGTCATGTGTTATCAGCAGAACGGCATGTCCTTGATCGGCAAGCTCCCGAAACCATCTCATCGTCTCAGCCACATCCTCAGCCTGCATGCCAGGGGTAGGCTCATCGGCAATGATCAGTCTGGCACCGCTTACGAACGCAGAGGCTGCCATTATCCGCCTTGCCATGCCGCCCGACAACTGGTGTGGATACATAAGCTCGACTTCACGCTCCAGTCTGTACCGCCGGAATGCTTCCCGCTGCAGCTTAAGGGGATCACTACTACGGGCAGCCAAGCGAACCTGAGTTCCAGACCTCATAAGGGGATCCAGGTAAGTAACCGACTGCGGAACCAGTATGATATCCTCTCCTCGAAGCCTTGCCTGCTTGGCGGGGGTCAATATCTCCCCTCTATAGCGGATGCTGCCCCCTACCTTCGCATTAACCGGCAAAATGCCGAGAATGGCATGTGCAAGCAGACTTTTCCCTGATCCGCTGGCACCAACAACAGCAGTGATCTCGCCGGCTTCGAGCGTAAGATCAAGCTGGCGTACCGGCATAATTACTTCTCTGCGCAGCCAGCCGGTATACCGTGTAAATGATATGGATAAGTTCTCGGCCTGTAGTATATTCATTCGCTTCACCTCCTCGAAAAAAGTTGTACGTTTATACCGATGCTAAAGCCGTTCATATTGCTGGGGGTCAAGCAGCCGCTGCGTATGGCTGCCAAGCACATCGAAGATACGAACGGCCACCAGCAAGGCAGCGCCGGGTAATACAGCAAGCCACCACATGCCTGATGAGAGATAACGCATGGACTCGGACAGGATAATACCGACAGCCGGCTGATGAGGCGGCAGTCCCAGCCCAATGAAGGTAATAGCCGCCTCGTGCAGAATAGCATGCGGGAACAGCAGAAGTCCGCCAACCACAAGCTGCGGCAGCAGATGCGGCAGCAAGTGCCGCCCGGCAATCCAGAACAGCGAACGCCCGAGACGCCGGGAGACAAGCACATACTGGGCTGTCATCAGCTGCATAGCCTCCGCACGAATCAGCCTGGCCAGCGCCGGCCAGTGGGTCAGTGCAATGCCAATCACGATCCCCTTCATGCCTCCCCCGCATACAAAAGCGGTCAAGATTAGGGCAACCAGATGCGGAACGCTCAGGAACAGGTCCATGAGCCACGAAATGAAGCGATCCGCCTGGCGACCGAGAAGCGCCGCGGATATACCAAGAACAGCAGCTATCATCGCACTGCATACCGCCCCTGTTAAACCCGTCTGGATGCTAAGGAGCAGCCCCTTCATCGTTCGGGCAAACATATCTCTGCCCAGCCAGTCTGTCCCAAACAGGTGTTGGAGAGATGGTTGAAGATTTCGGTTCTCAAGCTGCACTGTCATGGCAGCCGGGTCTGTCAGCCAGCCTGCAATCAACATCACCAGGAGCAGGACAGCCGCTGAGAGCAGAATCATTAAACTGTGTCGTTTGTAATCGGTTGTATACGCAGCTGACTGTGTATGAACCCGGGCAGAAGCATCAAACGATACGCGAGTCATGCTCATACCCCCTCATTCTGGGATCAACCAGCCGGTACAGGACATCAGCTGCCGTGTTGCCGGCAAAGACGAAGAGAGTGCTGAACAGCACCAGCCCCATTAATAAGGGAACATCCCCTCGCAGTCCCGCTTGTACAGTGGCCTGACCTAAACCGGGGTAAGTAAATACCTGTTCAGCCAGTACTGCCCCGCCGAACAACTCACTAATGGATGCCAGCTGCAGGGACATCGCCGGCAGCGCAATATTGCGCAGCCCATGATTGCGGTACAGCTGCCAGCCCCGTTCTCCCTTCGCTCTCGCGTACAGTATATAATCACTATCCAGGACATTAATCAGCTTCTGCCGGGTATGCAGCGCGACCGCTGAGATACCTGTGATACTTAATGCAGCTGCCGGCAGCAGCATATGCCGGATGCGGTCAGCGATTGTGATATGCTCCGCAGCAACACCGGCCGGAACACCAAGCCCGGCAGGAAGCCAGCCTAACCAGACTGCAAACACCATCAGCAGCAGGAGTCCGAGCCAGAATGACGGTGTCGATGCGAGGGTGTGGCACACCCATTGAATGGACCGGTCCAGCCGCCCTCCCCTGTTCATGGCAGCCGCACTGCCTGCCGCAAAGCCGAACAGCCCTGATAGCAGCCATGCAGCAGCCATTAGTGTAAGAGAGTACCAGAAGCGCTGGCCGATCACCTCTACTACCGGCTCTCTATAGATCATAGAATTGCCGAAGTCACCCTGCATAATAGCGCCAGCCCACCTGAGAAAACGTTCCACGGGCGGCTGGTCAAGCCCCCAATAAGCGGCTATTTCCTCCCGCTGTTCGGCTCCTACCTTCATCATATCAGCGCCTATGTAAGCCTGCACAGGATCGATTGGAGACCAGCTGATGAGGGCAAAAGTTATAATACTGACCGCTGCCAGCAAAGATGCAAGACGAATCAATTTACCGCACGCATATTTAAGCCATCCCGGCGCACCCATCCCCAATCACTCATCCTTCCAATGCCATTCCGAGATATTGTCCGTTATCGGCCATCCGTGTCCATGGGGCTGAATACGCTGCCTGCCGATGTCGAGTCCCTCACGAACGAGATAGAGATGATCGATATTGACCAGCCAGGCCCATGGCGCATCACCGGCTGCAGATAATCCGTTCTGTCCGTCCCACTGTGCATTCTTCCAGTACGCCAGCGCTTCTTCCTCGGTCAGGGCATGCATTGCTTTATTAAGCCACCGGTCCACTTCCGGGTTGCTGTAATAGCCGGGATTATAATACTCCACCCCCATGAAGCTGCTGCTGTAGAGATTATACATCTCCAGAGGATCATGACTTCCCCAGCCGAATAACACTGCGCTTTCATGCATGCCCTGCTCAATATCCTCCCAGCTCTTACCTTCGACGATCATATGAATTCCCGCTTTCTTAACCATTTCGGCGGCGGCAAGTGCCAGCGATTGCCGGATAACATCACCCGCTGGATACAGGAGGACAAATTCAGCCTTGAGCCCGTCCTTTTCCCTGATACCGTCTCCGTCGGCATCCCGCCAGCCGCCATCCTCCAACAGCGAGCTTGCCCTCTCCGGCTCGTTATCCCTAATGATGGTCTGTTCATTCCACCACGGAAGGCCGTCACTTGCTGTGTATGCCGGTGAGCCATGTCCTTCCAGTATGCCGTCTACGAGACCCTGCCTGTCTACTGCCACATTCACCGCCTGGCGGATGGCCGGGTCACTTGTAACATCATTGCCGACAGGCCTGCCGTCAGCTGTCCGGTCGCCTGAAGGCACGTAAGGAAACATGATGCCGCGGTTATCCACGCTATGTACAGACTCAAGCCGCATGCCCGGCACCTTCGTACCGCTTAAGGAAGCCGGGATGTAAGCCAGATCTACTTCCCCGGCTCGTGCCGCGGCATAAGCCGCATCCTCACCCAGGAACAGAAATGTAATCTGCTCGAAGCCAGGCTTCTGACCATAATAGTCCGGATTCGCATCGACAATGATCTGTTGACCGCGGTCCCACTGCTTTAGCACATAAGGGCCTGAGCCGATTGGTCTGAAAGCATACTGCTCGTCGTATGCATGCTCCGGAATTATGCCCGTCGTGATAAGCCTGGCAATAAAGGTCGATTGAGGCTGTTTAAGACGGAACGAAACCGTATACTCGTCCTTTACCACGACCTGATCAAGATTTGTCAAATCGACAATTGAGGCAGAATTGCGCACCGTTTCAAATGTAAACTTGACATCTCTTGCGGTTAAAGGCTGGCCGTCCGAGAAGACAGCATCCTTACGGATCTCCACCGTCCAGGTAAGCCCGTCACCGCTTACTGTCCAACCCGTCGCCAGATCATTCACAATCTTCAAGTCATTGTCGCGCTTCAGCAGCGTACTCTGGAACAGCGGCGACCCATAAAGTCCCCAGCCGGCCGCAGGATCAAAGCCGCCTTCAGGCTCTGACCCGACCGCGATGACAAGCTTATCCGGCCGTTCAGCTGCTTCGGTTCCGCCTTCCTGCCCTGAACACCCTGATAATAATGCCATTACCGCAGCAATCCATACGAACAAGAGACAGCCTCTGCTCATTTTCTCACTATAACTAGAAGTCACTATCCCCACTCCACTCTTAAACTGACGTATATATGCCACAGCTCACACATTCGTAACACGTATGTTAGGAATAGTAACACAGTTTATCCGATTTTGCATTATAAAAAAAGCCGCCCCTTACTCATCATCTGAGTATAAGGAGCAGCTTTTCTCTCTGTTATGGTGTGTTTTACATATAATTACGAATTAATTGGTCCAGCTTTTGTGCGAGCGGCTCTATTCCTCCGCTAACATCGTCCGGATAAATGCGGAATTGCACCCTTGTCTCATCCAGATCAAAAAGCTTGGCAAGCCCGCGTGCTTTGCGGTCGATCTCCATGAATACTTCCACATAATCCGGATGCGGCTTAAAAATCAGCTCGAGTTCATCCAAACCCCGGAATTGGGGTCCAGGAACATATTCGAATTCCTGGAAGAACTTAAAGCCAAAGCGTGACCGCGGATCATACTTGCAGTCCGCCTCCCTCATACGGAAGCCAAGATACGTAAGAGCATCAAGAATGTGGGCAACCAGATAGGTTGGCTCAATTTCTATAACATCATCATCCGATGCATCCAGAGCACTTGCAATATCCAGGCCGGTCTGTACCCATATCCGCGTCCTGCCCGCTGTAATCGGCGTAACATAAGGCACGACAAAGGAAAAAGGAATCTCCCTTGTTTCGTTTTCCTGAATTGTGAATGCCTCGTTAAGCGCAAACCTGCCGATCGTG
Source organism: Paenibacillus tarimensis (assembly GCF_021532315.1). Taxonomy (GTDB): domain Bacteria; phylum Bacillota; class Bacilli; order Paenibacillales; family Paenibacillaceae; genus Paenibacillus_I; species Paenibacillus_I tarimensis. Next base: position 84,823 of record NZ_JAKGAO010000012.1, read on the forward strand.
CCGCGCTCGCGTACAGTCTGGTCATTGGTCTCACGCGTGTAGGTCGTCACCAGCTGGAGCTGAATCTCATTAATCTGTTGGGCTGTGGAGCCGCCTTTAACGATGACTCTTCCTGTAAGCTCTTCGCCTGCCCGGACACTTCCGGAAGGCGCATCCAGAATTGTATCTACCCTGGCCGAGCCAACACCGACCGAGGCCATGATTTTCTTGAACAATGACATGTGACCACTCTCCTTAAGATTACTGACTGAAGGCATGCAAGTGAAAATTCACTCATGCGTAAGCACGGTCATACATATTCGTGTTATGTATCCTGTTGTTCTTCGTGGCGCTATAAATCGGAATGATGCTCCTCCACGCCGGGTGATACGGCATAGGTGACAGAGAGCTCAGCGTAGATGACACCCTTCTGCACCTGGATCTGCTGATGAAGCTTGCGCAGGCTGTTCAGTGCCCCCTTAACCGCTATGACCTCCAGGCATTGATCATGGTTGAGATGTACATGCATGGTTGAGATAATGTCATGGTGGTGATGATGTTGAATATCCATCAGCAGCAGAGGGAGCTCGCTTACATGATGGTCGTATACGAGGACAATTGTACCAGCAACCAAGTCATCGCTATGCAGGCCGGACGGCTCAAGCAGAGCCTTCCGGGCAAGATCACGAATTGCCTCCGAACGATTGCGGTAGCCCTGTTCAGCAATATACCGGTCGAATTGCTCGATTAACGCCGCGGGAAAAGATACCCCGAACCGGGTTAGCTCATCCTTTTCTCCCATTCAATCCCCTGCCCGTCTTATTTGCTCCAAAGTTTACCACAGCTCTCATGGACCGGCAATAAGGGCCAAATTCATTGGTAACAAGCTGGACATTTTGTTATACTTTAATAACTATAGTTTCGATCTGAACTATACTTTCTCAAGTATTCCACTATTTCTACTGATAGGAGTGACAGCATGTTCAAACTGGGTGTATTAGATCAATCACAGATTGGGGAAGGACGGACAGCTCCAGATGCGCTGAAGGAGACGACAAGGCTTGCACAGGAAGCCGACAAGCTCGGTTACTCACGGTACTGGGTTTCCGAGCATCACGCCTCCCGTTCACTTGCCCACTCCAGTCCCGAAGTGCTGATAGCCCACCTGGCTTCCGCTACCTCGCGCATCCGTCTGGGCTCAGGAGGAGTCATGCTGCCCCATTACAGCGCCTATAAGGTAGCCGAGAATTTCCGTCTGCTTGAAGCCCTTCACCCCGGACGTATTGATGTTGGCCTGGGCAGAGCTCCTGGCGGCATGCCGATTGCAACCAGAGCGCTGCAGGAAGGCAAATACATGCATATCGATGAGTATCCCCAGCAGATTACCGACATGATCGGGTACCTGCATGATTCGCTCGGCCCCGATCACCGGTTTGCCGGACTGCATGCCTCGCCCGCCATTGACACGGCACCGGAGATGTGGCTGCTCGGCTCCAGCGGAGAGAGTGCCAAGATAGCCGCGAGACTCGGTCTATCCTTCGGGTTTGCCCAGTTCTTCGGCACACCGGGCGGCGAAGATGCTGTGAGGTACTACAAGGATAACTTCCGTCCATCTCCGCTGAACGAGAAGCCTTATGCTCTTGCAGCTGTGCTGGCTGTATGTGCAGATACCGAGGAGGAGGCAAACCGGCTCGCTACGAGCACGGACCTATTCTTCCTGCGGCTTGAACAGGGACTCGAACTTTCCTACTTCCCTTCCGTGGAAACCGCACACGACTATCCATACACAGAGTATGACCTGCAGCGTATCCGCATGGCGCGCCACCGGCGTATCGTAGGTAATCCCGCACAGGTCAAGAAACGACTGGAAGAGCTTGCAGAGCAGTATCAGGCCGACGAACTTCTGATCGTCAGTCCGATCCATAATTTTGCGGCCCGTATTCATTCGTATCGCCTGATTGCAGAAGCTATGAACCTATAGTCTTCTTCCGTATAAGGAGCCTAAGGGGCTATTCGGCATAATACATGAAGCCGATGGCCCCTTCTCCCGTATGGGTCGTAATTACAGGTGTAGCCGGGCGTATCCGGACTTCAGTATCTGTCAGCTTGCGGATTTCATCTCGAAGCCCCTCGGCAAGCGGCAGGTTGTCCGCATGGGAGATTCCAATGCCCTTGACTACCCTGCCTTTAATATCCTGCTCGAATTTCTCCATGAGCGTCTTCACAATTCGCGAAGCAGTCCTTACTTTCGTTACCGGCGTATAGACGCCCTTTTCCAACGAGGCAATCGGCTTAATACTGAGGAATGAACCGATCCACCCCGCCGCTTTACCAATTCGGCCGCCTTTTATTAAATTATCCAATGTATCTACCACAACGAATAGGGATGTATGATCCAAAATTTCCTTTAACCGCTGCTTGATCGCATCCATTGTCCTTCCGTCACACGCCATCAGAGCCGCCTCAACCACCTGAAACCCTAATCCCTGAGAGATCATCTGCGAGTCTATTACCTCAACACGGCTTTGGGTCATGCCTGCTGCCGCACAAGCGGTTGAATAAGTTCCGCTCATCCCGCTTGTCATATGAATGGACAGAATCGTATCTCCATTTGCCCCGAGCCGGTCATACGTCTCAATGAAGGAGCCGATAGAAGGCTGTGATGTCTTCGGGAGCCCTTCCGTCTGCTTCATTTTGCTGAGAAAATCAAGCGGGTCTATCGTAACACTGTCCAGATAAGTTTCACCACCGACCAGCACGGTCAGCGGTATAATCTCTACATTAAGCGCTTTAAGCAGATCTTCAGGCAAGTCGGTCGTTGAATCGGTTACAATTTTGATTCCTGGCATATACTAGCTCCTTTCAGCAGTAGGATTACAGTTGCTGTTAACGATCCTGAGATGTATTGTTCATCCTAATTTCACACTGAACTAAATACTAGTAACAGCCAACTATATCATCATACCTTATTTACCCGCGCCTTTGCATGATGATTCTCATATACACAAAACGCCGGCTCCAGCATGATGCCGGGCCGGCGGAATAAATATTATAAGCTTGTCTTGCCCCTGTCTACTTAGCGAGTTATCGGGCGGTCTCCATGCCGGACGGCACAGCGCTCCCGCTCTTACGTGCTGCCAGATTAGCAAGCGTAACCAGTGCGATCTCACGTACGGTCAGCTCAGACAGCAGCCCTTCATCCATGCCGATATAGTGACAATCCTCCTCCCGCATGCTATACGCGAAGAAAAGAGGAGCGCCTGCACCCCCTCCGTCTTCCTCATCTGGGAGAATTCCTCCTGCTACCTCACAGCCGTTCAGGTCAAAGTAATGCGCATACTGCGGCAAGAGGGACAGTGCGTAATCACATTTTTGTTTAAGATGCTCCATTCTACCACTCCCTTATGAACTAACAAGCGGATTTAGCCTCCATTGTTTCCTATTTCGGCCTGTTCATACGCGGGAGCAGATGTTACGGGAGCGAGGGGTTAATCAGGCAGCGACCGCTTCGTAATTTCGATCAGCTTCAGCTTGTTGTCCTCCACACGCTTAATTTCGAAATGCAGATGCTGATACTCAAAGGTATCCCCTTCATTCGGTATCCGCCCCATTTCTTTATAAATAAAGCCTGCCAGCACAATCTCGTCCTCCGGCAGCTTGGTGTGGAACAGCTCATTCATCCGCCGGATATTCAGCTTGCCATGACAGATCAGCTTGCTGTCTGTCAGCTCGTCAATGAGCACCTCTTCGTCGCGGTCTGTCTCATCTTCAATCTCTTGTCCAAGCATGGCTTCTATTATATCCTCATGGGATACAATTCCGAGTGTGCCGCCGTATTCGTCAATGACTATGGCAAGATGGCGTTTCTCCTTCAGCATCATCTTGAATAGCTTCTCAATTGACAGAGTTTCGCTGACGAAGAGCGGCTCCTTATCTGTGAAGTCCTCCAGGGACTTCTCCGGGAGCATGGACCAGTTCAACAGCATCTTTGAATGAAACACACCTACGATATTATCCATGCTTTCCTTGTAAACCGGATAGCGGGAATAATGGTTTTCCAGCACAATATCCCTTGCCTCCTCATAAGAGGCATCCACGGCCATTCCCACAATGTCCATCCGGTGGGTCTTCAGCGCATCTCTTACATCCAGCGTAAAGAAGTCAAGCGCGCCCTTCATCCGCTGAGTCTCTTCATCCTTGAAGGTTCCTTCAGTCGTTGCAATATCGACGAGAGTGAGCAGCTCCTCCTTTGATATACTGGCCGACTGCACCTGCCCCTTTGACAGTATTCTAATAATAATGCTCGTAAAGCCTGTAACCAAGATTGTGAGCGGCTTGAGCACGATGATCAGAAGTCTTATAACCGGCATGACCAGATACGCAATCTTTTCCGAGAAGGTCGCGGCAATTGACTTCGGCAGAACTTCAGCGAAGATAATAAGGAACACGGTGAGAATCCCCGTTGCCAGCCCAATATTGATCCCATAATCGATGGCGATCAGCGTTACCAGTGTCGGCAGCATAATGTTGGCTACATTATTGCCGATCAGGATTCCTGTGAGCAGCTCGTCAGGCTTTGACACCAGTTTCAGGAGCTTCTTCGCTTTCTCGTCGTCATTCTCTGCCCTGGATTGAAGCTTCGTCTTATTTACCGCCGTCAGAGCAGTCTCGCTGCCTGAGAGGAAAAATGACATCAGCATGAAAAACAAAATGGCAAATAACACTAGCCTTCCTCCCGACTTATGTATGATCCACTTCCTATGTATCACTCTTTATTATAGTTAATTTCGTGATGAATCGCCAGTAAGCCGGACTCCCCGCCAGATTCATCCGGCCTTCTTATCATTAACACGTTCGCCCTGTATCCAAGCAGCTATCGCCTTCTGGAAACCCTAACCAAAAATAATACTCATCTGCCGGCATACTTGTACATAAAATGGGGGTATTACATCGATCCGACGGAGGAGCCATGAACCAGTTTTTATCCTTATCCGCAGCAGCCGCTGCCTGTACAATAGCCGGTGCAATGCCCGCTCTTCTGATCCGTTCACTGACACACCGGGTCAAAGACATCCTTCTTGCGTTCTCAGCCGGAATCATGGTAGCTGCCTCCACATACGGCCTGCTCCCTTCTGCCTTGAAGCTCTCCAACTTCTATACGCTGACAATCGGCATTCTGCTCGGCACCCTTCTCTTGACCGCCATGGAACGGCTTATTCCACACACCGATCCAACGCATACAACAGAACTCCATGCACGGGAACAGGGTAATCATCAGCTTCTGGTGCTGGCAATGCTCCTGCACAATCTCCCGGAGGGATTGTCAACAGGCATCAGTCTGGCCAGCAGCAATCAGGAGCTTGGACGTATCGTAACCTTTGCTATGGGTCTGCAAAATATACCCGAAGGCTTCCTGATCGCCTTGTTTCTCGTTACCCAGAGCAGTAAGCTGTCCCGCACATTAGCCAGCATTCTGATGGTTGCCTTGGCTGAATGGTCGGCAAGCTTGCTTGGTTATCTGTTTGGCCTGGAACTCCAATTCCTGGTCCCGTACGGACTCGCCTTCGCAGGTGGAGCTATGCTGTATGTAGTATACAAAGAGCTCATTCCCGAAAGCCACGGGGATGGGCACGAAATCCCTTCCACCTTCGCATTCATTATCGGGACTCTTCTCATGATCGGGTTAACGGAATGGCTGGGATAAGCTCTGGCCGCTACAGGGATTAGGCCAGGTCTAAGAATGGTTAAGAGATGTAGTAACCATTCATTGGCAAAGGAGTGTTAAGATGAAAGCTGTTACGTATCAGGGACCACACAACGTTAAAGTAAAAGAGGTAGAGGACCCTACGATTCAGAAGCAGGACGATATCATTGTAAGAATTACCAGCACAGCGATATGCGGCTCTGACCTTCATCTGTACACCGGCGAGATGCCCCGGCTTCCGCATGGATTTGTGATCGGACACGAGCCAATGGGGATTGTCGAAGAAGTAGGCCCGGACGTTACACGGGTTAAGCGCGGCGACAGAGTCGTGCTGCCTTTCAACGTATCCTGCGGCCAATGCTTCTACTGTACACACAATCTGGAGAGCCAATGTGACAACAGCAACGATCATCACGATACCGGCGCTTACTTCGGATATACGGAAAAATACGGGGACTACATGGGCGGGCAGGCCGAGCTGCTTCGTGTTCCATACGGCAACTTCATGCCGTTCATTATTCCCGAGAATTCCGAGCTTGAGGATGAACAGATTCTGTTCCTCTCTGATATTATGCCTACCGCTTATTGGAGCGTGGATAACGCCGGTGTGAAGCCCGGTGATACTGTCATCGTGCTCGGCTGCGGCCCTGTTGGCTTGCTGACGCAAAAATTCGCATGGCTGAAGGGTGCGAGCCGCGTTATAGCGGTCGACCATGTCGACTACAGGCTTGCCCATGCTAAGAGGACCAATAATGTAGAGACCTACAATTTTGAGAAGGTGGATGACATTGAGGGTTTCCTGAAGGACGCTACAGAGGGCGGGGCTGATGTGGTAATCGATTGCGTGGGCCTTGACGCGAAGAAAACCGTTGCAGAAAAGGTGCAGACGGCACTGAAGCTGCAGGGCGGCTCCAAGTCAGCCTTGGAAACGGGAGTCGAAGTCGTCCGCAAAGGCGGAACACTTCAGGTGACAGGCGTTTATGGCCTGCGCTACAATACGTTCCCGTTTGGCAGAATGTTTGAGAAAAATCTCAACGTGAAGCTTGGACAGGCTCCCGTGATCCACTATATGCCAGAGCTTTATAAGATGATCAAGGAAGGAACAGTTGACCCGACGGACATCATTACCCACCGTCTACCGCTTGACGATGCGGAACACGGCTACAAAATATTCAGCGACAAGGAAGAGGATTGCATCAAGGTTATTCTAAAAAACTAGCTTCCATACAAACAGGCCGTCTCTACACCTTCTGCAGCGTGATCTAGACGGCCTGTTTGATGTCCAACCGCCGGATTTACTCTTGTACGCACCTGCCATGTCCGGTATATTATAAACCATGCAAACAGGTTTTAGGGAGGTAGGATAACTTACTATGGATACGGCGGCAAGGAGCTCACTTACGGAGCTTGACCAGCCCGCAGCCGGTGCCGGCTTTTGGCAGGGGGTTAAGGATTGTGTCCCCACACTGCTCGGCTATCTGAGCATCGGATTTGCCTGTGGGGTGGTGGGCAAGACAGCTGGACTCAGTACAGCTGAAATCGTGTTATTATCTATTTTTCTCTACGCAGGCTCCGCGCAGTTTATTGTAGCAGGAATGATTGCTGCGGGAGGGACCGTTTATTCCATTATCGTAACCGTATTGTTCGTCAACATCCGCCATCTTCTGCTAAGCGCTGCAATTTCGCCTTACTTCCGGGGCTTTCCCTGGTGGAAAAATGTGCTCATCGGCTCCCAATTGACCGACGAAACCTTCGGCGTGGCAGTGAACCGGCTTAGCACGGATTGGAAGCACCGGGACAAGTGGATGTTTGGCCTTAACATTACGGCTCATATCAACTGGATTGCCGCTACCTTTGCGGGTGCCTACTTCGGAGCCTGGATTCCAGACCCGGACCGTTACGGCCTTAGCTTTGCCCTGCCTGCCATGTTTATCGGCCTGCTCGTTCTGCAGATGGCACACCGCCAACAGATCCGGACTGATCTTGCTGTGGCGGGGGCTGCTGTTGTGCTGTTCCTGCTTGCCTTCACAGTTATGTCCGTCAACCTGGCGGTTCTTACAGCTATTATGGGTGCCGCGTGCATCGGGATGGTGATCGAACATGGAAATCAGAGCTGAGTTCTGGCTGTTGCTTCTAGGCGTATCGCTCGTCACTCTGCTTCCGCGTGTGCTTCCGCTCGTCACCTTAAACCGGATGCAGATGCCGGAATGGATGCTGCGATTCCTTCGTCATATCCCCGTTGCCGTCATGGCCGCCCTGCTGGCGCAGAGTCTGCTCACCGAAGGCGAGGAGCTCATCCCCTTGTCGGTGAACACCAATCTGATCGCTTTCGTCCCAACGGCTGCCGTGGCCTTCTTCACCCGCAGCCTGCTTGCCACGGTCATCGCGGGTATCGGTTCCATGCTGGTCATCCAGCTATTTCTCTAGCCTTTGACTAGCAAGCTTATGCTTCTCCGGCCAGCTGGCATTCGTCGCAAATACCGTAAACCTCAAAACGGTGACTGACGATTTTGAAGCTGCCGGGGAGCTGCAGCTTCTGGTCCATCGGGCAGTACTCAAAGGAAATGGTCTTCTCGCAGTTCAGACAGATCAAGTGATGATGATGATGGCTGATACAGCTGCCCTTAAACTTCAGCCCGCCCTCCATAAAGTAAAACTGTTCAAGCGCCCCCATCTCGCTCAGCATGCGCAAATTACGGTACACCGTATCAAAGCTGACGCCGGGATATTTGTCCCGCATCAGATCATAAACATCCTTAGGCGAAAGAAATGCATCCGTATCCGAGAAAATTCTCGCAAGCGTGCGGCGCTGGTCCGTTATCCGCATGCCGCTTCTCGACATAATCGCTATAATTTCGGCTTCCTTGTCATGATTGTCGTGATCGTGCTTATGATCTTCCATTATCGGCTCCCCTTTAGTAATAAGCGTATACAGCTTCCATTGTGGAGAAGTGGCAGACAGTTGTCAAGAAAACGTGCAGCCTCACAAGGCAAAAAGACCCCTGCTCCACTTATCGTGAAGCAAGGGGTCTAATTATAGACAGGATGCAAATTACTTGCTGAGAATGTCAGTCAGCACCGGCACGATTTGCGACTTCCGGGAAACAACACCCTTCAGGATCGCACGGTTGTTTTCAAGCTTAACATTGTAAGCCCGCTCAACCGCCTCCGCCGATTTACCTACCGCGATGCCTACCGAGTCATTGTTCAAAATGTCGGTAACCACGAACAGGAAGAGGTCCAGCCCCTTCTCGGCTACAATTGCATTCAATGCGTCTTCTACCTCACCCTGACGGCCAAGCACATCATTCACATCGACAGCGTTAACCTGCGCGATTTCAACCTTGGCTCCGCCCATCTGGAACTCCTTGGAGTCCAGGGAGATCAGCTCGGCAACGGTCTTCTGGCTCAGGTCAGCACCAGCCTTCAGCATTTCAAGGCCATAGCTGTCCGCATCGACACCAGCGATCTGTGCCAGCTCACGCGCTGCTGCAACATCCTGCTCCGTACAGGTCGGCGATTTGAAGAGCAGGGAATCGGAGATGATAGCCGACAGCATCAAGCCTGCGATTTCCTTACGGATCTCTACGCCGTTCTCCTTGTACATCTTGTTCAGAATAGTAGCTGTACAGCCAACCGGCTCTGCACGGTAATAGAGCGGTCCGCTTGTCTCAAAGTTCGCAATCCGGTGATGGTCAATAACTTCGATTACCCGGACCTGGTCAATATCATTAGCGCTTTGCTGGCGTTCATTGTGGTCAACGAGGATAACTTCCTTCGCTTCACCTGCTACGTTCTCTACAAGACGCGGTGCTTCTACATTAAACTTGTCGAGAGCGAATTGTGTTTCTGAGTTTACGCTGCCAAGGCGCACAGCTTCTACCTTATGGCCCAGGCTTGTCTTGAGTGCCGCGTAAGCAATTGCCGAACAAATCGTATCAGTATCTGGATTTTTATGCCCGAAAATAAGTACGTTTTCCATCATCGAACTCCTCTGCGTTAATTTGACGAGAAAAGTATACCTTAGAATGTTTATTATAATCAAGATTTACGCGGAAACTCTTAACAATAGGCTAATTCATTTTTATATAACGTTCCGAAAGGATCTGACGATGATGAAGCTCATGGCCGGCCATTATGTATGCGAGAGCCCTGACTGTTACCGGATAATTGTTCGCTGTCCCGCTGCAGTTCCACTGATGCTCCCTCAAGCCTTCTAGGAGACTGATTGTCGACCGGCGGACATGTGTAAACTCCTCTGCAAGCGCCGCTAGCGGCCTGTCGTTAAAATGCGAGCTGAGAACGTAGTCATCCTGATCGTAACCCACGAGCGGTGTCTTATCTCCTCTTGATATTCTTAACAGACGGTAAGCCATAATCCTCTCATTATCTATGATGTGACCGATGAGCTCCTTGATCGTCCACTTGCCAGGCGCATACCGGTACTCTCCATCCTCTTCACTGAAACTGTTAAAAAGCTCCGCAGCATCAGCTGAGTTCAGCTTAACAATTTCGACGATCGGCCCGTCCGGCACCTTGTCGATATAGGTTTGATAAAAGGGAGCATATTCATCCATGCCAGGTCTTTTTAACACAATAATCCCTCCTAAAGGAAGCCTAAACCGAAATTTATGTCGATTTATGACTATAAATATTATAAGATAAGGAAAAGCAATAGATAGAAACCTGGGGCGGTGCAGCAAGTTATGACTTTCAAAAAAGTAACGATTACATCTCTGTTAACTGTTATTCTAATTCTAATTCTAAATGACGTGATTTACTATTATTCGGTACGCAATTCCCTGAATGACAGTTTGGCCAGACGAATGATCTCCCTGTCCGAACAAATCAAGCTCAGTGTTGACCATGTCGAATATGCCTACTCCGTAACGGACGAGCTGATGGCCGAGAAGCTCAGAGCGGCCAGTATCGCCATACAGAACAGTCTGCCGCCAGACTACAAAGATGTGGAGAATGAGCACCTGGTCAGGCTGCGCAACGAACTTGGGATCAGCGATATTGCGCTCTTTACCCCCAAAGGCGATGACATGGTGGTTGTACGCTCATCTGACCCGAAGGAGCTAAACATGGGCTCCAAGACATGGGGAGATTATTTTACCGCCTTTAACCAGCTGTGGAATCTCGAGCCTGTTACAGTCAAGTCGGGTCTGGCCATGAAGAATTTCTGGGCCGGCAAGCTCTCCGGTTCGGCTTCCAATCCAAGCTCACTGAAGAATAAATACGGATATTATTATGACGGCACAACTAATTATATCATCAATCCGTATATTGACAGCACTTATATTCAGCGCGTGGAAGCGAATGCCGGCGTGGATACCATCATCCAGAATACATTGTCCAAAAATCCCGAGCTTCTCGAAATAACAGGGTATAATCCCCGGACATTCAGCTATGCGGATGATGACCCTAGATTATTCACCGAGACAGACGGCAAGCGGAACCCAAGATACTCCGAGCGTAAAATCGTCTTTGGCTCCTACAACTATCCTGATGAAGACGATATCAGGCATGTGGAGGCCGCCGCAGCGTCCGGCACAATCGTAACGGATACCGGTACCATTAACGGCCATAATGTTCTTAAAGTTTTTTACCCGGTTACGGAGGATATTGTCCAGTTTCCTTATGTCATCAGCCTCACCAGCAGTCTGGATGAAGTCAGCGGCGAGCTGAACAAGCAGCTTCTCTTCTTCATAGCTGTTATCGTTCTTGTTACACTCGTCAGTATAGTGGGCGTGTATATTATTTTCCGCTATATGAACCAGACAAAGAACGAGGTCGCTCAGGCCGTACAGGAAAACTATACGAATGAGATGAACAACCTGGTCGTCGCATTCCGAGGCCAGCATCACGATTTCAATAATCATCTGAACACCATTAAAGCTTTCATGGATCTGGACCGTTACGCGAACGCCAAGCAGTACCTGGATGAGCTGGTCGGCGAAACCAAGCTTCTGCAAGATATGATTGAGGTAGGTCATCCGGCGATAGCATCCCTGCTGCATGCCAAGGTCACGCAAGCTATATCCAGAAAAATTCGTTTCACCTATGATTTTGAATCTGTCGGGAAGCTTGATTTGGTGGGGATGAAATCTGTCGATATTGTGAAAATAATAGGCAATCTTGTCGACAATGCATTTGACGAAGTAAGCAAGCTGAATGCCGACAACCGCCGTGTACATGTTGCTTGCTACACCGATCAAGGCCGCATCAAGTTTAAGGTGTCCAATTCGCTTAGCAGACCTCTGAATAATGAAGAGCTGGAACGCATGTTTGACAGCGGCTATAGCAGCAAGACAACCGGCGAACACAAGGGCCTGGGGCTTGCAATTGTGAAGGAAAGAGTCTTGACATACAGAGGCAACATTACAGTAACGATAGAAGAAGACCAGATTATTTTCCACGTGGATCTACCGGCAGCCTCTTAGGGGAACAAGTAGAATGGCCATGATGGATAAACAAAGAGGGGTTGAGCCCACCCAGGCTCAACCCCTCTTCTTATAAACTATTCCCGCCACTCAATTCCGTACTCGAAGGCACCCAAATCAGGGAGATCGTTTGCCGCCAAACCTACCCGCGTACCTTTGTTCCGGTAATGGCTCTTTTCATTCAGGTACAGAAACTCTCTTGACTTTACATCCGTATTCTTGAACATTGCCTGGTCAAGTCCAAGGTTCCAGCTGTTATAGCTGTCGCTAACGTTATCGGCAAGCTTTACGCCACCGGTTCCCGCAGAGATTGAATTGCGGATCACATCATTATTCTCGAAGCGATAATTATAGGCGTAAGACAATCTGCCCCTATTATTATTGTAAGCTGTCGTGTTCAACAGTGTGTTCCGCTTACTTGCCCCATTCCAGAGGAACCCGGTAGCATAGTTATTGTAAGCCAGCGAGGTCCGGACCGTTACGTTACCGCTCCATCCCCCTGCACCGTGGCCGCCAAGCTTGAAGCCGTTACCGTCTCCTTCGGGATATGGCTTGCCGGAGGCATCAAAACCATTGTTGAACGCTTCACTCTTCGTGACCTGCGAGTCTCCGCCTCCCCAAAAATCCCAACCGTCATCCGAGTTGTTCCAAGCCTTGCAGCGATTGAAAATATTGCTGTGAGCGCCGGATTTGTTAGCAAACCCGTCCGCATGCTCTCCGCCTGTCTTCGCATCATAATTAAAATACGAGTTCACGGCATTAATATAATTATTATAAGCACCGGATTCGATTTGAAGCCCTGTGCCGCCGTTGTGGTGGGTATCGAGCGACTCGATCCGGATGTCGTGCGACTTGTTTTGAATACTGATACCAATTCCAGGAGCTTTGGTAACATTAATCTTGGACACAGTCCAGTAAGCCACGTTGTCGAACCGGAGGGCTTTCGTACCCTCATCTCCGTTATTCGTGTTGGAAGCATCGACGATAACCCGCTCGTTACCATAATTGCGCAGTGTGATCCGCTGTGATGCTGTCCCGCTTACGGTCGGACTAACAGTTCTCTCGAGCCTGTGTGTACCGCCACGAACATATATCGTATCACCCGGTTTAACGAGCTTAACGGCTCTATTAATCGTAGCCAGCGGTCTGTTAACGGATAACCCGTCATTCTTGTCATTGCCGTTAACAGACACATAATAGGATTTGCCAGCACCATAAGTTATGGTTGGCATGGACATCAAGGCGGCTGCCAGCAGGAGCACGCCGATTACAAAACGGTTACTTGTCCTTCTCATTTGCATTAGTACTGCGTATACCTCTCTTTCTCCTGAATGATGCTTTCTGCTAGCATTCTATCAGTTGAATTGTGAAATGTACATCGAATGAGATGACTTTAATAAACATTTAAAGTTTTGCTAAAGATCTTTCATTTTCTCTAGAATGCTTTGTTTTTCTCGATTTTTCTAGGATTCCACTTCTAATTATCGTGACGAATGTTGCAATTTCCAGATGAAAAATGGTTCAAAAGGATCACATCCGGGTAATTACTACCGCCATTCTGCCCCGAATTCGAACGCTCCAAGATCAGGTGCCTTATTCGTGTAAGCCATACCAACTTGTACACCCTTATCAATTAGAGGACTGCTGGATATTAAATAAAGGAAATTTTTGGATTTTGGATCAATGCTCGCAAAACTATTGCCTGCCAGCCCGAGATTCCAGCTGTTGGAAGATTGATTCACATTATCCGCCAGCCTGACGCCTCCTGTTCCGGCCGAAACGCTGTTGCGGATTACATCGCCATTCTCAAACCGGTAATTATAAGCATAGGACAGCTTCCCGCGGTTGTTATTATAGGCGGTAGTGTTATACAGCATATTTTTCATGGTCGCATTATTCCATAGAAAACCGCTGCCGTAATTATTGTAAGCCGCCGAGTTTCTCACCGTATTGCTGCCGCTCCAGCCGCCTGCACTCTGGCCCCCAAGCTTAAAGCCCGTGCCATCACCCTCCGGATAATGGACACCGCTGGCATTATAGCCATTGTTGAACGCTTCACTCTTCGAGATCTGTGAATATCCGCCGCCCCAGAAATCCCAGCCGTCATCCGAATTATTCCAGGCTTTGCAGCGGTTGAATGTATTATTGCGGGCACCGGCTTTATTGGCAAAACCGTCGGCATGCTCACCATATGGCGGGTCGTAGTTAAGATAGGAATTCACGGCATTAATATAGTTGTTGTAAGCGTTGGTTTCCAGCTGCATGCCGGTCCCGCCATTGGAATAGATATCAAGAGAATCAATCCGGTTGTCATGCGCTCCGTTTTGAATACTAATGCCGATACCCGGCGATTTTGTCACATGAATCTTGGAGATTGTCCAATAGGAGACGCCGCTTAACCGGATTGCTTTCGTACCCGCTCTGCCTCCATTCGCGCCTGCTGCATCCACGACTACCCGTTCACCGCCATAGCTTCTTAGCGTAATTCTGCTTGCAGCTGTACCGCTGACAGTAGGATCAATGGTCTTAGTCAGCCTGTACGTTCCGCTCCGCACATAGATCGTATCACCAGGTTTTACAAGGCTGACCGCCTTATTGATGGTGAGCAGCGGATAAGACAAGGATTTCCCACTATTCGAGTCACTGCCGGCTGTACTGACATAGTAGCTCACCCCGCTGCCATGTGAGACCTGCGGGTATAGAGCGGCGGCCAGTACGAGAGCGAGCATGGCAAGCAGAACTTTTACGGCAGCCGGATTGGAAGTGTTAGCAGCAATAATAGCGGGCGAATTTTGGTACAAGCGTTTCAACCCTTTCATTTTGTTTAATATTAGATAGTGATTGTTTTTAAAAGAAGCGGAATGTTAGCGCCATTCCTCTCCGTATTCAAATGCGCCAAGGTCAGGAGCATTCCCGGAGAAGGTTAAGCCGACATTAGTGCCAACACCAATGTATGGACTGTTGGCCGTCAGGTAGAGAAAGTTCTTGGTACCCGGAGTCGTGCTTGCAAAGACAGGGTCCGGCAGCCCAAGGTTCCAGTTATTATGGCTATGATCAACTGTATCAGCCAGACGAACACCGCCCGTGCCTGCTGATATAGAATTTCGGATAATATCGTCATTGCCAAACCGGAAGTTATACGCGTAGCTGAAATTACCCCGGTTATTGTTGTAGGCTGTTGAGTTGTAAACCATGTTCTTAAGGCTCGCATTATTCCAGTCGAATCCGTTAGCCAGATTGTCATATGCAACAGAAGTCCGTATGGTGTTGTTGCCGCTCCAGCCTCCGGCACTGTGACCGCCGAGCTTGAATCCATTACCATCTCCGTTTGGATACGGGTTCCCATTCGCATCCATACCGTTACGGAACGCCTCGCTCTTCGTGATCTGCGATTGTCCTCCGCCCCAGAAATCCCAGCCGTCATCCGAGTTGTTCCAAGCCTTACAGCGGTTGAACGTGTTACGAATGGAGCCCGCTTTCACTGCAAAACCATCCGCATGCTCCCCGCCTGTCGGTTCATCGTAGTTGAAGTAAGAGTTCACGCCATTGATGTAATTATCATAGGAGAAATTCTCAATGCTAAGCCCTGTTCCGCCGTTATTGTAAATATTAAGATCTTCAAAGCGAATATTGTTTGCGTAGTTCAGAATGCCGATACCCATTCCCGGCGAACGGGTTACATTGATTTTAGATATCGTCCAATAAGCAATGTTATCCATTCGGATTACTTTACTGCCGGCCTTGCCTTCATTCACATTAGAGCCGTCGATGATTACTTTCTCACTGCCATAGTTCCGCAATGTTATGCGTGCTGCAGCCGTCCCGCTAACCGTTGGATTAATCGTTTTGGTCGGCTTGTACGTTCCGCCCCGGACAAATATCGTGTCACCTGCCTTAACGACAGATACAGCCTTATTAATTGTCGCAAAAGGTGTTTCCAGGCTGGTGCCGCTATTGCTGTCATCGCCATTCAAGGCTACATAATATAATGTTGGATTACCGTAGGTTTCATTGGGAATAACCGTAATGCCCAGCACGAGGAGCAGAATGGCCGTAACTACGTTCATTTGAGCTTTTCTTCTTCTTTTTGACATTTTACGCACCTCATCGTTTTTGAGCCGATCCCAGCCGGCCGAATTGTTTAGCACTCAAGCAGAATGTTTCTGTGGTTAATCATAAAGCGCAACCATTAGATAATTATAAGTATGAAGTTAGATTAAAACTTGGAAGTGTAGGTAACCATTCCTGATGTATTGGTTCATAATCCCATGATGTGTCACCCTCCCTGACCGCCTCCGCCATAATTTAGACACAAAAAAGCATCTTCATGAGACTATATCGGAAGAGTCATAGACTTTCCGAATATGTCGAATCATGTAGATGCTAAATTGGTTAATATGTCCTGTATAGTAGGTTTCAAGGGTCTATTACCAAGTATTTCTTTAGACACTTGTATTTTTATAGTATAAACCATGGGTCCTATTCTTTTTGCGTTTATGGAAACTAATTCCGGTTAGGGCGAGCAGCAGTACAACCCCGATCAGGTCGGTTATCCAGCTGCCGTGAATTAACACAAGTGCGGCTATAAACGAGACAAGGCGCTCAAGCTTGTTCATTCGTTCCAGTAACCAGCCTTGAATGCAGGCGGCAAGCGCAATAATTCCCACGAGGGCTGTGAGGATGTTAAGAGCAATTGTCCCGATTCCCGCCTCCGGATTTAATAGAAGCAGATTAGGATTGGTCGCGAAAGCAAAGGGAAGGAGCAGCGCGGCCGAGTCGAATTTAAACCCCTGGACACCTGTACGGATAGGATCGGCCTTCGCAATACCTGCCGTAGCATATGCCGGGAGGTTGATCGGAGGCGTATCGTCAGCGAGAATGCCGTAGTACAGAACAAACAAATGTGCTGACAGGACTGGCATATCCAGCCTGATAAGAGCAGGAGCGACCATAGCCGCCAGAATAACATAGGTTGCAGTGGTGGGAAGGCCGAGCCCCAGTATGAGACAAGCGATCACTGTCAGCACAAGTGCCGCATAAAGCTGGATCTCATCGGTATAAGCAGCAGCAAAAGGCGGCACAAGTCCTGCTATATCCTGAGAGAAGCTTATAATGAGCTGCGGAAGCTTGCTTGAGAATCCTGTAAGGTTAACCACACCAATCAATATGCCCGCTGTTGCACAAGCCACAATAACAGCCAGCGCATTCCTTGCGGCAAGCTCAAGTCCGGCGATAAGCTCCTTATAGCCGAATTTGACCGGATCAGCCCAGCTTCCAGCCCGCCTCTGCAGCAGCGCAAACAGTAAGGCAACCGCCGATCCGATAACGATCATAACCGTTATCTCCATCTGCCAGCCAAGCAGCCAATGAAGCGTATAGGCTGCTGCTGCCAGTATACCGGCTAACATCAGCCCAACAGGCAGCCTGCTTCGAAATTGATGGGCTAAGTAAGCGATGACGAGCAGGATGACGGTTGCGTAGAATGCTGCATTGCCCACCGTTTTGCCCTCCGCCAGCAGCCAGACCAGGACAATGACAGGCACAATTAGATAACCTTGGCGCAGTAAAGTCCTTCGTCCCGAAGCGAGCTCCTCCTTCTTCAGACCGAGGATACCGCCTCTGGAAGCTTCGAAGTGAACCATAACGAGAATAGCTATGTAACTCAGTATGGCGGGAATAAAGGCGCTTCGAATGATTTCCGCGTAGGAATGCCCGGTATATTCAATCATCAAGAACGCTGCTGCGCCCATGATCGGAGGCAGAAGCTGCCCGCTCGATGATGCGGCGACCTCAATGCCCCCTGCAACATGCGGCTTGAAGCCAACCTTCTTCATAAGCGGGATCGTAAATGTTCCGGTTGTCACGGCATTGGCCGTAGAGCTGCCTGATATAGAGCCCAGCATGCCGCTGGCCACAACGGCTGCCTTGGCCGGACCGCCCCTATAGCGGCCAAAAGCCCTGAGAGCCAGGTCTATAAACATGCGTCCTGCCCCCGTTGCCTCCAGGACAGCACCGAACAGAATAAAGATGAACACATAGTTGGCTGATACCGACAGCGGCGTTCCGAAAATGCCGCTCGTCGTAAATGACATCTCATAGAAGAAACGCTCGAGCTCTGCTCTGCTGTGCCCGAACGGATATACTAAATATTCACCCAGGAAGAAGTAGGCGATAAATACACCTGCAATGATGACGAGCGGCAATCCTACCACCCTTCTCGTTGCCTCAAGCAGCAGCAGAACCAGCAGCACCGCTGCAGTGTAGTCCAAGCTGTCCATTCGTGCGCTAATGATACTGGCCGACTGCAGATTGATGAATACGTATAAGCCGACGGCTGCCGATGTAATCGCCAGAGCAGTGTCCAGCCATTGGGACCAGCTGTGCCTGCCGCTAGTCGGATATAGAAGGTACACCAGGCACAGTCCCGCGGTCAGATGGATGACCAGATGCGAACGTGTACCGACTCCCGGGAAGTATCCAAACCCAGCCGTGTAAAAATGATAGACGGACAGCAGCACACACAGCACCATGCCCGTCCCAAGCATCAGCCGCTTATTCATCGCATGCTCCCTCCCTTAATCCCCAAGCGGGATCTGTCAGATGCCGAGCAGTTCTTTCCACCTTGCCGGACTGTTGATCCGAAGAATGAGATGTGTACGGGCATAGGGCGGCTCATGAAGACGAACGCTTTTCTCCCGGATATGCAGCGTAAAGGGGTGCAAGTAAGAAGGCTGCATATGAAGCTCGCCCACAGGCTCATACAGATTTTTCATCGTATAATATCCCCCCGCGAGCTCTGTATCGCCCTTGGAGGTGTAGGGAAGCCCCGCGCCAAATGACCGTGTCCTACTCTCAACCGCTACCAGGCCCAATGCCTGATCAGCAGTAAAATATTCGATTACCGGCGACAGCTCTACGGAATGGATATACCGGTAATACAGCTTTTCGCCTTCCTGGATGGAGGTTTGCCAGAGCACCTCGCCTGTTGAAGCTTTGACAATTTCCAGCATACAGCTGGAGCCCGGCTGCATTCCCCATCTGGCAGTTAATACTGCTGCTGTCAAGAGAGCGATAACAGCCGTTATTCTTAAGGGAGTAAAGAGGGCATTGCCGCTCCGCAATCCCCTCTCCCCTTCCTGCCTGTGAGCAAGCCGGCTGTTCATGTCATTTCGTTTCATCGTAATATTTTTGTGCTCCGGGATGGAGATCCACAGATATGCCCTCCAAGGCAGTTTCGCGTGTAATATACCGGCCCGCTTGGTGAGTATCCGCAAAGGTGTTCAGGTTCTCAAACAACCCCTTTGTAATGGCATATACCTGCTCCTCACTCAGCTCGTCACTTGCAATCAGCATTGATTGAACCGTTACGGTTGTTGCATCAGTCTCTGTGCCATATACGTCCTTCGGTATCGTGAACGCCGTATAATACGGGTACTTCTCGGTCAGCTCGCTCACTTTATCCGGTATAATGGAGACAAGCGTAATCGGCCTGGAGACTTTCAACGCCTCAATTGCCGCAGTCGGAGTTCCCGCTGTTATAAAAGCAGCATCTATATTGCCGTCCTGAAGGTTGCCTGCCGCGTCCGAGAAGGCCATATATTCAGCCTTGATATCGTCATAAGTTATGCCGTGCGCCTCAAGAATCTGACGCGCGTTCGCTTCAGCGCCGGACCCTTGGTCGCCTACTGCAACACGCTTGCCGTGGAGATCCTTGACACTAACAATTCCGCTGTCTGCTGCTGCGACAATTTGGATGACCTCGGGGTACAAGGCAGCAACTGCTTTGAACTTGTCAACCTTGCTTTCGAACATCTGCGTGCCTTCAGCGGCATAGTAGGCAATGTCATTCTGGATAAAGGCCAGTTCTCCTTTCCCGTCGTTGACATCATTGACATTGACAACCGATGCGCCGCTTACGACAGCTGTCGCTGTCAAGCCTTCCACATGCTCATTAATGATCTGGGATAAAGCGCCGCCAAGCGGGTAATAGGTCCCTTGTTCACCGCCCGTCAGAACGACCAGATCCTTGCTTCCCTCCCTGCCGCAGGCTGACAAAGCGACAACCGCTGTTAATAGCAGAGTGACCAGAACAATCCGTCTTGCCGCCTTCATCCTCATCCCCATGCTCCATCAATCCCCTCTCTTAACAGAACTCAAGAAACTTTCTTCATAGGTATGTTTCATGCGTTCGTTTTATGAGGCTCTGTAACTATTCAATACAACTTATGTCATAATAACTCTCTGCTGCTGTGCACATAGTAGCAGCCGGACCCTTATACAGCTGTCCGGCTGCTCTTGTCTTATAAGCTATATCATGTTCATGTGCACCATTCTGTTACTTGGGCTCCGTACCCCATACAAGCTTGCCGTTATGATACAGAGCTGCTTTATTCCAATCTGCAAAGGCAGACTTGGTTGGATCATACGAGAAATCGTCGGCTTCACTATAGTTCGACCAGTCATTCTTATTGATTCGGATCTGCATTTCGCCCGTGTCTGCACCCGCTGCCACTGAACCCGCACCGGCCGCAAAGCCGATTTCCAGGTAATAGTCCGCACCTTCCACCGCCTCATCCCTCTTCACCAGGTTTCCAGAGAGGTTGGAGCATCCGACTGTGGCCCAGTCACAATTAAAGGTCTGCGGCTGGTCACCGTCAATGGTGTAATAGTAGCGGATCTTCAGCTCACTGAGCGGAACATCCTTGGTTCCTGTATTCACGATACGCAGATGCGGCTTGAACTGATTGTCTGTCGCGTTCGTATCTCCTGCCTTATACTGCAGCTTCAAGTCACCGATCGGCTCTTCCGGCTCCTCGGGGGCTGCAGCAGGTACAGCCGTTACTTCGGCTGAGTTTGCAGACTCGCCTTGGGCATTGGTAGCACTGACGACATAATAATAGGTCGTTCCGTTCGTGACATTTGTATCCGTGAAGCTAAGACCAGACTGTTCAGCAATCACAGTGTATGGACCGCCGCTTGCTTCCGCGCGTTTAATCACATATTCAGCAGCGCCGGCTGCATTGTTCCAGCTCAGCTCAACCTTGCCGTCACCTGCTGCAGCACGCAGTCCCACCGGCACTGCAGGAGCTGTCGGCTCTGATCCGGTATCGCCGCTGGCAATCAGACGGTCATATTCCGCGTACGCTGTTGCGATATCAACCTGGGACCAGAAACGGTGGTAGGTGAACGTAGGCGTACCGTTCTCCCATTTTTTCGTAACCGGGTTGTAGGAGTTCTTGTAAAGCTGCTCCAGATAGGACCACTGCGGATCGTTCTTGATGTCCGGACGCAGGTCCGCATAGCTGATGTAAACACCGTTACCGCCCTTTGCAGGATCGGAAGGCACTCCTGCATTGCCAGGAATGACATTGCCCTGACCGAACGTGCCGCTCCAGCCATTCGGGATATAAACTTCTTTAGTGAAATAACGATAGTAGTCCGCACGGGATTCCGGCAGTGCAATGCCAATGCCGTCATTGTGGCCCCATGCTACTTCCAGCAGCTCTTCTGCCGTCGTTTTGGCCTCATTGCCAAGCGCGCTGTAATCGCCGTTCTCCGCCTTGGTGCCCGCTGCGTAGAAGGTTAGCGCTTTAATATAGTTGCCCAGCACGCCGACATCCTGGCTTGGATCCTTCGTCACAACGCGGAAGTTTGGATTTCCTGTAAAGGAAGAGTAACCCTTCCAGGTGTCCGGCTGTCCCTTCCATTCCTGGCTGCCCGGCACATAGAATTGGCCAGGCTGGCTGATCGTCGCTACAGCTGGATCTTGACCGCCCAGGATCCGGTTGCCGTTTGCATCGAGGTAGTAGCCGTTCGCATCCGTTACCGGTTTTTCATTTACGAATACATAATCGATCGACCAGTCAATCCAGTTCTCGATAACCTGCTTAGCCATCTTGAAGTTCTCCGAGCTTGTATCCCCGTTCGAAGCCATGATGTAATAAAGCTCCGCTACACGCTCAAGCGGCCATGTCTGGAAGCCAAACCATGTGTTGGATGGAGGGTCATGATACACAGGATCTTCATCATAGGCCATGTCATAAAACCGGCTTACGCCCGCTGGATATGCTTTGTAATCACCATCCCAGCTGTTCGTTGCCCCTCCTCCGATCGCTCCTTCACTGCTTTGCAGCCAGGTATAAAATTCAAGCTGGCGCTTTAGCGATGTGTTCCAATCCTGCTGTGCCGTAGCTGATTTGGGGATGAGGCCGCCTTCAGGCTGGGAGAGCGCGTAGGCTGCTACAACATTCTGGTAGGCGTGGTGCACATGGCTCGCCCCGATTCTCCATGCCCAGTTGCCAGTGCCATTATCGCCGAGCCCGCCGCCCCATGCCGTATACCACGACATCAGGTAGTGAGCGGCATCCTTGCCTGACCCCGGAGCAGGTGCCCCGTTCGCAGCGCTGCCGATCTTCATGAAGTACTTATCAAACATGCCATAGCGAAGGTAGTCACCCATCTTCTTGGCTTTGTCCAGATATACCGGGTTGTTATAGCCCATCTCCTTCGCCCAGTACATAACCTGGACCGCGCGGCCTTCAGCGTCGGTAGCATTGGTGTAGCGCCACTGCTTGGCAGGGGCTGCCGTTTCCTTTGTGAACAGGGACATGAAGCCTTCGCCCGGCTTGCCGAACGAGTGGTCATCCTGAGAAGGATGCGGGACTGCTTCCCATACCGACTCCTGCTCCCCGCGCTGGAAGGTATTCACGTAAGTAGCTGTATGGGATGGATTTAATAAATTGCCAAAACCGTAGAAGTTGTCAACATCCACAAGCCAGTGCATCAGGTAAGTATCATTGTTTCCGTAAGCTGCCTTCAGCTCGGCGTCCAGCGGATCGCGGCCTGCTGGATATTTGCCGTCAATCTGGCTTGGATACATGTCTGGCTGAGGCTTCTCGCCTGCCGAGGTTGCCGGGCTGCTCGGGTTGTAGTAGCTCATTGTCGGCTGTTCCTTGGCACTTGGAATTATAAATTTCTCCATGTTATCCCAAGCGGCCTCAAGATGCGTCCAGTCACCTGTATAATAACCGTACAGAGCCTCCAGCCAGAACCAGTAGCTGTACGCTTCAGAGGTCGTCATGTGACCGTAGTCCGGTGCTTCACTCATCAAGGTCTCAATGGCATGATAAGGAATTCCCTCTGGCGAGAAGTACCCGCTTGCCGGGTCTTTAATCTGCTCATACATCTGCAAGAAACGTTCCTGATGAACATTGTCCAGAGCCGCTGCGCTCTGCACCTGCTCTGCTCCCGCAGCAGCGGAAGTCAGCAGTGACAGGAGCATCGTCAGCGTGAGCATTAACGCGATAATCTTCCTCTTGGAACTGGCTATCATATTGTCAGCTCTCCCTTATTCATTGTGTACCGGTGATGTCTCCGGTCTGCCCATTCTTAAGGTTCTAAGCCCCTTACCGACAGCGGCCTCAGCCTTTCTTTTCAGTGACCTGCCTGCTTGCTCCACCTAATCGTTATGCGCCTCCTCTCGCGTCCGATCTTGCTTCGTAAACGATTACAATTGTTTGCATTCCTTCTTTCTTTTTCGCATATACACGGGTCTTCACGGCTGCATTCACTCAAACTTTGTTAACCATCATAACAGCTTATCGATCAGCACCACCTCCCTGGCCGCATACCAGTTTAGACAATTTACCATACAAGGAACCTTATGTTATATGTTTACGGATAATATTTAATGCACAGATCAAACCATCCTTTGGACTCTGTTCTACAGCTGCAGCTTCACAGCCGCAAGGTTTATGCCGGCTGGCAGCCCGCAAAGACTCATGCTTCACTAGGGTTCTATTCCCCAGACCAAGGTTCCGTCGCGATACAGGGTAACCCGATCCCACTCGGCAAAGGAGCTTTTGCCTGGGTCGTAAGAATAATCATCCGCCTCGTTATAGCTGGTCCAATTACTCTTGTGATTGCGGGTCTGAATTTCTCCGCTTGTTCCGCCTGCTGGTATGGAGCCTGCCTGGCTTTTGAAGGAAATCTCCAGCATGTGGTCCGCTCCCTGCCTGCTTTCCGGCAGCTTGCTGATCGTACCAACCAGATTCGCGCAGTCCGCTGCCGCCCAGTCGCAGTTGAAGGTCTGGGGAACATCGCCGTCTGCAGTGAAATAATAACGAATCGTTAGTCCGCTGAGCGCTACCGGTGCTGTTCCTTTGTTGACAATCCTGAATTGCGGTTTAAACTGGTTATCTCCGGCATTCGTATCCCCTGCGCGATATTCAACAGCCAGACCGCTTTCCGGCGGGGGCGTACCTCCTCCGTCATCCGCTGGCTTGGCAGTCACCTGCTCAGAGCTCCCGCTCTCGCCTGCTGCATTAACGGCGGTGATCACATAATAGTAAGTCGTGCCCTTCACCACTTCCTGATCCTTGTAACCCGTACTGGTAACGGCCGCGATTTCGGCATATGGACCCCCGCTGACTAAAGCGCGCTTCACCTTATAGGCGACAGCTCCAGCGGCTGGCTTCCACGATAACAGGACCGCACCATCTGCGCTTCCAGCTGTAACTCCGGAAGGGACACCCGGCACCTCGGGAACCGGCTCCTCTCCTCCGGCATTATCCAGATCCCCCTTGTGGTCCTGCAGGTACTGTGCCACCCATACTAGAGGGGCATTCCAGTTAATTGTATTTTCCTTTGATCCCCAAGCATCCGGCGCCGTGTTCTTGGCTGCATACGACTTGGCGGCCGGCTTCCCGGCCGGTGTTGCAGGGTCATTAATCAACTCGTTATTGGGACCGCCCGACAGCCAGCCGCGAGGGAATGGAATGCCGTTCGTGTATTTCCCCCATGCCCAGCGGTCATGCAGATCGGTCTCGTAATACTCGCCGTAGCCTGTAATATAGGACAAACGCATAGCGTTGTTCCCCATCAAATAATCCATAATGCGGTACATGCCCTTAAGATAATCAAGGTTCAGCGTCGCATCGTAGGCAAAGGCCAGCATAATCATTTTGTTGACCACGAAGGAATTGGAGCCCCAAGGGTATTTCTCTCCGCCCGGCAGTGGTGAAGGGTAGCCTTCCTGGCGTAAATCAGCAAGAATACCATCCGCATACCGGCGCACGCCGGCCTCCATTGCCTCAATGTCCTGTTGAGGAAGGTCACTGGCTCCCGAGAGGAGCGAGAGCGTCCCGGCTGCCGCAACAGCCGCCCAGTCAACATGGCCGATCTCCCGGTAATGCGGAGACGAAGTTACCGCCGAGCGGTAGGCCGCCAGATCCCCATCCTTCAGCTGGTAAGCCGTCAGGTAAAGCTCAGCTGCGGCCGCATACCGGTCATCGCTTGTGCTCTTGTCCGCATAATCGCCTCCGCCCTCCGTATCCGAAGTTTGTGAAGAGTATAGTACAGTGGGATTAGCGGCCGCTCTTCTCCAGGCTTCTTTTGCCGTCGTCCACAGACGGGAGGCTTCTTCGCGGTTAAACGGCTCTAATACTCTTGCCAGATGAGCCAAATTGCGGGCAACGGCATAGGTGGCGTTGGTGGAAGGCGGCTGCGCCTGCCGGCTCATGGCATTTTCCTGATCGATACTGACCACAGGGAAGGCACTCCAGCTGTCGTTGTGAATCTTGTGAGAGGCAAGCCCGCCGGAAGCCGGCATGACGCCTTTCATAAACGTGGAGCCGAACGCCACCTCGTCGATCAGATCGGGAATGCCGTTGCCGCTCTCCGGTATTAGAAGTGAGCCGTCCGGGAAGACATGCGGATACCGCTCATACAAATTGAGAAGTGTCCATGCGGATATCGCCTGGTTCACGGGGTAGATCCCGAAGTCGCCCGCATCCGCCCAAGAGTACCTGACGTTCAGACGCTCTCCCTGACACCAGTTATTAAAGCATCCCACACTCTCGTCTCCCGGATGAAGAGACTTGTGGGCAAAGGCGGGGTTAGACAAATACCTGCCTTCTATATCCACACCCATACGGTGAAAATAAAAATATTCCATCGCCTCTGCAGGCAGATCTGGATATAAGCTGCCGGTAATGTCAAACGACACGCTGTCACCCATACCAGTCACACGCAGCTTATACCTTCCTTTTACAGTGACCGAACTAAAATCTGCCTGATGCACGTGATCGCCGGAGGCACGGTCAATGCCAAAAACCCGCGTCAGCCCTTCCGCAGCTATAGTCCCGCTGTCTGACCGCAGCTCCCATTTCAGCGGCGATGACGCTGGACTCACAATGGTTGCAATCTTGTCGGCGCCCGGTAAATATCCCACCTGGTTAACCCTGACCGGACTGGGGTCCGTGTCAGCGAGAACCGTCGCCGGCAGCAGACATGAGACTCCGATGAGGCATGCCAATGCAACAGAAGCGGATCTCTTCGCAAGCTTACTGGTTCGGTTATTTCGCATACTTTCCATCCCTTCCGCGTTTTTCAATTCTAGTTCAGCCGCCCGCAGTGCCCCTATCACCACAACACACTAACTCTTGCATAATTCCCGGATGCTGAAAGGACTGAAGCCGGCCGCTAACGCCAGCAGCCGGCTTCTAGTCTGTCGTCCCCTTATGAAGAGCCGGGTATCAGATTAACTGCGACAGCCCACTGGCATTTTCACCTAGGGCTCAATACCCCAGACCAGTTGACCGTTTTGATACAGCGTAACGCGATCCCAGTCCACGAACGAAGTATTCGCCGCATCGAAGGAATAGTCATTAGCTTCGTCAAGATTGCCCCAGTTACTGGCATGATTGCGGGTTTGAATCTCACCGGATTCGCTTCCAGCCGCAATGCTCCCCGCCGCCGAGCTGAAACTCAGCTCCAGGTAGGCATCCGCATGCTCAGAACCGCTGTCCAGCTTCACATGCTTGCCGGTAATGTTCGAACAGCCGGGACGGGCATAATCGCAGTTGAAGGATACAGAAGCATCCGTGTCAGCTGTATACCAGTAGCGGATAGTAAGCTCGCTCATCGCGACAGCAGTTGTACCATTGTTCTTAATATTAAAATGCGGCTTGAACTGATTATCCTGTGCATTCGTATCGGATGCGCGGTACTGGAGAACCAGATCGCCTGCTGGAGGAGGTGCTGTCTGGCCTTCCGGCTCGGCACTGACAACCTCCGAGTTCAGACTTTCGCCCGCTGCGTTGACTGCGCTGACAACATAATAATAGATTGTTCCGTTCGTAAGGCCCGTATCTGTAAACGCGGCAGCTGTCACATTGGACGAAACCGCTGTGAAGGGGCCGCCGATTGCCAGAGCGCGTTTTACCGTGTAGCTGTCAGCCCCTTCTACTGCGTTCCAGCTTAAGGCGACCTTGCCGTCACCAGGCGTCGCTTTCAAGCCGGCTGGTGCAGCCGGGACCTGAGGCTGCGTCGTTCCGCCGCTTGGCGTCACACTAACCGGTGCAGAGTTTGCGCTTGCTCCGGCACTGTTAACCGCACTTACCACATAGTAGTAAGTTGTTCCGTTCGTCAGCCCTTCGTCCGTGAAGCTGGCTGCAGCTACACCAGAGGCAACAGTCGTATAGGGCCCGCCTACTGTGGTCGAACGCTTGACTGTGTAGCTCGAAGCACCGTTTACAGCCGCCCAGCTAAGCACGGCTTGAGAATCACCGGCTACAGCCTTCAGTTCTGCAGGTACTGCAGGAACCTGCGGCCCTGGGCCTCCTCCGTTGTCCGAGGCAGGGATAACTGGATATGCATTTTTGACGAGTGTAACAAATTGGTCATGGAACCAGTGGCCTGATACCGGTGCATTCGGAGTTGCACCGGACAGCACGCCCTCGGGAGTCATATAGGTTGGATCACACATGCGATCAAAGCCCTTGCCTTCATTGTTCGGAATAGCGGAGCTTGAACCGTCTGATTCCCCCGGCGGCTTTACCCATACTAAGGCATCCAGATGAGCGCCATATTCTATCGGTGCAGTCTGCGGTGCCCTGCCTATACCAGCTCCCAAATTGTTACACCACAGACCGCGATGAGCCCGGCGGTCAACACGTCCGGTGTTCACATGGGTGTTGATGTCTGAGCCTGTCGCCATAGTAGGGCGTTCCGGTCCGCCCCAGCCGTTCCGGGACGTATCAATCAGGAAGCCGGTGCTGGCAGGCCAGCCCGCTCTGGTGAAGTCGTTATAGAGTGCCGCTGTGAAGTCCGCTTCATCAAAGTACGGATTCCACTCATAGAAGTCCGAAGAACGGATCGGCTGCCCGTTAAGCGTAAGGTTTGGATTAGGAAGGTTAGGCTCTTCGAGTGGTGTTGTGTTGGCTGTATTCGTTACGAAGCCCGCTACGCTGGCAAAGCCCTTCGTTGTTCCGCGTACCACATTCGTATAGAGCTGAACGGCGCCGGAACGGTTGTCATCCCAGCCCAGCCAGCCGGAATGGCCGATGTCCAGGTAGTTGTAGACGTTCGGTATCGCGCCCAGCTTGTTCAGCGCATATTGAACCGAGGATACGTAGAGACCGCTGGTGTTGGCTGCGGCGCATTGAGGATCACTGAGATTGGTAACCAGGTTCGGCAGACCATCCGGTTCTACAATGGTTACAATCCGGATATCCTGGTACTTGGGCTTGGCGAAAATTTCGGCGAGCACGTCGATGTACTCCGTCTTGTAACGTTCAAATCCTGCCTGAGTTAAGGGAAGTTCGCCGTTGGAAGCCAGTGCGTGACAGTCCCGGCCCGGCAGGTTATAGACAACGAACATAGCCGTTATCGGTGTATTTCCCTGCTTTTGCGCCAGCACATTATCCAGATGCCCTTCAAGGCTGCGTCGGCCGCCGTTCTGCTCGCCGCCATGAATAGCTGCAATCCGGTCCAGCCATACTGCCGTCGGATAAGATTTTACCGTTTCCATCTGCGCAGCCAGCTCGCTGTCAGTTACCTTAGCAATTGAGGTATCGATAAGATTAGCGTAATCCGGGTTGATATAAGCTGTTGCCCCTACGAAGGGATTATCCACCCTAGCTTCAGCAGCAGAGCTTTTCAGCATTTGAGTCGGAAGACAGATACTTAAGGCGAGAAAGGCCGAAAGAACGACTTTCACAGGTTTTTTACGCAAAACCGATATCATTAACTTCACTCCTTTATCGTGAGTAATTGGCCCACCCAGACTCCGGTCCCTTCTGACAATCAGGAATGTCAAACTGCGGGCACAGCAAATAGACTTAACGACGGATTATAAAAATTGAGTCTTCTCTCTTGTTAATAATTATTGATACGGACAGATAGGAGATCATTGGGCGGGTACACAAACAGATCGAGTTAAGCGGTTTCATTCTTGTCCACACAAGACTGGTTCTGACTCCGGCAGTTTGACTCGATTGGCGTAGAGGTGATCAGGAAGGTTGGTGGCATAAGTGGTAAAATGGCTGGCAGTCTGTTTTTTTATAACAATTTCATTAAGCAGCTGTTTATATGACTCTGATTCTCCCTTTCTACAATAAAATAGTAAGCAGTAAGCCTGTTTTTATCTTTTATCGCATCACCTCCCTAATGAACTGCCCCTCTTTACGGGGTTCGATGTATAGCTTGTAAGCGCTTGCTAATTCTTGGTAACATTATAACCTTGCTGTCATATTATTGTCAATAATTTGTATTTATGGATTTTAGAGCGCTTTTATTTAGTGTCTTACCTAAAAAAAGAGACCATCCCAATGATAGCTGGGATGGTCCTGCGCCGTTTGGTAAAACTAGTTGCTGCTGAGATAATCCATTCCTTTCACCAGCATGGCGATCACTTCTGCTCTCGTGGCTGGCTGATCAGGAGCAAACTTGCTGTTGCCTACACCATTCATCAATCCTGCTTCGACCATAGCTGCGACATATGGCTTCGCCCACTGATTAATATGATCAGCGTCCCGGAAGTTTAGACTGCCTTCCTGTTTTGTGTTCAGCTTAAGCAGTTTAGCCATGATAACGGCTAATTCCTCACGGGTTAACTCGTTTTTAGGGCGGAACGTACCGTCCGGATATCCGCTAATTAACCCTTTTTCAACCGCAGCTGATACTGCCGCAGCAGCCCAGTCGGGAACTTTACCCGCATCCTTAAACTTCTTTGTTGAAGCATCTGTTTCCCAGTTGAACGCCCTTGCAGCCATTACGACAAACTCAGCCCTGGTTGTTGATTGATTTGGACGGAACGAGCCGTCGCTATACCCGTTGACAATACCTAGCTGAGCGGCCCGGCTGATGGCGCTTGACGCCCAATGTCCTGTAATGTCCGTAAAGTTCACTGGAGGCTGAACAGGAATCGATGGTTCCTGACCTCCACCCGGTGCTGGGGATGCTGGTGGTTGAGTCGGTTCGGCTGGCTCTGCCGGAGCCGTTGGTGGAGTGACTGGGGGACCGACAGTCGGAGGTGCCGGCTGAACACCCTTCATATCCGTAATCCGGTTCTCCGTGCCGATCTTCACTGTACCAATTACATTCAAGTAATCAGTAAACACCTCATAATCAACCAGATTCATTTCATATAGACGGCCGTCAGCTACAGCATCAGCCATCACATGGTAGAAGTCCCCGCCATTTGCCAGGAATGAATTGGTTGCCACCATATAATAGGCATTTGGATTAATTACAGAGAAGGTACCGTCGCTGTTCTTGATATCCACCTTCAGAACACGCTTGCCCTCCTGTGTCACCTTGTCATTCACAGCGTCATATTTCTCTGGCTGTTTAGTGGAATCATAGGTGAAGCGCATGCCGGAAACCTGCGGAAAACGGCCCTCTCCAATGCTGCTTA
Source organism: Paenibacillus tarimensis (assembly GCF_021532315.1). GTDB lineage: Bacteria > Bacillota > Bacilli > Paenibacillales > Paenibacillaceae > Paenibacillus_I > Paenibacillus_I tarimensis. The sequence goes on from NZ_JAKGAO010000012.1 coordinate 115,649, forward strand.
CCCCATTCTCGAGCGCTGCGACAATTTCCTTGCCAGTCATCTTGATCGCTGTCAGATTATTGCCGAACGGCATAACGGTAAGCACCTCGCCAAGCGTTATGTCACCCGGCTTCTTGTCCTTGCCCTCTATCTTGATGGAATCTCGGATGCCACCACTGTTCTGAATGGCAATATAGCCTTTGATTCCTTCCACATTCGGATAGGTAGCCATAACCTTGGCACGCATTCCGTCCGTCATAAGATTGCCGAGATTCGTTTCCTGCATACGAACGCGATTGCGATCCCCATCAAGTAGAACCTCCGTTTTTCCTACAACAGTGTTCTTTAATGCTGCCAGCGGAGGATCGTAGAAGTCGCTCATTCGTGCAGCAACTTCCTCATCTGCCGGGAAACTATCCACCGCATGCAGCTTGCCGTCCCAGCTCTGAATGACACCATCTTGGTCAAACATTACACTCAGTTCACCCAGATTAATGCTGTATTCCCCTGTCTGCACAATTAATGTAGGCTCACTATCTTCGTTCACTACCACCGGTTCGGTCAGTACCGTGTGGGAATGACCGCCCACAATGATGTCAATCCCCTTAACTGCTTCAGCCAGCTTCTCATCTGCACTGTAACCAAGATGGGAGAGTGCAATGATCTGATTAACACCCATCTCCTGCAGGCGGTTAACGGCTGCTTCCGCGCTTGCTTTATGATCCTTGAATACAACGTCACCAGGTGACGCAAGCGCCACTGTATCCTCTGTCGTCAGACCGATAATACCAACCTTCTTGCCATTCACAGTACGAACAATCGCCGGATAAATGTTCGATGGTTCAGCTGGTTGGCCTACAGAATCATGGAACAGACCGCTCAGAAGGGAATCCTTGCTGAAATCAATATTGGAGCTGACGAACGGGAACTCCGCCTTATCGATAAATGCTTTGAGTGTTGCCGAATCCTTATCAAACTCGTGATTGCCAAACACCATGGCATCGTAGCCCAGCTTGTTCATGAACTCCAGGTCGGCAAGCCCCTTATACTGATTAAAGTATAGGGTTCCCGAGAAGACATCGCCGGCATCAAGCAGGAGTGTATCCGGCTTGCGCAGCTGCTCAGTTGCTGTCACACGCTTGGCAATCCGTTCCAGGTGGCCGTGCGTGTCATTGGTATGCAAAATATGAAGCGGCGTATATTTTGCTTCATTTAGTACATCAAGCTGCACGAGCAGAGGGTCATGATCACTGACCCGGCCATGATTCGTATCGAAGTCGGCATTAATATGCACGATATCGAACACCGAGAATGGAACAAGACTTTTGTTCACTAGCAGATGATCCAGTGTCTGCGAATTTCCTTGGTATACATAGGAGTACCGGTCGTTTACAGGCAGCTGATCAACCAGATTGACCAGATGCTCTCCTTTGGTAAGCTCCAGTGTCCTGGAGAATTGAAAATCGTTCAGATCTCCCATTACAACCACGTTTGCCGAAGGATCCTGTTCCATCACAGAATCAACGAAGCTGTTCACGATTTGAGCGATCTTATGGCGCTGCACCTCACTCTGGAGCACTTCCGGAAGAGGCTGGATGCCGCCAAACGGCGCTTCGTCCCCGCTCTTCGAATTGAAATGGTTTGCTATTACAATCACGCGTTCGCCTTTAAATTCAAACTCGGCCGCAAGCGGCTTGCGTGAGTTGTTAAATGCATCATTTTCGGGATCGATTCGTCCTGGGTTCACGTTAAGCCCATTTTCACCGTAGGTGATGCTTTGTGTCGCAGTACCTTTGCCTCCAGCTGCTTGGGCAAGGGTAACACGTTCTGGATTATACAGAAACCCAACGCGGATATTGCCTCCTGGCGCCCCGCCGTCCGCATTGTTTACAGGGGCGATATCCGTATAGCTGTAAGTTGGTCCCCCCTGCTGCTTAATTGCTGCGATCAATGCCTCATAATTGGCATCTGCCTTGGTCGTACCGGTATCCGCAGTGCCGTCCTCATCCTGTACCTCGATCAGCGAAAGGATATCCGGCGACTTCAGATTCTGTACAATAGACCCGGCAATCTTATTTTTCCTGGCCGTTTCTTCTTCACTAGGGTTATTCCAGAAGTTCTCGATATTAAATGAAGCAACCGTCAGCTTATCCTCTTCCGGATTAATATGAGTGACTTCTCTTTCATTCTCGCTTGGAATAATCTCCGGAAGTTTCTCTGGAATGATCTTATAGTTGCTGTAGTCATATGCGAGTACACCGATAATGGAACCGTCGAACTTGTCGCCGGTCTTTACCTGTACTGCCGGCTTCTTGGCGATCAAAATACGCTGCGGGTTAAAATCTTCTCCCGTAAGCATAATTCCGCCTGCATCTGTCATAACCTCTGTTGCAGATTGATCCCCCAGAACTACCGGGATTTCGTAGCTGTAAGGACCGACAATACGGGCATCATCCAGCTGCAGCCGCATGCCTTCCAGACTCTCATAGAAATCTAGGGCGTGCTCAGCAGGAGAGAAAGTCTTAAAGGTCTCTTCCGTTGAAATAACGCTGGTCGGCAGAACGCGGTCCTTCCCTATAACAACCGGTGCAGGCAGCGGATTTCCGGAGGAAATAATCTCCACAGCTGCCGCTGTAATTTGTGTTGTTGTCAGATCAACAGACGTCGCATACCCAGATTCTGTGATTTCTTCCACCGTACCGGATACCTTCACCTTGTCACCGACAGCAGGGCTGATATCACTATAAACAAGAACAGCCTCTGATGTAGCGTCGCTGTTATCCCAAGCTGCTTGTTCCGCCTGCATATACCACTTCTTGCCGCGCTTCATGGTTACGATGCCTTCAACATTCGTAACTTCCTGACCGGCTATTGGAGATACATGGGCTGCACCTTGAATATCGTGAATGCTGATACCATCATAGACGTTGGCGATCCGGTAAGGGAACGTAAAGACGTCGCCAAGTTCACCATCCAGCTCACGTACAGCCTTAATGGTGGTCGACTGTTCCACTACGATAGGCGCTTCATATTTCATACCGCTTTCTGTGGAAGGCGTGCTGCCATCGAGGGTGTAATAAATCGTACCGGTCCCTAACGGATTGTACAGCTGTACAGATGTCCCGGCTGCTACCGGCTTGTCCGGTGCTGGATTAGCGATTATTGCAGAGGTATCCTTTACAATATCGGATTCATTGCGCGGGATCAGCATGTATTTACCATAGGAGTAGGTGACGACACCCCTAATTAGATCGTACTCTTGCCCCGATTGCAGGAGGGATGACTTGATGATAAACTCCGCATTTTGCGCATCCGTCACCTTATATTCCTTATAAGTATTTCCTGCGCCAACCGTAACATCGCGCACTTCTACAAACTGCGCTTCCACTGACTCACCGCTTGCTGCTTGCAGGTCTGTTCCCTGTACCTGCTTCGGTGCAGGCAGACCAGAATTAGGGGCAGTAACGGTAAAATCCTCCGCCAGCAGCTGGGCAAGTCCGTAATACTGCTGCACTTTGCCGTAGGCTGTTATCGTATCCCCAGCTGCTGCAGCCAGATTCGAGCCGCGAACAACGATACCTGCTGTATCATCCTGGACATAGAGATTAACAGCACTGCCGCTCGTTTCATTATAGGTTACAATGCCTGTAATCCTTGCGTATGTATCGGCCTGCAGTACTCTTGCTTCCGCTATGCTTACACTCTCTTCATTCTCCCCGTCGGCAGTTCCTGCTTGTGGAGTGGAGCCTGGCGCACCTCCCTCCTCTGGACTCTCATTTCCATAAGTCGCTGCAGTCACGCTTGCAGGCTCAGCGTCCGCTGTTCTTGCCGTAACTGTTGACGCTTGACTTCCAAATACACAACTGGCCACCATCACGACGGCCAGCAGCAGACTAACCTGCTTCCTGATGCTTTCTACCATTTGCACCACTCATCGACTCTCCTCTCACCATTTCGAAAATGGGTAATCCCATACAAACAATAAGAGTAACAAGCAACTGTAAAGGTATGATTAAGCAGAAATGTAGCTTGTGTAAAAACTGTCTGCACATAACAAAATGTCTCCCAAACTGTAAAGTAGAACCGTTTTAACGGTAACAGCGAGTGGAGACATTTTTCGGTATACAGCTTTTCTCTTTACATATTGATGTATGGTTAAATAACACCACTTTCTGTCCATAAGTATAGCAGACAGCTGAAAAATGGGTCAATTAGGCAATATACTGAATATTTTCATGTTTTGTTAGGCATATTTATAATTTTAATGTAAAGTAATCTGACATATTTTCAACAAAAAAGGAGCCGTCCTATTAAGACGGCCCCCGGGTTTTACAGCTTAACCATTCCTGCCCCGTTCCTTAGACTGTGCTTCTTGTTCAATTATTGCCCTCAGATCATCCTGTACGCTCTGTGACCAGAGGGGAACCCCTGTGCGGTAAGCCGCCCGTCCAATCAGATGGCCGGCTACCGGCGCTGTAATAAAGACGAAGATGATCCCCAGCAGCAGCCTGGCGCTCGTATGGCCGTCAAGCAGCATAAAGTACAAGAATGCACCAGTCAGTATACTTAGGATGCCTAATGTGGTGCTCTTCGTTGCCGCATGAGAACGCAGATATACATCCGGCAGTCGGATTAACCCAAAGGAACTAAGCGCGCTCAGCAGAGCCCCGAGAAGTATCAGGATGCCTACCAGCGATTCAACGATTACTTCTTTCATGTTCAATCACGGCTCCTTTCTCGATATACTTCGAGAAGGCAATCGTGCCCAAGAAAGCTACGATACCGATTAACAGGATAATTTCCAGATAAGTTTGTGTTCTCTGCATAACGGAGAGAATGGCTACAATGCCGATCAGGTTAATGCCAATCGTGTCCAGTGCAATAATACGATCGGGCATAGATGGCCCCAGAAGCACACGGCACAATCCGGCCAGAACGGAGAATGACAAGATGACGAGCGCGATAAGCAGCATTCCTTGAAGCATTACCTCGACACCTCCATGATGGCCTTCTCGAAGGAACCTTTAATTTGTTTCGCCAGCATTTCCGCGTCCTCAATATCCATCGCATGGATATATAAGGTACCATTATCCGGAGAGACCTCAAGCGTTAAAGTGCCTGGGGTCAGAGTAATCAGACAAGCCAGCATAGTAACCTCCCAATCACTCTTGAGCTCCGTCTTCAGCGTGAAGATACCGGGCCGGATGCGCAGCCTCGGGCGGATAATTTCATGAATAACAGCTATATTGGACAGCACGAGCTCCTTAAGGAACAGAAGAACGAGATTAATAATCGCTCCTACTTTCCGCATATAGAAGTCACCTTTCAAGAAACGCCGCAGCATGAACAGAAACAGCAGCCCGATCAGATACCCTACTATGAAGGTGGCAGGGTTCCAGGTGTTCTTCAGAAACATCCACACGAATGCAATTAATAGATTGAGTATTATTTGAGAAGCCATCGTCATCTACTCCTTTAACACCGCTTGAATGTACTGGTCCGGATTCAGCAGCGTTTCACCCGCCTGGTTCACATAAGGATAGATCCACTCTGCCCCTAATCCGAGTACAATCGTCAGAATGACAAGGCAGGAAGCTGGCAGTACAAGCCAACCCGTTCCCTTCTTCGGTTCTGACAGCGGACTCTTGGGAACACCCCAGAAGACGTTCATGAAGATCCTCATCATGGAATACAAGATCAAAAGACTTGTCAGCAATCCAATACCGGTTATCCAGTAATAGCCTGCCGCCAGGCCGCCTTCGACAATCAGAAGCTTGCCAATAAAGCCGCTGAGCGGCGGAACCCCAACCAAGGCCATAGCAGCAATGAAGAACATCCAGCCAAGTACCGGCCGGCTGCGCATTAAGCCACCCATCTCCCTGATTTTGGCCGTACCCGTATAAGCAATAATAACGCCGCCCAGCAGGAACAGCAAAGCTTTGACTACCATGTCATGCACCAGATAATAGATAGCTCCCTCAAGAGCCGCCTGATTAGCAGCCGCAAGACCGAAAGCGATGAAGCCGACAGCTGCGACTATGTTATAAATCAAAATCCTGTGGATATCCCAGTAAGCTATAGCGCCGATTACACCAAGCAGCATGGTGGCAGCAGCCAGCCAGCCTATCAGCGTATGGGTTATGTAAGGATCATGATAAAAAATAAGTGTAAAGGTGCGGATAATGGCGTACAGCCCCACCTTAGTCAATAGTCCGCCAAACACTGCCGTGACAGCTGCCGGAGGCACCTTGTAGGAGCCAGGGAGCCAGAAATACAGAAACAGTCCCGCTTTAAGGCCGAATACAATCAGGAACAGCACGGATATGGTGGTCAGCACCCCACCCTGTCCCGCTTCCGCAACCCGGACTGACAGATGTGCCATATTCAAGGTACCGACGACCGCATACAGGTAGGCGACACTTGCCACAAACAAAGCAGAGGAAATAATATTGATCAGAATGTACTTCAGCGATTCCCTCAGCTGCTTCTTCGTACCGCCCAGCACGATCAGCGCATACGAGGATATCAGCATCACCTCAAAGCAAACGAACAAATTAAAGATATCCCCTGTTAGGAAGGAACCGATAACACCGACATTCAGAAATTGGAAGAACGGATAGAAGTAAAATTTCTCCCTCTCTTTACCAATGCTGCCGAATGCATAATACAGACAGGCAGCGCTGACAACGGTTGTTGTCAGTACCAGCAGCGATGCGAACATGTCGGCCACAAAAACGATGCCGTAAGGGGCCGCCCAGCCGCCCATATTGAGCGTCTGTATACCATCCTGCCGGACAACATGCACCATATAGCCGGCTACGCTCACATTGGCCAGAACACTGAATCCGCTAATCCACTTCTGTAGCCGGATTTGTTTATAGAAGAAAACGAGCAGCACTGCCGTAACCAGCGGTATGAGCAGCGGCATAATCAGCAAATTATTCATCGTCACGTCCCCTTAGCTGTTCCATATCATCCGTTCCCAGTTCCTGATACGCCCTGTAAGCCAGTACGAAGAAGAACGAGGTGACCCCAAAGCTGATCACGATGGATGTAAGAATAAGGGCTTGAGGCAGCGGGTCCACATAGGTTCCAGCTTTCTCTCCGAGCAGCGGAGCTGCTCCTGTCTTCAGCCTGGACATCGTAAGCAGCAGCAGATGCACAGCGTGCGTCAATAGTGAGGTCCCAAGAATGATGCGCAGCAGGCTGCGTGACAGAATCAGGTATGTACCGACCATAAACAAGATGCCGATGGCAAATGCCATTAGGATTTCCATAATTAGTGGTCCTCCCCGATTGATAGAATAATGGTCATTGTTACACCTACAACAGCCAGATATACGCCCAGATCAAACAATGTGGCGGTGGCAAGCTCCGTATCGCCCAGAAGCGGAAGATCAAAGTGGCCGAACGTATGGCTAAGGAACGGAACATCCAGAACCAGCGAACCGATGCCTGTAAGCAGGGCAATCATCAAACCGATTGCCATTACCTTACGGAAATCCACCGGTACAACCTTACGGATCGTCTGCAGATCAAATGCCAGGGCGAGCAGCACGAGAGCTGCTGCCGTCATCAGACCGCCGATGAATCCCCCGCCCGGATTGTTGTGTCCGGCAAAGAACAGGAAAACTGAAAAAGTGAGGATCAAAAACACGACTACCTTCGCTACCGTTTGCAGAATAACATCATTGGTTTTCATGCGCTCCTCCCCTTTCTCCGTTTGCTGCCTTTATCAGGCTTGCTGGACGAAGTCAGCGCTGCTGCCGGATTTTTGCGTTCAAGACGAAGCTTAATCATGGCGAAGATGCCAAGTGAAGCAATCCCAAGCACCGCAATCTCCAGCAGAGTATCAAAGCCCCGGAAATCAACAAGTATAACATTAACAACGTTCTTGCCGCCCGAAAGCTCGTAGCTTCCTTCAACAAAATAATCCGAAATCGTTGTAAACAGTCTTGTATCGTTGGCTGAAAGTGCGATCAGCGTCATAATCGCACCTACTCCAGCGGCCACCAGGAAATTGCCCAGCTTGAAGCGCATATGTGACATTTCCTTCTTCAGCTTAGGCAGATGGTAGAAGCAGAGAAGGAACAAAGCCACCGATACCGTTTCGACTATCATCTGCGTCAGCGCCAAATCAGGCGCCCGGAGGATAACGAAGAACAGCGTCACAATATAACCAACCGCGCCCACCAGGATGATAGCTGTCACTCTGGACCTGGCAAACGGCACCGCCAAGGCCGCTGCAACCATTACCAGCACAAGGACAAATTCATAGATGGAAATTTCCGCAAGCTCTCCGGAATACCAGCGGACCGAATCCGTCCGGAACAATACATAACCGAGGATCAGGATCATGAAGGTGAAGATGTAGATCAAATAATCCCGGACAGATCCGGTCATATAAGAACGCGTCCCTCTATTTGCCCAGCGGTCCAGATAGAACAATCCACGGTCATAAAAGGTATTGAGCGTAAGCTTCTGCGGCAGTTTGCCGTACAGACCCGACCATCTGTCAAGCAGCAGATACAGCAGCATGCCCAGCGCAATTACCCCGATTGTCATAAAGATTTCGTCCGTCCAGCCGTGCCAGAAGTGAATCTTCACTTCAAAAATATCCCCTGGCATCAACAGCGAAGGCAGAATGGAAGCCATCGCCGGCTCGATAATGCGGTAGGACAATATATTCGGAAACAGGCCAAACACAATAACCAGCGAGATGAGCACAGCAGGCGGCAGCAGCAGTCCGAGTGGTGCTTCATGCGGCTTCACATCAAGCTTCTCCGGCTGATATTTTCCGGTAAACGTTTTGAACACAAGGATCATGCTGTATACGAATGTAAACACACTGGCCAGCCAAGCCGTTACGGGAATCAGTATGCCCCATGTTTCCACGTTAAAAATCTCCAGATGCATCACATTCAGCGCAGCAGTAAAGAACATCTCCTTGCTCAGGAAGCCGTTGAACGGCGGCAGGCCGGCCATCGAGAAGGAACCGATCAGCGCAAAGGTAAATGTAATCGGCATAAAGTTGATCAGTCCGCCGAGCCTGCGGATATCACGGGTGCCGGTCTCATGATCCACGATACCGACCACCATGAACAAGGCCCCCTTGAAGGTAGCATGATTGATCAGATGGAACACAGCCGCAAGTGTAGCCTTTGTGTACAGTGCCGACTCATCGGACAGGCCGTAGTACACTGCTGCAGACCCCATGCCGAGCAGGGACATTATCAGCCCGAGCTGGCTGATCGTAGAGAAAGCGAGTATCGCCTTCAAGTCCGTCTGTTTTACAGCTGAGAATGAACCCCAGATCAGTGTAATCAGACCGACACCCGTGACGAGCCAGAACCATTCGGCTGCTCCGGCGAATACAGGTGTCATTCTGGCTACCAGGTAAATGCCGGCTTTAACCATTGTAGCAGAGTGCAGATATGCACTGACCGGCGTCGGTGCTTCCATCGCATCCGGCAGCCAGATATGGAATGGAAACTGGGCTGACTTCGTGAAGGCACCCAGAAGCACCAGCAGCATCGCTGGCAGGAAGAGTGCATGCCCGGTTACTACATCAAGACTTCCTATAATTTCCCGGATACTGAAGGTGCCTGTCATGATATACAGCAGGACAAAGCCTGCCAGCATAGCAAATCCCCCGAAAACGGTGATCAGCATGGATTTCTGGGCCCCATAACGTGACTTGGCCCGCTCGTTCCAGAAGGCAATCAACAGGAACGAAGACAAGCTCGTCAGCTCCCAAAAGCCATAAAGCACAATCAGATTATCGGAGAGGACCACACCCAGCATCGCTCCCATGAACATCAGGAGATACACATAGAAGCTGTGGATGGCTTCCTTATCCTTGCCCAGATAATAGATGGAATACAGAACGACCAGCGCCCCGATTCCGGTGATAAGCAGTGCGAACATCAAGCCCAGCCCGTCCAGATAGGCTGTGAAATTCAAATCCATCGAAGGAATCCATTGCACTGTGGACAGCTCTTTATGCCCTCCCTGCACATCAGGAACCCGGCTTATAAAATAAGCAAACAGCAGAGCCGGAACAGGCAGAACAAACCAGCCGGTATGCACGCCTCTTATGTACTTTCTGAAGAAAGGAACGGCTATGGCGTAAATAAATGGCGCCAATATGGCAAAATGCAGTAGAGACAACCGTCATACCCCCATCTTGGTGAAAATATAATGCAGTTCAAATATCCTGCTTACAAGCTATTATGATACACATCAAGCAATAAAATCCAAAATAAACCTTACATTCATGAATAAATCACTCCCTTACTTGCTCATCCTAGTAAGAAGGAGTGAGACTATGATCATAAAAAAAGCCGCAGCATGCGGCATGGTGCTGATGCTTTTGCTTATTTGGGGCTGGCAGGAGAACCGTCAGTCCGAACAAATACGATATACCGATCTCCAGGAGACCGACAGTCCTGACAACGAAGTCCGGATTATGCATACGCTCCCTCAATATAATAGACTCTATGTACAGGAGGCAAGGCCGTTTCGACCACGTGAGTATGTCCGGATCATCCGGTTTCGGCCGGAAGAATAGACATCCTCTGATGAACCCGTCTTAGTAATACGATTCAGCTGCCATGGGGTTTCAAAAAGTATCTTAAATTTTGACCTTATAAACAGAAAAAACCGCGGAAAACGCGGCTATTTGGCAGGTCCGAGTATGTGGAGGAGCCGATTAACGGTCTCGCTGTGCTCCCTGTTCTGAAGAATAATTTCACATTCCCGTTTGGTATGCACTTGTTCCGTATACTGTTCCATATATTCCGTTATGATATCTTCAGGAACCCGGTCCTTTTGCATACGGACCAGCAAATCTTCCTTGGTTGTATAAATGAATACCCGCATGGCACGGTCTCCAAACACCTTCTTGAACGCCAACGCCCCTTCACGGTTTACCACGACGATCACCCTGCCGGTCTTCTCGAGTGCGTCGCGCAGCTCCGCCCCCTTGATACCGTAGCTGCCCCTGCCCAGCTTTACGAACTGAAAGAATTCATCCCGCTGCTGCATGGCATCGAATTGCTCGGGTCCAACAAAGCGGTAATGCCGGCCTTCTTCTTCTCCCGGCCGCTTGCTGCGCGTTGTATATGAGCGGATATACGGCAGTCCCAGCTCACTGCTCAGCTGCCCTGCCAACTGCTTGCGCCCTGCACCGCTGGATCCCGTGATCACGATGACAGCCAAAGCCGGTTTACCCTCATGCTGCGTTTCCAGGAATGTCCCGTCCGGCTGATCCCCACTTGCTCCGCTGCATTCTGCTCCTTTACCGGACACATTGTTCTCAAGCTGCTGTCTTGATCTTTTCAGCCAATTCCACATTACCATCGCCCTCCCTGTGCATGCTGTTATCTTCTATATCGGTCAGTTGACAGGATGTCGACATGCCAAGGCAGTAAAATCTTTTTGCCCTGAATATGAAAGCAAATGAAACCTGCTTCTGCCCCTCTGCGTATGGTTAAGTATGGCAATAACAAACAGGGAGGCTTACAAAACATGTCTATCTTTAAACGCTTGCGTGATTTGACGATGTCCAATGTATATGCATTGATTGAAAAGGCCGAAGATCCGGTAAAACTGACTGATCAATATATTCGTGATATGCAAAGTGACCTGGAGGACGCAGAGAAAGCTGTTGCTGCACAAATCGCTCTGGAGAAGAAATTCAAGCTTCTTTACGAAGAACAGGAAGCGCTGGTGGAACGCCGGACTGAACAGGCGCATATGGCAGCGCAGGCACAGAATATTGACCTCGCCCGCAGGGCATTGGAAGAGAAGAAGAATGCGGAGGAGAAGAGGAACGAATATAAAGCCAGCTTCGAACAGAATCAGATGCTAGCGAACAATCTGCGCGGTAAACTGGACGAAATGCGCAAACAGCTGTCCGATCTGCGCAGCAAGCGTGAATCGCTGGTTGCCCGGTATAATGCAGCCAAAGCGCAGAATGAAATTAACAAGACGATGAGCGGCTTCGGAGGAAGCTCGGCCGGCTCAGGAATGAAGCGGATGGAAGAGAAAATGCTGCAGATGGAAGCACAAGCGGAAGCAAGCAATGAGCTAACCGCCTCCAGAGGCAAGTCGTTAGATGAAGAATTCGCGGCTCTTGGCAAAGACAAGGCTGTCGAGGATGAATTGGCTGCTCTATTGAAGCAGTATGAGAACAAGGATAACAAGTAACCTGCTGCAGCAAGAGCCGCCCGTGCTGGACCGTTATACGGTTAAAGCATCGGCGGCTTATTTTCAGGGTGTAAGGTGTACAATTTTACTCGAGCAGGAAGGAAGAACCGCCATATGAGCTTATTCAAGCGAGTCAAGAATCTGATTAGCAAGCAGCCGCCCGCCCCGGCGGAGAAGAGCATTCTGACGCTCGGTCCTGGAGATGTATGCGAGGTTTCATTTGTGACCTACCAGGTCACCGGGCGAACACAAAACAGGCAGCGCAATGCCGTCATCCTTACTCTTCAGGATGGTGCGGCTATACGCTACTTGTCTATAGAGGAGCGAGAGCGAACGGTCTATGCGCTCTATGAGCCGATTGATGGCAGATTGGACTCCCTTCAGGAGGTTCCCGCCACACTTGAACTGGACGGACGTGTCTATTACCTGGAAGAGCATTATGCCGGTTTCATTACTGCTGCTGGCAAAACACCCTTCATGCAGGGGGGCGAGCAGCATGTATGGCAGTTCCAGACGGATGACCGCAAGCTGCTTCGGGTAGAATGGCAGAATGGCCGGTTCGTGCTGTACGAGGGTGAGAACATAATACCGGCTGATGTCCGTGTAATCAGAGGAGTATAAGCTCCCTACGTGAGCACTGCTTCGATGAATACGGTCGTATGCAGAGCAAGATCAATCTCAGCTACTTCAAAATCTTCACCGCTGCCCCTAACGATTCTAACCACTGGCCTAGATGGCAGTCCGCGGTGCTGACGTACGACAACACCTGTCTCTTTCGTTGAGAGGCGGACTGACATCCCATTCGGATAAACGGATATAATCCTTGTGAACTGGATAAGCACCTTGTGATCCAGTTCTTTTTCCGACATGGACATCAGCTTCTCTACAGCATCCTGCGGCTGCAAACCGCCAATGGCCGGATTTACCAGGTTGTCATACCGGTTGGCAGCGGCTACAATCTTGGCATATGAATTGATCTCATCTGCGGCGAGCCCGCGCGGCAAGCCCCTGCCGTCCGGCTGCTCATGGTGCTGAAGCGCAATGTGGGCTGTAAGCAGGCTGAATTCCTGCTTGCTCTTAAGACGTTCAAAGCCCCGCCAAGTGTGATGCTCCTGCAGCGTGCCGGTTGATTCCACCCAGGGAACTGCGCCGACTTTCCCGATATCATGCAGCAGTGCACCGGCCGCCAGCTCCTTAAGCTGAAGGGAGTTCAGGCCCATATTGGCTCCGATCAGCGTAGAGATCATGCAGACATTCATGGCATGCACATACCATTGATTCTCGGCTGTACGGATATCATTCAGCTGCAGCAGCACCCCTTCACTGCTCAGCACCGCTTCCAGTATGGCATTAATCTGGACACCGATTCTGCCAGCCTTCCATTCCTTCCCTGAACGGATCGCTTCTACCGTTTCATTCATCTCACGGATAACCGCCTGCTTCGTCTCTTCACTGACCATGTCCGAGATATCAATATCTGCATAGGCAGTATCCTGAATGTACAGCATCGTTACGCCGATGCGGTTCAGGGTGTTAATCATGAACACCGTCAATTGAACGCCTGCCGACAGCATGACCGTCCCATTTGCGGAGTATATTGTTTTGCCCAGATAATGGCCCGGTTCTACCCGCTCTATGCTGATATATCGCACTTGGATTCCTCCGATTGTTTCTTCTATATAATAACTATCGCTTGTCATGTATATCGGCATCTGGAACACCTGGCATTAGAAATAACTTCTTAACGTTTACCAGAGGGATAAATTTTCAGCCGTACAATGCAGCAGCAAGCCGCCAAAGACGGACAATAATGTCCGTTCTTGGCGGCTTGCTGTTAGATAGATGCTCGTATAAACCCACTGTTCCAGATGTCGGGTCTGCTAGCGGTCTTCAGAACTGCTCAAAAGTGAGGGCTAATATATAACATTATCAGTCAAGCCAGGTTGTTTTCTCCGCTGCCGGGGTACGCTTGGTAACCGGTGGTTCTTCTGCTGCATAACCGATGCACAGCGTGCCGATAATTTTGCGGTGAGCCGGGCAATTGAGCAGGCTACGCAGCCGTTCATCCCGCACCAGGCCAATCCCTCTTGTACGCCAGACACAGCCAAGCCCCTGCTCTGCGGCAGCCAGCCATATGTTATAAGCTGCACAGCATGCCGCATACACATTGTCCTCCGTGCTGTCTGCATCATCCTGCAGTGTGTCCGCCGTAACGATGATTAGAGCTGGTATAGTGTACAGCACTTTAAGCGATTCTTCCACCAGCTTGGGCTTCGTGGGAAATCTCTCCTGTAGAAACCTCTCCGCTGCTTCTTCATAGCGTTTTTTCGCGTCCCCCTGGATCACGTAAAAATGCCACGGCTCCCGCAGCCGGTCATTCGGGGCCCATACTGCTGTTTCCAGCAGCGCCTCAATTTTCTTCTTCTCCACCGGCCGGCCGTCGAATTGACGGACAGCCCTTCGCTGTCTAATGGCTTCACTGATCATTGCTTCGCTTCAGCTCCTTGTATCTTATCCTTGTAGTTTCGGCATGCCTCCACCATTCGTGCGGGCAGCTGAGGCGCTGAGGCAAAATGCATATGGGTGTAGCCGGCCACAAGATTCGCTGACATATGGCCGTCCAGCTTTTCCCCGCGCATACCCTTTACCTGGTAAGCAGGGTTCAGCTCTCCCTCATCCCCGGTCTGGTAGGTGGAATAATGGAATTCATGACCTCTAGCCGTCTCTTCAGGCAGCAGGAAGGGATGCTTGCCCATGCCGCGCATTTCTCTGTAGCCGAGCGCCGCCAGCTTGCGCTGCATCCTGACATAGCCCGGTATCAGACCGATCATAGGGTAACGGCCGCCGTCCGTTGTTTCGATGGCTTCGGTTAGATACATGAACCCGCCGCATTCCGCGATTGTTGGCATGCCGTCCTTGACAGCTTGACGAATCGACTGCATAACCGCTGCCTGCTCTGTCAAAACAGCAGCAAACTCCTCCGGAAAGCCACCGCCAATATATAGTCCGGCTGCATCTCCGGGGACAGGCTCCCCGGCGAGCGGAGAGAAATATACTAATTCAGCCCCGTTAGCTTCGAGCAGCTCAAGATTTTCAGGATAATAAAAATGAAATGCTGCATCACGGGCCACGGCGATTTTCACGCGCTTATCAATGGCAGCCGGCCTTTCCGCAGCACCTGCTGTCCGGGCTGCAAACAGCTCAGGAACCATGTCAATGGACTCACACTCCGCAAGCTTCAACAGCTGCTCCAAGTCAACCGTCTGCTCCACCAGCTCCGCCAGCTGCTCGAATAATCCATCCAGCTCACCGCGCTCGATGGAAGGCACCAGGCCCAGGTGGCGCTCCGGGATCTCGATACCGTCATAACGCTCCAGATAACCGAGCACGGGAATGGCGCAGGTCTGCTCTATCGCGGTCCGTACAATCCGGAAGTGATTAGCGCTGCCCACCCGGTTGCAGATTACACCTGCTATGCGCACACTGGGGGAGAACGTTTGGAAGCCCTTTACGACAGCAGCCGCGCTCCTGGCCATGCTCTGACAGTTCACGACCAGCACGACCGGGCTTGCTGTTATTTCTGCGATATGCGCCGAGCTGCCCTCGTCCGATGCCGGGTCCTTGCCGTCGAACATCCCCATAACACCTTCCACAATGCTGATATCAGCCCCTGCACTCCCGGTTGAGCAAACCTCTTTAACAATGGAAGGGCTTGTCATCCAGCTGTCCAGATTGCGGGATATACGACCCGTCACGGCAGTATGGTATGTCGGATCGATATAATCAGGCCCGCACTTGAAGCCTTGGACCACGAGACCACGCTTGCGGAGAGCGGCCATCAGGCCGATTGTGAGCGTTGTTTTCCCTGCTCCGCTGCCTGTTCCTGCTATGACCAGTCTTCTTGTCACCACACTCACGCCTTTCCTCCATCACTTAAGCCTTCTTGAGTAATTCATAAGTGCGACCGATAAGGTTACATTGCCGCTCTTCTTCTTGGTAACAACCAGCTGTTCTGCACCGCTGTATCGCTTGGCCGCGGGTTCACTGACTCCATAAGCGCCCGTAAATTTGTAGACCGTATTAGATGGCTCCTCCATGGGCATTTCGTTGAGCTCTTCAGGCGTGTAGCAGACGAACTCCCAGCCGTGCTTGGCTGCCGTCTCCAGAATTCCCGCTTCATCCTGCTTCAGATTGATGGAGCACAGTGCCCGAACGCTCATGGATGAGAATTTCTGCTCTGCCAGCGTCTCCATGATGACCTGCTCGATTTCTTCTGCGGAGGTACCACGGTTGCAGCCAATCCCAAGCACAATGGACTTCGGGCGATATAGAACTCCGTTCGCCAGGATAGCCTTTTCTTCGTCGTTAAGCAGACGGTGTGTAATAACAAGCGCGGCATCCATCTCATGCTGAAGCGCTTCACCAACAGAACCAAACACCCGCATATGCTCCGGCAGCGGGCGCTCGGCTGTCCACCAATCAGGCTCCCCGGATTCCTGCACAATCGCTACCCGCTCTTCGTTCACGACAGAAGCACTGACAGGCGTAAGCTTCTCATCCGATTCCCATCTCCAGCCAAACCGCCGGCCGAACAGATCGACGGGAATCGTCTGCTGCACATCAGAGGCAGTCGTAATCACCGGCACAGCCCCAAGAACCGCAGCCGCCTCCTTCGCCAGCTCATTCGCCCCGCCCAGATGGCCGGACAGGACGCTAATCGCAAATTGGCCTTTATCATCCACCACCACAACACCCGGATCGGTCTTCTTGTCCTTCAGCAGCGGTGCGATCATTCGGACTACCGCCCCCAAAGAGATAATGAGGATGAGACCCTTGTAAGCCGGGAATAAAGCCGGGAACAGCATTCGCACACTGCCCTCGAAGAGCTGTATGCCCTTCGACTCCTCATCTCCGCGGGCAAACTTGGACATCGTGTACAGATCGGTTCCCGGGAACTGGTCGGTAAGCTTTCTCCCAAGCTCCACACCATGCTTCGTTATTGCCACCACCGCATAATCGCCGGTTACCCGGATCGGGGCAAGCACATCCTCTTGCAGCTTGATGACTACTGACTCACCTGGTGTCCCCATTCCGTTCATGTCTTCCTGCCTCATGGCTTGACTCCTTTGCGAAAGCCGTGTGTGAAGGTACGGTCATACAGCTTGGAGCGGTACTCATCCTTGCCATGAATCTCCGGGTCAAGCGCCCAGCCGGCCAGTATCATCGCATGCGAGCGTATGCCCGCCTGCCGCATTGCCTCGTCCATACCTTCGACCGTCGTTCTCACAATCCGCTCATCCGGCCAGGAGGCGCGGTATACAACGACAACTGGCGTTTCGGGAAGCCAGCCGGCTGCCAGCAGCTCCTTCGTCACCTTCTTCGTCAGCGTAGCACTCAGGAACAAGGCAATGGTGCAGTGATGCGATGCCAGATCCTTCAGCTGCTCCCGGTCGGGGACTGGCGTCCGGCCTTCCGCCCGGGTCAAAATCAGTGTCTGCGTAAGCTCTGGAATCGTAAGCTCCGCCCCTGCCGCAGCGGCCGCCGCAAATACGGAGCTGACGCCCGGCACGATAACGGTGTCGATTCCCTCCTTCTTGAGCAGTGCCATCTGCTCCATGGTCGCCCCATAAACGGCTGGATCACCAGTATGCAGGCGGACGAGCATTTTCCCTGCCTTCACCCGCTCCACCATAAAAGCTACCATTTCTTCCAGCGCCATGCCCGAGCTCTTGACGACCTCTGCGCCCGGCTTCGCCTTAGCCGTCAGCTCTTCACTGACCAGCGAATCGGTATAGAAGACTACATCTGCCTCCTGCAGCAGTCTCAATCCCTTGACCGTAATCAAGTCCGGATCTCCCGGACCCGCTCCCACAATATAAATCTTCATCCTGTTGCCCCCTTGTCCGCTCTGCACCCACTCCTGCAGTACAGCTCAATCAGCCTTCTATTTACGAACAATCATCAGCGTTAAATATCCCGGATCGGCGTCCAGCAGCTCACCCACCCGTGTCCAGACCATTTCCTCTCCCGAAGTGACCTTGGACAATACCGCTGCCTTCTCCTTCAGCCCCAATTCGCCCAGCAGCTCAATCATCGGATTAAGCACCTTGGATACCTTGAGGAAAATAACGCAATCATGCTCCAGCAGCGCTTTCCTCATGGCGGCTGAATCATTCGTTGCCGGAACGATGGCAATCTGCTCATCGCCATCAGCCAGCGGCAAATTCAGCCGGGATGCGGCACCATTAATGGAGGAAATGCCTGGAACAGTTCGAACCTCCACCTCAGGATGACGCTCCTTCATCAGCCGCATCATATGAATAAAGGTGCTGTACAGCATCGGGTCGCCTTCCGTGACAAAAGCCACATCATGCCCCTCGCAAAGCTGCTCCCACACCTGCTCAACAGCCTTATTCCACTGGCGGTCCAGGGTCTCCTGATCCTTAGTCATTGGAAAAACAAGACCCAGCATCAGCTTCTCCGCCGGATTTATGTAAGCCTCTACAATCTCAAGCGCATAGCTCTTGCTGCCCGAGCGCTTCTTCGGGTATGCGATAACAGCGCTCTCCTTCATGACCCGGAACGCCTTGACTGTAATAAGCTCCGGGTCACCTGGTCCTACCCCAAGACCGTATAATATGCCAGGCTTAGCTTCCGTCATATGCTGTCTCCTCCTCTTGGCTGCTGCGAAATGCGGTTATAATGAAGACCGGGTTCAGCCCCTCGAGCCTTGTCATATCCAGTATCGGTTTGCTGCGGGAAATTTGGGCCAGAGTAACCATGACCTCCATGCCCTCTTCCTTAAGCGCCTTCATCGCTTCAGACATGTTCTCAAGTGTGGCGGCGTTCATGACAATCCGGCCTCCGCGCCGCAGCCGGCTGCAGCAGATATGAAGGAGTGCGCGGAGCTCGCCGCCGCTGCCGCCGATGAACACTGCATCCGGGTCCGGGAAGCCATCCAGTCCCTCCGGAGCCTTAGCGTGAACCGCGGTAAGATCCACCCGGAACTTGCGGCTGTTCGCCAGACAGTTCTCAAGGTCGTCGCGGTTCTTCTCCACCGCAAATATTGAACCTTCTCTAGCAATACGGCCCGCTTCTATCGCTACCGACCCGGTGCATGTGCCTATATCCCAAACCACGCTCTTGGAATTCAGCTGCAGCTGCGCCAGACTGAGCACACGAATTTCCCGCTTCGTAATCAGGCCCTTGTCCGGCTTTCGCTGGGCAAACCGTTCATCGGGTATGCCAAGCGGCCATACCGGTGACTCACCTTCCCGTCTAAGAATAACGATGTTCAATGGGGCAAACGAAGCGGATTGCATCTCTTCAAGCCCGTACCAGCCTGTCCGCTCATCCGCTCCGCCAAGATTTTCGGCCACATAGGCGCGATATTCAGTCATGCCGTACTCAAGCAGATAGGCGGCAAGCGCACCCGGACTGTTGACCTCGTCTGTCAGTACAGCTACTTTGCTGTGTCCGTCGATCCGCTGTGCCAAGCCTTTCATGCTGCGGCCATGAATGCTCACAATAGAAGCATCCTGCCAGCTTTCGCCCATTCTGGCGAATGCCAGCTGCAGCGAGCTTGGCTGCGGGTAAATCTCCGCTTTGATCTGCTTTGCCAGATACCCGCCAATACCGTAGAACAGCGGATCGCCCGAAGCCAGAACCACGGTATTCCGCGATTCAGCACGAAGCTTTCCCGCAAGCTCCGACAGCCCGCCTTTAATGACCAGCTTCTCACCCTTGTAATCCGGGAAAAATGCCAGCTGACGCTCACCGCCAACAAGCAGGCTGCTCTCCTTAATCCAGTTCAAATACTGGGGAAGCAGGCCTGAAGCGCCATCATCGCCAATCCCGATCACCTTAACCGGTTGTTCCATCTATACACACCCTTCCCAGCAGTTCCCCTTTTAACGTGCAGAGCACCGTCTCAATCTCCAGCCCGCCCTTCACCTGTTGAAGCGACTGTCGGCAGCAGGACTCACACAGGATATCGAAGAAGCTTGAAATCCCCAGCTCCGCCATCCTGTCGCCAACCTGAGCAGCCGTATTCGCAGTTCGCACAAACTCGACTTCCTCCTCCGGTGCGCCCGCATCCCGGGCGGCACCGGCCAAGAAACCAAAGTCGACCGGCGCGCTCTTCGAATGAACCATCATCACGCCCTGCGCAAGCTTCGAGAACTTGCCCATCATGCCCACCAGCGTCACCTTCTGCACCTCCGGCTGGCGCTTGCACATCTGCAGGGCAAAACCGATGAAATCCCCCATCTCGACGAAGGCCTCTTCCGGCAGATCAGGGTATAATGCAATACCGGTCTTCTCGCTGCGTCCGCCGGTGGATAGCACAATATGCGTGCAGCCGCCCGCAGCAGCAACCCGGATCGCTTGGGCTACGCTTGCCTTATATGCTGATGTCGAGAAGGGAACCACGATTCCCCGCGTCCCCAAAATGGAAATGCCGCCAATAATGCCCAGGCGGCCATTCAATGTTTTCTTCGCGATTTCTTCCCCGCCGGGTACGGAAATTTCGATTCGGATGCCTCGGCTTTCCAAGCCGTATTCGTCCAAAATGGCTTGCGCGGTCTCAATTATCATTCGTCTTGGCACAGGGTTAATGGCGGCAAGCCCGACATCAACCGGCAGGCCCGGCTTTGTAACCCGGCCTACTCCTTCGCCGCCGTCCAGCTCGATCCCCGGCTCCGAAAGCCAGGATACCTTCGACCGGATTAACGCTCCGTGCGTTGCATCCGGGTCATCCCCGCCATCCTTGATCGTGCCGGCTGCTGCTTCAGCTTCATCATAATGGCATTCACTCATAACGAATGAAGCTTCCTCTCCGATTGGCAGCCGAATATCAACCCGGTAATGCGGCTCCTGCAGGATAAGCGACAGAAGGGCAGCCTTCGTGGCTGCCGTCGCACAGGAGCCGGTCGTATATCCATAACGAAGCGGTTTATCCGCCGCCTGCTCCTTGCTCATCGTTTAATCCTGCTGCTGCGCCATCAGCGTAATAGCATTAAGAGCTGCCACCGTGACCGGACTGCCGCCCTTGCGGCCTACATTGGTTATGAAGGGAATATCCAGCTTAGCCAGCTCTTCCTTTGACTCCGCAGCGGATACGAAGCCTACAGGCATGCCGATCACTAGACCGGGCTTGGTCTCCCCTTCCTTCACAAGACGGATCAGCTCGAGCAGCGCAGTCGGCGCATTGCCTATGGCGAAGATGCCGCCCGGCGCTTCCTTAATCGCCTTGCGGATCGAGATAATGGCCCGGGTAGTGTTCAGCCGCTTCGCTTCCTCTATCACATCAGGATCAGATATGTATACCTTCACATCGCCGCCGAACGCCTGAATCCGCGGCTTGCTGACGCCCGCCTGGATCATCTGGACATCTGCAACGACCAGTTTGCCGCTGCGAACAGCCTCAATGCCAGACCGCACGGCATCCGGATGGAAAATCATGCTGTGGCCCAGCTGAAAGTCAGCGCAGGCATGAACAACTCGCTGCACCACCCGGTATTGCTCGCTTGTAAACGAATGCTCGCCAAACTCCTCATCAATAATCTCAAAGCTCTTGGCTTCAATTTCCTGCGGTTGAATGCTGAGCGGTTTAAACTCGGTCTTGAAATCCATTTACTTCACTCCTTATTCTTATAAAGTGGTTCGAGCTTGGAAAGCACGTCCTCGAATCCGGATACCACCGTACCATAATCGATCACCGGACGACCGATCACGATGGTTTCAAGCCCCATCTCCAGGGCAGCCTCCAGCTTGTCATCGACAGCGCCTTCCTTGCCGCTCTCCTTCGTAATCATCAGCGTGACTCCATATTGGTCAAATAACGCCTTGTTCAGCTCCTTGGAAAAAGGACCTTGCATGGCAATAATGTTCTTTTGCTCGACGCCAAGCTCTTCGCATTTCTCCATGTTATCTTTACGAGGCAGCATGCGGGCTATCAGCCTGATATCCGGACGTCCCAGCAGGCGCTCCGTGAAGATGCCCAGCGTTTTGCTGCCGGTTGTCAGCATAATGACTCCGCCGCGCTCTGCCGCAAGCTCAGCCGCTGCTGCATAGTCATCCACAACCGTCACATTGGGATGGTCATGATATGAGCGGCTGGCACGTTCATAACGGATGTAGGGCACTTTTGCTGCGGAAGCTGCCGCTATCGCATTCCTGGAGGCCTCCTCGGCAAAAGGATGACTCGCATCCACAATGACCCTTGCGCTGAGTTCACCAGTTAGCTTAGCCATGCCATCCGCATCCAATCTGCCCGTCCGGGCTGGAATCCCGGCTGCTTCCAGCGAGGCTGCCGCGCTCTCGGTAACAACGGATGCCGTCACACTCCAGCCGCTGGCCGCAATGCGAACACCCAGCTCCCTGGCGTCGCCGGTTCCCGCCAGCAGCAGCAGATTTCTTCCGCTCACGGCTTCACCACCCGGATCAGGACCTTCTCATCCCGATTATGTTCATGAACATGCTCTTCCTCATGATCATGATGATGATTGTGAACATGATGATTATGTTGGTGATGCTCATGTTCATGATCATGGCTGTGGTGATGGTGGTCATGTCCGTGCTCATGATCATGATGGTGATGATGGTCGATATGCTCCATCGCCGCAATTCTGTACTGGCAGGTCGCGCAGTTCATTTTCGCCTCGCCCCTTAAGGCCTCAATCGCCCGTTCCCTCAGAACCTCCTGGAGCATCGGGTGGAAACCGAAATAAGGCGCAAGTGTAAAAGCATTGTCCGGATACTGACTCCGCAGGTCTTCAACAAACTTCTCCATACGCTTGATCAGCACGCCGGTAAACAGAAAATAAGGCAATATATAGACATGCTTGGCACCCAGCTTGAGACAGCGTTCCACTCCTTCGTCCATGAGCGGCGCCGTGACGCCAATGAAAGCCGTCTCCACAAGTTTTACATCAAGACGCTCCCACAGCAGCCGGGACATCTTGAACAGGTCGCTGTTCGCATCGGGATCGCTGCTTCCCCGGCCGATAACCAGCACCGCCACATCCGAATGGCTTCTGCCTTCAGCTCCGCCAATTGCGGGAGCCTGCTCTCCGAGCCGGTCATAACCTCCCTCGGTCATTCTTTCCTGCAGGATTGTCAGGACCAGCTCATGAACACCGATCGGTCGACCGTATTCAAACAACACATTCGGATATTTCAATTTCATATCATCTATCGCAGCCGGAATGTGGATTTTGGCGTGCCCGGCTGTAAACAGCATAATCGGTACAATACCAACCCGGGTTGCACCCTGGCGCACACATGCTTCCATACCGCTGACTAAGCCTGGCGGCTCAAATTCCAGAAAACAGGTCTCCACAATCGGGACATCCAGCTTGCCCCGTATAGCCTCTATTATTGCGCGCACCTCATTGTTGCCCGCGCTGTCTTTACTGCCATGTCCCACGAATAGCACTGCTTCCATATAATGCCTGCCCCCTTAATCTCCGCATACCGCGTCTTCAATGACTAATACAGGCACTTCCCTGTATTCATAGCCGGCAACCTTCTTGACTCGCTTAAAAAACTTATGGAAACGCTCGTTCGGATGCCCATGCTCCGCATAAGCTGCAACAATACGCTCAACTGTTGCCACCAGCTCCGATGGCTCTATGCCTTCTGCAACCGGCTGCCCCGCGTGGGCATTGCGGCCGACAGGCTTTGCACCCAGGAAGAGATCAAATTTACCCCTTCGGTAAATAATTCCAATATCATCGTGAACAGCTCCATAGCAGGCCATGCCACAGCCGTTGAAGCCGATCTTCAATTCTTTGGGCATCCTTCGCCCATTCCAGGCCGCTGCCAGCTGCTCGGCATACGGGATGGATTCGTCCTTCTCGCCGTTGCAGAAGTCACAAGCCTTTACGAGCGCCACATCGCCAAGCGGCATTAACAGCAGGCCCGCCTCACGCAGCTTGCCAGTCACCGCTTCAGGATCAGATGTCGGCACGCGCAAAATCAGCTGATGCTGAGTCGTATATTCAACTTCCCCGCGCTCCCCTGCAGCCTCGGCAATTAGCATGAGCTGTTCAGGTGAGAGCTTCTTAGAGGCAACACCGGGACTAACGGCAAACTCGAGCACTTCCTCCTGGCGGAATAGAGGGTCTGGCGCTGCCGATGCGGCCGGCACTGCCGGTCTTCCCGTCCGCCGGGATACTAGCTGCAGTGCCTCGGATGCAAGTTCGTAGGCTGTGCCGCCTGCCTGCTGTTCCCGGCCTGAAGCTGAATCCAGCTGCCCCCTGTCCTTGTTGTCGGCAGAATCAGAAGTTCCTGCTGTCTCTGCTGTCTCTGTGTCCTCGCCATTGCCGCCCTGCGCTCTTGCTTCCTCAGCCGCATTGAGCGACCAAGGCTCAGCCTCAGTCCGCAGCCGCTCATGAGGCCGCAGCGGCTGCACGTCGGAATCCAGCGTGTATTTACGCTGATAGCCGCGCGGCGTAATCATTAGACCGTCATACAGGAACGTTGTTGAATTGCCGATAATCACCGTTGTCAGCATGCCAATCTCAAAATCAAGCATATGGGCGAGCGTGGTCACCACGACATGCTCCCTGTCACGATAGGCGCTCTTCACGATGCCTACAGGGGTATCCGGGCTGCGGTGCTTGAGCAGAATGGACTGCGCTTCAACGATCTGTCTCGTCCGCCTGCCGCTGCGGGGGTTATACAGGGCAATAACAAAATCCGCCTCAGCCGCTGCCTGAATCCTCTTCTCAATCACTGCCCAAGGTGTCAAGTGATCGCTAAGGCTGATGGTACACGCATCATGCATGACCGGGGCGCCAAGCAGTGAAGCCGTTGATTGAATAGCCGAAATGCCGGGAATTACCTCAACCTCGACGCCAGACTTGGCGTCCCAGCCCTTCTGGACAAGCACTTCATATACAAGGCCTGCCATCCCGTATACCCCAGCGTCGCCACTTGAGATCACAGCGACCTTCTTGCCCTGCTCTGCCTGCCTTACCGCTTCTTGTGCGCGGCTGACCTCCTCCGTCATCCCAGTACGGACCAGCTGCTGATCGGTAAGCAGACCACTGATAAGATCCACGTAAGTGTTGTAGCCGATAACGACATCACTTTCGGCTATTGCATCCCTTGCCCGTTTCGTAATATGTTCAAAGCTGCCCGGCCCGAAGCCGACAATTAACAATTTCCCTCTCATTACGCGTCCCTCCTATATGCTCCCACTCCAGCCGTCTTCGGCTAAAAAGGGCACAAAAAAGCACCCCGCCCGGAAGGCGGGATGCTGGACCGGTCAACACGACATTGCTTCCTGTACCCCTGACACAAGCATCTGCAGCATATGAGCTGCACCCGGCAGGGAGCCGTTTGTTGAGCGGCACTCGCATCGCACACCATCCCGTTCCTCGCAGAATTGATGCAGCTCGATAACAGGCAGGTCTCCTGACTTCAGACTGCCGACGGCGCCTTCCCGGTTTCCCAGTGGCTTCATGCCGTGGCTTTAGGGCTGATGCCCTTGTCCTTCACAGTGGCGGGACCGTGTCGGATTTGAACCGACTTCCCTATTAATCCGAGTGTCCCTTGATGGAATCACTCTGGAACCTGTATCTTAGTGAATGCCTTGCTATTTAATTAAGCCTGCTGCCAGGCTGATCTATCAGCTCTGATTACTCTTGAACTCTATGAAAATATTAGAGCATCACGGCAGATTAAGCAACAAAAGATTCCAGGCCTACTACTGCCCGACAAGAAATTTGAGCCTGTCAGAAGGATATTTGTCAAGCGGAGCGAATTCATAATACCGCAGTTATTACCAGCTTCAGCAGACCATACGATCAGGTGCCTTCGTCTCAACCAGAGGCCAAGGGTAACAGGGAATCGGGTGCAAATCCCGAGCGGTCCCGCCACTGTAAACGGGTAGCTTGCCTCCAGATATGTCACTCAGCTTCAGGCTGGGGAAGACGGAGTTAAGCGCCGATCCGTAAGCCAGGAGACCTACCTGATCGGAAGTACCAGCTTCCTTCGCGGAGAGGAGAGGTATGCGAGCCGCAACCGGCGCCTGTTTCGTTCATGGCGGGCCGGCTGCTTTCACGCGTACCAAGCCAATCCGGGCGGATTGGCTTTTTTATTTGGAACCGTGCTTGGAATAAATTACGAAAGGAGGACGAAGATGAAGTCACGCAAGTCTTACTCATTTGTGCTGCTTGCAGCGGGATTAGCCTTTTATTTATGGTCGGGCTCGCCCCAAACTGCATATGCCATGCATATCATGGAGGGTTTCCTGCCTCCGGTATGGGCCCTGTTCTGGTGGGCCGTCTTTATTCCCTTCTTCCTGCTCGGCACAAGAGCACTGGTCCGAATCACCAGGAATACACCCGAGCTCAAGCTAATGCTTGGCCTGGCCGGAGCCTTCACCTTTGTACTGTCAGCCTTGAAGCTCCCATCCGTAACAGGCAGCAGCTCGCATCCGACCGGGACAGGACTAGGCGCCGTTATGTTTGGGCCTCTGCCGATGAGCGTGCTGGGCTCCGTGGTTCTGCTGTTCCAGGCTGTTCTGCTGGCGCATGGCGGCATCACGACACTCGGAGCCAATGCATTTTCTATGGCGGTTGCCGGGCCTGCCGCCGGCTATGCCTTGTACAAGCTGCTGTCAGCCGCTACAGGCAGGCAGGGACTGGCGGTTTTTACAGCTGCAGCAGCCGCTAACCTGACTACCTATGTGGTAACCTCCGTCCAGCTCGCACTTGCTTTCCCGGCGGAGAGTGGCGGATTTCTGGCTTCCCTTGCGAAGTTTGGCAGCATCTTTGCTGTTACACAGGTACCCCTTGCTATTACCGAGGGACTGCTTACCCTGCTCGTCTGGAACTGGCTAAAGGCCAATAGTGCAGAAGAGCTTACGCTGCTGAACCGTTTGAGAGGAGGCAAACAGGCATGAAGAACTTAAAATTCAGCACCAAGGCCTTGCTAATACTGGCTGCGGTCCTGTTAATCTGCATAGTTCCGCTGCTAGCCGTTGATGCCGAGTTTGGCGGTGCAGACGGAGAAGCGGAAGAGATGATTACTGCAATCGAACCGGCGTATGAACCATGGTTTACCCCGCTTATGGAGCCACCTGCCGAAACGGAGAGCATGCTCTTTGCGCTGCAGGCCGCCATTGGCGCCGGATTCATTGGTTATGCAGCCGGCCGTCTGAGGGGAAGAGCCAAATCGCGCAGCCATGATCAGACAAATTGACGCAGTCTCCCATCATAACCGGCTTCGACCACTCCCCCCCGCCCTGCTCTGCGGCTTCGGGGCGCTGCTTGGCTTGGGTGCCTATCTGTCTCATCCTGCTGTCAGGCTGCTCATCCTGATCTGGGCGGCAGTCTGGACTATCGGCTATGCCGGTGTGCCCGCCAGACTTTATATGCTTATGACGGGCGCAGCCTGTCTATTCTTTGCAGCCGGATTACCTGCCATTATCGTGGAAATCGGGTCAGCTGCAGCAGAGGAGAAGGCGGAGCACTTCCGCCTTTTTCACATTTATGGCAGGTCCATCTATCTGACTTCCTCCGGTATTCAGACCGCCTGGGAAGCTTTCACACGCATGTTGGCCTGCCTTGCCAGCAGCTACATGGTCATCCTTACCGTGCCGGTTCCCGAGCTGCTGGCTGCTCTTAAAAAACTGCGTGTTCCTTCCGTCGTGCTGGATTTGATCATGATTATGTACCGGTTCATCTTCATTCTGTGGCTGGAGGCAGCAGATATGAAGACGGCACAGCAAGCACGAGGCGGACACAACGGCTTGAAGGGCAGGCTGAATGATACCGCTATGCTGGCGGTGCACTTGTTCACCTCATCCATGCGCAGGTACCATATGCTGCACCAAGGGCTCACCGCGCGCGGCTATGACGGGCATATCCCGCTGCCCTCTCTTCGTATGGGAGCTATCCCGGGACGGTACAAGCTGGAGATCATAGGAGGAGTGGCAGTGCTGCTGCTGCTTGAAATCACAATTCGTTTGGAGGTCTGGCCATGACTGCCTTACTCGAAGCCCGCCAACTGCATTATACATACCCTGCATCCTCCGGCAGTGCGCTCCGCGGGTTGTCATTCCGTGTTCCCGCGGGCAAGCGGACCGTGCTGTACGGCCATAACGGCTCAGGCAAATCAACCTTCCTGCTGCATGCGGTCGGCATTCACCGTCCCGTTGAAGGACAGCTGCTGTGGAAGAACAGTCCATTATCCTACCGCTCCCGGGATCTGAAGGAGCTCCGGCGGGAGATCGGTCTTGTATTTCAAGATCCAGAGCAGCAGCTGATTCTTGCTACACCCAGACAAGACATGGCTTACGGCCTCAGGAACCTTGGTATTAGCGAAGCGGAGCTCAACAGGCGAACCGCTCGTATGTTAACTGCCATGAACCTCGATCCCATAGCAGACACTCCTATACACCACTTAAGCCTGGGGCAAAAAAAACAGGTCGCACTTGCCGGCATCCTTGTCATGGAGCCGGAGCTCCTGCTGCTGGATGAGCCGACCGCTTATCTCGATCAGGCTTCTGAACAGCGTCTGCTGGATGAGCTGGAACGGGTACATAAGGAGGGGATGACCGTCGTTATGGCAACGCATGATACCGATCTGGCATACAGGTGGGCTGACTGGGTCATCGTCATGCAGGAGGGCCAGTGTATCGCAGAAGGCACTCCAGCGGAGATATTCGGGGATTACGCTCTGATGCAGCGTATGCAGACGCCCGTGCCGCTGCTGCTGGATCTCTGGAATACACTTCCGGAGGAGTTAAGAGGAGATACTCCACCGCGCTGCCGGAAGGAAATGAAAAGGCTGCTTGCTGCGTATGCCCGATCCTAGACCGGAAAGACGCAGCAGGCAGCCATTTTTACAACACAAAGCTAATCATCCTAGCCTTTAACGCTGCTCCTGAAGCTGTTTCCACACCGTCTTGTTGCTGTATTTCTTCTCGGCGCTGATATCCGGTCCAAACCAATCGGGAGCGGTGAACGCCAGCGCCTCCTCTTCAGTAGCAAATTCCACCTCCACAACTGTAAGCTCCAGCTGATCGTAGATGTCGATTTCCACGAGCCGCCCCTTCCAGTCGGCAGTGATCCGGTTTTTGGTCAGCGCCACAGCGTCAACAGCACTGGCAACCTGCTCATAGATTCCCGCTGAAATGCTGTATTCGATTTCTTCGCGAACGAGCCCGCTGCCATTCTTGAAGGTATGCGTATGGGTAACCTCTCCAGTTCCCAGATCCTTGATCCTGCGAATCCGCAGCTCCTGCCCGGCATCGATAGCAAGATAGGTCTGTTCGATCCGCTGCTCCGACACGATTCTGAGATCCTGCTCCTCCACAATCTCCTGCAGCGGCTTAGTCAGCAAATATTTCTTCTCAATTTCTAGCGCCATTCGTTCGTCTCCTCTGCAAACTTAAGTCATTATGTAATTTTATTATTATAGTCGCCAATGGCGCGAAACTCCAATTAAGGAACACTCAGAATGTTCGCAATAAAATCAAGAAAGCGGCCGCCCAGACAGGCAGCCGCTTTCTGTCGTGTCCTGCAGGCAGGGCACGACATTATATTACCCGATTACTTAGACGCCGAAACCTGTACGTGAGATGATAACAAGCAAAATGAACAGAACCAGAATCGCGCCAGTCGACGTCCACATCCCTGCACCTACACCTGTTCCTACTCCTGCTGCTCCGTATGCCATTTGACCATTCCTCCTTTGTGGTGTTATACGATAAGTTATGCTGCCGGGATGCCCGGCGCGTGGACGCATGACTATTTTGACGGATCGCTCTATGATTAGTTATCGCTTCAGCAAATCCTCCCGCAGCGGCGTAAAGCAGTCCAGAAGAGCAGAAGGCTCGAGCGCGACTACTCCGTGAACCGCACCGCCCGGTATGACAATGGTCTCTCCTGCGCGGATTATTGATTTCTCCCCATCGACCGAAAACTCCAGGCTTCCCCTCAGGCAGTAGCTGAGCTGCTCATGGGGATGAGCATGCAAATATCCCTCGGCCCCTTCCTCAAAATGAACCTCCATCATCATCAAGCTTGTTCCGGGGGGATAAATCCTCCGTTTCACACCTGGCTCCGCCGCTTCCCATTGTGCTGACTCGCTCATGAAATTCATCTCCTCTCTATAATCGTGCAGCTCCCTTGACTCCCTCAATTTGCCTTCGGCAATCGCTCGGCGTCAGGCCGGTAATCCGCTTGAAGGTATGAGTGAAATAGGCGGCATCCGTATAACCGAGCCTAGCTGAAATTTCGCTCACTCTGAGCGATGTCTTCTCCAGCAGCCGGACCGCTTCGGCTACCTTCGTTTCCGTTATATAATCTGTAAAGGTCCTGCCTGTCTTCTGCTTGAACAGCTTGCAAAAATAGCTTGGATTCAAGTGTACCGAAGCCGCTGCTTCCGCCATGGTCATGGGGGATTGCGGATCATTCGCGATCCGGTAGAGCACCTGCTCTACCGGTGACATGTCTTCCACTGGAGGCTGCTTCCCGTCGTCTCTTAGCGCCGCGCGAGGCAGTCGGCCAAGCCAGCTGGTAAAGCAGCGGTTAATATCATCTACCTCTACCGGCTTAACAAAATAATCAACAGCCCCTTGCCGCAGCGCCTCCTGTGCATAAGAGAAATCGTCATAGCCGCTTACAATAATGACATCGGTACGCATCCTCCGGCTGCGAATTTCCTTCAGCAGCTCCAAGCCGTCCATAACCGGCATTCGGATATCAGTGACCACCAGATCTACCTCGTTGCCGCTTAACCAATCAGAAGCTTCCATTCCATTAGTTGCCTCATGTGCAATCTTAAAGGGCATGCCGGATTTTTCAATAACCTTCCGGAGCGCTGTGCGCACCCACCTTTCATCCTCCACTAACAAAATCTGATGGGCGGTCAAGTCATATCACCCTCCTATCATGTTTACAGGGCAGAACCAGCTTAATCTCTGTTCCTATTCCGCGCTGGCTTGCAACATCCAGTCCATACGGCTCACCAAACAGATGCCGGATTCTTAGCTGAACATTCCGGATTCCGATATGGCCCCTAGGCTGTTCGTCCGCCTTCATGAACTGTGTCACTTGTTCGGGTGCCATGCCTGCTCCTGTATCGGATACCGTCAGGATATAAGCATCTTCCCGCAGCAGCTCTGCTGTAATGCTTATCCTTATCCCTCCTGCCTCCGGCTCAAGCCCATGGACAATACTGTTCTCGATCAGAGGCTGCAGCGTGAACTTGGGCACAGGGAATTCAAGGGCCTGCTGTGGAATACTCAAGTCATAGGACAAACGGTCTTCAAATCGGAACGACTGAATTTTAAGATAAACCTCGGCAACCTCCAGTTCCTGACGCAGAGTGACAACAGGCGAATCATCCTTAACATTGTACCGAAGCAGCCGCGATAGTGATGCGGACATGCTGGCGATATCGTCACGGTCATGCTCCAGAGCCATCCCCCGGATCGTCTCCAGTGCATTGTACAGAAAATGCGGGTTAATTTGGGCCTGCAGCATTTTGAGCTCAGTATCCTTCTGCCGCAGGGACATTTCGGTTTCTCTTAGCTTGGAGAAGTAGACCTCCTCCAGCAACTCATGAAGCCGTGACACCATCTTATTGAAACCAGCTGACAGCTTCCCGATCTCATCCTTCGACTCCACCTCCACACTCCCCTTCAAATCACCAATCTCCACCCGTTTCATGAACTGGTACAGACGGCGCACCGGCCGGACCAGGCTGGCGGCAAATCCGAAGCTGAGGACATAAGCCAGCAGAATGAATGCGGCTGACGTAATGACGATGGTACGGCCAATGTAGGATCTGCTTGCCATTAGATCTGTATAGGGTATGGAAGTGAACATTCGCCAGCCAAGCGCCTCACTCGTGCTGAAGGTCAGAAGCTGGCGCGGGGAGCCTTCTGTATCCGCTGCTGTGACAGCCGAACCGCTGAGCTGTTGGCCTGCCGCCTGTAAAATGGCCTGCTCGGCCCTCGTGCCGATCCGGGCATAATCCGGATGATAGATGTAATGATCCCGTTCATCCAGGATGAACAGATAGCCGCTCCCCGATTGGCCCAGCCTTACCTTTCGCGCCACATCCTGTAAGCGCTTATAATTGAGGTCAATAACGAGCATGCCGAACGGGCTTAGATCCCGCGGATTGGCAATCCCCTTTACGACCGATATGACAGGTTCCACTCTTCCCTTCCATTCCACCAGCCTGCTGTATACCTTAGGCTTGCCGGCAGGTGATACGCTGCCGTACCAGTACTCGCCCGGAAGCTCAAGGACAGAGGAAACACCGGGCTGGTCATTGGAATCAATCCTGTTCATCCCGTTATGGACCAGGAGCGTCATATTGGCAACATCCGAACGCGTATAGGCCGAATTTTTCAGCACATTCCGTACACGTTGCGTAAGCTCCTCATCCGGCTCTGCTTCCCTCGCTTGGCTTCTTATGAAGGCTGCCGTTTCCGGATGGTTCACGATGCGCAGCGAGTTGATTTCGAAATCGCGAAAATAGTCCTCCACATAATGCTTCACCTGTTCAATAACCTGCCAGCTGTACTGCTTGGCTTCTCTCTCCAGTGTTATAGAGGAATGCCGATAGGTAATTAAACCGGCACAAAGCATTGGTATCGCAACTAGAAATGCGGAGAACACCATCAGCTTAGTCATGAGCGGACGGTCGCGCAGCAGCAGCTTACTAAGCAGTCTGCGCATTCTGCGATGCTGGGTTATGACAGTCACTATACGCTCACCACCACTCAAGTAGTACAACTGTATTTAGTAGATGTTCTCCGCGGGGGTGTCCGTTTCCTTCCTCTAAACCTGGAGTTGGCGGCACCGTCTAGCGGGCCGCCAAGGGATACAGCAGCTTAAGGTCTGGCCGCTTCGATTGCGTCCAGGACTTCCTGATACTGGCTGCGGTACTTCTCAATAACCGGGGCTACTGCCTGCTTCCACGGTGTAAAATCGGAAATTTCCGTAATCGTTGCGCCGCCCTCGCGGACCTTCTCCTCGGACTCCTGCTCATACTTCGCCCACTCTTCACGCTGGTATTCAATGGAATCGAGCGCCGCCTGACGGATAATCTCCTGATCCTCAGCCGACAGCTTATCCCAGACCTGCTTGGAGATCAGCAGAACCTCAGGCACACGCTGGTGGCTGTCAAGAAGATAATGAGAGGCTACCTCGTAATGCTTGCTGGAATAATAGCTTGGATAGTTGTTTTCCGCCGCATCAATTACACCCGTCTGCAGCGAGCTGTACACCTCGCCGTAAGGCATTGGTGTCGCACTTGCGCCCAGCGCCTCCATGATATCCATGTTCAGCTTGTTCTCGATGACGCGTATCTTCATGCCCTTCAAATCTTCAAGCTTCGTTAACGGTTTGGATGAATAGAAGCTTCTTGAGCCAGAACTATAATAAGCAAGCCCCTTCATGCCCGATGACTCCAGGCTATCCAGCAGCCCGGTGCCTGCGTCGCTAAGCAGGAAACTCCAGACATGGTCATCGTTATCGAAGATATACGGGAGGCTGAACACCCCGAAGTCCTTGTTGAATTCGGCCATTGGACCAGTGCTGACGCGGGTAAATTCAATTGCCCCGAGCTGCACCTGCTCGATGACCGACTTCTCTTCGCCCAGCTGGGCGGAAGGAAAGACGTCTATAGTTATACGTCCGCCGGAGCGTTCCTTCACGAGCTCTGCAAACCGCATATCTCCCTTGGTCGTCGGATAATCAGCCGGATGCGCTTCCGCCAGCCGGAAGGTGTAAGTAGCACCTTCGGCTTTGCCTCCGGTTCCCCCGGAAGTTTCCATACTGCCTCCTGCTCCGCCATTTCCGCATCCCGTAATTAATAATACAGCAGCAGCACCTGCTCCAATCATTTGAAGCATTTTACGCATAATCATCTTCATTACCCCTCTCAGAATAACTTAGTCGGCATGCTGCAGATGACCCGCACAGCCGCTATGAGCCACCATTGATCATATTAGGCAGCCAAAGTGAGATTGCCGGGACATAAGTGATAACCATTAATACAGCAACCATGACGACGAAAAACGGTATGAGCGCTCGTGTCCCGCGTTCAATTGACACTTTGCCGATTGCACAGCCGACGAACAGCACAGTACCAACAGGCGGCGTTATAAGCCCTATTCCCAGGTTCAGGATGAGAACAATGCCAAAGTGTACCGGATCCATGCCAAGTGCCGTGACGACCGGGTACAGAATTGGTGTCATGATCAGAATAAGCGGCGCCATATCAAGCGGCGCGCCCAGTATGAGCAGCAGTATGTTCAAGATCAGAAGAATGATGACCGGATTATCGGAGATGCTGAGCAGCAGTTCTGTGAGCATAACCGGGATCTTCAGATAGGTTAGAATCCACGCAAATGCATTGGACGCCGCGATCAGGAACAGCACCATTGCTACTGTCCGGAACGTCTTCAGGAAGATGACCTTGACATGGGACAGCGGGATATCCCGGTATACGAAGAAGGTCAAAATAAACGCATAGACACAAGCTATGGCTCCGGACTCGGTTGCCGTAAACCAGCCGGAGAAAATACCGCCCAAAATAATGACGCCTGTCAGTAAGGACATGGAGCCATCTAGAATTATTCGTGGGACGTCCTTCAGTTTGACGGCTTCCCCCCGCTCATACCCCCGCTTGCGTGCGATAATGTAGGAGGTTGTCATCAATACGACGAGCAGCAGCAGACACGGTATAATCCCCGCAAGGAACAGGCTTGAAATGGAAACCCCGCCCGCTGCAAGCGCATACAAAATCATGTTGTGGGACGGCGGCATCACGACGCCTTGAATGGCCGCAGCAGATGTGACAGCTACTGAATAATCGGCATCATATTTTTTGCGTTTCATCATCGGAATCATGACGGAGCCGACAGATGAGACATCAGCGGCAGCTGAGCCGCTAATATTGCCGAACAGCATGCAGGCCACACAGTTTACCATAGCCAGCCCGCCCCGGATAGCGCCCACAAGAAGCTGCGCCAGGTTAATTAAGCGAAGAGCGAGTCCGCCCTCACTCATTATCTGACCGGCAAGAATGAAGAACGGAATGGCGAGCAGCGCGTAGCTGTTCAGCCCCTGTACCATACGCTGGCCAATAACCGCCAGCGGGATCTCCAGCGCCATGGCCGTGATTAGCGAGGTAAGTGCAAGTACCATCGCAATAGGAAAGCGCAGCAGGATCAAACCGAAGAAGCACACGGCAAGCAAAATCATGGCACCGGTAACGCTCATTCCTGCACCTCCTCATCCAGATGCCGGTGGCGGACCGTGTCCACCCCAGCCAGCTGCAAAATCGTGTAAACACAAATCATCAGTCCGGTAACCGGCATAATGATGTACATGACGCTGCTCGGCCAGTCGGTAGCCGTCATCGTATTGTTATGCATCAGTACAGTAAACTCCCAGCCATACAAAATCAGATAGCCGCCGAACAGCAAAGTAGCAGAACCAATGATGTAATCAAGCGCTTTGTTTAAACCGGCAGGTAGCCTCTTGGCTACCGCATCCATGGCCAAATGCAATTTCTCTCTAAATCCGATAGCGATTCCGAGAAACGAGAACCAGATGAGCAGCAGCAGCGTAATTTCCTCCGACCAGAAGAATACAAAATTAAACACCTTTCGCGTAATCACCTGGACCGTAACAATGATCGTCATCAACGCCACCGCACTAACGGCAAAGGCTTCGACCGCCTTGTCGATTTGAAGTGCTGCCGCCCTCAGACCGCGTAACAGCTTACTCCCCACCAGCACACCTCCTCTTTATGAGTCAGTTATATTGTAAGGGCTTACAAATTTACTGAACACCCCAGTATTTTGTGGTTTCGTTGTAGTATTTTTGTTTTCTACCTCGAAGAAAGCCAACAATTATCACGCATAAATGTACAGAAAGCGTTAACTAGATATGATAATTTTGTAAATTCGCCGCATTCTACGAAACTTGTCACTATAACAAAATATTGATAGGTCAAAACAGCTGGTTTTAGCGCAAAAAATGCTACCAAACAAAGAATGTTGAATTGTTCTTCCACCTTGCTGCTGCTATGTTCGTTATGGCGCTGCCGCGTAATCGCTTCCGGTCCTGACCGGCCGGACAAACGTTCAAGGAGGATACCGAATATGCAAGCACCCACGAAGGCTGAGACAATCCGGCGGAAATGGCCTTCCGTCCCGGTACGTTCCCGGCTCCAACTGCTAAAGCACAATCGTTACTGGAAGCACCGTTACCTGACGATCCTGCTGCTGCCGTGCATCATCTATTTCTTTGTGTTCCACTACTTTCCTTTATATGGCGTTCAGATCGCCTTCAAGGACTACAAGTTCCTGGCCGGCATCAACGGCAGCGAATGGGTTGGACTGGAGAACTTTCGAAAGCTGTTCGCAATGGAGAGCTTCAATAACGCTTTTCGCAACACGCTGATCATCAGCTTCTACAAATTTGTGTTCGGCTTTCCTGCTCCGATACTATTTGCCATACTGCTGAACGAGATCCGGCTGGTGTTTATGCGCCGCTTCATCCAGAGCATCTCATACTTCCCGCATTTTTTGTCCTGGGTTATTCTTGCCGGCGTGTTCACCCAGTTCCTGTCGCCGTCAACCGGTCCGCTGAACCTGCTGCTCAAGGAAATTGGCCTTGACGCCGTTTATTTCCTCGGCAACCCCGAATGGTTCCGGTCGGTGCTCGTTGCCACGGACATCTGGAAGGATCTCGGCTGGAGCGCCATCATCTATCTGGCAGCCATGGCCGGCATCAATCCCGAGCTGTATGAGGTTGCCAAGGTGGACGGAGCCAACCGGTTCCAGCGTATCCGCAATATCACGCTTCCAGGCATTGCGCCGGTTGTAACCATCATGCTGATCCTGTCGATCGGCAAGATCATCCAGGATGATTTTGACCAGGTCATGAACCTCTATAACCCGGCTGTATACGGAGTAGGTGATGTACTCAGCACCTATACCTACCGAACCGGTATCGAGAGCATTCAGTACAGCTTCGCCACGGCAGTCGGCCTGTTCAAGAACGTGATCTCCCTGATCGCGGTTCTAATCGCCAACTGGATTGCCAAGAAGGTCAGCGACAGCAGCTTATGGTAGCAGCCAGCTTACAAGGAGGAGATTCTGATGAAATCAATACGCAAGCTGCGTATCCACCCGGGCGGACTGCTGTTTGACACCGTGAATATGGGCATGATGCTTCTGCTCTGCATCACAACCCTGTATCCATTCCTGTATTTGCTTACGATGTCCCTTAGTCCGTCAGATGTCTCATTCACAACAATCAAAATTTGGCCGGAGAAGTTCACATGGGCCAACTATCAGATGGTGTTCGAGCACAAATATATCCGCAGCGGCTTCGTCAATGCGGTTATCCGAACGGTGCTCGGTACCCTGATCACACTTGTTGTTACCGTGTCAGCGGCTTATGTGCTGGCCAAGCCTTATTTTCCGCATCGCAAGTTCTGGACACAGCTGATTGTGCTCACGATGTTCTTCTCAGGTGGACTCATCCCCACCTATCTGATGATCAAGGGCCTTAACCTGATGAACACAGTGTGGGCGCTTGTGCTGCCCTCCATGGTCAGCGCTTTCCAGCTGATTGTAACGAGGAATTTCCTGCAGTCGCTCCCTGCTGAGCTCGAGGAGTCCGCGAAGATCGACGGGGCCAACGATATCTACATCTTGTGGAAGATTGTCATTCCGCTCTCCATGCCGATTCTCGTCACGCTGGGGCTCTGGAACATCGTCTTCCACTGGAATCAGTGGTTTGACAGCATGCTCTATATGACCAGGCCCGAGAATGAAGTTCTGCAGGTGGTAATGCGCCGGATCGTGCTCGATGGCGAGATGGACATGCTCTCCACGGCCGTTCCGGAAATGCAGCGCCAGGTAAACACAGAGACACTGAAGGCTGCGACGATCATGTTTACGACAATCCCGATTATCCTGATCTATCCTTTTGTCCAGAAGTATTTCATTAAGGGTATGCTCGTCGGTGCGGTTAAAGGCTGAGGTTTCTCCCCGGCCGGTAACTGCTGCATAAATCTCGATACGATAGGTGCTGACAGGGCACCCGTATCTTGACATATAATACCGACTTCTTTATAACCAATTCCAGGAGGGTGAACAACTGAATGAAAGCAGCACAATGGGGAAAAACACTGCTTGCCACGATGCTGGCAGGCGCAATGCTGACAGCCTGCAGCGGCAACGAGAACTCGCCGGCAACTAATAACGGCAACAACGCAGTACCGGCGTCGGCAGAAGGCTCGGCTGATCCGCTTGCGAAATATGAGCCAATTGAAGGGAAGAAGTACACGATTTCCTGGCTGCCGTATGAGAAGGTGCCAGTTCCCGAGGATGCGGAGATGGTCAAGTATTACGAAGAGAAATTCAATGTGGACTTCGATATCTGGAATCTGGACCACGCCAATGTGGTTGAGCTGTTCAACATGCGGCTTGCAGCCGGTGAAATACCGGATTACAACCGCAACGCAGTCAAGACCAATACCCTGCCTCAATATGTAGACCAAGGGGTGCTCGCGGAAATTCCTGAGGAAGTCATCAAGAAGTACATGCCTAATATCTATGAGAATGCGATGAAGCTTGACCCCAACTGGCTTAAGTATGCAAGCGTCGACGGCAAAATTTACGGCCTGCCGATTCTGAGTGACGCGGCTGAATTCCGTACGACAATTGTCTGGCGCGGTGACTGGCTGGAGAAGGTCGGCATCACGAAGACACCGGACACGCTGGAGGAATTCGAAGAGGCCTTTTACAAATTTACGAATGAAGATCCGGACGGTAATGGCGTGAAGGATACCTACGGTCTGTCCCAATCCGGGCTGCAGGCAATCTTCGGCGCTTTCGGCGTGCTGCCAGGCTACGGACCGCACAAGTGGCAGGACTGGTTCTGGATGGAGAAGGACGGCAAGATCGTCAATGCTGCGGTAATGCCGGAAGCGAAGGAAGCACTGAAGCTGCTGAACAAGTGGTATAAGGATGGCGTGCTTGATCCGGAATTCATTACCGGTGAGAATACGGGCGACTACTGGGGCATCTCCCACGCTTTCGTTAACGGCAAAATCGGCTTTACCGGTCATGGCCAAAACCAGCACTGGTATGAGCCGCTCGCAGAAATCGAAGGCGACAAAGGCGGACGCAACTACGAGGAGCTGGCGAAGAAGGACCCTGCCATTGCAAAATCAATTCGTTACGGCCTCCCTCCTGTCGGTTTAAACGGCGAGCGCACCTTGTTTGCCAACAACTATGTCGATGCGCCGGTTATTGTATTCGGTAAGCAGCTTGAGGATGAGCCGGACAAGCTGGGCAAGATTCTGCAAATTCTGGAACATAACATGGGTACTACGAAGGAAAACTTCTATACGGCTAACCTGGGCATCAAGGGTAAGCATTGGGATTCGGATGATGAGACGCTACGTACCTTCAAGATCCTGCCTCCATACAACGAGATGGAAGGTAACGTGTATGGCGCCGGTATCTTTGCTTCTGACTTCCTCACCTTCACGATGAACGAAGTCAAGAATGAATGGGCAAGAAAGAATGGCTTCAGCGAAGGCGCAGTGCGCAACAAGCTGATTGGCGCCCTGCCGTCTGATGACATGTACAAGGCTGAGCTGATCAAGCTGCGTGACGAAGCATACATCTCCATTATTACCGGTGACAAGCCGGTCGACTACTTCGATGAGTTCGTTAAGAAGTGGTATGCTGCCGGCGGCGATCAGGCAACCAAGGAAGCCAATGAATGGCAGGCTAATCTTACGAAGTAAGGAGTTGGCGGAAGGGTCAAGCATGCTTGGCCCTTCTCTTATTTTCAAGGAAGGAGTACCACTTATGATCTTAGGTAACGGACATCCCTCTCCCCTCTCAGCCCCTATCCCGAAGGATGGCTGGTCATTCTCTACTTCATGGAATGTGAAGCAGCATGAATCAGGCGCCGATATGGTCCGTCATATCAAGAGCCTAGGTTTCTGCGATATTGAACTGAACTATCAGGTCACCAGGACAATGGCTGATGATATCTACCCGCTTGTATACCGCAATGAAATCAGAATTTCAAGCGTACATCATGTGTTTCCAAAGGCGGAGGATATGACCCAGTATGGACCGGATGCATATATGCTGAACCACCCCGACATGGAAATGCGGCTGCACGGGGAGCAGCTTCTCGTGGAGTCAGCTGTCCAGGCGGAACGCTTCGGAGCAGAAGCTGTCGTTCTTCATCCTGGAGAAGCGATTATTGAGCACCGTTACGATGCCGAGCTCAAGCGTATGTACAAGGAGGGCCTGCGGCACAGCGCGGCCTATGAGAGCCTGCTCACCGAACTGAAGGAGCGCCGCTCCGAGGACGGCGCCATCCGGTGCCGGATGATTGCGGAAAGTCTTGAACGGGTTAGCGAGGAAATCACAAGGCGCGGTCTGAATGTGTGGATCGGCCTGGAGACGAGAGCGCGTATTCATCAACTGCCCACCCTCTCGGAAGCGGTAAGTATTATTAACAGCATTAAGGGCGCGCCTGTTCACCTGTGGATTGATACCGGGCATGCCATTATGATGGAAAGGCTCGGCCTCTACTCCATTACAGAGGAGCTACCGTCTGCGCTTCCCTATGTGAAGGGCATGCATATCCATGATACCGCAGGTCTTGTTGATCATTGGTGCCCGTATGTCCATAGCGATGACACGGCTGGCTTTGAACGCTTCCTCCCTGCCATTGAACAAGCAGATCTGCGCGTCTATGAATATAAGCCGGTTTGTGAGCCGGAAGCCATAGAAGAGAGCCACAGGCTGCTGAGCAGCCGGGTATCACATCTGAAAGGGGCAATACGAGAATGAAAGAACATATGACCGATTCCGGACCAGCCCGGAAGATCCAATTGGATTGGGAGCTGGCAATCCGGCTTGCGCCGAGACTTTACATGGACGAGCTGGAGCCGTTTAAACCGGTTATGGTTGGCGTGACAATCATCGACCGCACCTCCCCTTCTCCATCATTCCGGCGCACGCTGAACGTGGATTCGGAGAGCGTGCTGGGGGTCATTGAGTATGCCGTCTACTACGATTACGATATCCAGCATCTCTATGATCTGGAGCATGTC
Source organism: Paenibacillus tarimensis (assembly GCF_021532315.1). Lineage (GTDB taxonomy): Bacteria > Bacillota > Bacilli > Paenibacillales > Paenibacillaceae > Paenibacillus_I > Paenibacillus_I tarimensis. Next base: position 156,983 of record NZ_JAKGAO010000012.1, read on the forward strand.
TGGGTCTATGTGGCCCATGACGGCAGCGTACTGAACGTGGAGGCGAGCTTCCATGGCAAATATTTGCGCGGGCTGCTGCCAGACCGCTCGAATTTGGGAGAGGATGGACGGGCCGTGCTTTATGTGCAGCCCGGCAAGCACGCCTTCTCCCCGATGCCGGAGCTGTTCCTTCTGCTTCCGGATGTTGAATCGGCCAATGGCGAGCTGGCCGGCAATGGTGGTGTTTTGGAGCCTGATATGCTGAAGGGCACCTACAAGACCGATCCTGAAGAGATGGACCGCAGGTCAGAAGCGCATCTGCAGGAATTCCGGTTCAAGCCCTCCTTCCGGTATGTGCCCTATGAATGGCCGGAGGGCGTCTTTGTATCATGGGACACTCTGAAGGAAGAAATTCCGAAGCGCATGCGTCTATTGCTTGAATCCATATAATATAATGCAGATTTCTTACACGATCAGTATCACGTCTTGGCCGCCGTTACTCCGCCTTTCGCGGGAGCGGCGGTTTTGTGTTGGGGCACTAGAACTGCAGCCTCCCACTTCCGGCTCCGCCATCTGCCCATCATGGACAGCCCTCTAATCCATTCATCCAATCCCGTTGCAATCCAGATTCCAGCAGCTCCAAGCCCGGCAGCAGTCAAGCCATATCCGATACTCAGACTGATCCCCGCCATTGAAATAATGGCCATTAACAGCGGAAACCGTGCATCTCCTACAGCCCGCAAAGCGCTGACCGTATTCATGTTAAGACATTTGCCTGTCTCCACAAACAGATTAAGCAGAAGCAGCTGCCCGGCTATACGAATGACCTCCGCATCCCCTGTGAACAGGCCGACCAAAGGCTCACGGTACAGGATGACAGCGCAGTTGGCTATTAGGACCGCAATCAGGCTGAGACGGATGCTCAGCCAGGTCTGCTGATAGGCCTCGTCGAACCTTCCCCCTCCTACATACCGGCCAACCATAATCATATTAGCCGAACTGAAGGCACTGCCGAAGCAGGTTATGAACATTGTCAAGTTTACGGCGTACTGCCGCCCGGCAAGCGCCTCGGTACCCAGGTGACTGATCAGCGCAATGAACACCGTCTGCACAGCATGATACAGGAAGGTTTCCATCGCCGATGGAACACCCACCTTCACCATCCTGCCGAGATCCTCAGGATGAAAAACATCTCTGGACGGCATACGAAACCGGATGCCCGTCAGCTTCGCAAACAGCATGAACAGGACCAGCATGGTCAGTCCCCTGCTTAAGCAGGTTGATACGGCCGCCCCGGTGACACCCATGGCTGGAATCATAGCCAGCCCGAATATGAATACCGCATTGCCTGCAATATTAGCCAGATTCATGCCTACTGAAGCATACATGGCGAGCTGGGTATGGCCATAGATCCGGATGATGGCAGTCAAGCCGTTTACGAGAGACTGGAGAACCAGGGATCCGCCCACCCAGATCAGATAGGAACGGGCCGCAGGCATTAATTCATCACTTGTCTGAAGCAGCTCCAGCAGCGGACCGCTGAAGACAACAAGAAGCAGACTGATGGCTCCGCCAATTCCCGCATTTAAATAGAGAGATGCGAGTGCCGCCCGGCTTCCCTCCTGTTCATGGCCCGCTCCAAGATACTGTGCCAGTACAACTTGAGTCCCCACCGTGACGATTCTTAATACCAGGAGTCCCAGGGTCACATATTGATTGGAAAGGCCCGCGGCTGCTACAGCACCGTCAGATACGGCGCTCAGCATCCAGGTATCCACACTGCCCATGAGCAGCATTAAGACCATCTCTAACCCAATAGTCCAGACAAGTGCCGGGAATTTCGGCTCCGTGGAAACTGTAGTGACAGGCTTCATCTTACTGCGAAACATATGCGTGATCCTCCGTTTGCGATTGAACTTCTTGTTCAACCTATCACGAAGCCCGCCCCTTGCGCATCCGCAATGTTTAGGCATTCTGTTACTTTCTTGTTCTGCCAGTGCAGATGCCAAATGATTCATCTAATCTTCATTCAATCTTCATCCTCTAGAGGGTTAAAGGCTGTTTGGCTCCGTTCATAGCACGGGTAATTTTGTAATGTTATCATTTCCAACAATTTGAAAGGTGGCTGAAGAATGAACGAACAGAACGGCAAGAATCCGGAAGCACTAAACGGAGAACAGACGCTGACGAACCGGCAGGGTCATCCTGTAACGGATAACCAGAATATCAGAACGGTCGGCAGCCGCGGGCCTGCCACGCTTGAAAACTATCATTTTCTGGAGAAGATCTCCCACTTTGACCGCGAACGTGTACCTGAACGTGTTGTTCATGCTCGCGGCGCCGGCGCGCATGGCGTGTTTGAGGCATACGGAAAAGTCGGAGATGAGCCTGTGTCCAAATATACGAGAGCCAAGCTGTTCCAGGAGCCTGGCAAACAGACGCCCGTTTTCGTGCGCTTCTCTACCGTTATTCACGGCGGCCACTCGCCGGAGACGCTTCGTGATCCGCGCGGCTTTGCGGTAAAGTTTTACACAGAAGAAGGCAATTGGGACCTAGTCGGCAACAATCTGAAGATTTTCTTCATCCGCGATCCGCTGAAATTCCCGGATATGGTTCACGCCTTCAAGCCGGATCCGGTCACCAATGCCCAGGATATGCGCCGCTTCTTCGACTTCGTATCCCTGTCTCCAGAGGCGACTCATATGGTAACGTTCCTCTTCTCACCATGGGGAATCCCGGCGAACTACCGCCAGATGCAGGGCTCCGGCGTCAATACATACAAGTGGGTCAACGCCGAGGGCGAAGCGGTGCTTGTCAAATATCACTGGGAGCCGCTTAATCAGGGAATCAAGAATCTGACACAACGTGAAGCCAGCGAAATACAGGCAACAAACTTCAATCATGCGACGCTGGATCTCTATCACGCAATTGAGGAGGGCGACTATCCGGAGTGGGAGCTTTGCGTACAAATTATGAGCGACGGCGAGCACCCGGAACTGGACTTCGATCCGCTCGATCCGACGAAGCTGTGGCCAACTGATCAGTTCCCTTTCCTGCCTGTTGGTAAAATGACGCTTAACCGCAATCCGGAGGACTATTTTACCGAGGTGGAACAGGTTGCATTTGGTACAGGCGTGCTGGTGGACGGTCTTGAATTCTCGGATGACAAGCTTCTGCAGGGCCGCACCTTCTCCTATTCCGATACGCAGCGCCACCGGGTTGGCTCAAATTATCTTCAGCTGCCGATTAATGCACCGAAAAGCCGCGTCGCAACGAATCTGAGCGGCGGCCAGATGCAGTACAAGGTTGACCGGGCACCAGGACAAAATCCACATGTCAACTATGAGCCTTCCTCCATGGGCGGACTGAAGGAAGCTGTCCAGCAGGGCAAGCCGCATGAGCCTCATTACGATGCGAAGCTTGTCCGTGAGAAGATTGAGCGGACGAATGACTTCAAGCAGGCCGGGGAAACCTACCGTTCCTTCGAGGATTGGGAGCGTGATGAGCTCATCTCCAACCTTGTCACCGCACTCAAGATTTGCAATCCCGACATTCAGGAGCGGATGATCAGCTACTTCACGCAGGCAGATGCCGACTATGGCAGGCGCGTCAAGGAAGGGCTCGAGCAAGCCGCCTCCGGGATGAAGGAAGGCGTTCAGCAGAATTCTACTGCTGCTGCCGAGAAGGCGCAGAGCAAAGGCCATGAAGCAGACCCTTATTAATGTATAACACTGCATTTTAAAACAAAGAGGCTGGCCGGATCTATTGATCCGGCCAGCCTTATTGGCGCTGCTTGATTAATAATTATGCTTGCTGCGTGGTCGTTTCAGCCGATGTTTCTGTCGTTGACGGCTCGGTAGTCGTCTCTTCGGCCGCTGGCGCTTCAGTTACCGGCTGATCCGCTGTCGTTTCTTCAGCTGCCGGCTCTTCCGCTGCTGTTGGCTCCTGAGCTTCCTCAGCCGCTGCCGCTTCCTCTTCTCCTACAATAATAGCGCTTGACGTTTCCTTGTCCCACTGTACATTCGCCTTCAAGGCTTCGCTGATAAAGCGCAGCGGTACGAAAACACGGTTCTTGTTCATCTCGCCCGGCACGTCAATTGTAACCTGCTGGCCGTTAATGGTAGCGGTCTGGCTTCCCAGCACAACCTTAACCTCGGTCCCGTTCTTCGTTACCGTCACGGTCTTGGTCTTCGAATCCCACTGCACTTCCGCCTGCAGGGATTCTGCGATCGCGCGGAACGGTACCAGTGTCCGGCCGCTCTTAACGACAGGAGGCACGTCGGAAGCAAGCTCCTTGCCATTGATATAGGTCTTGACACCCTTATTGCCCATCTTGTTCTTTACTTTGCCAAGCTTCTTGTAGTTCTCTACATTCGTAATATCATCCTGAATGGCCTCAGTAAGCACATCGGCCGCTGCCTCCAGCTCTCCTTCAGCTTCCAGCTCAACGGCAACCTCAGCAGGCACAGCATCAGGTGCCACTTCAATTCCGTATTTATCCTTTAATTTAGCGGCTATGCGAGCGCCTGCCGGCTTGTCTTTTACATTCTCATAAGCGTTCTGCAGGCCTTTAGCTCCGCCCTGCTTCGCCTTTTCCTTGCCCTCTTCACTCTGAACGGCCTTCTGCTCTTCATTCTCCGAGACCTTCTGCTCTTCATTCTCCGAGACCTTCTGCTCTTCACTCTCTGAGACCTTTTGCTTTTCACTCTGCTTGTCTTTCTGTTTGGCCCTTGCTGCCTTGCCTGCTGGTTCTTCTGCGGTCTCTTTAGCAGGAGCAGCCTCAGCCGTTCCCGACGCAGTCTGGCTGGTTCCGGTTTGGCTTGGCTCTGCTGCCGGAGTCTCGGCGTATGCCGTCCCTGAAGCAAGTGTAAAAGCTAGAAGTGCTGTACCTACGATAGTCCTGTTTTTCATCTGTTGTTTCCTCCCTGAGGTCGTTTGGACGTTACAATATAATATTCGACATGATTCTACCTTTTTGGTAGGGTGGCTTAAAAAATAGTTTTGGAAGTTTTTTTGCATCTTCGGTATAATGGCGCTGATGCTAGGGGTTCGACCATCTAACAGGAGGAGCGGTACCGATGACAGATAATAAAATCGGCGACCAGATTATCGCCAGCTATCAACGTGATGAAAATATGATGATTCTTATATTTGCACAGTGGTGTGTTAACCATGACCGAAATCCAGTTGAAGTCTATACAAGCGCTTATCCGGGGCAGGGGGATAACGCTGCGCTTAAGCAGGCAGTGGAGCTGACTGTTCCTAAGGAAGAGGCTGGTCCGATTGATAACGAAACCGTGCTCACGGTTCTCTCGCTCTTCGGTAATGATGACCTGGCCTTTGCAGTCAGCCAGATTATAGAAGAAGAAGCCCGTCAGAAAAGGCAGGGCAGCTGACGCCATTAAAAATGCTCCCGCCACTCGGGCTAAGCCCGTGAGGCAGGAGCATTTTTCGGCTATGGCCGCAGCTTCCGTTCACTGGATGAGTCACTCTTCTCTTCCCCATCCCGCTTCTTCTCTTCCCGGAGCTCCATTGCGATATCCTCCATCGGAAGAGGATCAACATTCCTTTCGCTGTCAAACTGGTCAAACAAGCTTTCCTCGTCTGTCGGGTACTGCTCCGGATGATCCCGGTTCCCCTTCTGCTTCTTCTCATCAGGCACTTTCTCCCATTCCTTCACAACTGCCACCCCCAGCTTCAGATTAGACGACACTTGTACCGGTCATCCGCTATTCTTCATTACCTTCCAGTGCCGGGGACGAAACGAATAGGACAAATACGGGCATCCTAGTGAGAAAAAATAATTTGGAGCTTTATGTCGTATTCTGTTAATATGTTGAATGGCTACATATACCAAAACGTTTTATAGGGGGAAAAAAATTCGTGCAGCGTACTATTCAAGTGGACGAGCGGCCGCCGTTAATACAGAGCATCCCGCTTAGTCTTCAGCATCTGTTTGCCATGTTTGGCTCCACTGTGCTGGTACCCATCCTGTTTGGGGTTGACGCCTCAACCATACTGCTGATGAACGGCATCGGCACCCTACTCTATCTGTTTATCTGCAAGGGGAAAATCCCGGCATATCTCGGATCAAGCTTTGCGTTCCTTTCTCCGGTTATGCTTGTGCTTGCCGGAAACGCGGATAACTATCCGAAAGCGCTGGGGGCCTTCATTGTTGTCGGCGCGATCTTCACACTGGTTGCGCTGCTGATCGGCAAGACCGGCACCCGCTGGCTGGACGTCGTATTCCCGCCCGCCGCGATGGGCGCCATAATCGCGGTCATTGGTCTGGAGCTGGTACCTGTAGCCGCCCAGCAGGCTGGCTGGATCAGCGACGGCACTCCAGAATGGACACCTGATCCGATGAGCATTCTCGTGTCCGTGATTACGCTTGGAATCATCATTATCGGCTCCGTAATGTTCCGTGGGTTTATGAAGATCATTCCAATCCTGATCGGTTTCGTAAGCGGCTATCTGCTGGCCTGGGCGCTAGGCATGGTCAAGACGGAAGGAATTGCCCAGGCGAGCTTACTGGCTGTACCCGAATTCACAACACCAGAATTCGACTGGCCCAGCATTATAATTATCGCTCCTGCTGCGCTTGTCGTCATTGCCGAGCATATCGGCCATCTGATCGTCACCGGCAACATGGTGGACAAGGACCTGTCCCGTAATCCAGGCCTCCATCGTTCCCTGCTTGGCAACGGCATATCGACCATGATATCCGGCGCAGTCGGTTCGACACCTAATACCACTTATGGTGAAAATATTGGTGTCATGGCGCTTACACGCGTCTATTCCGTTTGGGTAATAGGCGGAGCTGCCATCGCGGCTATCGTGCTTTCCTTTTTTGGGAAGCTCTCTGCCATCATCGGCGCTGTACCACCCCCTGTAATAGGCGGCGTTTCCTTGATGCTGTTCGGCGTCATAGCAGCTGCAGGCATACGGATGCTGGTTGAATCTAAGGTCGATTACAGCAAGCCTGTCAATCTAATTCTGACGACAGTCGTTCTCGTTCTTGGGTTAAGCGGAACGACATTCAAGTGGGGGCATCTGGAGCTCAAAGGAATGGCGCTCGCAACCGTTGTTGCAATTATTCTCAGCCTGTTCTTCAAGCTGCTGGAAGTAACCGGACTCACGAACGAGGAAGCGGAAGAACAAATCAAGCACTGATGCTCAACCAAAAAATGGCTGCCCGATGTAGCAGGTTTACTGCTAAATCGGACAGCCTTTTTTAATCCGTATTCTTCCACTGCTGCTACTGCATGCCCTGCATCCCTGCCAGACCTTGCGCGCCTGCGGGGCGAGTCACGGTCTCCTGAATCAGGCTTTCGCACTGGCGGATGCGCTGCTTGATCAGCTGCAGCTGACGCAGCTGCGCATCCATCTGAACCTGGATCTGATTCTCAGCCATTTGAAGCTCTTCACTGACGCTCTGCAGCTGCTGGACTACCGAACGCATCCGGTCGGATTCGCGGTCGGCACCAATGTTCTGAATAGCCTGGCGCGCTGCGATCTGCTCCTGCTCCTGGCGCTGGCGCTGCAGCTCCTGAAACTGCTCATATGTCATTTGCTGGCTGTTCCCCTGCGGGAATTGATTTTGCATCGTTATCCTCCTCTGGCATGTTCAACCATAAGACGTGCGCAAAAGTTAGGATAACCAGTTTCCAGCAATTCATGAGCCGTTCTTTATCGGATTTTTACAGTGACATCTCCAGGATTGAGCGGACATCCTGCTGCTCCAGCTTGCGGAACGAGCCAAGCGGTCCAAAGCGCACGGCATCCGCTGCCATAACATCCAGCGACTCATCACTTATTCCTACATCGGAAAGTGTCGCAGGAGCGCCAATGCGGGTGAAGAAGTCTCTTGTTGCCTGGATGCCGGCAAGAGCAATCTCCTCGTCGGTCTTACCGGCCGGATCAACGCCCCATACGCGGACCGCATACTGCACAAAACGATCGATCCGGGCGCTATAGACATATTTCATCCAATTCGGGAACACGATGGACAAGCCTGCGCCATGCGCAATATCGTAGATCGCACTGATTGCATGCTCAATATCGTGGGAAGCCCAGTCATTTTGCATGCCGACACTGATCATGCCGCCGTTCAGCGCATAAGTGCCGCACAGCATCAGGTTCGCGCGTGCTTCATAGTTGTTGGGCTCACGGACAGCTGTCTCCCCATTCTCTACGACAGTTTGCAGAATGGACTCACACAGCCGCTCCTGCAGCGGAGTGTCCTTCGTCTGGCTGAAATACTGCTCAAATACATGAGACATCATATCGACGATACCGTTCGCTGTCTGCTCCTTGGACACCGTCATTGTAAGCGTCGGGTCCAGAATCGAGAACCGCGGATAGACATGAATGCTTCCCATGCCCCGCTTCTGCTTCAGATCCCAGTTGGTTATGACGGCGTTGCCGTTCATCTCCGTACCGGTGGCCGACAGAGTCAGAATGGCACCAAGCGGAAGCGCCTTCTGCACCTGTGCCTTTCGGGTACAGAAATCCCATACCGAGCCTTCATAAGGCACACCAGCCGCTATTCCTTTGGCCGCATCAATGACGCTGCCGCCGCCGACTGCCAGTATAAACTGCACACCGTTCTCCCGACAGATCTGAACGCCCTTCTCGACGCTCGAGAGCCTTGGGTTAGGATCGATGCCGGACAGCTCATGCACCGTTGCATGAATAGATGCCAGCTGCTCCTTTACTTTATCGTATAGCCCTGTCTTCTTGATGCTTCCTCCGCCATAGACGAGCAGAATAGATGAACCGTAAGGCGCGACCAGCGAACCAAGCTCGCTGACCGTATCCTTACCGAATACAATCTGGGTGGGGTTGTAAAAGCGAAATGGATTCATGCACGAATCAGCCTCCCGGTATTTAAATTATGTAGATGTCCCGCCGGTTCTCGCGCGGAGTGATAGAGCTTATTCGCCCAATCTCCTGCTGCAAGGTCCATGCCGGACCTTCATGCCCTATTGTACTGAACGGGCAGTATCAGTTGCAAGTAAACGCCGAGCGCAGCCTAATTCATATCGTGCAGTTCCATTAAAGAAGCAGTTATGTTAGTATAGTTTCCATATTTGGAGCATCGGAGTTGTCGGGGATGAATAATAAATTACCTGGCTTTATACGGGTTCGACCGCGTTTCTTTACCCTATTGCAGCTAATGCTTGCCCTCTTGCTTGTTAGCGGATGCACGAATCAGGACAGTAAAGCTGACAGAACGGAGCTGATTGTGTCAGCGGCTGCAAGCCTGCAGGACAGTCTTCGCGAGTTGGCGGCTGCCTATGAGCAGCAGCATCCCGGAGTTTCCATCACCCTTAATTTGGGCTCCTCGGGGGCTCTTGCCAAACAGATTGCTGAAGGGGCTCCAGTTGATCTGTTCTTATCAGCCGGCACTGCACCTATGGATAAACTGAGCAGTACCAAGACGGTTGCCGGCAGAAAGCAGCTGCTCTTGAATGAGCTTGTGCTGATTACACCTGACGATAAGGCAGTACGTCCGTCCAAGCTGGAAGACCTGCTGAACGAGGAAATTAGGCGCATTGCGGTCGGAGAGCCGGACGTCGTTCCAGCCGGCGAATATACCCGGGAAACCCTTGAGTATGCCGGTCTTTGGGCGATGCTGAAGCCTAAGCTGGTTATGGCCAAGGATGTAAAACAGGTTCTCACCTATGTGAACAGCGGGAATGCCGATGCGGGTTTCGTGTACTCTACTGATGCCGCCAGCAGCAGCGCAGCATCCGTCGTCTACCGGGTTCCAGAACAATGGCACAGCCCGATTATTTATGAAGCGGCTGTTGTGGAGCGATCATCCAACCGTAAAGAAGCAGCTGCTTTACTGAATTACATGCTGAACGAGGAATCTTCGGACCTGTTCCGGGATTACGGCTTTCGTATACCGACCGAGCAGAAGGAGTAGCGAGTATGTATGACTGGTCTGTAATTCTTCCCCCTATTGCCATCTCGGTCAAGGTTGCGCTTGCTTCCAGCCTGATCGTCTTCCTCGCTGCAGCTGCAGCCGCAAGATGGATGTCAAGGGCTAACTTCCCCGGCAAGACGCTTGTAGAGACCCTGCTGCTGCTTCCGCTCGTCCTTCCCCCAACGGTCGTCGGTTTTGTGCTCCTGATGGCGCTTGGCCGCCGCAGCTGGCTTGGACAGGCTTATGAATGGCTCACAGGACACCCGATCATCTTCACTTGGGGTGCTGCTGTTATTGCGGCTGCCGCTGTCGCTTTTCCGCTTGCATACCGGACCATGCGGGCAGGATTTGATGCGGTCGACCAGGAAGTTGAAGACGCAGCACGAGCAGAGGGGGCCGGGGAATGGCAGGTGTTCCGCCATATCACCGCCCCCCTCGCCTTCCGGTCGCTTACAGGTGGTTATATTCTGGGCTTTGCGCGCGGACTTGGAGAATTCGGCGCCACCCTCATGATTGCGGGCAACATTCCCGGCCGTACTCAGACGATTCCCACCGCTATATTCGTTGCAGTTGAAGGCAACGAGACGCTGCTTGCCTGGATATGGGCTGGTGCCATCGTGCTCTTCTCCTTCCTCATGCTGCTCCTTGCCGGGTTACTGGAACGAAGGTAGCCCGCTGCCGGAGCTGGCAGCTCTCCGCTTAACCGGGAAGTACATTTCGAATACGGATTCCTCCTGATCGCCCCCAAGATAACGCTCGTCATGACGCTCGAATTCGAAGTGGTCTACTGCATCATACTCAGACTGCTGCGGGAACCATTCTCCATGAAACCAGTCCCAGACGATTCCGAAATCCTCAGCCTTGCCGCGGTAAGTAACCACAACACAGTCAGCTTCCTCAATCGTTCTTGTGACCATACCCTCAGGAAGCGGGACTGCTTCATCTCCCGCCACTTCCACTCCCGCCATATAGCGAAAATCCTGTCCTGGACCGAAGGGCGGCTCATACAGATACAGCCCAATGGTGCATGATTTCTCTAAACGGCCGGGAATTTCATCAATACGCTCCATAAACGCCTGCCAGAACATTGGTATAACCTCTTGAGGCTTTTTCTGCTGCTGGCAGACCGCGTACTCAAGACCTGCCACCTGCCGTCTTCTTCCTTGTACCACAACTGCACCAAGTATTCGGCCGCCTGCAGTATTTGCTGAATGCTCCATCGTTTCACCCTTCCTAAAGTCTCATCAATCCGACCTTCACTTCATCTGCGCAATCACAATACGGTTCCCGTCCGGGTCCAATACCGGAACCTCCGACAGGTTGTCGAAATAAGCGGGCTCACCGGCGAGCTCGACGCCTATAGACTTCAAATGTTCAAGCGCAGCCTCAAAATCATGCGTCTCTAAGTACATAATCTCTGTAAAAGCCTCACTGTTCAGGTGACGGTTCTGATCGAGCAGCAGCGCTGCCCCACTGGTGACCGGAACCGGATAAACAGGGTGCTCTGCTCCCGCCTCATTCAGCGGTTGTCCAAGCAGCTCCGAATACCAGCGAGCAGCCTGCTTCATGTCCTTAACATCAACAAAAACACCGCCTATTCGCGGGAGAATGGGCGAAGCGGCCGGTTGTTCATCGTTTAGGATCGGCTCCTCTGTCCAGCAGGCCATCAGGTTATTGCCCTCAAGGTCTCTGAAGATGAAGTAAGCCGTTGAACCATGGCGTTCCGGTTCCGTCAGCGGCTTCCCATGCTCCTCTATGTATTGGTAAGCTTCGTCAATGTCAGATACCGGGAGCAGGAAACGGGGCTTCATCCCTTCATGCCACGACGGATTCTTGCGGTTCTCTGAATTAGTGTCCAATATAAGATCAGTTACAGGGAAATCAAACCAATACACCGGTCCGCCATTCAGACGCTCTTGCTTGACCGGGAGACCAAACAATCGGCTGTACCACTCCGCAGCCCGCATTAAATCGGTTACATGAATAAAAACACCGCCTACTCTGTTTTCCAGTGGAACAACGGTCAGCTTCCCGCTCTTATCTACACTTTTAGCCAATTTTAATCAGCTCCTTCTCGGATATTTGAACAATGAGACCTTCGGGCGAAATAAAATTGAAGCGGCTCATGCTTCCACTGCACTTGTGATCAGGAATCACTGCCCTGACACCCTGCCCGCTGAGAGCCCGGTAAGTCTCGTGAACATTCGGTGTCTGCAGGGAATAATAAGGTCTGCCTCTAAGCGCGGTCTTCGCTTGCTCGTGTGACTCTCTGCTCATCTGAATCATCGTGACAATCGTTTCTCCCGATCCAATCATCAGGTCAGCCCCTTCCCCCCAGTGGTTATGGAGCTTAAATCCGAGCATCGCGGTATACCACTCAATCGATGAATCAAGCTCGAGAACGGGGATGAAGACGGCCAGCACATGATGAAACATCGGAGGTACGGGCTTGGCATATGGCTTGTAAAATAAAGATTCAGGCTTCTCATGGCAAACTCCGACAACATTGCCATAAGGATCGCTCAGCTCACTTACCTTCATCACCGGAGTTTCCAATGCTTCAGTCGTCTGAATTCCGCGTTCATTCAGCCAGCGGGCATGAAGGTCCTCCCAGTGTGTGTAGAGGTTAAAGCACGGCACATGGCCTTCCGCATCCAGATGAAGAAGCGGTGACCAGACACTTCCCGCCTCGGGCTCGGTCAATGTTAAGAGCGTATCTCCTCCGGTCAGCCTTAAATCTACACACCTCTCTCTTATTCTGGCAATGTCGAATTCAAATTCCCGGACATACCACTCAGCAGCAGCTGCTGCATTAGGTACCGGCAGCATTACCTTGTCAATTCGTTCAATCATACTCCTGCCTCCCTTAATAATAAGGACTCTGCTATGTAAACGGAATTCCGGTACGAAACCATACACAAGATGATAAAAAGATTCAGCTTGTCACCATAAGCGGATTGCCGCTGGGGTCAATAATGGTAAATACAAGCTTGCCGTCAAGCAAACGAATGGAATCAACAGGTATGCCATTATCGAACAAGCGCATATAAGCGTAGTGAATAAGCTGTGGGTCATGCCCCTCGAAAGCGTGAATTACTGCTTCAAGCAGCTGCTGAAGCTTCTCAGGTGAACCACTGCCTGCTCTGGCAGCGTGGATTTTATGCTCCGCCCTGGTAACCGGCTGTCCGCCGAATACCCCGGCAAACTGGCGAAGCTTTCCACGGGCGCGTGATAGCGCCACCTGTACGGCCACCTCTGACATATCAATACAGGCCCCGGCTTCCTTAGCCGTAAACTGATACACATCACAGAGCAGCAGAATAACGAACGTCTTGGGCATCAATACCTTGAGCAGCGTTTGAAGCAGTTCCTCCATGTCATGCGGATATTCATCCAAATGTACGACTGCCCCTGCCTTCCCTTCTTCGAAGACTTCCAGCTGCCTGCGGCCAGTCTTTCGGTATCCATCGATCCACAAGTTACGGGCCGTTCTAAACACATATGCCCTGTTTATTTCCCTATTGCCTTCTGGACCAGCCACAGCTTCATCACGCTGAGTATGTGCGAGTACTTTCAACAGCGTATCCTGCGCAAGGTCTTCCGCTTCCCACTCCGAACGAGTGAGAGACCGGCAGTAGCGCTGCAAATCAGGCCTGATATTGGCCAGCCATTCCGTTAAGCCTTGACCGGATGTTTCATGGAAACCAGATATGTTCATCGGCTGCATCTCCATCATGAAGGTTGGGTCCATCGGGGTAAAATCGAAGGATACGAATGTATATTCGCCTATTTGCGGATAATTCCTGCTAAATGTCCAATTTTTCTCAATCTGCACATAATTACAAGACATAGTCTCCATATTATCTAGAGCAGAGCATCTGCTTAATTGACGAGAAAAAAGCGAGGGTAAACACATGCTTACAATAAGCCGGCTTGGTTCCCATGAGGCGCACGAACTGAACGAGCTGCTCCTCAGCTGTACCAATTCCATCCAAACCATGGCCCTGTTCATTGGTCAAGCGCAGGATCAGGAGCTGCGTGATATGCTGATCCGCCACTATTCCGCTCATGTGCAGGATTACAACATGAAGGTTGAGTTCGCGAACCAGATGATGTCCCGCGATCAGCTGGACGTACCCGTCTTGAATATGCAGCCGGTCAGCGCAATTCCAAGCACGCAATATGCTGGCGTTCAGCCGCAGGTAAAGCTCCAGCAGCTTGATGACCGTTCGATTGCCACCTCTTACCTGCTGAATTTGAAGCGGGCTGGACGTGAATACGCTTGGTCTGCGATGGAATGCTTGACGCCCCGGCTCCGCGTTTTTCTGGAGGATGCGTTCCGGATGTGTTCTCATCACGCTTATGAGGTGTGGAATTACATGGCTCGTCGTGGCATTTATCCTGTTCAGTACGCACAGGACAGCACGATCATGGCCATGCAGCAGATCTATCAGCCCGTGCCGCAGCATAATCCTGCTCAGTTGTACAGTTAAGGCGAATATTCTTAATTACAGTACTAAAAAAGGCTGCCTGCACAGGCAGCCTTCCATTCATTCCTAGAGGCCGGCAGCTCTGCCTCATGGCAGCAGCATTAGAGTCTGTCTATCAGAGCTCCCCGCCCGTCTCCTTCCTTGCAACCTCGGCGGACGGCTGGTTACGGTAGGTTTCCCCCCATTCCTTCATCTGTAAAATGATAGGCTCCAGCGTCCTTCCGAAAGGCGTAAGCGAATATTCTACCTTCGGAGGCACCTGGTGGTAAACCTCCCGGTGGACTATGCCGTCCTGCTCTAATTCCCTGAGCTGCAGGGTCAGCATACGCTGCGTGATTGTCGGGCATATTTTGCGGAATTCGTTAAACCGCTTCGTTCCCCCGATCAGATGATACAGCAGTACCCCTTTCCACTTGCCCCCTATTACATCCAATGTATATTCGACCGGACATCCTTCTTCATTGAAGCACTGTCCATAACCGCTCTTCCTGTCCCGCATTCTCTTCACCCTCAGTATACATTTTGATACTACATCACATTAATGTGCGTACTTACTATACTAAAGTCTGTTGGGTAAAATAACAACTGTATTCAATCAAGCAAGCATAGGAGATGAATGTAATGACTGAGAACAAAACCATGAAGGCTGTAGGTCTTCACAAATACCTTCCCATTGAGCAGACGGAAAGCCTGCTCGATGTCAAGCTTCAGAAGCCTACGCCTCGAGGCAGGGACCTGCTTGTCAGTGTGCAGGCAGTATCGGTCAACCCTGTAGATGTCAAGATCAGAGCCCCCAAGGAACGGACAGAAGAAGAGCCGAGAATACTTGGCTGGGATGCAGCTGGCATCGTGGAGCAGGTAGGGCCGGATTGCACCTTATTTAAGCCGGGCGACCAGGTTTACTACGCGGGCAGCATCACAAGGCCCGGAAGCAACAGCCAGTTTCAGCTAGTAGACGAGCGTATTGTCGGCAGCAAGCCGCAGACACTGTCCTTTGCAGAAGCAGCCGCACTCCCCTTAACTGCAATCACCGCTTGGGAAGCACTGTTCGACCGGATGGGTATTCAGGCTGGACAACCCCAGGGAGCAGGAAAGACGATTCTGATCATAGGCGCAGCCGGAGGCGTCGGCTCTATCGCCATTCAGCTGGCCAAGTACGCAGGGCTTACGGTGATCGGCACAGCCTCACGAACCGAGTCAGCCGCTTGGGCCGAGGAAATGGGTGCCGATTATATCATCAGCCATTATGAAGACTTTGTCCCCCAGCTGAACAAGCTTGGTCTGCAGCACGTCAACTACATATTGTGTCTGAACAGTACGGAGCAGCACTGGTCCAGCATGGCGGAGGCAATCGCACCCCAGGGCAAGATCTGCTCCATTGTGGAAACCGACCAGCCGCTGAACCTGACCCTGCTGAAGAACAAGAGCGCAGCCTTCTGCTGGGAGTTCATGTTTACACGTGCCATGTATGAGACCGACGACATGATCGAACAGCACAATCTACTTAATGAGCTTGCACGCCTCGTTGACCAGGGCATAATCCGCACCACTCTAACGGAAAAGCTTGAGCCTATTCATGCCGCCAATCTCAAGAAAGCTCACGCTGCAATCGAGAAAGGCCGCACAATTGGCAAAATTGTATTGGAGAATTTCTGAGAAAGAAGCCTCTTGAAGA
Source organism: Paenibacillus tarimensis (assembly GCF_021532315.1). Lineage (GTDB taxonomy): Bacteria > Bacillota > Bacilli > Paenibacillales > Paenibacillaceae > Paenibacillus_I > Paenibacillus_I tarimensis. The sequence goes on from NZ_JAKGAO010000012.1 coordinate 173,061, forward strand.
CTGTCAACAATAATTACTCATCACAACCCGCACCATGTGCTTACTGAACACGCTTGGACATATAGAGGGGGTGTACCGCAGTCATATGAGATGACTTGCCGGGACACCCCTTCTCTTCTAAGCATCGCTAATATATGGTAGGATTACCCTGATAACAGATTAGGGAGGAGCCGATTTATGAAAGTAGCCATACTGGATGATTGGGAACGATACATGATTGAACATGCCAGTATAACACGGCTCAGGGAGCATTTTGAGGTCACCGCTTACCATGACAAGCCCTCTGAAGAGCGCTTGTTGGAGAGGCTGGCTGAAGCGGATATTGTTATTCCCGTTCGCGAGCGGACCAGATTCACCAAGTCTCTGCTGTCACAGCTTCCGCATTTGAAGCTCATCGCGCAGACTGGTTCAGGACTGGCGCATATTGATATGAACGAAGCAAGCCGTCTGAAGATCCCCGTCACCACAACGCCCGGCGGCTCGGGTGCCGTTGCAGAGCTGATTATCGGATTTATGATTGCTTACTCAAGGCGGATTATTCCTCTGCATAAGCAGGTGTCCGCCGGCGAATGGCCTGATGCCATAGGCGCCAGCCTGGAAGGCAAGACACTTGGCATCATCGGACTCGGCAAAATCGGCTCACGTGTCGCAGCCGCTGCCAATGCCTTCGGCATGAATGTGCTGGCTTGGAGCCCAAATCTAACCGTTCAGCGTGCCAGAGAACAGCATACAGACTACGCAGCGCTTGAGCATTTGCTTCAGCAATCCGATATGATCTGTCTTACAATCCGCTTCTCAGAGCGGACGAACTGTCTGCTTAAGGAGCAGCACTTTCAGATAATGAAGCCAACCGCCCTGCTGATTAACACCTCCCGGGGACAGATCGTGGATGAAGATGCGCTGATCAGCGCCCTTGCCCGGAAACGGATCGGCGGAGCCGCTCTGGATGTTTTTGTTCAGGAGCCGCTTGCCCCGGACCATCCGCTGCTATCCCTTGATAACGTGATCCTGACCCCGCACATCGGCTGGAAAACCGACCGGATGTTCAGCCAGTTTATCAACACCGCTGTCGACCGGATCATCGGGTACGTTATAGACGGGGATACGACGGGTATTGTGAATCTGGATCAGATACGGTAGATATCACAAGCTACAGCATCAGCAGCTCACGGATGTCGTCCTCTGTCAGCATGCTCGCGGCACCCTCATTCGGCCGGATTACTTCATCGACCAGATTCATCTTTCTCTGCTGCAGGCGGACCATGTTCTCTTCAATCGTGCCCTCCGAGATCATGCGGATTACCTGTACCACCCGAGTCTGGCCGATGCGGTGGGCCCGGTCCGCCGCCTGCTGTTCAACCGCAGGGTTCCACCAGAGATCATACAGGATAATCGTGTCTGCGCCCGTCAAATTCAATCCCGTACCGCCAGCCTTAAGCGATAGCAGGAACACATCCTTTTCCCCGTTGTTAAACCGCGCGCAGAGCTCAACCCTCTCTCTTGCCCCTGTTCCACCATCCAAATAAAAGAAAGGCACACCCTGCTGCCCAAGTTCACGTGCGATCAAGCCGAGCATTTCCGTAAACTGCGAGAATACGAGCACTCTTCTCCCGGAGCTTCTGAGCTCCCTGACCATATCGAGCAGCTGCTCGAATTTAGCGGATTTTCCGCTGTAGCCCTCCACAAACAAGGCTGGATGGCAGCACAGCTGACGCAGGCGCGTGAGCCCGGCCAATATCCGGATACGCTGTTTCTGGAAGCTCCCTGAGCTGAGATGCTTGAGTGTTTCCTGGCGAAGCTCTGCGAGGTAAGCCGCGTAGAGCTTCTTCTGTTCAGGCAGCAGCTCGGATAACTGCACGGACTCAATTTTGCCCGGGAGCTCCTTCAGCACATCAGATTTTAACCTGCGCAGCAGAAATGGCCGAATCCGCTTGGCAACAGACTCGCCGGACAGTTCGATGAAAGCCTTCCTGGCAGGAAACAGCCCGGGAAACACGATACTGTATATCGACCACAGCTCTTCCAGCCGGTTCTCAATCGGTGTTCCTGTAAGAGCGAACCGGTGACGGGCTTGTACCCCCTTAACCGCCTGCGCGGTCTGAGTCGTATAGTTCTTAAAGGCCTGCGCTTCATCCAAAAATAAGGTATGAAACGGAATCTGCGCAAACGCAGCAGCATCTCTCCGCAGCAGCGGGTACGAGGTAATGAACACATCGGCAGAGAAGGTATTGCGGAGCGCTGCTTCCCGCTGCGTCTTTGAACCATCCACTATAACCGCTCTGACAGCCGGAGCAAACCTGCTCAGCTCCTGGTGCCAGTTGTACATCAGTGAGGCCGGACATACAATGAGCGCAGGCTGCCCCGACGATCGGATTTCCTGCAGTACAGACGCCAGGTATGCGATACTCTGCACGGTTTTGCCGAGACCCATCTCATCCGCCAGTATGCCGCCAAAACGGTAATGAGCCAGTGTCTTGAGCCACTGGTAACCGAAGTGCTGATAATCCCTTAGCACCGCTTCCATCTCCTGCGGAACCGGGAAATTCAGATGATCCGGGTTACGAATATGCTCCAGCAGCAGCCGCAGTGACCTGTTGAGGCTTACCGCCCCTCGGCTTCGATCATAGCTGTCGAGATGCAGGCCGCTTGTGAGCGGGAGCTTTGCGGATGTCCCCTCCCAATCTACCTTGTGCAGACCGGTTTCGTTCATGAGACGGAGTATCTCTTGGAACTGCTCGTTTTCCATAGGGAGCAGGGCGCCGTCTGGCAGCCGGTAATACCGGCGCTTTTCCTGAAGGGCTCGAATAATTTTACGAATCTCGGCTTCGGGGATGCCATCTATATCGAATTTGAATTCCAGCCAGTCTGTCCGCTCATCGAAGCTGATGCTGACTTTCGGATTCACGTGCCCCTTGAAGAGCCTCACCTTCACCGCAGATGTTGCATACACCTTCACCTGCTTCTCCAGCTCTGGAAGCACCTGGCTTAGGAAGTGATACTCCTCCTCCTCACCTGCCAGTACATATCCGCCCTCTGTTCTCATCCATGCACTTTGCTCCAGCAGCTCGGAGATACGCCGCTCCTTCTCCTCCTCCCGAATAAAGATCCGTTCCTGGGCGGGGCTTCCAGTACTTTCGTCCAAGGGATTAAAAATTACATCTCCGTAGCGGTACTCCAAACCTGCGAGCAGCCGGTCCTTAATCCGGTCCAGGTAGAGAGATGCCCGAAGCGGCTCCTGTACAAGGACGCCGGCCACAGTATCCGCAACCTGTACTTCGCCGATCTGAGCAAGGCCGGGCATCGCCTTGCTAATGAAAACACCAGCTTGCCCGGCCGTCATGTGCAGCTGTCTCGAAGCAGATACGGACAAAAGCTGCACCAGCTCGCTCAGGCGCTTGATCCGCCGGGCCGGCATCCGCACAAGGCAGCCTTTAGCCTGAACCAGCCCATAGGCTTCCAGCAGAACGATGCTCTCCAAACCCCGGATCACAAGCCGGTAACCGTCCTTCAGCCTGTCTGACCGGTCTAACTCAAACACCAGCGGCAGCTTACCATCCGTTATAATATCCTGCTCATAAAGAAGCCCTCCCTGCAGCAGCTTTACAGAAACAGCAGCTGTGAGCAGAGGAGCAAGCTCGCTCCACATAGCGGCCGGTATTGGAAGCAGGTCAGAAGAACGTCCCGCCTTTACTGTTTTCTCCTGCTCCATATAGGCGATATCAATTAACAGCTGAATAACTTTATGATCCTCCTGCATAAAGCTGTGCAGCTCGGCGTCATAAACCAAACTTCTGGACAAACGGTACGCCCGGCGGTTATCCACCTGCTCGAGGAATTTACGAACCTCCTTCACAGTGTATAGCTTGTCTGTCCCGGCCATCAGTCCAATACCGAGCATCGGACGGTTGTCCCGCGACAGGAACACACTGATAATAAAAGTTATTGCTAGTTCGGTCCGGTTATCGTAATAAGAGCCTGTAGCAGTCATCCGCTGCGGCCCCTCATCGAACAGCTCCAAGACCTGGTTCATCAGGACGGTATAATCCGGCTGGCTTAGGGCGCCTTCCTCTTCAGCCGTAGATCCTTCGGACTGCTCTAAGATATAAACAGCATGCAGTACGGCGGCAATATGCTTGCAGTATTGATCTTCTGGATGAAATACAGGGCAGGAGCATACAGCTGTAATCTCACCGTCTTCAGGTAACCGGAGCTCTACCCTCCCGCCGCCGTCCTCTCCGCCCACTTCCGCTTCATAACGCCGGATGCCCGGCTCGGAACGGGTAACGCTGACCAGGCTTGCTCTATATAGATATTCGCCGTCCTCATAAGCAAATCTGCCGCAGAGACGTCTCATGATCGATTCATTTAATTGAAAGCTCAACTTGTAATCTCCTCGGCATGGATTTGTCACGGACAATATAAGGAAGCCACGCTTCCCTCAGACGTCTGAGGCCTTCGTTCATCAGTCTCCATTGTATCGCACCAAAACCGATTATTAAATCCTCTCGGCCAGCACTCTGTATCCGCCCGAATAGAAATTACCTTAGAACAAGACCCGGAAGCCTGACGGCTGCCGGGTCTTGTTCTATCTCATTACGCAATGGGCGTTCCATTAGGTATCTGAACATCCGGAGCTATGAGCACGACATCCCCCTCACCGGGCACCGCCCCCAGCACCAGCACCTCGGATTTGAAGCCTGCCACCCGTTTAACCGGAAAATTAACGACTGCCGCAACCTGCCTGCCAATAAGCTCCCCAGGCGTATAGCGCTGTGTAATTTGCGCGCTCGACATCTTCATGCCAAGCTCACCAAAATCAATTCCTAGCTTGTATGCCGGCTTACGAGCTTCCGGAAACGGTTCTGCTGTAAGAATTGTGCCGATCCGAATGTCCAGCTTCATAAAATCACTGAAATCTGCCACTGTCTCTTCCTCCCTTACTTGCTGTTATTCCTATAGGACGAAGCAAACAGGAGGGTGGTTTCACAAACACAGATCTGTCTTTAATGCAGCTTAACCTCAGGGCTTAACATAATTTCAAAGGCGCGCCCCCATGTAAAGCTGGGATTACGGTACGGGAGCACTGCCTTTTCATAGTGCGCATACGACCAGCCGTCCCACTTGATTTGACGTATGTCACAGGATGTGCTTTTCATACCGATCGAAAAGGCATTCCGGCGTGCGAGCGTCTCCGTATAGCGCTGCATCAGGTCTCGCAGAAGCACTTGCAGTGCTCCATAATCCTCCTCGCTGTTAAAGAGCTCCATATTCTGGTCCGCGACCGCGGCGGTATTCTCATACAGCGAATGCGACCGTGAATAGGCTCGAATGTCCCCAATGGCTACCGCTTTATAGTAGTAATCCTTTAGGAATCGCTTAAATAGCAGCGAACCATGTGCCTGGACTGCCTTCTGCAGGATAGCTGGGTTACGCTCCGCTGTTATAAAAGCAAGCCGTGCCTCCCCCATCCCAATTGCAATTCCTATCTTATTGCCTGCCGTATTCCAGCCGCTGTAGCCTAGCAGACGGCCTGTGAAATGGCTGTCCAGCAGCGCATCTGTAACCTCACGGTTCGCGGCCCCCTTCGCCACAAAGTCAATCACAACTGTCGGAATCCGCTCGACGCTGTTGGTTTCCATCCTCATGATGGCGCTTGAAGACTGACCTGCTTCTGTAATCGCGATAATTTCAGCATCCGGTGCCTCCGTCACCAGCTGGCCGCCGACAATATCCACATGACGCCTGATGTTATCATGCACATTCATATATTCATATGGATTAATAATAGACGTGCCATCCATGCCAAAATAAGCAACCGAATACCGCGGCTTGGAGCCGCATCGGTACAGGGTATTAGCCATCCTCGCCATTAAGGCATGACCCAGCCCATCCGCATCCGGCAAAATAATGGCCCGGTCGGGATTTTGCCCGCCGGTGCCGCCCAGCCACTCGTTAACCCGCTCTTCCAGATAGCTTATCTCATTAGCTTGCACGCCTTGCGTGGAAGAATCATCCCCACCCACTGCTAAAAAATCAATGTAACCCGCTTTCGCAAGCTTCTCCATCACATAGCGATTGGTCTTGAATTTATGCTTCCGGGCGTTATAATACATTTCCTTATCAAAATGATGTGTCACCCCATAGCTCGATTCCGGGGACAGGTCATACCCTTCAAGTATGTCTTCAAACCGGGTTAACCGCCTGCGCGGCTGCTGCATCAGCGCACGTGATTCCCTGTAAGCCTCGTAATCAAGACCTTCAACAAATGTGGTTGTCGCCAGCCGCATGATCGTATCCAGCACAAAGACCGGCTTATCCGGATACGATTGCTTGACGAGCCGAATTACATCCAGCAGCCATGTAGTTTGATCATCGTATTCCGGATAGTTGCCGCCACCGCTGCTCCGGAGCCTCCTGCTGCCAATTAGCCCGCCATAAGCCAGCATATCCGTTGAAATAATGAACCCATCGGCCTTTGATGCATGATCCAATATAAACTGTCTAATATTCGCTGTACAGCCATAGACAGGGGAAGAAGTTGCTAGCAGTACGGAACCATCCGCATCAGCCTTCGTATCCAGCCGGTTCTGGACATCACTGCGGTCAGGCGTCAGAACCTTCATACCCGCCGATCTTCCCAGTGTTACGACATCATCCAGATTCACAGGTCTGTCATCAAGGGGGACATACAGCACATTTCTCATCTTGGACTCCATCTCCCTTTATCGTGATCGGCCTAACAAGATATAGAAGCATCCGCCTCCACTCTTTTGTTTATGCCGTCATGTATAAAGGTGGTGCCAGCATGCCAGAAAACAACCTGTATAGCACACAAACTGCAAAAAAAATACCTGAAAGGGTCTGCCCCTCTCAGGTTCTGGTTTCCTCAGCCTGCCTGTCCTCCATGATTGCCGCCTGACCGATTGGTTCAATTTCAGCTTCCTCATGCTTGAGCTTAACTGTCACAGGCTCATTCCCTTGCACCTGTCTTGTATGAACATCCACTTCCTCAAGAGCCACCGGATAAGTTCGGATATCGATTCTTTCCTCTTTAACCGGGATTCTAAGCGTTTCGGACCGGTGGCGATCCCCTGCTTCCGCATCGTCGTTGTGCATCTCAATCACAACTTCTTCCCTGCGGACAGGGACAGTCACAGTCTTTTCCTCTTCCACAACTTCGCGGTGCACGGTAACTTCCCCGGTTACTAAACGATCCTTGCTGATATCCAGCACTTCTTCCTTTAACTGAAGGGCTGGCTCCTGATGATGGTCCAGGGCGCTTGCACCCGCTTTCCTTGCATGAGCGAGTACGGCATCGTGCTTGCTCTTTCTCTGACCCTTCATCGCTTGGAGGTTAAGGGTAATAACTGCTGCCCCCGCGGCACCCAGGAACAGGCCTGACCACAGTCCGTTCGTCAGCGTGAGAGCTGGCACGAGGTAAGAAGCCAGTATGCCCAGCAGGCAGCCTGCTGCAGCTCCCATGAGCATCTTCTTCAGCATGACCTTTGCTCCTCTCTGATCAAAAATACCACCCCGCCAGCACTAAAGGCTTGGCGGGGTGGTCGTGCCGTTAACGTAGGGAATCAGCGTCTGTGTCGCTCAGCAGCGCATCCCCGTCTGTTTCTACATGCGCTACTTCTTTATGCAGGACATCATCTACATGCTCGGTTTCCTGCACTTCACGCTTGTGGGCAGAGATTTCTTCCCGCACTTCCGTATGCTTGCCGACATTAACATGCTCAGCCGTCACCGGAATGTGAACCGTTTCACTCTCGCCAATCGGCTCGGTGGACGGTGTGCCACTGACCGCCCTGCGTTCAATGACAACCTCGTCATGAGCTACAGGAACCTCAACATGCTTCTCTTCCTCCACCACGTCTTTATGCATCACCACTTCACCTGTCTTGACGCGCTCCTTGCTGATATCCATTTCTTCTTCCCGGAGCTGCATCGTGGCTTCTCCCTCAACTGCAGCGGATTCGGCTGCCGTCTCTTCGGCAAACTCCGTATCCACTACGCCCACCTGCTTGAAGTTACGCTTCTCCTGCTGCTCATCTGCTTTAAAAAAATCGAAAAAGCCCATGGGATAACCTCCTAAGAAGAAGTGATGGTGCTCCTCTAGGTTACCCCCATGCGCTGCTGTTATACGCTCGCATATCGCTGCAAACGACCCCAAATTCAACGGTTAATCCCGTTCATAGATAGACCCGGAGCGGCTCGCGAACAGCTCCGAATAGACCTTCTCGGCATAAGCATCCGTCATGCCCGCTATATAATCCGCTACCAGCCGTTCCCAGGGCCACTTCCCTTTCTGCTCCTCGAAGCTTTCGATCCAGTCTGGCGGAAGGATAAGCTTGCCGGTGTCATATTCAATGAAGCTCTCCCACAGGCGGGTAATCATAATTTCACTCCGCTTCTGCAGCCGCTGCACCCGGAAATCCTTAATTAAGGTGACCCACGCAAGCTTCTTCAGGATCTCCATAGTACGAAGAAGCTCCAAGTCCTGCATACCGTCCTTCACAAACGTGACACGCTTCCAACCGGTCTTAGGATCATCCAGAATCCCTACCTGGCTGGCAAAACGGCTCACCCAGCGGGCCTTCATCTCCCGTCTGGCTCTTGAAGGCTCCCTGCCGCTCTCCCTGTAGACGGTTTCCCACTGCTCCAGGTACTTTTCCAGTACCTGCTTCACCATGGCGGGTATATCGGTCTGATCCCAGCCTACACTCATATTGTATTGGTCATTCACGATCTCCTGTACAATATGGCCGATCAAACGGTCATCCTCGATGAAATTCCGGCTCATCAAAATTTTCCCTGCCCGGATACCATCCTCAATATCATGCGTCGAGTAGGCGATATCGTCGCACAGGTCCATCAGTTGGGCTTCCAGCGTCGCAATTCCGGCCGGCATGCTCCACTGATCCCTGAGCCTGCTGATTCCTTCCCACTCCATTTCATATATGCCCTTAAGCCTTCCTGCCTCACCCAGATTGTAAGGATACTTGTTGATTGCCAGCAGCACGGCTGCCGTTAGATCCAGTCCGCTCCCGCTGCCTGTGCGCTTCTCGAGGAACATGAGTATCCGGAAGTTTTGCGCGTTGCCTTCATACGGGAGGTCGTACTGCGCGCGTAGCAGACGATCCAGCACCTCCTCGCCTTTGTGCCCGAAGGGAGGATGGCCCAGATCATGGGCCAGGGACGCGCATTCCACCACCTCCGGCTCTAGCATCAGACCGGGATGCTCAGGCTTTGACAGGAACGGATAGGTTTTACCCAGACGCCTGGCCACCTCTCTGGCAATTTGGGATACCTCAAGCGAGTGCGTCAGCCTGGTGCGGTAATAGTCGCCGGTACCCGCACCGAAGACCTGGGATTTCCCCTGAAGTCTGCGAAATGCAGGCGATTGAATGAGGCGCGCATAATCTTTCTCATATTCATCCCTAGCTTCGCCTGAATACGTTTTTTCCGATTCATCCAGCCGTATTTTTCGTATATCCATGCTGATCCCTCTATCCGGTAATGTAGTGATAGCTTTCCCAAGCTTTATAAGCGTTATCTATTATCAGTGAATTTTTAACTTTCATCATAGCTTATCATCCATATTTATGTAAAGTATGCTGACACGCAGCTGTTGGTACAAAAAAGAGGCTAACCGTCATGTACGGCTAACCCTCTATTATATCAGTCACCCCTTGTTACTCAAAAAAATGCATGCCGCTGTAATCGCCAATCAGCTTCATGAACCTCTCGTTAATCGGGATAACAAACTGCATCGCTCCAATCGGGAACAAGCCGCTCCGGTTATGCATCACGGCCTGCTTGACGAAAATCCGGTACTGGTCCCCACCCGCTCTTGAGCTTACAAATTCAACCGTATCCGAGCTGCGGGTTTCAATTGAAACCTTGCGTTTACCCACAGGTTCAAACGGAGTGATGCTGGTGATATCTTCCAGCTTTATATGATAATTCACATGAGGTTTATGGAATACAAATTCCTTCGTTGAAACCGTAACGCCATAGTCACTCTTCTTCTGCGAAAGCTTAAGCTCGCCGTCAATTGTCTTCAGCTGCAGGAAATCCGGGTTCACGGCAATCCCTCCTCTCGATTCTAATAGAATATCATAGACGGGGAAGAATTGCATGAAGGGAACCGATGTCAGAGATGGATACGGGCTGCAGCTCTCCGCACAGCTGTTGGTCAGACAGCAGCCTGAGGGGAAGCCTCTTCATCATAGACATGAAGCGCCGCCTGAACGGCTTCTCCAGCGGGCAGACATACACCGTGACGCAGCAGCACAGCCTCGAGCGCTCCAAGCAGCTGAAGAATATTATCCCTGCGGCAGCTGTAGCCCATCGTTCCAATTCGCCAGATCCTTCCCTTTAGCAGTCCAAAGGAGCTGGCGATTTCGATCCCGAACTTCTCCAGCAGCATACCTCTGACCGATTCTCCGTCAATGCCATCCGGAATGTTGACACAGGTCACGACCGGCAGCTTGCAGGAAGGGTCGCCATACAGGCTGGCACCCATCGCTTGGAGGCCGGCAATGAGCGCTCTCTCATGAAGCCTGTGGCGCTGGAACCGGGCTTCCAGCCCTTCCTGCAGCATAATACGCAGACCTTCCCGAAGTCCGTAGAGCATTGAAGTCATTTCGGTATGATGGTTTAGCCTGGACGGGCTCCAGTAATCCTGCAGCTGGCTAAGATCAAGATAATTGCTTCTGATATAAGAACGCTGTTCAGCTTCGCTGAGCATGAAGTCTGGGCTAGCGGGCGACACCTGCGGTATCCGCAAACCCCGTTCGATCCTCTTGCGTGCGAGCACCTTCTTCTCCGCCCGTGAGTTATACGTAACCGGTGCCATGCCGGAAGGTACGGACAAACACTTTTGCGTGCCGCCGATCACCGCGTCCATACACCATTCATCCGTTTCAACCGGCACACCCCCTATCGTCGCTACAGCATCCACCACAAACAGAATATCCCGCCGCCGGCATTCCCGTCCGATGGCTTCCAGCGGCTGAATGCGCCCAGTAGATGTCTCCCCATGCACCATAATAACAAGCTCAGGCTTTACCCTGTCTATAGCAGCAATAACCTCTTCAGGGTCAAATACGGTTCCCCAAGGCTTCTCAATCGTCGTTACCTCTCCTCCGACCCGCTCGGCTATCTCCTGCAGCAAATGGCCGAATCGTCCGTATATCGGTATAAGTATCCGGTCCCCCGGCTCAATCAGGCTTGTCAGCACGGCTTCTATACCGGAGCGGGAGGTCCCGTCCACAGGATATGCCCACTTGTTGCCGGTGCGGAACAGCAGCCGGAGCATCTCCATTGTCTCATTCATGAGGGCGGTAAACTCTGGATCGAATTGTCCAAGTATGGGGTAGGAGAGTGCCCGCAGCACCCGCGGATCAACCTCCACCGGTCCTGGGGTCATTATTCTTCGTGACGATGGCGCCAAATCTGCGTAGCAGGTCATGTCAGTATCTCCTCATAAGCAAGATCATAGAGCATCTCCGCCAGCACCACTACGCCTAAGGCCAAATCCTCGGCAGCTGTATACTCCTCTGGAGAGTGGCTGATGCCATCCTTGCTTGGCACGAACAGCATCGCTGTCGGACAACGGTTAACAAACATCTGCCCGTCATGGCCCGCGCCGCTCATCATCCGCCGGTATGGGATTCCGCCGTCCGAGCATATCTTCTCCAGTTTGCCGGTCAGTACAGGATCCATCGGCGCCGGTCTCGCATGCAGGGCTGCTTGCACATCCAGCTCAAGCCCTCTCCGCTCTGCAACGGAGTGGAAAGAACCGATAACAGCGTCGGTAAATCCGGTCAGCAGTGTTTCGGATATGTGGCGGATGTCCAGGGTGAATTCCACTGTTCCGGCAATAACATTCGGAATATTCGGCAGCAGCTTCATTCTCCCTACCGTTGCCACCAGCGGTTCACCTGCCCTGTTCGCGGCTCTTTCCAGTATTGCGATCATCTCGGCAGCACCTGCGACCGCATCACGCCTCATCGCCATCGGGGTGGTTCCGGCATGATTGGTCTCTCCCTTTACGGTAATAACATATCGCCGCTGGCCGGCAATCGTCTCCACGATACCTACCTTGCCTCCTGTTCTCTCCAGGATGACACCCTGTTCTATATGCACCTCTACGAACGCGGCCAAATCCTCGCGCAAACTTTCTGGCTGATCCTCCCTGCCAAATCCGGCAGCCTGCATCGCATGCTCAAGGGTAATGCCCTGCGGGTCTACTATGAGAGGGGACATACCGGTTGTATAAGCGCCTGTAATATTGCCTGAACCCCAGTAGGCGAGCGGAAACCTGCTGCCCTCCTCTTCACAGAACGAGACAACCTCAATGGATCTTCCAGGCTCTCCGTATGTCGACCGCAGGAAAGAAACAGCCGCCAGCGATGCAGCTATCCCATAGGCACCGTCATATCTGCCGCCTGAACGGACCGTATCAATGTGGGAGCCGGTGAGGATGACCCCCTGCTCCTTACGCTTCCCTTCGAGACGGCCAAACAAATTCCCGACCCGATCATAACGTGTCTCCAGCCCGGCGGCCGACATTGCAGCTTCCAGAAACGACTGTGCATCCTTCCAGGATGGCGAATAAAGCAGGCGCGTGACCCCGCCATCCGCCGTGCTGCCAAAGCCAGCCAGCTTCTCCAGCAGGCTCGTCACACCAGATGCCTGTTCCATCGTCATTCGCATCATCAATCACACTCCCTTCAGATTTGCAGTATGCGTCGGCGAGGATATCATTCGCGGCAGAGCGGGTCTTCCATAACTCTTAGCGGCAGCTTCTCTGCTTTTCAAGTCATAAACCTTAACACCTCGCACATAAGTCGCAGCTACACGGCAGCCGATTGTTCTTCCGATATAGGGACTGTGTTTATGCCGGTACTTCAGGTGCTCTGCCTTCAAGGTGTAGGAACTGTTCATATCCACAAGAGCCAGATCTGCGTCCGCTCCTACCATAATCTCGCCTTTCACGGGATATAAGCCAAAGCGCCTCGCCGGGTTGCCGGATAATAGCCTGGAAATTCGCTCATACGACAAGCCCCTGCGCCGCACTCCCTCATGGAGCATTAATTCCAGGGAGCTCTGGGCACCCGATATGCCGCCCCATGCATCCAGAAATGATCCGCTCGCCGGCTCCTTCATGGACGTAGGACATGGTGAATGATCGGAGGCAATCAGATCAATCTCCCCCTCTTCCAGCAGTGCCCACAGCTGTTCAACCCGCTCCCTGCTTCTTAAGGGAGGTGCACATTTGGCGACAGGTCCGATGGCCTCCATATCTTTATCTGTGAGCAGCAAATAGTGCGGACACGTTTCAACCGTTACATCCAGCCCCGATTCTCTGGCACCGGAAATTAATCGTACGGCCTCAGGGCTGCTGATATGGACAAAATGAAGCCTGCAGCCGGTTAAAGCGGCAAAATGCAGCGCTTTTCCCACTGCTTCTGTCTCTGCCACAACAGGCCGGGAAGCAGCAAATGACCTCGCATCCGTCCGCCCTTCCGACGCCGCTGCTTCCCCAAGCAAGGATGTGATAGCCTCGTTCTCGGCATGCAGGGCAAGCAGCCCCCCGAAGGAAGCTATGCGCTTCATGCCCTCGTAGAGCGTCCAGTCATCCACCTCGCGGAACCGGCCTTCCCCCTCTCCGCCAGGATTTGAAATGAACGCTTTAAATCCAGCTGCGCCCGCTTTGGCCATGCCATCCAGCTCCTCGGCATTCCCAGGCACTAGTCCTCCCCATAGACAAAAGTCGACAACCGATTGACCGGCTGCAAGGCGGAGCTTTTCTTCAAATGCACGAACGGTAACCGTGGGCGGATTGCCGTTAAGAGGCATGTCAATATAAGTCGTACATCCTCCAGCCGCCAGCGCGGATGATCCTGCTGCGAAGCCTTCCCAGTGTCCAAGGTTCGGCTCGTTGAAATGGACGTGAACATCGATCATGCCGGGAAATATATGCAATCCGGCTGCATCCACCCGCTGTTCTGCAGGCCAGGCCCCTGATTCTCCATGTCCGCAAAGCACTGCTATTTGGCCATGCTTTATACCGATATCAAGCTGCATGACACCGTTTGGGAGCACCACGTCCCCTCCGTATATGACCAGATCCAATGACATAAGCGTCACCCCCCACAGCTTGTAGCTAACAATTCCGCTTCCTAAGCACCATGGTTATTCTATCTTGCTGGACCTCTGCCATTAGCTGCCCCTATATGTGCTGTAACCTCCGGGTGCTATGAGCAGCGGGATATGATAATGCTCCTTTGCCGCTTCAATCTTGAAGCGGACCGGAACCTGTTCCAGAAAGGGTGTCGTCGCTTCGGATTCACGACCCTGCCTGCCGTCATAGTACGCGCCTACATGGAACAGCAGCTCAAACATCCCCTGCTTCATGTCCTGCCCGGACATAAGCGGTGCATCAAGCCTGCCATCCCTGTTAGTCACAGCTTCGGCAAGTCTGATGCTCAAACCCGATCCGCCAGCCAGCATATAGAGCTCGACCTTCATACCCGAAGCCGGCTGGCCGTTGGACAGATCCAGCACATGCGTTGTCAGCCGCCCGCTCATCAAGATTGCTCTCCAGAAGCGATGAGATCTTCTCTAGTCATCGTAAAGCCCTGAAAGCCATACGGCGGACGCGGCTCGGTGAAAACGCCTGGCTCCAGCCCTTCAGCAGGGTTCACCACTGTTTCCCAGGTACGGTTGTTAGACTCAAAGCCGACCTCTTCGAGCTGCGGATAACGGGCAAGCAGCCTTAACCCAATTTGGTAAATGAGGTGCTGAATGGAAGGGGTGTTGAATTCGTGAAATACAGCATGCGCAATGTCACGAATTTGTTCGGCAGCTGCATACGCCCCCTTGTCGCTGTCCAGCGCATCCGTAACATCGCTGTAGCGCCAGTAAATATCCAGAAAAATAAATAGCGGACGGTCAAAGCTGTCCGGCAGAGTCGTATATTCATCCCTTACAAAACCGTAAAAGGAGCTGCCGCTCACTTTAATCAGCTGCAGGTTGGATAATACACAGCGGTGCCCGGTCACCGAACATCCGTCTTCTGTCCGGATTAGCGATAGCGAGGCACTGGCATGGTCATTGTGCGAGCGCCGGTATACTAAACCGCTCGGCGCCAGCCCTTCCGGTCCGGGCACTTCAAGCGGCAGGAACGGAATGCGGTCTCCGCTGATTTCGATGCCCGTGATAGAAGGATATTTGGCAAAGAAGCGCTCGGCTATAAAGTGCAGCAGCCCCTCAGTAGTCGCACCCTCATAAGCCGCCGACTCCCGCAGAATGAGATTTTTCATCGAATCGGTCGCAATGACAAGCGAATTGTCGCCCTTCGTAAACGACGCAAGCAGCGCTTCGCCACTAACCGAGAACAGCACATTATGTGCAAATATGACATTGTCTCCGCCTGTATACCGTGATTCCGGCACAGGAGCAGTCTTAAGCGGCTTGGCGTAGGTTCGGTACGTCATTACATCCCCTTTGCCATAATACAGCGTCCGCCCGCTCTTTAGCTTCATCATACCAACCATTCCTCTCATGCTCTTATCTGTACACACGCTGATCCCCGAACCCATCTTGGCTAACTATTCAACCAGATCAAACAGCCGGAGCCGTGCAATCTTGTGGATCTGCCGGAGAGCCTCCGCCTTCTCCTCGGCCGGTGTGCTTCCTGTCCGCTGGCGGATCGCTTCCAGAATGGCTGTCCTGTCCAAACCCCGAACCGCAATAATAAATGGAAAGCCAAACTTATCTTTATACCGCCGGTTCGCTTCATCAAACTGTGTATACTCCTCTTTGCTGAGCTGCTGCAATCCCGCGCCCTGCTGCTCCTTCACGGAGTATTCGGTTAGAGAAATTCTCGCAGCCAAATCAGGATGCGCTTTAATAAGCCCCAGCTGCTGTTCGTCGCCGGCATCATCCACGATTCCCGACATGACCATCGCCAGATGCTCTGCTGATTCGAAGGGACCAGCCCCTGAGGCAAGCTCCGCCACCCATGGCGAGTGCTCATAGATCCCTTCCAGCAGCCGGGAGAATTCAGCATGCCCCATTCTATTCAGCTCGCCTATCGTAACTTTCATAAGGACTTGGACCCTCCATTCATACAACTATGACCTTTCCGCCCTCCTAAGCTCTACCGCACGGCGCACCGCTCGCAAGATACCTCCGTAGCCTGTACAGCGGCATATGTTGCCTGATAATGCTTCTACTATCTCAGCGTCAGTCGGCTCAGGACTGAAATCAAGCAGCGCTTTGACAGATATCACCATACCCGGCGTACAGTACCCGCACTGGTATCCGCCCTCCTCAAGAAAAGCTTGCTGAATCGGATCCAGCTCCCCGGATTTTTGCGGTGCCACACCTTCAACTGTTATCACTGCGCTTCCGCTGCATTGGTACAGCATGGCCAGACAAGCGTTGACAGGCCTGCCATCCAGCAGTACCATACAGGCCCCGCAGCGGCCTATTTCACAGGATCGTTTCGTCCCCGTCAGAAGCAGGTCATCGCGCAGCACATGAAGCAGACGCTTGGAGGGCTCGGCACAGACTGTCACACGGTTTCCATTGACATGCAGCTCTGTTACTGGTGCCGTAAGTCGCTCGGCTGCTTGTTCCTTACTCATGTACAGCCACCGCCTTCTGTGTAAAATAAGGGCGTTCCTGGAGCTCTGCCGGATCGATAGGAAGCTTGCACACCCACTTGCCAACCGCCTGTCTAACAGCTGCCGCAATGGCGGGGGCCAGACCGACTGAGCCGATCTCCCCGATTCCCCGTGGACCATGCGAATCCCCAGGCGGTAAATCCTCAATTGGAAGAACATCAACTTGACCGGTCTGTTCAGCAATGGTGGGCACAAGATACGTATCCAAATTGCGGGTAACGTAATGGCCGCCTGACATGATGGCATCCTCAGTCAGGGTAAAGCCGAGAGCCATGCTGCTGCCTCCTTCAATCTGCCCCAGATAACCCTGCGGGTTCATCACCGGGCCGGCTGCTACAGTATGAAATTGATCTATAACCCGCACTCTCCCTGTGAGGGTATTCACCTCCACTTTCACCGCAACCGCCGCATAGGTGTACAAAAAATGTGCACCCACCCTATCGACGGGCGAGACCGGGTAACTGAACCTCGTTTCCGCCGTTAACGGCTCTTCTGTGGCGGCAGCGAGCGCCCGGTATGGCAGCAGAAGCTTCTGTTCTGCTCCCCCATGGTCCGCCCGGCCATAAATCCCTCCTCTGCCCATGTGCAGCTGCCCGGGATTCCGGTGCAGCAGCCTGCCTGCCGCCTCCAGCAAGGCCGACATGAACGGCATGCGCATGTTTTGGACAGCTTTCCACATCATGCTCGTGGCTCTTGAAGCCGTACTGGAGCCGCTGTCCGGGACAACATCCGTATCTCCAATCCGTATACGGATATCCTCCGCCGCGAGTCCGAACGTCTCGATCAGCATAAGCTCCAGGGTGGCAATCAGCCCCTGGCCGAACTCCTCATAGCCGAACAAAGCTTCTATCCTGCCATCTTGGGCCAGCTGCAGCCTCCCGCCGGCAGGATCAGGTATGCCTACACCCAGACCGGCGCCATGCATGACGTAAGCTGCCCCAATCCCTTCCTTCAGCCACGGAAGCTTTGATTCTGAATTCCCCTGATAACAGTCTCTCAAGCCGGTTGGCGGATTGCCGGTTGGCATGCAGGCAATAGACGGCTTGCGTTCAATAGCCGCCTGCCTTTCCCTCCAGAGCCGGCTATCGTGAAGAGCCCTCCATACCTGCTCTGCACCGTCTGTACGAACAATTGGCTGCCCGAAAGGTCCAGGATCATCAGCAGCCCTCAAATTCAGCCTGCGAAACATCCACGGGTCCATGCCCAGGCATTCAGCCAACCGGTCCATCTGGCCTTCCAGCGCGAAGATCGCCTGATTGCCGCCAAAGCCCCGAAATTCGCCCGACATGCCGTTATTGGTGAATACCGACAGGCTTTCCACGTCTACGTTCGCATATTGGTAGGGGCCAGTGACATGTTCGGTCGCAAAGTTCAATACCTCTGCGCCTAACGTGGCATAAGGACCGGTATCCGCCGTCACCCTTACTTGATGGGCAATCAGATGCCCTTCTTCATCTACACCGGTGCGCATTGTAATGACCATCGGATGCCGCTTAAGCCCGGCCCGTACAGATTCCCAGCGAGAGTTATGAATCCTAACAGGATAGCCGGTCTTCATAGCGAGCAGGGCTCCGTAAGGCTGTATGTTCAACTCATCCTTACCGCCAAATGAACCGCCGATCGGACTGGATACCACTCGGATGTCTCCCTGCGGCATAGCAAGAATTCGTGACAGCTGCAGCCGGTCCATGAAGCCATGCTGGGTGGGCGCATATACAGTCAGCCGACCATCCGTCTCCGGGACGAACAGCCCGCCCTCCGTCTCCATGTACGTATGCATCTGCCTTGGCGTACAGTAGGTCTCCTCTACAATGTGCGCGCAATTCGCGAAAGCCTGCTCCACATCCCCTGTCTTATAAGCATTACGGTGCAAAACATTGCCGTGCGGATGAAGAAGATCAGCATCTTCCGCCAGCGCTTTCGCCGGACTGTCCAGGACAGGCAGCTGCTCATAATCCACCTCGATAGCCGCCAGCGCCCTCTCAGCCTGCTCCAGAGTTTCGGCCGCCACGGCTGCGACTGCATCTCCTACATAGCGAACACGGTCATGGCATAAGACCGGCTGGTCCTGAATTGCAATGCCATAAGCATTAAGGCCCGGCATATCAGCATGGGTCAGTACGGCGCGCACGCCGGGCTGCTTGCGTGCTTGGTCCACGTGAATACTACGGATGGCCGCATGGGGATATGGGCTTCGGAGTACAAGACCAACCAGCATGCCGGGGAGCGCCATATCCGTTAGATATTCCATGGCTCCTGTCACCTTGCCTGGGCCATCAGGACGGATACGCCAGCGTTCTCCGCTGTTCTTGCGGTTCAACAGCATGTTAACTCCTCCCCCCAGCCCATCTCCTTCGCTGACTTCCATACGGCTGCAGACAGCAGACCTGCGGCAGTCAGCCGGCGGTATTCCGCTCCCGCAAAAACATCCCCTACAGGTTCAAACTCGGTGTACACCGCTTCATATAAGGCAAACAGCAGCCCGGCATCTCCAAGCATTCGTCCTTCCAGAACAGCTTCTGAGTTCCGCAGCCGGGAAGGCGGCGTCTGGCCTCCGCCTGCAGCAATCCGGATATTTGCCAGCCTGCCGCCATCCGAGACCTGACCCGATACAGAAGTGGTAACGACCGAAGGTGTAAAGATCTCTCGTCGGCCGACTTTATCATAAGCAGACAACCGCTTTATTCTAGTTCCCAAGGACGCAGCTGCTTCGCCTCGGCACGTACACTCCCCTTCACAAACGCAATCTGGTTCTGCAGACTCCAGACGTACATCCAGAAGAGGTATTCGTATATGCGTGAGCAGCGCAGCTGCATCTGTGTCCGTTCCCGCTTCTGCGAGCCATATTTCGAGAGGTACGGCCTCTGTCTGACTGCCGTTAAACCACAACAAGTCGGCATGATGCGCCAGAAGAGCAGGCAGTGAATCCCCCACCCTGCTGCTGATATTGCCGCCAATCGTCGCAAGATTCCTGACCGGCGGAGCCGCAATGACCTTGCATGCTTCCACGAGCAGCGGGGCATGCAGGGCTGCTGCAATGTTATACCGGATTTCTGAAAGCGATGTTTGAGAGCCGATTATCAGATACTGCTCATGAAGCGTAATGTCTGATAAGCCAGGGATGCGGTTCAGGCTGATCAGATGGCGAGGCTGTACAGCCGTACCGGATTCCCACCAAGTGCGGAGCAGTGTGCCCCCAGCGATATACTGGCCGTCAGCGGCGAACATCTCTTTCATCCGCCAGGCCTCTGCAATATCGTTCGGATACCAGACAGCCGGGGATGATGTACGGTATTCCTGCATGTTAACTCCCCTCCCCTTCTTATCGCTTGTAGCTGTACCGCCGCGCTCCACTCCAGTATGGGAAGCCTCGCAGAACCTCGTATTTACCTGCTGGCTTTATAAATCCTGTTCGAGCCTGTCAACGAGTGACTGGCATAGATGTGGTCAACACCGGGCTGCCGGTATGACAGGATTTAATATTGATTTACTATATGTTCTAAGGATGTATGAGTCAACTTTCCTGACATTATATTGTCCGGATATATAAAAAAGCACTGTTTCATTGTGTTTAAAGCACTGTTTCGCCAAATTAGGTTAAGTTTTATCACTTATATGTGACGTTAAAAAGTCAAAAAAATTTAATCTACTCATCTTCCATTATTCCTGCAACCCCACCCTCTACCTGCCGCCCACCAAGCACGGGCTTCTTCAAGCTGCTCTGGAGTATCCACGTCGAAGGCCTCCGCCTCGTCCAGTTCCACTCTGCTTCCGTTCCATCTGCCCGAATGCATCAACTTTCTGGCACCCTCGTCTCCGCGAAGCTTCATAAGCTCCGGGAAACACCGCCTGCTCCAAAGCACTGGAGGCATCAGCCGGCCCTGGTAGCAGCCCGCAACATAGTCCCGGGCTGGATCGGCGTCCAGCTCATCCAGGTAACGCTGAAGCGTATCCCTCTGAATGAATGGCTGATCCGCCAGCATCACCAGGACGGCTTCGAGGCCTTGAGCCTCCTGCAAATCCAGCAGACCTTTCATCCCCGCCCGTACAGAATGGCCGATCCCGCCAGCAGCATCCGCACACTCTACGACCACAACTTGCCCCTTCCTTATTTGTGGAATCCACTTCCTGTCATCTTCAGGCTTGACGACCACAGCCACCGGACCCTGCCACCTCTCTGACAACTCCCTTAGCGCCAGAGAGCCTAGCGGCAGGCCGGCCGATAGATCAGCGTGCAGCTTGGATAAACCCATTCTTCGTGCTGAGCCTGCCGCCAGATATAATCCTCCCGCCTTCACTCCGCTCCACCCCTTTCCGCATTGAGCTGCGCATAGCCGAACGAACGGAAACCAGCTCCGCCGCAATACTGACCGCAATTTCCTCCGCTCCTTCTGCTCCTATTAACAGGCCAACCGGCGCGTGGATAACCTGGTGGCGTACCATCAAGCCATCCAGCAGCAAACCTACTCTCTTGGCAGAGCCTAGCAGACCGATGTACTGCGGATTCCGCTTAAGCACCTCAGCCAGCATCTCCTTATCCCTTGCAAGATTATGACTGCAAATCAGGATGTAATCGGTCGGACGTATTTCAAGCGCCAAGACGATATCGCGGGCCGAACCGGCAATCACCTCTTCTCCCCTGGCCCGGCGCGCCTGCAGCACACCCTCTCTCCAGTCAGCGGTAATGACACGAAAGCCGATCCGCACAGCCGCCTCACTTACCGGTACCGTGTCCTCACCACCACCAAAGATGATCAACCGTTCCTTCGGCATCCACAATGTATCAAGAAGAGGCATGCCCTGCGTCACCCCTCCCCCCCTGCCCAAGTCAGCAGGAGAGTTCCGCAGAGCTGGTCCCCCTATGGCAAGCGAGTAACAAATGTCACCCGCTTGCTCACTACTACGCCGCATCAGCCTTACTGGCACACCCTTGCTCACAACATCAAACGCCCGCTGCAACCGGCTGTGCAACTCACCGGCAACCGGTTCAAGCAGAACAGTAAGAGCACCGCCGCAGCCAACAGCCTCTCCCCATAACGCGTCCTCAACCGGGTCCATATTATATACGACATGACAAGGTTTTCCAGCCGCCAGAATAGTCTGCACCCTCTCCTGGAGATCCTGTTCCAGACAACCGGGACTAATGCTGCCAGCACGGCTGCCGCCTTGCAGAAGCAGCATGCTGGCCCCTTCCTTCCGATAGGAATGTCCAACTGCCCGAACAATCGTCGCCATCACCGCCGGTTGCTGTAAGCCGGCTGCACATTCAAGCACGTTAAGCTCATCCATGCGGCCGCCTCCTTCTCATATTCGCTCAAGCAGCTGCTTAAGACTACGATCAGCTCCCTTGAGTACACTCGAACGCTCAATTGTCCGGATATTTCCGCCTTCCATAACCACTCGTCCGTCTATAATGACGGTATCGACATCTCCGCGGGTCGCCGCATATACAATTCTCGAATACCAATCTGCATCATAGGAGGGATAAACATGATAATCCTCCAGGTCCAGAAGCTGCAGATCCGCCAGCTTGCCAGCTTCCACACTGCCGATCCTGTCTTCCATCCCCAGTACCCTGGCCCCTCCCATGGTTGCCATGCGAAGCACCGTTCTCGCATTCATGACAGTAGGTCCATGCTTCACCTTCTGAATATAAGCGGTCAGCCGCATTTCCTGGAACATATCCAGATTATTGTTGCAGGGCGCTCCGTCAGCTCCAATACCTACCGGCACGCCCAAGCTCATGAGCTCCGGTATTTCCGCGATGCCCGAAGCAAGCTTCAGGTTAGAGCCGGGACAATGCGTAACCTTTACCCCGCGTTCACGGATGATACGCTTTTCCTCGTCGTTTAGCCATATGCTGTGCGCCAGAATCAAGTCAGGACTTGCTAGGCCGATATGATCGAGATAGACCACATTCCGCATCCCCCTCTCGGCCTCAACAATCGCAATCTCTCCCCTGTTCTCCGAAGCGTGCGTATGAACCTTCACCCCGTACTGCCTGGATAAATCCCTAACCCCCATCAGCAGCTCTTCCGTACAAGACACCACAAACCTCGGGCAAAAGGCATACTCTATGCGACCGCCTTCCGCACCATGCCACTTCTCAAGCAGCTCAACACTTTCCTTTAAGGATTGCTGCGTGTTCTCCTGAAGAGCTGGCGGCACCTCCGATCCATGATCCATCATCACCTTGCCCGACAGAGCGCGGATCCCTCCCTCTGCAATTGCCTGGAATGCCGCCTCCGTGTGATGGACAGTCTCCATATCCAATATTGTGGTGGTCCCGCTGCGAATAAGCTCGCCTATACCGAGAAGCGCTGAATAATAAACGGATTCTTCGTTATGTGCCGCCTCAAGCGGCCATACGCGTTCACGAAGCCAGTCAATCAGCTCCAGGTCATCCGCGCGCCCGCGAAACAACGTTTGACAGAGATGAATATGCGTTTGCACAAATCCGGGTAACAGCACCCTGCCCCCGGCTTCTATAATCCGGTCTGCCGTTGCAGCCAAGTCACTGCCGATCTTGGCAATTTTATTCCCTTCTATGAGCACATCCCCGCGGATAATCTCATCCTGCTCGTTCATTGTAACGATAACTGCGTCCCTTATAAGCAGCGTCCCCATATGCGAACCTCCCGATATTTCCCGCCTTTACCGGGTACAGCCAGAAAGCCGTTCCCTGGCAAGTATTCTTCGGAACATGAATGCGATCTTGAGCCTGAGCAAGTCATTCACTCTCTTGAAATCCACATCCAGCAGTTCCCCAAGCTTCTCAATCCGGTATGTTGCAGTGTTGCGGTGAATGTACAGCTTCTTGGCCGTCTCGTTCAACTGACCATCACATTCGAGATAGGTTTCCAGCGTACGCAGCATCTCCTGTGCATAATCCGGGTCCTTCCCGAGAAGACCGCCAAGCCACCTTTCACAAAACATCTGCATCCGCTCCAACGGCACTCGCTCAAACACATAACCAAGATCCATTGTGTCATACTTAACAATACGCTCTTCTATACCCCAGTCCACAGACAATCTGCGGCATTCCAGACACTCCTCATAAGCCTCCAGCAGACCGGCCGCCGTCTTCCTGCGCCCGCTTACCACAGAGCGAAGCCCCGCTTCTCTCACTGGCTTCTTTCCTGCAAAACACGCCTCCAGCGCTTCTCCGATTCTTTCACCACCAGCCGTTCCGGTGTCCGGGAACAGGGACAGAACCCCCTCATCCAGTACAATATGGATTCCCTTCAGCTGTTGAACACGTGTATGAGCTAGCAAATCAAGCTTCAGCTCCTCCAGCCGTCCTGCACGCTCCACAGGGTTATCGACATGGCCGCAGTCCGTGAGAACGCACCGGTAAGGCTGAGCAAATATATCCAGCTCCCATCTCTCCGCATACTCCTGCAGCGTTTCAACAGGAAGACCATTCTTGATACAGCGCTTTACCAGCAATCCAAAGTCCCGTTGAACGGACATCTCGAAATAATCCTCATAATTTACATTCATATGAAAGGCGATCAGCTCAGCCGCTTGCATATATAGACTTTCTTCAATCGTCGTGTGGAACGGCCCGGAATTGAAGAACAGCACGAAGCCGGTGCACTGCGATTGTCTCATCAGCGGAACCCGGAATGCCTGCCAGCCGCCGTGCTTCATCCATTGGTGGCTCAGCGACCAAGGCCTTTTATCGAGCAGCGCCTCATCGGCAATCCCCGATGTGTTGTACAGCATCTGTCCGCGGGATCCAATCACCGCCATCCTATCACCCACAACCTCCTCGACCGCTTCAAACAAGTCTCTGATATGGTCAAAATGTAAAGCAAACCGCATCAGCCTGACTTGCTTATCCAGCAGCAGCTGCAGCGCGCCTGTGCTCCGCTTCATCTCTTCACGGAATAAACCGTTCATCTGGTCAGAGAATGTGAATTGGTAGGGGAGTTCTATTAGGGGAAAGCCCAGGTCATCAGCTATCGCAATCAGCTCAGAAGGAACACTCTCCCAGAACCGGCCAAGCTTGATCCCAAGTGCTGCGGATCCGCATTGATTCAGCTTGGATAGAAGCTGTGCCGCATCGGAAGGGCGGTCTTTAATAAGATAGGCCGTGGTAAAGAGCATCTCCCCCTCTTTGACCCAATCTGTAATATCCGGCGCATCCATCACATTCACCGCTTTAACAATGCGGTTCTTCCCCGCCTCTCCCGCGATCAGCTTTCCTTCTGATAACGGATATACATTCATGGCCTGCTCGACTGTCATATTCATGGCGTTCCCTCCGGTGAATGACGGACTTCACTGTCCGCATCGCTTGTGTGTTAGATTACCTAACATTGTAAATCCGAAATATTCAGAAATCAATGCCGATGTTAGATAATATAACAATTAACAAGCGATCATTCATTAAAGCTGCGTCAGCCTCCCCTCATGAACAGAGCCCCTACAATAAGGGCAGCGACGATTCCCCATACAGCATTAATCTGATAATAATGAACCAGTACAAAGAAGCCCGCTGCGATAACCAGCGGCAGGAAAGGCACCGGTCCTGCAATCGGCTGAACCGCATATTTCACAAAATCATAAGCCAGCATAGCCATCATCACAAAGATAACCGGTTGTATTCCCCGGATCATTCCCCTGATTAGAGGGTTATTCGAGAGCTTCAGCATCACACCCGCTAGCAGGATCATTATGATAGCTGTAGGCAGGACGACAGCTGTCAATGCAACAGCCGAACCGGCATAGCCTGCCACCTTAAACCCTATATAAGCCGCAAGCTTGGTCGCTATCGGTCCCGGGAGAGCATTGCCGAAAGCAAGCGCTTTACCAAACTCTTCCGTATCCATCCACTCATAACGCGTCACTACCTGATGCTCGTACAGCGGTATAATAGCAGGGCCTCCTCCGTATCCAAGCATCGTTGCCGTGCCGAAGGCCAAAAACAAATCCCAGAGCTTCAATCCGCTCACTCCTCCCTCTCTACCAGCCTATTACTGATCCGTCTCCCCTGGGATCCGCCGCTCCACTGATAACACCGTCCCGGCTGATGCTGATCGCCTGTGCCTGCCCCATTGCCCCATCCCATTCGCGAAGCACTTCAACCTGATGCCCGATGCCGCTTAGCTCAGCGGCCGTTTCTCTGCCGCATCTTCCTTCCAGCTTCAGCGTGTCGCTGTCCTCTCCCCAGGTCCTTCCGTAAACCCATCGCGGCAGCGACACCGCTTCTTGGGCCGTCAATCCGTAGTCGATGACGCCAGTCAGCACCGACAGCTGGGTCTGCGGCTGCCCTTCACCCCCTTGCGTTCCCAGAAGAAGGCATGGGCGCCCTTGTTCCGCAACCATCCCAGGCATGAGCGTATGGAAACAGCGTTTGTTCGGCTCCAAAATATTCGGAGAGGCTGGCTTGAGTGAGAAATAAGAGCCTCTGTTTTGCATGATAATACCGGTATCGCCTGCCATGTAAGCCGAACCGAAATCAAAATATAAGCTCTGGATGAACGAAACAGCGTTTCCTTCATCATCCACCACAGCCGCATAGGCCGTGTCCTGGCCGCTCGCTTGAGAGAGGAACGGGTCTGCTTGCGGCGGCAGCAGGCGCACCTTCTTCCACAGCTGCTCAGCATATTCTCTGGACAGCAGCCTCTCGAGCGGAATCTCGCGGAAATCGGGGTCCGTCAAGTAAGCGTCCCGGTCATAGAACGCCTTCTTTATCACTTCAGTCATCACATGATAAAAGGCAGCTGAGCGGCGGGGGATCTGTGCCAGCTCGGTATTTTCAAGCATATTCAGCATCATGAGCAAACTGAAGCCCTGAGAGTTCGGCGGCATCTGATAGACTGTCCTGCCACGGTATACAGTGCTTATCGGCTTCACCCATTCACCCCGATGACCCCGAAAATCCTCCTCCGTCAACAGACCGCCATCCCGCCCCAAGGCACTTATAATCCGCTCCATGAGCTCCCCTTCGTAAAACGCCCTCCCTCCCTCTCGTTGGATATACCGCAGCGACTGGGCAAGCCCCTTCTGCAGCAGGTGCTCGGATGCCTGAATAATTCGTCCTTCCTTCGAATAGATTGTTCTCATATTACTGTCTGAGAGAATAAGACCCTCATCCTTCCTTAGCCATTCCGCCAAATTTTCAGAAACCGGAAATCCGTCCTCTGCGTACCGGATTGCAGGCTCGAGCACCCCCTCCCAAGGCAGCTTTCCGTAGCGGGACCATATTTCCCACCATGAATCCGCCATTCCGGGCACGGTAACAACACTCTCGATTCCCCGCATGGGGATCCGGCTCATCCCTCTGTCTGTATACCAATCCGGGACTGCCTTCCTCCCGGACCGTCCGCTTCCATTAAAACCGGTATACTCCCCCGTGGAAGCTTCATACATGAGGAAGAATGAATCGCCGCCCAGTCCAGTCATATGAGGATATACAACACCAAGCGCTGCACTGACCGCGATGGAAGCATCAAATGCGTTTCCTCCCTTATGGAGAATAGAGGCGCCTACTGCGCTGGCTATATAATGAGGGGCAGCCACCATCGCCTGCCGCACCTGGGGCATTCTGTTCTGCATTCCATACTCCTCCTTAGACAATAAGCCAAATGCTCCTATGCTCCTACACGTTACATCCTTATTGGAGTGCCCTCATTGTAGAGCCGTTCAAAAGGGGGATCAACAAGACTACGCTGTTTTTGGTATTTTAGCTAAGAGATTGTCACGACATTGTTAATGGCGCACGACTACCTATGTATCAAGGCGTACGGGATAATTTTACAAAATTATCAATGACATTTGTCGTATCCTTGTGTTAAGATGAGGTATAAAGAACTATTTTGATGGGACTTTTGCTGCAAATGAATATATCAGCAACGATAATCGCAAACCAGTCGAAAGTCTGGGACGCAAAGCTACGGGCCTAACGGAGAAGAATTGCACCAGCTCCCAGGGTCGCCGGGCTGCCGAATTGCGGGAGCGCACCGTCAACAAGCCGCACCGGAAATGGCCAGCGGCTTTTATATTTTCTCACTTGGAGGCTTTGCACATGAATGCACAATACATTAATCCATTCCTGGCGTCTTCTGTTCACGTCATTGAGACGATGATTCAGGTTAAACCTTCCGTCGGACAAGTCGTGCTGAAACCTATTCAAGGCAGCGAGTTTCTGATGCTCAGGATTGGCATTATCGGTCAGATCAAAGGAGATGTGGTGTTTTGCTTTCCACAGGATGTAGCGATGAAGATCGTATCTTCCATGATGGGGGGCTATCCGGTTTCTGAGCTGGATGACATGTGCATGAGCGCGATTGCGGAGCTCGGTAATATGATCAGCGGCAACGCAAGCACCATGCTGTCCAACGAAGGAATTGCTGTCGATATAACACCGCCGGATATCGTTCAGGCTGACTCTGCTTTCCACAAGATGGAGGCCTTAACCGTACCTTTAGTACTCAACGACATCGGTGAGTTCGATATTTATATGATCGCCTGATCTAAGCTGGCGATAAGACAAGCGTGCTGCCAAACAGTACGCTCTTTTTGTTACCATATTATTGTACACGGAACTCTTTAGTGGTATATTGTGTAGGGTCTACCCAAATATCCCGTTAGTTAAACAGTTCAATCAGCAACTTTCTGGCCGTGAGTAAGTGTCAACTACTATAAAGACATCTAGAAACGGGGAATGACATGTTAAGCGAAGTATCGATGAGCCGTATTACAGCGCTTATCAAGCTGTCGGGAAGCAGCGTAAGATTAAACGTCGAGAATTATTTTCCGGATAATCGCAATGTGGGCGGTAAATACAAGATGAGCGACCATTCGATTACCTTGTATCTGAAGGAAATTGAGGAACAATGCAGCAGCCTTCTCGGCTCTCTTGAACAGCTTGATGAATACATCACCATTATATTCGCTCATGAGCTTGGTCACGCGGAGGACCATGAGCTCACGGAGCTTTCGGACCGGCTCGATTCTGCCTTCAGCGAGATGGAGCATAACTTAATTGCCTTACGCATCGAAGAAAACGCCTGGCGGTATGCAAGAGAGATTCTCGGTCTTGCAGCTGGACAGCTATTTGATACGATTGTGGAGCATTCCCTGCAAGCGTATCGGCTGTCTGTACAAGCTGATATTGCTTAACATATATGACCACATAGGCTGTTCCCTGATTGATCACTCGACAGGGAACAGCTTTTTTTCATTAGTGTTAGGCTTAAACGCTGTGCGCCTCTGCCGGATTAGTCGAGTACCGCGGTAATATGCTTGTTGGTAACTGACCAGTGGGACGTATTCCAGACCGATTTTCCATCCTTGAACAGAATGATTTGCGGTGAGGCATGCGTCACACCAAGATCCTCGGCTACCTGATTTGAAACAGGACGAGATTCGATAACCTTAACTAAATAATAATCCGTATTTGCGTTCGGATTTCCCGCCAAATAGCTTTCATACTCCTCCAGTGCACTGGTGCTAACCGGACAGCGGGTACTGTGCTTCAACAGAAGTACCTGACGCTCGGCAGATTGTTGCTTCAACTGCTCCCATTCATCAAGCGTCGTAATTTCCTTCCATTCTGCCACCATGCATCATCCTTCCTTTTTCTATAGGTTCTGCAATCCTATTGTATGTCATTTTATTCCCCGCTTCAAATTTCTGCGTAACGTCTGCCATAAAAGATAACAGCGCTCATTTTCGCAAAGGTAAACCCTTTTGCAAAAATGAACGCTGTCAGCTTCTTATCTCATTACAGAACTTAATAATAAGGAGAGATCAACAGATACACAATAACCCCGGTACAGCTGACATACAGCCAAACGGGCATTGTCCAGCGGCTAATCTTGCGGTGCTTGCTAATATTGTTTGTATAGCCCCATACGATGGACAAAAGAGCAAGCGGCACGTTAATGATAGCCAGCAGGATATGGGTAACCAGAATGAAGAAATACACATAGCGCATCACTTCACTGCCGCCAAACTTCGTTGGTTCTGTCAGGAAATGATAGATAACATAACAGATCAGGAATAGAGCAGTCGTTGTAAAGGCCGCAAGTATAAAGGTTCTATGCACCGCTATATTGCGTCGTTTAATAGCTGCAAGAGCGATAATAAGAAAGGTAAACGTGAAGCAATTATAAATCGCATTCAGCAGCGGAAGAATAGTTACGTCAAATCCAACCTCGCCTTCGTAACCCGGCAGGAAGAACAGTACCGTAATAATCCCGACCAGTATAATCGAAAATCCGAATATGGTCAGAACCCAATTGCGTTCCTTTTGCTTGTCCAATATGATCCCCCCAACCATGATTCAGCAATCCTCTATCTAGATTAGTCATTTTTGATCGCTTGCACAACCGGTTTTGACATACGGTTTGTCACAATATTTCGAACGATTCATTCAATCAGCCGGAAAATTTCAAGGTAATGGAGATAATTTCTGACCGGCTTGCCAGGCGGACCGGAGGTCCCCACGTTCCAAAGCCTGATGATACGATCACATGCATGTTCTCCTTCATCATATATCCCCAATCAAGCTCAAAGAGCCGTTTGGTAATCAGATGATTGGGCGCAAACTGTCCGCGGTGCGTGTGTCCGCAAAGCAGCAGGTCCGCTCCCGCAGCTGCAGCCTTGTTGAAGGCATATGGCTGGTGATCCATAAGCAGTACAGGTTTCGTTTTGTCGATCTCAGCCAGCAGCTGTTCCACAGTCTTGCGCCCGTCCGGCTCCGCGCTTTCCGCCGTCTTATCCTTGCGTCCTGCGATATGGAACCATCCATCCACGGTCACCGTCTCATCACGCAGCACACGAATTCCAATATCCCCCATACGCTTCACATATTCATCGGCATGGCCGCCGTAATATTCATGGTTGCCAAGAATAGCATAGGCACCATATCGGGCTGCAGCCTGCAGCTTGCACATTGTATCTGCCATACGGTTGCGGACAAAAGGCTCGATGACATCGTCGATAATATCGCCTGGCAGAAGAATAAGATCGGGATGGATCCGCTCGGCTGCCTTTACCAGCTTGGACAAATGCCGGTTCCCGACCACATTGCCTAAATGGATGTCTGAAGCCATAACGATGGTAAGCTGCTGCGCTCCTTCAGACTTCTTTGGTATGGACAGCTCATAATTTCTGACAACAGGCCGGGTTGCGTTCCACCAGCCCCGGGCGAGCAGCAGCATTAATATGCCGACTATCGACCACCCGGCGGCTTTAATGTATGTAACTTTGTCTAAACCCCAATGCGCTGCCGCAAGGTATCCAAGATTAGTTAGCGGGAGAAGCAGCACAGCGAATTCCAGTATGGCGAAATAGAACGACCCAATCACCTTTAACAGCCTGGCTGCCGGTCCTTTTATAATGCCAGAGCGGCCAATCAGGTAAGCTGTTGCAAATAACCAGTACATAATCCAAAACATCCATATCGGAAAGCCGTGAGCAGCCACTTCCAGAAAAGCACTGCCGTTCCACCCGATGTAATAATTAATTCCTACAAAAGCAAGAAACAATAAAACAACCAGAAAGAACTGCTTTCGTCTCATCTGCACCAGCTGCTCCTCTAAAGTGATATTGTATACTCCTTTAATGATGAAATAAGTTTAACACAGCCGTTTGACTCTCTGCATCTTTCATCATAGACTGTGAAACTTAATAAATAACGAAGATATCCGGAGATATTTTAAGAAAACCATCTGTTATACTGGGATTAGTGACTTTTTTGACCACTAGAGTTGTCGGCCAACTTCCTGTATAATGCCGTTTAGCACACATC
The DNA here is from genome assembly GCF_021532315.1 of Paenibacillus tarimensis. Taxonomy (GTDB): domain Bacteria; phylum Bacillota; class Bacilli; order Paenibacillales; family Paenibacillaceae; genus Paenibacillus_I; species Paenibacillus_I tarimensis. The sequence continues at coordinate 204,534 of NZ_JAKGAO010000012.1, forward strand.
GGCCCCGACTTTCCTGAGAGTGGAAAGTCACTTATCAGCGGTATATTACATTAGCAAGAACAACAAGGAGGAACTTATTCGTGTTTCAACAACTTCATAAGCATTGGTTTACCAATACCCGCGGGGATATTCTGTCGGGTATTACCGTCGCGCTTGCCCTTATTCCAGAAGCAATCGCATTCTCGATCATCGCTGGTGTCAATCCGATGGTCGGACTGTATGCATCCTTCTGTATCGCTGTCGTGATTGCATTTACCGGCGGGCGTCCAGGGATGATTTCGGCCGCCACTGGTGCCATGGCCCTGCTAATGGTGACACTTGTCAGGGAGCACGGTGTGGAATACCTGTTTGCCGCCACCATCCTGACCGGTGTGATTCAGGTTATATTAGGCTGGTTAAAGCTTGGAAAAATCGTAACATTCATTCCCCATTCTGTTATTACCGGTTTTGTTAATGCGCTCGCCATTCTGATTTTCATGGCTCAGCTTACCCACTTTGAAGGCCAGGGCTGGGTTATGTACGGTCTGGTCGCGCTCACGCTTGCGATTATCTATATCCTTCCACGGTTTACGAAGGCCATACCTTCTGCGCTCGCAGCGATTATCGCGGTATCCATTATCGTGATCGCGATGGGACTTAATGTGAATACGGTCGGCAACATGGGAGATTTGTCCAATCTGCCGCCAGTCTTCCATATCCCGGCTGTTCTGTGGACATGGGAGACGCTCGTCATTATTTTTCCATACGCGCTTTCACTAGCGATCGTCGGTATACTGGAGTCTCTGCTTACTGCCACAATAGTAGATGAGATGACCGATACCGGCAGTGACAAGAATCGTGAAATTAAAGGCCAGGGCATCGCTAACTTTATTACCGGCTTCTTCGGCGGCATGGCTGGCTGTGCAATGATTGGACAATCCGTTATTAATGTTAAATCTGGAGGACGAACACGCCTTTCAACACTTGTAGCAGGTGTATTCCTTCTGTTCTTGATCATGGTACTGGGGGATGTAGTTAAACAAATTCCGATGGCTGCACTCGTTGGCGTTATGTTCATGGTATCCATCGGAACCTTTGACTGGCAATCCCTTACTAGCATGCGGAGAATACCAGTAGCCGATTCGCTCGTTATGGTCGTTACAGTAGCCATAGTAGTAGCCACACATGACTTATCCAAGGGTGTTATTGCCGGTGTCATTCTAAGTGCCCTCATCTTCGCATGGAGAAGCGCCAAGATCCACAGTTCCCGGGTCATTCAAGCCAATGGGGCCGCAAGATACACCATTACCGGCCAGCTCTTCTTCGGTACGATGATGAAGTTCGCCGAGCTGTTTGACTACAGCGACGATCCGGAGTATATCGTCCTGGATTTCACTCACTCTCATGTTTGGGATCATTCAGCTGTGACTGCGATCGCCAAGGTAATTGCCAAATATAAGGATAACGGCAAGACGGTAACAATCGAAGGGCTTAACAAGGAGAGCCAGAATCTCATCGATAAGATCGGTTTGCATTCGACAGGCTCTCACTAAACTAAATAAAGCAGGCGGCTGGAATGCTAATCGACATTCCAGCCGCCTGTTTATTTTATGTTCTTTCTTCAGGAAGTTCTTCTTCTCATCCGCGTCTGTAATTCCTCCAGCCACCCGGCAATTTGACTAACCGCTTTATGCAGCCTCCTGTTCCAGAAAATCAAGTCAGATTTTATTTCCAAGACTGTCTGCGTTTTCTCCGCTTCCCAAGAATTCAACGCCTGTTTGCGATATTTCGTTTCGTTCATTAGCTGCGCACCTCCACAAGAGACACATAATGTAAGCGCATTCTTTACAATTTTATTATAATCAACTTGTATCCGTTTTGATACAAGAATTTTCAGTTATTTCCGAAAACAATGTGATCGAGCGCTAACTGACCTGGATCATTATACGCAAAAAGAACACATCCGCCTCTTACGCCCACGAATGTGCTTTCTGCAGCTCCCCGTCCTTAGAGCTTGGAATCATAATAAATATGCCTGAAGTTAAGAATCCTTGATCCTGCACAGTCCCTTGTTTCGAGTACGCCAAATGAAAATCGGGACTGCTTTCGCTTATCTGTCGGAGAGCCCGGATTAAACAGGTGTACCCCGTTCTTAATGTCATGAAGAGGAATATGAGAATGACCGAAGATAATGGCATCCACGTTATCTTCCGCGAAGGCGGCGCAAGCCCGGGAAGCCGTGGAACCCTTAGTCCCATCGCCATGAACCACGCCTAACCGGAATCCATCTGCCTCTACAGTGCTCCTCGATGGATACCGCATGAAAATATCGTGACCATCGTTATTCCCCTTCACACCTTTGACAGGGGCATACGCCTCCAGCATCTCAACAACCTCAAGCGAGCACCAATCCCCTGTATGTATGATCAGCTCCGCAACCCGAAGCTCATCAATCAGGCGCGAGGGCAGCTGCTTGGCGCTTCTTGGCATATGCGTATCGCCCGTTATCACAATCTTCATCCGTTCCACCCCCTTAATTAAAGAAGAGAACCCCCTGCACGCTGGGGATTCTCTTTTTTATTAGCTATCGCGCTATTAATCAGTGAGCCGCTTCAGTGTCACCCTCGGCTGCAGCTGCATCCTCAGTTGAATTCAAATGATTCACGATCTTGGCATTTGCTTGGAGATTAGAGTACCACTCGTTCGTTAAAACGGAAAGCTGCTCGGTTTCTAGCTGCTCCCGAATCTGTTCCTTGTTTTCCTCCAGTGTCGCTTCCTTAGGCTGCTGATGATCGGTTACATGGATGATATGATAACCGTAGCTTGATTGGGCAATATCCATAGAGCCAACCGGCAGATTAAAAGCCGTTTCTTCAAAGCCCGGGTCCATCATGCCTCTAGGGAAATAATCCAAATCGCCGCCCTGCCGGGCAGAGTTCGTATCCAAGGAATGCTCGACTGCAAGAGATGCGAAGTCAGCTCCGCCTTCCAGCTGAGCCAGCAGATCATCTGCTTCTTCCCTGGTCTCAACCAGGATATGGGAAGCCTTCACACGTTCAGGCAGATCATAGGAAGACTTATTTGCCTCAAAATGTTCCTCAACCTGAGCATCTGTCACCTGCACCTTTGCAGACAGCATATTATCGATCTTCACCTGGGTTTCAATCTGCTTCTTAAGAGCTTCCAGTGTCAGATTGTTCTGTTCGAGTGCCAGTTGAAAATCTTCTTCCGTCGGAAAGTTCTGCTTAATCTTATCTAGCTCGGCATTAATCTCATCTTCAGAAGCCGTAACACCCGCTCCTTCCAGATCCTGACGAATAAGCTCCTCACTGATCATATTGTCAAGCAGAGCCCTTGTAGTCTCCTGCTCCACCAGCTTGTCATACAGATCCTGCTTGCTTATAGCCACACCGTTAACCGTTGCGACTACTGCTGACTTTTCCTCTGCACTGCTGGCAAATGGCGGCTGGACGATGGCTCCTACCAGCATGACAGCCAGTACATAGGATAAAATCATACCACCGCTGGGCCCTTTCTTGTTCCCCTTACCCTTAACTTCCCCCCCGGAAGCCTGTATATTTGCCAATTCTTCTGTACTTCCTTGCAGCTTGTCCGTCATTGTGTTATCGTTACCCCTTTCATCTATGCCCAATCTATTTTACACTTTACCATGAATTAGAGCATTTTTCCTTAATAAAAGCTGAAATTCAGATAAAATCCGTTTAACCTTCAGAACAATCTTGCCACAGCGGCATTCGATCATCCTCACTAGAGCCTGCTAAATCTTAAATTGTCAAGGTGACCATTACCTAGTATACTATTAGTTATATATTACTATTGGAGGTAGGCATGACAGCTAGTCGCAGACAAGAGCCTTTTCGCTACCAGTTCACTACACCAGAGAGCTGCCTGTTCCAAATTAGTGAAATCAACGGTAAAGTTATTGAATCCAGACATGCACGAGCGGATTTAATCGATATTCATAAGAGCGGCTGCAAGCTGGCAGCTCAGCTGGATCTGCGCGTCGAGATTAATCACGTGAAGCTGATGATTGATTTTCCGTTTTCTGAGGAAGGGCCATTGCTCGTATCCGGTGATGTTCGTTGGCAGCTGCAAGAACAGGATCGGTATTTATACGGCGTCCAGTTTAGTGCAGACGCCGAGCTTAAGGAACGTATTAAGGCTGAGCTCCGCAAGCTTGCCGGCTCGAAGAAAATCCATGCAGTGTAACATTCTTGCAGATAACAAATAAGTATTTCAGCATTAAACAAGGCTGTCTCAGACCGGGAACCCTCCGGTAATTGAGACAGCCTTATCTGTTGAGTATGCTGTTCTAAGGCAGATACTGCTGGACAATTCTCACTGCTTTACCATTTCGGAACGTGATATGGTACGGGTAATCCTTCAAACTCCAAGCCTCATCTGATTCCAGAATGCTGGCAAATTTCTCACCCGTAACGGCTTCATTCCAGACGATATCCGCTTCTTCGATTTTGCCAGTACGGTTATAGATCTGCATAAGGAATGCTGCGTTATCCGCTACCTCAAATGTAACGCTGCCTTCACCAGTTTCCACAATATAATAACCGTTTACGGCTTCGGTCATCTCGGGATCCTGTTCGATCTCCCGGAACTTCGCATCTGCTTCCTCGCCCTCATACCATTCAATCCGCTCCGCAGTTATCAGCATGCGTCCGCCAGCTTCACGATTGACCTTATGAATATAGTAGGTTTGCGTATGCTCGTCCGGAACGTTATCACCCTGATTAGCGTCTACAGCACTGAATTGCAGGAAACTAAGAACCATAACGCCGAGCAGCAGAACCATCTTTTTCATGTCCAATCACCCTTTGCCCTTCTGTCTTATCTTTGCCTCAGAAGACTACCGCCTGCGAGCCCACTTCATTTGCTGCGTCTGTACGGATGTGTTTTCTTCTATACTTATATGACGATTCACCCTTCAATAATGTTGCAGGTTTTGCCCGTTAACGAAGAAAAAATATATTCGTGCAGAATCCGCCTGGAGAGGATCGCCTTATTGCGTCCCGCAAGATTTTTACGCAGCACCACAACGGTATTATATTCAGGCACAACCGCCATGTACTGCCCGCCATACCCAAAAGCAAAATAATAGGCCGGCACTTCTTCCGGCTGCTCAGCGGACACCCACCAATGATAGCCATAGTTACCGTAGATGGAGGGCCGATAGTTGACCAATCCCTTGGAATGAGGTCTTGTTGACTCATTAATCCAGCCAGCGGACAGCAGACGACTACCTTCCCAGACGCCTTGATTAACATACAGAATTCCCAGCTTGGCCAGATCCTCAGCTGTCAGGTACAAGCCTGCACCACCTTCCTGAATGCCGTGCTGCCCTCCCCATCTAAGGCGCCTGATGCCTAGTGGGCCAAACAGCTTCTCTCTCGCGTACGCAAGCGTACTCCTCCCGGTCGCTCTGGTTAAGACAACAGATAATAAATGAGAGCCTCCTGAGTTATAAGTAAATACTTCACCAGGATTATGAACCAAAGGCCGGTTCAGAACATATTGAACCCAATCGTCTGCCTTCTTCATCTCTTTATACGGTTTATCAAAATCAGGCCAGTCATAACCGGGAGTCATCGTCAGCAGCTGTTTAATTGTAACCGGATGTCCGTCAAAGCTGTTCGGCAGATTCAAATATTCAACGGCCCTGTCATCGACACTGCGGATACGGCCTTCATCCAGCGCAATGCCAATTAAGGCCGATAAAACGCTCTTCGTACAGGAATAGACAGACCCGATACGATCCGCTCCCTGCTCATGCCACTCCCATACCTTGCGTCCATCCTTCATAATCAGCACCGAACGCATGCCGTACTGCCTGGCTGTATCATTCATCTCATTAAGCTTGTCCGTGTCCAAACCGTGAACAGCCGCCTCGGCTTCTCCGCTGGAGCTTCCGGCCGTATGGGATTTTATCATGTTTCCTCCTGATGAATTGCATGGTTATTAACAGTATACCCCATTTTCAGCTCTACTGAATCTATATAACGGCTGGGAGACTGTTATCGTTGTCTCGATCGGGTTTGCACTCTGGATCTGCCCAGCCTTTGCGGGTCAGTCAGCAGCTGTGACATATCCACCGGGTCGTAGCCCAGCTGTCTTGCCCAGATGGAAAGCTGTCCTAGATGATACGTTTCATGCGAGGCTACATAACGAATGGCATAGCCGCATGTCGTCTCGATCTGTCTGCCGTCTGCTCCAAACAGGGAGAACGTCTCCAGATCCTTCTCGGGGCTCCATGCTGTTACTACATCCTCGATAAATGGCCTGCAGCGATCCGACAATGCCATGATGGCATCCAGATCCGAATAATCTTCATACTGAAAATGATGCTCAGCCCGCCCGGCAAAGCTTCGCATCCAGCTTTGTTCCATATCGATAATATGAAACAATGTCTGAAGAATGGATCCGTGACCGCCCTCCCGCACAGCTGCCAGCTCAATCTGTGGAACGTTCTCACACCAGACGAACCAGCCGTCACGAAGCTGCCAATTCATACGGAACAGCTTATCCATACATGACCTCCTCTCCATCTTTACCATATCCTGAATCAGGTTCTCTACTTTATTTATAATCGGTTTCCCGGTGATTTAACCTTATGGCCTATATTAATCTACGATAAAACCGTTGCGCTTGCTTATCCGTCATGTTATCATTGCCAAGTGCAAGGAGCTGTGGTGTAGAGGCCTAACATGCCTGCCTGTCACGCAGGAGACCGCGGGTTCGAATCCCGTCAGCTCCGCCACTTACATAACTCGAACCGTAATGAGCAGGGATGCTTCCCTGCTCTTTTTCTACAGGGGTGATACTCAATGCCGCGCGGGCGATTTGCTCCGACACCATCTGGTGAAATGCATATTGGCAATGCCCGGACTGCACTTCTCGCTTGGCTGCAGATACGAAGTGCCGACGGACAGTTTATTATACGTATGGAGGATATTGACAGGCCGCGTTCTAAGCCGGCGCTCGCCAGGCAAATACTGGAGGACCTTCGCTGGCTCGGCCTGGATTGGGACGAGGGACCGGATATTGGCGGTCCCTATGGGCCTTACACACAATCCCAACGCCTTGAACTGTATGAGCAAGCAGCAGCCAAGCTCCAGGCTCAGGGACTCCTTTATCCCTGTTATTGCAGCCGAGCAGAGCTTAATGCCATAGCTAGAGCTCCTCACGGACTGTCTTCTGAAGGGCCAGTCTACCCGGGGATTTGCCGCGGGCTGACAGATGATGAACGAGCAGCCAAGGCAGCTAGAAAGTCGCCGTCTCTTCGTTTCACTATTCCTGATCGTCCTATAAGCTATAAGGATCAGGCTGCTGGCCTGCAGTCCTTCAGCGCCGGCTCAGGAGGAGATTTCATTATCAAAAGGGCGGACGGAATATTCAGCTACCAGCTGGCCGTTGTTATGGATGATGCTGCCATGCAGATCACCGATGTCCTCAGAGGCTCTGACCTGCTCGATTCCACGCCCAGACAGCTTCTGCTGTATGAGGCCCTCGGATATCAGCCGCCCAGCTTCACGCATGTTCCGCTGCTGGTTGAACCGGATGGCAGCCGGCTTGCCAAGCGCAGCGGAGCCCTCTCTCTGAGAGCGCTCAGAGAGGCGGGAGTGCTTCCCGAACATATCATAGGGGCATTAGCCAGCATTAGCGGGCTGCACGACCGGGTTGAGCCGATTCATGCCCGAGAGCTAATCAGGTCGTTTCGTGTATCCAAAATCCCAGACAAGCCTGTCACCGTGGACTCCGATTGGCTGGAGAAGCTTCAGCAGCGATAAACTGCTCTACAAGAGGCTGTCCAACCTAAAGGGGCCATTCCGGCAAGTCCTGTAGACTTGCCGGAACAGCCCCTTCTGTCTTCACCATTCAAGCTAACCGCAGGCTGCATGCCGCAGCCTAAGTTGTCATTTTACAAGAACATCAAATACTTCCTTCTGCCGGACGGATGTGCCGCCTTCCCCTTTGAGGGCAGACGTGCTGCCTGTCCGGATTACCGGCTTGCTGACTTTACTGTTTTCCAGCCCCTGCCTTACCTTCTTCTGATTCACAATATCATATAAGATTCCCATCCAACTGCCTCCTGCTGCTTCTCGCGGAAATGTGATTTTTTATCCTATGCTGTCAGTTTCTGCTTTATGCCCCTTTTTCAGAACATGTCCACCGTTTACCACACCAGTGCAAGAATCTCCTGTCTTTATAACACACAAGCCCTTCTGCCTGCAGGCAGAAGGGCTTGTGCTGAGGGTATGTTAACGGCCGAAGCTGAATTAGTCAGCGGGAGGCGTGAACACGCGTTGTGCAAAATCATTGTCCATCATAAAGAAAGCATTGCTGTCTTTATCGATTCGTTTTAGCTTATTAATAATACTATCGAACATCGATTCTTCCTCTACCTGCTCATCAATAAACCATTTCAGGAATTGGATCGTCGCATGCTCACGATCATTCATCGCGAGGTCCGACAGATGGTATATGCGCTTGGTCACTATTTTCTCATGGTCATAGGCATGCTCGAAGGCTTCAAGTATCGACCCGTAATCATTGCGTATATCATCCATTCCCGTAATCTGGACGCGAATACCGCGGTCATTAAGATACTTATAAATCTTCATCGCATGAAATCGTTCCTCTTCAGCCTGCACAATAAAGAAGTTGGCAAACCCGTCGAGGCTTTCACCGGAGCAGTATCCCGCCATGGCCAGGTACACTTGCGCAGAGTAAAATTCAAAGTTCATCTGGTCGTTGAGCGCTTCGCTTAAAGTATCATTAATCATTCTGCAGCACACCTTTCTGTTCGTGAATGAATCACACGCCATGATTCTAGAATTAGCTTACCAGAACCTGGACCAGAAATACAATGCCCGCAGCTGATCAGGACCAGCTAGATCCAGCTATACCGGCAGCAGCTCCCGCTCTTTCGATTTGCTCTTGCTTTTCTTCGGCTTCTTGCCTTCTTGAATCAGCTTCTTCAATTCTGCGTACAGCTCGTCAGGTGTATGCGCACACAGCATATTCTGCTTGCCGATTTTGACGAAGCACTGCTTATGACACATCTTGCAGGATCCAAGGCAGCTCTTCTTCTTCTGCTTCAAATCCGGGAACTCATTCTTAAGCGTCTTATATACTGTCTTAGACCCGTGTCGTTCGTTACGGCAGCAGTACTTTATCGTCTTCAATCCAGACACCCCTTAAGCAGAACATCTAATCAAGCTGTTGACTATATAATAATGATATTCATTCTCAGTGTCAACCATGAATTTAGGTGCCATATCTGAGAACCTCAGCATTCCCGTATGCCACCCTTCACCGTAATGCCTCATCTTCTGACTACGATCAGAGGCGCATCCGGGTCGCGGATGCTTCTGATCGCATAACCTGTCCTAATACACCTGTACAAAATCATTCATCTCCGGATCAACCGGGAACGCGGCGTTCATCACATAGGTCTTCTCCTCATCAACCCACGGAAGCACAAATGGTTTTTCCAGCAGAATCTCGACGTAAAATATCCACCTTTCCGTGCAGTCATCCCATACAAAATGATAATCCGTGATCTGGGGGCCATAGTCCTCGTATTTTCTTACCGCCTCGATCTTCTTCTGTTCGAGCCACTCCTTCAAAATAGAAGACATAAAATCTACCTTCTTTGTCTCTGTCATTTTTCAAACAGATACAATACGTATCAGTTTCTTTAATTGTAAAATGTTTGAAAAAAAATGTAAAGGAGACCTTTGTACTAAGTAAATAATTTCATCTACGAACTATAGTAACATAACCCTTTAGCTCTCTACCGGGGTGTGATGAGGAAGATTTCCTAGGTTCGTGAATTTCTCCTGCGTAAGTAGTCGGACAGCCATTGTTTGGTTACGACTACAGCAAGCACAATTCCAATTACTAGCCCCGACATTGTTACGAATAATGCAATATACTCGAAGAGCGAATATTTCATCATTGCCGCCCAGTTGATTGAACCATCGAGATCTTCGATGACCTGATTCATACCATAAATACCGCCAATAACCGTATAGAGAGTAAGCAGCATTAGAAGGTAATTCTGGGTCTTCGCATTGGTACGGTCCTGATAATCATACAGTTCTCCAAGCGTTTCCTTCACTTCAATATATAGCTCATGGATGCCAAAGTTAGCCCGGATCATTTTGAACAGTTCCTTGCCCTTAAGCTGGGATGCGACCTCCAGAAAATAGTACTTGGCCGACAGCGTCGTTATCGCGCGAATTAATTTCTCCACCATCTGTTTATCAATTTCGAGACGGATCGTAGAGTAGTTGTTTGACAGCTTTAACAGCACGATTTTGTGAAAGAGGCTGAGCAGCAGCCCGTAATAAAGCTCCCCGTACATCCCCCCTGCAAGCTCGCGCTTCCGCTTCCCCTCAGTGGTTGTCATACAGCAGAAGGTATGCTCATTAGCTCCGTACACCGTTCCCGGACTCCATCTGTCATAAACATGCTGATCACAGTAGCGTTTGATAAAGTCTGGGTTGGAGGACCCGATGACAGATTCACCGCTCTCATCCATGCCATCCAAGTGAAGGGCTCTGTATATATCCACCGTATCAATAGCATATCCTTCAGCAAACCTGCAAAACATAACCACAAACATGCGCTCGTCAACAAAATAAGGGAGTGTTTCATAATATGCTTCATCCAAATCCGTGGTCTCCAGATAAGGCATTACTCCCGGCGCAACCTTCTTGAATATAAATTCTTCCATTTGTCCGTAACGATGCTCCCCTTGCCTGACTGAGGTATGCTTATCCCGCGAATTAATATCTTCCAAGTCCCTGAAACGGTCTGCAAACTCCAAAACCAGGCTGTAAGGTAATTTCTCTTCGATAGAAACGCGCGTCGTAACAAACCCGAGGTCGAATGGACAGATGACGACATCAACCGATTGAACACAGAACGGAATGCTCCTCTCGCCCAGTGACAGCTGGTAATCCTCTTCAATAGCCCGGGACAAGCGTTGAAAGACACTATTGCTGTGATAATCCGGAAATAATATACTGCCGGTAAAAGGAAGATAATACCGTTCCAGCTGCTGATGGGATACGCGGTAGTCTGCGCCATAGTAGGCATCCTCCAATGAACGGTCTCCCAGAGTAAAGGGCTGATAACCGCGCTCCAGCAGTCCCGCCCTCAGTTCATCCCTCAAACCGTCTTTAATTGAAAAGGGGAAAATAAACTGCAGGAGCGCGGTATCCACAAATGCATCCTTCTTCGTCAAACGAACGCCCATACTATATACACCTTCTTATACTCGGTTTACGAAGACCGTTTCCGCTTCTTCCTTCAGCTGCAGAATCGAGCTCCACTCATCGCCTTCTCCCAGATAAGTAAAGGACATAGCGCCTCTAAAGCCCGCCTCTGCACATAAATCAAGACAAGCCCGAAAATCATCCCAGTCAATCTCCCCTCTGCTGTCCAGTTCGGCTTTGGCGTGAACTGTATAAGCAAAAGGCAGCAGCACAGCAAGCTGTCTGTACTTGTCTGTCTTGAAGTTGCCAAAGTCTACTGTCAATCCCACATTACCTTCACAAGCGTCGAGAAGCTTGCGGCAGTTATCAGAGGTCGAGAGAAGCCTGCCTAAATTTTCCGTCAATACTCTCACCCGCCGACTGTCCGCGTAATCAGCCAGCTCCAGCATACCTTCCACCGAACGCTGGAGCGCCTCTTCATCCTCCGGCTCAGCCTCCCCGCCCGGTATACGCACGCTGATAAATCCAGCCTTACCCGCGATATCTATCCAGCGTTTATACCATTCGATATCCCGCTGCCTTCTTTCCTCGTCCTCCGAGGACAAATCGCCGTAATCAAGCAGCAGTGACGTAAGCTGCACACCGGTATACCGGGATTTCTCCCACAGCTGATTAACATTCTCCTCAGATGTCAGTTGAATGTTGCCATAGGGAATTTCTACCCCATAAAAACCGTTGTTACCCAGCATATTCAGCAGTTGGGGAATGGTCATTTCCTGCTGATTTGGCTCCACAACAAGACGGTGCTCATTCCAGTTCTCATCCCATTCCATCATTCGCATTGGGCCAAGCTTTTTCTCAAAGCTCCAGGCGTTAACCGACATTAAAGGCATTCCGATCACCTCACCCTTCCGTATTATTGGGTTCGTTCTGTATCCTTACTTACCCCAATCTGCCCGTTTCGACCACAGGACTTTTCTGGTAAACAGGCAAAAAGACGCCGATATCCCCTGTAGGGAATCGCCGTCTAAGAGTTAAGTAATGAAAGGAAAGGAAGGCGGACACCGTCTGCTGTTACAGTCTGCCGTTATTATCGAACGACTGGACAGGGCCGTCCCACCGCTCGTCCTGAAGCACAACCTCCCGGTAGCCGCCATTCGTATATTCATGAATAACATTACGCCAGAACTGCTGCGCGTTCGTGTTCTCTCTCTCTTGTTTAACTTCCCATTGGCCGGGATAAGAATCGAATATTTCCTTCACAATGACCTTCCCGATCGACTTTCGCCGCCATTTGCGAAGAATAAATATATCCGCCAGGTTGCGGGTTGTCGGTGTCCGGGGAATCGTCAGGCTGAAGTTATTGAGGAATGCAAAGCCGACTAATGAATCATTAATCTGAATCAGAATCGGAAGCCGCCCCTCCTCCTCACGTCCTTGAGTTGTCCAATAATGGTCAAAATATGGATAGTCAAAGACGCCATGCTTATCCGGGTCCTTCCCGTTATACTCGCTTGTGTCGTACAAATAAAACTGCATCAGATTGCGCATGACCGGCTTGTGCTCGACGGCCGCCATCATCAGCTTGATATGATAGCCGTTATGATGAATAAAATTCAAGAGACGCTCACTCCCGTCTTGAAAGCTGTTCTAGTTTAATTATAGCGTTGATTGGTCATATTGGTAAGCGTTTAACTATTAAGTTATGTATACGCTGCAGGACCAAGGACAACCTATGAACGATTGTAAATTACAAGGGGAGGCATGACTCACATGGAGAATACCCGGGATTTTGTTAATAAAGTGAAAGATACACAAGCGAAGGATCAAAAGAACCGGCAGACGCAAGGCAAAGGCACACCTTCCGCAAAGCTGCCTAATAAGCAGCATACCAATAACCCGTAACAGAAAAAACCAGGGCATCCTTGGATCGGCAGTGCCCTGGTATCCCTATACCTTATCGTCCTGCTTTTATTGTGACACATTTTGCACAGTTTGTCACCTGATTTTGTTTCACGGCTTCTGCACCACATAAGTAATGCTCGTTGCTTTCAGGATGACCGGTGTGTTACCCCTGTTAATTTCAAGCTCCTGCGGCTCTGCCTGTACGTGATGCTCATTCCACCCCGCATAACACTTCTTGAGCTTGGACAATGCTGTACCCTGGTCCATCGTCACTTCGAAGAAGGTCTCTCGTTTCGCGCCGGTTTGCGCATCATATTCTGAAATTGACGTATGCATTACAATACAATTGATGCCGCCCGGTGCGGTGCCCTCCCTCATCCTTAACAGAACACGGTCAAGAAGCTCTTCAGAACGGACATGCTCCAAGCTTGAAGCAGCTACAATATAATTGTAATGGCCGGCCGGAATCTGATAATCACTGATATCAGCCTGCTCCGCCTTAATATATTCCGCCACTTGATAGGCTTCACTATACTCGAAAAGTTGATCAACCGCCATCTTAAGCAGGTCTACACATATTACCTGACCGCCTGTTGATTCCTTGAGCATGGCTGCAAGCGGTATACTGTTGCGCCCTACCCCGCTGCCGAGGTCCAAGACGTTCAACGGCCCGGTACCGGATGCTTCCGCAGCCTTAATCAGCTCTCCTGCATACAGCAGCACAATCTCCGTGGGCTCCTCCATCCAGGTCCCCTTCTGGTATAAGCGGTTTTCCTCAAAGCAGTGCTCATGGTAAAGCCTTTCCTGTTCGCGCACACGCGCTATTCTGGATAACATAACGATCCCCCCGGTATGCAGTATCTTCCTTTGCGATACCATCTTCTTAACCAGGGGGATCCATGATCTAACCATCTATAGGAAGCATGCCCTTGTACCGTATGCTGCAGGGCACACTTCAACCCATCAGGTTTATTGTTCGCCCTTCCCTGCTGCTCTGGAAGGCTTGCTCAATTAACTGGATCGTTGCGGCTGCCTCCTCCGGCTTCACTTCCAACTCTTCTCCATAAGCCAAGTGTTCATAAATATTCCGGTAATAGGAAGCGTAGCTGCCTGCAGCTGTTTCTACGCGGCCGACCACATGAAGGCCGCCCACAGTCGTATTCAGCATTCCCCAGTTGGCTTCGGGCCCCATTCCCCATCCGGCCGATCTTGGCGAAAGTCCCGCGCGCAGTGCATCTTCTTGCGGATCAATGCCATACTTGATGAAGGACCCTTCTGTACCATGCAAGGCGTAACGCGGTCCCGGCTCCCGTACAAGCACAGAGGATGTTAAACGGACATTCAAGCCATCCGGATAACCAAGCGAAACATCAAAGAAGTCATCTGCAACTCCGCCATCACGCTGGACACGGATATCTCCCCGAACCGTCTCTGGATGGCCGAACAGCTTGAGCGCCTGATCCAGGAAGTGTACACCGAGATCATAAAATATACCGCTGCCAGCTGCATCCGTCTCCCGCCATTTCGCTTTGTTGACTACAGGACGATAGCGGTCCCAACGGAATTCACATGCTGTAATCCGGCCAAGCAACTGCTGTCTGACAATCTGCTGAACAGTAAGGAAGTCTCCATCCCACCTGCGATTGTGGAAGACACTGAGCATCAGCTGCTTCTCGCGGGCAAGCGTGATGAGCTCTGCCGCTTCCTCCGCTGTCGTTGTGAATGGCTTCTCCACAACTACGTGCTTACCGGCCTTAAGCGCTTCTTTGGCGAACTCGTAATGATTCGTGCTCGGCGTTGTAATAACAACCAGATCAATCTCCGGGTCGCAATACAGCTCGCTTGGCTGCCGGACAACCTGAACCCACGGGTAACGCTCCTTCGAGGCTCCACGGCCGCTTCGTTCGACTACTTTGACCAGCTTCAATCCATCGACCGTCGTCAGCACCGGCGCATGAAAGGTAGCGCCCGCCAAACCGTAACCAATCAATCCAACACGGATCTCCTTGTTTCCGTTGTCCATCGGATCTTCCTCCCATTCGATATGTACCTCAATCGCTTCATGCCGCTCTAAGACCTATTCTCTCTTAACCCGAAACAGTTCAACTGACTACGCGCACAGGCATCTATTCCACACGCCGGCCGATAATAACCAGGTCCCGTTCTACGCCATCAAGAACTGCAACTCTCGGCAGGAGCCCCCACTGCTCAAAGCCGAACTTACGAAGCAGTCTTAAACTCGGCTCATTATGGCCGAATACAAAGCCGACCAGGTTGTTAAGCTTAAGCCGCGGACATGCTTCGATAGCGTGCTGCAGCAAAATCGCGCCGACTCCTCTGGAGCGGTAAGCGGCGGTTATGTAGATGCTGATTTCAGCTGTACCATTGTAAGCAGGACGACCATAGAAGGATTGAAAGCTCAACCAGGCAACAATGCTGCCGCCCGATCTCATTACCCATAATGGCCGATGCTCAGGTGAGTGCTCATCAAACCACTTCAACCGGTCTTCCACCGTTATCGGCTCCAGATCAGCTGTTACCTGCCGTGAGGGTATCGTTTCATTGTAGATAGCTACGATGCTTTCCAGATCCTCAAGCTTTGCATCTTCAATTATAAAATCGTTGTTCTTAAGCATGATGATTCACTCCAATGCTCCTAATAGAAGTAGTCTGAATGTACTGCCAGCCTATTATAGCACGGAGCCTGCCTGGTGAGGTACGGGCCTCATAGTGAAGATTCAGGTCCCGATATTAGACCCGGCCGACTCTTTTAACAGTCAAATCAGCAGCTGTCGCGATAACCGTCCCCACCGTGTACCGCAGCAGATCAGTATAGAGAAATCCCCGCCCCAGAACCAGCGCTCCTAGCGTGGTACTGCGAATAGCACTAATCCAGTCAGCCTGATACAGCTGGCTTAATTCCACGATCAGACAGACGAACAAGCCAATTCCTGCCGACTGCATGGGGCGGAGATCAGGCTTAATGACCCGTATACCCGCATAAATCATGGCGGCCCATATGGCGTCGCCAGCATGAACCGCCAGGAACTCCGGCAGCCCGAACGGCAGCGCTCTGACACAAAGCCCAAGTGCCATCGTCAGCATGACAGCCAACAAATACCAGAGCCTTTGGCGAGTACCCGCACTCCTTATGCTTAACACGGCTCAACCAGACCCGTTCTCAAGGCATATGCATAGTCATTGCGGCCATTCCTCTCGGCCAGCCGCGCAGCCCGTTCCCAATCATAGACAAGTGATACATGCTCCACACGCCAGGAGGCATCCTCCATCTTCTTCAGAATTGCATACCTGGCGTGCGGAGCCATAGATTCCATAGCATGCGGCAGAGGTAATTGATCATAGTACGCTGGCAGTCCGACGCTACCCGGGTTAATGACGAATTTCCCATCCGGCAAATAGATTGTTCGCCCGATATGGCTGTGCCCGCATATTATGTGTGTCTGCTGGACCCCTGCCAATTCTTGCGCCAGCCGGGAAGGGTGCTTGACCGCCGCACCTTGATCCGTGACCTCCTCAACCAGGTATATATCATTAGAATCGGGGGTACCATGGCAAAACAAGATGTTCTCATACTCCCAGGTAGACACATACGTTTGGATCCATCTTAGCATGGAAGGGCTCATAAGCGGCTTCACATACTGAAACGTTAATGACTCGGAATGAGCCTTGAGCAGAAGCTCATCACAGTTACCCATAATATGTATGATTCCGTTCCGCTGCATGAGCCGATCGGCAGTACCGAGTGGATCAATTGGTCCAAACAAGGTGTCGCCCAGATTAACAATTTGCGTAATATGTCTGGACTCTATATCGTTAAGCACCGCGTCAAGTGCTGGTGAGTTACTATGTATGTCAGCCATAACGGCGATAGCTTGGCTCATGCCATCATCTCCTTCGATGCGTCTCTTTCTCCTTACGTATTTACCATGTGGATCATCACTAGGTAAATAGTGTATGGTAAACTGTCCATGATTAATTTTCTGGGGGTGTTTCCAGTGGCCGAAATGGCGCTCCTCTTCACAGGCACTTTGATCCTGCAGCTTATTCTCGCGTACACGTTTAAACGCCTTGTCCCGAACACGAGACCTGCTGTTTATGCCCCATTTCTTCTGACCTTGCTTCTGAGTATATCTGTACTAATCTACAGCTTTGCGGTCGGCGGATTTAAGGGGATGGGCCTAGGCGTCGCAGCATTAGTAGTTGGTACCTCGAGTATTCTTGCCGGACTGATCACAATCGCAGCCGAAATGGTATACAGCCGTAGCGAGAAGGAACGTTAAATATTACCGGGGGTATTTCCCGGGCAAGCGCAGTATTCGGCATAAACTGCTATCAGACTACGACGCTTCATCCCATCTTTCTATACCGCAGCCTATACGTTCCCTATTCAATTCGCGAACCGAATTGGATTTTCCTGTTTAGATGAGGATTTCATTAGAGCTTGTATGATAAAGCGTTAGCTTAGCAAATACGGGGTATTCAATAATCAGAACGACAAACAAGAATAGACAGGAGGAATTAACCATGAGAACAAAACATATGATGCTTAGCGCACTGGGTGCAGGAGCCGCTTACCTGCTCCGAAACAAGCAGGCCCGCCAGAAACTGATGAGTCAATTCCAAAACTTCACAAACGGAAGCAAATCTAAGCAGGACACTCAGACTCCATAAGAATAGCCAAGCAGAAATACAGCAAACAGCTGTCCTTCCCGCAACCGGAAGGGCAGCTGTTTGCTGTGTGCAGAATACGTAGGCCATGTAGAGTAAAACCCGGACTGCTCCAGCATTCGAGCAGACCGGGTTGTGGAGCACTCTTAATCTCAAGAGCTGTATGCGTTGCCGTTCGCATCCACGTAGACAGATTTAATGAGCGTCCGGCGGATCGGATATCCTTCCGTGGTTTCCCCTTCGACATCCACAGTTACGTTATATACGCCTTCTCCTTCTGTCACCGGGAGTACAATCGCTTCTGAAGCCTGGATCTGGCTTTGCTGCACCTTCTTACCCTTCTTGCCATACGATTGTTTAATGGAGGCGGCGGATTGCTTTGTTCCGTTATTGTAATATTCAACTTGCACCTTCAGTTTGGTCTTATCGGCTTTCAGACCCTTCGTATCCACCTTGAGCTGTTTGCCATTCAGTTCTTTTTTCAGCTTGGCATGCTGATCGTTCGCCTTCTCAAAAGCAGCCATGAACAAATAAGCGCCAGGCTGGCTGCTGTCCGCCTTCACAGTCCATTCCCCTGCCTCAGGCGACGGTAGCGATACCGTGTGGTGATAGGCTCCATTCAGCAAGCCGTCATCCGCTATCACTTGCGCTTGTACAGGGAGCTCCTCCCCGTCTGGTGTTACAACATGAAGCTGATCGACCGGATAGTTAGAAATCCAGTTCAGATTGACAGAAGCAACGCCATTTTCTACAACCAGTTTTTCAGAGGCTGTACCGTTATGCTCGCCGCCGCGGATATAATAACGGTTGTCTGCCTCTGATTGTGCTGTTTGACCCGCATGTACTGCTGCCGCCTGCACTTCTACTGGCTCCGCGCTCCGATCGGCGCTCGTATTCTCAACCTGTCCCATATCCTCAGCAGACATCCTGCTAATTCCTGTGGACACCGAAGGAGCTGTCAGATAAGGCTTAATCAGGTTAAAGACATGGGAGCCTGTCCGCACCGTGGAATGGTTCCAACGCCCGATGGAAACCATCGTCCCCTTCGGAAGATAGGCGTTGTTTACCGTCACCACACCATCGTTTGCGCCAAACGTGGACAGATACATACCGCCGATCACATGGGAGGTACTGCCCGAACCCCAATTATCACCAGCAAACGTATAATATTTATTCTTCGAGACATTGGCAAGGCCGTCTGTCTGTGAGCGGAAGTATTTCATATAAGAGGTTTGCATGGATTCCGTGCCGGGGCTCTTAGAACCAATCAACGCCGCAAGCCAGCTGGCCCAGCTGCTGTAGGCAAGATCCGCAAGCTGCGAGCCATGATGCGGTGTTCCGAGTGTAATCACATTGGTGACATACGCATGAGCGTTATAGTGGACTAAAGCAGTTTGGGTGTCAACGCCGCCCTTACTATGTGCTACGATGACAAGCTTCTTGCCAAAATGATTGCTGATTTCCTTGATCTTGTCCGCCAGCAGCCGGCCGTTATCCCACATATTCTGAGAGGTGCCGGTAATATCATGCAGATTAATAAAGGCCGTCTCATACCCATTGTCAAACGCATACTGATACATATCATTGCCTTCATACCAGACCTTTGCACTGCTGTTTAAGCCATGAACGAATAAGATTGCAGGCTTTGCGGGGTCGACGACGGGCGGCCTGTCCCCTTGTGTCCAAGAGCCCGGCGTCCCACCGGGATTCGGGTTAGTCACCACACCGGCGTTAGCAGGGACTAGCGATGTACCGGCCAAAACGACCATAGACAATAAGAGCACAGCGAACTTTCTAAGCATTATTCTCCTCCTTATGATAGATTCATAGCGATCATATAGAGGAAATGTTTGCTGAAGTTCAACATTATACAAAGATCTCGTAACACAGGCATTCCAATAATATGAAAACGTTACAATCATTAGATTATAATGATCAAAATTTAAGTTGACAAATAACTGTTTTTATGGTATAATAATTATTTTATTATTTACAACTAACCTTTCCTTCTGGTAAAATCACTTTTGCTAAGAAAGCTATTTTATTGGAGGGATAAAATGAACAACAGGAGTGGAATTAAAGCTCTTCCGTTATCCGCCCCGATAATGGGTAAGGCAGAAACCGTGTACCCCGTCATAGTCTGGGATGAACATGATGCTGTATTAATCGACACCGGTTATCCAGGACAACTCTCTTTGTTAAAGGAAGCAGCCGCGCAGGCCGGCTTGGCCTTATCCCGGATAAAGCATGTCTTGATAACCCACCAGGACCTGGATCATATTGGGGGCCTCCCGGATCTTCTGGCCTCAGGACACGAAAAACTCACTGTATATGCTCATAAACTGGAAGCGCCTTATATACAAGGAGAGAAGAGACTGTTGAAGCTGTCACCTGAAGCGGTAGAGCACGCTGTTCGCTCCCTGCCGGAGAGCGTGCCTGCCGAATGGAGGGAGGCTTTTCGGAGAACGTTAAATAACCCGCCGAAGGCACCGGTTGATGTGCAGCTTCAAGGCGGGGAACGTTTGCCGTTATGCGGCGGACTCATCATTATACCTACACCGGGTCATACACCCGGCCATATCAGCATTTTTCATGAGGCTACGGGCACGCTGATAGCCGGTGACGCGGCCTCTGTGCAGAACGGGCTGCTGCAGCTGCCGGAACCCGGACTATGCTCTGACCCGGCTAAAGCTCTGCAATCATTGTTGCATCTTACGCATTATCCAATTCACTCTATTATCTGTTATCACGGCGGCCCCTGTACCGACCCTGCTGGCGGCATCCAGCTTTTTGAACAGGCTGCCAGTGCCGGCGAATTAATACGCCAGATTCCCGATCAGAGATGATTACCTGCATGCCGGCGGGCCTTAGAGCAGCCATTCACCCGATGCCACTGGCACCACTTTTCCGCCGACCCGGATCGTGAACCGACCTTCCGACTTACCCGCCTGGACAGCAAGACGAGAAGGTCTGCCCATCTCTACACCCTGCTGAACGGAGTAGTTGATCAATTCTGAATTACCAAAATATTGATGTTCAACTAGATAACCCGCAAGATTGCCGTTTGCACTGCCGGTAGCCGGGTCTTCCAGGAAGCCCGGCTCATTAATGAAGCATCTGACCCGAAAGGTGTCTTCAGAGCCCGGCCCGGTTCTGGCAAAAGCTACTATATTAGCCTGCACCTGCTGTTCCAAGAATAGCTTGAACTGATGATGATCGACAAGACAACGGCTGACCGCTTCAAGCGATACCAACGGCAGGATAACAGAAGGGAGACCAGTCGATACAAGCTGGACCGGCAGATCACTGACAAGGTCTTCTTCCTTTAGCTGCAGGACAGATGCCGCCTGCTTCCGGTCGGATAGTATTGTACCCAGCATTGGCTGATTCTGCTCCATCCACCACTGCTCCTGAATCCGTTCGACCCGAATGGGGCCGACCTGCAAATGAAGGATAAGGCTGCTGCTCCCTGGCTCAAGAAGTCTCTCAATGACTGCAGCGGTTCCGAGTGTGGGATGACCGGCAAAGGGCAGCTCGGCAGCAGGACTGAATATTCGGACTTCATACCCTCCGTCAGCACGTTTTTCAGGCATGATGAAAGTAGTCTCCGAGTAATTGACCTCTCTCGCAATCTGCTGCATCAGTCTCTCCGTCAGCGGCTCCTCGGGTGTAAAGACCGCAAGCTGATTCCCTTCATAGCGATTCTCCGCAAATACATCCACAATATAAAACTTCATACTCAATCCCCTCTGTTACATGACTGCCAAGCCGTCCGGTTCACTGTCCCGGTTAAACAAACTCCTGTCAGCTGCCAGCACATTTCGAATTTGATTCATATGATGGCGGTCATGTGCAATAAAGTCCTGCAAATACTGCTCAACCTTAAACATCTGCTTGTCTCCGTCCAGGTAGGTGCGGGAATACGCTTCCTCAGAGAGTGATTGAATAAGGTCAATAATACGCTCACGATAGCGAATCGATTGGTCAGTCAAGTGCTGGATACTGGACTGGAGTCCATAACGAGACGCATCCGCATTAAATCGGTCGTAGTCCAGATGCCTTACCGTCAGGGGTTCATCCCGGTATATACGCTCAATCGCCTCTTCGCAAAATGTTTTGTCCCACAGCATGATATGGCTCACAACCTCCTTGACCGACCACTTCCCAGGGCCGACAGGCCGGCTCCAGGCCTCCATGTTCCGCTGCTCCAGCTCCTTCACATATTCAATCCATTCCCGGAAATCGGCCAATAATTGTCCTCTTCCTGTCATATGTGACACCACCTTATCGTATTATTGCGGCCAGGCAGCAGCTGTTATCGAATCATACGTCTTATAGAGGCATATGCAGCCCAGCCTATACAAGCCCCCAGTGAGTTGAGTATGACATCGTCGATGTCAAAGCTCCCTCTCCTGCTGAGCATCTGTATCCATTCCACCAGTGTTATCCATAGCATAAAGCCTGTTAAGAACCACCGGAAGCTCAGCCGTCTAACGATGACAGGCATCAGGATGCCATAGGGCAGGAACACACCGATATTTCCAATGAGGTTGGTGGCCCATGTTTTCACATTATATTGCTGAATATTCAGAAATTGTTGAATAGTAGAGAAGGGCGTTAAATTGTACGAGTATCCCTCTATACCTGTTCCTGCGGAACGCCCGAAGGCAAAGAACATCCAATAGACCAGAAGGCAGGTGTAGACAAGAAGAATTCCAAGTGCTGTTATACTTGTAATCCGGCTCTTCCTATCCGGCCGCATCCTTACCGCCCGCCTGTACGTTTTGCTCAACGATTTTGTCATCACCGCTACAGCATCAGGCTGTATGTATAAAAGGCCTCATCCCGCTTATAGCCGCTGCGTTCATACACCGCCTGGGCCCGCTTGTTATCGATCGCGGTTGAAAGCTGAAGCCCTTTTGCGCCAGTGGATGACGCAAGCCTCCTGGCCTCATCCATAAGGAGCTGAACAGCACCCCTGCCCCGGTACTCTTCACGTACATACAAGTCATTCAGCGTCCAGACCGGCTTCATGGAAACCGAGGAAAAAGTCGGATACAGCTGCGTGAAGCCTGCTGTACGCCCGGAAGTCTCATCCCATACAAGGTAAAATACGGATTCATTACGGGATAAACGCTCCGTTAAAAAGACTTTGGCTCCCTCCAAGTCGGGCTCCTGCCCATAAAAAATCCGGTAAGCGTTAAACAATTCAGCCGCCTGGTCAATGTCCTGCCCGTCTGCTTTCCTTACCGTATAACGAATCACTGTCATCCGCCTATCACTCCTGCGCATTAGCTGCAATTATGGAAATATGTGTTCCTTTACTTATTGTTAATGTACCAGATTTTGAGGTTGTTGGATATAGAATTTTACCAATTCTTCAGCAAAATGATGTGAAGCCACCCCCTCCTAACACACTATATCTTGTACTGATATTTGTATAACCAGACTACATGTAGAGAGGTATGCCATTAAAGCTGTAGGATAGAACCTGTCGTATGAGTTGCGCTATACCTTGGCATTTCAACAGGCTGCTAGGGGATATCCTTCTGCCGCAAAGCGTAACTAATCATCCGCTGTATGACTGACTGCTGATAATAAATAAGGGACGGCCCATGGAACATAGTGTTCCTGGCCAGTCCCCCTATTGTATCGTCCGCGCAGATTTCGCACCCGCAAATCGCTGAACGATGCCGTACCCCATACCGAACAAGATCCCCGAGCTGCCGAATAGTATATAGAACCTGATAGCAATCGGAGCCACGAGAAGTTCAGGAAATGGAATTAACAGCATGATATATGTAAGCATAGTCGGGACCACAAAATACAGCCCGCAAACCAGGATACTCACAAACACCGCCTTCTTATTCCGCCCAAACCGCCTCTTGATTACCGTGCACAGCAGCCAGAAAAAAGGCGCCCCCATTGTGACATAGGCCGTGAATGTCCAGAACAGGAAGGAAAGTGTGAACGGTGGTACTTCTCCCGACCATGCCTTGCTTGCAGCAGCATATGCAGCGCACCCGCCGATGTAAGAGAGCAGGGCAACCACTACGGTCAATAAGCGTCTGAGCAGAGCGATCCTCCGGGCCGTTTCGCTTACTGATTGTTTATCCAACGCAAGTCCCCCATTGCAAATAAATTATACTAACGGCCCAATGATAAGAGAAGGACAGCGCTTGATCAGCTCCTCAAGGAAACGCTGCTTGTCACGAGGTGAAAGCTTCACACTGGAAAACACCCCTGAGCAGTAATGGATTTCCAGCGCATCAGAGGCTAAGAGCGGCCGGTAACCAGCTTCAATCTCCTTCGCTTTGGATATCTTGGTAATGTTCTCATATGGAATACGGCTGCGGAAGGGTCCTGCTGTAATAAGCAGCGCATCATCTTCCATTTTATAGGATATATCGAAAAATAACCAGATAATAAGCCAGCTGATTGCAAAACCCAGCAGTAAGAACCATAAATTCTCTATGAGCGATGACCCCCTGCTCATCCATAGCGGCAGCACCAGCACAAGATCGATAATAGCCACACCTAACAAACCGCCGACTATGTAGCGGACATCACGCTTCACCTGAAAACGCATCCTCAGCTCTCTCCTTCCCTGTTAGCCTTGATCATAACTGCGTGAGCAGAAAGCTCTTGTCCTACTGGGGAGAAGGATAATGGGGGATCTATCGCATTACTCCAGCTTCAACCGCAAAAGCCGGTCATCCTCTGGACCAGGGCTTCCCCGTCCATCCGTGTTGTTCGTCACTACATACAACTGTCCGTTATGGATGCTTACATCCCGGATCCTCCCCACCTTATCCAGCACAATCCCTTCAAAATCTCCTTCAGGCGAGAAGCGGACCAGCTGCTCGCTCATCAGACCAGCCGCAAAAATATCACCACTCTTGCTGACCGCTATACCCGACGGAGCAAGCGTATCCTCGCCGGAATGATACAGCGGCAGTTCCATGCCTTCGCTTGCTTCATCTCCGATTATCTCAGGCCAGCCATAATTCAAGCCTGGCCGTATCACATTCAGCTCATCATGCCCGCCGGGATTCGAGGAGGGTCCATGCTCCATACTGAACATCACCCCATCTTCGGACCAAGCGATTCCCTGCGGGTTGCGGTGACCGTATGAATAGACAAGAGAGCCTGCAAACGGATTATCCCCCGGAACACTTCCATCCCTTTTCATACGCAGTATCTTGCCTGCCAGACTATTCAGCTGCTGGGCGAGCCCTTCCTGCTGGGCATCGCCAGTTGTTGCATATAGATGGTCATCCGGACCAACCTTCAGTCTCCCGCCATCATGAAACATGGCCCCCGGAATACCTTCAAGTACCGCGTCTACTTCGTCCCACTGCCCGTCCACCCGTTCCAGGACAACAATCCGGTTCATCAGTTCCCCTTCAGACTCGTATGTGTGGTAAGCATAAGCTCTTGCCGTTTCACTGAAATCAGGGAACAGCTCAAGACCAAGAAGCCCGCCTTCGCCCCTTTGAACGACTGGCCGTTTCAGATTGACCGCTTCTCTGGTCAGCTTCTGGCCCTGGACCCTCGCAATTGTCCCCTCGCGCTCACTAATATAGAAAACATCCTCATGCGGCGCAATGGACCAAGGGCTCTCTAGGTCAGTCGCAATGACTTCATATTTCTCCGTCTCACCGTTTGTTTCATTCCTGCTAGCCTGCCGCTCTGTTGCTTCGACTGGCTCCCTGCTGCTCTTCCGCTCACCAAGGCCTGGGTTATTCTCCGTACTGCAGCCAATTATCGTTAGGGCAGCTGCCAGCATTATCGCAGCTGTCCGTATATGGACCGTCACAGCGATCACCCTTCCAATTTCTCTGTTCCTAACAGCCTAAGTGCAACACTTATTCATTATTAAACGCCTTTAAGCATGATCACACAAGAAACCTGACAGCTTGCCCGAAATGCATAATAATTGATTAACAATTGTATATTTACTGAACAATTCGCGAATGATTTCCCGGCGGCGGATATGTCGGTTATAATGTATTGTAACTGTTGTGCTAATTATCACACCCCAAACGATGGAGGTTGTATCCATGCTCGGTAATGTAATCAGTCGTGTTCGCTACATTGGCATTGCGGAAGGCATCTCGTTCATTCTGCTGCTCTTCATCGCTATGCCTCTTAAGTACTGGGCGGACATGCCGCAAGCTGTCGCCGTTGTAGGCGGATTGCACGGTCTGTTGTTTGTCTTGTATCTTCTGGCAATTGCCCACGTCACGCTCGTTAAGAGATGGACGGTCACAAGAGTTGCCGCCGCCGTCGCTTCCGCTTTTGTACCGTTCGGTCCATTCCTGCTGGACCGCAAGCTGAAGCATGAGGCCTAAGCCTGATTAAGCGGGCAAAAGGGGCAGTTCCAAAGTCATCCTGGATGACCATGGGAACTGCCCCTTTTGTATATCTTACTAATCAAATCGTGCTAACTTCAACAGGTTTGCCTATACTAGCCGCATACGTCAACCGACATCATAAATATAAACAGCAGCCCCGCCGCTGTAACGGCAGCCTTCCGCAGCTTCATTAAGGGTACTTCCGGTTCCCGGCCCGGCTCAAGCAGCTGCAGAATCCTGTAGTTCATTGCCGTCGGTGCAAAATAAGCCACGGCTGCTGCTTCATGAACCGGCGGTGCTGACCTGCGGGCGGCTGACCATTTTAGCAGCACCCCTGCCAAGCCTTCCGAAGTGCGCATATTTCGTATGACATACCGGTCCGCACACAACTCATCCCAAATGATGTAGTAATCGACAAGCCCCCTCAGTACGGGAACAAACCGCAAGCTCTTGCCCAGTACCTTTACAATATAGAGCCGCAATGGGTCACGTTGGCGGCAGTGGTACTGCTCATGCAGCAAAATGGCCTTAAGTTCTTCGGAATCGAATAAGGAGAGCAGGCCAGTCGTGACCACAATTCGGGGACGAAGCCAGCCCGCCGCAAAAGCTGACAGCTTCCCGGAAGGAATAATCATCACAGGATAGCCTAACAGCTTTTTCAACGATGCCGGAATCTCATATTGACCCGGCTCAGCAGTACTAGCAAGAAGCCTGCTCATGCTTCTCCGGTGCAGGAGCCAAATTTGGAGCGCGTACCACAGCGTGCGGATCATTATCACAAGCGCCATTATTTGAAGCAGAAGAACAGCTCCGTTATACGCCCAGCCTCTGGTCCGAACGGCATCATGAAACCAGCTCAGCCACCACCAGCCGGGCCTGAATGTTATCCAGTCCTTGAGCAGGATAAAACTTAACAGGCTGTATACAAGGAGACCGATCATAATAATGCAGGCGAAGGAACCATGCCGTCTTATAAGCATCCAGTCCTCCGCACTTTCATTTCATTCAATTTAAATTCCAGCCTTTCCAGCAGAGAAGGATCCGCATCCTCCATCGCCTCAACCATATGGTTAACAACAAGGTCGCCAAACTCACTGATAAGCCCCTCCGCTACTCGCTTCGTCTGGGCATGGATAAACTGGTCTCTAGTCTGCACAGGCATGAATAGAGTTGTTTTGCCGCGACCGCGACCTTCGGAAACCTTGGTAAGATGGCCTTTCTCTATGAGCCTGTTCATAACCGTCATAACGGAATTGAAAGATAGAGGATGCTGCTCTCCTAGTGCAGCCTGTACTTCTCGAATCGTCACTCTGGAAGAACTCCAGATAATGTTCATAATTTTCGCTTCCAGCGGTCCGAAGAAACGGTTCAATCCTTCCTCATTCATTCGCAGATGCTGAATATTCATGTGTCTCCCCCCCAAAAGGAGAAGCGGACGCTTCACCTATTTGCTACTATCTGTATCAATACGTTTATAATGTAGCATAGAAGCCGGTTACTTGCCAAGCCAATCCTTTACTTTGCACCAGGTAAGTAACAAAAGAGGCGGCACCGCTTAATAGGCAGATTCCTTTTCACAAATCCTTCCTAAACGGCCCGCCTTTCCAATAAACTTCCTTCGGTTCGCGCCTATAACCCAACCTCCACAGAGGCTATGACAACATAGATCAAATCGTTGACGTCATCCTTATCCGGCAGCACAACACCGCTGGTTGTCAGCATGCCGCCGTCGGTGATTTCGACCGTAACCTGCCCATACGGGAGCACAGCTTTAACCTTCTCCACATCCAATTTATCTTGATCACAGGGTACAGCCAGCTTGACGTTAACTTTCATTTCCTGAAGAGAGCCTCCAGGCAGGACAGAGCGGAGTCCCGGCATGGAATTCGTATGAATAGCATTCTGAACAGCCCGTACCGAAGCCTTGGTGATATTCTGACCGTGCAAATCGGTTCCCATTCCCAGCTGGATGAAAAACAGCTTGTCCATCTTGTTCACTCCTGTCTGTTATTAGCTTATATAGATAAAATCCTAATTACTCAAAGCATACCAAAACGCTTCAGCTGATCAGTCAGTCCTTCTTGCAGCAGAATCTCGGCTTGTCTTCGCCCGATAAGGTCGAAATGCGGATACCGCTCCCGGTAATGAATATAGGAAGGATCGAGCCCGTTAACTTGGCACCAGCGCTTCAGCTTGTCCACATCGGCGCATCCGACCTTCGTGACCGTGCGGATTCCGGGAAACCTGGGCTCCAGCCAGTAATGGGTTATAAAAGCGATTTCGCCCGACGAGACTTTAGCCTTCCACTCCCTCAACTCCTCACGCTTCAACCCGAATGCCATAGGTGGTTCTCCTTTTGTCCATCGAAACGTAGTCCGGCGTTACCGCTTCCCCCGGTTGAACCAACCCAGGATGCGGTCTTTCAACAAGCTTTTTCCTGCCTGCTTGGTGTCAGGCTCAACCCCTGTCCCGCCGCAGCGGGTACACGGAACCATCATGGCGGCCGGAATTACAATTCGGATCTTGCCTTTGCCTTTGCACCTCATGCATACCATATGTGCATCCCGCCCCTTTTCTTGATTATAGCCCGCTTAGGGGGCTTGATGGAATGGACAGCGCTGGTAATGATAGTTGGGATTAACGATCTTGTTCTCATAATGCCTGTGAAATATAGGCGTAGCAGCCGGTGACATCGGCGGAATGAGCCAGGACCAGTTGCCTGACACTTCCCTTCCCAGCGCCGCCTCCTGCTCCTCGAATCTGACAAACTGGTCTGCAGCAGTGTGGTGGTCTACTATGCTTACACCCTCCAATTTAAAGGAATAGAGAACAGCGGTATTCAGCTCAACGAGCGCCCTGTCCTTCCACAAATTGATATTACTGTCCATGCTGAGGCCCATTAGCTTCGCCACTTCCGGAAGCTTGTTGTAGCGGAAGGGATCAGCCAGATTCCGTGCACCGATCTCCGTCCCCATATACCATCCATTGAACGGGGCTGCGGTATATCGAATGCCGCCGATCTCAAGTGCCATATCCGATATGAACGGCACACCGTACCATCGCAAGCCAAGCGAATGGAACGATTCCATATGCGGATGCCGGATCGGCACCTCCTTAACAAGCTGCCTGGGAAGATTATAAATATGAGGCTCGCGTGTGCCTGTCTGCAGAACAACGGGAAGAATATCAAAGTCTGTGCCGTCACTCCGCCATCCCAGCTTGGTACAGATGCGTGTCAGCGGAACGGATGCAGGGTCTCCCGTCACCCCATGCTCCGTCTCATAACCGGCATAACGGATCAGCTGATGGTTCCAGATCCGCACCTCCGGCTCTCCATCAGGCGATGACTGCCTGAAGATTGAGATCGCAGGTCTTACCCGTCCTCCATTGGTCGCATAATCGATATGCCTCTGTAAAGCCGCGAAGATATCATCTTCTTTAAAGATATGCCGGCAGTCGAATACCTCCAGCGTCTTCCAGAACAATCGGCCGATGCAGCGTCCGCTGTTACGCCAGGCCATTCGAGCGCCGTGAACCAGCTCTTCATATGTATGCATATAAGTGCCGGTAGCCGCTATATCCCGCCGGACCTCCTTAACCCGGCTGTCTATCTCTTCTTTCGTTTTGCCAAGCTCGCGCAGGCAGGACACGATGTATGACTCTGCTTCCCCACAATTGACCGTCCCTTGATTCATTGCCGCCCGAACCTCCAATTTTCCCCTCATTGTCTTGGTTTATCTCATGCCATACAGGACCATTAATCATGCTATCATCTATTGTATTGGAAACAGGTCTAAAGAGGAAATCAGCGAATTTTTGAACGTTTCACCGGCAGGGTTAATGTACCTGTCCTTCCGTTCGATCAGCCCGTAACCAAGCTTCACCGGATTATCAAGAGGTATGCTGGCAAGTATGCCTGAGCTCAGCTCTCCTCTAACCGTGACAGCCGGCAAAAAAGCAATGCCGAGTCCTGCGGCTGTCGTCTGCCTGATCAGATCAAGGCTGGCAAACTCCGTATACCTGATGCGATCGACCCCTGCGGCTGACAGCACCTGACCGGCTGCCGTCTGATACATGCAGCGGCTCCCGAAGGAAAGCACCGGCTCCTCTCCAGCCGACTTCCAGCCAGACCGCTCAATACGTGCAGCCAGCTCAGGCGCAGCAACACATAACAGTTCGTCCTCCATTAACAATGTGAAGTGCAGGTCGTCGCTTTCCGGGTCCTTCGGCACAATACCAAAGTCAACCTGCCTGGCTCGGACGGCCTCCGCAATATCCTGCATAAATCCGGTCTCGAGACGGAGCTTGATGCCGGAATAGCTCTTCAGAAACTGCTGCAAAAAGCCTGGCAGCACCGAAACGCATAAGGATTCGAGCAGTCTGATTCGTACAACGCCCGCCGGCTCCCCTCCGCTTGACAGCTCCGCTTCCAGTGCACGGCCAAGCTGCTCCCATTGGTAAATATATGCCGCCGCTTTGATTCCCGCCTCTGTTGGCTCCACTCCCCTGGAGAGACGCGTAAACAACTTAACCCCCAGGGCTTCCTCCATTAGACTGATATGAACCGTAACAGTTGACTGTACATAGCCAAGGTATTCCGCCGCTTTACTGAAGTTGCGCTGCTCCCAGACCGCCAGAAATGTTTTCAGATACCGGCCTTCCATCTTTTCTAGCATAACCGTTCCGATCCCTCCCATGCTCAATCCAGTTGACCTATTTCGATTATAAATATGTTATATCATAACCATTCATAAGTAAAATACCGCTTCCTGTGATATCGTATAACTACCGACCGCGGAACGGAATAATGGAACGTAACGGAGAGTGAATACGATGGCTAACAATGGGTTTAGATTGGGGATTTATGTCTTTAAGGATGCAGAAATTATTGACTACGCGGCTCCTTACGGCGTCTTCTCCGTAGCACGCCGCTTCGAGCCTGGACTGGACGCATTTCTGATTGCAGACAGCATGAGGCCTGTCCAGACACAGGCAGGTATGACCGTCTGGCCTTCGTACAGCTTCCAGGATCAGCCGAACTTTGACGCGTTCCTGATCCCGGGCGGCTTCGGCACCCGCCAAGAGTTATACAATGGAAGGCTTCACAACTATATCAAGAGCCTCCCGGAGGATGTTCTGCTGAGCAGTGTCTGCACCGGTTCCTGGATTTACGGTGCTATGGGACTGCTGGACGGCCTCGCTGCAACCAACCGCAAGGAGCCCGATCGGCTGGAAGCATCCAATATGGGCCAAGTACCGATCGACCGGCTTGCGGATATCGCACCGGCCTGCAAAATCAGCCGGGCACGCGTGGTGGACAGCGGACGCTTCATTACCGCTGGCGGAATTGCCTCTGGAATGGAGCTTGGCTTTCACCTGCTCCGGCGTGCCGGATTTGGGGAAGACTTCATTAATGAGGTGGCAAGGACGATGGAATATTCGGCCGCTTACGAAGCTTACCGCGGCGATATCGAATACTTTGGTCAATAATCTGCTGATGTCTGGCCGATAGTGAAATAACACGTATAAAAATCAAATTGACGCGATTTCTGTTTTTTCCTGCGCAAACTGGTATACTAGGGGAATCATGCTAATTTACAAAACCGAAAAGAGGAATCAAACCCATGACCACCCCTTTTGACCGGCTGGGCGTCAGGAAAGAACTGACGGATGAGCTTCGCCAGCACGGACTTGTGCAGGCAACCCCGGTTCAGACAAGTGCTATCCCGGTGCTTCTGTCTGGTGCAGATGCCATTGTACAGGCCCAGACAGGCACCGGCAAGACACTTGCATTTGCCCTGCCAATTCTAGAGAAGATTCGGCCAGACAACAGTCATGTTCAGGCGCTTATTCTCACTCCCACACGCGAGCTCGCCCTGCAGATTACGCAGGAATTTAATAAATTGGCTTCGGTTGTATCTGCTAATGTTCTGGCCGCCTACGGAGGACAAGACGTCGAGGCGCAAATTCGTAAGCTGGAAGGCCGACCTCACATCGTAGTCGGGACACCCGGAAGGCTGCTTGATCATCTCCGGCGCCGTACGATCCGGTTGTCCGACGTATCGATGCTCGTATTGGATGAAGCAGACCAAATGCTGCATATGGGCTTCCTGACCGAGGTGGAGGAGCTGATCATGCAAACGCCCGAACGAAGGCAGACGATGCTCTTCTCCGCCACTATGCCCGATGCCGTCCGGAGACTTGCCAAGCGTTATATGAAGAGCCCGGAGGATATCCGGATTCGCACGCAGCAGGTTACCTTGACAAGCATCAAGCAGCTGGCTGTCGAAACAACCGACAGAGCTAAGCAGGACACCCTGCTCGCTATGATCCAGCAGCATCGTCCTTACCTGGCCGTGATTTTCTGCCGGACAAAGGTTCGGGCCAAAAATCTGAATGAAGCACTGCAGGAGCACGGCCTCCTCTCAGACGAGCTGCATGGCGACTTGACACAAGCCAAGCGGGAGCAGGTTATGCGCCGCTTCCGCAGCGCCAAGCTGCAGCTGCTTGTTGCTACCGATGTAGCAGCCCGTGGTATCGATGTGGAAGGAGTCACCCACGTCTACAACTATGATATTCCACTCGACGGGGAAAGCTATATTCACCGGATTGGAAGAACAGGTCGTGCAGGGCAAAAGGGGATGGCGATCACGCTGTTCTCGCCTCGCGACAGGCAGAAGCTCGCTTCCATTGAAAGGACGGTTGACGCAAGGCTGGAGCGCCGGTCGAGCTCCGATTTTGGTGTCGGACCTGCTTCAGCTGATGACGACTTCAGTCCTGAAGCAGCAGAGCGCGCACCTCGCGCCAGCCGGAGCAAGCAGCCTGCCCGCAGCG
Organism: Paenibacillus tarimensis; assembly: GCF_021532315.1. GTDB lineage: Bacteria > Bacillota > Bacilli > Paenibacillales > Paenibacillaceae > Paenibacillus_I > Paenibacillus_I tarimensis. Next base: position 237,556 of record NZ_JAKGAO010000012.1, read on the forward strand.
GCAGAGATGCTGCAGGACGCTCCGGCGAACGAAGCGGTGAAGCTCGCCGGGGTGCCGGCAGAACAGCTGGGCGCGGCGAATCTGCCCGCGGCACTGGCAGACCTGCCGGGCGCGGTCGTGATGATGCCCGCGGCGCTGGCGGCTTCGCTGAACGCGGCGAATCTGCTCGCGGCACTGGCAGACCTGCCGGGCGCGGTCGCGATGATGCCCGCGGCGCTGGCGGATTCGCTGAGCGCGGCGAATCTGCTCGCGGCACTGGTAGACCTGCCGGGCGCGGTCGCGATGATGCCCGCGGCGCTGGCAGACCCGCCGGCCGTGGCAGCGACTCCGTGCGCGGCGGCGGGAAAACTGCGGGACGCGGGAGCGATTCATCCCGGAGGGGCGGCGGCCGCCCGTCAGGCAAACCTTCAGGCAAAGGCCGCAGCCGTTAACCGCTCAACAGTCGTTACAATAATGAAGCCGGTCAAACCACTTAGCAGTGGCTTGACCGGCTTATTTGTTAGAAGGATAAAGGTTGTGCTGCCTGAATCAATTAATCAATTAGTCAATTAATCAATTAATTGCCCTCAAGCCGGTTGCGGTCTTTCCGCAGCTGACTCTTGGTCGCCTCCATCGATTGTCCGGAGCCTGCCTCATCGGCTTGATGCATAGCCGCCTCGGCATGTACAAGCGAATGCGAAGCTTGGTCGATCATTCGTTCGGACGGGTGCTCCTCCGCCTGCATTACAGCGCAATGCGCATGCTCAGCCGAGTTTTGAGCCTGTTCCTGCTTATGGTTCGATGTCATGGTTCCCCCTCCTTTCCGCGTAACCCAGTTGTTAATATGGACAATGCAGTCCAATGTATACAGCCTGAGGCGCAGCCATTCTAAGGTAACCTTAACTAGACATCCAAACACAGCAGAGCATATAGCATGCTGCCTGCAAACCATCAGATTTGCGCTCACTGCACTACCCCTGCTGCTTTGGCCGGGCCCGGCTGGTAGGTACGGCTGTCATCGGATCATCTGGCCAGTAATGCTTCGGGTAGCGTCCCTTAAGATCCTTCTTCACCTCGTGATACGTATTGCGCCAGAAGCTTGCCAAATCGCGTGTCACCTGCACCGGGCGGCTGGCTGGAGACAGTAGATGGATCGTAACAGGCACACGGCCGAAACCAATGACCGGCGTTGTGTGAAGTCCGAACAGCTCCTGCAGCCTCACCGACACGACCGGCGAAGCCGGTTCACTGTAATCGATCGGTATACGTGACCCGCTTGGAACGGTGCAATGCGTGGGTGCGCCTTCATTCAGACGTTGGCGCTTGTCCCAAGGAAGCAGAGCTTCCAGGGCCTGCTGAACCTGGAGCCGCTGCAGGTCAAGGCGGCTGCCAAGACCGTCCAAAAAAGGCAGCAGCCATTCATCCAGCCGCTCCAGCAGTGCTTCGTCCGATACATCCGGCCAGGAGGCATCCACGTGATGGAGGAAGGCTAACCGCTGCCGGTATGCCTTCGCTGTCTTGGTCCACGGTAGAATGTCCAGCCCTTCCGTTCTAACCGCTTCCATCAAAGCTGCTGCAACCTCATGAGGCTCCGGTCTGGCAAGTGTCTTCTCTTGCAATATTATAGAGCCAAAGATTCTGTATAACCGTGCCCGGACGGTTCCCGTCTGTGAATCCCAGAACACGGATCTCGTTTCGTTAATGGATTCTGCAAAATATCGCTCCAGCTGTTCTGGCTCCAGCCAGGCCGCAAGACGGATGCGTCCGGCTGATCCGGTGTCATCAATCTCGGCCACAGCCAGCATTGGAGCTGCCGAGAGGGGTTGCACCGGCCGCATGACCGCACCTCTGCCCCCGCTTAGCTGATAACCTTCAATTCCACTGCGGCGGGGCACGGCCACTCGGTCAGGGTATGCAAAAGCCATCAGCACACCGCTCATATGATCAAGGCTCCCATCACTAAGGGCTTGCGGCAATCCCACGCTTTGTTTAAGACGCGCGGCTTCCTGAACAAGCCGGCTGGCGGCTTTTAGATCTGCCAGTCCGCCCCGGAATATCCCTTCATTTCCTTGGCCGGCCGCTCTAAGCACCTGCAGTCGCAGAACGATGTCCGCTTCAGCAGAATCTTTCTGCTTCCAGCGCAGAACATCCCGGTCGGCAAGCAGAACAGCCAGATCACAAGCCAGTACGCCAAGCTGCTCATCATGCTCCTTGGCCCGCAACACCATATGCGAAAGCCGCGGATGCAGCGGCTGCTCCGCCATCAGTCTACCATGTATGGTCAGCAGACCTCCCTGATCCACAGCGCCCAGCAGCTTGAGCAGTTCGCCTGCCTGATTAACAGCACCCGCGGGAGGCTGATTGAGGAATGACAGCTGTGCCGGGTCAGGCGTACCCCAAGCGGCAAGCTCCAGCATAAGCGAAGCCAAATCCGTCTCCATTAGCTCCGGCTTACCACTTGGCTCTAGATGCTGATGCTGCTCTTCTGTCCAGAGTCGGTAACACACACCAGGACCCAGCCTGCCCGCGCGCCCTCTTCTCTGCTCGGCAGACGCCGCCGACACCTGTACGGTCTCCAATCTGCTCATGCCCGTACGCGGGGAGAAACGCGGTACCCGCATAAGCCCCGCATCTATTACCACCCGGACGCCTTCTACCGTCAGACTCGTCTCTGCAATAGAAGTGGAGAGCACGACTTTCCGCCTGCCAGCGGCTGCCCGTGCCAGTGCCTTCTCCTGCGCCTCCTGGGGCAGTGCCCCATAAAGCGGAAGCACCTCGGTATCCGGAAGCCCGCGGCTGGACAGCAGACCCTGTACCCGCCGGATTTCACCTTCACCCGGCAGGAAGACCAGAATGTCGCCCGCTTCATGTGCAAGTGCGTGCTCGATAACCCGGACCGTGTGCTGTTCGAGCTGTTCGGCGGTTCCCTGCCGCGGATAATACCGGGTCTCTACCGGAAATCTCTTTCCTTCACTAATAATTACGGGGGCGCCGCCCATCAGTCTGGCAACCGGCTCCGCTTCAATTGTTGCGGACATGACGAGAAGGCGAAGATCTTCCCGTAAAACTCGCTGCGCTTCCAGACATAACGCTAACCCAAGGTCCGCCTGAAGACTGCGTTCGTGAAATTCATCGAAGATGACAATCCCCGCTTCTTCAATTGCCGGGTCCGACTGCAGCATCCGGGTCAGTATCCCTTCGGTTATGACCTCTATCCGTGTATGTACACTTGTTCGGCTGTCCATTCGCACCCGGTAGCCGACTGTCCCGCCGACCTTCTCCCCCAGACTTGACGCCATATAATGCGCAGCTGATCTGGCAGCCATACGCCTTGGCTCCAGCATAAGAATTTTCTTGCCGGACATCCAAGGCTGATGGAGCAGAGCAAGCGGCACTCTTGTCGTTTTTCCCGCTCCCGGAGGCGCTACCAGAACGGCATTGGACGTCCTGGCAAGAGCTGATGTCAGCTCCGGCAGCACCGCATCCACTGGCAAATCAGATTGCAGCATATCTCGTTTCCCCTCTTCTCACTAGCCATTCCAAGGCCGGCCAGCCAGCCTAGTTCACATCTCCCATGTAACAGGGCAGCGCCCTCTTCCCCGCAAGCTTGTCGCCGAGACTTGCCGGATACAGGCGGATGTCTCCCAGCCGTTCAAGCTCTACCCACTCGACGCCTACTTGATAAGAATCCGGCAGATCTCCGTTCATTACCGGTTCGGGCCCATCCGTCTCCCGCTCGCACATGAAATAAAACTCCACCTGATGGATGTCAGCATCCGTCTCCGCAAATTCGTGATTGCGGCCAATGTATTCCCGTATATGAATTAGGTCTCCCACCTTGACGGGCATCCCCGTCTCCTCTATGCATTCCCGCATGACTGCGTCCCGAAGCTCCTCTCCATGCTCTTGACCGCCGCCGGGAAACAGGTAGAAGAAGCCGTCTGCATCCTTATTTTTGGTGAGCAGCACACAGCCGTCCTGAATGATTACCGCTCGGGCAGAATTACGGATTGGTCTGCTGGTTACCTTTTCCACTTGCTTCTATCACTCCTGTGCAAGGCATAGTTTTGTTTATTTGTCCATTGTAATAATCGCGTAAGCAAAAAACAACCGGCAGCCACGAATGCTCGTGCGCCGCCGGTCTCTAATTATGGTTAATAAGTACTGCTCTCAGCATGGCCTGCCAGCTGTCCGCTGATTTCCGCCCGAATCCGTAACGGAACAGCTTCTCTGTCTCGGTGAACCGTGCGTCACTATTGGGCGTCCCCATGACAACGGCGATCAGGCGTTTACCATTGCGCTCTGCAGTGCCTGTGAAGCAGTAGCCCGCACGTTGTGTATAACCCGTCTTAAGCCCGTCATTCCCATTGTAAGCATGGTTTTCACCGGGAAGCATCATATTTGTTGTACGCAAGACAATACGGCTTTGGTCAACCGTAACCTCACTCCGTTTGGTTACATCCAGCACTTTCGGGTGGACTTTAACCAGATAAGCCGCCAGTTTAGCCGTATCCCTGGCTGTCAAGCTTGTTTCTTCGAGGGAAGCCGCCTGCGGAAATCGGATCAAGTCAGCCGACGACAAGCCGGTCGCATTGGCAAAGAATGCCTGCTTGGACAAGCCGATTGCTTGCGCCTTTTCATTCATCCATTCCACAAACTGTGTCTCCGTACCCGCTGCATGCTCGGCCAGTGCCACTGCGGCATCATTAGCCGAATGGACTGTCATCGCTGCAAAAAGCTCCTCTACAGTCAGCCGTTGACCTTCCTCAGCTCCCATCTCAGCGCCGGCAACATTAGCGGCATAGGGGCTTATTGTCACCTTATCATTCCATGCGATAGCGCCTTCCTTGATCCGGTCCAGGAGGATGATCTCCGTCATCATCTTCGACATGCTGGCCGGGGGCAGCGCATCATCGGCATTCATTTCATAGTATACGGTACCATAATCTGCATCTATGAGAATAGCCGATGCGGCCGCTATTTCGGGCTTCATCTCCGCCGATAGGGCCGGCTCCGCCGATACCCATTTAAAACCTACAGCTGCCGTGGCAGCTACACACAGCAGCATGGCCGCCTGCTTCAACATCCCCTTCACTCTCCCCATCCCAATGCATAGATCCAACTGCCTGCAGCCCAATAATTAGGCTATCGTTCTCTTCGTTGATACTATTCATTGTAGAGGAGGAGATTTAAGAAGAGGCTAACCAATTCATAAGAAATTCTTAAGATTGCCTTATCGTTCTATTATTTTGGACAGAATCCGGCATCATACGATGCTCATTCGGCGTAAGAGCGAGAAGCATCTAATGGTCTTGCTCCTGATTCTCGTTATACAGCGGAAGACGGACCTCGAACACCGTTTGGGCACTATCACTGCTCGCTCTGATTGTTCCGCCATGACGCTCGACGATGCTCTTGGCAATAGCAAGCCCAAGTCCCGAGCCGCCGGTATGCTCCGCGCGGGACTTATCCACCCGGTAAAACCGGTCAAAGATGTGGGGAAGATCCACACTTGGGATGGGATCGCCATAATTGATTACTTCAACGACCGCTTCCTGCAGCACGGTGCGGATCTCCACTTCGACACGCCCGCCGTCTTTCCCGTATGTCACCGCGTTATGAAGCAGGTTCTCAAAGACCCGCACCAGCTTGTCAGGGTCCCCGAACACATAGACATGCTGGGCACCAGCACGCAAATTGCCCTTTACGCCCGCTTCATCCAGCGTAACCCGAAAATGAACCAGCAGCTGGCCCAGCATTTCAACCAGATTGAACCGCAGCCGCCGCAGCGGCACACTGTCATGACGCATACGCGTATATTCAAACAGGTCTTGGATCAGCACATTCATTCTCCGCGCCTTGTCGTGTGCAATCTGGATATAATAACGGAGCTCCACTTCATCGCGGTATCGATCCTGCTCTACCAGACCTAAGTACCCGAGAATAGAGGTGAGCGGCGTCCTGAGGTCATGGGAAACATTCGTTATCAGCTCGTTCTTGGTCTGCTCTGCCTTGCGCTCTTCATCAAGAGATTTGCGAAGCTGGGTGACCAGCCTGTTAGTATAAAAAGCAAGGTCGCCCAGCGGATTGTTCTGCTTAACCGGAACCTTATGATCGAAGTTTCCTTCGGCAATATGCATGACCGAGCCATTGATCTCGTTTACATACCGGTACCATCTCCACTGGAATAAGCACAGATACATCACGAAGAAGAACGCACAGCTGGCCAGGATCACGAAGCCTTCACCAAAGGTGCGCAGCACCTCCAGCGCGAACGAACGGGCAAAATATATATCGCGCGTTACCCGTTCACCCAGGATCTGCATTGAGTAGACCGTAACAACCGACAAAATTACACTCAGGATAAGCTGACCGATGAAGCGCAGCATCATGCCGTTCGTTTTGTTAGCCTTCAATTTTATAACCAACTCCCCATACGGTTACGATCAGCTTATCCCCTGTCTCCTGCTCGAGCTTGTCCCGCAGCTTGCTGATATGGACCATGACCGTGTTGTTGGATTCGAAGTACTTTTCTTTCCACACCTGCTGGAAAATATCCTCTGCGCTGAATACTCTGCCCGGAGATGAAGCCAGCAAATGCAGGATGCCAAATTCTGTAGATGTCAAATGCAGCGCCCGGCCGTCGGCATGGACAGAATGTGTGGTCTTGTCAATCCGCAGCGGACCCAGTCGTACAATGCCCGTCTCTTCCTTCTCCACAGGCCCCGCCGCACTATACTGGAACGAACGTCTTAGGAGCGACTTTACGCGCGCAACCAGCTCTAGAGGGTTGAACGGCTTTACCATATAATCATCCGCCCCGGTCATCAGACCGAGTATTTTGTCCATATCCTCCGCTTTGGCGCTTAACATCAGGATTGGAATGCTTGCTTCACGTCTGAGCCTTCTGCACACTTCAAGACCGTCGATATGCGGCATCATAATATCAAGCACTACCAGATCGGCAGGCTGCCGCTCGAACACCTCCAAAGCCTGCTGTCCATCATGCGCCAGCTCGGTCATATAACCTTCATTTCGCAGATATATATCAATCAGCTCTGCAATTTCCCGATCGTCGTCTACGATTAATATCCGGCGGTTCAACATCCTTCAGCTCTCCTTATCCACACAAAAATACGGCTTTATTCCCACTATACACGAGATGCTCAGCCGTTGTCCCGATCGTGATCGCTTTATAAGAATGTTTAAGGCTTGCTTAAGGTTTTCTTAACGTTACTGGAATAATTTTGTATCGCCAGCGGATGAAAATGGGAATGGGTATCGAGCAGTTCAGTCTCATCGGCAGACGGCATATCGAAGTCCACCCACACCCAATCAAAATTATGCTCATGCAGTTCTTCAAGACGCTCAAAAAGGGCTGGCTCCCGGCCAGCTTGGAATCCGGGCTATTCTCAGCACATAATCCCTCCTAATCTGTTTCAATATGTCATCATGCTGTCAATCCCACTAGCCTGCCAGTCGGATAATCCGAGATTTCAGCTCCTCCAGACTAAACGGCTTTGTCATATAATCATCCGCTCCCAGATCAAGCGCTCTCTCGATATCCTCTTCGCTGCCTCTTGCGGTCAGCATGATCACCAGATAACGGGATGGTTCCGCTATTCTGCGGATTCGTTCCAATACTTCGAGCCCGTCCATTCCCTGCAGCATGCCATCGAGCACAATTAAGTAGGAATCGCCGCCTGTGTGCCATTCATCCTCGAAGAACGATTCTCCACCCCTATAAGTCCGAATGTCGGCATTCACCAACTGGCCCAGCAGACCCTTCAGACTCTCCGCCAGCATGGTCCGCACAATCGGGTCATCATCAATGACCGCTACACGGAGCACACATCCCTGCATCTCCAGACTGTTCGAATCCGCCATTACAGAGCGGTTCCGGCCCTTCCTCTTGGCTATGTACAGCGCCTGGTCAGCCCAGGACAGCCAGTCCTTCATCTCCGTGTGCTCGCCGAAGTATTCCACCACACCAGCGGAGAATGTGACCGGGAAACGCTCCGAATTCGAGGTGAAGACCAGCCGTTCAAAGCCCTTGCGCAGCCGCTCGACGATCTGCATCGCTTCGGTGCCCCCCGTCTGGTCCAGAAGCAGCACAAACTCTTCGCCCCCATAACGCGTAAAGACATCCGTGGGACGCATGTTGGCCTTCATATATTCAGCAAACTGGGACAAAACATAATCGCCCATCAAATGTCCGTGGGCATCGTTGATCTGTTTGAAGTGATCCAGGTCGAGCACGGCAAGCGAGAAATGCTTCTTGCTGCGTTCGTACTCGAGCTGAAGCTTCGCATAATGGTCGGACAGATATTTCCGGTTATAGGCCCCTGTCAGCTCATCTATAAAGAGCGACTGATTGATCCAGCGCTTTTTCTCGAACTTCCGCTGAAGCTTAATAATTAGTTCTTCCAAATCAAGCGGTTTATGTAGAAAATCATCAGCACCCATCCGGAAGGCATTCAGCCGTGTCTCCCTGTCGTTGTCCACACTGACCATGATCGTTGACGCGAGCTGCTTTCGGATAATATCCTGAATCGATTCCATTACCCGCAACCCGTTCGTCTCAGGCAGGAAGTAATCAATAATAAAGCAATCAGGATTCAAGTTATGAAAATAGGATATTGCTTTATCAGGGCTGCGGGTAGCCACCACGACCCAGCCGCACTGCTCGAGCTTCTCCTTCAAATACATAAGAAATGTTATATCATCGTCCAAAATTAGAACGAGTGGCTTGTCCTTATCAATTACGGCAGGCGATAAATCATCACCGTCCATACGCAGCTCTTCATTATCATGATAGTTGTATACAATCTTTATAATGTCTACCAGGAAGGTCCGCAGTTCAGCGGGCATCCAACATTTTTCGTTGTTATCCTTCTGCTTCTCCATCAGCTGCTCGGCTGCTTCCTGTAGATCAACCAGTCCAATCGTTCCCGCCGTTCCTATGACCGTGTGCAGCAGCCTATGGACTTCAGCATCCGGTACGGACTCTGATTCCTCCAGCCATATCTCAAGCTGGCGGACAAGATCTGTGATTAGCATATCCCGGTATTTATTCATGAACAATTGCTACCCCTTAGATGTATCTTAGATGTAAGTTAGATGTATGTTTGATGCCTTTTTCGATGCCCTTTATTTATCGGCAGACGAAGCGGATTCTTTGACAGTCAGATACACGAGCCTGCCGGCCGCATGCCCGACTGCCGCCGCAGTCCCGCCATAGACATGCTCCAAGCCGTATGTCCGGCTCTGGGTGGCAGCCACGACAAGCGCATCGGTCGTTGTGCCTGTTGCCAGCTTGCCCGCTGATTCCGCATCCTGGACACCCAGATCCCACAATGCCGAGGATTTGGCTTCAGTAGCCGTACACATAAGGTTCAGCATGGCGGCAGGCGAGAATAGGCCATCCAAAAAAATCATCGTATTAATCGTACCGGGGCGGTAGGATGGAAAGACGGTGCGGGGAATCCCTGCTTTAGCTGCGTTGCCCAGTCCGGCAGTTGTGCATACAACCATCCTGAAGCCATCCCCCCTGGCTTCTTGAACCGATGCCCGGGTCAAGTCCGCAGCAGTCAGGAGCCCGATTGTACGGGAAGCATCCACTCCCTGCGCGTTTAGATAATGCCGCAAATCCGTTACAGGGTCCGAGCAGTCAAAGTCAAGCGCTACCCGGCGGTTAACAAACGTATCCGCTTGATAGAAACCGCCGTTAAGAATGGCACTGCTGGCGCAATCAAGCCTCCCGGCTCCGCTCACACTAATGGCGTCTTCCTTGAGCGTGAATGTAAGGTCAGGCCAGCAATCTGCATGATATAAGCGTCCGGAGCGAAAGGGCTGCATTATAATTTCCTCCCAAGTCCCGTAATGTTATAAATAACTTCCATGTCCAGATGCCGCCTCACATGGTCTGCCAAACGGTCGAACGCGGCTTCACGCCGCTCTCTGAACCGCAGCAGCGGCTTAAGCGGCCCCAGCCCCCTTGCTGCCCGCACTTCGTTCAGCCAAGCTCGGCGAAAATCGTCATTGTGCAGGACACCATGGATGAAGGTACCCCAGACTCTGCCGTCCCCGCTAGCCGCCCCTTCAGCATAAGCGGATTCATATTGCGACTGCCCGCTCATTGCCCGTAGCGGTTCTTCCTCTCGTGCAAGTATGAAGGGCCGGGCGTAATCCCCTTCACTCCGCACTTCACCCATATGAATCTCATATCCCGCAATAGAATGCTTTTCCTGCCAGCCCGGCAGCTGAGCCTCACCCTTCACCCTGACCGTTCTCTTGTCAGCGGCGAATACTACCGAGAACGGAAACCATCCCAATGCGGCCGTCTCTTCCTTATCCGATTCCACCTTCATAGGATCAAGTAGGCGGCTGCCCATCATCTCGTATCCCCCGCAGATTCCGGCCACCAAGCCTCCGGCACTAGCGTATTCAACAAGCCTTTGAGCCAGACCGCACTCCTGTAGAAATAGCCAGTCCTCTACCGTATTCTTGCTTCCGGGTATAATCACAGCGTCCGGCTGTCCAAAATCACACGTCTCTGTCACATACCGAATCCGCACATCCGGTTCATAATACAGCGGATCTATATCGGTAAAATTCGAGATGCGCGGCAGACGAAGAACAGCAATATCAAGCTTCTCAAGTGAATCGCAGCCCGCTTGCCCTGCAAACTCCCCTGCGCTTGGCCTGCTGCCGCTGCCGCCGAATCCGTCTCTGGCCAGCCGGCTGTCGAGCGAAAGCGAGTCCTCATCCTCCAGGCCAAGCGCTTCAAGGTAGGGAATGACACCAAGCACCGGCTTACCGGTCTTCTTTTCCAGAAAATCCAGCCCCGGCTGCAGAAGAGAAACATCCCCCCGGAATTTATTAATGACAAACCCGGCAACCCGTTCCCGCTCATGCGGTTCCAGGAGCTCCATAGTGCCGACAATTGATGCGAACACCCCTCCTCTGTCAATGTCTGCGACTAACAGTACGGGTGCTTCCGCCCAAGCTGCCATTCTCATGTTCACGATTTCCCGGTCCTTCAGGTTAATTTCTACAGGGCTTCCGGCTCCCTCCAGAACAACCACTTCATATTCATTCCTTAATCTCCCGACAGCGTCCTGCACAATCTTCCCAGCCTCAGCGAGATACTCTTCCCTGTAAGCCCTTGCATCATAATCCCGCAGCGGTTTTCCATGCACCACAACCTGTGAAGTCATGTTCCCTTTCGGCTTCAGCAGAATCGGGTTCATATCCGTCGTAGCCGCTATCCCGCATGCGTCAGCCTGCATGCCCTGTGCCCGGCCGATTTCCTTCCCGTCCCACGTGACGTAAGAATTAAGCGACATGTTCTGGGATTTGAAGGGGGCCGTTCTATAACCATCCTGGGTAAATATCCGGCAGAGCGCAGTGGTCAGCAGACTTTTTCCGGCATCTGACGTCGTTCCCTGTACCATCAGCGTAACGGCCTTGTGACCTCTTTCATTTGGCTTCAACCGCTCCACCCCCTTCATCTGTGCCGGTAGTTAAACATGCCCGCAGTTCAGCCAGCAGGCGGTCATTGTCCCCTCGAAGCTTGACGGCTACCCGGCAGTGAAACGGGCTAAGCCCTGCAAATAATGAAGCGTCCCTGATTAATACCCCTCTCCGGCCCAATGCCCTCTGCAGGTCACCTGCCGTGAGCCCTGATTCAGGAGGTAGTGAGAATAAGATATAGTTCGCTTCACCAGGATATACCCGCAGCCCCAGCCTGCCTAGCTGCTCCGACAGATAAGGACGTTCAATAGTCAGCCATTCCAAAGTTTCCTCGGCAAAACGGCTGTCCTCCAGAGCCGCCTCCCCAATCGCTTGCGCCAGGGAATTGACACTCCAAGGCACCTGAAGGTGGCGCATCTCCTTTATCGTATCAGGGTGAGCGATAGCATAGCCCAGTCTGATACCCGGGACCGCGTAAAACTTCGTCATCGAGCGAAGTACGGTCAAGCGCTCATGACCCTCCGCTTCCTGAATCAGGCTCGCGGCTTCTCCGTCAGGCATAAAGTCCATGAACGCTTCATCGAGTACAACCGTATGTCCGTCATCCAGCAGTTGCCGGATTATCGAAGGTTCTACCCGGCGTCCGGTCGGATTGTTCGGTGAGCCGAATATCCACAGAGAGGGTCTGCCTTCCACTGAGGCAGCCGCTCTCTCATTAAAGGCGAATTCCTCCTCCTCCAGCAGCGGTACATCCCACACTTGCCCGCCGACCTTATGAACGGCGTCTGAATATTCTGTGAAGCTTGGCGCCGGGACAGCAGCAGCCCTCGGACGCTTTACTCTTATAATAAGGTCGATCAGCTCCGCCGCCCCATTACCGACCAGCACACTCTCCTCCTGCACGCCGTGCAGCCTGGCAATCTTCGCAGTCAGCCTCCTTGAAGCAGGATCCGGATAAGCAGTTATGACCCGCCCGTAATCCTGTATAACAGAGAGAACCGCCTGCGGCGGTCCAAGCGGGTTCATATTAGAGCTGAAATCAACAAAATCAGCGGCACTTCCGCCAAACGCTTCCTGTGCGGTTAACAGATCACCGCCGTGTCCAAACCTCTCAAGCATTCTCATCCTCCTCAAGTTGATTGATATTGTCACGCTGGAGACAGCGATATCACGGCAGCCAGCAGCAGGCCGGCCTCGACCCACTCATTCTGGGCGCCGTAGGTATCACCGGTCTGCCCGCCAAGCTTACGGGCCAGCCACCAGGCCAGGGGCAGTCCGAATAACACGGCAAGCAGCGGCCACTGCAGCACGCCAATCCAAACGGATAGCGCCAAATCATGATCTGATGTACCCGTGCTAATCTCTGTAATCCAGCCGTAAACGCCTGGGAGATGCGTTCTACCGGCCATATAAATAATTGCAGCTGTCACAACAATACCGGTCACAGCCGAAGCTGCCGCATGCCTGATGCCAACCTCCTGGTACAGCTGGCCGAGACCTTCAGTACGCGCATGAGGCCAACCGGCAATTGAAACGGTCATCCACCACCGGCTCCACACTGGCACACATGCGATAACGACAGCAGCCGCCAGGCTTCTTCCATCCTCCAGCAGCGCAGCAATCGCTGCAAATTTGAACAGCAGCAGCAGGACGGCGGCAATGACGCCCATCGCCCCAACCCGGCTGTCCTTCATAATTTCAAGCATTCTCTCCCTCGAACGATGGCTGAGCACGCCATCCGCCGTATCCATCCAGCCATCCATATGCAGACCGCCGGTAAGCATGGTCCACAACCCGACAATTAAGACAGCAGCCGGCAGTACAGGAAGCCACTCCGCGAGCAGCCATACTGCGCCGCCGGTAGCAAGGCCGATTAAAGCCCCGCTCACCGGGAAGAACAGCGTGCTCCACGCCGCCGTTCTCTGGTCGAATGGCACGCCCACCGGCACCGGGAAACGGGTTAAGAACTGCACAGCCATTACAAGGCCCTGCAGTGCGCTTTTTACTGCAGCCATAACCATATCACTGCTCCTCCCGTGAACCAGATAACGCTTACTATGTATAACAGCCTGCAGGCCGCCAATATGTCTTCCCGGTGCAAAGGCCGGATCGGCCAGCCCATCCTGGCACGCTCGCTTGGCTGCCCGAAATACCGGTTGATTCCTCCCAGCTCTATCCCCAGCGCACCGGCTACGGCCGATTCGGGAATACCGCTGTTCGGGCTCGGATGCAGCCGGGCAAACTGCCGGATAGACCGGAATGCTCGAGACGCTGACATCCCCCGGCATACCGCGGCCGAAATAACCAGCAGTAAACCGGTGAGACGGGCCGGGATGAAATTCAGCCAATCATCAAGGCGTGCCGAAAACCAGCCGAAATCTATGTATCTGGTATTCTTATATCCAACCATTGAATCCAGCGTATTAGCCGATCGGTACAGCATAGCTAGCGGTGCTCCGCCAATCAGTGCAAAAATCAAGGGAGACACGAATGCATCCACCGTATTTTCCGCCACCGTCTCCACCGCTGCTCTTGCCGTCTCCGCTTCTGTGAGATCATTAGTATCCCTTCCAACAATATAGCCTGTATACAGGCGGGCGTTCTCGATATCTCCGGCTTTAAGGGGCATGTAAACCTTCATCGCCGCATCCTTCAACCCTTTCGCGGCAATTGTCGTCGATATAAACCACACCTCTAGTACAAATCCGAGCCATTCATGAATCCAGTAGCCGGTCCATATGATACACGCCATGAGTCCGAAGGAAGCCAGGATCGTCAACAGTGCGAGCATAGTGCCGCGCAGCCGCTGGACAGCAGGCGTTCCGCCATGCTCCGGGGAACGGTATAACCATTCCTCCAAACGGGATATCCATCTTCCGATCAAAATGACCGGATGCATCGGCCACCTAGGGTCGCCTACAACCCAGTCCACTACAATCGCACAGCTGATCAGAAGAGCTATATCAGGCAAAGAATGTACCAGCATGCCCTACAGCTCCTCCCATCGAAACGCCAGCGCCTTCAGGTCAACCGGAATCCCTGCCGTAACCAGGAAAACCCGTTCACTAAGCTCTGCTATTCTCCTGTTCAGTCGCCCCGCATGGTCCCGGAACCGCCGGCCAAGCGGGTAATCCGGCACTATTCCGCTGCCAACCTCGTTCGTCACCAGAATAAGCGGACACTGGACAGCTGCTGCAGCGTCAGCCAGCTCCTCCACCTTGGCATACAGCCTTTCATCTCTTTCGCGGCGCGACAATTCCTCATCAGCTTCCTCAAAGAGAAGCATCTGGTTTGTCAACCATAATGTCAGACAATCCACGAGGATGACCGGCGCTTCTCCTTCCGCGGCGAGACTATCATTCAGCTGGAGCAGCAAATCCGCAAGACGCAGCGGCTCCTCAACTGTCTCCCAAGAGAATCCAGATTCCGTCCGCGCAGCACGATGCAGCGCAACTCGCTCTTCCATCTCGCCATCATAAGGCTGAGAAGTCGCTACATAGATTCCCCGGCTGCCGAGCCTGGACGCCAGCTCCTCGGCGAAGCCGCTCTTTCCGCTGCGCGCGCCGCCAGTTACAAGATAGGCCATTGTTTCAACCCCCTATCCTTTCGCCACACCGGCGCTCTCGAAGGTTGCCATCTCGGACTGGAGACGCACAGCGGCCTCTATCAGATGGAAGGCCAGAACGGCGCCGGTCCCTTCACCAAGCCGCATATCCAGCCTTAGCACCGGTGTCAAACCAATCTCGTCCAGCAGCTTACTGTGACCCCGTTCATGAGACTGGTGGGAGCCGATCATATAAGACACCGACGCAGGGCAGAGCCGAGCGGCGGCAAGTGCAGCCGCCGAGGAGATAAACCCGTCGATAACAATCGGCCTGCGCTCAGCCGCCGCACCGAGAATCAGTCCCGTCAAGCCTGCGATTTCAAGTCCGCCAACCTTCGCAAGCACGTCAATCGGATCTGCAGCGTCCGGCTCATTAAGCTTAACGGACCGGGCGATCACTTCGATTTTGTGGCCCAGCCGCTCATCATTGATGCCTGTTCCCCGACCGGCAGCATCCTCTACTGGGACACCCGCAAGTACTGAATAAACTGCGGCACTGGCAGTCGTGTTGCCAATCCCCATTTCTCCCGTTGCCAGCAGTTCCACCCCCCTGCGGGCAAGCTCTTCCGCGATGATGACACCGGTCAGGATTGCCTCCACCGCTTCTTCCCGGCGCATGGCAGGACCCTTAGCCATGTTCGCTGTGCCTCTCCTGACATTGCGCTGCAGCAGTCCGGGATGCTTCAGCGGTGAGGCCATACCAATATCCACGCAAATTACTTCTGCGCCTGCCTGCCGGGCAAGAACGTTAACCGCAGCTCCCCCGGAGAGGAAGTTGGCCACCATTTGTGATGTCACCTCCTGAGGAAAAGCGCTGACCCCCTCCTCACACACCCCATGATCGCCAGCCATTACCACAACAGCCTTGCGTTCAACGGGCGGTATGGCTTGTCCTGTGATGCCAGCAAGCTGCTTAACGACTTCTTCGAGCTTACCCAGGCTCCCCGGCGGCTTCGTCAAGCTGTCGAGACGCTGGGCGGCAGCTGACACCGCTGCTTCATCAAGCCCTCCGATACGGTTGATAATGGCCTGCAGTTCCTGTTCTCTTCCCATCCTCCGCACTCTCCCTATATGATCATTCTGGTTCCTTACCCCGCCGCAGCAGCACCTGCGGGACACCATGCTCCGGGTGCGTCAACACAATCGGGTCCGCACCGTATACGCTGCGGATCATCTCCTCTGTCAACACTTCTGCCAGAGTACCCGCTGCAGCAATTCTGCCGTCTTGGAGAACGAGCAGCTCATCGCAGTATTGAGCAGCCAGATTCAGATCATGAAGGACCGCCACTACTGTCAGCCCTTCTGTCCGCTGCCAGCTGCGAACCGTATCCAGCAGCTGCACCTGATAGCCGATATCCAGGTAGGTCGTCGGCTCATCGAGCAGGATCAGTTGCGGCTGCTGCACGATGACCTTAGCCAGTGCCGCCCTCTGTCTCTCGCCTCCGCTGAGCTGGTGTAAACGGCGGTTCCCCATGGCGTGCAGGCCCACAAGCTGCAATGCCCTGTCCACCAGCTCTTCCGCATCCTTCTCCTCTTGACCCAGCCAATTCTGGAACGGATAACGGCCCATAGCCACAATCTCACGCACGGTAAAAGCTGCCTTCGGCAGCGCTTCCTGCTGCAGCACAGCAAGCCAGCGGGCCAGCTCCTTCCGTCCGTATTCTTCAATCGGCCTGCCGCGCAGCCGGATACGTCCTGACTGGTACGGCTCTACCCCCGACAAAAGGCTGAGCAGCGTAGATTTACCTGCGCCATTGGGGCCGATAATGCCATACATCCTGTTCTCTCTCCATGTAAAAGAGATGTCTTGCAGAATATCTCTGCTGCCAATACGCTTATGTACCTGCTCCACTTCTATCATGCGCTGCCCTCCTTAAGCCCGGCCTTCCGCCGCTTGAGCAGATACGCAAAGAAAGGTGCTCCTACAAGAGCGGTAAGCACGCCAAGCGGTATTTCCTTGGGACTGAGCGCCATGCGGGCAAGCGTGTCTGCCCACAGTACATAGATGCCGCCAACCAGGGCAGACAGCGGCACGATCAGCCTGTAGTCCGGGCCTGCTATAAGACGAACCAAATGCGGTACAACCAGACCGACAAAGCCGATGACGCCAGTCACAGATACGGCTGCCGCGGTTAACAGCGTGCTGAAGAGGAGTACAATCAGCTTGGTACGCTCAACACGCACCCCCAAATGTGCGGCCTGCCGCTCGCCCAAAACCATCAAATTCATCGCTTGGGCAAATGCGGCGATTGCCGGCAGCCCCAGCAGGGCAAACGGGATCATGAGCAGCACATGCTCCCAGCCCCGCTTGGCAAGACTGCCCATCAGCCAGTATAGAATTTCATTCACAACGCTGTTCGACATGGAAATCATCAGCGATACGAATGAGCCAAGAAAAGCCTGTATAATAACACCGGATAAGATCAGCGTTTCAAGCTCCACCCGTCCTTCGGTTCGCCCCAGCCAAAATACAGCAAGCAGCGTCGCAAGTCCGGTCGCGAATGCAACGGCCGGAACCGTCCACATGCCCAGCACTGCCTGGAAGCCCATAAGAATGATGAATGCGGCACCAACGGAGCTGCCCGAAGCGACACCGAGCGTGTAGGGATCAGCCAGCGGATTCCGCAGCACACCCTGAAACCCCGCGCCGGCAAGCCCAAGACAGGCGCCTACTAATACAGCCAGAATAACCCGGGACAGTCTGACCTGGAGGACGACGGCCTCTTCCAGCCTGGTCCATTCAGGCGGGGAATCTGCGTTCCAGGCGAGCTGATGAAGAAGAATCGCCCACACTTTGCCAACCGAAAGCCCCGCCGAGCCAAATGACAGCGTTACAACAACAGATACAGCAAGGAGAAGCATTGCTGCTCCTCCATAGGCTGTTATTTTCAGTTTCATGATGTATGTCTGTTAGAAGCGGTCCGGATGTATCGCCTTCGCGACTTCAAGCAGGCCGTCTGTCAGACGCGGGCCAACCCGGACAAGCGGATCATTGGAAACTGCATGGACCTCGCCGTTATTGACCGCTGCAATTTCATTCCAGCCCGGACGGCTGTTGATGGCGTCAATGATTGTGGTGTCCTCGCCCATATCGGGGTAGATAATGACATCGGGGTTCGCCTGCAGAATCTGCTCGGCATCCATCGCGAACCAGCCCTCTTGGTCTCCGGCTACGTTCTTGCCGCCTGCCAGTGTCACCACTTCGTCAAGGAACTCGCCCTTGCCGACTGTCCAGCCCGGTGAGAATTCCAGATACACCTTCTTGACCGATGCTCCTTTTACAGCTTCCAGCACAGTCTGCAGTTCAGTTCTCATTTCCTCCGCGACTTCCTGTGCCTCCTGCTGGCGATTCACGATGACGCCAATCTGCTCAATGTGTGCAATCGTCTCTTCGATTGTCTTGGGCTCAGATGCAAACACCGTTACTCCCATCTTGCGGAGAGCTTCAACAGCCGATCCATTCATGCTGCCGTTCGCGATGACAAGATCCGGGTTAAGTCCGGCCACTGCCTCGATGTTTGTGTCCATACCGCCGACTCTCGGCTTGTCTGCTACTTCCTTGGGATAATTGCTGTTGTCGTCAACGCCCGCTACCTGCTCGGATGCGCCAATCGCATACAGAATTTCCGTTTCGCTCGGAACCAGCGACACAACCCGCTCAGGCTCCTGTGCGATTACAACTTCGGTGCCTGTAGAATCAGTCAGAGTAAGCGGATAGGCTGTCTCACCCGCCGGCTCGGCTTCCGGTTCAACCGGCGCTTCATTCACTGCTCCCGCATTTCTTTCTGGCTGGTTCTGCTGGCTTGCTTCCGTATTGGTCTGTTCCCCGTTCCCCGTCTTATCGCCGCTTCCGCAGGCGGCAAGCAGGGCCAGCGTCAGTACGAGCACGGCCGTAAGGAGTACCTGGATATAGCGGGGGCGGGATTTGGTGTTCTGTTCGTTCATGATGTATCATCCTCCTGTAGTAAATAAGTGATAAAAAAAGAAAGAACATTCCCGACGGGAGTGTCGGAAATGTTCGTTGTCTCAACTGCCGGGCAACTGGCAGATCGTCTACGTATCCGGTTGTCCAGGCAGGACGGATTCGCAAGGCATGAGTCAATCTCCAACACTTCCCTAGATCCGCGTAGGTAGCGTTAATCCGGGTTCAGGCAGGTGTCTGACTAGAGCCTACAAGCGGCCGTCCGGTGTGCCGGTGACAATCGGCGCTTGTCCCTCGTATGCTCACAAGGCATACGCAGGCAGCTCGTTACAGTGGCGGGACCGTGCCGGAATTTCACCGGACTTCCCTATTAAGCCGCCTTCCCGCCTGGCAGGCAAGAAGTCGGCACCTGTTCCCCAATCGATGAAGTTGTTTCTGCAATCGTTACTATAGCATTGAACGGCGTTTACTGTCTACAACCTGCACAAATCGTCAAACGAATAACATATCTCGTCCAGCTATCTGGCTCGATTACTCGCCTGATACGGTCGCTCCCATCCAGCTCAGCATGCCGCCAGTGACGTTGATCACTGGTATACCCTGGGCGTGCAGATAATCACATACCTTGCCGCTTCTGCCGCCGCTGCGGCAGATCAGAATGACCGGCTCTTCATCCGCTTTCAGCTCGTCCACGCGGTCGGCAAGCTCAGACATTGGTATCAGTCTCGCCTCAGCAATATGACCCTCCTGCCATTCATCCCGCTCCCGCACATCCACAAGATTAAGCTTCTCCCCCTTGGCCAGACGCTCAGCCAGTTCAGTCGTTGTGATTTCCGGATACATATTAGCTCTCTCCTTCCAATTGTCGCTTCACTTGTTCCTTATACTGATCGAACACGCCGCTGTCCGTGAAGCCGCGCTGTTCCATCAGCAGTCTGTAACGGAGCTGCTTCTCCGTCAGCTGTCTGCGCAGATCTTCCTTCCCGGCTTCGCTGGTGCCCATTCGAATCATATCCTGCAGCGTGACGAATTCCTTGGCCAGCTGTACCTCTTCCGGCACCACGCCGGCATTTTTAAGCATGATGTAGCCTGCCCTGAGCTCTTCAGGCACATGGGACAAATCGTCCAGCTTCAGCGGCTTGCCCTCTCCTGGGAGATTCTTAAGCTCGCCCCGTTCGATCGCTTCCCGAATTTTCTCTTCTGCCATCCTGCGCATATAGTCCATGCTGACACCCTCCTGGCTGTGCACCCGGTGCAGGTTTTGTCACTAGCATTGTATCGTTCCGGGATATGGAAGTCCAGTAGTCCTGCAGCAGAATAGACACTCCGATAGAGAGAACGGGTAACACCTTAGCATATTACCGGTCAGAGCCTTCGGGCAAAAAGAAGGCTGCCCCGATCCTATTGGACCAGAAGCAGCTCAGTATTCCTATTCCTTACACTCTGACAGCCGTTCCGCTCACCGCAACCATCAGCATGCCGTCACGGACAACCTCATAGTCAATGTCGATACCGACAATAGCGTTGGCACCCATTCGTCTTGCCTGCTCGATCATTTCCCCAATAGCCAGGTCCCTTGCTTCCTTCAGCTTGTTCTCGTAGGTGCCGGATCGCCCGCCCACCATATCGGTGATGGAAGCCATGAAGTCCCGGACAAAATTCGCCCCCATGATCGCCTCGCCATTCACGATGCCCACATAATCCGAAATCGGTCTGCCTTCAATTGTTGGTGTCGTCGTTATAATCATCCAAGTGCGCCTCCAATCCAGTGATAAGTAGATATACGGAACGCCGCGCGTTTGGATTCAAATTATTGGTAATCTATTGAACGCCTTGGTTTGCGGATTGCTGCGGCTATCTGGCGGCTATAAGCGGGTAGCCCTTACGAGCCTGGACGACAAGCCGGGAACTGCATTCGCCAGATGAGGAAACATCCAGGCGGCAGCCGGTATCTTAAGCAGCCTGTGGAGCATATTCCCCCAGCTTAGAGGACGGAGGAACTCGCTGCGGATGGCATGTGTATAGGCCATATGCCAGTTCTCATACGAAAGCTCTCCCCGCAGGAACTGGTCTGCCATACCGGCGCACAGCTGCGAGGAACGAAGCGCCATCGCCATGCCATCACCGCACAGCGGCGGGATCACGGCTGCCGTATCACCCGCAAGAGGAATACCGTCCCAAATCTGCGGGGGGGAGCCAATATGAACCGGGAATACAGCCGCCTGCGAACGGGGTACGGGCTCTGCCTGGCTCATCCGCTTCCGCAGGGCGGGATGCTTGTCGATGAATTGTTCCATGATCATCATCGCCGAGCTGCCGCTCTCCTTAGCCAGCCGGGACGTCACCAGCGCAGCGGCATTGATCCTCCCCTCTTCTATCGGACTGAGCCCCAAATACCCTTCTTTCATGATATAGAGCTCCACAGCCGGTCCGATCGCCATATTATCATAGTGCGACTTCACACCTATGTAACCCCGGCCGTTCGCTGGAAGCTTCCTGTGTCCGGGCAAGCCTGCCGGCACGCTCCCTCCCATTGCGCTGACAACTATCCGGGCTCCTATGGTCTGTACTTCACCGCTGTGCCGCAGCTGAATGGCGAACCCTTCCCCCGCCGAAGGCTGGGATATCGCCTGTACGACATGTCCTTCCATCAGGTCGGCACCTGAACGGACAGCCTCCCTGTGCAGCGCCGCATCGAGTGTATAACGGCTTATACCAAGCGCCTGTCCAGGGAGCGGCACCTCTACAGTCTGGCCGCCTTGAAAGATTAACCTGGCCATATTAATTCGTGCAGGATTCAGTGACATTACGGTATCCTCAAGCCGCAAACCGCGCAGCAGGCCGACGGATTCAGGCGACATAAACTCGCCGCACACTTTATGCCGCGGAAATGTCTTCCGGTCGACCAGAACCGTATTCCACCCCTTATCGGCCAGCGACTTCGCCAGAGATGCGCCGGCAATTCCGGCCCCAAGGACAGCTGCGTCATACTCGTGCATCATGTCCCTTCCCCCTTCGTCCTTCATCCTGCTTCGCCGAGCTGCTTATAACTACCGCGTAGCGGAACAGAGGCCGCCAGGAATAATAAAGGTCGGGCCTGCCGAGCTCCGCGCCCAGCCTTCTCCAATCCTCTGCCCGGAAGCCCTTCGCCACCGATAAGGGGCCGTCATGCCGGATATACCGGTTCGTGGTCAGCAGCCGCGCTGCAGTCCAGACGGCAGCCCATGGAAGCCAGTGACGGTGAATATCATTGATCACCACTCCGATCCGTGAAGCCGACAGCATGGCATGGACAGCAGCCGGCAGCACTCCCCCGTCGAAGTGATGGACAAGCTGGGTAGCTGTGACAATGTCCGCTTCTTCTTCCGGAAGCTCGAACAAATCCCGGCGGGTCACCTTTACTCTCGGTTCACTCCTGTAGTAAGCTCTTGCCTCCTCGCATGCTTCCTCCGTAATGTCCGCCAGCGTGATCCGAAGCCGTACGCCACAGCCGTCAGCCCACTTCAGCAGCCGGCGGTTCACATCGCCTGAACCGGCTCCGATATCAAGAATCGACAGTGCCTGGGGCTTTCCCGCGTCCTGCCAAAGCTTCTGTACGCCATGCAGGGTAGGCGATGAAGCCAGGAAGATGCGGTTTAATATACGCAGCTTCTGAAGAGCACCCTTGAGTTCCTCGCCGCCAAGCGAAAAATCATCCATCAGCTCCGCCCTTGCCGCCCGCTGCCGTAACGGCTTAAAAAGGGGCATAAACCGCCACTTTCCTCTCCTCTAGAGTCCTGCCCGGTACAGGGGGAACATAGGTCATTCGGACAAGCTCAGCCGTCAGCCCCGGACCGAAGGCCACAGCCATTCCTTCGGAAGTCGCCCCATCGCCTTCCGCCTGCAGCTTCTGGCTGATCAGCTCCAGCACAAACAGGATAGTGGCAGATGACATATTGCCGTAGTTGCGGAGAACCGCCCGGCTGGCATCCACCTGATCGTCAGTAAGTGCCAGCATTTCCTGAATGACATCCACAATCCCCCTGCCTCCCGGGTGAATTGCCCAGAAATCGGGTCTACCTCTATCACCAAGCAGCCCGGACACTTCTGACGGCACGAACCTTCCAAGCAGCTTGGGGATCTGCGTCGAAAGGTACAGATCGAACCCGTGGCCCCCTACATCCCAGGTCATCTCATCCTGGGAATCCGGGAACAAGACAGTACGGCAGTCTCCAAGCTGGAATATTCCCCGGTCTGCCGAAGCCGCAATACCTGAAGCATGCCCAATGACGCAAGCCGCTGCCCCATCCCCGAAGAAAGAGGCTCCATACAGTGCGTCTCGGTCACCCGACGGCTGAAGATGAAGCGTACACAGCTCTACACAGACAATCAGAATGCGGGAACCCGGATGACCAGCCATCAGATGCCCGGCCAAGCCGATAGCCTTCAAGCCTGCCGCACAGCCGACAAAGGTGAGCGGGATACGACGAATATCCGTTCGCAGACCAAGCAGCTTCACTAGCTCGGTCTCTAGGCCCGGCAGCCATTGTCCTGTACAGCTAACCGTTATCAGATGGGTAAGAGCCTCAGGTTCTGTATAAGAGCAATCCATTGCTCCCCGGGCCGCCTGAAGTGCAAGCGGTACTGATTCACGCTTGTACACCGCCATTCGCTCCGCGGTAGTCGGAGCCCCCGCCCTCATGGCCGCGGGATCTCCCAGATAGCGGCTTTCTGCTGCCATCGGCAGAAGGTCTGGCTCGCAGGTGTAACGGGTTTCTACACCACACTGCCTGAACAGGCGGCGCACCCACCTGCCCGTATCCGACTGGCTGCCGAAAGACTCCGCAAGCCTGCCCGCCGCCTCCTTTTGCTCGAGCTTGTATGGAGGCAGCGCCGTACCGATTCCCAGGATCGCCGGCGCTTCCTGATCTGATGCTCCCGAATCTCTTGGTTCTTCCATTCCTGTACGATTCATTCTCTTGCTCACTCCCTTGTCATCATGCATATACCAACAAGCCGGATTACCTACCAAGAAGTGCAGCACAGAAAGGGCTGCTCTCATCGTCCGCAGGACGACAGGGCAACCCTCATCTATACGTTATGGCTTTACCTCTTCAAATACAATGTCTGTCGGCCTGTTGCTCGCCGTGTCAACCGATATGCGGACAACAACGCCAAATTCTCTTCCTGCCTGCCGCAGCCACAACCGGAAGGACTCAACAGCTTTATGCTGACCGGCTTCACGCCGTCCCAGGTAGCTGTAATCGACAATACTCGCCTTATCGTAGCGGATGGCGGTTCTTTCCATCGCTACCCGGCCCCATCGTGCGTATTCCGGTTCCATTTCAGCCCCGGTTAACATGAACAGTGCGCAAGCCAGTACGGCCTTAAGCAAGACTGATTTTCCCATAGCTGCCCCTCCAATCCTTGGAGGTAGGGTGCTCAGCCCGCTGCCAAAATATGCATGACGCCAGTTTAGATCATGAACAGATAGAAGACAGCCGCAAGGACGAAACGGTAAATGGCAAACCACATCAGCCTGAGCTTCTTAATCAGATTCAAGAACGTCACCACCGCAATCATCGCCACGATGAAGGAAGCAGCGAGTCCAATGAGAAACAGCGGCATATCGCCTGCCGTCAGAAATTCACGGCTCTTGTACAAGTCGATGCCTGTAGCGCCAAGCATAACCGGGACCGAGATCATGAACGTAAAATCTGCCGCAGCCTTCTGGCTTGTGCCAAGCAGTAAACCGCCTGAGATCGTGGAACCTGACCGCGAGAACCCGGGCCACAGCGCAAGACACTGGAACATGCCGATTCCGAACGCCTGCTTATACGTAATATCATTCGTTTCTTCGGCTGTCACCGTCCGCTTCGTACGTTCAGCCACTATCATTAGTATGCCGCCTGCCACCAAGGCGTAGATAACCGTCATCGGTCCAAACAGATGCTCCTTGATCAAACCGTGAAGGCTGATGCCTATGATACCGGCCGGAAGCATGGCGATCAGCATGTGAATGGCGTTCAGCTTGTTAGGCTCATTGAAGCGGAAGCGGAGCATATCCTTCAAGATCGTCATATACCTGTTCCAGTACAAGACAAGTACGGCCAGCACGGCCCCAAGCTGGACGACGACCTCAAACGTCTTGGCAACATCCCCTTCAAAGTTCAGCAGATGCGCCGTGAGAATCATGTGGCCCGTTGACGAAACAGGAAGAAATTCGGTTAGGCCTTCCACGATTCCCATAATAATTCCGGTAATAAAATCACCCAATCCACTCACTCCGTTTCCATTTCCCATTCTCTTCTCTATTTGCCTCGCCCGGCATATGGCCTTCAGCCAAAACTGGGCATTAGCGCAATAATATTCGCCCAGCAGTTGAAAAATTCCTTCTTGTCCATATTTCTCATTAAGAAACCGGCCAATCCAGCCTGCAGAAGAAAAAAAGAGAAGCGCCGGCGCGCTTCCCTTGGTCTTTTCCGCTTTATTTACAGCTTATGGAGCTCTGCCTTCAAGATCCGGTGCTTATCCATCTCGGTGACTGTAATCGTCAGGTCATCATGCTCCCAGGTGTCCCCAGTACGAACCTCCGGGCGCTCACTGTAGATCCAGCCGCCGATTGTGTCGACATCATCATTGGGCAGCTCGGTGCCAAGCAGCTCGTTCAGCTCGCTAAGCAGCACCTTGCCTTCCACACGATAATGGCCCGGCTCAACCATCTCAATCGCCTTGCTTTCATCCTTGTCGAATTCATCGCGGATTTCACCGACGATTTCCTCAAGAATATCTTCTATGGTAATAATGCCGGAGGTTCCGCCGTATTCGTCGAGAAGCAGGGCAATATGCACCTGTTCCGCCTGCATCTTCTTAAGCAGGGACTTCACCGGCATAACATCGGGCACCGTCATAGGCGGCATTAAGAGTCCGGCCAGCTTGAAATCCGGGTTATTGTCATATTTCAGGAAAAATTGCTTGGTGTTTATAAAGCCGACAATGTGATCCTTGCTCTCTCTTGCAACCGGAAACCTGGTATACTGCTCGCGTTTAATAATCCGCAGATTTTCTTCCAGCGTCTTGTTCAGGTACAGGCAAACCATGTCCGTCCGGGGCACCATAATTTCCCTGGCAAGCAAATCATCGAAGGTGAAAATCCGGCTGACATAGCTCAGCTCCGTCTTGTTGATTTTGCCGCTTTCATAGCTTTCAGACAGGATATGCCTAATTTCTTCCTCGGAATGCGCCTCCGTCTCTCCTGTGCCCTTCCGCAGACCGAATAAACCAGCAAGCAGACTTGCGCTCCCCCTGAGAAGCCAGAGCGCCGGAAACATCAGCCAGTAGAATCCGATAACCGGCAGCGCACACCAGGCCGCTACTTTCTCCGTCTTCTGCACAGCAGCAGTCTTGGGCACCAGCTCCCCCAGCACGATATACAAAAAAGCCACCAGCAGGAAGGCCACAAGCGTGGATACTGCTGCTGTAGACTGCTCCATACCCTCCAGTCGGACGAGCAGCGGTGTTACCGTCCGCTCTACCGTTACCGCACCCAGCCAGCCAAGTCCGAGCGCAGTTAATATCATGCCAAGCCTGCAGGCAGACAGATAGCCATCCAGGTTGCTCAGCACACGCTGAACAGCCAGCGCATGCCGTCTTCCTTCCATAACCATCTGGTCGGCTCTGCTCGGCCGCAGCTTAACAAATGAAAATTCAGCAGCGACAAAGAAAGCGGTTAGTCCGATCAACAGTGCGACAAGGAACCATTCTAGTGCCACAAGCATACGCCCTTTTCATTCATTGTCATGTTAAACTCTATTACCCTTATTCTCCCGCAATTAACTTTCATACCGCTTATTGTGTCCTAAGCGTCTGCCTTTGATTACCTCCGTCCTCTGCATTGCAGTTCTCCCGCTAACTCTCCAGCAGGAGACCGCAAGCAGTACCAGTGAGAGCAGCCATATGCAGCTTATCCACCGCATGTAGAAGAGATCTGTATAATCCAGCCCCGGCAGCCTCCTTGCAAGCGCAAGGCCATAATGCTTCAGCAGCCATCCCGACGCCCAGCACCAGCAGGCAGAACCGAATACAAGCAGCAGCTTCAGCAGGCCAGTCGCCAAGCTGCGCTTGTGCATAACCAGTACCCCGGCTGTAAACCATCCGATAGCAGCGGCCGAGAATGGCGCGATCGCGATCAGCTCTACGACCTTGAAGCTGCGGACGGAATAGGCTTTCAAGAGAATCACAGCCGCAGCCGCGAGCAGAGCAAGCAGGATAAAGACAAGCTTGGCTCCTCCTGAATGAAGCGGCCGCCCGGCATCAGGCTTCGTCCTCCCGGACCTCCATCTCCACCACCTGTAGGCAGCATACAGCACAAGCGCTCCGATCCCGAGGGCCGATAAACCGTACTGCAGCCAATGGTACACATGATCTCCGGCTACTGACCGGCGAAGAAAGGATAACCGTTCGTAGAAGAACGTGTGCTTGTGTGTCCATTCATCCATAAACATATGGGTCAAGAACCCGATAAACAGCGAGATCAGAAAGATCATCCAATCTTTCAGACAGTTCAGCCCCCAGGTGCTTCGCGGTTCAGCGAACCGGTCGGCGCCGCCTGCTGAAGGCAGCATGAGGGGCAGCGTCGGCCGCATAAAGGTATGAAAAGCAAATGCAAAGGCTGTGCATAGCGGCAGGTGAATCAGGAGGAACCCTTCCAGGGAATGACCAATCGTCCGGAAGGACTTCATCGCCACAAAATACTCCAAATCCGGGGCCATGCTGCCGAGAACAAGCCCTGTAACGCACAAATAACGGGGTGCCAGCTTCTTGAGCGGGGCTGCAAATACGGTATGTGATATGGTAAAGGGCATCTCTTACAAAACTCCTTTGCTGCGCGCTGATAATCCTTTTACGAATCACAGCTGTATATTGTTTTAAGTTCCGGAGGCCGATTCCTGCCTGCAAGCTCCCCTAGTGACAAATTTGACAATAATCCTGTAAAGTAAACGGGAACGCCTTGCCTTGTATTACCTACTCTTATGGATGTCAGGAGTCGATCAATGATGACGAAGAGCTCTCCGTATGGAAGGCCTGCATCTGCCGTTATTGAGGAACCGCCTATAGCGACGACCAGAGCGGATCATACCTTCTTCTGGATTGTCACCCTGCTCTACTGGATCACACTCTATGTATACATGCCCATTCTTACTCCCTATCTGGAATTTCGCGGATTGTCCATGCAGCTGATCGGGCTTGTGCTTGGCAGTTATGGATTTACGCAAATCCTTGTAAGGCTGCCGCTCGGCATCTGGTCCGACAGGCTGCGCAGGCGCAAGCCATTCATTATGCTTGGTATGCTGACCGGGGCGGCCAGCTGCTTTCTCTTTATCATACCAGGCTCGGCTGTCTGGCCGCTCGCAGGCAGGGTTATGGCAGGGATATGCGCTTCAACCTGGGTCGCCTTTACCGTACTGTATGCCGGTTATTTCCGCAGCCAAGACGCGACGAAAGCAATGGGCACAATCAGCTTTATGACGGTTTCCGGCCAGCTGGCCGGAATGGCGGTCAGCGGATATTTGGCCGAGCTTTACGGCTGGGAAGCCCCCTTCGCGGCCGGTATTGGTATAGGCCTAGCCGGATTGGCTGCAGCCTTCGCTATCAAGGAACCTAGTAACGGAATCAATAGCAGGCGGCCGATAACACTAGGAGAGATGAGAGGCGTCGTAAGGGAAGGCATTCTGCTGCGCGTCTCTATCCTATCCATTCTGGCCCACTGCGTATTGTTCATAACGATGTTCGGCTTTACCCCCCTCAAGGCGACAACGGATCTTGGGGCGAGCAAAGCCGACTTAACCCTTATTGTCGCTGCCTTCATGATCCCTCATGCCTTCACCAGCCTGGTCAGCACCAAGTGGTTCGCACCCCGTTACGGCTCTTGGAGCATTCTGGCGGCCGGCTTCCTACTAAGCGGCCTCTTCACGGCTGCTGTCGCCTGGTCGCCGTCGCTTCCGGTATTAATGGCCACTCAGGCATTTAACGGCTTCGCTCAGGGGCTTCACCTGCCCATTCTTCTTGGTATGGCCATCCAGGATGTAACGCAGAGCAAGCGTGCGACCGCCATGGGGTTCTATCAAGCGATGTACGCGGCCGGTATGTTCGCAGGTCCTTTCCTGGCCGGCTGGCTGAACGGCCTTGCCGGCATCGACAGCGGCTTTTACTTCGGGGCGGCCGCTGCAGCTGCCGGAGCCGTACTGGCCTGGCGGTGGCGCACAGCACACAATTGATCAAGATAAATCTCCAACAGCCATCGCACTAACAATTAGGGCTGGCCCCAGCAGCTCTTTCGAGAACAGCTGAGGACCAGCCCCATTTATTGCGGCTTCTTTAATCCAGATCCCTATCGCTTCCCGTCTTGCCCCTTAAGCTTGCGGTAAGCGCGGGCATACTTGCAGACGCTCTGCACATAGGTTGCGTGCGACCATGTCAATGGAGCAACCGCAAGCGGCGAACCGTCGAACGGGTTTAACTGCTCGGGCAGCACACCGCTGGACAAAGCCTGCCTGGATACCCATTCAAGCGTCCTTCTTGGCGCCTCCAGGTCTTGAAGCGTCTTCGCAGATTCAATGTCATAATTGGCAATCCATAAGGTACAGATAATCCATGGGTTGCCGGGAATATTCTCAATATCACTCGATTGCTGAAAATAATAGTCATTCGTATAGCGGGCAACTCCGCCAACCGAGGTCTTGACACCCAGGCCGTCGCGAATCGCTTTGATCGTGCGTTCGACACGGCTATCATCAACCGGAAGGACTCCGAATTCCCATAAGCCGAACAAGCTGCTCTCAAGCGTCATATCTTTAACCCAGGCACCGTCTTTGTAGATCAGACCTCTTGCAAAACGGCCCGCTTCCTCATCCCAGATATGCTCCAGAATGCCCTGTTTGATCAACTCGGCCGTATTACGGTAATGATCGCTCCGTTCATAGTCGCCGAACAAATCGGTAAAATAAGCGGCAGCCATCAGCCCCCCATATACGGAAGCCGCCGTATAGGTCCAAATTCCGTAGCGCTCCTCCCACAGGTCGTAGCTGGGCTTCGGCAGGTTCATACCGGGCTCCATAAATTCGCTCAGGAAATTGGCCGCCTTCCGGATCAGCGTGCTGTAGTGGGATTGAGGCAGCTCAATGACCTGATGGTAAGTGTAATCCTTCCACATCGCATACAGCACCAGCGCCGTCTCATCCTCTTGAATCGGCAGCCGCTCGGTGCCCTGAACCAGATAAGGATGCCAGCTGGAGCCCACCGTTCCGTCCGGGTTGTATTTGTGGAACAAATAGCCTTCCGGAGACAGCGTATCCGCGCAGAACTGGAAGAACGGCGCAATCATGCTTTGGTAACCGGCCATCGACATGGCCTCGGCAATTAATGCCCCGTCTCTTGGCCACATGTAGCTGTAATGATCCCGGTTATACTGAAGAATATCGGTATCATTCGCAGCGATGATCGCTCCGTTCTCATCAGTCTGCGTACGAACAATCAGAAGGCTCTTCTTGTACAGCTTTACAACTTCCTCCGGCAAATCGCCAAAATCCGTTTCGGTGCGAAGCAGCCAATGCCGCCAGTAGATGACTATCCGGCTGAGCAGCTTCTCCGGATGACTGTCAGTGACATACTGGTTCAGCTGCTTAACCTCTTCAAGGTTATGGCCGGCCGACATCCAGTAATAGACTGTCTTCTCGCCGCCGCCAGAGACCCGCGTCATGAATCCGATCGTGCTGTCAACGGAGCCCTGAGCGATGGAATTGCCCATCAGATTGCCATCCTCGGCATCACGCCATGTGCCTTCAGCGGAATGGAACCGTTTGATACCGGTTGAATACTGCATAATACCGCCTTCATCAGAGAAGCCGTTAAACATAAAGTAACTGGAACGCTTATAGTGGAAGACAGTCCGGTTCTCCGGGTAGAATGCCGCCGTATCACCGACCTCTGTCCCCTCGATCATCAGGTCATGATGAAAGAACAGCCGAACCTCGCGTTCATGTTCTGTCGTGCTTCGTACGACCACCCGCTTCAGGTAGATGCATTCCCGCTGATGTATTCCATCATTAAGCTGCAGCTCCAAACCAAGCGCTTCATTACGTGCGATTACATTCGTTACAAGCGAATCCTCGACATAACCAAGCTCCATCTTCCACTCAGGCGAGTCCAGCCAGGAGAACGAACCGTCCACCCACACGCCGAAACGGCAATACTGCCCGCCGACATGATTCAACTGCCCGACAAAGGGAAAGTAAATATCGCGAATAAAACAATTTTTGTCCAAATTGACAAGCATCTTTCCATTTCCGACAACCAGATGACGCGCCATGTATGATTACCCCTTTCCGTTTCCCGCAAGCGTATTGTATACCGCTTTGTACTGCCTTGCGGAACTGCTCCAGCTGTAGTCTGCGTAAGCGCCGTTATCAATGATTTGCCGCCATAGCGACTCGTGCCTGTAGCAGGCAAGCGCTTCATGCAGCGTGGCAAGGAAAGCGCCGGCCTGATAAGGCTGAAAGCGGAATCCTCTCCCTCTTCCTGTATATTCATCATAAGCTTCAACTGTGTCCTTCAATCCCCCGGTCTCCCGGACGACAGGAACCGCTCCGTATCTCATTGCAATTAATTGGCTGATTCCGCAGGGCTCCACCCTTGAAGGCATGAGATACAGATCGGATGCTGCATATATTTTACGTGCCAGCGCATCGTCAAAGCCGATTCGCACAGCTACCCTGTCAGGCATTAGCCCGGACGCCCGGAGAAGCATCTCCTCATATCGCCTCTCACCCGTACCCAGCACAACAATCTGCAAATCCGTCTGCTGCAGGATCTGATGCATGGCTTCTTCCAGCAGATCAAGCCCTTTCGGCTCCACCAGCCGGGATACGATTCCCGCAAGGGGGATACGCTCGGAGGCAATCAGACCAAGATCCCGCTGCAGGGCTAGCTTGTTCACACGCTTGGCTGCCATTATATCACCGGTAAACGTATGTGCCAGCATGCCGTCGTGTTCAGGATCGAACAGATCCTGATCAAGCCCGTTTACAATGCCTGTCAAGTCCTGCGCCCGCTCCTGAAGCAGCCCGGCATAAGCCCCTCCAAACTCCGCTGAAAGAATTTCACCTGCATAAGCCGGACTGACCGTAGTCAGCTTATCCGCATACCGGATACCGGTCCGCAGGCAGCTTCCGGCGTCTGCTGTGGCCAGCAGTCTGCTGTGCGCTTCCGCTTCCTCGCCGGTTACCGCCTTAAGATCAGCTGTCTGCATAATTCCATCATATAAGAGACTATGTATCGTAAAAACTGTACGGATACGGCAGTTTGTCTCCACGCAGAGCTTTGTCTTGAGCAGATAAGGTATCCAGCCCGTGTGCCAGTCATGACAGTGAATAATATCAGGTCTAACGTGCAGGTAAGGCAGCGCGTCCAATACAGCCATGCTGAAGAAGACGAACCGGGAAGCAGTATCCCGGTACCCGTACATTTGCTGTCCGCCAAAATAACCCGGCTCTTCAATTAGATAGTAACGAACCCCTTCAAAAGTCGCCTCAAGCAGCCGGCAGGTTCGCTCGGCCGCCCGGAACCCTGCCCGGAATTCTGTTACTAAGCGGAAGGAAGAGCGGATGCTGCCGGATACAGCTCCATAACCCGGAAGGATAACAGCGGCTCTGACACCGCTCGAAGCCAGTTCCTTCGGCAGTGCCCCCGCTGCATCCGCAAGCCCTCCTGTTTTGATAACGGGAACCGCTTCAGACGCGGCAAACAATACATTCATGAAGTCATCTCCTGCTGTTCTTATGCGTTAGAATATTAGATCACCTTCCGCTTTACAGCCAGGTAAGGCGAGGCTTCTACCCCCCGGATATCCCTGCCCGGCTCAATCTTAACCTCTTTGTCCAGAATAACATGCTCAAGCGTGCTGTCAGGCCCGACGATTCCGTTTTGCATGATGATACTGTTGCGGACCACGGCTCCCTTACCGACCTTAACTCCCCTGAACAGGATGCTGCCGATCACAGTACCTTCGATTTCGCAACCGTTGGCGATCAATGAATTGACACTCTGCGCTCCCTTCAGATAGCTTGTCGGCGGTTCATCCTTAACCTTCGTGTAGACCCGTCCCGGCATAAAGAACAGCTCCCGCCAGACGGACGGCTGAAGCAGCTCCATATTATACTTGAAGTAGGCTGGCAAGGTATTGACTATACCTAGGTAACCTTCATGGAAGAACGCTTGGATATTCAAGGAGCCCAGCCGCGACATAATCGCATCCTTTATTAGGTCATCCTGGCCGCGTGCCAGCGATGTCTCAACCAGGTCAAGCAGCAGTTCCTTCTTCATGACGTACATTTCCATCGAGGCGATGTCTGTCTCCAGCCTTCCGAAATGCTCCTGGATATCGATGACCCGGCCATTCCCATCCACCTGTACCCGTCTCGCCAGGCCTGCAGGCTCCTCATCCAGCCGCTTGCAAACCAGGGTAATATCAGCATCCTTCTCCAGGTGCTGCTTCAAGACGGCTGACAAATCCATATTGCATACCATATGGCTCCGGCAAATGATCACATGCTCCAGATGACAGCGGGCAAAGTAATCGCGGTGCATATAAAAATGAAACAGGTCTCCCTTGCGAAGATCACTCATATCCTCGGCAACGGGAGGAAGTACAAACAGCCCGCTTTGACGGTGATGCAGATCCCAATGCTTCCCGGATCCCACGTGGTCCATCAGGGAGCGGAATTTGGTATGGGCAAACAGCCCCACCTTGGTAATCCCGGAGTTAACCATGTTAGACAGCGTAAAATCTATCATCCTGTACCGGCCGCCAAATGGCACTGTGGCCAGACAGCGGCTGGCTGTAAGGGAACCGAGCTCATCCGGCTCCTGAATCAGGTTGATAACACCCATCATCTGCTCACTCATGCCTCCACCTCCGATGCGGATTCATTGCGAAGCACCATTTCGTCGCTTGCCACGACATGAATATCAGTGTTCGTGTCAGGAGTTCCAAGTGTCACCCCGTCCGCAATCACCGCACCTTCACCAATAATCGACCGGTAAATCGTGACATTCCGGCCAATCTGCACGTTGGGCATGATAACGGAGTCTTCAATGACCGTATTCTCACCGACTTGCACACCGGCAAACAATACAGAGTGATTGACCCTGCCCTCAATAAAGCAGCCCTCTGTAATGAGCGAACCGGTTACACAGCCGGTAGGAGAAACATAGTGAGCCGGCTGATTCGGATTAACCGAATAAATGCGCCACTCTTTATCGTTCAAGTTAAGGCTTGTGCGGTCCGACAGCAGATCCATATTCGCTTCCCAAAGACTCTGAATCGTGCCGACATCCTTCCAATAGTCTTTAAAGGAATAAGCGTTAAGGAATATATCATCCTCCAGCATGGCCGGGATAATGTCTTTGCCAAAGTCGTTGGTTGATTCCGGATTCTCCTCATCGCGGATCAGGTACTGCTGCAGCACAGGCCATGTAAAAATGTATACACCCATCGATGCAAGATTGCTGGAAGGCTTCTTCGGCTTTTCCTCGAATGAGACGATGCGTCCTTCTTCATTCGTTGCCATGATGCCGAACCGGCTGGCCTCCTTCCAATCCACTTCAATAACTGCAATGGTTGCATCAGCGCCCCGCCGCTTATGATCGGCGAGCATCTGGTCGTAATTCATCTTGTAAATGTGGTCACCTGAAATAATGAGGACATACTCGGGGTCATAGCGTTCAATGAAGCTCATGTTCTGGTAGATCGCATTAGCCGTTCCCTTATACCAGCTGCCTCCCTTGGATTTCATATAAGGAGGTAGTACTGCCATCCCGCCGTCTCTGCGGTCCAGCCCCCAGGGACTGCCGATCCCCAGATACCGGTTTAGAACAAGAGGCTGATACTGCGTAAGCACCCCTACCGTATCAATACCGGAATGCGTACAGTTGCTTAGGGTAAAATCAATGATCCGGTATTTCCCGCCAAAATGGACGGCAGGCTTTGCCAGATTTTTGGTCAGCACACCAAGCCGCTTTCCTTCTCCACCTGCAAGCAGCATGGCGATCATTTCTTTCCGGGCCATGTTCATCACTCCCTGTATCTGTTTGGACCATCACTCTAGCACCGCTGCCAGCATGACAACGGGTAACCTTCTGCTTACAAGGTATATAATGCTGTGTGAGAGCGGCTAACCAATCACTGCCCGGGCTTTACTGCCGGCTGTCCACCGGCAGAACAGCATAAGCAAGGAGCAGTTAGGTTATGAAGGACAATCTATCTCTCTTCACCCCAATACCCTTGAAGCGGAAGCTCCAAACAGCAACGGGCTGAAGTACAGAAGTGTGTAAGAACCATGGTGGGAATAACGAAAGCGGATAGTCAGGCGGGTATTAGCTGCGACAGTGATCTGTTTGATCTGGTTATACCGGGAGTCATGAATAATATGATGTTATCCAATATACTACGGATTCAACCTGTTGACAGCTTTACCCAGAAACTATGTCAAATAACTTTACGCATATCTGACAAGAAGAGCTATTAAGGCGAGATGCAGCATAACCAGCAAAGGAAGACCAACGGTAAACGAGCGGTGCCTGGTCTTGTGGCGCCAAAGCTTCATGGCAGCGATTCCGCCTGCTGCCCCGCCGAGTGCAGCGGTGGTAAAAAGCGTTTTCTCGGCAATCCGCCGAGCGCCTTTTACCGCGCGCCGCTTATCAACGGACATGAGGCAAAACATAAGCAAATTGATGATAATGAGATATCCGGCTGCAGCAACCCACATGCTTATTCCTCCGTTCTATAGCTATCGGGAGTCTGTTCCCGGATAAAGCGGCTCGGTACGCCGTGAGACAGCAAGACCAGCTCATGCATAGCTCTCGTACAGGCCGTATAGAACAGCTTGCGTTCACTCTCCTGCCGGTACACCTGCTCAGACGCATCGTAGATCATGACAGCATCAAATTCTACACCCTTTGCCAGGTAAGCCGGAATAATGGAGATGCCCCGTTCAAATTGCATGGTATCTTTCGTAACAAGCCTGATAGGCAACACGCCGCTAAGCCCCGCATAAGCCCTGCTGCTCTCTTCCGCTGTACGGCAGATGACGGCCACGGACTCATAGCCTTCCGCTGTCCATGTCTGCAGCAGGCTGATAATCTGGCGGTGAAGCTCCTCTTGCCCGTTAACAAGCTTGACCAGCGGCTGCTTGCCTGCCCGGTTGAAGGGTTCAATCTTATCGCCCCCTGGCACCAGTCCTCTGGTAAAGTTGACGATCTCCCGGGTCGAACGATAGCTCCGCAGCAGATGAATCCATTCGGTCTGATCAGGGCCGTACAGATTGGTCAGCGGATCGGTATCTGACATAGCAGATGTCTGAGCATAGATAGCCTGGTTCAAATCGCCAAGTGCCGTCATTCTCGCACGAGGAAACAGCCACTTCAGGAATTCGAGCTGAAAGGGGGTGTAATCCTGTGCCTCGTCTATAATCACGTACCGGACATTCGTGTTTGCTCTAAAGCCTTTTAGCCGTTCGTTAAGGTACAGATAAGGTGTCGCATCCTCGTAAAAAAGCCTGCCCTGCTCCATCTCGCGAACCGTCTGTGCGGCTATCTCATCCCACTGCTCCGGCAGTGCGAGGGAACCCGCCGCCCGCTCTGCTGCTTCCCGGTCTTCGAACAGCTTCCGGTACAATCCCTTTACATCGGCAAACCTCATCAGCTTGATTCTGGCTCGCACCTGCTTTAAGGCTGAGGCCACGATCATTTCGGCGAGCAGCTCCTTCTCCGCTTCATGATCGTCGAAGGTTTCTCCCATGCCCTTCTTCTGTCTGCGCAGCCTGGTATAAGCCCGCTGATAGTCCTCCGCTGAGAGCAGCTGCATCTCCTCCTCAACCCATGCTTCCTCCTTAATCGACGAAGCATAACGTTCAACTCGCTCAAGCAGCCAGTCTCTAATCAGAATCAGCCGGTTGGCAAGCCGGATTGAGCTGTCCATGCTGTAGAACCTGTCAGCCATCTCCTTGGCTGACACGATCTGTTTGCCCCGGAAGACAACAGGACGAAAACGCATTCCGCCGTTAACAAGCCCATCGAGGTATTGTTTGACCAGCTCCAGATATGCGGTCGACGACTTATAACGGGTTCCTTCTAACCGGGCGCCGTAGCCCGCTTCCTGTCCGGCTGTCAGCACATATTCCAGCTGGTCGAAGGAATCCTCCAGCTCAAATTCTTTGCCAAGCCTTGTCTCCAGATATTCCTGGAAGGTTGTCTGGAGCATATTTTCTTCACCCAGCTCAGGCAGGACCGATGATACGTAACTGTTAAACATCGGATTTGGCGAGAAAAGCACCATCTGGTCTGAAGTAAGCACGCCCCGGTATTTATAGAGCAAGTAAGCTACCCGCTGGAGAGCTGCTGACGTTTTGCCGCTGCCCGCTGCTCCCTGTACAATCAGCATGCGGCTGCTGTCATTACGAATGATCTGGTTCTGTTCTCTCTGAATGGTGGCCACTATGCTCTTCATAGTCGAATCTGACGTCCGGCTCAGCATCTGCTGCAGCAGCTCGTCGCCGATGGTCACACCGGTATCGAACATATAGCGGATTATTCCGGAGCGGATGACAAACTGCCGCTTAAGCTCCAGCTCGCCGCGCACCTCTCCGCCTGGTGTATCATACGCAGCTGGCCCTGGCGGATAATCGTAATACAGACTGGAAACCGGAGCACGCCAGTCATACACGAGGAACGTATCGCTGTCATCCTCCCGGAACGAGGCAATCCCCAGATAAATGGTTTCAGCCTCGCTCTCATCCTCCGCCCGGAAGTCAATTCTTCCAAAATACGGTGACTGGATAAGCCGTTTAAGCTTGCCCAGATAAGCAGCGGAATGGCGCTGGCTGCGCTCACGTTCGGCAAGCAGGTCAGCCTGCTGCTTCATGCTGAAATACGTCTCCGTTAAATCCTCAGCATTACTGAAATTAACCGTTACTTCATCCCAGAAATGCTTGCGGATATCCACCGCTTCCGACCGGACATCTCCTATCTCATCCTCCAGCTCATCAGCTCGTTTGGAAATGCTGTCAACAACAAAAGTTACGCGTGCCTGTTCGGCTTGCCACTGCTCATCCTTTTCATTCATGCAAGCTTCGCTCCTCACTGCTTTGATCCCTTTGACCTCAAAGGCTATTGACAGGGACCGTCGTTGTAGTGTATAATTTTATTAGTAATATCTGTTTATTAAGTTACATCTTTTCCAATTTCTTAATTGTACCAAAATCTATCCCTCAATTCAATGCGAAACGCCCCTGACCGCCGCACCGGTCAGGGGCTTTGTTCTTTTGTATATATTCCCTGGAATAGAATTAGAACGAATGTATTCGGCTCAGAAAATTAAAGGTCGAATTCAGTGCTTCAGTTAATTCAGCAGTCGGCCCCGTAAATGGGTGCACAGCTCCAAACGTGTGTCCGGCACCAGTGATCGTGACATATTGATGCTGGGAAGCGGCGCTTTTCATGAGCGCATGGCCCTCAACCAGCCTGTCGGAATCCGCATCACCCTGAATAAGTAGTACAGGAAGCCGCAAATCTGCAAGCCGCTTGGGAATACTGAAGCGCTCCCTATTGCTGTGGAGATCGTCAAAGAAACCGGCACCGATGGGCATCTCCTGCTTCGTTCTGGCGTTCATAACGAAGGCACGGCCATTTTTTCGCGCTTCTGCTTCAAACTCTTCATCAAACAGGTTCGCATTTGCAATGCCATTCCAGGTTACAACCGCGCAGATATCCGAATGGTCGGCTCCAAACAGAATGGCGTTACCTCCCCCTCTGCTGTGCCCCAATAGAGAAATTGAGGTCTCATCCACCCCGTCCATAAGGGGCAGCTGCCGGCGTCTGACTGCGGAAAGCAGCGCCTCCAAATCGGCTTGCTCACGGGAATACGTATTAGCCGCAAATTTGTCTAATTCATCAAAATCAGTCTCGCCCACACCGTTACACGAGAAGTCAAACCGTACCGTGTAGAAGCCTTTCTGAGCGAACCATTCTGCCGTATATGGAATAAACCCCCATTCGGCAAAGCCTTTAAACCCATGGCAGAGCAGAAGAACAGGCATCCCCCGTCTGCCCTGCGGACTACCTGCGCCGGGAGCGGCATTGCCGGCGGTTACAGTCCCTTTCAGATACAGCCCTTCACCCAATTCCAGCCGGAATCTCTCAGACTTTAACCGGTCCAATAACAGCACCTCCTTAATCATCAAGGCGGAAGCCCTGCTGCTTCAGGTAACCGCCAATCTGTCTGCCGGACTGGGAGTGCTTGGCCGCCATTTGTTCCGACCAGCTGGTCTCCAGCTTACCGCCCGACCGTTCTCTCATATAAGACCGGTGACGGTCATCATATTCAGCTATGAGACTGGCATAAGCGGAAGAAGAGTACTCATTCTCATGCATGACCGCTTCCGGGCTCAACCGCGGTCTCACGACAGGATCCTGATCAGGATAGCCGATGCACATGCCGAACAGCGGTGCAACCAGCTGCGGGAGCTTGAGCAGCTCGCCCACCCTGCGGATATCATTACGGATGCCGCCGATGTAGACAATGCCTAAACCCAGTGATTCAGCCGCCGCAGCCGCATTCTGAGCGGCCAGTGCCGTGTCCACCGCGCCGATTGTATACCACTCCGCATTCGCTTCTTCCAGCCTTTCACTGCCTGAGCCCTGTCCCGCTGCCATCGTATAGCGGTACAAGTCCGCGCACCATACCCAGAACTCCGGACTCTCAAGTACATAGCTCTGATTCCCGGTTATAGCCATGAGCTCCTCTCTCAGCTGCCGGTCTGTAATCCGGATGACACTGAAAGCCTGCATGTTACTGGAGCTGGAGGCCTGCTGCCCCGCAGCCAATATCGCTGACCGGTGCTCTTCCGTTACCAGTTGATCGGTGAATTTGCGGATCGACCGATGATTCATCAGCCCTTCGATTGTAGGTCCATAGCTCATCTCCATATGCTCCTCTCCTGATTTTCACTCTCACTACCATGATACCAAAGCTTGGGCACTGGACACAAAGAGACAGCAAGAAGAGGGCTGCTCCCGGTCACTTAAGACCCGGAGCAGCCCTCTTATAAGCCTACTGTTTACACGAGCCCGCCATGCTCCTCAGCTGCCCGGACAGCCTTTTCATAATCGTTGGCATCCATAACAGCTGTAAGGAGAACGTCTCTGCCGGTTACACGATTGTCGGGTCCGCCGGAGCTGAAGCCGCTCGCGCTGACACTTGCCGCTGATAAAATCCCTGCATTATGGTCTGTAATTTCAGCATCGAGAGTCAGATAACCCAAGCTGTGAAAATCGCTGGTTATCGGGTTCATGATCCTCTCATTGCCATCACCGGGATACCCGTCAACCCGGCGGATGGAGCTGTCCGTCAAATTCAGCTGCTTGATTTGCTGCATAGCCGCTTGGGCTTCTTCCATGCTTTTGAAATAAGCAAGCAGATTTTTTTCCTTCATCTGTTCATTCTCCCTTCCCTACACGAGATTGGCAATGTGCAAAAACGACCCGAATTCCGGGTCGTTTCCGTTTTTATTAACGACGTCTGAAGGAGCGTCTCCATTTGCCAAATGAGTGCCGCTTACTGCGGCAGCGTATGGTTGTAGCCTCTCCCCTGTTGCATCGTGTTCATGTTATTCATGTTATTCATGTTATTCATATCCTGCATGCTGCCGGACTGCGAGGTTGGATGCATATTGCCCTGATGCATTGCATGCATCATATTTTGCTGGTTCATACCGCCGCCCATGGACTGCTGCATGCCACCTGCTGTTGCATACATGCCCAGCATAGTATCGGTGGTTACTTCCTTCATCGTAGGTACTTGATAATAACCCTGCTGGTTCATGTACTGCCATACCTCGTATGCTTGCTCCGAGCAGTTTATCGCCGCTTGCTGCACAGCACGGCGGATTTGCGGATTCGCACACTCAAGCGAGCCTTTCATCTTCAGGCCTGCAGCCGACTTCAGAAGGCCAAGCATACAGGATGCTACATCGCGGTCGTCCATCTGGCTTGCACTTGTGACCGGGCTCATCTGCTGCGGATTGTCCAAGCCGTATACCGGCTGGGACGTCTTCATTGCCCGGTAAGGAGCCGCCTGAGACATGCCCTGCTGCTGTGTCATCTGGACCATACTGTTGTATTCATTCATCATGAACTGAAGCTGGTGATCCATCATATGCTGGAGCTGAGGGTCCCTAACCTGCCCGCGCAGCAGCTGGTACGTGTTAGCCGCGTCAATTGTACAATTCAGCACCTCATGAATTTCCAATACCTCGTGAGCACCTAAATTTGCTGTCATTAGTATGTACAGCCTCCTTATGAGCTATCTGTTGTGCCATGCCAACCATGACCAACACATAGTATCCCCCAACAGGAACCTGTTATACCCGTTATGACGAGTCAATCGCAGGATCTATCACTGAAGCCGTTCCTCCAGACTGGCCGGACCCTTCTCCCCTATAACCTTCAGGAATAGATCCGCTGTCGACGGGTCCGAAACCTTTTCACCCTTCTGATGCCCCGGTTGTTTATTGCCCTGGGTGGTGGCGCCATCTGTATGGCTGCTGTGATCCTGAGCTTTGCCTTGGTCAAGCAGCTGTTCAATCAAGCTCCGCAAGGACTGAACATCCTTGCTCAGGCGGACAAGGTCCTGCTTGGAAGCCGGTTGTGCGGCTTCATTCAGAACCACCGTAATCTGGCCGCCTGGCTCCAAAATCGCATGCTTAACATCCGAACGCCGCAGCACACTTTTCTGCCGGAGCTGGTTATCAAGCAGGTCCACCGTTAACCGGACCTTTCTAAGGTTCCGCTCCTGCAGCTGTCCATGAACGATAAGCGGAACAGCACTGCCTGTAATGAGCTTCTCAACCCAGTTAAGCTTCAGCTGCATCCATTCCAGGCCGATTAAGGTCGCTACCATTATTGCCGCAACGGAAAAAGCGACCCATATGCTCTTGCCCGACACGGGCTGGATGAGCAATGAGCCAATCGCTATCATAATAACCGTCTGTGAAGTAGTCATCTGCGCAATGGACTTCCTTCCGGCAATCCGCAGGAGACCTGCTCCAACAACGACGATTAGAATCGTCTTCCACAGCCATTGCCATTCCAAGTCCACTATACTAATCCCCTACCGTCCCGTTGAAAGCTTGTCAATTTTACAGCACAGCTCATGCTGCCACTGCGTATCAGAGGTCATCGAGGCAAGCAGCGACATATTCTTCAGGTGAGCCAGCTCCCGGCAGTAAGAAGCATTGAAAGCAAGGCAGTGTTCGTAATCCTTCTGTTCAGCATCTGTCAGCTGCCTGGACTGCCGCAGCACCCACAGTTCTGCCAACCGCTCATGCACGGGAAGAATCGGCATCCATAGCCCCTCCTTTCATTTCCATTATGGCCAGGAGTATGGATGCCGAAACCCGTAGGGAGGCGGCTTGACCTTTATTTATTTACAAAGCGGCCCTTCTCGGGCACCGCTATTTCGTCAAAATGAGAAGCGAGCTTCTCTAGTCCCTCAATCAGTGCTATTCCCTCCATTGGAAGCCCGTGA
Source organism: Paenibacillus tarimensis (assembly GCF_021532315.1). Taxonomy (GTDB): domain Bacteria; phylum Bacillota; class Bacilli; order Paenibacillales; family Paenibacillaceae; genus Paenibacillus_I; species Paenibacillus_I tarimensis. The sequence goes on from NZ_JAKGAO010000012.1 coordinate 280,153, forward strand.
CCGGTTACGGCAGTCTTAGGCCGCAAGGCCAGAAGCTTCTTAACCGAGGTGCGTGAAGCATCCCAATCCGTTGTCATATATTTGGGAGGACCGCTGATCTCCTGCTTCTGGGTAACTACCTTGTATAACGATTCCTGCTGCACGGTTACAAAAGCATCGCCGGCGATGAGGGTACGGTCCTCCTCGCGGAAGAGTGACACATGCCCCGGCGTGTGGCCCGGCGTATGGATAACCCGCCAGCCAGCCAGCCCGGGGACCGTCCCATCCGTGTTATAAGCTATCACCCGACCAGTCAGATCAAGGCCGTCATGCGGAAACATCGGTGACATCTTGCTGACCATTCCATTATCAACCGAAGGGTCTCCCGGCGGGTAAGATTGCTGTCCTGTCAAATACGGCAGCTCCGCAGCATGAGCATAGACAGGAACATCCCAGGTCTTCAGCAGCTCCGGCAGGGCACCAATATGGTCAAAATGCCCATGAGTCAGCAGGATTGCCTGCGGCTTGCAGCCTTTCCCGTACAGCCTTTCCGCCTGTTCTACAATATCGCCTTCCGCCTTGGTCACACCGGCATCAATCAGGAACCAGCTGCCAGGTCCTTTTCCGATGAAGCATACATTAACGATTTGTACCGTAAAAGCGTATACTTCAGGCGCGAAGAACGCCCCCTTCCCGCTTGCCTTCGAGGTGAGCGGAAGCGGCGCCTTTTCGAAAATATTATCCATGATGATGTTCCTCCTCTTTGCGCAGGATTGAAACAACTATTAGGTTTCCCGGCATAAGCCAAAAAAACCGCCTCCCCGGCGGGTCTATACTATCTCGGGACAATCGTGCTCTTGTCCGGCAAGACGGTATAGCTCCTCGTCAACTAATAAACGGGTGGGCGGTGGTATGAATCCGTCAGCTCATCGCATTGAACCCCAGATCATCAATCATGATTCTGCCGGGTCCGTTCATGAGACGGATGGTAAGGCGCGAGAGCCCGCCATCGAACACATCGGGCTTCATCTTCTTGAAATAAGAAACGGGAATCGTATACGTCTGAAAAACAGGCTCTATGGCTTGTTTGTACTTCCCCTTCTTAAGCTTGCGCTCGAGGAAAGGATGAATCGTGTACGTAATGGATGGAGGCGACCGGAACACGTCATGCGCGTTGAGCGGCACAGCTGCTGTATGGCCATCCTGGCCTTCTACCTCGATGATCAAGCCGGGAACCGCCGCCGCTTCCTTTAGCTCATGACTAAGATCGGCAACTGAGAAGGTTATTGCTGTAACGGATTCCGGTTGTACCGTCTGCCAGTACCGGCCTACAAATGAGATGGAATAGGACGCGACTGAATTCCATTTGAGAACAAGCGCATCGGTTCCTTTATCCTTGCCGTCACGGTTAAGGACGCTGCCGTGATACCACGAGTCAGCTCCATCCGCATAAGCGGTAACACCAGCGTTAATCGACTCCAGGGCAGGCTGCTCAAACCGGCTGATAGCCTTGAAGGCGCCGCTTTCGTAACGGGTGATATAGTCTGCCGCCGGAAGCCACTGCTTGCCTGTCCGGTAATCAGCAAACAATCTCTCATACTCTTCTCTTCCGTGTAAAGCGGTCTCCATAAAGGCTGACAGGTAAACTTGGGCCGCGAGGCGCTGATCTTCGGCACTCATCACATCGCTTATATCAAGCAGCATTCCTCCCGGCATGCTGAGATCATAGGAGCCCCAATCTGAATTAAATCGGCTGTGGTTGGCGTCGGGCAGATAGACAGCTGCCTTAAAAGCATTTTTGTTTTTAGAAAATGATGCCCGGTTGTACTGCTGCTCTCCGTAAAAATTATTAACGTCCGCGTCTCTTGCGCCCTGAATCGTTAAATAGTGAACATCCCGCAGATATGCCGATTTCTTGTCAACCGTCCGGTCTGTCGGCGCCAGGGCAGCTACTGCTTTGATTTGAACCTTCTGCAGGCTCTCCAGCAGCGGATCCTCGTCAAACCATCTGCTCGCATCTGCGGCCATTGCCACAGCCTGGCCACCACGGGAATGGCCAATTAAGCCCACACGCTCCAGATCCACCTTACCGCCTAGCGGGTGTCCGGCAATCAGGTTAAATGCTTGAATCTGCTGCAGGTGATGCAGCAGCATCCACGCGCGCATCTTCATATCCTGATTCGGGATGCCAGACCATACAGAATAATTAAGAAAATTCTCATCCACTGATACAGCAATAAAACCACGGCTTGCCAGAAGCTCACCGATATAACGGTACCCGCCGTCCGACCAATCCTCCATCAGGTGGTTTCCGTGCACGATAAGAACCAGCGGGAACGGTCCCTCGCCTTCCGGCATCCACAAGCGTCCGTTGAGCGGAAGCGCGGACTGGTCAAAGCCCCAAAACCAGGTTCTTAACTTCGGCCATCTCGTTATATAAGCACCCGCATCCACTGTTTCACTAATCCAATCTGTGCCGCTTCCAAACTCTTCCCGGTGCCGGTCATCTCCGCTGCCGTAAGTGTAATACTTCACCTTATATGGACCCTTCTCAGCAGGATTCCCGGCTTGTATAGGTGTAATATTGGCGTTGCTACCCGCAACAGGGATTCCGCCTGCCTCCTCGGCACCATATGAGCTTAACTGCATCGATGCCAAGGCTATGATCAATGCCAGTCCTGCTGCTGTCCATTTAACACCTGGTCTCAGGCGCGGGTGAACCAGCAGTCCCGTAAACCAGCCTGCGAGCGAGCCGCTTACAGCCGCTATTACAGACAGCAGGAGCGCAGGCTGCCAGCCGATCTCGGCAAAGTGGAACATGGCATAGGTACCCCCTGCTGCCGCAAGGAAGCAGCCAGCAAAAAATCGGGGGACCGGAATGCCGATTAATGCGAGCAGCAGGGCAATACAGCGGGAGACCAGCCACAAGGCCGACAGGCCAAGTGTAACTAGAATAGCAGCATCAACCCCATACCCCAGCCCCGTTGGTATGCCCATCGCCGTGATCGCAAGCAGCATGGCAAAGCAAACTGCAATTCCAAGGGAGCCCGCCTTCCACATGAAGGTATCGTAACGGCATGCTGTAGCCGCACGGTCAACGAGCCATCGCCACAAACCAGCCAAGCGTGCGGGGCCGGGCTGCGGGGCTGGCTGCGGTGTTAAGCTGTTCATCTGCTCCCCCCTGTGTCCATATCAATTAGTTCTACTATATTCTACTTATTGTTCATTATAGACGCTTCAGATTAAAAGACCAACCGGGAGAGCGAGCCAATTCATCCGGGATTTAAGCAAGCGTTGGCACATATACCAACAAAACGCTGCCAGTCGGCAGCGTCTTGAGCTTTACAATATAGGCGACAGCAGTCTGGCGAACGACTCTTCAATACGGTGCAGGAGCGGGCGCTTCCGGTATGCTTCGAGCGTAAGTTCCCTGCAGTTTTCCTGATCCGCTTCAAATATCCGTTGGAGCCGGTGTGCGGCTGCTGTATCATAGATAAATGCATTGACCTCAAAGTTCAATTTGAAACTGCGGATATCCACATTCGCTGTACCAACCGAAGCCACTTTGCCATCAACAACAATGGTCTTGGCGTGAAGAAATCCCCGTTCGTACAGATAGCATTTGATTCCTGCCTCGAGCAGGTCGTGCAGGTATGAATAGGTGGCCCAGTAGACCATCTTGTGGTCCGGCTTGCTTGGAATCATAAAACGGATGTCAACACCCGCAAATGCAGCCATGCGCAAAGCCGTCAGCAGACTATCATCCGGTATAAAATAAGGCGTCTGAATATATATCGATTCTTTGGCCGCGAGAATCATCTTGATATAGCCGTTCTTGATCTGCTCAAGCTCTTCATCCGGGCCGCTGGCCACAATTTGGGCGCCGATCTTACCGTTGTATGAATGGTGAGGATAATACTTCTCATCCTCATAAAATGCCCGATAGGGCGCCGCCAGGTTCCAGTCCATCATAAATTGGGCCTGCATCTGCAGCACGGCGCTGCCCTGTAAGCGCAGGTGTGTATCCCGCCAGTATCCGAAGCGGGGAACCAGGCCCATGTATTCATCACCAATGTTGAGCCCGCCGATATATCCGTATCGTCCGTCAATAATGGCCAGCTTCCTGTGGTTGCGGTAATTCACCCGGAAATTGATATACCTGAGCTTTGACGGGAAGAAAGCGGCGACATGCCCGCCAGAAGCGATCAACTGATCAAAGAATCCCTTTGGCAGCGAGGAACAGCCAATATGATCATACAAGAACCTGACCTTGACCCCTTCACGCGCACGGCAGGCAAGTGCATCTACGATTTTCCTGCCGATCAGATCATTGCGGACAATAAAATACATGAGATGGATATGGTGCTCCGCTTTCCCGATATCCTCCAATAGCGCATCAAACTTGGATAACCCGTCGGGAAATATATCCAGATTGTTGTCCTGCGTATAGAACGCATTGCCGCTTGTCAGATTCATGAACATCATATCCTTGTAATAAGCCATTTGCGGATCGTGGAAATTTATCCGGCTTTCTCTGAAGCGTTCCCGCTGTGCTTCGATAAGCGCATGGAATCTTCCCCGTTTCTCTTCCTTCATCTTATACAGCTTGCGCCGGCTCAGATTCTGTCCCAATATCAGGTAGAGCACAAACCCGACACCAGGCAGGAATAGCAGCACCATAATCCACGCCCATGTGACGACGACATTCCGCCGCTCCAAAAAAACGATAACCGCTGCAAAGAACAGGTTGAGAACCGAAATGAACATGTAAAAATTATGATAGATGTTCGTAACCCCCTCTCCCCGCTGCCAGATTGCTCTCTAACGCCCCTTCGCTGCCTGCTTGTATGCTGCCAGCCCTAGCGCAAGAGCGCCGCTCAGTCCCGCGTTATCCCCAAGTCCTGGTGGAACAATATAATGATCAATTCCTTCTCTGATGAGAGGGTGGCTCACGTAGCCGTTAAGCAGGCTGGCGACTTCCTTCCTTATCATCGGAAACAGCTGCTGCTGATGCATGACGCCTCCGCCCAGAATAATCCTCTTCGGGGACAGCATCAGGATGGACGCAGCCACTGCCTGAGCGATATAGTAAGCCTCCATGGACCATGCCGGATGATCAGGCGCAAGCTCGCTCCCCTTAACCTTCCAGCGCTTCTCCAGCGCCGGGCCAGCAGCAACACCTTCCAGACAATCACCATGGTAGGGACAGAAGCCTTCATAGGTATCGTCAGGATGTCTGCGGACGAGCACGTGCCCGCCTTCTGGATGCACAAGGCCGTGAACCAGCCTGCCCTCCGCATATACGCCTACTCCGATCCCGGTTCCTATTGTGTAATAGACGCAGCTGTCCAAGCCTTGGGCAGCTCCCCAGACCGCCTCCCCATAGGCAGCCGCATTGACATCTGTATCCCAGCCGAACGGAACCGGGAATGCCCTCTTCATCTCGCCCAAAAAGTTATAACCGGACCAGCCGGGTTTTGGCGTTGTTGTCACAAAGCCGTAGGTTGGGCTCGCCGGATCGATATCAATCGGCCCGAATGTGCCAATCCCGACAGCTTCTATTTGCTTGTCCTTGAAATAACCGATAACATCAGCAAGGGTTTCTTCCGGCTTGCGGGTCGGAAAACTAACCCGTTCCTCTATAACACCGTGCTCATTTCCGTAACCGCATACAAATTTAGTGCCTCCCGCTTCTATTGCCCCAATCCGCATCCGAGTTAGCCCCCCGTAAATTTCACTGTTAGCCTGCTTCTCCAGAATTATAGCATAACCAGCACCAATAAACCCAGATTAACACTCCCAAAACCAGCACGCCAAAAAACCGTCCGAATGCACAGCCTGCATACCGGACGGTCTGTAATTTACCCTTTACTGTACCAGCTTTGGCAAGCTTTCCTTTACCCCGGCGTAACCGTGTAGCGGGAGCCCGGCTGCGTGTCGAAGCCGCCGTGCGAGAGCTGCATAGCAGTGCCGGCGGAATCCGTTATCAGGTAGTGCTCCGCATAATTCAGCGTACATCTGGCACCGGCAGCCGAGTGGATGACAGCCCGCTCCAGCCTACCTTCCCTCCAGGTAATGTCTACTGTAAAGCCGCCGCGCGCCCGTAGACCGGTTACCCTGCCTGCGCTCCATTGTGGCGGGAGAGCCGGAAGCAGATCAATACGGTCCAGATGACTCTGGAGCAGCAGCTCCGCCATCCCCGATGTTCCTCCGAAGTTCCCGTCAATTTGAAAAGGAGGATGCGCATCGAATAAGTTCGGGTAGGTTGACCTTGTGAGCAGGGTGGCAATGAAATGATGGGCCTGCTCGGCGTCACGAAGCCTTGCAAATAGATTAATCAGCCAAGCGCAGCTCCAGCCCGTATGGCCGCCACCATTCTGAAGCCGGCGTCTGAGCGTCGTACGGCTTGCTTCCAGCAGCTCTGGTGTGCCTGGGTGAATCTCACTGCCGGGGTACAAACCATAGAGATGGGAAACATGACGGTGTCCCGGCTCATGCTCTTCAAAATCCTCGAGCCATTCCTGAAGCTGTCCATGCTTTCCGATCTGCAGCTTGGGCAGGCGTCCCAGAGCGGTCGCGAGCTCCACACGCAGAGCCTCGTCGACGCCCAGCAGCCGGCTTGCCTCAATACAATTCGTGAACAATTCCCTGATCATACTGATATCCATAGTGGAACCGGCTGACACACTGCATGGCTGGCCATCCGGCGTTAGAAATACGTTCTCAGGAGATGTCGCCGGATTGGTGACCAGCACGCCATCTTCACCCTCGACCAGCCAGTCCAGGGCAAACAATGCGGCTCCCTTCATAACCGGATAGGCGCGGTCTCTAAGGAAACTAAGATTAAGGCTGTAAGCATAGTGCTCCCACAGATGCCGGGACAGCCACGCCCCGCCCAGCGGCCAGAATGCCCAGCTGGCACTGCCCGCAGAAGGGGTCGACATACGCCACAAGTCCACATTATGATGAGCGGTCCACCCTCTTGCCCCATAATGAACCAGAGCCGTTCTCCCCCCTGTCCGGCTGAGCTCATCAAGCAGGTCGAACAGCGGCTCATGGCATTCGCTCAGGTTGCAAACCTCAGCGGGCCAGTAGTTCATCTGCGTATTTATGTTAATGGTATAGTTGCTGTTCCAGGGCGGCTGGACATGCGGATTCCAGATCCCCTGAAGATTCGCCGGCTGTGTCCCCGGCCGGGAGCTGGCCATCAGCAAGTAGCGCCCATAATGAAAGTACAGCGCTTCAAGCGAGGGATCATCCCCATGCTCCTTATACGCCATCAAGCGGCGATCCGTAGGCCGGTCATCATAAGCGCTCCGCCCGCCTTCAAGCTCCAGCTCTACCCGGCCAAACAGCAGGCGGTGATCCTCCGCGTGACGCTCCTTCAACCGGTCAAAGCCTAACGACACCGCATTGCTGATCCATTGACGGCACAGCTCAGTATAAGCGCTTACTCCTGTCTCCGGCTGCCTGTCGATTCCCGCAAAGCTAGTTGCTGCTGTTACATATACGGTCAGCTGTTTGGCATCCCGCACCTCTATATGCTGCTGTTCGGTCACAGATATAACGCCGTCTGTATCGACACCCGCTATTACAGCATAACCCATGCCGAGCCCTTCTTCGTACAGGACTGACTGCGGATGGTCGTTCCGGTAGTTATCAGCGACATGGCTTGGTGCCTGACCCAAGAGCCGCAGACAACCTGATTCATCCGCTTCACATCGATGCTTAAGCGGCGAAGTGAGCGACAGACGTACATTCAACGCTCCGTCTTCTGCCATACAGCGCAGCGCGATCACCTGATCGGGTGCACTAGCCAGATATTCCCGCTTGATAACAGTCTGCCCCGCTTGATAACGTACGCGGGCAACGCCGTCATGAAGCTGAAGGTCCCGGTAATAGCCGATGATTTCCCCCTGTTCCTCCAGCTGGTCAATTATCAGATCACCTGCCGGCAGATAAGGCTCGGTATTTCGCGCAAGCATGTGAGCTTCTATTATTTCCTGTGCCTCGACGTAACGGCCGGCAAAGATTAGCTCCCGCACCTTAGCAAGATGCCTTCGCACCTCGTAATTAACCGTATCCCGCGGAAATCCGGCCCACAGTGTATCCTCGTTCAACTGAAGCCTTTCCTGGACTGTTCCACCGTAAATCATGGCACCCAGGCGGCCGTTGCCGATCGGCAACGCCTCCTCCCAAACTTCGGCTGGCTGCTCATACCATAGCCGCCAGTTCGTTTGACCCGCTTGTTCCAACCCCTGCTTATTCATGCCTGGTCCTCCTACAGCTGTCATTATTGAATCTATTTTGGAACCAAAACAGGGGAGAGCCCGATATGATATCGAGCCCTCCCATCTGTCTGATCTTTTACTTCGTAACTTGGCCGCTCCAGAGTTCAACCCTTGCTCTTACAAGCTCGGTATACTCTTCTTCCATCTTTTTTACGCCCGCCTTATCAAGCTCTGCAAGCATGGTATCGTATACTTTGTCAAAATCAGCGGGTTTCGCCAGTATAGCTTCCGGAATCCGCTTGCGGACAATGTCATTCGCTTTCTGCTGTGTTACAGGAATGACAGAGTCAGTCGGAACCGGAATGTTCCATGCAGCGCCCCATGGCTTAACTTCAAACTCATCCTCCTGCGGGAAGAGATCCTTCCAGTACGTAGCGCCATAGCCTGCCAGCACTTCCTTCTCAACATCGGAGTAAGCCTCCAAAACCTGCTCTGGATTGTTTGTTGTGTAGTAATTGCCTGTGGAATCCTTCACGCCATCACCATAACGAAGGGAAAGGTTATAGTTGCCGATACCGAATTCCTTCTTAAAGCGGTTGTTGTCATTGACTCGAATATCCTGTATTTCCGGCAGAAACACGCGTTTTCCATCAACATACTCATAGTGCTTGCCTTCAATACCCCAGTTAATGAGGATTTGGCCTTCTTCGGAAGCGAGCCAGTCAAGGAATTTGATAATACGAACAGGATCCTCAGCGGCAGTCGTGATACCTAATCCCCAGCCGCCGTTGAAGCCTGTTTGCTGGAAGTTAGCTGCCTTGTAGGTTTCATCAAGTGTGATCGGATAGTGTCCGTAAGTGCGCTCATGCTTACCAGCAGCCTTCAGCGTGGCTTCAGGCTCGTCAATTTCCCACTGCTGGTCTATCGTCGCCAGAACACGGCCGGAAGCGATCTTCGCTTTGTACTGGTCATACTTTTGAACGAAGCTTTCCTTGTCCAGAAGGCCGATATCGTTCATATGGTTCAGCCAACGGAAGTATTCGCGCTCTTCCGGACGCTTGTAGTGAAGGATGGCTTCATATGTTTCGGGATCGATGTAGAACTCGCCGTCATCCGGTGCGCCGGTTGCCCAGAACGCAGGGTTCGTCGTCGAGATCATAATCCGCCAGTCATCTGCCAAGAGGGACAGGCCGATCGTCGGTTGACCGTCAATGGTCGGATGCTTCTCCTTGTATGCCTTGATAGCGTTCTCATAATCCTTAAGCGTCCGCATCTTCGGGTAGCCAAGCTCTTTAACTACCTCATGTTGAAGATTGAATGGACCGCCTGCATCAAAATAATATTGGTCAATGGCTTCCAAGCTTGGAATAAAGTAAATCGACGGATCTTCATTGCTGTAGCGAAGTCGGTTGATCTGGTCGCCCAGCATAGCCTTGATATTAGGAGCATGCTCCTCAATCAGATCAGTCAAGTCAAGCAGTGCACCTGCGTCAATGAGGGCGCCGGACGTACCTTTAGGAGAGATCAGGTCCGGGTATTCGCCGGAAGCGGCAATCAGGTTGATTTTCTGTTCGGGATCGCCAACGGCAAATTCAGGCTTAAGAGTTATGCCCGTTTTCTCTGTAATGTACTTCCCGACGTCATCCTGCATGTTATTCCATGTCGTATTCGGATCCGGGAAAAACGCGGTCAGCGTCATCGGTTCTGTGCTAACTGCCCCCGTATTGTTCCCACCAGTGCTATTGCCCGTGTTATTGGCCGGGTCGTTGCTTGTGCCCGAATTGCTGCAGCCTATTACGGAGGCAAGCAGCGAAGCGATAACTAGCGATCCGGCCGCTTTGGAGAATTTCTTCTTCATTGTGTATTTCCTCCCCTTTTATCTTGCAGTGTATTATTGTAAGAACAGGTTGCCCCGTAACTACCAGTGTGACTATTGCCTCTGCAGCACGCTCGGCTTTACTAGCTCTTCACCGCGCCAAGCGTCATACCCTGCACGAAGTAACGCTGCAGGAACGGATATACGAGCAGAATAGGTACAATTGTAACAATTGTGATGGCCATTTTGACCGAGTCCGGCGAGACGTTGCGCATCTGCTCCAGGATATTGCTGCCTCTCGCCTGATCTGCACCTGATGTCGTGCTCTGCAGGATCTTCATCAGCTCGAACTGCAGGGTCGTCATACTTGGGTTGGAGCCGTTGTACAGATAGGTATCGAACCATGCGTTCCACTGGCCGACCGCCACGAACAGCGCAATCGTCGCCAGAACCGGCTTACAGAGCGGAAGAATAACTCTCCAGAAGATCGTGAAGTCATTAGCCCCGTCAAGCTTTGCCGATTCCTGAAGCGCATAGGGCAGATTATCCATGAACGAGCGGATCATGAAAATATAGAATGCATTGACCATACCCGGCAGGACATATACCCAGAACGAATTCATCAGGCCCAGGTTCTTCATAAGCAGGAAGCCCGGAATCAGACCGCCCGATACATACAGTGTCAGCACCAGAAACACCGAGATGAATTTGCGGCCCTGAAAATCACGCCTGCTCAGCGTATAGGCCACCATCGAGCAAGCTGTCAAGCTAAGAATCGTGCCGACGATTGTCCGGAGTACAGAAATCTGAAATGCTGTAACGAGCGTTCCGTATGAGAAAATAACCTTGTAATTCTCAAGCGTGAACTCGCGCGGCCATATCGTGATGCCGCCGCGGACCGTATCGGCTGAATCGTTGAAGGAAACAGCCAGTACGTTCAGGAACGGGTACAGCGTGGCGATCAGCACAAGCGTCATGAAGATGACGTTGCCGATATCAAATACACGGTCACCCAGTGTCTGTCTGCCATATGATGCGGATAGCTTTGCCATTTGTGCTCCCCCCTACATTACGCTTTCTTTGCTGTAGCGCTTAAATATGCCATTGGCCGTGAACAGCAGGATAATACTGACGAACGAGTTGAATATCCCGACTGCCGTACCAAATGAGAACCGGTTAAGCCCAATACCATAATTAAGGGCATAGAGGTCAAGCACTTCAGCATAGTCTACGACGAGCGGGTTGCCGAGAAGCATCTGCTTCTCAAAACCGATGGAAATCAGATTGCCGATCGACAGAATCAAGAGGACAATGATAACACTGCGGATGCCCGGGAGCGTAATATGCCAAATCTGTCTCCAGCGCCCTGCGCCGTCCACCTTGGCTGCTTCGAACTGCTCGGGGTCAATGCCCGTTATGGCCGCAAGGAAGATAATCGAGTTCCAGCCCATCTCTTTCCAGAGGTCGGAGACGGTAACAATACCCCAGAACCACGTTTCCTTCGCCATGAACTGAATCGGAGTATCAATAACTCCAAGCCACAGCAGCAAATCATTAATGCCTCCGCTTTCCGTCGAGAGCATCTTATATACGATACCTGCTACGACAACCCAGGATACAAAGTGAGGCAGGTACGATATGGTCTGCAGCGACCGTTTGAAGAACCGTCCCTTCAATTCATTAATCAAAACCGCAAACAGAATCGGTACCGTGAAACCTACCAGGAGGCCTAGGAAGCTCATGGCCAGAGTATTGCGAAGCACCAGGTAAAATCGTTCATCGGCCAGAAGCTCCTGGAAATACTTGAAGCCTACCCACTCCTGCTCGAAGAACGTTTTGGCCGGTTTGTACTTCTGAAATGCCATCGTCCATCCCCAGATCGGAATGTAATTGAATACAAAAACCCAGATGACAAATGGCAGTGACATGAGGTACAAGTATCGCTGCTGAACTGCTGTTTTCCAGAACCGCCTCGACTTTATCTTTTTAACATCGACCGGTTTGGATGGTTGTGTAATCGTTTCCATGTTGCTCCCTCCTAAACTGCTATAGCTCTATGTTAGAGCATTTTACCGATCCCTAGTACCATGTAGATTTGCACAAAAATCATATACAAATTGCATGCGCTTTCATTTATGTTTTCATGATTGTACCAGGGGGGATTCAGGAGGCCTGGCTTCATACGCCGATGACAAAACAGGGCATCTCTTCCAGGATCATAACCTGCGAGATACCCTGCAATCATATTATTTCTTCTTATATGCCGACGGTGAAAGGCCTACGTATTTTTTGAATTTGCTGTGAAAATAGTCTACATTCGTATAGCCTACACGTTCGGCTACCGCATACACCTTCAAGCCCTGATCCAGCAGCTCCTTGGCTTTTTCAATCCTCACTTTATCCAGATACGTGTTGAAATATTCGCCGGTGAAATTCTTGAACAGCTTACCGAGATAAGCACTGTTATAGTTAAACACCTCAGCGAGCTGCTCAAGCTTAAGATTCTCACCGTAATTACGCTGGATTAAATCGGTCATTTTCTTGACAAGCTGGTCGGAATCGGCGCTCCCGAGTTTATCCGCAAGCGGCTCTAACCGCTCCAGAACCACTTCCTGCAGCAGCCTCAGGGTCGGCTGCTTATATAGGTTAATGATCCAGGCAATCGCCTCCTGCACATCCGGCCGCAGCTCCGGATAACTCTGGGCAACCTTAGTGAGCGTTGTAGTGACCATCTGGGCATACGTACCCTTGATATCCTCCTCATTAAGCCCCGCTCTGATCATCGTATCCCCGGCTTGCTCCAGCACATTAGCCATACTCTGCTTATTCCCGATATCTAGGGCATAATAGAGGTTTTCAGAGAAAACGGCCGGCTGAAATCCCTTCTCTTCCGAGCTACCTTCCTTGTCCTCAGCTCTGATGTACCTGCTCTGATAGATGATCCGGCCTTCCTGTTCAAAAAATCTTCTCCCCATCCGCCGGCTGGCCTGCTCATACGATTGTTTGATCTGTTCCAAAGCTTGTACTGGATCGCCCAAAGAGAGGGTAAGACGGATATCATAACGGACCAAGGCTTCCGCTATGGAGGAATACAGACGGCCAAGCGCGGCTTCTGATTCGCAGGCTTCACGGAGCAGCAAAATCAATGTTCCTTCTACCAAAGTAGCGATTCCCCAGCCCTGCCGTTCATTAGCAGCGGTGAACTGCCGCTTCGCTTCTGCGGTTTGATCTCTGCCATTCTGATCCGGTTCAATTAATACCATTAGAACCTGATATGAATCCGCCTGTAAATCCAGCTCGGCTGCAAGCGACTGCACAACAACCTGATCAGGCATATCCCCGCTGAAAAGCGCTTGCAGCAGCCGATTGCGCTTATCCTCCTCATTATGCTGACCGGCAGAAACGGCTTGCTTATCCAGTTCCGCCTTTACCTTGCCTACATACTCCAGCAGCTCATCTTCGTCGACCGGCTTCAAAATATATCCATCCACTCGGCTCGTGATCGCTTTTTTGGCATAGTCAAAATCGGCATAGCCGCTCAATATGATGAAATGCATCTGCTCATCCTGCTCACGAATCAGCTCAATGAGCTTCAGCCCATTCATCTCAGGCATACGGATGTCGACCAGCATCAGATGCGGATGAAGCTCCTGATATTTCAGATAGGCGTCATTTCCGTCAGCAGCCGTTCCCACGATTTCAAATCCTTGTTCTTCCCAGTCCACTATCGAGGTAAGACCCTCGCGGATTAATTTCTCATCATCTGCTATTAATACTTTGTACATGGTCAACCTCCGTCGGAATGGCAAAATGAATGCTCGTACCCTGGTCAGGCGTACTCGTGATCTCCAGTCCATATTGCGCGCCATAGGTGAGCTTCAGCCTCTGCTGCACGTTAGTAAGGCCGATCCGGTCACCGTCCTGATCCTCCAGGAATTGTTGTATCCGCTTCATCTTTTCCGGCGCAATGCCTGCCCCGTTGTCCGTTACCGTAATATGGATATGGCCCTGATGCATCCGCGCCTTGACAGATACCTTGCCCCCTCTGCTTGTCCGCTCAAGACCGTGAATTACAGCATTTTCGACGAGCGGCTGAATGATAAGCGGGGGCAGATGGGCATGCTCGGTTTCCGGGTCTATATCCAGCTCATAGTCAAGCCGTTCATCATGACGGAATTTTTGAATTTCCAGATAACAGCGGCTGATTTCAATCTCATCCTTCAGCATAATGGACTTGCCGGTTATCTCCAGGTTCTTCCGCATCAGCTTGCCGAGAAGCTTGACCGTCTGCGCGATCTCCTTCTCCCCGTTAAGATGAGCCTTCATCCTGATGGATTCCAGAGCGTTATAGAGAAAATGCGGATTAATTTGATTAGCCAGCATTTTCAGCTTGATTTCATTCTGCTTGAGCTCCAGCTGGTTCTTCTGTTCATGGGAATGCTGGACTTCTTCCATCAGATCCTTGACATTGGTCACCATCTGGTTGAATTGTCTGGACAGCAGTCCGATTTCATCATTGCCATCTACCTTGACCACCGTGTTCAAGTTACCCTTGGACACCTTGCTGATCTGCTTGTTCAGCGTAAGCAGCCGGTTCGCAAGTATGGTACAGATGACATAAATGAGCCCAAGCGCAATCATAAAGCTGATGGCGATGATCGTCATCCCGAACCTGCTGATCCGGTTGGCTTCCGAGACAATGCTTTCGATAGAGAAGATTGACACGAACTTCAGGGAATTGAAGCTTGTCTCCGGCCTGAACTCTTCGACGAATACCTTGGAGGCTTTACCCCCAACAGAAATCTCGTGAGCGCCTACCCCCGCCATGGCGACCTCATGACCAAGATGCGTTTCGGACAGCTTCTTGCCGATAACCGAGGAAACATTGGATGCCACAATCACATCATTATGATCCATAATGTAGGTTTCAAACGGTTCCTGGTTAAGAGAAGCATTCAGGTAGTTCGTATTAATGTCGATAACAAGAGCGCCTGCACTCATATACTCCGGGAATTGCACCCTTCTGACCATGCTTAGCCTGCTGTTCCAGCTGCGGGCCTCATCCTCAAAGTAAAACCAGCCGATGGTCCCTCTGTTCTGCATGGCAGCCTGATGCCAGAAGGAGCCCCGGGTTGCTTCGTCGAGCGGAATCAGCTCCCAGTTGTTGATCAGGGTAGGATTGTCCACGTACATCTTAATACGCGATACCTCGGAATTGAAGTCCAGATAATTGCGGATCGTATCATAATCGCTGTATGCCTGAAACACTTCCATCGTATCCGTATAACGCCTGTTGGCGATATCCTCAAGACGGGAGTCGAGCGACAGCCGGCTGGACAGGTCAATAGCAACACTGAGCACCTCAGCCGTACGCTGCTTGACGCGCAGAACATTATTCTCCGTCTGCTCGATCGCGTTGTCGAGTGCCAGCTGCCGGTACTGCTCGACGAGGAAGAGACCGACAATAATGAGTGGAATGACGATAACAAAAACATAGGATAGGATCATTTTGTTTCGGAGCTTTATGCTGTTAAATTTGCGAACCCAGCTGTTAAACATCTTTTCACCCCGTATAAGCAAGCGTTTACACTATTTATATTCTATACTATCCCACGTTCTTGCCATGAACGCAATTCCAACTCTGGCCAGCTCCAGCATAAAAAAGACGAATACTCCCAACCGTATTGGCCGGGAGATATTCATCGCAGGCAATTCATATCATTGTGACTGTACGGTACGCTGCAGAATCGTCACCCCATGCGCGGGAAGCTCAACGCTTCCTTGCAGCTCCGCCCCATCCAGCAAATTTACCGCCGGGGTTTGACCAACCGGTACAACAGCCGGCTGCTTGCCGTGATTCATCAGGAACAGAATCTCCTTGCCATCCTTCACTCTCCGTGCGACCTCTACCTGCTCTGGTACGTTATCAAGGGTCGGGCTAATGCCCTTGGTGTCGCAGATATGCTTAAGCAGACCGTTCAGGAATGCCTGGTCAGGACTCGATGCCACATACCACGCCTCACCCTTGCCGAATTTATTAACAGTAACAACCGGCATTCCAGCGTAAAAATCATCCCCGTACTCCGCTACTACTTCAGCACCCTCTGTATGGATCAGATCGCACAGCAGACCGCATTCATAGCTGCCCTCGAGACTGCCAAGCTTGCTCTTCATCACAATTTGATTGCGCTGATCCGGGAACAGGGAGTCGATTTCCTCTGCCCAGATGCCGAGCACCTTGCGCAGCTCGCCCGGGTAACCGCCTGTCGTCACAAGATCATTCTCGTTGACAATACCGCTGAAGAAGGTAGTCAGGAATGTGCCGCCATCCTTAACAAATGCCTCCACCTTATCTGCAAAGCCCGGCTTGACCATGTACATGACAGGTGCAATGACGACATCATACCTTCCTAGGTCTTCCTCCACGCCGATCATATCAGTCTGGACATTCCGGCTGAAGAGCGCCGCGTAATACTTATGCACTTCGTCCACATAGTTCAGACCGACGGAAGGTCCGCTGGACAGCTCGACCGCCCACCGGTTTTCCCAGTCGTAGATAATGCCGACCTTCGCGTCCACCCGGGCATCCAGCACGCTGTCGGACAGCTGCTTCAGCTCACTGCCTAGCTCGGCGCATTCACGGAACACCCGCGTGTGCTCATGCCCCACATGTTCGATTACCGCGCCATGATATTTCTCGCAGGCCCCGATTGACCGGCGGAGCTGGAAGAACATGACCGTGTCTGCCCCCCGCGCCACGGCCTGATAGCTCCACAGACGCATAACGCCCGGACGCTTGAGGGAATTGTACGGCTGCCAGTTCTGCTGGCTTGGCGTCTGCTCCATCAGCATGAAAGGCTGGCCGCTCTTCAACCCGCGCATCAGATCATGTGTCATCGCGGTGAAGCTGAACGGCGTGTTAAAAGAAGGGTAATTATCCCAAGATACCACATCCATATATTTGGCCCACTCAAAATAATCAAGCTCCGGATAGAAGCCCATCAGATTGGTTGTGACCGGCAGGTCCGGCGTATGCTTCTTCAGCTCTTCATATTCAATCCGGTAGCATTCCAGCAGGCTGTTCGACATGAAGCGGCGGTAATCCAGTGATATTCCCTGGAAGTTCGTCCGGTTGCCGCCCCATTCCTCGCTCAGCTCATTCGGTACCACAATTTCATCCCAGTCGTAAAAGGTATGTCCCCAGAAGCGCGTGTTCCACGCCTTGTTAAGCTTCTCAAGCGTGCCGTATCGCTGCTGCAGCCAGGTGCGGAAACCGGCCGCGCAATTGTCGCAGTAGCAGTAACCGCCGTACTCGTTCGAGACATGCCAGATCAGAACAGCCGGATGATTCTTGTACCGCTCCGCAAGCTTGCCGGCTATCAGCTTGGAATACTTCCGGTAAGTTGGACTGTTCGGACAGGAGTTATGCCGGCCGCCGAACTTCCGCTTGCGTCCCTGATAGTCAACACGCAGGACATCCGGATATTTCTTCGCCATCCAGGCTGGATGAGCGCCCGTGCTTGTCGCCAGGCAGGTATAAATGCCATTCTTGTATAACCGGTGGATCGTTTCGTCCAGCCATGCAAAGTCATAGGTATCTTCATCCGGCTGGTTAAGCGCCCACGAAAACACATTCAAGGTAGCCACATCAATGCCAGCCAGCTTAAACATCCGCACATCCTCATCCCAGATTTCCGCGTCCCACTGCTCCGGATTATAGTCGCCGCCGTACCAGATCTTAGGCAATTTGTCGTTGATCAATGCCGCTCATCCCTTCGTCTATAAATTTAATATCATTGTAATCGCTCTCAACATACGGTTAAATATAATATTATAGATTTATCATATAAGAATCTGGCAAGGAGATGATTTGCATGCCCGATCCGATTGGTCCCAAGCCCCACCGCCGTTTCGTTCCTTCTCCATCCGAAAACCATACTCTCCCCCTGCTTGTCGAGAGCATCGGGCTCAATCCCGACCAGGAAAGCATCACAAGACCGGACGGATACCCTGTCTATCACTGGCTGCAAACCTCCTCGGGTGAGGGAGTCATCCATTTCGAGGACCAGACTGTCCGGCTGCCAGCCGGGACGGGCCTGCTGCTCTTCCCGCATGTTCCGCACAGTTATGCTGCGGCTGATGAGCTCTGGGAAACCGTCTATCTGACGTTTGGCGGACCTGCGGCTGATAGTATACTAGGGACCCTCCATATCCGGCAAAGCGCCTTCTTCCGGTGGGATGCTCTATCCCCTCTCCATCCCTATATAGCAGGCATGCTGAGCAGACTGGAGTCACGGGCAGATGTGTTCGGCCACGACATATCTGCGGACTGCTACCGGTTCCTGCTGATGCTCAGCCGGTACGGCAATCCGGCTTCAACGGCCGGAAGCAGCGGTAACATCGAGCGGGTACGGACCATGATTGAATGGATGGAGGCGAACTACAGCAATCCTGATATCGGGCTTAAGGATATCGCCGAGGTGCTCCCTCTGTCCGTTCGGCGGCTTAATGATCTGTTCCGCCATCTCTTCGGGCTCTCTCCCTATGCATACTTCATTCAAGTGCGAATCGGTAAAGCCAAGGAGCTGCTAGTCAGCAGCCCCGGCCTTACAGTCAGGCGTATCGCCGAACAGGTCGGGTTCCGGGATGCAAGCCATTTTGTCGCCACCTTTCATAAGCATGTCGGCATACCCCCCGAGCAGTTTCGCAAGCTTCATTGACTGTCTTCATGAAAAGACCTGCGAAAAATAAACTAATTTAGCCCGGATTTCTGTCGAGATTATGCGGGTATGTTGGGCGGCGGGTCCATGTTAAAATGAGGACGTTTACATTTGCTATCCGTCAGTCCCCAGCTGTACATATCTGATCGTTACGCGTAAATGTATGCGATTACAGTCATCGAAAGGATGAGAAACGGGATAAAGCTAAGCTCGTTCAGGCTTCTCCCTAAATGTAATCTTCTAGAGTTTATATACTCTCGCGTTATGCGTTTTTGCAAGTGCAATAATTATAAGGAGTGAAGTATACATGTCGACTACGTACAAGTTTCCGTTCCAGAACCCCGATCTTCCGGTAGAAGCCCGCGTCAACGATCTCGTCTCCAGGATGACGCTTGATGAGAAGATCAATCAGATGTGCCAATACCAGGATGAAATTGCCCATTTGGGTGTAAAGCCTTATAAACACGGCACCGAAGCCGCTCACGGCATTGCCTGGCTGGGCGAAGCCACGACCTATCCCCAGCCGATCGGCCTTGCCTGTACCTGGGATGAAGAGCTGCTGAAGCGGGTGGGAGCCGCGATCGGCGACGAAGCGCGCGCCTTCTATAAGCGTAATCCGGCTGTTAACGGCCTAACCTTGTGGGCGCCTACGGTTGACATGGAGCGTGATCCCCGCTGGGGACGGACAGAGGAAGCCTATGGTGAAGACCCGTATCTGACGGGCCGCTTGGCTACCGAGCTTATTAAGGGCATTCAGGGCGACCATCCCTTTTATCTGAAGGCTGTTGCGTCCCTTAAGCACTTCCTCGGCAACAATAATGAAATCGACCGCGGCGAATGCTCGGTCAGCATTGACCCGCGCAATATGTATGAATACTACCTCCCGGCCTTCGAAATGCCGTTCAAGGAGGGCGGCGCCCAGTCCATGATGACGGCATACAACTCCGTCAATGGCGTTCCGGCCAACTTGAATCCGGATGTAGTCCGCATCGTTAAACAGCAGTGGGGTATGAACGGATTCATCGTAAGTGACGCCGGGGATGTACTCGGCACTGTTAATGATCATAAATATCATGAAACCTACAAGGAGTCCGTAGCTCTTACCATCAAAAGCGGCATTGATTCCATAACCGATGATGCAGACATTTCCAAGCAGGCTATACGCGATGCTCTCGCTGAGGGGTTACTGACAGAGAACGATCTGGAAATTGCACTCCGCAATACCTTCCGTGTCCGCTTCCGTCTAGGCGAGTTCGACCCGGATGAGCGTAACCCGTACGCTGCAATAGACGAATCCATCATATTGAACGATGGGCACAAGGCATTATCACTTGAGGCAACGCAGAAGAACATCGTTCTGTTGAAAAATGAGAACAGTATGCTCCCTCTGTCTGCCGACAAGCTGCACAAGGCCGCTGTAATCGGTCCGCTCGGCGGCATCGTATATCGCGACTGGTACAGCGGCACGCTGCCGTATGCCGTTACGCCGCTGGCAGGCATACAGGCGAAGCTTCCGGGCAAAGAGGTCTCCTTTCATAATGCCTGCGACAGAGTAAGGCTGAAATCCGCGGCAAACGGACAGTATGTGCGTCTCTCCGATTCGGAGAACAGCCCGCTTACAGCTGACGCAGCAACAGCCGAGCGGGCCTCTGTGTTTGAAGCAACGGACTGGGGCTGGGCCAGCCATACGCTCATTGCAGAGGAGAACGGTAAATATTTAACCACTGATGATGAGAAGGTTACCGCGTCCTCTACCCAGATCTGGGAGTGGTTCACGAAGGAAGTGTTCCACGTTCGTCCGGATTCAGAGGATAATCAAGTGAAGCTGACAACCTGGAATGACCGGCCGGTTAAAGTAGACGGCACCGCCGGTAACCTTCGCGTTCAGGACGGCTCAAGGGATGAGGCAGACATCTTCCATGTTGACAAGGTGACCGATGGTCTTAAGGAAGCGGTTGAAGCAGCACGGAAAGCTGAAGTGGCTGTTGTTGTTGTCGGCAACCACCCGCTGATCAACGGCAAGGAAACGATGGACCGTCCCGACATTACCCTTGCCGAGTCACAGGAGCGTCTGATCCGCGAGGTGCATGCTGTTAATCCAAACACCGTTGTTGTTATCGTAGGCAGCTACCCGTACGCCATCAACTGGGTGGATGCCAACATCCCGGCAGTTCTATATACTTCGCATGCCGGCTCGGAACTCGGCACAGCGGTCGCCGATGTGCTCTTCGGGGATTACAACCCGGCAGGCCGCCTGAACATGACATGGTACAAATCGGTTGAGCAGCTTCCGGACTTCATGGATTACGATATTATTAAAGGCAAGCGGACTTATCAGTACTTTGACGGCGAAGTGCTTTATCCGTTCGGATACGGACTCTCCTATTCCACTTTCCGTTACGGCGGCCTGCAGCTGGATAACAGCAGAATCAGCGCTGATGGACAAGTGACCGTGCAATTCCAGGTAACGAATAACAGCAGCTTAGCAGGCGAGGAGGTTGTGCAGCTCTACGTGAAAGCCAATGAATCACGTGTCAAGCGCCCGTTGAAGCAGCTCAAAGGCTTTGACCGCCTGTACCTGCAGCCTGGCGAAACCAGAGACGTTACCATGAAGCTTCATGCTCAAGAGCTCGCCTTCTGGGATGTGACTCGTGAACGTTACTGCGTGGAAAGCGGAACTTATAGCATCATGATCGGAGCAAGCTCTGCCGATGTCCGTTTGCAAGCCAAGGTAGAGGTTGACGGAGAAGTCATCCCTCCGCGTGACCTGCGTCAGGTTACCCGCGCTGTCAACTATGATGACTATGCCGGATACGCAGGCGTTATTATTGATGAATGCCGGGAAGGCGGCAGCAGCGCCAGCTTCTCTGCGGGCGGCTGGATTGCCTTCCATGATGCTGAGCTTGGCGAAGGCGTTACCTCCCTTGAACTGCGTGCAGCAAGCAGCGCTGACTCGGTCGTTGAGATCCGGCTAGGCAATCCGGACGGCAAGCTGGCAGGCACATGCACGGTGCCTGCTACAGGCGGTGCCGAGCAATGGCGGTCCTTTACCTGTGCAATCGAGGGAGCTTCAGGCAGACAATCCGTGTATCTGGCAGCTCAATCGCCGGTTAAGCTTAGCTGGTTCCGATTTACCGTATAATACAGCTCTCGGGCAAATAGCAAACAGCGCCTTAAGCCAGCCGGCTCAAGGCGCTGTTATTTTATTGGCCATTACGCAGGAACCGGTTCACATTGGTGAGTGTGAACGACAGGTCCGCTATACAGCTATTTCCTGCTCCAGACGATGCATCTGCGTCAGCCGGTAATAGGGAGACCCGTCCAGTTCCTCATCTGTGACCAAATATCCTTCTGCATAGATGAAATCCCCTACCTGTACACCTGGGACGTTATTTGCAGTCTCATAGAGCAGGTAGCTATCCTCCTCGAACTCCAGCACATACATCTGTGTGCCACGCGACGTCTCGAACCGGTCGATTAGCGTCCCGGTGAAATTGCGTGCAATGTGATCCATATACCAATGTCCGGTGACGCTGTTCTGAGTCACAATATACCGGATCCGCGAGGTACCGCCACTATGGTACAACCGAGAGGTTCCTACGGCGATACTGCCGTCTGACAGCCGTTCCATACTATCGAAGAAATATGACTTGATTCCTGGACGATTAGGATAATCGTTGTCAAAGTATTCGATCATCGTTTCAAATGGGACGTCAGGATCGAAGGTATCTGTCTCGGGAAAGTACGCTTCTTTCAAAAACGCCGGTGTTACGATATCACGGTGAGTGCTCATTTTTCGATTAAAGCCGTTCATATAGAGAAGCAGCACATTTAGCGCGCCAGGCTCCATCTCATTCATAACCTGCTGGGATTCAGTAGTTGCATAATGGCGGACAGGCAGCCTTTTTTTGAATGCATCGATCCAGCCTTTCACCACTTTCGGAAACCAGAATACCAAATACAGCCCTACTGCCACGACAATGCCGATTGCTATAATACCGTAGAATTCATCCATGTTGTTCGTACTGCCTCCTGTTGTTATATATATGCTTCTAGATATTCAGCCTATAAGCTCTTGAGCTGTTATCTTGTGCCCGCCTCTAACGTTGCGCCATAGTACCGATATGGATCTGAACGGACCGACCGGCAAGGCCCACCAGCCAAACAGCAATGTGATCAAACTGAACAGCATTCCCTGCAGTAGAGTGAAATGAACTTCTCTCACAAACAAGCGGCTCGTCCGCCGAGTACTGAATATCCCAAATGAGACCGCTGCATCAAATTGTACAAACTTCGTATGACGGTCAATCTCGATATGGTTATAAAAGGCCCGGTCCGATAATATTTGCAGCCGGTTCGCATCCAGCCACATTCGAAATTTCTCCTGCTCACGCCGGTCATGCCGCAGAACCAAGTAAACCCCGAGCAAAATCATACCAATTACAAGCTGAAATACTAAATCTGCAGGACTCACGCCAAAAATGGCTGCACCAAAAAAACAGACAGCATAGACAAGTGTTAAAACCTCCACTGGGTCCTCTCCATTCCAATACGACTAGTTGACAATTTTTATATCGGATTGTAAGCAGAATTCCTGAAGACAAATCTTTAGATTGCATAGTGTCTCATTACTTAAGACTCTTGTTCAACTTTTTAAATAGTGTCTAGCCGGGTATACGTAAGCTACAGGAACCCTAACGATGCAGAAAGGAGAACGGTATGTTTTTTGACTCTTGGATGGATCTTCTGCGAATCCTTGTGATTGGCATACTTGCTTATGCTTATTTAGTCATTCTGGTCCGGGTTGCAGGCAAACGCACCCTCTCAAAGATGAATGCCTTTGACCTCGTTGTAACGGTTGCGATCGGTTCCACGCTGGCAACGGTCGTGCTTAACAAGGACATTTCACTTACCGAAGGCATACTGGCGCTGACTCTGCTGGTCGCCCTGCAGTACCTGGTCGCCTGGTCTGCTGTACGAAGCGGCCGGTTTGAGGAAATGATTAAGTCGGAGCCGCAGCTCCTGTATTACAAAGGAGAGTTCAGGCGGGAAGCCATGCGCAGAGAACGAGTGGTGGAGAATGAAGTGATGCAGTATGTACGCACCCAGGGAATGATGGGGCTTGATCAAGTTGAGGCCGTCATCCTGGAGACAAATGGAAAAATGTCTGTCATTAAGAAGTCTGGCACCTAGTCACAAAGAAGAGGACTGCCTCCGGATATCCCCGGTTATGGCAGTCCTCTAATTTCTTAGTACCTTTCATGCTTCACTACAGCTGAATAGTCAGGTTTCCGGCATTTGGTGTCAGCTTCACGCCTTCAGCCGAATCAGCCTGCGTTGCGCCTTCCACTGATGTAATGCTTGAAATGCCGCGCAGCACAAGATGCCATGGCTTCGATGCGCCCTCAGCGGTAACTTCAATCGTGCTGCCTGTACGAACTGCACGGACTGTCAGCTCTTCCCTGCCGTCCATTGCGCAGACAACCGTCTTTGCTTCGGCGCCATCCTCAAGCTCAAACAGATGAAGCGTTACATCATCGGCAAAATCATAATCCGGACGCTGATTATCCTTGCCGATTGCAATCAGGCTGTTCGGCCGCACAAGCAGCGGCATCGTCATGTAGCCGTGCTGCTCCTGCACCCACCTGCCGCCTTCAATGACTTTACCGGTGATCAGATTCGTCCAGCGGCCAGCCGGCACGTAGTAATCAGCCAAGCCTTCCGTATTAAAGATCGGTGCCACGAGCAGCTGTTCACCCAGCATATA
Source organism: Paenibacillus tarimensis (assembly GCF_021532315.1). Taxonomy (GTDB): domain Bacteria; phylum Bacillota; class Bacilli; order Paenibacillales; family Paenibacillaceae; genus Paenibacillus_I; species Paenibacillus_I tarimensis. The sequence continues at coordinate 304,666 of NZ_JAKGAO010000012.1, forward strand.
CTGCCGGTCCAGATGGTGAGTTGTACGATCCTCAGGGAATTCCAGTACCATCGCACGCATCATCGGCAGGCCGCGCTTGCTCGCTTCAACCGCGTACGGGAACAGATGCGGCATCAGCGCACTCTTGAGCTCTGTAAAATAGCGGAGCACATCGACAGATTCCTCGTCAAACAGCCATGGCACACGGTACGACTCATTGCCGTGAAGGCGGCTGTGTGAGGACATCAAGCCAAAGGCTACCCAGCGCTTGTAAATATCAGGCGGAGCCGTCGCCTCGAAGCCGCTTATGTCATGGCTCCAGAAGCCAAAGCCCGATAGGCCGAGCGACAGACCTCCGCGCAGCGTTTCTGCCATGGAGTCATATGTCGCCGAGCAGTCGCCGCCCCAGTGAACCGGGAACTGCTGGCCGCCGGCCGTCGCGGAACGTGCGAACAGCATCGCCTCATTTTTGCCAAGCTTGTCTTCGAGCACCTCGAATACCGCCTTGTTGTACAGGAACGTATAGTAGTTATGCATCTTCTGCGGGTCAGAGCCGTCATAATAGACGACATCAGTCGGGATGCGCTCGCCGAAGTCTGTCTTGAAGCAGTCGACGCCCATATCAACCAGACGCTCCAGATGCGATTTGTACCAGCGAACAGCATCCGGATTCGTAAAGTCGACCAGCCCCATGCCGGCCTGCCATTTGTCCCACTGCCACACATCCCCGTTCGGCTTCTTCACAAGATAACCCTTCTCGGCGCCTTCCTTGAACAGCGGTGATTTCTGGGCAATGTAAGAATTGATCCATACGCAGATCTTCAGGCCCCGGTCCTTCAGACGGCGCAGCATGCCTTCCGGGTCAGGGAACATGTCCGGGTCCCACTCAAAATCGCACCATTGGTATTCCTTCATCCAGAAGCAGTCAAAATGGAATACATGCAGCGGGATATTACGCTCTGCCATGCCTTCAATAAAGCTGTTGACTGTTGCTTCATCATAGTCGGTCGTGAACGAGGTGGTCAGCCATAGGCCAAACGACCATGCCGGCGGGAGTGCGGGCTTGCCTGTCAGCGCAGTGTAATTATCCAGTACGTCCTTCAGCGTGTCGCCGCCAATAATGAAGTATTCCAGGCTCTCTCCCGGAACGCTGAAGCCCACCTTGGATACCACCTCGGAGCCAACCTCAAAGGATACGCGCTCGGGATGGTTGACGAATACGCCATAACCGGCACTAGACAGGTAGAACGGCACGTTCTTGTAAGCCTGCTCGCTGCTTGTACCGCCGTCTTCGTTCCAGATATCAACCACTTGTCCATTTTTAACGAAAGGAGTGAAGCGCTCCCCTAGACCATAAATTTGTTCGCCTACACCAAGATCCAGCATCTCACGGAAATACGGCTGCCCCTTCTCATCCTTAAGGTAAGCTGCCCCTTTAATAGCGGTGCCTGTCAGCCGTTTCCCGCCATACAGGAAATCCAGTGCGAATCCGCCTTTGGTACGGATCTTGGCAGTCAGCGAGCCATTCTGGTACAGAACATGGCCGTCATTGTGAGCGATTTCAGCTTGAATTGAAGCATCCCGTGCCGTCTCAAATTCCGGTCCGACCTTGCGGGTGCCGGCATGATGCGTCCAGCGAACACGGATAACATCCTTAAGCGGCGAACTGAATTCGGCAGTAAGCATCGTACCGTTCAGGGTATCGCCTTTCTTCTCAACAAATTTGCACGCGGAATATACGGATAGATCGCTGCCGCTGACCTGCACATCACGAACATCGATCGGATAGGAAATGGTAACGCCTTCACGTATTTGCCAATAACCGTCGGTAAACTTCATTTGAGATCCCTCCTCGTCTATGTTTATAATGATATTGACAAATAGTCTTCATTTCTCACTTGATTTTGCCTACTTATATCACGATTTTGACATATACCATGATTAATCACGAGGGGTGGGTAGGTCTATGAACAAGGCAACGCTGAAGGAAAACCGTAAGCACGGCGATCCGGTCTATCCGGTAAGCATCTATGATAGGCATGTTACTTCGGACGAGCCGCTGCTGGACCTCCATTGGCATGAGGAGCTTGAGCTGCTATTAGTAACAGAAGGACAGGCCGTCTTCCGTATTGATGTTCATGACTACGAGGTGAAAGCCGGTGAAGCCATCTTCGTCAATTCCGGTGAGCTTCATTCGGGTTCAGTGGCAGGCGGTACTGCCTGCTCATTCGAGGCGGTTGTCTTCCATCCGGAGCTTCTGGCGGGCGGTGCAATCGACATCGTGCATAATCAATATATACAGCCGCTTATGAGGAAAAATTACACCGTCCCAATCCACATTACGGGACTGACCGAAGAGGGGCGCGATATACTCAGCATGCTCGTCAGCTTGTTTGCGATCAACCGGTCCAAGTCCCCGGTTTACGAGCTGACAACCAAGGGCCTGCTCTGCCTGATCCTCTCTAAGCTCCTGCTGCTTGGCGTTCCCGGTGAGGTAGGCAAGAAAGCACGAACAGGCAGCTACCGGATTGACCGGCTGAAGAAGGTTATTCAGTATATCGAGCAGCATTACCAGGAGCCTATCCAGCTGAAGGACCTGGCCCGCCAGCTATCCATGAGCGAGGCGTACTTTTGCCGGTTCTTCAAAAATATCACAACGAAGAGTCCCGTATCTTACATTAATGATTACCGCGTACAGCAGGCAGCACAGCTGCTTCGTCAAACCGACAAGAAGGTAATGGAAGTGGCACTTGATGTCGGCTTCAATAATCTCAGTTATTTTAATACACTATTCAAGCAGCGCTTCGGCTGCACACCAGTTACGTACCGCAGGCGAGAGCAGGATGCTGAGCCGTTATAACAACAAAAACGGCAGACTGTATCTGTATGCGGAGCAATCGCCCCTTAACCAGATATCAGACTGCCGCTTCTTTTAGCTGCACAGGTTATTAATCAAATAATTAATCTTACTGGGCGCGCTTCCATTCAAATCCAGCCGCATTCAGGAACGCACGGGCGAGCACCATATGTCCTGCCTGAGTCGGATGCACCCGGTCCCATGCTAAGGTAGCGGGGTAAAGCTCCTTCATAACCTCATTAAAAGCAGCTTGAGTGTCGACAAACAGCGCACCCTGCTCCTGTGCAATTCGCTTAACTACGGAGCCGTATTCATCCATCTTTTGCCTCATCTTGTCCTGTTCATTGGGCTCTAGGTAAAACGGGGTCATCAGAACCAGCTGCTTAACCCGCGGCTTAACGGCAGCGGTTAATTCCCGAAGTGTCGCTTCATATTCATCGATATAAACATGCCATTCCTTGATTAATGGTACATCAAACTGCCGCCAAACATCATTAATACCTATCATTACCGCCAGCCAGTCTGGCTCCTGATTGATGACATCCTCCTGCCATCTTGCCTTCAGGTCACGAACCGTATTGCCGCCGATTCCCTTGTTGACAACCCGGATGCCAAGCTCTGGATAGACGGCCTGCAGCAGTGCATCAATAAGGGACACATATCCTTTGCCCAGTGCACCAAACAGCCCCTCCCCTTCCGGCTTTGCCCGGTCGCAATCTGTAATTGAGTCGCCTATGAATAACAGCTTCTGTCCCTGCTCCAGCTTCATATGTATACTCCTCTCCAAGTGTTCGTTTGCTTTCCAATCATATTAAACGCTTACATATCCGTAACTGCCAAGAGCTGTTCTATCTTACTTTACTTCATTGGAAGGGATGCCGTCCATATGCCTCTGAGCAATTTTGTGCTAAAGACAGCAAAAATCCTGGCCTTATGCAGCAGATAAGCTGCAAAGACCAGGATTAAGCAGTAAAGGAGTTTAACTACTCCAGAAGGGCTGCTTTTACAAGACTATTTACATAAGAGCTGAAAATAAGACCGACATGCGAAACACCCGAAATTTGAATGTTATTCGCTCCGTACAGTCTGGAGAGCGAAGGTGAAACGATTGTGTCGCTTGTCGAGTATATCGAAGTGACATCAACTCCGGCAGGAGCATAGCTTGTTGTCAGACGGTTTGCCCCGCCAAGCGTGATCAGCTTGTCTACTTTGGCAGCTCCGCCACGGTTCAGTATGTAATACAGGCTGTTCGCTCCACCCATACTGTGGCCAATCAGATGAACTTCGCTATGACCAGTTCTTGCCAGGACATCATCCACAAAGTTCTCGATTGCTGCAGAATTCAACAGCTGGTTGCCCTGCTTGCTCGGAAGGTCAATCGCATACAATTCGTTGCTCGTCCAGCCCTGGCTAAGCAGATATCTCTTGATATAAGAGAAGTTGGTGTCCGAGCCGGACAAACCATGTACAAATACTACAGGTGTCCGGGCAGTCGCAGCGGAAGCCTCCGAAGGCTTATAACCAACCGCCACCGTTACCATCATGGTAATACTCAGGAACAATGCCGCAAACCACTTACTTCTTTTCATTAATTCATCCTCCCGATAATATAATTAGAAACCTAACTAATCATATCAAGCGATGACAAAAACAGTAGTAGCCGCAGCACTATTTTACAATATATGACTATGGACCCTGTAAACTATTAATAGAACTATCCATCTGTTACCTGCAGTAGGACAAAACTTCCTTGTAAGACAGACTGCCGCCGAACAAATCTAATGCACTCCCGACCGTTATGTCCATTTTGCCTCCCGCCAACTCGCGGAACCGGGCTAAATCTTCAAGCGATCTCGCTCCCCCGGCATAAGTGGTTGGTATGGTTACCCATTCCGCCAGCTTGGTTACCAGTGGTTCCAGGATACCGGTGCGTTTGCCTTCTACATCAACTGCATGGACCAAAAACTCGTCGCAATACTGCTCCAGCATCCGGATGTTGTCCTGGTTCAGCTCAAAATCACTGAAGGTACGCCACTGGTTGGTCACGACATACCAAGAACCGTCCTTCTGCTTGCAGCTTAAGTCAATCACCAGCTTTTCTCTGCCAATTTCCGACACGATCTGGTCCAGATGGTCCATACGAAGCTGTCCGTCCTGAAATACATACGACGTGACGATAACATGCGAAGCTCCGTGTTCAAGCCACCCTGCAGCGTTATCTGCTTTGATGCCGCCGCCAATCTGCAGACCTCCCGGATAAGCCTGCAGCGCTTCCTCGGCCGCTCCCTCATTGCCAGCGCCCAGCATAATGACATGACCGCCGGTCAACCCATCCTGCTTGAACCGCTCCGCATAATAGGAAGGTGTATATTCGGATACGAAATTTTCCACCACCAGGTTGTGGTCCTCTTGCAGTGTTTCTCCTACGATCTGCTTGACTTTCCCTTGATGAAGATCAATGCATGGTCTAAATTTCAACTGGCTCTCAACCTTTCCTGTCGTATGCTGGCTTAATCTTATACTAGATTACTCCACACTGCTGCGGGTTGTCCATGACCTAAGCCTGCTGCATATCAGCTGTGCTCCCGGCTGCTTCAGCCAGGAGCGGCTCATACATCATTAAGGCATGATTCTCGGTTATGTATTCATCCTTAACCAGTTCCCCGTCCATGTTATAAACATGCCGCCAAATTTCGTTATGACGGGTATACGCCCCCCAAGGTTCAGCCTGTATTCTGTGTTCCCGCTCATATACCTTGTTGGTATAGACCGGCATCGCATCCGACTGCCAAGAGCCAATCAGCTCATCGCCTGCCACTTGAACACTTAACTGATAATTGGTGTCTGTCGTATTGCAAATCTGATTATCCGGCAGCTGTCCGCAGCTGGTGAGCGAACAGATAATACTCGGCGATATCATCCCTGCCGATCGAGCGAAAGCGCCGGACAGCCTCGTCTATACATACCGTCTCTACTGCGGCCACCTGTTCAGCGCCGGGCGGGTTCAGCGGATCGCAAACCATTCTGATCTCCCCGAAGCCAATCAGACGAATGCACACCGGGTGTGGAATATGCGGCCTGTAGGGCTCCGGGGCACTGGAATGATTTATAATCTGGGCCATCAGCCGGAAGGACACCAGCTCAGACCCCAGCTCTTCCATCACCTCCCGACGGAGGGCATCCATATAGTGCTCACCCGGTTCCAGCGTACCTCCTGCAAGCTCCCACCTGCCGTCAGCCAGCTGCATGACAGCATACTGATCCCCCACGACAGGAATGATGCTTATATTGCTTACCAGTGACTCATCTACCGCTTCCATTCCTTCAACCGGAATAAACCGGGCCTTAATCCATCCTTGGTCCATCGGCCCAGATAGCACTAGAAAATCCCCTAGCAGCTGCTTCATATCCATTCTCTGTCCACCTTCAATTCCTTTCCTCTCCTTGGTTAAACAGCCGTACGATTACTAGTCCTCAATTTGTTCCGGGACATTCAGCAGTTCATCCTTCTCATATAAAGCATGCAGCTGCAGCCCCTCCCGCTTCAGCTCTTCCTCCGCCGCAGGATTCCACACGATAACAGCTATTACATCCTCTACGGCTGCGCCACCCTTACGAAGCTCGAAAGCCCGCTCAATCAGTTCATCTGTCTCATCTACAAGATCCGTAATCAGACTCACCCGCTTGCCTTCAATACCTATGCCCTCTGCCTGCTTGCAGGTGCCATAGGGCTCCGCGTGTTTGCGGACAAATGCTGCCGGTATCTGGGATTGCAGAGAGAGTGCGGTCGCTATTGGCACACCACGGACTGCCATTCCAGCCAGCACGTCAACTCCCGGCGGAATCAGCGGCTCGAGGTAAGCCGCCGCCCGCTTGAGCAGCTTGGGATTGGACTGAAACATGTAGTGGTCAATATAGGTATCGGCTAGGCCGCCTGTCTTCAGGCGGTATTGCCCGGTTAATTTGGACAGACTGCAGATCTCCTTTGCCAAGCTCTGTTTATCCATTGTCACCCTCCTTAAGTTCAAGCGATCTAAAGTCAGCTTGCATCCATAACACCCATTACCCGTGTGTACCGAATATGACCAGCAGGCAGTTAATAGACAGAAGACCGTGCAGCCTTGTGAATTCACACTGCTGAACGGTCTGTCTTGGATCGCATTGTGGACTGCTAGAATGCGGCCTAATCTATGAATTGACCAGCGAACCCATCGATGTAAAGGCAAGCGTGCCGAATCCTGCTGATGCTTCACCATGCGGCATATTGACGTGGAAGACATAACCCTGGCCATCCACTTCTTTCACGATCATCTCCCTCGTCAGATCATCGCCTGTACTCACCAGGAACAGGGAAGCATCCCGCATAGATGGATAGATCTCCTCTCCGGTCAACTCCCGGACGTCACCGATTTCCTTCAGGTCGGTTATGGCTTCCTGGCGCAATTCTTCCAAGTTATAACCGGAGGGCAGCTTCGTAATATCCACATAGTACTCGTTATCAATATCCATAACCAGCCGGCTCTCCTCAGGCCTGAAGGTGAAGCCTTCGAATATATACAGCGAGTATCCGTCGGCCTCAGCCAGCTTCGCTGTCCGGCTCTCCTTCATCCCTTCCATCTCCAGCTCGAAGGCTTGCTCGGATGGCAGCTGAGCGGTTTGGCCGCTCTCAGCCGGATCTGTCTCGCCTCCGCCGCTTGTCTCCGGGGTCTCCTTCCACAGCTTGGTCAGCTGCCGCTGCTTAACTGACTCACTGCCTTGAAGCATAAGCTCCGTGTATTCAAACTTCACCTTATCGCCTTCAGCCAGCCCCGCGACCACCTCTTCCATGCCCTCAGAGATTTCGTAGGTGTTGGGACCCTCCTCAGTCTCGATTTCAATCGAATGGCTGTCCTGTTGTCCCTTATATATGCCACTACCTTGAAGGACAGTATCTTCTCCGGTTTGCCCATCCGGCTGCTCTGCCGGTTCAGTTATGTTCTGGCTGCTGCCGTTGTTTGCTGCGGGAGCGTCCTCCTTGTTGTTTCCGCTGCAGGCCGATAAAGAAACTGCGAGCAGCATGGCTATCCCCATAGTTATCCATTTGTTGTTGCTTCGGTTCATCTGTATGAACACCTCCGTAACTATTAACGAATGTGCCCATAAAAAGTTGCAGGCTATACTTGCCTAGTTCATTCCACGGCTGTAAACCGGTAAACACGGCTCTCATAATCACCGTGGAATTGCGGCACCGGAAGACCTGCATACATGAGCTCGTCACCGCCATACTGCTTCCCATCCAGATCAAGACGGTAATTCATGTCCGGGTCCATCCCTTTTAAGCGGAAGCGGGACAGCGGCGCGTAGGGCTCCTTAAGAACGGACACATATACCGCGAAGGCTTCCCGTTTATCCTTCGAGATAAACATCCAAGCCGTATCATTCCCCTCAAACGGGCTCAGCAGGCGGTAAAAATCACCGAATTGCACAAGGTGCCGGATTTCCTTGTACAGCTCCACCTGCTTCTTCACAATCTCATTATCCTCCCCGGAGAATTTGGTAAGATCCAGCTCATAGCCGAAGTTGCCGGATAATGCGACATGACCGCGTGTTTCCAGAGGCGTTATACGTCCGACCTGATGATTAGGTACTGCCGACACATGTGCGCCCATCGCGCTTACCGGATACACAAGGCTTGTGCCGTACTGGATTTTGAGACGGGAAATGGCGTCCGTATTGTCACTGGTCCAGGTTTGAGGCATGTAATACAGCATACCTGGATCGAAGCGCCCGCCGCCTCCCGAGCAGCTCTCAAACAAAATATGCGGGAAGGCGCTTGTAATGCGCTCCAGTACACTGTACAGGCCAAGCATATAGCGGTGAGCCGTCTCGCGCTGACGCTCCGGCGGAAGAAGAGCCGAGCCGATCTCCGTCATATTGCGGTTCATATCCCATTTGACATACGTTATAGGCGCGCTTGCCAAAATATCCGATACCGCCTGAACAATATAATCTTGTACATCCTTCCGGGACAGATCCAGAATCAGCTGCTCGCGCGCCTTTGTCCGGCGGCGGCCTTCTACATGAAGACACCAGTCCGGATGCTTTCGGTACAGCTCGCTCTGCGGTGAAACCATCTCCGGCTCAAACCAGAGCCCGAACTGCATCTCCATGCTCCGCACGCGTTCCACAAGATCCTCCAGGCCGTTCGGCAGCTTTCCCCGGTCCACGAACCAGTCGCCAAGCGATGACGTGTCGTCATCTCGCTTGCCGAACCAGCCGTCATCAAGCACGAACAGCTCAATGCCGAGCTCCTTGCCCGCCTTCGCGATGGATTCGATTTTATCCGCATTGAAATTGAAATACGTGGCTTCCCAGTTGTTTACCAGTATCGGTCTGGTCTGATCCCGGAACACTCCCCTGCAAAGCCTGGAACGATAGAGATCATGATAGGTTCGCGACATCCCCCCAAGACCTTCATGCGAGTGCACCATGACAACCTCCGGTGTCTGCAGCGAAGCTCCAGGTTCAAGCCGCCAGCCGAAATCAAAAGGGTTAAGCCCCATAAACAGCCGGGCGCTGTGAAACTGATCCACCTCCACCCCCGCAAGGAAGCTTCCGCTGTACACCAGGCTGATGCCGTACACATCGCCATGGTCCTCATCCGCACCATTGGCCATCAGGGCGAGAAACGGGTTTTGTACGTGGCTGCTTGCTCCTCTGCGGCTCTCGACGGACTGCATGCCCGGCACCAGCTTGCGCTTGTGCAGATAACGTTCCCGCGCCCAGGCACCGGACAGCTGCACCATTTCATACTGGTCATGAGCAAAATCCAGACTCATACTGAGCGCCCGCTTAAGCTGCAGTACCCCGCTGCCGTCATTCACCAGCCTGGCGGAGCGGGTAATAGCATCCAGGTTCTCGAACACGGTATAGGTCAACACAACGCGGAGACCGCTGTATGCGTCCTTAAGCGTCAGTTCAAGCGTCTCAGCCTCTTCCTCGTTTTCCACATAAGTAGACGGCAGGCCCTCAAGACCAGGCTTCCCTTTTTGAATGACATGGGAGTCATAGATCAGCTCCGCAACGGTTGTACCGTCAGGCAGTTCGATCTGGTAAGCAGGATTTCGAAAATCCGAACTCCCGTAGCCCGGATACTCCTGTGGAAGTGTATCAAGGGACAGGGCCGGGTTGTCATCAGCTGTACTAGGGCTAAAAGAGGCACGCGGAGTCAGCTCCAGCAGATGTTCCAGCCTCGTACCCCGCACCCGTCTGCCCCAGTACAGATGCGCCGGGTAGCCTCTGCCGACTATCTGAAACACATAACTGTTATTGCGGGCCTGCAGATGGAACAATTGCCGCTGTGAATCAACATGAATACCCATAGTTATTCCTCCAATGATGTGGATTTGCGGGGGCTGAACACTATTACAGGAAACAGCCCGCCGAGGCTAAATAATCATCGCCTTCAATATACAGCCTTCGAGATTTAAGCTTCTGCTCGGGCCCCTCCACAGCTTTCCCGAATGATGAGCCTGGTACCGACCGTTGCATGGATGGCCGCCTCCCTTCCCTCCAGGCGCTCAAGCAGAAGCTGTACAGCCGAGCGGCCCATCTGATCGGTGTATACCTTAACAGTAGTGAGCGGAGGGTTAACATAAGCGGCCACCTCAATATCGTCAAACCCGACGACGGCCATCTCTGCCGGCACCTGGATGCCTTCCTCTTGCAGAGCCCTCAGGGCTCCAATTGCCATGGGATCACTTGCAATGAAGCAGGCTGTCGGCCGCTCGCCTGAAGCGAGCAGCTGCTTCATGAGTCTGTAGCCGCTAGTGGTGGTCCAATCCCCCTCCAGCACAAGCTCCGGGTTCAGCAGCCCTTTCTCTGTCAGCATGCGCTCCGTATATATGCGTCTGGCTTCCGCTACCTGCCGGCCTCCTGCCTCGTCACCCAGATAGTGAATCCAGTCATACCCGCCAATATAGCCGATTCTCCGGTGTCCAAGGGATACCAGATGGTCAATGACCGATCCTACCGCCTCCTCGAAGTGCAGATTAACCGAATCACAGCCGGGACGCTGGATGGAATGGTTGACGAATACAACGCGGTCTTCACGCCCAAGCTGCTTGAGCACATCTTCGTGATCGATTGACCCGATGACAATCAGCCCGTCAAGCTGCTGGAACAGCATGGGATCAAGCGGTGCGCTGCCTCTGATAATCTTGCTGACGGCGATGCCGAGCTCCTCCCCATGCAGCTCTATACCGCGTCTAATGGCTGAGAAATAGGGGTCCTCCCTTTCCTGCTCTGGTGACGACCACATTAACAGGCCAATCTCCTGCCTTGCCAGCTCCTTGACCCGCTTCTGCCTGCGCAGTCTGGACGGCTTATAGCCCATCTCTTCCGCGATGGCAAAAATCCTGCCCCTTGTCTCCTCGCTTACCGACAGTGCGGGGTCGTTATTTAACACACGTGACACGGTCGCCGCCGACACGCCGGCCTTTAGTGCAATATCTTTGATTGTAGCCAACACCAGTCACCGCCATTCTATTTCAAACCTTTTGTTTAGTTAACAATTTTACTAAAACTCGAATTTAGTTTACCAAATAACTGAGTTTGTTGCAAGCGTTTACTAGAAAGCATAAAAAAGCAGCCCCAATCGGATTGGATCCTTCATGGGGCTGCTTTGGTCATACTCGTTATACTTTATCTAAGTAAATCTGTTTGTTATTAGAACTGGCCTTGCTTTGCGTCTTCCCAGTCTTTCAGGAAGCGTTCAATGCCCGCATCGGTCAGCGGATGATTAGCCATCGATTCAATAACTTTATAAGGTACTGTCGCGATATCTGCACCTACAGCAGCCGCTTCAATAATATGTGTCGTGTTGCGGACGCTCGCTGAGATAATTTCGCTCTCGATGTTGCCCGCTACGAAGATTTGACGGATTTCTTTGATCAAGTTGATACCAACCTGATTGATATCGTCCAGACGGCCGATGAAAGGCGAAACATACGTTGCACCTGCACGGGCAGCCAGGAGCGCCTGCGGCGAGCTGAAGATCAGGGTTACGTTTGTCTTGATGCCAAGCTCTCTGAATTTCGAAGTCGCCTTCAAGCCCTCAAGTGTCATAGGGAGCTTGATGACAATGCCAGGGCCGATTTCTGCCAGCTTCTTGCCCTGCTCAACCATTTCGTCGGCTTTAAGGGAGATAACTTCAGCGCTGACTGGAATGTCGCCTACAACCGAAATAATTTCTTTTACGACGGTGAAGAAGTCCCTGCCTTCCTTCGCGATCAGGGAAGGATTCGTCGTTACACCGGAGATAACGCCCAGCTCGTGTGCCTTGCGGATTTCCTCAACATTAGCCGTATCAATAAACAATTTCATGGTTTATCCCTCTTTTCCAATTATTATGGTCACCTATTATTCTAGGACAACTTTCATCAAGATGCAAAGGCTGCTAAAGTCCTTTACAGAAAACTAATTAAAGAAACGCGATTTGATCTGCTGGATAACGCCATCGACCGTAAAGCCGTACTCGGAAATAACGCGAGCCGCTTTCGCCGAGGCGCCGAATTTGCGAATGCCGATCTGAAGCTTGCTGCCGCTGATGACGTCGTCCCAGCCGGCTGGATATGCCATCTCGATAACAACGTTCTTCTCTATTTCAGGAAGAACAACGGAATTACGGTATTCCTCGGACTGTGCCTCAAATAGCTCACGGCTTGGCATGCTGATGACACGAACGCCGATGCCTTCCTCCGCAAGCTTTGCGCGAACGTCCATCGCCAGGCTGACCTCAGAGCCAGTAGCCACGATTTGTACCTGTGGCTGCCCGTTCTCAGCATCAGCCAACACATAGCCGCCCTTCGCTACGCCTTCGCGAGCCAGCGTCTTCGTGCCTTCCATCACAGGCAGGTTCTGACGGGTAAGCGCCATAACGAACGGGCCTTCCTTCGCCTGCAGGGCGTAATGCCATGCAGCGGATGTTTCATTCGCATCTGCCGGACGGAACAGCGTCAGATCAGGAATCATTCGCAGAGACGGAATCTGTTCAATCGGCTGGTGAGTAGGACCATCTTCGCCAACGGCGATGCTGTCGTGTGTAAATACATAGACGACAGGCTGCTTCATTAATGCAGACAGCCGGATTGCGCCGCGCAGGTAGTCACTGAAAACAAGGAACGTACCGCCGTAAACCTTCAAGCCTCCGTGCAGCGCCATGCCGTTAAGTGCGGCTCCCATTGCAAATTCCCGAACACCGAACCAGAGATTGCGGCCTTCATAGCTGTCCGAACTGAAATTGCCATACTTGTTCATTGCGGTCATGTTCGAGCTTGCAAGGTCAGCTGATCCGCCTACAAGCTGAGGAACACGGTCAGCGAGAGCCTGAATTGCCTTGCCTGAAGCTACGCGGGTCGAGATATGGCTGCCGTCTGCTTCGTATACCGGAAGATCGGCATCCCATCCCTCTGGCAGCTCACCCTTGATAAGCTGCTCGAACTGGGCAGCTTCTGCAGGGAACGCTTGACGGTAACGGTTCAGCAGTTCTTCCCATTTCGCCTGCTCCGCTGCACCGGTTTCCTTCACTTTAGCGAAGTCCTGGTATACTTCGTCCGGTACATGGAAGTCTGGTTCCAGCGGCCAGCCGAGCGCTTCCTTGGTCAGCTTGAGCTCTTCCTGTCCGAGGGGGCTGCCGTGCGTGCCGCCATGTCCGCCCTTGCCTGCCTTGTTCGGGCTGCCATATCCGATTGTTGTCTTAATTTCGATTAAAGTCGGGCGGCCGGTTTCCGCTTTTGCCTGCTCGATTGCAGCCGATATTGCAGCTACGTCATTCTGCTCATCCACCCGCAAGTAATGCCAGCCATACGATTCGAACCTGCCCTTGATATCTTCCGAGAAGGACATGTTCAACTCGCCGTCCAGCGAAATATCATTGGAGTCATACAGAACGACCAGCTTGCCCAGCTTCAAATGGCCGGCCAAGGAAGCGGCTTCGCCCGCCACGCCTTCCATAAGATCGCCATCGCCGCAGATCGTATATGTGTAATGGTCAACCAGCTGGTAGCCTTCACGGTTATATACGGCACCAAGATGCGCTTCAGCCATCGCCATGCCGACTGCCATGGCAAAGCCCTGCCCGAGCGGGCCTGTCGTTGCTTCCACACCAGCCGTATGGCCGAATTCCGGATGGCCCGGCGTTCTGCTTCCCCATTGGCGAAACGCTTTCAAATCCTCCAAAGTCAGGTCGTAACCGCTCAGGTGCAGCAGACTGTACAGCAGCATGGAGCCATGTCCTGCGGACAATACGAACCGGTCGCGGTTGAACCATTCCGGATTGGCTGGATTGTGCTTCATCTGACGGGTCCACAGCGTATAGCCCATAGGCGCCGCCCCCATTGGCATGCCGGGATGACCCATTTGAGCTTTCTCCACGGCATCGATCGTCAGAGTTCTGATCGCATTGATGCTTAACGTTTCAATCGAGCTTGTCGAAATCAACTTGTTTCCTCCTTTAACAACTGTTGATGCACCACTCCTGCCTCTATTATAATGATTGCACCAGCTATATACGTAATTAATAATTCAAATACCAGCTATAGAAGGTGTCTATATGATCAACTTTGAGTTATACAAGGTATTTTATTTGACCGCCCAGCTTGGGAGCTTGTCCAAAGCCGCAAAGGCCTTATATATTACTCAGCCCAGTGTCAGCCATGCGATCAAGCAGCTGGAGGAGGGCTTCGGCCTGGAGCTCTTCTCCCGTACCTCCAAAGGCGTGGTGCTTACCAAGGAGGGGCAAGTCCTTCACTCCTACGTGGAGCAGGCCTTTACTTTCCTCTCCCTCGCTGAGGATAAGATGTCCGAGCTTAAGAATTTGGAGGGCGGAGAGCTCCGTATAGGGGGAAGCGATTCACTGTGCAAGCATTATCTGCTGCCCTATCTTGAAGTCTTTCATGCCCAGCATCCGAATGTAAAAATCCATCTGGTTCACGGCACGACACCCGAAATCGTCACCTATCTGAAGGAAGGCAAAATTGATCTGGGAGTTGTACGCATGCCGGTCAACGATATCCAGTTAGAGGTCCGGGAAGGCATCCTGATTCAGGACTGCTTCGTCGCCGGTTCAAAGTACAGGGAGCTGGCCGGGCAAATTCTTTCCCTCGAGAAGCTGCTTGACTATCCGATCATTCTCTTCTCCCGCAACAGTCACTCCCGCTATGCCATCACCGGCTTGTTCCGTGACCACGGACTGGTGCTGGCTCCGGAATTTGAACTGGGCAGTGTCGACCTGCTGATTGAATTTGCCAAGACCGGACTCGGCATCTCTTATGTAACCAAGCAATTTGTGACGAAGGAGCTGGAAGAAGAAAGTCTGTTCGAAATCAAGCTGGATGTGCCGATTCCGCAGTCGAGGGTAGGCATTATCACACTCAAGAACATGCCCCTCACCAGCGCGGCATCAACCTTTATCGAGCGTATCCCGTTGAATTGAGCTGATCTTCCGGTACTAGGTACGTAAGCTGGTCACCTTGCAGCTTGGATCCGCTGCCTCAGACAAGAAGAGACGCCCAGTACTGTAAGCACCGGGCGTCTCTTATCCATGTAAGTATTATTGCCATCTGCTGCCCGCCGGATTAGGGCAGGTCTTGTCCGCAAGCTTCGCTCTCACCCGAACAATACAGCCGCAAAACTTGCAGGTATGGCCAAATGACAGCGACTCGCAGCTGCTGCAGGAAGCAAGCCTTTGCTCATACACGTCATCGGAAACGCAGTCGAAGCCTCTTGAATCGAGCTTGTTAACCATTGCCTCAATCTGTGCTTCGCTGACCTGCACATCTCTGGAGCAGCCTTTGCAGCCGTCCGTTCTCTCCATCTCTGATGCCTCCCAACCATACTTTATCCCGCTCCAGAAATTTCAGTTAGCGGTAGAAGCAGTCCATATGTCCTCATTATACAGGAAACAAGCAGACCGGGAAGCGGTATCATTCACAAAACCCGTTCGTCCTGAGCCAGGATTCCAGTGCCAAGCTCCAGCCGCCGACATGCGGGCTATCTTCCGCCAGGCCCATGCCATGACGGCCGCTTGCGTACACATGCAGGTCAAACAGCACGCCGTGGCGCCGGAGAGCGGAGGCAAACGAAAGGCTGTTATCAACCGGAACAGCGCCATCGTCCGAAGTATGCCACAGGAAAGCTGGCGGTGTATCGGCAGTGACATGCCGCTCATTAGAGAGCAGGTCCCTCAGCTCGAGGTCTGGATCGGTCCCAAGCAGGCTTTCACGGGAACCTTGATGCGTATAATTATCCTGCATGGTGATGACCGGATAACACAGCATCGTCAGGTCAGGACGGCTGGAGAGCCGTTCCACCTCATCCTCCGAGTCAGCTTGGCCCGCGTCATAATGGACGCCCGCCGTGGCCGCCAGATGTCCGCCAGCCGAGAATCCCAGCACGCCTACCCGCGCCGGGTCAATACGGAGCTCAGATGCGCGGTGTCTGATTGTCCGTATTGCGCGCTGTACATCCAGCTTGGCACACGGATAACGGTAAGGCGCCACCCGGTAGCGAAGCACGAATGCAGCGATTCCCAGCCTGGACAGACGTTCCGCGACCGGCCCGCCCTCATGCTCTGCGCGGTACACATATCCGCCGCCGGGACATACAATAACTGCTGCTCCGCTTGGCTTTCCCTGTGCAGGGTAGAGAGTCAGAGCCGGCTCGTGCTCCGGTCCGGTTCCATTTGCCAGCGGCGCCCCATCCGGCCACAATAATATTTCTTCCCTGTCTATCATTTCTGCTTCATCCTTCCTTCGGGCAGAGCCTCTTCCCTCTCTGCAGCAAGACCATATAAACGGGAAGCAAGCCCTTCAAATGTAGTTACTGTTACTTCCGGCATCTGTCCTTCACCCGGCTCCGCTCCCCGCTTGTTATACCAGATGCACTGCCAGCCGGCCGCCCGTGCACCTACGACATCATTAGCCCATGAATCGCCGATATAGATGCTGTTCTCGGGTTGTGTACCCGTAACCCGGTTTGCATGCTCAAAGATACGTGCGTCAGGCTTGGCTATGCCTACGGCACCGGAGATGAAAATATGCTCTTCTGGAATAAACCAATCAATCTGCAGGGCAGCCGCCTTGCGGCGCTGATGTTCTGCCGGACCGTTCGTAATCACGCCGATCGTCCAGCCGCTCTGCTTCAACTCGGTCAGGCAGTCCGCGATGCCTGGAAGGAGCTTGATCCGCCCCTGCTCAGCCAGGTATTCGTCCTGGATCTTGGAGCAGGCCTCTTCTTCGAGATGGATGTCGAACTCGGCAAAAGCTTTTTGAATTCGCTGAACTCGCATAACATCAAGCGGCAGCTCCCCCCGCAAATAGGGCTCCCAGAGCGCATCGCTGTGCTTGCGCATGGTACGGAACAGATCAGATGCCGGCACCTTGGCCAGCAGCTCTCCGGGAACATAACGCTCGGCGGCGTTATGGAACGGGATCAGCTGGTCGTACAGTGTATCATCCAAATCGAAGAATACGGCTTTATGGTTTGCATTCGGTTGGTTCATGATAAGAAAACTCCTCTCAAATTACCTGTTCATGCCTGGCTTGTTTTCTATCAGTATACCTGACCTTCAGCCGTTGTCGAAGCTTTTCCTTAGACTCACGCGATCCCCTCAAAGCTCAATCATCGCCTTTTGCACCTTGGCTGTCGGACCGGTCCATTCGTGGAACCGCTCTGCAGCCTGATCAAACGGACAACGGTGCGTAATATATTCTCCCGCGTTAGCATGACCAGAGCGCAGCGAATCCGCAGCCAGCAGAAAATCCTCTATGGTTGCATTGCGGCTTCCCATCAGAGTCATCTCCCGTTTGTGAAACTCCGGATCGCTAAAGGTTAGCTCATCCTTCACAAGTCCGACATATATCAATCTTCCCCCGTGGGCTACATAACGGAAGGCCGCAGTCATGGAATGCCTGCTGCCCGTGGCATCAAAGACTGCCGTCGGAAAATCTCCGCCCGTAAGCTCCGCAATGCGCCGCTCTGCGTTTTCACCGGCCAGGACTGTCTCATCCGTTCCTGCCCACACCCTGCTTTGCGCCAGCCTGTCCGCGCTCAAATCCATGGCAATAACCCGTGCGCCTCTTCTTTTGGCCGCAGTCATGACACCCAGACCGATGGGACCGCTGCCAATAACCAGCACGTCCTCCCCGCGCTTCAGATCAGCCCGCCTGACAGCATGCATCCCGATGCTGAGCGGCTCCATAACGGCAGTCTGCTCCAGTGTCAGTCCGTTCGTACGGATCAGATTAGCCAGCGGAACAGTAACCCATTCCTGCATGCCTCCGTCCACATGTACCCCCATTACCCGCATCTTGCTGCAGCAGTTCGTCTTTCCGGACCGGCAGGCAATGCAGGAGCCGCAGTGCAGATAAGGTATCAGGCAGACCTGATCGCCTCTATGAAGAGCGGACTGCTTCCCGTCCAGCCCTATAACCCCACACTCTCGATCCATCTCGGGCGCGACTGCTTCAACTACCCCTGCAAGCTCATGGCCCAGCACACGCGGATAGGTGAAATAAGGCTGATTGCCCTGGTAGGCATGCAAATCTGTGCCGCACACCCCGATCCTCCGAATCCGGATCAGCGCCTCTCCGGCGGCCGGGACGGGTACCGGACGTTCGGCCGTTATAAGCCGGCCCGCCTTTTCACATACGATGGCTTGCATGTATCCCAGCTCCTTCGTCCCTGGCCCTAATAATGCTGGGTTCAGGCTCTTATCTGTTGGTTATATTCCTCCCGCCCGCTTGGCCAGCTCATACCCTGCACTGGCGCCAATATATCGAGTACCTCGTGCAGCAGCTCCTCATCGAGCGGCTCATCCGTCCAGCTGATGTTGCGGATAATATTATCGCTGCTGGCAGTGCTCACAAGCGTCGTAGGAATTCGTATATCTGCTGTAGCGAACTGTATGGCAAGCTTCGCAATATCGCTGCCATGCGATTCGCAGTAACAGGCTGCCTCCCGGCAGGCGCGCCGGATATCCTCTGATGCCGGGTGCCATTGCGGCGCAGGGCGCATGCACAGCAGCCCCATCGACAGCGGTGAAGCGTTGACTAATCCGGCCCGCTTGGCCTCGAGTAAAGGCAGCAGACCGAGCAAAGTTGTGTCGTTCAGCGCATAATGGCGATAGGAGAGAATGACATCGACAGGCGCTGCCTCATCCTCCAGCGCCCTTGCCAGTACGGTTAATGGCAGGCCGGATACGCCGCTGAACCTTATTTTTCCCTGCTGCTTCAGCTCTCTCAATACGTCGAACGCTTCTGCAGCCACTTCTTCATAGGGAACAAACTCAATATCATGCAAGAAGAGAATATCCACATAATCCGTATGGAGCCGCATGCAGCTCTCCTCTACACTGCGAAGGATACGATCCCGGCTGTAATCAAACTCCCGCTCGCCATATCTTCCCGCCTTGGTTGCAAGTAAATACCGATCGCGAGGCACCTGGCGCAGCGCCTCACCAAGCACCGTCTCCGCCTTGGTAAGCCCATAATAGGGAGATACATCGACCAGGTTGATTCCGCCATCGAGAGCTGCATGCACGGTACGTATGCTCTCCAGGTCATCGGTTTCCCGGAATACGGAACCAAGTGATGAAGCGCCAAAGCTGAGTACCGACACATCCTCGCCCGTGCTGCCAAGCGGCCTGTATTTCATCCGTTTTCCCTCCCGATGTCAAACTACGCTATAGAATGACGCCATCCTTGAAGATCGCTATTTCTTTGAAGCCATTGGCTTCATTGTGCGTCTGAACCTCGCCGGAAGCGAGTGAGATCAGGTATGCCCACAGCGAGTCAGTCAACGATTCCATCGATACACCCTCCAGCAGCCTGCCCGCGTTAAAATCTATCCAGTTGCGCTTACGCGCCGCCAGCTCGCTGTTCGTTGAAATCTTCACAGTAGGAACCGGCCCGCCGAACGGTGTGCCGCGCCCCGTTGTGAAGAGCACGATATGAGCTCCTGCTGCGGACAGCGCTGTGACGGAGACAAGGTCATTACCCGGCGCTTCCAGCAGCGTAAGCCCTGGCAGGGAAGCGCGTCCGCCATACGGCAGTACATCTGTAACGGTCGCATGCCCGCCCTTCTGTGTGCAGCCGAGCGACTTTTCCTCCAGTGTGCTGATTCCGCCTGCTTTGTTCCCGGGAGACGGGTTCTCATAGACCTCCTGGCCATGGCGGATAAAATACTGCTTAAAATCGTTTACCAGACTAACGATCCGGCTGAACACCTGCTCATCTGCGGCCCGGTTCATCAGAATAGTCTCGGCTCCGAACATTTCGGGAACCTCTGTCAGGATTGCAGTTCCGCCGGCTGCTATCAGCTTGTCGGAAACAGCGCCTACGAGCGGGTTGGCCGTAATCCCGGACAAGCCGTCCGACCCCCCGCACTTGAGGCCCAGCTTCAGCTTGGATACCGGTACAGGCTCGCGTTGAAAGCGTTCTGCATAAACGACCAGTTCCTCCAGCAGTTCGAGTCCAGCCTCGAGCTCATCCTCTTCATCCTGTGACTTCATAAATTTTACACGCTTCGGATCAGCATTACCGATGACAGACTTAAACGCGTCAATCTGATTGTTCTCACAGCCAAGCCCGACCACAAGTACGCCAGCGGCGTTCGGGTGGTTGACGAGCGAGGCCAGCAGCTTCTGCGTATATGTCAAATCATCCCCAAGCTGAGAGCAGCCGAACGGATGCGCAAAATGGTAAATGCCGTCTACCCGGCCTTCGAATATGGTACTGCCGCGTCGCGCCAGAATTTCGCAGGTCTTATTAATGCAGCCTACTGTATTAATGATCCAGATTTCATTTCGGATACCGACCTCACCGTTGCTGCGCACATAGCCCTTAAAGGTTTGAGAAGCCGGCACATTCTTGACTGGCAAGGCATCGTCAGCAGCAAGGCCTGCAGGCTTGTCAGCTGGGCCGGCTGCGGCTTCCGCCGATACGCCCGCTGCTGTTTCCGCAGCGGGCCGCCCGGTCTGATCCTGATCCGGCTCATACGAATAATCCAATATCCCCTTCAGCCCGCTTGCAAGGTTGTGCGTATGCACCCAGGTTCCCGGCTCAATATCCTGCTTAGCCACGCCAATGGAATAGCCGAATTTATGAATGTGCTCTCCCGCCCTCACCCTGCGGGTCAGTATCTTATGTCCCTTGGGGATGGTATCAGCTGCAGTCAACCACTCCCCTCCGTTCTCCCCACCAGGAGTAATCCCTTTCAATCTTGCTCCCGCCGGAATTTCCTCCAGCGCAATCACGACATGATCCTGCTCATGAAGACGTATCCACCTGCTCATCTTATCAGCTCCATTCTTCCAGGCAGCGGCTGACAGCTTCCGCAAGTCCTGGCCAGCTCGACAGATCCGCTCCCCATACTGGCAAACTCAGCAGCTCGCGCGCCGTCTCAGCTGCCGGCAGGCCTGCTTCTTCCGTCTTCTTCCAGACTGCGGCAAACTGTTCAAGCACCTGTACGTCGTCTCGTACCTCATAAATTTCACCCGTTAATGTACGTCCCACATAGCCGCCGCCATCCTGCCTAACCTTCACGTAACGGAGCAGACCTGCCAGTGCGCGGGCCAGCCTGTTAGGCACTGGCTGGCCCTGTTCTGCGTAATAAGCGATGCTCGGCAGCAGGCGCACTTTAAATTTACTCACGCTGTTCATGGCAATATCAGATAGCCGGTGTTTGATGAACGGATTACTGAACCGCTCGAACACAGTTTCTGCGTAGTCGAGCAGTTCGGCACGGTCCATCGGCATAGACGGTATGATGTCCTCATTTACTGCTTCACGTACATAGCGCCCAAATTCTAGATCCTCCATCACTTCTCTCACATACCTGAAGCCGTGCAGGATGGCAGTTGGCGTCATCAGCGTGTGGGCACCGTTGAGAATTCTCACTTTCCGCTGCTGGTACGGCTTCAGATCATCGGTCCATACCACATTAAAGCCAGCGGTTTTTAACGGAAGCAGACCTTCCAGCTCCTGCTCCGCTTCGATTGCCCAGAAGTGATACGGCTCCGCCGTATTGAGCATCGCATCCCGGTAGCCCCACTCCTCAAACCACTGCTCAGCCTGTTCATCCGGATAACCGGTAACAATCCGGTCGACCAGAGAGTTCAAGAAGCGGCTGCAGCTGGTTACCCACTGTATGAACGCCTGCGGCAGCTGCCAATCCGTACAATAACGAAGGATGCAGGCCTTGAGCTCATCCCCGTTGCGTTCAAGCAGCTCACAAGGCAGGAACACCAGCCCCTTGTCAGGCGCTCCGCCAAAAGCCTCGTAACGCCGATACAGGAAATAAGCCATTTTCCCGGGAAACGAGAGGATAGGCTGGCCTTCCTTCAGCTCCTCTTGCCGGTAGACAAGGCCCGCTTCCGTCGTATTGGAGACGACAACCTGCAGCTCGGCGCTCTCCGCCAGCGCCAGAAACCTTTCCCAATCCTTGTAAGGGTCAATAACTTGCGAGAATACCGAGATAACATCCTTGCGCTCTACCTGCCTGCCATTCTCCAGCCCCCGGGTTACAAGGGTATACAAGCCGTCCTGCCCCGCCAGCTCAGCGAGCTTGGCGCTCCCCGATGGCCGGGGCTGCGTCACGGCAATACTGCCTTCATAGCGTCCCTGCTTGCGGGCTTCATGAATCATCCAGTCCACAAACCCGCGCAGGAAGTTGCCTTCCCCAATCTGCAGCATCGTTACCGGACTGTCCTTGACTGCAGGAAGAAGCTCCTGCTGCCCGGCATTCAACAGCTCTTTCGTCAGAACCTGTTCACTCATAATTGATAGAACTCCTTTGCGTTTAGTCCGAATAATCGGTCGTACTCAGGCTCGCCCCAGCTACCTGGCAGCGCGGACAGCAGCACGTTAACCACATCCCCGTACTCGGCCGCCATGCGGCATACCGGCCAGTCGCTGCCGAACATAACGCGGTAAGGTCCGAATACTTCGGCCGCATGACGCACATACGGCACAAAATCATCCGGCTGCCATGCCTGGTGATCGGCTTCAGTGACCATGCCTGACAGCTTGCAGTACATCCCCGGGTGGGCAGCCACTTCAGCCAACTGGCTGCGCCAAGGCTCCAGCTCCCCTGCCGCTATCCGCGGCTTTCCCAGATGATCCAGCACCCCCTGAAGGCCAGGTGCCTGTTCGAGAAGCCGCAGCGTATCATTCAGCTGAGATGCGGTGACAAGCAGGTCAACCGGGATTTTCTGTTTTGCGAGATAGCTCATATGCTCAATAAACAAGGGAGTAAGCCATTCCGCTGCATCCTTCATCTCCTGAATCATGACTCTGAACCCGACCAGCTTAGGATGCTGCCTGAGCCGGCTGCATTGAGAGAGACAGGCTGGCTCCGCCGGATCCAGCCAGCCGACCACTCCGCCGATGGAATCGTAACGCTCAGCCAATCCCAGCATATATTCCGTCTCTGCTTCGGTCGGCGCAGCCTGAACGAGTATCGTCCGGTCTATACGGTGTCGTGCAAGCTCCGGCTTCAGATGCTCCGGAAGATAATCCCGGTACAGCACCGGAATATCCGGCGTTATCCACCCGTAATCGCCTCGTTCAATCGACCAGTAATGCTGATGGGCATCAATACGCACAGCGGCATTTCAGCTCCTTTACAGCTATGATAGCGCTTTACTTTACCAGCTTCCTTCATTATAAAAGGAATAAAATCAGGATAAAATAACGAATTCCCACACATTTATACTCTTTTTTGATATTCTAGCTGTAATACTGCGATCCTTGAAGGAGGTTTGGGCGGATGAAGCCGGTGCGGAAGCAGTTTGACCTGCAAACTCCTTTTCCATTTGAATATAACTATCGTGATACGAAGCACCCGCTCACCGAGCTGCCGGACCATCTGCATGAGTGGTATGAGCTGGTGTACATCTACGCGGGCAGCGGTTCGTTCTTTGTCGACCGGACCCTGTATGACATGCGGCAGGGCGACTTGTTCATGCTCCCGTCCAATTCCATCCACCGCTCCCTCCCGGACCCGGATGACCGGATTGTCTCAACCGCCATTTTCTTCAGCGGGGCGCTTGTGCAACAGCCGGCCCTGGGCGAGGCCTTTACCTATCTGCGCTGCTTCGAGCATGCACGCAAGCAGCAGAGCTACCGCTTGCGGCTGCAGGCGGATGACCAGCGGCAGCTCGAGCAGTGGATCGATGCAATTCACACCGAGCACGTCAAACAGCTAACCGGCTACCGTCAGGCGGTTCTTCTGCTGCTCCAGCAAATACTGCTCTTCTTGAACAGGCAGTTAACTCCTGCGGGCAGCGAGCATTCGGCCGAGCATGCCACCCGGCCGCTGTGGATGAGAAGCATGCTGCAGTATATTGATGAGAATCCGGCCGGACAGCTGGGCTTGACCGAGCTGGCAAAACGGGCCGCTGTCACCCCAGCCCATTTTTCAAGAGTCTTCAAGCAGCTGACCGGCATGAATGTAACCGAATATGTGACGGCCAAACGGGTTATTCTTGCGAAGGAGCTGCTGGTCGCAACTGATGATAATGTCGGTCAGATTGCAGAACGCTGCGGGTTTGAGAGCCTGCCGCATTTTCACCGTATGTTCAAGAAGGTAAGCGGCATGACCCCTGCAGCATACAAGCGTTCACAGCTTGCTCCAATCCCGCATCCTCCCTCCATATAGGGTACGAAGGGAGATAAATTCTATATCTAGGCTAAAAAGGCCGCATCACGAACCGGATGCGGCCTCTTGCATATGCATTATCTACTCCTTCAGCCGCCGAAGCAGCACTAGCAGTACAAGCCCCTCTGCAGCCAGGCCGCATGACTGCGCCAGAGCACCGACCATGCCGTTCCAGCCGGGAACGGCTGCTGCAGCCACCAGCAGGGCCGCGACGGTAACGATGACATTCCCAAGCTGGGAGAATGCCATCAGCCGGGTCTGTTTGCGCAGCATGACAAGCCCGTTACCGAAGTCTACCCAGGGGAATACCAGTGCAAACAGCACGAAGACGCGCAATACGCGGAGGCTTTCATCCAGCAGCTGTCCCTCGCCCCCGATCACAAAGCCCACTATAACAGGACCAGCTGGCGTGAAAGCCAGCAGGGCTACAAGCAGAGCCGGAACCGTGTGAAACAGCAGGGCGAACCGCCAGACTCCCCGGGGATCTTCCTGATAGAAATTTAAGACAATCTGGTGCACATACGTATAGAAGCTCGTAATCAGCGTCGTGACACTGAGGGCAATCGCATAGGAAGCGATGGCGAGCTCAATCTGTGACGTTTTGCCCAGCATGGCATTAATCGACGGCCCGATAAGAACTGACAGGAAAGAGGTCATAATCAGCGGACGGTAAAACGGAAAGACATCCCGCACCCTGCTTACACCCGATGAAGCGTGCTTCTCAGGCATAACTCTGTAGATCCGCCTGCCTTCCAGCCAGCTGACCAGCGCCTCCACCATCATCCCAGCCAGGAAGATAAGCGCCCCGGTCCGACCGTCTATCTCATGCCCGGAGCTTATAAAATAGAGGGAAAGCAGATACATAGCCGCAAGCCGTACAACCATGCCGATTGTCAGCCACTTGGTCTGCATATTCCGGATAATTATTCCGTGGTATAAACAGCGTATCGCTGAAAATACCGTCACGAGGAAGAGAACCCGGTATCCTTTAAGCACTTCTGCCACAAGCTCGTCTCCAATGGTATACACGCCTCGGAACAGTGCGGCCCCGAGAGGCGAATAAGACATAACCGAGCCGAACACCAGAGTGAACAGCAGCAGGTAGAGCGTCACCCACCCGACCGCCCGAAAAGCGACCCGGTCGCCTGCAAGCGCCGAACAGGTTTGTCTCAGGAAGACGACTGGACGCTCGGTAATGATGAACAAGCTCATCGCAATGGTGTAGCCCGCGATCGTTGCTTCAGGGTTCAAGGAGCGGGATAATGTTCCGTTGACAATTACATGCGACAAGGCTACTAGGCTTGCCGATAATCCAAGCGGCACGAAGAAGGCCAGCATGCGCCGCAGGCTGACGCGTTCGTTCAAGCGTATGTCCGGTTCTTCAGCTGAACGGGGGGCAGGCTGCATTATTCTGCATACCTTCCCGCAGCCTTCTCGGGGACACCAGACTGCAGTCCTATATTCTGGGTTATGGCTGCTTGCAGCTCCCTTCCCTCAAACCTGCATACCATCCGCATATTTAGAGGTGTTTCAATGAACCGGAAGTTCAGCTCCAGAACAAGGCTTCCAGCTTTCCGATAGACAAAGGCCCGGCCGAGCATTCGCTCCCCCTTCATCACCCCTGCCTCGGCACGGCCTTCCTTCCAATCATCCAGTCCAAAAGAGAAGTGCTCATCTTCATCCTTAATCAGTGTTATAAAACTGCCATCGACTTGAAGCTCAAACGTCTTGATAAAGCTCTGGTCATCGTCAAAATGATAGGTCCGTCCCGCTGGGATTTGCAGCACATCATCCGGCTGATTAACAAGCTCCCCACCATTGGCCTCAGCTGGAGCATGATCAAGTCTCAGACTGCGAAGCCTGGCTGCAAGACTGCTGTACGCAGCTTGCGCAGGCGGCAAGGGCTGTTCCTTCATGGCAGGCAGCAGATGCTCCCACACGGCATCCAATATCGGCTTCTCCTCCTGCAGCCCGCTTGTAATCGCTACGACGGCATTCTGCTTTGGCATTACGAAGATATATTGACCAAACATGCCGGCAGCCCGGTACACGTCATGACGGCACAGCCAGAACTGGTAGCCATAGCCCTGATGCCAGTCATTATCCGGGTCGCTGCCGTTATCAATCTGCTTCATGGAGGACTGTCTGATCCACTCCGAAGGAACCAGCTGCCGGCCATTCCAGACACCGTCCTGCAGGTATAACTGTCCCAGCTTGGCTATCGATTCTGTTGTTGTCCTCAAACCATATCCGCCGACTGTGGTCCCATCCGGCCACGTATCCCATACTGCTGTCGAGATCCCGAGCGGCTGAAACAGCCTTGTCTGCAAATAGTCAAACAGCGTTACACCGGCCACCTTCTGCAGAATTGCGGAAAGCATATGGCTGGCACCGCTGTCATATGCAAAATGCGTGCCCGGCTTATGCTGGACCGGCTGCTCAAGAAATGCTTTGATCCAGTCGCCATCCTCACATTGAATCATCGGACCTGTCACATCGGTTTCATGACCCGTTCCCATTGCAAGCAAATCATGCACACGCATCTCCTGCAGATTCTCCGAAGGTATTGAAGGCGCTTTCTCGGGGAAAAATGAAAGAACCTTATCGTCTACTGACAGAAGTCCTTCATTAACGGCTAACCCGATCGCTGTCGCTGTAAAACTCTTGCTCACTGAGAACATCTGATGCGGTTCATCCGGTTTATACGGATGCCACCACCCTTCAGCAGTGACCTTCCCTCCACGCACAAGCATAAAGCTGTGGAGCTCCTGACCGCTGGCTTCCACAGCATTGAGAAAAGCTTCAACAGCAGCGGATGATATTCCCTGTTCTTCCGGGGTACTGCGAGGCAGACGATTTGATTCACTCATGAACCATCCTCCGTTCACTAGTTAGTCCTGACCTCTTTATTGTACGTTCTCCGGCAGCAACAGGCAATGGCAGCGCTGTGTCTCATGAGCTCGTCATCCCCTTACAGCATGTTTGTCAGGCTGCTGTAAAATGCTGCGCAGCAGCATCAGTAGAGGCAGCAGAGCGGCCAGAAAGCTCAATGCACCCAGGACCGATAGTATAGACCAGCTAAACACCGCCTCACCAAGATAAGTCTGCCAGCCGATAAATAACAGCCCTAATGTGTAAGCAATTCCAGTCCAATGAACCAATAGGCGGCGTGCAGCCTCACTTAAGCTGGAACGCTCCCCCAGCCAGGCCACCAAGGGCACAGCCTGCAGCGCATGAAACCCAAAGCCGTGCAGCCATATAATATTTCCTTCCGTCCCGGTGAACCGGCCCTCGTTAACCGAGAGCCAGATCCCGGCAACAAAGGATATCATTGTTGCCGCCATGGCATACCGCACAGCCATGACAAGCAGCGGTCGTCTCTTCGCAGCCTTGCCGCTGAAGAACGGAATAGCAAAACAAACATACAGGAGCAGCAAAAGCAAAGCATCGATGACGAATAACAAGCTGATAAAGCTGTCCAAAGCCGTTCCGCCCTCCGTAAACCTCGGATTTAGTCCGCGAAAATTCTGAATCGTTTCCGTGAAGTAGCCATACAGGGCCAATATAATGTAGGACCAGCGGAAGACGGCAAGACTTCTCCTCCCCATGCCTGACAAGGGAGCAATCGCTGCTGTTGAGATAAGGAAGATCCCGAGAGCCGCATTAAATGATATTGCCTTTGATACATCGCCGTCAGGCGCCACCGGACCCCCATAGAGCATCACCCATACCGCGCAGATACCGGCAAGGATAAAGCCCAGCACCCCAGTCAGAAGCATCCACTTCTCGCCTTGAAACAGCTTTACCGGATGTATGCATTCTTGTGCCTGCTGATTGCCCAAACTAAACACCCTCTTTTCTGCAAGATTATCCAACTCCATCTTATAAGAGGGGTGTAAATTCTGAATCAGACCTCGGTTGGTTCTTGCAACCGGACCTATGCATGGCGAGCGCTCAGACCATCGCCCAGTTGTGCCGGGGGACGGTTCATATTATAATGAGCGGCTTCTGGCAGCAGGGACAGGCATCAAAGAAAACTGCCCAATGATTGTCTTTCACAATTCAATAGGTCATTAGTAGCACTAAATCTAATTAACATAAAAATATGATAATATTTGTCGAATTATGATGGGCTTTATGTATTATTTCATTTATAATTAGCTGGATAATATGGTTTGAACTCTCATTAAGAAGGTGACCCAATGAAACGCGAAAGACTGATTGTATGGCTGTTTATTTTAACTGTGGGTGCCGCTGTGGCTCTAGTAGCTTCGGCGGAAGGTGAAGAGCTGCTGGCCTTCTGCACCATTGTCGTACTGTCAGCTGTATGCTTCGCCTACCTGAAACCGCTCCAAAGCTTTGCCCTGCTTGTTGTCGAAATGCTGGGAACTGGCTTCTGGCTGGCCTTTCAAGGCTACATGAACGAATGGGACAGCTCAGAGCAAGCACACGCTATTCTGACCAATCTGGCTTTCATGGCTTGTGTGATATGCCTGTGGCTGACCGTCTCCCAGCTTGTTAAGTATGGACAGGCTTACACCGAGATGGATGAGGAGCTGCAGGAACTGCGAAAGTATGAGAAGGATGCCTCGGTGCTGACAATTAATGAGTTCATGTACCGCATGGAATCGATCTTCGTAGCCATGCGTCGCCGTAAGGAACAAGGCTATCTGCTGAGGATCAAAATTAATGCGGCCGGCAAAGAATTTGCGAAGAAAAGCGTGTTCCACGCCTTTGCCACAGCTGCATTGAAATCGGTAAGAGAGCAGTATGATCTCGTTGGAAAAGTATCTGACTATGAGCTCGTCATTCTGCTGCAAAACACAAACCGTGATGGCGCCCTGATCGTAGAGGAACGCTTCAAGGCTTACCTGCACCAAGAGGTGAACGTTCCGGAGAGCTTCTATGAAACCAGCCTGCTGGAACTGCCTGATAATTGGAGCGAAACGCAGGCTATAGTGGCCTAATACACCATGTACGGCTGAAGGAGGCCCATAGTGAACACGACCTTAATTATGATTGTCAGCTCCACACTATTCTGGACCCTGCTTGTGTTTTATTCGATCCTTACAGTAGCAGGCATTCTGTACCGTTCCAAACCGAATACCTTCAAGCCGCTGGAAAAGTATCCGAGCGTCAGCATCTTTATTCCCGCACATAATGAAGGCAAGGTCTTGGCCGAAACGCTGGATGCGATGGTGAAGCTCGAGTATCCCGGCGAGCTGGTCATTTACCTGCTCAATGACAATTCCAAGGATGAGACCGGAGAGATCGCGGATTTCTATGCCAGCACATTCCCCCGGATCAAGCACATCCATGTACCACCCGGCAAGCCGAGCGGTAAGTCACGGGTGCTGAACTACGGACTCTCCATATCCGATTCCGACTATATCTGCGTCTATGATGCTGACAACCAGCCCGAGCCGCAAGCACTGAAGCTGCTTGTTGAGCGGGCTGAGCAGGTTCCCGGGGCTGTCGGCGCGGTCGGATATGTGTGGACAGTTAACGAAACGAAGAACTGGCTTACCCGAATGATTGCAATGGAGTTCAAAGTCTTCCAGCTCCTGATGCAGAGCGGCCGCTGGCTGATGTTCAAGACCGGCTCACTAACAGGGACGAACATGCTTGTATCCAGGGAAACAATGATCAAGAACGGCGGATGGGACCCTTACGCGCTTGCTGAGGATGCCGACCTGACCATGACCATTACGGCGGCAGGCGGCCTGCTGCCCATCGTCCCTGAATCCAGGACCTGGGAGCAGGAACCCGAGACGTTCCGCGTTTGGCTCAAGCAGCGTACCCGCTGGATGGAGGGGAACCTGTATATTATTCTGAAGAGTCTGCGCAAGCCCAGCTGGTTTAAAGGACGCACCTTCGCCCATTCCTTCCATCAGCTTATTGTGTATGTAGGTTTTGTCCTGCTGCTCATTATCTCTGACATATGGTTCATTCTGGGGCTCCTCGGCAAAGCGGGAACCGATATTACAACGCCCTTGCTTATTCTCTGGTTCCAATCCTACCTCGTTTATCTGATGCAGCTGTTAAGCGCTCTGACTGTAGACCGGTCATTGACACCCAAGAATATGTTTATAGCCGTTATTATGTACTTTACTTACGCACAGCTGTTCATGGTTCTGCTTGCCCGTGCGATCTACTTACAGATCAAGAAGGCTTGGAAGAAAGAAGATGTCGTGTGGGACAAGACAGTACGATTCTAGAGCTTAAGCAATAATAAGCCGACTACTTTCCCGTAAACATAAAGGCATGCCCAGTGTCGCAAGGACACGGCATGCCTTTTTATTGTTTAGATGAGCTTAAGATTAATTAATGCTTGTTCCGCCAGCAGGGCATAGAGATTATCGAAGGAGTAGGAATCTCCACCGCTGACATAACCGCCATACATGGAATCCTGGGGATCATTCACACGCCAGACGATCATCCGATTATACAGATCCAATGCGAAGCTGCGGTCACCCGTCTCCAGTGCATACATAATGGTTAAGCCATAGAGCGCCGGGCATTCGAAGGTAACACTTGGTGCAGCAGAAGCCCGATTATAGCCTGCAACGAGGTATTTGTATGCATAGAAGTCCTTCTTCACCAGCTTGTAGAGAGCCGGCGAGGCCAGTCCGTTCTGCGCACGGTGCAAGGCTATATACATCTGATCAATCATGTTAACGGTTGAATCATAAGTAAACTGCTTGGTTTTTATATTATAATTTTTAGGGAAGAATGTCCCGTCAGTCGGCATCGTCTTCAACAGGTTTAAATTCTGGTTCATAACCGACTTGTCAATCTGGCGAGCATTGTACATCCGTTTCAGTGCCGTAGGCACAATATAAGAGAGTGTTACCGATTCAGATACATAACCAGAGTTTTCATCATAATAATCTGTGAAGAGACCGTTACGCCCGTTATTCATCCTGCTGTATGTACTCAGCTTGTCAGCAAGCAGCTTGTATTCCGGATTTCCCCACTTCTGATTCGCGCTGTACAGCGCGTCAATAATCTTGTGGTCATCGATCAGCGCATTCGTCGTTACTCCGCTTGTCCCGTCTGCAGACAGCTTCCAATAGACAAGCCCAGATGTTGACAAGTAATTGCGCTGTAATTGGTCAAAACCGCTCTTAAACAAAGCAGCATCATTTTTGAGAACGGCATAGGTCATCCACAAACCCAGAGATTCGGACAGAGACTCACGCCCGCCAGCCATGTTAGGGTCTGACGACGATTGAGTGGAGCTCAGTCGAGTGGCAATGGTACCATTGGAATTATACATATGGGATTGGATAAAGGTTTCTGTTGGGGAAAAGGTGACGGCTGATGCCTGGGCGGCAGGCGCCGCGGCACTTACCGCTAATATTACGGCAAGACCAGCCATTATACGGCGTCCTGATGACAGTATGCGGAAAATAGGGACCACTCCTCACGATTTATATAAAACCGGCAGCCCGGCTGTCTTAGCTTGCGCCTTAGACCCGTTGCTTTGCGTCATTGCCTTTCGGCAATTTTGCCTTTGTAGATAGAGTTTATTGGTTTATACTGCCTATCTTATAACAGTGTTCGACAAGCATGAAATAGTTAATTGGACCTATTTTAACGCAGATTCGGCTAGTAATGGGAAAAGGTTGTCAAAGATATGCGTGTTTCCTTCGTATACATAACCTCCCTTATACCGCTCGTCCTGTCCTCGCATCTCCCTCAGCCGTTCCCAAATTTTCTCTGCAAACTCACGGTCACCCGTTTGAAGAGCAAGCAGTATGGCGAGCCCGTAAGCGGAGGGGGATTCATAGGAGACGTCAGGCTCAAGACTTCGTGCATCATAACGGCCGTAAAACAGGGATCTCTCCTGAAGCTCAGCTTGCAGAAAATTCATTAACGCCCCCGTTTCCCTTCCCGCCTCGTCTGCATGTATGGCAACAATCAACTGATCCAGGATGTTCACAGATGAGTCAAAGGAATACGCTTGCGTTATGACATCGTATGATTTTGGAAAGAACGGCCCCTCTGACGGCATGCTGTCAAGCAGGCTCACATAGTTATCATACTCGGACTGACTAATCAGCCGATGATCGAGCATTGCTTTTAGGGATGCAGTATCCACATAGACAAGGCTAAGGGTAGTCGAGCTTACATGGAGCTTAAAATCATGAAAATCCGTAAGATAGCCGTTCATTTGCCCTTGTGCCAATAAATTCCGGGTAATCCTGCCCGCTGTATTCACATAGTCCTGCACTTCCCATTGCTTATAAGCCTCAAGCAGGGCCCCTACAATTCTCAGATCGTCGCCAAGCGCATTCGTCGTTACGAGAGCATGACCGTCCGGCTGCAGCTTCCATTTAATATACGGGTCAGGTCCCATGAAGATATTCTTCAGCACCTGATAGCTGTTCTGGAACAGCTCTTCGTCCTCTTCTCTCACTGCATATTGCATCCAGAGTCCTAACGATTCGGACAGCGCTTCCCTGCCGGCTGCAAGGTCCGGGTGTTCACTCTCTGCCTCCTGAAGGTAGGTTGCAAGGGTGCCATTAGAATTAATCATTGAAGTCCTGATAAATGTTTCCGTCGGAGACACCTCCTTCTCCAGCTCGATCCTATAGAGATAAGCACTCAATCCCACGGCACAAATCACTGCAGCTGCTGTAATATAATGTCTAATCTTCAACCCGGCACCTCCGGTGTCTCAAACTATAGTCTTACTATATTATAAAGGAACACAAGGCGAAAGGTCGATGATCCACGTCAATGGTCCCAAAGTTTTATTTGACGTTAAGCAGTCCAATGGATAATATTTATAGGAATGAGAAACTAATCCTCTGTTTCTTTAATTATTATCATAGGAGACAATTCTAATGAGAAAATCGATGATCTTGTGTATGTTAATTGCGATGATTATTTCGTTTCTATCCCATCCGCACGGGAGTGTCACAGCTGCCAGCCCCCAGCCAGCCTCCGCTAAAGATATAAGAGCGCTTATCATATACAGCCTTGCGCAGAAGGAAGATATTCACCAGGTTAGGATTCTCGATATGCTGGCAGGACACTTCTCCAAGAACAGTACGGTCATCTCGGATGAAGATATTGCCAGTGTGTCAGGTGATACATACACTCATCTCTTCTATTACGGTCTGCAGCAGAAGGAGCTGCCGGCTGAGCTTATTATATTCGTCGACAACTTCAAGGGTCCCGTTATGCTGATCAATGAGAATGTCAGGCAGTTTCCCGGAAGGTACGCTTTCGTAACCCGCAATAGCTCGGTTCTCATGAGCGCGGTCACTGTTACAGGCTCCAGCGAGACCGTCGTGCTTCCAGAAGAGCGCCTTGCGGCTGAAGTGCAAATCAGCCAGGACGCCGAAACGCTGCTTTCCGGAACGACGGCTCAAGGTGAGGTGCCTCTGCTTGCCCGCAAAGGCGACTCCTATTATCTGGCCACTGCATCGTTATTCAATCCAATCGGCTATCTGCTTGGTGAGTCTTTATTTTCCTTCTTCGGTCAGGAGGGCGTTCGCCAGCCAACCCTTTATCTTCGCTTGGAGGACATCCACCCGAAGACAGAACATAAGAAGGTAATGGAGATTGCAAAGTATTTGAAGAGCAAGAACATTCCGTATATGCTGTCGGTTATACCGGTCTATACAAATCCCGAGACACTGAAGGAAATTCATTTGGAGGATTCGCCAAGGCTCGTCAAAGCCCTTCGTTATGCGCAGGATAACGGCGGCAGCATCGTACTCCACGGGTACCGCCATCAATACAGGAACTCCGAGACAGGCGAGGGCTTCGAATATTGGGACGCAGAGCATGATCACCCGATCACGCAGGCAGCTCATGAGCAATCGTACGGCAGGAATGACTTTGACACAGAGGAAGCCTACGAAGCCTATCTAAAGAAAGGACAGGCCTTTGAGGAACGTTATGTGAAGGAGACGCTGGAGAAAGGCGTGCAGGAGCTGATTGACCTAAAGCTTTATCCGCTTGCCTTTGAAGCGCCTCACTATGCGATGTCATCAACCGGTTATGCGACCGTTGCGAAGCATTTTTCTACCTATGTCGGCCAGATCCAGTTATCCGATTTGACCTGGACAAGCAATTATGCGCCGATCTATGAGAGCTACCCCAGCTATCTGAAGGGCATGAGACTGCTCCCCGAGACGATTGGATATGTAGAGAGCGGTGATCAGAATGGTGTCGATGCCATGATGGAGAAAGCCGCCATTTATGAGAACTACACGGACTCCTACATCGCGGGATTCTATCATCCCTATCTCGGGTTTGATTTGCTGCAATCGCTGGTTGATGAAATGCTCACGATCAAAAATGCCAAGTGGCTCGATCTCAAGAATATTAATAATGAAGTAAACATCGCGGATATTTCCATTCGCTCCTCAAATGGCCTGATACAGGTTGAGGTCGATGGACAGCCATTGCCGGATAAAGAAGAGGCAGGTTATATACAGCAGAGTTTACCTTATGCAGGCCTGCTGATTGTAATTCTGATCGCCGTACTAATCATCCGGCGGCGCGGATCCGCTCAGGCATAACAAATAAAGCAAGGGGTGTCCTCAGTCTTCACGACTTTCAGGACACCCCTTTTTATTTACAGCTATATTCTTCTTAATCTAGCCTGTAAGGTTTCCTCGCCACAATTAAGAAACGGTGCTCCATACTTTCCACGTAGCCTTGGCGCTCAAGTCTCTCCTGCAGCGAAGTTAGTCTGTCAAAGCATTTCTCGACTGTGAAGCCAGGAAATTCCCATTCAATAATTTTCGCGTAATAGACGAGAGCGCCCACATCACGAAAACGAATGACCGGAAATTGCTCCTCCTGCTGCAAAATTTCAAAGCCTGCTTCGGCTAACTGCCTAATGGCGCCTTCCAGCTTCCATTCATCGTCCACCTTGGCCGCTTCATCGCCCAGCAGGTAAGCTGACAGCTCCCGGTTGTTCCGCCCTCCCACCTGCTGGGTTATGAACATGCCCCCGGGCTTCAGGATTCGCTTCACTTCCTTCGGCGAATAGGCTTCATGCCGGTTCATTACCAGATCAAAGCATCCCGAATCGTACGGCAGCTCCTCATCCTTAACAATGAAGGTGACATCTATCCCATGGGGCGGAAGCCTTCGCTTGCACAGCTCGTAGTTCGGACGATACGCTTCAGTCGCATAAGTGCGGCCGCTGGGCGGATGAAGTGACAGCAGAAACTCGCCGCCGCCTGTTCCCATATCCAGTATCGTCTTATCTGATGAGATCGAGCGCTTTACAATATCTCTGTAATCCCAATGAAGGGGGTCTTCATCAACTCTTCCCTCAAAAAAACTAAAATTCCAGCCCTCAAATATTCTCTCTTCTTCTATCATCCATAGTTTCTTGTATTCTGTCATCCTGTTCGTGCCCCTCTCACAAGTTTCATTCGTGAGAACCGGTACAGTCGAACAAGCCATCCGATAACAAGCACTCAAGCCCGGTACAATCTGTTATCAGATTGCGCTCAACTGCACCGGGCAGTTACCTCGCTGCATCACCATTTATAATCGGCCCCCTGTCAGCATCAACTGTTACCATATTATAGCATCGGCTGTTAGATTGTACAGTACAGACCTGTATTAGGATGGGCTTACAGTATGCCCGCAGCTGCCTCCGCTGTTTCCTCAGAAGGAACTACCGCATCATGCAGCTGCCGTTCCAAATCACAGCGGTATGCCGCTGCACGCTGCTCACTCCAGCCCAGCCTGTCAGCCATGACGGATAAAACAGGGTTCATCCACCGCGTAACATAATCAATATCAAAGAACAGCGTACCAGTACGCCTCATGAAGTAGTCGACCGGTGTAACGGCCATTTCCTCCTCAATTGCATACATCAGCTCGGCATATACATCAACGGGCAGATTGTATTCAGCTGCCTCCTGTGCAAAGCCATTCATTCGCCCGAATATCCAGCCTACATTGCTTCCGTACCTTCTGACCAGACGCTCCGCAGCCTCCTTGCTCAGACCAAGGGAGGTCCCTTCAGCTGTCATCGCCAATACAAACTTATCGAAATCTCCCCATTTTGCAAAGTCTCCGCCGCTTATCGGCAGTGCTGCTGTCACGCATGGACCAAAGGACCCAGCACCTTCGGCGGCGAGCTGAGCCGCGATCCGGTCGGTGACCGTTTCGGCCATCTTCCGGTAGCCGGTTAGCTTGCCTCCGGCAATGGTCAAGAGACCAGAGGGAGAGAGGAAAATTTCATCCTTGCGTGAAACCTCCGACGGTGACTTGCCTTCCTCATAGATGAGCGGACGAAGGCCTGCCCAGCTTGATTCCACATCAGACCCGGTAACACGTACATCCGGAAACATATACCGAATCGACTGCAGTATATAATCACGGTCTGCAGCTGACATCGTTGGATGCGCAATATCGCCGCTATAATCGGTATCCGTTGTTCCGACATATGTCTTGCCGTCCCGTGGTATGGCGAACACCATTCTCTTGTCAGGCGTATCGAAGTATACCGCTTGACGTAGCGGGAACCGAGACTGATCGAAGACCAGATGAACTCCCTTCGTTAAACGGAGAGTCTTACCCTTCTTTGACTTGTCGAGCTCACGGATGGAGTCAACCCAGGGACCAGCTGCATTCACGATTTTCCGGGCCCGGATCGTCAGCGTGTCTCCCTCAATCATATCTCGCGCCTGCAGTCCGCACAGCTTGCCTTCCTCATACAACAGCTTCTCAGCTTTGAGGTAATTGGCCGCACAAGCCCCTCGTTCCACAGCACGCTTCAGAACCTCAATTGTCAGTCTGGCATCATCGGTCCGGTACTCCACATAATCCCCGCCCCCAAGAAGGCCTTCCTGCTTGAGCAGCGGCTCACGGGCAAGTGTCTCCTCACGGCTCAGCATAACGCGTCGTTCCGACCTCTTCACGCCTGCCAGGCGGTCATAGACCATAAGGCCGAGCGAGGTTGTAAACGAGCCGAAGGTCCCCCCCTTATGAAAGGGCAGCAGCATCCGCTCAGGAGTTGTCACATGCTGCCCGTTCCGGTAGACAACCTCACGCTCCTTGCCTACCTCGGCCACCATCTTAACTTCCAACTGCTTTAAGTAACGCAATCCGCCATGAACCAGCTTAGTTGAGCGGCTTGAAGTACCTGCCGCGAAGTCCTGCATCTCAATAAGCGCCGTCTTCATACCCCTTGTTGCAGCATCCAGCGCGATTCCAGCGCCTGTTATCCCGCCTCCAATAATCAGTACATCATACTGCTCATGCTCCAGCTGCTCCAGCACATTCGTTCTTTCCAAGCTTGAGAAACTTCCGTTCATCCCATATTCCCCCCATGTTCTGAATGATGCTGCCTTCCCCGGAAAACAAAAAAAAGAAACCACGAACCCCCTGCCCAAATGTAAATGAAGGGCAAGGCTTCGTGGTCTCTCCTAATCTCCGACCGGTATATTAACTTGTTGTGATAATTATAACACAAGGGGGTTACGGTGCCAACCAGGCCGGACGCCTAATATAGTTACTGGAAGGCGATCGCCGCCTGGATCGCTTTTTTCCATCCGCCGTACAACTGCTGCCTTCGTTCATTCTCCATGGCCGGCTCAAACATCCGCTCCATCCGGTGCTTGCCGCAGATTTCCTCCGTGCTGCTCCAGAAGCCTACTGCAAGCCCGGCCAGATACGCAGCCCCAAGCGCAGTCGTTTCGTTTATGACCGGTCGCTCCACCGGAACACCCAGCAGGTCGCTCTGAAACTGCATCAGAAAATCATTTCGTACGGCTCCCCCGTCCACACGCAGCGTCTGCAGCTCAAGACCGGAATCTTCGATCATCGCCATCAGCACATCCTTACTTTGAAAGGCCAGGGATTCTATAACCGCCCGGATGAAATGCTCCTTAGAGGTCCCCCTGGTAAGTCCGAATACAGCTCCGCGAACGTCACTCTCCCAGTAAGGGGTTCCTAGACCAACAAAAGCAGGGACAACATAAACCCCCTCCGTAGATTCCACCCTTGAAGCGTACATCTCCGTATCGGAAGCCGATCGGATCATGCGCAGCCCGTCACGAAGCCATTGGATCGCTGAGCCTGCCACAAACACACTGCCCTCGAGTGCGTAATGAATACGGCCGCCAAGCCCCCAGGCTATCGTTGTCAGCAGCCCATGCTCGGAACGGATCGGCTTTGACCCCGTATTCATCAGCATGAAGCAGCCAGTACCGTATGTGTTTTTTACAGCACCTTCATCATAGCAAGCCTGGCCGAACAGCGCAGCCTGCTGGTCGCCGGCCATGCCCGCAACCGGAATTCTTTTTCCGAAGAAGTGGTGCTCTACCGTAGTTCCATATACCTCCGAGCTGTTGCGGACCTCCGGCAGCATGGTATGCGGAATGTCAAGCATCTGAAGCAGGTCATCATCCCATCGCAGATCATAAATGTTGTACAGCATCGTGCGTGAGGCATTGGTGTAATCGGTTACATGCACAGCGCCGCCAGTCAGCTTCCAGACCAGCCATGTGTCAATCGTACCAAAGAGGAGATCCCCCTTGCCCGCCCGTTCTCTGGCGCCTTCCACATGATTGAGAATCCACTTAACCTTCGTTCCCGAGAAGTACGGATCAATCAGCAGGCCGGTTTTACTCCGGACCATAGACTCGTGACCTGCCTCCTTGAGCTCTTCACAGATCTCAGCCGTCTGTCTGGACTGCCATACGATCGCATTGTGGATCGGACGGCCTGTATGCCGGTCCCACACCACGGCTGTTTCCCGCTGATTGGTAATGCCAATGGCCGTAATATCTTCAGGGCGGATGTCCCCGTCTGATAGTGCTGCTGCCATAACGCCAAGTGCCGACAGCCAGATATCGTTCGCATTATGCTCAACCCACCCCGGTTGTGGAAAATGCTGCTTGATCTCCTGCTGCGCGCTGCTGACAATGGCGCCGTCATGATTAAATATGATTGCTCTTGTACTCGTTGTACCCTGGTCCAACGCCAGAACATAGCCCTGCTTCATAAGCAAGCTCCCCTATCTTAGGAAAATTGATGGTTCCACAGACCAAAATTTGAGGAGGTTACAGCCGAGGCGCCTGCTTGAAGCGCCTGCGTTACATCCTCTGCCGACCGGATAAGCCCGCCGGCAATAATTGGAATACCTGTACGCTCCAGCACCTCAGCAATGATATGAGGGATAACGCCGGGCAGAACTTCAATGAAATCCGGCCGAGTACGTTCAAGAAGAACATAGCTTTTTTCCAGTGCATTCGTATCCAGCAGGAACAGACGCTGAATGGCGAGCAAGCCGTTCTGTTTAGTCTTGGTTATAACCCCGCTGCGTGTCGAAATAATTCCTTCAGGCTTAATGACCTGGCAGAGATATTCCGCCGCATATTCATCATTCTTCAGACCTTCAATAAGATCGGCATGCAGGAGCACCTTTTTGCCATTTGCTTTGGCAAGACCGACAAGCGAGGATAGCTGACTGATATGGCAATCCAGCAAAATGATATACGTATGGGTCAGCTTCATAAGCTTCTCAAAATCCTTCACCTTGCGTACGGCCGGCAGCACCGGCTGACCTTCAAATGCCATGCGATTGCCTCCCTTCCGTCCTCCTGGATTACCCTAAGGGTATAATGATAAAACTAGGTTTCATTATAGAAAAGCGCTATCATAATCGTCAAGCAGACCTTGCGGCTCGGATTCCCTGCGTAAAATCTAGCAGCTGACATTAAGATCAGCAGCTGTTCATCTAAACCTCATTTGACTTTCCAAGGCTGTCCTGCTGTAATGAAAGCAATATCTCATTTTCTGGAGGATGAACCTATGCTGTTTATCGATAACAAAGGGATTACCGATCCCTCAATCAATCTCGCACTGGAGGAATATGCACTTCGCAATCTGCCGATGCCGGAGAGCTATCTGCTGTTCTATGTGAATGAGCCATCCATTATTATCGGCAAAAATCAAAATACCGTGGAAGAAATTAACACGGATTATGTGCATGACCAAGGAATTCATGTTGTCCGCCGGCTGTCAGGAGGGGGTGCAGTATATCATGACCTTGGCAACCTGAATTTCAGCTTTATTACCAATGATGACGGAGAGTCCTTTCACAACTTCGCCAAATTTACCAAGCCCGTCATCGATGCTCTCCAGAAGCTGGGCGTAGAAGCTGAGCTGACCGGACGCAATGACATTCAGGTCGGAGAGCGGAAAATATCCGGAAATGCCCAATTTGCCAGCAAAGGCCGGATGTTCAGCCACGGCACGCTGCTGTTCGACTCTGCCATGGAGCATGTTGCTTCCGCGCTGCGCGTCAAACCCATCAAGATTGAATCCAAAGGCACCAAGTCGGTTCGGGGACGGGTGGCGAATATTTCGGAGTTTCTGGAGACTAAGATTTCGTTGGAGGAATTTCGCAGCATGCTGCTGAGGGAGCTGTTCCAGTGCGAGCCGGAAGCGGTTCCCCGGTACCCCCTGACAGATGCGGACTGGCAGGCTGTCGAACAGCTTGCGGAGGAACGTTACCGGAACTGGGAATGGAATTACGGCCGGTCGCCTAAATTTAATCTGGAGAGAGCACGTAAGTTCACCTCCGGCATTATTGATGTCCGTCTTTATGTGGAGAATGGTCATATCGAGGGCATCAAGCTTTATGGTGACTTTTTCGGTGTCCGGGATGTAGCCGATCTCGAGCTTCTGCTGACCGGAATCAGGTACGAGGAAGCTGCAATTAGGCAGGCAATCGCCGATGTTGATCTGCACAGCTTCTTCGGCAGACTTACACATGATGAATTCGCAGCGCTTCTTATGCTGAGGGATGAATAAGATATACTTTGCAGCTATGCGTGCAGTTATTATACTAACCGAGGGCTACTCAAGAGGCTATCGAGCATGTTCTCTTTATAGCCAAACGGCAAGAATTTGCACAATTCGTTAAATATAAAAGCGGGATTTGTGGTCATACCCACGAAACCCGCTTTTTCTGTAATCCTTCACGCAGCCCGGATTTTACCCAACCAGCAGGGCATAGACAATGCCCGGACCATGTACGCCTATCGTCAGATCATTCTCAATATCCGCCGAGCGGCTGGGCCCGGAAATGAAATGAATGCCTGCCGGAAGCTCTTCCCGGCCTCTATCATCAAATTGAATGAGGATCTCGCCAAGCCGCGTTTTCAGCCGCTCTAGAGGGATAACTGCAATCAGAACCGTCGGCAGCAGGCTGACTGATCGTCCCTTATGAGCAGCTGACAGCACCGTAATAGAGCCTGTATAAGCTGCTGCATAGTCTGCCATAACGATGCCGATATCTGCTTCGGCGGCACGCACCTTCCAATTTTCAGAAGGGTCGCTGTTCCATACACTCAGATGTGCTTCAGGCAGCGCCTCTTCTAAGCCCAGGCAGTCAAGCTCACTCTCTTGCTGACGGACAATATAGCGGGCATCCATTTCGCCGGCCAGTTTCACAACAAAGGATTTAACATCGGCCAGATTATTCAATCTCTCCACATTGCCGCCAGCTGCCTGAAAATGCTCGGTAAAGCGTTCAATCCGCTCTTCAAGCGGCCACTGGAACGTTCGCCAGAAGTCAGGGGCGCCGCGAAACGGATGGGCAGGCGGCTCCGTTACCCGGCTCCGCCCAAGCTTTTTCGCAATACCCGTCATGAAGGATTCCTGTTTTGCCTTCGACTGCGCTTCAAGCTGCTCCAGCCACTCCTTATGCGTGTCCGCCATGTCCTCCGCCTCCCTTCTCACGTTCCCGGACAAGCTGTTCCATTCGGCTGCGTGTCTCGGCGCTCATGGGCGCTGCTTCTGCCTGAACCTCGCCGCTCAATGTCTTCCACCTCTCGCGGAATGATTTCTTCGGCAGGCTTGGGGTCACGCGGTAGCTGTTCCAGCCCTTAAGCGGTCCTGCCTTGATCCGGATGCCGCCGTTACGGACAACAAGCTTCTGGCCCAGCTGTCCCAGCTTGATGGCGCCCTTGAACCAGGTGGCCTTCCCCGCAACAGCGGCAAAGCCCTTCATCCCCGCCGATTCCATACGGTTGCCATGCCCGGATTCTACCTTCCGTCGTCTTAAATAAACAAGCATGTCATGAAGCGGAATCTTCACCGGGCAAGCCTCGTAGCAGGCTCCGCACAGGCTGGATGCATTCGCTATGTCATCCCACTCCGCCACATTCTTCTGCAGGGCTGGTGTCAATACCGCTCCAATTGGTCCGCTGTAGGTGCCGCCATAGGCATGGCCGCCAATATGACGGTATACCGGGCAGGCATTCAGGCAGGCGCCGCAGCGTATGCAGTTGAGCAGCTCCTGGAATTCCGGATCGCCAAGCTGCAGCGAACGTCCGTTATCGACAATGATGATATGCATTTCTTCCGGGCCGTCCTGATCCGCTTCCCTCTTCGGACCGGTGATTCCCGACATGTAGACCGTTAGCTTCTGGCCCGTAGCTGAGCGCGGCAGCAGTGTCGCCATGACCTCCAGATCCTCCCAGGAAGGAATAATCCTCTCCATTCCCATGAGCGTAATCTGTGTCTTTGGTACCGTTGTCACCATACGCGCGTTACCTTCATTTTCGAAGAGCACCATAGATCCGGTCTCCGCTATCGCGAAGTTGCAGCCGGTCATGCCAATATCCGCCTCCAGGAACTTCTCGCGCAGCTTCTTGCGCACATAACCCGCCAGTATGGTTGTGTCCGGCAGCAGCTCTTCGCCAGCGTCCTCCGATAACAGCTCGGCAATCTGATAACGATTCTTGTGTATGGCCGGAATAATGATATGTGACGGAGCTTCTCCGGCCAGCTGAATAATGTATTCGCCAAGATCTGTCTCAATCGCCTCTACCCCAATGGAATCAAGTGCGGCATTGAGATGCAGCTCCTCCGTCACCATTGACTTGGACTTTACCACGGTCTTCGCCCGCTTGCGCTCCGCAATCGCCAAAGACAGTTTTACCGCTTCTGCATCCGTCTCGGCAAAATGAACATGCACGCCGTTTGCGCGTGCATTATCTGCGAACAGATTTAAATAATAATCCAGATGTGCGATCGTATGCAGCCGGATTTGCCTGCCCCGCTCGCGCCACTCATCCCAGTTGCCGTGCTCGGCCGCAGCCTTCTGCTTGCCGCCCCGCAGCCGCTCTGTTGTAAACCGGACCGCCTTGCGCAGGAAATCGTCGTTCAGCGCCAGATCAGCCCGTTCCTTAACGGTACCCGGCCGTCCGGCTGCCTTGCCAGCGCTCATCGGCTCACCCCCTCGTACAGCAGCTCCGCCAGATGCATGACTCTAACGGGTTCGTTACGGTACCTGAGATGACCGGCAATATTCATGAGGCACGCCATATCTAGACCAACCAGTACTTCCGCATCCGTCTCGAGAACATGATCCGCTTTTTCTGCGACCATCGCACCCGAAATATCAGCCATCTTGACTGCGAAGGTGCCGCCGAACCCGCAGCAGTCCTCGGCAAACGGAAGCGGTACAAGCTCCATCTCCCTCACATGCCGCATCAGCTCCATGGGCTCGGCCTTTACGCCAAGCAGACGGCTGCCATGACATGATGGGTGATAAGTCACCTTGTGCGGGAACACTGCTCCGACATCCGTAACTCCCAGCACATGAACCAGAAATTGTGTAAACTCATAAGACTTACGCTTCAGCCTCTCCGCTCTGTCCAGCCATTCGGGCTCCTTCTCAAATAACTTGGGATAATGATGAATCATACCGGTACATGAGCCGGACGGAGATATGACAAAATCGCTGTCTTCAAATGCATGTAGAATCGTCTTCGC
Source organism: Paenibacillus tarimensis (assembly GCF_021532315.1). GTDB lineage: Bacteria > Bacillota > Bacilli > Paenibacillales > Paenibacillaceae > Paenibacillus_I > Paenibacillus_I tarimensis. The sequence goes on from NZ_JAKGAO010000012.1 coordinate 348,977, forward strand.
TGTCTCACGCGCTTCCTTCCAGTACCCGCTGTTGTAAGCCGGCTGGCCGCAGCAGGTCTGTACATCCGGAAAATCAAGTGTAACCCCGTATTTCGCCAGCAGCCGGACCATCGCTTCTCCGACTCTGGGATATATGGCATCACTTAGACACGTTATAAACAAGGATACCTTCATCCTGCATCTCTCCCATGATTTAAAAAGGCCAGTAAATTATGTCGTCTTCACATGTATCGAGCGCTTCCTGAGAATATTGCAGGCTTCCTCGTCCGCGCCGCTGTCGGTAATGACGGTATTCACCTGTGATAAATCCGCAACATGGGTGAAAGCCTGCACGCCAAATTTACTTGAGTCTACAAGCAGAAATACCTTATCCGCCATCCCAAACATTTTCTGCTTCACCCTTGCCTGCAGTTCATTCGATTCACTTACACCGCGCTCCAGATGGACTCCCTTGCAGGAAAGGAATGCTTTGTCCACGTGATACGCGTCGAGCGAGCGTTCCGCCAACGGACCGATAAAGGACAGTGAACGCTGGGCGAGAATGCCGCCTGTCGATATGACCTCAATCTTCTCCTTGCCGCTCAGCTCCATCGCTACCTTAATCGAATTGGTCAGCACCGTAAGCGGCAGATCCGGCATAATAGAAGCCATATACCAGGCCGTTGAGCTGGCATCCAGCAGGATGCGCTCGCGAGGCTCAATCTGCCGGATCGCTTCCTCCGCGATTCGCCGCTTCTCTTCCGCATGGGTTATTTCCCGTTCGAAATAAGGGATTTCCGGCTGCTGATCCTTGACACTGACGGCTCCGCCATGTGAACGCCTCAGTTTGCCGGCCTGCTCGAGACGGTCCAGATCCCGCCGGATCGTCTCCTCCGTCACCTGACACAATTCACTTAGCTCGGAAACCCTGATGCTTCCCCTGTCATTTACCAGCTGTACAATTAATTCGTATCGTTCTGCGACCAGCATGCCGCTTCCCTCATTTCCTCATTATGTTGGCAGGCTGGCGAGCAGCAGAAACCGGCCATAGGCCTCCTCCCACCGCTCCCGGTCAAACGGCTCGTATACGCCGACCGGGAACGAGTCACGGATGACCCGCCGGGCTTCCTGCAGATCGGCGAAATCTCCGCTGGCGATCCACTGGACAGCCAGATTGCCGATCGCACTCCCCTCAGCAGGACCAGTCCATACCGGTTTGCCGATTGCATCTGCCGTCCACTGGCACAGCAGCTCATTTTGAATGCCGCCTCCCACCATATGCAGCCCTTCAAAACGCTGACCAGACAGCTGTTCCGTCCATTCCAGCACATAACGGTATTTTAAAGCCAAGCTTTCCAAAATACAACGAACAAACTCACCCGCCTGCTCAGGCTGTCGTTGTCCCGTACGCCTGCAGTACGCCTGAATCCTTGGACACATGTCACCAGCGTGCAGGAACAGCGGATCATCCGGATCAATAAGCGATGTCAACCGGTCCGCATCCTTAGCAAGCGCCACCAGCTCGGGGAATGTATAGTTCACGCCTTGGCGTTCCCATTCCCGCTTCATCTCCTGCAGGATCCACAGCCCCATAATATTCTTGAGCAGCCGGTAGGTATGATTAACGCCGCCTTCATTCGTAAAATTAAGGCGCAGCGCCTGCTCGGTCATAACCGGCTTCGTTACCTCCGTACCCATAAGCGACCAGGTTCCGCAGCTTAAGTAGGCAAAGCCCGGACCCGGTGCCGGCACAGCCGCTACCGCTGAGCCTGTATCGTGCTCGGCTGCCGTTATGACAGGGACAGGGTCAATCCCGAGCTCCCGGCAGAGAGACGGCTGCAGCTGTCCGGCTGCGGTGCCAGGGTGTACTACAGGACCAAAGAGCTTCTCTGGGATTCCGATTGCCGCGAGCAGGTCACCATCCCACCCACCTTGGAGCGGGTTATAGAGCTGAGTTGTGGTGGCATTCGTAAATTCGTTGACCATTTCACCAGTCAGATAATAGCGAAGCAGGTCAGGGATCATGAGAAAACGGTCCGCATTCTGCAGCAGCGGGCTATCCGCTTCCTTCAGAGCCGCCAGCTGATAGATCGTATTGAAAGGGAGAAACTGAATGCCGGTACGCGCGAATATATCCCCCTGCGATACCTTGGCAAAAACCTTATCCATCATGCCATCCGTATAGTGGTCCCGATAATGACAGGGATTTCCTAGCAGCTCGCCGTTTTTCGCGAGAAGTCCAAAATCAACCGCCCACGAATCAATCGCCAGGCTCTGCGGCTGCTCTCCCTTATGCTTCGCCTTCAATAATCCCTGCTTCAGCTCATGCAGAAGCCGGAGGATATCCCAGTGCAGGCGGCTGCCCGCTTGTACCGGGTCGTTCGGGAAGCGGTGAATTTCCTCCACTTCGATCTTGCGGTCCGTCAAGCGGCCGAGCAGCGCCCTGCCGCTGCTCGCACCCAGATCATAAGCGAGTATTGTCACCAGCTGGCACCGCCCTTGCCTCTGGCGAGTATATCCTGGCCATAGCTGCTCGACAGGTATACCCGCATGGGATCAACCGGAAACCCTTGTTCCTCGCGGAAAGCATGCAGCAGCGGGGTAACATCAAATTCAAATGCACGGCGAACAGCATCCTCTGCTCCCAGCACATCATGCTTCTCCTGCGCCTCCGCGATTTCCTCATGATTGATGAGCAGCGCTTTGGCAAACTGGGTCTGCGCGTTAAGAACGGAGCGGATCATGGCCGGTATTTTCTGCTCAATGTTGTGCGACTGGTCGATCATATAGGCAATATTGTTTACCGTACTGCGAATGGCAACATCCTCATCGCGGGCTGCGCTTAGAATCTGATAGAAGATAAGGAACAGCTCATACGGATTGGTTGTGCCTACAATTAAGTCATCGTCAGCATACTTGCGTGCGTTAAAGTGAAAGCCTCCCAGCTTCCCTTCATCAATGAGGTATGCGACAATATGCTCCACATTCGTGCCCGGCGCATGATGTCCTGTATCCACTAGTACCTGGGCCTGCGGGCCAAGCTTACGTGCATAGTTATAGGCCATGCCCCAATCAGCCAGATCCGTATGGTAGAATGCAGGCTCGAAGAACTTGTACTCGATGAGCATACGCATCTCAGGTGTAAGCGCTTTATAGAGTTCGCTTAATGCTTCATGCATCCATGCTTTGCGCTTGCGGATATCTCCCTGTCCCGGATAATTGGTTCCATCCGCAAACCAGAGGCTGATATCTCTAGAGCCGGTTTCTTTTGCAATATCCACACATTCGATCAGATGGTCCGTCGCTTTGCGCCGGATCGCCGGGTCAGTGTTAGTGACACTGCCCAACATATAATCGTCCTCCTGAAAGAGGTTCGGGTTGACCGCGCCGATCTTCAGGCCTTGATTTTCCGCATGACTGCGCAGCTTGCCATAATCGTCCACTTTATCCCAAGGGATATGAATCGCCACTGATGGGCACAGTCCTGTGACACGGTGCACCTGCGCGGCATCATCCAGCTTTTCGTAAGGTGTGCGCGGAACGCCCGTCTTCTGGAACACTTTAAATCTGGTGCCGGAATCACCATAGCCCCAGGAAGGCGTCTCAATCTGGAATGCTTTCAGTTGCTCTTTGACCTGATTCAGATCGATGCCTCTAGCTCTCTGCTGCTCTTCAAACAGTGAATATGCGCGATCGGACATATATAACACCTCTTTGTAGTGTGTTGGATGTTGGTCCTTAACGGACAGGGTACGCCATGACCGACATAAGGGCATTTTCCGCCTGCGTGGAATCAAGACGGCTGTACTGCACAATCACATCAATATCGCTCTTGACCTCTATAGCATAGGGAACGCCGACAGGTATCGGCATTCCCTCCTTCATCAGCGAGCTGGTACGGATATGCTTCGTGCGCCGTCCGGGTACGACGACCAGAATGTCCTCCATTGGCTCCCGGTCTTCAAAAAATATGGTAAAACGAAGCAGTGCCTCTTCGGATGAGCAGTTCAGCACACAAACCGATTCATGACTCGTCAGTTCGCCTGAACTGTGCTCCGGAATATATCCGTCCGGAATTACCCAATGCTTTTCCCCTTTGGCCTGAAACATCGCACAAGCCTCCTTCTTAACGAGTGAATGCCGCTGGAACGCCGCCGTCAATCGTCAGCATGCAGCCGGTTGTCTTATCCGCCTTAGAGGATGCAAAAAATGCGATCCCTTCTGCAATATCTCTCGGATAGATGTTCACCAGCAGTGTTGTACGCTTGCGGTAATACTCCTCCAGCTGATCCGGTTCAATGCCGTAAGCTGCGGCACGCTCGTTCCGCCAGCTGGAATTCCAGATTGCCGATCCCTGCAGAATGGCATCAGGTAATACAGTGTTAACACGGATGCCAAACTCGCCGCCTTCGGCTGCAATACAGCGTGCCAGATGGGCCTCCAGTGCTTTCGCCGAGCTGTAAGCCGATGCATTCTTACCGGCGTATACGGAGTTCTTGGAGCCGATGAACACCATGTTGCCGCCAATCGCCTGCTCCTTCATGAGCTTGAACGCTTCACGGGCAACCAGGAAATAACCGGTCCCCAGCACATTAATATTCAGATTCCATTCCTTCAGGGATGTTTCATCGAAAGGACTGGATGTAGCAAGCCCCGCATTGTTGACAATGATATCAACGCCGCCATACGTAAGCGAGGTTTCCTTATAAGCTGCCGCTACTTCCTCTTCCTTCGTCACATCCATCTTGACTGCGATCGCCCGGTTGCCGCCATAAGCCTCATTAATTTCATCCGCAACCTTCTGTGCACCTTCCAGGTTCAAGTCGGCAAGTACAACGTGAGCGCCTTCGGACACCAGCCTGCGTGCGGTTTCACTTCCGATGCCGCCGGCTCCGCCGGTAATAAAGGCTACCTTCCGGGAGAACTCCACCTCAGCAGGCGCAAGTGACAGCTTATACAGCTCAAGCGGCCAGTATTCGACATTATAGGACTCGTTTTCGCTTAAGGAAACGAACTGCCCCAGAGCCGTTGCTCCGCGCATAACCGCAATCGCCCGATGATATAAAGCACCGCTTACCTTGGACATCGACCAGCTCTTGCCGGTATTGATCATGCCGACACCTGGGATCAGAATAACACGTGGTGCGGCTTCGAACATGACATCGCCCTCATGCTTGTTTCGCTCAAAATATGCTTTGTATTCTTCTTTATAAGCTGCAATACTCTCTTTTAGCTTCGCCTTCAGCCCTTCGACATCCTCCTCTGACGGCTTCCAATCCACAAACAGAGGCACTACCTTCGTATGAACGAGATGATCCGGGCAAGCTGCCCCCACCTGCGAGAGCTTCGGGCTGTCGTGACCACCCACAAACTGCAGCACATCCGCTTCATCATCGAAGGTCAGGATCATTTTCTTCGCATCGCTGACTGCACCACGGATCGTCGGCATTACTGCAGCTGCTATGCTCCGACGGACCTCAGCAGGAAGTGCTGCGTGCTTCTCACCGCCGAACAGCTTCTCATGGTTTACTCTCGCTTCAATATAAGCTTCTGCTTCATTAATGATCTCAATAGTCTTCGCATAGCAGGCTTCCGATGTCTCGCCCCATGTAACAAGACCGTGCTTCTCCATCAGGACAAGCTCCGCTTTCGGATTATCCAGCACGCCTTGTGCGATCATCTTCGACAGCGTAAAACCAGGACGCACATAAGGGACCCATACAAACCGGTCTCCATAAATTTCTCTTGCAACCTCTCTTCCGTTGTCCGCGCAGCACAGACTGATAATCGCATCCGGATGTGTGTGATCCACGTGTTTGAACGGAAGGAAGGCATGCAGCAGCGTCTCGATTGAGGCACGAGGGTGCTTGGCATCAATCATACAGTTCGCCAGATACGCAACCATGTCTTCATCCGGCATTTCATCACGCTCGAACAGAGGACGGATATCCTCCATTCGCAGACCTGTGAAATTGCCTGCCTTCATCGTAGCCAAGTCCGAGCCGCTGCCTTTTACAAACATCACTTCTACATCACGGCCGCGAAAATCCTTCACAACCGTCTTGCTGGAAGTATTGCCGCCGCCCCAGTTACAGACCCTCCGATCTGTGCCAATCAGGTTGGAACGATAGACAAGCTCTTCCAAGCCGCCTTGCAATGATGACGCTTTCGAAGAATCCCATAAGCTTTGAACCATTGTCTGTACCTCCGGACGTTATTAGTTTTCAATTCTATTTGCTGAGGCCATTATAGCATCTTTGTTTGTGTTTGAGTATACCTATTTCAAAATAAAACAGACATAAACAAAAAAATATTTAGGCAAAACTTTTACATATAAACAAAACAAGACGACCATCCCCAATAGGGACCAGTCGTCCGTTAACACTTCTGTTCTACACTGAATCAATTGAATAGGCAGCCCGCTCTGTAATGAGGATCATTTGATGGTCACTAACTTCTGCCGCGGACAAGCCTTCAACCGGTATCTCGAATATAGGCTGCGGTAGCTCAGCGGGCTGACGATTATTAATGATCTCACCATAGCCGTACAGCATCAAAGCTAAGCCGTCCGTATAATCATCCACGGTATGAGAATCTCTATAGCCAATATGCTCGACATTCATCCTGATTTGATCGACGTCACCCTGCTCCCGTTTAATAATCCGGATCGGCCTGTGTGTGTGCTCCTCAAACCATTTGGAAACCGTCTCAAGCAGCTCATCTGGTTGTCTGTCCATAGCTTACGAACGACCGCCTTGTTTTGTACGGCCCGACCTTGTCGTATTCGCAGTCTGATAGAGATCGGTTGTGCCATTAACCCCATAACCATAGATACCGGACCGGTTCCGGTCCACATGAGTCATATCGTGCTGTATGGTCCCCTTATTTCCAGCTCTATTATGTTCTGCATGCTGTGCCTGAACACCAGCGCCACCTGTTCCACTGTTATTAGCCTGCGGGTTGGTGATTCGGCCGCCACGCTCGTTCATGCCCATTGTGCCAAATCCACCCGTCCCTAGTCCTGTACCATTCATGTCACGATCAACTTGATCACTATTGATGCCAGAGCGTGTCTGTCCTTGCTGAGCATTTGTCTGATTCCCAGCTCTGTTGGCCTGTAATGAGTCCCTCGTACGAGTGTACCCGACGCCGCCTTGCATCCGGTTGACTCCCTGCTGCTGAATTCGGCCGGTTCCTTGCGTTGTCATTCCGTTGTTTCCATTATTTCCGTTCGTTCCGCACCCCGTTAACAATACGCCAGAAAGCCCAGCTGCGACAGCTAATGACACTGCAGTTTTCATCATTGTTTATGGCCTCCCTTTTACAATATACCGTTTGATCGTCCATTACTCTGTCTTACTATCCCTACAATACCCGAATGCTAAAGCATGAAGTTGTTGGAAATGCTAGCAAACTGCTGATGTGAATGAGGATATCGGTAAGCAGGGAATAGTACATGGTATCGATATTTGAGTTTGATTGCGGTTAAGATTAGAAAGGAAGTGCATGCTCATGCTCATGAGGACGTCGACGATCTCACCTTCAACCGTGGAATCGGCGGTGGTGCATCAGACCGATTGGGAGGCTATACGAAGGCAGTTTCGCTTATCACCGGATTATATTCATCTGGCTTCTTCACAATTTATTGCCTCTCATCCGGAACCCGTACGACTTGCCATTGAAGCATACCGCAACGAGATTGATTTGAACCCCGTTCAATATACGTTGGCTAATGAGAATAAAAGAGCACAGCGAGTCCGAGATGCAGCTGCAGATTATTTAGGTATTCTTAACCCCGACCAGATCGCATTAACAGACAGCACAACAATGGGCTTAGGCCTCTTATACATGGGACTCACCCTGACGAAGGATCAGGAAATTGTTGCTCCAGAGGATGACTACTATTCTCATCTGGAAGCAATTCGTATGTGCGCACGCCGTACTGGTGCAAGCTACCGTCATTTCAAGCTGTACAATGATCTAAATACGGTTACTGTTGAGAGTCTTGTCACTACAGTAATTGAAACTATCACGGATAAGACCAGAGTAGTCGGGTTAAGCTGGGTTCATTCCAATACTGGTATCAAGCTGCCTATTCGCCGGATTGGGGAAGAAATTGCGGAGCTGAACAAAAACCGGGATGAGAAGACAAAGGTTATTTTCATAGTTGACGGGGTCCATGGATTCGGCGTTGAGACAGAGACCTTTGATGAGCTAAACTGTGATTTCCTGGTAACAGGTACTCATAAGTGGTTATATGGACCAAGGGGAACAGGCATCATTGCTGGACGCGATGACTCTTGGCAGCTTATTGATCCTGTCATTCCAACCTTTACGGAAGTAATGGATGATGTAATTCAGCATAAGCATCGGCCTGAACGAATGGACGGCAAACAGATGACTCCCGGCGGCTTCCACTCGCTAGAGCACAGATGGGCTCTAACGGATGCCTTCAAATTTGTAAAATCGATTGGCAAAGAACAAATAAAAGAACGTATCCATTCGCTGAACCGTTACTGCAAAGAACGCCTGCATCGTATGGATCATGTTACTCTTCACACCCCCATAAGTGAGCTCTTGTCAGCCGGAATTATTGCATTCGAGGTTGACGGGTATTCAACCAAACAAACAGTAGCTCACCTGTTAAGCCATCGCATCGTCTGTACTGCTGCGCCATACTTTCTCAGCTACGCCAGGTTTACGCCGGGTATCTATAATACGTTTGAAGAAATCGATGAAGCACTTCGCGTAATAGCAGATATGAAAGAATAAAAAGAGCGTCTGTCCGAGTTACCGGACAGACGCTCTTACGTATAGATTACACCCTGAAAACCGGATGCGAATGAAGTGTTAGAACTTAGC
>NZ_JAKGAO010000013.1 GCF_021532315.1 Paenibacillus tarimensis
CGTTCAAGGAATCCACGAGCAACAGCGGTCGGAAGAATATTCGAGATGCGTAGTTGCTTTTGTTTAACCTGAATCAATAACAGGGGGTGCCCCATGTCATCTTGGATGACTTATGGGACACCCCCATTTTGCCAGTGGTTATGGGCAAACGAAGCGGAAGCCGGCAGATGAACAATCCGCCCGCTTCCGTTCGATTATTCTACTGTTATTCTTGTCCGCCCGATTCCCGCTGAACAGCTGGTCCACCCTGTTCGCCAGGTGTCCCTTGTCTTGCCTGTTGAGAACGTCCTTCCGGCTTCTGGCGAGGCTGCCGTGGCTGTTCTGAAACCGGGCTGCCGGTTCCAGCCTGATGCTGCTGTCTCCTGCTGCCCTGCTCACTGCCAGGCTGCCGGTTACCCCCGGCCCGTCCTCCCTGTGCCTGTTGCTCAGGGGATTGCGGCGTGCCCTTGCCCTTCTGATGCTCCTGCCCTTGGCGACCTTCCCGGCTGCGGTAGCGATGCTTAGGCTTATGGTCCTGGGCAGGCGTGCCTTGTCCACTTCCCTGCTGCTGCCGGTTAGCCTTGCCCTCCCGCTCGCGCCCTTCCTTAGCACCAGAGGATGTGCCGCTGTCGCGGCCTCCCTGGCGGTCTCTGCCGCGGCCGGGCTGACCGCCCTCCCGTGCTCCATAGCGCTGTCCGCCATTCCGCGATTCGCGGGAACGGCCTGGTCTCGCGCCGCCCTCCCCTTCGCGGGGTACGGGAATGGGTTGATCAGTCTCAACCTCTCGGGCCGCTGCCGTCGTAAGCGGCGCTGCCTCCAGCTCGCTCGACTGCCGCCGGGAACGGTAATGATTCGGCTGCTGAAGCAGCTGCTCTTCCGGTTCTTCATCCAGATTGATCAAGACAGTATCACTATCTGCCATCCTGCCGCTGGAAATTTTCTGTAAGACGAAATATGCACAGCCAAAATTGCAGTATTCGTTAATATAATCGGCTAAATTTGCAATCGTGCTTTCCTTTGTCGCCTTCGGGTGCCCTTCCTTGAAGAAGCCCTTCAGCCTCAGCTGATTGTAGCCCCAATCGCCAATAATATAGTCATATCTTTCGAGAACATCGCTGTACCGCCCCTTGAATGCTTCAAGGTTCCAGGCATTCTTATGTTCATGCAAGAGTTCATATGTTCTGCCGCCGATCTGAATCAACGATGAGCCCCCATTTCCAATCCGTCGTGTTATGCGTTCGCACGGCCTGCCGGCTGCGCTTGTGCCGCGGACTGTACCTGTTCGTGTGCATGGTAGGAGCTGCGCACCATAGGTCCGGACTCCACGTGGCTGAAGCCGCGCTTCATGCCTTCTTCCTTAAGCGCCTTGAACTCATCCGGGTGAACATAGCGCTCGACCTCCAGATGGTTCGGCGTAGGCTGCAAATATTGGCCAAGCGTTAAGATATTGCAGTCATGCGCCCGCAGGTCATCCATCGCCTGAATAATCTCGTCCCATGTTTCCCCGACCCCAAGCATGATGCTTGACTTCGTTGGAATATCAGGCTGCAGCTCCTTCGCCTTGCGAAGCAGCTCAAGCGAACGGGAATATTTGGCCTTGGCACGAACCCTGTCCGACAAGCGTTCAACTGTTTCAATGTTATGGTTTAGAATATCCGGCTTTGCATCCATGACAATTTTGAGCGCATCCCAATTGCCTTGGAAATCCGGAATCAGCACTTCTACGCTGCATAGCGGCATTCTGGCGCGAATTGCTTTGATCGTGCCCGCGAAGATCGAAGCCCCGCCATCAGCCAGATCATCCCGTGCCACTGAGGTCACGACACAATGACGAAGTCCCATCTGCTCGGCCGCTTCCGCCACACGTTCTGGCTCCTGAAGATCCAGCTCCGTCGGCAGCCCGGTCTTAACAGCACAAAAACGGCATGCCCTTGTACAAATATCACCTAATATCATGAAGGTGGCTGTACGGTTCGCCCAGCATTCGTATATGTTCGGGCAGCGCGCTTCCTCGCATACCGAGTGGAGTGTCTTCGAGCGCATCATATCCTTAATCTCGGCATAATTGCCGTCTGTAGCCAACTTTATGCGAAGCCAGTCCGGCTTTGGTTCTTTGTTGCGTGGTTTCGATCTCATGCACCATGACCTGCTTTCCTCTAAGCGGACAAGCCGCCCTTGTTAATGATCCGTGTCCTTATTATATCATGAATCGGATAAAAACCAATGATATGCAGTAAGCTAACGCTATAAAAGGAGGCGACGATTCAACATGCAGCGTAAATGGAAAATACAACTTACAGCACTGAACCGCTGTGCGGCGACCGGTCTGGCAGCGCTGCTCCTGTCGCTGGCAGCCGGCGGTACTCCGGCAGCTGCATCAGCGCCCGGCAGCCCACCCCCGGTGCCTGCAGCGGAACAGCCTGCAGCCAAGCGCAAGCAGCTGTTTGAACAAATTGGTGACATTACCGCGATCCCGTGGCATTATCTGGCCGCCATAGACCAATATGAACGCACCCTGACCAAGGCGCGTCCCAAGTCCCGTCCCAAACCCGCGGGCCTGATTGGGATCTACATCCCCCCGGAACGCTGGGCCGGTGCGATGAATCCCGATAAGGAGCAGCCCGCTTCCCCTGCCACGCTAAGATACTTCGGGGGAATTGGCCTTGACGGAGACGGCGATGGACTGGCTGATCCTGCGAATGATACGGATATCTTATATACAGTTGCCAACCATATCCTTGCTTACGGCACAACAGCCGATGACTTTGCCATCAGCTTATGGGAGTACTACCATAACACCAGGGCCGTTCAGCGGGTTCAGCAGTTCTCCAAGGTATATGAAACCTTCGACCGACTCGATCTCGACGAGCATGCCTTTCCGCTGCCTGTCAGAAGCGACTACTCATACCGCAGCACCTGGGGCTCAGCCCGCAGCTGGGGCGGCCGACGGATTCATGAAGGAACCGATATTTTTGCCCGTTATGGCGTCCCGGTACGCAGTACCTGCTATGGAGTCATTGAGATCAAGGGCTGGAACAAATTCGGCGGCTGGCGGATCGGCATCCGTGACCTTGATAATGTCTATCATTATTATGCTCACTTGTCCGGCTTCGACAAAACGCAGAAGGTCGGCGACGTTATCAAGCCCGGCACAGTTATCGGATGGGTTGGCAGCTCGGGCTACGGCAAGCCCGGCACCCAAGGGAAGTTTCCGCCCCATCTGCACTACGGAGTATATCGCGACCGCGGGCTGATCGAGTGGTCCTTCGATCCCTACCCGATGCTTAAGGCGTGGGAGCGGGAAGAATGGCGCAGAATCAGGCAGAAGAACAGGAACAGATAAAGCCCGTCTCTGCGGACCCTTATACCTTAGTTCAGCCTGCAGCGAAGCCCTTTACCATGACCCTCCGGTCCGGTAAAGGGCTTGCGCTAATATAAGAAAAGCATTCTGCAGCTGGATCAGTTGACCATCTACTCGGCAGTATCTTCTCCTGCCCGTTCTTCCGTCCCTGCCGTCTTATCTGCACCCTCCCCATGGTCCGAGCTTACTCCCGGCTCCCTAGCGGCCCCGCCAGGCGGCTGCACCGGAAGCGCGATGCTCGGAGGCTCCTGTCCCATTCCGCCAACCGGATTGCCCTTGTTATCATAGTAGTACATCGGCACATCGCCCACGACCAGCAAATAAGAAACGGGGATTTCGGTTTCTACAATTTCAGGCTTCGTATCAAACGGAATAATAATCGCAACCTCCGCCCGAATCCGGATATAAACCTCTACCAGAATCATATTAATGCCCGCATCCGTCTGGCGGGTATTCAGATCCACCTTGACTGCCCCAACAGGCTCAAAACGTACGGGAACACGCGGTCCGAACGAGCTGATAATCGCACTCCCGAGCGCCTGCCCTACCGGAATGTGTTCTGGTACCTGCCCCAGCTCCCCAAGCATGCTCTGAACCGTGTTAATGGTCTCGGATGTGATTCGCATATGCTCGCCGTAGTTCAGCATGAAGCCTGATATTTTACCGTCGCCGTTCGTCTTCCACTCCACCAGCTTCTCAAAATCGGAATGGCCGGCTACCTGCTCTGAGATTGCCTTGTTGATGGATTCCGTCGCAATCTGCTTAACGCGAATCGCGGCGACGTTCATCAGCGGCGGCTTAAGATTCCGCTCTATGAATATGAATGATTGAATGGCAAAAGCCAGCATCAGCAGCATGACCAGAAGCCATAGCTTCCGCCTGCCCAGCCTGCCGCCCAGCCTGCCGGTCCGCCTGCTTCTCCAGCGTTTTCTTCTCCAACCTGCCACGGCGTCCCCCTCCTGTCCGGCTCCTTATCCCATGCTTATGCGGGCAGTCCCCAAAACATTTCGCTGTTTCCTGCCCATAATACCGTCAAGCCTCGTATCAGGAAAACTTGCTGTTATAATGGAGTGAATGCACAAAGCGGAACATTACAGGCTCTTCGTACGTACAACATGAAAAAAGGCATACGGCGCGCCGCGCTTCGTACTGCCGTCATGGACTGGAGGAAATCATATGTTTAACACTGACTTAGGGCCTGGTGCGGGCTTTAACTTGATGTTCACCATCATTCCCATACTGATGGTGATCGGCTTCGTCGTGGTGATCGGAGGCATCATAATGAACGGGGCCCGCTACATGAAGAACAAGAATGCCCCGCGGGAGACGGTGTATGCACAGGTCGTGGCCAAGCGTACAGAGGTCCGCTCCCACTCCAATACGCAACATCATCACAATGCCGAGGGCAGCATGCACCCTTCCACAACACATAGCTCGCGCACCTATTATTACATCACCCTTGAGTTTGACAACGGGGAGCGCCGGGAATTTGCGGATGTGAAGAATCTTTATGGTCTGCTGGTCGAGGGCGATTCAGGCTACGCGGCCATACAGGGTGACTGGCTCGTTGCATTCGAACGGAACGGGGGGTGATGCTGCGGATGTTTACCTTGAAGGAGAAGGAATATATGCTTGAAGTGCTGAAGCGGGACAAGAGGAAGAGCCTGTTCAGACTCCGCAGGACAGCGCCCGAGCATGACCGGCTCATTGAGAAGCTGGAGCAGATGATTCGCAATGAACGGGTGAATCGCGAGCATTTATAACGCTGCGTTTAATGAGAGAACAAGCCTTCGGTCCTGCGCATAAGCGCCGCTGCCGAAGGCTTGTTTGGTTGACGGATCCGGAAGGCTTAATTATTCTACTGCTAATCCAGCTGATCGTCCTTACGGCCTGCGGGCAGCGGCTCCGGCCGCTCGCATGTGCTCTGCATGCCGTAATGGCAGCCGAGCTCCGATGCGTCGTGAAAGCCGTGCATCGCCTCCAGCACATGATACGCAAGCTGGCCCGACGCACGGTGCTTCCGTCCCGTGCGGATGGCTTGTGCCATATCGGCTGCGCCTATTCCGCGGGCGTTATCACTGCTGCCGTGCGACAGTGCGACCTCTTCCCACTCACGCGAGCCGGCCCGGCACAGCAGAACAGGCCCGCCGAATGTGTTCGGGTCCGGTACCTGCAGCGTCCCCTCGCTCCCGTACAGCTCAATCCGCGGCAGTATGGAGCCCCCCTTAATGTCGAAGCTGGTTACCAGCGTTGCGACCGGACCGGAGACGAAGTCGATCAGACCCGCCACATGCGTCGGCACATCGACCTCAATTTTCTGTCCGGCATTAGGTTTGCTTGTGATCGTTCTCTCCGGGAAGGATATCCGGGCAGAGCCTGTTACGCGGGCGATCGGGCCCAGCATAGCGATCAGCGCAGTGAGGTAGTATGGCCCCATGTCAAACATCGGGCCCCCGCCCTGCTTGTAATAAAACTCTGGAGCGGGATGCCAGCTTTCATGCCCTCCTGACATCATGAAGGCGGTGGCCCCGACAGGAATGCCGATGGCGCCCTCAGCAATAAGCTTGATGCAGGTTTGAATTCCTCCGCCAAGGAAGGTGTCGGGTGCTGCTCCGACCAGCAGCCCTGCGCTACTCGCCTTATCCAGCACTTGACGCGCTTCCTCACGTGTAACCGCCAGCGGCTTCTCAAGGTACACATGCTTGCCCGCTTCTAGCGCCTGCAGGCTGACAGCAGCATGCGCCTGCGGAATGGTCAAATTGATGGCCATCTCGATTTCCTTGTCGGCCAGCAGCTCCTCCACCGAGCAGCCGCGGATGCCATATTCGGCTCCTTTTTGCTTGGCCCGTTCAACATCCAGATCTGCGCAGGCCGCAATTTCCATGGAGCCGAAGCGTCCGCCGTTTTGCATATAGATGCCGCTGATATTTCCTGTACCGATAATCCCTGCCTTCAGCTTATCCATCGCAGCGTACTCTCCTGTCCGCTAATTTTACAGCTGGCTGTCCGCCATGCCGGTGTAAATCTCCGTGACTTCTCTTTGCCGTGCCCCCGCTGCCCCTTTGCCTTCCGCGCACCACAGGAACCCCCGCCTCATCAGCTCCAGGACAACTGGCATACGAACAATGTCCGCGACGTGGCCGAGGGAATTATAGTAGACTCTGCCCGCTCCCCAGCGCTTCGTCCAGATGACAGGCATATCGACTGGACCGTTAGCCGCATGCGGGCCCGGGACAACCGGAAACCGTGTGGTCGCCAGCACTTCAACCGCGGGATCAACATGCAGGTAATACTGCTCGCTCTTGACGGTAAAGTTCCCAATTCCCTCCACAAGCGGGCTTGTGCTGTGCCGGATTTCCACTGTATAATCCACTCCGTCATTACCTGGATGGGCAACCCAGTTGCCTCCGGTCATGAACTGCCAGTCGACGTTCTCACGAAAGGCATCGCACATGCCGCCGTGACATCCGGCAAGGCCCACGCCTTGCTGGACAGCTGCCGAAACATGCTCAACCAGCTTCTGCTCGATCCGCCCCATTGTCCAAACCGGTACGATCAGGTCCAGACCTAGCAGCTTATCACGGTCAGCGAAAGCCTCCAGCGTATCGGATACCTCCACTTCGAACTGTTCCTTCTCCAGGAGCTCACGGAAAATACCTGCCACCTGCTCTGGCTCATGGCCGTCCCAGCCGCCCCATACGATCAATGCCCTGCGCATATTCGATCCGCTCCTTCCCCATATACAGCTTTCAGCATGCCGTTCCTGTCTGACCCCTCTATCAACAGTATATCCTACAGCTCATCAATCCGAACCCAACGCCGTTCATCAATGGACAGCTCCACCGCTTCCAGCACCGCCTGACATTTGATCCCGTCATGGAAATTGGGCACAGGCTGCCTGTTCCCGCCGATTGCCTGCAGGAGCTCAACGACCTCATGCGTGAACGTCTGGCCGTAGCCAATCGTATGCCCCGCCGGCCACCAGGCATCCATATAGGCGTGGGCCGGATCGGTTGCCAGCACACGACGGAAGCCCTGAACATCCTCATCATCTCCGGTAAAATAAACCTGCAGCTCATTCATTCGCTCGAAATCGAATTTGACACTGCCCTTGCTGCCGTTGATCTCAAAGGCATTCGTACACCGGTGCCCGGCCGCGAACCGGGTCGCTTCGAAGCTGCCCAGCGCTCCGCTCGCAAAGCGCGCCATAAACAGCGTGGCGTCGTCTACGGTAACAGGTCCCTTCGGACCATCCGTGCTGCCGCTTGCACTAAGGCCTGTCATGGCCGATGGCATCGGACGCTCCTTAATGAAGGTCTCGCTCATGCCGATGACTTCTGTCATCTCACCGACTAGAAAGTGGGCCAGATCGATCAGGTGCGCGCCAAGATCGCCGTGCGAGCCCGATCCTGCAACCGATTTATCGAGCCGCCATACGAGCGGGAAATCCGGATCAAGAATCCAGTCCTGCAGGAACCAAGCACGGAAATGATAAATCTGTCCAAGCCTGCCATCAGACACAAGCTTCCTTGCCAGCTGAACGGCCGGTGCGAACCGGTAATTGAAGCCGATCATATGCTTAACACCCGCTGTCTCGGCTTCCCGCAGCATCTCCCGTGAATCGGCAAGCGATAACGCAAGCGGCTTCTCGCAGAAAATATGCTTGCCGGCCCTGGCAGCCTCGACCGCAATTTCCTTATGCACGTTCGACGGAGCATTGATATCAATGACATCAATGTCGCTGCGGCTTACGAGCTCCCGCCAATCCGTCACAGCACTCTCCCAGCCGAATTGCTGGGCCGCCTGCCGGACGGCTTCCGTATCCCGGCCGCAGATCGCCTTCATAACCGGCCTCGGCGCATCCGGGAAGAACATTGGCACATCCCTGTAAGCCTGGCTGTGGGCCTTGCCCATAAACTTGTAGCCTACCATCCCTACCCGAATTTCTTTTGGCTCCATGATTCTTCTCCTCCTTGGATCACTATTCGACAACGGGCTGCGACGACTGCCGGATGATCAGATTCGTGGGCAGCACCTCTTGAAACACCGTGCCTCCGTCCTCCCCCAACTGCTCAAGCAGCCGTGCTGCCGCCAGCCGTCCCATATCGTAGAAGGGAACCTGCACGGTAGTCAGCGGCGGATCGGACAGACGTGCGGCGTCTGAGTCATCGCAGCCGACAAGCGGGAGGTCCTGTACCCGCGGCTCATGTTCTCTGAGTCCCTGAATCAGCCCGATTGCCATCCGGTCGTTGGCCGCGAAGAGCGCATCAATACGGCCTGCCATCCGGTCCCTATGAATAATTCCAGCTAACTCATAACCGCTCTTGCGGCTGTAATTGCCCTGATAGAGAAGACGTTTATCAAGCGTTATGCCCGCTTCAGCCAGAGCATCTGCATAGCCCTCCAGCCGCAGCCTGCTTGTTGCATAGTAGGGAGAGCCATTCAAGAAGCCGATCCGCTTGGCTCCGCCAGCCAGCAGATGCCTGACCGCTTCCCGGCTGCCGCTGCGATGATCAGCTGCGACTGAGCTGATCTGCAGCTCATTATAATAATGGTCAACCAGGCACAACGGCAGTCCCTGGCCGGCTGCCAGCGCAATACCGGCTGTCTCCTCCGGCAGATCGCTTGCCCCCAGTACAATGCAGGCATCCACCCTCCGGCTGCGGAAGAGCGAAGGATAGTCATATAATTCTGACGGATGCCGGTGCAGCAGCAGCAGCCCGTATCCCCCTTCACGAACCGCTTCCCCGATTCCGCTTAAAATTTCCGAAAAATAATAGGTGGAGAACAGCCTGACCTTGGGCACGTGGGGTAGCACAACGCCAAGGTTCCCGCTGCGGCCTCTCGCAAAGCTGGCGGCCACGGCATTGAGATGATAATCCAGCTCCCTCGCTGCCTCCAACACCTTCTTCCTGGTTCCCTCCCTAACCGGCCCGACACCGTTAAGCACTCTTGATACCGTAGCCTCGGAAACCCCTGCCCGTCTAGCCACCTCGCTGCGCGTTGCCATATCCGTTAATTTACCACCCTATGTTGTATTCGCTTTCATGTACACGTGTACATTTTGCCATGCAGCAGATCCTGCTGTCAACAAGCTGCTAAGGAACCGTCCTTATTTCTAAACAAAAAAGGCCAGCCGCATATGCCTTCTAAAAACATCCGATTGCGGCTGGCTGGTACTGCTCGTTTAGTCGAAGAGTTCTCCCAACTGGTCAAGGAAGTTCTTTTTCTTCTTCTTTCCGTAATAGGGATCCTTATACTGCCCGTGGCCCGACTGGCTGCCGTACTGGGCTGGACGACTGTAATTACCCTGGTTCCCTCCCAAGCTCCCGGGATTAGGGCTGTAGCCGCCAGGATGGGTATTATTTTGACCGGAGCTGCTGCTTTGGCTCCCATACTGGGCGCCTCCAGGCTCTCTGTGCCGCTCATTATGCCACTGGTTAAATTCCTCACGGATCTCCCGGACGCCGCCCATCAGCTTGTCCAATTCGCCTCGGTCCAGCCATACCCCTTTGCACTGCGGACAGATATCAATCATAACGCCGTCCTTCTCAACTTCCCTCATTCTGATGCCGTCACATACCGGACAATTCATAGAACCAGCCTCCCTTATGGACTTATTATACGTGCCAACCGTCCGGTTCGTCTCTAAAATCTGACTGAACCCTCGAACCTGCGGTGAATTAGAGCTGCTGCCCCGTAAGCCATACCGTCTTCTCCTCAACCGGGCGCCTTCTTCCCTCCGGAAGCTCAACAGCCGGATACCCCAGGTATATAAGACCTACTAGCGCATCGCCTTCCTTAAGGCCAAAAGCGCTGCTCATAATCGGATCGTACATCGGCTCACCCGAACGCCAGATCGCCCCCAGCCCTTCCGCATGGGCGGCCAGAAGGAGATTCTGGACTGCTGCATGCGCTGCGGCCAGCTCTTCCCTGCGGTCTGCCTTAGGATCATCAGATGGAGAGACCGCTGCGGCTATAACTACAGGTGCCCGGTATGCTTTGGCAGCCTGCTTAGCTCTTATCTCAGCCAAAGCTTCCGCATCTTCGGTCTGTGCCTGCTCTGCGGCAATATCTGCATAAGCCTGCGCCAGCACATCACGGCCTTCACCTGTCATCACGAAGAACCTCCACGGTTCAGTTGCATGATGACTGGGCGCCCAGTTGGCCGCCTCCAGCAGCCGTTCCACTGTTTCCCGCGGCACCGGGTCCTGCTTGACCCGGCCCATTGTCCGTCTTCCCCGAATTGCTTCATAAATTTCCATGTATATGACCTCCTCGCCATGTGGTTAAACCGCCAGTACTCATAAAAGCTTGTCAATCCATAAACAGCTGCCGGCAGATTATGCCGCAGCAGTATACCTTACCACGCGGTAATTGATAATGAATCTCACTAGTTTCTATCCTGATTGTATACGTTCCTGCCCGTCGGATGCAAACAAGGATTTATCCGCTTGCATCTGCGGGAAGGCCTGACATACTACAAGTTTCAATTAGTACAAACGTTTGCATTTTCTTCTTGTATCGTTAATTCTTATCTTACCCGTACTTCTCTATCCGCAATTCTCTCTTATCACCGGATAGCTAATTTATGTTGGGCTAGTCAAATATACGTGGTTTACAACCTGCCTCTACATGCATTAACATAAGGGAAAAGAGGAGTGGCTGGCCTGACAGCTGTCGACCGTAGTTCAATCGTTTGCATGAAAGGGGTATTCCTACTATGAGCGTAACCATCGTTGATATAGCCAAACAAGCGGGAGTTTCCCCGTCCACCGTCTCACGTGTCATATCCGGGCATCCGAAGATCAGCCCGGCTACGGTGCGGAAGGTGAAAGCTATCATGGAAGAGATGAACTACCACCCGAATGTCATGGCCAAGAGCCTCGTTTCCAAAGTGACGAATACGATCGGCATTCTGCTGCCGCGTCCTGCCGAGGAGCTCTTCCTCAATCTCTTCTTCTCGGAGATGATCCGGGGAGTTGTCACACAGGCGGCAAGATCGAGCTATGACCTTCTGATGGCCACGGGTACAACGGAACGCGAGGAAGTCGATGCGATAACAAGGCTTGTGCGCGGACGCCGTGTGGACGGAGTGATTCTTCTGTATTCCCGCCAGGCAGATCCGGTCATATCGTTTCTGAAGGAAGAGAAATTCCCCTTTGTCCTGATCGGCCGAAATGATGAGCATCCCGACATTTTGACGGTCGATAACAATAATGTTCAGGCAGCTTTCGACGTGACCCGTCACTTGATTGCGCAAGGGCATACGCGGGTCGGCTTTGTAAGCGGTCCCCCGAACCTGACTGTCTCCCGCGACCGTCTGGAGGGCTATAAGCTGGCCATGCAGCAGGAGAAGCTTCCTGTGCATCCCGAGTGGATCGTCGAAGGCGATTTTCTGCAGGAGAGCGGATACAGGGCCATGTCGTATATCATGAACCTGCCTGAGCGTCCGACTGCGCTTGTCGTAATGGACGATCTGGTCGCCTTCGGCGTTCTGGGCGGCTTGACGGAGCTTGGCTACAAGGTTCCGCAGGACCTGTGTCTCGCGGCGTTTAACAATACCCCTATGTCAGAGCTGACCTCACCTCCGATCAGTTCAGTGGACATTGGCATCTATCAGCTGGGGTATACCGCTTCACAGACTCTACTGCGCACTGTGAAGGGTGAGACGGTTCATCAGAACCGGGTTCTGATCCCGCACCGCTTCATTCCGCGGGAATCATCTTTGCATACCATCCATAAGTAAGGAGACGATGAAATGAACAGCAGCAAACCGTACCTGATTGATGCCGTTACCGGCAACTCCCGCTTCCTCGCATCTCTTGGCCGTACCGGGAGAATGTACCGCCTGTGGTGGCCACATGTCAATTTCCCGCAGCATGTCGAGGATATCCGGAGCGGTCTCTTCCTGGAAGGGCAGACCTCTGCTATTACCTGGTTCGACGAAGAACAGGATGGCTGGAAGCACGAGGCGGCTTACCTTGAAGGCACGAATATTTTTCGTGTTATAGCTTCTTCCCCAAGCTGTCCGGTGGAAGCGGTAACGACCGATTATGCCGTGCCGGGAGAGGACCTGTACGTACGGCACTTCAAGTTTACGAATAACAGCGACCAGCCTGTGTCTTTCCGCTTCCTGTACTATTCTTCCTTCCGCTCTACGGAGTCGCCGTATTACCAGACAACAGAGTTTGACATTAATCAGGATGCGTTAGTTCATTTCCGCCATGCTTATGTTTTTGCTGTCGGAAGTTCAAACGTTTGCACAGGGTACCAGACGGGAGCCGCGTGGGTCGATGCCCAGGATGGGGAACTCGGCGGCACAAGAATTGACATGTCTCCTGAGGGCGCCCTTAGCTGGCGGTTTGCCGATGTCGCCCCAGGCGCCAGTGTGGAACTTCCCGTCTATATCGCAGCCGGGTCCACTCGTGATGAGGCGCACCGCGTCCTTAGGCAGGCAAAAAGCCGGCTGGCTTCCGAATGGCTCAATATGACTCAGGAATACTGGAGGAGCTACCTGGCTGCCGCTAACCCGGCACCGGCTGAAGCGGACACTGTAATCAGCGGGCTGTATGAACGCTCCCTGCTCGCTATGAAGCTGATGACCGACGAGCGGAGCGGCAGCGTGGTAGCCGCTCCCGAATTCGACGAAGCCTTCAGCCGCTGCGGCGGATATGCCTACTGCTGGGGCCGTGACGCCGCTTATATCACAACGGCCTTCGACCGTGCCGGCCTGGAATCCTTATCCGGCCGCTTCTATGCCTGGACGCTGACCGCCCAGGACCCGGACGGCTCCTGGCAGCAGCGCCACTTCCCCGATGGCCGGCTGGCTCCGTCGTGGGGACTTCAGATTGATGAAGGCGCATCGATCATATGGGGAATGTGGCAGCATTACCTCCATACCCGCAGCGATGAGTTCGTGCGGCTGGTATGGCCGGCGGTCGAACGGGGAGCTGATTTCCTTATGACTTATCTTGATGAAGAGAACGGCATGCCGCTCCCAAGCCATGACCTTTGGGAGGAGCGGATCGGCGAGCATACCTATTCTGCTGCCGCTGTATACGGCGGTCTCACTGCCGCTGCTTCCTTCGCAGAGCTGCACAATGCCGGAGCAAAGGCCAGCGTCTGGAGAGATGCTGCCGCCCGTATCCGGGAAACGATCCGGGAACAATGCTGGAACAGCGAACGCAGCTCCTTGTACCGCGGCCTCAAGCTCCGCGTTTCAGAGCCTGAATACAGCAAGGCCGCCGAATCGGGCGTAATTGGTTCTATTCGTACCGATGACAAAGGTTATGTCTCATACTGGCTTGACCATGACCCGGTCATTGACATCAGTCTGCTTGGCGTAGCGGTACCATTCGGCGTGCTTGCGGTCGATGATCCAATTATGACGGCAACGGCAGATGCCATAGAGCAGGCGCTTACCGTCGGTACCGTCGGCGGCATCATGCGGTATGAAGGCGACCCGTACATTGGCGGCAACCCATGGATTCTCACAACCTTGTGGCTGTGCCACTATCGCATCCGGCAGGGCCGCTACGATGAAGCACGCGAGCTGCTGCGCTGGGCCGCCGAACACCGGACGCTGACGGGTCTGCTCCCAGAGCAGGTTGACAAGGTGACTGGAAAGACCGCTTGGGTCGTTCCGCTTACCTGGTCACATGCCATGTACGTATTGGCGGTAACCATGCTGTCCGCCGAAGGTCAGCTCGGCAAGCTGCAATTGGAAGAGGCAGCCGTGTAAGGCGGATCCGCATTCATCTGCTTGACAGAATATCAAACGACAAGCACCCCATAGAGGACAGCCGCCGGCTGATCCCGTATGGGGTGCTTTTTTATATTCCTAACTAGTGGTGCCCGCTATGGCTGCTGCCCGGCTCATTCTCTTCTGCAGCGTCCGCGTCAGGTGATTCGGCTGTGCTTTCCCCGGCATTACTGCTGCCCCCATGACTCTCATGGCCGGCCCCCGTACGCGAGACGATCTCAAGCCGGGTATCCAGCTGTCCCTGCACATCCATCGTAATCAATGATTCACTTCCGGTAATCCACCCATGGCTATATGGCCCTTCCGTTGGTGTCTTGTCAAACTTAGGCTGTATCTCCGCCAAATATTCCGTTACGGCTTCGGGTACGGCGCCCTTATCAACAAACAGCAGCGGCGAGTGCTTGCCAAGATGCGAGAATGGAGCCGCCGCTACGGCCAGAGCCGGATCGGCACCCGCGTTCAGGAAAGAGAAGCTGCCGCCTGGCTTATTGATTCCCCAGCCAAATCCGGTTTCCGGATCAGTGTACCGGGCAAAAGCTACCGCATTACGGTGCGGATCCCCCCCTGCGATTCTGACAACCCGTCCGTATTCCCGCAGCTTCTCCTCTACCTCCTTGGAGACAACAGCTTCCGGTCCCAGAAGGTAGATATTGGCTTGTCCTTCTCTCGTCTGAAGCGCCCGGACTGTCTCCTCCGGTATGGAACTCTTGGCTACGTAGAGCAGCGGCTCCGGCATATGAGCAATCCAGTTCGCTGCGGGAAGTGTATACTGTGCCTGTTCCAGCGAACCTACTATAACCGATTGCGGCACGCTTCCTGTAAGCTTGGCATAGTACTCATCAATCTGTCTTCCTGTCTCGGCCGGACTGCCCCCTTCAATTCTGTCTGCACGGTATCCAAGCGCTTTTACCTGGCCGCTCACCTCTTCATTCATCTGGCCGACCAGCAGAACCTGAACCCCTTCCGCGATACCGGCAGGCTTCAGCCGCTCCATCTCCTGCTGTGTAATCTCCGGCAGGCTTCCCTTGCTATCGGTGAACAGGACTGGACCATTAAACGGATGATGGACCAGATTCACGCTCACCAGCGCCGCTTGCCAGTCCGACGGATTCACAATAATGATGCCGCCCGGCCGATTGCTGTCATCCGTTGCCATCCAAAGCATCCTGGATACAAGTACCGCCGCCTCAGCAGGGTTATCCGTATTCACACGGGTGGTATTCTTGGAAGCAATCCACGGAACAGCTCCTCCTGATTCGACCGCTGTCTGCCCGGCAGTACCTGAGGTTCCGGCATCTTGATTTATTGTCCCTGTCCCGGCATTTCCGCTGCCCGTGCATCCTGCGAGGAAAACAGCCATAACAGCAGCTGCAGCTGCCAGCTTGATCCTTTGTTTCATGTGTCTCAGCTCCTTCTTATATAGAATTAACCCAAACAAACTAACATTACCCCCGTAGGGTATAAATTATAGATATAATACTATGTCCCTACTGCTATTGCAACCTGCCTGCGCTCACACTTTCAATTATGTCACAACCCCCGTCCTTTGAAACCTTCCCTTTGCTCAGCCATATGTTCATGTCCGCCCGGATTATTCTTACACCTTCCGGCAATGCTGTAATGTATATAATCTGATCAGACCACTGCGGTCTTCCGGGAGGTACTGATGAATATCTCAAATGAGGGTCAAATGAAGCTGCTGCAGCTTGAGGACGGTTCTTACTGCCTCGACATTCTGATAACAGCGTATAATATGGAGCTCGCGGAGGAGCCGGGTGAGGGCCGCCATTCTTCCCCCGCAAATGCCGGATCTGTCATTGATAAGGCCAGACAGCTGCTGCTTAGGCACTATCCTAATTACAGCGTCTCGCGTATCCGGATCTTTTCCGGCGGTATCGCGATTCTGGCTGCGTCACTGTTCGGCAGCGGTGAGCATACAGCCGCCAGCAGCCTGCCGTCAAGTACATCACAAACCATTGTCGCTTCTGCCGCGGCTCCAGCCGTCTACCTGAATGGCAAACAGCTGGACGCACAAGCTGTAATAATGAATAATAGCGTTTATGTGCCTATCCGGATCATATCAGAATCGCTGCAGGCTGCCGTTGACTGGAACCCGGTTACCCGCACTGTCGTTATCAGGCGAGATACTGACACGATAACCATTCAGATCGGCACTCCTGCAGCTGTAGTGAATGGCCAGACCATTTCCACGCCATCGGCATTTCTGTATCAAGGCACGGCTATGGTGCCCCTTCGTTTCGTTGGAGAAGCGCTAGGACTGGAGGTCAGCTGGGATTCAGCAGGCAGAAGAGCGATTCTTCAGACTCGAACTGACCTGCTATCTGCGTCTTCACCGTTTCATATCGTTGGCGAGGGCGAGTCGCTGTGGAAATTATCTCAACTGTACAATACGAGCATTGCTGCCCTGCGTCAGGCCAATCATTTGGCGGACGACCTGATCCGGCCCGGCCAGCAGCTCGTTATTCCCCGAGACTATCACACAGTTTCCAGCGGAGAGTCCCTATGGATGATCGCCAGAAATTATGGTGTGTCCGTCAATGCTCTTACCATGGCAAACCGTATAACCAGCGACAGCGGTACAATATCTCCCGGCGAGCAGCTGGTTATACCTGCTGTGCCAAAGACTATCACCCCTGCAGCGGTGCAGGCTTCTCCAACCCCGCAGGCACTCCCGCCTGCTCCATCGGCTGGCATCACCGTAACGTACCGTAACCACACGGTTCAAGCTGGTGACAACCTGTGGAACATCAGCCAGCAGTACGGCATGCCTTTTCTGGATCTGCTAAAGCTCAACGGCATGACGGACAATACCGTGCTGCGCGTCGGGCAAACCGTTCGTGTAGCTGTCTATGATGTGCCTGTCAAACAGGCTGTCTCCCCGCGCCATGGTGAAGTGCTGGACTGGTGGACGGAAGCAAGGTACGTTTTCCCGACAGGCAAGACGGCCACCATTACCGATTTCCGGACCGGCCGGAGCTTTCAAGTGAAGCATACCATGGGCGGTAATCATGCAGACAGTGAGCCGCTGACCGCCCGGGATGCCCAAGTTATGAAGGAAATTTGGGGGGGAAGCTACTCATGGACCCCGCGGGCGATCATTATTGAGGTGGATGGCAGGCGCCTCGCCGCGGCCATGCATTCTTTTCCCCATGGAGATGCTACTATTAAGGATAACAATTATAACGGCCACTTCTGTATTCATTTTCTGAACAGCCAGCGCCACAGTGACGGCATGATACAGGATTCCATGCAAAAGCAGGTCGCTATAGCCGCAGGAAGAAGCCTAGGCTAAGATCAGCCTGCACCTGCCGGTTACATCTCCATGATCGGCAAGAAGCACGAAGGGCATCTCATGCCTCCCGTGCTTCTTGCCGTTACCCGTGCATCCAAGGCACGGCATAACTTTATTCTTCCGGATCATCCCATCTTTTGGAATAGGCTTTTTTCGTTACCCATAGGGTCATCCATGTGAGAATTACCAAAATAATAAAGGCTCCTACCCACACGCCTCCTGGCACACCCAACTTCAATCCCCCCTGTTGTCTTAATCCGCGTATGCTAGTATATTCTCCAGCCAATCGGCCTATCCTTTTTTTCGGTAAGAGACGCGGCATAGGCCGCTGGCAACAATCTGCTGGTGCGGCTTAACCAATCAGCACCTTCTCCTCCGGATAACGGTATTTAACCGCCTTGGTATTGCGTGTCAGTGCAAAAGCGAGTGTTAGAGGGCCCAGACGGCCGATAAACATGGTCGCAATAATAATGACCCGGCCAGCAGGCGATAGCTCAGGGGTAAGTCCCATAGACATGCCGACTGTCGCGAATGCTGAAGTCGCCTCGAAGAGCAGCTCCAGGAAGTCCTTCTGAAGCGTATGCTCCGTAATGGACAGCAGCAGGGTCGACGTCAGCACAACCCCCATCGAAATGATGATGACCGCTAACGCACGAAGAATAATTTCGTGGGCAATTCTTCTCCTCAGCAGGTGGAGGTCCTCTTTGCCCCTTATAATCATCAGTACGGTCAGCATCAGGATGGCGAACGTGTTCGTCTTGATCCCGCCCCCTGTTGACCCTGAGGACGCGCCTACGAACATCAGCAGAATCATGAAGAATTGGGAAGCTGTCATCATCGCAGCGATGTCCAGCGTGTTAAAGCCCGCTGTCCTAGGCACCAAGCCTTGAAAGAAGCCGGCCCACAGCTGTTCCGACCAGGAGAGCGAACCGAAGGTCGCCGGGTTGAACAGCTCGATACAATAGATGAACAGAAATCCTGCTGCCGACAGGATCAGCGACATAATGAGCACGATGCGGGTATGGAGGGTCAGATTTTTCCATCTGCGCTTATTGTAGATATCCAGGATAACGGTAAAGCCGATACCGCCGACTACAAATAATGCTACGATGACGATATTCACCAGCGGGTCGCCCACATAACGGGAGAGACTGTCGCTCCATAAGCCAAAGCCCGCATTATTAAAGGAAGAGATGGAGTGGAATACGCCAAAGTAAATGGCACGCATCCAGTCCATATCCTGGCTCCAGCGGACAGCAAGCAGGGCAGCCCCGATCACTTCAATAATCAATGCCGTAAGGAAGATGCCTATGGAAAGTCTGACCACTCCCTGGAAGGATATCGCGCCGGTTGACTGCTGCAGCAGCAGCCGCTCCTTTAGACCGATCCTCTTCCCGATCAGCACGGCAAACAGGACACCAAACGTCATAAAGCCAAGGCCGCCAATCTGAATCAGGATCATGATGACAAGCTCTCCAAACAAACTGAAGGTTCCCGCTGTATCAAATACAACAAGGCCGGTTACGCATACGGCCGAGGTTGAGGTGAACAGGGCATCCAGAAAACCTACGCTCTCACCGCTGGCCGATGCGACCGGCAGGTTTAGCAGCACAGCCCCAAGCACAATAAAAAAGGCAAAGCCGAACAGTATGATCTGGGGTGCAGTCAAAAGCAGCTTTCGCTGCTTCTTCTGCTTCTCTATAATGGTATCGCTCGTCATATAATACTCCTATCCCATGCGTCTCTTTCGGTAAACAACGGCATTCTCTCTATACTCTTCCTGTCTGTACTTCATTTCACTACCCATTCTCGGCAGCCTGGAAGCAGCGGCAGCGTGCCCCCGCACCCGCAGGCCTGCGGGTGCGGGGGCACGCTTAACGCCAAAAAAGCCGCAAAGGATCTCCCTGCGGTCGTCGCGAAACGATACACAAGCATTCACCTTCCTCTCATAAGCTGCTTCACGGATTCCGGGCAGCAAGCTTGGCAGCGGCAGTATGGCCGCCTCCTAGACGCTGACGAGGTTAGCTGACGGATTCGGGCGTTGAGAGTCGCCCTACCAATGCGCAGAATAGATCTGCACATCGGATTCACCCCGCACGGATTCAAGCATGGCAGCCGCTGGCGGCTTACTCCCTTGATTCGTGTGTTGGTTCCCCCGCTTTTCCGCCTAAGCGGAAAATTAAGCGATTTGAACGTGAAAACTGACTTCATCTTCCAAATCGGGTCTACCTTTCGTATATTACGCCTCAGCAACATTCCTGTAAAGCGGATGATAACAGCTAAATCCGTCCTTTTTCCGGATAAAAAGGCGAAATGCCGGCAGCAATAATACCGCTGCTCTGTGCCGCTTTTATTATCTTGCTGTTGGTACAATTCTTAGGCAGGCAGAAGTAAAATTCCATGCAAAAAAGGCAATATGCCCCCCTTATCAGAGATTGCCTATTGCCCTTTTTCGGTTCAGACGCATTACTTGCCGGATATTTTCTCCGTGTTGTATTTCGCCCCGAGCTTATTCGCGATATAGGTTTCGTAGATCTCCCTGTCAACGGGATCCTCCACAATGGCGACCTCGATCTTCACAACTTCATCGCGGTGATTCTTCATGGGCGAGACAGTATCTTCAAAATGCTTCTTAATCCGCTGCCTCAGTTTGCGGGCCTTGCCGACAAACAGGAGCTCGTCCTTCACATTATAAAACATGAAGATTCCGCCCTTTTCCCTGGTAATGAGGTGGAAATCCGTAAATCCGTAGATGTGGCTCAGTTCGGGCGCCTCCTGCTTATGGATGGTGACATCGGGCACAGGTATTGTTATGTTTATCACGCTGCATCACTTCCTCTTTCCATATAGAAGTCCATCGTACCACAACTGCTTCCGCGCGTCGCTTTCATTTTGCCCTATTCAGGATTCATTATGGTGTAGGCGCGGCCATGTGACCATAAGCGCGGCTGATTAGAGCTACTTATAGAGAATGTCATCTTTGAGTGCAGAGATCTTAGCCATTACTTGATGGATATCCTCCCCTGACACCCCGAACTCCTCCAATGTAGTACTCAGATGGGCCGCAATTGCATTAAAGTGCTCCGGCTGCAGGTTCATCCCCTCATGGGCCTTCGCCATGGATTTGCCTGTGTAAGCCGCCCCGCTCCCCAAAGCGAACCCGATGAATGCAGCCTGATGCCGGCGCTGCCTGGCCATATCCGTATGTACGAAGAATGGACTAACCAGCGGATCAGCCAGCACCTTTGCGTAAAAGCTGTCCACCACCTTGTCTACCGTCTCCTGTCCGCCAAGCTTAGTGAAAAGCGTTTGTTCTGTCATCTGATCATCTCCTCTCTTCAATAGATTACCATCACGTCCGCTTATATCCAAACCAAGAATATATCACAAAGCCGGTGCTGTCTGGCGGTCTTTACTATATTTAAACAAGCAGCATTCATTAGGAAAGTCAAAAATAACCTAACAAAAACCAAACAATTTACTTATTCTTTCCTAAATGGACAGAAGCATAATGTAATTAACGCCAAACAAGATCCTCAGAATTACACCATGAGCAACAGCAGCAGAGGATCATCTTCCTTAGAGCCGGACATGCCTGCAGCTGCTGGACATCCCAGCACACATCCAGAATGACAGCCTAGACGCAGCTCACCCAGACTAACAGCATGACACAACTAGAAGCGGCTGCGGCAGGACGGCAGACATCACGAGTACCACTACAGCAGCAACCGACAAAAGAAGCGCCCCTCATGGCGCTTCTTTCCCTTTTATATGAGCTGGACAGCCTTGCGCCTAGTTCCAGTCATTCGATAGCTCATAGCCCAGACGGATTAGAAGGTCTCCAGCCTCTGCCTTGAACAGACGTATGTGCTCCTCTGTAAAATAATTCCGCCAGCGGCCGGCTTTGCCGACACGGAAGGTAGTCTGCGGCTTACCCGGCTCGACGGATCCCAGCATGGACAGGGCCACCGCCTCTTGGTCTCTGCCAAAATGTGCAATCGATTCCCACAGATAGCGGACCATCCGCTCCACATGCATTCTCCGGTCGGGACCAACCAAATCTTCATAAGCCAGCGTGCAGACATCCGGCTCTTCAAGCCATCCGGCAAACCGGCGGAAGTGATCCGGCATGCCAAGATCGATTCCTTCAACGCCGGTAATGACAGCTGTAAGCCGCTGTTCAAAGGTATGAAGATGCTCGGTAAAGTACGTATATAACGGATGCGCCGGTCCGGCGATATCCGTTATATAGAACACATTCGAGACACATACATCCCTCAAATCCCGGTAGAGGAAAAAAGTTTTGACCTGATTCTCTTTAAGATATGTCAGCAGCCGTTCATTGCGGGTATCAAGGGCATAATGCTCCTCCGTATGCACAGTGTGGCGAAATACAATCTCGCCGGGTGCAATCCCCCGCTCCTCCAGCTTCTCCTCTGATTCAATCACGCGCCGGATTGTCTTCTCATAGGGCAGCCCCCAGAGAAGCTGCTCCAGAAGGCCTGTTCCGCTCTTGGGGAACGTATTGGCGAATATCCGCGGCGCAAGACGGTCTTGATTACTCACACTTTATCCCTGCCTTCCTTATCCTGTTCACTCCCCTTGGCAGCTTTCAGAATTGCATGAATCGCTGGTCAACGCTGTAGGTCTTCGGTATATTGATTCTGGCCCAGTTCAGCAGCCGCCGCTGATCCGCGTCAAACGGCCGGGGAAAGGCTGCCTGCAGGTCTGGGCGCAGCTGGTACAATTCATGCACGAGAACGGGCACAGTGGTACGCTCATGAACAGGTGAGAAGATGTAGCGGTAGAAGCTTCCTTCCGGGCCGGTCTGAAACGGATTCCCGAACCTGCGTACCTCCTGCTCGCCAAGCCGGTAATACATTCTCTTCACGTAATCCGGTATGCGCATACCGTTATCAAAGTAATTGAACGGGCATTGCAGGTCCTTCACAGCTTCAAACCCGCTGCGCATGACAGCTTCGCGGTACTGCTCGAACAGCTTCAGCAGTGCGGGTTGGCTTTTCCAGTCATAGCGGTCCTGGTATTTGGATATGTGCTGTAAGCTCCGGTGAAATCCGCTGAAATGATAGAACACAAGCGGCCGCCCATTAACTATCCATTCTCCTCCATGCGCTTCCAGCCGTCTCTCATGCAAATTCCAGTAAGCCATATTGTATCCCGGATCTCTAATAACGGCGAAGGGAGCAAACATATGGGGAGCAAGATCAATCCATTTCTGGTCAACGAACAACCCTTCTTCTACCGCAGCCAGACAATGACGGCGCAGCCGCTGCTTCCACCACTGCAGAAATCTGTCACCCTCTCCGCCCGCAGACACGCCGATAAAACCGAGATTATACACCCCGGCTTTCATGATATCCTGCTCAGAGGGCCTGCGGCCATCCATCGGAATAGGTGCTGTCAGATGCGGGGTCAAGACCGCTGTATGAGCGTTTAATTGCCGGTAAAGCTCATCCAGCCGCCCCATAATCCAGATATCCGGGTCAAAGTAAAGGACCTGCTCCAGCTTCTTCTCCTTCAGCAGGTAATCCAGCAAATAGGGCTTCACAGCGGTACACAGCTCGGTTATTTCATATTGAAAACAGAAGGCCTCCATATCCGGAATGCCAATCTGGTCCATTCTAATCCATTCAAATCCTTCATCATGCTTCCGGCCGGGGGGCAGGTCTCTGTCAACCAGCAGCACGTAAGCTTTACCCTCCGGATGCTGCTTCAAATAAGATTGTGCGAGTACACGCGCATAAGCGATGTAATTGCCTGCTGCTATGGTACACATGCCTATGGACACCGCTATCTTCCTCCTTCCTGCCGTTCATGCTAGCTAATGGGACACTTTTCACCCTTTGCCCAGACCCGCATATCATGCAACATAACCTAAGGCATCTGCAGGAGGCTATTTATGTTCTTTTACATTTTGGATTTCCATTCCGATGCTCTGGCAGCTGAGCAGACCTATCTGAGCGTGCGTGCAATATTCCCGGATATGCCAGTCTGCCGGCTGCATGCCGGGCATGCTGCTGAACTTAACAGGCAAGCCGCTTCTTTGGGTTCACCGTTTTTTGTTACGCTTCATGCCGGAGAAACCGTTATGCCCGCTTTCAGATCCGCTCTCTACCGCTGGATATACCAAGATATGAGGAATACACCTGCCCTTGCAGGTATCTGTCCGGCTGGAACAGACAACTCCCCCCGCGGACCGCTTGTATGGCGGCTTGAGGCTGTACGGGAAGCCGGCGGGTTTGCCGATAGCAACCATCTGCCCTTTCCTCATTATATGGGTGTCCAGTTGATGAACCGGCTGAGCGCCGGCCGCTGGCAGTGGCGTCATGAACCGTTGACAGGCCTGTTAAGGACACCAAACAGGGGAAGGCCTCTTTGGCATAAGAGCCGGGAGGAATGGCAGCATATCCGTCCTCTTCTCCAGCCAGCCGGTCGTATCCCGCTTACTCCACCGGCAGGTGAACCCGCTGTTTCCGTTGTAATCTGCGCCTATAATGAGGCGGAGCACATCCATTGGGCCATTCAGAGTGTCAGGCTGCAGGGAGCGTGCAATTGGGAGCTAATTATAGTCGATGATGGTTCGAGCGACGGCACCTTTGAACAGCTGGAGCAGTATAAAGCCGTCCCCCAAGTCCGTCTGCTTCGCAATGAGCACAATGCTGGCAAGGCGGCCTGCCTGAACCGGGCACTTGAGGCTGTACGCGGCCGATGGCTGCTTGAGCTCGATGCGGACGACTGGCTTGCGGACGGCTCACTGCGCATATTGGCTGACGCTGCTGACGCAAACCCGGATGCCGGCCTCCTGTATGCCGACCGGTATGATTGGCAGGAGCGCTTCAACAAGCAGATTATCTACCGCGGGATTGCGGCCTCGCCACCCAGCCTGCATCCCAGCCAGCTGCTGGCACAGGGCCTTCCGGTCGCACCGCGAATGTACCGGACAGAAGCTCTGAGGACTGCCGGCGGCTGGTGGGAGGATGGCTTATATGATGGCAGGCTCTATGAGGATATTCAGATCCTATGCCGTCTGGCTGAGGCCTGCAGCATGACTCATCTGCCGCAGCCGCTGTATCACCGGCGAATCCGAAGCGGCAGTGCGTCCCAATCCAACCAGGAATTATACCCGTCCTGGCGGAATTGGTTTATCTCAGCCCTGCAAGGAGATCGCTAAGGCAGTACACGAACAAACTCGATATTGGTAAAGAAGACCGTTACATCTCCTTCTACCGGATTATAGTAGTTGCTGGAGGTGCGAAGAACCAGAAAGCCCTCTCCCACCTGAAGCAGTGTGCCGGTAAGCAAGCTGCCGACCGTCAGTACTTCAATTGTGCGCCCAATATATTGCTGTAGTGCTTGTTGAAAATTCACAATGGCTTCCTCCCTTCTTAGGCTGCGTCAACCAGATTGATATTGGACAGCGGAATGAGCACAACAGCACCCGACGGCTCTTGAACCTGCACAAAGTCCGTTCCTACTGTAACGATCTCACCCGTAATAGTTCCCGCGTCCGTATCAATCGTAGCCGTGGTGCCGATTAATGCGGTCAGCTGCTCACGGACTGCTTCTATAGGCGCTGTCAGCAGACTCAACTCAGCCTGAACGTCCGCAAGGGTCGTCGTTACGGATAATAATTGGCCTGTAAGCGCGTCAATGGCGGTAGTCGATTGCACAGACTGGCTCTGCAGCTCGCTCACCGCAGTGTTCACATAGTTGACTTGATTAATAAGACCACCAAGATTCAAGGTGACCTCTTCCACCTGCTCGCGGATCAGGCTTACGTTAACCATGAGCTCATTCACTAAGTTCGCCAGAGCGTTTAGTCTCTCATCAAGACTTCTTACTGTAGTCTCCAAGGCTTCCACATGCTCACCCCTCATGTTTGATATGTAGCAAGGTATGTAGTCCGCCTCATGCAGGCAACTCGTCTCTGTAAAGTTGGGGGAAATGCCCATATACTGGAGAATTGTGTCAAAAGCCGTGCCTTCCGGTCCGTTTGATCCATAGGGTAAGAAGAGTCTACTTATGGGTTAGGGGGACTTGATCTTGAACGTAAAAGCAGTGATCCTTGCCGGAGGGCAAGGCACTAGATTCTGGCCTTACAGCAGCAGCGAGCGGCCCAAGCAGTTTCTCTCCGTCCTTGAGGAGAAAACGATGCTGCAGGCGACCTACCAGCGTCTTCTGCAGCTGCTCCCGCCAGAAGATATCTATGTCGTTACCCTGCAGACATACGTGCCTCTTGTAAGCAGCCAGCTTCCCCAGCTGCCCGATTATCAGATTATTGTTGAGCCGGCAGCCCGGGATACAGCTGCGGCAATCGGTCTCGCCGCAATCCGTCTACTGGATCAAAGCCAGGACCCTGTGCTTATCACGCTTCCTGCCGACCAATATATTGGCGATAATGAAGCCTATATTTCGGCGCTTAAATCTGCCGCCGATTTTGCTGCTCAAGAACGGCGTGTGGTTGTTACACTTGGCATACGGCCGGATCGTGCGGACACGGGGCTCGGGTACATCAAGGCCGGCCCTGTGCCGCCTGATACAGAACCTGGCGGATTCATTCCAGCAGCCGGCTTCACGGAGAAGCCCCCGCTGTCTGTTGCCAAGCAAATTTATGCTGATGGCATGCACTACTGGAACAGCGGGACGTATATATGGAAAGCAGCTACCATATTGGGACTGATGGCAGAGCATATGCCCCGGCTGCATAAGACTCTTCACCAAATCCGGAACCTGCCTCCTGCCGAGCAGACGCCAGCTTCCCTAACGGTCTCCAAGCTGTACGAACAGCTCGAGAAGCAGTCTATTGACTATGGCGTGATAGAGAAGTGCTCGTCTCTCTTCATGCTGCCGGTTCATTTCAAATGGGATGATCTTGGCAGCTGGGGAGCCCTGGAGCGAATCAGCCCAAGCGACAGCTCCGGCAACGTAATCCATGGCAAGCACGGAGGTTCCGAGACGGATAACTGTACCATATTTAATGACACGGATACCCTCATCGCTACGGTCGGGATTAAGGACCTGGTTATTGTGAAAACGGATGAGGCTACTCTGATCTGTCATAAGAGCAAGCTCCAGAATATTCGTCATCATCTGGAGAACGTGCGTAAAGCCTTACAGGATGGACCGTTATGAAGCCGCGAATTATTTTCGTATTGGAAACGACGGGGCTTGCGGGAGGCATCAAAAATGTATTTGAACTGGCAGACCGTCTTGCCTTGCGCGGTTATCAGACCGAAATTTACGCACTTGGAGGCATTCCCCGCTGGTTTCCTCTGAACGCTCCACTTAGGCAGTTTCCGAATTACCACCATCTTCTGCGCGAGCTCCGCAGACAGGATGCCCTAAAGGTGGCTACCTGGTGGCGTACCGCACCGGTTGTATGGTCCAGCTGTGATCCGAGGCTTGGAGGCAGAGGCGTACCTTACTATCTGGTACAGGATATTGAGGAGTATTACTATCACTGCCCGGACCGTCCCGATATCCGTGAGCAGGTTTTGGCTACTTACCGGCTTCCTGTGAACTATCTGACTATCTCAGAGTGGGTCGAGGAGCAGCTGCTCAGCCGGTTCGGACAGCGGGCATCGCAGATCTCGATCGCTATAGACCAGGATCTGTTCAACCCTTCAAGGCGGGATGCTGCGCATAATCCTTACCAAATTGCCGCCTGCAGCCGCAGGAGCCAGCCTCTTAAAGGGTATTCGGTGACCCGGGAAGCTGTCCGGCTGGTTCACTGCAGGTTACCCGGCATTCAATTCCTCACCTACGGGACTGAGACGGAGGATATGCCGGAGCTGTCCCACCAGCATGTTCAGGCTCCTGATGACCAGCATGTGGCAAGCATATATGCAAACAGCGGCGTATTTGTACAGACCTCCCGGCATGAGGGCTTCGGCCTGCCCATTCTGGAGGCGATGGCTTGCGGCACGCCTGTAGTCTGCACCAAAGCTGAGGGCAATGAGGAGTTCTGCAGGGACGGATGGAACTGCCTGCTCGTAGACAAGGATGATGCCGAAGCGGTGGCGTCCGCTATAGGAAGGATTCTGTGCGACCGGCATCTGGCCGGTCACCTAGCAGCTAACGCTGTGCAAACAGCCAGGCAGTATAACTGGCCGGCTGTTCTGGCAAGGCTGGATGCGGCACTTGTCAGCAAATATTGTAAGGAGGAATATGGAGGATGAAAGCACTCATTACCGGTATTACAGGCTTTGTCGGCAGCCATCTTGCCGAGTATTTACTGGCCAAAGGGCACATTGAGGTTCATGGGAGCTACCGGCTTCGCAGCCGCATGAACCATATTCGGCATCTGCAGTCCAGCATTCATCTGACTGAATGTGAGCTTAAGGACCCTCATTCGGTCAGCCAGATGATTCAGTCGGTCCAGCCGGACCTGATCTTCCATCTCGCCGCCCAGAGCTTCGTCCCCACTTCCTGGAATTCTCCAACCGAGACGCTGGTGAACAATATTGCAGGCCAGGTTAATCTATTCGAAGCCGTCCGCAAGCAGGGCCTCTCGAGCAAGATCCTGATCGCATGCTCCAGTGAAGAGTATGGCCTCGTGCATCCGGAAGAGACCCCTATCAAGGAAACGAACCCGCTTCGCCCGTTAAGTCCGTATGCGGTGAGCAAGGTCGCGCAGGATTATCTGGGCTATCAATATCACGAGAGCTACGGGCTGCATGTCATCCGTACACGCACCTTCAATCACACAGGCCCGCGCAGGGGCGAAAGCTTCGTTACATCAAACTTTGCCAAACAGATTGCCGAGATTGAGCTTGGTCTTCGGCCGCCGGTTATCCACGTAGGCAATCTGGAAGCCAAGCGTGATTTTACCGATGTGCGTGATGTTGTGAGAGCTTACTGGCTTGCCCTTGAGAAGGGGGTGCCCGGAGAGACGTACAATATTGCTTCCGGCACTGCTTATAAAATATCCGACATGCTGCAGCTCCTGCTGTCTCTCTCCGGCCACAGCATCAAGATTGAGACGGACCCGGCGAGACTGCGCCCATCCGATGTCGAAATCCTGCTTGGTGATGCCAGCAAATTCAGCGCGCAAACCGGCTGGAAGCCGGAAATCCCGTTTGAGACCACGATGAAGGACCTGCTTAATTATTGGCGCACAGAGCTTCGTACTGCAGGCGAGGCTCCTCAGGCCTAAGGGGTGAAGACAGATGAACGGCATTAATCTTATCGGTTATGCGGAAGCGGAGACCGGGGTCGGTGAATCCTGCAGGCTGGCTGCCAGAGCGTTTAAGACTGCCGGCATCCCCTTCGGCATCGTCAAGGTGACCAGGGGCAATATATCCCGGTCACAGGACCGTTCCTGGTCACATCACTTGATTCCCAAGCCGGTATACCGCACCTCCGTCTTCCATGTCAATGCAGATCAAATGCCGGTTCTTCATCAGCTTGATCACGTGCTCTGGTCATCAGCGGATTACATCATCGGGTACTGGCATTGGGAGCTGCCTGAATTTCCGGACCTCTGGCTGCCGAGCTTTAAGGTCGTGAATGAAGTGTGGGCGCCTTCCGTCTTCGTTCGTGACAGCCTGGCTGCCAAATCGCCCGTACCTGTTACGCTCATGCCGCATGGTGTTCAGGTTGATATCCCGCAGGAGCTGAAGCGCAGTTATTTTGGATTACCGGATCATACCTTCCTGTTCCTGGTTATGTACGATATGCTTAGCTTTCAGGAACGCAAAAATCCATCGGCTGCCATCGATTCCTTCCTGCGGGCCTTCCAGCCGGAGGACCGTTCGGCAGCTCTAGTCATTAAGGTGAATCATGCCGACCAGTCGCCCGACGACATGAAGCGGCTGCTCTCGAAAATAAACGGGCGTCCGAATATCTGCATACTGGACCGGACACTCAGCCGCCATGAAGTCAACAGCCTGATTATGGCGGTGGACAGCGTCGTCTCGCTGCACCGCTCCGAAGGCTTCGGCCTGCCACTTGCAGAAGCCATGTATCTTGGCAAGCCGGTAATTGCTACCGGCTGGTCCGGTAACATGACCTTCATGAATACGGGCAATTCCTGTCCCGTCAACTACAAGCTTATCCGGGTTGGCCGGGATTACGGTCCGTATAAGCGCCATCAGGTATGGGCGGAACCGGACATTGAGCATGCAGCACACTACATGCGGCGGCTCGTCACCGAACATACATGGCGGCGGGCTCTCGCAGCTAAGGGATGCATGTCAATCCGACGCGGGTTCTCGCCCGAAGCCGCCGGGCTCCGCATGAAGAAACGGCTGGCCGCTCTGGGCCGCTAAACAGCAAGAAGGCTGACCCATCAATGCATGTATGGGTCATTCCCCCGTCAAGTAGACAGTATAGATGGGCTTTGAATTATTCGGTGATCTCTTCCTGGTATTCCACGGTGGGAGGTCGCCGGGCTTATTTGGGAATGGTTCTTCGTTGCCGAACCGAATGTATTAGCCAATGAGTTTGCGGGCATGGGTCATATCTTACTCTCACCCCGTTTTCGTGATACCCCATCATAGGGTAAAAAAAGGTACAGTCTTTCAATTTCTTGAAAGATTGTACCTTTTTCTAAGGGATGAACTTTTTTCAGTGACCTCAGATAACACTAGATCTTTTTTCACTGCCTACCATAAGGAGAATATATCATTAGAGTCTAGTCAGGTCAGACTTCCCCATCCTATTTATCATAGCCTTATGCTGTTCCTATTCTTATCCAGTCGAGGATTGTACCCAAACATTTCCGAAAATTGACGGACAGGAAGCCATAAGGTGCTGCCGATGGTAATTGGCTTAATCTCATTAAAAAGAATTTCTTTCTTTTCGTAGAAGACCTTTATCGGTAAAACAGTTTTTTTCTTTAATCCCGTTTGCATATCTTTTAGCATTTCGACGCCATTGTTATCCCGATTTCCGGCATTTATGCGATTACCATTTAAAACTCCCCGAGTTACGACCCCAGGCTTTACTGTAAATGTTAACTTGATCCCTATCTTTTCTGCAATGTCAAGCACATCTTGATTAAATGCTCCGTAAGGAA
Source organism: Paenibacillus tarimensis (assembly GCF_021532315.1). Taxonomy (GTDB): domain Bacteria; phylum Bacillota; class Bacilli; order Paenibacillales; family Paenibacillaceae; genus Paenibacillus_I; species Paenibacillus_I tarimensis. The sequence continues at coordinate 30,458 of NZ_JAKGAO010000013.1, forward strand.
AAGCGATCATGCTGTATTTGTTGCCAAGCTCTTCTTGAAGTCTTTTTTCTGCCCGTTCTAGATCTTTCTTTACTCGTGAGCGGTATTCTTGGAGGGTTTCCTTACGTTTCTTCTCTTTAAGATACAAACGGTTAGAGAGAGCAGGTTTTTTCTTATCTTGACCCGCATCTAAAGTTCCGTAGTAATGGGAATCATACGTATGATTATAGAAACTCATTCCGTTCTTCTTCATTTCTCGCATTTGATCCCAGGTTACTTTTGGAATTCCATAAGGTTGGTCAATCCATTTTACAATAACAAAGTTGGTGGCTGGATAATTAAATTCCCTCAGTATTGGGTATGCTAGCTCGTAGAAGCTCTGATAACCGTCATCAAAAGTGATTAGGACGGCGTTAGCCGGAATACTTTTTTTCTTTAGCATGAACTCTGCATACTGATCCATACTAATAACATTAAATCCCTCGTTTTTTAAACCTTCCATCTGCTTTCGAAAAGAGTCGACATGGAGTTCATTCTTTTCACCTTGTCGTTTTGTAATATTATGATACATCAATACAATCACTTGATCCTTATAATAAACAGGAGAGTAATTAACACTACTACCTTGACTCTTTGTAAATAAGAGCGTCTTCTTCTTCTTATCATAACTCGATTTAAGACCAATATTTTCGAAAAAACCAGCTGGCAAATAGTAGTTGTTATTAACTAGCAGCATTTCTTGTTCTTTGACAATCTGATCACCCATGATAACTTCCATTTTCTTATAATCTGTTTGTGAAATTGCGGCTGAACTAAACATAGTAGTCGAACTGATAATGGATAATCCACAAATCAAGCTTACTATTAATAACCAACGTTTCAAGATTACACGCCCTTTTCCCCTATTGGTCCACTTACTCTATTAGTATAATTATAGGAGAAAACAACCACAGCGTCTGTCGACTTTACGTAACTTTTGTCTGAATTTGCAGATTGACTAGTTCTTAGTGCTCATTGTATTATATTGGTATTGGATTGAGATTGATTGAGGAAGTGGTAGTGGTGGGGTTACAGAAGGAATTTGGTTCCCGTGTAAAGGAGTTACGTTCCAAAATCGGTCTCTCACAAGAAATCTTAGCGTATCAGGCCGGTCTTGATCGAACATACATTTGTGGTGTGGAACGTGGACAACGCAATATAAGCTTAGAGAATATTGGAAAAATTGCCGACGCCCTGCATGTACCCATTGCCCAGTTATTTCCAGACGAACTCTCTTATAAGAGAATACCGCAACCTGAATAAACAGTGATCGCGCTCATAATCAAACTCATAAGCAGTCCATCCTCAACCGAGGGCGGGCTGCTTTTTGCTCGAATAGCTTCGCCGTTCGTATGACGTTTATAACGAACGCGGTTAGGCAGGCTTGTAATCGCATGCGGAATAGACCCCGGTATCTGTACTACCCGGGGTCACTTCAAAAGTGATAATACTTATAATTTCTTCTTCCGTCATGGCGATAGGTTTTTTTGTAACCGAAAAATGATTTACTCTTGCTCTTCCAGCGCGCATCCAGTTCGACAGATACTGTCCAAAACTATAGAAGTTGAACTATAGTTTAGAGAGACAACCTGCTTCATACCTAATGTTGCTGGTAAGGAATAAATAGAAAATTAATGGGTAGATTGCTGCCTGAGGCAGGAGTGAACGTAATGGTTACCGACTCCGTTTCTTCCCCTGTTTTATAGAGAATGGCTGCCTCGTCAGGATTTTTGAGAATACTTCTTTCGGTTGTATATATAACTCTTCCATTTACATTAAAAGCGCCGGCATAATGACCCCCTCGAGGATTGACCACAATTGCCGTATAAGGATTAACGTTGGTCAATTCAACCGTATAGAGCACACCGTTATTCCCGTCATTAGACATTACATCGCCAGTTGTTCTATCAAAACCAGAAAGGCGAGTATCAACTATCTTGTCAGTAAGGATCATTCGTTCCTTACGAAGACCAACAGGTTGTACCACCGTCAACGTCCGGTTGGCATCTTCAAATGTCCCTCTCACATGCTTGCCATCTCGATTAAGCAGCGGGAGAGTCGGAAGACGTTTATCTAAATCCTCATTCGCATTAATTATAACGACCTCAATTTTAATATTCGAATCGACAGCAATGTCTGCATACATCGTTACAACAGAACCCGGGTTAAGTTGGTTCTTATTAAGTTCTGGGATAATGATCTTGCTTGTACCAGCAGGTATGATTACCTTAACAGGAGGTTTAGCAGCTACGTGCGATTCGAGAAAGCGACCAACTGCCTGTTTCCCAGTGGTCGAGACATAGGTGTAGGGTCCCCCTATTCCAACGTGTTCAATATTCACCCCAACGGGATTCTTATTAACATTAGTCGCTACTAAAAACACTCGCTTCGAAGAATTTGTTTTATTCTGATGATGAAGGAGAAAGCGAACCTTGCCCTGGACGATATCTTTATAGTAGATCCCTTCCTCATGAATCATTTCAGGACTATTACTTCTGATGAGAGTCTGTGTGTATGAGGAAGTTGAATAATCAACCTGTGGATACTCTCTGACCTCTGAACCGTTAAAAGTATACTTGTCACCTTGCTGCCGATACACAACATCAAATAGATCCTTCGGATAGAGAAGTTCCTCTGTAATCTCTATCGTCTGTGTGTATGTACTTTTTTCACCATGGGCATCAGTTACGGTTAATGTAATTTCTTTCTGGCCGGGCTCAAAGTAGCCATCCTCTCGGTTGAGCCATTCGGTATGCACAATCCGATTTTCATCATCCGTACTCAAATCTCTATATTCAATCCATTCGCCCATCTTATAAGTGTGTTTATCCGTCTCAAAATAAGCTGTTGGAGGCTGATTGGGCGGCTTGACCTCCAACTGAACAGCAAAGGGTTCACTCCATTGTCCAGTATTATCCTTTACCCATCTTTTCACGGTATAGGTACCAGCCTGATCGAAGGTAACGCTCTTTCCTTCCCAGCGCTCAGCCACAATAGCTCTTCCCTGTGCATAGGTAGCAAGATCTTGGTATTCGACTGCGGTTTGTTGAGCATAAATCTCACTCGGAGTGACTTTAAAGGCAGCGACCGGCTTGACATTTAACATTATTTCAATCATTTTACTATTCTTGTTAGTCGAAACCTTCATTTGAGCATTAAAGAATTCCACAATTGGTCGGACTGGGAGCATTAATGTTCCTTTCTCCACATAGGGATTATCTCTGACGAACTTACTTCCATTTATAATATAATTATTAGAGTTAATGCTGAAATGCACTTGCGTCTCCGCATTTTTCAAAGTGTATGTACCTGCCTTACCATTGTAACTTAATTGTAGCTCCATACCAGCGGCGAGTGCTCTGGCAGTTGCATAAGTCGTCCCTTTTAGCAGTACTGAAGGCTGTTCCGCTGTAAAAGCCCTGCCTTTATGTAGCATCTTCTTTGTACCAACCTCTATAACAAATGAATCAGAATTGGATTTAGAAGCTGCTGCTGCGTTTGTTAATGTGGTCGGTTGAAGTAATAGCAGTAGAAATAATGTTACAATAAGGCCGCGAGTGAAGTTTTTCATTGTATCCTCCTGTAGTGTTATGCAGTGCTATTAAACTTTTATATTAAGTAGTATACTCATCATTCTTCATTAAGTTGCTGTAGTTAATTAATATTTCTGCAAATTAAATATTTAGTGCACTAGCGCTGCATAAGCCACCCTTCCAGCATAGGTAGACAAATGCGAAAACATATTAGCCTACATACATAGCTACCAGCGTACCACTAGGTTTCGTTCGTTTAATCACTTTCACCCTACAGTAGATATTTTCCCAACTTCCGGCCCTTCTCTGATGGCACAAAAAATCCCCTATCGATTCGACAGTCTATGCAACCTTAACATAAGGTCTTATTTCACTGTCTACCGATTGGGGATTATATCAGCTTGCCTTGATGATCCAGCCTTCCATTCATGCACCGATTACTGCGGCTATGGCTTCGTTGTAATTGTTACTGTCATCGCATTCTTATCCCACTCCACTACAGCTCCAAGCGCCTCGCTGATGAACCGGAGCGGCACCAAGGTATGTCCGTTTACGGACCGGGCCGCTGCCCCAAGCTTCACCGTCTGGCCGTTGACTACCGCCTGCTTGCTGCCCAGCTTCAGACTGATGCTCGTTGCCCCCTTGCTCGCCTTAACAGTCTTCGAAGCGGCCGTATAAGTCACTTCCGCACCGAGCCGCTCAAAGATCGCCCGCATCGGCACCATTGTGCTGCCGCTTACCAGCATCGGCGGCTGGGCAAACTGCTGAAGCTCGCCATCGATATAGACCTTGATGCTATCAAGGTTAAGGACGAGCGGTTTTACCTGCAGGCGCTCTCCCGTTATCTTGGTGCGGATAGTGTTCAGCTCTTTCACTGCCTTCTCCCGCTTGTCCAGGATCGCCGCCAGAACGGATTTCTTAGTACCGCTGATGCTCTCCATCGCCGTCTTCCGTACAACTTCCAGCTTGGACAGCGCATTGCTGCGGCTTTCCGCAAGCTTCTCTTCGCCTTCTGACAAGATCTCGTTGATCTTCTTCTCCGCTTCACTCTGGCTGAGAAAACCTTCCTTGTAGTACCACATCGTACTTGTAACGTAATTCACATTGGATTCGTTCTTCAGTTCCATCATCGTGCTGGGGGAGTAATTCTCGTTCATCTCATTCTTATAGGACCACATCGTGCCGGTCGTATAGTTCGGGTTAATTTCATTACCGTATTTCCACATGGCGCTTGGGCTGTAGTTCGGATTAATCTCGTTATGTAATTTCCAGTGGGCGCCCGTGCTGTAATTTTCATTGCTCTCCGTGGCATATGCCCACATAGCACCGCTTAAAAAGTTTGGATTCATATCATTGCGATAAGACCTGAGCAGACTGTCGTACTCGTTACTGGAACCGTAAGCCCGGTCCAGACGGTCGTAATCCTCCTCGAAGAGCTTTGTTAAATAGGCGAGATCTTCCTCTAGCAGCCGCGTCAATCTCTCCTGTTCAGCTTTCTGCTCCTTCAGATACGATTCATAGGCCTTTTCTATGCTGCCAAGGTCCTTCTCATAGAGCTCCAGGTACTTGTTCTGGAGATTGTTATACTTCTCCTCAATACGTTCGGCAAACTGCGGGTCATAGGCAGCATGTGCCTGGCCAGGCACGCCTGCAGCAAGCAAGCAGACCGACAGCATGAAGGCCAGCCATGTTCTACGTGTCATTTTCATCCGGTTACATTCCCTTCCTTCCTCTGATGCAAATCATATTTAAGATATCGACATGAATCCTTCGGTCTTTGGACATCCTAATCCTGCCTAAGTTACCAAAACAGTTCTTTTTTCCTAGATAGTAAAGTATAAGGAAGATCAGATGCTTACTTTTACTAACCTGCTTGATTTATTAAATTGTATGCGATATTATTACAGTTGTGGTTAAGTGTAATTGCAAATGTTACAGTTGAAAACCGGTACTTGTCTGTGTGCCGGCCGGCTTACCGGGGTACATAAAGTTATTGAGGAGGTTGTTATATGTCTATGAACCAGAAGTTTGCTCCACTATTCGAAACCTTCACGCTCAATGGTGTCGAGCTCAAAAACCGGATTGTGATGGCACCCATGACGAATTTCTCGTCCAATCCCGACGGTACCGTATCTGATCCCGAAATTGAGTATTATGCACGCCGCTCCGGCGGGCCTGGCATGGTCATTACAGCATGCACGTTCGCTACACCGAACGGCAAGGGTTTCCAGGGGGAATTCTCCGCTGTATCCGATGACATGATTCCCAGCCTGAGAAGACTGGCTTCCACTATTCAGTCCAAGGGCGCAAAAGCAATTCTGCAAATCTTCCATGGCGGCCGTATGTGCCCGCCTGATCTTGTAAGCAGCGATGTCGTCAGCGCAAGCGCGGTAGGCTCCGACCAGAATCCTAATGTCGTGCCAAGAGAGCTTGATGATAGGGAGATTGAAGCCATCATCCGTGACTTCGGCCAAGCAGTTCGCCGTGCTATTGAAGCAGGCTATGACGGGGTGGAAATTCATGGCGCCAACGGCTACCTGATTCAGCAGTTCTTCTCCCCGCATTCCAACCGCAGGGAAGACCGCTGGGGCGGTTCGCTTGAGAAGCGTATGACCTTCCCGCTCGCGGTTGTGGATGAGGTAAAACGAATCGTGGCCGAGCACGCCAAGCAGCCGTTCATCGTGGGCTACCGCTTCTCGCCTGAAGAGCCGGAAACACCGGGTATTACCATGGATGACACGCTGGCCTTCCTGGACATTCTGGCTGACAAGCAGCTGGATTACCTGCACATCTCGCTGATGGAGTATGACTCCATGCCAAGACGGAGCGCGATAACCGACAAAACGCGGCTTGAGCTTGTGCTGGATACTGTCGGCAGCAGGGCTCCTGTTATTGGCGTCGGTTCCATTCTCACCCCTGATGACGCGATTAAAGCAATGGAAACCGGTGTTCCGCTGCTCGCCATCGGACGTGAGCTGATTATGGACCCGGATTGGACCGAGAAGGTGCAGTCTGGCCGGGAGAAGGAAATTCGGACAGTCATTGAGAAGGATAAGCAGCAGGAACTGGTTATACCAGACCCGCTTTGGCAAGCAATTGTAAATACTCCAGGCTGGTTCCCAGGCGTCTAAGCCTGCAGCCATTGCTTCGTGACCAAGGAGCTCTGTCCCTTATAAGGGGATAGGGCTCCTTTCTATTCCCTATTCCTTGACATGGTACCCGTTTCATACCCTACACTGAAAGAAGAACACCATGCCGGCGCAACACTTTCTTATTGTTAATAAGAAAGCGGCGTTACGGCTGGTGTTTTTGGAGTTTACATAAAAATTATATCGATTTCCAAATAAAGTATTGTTATGGTACTAGTTCCATATTTTACAATTCCCTTTGAGGAAAAGGGTTCCTCTACTTCTCTACCGAAAGGGGAATAAATGATGAATAAAGCTTTGGAGTTCACTTGCCCTTCTTATCTGGGCTCCGATGGTGTATTGAAGATTTCCCGTATCAGCTACCGAGATCAGCAATGGGTGGATTTCGAGCTTGGTGAACAAGGCTTGTTTCGCAAGTCCGGCGCTTACCTTGTCGGCGCCCTCCCCATGGAATTCCATTGTCATGGAATCGGCGACTATGACTTTAGCGATCTGGATGAACTTGATCTCGAACAGGTAAACCGCCGGGCCGAGCAGGAGGGTATCTTCTGCCTGCCTTCCATTTTCCTCCCGCATAATCAATTGGATCAATTCCTGGCTTTTATGAAGGAGTTCCACGAGCACAAGAAGCAGAGCCGGTATGCCAACATCCTTGGTATTTCCTTGGAGGGACCTCTGCTGGCGAGCTTTGCAGGAACACCCGAGAAGGGCAACTGGGCACCTACCAAGAGCGAATGGGAGAAGCTGGCTTCCTGCGGCCAGCTTGGTCTGATCTACACCGTCCTATCACCGGATGCCATGACAGAACAGTCCTACTTGAAGCCTCACATGACGGCGGAACATCCAGGTATTGAATGGATCGTGGACACGCTCGTTGAAGCAGGCATCAAGCCAGCTCTGGGGCATTTTCAGAAGGCTTATCCCGAGGAGACGGCCAAGCTCATTCATAAGGTTGTAGACACGGCTCAAAGACGCAGCCGTTTCGCTGGACCTGATGCTGTACTGACGGATCATCTCTTCAATGACATGCCCAACACCTTCAAACACAGCTGGCGGACGCCCGCGGAACGCATGAACCGAATCGAACAGCTGCGGCAGGCGCAGCTTAATGAATGGAGCTTGGATACAATCAACCAGAAGGTAGGAGAAGTACCTGGCACGCTGATCCACTATGCCGCGGAAGGCCAATTGACTATCTGCATGAATTTTGACAGCGAGCATGTTGATCTGGAGGTTGCGCGCAGGGTTGTGGAGCTGACTGGCTCGAAGAGCATCATTGCCATGACCGACCGTATAGATACGGATTCCATGTGCGGACAACCTCTGGAGAAAATGGAGGGCAACAACCTGTGGTATCAGGGGAAGGGCTATGTTGCAGCAGGCTCCTATACAATCGACCGGCTTATGCACAATATTCGGGCCATCGGGTTCAGCGAGCAGGCCGTATGGGATATGACTTCATTAGTTCCTCTCCGCGCTTGCGGGTATCTGGATATTCTGGAGAGAATGGATTTTAAGCCGTACAGCTATATGGATGAGACAAAGACCCGGCATCACTTCAAGGCCCGAATGCCCCAGCTCGTGTCCTAAAATAACAGCAAGACAACAGAAGCCTGCGTGAGGTTGTCATGCAGGCTTCTTCAAGTAGATTGTCTGACCACGAGTTCAAGCTCCAGCGTCTGATCCGCTGGACGTTCAGCTTCCGTCAGCATAAGGTGGAGTGCTGCCGCAGCTGTCTCCCCCATCTGCACAATCGGCTGCTGAATGGTGGTCAGATCCATTACTTGTGCTATGGGCTGGTTATCGAAACCGATAACCGCCAGCTGTTCCGGCACCTTGATTCCCTGCCTTGCCGCCTCCTTGATAAGACCAGCGGCCACATAGTCGCTTCCCACTACCATGGCCGAAGGCGCTAGGGACTGACCGGCAATGGATGCTGCAACAGCAGAGCCGTCTTCAACAGAATATTTCCCTTCAAAATACCAATCGTCCCGCCAATCCAGGCCATAAGCCTCAAGCAGAGCACTAAATGCCTTCTTCCTGCTGATTCCAATCCCGCTTATCGGGTTGCCGATGCAGAGTCCAATCCGCCGATGTCCTTTGGAACGTAAGTGATCCACCGCCATCCGGATTCCCGACTCATGATTGACGAGAACCTTGGTAATCAGGCGGCTGCCTGATGCTTCACAGGATACGATACTCCCGTAATGCGACAGCTCATCCAGAGCTGCTGCAGGCAGCATACTTGACCCCAGTATGAGACCGTCAATCAGCTTGTACTTCAGCATGTTGAAGAACTCAATCTCGTGACCCGGATCATAATTGGATTGATGCACCAGTAGTCTGTAATGATGCTTGTGGCAGCCTCTTCCGATCCCCTCGATCAGGTTGCTGAAGAAGGGGTGGTTAATCGTCGGAACGATCACGCCGATCACATTGGTCTTTCCCCTAGATAGGTTAACGGCGTTTAGATTCGGTACATAATTCAAGTCCTGCATGGCCTTCAGGACGGCCTCCCGCTTATCCGGCTTCACATAGGGATGGTTATTCAGCACCCTGGATACGGTCGTGCGAGAGACTCGCGCCCTGCGGGCAATCTCGGTAATGTTACTCATCCATACTCCTCACAGTAAATGATCGCGGCACTCCGGCCTTGCTGAGCAGCTGGTCGAACAGGCCTACGAACAGGCCCAGACACAGCACTACGATAATTGTACCAAGACCAACCGGCCCCTGCCACATCACAGCAAGGATGAAAGCGGCAATCTCGCCGATTGTCTTGGTCACATGAATGCCCCACCCGGTCCGCTCCGTAATGGCCAGCATAAGCTCATCATTCGGCACTGTAGGAAGGGAAGCCCTCAGATAGATGACAATCCCCAAGGCCAGCACGCTCAAACCGCCCACAAACAGAACCCACCGCAGAACAAGCGGCTGAACCTCCATAGAGCTTAACAACCCCAGATTAAGCAGATCGACGAATAGGCCAATAATGAGAATCGGAATAAGACCGGTTAAGTTAGGAACCCTTCTCCTGATGATGCTGTTCACGAAGATTAGAATACCGCCGACGATAAAAACCCATGAACCGACGGTGAGGCCTATGCGTTCGGATAAGGCTACGTTCAGCGCATCCCAGGGAGCGATGCCAACGTTTGATTTTATCATGAGAACTACACCTGAAGACAATATGAACAGGCCAGCCAGATAGATTAAGCACCGCTTAACCAGACTCGGCATCAGGACTCACTTCCAATCAGCCCGCTTCGGCCTGGTTCCTGCTGCGGCTGCAGGATCAAGCTGTGAAAGGCATGTGCTACACCGCATTCCTGGTTGGACAGGGTATGATGTGTGGCAACCTGCACAAGCTCTCCTCTCGCATTCCCCATGGCAATTCCGGTGCCGGCCACACGGAACATCGGCAGGTCATTCTGATTATCACCGATCACAATGGCCGAATCCGTGCTTGCGCCGTAGTGCTGGCAGATCGCCTGCAGAGCTGTCCCCTTATCCACGCCTGTACCCATCACTTCCAGGTTATACGTCCCCGAACTGGATACTACGCAGCCCTTAATCCCCTGCAGATAAGCACTGGCCTTGGCGAGCAGCTCCATATCCGGTGAAACGATCATCAGCTTGATAACATCCTCGTAATCATTCGCCCCGATGCTTCCTTCCACTTCCTCAAGGCCGTATTGATAGACCTGCGCCTTGATCGACTCCCAGAAGATATCCTCGTTATAAGTAGGATCAGCAGCCAGTACCTCCTTGAGCTGATTCTCCAGCAGAGAAATTCCCCTGTCCGATACCTTAATGGCATCCGGAAGGTAGACCTGACAGTACATGCCCTTAGCATTCAACCACGCGAGCACCGCCCTGACTGTCTCCCTCTCCATCGCATGAAGGCTTAGCAGCTGGTCATCCACACATATCTGTGCCCCGTTGGAGGCAATAACCGGACAGCTCAGCCCATACCGGTCTAGGATTTGCCGGGCATCGAACAGTGCCCTACCCGTTGCAATAATGACAAGCAGGTCTTCCCGCTGCTGGGCTTCTCTGATAGCCTCCACATCCTTCTGATGAACGGTCAAGTCATCAGAGAGCAGTGTACCATCCAGATCAATCGCTATTATCTTCATTCGCTTTCCCACCCTTCCAGCTATGCTTGGCGCATCGCTAGTATAAAGTATGGAACGCGTTTCACAGCAACCCCCCGATAAGCTGCACCTGCCTGGAGGACAGATGACCCCGCCTTGTTTTTGTATTAAAATACTTCTAACGCTTATTCATTGAAAGGTTCGATTCTTACTATGAGAGAAATTATGATTGGCATTTTGGCCTCTATGTTCTTTGCTGTAACCTTCATACTTAACCGCTCAATGGAGCTGGCAGGCGGCAGCTGGCTGTGGAGTTCATCACTGCGCTTCCTGTTCATGCTCCCCTTTCTCTTCCTGATCGTACTGCTGCGCGGAAACATTAAGCCCGTTCTGCAGGAAATCAAGCGGCAGCCCGTCCGCTGGTTCGGCTGGAGCTTTGTCGGTTTCGTGCTGTTCTACGCTCCCATCACCTATGCAGCCGCTTATGGACCAGGCTGGCTGGTTGCAGGAACCTGGCAGCTCACCATTGTGGCAGGCGTCCTGCTGGGCCCGCTGTTCTACCATACCGTTCAAACCAGCTCCGGTCCTGTAAAGGTCAGGCACCGTATCCCGGGCAGGGCTCTAATCATCTCTCTGTTTATCCTGGCGGGGATTGTAATGATTCAATTCCAGCAGGCCGGGGATATCACTCCCGGGCTGCTCGCTGCCAGCGTGCTTCCAGTCGTCCTCGCCGCTTTCGCTTATCCGCTCGGCAACCGCAAGATGATGGAGGTTTGCGGAGGCAGACTGGATACGTTCCAGCGGGTATTCGGCATGACGCTCGCAAGTCTTCCCTGCTGGCTTATTATTGCAGCAGCCGGCTATATAGAGGCTGGCCCGCCGGCAGCTGAACAGCTGCTGCAAACCTTTATCGTTGCAGTCTGCTCCGGTGTAATCGCCACGACGCTCTTCTTCATCGCAACCGACCGTGTACGGAATGATCAGGGTAAGCTGGCTGCAGTCGAAGCAACCCAATCCACGCAGGTCATGTTCGTCATGGCCGGAGAGGTTATATTCCTGTCGGCCCCGCTGCCTGGCGGAGCTGCCTTGACGGGCTTAGCTGTCATTATGGCCGGCATGCTGCTGCACAGCTTGTACTCCCGAAGGTAAGCCGCGTCTGAAGAGATAACCAAGACTTTCGCACCTGTCCGATTATCAGCTCCTGCCAGACTCCTATTCTCATCTCTCAAGGATACCTAGAAGCCGGGATAGGAAGACCTCGAGCTTCAGCTGCTGCTGCTGCTCACTGCCGCGCGCCCGAATTGTCACCGATCCGTCGGCCAGCTCCTTATCGCCTATGACCGCGATATACGGAGTCTTCTGCAACTGGGCCTCCCGGATCTTGTAGCCCAACTTCTCTTGGCGTTCGTCAAGCTCCGCTCTGATGCCCTCCTCCTTCAGCAGCCTGCAAACTTCCGCGCCGTAAGCGGCATGCCGGTCTGCGACAGGGATCACGACGACCTGAACGGGAGCCAGCCAAGCAGGGAACGCGCCCGCATAATGCTCGATCAGAATACCGAGGAAACGGTCGATCGAGCCGTAGACCGCACGATGAATGACAATTGGCGTCTGCCGTTCATTGCGCTCATCTACATAGGACAGGCCAAACTTTTCCGGCATCTGGAAGTCCAGCTGTATCGTAGCGCACTGGTGACTGCGGTTCAGCGCATCCTTGATGTGAAAATCGATCTTCGGCCCGTAGAAAGCACCATCCCCCGGGTTCAGACTATAGGGCAGACCGGAATGCCCGAGTACCTCTGACAAGGCTGCCTCCGCCGCTTCCCACTGTTCATCCGACCCCATAGACGACTCGGGTCTTGTGGACAGCTCCAGGCTGTACTCGAAGCCGAATATGCCGTACATCTCCTTGATCAGCTCAATGGCTCCGCCAATCTCCTGCGCGATCTGATCCGGCCGTACGAAGATATGCGCATCATCCTGGCAGAATGTACGAACACGCAGCAGTCCATTAAGCGCGCCGCTGAATTCATGACGATGCACCTGGCCAAACTCGGCAAATCTTATCGGAAGCTCCTTATAGGAGTGAAGCCTGTTCTTGAACATCAGCATGTGGCCCGGGCAGTTCATCGGCTTAACCGCAAACTGATGATGATCCAGCTCACAGAAGTACATATTCTCGTGATAATGATCCCAATGCCCCGACTGCTCCCACATCTGCCGGTCCATCATGATCGGTGTCCGCACCTCTTCATAACCATATTTCTGCAGAAAACCCCGCGATAGCGCCTCCAGTTCATTCCGGATGACAGTTCCCTTCGGCAGATAAAAGGGCATCCCTGGCGCTTCATCCGCGAACATGAACAGCTGCAGCTGCTTACCGAGCTTCCTGTGATCCCGCTTCTGGGCCTCCTCATATGCAGCCAGATAGTCCTCCAGCTCCGAAGAACAGCTGAACGCCGCTCCATAGATCCGCTGAAGCACCGGCCTGCTGCTGTCTCCAAGCCAATAAGCGCCTGAGACACTCAACAGCTTATAAGCCGGTAGTTCTAGCTGCACTGCATCCAGAGGCAGGGACAGCACATCCATAAAGCCGCCTTCTTCGATAAGACTGAGCGGGTAATCCTGATCCAAACCCTTAACCCATTCAGCCTTCAAGTGCTCACCCGACGCTTCCAGCAGGCGAACTGCCTCTTCTCGAGCAACCCTTCTCCATGACAGTGACGACCTGGAAGAGGCAAGCCGCTTCATGTCTTCCTGAATTCCCGCCAGATCCTGTTCCGTCAGGGACTGGGGAACCTCCAGGTCATAGTAAAATCCATTACTCGTAGCTGCTGCAATCCCCAGCCTTGCACCCGTATGTCTCCGCTTGACTGCCTGGGCAAGACGAACTGCTGCCAGCAGCCTCATTTGTTCCAGTTGGCCCTGCTCCTTAGACCGTTCCCGGCCATTCATTTGTTCATCGTACATGTCCAATCACTCCTGCTCGTCATATAATTTTATGTGAACACAAAAAAGCACGCTATCCGCATAGGGACGAGCGTGCTCGTGGTTCCACCCAAATTCAATCCGCCGCCAGCAGCTTCAAATAAGCAGCAGGCAAGCAGATTCTCTGACTTCTGTAACGGGAATTCCCGGCGCTCCATACTCTCACTCCTGCCAAGGTAAGCAGGCATGACATGATTTGGGGAGCGCGGCTGCAAGGTGGTATATGCCTGCGATTGCCGTAAGGGAGTTTCAGCCGGTGCTCCCTCTCTCTGTCCCGGTATCTCTCATTCATCATGGTCCTTGGTCATAGCCTTTCACGATCATCGGCCGGTAAAAACAAAAAACACGCTGTCCGCATAGGGACGAGCGCGCTCGTGGTTCCACCCAAGTTTAATCTGCTGCTGCATCTATTGACACACGCAGGCAGATCCTCTGAAAATCTGTAACGGGAATTCCCGGCGTTCCATACTCTCACTATTGCCAGGTAAGCAAGCGTTCGTGATTTGGGGGACGCAGCTGCAAGGTGGTACAGACCTGTGATTGCCGCAGGGAGTTTCAGCCGGTGCTCCCATTCTCTGTTCCGGTATCTTCCATGACTGGTTGTCCTTGGTCATCGCTGTTGATTAGTGCCTATTATAGAATCCGCAATCTTGAATTGTCAACTGATTAATTGATCCGCTAAACTGCCGGCCCCATTAATAACCGTTTTCTTAAAGCACCTAAATACAAGAGCACCAGCAAGCAGACAAACACGCAATAGTAAGGGTCCCACCAGGCATGCGTGCGAAGAATGTCCGCTTGTGATAAAGCTGACATCAAGAAGATCAGCAGACCCAAGGATATGACATACTTCGGCCAGGCATAGGACCATGTAAAACTAAAGATCGTGGTGTACGCCACAGCCAGCACAAGCCAATAAACCGTTACAAAGACCGTTGTGTCGCGGGATATATTCTCAAACCATCCGATATGGTATGTCCTGACTCCCAAGAATGCAATTGGCAGATACATCAGCGTACCCAGGATCGCTCCAGTAATCAGCACCAGTGTAACAAACAGCAGGAGGCCTTTCATCGGGCGCATAATACGGTTATACCAAGCCTTTGCCGTCAAATAATAGAAGGGCAGACCTAACGCCGTATAACCAATGCTCCACCAGTTGTGCCGGTAGATCTGCAAATGCAGAAACAACCACTCTACAGCCGCAAACAGCCCCGTAGTCACCACTATCCAAAGCCAGCCTTTACGGAATACAGCGATAGCGGCTGCAGATGAAGGCAGTATGAGAAAATTGGAAATACCTGACCCGATATTGCTGTCATAATATGAATTGTGCTTAATAAAACCCGGGTAATACTGGTAGCTTCCCAGCAGGGTAAAGATTACGAATTCTATACAATAGCTGACACCCACCATCCCCAAGAACAGCGCGAAGCTTCTATGATTTCTGCTCTTATAATAGACCAGGATCAATAAGACGACACTTATTGCCACCAAACCCAGATACCAGTATGAGCTGTAACGCACGGTAAGCCAATGCCTCCCCCTCAGGGATAAAAAACCGTTCCCCGGCTTGCTGTAAGCTGCTTTCTTTGCATATTCCGGTACGGTTACCTGCTTAGTCAATATAGTATGGCGGGCAGAGGCAAAGTATATGCGTATTCATGGGGAGCGAGATTCTCCGTGCCGCTAGTACGGAATCCGTTCACTGTTCATTCCGTCGCCGATCGATGATTTTGTAACCTGGGCGGATGAACTTGCTCCACTGGGTCATCGGGCGGCCCATTTCTTTTATCGGTAACAATAATAATTCAGCCATTGGCTTCGAGTAAGTTTGAGATAAGGAGAAATGATATCTCCGATTACACCTGTATAATATGTACCAAATAAGAGAAACAATTACAGTCATGCTGCGTCTATATTTCATGCAGGGAGATCCCAAAGTGTAAACCAAAAGCAATCGGAGTCAAAACTGATTAAAGCAGAAGGGTTTTATTATTGTGGAAAAGGAGTGAATTAATCATTATTGAAACAGGAATTGGTTTTTTACTGTTTATAGCCCTTATCTCACTGTTCTTTAGCTTGGTGCGATTCCTGGTGGATAAATATTTAAGTGACTTTTACAGAGAAGCTTTTAGAAAAACACGTAAACTATTGCGTAAACTATTCCGGAAAAGAAGCTGAATTGGTTCCATAGACTTAACAATTTGCGATGTAAACCGCCATTATCTCGTAAGATCTTAGAATGTATCGAAGTCTCCCTTGTTGAGCAAATCAAGCTCTAAGGTTGTGTGGAAAAGATTCAATATACGCGCTCATGGCGGGTAACTTTCAGGGCTGCTTGCTTTGCAGGAGCCAGCGGCTAATGCTAAGAAAGTCCTGAGTCATCAAGAATGCTTGACGGTCAGGACCTGGATGCTGTGCATAATTCACTGCGTACATATTTTAACCAATCAGCGACTCCACGGGTGCACGAACAATTGCGGCGCAGCGGCTCGCTTCCTCTTTGATCTCGTCTTCCGAAGCATAGGTTGTATTGTATACAGCAAATGGGGGAAGGAAATCAGCATGACAGCGCGTCAGCGTTCTTTCGATCGGACGGAGCAGCTCGCTCATCGTATACTTGTTGAATCCCCCGGAACGATACTGCTTCTCGGTCCCGCCGACCGTCGTGACAACCATGAACGATTTCCCTGCTAACTTGTCACCACCTGGTCCGAACGCCCAACCGGGTACCAGCACGTCATCGAACCATTTCTTCAGCAGCGGCGGACAGCTGTACCAGTAAAAGGGGAACTGTAATAGGATTCTATCATACTTCAGCAGATATGCCTGCTCCCTTTCCACATCGATGTTCCATTCCGGGTACGCCCGATACAAGTCATGAATGAACATGCCCGAACGCTGCAGCTCCAGGGATAACGCTGCGTTAGCCTTGGACGTCTCCATTGAGGGGTGGGCGACAATAGCCATGATATTCAAGACAATCATCCTTTCGCCGTACAAAATAACATCGCGATGTACCTCCATTTTTACGGAGAAGGGAAGTCGTGTAAAGTACGCAGATTTTCCGTACTGTGTATGTTTTCTCAAACCAATAACACAAGTAGTATGGTTAGACATACTATGTACCATAAATCATCGTACTACCCATAATCGGGATACCCTGCTAACCTAATATTAGGATGGATACGGAGGTGCGCCCATGCACGACACAACGAACGACGGACCTAGAACTAACGGTATCACGACGACGTTGAAAGTAATCGGCGGGAAATGGAAGCCGCTAATCCTCTTTATTTTGCTGCAGGACGGTACGAAACGGTTCGGTGAATTGCGGCGGCTTCTGCCTAACGTGACCCAAGGAATGCTGACGAATCAACTCCGCGAGCTGGAACAAGACGGCCTCGTCTCCAGAGTCGTCTTTCAAGAGATTCCGCCCAAAGTCGAATATTCGATCACAGAGTATGGAAGGTCGCTGCACAACATCCTGACCGCCATGTGCGGCTGGGGATTCGCTCACTTGGAGAAGGATGCCGAGAGAGCTGTTGATTCTGGGGAGAAGACTAATATAAAATAAGAAAAAGACAGAAAAACCCTCAAAACCGAGGATCTTCCTGTCTTATAGCTGTCTCATATTGATGTTATAGACAGTCACGAACGATGCTGTAATCAGACACGTTTTACGTTATAGCCGGCAACCGTGAGGGCTGCCTACCGGTAATACCGCTGCCGCATCGCCTCATGCAGCAGCACGGTAGCGGCCATGGCAACGTTCAGCGACTCGGCCTTACCGCGCATCGGGATCAGTACCGACTCATCCACCAAGGCCGACACCTCGGCGGACAAGCCATTGGACTCATTGCCGAGCAGCAGCCAGGCCGGGCCATTCCAGTCATAGCTGAAGCAGGATTGCTCCGCCTGCAGGCTCGTGCCCACAAGCCGGATGCCCCGTTCACGCCCTTCGGGCAGAAGCTGCGCCAGATCCGCCTCTATAACCGGCAGATGGAACAGCGAACCCATTGTTGAACGGACAGTCTTCGGATTGTACAGATCAACGCTTCCCTTGCCGATGACAACCGCTGAAGCGCCGACTGCATCCGCGCTGCGGATGATGGTCCCGACATTACCCGGATCACGGAGTCCGTCCAGAACGACGACCAGCGCATTCGGGCCGTACAGCTGCGCGGTGTCTGCTTCCGCCTTGAGGACGATGCCAAACACAGGCGGCGGCGTATCAGTACCCGTGCATTTGCTCATGACGGCTGCCGATGCCTCCACAAGGGTGCAGGGATAACCGTCTTCAGAGCGAAGGAGCGGTTCCAGCTCGGCCGGCAGCCCCCGCTCCGTATCGTAAACGACCGTTTCGACCGGCGCACCGGAAATCAGTGCTTCCTGAATCAGGTGCACGCCTTCGAGGATGAAGCGTCCTGTGCGGTCCCGCTGCTTCTTCTCCAGCAGCGCTGCCCACTCCTTCACCTTCGGATTTTGCTGTGATGCGATATGCTGAACTGGCCCATTAATCATACGTTACGCCTTACCCGCTTTCTTGTCTGAATAGCTGAGCTCCAGCTTTGCAAGGTCTTTATTCTCCCCGACAATGACCAGAACATCACCCTCACGAATCGTATCTTCCGCATATGGCGATATATTCATCTTGACTCCCGTCTTGATGGCCATGACGTTGCAGCCATACTCCGCCCGGATGTCGAGCTCCTTCAGGTTCTTGCCCACCATACTGTCCGGCGCCTTAAGCTCTACGATGCTGTACTCATCCGACAGCTCGATAAAATCGAGAATGTTCGGCGAGATCAGGTGATGCGCCACCCGCAGACCCATGTCCCGCTCCGGGAAGACGACCTTGTCCGCGCCAATCTTGTCCAGTACCTTGCCGTGCAGCTCGTTCTGCGCCTTGACGATAATATAAGGTACCCCAAGATCCTTCATAATCAGCGTTGTAAGAATACTCGCCTGTATATCCTGGCCAATAGCCACTACAACCACATCAAAATTACGGATGCCAAGCGCCTTCATCGCTTCCTCATCCGTGGAATCTGCCGCTACCGCATGGGTAACATTATTCACCACTTCCTGAATCCGGTGTTCGCTCTCATCGATCGCCAGCACCTCAAAGCCAAGGTCTGACAATGATTTGGCAATACTAGTACCGAAACGACCCATACCGATAACCGCATACTGCTTCTTCGCCATGACAGGTATCACTCCCCCAACGATAACTGCGTATTCCTCATTATACCACAACTCATTAAACGGCTGAAAAGGATGACCCAGCTGTCACAGGGCATATTAAACGGGAAAACACCTTTTGACGGGGGGATTTGAACATGAATACGCTCAATTTGCGCCAGGCCATCATCCAACGGGTTCATGACAAGTCAGAGGAGGAACTGAATGAAGTCATCGAAAGCTCCATTGGTAATGATGAGCGGACGCTGCCCGGCCTAGGCGTACTCTTCGAGCTGATCTGGCAGGACAGTGACCCTTCCACCCAGAAGCAGCTGGTCGGAACACTGCATAACCACTTGGTCCATACCGAGCCGCCTCTGCAGCGTCAGTAAGTGTGAAGACAATGCGCGCACAACAGTGAAATGCCGCATGACATAAGCAAGAAGCAGCCTGCCGCCCTTGTGGCGGGCTGTATTGGCATATGGTATAGCACCCGTAAGGAGGTCTATCAGTGGACACAATCATAGAATGGATAACCCGGCATTGGGTCACAACCGTCATCCTGCTCGGCATCATCTGGGCGGTTGCTTTCGTCCTCTATCACCGCAAATCACTTTTCCTCAAGGAGTAGGCAGACAGCAGAACCGGGCATTTATTTTATGCAAAACAAAAGCTGCTGATTCCCACTCGCGGGAGCCTTCTGAAAAGCTCCCTTAGCGAGTAGAATCAACAGCTATAAAGTGACAGGATTAAACAGCCCCGCCCTTGTCACAAACAATCCGCACGTTTACTTTTTGCAAAAATCGGCATCGTTATACAAGTGCCTTGGACGCGATATCCGAACGGTAATGCATGCCTTCAAAATGGATAAGCCCAAGCGCCTCGTAAGCCTGCTTCCGGGCTTCGTCCAGATTGGCTCCGCGGCCGACAATGCCAAGCACACGGCCGCCGGCTGTGACAAGCTTCCCGTCTTCCTCCGCAGTACCCGCATGGAATATCAAAGCACCGGCTGCTTCCGCTTCCGCTAGACCGCTAATTACGCGGCCCTTCGGATAGGAAGCCGGATACCCTTCAGACGCCGCAATTACACACACTGCCGCTTCATCGCTCCACTCAATATCGAGCTGGTCCAGTCTTCCGTTAACCGCAGCCAGGATGATGTCCAGCAGATCGGTCTTTAGTCTTGGCAGTACAACCTGTGTCTCCGGATCACCCATCCGGGCATTGAATTCAATGGTCTTCACACCCGTCTTCGTAATCATCAGACCCGCGAAGAGGACGCCTCGGAAGGGTCTTCCTTCGCTGACCATGGCCCGTGCCGTCGGCTTAATGATATTCTCGATCGCATCTTCAATGAGAGCCGGGTCGATATGCGGCAGCGGCGTATAAGTGCCCATGCCGCCTGTGTTCGGTCCTTTATCTCCGTCATAGGCAGGCTTATGATCCTGAGCCGCAACCATGGGACGGACCGTCTCACCGTCAACGAACGAGAGAATCGACATTTCCTGGCCTTCCAGGAATTCTTCGATTACCACTTGTGTGCCAGCCTCTCCGAATACCTTGTCGACCATCATTCCGCGCAGCGCGGCTTCCGCTTCTTCCAATGTGGCCGCAACGGTCACGCCTTTGCCTGCTGCCAGGCCGTCAGCCTTGATGACGATCGGCGCGGACTGGCTGCGCAGATAAGACAGCGCAGCGTCATAATCCGTAAAGGTCTCATAAGCTGCAGTCGGAATGTTATAGTCCTTCAGCAGCTTCTTCATGAAGATCTTGCTGCCTTCGATCTCCGCCGCATTCTTGCGCGGACCGAATACCGGGATGCCCGCTTCCTCGTGTGCATCCACAATACCCGCCGCCAGCGGATCATCCGGTCCAACGACGACAAGGTCGATGGCGTTGTCCTTTACATATTGAATCTGATCGGCAAACCTGTTCACCGGGATCGGTACACATTCCGCCAAAGCAGCAATCCCCGCGTTACCCGGTGCACAGAACAGCTTGCTTATCTTATCGCTCTTGCTCAGTGCCCAGACGATGGCATGCTCACGCCCGCCGCCGCCAATAACCATAACCCGCATGGTCGTGCCCCCTATCTATAAGAATCCGTCTACGCTCTAATATCTGCTGACTTCTTAATGCTTGAAGTGGCGTACCCCGGTCATGACCATCGCAATGTTGTGTGCGTTCGCCACCGCAATGGATTCTTCGTCCTTAATGGAGCCTCCCGGCTGAATGACAGCAGTGATGCCTGCCTTGGCCGCGAGCTCCAGCGTATCGCCCATCGGGAAGAAAGCATCCGAAGCCAGTACAGCGCCCTTCGCCTTCTCGCCTGCCTGCTCAATCGCAATGCGGGCTGCACCCACACGGTTCATTTGGCCGGCGCCAACCCCTACGGTCATATCATTTTGCGCCAGCAGAATCGCATTGGACTTCACATGCTTTACAACCTTCCAGCCAAACAGCAGCTGCTTCAGCTCTTCCTCGGTCGGCTTGCGGTTCGTCACAACCTTCAGATCAGCATCTGACAGCGAATGCACATCGCTCTGCTGCACGAGCATGCCGCCTTCAACCGATGTGACCAGCCATTCCGGCTTGCGCTCCTTCGGTGCATGCAGCTCGCCCAGCTTCATCAGACGGATATTCTTCTTCTGCATGAGAACGTCCAGCGCTTCCTGTGTGAAATCTGGTGCTATAACAATTTCGAGGAAAATGTCATGCAGCAGCAGCGCCGTCTCGCGCTCCAATGTCCGGTTAGCCGCAACAATTCCGCCAAAGATCGACGTCGGATCAGCCGCATAAGCCTTCTGAAACGCCTCATGAACGGTAGCGCCAATTCCTACGCCGCACGGGTTCATATGCTTGACCGCTACAACGGCCGGCTCTTCAAATTCCTTCACAATGGCCAGCGCAGCATTCGCATCACTGATATTATTGTAGGACAGCTCCTTGCCATGCAGCTGAACCGCGGTCGTAATGCTGCCTTCGGCAGCCAGCGGCTTCTTGTAGAAGGCCGCCTGCTGATGCGGGTTCTCGCCGTAGCGCAGGTCCTGCACCTTCTCATAGGTGACCGTATAAGACTCCGGCAGCGGCTCGCCGTTCAGCTTGGAGAGATAGTCGGAAATCAGCGCATCGTAGGCCGCCGTATGACGGAACACCTTAGCTGCCAGACGCTTGCGTGTCTCCAGCGTCGTGTCTCCGCCGGCCTGCAGCTCTTCCACCACGCCTGCGTAATCAGAGGAGTCAACCACCACAGTGACGAAGGCATGATTTTTGGCTGCAGAACGCAGCATTGTCGGACCGCCGATATCAATGTTCTCAATCGCATCCTCATAGGACACGCCCGGCTTCGCGATCGTCTCCTTGAACGGATAGAGATTCACAACGACCAGATCGATATAGTCGAGGCCGAGTTCCTTCATCGCCTGCGTGTGCTCCTCATTATCCCGCACGGCCAAGAGGCCGCTATGTACAGCTGGATGAAGCGTCTTGACGCGTCCATCCATAATTTCCGGGAAGCCGGTCACATCCGAAATCCCGATCACCGGAATGCCTTCCTTCTCAAGCAGGGAAGCTGTTCCCCCGGTCGAAATAATCTCCACGCCCTGCGCCGCAAGCGCACGGGAGAATTCCACGATGCCTGTCTTGTCCGAAACACTGATTAACGCTCTGCGAATAGCCAAAATACAGGTCCCTCCTAATAGTGGTTTTCTAGAATCCAGTTCCCCGGATCCGTTAGCAGTCATCTATCCGATCAGCCTACATGAACATGCCGGCCGTCCAGCCGGACAAGCCCCTCGGCAATCTGTCCTATGGTCCAGGGCAGCAGCACCCGCTCCGTCTCCTGAATGCGGGCCGTAAGCGTCTCTTCCGTATCCCCCGGCAGCACATCGACGGTACGCTGGGCAATGATGGGTCCGGTGTCGAGGCCGCCGTCAACATAATGCACGGTAACCCCTGTCACCTTCACTCCGTACTCCAGCGCCTGCCGGACTGCATGGATGCCGGTGAAAGCCGGCAGCAGCGAGGGATGAACATTAATCATACGGCTGTAATACGGCTCGATCAGCACGGGCGTGATCAGACGCATGTACCCCGCCAGCACAATCAATTCCACGCGCCGGCGCTTCAATGCCGCCAAAATTTCTTCCTCGTAAGCCTCCCGTGACGGGAAGGACTTCGGTGCGAACAAGAAGGTATCCACACCGGCACGCTCTGCCCGTTCTACAACGGGCGCGCTCGCTTTATCGCAAACCAAAAGCTCGATGGACACATCGAGCTTTCCTGCCTGAACCGCATCCGAGATCGCCTGAAAGTTCGATCCGCTGCCGGATGCGAACACGGCGATTTTTAGCTTAGCCATTACACTTCAGCTCCCGTAAAGGTGACCACACGGCTTCCTTCTGTAACGCGGCCGATCCGGTATGCATCCATCTCCATGCCCTTCAGCAAATCAAGCGCCTGCGCAGCCTGATCTTCCGGCAGCACAACGACAAGGCCGATGCCCATGTTGAAGGTCGTGAACATGTCACGGTTTGTGATGCTTCCCTTCTCCTGCATCAGGCTGAAGATAGGCAGAACCGGCCAGGAGCCGTAATCGATCTCCACATTGACGCCCTCAGGCAGCATGCGTGGAATATTCTCGATAAAGCCGCCGCCTGTAATGTGGGCCATGCCCTTGACCTGCACCTGTTCGATGAGCTGCAGCGCAGGCTTCACATACAAGCGTGTCGGCTCCAGCAGAACGTCACCAAGCTTCGCGCCGCCTAGCTCCGGCAGCGTATCCTGCAGCGAATAGCCGGCCTGCTCCAGCATCAGCCTGCGTACCAGCGAGAAGCCGTTGCTGTGCACACCGCTGGAAGCGAGACCGATCACCGCATCGCCAGGCTTGATGGCCTTGCCGTCGATAATCTTCTTCTTGTCCACAATGCCGACCGTGAATCCGGCGATATCATATTCCTCTTCGCTGTACATGCCCGGCATCTCCGCGGTCTCACCGCCGATGAGTGCGCAGCCGGACTGCTCGCAGCCGTCCGCAATGCCTTTTACAATCGCTTCGATCTTCTCCGGCACCACCTTGCCGCAGGCCAGATAATCGAGGAAGAACAGAGGCTCTGCACCTTGTACAATGATGTCATTCACGCACATGGCTACGGCGTCGATTCCGATGGTGTCATGCTTGTCCATGGCGAACGCCAGCTTCAGCTTCGTGCCAACGCCGTCGGTTCCCGATACGAGCACCGGCTCCTCGTACTTGTCCTTATTGAGGCCAAACAAGGCGCCGAACCCGCCCAGATCCGTCAGTACCTCGGGCCTGAACGTCCGCTTCACATGCTTCTTCATCCGTTCGACCGCTTCATTGCCTGCCGCTATATCGACGCCGGCCTGTTTGTACGCTTCTGCCACCATGGTCACTCCTTCAGTATTGTTCTAAGAGCAGCTTAACAGCTGCAGGATTTATCCGATGTAAAATCGACCGGAGTCGGGTAATCATTGTCGAAGCACGCCATGCACAGCCCCCGGTTATGCTCGCCTTCATTGCCGCCGACCGCCTCTGTAAAGCCCTCGTTGCTCAGGAAGGTCAGGGTATCCGCGTTAATCAGCTGGCGAATCTCCTCAACCGTCTTGGAGCCTGCGATCAGCTCCTTGCGGTCCGGTGTATCAATGCCGTAGTAGCACGGGTTCGCGAATGGCGGCGAGGTGATCCGCACATGGACCTCCGTCGCCCCAGCTTCCCGCAGCAAATTGACAATCCGGCGTGAGGTCGTGCCGCGCACGATCGAGTCGTCAATCATGACCACGCGCTTGCCTTCAACCACCTTGCGCACTGCGCTCAGCTTCATCTTGACACCCTTCTCGCGCAGCTCCTGCGAGGGCTGGATGAACGTGCGGCCGGTGTACTTGTTCTTGATGAGCCCCAGCTCATACGGGATGCCCGTCTGCTCGGCATAACCGATCGCCGCCGAGATGCTGGAATCCGGCACGCCGGTCACCACATCGGCATCGACGAACGATTCAATAGCGAGGCGGCTGCCCATGCGCTTGCGCGCGGAGTGCAGGTTAATCCCGCTGATATCGCTGTCCGGCCGGGCAAAATAGATGTACTCCATCGCACATACCGCGCGCCGCTCCAGGGGAACATAACGCTCCGTATGCATGCCTTCGCGGTCAAATATAATGAGCTCGCCCGGCTCCACATCACGCTCATACTCTGCGCCGATTGTCTCAAGCGCACAGGTCTCCGATGCGAACACATACGCCTCGCCAAGCCGCCCGATGACGAGCGGGCGCAGGCCATGCGGATCGGTAGCGATAAGCAGCTTGCTATTCGTCATAATTAAGAAGGCATAGCCGCCGATGAGCCGCTGCAGCGCATCTCTTGCCGCATTCACGAAATCCTTCGGCGAACGCGCAATCAGATGGGCAACAACCTCGGTATCGCTTGTCGTCTGAAAGATCGAACCGTTCGCTTCCAGCTCGCGCCGGATTTCCGGCGCATTGACGATATTGCCGTTGGTCGCGATACCAAGGTCCCCATCACGGTATTTGAACACCAGGGGCTGGGCATTCGCCAGGCCGCTGCCGCCGGATGTTGAGTAGCGGACATGGCCGATCGAACGGTCGCCCTGAAGGGCATCCAGCTTATCCTTGTCGAACACTTCCTTGACCAGGCCCATGCCGCGATGATAGTTAAACACGCCGTCATGCTCCCGGTCTACCGTACAGATGCCGCAGCTTTCCTCGCCGCGGTGCTGCAGGGCATGAAGCCCGTAATAGCTGAGAGAAGCGGCGTCAGGGTGGCCGACCACCCCGAATACACCGCATTCCTCACGAAGCTTGTCGAATATGTCATCCCGGCCAATACCTTCGTTGTAGTGGCCGCCTCCGTCCGTCCACAGCTTGGAAAGCTGCTTCAGTTCATCAGACATGGAATCGCATCCTTCCAGACCTTCTCCAGTTGTGTGACCGGCGCTGCAATGCCGGCTTGTCCGTTTACGTTAATGGTCAGGCTGCTGCCTCCGACAGTTCCGATACGCGCGCAGGCTACGCCTGCTGCGCCAAGCTGCTCCAGCAGCGCTTCCGCCTTGTCCGGCTTCGCCGACAGCAGAATGCGCGACTGGGTTTCGCTGAATAGCGCGTGATCCGCGCGCAGGTCCGTGCTCAGCTCAAGCGCTGCACCGATGCCGCCGCTGATGCAGGACTCTGCTGCTGCAGCCGCGAGGCCGCCCTCGGACAGGTCATGCGCTGAAGCGACAAGTCCGCCTTGGATCGCGCTAAGCACCGCGCCCAGCACCTTCTTCTCCAGAGCAAGGTCCAGCTGCGGCGGACGGCCTTCCGTACGTCCGTACAGTACATACTGCAGTTCACTGCCGCCAAGCTCGGCCTTCGTCTCGCCTACGAGGATAACGACGTCCCCCTCTGCCTTGAAGGCTTGGGTTGTAATATGATCAATATCATGAATGAGGCCGACCATGCCGACGACTGGCGTCGGGTAGATCGCACCCTTCGCATTCTCATTGTACAGACTCACATTGCCGCCGATAACCGGCGTATCCAGCACACGGCAGGCTTCCGCCATACCGTCTACCGCCTTCTCAATCTGCCAGAAAACTTCCGGCTTCTCCGGGTTGCCAAAGTTCAGGTTGTCCGTAATGGCCAGCGGCTCGGCACCAGAGCATACGATGTTGCGCGCCGCTTCGGCTACTGCAATCCGTCCTCCTACTTCAGGGTCCAGATATACATAACGGCCGTTGCAGTCCGTTGTCATCGCCAGGGCCTTGCGCGTGCCCGGCACGGTCACTACTGCAGCATCTGAGCCCGGGCGAACGGCCGTGCTTGTGCGGACCATGTAATCGTACTGGCTGTATACCCACTCCTTGCTCGATACCGTTGGCGAGGCAAGAACCTTCTCCAGCGCGCCTGTTAGATCCGTTACTTCTCCGTAAGCAGTCGTATCGATCTGCGCATTCGCTGCATAATAAGCAGGCTCCTTGGACGGCTTATTATAGATCGGGCATTCATCGACAAGCGGCTTAACCGGCATGTCGGCAACCTGCTCGCCCTTATGGAACAGACGCAGACGGCCGTCATCCGTCACCTTGCCAACCTTGGCGCAGAGGATGCCCCAGCGCTCGAAGATCTCTCTCGCCTGTGCTTCATGCTGCGGCTCAATAACGAACAGCATCCGCTCCTGCGACTCGGACAGCATCATCTCGTAAGGCGTCATGCCTTCCTCACGCTGCGGCACCTCGTCCAGGTACAGTTCCAGACCGTTGCCTGCCTTGGCAGCCATCTCTGCGCTGGAGCAAGTCAGACCTGCCGCGCCCATATCCTGAATACCGAGTACGATACCGGTATCAATCAGCTCCAGACATGCTTCCATAACCAGCTTCTCCATGAAGGGATCGCCCACCTGAACGGCTGGACGCTTCGATTCCGATTCCTCTGTCAGCTCCTCGGAAGCGAAGGTCGCGCCATGGATACCATCCCGGCCGGTCGCAGGACCGACATAGAATACCGGGTTGCCTACACCCTTGGCTACGCCCCGCTGGATTTTATCATGATCGATCAGGCCCACGCACATCGCATTGACAAGCGGGTTACCCTCATAGCTCTCGTCAAACATGACTTCTCCGGCTACCGTCGGAATACCGATGCAGTTGCCGTAGCCGGCAATACCGCTGACAACATGCTCGAACAAGTACCGCACGCGCTCATTCTCAAGACGCCCGAAGCGCAGGCTGTTCAGCAGCGCAACCGGACGCGCGCCCATCGAGAAGATGTCGCGGATAATGCCGCCGACACCGGTCGCAGCACCCTGGTAAGGCTCAATCGCCGATGGATGGTTATGCGACTCGATCTTGAACACCACAGCCTGATTGTCACCGATATCCACGATGCCGGCGCCTTCACCAGGACCCATCAGGACACGGGGGCCTGTTACAGGGAAGCGGCGCAGGACAGGCTTGGAGTTCTTGTAGGAGCAGTGCTCCGACCACATAACGCTGAATACGCCGATCTCCGTATAGTTCGGCTTACGGCCAAGATGCCCGCAGATCAGGTCAAATTCCTTGTCCGTTACGCCCATCTGCTTGTAGATCTGCTGTTCCGCGATTTGCTCGGGAGTCGGTTCCTTAGCTGTTAACTGCTGCGCCATGCTGTTCCCTCCATACATTCAAGATCGATGTAAACATCCGCTTGCCGTCCTCTGAGCCCAGCAGCTTGTCGACTGCGCGCTCCGGATGCGGCATCATGCCGACCACGTTGCCCTTCTCGTTGCAGATTCCCGCGATATCCTCAACCGAGCCGTTCGGATTCGCCCCCGCTACATAGCGGAACACGATCTGGTTGTTCGCCTTCAGCTGCGCCAGTGTCGTCTCGTCGCAATAGTAGTTGCCTTCGCCATGCGCGATCGGAACATCGATAATCTCGCCCTTGCTGTATTCGTTCGTGAACGGGGTCTCGTTATTGACAACCTCCAGAAGCGCCGAATGGCAGCGGAATTTCAAATTCTTGTTGCGTCGCAGTGCGCCCGGCAGAAGCCGTGCTTCTGTAAGGATCTGGAATCCGTTACAGATGCCAAGCACATATTTGCCCGCTTCAGCAGCCTTCACAACCTCCGCCATAACAGGGGCAAACTGTGCAATCGCACCCGAGCGGAGGTAGTCGCCATAGGAGAATCCGCCAGGTACAATAATGGCGTCGTAAGCGGATAAATCCGTAGCGGTCTGCCATACATAGTCAACCGGCTGTCCGATCGTTTGCTCAACCGCTTTATAGCAGTCAATATCACAGTTGGAGCCCGGAAAAACGATTACTGCAAACTTCATCGGTTTAGCCCTCCAATTCAAATCGGTAGTCTTCAATTACCGTATTCGCCAGCAGCTTCTCACACATCAGCGTCACTCTCTGCTCCGCTTCCAGACGGTCTGTCGTGTCCAATTCAAATTCCAGGTACTTGCCGATTCTGACCTTGCCGACCTCCTGAAAACCCATCGAATGAAGCGCGCCCTCAACCGCTGCTCCCTGCGGGTCCAATACGTTCTGTTTAATGGTGACATAAACCGTTGCTTTCATCGTTTCCAGCCTCCTGTTCAATGGGTGAAGCCTCTGCTTTAATGATCCGCTATGATTGATTTGCTGGCTAAGCCAGCGACCGTGTCTATTCCGCTATGCTATCGCCTGTAAGGCGGTTGTAGATATCCATGTATCTCCGGGTCGTCTCTTCCACGACGAGATCCGGCAGCCTGGCCGGCTCGCTGTTCCTGTCCCATGGCGTACCGGCCAGATAGGTGCGGACCGGCTCCTTGTCCATGCTGTCGATCTCGATATCAAGCGCGTAGGTTTCCTTTGCCCAGAAGCGCGAGGAATCCGGCGTGAACAGCTCGTCAATCAGGATGACCTGTCCGTCAATGACGCCAAATTCAAACTTACAGTCCGCAAGTATGATCTCCCGCTCCTCGCAGTAGCTCCTTGCAAACTCATACAGCTTCAGGCTCCGCTCCTTCAGCTCCTCCGCAAGCTCAGTCCCAACCAACTCACACATCCGCTCAAACGGGATATCCTCGTCATGGCCGACATCGTTCTTCGCAGCCGGGGTGAACAGCGGCTTCTCAAGCCGTGCATTCTTGCGCATGCCCTCCGGGAGCTCAATGCCGTTCACCGAGCCTGACTGCTGATACTGTCTCCAGCCGCCACCCGTAATATAGCCGCGCACGACGCATTCAATATCAATCCGCTGCGCCTTCTTCGTGACCATGATCCGGTCCTTCAGCTGCTCCGCGTCCGTTACCAGACTGCCCAGCTTGTCCACATCCGTATGCACGACATGGTTAGGCTGCATCGTTTCCGTCAGATTAAACCAGAAGGCGCTGAGACGGTTCAGTACGTTGCCCTTCTCCGGCACAGCCGGCTCCAGCACATAATCAAATGCCGAAATCCGGTCTGTCACCACAATCAAATAATGCTCGCCAAGATCGTACAGCTCCCGCACCTTACCCTTGTAGAGCAGCGGGGCCTTGACTAAATGCTCTGCTGTTTCCAGCGCTTGTAGGCTCATTATTACTGCCTCCTTCTCCTGGCGTTGCGATTGTATCAATAAGACGCTTCTCTATCGTCAAGCGTGCGGGTGATCAGGACAGGCCAAGCCGGCGGAAAATTGTATCCACATGCTTCAGATGCCAAGCCGGGTTAAAGCAGTCCTCAATCTCTTCCACGCTGAGCAGTTCTGTAATCTGCGGAGTCTCCAGGATAATATCCTTAAACTGCCGCTGCTCCTCCCACGCCTGCATTGCCCGCGGCTGTACCGTATCATACGCCTGCTCGCGGCTGAGCCCCTTGTCGATCAGCTTGGTCATAACGCGTCCGGAGAACGGCACGCCGTAGGTACGCTGCATATTCCGCTTCATATTCTCCGGGAACACCTGCAGGTTCTTCAGAATATTGCCGAGACGGTTCAGCATGTAGTTCAGCAGCATGGTCGCATCCGGGAGGATGACGCGCTCCACGGAGGAGTGGGAGATATCGCGCTCATGCCAGAGCGGCACGTTCTCATAAGCCGAAACCATATGGCCGCGGATAACACGCGCCAGACCAGAGATGTTCTCGCAGCCAATCGGGTTGCGCTTGTGCGGCATCGCCGATGAGCCCTTCTGGCCCTTCGCGAACGGTTCCTCCACCTCTCGGAATTCACTTTTCTGCAAAGCGCGGATCTCCGTGGCGAACTTGTCAAGCGAGGTCGCAATCAGCGCAAGAGTCGCCATATATTCCGCATGACGGTCGCGCTGCAAAGTCTGGGTCGAAATAGGAGCCGGCTTTGTGCCCAGCTTGCGGCAGACGAACTCCTCAACAAATGGGTCAATGTTGGCGTACGTACCGACAGCACCGGATATTTTCCCGAACTGGACACCGTCCGCCGCATGCTCGAAGCGCTCCAGATTCCGTTTCATCTCTTCATACCAGAGCGCCAGCTTGAGTCCGAAGGTTGTCGGCTCGGCATGCACACCGTGCGTACGGCCCATCATCGGGGTATCCTTGTAGGCGATTGCCTGGTCGCGGAGGATCGTAATAAACCGTTCAATATCAGCACGCAGAATTTCGTTCGCCTGCCGCAGCAGGTAGCCAAGCGCCGTATCTACGACATCGGTCGAGGTCAGGCCGTAATGCACCCATTTGCGCTCCGGGCCGACCTTCTCCGATACCGCACGGGTAAACGCGATGACGTCATGCCGGGTCTCCTGCTCAATTTCATAGATCCGGTCGATGTCGAAGTCGGCCGAACGGCGCAGCGCCTCTACGTCTTCCTTCGGTATGACGCCAAGCTCTGCCCATGCTTCACAGGCGCACAGCTCCACTTCGAGCCATGCCTTAAATTTATTCTCCTCTGTCCAGATCGCTCTCATTTCCGGTCTGCTGTAACGTTCCAACATAATCGATCAAACCCTCCAAATCGTCGTTTCGGCTATCCAGGCCAGTGCCGACTCCACATCGGCAGCCAGTACGTTGACATGGCCCATCTTCCGTTTATCCTTCGCTTCCTGCTTGCCGTACAAATGCACCTTAGGGGATACCCCGTGCCTGTCAGCCGCTTCATCATGCTCCCCAAGCCGCTCCAGCAGCGGCTGCACATGCTCGCCGAGCACGTTCACCATCACAACCGGCGTCATCAGCGACGGATCGCCTAGCGGCAGGTTGCAGACCGCGCGGATATGCTGCTCAAACTGCGAGGTGCGGCATGCTTCCATTGTGTAGTGTCCGCTGTTGTGGGGCCTTGGGGCCAGCTCGTTCACGTACAGCCCGTCCACCGAAGACCAGAACATCTCAACGGCTATCAGGCCTACCGCTCCAAGCCCTTCGGCAATCGCCTTCGCCAGCTCCTCTGCTTCCTCCAGCACCGCTTCCGGTACCCGTGCAGGGACAATGGACAGATGCAGAATATTGTCCACATGGATGTTCTCTGCAGCCGGGAACGTCTTAATCTCGCCCCGGGAATTTCTGGCCGCGATAACGGAAAGCTCCTTATCGAAGCGGATGAACTGCTCCAGTACAAGCTCCGTGCCTGTTCCTGCCAGAGAATTATAGGCTTCGGCCAGCTCATGGCCGCCTCTGATTACCCGCTGTCCCTTGCCGTCATAACCGCCCGTTGCCGTCTTGAGCACGCAGGGATAACCAAATCTCCCCGCCGCCTCTTCCAGGTCCGCAAGACTGGTAATCTCGGCATATGGCGCCACGCGCACACCCGCCGCTTCAATCGCTCTCTTCTCCCGAAGCCTGTGCTGCGTCGTATGCAGCAGCCTGCTGCCCTGCGGCACCAGTGACTCCGCCATCAGCATCTCGGCCACGCCGGCATCCACATTCTCAAATTCATAGGTGATGACATCCGAGCGCGAGGCCAGCTGGCGGGCTGCTTCATGATCATCATAAGCAGCCTTGATCTGCTCCGCCACCTGCCCGCAGGGTGCATCATCCGCCGGGTCCAGTGTGATGAACCGGTAGCCCATGGCACTTCCCGCCAGAGCCATCATCCGCCCAAGCTGGCCGCCGCCGAGAATACCGACGGTGCTGCCCGGTAGCACAGGTGCATGTGACTGGGTGCGGATGCTGCTCATAAAGTATCACTGCTTTCCATGACTTCCCTGCTGATCCGGTCACGCCTTGCCTGCACGCGCTGCTGCAGCTCCGGATCAAATGCCCCCAGCAGCTGTGCCGCCAGCAGTCCCGCATTCGTTCCCCCGGCGTTGCCGATGGCAACAGTCGCAACCGGGATGCCCCCCGGCATCTGGACGATGGACAGCAGCGAATCCATGCCGCTTAGCGCCGATGATTTTACCGGAACGCCAATAACCGGAAGGATTGTCTTCGCAGCAACCATCCCGGGCAGATGCGCGGCGCCTCCTGCGCCCGCAATGATAACCTTCAGGCCGCGCGCGGCTGCCGTCTCGGCATACTCGAACATCAGGTCAGGCGTCCGGTGAGCCGATACAACCTTCTTCTCATAAGGAATTTGCAGTTCTTCCAGAACATCGCAAGCCAGCTTCATGGTATCCCAGTCTGATTTGCTGCCCATGATGACGCCAACAAGTGCTGACATGTAGTTACCCACCTTCTATATAAAGTGCCATACTGCCCAAAATAGAAAAATCCCGTCGGAACCCTTCTTGCAAAGGGCCCGATACGGGACGCGAGCTGATAATATGCCGTCTGTCCCGATCTTCTCGCATCTCCAGGGTCGGCGCATCTGCGCAGTTCCAGCCGCAGCAAGCACCGCCTCATCAATCGAATCGGCTTTGCACCAAACGCCCTGCAACCGCTGCATACAGCACATGAAACGCGGTTGTACGGAAATAGACAGCAGAAGGCTGCTCGTCTAGGGAGCAACCTGTTTCTATTATCATGCTCGTAGTCCGAAAATTTATGGTTTCCGGGTAGAAACTTCCAGGCCATATTCCTGAATTTATACGAGTTTGTATGAAAGTTCACTTTATAACGCTTAAAACTTTCTTTAGTTTAACAATCCTCCTGTAGGTTGTCAACGTCAGAACACGAACGATAGAATTTATTTTAATATTTATAGTTCGGTTTTTACTTGCTCGTCTCCTGAAGTATCGAAATCTCAGCCCGGCTGTTGATTTATTTCATGAAAAATCACGCTTCATCCCGGCGCACCTTCCCACTGCTAATCCTCCCGGTCCTTCTTCCCGTTACCTTTTCCGTTTCCCTTACCTGGTTGTTCCCATTCCGGATCGTCATTGACATTGTCATTGTCATTGTCATTGTCATCGTCGTCCTCACCGCCCCCATCGCCCTCGTCGTCAGTGTCGTCAGCGCGCCCGCTTCGCTCCGCTTCCTTCTTCCCGTTATCCTTGCGGTTTTCTTCCCGCTCCTCGTTCTCTTTTTTATCTTTCTCCTTTACCTTGTCTTTCTTGTTGCCTTTGTCTTCCTGCTTGGACTCCCGGGCAATCGCTAAGTAGGGGTCATAGCCATCCGGCACGGGAAACGGCCGCACTGGCTCGCCGGCGAGTGCCAGACTCATAATTCGCTGGAACAGGACAGCCGGGTAGGTCCCGCCTGTGGCCTGCATGTAGTGGTCTGCGTCTGTCTTGTCATATCCCATCCAAATCGCAGCTGCCAGCTCGGGCGTGTAGCCCGCAAACCAGATATCCTTCGAACCGTCCAATCCCTGAAACATCTCCGTATCCGGCAGCTGTGTCGTACCAGTCTTCCCTGCAGCCGGCCGTTCTAACGCCGCACGGGTCCCTGTTCCCGATTTCACCGCCTCCTCAAGCAGCAGCGTCATCGTATAAGCATCATTCTCGCTGAGCAGCCTGGTCTTTGCGGGACTTGCCTCGCCAATCACCGTGCCCGCCTTATTCTCAATCCGGACAATCGCATGGCTCTCCATCATCATGCCGCCATTTGCAAATGCGCCATATGCCTGGCCAAGCTCCAGAGGAGATACGCCCTGCTGCAGGCCGCCCAGTGCCAGGCTCAAATTCCGGTCCTCCGGCAGCAGCTTGAAGCCGGCTTTCATCGCGTAGTCCCAGCCCTTACCAAGACCGATCTCGTTAAGCAGCCATACAGCCGGTACATTATAAGAGTGGACCAAGGCCTCTTTTAACGAAACCTCCCCCCTGCTGCTGCCGTCATAGTTACGGGGCCTGTAACCGCCGATATCCAGCTCTCCGTCATAAAGACGGGAATCCGCCTTGTAGCCCTCTGCGAGCGCGGGGGCATAGACGGATATCGGCTTAAAGGCCGAGCCCGGCTGCCTGCGGATCTGGCTTGCCCGGTTAAGTCCCCTGTATACCTGACCGCCCCGCCCTCCAACCAGACCGCGAATCGCGCCGGAGGACGGCTCGCTGACCACAGCTCCGCTCTGAACCGGTATATCGTCAGCCTGTTCCGGAAACATGCTGTTATCAGCGTATACCTGCTCTACCGCCTCCTGCACCTTCGGGTCCAGATGCGTATAGATCCGATATTCCCCGCTCAAGAGCTCACGCTCGGTCAGCCCGTATGTTTCCTCCGCCTCCTGGAGCACATAATCTACATAATACGGGTACTTGCGGCCTGGCGCTTCCCGCTCGCCTGAGGTCCTGATTGGCTCGGCTTGGGCTTGTTTCCGCTCATCTGCCGTGATATAACCCTGCTCTGCCATCAGCTGGAGAACCAGATTGCGGCGTTCCAGCGCCCTGCCTTCATCAGTATAAGGAGAGTAATGCGAGGGGGCCTTCGGCAGCGCGGCCAGCAGAGCCGACTCCGCAAGCCCAAGCCCTGCAGCAGACTTGCCAAAGTAAACTCTGGCCGCCTGCTCTACTCCCCAAGCCCCTTCTCCAAAATAGATCTGATTCATATACATCTCCAGGATTTCATCCTTGTCATAAACCAGCTCAATCTTGACCGCCATTGCGGCTTCCTTCAGCTTGCGCGCCATGGTGCGGTCTGCGTTCAGCAGAACGTTCTTGGCCAGCTGCTGGGTAATGGTGCTTCCGCCCTCGACAACTCCCCCAGCCCTTATATTGCGGACCGCGGCTCTGCCAAGCGCACTTAGATCTACGCCTTCATGCTCATAAAACCGTTTATCCTCTACCGCCACAACGGCATTAACCAGGTGCTTCGGGATTTCCGCTAGCGGAACCGGAATGATTTTGGAGGAGGATAAGGCCGCATACTGCCCGCCATTGCGGTCAAACAGCAGTGTCTGCCCATGCAGCGGCTCTCCAAGCTTGTTTATATCCTGGGAAGAAACCCACCATGCTCCTATCAGCAGCAGAGCTGCCGCCGCGATGAGGGCCGCTCCCGCTGCTCTGCGTACATACCGCCGCTTACTTTGAAGCTTCTTAGGCTTATTCAACATAAGTGTTCCCCCTTCTCTTGCTGTGTCCTTGCACTTGGTAAAGAACATTCGCAAGCAGGGGAGCATTTGAGGGATAGCCCGATGTAAAAAAACAGGCATCCAGCCGGATCAAATGACCCGTCTGAATGCCCGTTACCATTAATTCAACTTAATAAGATCAGTGCCCGCCGAGGAACGCATACCGCAGGACAATTAGGATTGCAAGCACCCACATCAGCCAGTGAATGGAATATTTCTTCTCAGCTCGGCCCGAAACATTCGCCAGCGCAGCCAGCAGAACATAGAACACGATACCGAACGAGATACCGTTAGCAATGTTATACGTAAACGGCATCAGCGTAATGGTCAGGAATGCAGGAATTGCGTATACCATGTCAGAAAAATCAATTTCCTTGACGGATTGCATCATCAGTACGCCAACAATGATCAGCGCCGCATTTGTCGCAGCTGCCGGTACAAGCGCCACTACAGGAGCCAGGAACAGCGCGAGCAGGAAGCATACGCCTGTTGTAACAGCCGTCAAGCCGCTGCGTCCGCCCTGCGCGATACCGGAGGAGCTTTCCACGAATGCCGTAACCGTACTTGTACCGAGCATCGCGCCGCCGCTGACCGCTACCGCATCAACGAACATCGCCTTGCCGACTGTCTTCTTGCCTTCTTCCGGATTCTTCATAACGCCTGCGCGGTTCGCCGTACCGACGAGCGTTCCGAAGGTATCGAACAGCTCTACGAATGTAAAGGTCAGAATAACGGATACAAGACCAACCTCCAGAACACCTTTGAAGTCAAAGTGCCAGAAATTCAGCTGGCCAAAATCAGGAATCCATGTTGCGTTCTCAAGTGAAGAAGTGTTGATATCGCCAGTGAAGGCCGCAATAATTGTTGTCAGGACGATACCGAAGAGAATCGCGCCCGGCACGCGCATGACCATCAGGCACGCAATCAGCAGAATGCCGATTAACGTCAGCAGCATGCCGTGATCGTTGAAATCACCGAGGTGAATAACCGATTCAAAGCCAAGCAGATTTGTATATGTACCAGCTGGCACATCCTGCGTAGTTTCAACCGCAATTGTCAGAATGCCGCTTCCCTTCAGGCCAATGATGGTGATGAACAGCCCGATCCCCACCGTTATGGCATGCTTGAGGCTGTCCGGTACAGCGACAAGAAGCATCTGTCTTACCTGTGTAACTGTCAGAATGATGAAGATGATACCCGAGAGGAATACCGCCGTCAGACCCATCGCTGGAGATATAGGTGTATCCGTCGCGCTTGATGCCAGTAT
Organism: Paenibacillus tarimensis; assembly: GCF_021532315.1. Lineage (GTDB taxonomy): Bacteria > Bacillota > Bacilli > Paenibacillales > Paenibacillaceae > Paenibacillus_I > Paenibacillus_I tarimensis. The sequence continues at coordinate 67,564 of NZ_JAKGAO010000013.1, forward strand.
CGTAGCTGCAAAATAAGCGTTAAGCCCCATACCCGGCGCTACCGCTACAGGAAAATTAACGAACAATCCCATGGCGATCGTAAAGATACCCGCTGCAAGCGCCGTTGCCAGAAACACGCTGTAAAAATCAAGTCCTGCACCTGAGAGGATGCCCGGATTGACAGCCAGTATATAGGCCATCGTCATGAATGTCGTCAAGCCTGCCATAATTTCCGTTCTGACATTCGTGCCCAGCTCTCTGAGCCTAAAGAAACGTTCCATTGGTTAATACGCCTCCCAAATAGTTATCCGAACAAACAAAAAAGAACCTCCGAGCGTATCGATCCGTCTCTTAGGTTCTGCGCAAAAGAGGAATAGTATTCCCATACGGTTCCGGTTACCGGGGGTACTGTTCCTGCTTTTCGTAGTCAGATCATTACGGTGACCTCGTAGAGACTCCCGGGCCAATCCCCGGGATTATACGAAAAGAGCTATGCTGTTGTTTTTCAAATTCATTCTAAGCGCCGTCCATACGTATTGTCAACGAAAAATATCGAATGATCACATAATTTGTCACATGGAATGTTCGGTTTTCGTCATTCCAGCCGCATCATCGTGTCCAGATCAAAGATCAGGATCTTCTTGTTCTCCACCCTGATCATGCCGTTCTCCTGAAGGTCCAGCAGCACCTTGGTGACCGTCTCGCGCACAGCTCCCACCATGTCAGCCAAATGCTGATGCGTCAGCTTCATATTGATCAGAACGCCTTCCTCCGTACTTCTGCCATGCTCCTCTGCCAGCCTCGCCAGCCGTTTGATAATACGGGTCCGAACATTAAGGAAGGTCAACTCATAAATCTGCCGGTTGGCCCTGCGCAGCCGCTCCATCGTATCCTCAAGCAGATGAATAACTAGCCGCGGATCTGATGCTATCAAGTGTTCAAAATCACTTCGTCCAAGCGCATACAGCTTAACCGGCTCAGCCGCCTCCGCAGTGGCCGACCGGACAAGCCCAGGCCGGATCAGCGCCATTTCACCGAAATAATCGCCTTCCCGCAACGTAGCTAGGATCACTTTCTTCGTTCCGTCAAACGTGTATATATCCACTGAACCAGACCGGATAAAATACATGTTATCCGCTTCATCCTTCTCGAAGAAGACGATTGTCCCCCTTTTGCAGACCGTCTCCCGGATGTAAGGCAGCACCTTATCCAGCAGGTCCGGATCGATTGCCCCAAAGAAAGGGATAGCGGAGCACAGCTGCTCTTTGTTGATCGGCATAGGTCTCCCCCATTTCATCCGAGTGGACTCAAGATGGAGACACTGCCGGTCGTTATTGAGATACCGCTTGGATAAACGCCCGGACAGCCGCTCCATCGTACGATATCTCTATTTTCGACAAAAGATGCTCGATTCCTTCATTGAAGGACCTCAATTGCTCTCCGTGCCTATACCGGTCAAACGCATTGGCAATCCCGCAAATCTGGGCGGATAAGCGAACCTGATCCCCCCGAAGCCCGCGGGGGAAGCCCTTTCCGCTGAGCTCCTCATGATGCTCCAGCACAATATGTGCCGATAGAAGCGGCAGATCCGGCAGGCGGCGGATCATATCATAACCCTTCTGAGGATGCTCCAGCCTGCTCTGCGCCCGATCCTTATCCGTGATATAACCGATATCGTGCAAAAGAGAGCCAATCGCCAGCATCTTCAGATGCTGACCGGTATAGGGGAGCTGACGACCGGTTGCTACAGCCAGCATACAGACGTAGGCGCTATGAGCCGCCAGCTCGGACCACTTACTTCCGTCACCCTCCAGCCGCTCTACGGGCGGGAACACTGGAGCTTCAATCGCGAAGGCTGCAAGCTCGGTAGCCAGCCCCATAACTGCTCCGCCCTGGAAGCTCCCGCTGCGTTCAACATCTCTGAAAACCTGGAGCACCGTTTCATAAGCTGCCCGCTGCAGCTCTTCTGCCTTTTGAACCGGATAAGCGCTCTGCTTCTGACCGGCAGCCATGTTATCAATCAGTACAGTGTCTACATTCAGACCCCCGAGCACTGTAATCAGGCTGATATTCAAGACTGTCCCCTTGGGCATGAGCACCCGCCCGTCGTTAAAGTAGACAGGGGCGCCAAGCCGGTCCCCTTCCCGAAGCTTTCGCACTGGTACTACCATCATTCTGCACACTCCAATATCCCGATCATTGGGAGTGGCTCAAAACCTAAGTAATAGGTCTGAATCCACTCCCTAGGTAACTTGTTAAACCATGGTAGCACAGGTACCGGCCAGAATTCTGTAACCACAGTTACAAAATGGGAGTTATCACAGCAAAAAAGCTGCCTTCCCGGATGGAATATCCGGAAAAACAGCTTATCCATTTTACAAATTCAACCTATTCCCACTCAATCGTAGCTGGCGGCTTCGACGTCACGTCATACACAACGCGGTTCACGTTGTCGACCTCGTTGACGATCCGGTTCGAGATGCGCTCCAGCACGTCCCACGGGATGCGCGCCCAGTCGGCGGTCATGCCGTCGATCGAGGTTACCGCGCGGATGCCGACGGTGTAGGAGTAGGTACGGGCGTCGCCCATAACCCCTACGCTCTTCATATTCGGCAGCGCCGTGAAATACTGCCAGATCTCGCGTTCCAGCCCGGCTGCCGCGATCTCCTCACGAAGGATGGCATCCGATTCCCGGACGATTTCCAGCTTCTCGTCGGTTACTTCACCCAGCACGCGAATCGCAAGTCCCGGACCTGGGAACGGCTGGCGCCATACGATTGCTGCCGGCAGTCCGCACTCCTCGCCGACCTTGCGGACTTCATCCTTGAACAGCGCCTTAAGCGGTTCAACCAGCTTGAATTTGATGTCCTCAGGCAGGCCGCCTACATTGTGATGAGACTTAATCGTCTGAGCTGTAGCTGTGCCGCTCTCCACAATGTCGGTGTACAGCGTGCCCTGTGCCAGGAATTCAAACTCGCCGAGCTTCTCGGACTCTTCCTGGAAGAGATAAATGAACTCGTTGCCGATAATTTTGCGCTTCTGCTCGGGGTCATCAACACCCTTCAGCTTGCCAAGGAACCGGTCATGCGCATCGATCTTCACAACCTTCATGTCGAACTTGCCGACGAAGGTCTCCATAACACTCTCTGCTTCGCCCTTCCGGAGAAGGCCGTGGTCAATAAACATGCACGTCAGCTGATCGCCGATCGCCTTGTGGATCAGGATCGCCACAACGGAGGAATCGACACCTCCGGACAGCGCGCACAATACCTTCTTGTCGCCTACCTGCTCACGGATCTCACGAATCGCGTCATCGATGAACGTCGTCATCGACCAATTGCCCTCACATTCGCAGATCGAGTACAAGAAGTTGTGGATCATGTCGTTGCCGAAGACGGAGTGACGCACTTCGGGGTGGAACTGAACCGCGAAGAACTTCTTGTCCGGATTGCTCATCGCGGCTATCGGCGCATGATTGGTGCTGGCGTCAATGCGGAAGCCTGCCGGCGGCTCCACAACCAGATCGCTGTGGCTCATCCAGACCGTCTGGCGCTTCTCCAGTCCAAGCACAAGCTGGCTGTCTTCGACGAAATCAACCTCGGCCTTGCCGTACTCGCGCTTGCCCGCGCGCTGCACCTTGCCGGACAGCTGATGGGCCATCAGCTGCATGCCGTAGCAAATGCCGAAGATCGGCACGCCAAGCTCGTACACGCCCGGATCAATCAGGGGTGAATTCTCTTCATACACGCTTGCAGGACCGCCGGAGAATACAATCCCCTTCGGCTGAAGCTCCCGTATCTTCTCAACCGGCGTGTTATACGGCAGAAGCTCGCTGTATACGCCCAGGTCACGAATCCGGCGTGCGATTAACTGGTTATACTGTCCCCCGAAATCGAGAACGACGATGATTTCATTTGGCTTGTCCATTCCACGGCCTCCCTTAATTCATAAGGCATATTATATCGAACGGCTTTTCTGCCAGTCAAGAACGAAGGTTGCGCGCTTCTTAGGCTTCCAGCTCCCGGATTGCCTTCACTACCTCATCCGCATGCCCGGCTACCTTAACCTTCCGCCACTCCCGGACCAGTATGCCGCTCTGGTCAATCAGGAAGGTGGAACGCTCAATGCCCATGAACTGCTTCCCGTACATCTGCTTCAGCTTCCAGACGCCGTACAGCTCGGAGACCTCGTGGTTCTCATCAGACAGCAGCGTGAAGGGCAGCTCATGCTTAGCCGCAAAGGTTTCGTGACGCTTCACGGGATCGGGGCTGACGCCCAGCACAACCGTGTTCAGTCCCCTGACCTCCGGATGCCTGTCACGCAGATCGCAAGCCTGGGTCGTGCAGCCCGGCGTCATATCCTTGGGATAGAAATACAGGAGGACATGGTTCCCCCTCAGCTCAGATAACGTAACCTGCTTGCCGCCTGGAGCAGGCAGTGTAAAGTCGGGCGCTGGCGCGCCGATGATGGTGCTCATGATGCAATTCCTCCTTGGATATGTAGTACAGAATTTAGTATAGACCAAAAATGGAAAAGGCGGACCCGGCCTTGACCGGTTCCGCCTGCCAGGCACAGCCAGCCCTTAGGAGCCTGCACCTCTGTAACGCTTCACGCCAAAGTTCCATACAGCAAGGCCAATCGCCGCGAACACCAGTCCTACCACAGGAGTAAGGAACGCCATCCGGATATCATCCGTCTGGCTCCGTTCCAGAAAAAAAGCGGCCGGGTAGACGCCCACAAAGGCAAACGGGATCAGCCAGGTTAAGATAAAACGCATAACCTTGTTGTAAATATTGACCGGGTAACGGCCGTAGTTCTGAATATTGTACATCAGCGGCAGAATGCCTGTTGGCGAATCCGAATAGAAGGCAATCGCCGTCAGTGCCGTATAGATGCCAAAATAGATCAGCACCGCTCCTGCGACGAGCAGGATCAGGACCAGAATGTCCAGGAAGCCGTATGTCATGCCCATTTGGGCCGATGTGATGGCCATGATCACCAGCCCGACAAGCGAGCCGAACAGCGATGGCGGGTCCATATTTTCGAGCATGATCTGTACCAGGTTATAAGCCGGCCGCGTCAGAATGCGGTCCATCTCGCCTTTTACAATATAACGGTCGCTGAAGTTCCAGAGATTGAAGAAGCAGCTGAAGATGCCGAAGGGCACCATGAAGAAGCCGTATACGAACACTACCTCCGACTCCGTCCACCCGCCGAGTGTCGGCGTATGCTGGAAGGCAATCAGGATTACAATCAGGTTCATCGCCTGGAACGCAAGATCCGAGAGCACCTCAATCCAGAAGTCCGCGCGGTAGGTCAGCCGTGTCTTTGCATAATTTTTGAGATATTCCCAGAACAGCATCGCATGAAAGAACATCGTCTTAACCCCCTTGCACGAACAGGCGGTGGCGTGCCGCGCGCCACAACAGCCAGATCGGGATGATGAGCACCACAAACCAGATCCCCTGAACCATCAATGCCTGAAGAGCCGCATCTCCCGTTGTCCGCCCGGTAAAGACGGAGCTCGGCAGATAAGCAATTGCCTGAAACGGCAGCCACTGCACGATGGCGGCAAGCCAGCCTGGAAACAGTGCGATTGGAATGACAACTCCTGAGAACAAATCGACCAGCACGCGCTTCATTCGCATCATGCCCTCGATATTCTCAATGAAGAACGCACATAAGCCCGTCAGTATGTTGATCTGCGAATTGATCAGAAAGCTCAGCAGCAGCATCAGCGCATACAAAAGCCAGGTCCTTGGCTCTGACGGAAACTCGATCGGGAAGATGAGACTGACGACGACCAGCCCCGGAACCATGAACAGCAGCAGCCGAAACAGGCCTTCTCCAAAGCCCTGCATCATCTTCACGACCAAATAAACATAGGGACGGATGAATTGAATGGCGACACTGCCATCCCTGATCTCATTTGAAATCTCCCTGTCCAGGTTGTTGAAATAGAAGGCACGAGCCATCCAGGAGACCGCCACATAGGTCGTCATCTGGGCCAGCGTAAACCCCCGGATTACTTCTTCGTCCATATAGATGGCATTCCAGAAAAAGTAATACGCGCCGATATTAATCGCATAAATAACAATACCGCTGTAATAATTAACCCTGTAAGCCAGCATCATGAGGAAGCGGATGCGGATCAGGTCCATATACGCGCTAAGCATTCGGGACCGTCTCCTTTTGCCCAGCCGGACTGCCGCCGTTTTCACCGCTTGCCTGGCCATGCTTCCGCGCTTCTGCGGAGCCGGACTTGTAGATTTCCCGCACAATTTCATCGGTATTGGTCTCGATAATCTTAATGTCGCGAATTTCCTTCGCACCAACCACCCGTGACAGGGCATCCGACACATTGATATGATGAGGCAGCCACATACTGGCCGTGAGTTCGTCTTCTGAGGTCCACTGGACATCTGGAAAATCCCTCGTCAGCGGCACAAGCTCTTCAAGCTTGGGACGGCTCGTGAACTGGAAGCGAATCTCCCTGCCCTTGCTCCATTTTTCCTTGAGCTCCTCCAATCCGCCGTCATAAATAATCCGACCGTCATCCAGCATGATGACCCTGGAGCAGAGCGCCTCGATATCCTGCAGGTCATGCGTGGTCAGCAGAATTGTCGTGCCGTGCTCTCGGTTGAGCATCTTGAGAAAATCGCGGATCTCCGTCTTCACGACAATGTCAAGACCGATTGTAGGCTCATCCAGGAAGAGAATGGACGGGTTATGCAGCAGCGAAGCAACCAGCTCGCAACGCATCCGCTGGCCTAGGCTTAGCTTGCGCACCGGGCGGGTAAGCAGGTCACCCAGCTGAAGGCGCTCAACAAGCTCATTCAGCCTTTTGCGGTACTGATCCTCCGGCACCCTGTAGACTTTGCGAAGCAGCTGGAAGGATTCGATAACGCCGATATCCCACCAAAGCTGGCTGCGCTGCCCGAAGACGACACCGATCTCTCGGACGAATTTCTCCCGTTCCTGATAAGGGACATAACCGTTCACCTTCAGCTGTCCCGAAGTAGGCACAAGTATACCGGTCAGCATCTTGATCGTGGTTGATTTGCCCGCTCCGTTCTCACCGATATAACCGCAAATCTCGCCTTCGGGGATCGTGAAGCTGATATCCTTTACGGCAGCAACCTCCGTGTATTCACGCTTGAACAAGTCCTTGAACGCACCTGTCAAGCCTTCCCTGTTCTTCTGTACTCGAAACTCTTTCCTTAAATCTTTAACGTCAATTGCCGGCATGGTCTCTTGTTCTCCTCTCCTGCTCGACATTTCCCGGGAAATGGCTGGTTTGTTCCGACATTTAGTATACCACTTGTAAGACAGCGCCTGACAAATTATAATTTTATGATATGTAATCATACATTTTATCCTGAAGCATTGGAAGCACAAAAAGAGAGGATGGTCTAAGCCGGATGAAAGTGCGGGCCGAAAAGAAGAAAAGGCCGTGGAAGTGGGCTTTATACAGTATATTAGGAGTCGCTATTATAATTGGGGCTTATGCAGCCTACCAAGGGATCGGCATCTACAACGCGTTGGATAATTTCAAGAAATCAGATACGGAGTCCCGGTTCAAGGATGTCATTGATGTCTCCATTGAGAAACCGCCGGAATGGACGGGCACGGAACGGGTAAACATTCTGCTGCTAGGCGGCGATGCCAGAGGACTGGAAAAAGGCCAGGTAGCTCGCTCTGACTCCATGATGGTAGCTTCCATAGATCCGATTACCAAAAAAGCCCACCTGCTGTCTCTGCTTCGGGACACCTATGTTGAAATTCCCGGTCACAGCAGCAACCGAATTAATACGGCCATTACACTCGGCGGACCGCCGCTGGCTATGCAGACGGTCGGGGACCTGCTCGGGCTCGACATCCAATATTATATCTATGCAGACTTTGAAGGATTTAAGGCTCTTGTTGACGCCATTGGCGGAGTGGACTATGAGGTAGAGAAGGACATGGTCTACACCGATAATGCCGACAAGAACCGCTACGATATTAATCTGAAGAAGGGCTACCAGCACCTGGACGGGGACAAAGCGCTTCAATATGTCCGCTTCCGCCATGATGCCATGTCCGACTTTACACGGACAGAGCGTCAGCGGAACTTCCTGAATGCCGTTGCCACGAAGATGCAGTCCACCTGGAATCTCGTCCGCATGAAGGAAATTCTGGACAGCGTACAGCCTTTCATTGAGACGAATCTTGAAGTGAACGACATGCTGAAGCTCGGCCAGCTGGGCCTCGGCCTCCATATGGCCGGCTCAGCCCAGCTCCCTCCAATGGATCTGCTGGCTGACGAACGGATTCAGGGTGTGGGCAGTGTGCTCGGCATCCGCGACACAGAGGCGCTTAAGGCTTACGTTCAAGAGGTTCTGAATGAAGACACGTCTATTCCGGAGTCTGTCAAGGAAACATCGACGCAAGGCTCCGGCGCAAGCGGCATCGAGTCCAGCGGAGACGAGACCCGAACCGCGGGCGGCACCGCCGGCTGACGAGTCTTACTAACAAAAAGCCGATTATTGTTCACCCGCATAACGAAGAGGGTTTACGGTCTGGCACCGTAATCGCCCTCTTCTTCTTTTTGGCCTATAATAGGACTAAACCTTAACTGGAAGGTGATCCGCGCTAACGGATCGTCTTCCCTTATGAAAGGCAGGTATTTATATATGACAATACAATCTCGCCCTCGCACCCGGTCGGAAGCACTATATCAGGAAGCACTTCAGCATATAGTAGGCGGCGTTAACAGCCCTTCCCGTTCCTTCAAGGCTGTCGGCGGCGGTGCACCCGTATTCATGAAGCGTGCTGAAGGCGCCTACTTCTGGGATGTTGACGGCAACCGTTATGTCGACTATCTAGCGGCGTATGGACCTATAATTGCCGGACATGCGCACCCCCATATTACAGCAGCATTAACCCGGGCAGCATCGAACGGCACCCTGTACGGTACACCAACGGAGCTGGAAATCGAGCTTGCGCGCAAACTGAAAACAGCTATCCCCTCTCTTGATAAGGTACGGTTCGTAAATTCAGGTACGGAAGCAGTCATGACCACTATCCGTGTGGCAAGGGCTTATACCGGCCGCAATAAAATCATTAAATTTGCCGGCTGTTACCACGGCCATTCCGATCTTGTGCTGGTCGCTGCCGGTTCCGGACCATCTACTCTTGGTATCCCGGACAGCGCAGGGATTCCCGTCAGCATCGCGCAGGAAGTCATCACCGTTCCCTTCAATGATCTGGATGGACTGAAGCTTGCTCTAGAGCGATACGGCGAGGATGTCGCTGCTGTCATGGTAGAGCCGATTGTCGGCAACTTCGGCATGGTGATGCCGAAGCCTGGCTTTCTCGAAGGCTTGTGCCGGATGACCCGCGATGCTGGCGCGCTTGTCATCTATGACGAGGTCATCAGCGCTTTCCGGTTCCATTATGGCTCCGCCCAAACGTTCCACGCGTTTTCGGATCAAGCTGCCATTGAGCCAGATCTCACCGCGCTTGGCAAAATCATCGGCGGCGGACTGCCGATCGGGGCCTACGGCGGACGCAAGGCCATTATGGAGCAGGTTGCGCCGCTTGGACCCGCATACCAGGCCGGTACCATGGCCGGAAATCCTGCTTCCGTAGCTGCCGGCATTGCCTGCCTCGAAGTGCTGGAACAGCCGGGCGTTTATGAACAGATGGACACGCTGGCGGCAAAGCTCACCGAAGGGCTGGAGCAGTCTGCCGGGCGGCATGGCATCCCTCTGACCGTGAACCGGATCAGAGGCTCGTTCTCGACACATTTCTGCAGCCACCCGGTCACGAATTATGACGAAGCCCAGGATACGGACAGCGAGCAGTTCGCAGCATTCTTCCGGTACATGCTGGACCAAGGGGTCTGCCTGGCGCCTTCCAAATATGAAGCCTGGTTCCTCACCGTCGCTCATACCGAGGAAGATATCGCCTTTACGCTGGAAGCGGCCGACCGCGCCTTTAAGGCCATGAAGTAAAAATAAACAAGAGCAGCCCCACAGCCATCGCTATCGATAGTCTGTGGGGCTGCTTCACTATGAGTTGCCGATTAGCTATGCGGCAGCAATACCTGCCTTCAATTACGCCGCCACGTCACGCTTTTTGAACACGTACCAGGCAAGCACCATGAAGATGGCATAATAGACCGCTAGCACGCCCAATGAGAAACCGAGCGTATACTCGGTTTCACCAGCTGAAAGGTGACCCGTAATGTCGAGATGCGTAAACAGGATATAATCCACCAAATCCGCTTGGAACATACCCAGAACGGCCACGAGGATGTTTCCCCCGCCAACCGTCAGGAAGATCGACAGACCGATCGCCAGTCCCGACGACCGGAAGACAGAAGAAATCATGAACGCCAGTGTAGCCACCACGACCAGGCTGATGAAGTTATACAGATAGAACATCAGCATATACGGCAGCGGTGCCATATTATCCGCCGAGCCAACGGCCAGCTCCAACTCGCTGGAATATCCAAAGACGATCATATTCATCAGAACGGTAAACACGAACACGACAGCCGTAAAAAATACAGCCAGCAGCATCAGCGATATGTACTTGGAGAGCAGGATCTTGGAACGGCTCCACGGGCGAATAAGCAGCAGCTTTATCGTACCTGTCGAGAATTCACTTGCCACACTCTCGGCTGCCACTATAACGACGAAGATGGTAATTAGCGAAGACAAGAAGGTTGCCTCCAGCTCCGTGACCATCCACATGTTCGGAATTTCATCGGTGATACTATAGAAGACAATGGTCGTGCCCGCTGCAAGCACAAGTAATATCCCGAGCATAATCCAGGTGCGGATTCTGCGGTAAGTCTTCATATTCTCATTGGCGACTAGCTGCATGAAATCAAACAATCCCCTCACCTCCGGTCACTTCAAGAAACTGATCTTCAAGCGATTTGGCTACCGAGCGGAAGCCGTACACCTTAAAGCCTGCGCCAACCAGACGTGCGTTAACGCCGGCTGCCGCTTCCCGGTCCATGTTCATGGACAGCAAGGCGCCAGCAAGGGTCACCGGTACACCTTCTGCTTCAAGCAGCTTCACCGCCTCCTCCGGGCGGTCCACTTCGAAATGGACAACCGTGCCGGTCAGACCAGTCTCTGCAGCTCCGTTCAGAGCCCGGACATCCAGCAGCTTTCCGCTTTGAATGATTGCCACACGGTCACACATCAGCTCCATCTCGGACAGCAAGTGACTGGAGACAAACACGGTGATACCTTCTGTTCTTGCCAGCTGGCGCAGATAGTCGCGGAGCTCCCGGATACCCGCGGGATCGAGACCATTGGTAGGTTCATCCAGAATCAACAAGGAAGGCTTATGCATAACTGCCTGAGCGACGCCAAGACGCTGCCGCATACCAAGCGAGTATGTCTTCACCTTATCATTAATGCGCTCCTTAAGCCCTACCAGGGCGACGACTTCATCGATCCGCTGCTTGGTGATGCCCGGTATCATTCTGGCATAATGCAGCAGGTTTTGATAACCCGTCAAATACTTGTACATTTCGGGGTTTTCGACAATCGCCCCCACCTGGCGGATAGCCTTCTCATATTCCGTCTTGATGTTGTATCCTCTAATCTTGATTTCCCCGTCAGTCATGCCCATGAGACCTACCATCATCCGGATCGTCGTTGTTTTACCCGATCCGTTAGGTCCCAGAAAGCCGAATACCTCACCGGTTGGGATATCCAGCGTCAGCTTGTCGATAATTGTCTTGCCGCCAATCCGTTTCGTAACATTCAGCAGTCGTACGACAGGCTCTTTAGCAACTGCCGCGGATGCAGGTATCTGTTCACGCATTGTTTCCCCTCCCTCTATACTCCTGCTATTATATAGGAGCTAGGAAAACATTGGAAGGTTCTTTAACAAACCTTGAGATTGGCCGGCTGTTATGCTGGAATAACCAAAAGCCCGGCTGGGATCTATAACTCCCCCGGGCTGTTTGTCTTATTCTAAACGATTATTTGCTTGTCTCCTTCACATACCCATGGGACCCATCCGGTATTTGAATGCGGCTACGCAGACACCAACCGGGCCAGCAGCGAGTCAAACCGTTCATCCCTGAGCTTCTGGCTGGGTTCATAAACGTCTCTGCCTGATTCAGATGCCGTAAGCTCAGCGCAGAGCAGGTCGTCGTCCGTTCCGCTGTTCACCGCTGACTGCGTGCAGCTTTCACAGCAGCCGAGCGGATGAATAACACGGAAGTAACCTGTCTTGAACAGCACATCCGCCTCGCTCATTTCCTCCAGACTGTTACAGCAGACACAGTAGAACTGATTTGATCCGTGCATTAGTAATTCACTCCCTTAATAGTAAAGTGTGTATACCTTTTGTATCATTTATGTTTATTTATGTTACAGAATGTATCTAAGCACACTTTTAATTTATGACATTTCTCGATTTGTGTCAAGGATAAGACGCTTACATTGTTCTATTTTGTCATTATGATAAGCTGATAAACTCATATGTAGGATATTTCTCATTACCCAAGCCCTATCCCCTTAAAACACGATTCGTCATTTTTCTCAACAAAATTTTAAAAATTCCCCTCGCCAGACTTTATCCGACAATGATCTACCATAGCTCCATTTAGTCCAAGGAGCACGGGGCCATCTGGCGGAGTACCGGGCGCCCTACCGCCGTGTAATAAAGCCCTGCCTGCATGACCGCTTCACCCTGATAGGCGTTACGTCCATCTATCAGAACAGGTGCAGCCATAACGGAGCGAAGCAAGCTCAAATCCACCTCTCTAAAGACAGGCCATTCTGTCAGCAGGCAGACGGCATGAGCACCCTCAGCAGCGGCTAGTGCTTCGTTGTACCAGGTTACCTGTGGATGCTCATATGCCCGCCGAAAGTTAGATTCCCCGGCCGGATCGCACATCCGTACTGCAGCGCCGCGCGAAACCAGCTCAGGCACGATATCAAGCGAAGGAGCAGAACGAACGTCATCTGTTCCCGGCTTAAAGGAAGCTCCCCATACAGCAATTGTTAAGCCCTCGATCGTCCCGAGCTGTTCATTCAGAGCATCCAGCACCCATCTGCGCTGTGTCTGATTCACCTCAATAACAGCCTTAAGCAGCTTGAAATCATAGTCCACATGACCGGCAATCTGCAGCAGCGCGTGAGTATCCTTGGGGAAGCAGGAGCCCCCGTAACCAATACCCGCCTTAAGAAAGGCGCTGCCGATCCTGGGATCCATCCCCATCCCTGCCGCCACAACCTCAACATCCGCGCCCACCTTATCGCAAAGATTAGCCATTTCATTAATAAAGGAAATTTTCGTCGCCAGAAAAGCATTCGAAGCATACTTGATCATCTCGGCCGTCCGCAGGTCGGTATGCAGAATATTAGCAGTCAGAGGAGCGTGCAGCCCCCCTGCTATAGCAGCAGCCCTGGGGCTGTCGGATCCGATCACAATACGATCAGGATGGAAGCTGTCCTGCAGCGCCGAGCCTTCCCTCATGAACTCCGGAACCGATACCGTATCCGCATGCCGCCCGGTTTCCTCCCTAATCCAATCCCTTACACGTTCATTCGTCCCGACCGGAACGGTGCTTTTGATCATGACAATGGTATCCTCGCGCAAGAACGGAGCAAGCCTACGCACTGCTGACTCTAAATCCGTCAGATCACTAGCTCCATCTATGCGCTGCGGAGTTCCCACGGCTACGACCACCACATCAGCCTGTGCCGTTTCGTCCACTGAAGCCGAGAAGCGGAGACGCTCTTCTCCCATCAGCCGAAGCATATATTCCTCCAGATCTGGTTCGTGAATCGCGGGTCTTCCGGCCGATAACAGTTTAATTTTATTTTCGTCGCGATCAATGCAGACTACACGGTGGCCCAGCTCAGCAAAGCATACTCCTGTGACCAGGCCTACATAACCGACTCCAATAATAGCAATTCTCACGACAATTCCCTCCGTACCCTTATATGCTGCCTCCATTATACTACCGTTGCCGCGGAAAATCCTCAGCCCTGTTTTTCGGCATTTTGGCATGTCCCTTGTGCCCTTATCCGCCATTCTATGCGGGTTTTACGCGAAAAATGACTCTATTTTTTCCATCGTTCTACCAAAACTTTAAAAAAATTTTAAGATAGGTATAGAAGTAGTATAGACAGGCAAGATTGAATATCATAAGATACAAAATGTAACGGTAATTTTAGGTAGTCCGGCGAATACAGCTTTCGATCGACTTTTGTTTCCAAGCGTGCATTTGACGGGTTATATATATAGGGGGATTACAATGAACATAGGCAGCCGTATTGCAAAGTTGAGGGAACAGCGGGGGTGGACACAGGAACAGACTTCCTCCTCGCTTGGAATATCCCGCGCCGCTCTCTCGCACTATGAGAAAAACCGGCGGGAGCCGGACACAGAGACACTGACAAAGTTTGCTGACCTGTTTAAAGTATCCATCGATTATCTGGTTGGACGTACTGAGCTGCCGCATAGGACATTAGACCCGGAGGTCAGACAGTTTTCGGATGCATTGGAATTATCAGATGAGGAAATATTGGAGAAGTTTGCCCTTGCGATAGATGGTCGCAAGCTGTCGGCCGACGAAGCACGCCGGTTTATTGCCTTTGTCCGTGCGGAGCGGTTGATGCACGGACGCGGCAATCAATAACTTTACCTGCTGAGTAGGCCCCCACGCGGGCAGCGGTCTGTTGCATGGGAGGGTTGTGCTTGACACGCCAAAAAAGCGGGGATGCTTCGATATTCGAAGCATCCCCGCTTTATGCTGTGGTATACCGTACCGGACAGCATCAGGTTGCAGCCAGCGCCGCCTCCCTCGCTTCCCGTTCGAGCTGTTTGGCCTCTTCTATACGGCTGGCCGAATAGAGGGGCGCGTAATAATCATAAATTCGCCTAAGTCCTTCTTCGAGGTTGACCTTCGGCTCCCAGGCAAGCTGTTCCTTAGCTAGACTGTTATCAAGACAGCTGTGAAGGATATCGCCTTGGCGGGCCTCCTCATAGATAACCTCCTGCTTCCTTCCCATGACACCCTCGAAAGCGGTAATCAGGCCGTTCAAGCTGACGGAGGTAGCCGTGCTGATATTTACAATTTGACCGTCCCCGCGGTCAATCGCCTGCACGTTGGCCTCCGCTATATCTCCGACGTAGATAAAATCCCGTGTCTGCGAACCGTCTCCAAATACCCGAAGCGGCTTATTCTGCAGCATCCGGTCAAGGAAGATCGAGATTACGCCGCCTTCACCCTTCGGATCCTGCCTGACTCCGTATACATTGGCATACCGCAAAATCGTGAACGCAATATTATGAAGCGAAGCGAAGGTGCGGATATAATACTCGGGCACATATTTGGACACACCATAGAATGAAATCGGCATCTTCCGGTGATCCTCCGTCACCGGCAAACTCTCCGGCGGACCATAAACCGCAGCCGATGAGGCGTAGATAAACTTCCTCACGCCAGCTGTAACCGAAGCCTTCAGCAGGTTAACGGTGCCGGAGATGTTTATACCCGCATCCTCGAACGGATTGACGATAGACTGCTGAACGTCAATCTGGGCGGCATGGTGAATCACAACATCCGGCCGCTCTTTTTCCATGATGCTGAACATGTCGTTGGAACGAATGTCCGCCTCGTAAAATATCGCTTCCGGGTTCACATTCTCCCGCTTGCCTGTCGATAAATTGTCGACAATGATCGTACGGTGGCCTTTTTCAATACAGCGATCCACAATATGGGAGCCGATGAATCCGGCTCCCCCTGTGACTAATATTTTCTGCATCCTGCTCCGACTCCTTTATCTGCGTGGATTAATGAGTGCCTGGTTATACGACTGCGTGCTCCGGTGTACGGACTACAGGTCTGCCAACACTGTAATAGGCAAGACCAAGCTCTTCCATTTCCTGCAGCGAGAAGCAGTTCCGGCCGTCGACGACGATTGGGGCGCGGAGAAGCTCACGCGCGCGGGAGAGATCCATCTCCTTGATTTCGTTCCATTCCGTCAGAATCATACAAGCGTCCGCGCCGCGCAGGGTGTCATATACGTTTGCGCCATACTCCGTTTCTGCCGGCAGCTGCTTGCTTGCCTCAGGAATAGCTACCGGATCGTATGCTGTAACCGTTGCGCCCATCTTCAGAAGAGCAGGGATGAGGTCAAGGGAAGGTGCATAACGCATGTCATCTGTATTCGGCTTGAATGCGAGACCAAGAACGGCAATGTGCTTGCCTTGAACACTGCCGAGCGCTTCCTTCAGCTTATCCAGCATGATGAGGCGCTGACGATGGTTAATTTCGATAACCGACTCAATAATTTTAAACTCGTAGTTGTTCTGTGTTGCAATATGCTTGAGCGCCTCCGTATCTTTAGGGAAGCAAGAGCCACCGTAACCGATGCCTGCCTGCAGGAACTTCGAGCCAATCCGGCTGTCAAGGCCAACGCCTGCAGCAACTTCCGTAACATCAGCTCCTACGCGCTCACACAGGTTGGCGATTTCGTTAATGAACGAGATCTTAGTCGCGAGGAAAGCATTGGCCGCGTACTTAATCATCTCCGCACTTTCCAGGTCAGTGATAAAGATCGTTGTGTTGAACGGCTCATGCAGCTCGGCAATGATTTGCGCAGCCTTATCGCTGGTTGCGCCGATAACCGCACGCTCCATCTTCATGCAGTCGGCTATCGCTGTTCCTTCACGCAGGAACTCCGGATTGGATACAACATCGAATTCAATCGAGCTGTCCGGACGGTTATCCGCAACGGTTTGCGCAACGAGCCGGCCCGTCCCTACCGGTACCGTACTCTTGGTAACGACAACTTTATAATCATTCAGGTTCTCACCGATCGTCTTGGCTACGGCCTTAACATACGTCAGGTCGGCTTCGCCTGTAGCGGACATCGGCGTGCCGACTGCGATGAACACAATGTCGGAGGCCTGAATAGCCGCCCCGATCTCATCCGTGAAGGACAAGCGTCCGAGTTCGGTATTCGAGGAGACAAGTTCCTCAAGGCCCGGTTCATAGATAGGAATAATACCCGATTTCAGCAGGTCAATCTTGCGGCGGTCAATATCACAGCAGATAACCTGATGTCCGATTTCGGCAAAGCATGTGCCCGATACCAAACCGACATAGCCCGTTCCGATTACTGCAACTTTTTTCATATCGATTACCCCCCGTGAGTTACAAGCTGATTTTGGTAAATTTCCTGCAGATACGCCATCACATCATCGCGCAAGTCTTCACGCTGCAATGCAAAGTCAACCGTTGCCTTGATGAAGCCAAACTTGTCACCGACATCATAACGAACACCCGTGAAGTTATACGCCAGAACAGTCTGCAATGCGTTCAGACGCTGGATGCCGTCTGTCAGCTGAATCTCGCCGCCTGAGGTCGGCTCCAGGCTGCCGAGAATATCGAAAATTTCCGGACGCAGCACATAGCGGCCCATAATCGCATAATTGGATGGCGCCTGCTCCTTCTTCGGCTTCTCGATAAAGTTGGCAACACGCACCAAATCCGGAGCGATTTCGAGGCCATGCGGGTCAATTACGCCATATTTGGATACATCCTCATCCGGCACTTCCTGCACGCCGACAACGGAGGATTGGTACATATCAAAAACATTGATCAGCTGCTTCAGGCAAGGTACTTCGGACTGCACAATGTCATCGCCAAGCAGTACCGCGAACGGCTCATGGCCGATAAACTTGCGCGCACACCAGATCGCATGTCCTAGACCCTTCGGCTCGCCCTGACGGATGTAATGAATCTGTGCCAGATCATTAATGGCAGCCAGCTCGTCCAGTTCCTTCTGCTTATTCTTCTTGGCAAGGGTCTCTTCGAGCTCGAACGATTTGTCAAAATGGTCCTCAATCGCACGCTTGCCTCGTCCGCTGACAATGATAATATCTTCAATACCGGAGGCGACAGCTTCTTCAATAATGTATTGAATGGTCGGCTTATCGACAATCGGCAGCATTTCTTTTGGCTGCGCCTTCGTTGCAGGCAGGAACCTTGTACCAAGACCCGCGGCTGGTATAATCGCTTTTTTAACTTTCATGAATGATTACCTCCTCAATATGAACCTTTGTTCAGCAGTACCATCTGGATCGTCTTCAGAAAGATCTTCACATCAAGCAAGAGCGAGCAATTTTGCACATATTCCAGGTCGTATCGGATCTTATCGCCATGCGGAATATCCGAACGGCCGTTAACCTGCGCCCAGCCGGTAATGCCCGGCTTGACAAGCAGACGCTGACGCTGGTGAGCGTTGTATTTATCTGTAATCTGCGGCACTTCAGGACGTGGGCCGATAATGCTCATATCACCCTTGAGCACATTGTAGAATTGCAGCAGCTCATCCAGGCTGGTCTTGCGCAGGAATGCACCTAGCTTGGTTACATTCGGGTTAAAACCGGATTTGAATACAAAATCATCCGGCACTCCGTCTGTCCACTCGTCATAGTTGGCCTTGGCCTGGTTAGGCGCGGGCACCTGCTTGTGGGCAAGTCTCATCGAACGGAACTTATAAATCGTAAACGGTACGCCGTTTACCCCGGTGCGAACCTGCTTGAATACAGCCGGACGGCCGTCTGTAATGGCTATGGCCAGATAGACCAATAGCAGCAGCGGCGAGATAAAGACCAGGATAAAGGCACTGCTGACGACATCCAGCATACGCTTCACTCTCCGGTAAGATAAGAACTGGTTCTCAGTGCGGTTCAGTTCCATCTCCATTGACATACGTTGCTGGGGATTCATACTCATGGTTCGACTTCACTCCTTCATATTCTGATTATGGGTAAAACATTGTACGTATTCAGGCAGGCTAAGCTAAGCGGAATTCGAGCGCTCGGCGTAGCCGGTATCTACCGCTACGGACTGCAGGTGCTTGGCTTTCTCCGTTAATCCCAGCTTCTCAATCAACTCGCCGTAGTAAGCGTGAATGCGCTCGACAACCAGCTCCTCGGTAAATTCCTGCTCCACCATGCGGCGGCCTTCCAGGCCGAGCCGATGCGCGTATTCACCGTCGCTCAGCACTTTGTTAAGCGCTCCGGCGAGTGCATCCGCATCCTTATAAGGAACAAGAAGACCGTTGCGCTCATTGATTACCGTCTCACGCGTGCCAATGACATCGCTCGCCACAACAGGCTTGCTGTAGGTCATGGCCTCCATCACGATGCGAGGGATGCCTTCCTTCTCCGAAGACAGAACAATGACGTCAGCCAGCTCAATCCATGAGTAAATTTCTCGGGTATGCCCAATTAATCGGACCTGAGCTTCCAGACCGTATTCCTTGATCCGGCTTCGCACCTCATCCTCAAGCTCACCCTTGCCGGCAAGCACGCAGACATAATCCGTCTGTCCAAGCTGCTTCAGCCGCTTCAGCCCTTCCAGCAGGAAGAAGTGATCCTTCACCGGCTCAAAGCGGGCACCCATCAGCATAACCTTCTGATCGGGCCGGATCGACCACTGCCGCCGAAGCTCGCTTAGCATATCAGGCGTAATGGCGGCACGCTTGGCGTCGAGGGCTTCCAGATCAACGCCGTTGCCTTCGTAATAGACAGTCGCACGCGGAGCATATTCGCGAATTTTGGCAATATCCTCACGATTCTGGGAGGCTATGGCATGTCCGAAGGCAGCGCCAACCTTTTCAAGCAAACAAAAAAGCCGGTTCTTAAGCCGGCTTTGCCCTTCATAAAACGGAAGACCGTGGGTCGTATGGATCACGACGGGGACTCTTGCGAGCCGCGCCGCTATCCGTCCGACTACCCCGGCCTTTGCGGTATGCGTATGAACAATATCGTACTGCTCCTGCTTCAGAACCTTGGCCACTCTGAAGATCGAGCGCAGGTCATCCAACGGCTTGATCGGCCGGTTCATGTGAACAAAACGGAGCTCAAACCCGTATTTGTCCACGAGATTCGGATCATAGCCTTCCTCAGACGAAACGAGATGAATGTCGTATCCCTTCTTACGCAACAGCGCCAGCTTATCGACTAATATCTTATGACTTAGCGCACTCGTACAGAGATGAGCAACCTTCATGTCCCGTTACACCCCCGCGGGCTGGTCTGCATAATACTTGGTATACCAGGCTACAAAGCGCGACAGGCCTTCTTCAATAGATGTATACGGCTTAAAGCCGACAGCCTGCTGCAGCGCACTGATATCAGCAAATGTTTCTACAACGTCACCATCCTGCATCGGCAGCAGTTCGATGTCCGCCTTCTTGCCGAGCGCGCTCTCCAGCGTGCGGATGAAATGCATCAGCTCAACCGGCTCATTGTTGCCGATGTTGTACACACGGTAAGGCGCATAGCTTGTCGCCGGGTCCGGGTTCAACCGGTCAAAGCTTGGTTCACCCTGCGGAACATGATCCATCAGGCGGACGATGCCTTCTACAATATCGTCAATATACGTAAAGTCACGGCGCATTTGTCCATGGTTGAACACCTGGATTTTCTCGCCGGCCATAATTTTCTTCGTAAAGGAGAAATACGCCATATCAGGACGACCCCAAGGACCGTATACGGTGAAGAATCGCAACCCGGTTGTTGGCAGACCGTATAGATGGCTGTAGGTATGCGCAAACAGTTCATTGGCCTTCTTCGTAGCCGCGTACAAGCTGACCGGATGGTTGACCGGATCGGCTTCAGCGAACGGCATTTTGGCGTTGGCACCATAGACCGAGCTGGAAGAAGCATAGATCAGATGCGGCGTCTTCTGATAACGGCATGCTTCAAGAATGTTCGTAAAGCCTGCCACATTGGAAGCGATATAAGCATGCGGATTCTTCAGACTGTAACGTACGCCTGCTTGTGCAGCCAAATGGATGACACGGTCGAACGTGTGACGTGCAAACAGGTCCTGAACAGCTGTCAGATCCTCCAGATGCATTCTCGCCAGTTCAAACCGGTCATAGTCCAGCAGCTGAGCTACCCGGTCTTCCTTCAGCCTTACATCATAATAGTCATTAAAATTATCGGCACCTACTACTTCGTGTCCCGCTTCAAGCAGGCGTACCGCCGTATGAAAACCGACAAAGCCTGCCGCTCCTGTGATCAATACCTTCATCGTGGAATCCCTCCATGCCCCTTATCGGGTTCTGTATTATTATTCACAACGCGCAGCGGCATCAGCTGCCGATGACGTTTGTATCTCTGCCTCCATGGTCGCGAATCAGCAGGCCTGTATTATCATTCATCCAATACGTGCCTGTTGCGCCCGCTGGCCAATATTCCAGCTGATTGCGTCTGAACTGGATGCGGGTACCGCTGCCGCAATGGCGAAGCCGGATGGCAACCAGCTCTGCAGGCGACTCAACTTTGTCTGTCACCCAATTTTCTTCAATGGTAATATCGGTCTCGGCGCCTGTGCCTTGTATATCAAAGGCATAAGCCGGACCTCCGTTCTCCGGACGCGCAAAGCTTGCATACCGGTTATACCGGAATGTAAGCCGGTTATGCTTGCCTTCAATTAGGATCCCCCGTTGCTGTCCTCTCCAGGTATTCCCGGTGATTCGTACATCCCGGCTTCCGTAGCCGTCAGGATCGTAAAGCCTCATCCCGTTACGGTGTCCGCTGAAGCTGTTATGCTGCAGAAGACCGGTGAGCGCATAATTGAACATCGACACGCCATCGTTCTCTCCTGTGCCTTCACAGGTGTTATCCTCAACCAGAAAGTCCTCTACCGGATGCAGGATAACCCCCTTGCTGCCAAAGCCCTGGATAGATATATCAGAACTTCCGCTGCCCGATATCCGGTTAGACGTCACAATAGAGCCGCTGGACCCGCATAGCCTTACGCCGTGCTGCAGGCTGTCGCGGATTGTACACCCATGCACCAGCGTATCCGCTGCACGCATGACCTCGATTCCTGAACCGCCATTCGTCTTCTCAATCTGACAGTTCAGAATACGGCAGCTACGGGATACCTCGAACTTGCCGTAGCCTACCCGGATACCCGAGTCATCGCTATTGTATACTCTAACATGCTCGACCACACAGTTGTGACTGGCGTACAAATGAATACCGGTGTTCTCACCCTGGCCCCTGTTAATAATGTCCCTGACCTGCAGATGCGAGATCGTCACATCCTTGGTTCCCTGAACCTTAACAGCATCAACGTTCTCCTTTGTCAGCCTGATGACCGATGCATCCTTGCCAGCACCCGCCAGCTTCATAGGCCGGGTGATCATCAGCGTATCCGTAATCACATATTCTCCTGGCGGAAAATACACGACCCCTCCTGAGACTTCAGCAGCCTTTCCTGCCGCTCTGGCTATCGCCTCTAGGTCATCCGTACTGCCGTCCCCTCTTGCCCCAAAATCCTTGACATTCAACCAGCCGGGTGAAGGAGCTTCCGGATTGGCATGTTCTGAGGACTCAGCCGGTTTCCATGTTTCGGTTCCGTCAACTGCTTCGGCAGAAGCCGTTCGGAGCAGCTCTGCCCACAGGCTGTGCCCGCCCAGCGCAAGCGGCACAACACTAAGTCCGGCTGCTGTAGCCTTCTTCAGAAACTGCCTCCGTGACAGCAGAGCATCCGGCTTATCCTGCGGGCGTCCGCTCATATAGAGGCACGACACCTTTGCGCTGCAGCAGGGACCGGTAAAGCTCATCTGTCTGTTCGAGCGTACGTTCTAAAGTAAATCGTGTGGTCACAATGTTCTTCGCATACCGGCCCATCTTTTCCCTTGCCGGCTTGTCCATAGCGATCAGAGCGGAGAGCGCTTTGGTCATCTCATCCGTTACACCCGGTTCTACTATAAAGCCGCTGCCCGGCTCTTCAACTACCTCAGCCACTCCACCGGTTCGGGTAGCCACAACCGGCAGCTCGGATGCCATCGCTTCAATGACTACGTTCGGGAAGCCCTCCCAGAGCGAGCCTAGAACGAAAGCATCGGCGCCCCGAAGCAGCCTTGGCACATCCGTCCGAAGACCCGGACAACGGACATGGCCCTCCAGCCCTTTTTCCTTAATCTTCGCCATGATTTCTCCGCGAAGCGGGCCGTCGCCGATGATCAGCAGCGTTGTATCCGGATGCCGCTTCTGTACTTCAGCGAAGCTGTCTATCAGCTGAAGATGATTCTTTTGCTGTGCCATCCTGCCCACCGTCATATAGACGAAATGATGCTCCGGCACGCCCAGCTCACGGCGGATTGCTGCCGGATCTTCATGCGCATGAGTCTCGAAACGGCTCATGTCCACTCCGTTGTAAATAACGGTCAGCTGGTCTGCACCGACTGCCCCCTGCCTGACCTGGCGTTCGCCGGCCGAGCGGCAGACAGCCGTCACGCAATCGGCAAAACGCTTTGTCATGCCTAGCATCCGCTCTCTCATCCGGCCGCCGATATTCTCATTGCGAATGGATGAGATAATAACTGGAATGCCGGCAAGCTTGCCCATAACCCGGGCTATAATATCCGCATGGAACATATACGCATGCACAATCTGCGGCTTCTCCTTCAGCAGCAGCGCCAGCACACGGAAGAGCCGCAGCCAGTGAAGCGGATTTTTCTTCTTGAAGCCGAGTTCATATACCTTGATGCCTTGTTCACGAAGCCGGCCGGTCAGCTTGCCGTTCGACTCCAGCGATACGACGACGGACTCATACCGTTCGCGGTTTAAGTGAGTCACCGTTTGGAACAGCATCATTTCGGCGCCGCCGGTCTGCAGCCCTGTGATCAAGCTCAGCACTTTCACCTTGTCGTTCATGGGTCCAATCGTACTCCTTCACTTGCTTCTTATTTGTGTGCCAAGCGCTTCCCAGCAGCATGACCGTTCCGGCTGCCAGCGAGAAGGAAGCTGCAAAGAACATTTCCGGATCGGAATACATCACGCGGAAAGCGAAGAAATTCATCCAGGCCACCCGGAAAATAATGCATGCCATCCGGGATGTATCCTTGAACAGGCGGTCCATGAAGGCCAGCATAATGCCAAATACGAGTGCCGCAATGACAACTCCTGCAAGACCCATGCTGAGGTAGCCGAATGACACCAAATCAACCGGCACCGTTCCGCTTGCGCCGAACTGCTCCGTATTGATTTGGGACACAGTCGCCGGCAGCTCGATACCACCGAGACCGAGCAGCCTGTCTGGTATAATATACATCCAGCCTACCGCCACATCCTGGAACCAGCGGAATGGCTCAGCCACCGGATAGCTGGTCATGACGTTGACGAGTGTAGCGAATGGAAACGCGAATTCCGCCAAAATCATCGCGAGCACGCCGCCGGTATCCTCCGATACCGTGCCCATCCGCTGCGTCAGCCCTTCCGGATACATAAAGTAGTTAAATATCTGTTTGCCGAACAGAGTAATGAAAACAAAGAACAAGCCGCCGAACACAATCGTCCGCAGCTTAATTTTCCCGGTAAACAGCATATTGGCGATCGGGAAGGTAATCAGGTAAGACAGCAGCCCCATCCGTCCAGCCTTATGGAACAGAAGGGCCAGCGACAAGGCGAACATGATCGCAAATAATATGGCTGCCAGCCGCTTGATATCCGGCCTCTTGCTCTGCTTCATCAAAGCATAGAAGAAGTAGGAGGCGACCAGCATGAACGGACTTACATTTTTCAGGAACATCCATTTTGAATCAAAAATATTACCGCCGCCGCGCAGAACAATCGCCAGCTCAAACAGCTTGGACGGTCCGCCGATCGCCATCGTGTAGACACCAAAGCTCAGCGTGCCAATGGCTCCGATAATGAGCCCGCATACCAGCAGCTGTTTCTCTGAAATGGCGTAGCTCAGCGCCGGACGTCCAAACGGTATATGAACCCGGTTCTTAATCGGCAGCTTCTGCGCCCATCCATATCCCAGCAGGACGCCAATGTAAGCGAGCAGTGCGATCAGTGCCGCGTAGAAGTAAACCGCCGAATCGCGGGGCTCCTTCGTCAGCCATGTCCACTTGCTCATCGTTTCTACATCGTAGGTCATCAGAAAAATTGGACTTGCAGCAAAGCTCATAAAGTAGATGGCATTCACTAACGTCAAAAAGTCAACCGGTCCACGCTGCTTCTTCCGCTTCAGCTCGACCAGTATAATCAAACCGCCCAGCAGCAGCGCAACCGGTATTGCGTATATTCCCATGTGTACATTCACCTCACACGCTGGTTAACAGCTGTCGGTATTCACCTGCTATCTTCTCAATATGGAACTGCTTGGCCCGCTCACGCTGTCGGTCACCGATATCCGCCGTCTGTTGCTGTAGAGCGTTCACAATCGCTTCGGCTAACGCATCCTCTGCCCCTACAGGAATCATCGTGCCGTACCGACCGTCATCCAGCACGTCCGGCACGCCGATGCAGTCAGTGGCCACTGCCGGAAGCCCGACGGCAAGCGCTTCGAGCAGCACATTCGGCATGCCTTCAAAGCTGGAGCTCATGACGAACAAATCTGCGCGGGCCATGTAAGCATACGGATTACCCGTAAAGCCTGCCAGCTCAACCTTGTCTTCAAGGCCAAGCTCCTTGATCAGCGCGGTCAGGTGTTCCCGCTTGGGGCCTTCACCCAGGATTATCAGCCTGGCCGGTGTCTGCCTTACAGCCTTGGCGAACGAACGGAGAAGCATATCATAATTCTTCTGCTCCACCAGTCTGCCGACACTGATGCATACCGGAAGCTCACGTCCGGCTCCCTTCTCGCGCAGCCATGGATGATCCAGCGGCTCGTCTGCCTGCCGTTTAATCTCCTCTGTTACCACCGGGTTGTGGATAATCGATATCTTATCCTTTGGCATCCTTGAGAAGGAAAGCAGGTCATCCGCCATCCCTCTTGAGAGGGCGATCACGCGGTCCGCCTTCGGGTAGAACATCCGGTACAGGGTCCGGTACAGCTTCACGCCGCCCTTACCCTTGCGCATGGCAAAGCTCGGTGCGTTGGCTTCACGCAGCACGATCTTGGGCTTATTCTTCAGAAACGGCCGCAGCGCAAGCAGCGCAACGTTCAAATGTCCTAGCGTGGATACGACCACATCCGGCTGCATCCGGTTCAGCTCCTTAATCAGCTTGCCGATGCTGTGCCTCACCCGGCGCGTCCCCAGATCGACAATTTCCGCATCATCCGGCAGATGGCTGACATAAGGACCCTCAAGCTTAAGCGCAATGAGCCCCAGCTTGATATTGTCACGGTTCATATGCCGCAGAAGATGGACGACGACACGTTCAGCGCCGCCGCCGCGCAGTGAAGGCGTGATGAATACGATTTTCTTCATAAGATAGCGGTCTCCTTGCTTCTATTATCCGATTCCAACCGGCTCACGGCTGTCTTCCCCTGTTTCCGCCAGCTTGGACGGATCCACCTTCGAAATCGTATACCGGTATTTGCCTGACGCCGTTGCCGGAATGTGATCCGTAAATGTGAACGTAATCCGGCAGGTATCTCCCATCGCCCGCTTAATGCTGCTCTTGACAGCATCCAAGCGGTCCTTACGGCTGTTCAGCGCAACTGCGCCTTCCTCGCAGACAATCTTGACCTCAATCTCATCAATCTGCTCCTGAACAACCTGATACTGCTTGATCCACTGCTCAGGATAGAAGATTTGCGTAAAATAGGTGCCATGCACTTTGCCGCCGCCCGGTGTATAGAACGTATCGCTCTCACGGCCAGTCACCTCGCGCAGCATCCGCTGCGGACGGCCGCATGAACAGCGGTGCTCCGACATGGCCCCCATGTCCCCGATGCGGTAACGAATTAGCGGCATGGCATAATTGGTAAGCTGAGTAACGGCTATATGACCGATCTCGCCGGGTTCAGCCAGCGAGCCGTCATCACGGACGATCTCGACATAGTGCGTGTATTCACTGATATGCAGCCCTTCATGCTTATCGCACTCACAGGCAATATCACCAACCTCCCGGGAGCCGTACCGGTTAAATACGCGGGTATTAAATGTGCTTTCAATCATTTCCCGCATCTCCGGCGTAAGCACGCCTGCTGTCGTCATGATACCGCGCGGCGAATGGACTCTGATTCCCTTCTGGCGGATATACCGGGACAGCTCGTATATACTCTCTACGTAAGACAGAATATGAACCGGCTTGAACCGGTTAATTGTATTCACATATTCGCTAATCCGGTCGGCTGTCATGTTGTAGGCATTCAACCAGATTTCATTGCGCAGCCAGCGGCCCGCCTGTGTGCGCCAGGTTTCCTTACCGACCAGCAGATCCCGGACGGAGCCCCAGAGACGAATCTGCTTGTCCCCGATCCCCCTGCCGCTCCACTCGTCAAACAGCACCTTATTCGCCTGTGCCCAATCCTTATATACATTATCCTGCAGGAACTTGGCCTGGAAGCCTGTCGAGCCCCCCGATGTATTCTCATACCAGCTGCGGCTTGCGAGGTCATCTGACTTCAGCCCTTCAAACTCGTCACGCATAATTTCCTTTGTCAGGAAAGGCAGACGATCAAACCGGTCCAGCCTGATCTTGCCGCCTGCCATCACACCATGCTTTTCAAACAGCTTACGGTAATAGCCCGTATGCGCATAAGCATGCTCCAGCAGCTTCGTCAGCTGTGCATCCTGTGTTGCCTTCATCGCTGCAGCGTCAAGCTGTTCCACTTTTTTAAGCTGGTGAAATTTATCCATCACATGCTGATGGCTGCTCAGCTTCATCTTCACCATCTGTTTTTTGAGCCCTATCATTTCCCATCGACCTCTTTCAGCTGTTGCTTGATTTGTTTATCATGGCGGTAGGCGAACCAGCCCATCCCCGCAATGAGAGTCATTTGGAACAAAACGCCTGTCAGACTGTAATATACAATGCTTGTCAGCGCTGTGCCGTAAACAAAACCGAGCCATAGCGCCAGGAAGCGCGCAGCGAACAGAAAGACTTCAAATACCAGAACCAGCTGCTGGAGGTTAAGCACCTGTGCAGTCACCGATGCCGGCGGATTCAGATAAACCAGGTACAGCCACAAGATCATCCATCTGGCAAATTCACCGGCCTCACGCCACTGCTCGCCCAATATGACAGCGAATAGCTCTGGTCCCCAGACTACCAGGATACATACCGGCAGGATGCCAACAGCACCCAGTGACAAGATTGTCTTCACATAGAGGGGAAACTGTTTGCCTTTACGGTTAAACACATCTGATGCTCGCTTCAGGTACACCTGACGGATCGACTGGCTGATCACATTAATCGGCATCTGCAGCAGCCGCAGCGACAAGCCGTACAAACCAACCGCAGCAGATCCATAGTAAGCAGCAAGCAAAAAAGGCGCCATCTGCTGAGACATCGCATTGATGAACGCCTGCGGCATATTAAAGAGAGGAAACTGCTTATACGTCTTGATTGACGCCAGCATTTTCTTCATGCTGAGCTTATCGCGAATGGCCTTCCCGTCTTCACGCCAGGTCTGCACAAACAGGGTCATCGTCGCTACCCATTGTCCGAGCAGCTGGCCTAAGATTAATCCGGCCCCGCCTAACCCGGCAAACCCTGTCGACAGCTGAGTGCCCGAAACGCCAACCGAGCGGACAACCTGTGAAACAGACTGTCTGCGGAACGTTTTCTGACGGGTGCTCCAGTAGTTGCAGCTCTGATAGATTCCGATGGCAAGAATGCTTGCCGGAATCCACAGCAGCCACCACGTATCCATCTGCGCGGTAATTGGCGCATTCACCCACATCGCTCCGCCCAGCAAGAGCGCGGACAGCAGTGATGTGATGAATGCGAGCATAATGGATAACCCCATTACGTTCACTGCATCCTCGTCCTTCTCGGGAAGCACAACAGCAATTTCGTATTTGCCCCCCGCCACTATGGAGAGCACGCTGATAATCGAGCTATAGAAGGTAAACACACCGAAATTCTCCGGCGTAAACAGACGACTGAGCACTGGTGCAGACAGTATCGTGATGACCTGTGCCAGTGCCGTACCGGACATCAGTACGGCCAGCTGCTTGCCGAAGGAGCCCATCTTCAAGCGGCCGGCTGCATTTCCCGCGAGCGGAGTTCTCATTACACACTTCTCCCATTCAATAGAAAGTCAAGGTACAAGGTTAAGCTTTAACCCCATACCTTAAGTTTCTATCGAGCCTCATGTATACAGATTGTATCATTTTGCTGATAAAAAAAGGCGCATGGCGAAGCGAGCGTATCCGCTGGCTCCGCCATGCATCGGGGCATCTAACCCCTCCTCATCACCGCACCCTTGACGATTAACGTCTAAGGCGATTATCGCCCACAGCACGGCCGAGTGCCTACAATGATAAAGGTCTGGTAGGCATTACCTTAGCACCTGCACGAGACAATAATCCCGGTTATAAGCGCTGATGTTCCCTTATATCCTGTAAAAGTGACCGGCTGCTACTTGGCAGCCCGTTCGTATTGATACACCGATTTATTCGCCTGATGCTTCTGTCCGTTAAGAACAACGCCAAGCACCCGTGCTTTGACCGCTTCAAGCTGCTCCTTCGCCTTCTTAACCAGCTCACGCTTGGACTTGGAGGTGTGAACAACAAGCACTACACCATCACAATAGGATGCGATCAGCTTGGAGTCGGTAACGGCCAATACAGGCGGCCCATCGATCAGCACGACATCCGCTTTACCTTTAAGCTGTTCGACAACCTCTCTCATATGGCCGCTTGCGAGCAGCTCTGCCGGGTTATGAGGAATCGGACCTGACGGTATCAAGAACAATCCTCCGATTGCAGTTGACCTCATTACCTCAGTTGCTTCCAGCTTGTCACGCAAACAGTTGGAGAGACCGATATGGTTGCTCTCTGCAAATACATGATGCAGATTTGGCCGGCGGAGATCGCCGTCTATAAGGACGACCCTTCTGCCTTCTTGTGCATAAGCTATCGCCAGATTAACCAAGGTTGTTGTCTTGCCTTCCCCGCTGGCAGCGGAAGCCGCTGTAATAACCCGGAGGGGCTCGTCCTGATCAATGAACTGGAGATGCGTGCGAAGTGCTCTGAACGATTCAGAAACCGGTGAGAATGGGTTAATCTCCGTAACCATCGCCTGTTTAAGATTTTGCCGCAGCATAGTTTGCCTCCCCTGCTTTCTGCGTCTTGTTGGTCGGATAACGGTTCGTCCCTTTCAGGTCCGATGCCTTGATATGGTTAATTACTGCCAATGTCGGCAGATCCAGATAATCACGAACTACTTCTTCTGACTGGATTGAATCATCGAAGTATTCAACAATCAGTACAATGGCTACGCCAGCTATAAGTGCCAGTACGACCGCGATCACAATGTTTAGCTCCGGGTTGGGGCTAACCGGATCCGGTGTCGCTTCGGGATTCGCCCGGTTCAGCACGGTCAGGTTATCGATCATAACCTCCGGCATCTTGGCCACAAATTCACTCGTTACCGCATTGACCATATTAGCCGCTCTGCTGTAATCCGTGTCCGAGATCTTGAAGGTCATGACCTGTGTGCCAGCCGGTGAGCTTACTTCCAGCTTGCTTGCCAGCTCAGACGAAGTAGTCTGAAGCTCCGGATGCTTCTGTACGACATCATCCAGCAGCCATGGTGTTCTGACCACTTCCTTATAGGTCCCGATCATCTGTACCTGGGCATTAAGGTCTTGGAAAGTTACATCCTCAACCCCCTCAACGATCCGGGTTTTGTTAACAATCACCTTGGAGGAAGCTTCATATACCGGCTCTATATATTGGTAGGAATAAAATCCAACCGCACTCCCTGCAATTACAATCAACAGCCCGATAATCCATGCCCGCTTGCGAATGATCCGCAATAAATCCTTCATATCCAAGTTCATCTTCAAACTCCTCTCTCATCATCCAGATTCTACTTCAGTTGCTGCCGCCCCATATCCGGCCAAGCAGCGTCCGTTTGCGATGCGGCTTCACCGGATCGGCTACAATCAACTCACGGCCTGCAATCACATGCTCAGCGTTTGCTTCGCACAGATCCGCGAATTCCCCTCCATACTCCAGCCTTACTCGCACAAGCGACTCACGAAGCTGAAAGCCCCTAGTACGGGTATTATGAGCATCTGAAGCAATCAGCTGTATCCAGCGGTAACGGCACATTTCCTGGACCGCCGCTTGAACCTTTCTGCCATTCAGTCCCAGTATGGAATGAGCAGTCGCCTGAAAACGAACACCTCTTTCAATCCATCCATACATCTGTTCAGGCCTTCGCATAAACTGCCGGTTGCGTTCCGGATGTGCGATCACGACTGTAATTCCGTAGCGCTGCATATATTCAACGAAAGGCCCAAAATAAGCTGGAACCTCTTCAGACGGCAGTTCCACCAGAAGGTAAGGCGTTGCTCCTCCCAGACTCTGAAGCCGCCCGGCGAGATGCTCTTCACGGTAATCTTCACCAAGCAGGTATTCCTGCCCAGCCAGCACCAGCACCGGCACGCCAGCCTGTTTCAACCTCTCATTCATACGGTTAACAGAATCTTGAATATTGGCTGCCGCATTGCAGTAATGCCGGTTTCCGTGATGCGGAGTCGCTACTATTGTCTGTATGCCTCCATAAAAGGCGATTCTTGCAATACGTATCGACTCTTCCCAGCCTGCCGGACCGTCATCCAATCCGGGCAAAATGTGACAATGTGTATCAATCATGGCACACGTACTCCTTGGAACTTTGGTTAAAGCCCATCAGCTGACCATGTTCATGGATGCCGACAGCTCCAATTCCGATTCTATACTGCTCATCTTGTTGTACAGCTCATGAATCTGATTGCGGTCTGGAAGCACCGGATGACTATAGCCGGCCAGTTGGCACCATAATGCTTCACGTTCCTGCACACTTTGTACGAACCGGACCCCATAGCGGTACAGGCTGCTGCCTTCTTCCCTTTGCCATATACATTCGCCAGTCAGGTATAATTTGTGTCCGTTGATTGAAATTTGGAAACCTAACTTGTAATCTTGACGTACTGGAAATCGCAGCGATGTCAGCATGCTCAGGCCTTGTTCGTCGAGAGTCGTGATTAATATCGGCCTTTCACCTGATTGAACCCGGCTGCCTGCCACTTCAACCACCGACATTACGGCTTGCGCGATATCGGATAGCTTGATGCGCAGTTGGCTCTGTGCCCTCAACTTCTCTAAAGTTAATAAGCCAGTCATTAGGTTGTACCGTCCTCTGCTACATTTTTAGTTCCTCATTTAGGATACGTTCTGTATCATTTTGCACTCTTAATTTACGATACAATCTGTAACATGTCAAGCGTTTTTTTATTAAGATTCCTTATATATGACACAATCCAACGTGTTATCCCGTAAACCTCCAGCCGTCTTCTCCAAAATTCCACCTTTTCCGGATAGATGTAGGATCATTTGTCAGTAAAACAAAGAAAAAAGGAACCTTTACGAACCCGCATCCTAATGCGGCCAGTCCGTTCCGGCTCCTTATTAACGGTTAAGCTTTCACTCACCCGAGGCTGCCTCCTGTGCACTGCTTATGTAAAATTCAATCCATTTGGCCTTCGGTATGCCAAGCTGTTCCAATACCTCATATACGTCCAGAGTCTTCTGTTCACTCTCAATTGATTGCAGCCGATTAGCTCCGTTGTTAATCATACCCACACTCCCAGCCTTTACTGTTCTAATTCATTGTGAATGAACCTTTAAACGCTATCAGCATCTGTCGATTTACCCCAGCCTGTCCAATTACCCGCTATGCTACATACTTAAACATATTATTGAATAATGATTGAGAATTGGGTTCATATACTCATCTCTATACGGGAAATATTCAGACTTAAGAATCTGTAGACAGAATTCTAACTCAAAAGGAATCCGTTGGAAATCACAACATTGCCATTATACCGAATGCAATCATCACTGTCTGTCGTATCATGTAAGCCTCTTCTCTAATTTTTTGTCGAAACCCTTAAAAAAACTCTAATGTTTCAACGCTCTATAATTGGGTATTCGTAACAAAAAAATGGTGCCCCCGCAAGCGGGAGCACCATAGTAGTTCTATAGACTCATATGCATCTTATTTAGTTACCACCAGCACGCGCCAGTTCACGCATATTGGCTTCGAATGCAGCAAGGAGAGCCTCATCCCCGGTAAGACCAGAGGCATGCATCTTGTCGATCTGCTCCAGCATCCGCTTGAAGTCCTTCGGGATAACCTTAACGAACTTCGGAACTTCCTCTTCCCAATGATTGAGAATGTATTGTCCCGGAGCACTATCCGTGTACATGACATGATTCATAATCATCTGCTTCAGTTCCGCCAGCTCCTGCTCAGACTCCAGACGCTCCAGTCCAACCATCTCCAGGTTGCAGCGGTTCACGAAGTCACCGGCCTGGTCGTAGACATAGGCGATACCGCCGGACATGCCAGCTGCAAAGTTGCGTCCTGTTGTACCCAGGACGACTACTCGCCCGCCCGTCATGTATTCGCATCCGTGGTCCCCCACGCCTTCTACAACGACCTTCACACCGCTGTTACGAACCGCAAAGCGTTCACCTGCAATCCCACGGATATAGGCTTCTCCGCCTGTCGCTCCGTAGAAAGCAGTGTTGCCGATGATGACATTCTCCTCGGCTTTGAATGTAGCCTTCGGAGAAGGAGCAATGACGATTTTACCGCCGGACAATCCTTTGCCGACGTAGTCATTCGAGTCGCCCTCAAGCGACAGCGTTATCCCTTTTGGCACAAACGCACCAAAGCTCTGGCCCGCCGAGCCCACAAAGTGGAAGTTAATCGTATCTTCAGGCAGTCCCTTCAGCCCGTATTTACGTGTTACTTCACTGCCAAGAATAGTACCCACTACACGATTCGTGTTACAGATCGGGAATGTAGCACGTACTGCTTCTCCAGATTCAATTGCCGCTTGGGCTCTTGGAAGGAGCTCGCGTACGTCAAGTGACTCATCAAGGCCGTGGTTCTGCTCCTGAACGCAATAGCGCGAAGCTTCAACCGGCACTTCCGGCTGATGAAGCAGAGGCGAGAGATCAAGACCCTTCGCTTTATAGTGACCGATTGCTTCCTTAGTCTCCAGCATATCGGAGCGGCCTACCATTTCGTTCAGAGTACGGAAGCCGAGCTCAGCCATAATTTCACGAAGCTCCTCCGCCACGAAACGCATGTAATTGACCACGTATGCCGGATCGCCCATGAACTTCTTACGCAGCTCCGGATTCTGTGTAGCTACGCCTACTGGGCAAGTGTCCAGCTGGCAGACCCGCATCATGACACAGCCAAGCACTACAAGAGGTGCTGTCGAGAAGCCAAATTCTTCTGCACCCAGCAGCGCAGCGATGGCAAGGTCACGACCGTTCATCATCTTGCCGTCACACTCAACAACAACCCGGTCACGCAGATTATTCAGCATCAGGGTCTGATGAGTTTCGGCAAGACCCAGCTCCCAAGGCAGTCCCGCATGGCGCATGGATGCCATTGGCGAAGCGCCGGTTCCGCCGTCATAACCACTGATCAGAATTACGTCAGCACGGCCTTTGGCTACACCAGCTGCAATTGTGCCTACGCCAACCTCGGATACAAGCTTAACGTTAATACGGGCACGCGGGTTAGCATTTTTCAGGTCATGAATAAGCTCCGCCAAATCTTCAATCGAATAGATATCGTGATGCGGAGGCGGCGAGATCAAACCGACACCAGGAGTTGAACCCCGGACCTCAGCAACCCAAGGATATACTTTACGACCTGGCAGCTGTCCGCCTTCACCAGGCTTCGCGCCTTGGGCCATCTTAATCTGAATCTCATCGGCGTTCACAAGATAGTTGCTTGTTACGCCAAATCGTCCGGAAGCCACCTGCTTGATCGCACTGCGGCGGGAATCACCATTGGCGTCTGGAGTGAAACGGTCCGGGTCTTCCCCGCCTTCACCCGTATTAGACTTGCCGCCGATGCGGTTCATCGCAATGGCCAATGCCTCATGAGCTTCCTTGCTGATGGAACCATAGGACATAGCACCGGTCTTGAACCGCTTTACAATGCTCTCCACCGGTTCAACTTCCTCCAGCGGTACTGGGTTGCCCTTCTTAAAACCAAGCAGTGAGCGAAGTGTTGCATATTTGCGATCCTCACCTTGTACAAGATGGGAATATTTTTTATACAATGCGTAGTCATTAGCCCGGGTGGACATTTGCAGCGTATGAATGGTATGCGGGTTGAACAGATGCTCTTCCCCGTCCTTGCGCCACTGATATTCCCCGCCGGAATCAAGCTCGAGGTCTACGCCTTCCTTATCATCATAACCGCGCTTGTGAGCTTTGAGCGCTTCATCGGCGATAACATCCAGCCCGATGCCGCCAATACGGGACGGTGTCCAGGTGAAGAATTCGTCGATGACATCCTCTTTCAGACCAACGGCTTCAAAGATTTGCGCTCCACGGTAAGACTGAATCGTTGAAATCCCCATCTTCGAAAGAATCTTTACGACACCCTTGGTAGCTGCCTTGATGTAATTCTTGACGGCCTTCTCATGTGAAATGCCGCGCAGCATGCCTTGACGGATCATATCATCAAGCGATTCAAAGGCAAGATACGGATTCACAGCACTTACCCCATAACCAAGCAGGAGAGCAAAATGATGCACTTCTCTTGGCTCGCCCGATTCCAGCATCAGACTGACCTTCGTCCGCATGCCTGTGCGGATAAGATGGTGATGCAGGGCCGACACGGCCAGCAGAGCCGGTATAGCCGCATTCTCCTTATCGATTCCGCGGTCGGACAAAATGATAATATTGTGTCCGTGCGCAATGACACGGTCTGCCGCTTCACACATTGTCTTAAGCGCTGCACGCAGTCCCGCTTCTCCCTCGTCTGCGGGGAAGAAGATCGGGATTGTAATCGCCTTGAAGCCAGGACGGCGGATATGGCGCAGCTTCGCGAATTCCTCGTTGGAGAGAATCGGCGTAGCCAGCCGGATATG
The DNA here is from genome assembly GCF_021532315.1 of Paenibacillus tarimensis. Taxonomy (GTDB): domain Bacteria; phylum Bacillota; class Bacilli; order Paenibacillales; family Paenibacillaceae; genus Paenibacillus_I; species Paenibacillus_I tarimensis. The sequence goes on from NZ_JAKGAO010000013.1 coordinate 103,416, forward strand.
ACGGCAGCTCTCAGGCTCTGGATTGAGCAGGTTCCGCTCAGGTCCGATCGTTGTTCCCGTAGCGGTAATAATCTCCTCACGAATAGCATCGATCGGCGGATTCGTTACCTGGGCAAACAGCTGCTTGAAGTAGTTGTACAGACGCTGAGGGCGCTCGGACAGAACAGCCAGCGGAGCATCATAACCCATTGAGCCGATCGGCTCAACACCGCTACCGGCCATCGGTTCCAGCACCTTGCGCAGATCTTCGAATGTATATCCGAATGCCTGCTGGCGACGCTGTACTGTCTTATGGTCGGGTTCCGGCAGCTCAACGGCTTCCGGCAGCTCTTCAAGACCAACCAGATGCTCATCCAGCCATTCTCTGTATGGCTGCTCGGATGCAATACGCGCCTTAACCTCCTCGTCGGCAATAATGCGTCCTTCCTTGGTATCGACAAGAAGCATGCGGCCTGGACGAAGACGGTCTTTGTACAGAATGTTCTCCGGAGCGATTTCAACCGTGCCTGCTTCGGAGCCAAGAATGATAACATCATCCTTCGTAACATAGTATCGCGCCGGGCGCAGTCCGTTACGGTCAAGCACGGCACCAATCTGCGTACCGTCCGTGAATGCCATGGCGGCAGGGCCGTCCCACGGCTCCATGAGTGTACTGTGATACTCATAAAATGCCTTCCGCTCTTCACTCATGCTCTCATGGTTGGACCATGGCTCCGGTACCATCATCATTGCCACATGAGGCAGCGAACGGCCGGCCAGGTACAGGAATTCCAGCGTGTTATCAAACATCGCCGTATCCGAACCATCCGGGTTAATAACCGGCTTAATCTTGTTCATATCCTCGCCAAACAGTTCGGATTCGAACAGAGTCTGCCGCGCGTGCATCCAATTCACATTGCCGCGCAGCGTGTTGATCTCGCCGTTGTGAATCAGGTAGCGGTACGGATGCGCCCGCTCCCAGCTAGGGAATGTGTTCGTACTGAAGCGGGAGTGTACAAGCGCAATTGCCGTCTCCATCGCTTCATCATTCAGATCAATATAGAAGGAACGCACCTGCTCGGTCGTGAGCATACCCTTATAAACAATCTTCTTGCTGGAGAGGCTTGGGAAATAGAATGACTCCCCGCCTGCCGAACCCGAATAACGGATCGCCAGCTCCGCACGCTTGCGGATAACATAAAGCTTGCGTTCGAACGGCAGCTCGCCCTCTACACCTTCTCCACGGCCGATAAAGACCTGCCGGACATAAGGCTTTACCGCTTTGGCGGATTCGCCCAGCTTCTCGTCATTCGTTGGAACGGTTCTCCAGCCCAGGAACTGCTGGCCTTCCTCACGAATAATTTCTTCCAGGCGGCGCTCCTGCTCAGCGCGAATCGCTTCATCCTGCGGCAGGAACAGCATGCCTACGGCATAATCTCCCTCTGCGGGCAGGGTGATAGCCTGCTTCTGCAGCTCACGGACGAAGAACGTATGCGGAAGCTGAAGCATAATACCCGCACCGTCTCCCGTATTCGCTTCACTTCCCTGACCGCCGCGGTGTTCCATGTTCTCCAGAACGGTTAACGCCTGACGAATGATCGTGTGCGACTTGTTCCCCTTGATGTTTGCCACAAAGCCCATACCGCAGGCGTCTTTCTCGAACTGCGGGTCGTAGAGGCCTTGCTTCGGCGGCAATCCCAAACGATGTTCTTTCATTTCGTGCAACCTTTCTATCAGAAAATTTTGGACAACATCCGGCAGCCGTTCAAGCGGCGGATACGCCGGTAAAAAAAACGTGCTTCAATTCCGGCTTGTTTTATCATAAAATGGAAATTGCAGAGACGGATTTCATTGTCCAATCCAAAAGCCCGCCCATAGATACCTCGGAACCTGTTACAGCCGTTTACCAGGCTTCTGCCGGCATAATCAAGCAAAAACGGCCAGTTTCCGCATTTTCATTATTATATTATTCTAACATCACCCTATACCGATATCAATTTAATATTTTTATGGTAGTGATAAGGAATCCTTAACTGGGCGCTTGTTTTTATACACTTTTCTTCATGAACATACTATCAATATACCAAAGGACGTGCATTCAATGTATAGAAAATTCAGGAAATCCTCAGCTGCCCCTGCCGCCAAACCGTATGTCAAGCGTATGGCAGCGCTTGCTGTCGGCCTGTCGCTGTTGACGGTTCCGCTAACTACTTCTGCCTATGCTCATAACCTTAAGCTGCTGGCTGTTCCCTATACAGCAGCACAAACAGCTTCACATGAGGACCAGACTTTCCGTATCGTGGCGCTTGGCGATTCACTGACGGTAGGCTATGAATTCGGCATGGAAAACCAGCCAAACCCCATACCATACGGCTATGTGGAGCGCGTATATGAGCAAGCCCTGTTCCAAGGCTACCGCACCGAAATCGCTAATTACGGCATCCTTGGATTGAAGACTGGCGGGCTGGAACGTCTTATGGCCGCTGCCGCAATGAGCAAGCCGCTGTCGGGAGCAGAAGTCCAGACAGGCCTTTTTGACCCCCGTGCCGATAAAATCGCTGCGGGTGCTGCCGAGATCAAGGAACAGCTTCAGCTGGCCGACCTGGCTGTCCTGACGATTGGTTCCAACGACTTCTCCCCGATGATTGACCTTATTAAGGCCGGCGCGACACGGGAAGAAACGGACGCCTGGATCGACAGCATGCTGTCAGAATTTGACCTCTCCTTCTCTGCAGCCCTGAGCAGCATTCTATCTATTAATCCGAAGGTGCAGATTGTCGCCGCAGATCTCTATTCGCCGCTTCCAAACAATAAGCTGCTTGGCATTCAGGAATCCGATTACCTCTATGTACAAAGTGTATCAGCCAAGTTCCGAGCTAAGCTGAATGAGGTCAGCGGCCGTTTTTCAACGGAGGGCTATAGGGTTAAACCCGCTTACGTCGGGGAATCCTTCATTAATAATGAAACGAAATATACAACTATAGTAGCTTCCAAGGGGAAAGATATTCATCCTACCCAAAGCGGGTATACCGCTATGGGCGATGCATTTGCAAAAGCGGTGTGGGGGGAGGTACGCCAAACCTCGCCAAGGACTGCTGATCAGCCTATTTCGGTTGTTGTCAGCGGTAAAGAGGTCATAACACCGTTCAAGCCCATAATTAAGAATGGTCGCTCTTATCTGGTTTTGCGTGACATAGCCGATGCTATGGGAGCGGAGACCTCGTGGAACGCTTCATCCAAGACAGCCATCATTAAGCTTGGCAGCCGGCAGGTAGCGCTCACGATCGGCTCGGACAGCATGCTCGTCGACGGCAAGCCGGTTACCATCGACTCGCCGCCTTTCCTGCAGCGCTCCGGAAAAGAACAGAAAACCTATGTTCCGCTTGCCGTTCTGGCTGACGGGCTGGGTTATCAGGTAGTCTACCGGGCTCCGATAAAAACAGCATTCATTAATTCATAGTTACAAACGTAGAATGTATGGTAACAAGCATATATCAGCAGATATGAAACAGCGGTGTGTGGACGGGCCGGCACGGCTTTTAGAAGCGGCCAGGCCTGCGGTTACTCTTCCTTAATATTCACTGCGCAGCGCTTCCAGCTGCTGGATGCTTCGATCCGCCCAGCGCCTTAGTCTCTCCAAATCTGCAAGCTCTGATTCCACCGCATGCATTAGCGACTCGCGGTAATCCGGTATATGGCCGCTGTACGGCTGCAGATCATTAATGAGAGCAAGCGCTTTTTCCGTGTAGCTCAATGCACGACGCTCATGGAACATCGGTACATCCGGGTTATACGGGTTGTGAAGGTCCCCCTGCTCCGGATGCTTCAATACGGCCAGCACCTTAACAACAGCACGCGGGCCGCTGATTTCCATGACTTCTCCAATGTAGACACCGGATTTGTAATTCATCTTGACGTTCTGTCCTGGCGCGGGAAAATCTTTTGCCGGTTGGCTCATCTTTTTGCACCTTCCAATCGTATAAATTATGGAGTTTAAATCTATTGTACCTCATTTTTCAATTTCTTTAGAAGAACTTAAGCGGCCAAGGCGCTGCGGAAGGGGCGAACCACCTTGTCAATCGGCATTTCCTCCCGTAATATGGTATTAGGAAAAGTAGGTGAGACGATGCGTAAAAAAAGAGTGCTTCTGCTCTCTGAGGGGTTCGGTTCCGGACATACCCAAGCCGCTTATGCGCTGGCCGTTGGCATCAAGCAGCTCAATCCTGATATTCAGACCCGCGTAATCGAGCTCGGTAAATTTCTCAACCCGGTGCTGGGTCCCTGGATCGTATCAGCATACCGCAAAACCGTCAGCAAACAACCCAAGCTGGTCGGCATGATGTACCGGACGAACTATAAACGTTCGCTGAACCGCTTCACGCAGCTTGCGCTGCACAGGATATTTTACACACATACCTCCCAGGTCATCGCTCAGCTTAAGCCCGACCTGATCGTGTGTACGCATCCCGTGCCCAATGCTGTCGTCGGGCGGCTCAAGCGCCTTGGCCTGAATGTGCCATTATATACACTAATTACGGATTATGATGCACACGGCACATGGACCAATGCCGAAGTGACCAAATACCTGGTCTCGACCCCCATTGTTAAACGCAAGCTGATGGCGCACGGTATCCCGCCCGCTCGGATCGAAGTAACAGGCATTCCCGTTCATCCTACGTTCTGGACAACATTTGACCGCAATGAAATTCAGCGTCAATTCGATCTTAAGCCTATGCCGACTGTACTTGTTATGGGCGGAGGCTGGGGACTGCTGCAGGATAACGACTTATTCGAATACATGGCCCGTTACCGGGATAAGGTACAGCTGATCTTCTGCGTTGGAAGCAATGAGAAGGTCCGCGGGCAGATGGCATCCAACCCACTGTTCCAGCATACCAATATTAAGATTCTGGGCTTTACTCGCGAGGTCAGCAAGCTAATGGATGTGTCGGACCTGCTTATTACAAAACCCGGCGGCATGACCTGTACCGAGGGACTCAGCAAAGGCATACCTATGCTGTTCTATGAGCCGATTCCCGGTCAAGAGGAAGAGAATTGCGAATACTTTATCCGCAACGGCTTTGGCGAAATGCTTGACAGCAGACAGACGATAGACAAGTGGTTTACGCTGATTCAGGAGCCTTATGCCACCGTGCAATTCCGCAGAACCCTGATGTCCAAGCGCAACCAACAATATAATCCGGAACAATGCTCCCGCGCCATACTGCAGATGATGCAGTAACCGGCGCTTTTCTTTTATAAAGGCATAACAAGCAGCCAAGGAACGTAAACAGTTATGAGTGTGAAGCGCGCAGACCCGGGTAACATATATAGATACTGAACTGGAGGCGATAGTTTATATGGCTAAAGCACTGGACGGTAAAACAATCATCCTGCGAGTCGAGCTTGACACAAAGCAAGCTGCTTTCGGGCAGGCTGCCGGTGCCATTGAACAGGCTGGCGGTGATCTCGTCGCAATTGACGTAATCGAAACCGGACGCGATCGGACGGTTCGTGACCTGACGGTAAAAGTAAATGATACAGTGACGTTGCCCGCCATCAAGGAAGCACTCGGCGCAATGCCAGGCATCCGGCTTGTAAATGTATCTGACCGCACCTTCCTGCTTCACTTGGGCGGCAAAATCAGCGTCCAGCCCAAGACACCGATTCAAAACCGCGATGATCTCTCACGGGTGTATACACCCGAGGTAGCCCGGGTTTGCCAGGCCATTCATGAGGATCCCGCTAAAGCATTCACGTTGACCGTCAAGCGGAATACGGTAGCGGTTGTCTCTGATGGCAGCGCTGTACTCGGTCTTGGCAATATCGGCCCATATGCCGCCATGCCCGTCATGGAAGGAAAGGCCATGCTGTTCAAACAATTTGCCGATGTGGACGCCTTCCCCCTATGCCTGGACACACAGGACACTGAGTCGATTATCGCAGCCGTCAAAGCGGTTGCACCCGGTTTCGGCGGCATTAACCTGGAAGATATTGCGGCTCCAAGATGCTTCGAGATCGAACAGCGGCTCCGCCAGGAGCTCGACATCCCCGTATTCCATGATGACCAGCATGGCACCGCGGTCGTCCTGTATGCCGGTCTTCTAAACGCTCTCAAGCTCACCGGCCGTAAGCTGCAGGATGCCCGGATTGTCGTCTGCGGTATTGGAGCTGCCGGAACGGCATGTACCAAGATGCTGCTTGCCGGCGGCGCCCGCGACATTGTAGGCGTGGACAAGGAAGGCATTCTCACCACCGAAAAAAAGTATGCTCATCCTATGTGGAATTGGTATGCAGAGCATACAAACCCGCGGAAAATCAGCGGCGGTCTAGCCGATGCCGTTAAAGAAGCGGATGTATTCATTGGCGTATCTGCCGGCGGGTTGCTGAAACGTGAGCATATCCTCTCCATGGCGGAGGAGCCTATCGTATTTGCCATGGCCAATCCCGAGCCGGAGATCCGGCCCGAGGATGCGGAGGATCTTGTTGCCGTATTCGCCACAGGGCGTTCCGATTACCCCAATCAGATTAATAACGTGCTTTGCTTTCCAGGCATCTTCCGCGGAGCCTTGGATTGCCGCGCTTCAGAGATCAATGAGCCGATGAAGCTGGCTGCGGCTGAAGCAATTGCAGCCGTCATTGATCCCGAAGAGCTGAACCGGTTCTATATCATACCGAGTGTATTTAACAGCCGGGTTGTCAGCGAGGTTCGCCGGCGGGTCATTCAAGCCGCCTTGGCAAGCGGCGCAGCACGCCGCACGCCCCGCGAGTAAGCAGCTAGCGTGCTGCTCTTGAGTAACGGTATTACAGCAAAAATAAGGGGTGACTGCCTAATCCAGTCACCCCTTTTGCTAACAACTACTTGATTACACTGCCGCCAAACAGGAAGCGATATTCCCAATGATTTCCGCCAATTCTGTCGATCCGCACCCCGCCTGACGTCTTCGAGTACGTATGAAGGATTTGTCCGTCTCCCAGATAGACAGCCGCATGCGTAATCCTCGCCGTCTCCTTATCCACAGAGCTGTAGCTGGAAGCACTTGAGCCCTTATAGCTCATGAAGAACAGGATGTCCCCCCGCTTCAGCTGGCTTAAGGATTTGCTGTCCATCCCAAGCTGCTTCACATAGTCGCCCTGCTTACGGGAATCCGCCGGAAGCGTGAGGCCTGCGCCGTCAATGAACATCTGGCGTATCAGATCGGAACAGTCAAACGTTGCCGTCGTGCTGCGGCTTGAGCCATACTCATACGGCGTGCCCAGATAACCCATTCCTGCCGCCACTACTTTCTCGATAACAACAGAACCTCCAACCGCTGGTGCCGACTCCGGGGCAGATAGTGGGGCTGAAGCCGGGGCTTGTACTGCATTCCCGTCCGTTACTTGAATATACCTGCTGTTTGTGCTCGTATATCCAGTCACACCGTCGCTGTCCTTCACTTGATACCAATAACTGTTTGGTTGACTTACAACCGTAACAGCCTCTCCGCTCTGCAGATAACGGATACGCTGGGCTCCTGTCGACGGGCTTGTCCGGAAGGATACCGAGTTCACGATTACCGCGTTCGCTCCTGCCGATGCTGGTGAAGCAGCCGTCTCGCTGACGGCCGTACCCGTTACCTGCGTGTATTTGCTCTGAGTCGATATATATCCAATGACACCTTGTCCGTCCTTCACTTGAAACCAGTAAGCATTGGGTTGGCCTAGTACGGCAACCTTCTCGCCTTTCTTAAGGTAGCGGATGAAACCGCCGTTCACACTCGGCTTCCCTCTAAAGCTTACACTGTTTATGATTTCCGCCTGGGTTGCTTGTGCCGCTTTTGCCGGCGAAGGCGCCGGGAACGTGCATGCCGCTGCCACAGCAAGCGAGAGTAATAACGATGTCATTTTTTTCATATGAATAAAGCCTCCAAGTTGTCGATTTGTCTTCGTAAGGTTCTTTCCTTGCTACCCGTCCTGGTGTCTGTCATTTCCCACTGTCTTCATCCGCAAATCGCAGATGGAATCTGCCGGTATAATCAGGATTAGCCCGATCCCTCACTTCCTTCCCCGAAGGCTGTCCTCATCTGGACGGCTTGTCTGATAGCTCTTATTCTATTTGCGCAGCTGCCATAGAGCATCCAACGGGAGCCCTAATTACCAGCTGCTCCACTTCATGTCTGTTTCAAAAGGTCTGGCGCTGGTTATCAACCCCCGCAAAGGACATCTGAAACAGCCAACCGCCAAAAAAAGCGGAGCGCCGGGAAAAAATATTCCTTTGCTCGCAGTTTGCAGACAATCCTGACCTTCCTTAAATATAGGGCTAAAGTCCTTCTAACTATATTTCGTTCCAGGACTTGGCTGAATTTACCACCTGCCAACGAGCCGTTTCGCCTGGCCTTCCATACATTTACCAAGCGTAGGTGTTAACACAAAAAAGCCCCTTAGATAGATCATCGGCATAATCCGCTCAGGATTCCAATGTTTATCGAAGGGACTTGCTGCCAATCCATGAAACAGTACTTCTTGTAGAGCCGGCATCATCATTTTAGTGCGTGTCCGGTTTTCTGACCGCCTCTTCCATGATATGCGGCTCAACATGGACGTGGACATTTAATATATTATGTTCGCCTTCCATCCGTCTCTCTATCTCGTCGCTAATACGATGACTCTCAATTAAGGACAAACTGGGATCTACCTGTACAATGACATCAATCAGCACATTACTGCCATGAACCCTTGCCTTGATATCCTTAATGGAACGAACCCCTTTCGTCCCTTCAATTGTCATCCGCAGATTATTCAACTGATTGACATCAAATCCGTCAGTTAAGGCATGAGTGGAGCTGTGGAATATCTCCCATGCTGTCTTGCAGATAATGATACCGACCGCCAACGCAGCTACAGGGTCCATCCATGGCAAGCCGAATTGAGAACCAATAATCCCGATTGCAGCCCCTACCCCCACAAGAGCATCCGCCAGATTGTCCTTCGCAGCCGCCATCAGAGCCTGATTCTCAATTCGCTTCGCAAGCCGCCGGTTGTACCAGTATACACCCAGCATACATGCGGAAGCAGCGAGGGCAATCCAAGCCGAGTTCAGATCCGGGACTGCCTTTGCCTCAGCAAACAGGGAACGAACAGCACCTATCAACACCTGCAAACCAACTGTTGCCATAATGAAGGAGGCTACCAGAGCCGCGATCGTCTCCGCCCTAAAGTGGCCATAGGGATGATCCTGGTCCGGCGGCTTCTGAGAGATGCGGAGGCCAATTAAGACGGCCGTAGACGCGATGATATCTGTGAGGTTGTTGAATCCGTCCGCTACGAGTGCACTCGAAAGAAACCAGTAGCCTGCCGCAAGCTTAACTGTCGACAGAACCAGGTAGGCCGAAATACTAACCCATGCTCCCCGTTCCCCTGCCTTAATCTTCTGATATTGATCCAGCTTCTCCGCCTCCGTTCCAAGCTTTTTCCAATATCGGTATCATACCTGACGAATCCTGTGTGGGTCTAGAGAAACAGTGTTGCCGCAGCCCCAGCATTATGTAGCGGGGCAATTAGTTTGCCCCTATTCAACTTTCTCTCCTTGCGCTTTTAAGCCGCCCTACAACTATTAAGCATACCCAGGAGCCGCATATTTCACACGCTGCAGCAAGCCAAAAAGAGGACAGCTTATCCATAGGGAAATCCCCCTGGCGCTGTCCCCCATATTTCGACCACTGTGAAAACGACTACAGCTGATTAACGCTGAGCGGTGTCGTCCGGGTCGTTCTTAACATATTCGCCTGTCGCTGCGCCAGCCGACAGCTCATCTCCGCAGCCAACGCAATAGCGTGCAGCCATATCATTCTCCGCTCCGCAGCGGTTGCATATGACACGGATTTCTGCCGCTGTGGTATCTGGCGCCTTCGGCTGCTCCTCCTCCGGGAATTTCTTCCCGCACTCTGGACAATAGCGTACACCGGCTGAAACAACCGTCTCGCAGCCGGAACAGGTCTTCTCCAGCTTAATATCCTTAATCTTCGTCTGGATTTGCGTAATTTCTTGTTCGAGCTCGGTAAGCTCGGCACAGTAGTCCATTACTTCTTCCTCGGAGGTCGAGACGTCGCCTGCTATATAGGACCTGTAGACCGATTGGCCAATACGGGCATACAGCTTATCCATCTCCTTCTCCCTGCTCGAAATCTGGGATTTCAGCCGGGTGATCTCAACGGTCTGCTCTACCTTGCGGGCTGCCTCGGAGGCGCCCTGCTTCATGCGCTCGAACAAAGACATGCTCACTACCCCTTCTCTTGAGGACAAAATTTCATTGGTTATTACCCGCTGCTATCTTTATCCGTCCGGGCCGACAGACCGTCATACGACTGACTATGCGGAGTAAGCCCGCTCCCGGAGCTCCTTAACCTCACTGCTCTCCAGGTATTCGTCATAGGTCATCATCCGGTCGATAACACCATTCGGGGTAATTTCAACAATCCGGTTCGCAATGGTCTGCACGAACTGATGGTCATGCGAGGTGAAGATCAGCGTGCCGTCAAAATCAATCAGCCCGTTATTAAGCGCCGTGATCGACTCCAGATCCAGGTGGTTCGTCGGCTCATCCATCAGCAGGACGTTAGCGCCCGAGAGCATCGCCTTCGACAGCATGCAGCGAACCTTCTCGCCGCCGGAGAGGACATTCGCCTTCTTGAGCGCCTCATCCCCCGAGAACAGCATGCGGCCGAGGAAGCCGCGGATGAAGGATTCATCCTGATCCTTCGAATACTGGCGCAGCCAATCCACCAGGGTCATCTCCACGCCGTCGAAGTAAGCCGAGTTGTCCTTCGGGAAATATGCCTGAGTCGTTGTAATGCCCCACTGGTAGGTGCCGGCATCCGGCTCCACTTCACCCGTGAGAATCTGGAACAAGAGCGTCTTCGGCAGCGAATCCGGACCGACGAGCGCAATTTTGTCGCCCTTGTTCACCGTCAGGGTAAGATTGTCAATCAGCTTGGTACCGTCAATCGACTTTGTAAGACCTTCTGCGAGCAGCAGCTGCTTGCCGGCCTCACGCTCAGGCTTAAAGTTAATGAACGGATACTTGCGGTTGGACGGACGAATGTCATCGAGCGAAATTTTATCAAGCAGCTTCTTACGGGAGGTCGCCTGCTTCGCCTTGGACTTGTTCGCGCTGAAGCGCTGAATGAACGCCTGCAGCTCCTTGATCTTGTCTTCCTTCTTCTTGTTCTGGTCGCGCATCAGCTGCAGCGCCAGCTGGCTGGATTCATACCAGAAGTCATAGTTGCCCACATACATCTGGATTTTACCAAAATCGATATCAGCGATATGGGTACATACCGTATTCAGGAAGTGACGGTCATGGGAGACCACGATAACTGTGCCTTCGTAACCGGCCAGGAAGTTCTCCAGCCATTCAATCGACTGCATATCCAGATGGTTGGTAGGCTCATCGAGCAGCAGGATCTGCGGGTTGCCGAACAGCGCCTGAGCAAGCAGGACACGGACCTTCTCATTGCCGTCCAGCTCGTTCATTTGCCGGTCATGCATCTCAGTCGGGATACCCAGACCATTCAGCATCGCTGCCGCCTCTGATTCGGCTTCCCATCCGTTCATCTCGGCAAATTCGGCTTCCAGCTCGCCTGCACGCATGCCGTCCTCATCGGTGAAATCGGCCTTCATGTAGATGGCGTCCTTCTCCTTCATTACCTCGTACAGCTTCTTGTAGCCCATAATAACGGTATCCAGAACCTTGAACTCATCGTATTCATAGTGGTTCTGCTTCAGCACTGCGATCCGCTCACCCGGTGTAATATGCACCTCGCCGTTGGTCGGCTCGATCTCACCGGAGAGAATCTTGAGGAATGTCGACTTGCCCGCACCGTTGGCACCAATCAGTCCGTAACAGTTGCCGGGGGTAAACTTAATATTCACATCTTCAAAGAGTGCGCGCTTGCCATAGCGAAGCGTTACTCCACTTGTACTTATCATGTTATAAATCCCGTCCTTATGTTCAAAATCTTGTTCATCCTACCATTATAGCATAAGGCAGCAGGCCAGAACCACGCCCCAGCTTGTACTTCTTCAGCCAAAAACAAGCATTCCGCCTGCCGGCAGCAGGAAAACGGAATGCTTGTTCTGAGTTTCGCGCCTGGATGCGCTAGTCCCAGTTGAGCTTCACTTCATTGCCCGAACGGGAGGATTCATAGATGGCGCTCAGTATCCGATTATTCGTATAGCCGGAGAGCGCTGATGTAATCGGCTCTTTGTTCTCCCGGATGCATTCAATAAAGTGGCGTCCCAGCAAGGTTCTGTCATCCTCCCCGCCGAGAGGCTCCACCTCAGTCTCTACGATCTGGTCGAACGCATGATGGACCAGCAATCCCCGGCCGCCGATCATGGCTCCGCCCGCCTCCGTGCCCATCAGATGAATGAACGGCTCTTCGGACATCCCCGCCGCATGTGCCGCCCAGCTCACTTCCAGCGACAGAGTGGCGCCGTTGTCCATCTTGATCAAGGCTGTAGCCAGATCCTCGACATCATAGTAACCGTCCCAGTTGGGCGTTCCCCAGGTACCGATCCCCTTGCGCTGCGGACCGAATTCCGCGTAAGTCGTGCCGTAGACCGAGACCGGCTTTGGGTTGCCCATCAGATACAGGGCAAGATCGAGCATATGAACACCGATATCAATCAGCGGGCCGCCGCCGGCTTCATTCATGCGCGTAAACCAGGAGCCCCAGCCGGGAATCCCCTTCTTGCGCATCCAGCCCGCCTTCGCATTATAGATCCGTCCCAGACCGCCCTTGTCAATATGCTGCTTAAGCGCACGGCTTAGACCCGTCCACCGCATCTGGTGGCCGAGCATCAAGATCCTGCCGGACTGCTCCTTTGCTTCAAGAATCTCGCGCGCCGAGTCCGCACTGTTGGCCATCGGCTTCTCCAGCAGGACATGCTTGCCCTGGCGAAGCGCTTCGATAGCCAGCGGTGCATGATGCTTGTTCGGAACCGCGACTACTACCGCATCTATCTCGGGATCCTCCAGCATATGCTGAGGGCTTTGATGAATAACAGGTATCGTATGCTCCTTCGCCCGCTGCTCGGCAAGTGGAAGATAAGCGTCCGTAACGCTTGCAAGCGTTACGTCAGGTATCCGTCCGAACACTTCCATGTGGACATTACCGATGGCACCTGCACCGATAATACCCAGTCGTATCGTAGATGACATGGGTACAGATCCTCCCTTAACAAAAGTTCGTCATTCTTGTATTATACCGCTCACGGCAGCCCGGCCACCATGTCGGGGATTGGCGTTGTTGTCTGCTTTTTTAGCCCTCATGATGGCTTCCGTTCATCTTCCATGTCTCTCCATGCGGCAGAATGACCAGCTTGTCGGAGGGAATATTCAGCCTTCCTCTGCCGGCCTCAAGCCTGTCAAGCGCTTCCTTTGGCGTATCATCCGCCAGCTTGAACGATCCGTAGTGCATGGGCACAAACCAGCCTGCTTTGGTGTCGAGGAAAGCCTGCAGTGACTCCTCTGGCGAAACATGCTGCGGTCCCATGAACCACTCGGGGTCGTAAGCGCCGATCGGCATCAGCGCCACGTCAATTTTGAAGCGGCGTCCTATCTCTGCAAACCCCCGGAAATACCCGCTGTCACCGGCAAAATAGATGACAGGAGACGACGGCACTACCGGTCGGTCATCATAACTGCCGACCTGCGGCTCTTCCGGCACCTCAACTGCAGATTGTCCGACCGCGGCTGCAGCATGAGCAGCTGTCGGCTCGATCACCCAGCCGCCCCAATGCGATTTATTCATATCCCACGGATTGCGCCGTGTCCAATGCTGGGAAGGAACAAACGTAAACTTGAGCCCCCTTATCGTTACCGATTCCCACCACTCCAGCTCCTTGACCTTCATGAAGCCCTTGAACTGAAGCTTGCTCTTCAAGCCCCCTGGCACCAGTATCGTTTTGGAACCGCTCAAACGACGCAGGGAGGATACACTCAGATGGTCATAATGGGAGTGGGACACCAGTACAACATCAATCGGCGGCATATCTTCAATAGCAACTCCCGGCGGCGCCATCCGCTTATGTAGGGCAAGCTGTGTGGACCATACAGGGTCCGTCACAATATTGAGTCCCGAGTGCTGAATCAAGAAGGTCGAATGACCGATCCAAGTCAGCGCCGGCTCTGTGCGGTTATGGTGCAGATAAGTCAGGTCCGGCTTCACATTTGGCACAATGTAGCTGTAATCCTTCTCCCTAGCCTTGCGCGCTCTCTCCTGACGCCATCTGTTGAAATGGTTCATTGTTTTTTCCGTAAATACGGGGTCCAGGTTCACATAACGGTCTTTCCGCATACAGCCATTCCCTCCCGTAGAACGTTTCTCGTTATAAGATATCAATTCGGCTCGCGCAGAGCAAATATGGCGGTCATGCCAGCATGCTGGCACATTTGGTATTCGCAGCGAATTGGTCTACACTAATAGTATGATTCTTCACTCCATCATTATCTTGAGAAAATCAGACAAGAAGGAGGTCTTCTACCATGAAGCTGTTATCAATCGAACCGACACCAAGCCCGAACTCTATGAAGCTTAATGTCGATGAAAAATGGCCCTCCGGCCGCAGAGCAACCTACACGCTGGAGCAAAAGGATGAAGCCCCCGAGTTCTTCCGCGGGCTCCTCGCGATTGAAGGCGTGCGCAGCGTCTTCCGGACGGCCGACTTCATTGCGCTCGACCGCAAGCCGGGCGCAGACTGGCAGCGTATCTTAAGCGATGCCCGTGCGCTGTTCGAAGCCGGGGATGAAGCCGGCGGCGAGGGAGGAGTTCAGCGGGCGGACGAGACGAATACCGGCTTTGGAGAAGCCCATGTGCTCGTACAGACCTACCGCGGCATTCCCATCCAGATCCGTGTCCGCATGGCGGATCACGAGTCACGGCTAGCACTGCCCGAACCATTCGGAAGAGCTGTCCGTGAAGCAGCCGGCGCCACAATGATCATGGAGCGCAAGCTTGAGGAATACGGTATCCGTTATGGAGAACCGGACGAGATTGCAGCCGAGGTTGCACAGGAGCTTGCGGCGGCTTACCCCGAGGAGCGTCTCAACGGACTCATAGAAGCAGCCCGATTGGCTGCCAGAGATGAGAATGGCGAGACGGAAGCTCCTGCAGTTCCGGTGCGCCCTCGGCCGCTCACAGCCGAAGAGCTGGCCGAAGCGTTGCGAAGCCCTGACTGGCAGACCCGTTACGCCGCTCTGGAGCGCACTCAGCCAACGCCTGAGCTCCTGTCCCTGATCGCATCGGCACTCCATGACGAGAAGGCATCCATACGCCGGCTTGCGGTCGTATATCTGGGTGACCTGCGGATGCCGGAAGCCCTGCCGCACCTGTTCTCCGCGCTCAAGGACAAGACACCTTCCGTCCGCAGGACAGCGGGTGACACCCTGTCCGATCTCGGTGACCCGTCCGCAGTCGGGCCGATGATCGATTCCCTGCGTGACCCGAACAAGCTGGTCCGCTGGCGCGCAGCGCGTTTCCTCTATGAGGCCGGCGATGAAACGGCGCTTGAAGCCCTGCAGGAAGCTGCCCAGGATGAGGAATTTGAAGTCCGTCTGCAGGCACAGATTGCACTTGAGCGCATCCAGCGTGGCGAAGAAGCCGCAGGCTCCGTTTGGCAGCAGATGACTGCAAGCCGCAGCTCTGGCCAGACCAAAGCATAAGAGTATTACCCAGTTATTAAACGGATAAGTCTAATAGAAAACGCCGCAGATCCTCACGATCTGCGGCGTTTACCGTATTGCGGACTCTGGTCGGCCTGCCTTATATAGACTTTCTAAGAATCCCGCTCATGCAGCTCGAACGAAAGCTCCAGCAGCACCGCTCCCTCCGAACCAAACGGCGAGTAAGAAGCTTTGTAGGAAGCCATCCGCGGAATGTTCCTCATGACAGCCTCCAAATCCTTCTTCAGCTGCCCGCCCGGCAGATAACGGAGCTTGACGCTCTCCTTTCCCTCGCTGGCAGCCTGCTCAATACGGCGTTGCAGGACATCTGAAGTAGCCGCTGTGTACTCGGGCTTCAGCCACTTATAGCTGAGCACCTCCTCCAGCTGCTTGTAAAAAGCTGCCCTTGCCGGGTCACCTGCCTGTTTGCTGGCCAGCGCTGCAGAGTACGCGTCAGCCGATGGCGGATATGGCTTCGTCCATTCATGGTCTATGCGCATCTGTTCATCAGTCAGCAGGTAATAGTCATAACGAACCTGTCCCTTCACATCGGGGACGGGATCGTTCCATGTGATATCGAGATGGTACCAGCGGCCGTCCAGCTGAACGAGGTTCCAGGCGTGATCCCCCGTAGCAACCGTACCTTCTACGATCCGGACGGGGATGCCGGCCCCATGCAGCATCTTATAAGCCAGCAGAGAGTATCCCTGACAGACCGCACTGCCGCTGCGCAGTGCTGAGTAAGCGGTATAATTTTCAAGCTTGGTATCATAGGAAAGGCGAAGCACAATCCAATCATGAATGGCCTTAACCTTCTGGTGCTCGTTCATATCCGGGCGGATCAGCTGTTTCAGCACCTGCCTGATTTGCCTGTCCACCTCGGCCGTCTGCTCCAGTGTCTCCCTGTATTCCAGGTTCAGCTTCACCTTCGAGCTTCCGCCCCAGGAACGGATGGAGTAAAAATACGAATCAACGATATAGGCTGTGTATTCGTCCCGGGATATAGCCTGCCGGATGGTCTGCTTGATCCCCTCAGACAGCTCCTGCTTATCCCCTGTGTAGTCAAAATGCAGTACGCCGCTCCGCTTGCGGAGCGCAGCCTCGACTGAAGCTTCCAGCTCCTGCATATCGGAGGCCGTCACAGCTTCCGCGTAGACGGTAAACAGCTTGAACTCATTGCCGCTGCCAGCTGCCCACAGGCCCAACGTGATACAGACGATTATTAGCGTTCTTAAGAGACGCCGTCTTTTCATCTCAGTCCTCCCGTAATTTCCAGCTATATCCCCATTATATCCAACTCCCGCCAGTCTATAAAGGCAGTCCTGCAATCAGATCCAGCTGTAACTCTACCTTTAACATAATTATCCCGTCCCATGACCAAACTAAGACGTATAACATGCGTACTGCTATGGAGGGGTTAATATGTTCAGCCGGCAAAAATGGATAGCGGCAGCTGTGTTGGCAATAGCCGCCATTATCTATGTTAATCCCATATCCGCCGCTGTCCCCGCCGATTCCACTACTCCGGCCAACAGGAGCGTCAAGGAATCCGGGAAACCATACCGGATAGCAGATTCCGAAGATGAGGTCTATCTGCTCATTGATAAATCCAGCCACTATCTGCAGGTCATACTGAACAGCAAATCTGTCCTCACCTTCCCGGTAGCTACAGGGAGGGGAGCATTGACGCCAAGCGGAGTATTTACTATTGCCAATAAGATTGTGAATCCCTGGTACCTGCCAGGGAATATACCCGGCGGCGATAAGCGCAATCCTTTTGGAACCAGATGGATGGGGCTCAGTATCCCTTATACCGGCGGATATAAATACGGCATCCATGGAACCAACAGGCCCTATTCAATTGGCAGCAGTGTCTCGTCAGGCTGTATACGCATGCGGAATACCGATGTGGAATGGCTCTATCGTCATATCCCCATCGGCACGAAAGTCGTCATACGGGATTAAAGCCGCTCCGTCCTGCCATCATCCTCCTGCCACATCTGATACAGGTAGATCAGTACGGATACAGCCAGCATCATCAGGTAAGGCGCATACGGTGGAAGCCCCCCGGTGCCCGCCAGTCCTATTTTCTGCTGAATCGGATACCAGGCGAAGGAGTAAATACCGTCCAAAGTAACATTTACCGTTAAATAAAGCAGAAACCGGCCGTAGGTAAATTTAAATATCCATATAGTTGCCACCATATAAGACGAGTAGACCCATGGTACCGGTATGATATTATCCCAGCCAAACAATCCTTGCTCATCCCACCACTTATAGTAATGGGCGGCCTGGTAAACAAGCGAGTTAACAACGGTTACAAACCAGGCCACCGGCAGAAAACGTCTCAGCTCGGAACGCTTCAGGAAGAACAAGGACAACAGCGGTAAGACCAGCAACGCCCACAAGATGTTCTCTTCCGCCATATCACCTCACCAGCATTTCCCTTAGTATGGTATATAGTTGTTTGGATTAAACCTTAATGCGGTTGAACACTCTCTGCATAAATGAATAGAGTCATACAGTCCAGTAAGACATTAATCATACTCTGATGATCGATGCAGCCGGGTGGGGACAATATCCTGATTCCATCAGAGCAAGCGTCTACTAATCATTAGACAAGAGCCGCCGCAGCTCAAAGGGACACAATACACCCTGAGCTGCGGCGGCTCCGTTGTGTGTGGAAGCGTTCCTTCTACGCATAATCAGCAGCTTCTTTGCTTATTATTCCCTTCAATTTATCATGGGAACAGGACCAGGATTTCTTCTCAATTACTCTCTTGCCTCTCCTCTGTCTGCGAGCCTGTCTGCCTAACTAGAGAATTTAATTTTACCTGCTTTTCCACTAGTGTAAAATGCTGTAAACGATTTCACCTTTGTAATGAAACTGTAATATTACCTTCAGGTAGGATTCAGCTTAGAGTTCTATAATGATTGACATGACCCCCCTTTAGTATATATTCTCTCTTGCAGCCTGCGGCACTCTCAGCCGCAGGCCCTTTTTTTGTTGTGTTTGATATACCAGGTTCTTTAACGCTAATCCGCCTGCTGCTCTGAGACCGCATACACAAACCTGCGTGCCTGTTCGGTAAGCCTGCCCCACTCGCCACTCTGAATCCAATCCGGGTTCAGCAGCTTGCTGCCCATGCCAACCGCTGAAGCTCCAGCCTTGAAATATTGGCCGATCGTGTCAAGGTCAACCCCGCCGGTGGCCAGCATCGGTATATGATTAAGCGGGGCTTTAATTTCAGCGAGATACTTCCACCCCAATGACCCCATCGGAAAAATCTTGACCGCCTCGGCGCCTGCCTTCCAGGCACGGACAATCTCAGTTGGTGTCATAACGCCCGGCCAAACGGATACCCCCTGCTCTACGCCGAATGTAATAACCCCTTCATCAAGATTAGGAGAGATCAGATATTCAGCGCCTGCAGCGACCGCTTCTCGCGCCATCTCCACATCGAGCACAGTACCCGCACCAATACGGGCAGTCCCCCCGAAGCGCTCACGCCATCTGCCGATCGTCGCAAGGGCGTCATTCGAATTCATAGTCACTTCAATCAACCGAATACCGCCATCTATCAGCGCTTGAGCTGCCAAATCCGCTTGTTCCCCTTCATAACCGCGAAAAATTGCTACGATTTTATGCTTGTTCAACATATCCAACAGCTGACTCATATTATTCCGCCTTTCTTAGGTCATTGATGGCTTCATTATAGGCACGTTAACCCAGGCGGGCAAGCCATATCCATATCCGTATCCCTATTCCCTATGCCGCGCGGTACTCACGACTTAGGCGGGTGCCGCATATTATGTGAGCATCAATAACCGCCAAGTAACGTCTGCTTGAGATGCGGTTGAGAAGGAGTGCATGTCATGTCATCAGCGTTTAACAAACAAGGCAGAGCTTCCATCAGGGAAGAACGCAGCATTAATCCTGGATCCCCTACTCCCCCGCCACCCCCGCCGTCAGCAGGAGGAAACATCAATCCTGGCACTTCTGCAGTAACGCCGCCTGCCGGCAGTGTGAGTCCGGGAGTGCACCCAAGCGGCTCCTATGGAAATTTGCCGTTCGCTCCCTGGCTTGGCTGGCTGGGTTGGCAGCCAAACCCTGCTCCCTATCCATACCCGCAGCCTCCGGAAGCGCCCGCTTCTTTCATCACTGTCGTAATCAACGGCGGCACCGCATTTCCATGGATCACCCAGCCCTATTCGGTACGCTACCGGCCAGGCTTAACCGTGCATCAGGCTCTTGTTGAAACAGGTGTTGTCCGCTTTTCCTGGAACGGGCAGCTGCTCTCTGTCGGAGGCATATACATGGGAGCGGGCAGCGGCATATCGTACACCATCCGGCTGAACGGTCAGCATGTGCCGCCAGCTCTGCTGTCCACAGCAGTTCCCCCTGGCGCCTCTATTGGCCTGACCCTTCTGCCTTAACGGTAGAGCTGCATCATAACGAAAGGCCCGGTAACCTGTAACGGTTAACGGGCCTCGTTGTGATCCATTCTATTGCGCACAGCCGTTTGCTACCCTGCTGCTCCAATAAGCTCGCGGCGCTTCGGCTGGGCGGTTTCCTTATCCGGTTCTGCTGCCGCCTTGCCTTCTGTTGACAGCTCAAATGGCAGGCACAGCGGTACACCTGTACGTGGGTCGTAGATAATATCCGCCTCAATACCAAATACCTCACGCAAAACATCCTTAGTCATGACCTGCTCCGGCGTTCCTTCACCGGCAACCTTGCCGGATTTAATCGCTACCATGTGATGCGCATAGCGGGTCGCGTGATTAAGGTCATGGACTACCATGATAATGGTACGGTTCTCTTCCTCATTCAGCTTCTGGAGAAGCTTAAGCACCTCAAGCTGATGAGCCATGTCCAGGAATGTTGTCGGCTCATCCAGGAACAGAATATCGGTCTGCTGCGCCAACGCCATCGCAATCCAGGCACGCTGGCGTTGTCCGCCTGACAGCTGATCGACCGGGCGGCTTGCGAAAGCCGTCATTCCAGTCACCGTCACCGCCCACTCGATAATTTCCTTATCTGCTTTGCTTAGGGAACCAAAGCCCTTCTGATGAGGAAAACGTCCGTACCCGACAAGCTCTTGAACAGTTAAGCCATCCGGCGCAACCGGGTTCTGGGGAAGTATTGCAAGCTGCTTCGCGACTTCCTTCGTCGACTGCTCATGGATAACCTTGCCGTCCAGGAAGACTCCCCCGCCCTTCGGCTTCATGATCCGCGCCATTGTCTTCAGAATCGTTGATTTACCCGATCCATTCGCTCCAACCAGAGCGGTTATTTTACCGGAAGGCACAACAAGATTCAGCCGCTCAACAATAAGCCGGTCATCATAGCTGATATCAAGCTGGCGGGTGTACAGTCTCTCCATTGGTCCAACATCTCCCTTATGATCAGGCTTTCGTCTATATGAAAAAAATCATTGGTCATTAATAATCTTATCTTCCATAATGATAATGGTTCTCATTATCAAAGTCAAGGCTTGACGCCTGTTTTTTTACTGCCTGACAGCGGATTTTCTTATAAAAGGATGATACATTTCTCAGCACTAGAGCACTCGGCTTAACCTACTGCAAAAAGCCGTGCACCTGTCCGGTGCACGGCTTCAACCTTCTATTTTACTTTAACAGCTTGTGTATGGTGCCAAGCAGCTCGTCGAGCACCTGCCGGTCGCCTGACTCGAGCCGGCCCGCTACACAGCCTTTCATGTGGCTTTCGAGCAGCAGCTTGCCGACTCCGTTCAAAGCAGACTGGACTGCAGCAATCTGGTTCAAGACATCATCACAATAGACGTCCCGCTCAATCATTCCACGCACACCTCGCACCTGTCCCTCTATGCGGTTGAGGCGGGAAATCAGATTGCTCTTCAGCTTATCACTATGGTGGCTCCTGCGCTCATCCCCGTCCAAATGCGTATTCGAGCAGCATTCTTCCCCTGTCAGTTCGGCTGCTGCAGGCGCCGATGCTGTATTTTTCTGCTGTTCTGCCATTCCCTCACCCCCGTTAACCCCATCATACCATACCCCAGGGGGGTACTCAATCACAAGTATCTGTTAGTTTAATTCTGCTATCCGCTGTTTCATATAGGCCAGCACTTGCTCGGAGAGATCATCCCTTGTAAGGGCCAGGTCAATCGTCGCCTGTACGAAGCCCAGCTTGTCACCTACGTCATAACGCTTTCCCTTGAAAGGATAAGCGCACATCTGCGACACAGTATTCAGCCTCTGCAGACTGTCAGTCAGCTGAATCTCTCCTCCCTTGCCTGGCTGGGCGTTCTCCAGATATGTGAATATATCCGGCGTAAGCACATACCGTCCGACGACCGCAAGATTGGATGGCGCCTGTCCCAGCGGCGGCTTCTCAACCAGCTCCCGGATCGCGCCATCCTCCCTGCCGGGCTCAAGCGATACGATTCCATACCTGTCCGTATGCTCCCATGGGACCTCTGTCACAGCTATAACCGACGACTGGGTAAGATAGTACCGGTCAATCATATCCTTTAGACAAGGCGGGTCGGAAACGAGAATATCATCACCAAGAAGAACAGCAAACGGCTCATTTTCCACAAAATTTCTGGCGCACAGCACAGCATGGCCAAGTCCAAGCGGCTCCCGCTGTCTGACATAATAAATATCGGCCATATGCGAAACCTCTTGAACCATTGCAAGCAGCTCCTCATTGGCTCTCTCTTCAAGCGTAGCCTCAAGCTCAACCGACTTGTCAAAGTGGTCTTCGATCGCGCGCTTGTTGCGGCCGGTTACGATCATGATGCTCTCTATGCCGGAGGCTACCGCCTCTTCAACGATATATTGGATAGCGGGCTTATCAATAAGCGGCAGCATTTCTTTGGGCTGAGCCTTGGTTGCCGGCAGAAACCGTGTACCGAGTCCGCCTGCAGGCAGCACCGCTTTCCGTATTTTCTTACGACTCATTCTTAGTTAAGTCTCCCTTCAGTCAAAGTGGACTTTGTGTACTGCCATCTTATCATACCGACTCAGAGATTCCCTAGCCCTTTCTGAGCTCTGTTATCTGCTTTTGGAGAGGGAATGGAGCATCCGTCTCCCAGGCTGATTGACACCGGTTCCCATGCCATGCCACACTATCTGGAGAAGTTCATTATCAGTAAAGGAGCTGTTTCTGAATGTTCACATTCACGGAAACCCTGCGCACTTCACGCAGGGATGAGATGATCGACATTACCCGCCAGGTTAAATCTCTTGCCGCCCGCTCGGAGGTACAGGACGGAATTGCTATCATTTACTGTCCCCATACAACCGCGGGTATTACCATTCAGGAAAATGCAGATCCCGACGTCAAGCATGATATTCTGATGAGGCTGGATGAGGTGTATCCCTGGGAGCATCCGAAATACCGCCACGCAGAGGGAAATACAGCCTCGCATCTGAAGGCACTGACGACCGGGACAAGCCAGACGGTCCTGATTGACGGAGGAGACCTGCAGCTTGGCCGGTGGCAGGGCATTTATTTTTGCGAATTCGACGGGCCCAGAACCCGTACGTATATGGTGAAAATCCTCCAAGGCTAGCGTCAGCCGCATCGCCGCCCTTCGTGCTGCAAGGCGTCAGCTGCTATCCGCCAATCTGCGGCCCCGGGCGGCGGAACTGCTCCGCCAGATAACGAAGCGCAGTATCACTGTGCATTTCTTCCTCATTTCCGAGCTTCACGATCCTGATTTCCACAGGGTTGTCCGGATTTTCATCCTGGAAAATCAGCTGTTCCGCATCCTTAACCCGTACGTCATAACCGCAGTCCTTCAAAAACGTAAGAATCGCCTCCGCAGACGGCGGATTCTTATCATCCGTGAACAACAGCCCCTTCAGGTTGCGCTCCTCGCCTGTCTTGTTGAGATGATCCACCCTGAATACGAAGTTCCATTCCATATGATTTCCCACCTCGTGAAGTTAGAATTTACTCTCTACCCTGCATAATTTGTCACTATAATGCCATCCTAATCCAGGGACAGCAGTTCCGTCAAAAAATCGGATTATTGGAGGGTACCTTTCCATGTACGCAACTAACAGCATTGCCCAGCAGATCAGACAGTGCGAGCAGGTCGTCCAGCAGTTGATTCAGCAAACGCAGCAAGCTTCCCAGCTGTATCAGCAAATGCTGCAGCAGGAGCAGCAAAACGCATCCATGCTGGAGCAGCTGGCTCAGCGCGAGCATCAAGCCGTTCAATCGATTCAGACCGCTCTGCAGGGTCATCAATCCGCTATTCAGCAAATGCAGCATGTGTCACAGCTGTGCAATCAGCTGGAAAATAACGTACAGTCCTTTACGTCTTCAATTACGGGCAGCGGGATGCAGTCCAATTCGCAGTACAACCGCAGCTTCCAATAAAAAGTCCTTCCACAGCAAGCCGCCTTCACCCTGTACGCAGCGGACAAGGCGGTTTTGCCGTGGGAACCGTTTAACCCGCTCAACTGTTTCGCCGCCTTTTATTTCTTGACAAATCCCCATCCTTATTTATAATAATTATTATATAGTAATATTTAAAATATTGTATCAGGTTATCCTGTTATTACGTGACCCGGTGCAACCTGTGTCACTGAATAAACGGATCTACCTAAGGTATGATGGAATGCGGCTAACTAAAAGGAGGACTTACAATGAATAACATCCATAATGTACTGAACAAACAAATCGCCAACTGGAGCGTCCTGTACGTCAAGCTTCACAACTACCACTGGTATGTGAAAGGCCAGCAGTTTTTTACCCTACACGCCAAATTTCAGGAGCTGTATGAGGAAGCTGCACTGCATATCGACGAGATTGCCGAGCGTCTTCTTGCTCTGCAGGGCCAGCCGGTTGCCAAAATGACCGACTACTTGTCCTTGTCGAGCGTGAAGGAAGCAGACGGCAGCGAGAACGCTGTCGCGATGGTCGATGCCGTCATCAAGGATTTCACGACGATTATCCAGGAGCTCAAGGATGGCATCTCGCTTGCACAGGAAGCCGGAGACGAGACAACAGCCGACATGCTGCTGGCGATCCACACCTCGCTTGAGAAGCATGTATGGATGCTTCGTGCGTTCAACGGTTAAGACATCACACATAGACAAGGCCCGCCGGTCGAACTTGAGACCAGCGGGCCTTTCTTATGTTTACGGTCAGGATTTCTTCTGCTGTGCGATCTGCTCCGCCAGCTCATTCAGGTAGGTCCAGCGGTCCATCAGCTCTTCCAG
The DNA here is from genome assembly GCF_021532315.1 of Paenibacillus tarimensis. Classification (GTDB taxonomy): domain Bacteria; phylum Bacillota; class Bacilli; order Paenibacillales; family Paenibacillaceae; genus Paenibacillus_I; species Paenibacillus_I tarimensis. The sequence continues at coordinate 128,320 of NZ_JAKGAO010000013.1, forward strand.
CTTGGTCTCCAGCTGCTGCTGCTCCTGCATGAGCTCCTGCAGCCGTACTGAATCACTTCCCGCCTGCTCCATTGCCTCTCCTACCCTGTCCAGCGCCTCTTCCGCCTCCGCGATCCAGCCGTCGATCTGTTCAAAATCCTTCTGCTCCTTATAGCTCATCCGCAGCTTCTCGCGTGACTGTTCACGTGAGGGAGCGTCTGCCCGTTCCTTCGCTTCAGCGCCCCGCGCCTCTTCCCTCTGTGAGCCCTTCTCCGTGCGCTCCGCTACCTCGGAATAGTTGCCTGTATGATGGCTGACTGTCCCGTCGCCTTCAAAGGCAAGAATCCGGTGAACCGTGCGGTCGAGGAAATAACGGTCGTGGGAGACGACGAATACAACGCCCGGAAACTCATCTAGGTAATCCTCCAGCACATTAAGCGTCGGAATATCAAGATCATTGGTTGGCTCATCCAGCAGTAGTACGTTTGGTGCCGCAATCAGGACGCGAAGCAGCTGCAGCCGCCTCTTCTCGCCGCCCGAAAGCTTGCCGATCGGCGTCCACTGCATAGGACCGTCAAATAAAAACCGCTCAAGCATCTGCGAAGCGGAAACGGTGGTGCCATCCCCGGTTCTGACCTGCTCCGCAGCCTCCCGGATATAGTCAATTACCCGTTTGGAAGGATCCGGCTCATCCATCTCCTGGCGGAACCATCCAATAGTAACCGTTGGCCCGCGTTCAACACTGCCTGCGTCCGGCTCAATCTCTCCGGCAATAAGCTTTAGCAGTGTCGACTTGCCGGTGCCGTTGCGGCCAATAATACCGACCCTGTCCTCCGGTACAGCAATGTAGCTCAGATCACGGATCAATTCCCGGTCGCCATAGCGCTTGGCCACATGGTCGATCTCGATAATTTTCTTCCCTAGACGAGTTGAGGCAACGGACAGCTCCACCTTGCCGCCGGCCTTCTGCGGCGCATCGTCCTGGAGCGCTTCGAACCGTTCAATTCTCGCCTTCTGCTTGGTCGTTCTGGCTTTGGCTCCCCGCCTGATCCAGGCCAACTCATTGCGCAGCAGGTTCTGCCGCTTGGCTTCCGTAGCCGCCTCCCGTTCCTCGCGCTCCAGCTTCAGCTCCAGAAACCGGCTGTAGTTCGCCGTATAGAAGAACGCCCTGCCCCGGTCCAGCTCCATGATGCGGTTGCTGACCCGGTCAAGGAAATAACGGTCATGCGTAATCATCAACAGCGCGCCCTTGCGCTTCTGAAGCGCCTGCTCCAGCCATGCGACAGACTCATTATCGATATGGTTCGTCGGCTCGTCGAGAATGAGCAAATCCGCTGGCTGGATTAAGGCAGCCGCCATCGCCACACGCTTGCGCTGACCGCCGGACAACGAACCCATCCTGGCATCGAACTGGTGAATGCCCAGCTTTCCAAGTGCCGCCTTGGCGTCGCTCTCGATATGCCAGGCACCCAGCACATCCATCTGCTGGCTTGCTTTCATCAGCCGCTCCTGCAGCTCCTGGCTCTGAGGCTGCAGCGCCGAAAGCTCTAGCGCCTCCGCATACTCGCGCGCCGCATGCAGCTCTGGAAGATCGCCGCGAAATACATGCTCCAGCACGGTCTCTTCCGGATCATACTCCGGGTTCTGGGCCAGCATCCTGACCGTAGCTTTCGTACTCTTCGTAATACCGCCCGAGTCGGGAGGTTCTACTCCCGCGAGCACCTTCAGGAAGGTTGATTTGCCGGCACCGTTGACGCCGATGATGCCGATCTTATCGCCTTCATCCACTCCAAAGGTGACGTCCTCAAACAGCATCTTGTCTCCGTAGCTCTTCGTAATATGTTCAATTGTCATTATCGGCATAATAATTCCTCGTTCTATCATTAATATAAACCGGATGCCTGCAGGGGCTGCCAGCTTCTCTACTTCACTCATCATACCATACAAGACCCCGGTACGCATGCTGATGGGGCAGCTTCGCAGCGCCCGGCACAAGGAGCCGGCCCATTTTACAGCGCACGTCTATCCTGTTATGCTCGAAGCATATATTTACAAATCCCTCATACAGACAGGTGATGGGCATGAAAGCAAATTCACATTACAGCAGCTGCCTGCGGACCATCCGCTGCTTCCTGCTCAGCCTTACCATACTGCTGGCCGCCGGAACGGTAAGCGGATGTGTAGAAGGCAATGCGGCTGTTGATGTTTCCGCAACCGGTAACGTGGACATCTGGGCTTCTATCGGTCTTCCCTCCCAATCTGAGCTTCCGGCTGATCTCATTATGAAGAGCCTCAGCCAGCGCATACAGGAATACGGCTTTGAGACATCCTCGGTGAACGATGGCGACATGACAACCTGGACCTTTAAGCGCCATTACAACCGATCCGAAATCTTCACCGGCAAACTGGGAGACGAATATGAGCTTGATATAACCGGTCTTCGCCTGACCTACAAGCGTGATCATAGGTGGATCTATAATATCCATACGATAGAGATGTTCATTCAGCCTGAAGAGGTGCTCGTGAACAGCCAGCTGTATGAGCGTTACCTCAAACTGCCCTCTCTTGTCAGACGGCTGGCAGAGCGCCGGGTCGATCTCGATGTCTCGCTAAGCATGCCTTATCCTCCGGCTGGTCACAATGCTGACGTCTCGGAGAGAGGCGGCCGTTCGTTGACATGGAGCATTTCTCCGACTGCCGAAACACCGGTCAAGCTGATCGTATATGGCCCTAACACTGGAACCTTCATCGCTGCCTTCATTCTTCTCATCTGCCTGGGTACCGTGTTCGTCTGGCTGTTTCTCCGGATCAGGCGGCGCTTGCGTACCCGCCGCCAGCATCAGGAACAAGTGTAACGGCCATAAGTAAGCATAACCCATATAAGGAGGATGCTGTTATGCATATCGTAATCGCACCGGATTCTTATAAGGGAAGCATTACTGCCCGTGAGGCTGCGGAAGCCATGGAACGGGGAGTACGTCTTGCACTGCCCGGCTGCCGGGTGACGAGGGCGCCGATTGCCGACGGGGGTGAAGGCACGCTCGATTGCCTGCTTGAAGCTTCTGGCGGGACTTCACGCACCGTTATGGTATCCGACCCGCTGGGGCGGCCTGTACCCGCAAGATTCGGTATCCTGAAGGACAGCGGAACCTGCATAATCGAGACCGCGGAAGCATGCGGGCTCCACCGCCTGGCGGAACCGGAGAGAAACCCGCTTATAACGTCCACCTACGGAGTTGGACAGCTTATTGCGGCCGGTCTTGATATGGGCTGCCGCAGCTTCGTCCTCGGGCTTGGCGGCAGCTCCACCAATGACGGGGGAGCCGGCATGCTGCAGGCGCTGGGCATCCGGCTCTTAGACAAGCACGGAGAGAATCTTCCCCCTGGCGGGGCGGCGCTCGAACGGCTCGCCCAGGTCGATGCCAGCCATCTCGATCCTCGTATTAAGGAAGCCTCCTTCGTCGCTGCTTGCGATGTGGATAACCCGCTTATTGGACCGTGTGGCGCTTCTGCAGTATTCGGACCGCAGAAGGGCGCATCTCCGGAGATTGCCGGACGTCTCGATGACTGCCTGAAGATATGGGCAGACCACACAGAGGCGGCCACCGGTGTAAGGCTCCACAACTGCCAAGGGGCCGGCGCTGCCGGCGGTATGGCCGGTGCCCTGATCGCGTATCTCAGAGCACGAATGGTCCCCGGCTGTGACATTGCAGCAGAGATGTCAGGGCTCGAAGCGCATATTCGGTCTGCCGATCTGGTCCTGACCGGCGAAGGGCGTACGGATGCCCAAACGCTTCATGGCAAGGCCCCCTGCGGTGTTGCCCGGCTAGCGGCGCGTTATGGTGTTCCCACCGTCATCTTGTCCGGTGCGGCAGGCCCGGATATTAACGAGCTTTACACCATAGGCGTTACAGCCGTGTTCAGCATCACGGCTGAGCCCATGCCGCTTGAAGCGGCGGTTAGCCGCGCCTCGCTGTTGATTGAGCAGGCCGCCGAGCAAGTTGTCAGGCTGTTCTGTGCCGGGCGGCAAAAGATACATGCGAACGAATGAAAGCGAAGAAGCACCCGAAATGAAACAAGGCTGAGCTCTCCTGTGCAAGGGCTCAGCCTATAACGCATCCTTATAACTGTTACCTCTTAGGAACGATCAGCTTGACTTCCGTGCCAATCCCTGGCTCGGAATCCACCGTCAACCGTCCGCCAATCCCCCGCGCGCGTTCCTCCATGCTGAACAGACCGACCCCGCGTCCCCCCCGGCTTCTTGTAAAGCCCTTGCCGCGGTCTACAATGCGTACCTCCACCTCATCATTCTTCTCTTCCACTGCAACCTCTGCCTCAGACACATCCGCGTATTTGGCAATATTGGTGAGCGACTCCTGAATAACCCGGTAAATGGTCGTCTCCGCCATCACATCAAGACGGCTCTTCAGATTATTCGATAGCCGAATCGCAATGCCGTAATGCTGAGAGTAAGTATCGACATAAGTCCGGATAGCCGGCACGACTCCAAGGTCATCCAGCACTGATGGACGCATCTCCCAAGCCAAGCTCCGGATGTCCTCCATCATGTTGGAAACCTCGCTGCGCAGCATTCCGAGCTCCGAAAGCTCCTGATGCTCGCCAATCATGCGATCAATCTGGATAAGCAGGGAGAACAGACTCTGTCCGATTCCGTCATGCAGCTCCCTGGAGAACCGCTTGCGCTCCTCCTCCTGAATATGCATGACCTTTGCCATCATCTGTTTCAGTTCATGCTCCGCCTGCTTAAGCTGCGTTACCTCATTACGAATAGCAAGATACTGGTAAGGCCGGCCACTCTCATTGATAAAAGGCACAATGGTCGTATCCACCCAGTAGTAAGTGCCGTTCTTCGAGCGATTCTTAATCTCTCCGCGCCAGACCTCGCCTCTTCCGATTGTTCTCCATAGCTCCTGCATGAAGGCCTTGTCATGGTACCCGGAATTGATAATCCGATGATCCTCCCCGAGCAGCTCCGTCCGGCTGTACTGAGATATCTCGCAGAACTTGTCATTTACGTATTGGATGATACCCCTCGCGTCTGTTATCGCTACAATGGAGGATTCATCCAGAGCGAATTTGACATCCGCCAGCTGCCTCAGCGCCACGTGAAGATGTTCACGCACCCCGGCATCCTCAATATGGGTATCGAGCTGGGCAAGAAGATAGTTGACGTTCTCGCCTATGACTTCCCGGTAACCCCTGTTCCCGCCGTCTCTATTCAAAGTTCAGCAGTCCTTTTTTCAGGGCAAATTTAATCAGCTCCGGGCGTGTCTTAAGTCCAAGCTTCTCCATTAAATTGCTCTTGTGGGTCTCCACTGTCTTGACACTGATCACCAGATTATCGGCGATCTCCTTGTTGGAATAGCCCTTGGCGATCCAGCCTAGTATCTCCTTCTCCCGCTCGGACAGCGTCTCATAGGCGCCTGCCGGCTCCCCGCCCTGCTTCAACCGCTGCAGATATTCGCTCATCAGCCGCTTGGTTGCCGTCGGATAGAGGTATGCATTGCCGGCAGCTATGGACTGAATGGCAGCCAGCAGCTCCTCATGCGGCGCATTCTTCAATATATAGCCTGAGGCTCCGATCTGGATGGCCCGGAACAAGTATTCATCATCGTCATGCATCGTAAGAATAAGCACAGCCGTATCGGGCAGCTCCTTCTTAAGCTCGGCTGTCGCCGTCATCCCATCCTTGCCATGCGGCATACTGAGGTCCATCAGCACAACGTCGGGCTGAATCTCCAGTGCCATACGGATGGCTTCATCCCCCTCTGACGCTTCTCCTACTACTTCAATATCATGCTTGCCATGGAGCAGCATCGCCAGCCCGGAGCGGACAACCGCATGGTCGTCACATATCAGTACCCTTATCATGGCCCGTTCCCCTTTCAGCATCCTGCCAAGGCAGAAGCACCGTTCATTCTCTGCGTTACTGTTATCATCTTATCAAAAGAAAAAGAATCCCCGCAATGGAGGATTCCCGCTGCACTTATATGCTTGCGACCGCTATTATCGGGCCTGTCAGGATATACCGAGCTGCATAGCCTGCAGCTGCAGCATCCGCCCGGCCAGCTTTTCCACTTGTGCGAACGCTTGGTCCAGCTCTTCCCTGGTGTAGAAGCTTCCCGATCTTCTCCCGAGCAGCAGTACGCCCCTGATATCGCCTGCCGCACAAAGCGGCAGTACCGCAGCTGCCTGCAGGGACTCCGCCAGCATGACCGGCTCCGCCTCCCTCTGACCCGCTGCATCAAAGGCGTTCGGGCTCATCAGAGCAGGCCGTCCGGACCGGATGGCGGCACCGGATAGCCCCGCGTTGATCCGCTGCGTCATATTTAATGTGCGCGTGCTTACACTGCCCAGCGCAAAACGCCACGCCATCCTTCTCACTGAAGAGTCTATCCAGCCAAGCCCAGCGAAATCGCTGCCCGTCTCCTGCCTAAGGCGCTCGATTTCCTTGAGAATATCCGCCTTTACACTCTCCATACATGCCGCCTCCTTTCTGCCGCTCAAGGCACTGCATAGGTGGTGTATTCATTGTAATCCTTCACAGCTCAGATATCATTCAGGGAATTCCCTGAAAAGCGCCTCTTCTATTACCTTATCTTCGCTCAAAGCCCTATTCCCCATACCACCAGGGAAAACCCCTACGCCGGGCGTGTGATTTTCCTCACGGGTGATTCAGGATTTTACGCAGTATTTTTTCAGGAAATCCCCCGATTACCAAAAATCACGGCAGGTCTTATCATAAAGGTATCAAAGCGAGAGCAAAAGGAGGGCACGGTGACATGAGCATCTACTACGCAAACGAAACCGAACGCGCACAGAAAATGAAGAGCGGCTTTAGCGGCCATGACGGGAATGCATCACTGTTTACAAGCGGACAGCTTGATCAGCTGGCTTCCATTATGAATATCCGGAAATATGATGCCGGAGCCTATCTCTTCTGGGAGGGGGATCCTGCCAATTCCGTCTACCTGGTCCGCAAAGGTCTGATTAAGCTGCGGAAGTCTGCAGACGATGGCAAGGATCTGCTGCTGTCCATTCTTCAGCCGAATGACCTGCTGGCCGACATTGATGCTTGGGACACCACGCACCGGTACAGCGCACAGGCCATGGAAGCTGTTGAGGTCGGCGTCGTTTCCCGTCTGCAGCTGGAGCTCCTGATGAGCAAGAGCGGTGAGTTCGCATTCCGGTTTGCAATGTGGATGAGTCTGATGCACCGCCTCACAGAATCCAAGCTGCGCGACCTGCTTATGCTTGGCAAGCAAGGCGCACTCGCTTCCACTTTGATCCGGCTCAGCAACAGCTTTGGCATCGTAACCGGGGAAGGCATTTTGATTGACATTAAGCTGACGAACACCGAAATGGCAGAGCTGGTGGGCACCACACGGGAGAGTGTCAACAGAATGCTCGGCGCACTGAAGGATGACGGAGTGATCCAGGTTGCGGGAGGCGGCATGATCCGCATCCTGAAGATTGATGAGCTTCGCGCCATAGCCGGATGCCCCGACTGTCCAGCCTGTCCGAAGGAAATGTGCCGAATTTAAGTGAACTCCGCTAATGGGCCAATTATCACGATGGTGCACCGAATGCTTTGTGATTAATTTCACAGATGTTATCGAACGGGAAGCGTATGATGATATCAAGACATTAACTAAAGCACCAATCCCCTAAGGAGGCGGCGAAAAATGGCGGTAAAAGAAACGAAAGTTCAGGAACAGCAGACGGTCCAAGAGAACATAGACGCCCTCGTCAAGCGTGCAAAGCAAGCCCAGGAAGAGTTCATGGAGCTCAACCAGGAGCAGATTGACCACATCGTTCAGGAGATGGCACTCGCCGGACTCGACAAGCATATGCTGCTCGCCAAGATGGCAATAGAGGAAACTGGCCGTGGTGTTTATGAAGACAAGATCACGAAGAATATCTTCGCTACCGAGTATATCTACCACAGCATCAAGAAAGAAAAGACAGTCGGCGTTATTGAAGAGAATCACTACGAGAACTACAAGAAAATTGCTGAGCCAGTCGGCGTCATCGCCGGTGTTACACCGGTAACCAACCCGACTTCCACCACGATGTTCAAGGCGCTGATCGCGATCAAGACCCGTAACCCGATCGTATTCGCCTTCCATCCTTCCGCACAGAAGTGCAGCGTGGAAGCCGCCCGCACTCTGCTTGACGCAGCTGTACTGGCAGGCGCTCCTGCGAACTGCATTCAGTGGGTTGAACAGCCTTCTGTTGAAGGCACACAGCAATTGATGAATCACAAGGACGTGGCACTCGTGCTCGCTACAGGGGGATCTGGAATGGTTAAAGCAGCTTACAGCACTGGTAAACCGGCTCTTGGTGTCGGACCTGGTAACGTGCCTTGCTTAATCGACAAGACAGCAAACCTGAAGCAGGCTGTAACAGACCTGATCCTGTCCAAGACGTTTGACAACGGCATGATCTGTGCTTCCGAGCAGGCCGTCATTATAGAAGAACCGGTCTATGACCAGGTGAAGAAGATGATGTCTGTCCTCGGATGCTACTTCCTGAACAAAGAGGAGACAGAAGCCGTATCCAAGCTCGCAATTAACTCCGAGAAATGCGCTGTCAACGCCGTTATCGTCGGTCAGCCAGCTGCTAAAATCGCCGAAATGGCAGGCATTAAAGTACCAGCTGACACGAAGATCCTGGTAGCCGAGCTGAACGGTGTAGGCGAAGCATTCCCGCTGTCCGCAGAGAAGCTCAGCCCGATCCTGGCCTGCTACAAAGTGAAGACGGCAGAACAGGGCGTCGAGCGTGCTGCAGAGATCGTCCGCTTCGGGGGCATGGGCCACTCGTCGGTTATCCACTCGAACGATCAGCGCATTATTGAAGCCTATGCGAAGAGACTGCAGACCGGCCGCGTTATCGTGAACTCGCCTTCGACGCACGGCGCAATCGGCGACATCTACAACACGAACCTGCCTTCGCTAACGCTAGGCTGCGGTTCGTACGGCTCGAACTCGACAACTTCGAACGTCTCGGCTGTTAATCTGCTTAATATCAAGCGTGTTGCCGACCGAACCGTTAACATGCAGTGGTTTAAGATTCCGCCAAAGATCTACTTCGAGAAGGGTTCAACTCAGTACCTGGCCAAAATGCCGGATATCTCACGCATTCTGATTGTCACCGACGAGATGATGATGAAGCTCGGTTACGTTGAAAAAGTGGAGTACTATCTCCGCAAGCGTCAGCTGCCTGTACAGATTGAAGTATTCTCCGATGTCGAGCCCGATCCGTCGGTAGACACAGTGAGCCGCGGGACAGCTGTTATGGAACGCTTCCAGCCGGACTGCATCATTGCTCTCGGCGGCGGATCGCCAATGGATGCCGCAAAAGCTATGTGGCTGTTCTACGAATACCCCGATACAGACTTCAACGGCCTGAAGCAGAAGTTTATGGACATCCGCAAACGGATCTACAAATATCCGCGTCTCGGCCAAAAAGCGAAATTCGTTGCCATCCCGACAACATCGGGTACAGGTTCTGAGGTTACCTCCTTCGCGGTAATCACCGACAAGAACAAAGGCAACACCAAATACCCGCTGGCAGACTACGAGCTGACACCCGATGTGGCGATCATTGATCCGGAATTCGTCTATACACTGCCTAAGACAGTTGTAGCCGACACCGGCATGGATGTCCTGACACACGCGATCGAAGCTTATGTATCGGTAATGGCGAACGACTACTCGGACGGCCTTGCAATGAAAGCAATCCAGCTGGTATTCGAAAATCTTGAGAAATCATTCTCGACCGGTGATCCTGTCGCCCGCGAGAAAATGCACAACGCCTCGACGATTGCAGGCATGGCCTTCGCCAACGCATTCCTTGGCATCAACCACAGCCTCGCACATAAATTCGGGGCCGAGTTCCATACAGCCCATGGCCGTACCAATGCTATTCTGATGCCTCATGTTATCCGTTACAATGCACAGCGTCCGACCAAGTTTGCATCATTCCCAAAATATGATCACTTCAGAGCTGATGAGCGCTATGCGGAAATTGCGCGGATGCTCGGACTGCCGGCCCGTTCGGTAAGCGAAGGCGTTAACAGCCTGATTGAAGCCATCCGCAAGCTGAACCGTTCGCTCGGCATTCCAGAGAGCTTTCAGGCGGTTGGCGTTAACGCTGACGCATTTGAAGCCAAAGCCGACTACCTGGCAGACCGTGCATTCGAAGATCAGTGCACGACGGCCAATCCGCGTATGCCGCTCGTAACCGAGCTTGCCGAGATTTACCGCAAAGCATTTTACGGTAGGTTCGAGTAAGCGAGTCCGCATCCGGAAGCCCTTAATATAAACCATAAGGAGGCAGCGCATATGTCTACCCTAGAGAAAAACCTGATAACCGGCGGCACTCCCGGCGCCTGGCGTGGATTTGTTACCGGAGCCTGGACAGAGAAAGTAAACGTACGCGACTTCATTCTGCTGAATGTTACCCCCTACGAGGGTGACGGGCATTTTCTAAGCGACGCTACCGAAGCAACCGCTGACCTGTGGGATATCGTCAGCCGCCTGACCCGTGAAGAGCGTGAGCGTGGAGGTGTATGGGATGTAGATGTTAACACTCCCTCCTCTATCGTATCTCATGGCCCGGGTTACCTGAATGAGAAGCTCGAGAAGATCGTCGGCGTCCAGACCGACTTGCCGTTCCGCCGCAGCATTCAGCCTTATGGCGGTGTGCGTATGGTACAGGACGCTTGTGAAGCTTACGGCTTCAAGCTGCCTGAGGAAATTGTCCGCCTGTTCACAAACATTCGCAAAACACACAACCAAGGCGTATTTGATGCTTATACCTCTGATATGCGCAACGCCCGCAAAGCAGGAATCATCACCGGCCTTCCAGATGCTTATGGACGGGGACGCATCATTGGCGACTACCGCCGTGCTGCCCTGTATGGTGTAGACCGCCTTATTCAGGAGAAGAAGCAGGATCTGAAGGAAATGGAAGCACTCGCGATGAGCGAGGATGTGATCCGTGCCCGTGAAGAACACAGTGAGCAGATTCGTGCGCTGCAGGAATTGAAACAGATGGCAATGAGCTACGGCTATGACATCTCCCGGCCTGCCGCCAATGCGCGTGAAGCGGTACAGTGGCTGTACTTTGCCTACCTGGCTGCCATTAAGGAGCAGAACGGCGCGGCAATGAGCCTTGGCCGGGTCTCCACATTCCTTGACATCTACTTCGAGCGTGATCTTAAGGAAGGCACGCTGACAGAGCAGGAAGCGCAGGAAATCATCGACCATTTCGTCATGAAGCTACGAATCGTTAAGTTCCTGCGGACACCTGACTATAACGAGCTGTTCAGCGGCGACCCGACATGGGTAACGGAATCCATCGGCGGTATGGCTGAAGACGGCCGAACGCTGGTTACGAAGAACAGCTTCCGGATTCTGCACACCCTGTACACACTCGGCCCCGCACCGGAACCGAACCTTACCGTGCTGTGGTCCAATGACCTGCCTGAGGGCTTCAAGAACTTCTGCTCCAAGGTATCCATTGAAACCAGCTCCATCCAGTATGAGAGCGATGACCTAATGCGTCCGATCTACGGCGATGACTATGGCATTGCATGCTGTGTATCCGCTATGAGAATCGGCAAGCAAATGCAGTTCTTCGGTGCTCGTGCCAACCTGGCAAAGGCACTGCTGTATGCCATCAACGGCGGCGTGGATGAGAAGCTAGGCGTGCAGGTGGGTCCGAAGGAAGCGCCGATCGCTACCGAGGTGCTGGACTTCGCAGAGGTTTCCAAGCGATATGACCGCGTACTGGATTGGCTTGCCGGTCTGTACATGAACACCCTGAACGTCATTCACTATATGCATGACAAGTACTGCTACGAACGCATTGAGTTTGCTCTGCATGACAAGGAAATCATCCGTACGATGGCCTGCGGCATCGCCGGCCTCTCCGTTGTAGCCGACAGCCTGAGCGCCATTAAATACGCGAAGGTTCGGCCGATTCGCAATGAACAAGGCATTGCAGTGGACTTCGAGATCGAAGGCGAATATCCACAGTACGGCAACAATGATGAGCGCGTAGATCAAATGGCTGTCGAACTGGTTGAGACCTTCATGGCAAAACTGCGCCAGCACGAAGCCTACCGCGGCGCTATCCCGACTCAATCCGTACTGACGATCACATCCAATGTCGTCTATGGCAAGAAGACCGGTGCCACACCTGACGGCCGGAAAGCCGGCGAACCGTTCGCACCTGGCGCCAACCCCATGCATGGACGTGACCGCAAGGGTGCACTTGCCTCTCTCGCGAGTGTCGCGAAGCTTCCTTACGATGAGGCGCTTGACGGCATTTCCAACACATTCTCAATCGTCGAGAAGGCGCTGGGCCGTGAACGTGAAGACCGGATCCGTAATCTGACAGCTATGCTCGACGGTTACATGGGCAAGGGAGCACATCACCTGAATGTAAATGTATTCGACCGCTCCCAGCTGATGGATGCCATGGAGCATCCGGAGAATTATCCGCAGCTGACCGTGCGTGTATCCGGCTATGCGGTCAACTTCATCAAGTTGACCCGCGAGCAGCAGCTGGAGGTCATCAGCCGTACCTTCCACGGCAGTATGTAACTTGTATCATGGACACGTACTATAGCTGCTTCCGGAACGTACCGCCTGCCAACCCAAGTCTAAACTTACATCCGAAATGGAGGTCATGGCCATGCCAAATACTCGTCAACCTGATCACGCTGTTAAGGGCCGCATCCATTCGGTCGAAACGTTCGGCACCGTGGATGGTCCCGGAATCCGCTTTGTACTGTTCATGCAGGGCTGTGCGCTGCGCTGCCAATTCTGCCACAACCCTGATTCCTGGGATACTTCAGCCGGCAAACCGGTCACCGTTGAAGATATGGTTGCCGAAATCGAACCTTATCTGAAGTATTACCGCTTGTCCGGAGGCGGCTTAACCGTTACCGGTGGAGAGCCTACTCTCCAGGCACCCTTTGTAGCCGCACTTTTCCGGGAAATCAAGCGCCGGTTTGGTCTGCATACAACGCTTGATTCATCCGGATTTTGCGACCCGGATCACGCGGAAGCAACTGGTCTGCTCAATGCGGCTGATCTTGTCCTGCTGGATCTGAAGCAGCTGAATAAGCAGCGGCATGAAGCTTTGACGACACAACCCAACGATCGCATTCTGCGTTTTGCGAGATATCTGTCAAACCGCGGCAGGAAGATGTGGATCCGCCACGTGCTTGTACCTGGCGTAACGGACAGCTTCGAAGACCTGCTGGAGCTTGGCCGCTTCATTGGCGCCCTGGATGGTGTAGAGAAGTTTGAACTGCTTCCTTACCACCGAATGGGGGTATACAAGTGGCAGAAGATGAATCTTCCCTACCCTCTGGAAGGCGTACAGCCGCCAACGGAGCAGGAAACCGACCGTGCCCGTCGAATTGTAGAGCAGGGACGGAGGGAATCATTAGATGCAAGAGAAGAACAGCAACCCGCAGCAGCAGCTGCCAGAAGCATTGCAGGCAAGAATTCATGAGCTTGAAGCAGAGAACGAGGCGCTCCGCCAGGAAGTCCTGCAGCTTCGCAAGCGGCTGGCACGAACAGCCAAACCAGGCATGGCAACCCGGCTAAGTGAAGCTCTGCGCGAGTAACATACCGGTTCATACAGACAATATCCGAAGAGCCCTCTTCCACAATCCGTGGAGGAAGGCTCTTCTTTGCCTTTACAGGCACATACTGCCGCATGGCTGCGCCCTTTTCATTCAATGTCAGTTCGTATATGATGGGTAGAAGTGAAAAGCTCTTCATGCAATAGGAGGTTTAACGAATGTCTTCTTCACCGGATAACTACATACCGAAGACTCCTGCAAGTATAGCATGCAATATTGAGAAAACGCTTGAAGTGCTGGGCGGCAAATGGGCATTCCTCATTCTCCGTGAGCTCTTCGGCGGCACCAAACGATTCGGCGAGCTGCAAAAATCCATACCGGCTGTCAGCCCTCGTGCCTTAACCAGCACACTGAGGCATCTGGAGGATAAGGGCGTGCTTGAGCGGCATGTATTCCCTACCGTTCCCGTAACTGTGGAATACACGCTCACACCCAAAGGGGAGGACCTTCACCGGATCATCAAGGAAATGAAGCTGTGGGCGGCCAAATGGACCTGAAGACACTTCGCAACCGGGTTACCCGTTACCGCACCTCCCTGCGCGGTTATGTCACCCGTCTGACGCCAACCCAGTTTATCGTGCTCGGATACTTGATCGCCGTGACCTTATCCACCATTCTGCTAAAGCTTCCGGTCAGCCTCCGGGATGGAGCACAGCTGTCATGGATGGATGCCCTGTTCACCGCAACCAGCGCCGTAAGTGTAACCGGCCTGACTGTGGTCAGCACAGCTGCGACCTTCAGCGGAACAGGTAAAGTCATGCTATTATTCATGTTCCAGCTTGGCGGCATTGGCATTATGACACTTGGCGCATTCCTCTGGCTTGTTCTGGGCCGCAACATCAGTCTGTCGTACAGACGGCTCATCATGGTTGACCAGAACCGGCATAATTTATCAGGTCTGGTGTACCTCATGCGGCTTGTCTTTTTGATTGCGCTCGGAATCGAAGCTGTGGGCGCTGTTCTGTTATCCGTGTACTTCAGGGCCGCTGGCTATGCTGATAACTGGCTGTCCGCCTTTCTTCATGGCACTTTCCACAGCATTTCGGCTTTCACCAATGCAGGCTTTGATATTTACGGCGATTCACTGTACCGCTTTGCTAACGATTATATCGTACAGGGCATCACGATGCTGCTGCTGGTTCTCGGTGCAATCGGGTTCCCTGTACTTATTGAGGTGAGCGAGTACTTATTCGGCAAGCATAAGCAGTTCCGGTTCTCGCTCTATACCAAAATGACAGGGGTCATGTTCTTCGTTCTGGTGATCATTGGCGCTGTTGGGATCTGGTTCTTCGAGCACAATCTCCACTTCCAGTCGCTTCCGTGGCATGAACAGTTATTCTATGCGCTGTTCAATTCGATTTCGACCCGAAGCGGGGGGCTCGCTACAATGGATATAAACGCCTTTAGCGTTTCCTCACTGGTGCTGCTATCGGTTCTCATGTTTATCGGGGCAAGTCCTTCCAGTGTGGGAGGCGGTGTGAGGACAACAACATTCGGAGTGATCCTGCTGACGCTCTTCAATTATGCGCTTGGCCGCAGCGAGGTCAGGGCATTCAAGCGGGCGATCAAGCAGGAGGATGTTACGAAGAGCTTTGTCGTATTTACAGCCGCCGCTTTGCTTGTAGTAATGGGTATTATGGTGCTCGGCTACACCGAGACCGGCTACCTGCCTTTAATGGCTATCGTGTTCGAGGTATGCTCGGCCTTCGGTACAAGCGGACTATCCATGGGAATTACCCCCACCCTCTCTAATGAAGGGAAATGGGTGCTGATCATTATCATGTTCATTGGCCGGATCGGAATGCTCTCCCTGCTCTTCATGTTCCGAAGCCGCAAGAATAAGCAGCATTATCATTATCCGA
Source organism: Paenibacillus tarimensis (assembly GCF_021532315.1). Classification (GTDB taxonomy): domain Bacteria; phylum Bacillota; class Bacilli; order Paenibacillales; family Paenibacillaceae; genus Paenibacillus_I; species Paenibacillus_I tarimensis. Next base: position 143,848 of record NZ_JAKGAO010000013.1, read on the forward strand.
AGGAAGATCTAATTATCGGCTGAGGAGCTGTATAAAGCCCCTTAGAGCAACGAAAGCTGGTCCGGGCTCACTTAAGAGCCGGGACAGCTTTTTTTATTCCGCACTGCCTTATCCTGCAAATGAATGATTCTTCTGTTCACCGCCTGGCGCTTCCGCTTCTCCGGCAGCAGCATCCCGGTCAGCCAGAGGAAAGATAATATCCATTGTCGTTCCCGTGCCCAGGCGGCTGTCTACCCGAATTTTTCCCTTATGGTTATCAACGATCTTGTAGCTGACCATTAGCCCAAGACCGGTTCCCTTATCCTTGGTCGTATAGAAAGGCTGGCCCATCTTCTGCAGCTGGTCTCCTGCTATGCCCGGACCCTCGTCCACGATCCTTACGATCACAGTGTCATCTTCGCCAAAACAGGTGACTGATATTGTTCCTCCATCCGGCATCGCTTCAATCGCGTTTTTCATAATATTAATGAAGACTTGCTTGATTTGATTTTCAACCCCATTCACCCAAAGCGGGGATCCATGCTGCTTAAGTTCCAGCATTATCCCATGCATGAGGGCCTGCGCTTCCAGCAGAATGACCGTATCATTCAAAATCGTCCGGATATCTTTTACCGCCAGCTCATAGATCTGGGGCTTTGACAGCATCAGCATTTCACTTACAATCGATTCAATACGGGTCAGCTCTGATTTCATGATATCGAAATACTGGCTGTTTGCCGCCCTGCCCGATGCCATCAGCTGCAGGAAGCCTTTCAGCGAGGTTAGCGGGTTCCGGATTTCATGGGCAATACCAGCTGCAAGCTGACCTGCAACATAGAGCTTCTCCGAATTGATCAACAGCTCCTCATTTTTCTTTCGCTCCGAAATATCGCGCACAATGACCTGTATAGCCGGTTTGTCGCCAAAGCTCGTCAGCGTCTTGACAACCTCTGTATACAGCAGCTTCCCGGTGACGGTATACCATTCCTGCTCCTCTGGAGCTCGGGAATTGTCGTAATCCCCGTTCAGATTTACAAGCTGCTCCCGAAGCTGCTCATGATAGGCGGGATGCAGAAAATCGAAGACAGACCGGTTAATCATCTCCTCCTCCCGCTTCGCTTCGAACATCTGTAGTCCCGCCTTGTTCACATACTCCCACCTGCCATCCCTCATAATCGCAATCATGTCCATGGAATTCTCGACAAGCAGCTTGTATCGTTCGTCCACCACATTAAACCGCCGGTTCATGAACCAGGCCGCAAGGCTGCCAAGCGGTACGAACAGCGTTTCGAAGCCAATAATTATAACCAGAAGCATCATCATATCATTTAACTTATCAGCAGTTAGGATGTCCCTGTATTCAATTGTAACGGCTTCCATGCCGATCAGTATCATGCCCGCTACCGAGCTGCCGAGCAGAATGGCGCTGACCAGCTTGAAATTCCCTTCCTTACGGTCAAAGCGGTAAAAGGCTCCCCACGACCCGGCCAGGATAAGCAGCACAGACATCAGGAAGAGTCCCAAATCCATATGGAAGCGGCTGATTGGGCCGCTGATCATGTTGACGTAATGGATGGCCAGTGCGCCCGCAGACACGTACAGGCTGGCCATAATCCTGCGCAGACTGCCGGTTCCCCCGAGGCGGATATAGGCCAGGTAGGCAAAGCCGGCACCCAGAACGAAGATAAGCCCGAGATGCCAGCCGAACGAGATCATATAGTCCCAGGTCAGCATCCCCACAAAGTGCATGGAAGACAAGCCGAACCCAAACACCGCCGCTCCCCCGATCATGCCGTAATGCCGCTCTCTCATCCCGCTTTTGTAATGACTGATAAAATGAAACATTGTGTATGAGGACATGATGCTGATCATCAAGGAAATGAAGACAAACAATGATTGATTAGAACTAAACAAACCAGCCAAGCTACCAACCCCACTCTATACGCCTATGTAATCTTTGTTAAAATTCGACAAATTCCAAGAAAATCCTTTATAATCTGTGAAACATGGCAGACATGCTTCTATGGATGCCTTTCCGGATTAAATCAGGTATAATGCGGTCATCCGGAACAGAAAGGAGTATAGCCCGTGTCGTTTTTACAAGAATTTAAGAAATTCGCTGTCAGGGGTAATGTCATTGACTTGGCGGTTGGCGTCATTGTAGGAGGTGCTTTTGGCCGCATCGTAACCTCACTGGTTGAAGATATCATCATGCCGCCGATTGGCCTCTTGCTTGGCGGAGTTAACTTTACCGATCTCTTCTTCACTCTGGATGGTAGTGAGTATGCTTCACTTGCCGATGCAAAAGCTTCCTCGTCCCCAGTCGTGGCCTACGGCCAATTCATCAATACCATTATCAATTTCATCATTATTGCTCTCTGTGTCTTCCTCATGGTAAAGACGATGAACCGCCTTCGCAGCCATGAGCCGGAACTCCCGCCGGAGCCGACTGAGAAGGACTGCCCTTACTGCCTGCATAAGGTACCAATCCGAGCCACACGCTGTGCACACTGCACATCTCAGCTTGAGGTAGAGCCTCGCCCTTTGGAGACCTGAGCCCTATGAATAAGGAACGGTTCGACATTTATGATGAGCAGTTAAACTGGATTGGACAAGCGTCAAGGGATGAAGTACATAGACAGGGGTATTGGCATAAGACCTTCCACTGCTGGCTCGTCAAGCACAGGGAGGGCAAGCTGCATGTTGTGTTTCAGAAGCGGCAGGCGGGAAAGGATACGTAACCGGGGTATTATGATATTACGGTAGCTGGCATTTATGAAGCCGACATCGATCAGCTGATTGCCTTATGGACATCTGCCTGTCCTGCCAGCCGAGGGGCTGGAAATACGGCGGATGGAAGCAGCCGGCGGCGCAGCATTGCCGCAGCAGCCGCAGAGTTAGTGCCGCGGGCCGAAGGCTACTACAGCCGCCTGTTTCGACAGCTGGCGCTGCAATTCAAGGACACCGCTGAATAAGCCGGGAAGCATGCGGACATCCATCCCCGGCAGCACAATAAACCGTAAGAACGATGCCTGACCGGCAGTTCTACGGTTTATTGTGCTGTTTACTGCAGCATGTACCCGGCAGCACCTATACTGACGCCTCCTGTCACCCGTGGCAGATTGGTCCTGATCGAACCGGCTTATAAAAGGATCGGTAATAATCTACAATAAGGACATCCAGCTTTTGGCTTATTTCTAATATAGGTCCTTGACACAGGTCGGCCGCATCTTCAGATGAGAACATATTCAGTTCGCAGCGAAGCTGGTCAATTTCCTCGTGAATATCCGCCCTCTCGGTTCTGGACATATTAATCTCTCCTAGTCCGTTATATAAAGACTCTCTTATTATAAAACAGGCGTGTTAGGTTATTCTGCTGCAATATGTCGAATGAATATAAAAATTTATAATTATTTAAAACTACTATTTACCCAAACAATCGCCGTCCGAAACAGCATCATCTATCTTTTTTTCTTCCGCATGCCGCAAGCTTTATTCTCACCTGCTTTTACGCAATCTTTTGGAAGCGTTTTATTTTATTTAGAGGACAGACGGGTTATGACAACTTTTACAATTATAATCCATTATACTGAGGCTATATCGATTTCTAAGGGGGAGATCAGTTACCTATGCGTTCAACCCAAAACCGTATGCAAAATGAGATGCAGCAGCTTAATCTGCGTCTGCGTAATGCCACTCATCGCCATATCGATATGCTTGATGCTCTTCAGGATAATCTCGGAAGGCTCACCAACACGCTCGAGCATGTGAAGGAAACCAGGAATAATATTATGAGGATCCGCAAGGAGCTCCAGCGTTACAGCACAATGAATGAATAAAAAAGACGCGTTCCCCTATAATCCGGAGAATCGCGCCGTGACTGGTTGTATCCATGGTGCTGATGAAGGGATTCGAACCCCCGGCCTACGCATTACGAATGCGTTGCTCTACCAGCTGAGCTACATCAGCAAGACCTTTACTATAATACGAAATTTAATATTTACTGTCAACTCTTGTTCTGCGGCTCAACCCGCCCTCCGTTTCACGCTAATTGCGATAGGGGTAAGCGTAACTATAAGAAGCGTTGGGAAAGGGTGATACCAATGAGTTACCGGACTATTCTGGTCGCCTACGACGGCTCTGAGCCTTCTTTGCGTGCTTTGAATAAAGCGATTGAATTTGCAGCGCATTGGAATGCTTCACTTGAAGTAATTCACGTATATCAGATTCCGATTGCGTCAGTCGGTGAAGCGATGGTTCCCGCTGCGCCTGAGACGAACGCCGCCATCGCGCATGAAGCACAAAACCGCGGGGATGAAGCAAAATCCATTATTGCTGCCACACCTGGAATCAGGGCTAATGTGACGGTCAAACAAGGCGACCCGGGCCCGCTGATTGTCGAGACCGCCGCCGATAAGCAGGCTGATCTGATCGTGATCGGCAGCCGCGGTAACAGCGGCCTTAAGCAGTTATTTCTGGGGAGCGTAAGTCAGCATGTCATACAGCATACAGCATGCTCCGTTCATGTTGTGAAGTAGGAGCATTGTCCAGCTATTTGCGCGAAGCCGCCAGTCGCCTGCAGGCCGCACTGGCGGCTTCCTTGTGCCTCTCCCTCAACCAAACCTCTCCTTCGCTCGTCTCCACTATGTAACTTCTAACGTACAAGGGTATAGACGTAACATTTCAAAAAATGGGGCATTATGGAAGGAATACAATTTCTCCTGTCGAAATCCTAATGAATCGCAGCCAATGATAGCTGTACGCAGTTAACGACAGAGACGGGCGTGATCAATCGATGCTGTTTAACTCCTATACATTCCTGTACGGCTTCCTCCCTGCTGTCTTGGCAGGTTACTTTCTTCTTGGACGGCTTCGCCTGATCTTGGCTTCTAGAGTCTGGCTGACTGCCGCATCACTTGTATTTTACGGCTGGTGGGATGTCCGCTATGTCCTGCTCATCTGCGGCTCGATCATCTTCAACTATGCCGTAGGTCTGCTGCTGCAGCGCAGCTCCGTTGCTGACATAACGCCCCCGTCTTATTACCGCAAGGGACTGATGATAGCCGGGTTAGCGGGTAATCTTCTGCTGCTGGGCTGGTACAAATATGCCGACTTCCTGCTTGACAATGTAAATGTACTGACAGGCAGTGCTTTACCGCTGCTCAATCTGGCACTTCCGCTTGGCATAAGCTTCTATACGTTCACCCAGATTGCCTATGTGGTTGACTCTTACTATGGAAGGGTAAGGGAATCCAGCCTGCTCAATTATACATTGTTCGTCACATTCTTCCCTCAGCTTGTGGCCGGACCCATCCTCCACCATAAGGAAATGATGCCACAGTTTCGGCATCTTCGCAGCTACAAGTGGAATTGGAGCCATGCAGCAGGAGGCTGTTATATTCTCTGTATCGGCTTGTTCAAGAAGGTGGTCATTGCGGACACGCTTGCCGTTTATGCCAATGACGGCTTCGCTAATGCTGTTAATGCCATTGACAGCTGGATTGCTGTCCTCACGTATACTTTGCAGCTTTATTTCGACTTTAGCGGCTATACGGATATGGCTATAGGCATTGCTCTACTCTTCAATATCCGGCTCCCCCAAAATTTCAATTCTCCCTATAAGGCTGTAAGCATCCAGGACTTCTGGCGGCGCTGGCATATTACGCTAAGCCGATTTCTCCGGGACTACATATATATACCGCTTGGTGGCAACCGCAAAGGAACTGTCATTACAATGCGGAATCTGATGATTACCTTCCTGCTCGGCGGCATATGGCATGGTGCAGGCTGGACCTTTATTATATGGGGGCTTCTGCACGGCGCAGCTCTGGTCGTCCACCGTCTCTGGTCTTCAAAGGTGCGTCCGCTTCCGGCTTGGTGCGGATGGCTGCTTACGTTCCTGTTCATTAACCTGACCTGGGTATTCTTCCGGGCAGAGAATCTGTCCCAGGCATTCCGCTTGCTGAAGGGATTGGCAGGGCTTAACGGAATCGGAAACATCAGTCTTATTCAAGACCTCCCGGCGATTCTGCTGCTTGCCATCCTAATGCCCGTGGTGCTGCTGGCGCCTAATTCCGCTGAACGGCTCGCATTGCTTCGTCCTTCATGGCGTGCTGGCGCAGCGATCGCGGTTATGTTCGTTATAGCCATGCTCTATCTTAACCGGATAACACCCTTCCTGTATTTCAACTTCTAGAGGAGGAACAGCATATGAAGATCCGACCTGGACAGACCCGGGACAAACCCTCTGGAAGCGGCCGTGCCTGCCGCCGCCGGGATGCCAAGCGAATGCTGGCCGCCTTTTCAGCCTCCGTGCTGCTGCTTGGCGTACTGCTGGGCTCCTTCGTCTATGCAGTGGACCCGCTCCAGCACTACCGGAAGCCTTCCTGGTACCCGCCTATTTATTCATCGGAGCAGCGCTACCAAAATCCCGGGCTGGCAAGGAATTACGAATACGATACGATCATTATCGGGACCTCGATGACAGAGAACTTTCTTCCCTCGGAGGTCGATGCAGCCCTCGGCGGCCAGACACTTAAGCTGTCCATACGCGGCTCTACGGCGGCTGAGCAATACGAGATTGCCAGACTCGCACTGCAGACAGGCAAGCCGAAGCGCGTCCTTTGGGGCCTGGATTATTTTGCGCTGCGGGATGGCATGCGGGATGACCAGGGCCCCTTCCCCGGCTACCTGTATGATGATAAGCTCTGGAATGATTACCGGTACTGGTTCAATGAATTCACTTACCGTCAGCTGTTTAGCGAAATTATAAGGCAATTGTTAAATGATCGGAAGCAGGAACTGGAGCACCTGTATAACTGGAATTCACGGGTTCAATTCGGGGAAGAGCATGTCTTGAAGCATTATGCGAAGGCCCGGCAGAGCGAGGTGTATTTTGGCCTGAGTGAGACTCCGATCGAAGTTGTACAGGAGAACTTCAACCGTTATATTCTGCCGCTTGTACAGGATTACAGCGAGGTGGAATTTATCTTCTACTATCCCCCGTATAGCGTGCTGCGGCATGCGGTATGGCAGGAAGCCAATGAGCAGAGGTTTGAGAACCAGCTGACAATGAAGAAATGGATACAGGAGCGGTTCAGCCGTATGTCTAATGTCCGAGTCTACGATTTTCAGGCCAAGGCGGACTGGACTTTTAATTTGGACCTCTACAAGGATTTATCACATCATACGCAGGAGCTTAATAGCCAGATTATCAGGCTGATCGGCCGGGATGATTCCCGGTACCGCGTTACACTGGACAACGTAGAACAGTTCAACGAACAGCTTCGCCAGCAGATTCGGGAAGCTGCAGCCAGCATGACATACGGACTGCACCGGTACCGGATATTCAAACAAGAAGGCAAGCGGCTGCAGCCCGTCAGCTTCTCCCGGCACGAGACTGCCGCAGATGGTGAGCTGCTTGTCCCTGCCAAGCAGGCAGCGGAACTGCTTGAGGCCGGATTGGCCTGGAGCCCCGAGGACAAGATGCTTACCCTTAAGGGAGAAAGCCACGAACTGCAGCTTACGGTAGGCTCCAACGCCGCCCGTCTGGACGGCTCTCCAGTGGACACTCCAGTGCCAGCCAAGCTCACGAGCGGAACCACTATGATTCCTCTCCGGTATGCGGCTTCCGCTCTCGGCTGGACTACGGAGGCCCAGCCGCCCGACTTACGCGATCATATCTGGACGCTGTCCCTGGATGGTAACAGGCAGCAGCCATGACAATTACATTAAAAACAGGGGCAACGCTGCCGGATAGCGTTACCCCTGTTTTGATTACGCCGCTCTTAATCGGCCATTCTTGCGGCAACAGCCCTGAGTTCTTCATTCTCTTCATAGGTCCCGGTCTCCAGACCTAATGCTGGAATACGAAGCTGAAACATGCTGCCCTTGCCGGGGATGCTATCCAGCGTTAAGCTGCCGCCAAGCAGTCTGGCCAACTGGAGGCTGATGGATAACCCAAGTCCCGTTCCTCCATACTGCCGATTAATGGAGCCGTCCCCTTGGTGGAAGGTTTCGAATATGATACTTTGTTTGTCCGGATCGATTCCGATCCCGGTATCCAGCACGGTAAAGACAATCCATTCCTGCTGCCTTGCCGGTGCCTTATCCCTGATGCCCCCCGTATGGTTGTGTTTGCCCTTCGCCCATGCAGCACGGCGGAACAGTTCCTCGCCGATCCCATCTTGCCCGGCGTTATTCCGCTGCCCCTTAAGCGGCCCCCTCATATACCGCGGGGTGCCTGTGCGAGCAGCCTTTAACCGAGCCTGGTCAGCCGCAGGCACTATGGAATCTACACTGATTGCCAGCGCCACTGCACCCTGGTCTGTAAACTTGAACGCATTGTCGAGCAGATTACGCAGAATCTGGTTCAGGCGCAGGCCATCGGATAGAATAATGGGCGGAACTGCTGCATCTATATGCACCGTAAATGCCAGCCCCTTCTTTGCTGCAGCCGGGTGAAATTGCGCGTACAGCAAATCCGCGTGCTCTTCAACCGGCACGGTAACGGCTACAATCTCCATCTTGCCGGCTTCAATGGAGGATATATCCAGAATATCATTAATAAGCTGCAGCAGCTCATTGCTCGACGTTTCGATCAGGCCTGCATACTGCATATTGTCTGCACCGTAATCCTCCGTCTCACGTATCATCTGAGACAGCAGAATGATGCTGTTGAGCGGCGTCTTGAGCTCATGCGACATATTAAACATAAATTCCGACTTATACTTCGAATTTAACGCAAGCTGCTTCGCTTTATCCTCCAGCTCCCGCTTGGCTTCACGGAGCTGCCTTGTCTGCCGCCGCAAAATCTCATTCATCTTCCGCATATCATCGGATCTCTTCTGTTCCTGGAAGAAATCCCGGATAATAAAGATAAACAAGGTGCTCAGCAGCATACCAAGCGGATAGGTAATGACAGCCACCTCCGTGAGATAAACCCGGGCAGGGAGCGTACCATTAAGCGAGATGATCAGCATATGCAGCGTATTAAGAGCTACAATAGCGACGATGGCTCTATTGCGGAAGGACCAGTTTTTGTCCCGTAACCAGACGACCAGGCAGGCTGCGGCAATCCCTACTAAAGCAATGTTGACGGCACCAGTGATTGCGGAAGCGTGTACACCATTCACAGTAAGCCTGCTCAAGGCTATTCCTGTCCCGATTATCAGCAGCACCCTTGGATCACGAAATACAAGCGTGCCAAAAATAAGCGGCACAGAGCGCATATCAAATATAGCCGTTTCATTCATCCGGAAGCCGAACATCATGGCAAGCCAGCCCGACAGAATAAAAATAAAGACCGTGAAGCTCTGCCTAACCCATGCTGAAGCATGGGCAAACAAATATTTATACGTAAGATTAAACAAGTAGGCGCAGGTAATTAGAATAGACATGTTGGTGAAGAATGATTTGGCAACGCCGATCGAGATCACACCCTTTTTTCGAACAGACCGTGTTGCTCATATTGTACAACATTCTGGCACTGAAGTCGCACAAGGACACCGTATTCTCCAAAAATGCGCCCTCGGAATCACGCGGCATTGCATCAAGCGAAACAATAACCGGCTTACCCGCTACCTATCACCTAGACTCTACCTTGCGTTCATAAACTCTGTACACAGCCACGAACCATATCCCCGTAATGACAAGTCCCATCAGAGCAGCCAGAAGGGGAGAATGCATCCATCCGCCAGCACCTTCATTCCCCGCAGCCCCCATTATCAGCCTGGCAGGCCAATAGAACGGGAGCACACCGGCAGTCAGCTGCCATGGCCATGGTATGAATGCCGCTGCAGCTGGAGTGAGAACAGTGATCCCTGCTGCCTTGGCCAAGGCTAGACCCTCGACCTTATTATCCGCCCAGGCGGCCAGCACGAGAGCAAAGAGAGGTGTTTGCAGGGCATACAGCATAACGGCCGCTGACGACTCCGCTGCTGGCGGTGTTCGGAGCCCTCCTGCCAGCAAGAGGAAGACTGTGAACAGCAGGGACAGAATGAACGGCAGAAGCAAGCGGTACGCCAGGTACCCCCGCTTGCCGAGCGGCGTGACCGCATAGCAGCCAATAAGCCGCTCATCCCGTTCCTCCAGCATGACGAACCCCGTCAGCATGCCAAGCATAAGGGGAACCAGCTGAAGGAAGAAGGCCAGCAGCAGCGGCTCATGATCCGTTAGAAGAAATCCCAGCTCGGCTTCGAGCAGCTGCCCTGCCGCAGGCAAGCCGAAGCGAAGGAGAAGCAGCAATAAGACTGGAGCGCATAAAGCCAAGCCTAACATGGGGTCTCGAGTCGCCTGCTTAGCATCCAGTCGCAGTAAACCGGTTGGCTGCCATCTCATTGTTTTCCCTCCCCTATTGCTGACAGGACATAACGCGCAAACTGGCGGCGCGCCCACCAGAAGGCAAGCACCGACCAGAAGACGAGCACCAGGCATGCCTGAATGAGCATTCCTGCTGACGCCGGTTGGAAGGCAGATTGGAGCAGCACAAGCGAGCCCCAGGTTGGCAGCCATCCGAACAGCCACCGCTCTGCCCCGATCCAGCCCCCATAGGACAGCAGAGGGAGCATGAATGGCAGGGAGTAAAAGGAGGAGAGGAAGAAGAAGCCGTTAACCGAGCGGCTCTTGACGGACACGCCCAAGCCCAGCAGCGTGAAGAACACAGACGTTAATATGGTGCCGGCAGCCAGCACTGCTGCTCCGGCGGTGAAGCCGAATACGGCCACATGGATCAATACCGCAGACAGGACGGACAGCAGGGTGAGCGATAGCGTCTTCGATATCAGGTACTGCTCCAGCCGGTAAGGCGTAACGAATAAGCTGTCATAGACTCCCTGCCCCCTCTCCAGCAGCACGAGACCTCCGATGAAGAAGAAGCCAAGCGCACTCGGGTCTGAGAAGGTAAGCAGAACATTTGCTGTTTCACGCATACTCGCAGGCATGAAATATAAGCACAGGATATAGATTCCGCATATCAGTCCGTAAGCCGTGTAGAAGCCATGCCTCATCTGCAGCTTAATATCATAGAACAAAATCGGTGCACCCGGCATCAGGACAACCCCCGTCCTGTTACCTCAATGAAAATCTGCTCTAATGTAGCCTCACGGGTATGGATCGTTTCTACGGTTCCGCTCTTGAGCAGGGCGTGGAATGCCGGATCACTTCCTATGCCATCCAATTCAAAGCCGGCTGATTCTGTGCTGCCGTTCTGGCTCCTGTACTCGACGACAACCTTACGGCTGCCCAAGGCCACCATAAGAGCGCGTGGCGAATCAATCAGCGGGATGGTTCCTTCAACCAGGAAGGCCACCCTGTCACATAGCTGCTCCGCAGCAGACATATTATGCGTCGTCAGCACAATGGTTGTTCCTTCCCGGCTTCTCTCCCGAATGATATCCTTCAGCACCTTAGCGTTCACTGGATCCAGCCCCGATGTAGGCTCATCCAGAAACAGCACCTCCGGCCGGTTAAGCAGGGCTCTGCACAGGTTAAGACGCATTCGCATGCCCTTTGAGAATCCTGCAACCTTCTCCTTCGCATGTCCGGAAAGACCGACCGCCTCCAGCAGCTTCATGGGATCTTCAGTAATCCCGCTATACAGCGAACGGAACAGCTGCAAATTTTCCAGCGCAGTAAGACGCCCGTAGAAATTCGGAAATTCGAAGGCCACACCGATTCGCTCGTAATAGCGGCTGCCCGCACCCCTGATCTCCGAGCCCAGTACCCGGACGCTGCCCCTATACTCTTTGAGCGCGCCGATCAATATATTCTGTGTCGTACTCTTGCCCGCACCTGACGGACCCAGGAAACCGAATATTTCCCCCTTGGCAATATGAAAGTCAACTCCCTTTAGCACCTGGCGGCTGCTGTTCGGATACTGGTAAGCAAGTCCGTTAACCTCAATCATCGTGCCCCTCTCCTTCCGTAACCAGCCCGCGTGCTATTAGATCTATTATCAGCTCCAATGTTGCATCGTACTGCTCTTCACCGATCTGACGCTTCTGGAAGGAGAGCAGGACAACCGCCCTTATTAAACTGACAACCGTCTCAGGGTTCTGGGCTGTCAGCCACCCCTGTTCCTTCCCGCGCAGCAGAACAGGCAGCAGGTCGTCAGCATCATTCCGGAAGTTCTCACTGAGCTTTTCCTCAGGCAGCTTACGAAACAGCTGCTCCATCACCGTTTCGTCATAAAGCTGGCGCAGCAGCGGCCGTTCCTCCATCAGTTTAACGGAGGCTCGCAGAAACTGCTTGAAGTCCTCCCGGCTGACGCGTCCCACCCGCAGCGGGGCGAGCATCTGTTCACGAATCTCCTGCTCATCCTGAAGAAGAATGTCATAATACAGCTCCTCCTTCGAACCGTAGAACAAATAAAAGGAGCCCTGGGCTATACCCGCAGCCTTCGTCAGATCTGCCACACTTGTCTTCTTGAGCCCAAGAGTCTCAAACTGTCTCCGTCCCTCGCTAAGCAGCTTAGCTGTAATGATTTCCCGTTCCCGATCGTCAAATCTCCTCACTTAACTTCAACCCGCCCCTCTAATCTGCACATGATCGAGCAGCTTCCACTCAGGTTTGTGCACATATGAATGATTTTATTTTATATTCATAAGTGTAGTGAAGACTTGTCGATTCGTCAACCTTCGCTGGAAAAATTAGAGATGCATGACAGCAAATACGGGGTAATAATCACTCGTGGAGAGGTTAAGAAATGGAGTGTTAGGGAATTGTTAATAAAACAAATATATGGCTGATGCATGTCTTATAAGGTTCTAATCCATAAGCCCTATACTAGAACAAAAGATAGGAGGTCGCGTACGATGATGAAAGTAATCACATTTAGCAAACGTTCCGTGCCTGTATTCATTCCCCAGGAGCATAAGGGATCACTGGATCTGTTGCAGACCAAGCTGGAGAGTCTTGCGCTTGATTTGGATTTCCGCAGGAAGTGGAAGCGGATCAAATCCGTGCAGATGATTCGTGACGTGGCCATCTTCCAATATAATGACGGAACCAAGCTGTATCTGGATGTATCCTAAATAATAAGGTACCGATCCGCCCGTTGCCGCTTAAGATCGGTACCCTGCCCGTTATATAATTCACCCCTATTCCTGTACATACTTATAACCCACTCCCCATACGGTTTTAATGAAGCGGGGTGACCGCGGGTTCTCTTCAACCTTCTTGCGCAAATTGACGATATGAACGTCAATCGCCCGGTCTGTGACAAATGAATCGAATCCTCTTATCGTATTGATCAGGTCCTCCCGGCTGTAAACCTTCCCCGGATGGCTGATGAACAGGCGCATGATCTCAAACTCGGAAAATGTCGTCTCCACCTGCTGGCCCCTGACGATCAGCATGCGGCGCTCAATATCCAGCTTGATCTCTTCGCTGCGGGTGGTCATGTCTTCTGCTTGCTCACTCCTAAAATCGGTCCCTGCCCCAACTGATTTTGCTCCGCTTTGGGCCCGCCGGATAAGTGCGTACACGCGCGCGGTCAGCTCGTGCAGGCTGAAGGGCTTGCACAGGTAGTCATCAGCCCCTGCCTTAAGGGCATGAACTCTTTCGGAAACCTCCGTTTTCATGGACACGATCATGATGGGTACGTCCGAACGTTTCCGGATATCGACACATAATTCCATTCCGTCACAATCCGGGAGCATGAGATCGAGCAGTATAACGTCCGGCTTTAGCTCATCCATAAGCTGGAGCCCGTCTTTCCCGGTTAACGCCTGCTTAACGTCATAACCCTCTTCGGATAAGTACATGCACAGCATATGGCCCATGATAGCGTCGTCTTCAATTACAAGTATTTTCTGCATGGTTTTCCACCTTTAAAGTAGGGCTATTAGCATTGCCACCTGCCTGTTATACCTACTATACTATATCCGGTTTCAAAGCAACAATATGATTGTTAGATTTTTGTTAGAATTCTTAAAGGGAATGAGAACGATATAACCTCTATCTGGGTAATCTGGAAAAGTTGAGGACGTTTACGGCATGTTTAGTTATGCCCTGTTCGCTGTTGTTCTTTACGCTGTCTTTTAAAATCGAGTGTTTTTGAATATTCTCATTCTATTCACGACAGATCGTGACAAATTTAGAGCTGACCGGACTGCTATGGTAACGATTATACCGGGAGGCAGGTCTCAAATAAAGAGTGTATTTTTGGGCATGATATATCGAAATAACGCCCCTCTTCTTACGTATAGCGCTTTAGCCTTAATGAATATGTTTATATAGATAGGAACCATGAAACTGATTTTCACACAGGAGGGTCATCGTCTATGCAAAAACGCTGGCTGGCTGTCATCACGGCCGTGATGGTGTGCTTCGTCATTCCCGGTACAGCCTTTGCCCATGTAAAATGGTTTACGAGTGTAGAGCCCCAAAAGGAGGCCTTTGAGAATATCCTAACCCCCTTCTTCATGGTGATGGCGGTGGCAATCGCCGTGCTGCTGGCTGTCCTTACCCAGGTGCTTCCAGCCCTGTCATCTCTTCCAATATCCCGGAAGATTGAGCAATCTCTGGACAAGCTTCATCCTTACACCGGCATTATTCTGAAATACGGTACAGCAGCCTCCTTAATGATACAGGCTTTCTCCAGCTCCCTGTTTGCACCCGAATTTGTATTGAATACAGCATTCACGACCATCTTACTTTGGGTAACGATTATTCTGCTGGTTATCCCCCACCGCTATGCGACCAAGGCTGGTGCGGCCGTACTGCTGGTGCTGTTCATTGAAGTCACACTTAGAGCCGGGCTTTTCCACATGCTCGATTACGGGTTCTATTTAGCTATTATTGGTGTCCTGCTGCTCGAAAAAACGAGGGAGTCGCGCCTTGGCTTTCCCCTCCTCTATCTGGGGACAGGCCTATCCTTGTGCTGGGTGGCCGTGGAGAAGTGGGTATATCCGTCCATGGCTCAGGATATTATCGCCAGCCATGGCGTACCTACCTTCGGTTTTGCCGCAACCGACTTCATTGTAATGGCGGGCTTTATTGAGTTTGTCGTCGGCTACCTTCTTGTCGTTGGCATTCTGAACAGGCTGCTGGCCTTTGTACTGACATTAATTTTCATCTCGACGACCATGCTGTTCGGCATAACCGAGTTTGTCGGCCATTTTATGATTCACATTATTCTGATTCTATTCATTATTGAAGGCGTCAGCTTCTACAAGCCCCCCGTCTCCATTCACAAAACCCGGATCGACCAGATGGTGTTCGTGACCTTGAACTTCATCTTTGTGCTCGCGACCTTCCTCGTCATTTACTACCGTTTTGCCTAACTGGCATCAAAGCAGCAACAAGGACTGCCCCAGCGGGCAGTCCTTGTTATATATTGATCAGGAGCGCGGTCCCAGCAGAAAATTGCCAGATCCGGTTTCAACATGAAGTTCGATTTCACCGCTGCCGAATGAGCCTGTAATATCCCCTTCTTCATCCTGGCTGGATACCTGCATGCCTTCAAAACCGATCTCACGGTCCCCCGAGCTGGTCTTGAAGTCCACCAGAAGGGACTGCGGATTCTCTAACAGCCGGACCGTCACATTCCCGCTGCCTGCAATTAACCGCACATGCGCCTCCAGTTTGTCTGCTTCATAACGGATATTGCCTGAACCTGCCTCCCCGGTCAGACGGGCAGAGCCATTCACCAGCCTTACATTACCGCTGCCAGCCAAGAATGCCAGCTCTTCTAGCTTGTAAGAGGCAACCGTTATATTACCCGAACCAGCGTCGATAACCATCCTTTTTCCGTTTACACCATCCAGCTCTTGATCACCGCTGCCCGATCTCACATCTACCGTTTCACCCGCTACCATCTCCGCCTCAATGTTCCCGCTGCCGGTATGCATGATTAGAGCACGCGACGCCTGGACGTCTTTAACTGTAATATCGCCGCTTCCTGCCGACACCTCTACCTGATCCCACAACTGTTCAGGCAGCTGAACTGTTAAAGTCACGTTCAATACACTAAGGCCTATCACGAAGTTATCCCCAATAACCGGCTTAATCTCCAGTGTGCCGTCACCACTGAGCTCCGCACTCAGCTCCATGTCATCGAGATACCTTCCACTGGCTTCGCCTTCAAGATTCATACGGATCGTTCCCGTCTCACGTCCTCT
Organism: Paenibacillus tarimensis; assembly: GCF_021532315.1. Lineage (GTDB taxonomy): Bacteria > Bacillota > Bacilli > Paenibacillales > Paenibacillaceae > Paenibacillus_I > Paenibacillus_I tarimensis. Next base: position 159,948 of record NZ_JAKGAO010000013.1, read on the forward strand.
TATAACACGAATATCCGTCCCCCCGCTGTTTACCAATATACTGCGAACTTCCGCCGCCGGAACCGATTTCTCCAGATTCACCTCTTTGCCGCCGAACGACAGGATGTTGTCCTTGCCGCTGAAGGTTGTAAATGCGCCCATCACACCAGCGATAACCAGCAGCAGACCGATTATTACGGATTTCTTCATGCTCTCCCACCCCTCACAAGTCTTGTATTAAATCTTAAATACTTCAGTGTCATGCTGAAAAAACCGCGGCTAAGAGAAAGCGTGCCTGCGCCGCTCAACAGGCCGAGCCCGCAGCTGACAGCAGCCAGCGAGAAGCCTTGCGGAAGGGAGAACATTTCCCCTCTGTATCCCTCCCATATGCAGGCGGCTGCTACAAGCAGCAGGGCTCCGGATACAGCCCAGAGGGCAATGAGAACACCCAGAACAGCTATGAAAGGACCCAGCACAAAGACCAAATTAAAAAATCCGAGGCCTACAGTCGCAAATACTGCCCGAGACACGGAAACCACCGTGCTATTATCCTCCGCTTGATGCACCCGGTAGCCTAACAACAGCTCCTTAGCGATCAGGCGCGGGTCGCCCAGCTCAGCTGCCGCCTGCTCTTCGGGAATTCCATTTTCGGCAGCCATCCGAAAATGCAGCTCGTAATCATACAGCCATTCTGCCCGTTGATGCTCGGGTACAATGGTCAAGAGGCGGTTCAGCTCTCCCATGTACTGCTCCTTGTTCATGCTTATCGAATCCCTTCCTCAATAATTTCGTTAACTGCTCTCGTAAAATCATGCCATTCGAGTACAAGATGCCGCATATATGCCGCTCCTTCCGGAGTAAGCCGGTAATACTTGCGCGGCGGCCCTTCACTTGATTCTCTGAGGTACGTTGAAAAATACCCTTCCTGTGTCAGCCTGTTCAGCAGCGGATATATACTGCCGACAGCCAGCTCGAACTTCTCGGAAATCTTGACCGCTAGCTCGTATCCGTACCGGTCCTCGCGGGAGGCGAGCGCCAGTACGCAGATTTCCAGGACGCCCTTCTTGAATTGAACATTCATAACCGGACACCATCTCCTATATTTCAGTGTTTACTATTATTCATTGTAGAATAGCTGGTTGCAAGAAAAGGATGAATATTCCATCTACCCACTGCTATACTATACCACCTGCTATTCAACATTGCAATATACCAAACATAACTTATAAGTGTGAAGGTTAACTTTGCGTTTTCCGGTTCTTATGCTCTCTATCCGGTTAATGATGGTTAGACGGCCGTTGATCCGGCCGGTTATTACGGAATAAGGGCGTGATTCAATTGGAATATACCAAGCTGCTGGACGCCGTATGGGTTACCAATCAAACAACCGAAGCGCTGATTGATACAATCCGGGACGCAGAGCTTCGTTCTCGTTCCGGTTTTGCACGAATAGAGAAGCTTATAGCCGCTGTCCAGCGGGACGGCGAGCCGTCGGAGCGGATGCAGGAAGCCGCTTCAGCCCTTGCTGTTCTGTATCTGTTTCAGCAGTTCCTTAGCCGGGCAGGAGAGGAGTTGAAGCAGGTTCAGGCATCCCTTAAGCATGCCTGGGAAACGGCGCGTACGGCAGTTTCTCTTCATGACTGGGGGGCCTATCCCAAGGCTCAGCTCTCTGCCATGTTCGCGAAGCTCAAGGAGCTGTTAGAGGAAGCGGAGCACCAGATTCTGGAGCTTAACACCTTATCCCCATCCATCAGCCAGTTCGAGCATCTGCTGGAATCGACAGCCGTTCTGCTGCAGGAAGAGATCGTTGCTGCAGAGCTGCAGGGAGGCTCCGCCGATCCCGAGATTGTGCGAAGCGACGATGAGTTCATGACCTGCATTCATGAGAAGCAGCCTATTGCCGTGTGGAAGGATGAAGAGCGGATTGCCGGACATATCCTGGTTGACGCCGTAACGAATGACACCGTCTATATGGAAGGTGTCGCCTACTCGCGGGCTGAGCATACCTTCTCGCTGTGCCCAACGGATACTGTTCATTAACCTTAGTATTCGTCGGTTTTTGCCAGCATTATCTGTTGTCTCCCAACGGAAGAAGGGGTGTTCCCTAAGTCGTTAATGACTTAGGGAACACCCCTTCTTGCTGGGAAAGATGAATCATGAATAACGGATATTATTTCTTCGCCATGTACTTGCGGACGTCGAACGCAACGGCCGCTACAATGATTAGGCCTTTAATGATCAGCTGCCAGTAAGGGCTTACACCAACGAAGGTAAGACCATAGTTGATAACTCCGTCATACACACCAGCAGACTGGCTGCTAGAAGCCGGAGCAACCTTTTTCCCATTGTCTATATGCCTCCTAAATGTAAGCGTTTTTATTTAATGTTGTGTATGAAATTTACCGATCTGACAATAAATTTGTTTTCATCAGCCCATTTGACACTCAGTAGATAGAATCATAAGGATTTTTGTCGAATTATATCTGTTTTTCCTTGCTACAAACGCAAGGACACGATAAGATGGAAGAGCAGCACAGCTATGAAAATCACGGCTGCAATCTGCATTGGACCTAACCAATATTTGCTGACCGCTGTATGACATCAAATCCTTATATAAAAGGCAGAGAGGATGCTCCCATTGTTCGAGTGGCCCGTGTTTTTGAACCTGCTGCGCAATGCCGCAGATATCGGCTTCTTCATATTCCTGGCTAACTATATGCGGCGATATATGGTGCATCTGCACTGTACCATCAAACTTTGGGCATGCGGCCTTCTCTTCGGCCTCGCAGGAATCGTATCTATGCAGTATCCGGTTATCGTCTCCGATGGCGTGATCGTAGATTTAAGAGCCGTCCTCGTCGCGATGGCGGCACTGTACGGGGGGACAAGAGGTGCGCTGCTTGCCGTGCTTCTCGTAGCGGCCGGGCGTTATTACCTTGAAGGCGCCGGCTTCATTCCCGGGGTCGGCACGGTGATGACAGCGGCGCTGCTGGGACTGCTGGCCCGGTGGTACGAGCATAGAAATAACCGCCGGTTGTCTAATCTTCCTCTGCTGGGACTTGGCTTCCTGCTCGCCCTGCAGATGCTCCCATGGATGATGATGCTCCCTGGCCATATATTCTTAAAGTATCTCCAAGATTATGCTCTTCCGGTCTTTATCCTATATCCGCTGACTGTACTGCTGTTCTGTCATGTGATGGCCGGAGAATTCCGCGTGCTTTCACATCCGTTTTTGGAGATTACCAATCTTAAGAACATTTCAACGGAGTTGCAGCGTTATGCAGGCGGGAGCTCACGAACCGCCGTGGCGTTTGCTCAAATTGATAATTTTAAGAACCTGAACCACCTGTACGGCTATGCGCTCGGCGAGCAGCTGCTGATTCAAATGTATGACAGAATCCGTGCCAGATTCGGCGAACCCCTGCTGGTCCGCTATGGCATGGGCGAATTCGTCATGTGTCTGAAGAATCTCGACAATATGTCAGAAAACCTCAAATGCGAGCTGAAGAAGATCAAGCAGGAGCTGATGCAGCCATACCGGGTTCATGGGATGGAAATCAATCTCACGCTGACAGCAGGCGTAGCGGTTGGAGCCGCCAAGAAGGATGCTGTCGAGACCATGCTTCGTCAAGCGGAGACTGCCTTGCATGAAGCACGCAAGAAGGGCCAGAACCATACGATTATGTACGAGCCCAGCATGGCCGATAAGAGCGTTCACTTCAGCCAGATCCAGGAAGCGCTCCGCTCGGCTCTTGCAAGAGGGGAGATCAGTCTTCATCTGCAGCCGCAGTTCAATACGGACACCTCAAGGCTGCGCGGCTTCGAAGCTCTTGTCCGGTGGAATCACCCGCGGCTCGGCCCCGTCTCCCCCGCTGATTTCATTCCCATTGCGGAACAGAACGGTACAATTATCGAGATTGGTGAATGGGTGCTGCGGCAGGCTTGTGAGATCCACCTCAAGGAGCTGCTGCCATTATTCCCGGAATCCCTCATGTCTGTTAATATATCCGCCGTCCAGCTGGGGGATCCGGATTTTGCAGCTGGAGTGGTCCGCATTCTGAATGAAACGGGGCTGCCGCCCGACCGGCTCGAGCTCGAAATTACAGAAAGCGGGCTGATGGCTTCCGTCGAATCTGCTGCCGAAACGATGTCGCAGCTTGAGAAGCTGGGCATCCGGTTTGCATTGGATGATTTTGGCACAGGTTATTCTTCACTCAATTATTTGCAGAAGTTCCCGATTCACCTTGTTAAGATCGACAAGTCGTTCATTCATGATCTTAACGGCCGGCAGAGCAAGAGCAGGATGACCGAATCCATTATCAACTTTGTCCATATGCTTAATCTCCCTGTGGTGGCAGAAGGCCTGGAGACCGATGAGCAGCTGACCCTGCTCCGCGACTGGCGCTGTGACTTTGTGCAGGGTTATCTGTTCAGCCGGCCGATACCTGCCGGAGAAGCACCTGCTTATGTGCGCAGCATTCTTAATCAACCCTCAACGGTTGTTACGCCTTGAAATCGGGCTTGCCTATACTGACAGACAGAAAAAGGCTGGGAACAGGTTCTTATAACCTGCTCCCAGCCTTTTGAATGCACGCTAAGATCAATCGCCACCGATCAGAGTTAAAGCGACTTAACCGGCGGAACTTCCGTGCCCCCGGCGGTTTCGGAAACCTGCTGCGCTGCAAATCCTCCTGCAGCCGGAACCGTACGCCTCTTCCTCGCCTGCGCTCCGCTCAGCAGCCAGCCATAAGGCAGACGGCTGAACATGGCCGAAAGCCCGATTGAGATCGCCGCCACTGCGAAGAAAGTGAGCACTGCGGCCGGAAGATGATAGCCTGCAAGCTGCGACTGCTTGAACGGCGCCGATACCAGCATCAACACAAAGGCATGAGCAAGGAACGCACCAAAAGAATGACTGCCTACAAACAGCATGAAACGCTTGAACAAGCCTCCATAGCGGTTCAGCAGGACGGCGATACCATAGGCCAGCATCAGCTGGCAGACAATAAGAATAAAGACGAAGGGATGCAGGTAGGTAGAGACACCCAGCATCATCTTATCGGTTGATGCCTGCAGCAGCCTGTAGCCTGCCCACACATACAGCCCAATGAACACGAGACCGCTCCAGACGAGCGAACGCACCGCATACTCGCGAAACTTCACCAGCCGCACGGCACACAATGCCCCCAGAATGAAATAGAACAGATAGAACGGGAACCATTTCGTCCGGTTGACGAGAAGCCATTTCCACAAGCCATCCGGCAGTTCAGCTGTAAGGGTGCCGGCCCGGTAGTAGGCAAACCACATCAGCAGTCCATACAGCAATCCAGCCACAGTAAGGAGACCAGCGGTGCGCCGACCTTCTTGATTTCCAGCAGCGCTCACCCACGACCCCAGCTTGTCTCCCGCCTTCAGGAAGAGCGGAAGCAGCAGATAGAACTGGAAGATCATCAGAATAAACCACAGGTGATAGCCGTAGGTTGGCTGAATGAGCTGCCGGCCAAGCTCGGCCCAGGATGACGATGCACCAACAGGCAATCCAGCATACAAGCTCACTGAGAGCCAGTATATGACCGTCCATACGAGGAAGGGCAGCAGGATATCCCGGGCGCGCTTGTACAGGTAAGGACCGTAGTCCAGCTTACGCCCTGCATAATTGTAAAACAAAATCACCCCCGACAAAAACACGAAGGTTGGTGTGCCAAAGCGCGTAAAGTGGTACAGCATGGCGAGCATGATACCATCCGGCTGCATAATATCCGGCCTGTATATGTACTCCGCGATGCAATGCTGCATGGTAATGGCCATGAATGCCAGCGCACGCAGCAGCGTAATTTCCTCAATCCGTTCCTTTTTCATGTAGACCCCCGACCTATTGAATCCGCTAATCTTATAACCAGCACTCCGCTTTAACCACCGCTTATTGTAACATAGAGCCCGGTTAATTTCGCTGCCAAGATTCGCACGCTCTGCCAGGTATAGCGGAGGTTTAACAACCATAAAAAAACCGCCGGCCTGTCCGGTTAATACCGGCAGACCGACGTTCTCAGCTGTCTATATCAGGTGTCCCGGCCCGAAAGTCCCGTCAGCCCGCCTTCTTACCAGGCATTGACCCCTAGTCTGTCAATGGTTGCCTGGATGAATGCCGGCTCATCCTCCGGCGTGCGTGAGGTAATCAGATTGCCGTCAACGACCACTTCCTGATCAACAAAATTGCCGCCCGCTTCCTTCATTTCATCTGCAATACCCGGATAGGAGGTCAAGGTGCGTCCCTTCAGCAGACCGGCTGCGGCCAAAATCTGTGGACCGTGGCAGATAGCCGCGATCGTAATCCCTTTGGAATCCGCTTCCTGGACAAAAGCCTGCACATCCTTATCGTTCATCAGATGGGAAGGCGACTTGCCGCCGGGAATAATGACTGCCGCATAGTCGGAAGCTTTGGCATCCTTGGCAGCCAGATGCGATTTGTATGTGACGGTACCCTTCTTGCCCTTCAATTCATCATCCTGCTTCAGGCTGATAATAACGCTGTTATGTCCGTTCTTCGTCATCTCTTCGAACGGATTTTTCATTTCCGAATCCTCGAAATCATCTGCAAGCAAAAATGCGACCTTCTTTGCATCACTCATGCTCTTCCACTCCTTTCAAGAATCACCCAATAACAGTGTGCACCAGAACGGGTGCGTACATGCTTTTATTACCCTCCGGCGTTCGGTTTAAAGCAATGAGGAATGCTTGACTGCCTGCCCTACAAGGCGGGAAGCTCTATCGTAACCGTGGTTCCCTTGTGTTCCTCACTCTGGATACGCATAACACCGTTATGACCCTCGATAATATTGTAGCTGACCATCAGGCCAAGCCCTGTGCCCTTTTCCTTCGTCGTAAAGAACGGCTCGCCCAGACGCGGCAGCTTGTCTGCCGGTATGCCGCATCCCTCATCCCGGATCGACATGCAAATATCCCCGTCATCCTTGCGTGTGATGCTGACGTAGATGTTGCCTCCCTCAGGCATTGCCTCAATCGCATTCTTAAACAGATTAATGAACACCTGCTTCAGCTGATTTTCAACACAGTGGACATAAGGATGGCCGGCATCCAGCTCCGTATGAATCGTCACTTTGTTCAGCAGTGCCTGGGTGTCGATCAGCAGCAGCACATCATTCAGAATCATCAGCAGGTTCTGCGGCTGGAAATTGATCATCTTCGGCTTGGAAAGAAGCAGCAGCTCATTAATAATATGCTCAATCCGGTTAAATTCCGAGAGCATGATCGAGATATAGGTTTCATTGCCCCCCTGCGCCTTCATCAGCTGGACAAATCCCTTAAGCGCAGTCAGCGGATTCCGGATCTCGTGAGCGATTCCAGCCGCCAGCTCTCCGACAGCCGACAGCATCTCCGATTTGCGCAGCAGCTCCTCCGTCTTCTTCCGCTCCGTTATATCCTCCGATACCTTCAGGTAATGAATGATTTCGCCATCCTCATTCTCGATCGGAAGCACCGATGAGGTCACCCAGTACCATTCCCCATCCCGCGTCCTCTGCTTCAGCTCGCCGGTCCACTTGTCCCCTGTGAAGATATGCTTCTCAATATTGCTGCAAACCTGCGGCGCGGAGGTGGTTTCAATTAGAAAATCCTTCAGGCTCCTGTCCCTTATCTCCTCTGCCTGGTAGCCGGTCTTCCTCACAAATACGGGATTCACATATTCAATCTTGCCGCGAAAATCCGTGATCATTATCATGCTGGGACTTTGCTCAATCGCATAAGAGAGCTTCTGGAGCTCCTTATTGGCCAGCTTAAGCTCGGTTATTTTGACCACGGTCACCACAACGCCCCGAATCAGGTTGTCTGTCGTCCGGTAGGGCAGCACACGCACACTGTACCAGTTGCCCTCGCTGCACTGCAGCTCCTTCTGCACCACATCCGAGGTCGCTAGCACATAAGCCGCATCCTGGATGAGCGAGCCGTAGCACAGCTTGTGGGAAATATGATGAATCGGACGGCCGATATCCACCTCCATTAAGTGGAATACTTCGGTTGCTGAAGGCGTGAACCTGCGTATGCACATATCCGTATCCAGAAAAATCGTCCCGATTTTGGTGCTCAGCAGAAAATTATCCATATCATTATTAAGCTCAATCAACTCCTGGATTTTTCGCTGATGCTCCGAGTTGACCGTGATCAATTCTTCATTCACCGACTGCAGCTCCTCGTTGCTGCTCTGCATCTCCTCGTTGGCAGCGATCAGCTCCTCGTTCGTGGACTGCAGCTCCTCATTAGCCGTCTCCAGCTCCTCTATGGTCGCCTGCAGACTGTCCTGGGTATACTGCAGTTCCCGCTCCAAGTCAAGAATCCGGTAATCCGTTCCGTCATTCAGCCCTTGCATGTCGTGTGTGCCAGCGGACGTGTCGCCGGCCCGCTCCGTCTCCTCGAAGAGAATGGCAATCAGGTTGCGCATTTCACGCTTCGCAAGCAGCGGCTGGATCGTCAGCTTGATGCTGCGCCCGTTATGTCCCTCACCAATCTTAATGTCAATATACGTGACCTTCTGCTTCTCCCGCCTGGCCTTATAGATACCCGTGCCGAGCGGCATGGAGAGGGAAGCCGCGATCATTTTGTTAATGTTGAGGCTTACCCGTCCCTTGGGCATGCTAATATATTTATTGACATCACCAATGGTATGAATGACTTCATTCTTCTCGTTCAGGATCACACAAGGGGGAAGCAGCTCCTCAACGAGCTGGACATGCAGGTCATCCGGCTTCTTGACAGCAGGCTGCTGCCTGTTCACGAATATATTTTCCCGGCTTATATGACTGGATGCCGTCTCCTGGCCGGGATCCTGGTAAACAACCTCCTTCAGCTGGCTTTGAGACCACTGGTAAAGCTCCTTATGACAGAATATATTCCACTTGCGGTTCACAGCCTTGAACAGGTTGTCCAGCTTGCCGATGCTCTCACTTGGCCCGAGGAACAGGAATCCCCTTGTATTCAGGGCAAAGTGAAATAAGCTTAAGATTTTCTTCTGCATATCGGGCTGGAAATATATCATCATATTCCGGCATGAAATTAGATCAAGATTTACGAAGGGCGGGTCCTTGATAATATTATGCGGGGCAAATACAATCATTTTGCGGATATCCTTGCTGACCTGGTAGCCGCCTTCCTTAGAGAAAAAATACTTCGACAGATACTGTCCGGGCACATGCTCCTCAATGTGTTTGGGGTAGACGCCGACACCAGCATAATCAACTGCTTCCCGGTCAAGATCCGTTGCGAAGATCCGTACCTGCATATCACTTTTCTGCTCGTCTATGTATTGCTTGAACAGCATGGCAATGGAGTAAGCCTCTTCCCCGGTCGAGCAGCCAGCAATCCATATGCGAATTTCCTTCTCCCTGTTCTGCAGCTTAGTTTCGAAGATCCCCGGTATAACTTTCTCATACAAAGCCTGGAATGCTTCTTTATCCCGGAAGAAATGCGTGACTCCGATAAGAAAATCCTTCTGCAGCATCACTGCCTCTGCCGTATTTTCCATCATATATTCCAGATACAGCCTAAGCGTCGGGATACCGGCGATCTTCATCCTTCTCTCGATCCGTCTCATCATGCCGTTCTGTTTGTAAGACGAGAAATCAATTCCACTCTGCTTCCGGATGACAGTTAAAATCTTGCGGAGCTGATCCTCGCTTGTATCAGCGGGGGACGGCGACTTCAATATCATCACAATCTCGTCCGCTATCTTGGCTGGCGATGTAACATAGTCAGCTACTCCCGTCTGGATCGCACTACGGGGCATACCATTGAACTTGGCTGTTTCTTCATTCTGAACAATTACTATACCGCCCGCCCGATGTACAGCCTCAACCCCTGAAGTGCCATCGGCGCCCGTTCCTGACAAGATCACCCCAACGGACTGGCTGCCCTGTTCAGCCGCGAGTGATTCCAGGAACACATCAATCGGCAGGTGGATGCCCTGCTGGTCCGGATAATCCTTCAAATGGAGCATACCGCCGTGTACGGTCAGGTAGGACTTGGCGGGAATTAAGTAAATATGATTCTTCACCACCTGCATGCCGTTCCGGGCTTCAAGCACCTTCATGGACGTCTTGAGGAGCAGAAGCTCTGACATGAAGCTCTTATAATCAGGCGATAGATGCTGCACAATGACGACGGCGGCCCCCAAATCGTCTGGAAGGCGGCCGATAAGCTGCTCCAGTGCCTCCAGGCCGCCAGCGGAAGCTCCTACCCCAATAATGCGGGGGACGGACAGGCCGCTATCCAGTCTGGGTACCGGTTGATTGACGCTTGAGAGCATATCTTCTGATTGATCCTGCATCTCATCACTCCGTTCGGGATAACCTTTGGCACTATCTTACCATTCCGCAGCACAGCAATACAAAATGTATACACGTCAATACATATTGTATCATGTTTTTCTGCCGCAAATTATCCCGATTTACCCGGTCCGGCTTTCTGAACATCCCCTTGACCCGTCCCAATCATCCAGAATATGGTGTACTGCAGCAAGGCTGTGCCCACCAAGACCACCGGTAGCCAAGCCGACTCGAGGTCTTGTGAGAACAACAGCAGCAGCGCTATTGAGATCATTCTGCCAAAATTCAGATAAAACTCCCGCACCACTACGACCTCGTTGCGAAGCTGCCCCTTGAGCGGAAGTGTGCCCATGAGACGGTAGTAATATGTATTCAGCGTGTTGATAGCGAGCGGGTTGCTGATCGAGAACAGAATCATGAACAAGACCACCGTCCAGAAGCTGACGTCAATAACAAGGAAAGAAGCCCCCAGCACGACACCGGTGGAAGAGGCTAGTATATACCTCCTTGCTCCCGACTCTTTGGCCTTGCGCGAGATGACATAGCCGGACGCGATCACAAGTCCCGAGAAGAAGACGCCCAAGTAGCCAACCAGGTCTTCCCTGCCGACTGTCCGGTACAGCAGAATGTTCGGCAGGAAGAGCATAATGCCCTGAAACAGCCCAAATACGAAAAAACCGATCAGCGATTGGAGCCAGACGCGGTTTTTGCGCATGAGCAGCCCCATGAGATTGAGATAATAAACCTTGTGGCGGGTTGTAATGGTGCCGATGCGCAGACTGACGACCGCCGCAATGAGGAACATGACAAATGCCAGCATGAAGGTAATCATGTATCCGCGCAGCCCCTCGTTGCTTCCAATGATATACCCGGCAAGAGCCGGGCCTGCCAGCCCCGCCGCGTTGAAGAATACCATATTGAGTGCCAGGAAGCGGATCCGGTTCCGGTCATGGGACACGTCATACATCAAGACCAGGAAGCCCATCCAGTAAAGACCCGAGGCGAAGCCGTTAAGCACCGCAAACAGCAGATAGAAGCTGACTACCTGCTCCTGGGCCAAGACAACCAGCAGGAAGAACAGGCCCATGGATAATATACCAAGCCGGTACGTCACCATCCGGTCCTTGCGTTTACCGATCCAGCCGCCCACGGCAAATCCGATTGGAGTCAGAAAATAAACAATAATGTTGTAAACGCCATTAACAACCAGGTCTTCTGTCAGCCGCCATAAATACAAGTTAAGGAACAAACCTGCCATTGAAGCGCCGAATTGGAACAGGGCATGAATGGTTATTGTGAGCCCGGCCTCCTTGGAAAGCTGCCTCTCCGGCGGCAATGATGCGCGTTTTGGCCATTTCAATTTTTGTAATAAGCCCATGTTAATCCCTCGTCCCCGCTGTAATCTCTAGTCCTGTTCATTGTAATTCAGCCTCTGACAAAAAGAAAAACGCGCTTAATTGCAGTTAAACGCGTTTTTATTCGCTGCTTCTTGCTTAGCGGGGCTATGCGGCTGTTTTCAGCCAATTCAGGATATCATCCAGATTCCGAACGGGGACAACTTCCAGCTCGGGCGCACCCTTATGCGCCTCATCCTCCTGACCCGCCGGAACGAAGAACACATCAGCCCCTGCACGGTACACTGTGTAGGCCTTCTGCTCAACGCCGCCGACTGTACCGACCACGCCTCCCGGTCCAATTGTGCCGGTCCCGGCTACATGGATATCACCGGTAATCCCCTCCGGCGTCAGCTGGTCAATCAACGCCAGCGCAAGCATCGCCCCGTGTGACGGCCCGCCCTCATGCACCAGATAATCGCGAAAGGAGACTCGCCCAGGCACATCGGGATAAAGCACATTCTGGACCCGGATACCAAAAACGGCACGCTCCGGGAAGTTCTTATCCGCTCTGGTCGGAGCTGCAAACTTAACCTCCTCTTTCTCCCGCATCACCGTGAGCTGCACCCAGCCGCCGGGCGGAACATCCTTCAACCGTTCATTGAGCTCTACTACCGACAGTACTGGTTCCCCGTTCAGTTCTGTCACGATGTCACCTGCCCGGAGCACACCAAGCACTGGACTCCCGGTTTCAATACCCGTCACCCGGACACCCTGGGCAATAATACCGGCGCCAGACCCGAGTCGTTCATAAGCAATTGCGCTGGCCGCTGCATCCGCATCGGTCTTCATCTCCCTGACGAGCTCATCATATTCACCAAGCGGCATGCCCAGCTCTTCAATCGGCTCGAAGCTGTAATGCGGGAATAGCTTCGCATACAGCCAGTCCACCGGAAAGGCCGGCCGGTGAAAGATCAGCACGCCGTCGATGCGCCCCTCCGTCTTGCCTCCCTCTGCCTGTGCATAGCGGCTCATGTCCATTGTGAGTCCCGGGTATGTCACCATGTAATTAGTCGGCCAGAAGAGAAAGGCCATCAGGGCGAGCGTTCCGCAAAAAGCCGCCAGGGTTCTGCGGGAACGCTTCGTCAGCTGCCGCTCGGTATTAGCAAGGTCCATGAACACCGCCAGCCAGGCTGCCCCAAGAAGTCCGGCTGCCCAGCTGATACTGGCCGCCTCTGTCTCCAGCGTAATAATTGCAGCGACGGCGGACAAGGACAGCACGATTACAAGCATGCTTCGCTTCGACGTATGAAGCCTCCGGCCCGCACGCAGGGTCGACGCGATACAGCCAGCCGCAGCAGCTGTCCATAATAACGGCACAACCGCCAGGATATAGACCAGTCCATTCAATATATCAATCCAGCGTCTGCCGCTGCCAAAGTTCAGCGGATCAGGCAGCCAGACCAGTTGCCCAAGCACCATTAATCCGAACGCAAGCACCATTCCGCCCGCGTACAGATATTCTCTCCAGCCCAGCCTGCCCCTTGGCTTCAGATGGCTGCGCATGCCGGCCTTGTCCGTCAAACGCTTATTCATCGGCCGCACTCCCCTCTGTCTTGTCCAGCTCCTCTTAGGGCCGCTATAGATCAACCAACTAGCGCTGCAGAAACCCGTTGATCAAGCCGTAATCCGGTAATCCAGTCTTTCACATCCTGGATTACGTTTATTTTTTACCACAAAGCGCACAATGAGAACAGGTTTTTTTACAAATTCACCGGTTAGAGGGAGCATTTTTTAATAACAGCGGAGGAGGTGCCTTGTATGCAGGAAGTGACATTAGAGGATCTTCACCGGATACAAAAGGAACTGGGCAGCATGCGGTGGGAGTACTGGAAGAGTGAGGTCCTCTTTACCTTCCCCTGGTGGTTTCTCATTATCTCATTGACTGCTGTGCTGGTCCTCTGGGTCAGAACGGTGGACAGAACAAGATTGCCCCAGATTGTTATATGCGGTCTTCTGACCCAGATGATCTGCGTATCACTCGACGTAACGGGTGCCGAGCTGCAGCTGTGGGATTACCCTCATATGCTGATGCCCTGGGGCTCCCGACTGTATTCGGTCGATCTGATGATAGGCTTCTTATTTATGTGGATTTACCAGTATACCAATTCCTGGAAGCAATATACACTATTTGCCCTGACGCTTGCTCTTCTCTTTGCCTTTGTATTGGAGCCGATTGCCGTATGGATGGGGATCTATGCCCCTTATAACTGGCATTACACTTACTCAGCCCCGATCTACTTCCTGATTGCCATGCTAACCCGCTGGGCAGCGAATAAGGTCCTGCTCCTGCAAGCAGCATCCCGTTCATAACCTCACCTTTAGCTGGCATAGCAGCTGCTAAGACCCTTCGTAAAATTCGTGCCTGCAATTTGCCTTTCCCGCTAATTCGAACGCGCACTGCATCTGCTTCAGCTGTCACACAGCTAATGTCAGCCGGCTGCCTGAGCGGGAATGAGCTGCTCCCCTGCTGCAGTTGTAAGTAGGCTGTGGAATGCAGTATCAAATCCCCATGCTTGGCATGCTGGAAGCAGAATGAAGCTGAGGCCGGCAGCTGGATTTTTATAATTAAAATAAAGCAGAAGCTTGGGCCTCCTCCGCAAAAAAGTGCGGGTGCCCAAGCTTCTGCTTATTGTACGTCCCCGGAACCCCCGGGTCTAAACGCTCTTCCGGCTATCCGGATGGCGTCTCCAACGGCTGCCTGCGTTCAGTGCTGATCCAGACCAGGCCAGCAGCCATGAACACCCCGCCGAAGAGCTGCCCCATCGTTACCGTCTCCCCGAACATGACCAGCCCGGCGATTACAGCTGACAGAGGCACCGCATAACGGAAGAAGTTTGCTCTTGCCGCCCCGACCCGGAACATGCATGCATTCCATATAATGAATGCCGCTACCGTTGCCAGAAGGATATTATACGCCAGTACAGCGTAGTGAACACCGCCAAGCCCAGACCAATCTACCTTTGACCAGGAGCCTGCCGTGAACGGCGCCATGAATAGGCTGCCAAACGCAATGCTCCATGCGCTGACGCGCAAAGCTGAATAGGTGCGCATAAGCGGCATACAGGCCAGATTATAGAGGGCGCCGATGACACTTACCATCAGAGCGAGGCCATTCCCCAGCATGTGGTCTGACGATGGATCGAAGCCGCCTTCCCCTCCCAGTATGATCAGACAGACGCCCGCGAGAGCCGCGGCACCGCCAGCTGCCAGCCGGCTTGTGAACCGCTCCTTAAGGAATAAAGGAGCAAATAGAGCCGCAAAAATCGGCCAAGGCGCCACGTTGAGCAGCGAAGCATTCGCAAGTGTCGTGTATTTAATCGAATACGTAACGGCAATCTCTAATGCTGCCACACCGACCGCACCTATCACGGCCAGCTGCAGACCAGCCTTAACCGACACACCTATGCTGCCTTCCTTCCACCACAGCAGGCCGAAGAACAATGGCACGGCCAGCCCGAACCTCAAAAAGGTAAACAGGATGGGATCAAAGGATGCCAATGCCCATCGCGAAAAACCAAAGTTTGCTCCCCATATCGCAGCTGCCGCCAGAAGCCCGACGTAATACCATGCGTTTCTCCCCATCGTAACATCCCTACCTACCCGCCAATATAGTTGTGTTTGAATACAAGCAGCTTCAGTGAACCGAACTCAACTCATCATACCACGTTCCACTGGCTCGTCAATTTAGAATCTGGTCATTAAAATCTTCCATCGGCAGCAAAGATGTTTTTGTTATTTCATGTCGAATGAGATACTATAAAGGTATACTGATTTCTCATGTATAACTCGAAGCAGCACCCCGCCACACTTGCAGACTTCTCTTCTTAGAAAGGGGCGCTCCGATGAGCACACCAATTACAGCCGTTCATAATAGATGGACACGTATCCTTATAAACATGCTTTGGATCATACTAGGCATATTAATCGCCGGGCAACTGCTAACCTATGTGTCCAAAAGCTTACTGGAGAGCAGTTTTTCGTCTCAGCAGTACTTAATTCATTATATGCTTCTTCCCGATACGATTCTTGTCTCTCTCCTTACCGTGCTTGAATGCATTATGCGTAAGATGGGCAGGTATGCTGATCATGCCTTATTTGCAGTAGCCAATATCATGGGTATGGTCATCACCTTGTTCATTCACCTCTCCGTGACGGCTGCACCACTTATTATGATTCTGCCACTCTTGGTGTCGACGCTGATGCTGAACCGGCGCTACCTGCTCCTCTCCGCCTTGATCGGTATTGTATTCTCCAGCACTCTGATCATGCTGCAGAAAGAATCGTTTGCCATGACGGGCCTGATCATTATTAATGGCTCTATCCTGCTCTGTACCGCAATCTCAGGGTTTGGCGTCATTCTCCGCGGTCAGGAGCTAATTGATTCATTGGAGAAGTCCACTAATTCCGAGAAGGACCTGCTGATCCGGAATGCGCTGATGGACCGGACGACCAAGATCGACCCGTTGACCAATCTCTATAATCACAAGACGTATCATGAATATATGGAGAAGCTGCTGGTGCACAGCGGAGATAATCCGTATCATCTGCAGCTTGCCGTGATTGATATCGATAACTTCAAATCCGTTAACGATACCTATGGCCATGCCACCGGTGATATCGCGCTCAAGAGCGTAGCCCAGCGGATTCAGGAGCATATCGGCCCTGATGATTTTGCTGCACGTTACGGGGGCGAGGAATTTGTGATTATCCTTACAGGCGGCGACAGCGACAAGGCCTTCGAGCATGTCGAGAAGATACGCGAATCCGTTGCCGCCACCGCAATCCCCGAGCTTGATGGGCGCATGATCACGATCAGCATCGGCCTTCATGAATGCTTGCCAGGCGAGACTAAGGAGCAGGCATTCCAGATGGCCGACAACGGCCTCTATGCCGCGAAGAAGTCCGGCAAGAACCGTACGGTTGTGCAGTAACTCTTATTGAGTAAAGATAAGAGCGTCCCTTCCGTCATGCAAGATGACCGGAGGGACGCTCTTCTAGTCTGCGCTCATTCATATGCGCTCTTATGTGTGCTCCTCGAGCAATTCATCCAGCTTCTTCTGCCGCCGGCGTTCCCGCCTCTGCATGTCCTTCCTCTCGCCTTCAAGCGCTTTGGCAAGTGACACGCACATGAATACCATAATAACAGCAAACGGCAGAGCCGCCACTATAGAGGCCGTCTGCAGCCCCCCAAGCCCTCCGCTTAGCAGCAGCACGGCCGCAATAGAGGATTGCAGGATGCCCCAGGTGAGCTTGATCCGGTTAGCCGGGTTGGGGTCTCCTTCAGATGACATCATGCCAAGTACGAAGGTCGCCGAATCAGCCGAGGTTATGAAGAATGTGAGAATCAGCAGGGTAGCCAGTCCCGACAGCAGCATGCCCAGCGGCAGATGGTCCAGCACGCCGAACAGAGCCATCGTGACATCGGATGCCACAACTTCGCCCAGTTGAATGCCTTCGAACATCTCCATATGCAGCCCAGTTCCCCCAAAGACCGCAAACCATAGAAATCCGAAAGCACTAGGAACCAAGAGGACGCCCAGCACAAATTCCCGGATTGTTCTGCCCTTGGATACGCGGGCTATGAAGCTTCCCACAAAGGGGGCCCAGGCAATCCACCAGGCCCAATAAAACAAGGTCCACGCCCCTACCCATGTTCCCTGGCTGAATGGCGTCAGCCGAAGGCTCATCTGAACAATGTTCTGCAGGTAACCGCCAACCGTAGCCGTAAAGGTGTCGAACAGGAACGAAGTCGGACCCGCGAACAGCACGAACAACAGCAGAAGCACAGCCAGACGCAGGTTAAGGTTGCTGAGGATTTTGATCCCCCGGTCAAGTCCAGTAGTCGCTGAGAGCAGGTACAAGACTGTCACAACGCCAATGATGGCCAACTGGTAACCTACTGTGGTCGGCAAACCAAACAGATGAGCTAATCCGCCATTGATCTGCAGTGCACCAAGTCCAAGTGAAGTTGCCACACCAAACACAGTTGCCAGGATGGCCAGAGTATCAATCGCTTTACCAATCGGGCCTTCTACCCGGCTGCCGAGAAGCGGCCTGAAGGTGGCACTAATAAGTCCTTTATAGCCTTTGCGGAACTGAAAATAAGCAAGCGCCAAGGCAATAACCGCATAGATCCCCCAAGGATGGAGCCCCCAATGGAAGAAGGAGTAGCGCATTGCGAGCCTGGCCGCCTCGGCTGTCTGACTCCCTGCTTCTTCCGGCGGCATAACGTAGTGGGTAAGCGGCTCAGCCACTCCCCAGAATACGAGGCCGATCCCCATCCCCGCACTAAACAGCATCGCAAACCAGGTAAGAGTCGAATATTCCGGTTCATCATCATCGGCACCAAGCCGAATTTTCCCGTACTTGCCGAATGCCAGGAACAAGGCAAACAGCAGAAAGCCGAACGTCGCGAATAAATAAAACCAGCCAAACTTTTCAATCGAGAACGTAAACGCCGCATTGGCTCCCGCAGCAAACTGCTCAGGAAGCCAAGCGCCAACAATAACGAACAAAGCAATAAACACCACTGCAATATAAAAAACCACCGCCGTGCCCCCTTCTTTGTCTTTCCTGTCTAACTAGCTGTTTCCATTACGGACCCTTTTTATTAAACGGATCACAGCCAGCAATAATCAGGATAACAGTATTAGGGGGCGGGGCGATGGTTTGTCATAATTCAGCCGGATTAATCTAAGATTGGGCGGTCTTGGAGGGCAGGTTAATTGTGGCATTCCTGTCGTCCTGCTGCCGTATCTGCAGCAGCATCAGCAGGGCAAGCAGCAGGCCGCCGGACGCGCAGTAGAAGAGCGCAGCATAACCAAACCAGTCGATAACCTGTCCAAGCAGCGGCGGGGAAACAATAGCAGCAAGCGAGGAAACAAGGTAATAGAGTCCCGTTCTTGTCCCTATGCTGCTCTCCCTCCCCGTTGCCACAACCAGCGGATAGGAATTGATATTGATACAGGCCCAGAAAATACCACCCAGGGCGAGCAGCAGCCTCAGCATGACAAGCGATTTCACGAAGCTGACTGCCGCGAAAACAAGAAACAGCCCGCAAACGCCAGCCACAATGACGTTCTTCTTACCAAACCGGCTTCCCATCATACCGCTCGGTATAGCAAAGAGCACAAAGAACAGTGAGAAGAAGGTCAAGGAGAAGGAGGCTGCCGATTCATCCATGCCAAGATGGTTTTTACCATAGAGAGTGAACAGCGCTTCGACCCCTTGGTAGGAGACGAACCAGAAGAAGACCGCTGCAAGCAGCATGACCGTCGTGCGGTTCAGCTCACTGCGGAGGGACTGGCCGCGCAAGCCACCGGCTACAGTATCAGCCGTTTCAACATCCCCCTCCTCCTCCGCTTGGCCCCTGCGTTCCTTGATGAACCGGAATACGATAAACAGCGATACAAGCGTCACGGCAGCAGCGGCCAGGAATGGAAGAGAACGATCCGCCTGGTAGAGCATAGAGCCCCCGCCGAAGGCCATGATTGCACCAATGCCTCCCATGAAATTAATGATCCCGTTGGCCTGTGTCCGTTTCGCTTCCGGGGTGATGTCCGGCATAAGAGCAATAACAGGAGAGCGATACACACTCATAGACAGGTTCATTAATACAAGGAACAGGATCAGGGTCAGGAATCCGGTATGGAAGGGCACCAGCGTGACGAACAGGGCAGCCAGCGGCATCCCGACCAGCAAGTAGGGCATTCGCCTCCCGAACCGTGTATTGGTACGGTCGCTGCGTCTCCCAATCCACGGCTGAAGAAACATGGCAAAGTAGTTGTCGATGGTCATCATAAACCCGATCATAGCCGTGCTCTTCAGGTACGGCTCTAGAAAGAAGGGCACAAAGGCGTTATACAGCGCCCAGGTCAAGCTGATGCTAAAGAAACCAAAGCCGAGCAGCCAGGTCTTCTTCATAACGGTTCATTAAGCCCCTTCCTCAGCCAGCAGAGCGGCCAGCCTGTCCGGATAATCCGTAATAATTCCCGCTGCACCGGCCTTGATAAGCCGTTTCATGATAGCCGGGTCGTTAACCGTAAAGGGGTTGCAGATGACACCATGGCGCTTCGCTTCAGCAATCCACTCAGGCATTGCGGCAGGATAATAAGGATGCAGGGCATCCGCCGCCGCGCTGATTGCATAATCCCAGGGTCTGTAGAGCCCTTCCATATACAGCAGCCCTGTCCGGATGCCCGGTGCCAGCTGTTTGCAATGAACCATAGAATAATGATTAAAGCTCGAGAGAATGACCTGCTTCTCCATCCCGTGAGCCTCTACGGCTGCAATTACCGCTTCCTCCATACCCGGATAACTGACCATTCCATTCTTCAGTTCAATATTGATCGTCAAACGGTACTGCTTTCCCAGCTCAAGCAGCTCTTCCAGCAGCGGTATACGCTCACCTGCAAACTCGGGACCAAACCACGCACCGGCATCCAGCTGGCTTAATTCCGCAAAATCGGCTGCTCCGACCATTCCTTCTGCCCCGGTTGTACGTTTCAGTGATTCATCGTGAATCAGGACAAGCATGCCGTCACGTGACATCTGCACATCCGTCTCAATTCCCGTTGCCCCCAGCTCCACCGCACGTTTGAAGGCTGCCATTGTATTCTCCGGCGATGTGCCAGAAGCTCCCCGGTGGGCATAATTAATGATGTTGTGGCTCATTGGCCGTGTCCTCCCTGAATAACGAGATATAGACCCACTGTAGCACCGGTTCATTAAGCCTGTATTAACACGCAGTACCTGGGGGAAGAAAAAAGACGGCCCCCAAGAGGAAGGCCGTCTTACCGGATATAATAGCTGGTCAAGCCTGCCTGGCTTTTAGCAGCGGTTCCACGCGAATGGCACACACCTTGAAGCCTGGCATTTTGCATGTTGGATCAAGAGCCGGATTGGTCAGCTTGTTAACACATTGGCCGTCCCCCCAATGCATCGGAACAAAAACCGTATCCTCCCGGATGGATGCAGTCGTGCGGCAGCGGACGACGATTTCGCCACGACGTGAGGTAAGCCGCAGCAGCTCACCCGGCTGCACGCCCAGTTTGCGCGCTGTCTTCGGATGCAGCTCTGCATACGATTCGACATCACGGGCAGCAAGGCCCGCACTTCTGCGTGTCTGTACACCGGTCAGATAATGCGTCATCGAGCGACCCGTGGTGAGATAGAGCGGATAGCTGCTGTCCGTCTGTTCCGGCGGCAGATGGTTCGGTACCGGCATTAATACCGCGCGGCCATCAGGATGCGCAAACCGGTCCTCGAACAGTCGGGCCGCACCCGGCTGATCGGTCGAAGGACAAGGCCAATACACCCCCTCTTCCCGGCGGAGCCGTTCATAGGTAATTCCGTAATAGTCAGCAATCCCTCCACGGCTGGCTACCCTTAATTCTTCGAATATGTCTTCCGCCGAAGAATAGCTGAACTTGCTGCCGGTTCCAAGCAGTTCGGCCAAGTCTGACAGAATGCGCCAATCGTGCCTGGCCTCGCCATGCGGCGCACGGCTCGCCTCCCGAAGCAGCACACGTCCCTCAAGGTTTGTTAGCGTACCCTCATTCTCAAGATAGGAGGTCACCGGGAGTACAAGATCAGCCAGACGAGCCGTCTCGGAGAGGAACATGTCAGCCACAATCAGATAGTCGAGCTTCTTAAGGCCCTCTTCCACAAAATCGGCATTCGGATTGGACACGATCGGATTCGAGCCCATGACAAGCAGAGTACGGATCTCGCCTTCATGCACCTTCTCCATCATCTCGTAAGCGGACACGCCTTTGCCAGGCAGCGACTCAGGCTCAACTCCCCATACCCCTGCGATATAAGCCCGGTGCTCCGGGTCCTCGATGGAGCGGTAGCCCGGCAGCTGGTCTGCCTTCTGGCCGTGCTCCCGGCCGCCCTGGCCGTTACCTTGACCGGTGACCGCACCATAGCCCGCGCCCGGCTTGCCTGCATTACCCGTCACCAAAGCTAGGTTAATGAAATTTCTGACCGCCATATAACCATCCGTCTGCTGCTCCACACCCCTTGCGGTAAACACCATAGCCCCGGATGCTCTTCCGAAGGCAGCTGCAGCCTTGCGGATATCCGCTACCGGCACACCGCAGAGCGCTGCGGTCTCCTCCAGATCGATCGCCGACACATGGGCCTTCAGCTCTTCGATGCCGTTCGTCCGGTCTGCGATGAAGCCAGGGTCGGTCAAGCCTTCATCGAAGATGACGCGGAGCATTGCATTGGCAAGCGCTGCGTCCATACCGGGTTTAACCTTCAGGTGAAGGTCGGCAAATTCAGTCGTTCCGGTCTGGCGCGGATCAATGGCAATAATATAAGCGCCATTCTCCTTTGCCCTTGTAAAATAAGGCATTAGAGTAGGCTGGCACTCCGCAATATTCGTCCCTGCGAGCATGATGCAGCCCGCCGCCTCAATATCCTTCAGAGAATTGGTCAGCCCTCTGTCAATGCCGAACGCTTTATTGCCTGCCGAAGCGGCAGCCGACATACAGAACCGGCCATTATAGTCAATATAACGGGAGCGCAGCGCTACCCGGGTGAATTTGCCCAGCAGGTAGGCTGACTCGTTCGTAAGCGATCCCCCGCCGTACAGGCCTACCGAATCAATGCCCCACTTCTCTTGGGACTTGCGGATCTGCCCGGCGATGAGTTCATAGGCCTCCTCCCACGAAATCCTCTCCAGCACCCCATCACGGCGGGCCATTGGATAAGCTAACCGTTCGCTGCTCAGCGCATGCTGGTACGCATGCATCCCTTTCACGCACAGCCTGCCTTCGGATGCCGCGTTCGGCAGCCCGCTTACCGTATAGCGCGGGCGCTTATACGGATCTTCGGGTTGCTGCGACTGCTCGATTTCCATCTTGCACTGTACACTGCAGAATGGGCATTGAGACTGCATAACAAAGGTTGACGTTTGGGCTGCTTCTGACATCTGACCCGACGTTTCATTTACCATCTTCATAGAATCACCTGACCATTGCAGCCGATGCCGGCTGTTTATCGTTCATGGGTAACCGTTCCATGATTAATCCCAGCCGGGCCAGAAGCCCGCTCCGGAAATCCGGATCAAACAGCATCTCCCGCAGCTGTATGATCCCATGGCGTTCCACCCAAGCATACATTCGTTCCCCATAAACGGCCGTCTCCCGGTACAGCATCAGCAGCGCTGCGGTCATATCCACCGCCCCTTCAGCCGTTAATCCGGTGCAGAGCAGCTCCCCTTCCCGCAGGAGACGGCCATCCTGACCGCCCACGTACAGCTCATATCCCTCCGGTACGCCAACAAGCCCGATATCCTTCGACAGTGTACCCGCCGGGTGCAGCGGGCTGGAGGACACGGCAATTCTGACAGGGGCCGGCTGCTCCAGTCCGGCAACACGCCTCTCGAGCACCGCCCCCAATTTGACCGAATCCTGAATCGCACCTTCCTCATAATCCAGACCCCGGCAGGTGACTACGGTCCCGACAGGATGCCCATATGAAGCACTTCGTACGGCTTCAGGCAGCAGTGCCTCGAGTTCACCCGCCTGCTGAGGGGTAAGCCCCAGCAGATCCAGTCCGGCATCTGGGGACAGCTTGGCAAGCGGCACCCTATGCTGTTCCAATAGATCAGCCAGTCTCCTGAGCTGCCCGGCATCCACGATGCCCCCGTAGAAGCGGGGGGACAAGACCACGCTGCCGTCCGCAAGCTTCTCACCGCCGCATCTGGTGTGCTCCTGCCCAAACACCGCTGTATAATAACGGATCGCCGGACGGCATACATCACAGCCATGCGGCTCCTTCCATCCAAGGGCTGCCATAGCTTCCTGCGCATTGGCCCACCCGCCGCTGCGGATCGCCTCTCTCACCTGCCCGTCACCAAGCCCGGTGCATCCGCACATCGGCAGCGGCCCGCCTTTCGCTTCATCCGCATGCTCAAGCGCATACCGGAGAACCGCCTCCACCAGCGGCTTACATCCGCCGCAGGAGCCGGAAGCACGCGTGCACGCCTTCACTTCCTCGACGGTCTGCAGTCCTTCATCAATTACCGCAGAAATGATCGTCCCTTTGGTCACACTATTGCATGAACATACGGTGTCGGTGTCCTTAAGTGCCGCAGCGGCATCAAGGCCGGAGCCGCTGCCGCTTACAGCGGTCTCCTCGTCCAGCACCTTCGCATCTGCACCCTGCTTAATATAATTCAGCCACCTGCTGCCCTCGCTGCTGTCACCAAACAGCACCGCTCCGGCTATCCTGCCGTTTTTAACCGTGATCTTCCTGTAGGTGCCCTTGATGCCGTTATACTGCTTGAGGCAGGTATCCACCTCACTGTCGCGGATCTCCCCTGCTGAGAAAACCTCTACGCCTGATACCTTAAGCTGCGAATATAAGACAGAGCCTTTATAGCCGGCAGTCTCCTCTCCGCAGATCGCCTTTGCCAGTATTTTGCCCTGTTCGTACAGCGGAGCGACGAGGCCGTACACGATCCCCCTATGCTCGGCGCATTCTCCCACCGCATAGATGCCATCTGCACTGGTTTCCATCCGGTCATTCACGACGATCGCCCGGTTAACCTCAAGGCCGCCCGACTGCGCGAGCTTCACATTCGGCCTGACACCGACGGCCATAACAATCAGGTCCGCTGCAGTCTTCGTACCGTCCCGAAACTGAAGCCCTTCCGCCCGTTTCCTGCCATAGATCCGCTCGGTTTGCTTCTCAAGCAGAAAACGCATTCCCTGCCGCTCCAGCTCCCGCTGCAGCATCGTTCCGGACTCGGTGTCCAGCTGACGCTCCATCAGGTAGCCGTTAATGTGAACAACATCCACTTCCATTCCCAGATTAAGCAGCCCTCTCGCCGCTTCCAGACCAAGCAGACCACCGCCGATAACTGCGGCCTTGCGGTAGTCTGCTGCCGCCTCGATCATCGTTTCACAGTCCTTAATATCACGGAATGCCGTTACACCCGGTTTATCCGCACCCGGCAGAGGCAGCATGAACGGGAGGGAGCCGGTTGCCAAAATCAGCTTATCAAACGGGATTACACTTCCCCGGTCAGTGGATACCGTCCGTCCCGCCGGGTCGAGCCCGACCACGGTTTCGCCGGTCAGCAGATTGATGCCCCGGTCCCTGTACCACGACCAGTCGTGAATAACGATATCCTGGATTCCTGTGTCCCCTTGAAGCACCTTGGACAGCATGATACGGTTATAATTCGGATGAGGCTCCGAGCCTATTATCGTCACATCGAACCGGTCAGGCGATATTGCCAGTATTTCTTCTATACATCTGACTCCTGCCATCCCGTTGCCTACAAGCACCAGCCGCTGTTTCTCCATAACCATCCCCCTCTGTCAAAACGTCAGACAATCTTAATACAGGAAGGTTACCTGACATGTTACACGCATAGGTTTACGAAATATTAGATGAATTTTGCTAAATGATGTTAACTAACATGACATATAAGCTGTAAAGTTACTGTAACCCACGCGAAACAATTGCGCAAGACATAAACGATGTAAATATACCGATCACCATATAAGAAATATTTATCGCTTGCCCGTCCCGAGCCTCACTTAATCCCCGACTGCGGACCAGGTGTGAAAACCGCCGCGGGTCCGTTACCAGCCCCCCCGCTTTCCCTCTACAATAGAGACATGAAGAAAATAAACGAGCGATCGATTGGGCCCTAGTGAAGACGGCGCACCGCCGACCTCCTGCAGCCCGTCCATACTCTGAACAAGGAGCAGTGATTTGTTATGAACAAACTGTATCGGTCACGCACAGACCGCAAGCTGTCGGGCTTGTGCGGGGGCATAGCTGAATGGCTGAAGATGGATGCCAGCTTCATCCGGATTATCGTCCTCTTAACCACTCTGTTCAGCTGCGGCAGCATGCTGCTGATTTATATTGCTGCATCGGTCATCACGCCCAAGGCACCCGTGCTGCATATGAACCCTGATTTTGACCCTTTCAACGGATACCGCTATAACTAAAAATAATCTTCCGCCCGCCCTTGGTGGCCGGCCACAACTTGAAGGAGTGAACTTGGAATGAGTATATTGCAGCGATTGGTTGATGTGACGAAGGCAGCCGCCCATGAAGCGCTGAATAAGCTGGAAGACCCGGTGATGATGCTGAACCATTACAGCCGCCAGATGGAAGAGGAGCTTGAAGAAGCACGCGCAGCCTTGCTGAGAGAGCAGGCAACCGCACTTTCAATGCAGCGCCGCCAGGAGGAGTACACACGTATGGCGGAGCATGCTGAGAATGCGGCATCATCCGCTCTGGCAGAAGGCCGTGAACAGGACGCACGAGCGGCATTAAGCGATAAAATCGCCATAGCCGCTCAGGCTGAGCAGCATCAGATTTGGAAGGAAGAAGCCTCTAGTCGTGCAGTAGATCTGGAGGGCCGCATTCAGGCGGCCGAGGCAGAGCTGCAGCGGATGCACGAGAAGCGTGAGGAGCTGGTTCAGCGAGCCGGCAAGGCCGCATTTTATCACCAGGCGCCTTACAACAACTGCACATTTGACGGTCGGGACGCCGCCCGCGGATTTAGACGCATGGAAGAGAAAATCATTCAGCGCGAAGCTGAAGCTGAACAAATCCGCGCTTTCCGTCCAGGCGCAGACTGCTCTGGCTTCAGCCCTTACCACACAGCTTACCGGGGTGCAGAAGCGGATCAGCGGGATAACAGGATCGACGTTGAGCTTGAGAAGCTCCGCCAGAGTCTGGCCTCTTCGGAAAGCTCCAGCCGTTAGAACAGAACCCCCATTCACTATATGAAGCAGGCCGTTTGCCAATAAGGGAACGGCCTGTTTTATGCCCTCATCCTCCGATATACCCAAGACCTGCGTATTAATTATTATTGGCAGCCTGCAGCCGATACCATTGAAATAGGTTGATAGGTGGTAGATAATAGAAGTTAAAAACGACAGGAGATTCAGTATGAAGTTGTTGAGAGCTGAAGATGAGCTTCAACTTTACAAGACTGCCTTCCAGCAGGATTGGACAGGTAAAGCCATCATTGATCTGAACGGCCGCTGGCTGATGGTCAATCCTTCCTTTGTATCCCTGACCGGGTGCAATCTGGATGATTTATACCAGTCGGACTTTTTTGCTGTCTTCCCGGCCCGGTTCCATCACCTTCTCCGGCCAGGACCTTCGGATAACCATTGGAGTGAGCACAAAGACCTATACACTTCTCCCTCCGGTTTCGTAAAGCAGCTTTCGGTCCGTGTTCGCAGGAGTCTCGGCGGCAGCGGTTCACCTTATTCGCTCGTCCAATTAGTTGAACATACCATGCTCCCTCCCCCGAATAGAGACCAGCAGAGAATTGCCATGCAGGCCCAAATCCTGTCCGCTGTCCAAGAAGGCGTATACGCTTACCATCAAGAGGAAGACCTTATGGTCTGGAACGAAGCGGCGGAGCTCCTGACCGGATACACGGCTGAGACCATCCGATCCAATGGGTTCCATGCATGCATACACGCGGAGGGCCCTAACAGCCCGCCTGGACCCGAAGAGACATGCAGCGTTTGCCTGGCCATGAAGCTGGGGATGAAGAGCGGCAATATGGCAGGGCACTTTCGAAGAGCCGACGGAACCACCTTCCCGGTGGAATACACAGCTGTACCCTTCAATGACAGCTGCAGGGCCGGCGGCATTCTAACCTTCCGGGATATGACCGAACAGCTTCAGTCGAAGGACCTCATTATACTGTCTGAGAAGCTCTCCATTGCCGGTCAGCTTGCTGCCGGTATAGCGCATGAGATACGAAACCCGCTAACTTCGCTGAAAGGCTTTTTAAGCCTGCTGCGGTCCGGCACATCTTCCAATTCTAAACGCGACAGCTACATTACGATAATGAATGATGAGCTGAGCCGGATTGAACACATTTCCAACGAACTGCTCATGCTGGCTAAGCCGAGAAGTGTACAGTTCATCCGCAGCGGTATCTGTACATTAATCGACCAGGTGATTTCTCTGCTGCAGCCCCAGGCTGTCTTAAAGAATGTCGAGATCATCATTATGCCGAACCACGGCCCTTATCTCGTATACTGCGACGAAAGCCAGATCAAGCAGGTGATCATCAATTTACTGAAGAATGCAATGGAATCCATGGCGGGAGGAGGGACAATTCGTATAACGCTTGAAGCAGATGATTACAGTGTATATATCAAAATCGCGGATGAAGGGACTGGAATCCCTGCGGACAAGCTGAATAAGCTTGGACAGCCCTTTTACTCTACCAAGGAGAAGGGGACGGGTCTTGGACTGATGGTAAGCTATAATATTATCGAGAATCACAATGGAAAAATCGAGGTTGAAAGTGAACCTGGCCGCGGTACGGTCTTCACAGTGGTACTGCCGCGGGCGGACAGGATAACGGCCTGCTGATCTCGCGTACCTGTATTATTCCGGATAACCGGCAGCGAAATGGCTGACCGTGTGATTTTGTTATACAATAATACTATTAACCCAAGCGAACGCCACTCATGTTCCGCTACAGCGAGGTGAACCGAGAGATGAATGACCTGAAGAAAGCATATGAACGGCTTGGCCTGCCCGAAACAGCCACGAAGGATGAGGTCGAGAAGCGGTATACCCTGCTGCTTCGGCAGTCGCGTGCTAATCAGACACAGCAGGACGGAGCTGCCAATGACGATTTCTCTGAAGTAACCAGGGCCTACCGTGCCATTCTGGAGGCAGAGGACCGCAAGACCGTAGAGCACATCAACCAGGAGCAGTATGGTAAGTACAAGAGGTTTGCGGGTACGGCGGAGAAGATAGACCACTTCTTCAGCTACTACAAGTTTCATGTCATCGGAGCCATAGCCGTAATAGCCATAATTATTTACGGGGTCAACACTTATATGGATAACAAGGCCGAGCGGGAGCGGCTTGCCAGCCTTCCCCCTGCCGCCCTGACCGCCTCATTCTTTGGTGAGTTCTATATGGAAGACGGCAGCCAGCGGACAGAGCCGCTGAACGAAGCCCTGCTCGCCCAGTTCCCGGAGTGGGAGCGGGTCGATACTTCTATTCTTAATTTCTCCATGGATGCACGCAGTGAGCTGGATATCGCCATGCAGCAGAAGGCTGTAATTCAGCTGGCAACAGAAGATCCCGATGTCTACATCATGGACCGCTCCATCTTTGATTGGATGGTACGCAACGACATTCTTACCAGCCTGGATGAATACACCAGCGGAGAATGGAGAGAAATTCTGCCGTCAGGGGCTGCCCTTAAAGCCTCAACCCAGGAGGATCCAACTGAGCATGTCTACGGCATTGATCTAAGCAGCAGTCCAATGGCTGAGCAGCTGCCGCTGCATCGGAAGGAGCTGATTGTCGGCATCCGGATCGACGCCGGCAACAAGGATAATGCCCTACACCTGATCGAAACTTATCTCCGGGCTGGAGAGGAATCAGCTGACTAATTATCCAGACGGATGAGGGGCAATGTCATACAATGGATGCCCCCGCCCATTTTATACATTTCGGAAACGTCCACCGGCACCACCTCCACCCCGTTCTCCTGCAGCAACTTGCTTGTCCGGACACCCGAAGCCGGAAATATGACCCTGCCTGGCCGAACGGCCAGGCAGTTTATCGTTAACAGCGGATCCTCCGGATCCACGTGGATGAGCTGGATGCCAAGATCCTGAAGATGCGTAAGGAACCAATAAGGCAGCAGGTCCCTGTTTATGAGAGCCTTATCCCGGTCCAGCATCATAAAGGCTTCATCCAGATGGATTTTGCCGGCCGGCAGATCGACCGCCAACAGCTCAATATGGTGAATGTCCAGTATATTCCGAAGCTGCTCGATCCCTGCCTGATTAAAGCGTTCCGACCTGCCCACAACGGCCAGGTTATCATGGATCATCGAGAAGCTGCCCCCTTCAGCGAAGGCATTGCCCTGAATAAGACCAAGGATGGGCATCCCCAGCCTCGTCAGGGTTTCGACCGCAAATCTCGTTTCGCCAAGCCGCAAATACAGCGCGAACCTACCCATAATAATTCCGCCTGGAACCACCATGCCAAGGTCTCTTGTATACAGCCGGTCCGGCAGCAGATGCGATCCCCCTTCTAGGTAAACGATCTCAACTCCTTCTGCACGAAGAGCTTCAACCAGCTGGTCATGCTGCTTCTGGACAAGCTCTAAGT
The DNA here is from genome assembly GCF_021532315.1 of Paenibacillus tarimensis. Lineage (GTDB taxonomy): Bacteria > Bacillota > Bacilli > Paenibacillales > Paenibacillaceae > Paenibacillus_I > Paenibacillus_I tarimensis. The sequence goes on from NZ_JAKGAO010000013.1 coordinate 189,808, forward strand.
CCGGTTGTCCTCTTCCATTCGAGCTGATCATTCTCCCGGCAACGTTCTTCAGCAGGAGCGATCCGGCTTCCACCTCATACCGTTTGCGGTGCAGCTCCAGAATCTCCCGGCCTGGCCGGTGTACGAGAACCTTCTTCAATGTGCCGGTTGGATGACGAAGTCCCCAGCGTTCTCCCCAGAGCAGCTTGAGCAGCGCTTCGTCATGGAACGGCTCCCTAACCCCCTGCTCGGAGAACAGCCGCTCACGATCAAACATTATCATCTCACACCTTTCTTCATCCATCCCCCTTACTATGTCCCATATACAGGTAATTGATAACGGCGCAGCACTAAAAAACAGGCCCCGCGGGACAAACCATCCCGGCAAAGCCTGTATCATCATGGTATCTATGGCGTTATTGCTCCTGATCCTCTTCGAATGGCCGGTTAACATGGTAATACATGTAACCCATGAAAACTGCACCCCCAACCAGATTGCCAAGCGTGACCGGCACCAGATTGTGAATCATGCCCGCGTACGATATAGTCCCCGGGTGGTTGAGCACCAGTGCGATGGCAAATGTACACATATTGGCAATACTGTGCTCGTACCCGGAGATGAAGAAGCAGAACACGAACAGCATCATCGCAAACATCTTGGCCCCGTCCGCCTTCATAGACATCGGCACGAAGAATGCCAGACAGACAAGCCAATTACACAAAATTGCCCGAAAGAACAGCTCCACTGTCGGAGCACTCATCTTCTTGTCCACTACACTGAAGAGGAAGCTGTTGACGCTCGTATCATTAAACAGCCCGGTCAACCAGATCAGCAAGGCGAAAGCGACCGCTCCCAGTATATTGCCGCCGTAGCTCATTCCCCACAGCTTGACCACATCCAGCCATCTAAGCTTCCTCCGCAGCGCGGCGAACGTAAAGTAAAAGGTGTTGCCGGTAAACAGGTCGCCGCCCCCGTAAGAGATCAGTATAATTGCCGCTCCGAAGGTGATGGCCGCCATCGGATAAGTAAATGGCGAATGCTCCATGTAGAAGAAATTTCCCGTTCTGAAAGCGACGATTACGCCAAAGCCAACAAACATGCTGGCCAGCATAGACCTTAACAAATAATTACTCTTGCTGTGCCGGTAAATCCCCAGCTTCTTGAGAGCCAGCTTTTCTACGATCATTAAAGATTGATGCTCCATTGTTTCCTCCCATTATCATGCCGATACGAATGCTGCTGGTACCCCTATGCGGATACCATCCCGATTATCGCCAATCCATGGTTGGAAAGGTATGATTCTACTCACACTGAGAGCGAAAACGAGCCAGGATGGCTTTATCCCATCACTGGGGGCAAAATCCGGTCCCTATCATACCACACTCACCGGCTTTTCACCAAAAGGTTTACGTCTTCATATCACTCTCGAATATACATGCCTCATAGGGACGCAGCTCCACTCTCCCGCTCTTCAGATCAATGGCTGGCTTATCCTTGTAATTTCCCAGGATGAGGACAGGCTCAGTGCCCCCGCCGGCAAACACCGGCACGCTGAAGAACCCGCTCTCTTCGGCGTGATTTAACATAATAGTCCAGCGGACACTATCAAGTATACGGTAGTAGACATACAGATGCGGGTCATCGCCGCTTATGTCCTCAAACTCCCCGTAGACCATGACAGAATGCCGCTTGCGTAGCTCAATCAGATCACGGTAGTAGTAATAAACCGAGTCCGGATCGGCCAGCGCCTGCTCCACATTAATCGACCGGTAATTCGGATTCACTTGTATCCATGGATCCCCTTCCGTAAAACCCGCCTGCGCAGCAGCCGACCACTGCATCGGTGTCCGCGAGTTATCGCGGCTCAAAGGCTGCAGCGACCGGAGAACAGCCGCCGGATCTTTCCCGAGGCCCACTTCCTCGGCATACCGGTTGCGCATCGCGATATCCTGATAGTCGCCGATTGAATCGTACCGTACGCCTGTCATGCCGATTTCTTCCCCTTGATAGACATAAGGAATACCGGGCAATGTGTGGATAAGCGTCGCAAGCAGCTTGGCCGACTGGACCCGGTACTTCCCGTCATTGCCGTACCGTGTCACCTGACGGGCATGATCGTGATTATTCAGGAAATGCGAGTTGACACCCCGGTCGCGCAGAGCAGCAGCCCAGGTACGCTGAATGCGCTTATAGCGGGGCATGTCCCACTCCGGCATTTCATCCGCCACTTCAAAGTGAAACAGCGTATGGAGCTCCCCCCGTTCCTCATCCACGAACAAGGGCCCATTCTGAGGGGTGGCATATGCGATTTCACCAACGGTCATCATATCATAGCGGCTGAACACCTCACGGTTCATCTCCTGCAGGTAGCCGTGCAGGCCCGGATTATGTGTCAGATAACGGATATCATGCGGGTTCTCCGCGTCACGGTACTGCTCCGGCTTGGCCAGAAGCGCCAGCGCATCCAGCCGCAGCCCGTCGATTCCCTTGTCGAGCCAGTAGCGGAGCATCCGGTACATTTCCTGCCGCACCGCAGGGTTGGCCCAGTTCAAGTCAGGCTGTTCAACCGCGAATGAATGCATGTAATACTGTCCGGTCGATTCATCATATTCCCAGCAGGAAGGATTGAAGTAGGACCGCCAGTTGGTCGGCGGCTTGTCAGCCGGGCCATCCTTCCAGATATACCAGTCCCGCTTTGGACTATCCTTCGAGGACCTGGATTCCAGGAACCAAGGGTGAAGATTCGAGGTGTGGTTCAAGACCACATCCATCATCAGCTTCATCCCCCTCTTATGAACCTCCGTCAGCAGCTCTTCAAAATCCGCTTCATCTCCAGCCTTCGGCATGATGCCGTAGTAGCCGGAAATGTCATAGCCGTTATCCTTGTCCGGTGATTCGTTGAACGGATTCAGCCATACCATCGTAATGCCCAGAGAGCGGATGTAATCCAGCTTGCGGATTACGCCCTGCAGGTCGCCATAGCCGTCTCCGTCCGTATCATAGAAGCTTCTCCAGTACACCTGATAAACGACCGATTCCTTCCACCATACCGGCTTTCCAAGCATGGGCTTACCTCCTTAGAAATCTGTAGTAATCTGTTTACTCCTTATAAAGACCGCTGTCCAGCCAATAGCGCCGGTTATCATAAAACAGGGCTGCTGCCGCTCCTGCGGCAGCAGCCCTGTCAGCCCGCGGGGCGGGTCAGATTCCTCTTAGACCTCCTTACCCTTTGACCGATCCGCCCAGCAGGCCGCGGACAAAGTAGCGCTGCAGCGCAAAGAATACAGCGAGCGGCATCAGCATGGAAATGAAGGCTGCCGCCGTCAGCAGATGCCAGTCATTGCCCCTGGAGCCGACAAGATTGGCGATCTTCATAGACATGACCTGAACATTCGGCTGGCTGCCGAGGAAGATGAGCGATACCAGATAGTCATTCCACACCCATAGGAACTGGAAGATGCTGATTGAAGCCAGCGCGGGTACGGACAGCGGCAGGATAAGCCGGCTGAATATGGTGAAATTCGTTGCTCCGTCCATAAAAGCAGATTCGAATAGATCCTTCGGCAGCTGGCTGATCGAGTTATACATGAAGTAGGTAATCAGCGGCAGGCCAAATGCCGAGTGCGCCAGCCATATGCCGAAATAGGTTCCGTTAAGACCCAGCGACGTATAATCCCGCAAGATCGGGATCAGCGCTACCTGCAGCGGCACAACCAGCAGCGCAATGATAATGATGAAGAAGAGCTTCCGCCCCGGAAAACGCAGCCAGGCGAAGGCATAAGCCGCAAAGGAAGCGATAAAAATCGGGATGACCGTGGCCGGAACCGTGACCGCGAGCGTATTCCAGAATGACTGGGACATGCCGCTGCCCTGCTCTGTTTTCGTGCCCCCGTCGGGCATCGTAATCTGATAGCTCTTGCCCCCTAGCACAGTCTGGTAGTTCTGCAGCGTGAAGTTCGTCATCATGACCCACTGCTTCTCCTGGACGCTGATGGTGCGCGCGCGGCGGTTCTCCCAGACCAGCCGGTTCCCGTCCTGTACCACGCCTTCGCGAAGCTGGGCATCACTGAAGGTGACCCCGTTGACTGTAATCGGCTGGCGCAGATCGGTTTCCCGGTCGAGCGTGATGGTGTCTACTGCCGCCCAGTCGCGGTGGGGGATGATCTTCCACCAGCCCGTCTGCAGTATGTCCGCCGCAGGACGAAATGAGGAAACCAAGAGCCCTAGTGTAGGCACAAACCAGATTATACAGATTACCGCAAGTACGGTGTTGATCAGCCACTTGGATCGCCGCGGTCCTTTTTTACGCATATTAGAAGCCCCCTTCTCTCCGGAACTGCCGAAGATTGATCATGATGACCGGTATGACAGCAATCAGCAGCACAATCGCAAGCGTGGAGCCGTAGCCGGCATTCTGATACATGAACAGCTGCCTGTAAAACTGTGTCGCCACAACCTCCGTGTCGTACTGGCCGCCGGTCATGATCATGACGACGTCGAAGATCTTCAGTGTAAAGACGATAATGGTCGTCGTCACGGACAGCAGCGTGCCCGAGATGTAGGGAATCATAATGCTGAAGAAGATCCGGACCTCCCCGGCTCCGTCCATTCGCGCCGCCTCCAGCATATCCTCCGGTATACTCTTGATGGCCGCCGAAAAAATGACCATCGCAAATCCGGTCTGCATCCAGACCAGTATTGCAATCAGGAACAGGTTGTTCCAAGGCTGAATCATACTGATCCACGCCTGCGGCTCTCCGCCCATCGCCACTACAATCGCGTTCAGCAGACCAATCTGCTGCTGTTCCGGCTGGTAGTAGTAAATGAACTTCCAAATGACACCCGCTGCGACAAAAGAAATAGCCATCGGCATGAAGATAATCGCCTTGGCCACCTTCTCAAAGCTGCTCCGGTCCGCCAGGATGGCAATCAGCAGGCCGATACTGACGCACAGAACCGTACCCACGAACACCCACAGCAGATTGTTGCGCAGCGCGGTAGCAAGCAGGCGGTCTGTAAAGACGGCCGCATAGTTGGACAATCCGACGAAGTTCTGAGAGCCGGCGTCCAGAAAGCTGAGGTACAGGGTCCGCAGAGTCGGAAGCACCAGCAGCCAGCCCAGCAGAAGGACAGCCGGACCAATAAATACAAAAGGCAATATTCTCCGCTTCCATTGGTCCGGATACTGCTCAACCACCCAATTGAGTGTATAGTAAATTGAATAGATGCCGAGCGCTCCCCAAACTACGGCTATCAGCGCATTTAAGACCGGGGGAAGACCCGAATCACGAAAAAACAAAAAGATCAGCCAATGTATCGCGATATTTAGCGCTGGCACAAGCACGGACAGCAAGAGCAAACGCAGAGTATTGCCTTTTCCCTTCTTCACCTGCACTTCCATTGCACAATCCCCCCTGACGTATAAACCCGAAGCCGATTCGTGTGTAGGAAAAAGCGGGAGCCCGGCCAGCTGTTAACTGTCCGGCTGTCTCCCGCTATCCTCTTACAAAGTTACTTCCAGCCGGTCTGGATCTGCTGCATCGCCTGGTCCAGGTCGGCTGTTCCGCTGACATAATCCGTCATACCCTTCCAGAATGTACCCGCGCCTACAGAGCCGGGCATCAAGTCTGAGCCGTCAAAGCGGATCGTGTCCGCCGTCTGCAGGAATTCAGCCATGCGGCGCTCCTGCTCGTTCGGGTACCAGGCTGGATCGGCATCGTTCATCGGCGCGGTTACGCCACCCGATTGAATCCATGTCTTCAGCGACTCGGCCGTAGTGAAGAACTCCATGACCGCACGAACCTCAGGACGATCATTGAACATCGCATAAATATCGCCAGAGATCAGAGCAGGCTGACCGTACTCGGCATTGATCGGAGGCAGCGGGAACCAGTCATAGTTGTCGGCCGACAGGCCTTCCGGGAAGAAGCTCGTAATGAACCCGGCCTGCCGGTGCAGCCAGGCTTTTGGCGGATTGTCAAACAGCGGGCGGACCGCATCACCGAATGATGTGGTCGCGATCGCTTTGCGTCCGCCATAAACATAGTCATCATTGAACCAGATTTCGGACATCCGCTTCACCGCATTCTTGACAATGTCGTCGGTGAACGGCAGTTCGCCTGCTACCCACTTGTCGTAATTTTCCGGCGTAGTGGTCCGGAGCATGATATCCTCCAGCCAATCTGTCGCCGGCCAGCCCGTTGCAGCACCGCTCTCAATACCGATGCTCCAGGCCGGATCACCGTCCTGCGCGATCTGGTCTGTAAGAGTCATCAGCTCATCCCAAGTCTTTGGAACCGTATAGCCTGCGGCTTCGAACTCGGGCTTGTTATACCACACTAGGCTCTTCACACTGCTTCGCGCCCATACGCCGGCCATCACATCACCATTTGGCCCCGGCATCGACGCCATATCCAGCCAGCTTTGGTTATACTGACGTTTCAGGTGCTCCTCACTCATGAACGTGCTGACATCGATCACCTTGCCGTCCTTCACGAATCCTCTAAGCAGTCCAGGCTGCGGGAAATCGGCGATATCCGGCGCGTTGCCTCCGTTAACCCGCACAGAGATCGTTGCTTCGAATTCCTTGGAGCCCTCATAAGCGATATCAATACCCGTCGTCTCTTCGAACGCCCGGATACTCTCCGTAAACTTCACTTCGTCCGCGTCTGTGAACGGACCGAACATCGTGACCTTCGTACCTTTAAAATCACCGTTATAAGCTTGCTCGAGAGCAGATCCTGCGGGCGCATTATTGCCGCCGCCCGTATTGGTCTGCGGATCGTTCGTTCCTTGATTGCCGCCGTTCTGGCCTGCGTTGTTGTTCCCGCCGCAAGCCGACACGATCATGGCCAGAGCCGTAAGGAGAATAAAGGCAGACAGGACCCTGTTTCTTCTTCCTGATTTCATACTCTCAACCCTCTCTGTTATAGAATGGACTTCGTTCCGTTATCCTTGTACTTCATGGAGGAGCCACTAACCTTTGAAAGCCTCACCTCCTTTAAAATACCAACAAATGAATTTTTTTATCCCCTGATGCACTGAGAAATTATCCGGCACTTGCAGAGCTGGCCGGCAGAGCTTCGGCAAACGCAGCGGGAAGACATACCGCTAGTGCGGACGCGCCAAAAAGCAGCACGCCGACAATCCATCTGCGCTGCTGCTGGTAGCCATGCCATAAGTCCATGTCCATAAATTTTTATGTCCACATTCCGGTAATTATTCCGAAGCGGCATGTTCTGCTAGCTTTCGGCACGCAAAAAATAACGCCTGCACAAGGCTGCTCTGAAGCAGACCTGTACAGGCGTTTGCCGCTGCCCTTCCGGGCGATTGATAACGTTAGGATATTATTATTCTGCGGCGATTGCGCGGATCTCCTGCAGCGTGGCCTCATCCAGTTCAACCTCTGCGGCAGGCAGAATGTTCAGAATATGTGACGGCTTGCGAACACCGACAATCGCGCTTGTCAGTGCTGGATGAGCCAGCACATAAGCTACCGCCAGCTGCGGCAGTGTGATATCGTAGCGGGCAGCAATCGTCTTCAGACGGTTGGCCTTATCCACGTTCTTCCGGAGCCCTTCGCCGGTATGCGCTGCCGAACGGGAACGCCAGTCGCCCTCGTCGAAGGTTGTTTCATATGTGTAATTGCCGGACAAGAGACCGGAAGTCAGCGGGCTGTAGGAAACCACGCCGATCCCCTTCTCCTGGCAGTACGGCAGAATTTCCTTCTCTACTGCAGGCCGAAGAATCGAATACGGCGGCTGAAGAGAATCCACATGCCGGACTGTAAGCGATTTCTCTAATAACGGCACGTCGTAATTGCTTACGCCGACATAACGCACTTTGCCGTCCTGGACGAGCTTGTCCATCGCCCGCATCGTCTCCTCTGCCGGTGCATTCGTGCCAGTGTCCGGCCAGTGCATCTGGTACAGGTCTATGTAATCTGTCCCCAGGCGCTTCAGCGAAGCCTCTGCTTCCCGCAGAATGGAATCATAGGTACCATTGCGGGTTACATTCTTATCCTCATCCCACACCAGTCCGCACTTGGTAGCCAGTACAACCTTGTCGCGGTCGCTGCCGAGCGCCCTGCCGATCACTTCCTCCGAATGCCCAAGGCCGTAAACGGCAGCGGTATCATAGAAGGTAACACCCGCATCCAATGCCGCCCGCACACTCTCCACAGACAGCTCATCATCCTGCGAGCCCCAGCTGCTCGCCCAGCCTGACCCTCCAATTGCCCATGAGCCAAAGCCGATCACCGAAATCTCAGGTCCATTCTTACCAAGCTTGCGGTACTTCATCACTGGTTCACTCCTTCTTCGGATAGGTACGTATCCATTATAGGAGATATTGCCTTCCAGCTAAAGACGTGAAGCAGGGTAACGTTACTAACCTGGAGTATACTGAGCTATATAGACGTTCTATTCTCAATGTTAAAGATAGTTCCATTACCAAACTCGAACACCTGATCGCACAGGAGCGTGATATCTTCTTGAATATGACTTGTCAAAAGAATTGTTTTTCCTTGGTTCTTTTCCCTAACCAGTAAGGAACGTATGAGCTCAACTCCATCCCTATCTAAACCGTTAAATGGTTCGTCAAGAATGAGCAACCTTGGATTTTCCATAATGGCTTGGGCAATAGCCAGGCGTTGCTTCATTCCAAGTGAATACTTCTTTACCGGTTGATTGTTGTCAGGATCTAACCCAACTGTCACAAGGGTCTCACGTATTTCTTTTTTTCCAACTCTTCTTCTTAGTGACGCTAAAAGGGTGAGATTTCTCATACCTGTATACTGATCCAAAAAACCCGGTTGTTCAATTATTATCCCGGTGTCTTGAGGGAAATCTACTTTTTCACCTATTTTGTCCCCTAAAATCTCGACCTCCCCTTGATCAGGCGTCAAAAATCCACATAATACTTTGAAAAAAACGGATTTCCCTGAACCATTCGGTCCGATAAAACCATATATTTGCCCAGTCGGAAGAGCAAAGGATACGTTATCAAATATAATACGCCCTCTGAACTTTTTTGACAGGCGGTCAATTTTCACTGCATACCTTTCCATACTACTCACTCCCTCGTTAGTCAATCAATCTCTAGTATTACAGCCCGGTTATTACTAAAAATTAATTTTCCGACAACTATAGTAACTACCAAATTAACTAGGTAAAATAATGTTAGAGAGAGGTTGGGCCCTATAGAAGACAACACATTTGTTTTTGTAAGATAAACATTCTGACCAATTGGAAATAACAGCTTTGGATAGATGAAATGTGAGATATATATAATTACTATAACAATAATACTAATATGAAATTTCTTTGTTATCTGAGTGATGATTATCTGTATAAGTGAAATGGTATAAGTCCCAATAATTTGAACACATAGTATGTTTACAATAATATGATAGATCGGATAAGTCCTACTACCACTCAGTTCCATCATACTACTCAACGGGAATTTTAACGCAACCATTCCAAATAGGCTAACATTATAAGTAATGAAATATATAACAACAAATACTAGAACGCTAAGAAAATGCGAGAAATAATACTCATATTTGTTATTAAGACGAATTAGGTAATGTTGTGCTTTAGCTCCCATATTACGTAACATATAGAGCTCCAAAAACGCACTAAACATCAAGTAAGGAAAGATACTAACAAACAATTGCATAATAGCAGTTTTGTGTTCAGGGTATCCCCCGTAATTGAAGATCACCGCATCCAGGAGTCCAAAATTATCGAACGTTTTGGAAAACAGCAAATGGATCATACTTATAGAAAGCGGCCAAATAATAAAGATTAACAACTGGCGGTAAGATTGTTCGAGATGATAAGATAAGACAATTCGGATAATATTTCGAACAGTAATTAATAATCAGCCTCCTTAACCAACCACATTGAAATACCAATAAATGCCGAAATAACTACTGAAAGCGGGAGATTAGATTGAATAAGAAACCATGCCAAGTTGTAGCTGCTTTCAAAGTGAAACACATATAAGTTGCTTATATCAATCGAACGCAGAATCGGTACGTTTCCAATTTTCATAACAATGTTTACAGCCAAGTATGTAACAACAGCAACTATACTAATGGTATGGCTTCTGCGTCTAGTTATACATTGAAGACTAATATATAGTGCGCTAATGAACAACAAACCAATAAAAAACCTAACGACAAATAATAGTACCGCTTGTTTAGGTAACAGATTTAAATAGAATGATGTGTACATGTCATTACCGCCCAATGTATACTCGCTCCAAGCATCACCATTTCCCCATATACCTGCTACCTGCATACTGACTCCGTACGTTGCACATGTATAAACAATACTCCACAAAAAAACAGTAACAAACTTGGTAAAGAGCCAGTTTCTCTTTAAACGTAATGAAGGAAGAATATATTGCATAATTGGTCCATCATTAACTATATCCATTACAATAGCAATATAAATAGGAATTAGAAAAAGATAGCGGAAATAGTGATTGCCGTAAGTAAAAAAGAAACGATTCCAACCATTAGCACTTGAAGGATAAGAATTTATATACATCATTATAATTGGGACAACAGCCGACAATACAAGGAGAGACCACGTCCTTGAACTCCTAACAATTATCGTGGTTAAAAAGCGTATATACCGTCGAATTACTACGCTATCCATATTTATTTACCATTCTATAATTAATATAGTATAAAGATATCCCCAAAACTAACATCCCAATTATAGCCAGCGAAAAGTCGCTCAAACTATAGTCAGTACTGCTCATAAAGTTATACAAATTGGTCAAAGCATATCTGTTCATTATTTCATTGTTTGAAACGATGATGTCATATGTTAAATAAAAGCCGAATGGAATAACGTACGCCAAGATGTTTTTTGTAAAAAATGAACTTATACCATAAGCAAAGCCCGCGAAAGCAAACCCAATTAAGAAATGGACACCAAAGATGAAGAATATATAGAGGTCGGGAGTTTCGGTAAACAGATTACTATATAGACCTTCGGGATGGAAAGTGAATGGTTCAAGAACTTTATTTCTCGCTAACAGAGTGAGAAATATATAGTATATAATCTCGGGTAAAAGCAAAGCTATTCCTCCGGCTAGGCAGTTCACCAGGAATTTAATAGCTCGATACTTCCTCTCTCCGACTCTAATCATCTGTAAGTAATGATACTTGCTATTTTTTTCTTGAATATAGGATGCTGTGAAAGGAAGCACAGCTGCGAATATAAAGATAGTTTGCAAATAGATATAACTCTGGGTCCAAATATGATATTTGTTTTTTCCAAACTCATGGATTTTCTCGAGCCCTTGGACACTCAAATCCGTGGCATCTGAATCAATAAACACGCTGGTAGAGAGCAGAGTGTTGTAGGCCGACAAATACAGTAAACAAAGCGATACAAGAATCACAGACAGCATTCGAATATTCATTAGCGCCCTGCGAAGTTCACTTAAAAACATAGGATCACCTGAAGGCTATATTTTTAATAAACATTCCCCGCCGCATACTAAATGCAGCGGGGAATGTTTGCGGGATTAATAGGAATCAGGATTCCAAGCCCCTGTAACATTATAAGTATTATACCAGCTTCCATCATCTGTGTAAGCTTTTAGTCGGTATTTTTTATTAATTGCCATACCGTAATTTTCGAATAAATGCGTCCCGGAAGTCTTCGTAGTGAAGACATCCGTCCTTTGTTCATCCTCAGAATTAACAACCAAAAAGTTCATACGCACTTTAGACTCTACAGTGGAGACTTTAACCACCGGTGATTCATCTGTTGTAAACTTATACGCTTCACTAGAGTAGGCAGCACCATGCCATAATCCAGTATTCATGTCAAACTTGAATTTGTAGTTATAAGCGTAAGCTGCGGAACTCCCCAATACAGCAAGTGCTACCACTCCTAAAGCAATTGTCTTTTTGAGCATAGCTAATACAGCACCTCCTTTCCTCGTAATTGAGGTAGTGATTTATGATTTTAATCTACATACAAATCATTCAGTATGCACAAAAAAACCATCAACCTCACATAAAAGGATACATTTTACAAATAAGTAGGACCAGTTTCTTAATGACTGTTTATATGGGATTTTTTTACTATTCCACAAATCCTCTTTTATTACTTTTAGTGGGTAAGTGGGTTTACCACCCAAATTCGAACCCTACATATGTCAAAACTCAATTTTTAAGCGACTCTTTAACATCCATAAGGATAATGCTTGTTATCTCATCATGAGTCCATCCGTTCGTGGCCACGAGTGAATCCATCGCCAGGTGAAAACTTGCTCCGAACCGGTCCGTTACACGTCCCCCTGCTTCGGTCACAATGAGGCTGCCTGCCGCTACATCCCAAGGGTGGAGCCCCCGGTGCCAGAAGCCGGTCAAACGGCCGCAAGCGACCCAGCAGAGGTCAAGGCTCGCCGCTCCGTTCATCCGCAGATTGCGGCAGCTGCCCACGAAGCGTCTTATCTGCGGAAGTGCTTCGGACTCCTCGTGCCAGTCACCCGCATGAAAGCCAGTCGCAAGCACAGCCTCCGACAGGCGCCGCTCTTTCTGCGACACCTGAAGCCTTGCGTCATTAAGGTATGCCCCGCCGCCTTTAACCGCATGAAACAACTCATCAGTAAGCGGATTGTAGACCACACCCGCTACCGGCTGTCCGTCCTTCACAATGCCGATCGAAACCGCAAAATGGGGAATACGATGGATGTAATTCGTCGTGCCGTCAATCGGGTCAATAATCCAGCCATACCCGCCGACTTGCTGCTTAAAAGCAGTGTAGGAATCTATGCCGCTGTCCGCTTCCTCCCCCAGAATCCAGTGACCGGGGTAAACCTCTGCAAGCCTGCTGCGCAGCAGTTCCTCGCACTGACGGTCTGCCTGCGTAACCAAATCCGAATCGTTCTTCTTCTGCTCGATATGGAGCTCATCATCCAGCATCTTCTTCATTAGTGTGCCCGCTTCTCTCGCCCACAGCATCGCATGCTGCAGCAGTTGTGCTTCCATACTGCTCATCCTTTGCACTTATTAAGTGTATTTAATCAGCCGCGCCGGCTGTCCGTTCCACTGCATTCTCCGTGCCGATAATAATATCTATCCCTTTATTATTTGAAGCCTGCCGGATAAACCGCCCGACACGTCACCTGTCACATACCACTGCGTCCGCCGCCCGCTGCACAGCTCGTCATAGATGCCGTAAAGATGAAGCGCCTGGGCCCTGCTGTTAGGGATGACGGCAATCTTCGGCTCCGCAAACGCCAGCCGTCCTTCATTCATGCCATCCTCCATGCCGTGATGCGGCACCTTCAATACAACACGCTGCATCCGAGACTGCTCAGCTGCGCCGGATGCTGCCAGCCGGGCTCCAATTAATCCGCGCCGAACAGTACGCCTTCATCCTGCCTGTCCGGTTTCAGCCGGCACAAGCCGGTAGAATGAGCTGTCATATTGGACAGCTCATAGAAGGACAGCAATGCCGCCTGTTCTCCTGTAAGCCCATTTACCAGCTATTCATAAGCCGGGAGCGGATCACCTGTCCACGGATATAGATGCTCGAATACATAGCCCTCAATGGACCATACCTGCCGGCTCTGCTCATCTGCATAGACGTTCCGGTAAGTAATCAGCGTCCCCTGGCCTTCCAGCGTGCGGACAAGCTGGAGATAGCTGTCCAGCAGCTGATGCCCCTGCTGCACGAACGAATCCTCCCTATCCCAGCCGTTAAATAAATCAAGGGACGGCAGATCAAACAGTTCATACGGCAGCACAGCCTCTGTAATCCGCTTCGCAGCCGTCAGCGGCAGCAGACACATGAGGTGATTCTCGTGCAGGTGCGTCAAGATCAGCATATCCAGCTGCTCCGCACCTTCCTGCTGCATCCACTCCATAGGAGTGGATGCACCACTGCCCGGGAGCGGAGACCCGTCACCGCCGTCAATCAAGGTCAGATGACCTGATGGCAGACGGATACAATGGCTGTCACCCCAGCCGACATTCAGAAAGTATACAACTGCAGACGTATTATCGTCTCCATTCACAGTGGTCTCTGCAGATACTGCGGCTACGCTTGCCGCCGCGGTCTGCTGTGTTTCCGGATATCCGTTCATGCTGTCACGCACCTGCCAGGCGCTGTCCGGCTCCTGCCGCTGATTCCTCAAGCTCGAACCAGTACGCCCGCTCTGCCGGCAGATGAAGCCGGTAAACGCCAGGCTCACAGGCCTCATCCGCATCAGCGAAGAAGGCCTGGCTGCCAACCCGGACCATGTGGCGGTAGGACGAACCGATGAACAAGTGATTCGTCACTTCCCCGGTCAGCTGCCAGCCTCCCTCCACCGCCTCAACAAGCGGCCATTCTCCGGCCGCTGAAGCAGGCAGCTGCTCTGCCCTGCTCCCAATCGCCATGTCGCAGGAACGGACGACCAGTCTCCTCGTCTCTGAGCCGCGCCGCACATGCAGCGTATGGCTGTCACCGAGGAAGTGGGCCGTGAAGTAACTCGACGGCTGGTAATACACTTCCTTGGGAGTGCCAGCCTGCTCGATCCGGCCTTCGTTCATCAGCACTACATAATCAGCCATCGACAGCGCCTCTTCCTGGTCATGCGTTACATACAACGCCGTGATGCCGAACGACTGCTGAATATTGCGGATTTCTACCCGCAGGCGCTGCCTGACCTTGGCATCCAGATTGGACAGCGGCTCGTCCATAAGCAGCAGATGCGGCTGCACGACAAGCGCTCTTGCCAGTGCGATCCGCTGCTGCTGGCCGCCGGAATACTGCTGCGGATGCCTCTTCTTCACATCCGCTGGATCAATCTCTACGCGGCGCAGCACCTCGGTTACTCGGCGTTCAATCTCTGCGGCGGGTGTCCGGCGGAGCTTCAGACCGTACGCTATATTGTCGAACACCGACATATGCGGCCAGAGCGCATAGTTCTGGAACACCATTGTGGCCCCGCGGTGCTGCGGCGGCGCATAGGTTACATCCTTGCCTCCGAAGCGGATGGCCCCGCTGTCCGGCTTGATCAATCCGGCAAGCGTGCGCAGCAGTGTCGTCTTGCCGCAGCCGCTGGGACCTACAATCGCAGTCAGCCCGCCTTCAGGCAGCGTCAAGTCAATCTGGTTTATCCCTCTCTGATTAGCGTATGTCTTCGTCAACTGCTCAATTCGAATCTGCATCTTAGACCCTCCCGAATGCGCTTAGATATTCCGACTTCATGAACTTCTGCATCATCAGCAGCAGGATAATGCCCGGCAGCATCAGCAGGATGGCCGTCACCGATGCTATCTGCATTTCGTAGCCCATCGCCGCGTTATACATGAAGACCGGCAGCGTTGTTTTGAACGGTGCGCCGATGAGCAGGCTGCCTGTAAATTCATCCAGCGAGTACAGGAACACCAGCAGGGAAGAAGCAATGACGCCTGGAACAGCCAGCGGCAGTGTAATGGTGAAGAACGATCTCAGCTTCGAAGCCCCCAGCATCGTGGATGCTTCCTCCATCGACTCCGGTATGGACTGAAACACGGACACCATCGTCCAGATGCAGAACACCACCGAACCTACCAGGTGAATCAGAATGACGCCGGTCCATGTTCCTACGAGATCCCAGCGGTACATCAGCACCATTGCGTTCGAGAATACAGGCAGCTGCGGGAACGCCTGCGGCAGCAGGAACAGCAGCAGCAGGATCGTCCGGCCCGGAATCCGGTAGCGGGCCAGCATATAGGACAGCGGTATGCTGATGATCAGGCAGATGACCGTGACAGCTATCGCGATCAGGAAGCTTGATATAAGCGCATCCATCATTTTTCCTTCAAATACTTTGGACCAGTACGAGGTCCCCCACTCCAGCGGCCAGGGGCTTGGCCAATACCACTTCTCGGCAAATGACCAGATCAGCAGACTGAGCAGCGGTCCCATGATCAGGAACAAGGCCCCTGCCATCAGAATCATCCGCAGCAGCAGCCGGCGCCATCGTGCGCCCGTTATAACGCCCGGACCGGCCGGTTGTACAGCAGCAGTTTCCGTGCTCATGCCTTCACCACCTTCTTCATGTAGTAAATGGCCGCTCCCATTGATACCAGATAGGAGATGACACCAAGCGCGTTGGCAACGCCGTAATCCTGCTGGTAGACGATCTGGTAGTAAAGGTCCACCATCAGCATCTGCTTGCCGTCGGCGCTGCCCATCATCGCCGGTATGGAGAAGCTGCCCATCATGGAGCTGAATGTCAGTACGGCAACAACCCCGATCGAGCCCCGGCCCATCGGGAGGAGGATGTCCTTGATCAGCCTGAAGCTCCCCGCCCCCTGATTGCGTGCCGCTTCCAGGTAGCTGTTATCAACGCCGCGGAAGGCGCCAAGCACGAGCAGCAGCGCGAAGCCGATATTTTTCCATACGAGCGCCAGCACCAGGCCGGCTGTAGAGAAGGCGATCGACGGCACCTGGTCCGGATCATACAAGCCAAGCGGCATAAGCGCCGAATTCAACGTGCCGTGCGGAGCAAGAAACACCCGCATCGCATGTCCCACCACGACGAATGGAACGAAGAGCGGGATTTTAAAGAGAAACTCCACGAGGGAGGCTGTTTTCAATCGCAGCAGTCCGCCAAGCAGCACGGACAGAAGCAGCAGCAGCCCCAGACTCAGGCCGCTTACCCACAAGGTAAACCACATATCACCGGCATAGAGCCGGAACGCCTTGCTGTAATTCGCCAATGTATAAGTACCATCTTCGGTACGGAAGCTTTCGGTCAATGACTGAATAAAAGGATATACAAAAAAAATGCCCACAATAGAAACGGCTGGGGCGGCAATTCCCGCCCCGGCCAGCCATTTCCATATGGACGATGGGATTTTCGCTGTTCGTGCCTTCCCGGCTGCACGTGCTGTTTGCGCGTTATTCATCCATGCACCGTCCTATTATTGTTGAATTAGTTCGTCTCGTAAGCGGTCTGCAGATTCTTGAAGTAGTCCGTCAGCGGGAGAGATTGGCCCCGGTTGTTCAGATCATCCGCGGAAATATCGCTGAACAGCTGTTCCTTCGCTTCGGCGCTGGCCTTGTCGAGCACCACATTCGCATCAATGCCCGGGTACCAGGTGTTGCGTCCGACGATGACCTCCGCCTGCACTTCCGGAGAGCTCAGGTAGTCTGCGTATTTCAGTGCCGCTTCCTTGTTCTTCGCATTCTTCGGAATGACAATGTACATCGGTTGTCCTGGCAGACCCGGCTCCGGCAGCTTCAGCTTCAGGTTCGGGTTCAGGCGTCCTTCGCTGATCCACAGCTGGAACATGTCCACCCATACCGGACCCATGTCGATCTCACCGCGATTCAGCATGTCGAGTGTGCCGTTATTGCCGTTCGTGATCGTTGCAGGTAGCGCCTTCAGCTCTTTCATGACCGCCGGCCATTTCTTCTCCAGCTCGGCATCATACGGGCCTTCTGTCAGCTGCGTGTAGTCGCCGGTCTTGTGGTAGGCATAGGCCGTTACGAAGCCCACACCGCTCATGCCGTTCAGTACGCCGTTATAGCCGAAGCGCTTCGGGTTATCCTTGATCCACTTCTCCAGCTGGTCAAAGTTCTCCGGTACCTCCGTTACCTTATCCGGATTGTAGGCAAGCGCAATCTGGCTGTGGAACAGCGGGATAACATACCCGTCCACATCTGTGCCCAGGCTGTTCTTGCTGTCTGCCGATACGACATAGTCCTTGTTGGCGGACATCGGCACGTACTGTTCCAGCAGATCATTCTCAATCAGCGATTTCATCATGCTCTGATGCACGATCGCCACGTCGATGTCCCACCCCGTCTTGCCGGCATCCTTCTGGGCTTTCAGCTTCTCGAAAATCTTCTGTGAGCCCGCGTCGCCCGCTCCAGTACCTACCACATTAATCTCGGAACCCGGGTACAGCTCCTTGAAACCCGGAACAATGGCTTCTTCCTGCAGCTCCGTCATATTCGTATCACCTGCTGTCGCAACGGTTACCTTGTAGCTTGGAGCTTCCTTCTGAGGCTCGTTCGCCGTATTCGCGGCGGCCTCCACATTGGAGCCTGTACCTGCATTACCGCCTGCGCTGCCGGCGTTCCCGGCATTATTTCCGTTACCGCAAGCGGCGAGGCTCATAGCAGCCACCAGGGTGCACAGCATCATGGACAACCTCTTCTTCATGTTTCCATCCTCCGATTATCATAATAGCTGTCTAGACAGCTTACGGTTATGATTATCGGGATGTTTTATTAGCGGCGTGTTATTGGCATATGAAACAATTGTAAAATAGAAAAACCTATACGCTAAACACCCTATTGAAGTGTCCAGTGTATAGGTAAATATTCACATCCATAAAATAAAGGTTACTTCTTTTTATATAAGTTTTTGAAATAATATATGTTAAATCGATCGGACGTTAGATTATAGAATGAGTCCACACACCATTGCTTGTCTATAGGTTAAAATAAACTATTATCTATTGCTATCTGTTATTACTGGCATTGGATGGTAAGGAGGATATTATGAAAAATTCCATATCACACTTTTTTCTAGAATGGCTGAGGGCTTTAGTGATCCTTTTTGGCGGCTTGTATATCTTGTGGATAATCGAAGAACAGCTTTTAGGAACGGAGCAAGCTAAAAATTACGTAGTGCTTCTTGCACTTGTCGATTTCACTATTCTTTTCCTTGTATATAGAAACTTCCTTCAATTCAGCGGCTGGTTCCAAAGCAAAAACCAACGTAAACTCCCTCGTACAGTTACCGTTCTGCTGGTACTTTTTATTATCCTATCACTATCAATTGTTATGATCTTTTAAACAGCAAACGCCCCCGTTAGCGGGAGCGCCTCACCCAAAACTTAAATACATCGTTGCGGTAATAGTCGTATGAGAATAATACAGGCCGGTTATCTTCATCAAAATGCGTCTGCTTCAGCAGCAGGACTGTCGCCTCCGGGGATACGCGGAGCTTCTTCGCATGCAGATCCTTCGCCGGCGGTACAATGACTTCACTCATCGCGCTGACCAGGCGAATGCTGCACTCCTCCTCCAGGAAGGTCATAAGCGAGCCCTGCAGCGGTCTGCGGGCAAAAGCCGTACCGACGAGATGATGCGGAAGCACATTAATGTTAAAGGATACAGGATCGTCATTTGCCTTGCGAATCCGCTCTATGACAATTACTTCATCACCGTCCTCCAGATTCAAATACTCCGCCCATTCCTGCTGGCACCGGTCAATCCGTACTGACTCCTGCACCTCGGTCTCCTGCAGACCGGATGTATGAATCATTTCGGAGGTTGAGCTCAGCTTGTCTATGGAGCTTGGAATTGAATGCAGCGGCCGGATCACGAAGCGTCCCACACCATTACGGCATCGCAGCTTGCCCTCTTGCTCCAGCTGCTTCAGCGCGGCGCGCAGCGTCTCCCGGCTCACGCCGAAGGAAGCTGCCAGCTCAGGCTCCGAAGGCAGCTTCCTACCTACAGGCAGCTCACCGGATACCATCATCCGGTCCAGCTTGTCCTTAATCTGAATATAGCTCGGGATCATCCAGCACCCGGTCCCCTTCCCCTATGCAGTTCCTGTCCTGATCTTAACAGAAAAGAGGTCCCGGAAGAAAGCTGTCGCCTCAGCCATTTTACCGTCCCGGCTTATGCTGCTCCGCTCGCTCAGAACCTATCAGACCTTTGTATACGGGATCTTCATTTCCACCTCCATAGAAGAACCAGTTATGAAACCATCGGGACAGCATTAAGGTCAGATAGAGGCTGATAAACGTCCAGTACCATGTCCAGGTGTGATACTCGATAAGCCCGGTGTACTTCTCAAGGAAAATTTCCGGGACCGTTATCGCTGTGCAGTAAGCCCCAGTATACAGCAAGCGGCGGATGACAGGCCGTCCGGCCGGGAAATAAACATTGAAATAGGCTGTTACCGTCGGATAAGCCAGATATTCGAATAAAAAGCTGGTCTGCGTGCCCCGGTTGAATTCCCGCACCGGGTAATCCAGCCAGCCCATTTCCACAACAAACAGCCCCAGTATCCAGGTCATAAAGCCTTGGAACAGAAAGACGGCATGGGCTTGTCTGCGCCGGTCCTTGGGGATTAGGAACAAAAGGATGAAGCAGACCGCATAGACAGAAGCCAGAAACCAGTGGTCAAACTGCCATTCCGATATCCAAGTCATACGGACTGACCGCCTTTCCTGAAGGGACCTGAATTATAGAAGAACCATATCGCGTAACGGCGCATGGCATAGTAACCCGCCGCAAAAACAAACCAGTTCATATACCAGCGGAAATGTTTATAATGAATCAGGTTTGTATAATGCTCTACCAGCAGCGTACATACAGTTGCAATCATCGGGACCAGAACCATATACGCCAGCTTCAGGGTTCGGCCCGTCCGTTCAGGGAACCAAAGGTTGTAAAACACCGCGATCATAGGAAAAAACGCGTAGTTAAAAGTAAAATTCGTCTGGGTGGCATCCTGAAATTCCCGCACAGGGTTCGTAATTAGACCATACTCAACGAACAGCAGGCTAAGCGACCAGGTAAGCATCTGGCAGGAAAAGAACACGATAAGCGACTCCCTCTTCTTACGGCCTGGAACTAGGAGGAAGAACGAGCCGATGACAAGAAACCAGACGAAAGCCAGCACAACCCGGTCAGTAGTAATAATAAACATTTCCTCCCTCCGCTTAAGTTTCTCCACTCCTTACCATGCCTAAAATCGTACGATTCATGCATAATACACTCATGTACCGGATGGCATTTCAAGCAAGCACAAAAAAACAACCGCACAGCAAGCTTTAAGCTGGCTGTACCGTTGTTATTAGGCTGTATCTTCAATTAAGGCGGGGCAAGGCCCCTCATTACCTTACCGGTTCCGTATGGCGCCCCGCTTCCCCGCGGATACGCTGCAGCCGGGCAGACTCTGCCGCCAGCACCCCGCACGGATCATGACCGAACCATTCCAGAGAACCGAACCATTCTGTATCCGCGATCTGCTGCAGGACCGGAGCATAATCGATTGCCCCTTCACCGAGCGGCACAATACCGTCACGGCTGGCACCCGCGGCGTACACGTGATGCGGAAGGAAGACGTCCAGCTTATCCGCTGAGCTGATATTCTTCAGGTGGAAGTGGCGGGCCCATGGTTCCAGCTCCCGGAACGCCTTCACCGGATCAGTTCCCGACTCCCACAGATGAAGGAAATCGAGGTTAATGCCAAGACTTTCATGCTCCACCTCATGGATCAGCCTGACCGTTGACGCCAGCGTATCCGCAAGGGTGCCGGGATGGGTTTCCACAAGCAGCTCCACCCCTTTGCCCGCACACCCCTCGCACAAATCACGAATCAGCCGCACACAATCGGCGCGTTCTTCGTCCGTCATCTCATTGCTTGCCTTCGTTCCGGCGAAGATCCGGATTCGCCGGGCGCCGAACCAGCGGGCCATATCCGCTAATCGGCCGCCCTTCTCCAGGGACGCTTGACGGTCCGCCGAACCGCCTATATCAATATAATCGCTGATCATGGAGACCGCCAGGCTATTGCTTCGCATCACACCCAGCTGCGCCAGCGCCTCCTCGCGCTCCCGCTCATACAAGTGAAGGGCATGCGCTCCCCACAACTCTATGCCGTCGAACCGGTGCTGCCCCGCAAAACGGACGATATCGCCAAACGAGATCAGCTGATGGCGGAAGGAGATCGTACACAATGACAGCTTCACGTTCTACACCCCGTTTCTCTGCTCATTCCTGCCCCTATTATTTATCTATAATAAACCTGTGGCTGCTTCCGGTTGCACGCCGTATCTTACACACCACTCCTGCATCAGCCGCTCCATCTCCAGCTTAAGCAGATGCTCCGTCCGGTCCGCCTCATCCAGCTTGGCAAGAATTTGTCCCTGCAGGGCGGACTGGCCGGTCATCGCCATTTTGACACATAGATATTGAACCGACGTGAACTGCTGCACCAGATCCCGGATCGTCTGCGCCCACTGCTCGTAATGCTCTTCAGGCAGCTCCAGATGATCGTGAAAATACATCAGCGCATAGTCGTAGCTGTACTTGCGGATGACGATTACCTTAAGATGCTTCACCGTTGCTGTCAGCGAAGCCGCCGAACCTCCCCGTTCCACCGAGGTCACGATCTCCCGAAGGCGGTCTATCAGCTCGTTCACATCCGGCTTGAACCCTGCGTCAAAATACGCTTTGATAAGTGCCCGCGAAGGCTCCTTGACAGTCTCCGCATCAATATACCAGCCGCCCGGGTCTGGATTGTTGATGAACGCTTCCATGACCTGGTTCCTTGGAACGCGGCCTTCCCAGCGAAAATCCGGATCGAGCATCACTAGCTGCTCCGAATCATCACCAGCCCGCTCCACAAATACATAATGCGGGAAAGGCTTCAGATTAAAACCCGTGTCCCGGTCCGGCAGATAAAACATGTCCAGATGCGGCATCACGAAACGGTAATCCGGCCGTTCGTCCAGCAGCTCGGATAGCCGGGCAGCACCTGCTTCCGGACCCTGCAGCGCATCATACCAATAGACCGGGCATAGTCCGAAGAGCTTCTCCACCCAGTGATGATAGAAGCCCAGACTGGCCGGATCCGAATAATAGGTCAGATTGCCTTCCTCCGTCACATCAAAGGCCGAATCCCACACATTGAAGTAGAAGGGCCGGTAATCAACCCCGCTGCGGCGCTTGATAATATCACAGTAACAGCTGACCAGGCAGTGCACGTTAATCCTGATATCCTTCCAGCCAAATTTCATTGCGGCCTCCTTAACGGACCCCCGGCCCAGGAGCAGGATCGGGTATGTTCGTGTTGTCCAGCTCTTGCATAAAATCAACCAGTGACCCCACCGTATCGAAGATACCCGGGTCCACTTCATTCTCCGGCACCTGCAGGCCTAGCTTTGTCTCAATAAGCACCAGCAACTGCAGCAGCATGACCGAATCCAGCCGCAAATCCTCGTTAAGCCGGAGCTCTTCACGCAGCGTACCCGCCAACGGGCCATGCTTGCTTCCGTCTGCTCCCGCTGTCTCCTCCAGACCGGCTCCCATCTCCTGCAGCATACCGGCTATCAGCTCCTGCAGCCTCTCCTTCAGCTGCTCCCGGTTCATAATGCCGCCTCCTTTGCCTCCAGTAACTTCCGGCTTACTTTGCCATTTCCGTTCTTCTCAATGCTGCTTACACATGCGACTGCGCCGGGCACCTGATAAGGCGCCAGCTGCTGCAGACACCATGCGCGAATCATGTCCGACGTTACAGCGGGATCGGCTACAACCTGCGCCTTCACCATCTCGCCCATGACCGGATGCCTGCCGCGGTAGACTACCGCTTCGCGCACGCCCTGCATCCGCAGGAGCGTATCCTCCACCTCGGACGGATACACCATCAAGCCTCCGATATTAATGACATCATCAGCGCGGCCCATCAGCATGATATGACCCTGTTCATTCCTGTATCCCACATCCCCGGTACGAATTATGCGGCCTCCAATATCTGCGATGAGCTCGCCGGGAGAATCCGCCCGGGGACCGGCGGTCAGCTGTACATGCGGCAGCGGCTGACCAATAT
The DNA here is from genome assembly GCF_021532315.1 of Paenibacillus tarimensis. Lineage (GTDB taxonomy): Bacteria > Bacillota > Bacilli > Paenibacillales > Paenibacillaceae > Paenibacillus_I > Paenibacillus_I tarimensis. Next base: position 213,377 of record NZ_JAKGAO010000013.1, read on the forward strand.
CGCCCGGCGCCAGCATCCCCCGGCTGATCGTCAGGCAGCCCGCCTCCGAGCAGCCGTACTGCTGCAGTACGGCATCCGAGCGCTGCGCGAGCTGTTCCCACAGCGGGGCAGGCAGCGGCGCTCCCGAAGTCATAAGCCGGTGAAACCGCTGCTCGCCTGCTGCAAGCGAAGCCAGCAGATGCAGCTGAATCGGTACGGCATAGATGAGATGCGCTGGTGTGTCCCGGATGATGCCAAGCGCAAGCTTCGGATTCGTATTCGGCACCACCGTTGGCTCGCTGCCTCTTGCCAGGGAAGCCAGTACGCCGCACAGCAGCCCATAAGAGTGGCTGACAGAAGCTAATACGACCGGCTTCCATGACGGGTCGGCCTGAAGCGCTTCGTTGTAGGCGGCAAGCTCTATGCCGATTTCTTCCCAGCTGCGGCCGATCAGCTTCGGCTCACCGGTCGTGCCGGAGCTGTATTGGAACAGCGACGGCTTGCCGCCGCACCCGCCATGGCTGCTCTCTGCGTACCCCTTAACGTCTTCGACAGACAGATAAGTCTCGGCTTCTTCGTATATCAATCCGCAGCACCCTGCCCTGCGGGCATGGGCCAGTGCCGTCTCCAGCGGCATACCGCCATGCAGCAGCAGCGCGGAGCCATCCTTTTCCCGCAAATACATTACGAGGGCCACCAGCTCTGCCGGGTCCTTCACACAGAGGGCGAACCTCCTGCCCGCCGGATTACCCAGCGCTTCATGACTGCGATAGCTGCTCCAGCGCCTTTCAAACGTCGGCTTTCCGATACGCTCCCGTCCTGCGGTTAGCATGAATCCCCCTCCTTTTCGCCGCTGTGTACAGCGGATTTGGCACTTCATGCATCAAACCATGCCCCTCCGGATACAGACGGCGCTTCGTCAGCTGCTCCACACGGGTCGTCTCCGCGAACAGATTCACCGCCTCAAAACGGTCCGCGTGTTCCGGGAACCGTTCCATATGCCGCAGCAGCGACCCGGCCGCAATATCCCAGAACCTGTCTTCTTCATAGCCCAACTGCTCAGCCAGGAGCAGGGCAAGCTCGCTAAGATTTATAAAGAATAACGCGCCAAGCGTCAAATAGCGGACCTGATCCATTCTGCCCGCCTCAAAGCCCGTATCCTCTGTGAACGGCGGACACAGTTCAGGATGCAGCAGCGCCGGGCGATAGAACAGCACATCCTCGTGAAAATCCTTCAAAGCCGCCCGTACCGGGCGTCCGTTACGGTGAATCAGCACCATGTTCTGGGCGTGGGCTTCCAGCGCAATCCCCTGTACCACCGCCAGGTGCACCACAGGCAGAACGCAGGCTTCCATCAGCTGCTCCAGCCACTGATCCGCCCCGTGTTCGGCAAGCCAGGAAGAGATATAGGGCCGGCCATCCGCCTCCAGCGCACAGAGCATTGTGAACGGCACCGCTGTCTCCCCCTCCTCCAGCTGGGCGGAGAGACTCTCCCGCCATATGCAGCCAAGCGCTCCTCTCTTCTGCCCTGCCAGGAGCCCTGCAGCTGCCTGATCCGGCGCGTACGATACACCCGCAAATTCACCAAGCAGAATAAGCCGCGCTTCCTCTGTCAGGTACCGGTCTTGTGCCGCCGCCCGTTTCAGCCAGCGGGTTACAACTGGCGCATTCTCGACGAACAGAGGAAGCAGCTGGCGGCTGCTCGATGTATTAATCAGGTTCAGCGACAGCTTCACGTAGGGCTTGCCGCGATTCATCCGGTTAGCCACTGTACGGATTGACTGCTGGGGAAGATAACAGTCCCCCGCTTCACCAAGGGGGATGATTCGCTTGCTGCGTATATCGGCCAGGAACAGCCGGCTGATATGCTCCCGCCACTGCCACGGATGGACAGGCAGCAACCCATAGGCAGCCGGGTCGCAGCCCTTCTCCATCAGTCTATGCCGGAACTGCTCCAGGACAGTCTCGCCAAGCTCTTGGCGCCACAGCTCCTCAAGGCTTCCTGCCTCGCTGTCGATTACCGCCACGGAATCCGTCAGCCGCACCGCAGCCCACATCAGTGTGATGGAGGGCTGAAATTCCGGGCCGAAGGCGCGATTATCTGCGGGGTCGAATCCGATACGGGACTTGTAAGCTGGATGATAGGGATGGCCATCGTTCAATGCGCCGCTCTCCAACTCGTCATAATCGAGCGTTTGAAGCCGCAGCCCGCGTCTGATCCGCTCCTCGTAAGCAAGTGTGTCATGCAGCAGCGTCTGCTCCAGCTCACCGGCGAATGCAGCAAGCTTTAATCTGTCCGCCTCTGTCTGGCCAAGCACCTCCTCCACGAAGGCAGCAGGAGAATCCGCCTCCTTCACGGATTGTTCTGTCCTTCTAAGGACAGGCGCATCACTCAGCCGCACACGCCCGAATGAGGAGGTTATCCTGCCCCTGCATTCATACACCACCGGCTCAATCCCGGCTGTAAGGCCATGCAGCCGAAACAACATAATGCCGCTGTCATCCGGCTCCTCCTTGCCCGCCTGCACAATGCCTTCATACAGAACGGATTCAATCAGCTGCCGGAATACCCGCCGCCTGACTGCGGTGTACCCGTCTGCTGCGGCTTCGACGGCCGGGCGGTTACAGCCGCCATATTCCAGGCCGGCTGCCTCCCCATCGTTTGCAGCAAGAGACAGGCTCCCACTTCCGCTCATGCCTTCCCGCTCCCTTCGGGGTAAGCTCCAGCCGCTTCCGCCATGCCGTCTGAACCAGCAGCTCCTGCCGGTTCCGCGGCAGCAGCTGCTGTATGTTCTGCCGCCTGCAGCCCAAACTGCTGGAACACATTCCGCTTGCGCAGCGGGTAGACGGTCTGGCCTGTCAGCCCGTTGATAATCACACTGTTACGGTAGGCACCAAGCCCGAGATCCGGTGCACCGACACCATGTGTGTGGAGCTCGCCGTTTTGCACATAGATCCGGTTCGCCACCTCACGGTCCTTCCAGACCAGCCGGTAGTCCTCTGTTACTTCAAACCGCTCCTGTTCATCCCAGACCAGCAGGCTGCGCAGCGGCTCCAGACAGCTTGGAACAGCATGACGGTACCCGGTGGCCAGAATGACAATCTCACTGTCGTGGGTAAAGGATCTGCCCTGCTCGATATGACGGCAGGAGAGGCGGCACTGTGCCGCATCCTCGCCTGCAGCCAGCTGAATGCCTTCAACCTCGGTCAGGGCCAGCAGGCCGACATCCGGCTGATCCCCGCCCACCCCGGCATCATACAGCTGGTCATAAATATCGGCGATTGTCTTCGCGGAGATCCCCTTATACAGCAGGTCCTGACCCGCACGCACCCGGTCCTTCACTGCTGCCGGCAGGTTATAGAAGTAGGACGTATAGTCCGGCGAGAAATGCTCAAGCCCCAGCTTCGAGTATTCCATCGGCAGGAAGCCCTTTGACCGTGTCAGCCAATCCAGCCGGTAACCGTAATTACGCTGCTCCTGCAGCAGATCCAGGAACACCTCTCCGGCACTCTGGCCCGAGCCGATGACCGTAATTTTGCGCGCGGCCAAGCAGCGCTCCCGGTACCCGAGGTAATCCGCAGCATGGAATACGCCCTCCGTAATGCCAAAGCCGCTCATCGGCCTTGGAACATGCGGCACACTGCCCACGCCGAGCACCAGGTCGCGGGCAAGAATACGGCGCGCCGCGCCGCTTGCCGTATCACGAATGACGGCCTCGAAGAGCTTCACGCCACCGCGCTCCACGAGGCGCACATCTGCGACCTCGCTGCCGAACTGGCAGCAGGGCAGCTTGGATGCCGCCCATTGGCAGTAATGATTGTATTCTCTTCGCGGAATATGGAACCGTTCAAGAAAATAAAAGTGATACAGCCTTCCATGCTCATGCAGATAATTCAAATAGCTGAGCGGGTGGGTAGGATCAGCCATTGTAACCAGGTCAGCGAAGAAAGGCACCTGCAGGGTCGTTCCTTCCAGCAGCATGCCGGAGTGCCAGTCAAACTGCGGCTTCCGCTCGCAGAACACCGCCTTTACAGCGGTCTTCTGCAGCAAGGCGGCAAGCCCGAGGTTGAATGGCCCGATCCCGATGCCCAGCAAATCATATGGCTCTCCATCCGCCATATCAGCCTGCTCGGAACGGAGAAGCTCCTGTTTATCCGGTTGCGGGTTGATCATCAGCTGTCCAGCTCCTCTCAAAATCTTGACGGCTGCAGAACATCAGCGCCGCCGTCTTCTCGGGCAGCTCCACCTCGCGATCGAAGCGGAAGCCGCAGCGCTTGAAGATATGAATCATCCTGCTGTTGCGGATATCAGGCTCGGCTACAATGGTGTCCGTAGCAGCATGGCGGAACTGGAAGCACACCATCGCCTGCAGCAGCGGAAGCGCGTAGCCTTTTCCCAGATAGTCAGGCGGTCCAATCAGCAGATGAACTCCCTGATCCTGCTCACCTGCTTCGTAATACTGCCCGATCCTGTCCCCCGCAGCCCAATACGACTCAAAATAGCTCATCGGCACGTCATCGAGCATTCCGATATACAAGGTATGATTGCGGTTGGCCAGGGAGGATATCAGGTACTCCCGGTATTGCTCCTCCGGAATATTAAGCCTCCAGTATGGAATGACATGCGGCTCATGCTGCCATTTCAACAGCCGGTCAAAATCAAGCTCCAGCGACACCGGACGGAAGGCGATCGTCTTCCCGATCCCCGGATGCTTCAGCTGAAACACAGCTGCCGTCATATAATCTGACCTCCTTTACGAGCGGATTATCGATTGGCACGTATACCGATTGCGTCTCCATAGCGCCTGCCAGCTCATCCATATCATGCAGCCTTGTCAGCAGATTGGCCTTGCAGGGAAGCACCGGCTCATGAAGCAGGCTGTCCAGCAAGCCTGAAGGCTCGCGGTCGAACGGCTTGAAGCGTTCGAGCGCGGTTCGCAGCTCGGCAAGCAGCAGCCGCTCATCAATCAGGCCGGCCGTACCGAAGCCGTTGATCAGCCCGAACAGATGATTATAGAACAAGTAATATCGGAGCCGCTCATCGGCCACCGCGTCATCACAGACGGTCTGGCTCTTCTCCCCGGCGCCCGGAAGCTCACGCTCCAGAAGATGGGCAGTTGAACGGCAGAAATAGTAGCCTTGGTTATCCCGGTAGTAGAACCGGGCCGGGTACCCTTCCTCCAGTTGAACAACGCTGTTCTGCTGGTGCGCTTCAAGCGCAATTCCCCATGTCATATAGAGCCAGAGCATAGGACGCAGCGACACATTCATATAGCGGCGGAACCAGTCCAGGCTCACCTCAGCCGTTGTCCGGCCTTCGCGCTCCGCTATAGAGCGAATTAGCACGCCAATCCTGCTGGCGCTGCCCGGAAGCGGGTCCTGACCGAGCCCTGCTATCAGTGTTACCCCTTGTGCTCTGCTGCCACGGAATGGATTGTCGCGCAGCACAAGCTCGAAGCCCGATTCCTCAAATCCCGGACGCTTCAACGTCAGATATGCCGGATCACCGATAATACGGAAGCGGGGAAAACGCTCCTTCAGCTCGCCAAGACCCGCCCGGAGCAGTCTGGACACCTCCACACCACGGTCCAGCTCCTTCGTCAGATTAACCCGCAGCGAATTCGTTACCTTAACCGGAATTGAGCCCTTGATCATATAATCCGCATCCGGATGATAGACGGTTCTTAACGAGGAGGTCGCCTGCCAGCCACTGCCCGCAGGTCCCAGGTTCTGCAGCACGCCTTCGGCAAGCCAAGCCTGCACATGCGGCTGCTTCAGCAGCCATGCGGCCTGCAGCGGATGCACCGGCAGCAGCGACCAGTCGTCATGGCCGCAGTAGGCGGCGACGAAGGCCGGGTCCGCCTCGGGATCTCTGCGGTAATGCTCCTTCACCAGTTCTGTCGCTGTCTGCGGCAGCGCTGAATCCTCCTTCACGATCGAGGCATGAGCCCTGAATAGATGCAGCTGGAAGCTCCCTTTCATCTCGGGCGAATATTCCATGCGGGCTGGTCCTTCAATTCCCTGGCGGCTCTTCGGCGTCGGGTGAATCAGGTGCCCAAACAACAGGGACTGCTCCGCCTGGATGAAATCAAACGCTTCTCCATAAAGCTCTTCCCTGTCCCCGCCTCGCGCTTCTATAAAAGCCGCCACGTTCTGGCAGCTCTGGATCGTGCGCAGCATCAGCTCCTCGCGGTGAACCGCTGCCGCTGATCCCCCCGGGGCCAGCTCTTTATAAAGTAGAGCCGCCAGTGTCATATAATCCGCTTCCACCCACGCATCGTCTGCCGTTCCCGACTGGCTGCCGCCTGCACGATAGCGGAAGCTGTGGAACAGATGTCTGCCTGTTGGCGACCGGTAACCGGCTGCCGCCCGCACTTCGATCTGCTGCCCCGGAAGCAGCAGCTGCAGCTCCTCTGAAGCCCCGTCTCTACCGGACTTCAGCCACTCGCCTGCTCCCGTCTCCCTTATATAACAGTTCAGCAATCCTTGCATCGCCGCTTGTCCCGCGACCTGTACCGCATCCATCATCTTGCCACTGTCTCCTTTCCGCTAGGAATTCCTGTTTCAAGCTCCCATCCAATTGTCCGGATTCTCTCCAGTAAAGCCGAGATATGCTGCGGCCCTGTCAGAGGATTGAGGATCGTCAGCTTCAGACATATCCGGCCGTCCGACTTCGTCCTCGCTATGACGCCAGCACCTTCGGCTAACAGCCGTTCCCGGATCAGTAGATTGAGCTGGTCTGCGGCGGTACGCCCAGCTCCTGATACCGTGGCCTGCCCAAAACTGCGCCTTTCAGGGCCTTCAGCCAGCTGCGGCCGGTAGGCGAACACCACTGTGTTAATTACCGGTTCCGCCATCAAGGTGAAGCAGGATTCCCTGCTAATCATCTCTGCGGCTGACTTCGCCGTCCGGATCGTACTGTCAATCAGCTCACCGAACTGCCGACGGCCCAGATGCTTAAGTGACATGTACAGCTTAAGGGCATCGAAGCGCCTGGTCGTCTGAACCGACTTTACGACCAGGTTGGGCAGCCCCGCCTCCTCCTCATCCTCGGGATTCAGATAATCCGCCGTCAGCCGCAGCAAGCGAAAGCGCCGCTTGTCACGGAGCAGGAAGGCTCCGCAGCTGATCGGCTGGAAGAAGAGCTTGTGAAAATCGACCGTTATCGAATCTGCGTGCCCGATACCATCCAGCAGTCCGCTATATCGGCTGCTGAGGGCAAGCGCACCGCCATAGGCGGCATCGACATGCAGCCATAGGCCATGCCGCACAGCGGCCTTCGAGATCGCTGCCAGCGGATCAACGGCCGCGTAATCCGTCGTCCCCGCCGTCGCCACAATGGCAAAGGGATGCAGGCCGTCCCGCAGCAGTCTGCCTATTGTCTCGTCAAGACGCTCCGGGCACATGCGTTTATCGGCATCGGTCTTGACCGGCACAACCGCCTGATGGCCGAGGCCCAGCAGAGAAGCTGCCTGCTTGACCGAGAAATGCGCTTCCTCCGAGCACAGCAGCCTCAGCTTGCCCGCTTCCGGCGGCAGCCCCTGCTGCTGTACATTCCATCCCCAGCGCTCAAGCGCATAGTGGTCACGGGCTAACATGACGCCCATGAAATTCGACTGTGTTCCGCCGCTCGTAAAGACGCCGTCCGCATGCTGGCCGTAACCAAACAGTCCATTCAGCCAGCGGATCAGCTTCTCCTCCAGCAGGGTAGCCGCCATGCTCTGGTCCCAGGAATCCATCGACTGATTGGAAGCGGCGATCAGCGCCTCTGCGGCAAGCGCCGGCATAAGCGGCGGGCAGTGCAGGTGCGCAATGCAGAGCGGGTCGGTCACTACCGCCGAATGCCGCAGCAGCGCCGAACCGACCAGCTCCAGCAGCTCCGGTATCGGCATGCCTTCTTCCTCGGGGCAGACCTCTATATTGTCAATCAGTGTCGTCAGTACTTCCGGCCCCAGCCCGCTGTACGGCTGCTCCAGCCCGGCGTAATGCCTGACCAGCACATCGGCAGCACCTGCCATCATTGCCCGGTATGCCGCTTGAGAAGACTCGCTTGTATGCAAAAATAACGGTTGCTGCTTGACGTCTGAACTCATATCGTCGTCACCCTTCATCCCATTGCCTCTGCAGGCTCCAGCACTTCCCGCTCAGCCGCAAGCACAGCTTCATGAAAAATAGCAGCAATTTCATCTACTTGCTCGTCCGTCACCGTAAGCGGCGGCAGGAACCTGACAACCGAGTCATAGCGGCCGCCAAGCTCGAGAATAAGTCCCTTCTCTAGACAGTAACGCTGCACTCTTCTAGCCAGCTCCGGGTGCTGCGGATAGCTGCCAATGCAGTCTTGCGGCAGCCGTCGGTCCACAATTTCCGCTCCCAGCATCAGCCCCTTGCCTCTCACTTCGCCGATGCAGCCAGTTTCCGACTGGATGGCTTCCAGTTGTACACGAAGCCTTGCGCCAAGCTGTTCGGCGTGCGCCGCAAGCCTGTTTTCACGGATATACCGGATTACCGCCAGCCCGGCGGCCATTGCCAGCTGATTGCCGCGGAACGTTCCGGCATGCGCGCCGGGCTCCCATTTGTCCAGCGATTCATCATAGACCACCACGGCCAGCGGCAGGCTCCCGCCTATCGCCTTGGACAGCACAATCACATCTGGCGTAATACCGGCATGTTCGAATGCCAGGAAGGCACCCGTTCGTCCGATTCCCGACTGAATCTCATCCAGGATAAGCGGAATCTGCTGCTTCGCCGTAATCCTTCGAAGCTCACGCAGCCAAGGCTCCGGTGCCGGGATGACCCCGCCTTCCCCCTGAACGGCCTCCACAATAATACCGGCTGGCGGCAGTATGCCGCTGGATGGATCCGCGAAGACCCGCTCCAAATATCTGGATCCTACTTCATGCCCCTGCTCCCCGCCAAGACCAAACGGACAGCGATACGCATATGGATATGGCAGGAAATGCACATCCGGCATCAGACCTGCCACATGCTGCTTAGCATGCAGGGAACCGGTCAGACCGAGCGCACCGCTGGTCATGCCGTGGTATGCTCCGTGAAAAGCAGCCATCGTTCGTCTGCCTGTCGCTGTCTTCACCAGCTTAACCGCCGCTTCCACAGCGTCGGCTCCTGCCGGTCCGCAGAACTGAATTTTGGCCCTCTTCGCGAATTCAGCCGGCAGCTGGCTGAACAGCTCATCCACAAACTGTTCCTTGACAGGTGTAGTGAGATCCAGCGTGTGAAGCGGAAGTGACGAATCCAGCGTCTCCCTCAGCGCCTCTACCACAACAGGATGATTATGTCCGAGTGCCAGCGTCCCCGCTCCTGACAAGCAGTCCAGATATGTCCTTCCGTCTGCATCTGTAACATAGATACCTCGCGCTTCCCGAATGGCGATCGGAATACGGCGCGGATATGAACGCGCATTCGATTCTCTGCGCATCTGGCTTCCCAGATAATACGCATTATCTGGCATCTATAAATTCTCTCCTTCCGGTTATACGCTGCTTGAAATACTAATATTTCAAAGTTGAGAAGATTGTAAATGATTATCATTATCAATTCAATATAAAGCCTGTGCTTTGCTTCGAACGACCCAGAGATATGAATATTTTCTGTCGGATGCTGATATTTTATGGCGAAAGAAAAAGCGCTACAGCCCCTGTTATTTTTCTCACTAATCATACTGAAGCCACACTTCCCACATTAGGGCTACTCCCGTGAACCCCTCTTTGAAATCCATGCTCACAGCCAAACAAGTCGACATGAAGCCAAAGCCGACATAAGTAAGAAGCCAGCCGTCAAGACGGCTGGCCCCTGGTTATACGATGAGATATAGATTATGGCTGAATACCTGTATGAAGTGCCTGCAGCAGCTCCCCGCTGACCGAATCCTGGCTGAGCGCCCAGATCATTGCCCCTCCGAGGCTCTGATTTCTTACATATTCCCCTTTGATCCTCATTGACTCCGGGTCATCATAGGTGATAAAGCTAGAGCCGTTGAACAGGTAAGGGACAAGTGAATCTTTATGGAAATAGCGGACATATCCTTTGTTCAGGTAGTTGGCCGTAATTTCCGAGTAGGTTACCGCAGCAGATCCGGAATACGTCTGGTACAGGCCTCCGTTTACATTTGCGGCATTATCATACTTGTATCCGTAGAAGGCAACACCCATTACAACCTTGGCCGCAGGAACACCTGACCTGATATAAAGCTGGACCGTATCATGCACGCTTGTCGCACCGGCGAATACGCTTGCCGGGTCCTTATACAGCGGAGCATTCAATCCTGTCCGGGTATCCCACGGGCCGTGGATATCGTAGCTCATAATATTGACAAAATCCGCATAGCTCTGCAGCTTCGCCAGCTCCACGTTGTTCGCGTAGTAAGCTCCTGCTCCTCCCGCAAAGCTCAGCAGATACCGCTTGCCGTCCCTCGCTCCCTGCTCATCCAGCTTCTCTCTGAGCTTCTGCATCAGCAGCGTGAAATTCTGCTTATCTTCAGGCCTGTTCACACCGCCTGGCGCCCCGCCTACTACCGGATATTCCCAATCAATATCGACGCCATCGAAGCCGTACTTTACGATAAATTCAACCGCGCTGTTGGCAAAAACCGTGCGGGATGCATCCGTAAGCGCAGCATCCGAGAACCTTCCCGACCAGGACCAGCCTCCAACGGATATAAATGTTTTCAGATGCGGGTAGCGCTGCTTGAGCTTCAGCAGCTGATTAAAATTCCCGTAAAACGGCTGTCCGGTCTGATCACCGGTAAACCGCTTCTCCACATCGGCATAGGAGTCCCCAAGTGTTATCTTGTAGTCAGCTCCAATGTTCGCGAATGCATAATTGATATGTGTCAGCTTAGACCCGTCAAGATCGGCAATCTGTCTGCCCGAATAAGTCGACCAGCCCGTGTAGTAGCCGATTACGGCCTGGCGGTGCTGTTGAACCGGCTCAGTTACCGGCGCTGGGGCCGGTGCCGGCTCTGTTGCCGAATATGGTTGGGGTTCCGATACTGCTCCGCTCAACGTAGTGACACTCACCCGGTTGCTTGCACCAGATACATTGCCTGCCGCATCGACGGCTTTCACGGAAAACGAATAGGCTTTGGAAGGCAGCAGTCCCGCTGCCGTGAAGGCGGTGTTCTTGGTAGTAGCAATTAGCGCTGTACCTTGATAAACCCAGTAACCTATCACTCCAACATTGTCAGTCGAAGGCCTCCAGGATAGCGAGACCGTCGTATCCGTGACGCCTGTCAGCTGCAGGGAAGCCGGCGCCGTCGGCGCTTTCTTATCCCTGCCGGCCATAACTTCAACCGATAGACCCGCTATAATCAGCGACAGTACAAGAGGCACAACGAATAGCGCTTTCATAAATTTGAAAAGCCGTTCACCCCTATTGGATGTTTCGTTCTTCAAGCCGATTCCTCCCGTTTCTTGGTGTAATTCATGCTGTTCTAGGTACCGGCAGTCCGGTAAGATAACATCCGCTGGTGTGCCAAGCTGTACCCCTTCGTCACCACCGCATTGGATACTTCCATTATATCAATTTGTCTCTACCATTCGTATAGACCACCGGAACCTATATCGCGCGCAGCACAAAAAGGAGCATAGCCCTATTGCCATGCCCCCATTATTTGCCACTATACAAGCATATAAAAGAGCCCCTCCGCGATTGCGGAAAGAGCCCGTGGTTTGAGATGCAGGATCTTACAGCTTTACAACGTTCTCAGCTTGTGGTCCGCGGTTGCCTTGAACAACGTTGAATTCTACGCGTTGGCCTTCGTCCAGCGTCTTGAAGCCTTCGCCTGTGATCGCGCTGTAATGCACGAATACGTCATTGCCGCCTTCAACCTCGATGAAGCCGAAGCCCTTGTCCGCGTTAAACCATTTCACTGTTCCTGTTTGCATGGATATTCCTCCAAATAGGTTATTAATATGGTCCTTTTTTAAACATGCATAAAAAAATTCACATATTGTAAAAGGTACCAATCCAAGCTGATCACCTTTTACAACACATGAATTGTAACGGAGTTCACGTTCGGATAGCCCCATAATAGCACAGGAAAATTCCAATATCAACCTTCTTTACGGAAATCTTACACAAAAAGTGGAAAAAAAAGTAACGCGCCTGCCGGTTCCGGCAAACGCGCTGCTTCCACCCTTATTCTCCGTACAAAATATACTGTGCAATGTTCTTGCTGTGGTCGCCCACACGCTCCAGATTGCTCAGGATGTCCAGGAAGACAGCACCTGAGTTACCGGTGCACAGATTCTGGTTCAGACGCTGAATGTGGCCCTTGCGGTACATCACTTCCATCCTGTCCAGCTCCGCTTCATAAGCAAGCACCTGCTCAGCTGCTTCCCTGTCTCCATGCTCAAGCGCGTACAAGGCCCGCTCGACCGTCTTATCGGCCAGCTCAAGCATGTCCCGCAGATTTTGCATCGCATCCTCGGAGAAGTCAACCTTATTCGTCACACTGAATTCCGACAGCTCTACGATATTCTCGGCATGATCTCCAATCCGCTCAATATCATTAATCGTCTGCATCAGCACAGAAGCTTTCTCGGATTCACCCTCCGGAAGCCCGTTCTGCTGAATCTTGACCATGTATTCCGTGATCTTGCGGTCCAGTTCGTTGATTAGCTGTTCCTTCTGCATCGCCAGGCTTGCCACCTTCGGATCACGTCCGAAGAAGAAGGAAGATGCGTCGTTCAAGGTTTCCCGTGCATATCCGCCCATACGAATAATCTCATGCTGGGCTTGTCCCAGTGCGACCGATGGTGTGGCCAGCAAGCGCGGATCAAGAAACTTCGGCTTGAATTCCAGCTCCTGCATGCTGCCCGGAATAAGCCGGGTCACGATCCACGCCAGCACCGGAATCAGCGGCAGGAAGATTATCGTGTTGGTGACATTAAACAGGCCATGTGCGTAGGCGATCTGCATACGGATATTCACATCCTCGCCCAGCCAGACCACCAGGTTATAAACCAGCGGCAGAGCAAGCGTAAAGATAATAGTTCCGCATACGTTAAATATAACGTGGACCAAAGCCGCCCTCTTTGCCGCAACTGTTGCGCCTATTGAAGCCAGAACAGCTGTAATGGTCGTACCGATGTTATCGCCGAATAGAACCGGCAGTGCTGCCTTCAGGTTAATCATGCCTTCGTCCGCGATTGTTTGAAGAATACCGATTGTGGCACTCGAGCTCTGTACAATCATCGTAAATACGGTGCCGACAATGACCCCCAATACGGGATTGTGCGACAGATCGACCATAAAGTTGCTGAATACATCAAGCTTGCTAAGCGGTTTAAGCCCACCGCCCATGATGGATAGACCCAGGAACAGCGTGCCGAAACCGAATACAATCTGTCCTATGTACTGATATCTCTTCTTGCTGATAAAGAACAGGAAGAATGCACCCACCGCGATAATCGGCAGCGCGTAATTCTCAATCTTGATCCCCACAATAAAAGCCGTCATGGTGGTACCGATATTGGCCCCCATAATGACGCCTATTGCCTGCCTCAGGGTCATCAGGCCTGCGTTAACAAGTCCAATCGCCATAACCGTCGTTCCGGTGGAAGTCTGAATCAAGATGGTTACGACAATACCCACCAGCACGCCGAGCAGTGGATTAGACGTATAGGTCGCCAGCAGATTTCTCATCTTGTCCCCTGCGGTCTTTTGCAAGCCTTCGGACATATACTTGATACCGAACAGGAAAATACCGAGTCCTCCGACAAACTTAAATATCAGATCCTGCCAATCCATTCCGCTGCCTCCCTAAAATATAGAAACCCTAGCTTTGAAGCCTATCGTTTCCGTTTCTGACCCGTTTCATCCCATGTAACCAATAGAACTTTCGACATCGCTCGAATGCTATTGTCACCAAGTCACAATTTCCATAATAATAAGTCGGATGAGGAAGCGCAACAAAATCTTAATAATTTCTTTACAATTTCCTTCATATCGACAAATCCGTCTGTTTTTCACGCAGTAATTAATGCATTCCAATGATATTACTATGTACTTGTCCGCAATTCCCCTGCAAAAACCGCCAATGTCTGCACACTGGCGGCCTGCCTGCCCTATTAAATCCTTTCTTATTTGAAAATAAATCTGCCAACCAGCGGCCAAATGTAACGCAGCATACCCAGGCCGATCTTAATAGTCGGCCAGGCCCGGCCGACTAGGCCAAACATACCTGGCAAAGCCCCGCCAGCAGCACCCGCTGCTGAAGGGGCACCTAGCGCCCCGCCGAGCAGAGTGCCGAGGAAACCGGATATCTGGGCTTGATCTCGCTTGCCTCCCTTTCCCGTCACACGGCCTTCCCCGCGTATGCCAGCCAATACAAGCTCCCCATCCTTCACACCAACTATACGGCCAATATAATACTGACCGTTCCTCAGCGTTACGCCGACCACCTGACCCATAAGCCGCTGAACATACTGAGCCTCCGGATGCATGAGTATCATACTGAATCACTCCCGTCTTCTTGCAGCTTATATCACTTACTATATGCCTCAGAGGCTCAGCTGCCTGTTCGAATGGACGGGGCCCGGCTAATTTGTACCATTACCCGGCCAGGCCGTATAATAAGTTAGTCTAACACTTCAATTAAGGTGGGCTTATACGACATGAACACTCAAACACACAGATGGATTCAGCCTCTGCTCATTGCCGCCCTCGTGTTGCTGTTGACGGCTGCCGCAGGCTGCGGGCCAAGGCCGGAGACCAGTGACGGAACCGATGGTCAAAACAATGCAGGAGTTCCAGCTAGTGCCGGGCAGATCGACGAGACCGCTCCCCATCCAGTCGTCACAATCCAGATGAAGGACGGCGGTATGATTAAGGTCCAGCTGTACCCTGAGGTCGCCAAGAATTCAGTGGACAATTTCATCTCCCTTGCGAGTAAAGGCTTCTACAATGGGACGGTCTTTCACCGCGTCATACCAGGATTCATGATTCAGGGCGGAGATCCTGACGGGAATGGAAGAGGGGGGCCCGGCTACAGCATCAAAGGTGAATTTATTAAGAACGGGTATCAGAACAATTTGCAGCACACTCGCGGGATAATTTCCATGGCACGATTGGGCTCATCTTACGATTCCGCCGGATCCCAGTTCTTCATTATGGTCGCGGATGCCTCCCATCTGGACGGCGAGTATGCTGCTTTTGGAGCTGTAACCGAAGGGATGGAGACGGTGGATGCCATCGTCAACCTGCCGGCAGGAGCTAATAACCGTCCGGCAGACCCGCCTGTGATGGAAAAGGTAACGGTTGAGCTTAACGGCTATCAGGCTGAGGAGCCTCAGACGACTGGACAGCCATAAGCTTTAGTCAACTGGAATTCCTTGACTTACTATGGGTATGCCTGATATAGTTGCAGCAGATGAATAAGCACGGCTTACGACGGAAGCACCCGTAAGAATCGCCAATAGGCGTCTCTTACGGGTGCTTTTTTTGTGCGTCTGCCCGCCGCTTGCTCCATCTCACAACTCAAGGAGGTGTAAGGTTATCATGCCATTACTAACACTGTACAAACGGCTTGCGCAGCTCCTGTGCGCCATGCTCATTCTGCTCGTAATCCCGCTTCCGGCCGGCGCTGCGCCCATTGAATTGACAGCTTCCGTACGGGCCAGTCTTAACAAGACCATGGAAACATCCGGCCCCGAGCTCGCCGCAAGTCTGTCCAAGACCTATGAGCAGCTAGGCGCTTCAATTAAGGCAGAGCGAAGCGTGGACCAAACCGTCAAATCGCTGCAGTACAGCAGTGAGGGAGCGCTGCTTGAAGTACGCAAGCAGATTCAGCAGGTGGGAGCTGCTCGGATTGATTTCCTTAAGAAGGAGCTTGAACAAACCAAGCAGCAGTACAAGCCCCTGCTGGCTCTCTCTCAATCTCTGTCCAAACAAGCCGCAGCTGCCAAATCCTTCGGACAAAAGGAGCTTGCAGCCGCACTGCGCTCGCAGGCAAGCCAGATCAAGCCCGCCGTCCAGCTTGCCAAGCAGGATATTAAGAACAGGGAGGCTAAGCTTAAGGCCGCCCGTGCAGAAGCGGCGGAGCGCAAGAAGCGCCTGCGCGGCATGCTTGCGGGAATTGATACGGTGAAGGTTAAGAGGAAGGCGGAGAGAAGCACAATCAGCAGCTTGTCCAAATCGCTTGCTGCGGAGTGGAGTTCAGCGAAGCAGGCGCTCCGCAAGCGCGATGGCGTTAACGCGCACAAGTCCTTGAGCAAGGCACTTGCGCTAAGCGGACAAGTCAACACCCGCAAACAGACCCTCCTTACTCTGGAACAAAGCATAGCCGATATTATCCGACTGACAAGAGCGGAGCTCGCCAGGATCAGCAGCGTATAGGCCGCTCGAATATCCCGGGCTTAGAAAAGCAAACGGCCGGCAGCAGTTCCTGGTAAGAACTGCTGCCGGCCGGCAAGCTTTTATTTAACTGCATTCCGCACAGCGCGCTGGTCCTGATTCGTGTTAACGAGCTGGGGAAGCATCCTGGCCTCCTTGGTCATGGGCGATTGACAGAGCTGACAAGTCGGTTCAACCGCAAAAGCAAAATTGTCTCTCATCCATCCGTTGCAGCCGTCATTGGTACACGACCAGATATCGGTCAATTCCTCGGGAACCTCTTCCACTTTCTTACGGGAATAATACACAGCTATGCAACCTCCTCGGCTAGATTCGAATGGAATACCACAGGCGGCATTCAAACGCTTCGCCTCTCTTATACCAGCCTGGGCCGTGGGACTTGGTGTTCTGATCCCTCGTCCACCTTCCATACACTCCTATATATATGAGTGTACAGGCCAAGACAGAAATAAAAAAAATCACACCATGCGCAAGGTTTGAAAAAGCAAGCACCCTTTAAACCCCCGCCGGATGTGAGTGGATTCCATCTTTAGCTGTATCAACCATACCACAAATAAGCGAAAAAATCAAAAAAACAAGGGGTAGCAAATGACTATTTCTCACCGGAATTCCGCTACTATCCCGTCTTCCGCCGCCTGTCTGGATACCACTTACCTGACATGTTTCCGCTTTTCCCACACTGCCTCCTTATCTAAAAGAAGGGGACGGCATAAAGCCGTCCCCCTCCCGTTACTCATCAACATGCTTATTTGTTCAAAATCATGCGGCCCATCATGATCAGATCCACGATTTCAATTCTGCCATCATTGTTCAGGTCATTCTTCTTAACAGCATTCCAGCCTGGCTCAGCTGAGGTAAGGCCATAGCTCTTTGCCATTACAGCCAGATCGCCGACTGACAGCTTCCCTTCACTGTGGTCTCCCGGTGTCGTTACAAGGACAGACGCACGGAAGACTTCCATGGCCTCACTGAGCGCCTTAAGAGCTTTCTCGATTTCCTGCTGCGACGCATCTTCCTTGGCAGCAGCTGCAGCCGCGGCATCAACAGCAGCCAGCAGAGCGGCCCTGGCCCCTGCAGGGTATTGGCCTGATTGTTTTCCTTCTACCGCCTCATCATACAGCTTCTGGGCTTGCTTAATCAGCTCTGCCAGATCAGACCTGCCAGGGTGATTAACTTGAAGGATATGCGTGGTTCCCTCGAGTTCTCTTTCCTTGCCCGTCCCGCTGGCCGCAATAAGCTTGGCAACCGAAATGCCGGCAGCGCCGCTGCTTGCTTCCGGCTTCACCTGGAAAGCAAGCTTCAGCAGCCCGTCTGCCGCATTTACCGGCTCTTCGCCGATATAAGCCCCCAAGATACGAACAACCCCCGGCTGCTCAGCATCATAATCGGCTACGACGAATTGGCTGTCATCGACAGGCATTACGGAGACGAACCGGAGCCGTTCGGCATCATAGTTTATCGTAATATCCTGAGCAGCTGCCTCTTCCTTCCCTTCATGAAGTCCGTAAATCAAATCAAACGGCTGGCCAGTAGCGCTGCGCTCCGGCCCGTTCAGGGAAGGCTGAGAGCTTTTGTTATTTGGCTGGACGATAATGCGTGCTTCCGCCGTTAAGCCGCCGTCTCTTGTTACCGCAGTAATTGTGGTCTGTCCCTTCTTCACGCCTGTCACTACCCCATCCTCGCTGACTTCTGCAATGCTGCGATCTGCAGATATCCAGGATACGTGTATGTTAGACGCACCTGCCGGAGAGATCACTGCCTTCAGTTGAAGCTGTTCACCCACCTTGATATGCGCTTTTCCCGGCTCTACGGCTATACCATTAACCGGCGCTCCCGCTCCCGCCGTGTAGATAGACGGCATAGCAGGTTTCTCCATGCCATGGCCGAGGAAGAAGCTGGTGTGCGGCGGCTGATTGTAACCAACATTCTGCCACGCAATGGACAGACGATACTGGGAATCATGCATCAGTGTAAAAATCCGGTGGTCGGTCTCGTCAGTGGTGGTGTAAATGCGAAGCGCACTGCTGTCCTCAGTCCGCCACACCGCCTCTTCACGCCAGTCGCCGAACAGGTCGGCCTGAAGGGCCGGTGTGCCCTTCGTGTGATTGTTCGAGAACGTCCCTGATGCTGTGAGCAGGTTAACAAGCTTGCTCTGCTCGTAGTCCCATTTATCAATCGTACCGACGCCAACGCCTGCCTCTGCATCGAAGTTATGATCCAACAGCTCTCTCAGAAGATCGCCATCCCACCAGATCGCAAAGTTAGCAGATGGAATGGAGTCGGAAATCCGCTCTCCCTGTGCAGAATACAGTCCGCCTGTGCGGCTGTTCCAGGCACCGGAAACCGCCCAAGCCTCTGCGCCAATATGCCGGGGATCAATATCTGCAGCTGCGCCCCGGCCGGTATCTTCACCGGTATGCACGCCCCAGAGAACCTCGCCGGTCGCTACGTCGCGCATCGAATAGCCGTATGGCGATCCCTTGTTTTCCTGTGTGGAGAATACCTCAAGTCCAGGTCTTGCCGGATTAAGGTCGCTGACATGCAGCGCATCGCCATGCCCAAGTCCGGTGGAGTAAACGCCTGTTCCGTCGTCGTCCACCACCATGTTGCCGTAGACAATCTCATCCTTGCCGTCGCGATCCACATCCGCAACACTCAGGCTGTGGTAGCCCTGCCCCGCAAAGGAGCCATAGCCGTCATTCTTCGTATCGAAGGTCCATAGCTTCGTCAGTTCCCCGTCCCGCCAGTTATAAGCTGCCAGAACCGATCTGGTGTAGATGCCCCTGGTTATAACAAGACTAGGACGCTCACCGTCCAGGTAAGCAACAGCAGCCATCAGGCGGTCGACCCGGTTGCCATAGCCGTCTCCCCACGAATCAACTGTTCCGCGCGGCGGCTCATAATCGGTAGTAGCCAGCGCCTTGCCTGTAAGGCCGTCAAAGATTGTCAGATACTCCGGCCCGCTCAGCACATAACCGGAGGAGTTGCGGAAGTCCTTAGACGGGTCTCCCAGCGCATTGCCTTCCCCATCTACGGTTCCATCCGCAGTTTTCATGGCCACCTCTGCCCTGCCGTCACCATCCAGGTCATAGACCATGAACTGGGTATAGTGCGCTCCTGCCCTAATGTTGCGGCCGAGGTCAATCCGCCACAGCTGCGTACCATCGAGCTTATAGGCGTCCATGTACACATTTCCGGTATAACCCGCTTTCGAGTTGTCCTGGGAATTGCTCGGGTCCCACTTTACGATAAACTCATACTCCCCGTCACCGTCCAGATCACCTACACTGGCATCGTTAGCCCGGTAGGTATAGGGATCACCAAGCGGCGTTACGCCGTCTTCCGGCTTATTCAGCGGAATGTCCAGGCTGCTTCCTCCCCAGACCTGTGCCGTCTCCCCCACTGGCTCTTCCTTACCGTCTACAACGGCTCTTACCTCGTACACAGCATCCGTCCTGCCTTTGCGGTCGAGATAGTTCGTGCTGTCTGTCAGCGGCTTGCTGGTAAGCTTCTTGCCATTGCTGTACAGATTGAAGGCAATATTCTCAGGGTCCGTGCCCAGCATCCGCCAGCCGACGTAGACGCCCTCATCCGTCTTCACGGCAACAAGCGCCCTTGTTAAATACTCCATCTGCCTGCTGAGAACAGTCCCCACTTCTGTCACCAGAGCTTCTGACAGCGGGGATACGCCTCCCGCGTTAACGGCCGCTACCTTATAAGAATAAGGAATCGTGGTCAGCACACCGGTATCCTTAAATGTCAGCTCTGCTGTCTTGCCGATCAGCACATAGCTGCCGTTCTTATCGGCACGGAAGACCTGATAAGACAATGCTTCCGGCACCTCACGCCATGCGATTGTAATTTCATTCTTCGCAATGGACACCACCGACAGGTTCACTGGTGCCGGCGGCTTGGCCGCATCGGGATCGGTCATGGAGACCAGGACCGGATCGGACGGAACTGATTCCAGCCCGGAGCCTTCCATCGACTCCAGCGTTGTTACTGTATACTCGTATTCGGAGCCGATGACCGCTTCATGATCCGTATAGGCAGCCTCTGCAACCTTCGCCAGCAGTACCGGAGCCGAAGCTTCTACGTCCTTACGGTAAACCCCATAACCGGCTGCGCCTTCAACCGCCGTCCAAGACAGAGTCACAGAAGGACTATCCGGGTCCAGCGATTTGGAGTCTGCCTTAAGATCACCCGGCGCCTGAATAACCGGTGTAATCTCAACGGCGTTGACAATAGAGCTTTGGTCGGCAAACAAGAAGTTCATCCTGCCGTCCTTCACTTCAATATTGTTGAAGACCTGCTCAGTTGTGCTGGCCTTGCCGGATGAGTAAGTACCCAGATTCTTGCCTTCTATCGTGACGCTGGTACGCGCGGACGCGCCTGCCAGCATATCCCCGATCAGAACTTTAACGGAATAAATTCCGTTAGGGAGATCCACCTGGAACTCGAAACCGCCGCCGCGCATAATGAAATCCCGCTGCAGGTCGTCGCCAGCCCCGCGGTCCCGGCCAGCCATTCCCTCCGTGGTCAGAAGGCCATAGCCGCGCTCCTCTGTATACTGCGTCTGTG
The DNA here is from genome assembly GCF_021532315.1 of Paenibacillus tarimensis. Taxonomy (GTDB): domain Bacteria; phylum Bacillota; class Bacilli; order Paenibacillales; family Paenibacillaceae; genus Paenibacillus_I; species Paenibacillus_I tarimensis. The sequence goes on from NZ_JAKGAO010000013.1 coordinate 234,311, forward strand.
GCGTGACAGCCGCATAGCCTTCTGCAACCGGGCTGGTTGTCAGACCGAAATCATACTTGAACTGCGCCTTCTTCATGCGAATGGTCAGTACGTCTGAAAGCTCCGACTCACCCAGCCCATTGACGGCTGACACACGCACCTGATATTCCTTGCCATCCTCCATGCCCCCAATCGTGATTTGCGGGACGGCTGCCGTTCCGATCAGCGTATAATCCGTGCCATCCTTCAGCTTCCTGTAGACCCGGTAAATATCTGCTCCTTCGGAAGCGTTCCAGCTCAGGGTCGCCGTAGCATTGCTGATGCTGCCGGCCTTAAGGCCCTGCGGCTTCTCGGGCAGAGCATCCGGCGGCTCGATCCCCGTCACATAATCGGACAGCGGGAGGTTAATCTCCTTGATCGCCCCGGAAACCAGCCGCGCAAGCTGAATGGCTCCGTACTCCTGGAAGTGGGTGTTGTCCTGCACACCATTCATAAATGCCGGATAGATGCCCGGCTCCACATGGAGGAACACCGACAGCGTAGCTGCAGGACCAATGGAATCATAATAAGCCACACTCAGAGCGCTGAGATCGACGAGCGGCACCTCCAGCTCCGCCGCAACCTCCTTCATGCCCTTTACGTATTCCGGAAAGCTGACATTGAACTTGCCGGTCTCCGGATTGAAGTCTCTGCGTCCTACGGGTGTCACCAGAATAGGAATGGCTCCCCGCTGACGCGCACCGTTCACGTAGGTTTTGAGATAATTCTTGTAATCCGGCACGGATGCATAACGCTCCGGCCTGCTGATCGTCGCATCGTTATGACCAAACTGGATGAGGAAATAGTCATTTGGCTTGATGACACGGAAAATAGCGTCCAGTCTTCCCTGCTCAAGGAACGACTTCGTACTGCGTCCTCCGATGGCATGGTTGTGGAAGACGATGGAATCGTCGAAGAACCGGCCGATCATCTGGCCCCAGCCTGCCTCCGGCTTCCAATATTCATCATAGGTCTGAACGGTGGAGTCGCCAGCGATATAGACCTCCGGCAGACTGCCAGCCTCCCGCTCCGGGAGCTTATTCACGATCAGTCCATTCAGCTTCGGTGCCGAGCCGCTGAATTCCAGATTCAGCTGACCATCTGTCAGAGCAATCTCGAAGGTACGCTCCATATGCTCACCTGCCGCTACAGACGTGAGCTGGATTTTCTCGATTAACTCCGCTTTGACTGCTATCTCGGACGCTTCCGCAGAATCGCCAGCGATTACCGTCACGCTGTAGTCACCATTAGGCAGATCCAGCAGAAAGGCCGTACCCGCCGGCACACTGAAATCCGATTTCAGCGCATCGCCTGTATCGAGGCTTCCCGCCCCTACCTTCTGTGGATCGGCAAAGCCATACTTCCACTCCGCGGCATAAGCAGCCGAGGATTCCACCTTCAGATAACCCTCCGCCTGCTCACCAGGCCCAAAGTCAAACTGGTACGGCAGCGCTTCCGGGAGCGGTTGCGGCGGATTCAGTTCCCCGCTGACTTCTGCGGTAACCGGCAGGCTTGGTTCTGATTCCTGGCCATCCAGGCCGATTGCCGTCACCCGGTACATATAGCTCATGCCCGCTTCGACCCCCGTATCCGTATAGCTTGGAGTATCCGTGCTCCCGAGCTTCTGATAGCTATCCCCTTCGTAAACCGAACGGTACACGCTGTATCCTGAAGCAGCAGGAGATTCTATCCACTTCAGGCCTACCCCTGCAACACTCGATCCCAGGACCGTGAGCCCTGTTGGAGTGGCGGGAGCTGCCGGAGGTTCAGCCTGCGCCCTCTCGATCACCACCCCGTTCACATAAGCGCCAACCCCGTTCCCGCTGAACGCCAGCTCCAGCTTTCCGCCCGTGACAGTCGCCGGGTAGGTCGCTTGCGATACCGCCTGCCGGGTACTGATCGTCCCCATCAGCTCTCCGCCAATCGTTGTACGGGTATTCGTCGTCGACGTTCCCGGCAGCAGGTCGCCGGAATAGACGGTTACATGATAATTCCCGTCCGGAATATTAACGATAAAGGAGAATGCGCTTCCAAGAACGAAGTCAGCGGCCATATCGTCCGTATCTGTTCCGCCCCTGTGCCTTGAGGCGACTGCCGCTGACAGCCCATAACCCGCATCCTCTGAAAACAGCTGCTCCTCATGAACGCCGATGTAGCCTTCAAGCACCGGACTTGTCTTCGTGCCAAAGTCAAATTTCCATACGTTCTGCTCCGCGTGAGCGGTTAGCATCCCCCTTCCGAGTCCTGGTGCAACAGTAGAGACCAGCATGACAATTGCAAGCAGCAGCGTCCATCCCTTTTTACAGGTACGATTCAAAACCATAATCCCTCACTTCCCTGATCTGTGATTGGTGAAGCGACCCGGAGCTCAATGCACGGCACACGGTGTCCTAGCGCCCGTCGTCCGGGTATTAGGCCAACCCTGCCTTTATCCTTACTCCCGGCTGTTTTGACTGCAGCACCCCTCCTTTACTCAAGGTAATGGAACAGCGGTGTCCAGCCATGTAAGTGCTTTCTTTTTCCAATCATACGGATTGCCTGCTGTCTTCACTATTCAAATTGCCGTCTTCTTTGCCCAAAAAACCGATCTATCCGCAGCCTGTAATGCGAAAATTGTTTGATATTGTCTACTTGAATATATCTGGCTTCCCTTATGTTTATGCCGGAGCATAAACCGCCTTGGGGCTCCCCAGCAAAACAAGATAATAATCCTAAAGTTTTACAGGGATCTTTTGACAAAACAAGCCGTGTCCTGTAAAGTACTTTCATGATCAAAAACAAAAAAACCACTAACCGGGAAACCGTGCTCCGCATAGCCGCCTCCCTGTTTCTGGAGCGGGGCTATCACTTAACGAGCATGGATGATATTGTCGCCGCCAGTAAAGTGTCCAAGACGAATATCTACTATCATTTTAAAGGTAAGGAGGATTTGCTCGCTGCTATCGTGGACGATCTGATTGCCAAGTACAATCAAGCCATGGCCGATACGGCAGGCAGAAGTGATCTGCCCGCAACTGAACGGCTAATCAAGCTGGTCAAGGGCTTGGTGGATCAGTCTGTAACCGGACTTGGAGGAAGCCCGTTTGTGACTTTATACACACAGGCTGCGCAAGAAGCGGTTATGATCCGTGAGAAGATCGGAGAGTTTTTTCATTCCCAGATGACTTTAGTCGAGAACCTGTTGCAAGAAGGAGTGAACAATAACGAGTTGGATCCCCAGCTGCCGGTCAAAGAAGCCGCAGCCATGATTATTGCCACAATTGAAGGAGGCTTGTTCCTGCAGCATACCGACCAGAACAATGACGTTGTAAGCCAGGTGCTACAAGGGCTTGCTTATGCTTTTAAGTAGCTTGTTGCGGCTGTCCTTGTACCGTCGGTTACTTCATATTACGCAAACTGTTCTTATAAATAGGTACAGCGCAGACAACCCGGCACGCTTAGGATGCCAGGTTGTCTTTTTGTGTGCTGCCCTATTCAGTTTTCTCGATACTTCAGTACGCCTCAACCGGTATGCCGGCAAGAGGCTCGAGCGCCTTGGAGCGTTCCACATGGATGAAGGCATCGTAGCGCTCCGACATGACGGACGGTACGTAATTGCCGTAACGCTCATAGCGAGGATCATAAACAACGCCGATCGCACGATGCGGGATAACCGTCCCATACACATCATCCCGTCCGCGCAGCATCAGCCACTTGTCAAAAGCGCCAGCGTTATGCATGGCTTCCTCCCAGCTGCCCTTCAACGCTGCAGGAACCGTAACACGCTCCATCGGGCTTCCCCACTGCTTGCCAGCGATAACCGTGCCTTCATAGGTGCCGAAGCCGATCGCAAACACGTCATCCATTCCGTATGCCTCGCGTGCGAGCTGGCCGACATTAACCATTCCCTCCGCCGCCATATCCGTAGCCCGGGCATCCCCGATATGCGTGTTATGCTCCCACACAATCGCCTTGGCCCCGCCGCCATATTGACGGAGCAGAATATCCAGCGTCTCTGTCATATGCTGGTCGCGTATATTCCACGATTCCGGGCCGCCCTTTACCATAGCCTTGTAATACTGCTCCGCATTCACAGCCACAAGCGCGTTAATTTCCGCACTTAGAGCCTGCTCGTCACCCTGCTCCTCCTGCTGATGGCGCTCTGCCCGCATTCGGTTAAGCAGGTCCACTACCTCCTGCTCGCAGCTGTCCTCACGAAAGAATGATGCCGAGACCCCATAGGTCTGTTCATCCCGGCGATACGGCTCAAAACAGTCGAAAGCACGCCGTGCCTGTTCCAGGTCCGGTGAGCCGGTCCGTTTCAGATAGCCCAGGATTTCATCCAGCGACTCCCACAGACTGTAGACATCAAGACCGTAAAACCCGGCCTTATCCATGCCGGCCCGGCTCTCATTAAAGGAATGCAGCCACCGGGTAAGTTCAGCAATCTCCCGGTTTGCCCACATCCAGGTCGGCCAGCGGGTAAAGGCGCGCAGCGCCTGTTCAGCACTCTCTGCCGCCTGCCCGTATCCCTTAATATAGCGGTTGACCTCATAACAGGCAGGCCAGTCGCCTTCCACTGCGACTATCCGGAAGCCCTTACGCTCAATCAGCCTCTTGGTAAGCTCTGCCCTCATCGTATAGAACTCGGAAGTGCCGTGTGAAGCCTCCCCGAGCAGCACGACCGAAGCATCGCCTGCCTGTTCCACAAGCTCATTCAGATCATCCGGACCGCTGATCCGGACTGCATCCGCACTGATGTGCTGTACCAGATCCTTCATCCTTCTCCTCCTCCATTCGGCTGTTCCATTGTCATGTTTTGCCTTACCCTACTTTACCCCCTTCCCCCGACCTCCATTCGCCAAAGGAAAACGCAATTAACCGGCGGAGGTCTCCGCCGGTTAATGTATGAATTCTTTATTCGAGGAAGGCTTGCTTCGTGTGGGCACAAACCTTCCCTCACCAGCTGCCTACCCGATTCTTCGCGAGGTCAGCTTGGCTTGGGTAAACAGCAGCAGGTAGTCATGGCCGCCCGCCTTGGAATCCGTACCCGACATATTAAAACCGCCGAACGGATGCACGCCTACGAGTGCTCCGGTGCATTTGCGGTTGATGTAGAGATTCCCGCAATGCATCGTTTCAAGCGCCGTCTGAATCCGCTGCTCATTCCCGGAGAAGAAGGCGCCCGTTAGACCAAACTCCGTATTATTATAAATGGCGATCGCTTCCTGCCAATCCGCTGCCTTGGCAAGCGCAAGCACCGGGCCGAAGATCTCCTCCTGCATGATAACCGCATCTGGAGCTGCATCGGCGAACACCGTCGGCTCAATAAAATAACCTCCATCAAGGCCTTTGCCGCCGCCGGCGAGCAGCCGTCCTTCCTTACGCCCCTTCTCGATATAACCTAATATGCGGTTGTAGGACGTCTCGTCAATTACAGGTCCTACAGGCGCATTATCCTCCGGTAAGCCCATGACCAGCTTCTTCGTCCGCTCCTCGACCATCGAGACCACCTTGTCATATACAGACTCCACGATTACCGCGCGGGAGCCGGCGGAGCACTTCTGCCCCTGAAATCCGAATGCCGAAGCGACGATGGCATCTGCTGCTGCCTCAAGATCAGCGGTCTCATCGACAACAATCCCGTCCTTGCCGCCCATCTCTGCTATGACCCGCTTCATCCAGATTTGGCCCTCCGCCTGCTCGGCAGCAAGCTTGTTGATATGCAAACCAACCTCCTTCGAGCCCGTGAAGCTGATGAATCTCGTCTTCGGATGCCCTGTCAGGTAGTCGCCAATCTCACTTCCGCTGCCCGGCAGATACTGGATCACATTAGCCGGGACGCCGGCTTCCACCATCAGTTCGTAGAACTTATAGGCGATGACCGGCGTCGTTGAAGCCGGCTTCAGAACAACGGTGTTGCCGGATACGAGCGCGGCCGAGGTCATGCCGGCACAGATCGCCAGCGGAAAATTCCACGGCGGAATCACAACACCAACGCCCAGCGGTATGTAGGTCAGTTTATTGTCTTCTCCTGCAAGCTTCACGAGCGGCTGGCGTTCATTTGTCTCGGACAGCTTGATCATCTCTCTGGCGTAATACTCCAGAAAATCGATCGCTTCCGCCGTATCTGCATCCGCTTCCCCCCAGTTCTTGCCCGCCTCCAGCACCATCCAGGCCGAGAACTCATGCTTGCGGCCGCGCATCAGCTCTGCAGCCTTCACAAGATAGCCCGCCCGCTCCTCTGCCGGCACTTTCTTCCACAGCTCGAAGGCGGCTAATGCCGACTGCATGGCCTCCTCTGCAAGCTCCCGGCTTGCCTTTCCGACCGTGCCAATAACTTCATCTATCCTCGCGGGATTAATTGACGTAATGCTGCCGGCTGTTTCAACCGCCTTCCCGTCAATACGCAGCGGGTAGTGCTGGCCGAGTGAAGCTCGCACTGCCGCTAGTGCCGACTTCATCGCTTTCTTATTATCTTCCTTGCTGAAATCCGTGAATGGTTCATTCGCAAACGGTGGAAATAGCTGCTCTGTCATCGTTAATCCCTGCCTTCTTTATAAAATAAATCTATCAGTACTTAAAGCTTATGCCGGTTCTTATTTATATAATTCGCTTGCCAAGCATGGAAGCAATCAGTTCGACTGCGAGCCTTGCTGTCCGGCCGCTCTGATCAAGCAGTGAATTGACTTCCACAACTTCCATAGAGGTAACCAGGCCGGATTCAGCCAGCAGCTCCAGGGCAAAATGCGCTTCCCGGTAGCTCAGACCGCCTCTCACCGGAGTGCCTACGCCCGGAGCCTCAATAGGATCAACCGAATCGATATCGAAGCTTAGATGAACACCGTCCGTGCCGCTGCCCGCAATCGCCAGCGCCTTTTCCATGACAGCATGAATGCCCAGCCGGTCGATGTCATGCATGGTGAAGCAGGCGATACCTTCCTTGCGGATCAGCTCACGTTCCCCTGGATCGATATCCCGTGCGGCAACAATGACGATGTTCTCCTTCTTAATAGATGGTCCGGCCCCCAGAATATCAGCAAAGGAGACGCTGCGCAGTTTCCCGAGTGCAATCGCCAGCGACATACCGTGCATGTTGCCTGAATGGGTTGTGGCCTCCGTGTTCATGTCTGTATGGGCATCAATCCAGATGACTCCGAGGCTGGGATAATGAGCGGTCAGTCCTGCCAATGTTCCGATTGCAATGCTGTGATCCCCGCCCAAGACCAGCGGGAAAGCACCCGCTTCTACGGCTGCAGATACTTCTGTACATACATTGCGGCTCATCTCCACTACCTCGGCAAAATGCTTCAGCTTCTCGCCAGGGGCCGGCGCTGCCGCAGGCTTATCCGCACAGCTGACCCACACATCATCCGCTAATTCATGTCCCAGACTGCGGATTTGCCGCACAAGCCCGGCATGCAGGATATCCCCGGGCCCAAGCTCTGTTCCTGCACGTCCCGCACCCAGCCCGAACGGCACATGGATCAGCTGCAGCCTCTTCGTCTTCTTTCCTACAACCGTCTTCGTTTCCGGTTCCATCATACTCATCGTCCTTGCCTCCATTCGTTCGGTTCCTCTCCACTGTCCCCGATTCGGCTATTCACTCTAAACACTCGTTAGCACGGCCTCAATGCGCTTCAACGCCCAATCGATGTCAGCTTCCTCAATAATGAGCGGCGGAGCAAAACGGATCGTGGTCTCATGCGTTTCCTTGCACAGGAGACCCTCTGCCATCAGCTGCTCACAGTACGGCCTTGCCGCCGTGCTCAATTCCACCCCAATGAACAGGCCGCGCGCACGAACTTCCTTCACCAGCGGACTTCTGATCGCCGATAGCTTCTCCGCAAAATACGTACCCAGCCGGTCTGAACGTTCCGCAAGCCCTTCCTCCTCCAGCACCTCTAGAGCTGCGATCGCCACAGCGCAGGCAAGCGGATTGCCCCCGAAGGTAGAGCCGTGAGATCCGGGCTCGAATACATCCAGAATCTCATCATTCGCGGCGATCGCCGAGATCGGCATGACGCCGCCGCCAAGAGCTTTGCCCATCACATACACATCCGGTGTCACATCATCCCAGTCGCTTGCAAAACGCCGTCCCGTCCGGCCAAACCCGGTCTGAATCTCGTCAGCGACGAGCAGCACATGATGCTTGCGGCAGAGGGCCTCAGCTGCCTTCAGGAAGCCCTTGGGCGGAATAATAATGCCGGATTCCCCTTGAATCGGCTCGACGAGGAAGGCCGCTGTGTGCGGTGTAATCGCCTGCTCCAGCGCCTCCAGGTCGCCGTAAGGAATGATTTTGAAGCCCGGTGTGAATGGGCCAAAGTCCTTCTTGTACTCCGGTGACGAGGAGAACGAGGTGACCGTAATCGTCCGGCCATGGAAATTGCCGTCACAGACAATAATTTCTGCCTGATTTTCAGGCACGCCCTTCACCCGGTAAGCCCATCTGCGGACTGCCTTGACCGCTGTTTCCACCGCCTCGGCACCTGTATTCATGGCTAAGATTTTTGACTTGCCAGTATATTTCGACAATTTATGATAAAAGAGTCCCGCCGTGCTGCTGTGAAAAGCCCTGGATGTCAGCGTGACCATATCCGCCTGATCCTTCAATGCTTGAATAATCTTCGGATGCCGATGCCCCTGGTTGAGTGCTGAATAAGCACTGAGCATATCCATGTAGCGGTTGCCCTCCGGGTCTTCGACCCAAATGCCCTCCGCCTTGGAGATGACAATCGGCAGCGGATGGTAGTTGTGCGCACTGTATGTATTCGAAAGCTCCATAAACGTTGTTGATTTCATGAATCAGCCCACCTGTTCCATTAAGATTAAAAAACATAACTTGTATTTTGTATACAATATACAATGCACAATATACATATGACTTGTTAAGAAATCCCGGGAGGCGGTCAAGCCTCCCAGGCAAGCAAGACGAATTCCACAAAATTAGCCCTACAAAACCTTGGATAAGAAATCTTGCGTACGCGGATGCTGCGGATTCTGGAGCACCTCACGCGGCACTCCCTCTTCCACGATGCTGCCCCCGTCCATGAAGAGCAACCGGTCGCCAACCTCACGGGCAAAGCCCATCTCATGCGTGACGATTACCATTGTCATGCCATTTTGCGCAAGCTTCTTCATCACGTCCAGCACCTCGCCGACCATCTCAGGATCAAGCGCAGATGTCGGCTCGTCGAACAGCATGACATCCGGCTGCATCGCGAGCGCGCGGGCAATAGCTATCCGCTGCTTCTGCCCGCCGGACAGCGAGTCGGGATAAGCATCCCGCTTATCCTCAAGCCCTACAGAACGAAGCAGATCGAGGGCGATAGCTTCCGCCTTTTCCTTGCTCATGTTCTTCAACTTCCGGGGTCCCAGCGTCAGGTTCTCCATCACACTCATATGAGGGAACAGATTGAAATGCTGGAATACCATCCCCATCTTCTGGCGGATCGCATTAAGCTCTGACTGTTTGTTCACAATCTTCTGGCCCGCGAAAATGATCTCACCGGCTGTCGGCACCTCCAGAAAATTGAGACAGCGCAGAAACGTGCTCTTGCCGGAGCCGCTTGGTCCGATGACCACGACAACCTCGCCTTGACGAATTTCCGTATCGATTCCCTTCAGAATATCCAGCTTACCAAACGATTTACGCAGTCCCTGGACTTTAATCATTGGTTTCTCAACTTCCTTTCCAAGGCGCCGAGCAGCTTCGACAGCGTAAATGTTAGAACGAAGTAGACACCTGCTGCAACGAGCAGCGGCTCAAGCGGCAGGAACAGATTGCCCTGCAGCGTTCTCGCCGTGTTCATAATCTCCGCTATGCCTATTACCGAAACCAGCGAGGAGTCCTTTATGATGATAATGAACTCGTTACCAATTGCAGGCAGCATGTTGCGGAATGCCTGCGGCAGCACAATATACCGCATGGCCATGCCCTTGGATAACCCCAGTGAACGCGCCGCCTCAGTCTGTCCCTTGTCAATTGCCATAATCCCGGCACGGAACACCTCGGCCATATACGCGGCACTGTTGATTGTGAGGGCGATTATCCCCGATTGGAAGGGCGCAAAGTCCACCCCAAACTGGGTTAATCCGTAGTGAATAATAAAGATTTGCACCAGCATCGGCGTTCCTCTGACCAGCTCGATGTAAGCTGTCGAGAGGAACCTGACCACCCATACGCCGGAGAGGCGCATGAGTGCGAATCCAATACCGAGAAGGGTTCCCAGGAGCACCCCGAAGAACGACAGCTTCAGGGTAATCCAGGCGGCACTGGCATAGCTCTGCCAGTGGTCCGCCAGAAACGAAAAATCCAGATTCATCGCTAACTACTCCGTCCGTTTGTATTCGCCTTGGCTGATCTATCTCTTACTTAAGACTATTCGCCAACCAGTTCGTTTGCTTCTACCACGAAGCGGTCAATATCGCCTGCTGCCATCAGCCTGTCAAGCGTGCTGTTAACCTTCTCCAGCAGCTCCGCATTCCCCTTCTTCACAGCAATTGCCGAACCAGCTTCTTCTTCCGACTGTTCAATCTTAGCATCTGAAATAGCTATGTCATCCTGCTTCAGCACATACTGGTCTGCCACCGGCTTCTCCAGAATCAGCGCATCAACACGGCCTGTCTGCAGCTCCATGATCAGCTCAGGAATTTTGCCAAGAGATGTCAGCTGTGCACCTTCGATCTCCTGGGCGATGCCTTCCTGGATAGAACCCTTCTGGACACCAACCTTCTTGCCTGACAGCGATTCAAGCGTCGGGAACTCGCCCAGGCGGTCCTTCTTCACCAGGATGCTCTGCTCGGCAAAATAGTATATTTTCGAGAAGTCTACATTCTTCTTGCGATCTTCCGTTGGCGTCATCCCCGAGATAACGAGGTCTACCTTGCCAGCATTCAGCGCCATCAGAAGGCCGTCAAAATCCATGTCCTGAATGACCAGCTCAGCGTTCATGTCCTTGGCAATTTCCTTGGCAATTTCAATATCGAAACCAACGATGGTATCTTTACCGTCAATCGTCTTATGAAACTCGTATGGAGCGTAATCAGCACTTGTGCCAAGAACCAGCTTCGTCTGCTGCTCTGTCGGCTCCGTGCTTCCTCCTGCCTGGCTGTTGTTAGCCGGCGCAGGCTCGTTAGTACCTTTACTTCCTTGTCCGCAGGCCGTCAGCGCCAGCGTTGTCACCATCGTAACCAGCAGTAAAAATTTCTTCATCTGTCATCTCTCCCAAGACTTTAATGTTAATTTCTTTGATGCAGGAGGTTTCCGGCACCCTGATTTCGAACCATTCCCAAAATTTGTATACAATATACATGACATCACATATTTTATGTATGTCACGTATTATAACATCATTTGTCGGGAACAGCAAGAATGCTGGCGGCATCAGCCAAAAATCTGTTCAGGCATGGTAGTCTTTTGGCATGAAAATAGGTGTTTTTATCACCAAACCTGACATATATATGACACAAACTTCCTTACTCAAAGATGCTATATCATTATAACACTGCACTGTATAATATGCATATATATTAGCAGCATTTTTATGACACTGTTTTTTACCAATCGTCAGAATTCCTGCATTTTTCTAGACAAGCCGCATGATCTATAGTGGAATCCCTCATCACTTCGCGCATTCGCCATTGTATAAATATGCGATTTGTTTGAACCGAACCAGCCCCTTCAGGAAACCCTTGGAATCTTTTAAGGCTTTCTTAATGTTCCCATGCGATAATACATAAGACGGTGACATCCGGATCAGACTTTCCCGAATAACTGCCGTTACAAAGATTCCGGAACGGGGTATCTAAATAAACGTAGTAGTGAATATCGCGGTGCAGCACTTTGTCTGACAGCACCTGCCAAACAACCGTATGAACGCAGGCATAACCAATCCCAGTTCCTGCTCCACGAGAAGCACAGACAGAAGTACATACGCGAGCTTCCGATACTGCAGGTTTTTTAAATTGATTTAGGAAAAGAGGAGTTCAACATATGAATCCCAAACGCATTATTGTCGTCGGTACGTTAGCATTTGCCATCACCATTAGCTCCATGATCGGCACGGACAACGCAAACGCCCAATCGGCCGTTGCCCCGCAGAGTATGAGTCAGGATACCGACGACATCTTCCTCCGGGCACTTGGTGCAGAGGATGAGGAGGAAGTATACCAGGCGCTGTACAGCGGCATGTCGCTCGCTGAACTGGCGGAGACTAATAATTCTGACATTAAGGAGCTGATCCGCCTGCAAATCGCTGAGCTCACAGCTCAACTGGATGAGCGCCTTGCTTCCGGAAGCCTCACATTAGAGGAATACCAAGCTCAGAAAGCTGAGCTGCCCGAGATCATTATCAGCAGCATCTTCGGTCTGAATGGACGTTAATACACGCACTGCCGGCAGCGGATGCCGGACGCACAGCAGCCACCCCGGGGTCCTGATCCGGGGTGGCTGCTTACATTAGGGATATTCAACCTCCAGCTTCCTAAGGGCAAACCGCAGTGCGTGCGCCGCTATACTAAGTAAGGGCTCTCCCAGACAAAGGCAGGGATACCTTCATCAGCGTGCCTGTATGTAATCTGCTGTTAACCTCAATCCGGCCGCCGAAATGATCGACCAGCTTCTTGACCATGAACAGGCCGATCCCTTGTCCGCTGCGCTCAACATTCATCTTTTCGTATTTGCGAAACAGCTTCCTGATCTGCTCATCACTCATCCCGATCCCCTCGTCGCGGATCGCTACTACCAATTCGCCATCTTCTGCAAACGCCTCGATTCGGATGCGTCCGCCCTCATGGCTGTATTTAATTGCATTGCTCAGCAGGTTGGAGACAATCAGCTTAAGCCCGATCACGTTGCCGTAAATCTGCTCTCCCATCAGCTGAAGACAGCTGTCGAAGCCTATCGCCTGCGTCCGCGCTTTTGTCTCCATTATCGCATTTACTTCCTCCAGCACCGGAAGGACCTTGATCCATGTTTTTTCCCACAGCGATTCCGTAGACAGCATCTGCTCCGTATTGATGATATGAGCCATTTCGTTATCTATAACGTCTGCATAATCTGTAATCGACTGCAGCTTATGCCGGCTGGCCCCGTCCTTCTCCTGCTCCATCAGCATCCTCGCATAGGCCTTGATTACAGTTAGCGGATTGCGCACCTCATGGGAAACTACATGCACGAAGTCCAGCTTCTGCTTGTACAGATTCACCTCGGACTGCATCTGTGCCTGCACGGCCAGTGATGGAAACAGCACACTGCGGTCCTTCTTCTCGTACAGCATGGAAGGCATAAGCGATGTATCTGTCATGAAGTACTCATGTGACTTCAGCAGCTCGTTCTGCACAGCAGCGGGTACCTTGCGGGCATCGTAAACACACACGCCGAATAGTCCGGTACCGCCGAACAGCTCGTCGCAATAGCGCTCATATTCCTGCAGTACAGGAAAGAAGGCTTCGCTCTCCTCCCTCCAACAAACATGCCCCCACGACCGGACCGACGTTCCGCCGGACTTCATAGCCTGCGCCAGCTTGCCAAGCTCATCCTTGTAGAATCCTTCTTCCAGGCTGTCAGCCCCGTAGAACCATCCATGATCAATGAAGTGAACCTCGCTAATCGCCTGCTCCAAGCCGTCACCAGCAAGCACGCGGCAGATTTGCTCGTAATTCTGTTGGCTGTCAAAAAGTAAAATCTGCTGATTCTGCTCCAACCCGGAGCGGACAAACGCAAGCGCGTTATCCATATAACCCTCATCCGAACTATAGAAGTATAAGATATGCGCCCCTTCCGACACATCCATATGATCCGTTAGCGATATTGACCTTGCTCTGCTCGTCATAGAAACCTCGATCACTTATATTTAATCCTTCTCACCAATTCCACATATTCCACCTGAATCCTCTTTGTTTTGCAGCTTCCTATCAACTTTTATGGCACAATTTGTCCATTTAGGCGACTGTCTTCCTAGTAACCAAAGAAAGACCCGCCCTTCATTAAGGCGAGCCTTGACCCGGAATCCGCTCCAGAAACCTGTTCACTGTTGATATGGCATGAAGCCTGTCATAATCAGCTGAGAGACGCTTGCCCGCCCGAGCCGGATCCCCGAAGAAAAACCGTTCATATAAGACCTGCCGCGTGCCAAAGCTGCTCATCGACATATCCCATGCCAACCGGAACAGCTTCACCCGCTCCATACCCCCATGAAGGTCCGTACCGAGATAAGCATCCAGTTGGCCGCGGGAAGGCCCCGCCAAATCCTTTTCAGTTGGCATCATGACAAGCCCGCTCGCACCAATTAGCTGGATAATCTCCGCGAATCGAGGATAGACTCTCGGAAAATAAGTCATAGCCGTATGGATGGCCGTCTGATCCGGCATCATCGTGCCCCATTCATCCAGCTCCGCCCGCTCCTCGGCTGCCGTAAGCAGCGCGTTCATGACCTCCGCTGCCACAATCACCTCGGACAGCTTATCCTGAATGTGCAGATATTCTCCTATATTAAGCGTATCAACCAGGAGCTGAATGGTGCCGAGAATAAATTCGGTTTTTATGAGCTGCCTAGTGACAACCTGATGGCCGAGGTGCGTGTAAAAGTTACTCTCATAGAAGAAGGAGTTCGCGAGACTGGTATCACCAGCCAGGAAAACCCTCTCCCAGGGAACCAGCACCTCTTCCATGACGGCGATGGCATCAGGCTCCTCAAACTGTGTCGTAAGCGGATAATCAGCGGCAGTCATCCTGTCCTTGACATATGATTCCCGGCAGTGGAATGACAGGCCCTTCGTGTCAGCCGGTATAGCGAAAGCGAAAGCATAGGGATTGCGGTCCGGAGATGTATGCTTCGGGCATGGCCCCGGGAAGACCAGAATTTCATCCGTTATCCCTCCCTGCGTGGCGACAATCATACCTCCGCTCACGACAATACCTTCCTCCGTCCAGCGTACAATCCGGGCCAGATCCCCAAACTCCGCCGATTCCGCAGAGGAGCTCGCCCTATTTGTCTGGGGTCTTATAAAGGTATGGGTAAGCGTGATATCGCGGTCCATGCAGTATGTGTAATAACGCCTGATGTTCTCCGCATACAGCGGCTTGGATTCTCCCAACCGGTCTGCAGCTGCGTTCATGACCATCACAACAGTATTCATATAGTCAGGGGACCTGCCCATAAACCCGTGATGAATGGAGGCCCACTCCTGAAACATCGTCCGGCGCTTCACCAGGTCACCCTTCGTCCGCGGCGTGAGGAACGACATTCCTACCGGCTCACCAGCTGGAGAGCGGAAGGTCATGCGCTCCTTGTTATCCGGGTGGCACTGATAATCGTACAGTGCAGCTTGAGTCCGCACCACACCCTTGAAAGCGGGGTGCTCCGCTACCGGCCCTTTTACGGGAGCACCGTTAATTTGTACATTCGCCTGCTGGGCGTTAATCCGCCTCACATATTCCTCTCCGTTCTTGATCGGCATGCGATCACCCCCTATATATTTTATGAAGGCTGCGTCAAACGGTGCTTAATCGGCAAGAAACCGGGATAGATGAAAACATTTCTTATGACACCTGTCATACCGTTCATCATGACGGCAGTGCCTACCGCCGGATAGCGACCGGTTGTATGCTGTATTTACTACACAGGCCTTTGCCAAGGCCAGCGTTATGGAGGCTGAAATCATGATGAAAGAAGCATCAAACGAGCGCATCCGTCTACTCGATATCCTCAGAGGATTTGCGATAATGGGTACACTCGGGACCAACATCTGGCTGTTTGCCCACCTGGGGAATGTGGACTATCTCTTCACCTACGCGCACAATCACTGGTGGGCGTCCGCCGATGTGTTCATCCGTTATTTGGTATTGTTCCTGGTCAACGGCAAGCTCCTCGGCCTGCTGACCATCCTGTTCGGAGCCGGCCTTGAGCTGCAGTACAGCCGGTCGCTGGCCAGGAAGAAGAGATGGCCCGGCCCCTATCTGCTGACTGCCCTGTTCCTCCTGCTGGAGGGGCTGTTGCATTACACCCTGGTTCTTGAATATGACATTCTAATGAGCTATGCGTTGACTGCGGTTATAGTGGCCTGGGTGGTAAAACGGGGCGATCGCGCGGTGAAGCGAACGATGTGGATCACTGGTATTTTTCATGGTATGCTCATCCTGCTGCTGTTTGCTTCCAGTCTCGGACTCTATCTGTCCGGGGAGAGCATGCCCATGAATCACGCCCTGGGTACCGAAGCTCTGTACGGCAGCGGTACATGGCTGGAACAGATGGCGTTCAGGCTTGCCAACTTCGGATTTTTCCGCACGGAGGCAGTCTTCGTACTGCCGCTTAACATCTTCCTGTTCCTCACGGGAGTCCGCTTGATGCGGGCTGGCGCCTTTCACCCTGATGAGAGGGGCAGGGAAATCCGCCGCCGGATGCTGAAGCTGGGGCTTGGCGCGGGCATTCCGCTGAACCTGCTGCTGTTTGTGCCGGGAGGGGTGTTTGATTTTCCGCTGCGCTACCTGTTCGCTCCCGTTATGGCAGTGGGGTATATCGCGCTGCTTGCGCTCTTGACAGAACGGTTCAGCCGCTGGCCTATCTGGCCAATGCTGGAGCGCACCGGAAAGATGGCGCTCAGCTGCTACGTGCTGCAGAATGCGCTCGCCTCCGTCATATTCTATGGTTGGGGACTGGGTCTAGGCGGCGAGACCAGCTCCTTAATGACGGCTGTGATCTGGCTGCTCATCTGCTTGACGCTGGTACTCTTCTCCGGAATCTGGCTCCGTCTGTTCAAGCAGGGACCACTGGAGGCCGCTCGCAAAACTATGACACGGCGGTTGTCCGCCAGAGAGAGGAAACATGCTTCGCAAACTATATCCGGCTGATCAGATTGAAAGCTATTTGGCCATTGATATTATTGGCTTCGTATTCCTTGGATATATCACCATATGGCAGTACCAGCCACTCGGTATTGGCATTTCTATAGCACTGTATCTCATTACTGCGATATGCTTCTACACTGGGTTATGGCAGCGCGGCTGGCTGCTTGTCATCGCCTCGTGGACCGGGCTTGCCGTCATTGCTGTCTATGCGGTCTTCTATCAGGAGTGGCTGCTGCTGTATGGCTTCATGTATGCCGATCTGCTCAGCCGAGCCCGCACACTCAAGCTGATGTACGCGGGGATGGCAGGCATAGCAGGCATGTTCTTCACCTCCTACGCCGTGCTGTACGGGGAGCTTCAGTCCTTCTTCTGGACCCCAATGCTGCCCTTCCTTATTCTTCAGCTGCTCATGCCCTATGTCATCCGCACGATCGACAAGGCACGCAGACTCTCAACCAAGCTGAATGCCGCTAACCGCAAGCTGGAGCGGTATATCCAGGAAGAGGAGCGAAACCGGATCGCGCGCGATCTGCATGACACACTCGGCCAGACACTAACCATGATCAAGATGAAGAGCGAGCTTGCCGCACGGCTTGTGGACCGGGACTCCGCCCGGGCCCGCAGCGAGATCGACGAGATCAAGCACAGCGCCCGCCATGCGCTGCAGCAGGTGCGTGAGCTGGTGGCCTCCATGCGGCATATTCCGCTGAATGACGAGCTTGATCACGTGCAGAAGGTGCTTGATTCTGCAGGCATTACGGCAGACATAACCTTACAGGACGAACTTCACTCCTCACTTCCCGATACGGTCCAGACGATGCTTGCTCTTGCGCTGCGAGAGGCTGTCACGAATGTCGTCCGGCACAGCGGCGCTTCCCGCTGCTGGATTACGAATTATGCCGATGAGGCCGTCTATCGTATGACGATCCGCGATAACGGCAAAGGATTAACCTCCGGTATGGGCAGGGAGGGCTTTGGTCTTCCTTCGATCCAAGAGAGAATGCGGCAGATTCAGGGGCAAGCCCGCATAGCACAGGCCCCGGAGGGAGGTACAGAAGTAGCGCTCACCGTCCCTGTAACGCCAGCTCGGCCGCTGAAGCACGTTTAATAGCCGACGGCTCAAAAAGAAGTTTATTAGGAGGGCTGCCAACTTGATTCGTATTGTCATCGCCGAAGACCAGCATATGCTGCGAGGAGCCTTTGCCTCCCTGCTGCAGCTGGAGGACGATATTGATATAATTGCTCAGGTGTCAGATGGCGGGGAGGCCTTGCGCATGATTGAAGCCTGCAATCCCGACCTCTGTCTGCTTGATATCGAAATGCCCGGCCTCACAGGTCTGGAGGTCGCAGCCGCCGTCAGACGCAGCGGACTTCCCTGCAAGATCACGATTGTCACAACCTTCGCGAGACCCGGATATCTGCAGCAGGCTATGGACGCTTCCGTCGACGCCTATCTGCTGAAGGATGAGCCGATTGAATTTCTCATTGAGGCTATCCGCAAGGTGATGCAGGGCGGCCGTGTCGTAAGCCCTTATCTGGCCGCCTCACTGTTCACCCGTGAAGCAAACCCTCTGACTGAGCGCGAACAGGATGTGCTGCGCATGGCCGCCGGCGGAGCCACTACACGACAAATTGCCGGCAGCCTGCATCTGACGACCGGAACCGTCCGTAATTATTTGTCTTCTGCCATACAGAAGCTTGAGGTGGAGACCCGGCATCATGCTGTTCAGAAGGCTAAGGAACGGGGCTGGATTTAATTGCTTCGCAGACCTCTTCGTGTCCGGCATAAGGAACGTTCGGAAAACGATGCAGGCCAGCAGCATTCCCTGACTGTTCAGATGGGCATGTATAGACAAAAATCGTACAAATGGATAAACAGGCTACCCATCACGCGTCCACGGTGTTATGAAGACCGCCGGAACGCGTTTTTTTCTGTTTTTGCGAGAAGGGATAAAAACTCCACCGGGTAGACAGTCTAACTTTAGAAACAAAGACCGGAAGGAGGACAAGCACATGCCAAACGGACAGACCATCGACCAGCACGAGCCAGTCATGACGCACGGTCCGAAGGTTATTACAACCAAAGATTATCTGTATTTAAAGGATCAGCTGTCTTGGGAGCTGCTCGCGATGAAGAAATGCAGCCATTTTGCCAAGGAATGCTCCGACCCCGAGATCGCCGCAGCCATCGACCGCGTCGGCCAGATGCATCTTCGCCATTACGAGCTGCTGCTGAAGCACCTGAAGAATGACAATAATGCTGAGATGAAGCGAGTACAACAGCTGCAATAAGAGAGGAGGATATTCCATGAGCGGCAATCCGAATTCCCAGACTATCAAGAATCCGAAGCCATCCTATGAACCGAAAGAGAAAGGCCCGGAGCTTAATGACCGTGACCGTGTCAATGATATACTGGCGATGGAAAAGTACTTAACCGACAGCTTTAATGTATCGGCACGTGAAGCGAGCCACCCTGCCCTGCATGAGGACATTCTGACGGTTCTGATGGAAACCCACCGCTGCCAGTACGATATGTACGAAATGATGTTTAAGAAGGGGCACTATAAGCTGGAGGGCGAGCAGCAGGCCAAGCTGGATCAGACGTACGACCAGTTCCTGAAATATGCGACACAGTTTCCGTATTCTTCGCAGCTGCAGTAGAGTTGAATCCATACCTTATAGCCCGGTTCCCACGCGGACCGGGTCTAATCTGCATGCTCTCTTCATTCACCGACCTATTTTCCGCTCTACTATGTAGAACCGGTTGGTGCCACAATAGATTATGGTTATAGATTTCAAGCTGGTTTTTTGTTAATATTTAGGTCGCTGGAAGAGAGGAGAGAAATAGAGAGATATGAGATTAACAGGTTTACTTGTACTTCTGCTGGTTGTCGTATCGGTGCTTGGAGGGTGCGGTTCTTCGTCATCAGGCCTGACAAAAGAGGATCTTTCAATCAGCAAAATCGATGACAGTAAGGCACAAATTGAGTACGGGATGAATCGCTCTGATGTCGAAAAGATTTTAGGGACAGGCGAACAAATCTCGCCGGCGAGTATTTCTTATGGCTCTGATGTAGCGGTGTTCTATCGGGACGATAAAGTTGCGGGAATCAACTTGGGCCGGAACTCTGCGGATGTCTTTCAAACAACCAAAGCTATTAAAGTGGGCATGGCCAGAAGCGATATTAAGGAAGTATATGGCTCAGATAACGCGCAGTTCGATACCCCCAAAAGCCTTACTTACGCTTATGATGTGAAAGAGAAAGCTTTTCTATCCGACATACCAAAGGGTATAGAAACAGACGAATTAATCAATATTTATATGGTTTCCATCATGTTTGATGACGAAGAAAATGCCGAAAGCATTATGCTGATTGACGAAAGAATGGCGTCTTATCTGTATTGAGCTAATCTTAGAGAACAAACAAATACCCATACACTGAACACTTTAACTAAGTGTTTAGCGTATGGGTATCTTTATCCTATACAGATATTTAAGTTTAGTTTTAGTCTGGGAACGCACATAATTATCGGCCAACTCCGCCCGGAACCACCGGTTGTGCCGGCGCCTGGCGGTCCCGTTTCGGCTTCGGCACCTGTCCGAAGATCAGCCACGAGAACGGCAGGTAACGAGTAACTAATGACACGACGATCCATGAACCGATCAGAGCCAGCAGGAAGCCTCCTGCGTACCAAGCGTGCAGCAGCATAGAGGAGCCGCCCGTGTAGACCAGCTTCTCCCGGTATACAAGCAGGAAGAACGGATGGATCAGATACACCCCGAATGAAATCTCACCCAGCCGTTCCATGGGCCGCACCAACAGCCTGGAGCTGTTCTTGTACAAGAGGTGAGCGATTTGCAGCAGCACAAGCGCGCATGCATACGTGTGTGCATTCCAGAAAAATTCATAGAGCAATGTATTGAAATTATCACCATGCAGACGGTTATAATAATAAACCAGCACATGTCCGATTCCAGCCGCCAGCCAGAAAGCCCAGAGGCCAATCCAGAATGCAATTCTCCCCGCGCTCGCATTCTCCCGGCTCATGATAACCCACTTCTTAATCTTGGGATAAAATATCCCAAGGAATGCACCGAGCATAAAATATGCCATGTAAGAGAACGCCCAGCTGCCTTTATTCGGGACACCTGGAGCCGGAATAACATATTTGTTCAGCAGGACAAAGCCCCATTGAATCGCTAATCCGATTGGTATTGCCCACTTAGCCAGCGCTTCGGAACGCTTGAACAGCCACAAGACCAGTGGAAATAAGATATAGAACTGGATGCTGATGAATACGAAATAAAGATGCGTATATGCTTTACCCGTAATCAGCTTATTAAAGAACGATTCCAGCGTCTCCCCTAAGGGGCGATTCGGATAATGTGTAACATGTAATATAGCGAAATAAAATAATGAAAACAGCACGTACGGAATAATGATATAGAGCAGCCGCCTAGAGTAAAAAGATACGAGCAGTGATTTATTAAGCGGCCGGCTGTAATAGTTGTAGAATAGAACAAAACTGCTGAGCAGAATAAAGGTTGGCGTACCGAACTTCATAAAGATATTCGCGAAGTTGTACAAAAAGTAATACGCAGACTCTTTCATATACAGAGTTGCATAAGATGTCGAGTGTACCGACAGCACCCCGATAATCGCCATCGCCCGGACGAGCTGCAGCTCGGGGATCTTGTCCTTCTTGACGGGCTGTGCTTCTGTTGCCATAATTGGATACTTCCCTTCGTAAACCATAATTCACTTGAATAAGGGAAGTATATCGGTCTTTGGCCCGGTGAGTCAATCGCACATTTCACATGTTATGGGAATTTTAAGATTTTGCTAATGAAAGCATAATGATGTGTTCACCATTTTGTTGTGGTAAAATTAGGATTATTAAATCCTCTTGAGGATAACATCTGAGGGAGGTGAAAGACATGTCATACATAAGAGATTTTATTTTGGCTTTCACGCTGACAGCTGCATCTTATTATATGGGTACCCTGCTTGTCAGCGGTGGAATCGACTGGTGGGAAGCCTTGTTAATCGGAATCTCCGTCGTCTCACTTGGGGCCATTACTGAAGGTCTGAACGCACCGATCTGGCTGATCATTCTGGTGCCGTTCCCCGTGGGGATGCTGCTGCTGTACTATTTCCTAAATACGACTCTAATCATGTGGTTCAGTGCTTATCTCACGACCTTGCTGATTTATACAATCATCCATATTCTTATGAGCTATTCCTTCCGGTTTCACTCGCTGATCCCCGCTTGGAAGCTGAGAACAACGAATTCATCCGCCAGGTAAGCGGAGGCCAGGCACAAAAAAAGAGGCTGCCCGCTCGATGCGGTCAGCCTCTCTCCCCTGCTTGCAGGTCGTACAAGCAGTTAAACCCGAGTAAGAAGTTGTTTAAAGCTTACAGCTTTACAACGTTCTCAGCTTGTGGTCCGCGGTTGCCTTGAACCACGTTGAATTCTACGCGCTGGCCTTCGTCCAGGGACTTGAAGCCGTCGCCTACGATTGCGCTGAAGTGAACGAATACATCGTTGCCGCCTTCAACCTCGATGAAACCAAAGCCTTTCTCTGCGTTAAACCATTTCACTGTACCTTGTTGCATGTGGAATTCCTCCAAAAAGTTATTTTACATGACCTTTTATTTCGCTAAAAATAAAAAATTCACATATTGGACAAGGTTATTTCACTCAAAAATAATAACCCTCTACAATATGTGAATTCAGGTCAAAATTTCGATATACCTAATACTAACACATCCTTTTAGAAAATGCAAACCATTATTTCAACTTTTCTGTTTAGCGTGTTAAAGCTGGCAGAAGCGGCTGGCATTCCCTGATTCCAACCGCTTTATCCACCCGATAAATTATACCCCAAGCCAGCCCTTTCCCGCCAGATAGTCCAGCACCCGGTCAGCTGATTGCCGCAGGTCCAGCCTGCTGGTGTCGATCTCAAGCTCCGGCTTCTCCGGCTCCTCATAGGGCGCCGAGATACCGGTAAATTCGCTGATCTCGTTGCTCCGTGCCCGTTTATACAGTCCCTTGGGGTCCCGTCTCTCGCACTCCTCAAGCGGGCACCGGACATAGATCTCAACAAAGCTGTCTGTTCCCACCAGCGAGCGGACCATCTCCCGTTCACTCCGGTAGGGGGATATCAGCGTCACCAGCGTCATAATGCCTGCATCCACAAACAGCTTCGCAGCTTCTCCGGTCCGCCGCATATTTTCCTTACGGTCCTCCGGCGTAAATCCAAGTCCCCGGCTGAGCCCGTGCCGCAGGTTATCCCCATCCAGGATATACGTGTGCACCCTGCGGCTGTGGAGCCTGCGCTCCACCTCAACAGCGAGCGTAGACTTGCCAGAACCGGACAAGCCGGTGAACCAAAGCGCACAGCTGCCATGCCCATTCAGCCGGCTGCGGTCCGCCCTTGTCACTTTGCCCGCATGCCAAAAGATTGATTTGCTCCTCTGCACCAGCGTATCCCCTCTCCTCCAAATGCTATATTGTATGAGGTACAAGTTGATCCCGCATAGGTTTCGAGGCAATCATTTCACCAGATTCCAAGCTCTTTCACCGGTTACCCGTGCTATATCAATAAAAAACAAACAGGCAGTTCCAAAAATGGAATCTGCCTGTTTGCCAGTTCTATTTTTATTATTCCGACGCTGTTACAATCCGGCTGCCCCAGATGCTGACGCCCTCATCCGACAGCGCTGTAAAGGTCGTGAGTTCTTTCTCCTCAGCCTCGCTCCAGCCCTGAACGAACTTGCCCTTGTAGGTAACACCATCGATTGTCAGCTCTGCGTTGTTCTCGCCATCCAGCTTCCACGTGCCTTCCACATCACCTGTAATCTTGCCGTTCTTGGCAAGCGTGATGGTGTCTGGCTCTTTCACATCGGCCGTGATATCCTTGCCGTGATTAATGAGCTGGTACTCGCCTCTCACCTGGTTCTCCTTATAGCTTCCCAGCTTCTCTCCGGAATAGCGGTAAGGAGCAACAACCGGCCAGCCATCCGCATTCATGAAGAACTGATGCACCCGTACTTCATGGAACTCGCCGCCATCCGGGAACCGGGTATGGAAGAATATGAAGTACTCTCCGTCCTCTTCATCATAGTAGGTGGAGTTGTGACCCGGTGCAACATACCCTGCCGTGGTTCCGTCGCTTGCTTCAAACTGATAGCCGCCCATCAGCTTCGCGCCGTACGGCTCGATGGACAAGTCATCAAAGACGCTGCCTTCCGCACCTTTGGAATCAAGCATATCCTGGCCTTGCGGATCCAGGAACGGACCATCCGGCGTCTTGGAGCGCGCTACGCGGATGTTGTAACCGCCGAAGCTGTCCAGACCTCCATAAGAGAGGAACAGGTAATAGTATCCTGTCTCCGGACTGTACTGCATGTAAGGCGCTTCAATCCGGCTGTGATTGCCTCCAACAAGCTTCTTGCCGTATCCCTGATCCGGGAGCGGGAAGCCGGTTTCCGGATCCATCTCCAGGATAAATATGCCGCCGGAATAAGAACCGTATACCATCCACAGCTTGCCGTCCTTATCAAAGAAGGTGTCGGGGTCTACTGCATTCGGATGCTTCGTTGCGTCGTATGGCGTACCGTCATGGCTCATCTCTTCGGTCATGCCTGACTTGAGGAAGATACCGGCATCCTTGTACGGCCCTTCAATATTGTCGGCAATGGCCACACCCATCGCAGACAGAGGCGCGTCGCCGCGGCAGGCATTGTAATACATATAGTATCTGCCGTCAGCAAGCTGAATGACATCAGCCGCCCAGAGCGTCTGGGTCTCTGCCCAAGACAGAGCCTCGCTCAGCTCGTCGTGCACATTCGGAATCAGCGGATTGCCTGTCCGAACGATATCCGATACCTGCGTCCATTCGATTAAATCTTCACTCTTAGCAGATGCTAAGTGAGAGCCAAAGACATAAAACGTATCGTCCACCTTAATGACGGACGGATCGTGAACCGATACATTCGTATAGGACGGCTCCTGCGTTATCGTCGGTGGAACCTCGCTGCTGTTGTTACTGCTGCAAGCGCTTAACAAAAGGCTTAGCGCTACAGCTGTTATTGCTAGTTTCTTCATCTGTAACCCCCCTAGTCGTCTGCTACCATCATCATATAAATAACAAGTAAATGTCAATAGTATTATTGTGAATTTGTTAACAACTGTATTAATTATGTCGAAAGCTTGCAGCGGGTGCCGGGGCGTTCCATAAGCACCGGTCACTGCATGGATGAACCCGGGTTCCCAAGTGGCGGGATAGTCCCTCTACTCCCTCCGCGACAACCCGGTTATGATTCCAGACAAACAGGGGCTTCAGCAGCGGGCCCAGTGCCGACATCCATCTGACAGCCGTCCGGACTTCCCATCTGCAGCGCACATGCGTACGGTCTCCAAGGGCAATCAGTGTCCATACCGCTTGTCCCTCGAGCTGGCCCGTTACGCGCATAACCAGGGAATGAGGCGGCGAGCTGCTGACCACTTTTACCCGGAAACGGAGCTTATAGGGTAGCTTGGTCCTGAACTCTGTTTCGTATTCAGCCCCTACCCCATTTTCTTCTGCTTCCCGAACCGTGTTAAAGCAGACGCCCGGCCACCAGCCGTCATAATGGAAGTGGCTGATGAAGTCCCATATCTCGCCGACCTTCCGGCCGATCAGCCAGTTATGTTCAAACTTGTATGTACTCACAGCCGCTTCGCCTCCCGTCTGGATCGTTAGAAATATTTAACCCGATGCAGCACGAGATAAGCCCTTCTGCTGTCCGACAGGCGAGCTGCCGCAGCGCAAGAAGCCCCGGCCGCTTGGGCCGGGGCTGCTGGTGAGTCTGAAGGCACAAAAAAAAGGAGCAGTCTCCGACACATCGTCCGGCCTGCTCCTTCTTCAATAAATTATGATTCCCTAATATCATTCCCGGCAATATTGAGCTCATATATGCAGCTTTAGGATTCGTTGCGCTTGGTGTTCAGTTCATTCTCCGTCTGATGTAGCTCCTTGATCATGTTCTGATACAGGTGGCTTTCCTGGCCGCTTAGGCCCTGCTGGTTTTCCTTTAGAATCATCGTGCCAATGTTGCGCTTCAAAATCTCGCTTCGACGGTCCAACATTTCTTCATAGCTCATGTTAGCAATCCTCCAGATTTTGTTTTGTTCATTGGTACCATTAAAGTGTAACGCATTATGTGAGGTTTGGAAAACTTCTGCTTACTTGCTGAGCACCTGTCAGAACGGCTAACAAGTGCTCAGCCACTGCTGGCCATACCGGTTCGAAAACATCCTGCCGGATGCTCTGTATACCTGTCATATGCTCATGGACCAGGACTTGCGCCGGTTTAGTCACCCAAATTTATTGCTGCCAGACATCCTGGTACTCCTTGTGCCTTCTGAACTGGGCATAGGCATAGGAGCATGCCGGCACGACCTTACGGTCATTCTCGCGCGCATATTCCACTACCTTCTTCACCAGATTCTCGGCAAGCTTCTGGCCCCGCATAGACTCTGTCACATAGGTATGGTCAATAATCAGCGCATTGGTGCCGCTAGGGACATAGGTAACTTCCGCGACTACCTCCCCATCCTGTCGGATAACAAACCCATTTCCTTCCTTCACCATCTCCTGCATCTGATTTCACCTCCCTCTCCAGCTGGGATAACAAGTCCTACCGTAACTTACCCAATCTTCGGGCAAATGGTACACCCTCTCTCCCAAAAAAAACAGCAGCCGTTTGGTTTGAATCCCCGTCGCGGGGGATAATTTCCTATTAACAACACCTTCTCAAGGGTCACAACGAAAAGGAGACGCCTATGACCGTCACTCATCTCTTGATTCTGCTTGCAATCGGATACACATTGTTCGCGCTCGATAAGAAGAGAAAAAGTATCCCGGTGCCCCTGCTGCTCGTCCTGATTGGGATGGGGTTATCCTTGATCCCTTATTTCTCCTCCGTGGAGATTACGCGTAAAATGCTGTACGAGCTGCTGCTGCCTCCGCTTCTGTTCATCTCGGCATACCGTTTCTCCTACTCCTCCTTCCGCAAGCATGGCCTGATGATGACCCTGCTGAGTACAGTGGGGCTGCTGCTAACCGCCCTTCTGCTCGGAAGTCTGATTTGGCTTGTCGGTCCGCTGATGCTGTCGATGAGCTTCATAGCAGCACTTGTCATTGCTACGGTTCTGACGCCAACCGACCCGGTGTCGGTTGTTTCCGTTCTGAAGGAATCGGATGTCAAGCCGATGCTTGTATCGGTAATAGAAGGGGAATCCATGATTAATGACGGCACAAGTATCGTAGCCTTCACTATTGCGTCCAATATACTGCTGTCTAAGCACCCCTTTTCCATGGTGAACTTTCTGCAGGAATTCCTGACGGTATCTCTGGGGGGAGCAGCAATCGGACTCGTGGTCGGCTGGCTGCTTGCGAAGAGCATTTATTTTACCCACCATAAGGAATATCAGGTCATGCTCAGTATTGTAGTCTGTTATGGGAGCTTCCATATCGCCGAGCATATTCATGTGTCCGGGGTGCTCGCTGCTGTCATGTCCGGCCTTATGATGTCTTACGAGTTTCAGAAATCACAGAAGGAAGAGCATTTCCGGGATAGCCTGGAGGGCTTCTGGGGCGTAGTGGAGCCCAGCATTTCGTCGATAATCTTCCTGATCATCGGCATTGTATCCGTGAAGCATATTACATGGGAGCACTGGCCGCTGATGATTGTGATCTTCCTGATTTCACTGGTGGTCCGATATGTCATGCTGCTGGCGCTTGCCGGTCCGGTGAAGCCTTGGCGACAGGAGCTTGGCTGGAGGGGATTCATCATTCTGACTGCGGCCGACGTCCGGGGCACGATGTCTGTTGTGCTGCTGCTGACGCTGGTATCGAAGCAGATGCCGGAGAATCTGAATTTCATTCTGTCCATATCCTTCGGCGTCGTCCTTCTATCTCTAATTCTGCAGAGCGTGATCATCTATCCGCTCGCGAAGCTGGTGGAAAAATAACAGGAGCAGGGGTGACCCCCTGCTCCTGTGCATTCTTCTTATTGCCCGCTGCCGCCGATCTCAACCACGACCCGTCCCCTGGACTCCCCTCGCAGCATGGCGGCTGTAATGTCCGGTATCTGCTCCAGCTTAATACGGCTGCTCATCAGCGCTAGGCCGTCCGGCTTGTAAGTGCTGCCGAGCCAAGTCCACAGCCGCTCACGCAGCTCAGCCGGGGCATAAACCGAATCAATGCCGAGCAGCCGGACACCGCGCAGGATGAATGGCAGCACGGTTGCCGGAAGCTCGGTGCCTGCCGTCAGGCCGCTGGCTGCCACCGCTCCGCCATACTGCATGCGGCTGAGCACATTCGCCAGCACCGGACCGCCGACGCAGTCGACAGCGCCCGCCCATACCTGCCGATTCAGCGGTTTTCCGGCGCCTTCGAGCAGCTCCTCCCGCGAAGCAATTCGCGCCGCACCAAGCTGGCTCAGCAGCTCATGCATATCCGCCTTGCCTGTCGCAGCTGTCACTTCATAGCCCAGCTTTGCCAGAATGGCGACCGCTATGCTGCCAACGCCTCCTGACGCACCCGTGACAAGCACAGGGCCGCTGTCCGGTTGTATGCCGCTGTCCTGCAGCGCTGCCACGGACATGGCCGCCGTGAATCCGGCTGTCCCAAGCAGCATGGTCTCCTGAAGTGTCAGTCCCTCAAGCCGATGAAGCAGCCATTCCGCTGGCATCCGCGCATATTCGCTGTAGCCGCCATAATGGCTGACGCCAAGCTCATAGCCGGTCGCGAACACTTCATCCCCCGGCTGAAACTTGGGTGATGCACTCTCCACGACTATACCCGCCGCATCAATACCCGGTATGAACGGATACTCCTTGACGATCCTGCCGCCTGGCGAGCAGGCAAGCGCATCCTTGTAATTCACGCTGGAATACATGACACGTACTAGCACGCCGCCCTCCGGAAGCTGCTCCTCCCGCATATTCTTGATGCCTGCGGTCACTCCGCCCTCTGTCCGTTCGATCACCAACGCCCTGAAATGTTCCATCCTCGTCGTCACCCCGTCTGTTGTTTCTATAGGTCCGGGACGGCACGGCCGTGGCAAGCCGTTCATCCCGCTATCTGTCTTTATTCTTTACCACCATATCCGGTCCCTGACCAGTCCGCTGTGATATTCAGTATGGCATGCATACCGTCTGTCCGGCGGCAAAAGAAAGGACGGCCTGCATCCGCTGCAGCCGCCCTACCGATATTATTCTCCCAGCTGAAGCGTATGTCCCGTCTCTGCCAGCGTCTTGATATTGCTCAGAATCATCCACCAGCTCGCCCGCGCATTCTCCACCCCGGGATGGTTCTCCGTCCACTGATCGTTAATCAGCGTCAGCTTCGTGCACTCCCCGATCTTCTCCAGCGTATAGGTCATCCGCGATTCCAGCTCCGCATGATTCGGATAATACGAAGGACCCGGATGCTCTGTTAGGCTGAGCCGCTTGCCTGGCTCGCAGGCCAGAATGGTTCCGTACACATGAACCGTCTCATCCCCGTCACTGCCCGGACCCCTGTATTCGAACGGATCGCCCTCCCGTAAGGTCGAGCGCAGTTCACAGCCGTAGAAGATGCTGCGCGTCCCTTCCTTCGAGGTGAGGATTTCCCATACCTTGTCCGGATTAGCCCCAATGTAAAACTCGTACTTCAGCTCCATTGTCCACACTCCCGAGTTGTGATATTTTCTAGGAAAAGTTTAGCTGCCTGCTCACGTAAGATTATCATAGCATCCTGTCCGCTGCCTGTATTGTAAAAACGCGACACCTGCGCCAACCCCACCCTTACAGCGAACTGGAGTGATGGCTGTGACCGAACACAAGCGTCCCAGCATGGGCGTGATGCATCTAAACCGGCGGGAGCCCAAATTCCATCTGTCCCGTATTCAGCC
Organism: Paenibacillus tarimensis; assembly: GCF_021532315.1. Lineage (GTDB taxonomy): Bacteria > Bacillota > Bacilli > Paenibacillales > Paenibacillaceae > Paenibacillus_I > Paenibacillus_I tarimensis. Next base: position 264,105 of record NZ_JAKGAO010000013.1, read on the forward strand.
CGCTGCGGATATTGGCTTCTTCGTTAAACATTATTGGATTGTCAGCTGGGATTTGACCGGAGAGGAGCCTTATTCACAGTCCGTGATCCCGAATCCTTGCGCCAACCTGGTCGTTGAGAAGGGCGGTTCATTCATCTACGGAGCGGCCAAGCATGTGTATGAGAAGCGGCTCCAGGGCAGCGGGAGCGTATTCGGCATTAAATTCCGGCCAGGCGGCCTGTATCCCTTCATCAGGCAGCCTGTTACCGCCCTCTACGGCCGTCCGCTGGAGGTGGGAGCCGTGCTTGGAACAGGCGGGGCAGCGGCCGAAGCCCTCATTCTCGGCCACAACAACTTGGAAGACATGGCAGCCGAGGCAGACAAGCTGATCCGGCCCATGCTGCCGGAAGAGGACGGAACAGTAGCCTGGCTGAATCAAGTGATAGACCATATTCAAGCTGACAAGTCATTAACGCGCGTCGAAGATATCTGTATTAAGTTTGACGTAAACAAGCGGACCCTGCAGCGGCTCTTCAGCCAATATGTCGGCCTCACTCCTAAGTGGGTGATCAAGCTGTGCCGCCTCCAGCATGCCGCCGAAGTGATGGACCAAGGCGGCAGTCTCGACCTGCTGCAGCTGGCGCATGAGCTCGGCTACCATGATCAGCCGCACTTTATCCGGGACTTCAAGGCGGCTGTCGGCGTCACACCTGCAAGCTATATGGCGATGGAATAACGAAGCAAAGGCCGCAGGAGCGATTAGACCTCGCCTCCAGCGGCCTTTGCCGTGTAACCTGGCATTTTCCTTATTCTTATGTAAACGTAACCGGAATCGACTCGTAACCGAACACGAAGGAGCCCGGCGTACGCTCCAGCCTTGCACCATCTGCCAGCTGCAGATTCCGGCAGCGCTTCAGCAGGGCCGTCGCGGCAATCCTTGCCTCCAGCCGGGCCAGCGGCGCGCCAAGGCAGAAGTGAATGCCCTGTCCGAAGGCCAGATGCTGATTCGGCTTCCGGTCCGGTATGAAGCGGTCCGCTTGCGGAAACTTGGACTCATCCCGGTTGGCGGAGCCCATCCAGACAACGATCTCTTCATTGGCCCGGATCAGCTTGCCGCCCAGCTCCACATCCTCAATGGCCCGCCTGCTGAGGCTCTGGATCGGGGAGCGGTAGCGCAGCGATTCCTCCAGCGCCGCAGGGATCAGCTCGGGCTCTGCATACAGCCGCGCCAATGCTTCGGGATTTTCCAGGAAGGTCACAGCCGCGTTGCCGATTAGATTCGTCGTCGTCTCATTCCCGGCAACCAGCAGCAGCAGACAGAAGCTGAGCAGTGACGGCATGTCCAGATGCTCATCGCCAATCTTCGCCCGCAGCAGCTCGGAGACCAGATCATCGCCAGGATTTCTCCGCCGCTTCTCAATTACTTCTCCGAAATACCGGTACAGCTCGCCTGCCGCCTGATGCTTGGCCATTGTCAGCTCTTCAGCGGTCTGCCCTGAAGCAGGATCAGCGGATGCGACCAGACGGTCGGACCAATCCTTAAACAGCCCGCGGTCCTGCGCTGGCACGCCTAGCATCTCGGCAATTACAATGACTGGGAGCGGATAAGAGAAATCCCGGATAATGTCCATGCTGCCTTGGCCGTCAACTGCGTCCAGCAGCTCATCCGCGATCGCTTCTATCCGGTCGGCCTGCATATCAATTGACTTCTGGGTGAAGGCCTGACTCACCAGACCGCGATACTGCTTATGCCTTGGAGGATCCATCCCGATTAAGCTGAACGCTTCGCCATCCCCAGATGTCTGAGATGAAAAACGCTTATAATCACTCAGCACGCCATGGACAAGCTCATAGCTGAATAAGTCCCAGGCTCCCCGCTCCTCATCATAGTGAATCCCGCCGCGCGACCGCATCTCTGCATACCATTCAAAAGGTGAAGCCGCTTCCGACAATGCCCGGGGCGTAATGAAGGCCCGCTGTGTCTGACGCTGATTCTGCTCACTCATCCTATCCCTCCTCATCCTAAAAGCATCTCTATTATATCCCAGTTCACTATACGATTTCTAATTCAGGGAATAAGAGGGTGACAGGAAGAAGGCACGGACAGCCAGGTTATCTAACCAGCGGGAAATCACGGACGGAGGCGATGTTCCTGCCGCTACCAGCGAATCTGTCCAAGCTGCCGCAGGACCATATTGCGCACAGCCGGTTCAAGCGGCCATCCTGAAATTTCACTGCGGAGCCGCTCCATACCGCTGTACCCCTTAGCGATCCCGTTCAGCCTGGCAGCCAGGGTGGAATCTATCATTTTACCAGGTGAAGGATACAGCTGCTCAAGCTTTGCGACCGCATCCGGGTAGCGCTTCAGATAATATTTCTGATGTTTATCTTCAGCCCTGTAGAAATGCTCATACGGCTGAATATCCGTCGCTAGCTCCCCGATCTCGCGCTCTCTCAGCGCCTTGATCTTCAGCATCGCCCTCCGCTGCTCCTCATCCCGGTACAGCAGGAGCGAGCGGTACTGCAGCCCCTTATACCCGTTAATATTCACCGGCTTATGATGCGACCAGAAGACATTCAGCAGCTCATCGAGCGCAATGACAGCCGGGTCATATTCCACCTCGACCATCTCGGAATGATCACCCATCTGCTTATAAGTCGGTGCAGGCGCTGAGCCTCCGGCATAGCCAGTGCTCGTCCGCAGCACACCCGGCAGGCTGCCAAAGAGCGCTTCCGGTCCCCAGAAGCAGCCCATGCCAAGCGTAAGAGCGGCCTTATTTTCCGTCCCGCACCAATGCCCCTCGTTCGTATTTCCAACCTGCATAGGCTCAAGCCCCCCCTGTCTCATTAATCCGCATTATCGTTAACCCAGCTAACCATACGCCGCATTAAACACAGAAGCCCGGCATTCGGTAACAATAGGCTTAGGCATTCATACCCTGTAGTAAACTTCATGCAAAAAGGAGAACCCTCAAATGGCAACCTTCCAGCTTCCGGCAGGCATTCATCCGCAGCTCTGGTCTGCGCCAGGCGTTACCATCTATTATCCGCATGTATACGGTCTGACTAACCGCTATGCGGAGCAGCAAATCAACCGCACGATTCTGCATACGCTCGCCCTTATCCAACAGGAGCAGGCAGTCAATCAGCCGGGCCACGGCATGGGAACAGAGGTAACCGGCCACTTTGAAATCAAAACCAATGAGCGGGGAATACTTAGCCTGATGCTGACCAACTACACCTTCTCTCCCCCGGCGGCTCACGGCTATACGATTGCCAGGTCCCTGACCTTTGACACGCAGACCGGCCGGCTGTATACGCTGCAGGACTTGTTCAAGCCGGAGTCCGATTATGTGCGCGTCCTATCGGCTGAGGTCGCTGCCCAGATTAAGCAGCGGGACATCCCGGTGCTCCAAGAGTTCACATCCATCCGTCCGGATCAGGATTATTACTTGGCGGATAAAGCACTGGTTATTTATTTTCCGCTGTACGAAATCACACCTTACGCCGCAGGCTTCCCGATGTTCCCCATATCCGTCTATGTCCTGCTGCCGATCGCTGCTGAACAGGGACCGCTGGACACGCTGGCCGCTGATATTGCCTGATCCCCCCCACCTCCCCCGCAGGTCTTGAAGCTGCCGCAGCAGCGCCAGTTTCCTCCTGCACCCAAGTTGTGCTACAATACTGAAATTGCTTCTTGGTACCATGCGAGGGAGGTTTATGATTCACCATGTTAATTATCGGCATCGCGGGCGGCACAGGCTCCGGCAAAACAACCGTCGCCCGCTCTGTTATCCATCGTCTCGGACCGGACAAAGTCACGTTCATTTCGCAGGATAACTATTACAAGGATCACCCGCATCTCAGCCTGGCTGAACGGGAACTCAACAACTATGACCATCCGTTTGCCTTCGATAACGAGCTGCTTATCCAGCATCTCAGTCTGCTGAAGGCGGGACAAGCCGCGCAGGCGCCTGTGTATGATTTTACCATTCATGCGCGTTCCACAACCGAGAGCGTTGAGCTTCGCCCGAACAAAATTGTCATCATCGAAGGGCTGCACGTGCTCTCCGACGAGAAGCTGCGCGCGCTGCTGGACATCAAGGTGTTCGTCGATACAGACCCGGATGTGCGCATTCTGCGGAGGGTGCTTCGCGACATTGAGGAGCGCGGCCGGTCGATCCAGTCCATTCATGATCAGTATCTGGGCACGGTCAAGCCGATGCACGAAGCGTTCATCGAGCCTTCCAAGAAATATGCGAACCTCATTATACCCGAAGGCGGTCATAACGAAGTCGGCGTTGAGCTGCTGACCACCCTGACGGAAAAATATTTGACCCGCGGCTGACAGCCGTCGTGATTTAGCAGTGTTAAGAAGAATAGACAGCCTCAGCATGGACTTATGGTCCACGCCGGGGCTGTCTTCTTTATCAGATGCGGCGGATGCCTGTCAGCAGGATATCGACCATACCGGTCAGCGCTTGCTCCATGGGCTTGGCCGGCTGCCCGCTCTGCCCCGCAAGCTCGGGGTCCATCAGCCGATACCAGGCACCAACGTATATCTGGATGAACAGCTCCACATCGAAGTCACGCAGCAGGCCGCTGTCCACGCCTTCACGAAACAGCACCCGGATGTTGTCCCATCCCTTGTCGATATGGGTCTGCACAACCTCCCACTGGTCCGGATACCGCATCTTAAGCTCGCTTAAGATCTGAATATCGTGGAAGGCTACTCCCCTTGGCAGCACAATCAGGGCTTGATGCAGCTTATCCATGAGTGTAAGGGAAGGCTCCTCCATAAGTTTCTCCTCCGCCTCGGTCATCTCGGTCACCGCACGTTCGACGACAGCCGCAATGATCTCCTCCTTCGAACCAAAATGCTGGTACAGCGTCTTCGTGCTGATTCCCAGCCTCCCGGCCACATCCCGGATGGAGAACCGGAGCCCGCGGTAATTCATCTCCTGAACGGCTGCCTGCATAATCCGCTCCTTCATGCCTTACACCTCATCCGAGACTTCGGATGAACCGGTCAGAGCGCCGATCCTCTTCTGCTGGCCGGCCTTAATCAGACGCGGCAGATAGAACAGCGGATAAATCAGCAGGAACAGGTTTGGCGTCCACCACATAGGGTCCAGATCCAGACGGAAGCTCCAGAAGGCAATCGCCTGCAGCCCGGAGCAGGACGTCATCACAAGCGAGACGATGGCAAGCGGCTTCCATAAGGCATGTCCCCTGTTATAGCAGCTGATGCTCCACAGCCCGGTTATCGAAATGAACAAATCCAGCGGGACAAACGACAGGTTCCACGCCACCAGCAGCTCGTTGTGATAATCCTGATACAAGTACTCAGGCGGGATCAGGTGCAGGAACGTTATCGTCCAGTAGATCAGAAAGCCCACATCCGTAGCGATCATAAGCCCTTTGAGTGATTTTGGCATTGACATCAGACTCCCCTTCTTGATAAGTGGCGAATAAAGATAAGGAAAACATTATGTTTTACTTGTTTTCCGTATGATAATAGCGCATATCCTGGTCAGGAGTCAACCGGCAGGCAGCAGCGGCTTTGCCCCCCTCAGACGAAGGGGCAAAGCCGCAGTCTTGTCACCATTCCATTCTATACTACTGCTTTACCTGCCCAGCTTAACTTTGAACGCGCAAGCCTCTCAGCCGGTTAATGGCAGCCGCCGTCTCCAGCTTGCGCGGCAGCGCAAGGTCGCCGGGATGCTTGCCTGTGTATGGCGAGATGCATTCCAGCCCCTGCTCCTCGATCCTCGCATACAGCTTGTCCAGCATCCCGGATAGAGAGACAGACGCAGACTGTTTTTCCTTCGCATAGGCCTGCATCAAGCGGACAATCGCACGCGTCTGGCTGGGGTCAACCAGCTGCTCGACCAGCGACAGGTCGATGGTATGCGGGCCGTACAGGATATGCGACAGCCCCTTGGCATCGGCCTTATCCTTATGGCCGCGGGATGCATCCAGGCTTTCCGGCTTCACAATTCGCGCTGTAATGGCACCGAACCGGTCCCCGCCCTCAGATCTCCTGCCGTTATCAGACTCTCCTGCAATCCGCCTGGCTTCTTCTGTGACCTCAAGCGCCCGGTATTCATCCATCATAATGACCGTATCAGCCGCCTGAAAATAATCCCCCGAGCCGCCAAGCACCAGAATCGTCGATACGCCATGCTCATTGTACAGCTGCCGTACCTTGTCGACGAACGGCGTGATCGGCTCCTTGCTCTTGGCGACAAGCCGCTGCATCCGGGCGTCCCGGATCATGAAGTTGGTCGCACTGGTGTCCTCATCCATGAGCAGCACCTTCGAGCCAATCTCCAGCGCCTCCATTATATTGGCTGCCTGGGAGGTGCTGCCGCTTGCATCCTCGGTTGAGAAACGGGCGGTATCCTTGCCGAATGGCAGGTTGGAGATGAATGGGGATATATTGACCTTCTCGACCCGCCGGCCGTCCTCCGCCCGGATCTTGAACGCCGTCTCATCCGTGATGACATACTCCCGGCCGTCACCTGCGACATGGTTATAAACGCCGCTCTCGATTGCCTTAAGCAGTGTGCTCTTGCCGTGGTAGCCCCCGCCCACAATCAGCGAGACACCCTTCCGCAGCGCCATGCCGCGTACAGGACCACGATGCGGCAGCTCAATCTCCACTTCCAGTGAAGGAGGGGATTCGAAGGGCACCACGCCGCTTCCCTTCAGCGGGCGGCTGCTGACTCCGCTCTCCCGCGGCAGAATGGACCCGTTCGCGACGAACGCGATGTACCCGTGCTCCTTCAGGAAAGCCCTTATCGCCGACTGCTGGTCCGCGAGCTGAAGATGCTGCTGCAGCTTGCTTCGATCCGCATTTAGCAGTCCTTCGCGGGCCGCCGCTGGCACCAACTCGCACAGCAGATGAACCGCCTCCCGTGCGAGAATGCTGCGCCCCGCCGCAGGCAGCCCGACGGACAGCCGGACCTCCACCTTGTCCCGGTCCACCCGTACAGCCGTCCGCGGCAGCACCTCCTGCCCCGGTCTGTCGATCGCTATCAGGCCGCTCTTGCCGGTACCTCTGCTCCAGCTCTCCTGCTTCCCGATCGCCCCCGCGACGCAGCGTGCCAAATAGTCCTCAGCAGCCGTGCGCCGCCAGGCCGGCTTCAGCCAGTCCTCCTGCACGCCAACCCGCTTGGCCGGGAACTCCGCCCGTATACGGGAAGGCGAGGCGAAGGGATCGCCCTGGACATAATCGATGTGCAGCTTCATTCCTTCTATTTCATATGTGCCTTGAATATCCTTGTATGCTTTATAGCTTTTACCGTTAAGACGCTCAAGGATCTGCTTCAACCGTTCCATAAGCTTACAGCCTCCCAGCGAGAAATATTGCTGCAAATTACAGCTCGCTTCAGTTAGATAGAATCTCATTTTTGCAGCTCGAACGCAAGCAGCAGGACACCATGAGGCAGTCATGTCCTCAAACCTTTACCATCTTTAAACAACGGCGCCAAAAGGAATGGAAGGATATGGTCGTAATGTGACGAATAATATGCAAGTGTCAAAAAATTGGAGGGCGGGGAATAAATGAGGTTTCATCCAGCTTGTTACCGAATCTTAATTGCAGTTTTACTATTTTCCATGATTAGCAGCAGCTTGCTGCCTCCTGGAGTCTCCATGACCCGGGCAGGGGCGGCAGCATCATCTGAAGCGCTGCCCCCGTGGGCGGAACGAGAGATTACCTCTCTGAGAGATGCAGGTATTATCCAAGGCTATTCGGATGGCAGCTTTAAGCCCGGAAAGCCAGTCACCAGAGCCGAAATGGCGGCTTTCCTAAACCGGCTGAGCCCGGAGGGAGCCACAGAGTTAAACGATGCAGCCCCTACCCTTACGTTCAGTGATGTCACGGACCAATGGTACGCCGCAGAAGTCCGGCAAGCCGTTCGAAGAGGCATTGCGAAGGGCTACCCGGATGGAACCTTCCGCCCGGATGAAGCAGTGAATCGCCTGGAAGCGGCCGTTATGCTGAACCGGGTTCTACATATCGAGCAGCCGGGAATGATTAGCTTTACCGATAGTGACCGCATTCCCTCTTGGGCAGTCCCGGCCGTAACTGCTTTGACTCATGTTAACCTGCTGCAAGGCTATCCGGACGGCACGTTCGGAGGAGAACGCAAGCTGACTCGTGCGGAAACCGCTGTCCTGCTGTACCGCGCCCAGACAAAGCTCAGCGAAGCCGGAAGCCGTCCTGAAGAAAAGCCGGCGGACCCTGAAGTCGGTGATACGGAAGCATCTGCGCCACAACCCGGCAAGTCCGTTGATTCAGGCGCAGGAAGCCCGGGCGGCAGCCCAGGTGGTACGCCAGGCGGTACGCCAGGTGGCACGCCAGGTGGCAATCCCGGCGGCACGCCAGGAGAAACACCAGGCAATCCGGGCGGCGGGACCAATCCTCCACCCGCCGAAGACCGCACACCCCCGGCTGTGCCTGCCGGGCTGACGGCACTCGCCGGCAGCGGCATGGTCAAACTCAGCTGGTTGGCCGTCCATGACAGCGACCTGGGTGGATATAAAGTCTATGTATCCGCTGACGATGGGACGACATGGAATGAAGCCCTTGACGTGAAGACGGAAACGTCATATACCATCTCGGGCCTTAGCAACGGTACAGCATACCGGTTCGCCGTCACCGCCTATGACCGCAGCGGCAACGAATCCGCCAAGTCGGCATCCGTACCAGCGGCACCAGCTGCTCCGGTCGATCCGAATGTGCCTTCCGATCCGGCCATTGTCGCTCCCGCGCTGCAGGTGACGGGAAACACGCGATTCGTGGACTCGACGTCGTTCCTCTACACCGGTGATAACCCGATTCAGAAGGGTCTGCAGCCAGGAACGATACAAGAAGACCGCGTTACGGTCCTTCGGGGCAAAGTCCTCGATGCGTCGGGATTGCCTCTGGAAGGCGTGGCCGTGTCCATCCTGGATCATCCGGAATACGGGCATACGCATACCCGCACCGACGGCATGTTTGATCTTGCCGTGAATGGCGGCAGCACACTGATCGTGGACTACAGCAAAGACGGTTACATGCCAGTTCAGCGCAAACTAACGGTTCCGGCTAACGATTTTGCCTCCCTTCCGGATGTCGTACTATTGTCATATGACAGCCGTGTAACGGAAATCCGGTTGAACGACAAGGACACTGTCCAGGTTGCGCAAGGCAGCCCCGTAACCGATGAGGACGGCACACGGCAGGCTACAATGATCGTCCCCAAGAATACCACCGCCGAGCTCATCATGCCCGACGGCACGAAGCAGTCGCTGGATACCCTTCATGTGCGGGCAACGGAATACACGGTCGGCGAAGACGGACCTGCCTCCATGCCGGGAAATCTGCCTGCGTATGTCGGCTACACGTATGCCGTGGAGCTGTCCGCGGATGAAGCGGTAGAAGCCGGAGCCTCTGAGGTCCGCTTCAACCAGCCGCTGTATCTGTACGTAGATAACTTTCTTGAATTCCCGGTTGGCGAGATTGTGCCGATCGGTTACTATGACCGCCAATTAGGCGCCTGGGTTCCGTCAGACAACGGTAAGGTAATCCAGGTGCTGAACACGGACGGCCGTGTCGCAGCAATCGATTCGGACGGAGACGGACTGCCTGACGACGAGACGAAGCTTAATGCAATCGGCATGACCATCGACGAACGCCGCCAGCTCGCCGCCTTGTACAAGCCGGGGCATACGCTGTGGCGCTCGCCAATTGAGCATTTTACACCGTGGGATTGCAACTGGCCGTACGGCCCTCCGGAGGATGCAGTGCCGCCTCCTGATGAGGCGCCGAATGACGACAAACCCGATGAGGAAGATCCATGCCAGACGTCAGGATCGGTTATCGGCTGCCAGGACCAGAGCCTGCAGGAAATTATCCCGGTTACGGGAACGGGTATGAGCCTGGTATACAGCAGCAAACGGACGGAGGGCTATAAATCAAATGTGCTCGATATCCAGTTAGTGGGAGACGACGTCCCCTCCTCTCTGAAGGAAATCCGGATGGAGCTGCTGGTGGCCGGGCAACGCATCGTGAAGACGTTCACCCCTTCTCCGAACCTCACCTATACGTACGAGTGGGATGGTAAAGATGCGTACGGACGCAAGATGTTTGGGCAGACGTCTTATCGTGTCAAAATTTTGTATGAGTACCCTCTCGCCTACTACTCTTCATCGACGGATTTTGTCCGCAGCTTCGGCAGGCTGAGCGGACAGAACGGGAGGGTAATCGGGAACAGAACCAGCGCAACAGTCAGTGTGGACAGGGAATGGAAAGGCCAGCTGCGCAGTACCCTGAATCCGTTCGAGGAGTCTGGACTAGCCGGCTGGAGTCTTAATAATCATCATATGTCTGACGGTTCTCGCGTGTATCTGGGCAGCGGTGGGCAGCTGAGCCTCGGAAGCCAGTATCGTTCGGAAGTGGTACAGCCGCTCGATGAGGTTATTCAGAGCAAGCATGAACATATCACCATCACACCAGACGGAACGGTCCATATGGTGCTCGAAGAGAAAACGCCTGCCGGATCCCGAAACCGGCTTGTCTCTGTCCGCGAGAACGGAGAACGGATTGAATCGGAACTTCCTACCGGCGGCGTACAATTCCTGAGGAGCTCTCCGGCGGGGGACTTGTATGTATCTGGTATGGACAGGTCTGTGCAGAATGTACCTGACGTGATATGGAGGAGAGCGCAAGGGAGCTCGGAGTGGGTAAGAGTAGCCGGCGGCGGCTCGACACACCCCCAAGATGTCCGGCAGGACCAGCATGTCTCTGAGATGCGCCTGTACCGCATGATAAATTTTGAAGTCGACCGTGAGGGAAGGCTGTACCTGCTGTTGGACAGTCGGCTGTTCAGGGTTGGCATAGACGGTAATGTGGAAGTGATGACTGGCCCAGAAAACAGATCACAGCCGGTGGAGGGACCCGCCACCCCCCAGCGGATCGGGTATATTGGTTACTTTCAGCTTGGCCAGGACGGCAGCATTTACTTGTATGACCAGGATGACGACAGCAATTACAGCGCCCGCCTACGGAGGATTACGCCTGACGGAATGGTCAGGTTGATCATTCAATCCGAACTATATGGAGCGCAGACCCAGGGACTCTATAACGGTGCTCATGTTTCCGAAGAGATGATGTTCACTATGTCGCCAAGGTTCAGAGTGGACCTGCAGGGCAACCTTTATATGGTTTCGTCTAAGAGCCGCTCCGGCCAATTCGATATGTACAAGCTGACGCCACAGGGATATTTTCAGCTCATCAAGGAGAACTACCTTAACTTTTACATGCACGCCAGTATCGCTGCCGTGTCCCTTGACGGCGATATTTATTACGTGGATCTTAATAATCCTAATAACAGCTACAGCCGGTTTACGCAAAAAACGGCGCTTACTTCCGGTAACTTAGCCGTGGACGAGGAGGGCCGGTATGCGTTCGAGTTTGAGGCTAATACAGGCCGGCACCTGCAGACATTGGATGCTGTTACGGGCCATATTATTTATACGTATCAGTATGATGATGCCGGACGCCTGGTGTCGATAACCGACCGCTACGGTGACGCGGTGAGCATTGAACGGGATGACAGTGGTATCCCTCTTGCTATTGTGGCACCCAGCGGTCAGCGCACGGAGCTGACGGTTGATGGACAAGGTGAATTGATCCAGGTAGTCAACCCGGCAGGAGAAGACTATGAGATGCAATATGATACGAACGGACTGGTTACGCAGTTTGTAGACCCGAATGGCAATGTGCGCAAGTACGGCTATGAGGAAGCAGGGTTGCTGGTCACGGCTGAGGATCCTGAAGGAGGCCTCAAGACATTGTCGCGCCAGCCCATTACCGATGGATATAAGGTCACACTGACCTCCCCTGCCGGCCGTGCAACGACATTTAGCATCCAGAATATGCACGGTACCATTCGCCGGGAAACGGTCGATTCGAATGGGGCTTCGACAGTGTCACTCGCTTATCCGGATGGACGGCAGGAGATCGCCTACCCGGATGGTACAAAAGTAATTAAGCGGCTTAAACCTGATCCACGCTGGGGGATGATGGTTCCCGTATTGGCCGAGCTGAAGACTACTTCCCCAAGCGGCAAGCCGTATTATTACCAGGAAGAACGTCGCGCTTTGCTGAAGAATACATCCGACCCGTTCAGCCTGAAGGAATACACCGTTCTCAATAAGATTAACGGAGTTACGACTTCGGTCCATTATGACGCGGAACAGAGGATGTATACGGAAACGAGTCTTGCCGGCAGGCAGGTAAAAACGCATTATAATGAGAAATTTGAGGTTGTCCGCGTTGAGACGAACCAGGGCTATGCACCAACCACCTATGAGTACGACGATAAAGGCCGCCTCTTGACTATGCAGAAGGGAAGCCAGTTCGTCCGGTACACGTACGACAGCCTGAATCGCATGGTGGAAGCCGAGGATGCCTCGGGCAACCGCAAGCATTTCGAGTATGACAACGCCAATCGCCTGGTCAGCGTCCGTCAGCCGGGAGGCAATACCTACGGCAAGCAGTACGATGCGAACAGCAACTTGACGGGTATCACCATGCCGGATGAGACGCTTTACCAGATGGGCTATACCGGCCTCGACAAGCTGGAAAGCTTCATGCCGGGCGGCAATCCGGATATGGTCGTTCAGCGGGAGTTTACGCCTGGCGGCGAGCTGTCGAAGGTGACCATGCCAAGCGGACGCCAATTGGAATACCAATATGATGATGGCGGCCGGATGACCGGCATGAATGATCCGGATGTGCAGCGGGCGTTCAGTTATGCAGGTCAGACCAACCGGATCATCGGGATGGAGAGCGTCTCGAACGGAAGAGTGCAATCCGTTGCATATCAGTACGATGATTCAGAGGTTGTCAGCATGAGCTGGGCGGGTGAAGCAAGCGGACAATTCCAGTACAGCTATGATTGGCTCTCAAATTTGAGCAATATTAAGATGACCGTACCAACCGTTGTTTACGGTAATGTTACTAATGCCGTTTACAATATCCCGTTGTCATGGGATGTGGACGGTGTCATGACGGGGTTTGGACCGCTCTATTATTATGGGGCAAGCGACCGGAATTCAACGTTAGACATCTCCGAGTTATGTGGAAGCGGGGATGGAACCGCCGATTGTACAGGTGAGTATTACCGTGCAAATCTAGCGAAGGACGAAATGGGCCGAATCTCCGAGCTGCAGTATTCCAAGGAAGGCGGCTGCGTATATCCGGAGAGCGGAGAATTCACGGTGTACAGCCTCCCGGATGATGAATACTGCGGCGAAATTATACCGAACCTGTATTCCGTTAAGTACCAGTACGATCTCCGGGGATGGATGACGGGGAAAACAGTCGAAACCCCTGACGGAACGGAGACCTATACCTACGAATACGATGCCAACGGACAGCTCATCCATGCCATCCGGGTAAGCCCGTCGGGAGAAACATTCACGGAATCGTACACGTACGATCAGAACCGCAACCGGGTCAGCCGGCAGGTGAGCGGATCGCCTGAGGAAACGGCCGTCTACGGGCCGTACGATCAGTTGATGCAAGTAGGGTCGGACGCCTACCAGTATAACGAAGACGGATACTTGACCCAAAGGGGTACAGACCGCTTCCAATATGGCATCCATGGGGAGCTGCTTGAAGCGGCAGTAGACGGTGATATGATCCAGTATACGTATGACGCAGCCGGCAGAAGGACATCCCGAATTGACAGTCAGGGAACGACCACGTATTTGTACGGCAACCCGCATGCTGCGCTTCAGTTGACCGCTTCGGTTGATCCGCAGGGTGTGATAACGGTGTACTACTATAACGAAGACGGGTTCCTTGCCGCCTTCGACCGCGGAGGCGAGCGGTATGTGGTCATTACTGACGCGGTAGGGACACCGATGGTTATATTTAATAAGGAAGGCGATACGGTGAAGGAGCTGCGTTATGACAGCTTCGGCGTACTGCTGTCTGACTCTAATCCGGCATTTGGGCTGGCACTTGGATTCGCCGGCGGCTTGACGGATGAAGCGACGAAGCTGGTCCGCTTCGGCAGCCGTGACTACGATCCTGCCTCCGGCAGATGGACGGCTCGCGACCCGATTCTCTTCGACAGCAACCAGGCCAATCTGTACGTCTACGTCAATAACAACCCGGTACAATTGCGCGACCCTTGCGGCATGTTCTGCGTCGGAGGCAGTGCTTACGCGGGTGCTGGCGGCGGTGCCCAGGCATGCTTTACGGAAGAAGGCATGTCGGTATGCGGCGAGCTGGGCTTCGGTATGGGAGGCGGGCTGGAGGTCAGCCCGGCGGGAGACCTCGCTCCCAACTCTGCTTCGGTTGAAGCTTCGGTCAAAGGCGGAGTCGGTCCGGTGTCCGGCAAGATCGGCGGAAAGATAGAACGCAACTTCGATACGGACTGTGTGAGTGCGGGCGGTATCGCAGAACTAGGAATTGGACCTGTAACAATCGATCTCACCGACCCGGGCAACTCGAACGCCGGCGGCGATTGGAAAGATCTCAATAAGAGCTTACCGGATATTGTCAAAGACAGTATGAGTGATCTGACTCTCAAGGCCGAAGCTTCCGCCAAAGGCAAGGTATGCGGGCAGTACCGGTGGTAAGCGGCATGAGGAAGCGGTTGGCTTGTCCGCATCACTATAGATCAAGGGTGCATAGATTAATATAGGCTTGATGATAGGGTTCAAATTAGGTACTATTGAAGAAATTAATATCAACCGGTTTGAAGCACAACCCGCTTTGATACGCAGCCTGCCACTTGGGCATTCGGCGTGTCGGAGCGGTTTTTTATTTTTCTAAGCGGATTATAGTGTTTACTCAATCGAAGGGAGTGTGGCATAAGCAGATGAGCATGAGCAGCTTTGATACGGTTTATGAACATTGGATGGCTCTGCAGATAGCCGGGGAGAGCAGCCCGCGAAGACGGGAGTTTCTCCAGAGAGGACTGAGCCGGGGAACGATGGATTACTTGCGCTTGATTTGGTACCCTGCCATCGGCAGTCTGGATCATCTGTATCCGGAATACGAGGTGCGGGATTTCAACAACGGTTATCGGTACCTGGATCTAGCATATATGCCAGGCCATGTGAAGGGATGTATAGAGATTCAAGATTATCGCAGCCATGCCCGGGATATTGAGGCCAGCCGGTTCAAGGATTTGTGCATGAAGCAATCATTGCTCGTCCTGGATGACTGGCTTTTCCTCCCGATTGCCTACTTATCCATTCGTGAGGACGCAGGGGTCTGCCAGCAGCTTACGCTATCGTTTGTTGGAAAATTCCTCTCCTCCGCTATACCGCCCAGGCTGGACTGGTCTGAGGCTGAAACGCTGCGCTGGGCCCGTCGGCTGCTTCGCCCTTTTACGCCAGGAGAGCTTGCAGCTCATCTGCGGCTCACCGAACAGTATACGAGACTAATTCTTCGCCGCTTAGTCAGCAGTCAGCGGCTAGTTGTCACGAGCGGCCAGCAGCGGTATCGGACTTACATGCTCCCAGAAGCAGCCAGGGTCATGCGCTAACGAATCTGTCACAGTCGTACCCACATGCTTCCTACAGCAACGAGGGTCTTGCTCTAGTCAGCTCTGGTCACTCTCTAGGCAGCCCGGGCAATTTTTAATGAATCTGACACACCTTATTAGCCGGAAAATGACCATTTCCAACCTGTAACGAATCTGAGCAGCGTTATTTTTCCAAAAATCAATTAATTCTAACGAAAACTCACCCTTAAGGTGGCTGATTTTCGTTACGCTTGGGAAGGCTGCAAATTTGCACGAACTAGAGTTGGTCAGATTCGTTAGCCGCATCGTGCTCCTTAGGTTCGTTACACTTGGGTGTCTTAGACTCAATAGCCACGTAGCGGCCGATCTTGATGCAGCACTACCTTATAACCCGCCCAAAGCCGTATCAAGGTAGGGATAGTTCCATCACTTCTTGCGGTTCACTAACTTGTCAATGGATCCTCCCTCGGCAATAATCTGAACGGCCGTACCGAAAATCTCAGCCATGCCGAGTATGGAGAACTTGGGGTAGCCCTCTAAATCGTGCTGAATCGTATCGGAAATAATGACGCGTTCAATATTGGGACTGTTCGTTAGCTTGGTTGCACAGTCGTCTGATAACAGTCCGTGGGAGGCGATAACATATGCTTTGTTTGCGCCTCTTGCAGTCAGCTCGTCTACTACGTCAAGAACAGTTCGGCCGGTATCAATAATGTCATCCACAATAATTGGCGTTCGGCCCTCTACTTCGCCAATGACCTGGACTTGACTCGTTGATCCCTGACGTTTGTTGTTGATCATAATAGCAAAAGGCACGTCTAACCGGCTCGCCAGGATTTCGGTCATTTTTGCCCGTGCTGCATCGGGTGAGACCACGACAGGGTTTGGAATGTTAAGGCTTTTCAGCTTCTGTGTCATGAGATCAAGTACAGTAAGGTGGTCGACAGGAATTTTGAAGAAGCCCTGAATCGCATCGGAGTTCAGATCGACCGTGATGACGCGGTCAGCCCCTACTTTTGTAAGGATATCCGCTATCATTTTTGCTGTAATGGGCTCACGAGGCGCCTTTTTCCTTGCGTGTCTCGCATACCCGAAGTAAGGGATAATAAGGTTAATGGTTTGCGCTGAAGCGCGTTTTGCTGCATCAATCATGACCAGCAGCTCAACAATATTTTCATTGATCGGATGGGACAGGGAATGAACAATAAAAATATCACACGTGCGAAGCGGCTCCTGATATCTCACATAAATCTCACCGCTCTTAAACCGGGATATATCGACTTGGCCAGGCTCCATGTTAAGAAACTGGCAGATTTGATTGGTCAGTATACGATTCGAAGTTCCAGAGAAAATTTTAATTTGTTTCACTAATATCCCCCTCTATAGTCATACCGTCAACGCAGTTCGTCCTAGCCTTACGTACCCATTATATCTGGTTCCAAGTGTGTAGATAAGTATACTGAAAATTAATGATAAAATACAATATCCACCGGTTTGGATGGAGCGAATTTATCAGCCCGAGAACCTTCGTCCCGGCTGTGAAGCAGTTGCACGTAACGGAATTCTTATTCTGCGTCTTCCTCGGTTCCTGGCGAGGCGTCTTCTTCGGCTCCTGACGGACCTTCTTCTTCGGCAGCTTGGCTGCAAGCTTCTGCAGGCCCGGGATGACCTTGCTCATGATCTTCAGCGCTCCGCCGCTGCCTGCCACCATCTGCAGCACGTTGCCAAGCTCCTTGCCGTACTGCTTCACCTCTTTGTCAGATGGCTTTCCCTTCCAGACATGATTCGTGTTCCGGATCAGGTAGTTGAACGGCTGCAGCTCCGATCCTGCCGCTTGTCGGGCAATGTCCCGCAGGGAGATTTTACCCTTGTAGACCGCCTT
>NZ_JAKGAO010000014.1 GCF_021532315.1 Paenibacillus tarimensis
CTGGTTCGAAGTGACGCGAACGGGCAGAAGGCGCTGTGCGCGTACTATACAACGGAAGGCGAGCTGACAGCGGCAGACCTGAAACGGGCGATTGCCAGCGAGCTGCCGGGGTACATGATCCCGTCGTACTTCGTGGAGCTGGAGCGCTTGCCTCTGACGCCGAACGGTAAGATCGACCGGAAGGCGCTGCCGGCGCCGGAAGGGGGAGCAGGCGGAGGCCGCGAATACGTAGCGCCGCGCACCGAACTGGAGGCGAAGCTGGCCGCCATTTGGCAGGACGTGCTTGGGCCGGTCACGATTGGCGTGACGGACAACTTCTTCGATCTCGGCGGGCACTCCCTGCGGGCGACGATGCTGGTCAGCAAGGTGCACAAGGAGCTGAGCGTGGACTTGCCGCTGCGCGATGTGTTCCGGCACTCGACCATCGAAGCGATGGCCGAAGCGATCAGCCAATTGGAGCGGCAAGAACACCTATCCATTCCTGTTTTGGATAAGCGGGATTACTATCCGCTTTCCTCCGTGCAAAAACGGCTGTACATCCAGCAGCAGATGGAAGGCGCCGAGCTTGGCTATAACATGTCCGGCATGACTGTTCTCGTCGGGCGCTTGGAACGGAATCAATTCGAGGCGGCGCTCCAAGGATTGATAGCTCGTCACGAAATTTTGCGTACCGGCTTCGAACTGGTCGACGGCGAACCGGTACAACGGATTTATCCGGATTTAAAGTTTGCCGTCGAGTATACGAAAGCGTCGGAAAGTGAAACGAAGAGCATCGTAGACGGCTTTGTGCGCGTCTTTGATTTGGAGCGGCCGCCGCTGCTGCGTGTGGGCTTAGTCGAATGGGAGACGGAACGGCATCTGCTCATGCTGGACATTCATCATATCGTCACGGATGGCATGTCGATGGGCATCTTCGTCGAAGAGCTGCTGCGCCTGTATAACGGTGAGACTCTGGAACCGCTTCGGATTCAATACAAGGAATTCGCCGCTTGGCAGCAGTCCGAACCTGTACAAGAGCGGCTGAAGCGTCAGGAAGCCTACTGGCTGGACGTGCTGGAAGGTGAGCTGCCGACGCTTGAACTGCCTACGGATTTTGTCAGACCTGCCGCTCGCAGCTTTGAGGGAGATGTGCTGCCCTTCAGCATCGACAAGCAGATGGCCGACAGCTTGCAGCGCATCGCCGATGAGAACGGCGCCACCCTTTATATGGTGTTAATGGCGGCTTATTCGATCCTGCTCAGCAAGTACTCGGGACAAGAAGACTTCATTGTAGGCACGCCGGTTTCGGGCCGCACACATGCTGACCTGGAGCCGCTCATCGGAATGTTTGTCAACACGTTGGCGATTCGCCATTATCCGTCCGGGGAGAAGACATTCCTCGCTTACTTGAACGAAGTCAAAGAAACGATGCTGGGGGCCTACGACCACCAGGATTATCCGTTCGAGGAGCTTGTGAAAAAGCTGCAGGCGCCGCGGGATCAAAGCCGCAATCCTGTATTCGATGTCATGTTTGCTCTGGAAACCAAGGAAGATAATGTTCAAAGCTTCGGGGATATCAAGATCGAATCGTATCCGGAAACGCATACGGTTTCCCCATTTGATCTTACCTTGATCATTTCATTACTGGATGAGGGGATGAACGGGCAGTTTGAATATGCCACCAAGTTGTTTACGCGCAATCTGATCGACAATTTCGCTCAGGACCTGCTCGTGATCATCACCCAAATTTGTGAACAGCCTTCGGTGCTGTTGAAGGATATTTCCCTGAACGGGCAATCCGAACAGGAGCAAGATGTGCTAGAGGCAATTGATATTTTCTTCTAATTCCTTACCCGGCTTGGAACGGCAAGTGCCGCTGAGTAACTAAAAGGGAGCCCGAGGGCTCCCTTTTAGTCTGTGTAAACCAAAGATCCATATAGAAAAGCAGTCAATTTCTGACTACTATTGAAACGAAGTAATCCAGGGTTAAATAGATAAGCGGAAATGATATCATTAATCCAAATTTGCGTTCTCTCCAGGCAATTATGAGACCGGTAATAAGGCAAGTGTAGATCTAATTTTAATTGGAATAAGGACATATAGGGTTGCCACTACATCAATGATGTATTCTTTTGTACCTTCATACAATAAGAAGGCAGCGATAAGGAAAAATACTACATTTAACTGAATAAATATCACCCATGATCTTTTCATGCTTTCCTCCAACTATTAATCGCTTCGTTATCTCGCCGACGTTCCCCAAGTTTTGAAAGCCGAATACCAGCTGCTGGTCGCTCGACACCATGATGCCCCGCCAACCGTCGGTCATCATGATATACCACTGCAGCATCAGGATGCCGCCGATTTCCTCCGGAGAATGGAGTCGACGGCGAGCGCGTCGTTCGCCACGTCATGGATAAGCGATTTCGGGAGGCGATAATGGTTGAAACAAAAACGAAATATTTGGAATCTATGATCTATTGTATACTATTTAGCAGTTGTATAAATTGTTTGCACGATAATGGAGGCCCGATCCGAATGAAACGTTATTATCTCCCGTTCGCTTGGCTGCTCGTCTTGTCTCTCGCGCTGCCGCCAGTCTGGCTCGCTCCCCAGGTACTCGCGGCCGACGACGCGCTGCCGCCCGTCGTCGGCGGCTGGGTAGAGGTGTCTACCGCCGAACAGCTCCTGTACATTGACAAGCATCAAGCCGACTATGTAAGCAGCAGCATTCGATTAATGAATAACATAGCCCTTACCGGGGTCGACAATTGGAAACCGTTCGGCGGAAACGGCGCCGCGCCGTTTAGCGGCACGTTCGACGGCGGCGGGCATCGCATTACCGGCATCTCGATCGCCGACAACGCCGGAGACAACTACATATATGCCGGATTTTTCGGCGAAACGACAGGCATCGTGAAGAACGTCGGCGTGTCCGTCGACATCTACGCCGGTATTTACGCTGGCGGATTGGCCGGCATTCAGAGCGGCGGCAATATCGATCGCTCATTCTCGACGGGGATCGTACGAGGGAAGCCGCCAGAGGGGAGCGTTTCGGCAGCCGGGGGTCTCGTCGGCGCGTCGAACAATGCGAGCATTTCCCGCTCTTTCTCGACGGCATCCGTCTTTACCGGTTCGGTGGCCAATCAATACGCCGCGGGTTTAGTCGCCAGCAAAGGGGCGGGACAGGTCCAGGATGCCTATGCGCGAGGCGCGGTGTCCAACGGGTCTTCGACGCCTTATCTCTATGCTGGCGGATTCGCGGGTTTCCTGATCCACGGCACGATCGAGCGCGCTTATTCGACCGGCGACGTTCCGAACGTAACGCCGGAGCTAGACCCGGGGAAGCTGGTGAACGGCTTCATCGGCTTTGCCAATTACACGGACGCCGTCTCGAACTCCTACTATGATCAGGATACGAGCGGCTCGTCGGAAGGGGGGGCAAGCGGGGCGACCGGACGGAATAGCGCTTCGATGATGGATGCTTCAACTTATACCGGCTGGGATTTTACAAGTACGTGGGCGATCCACTCGAACGTGAATGACGGGTATCCGTATTTACGGCATGAGATCGTCACGGAAACGCTGCCCTCTGCAATTAAAGACGAGCCTTATTTGTTTACACTTGGGGCATTCGCCGGCGCGGACGTTGCACTCGACTGGAGTGTGACCGGATTGCCGAACGGTTTAACGCTGGACGATTCCGGCAAGCTTGAGGGAACGCCGAAGCAAACCGGCTCGTTCAATGTTGTCGTGACGGCCGTCGACGCGGGGGGCCTCTCCGCCCAGAAGACGTTTGAGCTTATCGTCGAAGCGTACGCGCCGGAGCCGGCAGGCTTCACGATCGAACCGGGGGCCGCATACGGCACGATGAAGGTTTCCGCGACGCTTGGCTCGCCAGGGAATGCCTTCTACTACACGCTAACCGATGCGGCCGTCGCCCGGCCGCTGGTCGGCGACGCGCTCCCTTCGGAGGCGATCGAATACGCGCCGGGCGACGATATTTCAGCTGCGAGCGTCGGGAGTTATCTAACCCTCTACGAAGCCGACATCACGGGCATTCGGGCTTGGGGGAGTGTGTTGCTGGAAGCGAGCCACATCCAATTGTCCGTCGGGTCGGTAACGGGCTCGGTATATGGCGCAGGCGGCGCGCCTATCGTCGGAGCAACCGTCTCAATCGGGGCCGTGCAGACGAGCACCGACGCAGAGGGCGGCTTCGCGTTCGCGAACGTCGCGCAGGGTGCCCGAATGCTGCACGTCGAGGCGGCCGGCTACGTCACGAAGGACGTCGCGGTCACCATTGTAGCGGGCGATTCGGTCGCTGTCGGCACGATCGCCCTGGAGCTTTCGCCGATCGCCGTGAACGGCGTCCACATCGATGACAACGACTTCTCGATGACCATAGGCGACGCGAAGCGGCAGCTGACCGCGACGGTTCAGCCGGCCGGCGCCTCCCACCCTGCCGTCAGCTGGAGCTCGAATCGGACCACCGTTGCGACGGTGAGCGCCGCGGGCGAGGTCACCGCCGTCGCTCCGGGCATCGCCGTCGTCACCGTCACGACGGTGGACGGCTCGTTCACGGACAGCGTGAACGTTACCGTTTTGGCGCCGCCGCCGAACGTCGGCACCGTGACGGGTGCGGTATACGGCACGGGCGGCGCGCCTATCGTCGGAGCGGCCGTCTCCATCGGAGCTGCGCAGATAATGACCGACGCAGAGGGAGGCTTCGTGCTCGCAAACATCCCGCAGGGCTCTAGGACGCTTCGCGTTGAAGCAGCCGGCTACGCTGCGAAGGAGGTCGCGGTCGCCGTCGTCGCGGGAATGACCGCCGATGTCGGCGCACTCAGACTGACGGCCTCCGATTCGGAAGACGGTGCTGCTGGCCCGACGACAGCGGTATGGCCAGCGTCCGATAAGCTTTGGATCGATTGGAACGGAGGGAAGCTCGAATTTACCTTTAAGAAAGAAACGGCTCCCGACGGCCGCAGCGTCCTGCGTTTGATCGCGGACGCCACGGTGATCGACACCCTGTTCAAGACCCGCGATCTCGCGATTATCACGTTCGACAACGAAGATTTGATCGTGAAACTCGATCTTCCGGCGGCCGCGCTTCAGCAAGTGCGACAGAGCCGGCCCGAAGCCGCGCTGGAGCTTAAGATAAACGGCGCCGGCTACCTGCTTCCGCTTAGCTACTGGCCAGTGTTGCCGGAGAATAGCGTCGTCACGATCGCGATCGCGATGTCTTCGGAAGCCGGCACAAGCGCCGTGAAGGACGACCTGGCGAAGCTAGGACTAGAGTTGCTTGCCGAACCCGTTGATTTTGCGATTTACCTCGATGAGAAGGAATTGAAGGAGCCGGGCGGAGCTTACACGGTACGCACGATCGCACTCAGCGACGAGCCCGATCCAGACATGGCGACCGTCGTACGCCTGGACGGCGAAACATCGCCGCAATCCATGCCTTCGGTGTTCCGAACCGCAGCAAAAGGGGTTCCCGAGGCAGCGTTTTATTCGAAGCATAACAGCCTTTACGCCGTAGTTCGCTCGAAGAGGTCATTCTCCGACGTCCAAGGGCATTGGGCGCAGCGAGACATCGAGCGCCTCGCGAGCAAGCTGATCGTGGACGGCAAGTCAGATCAGAAGTTTGATCCGGAGGGTCGGGTCACTCGCGCCGAATTCGCGGCGCTGCTGACGCGGTCGCTAGGCATCACCGAGACGTCCGGCACGGCAAGCTTCGCCGACGTATTGCCGAACGCCTGGTTTGCCGGCGCGGTGGGAGCGGCGGCCGATGCGGGCCTCGTCGCCGGATACAAGGATAGGACGTTCCGTCCGGACGAAGCGATTACGCGCGAGCAGATGGCGGCGATGATCGACCGGGCGATCGTCTTTGCTGCCGCGGAGCAGACCGGAGCAACAACTGCCTCCGCAGCGTCGTTCGAGGATGTCGATGCTATATCCGACTGGGCGATGCCTTCGATCGGCAGACTGCTTCAAGCGAAGGTGATGGAAGGCGCCTCGAAGAGTTTCTTCGCGCCGAAATCCCCAGCGACACGTGCACAATGCGTCGTCGTGCTCCACCGTATGCTGCAGAATCTAAGTTTCATCAACGAATAGAAGCATTCGAAAGAAGCCGTTCCGATTTGATCGGAACGGCTTTTAGAATTTAAAATGACACCTGATTATGGCAAGAACGAGATAATTGATTGGTTGGTAACACGTGTACTAATCGTTATCGAACAAATCAGTCATGTCATGAAGCTCGGGTATCCGGTCCATTGTATCAGCATTGCTATCTATCTCTTCCATAAGATTTTTCTTAAAGAAGTGAACAATTGACTCATTAACGATCCTAGCTGTGCGCTCGGGACTGAGCTTGCCCGTAAGTGTAAGACTAATATACTTTAGAAGGGGAGAGACAAACTGAATATCGGTGTAGTTCAGATGTCCCGTCCCTGCAATGTAGAAGGCTTCGCCTTTGTTGTTCAACAGGCTCTGGATATGTTTCATCTCTAGTAATGTATAATTCGCCTCCGTTTCGAACTCCTCTTTCGTTATTCCGATCTCTTCAAACTGGGCGTCTGTGAATGCAGACGTTCTAAGAATTAAGTCAATGGCCTCTTGGGCAGCTTCCGAGTACAGGAATAAGAAAGGTTTCGCAGAAGCTGACTGATCCTTAAATCCAAAAAGAGTGCCATCCATATTAATGCCCGCTGTGACTCGCGGATCGAAAATGGCATCATAGGAAGCGGCGCCGCCGAAAGAATGGCCGATTACGCCAATCCTATCCATATCTAATCTGCCTGCTAATTGGCTTGCCGTTTGTCTGCCTTTTAAACGCTCAAGTTGATCGATAACGAAGGAGATATCGTCCGACCAGACCTGGCCCACACGATCCCTATAGGCTTCCGAACTCTCGAATTGGTCATCTGACAATCGAAAGGGCTTTATGCTGCCGTCAGGGAAGATGGTTCCGGATGTGCCGTACGTGTGATCAATGGAAGCAACGATAAAGCCATGGCTGGCCAGTTCGACGGCCTGGGTAGTATGGAACAGACGCGATGAGCTATAACCATGACTAAAGAGGATAAGCGGATATTGCTGGCGGGTATTGGAGACTTCCGCATTCACTACGGCATGGCTCGGCACGTATTTGAAATAATCGAGCAGCAGCGCCGGAATGCCCAACTGCTGGGCGAAAATCTGCCGTTCATCTGCTGTCATCAGAGAGGATGACTCACGCTTGTCTTGCTGCTCGGCGGGATACCAGACTTGAACGAGCAGTTCCCGATTCTCCCCGGGATCGGCTGCATAGTGATCCTTCCTGCCCATGTCCGTCCATTGGAAGGTGAGTGTGCCAACAGGATAGCTCCCAGTAGGGGCAGGAAGTTCAGGAATGGGCAGCGCATAGGCGAGAAGGGCCGTGAACATGTTGGCCAGTAATCCCATAATGATCATTGCGATACGAGCAATACGTGGTTTCCTGCTAACGGAGCTCATTCGCTTGAAGCGGTATAGAGCTAAGCCGCAGAACAGCACAGTCATAACATAAGATAAAGACATCTGCCATCGGAGCCCTTCGACAATACTATGGACTGCCAGTACGAGCAGGCCTGCACAACTGCTGAGATTAGCAGCTAGCCGGTAACGCGGGGCTTGGAAGAATAACAAGATAATGATGATTGTATTCGAGGTTAGCAACAGGAACTCAAACAAGCGCATTATGATAGCCCAGTCGCCATGGGGTAATAGCGCACCGCTCTAGGATTGCATAGCCAAGTGACTAAACTGTCACCGCTCCTGTCACCGAGGAGTCATTTTGGACAGCTATACTGACCCTATGCGGGGCTGGAGAAGACCAGTAACGCTTAACAGAATCTAAGTTTAGCGAGGGTAACTATGAACACGTCTATCAAACGATTTACAACTGGGATGAAACTGTTTGTAGCTTGTATGGCCATAATGATAGGTATAAGCGCTCCTGTGAAAGCAAGTGCAGATCATTCAGACATCGACACTGGCAAAATCGATGATTTTATCGTCACCGCTATGCAGCGTCTTGATATTCCGGGCGCCGCCCTGGGGATCGTTAAAGGCGATCAGCTGATTTACCAGCAAGGATATGGCTATGCAGGCCCAGATAACAAACCGGTGACGCCGCAGACCTCCTTTGTGATCGGTTCCGTCAGTAAATCCTTTACCGCACTGGCCATTATGCAGCTGGTGGATCAGGGAAAGATTGATCTGGAAGCACCTGTACAACAGTACTTGCCGTGGTTTCGGTTGGCAGATGAAGCCGCATCCGCACAATTATTAGTTAAACACCTTCTGCATCAGACCAGCGGGCTCTCTACGTATGACGGGCAAAAGTCGCTGGCCGAAGGAGACAGACCGATCGAGCAGCACTTGCGGAGTCTCAGCCGGACAGAGTTAACTGAACCTGTAGGGTCGGTATTTCAATATTCGAATTTAAATTATGATATTCTCGGCGGGATAATCGAGGCAGCATCCGGCATGAGCTATGCAGAGTATATAAACAAGCATATATTTATCCCGCTCCATATGAAGCATAGCCACGGTTCCCCTGATGATGTGACCAGCCGCTTGGCAGCAGGTTATCAGCCAGTCTTTGGCTTCATGCTTCCTACCCGGCAGAGTGGTCATCAGGGTACCGTACCATCCGGTTATTTGATTTCCAGTGCGGAGGATATGACCAACTACTTAATAGCCCAATTGAACAAGGGGCGTTATGGCAGCATTTCCATCGTTTCCGAGCAAAGCGCGGAGCTCATGCACCGTCCGGCCGCCGCCATGTGGGGCAGCCAGTTTTACGCCATGGGATGGACAGTCAACAAGAACAGGATCTATCACGACGGTTCGACTGAGAATACCTATTCGAAGGTAATTCTGGAAGGCGATTATGGGATTGTCCTGCTTATCAATTCAATAGACTTCTTTCACATTGATTCATATGATCAATTGATGGAAGGGGTCAGCAGCATTATACAAGGCAGCGAACCCCAGGTAAACATAGCCGATCCTCATAAAACGTATCTGATCATCGGATTCATTGCATTGATCGTGTTGGCCTATACAGCTCGTTCTGTCTACACACTCCTAACATGGAAATCCAAGTTTAAACCAACGGGAGTGAAGCTTGTCATTAGCGGATCGGAGATCCTGCTGTTGAATGTTGTAATCCCGCTAGTCGTTCTGCTGACCGTCCCGAAACTGTTAGTCCCGTGGTCCGTTATTTTTGTCTTCTTAGTCGGCATTGGCCATTTCATGTTCGTTATACCCGTCATATTGCTGGCGGTCGGAATATTAAAAACGGTATTGATCCTTCAAAGCTTCCGCCACAAACAGCATCCTTTACATTCATAAGGGCACCGGTTTGGAGAAATACTTGTTACGTAGTAAGACAGGAGGTGAACGATACACATGAGCACGAAAACAAGACCTGATAAAAACAATCCCAAGCATAAACTGTCGAGATCTAACCATCCGGACGATCAAGGATTAAGCGGTATACAGAAGCGTTCGAAGTAACGATAGCAGCACTTTATCTCGAACGTTTCTCAGTACAAGAGAGCGGCAGCCAGCCGCTCTCTTCGTAAGAGTAAGGACTACGCCAAGCTGCTATCCTAACACTTAGCCCAACAATAAAGGGCTGGAGCAGGGGATAACCCCCGATCCAACCCATATTCCTTACGGCTCAATCCCCCATACAAGCTGACCGTTCATATATCCGGTAACCTGTTCGTTGTCTGCGAATTGTTTGCTGGATGCGTTGAACGAATAATCGTCAGCCTGGTTGTAGTTGGACCAGTCGCTTTTGGAGAAGCGGGCTTGGATTTCTGCGCTCTGGCCCGGATCGAGCGTTCCAGCCGAACTTGTGAAGCCAATTTCCAGAACATAGTCGGCTCCATTAACCGGAGCTTCCAGTTTAACAAAATTGCTCGTTACATTCGCGTTTCCGATACTGGCCCAGTCGATCCAGAAGCTCTGTGCTTGCTCCCCGTCAATCGTATAGTAATACCGAAGCTTGACATCTCGAAGCTGAATGGCCGAATCACCGGTGTTGATTACTTTGAACTTGGGCGATATTCCGTTGGTGGAGGCACTTGTATTGCCGTTAAAAGCCTGGATCGTCAAGTCTCCCGCGGGCACTGGAGCACTGCTGTCCGTAACATTTAGGGTAAGAACAGCGTTATTTCCTCCGTTAAAATGAAAGGTAACCGTGCTCTGACCCACCGGCAGCGTGGCAAGGTAGGATTTGCCCAGAACGACAGCAGTACTTGATGCGGTATAATCCTTGCCCGGCTCAAGTGTATAATTTCCATTCGTAATGCTTGTAAGCTGTTGTTCGTTTAAGGTCAGGGATACGGAGATATCCTGCTGCAGATTCGCCGCTTTATCAAATGCCGCATTCACGGGTGAAATCGCTGCTCCCGGTGTGGAATCGACAATGGTGACCTTTAATACGGGATCTTTTCCTTGATTAAAATCCAAAACAATGGAATGCTCGCCAACCGGCAGCTGGGCAAGGAATGATTTTGTCAGCAGCAGCTCACTTCCGCTCAAGGTATAGTCCTGATTTACAGTGAGTGCATTGGCGCCAGCGCGGAGGGCGGTTAATGTATTGCCGTTCAAATTTACAGTTATGGCTTGGTCGCTTTGATTAGGGGAGTATTTGTCAAATTCGATGTTTGCAGGTGTGATGGATGCGCTTGGGGTAGTTGGATTATCAGCCTTTAAATCAGGCAGCTCATCCAATGTGATGACATAGTCACTTTGATACAGCGTTGTCAGGGTTTCCGGATAATTAAAGGCGGGACTCATGAGATGCTCGCCATACCAAGGGCAGAAGTAGAGCCATCCCGCTTT
Organism: Paenibacillus tarimensis; assembly: GCF_021532315.1. Lineage (GTDB taxonomy): Bacteria > Bacillota > Bacilli > Paenibacillales > Paenibacillaceae > Paenibacillus_I > Paenibacillus_I tarimensis. Next base: position 10,864 of record NZ_JAKGAO010000014.1, read on the forward strand.
TTCCTCTAATAGATTTTGCAGGCTTGGCACGGTGTCGTTCTCCGTCATGGCCACCATTTTCGCACCGTCCGTTAAATCAACAAGCTGATAGAAGATCGAGGAAATGGCATCCTCATTGGGAACGCCGGACAAACCGTCATGGCGGTTGTAGATCGTATTGTATTTGTCATAGCCGACAATATCCACCTGATCGTCGCCGGGATACCATGCCGGAGAAGTGCTGTAAACGTAGCTGTTGTAGGTCCAGATCAAGTTGTGCAAGCCATACGTCTCCGTAAGCTCGGTATAGAGCTGGTCCCACAGCTTCTTGTAAACGTCAGCGCCAGCCGAAGCCCACCAGAACCACGCGCCTTCACCATTCAACCCGCCATTGCCCTCCGCCTCATGATAAGGACGGAAAATAACCGGTACGCCATTTTCTTGCAGAATCAGAAGCTGTTCCGCCAAATCTTCAATGGTCATCATCACGTATTGATGTTCTTTCGTGCCGGGAACCACCGCATTGGCTGTATTAAAATTGGTCTCCGTCGGCTTGTAGGTGGCTTCCTTCCAATCTACAAATTCCCCAAGCTCATAGGCATTGAAGTCCCGGGGTACATTGATATGCCAGCTGGCTGTCGCGATCCCGCCCCGGTTATTGACCCAATCGATCATCCGCTCGGTTGTCCCGTCTTCCCATCCGTACAGCGGATTATAGTTCATCAAATCGAAGCCGCGGATTGCCGGATATTTACCGGTTAGATTATAAATCCATTCGAACTCCAGCTCGTGATTGCCGTCATTCCCGCCACCGTAAATCTCCTGCTGGCCTGAGATGATATGATTGCCGTAAACATCGGTTAAGTAATTCATTAAAGCCTGCGTTTCCGGTGTAGCCTGAGGATCGGTAAGGACAGGCTGTACATCGAGTGGATCAAGATCCGCATAATCTACGGTGAAGGTGTCAAAATAAGCGAATCCCCAACCGGCCTTCAGTTCGATGGTGTTGCTTCCTTGCTTCAGCTTATGAAAGCCAAAATCGAAATTTGACCATGCGGTCGTGTAGGGCAGCATATAGGCACCCTTGGTAACACCGTTAACAGCTAGGTTTTGAACCCTGCCGTCTGGACTAAGCTCCTGCATATAGCGCATGGAGATGGCATACAAGCCGGCTTCCGGGACCGTCACTTCGAAGGTTAAGGTGCCGGAGTTCTGCATCCAGACAAATCCGCTCCCGGAGTATCCGGGCTTCGGCTGCCCGTAAACTTGGGTCACCACTTGAAGGTCGGAGCTGAGCTGTGCGTCTTCGCTTTCAATTGTGAAGAGTGCGGTGTCTGCACGGGCGGGCGCTGCCATCAATCCGAGCAGCAGAGTGATTGCCAGCATCATTGCGCTTGCCTTCTTGAACAACATGTTCATCATTTCATCTTCCTTTCCCTATAGAGAGTGATTGAATAGCGCCGTCCTCAAATTGTGATAGCGCTTTCACAGCCAACATAACATATGCACTAAATTATGTAAATACATCCAGCTGGTTGTCTTTGATCTGTCCCGTGTTATTCTTTGTTTTCCCCACCTCATCCGCTGATTTTGGGCTGTTCAAGGCATAAAACGATTATTTAAGGAGATTATAAGTCAATTCCAAATGCTAAGGAGTTGACAATAGCCGATGACTAAATCCAGGAGTGACATCGTTAATGCTGCGAACGATATGGAAGTGGATTCAGATGTGAATAGGCACCGATGGTTTGCGGGCTTATCCGGTTTTTATCTTCTTTTATATTGCTGCCGCAAAAATAGTATCTTTATAATAGAAGTATATGGGATATGAAGGCGGGAATAACATTCATGGAGGAATTAAGCTCCGACGAGGAACTGGTTGCCCGCGCGCAGAGCGGAGAACGGGAAGCTTTTAATCAGCTAGTAAGCATGCACCGTATGAAGGCGGTTTCATGGGCGAACCGGTTTACGAAGGATACCTACCTTGCGGAGGACATCGTTCAGGATGCTTTTATCCGCTCCTATTTGTACCTGGAAACCTTGGAACGGACAGATCGTTTCATTCCTTGGCTGAAAAGTATCGTGATGAATAAGGCGATCGATCATCTACGCAAAAACCGTTCGGCAAGCTGCGGGAGCGAGTTGACGGAACAGCTGTCTGCGGGTGAATCATTCAATCCCGAGCTGCGGTATATCGACCAAGAAACACTTGAGTCGGTGAGAACGATTTCCTCCTCGTTGAGTGAAAGAAGCCAAATCATTTTCAATGATCATTTTTTTCGGAATCTGTCGCCGCAGGAAATTGCCGAACGTCACCAACTAACCGTCCCTAATATTTATAATGTACTCTCCAGAGCAAAGGCAAAGCTTCGGGATCACATTTACACGCAGGAAACCGAACGCTACGCATTGCAAAGAAGAGAATCCGGCTGCCCGGGAAGCAGCCTGCTTGCGTTTCCGCGAACAAGCATGAGGTACGTTTCCTTGGGCAGTGTGATGTACGAGGTGCTTCAATATACGCCCTACCGTTCCCTTTCGCTCAGTGAGGTGATGGGAATTTCAGGGCAGGCATTTCGAATCCAAGTGACGGAGGACGTCGGATTCAGCAGCAGTATGATTTATAATTGGAAGGCTGTAATGGAGAGGACGGCCAGCTTGCTAGGCTGCTCTTCCCTGGGGGTTGGAGAGCCGGACTGTTCCTTGACGCCGGAGCTGCTCCTGCGCTCGCTTCACATTGTTCACCAGGCGGTCGATCATGGTGTCCCGGCTATGGTATGGAATCTGGTGCAGGGCGAATTCGGATTAATGTATGGCTACGACGATGACCAGAGACGCTTCTATTGCCGGGATGCATCAGGGCATTCAAGAGAGATTGCGTACGAGTCGCTTGGCAGATTGACCAATGAGAGCGATTTGTTCGTGGCCTGCATTGGTTTAGAAGGTACCCGGCCTATTGAATTGTCTGGATCGTCCCATGCGTACGCCTTGGAGGCTATCGTAGCTCATGCCTTGGGGGAGGAGCCGGCTGTGCCGGGCTATGTGCAGGGATTGAAAGCTTATGACACATGGATTGAAGCAGTGCGAAATGGAGAAGTGGTTCCGGTCTCCCACGCCTATCAAGTGGCCCAATTAGCAGAGGCAAGAGAGCATGCGGTGGCCTACCTGAAACTATTGGCGACAAAAGAGCCTTTCCGAACGAGGTCTGTTCTTGGAGGACTGCTGGACCTCGCGATTGACCGGTTCGAGCAGGTCCGGAAGCTGTACGTGAATCTTTACCCGTCTTTCCCGTATGGCATGCGGGGGTACAAGCTTGATCTTGGCGCGCAAACCATAGAGCTTCTTGAGCAAGTAAAGGCAGCGGAAACAGATGGAATCCGGTTGCTGGAGAAAATTTTAAATAACATTCCTTCAGATGATGATAGAAAATAGCTGAGACCTCCGTCTAATAAGTAGATCAACAAAACAAGGAGGAATTTTCTATGGAACCAATCGTCTCGAACCGCTCGGGAATAACGGTCATCGGAAGCTCGATTATTCATGTAGAGAATCTGCGCAAGACAGCTGAATGGTACTCCGAGCTGCTGAACATGCCCCTGGACCAATTTGACGAGAATACGCCGTTCTATGTGTTTGATATGAACAACGATGTCAACCTGATGCTGGATGACCACCGGAACATGCCACAGGCAAAGTACCCGATATATATGTTGAAGTCGAACGATATTAACCGTTCGTATGCATTCGTGAAGGAGTCCGACATCCCCGTTGTGCTGGATATTCAGCGGCCGCACCCGGGCTTGTCGTATTTTAATGTAGAGGATTCCGAGGGGAATGTCCTCATGATCACCCAGTCAGATTGGGTCAATCCGTCGCCCGTCGTCCCTTCCAGCCCGCATCACCCGGTGAAGAATCATATTCGCAGTATAGTAGTGCCTGTCCAGAACTTAAAGCGTGCTACAGAGTGGTACAGCAGCCTGCTTAACCAGCCGATCAAGCCCGAACGCGTGGACGGCGGTCCGATTTACTGGTTCGACATGGATAACGGAACAGGTATCCTGCTGGACGATAACCGGAATAACACAGACCTCAGCGAATATCCGACATTCATGCTGAGGGCCGATAATATTAAGGAGGCTTATCAGTTCCTGGTAGATAAAGGGGCTGATATTGTACGGGATATTCAATATGATCATTACTTTATGGTGAAGGATATCGAGGGCAACATGATCATGATTTGCGCCTAAGAATCTGCCGAGGATTCGTTCCCTGCCGTTCAAAATCCAACAACCCTGACAGATAAGCTGTCAGGGTTGCTGCGTTATAATGCGGTGACCACGACAAAGAGGAGGCAGGAGATATGAGCATTCCTAACGAAATGAGAGCTGTTGTCATTGAGAGGTTTGGTGGTCCGGAGGAACTTAAGCTGGGCAGCATCCCCATTCCAGAGATCGGGCCTCGCGAGGTTCTAGTGAATGTGGAGTATGCGGGCGTCGGCGTGTGGGATACATTCGAACGGAAGGGCGGATACGCGGAGATGCTCGGGCTTAAGCCTGAATTCCCATATGTGCTGGGTTCAGAAGGAGCCGGTACGGTCGCGGCACTAGGCGATGAGGTTACTGGTTTCCAAATTGGAGACAAGGTATATGCAGCAGGCTTCCTTAATCCCAAGGGAGGATTTTATGCCGAATATGCAGCGGTGGATGCGGGGCATGTCTCCATCATTCCTGCAGGCATGCCGCTAAGAGAGGCTAGTGCAATCCTTGGCGTGGGGCTGACAGCGCTGCGCGGTATTCAGGATATTTTACAGCTTAGAGAAGGAGAATCTATAATGATTGCAGGTGCCAGCGGCGGTATCGGCCACCTGGCGGCACAGCTTGCGGATCGTATAGGAGCCCGGGTCTTTGCAATGGCCTCGGGCGAGGATGGGACAGCGGTGGTCAGGAAGCTTATCACTGGTACGGCCATAGACGGGCGGAGAGAAGACTGGATGGCTGCTGCTAGGCAGTTTGCGCCACAGGGCTTCGATGCCGCACTGCTGACTTTCGGTGGCGGGCAGGCGGAAGCAGCAGTTCAGTATGTCCGCAAGGGCGGACGGATAGCTTATCCAAACGGTATACACCCGGAGCCTCAGGCCCGGCCGGACAAGACTATCAACGGGTATAACGGCGATCCTGATCCGGAGATCATTCAGCAGCTTGACTCCTTCATCCGGGCAGGCGTAACCGTCCACATAGCACATACCTTTGAGCTTAAGGACGCCGCGGCATGCCATGCCGCGCTTGAGCAGCATTATCCGGGCAAGATCTGTCTTCGGATCACTTAGATGTAACTATTTGGGGGGGGATGAAGCATGACGAACGATATCGAGATATCCCATAGGGCACCTGACCCTGAGGAATACAATGTCCTTAGAGTCAAAGCCGGTTTGAGCCCAAAGGATTTGGCCGGGGCCAAGATTGGCCTGCAGAATTCTATATTTGTGATGACCTTGAGAAACCCTGATCAACAGCTGGTAGGAATGGGGAGGGTTATTGGGGATGGCGGGTGCTTTTATCAAGTGGTAGATATCGCTGTTGATCCGGATTATCAGGGAAAGGGATATGGCAAGATGATTATGACGGAGTTAATGAACTATCTGGATACCAATGCGCCGAAGGATTCCTATGTAAGTCTCATTGCAGATGTTCCGGCAGACGGCTTGTACAAGCAGTATGGATTTGAGTATACCGCCCCCAAGTCCGTTGGAATGTTTAAGCGTTATTAAAGTCGCTGGAGGTCTGTTCATCTTACTGTGCCTGCTGTGCTGCTTCCAGGCTGATACATAATCGCAAATTCTCTGTAGACTAAGTGGATTAGAAAGTTTACTCAATTCCATACATTAGACAACTCTCATGATATTCTCATATAGCGCTATAGATCCCGTCCCATTAAGCTTTGCTTTCTCCGTGGAATATATTAGGCTGTTTTAAAACTGCTATAGTGGGTTGGTAAGACAACACACTAGGAGGTAAACAACATTGCAACCGGGAACATTAAAACGGAGAATCATCACCGCCAGCCTATGTGCGGCAATTAGTATAACGGCCTTTGGTTTTGGACAAGCCCCGGCGGTATCAGCCGCCACATCCTATGAAACTAAAGTGACTTCCGGTGTAAATATGCGGACGGAACCCAGCTTGAGCGGAGAAAGAATACGAATGCTGAAGACGGGGGAATCTATACATGTCATATCAAAGGTGAATGCCTATTGGCTTAAAGTAAGAACGCAGCAGGGCAGAACGGGATATGTCTCGGCAAACGCTGACTATACGAATTACAGCGGCGGCAAATCCTCCGTCAGCAGCTCATCCAAGGCAGACCGGATTATAGAGCTTGCCATGAGTTACAGAGGCCGGGTCAGCTACGATTTTGGTACCCGGAACCCAGACCGTCTCATCTTCGACTGCTCCTCGTTTACTCAGTTTATCTACGGCAAAGCCGGAGTGGATTTGAAATGGGGAACGAAAGACCAGAAGCGTCAGGGCTTTGCCGTAAGCAAGAAGAATCTGCGCAAAGGCGACCTCGTATTTTTCGATACCAATAATAACGGCAGCATCAATCACGTCGGCATCTATATGGGCGGCGGTAAATTTATTCATAATGCTCCATCCGTGGATGGAATCGCTATTAACGAGATCAACTCTGGCTGGTGGTCGAAGCATTACGTCAGTGCCCGCAGGGTATTGTAGCTCCGTTATGGACAGACCGATCTGAAAGCAGCGGTTTAATAGAATCGAAGCTAAACTAGACAGCGAAAAACCCGGGTTGGAAAAGGGGCAATCCCCATTTACCAAATCCGGGTTTTCTTTTTACTTGACGTCTATAATAGACACGCAGTGCGCTGCTATTCGAACTGGATTTGAATATGGGCAATTTCAGAGCGTGTGCCAATCCGGATCGGCGGGCCCCAGAAGCCAAAGCCGGATGTCACGACTGAGTGCATCCGCCCCTTTTGCAGGTAACCCCAGTCATTCTCGTAGATCGCATCGGTAATCAGGCTGCCGGGGAACAGCTGGCCGCGGTGGGTATGGCCCGATACCATGAGATCAATGCCTTCCTGCTCTGCGATATCAAGCTCGTAAGGCTGATGATCGAGCAGAATGACAGGCTTATCAGGGTCGACACCATCCATAAGCGCGTTCAGAGGCAGTCTTTCCGGATCAATCCGGTCCTTGCGTCCGACAAGCGTCAGCTCTCCTTGAATGCTCAGAGTCTCATCATACAACACAGTGATTCCGCTCTGCTCCAGCGCTCCAATCAGCTCCTGCATGGTGCCGTCATGCTTATCATGGTTGCCAAGTGTTGCATATACACCATACGGAGCATGAAGTCCTGACAAGGTCTCACCAATATTCTGATTAAGGAATGGCTGAATGTCATCGTCGAACAGATCGCCCGGCAGCAGGATAAGGTCCGGGTTCAGCGCGTTGATTTCCTTCACCAGACGCTCTGCATGATCTTTGCCGGACAGCAGGCCAAAATGCGTATCCGCCGCCATGGCAATATCCAGGGTATCGAGTGAAGATGTCCCCTTGTCCATCTTGATCTCATACGTTCTGACAACAGGATTGTATGCATTATAAGTACCGTATGCCATAAAGGACAGAAGCAGGATCAGAGTCACTGCACCTGCCCACTTCTGTGTACCGTGCCTTGGCAGCCAGGTGAGCCGCAGCAGGATGACGGTAACATGGGCAAGCGGAACCAGCAGCAGCAGCAAATAAAACAGCGCCATCCAATAAGCGCCGATAATATTTAGAATGGTAAGGCCCGACATGCGGCCCAGAATGAAGGACGTTGCGGCAAGTATGACGACGATAGTGTAGAGAATCTTGAAACGCCGGGTGGATGATCTGGGACGAAGCCAGCGGTAGCCCCGCCAGCCGATATAATAGACGATCCCGCCATAGATCAGCAATGCGGCCAATAGAACTACGATGAACATGATGCATTCTCCTGACTTAAGGCCATGATAATTTAGCAAATTGTTTAACGCAGCCGGGCGGAATAGTCCAGACACTGCGCCATGCATAGTAAATCAGTCGGACAACCATTATTTTAATTCATTCAGCAGGCGAATGGTATAGCTTTATTTAATCTCTGGCAATAACCGCTCATCTGCTTACCCTGTTATCACAATCCTCTCGGATAACGAATCCCACTCCAAAAGCTTGCCGGTATGTTCCTGGAAAACAGCAAGGGGAAGGTAGAACTGCTCATCGTGGTAAACGCCCTCGGCTTCAAGATCGGCAAAATTCATGTTGAGCTGAAGTGCTTCCGCAACAGCTTCGGCAGGATAGTAGATTTCTCTGGATTGCAGATGCCGGGCTGCATCATCAAGATTAACATCCAGTACTTGTACAGCACTCCGTGCAATTTGGGTATTCTCAATCGTGCCTGTAACAAGCGGCGCAATCGCACCATAAGCCCATATCCCGACATCAGAGTCTGTATGCCCGCTGCCGGTCCAGCCCACCGAGAGGCGACGGGACACCAGCTTGTTGTAGAGCTCCCGCCGTGTGTCACCACTCTCCAAAACCGCAAGCACTTCCTCTTCCGATAAATCAGCAAAGCCTGTATTGTCTGCGATAATCGAACGAAGCTCGGCTTCAGAAACTGCCTGCTCCAGTTTACGGTACAGATACTCGGAGGAATGCCCGATATCATCCCATTCAGCTGGAATATGAGAGTACTTTACTAGAAAGGCGCATGAGACTCTCGGATTTTTTTTAGAGTGAAAGGGAATTGTTGGATAAGCAGTTATAATACCTTATAATGGTATGCAGTTGAAATCTGCAACGGAAACTAACTAGATTCTACGAGAGTCATTGGGAAACATTCTGCCGGAGTATTTTGGTCCTAGTAAGGTCGGGGAGGCTGAGGCCGTTCATGTCTGAGTTGTTGCCGGAACATCAATTAGTAGAACAGGCCCGCCGGGGAGATACGGAGGCATTCGGCGAGTTGACACTTATCTATAGGAGACAAGCTGTGCGCTGGGCAGAGGGGATGACGCATGACCGCAGCCTTGCTGAAGACATTGTGCAGGATGCGTTCGTACAAGCCTATCTCCAAATACATACCTTGAAGGAATCCGGGCAGTTTGTCCCTTGGCTGTACAGGATTCTGAGCAATTATGTCCGTATGAGAATGCGCAGGGGCGGACCTTATAGACGAGAGCGGCCGTTCAGCAGTTGGGCTGATGCGGGCAATGGGGATCGTGATGGTTCAGAATCGGCTGGATTTCTGGCAGAGCAGTGTTCGTCAGCATTTTCCCTGCAGGGCTGTGACATTCCAGAGCAGCTGTTGCTGAATAAGGAGCTTTTGAACGACACGGATAAGTATCTGGGATGCCTCAATGAGAAGGAGAGAGAGGTGTTTGAAGCCTCCTGTCTGCACCAGCGTACGCCACAAGAGATTGCGGCTGATCTGAACATGACGGTCCCGACCGTTTACACCTATATGTACCGGTCGAGGCAGAAGATTGAGCGTTATTATAAGGGATGGCGCATCGACGCCTTTAGAGATGGCTCGGTCACGTCCCGGACGTTGTCCAGACGGACCCTTCGTCTTCCGGTTATGGGAGAAAAGGAGACGAAGTCAGTACTGGTAAACCACGTTTCGCATATGCTGCTGTCTGCCGGCTATAAGGTTCCGTTATGCCAATTAATGGGGGAGTCGGGATTTGCATTCCGGATGAAGGTGTTTAATCAGACGACATTCTCGGATGGCATCTATATCTTTGACTGGCACGAAGAAGTGAAGAAGCTGTTTCGGAATACAGGCTTCGAGGTGTCTATTGTCAGCGGACAAATCAGTCACCTCCCTGTTCCTGTAGAGGCAGCGGTCGAGCGGTTTCCGGTCGTTACAGCAGAAGAAGACTCGGTTCTCCCCTTTATCCGTACAGCTATCCGTTCCGGAAATCCGGTTTTATTCTTTGATACCCATACCGAAGCACCTGTCCTCCATGACTGGTCGCTCCTCTGCGGATATGACGATAAGAAGCGGACCTGCAGCCTGGCAGGCGGCGGAACGAGAACTTATCTGGAGCTGATCAGCAGCCCTGTCCGTTTCATGGCCGCCATATCGGGAAGGTTGGAGTGGGCTGCGTCACAGGAGGACAGGCTGATTGAGTCGCTGCGTTTTGCCGTTAACTATGCGAGAGAAGGCTGCTCGTATCGTCCTCTGACACCGTATGTTTCCTATACTTCTGGCTTGGCAGCTTATGCGAAATGGATTCAGCAGCTTCATAATCCTCATTTGATTTTGAACCGGCACGGATTGGGGCATATGGCCATGGTCTATGCCGATTCCAGGAAGCATGCCGCGCGTTACCTGCAGGATCGTTCAGAGGCCGTTGCAAATTATGATTCTCTGGCACATGCAGCAGAGCTCTATGCCGAAGTAAGCGGTGATCTTGACAGACTTTGTACGCTGGTGCCGTTTGGCGAGTGCGGTCCCGATTTAACTTGGGAAATCAGGCAGCAGTGCGTAGAGTATTTGACCAATGCCTTGAAGCTGGAAGAGCAGGCGGTGGCCTGCATAGAATCGGTGCTCGCAAGGTGGACAGAAGAAAGGAATGACAACAATGAAGTCTAATCAGGACTATACATTGAAGGTCGTCACGCCAAACCGTCATCTCCATGACTGGCTTCAGGCTAAGTCGGTTTTCGAGAGGCTGAACCCCCATATTGGCGTGAGTATCATACAGGCGGCGGATAATTTTGCGGTTATGAAACAGCTTGAATCAGACTCCCCGCCGGACATTGTTCATCTTAGAGGCTACGATGCCCATGTTTTGGACGCATACTGTATCGATCATTACGGATTTCTGCGCGAAGATCAGTTGGAGGAGGATATCTACGAAGGGGTTCTGCGCGTGGCAAGATCCGGAGAGCGGCTGTCTGCCATCCCGATGGAGGTGACGACTTCTCTGATTCTGTACGACAAATCAGTCTTCGACCGCGAGGGAGTTGCATATCCTTCCGAGGACTGGACATGGAACGATTTTTCCGCTGTTGTGCAGCGGCTGTCCGGCAGCACAGGCAGCAGCGAGCGGTTATGCGGGCTGTACATGGATCCGGATATCGAGAATTTCGAACCCTTCGTCATGCGCAGTAAGGGAAGCTACCTGTCTTCGGATGGTACAACAGCACGCGGGTATTTGAACAGTCCAAGGACCATAGAGGCTCTAGACAATATCATCGCGCTTTATCGCTCGGGAAGTGTATCCCCCTCCCCGTTGGATTCGGATGCAAGGAAGGACTGCTGCGCGATGAAGTTTCAGTTCTCCTGGTCTGCCGCGCAGATTAGAGATGAGGGAAAGCTGGAACAGTTTGGCTGTGTGGGGCTGCCCGGCTTTCCTAACGGAACGGAGGCTAACATGCTCTATATGGATGCTGCCGGAGTTACAAGACAATCCTCCAACCCCGGGCTGGCTTGGGCATTTCTCCGGCTCTTCCTGTTCGAAAGTCCGGATCGGTTCAAGGAGCCTTGGGACTTGCCGATAACCCGGTCGCTTGCGGCGCGTACAGGCATGAACTCCCACCCGTTATGGTCACGGTTTCTAGATGAGCTTGCCGTGGTCCAGAAGAGCGCATTCTACCTGAATAAGAACTGGAATGCCGCCCGTCAGCGTATCAACCATGATATCTTGGACATTATCCGGGGAGATTCGGATTTGAAGAAGTCTATTCAGCAGTGGCTGTCCTATGTATGAAAAGAGGCTGAACTGGTTACGCACCAGCTCAGCCTTTTCTATGCCCATATGCCTTCAAAATCATTTAGCAGCTTCAGAAGATGTGGAATGACTCATCCTGCCCAGCAGCTGCTTAAGTACCCCGAGTCCTTCGAATTCGGCTTCCCGGGCCAGATGCAGCAGCCGGACGGCTTCGGCCGCTTGTTCTGGCTGATGCGGCTTCCCGCCTTCCGGGAAAGGAAAAAGCTCTGCAAGCCTGCCGAGATGCCTGTATACCTCGCCGTAGCAGCCCGCAGCTTCCTCTAACAGTATCTTCATCTGAACTAGATCTGGGTCCTCTACGAGTTGTTGAAGGAAGAGGGAAGCATACATTCGCAGTTCGGCGTATACAGCGGTATTGTAGGCGTTAAATAAGGGCTGAAGCGTCCCCTGCTCGAAAGCGGTTATCCATGCGCCGTAGGCTTCCAAGCCTTGGGAGACAGGACCGATGGGATGGGAGAGACTGCCGCTGGTACAGCCGTGCTGGATTGCAGTCCCCAGCATGCTCCGCAGGGCATGCTGTTTATCTGCATGATTGCGGCGGACGGCAGCTATAATATAGATTTCCCCCGTCTCCCCCCGGCCCAGCTGGTCATAGGAAAGCTTATCCTCCTGCCGTTTATCCAGTGCATTATACATCCTGCTTTCGTCATCATAACCATATATCAATCCAAACTCGGGATGAAACAGGTCCCAGGCCACAACAGGGAAGCCCTTGTCGACCGAGGATTTGATCATCTGGTGAGCTTGATCAGCAGCTTGCTGACTGGTATCCGTAAATCCCATCATTTTGAAATCATAGCCAAGATTAGAGAGGGCCTTACGGATATAGGGTTCTCCGGCAAAGCTGGTTGGACCGGCGATATGAACAGAATCTTCGAAGATATTCAGGTAAAAGGCATGCGACGTCCAGCCGTTCACTTCCTCCAGTGTCACCCCCTGAAGCTCCGTGTACTGCAGAAGCCCCCATAAACAGTAGGTCAGCGAAGGTCTCGCGCCTGTGAAATGGCTGTCTCCTACTCTCACGGTATAAATGACCGGACGGCTTAGCACATTCTTATTCATTGTACGACTCTCCTCTTCACAAAATTTTACTGCATAATGAATAGATGCCATACGGAACATTTTTTTGAACAAAGAGTATCGTGTAATCAATTGGGTCAGCTCAGGATGTGAAATTCCCGCGGCTTCTCGCGTAAGATTGTACAAACTAAGAAGAGTTTTAAGAATGTACAAGCCAATATAATTAGGTAAACGCATTCATAAGTTGTCCCCACAGGAACGATTAGTTAGGAGGGCTAAGATGTCAAAGAAAAAGCTGCATGTGAAGGAGCCGGTGATTAGCACCTATACTTCTTATGGATGCCTGTTCTCGATCATGACGGAAGACTTGTGGCCGTGGGTTTTTAATAACTTCATTCAGATCCGGTATGCACATAACTGGGGGATATTTGCCTTTGACTGCCATCATCTGCTGCTTAAGAATTGCCCGGGAATAGCCTTCTACGACATGCCTCAGGGGCTGGCAGCAGGCAGACAGGGGAGATCGATGCAGCGCATTATTACAGAGGCCATAGACGCAGGTTACTATCTTTATATTTATGTCGACAGGTATTATATCTCCCTGTCCGATTCGTACAAGAAGCAGTCCTTTGTGCATGAGCTTTTTATCTATGGCTATGATCTCGTGAAGGGCACTGCTCTAGCAGCGGACAATCTGCTGGATGGCCAATTTATATTTGCGGAAATACCATTAGAGGAGATTGAACAGGGATACTGGAAAATTGAAGGCCGATACAGGTACTGGACCGATATACGTTATCTGAAGGCGGAGAAGCAGTTTGACAGCAGCATTAATCTTGAACAAATTGCTGCAGGGTTAACGAACTATCTGCACTCAAAGCCAACATTTGATCTGGTGGCGGAGCAGCCCTTCGACTACGGCTTTCAAGCCTTAAATAAGTTATTTGAACAGATTGAGATGAACAGGACATCAGCTGTCAAAAATTTGGACAGGCGGGGCTTTCACCTGCTGTACGAGCACAAGCTGCTAATGGAGCTGCGCCTGAAGTATTTGACGGAGCATCAAGGCATACCATGCGGTTCCCTGCTGCTGGACTCGGCAGCTGCTTTGAAGCAGGACTTTCTCATTGTTAGAAATCTGGTGTTGAAGTACAACCTTAAGAAGGATATAGGATTATTGAATCATATCCGTGCTGTACTGGAGACAAGCATCGCCAGCGAGCAAAGGTTTATAAGCTCTCTACTAAACACAATTTCCTCAATGACATCGGCTTGAACGCTAACGGACATCCCCGTTTTTGTGTTTGATTACCTCGATCAGAAGGCAATATAAGCCTGAATAGTTCACAATCCTCCCAGATTAATCTTCTATCCCTATCTGTTAGGATTAGTTTATACAAGCGACCGGGCCGATCAGCACTGGAGCAATCGTACACTTCAGGCAAAGTTGAATAGTCAGCCGGTTATTCTTATTGAAGCGGAGAGATTGATATGGTTCTTAACCGTGCGGCCATAACGAATACAATTACTGAAATGATCAAGCAGGGCGTTATCCATCAGACCGCATTTGGGGAGGACGAGGATCTTCGGGAGCTCGGCTTTCACTCTATAGCCATTATTACGCTGATGGTGAATATCGAGAGCCGGTATGAAATTGAGTATGATGATGACGAGCTGCTGCTCTCCAATTTCTCTACTGTAACAGGCATCGTAGACGGGATTATTCGCAAACTTGAGCAGAGAGGCAGGATGTAAGAATGGCCATAGACCGCGATGCATTTTACGCTAACCAGCACCTGAGAGAAATCGAAGATTTTCGAACCTTTGAAGCCTTTTACGAGGCGCTGGCAGACAAGCACAGAATCTATTACATGTTCTTCTCCACCGGCCTTCTGCAGTGGGTCCGCAAAGCGCTCCAGCTTATCCCTGAGAATGTCAATGTTGTGCTTATTGGAGCGGGGCTTGTCCCTGCCGAGAAAGACTGGCTTCGTTCACAGTCAGGTCGTCCGGCAGTCTTCCTTGAGCAAGCCTATACGGACCACACGATATGGGATTTCCTGTTTCGTGTCAACCGCAGAAGCTTCGGATGGATCGACATCGACAGTTTTGTATTCAATCCCGGTATCCTGGCTGATTTGGCGGAACGGGCCGAGCGATCCGATATAGTTATATCAGCTGCCTGGTCATACTCGCCTGCGAACACGATAGTGAACAAGCAGGGGGCAGAACTGCTGCCGGAGTTCGCCAATACATTCCTGCTCTTCGTTCATTATGAAGCAGTCAGTACGCTGCGCAGTCTGCTGGATATTTCCCCGAGGCCCTATCTGATAAGCCAGAGCACGGAAGCTGCTGCACTCTCCCCGCACAGAGCGCTCCTGGAGCGGACTCATGAGGAGCTTCTCCATCATTTATATGGGCCATGCAGCACCTCCAGCGGTTCTGAACCCTATCCTGTAGAAGCGGCCGTACATGGGGGCGTTGAGGTGAGGTTTATCGATACGCTTGTATTATTCCAGCTGTTCGCCTACTACCACGGCTTCTCCATAGCCAAGCTGCCGGATTCCAGGCGGGGACAAGGCGTCTCAGCATACCACATCGGCGGAGCGAGCTATTACAAGAATTACGTGGATGCCAAGCATAATCTAGTATCGGAGAAGGAGCATATTCAGCAGAGGAAATATAGAAGAGCACTTCTCATGGACTATTGTCTGCTAACTCAGGGTGAGGATTTGCCCGCTCCATACAAAGGATTGAAGCGTGTCCTTAAAGCTTATCTGGACCAGTCTTCTATCCGTGTCCATCATGTTCCGGAATTGCTCTCGGCTATGCTTAGCGAGGCCGGACTGGACGAACATGAAACCGGGCTGCTGCTTGGCAGGCAGACGGATTGATGGGGGAATGCTGCCATGCGCATGATCTATCAGACGCTGCTCATCAGTATTAAATTGTTTATTGTACACCCAAAGGCCCTTGTTATATCATATGTCACTCACCCCCTGGTTCTGTTTCTTAATATCGCAATTTTTTATACAATTTACGATCATAGCAATACAGCCATGATAAGAGGATATACACTTACCCAGATCATTTGGTATTTCAATATTGTCCATATGATAAAAATCCTCATCTCCAACAATACGGATCATCGATTGTCAGAGCAAATCCTTTCAGGTGAACTTGGAAATGTTCTTCTAAGACCGATTTCTTTATTCCGGTTTGAATTTTTTAATGCTTTGACCCTGCGTGTCGGCGGATTAATATTTGAAGTGATACCGGAATTCCTCATATTCACTCTAATTTATCCGCCTTTATTTCTTGACTTTCAGTCACTTTGTAAGTTTATACCAGTTGTGTTTCTCGCTTTTTTAATATATTTCCTAATTAGTTATTTGGTAGGTTTAAGCGCCATAATTACACAAAATAACAGCAGCATGCGGCGTCTTGTTTTCACAGTTGCTTCGATATTGGGAGGTGGTATGATTCCGTTAGATTTTTTCCCGACACCACTCCGAAATATCTGCGAAGCTTTACCGTTCCAGTATATATTTTATATTCCGATTCAGTTTTGTCTTAATAGGGATACAGCAGCAGGAACGGATATATGGCTGCTGACATTAAGCACCCAATTCATGTGGGTAGTGGTTTTATTTGGATTGTGCTTGATAATCTGGAAGCTTCTCATGAAAAGGATTGTTGTTGTTGGGGGGTAAAAATACTATGGATTCGTTATATGGACTGGCAAGGCTTTATTTTTGGAATATGAAAATTAGTTTGCAAAAAATGATGGTTTATAGATTTGATTTTATCGCAAGTTTGTTGGTATCAATTCTAGTCTCTGGAATCGGTCCTTATGTGCAGTATTTGTATTTCACACGATCAAATGGTTATCCAGGTTGGACTTTAAATGAAATGTTTCTGTTTCAGGGTTTGCTATTGCTCTGGCTTGGGCTTAGAGATCTTTTATTCGGCGATATTCGGGGGTATGTAATAAAGTTTATAAGGTCCGGAGATTTTGACAAACTCCTGATTAAACCGTATTCGCCGGTAGGAGTCATACTCGTCAGCGGTTTTTCTCTTAGTGGGATTGGTCCTTGTTCTGCTGGGATGGTTGTACTGTTAGTTGCATGGAGTCAGTTAAATCTCACTTTGTGTTGGGAAACCGTAGTGCTGCTGATTGTAATGTTTATATCGGGATTATTACTATATCTTGCAATTATTATAATGTTTAGCGCAATTACGATCATGCTAGTACAGATGAATGGGATTGGTCTGATTATTGACCGTCTGCTAGGTTTTGCGGATTACCCTGTGGATATATTCCCGAAAGCCGTTCAAACGGTTCTACTGACGGCACTGCCTTTCGCAGTATGGACATTTTATCCTACTCAGATCTTGCTCGGCAGATCGGACATTGGTATGTGGGTGGCCTCGGCTAGCAGTTTAATTGTTTTATGGATTAGCTTGCAATGCTGGAAACGGTGTTTGCATCACTATACAAGCGCGGGGGGATAAGGTTGAATGATTCCATTATAACTATTGAAGGGCTGCATAAATCGTTTAAGATTTATAAGAAGGATGAAGGACTGCTCTCCAGTCTGAGGGGGTATTGGGGACGGAAGGGGAAGAGCATCCTTGCAGTGGACGGTATTGACCTGAAGGTGCAAAAGGGTGAAATCCGCGGGTTGATCGGGCCGAATGGAGCCGGTAAATCAACCACGATTAAAATTATGTCCGGCATCCTGCATCCTGATGAGGGCAAAGTGGAGATCATGGGCATGACGCCCTGGAAGGACCGCAAACGTTATGTGAAAAATCTAGGGGTGCTGTTTGGTCAGAAATCACAGCTGAACTGGGACCTGCCTGCTGTTGACACGTTTGCCCTCCACCGTGAGATGTACGGCATTGGCATGGCTAAGTACCGCGAACGTATTGCTTACTTTGGAGAACTGCTGAACATCAGCGAGATCATGTACAAGCCGGTTCGCCTGCTGTCTCTCGGGGAAAGAATGAAGTGTGAGCTGGTGTGCGCGCTGCTGCATGAGCCAGCGCTTATTTTTTTGGATGAACCGACAATTGGTCTTGATATTATATCCAAGCAAACAATACGAAACTTTATCAAGCGCACCAATCAGGATATGCGGACAACATTCATTGTTACTACCCACGATGTATCCGATCTGGAGGACCTGTGCGATAAGGTGACCATTATCAATAAAGGCACGGTTGTATTTGATGATACAATGCAGAGCCTGGGCTCATACTTCAGAGACAGGAAGATCATTGATGTTTCCTTCCGCGAGCTCGTCCCCCTGGACCGTCTTGAAGACTATAAAGTACTGTCCTATCAAGCGCTTACCGCGAAGATTGAAGTACAGCTGGGGGAGAAGGATATCAAGCAATATATGTCTGAGATATTTGACTGTTATCCCATTAAGGATATCAACATCAGTAACATCCGGATTGAGGATGTCATCAAGCATATCTATTCTGCTTAGCATGAAGAGGCTGTTTAGAGAAACAGCCTCTTCAATGTTTAGTTAGATGCCGTTACTGGCTCACGCAAATAGGGACCGATGAGAGAGAGGGGGTTATCCGCCAGCTCTTCCGGAGAGCCTGCTGCAATGAGCTGGCCTCCTTCTGCTCCGCCGTGAGGGCCCATCTCAATAATCCAGTCGCACTGTGCCAGCACAGAAGCCTTATGCTCGGTAATAACAACTGTGTTGCCTTTGTCCACCAGCTCTTTAAGAAGGAGGAGCAGCTTCTCGATATCGCTCGGTCCGAGTCCGTTAGTCGGTTCATCAAGAACGTACAGCGTCCCCTTCTTGCCCGCCTTCCCAAGCTCACGTGCAAGCTTGATACGCTGCGCTTCGCCGCCGCTCAGTGTCGGGGCAGGCTGTCCCAAGGACAGGTAACCGAGTCCGACCTTCACCAGTGTCTCCAGCATCTTGGCAATGCTCTTCTGATCGGAGAACAAGGACAGCGCTTCTTCCACTTCGGCATTCAGCACATCATAGATCGAATAGCCGTTATATTTCACTTCCAAAATCTCGGCCTTATAACGCGTTCCATCACACTCGGGGCAGGTTTGGTTAATGGAGCCCAGGGGGCCGAGATCAAGCGGAATAGTACCATGACCCTTGCAGTGCGGGCATGCGCCCTGTTCTGTATTGAAGGAAAAATGTGACGGCGTATAATCACGGCTGGCAGATTGGGGCAAAGCGGCAAAGAGCTTGCGGAGCTTATCCCACACAGCTACATAGGTAGCCGGAGTGGACATGCTTGTCCGGCCGATCGGCGCCTGATTGACGACTACGCATTTCTTCAGATGCTCCCAGCCCGTCAGGCTTCCCAGTCCCTGAACATCATCGAGTATCTGTCCTTCCCGCTCGGCTGCCTCTTCTTCGCCTTCATCCTGGTTCAAATCAAAATAATACTTGAGCAAAGGCACCAGCGTTCCCGAGATCAGGGAGCTCTTGCCGCTGCCGGATTTTCCGGCGATCCCGACCATAAGTCCGAGCGGAATATCAGCCTCCACCTGCTTCAGGTTGTGAAGGGCGGCATTGCGGATGGAGAGGACGTGACCGGGCTCAGGAGATCTTGCCGATCTTGCAGGATAAGCTCTGCGGCCTGACAGGTAAGGGCCTGTTACCGAATGCGGTGAATCATACAGCCCGTTAACCGTTCCGGCATAAACGATTTGTCCCCCGTGCTTCCCGGCTGCGGGGCCCAGTTCAACAACGTAGTCGGCAGCGCGTATGACCGTATCGTCATGTTCTACCACAATAACGCTGTTGCCGCTTTGGGACAATGCCCTGATATGCCGTAAAATGCCCTCCTTCTCAGCTTCGTGAAGGCCTGCCGTCGGTTCATCGAATATATAGAGCAGAGAATCAAAGTCGCTCTGCAGATGGAGCATCAGGAATAACCGCTGAAGCTCTCCACCGCTTAGAGAGGGAATGGAACGCACCAGGGACAGATAGGAGAGCCCCATGTTCTCCATCCGTTCGCAGACCGCAAGCAGCGGCTGAAGGATGAGCATGCTCCCCGGCTTCAACGTGCAGTTATCTGCAATTTCCCGCAGAGCTATCCCTAAATCATGCACAGTCATCAGCATCAGATGGCCGATATGCCGCCCGTTAATGGTATAGTTCCGGGCCTGTTCCGTAATGCGGAACCCGCTGCAGCATTTGCATTTGATTGGACTGAAGAAGCGCCGCTCGAAGAGGGCACGGGAGATTGGCGACGTATCGCGGCGGGCCTCCAGGAAGGGGATAGCCCCTTCGAATGCATCCGCGACGCCTTGCAGAAAATCGTGCTGGTGCTGGGCATCGAGCTCCCAATAAGGGGTCGCCTGCCAATCGGCGCCGGTCGATTCGCCAAACCGGGGCAGTTGGCGAGTCAAGAGGTCACCGAAGTTCTTACAGACCTTCTCGAGCGTCCAATCGGTCCCCGGGACCAGCTTCTTGATATCTACTTCCATCCGGTAGCCGAAGCCGAAGCAGTGGGGACACATGCCCTCCGGACGGTTGTAGGCGAACATTTCAGGACCAAGCAGATTATTCGGGTTTCCATCCGAATCCCGGCCTTCCAGCGTATACAGCCGGCACAGAAGGTCGATGGCTTTGGTCTTGGTTCCCACGCTGCTTCTTGGATTGGTTTGGCGAATGGTTTGCTGAGCTACAGCGATTGCAGGTGGAAGACCATGTAGCTGATCAAAGGTTTCATTCTCGCGTACGCTGTCGCCGGCGCTTAATCCGATGGCATTCAGATACCGTTTACGGCCCTCTTCGAAGAGCAGGTCGAAGGCAAGACTTGACTTGCCGGAGCCGCTGACACCCGTGAACACGACAAAGTGACCTTTCGGAATATCAATATCTAGGTTCTTCAGATGATGGATGCGTGCATTTCGTACAATGATATGTTCCATTGCTCCCCCTTGGGCATATTTTAAGAATGTCTTTACATAAGGTCAAAAAAGTCCGGCCTGCCATCCTCAGTACGGAAAGCAGGCCGTTATGATTCACACTTTGATGCTGTTAATCAGATCTTCAATTACAACGCCGTTAATCTTTAATCCTTTAATATTACAGTTAATAATTTCAACGTTCGTTAAGTCGCATTCCAAAAGCTGTGAGCCGGTTAAGTTGCAGTTTTCGAAACGAACAGGTGCGTAGTTGTGGTCCGGGTTGTAATTTGGATCTCCTTCGATGGGGAGAACGATATTCCGGAATTCCGCACCAAATAAATGAATGTGATCCAGATAAATTCCACTCATATTAGCATCTTTTATTCTAGAATTTGATAGATTGATATCGGTTAGAGCCATCTTCGCCGCATTAGCGTTATGGATCTTGGTCCCAACCAAGCTTACATTATCAAACTGAAGGTTTTCTGCTTTTACCTCTTGAAATTTGGAATCGGATATGTCGGTCCTTTCCAAATCCATTGCTGCGGTTTTCCAATCTGTCATCACATTCTCTCCTTTTACTATGTATTGGTTGCGCTTTCGGAAAAACTAATCTACCAGGTTAGTAATTTTTAACCAGTGCCTAATATACTTCTATAAGTGTTACTAAAATCCTCTTTATAAATTAGCCAGTTCCTACATTAAGTTAACAATAAGGGATGATTAATAGAACAGAAAGCTGAGCGGCAAAGAAATGTTTATGAGAGGATAATAATAGAAGGAGACAGAGTGAGGGAGGGGTTTGTATGCCGTGGGGACGGAATGCCTTAGTTACCGGAGCGGCGGGGGGAATCGGGTTAGCTGCCGTAAAGGCCTTGTTAGTAGATGGTTATTTTGTTCATGCTCATGTTAGAAGCAGGGCGGATAAACTATTGTTTGAGCGTATTGAAGGAAATGAACGCCTGCAGACTCATAGCTGCGATTTAAGCGATGCAGAGGCTGTAAAGCGGTGGGTAGAGGAGCTGCAGGGGGTGCCTATTGATGTACTTGTTAATAATGCGGCTCTTGCAGTCAAGCAGCCCTTCGAAGAATTGCAAATAAGTACCTGGGAGAAGCTATTCACAGTTAATGTGACAGCGGCTTTTATACTTTCACAGTGGGCTTTCCGTACGATGAAAATGCGGGGGGAAGGTGGAGTGATTGTTCAGATCGCTTCGATGGCCTCCATTCCGGCAGTTGAGAAGTACCCGGGCTTTACGGCCTATACAGCTTCCAAATATGCCTGTGCGGGGCTTGCTGAGAATCTTGCTCGTGAAGGAATCCCGTATGGCATTCGTTCAATCTGCCTTTCACCTGGAAATGTGAATACAAAGATGCTAAGGCACATGCATCCCTATGCTGAAGAATGGATGGAACCGGAAGAGGTTGCAATGTTCTTGCTCCATATCGTAAATAATGCTTCAAATATAATTAATGGAGTGAACATCCCGATAAATAAGAGAACCAACATACTATAGAATCTGGAGGAAAACAATGAGCGAAAAAAAATATTTCTCAACATCTCCTTACGAAAAAGAGCTTGGTTTTTCTAGAGCTTTAAGAAGAGGGTTACATTTCTTTGTTGCGGGGACGGCTTCAATCGGAACAGACGGCAAAACGGTATGTTCTGATGATACGGTAGGTCAGGCCAGGCACTGCATGAGAATCATTGAAGACGCTTTGAAAGGGATCGGAGCATCTGTTAGAGATGTTACTCGTACCCGTATCTTGCTAACATCTATCGGAGATTGGAATGATGTACTCGAAATTCATAGGGAGTACTTCGAATCCATTCGTCCTGTATGTACAGTGATGGAGGTCAGTGGTTTTATCAGGCCTGAATGGAAAGTAGAGATAGAGGTGGAGGGAATTATTCAACCGGAGAAAGGGAGTTTTGGTTAATGGACAAAGAAATGGAAATTCAGGTTTCTATCCAAGAGGCAATTATAAATTTAATCGGCAAGTCTGTTAATGAACAGGTGGATTGGAATGACCCTGAACTTTTTGCTAAATTGGATATAGATTCTGCTACAATGATTGAATTTTTGCTGTATCTTGAAGAGAAGTTGGACATATCCATTCGTGTTGAGGATATGGCACCTGAGGACTTTATTAATATGCGCACATTAACCGAATGTTTGCTGCGTTTAGAAAGTTAGACTGGGGGAAGTTTAGGATGCAAAATGTAGCATTTTGGCTCTCTGAGTCCGGCAGAGCATGGGGGGATAGAGAGGCGCTGGTCACAGAAGAACAAACGTTGACATATAGACAGTTGGAAGTGGCTTCGAATCGTTTCGCTAGTCAGTGTACGGCATGGGGGATACAAAACGGTGAACGTATTGCCATTTACATATCCAACAGCTCTGAAGCAGTAGTATCCATTCTGGGTTCACTAAAGCAAGGGGCAGTATTCACCTGTATCCATCCTGAAACCCCCCATGTAAAAGCGGCTGAAATGATTGCAGATGCTCAAGCCTCTTTGGTTATATCATCTGCAAATTTCCTTTATGGTCTGAAAGTTCCGTCTGTTCGGCTCATGCTTCACACAGATAAACCCCTCCGGGAAGAGGGCGCATATATGCCTAATGGATGTAACGCTATATTGATGTCTTTCCATTCATGGCTTTCAGCGGGTGATCCGTCCGATCCCGTACAGCCTCCCCCACGAGAGCTTGCTGCCTTAATCTATACCTCAGGAAGCACAGGCAAGCCTAAAGGGGTTATGAGTTCCCATGCAAACATACGGTTTACAACAGAAGCGATTAATAGGTATCTAAAACATACTCCGGAGGATAGGGTGTTAAGTTATCTTCCTCTTTCCTTCGATTATGGACTATACCAGTTGTTCCTTACCCTCTCCAGGGGGGCCTGTCTCCATTTACGGAATGCCAACCGCTTTATGGTTATGGATGTACACAAGCAGCTCTCCAATGTCCAAATAACTGGGTTTCCCGGTCTCCGAACCTTATTTTCCAACGTCACTGGCTTCAACGGCGAAAAATACAGCCACATTCGTTACCTTACAAATACAGGAGATTATCTTCCAGAGAAAGTAATTCAACGTCTGGTAGAGCGGTTCCCGAATGCCGCATTATTCCTAATGTATGGTGTGACGGAATGCAAGCGGGTATCTTATCTTCTCTTCAACAGTAGGGATTCTCATAAGAATTCAATTGGAATTCCGCTGAATAACACGGAAGCCATAATTCTGGACGAAGGTGGTAATGAGTGTCCTTCCGGTAAGGCAGGAGAATTAACTGTGTGGGGCGATCATGTTTGTATGGGTTACTGGCGCGATGAAGCGAGAACAGCCGAAGTATTTATACAACAGGGAAACAGACGTGGAATCAGAACTGGTGATTTGTTCTGCAAAGATGCAGACGGCTTTTTGTATTATCTGGGTCGCAAGGACAATATGTTTAAATCCAAAGGATTCCGGATAGATCCGTTCGAGATTGAAAACGTACTGAGCTCACGTATTGATGACATTGCAGATATCGTAGTTACAGGTATACCTGATCGGCATGCAGGATATAAGATTGGTGCATTTGTGGTCTTAAAGGAGGACTCAGATGAGCTAGTATTTAGAAAACGGGTACGGTCGGTTGCAGAGGAAACTCTGGAGCCCTGGAAGCAGCCGGACCGATATGTAATCGGGAAGGGGGTGCCGCTTACCCATAGCGGCAAAATTGATAGGAAAGAAGCTGCAAGGCAAATGGGCGGGATTGAGGGGTGAAGCCATGCTTATAAACACAATTGCGGCCGCAGTCCCTCAGAAGGAATTCGCCGTCAGCAGTTTCGTTAAATCTGGTATTATGTCAACTGAACAATATGCCCGAGCTTTAAGTATGCATTGCGACACTATTCGTTATGACCCGAAAATGTCGGGACTTGACCTGATTCTAGCTTCTATGGACAAGTTAATGGAAGCAGGCTCCGTTAAACCTCAGAATGTTAGTTATGTCGTGTTATGTTACGACCATATTCTAATGTCTAATCTGTTAAACATTAAATCACTCCTCCAGACACGTTACCAGTTGAGAAAGACGGAGGTATTGACCATCAGGGACTTATATTGTTCAACAGCATTAATGGGTCTTAAGGTTTGTAAGGAGCTACTAGCAGCCAGCTCGGAAGAAGATCAGATCATTATGGTTGTAGTAGAGAGAGGCCCTGCGCTTGAAGACAGATTCGACGGTTATTTTGTCACTGGTGATTCCTCCGTTTCCGTCTTATTGCAACTTAGTGGAGCAGGGGACTCCGTACTGAAGGTTAGACATGAAACAACGGATAATACAGATATTCCTTACGGGAACTTTTTTACTCCTATACACCTAGCAAAGCTTTTTTCTAATACGGTAAAAGCAGCAGGACTTACCATAAGCACTATAAAGAAAGTAATCACAAATAATGTTTATTCCGAAGTGTGGAATGCGGTAGCCAAAACGTCAAAATTGCCTAAGGCATTATTTTACGTTGAAGACACAAGACCATTCGGTCCTTTGGAGATGAGTGATGTCTTACTCCATTGCGAAGCAGCCCGTCAGGTAGGCCTTGTAAAGGGGGATTATTTTGCTTTGTTAACACTAGGTTTATATGGGGGTATGGGATGTGCTATCTGCAGGAGGAACTAGTTTGTACCTGAGTGTGCCATCTTGTCACTCTATACGACAGTTTGATCAGACCCGGCAAGGATCAGCCGTTATGCGCAATCTGTTCAAGGAACTGGAGCATGCATACCATATTACACGTCGGCCTGTGCCTGTGGATTTTAGACATCAGGCATTTTTCAAAAAGGAGCCCTGTGAGTATACGTATGAACTGTATGCGCAACAGTCTGATAAGAACGGGCAACCCCCAGAGTATATTATTAATTGTTACGACACGTATCCCTCCTCCAAGAAAAGTACCGCTCTACTGAACAAAAAGGCGTTGGGGTTAAAGGATGCTACCGTTTTTTCTCTGTGTGACCAGGGATCAGCATGTCCCATTCTCGCCGTAAAGCTCGCTTGCCTAAAAAAGTGTAAAACAGTTGTAATCTGCATGGAGGAAATATACAGCATCTCGGAATGTTGGGGGAATGAATCCTACTATCCAAAATGCGAAGCTGCTGCGTTGTTTCAAGTGTCGCCGGAAGAAGGGGAATGGAAAGTGGCGGGACTCCGCCGCCAATGGTGTGACAAGGGCGTTGAGGATGTTAGAAATTTAGCATTATTACTCATAAAGGATACGCTTGATGAGGCAGGTGTCTCGCCTAACCAAACATTAATTATTCCCCAGCGTCTGAATGCGCTATATGAAGAATATATTCAGAGCTACTTCCCCC
Organism: Paenibacillus tarimensis; assembly: GCF_021532315.1. GTDB lineage: Bacteria > Bacillota > Bacilli > Paenibacillales > Paenibacillaceae > Paenibacillus_I > Paenibacillus_I tarimensis. The sequence continues at coordinate 36,910 of NZ_JAKGAO010000014.1, forward strand.
ACAGTTATACTCACAATGGCAGAGAAAATTATCAGACTGCAGATCCTTTCTACTCCCTTGAACAAGCGTATACTCATAATGTCACTAAAAAGTGGAAGTATATTCTTTTAAACTTTGCTGATCACAAAACGGTGGGTTGTCTGCTTTTGTCGGCAGCAAAAGCCGAAAGTATATAGGAGGAGAAGCTTGTGAAGCGAGAGGACATAGTGGAAATGATAAAGAGAACCCTATGCCGTGTAACGGGGAGACCATACGATCAGGTCGATTGGGATGAATCGGCCCCCCTTTTTCAGCATTATAATATGGATTCTTTCATGATTATAGAGCTTTTATTGAGCTTGGAGTCGTCAGGCGTCATTGATATTACAAGTATTGTTCCGAACTATTTGAAAAGTATCACAACATTAGCGGAGTATATCGATGAGATTCAGACTAGCAGAGAGATGAATTTATGAGCAGGATTGGCAAGTCTTACTATTATCTACCAAAAAAACGTCTGTCAGCTGACAAATGGGCAAGACAATCGGCCATGTACCCCGAAATTTCAGCACACTATGAGAAACATCACATGGAGCCTTTCCACGATGCTTCGCCTAACTCGGGAGAGGACCTTATATATAAAGCAATTGATGGTCTGCAGCAGCGATACGCCTTTAAACCCTCGAGAGTTAAGTATATTGCCCTGGCTTATCAAGTTCCTTGTTTCCCGAATATGACCGATATCTTTATTAATATACGTAAACGTTATAACTTTCACCATGCGGAATGCTTTTCGGTGAGAGAGCTCTACTGTGCTGTCCCTTTAATGTCATTGGAGGTCATGTTGGCACTGTCCATTAGACCCTCTTCAGCGAATGACTTATCCATCATCGTATCTGTAGGAAGATTCTACTCGCCCCTTTTTAGAGTTGATGGAGAATATATTGCTGGAGACGGTTCGGGTGCATTACTGCTGGATAATGAAATCGGTGATCCCATACTTGCTGTACACAATACTATGGATACCCGGGTAAATCTCAGAGACCGATCAAATATATGGGATATCTCTTATCTTATCAGTTTAAAGAAAGTGATAGAGGAGGCGGTAGATAAATCGGGAATCTCAATTGATGATATTCGGCTTATAATAGTAAATCGGGCGCCGTTATGGGTGTGGTCATCCTTAGCGAAGCTTCTGCGTGTTTCTGAGAAGCTCTTTTATTGCGGAGAGCCGGAGATTGGCCATCAGTTCGTTAACGATATTATTGTCAACTATGTGTCGGCTCTCCAGAATAGGTTGCTGGACACGGGTGATAGATATATGCTGTTGTGTCTTGGGTCATTTGGCGTAGCGGGGTGCGCTATTTGTTCAAGGGATACCACGTTTGAGATGGGGTTAGGATGATGGAGAACGCCTTGATTCAGGAGTTGGCACAGAAATATGGTACACCTTTGTTTATATATGATTTATCAGTTATTCTCAAGCGTATTCAGTATTTAACTGATCATCTGCATCCCTGCGTGAAATTATTCTATTCTCTTAAGGCCAATCCTAACCCCACACTTGTATATGAGATTCATAAGAGGGGGATACAACTTGAAGTATGCTCTCTTGGCGAGTACAGGACAGCCGTCGAATCCGGAGGAGAACCTCGGAAGCTAATGTATCTGGGACCAGGTAAAACCGAAGACGAAATTATAAAGGCCCTGGATAGTGGAGTTGGCTACTACATAGTAGAATCTCTGGATGAGCTTTATACAGTGATTAAACGGTCTGCGGCGACGGGCAAGCACGTCGGCATAGGCTTGAGAGTTAATCCGGCACAGACTATCCAGGGGTCCAAATTAAAGATGGGCGGAGTGCCAAGCCCGTTTGGTATTGATGAAGGCGTTTTGGACCAAGCGATTCAGGCCGTTAAGCTTCATGCCAATGTAAGTATTAAAGGGCTTCATGTCTACTATGGGACTAGGATATTGAAATCAGATGTTGTTATCAAAAATACGGAGAGTGTGCTCACAATCGCAGAACGCAAGATGCGTGAAAATCGGATTAAGCTAGAATATCTCGGTATTGGCGGAGGATTAGGAATTCCTTATCACAGCGATGAACAAGAACTGGATATTAAAAAAGTCATCCAGGGTGTTAATGAACGGCTAAATAGTTTTATATTACACAATGGTCCTATACAGATTATTATGGAGCTCGGGAGATATCTGGTAGCGGATGCAGGTGTATATATTTCAAGCGTGATTAGAACAAAGACTTCCCGCGGGATCCGATATGTGATGGTAGATGGAGGCACACATCATTTTGCTGCGGCCGGAGGGCTAGGAAGTCTCCTGAAAAAAAACTTTTCCATTGATGCAATAGTCGGAGAAACACGGGGAACGGTACGGCAAATGCTTGCCGGACCTCTCTGTACACCAGATGATATCTTGGGAAGAAACGTCGAGCTTCCGGTTCTCAGTAAAGGGGATCTTATTCGAATAAACCGGGCAGGGGCGTACGGTCTCACCGCCAGTCCGGCCATGTTCCTAAGTCACAGGCTACCTCGAGAAATACTGGTATGGCAGGGTAATGACAGCATAATTAGAAACTATGATGAATACAACCAGCCTGTAATCAGGCCGGTTTCATTATAAGGTCAAAAAACACGACTTTCTGCTTAACGGGACTGACCCCCGTTTGCGAGACAGGGATCAAAACACCTTTCAAGTTCTAAGCAGCCAGTTGCCGGTAATGAACCGGTGACTGGCTATTTAGTTTTGTTTGAATGCGAATTGAGTTATAGTAAGTTATGTAGTCTCGAACGGTCTGAACGACGATTGCCGTCGTCGTACAGGTTAACCCTTCGAGATAGAACGTTTCAGACTTTAGCGTGGAATGAAACGATTCGATGGGGGCATTATCAGCGGGCGTACCCTTGCGGGACATGCTCATGGTAATGCCTTTTCCTTTTACCGCTTCTTGATATGCCTGAGAGGTGTAGACGCTGCCCTGATCGCTATGGAGTATTGTGCCTGGAAGATCGGGTAACTGGCCCAGTATGTCTAGCACGAACGCCGTATCTTGCTTATCAGCTATACTGTAGGCCACAACCTCTCCGTTATACAAGTCCAGAATGCTCGACAGGTATAACGTTTTTCCGCCAAACGGCAAATACGTAATATCGGTAACGAGTTTTTGCAGGGGAGCATCGGCCTGAAATTGGCGCTTTAACAGGTTTTCTGCTATGTAGGCTGGCTGCCCTGTAGGTTTGCGTTTCTTCACTTTGACACGGCATTGTAGCCCCTCACGCTGCATAATCTGCTGCACGCGTTTGTGGTTAATCCTGTACTCTCTCCGAAGAAGCGCCGTGATCTTCCGGTATCCATAACGAAATTTATGCTGTCTGCAGAGCTCATGAATTTTTTCTACTATGTGATCCTTGGGTTTGCTCTCATATGCGGCTTTCCAGCGATAGTAAGTGGCACGAGGAAGTCCGATCCATGCGCATGCTTGGCTCACACTAACTTCCCCACGAATGGACTCCATCCATGCCATTATGATCTTGGGAGACACCTCCTTTCCAACTCCTTGTACTTTTTTAGCACGTCGATTTGTTGCTTCAGAAAACGATTCTCCGCCTTTACCTTCTCCAGTTCAGAAGCATATTCAGGCCCTTTACCGTAGCTGTATTGTTTACCCACTGGCTGCATTCTCTTGAAGGTGTTTTAATTTGTCTCATGCTTTGGGTCAGTCCCTAACGGAGAGTCGTGTTCTTTTGATTGAAACTTTTTCTAGTACTGTTACGGTAACGAGTTATATATCAACTGAAGTGATTTAGCGATGTGCATCTCTATGTCTTCGATTTCTTGGAGGAGGCGATTAATAGAGATTACCTCGTTATCTAACGACTGTGGTCGTAGCTGTGCGATCAATATTTTCATAACTAAATCACGCAATTTGTCAGCTGACACTGCCAGCAGAATCATAAATTCAGATGGAATCCATTGACTGTATAACGGGAAGTGCCGTTGCAAGAAATGCAGTAGTCCTTCCCTGGGATATCGGAAGTACTGGTTAATACGAATACTAAGCCACTTATGCCTGCAGGATTCAGAGCTGTATAAGGATAATAATGTAGGGAGTTCTTTCTTTAAGTGGGTGACAGCTTGACGCCCGCCAGGATAATTGATACCCGGCAGATAAATTCCAGATAAGTAATATTCTATTTTCTTTTTTAGTATGGCCCCTCGTCTGCTCTGGATGGTTTCAGCCGTCCGATCTGTCCGCGAGTTTAGATTTAATGTAATTAAGCGGCCGCATCCGTCAATTTTATCCGAAGTAATTGCCGCTTCTATTATGCTCTGATCTACCAAGGACGATATTCCATAGTGGTTATCTATAATAGAGAAATGTCCATCCCGCATACCGCAAACGTTTAGGATATGAAGCTCATGTTCTTTTAAATACGCCGAGTATTTCTTTCCAAGGTAATAGAGGTCTAGCGTCAGAAGCACGGGCATTCGGGCATGCTCGATAGTGTGATAGGAAAAGGGATCTTCGACGGGTTTGATGGCTTCGAATATCCACCTTATAGTTTCGTCAGTTTCATCTTCAATAAACTCGGACAACTCGTGTCCTGTATACACACAACTAAAATTAATGAAGGCTAGGGCATAATGGCTTATTCCATAGAACTGTAAAGAAGGTAACCAATTATTCCAATAGCAATTTGGACCGAGCCTTTCCTCTACCGGATTACTGTAATTGTTATTCAACACAATCCCCCCCTGTCCGGTGCCAATTCGCGGAAGCAGCATTGGCCTGTGAGATGGGCCCAATAGTCTCGGGCCATGCCCGCTCATAAGGGTCAACCAGTCCGCTCTGCATGGAGCAGAATGGGTCGCACGGGCTGTTCAGCCCTTCCCAGCCTTCCATGTAACCGCAATTGGCCCATCCGATCACATAGGGAAGCGAGAACAGCTGGCGAAGGTAATGGTAATAGGTCTTCCCAATAAGCTCTCTGGAGGGCAGCAAAGTCCCGCGCGAGAAGATCTGGTTGGGGGAAATAACCGCGAAGGAAGAATCACCCATCAAGATCGGTTTGCCTGTTATACGGTGAATCATCTCCAGTTCTTCGGCCTGTTCCCCGAAGGTGGAGAAGCATTCATAGAAGATGGCATCGACATGCCTGCCGACCGTCTCCACCAGATGATGCGGGAGCGTGAGATTGCCGTTTAGCTTATCGCCCAGAATGAGATGGAAGGGGTCAATTCGGCGGATTTCCCGGCAGTGCAAGGAATAGTAGGTGTCATAAATACACGCCAGCATGGCACTGCTGTCCCGCCGGGCGCGATCTGGGCTAGGAGGGCATGGCCAGTCAGTGGTGACGGCGATCTCTTCCCAGGTGGAGGAGGATACGCCGTATACCTTTCCGGCGTCTTCCGGTTGGGAGTAGAGTGTTTGGAGCAGATGCACCCAGGCCTGCTTCCCGGGTGCATGGCCTGGTAAACGCATATAACGCTGTACACAAGGGTGTACAGGAGGATCGGCAAGGTAGCGTTCGTTCTTCTCTGACAGCTTGTGGGCAAAGATCCGCTGGGAACGGTTATGCAGACAGTCTTGGGAGGGCGGGAAGCGGGAGCCCCCCAGTGAAAGGGCAGGCATGTCCATAAAGCCGTAACCAATCAAGTTTTTCCGGTCCTTGTGGGCCATGCACACGCGCTGGACGGCGCTTCTGACCTCTTGTGCGAATGCACCCGAGAATACATCGGGAAAATCGCTGAATTCTATGATTCCGGGCAGGACCTTAATCTGGGCAATATAGTAGAAGTGATCGCTAACCGCCGAACGGGGAAGGCAATTGTGGTAGCCGAATGTATTGAAGTTCCAGCTTCGCATGTTAGCCTCAACATTGCGCAGCCAGGCATGAAACGCACGGCTTTCCGTTTGAGGCTCTCCACGCTCATTGATCAGGTCCTGACCGTATACGGACAGGAAGTGAGCTTTGTTATAAGGGCCTAATAAGAAGTAAGGGTCCACATGGTTAATTCCAAGGCTCAGAAAATCTCCCTTGCGCGGATCGTGCAGCCACCATATTCCTTCCCGGCAGTTCACAGTAATGCAGGAATGATCTGCGGAATGGTCCATATTGAAACCTCCTGACTGTAATGGCAATCTGCTTCCATTATCCCGCAGCCGGGTGCTGCATGCTCTGATAATGTTGCTTAGTTAGCAGCGCTTTGGCCAATTGTGGAAAGATACCCCGAGTCTGCCTCCTACGATTTGATTTATCGTGAAAGACGTAACGCAATCGATCTTGGAGGCGATAGGAAATGCCATTGGTTTATGTGAACAGCAACTTGACGGTCCTGCCCTGGTTCCACACCGCGCAGCGAGTTACCGAGCTCTGCAATGAACTGCGGAAGGTGCAGCGGGGTGACGGAGCAGTCAGCCATGCAGGAGATGCGGCGGGAGCACTGGTCATTCGGCTGGTGGAGGAAATAAGGAGGCTTGGCGATTGGTTTAGCCCTGATTATGTTGATGCTCTGGAGGACGATCTTCTCCGCTGGCAGAATGAAGGGCTCGGGGAGCCGGATTTTTCGGCGTCTTTCAGCAAGTTTACGCCGGAGGCGAATGGACAGTTTAACTTTTTCCTGTTCCCGATCTACGATTTAACCTACCGTACCAAGGACGTGTTCCTTGAAGCATGCTTTGTTTACCGTAATGAGAATGAGGAGATCGGTCGCCTGCGGAACTTGTATCCGCTGGCTGTATTTCAGGGAGCGGAGCTGCTGCTCGCTACGGAAGGCCTTACGAAGAATAATATCTTTACACTCTTTCCCGAGAACATTGCCGTGAGATCAATCGGAGATCAGAAGAAGTTTGCATACTTCTTTATCAGCACGTATCTGAAGATATTTAATACCTACACGAAGCCTCTTGGCAAGGAGCTGCTGGAGACTAACTTCCATGTCCTGCACGCGTCAGAGGATGAAATTTATGATGCCAGATGCGCCTTCTCCTATACGCATGACCACTATCACTATGCTGGCAAGCTGCCGTTCAATGAGTTTTACAAGAAAAAGACAACGCTGCTCGGCAGCTTCTTTGAGGAAACGCGTGTCGAGGCGCTCACTTACGTGGAGCTGGTCCGCAGGAACAATATCCAGTGCACGATGGCTTCCGAGCTGGTGCTGCTGGAACGGCTGTTCCGTTACTGTTATACGAATGAACCGCAGGAGAGCTTTGATACGCTTACGAACTACTTCTTCCTGCATTATCTGGTCAAAGGAGGGGCGCTTCACCTCTCGGGCATGAAATTTTCCTTTGATCTGCCGAAGGTCCGTCAATGCTTCGAGAAGCTATCGGCTGAGATGGATGAGGTGGAGACCTGCATGCTGTGCTCTTCAGCTCAATCCTTTGAGGATATCATTATCGACTGGGCGAAGCCGTACGTGGAGTTCGACGAGAATGGAAGGGTGAAGAGAACGCTGTTTGCAGAATGGCTCAAGCAGAAGGGGACAGCCTGGGGGCTTGGCCATTGAAGGCAGAGGATGTGATTGATGCGCTGATCAGCCATGAAGAGCGCAGCAAACAGGATATTCACCTGGTACCGAGTGAGAATGCCCCAACAATGTTCAGCAGACTGCCGTATTTGATGGACATGTATAACCGGTACTTCTTCAATGAACAGAGGTCCCCCTCTGCATGGAATTTCAACGGGGCCAGGGGAGTGGCGGATCTGGAAACGGACCTGACCGTACCGCTGCTGAAGGAACTGACCGGTGCCCGGTATGTCAATGTGCGGCCGGTATCCGGACTGCAGGCTATGCTCATGATATTGATGGCTGCAGGCGGCGGTGCGGGCTCCCATATTCTTACGGTGTCTCCGCGCGATGGCGGCCACTATGCGACGAAAGGGCTGGCGACCGAGCTCGGGCTTCATGTGCATGAAATTGCAGTCAAGGATCTCGCTCAACTGGACATCGCTGAGGTGGAGAAGCAGCTGGAGAAGTGGCCGGTCAGACTGATTTATCTCGATCAATCGAGCGGTCTGTTTCCTTTCGCTGTTGCCCCGCTGGCTGAGCTGGTTAAGCGTTGTGATCCTTCTATTCATATCCATGTAGATACAAGCCATTGGCTGGGGCTTATTTTGGGCGGGGTCATACCCAATCCCCTTGCCGAAGGGGCAAGCTCCTTTGGCGGTTCCACTCATAAGACATTCCCCGGACCGCAAAAGGCTATCATTGGCACGAACGAAGCCGCCGTGTCCTTACGGCTGAAGCTGATGCAGCATTATCTGATCAGCAGCCACCACTTTGGGGCTTCGGCCAGCCTGGGGATTGCGCTGCTGGAATTCAAGGAACACGGTCAGGCCTACTCGCGTGGTATTCTCCGCAACGCCCGGTATATGGCCTCGTGCTTGGACCGGTACGGCTTCAAGGTGGCCGGGAAGGAGCTGGGCTACACCGGAGGCCACCAGGTATGGACATCCAGTGAACCGATCGGAGTTCCTGCCTACGAGGCGGGGGAACGTCTGTACCGGATTGGCATTCATGTCAACGTGCTGTCTTCCCTGCCGGGGTTTGAAGAGCCGGTTATTCGCCTGGGGCTTAACGAGTTTACTCGTCTTGGTGCGGAGGATAAACATGTGGCTGTTCTGGCTGACATCATGTTCCGGGCCATCGTGCAGACTGGCTCGGAGGCGGAATTAAGAGATGAAGTAAGCCGCTTGAGGCGCTGCCTGCCGGACCATTACGGACAGGGCATCTTCGATGAGAGACTGCTGGAGAAGTACAGTCTGCTCGCAGAACGGATAGGTGCGGATCTGCTCGGGGAGGTGGGGGGATGATGTCTAAGTCTGCAGAGGAGTGCCCGACATGGCTTGTTATTCCGCTTGCGGAGATATCGGAGAAGGACATTTCGCGGGTTGGAATGAAAGCTTACCGGCTCGGCTGTCTTCTTCGTGCGGGCTTTCCTGTGCCGGAAGGTTATGTGGTGACCAGCGAAGCGCGTCAAAGCCGTGAACAGCTCCTCTCTGCGTTACCTGCCATGTTCGGGGGGAGACTTGACAGGCTGTCCGTGGCTGTACGGTCATCCGGCTTCAGCGAAGACTCCTCCGCCCATTCTTATGCCGGTATGTACCAGACCTTTCTTCGTGTAGAAGGCGCTGCTGCTGTACTGGCGGCCATTGAAGCTTGCTTTGCCGCTGCTGATCGGGTTGCGGAGTCCAACGTATACGGGCAGCATTCGGATTTCGGCTGCGCTGTTATCGTTCAAGCCATGGTCTCTGCGGAGACGGCAGGTGTTGCCTTCACGCTGAATCCGGTGACGATGAGAGAGGAAACCGTCATTAATGCCGGGACCGGTACGGGTGAGCGGACAGTAGACGGCTCGATAACGCCGGAAGCGTGGACGGTTACAGAGGATGGGCATGCACGGCTAACGTACGGAACGGAAATCCTGAATGCTGCACTGGCGAACCGGATTGCTTCATTGGCCAAGGCGGTGGAGCGCTTCTTCGGTGAACCACAGGATATTGAATGGGCCTGGAAGGGCGGTGAGCTGTTCCTGCTGCAGGCGAGGCCTGTGACGGCAAAGCCGGACGATGAGCTGGCCGCACCCGGCGCAGGATGGAACCGGGACCCGATCCACTATCCATATCCGCTCTGCCCGGCCTTTCGGTGGGATCTGCAGGCGCTCGAAGAAGCGAGCCGTTCCATATTTGATGAGAATGGCATCATGCTGGAGAAGATTGAAGCACGGGAAATTAATGGCTGGCCATATTTCCGTGACTTCCCGCTTGCGGACGGCGAAGAGGTTGCCATAAGGGACGGGTACGTACAGCGCCTGAAAAAAAGTCTGCGGGTTGTCCGCACGGATAAGCTGTATCAGGATACAGAGAGCTGGCGCAGGGAATGGAAGCCCTTATGGATGCAGAGGATTGCCGGTTACCGGGGTGTTTCACTTGGGGAGCTGTCGGATACACAGTTGGCAGGCCATCTTGAGGAAATAAAGCAGTTCATACAGGAATCGAAGCGAATGCATCTAAGAATGAACTACCCGTTCGCGGTATTCGTGGGAGAGTTCGTGCTTGCCTGCCGGCAGTGGCTGGACTGGACAGACGACAAATGCCTGACGATGCTCCAAGGGACGTCCACCATGTCCAGTGAACCGGCACGGGAGCTGGCGAGACTGGGGAGAATTGCCGGAAAACGCAGCCGAACAGCGGATCTGCTGCGTAGACTTGGTCCCGGTACCCTCTCCATGCTGCAAGCTCAGGATGTATTTTTCTATGGCGAATTGGAAAGGTACAGAAACAGCTTTGGGCTTAGAACCCTTGGTTATGAAGTGCTGGAGAAGACCGTGGCAGAAATGCCGGAATTACTTCTTCGTCTTGTGCGCAGCCAGTTGCTGAATCAGGTTGATGAAGACGGGATGAACAATTCAGTTCAGGTGATGCAGGAGGCGCGTGCGCTGCTGGCAGGGCAATCAATGGAGATAAGAGGAAGGTTCGAGAAGCTGTTGGGTCGTGCTTTGGATGTCTATGGCCTGCGGGAGGAAAATGGTTACTATACGGTCGGAGCCCCTCTCGCGCTGATGAGGTTTGCTCTGTTGGAAGCCGGCCGGCGCCTGTCCGCACGAAATCAGGTTGAGAAGGCATCCGACGTGTTCTTCCTGGAGATGGAGGAGATTCTCCAGGCTCTGGGTCATTCGGGTATGGACTGCCGGAGTGCTGCGGCTGCCCGGTTCTGTAGGCGGCAGGCGGCGCTGAAACACGCCCCTTTCCTGCGGGAGCACCCGCCTATCGGGTATGACGGCGATCAAGATGTACCATCCTTTGAACGGTTCCCCGTTGAAGTCAGATCTTATTTCAGCAGCATTCACTGGTTTGTTACCCGTGATGAAGGGAAAGTGGCGGAGCTCCCAATGGCCGGTGAGCAAATGGAATCTGCAATTGCTCGGGGAATACCGGCTTGCAGCGGTGTCTATACCGGTACAGCCCGCATTATTCACTCAGAAGGGGATTTCCACAGACTTCATGAAGGGGACGTTCTGGTATGCAGGACGCTGCCCCCGGGCTGGTCGATGCTCTTCCCGGCAGCCGGTGCTCTTGTAACGGATATTGGTGGAGTATTATCCCATGCGGCCATTATTGCACGTGAATTTGGGATACCGGCTGTTATGGCTACCGGCTGCGGAAGCCGGGTCATCAAGGACGGGCAGCGTATCACCGTCGATGGTTTAACAGGCGCAGTAAGGGCAGAATCATCATGATAAATGGAAGCGGGAAGCCTTCCCGGTAGTTTCGTTAACTCAGACAGAGAAACCCTCAAGCTCAAATGATGACCAGCGGATACGTCCGGAGGCATAGAGCTTGAGGGTTTTGCCTTGTTATTGGGAATCTAAATGAACTGTCGCTTCAGCTCCTGATAATCTGTCTTTCCAGTCGTTGTCTTAGGCAGGGGGACTTCAGAGATCCAGAAACTTGCGGGGACGGCATAGGGAGGAAGATAGGTTGAACAGTGCTCTCTGAGCCCGTTTACAGAGATGAAGCTGCCGTGGACAGCTGCAGACAACTGAACCCGGTTTTCATGGGTTATGGCGATCACGGCTGCCTCGACGACCTCCGAATGCTGCTTGATTACCGACTCAACTGCACTGAGGTAGACACGCTGGCCGCTAATTTTGACCATGTTGTCCTTCCTGCTTACATAGTAATAGACCCCGTGTTTACGGGTCATAAGATCCTTGGTGGGAAAGAACAGCTCCTGATGTCCGGGAATTCGCTGCGTAGGACCCGTCTCCCGGCTGCTATAGTAGCCGTGCATTACGGTAGGGGAGCTTACATAGAGCTCACCGATCTCACCATCGCGACAGGGCTGTAATGCATCGTCCAGAAGCAGAGTCTTTACATAGGGCAGCGGCTTCCCGAGCGGAAGATCAGCCAATTCATGGGCATCAGCGGGTATAGGATAAGCGAGAATGTCGTTACACTCTGTATTGCCATACAGGTTGTAAACCTGGGCATTGGTAAAATGTATCTGGGCCGACCGCACCTCACTGAGAGAAGCCTTCTCACCCGACAGAAACAGTGAGTTTACGCGGCTCAGCTCCTCTTCCTCCCGAAGCACGAGCAGCAGGAGCCGCAGCGCCGATGGCACCAAGAACAGTGTGGAGATTCGTTCCTCCAGAATGATGTTCTTCACATATTGCGGGTTCCACCGCTGCCGAGGGGATATCAGTACACACCGAGCGCCGGCTGCCAGTGGAAGGAAAAGGGGAAACAGACTCATGTCGGAGTGAAGAGGGGCGTGACACAGAAAGCTGTCGGTGCTGTGGAACTTATAGTTTTGACCCCCGAGAAGCGTATAGGAGACGAGATTGCTATGGGAGAGCATCACTCCCTTGGGCAAGCCCGTAGACCCCGATGTGAAGTAAAGAAAGGCAGGGTCGTTCCCACCGAGTGGAGTCTCCGCATAGCTCATCGCAATCTGTGGGTTCTGTGCTGCTTCTATGGCGGCATCATGGAGAAAGAGCTGCTGGCTGCCGCTTATGTGAGGAGTCAGAGCCGGGAGCATGCTTGCGGAGACGAAGAAGGCATCTGGCGAGAGGACATCCAACACACGGTAGAAGCGATCATCCTCCATATTTAAAGGCATACAGACTGCACCAAGCTTTAGGCAGGCCCAGTAAGCGATGGCGGAATGAAGGGGATTGTCACAGTAAAAAGCCATATAATGCCCTTTCCTGACACCTCTTTCATAGAAATATCCAGCCATCCGGGCGGAGAGAAGCTGCAGCTCCGCATATGTAAGGGACTGTGGGGGTTGTCCCTGCGCTTTGTAGGTGTAGGCTGTCTGTTCGGCGTAACGCCCGGACAGCTCTTCTCCCAGTGCTCTAACGGTCATGGTCATCTAGATCAGGCCTCCAGTAATAAGAATTGAACAACGAAAGACTAGTAAGCAAGCAATAAACTACGCTCAACTATTGGGGAATACGGTTTATGATGAGCTTGTTTTTAACTGCAGAGGAGGAGAAGAATGCTTACAACGCAGATGATCAAGGAAATGATGGTGGATGAGCAGCTGATTGAAGGATTGGATGCTGTTGCACATGAGGATGATGATCTCGTACGCAGCGGCATTATAGACTCGATTGGCATTATCAAGCTTGTGCTGTCTGTTGAGAGCAGGTACGGCCTGAAGGTGGAGGTGGAGGACATTCTGAAGGATGACTTCCAAACGCTTGGTGCAATAGCAGCTTTCTTCAACCGGTATGCCGCATAAAGCTGCTTCTGTCACTTATTATGAAGCAGCAGAGAGCTGGCAGGCTCGGCGAAATGATGGATGATTCAAGGAAAGCCGAGTGTCAGAACCGGCACTTTCCTATACTTTGATTATCGTGATTATGGGTAAAGGGGGTTACACAGTGGAGTTTAGATGGCCCTGTGAACGTGTGGTTTTAAATTGCCTGACATGCAAGGCGGGGGTGGATTTCTCCCATTCTTCAGGAACTTGTACCGGATGCGGCCAGCATTACCGGGTATTGGACGGTGCACCGGTCATGCTTGAGGAATCCGGTCATAGGGCGGAGCAGCCCATCCTCTCGGAGGCCGAAAGCCAGAGACAGGCAGTCAGGGAAATGTTCACGACAATTAATCATTCGCTTGAGGAGCAGGGGGTTTCCCGGTTTTCAACCTTTATTAATTTTGGATATGAGCCCCTGGAGGAAGAAGAGAGCAGCGCGGATAGGCACCAAGGGGTGAACGAAAGCTCGGTTCGCATGCTGCAGGAAGTAGTAAAGGGCTTTGAGCTGGATGGACGGGATATTTTGGAGGTTGGCTGCGGCAGAGGCGGAAACGTTAACTACATATGCCGTAGCAGCAAACCTAATCTTGCAGTGGGACTCGATTTGACAGAGGCCAATATATCATTTTGTCAGAACAACAACAGATATGAACAGCTGTACTTTTGCGTTGGAGATGCCGAGCAGCTTCCGTTTGAGCGGGAGTCCTTCGATGTAATTCTGAATGTGGAATCCTCCCACCTGTATCCGGATGTGTACGCCTTCTACCGGGAGGTTTACCGTGTACTGAAGCCTGGGGGTGCTTTTCTTTATGCGGATGCGCTGGATGTGCCGGTGTTTAAGGCCTGCATGGAGCAGCTGGAGGGGATGGGGTTTGAGGTAGTGCTGAAACGGGATATAACCGAGAATGTCCTGCGTTCCTGCAAAACCTCGCTCAAGAACCGTTATGCGGCGCTTTCTCGCGGGTTCCAGGAGGAAGAGGATAAAATTATGAATTGGCTCGCCGCACCGGGAACGGCCAAGTATCAGGATATGTTTACCGGGAAACGGACATTCCATATTGTGCAGCTGGTGAAACGGGGAAATTCCGTATGATGCTTTCAAGCCCTTCGGGGAAGCTCAGCCAGGAAACGAAGGAAGCTGTCAGGAGGATATCGGGCCAATTCAGGGAAACAGCAGCTCTGAATGATGCCAGCGACCGTTTTCCGGAAGAGAATATCCAGCTTATCGCAGCCCTTGGGCTTCATGCTGCCCCGCTAAGTAAACATGATGGCGGGCTTGATGCCGGGTTTGTCGAGACAAGCTGGCTGATTGCTGAATTTGCCAAAGGCTGCCCCTCTACAGCACTCTGTATGGCGATGCACTATTACACACTTGCTGCGCTTAAGGACAAGCTGCCCGAGGCGATAAGCGAAGAAGTATTGAGGGATGTTCAGCATAACCGAGAGTTCTTCTCTTCCTTCAACTTGGCGAATGTCACCACGTTCCACCCGGGCTTTGATTACCGGGACAGTGTAAGTGTAAAGATCAGGAAGGCCGACAGCGGGTATCTGATTAACGGATTCAAGAAGTTTGTATCAGCTGCCGAAAGGTTCAAATACCTGCCGGTCCTGGGAAGCCAGGAAGACGCAGGGAAGAGCTTCTATGGACTAACAGCCCTGTTGCTGCAGAAGAATGATCCCGGCGTAACGGTTGAGAAGACCTGGGATTTAAGCGGCATGCGTGCGACATTGAGCCATGATGTTTACTTCAAGGATGTCTGGGTTCCAGTGGACAGGCGGATCGGACGGGAAGGCTGCGGTCTTGAGGATACCTCCAATGAATATTACTGGTCAAGACTGGCCATCTCATCGGTGTATCTGGGCATCGCTCAGGCAGCCGTGGAGTATGCAGCGGATATCATACGCGCCAAGAAGGACTGGATTTCACAGAAGCCGGTCGCCACTATGCCAGGTGCGCAATTTGCCTATGCCGACCTTAGAATCAAGCTGGAAACGGCAGGCAGCCAGTTGCTGGCTTATGCCTCCCAGGCGGATGAGGAGCTCCGTCTGGGGAAATTTTCGAATGAGCTCTATCAGAAAGCGCTGATCACCAAGTATGTGCTGTCTAATACCGTGAATGAGATTGTCTGGGAGGCCATGCAGATGGAAGGCATACGTTCGCTGGCAAGAGGAAGCATGTTGGAGCGGTTGTTCCGGGATGCCAGAGCGGCGACATTCCATTACCCGTCTAACGATTTGTTGAAGGAAATGCTGGCCAAGACATCGCTTGGGATCGTATCGATCAACGGAAGATGGGGGTAGGAGCGGCTATGTCTAAAGTACGGCTGTATAAATCAGTGGAGTTTAGCGCTGCGCATCGCATGTACAACCGGGAGATGAGCGAGGAGAAAAACCGGGAGCTTTACGGCTCCTGCATGATGGACCATGGGCATAATTACCGTCTGGTCATCTGCCTGGAGGGGGAGCCGGATCCGGCCACCGGCATGTTCATTAATATGAAGGAGGTCAAGAAAGTGCTGCAAGAACGCATTGTGCACACGCTCGACCACCGTCATCTGAACGACGTGCCCGGTCTGCAGGAGCATGTTCCGACTCTTGAGGTGCTGGTAATCTGGATATGGGACCGGCTGAAGACCTGTCTTCCTGCCGGCTGTTTAAAGGAGGTTACACTTTATGAAACGGAACGGACCTATGCCAGCTATAGCGGACCAGAACTGTAATGGAGGCTTGAGATAATGGGAACCGTTCTGTTTCACCCGGATGATCTGCTGCGCTTTAAGGGGGAAAAGGCGGTTCTGCTGTTCTCGGGAGGGCTGGACAGCACGTATGCAGCCCTTCAGCTGGTTCGCGCCGGAATAGAGGTGCATGCCCTGCATGCCAATGTCGGTCAAAAGCATGACCCTTCCATTCAGCGCACGGCGGGGCAGATCGGGGTTTATCTCCGGACGGTGGACGTTAGGAGGGAGCTGTGCGACCGGTTTATCAGCAAGGGGATTTATGCTAATGCACTATATAACCGTTATCCGATATCATCAAGCTATACCCGGCCGCTGATCGCCGAGGAAGGTGTCCGTTATGCCAGGGAGATCGGAAGCAGACTGGTCGTCCATTCGGCTACGCCCATTCAGAACACGGCTTCCCGGTTTAATATGTCGGTGTTCGCCCTGTGTTCCGGTATTCATATATATTGTCCGGCCATTCTGCATTATATAAGCAGGGAGGAGAAGGCCGCGTACTTAAAGGAAGCCGGTATTCAATGCAGCGAGGGGATCGACGGGTATTCTGTAGATGAGAACTTATGGGCCCGGGTATTCGAAGGCGGACCGCTCGAATCTCCCGATTATGAGGTCCCTGAGCATTACTTCACCTGGACGGCCCCTAATACTCACAACCGTGAGCCAAGCTGCAAGATCAGCATCGGGTTTGAGGAGGGCAGGCCTTGCCGTCTAAACGGGGAACGGGTGGAACTGCCGGACCTGATTGCCAGGCTTAACCGGTCACTCGGCTCTTATGGAATCGGAAGGTACAACGGTTTCGAGAGCACCGCTTTTGGCATGAAGAACAGAGAGCTCCGGGAGGCGCCCGCGGCCTGTCTGCTCCATGAGAGTCACATGCAGCTGGAGGACATGATTTTGTCCGGGGATGAGCAGCGTGTTAAACGGATGCTGGATGCCGAATGGACAGGGCTGGTCGTTGCGGGCGGCTGGTTCAGCAAGCTGAAGAATGCCCTCGATTCGGCTATCGCCGACTTTAATCGGGATATTAGCGGAGAGGTCAACTGGCAGATTACTGAAGGCCGGAGTGTCTGTGTTTCGGTATCTTCCCCTGCTATGCAGTCCCCGCTTCATTATTCGGCGTTCTATAATGAATTTAAGCCATATTCGCTAAACAGCCTCTATCAGCAAATGAGCAGAAAGCATCGGTCACAATGACCGTGAGGCACAGCATAGGAACATCCCCTTCGAACCGGCACAGGTTAGGCCGAACCGAAGGGGGTGTTCTGCGTTCCATGGATTCTACAGGGGCAAGAGCAGATTGTGTTAGTAGAGTCCGCCGTCAACCTTGAGAATCTGTCCTGTGATGTAGGAAGCGGCATCCGAGAGCAAAAATAGCACAGTATCGGCAACCTCCGAAGGCTCAGCGGCCCGTTTTAACGGTATGCCTGCAGTAATTTGGTCTATTTGTTCGGGAGTTCGGGCAGACAGAATATCGGTATTCACATAGCCCGGAGCCACCGCGTTTACCCGGATACCCAGCTCGCCTAATTCCTTGGAGGCGGCCTTGGTCAAGCCATTGATGCCGGCTTTGGCGGAGATGTAATTGACCATGCCCGGCGCCCCCATCTCGGCGGTGATGGATGAAATGTTAACCATGCTGCCTTTTGAGCGGGCAAGCGGACGCAGAAATTTCTTGGTTAGATAAAAGGATGCGTGGAGATGGACTTGTATGACTTCATGCCATTGTTCCATCGACATACGCTGAATTGGCCGGTCCAGGGTATTTCCGGCATTGTTGACGAGGATGTCGAGTGCAGGACGGGGGCCTGAGCAGACGACTTGATGCAGATTCTCCAGCTGCTGCGGATCAAGGTGATTGCACGGAAGTGAATGAACTTCTCCCGGATAATCGCGGCATTCCTTCAGGACGGATTCCGCTGCCAGGGAGTCGGTGGAATAAGTAAAGAATACCGTGGCATTCGCCTCTGCGAGCCTGTTAACGATTGCTCTCCCGATCCCCCGTGATCCTCCGGTTACAACGGCTCTCTTGCCTGTAAAGTCCCATGTTGTTTGACGCATGATTATCTCCTCTCAAGAATGTTCGTGGGCGGTTATGCGGCTTATATAGACCGGGTGGTCGTCGGGGTCCCTGACAATGAAGCAGGTATGCCCATCATGGAAGGACATGATAGGCGAGGGGGAGGCGCCGGCTTCGAGCAATGAATGGTGGAAGCTCTGGATATCCGGTGTGCCCAGCGTCAGAATTGGATGCGGCTTCCCATGATGGTCAAACTGCAGGGGAGCAACATTCTCCACCCGCGCCATCGTCAGCTTGGCTCCCGAAGGATCAAGGCAGGAGGAGGCAAAATTGCCGTTAACCCATAGCAGACGAAACCCGAATGTGGTGGAGTACCAATGAATGGAGCGCTTCAAATTCGTAACCGGCAAAAACACACAGTGAATATATAAGTGGGGTGTCACGCTTGTTGTACCTCCCTTGCACTTTACTTGCCTGTATTTCTCGTTTCCGTTAACCGGTTCCGGTTAAACTTGCGCCTTACTTTCTGGCCTTGCCGGTTGTACAGTTCATTGCGGTACATCGTTACCATCTCCACGCTTGTCCGTACATAGTGGACGGCGAAGGCCCGGCGGAACTGATCATCTGTCTGATTCTGAAGCGAACCATGGAGCAGATTGCCGCTGAAGAATACGGCATCTCCAGGCTCCGTCTCCACATTGACTGCATGGTATCCTTCTGGCAGATCATTGGTGTAGTGATATAGACTTTCGTGGGGGCTAACTTTGCGGGGCTTCAGAAGATCAAGCTTGTGAGATCCCGGTAGAACGTACAGCCCTCCATTGCTGGGGCCGGACCGGTCGATACTGACCCAGGCGGTATAACAGGTATCAGGATAGGCAAACACCTCATGGTTATCCTGATGCAGATACAGCCCTCTGGAGGAGGGCGGTTTGTAGTAATACACCGACTGCAGGGCAAGCGGTTCCTCTCCGGTTATAATCTGGATCGTGCCTGTCAGACGGGGATCGAGCATGAAACGCAGTACCTCATCGTGATAGCGGTGATAATTTCCGATACGCGGGTACAGGCTCTCCAGCGGATATGCGGCATCCTGTACAATCTCACCTCTGCGCACCATATCCAGCCAGCGCCGCTCATAAACCTCGCGAAGGCTCTGAAGCTCCTCTTCAGAGAACAAGTTCCTCCTGACGAAGTAACCATGGGACTGGAAAAAGTCCAGTTCCTTACGGCTGATCCGTTCGTCCATAATGCAGCCTCCCTTCTTTGTGAATGGTTTCCATAATACGCTCTTCAAACCCTGAACGCTCTGGTTAAGTTGGGAAATTTGCGCCGAGTGAATGGGGGGAGCAGCAGGTTATGATGAGGTACAGCGAAGCGCACGGAAGAAGGAGTGAAGCCTAATGGATTGCTGTTCACATGCACTGCCCGTAGAAGTGAATCCCGGATTCGAGGTGGAATGTTATCACAATTTCCGGCTGAGCATCATATTGTCTTCTCCAGAGTTAAGACCCTGGTTCTACAGCCGCTTTGTCAATCTCACCCTGCAGTCGTATGAAGGCGAGCCATTTCCAATTATTCGGTTCGAGGACCATCTGGATGTGTATTCCGGTGTGCTTGATGAATCACCCTGCATGAGCGCGGAAGATGATGTCGTGAATAATATCAAAGCATTTCTGAAAAGCGGCCGCTATATGATCTTGTACCTGAACTGGAAGCATGTCCCGTCTTCCTCATTTTACGGGGGACAGGATATGATTCACGAGGCCTTGGTATACGGGTACGATGACCGCAGCCGGGAGCTGCAGATGCTCGCCTTTGAAGCAGGCGGGAGGGGCTATGGCCGCATTGCGTTAAGCTACAGCAAGTGCAGAGAGCTGTTCGGACGTCTTAGGGAGGAGAACTGGGAGAAACACCGGTGGTTTGCATACTACGGGTTTCCCTCCTCCAGCGTGAAGGTGGCTGAAGCCTATCCGGGCTTTGACAGCCGTAGCCTGTATTTTGCTCTAGAGAGGTCCAAAGCGGCGGCGGGCAGTAATCAAATGAAGGCTACCGGTGCAGCGGTTAACAGGCTGATGGCGGATTACTTCAGAGACAGGCAGGCTGATGGCGGAATGAATGAAGAAGCCTGCCAGGTGTGGGACACGATGAGCGGCAAGACTATTTTGCATAAAAAATTGATGCTGCAGCGTCTTGCCTACCTGCAGAGGGGAGGTGACGGGAAGCGTCTGTGGCCTGCAATGGAGCTGTACCGCAAGTCATATCAGGAAGCGCTCCATATGAATTGGGCGTCACGCCGCTACCGCAAACGTCCAGACCCGAAAGACTTGAAGACCATTGCAGATGGATATGACAGCCTGTATACCATGGAAAAGCGGGCAAATCTGCTGATTATGGAGTTTCTTGTACACAGGCAACTGAGCCATTTTGAAAGATAATTCGATAATGAGGAAATGAGGCGAATGATGGGGACCGACGAAAGGCTAATGGGCTGTGTGATGAACGTCATATCGCATCGCACCGGGCTCAATGACAACTCGAATTTGTTGAAGGCGGGCGTAGATTCTATTAATTTCATCCGGATCGTCGTTGCGCTCGAAGAGGAGTTCGGTATCGAGATTCCCGACGATGCAATCGTATTGGACAATTTCTCTTCCATAGCCCGTATACGAAGTTTGGTCTTAAGCTACAGTGAGGGGGCGGCAGGATAAGCATGGACATTGGGAATCAGGTACGGATGCTGATGAGTGTAGACGGATGCGGCATCCTGCAGGCCGGGGAGATTCAAGATACAAGGACGTTATATGACATCGGACTGGACTCGCTCCGGTTTATGGAGCTTGTTATTCTGCTGGAGGAACGATTCGGTATTGAACTGCCGGATGACATTCTGGAGGTTGAGCCGGAGACGATGGTTTCAGATATTATAGGGGCGGTGGAGGCTTGCCTGATAAAGAAGCGGGAGCAGTCTTCATATGGCCTGACAGGAGATGAAGCGAATGGTTGAAGCTTGGAAGGACTTTTTCCAGGAGGACTATCTGTTCTTCTCGGAGGTTATTCTGCATTCCGCCCGAACAGAGCGGGAGGTAAGGCAGCTGTCAGAGTGGCTGGCGCTGCATGAAGGTTCCGAGATTTTGGATCTTGGCTGTGGTCAGGGCCGCATTGCAATCCCTCTGGCGGTCAACGGCTATAACGTAACGGCTCTGGATGGATCGCCCGCAATGCTGGAGGCAGTAGTCCAGAGGGCCGAACGGGAAGGCGTCAAGCTCCGCCTGGTTCAATCTGACATGCGCGACCTGGATGAACACGGCCGGTATGACGCCGTAATCAATCTGGGCACAGCGTTCGGGTATGTCCCGCATGTGGAAGATGATGAGGCCATTATTGGCAACGTATATAAGGCGCTCAAGCCCGGCGGCCAATTTGTAATCGATACGGAAAACCGTGACTACAAGCTGAAGGGCCAGCTCGGAAGAAGCTGGTTCGAGATGAAGGGAGTCAAGGTGCTGTCTGAGCGCAGCTATGATGTGGTAAGCGGCAGGTGGCACGAGATCCTGACCTGGTCGCAAGGGGAGAAGGGGGTATCCCGTGTGCTTGACCTTCACCTGTATGCCCCTTCGGAGGTTGTGCAGATGCTGAAGAGAGCCGGCTTTGAAATCAAGGGGGTGTACGGCGGGTATGACCAATCGCCAATCGGCCTGGACAGCGAGCGTCTGATTGTTCACTGCCTGAAGCCGGGCGGAACAGGATCCGCTTCATGAGCTTGTTATCCTCCGTCATGGATTTGCTTCCCCATGAGCCGCCGTTTCGTTTCGTGACACAAGTAACCCGCTATCAATCAGGAGAGTGTCTGTATGCCTCCCATGAGTTTACATGGTCCGAGTCAGAGCGGATGGGCGGAGGAGAGGCAGTGCCCGAGGTTTGTCTGCTTGAAGGTCTGGCGCAGACTGCCGTATTGTTCACACAGCTGGAGACGTCGCCGCTGGAGAAATGGGAGTTTCCTCTGCTGGGACATGTTCATGCAGCGGTGCAGGGGGAGGCAGGATGGGGGACTCCGGTGAACTATGAGGTCAAGATGATACGGATTTTGGCCAAGCGTGCTGTACTGTCAGGATCGGTGTATACCAGCGATGGCAGAACATGCCTGGAGGCCACCTTGACAGTTGCTGTAGCCTCCGGAAGGGAGGAGTTATATGAAGAAGCTGCTGGATGCGGAGTCCTTTCAGATGTTCCCGAAGCCGTGGCGAATGATAGACCGGATAGTGGAAATCAGGGAACGGAGCATCAAGACGATTAAGCTGATATCCGCCAGCGATTATTACATTAAGGGCCATTTTCGGACGTACAGCGTTTATCCGGGCATGCTTTTGCTCGAAGGGGTGAAGCAGTCAGCAACCCTTCTAGCCTCATGCCAAGGAAGTTCCTGTTCTAGCCCTGTTCAGGCTGGCCTGATGGAAGAGCTCACCGTACGGTTTCTCCAGCCAGTCATTCCGGGCGATACGGTCCTGTTTGAGGTGAAAGCTGGGGAACGGTCAGGAGATACGGGCAGAGTCACGTATGAAGGCACAGGGACGGTTGACGGGTCTGCGATTCTCCGCGCAGCCTTTACGGTGCCGGAAAGGAACTGCGTATGTACGAGCACACGCTGGAAATAGATACGGAGCGGGGCAGGCTGGCAGCAGTGCTGCATTTGCCCTGCAGCAGAATGGGACGGCCACCGCTGGTTGTCTACTGTCCGGGCAAGAATGGGGAACGCTCCGATTCCCACCGGCTGGGTGTCAGCTTTGCGCGCTCGGCCGCAGCACAGGGAGTTGCGGTAATGAGGTTTGACTATTACGGCATGGGACTTAGTGACGGGGAATACCACCAGATGACCGTATCCACCAAGGTCAGTGATACGGTCGATGTCTGCCGTTATGTTGAAGGGCTCACTGATGTGGAGTTTGGCAGCACAGCCCTTCTGGGTTTTAGTGACGGCGCGCGCACAGCCTTGCTTGCTGCTAACCGTATCGGTGTGTCCCGGCTGATTTTGTGGAGCCCGCTGTTCCAGGAATGGGGCGGCGATTATCCGCTGGGAAGGCGGCCGCGTTTTATGAGACATCCGGCGGACGAGGATGCGCTTGTGCTGCCCTGGGCGGGATTATGGGTGGGTATGCCCTTTTACAAGGAACTCCAGTGCCTCGATATGAAGGAGCACATTCGAAGGTACAAGGGAACCTCAATTATGATCTATGGGGATGACGATCCCCTTGTGGCTGAAGAGCGTGAGCGTCTGAACACGTCCGATCTGTCCATCTACAGCGGCAGCAGAACACACAAGGTGCATGCCATGGAAGAAGCCGGACATTTGTTCGCTTCAGTTGAGCTTGGTGAACGGCTGATCGAGCATACCATACGATGGCTGTGTGACGGCAAGTATTAGCAGGGGGCGAGGAATCGGATGTGGACGCAAGTAAAGCTTGGATACGATCAAGGAATCTATGCTGCTGTTCAGCAGCCCTCATACGGTTCGGGTAGAGAAGGTCTCCTGGTCGTCACCTTCTCGGGTCTCGGGCAGTCCATGAGCGAGAGGGGCTTTCTGTTCTCGAGACTGCGCAAGCAGGTTGTGTCTGTCCCCTGCCGATATGTCCAGTTCGACTACCGTGGTCACGGAGACAGTATGGGCAGCTTTCAACAGGTTTCGGTCTCTTCCATGACCCAGGATGCTGTTGAGGTGCTGACTCATTACCTTGGCGAAGGTAATTACAGCAAGGTTATCTGCATCGGCCATGCTCTAGGGGCCGAGGTTGCATCCCGGGCGATGAAACAGATTGCCAAAGCCTTCCCGGGTATCGGTTGGATGAGAATTGCTGTCTCGCCCCCTTCGTGGACTATGACGGAGGCATCCGCTATGTTCGCGGGGGCAGCGCTGCAAGAACTGGCTGAAATGGGCTTCTTGGCAGCGGAACGGCTGTTTCCGGGAAAGGATTACTATGGTTTCACGGATTTCGACAGGATGCAGCTGGGATACTTGTCCAATTGGGGTGCCCATATCCAGCATATACACGGACAATTTCTATCATGGACACTCATCGAGGAGCTTGAGGAATACCGGGACTGCCGCTGCTTGACAGAGGGGCTTGGGGAGAGTCTCTGGGTCTGCGGGGCAGAAGACCGCACGCGTATAACGACAGCCGGGAAGGCGGGCTTCAAGGTGCTGATTCTGTCTGGTGTGAGCAGGTACTATGATCATGCATCAGCAGCGGATCGTGTCATTCATTGGATTACCGAAGAACTCAGGAAGCAATCGGAACTGCATCCAAGCCAGCTCAGTTAGGGCGTTAGGTCAGGAAAGGAGGAGGAGTATGCGTAGAACGGTAAGTAACTGGAGGCTGCCGAACGAATTTGGGCTGTCAGAGCGAACGCTGGACTGCCTGCAGCTCGCTGTCATGGAGGCTTTGTGGCGTGACGGCGGGCAGAAGATGATCCAGATCTTCCTGAATCCGTTCGACTGCATTCGGGTCGGCTTGTCCCTCCGGAGAAGCGAACCGGCGCTCCAGGCAGGTTATCAGCTGGTACGGTTCTCAGCGCCGGATGCCGGAGCTCTGGAGGAAGTAATCCGGTATCTGTTCGAGCGGGAAGGATACTGCATGCTCTTTTATCAGACTTGGGAGCATGAATTGTCCGCATACCGGGACAAATATAACCTTACCCACTGGTCATTCATCACGGATGTTGGGGATACGGAGCTGATGATAGCCGATTCCGCAGGCCACCCCGATTACTTCGCTAGGGGTACTACCGCAATTGTGCCTTGGAGGGACTTTCGGGCGGCATTCGAAAGAACCCGCAATTACGGAGCGGGATATGTGCGGCAGGAGGCAGGCTGCGGTGAGCCTTGGCCGGAGCTGCTCGACCACTTGCTTCAGGCATCGGTACATAACATGCGGGAGTGGGGCGGATTGCAGCAGATGCAGGAATTTGCCGAGAAGCTGGAAGGCACTTCAGTCAGTGAGCTTGTACTCCAGCTGGAGAGTCTGGAATTTGAGCTGAATTATTACCGGAAGCTGCGTGACCTCTGGAAAACAGCTGTCTTCAAGCAGGTTATTCCCAGGGATCGGACTCACGCCGGATGGGTACAGGCGTTAATGGATTCCTGTGAATGCTGGTCACTCGTTATGGGCGTGCTGATGAAGTGGAAGAGACAGCCGGAGCGCGACTACAAAGACAAGCTGGTGCACTATATGTGGGAAGTATATGACCGTGAGCAAACCATGTTTACGGCGATGGCGGAAACAGTAGGCAGGAGGAAGAGATGAAGAACATTTGGCATGATATTGCAGATATGCTCACTGGCCATTCATTGAGACTTGCTCCGGAAGAGAAGGTCTATGTCCAGGTTACAGGAGAAATCGGAGCTCTGCTCGACATGCTGCTGGAAAATATCTTGCGCGGCGGGGGGGTTCCTGTCCTGCGGCAGCGCTCTGTTGAGCAGGTGAAGGCTATTGTTAATTATTCCTCCGAAGAGCAGCTGAAACGGCTTGCGGAGCTGGATGCGCAGGAGATCACCGCCTCCGGCGCTTTTATCGGGATACAGGCAGAGGAGAACAGGTTTGAAATGAGCAGCTGTGACCAATCCCTCTACGGGAATTACGTGAAGCATTATCTGCAGCCTGTACAGCAGGCGATGGCCGGCCTGAGGAAATGGGTGCTGTTCAAGTATCCCACTTACGGAATGGCCCAGACAGCGGGAATGAGTCTGGGGGAATTGGCTGAGCTGTACCGGAAGTCCTGCTGCATCGATTATAGCAGCTGGTCCCGGAAGGCCGCTCTGCTCGGAGGGCGGCTCGATGCCGCCAAGCAGGTACGGATCGTTTCCCCGGGGACGGATCTCCGTTTCTCAATTGAAGGCATCCCCCACTATATCTGTGATGGCAAACATAATCTTCCGGATGGTGAGGTATTCACTGCACCGGTGGCAGGTACGGTAAGCGGCCGGATTGCCTTTAATATTCCGGTTCGGTATCTGGGTATGTCTCTCGGTGAGGTAACCTGCCGCTTCGAAGACGGCAATCTGGTGGAGGTTGAGGGTACGGGAGCGCAGCAGCTGCAGCAAATCCTTGGTGTTGATGAGGGGGCTTCACGGATTGGTGAATTCGGCATCGGTTTGAACCCTTATATCCGTAAGTCAACGGGAAGCCTGAACATGGATGAGAAGATGGCTGGCAGCATACATTTGGCCTTCGGTCAATCGTTTCCTATGGCGTATAACGGGAATGAATCCGCTATCCACCTGGATATGGTGCTTAGCCAGTGTCCTGAGGACGGCGGGGGAGAGCTGTATCTAGACGGTGAGCTTGTGCGGAAGGACGGCAGGTTTGTCGCACGAGACCTCCGGGTGCTTGACGATGCGTAGCGGCCATACCGGATGCAGAATAGCGGTGGTCAGCCAAAAACTGCTTGGCCATGCCATTCCCGCGCTTGGTATCGGACAAGCACTTGCCGAGCGGGGACATGACGTCTATTATCTCGGTCACTCCTCTCTTCGGCCTCTGGTAGAAGGAAGTCTGGTTAAGCTGGCTGAGATTGAATGGGGCGTCATTCCCACGGACTTCATCTTCGAAACAATGGAGGAAATCACTTGTGTATTGAGGCAGATCGGCGCGGAGCTTCTCATTACAGATTCTGCCATGGCGGCACCAGCTTACTGCGCTGAACTGCTGGGTATCCCCTGGGTCAGCTTCCAAACCTCTATACCGCTTCCCGACCGGCTTATTCCCGGGAATCCCTCTATTGTGAAGCGGGCCAGATCCCGTTATGAAGGCCAATTAAATCACGTTAGAACCAAAGCCGGCCTTCCGGCTCTAGCCGATGAAAGAAGAACGCGTGGTGATTTGGCGGGTATCTCCCCGCACCTGCACCTGGCGATGGTATACCCGCAGATGATTGAGCACTGGGAGGAACTCCCGGCGAATACCGAGGTTATAGGGGCTTGTGCCTATGCTCCTGATATTGAGCCGCTGGCTTCACCGGATGACAGCAGGCCATCGGTTCTAATCTGCAGTTCCTCGCTGATGAGAGTCGATTACCGGGCTATTATGCAGAATTACATTCATACAAGTCTTACAGCGCTGGAGGCTGCGCCCGTCAATCTGTTATTGTCCGAGCAGAACGGCTTGCGGCTCCGCAAACCTTTCCCTCCCAATCTCCATTTTTACTCGGAATATCCGGTCCACGACCGTCTCCTTCCCTTTTCCAGTGCGGCTATTACTCATGGCGGCTGTAATACCATTCAGAAAGCGATGCGGTTCGGAGTCCCAATGGTCATCATTCCATTAGGCGACGAACAGCCCCTTCTGGCTGAACGGTGCGTAAAGCTGGGGATCGCCATTATGATCAGTTCCGATGACATCAGCGAGGATAGCATGCGACAAGCCGTTGCCGTCTTATTGGAGGATCAATCGCCATACACACTGGCTGCATCTAAACTCGCTGATGACCTGAAAGCCGGCTGTCCCAATATACGTGGTGCCGAATTAGTGGAACGTGTGTTACGACATTAAAACAAGCGAGGAGTGTGAAAGCGATGTTTAGTCAGAAGCAGCTGATTTCCCTTGTAGAAGAACGCTGCGGTTTACAGAATTTGTCGCTGGACAGTGAGTTTGCCAAGATCGGTCTGGATTCGACCGCTATCATTGATTTGATGATTGAATTGGAAGTAATTCTTAACATTGACGTGCTGGACAACCGCCTTCAGCTGGATGAGATGATTCGGCTGGGAGATGTATATGAATATGTCCGCGGATTATCCGGTATGCAGTCCGGCAGTGCGAAATAAAGGTGGTAGAATATGGGCTGGCGGATACTTGCTGCAGAGGAAATGGAAGAGTTTCACCATAAGGGGTACCTCGTAGTCAGGCAGGCTTTGCTGCCGGATGAGACGGAGCGGCTGCGGGCTGAGCTGAGGCGGCTGTGGTTTATAAAATATAGGGAGACAGGGGTTGGACCGGATACGCGCGGAGCCAGCTCACCCGACCGGCTGTTCCCGCCTGTCCGCAATGTCCATGAGGAAAGCATGGTATTAAGGGAAGCAGCACTGGACGGCCGGATCCACCAGCTTATGGAGCAAGTTTTCGGTGAAGAAGCGCTGGTTGTAGGAGGAACAGGCTTTTATAAAGCGCCTGGCAGCAAGGAGCTGCCCATGCATCAGGATAATTACGATATTGGTGCTGCGCCTGGAACTTCCTGTGCTGCCTGGATCAGCCTTGATCATTCATCCGAGGAGAACGGCGGTATGCAGTTTGTCCCGGGAACCCAGAGCTTGGGGATGCTCAGGCCCCGAAACCCCGCCCGTTCATCGATTTATGCGCAGACTGTCCCTGTTCCGCAGGGTTATCCGGTTGAGACGGTCTGCACGGAACCGGGTGATATCATTCTGTTCAGCGGTGATGTTCTTCATGGTTCACATGCGAACACTACGGCAGACCGGTTCAGGATGTCTTATGTTATTCATTATGTCGGGGTCAGCACGGAGAAAATCTTCGTCCAGCAGGCAAGACTTCTCAACAAGCGGGGGGAGCGGGTGACACGGCGGCTGCATAAGGAGCATGCCATCAGGAAATTGTTCAGGGAGCCAGACGGTAATGAATAGCACGGAATGGCTGGTTACCGTACCGCTGATTGACAACGAACAGCTCAACTGCTTTGAGTCTACTGTGCTTACCCTGGCCGGTATGTGGAACAAGGAGCCTGTCATGCTGTTTGAGGGCGCATGGGATTTCCATTACGAACCGGCCACGGCCGGTGATTCAGATTCCGCCAAGCTGGGATTACGCGTGAAGAGCAGCACATTTGAGCCGCAGAGGAATCTGGAAGTGCATGTGGGCATCCGAATGGATGAATATCTTGATATTCCTGTCCCGGAAGGAGTAGCGCTTGCTGCCGGACAGATCAGACAAGGAACACCGGTGCTCTTCACGCTGGACGGGTATTATTGTCCCTGGCACCCGGACTTTGAGAGGAATCATGCTGATCACCTGTTTATGGTTACAGGTATAGATGTAACCAATGGATTCCTGATCTGTGCGGATCAAATGTTCACGAGGCAGTTGGTGAAACTCTCTTATCGAGGCCTTAAAGGTCTCAAGGTGGACTGCACGGTGTTCAGGCCGGTTCTTCCCGCCGAACCGTCACCCTCATGGGCTAAGGTATTAAGCAGGGAAATGTTCCGGAAGCTTAAGACAGGATTTGGGACGGGATGTTTCACGATGATGAGGCAGTTTGCCTGTGATGTCGGAAGCTTAACAAGCCTTAAGGAAGAGACGGATCACTATACCCGGCTGGAAACCTGCCCGCTGCTTGCTGCAATGACCAGACTGATGAATGGAAGGCTTAATTATGCGGCCTTGCTTGAACGTGCAGCCCGGGATTGCGGCAAGCAGGAGCTTCAGATGCATGCCAAGCAGCTTGGGGACGCGGCCCTGGAATGGAAGACGATTAGCAACCTGCTTCTCAAGACCTGCTTTCTTCCGAAGCCGGGCCCGGCATTCCGCAGGCTGGAGACAAGAATTCTGCGTTTAGCGGATCTGGAGGAGTCCATTGCCAGAGGCATTGAAAGCATAGTGCGGGATGATGCTTCTGAGGATGAATGTCACGTATAAGATAAACAGAACACAGAAAGCTGGACTGCCGCATAGAAGGCAGTCCAGCTTTTTTGCGGGTAACAGCGGTTTAATGAAGAAGAGATAATCAGTATACATAGCCCTTGTCTTTCCACGTAAAAATTGGTCCCTGTGTCGCTACCGCCTTGGGCTCCAGATTGAGTCTCCTTCTAATGCGGTTCCCCTGCTTATCGAGCAAGTAATTATAATTGACGCTGGTTCTCTCCAGACTAGCTCCTGCGTAATGTACCACGAAGGATTGCCTGAACCGGTTCTCTGTTGCATTGTTGTAGGATCCGTGAATAAGATTGCCATTGAAGAATACCATATCGCCCGGTTCAGTCGATAGGTCAACAATTTCGTACGATTCAGGAAGATCATAGATTTCGCTCAGCTCATACCGGTCCACATTGTGTGTGATATGCGGAACAACCAAATTGTAGGTGTGCGTTTTGGGGATGACATACAGCCCCCCGTTCTCCCGGTCGGATGCATTGACACTTAGCCAGGCAGAATAGGTGGTACCGGGTGCGATGCCCATGTCATAGTTGTCCTGATGGATTGGAATGCCGCGTGTTTTGGGAGCTTTAATATAATAAGTGCTCTGCACAACAACAGGCTCTTCCCCGATTAAGTCCTCTACAATGCCGGTAATGGCTGGATGGACTGAGAACTGGCGCACATAATCGCTGGTACGGTAATGATCTCTTAAACGGGGGAAGAGGCTGTCGATCGGCTTCTCCGGCTTCTGAACAATCTCCCCTGCTGCCAGCATGTCAAACCAGATTTTTGTGTATTCGTTGGTGAGTTCCTGCAGTTCGTCTTCCGCGAAAACCCCCTTTTTTAGCAAATAGCCCTGCTCGTGATAAAATTCCAGCTCTTCCTTGGTTACGAGTGCCGGCATGGTGCAACCCCTTTACAGTAGATTTCCTCTATTCTAATCCCCGTCATGACCGGGCTGCTCGGCTTAATGCATACTGGTGACAAAAGCAGAGCGGACAAGGCGGTCCAACTGGTATATTCGCTAGTAAGAAGAACCATGACATGGAGGCGTTACAGGTGGAGCTGCAGCAGTTCTTACATGCTTTGGGCACGCACAGAGGTCCGTGCATCCTGCTGGACAATGGCGGGCAAATCTCGTACGAGGCGATATGGGAAGCCGCGGAATTTAATGCCGGCTTGCTGCGAAAGGCTGTCCGCGGCGGGACTGCGGGACGGCTGATTATGCTGCTGGATATATCCCTCGGATGGAAATGTGTTCCCCTTCTGCTGGCGGCTTTCAAGCTAAGAGCGGTAACAATTCCTGTAGATCCGGGCGGCAGGCCGCATCTGTTCCGCAGCATAAGAGCCAGGTTTCCTGAATCCATTCTGATCGGCCCGGAGGATGTTAATGCATCGGGGAAAATGGGGTACAGCCCGGCTCCGTCTCTGCAAGCCGTGCATTCCGCTGAGTGGAAGGATACCGGGGTCGTGCTGTTCACTTCCGGCTCCTCGGGAACGCCGAAGGGCGTTATGCTCTCATTCCGGAATATTCTCAGCAATGTACAGTCCATCCTCCTCTATTATCCTCTGGGTCGACATGACAAGGTCTGGATTAGCAGACCGCTGACTACCCCTTCTGCCATAACCGGTGAACTGCTGACTGCTCTGGCAAGCGGCAGTTCAGTTTATATCAGCCAAGGACGGTCACCCCTAACTGCTGTTAAGCAAATCGAAACGCTTGGGCTTACGAGAATGTGCACGACGCCGACATTGGCGGCGTTGATAGCAGGCAAGCATACTGTCATGAATATATCAAGCTTAAGGACAGTTGTGTTAAGCGGTGAGGTTCTGCACGAAGGGCTTTACGGCAGGATCAGCAGCCAAATGTCTGGGGTCAGAGTGTGGAACGCATATGGCATGACAGAAGCGTCCCCGCGGATCAGTTGTTATACCGGTGATACCCCATTTACATCAGGCTGCGTAGGGTTCCCTCTACATGATGTTTCCGTACGAATTGTGGATGAACAGGGGCAGGAACTGCCTGACGGTGAACAGGGAGAGCTAATTGTTCGCGGCCCCAATATCATGCAGGGGTATCTTGACAATCCGGAGCTGACGAACGGGGCAATCCGTAACGGCTGGCTGTACACAGGCGACAGCGCCTGTGTTGTTAAAGGCAGAATCATTATCGCCGGCAGGCGGGATCAGATGATGATCCGCGGAGGCGAGAATGTGTACCCCGAAGAAATACAAGGGGTCATTCTGGGATGCCCGGGAGTAGCGGGGGTACAGGTCAGGCAAGACCAGAAGGATCGCAGGATTCATGCCATAGTAGCTGCTGCCGGAGAAGTAAGTGAGGGTGAGTTGTTCCGGTATATCCGCTTAAATGCTGATTCCAGATTGTGGCCTGACCGGATATCAGTGGTAGAGAGCCTTGTGCCAAATACGGCGGGGAAAACCCGCAGAAGATAGTGGGCAGGGGTAATCATTAGAGGAGGTAACAGGATGAGACAGAAGGTACTGGTAACCGGAGCAGGGGGTTATATCGGCAGTGTTCTGGTTCCGAAGCTGTTGTCACTTGACTATGCCGTTGTGGCACTTGACCGTTTCTTCTTCGGGAGAGACAAGTTGCGGGAGCATCCGAGGTTGCAGATTCTACAGGAGGATAACCGCCGGATTCACGAGGCTTGTCTCGAAGGAATCGATGCTGTAATCGATCTGGCCGCGTTGTCCAATGACCCTGCAGGGGACGCATTCCCTGCAGCGACCATGCAGATTAATCATCTCGCCCGGGTTCGTACAGCGGCGCTCGCGAAGCAAGTCGGAGCGAAGCGTTATATCCTGTCCTCGTCATGCAGTGTGTACGGGTATCATGCGCCGGAAAACATGGTGAATGAAGAGTCACCCATCAACCCGTTAACGGTGTATGCCAAAGCCAATGCAGAAGCGGAGAAGGGAGTGCTCAACGCTTCGGGGACGCAGTTCTGTGTAACGGCTGTCAGGCTGGCAACTGTATTTGGCTGCTCTCCGCGGATGAGGTTTGATCTGGCAGTCAACGGGATGGCGCTCGGAGCCTGGAGCAAAGGCTGTATTTCATTGATGAGAAACGGGGAGCAGTGGCGTCCATTGCTTCATGTGGAGGACGCCGCTGAAGCATTCTGTAACATCCTTGAAGCAGATCCCGGCACCATTAACGGACAGATATTTAATATCGGTTCAGAATTTAATAATGTCCAGCTGGGGACGCTTGCGGAGGATATTGCACGCAGTCTGCCCAAGGAGCCAACTATTGAGTGGTATGGGGATGCAGACCACCGGTCTTACCGGGTTGATTTTTCGAAGGTGGAAGCCCTTCTGGACTGGAAAGCCAAGTGGAGTGCCGTTGAGGGAGCTGTACAGGTGTATCAGGCATTGGAAGAAGGAAGGGTAAGTAATTCTGCTGAGACCTACACGATTAATTGGTACAAGGAGCTGGAGCATTGGCATAACCTGCTGAAGCAGGTCGGCAGATACGGAGGGATCATTGACCTGGACCCGGCAGATCTCTAGGGCAGGAGGAACTTATGACGATTACCAACCACACGATCTACGGGCAGTTTCGCGAACAGGCTGCCGTCTCACCCGGCCGGACCGCCATTATAAGCAGAGGAGAGCATACATCTTATGGCCAGCTGCATGAGCAGATATGTGAAATCGCGGCTAAGCTGCGGGCTGGCGGGGTGGGAAGCGGGTCAGTCGTTGGTCTGCTGCTGGGACGCACGCCGGCACTGCTTGCGGCCATATTGGCCGTTAACAAGTGCGGGGCGGCATATATGCCCATTGATCCTGCTTATCCTGATGGACGGATTCAATATATGGCTGAGGACAGCGGGGCGGGAGTGTTCATCGCAGATCATGCGCATATCAGCCGAATCAGCCAATTTGCTGCATCAGTTATCCCTATGGTACAATGTCGCACCTGCACGGCCGATGGAGCGCGGATGCTTGGGGAACACGAAGAGCACGAAGAATACGAGGAGCACGGAAAATACGAAGAACGCCGCGATTCGCCTGCGTATATCATGTACACCTCGGGGACGACCGGCAGGCCCAAGGGTGTCATTGTTAACGAGGCAGGTGTTCTCAATCTCTTCGAGGACATGCGCGAGAAAATCGGTTTTCACTCATCCAGAACGATATTGTGCTTAAGCACGGTCTCCTTTGACATCTTCGCGGTGGAAGCGATTCTGCCTCTTACAAGCGGTATGCAGGTTATTCTGGCAGATGAGGGGGAGACGGGCCGTCCCCGTGATATTGCCCGGCTAATTCACGCACACGATGTTGATATGCTTCAGCTTACACCCTCCCGGCTCCAGATGCTCTTGTATGACCCCAGGAGTGCGGTCTGTCTGAAGAAGATCGGGGATCTCATGATTGGCGGGGAAATGCTTGCAGCCGGGTTAATAAACCAGGTACGTCGGCTGACGAACGCGCGCCTGTATAATATGTACGGTCCCACGGAAGCGACCATATGGTGCTCTTACAGGGAAATCCTGAATGACCAAGGTCCCATTACAATCGGAACACCGGTCAGGGGCATGAGGCTGCTGGCAGTGGATGATAACCTGTGTCCGGTACAGGAAGGGCATGAAGGCGAGCTCTGCATAGCTGGGATCGGTCTGGCGGAGGGCTATATGAACCAGAAGGAGCTCACCGACAGCAAGTTCGTGCAGAACCCTTATGTGCCGGGAGAGCGAATCTACCGGACTGGCGATCTGGCTGTACTAGAGGCTAATGATGAGTACCGCTGCCTGGGAAGAAGGGATGAACAGCTCAAATGGCGGGGCCATCGTATGGAGCCGGCGGAGGTAGAGGCCGCTCTACTCTCGTACCCAGATGTGCAGCAGGCAGTGGTTTGGGGTGATTCATCCCGGAACATACTGGTTGCTTGTCTGGTAACGAAGAAGGAACTTGCGGAACCACAGCTTAGGGCTTATTTGGGGAAGATCCTCCCGGACTACATGATTCCTGGGGTATACCGCCGGGTCAGCGAGATTCCGCTGACGCCGAGCGGCAAGACAGACCGCCAGGCACTGATGCGGGAGTTGTGAATTGAGAACATGAGCAACATAGCGTGTTAGCATGTGAAGGGAAAAGGCTGTTTGGGAATCTACTCCCGAGCGGCCATTTTCACGTTTTCCGTATGCGGTCCGAAATATGCCCTAAAAATATCCTCATCAGACAAACAAAGCAAGATCGGTCAAAACTGCCGGCGCTGATTCTGATATTGTTAAGTCAAGGAGGTGAACAGGCATGAGCTGCAGTCCCATTATTCAGCGAACAATTGAATACATAGAGAAGAATCTGCATGAGGAGTTAACACTGGAGAGCGTAGCTCAGTTCGCAGGCTTCTCCAAGTTTCATTATCACCGTGTCTTCCACAAGGAGGTTGGCGTTACCGCTTCGGAGTACATCCGGTACCGGCGGATCGCTAATGCCGCGAACATGCTGCTGTACACGGACGAGAAGATCCTGGACATCGCCTTCTACTACCGGTTCGAGTCACAGGAATCGTTCACGCGCTCGTTCAAGAAGTACTACCGGCTGCCGCCCGGACAGTACCGTAGAATTATCGGCAAACTAACCATGCAAAGGGAGGAAACAGGAATGAATCAGGAACAGGTATTGAAGGGGTGGAATATGAGCGGGAGCCATCCGGCCAATTACAAAATGGGAGTGGACAGAGAGGTATTTCATAAGGGAAATGCATCCGGCTTCCTGAAGTCGGTAACGGTGCAGTCCGAGGGCGAATTTGCCACGATGATGCAGCAGTTCAAGGCGGACAAATACGCGGGCAAGCGGCTGAAGCTGTCGGGCTTCCTAAAAGCGAAAGCGGTCAATGGCTTTTGCGGCTTCTGGATGCGGGTGGACGACTCGCTCGGCGATGTTCTGCAGTTCGATAACATGAGCGACCGCCCGGTGACCGGGGATCAGGAGTGGAACCAGTATTCCATTGTACTCGATGTGCCTGCTAATGGCGCGGTTATTTCCTTTGGGGTCCTGCTGTCAGGCAGCGGAACCGTATGGATTGATGAGCTCAAGTTTGAAGAAGTGGGCAAGGATGTTCCAACCACCAATATTGATTACAAGGGCGAGCTGCGGGAGGAGCCTGTAAATCTTTCTTTTGAGGACTAGGGCGGAATAAGTGCGGCCTGCTGGCAAGGGAGGATTGGCTATGAATAAGTCCCGGAAGCGGGGACTGATACTGGGCATCGGCGCAGCAGTTATTGCTTCGATAATGGCTGCCAAGTTTTATATTGTGAACAAAGTGGTCAGTTTTATCCTTTGGTTTTATTAATGTTTAAGAAATTAGTTTAGGGGTTCCGGGCGCTGCCCGGAGCCCCTATTATAGTTGCATTTGGGCGGTTCAGTTTATGTAACCTTTTGGTAGTGTTTGTAGTCTTTATGGTGGATGGGAAAAATACTGTTAAGAGGATGGGATAGAATGAAAAAGAAGTTGCTAGGAATAGGCGCTGCGACGATCATGGTGTTTTCCAGCACTGCGGCAGCGTCTGAGTTCATTTCCGCCAGTTTTTTCAAGGCTACGATCTTAATCAATAACAAAATTATTGATATCAAAGAGGGTTCACCATTATTGAATTATGAAGACCAGGTTTATGTACCGTTGAGAGCACTGGCGGAAGGTAAAGGTGCGCTGGTCGGGTATGATGCCAAGAACCGCCGTATCCATGTCAATGAACCTTCAACCCCGCAGGGGAAATCGGAGTTAAACAACATGACCGAGGATGAGAATTTTCAACTTCATCTGTTCGCAGATAAGACAGTCTATAAAGAAGGGGAGCCCATTCAAATCTGGTCACGTCTTGCCTATAAGAATGACAATACCCTGACGGTAATGCGGCTTAGCTCTCCGATTATATTTTATATTCGGGATCACGACGGTTTTTCAGATTATGAAGGAAGAACGCCAATAGGCACCACCGAAACACTTACTTATGAGAAAGGCGATGAATATATAAAAGTCATCCATCCCTACAATTTTTTGTCCTACATTGCTAATAAAGAAGGCATTGAAGACATAGAGAATTACTTTAAAACAGCAACTCAACCCGGCCAGTTGCCAAAAGGCCAGTATACCGTTGGGGCCGAAGCTGAGTATCAAATTGAGGGAGTGGCTGACACGCAAAAATTATCTTCTGAAATACAGATCACGATAGAATAGTTCGATTCGAATTGTATGAGGTTTTGAAGGCGGTTCACATCTGAATCACCGCCGACCGTCTAACCGTTCATGATTTCTCCCTGCTACGGGTTAAAGCGTCTGTGGTATGCTGTAATGGGGCAGCCGCAGAAGGCGGGCCCGAAGGACGGAGGAGAGCGGAAGCATGATACTGACAGGCATAATGTCTTATCTTACAGAGGAACAGCTGAGGGAGCTTCTCGGGGAGTTTCGGTCACTTGGACCGCTGCCCGGGATATTACTGACCTTCATGAAGTCATTCGTACCGCCGCTGCCAACCATCGTGATCGTGGGGGTTAATGCTGCCGTATACGGGCTTTGGCTCGGATTCCTGTACTCATGGATCGGGATGGTCAGCGGCTGCGTTGTCACCTACTATATCGTGCGCAGGTTCAGCAGCCACCCGTATCTGGAACGCTGGTCTCGCAAGCCGAAGGTGCAGAAAGGCATGGAATGGGTCAGACGCAACGGATTCAATTACGTCTTCCTGTTCAGCATCTTTCCCGTTGGGCCGTTCGTTATCATTAACATCGTAGCGGGGCTTGCGCGCATGCGAGCACGTTCCTATATTATTGCGCTCCTGTTCGGCAAGGGCATTATGGTGTTCTCGGTTTCCTTCGTGGGGCACGATGTCGGTGCTTATATCGAGAATCCGTTCCGGCTGCTGTATGTGGCGCTCTTCATCGCGGCATCGTTCGTCCTGAGCAGGAAAGCGGAGGCCTGGTTTGCCCGGAGGAGCGGGACGGCGGCTGGCGCGGACACAGACGGAAATAGAGAAGCTGGCTGAAGCAGTTCCCCTATTACCCGGTAATAAATTTCTGAGAATTTGCAGGCTTTGCATAGCTAAGAGAGCCGCTTATAGCAAAAGCCTGCACAATCGCAGGTTTTTACACCTCGAGCCCCTTGGCTCTCGTTATCTAACCGAGTCCCTGAACGCTCTAACCCCAGCCTCTCGTCATCTAACCGAGCAGTCCGCTTTCCCTTATTCGTGTCATATCCGCTTCACCGTAATCGCTTCTCGCATCTTCTTCAGCGATTTTTGGCCTTCGGGCCCAAGCTTGATCAGAAGGTTGACGTAGAGAACATCAATAATGGACAGCTGGGCAATCCGCGAGGACAATGCCTCCGACCGGTACTCAGTCTCACTGGAGACGGTATAGAGCGGAGTGTCCACGGCCGCGCTGAGCGGTGATTTGGCATGATTGGTGATGGCAATCGTCTTCACGCCGCCGGATTTTACAACATTGAGAATATGCAAAATATCCTTGGATGAGCCGGAGTGGGAAATCAGCACAGCGCAATCCGCCTCCGTCAGCTGGGATGCGGCCATGAGCTGGAAGTGAGTATCGGTCACAGCGGACACATTCAGTCCGGTGCGAATGAGCTTATGATAAGCATCCAGCGCAATCACGCTGGAGCCGCCGCTGCCGAAGAAATGTACCGACCTTGCGCCGCTAATCATGTCGACGGCCTGCTGCAGCCGGGCTTCGTCGAAGACGGTCAGCGTATCCTCGATCGTCTTCATATTGGCGCGGAACACCTTGGATGCGATTGTGTCCGGGGTGTCGTCTTCCTCCACCGCTTCGTGGATATCCTTGACGGGGGCCACAACCTCCGAAGCCAGTGCGATCTTCATGGCCTGGTAGCCTTTATAGCCAATCCGCTGGCAGAAGCGGAAGACGGTAGAATCCGCCACCTTCAGATCCTCAGCCAGTTGATTGATGGAGGAATGTATGATTTTGGTAGGATTCTGTAATATATAATCGGCGATTTTCCGTTCGGTAACACTGAATTTCGGGTAGTTGGTCCGGACGCTAAGCAAGCACGGCTTGGGATTGTTCATAAGACTGCCCTCCTGGGTAAAGCGTTCGTTCTTTATTATACGTTATATTCAACATAGAAAAAATATTTTTTTGTAACCGATTGCAAAGAGAAAATTTTTTCGTATAATGAACCTAGCAAGAAATTTTATTCGAAAGTGAGATAAACATGATGCAAATCGGTGTAATTGGTTTAGGAAGAATGGGTTATCAGCTTTCATTAAACCTGATTGAACACGAATATGAAGTGACAGCTTATGATGTGAACAATGAAGCTGTCACCAAAATTTCGGCGGAAGGCGCCCGACCGGCTGCCTCCTTGGCAGATTTGGTCAGCCAGCTTGACCGTCCGAGAACGGTGTGGGTGATGGTGCCGGCAGGCGATATTACTGAGGCGGTGTTTCGGGAGCTGCTTCCGCTGCTGGAGGAAGGCGACCGTCTGATCGACGGAGGCAACTCACATTACAAGCAGTCCATTGCACGCAGCGAACAGTGCCGTGAGAAGGGTGTTTACTTCTTTGACTGTGGAACAAGCGGGGGCGTGGATGGCGCCCGCAACGGAGCCTGCGTGATGGTCGGGGGAGATGCGGAGGAATTCAAACAGATCGAACAGATTTTCAAGGATCTGACGGTCAAGGACGGCTATCTCTATGCCGGCGAGGCAGGAAGCGGGCATTTCCTGAAGATGGTGCATAACGGGATCGAGTACGGCATGATGCAGGCGATCGCTGAAGGCTTTGAGATCCTGGAGAAGAGCCCATTTGCATACGACTATGAGAAAGTGGCAAAAGTATGGAACAATGGCTCGGTCATCCGTTCCTGGCTGATGGAGCTGACAGAGAGTGCTTTTGCCAAAGACAGCAAGCTTGAACAAATAAAAGGCGTCATGCACTCCTCAGGGGAAGGCAAATGGACCGTAGAGACGGCGCTTGACCTGCAGACGGCTGCGCCCGTTATCACGATGTCTCTCTTGATGCGGTACCGTTCTCTGCAGGAGGATACCTTCACCGGCAAGGTTGTAGCGGCTCTGCGCAATGAGTTTGGCGGGCATGCGGTTGAAAAGATCGA
The DNA here is from genome assembly GCF_021532315.1 of Paenibacillus tarimensis. GTDB lineage: Bacteria > Bacillota > Bacilli > Paenibacillales > Paenibacillaceae > Paenibacillus_I > Paenibacillus_I tarimensis. Next base: position 76,692 of record NZ_JAKGAO010000014.1, read on the forward strand.
GTAAAGGTTTAATGAACAAAGGAAGGGCGTGAACCCGATGTCTGATCAAATGTTAATTTTAATTGCTATGGCGGGAATTTTCCTGCTGTTATTCCTCGTCATCCGCACCAAGCTTCACGCCTTCGTGGCGCTGCTGCTGGTCAGCTTAATCGTCGGAATCGCGGCAGGCATGCCGCTGAATGAAGTGGTGAGCTCGATGCAAAGCGGGATGGGCGGCACATTGGGCTTTGTGGCGGTAGTCGTGGGCCTTGGGGCTATGTTCGGCCAGATGCTTGAGGTTTCGGGCGGTGCTGAGCGGCTGGCCCAGACCATGATTAAGAAATTCGGTCAGGATAAGGCGCAGTGGTCGCTCGGTGTGACCGGCTTTCTGGTTGCCATTCCGGTATTCTTTGATGTAGGCTTTATTATTCTTGTACCGATCGTATACGGGCTGGCGAAGAAAACCGGGAAGTCGCTGCTGTATTACGGTATTCCACTGCTCGCGGGACTTGCTGTTACCCACAGCTTCATCCCGCCGACACCGGGACCGATTGCCGTAGCTGAACTGATTGGAGCCGATCTCGGCTGGGTCATCTTGTTTGGCGCCATTGCCGGTGTGCCGGCGATGATCATAGCCGGTCCTCTGTTTGCACGCTATATCTCGAAGAAGCTTCATGTCGTAGTTCCGGATTATATGAACCTGGAGGATGTGGAGTATGATAAGGAGCTGCCGAGCTTCAAGCTGGTAACCAGCATCATCATGATTCCGCTGGTGCTGATTTTGCTCAATACGGTATCGGGTGTTCTTCTTGAAGAGGACAACCTGGCCAGACAGATTCTAACCTTCCTTGGCCATCCGTTCGTCGCGTTAACGATTGCTACGATTCTAACCTTTATCTTTCTTGGTACAAGGCGGGGTTATTCCCGTCAGGAAGTTCAGGATATTGCGAACAAGGGTCTTGAGCCTGCAGGTATTATTATCCTGGTAACGGGTGCGGGTGGTGTGTTTAAGCAGATTCTGATTGATTCGGGCGTGGGTGATGTGATTGGGAATATGATGGCGGGCTCGTCTCTTCCGCCGATTCTGCTGGCCTTCTTGATTGCGGCCGCCGTAAGGGTGGCACAGGGTTCAGCAACGGTATCTATGGTGACGGCGGCTGGCTTGATTTCCCCGCTGATTGGCATTCTGGGGCTGGAAGGTCCGGTTCTTGGATTGATCGTCATTGCCATTGCTTCTGGCGCGACCGTACTGTCACATGTCAATGATTCCGGCTTCTGGCTCGTCGGACGTTATTTTGGCATGAACGTAAAGGACACACTCAAATCATGGACCGTCATGGAAACGCTTATTGGTCTTGTCGGCCTTGCCGTAGCTCTTGTGCTCGGCATCTTCATCACATAATGAAAAATCAGAGGGTGCGTAGGAGGCAAGTCCTTGCCTTTCCCGCATCCTCTTCATGTACAATAATAAGTAGCAGGAGATCAGAACGTTACAGGCAGGAGGCTCGACATGACCCATTATATGATAGGTGTTGATATTGGAACGACGAGCACCAAGGCCGTGCTCTTCAACAGAGACGGCCAAGCGCTCAGCCGCTTCGGTGTGGAATATCCGCTGTATACGCCTGTGCCAGCAGCGGCGGAGCAGGATCCGGATGAGATCTTCGAAGCTGTGCTTATGGCGATCAGACAATGTATGGTGAAGGCGGATATACCCGGCGAGCAGGTCAGCTTCGTCTCCTTCAGCTCTGCGATGCACAGCTTAATCGTGGTCGATGGAGAAGGAACACCGCTTACCAGGTCTATTACATGGGCGGATAACAGAAGCAGCGGATACACGGAGGCCATTAAACAGGATCTGGGCGGACATGAAATCTACCTGCGCACAGGCACGCCGATTCATCCAATGTCGCCGCTGTCCAAGCTCGTATGGCTTAAGGCGGAGCATGCGGAACTCTTTCAACCGGGTGTGAAATTCATTTCGATCAAAGAATATGTCTTCTTCCGGCTGTTCGGCCAATACGTAATTGATTACTCGATTGCTTCAGCGACCGGACTGTTCAATCTCAGCAGGCTGAATTGGGATGAGGAGGTGCTGGAGCTGATTGGCATCAGCCGGGACCAGCTCTCCGTGCCGGTGCCCACAACGCATAGCGTGACGGGATTGAACGAGGAATACGCCAAGGTGACAGGGCTACCGGCAGATACCCCGTTCATCGTGGGCGCGAGCGACGGAGTGCTGTCAAACCTCGGAGTTAATGCGATAGAGCCGGGAACGGTTGCCGTAACGATTGGTACAAGCGGAGCAATTCGTGCGGTTACCGATAAGCCGATGACGGACCCGAAAGGGCGGATATTTTGCTACGCACTGACAGACAAGCTCTGGGTCATCGGCGGGCCGGTTAATAACGGCGGCATGATTTTCCGCTGGCTGCGTGATGAGTTGGCAGGTGCAGAGGTCGAGACAGCAAGGCGGCTCGGACGTGATCCTTATGACGTGCTGACCGACATTGCTGCTCAGGTGCCGCCTGGGGCAAGCGGTCTTCTGTTCCATCCTTACCTGGCTGGAGAGCGGGCGCCGCTGTGGGATCCTAATGCGCGGGGATCCTTCTTCGGGCTTGGCATGCATCACAAGAAGGAGCATATGATCCGTTCCGTATTGGAAGGGGTTATCATGAACCTGTACAGCGTGCTGCTTGCGCTGGAAGAGCTGATTGGCAGACCGACCCGGATTCAGGCGACGGGCGGCTTCGCACGCTCGGTGTTCTGGAGACAGATGCTGGCTGATATCTTCGATCAGGAAGTAACGATTCCGGAAAGCTTCGAGAGCTCCTGCCTGGGTGCAGTTGTGCTGGGCATGTACGGCAGAGGGGAAATCAGCTCACTGGAGGATGTGAAACACATGGTCGGTTCGATTCACACTCATCGTCCTAATGGGGAAGCAACAGGCATTTACCGGGAGCTGCTGCCAAGCTTCATTCGAATTCCCCGCCTCCTGACCGAGGAATATGAGAAGATTGCCCAGTTTCAGGAGAAGCATAACCGTGCTGCAGACTAGTCTACATTAATGGAGCCCGCAATATTGCGTGAGACTTCATACCGGATCGGCCAGGGGTTGACCCCTGGCCGATCCGTTTTTTTTGCATGGATGACTGCCTGACAGAGTGAATGCTTTTTCTGTCAGGTGTAGCGAGGAAGAGGCAGAACATGACAATAGTCGACCTTTGTGTGACAGTAAATGTAACTAGCATGTTATATATTATTGAGACTTCAGGTGCAATTTATAATAGATGTTAAAAAATTCTAGTCAAGCAAACGAGTTTATGCTAATATCTAGCTAACAGCATGACAGGTTTTATTACACAAAAGGTTAATCATATGAATAGGAGGTGACAGCTAAAAACGTAAGAGAAGAGCCTGAACAGTACCTATTGTTTGTCGGCCCTGTCCCAATAATTAAAAAGAAGGAGTGGAATTAATGAAGAAGAAGTCTATGGGTATGCTGCTGTCCGGTATGATGGTATGGTTGTCGGTGTTTTCGGTTCAGGCTTCGGCAGCGGATGAGGCAAGCAAGGCTGCAGCAAAGCAGAAGTATACGATGCCGTATGAAGCAGGCGGTATCATTGTGAAGATGAAGAGCAAGTCGTTGAAGGCGGAAGCTCTGATGAGCGCCATGGAGGTTGCCAAGACCGAGACCGAAGCACAGCTTGGCCTTACTTACATGAAGCTTAAGAATGCCGCTCAGATGGAGAAAACGCTGGCTAGGCTGAATGCCAACCCGAACGTTGAGTATGCTGAACCGAACTATATTTATACGCTGGAAGAGACGGAGATGGCTGCGCCAGCTGATGTGCCGGCCCAAATCGCCGTATCCTACAATGATCCGTATGTCTCCAATCAATGGGGGCTGAGCGCAATTAAGGCGCCGCTCGCTATGGATCTTGTCAGCTCCTCCGCCCTTGCTAGTGTCACGATTGCGGTTGTGGACACTGGCGTAGCCAGAACACATCCTGACCTTGCAGGCAGCATCGTTGCCGGCTATGACTTCGTCAACAGAGACTCCGATGCGAATGATGATCAAGGGCATGGCACACATGTAGCGGGCATCGCCGCTGGTATCGGTAACAACCGGATCGGCATCGCAGGCGTGGCATCCGGCGCGAAGATCATGCCGATCAAGGTGCTGAATGCCAGCGGAAGCGGCACATCGATGAACATCGTATCGGGCATGCGTTATGCGGCTGACCGCGGTGCGGACGTGCTGAACCTGAGTCTTGGCAGCGCCTCCTCCTGCTCGAGCGCTTACCAGGATGCTGTCAACTATGTTCGCAGCAGAGGTTCGGTTGTTGTTGTGGCATCCGGTAACTCCAATACAGCTGTCGGTTCACCTGCAAACTGTGCAGGCACGATTTCGGTCGGTTCCATCGACAGCAGCATGACTCGCAGCAGCTTCTCAAACTACGGCCCTACACTCGATGTTACAGCTCCAGGCGGAGCCATCTACAGCACTTATCTGTCTAACTCCTACAGATCCCTATCCGGCACATCAATGGCTGCTCCGCATGTAGCGGGTGTTGCCGCCCTGATGATCGCGGCTAATTCATCGCTGACTCCGGACCAGGTGGAATCGCTGCTGAGACAGTCGGCTACAGACGCCGGTGCATCCGGCTATGACTCCTACTACGGTGCAGGCATAGTAAATGCGCAGCGTGCGGTTCAGCTGGCTGGATAATTAGTTAAATATCAAGCGGATTTATATCCGCCGTTATGAACGACTGGGAAGCGCGGACCCGTTAAGGGTTTGCGCTTCTTTGCGTTGGCGGGAAGAGGTACTTCTTGCGTGCGTGTTAAAGATAAAGTGTTGACTTAACTTCAAGAATCTGTGCTTTAATAGAACCATTCGGATTCTGTATTCAGCTTTGAGAGGCGAGGTGGCCAAGTTGTGGTACAAGCTTACGAGATTAAATACGCTGCGCAATCAGATGCTGTTCGGATTCCTTGCTGTCATGCTGGTCATTCTGTGTATTGTCGGCCTGATTACCTATGACTCGGTATCGAGGCTGCTTACCAATAACGCGGAGAAGCATATTCAGCAGACGGCTGTTCAGGCGAACGGCCGGCTGGAGGCGATTTTGCAGCAGGTGGATACGTTGACCACCCAGGTTGCGACCGATGTGTTCGTGCAGCAGGTACTGGAGAAGGAATGGTCAGGCAGCCAGGCGACATTCGCCGAGCGCCAGGCGCTGCTGCCGAGCGTCAACGTTGCGGAAGTCTATGCCAGCGGGGTGCATTCCGTTGAGCTGTTCACAACAGACTACCGCAGGCTTTATCCGCTTGACGGCAACAGTCTGGACAGCAAGATAAGCTACCGCTGGATTAATGAAGCGCTGGACAGCAGGGGCAGGCTGGTTTGGATTGGCATAGACCCGTATGATCCGGAATCGGTGCTCGCCATCCGCAGCGTCCGCCTGATGAACCAGTGGTTCTCGCCCGGAGGTTACCTGCTAGTGCGGATGAACCGCGCCGTATTCGATATCAGTGATTCGCCGATGGAGCTGCAGGGACGTGAGACGATGATCGTGGCCGGCTCGGACAGCAAGCTGATTGCTTCGAATGAGAAAGAGCTGACGGACGAAATCATTCAGCCGCTGATGGAGGCAGAGGGGCCAGAGGTCGAGCTGTCCGGCAGGCGTTACATGATGGTCAAGCAGGAGTCGTCGGTCACCGGATGGACGCTGCTCATTCTGACGCCGATGAGTGAGATTACGAAGGGAGTCTCGGTGCTACAGACGGCGATCTTCGTCTCGGGCGGTATCGGAACGATTCTGTTCATCCTGTTCTCCTTCGCCCTGTCGACGATTATTACCCGGCCGGTCCTCAAGCTGATCAAGACGATGCGAAGCATGCGGTTTGGCGTGCTGCAGCAGGCGGCGGAGATATCCTCAACGAACGAGATTAATGAGCTTAACCGGACGTACAATCAGATGGTGGATAACATGAATGACCTGATCCGCCTTGTGTACCAGAAGGAAATTATGCAGAGCCAGACGGAGCTGAAGGCGCTCCAGGCTCAGATTAATCCGCATTTTCTCTTCAATACGCTGGAAGCGCTTTATTGGTCCCTGCTGGAGAAGGATGAAGATGAGCTGGCCGAGTACGTGGTCACCATGTCGGATTTGTTCCGGTATACGATAACAGGCGCAGGCCGGGATGAGTGGGTGACAGCAGGCGATGAGCTGGAGCATATTGAGCGGTATCTGGTCATTATGAAGATGCGGTTTGGCGACCGCCTGACCTGGAGCATCTCATCGGACCCGGGGCTGGATGGATACCGGCTGCCCAAGCTGCTCATTCAGCCGGTTGTGGAGAATGCCATTTTGCATGGAGTGGAGGGTAAAATCGGATCGGGTACAGTCTCGCTCACAGTCAGCCTGACAGATGATGGTCTAGTGTTCATTGTTGAAGATGACGGAGCGGGCATGGATGAGGATGCGGTCCGCCGCCTGGAGCATTCCCTTGCCAAAGGGGAGGGATATTCCTCGAAGGGGTCGGGAGTGGGGCTTCATAATGTGGCGAACCGGATACGGCTGTATTTTGGCGGGAAGGCTGGCGGGCCGGAGGCGGCTGCCCGTACGAATGGCATACAAATCAGCAGCCGCCGCGGAGAAGGCACGAGAGTTCAGATTACAATACCGGCAATAACGGAGGTGCCCAAGTGAGGTTGTATAGAACCATTCTAATCGTTGACGATGAACCGCGGACCCGGTCAGGGCTCAAGAAGCTGCTCGAAGCCTGGGGGGCGGGGCAGTATGAGATTAAGACCGCGGATAACGGCCGGGATGCCCGCCAGCTCATGGAGCAGGAGCCTGTGCATCTGCTGATCACCGATATCCGCATGCCCGAGGTGAGCGGGCTTAATCTGGTCGAAGCGATTAAACAGATGCCGCTCCGCTACAAGCCGGCCGTTATTCTGATTTCCGGCCACGCGGAATTCAGCTATGCCCAGCAGGGCATTCAGCTTGGCGTTGTGAATTATCTCCTGAAGCCGATTAGCAGACAGAAGCTGATTGCAGCGGTGGAAGAAGCATTGGAGCTGGCGGGCCAGCGCAGCCGGATGGACCGGATGGAGAAGCTGGTTGACCCCAAGCTCATGGAGCTGGATAACGGGACAGCACCGCTCAGTGAGCCGGTGAAGGATACGATGGCATACATAGAAGCCCATCTTCATCTCCCTTTCGGCCTGCGTGAAGCTGCAGAGCATATCCATCTGAACCCGAGCTATCTCAGTGTACTGTTCAAGGAACAGACAGGCATGACCTTCAGTGAGTATGTGGCCCGGCGCAAGCTGCAGAAGGCGAAGGAGCTGCTGCTGCAGACAAAGCTGCCGGTAGCAGAAATTTCAGAGAGGCTTGGCTATCAGACGCCCAAATATTTCAACAAGCTGTTCAAGGACTACGAAGGGCGCAGCCCGGGGCAGTACCGTACCGAGATGACGGTGCCGGCTGCGGCGGGCGAGACGGAGCGGCAGGACTCGGACCCCGACTCCGAATCCGAATCCGACGCGAATTCGGATTCGGATGCCTAAGCGGCGAGATAACCTAAAAATAGTGGAACTTTACCTAATGATACCGCCCTTATCCTCCGGGGACAGCGATGATAGACTTAATTCAAGAAGGAAACGAAAGCGCATACATAAATTCACTTAAGTCCTTCATACACGAATCAAGGGGGAAAATGGAATGATAAGGAAAGCGCTAACAACATTCACGCTTCTGGCAGTACTGCTTGTAAGCTTGGCGGCCTGCAGCAGCGGCGGCAATAATGGCTCATCCAGCCCGGCGGACAACAGCGGCTCTGGAAGCGGCGGCTCCGCGGATGCGGAGAAGGTCACGATCAAGATGATGCACCTGTGGCCGGACGGCAGCAATTCCTCGCAGAACAAGCTGGTGAAGCAGATTATCATGGAATACGAGGAAGCGAATCCTGGCGTTACGATCAAGACCGAGGTGCTGGAGAATGAGCAGTACAAGAACAAGCTGAAGGTGCTGTCGGCCTCCAACAGTCTCCCGGATGTGGGCTTCACCTGGGCAGCAGGCTTCTTGGAGCCTTATGTGAAGGGCAACCTGTTCGCTCCGCTGGATGATCTGCTGGAAGGGGACCTGAACGGTCAGTTCGTGGCAGGTACAACAGAAGCCTACGCGATTGACGGCAAAACCTACGCTCTGCCGGTGGAGCTGAACATCGTGCCGGTGTTTTACAACAAGGCGATCTTCGAGAAGCATAACCTGGAAGCTCCGAAGACCTACGAAGAGTTCGAGCATGTGGTCAAGACGCTTAGGGAAAATGGTGTAACGCCTGTCGCGCTTGGCGCGAAGGATGCCTGGACCGGCTCATTCTGGTACATGTACCTGGCTGACCGGCTTGGCGGACCGGATCTGCTGGATGAGTCCATTGCAAACCAGACCTTCCAGGACCCGAAGCTGATCGAAGCGGCGAAGCTGGCGCAGGAGCTTGTTGACATGGATGCCTTCGTCAAAGGCTTCAACGGCTTGTCCAATGAGGAAGCGAAGTCCGAGTTCATGAATGAGCAGGCGGCCATGTATGCCATGGGTACATGGGAAGTGCCGAACTATACGACGGCTGAGGATGTTGACCAGGCCTTCAAGGATAAAATCGGCTTCTTCAAGTTCCCGGTTATGGAAGGCGGCGAAGGTTCGCTTAACAACTGGGTGGGCGGACCGGGCGTCGGCTTGTTCGTCGCCGAGAATTCGCCGGTGAAGGAGCAGGCGAAGGATTTTGTATCCTTCTTCGTGCAGAAGTGGGGCGAGAAATCCGTCACCGAGGCAGGCATCTTCCCGGCTACCAAGGTGGATACGTCAGCCATTGACCTGCCGCCGATGTTCATCGACCTGCTGAATGAGCTGAACAACGCAGACAAGGTCACCCTGTATGTCGATGTCCAGATGAAGCCCGTGGCCTCCGAAGAGCATCATAACCAGATTCAGGCCCTGTTCGGCAAGGCGGTTACGCCGGAGGAATTTGCAAAGAAGCATGAAGAAGTGCTGAAGGCCGGCAAATAACAGAATGATCGACCGGTTCCGGAGGGGGGGCGTAGCGTCTGCTATGTCCCCTTCCCGGTACACCGGATAGACGGATATGGAGATGGAGGTTAGACCACAATGGACAAGGTGATGTCGAACAAATGGGTGATTGCCCTGTACGTCCTGCCGTCCTTGCTGATAATCATGGGCATTATATATATTCCGATTGTCCTGACCGGCTACTATGGCCTAATGGAGTGGGATGGCGTCAGTGCGATGACGTTCATCGGACTTGAGAATTATACGACGCTGTTTAACGACAGCGCATTCTGGAGTAGTGTATCCCACTCGTTCCTGTTCGCCGTTTTGTCGACGGTCAGCCTGGGTGTCTATCTGCTGGTAGCGCTCGTGCTGTCAGGCAATATCAAGGGTGCGAACCTGCTGCGGAAAATCTACCTGATCCCGATGCTGCTCTCGTCGGTGGCGATTGCCCAGCTGTGGCTGAAAATTTATCACCCGACTAACGGGATTCTGAACAGTGCACTCGAGTCGCTCGGCATCCAGGACCCGCCTGCCTGGCTGGCGGAGCCGTCGCTTGTGCTGTATGCCTTGTTCGTTCCGATCCTGTGGCAGTTTGCGGGCTTTTATATTCTGATCTACTACGCGGCGCTCAAGAACATTCCAACGACACTGATCGAGGCGGCCCGGATTGATGGAGCCACGCCTTGGCAGATCGCCTTCAAGATCAAGCTTCCGCTTATTGCCGAGGTGTTCAAAGTGACCATTGTGCTGGCCGTGGTCGGCTCGCTGAAATATTTTGACCTGATCTATGTCATGACAGACGGAGGTCCTAACGGGGCCAGCGAAGTGATGGCCTCCTATATGTACCATAAGGCATTCCGCGGCTTTGACTTTGGCTACGGCAGCGCCATCGGGTTCTTCCTGCTGATCATCTGTCTGGTGGCGACATGGATCATCCGCAGAATGACGGCATCGAAGGACAACATCCAGTATTCATAGAAGAAAGGAGGAGGAGTTCCGTATGAGTACCCTGAACTCGGTAACAACGGTGAAGCAGCCGGCTGTCGGCCGTTCAGCTGCAGGTACCCGCATTGGCTATGGACTGCTGTATCTCGTCCTGCTGATTGCTGCGGTAGCACAGATTTTGCCGCTGGTCTGGCTGTTCCTGTTCTCGCTGAAGAATAATCAGGAGGTCTTCAACCTGCCGCCATTCTCGCTTCCCGCAAGTCCCAAATGGGAAAATTACGTGACCGTCTGGCAGCAGGGCAGTATCGGCCGGTACTTCATGAACAGCGTCTCGATTACGCTGATCTCGGTTGTGCTGACGATCCTGTTGGCAAGCTTCGTCACCTTCGCCATTACCCGGATGCGGTGGAAGCTGTCTGCAGTGGTGCTGGGCCTGTTCATGATCGGGTTGATGATTCCGGTTCACTCGACCCTGATCCCGCTGTTCATCCTGTTTCAGAAGCTTGGGATGACCGATTCCCATTCGAGTATTATTTTATCCTATACCGCCTTCAACCTGCCGATTACGATCATGATCCTGCTGGGCTTCTATTACACGCTGCCCCGCGAGGTGGAGGAGGCGGCCGTCATGGACGGCTGCTCGGTGAACCGCATCTTCTTCCAGATCATCCTGCCGATGACCTCCTCGGTGCTCGTAACCGCGGCGATTATCAACATGATCTACAACTGGAATGAGTTCATCTTCGTGAACACGTTCATCAGCACGGACACGCTGAAGACGCTGACCGTCGGGGTCCAGAACTTCGTCGGCCAGTACACGACAGACTGGGGCGCGATCGGTGCCACCTTGATGATCAGCATCCTGCCGATTCTCATCATGTTCATGGTGCTGAGCAACCGGATTGTGGAAGGAATTGCGGCGGGTTCTGTCAAAGGTTAAGGGATCACAGTAATAGAGGAGTGGAAGTATGAGCAGTGCCGATATCATTCACCAGGTGAATACGGAGCATAAGGCGGTCGCCTTTACGTTCGATGATGGGCCGAATCCAGTCTATACACCGCAGATTCTGGATATTTTCCACGAGGTGTCCGGGCAGGCGACGTTCTATATGATCGGGGAGCAGATGCTGAAGCATCCAGAGATTGTGGAGGCTGTTGTGGCGGAGCAGCATGAAATCGGCAACCATACGTACTCCCATCCTCAACTGACGCAGCTGAAGCCGGAGGCGTATACGGATGAGATCAGCCGGACGGACTTCATCATCAAGGAGATGACGGGCAGCAGCCCGGCTACCTTCCGCCCGCCTTACCTGGATTATAATGAAGATATTGGTGCGGTATGCACCCGCTTCGGCTACTCCGTAATAGGGGCATTGAACGGAGAGGCGCGCGATTGGGAAATGCCCGGCGTCAGCCACATTGTGGAGAGCACGCGTCCCCACGCCCACAGCGGCAGCATGCTGCTGTTCCATGACGGCTTCGACGACCGTTCCCAGACGGTTGAGGCTGTACGGATATTAGTTGCAGAGCTGGCGGCAGCGGGATACCGGTTTGTAACGGTTAGCGAGCTGCTGCGGCTGGGTCAGAGGTAAGAGCAGATTGCAGTGAATATTGCAGAGAACAGTCCAGTGAATAGTGCAGAGAACATTGCAGTGAATAGTGCACGGAGAACAGAAGAAGATAGATTGTTGCAACCGTCCCGGCTGACATGAGTGTCAGGGGGGCGGTTTTTTATTTTACATATAGGGCACTATCATGGTGGATTGCGCTCCACTGTTAAGACGAGGGTTCGGAAGAAACAAGCTATATCTACCTTCCACTGCAATGGGTAAGCGGACTTGTCGAACAGAGTAATATGCTAGAGCAATCCACGCACAGACTTCCTCCAGTTTGGCATAGTTCAGATCTAACAGAACTCAGCGACCTTATTCCAACGCATAACGGGTCACTTCAGCGGGTAACGGAACTCAGCGCTGTTATTCGTACAATTTCAAGGGAGTCTTTACTAATAGGGGGACATTAAAGCCTCTGGGTTCCGTTACAATTAATTAATGACTCTAATCCACTGGATAACGCTTCTCAGTTCCGTTACAACCTGCCTGTATTAAGCTGGTATGCACGATATCTCTTATTTTCTCCCGCCGCCACCATTTGCGGTCCCTCCACCAAGGTTGGGTTCTTCTGGAACAAAATGGAGCGCATTTGCGTCTGAACGATTAAAGGGTGGGATTCTAATGGTAAGGAAGAAATCACTTAGGTGGATGGCTGGGCTGCTTATTGTTCTGGTACTGGCTGCATGCGGGAGTAATGAAAAGGAGACGGAGAAGAAGCTTGGCCCGGAGCCTCCTTTACCTGACATTCAGACTGCAGATGGGGTGAACATCAAAGTTCATCAAAGCTCATATTGCTGGACTAATGGATGCGCGGACTATATAGGACCATATCAACATGCTGAAGGACAGTGAGAAGCAGACAGTTGCGGCGGGAGCTGAGCTCAGGGTTTCGTTTGAAGGGAGACAGCCTGATCAAATCAGTGTATCCCTGTTCAGTGACGATGAGTTTGTAGATGTGAGCATCCAGGACCAAGCCTTCCATGCGCCGGAAGAAGCCGGTGTATATTACTACTTACTATCGGCAAGCTGGGTGAATAAACAGAACAGTCAAGTTTCGGACGGCAGCTCCGCTTATGCATTTGCGATTGAGGTGACCGGGGAGGGATCCTAAGCAGGTGAGGCAGACCTATAAGAGAAGTTCAGGACAGACGGGTAATGAAAATATACTATAGTGTCAAAAAAGATGGGAATTTCCACCTATTCCTCAACGCTTTATTTTGTGAAGGATACAGAAGGCAAATGGATGCTTGGGAATATTTATTAGGCTGCCCCTAGTAGTAGGGAAACAGATTTCTACTGAATGGAATAACAATTCATTCTTACCTCACAACCACTATCTCCGTAACTATGTAATCGGAAGGGTCCCAGTCATTTTCACTCGTTGTATCAATTAATGTTATTTTTACTTGCTGACCCTGTTTAAGCTTAGTAATATCATGGTCACCTGTATATACGGTATTGTGATTAACTGCTATTGTTTGATTGGTCACATCAATGGAAGTTATTTTACCCTCAGTGGTGAAGCTCTCCTGATACTTATAACAACCTGAAAGTAATAATGCCATCAACGCACAAATCACTATACTTCTCAATTGATCGCCTCCCGGAATTGGTCACCAGAATATCTCCAACAACCCGGAACTGCTACTCAATAATCCCCGAATATAAAAGAGTGGCCTGACTCTGCTCGGCAATTGGCCGATATGCACCTTGCTATTCATTAGTTGGTTTGGATTGTCGATAACCATTATATACCAGAACCCCACACTAGGGGGAACCACATTTTGAACTGAAGAGGGGAAGCTATGGGTACGATGTACGATGTGCATATCGGTCGGCTATTGAATGGAAAGCGGAAGCTTGAAGGGGAAGGTGCCTATCTGATTTGTGTGCCGGGTCAGCAAAGTTATAGGGCAGAGTCGCTGGAAGGTATAACAGGCAAGTACATAAGCGCGAAGGATATCGAAGATTTGCTCTACCAGTATTGCCGGGAATCAATCGAGGAGTTTGTAGAAACCGAATATAATGATGATGTATACACGTTCTCACTTTTTACGGACTCTTCGAACGGCAGTTACTTGGTTTATATTAATAATCTAGAGACGCTGAGGTGTAATGTTGATGAAACATTCGAAAGATACCAGCAGCAGTATAAGGACTCAGGTGATAAATATTACAACCGAACGGAGGAGCAAGTTTACCGTGAGTACAAGTTTGCTGAAGGAGATCATCTATTTTGTTATGAGGAATTACCGGGTGAACTGGAGCGAGTTTTACAGGTGTACAGCCGTGTAAGCTATGAACAAACCATTGACGAGGACCTTGGCCAGACGTATGTGCTGGATGCTTCGTTAATTGACAGCCAAATGTATCTGATTGCACTTAAGGTATTAGAGAGGCTGCAGACTGACTGGGGGAAATTAAAACGGACGGTAGATTTCATAGCTTATGTTTCTTCTTCGGATGGTGATGGCGGGGATTATTTGACCTTGAGTACATTGATGAGAAAGAGTGTGGTGCAGGATCGTTTGTACCAGGCTGTACCGGAGCTGAGGGAGAAGGATGAAGCGTTCCATAATTTTGTCCATGCCGTTCAAGAGAAGCCATTAGTGGATCAGGTTAAGACATGGCTCGCTGTAATTGAAGGGGGCGAGTTCGGTGATAACAGTATGAGAAGCTTCTTGCGTACTGACTATGATGCATACGAGCAGTTGCTGCTTCTCGGAAAGGCAGCTGTGCCCGCTCTTGAGGCTGAACTTGATCATAGCGAAAGTGAAGATTCACAGGAGCTGATCCGCCAAGTGCTTGAAGATCTTAAATAGACTGTGAAGGCAGGAGAGGCATGTGAGAATATGGAGATTGGACAGTCATGAAAAAAGCCGGATGTTAACATTTAGCGATTCTATTCCAGATGAGCATTTGATCTATGGTAACTTCGAAGGAGTAAGTATTAAGAATAGCTGGTCACTGGTGGAGTTAGTTACTTATAGAAAAGGGAAGTATTTAGATTTTCCCTATTTCGGTTCAGGTATGCCTGTATTTACTCCCAAATCTTATGAAATACTAGCTAAGTTTGTTGAACATGAGGTTGAATTCCTGCCTTTTAAATATGAGGAACAAGTTTATTACTTGGTTAATGTATTGAATGTAATTGACTGTAAAGATAAGACTCAGTCAGATAGCAAGGGGGCGGTATTTAAGGGGGATCTACTTCCACAAGACACCCACATTTTTAAAACGCCCATTGATATGAATTCAAAAGTTTACGCAACAGACCATTTTGTTGAAATAGTTCGCAAGAACAAGTTAAAGGGATTTGATTTCATCGAAGTGTGGGATTCCGAAGACAATGAAAATATGGAATCAGAGAGAAAAAGAAGGTACGAAGAAGCTTTGAATGCAATCAACAGTATGCCTGGTGAACGCTTCTCGTATGAAGAAGCGAGAGATAGAGTGGAGCAGGGCAAAGCTGTGGCAAGCGATAAATGGAAGATGCAGCTTGATAAGGATGGAACGTTGTTATTGGGACAACTGAAAGAGGATGATGGGGAGTATCTCTGGATGGTACCGCATTTCATTCCCCCGATATTACTAGGCAACCAGTGGCATGAGGTAGATAAGCGTAAATAAAAATTATCAGAAACCTGCTGTCCCCCCGATCCGTCTAATATGGAAAGGGGGGATTTTCCATGAGACGCAGCATTTGGGGTATAGCAGTGGTGTTGCTTCTACTGCTCACGGCCTGCGGCAAGCCGCCGCTGCCGGAAGTTCACACAGCAGACGGCACTAGTATTGATGTATACCTGGGCTCCTACTGCTGGGGGAATACCTGTGCAGATTCGGTAGGTGCCGAGGAGATCCTAAAGGACAAGAACAAGCAGACCGTCCCGGCTGGGATGGTGATCTCGTTTGCTTTTGATGGTAAGCAGCCTACCGAAACCGGTATGTCTCTTATGCACGATGGCAAGTTAACGAAGGTGGCCTTTGAGGATCAGTCATTTAAAGCACCAGCTGAACCCGGAGTATACTATTATAGTCTTTTCGCCAAATGGCGAAAGACTCCCGACAGCAAAATCTCGGATGATGCCAGCTACGTGTTTGCAGTAGAAGTGAAGGGATAGCTTGGCTGCTAAACGATTGCCGGATTCGTCTTATTATAGATAGAGAGAACCGGTAAGAATCCAAGAGGTGACCCTATGAAAAAATGGAGGATACCCATAACCATATTAGCCATTTTCACTCTATACATGATATTCAGTAGATTAATCGCGACATCTCCGGCTGAACTGGTGAAGTCGTATGAGGATGAATGGGGGATCGAGCTTCCGGTACCTGATAAGGTAGATGAGCTGTATAGTTCAGGAGCTAGCTTTCATGGAGACGGGGAATGGATTCAAGCGTTGTCGTATGAAGAGCTTGATCTCGCCCAAACGAACTTATACGAATGTAAGAAGGATGTCATAATCGCTGAGGTGAAAGGACGAGTGGAGCGGTTTCTCACCCATCACCAGTCGTGAAGGTGAATCAGAAGCGGCAGCCATTGCGGAGAAGGTCAGTCCTGAGACAGGAGATTATTATTACCGCAGCTCGAAGAATAGCGATAATGACTACCTGATGGCTCTATACAAGCCGGACCAGCGAACCGTATATATCTTTGAATGGCATCAGTAACCTAAACGGTCTTCATAACTTCTTCATAACTCCCACATTAGATCTACATGTCACCCGGGTAAGATGTAGGTCAAGGAGGTGAGGGAGATGAAGAAGAAAGCATGGATCATTGCGGGTACTGTGATTATGGTAATGGCTTTCGGCACTGGTGTATACGCGGCAGCGGACGAGGGAGCGGTCTTCAAGGAGATGCTGCCCTTCATGCAGAAGATGCATCCTGATATGACAGAACAGCAGCTCGAAGAGATGCATAACAAGTGTCACGATAGCGGCATGATGAAGAATATGGGGCAGATGATGAACGGGAATGGCGATATCTGAATATAACAGCTGTCGATAAGCAGGCTCTCTTGACAAGGGTGCCTGCTTCCTTTATTGTAGCGCTTAATATATGGACCGGTGGTGGTAGGATGCAGCATTACAAGGTGCTGGTGGTCGATGATGAAGAAAATATTCTAAGTGTAGTCCGTGCCTATCTGGAGAAGAGCGGCTATCAGGTGTATGTAGCGGAGACAGGCCAGTCTGCACTGCAGCTGTTTACCCATATTGAACCGGACCTTGTTATTCTTGATCTCATGCTGCCCGACACCTCGGGCGAGGATGTGTGCCGGGCGATCCGCAGGGAGTCGAATGTGCCCATTATCATGCTAACAGCCAAGATTCAGGAGGATGATAAGATTAACGGCTTAATGATCGGGGCCGATGACTATATCGCGAAGCCGTTCAGCCCCCGGGAGCTGGTCGCGCGGGTTTTTACACTTCTCCGAAGATCTAAGGGTGAGCCGGAACGAAAGGAAGCCGTTATCAAGTTCTCGGAATCACAGCTGATGATTTATCCGGATACGCATAACGTAACTTTACAGGGCGAGCCAGTCGCCTTGACCCCGATTGAGTTCAAGCTGCTGGTTGCGCTGGCCAATTACCCGATGAAGGTGTTCAGCAGACTGGAGCTTGTTAACCAAATCCAGGGGTATTCCTATGAAGGCTATGAACGGACGGTAGATGTGCATATCAAAAATCTCAGGCACAAGCTGGGCGATGACCCGAAACAGCCTGTCTATATCGCGACAGTATTCGGCGTTGGATACCGGATGGCGGTGATGCCGGATGAAGACTAGCGGGATCAGGAAGCATCTGTTCCGTTCTCATATAGCTGTTGCGCTGGTGTCCCTGGTGATCATTACGATTCTGGTTCATGCAGCGGTATATGTATCCTTCGGCGGATACGTGCGAAGTCAGCAGCAGGCCGAGCTTGAGGTGATGGTAGAGGAGTTGTCAGCGGCCTATATAACCGGGGAAGGGTGGTCTCATTCCGTGCTGATGACGGTTGCACACCGGGCCATGCTGCGTAATATGACCGTACGCATTACAGATACGGATGGACGGATCGTATGGGATACTTCCACCATGGGCGGCCATATGCCGATGAGGGATATGCCGGTCTCCGGAGAGCAGTCGAGTCCGCTTGGCCGGACAGAACAGGCTGCCATTCTCAAGGACGGCGTACGTATCGGAGCGGTGCAGGTCGGGGAGACAGGCGGGATTTTTCATGAGCAGGAGAGAGCCTTTCTGGTACGGATCAACAGCTGGATATGGATGGCGTTCGCCGTCGTGATGCTGGGTGTGTATGTGTACAGCAAAATAATCTCCTCCCGGATCAGCCGTCCGCTGCTGAGGATGAAGGAGACCGCCAACCAGATGACAGCGGGGGATTTGAAGTCGCGTGTGCAGCTGGATGAAGGGCAGTCGGAAATTCGGGAGCTCGGTGATGCTCTTAACGATCTGGCTGATAAGCTTCATATACAGGAGCAGCTGAGGAAAAATATGACCGCCGATGTGGCCCATGAGCTCCGCACGCCGGTTGCAACCATTCGCAGTCATATCGAGGCGTTCCAGGATGGAATATGGGAGCCATCAGCGGAAAAGCTCGAGGTCTGCCATCAGCAGGCAATGCAGCTGGCCGTATTGATTCAGGATCTGGAGCAGCTGTCCGAGGCGGAAAATCCGATGCTGAAGCTTCAGAGGGAAGAGCTGAACCTGATTCCGGTCATCCAGGAAGCGCAGCGGGCGGTTCAGAATTTGGCGGACGGACAGGACATTACCTATGCCCCTCCTGAGCAAGGTGTAGTGCATATGACGGGAGACAGACGGAGACTGCTGCAAATTTTCATAAATTTGATTGGCAACGCCTACAAATATACACCTTCAGGAGGACGCGTCGCCGTGCGTGTCAGCAGCGGGGCGGCCTATGTTGAGGTTCAGATCGAGGACACAGGACATGGTATCCAAGCTAGTGAGCTGCCGTATATTTTCGAACGGTTCTACCGGGGGGAGAAGTCCCGAAACCGCAAGCTCGGCGGCGCAGGAATCGGATTAGCGGTGGTTAAGGCGCTTGTGGAGGCACATGAAGGAACCATTGAAGCGGCAAGTGAAATATCCAGCGGCACAATCGTAACCGTAAGGCTGCCGATCCCGGTGACGTGAGCGTCATTCGGGCTTTTTTTACGAGAGAGAATATAGCAAGGTCTGCTCAACTATCGTATAGTAAAAGGAGACAGTATAGGGATGCACATCCTATAGATTCCAGGTGAGGGAACACATTCGATAGTGCACGAATACCCATTTCTTAGGAGGAAAGGAAGTGCGGCCAGGTGACGGAGCATCAACTGCTGCAGCAGCTTCAGAGGGAAGAAGAGGAGCTGCGGTTTGAAGATTTTACGAATGAGACGGCCTATCAGACGGGGACGGCTATTATCGATAAGGCGCTGCGTGAGAAGAAGTCCATTGTTGTGGATATCCGTAAAGATGGCGAGCTGCTGTTCTACAGCCGGCTGAACGGCACCTCCTCAGGCAATGATGACTGGATCGGCTGGAAGAATAATGTCACGCATCACTTCGGACGCAGCTCCTATCATACGCATGTTCTGCTTAAGTCGCAGGGATCTACAGTTGAAGCCAGCGGGCTTGACCCTGCTGCCCATAAGGCGGAAGGCGGCTCTTTTCCTCTTAGATTGAAGGGAAACGATGCGATTCTGGGTACAATTACCGTGTCAGGGCTGCCTGGCGACGAGGATCACGGCATGGTGGTGTCGGTATTAAGAGAACTGCTCGGAAAGTAAATAAGGCAGGATGCGAGGGAGGGCCCCGATGTTCAAAATCTTGTCGTCCATGCTGGCTGCTCTTATCCTCTCCGGTTGTGCTGTATATCTGAATGATGCAGGCGTTGAACAGGGGACTGCGGGTTACTCTGCTTTCTATGAATTCGGCATGGGCTTCGTCCTCTTGTTTTTTCTTTATCTATGTGTTGGCATCCCATTGTCGGTGCTGGCAGATCAGTATGTAAGGGGAGCCAGACGGAACCTGAAGACGATCGCTGCTTATTTTATAGCGGGTGTTGTCATGGGGCTCTTGCTGGTGATCGTCAGAGGCTTGCCTGGTGAGCCGTCGGATCGGCTCCTTCTGATCCTGCAGTTTGGAGTGGCAGGACTTCTGTTTGGTGTTTGCCAGACGGCCGTGAAGATGGTCTTCACCAAGTTAGGGAAGAAGCTGGCACAGCGATACAGCTAGTTAGGGCTACTTCACCCCTTTGATACACAGCCATCCTTTGGAGGTATTCTCGTAGAATTGAACAGCCGCAAACCCAGTACTGGAAAATAACTGCTCCATCTCTTCCTTGGTTTTGTGCGAGTGCATATGGTAGTTAATCTTGTATACCTCAGCAGTAATTATGAAGCAGCCGCTTTTCTTCAAAATCCTATATGCTTCCTTAACCCCGCCTTCCAGGTCGTCCCAGAAGTAATGGGTCTGGAAGGCCGTTATCACATCAAAATAGTTGTCAGCAAAAGGGGTATCTGTTACGGACGCCTGAAGAATCTTCACTTTCCCTGACTCAACATCTTTTCGGTTCGCTTGGATCGACTCTTTGACGGCTTGCCCGGAATAATCGATCCCGTATATTTTCCCGTGACTGCTCAAGGCAGATAAAGTCCGGATTGCTTTTCCCCCGCCGCAGCCGATATCTAGGATATTCGAATGACCTCCGATATCCAGCTTCTCTAAAGCCCAATTGTTCATGCCGCTGTGTGCAGCATTCATAATGCTTAACATAAGCGAACCTATGAATCCTTTAGGGTTTTTGGCTTGTTCAATTAACCTGTTCAGCATGCTCATTATTATCCCTCTCCTAACTGTGTATGGAGTCCATCCTGCAGCAGTCCAATCAGCTTCCGCGCGGCGGTTGGCAGCGGGCTGCCCTTGACGGTAGCGATGCCGATTGTCCGGGATGGGATGGGCTCGGCAGTTCTCACTTCATACAGGGTGCCTTCGCGCAGCTGGGGCTCGATGAACTCGCGGGACAGGAAGGATACGCCGAGTCCGATCCTCGCGAATTCGATCAGCAGCTCCACGCTGCCAAGCTCGATCTCCGGCTTCAGCTGAAGTCCATGCTCCTCTGCAATCGCTTCTATGAAATCTCGCGTATTGCTGTTCTGCGACAGCACAATCAATGGATGCCCGAACACCTCGCGCAGCGGCACAACCCCTTGAGCCAGATGCTTATAACGCTCCCCCACGACAAAACAATCCTGGATCTCCGCAAGCGGGATCACATCGAACCATTCGGTATTCACTGGCAGATGCACGATCCCGCAGTCGGCCTGACCATCTCGCAGCCAGCGGACGATATCAGGCGTCTTCCCGTGGGACAGCTGGATATGAATATCCGGATATTCCCGCAGGTAATGCTCGAGATAAGGCAGCAGGAAGAATTTGCAGAGCGTATCGCTCGTCCCAATCCTTACCTCTCCCCGCTGCATCAGCTTGAACTGCTCAACTGCCTGCTCCCCGGTGGCCATGGCCTCCATTCCTTCGGCTACATGCCGGTACAGCACTTTCCCTTCCGCTGTCAGCTCCACACCCTTGGGCTTGCGAATGAACAACGCTATCCCCAGCTGTTCTTCTAACTGCTTAATGGCATAACTCACACTTGGCTGTGTAATGAACAGCAGCTCCGCCGCCCGGGTCACACTGCCGGTGAGCGCCACCATATAAAATGTCCGGTACAGCTCCAGATTCCCGATCCTCACATAGACCACCTCTATGGATTTCATTCATAAGATTGATTTCATTTATCTTGATGATCCTATTATAGTGAATTGCAAGAAGAATGAATAGGAGGGGAGCACAAGCATGAAGAAACCCAAGGCGGTGCTGTTTGATCTTGATGATACCATTATTGATCGCCGTCTCTCGCTGGAGAAGTACTCGCTTCAGCTGGCAGCCGACTTCGCCTATGCGCTAACGAGCCTTCATACCGAACAGCTTAATGCAAGAATCGTTCAGCAGGATGCCCAGGGCTACAAGCCACGCGACCAATTTATTAACGACCTGATGAGGGCGATACCTTGGAGCGCCCCTGTCACCTACGATGAGCTTCGCAGTCATTGGTTCCAGCATTATCCGATGTCCAGTGTCGTGGCAGAAGGCGCGCGGGAGGTAATGAAGCAGCTGGCTGCGGAGCATCTGATGCTCGGGATTGTAACCAATGGAGCGACTGTCGTCCAGCACACCAAGATCGACCGGCTCGGTATCCGGCCCATGATGAAGACCGTCATCGTATCCGAGGAAGCAGGGCTGAGGAAGCCTGATCCGGGCATTTTCGCCGCAGCCCTTCGGGAGATGAATGTTCAGCCTGAGGAAGTATGGTTCGTCGGTGACCATCCGGTCAATGACATGATCGGGGCGAGGGAAGCGGGGCTGACTCCCGTATGGCTTAGAGGCAAGCATCCATGGCCTGAGGATGTGACCGAGCCATCCATACAGATCGACCGCTGGCAGGAGCTTCTTATCTTGCTGAGAGGAGAGGGATGAATCATGCAAAAATCTGTCGTTTCGCCGCGCGGGGCACTGGCACAGTTAACCCCGTATACACCGGGCAAGCCGATATGGGAGGTACAGCAGGAGCTTGGCCTCAAGCGGGTCATTAAGCTGGCTTCCAATGAAAATCCGCTTGGCCCGTCACCCAAGGCACTGGAAGCCGTTCAAGCATCGATTGCAGACAGCCACCGCTATCCGGATGCGCATGCGGCTGTGCTGAAGAACACGATTGCCGGGGTGCACAGATTGCAGCCGGAGAATGTGGTGGCCGGCAACGGTGCCGATGAGCTGATCAAGCTGATTTCAGAAGCTTATCTGGATGCAGGGGATGAGATTGTTATCCCAAGTCCGACCTTCTCGGAATATGAGTTTGGCGCCAGGCTTATGGGGACTAACGTAATAAGCGTGCCGCTGGGTGAAGGGTTTGAATACGATGTGCAGAATATTCTCCAAGCTCTCACTCCCCGTACCAAGCTCATCTATCTCTGTTCGCCGAATAACCCGACTGGCACCTGTCTCAGGCGGGATCAACTGGTACAGCTGCTGGAGGCTGTTCCGCCGGGCATACTGATCATCTTCGATGCGGCTTACTCGCATTATGCTGACGAACCGGACTATTCGGACGGGATTGAATTTGTGCAAAAAGGCTGTCCGCTTCTCGTGCTGCAAACCTGCTCCAAGATCTATGGCCTTGCCGGCCTGCGTGTCGGCTACGCGCTTGCGCCCGCAGCGGTCGTTGCGGCTATCGAGAAGGTGCGTGAGCCGTTCAATGTGAATGCGCTGGCACAAGCGGCGGCGGCAGCTGCCTTGAACGACAGCGAGCATGTCCAGGCATCCCGGGCCTGCGTGGCCGCTGGGCGTGAGCAGCTGTACGGAATCTTTGACCGTCTGAAGCTCAGCTATACCCGAAGCTCGGGCAATTTTATACTGGTCCGTGCGGGAGAGCGAGCGGGAGAGGTTTACGAGAGTCTGCTGCATGCGGGCATCATTGTGCGGGGCGGAGCCGGCTGGGGCCTGCCGGACTACCTGCGGGTCTCGGTTGGAACGGAAGAAGAGAACCGGCTGCTTGGCGAGGTGCTGAATACTATTTTGCAGCAGCATTAAAGGTATATTCGTGACACGGTTACTTATACAGCTGTTTCTGGAAGATAACCTGCCCTGACTGGTCTTCAGCGGTAATCTCTACCGATTTGAAAGGCTGGCTGGAGATGTAATACCACAGTGTATCTAGTTCATCCGGAACGAGTGTGGCCTTCTCTCGGGATACGGATACACTGGAGATTTGCGGATTTGTGATCAGGCCATACATAACGTATTGATCCAGCTGCTGTGATTCGCTAGTGCCGTAACTGAAGCCGTTGCTGGATTGATAGGGTGGAATGCTGCCAACTATATGTGTTTCATAATCGTTATTTACTTGGATCAGGGCAAGTCCTGCCGATTGTTTGTGGTTTCTATAGAAGGCGTAAGTGTACGGGTCATTCGTTTCAGCGTGAATAAGCTTGACAAAGGAATCATCTCTGCTGCTTATTGCCTGCTCGATCTTCTCCTTAGGCGACCTTGTATCCAGAAGGAGTATGACGGCTGCAATGACCAGTAAGCCAATTAGCGGGATCGCGTACATCAGGCGTTTACGATTCATCTTCTACCCCTCCTTTACTATCATGTATATTAAGACCGAGAAACCTTTATACAATAGTGATAAAGGTTTCTCGTTATCTATATGAATAGTTACAGTCAGTGAGTGTATATCCACTGACTTGCATCACTCCAATTGTAACCTTCATTAGACCATCCTATAGTTGCGGAATAAGGGCCGATACCTAGACTGCTAATTGAAGTTGTATTCCATGTATGAGCATAGGTGCCGTGGTATTGAGTTTTATTCCCGCTGCTTGGCTCAGTTGCAAATTCAAAGTAAATATTAAAATTTCCGGAATGAGAGTTATAATTCCGTATTTTCCCGGCATTAATTTTATCTTGCCACTTCCATGACCTCCCGTAGTTGCTATAGTCCTCATAAAAGGTTACATTATCTTGAGACTGTCCTTCCCAATAATCATATACATAAGCGCTCGTTGAATGGGTGAGAATTTGACGATTTAAACCTACTGTAAAGCCTTCATATCCACCTAAATTACCGTCTCCAGACTTTTGATTTAAATACTCACGATTAGCCCACTCGTAATCAACTGATACGACCCAACTATTAGAGAAAATTGTATCGTAATACATAGTTCCTGTGAAGGTTACTTTCCCATCAGAAAGAGGAAATACTACCCCATAATCCGATGGATCAATTTCAACCAGCCCAATAATTTGTCTCATATTTGTCTCTTTATACCTAATTTCCTTATTCAAAGTATTGAGTTCATCTGTTGTTTGTTTAATGTCGTCTGCTGAGGTCGAGGAACTGTTAACCTCACTTACCCTCCTTTTCAATGCTTTTATTCTCGCTTTTTTAGCACTAAGGTCGCTTAAAAATTGGTTGATCTCTTTGCCTCTCTGTGCTTTTAACGCACTATTTTTCATCTCTGAAATGTTAATACTTTGAGCCGTAGCTAGATCTGTAGCAAATGAAGTGATTAGCAAAAATACGACAAACCACATTAATCCCTTTTTTTCATTAGTAGTGTTACCTCCTGGTAAATAGTATCAAACATATATTATTGTTTGATCTAATGTAATGTTATTATAAAAAAACAAAGTAAATTAAGAGGATATTGTAACAATTACATAGTTTAATAGTAATAATAACGCGACAATTTTTTGGTGGTAATTATGTACTATTTATGTTAATTTAGTGACTACACATTAATTAACCAGGCTGTAATGTACAAAGGATTTAGACATGTAGAGTTAAATAACCGTGAATACGATTTCGTTGCCGTTAAATATAGTGTATATTCAAGAGAAGAGGACGGAGAATATATTGCGTTGGCAGCATGGGTAGACATGAACAGTAAGCAGGCTCTTGACGTTACGGTGACACATATTGATAACAATAATGATATCAGTCTAGTTTTTCAATCAACTAACAGTACAACAAGCAACCCGGGTGTGATTACTACCGATGATTTTCAGTTTAACGGCCAATCCTTTGTATGCAGCATGACCGGACTGTTTGCTTGTATCAGTTACTGTGGGATCTGGCACTTAGTTAACCCTGGAGAAGGCCTTACTTGTGATATTCTTTGCGGCGGTGCCTTTGCGTTCGCTTGCTCTGGTGCATAATATAACTTGGAATAATATATCTGCAGTGCACAGGCTGTGTCTGTAAAATGCCTGTGCACTGTGACATGCTGGAGGGTTTTTATGGGTGCAAAGTTTTTACGTGGAGATCAATTACGTTATGGATTCTTCCATTGTTATTGATGGGTGCCTACACATTCTTTCACTACAAAACGTTTAATCTCTATGAAATATCATTCTTTAATCCCTTCCAAGGAGCATATCTAATATATATAGGCTGGTTTCTAATTGGGCTTACAATAAATATTGTTCAGTTCGTTAAAGCGAGGAAAAAGTGAAGGTGCATCCAAGCGAGTGCTGAGAATTATTAATAATGAAATGTCAGGTCAGGCAGGGGGTTATACACCTACCTGTCCTTTACATATGAGCTGCATAAGCGGTCTCCTCTCTTCTGTGAGGAGAGCGGTAGGTCTAGGAGTATTGTTTTAAATGCGAACTATTACGTATGGCTTGGAAATCCACAGAGCCAGGGAGAGGAGCTTGATGATGGATAAGACAATCAAGTGGGGCATTATGGGACCGGGCGGCATTGCGCGGAGCTTTGCAGCGGATTTGATGCAGACACCCGGCGCGGAATTGGCAGCGGTTGCATCGAGGTCGAAGGAGCGGGCAGATGCCTTCGCGCAGGAGTTCGGTGCCGCACGGAGCTACGACAGCTATGAGGCATTCGTGCAGGATGAAGAGGTGGACATCGTTTATATCGGCACCCTGCATCCGGCCCACAAGGAAGGCATGCTGCTCTGCCTGCGTGCGGGTAAGGCGGTGCTGTGCGAGAAGCCTTTTACCATGAACGCCGAGGAAGCAGAGGAAGTGATGCGGGTCGCAAGGGAGAACGGCACGTTCATCATGGAAGCCATGTGGACACGGTATCTGCCGGCCATTGTGCAGACCAGGACCTGGATAGAGGAAGGGCGGATCGGCGAGGTGAAGATGGTCACGGCCGACTTCGGCTTCGATATCGGCTGGGCGCCGGAGAGCAGGCTGCTGAACAAGAAGCTCGGCGGCGGAGCGCTGCTGGACGCAGGCATCTACCCGGTTTCCTTCGCTTCCATGATCTTTGGCCAGCAGCCGAGCCGCATAATGAGCAGTGCACATATTGGAGAGACGGGCGTGGATGAACGCTTCACCGCCTTGTTCGAATACGAGGGCGGGAAGACTGCCCAGCTCAGTGCCAGTGTGAGGCTGCGCACGGCCAATAATGCCTTCATCTACGGTACGGCAGGCTATATTCATGTGCCAAACTTCCTCTTCGCTTCCTCTGCTTCGCTGCATACCGATGCGGAAGAGCCGCTTGTATTTACGGATAACCGCAAGCTGAAGGGGTACATATTCGAGGCCGAGGAAGCGATGCGCTGCCTGCGTGAGGGGCGCAAGGAAAGTGCTGTCATGCCGGCTGCCGAAACCTGCGATATAATGCGGACACTCGACCGGCTGCGCGGGCAGTGGGGACTGGAGTATACCGATTAAGAGCAGGTTGCGGACCGGTGCCAGCCTCGTATTCGATAATGAAGCTATAGATGTCTGTAACGCCAGACACTAAGCGCCAGAATGATGGCTGAGGTCAGCCAGCCAGCCGCCTCCATATAAGCTACAATGGCATTGGATTCCAATAGAGTAAGCAGCCCGGCTGCGAACATTGTCCAGCCAACAAGCAGCAGCGCGGAAGCCGCTGTCATGACCGCCAGCAGGTCTTTGCTGCGCAGTCTCAGCAGTGTGAACATGGATAGTGCCAATGCCCCTGCTGAGAAGCCCATGTAGATGATGAATTCATCATCCTCAACATGAATGGGTATATCTGAAGTAAGCAGCAGACAGAGCAGCAGTTGGGCTGCAAGACTGCCGGCTGCCAGACAGCACAAGAACAGGCGGCCGCACTGGCTTCTGCGTTCCGGGTTGAGTTTCATAGAGGCCTCCTTATGTCTGATAGCAAGCTGAAAAAACATCAAGCTCTCATGTCGCTGGACATGAGAGCTTAGCGGTTTAAGTAACGAAAAATTAACGCTGGGCCTGCTCCAGGAAAATATTCTCGAGTGAGGGCTGCTCAATCTCCAGCCCGAAGATCTTAACCTGCTGCTCCACCGCATTATCGACAATCCACGGGATATCTTCCTCGCTGTCTACGACCAGCTC
Source organism: Paenibacillus tarimensis (assembly GCF_021532315.1). Classification (GTDB taxonomy): domain Bacteria; phylum Bacillota; class Bacilli; order Paenibacillales; family Paenibacillaceae; genus Paenibacillus_I; species Paenibacillus_I tarimensis. The sequence continues at coordinate 104,239 of NZ_JAKGAO010000014.1, forward strand.
CAAGAAAGGCTCACTGCGCTTCACATCATCCGCTACCTGCCGGATGCGCTCCAGCCAGATGGTTTCCCTGCTCTTGTCGCCGCTCCTGTACTTAACCTTCACCTTGAAGCGGTTGTTATGGGCTTCTCGGAGCTCCGCTATTGTACCGAGCTTCTCAATTCGGCCCTGATGAAGGATGGCGATCCGGTCACAGATGCGCTCGACCTCATCGAGATTATGGGAGGTCATGAATACTGTCGTCCCCTTGGAGGCTAGAGAGCCAATCAGGTCGCGGATCTGCAGGGCAGATTCGATATCCAGCGTAGAGGTTGGCTCATCCAGGAAGACCAGCTCAGGAGAACCGATCAGCGCCTGGGCGATGCCAAGCTTTTTCTTCATGCCAAGTGAGAACTGTCCGGCCTTCCTGTCCATATCTTCGCCAAGTCCAACGGCCTCAAGAAGCTCAGACAGCGAATCCTTGCGGACGGGGATGCCTTTTACCTGGGAGAAGAATATCATATGCTGCATCGCTGTCATATCATTATAATAATTGCTGTTATCGGGGAGCACGCCGATGCGCCGCTTAATGGAATTGATCTGGTGATAGGGCGTGCCCAGAATTTCAATTGTGCCCGAGGTCGGCGGCAGAATGCCGGTCAGCATATTGATGGTCGTGCTCTTGCCCGCGCCGTTACGTCCAAGGAACCCGAACACTTCCCCGGTCTTCAGACTGAAGCTGATCTGCTTCACGACCTCCTTAGACTTGAACGTCTTCGTCAGCTGATGAACGGTCAACGCTTCCATCGTCACAGCTCCTTTCTCCGAAACAGCATCACCGCGGCAGCGAGTGCCAGCCCGGCTTCCACAGCTGTAACGAGCAGCAGCACCGGCTGTTCAGCCATAGGGTAGTAGGGAAGCACATAACGTGCGGCAGCAACCGGCGAAGATTGGCTGAATGCGCTCCACAGTCCTATAATCGGCATCGCGATACCTGCCAGAACGCTAAGGATCACCGAGTATGTACGATGCGTGACGAGGGTGGAGAGCAGCACGCACAGGCTGGCAAGAAAGGCCAGGTAAACCCACAGATATAGCAGTTCATGAATGACGAACGTCCGGGTAATGGCAGATACGATTACGAATGAGATCATTGTTACCGCTGCCCAGAACAGCCAGATCGCCACAAACTTGCCGGCAATGACGGATGTGCGCGAAGTCTTCGTAATCAGCAGACGAATGCGCTGAAGCTCGATATCCCGGTTGACGGCATCATGGGATAAGGTGAAGACGAACAGAGCCCCGAATAGGATAAGCACGAAAGACAGCCCTGCGAGGGCTGTTGTTTCTGGATTGCTTGCCTCCTCGGCAAACAGGGAGCTGCTGGACATATATCGTGCAGATAATACCGAAATACCGGTAATAAACAAGATAATCAGAATGGATTTAATCCCTTTCATGAGTCCGAAGAATTCCCTGATGACAATTCCCTTCATGCCGATTCTCCTTATCCTGCTAAGTTATCGGTCTGTCAATATCTCCTCCATGTCGATCTCTTTATGATAAATCGCTCTAACTACCGCGCCTACGCGCGTGGATACGTTGAACTTATTGGTGATCGAAGCAATATAGTACTCGACCATTCGCCTAGAAATGTTAAGGGTGTCTGCAATTTCCTTGTTGGCCTTCTCCTGTGACACTAACAACAAGATCTCCCGTTCCCTCGAATTCAGGCTATAAGTTTCTCTATCCATCGTACAGCACCTATCTGTTCTTCACGGGCCTTAGGACCAGCCTGCCGACCAGACCTACAATTGCCAATCCTGCAAAACTAAACATTAGGGTCTTGTACTCGTAGAAGAAGAAACGGGTTACGAGATAGCCAATGACGCCTATCATACCAATCAGTTCGAACCATTTCCGCATATCAAAATCTCCCCTGTCGCTTAGTTTAATCGTTCATGGCCTTAACTATCACTTACGTCATCACACCTCCGATTTCGTTAACCTGAAATGTCTAACCCCGTTAGCAATTATTATACTAAAATACATAAAATTCCCTGTCAAGCTGGGACGTGGCCTATAAAACTGCCTTAAAACCAGCGAGGATAAGGGGTGAAGAAGGTTTTCTATCATACTGTCTATGGATTAGGCTGCTAGACTTCGTATTTCCGAAATTGACGAAACCTTCTGGGAATATTTATCATGTGAGTAAGGTAAAGCCAGGGACGCGAATATAAGGGAGGATTATTACAATGGGTGCAATTGCTAAGATTCTCGGTTATATCGCGAAATATGGTTCGAAGGCCTGGGACGTAATTAAGAATGCAGTGGGCTCCGCATGGTCCAGCTTCAAGGCTGCATGGGACGAAGGCTACTGGGCTGCTACGAAGTGGCTGCTCGAGAAGTCGGCTTACGTGGACATCATCTATCAAGCTCTGAAGGCTGTATTCGGAGAATAAAAAAAACTTAGCGCAACGTACGCTAAGCCAAAAAATGGGTAAGCAGTAAAATCAAAAACGCAGTCCCTGACTTTACCGACTTAATACTAATGATAAGGATTGAAGGATACGATGTCAACTTCAGCGCAAGCTGTGCAGCCCTTGCTGGTTTCCGTCCAGCGGTTATCCAAGAGCTACGGCAAGAAGCTGGTGCTCGATGCCATTGACTTCGAGATGCCCCAGGCTTCGATCTATGTTCTGACCGGTGCCAATGGAGCGGGTAAGAGCGTATTCCTGCAGTGCTTGCTTCATTATGAGACGTTTGATTCAGGCCGGATTGAGATTGATGGGAGGCCCTTATCCGATCGGCTTCATCTCCGCCGGAACACGTCATTGATATCCTCGGATCAGCAGCAGTTTATCGACCTGCTTACACCGAGTGAGTATTTTAACTTTGTTGCTGATATCTATAAAATACCCAGCTCTGCCACCCTGCGAATCAGGGAATGGGCTGAAGATCTTAACGTAAGCAAAGAACTGGACACCTTAATTGCCAATCTGTCCTTCGGTACAAAGAAGAAAATCCAGGTGCTGTCCTCTATGCTCACCGCTCCCAAGCTGCTCGTATGCGATGAAATATACGAGGGGCTGGATACGGATGCGGTTGCTTATATACAGCAGGTCTTCCTGCAGCGCAAAGAGCAAGGGCTCGGGACACTGCTGACGACGCATATTGCGGGCTACGGCCAGGATATAGCAGAGCGGACATTCCGGCTGTTCAATCAAAAAATTCAACCGGCCGATGCGCCGGAGTTAAGCAGAGGCTGCTTATGAACCTGTCGCTATTTCGGCGTCTTCTACAAATAGCCTATGATGACCAGCCGGGAAGTATTCTCAAGCAGGCGGTCGTCCATTTTATTATTTTTGCCATCACGTTCTCCCTCGTTGTAACCGGATTCCGCAGTATGGGAATAGAACGGGTGATGGAGATTTATGTGTGGGTGCATTTCGTCATTCACCTCATCTTTATCTTCTTTACAGCAGCGATTCTTCACAGTATGGATAAAATGATCGGCTTCATGAGCCGCACGCCTGTTACGGCTTCGGAAATGTTCTACAAGGTTTATGCGGCGGCGAGCTTTACTCTGTCTAACGGCGTAGAGTATGCGCTGATTCTTATAGTTTTCTTCTCCTTCGGGGCAGAGCTGTGGGATGTTCTTACCTTTATATTTATACTGGAGGCTATGAGATTCGCGAGGATTTTCCTTGAATTTCTAATGGCCTGGTTTAAGACACTTGCCAATGTGAGGCTGTATCTGTCAGCGGCTTTCTTCATCGGTTTGCTGTCTTTCTTGATTTCTGTCAAGCAGGGCAGATTTTCCTGGGAGATGCTGGACATGAATATGCTTCTGCAGTACAGCGTGATCTGCTTGTTCGCCATCGGTATGATAACAGGGCCATATCTGGTTAACCGTCTGATGATTATTCAGAAGAGAAGCCCGGAGCTGTATCTGTCCCTGACCAGACGGATCGGCAGATTTTCCGCTGCACCGGCTTCATCTACCGGACTACAGGCACTGGTCAGCATGCAGATGACGAGAATGCTGCGCGACTCAGCCTATATGGGACGCTATGTCCGGCTGTGCATTATTGTCGTGCTATTAACCCTTGTTAATGTCATGTTCCTGGACCAGTACGAGGAGACGCCGGCCAGAACAATGGTGGATCTGTCCTATATGGTCTGTATGGTGTCTTATATCACCTACCAGCTGGATTATGCGCTGGTCAAGCATTCGTATCTTGCGCAGTTTCCAATTCGAATGCGTCATGTCCAGGGAGTCATCGACTCGCTGCACGGCATACTCCTGTTGATGTTTGCTCTCTTAATGTTTGCCGTAGAGATCCTGTGTAATCCAGCGTCCTCCAGCCAGTGGATGGACGGATTAACCGCCTTTGGCATCTTCTATTTGCTCAGCATCGGGATTCCCGTACCAGATTCGAAAATAAGCAGTTATCAAAAGCTGGGGCTCTACTTTCAATTCTTCTTCCTGTCGCTCCCCGTTAAGATAGCTTTCCAATATAATGTCTTGAACGATTGGTATGTCCAGCTTGCTGTACTGCTGGCAGCAGGCCTGCTGCTGTATGTGCGCAAATACCGCAAGCTCAAGCAGCAGATGGTGTAATGAAGGGGTTGTCCGATAAGCCGCAAAGGCTTAGGGACAGCCCTTTTTTGCTGTGTGAAGAGCAAGAGACCGCTGCTTTAAGCATTTGATAAGAATTTGTATAGGCGACTGTTAAGATTGCTGCGGTATGATTCTTAAGGCGGAACGCCCAAAATAATAATTGCTTTATGGCCGAAGCCGCTGCATAATGTTTCCATCCTTTATTTGACATAAGCAGGGGAGAAATCACGATATGGCGGAAACAACAATTCTAATGGTAGATGATGAAGCGGAAATTATCCGGCTCATGGAAATTTATTTTAAGAACGAAGGGTACAGGCTGCTCCAGGCAGGGGATGGGGTTGAGGCGCTGGAGCTGCTGCAGACGAACAGGGTGGACCTGATCGTGCTGGATGTGATGATGCCGAGAATGGACGGGCTGCAGGCCTGTATGCGAATCAGGGAGAATAATCATATCCCGATAATCATGCTGTCGGCGAAGAGTCAGGACATCGATAAAATATCGGGTCTCAGCATCGGGGCCGACGATTATGTGACGAAGCCGTTCAGCCCGCTGGAGCTAATTGCCCGGATCAAATCGCAGCTTCGCAGGTTCAATCATTTCAGCGGCGGCTCACAGGCGAATGCGAATGAAATTCAGATTGAGGATGTGGCCATTAATATCGCTTCGCACCGGGTGACGGTCGGTGAAGAGGAGATTAAGCTGACGCCCCGCGAGTTTGCGCTGCTCAAGATGCTTGCTGTCAACCGCGGAGTAGTGCTCAGTATGGACCGTATCTATGAAGAGGTCTGGAACGAGCCGTTCATGGATTCGAAGAACAGCGTCATGGTCCATATCCGCAAGCTGCGCGAGAAGCTGGAGAAGAACCCGCAGCAGCCGCGAATAATTAAGACTGTGTGGGGCGTTGGCTACAAGGTAGAGGCCGATCATGCGAAATAAAGACTGGCTGTACACGATCAGGTGGCGCATGCTGCTGGTATTCCTGGGCAGCCTCTCAATTACGGCGGTCGCCGTATACACCGGCTATACGCTAAGCGAGCTGATTCTCAGCATGAAGGGACTGAACAAGCCGCTTGCCTGGATCATTAACTCGATTGGCTCCCTCCCGGTCATGATTGCCGGAGGAATCGTCTTGTTCCTCGTAAGCTTCTTCTTGCTAAGCCGCCGGCTGGTCCAGGATTTGCGGAAGATTGAGCAGGGCTTGAAGGAGCTGTCGAACGGCAGGTTCGGCTATCAGGTGCCGGTCAAGTCGTATGATGAACTGGGGGCAGTGGCCGACAGCGTCAACCGCATGAGCGGACGGCTTGACCGTTATCTGCAGGGAATTACGCAGGGTTTACAGGAGATAGCAAACGGCAACTTTGACTATGAGATACCGGTGCGCGACGGCAGCAAGCTGGGTGAGGTAGCTGACAGCATTAACAAGATGAGCAGGCAGCTTCACCGGTCCATTGAAGAGGAGCGTAATGCCGAGCGGACGAAGAATGACCTGATTACAGGTGTCTCGCATGACCTGCGGACGCCGCTCACCTCAATTCTAGGGTTCCTGGAAGTCATTGAAGAGGACCGCTATCAGGATGAGGTGGAGCTGCGGTATTTTATCTCTATTGCCTATGAGAAGTCGCTTGCCCTGAAGAAGCTGATTGATGACTTATTCGAATATACAAGAATTACGAACGGGCTGCCCCTGGAGCTTGGCGAGCTGGATATGGCGGGGTTTCTGCGCCAGCTGGCCGAGGAGTTCGTTCCGAGTCTCGAGAAGGCAGGCATGGTCTGCCGCGTGAATATCCTTGAGGGATATGAATCGGTGAAAATACTGGCCGACGGCGATCTGCTGGTCAGAGCCTATGAGAATCTGATGACTAATGCCATCCGCTATGGGCAGGCCGGCGGGGCCGTGGATATTGGGCTGTATCATGACAGCGGGGAGCTGGTCGTGACGGTGACCAATTACGGGGAACCGATCCCCGAGAAGGATCTGCCATTCATATTCGACCGGTTCTACCGGGTGGAGCGATCCAGGTCCAAGGAGACGGGGGGAACCGGATTGGGTCTTGCCATTACGAAGAGTATTATCGAGGTGCATGGCGGCCGTATTATGGTTAGAAGCAGCAGAAAGGCGACGACCTTTGAAACCCGGTTTGCGGCGGTTGAAGGGGCTGTCATGGCCAAAGAAGAGATCGCCTAGCGGCTGGACTCGCTCCTAGCGGGTTTCTATTGGCTTAAAAAGGATAAAGGCACACTGGCTATTCATGCCGGTGTGTCTTTTGCGCGTTGATGACAGCACCGGGAGCTTGAGCAGCTGCCCGCAGTAATTGTTCAGCAGTATTTAAGCGGTTGTTAAGGATTAGAGTCCTCGCCTGTTAAGATGCGGCTTCTATAATGGCTGCATGATGACGGAAGGGGAGGAATTGGCAATGCGCAATAGATTCTATTGGAATAACTACCAGTGGGCCAGACTGCTTGTCCTGATGATGTTCCTCGTATCGGCCTGCGGAAGGGAAGAAGAGAAGCCGCTGACCATAACGGTAAACGGGAAGGACGTGCCCTCTGCGGCTGCGAAGGTGGTTAACAACCAGGTGATGGTCCCGCTGGGTTTTCTGGAGGAGCATTTTCAAGTGAAGGCGGGGTGGTCGGAGAGCAGGCAGGAAGCCCCTGTTTACTATTCGGGGAAGGTAGCCGTGCTGATGTACCATCATGTTATGGATAAGCCGAATAAAGATGGGATTATCTCGACTGCTCAGTTCGAGAAGCAGATGGAGCTGCTGAAGACCAATGGATTTCACGTGATTGGGCTTAAGGAATACGCGGCTTTCAAGCTTGAAGGTGCCCCAGTGCCGGATAATGCGGTGCTGATCACCTTTGATGACGGCTATGAGTCCTTCTATAAGGAAGCGTTCCCGATCTTGCGAAAATACGGCTACCCGGCCGTCAACTTCATTATTGTTGCAACTGCAGACGATCCGGATATTACGGGTATCCCCAAACTGACCTGGGACCAGATGCGCGAGATGCAGGCTTATGGGATGGATTTCATGAGTCATACGTATGCTCTGCATGCTTATGGATTCGTCAATGAGAAGGGCAAGAAAAAGCCGCTGACGACCGGGCATCTGTACTTGCCGGGCTACGGGCGCCAGGAGACGGATGAGGAGTATGCGGAGCGTGTAACTGAAGATCTTATGCTGGCTGAGAAGCGGCTTCGCGAGGAACTGGGCAACACCATCAGCGCGTTCTCCTTCCCTTACGGTGCTCATCATGAAGAACTTCTGGCGGTTACTCGTAAGCTCGGCATCCGGCTGTTGTTCACCATACAATCCGGCCTGACGCTCCGTGATGAGCCCGCAGCGATGCGGATCAATGCGGGACGCTCGGATGTTACGCCGGATGAGGCGATTAAACGGCTGAAGCAGGCAGGCGGCCCGCCGCTGACCATTACCATTGACGGCATGCAGGAGGATTACTCGGTTGTCAGGATGGGAGAAGGAGATTCTGGTCCGCTCGTTCCGCTAAGGGAATTTTGCCGCAGACACCAGGTGGATATCAATTGGAACAAGCAGGCGAGGAAGGTGGAGCTGGTTACTCAGCAGGGAGCGGCAATGCCTGAAGTGGTCCGCTGAAGGAATAAAGCACCAGTTGCAGCGTCATAGTAAAGAAAAAAGCGGGAGCTGGTACAATGAACTTGCTTGAGATTGTTAAGGTGTCCGGAAGTTAAGCCCGGTTGTTCAAGCAGAACAGAAGTCCCTCCGCAATTAGCGAAGGGACTTCTGGACTTGCAAGGCTATTCCTTCAGCCATAAAATGCTGGTGACACCGCGAGGGTAGTACTTGCTCGCCGTAATGACGCCGGCTACGATTTGATCACTCCAGCTCCAGTAGGAGTGCTCCGGATGCGTGAGCCAGCCGACATGCGCTGTATCCGCCGCGCGACCCGTCTCATCCCACTCGAAGCCGAGAATCTTCCGGGCAATGTACTGGCAGAGATAGATCTTGCTGAGCCACGAATTATCGCTGGTGGATGACAGCTTCCAGCCTCCGTCGGGGAACAGGCACACACCTGGAACAACAACGGTCTCATAGTGCCTGCGCAGCGCTCGGATGTACTCGCCATATGACCCATCTTCCTGCAAGGCTTCCGGACAACCGGTAACATGAGGGAAAATAAGCCCTTCGATTGCCGGAATGATCTTCGAGTCGTTGCCGTTCTCAAGAACAGCAGGAATGTAGCCTCCCTCTGTGACATGGGCCGTCAGGGTCGCCGCACATCTGGCAGCCTGTTCAGCAGCCTGTTCAGCCAGTTCTTCACGGCCATTCTCCCGGAAAATTTTCTCCATCGCCACATAAGAAGCCCAGCACTTGCCTGCAAGATAAATATTGTTGCGCGCCTGCCCAAGTGAGATATCCAGACTGTCGTAGGTCGTGATCTCCGCTCCGCCCATCGTGCGGCTGCTGTCCAGGCTCATAATGCCAGTGCGTTTCTCAGGGTCCGGATGATCCCGGTTCAGCATGCTCTCGAAGCACGCTTCGAAGATGCCCAGATTCCGGTTCAGCCATTCGGTATCCTTCGTGTGCTCAACATAAGCGGCTGCTGTCAGCAGCCAGTTGACCAGCTGCTCGTGAGTCATATGCGAGAAGCAGTCGTCAATGCCGTAGCATTCATAAGAGGAATACTGCGGACGCGAGAATGTGTTGGCGACACCCATATCATGCGTGAAGCTTATCCCGCCTGGATACTCGGTATCATCGCCCGGGAACCGGACTGTGTCGCGGTAGCTGTAGCGGCTTGTGAACAGGTCAAGCTCATTCTTGACTGTCCACGGGTTCATCTCCAGCTCGAAGAACAGCTGGTCGACCGTCAGATCGAATGTGTTCATCATCCGGTATTCGCCCTCGTTAACCACCCATACCGCTTCGCCGTCCCGCTCCAGCATCTGCGTGCAGCCATAATAGCTGCGGATCGCATGAGCCAGCATGAATTGCTGGTCTTCGCTGAGCTTGGAGCCGCCGATCCATTCATCCGCCTTGTGTGCGGCAGCGGCAATCTCATCGTAATGCTCCCACGCATAGGCGGCAACGGCTTCAATATCCTTGAAGTAGCGGGCATAGTAGTAGGAGGTATCCATCCCGGCTGTTACGAGGCCCGCCCGGTGGAAGCAGATGACGAAGCGGAAGGTCTGGATTTCACCTGCTGGCACATCCATCATCAGTGCGGCTGTGCCGCCAAGACCGAAGGTCCAGTTTTCCTTAAATTCCGTCTTGAGGATGTTCTCCATGCTGAAGCCCTGTGCGGATACAATACGGTCATCCTTGGTTGCTATTGCCGTGTGGCGGCCTTGGCCGACACCGTTCATAACGCCGCCTGTTGTATCCCTCAGATGCCGCATGGAGCTGTAAGGATCGTTGCCCTCGTAGCCGAAGAAAGCCCGCTTCGCCCTTCCGCCCTGCCGGTTGTCGATTGTCAGCTCTGCCAGCACACCCGGGACAAGCGCGAGCTTAAGCTCATCGTCGGATGCTGTGGCCGGGTCCGGAACGGAACGAACCTGTGAGTAGAGGGTGAAGGACATGCAGCCCGAGCGAAGCGTGTCCGTACCGACCGCGAATTCGCGGGTTATGTCCTTCAAGGGAATGGGCATAATCAGGTCATTCTTCGCCTGCTCTTTCTCCTGGGTTGCGGTGTAGCGCAGGCTTTCGTCCGTGCCGCCGGAGAAGAAGGGGAATGCCTCATAGCCGGTGCCATCTTCGCGTTCTACCCCAATATAGACCTTCTGGTTAGGAGGGGCTCCCCGCTCCAGATCAAACCCGCCGCTTGCGCCGGGGAATCCTAATGTAAAACTGGCGAAGGCGCCAATCGGACTATGATGTGCGTTAAAGAACATATTTTTAGCCATTTGCAACCATCCTTTCATATCGGAAGTTTGGGATATTGACTAGTGATGTATACATCGTAGCTGATTTTCCAGGAAGGCAACATGGGGGATTCGTGGAGGAATTTACCCATATCGTGCATTCAGGTTCCACAGCCGTTATACTAATGGTAAATGTTCAGTTTACGGCTAATGTAACCGATTACCTGATAACGGGGGAGGAAGTCATCTTGAATCAATCTGAACTGCCTGACGGCAAGCTTAACACCCTAGTGCATACCGAGCTCCCTTCCCTGGAATCGACGGTGAAGCTGTTCGCTTCCCACTATCGCCTGGTAGCTCCCGACTGGAGCTATCCGGAGCATACTCACCCGCTGTTCGAGATCAATCTGGTGACCGAAGGGGCCCAGCTGATGCGGGTGAAAGGGGTAGAGCACTGTATGGCTGCCGGGGATTTGCTCATTATTCCACCCAATCAGGCTCATGAGAGCAGGGTTGCCGCTGATGAGCCGATGGGGTACTTTTGCCTGCACTTTGACAGTGATGACAAGCCGTTCCGGCAGATGCTGATGCGGACGAAGCTTGCGTTCCCTGCGGATTCCAGGCTGAACGGCATGATTCGCCCTGCGCTGGACAAGCTGATGGAGCTGTCGAGGCATAACGGCCCGTTCCTGTTAAGTCAGAAGATGCAGGCGCTCTCATCGATGTTTGAGCTGTTTGCTGCCCTTGGCGACATGCTGTCGGAGGAGGGGGAGGGCGGGGCAAATCTGTCCGGCCAAGCGATGGAGATGGCGGGAGCCATGGCCGGCATGATTGAACGGGCGGTTCAGGAGGCGGAAGGGAGCTCAGCGTCAGCCGAGCATCTGCTTATTGCCGATGTTGCCAATGAGCTGGGCTACAGCCCCTCGTACTGCAACCGGATTTTCCACCTTGTGTACGGAATGTCACCGAGGCAGTATCTGTCCTCCCTGAAGCTGAAGCAGGCCCGGCTCCTGCTGCTGGATCACAGGCTGTCCATTGAGCAGATCGCCTTCAAGCTCGGCTACCGGGACATCTCGCATTTCAGCAGGCAGTTTAAGAGGTGGACAGGCGTGCCGCCCAGCCATTATAGGCAGTATTATTCAAGCGGCGGGTAGCGAAGGGCTTGGTCCAGCGCTGTTTTCCAATCTGGGGATTGAAGCTATAGGGGTAGACGAGGGGGCTGTGCATGAGCAAACGCAGGCAATTATTATTAGATACCGCCCTTGCTCTGTTTATCGAGCATGGTTATGCGAATACAACGGTCCAGATGATACTGGATAAGTCAGGGGTATCGAAGGGGACATTTTATAAGTTCTTCCATTCTAGAGACGACTGCTTTACTGCGATACTGGAGGATCAGCTGCAGGAGGAGATTGCGATCAGGCAGCAGCTCGAAAGCCGCAGCTACGCATCTGATTATGAACGGCTGGTGGACCAAATCGCCATTCCGATGTCGCTGCCAGATAAGGAGCGGATATGGGGACTGTACTGGACAGGCTTCCATTCGGGGGAGATTGATTCAGTGAAACTGGCTAGGATACAGCTAAAATGGCTGTCTGAACGGTTCGTTCAGTTGTATGGTGAAGCGATTAGGCCCTATGCATATGAAGGTGTGATTCTCTTCTACGGGATGCTGTACCAGATTGGCAATACGCGGAGAAGCTTTAAAGGAGAGGGGCCCGACTGGAAAGAAGCTGCTGCTAAAGTGCTGAATTACGTCGAAGTGCTGCTTAACACGATGAGGGAGAGGGAAGAGCATCTGTTAGACTACAGCACCCTGTCCCAAATCAGCTCGCGCGAGGGTTTGAAGGCAGTGGACAAAGGGGCGCTGATTGAGGAGCTTCAGGAGTTCAATCGAACCGTTCAGAAATCACCGGTATCTTCAGCGGCCAAGGATATATCCAAGGGGCTTCTGGCGCTATTGGAGGAGAATGAGCTGAATATCACGCTTGCAGGTGTAGCCGTAAGAGCGTTCCAGGAAGCCTTTGAACCCAGTGCGTTTCGTTCCAATGCAGGGAGACTAGCCAGGTCGTGCTGGTGGTATTTAGAGCAAGTTAAGCAGAATTAGATAAGAATCTACATATATCCGGGACGGCCGACAGCAATGTCGGCTGTTTTTGTGCGGGAATCTAATTGCATTGAACTAATCGTATAGTATTGGAGCCTCTGTATAAAAGGGAACCTTAATAGTGACTTAGTCTAGTATCGAATTTTATACGACTAGTATAAACTATTAGGTGCATATAATGCCTATAATGAGCAGCGCGAAATATCGATCAATTGGGAGGAGCATTCGTTATGAATCAGGGACTTATATCCATCCAAGACATCACACAATTCAGGTCTAGAACAGAAGAGTTTTTTCCGCTGGAATGGTACAAGAGAATGCTGCTTGATAATCCTGTCTTCTATCATGAGGAGACGGATACCTGGAATGTATTTCGATATGATGATGTGAAGCAGGTGCTGAGCAACCATGAATATTTCTCCGCAGAAGGCTCCCGAACGACCATAGTGATTGGAGCGAGTAACAGTGAGGGGACGATACCAGAGAAGATTAGTATTTCCAGCATGGACCCGCCCCGGCATCAAAAATACCGCTCCCTGATGTCTTCAGCCTTTACGCCCCGCAGCTTGAAGAGCTGGGAGCCTCGCATCCGGCAGGTCGCCAGCAGACTTGTCGATGAAATGGAGGGGAATACCGCCGTTGATATTGTCCAGTCACTGGCCGGTCCGCTACCAGCCATGGTTATGGCCGACCTGTTAGGTGTTCCGGGAGACGGGACTCATCTGTTCAAAGGCTGGGTTGACGTCCTGTTTCAGCCGTACAGCAAGGAGGATGAGCAGGAGCTGGGCATCAAGAAACAGGCGGCTGCCAGAGAGTATTTTCAGTACCTGTATCCAATTGTTGTTCACAAACGGGCAAACCCGGGAGAGGATATTATCTCGGATCTGTTGGAAGTCGAGCTGGAGGGGGAACGTTTCACGGACGATGAGGTCGTGAAGACTACAATGCTCCTGTTGGGGGCAGGTATCGAAACGACGAGTCACATGCTGTCCAGCACCTTCTATTCCTTACTGCATGATGATAAGTCCCTATATGAACAGCTGCGGAATGATCCGGAGCTTGTCCCCAAGGCCGTAGAAGAGATGCTGCGCTACCGGTTTCATGTTTCCAAGCGGCATCGTACCGTTAAGCAGGATAATGATAGTTTGGGAGTCCCGCTGAAGAAGGGGGACGTGGTCATTGCGTGGATGAGTGCCGCCAATATGGACGAAAGCATGTTTGAGCGCCCATTCGAGCTGGACATTCACCGGCCGAACAACAAGAAGCACCTGTCCTTCGGAAACGGTCCGCATTTTTGCCTTGGCGCCCCATTGGCAAGGCTGGAGATGAACATTGCGCTGTCCGCATTTCTGGAGAGATTTTCGCGTATTGAACCGGTCGAGTCCTTTGACTTGGAGGCCAATCTGGCGACCTCTGCTCCCGGGCAGTCCCTGACCCATCTTCCAATGAGAGTCATAGAGTAAGCAGATTATACAGACACTAGTCATTTGGGCTGGTGTCTTTTTTTGTTTTGTCTATGAAGTCCTACTATAATAAGTGTGTCGGCTTGAAGATATGTTCGATCCGGGAGGAAGGGTTATGAAAGATCACAATTACTATGGCACCTTCATTCAAGTTGCCGATGATTCCCCTGTAACGGCTGCTGAAGTCCCCAAGCTGTGTGCGCTCGAATGGTTACATGCGCACAGCCGCACAACTGCGCAGCCGGCTATAGCCGGACTTATGAGAAAGGAGCTGCCCCATGTTTGATGCGGCATCGTTATTATTTTTTATTGGCACATCCATTCTATTGATCATCATTCCGGGGCCTGACCTGATCTTCACGGTCACGCAGGGAATGACAAACGGGCGGAAGGCCGGGGTCGTGACTGCTCTCGGGCTTAGCCTGGGCAACATTATCCATACATTGGCGGCTGTACTCGGCTTGTCGCTGATCATTCAGACATCTGCTGTGGCCTTTACCATCTTCAAGATACTTGGGGCTCTGTATTTGTTTTATATGGCGTTCAAAGCCATTAAACACCGTAAGGAACAGCTGCAGCCGGACAGCCGTACAGAGAAGAGCAGGCAGACCAAAGGGCTCTTCCTTCGGGGGGTTATGATGAACATTCTTAACCCGAAGGTGGCGATCTTCTTCCTGACCTTCCTGCCGCAATTCGTTAATTACCGGGCGGACTGGGTTCCGCTGCAGATGTGTTTGCTGGGTTTTATATTTATCGCGCTCACGGCTGTTATTTTTGGTCTGCTGGGATACTTCGCGGGAAGCTTCCGTGACCGGCTGTTCAGGAGGCCACGGTTTAGCGAGTATATGAACATAGCCGCAGCAAGCATATTCCTGGGCTTGGGCATTAAGCTGTTGACGACCAAGCCTTAAGGCAATAGATAGCAACACTCATTGGGGCTGCCGTCATCAGAACTATTAGGCCGAGCAGCTATCAAAAGTAGCTCTGTACATTGGAAAGGACCAGTTATGAGAAGCTCTAATCGAGATCTGCCCGTTCATCCTTACCTTCTCCTCACGGTCAGCATCCTGGCGGTTGCTGTATCGTCGATCATGATTAAGTCTTCCGCTACGCCCCCGTCGGTTGCCGGGATGTACAGACTGTTCATAACAGTGTGCATCCTGCTGCCTTTCGTCCCTTGGACAAGCATAAGGACCTTGTCCCTCAGTCTGAAGGAATGGATCATTGTCCTGTCAGCGGGAGCAGCGCTCGGGCTTCATTTTCTATTCTGGATGGAATCGCTGTCGTACACCTCCGTGGCAAGCTCGCTTGTCATACTGACGCTGCAGCCGTTCTTTGTGATGGTCGGGGCTTATTTCCTGTTTAAGGAGCGCATCACGGTTCGCATTACATTATGTATGCTGACGGCCATTGCCGGTTCGGTTGTGATCGCCTGGGGTGACATTGGAGTATCGCGGCAGGCTTTGATCGGGGATGGCTTGTCTCTGCTGGGGACGATCGCCATTTCCCTGTACCTGCTGGCGGGGCAGCGGGTAAGCCGCAGAATTCCTGCGAACCTGTACAGTGTCATCGTGTTTGCGGTTGGCGGTACTGTCATGCTCATCTATAGTGCCGTCAGGCATTATCCGCTCATCGGATACGCCCCGTCTGACTGGGTGTATTTCGTTCTGCTCGCTGTCATACCGACCGTGTTTGGTCATTTCATCTTCAACCTGCTGCTGCGGTCGATTGGCGCGACTGCTGTGTCCGTGGGAGTTATCGGGGAGCCGGTGCTGGCGACGATCCTGGCTTATTTCATCCTTGGCGAGGCGCTTGGAGGCTCACAGCTCACAGGCGGGGTGCTGACCCTGCTTGGAATGGGGACGTACTTCTGGCTTAAGGCCAGTCGCAAATCACATTCGCTACGTGCTTGACAATCCATGCGTCAGTTCCTATAATATTGAACACTTTTGGCCAAAGGTGATTTTGATTAACCGGATGGTTAATCGTTCGTCTGGAGCGATATTGGCATGGGAACGGAACACGATTATATATTTGGTAAAGTCTATAACCAGTGGATTGAAGACCAAATAGCGGAGAGCCAGCGCAGCACGCGGAGGCAGCGGGTTAGCAGGAGCAGGCAATTGACTGCATGGATTCAAATTTTTCTACTATTGATAGGGAGAGACAGATGATGACGGCAGCAGAGGAAAATCTACTGCTCATTAACGAGCCGGGACACGTTGTAACTGGAGTTAGTTTGCGGGAAAAGGTACAGCTTGTTATTAGCCCGTTCCACGAAATGCTGTGCAGTCTTCATGTACTCTACCGTCCGGAGCATCATACGGCAAGACGGGTTTGGGCGGAACGGCTAAAACAGGAAGCGCCTTTACTGTGGCAGCGTGCGCGGGATATAGGGGCTGTAACAGAGGAATGGATCGGGATAGTGAACTTGCCGGTAAGATGCTGCGAACCGATGAGTGTTCAGGAAGGTCTACGCCGGTTGGAGCTTCTTCCTGATGCGGAGCTTCTGGAGATGACCTTTAATTACCGGTATCCGCTCGAACAGGTTCTTCGGTGGATGTCGGGTGAAGACCGGGAGCTTGCGGAAAGCGGCTTAGGCGAACGGCAGAGGGTGCTGCTGACGAGTCCCTCCTGTTACCGGAAAGAGCTTCTTGCCGTACTGAAGGAGTATGCGGATTATTTTAAGCAGGAATGGCGTCTGGTGCTGCCTCTCATTCAGGCAGAGGCCGAACGTTTCCAGGCGGCATGTGAGCGCAATGTGATTAAGGCGCTAAACAGCCTGCATCCCAGATTGGCAGTGACGGGCGGGGAGATTGTCGCTTATAAAACGCAGACGTACCGTTATGCCGCTGGAGCGCTCGGGAAGGTGTTAATCATTCCGTCCTCGTTCATAGCTCCGCATCTGCTGATAGGCTGCGGGAAGGATGTTGTGTCTCTGCCGCTTGCCGTAGACAGCGATCCAACCGCCGGGTCGCTCACTGATGAATGGTCTCCGCCGGTAGACTTACTGGGTGTACTGAAGGGGCTGGCGGACGGTACCCGGCTCAGGCTGGTCAAACTGATCTGGCGTGGACCTCAGTGTACCCGTCAGCTCGCTCAGTTGCTTCGCATTTCGGAAGCTGCTGTATCCAAGCATTTAAAGATATTGCAGCAGGCAGGTCTTGTCTACAGTGAGCGGAAAGGGAACTATCAATACTACAGCTTGCAACGAAGCGAAATTGACCGCTTATCCCTTGATATGCTGCAATTCCTGGAGCAGCCGGCCGTGCCTGAAAAATAAAAGTGCAGCCTCTTGAGGGGCTGCACTTTTATTATTGCGCTACATCAGGTGGCTGCCAGTGTGGTGTACAGGAGATGGAGCCGTTCCATACGAATGCAGGAAGGTATCGGCTGTCGTGTCCTTCAGCGTTGGTACTTGGTAGTAGCCCCGCTGGTTGGCGTACTGGAAGCCTTCATACGCCATATCTGCCGAATTGTTCGCAGCGGTTTGGATCATTTGGCGGAGCGCAGGGTTCGCCATCTCAAGCGCTGCTCTCATTTTGAGGGCAGCCGTTTGCTTGTGACAGTTAATAATGCATACCGCTACATCGACATCATCAATCTCTTCGCTTGTGGAAGCAGGAGTCTGTGTTTGCGGATTACGCAGGCCGTAGGTAGGGGAATATCCCTGGTTAATGTTCATCATACCGGACATCTTGGCACGACGGTTAGGAACAGCTTGTCCGGCGCCTTGGTGATGGGCCATCTGGACAAGGTTGTTATACTCCACCGTAAGCATGTGCATATGTCTGTCCATCATGGCTTGGAGCTGTTGATCTTGGGCATAGGGACGGTACAGCTTCATGGTGTTCAGACCGTGGATCGCATCATTCATAATCTCGTGAAGCTCAAGAGCTTCGTGCGCGCCAAGCGTATTCATTCGTTTCATTGACCTCCAGTAAGTGGGTGTGTGCGAAGGCACCGTTACAAATGATCTCCCACTTGGAGAAAAATATTCCTAAACAGCCTGGCAAGCAGCAGAAAAAAAGCTGCTCCCGTCCGCGCCGGACGAAAGCAGCCATGGTGCTAGGAGGCAGCTACGACTTTCTGCTCTTCCTAATTGCGATTGTAACGGTAAGCGCGAGGCCGCCCCATAGCAGCACCGCCCCGAAGGTGAACATTGCAATTGCCGCTCCGCTCATATCAGCGCCCCCCTTGCTTATTTGGTTCTTTCCATCTGAATGCGTAGGCCAGCACGAACGCCAGCACGATTGTCAGGGCGACCATAATCCAGCCGAAGGTCAGCTGGGCATGCAGCGGATACCCTTCGTATGGTGTATTGAGCCACTGCTCAAAGTTACGATAAGACATGTAGATCAGAATCAGCGGGGTAACGACCTTGATCATCACATCCCACCACCTGCCGATCCGGAAGTCGGACACGAGGTTGTTCTCCTCCCGGATTGTAGCCAGTCTTGTGAACCAACCGATCAGAATAACCTCGAACAGGCCGGCAATGACGATGCCGAAGTTGTTAATGTAATGATCTACGATATCCAGGAGAACAACGCCTGCGCCGGTTGTATAAGCCAAGCTGACGAGAGCACAGACACCAACAACCCAGTTAACCGAAGCCTGGCGGGAAAGGTTGAATTTATCCCGGATCGCCGCGATCAGCACCTCAATGATTGAGATCAGGGAGGTGAAGCCGGCAATAACGAGCGACAGGAAGAACAGAGCGCCGAATGTGCCGTTCAGAATCGGGAACGCGTTAATGATCTGCGGGAAGACAACGAATGCCAGTCCGAGACCGGCTTTGGCGACCTCACTGACATCGACGCCAGTAGTCGTAGCCATAAAGCCGATTGCCGCGAATACCCCAATAGCTGCCAGAAACTCGAAGCCGCTGTTGCTGAAGGCCATAATAAAGCCGCTATTGTTGACATCCTGCTGTTTATCAATATAGCTGCTGTACGTGATCATGATCGCGAAGGCGATGGACAGCGAGAAGAAGATTTGGCCATAAGCGGCCATCCATACCGTATACCATTCCGGATTCGTTCCGCCAAGGAAGCCTGGCAGTATTTTACCAAAATCGGGCGTGAACAGATGGTCAAGACCAACTGCCGCACCAGGCAGAGTGACAGCACGGATGACGAACAGCACCATAATGACAAGCAGAATCGGCATGAAGATTTTGCTGACCCGCTCGATGCCGCGCTGAACGCCCTTGGACAACACATAATAGACGCCCGCCCACACTGCAACCAGCGGCAGCAGAATGTGCCATTGGATACCGCCGAAGTTCCAGCCGCTATCGGTAACGACTCCCTCGGGAACACCCAGATATGAGCCGAACAGGAAGCCCTCCGTGTCCGTCCCCCAGTTCAAATTGAAGGAATAGAAGAAATAACTGACTGCCCATGCGACGATCGCCACATAGTAGGTCGTAATGACGAAGCAGATTAGCGCCTGCCACCAGCCCAGCCACTCGAACTTACGTGATAATCTGCTGAGCGAGTAGGGGGCTGACCCGCCACCCTTCCGTCCAATTCCGAATTCAAGCAGCAGGATGGGAATCCCGGCTGTTAGCAGGGCGAAGAAATACGGAATCAGGAAAGCACCTCCTCCGTTACCATAGACCACATATGGAAACCTCCATATGTTGCCCAGGCCAATTGCGGAGCCGGCTGCTGCCAGAATAAAGCCGGTCCTTGATGCCCATTGATCGCGCTGCTTCATAAGCAACTCCTCCTTCTTAATTGATTAAACGGTGTATCAGAGTTTACGGAAAGTTAAATAGTCTGACTATTCAGTAATTTTTTACAAACAATTTATGTAGCTCCCTGCCAGGTATGCTTCCCGTAAACGGTACCAACTAAAACTTTTTCTCTAGAGACTCACACTGCTTCGTCTTAATTTCAACCAATTAACCAAGCTGAAAGTGGATGAATCTCTAGCAAACGATGTATATAGTATACAATTCATCTAAATATGAGTGTCTTGTATCAAGGAATTGTATGAATGATACATCACATACCTTGTAACTTTATGTACAAATCCGTTATTGCAAGAATAGCACAGGCCCTATTATTAAGGAAGAATAAATTTAGGGATAATTCATTCAATATTCTTATAAGGCTAAAAAAATTTGAACTCTATCAATACTTTCCACGACTATATAAGTGTAACCGCGCGGTGAAGCAAAAAATGAATGCAGGGCAGTGGGTGGAAGAGAGGTAACAGGCATGATCTATAAGCAGAACACGGCGATTGCCGCCCGCGGCCCGGAAGAGCAGAAGCTGAAGGAGCTGCTGCTTCCTGGCTGTTCGCCATAGTTCGCAACAAGATGCTGGATGCCCTTCGCCGAAGATATAGGTGTACGGGCATCTCACTAGGTGTCCGGACTGCCGCAGGGACTTGGTGATGTTCATAACAATGAAAGAGCAGGTGCTAGAAGAGGTCTAACGTCTGGCGGACATCTCTATTCACCTCCATTTGCAGCATGATCGGCGGTCTCGCTCCCGCGGAAGGGAAGCTGGATGCAGCGGCGGATGCTGCTCTGGGGGCGGACATCCCCCTGACAGAGACAGGGCTGACTGGGGACGCAGGGGAGTTGGCTGAGTGGAGAGCGATGCGGCATGAATAAAGCAAGATGAGACAATCCATCTCTTCTGTCTTTAGCGTGCTCAGATGGTATAACCATACAGCGAAATCGGTTTTGCAGAGCGGTATGCGTGTTTAACCTGTTGTCTTGCTTGATAACGATCAAAGGAGAGGTTCATAGATGGAGAAGGAATATAACAACAGCTACAACTACAATATGAGTGCAAAAGAGATCGCGGAAATGCTCGATGTGACTGCGGAGAAGCTGCCGCAGCTAATCACTCGTGTGCTGGAATCGTTCTATTCCCCGGAAGCTGGCAGCAAGATTGGCCAGTCCGTCGGTTCGCTGTATAAGGAGCTCGTTCAAGCTGGACTTCCGCAGGATGTGGCAGTCAAGATGGCGGGGGATTACATGTTCTCGCTTCGGGACTTTACGAAGCTCATGGATTCGACGGAACAATGAGCGGCGGTTTGAATCTTGTGCGAATGGGCTGGCATGTCCTCAAGGGCAGGACGAATTCCGATCAAGCTGACAGCCGTCCTGCTGAATGGAAGGCGAGTAAGAAAGCAGGCTGCGGACCGCTTCAGCAGGTCTCTTAAAGAACAAGGCTTACCTCCGGAGGCGGTAAGGCTGCTGACTGACCGTTATGCGGACATGATGCCGCTGCGTGTGCTCGATTATATTCAGCTAATGAACCGTTATGATAAGTCCAGGTCAAGGGGAGCATCTGGTACGTTAGAGAAGGGAGCAGGAGCAT
This sequence comes from Paenibacillus tarimensis, assembly GCF_021532315.1. Classification (GTDB taxonomy): domain Bacteria; phylum Bacillota; class Bacilli; order Paenibacillales; family Paenibacillaceae; genus Paenibacillus_I; species Paenibacillus_I tarimensis. Next base: position 125,601 of record NZ_JAKGAO010000014.1, read on the forward strand.
GAGGGATGAGGCAGTCGCTGTGTCTGAGCTTCGGGTTACACTGGGCGGACGGCAGGTGCTGAATCACGTCCATATGCGGGCGGGCAGGACGTAACTGGAGCCGTGCGGAAGGTGGGCTGTTGCAGCAAGGGGCTGATTAGGGTCAGGGCCGCGGCGGGTTATTTTAATAAGAGGTTTCAAGATCGGGCCAGCTTCATTGAGAAGCTGGCCTTCTTGTGCTTCGGGCAGTAAGCAAGCAGGTCGTTCATTCATGAGTGTGGCATCATTAGCAGGAAACTGATTGGAGCGGCGGATAAAATCAGACCAGCGGGATTCTGCAGGCCGTTGATCCGGGCGAGACAGGTACCGCCGTGGGGTATATCAGTCTGTTCCGTTCGCTTGGTTCTACGCTGGGACCGACCGCAGCCGGACTGCTTCTGTCCATCTACAGCAATGGTTTCAGCATGCTGTTCCTGATAAGCAGTCTAGTATCTGCGCTTAGCATAATCCTGCTGTTGTTGTTCCTGAAGCCGCGTAAAACAAACCCAATCGGTTAAAAATAATAAAAAGTTCCATAAACCCCTTGACTCATATAGGGTAGGGGGGTATAGTATTAGATATCAACAGCATAACAAACACTTGAATTAAAGGAGACGATAACCATGATGACCCAAACATTGAGCGTACAAGGCATGAGCTGCCAGCACTGCGTGAACTCCATCGAGAACGCACTGAAAGAGATCGGAGCAGAAGGCAAAGTTAACCTGAGCTCCGGCACCGTGGAAGTCGCTTATGACGAGAGCAAGCTGAGTCTGGATCAGATTAAAGAAACGATTGAGGAGCAGGGTTACGATATCGTGTAAGGGATTGTAAAGGAGAGGGATAGCGATGCAAGCAGCGGAAACGAAACAGACGACCTTGCAAGTGACAGGGATGACCTGCGCCGCATGTGCGAACCGGATTGAGAAGGGCCTCAATAAGCTGGAGGGCGTGTCGGCCGCCAATGTCAACTTCGCGCTGGAGAAAGCCAGCGTAACGTATGATCCGGGCAAGGTGGATGTTCAGCGTCTTGAGGAGAGCATACGTAAGCTCGGCTATGATACGGTGAAGGAAACGGTCGATTTTCAACTGGAAGGCATGACCTGTGCGGCATGTGCGGCCCGGATTGAGAAGGGCTTGAACAAGCTTCCCGGCGTCGCGCATGCGACTGTAAATTTTGCAATGGAGACTGCTCATGTGGAGTACGCTCCGGGTGAGGTAACGGTATCCGATATGCAGCAGAAGGTGGAGAAGCTGGGCTACAAGGCTACCCTTAAGCAGGAATCCGGCGAACCAGCAGACCGCAGAGCGCAGGAAATCCGCAAACACAAGCTGAAGCTCCTCATTTCCGCTGTTTTGTCGCTGCCTCTTCTGTGGACGATGGTGAGCCACTTCTCCTTCACGTCCTGGATGTATACACCAGAGATTCTTATGAATCCATGGCTTCAGATGATCCTGGCTGCACCAGTCCAGTTCTATGTAGGCTGGCCCTTCTATTCGGGAGCTTACAAGGCGCTCCGCAATGGCAGTGCCAACATGGATGTCCTGGTAGCGCTTGGAACCTCGGCCGCGTATTTCTTCAGTGTGTATCAGACCATCTCGTGGGCTTCTGAAGGAGGCTCCCTGCATCATGGCGGGCCGGCTCTGTACTTTGAGACAAGTGCGGTTCTGATCACGCTTGTCATCATGGGCAAGCTCTTCGAGGCGCTGGCTAAGGGCCGTACTTCCGAGGCGATCAAATCGCTGATGGGCCTGCAGGCGAAGACCGCGCGTGTGGAGCGTAATGGCCAGGAGCTCACCGTTTCAGTGGAAGAAGTGCTCATAGGTGATATCGTGCTGGTGCGTCCCGGTGATAAGGTCCCGGTTGACGGAGTCGTGGCGGAAGGCCGATCCTCTGTTGATGAGTCGATGCTGACGGGTGAGAGCTTGCCCGTCGAGAAGCAGGCGGGAGACGCGGTGTACGGTGCGACGATGAACAAGAATGGTTCGCTTAAAGTGAAGGCGACGAAGGTCGGCAAGGACACGGCCCTGGCACAGATCATTAAAGTTGTTGAGGAAGCGCAGGGCTCTAAAGCGCCGATCCAGCGGGTAGCAGACGTGATCTCGGGCATATTCGTTCCGATTGTCGTAGCCATTTCGATCGCTGCGTTTCTTGTATGGTATTTCTTGATCACACCGGGTGACTTCCCGAACGCACTAGAAATTGCGATTTCCATTCTAGTTATCGCCTGCCCTTGTGCGCTTGGTCTGGCGACACCGACTTCGATTATGGCCGGTTCCGGCCGTGCAGCCGAGCTTGGTATTCTGTTCAAGGGCGGCGAGCATCTGGAGCAGACCCACAAGATTGATGCCATTATTCTGGATAAAACAGGGACGGTAACGAAGGGGAAGCCGGAGCTTACCGATGTTATTACGGACGGGGATAAGAATACATTCCTGGCGATCGTCGGCTCCGCTGAGCGAAATTCCGAGCATCCGCTTGCCGAAGCCATCGTGGCCGGAATTGAGGAGAGGGGAATAAGCATTCCCGCTTCCGAGGCATTCGAAGCCGTTCCAGGCTATGGCATCAAGGCGGTTGTCCAGGGGCGCAGCGTGGTGATCGGCACACGTCGCCTGATGGAGAGGGAAGGCATTGCAGACGCGGAGTCCGCATATGGCGCAATGACTGAGCTTGAAATGGCCGGCAAGACTGCAATGCTTGCTGCTGTAGACGGGACGTATGCCGGCATGGTGGCTGTGGCGGATACGGTTAAGGAGACATCTGCCGCTGCAGTGAAACGTCTGAAGGCAATGGGGATCCAGGTGATTATGATTACCGGCGATAATGAACGGACAGCGCAGGCAATCGCAGCGCAGGTTGGAATTGAGCATGTGCTTGCCGAGGTGCTGCCAGAGGGTAAGGCGGCGGAAGTGAAGAAGCTGCAGGAGCAGGGCAAGCATGTCGCGATGGTAGGGGATGGCATCAATGACGCTCCTGCCTTGGCAACCGCTAACGTTGGCATGGCGATTGGCACTGGCACAGATGTGGCGATGGAAGCGGCGGATGTTACGCTGATGCGCGGCGACCTGTCGAGCATCCCTGATGCGATCTATATGAGCCGCAAGACCATGAGCAACATTAAGCAAAATCTGTTCTGGGCGCTTGGCTATAACACACTGGGTATTCCAGTTGCCGCAATCGGCCTGCTTGCCCCTTGGGTAGCGGGTGCGGCAATGGCGCTTAGCTCGGTTTCGGTTGTACTTAATGCGCTTAGGCTGCAGCGGGTGAAGATCAAGAGCAGCTAGAGGTGATTCATCAGCATTTTCATATACTGTGTCAACGAGCGCGACTAAAGACGAGGCAGCGGAAGGCGTATGCCTATTAAAAGTCAACAAACAAGCTTCTCATGCGGGGTCATGAGAAGCTTAATTGTGCTTGCGGATCAGCTCATCCAGTCCACCCGCAGATCAATCGTGGCGAGACCGTAGAGGAGAGCCGCTTGCGAAACAGCTGCTGATACAGCAAGGGTGAGCATCGCTTAGAATTAGCCCTTCTTACGGGCAGCTGTCCAGTTATTCTTTCGGCAATCTATTCGTTTCCTGGAGCCCTTCTGCGAATTCGCTGGTTCCGTTCCGGAGTTCGGGATAGGAGCTGTCCGGCTTCTCCGGCAGGCCGCTGCTCCTGCCAAGCAGGTGCTCATTGAAGAACTCGAGCACGACTTGATTGACAATGGCAGTGCTTCGCTTGCCACCAATGGAGCCTGTGAAGCCAAGCTGCGGCAGCAGGGGGGAAGCCAGCTGAAGATCCGTAAAGTTGTAATGGGAAGAACAATCTAAATACAGAAGCTGGTTGCCCGACTTCAGCGTCTGGCTGATCTGCTGGATCTCCAGCTCTGCGAGCTTTAACTGTTCGTTTAATTGTTCCCGGGTTGTACCCATGCGCTCGATCTCCGCATCGGTGTAGCTCTTCCCCTTCCGAATCTCGTTATAGGCGTTGAAGGTATCCTCTGCATAGAAGAACAGGAAGGGCTTCGTTACCGCTGCTTCACCCCGAAAACCGTATAGGGTGCCGTCCATGCCAATTCCCGCATCCACCCGGTCATCCGGCATTATGTCATAGCTGGCGCCGCCGCCATAGGAATGGCCCATGACGCCGACCCGGCTCATATCGATTCTGCCCGTGAAGCCACTCTCCGCCTGTCCGCTATTCATCTTCTCAAGCTGATCGAGTGCAAAACGCATATCTTCCGTCCAGACGCTTCCAATCTCGTCGCGGAAGTCGGCAGACTTCGCCATCCGTGCCGTATCTGTCTCATTGTGCGTGACTCTGCCATCTGGAAAGACGGATGCGAGTGTGCTGTACGGGTGCTCGACGGAGGCCACGATATAGCCATGGCTTGCGAGATTCTCGGCTTGCGATGTCTGCAGGAAGCGTGCCGTCCCCATGCCGTGACTTAATAGAATAAGCGGATAGGAGGGCTGCTCACCGGAGAGCTCTGCGTTCAAGCTGGAGTGGGTGAGGACATACTGCCATTGGCTGATCAGTTGTCCGGGCAGCTGCATCTCTGCCGCTACAGCATTAAGGATCTCCATGCCCTCTGGCACCAGGGGGGCAGTCTCCGTCTTCGGGTCGTGTTTGGCAGGGTACCATAGCTGCACCATAATCTCCCGCTTGCCGCCGTCCGCGCCAATTGTCTCCTCCCTGTTAGTATCAACCCAGTGAAAAATACGTGTCCCGATTGCATAAGGACCTGCCGGCTCCGGGAGGCTGAAGACCGGCAGGAGTACGGCCAAGCTGGCTGAGGCCAGGAGTGCAAGGGCGAGGAGCGATTTTAACGGCAGTGTAATCCAGGCGGACACCCGGCTCTTCCTGTCAGACGCTCCGCGTACAAGCCTGATGATGGCGACCGCGAGGAAAGCAGGGGTCATAAGATACGGGACGAGGAGCTGCCAACGTCCGCCCTCCACGATGAAATGGATCAGCAGAATAGCAGCAGCAGTTCCGCTGACCGGCAGCATGGCCTGTCGTCTTAAGGCTGTGCGGGGCAAGAACAACAGGATTAGCAGCAAAACGTTTGAAGACAGCAGCATGATTTCGAATAAACGCATACCAAATTCCTCCTAGACTCTCATGTAGAACATATCAACCCAAATGGAAGACGATTCAAAAGTTGTCAATATGCAGCCTCTCTCCTATGGGGTGGTATATAATACCTCTAAGACGAGTGAATCCGGTTTCTGGCATTACTCAGGGCACGGCGGATAGCATTTGGCCGTGAGCCGCTGATTAAGGATGTTCTGGCAGCATCGGACCGGGTCACCCTCCGCCGTACGGATCAGGACGATCTGTTCCAGATTCTCTATATTGAGCGGGACCCGGATAACGTACCGTTCATAAGCCAGTGGACAAGGGAGCAGCATGGGGAAGCGATGGCTGACCCGGACGCTCTTCATCTGGTCATTGAAGATGCGGGTGGAAATCTGGCCGGATACCTTATCGTGAATGGTCTGGATGATCCTAACCGTTCGGTGTGTCTGACACGTATTGCGCTGCAGACGCAGGGCAAAGGGTATGGCAAAGAAGCCATCCGGCTTATTGTCGAGTGGCTGTTTGCACATACGAACGTTCACCGTATATGGCTGGATGTAAAGGATTTTAACCTAAGAGCTCTTCATGTGTACCGTTCATCGGGCTTCACCATCGAGGGGACGCTGCGTGACGCGGTTCTCCGGGATGGTAAATATGAATCGCTGATCGTAATGTCCATTCTCAGGACAGAGTACGAGGGTTAAACGGGATCGTTCTGTCCGTAAGTTTCGCCTAGGGACGCAAGGCCGCGAGGATTGCTCTCCAGGTCTTTGTATCTTCGGTCAGAAAATGTCCGGCTCCCGGTACTATCGTAACCCGGCAGTCGGGTATCTGCTTGGCTGCTTCAAGCATCTCTGCGCAAGGCGCCATCCGGTCTTCGGCCCCATGGAATACCCATACGGGAACCTTCAGCCCGGACAGTTCGAAGCCCCAATGCCGGGACAGGAGGACAGGCTCGCTAATCCCTTCATGTGGACCCTGCCGGTAGGCCTCGCGCAAATGCCGCAGGGTACCCTCAAGCTGCTCCTCTGTCTGAAGATGAGCGCGATCCCATTCTGACAGATGCTTGTTGCCGGTCTTGAGAAGGTGTTTGAACTTCTCGGGCTGCTCATCCATCAGTTTAATCTGTGCGTTCAGCGACCATTTTACCAGCCAGGGGGCATACCTGCTCAGTATGAATGCGAGCCGGTTGGCCTTCACCATGCTGGCCGGGGGTCTGCCGCTGCGGAAGGGGGCGACGCTCGCGGCCATGGCAGCCGCCCGCAGGCCGGGGGGAGCCTTGTACGCGCACGCAGCGGCATATGCCCCTCCCCCCGAGACGCCAAGCACGGAGTACTCGTCAAACCCGAGCAGTGCTGCTGCCTCAATTATATCATCCGCCCAGTCCAGCACCGTCCGACCCGGCTTAGGGTCTGAGCGGCCATAGCCCGGGCGGTCGAAGGCGATCAGGCGGCATCCAAGGCTCAGGGCAGTCTCGTCTTCGCCTGCAAACCAGATCCGGCTGCCGGGTGTGCCGTGGAACAGGAGAATAGGGTAGCCACCCGGGGGTCCGTTCTCCATGTAAGCCAGGCTTCGCCCATCGTGCAGCCTGAGCATGCAGCTGTTATCATTCATTCGAGCCGCCTCCCCCGTTCAGGATCAAACCATATTCAGCTGCATAATAGGCGATTGCCCCCTGCATCCATGCTGCTTCCTCTTCGGAATAGGGGGAGTGAAACATGCCATCAAGCTTGTCAATTTCATCCTGGGGAATCTCTGTCAAGGCAAGCGCTCCTTCCCTGCCCACAAGCTCATGGATGAGCTGCATATAGTCTTTAACCAGCTTAGCGGTCTCGGGGTCCTGGAAGGGCCTGCCGGTTAACCGCCTGATCTCTCTTACTAGCTGGACAAACTGCTTATCCAGCTGCTCCTGCGTTGAACTGTGCAGCATACTGCCGGGCGGCAGGCTGATTTGCTGCTCAAGCCATTCGCGCTGCTGCTTCTCGAGCTGGATATTGCGGATCAGACTGAGCAGCAGCGTGCTGTCCGCTTCGCCCTCCTCATCCAGAACCTTCAGAGTCCGGTCTACGGCCTGGAGGGAGGCTTCAATTTCAGCCCTTCGGGCCTCCAGCGCTTGCCTGTGCAGGCGGAGAGTTTCGCTTAAGCTTACCGTCCGTCCCGAGTGATATAAGGTCTGCCGGATTTGCTCCAGGCTAAAGCCTAGAAACTTGAGACTCAGCACCTGCTGTAGCGTAGCGATGTCTTGATTCGTATAGAGCCGATGTCCGGAGCCCGGCCGTTTGGCAGGCTTGAGAACACCCGCCTCGTCATAGTAATGCAGAGTACGTATAGGCACCCCCGTCTTGGAGGCGAATTCGCCAACGGAATAGGTTTCGTTCTTCCCTTCGTTCTTTGGATCGCTCATTCAAGCCCCTCCCTTATGCAGTTAATCATAAAACCTACACGTACTGGAGGTGCAAGATATTTTTTGTGGGTTAGCCGAAAGGCAGTATCCACCCAATAAGTTTAATGCGAGGCGCCTAAGGGTTAGGTTCCCAACAGATCTTCAATATGGTACAATGTAATGGGTACATATGTTCGCCTTTTATCGATGTCAGGTCATTGGAGCTAGTATAAGAGGCTGCGATATTTCAAGGCTGCAGGGAGGCTTGTGTTTAATGAAATTTGCGGAAATGGAAGCTGTTATCTCTTACATCCAGGAGCATCTGTATGACCCGCTTAGTCTGGGGCAGCTGGCAGCATATGCCGCATACAGTCCTTATCATTTTACACGTATCTTCAAGGCCTACACGGGGTTAACCCCCCAGTATTATATTTCTTCTCTTCGCCTGCAGAGGGCAAAGGATCTGCTGCTGCAGACGAACCTGTCCGTTCGCGATATTAGCCTGGAGATCGGCCAGCAGAGTCTTGGGACCTTCACAACCCGGTTCACTCAGCGTGTCGGCATGACTCCCTCGGAATTCAGGAACTCGCCGCTGAAGGCAGACAATAATATGGCACTGCTGAAGAAGTCAACCCACTGGGCCTCGGCCCTACTGCCGCGAGCCGGTGAAGGGGTTGTTAAGGGCACAGTAACGACAGCGGTTCCCTCCTCGGGGGGTGTTACACTAATAGGCTTGTTCGATAAGCCGATCCCTGAGGGCATTCCCCGCTGGGGCACACTTATCGCAGGAACAGGGGACTTTCAGTTAAACAGTGTACAGCCTGGAACCTATTATCTAATGGCCACCTGCATATCGTGGGAGATGAGGGCTGTCGATGCGCTGCTGCCTTATGCAACTTTGAGAACACGTTCCAGGAAGCCGGTAATTGTGCGGCCGGCTGAGCCTGTTCCCCATCAGCAAGTGGTTCTGTATCCGCCGCAGATCGATGATCCTCCTATTCTGATCTCGCTGCCGCTGCTTATGGAGCGGTTTATTAACAGGATGAGGCAGAATAATCATTTTCTATAGAGATGAAATAAGTGATACGCAAGGTTGTTATTAGGGCAAGCTCCACCACTTTAATTATAGGAGCAGCACAAGAGGCAGATAGCCAGGACAAACTCCGCCGGCTGCTTCTCATCACGAATAATAAGGAGTGGTAGCGACGGCAACCTTGAGTCAGAACGGGGCAAGAGTGCTACAACAGGCAGAAGGCTTGCGTATGAACAAGGCCTCCTCATTAAGAAAGCTGATCAATTGACGCAGACGTGTGGGATAATAAGGAAGACGGGAATAACGGTCTCTTGAGGGAGATCGTTTTTTGCCCCCAAAAATGGGAACATATGTTCCTGTAAATTTATGTTCAAAGTATAAATAAGCAGATGAGGAGGGATAAACATGCTGATCTCAGACCATCAGCAGCAGAGGTTCCGGCGCTACTGTGAGGCAAACCCCGCACTTCTGGCGAACCGGGTCGTGGCAGGCTTCTTTCAGGATGAGGCGCGGGTGGGCCTTTTGCTGAAAGCCATGGATGGAGATCCAGAGAGCAGGCGGGAGCTGGAGCAGTCGTTTCGACGGCACTTTTTTCGAATCCGGTTCATGAAGTACATGGTTTCAACTGTTAAGTTTGCAGCAATAGACCAGCAGCGGAGCTGCCGTCGTCGAGACGCGGTCCAGCCCCTCTTGTACGATTGCCCATCAACGACGGAGGAAGGGGCTCCCCTGCTTGGCGAGCTGTTTCAGAACAGCCGGGATCCGTCTTCAGCTGCAGCAAGTGAAGAAGCGGTAACTGATCCGGAAACCTTCCACAACAGCTTGACAAATGAACAGTTGGCTGATGCCTTTGCATCGCTAACGTATAAACAGAAGCTGGTCACAACGCTGTGCTATGCCTTGGGCTACCGTGATACTGAAGCTGCGCAAATGCTGGGTGTTTCACCTCAATCTATATCCAAAACAAGAAGGCTTGCGCTGAGTAAGCTGCGGCAGGCTATGACAGGAAGGAGAGAGGGCAATGGATGCTGAGCAGCCATTCGCATACTTACTCGCTGCTGTCAGCCAAGTGGGCTTTCCGATAGCGGTGGCAAGCTACTTGCTAATACGCTTCGAGAAGAAGCTGGATATGCTGTCGGAGACAATTGTCAGGTTAACAGAAGCGATGAAGAACCGAGCAGGAGAGGACTAAGATGGATAAGGATCTCTATGAGCTGGTGAAGCTTGCACAGGCCGGTGATGGAGAGGCAATGCAGGATATCATCACCATGCTGCTTCCTGTGATTCGGGCGGCGAGAAGGTCCATGAAGCCTGACCGTCAGGATGATCTGGAACAGAATCTCATTGAGCTGATCATCCGCAAAGTATATGATTATGACCTGTCTGGCGTACCGGACTACACGGCATTCAGCCGCAACTTTATAGACAAGCAGGAGGGGAATAGATAGATGGATAATCTGGCATCAGTCAATAGGGAAGCTGCCTTGCGACAGCAAGAGTACAAAGGACGGGCCGAAGCGGCCCGTCCTTTTTTTTGATAGGTTTCTGACTCTGCTTAACTATTCTGCCGCTTCTGGCGCGGATTCCTCTTCAACAGCCGCATCAGTGCTTCCGGCTTCAGCTCCACCGCCTGCTTCCTGCTCTGCATCAACGGCTCCGGCATCTTCCTTCTGCTTGGCCTCCAGCATCAGCTTATCCAGCTTGTTCTGTAGGCTATCCAGCGCTTCGCTTACGGACTTGCTACCATCCTCGGCTGCTTTCATCTCTTCGTTAGCCAGCTGATAGAATTCTGATGTGAACATCTCAGGCAGCTTATCATAATTCCGGTACATCTGTGGCTGAGCCGGCTTCAAGGCGTAGAAGGCAGCCAGATTACGGCCTTCATCATCCTTGATGTACTTGGTCCGGATCGGGAAGTTGCCTGTGTTGGCCTTGGCAGCAACCCGGGCATAATCATCACCATGGATGTACTTGATGAAGTCCCACGCTGCATCCCGGTTCTCGGCGCTTGCATGGATAGCAAAGATATTGTAGAAGTTTACATACGTCGATTGGTCAGGGGTCTGCGGGTTGACAGGCACTGTTACGAGATCCCAGTTGGTAACCGCTTTGTCCTTTAGGCTGGCGGTCGCTTCTTTAATCTCGTTAAGCTTGTAAGTGCCTTCGAGCATCATCGCCACCCGGCCGCTGATGAACGGGTCTCTCATGAGATAGTCCTCGTATGTGTTGAAGTTGCCGTTCATGGAATTCGGGTCCTCGGTATACAGAGTGCCCGACTTGATCGCCATCAGTGCAGACTCGAAGATCGACTTCCAGGAGTCCGTATTAATCGTTACCTGCAGGCTGTTGGGGTCAACGAAATTCAGATCGTTGGCAAGGCCTATAGTATTGCCAAGCTCGAACAGACTCGTCTGGTAGCCTGCTTTAAGGCCGTAGATCCGGTCTTTCCCGGTACCATCAGTAGGGAAGAGGGAGGCCAGATGAAGCAGCTCTTCCCAAGTCATCTTGTCCCTTGGATATTCAATGTTATAACGATCGAACAGGTCCTTATTATAGAAGATCGCCTGGCTGTAAAACTCAGGAGTCAAACCATATAAGCTTCCATTCCCCTTCTCCTTCAGATACTCGACAACACCTGGCAGAATGCCTTCCAGATCAAATTTGTCCTTCTCAATGAAAGGGTCAAGCTCAACCAGCTTCCCGTCCGCCGCCAGCTCCTCATATTGGTCGACACCCACCATAATGACATCCGGCTTCTGTTCCTCAATATAATCCATCATCATTTTCTCATAGTCCTGTCCTTCTTCCGGGCGGACGTTCTGCGTAGAGATGACTTCAATTTCTACATTAGGATGAAGGGCGGTGAACAGCATGCCGTACTGCTGATAAAAGGAGCGCTCATCATGGTACATGACTTTCAGCGTCGAGGCTTCCTCGGCCTTGTTGCTGTCCGCGTTGCTGGCACAGCCTGCCAGAATGCCAGTTGTCAAAACAAGGGGTAAGAATAGCTTGCGAAATCGTTGAATCAAGAGAATTTCCTCCTTAAAGACTTTATAGGTATGTAATTTAGACGACAGTGGTTGGAAAAAAGATGCAGTTTCTCTCAAAAAAATTTTCACCACACCATTGAGGGAACTCTATTAACGTGTGGTTTAATCTGGCAAAAACACCTCCCCTTAGAAATATAATAACATATATGGATGGGACATGCCGCTGCTTGTCAAGACTAAAGGGGGCAGGGTACAATCGAGAGGAAGGTCCATTACGCTGATGAAAGTGAGAGTGAGCAGAGATGAGTAGAGACAGGGACGAAATGAAATACCAGACGAGCGGAGCGTTGTGGATCACCAGAAGTGTGACGGAGCTTGAGGGCGGAGAGGTCCAGGAGCTGCTGATTCCGCAGCTGGACGACCAGCTCGGGGCGGTGTTTACGAGCAGCTATGAATATCCAGGCCGCTATACACGCTGGGAATTCGGATTTGTGAATCCGCCGCTGCGCCTGTCTTCACGCGGAATGTCGTTCCGCATGGAGGCGCTGAACAGCAGAGGAGAGGTTCTTCTTGCCGCTGTAAGGGGCATGCTCAGCAGGCTTCCGGCCGTAACTGACTTGGTGTACGCACCGGGAGTTATAACCGGCGGTCTTGTGCCTTCAGAAGGGATATTCGCGGAAGAGGACCGAAGCAAGCAGAACTCGGTCTTCACGATTATCCGGGCGGTGAAGGATTACTTCTACCATCCGGAGGATGAGGTGCTCGGATTATACGGGGCATTCAGCTATGACCTGGTGTTTCAGTTCGAGAAGGTGGAGCTGCAGCATGACAGGCCGGACAACTACGAAGATTTAGTGTTGTATTTGCCGGATGAGATCTATGTAACGGATCATCAGCTGCAGAAGACACTTCGATATGAATATGAGTTTCAACATGATACAGGGGATACAGAGGGGCTGCCGCGAACCGGACGGAAGTCGGGCCCTACATCAGGCAGGGAAGTGACTGCGCCAAGCGACCATGAGCCAGGGGCTTATGCGGAGCTTGTACGAAAGGCGATTCGGGAATTTGCGGTCGGCAATATGTTTGAGGTGGTGCCCGGCCAGACCTTCTACGAGCCGTGCAGCGAGCTGCCATCCGTGCTGTTTAAGAGGCTGAGCCGCAGAAACCCGAGTCCCTATGGTTTTCTCATCAATCTTGGCCAAGGCGAGTACCTGATCGGAGCTTCACCGGAGATGTATGTTCGGGTCGAGGGGCGGCGCATTGAAACCTGTCCGATCTCAGGCACCATCCCGAGAGGCAGGACGGCTATTGAAGATGCCGAGCAAATCAAGCTCCTGATGAATTCCGAGAAAGATGAATCTGAACTGACGATGTGTACGGATGTAGACCGCAATGACAAGTCGCGAATCTGTGTCCCGGGCTCGGTGAGGGTCATCGGACGCAGGCAGATCGAGCTGTATTCGCGATTAATCCATACGGTCGACCATGTCGAGGGCCAGCTCCGGGAAGGGTATGATGCGCTGGATGCGTTCCTGACCCATATGTGGGCTGTCACGGTTACCGGCGCTCCCAAGCGTGCGGCGATCACCTTCATTGAGCAGAACGAACGGTCACCCCGCAAGTGGTATGGCGGAGCCGTGGGCTTCTATGGTTTTAACGGCAGCTTGAATACCGGCCTAACGCTGCGGACAATCCGCCTGGAGGGCGGAGTCGCAGAGGTGCGTGCGGGTGCAACGCTGCTCTACGATTCTGACCCGGAGGCCGAGGAGCGGGAAACACAGCTGAAGGCTTCTGCCATGCGCGATGCGATCCTGAAGCCGGATACAGCGGTTGAAGAACCGCAGCATGCTACGGAAGAGAGTGACCGCATCCGCGTGCTGCTGGTGGATCATGAGGATTCGTTCGTTCACACTCTCGCCAATTACTTCCGCCAGGCAGGTGCCGAGGTGGTGACTCACCGTGCAGGCTTCCCGCTGTCCATGATGGACACGCTGAAGCCCGATCTTGTCGTGCTGTCACCGGGGCCAGGCAGACCCGCTGATTTTCAGCTGCAGACAACCATTGACGGCTGCCTCAGCCGGCAGCTGCCGGTGTTTGGGGTATGCCTGGGACTGCAGGGAATCGTTGAATATTTCGGCGGGGAGCTTGAGGTGCTGGATTATCCGATGCACGGCAAACGCTCGGTCATCCGCCAGACAGCAGAGAACCGGGTGTTCAAGGGCATCTCGCCGACCTTCGGGGTGGCGCGCTATCACTCGTTGTACGCGGCCAAGGAAGCTGTCCCCGAATGTCTTCAGGTAACCGGGGTATCGGAGGATGGCGTCGTGATGGCGGTGGAGCACAAGGAGCTTCCGGTCTATGCCGTGCAGTTCCATCCCGAGTCCATCCTGACGCTGGAGGAAGACCGCGGCCTGCAGATGATCCGCAACGTAGTGGAGCTCGTGGCCGAGCGGAAACGGACAGCTTCAGCTGTGTAGTCTCTTATAGAGTGGAAATAGAGTGGAAAAGCCAAACCCGGCTAAGCAGCAGGGTTTGGCTTTTCTTATTGTATGCTGGCATCCAAGCTGAAGGAGACCATGAGCGGTTTCTTCACTCCATGAATCACTGTGCGACCGGTCTCTTCCACTGACCTGCCTTGGTATACTGTTCCAATATATTGATCGTAAAGGTCTGTCTGAACCACTGTTACGTCATACAACTCATGATCAACGGCGCCATAATAGCTGCGGGAATTATGCGGGCTGTCTTCGGGTATGGCGGGCCATTCATCTGCCGCAGTCCATGTCTTGGTCATAACGCCATCCGGATTCCCCGTAAGGCTTTCCCTGACCAGCTCGAGGAGATGAGGGTCATAGACTCCATCCGCCTGAACAGCAGCGGAGATGGAGAGGTCAGCATCCAGTTTTGGGGCTGAGGCACCCTTGGCTGCACTGAGAAGCTGCATATGATTGGATAGCTCCCCTGGCTCGCGCACGCCTGGCTGCAGCCTGGCAATCGTGTATACGGAATGGATATAGACGCGGCGTTCTGCATTCGGTGGCCGCACAGACGTGAGATTCGAATCTTTTGTCTCGCTGAATTCTACCTTGGCATCTTCGTTAACAGGTGATTCATAGAGGACCAGATTCCCGAATTCCATTGGGACCGGACTGTTTAGTTGTGCTGCATAACTTGCTGAATATTGGGCGGCACGGGAGGCATCCGCACTTATTCCTTCCGCAGCTCCGCTATCTGCTCCCTGGCCGGCTTCGGCTGCTGCTGTAATTGAGACGAGCAAAGCCAGTAAAGCAGTGCCTGCAAGCTTAGTTAGTGTTAATTTATACAAGGCGGTTATCCTCTCTTATGGAAGTGTGGACTGACACTCATCCCCTCCCCTTTGATCAGTTACTGCTCCATCTTCTTTACTTCAATATAACAACTTCTTCATGGCTCATTCCCCTGTAAACAATGAGACGGTAAGTCAGCACGATTAGTTACAGGGAAATGAGTTGGGAAGCTGCTGGCGGGATCGCGACTGGTGTATACTTTTCTGCTATAATCCGATTAATGCACCAACCTAAGACCAGAGTAGACAACAAAGGCGGTAGAAGGCACGCGTGAAGACACTGCTTATCGACAACTATGATTCCTATACATTTAACCTGTATCAGATGATTGCGGCTATTAACGGCAGGGAGCCGGCCGTCGTCCGCAACGACTCGGTCAGCTGGGAGCAGCTGCGCGAGTATGACTTTGATAATATCGTCATCTCACCAGGGCCGGGAAGACCGGAACGGGAGGAGGATTTTGGCATATGCAGGCAGGCGATCCTGGAGGCGGAGGTCCCGGTGCTGGGCGTGTGCCTTGGGCATCAGGGCATTGGCAGCTTGTATGGCGCGCAGGTTAGACAGGCGCCGGAAATTATGCACGGCCGCCTGAGTGAGCTTGTGCACAGCGACGAAGCGTTATTCAGCGGTATTCCGCAGCATGCCCGGGTTGTCCGTTACCACTCCCTGGTGGTGGAAGACCTGCCGGAGGAGCTGGTGGGAATCGCCTGGACGGCAGACGGGGTACTGATGGGGCTGCGCCATCGCAGCCGTCCGCTGTGGGGCGTTCAGTATCATCCGGAATCGATATGCACGCAGTTTGGCGAGCAGGTTCTGCGAAATTTCGGCCAGCTGACGCTTGCGCACCAGGCAGAATACGGCCGGAATAAGCAGGGCAGGAAGCCGCTTGAGCAGCTGAGTCGGCTATACTCTCCGCTTCCAGGAGGCAAGGAACAGCTGTCCTGGTCTTGGGCGGGAGTGCCTGGTCCCGACGAGCCTCAGGGCCAAGTCCAGGCTAAGGCGGATGCAGCTGGATCTCTGATGGCTGGAACGGCAAGGACATACGAAGTATTGTTCCGCAGACTAACGGAATATCCAGACGCCGAACGGCTGTACCGTCACTTAACGAGCGGAACAGACTCTTCCTTCTGGCTTGACAGCAGCCGGACGGGCGAGGGAATGGGGCGGTTCTCCTATATCAGCGCAGCAGGAGGCCCGTTGAGCCGGACCGTGAGCTACAGTATGGCTGAACAGCTGGTACAGGAGCGGCGGGGGGATGCAGTTGTTACTCACCGTGAAAGCATCTATGACTATTTGGAGCGTGAGCTGGCAGAGAACTCCTGTGGAGCGGAGCTGCCCTTTGATTTTGTAGGGGGCTTTGCAGGCTGCTTCGGTTATGAGCTAAAGGCCGAGAGCGGCGGTGACGCGGCTTATACATCTCCGCTTCCCGACGCGCTGCTCCTGTTCGCCGACCGGCTTTGCGTTATTGACCATGAAGAGCAGCTGCTGTACCTGGTTGCCTTAACGGACAGCGGCGAAGTAAGGGAACTGGCGGAAGGGTGGCTGCAGGAGACAGCCCGTGATGTGGCCCGGCTGGCTGCAGCGGAGGCATGTGATGCTGCACAGGGGGGCAGCAGCTATCCGGCAGATCGTGGCCGTACAGATGATAACCAGCCGGACGAGCCCATCCTGTTCCATCTTAATCGCTCCTACGAGCAGTATATAGCCGATATTGCGCAGGCCAAGCAGTTTCTGTGTGAAGGGGAGACTTATGAGATCAACCTGACCAATGAGCTGCGCACGGAGGCCGTAAGCGATTCGCTGGCATTATATAGCACGCTGCGCCGCATTAATCCGGCTCCTTATTCAGCGTATATGCGGTTTGGCGGCATCCATGTGGTCTGCTCGTCTCCCGAGCGATTCCTGACAATTGACCAGCAGGGCCGTGTGGAAGCGAAGCCGATTAAGGGAACCAGCCGCAGGGGGGCAACGGAGGCTGAGGATGCAGAACTGCGGGAGCAGCTGCGGGGCGATGAGAAAACCCGTGCGGAAAATCTAATGATTGTCGACCTGCTGCGCAATGACCTTGGCCTTGTCTGCGAAGTGGGCAGCGTACATGTTCCGAAACTGATGGATGTGGAAAGCTACGAAACGGTGCATCAGCTTGTGTCCACGGTCAGAGGACAGCTGCGGCCGGATGTGTCGGCTGTCGGATGCATCCGCGCTGCTTTTCCGGGAGGATCAATGACCGGTGCGCCCAAGCTGCGGACCATGTCGCTGATCGACCGGCTGGAGCAGCGTCCGAGGGGTCTGTATTCAGGGGCAATTGGCTTCCTTGGCGTCAATGGCTCTGCCGATCTGAATATCGTCATCCGTACGATTATCTGCACGGAGCAGTCAGCGACAATAGGAGTGGGCGGAGCTATTGTGATGCAGTCTGATCCTGAGCAGGAATATGAGGAGATAATGTTGAAGGCGAAGGCGCTGATTCAAGCGGTCGTAACCGCGAAATACGGCAGGTTCGGGCACGAGCTGTATGCAATTGAGGGCGGCCGGTGAGCCCGGGAGTGAGTGATCATTCTTGCCTCTGGATGTATGGGGAAAATGAAGTAAGCAATCATGCAGGCAGTGTGATTGCTTTGCTTATTTTTACCGGCGGAATCGAGAACGCTGCTTGCTTTCCTCCTGTATTAAAGTTATTATAGACCCATTAAGTCTCTAATTAAGGTGATTACATGAAATATTCACAAGCAACCGACTATGCGCTTCATGCGATGCTCCATCTGGTGTCGGAAGCACCGGATAAGCCTGTGAGCGTGCATTTGCTGGCAGAGAAGCTCGGTGTCTCTCCTACCTACCTGTCCAAGATGCTGACCAAGCTGGTCAAGGCGGGGCTCATTCAATCCGTTCCCGGAGCTAATGGCGGGTATCGTCTCAGGCGCAGTCAGGAGGACATCTCTTTCCTGGATATTATCCATGCGATTGAAGGCACGGCCTCTGTCTTCGAATGCAGTCTTAATCATAGCAGCGAGTGCCAAATTCAGCAGGTCGTAATGGATGCAGAGCGTCAAATGGAGGAGTACCTTAGAAGCAGGAAAATCTCCGACCTTGCCAGGCCGTCATAAGCAAGCGATGAACGGCCGTTTCTTCACACCAATTATAGATATAATGAATCTGTTATATCTTTAATACTATAGATCCGCTCTGGCGGAAGGAGGATGAAGCATCATGGCGGGACAGTATGATTGCGTCATAATAGGCGGCGGACCGGCAGGATTAAACGCAGCACTCGTGCTGGGAAGGGCGAGAAGGAGCGTGTTGCTGCTTGACAGCAACCAGCCGCGCAACGCGGTTACCCATGCTTCGCATGGATTCCTAACCCGGGACGGCATTACGCCAGCAGAATTTCGCCGGGTCGCATATGAGGAGATCCTGCGTTACCCTTCGGTACAGCACGAAACACTTAAGGTGACGGGCATTCGCAAGATCCCCGGCGGTTTCGAAGTCACAACGGACAGTGATCGGCGTGAACCGGTCCAATCCCGCAAGCTGCTGCTCGCAACCGGTCTGAAGGAGATTTACCCGGATATTCCGGGGCTGAAGGAGCTGTACGGCAGAAGCCTGTTTCACTGTCCATACTGTGACGGATGGGAGCTGCGGGACGAGCCTCTGATTGTGGTGGGGAATAATCAGAGAATATTCCATCTGGCCAAGCTGCTATATGGCTGGAGCCATGATCTTATCGTCTGCACGAATGGACAGCGCGTCCTGTCGGATGAACAGAAGCTGGTCTTGTCTTCCCGTAATATTCAGGTAACGGAGCAGGCGGTGGCAGCATTCCATGGCCAGGAAGGCAAGCTTCGGGAGGTCGAATTCTCAGATGGTTCACGGGTCAGCAGGTCAGGCGGATTCATTATCCCGCAGTGGGTTCCGCATGCCGCGTTCCATGAGGCGCTTGGTTATGAAGTAACTGAGGATGGCGGAGTCTGGACGGATGCAGCCGGCAAGAGCTCTGTACCCGGTCTGTACGCAGCGGGCGAGGCGGCTTCCGGTACGCCGTCCCAATTGATTTTGGCCGCAGGGGCGGGCAGTATAGCGGCAGTCAGTATGAACACGGAATTTACGGAAGAGGCGTTTAGCTGAGAGGTTCTTTGCTTATTAGGTAAACGAACGAATGGAGAGGCTGCTACAGCAGCTTCTCCATAATCATGACATCAATATACCGGCCATCCAAGCGCCCCTGCTTCTCGAACACGCCGACCTCGCGGTATCCGTTCTTGCGGTACAGCGCTTGGCCGCCAGCGTTGAAGGGGAAGGTGAACAGAACGATCTTGTAGAAGCTGTTCTTCCTAGCGCTCTCCTCAAGCGCAGGCAGCAGCAGACTGCCGATTCCTTTGCCGCGGTAGGCACGGTCTACATAGATAGACAGATCGGCCACACCGTCATAGGCGCAGCGGTGCGAGTAGCGGTTGAGCGCCGCCCACCCTGCGATTTCTCCTTGATCTTCTGCAACTAAAGCTGTGTAACGCCCTTGATGCTCCAGAAGCCAGTTACCGATGTATGCCTGATCCTTCTTCTCTGTCTCCAGTGTAGCAATCCGGTCTTCAATCCCCTGATTATAAATGTCCAATATTCGCCCCAAATCCTGCTCGTGAGCCTGTCTGACGGTCTGCAGCATCATTCCAATTCCCCCAATAAAGTCCAGTCAATTGATTCTCACATTCTAGCACAACGTTTGAACTCCCTCAATGGCGCCCAACCTCCAGGCGATTGATTTAATCCTTGGTCCTAGCTTAAATAATTTAGTTGATTTTTGCAAATAAAATAATTATACTGGAGGAAATTTATAGGAACCCCTCAAGCAGCTAGCAGACATGATATGTACTGTTGATTTGTAGAATCTGCATTATATCACACGTTTCTACATGATTTTCCTCAGACTATCTTCAGACAAAATCACAACCTTACACCTTATGATATATTTGCAATTATCAACCTTTATTGAGCGGTATCATACTGTGTCCAGCTTTGCGTTTACAGCGGGTGCAGGTTGATATATAGCATGTAGTATTTACTCATATTCAGGAGGTGGAGAAGAGGAATGATTCAACTACTGCCTGATCTGGAAAGGAAGTTTGAAGCTTTCGCAGAGGAGGCTTTCCAGGCTAAGCACTTATCGGACAGGGACAAGGCGCTTGTAGCTTTAACTGTATCCATGCTTACAGCCGGTGATGAGGCGCTGCGGAGGGCGGTGGTTACGGCCAAGCAGTCGATGATTACCAATGAGGAGATCGGACAGGTGGCAGGTATAGTAGCCGTAGCTCAGACAGCGCGTCTGACGGGCCGTGAAGCAGCCGGAAGCCGTGGCGTGGAACCGGCTGCGCAGCCGGAATGCTGCCGGTAGGAGGGATGCAGATGAATAAAGGCGAGTGGGCTGTGGTAGTCGGCAGACGGGATCAGGTCGAGGAGATCGATTTTATCCAAAAGCTTGGTTACAAGGTGGTGCTTCTTAATTCTGTCATCTCGATGGAGGACGCCTTGAATGCCGATCTGCCTGTAGAGGTGGATCTGAACGATGAAACGGAAGTATTGCGCAAGGTGTCCGGGCTTGCAGAACGCTGCCGGATTGGAGCTGTCTACACCTGCAATGAGTACCGCTTGATTCTGGGGGCTAAGATAGCGGAAGCGCTGAACCTGCCTCATGCCCTGAGTGTGGAAGCGGCCCGTAACTGCAGGAGCAAGGCGAGGACAAGGGCTCTGCTAAGAGAGCATAATGTGAACCCGGTAGCCTTCAAGCTGGTTCGCTCTCCCGCCGAAGCGCTGCAGGCGCTTGGCGGTAGCGAGATAAGCCTCCCGGTAATTGTGAAGCCATCCAACGACGCGGGCAGCCATATGGTAAGAAGATGCGAATCACTTGAGGAAGTATGGGAGGCAGTTGAAGCGATTCAAAGCTCAGGCAAGAACTGGGTCGGACAGCCTCTTGAGGCGGATATCCTGATCGAGGAATTCATAGAAGGACCGGAATTCAGTGTGGAATGCTGCACGGTGAATGGCATCACGAGGGTTATCGCCGTGACGGCAAAGGAAACGGCAGGCATGATCGAGACGGGGCATCTGGTGCCGGCGCCGCTGGCGGAAGAGGACCGGCAGGCCATTGAAGCATTAGTCACTGAGGCATTAAAGGTGCTTGGTGTGGATTACATTGTATCTCACACCGAAGTCAAGCTGTCAGCTGGCGGGCCTAAGATCATTGAGGTGAATGCCCGGATGGGAGGGGATCAGATCCATCGTCTGGTTGAGGCCGTGACGGGCTATGATTTGCGCAAGCTGGCCTTTCACATTGCCGCTGGAGGCACGCTCGAGGATGCGCCCCGTGATCTTCCGGCCGCAGACTCAGCCCAAATCGCCTTCCTTCTGGCCGGGCAGAGCGGTATCGTTCGTCTTCGCAGTGAGGCGGTCAGCGGCATGGAAGGGGTGCAGGAGCTGAAGCTGCTGGTGGAGGACGGTCAGCATGTGAAAGCATCGCACAGTAATTACAACCGTCTCGGGTATGTGATTGCCCACGGCAGGGAGGGCAAGCATGCATCCGACCGTGTGAGGGCGGCAATCAACGCGCTGCAGCTGACCGTTGTTGCAGAACAGCCGCCGGGCGGCGGACAAGCGGGGCTTAGCGGGCAGCAGCCGGCTGTATCCTGCTGCAAGCCGGGGGCGTGATGAAGCGGCAGATTATTCTGCTCTGTCTGTCCGTATTTATTCTTGTGGCAGGCACGGGGATTGTCGCGCCGCTGCTCGCTCCTTATGCGAAGGACTTGGGGGCAACCGGCCTGTGGGTCGGCATGCTCTATAGCGGCTTCTATGTCGTCCGTCTTCTGATCGGTACGCCAATCGGCAGATTGGCTGACGCCAAGGGTCCCAAAGCGATACTAACCTACAGTCTGATTCTGTATCCGTTCATCGCTTTGAGCTACGGTCTGGCGGGAAGTATTGCCGGCTTGCTCGGAGCCCGTCTCCTGCACGGCGTGGCTTCCGCGATGATGCTTCCGATGGCGATGGCCTATATGGGGGAAATCAGTGCCGCAGGCAAGGAAGGCAAGTATATGGGCTTGTACAACACGTCCATCTTTGTTGCAAACGGAGTGGGGCCGCTCCTAGGTGGTACCATCGCAGAGCACTACGGAATGCAGACGGCTTTCTTCTCCCTGCTGGGGTTAGCTTTGGCAGCATTGGTGATCGTCGCCTTCCTGCCGTCCTCGCGCGCGAATGAGCACCCGGAAGCGCAGCAGCAGGAGGCCGAACAGGAGGAGCAGGTTCCGGCGGCCCGCCGGCCGGTATCACCCTGGCGTCATCCAGGCGTTCTGGCGCTCGCTTCGATTAACGTGGTCGTAGCCGTACTGTCGATGTTCATGGTGTCCTTCTTCACCCTGTATGCGGCCAGCCGCGGCTTGAGCATTGCCGCGATCGGGTTCCTCATCGCCCTTAACAATATCATCATAGGGGCTACCCAGGTGCCGCTTGGATGGGTGGTGGACCGGTATGACAAGGTCAGGCTGGTTGTCATGTCCTCGGTTCTGACGATTATCCTGCTGATTATGTTTCCGTCGGCCTACGCGCTGTGGAGCATTTCCCTGCTGATGGTGGGCACAGGCCTGGCCTCGGCGGTAACACTGGCTGCGTCATCTGCAATGGCAGCGGTTCTCGGCCGGCAGGCGGGCATGGGATCGACGATGGGCTTTCTGGGATCGGCGTCAAGTCTTGGGATGGTTATAGGCCCGCTTGCTTCAGGGTTTCTGATGGACAGCTTTCACATTGACACCACCTTTTATTTCTCGGGATTAATGTGGGCAGTAGGAACAGCGGTGTTCTGTCTCTGCTGGGCCGCTCACAGCCGTTCCGCCAAAATCAAGGCCATTACGAAAGGGGAAATGACAAATGTCTAATCAGGAAACGGTTGCGGCAGCCTGCTGCTCGGAGGCTCCACAGGAGCTTGCGCCCGCTGTTCAGGCAATTAAGGACTTTTACAACTCGGTAGCAGAAGGAGAAGGAAGCTATGCCGCCGGAACGGACAAGTTCTCGCCTTCCGGGCCGACTGAAAGGATCAAGGAGCTTGTGCTGGGCTCGCAGAAGCGGCGGATTCTGGATATAGGCTGTGGCATGGGGACGACGCTCCTGTCTCTCACTAACGCTTACACGTTCGGGCAGCAGTTTATCGGAATTGATTTCAGCGAGAAGATGATCGAAAGGGCAAGGGAGAGAAGCAGGGAGCTGAGCAGTGCCTACAGGGGGAAGACGGGCTTCTTCGTAGCCGATGTCCAGGCCATGCCTTACATGGACGGACAGTTTGATTTTATCTACAGTGAATGCGTGCTCAATCTGGTGCCGGACCGGATCAAGGCCATTAGCGAAATCAGCCGGCTTCTAGAGCCGCAGGGCATATTTGTCTACACGGACTTTGTCTCCTATGCACCGGTTCCGGATTCGATCCGCGGCGACCTTAGCCTGGTCAGCGGCTGCAGGGCGGGCAGCATTCCGCTTAGCGAGAATATTGCGCAGCTGGAGAACGCCGGTTTTGCGGACATTGAGATTGTTAATTTTACAGAGGACAAGAACAAGCGGTATGCGGAGCTGATGGCATCGAGCGAGGAGTACAAAGCCGATTACCTGAGCTTTCAGGATACGCATCCGGAGGCATTCGCATTTCTGGAGGAGAAGGTAGGCTACTATCTCATCAAAGCCGTGAAGAGTGAGTAAATGTCCGCTTGATCCGGATAAGGTGCACCAGAATTTGAGCCGAGGAGGAAAGCTATGAGGATACTTTTGGTTTCCAATTTTGAAGGCGGGTTCCAGCCTATTACGGTCGCTACGGCTCTTAGTGCGCTGCTTAAGGAGGACGGGATGCAGGTTGAGGTGCTGGACACGTATGTGGAGGGTGTTCAGGAGTCCCGTTTTGCAGATCAGGATCTGATTGCTGTCTCTATCCCTCTCTTTGATGCCGTTCAGGCGGCAGCCGAGGTGACCAAAATCATTCGCCGCGTCAATCCCCAGGCGCATATTACCTTCTTCGGGCAGCATGCCACGATCAATGCCAGCCGCTTGGCTGGGACGTACAGCGATTCCTGCATATGCGGGGAGTGGGAACAGCCGCTTGTGCAGCTCGCCCGCTATCTGAACGGGGAAGAGGACTGCAGCCTGGAGGGCATTCTGACGGGGAGCGGAGCCCGGGAGGGGCAGGTGATTCATCCCTATATGAGCCGGGATCATTTCGCCGTACCTGCCCGCCATATGCTTCCTCCGCTGCACAAGTACCCGCAGAAGCAGATTAACAAGCTGCTGGGCTCCGATCGGGTAGTCGGCTCGACCGAAATTGCCCGAGGCTGCCATCACAAATGCTTGTACTGCTCGGTGTATGCGGCTTACGACGGCAAGGTGCTGCTGGTTCCGGAGCATGTAGTGCTGGAGGATGTGCGCAACCTCATGGCCGGAGGGATGACGCATCTGACGTTTATCGATGCGGACTTCTTTAATGCCAAATATCATGGAATCAAGCTGCTCCGGCAAATTCATCAGGAATTTCCGCAATTGACCTTCGATTTTACAACCCGTGTTGATCATATTCTGGAAAATAAGGAAGCGCTGGCAGAAATGAAACAGCTCGGCCTCAAGTTTATTACCTCGGCGCTTGAATTCCCTTCCGAGCTGGTGCTGGATGCAGTTGCCAAAGAGACCTCTGTGTCCGATATTGAACAGGCCATTCAGTTTCTTCGGGACACCGGTATTATGTTGAATCCTACCTTCATCATGTTCAATCCCTGGACAAATATTGATGATCTGACCTCCTTTCGCACCTTTGTCGAAGACAACCAGCTGAATGATATTATCGACCCTATCCAGTATGAAACCAGGCTCTATCTGTACAAGGGCTCCCCGCTGCTGCGGCAGTCTTCTATCCAGTCGCTAGAGCTGACCGAACACGAATTTCATTATGAGTGGAAGCATCCGAACCCTGAAATTGACGAGTTGTTTGCCGAAATTGTGACCGTACCGGAAGACGGTATATTCAAGCGCTGCTGTCTAAAATGCTAAGGGGGGACGGCGATGGGTGCAACTGAATTGAAACGTGAGCTCCCCGTCCTTGTCTATGAAGCAGAGCGGGGGCAGGAGCCCCTGTCGATGCTGCGCAAAAAATGGATTGCCGAATTCATCGGCAGCTATTTCCTCGTATTTGCGGGGACGGGAGCCGTAATAGTGAATACGTTGACAAGCAGCTTGACGCATATCGGGGTGGCGATTACGTTCGGACTTGTCGTCATGGCCCTGATTTATGCATTCGGGCATGTCTCGGGCGCACATTTCAATCCGGCTGTAACACTGGCGTTTCTGTTTCTCCGGCAGATTGATGCCCGAACTGCGCTGAGCTTTGTGGTGACCCAGTGTCTGGGAGCCTTGGCGGCAAGCTTGACACTGCTGTCTATGTTCGGGCATGTGGGGAGCTTGGGTGCAACCCTTCCTTCGGGCAGCTGGCAGCAGAGCGCCGTGATGGAATTCATCCTCACCTTCGCACTTATGCTCGTTATTCTCGCATCGGCGGTCCATGCCAAGGCAAGCAAATCATTTGCGGGTATTGCAATTGGCGGCACGGTCGCGCTCGAGGCCATGTTCGCGGGCCCGGTCAGCGGGGCATCGATGAATCCGGCCCGTTCACTGGGCCCGGCGATTGTATCCGGGAGTCTCAGCCATCTGTGGCTGTATATCGTATGTACGACAGCGGGGGCGGTTCTTGCGGCATATGTCTATAATCAGCTCCATGAATAAGGGAAGCAATTGACTATGACTGGGAGGGAATGTTATATGAAAAACGTGCAAATGGCGCTGCTTGGCGGTTTTCTTGGTGCGGGTAAGACGACAACCATGATTCGGACAGCTGAAGTCCTGCAGTCCAGAGGACTTCAGGTAGCTATCATTACGAACGATCAGGGGAAAGAGCTGATTGATACGGAGCTGTCTAAGAAGAGCGGTCTGAACACCCGGGAAGTGACAGGCGGTTGCTTCTGCTGCCGCTTTGAGGAGCTTTACGACCATTTGCACGCGCTGGCTGAGCATGAACGGCCGGATGTTATTATTTGCGAGGCAGTAGGCAGCTGCACGGATCTGGCGGCAACGGTCCTTCAGCCGCTTCAGCGTTACTATGCCCATGAATTTACGACCGTGCCGCTTACGGTCGTTGTAGACCCGGCAAGATTGCTGCTTGAGCTGGACGGGAAGCGCGATACACCGCTTTTCTCCCAGTCGGTCAGTTACATCTTCGAGAAGCAGCTGGCTGAAGCGGATATCATCGCACTCAACAAGCTGGATCAGTATTCGGCGGAGGAGATGGTCCGGCTTGGCAATTATTTGGCGAAACGGTATCCGAATGCGGTGATTCAGCCCATATCGGCAGGCCGGGGCGATAATCTGGACAAGCTGATTCACTTATGGAGCACTCTGGAGAGTGGAGGCACCAATATTCTTGAGATTGACTATGAGCAGTATGCCGAGGGAGAAGCCCAGCTGGCCTGGATGAACTTGATGGGGGATTTGCAGCGAACGGACGGCAAGCCGCTGGACCCCGAAGAGTGGATAGCAGGATTTCTTGCCCAGCTGAACAATCACTTTGTAAGGGAAAGGATGGCGGTTGCCCATCTCAAGGTTCATGCCGGCAATGACACGGGCTTTGTGAAGGCCAGCGTTGTCCAGACAGGAATGGCGCCGGTCTATACAAGAGATGCCGGGCTTGTGCTTGGAGCCGGATACCGGGTCGTTCTTAATATTAGAATCGAAGCGTCCCCTGCGCTGCTGGATTTGGTCGTAGCGGATGCGATCGCATCGGTCAACCACGACATGTCGTCGGCCTGGCTGCAAACCTATCATGAATGCTTCAGTCCTCTTCCGCCGCAGCCGACACACCGTCTGAAAATCACGTCATAGGAGGGCGGCACCATGAAGAAGCATTCCATTGAGTTGTATCCGGCAATTATGACTGCGGAGCCGGATGGTGGCTGCTGCGTGGACGAGGCTGCCAGCGACTGCTGCGATCCGTCAGCTTCAGCGTTTCCGGCTGCCGCCCCATTTCATGAGCTCAAGCAGCGGCTGAAGGAGCGCTATGAACAGGAGGTTTATGTGCATGTTTATGACTACGCCCTTGCCATGGACAGGGCACTTGCCAAGCGGAAGCTTAAAGCGCTCTTCAAGGAACGGGGCTTCAGCCATCTGTCGGTTGATGACATGTTGAAGCTTGCGACACCGGCAGCTGTTGTGGATGGCCGGCTGGTCAGCTTCGCTTCGGATATTACCTATGAACAACTGGAGCATGCCCTGCTGCTGCAGAAGCTGGAGGAGAATGCGGTATAAACGGGAAACCGGCTGGCTATCAGATGCCAGCCGGTTTCTTTTTGTAAGAGAGCGGTGATGCAGGGAGATAGCTTAATCACTTACTATGTTTGTCAATAAGAGTGCAGCATGTTATAAAGAGGAGGTAGAGGAGGCATGCAGGTGGAAAATTTGAGAGATCTGTTTCAGGTCATGACCCGAAGATTCGGGCTGCTGGATAAGAGCTGCGCTTCCGTAGGCGGTGTTGACCTGTCTATTACACACAGTCATATTTTGTATGAGATTGACCGGCAGGATAATCCCTCCATGCAGCAGATTGCTGACCGGCTAGGAATCGATATTACAACCTTTAGCAGGCAGATTCAGAACCTGGTGCAGTTGAATCTGGTCCGCAAGGCGCCGTCTCCGGTTGACCGGAGGGTGTCCATCTTATCGCTCACGACAGAAGGGAAATTTATAGCGGCTACAATTGACAGTCAGATGAATGAGTATTTGAACGAAATTTTCTCCTACATGAGTGAGTTCGAGCGGAATACGGTTATGCGCTCTGTGGAGCTTCTGAACGAGTGTATGGCGAAGAGTCCAAGATGCTGTAATCCGATGGGTGTTTCTTAGTATGGCACCAGCTGCAGTATCACAATCAGGCGCTCCGTCTCCGAACAAGAGGCGTTACGGGCCAGCTGTATGGCTGTTACTGGTCATCATGGTAGTGGCGGCGGCAGCCGCGGTTCTCCTAAGCCGGACGGAAGAACCGGCGGTAATAGACGCATTTACACGGGAGAGTTACAGCTACCGCAGCATCGAGACGGAGGAAGGCATCATCCTGCATATCATAAAGACGAAGCCCGAACGGCTCAGACTAGTTGTGATCGGCGGCAATGTGACAGCAAGCGGCAGGCCGGGAATCAACGGCGGATTTTTCTGGGAAGGCCATCTTCTCAGTATGGCAGTAGAGAATGACAAGCCCGTCAACGGTAAGCCGAAGGGCTATGGTTCAGGATGGTTCAACGCCAAGTATCCAAGAGGCACCTTCGTCTATGACGGCGCGTCTCATACCCTGTCCGTACAAGTGGTCAGCAGCGCGGATGAGGTGCAGGTGTCCGACCGCTCTGACTATTGGGCGCAGGGCGGAATTAGCATGAATCTTCAGCGTGACGACATATGGAAGCAGGCGGCAGAGGCTGAGAAGCTCCCCTTTGGCGGGGATAAGCGTCTACGGACAGGCATGGTGTATGATGAAGAGGGGAATGTCCATCTGATTGTTTCATCCGTGAAGTGTTCCGCGGAGCAGTTTCGATCGGCTATCCTGGAACTGAAGGAGCCGGATTCCCTGGTTGAAGGGGTATTCCTTGATGGCGATGGCTCGTCCCAGCTGCTGCTGGAGAATGTGAAGCTAACCGGTGACGGCCGGCCTGTACTTCAAATGATTGGAATGGAATAGAATACAAGTTATGGATACGATTAAGCAAACAGTTCTTTACATCTATCTTACAGAGGTCTATGCTTGAGATGGTGTGGCTTTTAACTTTTATAAGAACAGGGTTATCCACCGGGAATGAACTCATTAATAGAAGCTGGTGGCAATCGGAAGATAGGATGGGGACATGAAGACAGATTATATCGACGATTTGCTTACGATTGTTTCCAGAAATATATACAACTCCGCTGCGCAGGTCATGAGCACGGCCAGCAGCATGATTCCTGCCAATACATTCTGCATCGCGATCAACGACAGGATGACCACAACGGTGCTGAAATCCTATAACAGGGAGGAGCTGCTGCTGGCGGAAGGACTAATAGTGGACAATGAGGATTCTTATTGTCACCTGGTCATCGAGAAGTCTGCAGGTCCGCTAGTGGTGCCGGATAATTATACCCATCCTTTAACCAAGGACATGGACGCGACCCCGTTTGTCGGCGGTTGTTCGTTTATGGGAGTCAAGATCATTAAGCGGGGCGGCGAGGTGTATGGCTCGCTATGCGCTTTTGACCACAACTATTACGTCTATACGGAGAAGGATGTCGCGCTTATGGAGTCCCTGGCGGCATTCTTTGCCAATGTCCTCGAGCTGGAGGATACGGTTCACATGGTGAAGAAGGCTGAGCGTGCGGTGATTGGCATGCGTGAGAATAAGAACAACCTGGTTGCGATGCTGAGCCACGAAATACGCACTCCGATGAATGCGGTTATGGGCTTGGCCGAGCTGCTCCAGACAACGGAGCTGACCCGGGAGCAGCGGGGATTTGTGGATATGATACGGTCCAGCGGCGACTCGCTGCTGAAGCTCCTCGGCAATGTGCTCGACTACTCGAAGTACGAAGCGGAGAGCATGGTCCTGAAGAACCGTCCCTTTGACCTACAGGGATGCATCAGCCAGGTTACAGACTTGTTCGTGGCTGAGATCAGGAGAAAGGGACTCCAGCTCAAGACAGATATCGATACGAAGGTTCCCGGCATCCTGATCGGTGATGAGGTGAAAATCCGGCAGGTGCTGGTCAATCTCGTCAGCAATGCCATCAAGTTCACCGAACGGGGACAAATCACGGTGGGTATAAAGCTGCAGCGAATCGATAGTGCCGATGAAGTGGCTTCGCTTCTCTTTACTGTACGGGACACGGGAGCGGGAGTTCCTGCTGATCAGGCGGATGACCTGTTCCTTCCCTTTGTTCAGCTGCACGATCCTGCCCAAACCGGCTATCAGCAGGGCTCAGGGCTTGGCCTTTCAATCTGCAAGCAGCTTGTAGAGGGGATGAGCGGCTCGATCTGGCTGATGGAAACGGGGGAGAAGGGCTCCTGCTTTGCGTTTGAACTTATGCTTCCCTACCGTTCAATGGCTTCTCTGCCGGAGAGTGAAGGATTCTAGGCGGGCAGCATGCTGCTTGGCGGATAAAAGAAAAGGCGAGCCCCCGGGGCTCGCCTTTTCTTTGCGATGTGGAAGATTTGAGTTTAGCCTGAAGCAGGCTGATGCTCAGGGGAAGTTCCTGCCTGTCATGCGGACAAGACTGCCGGCTATGCAGGGTTCGCTGTGCGTGCAGGCTTCACAAACCGCATGAACATAAACCGGACAAGAGGGCCCATTACGAGCAGCTGCAGCGGGTACGCCATAATAAAGTTCTTGCCGAGGGTCGCTGCATAATTGGCGAATGTGAAGCTGCTGGCCGCGCTGTCTGCGATGTTGGCCATGATGAGACCGAAGAAGGACATGCAGATGACCATGCCGGCTACCATGCATGTTGACATGGTTAGAACAATATAGAGATTTTTGGACTTGTCAAAAGGCAGCTTGAACACGATTTTCTTGGCCAGCGGACCTATGATGCAAATGTCCAGGAGCAGTGCAACAAGGAATCCTATGACAAGGTTAAGGCCCAAGACAGGGAGGCTTATTGCCTCCGTGAGGCCATTGACCAGCATATTATAGAATGTCATGACGATAACCATTCCAGCGCACATCATTAAACCAAAGTATAGACTTTCCTTCTTTGTTGTCGGCAAATCAATCAACCTCTCTGTTTTGTAAGCTGTGATTATTCTACTGAACATAAAAATTTCTCGTAAGTGAACATTCTGTGAATAAATAGTGAACAGATCACTGCTGTCGAACAGCAGTCAAAAAGAACGGGAACCCCGGCTAGCCGGGGTTCCCGTTCTTGCTGTGCTGCTTATCGATTCTATCGCCGGATTGGCGGAATATCAGCAGGATTGGAGGGTGCGGCCGGCCTTTCGAGCAGGCCGCCGATTCCATATTGCGTAAAGTTACGGACGAACTGAAGCGCTTCGGCACGCGTCAATCCCTTGCTGCCCTGGAAGGACTGCACAGTAATCTTCGCCGTGCTGCTGCCATTAGCCAGACCGAAGGCCAGCATGTAGCGGATCGCATGATCGCCTTCGAACCGGACACCCTCGGCAGATGAGATGAGCTCGGCAACCTGCTGCCGCTGAATTGTGCGTTTCCGGGATGCTGTGCTGTTGTATCCCGCTGCCGGGTAGTTCAGTTCACGGGCTTTGCTGTAATAGGTATTGGCCCAGTGACCGCTGCCGGCCGGTACAAGCCCAGGCTCGAAAGCGCGCAGCAGCATAGCCAGAAATTCGGCTTCCGTAACCGGCTGGTTGGGACGGAAGCTGCCGTCCGCGTAGCCGGTTACCATGCGGCTGGATACTGCCCACTGAATAGTATCGCTGGCCCAGTGGCTCGCGGTATCCCTGAAGGCGGTCACACCGCTTGGGGGAGATGCGCTAAGGGTGTCATTGACCGCTGCTGCATTGCCTACGGAGAACGTAAGGGCTGCCGGGTGCGGCAGCTCCTGCGCTGCTCCGTTAGGAGAAGCTTTTCCCCGCACACTCTTGTCCAGATACAGCGTATACGTACGCTTGGGATCAAGTTCGCCGCTGCCTGGCGAAACGAACAGCCGGTTCCACAGCAGGCTGACCTTCACATTACGGATAATCTTCCCTTGGTCGTCCATGATAAAGACGTTGTCATCGGTTATA
Organism: Paenibacillus tarimensis; assembly: GCF_021532315.1. Lineage (GTDB taxonomy): Bacteria > Bacillota > Bacilli > Paenibacillales > Paenibacillaceae > Paenibacillus_I > Paenibacillus_I tarimensis. Next base: position 157,256 of record NZ_JAKGAO010000014.1, read on the forward strand.
GATGAGGCATCTATATATTTGTACTGCTTGCTCCCGGCAGCTACTTGCAGGCTGATACTAAGCGGGATGCCGCTGTGTACGGCGGCTCTTCCCGGCAGATCGCGGATGCCGAGCTTGGACTTGAGGTCGGCCAGATCCCTGCTCAGCCTGTTCTTGTCAGCGCCTGCAGGCAGCGGGTATGCAGCAGCAAGGGCAGCTGCATAATCAATTGCCCGCCGCGATGCAGCGGCCTCTGACAGTGCACGCTCTGCTTGCCGGGCAGAATCCGGCTGATCTGTCCGTTCCGCGCTACCGCCAGGTTCCGGGGCTGCATCGCTGCCCGGTATAACCGAGCTGCCTCCCGTTGGCGGCGGAGTCGGATTGAACGGCATAGGCATGAACGGGAGCGGCGCAGGGTTACTAACAGGACCCGGACCTGGTGCCGCAGGTGCCGGAGCAGGTGCTGGGGCAGGTGCCGGAGCCGGAGCCGGAGCCGGAGCAGGCGCTTCACCGTCAGGCAGCTGGCTTCCGCTTTCAGCAGGAGAGCTGTCTGCCGGGCTCTGGCTGTTGTCTCCGGAAGAGCTGTCCGCTGGCTGCTGGGCGGTATCTGCTGCCGGAGAGCTTTCTTCCGAAATTGGGGCATCCGGATTACCGGCTTCCACTGTTCCCGATGGCTCTTCAGGTTGTTCTTGAGCAGCAGGAAGGGTCGTGGCCTGTATCGTAGCTCCCGCCGACTCGTTGCCGCTTGTGTCGGCTGTCGCTACCTTGAAGGTGTATGTGGTAGCGGGGGCCAAATCGACCGCTTGGTACACGGACGCTGTGACCGAACCCAGCCGGCTGCCGTTCAGGTACACGGCTGCAGCGGCCAGATCCGGATCAGCCGGACTGGTCCACTCCATTGTGACTGAGCTATCGGTTATACTCTTAATCCGTAGATTGCTTACCTCACCCGGAGGAACAATATCCTTGGTAAACGTCGAGAAACCGAGTCCATACTCGTCATCCCGGCCGGGCGCGCCAAGATCGATTGCGTATTTATGCAGTTCGCTGCGAAGCTGTTCGTTGGTATAAGACGGGTGCATCTGCTTCAGCACCGCAAGCATGCCCGCAACATGCGGGGCTGCCTGAGATGTGCCGTCACCAGAGGCATACATATTGTTCAGATAAGTCGAGAGAATATTGACGCCCGGCGCTGCAATTTCATTTTCTGCACCTGTCGATGAGAAGTCTCCCCGATTGCGGTTAACGTCAATGGCGGATACAGCAATTACATTGTCGAACTTGGCCGGGTAGTTGATGGTGTTAATCCCTGCGCCGCTGTTGCCGGCCGAACCTACGAGCACTATGCCATGCTGATGCGCAAGATCAATCATGCTCTGAAGGGAAGGAGAATAGGTATCGGTGCCGAGCGAGATGTTGAGGATATGCATGCCATTCTGAATCGACCACTCAATTCCCTCCATGACATCCAGCAGGGTGCCCTGACCGTTCGCGTCCATTACCTTAACCGCATACAGCTGCGCATCCGGTGCAATACCGACCATGCCGCCGTTGCCCCGTCTTGCTGCAATGATCCCGGCAACGTGGGTGCCATGGCCTTCGTCGTCTGTGTAGGATGATGTGTAATCGACAGTCGAGACGCCGCCTGCGATGATCAGATCCGGGTGAGGCGCGATACCACTGTCCAGTACAGCAACCTTCACACCGGCGCCAGTGTAGCCCTCTGCCCATTTATTTGACGATTTAACAGCTTGAAACCCCCACTGCGACTGCTCGGCCGGAATGACCTCCGAGGAGCTCAACTGCTGTAAATCACTGCTGGTCGTGCTAAAGGTAATATTCCGCTCAATCAGCGCAATATTGGGATCATCGATCAGCTCGATAAGCTGATCGTTCGTGATAGATGCGGCAACGGCCGGTACCACATCGAACTCATGCCGGATATCCTGGCTTTCATTCCGGGCGGCCTCCTTGCCTTCTTCGTTCTTATAGATAATAATGACTTCCTGCTCCGCGTCTCCCGGAATATAGGGGGCTTCTGCCTGAACCCATGAGGTTTGGAACAGCAGGGACAAGGTGAGAAGAACGGCTGCAGTTATCTTCGCTGGTTTCATCTTATCTTTCTACTCCTTCTTGTCTTACTTTAGCTGTCACGACACAACACATGCCGCCCGCCAACACAGCTATGTAATTGAAATATCGGCTGGAGCTGGGGAGTTGTGAAGAACAGCACAGCATTTTAATTTGTTAAAATCCCCTCATCTTCCATCCGTCTTTAAGCGCTTCCACAATTGTCCTGCCCACGGGCTTGCAGGATGCTTTATAATGGAGGGACAGCTACCCTAAGGTACGGAGAGAGGTAACGAATGCCATGCAAGCGGAACAGGTTTTTTTTGAACGAAAACATAGAGAGCTCGGCGTCAGCCTCAACGAGGTTCAAAAGCAGGCGGTCCTAACAACGGAAGGACCTCTGCTTCTGCTGGCTTCGCCTGGCTCGGGCAAGACGACAACGATGATCATGCGGATGGGCTATCTGGTGGAGGTAAAAGGGGTTGACCCGTCGCGCCTTAAGGCGGTGACGTTCAGCCGCGCGTCCGCGCATGATATGAAGGAGAGGTTCAAGCGGTTTTTTCCCGGCCTGCCGGCTGCGGATTTTTCAACGATTCACAGCTTTGCCTTCGAGGTGGTGCGCCAGTACTTCTGGCGGGCCCGCCAGGAATATGTGCTGATTGAAGGCCATGCGGAGCAGGCGGAAGAGGACGGGGAGGAAGAGCAGCAGCCCGGGGTAACCGGCAAACCGGGGCAGTACGGCGGACAGCCCGGGCAGCTGCCGCTGAACAAGAAGCTGATCCTGCGCAGTCTCTACGAGACGATAACAGGCAGCAGGCCGACAGACGACCAGATGGAGGAGTTAACGAGCTATATCAGCTTCATTAAGAATAAAATGATTCCGCCCGCGGAGTGGGCAGCTGTCCGATGCGGTGTGCCGCAAGCGAAGCGGGTGATGGAGGCTTACGAGAGCTACAAGCAAACAGGCGGGCAGGGCAAGCTGCTGCTGGATTATGACGATATGCTGACGGTAGCGAACCGTCTGCTTGAGGAGGACGAGAGCCTGCTTCGCAGCTACCAGAAGCGGTATGACTACATCCTCACAGATGAAAGCCAGGATACCTCCCTCGTGCAGCATGCCCTGATTGAGAAGCTGGTCCGCCCTCACGGTAACCTGTGCGTGGTGGCTGACGATGATCAGAGCATCTATACCTGGCGGGCTGCCGAACCGCAGTATCTGCTTGATTTTAAGAAGGTGTACCCGAATGCGGAAATCCTCTTCATGGAGCAAAACTACCGTTCAACCGCCGAGATCGTGAAGGTGGCAAACCGCTTCATCAAGCGGAACAAGAACCGGTATAACAAGAACATGTTTACCCGCAACCCGCCAGGCCAGCCGATAAGCATCCGGACGCTGGATGACTTCCGCCAGCAGTCGAAGTATGTGGTGCAGGAGCTGCAGAAGCTGGAACAGCTGGGGGAAGCGGCGGTGCTGTACCGCAATAACTCCTCATCGATCAGCCTGATGAATGAGCTGGACCGCGCTGGCGTGCCCTATTATATGAAGGATGCGGATAACCGGTTCTTCTCTCACTGGGTGGTTGAGGATGTGCTGAACTTCATGCGGATGTCGTATACGGACCGGCGGGCGGACTTGCTTGAGAAAATCCATACGAAGCTGAGCGGCTATATCACGCGTCACCAGATAACGGTGCTCAAGGAAATCAACAATAATGAATCGGTGTTCGATAACCTGCTGCGCTTCGTCCATCTGCAGGACTATCAGCGCAAGCTGCTGCAGGACTGCAAGGCGAACTTCGAGCGGATGCGGGGGATGGCGCCGCTGGCAGCCATTCATCTGATCCGGAATCAGCTAGGCTATGACAAGGCTGTGGAGAAGCTCTGCGAGCGGCTCGGCTTTCAGCGGGATTACCTGGTCGGTATTCTGAATACGCTGGAGGATATCGCCGAGCCGCTGCCCACCATGGAGGCGTTCGCGCAGCGGCTTCAGCATCTGGAGGAATCGCTGAAGAAGGCGAGGTCCAGACGGGGGCAGAATGCCGTCACCCTCTCCACCTTCCACAGCTCCAAGGGATTGGAGTTCGAGCATGTGTACATGGTGGACCTAATAGAAGGGGTCATTCCATCAGCCGATGACATCGAGCAGAAGGCCGAGGGCAACGGGGAGCCGATGGAGGAGGCGGTGCGTCTGTTTTATGTCGGAATGACCCGAGCGAAGAAGTATCTGGAGCTGATTGCCTACAAGGAGCGCAACGACACCAAGGTTCAGGAATCCCGCTTTGTCACAGGTGTGCGGTACATTATGAACCCGCCGGAGGACAAGCAGGCGGGCGGAAGCGGCCAGGCCGCTGTGAGGGCTGGGGCAGGCAGAGGCCCCGCCGCCGGTTCAGGCACTGTATCGGCGGTGCCGCGATCCTCAGCGGTCAGCGGTTACCAGCCGCTGCCGGAGGTGCCGTACAACCCGAATGCCATCAAGCTTGCGGTCGAGCTGCAGATTGGCCGCCAGGTCAAGCACCGCGTATTCGGGCATGGAGAAATTGCCGAGGTTACGGACGGCTCGATTGTGATCCGTTTCCCGGGCGGGCTTAAGAAGCTGCAGGTCCGCGCCTGTCTGGAGCTTGGGCTGCTGGAGCCGGCTTCTGACGCAGGATAAGAAGAGCCAGACTAATCGGCGGTATTCCGGTTAAGATAACCAGATTGGACGAAAGGTGCTAACATTAGTTATACATTGATGGACAAATATGCACTTATGAATAACTATGTTATAATGAAAGTTACTAACCTCAAGGGAGTGACAGTCATGAATGTGGATGTATGGTCGGACTTTGCATGTCCTTTCTGTTATATAGGCAAGAGGCGCTTTGAGTCGGGATTATCGCGGTTTGCACATAAGGACGATGTGACGATTGTGTTCCGGAGCTTCCGTCTGGACCCGTCAACGCCGCGTGAGCCAGAGCAGGATATCCATACGGCTTTGGCAGCCAAATACGGTATGAGCCGGGAGCAGGCGATGGAGGCGAACCGCAACGTCGGCGAGCAGGCTGCTGCTGAGGGGCTGACGTTCCGCTTCGATACGATGCAGGTAACGAATACGCTGGACGCACACCGGCTTACGCACTTTGCAGAAGCCCATGGCAAGCGCGAGGCACTTACCGAGCTTCTGTTTAAGGCCTATTTCACCGATTCGGATAACCTCTGCGACCGGGAAACCCTGCTTCGCATCGCGGGTGAAGCCGGACTGGACCGTTCTGCAGCAGATGAAGTGCTCGCAGGCGACCAGTTTACGGATAACGTCCATATCGATGAGGAGATCGCTTCTCAGTTGGGTGTGCGCGGTGTTCCGTTCTTCGTGGTGAACAATAAGTATGCTGTGTCGGGCGCGCAGCCGGCTGAGCTGTTCCTTGAAGTGCTGGAGAAGGCATGGGCCGAGGAGCACGGTGAATCGGATGCAGCTGGCCAAGCGCTGAATACTGAAACTGCGGATGAGGCGGGCATCTGTACGGATGATGGCTGCGAGGTGCCGAAGGGCTGATTACAGGGCGGAACAGACCGGCCGCAGAACGATGTGCCGGAGCTGGAAGATAGGGGACCAAATGGGACAATTCCCGTTGGTCCCTTTTTCAGTTGTTTCGGCTTATGCAGATCTCTTTATCGTACGGGTTCCCGGCCACGCATGCGCGAGGATTGAGGCCTAATAAGAAAAGCGTCCAGCAAGGCGCTTGGCCCTGCTGAACGCTTCTTAAGCTGTGCTGACGGCTGCAATCTCATCAAGCCTCAGGCCGCTTGCCGGTGCCGATCGCGATGCGGTTCCACGCGTTGATCGTAACGATCGCCATCATGACCTGGGCGGCGCCTTCGGCGCCAAAATGACGGATGACTTCCTTGCGGAGCGTATCCGGGATATGCCGGCCGGCAACCAGTGTCAGCGCCTCGGTCATCTCTAGCGCCGCTCGCTCGGCTGGCGTGAACAGCGGGGATTCCCGCCATACGGACAGATGATAAATCCTCCGCTCCTGCTCGCCGCTCTCCCGTGCGTCGCGGGTATGCATATCGACGCAGAAGGCGCAGCCGTTCAGCTGAGATGCATAGATCTTGATCAGCTCTAGAAGAGCGGGATCAATGCCTGTGCCGGCTACCGCCGCATCAAGCTCTATCATCTTCTTGTACACGCTGGGGAGCGTATGCTCCATACGAAACCGCGACTCGATTTGAACCGAATTATCCATCCGATATCATCTCCTCTAAGCTTAACAGTGTTGAACACCTTTCACGTAGAAGGAAAGTCTCTAGTCGGTTATCTGGGTGTACCTAGCGGATCTGCTGCTGAAAGATGTTCCGACCCTTATTTTACCATATCCCTCAGTCTGGTCTAGCTGTTGTTTTTCAGAGATACACAATGCTGATTAACGTGTCGGTTCCGGTGTAGTCTTCGTCTCGTCAACCGGCTTGCTGACGAACCAGGCGACAACCGCGATCAGAATCAGGACGAAGTAGAAGGTGCCCTTCCAGATCGGATTCTTCTCGAAGCCTTCCGGCAGAATGGACAGTGCCGGGTGAGCCAGAGTGTATACGGCGAGCTTCACGCCAACCCAGCCTACGATCATGAAGGCTGCGACTTCAAGGCCCGGACGCTGCTGAAGCAGGCGGACGAACATTGAAGCGGCGAAACGCATGATAACAAGACCAATGAAGCCGCCGAGGAAAATAACGATGAAGTGGCCGGCGTCCATATCTCCGATCTTGCCAATCCCTGCGCTTGGAAGTGTTACCGCAAGCGCCACAGCTGCGAGGATGGAATCCACCGCAAAGGCAATATCGGCAACCTCAACCTTGAACACGGTCATCCAGAAGCCGGAGCCTTTCTTCTTGCCAGGAGTTTCTCCGTCAATCGCCTGCTCAATAGGCGTCTCCTTGCCGCGGGCAAGGTACTTGCGCAGCAGGTGGTTAAGGGCGATGAACAGCAGGTAGAGCGCACCAATTGCCTGCACCTGCCACACGTTCACCATGAACGAGATGATGAAGAGTGAGCCGAGACGGAACACGAATGCCCCGAACAGGCCATAGAACAGAGCCTTCTTCCGCTCTTCTTCCGGAAGGTGTTTAACCATGATGGCGAGAACGAGTGCGTTGTCGGCAGCCAGCAGTCCTTCAAGCACGATCAGTACGAGAAGCACCCAGCCGTATTCCAGTAAGATAGACAAATCCATAAGTAGTCATTACTCCCTTCCTCTAATAACCTGTATAATATGTTACCCGGACTATGTACTTCATACTCCGGAGAGTGTGCCAGAGCGGTGAGCTTTCCTCACTGCCCCTGGTACCGCATCCCCCTTTCCGGCAAAATGACGAAGAAAAGGCCCTCACCGCCAGCTGCGGTAAGGGCCTTTATCAATAAAGACCTTTACCCAGCATGAATAAACAGTGGGCAAAGGTCTCGCTAACAACGAATGGTTGCCAGCAACGCCGGAGGCGGGAACCTCGTAATGACGACGATTGCTGTAACAGCTACTCCCCTTTGGAGTTCTCTTCAGTTGGCTTTACTATAACGTTAAGTTGTCCGTGTTGTCAATGGATGTTAGTAAAATTTTTCTATTTAACTGGTAACAAATTCATTGGAATGAATTTCAAAACGTGAACAACCGCTGCTCTGATATAATTTACGATGAGGGAAAAGGAATACACTTTCCTGGACAAGAGAAGCTGTAATCGCTATCATTCAATGATTAGTAAGCTGTTGTGCGAATTAGATACCATTCCGATCGTCGGGTTACAATAGCTGCACAATCCACCTGGTTGACGACTAACCTGGCAGAATATACAGATCCTAAAGGATACAGGCCATTAAGTAAAACGGATTAGGGGGAGCAATGTTGGCAGAGCTGTGCAGGGTGTTGATTGTAGATGATGAAATTCTGGTCAGACAAGGACTCCGTCATCACCTGAATTGGGAGCAGGAGGGCTTCGTCATTGTCGGCGAGGCTTCGAATGGCAAGGAGGCGCTGCTGATGGTAGAGCAGCTTAAGCCGCATATCGTCATTACGGACATCGTCATGCCGGTGATGGACGGGGAGGAGTTTACCCGAATTGTAAAGTCGCACCATCCCGAAGTGGAGGTTGTCGTGCTGAGCAGCTTCGGGGAGTTCAACTATGTCCGCTCCACCTTTCAGAGCGGGGTGGCGGATTATATATTGAAGCCAAAGCTGGAGGCACGTGAGCTGCTGGAGGTGCTGCGGCGCACTGCGGAGCGGATTCCCGCCCTGCAGCTGGCTGCTCCCGGCGAGAGCAGTGGCCCGGCAAAGGTTGAACTGGTGATCGACAAGCTCCTGTCCGGGTACGAAGCGGACATTGATCCGGTTTTGATGAAGGAAGCATTACCTTATAACGGCTTCTGCCTGGTCGGCGTAGATGCAAAACGGCTGACTGCTGGCGATAAGAGCGCTGTAAATCGGCTGCGGGAGCGGATATCGGCGGAGCTTACGGCTTACTCCGACCGTATGGCTTGGCAGCCGCTGCCGCAGGACGGAAAATTGGTTGGGTACCTCCTTAACTTGGACAGAAGCGGGTTTGCCGAGGTCAAGCATACGGTTAAAAGCGCAGCGGCGCTTACAGCGGAGCGGGAACCGGGGTTGTGCTGGCTCGTCAGCGAGCCCTTCACAAATTTAAGGGAGCTGCAGCGTATATATACGGAGAGCTTCAAGAAGCTTGCGGGATACCGGTTTTTCTACCCGAAGCGGAACGTGCTGATTCACAGCGAGCTGCAGGCGCCAAGTGAGGCTGAGCACCGCTTCAATCTCAACCAGTTCACCGATGAGATGAAGCGGGGCCATTACGACTCGGCTTTTGCCTATCTGCAGGGTCATGTAAAGGCGCTGGCCGGCGATCATAGGGTGGACGTGTTCGAATTCAAGTCACTGCTCGGTAATCTGATCTTCAATATTACCGTTCTCCTGGGCAACCTGGAGGTAGACACGAAGGACCTAGAGGAAGCGAAGTACCGATATCTGCGCGGAATTGAGGAGGCCGACGATGCGGAGACCGCAGTCGGACTGCTGACTGCGTTCATCGGACAGGTCGAGGAATGCCTGTCGGCAAGGCAGCAGCCTGCCGGATCAAGCGGCATGAAGAAGCTGCTTGACTATATTGCCGAGCATTACAGCGAGCCGCTGACACTGACTGAGGTGGCGAAGCATTTTCACTTTAACCCGTCCTACTTGTCCAGTTACTTCGCGGCGCATAACAAGGAAGGCTTCAATGAGTATGTGAACAGGCTGCGTATTGCCAGAGCCGAGGAGCTTCTGCGGGCACAAGAACCGATGATCTCCGAGATCAGCGGGATGGTCGGCTATTCGGACCACAGCTACTTCTGCAAGGTGTTCAAGAAGTTCACCGGACTGTCACCAAGCCAATACCGCAAGCAGCATCTGGGGCAGAAAGTAGAGCGGGAAACATGAGACGGTTCTGGAATGCTTTTAAATACCAGAGGTTATTCACCAAAATCTTTCTTGTCATGGTCATCAGCATTATCGCCGTCTCGGCGCTGACTTCCCTGACCACAATCCGCATGTCGGAGCGTCTCTTTATGAAAACCTTTAGCATAACAAATTCGAAGGTGCTTTATCAGATTAAGACGAGCATCGAGTCATTCAACTACAGCATTGTAACGGCGGCGAACAATATATTGCAGAGCGGGTCGATCAAGAGCTTCCTGACAGAGGGGGAGTCCGACTCGCTGACGGTCGCGAAGACCTATTACAGCATGAACCAGCAGATGAAGCGGATCCAGTCGAATGTGGATGCCTATGAGGTTGGGATTACGCTTGTCGGCATGAATGGGCGGAATTATGCGACCGACCGGACTTATTTTACACTAAGCACCGAGGAGCTGAAGCACCACCGCCTGACCTTGACGACACTGCTGGAGCCGAAGCGGCTGATGTATCAGTATTATAATGAGAAGTCTGCGGGAGGGGAAGGCGGAGAGCCGCTGCTTGTCGCGACGAAGGCGCTGATGGAACGGACGACTGGTGGTATCTATGGCACGATGTATGTGACGATCCGGGAGAGGGAGTTCAAGCAGTTCTATACGAACTTCACCAGCGAAGGCAACGATGTGCTGATTCTGAACAGGGACGGGATTATTCTCTCGAGCAACCGAGAGGAGCTGATCGGCCAGACTTCGGAGGAGCTTGTAAGACACGCGGAGGAGATCAACGATACCGGGCTGGATTACAGGCAGGCTAAGGTGTTCGGCAATGACAGCATCCTGGTGGCGGATTATCTGCCTTCGTATGATTTTTACCTGGTGAACATGATTGACAAGAATATAGCGCTGAATCAAATCTTTGATATAAAGACAATCGTGCTTATCTGCGTAATGATCGTATCGGCTGCACTTATCATTGTATTCCTGATCTCCCGGCAGATCACAAAATCGCTGACGCTGTTCGTACGCCGGATGTCCAATGTAACGAAGCATGATTTTGGCAATTATATGAATGTCACCGGCAGCTATGAAATCCGGGAGCTTGGTAAAGCTTATAACTATATGCTCGACGAGCTGCATGCGTATATTGACAGGCTCGTGGAGACGCAGAGGCATCAGCGGAATGCGGAGCTTGCGGCGCTGCAGCGGCAGATCAATCCGCATTTTCTGTATAATACGCTGGCTTCGGTGAAAATGCTGGTGCAACAGGGCAGCAAGGAGAAGGCGGCGGAGACGATTAACGCCCTGATCTCGCTGCTCCAGAATACAATCAGCAACGTAAGCGAGACGATTACAGTCGAAGAAGAGCTGGCTAATCTGAAGAACTATGTGTTCATTAACCATGTCCGTTATGGCGGGCGGATCAGGGTGGACTATTTTGTAATGCCGGACTGCATGCAGGCTAGGGTGCCTAAGCTCATTATTCAGCCTTTCATCGAGAATGCGTTCTTCCACGCGTTCAATAAGAAGGAGGAGGGCTTCATCCATGTGCTGATCTCCTCGGAGGGGCACACGCTTATCTGCGAGGTAGTAGATAACGGCGACGGCATGGAGGGCGTGTCCGACAACACCCTGCCGAACCCGAAGAGCAAGCGGCAGCTCTTTACCGGCATTGGCGTCATTAACGTACATGAGCGGATCAAGCTGCTGTACGGCGAAGAGTACGGTGTCACGATCTCCAGCCAGCCTGGTGAAGGGACGAAGGTGCGGGTCCGGCTGCCGAAGGAAACAGATTAAACTCCGCTAGCCGGAAGATGCAGTAAACAGATACAGAAGTACTCCCGCCACGTGTACAACGACGATAAGGCCAACTATGGTCATAATCACTTTGAACATCCTTCTGCTGCTGTTGGACATAGGTTATCACCGCCTTAACAGGATTAAAGGGGCTGGCCTCCATCCGGGAGGAGAGGCTCCTTTTAATCTTTATTAACCATTTGTTCGCCCAGATAATTCCATATGTTTTAGATATAGGGGCGATAGCGTGCAATTCTTGTCCAAAAACAAAAGAATTTACAAATTCTAAAGAAAGTACAACCGAAAAAAGAAAGCGGATACAAGAGTAATAATAATAACACAAATCAAGATAAAGATCGTACTAACGGACGGTTCAGCTCAGGTGCTAACATAAAGCCATAGAACAGCAAGCGCTTACATTAACAGTGCTTGCCCAACAATCTTAGGGGGTAGAGACGCAATGAAGAAAGCATGGACACTGCTGCTCGCCGGTATGCTGATGTTAACCGCATGCTCGTCGAACTCATCTAACCAGGAAGGCAGCTCGAATGCCGGGGGATCGGATACAGGAGCTGCAGCGAAGGAGATTTCCATCTGGGCTTGGGACCCGTCCTTTAACATCGCGGCACTGGAAATTGCCAAGGCAGCTTATGCGGATGACAATCCGGATGCGAAGATTAATGTAATTGAATATGCACAGAATGATGTGATTCAGAAGATGAATACGGGCCTTAACTCCGGAACGACCAAAGGTCTGCCGAACATCGTGCTCATCGAGGACTACCGTGCGCAGAGCTTCCTGCAGGCATACCCGGATATGTTCGTGGATCTGTCCACTCATATCAACGCTGGCGATTTTGCCGAGTATAAGATCGGGCCGACCAGCCATGACGGCAAGCAGTACGGTGTACCGTTCGATTCCGGCGTCACCGGTCTCTATGTGAGAACGGATTACCTGGAGCAGGCGGGCTACACGCTAGAAGACCTGCAGGACATTACCTGGAACGAATATATCGAGATCGGCAAGGCTGTGAAGGAGAAGACAGGCAAGAATATGATCTCGCTTGATCCGAACGACCTCGGCATCCTTCGTATGATGGCGCAGTCTGCAGGCTCCTGGGTGCTGAAGGAGGATGGCACAACACCGAACCTGGCGGATAACGCGGCGCTGAAGGAAGCGTTCGAGGTGTACAAGGCCATGATGGAAAATAATATTGTGCGCATGCATTCGGACTGGAGCCAGTTCGTAGCAGGCTTCAACAGCGGTGAAGTGGCATCCGTGCCGACCGGCAACTGGATTACGCCATCCATTAAGGCAGAAGCTTCACAAGCAGGCAAGTGGGCGATTGCTCCGCTTCCGGTCCTGGCAAACCAGCCGGATTCGGTTCACGCTTCCAACCTTGGCGGCAGCTCCTGGTATGTGCTGAATGTGCCGGGTTCAGAGACGGCGGCGGATTTCCTGGCGAAGACATTCGGCTCGGATGTGGAGATGTATCAGAAGCTGCTGACCGATATCGGAGCACTCGGCACATTGAAGGAAGCAGCCGCCGGTACGGCCTATGAGAAGAGCGACGAGTTCTTCAGCGGACAGAACATTGTGGCGGATTTCGCCAAGTGGACTGAACAGATTCCTAACGTAAACTACGGCATGCATACCTATGCAATTGAAGATATTCTGATCGTTGAAATGCAGAATTACCTGAACGGTAAAGACCTGGATAAGGCACTGGCAGATGCACAGGCCCAGGCGGAAGCACAGCTGAAATAACCCGATTGACCTTGGGCGTTCGCCTGCTCCCTCCTGAACAAGACGCTTTAGGAGCAGGCGGATACGCGCCAAGGTTTTTATTTTGGACACCAGAAGGAAAGGAGAGATGGTCAATGAGCTCAGCGGTTAAACCTGCCCTCGGCAAGGACAGCGGCGTTAACGTCAAGACGGGGATGAGCAGCCACAAGAAAATGAATCTGATCGGCTGGCTCTTCGTGGGCCTGTCGGTTATTCTGATCATCACGTTCTACTTCTACCCGATGTTCCAGGCTTTACTGCTGTCCTTCAAGACGGGGACAGGGGCAAATCTCGAATATACGGGTCTCGATAACTACAAGCGGCTCTTCATAGATAAGACATTCCTGACGGCAGTCGGCAATACCTTCATCTATCTGATTATTCAGGTGCCGGCGATGATTCTGCTCGGACTATTCATCTCAGTGCTGCTGAATGACAGCAAGCTGAAGTTCAAGGGCTTCTTCCGCACGGCGATATTCCTGCCATGTGTTACATCGCTGGTTGCCTATTCCGTTGTCTTCAAGTATCTGTTCGCAGGTGACGGCATCGTGAATATGGCGCTGATGAAGCTTCATCTGATTACGGAGCCGATACAGTGGATTACCGACCCGTTCTGGGCTAAGGTAACGATTGTAATCGCTATCACCTGGCGCTGGACGGGATACAACATGATTTTCTATCTGTCTGCGCTGCAAAATATCGATAACTCGATCTATGAAGCGGCCCGGATCGACGGAGCTTCGTCAACCCGCCAGTTCTTCAGCATCACCGTCCCACTGCTTAAGCCGATTATCTTGTTTACGTCAATTACCTCGACAATCGGTACCTTGCAGCTGTTCGATGAAGTGATGAACATTACGCGCGGCGGACCGGGTAATTCGACAATGACGATTTCCCAGTACATCTACAACCTGTCGTTCAAGTATACGGCTGACTTCGGCTACGCGGCGACTGTGTCTTATTCGATTGTCATTATGATTATCGTCTTGTCCATTATCCAGTTCAAAGTGGCAGGTGACCGCAAATGATAAAACCAAGACGTATCTTCACTTACGCATTTCTGATTGGCGTGTCCGCTATTTCGATTTTTCCGTTCCTCTGGATGGTAGTAAGCGCGACGAACAAGTCGGTGGATGTCACCAAGGGGAGGCTGCTTCCGGGCTCACACCTGATTGAGAATATCCGGAATCTGACGAGTCAGGTTGATATCGTGAATGCGCTGATGAACTCCCTGAAGGTGTCGGTTGTGACAACCCTGCTGGCGCTGCTGATTTCCTCGCTTGCCGGATATGGCTTCGAGGTGTACCGCAGCCGGGCTAAGGATATTGTGTTTAACATTCTGCTGCTGTCGATGATGATTCCGTTCGCGTCCCTGATGGTGCCGCTCTACCGGATGTTCGCAAGCGCTTCAAGAAGCGTGCCGTCGATCGGCATCGATACGCTGACTGCTGTCGTGCTGCCGACCATTACGACGGCATTCCTGATCTTCTTCTTCCGGCAGAGCACGAAGATGTTTCCGAAGGATATGCTGGAGGCCGGCCGGATGGATGGTCTCAGCGAACTGGGTCTGTTCTTCCGCATCTACATGCCGACGATGAAGACGACCTATGCGGCAGCGGCGATTATCACATTCATGGCAAGCTGGAATAACTATATGTGGCCGCTGGTCGTGCTGCAGTCGCCGGAGAATCAGACCGTGCCGCTCGTTATCTCGAATCTCGGCTCCAGCTACGCACCCGACTATGGAGTCATTATGTCGGCGATTGTAATCGCGACCGTTCCGACAGCGCTGGTATTTTTCCTGATGCAGAAGCATTTCGTTGCAGGGATGATGGGCTCTGTGAAGTAATAAAGTAATAAGCAGGAACAAGAATGGAATAACAGGCCAGTATCCGGAGAGGAGCAGGACATGATGCAAGCAGCAAAACCGACATTGGATTGGCTGACAGATGTGAATGTATTCGCGGTTAACCGTCTGCCGGCGCATTCGGACCACCGCTATTACAGCACCCTAGAGGAAGCGATACAGGCGGGTCCTATGGGGATGCGGCACAGTCTGAACGGCATGTGGAAGTTTCATTATGCGGTAAACCCGGCTAGCAGGCCGGAGCGATTCTATGAGCAGGATTTCCCCGCGGCAGGCTGGAGTGAGATTGAGGTGCCGGGGCATATCCAGCTTCAGGGCCATGGCAGGCCGCAGTATGTGAACACGATGTATCCTTGGGATGGCTACGATCATCTTCGTCCGCCGGAGATTCCGCAGGACCATAACCCGGTTGGCAGCTACCTGACATGGTTTGAGGTGCCGGAGGCGATGAAGGGCAAGCCGCTGTACATCTCCTTTCAGGGAGTGGAGTCAGCTTTCTACGTATGGCTTAACGGCAAGTTCGTCGGCTACAGCGAGGACAGCTTCACACCGGCGGAGTTTGACTTGTCTGAATATGTGCAGGATGGAGAGAACAGGCTTGCCGTTGAAGTCTACCAGCGCAGCACAGGAAGCTGGCTGGAGGACCAGGATTTCTGGCGGTTCTCCGGTATTTTCCGCGATGTGTATCTGTATACCGTGCCTGAGCTGCATGTGCGGGACCTGTCAGTCCGCACAGAGCTCGATGATGCCTATAAGCAGGGCAGCTTGTCCGTAAGGCTGAACCTGGCTGCTTCGGCACAGCGGGGTGCTGGCGGCAGGAAGAGTGCTGGATCGGGCCTTGGCAGCGATTCGGGCGCTAATAACGGTGCTTCAGGCAGCGCGGGTTCCCGTATTAAAGGCGGTGTGCTGCTGGAGCTGTGTGATGCTTCTGGCGACACCATTGCTTCGGTCGAGGCGGATCTGTCCGATCAGGTAACGGAGCTTGCGCTCGAAGCGGGTGAGGTTAAGCTGTGGAGCGCGGAGGAGCCGAACTTATATACGCTGTATGTCCAGCTGTTTGACGAGGCAGGCCGGCTGGTGGAGGTTGTGCCGCAGCGGGTGGGCTTCCGCCGGTTTGAGATGAAGGACCGGATCATGCACCTGAACGGCAAGCGAATCGTGTTCAAAGGGGTTAACCGGCACGAATTCAACTGCCGCAGAGGCCGCTCTGTGACGAAGGAAGATATGCTGTGGGATATCCGCACGATCAAGAAGAACAATCTGAATGCTGTTCGAACCTCGCATTACCCGAACCAAACCCTGTGGTATGAGCTGTGTGACGAGTACGGCATCTATCTGATCGATGAGATGAATCTGGAAACGCATGGCTCGTGGCAGAAGATGGGTGCGGTAGAACCATCCTGGGTTGTGCCGGGCAGCAGGCCGGAATGGGAGCCGATCGTGATGGACCGGGCCGTATCGATGTACGAGCGCGACAAGAACCATCCCTCGATCCTGATCTGGTCCTGCGGCAACGAATCCTATGCGGGCGAAGTGCTGCTTAATGTGACGAAGTACTTCCACTCTGTGGACCCTGGCCGGCTGGTGCATTACGAGGGCGTGTTCTACGACCGTAATTACAGCGCGACAAGCGACATGGAAAGCCGGATGTATGCAAAGCCCGCACAGATCGAGGAATATCTGCAGAATGATCCGGAGAAGCCGTATATCAGCTGCGAGTACATGCATGCGATGGGCAACTCGGTGGGCGGCATGCACAAGTACACGGAGCTGGAGCAGAAATATCCGATGTACCAGGGCGGGTTCATCTGGGATTATATCGACCAGGCCATTATGAAGAAGAACCGCTATGGCGAGGAATATTTGGCGTACGGCGGAGATTTCGACGACCGGGCGACCGACTACAACTTCTGCGGGAACGGTATTGTGTATGCGGACCGCAAGGTCTCGCCGAAGATGCAGGAGGTCAAGTTCCTGTACCAGAATATCAAGCTGACGGTAGACCGGGAAGGCGTAACCGTGAAGAACGAGAACCTGTTCACCGGCACGGATGCTTATGAGCTCGTATGCACGCTGTACCGGGAAGGCGAACCGCTGGCTGGCTGCGTAATCGAGCTGAATGTGGAGCCGGAGGCTGAAGGACGCGTACGGCATGATCTGCCGCAGCCTGCGGAGCCAGGCGAGTATACCATTGACGCGTCGCTGCAGCTGCGGGAATCCAACCTGTGGGCGGATGCCGGACATGAGGTGGCGTTCGGGCAGCATGTGTTTGTGGTGGAGGACAGTGCTGCTGGATCAGGAAAAGGGGCAGCAGCAGGGATGTACGGAATAGCTGGTACTTCGGGGGCCGCTGGAATAACAGCTGGTACAGCCGGGACTGCAGGGACAGCGGACACACAAGCGGCGTCTGCGGGATCTGTTGCGGGCACGAGAGGCCTGCGTCTGGTCGAAGGCGATGTTAACATCGGCGTTCACGGCAGGGATTTCAGTGTGCTGTTCTCCAAGGGAGCGGGCAGCCTGGTGTCGCTTAGCTATGCGGGTCGCGAGATGATTGCCTATCCGCCTGCTCCGCAGTTCTGGCGGGCGTCCACGGACAACGATAAGGGTGCGCGGATGGGCTTCGAACGTGGTGTCTGGTTCATGGCGAGCCATGCCCGCAGATGCACCGATGTGAAGGTGACGGAAGTAGCGGAAGGCATCACCGTGGCGTTTGAATACCGTTTTGCAGTTAGTGAACAGGTGCGCATGACGGTTGCCTACACGGTGCAGCGGGATGGAAGTGTCCGCGTCGTTTCACGCTACGAAGGTGCTGCGGGACTGCCGGATATTCCGATCGTCGGTGTCTCCTTCAAGGTGCCAGCCGATTATGACCAGCTTGAGTGGTATGCAATGGGGCCGGAGGAGAATTACAGCGACCGTGCCTATGGCGCCAGACTGTGTACATTCCGCAATACAGCAGCGGACAATGTGGCAGGTTATCTCATGCCTCAGGAATCGGGCAACCGCACCGGTGTGCGCCGCGTAAGTGTGACGGACCGGAGTGGACGCGGCATCAAGATTACCGCACCCGCTTCACAGCCGGTGGAGTGCGGCATCTCGCCGTACACAGCCTTCGAATTGGAGAATGCGAACCATCCTTACGAGCTGCCGCCGGTTCACTACACCGTGATCACGGTGGCCGGCCGCCAGATGGGCGTCGGCGGCGATGACAGCTGGGGCTCGCCGGTCCACGAGGAGTACCGGATCAAGGCCGATGAGGATTTGGAGTTTGCGTTTACGATTGAGCGGATTTAATAAGGTGGATTAGGAACAGCCCGGGACTCCCTGTGAGGAGTTCCGGGCTTATTAAAGTTATGAGGAGGTTTCTGTCTAGCGGCAGGCATACTCCAATAGGCTCACATCATTGTATATATATGGTATGATTAGGTTAATAATAAATGTAAGAAAGGGAGGGTGTCTACCCGATCCTTTTACCGGATTACATCTGGTTCCGGCGTTTCTTCTTGTCTGAAGGCTTCACCCTTGCAGGGGTGGAGTCTTTTGCTTTTTGCGGGTTGTTGACCAATCCGTCCAAGACTTGAGACCCCGAGATGCGGCGCAGATGCCTGGAGGCTAGTCACACCGCTTCTTTCAGCCAGTTGTTGAGTTGTTGGAAGGACGGCTAACGAATCCTGCACACGTTATTTGGGCTGTAGAAGGCCAGTCTGTGCTGTAACGAATCTGTGCAACGCTATTGTGCAAAAAAGTGCCGAATTCATGCCCGGATAAGCCAAATACCGCGGCTCACATTCGTTAGCGGGCTGGAAGCGGGAAAAAGAAACGAATAGCGTGCGTAAATTTCGTTAGAAATGCTCGGATGGCTTTTCCCTCGGGGAAAAAGCAGCTGCCTTGTTAGTTGTTGTCAGAAATACATGGGCGCATCACGCGGAAGCATAGGCATGCTCAAAAGCCCCCTCATTCAAGAGGAGGCATCCGTGTACCTTGGCTAAGCTGCAAAATTAATGGTTGTTGCCTTTGGCGTTGCTCTTGCGGTCGTGGGTTCTCTTCGTTGTGTTTTGGGCTGCGTGTCCCTGCTGCTTGCTCATCTGCTGTCACCCCCGTCCCGCTCTGGCGTAAAGGTCAGCGGTCTCATTGTGTCACGGGGCGGGCGGTTTTATGCCGGGACACCGGCTGTTATAATTGGCAGTTCTAGCTTGCGCGAAAATGCACCACAGCCGAATACAGCATCTTGTTACGGTTCGGATCAAAGGTAATCTGATGCTGCACGGAATGCACGCCGAGCATCAGGGCCTTGTTGAGATCAATCTGTTCCTCAATTCTGCGTTCAAGCGCCTTCAGGTCGTAGTCCTGAAAGAACTCGATCTTATGCTCCATTTTGTCCAAAATAAAGTCCATACCCGGTTCAACTCCTACGGTTAAAATCATTCCCTCATCTGCTCCTATTATACAATTGCAGCGGTATGACTTGCATCTTGTATAATAGCTGCATTCCAGGACTTGTCAAATGGAGGGCTAACGTGTAGACTAATACCTAGAATAACTATGTATCGTTAATCTAGGTATGGGGAGACTGGTAAGAGAAGCAAGGTGTTTCCCCCGAATACCAGTATGCTTCTTACCGCACTGTTCCACAGGAGGAAAGGGAAAGGATGAAAGCCTTATGAAAGTGAACAAGGAGCTGTTGAAAGGCAGTACGGCTGTGCTGGTGCTGACGACGCTTGCCAAGAAGGACCAGTACGGCTATGAGCTGATTCGCGAAATCGAGCGGCAGTCGGAAGGGGTATTCGCGTTTAAGGAAGGGACGCTGTATCCGATTTTGCATACGCTGGAGGCTGAGGGCTGGGTTGAGTCTTACTGGCAGGTGCATGACGGACGCAAGCGCAAATATTACCGGATTACGGACAAGGGGAAGCAGCATGTAAAAGAGCGCAAAGCAGAGTGGCAGCTGTTCCGCACGGCCGTCGACCGGGTGATTGGGGAGGGGGGCGTATGATGCAGATAACCGATCATCCCAAGGTCCGGCAGTTTGCGGCAGCAGTCTGCGAGCAGGTAAGGGCTAGGGAGGTGCACGAGGAGATCAAGAGAGAGCTGTATGCACATATTGAGGATCATATGGAAGCGGCGATGGCAAGCGGGGCATCGGAGGAAGAGGCAGTGCAGAAGGCGATCGTGGCGATGGGGGACCCGGTTGGAATCGGACAAGGGATGCATGCGGCTCATCGCCCAAGAACAGAGTGGGGACTGCTCATCTTGGTGCTGCTGCTGGCGGGTACTGGGATCTTTATGATGTTTAATGTCGATACCGTCTATAAGAAGTTGGAGAATGGCATGAATGGGCTTCTCGATAAACAGCTGTTCTTTGCCGGAACAGGGATAGCTATAATGGCAGTCTTCTGGTTCTTCGATTACCGCAAGCTGAGACGCTGGTCGGAGCTGTTCTTCGCGGCAGGGTTAGTACTGCTTGCGATAAGTCCGCTAGTTGCGATTAAAGTCAACGGCATATCGGCATGGATAGGTATTGCTTCGCTGGTCATATACGTACCCAGAATGGCTATAATTCTGCTCATTATCGGACTCTCCGGCATGCGTCCTGCCTACCAGTTGGGCTGGAAGGAAATCGCGTTGCAGTTTACTTTTCGGGGGCTGCTGCCTGTCATTCTGTTTATGCAGATGGGGGTCTATACGGAGGGCGTCATCTATATGGCTGCACTGGTAGCTGTGTTAGTACGAATGCGGATCAGATGGACTCAACTTGTGGGCATACTTATGGCTTGGATCGGCCTATTGCTCGTTACCTTATATTCATCCGAGCGATTGCGGGATCGGCTGTTATCATTTATGTATGCGAAGGATGACCCGCTAGGGGATGGTTATTATTATACAAGCACTCTTAAGGCCATCCAAGATGGAGACTGGTGGGGCAATGGCTTCTCCGCTGTAAATGACTGGCTCTCTTATATACATACAGATACGCTGCTGCCCTACTTTATTTACTGTTTCGGCTGGGTGGCGGGCGGTGGATTAATTGCAATGGCTGTAAGCTTCTTTTATCGGACTATTAAGGTTTCAAAGAAGGCACGCGAGCCGTTCGGACAAGGTCTGACAGCAGCGATAGCTGCACTGTTCATGGTTCAGATTTCGTGGTCGGTACTGATGATCATCGGGCTGGCGCCCTTTACAGGTGTGCGGCTCCCCTTTGTCAGCTTCGGTGGCACGAATACAGTGACTGACTTCCTGTTGCTCGGACTGCTGCTCAGCGTATACCGCCGTAAGGATATCATCCCGCGGGGATCATCCAGTACAGCCCGGCAAGCAACACGTTAATCCAAATACACACACCTATAACAGAAACCGCAGGCATGGCGCCTATTGCGCCAGCTTGCGGTTTTTTTGCTGCCACTGTTGTCACCGCCTGCCGCTCGCAGCTTAAACATTATTTAAGACTTTCTTAAATGAAATCGTAAGGAACGTTAATACTTTCTTTCCGGAAAAGAAAAGGTTGCCCCCTATACTTGGAGACAAGCATGAAATCCACGGCGCTGCCGATTTCGGAGGAGAGAGTAATAGGATGAAAAATATATATGTGCTTTGCGGGGGCAGATCGCCCGAGCATGAGGTGTCGCTGGTAACGGCCATGACCATCATCAATGGATTGAACAAACAGCTGTACCGCGTGGTTCCGGTCTATATTTCCAAGGAGGGCTGCTGGCAGCCGCTGGAGCCGGTAACGCATGAGCTTGCTTCGGTGGAGGAGCTGCGTGCACAGACGGGCAGCACAGGAAGCGCCGCCCGGTCGGCGGCTGATTTTTTGGCCAGGCTGGCTGCAGATGGAGACGGCGGGGCGTGTGTCTTCCCGGCGCTGCACGGCGAGTACGGAGAGGACGGCACGGTGCAGGGCATGCTGGAGCTGCTGAACATTCCGTATGTCGGCAACGGGGTAGGCGCATCGGCGGCTTCCATCGACAAGACGATGACGAAGAAAATAGCCGCAGCCGCAGGCATTCCCCAGTCCGAATATCTGTACTTCCACCGCCAGGACTGGGAGCAGGAGGAGGCGCAGTGGTGCCAGCGGATCGAAACGCTGATCGGCTATCCATGCTATGTGAAGCCTGCGAAGCTCGGGTCGAGCATCGGGATCAGCTGCTGTGCGAGCCGGAATGAGCTGGTGGCGGCCATCACGGAAGCGCTCCGCTATGACGGCAAGGTTCTGGTGGAGCAGGAAATCAAGGGGCGGGAGGTACAGCTTGCGGTGCTCGGCAATGAGCGGCCGGTCTGCTCGGTCGCGGGCGAGTTTGTGAGGGAAGCGGACTTTTTCAGCTATGAGAAAAAATACGAAAGCGGCACGCTCATCAAGCGTATTCCTGCCATACTATCCGCCCCGGTCTATGAGAAGCTGCGCGCCATGGCGCTGTCCCTGTTCCGTGCCTTGGATGGAAGCGGACTGATGCGGACGGATTTCTTCGTGACGGACCGTGGAGATATCTATCTCAACGAAGTGAACACGCTGCCCGGCTTTACGAAAAACAGCATGTTCCCCGTACTATGGGAGAAGACGGCGGGAACAACCTACACACAGCTGCTTGACCGGCTTATTGAGCTTGCGATGGAGCGCCATGCAGGCAAACAGATGACAGCAATTCAGGGGGTGGAAGCATGATTAGAAGGACCATTAGCGAGCTCGCGGTTATGGCTGGGGCTGAGCTTGCGAACACGAATACGAATGCAGGGGTGAAGGCAGGCCAGCTGATTGAAGGCGTTATGACGGATACCCGCGCGGCAAAGCCGGGCAGTCTGTTCGTGCCGATCCGGGGCGAACGGTTTGACGGGCATGATTTTGTGCAGGATGCGGTGAACAATGGCGCGGCTGCCGCGCTGTGGTGCCGGGACGTTGTGATCCCGGATGGCCTGACCATCCCGCTGCTGCTCGTGGATGACACATTGACCGCGATCCAGCAGCTGTCGGCTGCCTACCGCAGCCAGCTAAAGACGAAGGTGATCGGGATTACAGGCAGCAACGGCAAGACGTCGACGAAGGATATTTTGGCTGGCTTGCTCGCTACCACCTACAAGACGCAGAAGACGCCGGGCAACTTCAACAATCATCTGGGTGTGCCGCTGACGCTGCTGCAGCTGGAAGAGGATACGGAGATGGCCGTTGTGGAGATGGGGATGTCGGATCTGGGCGAGATCGCCATGCTGAGCCGTCTGGCACAGCCGGATGCAGCCATTATTACGAGCATCAGCGAGGTGCATCTGGGCGATCTCCATACCAGGGAGCGGATTATTGAAGCGAAGCTCGAAATCATGCAGGGCCTGCAGCCCGGCAGCCCCCTCATCTATAATGCGGATAATCCGCAGTTCGTCCGGGCGCTTGGTGCGAATCCGCTTATTGACGAGCTCAAGCTTGTCCCGTTCGGCTCGGAAGCCGGGCATGCCTATTACCCGACCGGCTATGTGACGAATGAGACCGGCACGACCTTCACAATCTCGGACCGGGCATGCCCGGTGCTGTTCACGCCGCTCCTCGGCCGGCATCAGATGCTCAATGCGCTTGGCGCGATTGCGGCGGCGCGGTATTGCGGTGTAACGTATGAGAATATCCGGCAGGGACTGCGTGAGGCGGCGGTGACCGGAATGCGCAACGAGCAAATCCGTCTGGGCTCGAGTTTGGTCATTAATGATGCGTACAAATCCAACCCGGCGAGCCTGCGGGCGGCGCTGGATATGCTGTACTGCGTACATCCGGACAAGAAGAAAATCGCCGTCATCGGTAACATGGTTGAGCTTGGCGAGGAAGCAGCGGAGCTGCACCGGGGTATCGGCAGCGAGCTTCAGATGGAGCAGATCGATCTGCTGGTGACCATCGGGGAAATGGCCGCGGAGCTGGGAGCAGCGGCGCGTATCCGTTATCCGCAGGCAGCCGTGCTGCACTGTGCGGATAAGGCAGCGATCACCGAACTGCTGCGGGAGCAGCTGAGAGAACCAAGCGTGGTGCTGATCAAGGGCTCACGGGCCCTGCAGCTGGAGGAGATTATTACTGCGCTTCGGACAGAGGAGAGTGTGGCGTCATGAGAGGGACCATGACAGGGGCCAGGACAAGGGCCATGATAGAGACCACATCAAGCACGATATCAGGTACCAAATCAGGCACCGAATCAGGCACCAAATCAGACACTACAGCAGACACTGTATCAGGCACCATATCAGGCACCAAATCAGGCACCAAATCAGACACCATAGCAGGAACTATGGCAGCCCCCAGTTCTGCGGCTGCAACAGCGGAGCAGCACACCGGAGTGACCGCTGACCGCCGCCCGGTCTGGCTGGAGGTGCATGAGGATCATATTGGCGCCAATCTGCGCATGATCAAGAGCAGGCTCCCGCAGGAGACACAGTTCATGGCCGTCGTGAAGGCGGATGCTTATGGTCATGGGCTGATCGCTTCTGCCAACGCTGTGCTGAAGGCCGGAGCGGACCAGCTTGCTGTCAGTGTGCTGGATGAGGCCGTCCGGCTCAGGCAGCACGGCATTGAAGCGCCCATATTGGTGCTAACTCCGATCCGGCCGCAGGATATTAACCTGGCGATCCATCACCGGGCGGCGGTTCCTGTGTTTCAGGCAGAATGGCTGGCAGAGGCCATGCGGTACAAGATGACAGCTGGAAAGCTCTCCGTGCACATCAAGATGGACACCGGGATGGGGCGGATCGGCCTGCGGGAGCGGGAGGAATTCGAGCGGATGGTGCCGCTGCTGCGTTCAGGCGCTTATTCTGTGGAAGGGGTCTACACCCATCTTGCTACAGCCGATCATCATGATATGGCCTATTACAGCCGGCAGCTGATGCGGTTCTATGAGATGCGCCGCTGGGTTGGCGACAGCGGCTTCCGCGGTGTGGTCGCACACTGTGCGAACAGTGCGGCGGCGATGCGTTTTCCCCAGCTGGCGATGGATATGGTGCGGGTCGGCGCGGCGCTGCATGGCGTGTATCCGTATGGCGAAGATGTGCGGCGTGAGGTTGGGATCGAGCTGAAGCCGACGATCTCTCTGCATGCGGAAATCGTTCATGTAAAGAAGGTGCCCGCCGGTTCGTATGTGGGTTACGACAATTCGTATCAAGCTGCGGCGGATGAGTGGATTGCAACCATCCCGGTCGGCTATGCGGATGGCTATTTCCGCAGCTTGAAGCATTTTCACGTATTGGTGGAGGGGAAGAAGGCACCGATTGCCGGCAATGTCTGCATGGATCAGCTGATGATCCGGCTGCCGCATCGATGTACGGTTGGTACCAAGGTCACACTGCTGGGCCGGCAGGGAGACCGCGAAATTACGGTGCAGCAGATGGCCGATTATATCGGCACCATCCCGCAGGAGATTCTCACCCACCTGTCGGCCCGTGTTCCGCGCTGTTCGAAGTAGAGCGCAGGCGCTGCAGGAAGCTGCCCACAAGCCTGTTGAATACATCCGGCGTATCGACGTTAACGCAGTGGCCGGAATCCGGGATAAGCACCAGCTCGGCACCGGGTTCAAGCTGCTGCAGCTCGGCTGCCGCATCACGGACCAGCTGCAGATCATGCTCGCCGATAACCAGCAGCAGCGGGTAGGCAACAGGCTCTGAGCGCGGGACGAGATAACGGCTCGTACCCGACATTGCGGCGAACGACCGCCGGTTGAAATGCGCTGCACCGCGTGCGAACCGCGCCCGGCCTTCGGCTGTATGGCACGCCATAGCGGCGGCATAAGCGCGGAATTTCTTCATAGAGAAGAGAATGTAGAACAGCCACCGCAGCCCTTCCCGGCGCTGGGCCTTCAGGATCGGCGCATTGGCCTTGTGTACGGAGTACCCGCCAACGACGATCACGGATTTCACTCTGTCAGGGAAGCGATCGGCGAAGGCCTGCGCTGCCAGAGAGCCGAGCGAGACGCCGAGGACATGGCAGGCAGCGATGTTATTTTCAGATAGAATACGGTCCAGAATGTCCGGTATATCCTCAAGTGTGACCTTGGTTCCGCCGACCTGGCTTTCCCCGTGACCCGGCATATCGACGAGAACGAGCTGATACCGCTCCTGGAAATAGGCGAGCTGCGGCTCGAAGATCGTCCGATCCGTGAACGCCGGATGCAGCATCAGGATTGTCTCCCCGCCCTTGTTCCCGCTCACCGTGTATACAATGCTGGCGTTCTTGAACGTCAATTTCTTCGTGTTCTTCGTATTATCCATCGGTCTCCGCCTCCAGTTCCTCTGCAAGACTTGTAAACCACGCCAGCATGCTGCGCTGGTCATGCAGCCCAAGCTCCAGCGTCTTCAGCTGAAACCGGGCAACCTCCGCGAGATGTACGGGCGTTCCGCCTGAACCCATACGGGTGTTGGCTTCTGTATATGCCGTCTCGTACTCTTGAACATTCGCTTCCAGCACCCTCGTCATCTCCCGCACAATGGCTAAGCGTTCAGCAGGCGATACAAGTCCAAGGAAGAAGAGCTTCGTCGTCGCCTCCTGCTCGAGCCGGCCGTGCGAGAACGGCGCCAGCATCCAGGTCATGAAGTGCTGCTTGCCCTCGGCCGTTATGGTATACAGCTTCCTGCCGCGAGGGCTGTTCTCATCAGCCTGCAGCTGGGTGAGGCCTCGAGCCTGCAGTTTCTTCAGTGCTGCTTGAATACTGCCGAGGCTGGGGCTGTAGAAGGGTGATATTTTCCGCTCCAGAATGGCCTTGATGTCATACTGGGACAGGCTGCGAATCAGCAGCAGGCCAAGAATCACGAATTCCATCCAGTCTGCCTCCTTGCGAGTGGGATTCATATTACCGCAGCTGCTCACTGCGTGCGTGCTCTTCCTGAGACTACCATATACCTATTAGGTATGTATATAGGTTATGAAAAACTTCACATATCTGAAGTTGATTACTTAAGGTAAGGAGCGTATGATTAACAGTTGAATTTGATATCCGTGACTGACGGGTAAGGAGAAATGGGAGATGAATAAACTGACGAAGCTGCAGACGGGGCTGCTGCTTGTTTTTCTAATTGTGGTGTGGGGAATTAACTGGCCGTTGTCCAAATATGCGCTGAACTATATGCCGCCCGTGCTGTTCTCGGGGACCCGGACGCTGATCGGCGGGCTTGTCCTGCTGCTTGTTGCGGTTCCCCGGTTCAAACGGCTCCGGTTCAAGGAAACCTGGCACATCTATTTCATCTCGGCGGTCGTGAACGTGGTGCTCTACTACGGATTGCAGACGATCGGGCTTGAATATTTGCCGGCGGGGCTGTTCTCGGCGATCGTGTTCCTGCAGCCGGTGCTGGTCGGCTTGTTCGCCTGGATGTGGCTGGGTGAATCGATGAATGTGCTGAAAATAACAGGCCTGATCATGGGCTTCACCGGGGTAGCCATAATCAGCAGCGGAGCTGACGGGCTGTCCGGCCATATCTCGGTTGCTGGCGTGCTGCTGGCCCTCGGCTCCTCGCTGAGCTGGGCGCTCGGCACGATCTATGTGAAGAAGGTAACGCCAAGAGTGGACCCGATCTGGCTGGTCACGCTGCAGCTGATCATTGGCGGAGCGTTCACGACCGCAGTCGGCTCCAGTGTGGAGAGCTGGTCGGATATCGTATGGGCGCCGTCCTTCATTGCGACGCTGCTGTTCATTGCGATTCTGGTAATCGGGATCGGCTGGATCGTCTTCTATCGTCTGATGGATTCGGGTGAAGCGGGCAAGGTTGCCTCATTTACATTCCTGATCCCGCTGGTCGCTATAGTGATTGGCACGATCTTCTTCAACGAACCGTTCACCTTGTCGCTGGTGGCAGGCTTTCTGTTCATTCTCAGCAGTATTTATTTCGTTAACCGTCCGCCAGGCAGGCGGCGCAGCAAGGTGAATAATGTGGGAGTCGCAGCTGAATAATAGCCGCCTGCAGAAGGGATAATAACCAGGTCAACATATTCCTGGAAGGGTGGATTTTGGATAATGAGAACCTGGGCATCCCATGAATTTCTGGCTACAACCGAGCTGCTGAGAAAGATAACCTGCGATATCGAGCTGCACAGCTTGTTCGCATCCATGACGTCGGACCGTGACATGAAGGACATGCTGCAACGCCATATTCAATCGATGAACTCGACGCTGCAGCGCGCCGTAAGTGTACTACAGAATAAGGGGATGGATATGTCCCGCCTGAGCATGTACCAGCCGCAGGCGCAATACCGTCCGCACACCGGCTTCCAGGACCCGCATATGATTCCGGCACCGGTGATGAACATGGAGAGCCCGTCCCGAGTGAATGACATCACCATCTCGACGGCGATCCTGCTTACACACAAAGCCGGCTCGGTGTTCGGCATGATGTGGGCAACTGAGTGCGTAGATCCGGAGCTTCGTGCCCTGCATGTCATGGCTGCGAACAACTGCCAGCAGATGGCCTACGAAATCTGGCAGCTGATGAACGCCAGAGGCTACTACGAAGTGCCAAGCATGCCGATGAACGATATCCAGCAGATGTCCCAGACGTTCCAGCCAATGGCTGCCGGTATGGGCATCACGGCCACGACAGGCGGCATGGGCGGCAGCTACACCGGCGTGCGCCATATGATCTAAGCATTGAACTGAGAAGAAGCCCTCCGCGGATGCGGGGGGCTTGTTTGATTTTAGAAATGTTCTTATTTATCGTTACGACCAATGTAGAATGTAACAGAACCCAATGATGATATGAGAGGTAAGGTCAGATCATCTACTTCGAAAAGAAATACATTTACAAAAAGCAACCCAATTACAAATCCTAATCCCAAGAAGATTGCAAGTTCGAATATTCGGTGTGTATGCTTTAATTTGTTGAGACCTCTCTGTAGAAGTTCACCAATTAAACAACCCACTATACTTAAAGGCAAGACATATACTATTGCTATAAATCCTCCCATGCCCAGTTGACCAGGTTGAACAATAATCTGATCTATAATAATAATTAATAATGATGTGACTAGAGTACAAAAGAGGGTTCCACGAATAAATTTTTCCATAACTCCTCCCCTTTTGTTATTGTTATACTATCAAGATTTTTTTCATTCAATTTGACTTGTTATCTGCTAAGTACACCTGACATTGATAGCACCGTTATATTATAACCTCAACTACTAGCGGTTGCATTAACTTCACCGCATCAATAAACATACGTTAATAAATTGTAAGTCTGCAAGCAGATTCATCTTTTAATTGTGGCTTAAAACAACTATTACTGATATATAAAGAAGTTGCAGCTCAATTATTGAATGGGGGATACACTGGGGTGAGGAGAATACTAGCGGTTCTATTAATAGGACTGTGTATTGTTACCATATATACAGGCGAGTACATGCTCTCCGCCGAACGGTTTATCAAGCAAGAGCTCAAATCAGCTTATCAAGGTGAAGCTCCTTACGACGTACAAACAACACTCTATGACTTTGTAAGTGATATAAAGGCCAAAGGCTTCAATCTGGAAGATGCCAGTCTCTCGATCAGGCAGTCCAAAATGAACAAGAGTGAGTATATCGTCGATTGTATGTTCTCTAGAAGAGCAGACGAAGTAGTACCACCAATCTATCACGGCATGATTGTGCTGAGACTTGAGAGAGAACAGTTTTCCTGGGAAATGAAATCGGCTAAAGTTTTTCGTTATGTAGAGGAAGTATAGGAGATCTTAGTGGGTAGTTTATGGGGGTTTAACCAGAGGTTGGGGCTGATATTGAAATTATTCAGCGAGGTTTGAAGATGGTCCTAGCTCGCAACATATAATGCGACTTATACAAGAAGTTATTGTTCCGGTATTTAACCTAATCTGAGGAAAATTCGTATTCATGGCTGTTTATAAATCATCATGGCGCTTCTAAGTAGCAAATTGAATATGAAACAAACGGCTGGCATGAGTATGTGTTATTACGCGTCAGTACCATAAAAATATCAAAACAATATAGGAAGGAATAAATTACTTGATAAAAGGTACTGTTGCAGCAGTTGCGGTATTAATTGTTTTAGGTTATTTCTATGTCCGCAAGATGAGTAGACCTAGCGGGACAGATTCTATTAGTAGGGTGGCTGTTGTTCGGAGAAAGAAAATTGATAAGTGGAAGGCCGTGCCTAATTCACCACAAATAACTGAATACTATGTAGAGTTTGAGATTGAAGGCGAATGCGTTGATATTAAAGTGCCTGATTTAAGTGACTACAAAAGACTTAACATTGGAGAAACTGGGATGTTAATTTTCCAGAAGAATTTGCTCTATAAATTATTTGTTGATTTTAAAAAGATAACTGATACTACTTAAGGTGTGGCTTGAGCAGATCGTAGTGAGTAATTTTCTTACCGGACGAACATGAACTTATTAATATTGAGTATAGACAATACATGTCGGAAAGTGCACAATATAGGTAATTAGTACCAGTTGTAGAAATGATCAAGATGTATTTGGCCAGTATTTGATAAAGGGGAGGCATACGCATATTAATTAATAGATTTATCATGGCTAATGAGGAAGATTTCTTTTTGGTTGGATTTTAGTAGTAATATTAATTAGAGGAGTGACCATACACATTGCCCGTTTACAAATTTAAA
The DNA here is from genome assembly GCF_021532315.1 of Paenibacillus tarimensis. Lineage (GTDB taxonomy): Bacteria > Bacillota > Bacilli > Paenibacillales > Paenibacillaceae > Paenibacillus_I > Paenibacillus_I tarimensis. Next base: position 187,748 of record NZ_JAKGAO010000014.1, read on the forward strand.
AAACTCAGCTGCCTTCTGCTTACCTTTCTTCTAGTATTTCCTCTCGGAGTTGTACATGGGGGCCCAAACACAAGCATTGCAAATCAATTCAAAGATATAAAGGGACATTGGGCAGAGGCCGATCTGCAGGATTGGTTGAGCCAAGGACTGCTTTCCGGATATCCCGATCAAACGGTACGCCCTGACGAGACCGTAACCAGAGGAGAATTCGTCACATTAGTAAATAGGGCCTTTATGTTTACGGAAAAGGCTCCTATTGGATTTAGGGATTTAAAACAGATAGATTGGGTTTATACAGAAGTCCAAAAAGCGATTAAACAAGGATATATTCATGGTTTTACCGACAATACGTTTCGTTCTAAACAGAAAATTTCGCGACAAGAAGCTGCTGTTATGCTTGAACGAATTTTTTCTTTGGAGGATAAGCAAGCAACTGAAAAAAATTCACCTGCAGATGCAGCGGTAATAGCTTCTTGGGCACAAGCAGCAGTCCGGCAGGTGCTGTCTGAGGGCATTATGAACACAGATTCGGACGGAGCTTTCCAGCCACAGCGATTAATGACACGGGCAGATTCGGTCGTTGCGATCAAGAAGGCTCATATTGCCACCCCGCTTGTCTTTAAGCAGGCAGGAGCCTTTGGTGATGATACAGCAACACGAACATTAGAACAGGACGTTATAATAACATCGCCAGATGTAACGCTAAAGAACATGTATATAAAAGGTGATCTAACTATCACCGATATGGTGGGCGATGGAAATGTCTATCTTAATCAAGTTAAAGTAGATGGTGTTACAAACATCCAGGGCGGCGGCGCAAATAGTATTCATGTTAAGGATAGCAAACTGACATCAGTATCAGTTAACCGTATTAATAAAGCGGTACGTGTTGTCGCTGAAGGTTCTACAGAAATTCAGAACACCGAGATTTTATCCAGTGCCACGATTGAGGAGGCAAATATTACAGGTGCAGGCTTTGTTAATGTATCCGTGCTTCCTGGGACACAAGTATCGGGGACAAAAGTGCCAGATGCACGAAATATCACGATATCGGGAAATTTCAAAAACGTCAGCCTTATCACCGATTTGGATGGTTTTACGGCTCAATCTGGAATCATCGCCCGTCTCCATATAGGCAAGAATGTGGGTATTAGAAGTCTTGCTTTGAATAAAAGCGTTACAGTTCAAGTATTGGAACTTGAGAGCAAGTGTACCGTTACAGGTGACGGACAAATTCAAGAAGTCGTATTATCCGACGCTGCTAAAGATTCCGTTGTTCCACAAAAAGCTGCGCCTCAGGCTGGCGTTGTCACCATGCCAGTTGGGAGTGGGGGTGGAACGGGTGCAGGGGGCGGTTCATCCGAAGGCTCGAATGGAGCTGCTCCTTCTGCAGGTACGGGAGGTAGTTCTGCCCCTGGTACTGGCGGAACTCCAAATCCTAGCAACGGGCACTTAAGTATTGAGAGCGTCTTGGCAGCAAACGGATATTTAACCGTCAGCTTCAATCAGACACTGCCGGATGCTGTATCTGCTTCGGACTTTGCAGTAACTATGAAGGTTAATGATGGTGTGTATGTGGATACGGAATCTAGCGAGATTGTCTTGTTGAGTGATAGAAAGAGTGTCAGAATAACCGTACCAATGTTAGCAACAGCTGAAGAAAAAAACGTTGTGTACGCGGTGTCTTACAAGAATGCAGAGGCGGTCCTTTCTCAGACTCTTATACTGTCGAAGCAGAGTACGACTGTTAGAGGCACACTGAAGCATCTGGCCTATTATATGACCGAGCCGATTCCAATTGGATATATGACCATAGTTCTTAAAGGTGCAGATGGAACCACCGGGGAATATTCCAGCGGAACTGGGCCAGATGGTGCATTCAAGTTTGAGAACGTAGCACCGGGAACATACACTCTTAATTTTTATTTGTATCCTATGCGGTATTATTCGGAAGAGTTTCAGGTCGAAGCGGGTAAGGAGTTGACCGTCCCCGATTTTATCATTGAGGACAGCGCGCCTGAACCGTCGGTAGAGAATCCCGTCTATACGGATATCGGTTATATCAGCGGAAGTGTCTTTAACCTGGATGAGACATATTCCTTAAAGGTCGAAACGGAGGATGGGATAGTTCTTAACGTCCAGCCAGGGGAGTTTGACATGTTTTTTAGTTTTAACCTGTTTGACTATAATCCGGATTTGAAGCTGTCCGATGGTGATAAATTGTATGTGACGATGTATACCGACCGATGGACGAGCGGGCGTCTCGAAGTTCAGGTCATGGAAAGGCCAAAGACGGCAGCCCCAGTCATTACAAAGCCCGTATATGTCGATACCAAGAACATTTCGGGTACGGTGGAGGACTGGTCCAATGAAATAACAGTTACGACCATAGATGGTACCGTGATTGGAACGTCCCATAATAATCTAGGGAACACATTCTCAGTGTATTTCTCTAGTGCTGCGAGGCTGACTGTTGGGGATACAATTATTGTATATGCGCAGGCGAACCAGAAAAAGAAAAGTGATCCCACCTATGTGACGGTAATCGCCCCTACAACCGCAACCGCTCCGCCAACAGTAACGGGGGTTGTCTATGAAGGGGATGCGTATATATCGGGGTTGGCTGAACGGAATGCTTCTTTAACCGTAAAGCGCTCTGACGGTACCATCATCGGCCAAGGAAGCACAAGCGAGTATCACGAAAGATTCTCTATTTCGCTGTCGTCCCTGCCTGTTGCGGGGGAAATGTTGTATGTAACTGCAAAAGGCTACGAGAAGTTGAACAGCACACCTGTTTCGGTTAAGGTCGAGGTTCGACCGATTACCCCTTCTCCTAGTATAGTTGGCGAGGTTTACAACGACTTTACGTATTTTACAGTGAAGGCATTGCCTGATTCATCAGTTAAGGTGTATTTAAAGGATATGAACGGTAATGTGATGGATCAGTGGTACCCGCTCCCAGATGGTATCTTGACCTTCCATAATGTGGAATTTGTTGCGAATACGCAGTATCAAATAACGGCAGTTGCGCCGGGCATGAAGGAGAGTGTGCCGTTCGTATTTACGGTAATTGAGCCAACCGAATATACGGCTGTGCCGACAATAACTGTTCCTGTGTATGGTGATGAGTATTATACCGTTAAGGGGACATCAGAGCCTTATGCTGCAATTTACTTGTACACTGAGGACGGGGCTGTTCTTCGCGATAATATAATGGCGGACAGCCAAGGTGCTTTTAGTTTTATGATATCCGAACAAATTCAACCAGGCAGCAAGCTGGTGCTGAAGGCGGATGCCAGAGGCAAGTGGGCAAGTGAAGCTCTTGAAGTGACTGTCGTTGCCCCGGCCGAGAAGTCAAGTCAGCCGGTTTTAGACGACTCTGTCATCTATGGGTATACAGGTAAATTGAGCGGGTACGCTGCTAAGAGGGCGTTAATTAATGTGTTTTATGAAGATGGCCGTCAGATATACGAGGGTAGTTATGCGGATATGAATACCGGATGGTGGTACATTGGATTAGCTTCTGCCATCCTTCGAGGCGGCGACCGGATCTACATTATCGCAGACGAACCGGGAAAGCTGCCAAGTGATCCGCTGTATATTACTATCCAGTCAGCTCCCAAATCCATTACACCTATAGTTACGAGTATAGTTACGACAAATTCGATAGCAATCGAAGGAACTTACGATGGTGCCAGGGTCGTGGGTAACAGACTTACAACCATTCTGGTCACCAATGAGAGTGGACAGGTTATAGGCTCTTCTTGGGTTAATGATAATGGCTCTTTTACAGTAAATCTTTATCATTCAACGAGTTTGACAAAGGGGCAACACTTGTCAATCGTAGCAAAAGAAGGAGATAAGGAAGTAAGCGAATCTCTTAACATTACAGTCCAATAAATCAAGTATGGGATATAGAGACGGCCCTGTTGGTTTGCGCCAACAGGGCCGTCTTGTCTTTTATTAGTAAGCAGATCTGGCTAGAAAGAAGTAGCGTCCATCCAGTCAGTTCAACTGCTATCTTACAGATCTCTTTAACCCTTAAACTCAATCGCTTCATGCATCGCCTGCCAGGCTTCCTGGCCGATGATGCCGAGGCGCCATAGGGCGATGCCTTTGAGGTCATAGCGTTTGGCGAGGCCGATTTTGGCGTTGACGGACTTGGCGTTCTCGCTGTCGAGGGAGATGCCGAGCACAAGCTTGTCCTTGCTGGTCTCCTTCAGCGCAAGCCGGATCGCTTCATCCACTTTGTTCAGCGGCTCGGGCTTCTTACCGCCCTCATACTCGTATGCCATAATAATCAGCTCGTCGGCGAGCTTGCCCAGCGCGGCATAGTCGTACCCGGTATAGGCGCTGTTGAGCGGATGAAGAACAACACCGACCTTCAAGCCGTTGGCCTTGGCCTTGGCGGACAGCTTTTTCACAAAGGCGTTATAATCACTCTTCGCTTTGGCCTTATCCCCGCTCCAGCCCAGTCCCTCCAGATCCAGGTTAATCCCCTTAAAACCCTTCTGCACCGCCGTGTCCACGATGCTGTTCACTGTCTGCTCCTGCAGGGCCGGATCTTCAAGATTCTTGGTTAGCTCACCCGAGCTATCGCTTGAGTACACCATCAGATAGGGCAGAGTACCTTGGTCAGCCGCATTCTGGACAATAGACTCCGGGGTGATGCTGCCAGCCGCCTGCGGCCAGCGGTATTCAGCACCGCTAATCGTAAAATTGCCTTCCTTATCAATCCGGCTCCAGCCAAACGCAGCCGCGTCAAGCTCGGGCAGCATCGCCCGCTCGTCGAAGGAGCTGAGCGCATAGAAGCCCAACGTGTACATATCGCTGCGCGGCGAAGTAATAGAGACGGTTCGGGTCTTCTGATCCCAGCCAACGCCTGCTCCGAACTGCTGGCTGAAGAAGCTGAGCGGAATTAGGGTATGGCCCTTCTGCGTCATCGGCGCAACGCTCAGGTTAACGGATTGGCCGTTGACTTTGGCCTGCCGGCTGCCGACGGTCAGCACCACCTTCGGTGCATTTTCCTGCCGCTTGCTGGTGGCGGTTATCTCTTGGTGTGCCTGATTCCAGGTCACTTCAATGCCGAGGGCTTCGGCAATGGCCCGGAAAGGCACCATTGTCGTGCCCTGCGTAATCATCGGTTCAGCGGGAAAAGGCAGCGCGTAGTCGTCCAGCAGGATGCTGACCCGTGGAGCTGCTGTGGCGGCGGGATTGGCAAGGGCAGCACTGCTGCCAAACATAAGAGCGGCACTTAACACGATGGCACATGCGCGTTTCATGAGTAGATGTAATCTCCTTTTTTGAGAGAAGTACTAGATTCTATCATTTTATCAGAGACTACAATTCCTTTTCCATATTATAATAGAAACTGGAAGATAGGAATTCAGGAGGACCCTCATGAGAACACTAATCCGTAAAATCACCAAAGGAGAATTTAACGGCACGCTATCCCTGCTGTCTGCTGCGAATCTCTACTTGATCGCCGCAGGCTGTGCGATGCTGTATGATAGCTTGAACAATAATGCCGGCGCTCCGAATGGAATGACCATGGCATTTCTGGTTGGACCTTTCCTGTTCATGGTCGCGACGCCAGTAATCTATCATTACCTTGATTTTGCCCGCAACCGGAAGCGGCCCGTTCTACTCATTCTATTCATTACTCAGCTCATCATCTTCACTGGCTTTGCTCTCTACTTATATTCAGCCCTGAAGTAGTCTTCGTTGCCAGCTAGAATCAACGTGCCATTTTCCATCGTCAAAAAAGGAACGGCCCGTGCGCTGTGTCGCACAGACCTGGTGAACCCCCATCCATTCACTCCCCGCCAAACAGCGGAGTCGCGATTTTCACCTCAGGGAACGTCTCACTCGGTCCTTCGAGCAAATCCCCTTCCTTGTCCTTCAGATACCGGTCAAAAAAATCCAGCGTATAGCTGTTCACGATCGAAGCCGCCCTTGCTGGATTGATTTCACCGGTCATACCGATCAGCTGGAGTATTGGCGTAAGAAACTGCACATCGGCAAAATTATAATGCGACATTCCTTCCACATATAAGATGTATCCGCCGTGTCTTGCCGTGTTTTGAAAATGGCTGATCTCCACCTCGGCATCCCTGGTTTCCTGCTCAATCTCCTCCCTTGTCGCTCCCATTTCGTGCAGTTCTTCATCGGTATACACATAGTGCTGCCTGACCTTATTGAAGCGGTCAAACGTGTTCTCCGAGAACATAACCATGAACGGCTTCGTAAATCCGTCCCGGCCGTGGTACCGGTAAAGCCCGCCATCCAGGTTAATCCCGGCTGTGATCCGGTCATCATAGGAAGCGTCATACGCCGCAGCACCGCCAAAAGAATGCCCGATAACTCCTATGTGCTGCATATCGAGCTTCCCATGCAGGCCTGAAGCGAGCTCCCCGGCGTTTATTTTCTCGAATTGATCCAGTACGAAAGCCACATCGCTCGTCCAGACGGCTCCAACCTGATCCCGGTATTCCGTCTCAACAATCCGATATTCATCCGTCCGCATTGCGGCGACCCGTCCCCCGGGAAAAACGGTAGCAAACGAGCTGTATGTATGGTCGATTGAAGCGACAATATAACCATGGCTGGCTAGATGCTCGGCCAAAGACGTGTGATAGATCCGCGATGATTTGTAGCCATGATTCAGAAGGATGAGCGGATAGGCAGCTTGGGCAGCAGAAATCTCGGCTCCTTCATAGGAGTGGCTCGGTACGTACTTCAAATAATCCATGACAGCGGACGGAAATCCGAGCGTTTTGGACAGCGGCTCTTCATTCAGTAATCGTTCGTCTGCAATGAAAGGGACGGGGGAACCGTGCGTATCCTGGGCGGGGTACCAGACTTGGACCATCAGCTCTCTATAGCCTTCGGCCTTATCATCGAACAGCTCTTCCCGATCGGTATCCGTGAAGTGAAAGGTTTGCGTCCCCACTTGATATCCGCCCGTTGGTTCGGGCAGCTTGAACACCGGGAATGCCGCTATGAGACCAATCGTGAGCAGAAGCATGACCACCGCAGCACCCCGGCCAATAAACTTTAAGTATCGCGGGAGCTTGCGGGTTTTTCCCCTTGTGAGATATGAGTAGGCGGTTACAGCCGCAAACAACACGGTCAACACATAAGACAGCAGCATCTGCACCCTGAACCCTTCGGTAAATCCATGAACGGCTAACAGCAGGACACCTATTACGCTGGCAGCAGCGAGTGGGATTTTGCGATTTTGGACAATAGATAAAATAAGCCAGCCAGTATTAAATAGTAGAAGCAGCAGCTCAACAAGACGCACCCTGATTCCTCCCTTCTTAATTGCTATCATCGTAACCTGCAGCCTATAAGCCGGCCATCGATTTGTCTTTCAGCTGCATTACAATTATGTAAGCTTCTGGGTCCGTGGCAGCCCCGCTAAGAGAGTGGTAGACTTATATAAAAGAGACACTTATCGCATAGACAGGGGGATAACCGTGTACCTCAGAAGTGTAACGCTGTTGAAGGATAAGATGAGCGGCCGATCGGAGTACCCATTTTCGCTGCCGCTGATTGATAGAATGTTCACGCTGGAATTAAAGCAGAATGTCACGTTCTTCGTCGGGGAAAATGGCTCCGGCAAATCGACGCTGCTTGAGGCAATCGCTTACGGGTGCGGGTTTCATACAGCGGGCGGGGGGCGAAATAACGCCTATCAAGTGGATGCATCTGAAGCGGCGCTGGGTGATTATTTGAGATTGTCCTGGCTGCCGAAAATCACAACAGGCTTCTTCCTGCGGGCAGAATCGTTTTTTGCGTTTGCGACTCATGTTGACGAGGTGGGTCTTATGGACGCTTACGGCGGCAAGTCGCTGCACAGCCAGTCTCATGGCGAGTCGTTCCTCAGCTTATTCACCCACCGGTTCCATGACAGGGGCATCTATCTGCTTGACGAGCCCGAGGCGGCATTGTCCCCGGCAAGGCAGCTGGCATTACTGCGGATTATTAAGGATCTGTCGGAGACCTCGCAATTTATTATTGCTACGCATTCCCCTATATTGATGGGTTACCCGGATGCCGAGATCATCAGCTTCGATACGAGTCCGATTTCTGCGGTGGACTATGAAGAGACCGACCACTATCAGCTGACCCGCAGGTTTCTAGAGAATAGAAGCGCGGTGTTCAGGCATCTGTTCGAGGATGACGATTAGGCTGTAAAAAATCCCCCATACTCATTGAACACATATTCTAGCTGGGGTGAACTTCCACTTGTATCTTGCAGCAGATAGGTGTATTCTATAACTCCTGCCGCTGATCAAGCGACAAGGCAGCAGGTACTGTGAACGGCTTAACAAGCCGGACACGAACAAGTGGAAAAAACAAACACTTGCAAAGACGTAACGAACTATGATATATTCTAATTCCGGTCGCGAGAGCGGCAGGGACAAGCAAGGCGGAGCGAAGATCGCAATATGAATGCTTCCGTAATTGTTCTTTGAAAACTGAACAACGAGCGAACTGCCCTGT
>NZ_JAKGAO010000015.1 GCF_021532315.1 Paenibacillus tarimensis
AAGCAGTGGCTGGCGTTCTGCGCCAGCACCGTCCCTTCCTTAATATCCAGCTCCTCGATCTCCGCCAGGATATGATTAAGCATGCCCGCATGCTCAATCATCGTGCCCTTCGGCCTCCCGGTTGAACCGGAGGTGTAGATGACATACGCCAGCTGGCTTGGCTTGATCTGAAGTCCGATATTGGCTTCCGGTTCCCGGGCGATCTCCGCTTCTTCCAGGTCGAGCAGAATCAGGCGCATCGACAGAATTTCTGCTCCAAGGCCCCCAACCGATTCAGAGTCTCCGATCAGGAAGCGGACGCCCGACTCGCGGATAATTGTCTGCTGCCGCGCAGCCGGGTACCCCGGATCAACCGGCACATAAGCGCCGCCGGCTTTCCATATGGCCAGAATCGCTGTAAGCATATCCGGTGAACGGTCCATGACTATCGCCACCAGTTCTTCCTTGCCCGCCCCTTGCGCAAGCAGGTACCGGGCCAGCCGGTTGGCACGCTTATTCAGCACGGCATAGCTGATCCGCTCCTTGCCGAACAGTACGGCAGCCGCCTCAGGTAGCCGTGCCGCCTGTGCCTCAAACAGCTCATGAACGGTCTTTTGCGGCAGCTCCGCGTCTGTCGCGTTGAACGACACAGCCAGCCGCTTTTTCTCCTCCTCCGTCATCAGCTCGATCGCATGCACAGCCATATCCGGACTTGCCGTAACCTGTTCAGCTATATATTGCAGATGAGCTGCCAGCTGCTCCACCAGCTGCTGGTCGTAGACTTGCCTGTTGAAGCCGAATTTCACCTGCAAATGTTCATCCGGAATGACCGTCACATCGAGGTCATAGCTGGTCTGCTCCACCACCTGAATATCCTGGATTACGAGCTGCTCTTCAGCGCCTGTTCCCTGAATGGCTTCCATATCAAGCGGGTAGTTCTCAAAGATCAGCAGATGGTTGACCAGCCCCTGCTTCACATCCGCCAGAGACTGAATCTCCGCCAGCGGGCAGTATTCATATGCGCTCGCCTCCGCATTCATTCTCCGCAGCCGGTCCAGCAGATCACAGAACCGGTCGCCTTCCTCCGCGCGGACCCGCACCGGAACGGTATTAATGAACAGTCCCGCCATATGCTCGATGCCTTCTACCTCAGGCGAGCGCCCCGATACGACCGAGCCGAATATTACATCTCCGCTGGCGCTGTAACGCTGCAGCATAATGGCCCATGCAGCCTGAAATACGGTATACAAGGTGGTATCATGGCACCGTGCCGTCTCCTCCATCCGCCGGGTCAGCTCTGCGGACAGCAGCAGCTGCAGCTCGCCCGGTTCATACGAAGAAGGAGCTGCGGAGCTGCGCGGGAATCCTGCCCGTCCCTCATAGCCTGCAAGATAACCGCTCCAGAAGCGGTGCGCTTCCTCCCGGTTTCTGCCATCAAGCCATTCCATATAGCGCCCGTAAGGAGCAGCCGGTTCAAGGTCGGATTTGTCTCCGTTCCGGTACAGCGCAAACAGCTGCTTAAACAGCGAGGCGGCACACCAGCCGTCCATTATAATGTGATGGTAGGTCCATAACAGATGCCAGCTGTCATCACGAAGCAGGAAGACGGTTACCCGGAGCAGCGGATCTCCGTCCAGCCGGAAGCCTTGTATCCGGTCAGCCTTCATATAGTCCGCTATGGCATGATCCTGCTCAAGCTCCTCCGGCAGACTGCGCAGATCCATTACCCTGACCGGGGACACCAATTGCTCAAGCACAGCCTGATGAGGTTTGCTTACCTGCTCATATATAATTTGCGTGCGCAGCGCCTCGTACCGCGCAAACAGCTCCTGCAAGGCCCGGTCCAGACGCTGAACGTCCGGAGTACCTGCTACCCGGAGTGCGATCTGCTGCACATACGCGCTGGAATCAGGGTCCAGTCTCTCATGGAAAAGCAGCCCCTCCTGCAGCGGGGACAACCTGTATAGATTAATGAGCTCCTGCTGCCTTCCGCGAAGATGGTCCGTGAGAGCATCCAGCTCCGCCATGCTAAGAGCGGCATATGGGTAATCCGATGGCGTGCGGCGGGCCTGCTTCACAGCTTGTCCATGCTCGATCATCATCTGCAGCTCCTGCAGATAACGGCCGGACAGCTCCTGCATAACCTCTTCCGGAACCAGATGCTTGTTATACATCCAGTTCAGCTCCAGACAGCCGCCTTTCACCATACCGTAAATCTCCAGAACCGCTTGCCTCTCAAGCTTGGAGCTTGCTTCCCGCCCCGGCGACACTTGGGACATGGCGAATGGACCCTGCCGCAGGTCATCGTCAAACTGTCCGAGATAATTGAAGCTTACCTCCGGCTGAAGCCGGAACGGTACCTTCTCCCGAAGCTCGGGAGGGGATAAGTATTTCAGCACCCCGTAGCCGATCCCCTTATGCGGAATCCGCCGCAGGGATTCCTTGACCTGCCGGATATGGCCGGGCAGCGCCTCTTCATAGCGGTCATAATCCAGGCCGGACAGCTCTAAAATGACCGGATATATGGACGTAAACCAGCCTACCGTCCGAAGTACGGGCTGCTCCTGAATAACCTCCTGCCGCCCGTGTCCTTCAAGGTGGAGAAGCAGACGGTCAAGCCCGGTTACCCGCTTAAATGCGGAACCCAGCGCCGCCAGCAGGTAGTCCTCAACCTGCGTGTGGTAAGCGGCATGCACATCATGCAGCAGGCTGCTTGTCAGCTTCTCCGTGAGCGTCGTGGTCAGCATTCGGGTATCGCCCATTCGGTTAGAAGCTCCGCCAGCCGTACGGTCGACAAAAGGAAGAGGCTGTACAGGCGTCCCCTCAACAATCCGCCAATAATCCGCCTCGGCCGCCAGGCGTTCCGAGGCAGCATAAGCATGCAGGCTCTCCGACCACTGCCGGAAGGACGCCGTACGCTGTCCGAGATCTACTGCCTTACCTGTGACAAGCTGCATATAGGCAGCTGCCAGGTCCTCCATAATAATCCGCCATGACACACCATCTACGACGAGATGGTGGATGACTAACAGCAGATGGTCGCCCCTGTCTGTCTGGAACAATCTGGCCTTCATCAGCGGCCCATTCTCCAGATTCATACTCGCCTGGCACTCATCCGCAAGCATTGTCATTTGGGCTTCCGCTTCGGGACTCCCAATAAGGCTGACCACGGCAAAATCACATCCGCCGCTCTCAACCGGCCTGTTCATCTGCTCAACTCTGCCGTCATGAATGCGGAATACCATTCGCAGCGCGTCGTGATGACGGGTAAGCTCATCGAGCGCCCCGCGAAGACAGGATATATCGAGCCTCTCCTCCGCATGGAGCATGAAGGACTGGTTAAAGTGATGGCGGTCCGTCCTCACTTGCCGGAAGAAGAGCTCCTGGATCGGGGTCAGCTTGACAATGCCCTCCTCTGCTTTCTGGCTGGCCTGCTGCCGTATCCGCGTTACATGAGGGCTTAAATTCCGGATTGTCGGGTGCAGCAAAATATGTTTAATCTCTGTTTGATAGCCGTATTTCATCAAGCGGGATGCCACCTTCATGGCCTTGATTGAATCTCCGCCCAGCTCAATGAAGGAATGGCCGATACCAATACCTGTGGTAGCCAGCACCTCTTCCCATACCTGCACCAGAATACCCTGCACGTCGGTAACCGGCGCTTCATAGCCGGACGAGCTCCCAGGCTGTAGAACCACCTCGGGCAGCGCCTTCCGGTCGATCTTGCCGCTCGGCGTCAGCGGCAGCTCCGGCAGCTGTTCCAGGTACGCCGGTAACATGTAGGCTGGCAGCTCCCGGGAAGCATAGGCTCTCAGCTCCGCAGTATCCAGCGGCTGCTCGGCCGTAAAGAATGCACAGAGGTAGGCCTCGCCCTGACTGTTAATTCGGTGAATGACCACCGCTTCCGAAACGAGAGGATGGGCAGCCAGGCAGGCTTCAATCTCGCCCGGCTCAATCCGGTACCCTCTTACCTTGACCTGGTAATCTGTTCTGCCGCCGTATTCAATCGTGCCGTCCGGCAGCCATCTGGCCAAATCGCCTGTGCGGTACATGCGTCCGGCTTGTCCCACCGGATCAATCATAAACCTCTCCGCCGTCAGATCATCACGGTTCAGGTACCCTCTCGCCACGCCGACACCGGCAATGCACAGCTCGCCCAGAACACCTTCCGGACAGAGCATACCCTCGTGGTCGAGGATATAAATATGCATGTTGTCGACAGGCCTGCCGATCGGCACACTGGAAGCTCTCAAACCGCCCCGCTCCACCTCGTGCCAGGTCGCATAGATCGCCGCTTCAGTCGGGCCGTAAAGGTTGAACAGCCTAACATGCGGGAGACGTGTATGCACCGCTTCAGCCAGTGACGGCTTTAGCGCCTCCCCGGCAGCCATCACATAACGCAGCGAACGCAGGTCCTCAAGCTGCTGGTCCGGCAGCTCCTGCATCATGAAGGCCAGCAGTGAAGGGACAAAATTGACATGCGTCACGCCGTAATAACGGATAGCCGCCATCCATCTCGCCGGCTCCTTCTCGCCTTCCGGTTCAAGAATGGCCAGCCTGCCGCCCCCAAAAAACCAGCCGAACAGCTCGCAGACCGAGACGTCGAAGGTAAAGGTCGTCTTAAGCAGGTAAGTATCCTCTTCCCCAAGCGGGCAAATCCGCTGCATAGCCTGCAGTGTGTTGAGTGCGCTGCGGTGCTCCACCGCTACACCCTTGGGCAGACCCGTGGAGCCGGAGGTGTAGATGATATAAGCCAGATCTTCCCCCTTGACAGGAGCGCCGGGATCGGAGGAATCTCCTTCGTACAGCGCCTGGTCATCCAGGCAGAGCACCCTGATGTCCTCCGGCAGGGCAGCAGTGCTTTCCCCAGAAGCCATCCGGTGAGTCAGCACGAGTGACGCCCCGCTGTCTTCGAGCATATAAGCGGCGCGTTCAGCTGGAAATTCGGGCAGAATCGGCAGATAAGCCGCTCCCGCCTTAAGGATTGCCAGCAGTCCGATGATCATCTCCGGACTGCGGTGCATTCGGACTGCGGCAACAGTACCGCGCGTGATACCGAGCCCCTGCAGCTTCCTCGCAAGCTGGTTCGCCCGCCGGTTCACCTCGCCATAAGTAAGGCTTCCGCCGTCATGCACCAGCGCAGTTCTTCCCTCCAGCCGGGCAGCCTGCACCTCCAGGCCGGTGTGAAGACAGGGTGCTGCGGACACGGCCCCCTCCTCAATACAATCCGTCCGGCCACCGAAGCTGAACTCCTGCAGCAGCCTCGTCTTCTCCTCTTCCGGTACGATCTCAAGGAGAGATACCTCAAGCTGCGGGCCTTCTGTCAGCTGCCTGAGCACATGCCGGAAGTGACCCGCGATCCGGACGGCCGTCCGGCTGCTGAACAGCGCTTCATTATAGGTAAACTGCACTACCGGCTCCTCGCCGCCAAAGGCGGTAATTTGTACGGTGAAGTCATAATGCGTTCGCTCATGCATCTGGTAGGAGGCGATTCGCACAGCCCGTCCGGCCGTGTTCAGCACGCGGTCGAGCGGATAATTTTCCATTACGACAAGGGACTGAAAGAGCTCGCCGCCGCTTTCCTTGCGGTCCGCCATAATATCCTGCAGGGCGACATATTCGTACTCCTGCCGCTCGATCAACCGGTTATGCACCCGCTTCACCACATCCAGCAGCGTATCGCCGGCTTCGCAGCTTACACGCAGCGGCAGTGTATTAATGTATAATCCGACCGACTGTTCCATGCCGGGAATCTCTCCGGAACGGCCCGATACCGTGGTGCCGAACAGCACCTCATGCTGGCGGTTGTACCTGCTGAGCAGCAGTCCCCACACGGTATAGAACACCGCCGCCGCCGTTACCTCATGGCGGGCAGCCCATTGTTCTACCGGCTCTGCCAGAAGGCCCGCACAGTCAAAGACATAAGCCGCAGCATAGCCGCCCTCATCCGCTCCTGCCGTACTCTTCATTCCCGGTTCCTGCGGAAGCAGGGAGAGGCTGTCCTGGCCGGCTGTCTCCTTGCGCCAGTAACGCAGCCCTGCCTCCTTGTCCTGCCTGCCAAGCCACTGAACGTACTGCTTGAAGCTGCTCTTGTTAGCCGGACGCTCAGGTGCAAGCCCCGCCGCCAGCCGGTCGTAGCAGTCGAGGAACTCACGGAGCAGAATGCCTGTGCTCCACCCGTCATAGATAATGTGATGGTTGGAGAGGATGAGCTCACAGCTCTCTCGTCCCGTCAGACAGACATTAATCCGGATTACCTCGTGCCGCAGGTCAAATTTCTGCGCCAAATCGGCTTCCTTGATCTCCCGTACGGCCTGCTCCTGCTGCTCTCCGCTGTGCATCGTGCAGTCATGCACCGCCACCTGCAGCTCCTTGCTCTTCAATACGATCTGGACCGGGTTATCGAGCCCCTCCCAGCGGAACACCGTACGCAGCATCTCATTGTTCATGCAGACAGACTGCCATGCCTCCTTCAGCCGCGTAACATTGATGTCTCCTGCTAGGCTCAGACTGAGCTGCTCGATGTAATGCCCGCTCCACGGCTCGCTGAGATAATGAAACAGCATCCCCTGCTGAATCGGCGTCAGCGGCAAAATATCCTCTACATTCGTCTTCTCCAGCTTCATGACTGCCATGCTCCGGGACCCTCCAATAGAAAAACCTTAATGATATATTCAGCCAAACCCTCTATACGGCGGCTGCCTCCAGCTGCATTACCATACCGAACTCCATCTTCATCATCTTGTCGGCAAGCTCAAAATACCGGTCATCATGGGTAATGGCGATAATACACTTGCCGCGCTGCTTCAGCTCGGGCAGCAGCGATTCATAGAAGAAGCGCCGGAATTCCGGGTCCTGGTCTGCCGCCCACTCGTCAAACAGGCATACCGGCTTATCCTCCAGATAGCTGAGCAGCAGCGCCAGCCGCTTCCGCTGCCCGGTGGACAGCTTGATCGTGCTGAATTTCCCGTCCTGGACCGCAACCTTCCCGTCAATCTTCAGCAGCTTGAGATACCGCTCAATATCCTGCTGCTTAGCCTGGACATCAACGCCATAGAGCTTCTCAAACAGGTAGAAATCGCTGAATATAGTTGAGAAGCAGCTTCCGAGCTCGGCGGCCGTCACCTTGCTGCCATTCAGCAAAATTTCCCCGGAGGTCGGCACGTACAAGCCGGTAATCAGCTTGGCAACCGTTGACTTGCCGCTGCCGTTGCCCCCTGTAATGAACACGACCTCGTTCGAACGGAACTCATAGTTAATCGGGCCGACCGAGAAGCTTTCCCCATTCTCCCCGCCGTATTTGTAGCACAGGTTGCGGAGCTCAATATGAACAGGGCCTGCATGCGCATCCCGGCCCGCTTCGGTCTCGACGGTCTCGACCGCCGATACCTCCTTGATCAGATCATTAATCCGGTTCCAGCTGATCCGCATCTGGATCACATTCGGCACCGCGTTCAGTATGGAGTGAATCGGCCCCATCATATAGAGGAAAATGAACACATAGCTGCGCACAGCATCCATTTCAATGGACCGGAACATCAGCGGGAACAGGA
The DNA here is from genome assembly GCF_021532315.1 of Paenibacillus tarimensis. Taxonomy (GTDB): domain Bacteria; phylum Bacillota; class Bacilli; order Paenibacillales; family Paenibacillaceae; genus Paenibacillus_I; species Paenibacillus_I tarimensis. The sequence continues at coordinate 7,533 of NZ_JAKGAO010000015.1, forward strand.
AGGCAATGCTGCCGACTACCAGGGTGAACAGCAGCTCCCCGACGACGAATGCGCCCGCGATTTTGAACTCGGCCTGCTTGCGCTTGTCACGGTAGGTTTCACAGCTCTCCTGAATATCCGCATGGAATTCCCGCCGCCTTCTGCGGTCCATGCTCAGCTCCTTAAAGCCCTGTACCAGGTCGTTAATGTAGCGGAAAAAGACATTCTGAATGTCCCTTGTTTCCCCCCAGAGCTTGTTGGCCGACATGCCGACCACGATGTAAAGACCCACGCAGAGGGCAATAATGCCCAGCGCTGCAAGCAGTCCCATCCAGTTAATTATGCCGAGGTAGACGAAGCAGCAGATCAGGGTGATCAGGCTCGTAACCCCGGTAATGAAGGTATTGGCAAAATCACTGATCGTCTCCGTATCGTTGTTCAGACCCGCGTGAATCTTGCCCCCCTCAATCTCCTCGAATTTGTAAAAAGGGGATTTCAGTATCCGGCCGATCAGCTCCATCCGCTTGTTGTAGACAATATCATTGGTAATTGAAACGAGATTCGTGCGGATAATACGCTGTCCGACAATATAGACCAAGATGCCAAGTGTGAAGAAAATAAACAGGTTGCTCTGAAATTCCCGCTCATTGCTTCCAAGAGCCACGTTGATGGTGAAGATAATAAAGGCATTGCCGAGTCCGCTGAATATGCTTAGAATCGCAAGATTAAAAATCGCCTTGTCGTTCGGCTTCGCCATGAAATACGTAAACAGCGAGTACAGGAAGAACAGCACGGCAGAAGCGCCGATGGACAGAATGGCATAGTACAGGCTGTCCGGCGCCCATACACGGACGAAATCCCAGGACAGCTCCGAGAACAGCACATCCGGCACCAGATACAGACAGTAGCCGAACAGTCCCAGCAGCAGCAGAGAGGCAGCAATCGCGGCCACTCCCGTCCAGCCTCTGTTCTTCCACCTGCGCCGCCCGGAGAACACTTCAGCGATTGAGCGGATGAAGAAGCCCAACGTAAGCAGTGCCAATGGCAGCGCAATTAATATAACGGCTGCCGAGGTCCGGTCCAGATCCTTGAACATATCGCTTGCCCGTTCAACCGGAGCCTTGCCGATCATCACGTTCAGAATGCTTTGGCCCGCGGCAATGGTATAGGTTGAATTAATGTTGGCCATCACGGCTACGCCAACCTTCTCCCCCGGCCGGATGCCGACATACGAAGAGAAATTCGGGTTGCTGCCATCATGAGAGAGCTCTCCGCCGCCGTCCTGGTACACGGACCAGCCCATAGCATAGGATGAGCCGTCGGCATTCGGCTGAATGCTGCGGTTCGGCATATGGGAGCGGTTGACGAGCTTCAGCTGCTGCTTCGTCAGCTCGGCTGTTCCGAGCTGAATCTTCAGCCATTTCGCCATATCGCCGGCATTCGAGATGACGTAGCCGGCGGCTGTGTTGCCGCGGTAGACCGGTGCATCATACGCTGATTCACCAAAGAACTGCAGCTTATAGCCCGTAGCCATTCCGCCCTCGGGCACGTCCTGCCGGAACAGGTAGGTGTTATTTAAGCCCAGCGGCTGCAGAATTTCACTGTACATATACTGCTCAAAGCTCTGGCCGGTAACCTTCTCGATCACCAGGGCAAGAACGTCATAGTTGATGGTCGCGTACAGGTGCCGGCTGCCCGGCTCATGCTCCAGCTCTATGCCTGCCAGCGTACGGACCGTCTTCTCCAGTGCATCGTCTCCGCTTAGAGCCGGTATATCGTCAATGGTCTTGAAAGGGATACCGCTGGTATGATGCAAAAACTGCCTCAGGGTTACCGCCTGCTTCTCACCCTCGTAGGTGAGTTCAAGCCACGGCAGATAGGTCTGGACCGGTTCATCCAGCTTGATTAGCCCGGCATCAGACAGCTTCAGCACACCAAGAGCTGTATAAGCTTTGCTTGTGGAGCCAAGCTCGAAGAATGTGCTGTCCGTTACAGGACGCCCCGCCTCCTGGTCCGCAAAGCCGAACCCCTTGCTGTAGACAACATCCTCTCCCCGGACGATGACAACGGACATACCGGGGATTTGGCCCTGGTCCATAAACCGCTTAATCTCATGCTCGATATCTGCCGTCATCTCCGCTGGCAGCACAGCTGCAGCCGCCGATGCGGCAGATACGGAGCTGCCCGCCCCTGCCGTCAGCAGGGCCGAAGCCAGCAGAATGGCGGCCAGCAGCATGCTTCCGGTTAACCTCAGGTATTTCACGCTAACACTCCTCTTATGAACGATTCCTTACTCAAACAACAAGTCCAGGTCTTCCTGCGAAATGTTTACCGTCTCGAAATCGGATGGCGTAAAATCTACCTGGTCCGTATGAACGCAGTGCCGGATAATATCCCTTAGGCCCTGCTCCAAATGCTCCGCAAAATATCGGATTGTCTCCGGCCTGAATTGGCCGGTGCTGTACCCGATATCCAGCTTCAGCCTTTCGCCGGTTATATAAGCATTCATGTCAATCAGGCAGGTTAACGGGTTGCCTTCTCCCGTGTCGGGCCCGTGGCTCTCACTGGCCAGTTCAAAGTACGGGGTATCAAACGCCCGGTCCAGCTCGCCGAGATAGTTAAACCGGACAAGCTGCCTCTCCTTCGCCACATCCGCTGTGCGGGGCGGCATGTAATGACGGATGCCGTAATAGAAGCCGTTATGCGGGACCCGGCGAAGCTGCTCCTTGCAGGACTTGATCTGTGAGCCCAGATCCTCGCCTTCCCGGCGGAGACGTACCGGATACATTGTAGTAAACCAGCCGACTGTTTCCGACAAGTCGATGTTGTCCAGCACATCCTCCCGGCCATGGCCCTCCAGCATCACGACGGCCTCATCCCCGCCAGTCCAGCGGGTTAGCGAACGGGTTAGGGCACATAACAGCAGCTCCAGTGTACGGGTCTGGTATGGCTTGTTAGCATCTGATGTCAAATGCGCTGTCTCTGTCTCGCCGAACGTGATACGCACAGTATCACACTCTCCCATCAGGGTTCCGCCGTCTGTCCTGTCGAGGGGAATGTGAACGGGCGGATGCAGCTGCCCGGACCAATGTTCCCGCGTCCAGGCCTCTTCATTCTTGTGCGGCTCAGCCTCTGACAACCGGTTAAGGGCTTCCGCCCACTCCTGGTAAGAGGTTGTCTTCGGTCCAAACCTAATCTCCTGGCCGGAACCAGTCCCGCCCATGATACGCTGCATATCCTCCAGCAGGATCCGCCACGATACACCGTCTATGACTAGATGATGCGCGGTCAGCAGCAGTCTCTGCTCCCCTTCGCCAAGCTGGAACAAGCAGCCGCGGAACAGCAGGTCATGCTGAAGATCAAGCGAGGCTTTCACCTGGCGGCTGATGTCCTCGATAGCCGCTGTCTGCTCTTCGTATGGCAGACCGCTTAAATCCACTTCGGTGAGCAGCTTCACAAGGTGTTGGCTTCTGTGCCGGTCGTTGTAAAATAACTCCTTCCGCTGCAGATTAACATTCAGGCGCAGGCTGTCATGGCGTTCGATGAGCGCTGCCAGCCACGCTCGCAGCTGGCCCCCCGCCACCTGATGCTTGAGGCGCAGCAGGAAGGATTGATGATAATAGTGCGGCTCGCTGAAGGACTGTGCGAAGAACCAGGACGTGATTGGAACCGGTCTCACTGTGCCGCTGCACGGCTGCTGCTGCCTTGCCGGCTGCAGGGATTGGACCGCCTCCATCCTGCGTGCCATGTCAATGAGCAGCGGAGAGGTCAGCATATCCTTGACCTTCAGCCTGTAACCCCGCTCCGCAAGCTTGGAGGAAATTTGTATGGCCTTGATCGAATCGCCGCCCGCATGGTAAAAGTTATGGCCAAGCCCCAGCTCATGGCTGCCAAGCACATCCCTTACTGCCAGAAGGAGAGCCTCCTCCTGCGGCGAGCAAGCATCCACCATTTCTGTGCCGCCGGCGGCAGGGGCAGGCTGCGGAAGACGGGAACGGTCCACCTTGCCGTTAACGGTAAGGGGAATTTCTGACAGATATACGAAGTGCTGCGGAATCATATACTGCGGCAGCTCAGCCGCCAAGCAGCCGCGCAGTTCGCTATCCATAGCCGGGACTGCTACCGGGCTGATAGCTGCCACCCCGTCCTCAACCCTGGGAACAATATAGCCGCACAGCGCCTTGCTGCCGCTCTCATCCTCAAGATCAATCACAACCGCTTCCTTCACACCCGGGTGAAGAAGCAGCTGCTTCTCTATTTCGGCGAGCTCAATCCGGTAGCCCCTGATTTTGACCTGGTGGTCCGTCCGTCCCAGATAGTAAAGTTTGCCGTCTGCCCCAAATCTGGCGAGGTCACCGGTGCGGTACATGCGCTGTCCTGGAATAAATGGATTGGGCAGGAAACGCTCCTCCGTAAGATCCGGCCGGTTCATATAGCCCCGCGCCACCCCATCACCGGAGATGTACATTTCGCCAGATGCCCCAACGCCAACTGGCTGCAGCCGGCTGTCAAGCACATAGATCTGCACGTTATCCGCCGGAACCCCGATTGGCACTGAGGCACCCTGGTCCCGTTCTGAGTCAAACTCATGGATCATGCAGCCTACAACGGTTTCCGTCGGCCCATATTCATTGAAGATGCGAACATTCCCCTCAAGCTGCTGGTGGATCTGCCGGCATAGTGCGACCTTGAGATCCTCTCCTCCTACAATTAATTTAGTGACTGAGCAGCCATCAAGACGCATGTCCCGGAACAGGCCAAGATGCGAAGGCGTTAGCTTCATAATGGTGGCCTGGTTATCCCGCAGAATGCGGTATAGGACAAATTCATGCTCATCGTCCGGATAGACCATAATCTGGTGTCCGGCGATAAGCGGCGTAAAGATCGATGTAACCGTCAAATCGAAGGCGAGCGATGAATATAGCGGGAATACCTCTATGCCGTCCGCACCGGTGTATACCTTCCTGGCCCACCAGATATAATTGGTCAGGCCCTGATGCTCAATCATGACTCCCTTCGGCCTGCCGGTAGAGCCGGAGGTGAAGATAACATAGGCCAGATCCCGCGGCTCGTTTACCGGTTCCGGGTTGGCATCACTTTCCGCTGCGAACCGGCTGTCGTCATCAAGCCGAATAACCGGCCCGCTGTAGGATATGTCTGTGTTCATGGCCATGTCTGTAAGCAGTACTGCCGCTTCTGCGGTATCGAGCATATACTGCACCCGTTCCGCGGGGTATGCCGGGTCAACAGGGACATAGGCTCCTCCCGCTTTATGAACTGCAAGAATGGCTGTTACGGTTTCCGCGGAATGCCCGGCCATTATAGCAGCGATTTTCCCGCGGCCGATGCCCTGCCTGCGCAGGTAAGCCGCCATCCGGTTTACGCGTTTGTTGAGCTCCTCATAGGTCCAAGCCTTGCCGCCGCATTCAACCGCAATCCGCTTCGGTGTACGAATGGCCTGCTCCTCGAAGAGCTGAACGACCGTGCGGTCCTGCGGATAGTCAGCCCCCCGGCTGTTCCAGCTGTAAACAAGCTCCTCCTCGCGCGGCTTGCTGAGCAGCCTAAGCTCCGACAGCGGGGTGTCCGGCGCCGACAAAGCCTGCTCCAGCAGCGTAAGGATACTCTCGTGCAGCAGGCCAATATCCTCTTCCGAGTAGTCGGCGGTCTTGTAATCGTAATCCATCTGCAAACCGCGCTTCGGATGCCATTCCGAAATCACCAGCTGCAGCGAGTAAATTTGCGAGCCCGGGTATATCTCCTGCGGAAGCGTAGGAATACCCGCAATATCCTGGTTGAGTTGAAAGTGATAGTAGTTGACTGAGAAGGGAAGCAGCTGTTCAATGTCATGTTTTTTGAGTTCCAGTTCATTGACTAGCAGATCGTAGGGGTACTTTTGGTGCTTGTAGCATTTCTGGAGCTGACGGTCCACCTTCTGGATAAAGGCGGCTGCTGCCATGGCTTCATCGTCAATGTGAAGCCGGAGCGGCATCGTGCTGGTCATCATGCCAAACACTTGCTTGAATTTCATCGTGTGGTTGGATACCGGGGTGCCGATCACGAGGTCATGCTGTTCATAGAACTTATGCATATGAATCATAAAGAGCGAAGTAAACAAGGTATTAATCGAGCTGTTATGACGCTTAATCCATTCCTTCACGCGGCTGGTCTGTTCCTGGCTCAGAAAGAAGGTACGCCTTCGGCCTTCTAGGCGGTTCGAGCTCGCCGCCGTCCATTCCGGCAGCCTTGCGAACTGTTCCAGCCAGAATGTCCTGTCCTTCTGGAATCTGCCTGACTCCAGATATGCCTGCTCCTGGCTGATATAGCCATAATAATCGGGGAAGTCCAGCTCATCGCTGCTCCCAGACGACGACGCATAATGCTCATAAAAGCCGTACAGCTGATCAACAATTAACTGGAAGGAGAATCCATCTCCCACAATATGATGAATTTTGACATACATTCCGCTCTCTTCGTCGCTTAAACGGGCGATAACGAAGCGGAACAGCGGCTCTTCAGTCAAGGCAAACGGGCGGGATGCCTCCTGCTCGGCCCACAGCACAAATTCGTCGGCGGGGTTCAAGGTGCGGCTCAAATCCAAACGGTCGACCGGGAACGGCTGAAAGGGTTCTTCGTATTGGCGCACATCACCCTGATGCTCAACCATTCTGTACCTAATTGCGGCATGCTGACGGACAAAATGATTGATGGCCTGCTCAAGGGCCTGCTCCTGAATCAACCCTTGGAATCGAACCAGGAAGGATAAATTGTGAAAAGCATGTCCACTGTATATTTGCTCCATATACCAGATTCGCTTTTGAGCATGCGTAAGCTCAAACAATTGATTCTCAACTGCCGCTTCCACCGCCGGTTCCTCCTCCAAAAAGAAACAGTATGTGAGAGCCGACGCAACAAAAAAAACAGCATCGGATCTATGTTCGTAATAGAATCGGACAGATTCCTGCTGTGCATACTCTGATGTTGTTATGGGGTTGTTATGAGGTTATGTAATAATCTTTTCACAGTTTTGTTAAAACAACTGACTTATTGTATTAATAATTAATAAAGAAAAATATTAATAAAAAATAAATTACATGTTGTTTTTTCATTAATTTTTTTCAATTACTAATCATCATACTTGTAAAAATATATCGGATATCTCAATTGAAGGGGATAGTCTTCCGGTCTTATTTTCCAAAGATCTTCTTCTACTTCTAAAAATGACAAAATAACAGAAGAAGCCGGTACCAGACATGACTCATGTCCGATACCGGCTTCCGCTTTTTCACCAAACGACATCTGTTACAGATTTGATGATGGATCTCCTTTTCCGGGGAAACGGCATATCGCTCGGCAGCCTTAACGCTGTAATTGATTGCGCCTTCCCATTACCGCCGCCGCCAGCAGCACCGCTGTGACGATTAAATAGATGAACGGCAAGCCCTTCTCGGGCGATGAAGCCATACTTCCCATAAAGTCGAACACTTGCAGCTGGTTCATTACACCTACGAACATCATGACCAGCAGTACCACTTCAAAGGTTTTATTCGTGCGCGTCCATATACCTAAAGCCAAGGCAAGTGAAGGGATGAACATGGCCCCTACGAACCAGGCGAACAATCCGCCCAAATCGCCTTCAAGCAGCAGTTTCAGACCAAATCCGATTCCCGTCAGGAGCGCAATGATGAAACCTGCAAACCAGGTCGCAGGGATTTGACGCTCAAGCGGGTGCATGCTGGAAAATACGATATCGCGTGTATTGAAGCGGAGCTCTCTGACGCCCATAGAGGACCAGATCAGAATCGGCCATACCCAGGTAAGCGGGCCGAGCATGCTTCTGACCATCTCCAGCGGCAGCAGCAGGTCGCCTGCAATGAACAGAATTGCAACCAGATACCACCACCACTTCTGCCCTTTCAGCATGAGCCAAAGCTCATATCGCAGCAGGTTGAAGAAGCTGAACTGCAGCGATATGCCGGACAGGGCCTTGGCTGACAAGCCGCCGCTAGATTCCCACCCTTCATCCTTGCCGCCCTTCTTCTTCCTTTTGAAGATACTAAAGAGATCGAACGATTCCTTGGTCATCACCTTGTCAAAGCCTCTGAATACCAGTGCCGCCAGCAGCACAACGGCTAGTGCGATTACAACCCAGGCCAGACGGCCGGCTACAATTTCCCCTGTCCAGTCCACGCCGCCCCAGACGAAGGTTTCCAGCGGGCGGTCCAGCTCAATAATACCGTCTGCCCGTTCCACAGGGCCTGTAACATTCTTCTGCTCACGGAAGGTATCGATCATGCTGTCATAGAATACCTCCAGTCCCATGGGACTGCTGAGGGCCAGATTGCCAAGCTGTACAGTAACGCCATAGTTCAGGAAGACCTGAGACCAGAGGAAGAAGTAAATAATAATACCCGCACCGCCGCTGAGAATGCGTGTCGACTCGAACAATACGGCCAGCGCCGCCACTAGCGCCATGACCGGAAGAGCGACCAGAACGAATGGCAGCAGCAGATCCATCAGCTGGATCACCGTGTCCTCGTTGCGGATCAGCTGCATGGCGATCGATACCAGGAATGCGATGAGCACGATGATGGCCAGTACGATAAAGTTGCTCACAAACTTGCCGAACAGGTAGCCGAACTTGCTGATCGGGGTTGTGGCGATAATCTGCCCCACCCGCGTCATCCGGTCGCGGTCAATGGCGTTCTTCACCAGCGCGAAGCCAATCAGGCTGAGAATTGTTACCGTCGACATGACGACCGTAGCGCCGATCCAGGCAGAGTTGTACACTCCACGATGCTCGTTGATCATGACGACGCCGTACTTAGCATCTGTGAACGGCACAAAGAAGTAGGCCGCCAGAATAGTCAGAACAATAGTAACCAGAAACCCGTAGCTGCGTGCCCGTTCATAAAAGTCCGCCCGGACGATGTGGTAAAGGGAGCGAAAGCTAGTCATTCCGGCTTCCTCCCCGGCTGTCGGAAATACAGTATAGGTATGCGTCCTCCATAGCGGGTGTGATCAGCCTTGCGTCCGCAGCGGGCTTCGTGTCTGACACGATTCTGACCTGCATCCCCTTGCTGCTGCGGATGGTGCCGCTTATGATCCACTGCTTGCGCATCGCCTGCACATCCTGGTCGGAGACGATTACCTCCCACACCTTGCCCTCCACCGTCTGCAATAGGGCATCGGGGTCGGAATGATGCATCAGCTTGCCCTTTGATATGATTGCAATGCTGCCGGCTGTCGCTTCCACATCCGAGACGATATGGGTGGAGAAAATGATAATCCGCTCACCCGACAGATCGGACAACAGGTTCCGGAAGCGGACGCGTTCGATCGGGTCCAGACCAACCGTAGGCTCATCGACGATCAGGATCTGCGGGTCGTTGAGCAGTGCCTGTGCGATACCGACGCGCTGACGCATCCCGCCGGAGAAGCCTCCGATTGCCCGCTTGCGGGCATGGGTCAGATTGACGAGCTGCAGAAGCTCATCTATCCGCTTCTTAGCCGTCCGCTTGCTGATTCCTTTTATAGCCGCAATATATTCCAGGAACTCCACCGCGTTCAGATTAGGATAAACACCGAAATCCTGCGGGAGATATCCGAGAACTCTGCGCAGCTCATTAGGCTTCTTGGAGATATCTTCGCCATTCCACTTAACGGTACCGCTCGTCGGGTCCGTGATCGTGGATATAATGCGCATCAGCGTTGACTTACCGGCCCCGTTCTCCCCCAACAGTCCCAACACACCGGGCTTCAAATGCAAATTGAAGTCCTTCAATGCCCAGAAGTTGCCCTTATACTGCTTGCTCACCTGATTGATTGCCAGCTCCATCTTCCTATCATTCTCCTCTCCAAAGTAAACGGCTCCGTAGAACCGTGAAGCTCACAGAAGCATCTATGCGTGCAAATGATTCGTATTGCCTGATGAAATATCGCAGCATACACAGTTTCGGATGCTGCGCTCGAGTGCTGTATACCGTTCGGGTAAGGGGTCTGTAACGTTAGGTTAGGGTCTGCTGAATTATTCAAAAGCTGCGGGTATGTATGATTAATCGATGGTGTGGTCGTTCGTTCGGGTATGCTGCGCTTCCAGGGAATACAGGCAGCAGCACTGTGCGGGACTGATGTGGAAGTAATCATTACGTGTGTAGGACCATGAAGGTTTGCCCGGACCGCCGGCGATGGTCAACCGGCCGTCCAGCCATTCAGTTCGTGACTTGCACTTTTTCCTTGAGCAGCCAATTGTTCACAAGCAGCAGGGCAGATGTGAGGATCAGCAGGAGGATGATTCCTCCGAGTGAATAAGTGGCATACTCCACTGCCAGACTTTCGTTCGCCAGGCTGATTCCGAGCGGCAGCCGGAATGGCAGCCATTCAAACCAGCCTCCGAGCATGGAGCCGATGCTAACCGCAAGGACGGCACACAGGACTGCGAATGCCGGCAAGGAGCCATAACGCACCGATTTTCCGGCCAGGAAGACGAATCCGAGCCCCAGACTAAACATTACTGCATACAACAGCAGGACAGCATCCATCCGGAAAGCCTGCGCGAGCAGCGGCTTCATGGATTGCGAAATGCCTGAAAGCCCGTCGATAACATGTGCTTCATAGGTGTAGATGCCAAGCGTCGCTGCCGAGCATGCCGCCATGATGAGCACCGTCTGCGCGGCTGCGGCAGTCAGCTTCGCCAGCAGGACCGGATAACCGGAATTAGGTGAATTCACCCAGTAGTAAACGGTATGACTCTTCCACTCTGCCTGCAGCAGCTGCAGGAACAGCACTGGCATCAGGAAAGCGCTCAGATAAGTATCAAAGATCGACAAAACGGTTGCAAGGCCCGGCTCTACACCGTGCGCGAGTACGAAGCAGCCCAGCTGCAGGAACATCATCATGGAGAAGGACAGGAAGAAGGCAAATCGGGATTGGCGTATATCCTTGTGTAATAAAGACCGGTAAGCTTTCACAGCAGTGCCTCCCTCATAACATCCAGTACACTCATGCCTCTTGTCTCGCGGAGGTCCTCTACATTCGCCGATACGAGCATTCTTCCATCCTGCATGAAGAGCAGATGATCCAGGTACAGCTCAATCTCCGCCACTTCGTGAGTGGATACAATAATGGACTGCTTCTCAAGCTCCGTGTGCTCCGCCATCATGTCCAGCAGATGCTCCCTTGTGACCGGGTCGAGCCCGGACAGCGGCTCATCCATTATCAGCAGAGGCGCCGCCCGGCTCAATGTCAGAATGGCCTGCAGCCTCGCCCTGTTGCCCTTGGACAGATGCCTGACTTCCTTATCCGCATCCAGATTAAAGCGGCTCGTCAGCGCTTTCGCCTTCTCAAGCTGAAAGTCGGAATACAGCTGCGCGGCCAGCTGCAGAGACTGCCGGACGCTGAAGAACGGGTACAGCCATTCACGTTCCGGCGAGAAGGCAACCTTCTCTCTCGTCTGCCGTCCTACCTGCTCCCCGTTCATATAGATACGCCCCTGCGCCGGACGGATCAGACCAGCTGTCAGATGCAGCAGGGTAGACTTACCGCTGCCGTTCGCTCCAATCAATCCGATAATGCCGGCATGCGGCACAGAGAAACTCAAATCGTGGAGCACCTTCTTATAACGGACCTGCTCAAATGTGATTAAGCTCAAGATTTGGTATCCTCCTTCGCCTGCATGCTGATGCCAATCATGCTCATAATATCGTGCGGGGAGTAGCCGAGCTGCTTCATACTCTCGAGGAAGAGGGATATCTGATTCCGGGCAAGCTCTTGGCGAAGACGCTCCAGCAGCTCAATATCCGTTGTCACGAAGGTCCCCTGTCCTCTTCTCGTCTCCACTACTCCCTGCCTCTCCATCTCCATATAGGAGCGTTGTATCGTGTTCGGGTTAACGCCGACCTCGACCGCCGCGTCCCGTACGGAAGGCAGCTTGTCGCCGGGCCCGAGCTCTCCTCTGCATATACGCTGGTAGAATATATCCATGATCTGGGTGTATATGGGCTGTGAGTGCTGAAACGAATGCGTCATGGATATCTCCCTTCTCCATCGTATGGTTGACTTAGTGTTCTAGACACATAGTACACTGTGACAAAAGGAAAAGCAAGGGGTATTTCCCTTGCTTGGCGGAATATAGTAGCGTGCTTACTTCCACACTTCCTTAAGCGTCTCCCGGAACAGCTCATTCAGCTGTTCATCCTGTACAGATTGCCCTGCTGGAAGCTGCGCTGCCACCTGATCAAAATGCTGGATTCTCTCCTCGATAAATTGATGGATATGCGGCAGCCTTGGCCCGTCATCGAGCTCTTCACCCGCCTTCTTGCGCGCAAGAAGCGCATCGATTTCAAGCCTTAGCCCGCTCCCTTCCGGAATCAGCCGCTCCACCAGAGCATCGAAGGACATCGGCGGCATATCATTAAACTGCTCAATCCAGCAGCAGGCCAGCAGCGGCCTTATTACATAAAAATACTTCTTCACTCTCACGCGTTCACCCTGTAGATAGTCCCGGAAGTTCCCTCTTGCCATGTGCAGGTAATGGTACATGCAGGATTTCGGCGAGAATGTTAGCGGAGATATTGCCCTTATTAGACCGGCTGTCCGGAAGCTCTCTTCGTAGATAATGGGTGACTGCAGCCACTCAAGCAGCGGCGGATTGGATTTGCGGAACAAATTCAGCGCCTTGCGCAGGTCCCAGCCGTTAATGTCCAGCATGCCGCTGACCGGCTTCTCGATGACATCCCGCTTATCGAAGATGGAAAGGTACCATTCCACTGGCCGGATGTACAAGAAGCGCACATCGTAATCGCTGTCCTGCGAAGGGAAGCCCCACGCCCGGCTGCCCGATTCGCAGGCATACAGGATGCGCACCCGCTCCTCTTTCTCAATTCTTCTGAGCTCTTGGCGGATAACCGCGTGATAGCTTCCCGGCTTATCTGCTTGCGTCATATTGACTCTCCTCCTTCAGCAGGCCATCCCTGCTGCCGATACCTATCTGTATAGATTAGTTGCGGCCCTATTGCTTCAGCGGCTCTTCTATCTTCGCTCATTGCATGGCTGCTGAACACGGTAAAAGTATTACAACCCCGCTATTGATCTGTTCAGCCGTTCACTCTCAGTCGTCCTATCCTGCATTGTTGCCCGAGCCGGTCAGACATAACCCGGTCCGCCCACAGCGCTGCGTTTCATGCTACACTATAGTCAATAACCTTTTATTACCGTTAAAGGGCGTGCGAACCTGTAAATGGCTAAAGAAAGCTTCGATAAAGAGATTCAATTCCTGCGTATGCTGGTGCTGACCACCGGTGCATACAGCCGGCAGCAATTCGCCGAACGGCTCGGCATATCTGTACATACCTTCGACAAGACACTTCGCAAGCTGAAGGATATCGCATCCTCTGTGCATGAGTCGGCAGCCCGGGCAGCGGACGCAGACCAGGACATGGAGCTTGGCGACATGCTCCGTTATAACCGCTATGAAACCAGCGATCCCCTGCTGATGTTCCTGTTCCGGGCCAAATCGCTGAAGGAAACCGAGATTGACCGTCTGTCCCTGCTGCTGGGTGAGCTGCACGGAAAAGCCATGACGGCGGCGGAGCTGCTCGACAGCTGCTGCAGCAGACTTGCTGCCGACGCGGCACTGCCTGACGAGAAGACGATTCGTTCAGACTTGAAGTACCTGGAAGAAACCGGCGTCATCCGTAAAATAAACAGCGGCCGTCCTGCCCGTTACCAGCTGCATGATGACCTGATCCGGGAGCTGTCCGCCGATGAGCTGCAGGAGCTCTACGATTATGTGGATTGCATGGCCAATACACAGCTGCCTTCGGTACAGGGCTACCTGCTCCGTGACAGCTTGAAGAGCGTTCTGAAGCAGCATCAGACCGGACGCGATGCGACTGAGCCCTTTCTCTATAAATATCACTACCACTCGCGTATCCTCGATGAAGCGCATCTGTATCCGCTGTTCGAGGCCATTGCGGACCGGAGAATGGTAAGCTTCATCTACTTCTCCCCCAAGTCCCGCCGGAGCTATGCCTCCCGCAACACGAACCCTCTCTTCGAACGCAAAGCCAAGGGCGTGTCCGAACGCATTCTCCCTCTGCGTGTCGTGTATGACCATCAATACGGCAGATGGTATCTGCTGGGCCATAATACCAGGCAGGGCATTATGATTTTCCGTATGGAGGGTCTGACCGATCTAGTACTCGGGGAGCCGGTGGAGGAAGAGCGGTTCAGCAGGCATCTCGCCGAGCTGGAGGCTGCAACCGCCAATAGCTGGCTGGTGGATACCGGCAGGCCCGTAAGGGTGAAAGCCAGATTTTATAATCCGGAAGTAGCGCCTAACCAGCCAAACTTCGTGAAGGAGAGAGTGCAGCAGCAGGGACAATGGGGGACGATTACGGAGGATCGGGAGGACTCCTTCCTGTATGAGATCACGGTGAACGGCCATTATGAAATTAAGCCCTGGCTTCGCAGCTTCGGCTCCAGCTGTGAGGTGCTTGAACCAGCCCAGCTGAGGCGTGAGTTTATTGAGGAATGGAAGGAGATGCAGCACGGTTATGAGCCTGTTCGAGAAGATTACTAACTACGGCATTCTGGCGCGCCTCCAGGAGAGCGGTGTCGTACCGGTTACCACCCATGAGCGGAGCTGGCTGAAGACGATGCTTCAGCATCCTGCGGCAGCCGATGCCTTCACGCCAGGAACCCTGGAGAAGCTTCGTCAGCTTCTGAGTGATTCGGAGGCCCCCCAGCTGGCCGGCATGCTGATAGAGAAGGCGGGCAGCGCAGAGAAGCAGGTCTATCACCCCCTGATCCGCCGGCTGCGGAGCCTGATTCGAAGTGACCAGGGCATCCGGATCAGCTACCGGATTAAGGACGGTTCCCTGCATGAGGAGCACTGCGGCTATCCCTATAAGCTGGAGTATTCTATGGTGAAGCGGGAGTGGTACCTGCTATGGTACCGGTTCCGTCCCCGTTCGTTCATGGCGACCAAGCTGGACAATATCGTATCCGTATCTGGCAATTCCCTTGCGCCTGACAAGGCAGAAGCATACGCAGCGACGGTCCGCAAGCTGCTGGATTCGCGTATACGGCATGCCGTCATAGAGGTTATTCCGGAATTCAATAACGAGCTGTCAAGGATTCTCTACGCGTTCTCGTGCTTTGATAAGTCCGTCACCTATCAAGAATCAAGCGATACTTACCGGATTCGGTTAAGCTACCTTGCCGATGAGAGTGAATACGTGCTGCTCAAGATCCGCTTCCTCGGGAAACGGGTTAGGGCAGCGGAGAACGCTCACCTGCAGGCCCGCATGCGGGAGACGGCTGCCAAAGCGCTCGCCCGTTACGGCATCAGCGGACTGAATGCCGAAGAGCACACGGAGCAGAGCGTGTAATCTCCTGCCACCAAAAAGGCTGCCAAGGATGTGTGGGGCTCTCCCCCATATATCCTGACAGCCTTTTTATCCACTGATAGACGGTATCCCCTGCGGGACTTCATTACTCCAGACAGTCCCGTGAACGGGCCGCTGCCTGCTCCAGCTTCGCACTCATCATATCGTGCAGCGCATCTAGCTTCATCTTCACACCATTTTGCGGAACATTAACAGGTGCCTGTACCATGCCGCTGTTAACCTTCATCAGCCATTTCTTGAAGCCGCTCTGTCTCTTTAGATACGCAGCCTCATCATACAGCTTAAGCCCAATGAATTTCTGCCCCATCATCTCATACAGCATGATCTCCCGGATCTCTTCCCACCTGATCTTGCCGCCGCCTGTGTAGGAGGAATTGTCCTCAATTCCCTCATCGTTAATAATTAGTGAAGGTTTGCGGTTAATGAGCCGGTATACAAAATACAACAGGCAGGCACCAAAGAAGGCCACTGTAACGATACCCGCCAATGTCATGCCGAGCGAGCGGTCCTCCTCTGATGTACCGACAACAATGAACACGGCTCCCAGCGCTACAAATACTAGTGATGCAAGCAGCAGCTTCAGCAGCTTACCCGTCGAAGGGTATTCCACAATTTCTCTCTCCTGGTGGTTCACCATCTCTGCAGTCACTCCTTATGCTATAAACTCGGATATGTGAAACTACATGGATTACAATAAATGACCTCACTGCCGCTGTAAATTAAAATTATACTAAAAAACAATCCCTGCTCCTCAACCGTTGCCGGTTGTCAGGAGCAGGGATTCCTCTTCGTTATCGGTATATTAGCATGCCAGCTGTTAATTAGTATCTGGTGTTGCCGGACTGGCTGGTCTTGCCGGATGCAAAGCCCTTAAACAGGTTCTTCACGTTCGAGTAGCGGGTGTTGGTAATTTTACCGGTTGAGTCCTTGCCGTCTGTGCGAAGAATCGCATCCTTAACATTCGAAATATTACTGCTGTCGACGGTCATCACAACCTTGAAAGTGGAGCCGCCAAGCTGGCGTACCAGCTTGCCGATATCATCGGCACGGAAGTTCTTAATATTAATAGTGCCGGCTGCGTTAATCTGAAACACTTTATCGTAGGCCTTGTAGGCTGCGCCACCCGTAATATTTACCGTGCCGGACTTCTTCAGGGTAAGAGCATCCTCACCTACATCCAACCAGGTTACATTTACAATATTGCAGCTGCCATAACAGTGAACGCCGTCGGCTGCTGGAGTGCCAATAATGACATTCTTCAGCGTTGCGCCAGCTTCAAGACGGAAGACCGGCTTTTGCCCTTCGGCTTGGCTGCCGTCTCCAAGTGTCTTAGGATTAGCTGTGAAGGTTTGGCCTTTGCCATCATACACTTGACCTTTGGGTACAACGATCGTGGAATTGACAACCGTGGCAGCATGAGCCTGCTTTACCGGAGCCGCCGTTACAACCAGAGCAGCAAACAATACTAGCGATACAAAACGTTTCATTATTCACACACCTTTACTTAATATAATAGGAGTCCGGGTATGTACGGCCGCTATCCCTGCCTCTTGAATAACCAGATCTGTATGCATCCAGATCTAGTATCTATTAACCATCCTAGCATATTAATTCCATAATTGGAATAACCAATTCATTAACCGAATAACCTATTTGTTATCCTTGTTTCTGGAAGCATACCCGCATGGCAAAAGCCCCAGACCACTAACCGTGGTCCGGGGCTGCTGTTATAGTAATCTGTTGCCGGAAAGGCTGGCTGCTAAAGGCTTAATACTGCGTATTCCCGGATTGGCTGGTATTGCCCGATGCAAAGCCCTTGAACAATGCCGGAACCTTGGAATAGCGCGTATTCGTGATCCGTCCAGTGGATTGGCTGCTGTCCGTACGCAGAATCGAATCCTTAACGTTCGAAATATTCGAGCTGTCAACCGTCATGACGACCTTGTAGGATGTGCCGCCGTTCTGGCGTACAAGCTTTCCGATATCATCGGCTCTAAAGTTACGAATGTTAATCGTGCCCTCGGCATTCATCTGGAACACCTTATCATAAGCCTTGTATGCGGCACCGCCCGTGATGTTCACCGTACCGGCCTTCTTCAGCGTCAGCGCATCCTCACCCACATCCGACCAGGTGACGTTAGTCACGTTACAGCTGCCGTAGCAGTGAACGCCATCGGCGCCAGGTGCGCCGATCGTCAGGTTCTGCAGAGTAGCGCCCGCTTCCAGGCGGAAGATCGGCTTCTGGCCTTCTGCCTGGCTGCCGTCTCCGAGGGTGCTCGGGTTAGCAACAAAGGTCTGGCCTCTCCCGTCATAAACCGTACCTGCGGGCACAACAATGGTGCTGTTAACGACAGTTGCAGCGTGAGCCTGCTGGGTTGGAGCTACAGACATGACCATAGCGGCGAACAATGCCAGAGATACGAAGCGTTTCATCAATACACATCCTTTTCCGTTATGATGGCTGGATAGCTGAAGCATGCGGCCGCTCCTCAGCCTCCGCGGATACCGGGTGCACCCCTATTGTATCCGCTTCCAATGTAACAAAATTGTCACATAAACGGAATAATCCCTACATCATATCTTGATCAGGAGGATGGAAAAGCCTCGCTGACAAGCCGTTTTACCGCCATATACACATTCAGCACACGAGGCTGAAGCTTAACATTCTGATTCATAAAAATAATCATTCCATTATGTTCAGCAGGGTCAAACAGAACCAAAGTGAATACACCCGGATCAGAACCGCCATGCCCGACGAGGCGGCCATTGTTTAAATCCCCCAGCCTAAGCTCCTCAAGGACGGAGTAGCTCCACCCCATCGCCTGTTTACCATCATGGGCTGTAGGCTCCAGCATTTGCCTAATCGTGTTCTGCTGCAGCAAAGCTGCTTCGCCTGCGCCTTCCTTTGGCATCATGCTGATCATAAACTTCGCATAATCCTCCGGTGTCGTCTTCAAGGCGCCATCCGGGTAAGTGGCGAAGGAATACGGGGGAAGCGGCTTGCCATCATCATAGGGAATGGCGAGCCTGCCGGTCTCCATCTGGGAGTGGAACCAGTAGGTGTCCTCCATCCCAAGCGGCTCAAAAATCTGCTCCCGGGTAAACTGGTCAAAGCTCATGCCAGCAAGCTGCTCCACCAGATAACCAAGCAGACCATAACCGATATTGCTGTAAGCAAACGCCGTTCCCGGCTTCTCGGGTGTAAAATTCTGCTTGGCATCGTACCACTTGCCGTCCTGCCGGAAATATTCACGCACCAGCTCTTCAAGCGTAACCGGAGAATCGCCGCCGCCTTCATGAATGGTGTAGAGCCCCTCATAAACGTCCTGGTTGTCCTCAATACCTGAGGTGTGACTCAGCAGCATGCGGAAGGTAATCGGCGTATCCGGGTAATCCGGATGCACAATAGGTTCCGGCAGATAGGTATTAATGGCGTCATCCAGCTTCATGACTCCCTGTTCCTCCAGCTTCATGACTGCCGCCGCCGTTACAGTCTTAGATACCGATGCAATCTGGAAAATCGTATTCTCATCTACCTTGATGCCCGCCTCCTTATCCGCGTATCCATAATGCAGCGTTCTCTCAATGCGGTTATCCTTGATGATGACGGCAGCCATTCCTGGTATGTTAGCTTTATCCAGCTTCGCCGCCATGTAATCATTCAAGTCCTTGGGATTAGACCAATCTACAAAATAAAACGTGGCTCCCGCCAATACCGCAATTACGGTACCAGTCAATATACCCAGCCATCTCCACACGCGTCTCTTACGTTTGCCCTTCATAATCCGTCACTCCCCTGCCGTCTCAGCGGCTAACATTCTATGCTGCATATTGTATCACTCGTGCTCGATCTGTCTTCTAACCAAAGGCCAGCACTCTTCCCGACCAAAGTCCAGCATAGTGCTAAGGACGCGTTATATAGCGGGTTGTTGATATAAAAAAAACGTCCATCGGCAAGCGCCGCAGCGCAACCGGATGAACGTTTCCTGCTGTCATGCTATCCCTTCTGCCGGTCCGCTGTACCAGCAGCAAGCAGCGAGTTCAGCTGTTCCAGCAGATTACCCCCGCCAGAGAGCGATATATGCCCGATTTTCTCACATATTTTCTCCAGAAACTCCAGCTCCTTCAGGCGGTACAACGTCTGATTGTCATCCATCAGCTTGGCCGTATTCAGAAGGCTCCGTGTGGATGCCGTCTCCTCCCGCCGGGTGATAATGGTTGCCTGCGCCTTCTTTTCGGCCAGAAGAACTGTATTCAATATGTCCCTAACCTCGCCCGGCAGCACAATGTCCTTCACACCCGCGGACAGAAACTCCACCCCGTACTGCTTCCCCTGCTCCTGCATGCGCGCCAGCACGAATCCGGCCACCTCCTGTTTCATCCGCAGCAGGTCATCCAGCTTCAGCGTTCCCACATATTCGCGCAGAACCAGCTGCAGCTGAATATAGAGCTGATCGTCCAGCGACTTGGTTTCCAGGGAACGCAGCGGGTCAGTAATCCGGTATTGGCTGACAAAGTTCAGACGCAGCGCCACCTTATCCTCGGTCATAATCTCCTGTCCGATCATGTCAAGCTGCTGCCTGCGCAGGTCAATCGTCTTGACCGCCACAGAAGTTGGCCCTTTCCAGAAGTAGTAGGACCCGGGGGCAAGCTCAGCCTGCATAACATGGTTATAGTAGAGGACGCCCGTCTCATGACTTGCAACATGAAACACCTGCATCCAGCTGGCCAGCCTGGGCAATACAGCCCGGTCTACATACTCCGGAACCTTCGGGTCACGGATATCCACCCGGTCGAAACGGTGCTCGCAGATCAGCTTCCAGAAGGCATGGGTCCCGGCACGCAGCATGCCTGCGAACGCGCCGTTCTCATAATGGAGCGCCAGCTCATAGTCGGCCACCTGTACTACATCCAGTAATTCGAGCAGGTCTGCATTCTGTAGAAACAGGCGCAGGTCCATGTTCTCAACCGCGAACGGCTGCGTAATATCCAGCACGGCCACCGTCTCCTCCGCAAAAGGCATCAGCCTGTAAATACCTGGTCCGAGCAGCTTATAATAGCTTCCTCTTCTGAACAATAGCCCGCGCTCGCCATCACGAATCGTCACTTTGTTAAACATCTATGTATCCTCCTTAAGCAGCCGTTATAGCTGCTACAATCTGCGTTGCCTGAACCGGAATTCTCCTGGATGAAGAATCTTTGCTTCAACCGCGTTGAAGAGATTCAGCGGCTGCGGAATCCTGTTTGAGCTTCAGGAACAGCGGGTCCCGTCTGCTGCTTCTCCCCGGATCACGTCCACACCCTGCATACAGGTTGGCCGGTATCCGGATCTTGGACAGCCGTATACCCCGCATATGCCCAAAGCGGTATCCACGGATTGCTCGGCGCCGCTCCAGTGTGCATATACAAGCCACTGAGGCATCCGGTATCAAGCCGTTAGTTGTTGTTGGGTCCGGTTAGCACCGGACAGCTCTACCAAAGAATCGTCCCATACGATTTGGGGAATCGAACCCCGATTATCTGCGGCCGCTCCAGCATACGAACGCACATCGTGCGCCGCACTGCGAGACCTTAGGAAGTCTGCGCTACCCGGATGACGGCCCGGCATTTCTCATGCAAGATTGATCTTAATGCAGATTCAGCCCCGCGAACATGGCGAAAGTATTACGACACCACAATTAGAGACAACAAAAACAGCGGCCGACCAGGCTGTAAAATAGTCCTGATCGGCCGCTGTTATACCAAGGCTCATGTATTATGGTTTCCGCTTACTTACCTCTACCCAGCGAAGAAAACCAGGCACCAACCCATACATCAATAGACTCTAACAAACCCTGTTCCTGCCCTGCTGCTTCGCCCGGTATAACGCCTTATCTGCTTCTTCCAGCAGCGTCACGGCTTCCTTATGGGGCGGAAAGGACGAGACGCCTATCGACACGGTTATGGTGATGTTTTTGCCGGAAGGCATGCGCATGCTGATATGGGTAATCTGGCTTCTCCATCGCTCAGCTATGGCAGTGGCTTGCTCGTATGAAGTATTCCACAGCAGGGCTGAGAATTCTTCCCCGCCCATTCTGGAAACCAGATCCTCATTCCGTGAGGACTCCATAAGAAACTTCCCCAGCCGCTGCAGTACAGCATCCCCTACAGGGTGGCCATACGTATCGTTAATAGACTTAAAATGATCAATGTCAATCATCAGGAAGCTGAGCGGCTGGTTGTTCCGAACCGCTTTTTCCAGGTAGCCTTGAAACATCGTGTGAAAATGCCGGCGGTTGCTCAATCCTGTAAGAAAGTCACGCTCCAGCTGCTCCTTCATCAACATATGATTACGATTCGACTCCGCAATGTAATTGGAGGCAATATAGACCAGGATGCCGGCAGACACGGTAACTAAGCCGTAGCCAATTACGATTTCCAGAAGGTCGTAACCCTCAATGTAAAGCCGCAGAGGAATCACATTGAGAAGGAAGCCAAAGACGTTCATCCACACCCACTTCTTGAGATCAGATTGGTTAGAACGTTTAATAATGACATAGGCAATCACGGAAGCAGCAATAATTAATACACCGACAATGGAGGAGGTCGCAAATGGGAAAAACGCTAACCGTGTTAGAATTAACACAGCCCCTGTAATAGACATCGTGAGGATCCCCCCGTGCAGTACGGACAGGATTAAGGCCATATAGCGTAAGTCCAGCCGGATACCGTGGTTAAGCTCGATCCCAAAGAAGATAAGAACAGAACCCAATACGCCGGCGGTTAAACCTAAAATTATCTCTAACTGAGTGTTACCGGGGACCTGTTTATTTTTAAATATTGCTCCAACGATAAACATGAATGAAATCATGATACACAGATGTACGAACAGATCTTCTAACATAGTAATCTCCTCAAGTGGTCTACGGATGCCATAAGACTTTATTGTAATGTAACGAAGAGATATATGTAAATGCAAATTTTCCTGGGAAATAATTATACCTCAAGTTTATAAGTGGGATATCTTGAACCCGGGAAATCCTGTGTCAAAATTATAAATTCTGCAAGTCCCGAACTAAACGAAGCTCTTCTTCCACATCCTTTAACCGTTACTGCAGCCAAAACTAATTTCTTGCGTTTTCCTCTATGTATCGCGCAATTTGCCGTACGCCATTCTTGTACTGCTCCCCGCTATTGAACGATTCAGTCGCCCCCCAGAAGTCCTCCCGGCCCTCGTCGGCACACACCCAGTAATCCAGATCATGAACGATCCGGTGCATATATTTCAGCGCATCGACATCCTGCTTGCCGTCCGCTATAAGCGCTAGCTCCCTCAACCTGGCCATGTCAGTCTCAGCACCCTTCAGATCGGCCAGCCGCTGAGCGAGTTGGTCGTATTTTTCAGGATTGAGCAATCCCGTCGACTTGATCTCCTCCCAATAAGGGGCTCTGTCCTTACCAGTGAATTTGACCCATCTGCCATACCCTAACCGGTCGTTAAAGACACCGTGAATCCAGGCGATTTCGTCCAAGGTGTTTAAATCCAGCTCCATGACCGCAGCAAGCCGTTCCCCCCGGCTGTTCAGCGGCCTGTCTTCGTCCTTGTAATACTCCGCCGTTGTAACAAACAGCACATTCCACAGGTATACCAGGCCGCATACTGCAAGGATGCTCAACAGCATAACGATGATGGATTTCCTGCTCCGCAGATTCCCCATCAATCCCATCCCCCCTTCTCTTATAGAGACGGGGAAAGCATCAATCGGGTTACGCACATAAAAAAAACGATTGCCGCTGTCAAGCTGCAGAGACAATCGTCTGTCGATTATTTCGGTCATTCAAACCGCATATTAGCCTCATCCGCCACCATCTGGACATCCTCGGCTGTGATGGTGATGATCGGGTAACCGTCCTGCTGCTGACGCTTCAACGCCCGCTCCCGGTAGAACCGCGGACTGCCCTCGCCCGCATCCTCATCATAGAACAGCAGCATGCCGTCCGTCTTGCGCAGCAGCATGTCGTCCCGTGCCTTCAGCTGCCACCCGCCGGTGTAAGGCTGGCTGCTGACTTCGCCATAATAGTCGATCCCCTTCAGGATCGTCCGGTAGTAGTCCTGGCGCTCTTCCTTCCACTTCTCCTCCGGCTTCGCATAGGCAGCCAGAATGGATATTTTGAACTGAGGATACTCCTGCTTCAGCTCAATGCCTGTCTCACAGGCCCACAGATCCACCCCGTAGCCGCCGGGAGTAATCATCCACTCGAGCCCATTCTCGATCAGCGGCACCAGCCGGTCCCGGATCGCCTTCCGGATGAAGGGAATGCCCGGATGCTTCTGGTTAAAGATCTGTAGCTCATGCGCACGGTATCCGGTTACCAGCAGGTTCTTCATTTGATCCAGCCCTTCTCGCGCGAGCGAAGGATCGCTTCAATCCGGCTGCTGACGCCAAGCTTGTCGAGGATAACCGATATATAATTGCGTACAGTTCCAGTGGTGATCTGCAGCTCCCCGGCGATTTCCTTCGTATTCCTGCCGTCTGCCATCAACTCAAGGACCTCCTGCTCGCGGTCCGTCAGCGGATTGGCCTCGCCATACGCTTCATCGACAAGCTCCGGCGCATAGATCCGCTTACCGGCCATGACAGCCCGGATGGAATCCGCCAGCTCCTCGCTCGGGCTGTCCTTCAGCAGGTAGCCGTTCACGCCGGCTTTCAGCGCCCGGCCAAAATATCCCGACCTCGCAAACGTCGTCAGGATAATCATTTTACAGCCGGCGCCCTTCAGCTCCTCCGCTGCCTCGAGCCCGCTCTTCACGGGCATCTCAATATCCATAACGCAGATATCCGGCTGATGCTCGCGGACCAGCTTAACCGCTTCCTCCCCGTTGCCTGCTCTCCCTACAACCTGCATATCTTCCTCAAGATCCAGCAGTGAGGCGAGAGCACCAAGCAGCAGCCGCTGATCTTCCGCTATCACGATCCGTATCATGCTTCCGCCTCCTTCTCCTTGCCCGGCTGTTGAACCACACTGGGTACACGCATAATCAGCGTGGTCCCGTCCTCTGACGTAATATCCAGGCTGCCGTTCACGAATTCCAGCCTCTCCCGCATGCCCTGAAGGCCAGTGCTAACCCGATCCTTCGGCCGGTCTTCCATCCCGACGCCGTCATCCCTAACCTTCACAACCAGCTCGGTCGCCGCAGGCTCAATGATCACTGTGCAGACCGTTGCCCCGCTGTGCTTGACGACATTCGTAACAGCTTCCTTCATCGACATGCTGATCACATTCTCCGCCATCAGAGACGTATTCAGCTGCTTGGGATCACCCTTAAGCACAAATTCAATTTCCGCAGCGTCCAGAATCTGTTCGATCCGAAACAGCTCATCCTCCAACCGGGTGCCTCGCATCTTGGTGACCATCTCCCGCACCTCCTTGAGTGCCCCGCGCGCAGTCTGCCGGATGTCGGCCATCTCCTGAAGCGCCTGCTCCGGATTCTTCGTCATCAGCTTGCCGGCCAGATCACTCTTCAGTCCGATCAGCGACAGCTTCTGTCCAAGCGTATCATGCAAATCCCGCGCGATGCGCTGACGCTCCTCCAGCTTCACGAGCTCAGAAATCCGTTTGTTCGCATCCTCCAGCTGAACCTGCAGCTTATCCCGCTTGTTGCGGTTATACGTTGTCACCGGCAGCAAAATAACCCCGATCAGACTGATCAGGACAAAGGGCAGCTGCTTGATATAGAGCGGGTCCTGCGTCACAAAGCCAAGATTGATGGTGATGACCGTGGTTACCAGGTGAATGGTGTATAGCACGAAGAAGCCGACCCGGTGCTGAATGTTGCCGATGAAGAATGCGAGGAACAGCGCGAAATAAACATATCCGAACAGCAGGGTCATCGCGATGGAAATCGCAATTTGCACACTGGTCCAGAAATACATCACCCAGCCGCGGGTGACAAAGGATAACACATAGCAAATAAAGAAGACCGCAATCATCACGATGCCGATTACGATCTCTGGTGTGGAAGAAGAGCGAAAGATGAAGTAGAAGGGCAAAATGAAGAATACAACCCAGACATAAGGGCTTAATCCCGTGCTTTTATGAAAAATATGATGCCACTTCTGCATGGCTGTTCATCCTTTACTCTTAACGTCATTAATCTATGGCTAATTGTAGCGGAAGGACGGCCCGTGAGCAAACACGGGCCGTCCTCTTAATCCTCCTGAAGCCTTGGCTTCTTCATACTGATCGATCTGCCCGTCTCTCTCTCTCGGCGAAGCAGCGGCTTAACAGCCTTGAAAGTGACAAAATTCTTGTTTTCTTCATCCCAAAGCTTGAATTTAAGTGACTTCAGGCTCGTTGCCAGTGTAATTGTCGTCGCCTTCTGCAGCGGAGGCGTGGCTTCATGCGCCTTTTCGAGATTGTAGTTCGGCACCCGAGGGCTTAGATGATGCACATGATGGAAGCCGATATTGCCGCTTAACCACTGCAGCAGCTTCGGAAGCTTGTAGTAGGAGCTGCCTTCAACAGCCGCTTTTACATAGCTCCACTCATCCTCATACTCATAGTACGATTCCTCGAACGTGTGCTGCACATAGAACAGCCAGATGCCGAGAAGACCGGATACGAAGAATATCGGACCCTGGACGAGCAGGAAAGACTGCCAGCCAATCGCCCAGATCAGCAGCGCGTACAGCGCCACGATGGATACATTCGTTATATACGTGTTGATTCTCTCCTTGCGTCTTGCCCCCCGGCGGTTAAACCGGTACTGTAGCAGGAATACGAATATAGGGCCCAGGCCGAACATCACCAGCGGGTTCCGGTACAAGCGGTAGCCCAGTCTGTGCAACAGTGGCATTTTGACATACTCATCAACCGTCAGCATCCAGATATCGCCGATCCCCCGCTTATCGAGATTGCTGCTCGTAGCATGGTGAACGGAATGGCTGTGCTTCCACTGCGCATAAGGAACATGTGTCAGAACACCCGTAATGGTGCCCACGATATCATTCGCCTTGCGGCTCTTGAAGAAGGACTGGTGGCAGCAGTCATGGAAGATAATAAACGTGCGGACTACGAAGCCCGCCGCAAGTATAGTTAAGGGTAGGGTGATCCAGTAGGATACGGATAAGCTAAGGTATGCGCCATACCAAAGCAGCAGCAGCGGCCCGATCGTATTAATCATCTGCCAGATGCTGGCTTTGGTGCTGGCTTGCTCATAGGGTGCGACGTTGCTCTTTAACTCTCTGATGCCGGATTGGCTCATCGTTGCATTCCTCCTCTTGATGACGCAAGCATATCGCCTTCTTACGTCCGTTACATTTTCCTATTACCATTATAGAAAATGTACCCACGAAACAGTAAGTCATAAACGTCTGGCTCAAAGTATGACAAATGTCATACTGCTTGGATCATCATCTGTTGTTATCGCTTAAGAAGTACATCGCCGAGTAATCTGATACCCGTATCAATATCCGACAGATTGGTATTCGTTACATTCAGCTTTATCATGGCCGCCTGGGGAAACCCCTGCAAGTAATGCATGTCCATCCCTTCAACAAGAACCGATTGCTGCCGCAGCCGGCTCAGCACACGCGATACCGGGATATCCTTGCCCAGCATCACATGAATGTGAACGGACGGATATTTCATCCTGGGGACCGTCATGGCACCCATGCAGCGCCCTTCTTCCCGCTTCAGACAGGCCGCAAGCTCCCTCGCCCGCTCCGCATAGGAATTACTAATCTTCTGCCTGTGCCGCTCGAACATCCCGCTCTTGAAGTAAATTTCCAGCGCTCCCTGCGACAGCATGGAGGTATCAATATCCAGTGTCCGCTTATAGCGGCAGAACGTCTCCACCAGAGAATCCGGAAGAACAGCCGCCCCTACGCGCAGTCCCGGGAATATTATCTTCGAGAAGCTCCTCAGATAAACAATCTGCGCGCCATGACCGTACGCAAACAGTGGGTCCGCCTTCCGGTCCTCATCCAGATCCGCCATGTAATCATCCTCTACCAGGTACACATTATGCTTCAGGGCAAGCTCGACGACCCGCTTCTTCTGCTCCTTGGTATAAGAGGTGCCGAGCGGATTGTGAAGGCGGGGCATGGTATAGAAGAACTTGATCGTACCGCTGCGAAACAGCCGCTCCAGCTCGTCCATATCCACACCTTCTGCGGTCCGTGTGATGCCGCGGACCGGTATCCCGTGCGTCTGCAGATGCTCGATGAACAGATGATAGCCTGGCTGTTCAATCAGCACCGTCTCCCTGCCGCCGGGGAACGGCATCATCGCCAGCACGGCCAGCGCCTGCTGTACCCCTGATGTCATGACAATGCTGCGCTCTGGCGTAAACACCTGTGCGTCTGTCAGCCGCTTCCGCATCAGCGTGATCAGCGAAGGCAAGCCCCTGGATGTACCGTATATGAACAGATCCTTCTTATACCGGTCGATGGCCATGTTGATGCAGTGCTGGAAGTCCCGGTACGGGAATACATCCGGATCAGGAGCCGAACTTGCAAAATCAATCCTTCTGCTCCCGCTCTCTTCCTGCCGTTCTGCCGTCTGAACCACATAATACCCGCTTCGGGGAACAGCATAGATCAGGTGCTGCCGCTCCAGCTCAGCCAGCGCCGCCAGCACGGTGCTCTTGCTGCACCGGTACTGCCCGGCCAGTACACGTACCGACGGCAGCCTGCCTCCCGGAAATCCGGCTTCTCCTTGTATGGCTGACTCCAGCTCCTGGTATAACCGCATATATTTGTGCATCCCTATTGTCTCCCGCCCCGCAATCTGTACCGGTACAGATTGCGTTTCTTCCCATTGTATCACGACGGGCCGGCCATTATGATGAGGATAACGGCCGATTAAAAGATTTCGAGCCTGCATGCATGCGGAAGCACGAACAAGGAGTTCATCATGTCCCAGAAACCGGCAGCATACAGCCGCGCCTATGCGGCAGCCGTAAGTTATGCCATCGTAATTGGCTTCTCATTCCTGTTTGTTAAGCTGGCACTTGAGGCCGCTCATCCGGTAGATACCCTTGCCCACCGGTTCACCATTGCCTTGGCTGCCGCCTTTATTGCCCTGATTGCGGCCCGTCAGCGGCCTGTTCTTGGGTGGAAGGAGATTTTGGCCATTCTGCCGTTGGCCTTATTTTACCCATTTTTGTTCTTTACTTTCCAAACCTTTGGCCTTGTTTTCACTACCTCATCGGAGGCTGGTATTATTCATGCCACCGTCCCGGTCTTCACCATGCTGCTTGCCTCTGTATTCCTGAAGGAGAGGTCCACCTGGCTTCAGAAGCTGTTCACCCTGCTGACGGTCGCCGGAATTGTATCGATCTTCGTTCTGAAGGGCGTACAGTTCGAAGCGGCAAGCTTGACCGGTATCGTATTAATTCTGCTGTCCGCGCTGTCTTCAGCGGCCTACACCGTGCTAGCCAGAAGGCTGACCCAACGGTACGCGCTGCTGCAGCTGACCTTCTACATGAGCCTAATCGGATGTATTGCCTTCAACCTGATGGCCGCTGCCCGGCATATAGCGGAAGGCACACTTCACCAGTATGTCGAGCCCTTTACTCACCCGGGCTATCTGGGGGCGGTGCTGTATCTTGGGGTGATGTCTTCCCTGGTATCCTCACTGCTGTCGAACTATGCCTTATCCATTATGGCTGCCACCCGAATGAGCGTGTTCAATAACCTGTCCACCATGATTACTATCGTTACGGGTGCCGTTATCCTAGGTGAGGCGCTTCAAGCCTTTCACTACATCGGTGCGGCGATGGTCATTATGGGGGTTATAGGGGCGAGTCTTAGCAAGGAGAAAGCGGTGAGGCACACACGCAGCAGGCGGTAGAGGAAAGAAGTGGAGCATATGCCACTGGCAATAAAAATAAGGGACAATCCCATAAGTCATAAACGACTTAAGGAAGCCCCTCATTCAATTTATAAATCCGGCTTCAGCAGTCCAATCTCATCGTAGTGCCTGAGCGTCTTGACGAAGGTCTATTTCAAATATTTTGCACAGGGGCTGGCCGGCATTTTATTACCTGGGAAATGTTTTTTCGACAGCAGGCATAAGAAGAAGGGGCAAAGACCGTAGTCTCTGCCCCGCGTTACGTCCATTATTAGCTCTCTATCTTGAGCGCATCGATGATGTTTTCCTTCTTCAGCTTGCGGCTCGCATACATCATCGTCAGGAAGACGATGATAAACACGCCCGCCACGCAGTATCCAATCTCCCTCCACGGCAGCAAGAATTCGAAGGCGAAGACGCCGCTGAAGCTGGAGTACATCCATAAGCTGATCAGAATGCTGACCGGCAGACCGTAGGCGAGTGCCTTCAGACCGTAGAATATGGATTCATAATTCATGATTTTGTTGAAGCCTTGAGGCGTTAGTCCCACCGATTTGAGCATGGCGAACTCCCGGCGCCGCAGTGCAATATTCGTACTGATTGTGTTAAAGATATTCGTAACGCCGATCAATGTAATCAAGCTGACGAAGCCGTAGAGGAAGATACTGACGATCGTCTTCATCCGGTCTACCTGCTCCTGTACGCCAACCCTGCTGAAGACAGATAGATCAGATGCAGAGGAGTAAGACTGGTTAATCGTCTGAATTTGAGTCTCTAACGACGTATAGTCAACGCTGTCAGCCAGCTTCATGAACAGCTGCGCCCGGTTAGCTTCCTCCTGTGATTCGGGGTGCATGGCAGCTGCCAGGTGGTCATAGACCTCTTCCGATACGATCAGATTAACCGCACTCGGCGTAGTGGTTGCGACTCCAAGCGGATAACTGTCTGTAATGGAGCCGATCTCTACTTCAAAGGTGACCGGGTCCTTATAGTCCGTATATGCATTTTCGGTCAGCTTCAGTCTCTCTCCGGCATTGATCCGCAGCGGCTCATATTGGACAAGCTTCGGTCCGTCAATGGTATTGGAGTTAATAAGAATTCCCTGCGGTTCTTCCGGATTCTTGTAGTCACCAGCTTCCAGCCCCAACGAAGCGGCATAGCTGTCAAACTGCTTCTCTTGCAGTGCGGTTATGAATATAAGCAGCTGGTACTCGCCCTTATCGTTAGTATAAATGCTGAGGAAATCTTCATCCTGCTTCTTAAGGCCCTCAGCAATATAGCTGCCAAACTGGCTTATGTCCAGATTCTCAGCCACACCAATTACTTGACGGATTACCGAATAATCCGTTACCCCGTCAAGCGCGGTGATCTCGTCATAGAGCTCCAGCTGTTCTTCTATCGGCCCCTCGTACTTCTGCACGGCCATATCAAAGGTCATCTTCCCGTAATACATGTTGCTGCTCGCAAAACCGTAGGTCATGAAGGTCGAGAATGAGACGAACAGTACGATACTGATGAACAACGAGAAGACCGTTGCCCGATAGCGCTTGCTGTTGCGCTTCAGGTTCTTGAGCGCGAGCTCGCCCTCAATGCCGAACAAGGCTCTGGTCAAGCGGGATGTGCGCAGCTTCTTCCCCTTGATCTTGATATCGGTGGTCAGCCGGATGGCCTCAACCGGCGAAATCTTGGAAGCACGCAGTGCCGGCACGTAAGCCGACAGGAAGATTGTAAGGGCAACGAAGAGTACCGTTACGAGCACGGTATAAGGCGAGACAATCAAGCGCAGGGACACATCCACATTAGAGCCATACAGGGAATCCATAAGCAGCCTGTTTACAAAATGGAGTGTTACGCCAATCCCGCCGATGCCCGACAGGATGCCGATCGGGATCGCGATAAGCCCCAGAACCGTTCCTTCCAGGAAAACGACCCGGCGGATCTGACGTGCCGTTGCCCCGACGCTGGACAGCATACCAAACTGCTTCTTCCGCTCGCTGACCGAAATCGCGAATGCGTTATAGATGACGGCTACTGAGCCAACCACAACGAGCAGGATAATAATAAGCCCAATGATCTGAAACATCTGGTTCACGTTGTCACGGTCGGAAACGCCCAGAAATTTGAGAAGCTCCTTATTGTAGCTGACCCTCTCGGCTTCGGCTTCTTCTCCCATGCCCGGGGCTCGGTCATAAATCTTCCGGGGATTATCCGATACGATCGACACATTAACCTTGTCGGACGGCTGCAGCTGGCTGCGGTCCAGATAACTGATGACCGTTACACCCGGTTCAATATTTGTTTCATGGTGAGGACGATGGATAACACCGGTTACTGTGTAGGTTTTCGTCATGAGGATTTCCAGCTCTTCGTTATCCGACAGAGGCTCTTCCCCCACCGGAGTGCCATCCACGACTCGTCTGCCAATATCCAGCGTCAGCGTATCGCCGATCTTAAGCTTCTCTACCTTGCCGTACAGAAGCTCCTCGGATACAACAAGCTCCCCATCCTTCTCAGGAAGCCGGCCTTCCTTCAGCTTCACGGGAAAATGCTCAAACGCCGTCTTATCATAGCTCCTCACAAGCATATAGGGCTTGTTGGCGTTGGCCGGCTGATCAAGTGCGGCATATCCCAGCCTCTTGCTGAGCATGGCCGTTTCGGTATATGCGTGTTCTTCTATATATTTGCTGTTCTCCAGCGGAACATTAACGAACGTGGCATGATGGCTGCCGTCGGTCTGCTTCGCCCCTTCCACCATGACATCCTGGAAGCTGGCTATCAAGGTTGCGACCCCGCAGATCATCGCCGCTGACAAAATAATTCCGATCAGGGTGACGACCGTCCGGCTGCGGTTCAGCTTCAGATTGCGAAGGGTTAGCTGCCAGATGACATTCACGACCGGATCACCTCATCCTTCACGACCTGTCCGTCGCCAAGCGTGATAACCCGGTCCGCCTGCAGCGCGATCTGCGGGTCATGCGTGATCATAATGAGCGTCTGGTTGAAACGTTTGTTCGAGAACTTCAAGAGGTCCAGTATCTCCTTCGAGTTCTTGCTGTCGAGGTTGCCTGTCGGCTCATCGGCCAGCACCAGCGCAGGATGGCTGATCAGCGCCCGCCCAATTGATACCCGCTGCTGCTGTCCGCCTGAGAGCTCATTCGGCAGATGGTGTGTCCGCTGATTCAAGCCCAGCGTCTCCACGATCTGCTGCAGCTGCTTCTTTTCCACCTTGCGGCCGTCGAGCAGCAGCGGCAGCGTAATATTTTCCTCAACGTTCAGAATCGGGATCAGGTTGTAGAACTGATAGATTAGGCCGATCTGCCGTCGCCTGAAGATCGCCAATTGGGTTTCATTCAGGCTGTAGACATCCGTCCCGTCGATGAATACCTTGCCGCTGGTCGGACGGTCCACCCCGCCCAGAATGTGAAGCAGCGTCGATTTGCCCGAACCGGAAGCTCCGATGATCGCCACAAACTCGCCCTTGTTCACGCTGAAGGATACGTTGTCGAGAGCCTTGACCTGTATGTCGCCTTTACCATATATCTTGGACAGATTCTCTACCTTCAAAATTTCCATAAGAGAAACGACTCCTTTAAGGTTGATAGGCTTAGTATAAAGGAGCAAAATGACTGCCCGGTGACAAGGACGGTGACAATATTGTCACTTTCCTACCGTCTTGAAGAAGGTGATTGTGAAGGTCGTACCTTCTCCCTGCTCGCTCTGAACGGTGATATCGCCTCCCTGTGTCCGGATGATGGCATGTGTCATCGCCAGGCCGATTCCGACACTGTCATCGCCGGCGTTCTTCCCCTTATAGAAGCGGTTGAAGATGTAGGGCAGGTCTTCCCTGTCGATGCCTTCGCCGGTATCGGTGATTTCCAGTCTGGTGTAAATCGGGTTGTCCAGGATGGCGATCCGGACTTGCCCATGCTCAGGCGTATGCTCAACCGCATTCTTAAGAATGTTGATCAGCGCTTCGCAAGTCCAGTTGAAGTCGCCGGTCAGCATAATTGGTGTGCCGCCCGCCGCTCCTTCACTGCGCTGCTCTTCTACCACAGCATCAATCATCTTGATCTCGAGCGGAATGCTGAGCGTATCCAGCGCCTTGTTAACCAGTGCCCGCAGCTCATAAGGCTCCTGCTTCATGGCAGCCGTCCCCGCATCCAGCTTCGACAGCTTCAGCAGCGAAGTAACAAGCCAGTCCATCCGCTTCAGCTGCCCCCGCATGCGGGACAAGAACTCGGCCGTCTTCTCCTCCCCGGGTCCCTCCTGCAGCAGATCATTCAGCACGAACAGGGATGTCATCGGTGTCCGAAGCTGATGCGAGATATCTGCGATCGAAGCCGCCAGGCTCAGCTTGTCCTGCTCGGACAGCTCCGACTGCTCGCGCAGCATCGTCGTAATCTTGTAGATCTCATTCTTCAGGATGCTGAGGTCGCCCTCATCGTTATCCCGTATATCCAGGGAGTCATCTCCCCCCGCGACCTTCTCCGCATAAGCTGTAATCTGCTGCAGCTTGTTATAATGCCGCTGCTGCGTGAACAGGAGCACGGCCGTGAAGCCGCAGCAGGCGAGAACCGCCAGAGCCGCATACAAAGCCAGATTCACCCGGAAGCTCCTCTGGATCAAGTCAGAGCCGGTCTCCAGAAGATCGGATGCATCCAGACCGTACTTGGCAAGAATGACCTTACCCGCCTGGACATGTCGATCTTCCGGATGCTGCAGCTGCTGGACGATCAGCCTGTCCGCATCCGGGTAGCTCGCCGTAATCGTTCCCATTATGGCCGCGTTGCTGCGCCCCAGCTCCTCCCGGAGCATATGCGTGCTGTACAGCGACATGCCGGCTGCAATCAGCAGCAGTGCTCCCGCCAGCAGGACCAGCATCACCAGCAGCCGCTTGATCTCCGGGTTTCTACTCAGCATGAGCCGTGCCTCCTGCCCGGTACCCCAGGCCTCTCACCGTCTGGATAATCTGAGGATTCTGCGGATCATCTTCAATCTTCTCCCGCAGCCGCTTGATGTAGACTGTCAGCGTATTATCATTGACAAAATCGCCGGCCACATCCCATATGGCCTCCAGAATTTGGCTGCGGCTCAGCACCTGCTCCTCATGGGAGGCGAAGGTCAGCAGCAGCTTATACTCCAGTGCCGTCAGCGTAATTTCGGCACCATTCTTGAAGACGCGCGCTTCGGACGTATGGACTGTCACACTGCCAAGCTGAATCTCGGCCTTCCTTCCTGTCTGGCTGCGATACCGGCGCAGAACACTCTTGATCCGCGACACCAGCTCCCGCACACGGAACGGCTTAGTCACATAGTCATCCGCCCCCATATCGAGGCCCATCACAACGTTCACCTCGTCATCATGTGCGGTGAGGAAGATCACCGGCGTCTCACTGTCCGCACGGACGCGCTGGCAGATCTCGAAGCCGTTCCCATCCGGCAGCGATACATCCAGCAGGTATAAGTCGAACTGCTCCCGGCCCATCAAATCCTTGGCATTCTTGACATTATGGCATACGCGGGTTTCGAAGCCTTCCTGCTGCAGCGAATATTCTATTCCCATCGCAATGGTCTTGTCATCTTCTACAATTAGAATCCGGCCCAACTTAAAGCCCTCCCACACGAACGGTCGTTTATCATACAGCTACCTATTATACCAGTTCAGGTACCCGCAGGACTTTAACTGATTTTTAATTTATATCGCGGGAAATATCATTTACATATTGATTGCAAGGTGTTTAAATGGATAGATATTCATAAATGAGTTTCATTTCTTACTATACTTCAAGTAATGAGGTGGTGCTGTAATGGATAGAGTCGACTGCAAAATATTGGAGCTGCTGCAGGAGAATGCCCGGATTTCGATGACCGAGCTGGGCCAGTCGGTTGGATTATCCACCCCTGCCGTCAAGGAGCGCGTCAAGAAGATGGAGGACCGCAACCTGATCGAATCCTACCGGGCCATCGTGAATCCTGAGCAGCTGGATAAACATGTAACGGCCTTCATCCTGTTCGACACCACCGCTTGCAAGCCGTTCAGAGAGTTCTGCCAGTCTCACCCGATGGTATATGAATGCCACCGCTTAGCCGGTCAGTACAGCTACATGGTAAAGGTCGCAGCCGAGTCCGTTCAGGAGCTGGAAACATTCATCGACGCTTCGATGGCATTTGGCCGCCCGTCCACCTTCATCAGCCTGTCCTCTCCGGTCAAATACAAACCTGTCCTGCCGACGCTTGAGGCTTCAAGCTAGGCATGTCTTGTCAATCCGGTTACGAAAGATGGATAGTCCTCGCAACCACAACAAGAGTTTTCATAAAAAAGGAGAATATAAATTGGATATTGGTTTATCGTTACTATGGCTAACCGTAGTCTATGTCTTAATAACGCTCGTAGGTATATTGCATACGATCTATAATTGGAAGTTCTTAGGAATGGAGAGCAAGCAAGGAACTAAGCCATCAAAAGTTTTAGCCTATAAGAAAACTGAGCCCTATCACCCGCTTTATAACATTATATTATTTCCCATATTCTCTTATATCTATTTGGTACAGGTCAATCCCGCTAACTTGTACCAAGAAGCTCTTATTATAGCTGCTACTTGGACGGCTATTACAATTATTGTAGATTTAATAGGATGGGTGCTTATTAAGCATCCTTGGTACATGACGTTTAAAGAAATGTATATCGACTATCAACCTTGGATTACTTTAATTTATATTAGTATTTTTGTTAGCCCATTCATTGCGGCCTTTCTAATCTAGTTACACTAGAATCTTTAAGATTACTTAAGCATAGTGGGCACGAAATGTTCCAGTCACGTTGCAAGAGTCAAGAAACTGAGATAAAAATCACTGATACAGCACAAAAAAAGCATGCTGGACGACATCCGGTCTACAACCCGTTTAAGTCCAACATGCTTTTATTAAATTCCCGGCTAATACGGAAGAGCAGGAAAACTCCTCCCCTTCCTTGCCAGCCTTATATGCCTACTGACTGATGTCCTCCGCAGACCCTGCCATGAAAGCCTGCACTTCCCGCCAGCCGGGCAGGGCTGGGATGGCCCCCGGCCGCGTTGTCGTAAGCGCCGCTGCTGCGTTGGCAAAGCCCAGCATGCCAACTGCTTGGTCACGCCCGATATCATGCAGTCCTCCCGGATGCAGATGCAGCTGATGCAGCAGCGCCCCGATGAACGAGTCACCGGCGCCCGTTGTATCCACGGCCTGCACCTTGTGGCCTGGAACAGACGCGGTGAAGCTCTGGGAATACCAGTCGGCGCCCGCCGCGCCTCGCGTATAGATGACATGCTCCACATCTCCAATAAACAGCGAAGCGATGCCCTCCTGCTCGTCCTCCATGCCAGTTATGAAGGCCAGCTCCTCGTCACTGATCTTCACCAGCCGGCTCAACGGCAGAAACTCCAGAATCGCACGCCTGCATTCCTCCGGGTCCTGCCAAAGCGGCAGCCGCACATTCGGATCAAAGCTGATGAGCGCGCCTGCCGCTCTCGCTTTGCGAATGGCTGCGAGATGCGCGTATTTTACCGGCGCTTCAATTAGGTCCACCGAGCCAAAATGCAGCACATCTCCGCTATTGAACCAGTCGCCGATCTCTTCCTCCCGCAGCAGCATGTCTGCACTCGGATTGCGGTAGAACGAGAAGTCGCGGTTGCCGTCCTCCTTCAGACTGACGAAGGCAAGTGCTGTATTCGCCTCCGCTGTCCGCAGTACGCGGGACACATCAGCGCCCGCCGCTTCCATTGTCTCCACCAGAAAGTCGCCGAACGCATCGGCGCTGAGCTTGCCGATGAAGGCGCCGGTCCCGCCTAGACGCGCCACCGCACAGGCCACGTTGGCAGGCGCCCCGCCCGCGGCCTTGCTGAAGGAGTCGACATCCTTCAAGCCCGCACCCTTGCGGTCCGGCATAAAATCAATCAAAGCTTCCCCAATTGTAAATACAGTCGGCATCGTTTACTCCCCCAGCCTGATATCCCATTTGCGAATCGATTTCAGCACGCAGCCTGTACCTTCTGCGAATACCCGGATGCCAAGCGACTCCGGCTGCGGATAGATCCGCGCTGTCATCACCTGCTCTCCGTCCCCGATGAACACTTCCACCGATGACTTATCCACGAACACGCGCAGCTTCAGCCTGCCTTCGGCAAGGCCGACAGCCGCCCGCCGCTCGCCGCCCGGCCCCATTCCCGCGCGGTCGCGGTTCAGGATGACCATTCCGCTCGCCGCATCGTAAGCCAGGATCGTCTCATCCGCCGCGCCAGCCCGGAGCTTCAACCCGAACAGCGCCGCTTCTCCTGCCTCAAACTCTGCCTCAAGCTCGTAGCAGTCGCCCTTCATGTCCAGCTCTGTCTCGCCAGCCAGCGGGGTCTGGCGAAGCTCTTCCAGCTCACCCCGGTAAGCCTCCAGCTCGGGCAGCGGCCGGTACAGCACCCTGTCCCCGTCCAGTACCGCCTCACGCGGCAGGCTCATGGCCCCGGCCCAGTTATGGCCAAGCTTCTGGGTAGGCATGTCGGCTTCCCACATGTCCATCCAGCCAATCACAATCCGCCTGCCCTTGTCGTCTAGCGTGGACTGCGGCGCATAGAAGTCAAAGCCATGGTCGACCTGCGCATTCCGCTCCGAGTGGAATACGCCCTGCTCTGCGTCAAACCGCCCCACAACCGCCATCGTGGAATGAAGGTTGCGGTACTGCTCGCCTTGAGCCGGCATCCGCTGCGGGGACAGCATGAAGACATGCTTATCGCCTAGCGGGAACAAATCCGGGCATTCCCAGTTATCGCCGAAGCGCCCGTCGCTTGCAGCCAGTACATTCACATAGGTCCAATTACGCAGGTCATCCGAGCGGTACAGCAGAACAAGTCCGTTGCCCTTCGCGTCGTTGGAGCCGAGCACAACATAATAGCGTCCCTCATGCGTGAACACCTTCGGATCACGGAAGTCCTTGCGGCTTATCCCCTCGGGAATCTCGTCGTACCCGATAACCGGATTATCCTCCAGCTTAGTGAAGGTTACGCCGTCCTCCGATATGGCAATCCCCTGAGACTGCTTGTAATCCCGGTCCTTGTCCGGTCCGGTCATCACATGGCCGGTGTACATCAGCAGCAGCTTGCCGTCCTGCTCGATTGCGCTGCCTGAGAAGCAGCCGTCCCGGTCAAATTCGGTATCCGGCGCAAGCGCGACCGGAAGGTAGGTCCATTTGAACAGATCACGGCTGACCGCATGCCCCCAGTGCATAGGCCCCCACACCGAGTCATACGGATAATGCTGATAGAACAAGTGGTACTCGCCGTTAAACTGCACGAAGCCGTTCGGGTCGTTCATCCAGCCAACCTCTGCCATCAGATGATAGTGAAGGCGGTAATCGGGCCGTACCTCCGCCTTCCGCTCGCGGATATAACGGTCAGCACGCTCCCGTGTATATGTTCTCTCTTGCTGCATCCCCTATCCCATCCTAACTGTCAGTTATAGTCATCTCTATTCCATGGCATTCTATTTAATCGATCCCTGCATGACACCGCGGATAATATACTTCTGCGCAAACAGATAGACCACAATGACAGGCAGAATCGTCAGCACAAGTCCAGCCATAAGCGGCCCGTAATCAACGGAATAGGTTCCGTAGAAATTATAGGTCGACAGCGGCAGCGTCCGCTGCGCGGGTCCGGTAAGAATGAGAGACGGCAGCAGGAAGTCGTTCCATACCCACAGCACGTTCAGGATCGAAATTGTAGCGGTCGTCGGCGCAAGCACCGGGAATACGATCCGGAAGAATGTCTGCCTGCGCGTGCAGCCGTCGATCATCGCCGCTTCCTCCAGCTCCGCCGGTACACTCTTTACAAAGCCATGGTAGATAAAGACCGCCAGCGAGCTGCCGAAGCCGAGGTACATATAGATCAGCGACAGCTTACTATTCAGCATGCCCAGCGAGCCGTAAACTTTTACCAGCGGAATCATGATCGCCTGGAATGGAATAATCATCGAGGCCACCATGAGCAGGAAGGTATATTGATTAAATTTCGTATTATTGCGGACAAAATAGTGCGCCGTCATAGCTGCGCAGAGCGCAATGATCAGCACGCTTGCCACCGTAATGACCAGCGAGTTTGTAAACGCGGCAATATAGTTCATTTTATCAAAAGCATTCATATAATTCGCCAAATCCAGACGTTCCGGCAGCGAGAGCGGATTGGCGGTAATGTCCTGGTTAGCCTTAAATGAGTTCAGCAGCAGCAGGACAAACGGCACGATAAACAGCAGCAGCGTGAGGGCCAGCACGACATATTTGAGCCATGCGGCCGATGAAGAACGGGAACCGACCATTATGCCTCCACCTCCATCTTCTTGCTGAAATACACCTGAATCAGGGTGATGGCTGCCACAAGCACGAACAGTACAAGCGCTTCCGCCTGTCCAACACCGTAATCACGGGAGAGGAACGCCTTGCCGTATACGTGCATAGAAACCATCTCCGTCGATTTGAACGGTCCGCCCTTGGTCAGCGCCAGGTTCACGTCATAGACCATGAAGGTCCGCTGCAGCGACAGGAAGATGCAGACAATGAAGGACGGCACCATCAAGGGCAGAACCATCCGCCGCATCTTGGTCCAGCCATTCGCTCCATCAATGCTTGCCGCCTCCATAATATCATTCGGCACACCCATCAGACCTGCGACGTAGATGACCATCATATAACCGGCGTACTGCCAGACGGTTACAATGACGAGCGACCAGAACGCCTTGTCGGGATCAGCCAGCCAGGAAGCGCTGAAGATGGGAATGCCGGCCTGCTGCCCGAAATAGACGAGCACATTGCTGAATATAAACTGCCAGATGAAGCCGAGGACAATGCCCCCGACCAGATTCGGCAGGAAGAAGCCCGCACGGAAGATGCTCTGTCCCTTCAGCCCTTTGGTCAGGACATAGGCAAGCGCAAAGGCTACCGCATTAATTAGAACAACCGAGAAGAATACATACTGAAGGGTTAGACCAAATGATTTCCAAAATACCGCGTCGCGGAATACTTCCCCGTAATTCTGAAAGCCGACAAAGGACTGTGTCGTCGATATGCCATCCCAGTTCGTGAACGTCAGATATATGCCGTACAGGAACGGAATGATCATAACCGTTATGAATGCAAACAGAGTCGGCCCGGTAAAGAGCAGCCGTGTCAGCAGGCGGTTCCATCCTTTTTCCTTAATCATTCTAATCCCTCTCTATCTGTAAGAATCCTGTGCAAGACTGCCGGTCTTAAGAAGCAAGAATGGATAAGACACATGCGGTCCTATCCATCCGTTACGTCTGTTGCCTTCCCTGTGTCTGTGCAGGCAGCTGTATTTACTTCACATTTTTCCAGTAGTTCTCAATTTCCGTGATCAGCCCGGCACGGTCTCCCGCCTTGGCCAGATACTTCTGCATGGAGGAGCCGAGCTGTGCCCAATGGTCCGCAGGCAGCGTGCTCATGGATTGCTGCGTCTTGCCCGCTGCAATGTGCCCCTGAATGGACTTGCCGAGCGGATCGGCGGCCGGAATCGTAATATTGCTGAATGCCGGGATAATATTGGCTTTGTTCACCAGGTAATCCTGTCCCTTCTCGTCATAGACCAGCCATTCGAGGAACTTCTTCGCCGCTTCCTGCTGCTCTGGGGTGCTGAATTCCTTGTCAATCACCAGCCGCTTGGAAACCGCCGTGGAAATCTCCGAGTTGCCGAAGTCTTCCGGATTGTTGCTGATCGGTACCGGCAGGAAGCCATACTGGCCTTCCGCGGTGTCAAAGCTGCTGAGCTGCGGCCATGCCCAGTTGCCCATGAACCAAATGCCGACCTCTCCCTTGCCTAGCAGCTCGGGACCACGCTCATATGTGCCGGCAAGCGGCGAAGCGCTGTCAATGTTATGAGCCATCATCAGATCAAAGGTGTCCATCAGGCCGTTGAAAGGCGCATTGTTCGCCAGATCAACCTCACCTGCTCTAAGCGATTCTATGAACTTATCTACCTCAGCCAGGTCCTTGCTCTGTGTTGCGTAAGCGAGCGGCAGGTAGTGGGCGCCAAGTGACCAGTCCATCGGCGAGATCACAAGCGCCTTCTTGCCGGTTGCTTCGATCTGCTTGAACAGACTTGCGAGGTCATCACGCGTCCGGATCGTCGAAGGGTCAAATTCGCCGCCAACCGCCTCATCAACTACCTTCTTGTTATAAATGAAGCCGTAGCCTTCAATAGCCAGCGGGAAGGCATAATTCTTACCGTCAAAGGTCGTATGCTCAGTTGCGTTAGGTACCGTATCCGCCATCCACTTCTCACCGTTCAAGTCCAGTACACGATCCTTGAACTTCTCTACATCACCGGTATCCAGCATCGTGATCGTAGCCGGGTTCCCTGATGCATACAGCGTGGAAGCCCGCTCGAATGGGGACTGCCCAGCCGGCACAAGGGATACCTCGAACGTAATGTCCGGGTTGCTTGCAGAAAACGCCTTGGCCGCCTCTTCCAGCGGCTGCTGAATTTCACCCTTGGAATTAAGC
The DNA here is from genome assembly GCF_021532315.1 of Paenibacillus tarimensis. Lineage (GTDB taxonomy): Bacteria > Bacillota > Bacilli > Paenibacillales > Paenibacillaceae > Paenibacillus_I > Paenibacillus_I tarimensis. The sequence continues at coordinate 49,287 of NZ_JAKGAO010000015.1, forward strand.
AGCGTAACCTTGACGCTCTTGCCGCCAGTGGAGCCGCTGCCTCCCTCCTGGCCGTTATTCGCTGCGTTGCCGCAAGCGCTGAGCACCATAATAACCAGCAGTGAAAGAATAAGTATGGAAGTGCTTGAACGTTTCTTCATATTCCTGTTCCCCCAATGTGTGAGTGAATTTAACCGCTTACAAGGCTATTGTATGTCAAACGTTTATCATATGTCAACCCTTTGACATGTCATTCGTTTGACATAGACGTTTGGGGGGTGTTATCTACGGGTATTCGGATGATCGTGAATAGGATAGATTCGAACCATACCTTGCATTACAAGACTATTAATGTTATCCTTCACGTATACCATGTAATACAAGATACTTTATAATCATAACCCTTGTATTACAAGTTAGTTGAGAAAGGAGGGGGGAATTTGTCGACAACACAAATGCTAAAGGGCATCATTGATGGCTGTTTGCTGGCAATTATCAAGGATAAAGAAGTATATGGTTACGAAATGGCGGAAAAACTTGAGAGTTATGGTTTCCACTCTTTTAGTGAGGGTACAATTTATCCCTTGTTATTGAGGATGCAGAAGGAAGGGTTGGTAGTATCCACCTTAAAAGAATCCACAGCGGGACCAAAAAGAAAATATTATTCACTGACTCCAAAGGGGGAGTTAGAATTGAATGAATTTATAGAACGTTGGAACAATTTACAGTCTAATGTTAACAAAGTACTGCGTTGTGAATCAGATACAAAAGATACAAAAGGAGCTGAGATCATTGAAGAATGAGTTAATACTTTCCAAAAAAAGCAAAGATTTCTTGGGGAACTTACGTGTTTATTTATTTTCAAGTGGTAAAAAGCAGGATGAGATTGAGGAAATTGTGGATGAATTAGAAATTCATTTGTCCGAAGCTGAAAGAGACGGGAAATCCATTGAGAAAATTATCGGGAAATCACCGAAAGAATATATGGAGATGGTTTCTAATGAGATGGTAATTGACTATCGAACATGGTTTAAATACATTTGCATAATCATTTTTGGAACATTTTCTTTTACAATTTTCCCTGACCTATTAGAAGGCAACCTTTCCTATTCTGTCTTGGAAATTATCGGACATATTGTGATTGGTACAATATTTATTGCTTCTGCTTTTGCAGGACTTAAATATAGTTCTACAGCAAATCAATCTTTTAAAAAACAAGGGTTTATATTGGCTGGTATAGCGATACTGCCTATCGTTCTGTTTGTTGGGTTAATCTACCTAAATAGAGCCATCGACACTCCCACCATTCATTTCGGCAATATGAGTAGCCTGATCATCGGCATAATCACAACACTCTTTATAATAGGTGTTTCCATTTGGACAAAATCCTGGATTTTAGTCATTATAATAGCATTGCTAACACTTCCCGATTATTTACTAAATCTGACCACTGTCCAGCACGAAACACAACTAATCATTAGTACGATCGTAACTTTTGGAGGAATTGCCATTTACCTATGGATATCGTCTAAATTGAAAAAAAACAAGTGAAGATTAAAAGTAATGATGACCAGCGGCCCCATTCGATTAACTTCGAGAGCCAAAGGGCGGGAGGGCGGCAGACTTCACCGCGTCCCCGCCCTGCTATTTTCAGCTCTTGGTTCAGGTTGTCGCACGCTCAATCAGCTCAACCGGCAGCGTATTGTTCATCTCGTACGGCTCGCCCTCCAGCTGCCGGCGGATCAGCTCGACTGCCAGACGCCCGATCTCGGCAATCGGCTGCCGCACGGTCGTAATGGCAGGTGTCAGCCAGGAGGCGGCGCTTATGTCATCGTACCCGATAATCCGCATCTCATCCGGTACGCGGCGACCGATCTTCACGCACCCCTTCACCGCAAATGCGGCAATAATGTCGCTTGTCGCGAAGATGCCGTCCACATCCGGATGCTGGTCGAGCAGCTCCTGAATGATCCGCGCGTACTGCTCCTGGTCAAACACATTCATATCCGTCTGGATAGTCATATGCTCGATGCCGTGCTTGTCCGCCGTATCCCGGAAGCCTTCGCTTCTGCTGTTCGCCAGCAGATCCAGCTCCAGATTCCCGCAGATATGCGCCAGTTTTCGGCAGCCCTTCCCGATTAGCAGCTCGGTTGCCAGCACGCCTCCCCGGTAATTGTCTGAAGAGATGAACGGAATCTTCTCCCCGATCCGGCGGTCTATCGTCACAATCGGCGACCGGAGACTGACGTACTCCTCCACCTCAAGCGTATGGCTGCCCATAATAATGCCGTCCACCCGGTTGCGCTTCAGCATCTCGATATAGTCCCGCTCCTTGGCCGGGTCCAGCTGGGAATTGCAGAGCAGAACCTTGCAGCCGTTCTCATACGCATAGTACTCCACCTGGCTTGCGAGCTCACTGAAGAATGGATGCGATACATTCGGAATAATAAGGCCAATGATATTGGACTGCTTGCGCAGCAGAGACCGGGCGATCTCATTGGGCTGATAATTAAGCGCATCCATCGTTTCGAATACTTTCTTCCTCGTCGCTTCGCTTATGTATCCTCTGTTATTCAGCACACGCGATACGGTCGTAACCGACACGCCCGCCTGCTGTGCCACATCATGAATCGTTGCCATATTACCATCTCTCGCCTGTATAGGATTTGCTTCAAACTATACCGGATCACGGTGCCTGGCACAAGCCTTGATGAGCACTTTATGCAGCAGCTGGCGGGCTCATGCCATCTTCGTTCTCCCTTATTCAGACCTTTAAAATAATATAGGACGGGCGGATACACCGCCCATCAGTACAATAGGGCTAAGATATGCTGCCAATAAACAGAACAACCGCCCAAAGCACCACCTATTGCAAATTATGGGTAGGTTTTCATGGAAATTATATACTTCTTTGGGAAAAATAAAAAAGCCTGCTTCTACCCGATAACGGGTAGGTGCAGGCTCTGTGAGCTTTACCACATTAATTAACTAAAATACACTTGCTCCAAAATATACTTGGAGCTGCCGTACTGCTCAGCGCTGAAGACGAAGTTAACGTAGAAGGTGCTGAATGCATCCCAGCCCGGCGGCTGAATGCCGTACTTAAACGTCTGCGAGAACTCATTCTTCTCACTCACATAAGTCACGTCTACACCGCTCAGCTTCACCTTCTTGATCGCTGCCACATAACTCTTCACCTTAGCCGCACTGTTAGCTTCCTTACCGCCATTAACGTACTCCGCGAACTGCTCCTTCAGTTTATCCTGACCTGTAATGATCGGGGAGTTCGGGAGAGCTTTGGATGTGTATTTGTCTACATAGGCATTAAAGGTCGTGAACTTGCCCGTTTCTAGCGCCTTGGCATAAATCCCTGCCAGCTTCAGCGCTTCGGCCTTCATCTTGGCCGTCATTACCTTGTCGCCGCCCTTAAGCTCGATAAGATATTGAGACTGCTTGGGCATTACTGGGGCTGCTGCCGCATCCGCCTTGGCTGCTTCTGCTGCGCCTTGGCCGATAAATACGGTCTTCGTCGGGCTGCTCCAGCCGATCTCGGTGCCAACCGCTTCCGCAACCGCACGGGCAGGCAGATAAGTGTTGCCGTCATAGGTAATCGGCGTAGCTTTGGAGCCGTCCGCATTCAGCGGGGTCCAGGAGCTGCCGTTCAGTTCAAACTTGATGTCATGGTTGAGGTATGCCGTGATCTTCTGCAGTCCCGTGGCACCGAAGGCACCTACCGCACCGAATACCAGACTCGTAGCCAGGACAGAAGTCACGAATACGGATTTTTTCATTTCGATAAACTTCTTCATTGCTGCTGTTCCTCTCTCTGCTTAAATTAGGGAATCCGGTAAATCCGTGAACTATTTCAATTTAAAATAAATGAACGAGTCATTATACTCAATGCCCTGCGCTTGCTTACGGAATGCCAGCAGGCCCGGCTTGTCCTTAGGTACGCCCACGACAGCCTGTCCTGTAACTTCATAAGACTTCTTCTCGCCTGGGGCCACCTTAATACCCACGGTCTGCTCCCGCTCCTTGCTGTACAGCGAACCCTCGAAGCCATGATCGTTCGAGCCGATTACACTCTCCGTGCCATCCGCGCTCCGGGTACCCCAGATGCTCGGTCTGTAGATATTCAGGTACATGTCCTTCGCATCGGTGCCGGCCTTAAACCAGGCATCTGCTACCTTGATCGTTAGGTCAACCAGCATGTAGTTAACCTCATCTGTATTGTCCGGCTTCTGCAGGCCAAGCGCTTCAAATCCGGCAGACGTGATGGGAGCGGCCTTGTGCACTGTAATCGTATATGTAGCGCCATAGGAGCCGTTCTTCTCCGGCTTGTAATCCGATTGATCCGTATATGTATAGCTGGTGCCAATGGCGATCGGGTCAGACAGCGATCCCTTGTTCTTGCTTGCGACGGTGCTGCCAGTCGTTGTTCCTGTGGTCGTACCACCTGTGGATGGAACTGTCGGCGTACCGGTGACAGCCCCTGTGGAGGAACCTGCTTCGGCATCCGCCGCACCCTCGCCAATCGAGATGGTCTTCGTGCTGCCGTTCCAGCCGATGTCAGTGCCTACCGCATCCGCGATGGCACGTGCCGGGAGATATGTAGTGCCTTCATAGGTGATTGGTGTGATCTTCGAACCATCTGCGCTCCGAGGCGTCCAGGTGCTGCTGTTCAGGTTAAACTTAATGTCGTGATTCAGATAAGCCGTAATCTTCTGCAGTCCCGTGGCACCAAATGCGCCCACCGCACCGAACACCAGGCTTGTCGCCACGATGGTCGCCGCGAACGCGGACTTTTTCATGCGAATCTTCTTCATTGCTTTCCCTCTCTCTCTTCATGTTGAGCAGTAACCAGCTTTAAGAGAAGATGTCGAACCTCTCAAAACCAAGCCAATTATACCACTTCACCCAAGCCTTTACATGGGAATAATATCCTATAAGCAAGCAGGGCCTGCCCTCTCCATCACGGAGAAAACAAGCCCTTTGGCACTAATTTATGTCGATTAATATACCTTCACATTCACCTTCTGCGTCGTCACCAGCTTGCCGCTATTGTCGTATGCCTGCACCGCGATCTCAATCTTCTTGCCTTTATAGGCGCGAAAATCAATTTCCGCCGTCCACGGCGGAGCAGATGCGGTTCCGACCGTGCGGCCGCCGATCTTATAGCTTACCTTGGAGAGCGTCGGGGCCCATGTCTTCACATAGCCGGACAGCTTCAGCTTGCCCGCCTGTATGGTGCTGTTGTTGACCGGCTTGTAGGATACCGGTGCCTTCTCACCAATCGAGCCCAGGTAGAACGGATTAGCCACTGATTCCTTGTACGCCTTGAGCAGCTGCTCGTTAGCCGACAGCATATAGTATTTGATCCGCGCTGTGGAATCACCGTTGCTGTCGAACCAGAACACGCCCTTCACCTTCGGGTAGACCATCGGGAGAGAAGCATAGAACTCCCGCAGCTTGTATACGGCCCACTTGGTCTTGTCCTGGCGCTTCTCAGGGTACATGTAGGACACGCCGCCCTCCGAGATGAACACCGGCTTGCGCGCGGCATATGTCTGGTAGATGTGGTCGAACTTGTCCAGGTGACTCGACCGGTCCTCACCCTGCTTCAGCGGGTCCAGGGACGGATCGAAGATCGTGTACAAGCTCACGCCGACCCAGTCCACATAGGCATCTCCAGGGTAATACGATTCGATCGTATACGTCGGGTTCGCTCCTGGCGCCCAGACCATCGCGACATTGTCCTTCGCTTCCTCGCGGAACACCTTCGCAACAAGCCGGAACTTCTCAATATACTTCTCCGGATCGCCGTGCCACTTCACCCAGCCGCCGTTCATCTCATTGGCGAACCGCAGGAACACCGGTGCCTCCGATTCCCCGATTGCCTTCGCCAGGCCGCGCAGGTAGGCATCATCCTTGACCTGATCCAAGCCCTTGACCGGCTGCACGCCGATCTGCAGAGCCGTTCCGCTGGCCTTCGCCCGCTCCAGATGCTTTGCCAGCAGTGCCGGGTCGCTGCCATAGTTAAAATACAGCAGATAAGCCGCATGCTTCTTGCCCGTCAGCACTGGGAACTGCTCCGTGAAATACTTACCCTTCTTCGGGTCGTTAACCGCCTTGTCCAGCTCCGCATAAGCGCCGATCAAAGCGCCGTTAGCCGGTACAAACTTCGTTCCGCCGTAAGTGGCCCCCTGTCCAGCCGGCTGCTCTACATACAGCTTGGCCGAGCTGCGGAGCAGGTTGGCCTTCCGTTTGGCCGCAATGCTTACCTGCGTCTGATTCGCCTTACCCGAATATTCCGCCTCAAGATCCCAGTTCGCAACGGCGTCGTCATATCGCTTCAGCCCCTTGTAGCAGTCGCCGATCCGGCGGTACATCTGCGCAGCGATACCATAGTCTTTGCCCTTGACAAATACTGGCGCAATTTGCTTGTATTTGGCTATTGCCTCGATATATTTGCCCCGTGCTTCAAGCTTCTGAGCTTCCTTGTAGACCGTCCACACACTTGCCGCCTGCGCCTTGCCCGGCTGCATAACCGGTATGCTCAGCATGATGATAATCAGCACCAGCCCTGCCCTTACCATCCAACCTGCTCTGCCCGCTGCCTTCTGTCCTTGCTGCACACTGTCTCCCCCGTCTCTCCTGCCTGATAGCAGAACCTGATGAATCATGTAGAATTGTGTCTATTAAAGCAGGATTATTATACCAGTCCTTAGTTCCTATGAAAATAAAAAAAGAGAACCGCAAGTAGAGCAGTTCTCCTGACTTGCAGCAGTCCGGCTAGGACTTACCGCAGCATTTCTTATATTTAACACCGCTGCCGCATGGGCATGGCTCATTGCGTCCAATCTTTCGCCGCTGATCCAGCTGGATGACCTTGCCGCCCGGTTCTGCACCTTCAGACGCTCCCTGCGCCTGTCCCGCCGCAGCCGGCTTCGCTTCAGGCTGAGGATTCAGCTCCAGCGGGGTGTACCCCTTCAGGAACCACAGCCGGGTGTTGTTCATCAGCTTCATCAGCAGGTCGATCAGCTGCCGGACCGCAAGCTCGTCGCCAAGCTCGAATTCCTGCTCGATATCCTGCATAATTTCCGTAAGGGGATCGCCGAGCTTGATGCTGTAAGCCAGCATATCCACAGTCTTCTCCGCGTCCGCACGGCTCAGCTCGTAGTGATGTATGAAGTAATGGACCAGAGCCTGGAACTGCGGTGTCCGGTCGATGTAGTCCGGATCTGCCGCCTGCACGACCTGCTTCTTCGTCAGCGGGTAGAAGCCGGCATCCTGCCGCAGTCCCTGCTCCTTGCGCACGCCTGCAATATCCGTTACGTCCGCATGGGCCACAAGCTCATCCATAACTTGTATAGACGCGTCATAATTAGCCGCATCCACAATCACCTGACGGTATTGCTCTGTATCCAGAGCCTCCTCCGTATAGAGAGGAATCAGCTCCGCCAGCTCATCCCAGGTCAGCACACCATTATAGTAAAGAATGCCCCGGGTGAGCTTCGCAAGCTCTGTATTGCGCTGAACACTGGCTCTAAGCTCGGCCGTATCTGCCCGGCGGAAGTTCTCCAGCACTTCTTCCGGCATGACCAGCGCGTTAACACCGTCCACTACACCAGGGAACAGCAGTCCCAGACTGCGGAAATAGACGATTTGTTCATATATTAAGTCCGGCTGCTCCAGCTTCCCGTGCTTCCGCTCGGCCGCCTTCAGCAGATTGTACTTCGATTCATCCAGTGAATGCCACACGCGTTCCAGACCTTCCGGCATCTGAGCCGCGATCGCCTCGCAGAGCTCCTGCTTCTTAAGCGTGCTTACACCCTTCACCTTCAGCTGCAGGCTTGTCCGAACGCGGGTCAGATCATCCTTCGTCAACCGGCCCAGCGCCTCTGTAAGCCCTAACGGATAGCTGATTGCGGTCCACAGCGCGGCCTCTTCCTTCTTCCGCTTCGCACTCAGGCGTTCTAATTCTTTCTTCTGTGCTGTCTGCTCTTGCACTGCCATGCTACTCAACTTGTATAACGCTCCCTTCCAGACATCCGCACTGCGATAGGGGTGGCATTCCGCCCCCCTGCTGCAGTGCGATTTCCCTTCGAACCGCAGGCCCTGCTTCAGCTGTATGAGCCAGAACAGGACCTGCCTTCTATGTAAACTCCTATGAGTATACCAGAATATTCTGCCCGTGCGGTACAATGGGAACAATTTCATCGTCTCATCGGACTCTATTTCCCTGGCTGATTCTCGGTAACCTCCATCAAATACACCCGCTCGCGGAATCCTCCGCGCTTCTCTGCCTTGTCCCTGCGGACCGCCTCAAGCTGCTCCGGGCTAGACCCGTGTACCCCCGCCAGCGTATGCAGAAGCTCCAAGATATCTGCGAGCTCCTCCACAGCGCTGCTGTCATCCCCGGCCCGCATGTACTCGTCCAGCTCCTCGTACAGCTTCGTGCGAAGCTGCGCGCGGTATTCCGTTTCCTCCAGAACCCGGGTGCTGCATGTACTGCCGCCCTCTGCGATAATGGCGGGTATCCGGTCCCGCACAAGCTTGTTATAGGTAGCCATAATGAATCTACTCCCCTCTCATCCGCTAATTATCCGCGTGTTAGGCAAGGTCACCCTCAGCTTAGCTGCCAAGCAACCTTAAGGCGCTGCGCATCGTCATATGATTATCGATCTGGTCAGTCCTCTTGGAATCATAATAAAGAAGCAGAGGTGAAGCCAGATGATAATCTGGATCAACGGAGCGTTCGGCTCAGGCAAAACACAGACCGCATACGAGCTCCACCGGCGGCTGCCAGGCTCGTATGTGTTCGATCCGGAGAACGCCGGTTATTATATCCGCAAAAACGTCCCAAAGCAAGCAGCCTGCGGTGATTTTCAAGATTATCCGATGTGGCGTGAATTCAATTATGCCATGCTGACTTATATCAGCCGCAGCTTCGACGGTCCCATCCTTGTGCCGATGACGGTGGTCAATCCGGTGTACTTCCGCGAGCTGGTCGGACGGCTGCGCCTGGATGGTGTTAGTGTTCATCATTTCACCCTATTGGCGTCTCCGGAAACACTGCTGAAGCGGCTGCGCAGCCGGGGCGAGGGCGCCAGCTCCTGGGCGGCGCGGCAGATTGACCGCTGCACGGAGGCGCTGACCGACGACCGGTTCGCGCAGCACATCGTAACAGACCAGCTTACAGTCGAAGCTGCGGCAGAGACCATCGCCTCCGCGCTGGGACTGCCCCTCCTGCCGGATCATAGAGGGAAGCTGGGCAGGATGAGGGACCGGCTGGTGACGAAGTTTCGTCACATCCGAATCGGCGGCTGAGACTCTCCTCTCCCACCTGTCGCCTATCTAACCCCTACCCGCCAGATATATGAAGAGGGCAGGCCCATTGGGCCCGCCCTAATCTTCCTCTTAACCCTTACTCTTCCGCCTGTTCCTTAAGCCAAATCCAGCACAAGCACTGTTACCGAATGCGCCGGCAGCGTGAGTACGGCAGTTGTTCCGTCGATTGTCACACTGGACTCTGCTGGCTGTACCTTCTCGTCATTCTTCTTGTTGACGTTCGGAATGTTCAGCAGTGACTCATCGCCGGTGAGTGTAACCACCTTGGCCGCAGCAGCGACGTTCAGGTCCTTCAGCTCAAGCTCAGTTGTCTTGTCGGTTCCGTCAGCGTTCACAAGCTTCACATAGACATGCTTGTCATCCTTCGTGACGGAGCTGAACACATCACGGTTGTATGCCTCAAGCTTATAGTCCAGCACCAGGCTCGATTCCTTGCCGTCTGTGTACGAGCAGACCAGACGGTCGCCTGTCCCTCCGCCAAAATCTACCGTAATCGCGTATTCCGCACCTTCGGTCAGCGGCTCATAGCTGCAAGCACGCAGGTTGCCGGCTGCGGAGCTGGAGGAGTAGTCGCCCAGCGTGTAGCCTTCGATGCCCTGCTTGTACACCTTCACGCCAGTCGCATTGCCGTTGTAGCCGATCGCGTATTCGATAACATCCTTCTTCTCCGGCATGATGTCGGTCAGCCCGGCACCCACGAAGAAGCCTTCCGTACCCGCGCCCTTCACAGCGGTGACCTCTACCTTGTAATTGGTCCACTCGTCATTCAAGATGTAGAGGCCGTTGCGCCCGCTGCTCTGTGCCTTCAGCACAAGGCCGCGCTCAGGATCTACCGTATAGCCCGCCGAGCCCGGAATAACCTGCCATGCGCCGTCCAGCTGCTGCGTGAAGTCCTGATCCAGCAGCACGCGGCCATCCGCATGGGAAGTCACTTTCACACGCTTCACGATAACCTCTGCATTGCCTGCCGCGATCTCGATGCCGCCGCGCGGGATGAGCTCAAGCGGCTTGCCGCTGCGGTACGTCCGGAAGGATGTGCCGAGCACCTTCTTGCCGGCATACTTCGCGAACAGCTGCTGTACATAATAGTTCGGCGTGAACCATACCGTCTCGTCGTCGAACCAGATGCAGTCCGGCGTCCAGCGGTAGGTGCCGTCGGTCAGCACCTTGTTGAACAGCGGCGCGTAAGCCGTCAGCAGCACGACGTCGGCGTTATTTTCGAAGCCGGTCATCATGGCTGCTTCCGCTACCGCGCCTGCCAGCGTGTTCTTGTCCGTGGACGCATACTCGCCGACGAATACCTTGGAGGTCTCGCGCAGATTCAGGCTGCCGTCCTGCTCATAGGCCCGGTAATAATAGTTATAGCGGTCTACGTTGTTTAGCAGATACTCATTGGAACGGTAATAGTGCTCGTCCGCAATCGTATCCATGTAGTTCGGCTGCTTCTCATACCAGGTGATCGTCTCCTCATGGCTGTGCTTGCCGTCCGTGAAGCTGACCTTGGCTTCGCCCTTCAAGCGTCCGCTCAGGAACTTCCAGCCTTCCTGGTACGCATCGTCATCCGCCTGCGCGCCGACTGTTGAGATAATGTGTAGCTCATGATCCGGGTAAAACTTCGCCATATGCTCGTCGATCGCAGCCTTGAACACCTCGAAGTTCGCATAGAACTCCGTGCCCCAGTTCTCGTTGCCGACACCGAGGTAGCGGAGATCGAACGGCGCTTCGTGGCCCATCTGGCGGCGCAGTGCAGCCCATTCGTTATGCTCAAAATCCACGCTGATCGCAAAATCGATCAGATCCGTAAAGTTCTTGATGTAGTAATCGCGCAGTGCTCCGCCCGCCGGGTTGCAATAATCCGAACGAGCCTGGCAGAGTACGCCGCAGGCCATGACCGGCAGCGGTGTCGCATTCAGGTCCTCGGCCAGCTGGAAATATTCCATATAGCCAAGACCCATCGTCATCATGTAACCCCAGACGTTGAAGTTCTCCTTGCGCAGCTCGATGTCGCGGACCGATTCCTTCCAGTCGTAGACGTTCTCCCAGATATGCGAGCCTTCGGAGATGCAGCCGCCTGGGAAGCGCAGGAAGGTCGGGTGAAGATCCAGCAGCGCCTCGACCAGGTCTCTGCGGAGACGATAGTTCGGGTTGCCGGTGTAGTTCGCATGCGCGCTTGCCGAGCGCGGCTCTTCGCGAACGCCCCATACCTCTTCGGGATAGAGCGAGACCATGTCGATGGAGATTTCGCCGCTGAATACAAGTGCCAGCTGGCCAAGCACCGTGCGGGAACCGGTCAGGACGATTTGTGACTCTGCGCCATACTTCTTCCACGTGCCGCCGCCTTCGACTTCAATAACAGCCGCATCGCTGATGTCCCCGCCGTCCGGGTCCTTCAGCTGTATCGTGATGGTGCCCGGCTTGTCCGCCTTCGCCCAAATCGTGAACAAGTAGCGCGCGCCTTCGCGGATCGCCATCGCACAGTAGCCGTTCGTATCGTTAAATCCGCGGTTATACAGCGTTGCGCCGTCTGCCACTGTGACGTAGTAGGCGTTGACCTCCTTGTCTTCCAGGCCAAAATGGTCATTCAGACCGCCGGAATTCTGCACCTTGACCTTATCGGTGTCGCCGCTCCAGGCTTCAAGCGCATTGTGATTGCGGCCTGTGGAGACGCCATTTTCCCCGGAGTGGTGGTTGTACGTATCAAAAGTGAACGCTTCGAACGAGCGGTTGCGCACAAGCTCCGCATAAATGCCGCCGTCTGCCGCATTGTTAATATCCTCGTAGAACAATCCGTACATCACGTCGCTAACGTTCATCAATTCCTTGCCGCCCTCGATTGTCAGCTTGTACGGAGGCATGCCCCCCGGCATCACAGTAACCGGATAGCTCTTCTCGACCGTATAGCCGCCCCGCTTCAGTACAGCGGTCAGAATAACGCCCTGCGGCGCTTGTACATCCTTAACCGCACCTTCGCCTGTCAGCACCTCCGGATGGCTGGATGTCCAGCTGACTTCAACCTTGCCGCCCATGAGAGAGGCAGGAAGCGTCAGATCCTTCGTGACGATGGAGGCCGGGAACGACAAATATTTGTCGCGGGCCAGTTGGACGATCTGCTGATCGGTCAGCGAATCGCACATCACCTCAATAACCTCGTCCTGGGACAAGCCTGCCGCATAGATACGGAAATCGGAGAACGAGCCGGCAAAATCCGCATCCGCCTCATACTGCGAGCGTCCGATATAATTGTTCTTGTACTGGGCTGCCTCATTGAACGTCGCAAACCAGGCGCGCAGCTTGGCGTACATGCCGCTGGAGGTCTGGCTGATCGAGCCGTCGGTCGCTACCTCGCCGTTCACATAGAGAACCGGACCCGCGCTGCTGAGCGTGCCATTCTTCGTGCCAATAACCGACATGGCAATATGCATCCACTCGCCCGTCGGGTAGGATTTGCCCGGATCAGCGACAATGTCGCCCTCCGCATGCAGGGTGGCGCGCATGTTGCGCGTCAGGAACAGGTAAGGGCCTTCAGGTCCTTGACCAAAATCAAAAATCCTCTCCCACACATTCGAACCCTTGTCAAAATAAACCCATGTCGACACCGTCACGCCGGACTGGTCGCTTACGCCTTCCAATAGGCCTGCGGGGAGCTGTATGTAGGATGTGCCGCTTGCTCCGCCAGGCAGTGTAACAGCCGGTCTGCCGCCAACGTTTGACGCCACAGGCAGCTGCCTGCCTGCCGCTTCCGCGTCGTTGCCCTTCCCGGAGCTGTCCTTGCCGATTTGCTCAGCATCATCAAATTTGTACTGCGCAATCAACCGTTCTTTGAATGGTACATCTTCAAATTTCATCGAATGCGTCTCCTGTTTCTAATGATTTTTGGTGGTATGATCTCATCAAGTACGGGTCATGCTCTGGCTGCTCCAGCATGTCATGATAACGCTTTTATCATAACATATCTATGAATCAATTAATACTTACGTAATGAATGAACAGGTCAATATTAGTGTTACCAATTTTGCAAAAATAGTTGTTATAACTGGAGAAATCACGTGCTGTGCCGCAGAGCAGCGCCATTGTAATAAATAAAAAAAAATTACTCGTAGCAGCTCTAACATTAATGTCGAAACGTGTCGATAATAACTGTTACATACCAAACACCAAGGAGAGACATCATGAAGAAAATGTTTAAGAGCTTACGATTTAAGCTCACACTAATTATCCTGCTGCTTACGCTAGTTCCCCTTCTAAGTCTTGCTGCGATTCAGATGGATCAATTCAAGAGCCAGCTTACAAGCAGCATTAACGAGAAGGAAATTGATCTGGCGGAGAGTAACGCGGCTGCTACAGACCGTTGGCTTCATTCGAAAATAAGCGCAACACAAAAGCTGTTAACAAGTACTCCCGACTTCCACGAGCAGGATATTCTGGCCCAGTATATGGCCGTACAAGCGGTCGTTAACACTGATCCGGAGGTCGCGTTGGCGGTTGTAGCCAACGCGGATGGTCTAATCCCTGCTGAGGACGGGTCATTTACGGATGTATCGGACCGTGAATATTTTAAGGCAGCCAAAGAGACAAAAGAGCCCGCGATAAGTGACCTTATCACAATTAGAGGTACCCAAGACCTGGGTGTCTCCATAGCTGTACCGTATTTTGACGGACAGAATCAATTTAAGGGCATTGTTCTAAACATTGTCTCTATTGAAACCCTGAAGAGGACATTCGAGCAAATTAAAATAGGTGAAACCGGTTTTGGCGCGCTAATCTCCCATTCGGGTGTTACGATATACCATCCTGTGGAAGATACGATAAACAAGCACTACAAGGAAGCATTGAAGAATAAAGGCACTCTAGAGGTATTTGATAAAATGATGGCAGAGGAGCGCGGTCTGGCCTCCTATACCGATGATTCCGGAATAGCCAAGGTCGCTGCCTACGCTACAATCAAAAACACGGGATGGAAGGTCCTTGTAACCGTACCGGAGAACGAAGTGTATGACGGACTCCGGAGCAATCTTGACAGGACCCTGCTTATCATCATTTTCATCGTTGTGGCGGTGACTCTGATCTCGATCTTTACAGCAGGGTTCATCTCGAAACCGGTAAAGCGGTTGTCCGACTTTGTGAACGTGATGGCGGGGGCAGACTTCACCCATTCCCTGCCGGCGAAGCTGCTAAAGCGCAGTGATGAGATCGGACAACTAGCCACTTCAGTTGAACAGATGTCCAGCTCCATTCGAGCGGTTCTGGGCCAGGTTGCTGTTGAGACAGAGAACGTTAAAACAAACATTGGCCAATCGACATCCAGTATGAGCTCACTGGTCTCGCAGGTGGAGGAGGTATCCGAAACAACCGAGCAGATGTCGGCAGGCATGCAGCAAACGGCAGCGATGGCTCAGCAGATGAACGCTACCTCCACCGAAATTAAGGAGGCTGTAAACTCAATCGCGATTAAGGCGCAGGACGGCTCCTCCATGGCAGATGAAATTGCGGAACGTGCCCAGCATTTGAAGGAATCCGCGGTATCTTCCCGTGATACGGCTCAGGATATCCGCAATGCAATCGACAGCGAGTCGAGGGCAGCCATAGGACAAGCAAAGGCCGTAGAGCAAATTCACGTCTTGACGGACTCCATCCTTCAGATTACAGCCCAAACCAATCTGCTGTCCCTTAATGCCGCGATCGAGGCTGCTCGTGCCGGAGAGGCTGGCAAAGGATTTGCCGTCGTAGCCGGTGAAATCCGTAAGCTGGCTGAGACATCGGCTAATACAGCCGGCGAAATCCAGAGCGTTGCGGGCCGTGTTATGGATTCCGTTACAGCCCTGACCAGAAGCTCCGAGAAGACGCTGAGATTCATCGACGAGACGGTTATCCAGGACTATAATGCGATGGTTGCCAATGGTGAGCAGTATTACAGAGACGCAGAGTCGGTTCAATACCTTGTGACAGATTTCAGCGCAACAGCTGAACAGCTGCTGGCATCTATTCAAAATGTGGCTCAGTCCATCCAAGAAGTGACCGGCTCTAACAGTGAGAATGCTGCGGGTACGCAAAATATCGCCGAGAAAACAACGGAGATGCGCATACAATCCGAGCAGTTAGCCCAGCTGATGCTGCAGACAGAGGAAACAGCAGCCCTGTTGTTAGCGGCTGTGTCGAAGTTTAAGGTTTAAGAAGGTAGAGTAAGGAAGAGGGAGCAGCTGCCGCAAGCAGTCTGCTCCCTTTTATGTTAAACAACTCCAGATACCTCTATTCTTTACTCCCTCCATCTCCTCTGATCAAAAGGCCTGCTGCGAAAGATGAATGGATTCCAGCTTGTGCATACGGGACAGAAAATCCGGCTTCTGCTTGACCATGCTGCTTCCCAGGTCCAAGGAGCGCAGGTTCTTCAGCTTCTCCAGCTCAGCGGGCAGCTCTTGAATGGAGCTGTATTGAATCGTTAGCTGCTCCAGCTGCTTCAGCTCCCCAATTTCGGGTGGAATACGGTCAAGACCGATCTCCTCCTTCGGCTTTGGCCGCCAGCCGGGTGCGGGACGATCTGAGCTGCCGCAGCTGATGCTGAGCTCTCTGAGATTCTTCAGCTTGCCAATGAATGCAGGAAGGCTCTCCAGATCAGCGGTCATGATCCGCAGGCGCTCAAGCTTGCTCAGCTCAAACAACCCTTCTGGAAGCTGATACAGATCCTGCTCGAAAATCTCTAAATCACGCAGTTCGGTAAGTTCCCTGATTCGCTCCGGCAGCTCTGTCAGCCTATGACCGCTCAAATACAGCCGGTCTGTCTGGTGCCCGCTCCGAATTCCGGACGGCCAGATCAATGACCTGCCTGTAAGCTTCACCCCTTGGATCTGTGTACATTCTCAAATCGTCTGCTTCCTTCCTTCATACAGACAGCACTAAACTACCTGTATTATTTTCTAACGCTGACATACTGTTGTCACTGGGACTCCCATATACTGATTAAAGATCGTGAATCCGAAAGCCAAAGGAGATGTTCCTATGCCAAGCTGCGTAACCATGTACGAGTATCATGCCTGGGCCAACCAAACCATGCTCAACCGGATCGTTGAACTGCCTTCGGGGGTATATAATCAGGAAGTGCAGAGCATTTTCCCCTCTGTTGCTACGGTGATGGCCCATATATACACAACAGACTGGACCTGGCTGGCAATCATGGAAGGCATGCCGATGACCGAGGCTATGAAGCTTGCCGGGCCTCATGAGGAAGAAGCTCTGAAAGCAAGTCCCCAGGAGCTCTCGGAGCTATTCAAGCTTCTGTCCGCGCGGTACCAAGAATTATTCAGAAGAGAGACGAATCTGGAACGGCTGCTCCTGCTCGATAACCCTTACACAGAGGCGAAGGAGATCAGTCTGGACCAAATGGTTATGCAGGTGGTGAATCACGGAACCTACCACAGGGGAAATGTTTCCGCTATGCTGCGTCAGATGGGCCATGCTTCGGTGATGACGGAATACGCCCTGTTCTGGTATGCTGACGGAACTCCAAGCGCTGCTTCGACTGCCAGCGGAAGCATGGGGCAAGCTGAGCTTTGACCAGCTCCAGCAGTGTGATTTCGGACTAAAGACAACAGGGTCCAAGCGCATTTGATGCAGCCTGGGCCTGTTTTGTTTATGGTAAGAGCATTATTCCTTGCGATCCACGTAAAAGTTCTTATTTCCGATTACCAAATCCTCACCTTTGGCACGCTTGGTGTTCTCCAGCACCTCGAAGAATACCTGCTCCCGCTGTCCGTCATCGAATTCCAGAATAATCGTGTTGCCCGAGATTCGGTAGATGCCAGTGTCCTCCCTGTCAGCGGCAGAATTCGTCACCGCTTGGCCGGAATTCAGAGTACCAAGCGACAAGTCATCACTTTCGAAGGTGCCGTCTTTGCTCAAGATCAGTGTTTCTGTCCAGTCCGATGAATAAGATGTTACCCCCGCAAGGCCGAAATAGCCTTTATGGATATACTCACCTTTTAACGTCATGCCCTCTGCGACCGGCTGCACCGGCTCCAACTGAACATTGTTGATCTTCAGCTTGCCGTCCTTTGTAACGAGGATGGAATAGCTCTCTCCGCCGTTTAGTTGCATCTTCCCGTTCTTGATCGTGTAAGTCTGGCAACCATCCCGCTCGCAGTCTATGGTCTCCGGACCGCCATAGGGCGGTTCACCAACGAATACTATACTACCGGCAAAGAAGGTGAACATATCCATGCACAGACCGCCGCATTCATAGCCGTACTGGTCAGCGCGCATACCCGTATACATACCCCGCAGCTTCTTCAGGTCCGGCTTCCCGCTTGCGGCCTTGTAGTCCCCGCTGCCATACTGTGCCGGCTTGCGGTCATCCTTGGAAGCGGGTGGTTCGGCCACGGATGTATTCGTCTTGCCGCCAGAGGAGCTTGGACTGCCGCTGTCCGCAGGACGGGAATTACCGGCGCCCTCTGAAGGGTTAGCAGCAGTGGGAGCAGACGCCTGGGTATCATCCCCAGACAGCTTCGCTTCCATCTCCTCCTTCGTAATCCCAAGCGATTCAAGGAAGGCTTCCGAGATTACGCTTATTTCGCGGCGCGTGCCGTCCCAATAGACGACAGCCCCTGTCGCTTCGCCGATGAACCGCAGCGGCACCATTGTGCTGCCGTCTATGATTCTGGCTGGCTGATCCAGCTTAACCGCCCTGCCGTTGACCTGCGCTGTTTGTTCATTTATCGTCAAATCTATGGTCAGTCCGGCTTGTGTCCCGGTAACCAAACGCTCTGAACTGTCCCAGCTTACATCCATACCCATTGCCTCAAACAGCGGCCGGAACTGCACCAGGGTCGTGCCCTTAACGTTTACAGGTTCCACATCGAACGGGACTTGGCGGAAATCGACAAACACACTAACCGGTGAGGCAGCTGCATATGCTCGCTGCGGCATCAGCAGTGATATTAGGCTGGATATCAACAGCAGCATAGCCAGGCATACAATAATCTGTTTCCTCATCCGCCCTCCTCCCCGCAGCTTAACCTTGAACCCTTTACCCATGACAATATCCGCATCCTCCTTAACTATCCCAGCAAGACTAGTTGCTTCTATGGTACACGACATCCCCACATGCTTCCATTAGAAGTATTTAAGGATTGCGAAAGTATGGCGTACAGCAGGCCACGATAAAAGGACCCTGACTGCAAAGCAGCTCAAGGTCCCTACATGGATGTGTCTTCAATTCACCCGCTCGAAAATCCACTGCTGGACCGTATTGTTCAGGTCCGACCACTGTCCGACATTGACGCCGTCCTCTAGGCCGCCGTTCGTGACATCCAAATTCTTGCCGCTGTTGCGGTTGCGGATTTCGAAATACTGGTTATTCGTGGAGATGAAGCTCCACTGCTGGTTCAGCCCGCCGTTGTCCGTGTACTGCGCAACGTTCGCGCCATCGGCTGTTGACCTGCCTGCCACATCCGCTACCTTGCCGCTATGGCTGGCGCGCAGCTTGAAGTAGCCTCCGGCCACCGGATCAAGCGCCCAGCGCTGGTCACCCGAGCCGTTGTACGTCCACTGCAGAATGTTAGCGCCATCCGCCGTCGAAGCATTGTGGACAGCCAGCACTTTGCCGCTGTTGCGGTTCCGGATACGGTAGAAAATATCCCCCGTCCCTTCGCCTGAAGGGCGCGCAATAGCTGTTGCCGGATTAACCGGCTCACCGAACACCGGCGTATCGCCGTTCCAGTTCACCTTCTGAATTCGGGTCGTCCGCTGGTCACCGCAGCCCTGGCCGGAGCCGTCGTTGGCGTGATAGACAATCCAGTCTTCCGTGCCGTCAGGCGATTTCACGAAGCTGTTATGCCCCGGGCCGAACACGCTGCTTGTTTTCTGGAAGACAGGGTTCGGATTTTTCGTCCAATTGCTGGCTACCGTTAAATCCGCATTAATATTGGCCGTCAGCAGCCCCAGCTTGTAATCATCGGTCCAGCAGCCGCTCGCCGAGAAGGTTATGTGAACCTTCGAGCCGTGCGTAAGGAAGGCTGGTGCTTCATTAACCCGCCCGCCGTATGTTTCCCAGGCGTTAGTAGGCGCGGAGATCATCGTTCCCCGTCCCTGAATCGCCGTCGGGCTGCTCATCTTCGCAATCATGATGCGCTGCGGCTGACCCGGCGCTATCTCCGACCAGGCGATATACAGCTGGCCGTTGATGTTCGCTACCGTATGGTCGATCGACCAGTATTCGGCGGTATCCCTCAGCTTGATCGGTGCGGACCAGCTGCCCTCCAGCGGATTCGCGCTAGTATTGCGGATGACCCACATCCGCATGTTGGCGTTGTTCGGCTCACTGCTGCCCGCGGAGAAATAGAGATACCAGGCACCATTAATATAGTTCAGCTCAGGCGCCCAGATATTATTGGAATAACAGTTCGCGCCCGCGCAGTACGACTGATTCTTGGTGAACACTGTCTTACGGTTGCCATTGCCGATACCCGTCAGCGACGAGGAGCGGACGATATCGATTTTGTCCCAATTCTGCGAGGTATGCACAAAATAGTAATAGCCGTCCGTATGCCGCATAACATGCGGGTCAGCCGACGAATACGGCGCCACAGGATTAATGAAGGTCGTTGAAGCCGCGCCCGCCTGCAGCGGAAACACGCTAAGCCCAAGAACGAAAGCCAATACGAGCATCAGCATCTGCCTGCTCTGTCTTCTCATCACTTTATTCCTCCCCATCATGTTCATAATCTGGTTCAGCCAGCTCATCAAGCAGACCAATAACCGCCTACATCCTGATTCCTACTGTTCAACTGCCTCCTTTCTCAGTTTTGTGAATACGCTTACATTTTTGTTACAATTACATTATACCGGACACAAGAGGAAAAACAACCAGGAATTAACTAATTAATAGTTTGGTTAATCTGATTGATTAGCCCCATCGCAACCTGAGTTTTCTAGGCCATTCACACCCCTGCCTCGGTCTTCAGCTCTGAACCCACGCCCGTTCTGGTATCCAGTTTTGCCGCCTTATGGTTCCGCGGAACATAATATTTGCCAGCAGCAGTATTGGAGCCATCACGAAGAGAATGAATTTGAAAGCACCAGACAGACCAAAGAGGTCTGCTAGAAATCCGTACGCCGAATTACTCAACATGCCTGTTACGCCGACCATAAAGTAAACAAACGATAATGTTGACGACCGGTAAGCAGGTTGAATGGACTGATTGAGCAGCGAAAATTTACTGGCCGTATACATGCTCATGATCAGCGTGGACAGCAGAAAGAATATTAATACGAACCACCCGCGGCTCGACACAATGCCATAAACAGCACCTAGAGCGAGGAAGGGGAGGATAGCGAGTACCCCTGCACCTGACAGATAACGGCGAATTCGAGGCAGAATGAAATAGGTCATGAAAGCACCGGCAATAAAGCCCATCTTGCAAAGTAACCGATTTCTTCATTCGAAAACCCGGCGTCCTTCAGGAAGACAGGCAGGAAATTTTCGAGAGGAATATGTACCGCATCAATAGCAAAGCCGAGGATAACAAAATAATAAATAATCCTGGAAGCAAATATAGGCCTTAGATTATGAAGGGGATGCTTCCTCAGCAAGCTGGGACCCGCGTTCTGCTCCACGTTCAGACCTTGAGGAACCGATACGAACTTCCAGAGAAGAACGAGCGACAGCAAACATGTGAAAGCGCTGCTGTAAAAGCAAAAGGCATAGCCGGCAAACGCTGACATCAGACCGGCACCAAGAGCAGATAGACCCAGAGCGATTCTGTAAAACAAGCTGTACAGTGCGCTATACCGGTCTTCATAGCCTGCGGGAATAGAATCGAAGAATAGAGCATCAATGGCCCCGGAGATTAAGCAGTAGCCGACCGTATGAAGGATGATGACCCCAACGACAACCTGCGGCGGAATCCATATATAGAGTAAATATGCTGCAGCGGATAACCCGAGACCGATCATCACGATGTTCTTCCTGCCCCAGCGGTCTGCAAGCAGTCCTCCGTACCGCAAAGGCCAGGCTGATGGTAACGAGCGACAGGCCGCTTTCCGCCAGGAATACGGCAAATATAAGTGTGAAAAAATTGAGTTCATACAAAAAATCAATGAGTGTAAGCCAGCGTGCTTGGACAGTCTGTCTATTTACCATAAACGTTACTTCGGTTAAAAACCGTATCCCTCAATTCAAAAGATTGTATATGCCTCCAAGTTCCTATTATTACTGCTTCGTGTGAGATGGTTTAGTATCAAACCTCGGTCTCTAAAAATCGAACAACATCTTTGAGTACAGCCTCATTTTCCCTGACAAAATCCTCAGAGGATGGTATTGAGGATTGTGTATGTGTAAGTTGAAGATGTATGAGTATATTTTTAAAGGAAAGGATAGAATTAAAGTCTCCTGTATTTCCTTCAACATCTGGTTTAAAATATAGCAGATTGTTCCCTTGGTCTACTTCTGTATATATCCATCCGATGATTAACTCATACCCATTTGTAGTATCTTCATATGTTAAAAAATACTGTGTAGAATCCTCGAAATCATTCTTTAGACTCAAATATTCCTTTTTGTCAAAAGACATATCTCCACTGACTATAACAATAGTCGGACTTTCTAGAGTGGATTCAGTTAACTTCATTGGTATGGTAGAGAAGTTTAGTTTTTCCTTAGCAGATTTTATCACATCTACATATTGATCATACGAAAGCACTACTTGTGGGTTTTGATCATTTGTCAAGCTAGTGGATAACATACTCTCATCATTGCTGTTACAAGCTGTTAAATTTATGAGTAACGCTAGAACCAAGATTGAGAAGCGAATTATTTTTTTCATAGCATAAGCCACCTTTTAGATAAAATAAGACTAATGAAATGATTAGATTTAATAATCATTCCATTAGTGCTTAAATATTATTTACTTCTGTGAAGATGTGAAGTTCAAAACGGACGTGCTAGAGTTTTTTAGAGGAGACCATCCGCCTTCATTTGTTGTTACTTAAATTAGGATTGTGTACTTCTCACCTGTTTGCACACTTTAGAATGCTACTATTGATATCATGCAGTTGCTATGACTATTGAAGGGATTACCGTCGAAATTGGAAAGAAAAAGAACACCACAAGATAAGCCAATTAACGAGTGTTCTTATACATATAAAACCTCTTCCCAAATTTAATATATAATAGCTGGCCAGCTTATTATAAAATTCAGTATACGATTGAGCCACGACAACTTTGAGGGGATTGATAATTTGCTTAATATATAGGCAAGAACACTAAAACAAATATTAAGCCAACTTGACAAATAAACTGGCATGACTCCTCTATGTATAAAAAGTTTGAGCAAACTTTTTGAAGAGACATTTTTGATTCATTTGTTTATATCAATAGCATAACGCGGATGAAAAGGAAATGATATATTTTTTTGTAATAAAAACCAAATTTGCTATTTTCGCCTTGGACCCGCGCGGTAAATTCGTCCGTTAGCTGGCCGGTGTGATCTAAGAAACGATGCGCATACGACACGACCATGGTAATATACGAGCAGCTTAGTATGCCTTCTCACCGACTCATACATTTGCATGAGTGCATTGTATATAAATTGAAAACAAGGCTGGCAGAATAGTGATGCACGACGAACGTTTACCCAAGAGTTTAACATCAGGGAAAATGACATCCTGGGACGAAAGTAAGTGTGATACGAAATAATACACACAAGAAGAACTCGGTATCAGCAATGTACGAAGTCACGCAACTCCCCCAATAGCACTTACATTATAAACCATACACTGATGTCATCAGTGATTTGACGTACATGCGTGTAGCCGGCAAATGGCACTACTTGTACTTGTTTGCAGACCTATTAATCGGTAAATCATCGAATGCAGCAGCGCCCCCAGTAAGACAGTACCGCTTGTTTAACAAAGCCATAGCAAGCTCTTCATTACGATTAGACCACACTCACATGTTTCATACGGATCCCGCAAAGTAACGTTTGAAATTACTGCATAAATTCGCTGACCCCACACTCCCCCTTACCGGTGAGTAACTTGACGTCAATCTCCACGATAACGTTCACTGTTTTAACGACTAATGAATTCTCGGACCCTCGATTATCTTACTTCTGTTATGGTAAGGAAAATGCCTTATTCAAGTTGTTTGATTTAGTGTTGACAATCCAAAAGCCCGCCCCCGGGTACACCGGGAACGGGCTGCGGCTCTTACATTTTATCAGCTAAGCACTGCCTACACCATCACCTTGCAGATATCGTTCGTGAACGCCACTGGGTCCTGGATCGGCAGGCCCTCGATCAGCATCGCCTGTCCGTACAGCAGGTTCGTGTACAGGCTCAGCTTGTCCTTGTCGTTCGCATACGCTTCCTTCAGCGACTTGAACACCTCATGGTTGACGTTGATCTCGAGGACCTTGTCCGCCTTGATTTCCTGCGAATTCGGCATCGCGTTCAGCACCTTCTCCATCTCAATGGACAGATCGCCCTCGGTGGAGAGGCAGACCGGATGCGACTTCAGACGCTTGGAAGCCTTGACAGCCTTGACCTTGTCCGCAAGGATCGACTGCATGTGCTCGAACAGCTCCTGGTTGTCCTTCTCCTCCGCTTCGTTCTTCTCCTCATTGCTGTCGGGCTCGATGCCGAGGTCGCTGCTCTGTACGGATTTGAATTCCTTGTCCTTGTACTTCATAATCATCTTGATCGCGAACTCGTCCACATCGTCAGTGAAGTACAGGATTTCATAACCCTTATCCGCCACCAGCTCCGTCTGCGGCAGCTTCTCAATCCGGTCGATGGAATCACCCGCAGCGTAGTAGATGAACTTCTGGTCTTCCGGCATGCGCGATACATACTCATCCAGCGTAACCAGCTTCTTCTCCGCCGAGGAGCGGAACATCAGCAGATCCTGCAGATCTTCCTTGTTCGCGCCGTAATCGCTGTACACGCCGTACTTCAGCTGTCTGCCGAACGACTGGTAGAACTTCTCGTAGTTCTCGCGCTCATCCTTCAGCAGGCTGAGCAGCTGGCTCTTGATCTTGTTCTTGATGTTCTTCGCGATCAGCTTCAGCTGGCGGTCATGCTGCAGCATTTCCCGTGAGATGTTCAGCGACAGGTCCTCGGAATCAACCATACCCTTAACAAAGCTGAAGTAATCCGGCAGCAAATCGCCGCATTTGTTCATAATTAGAACACCGTTCGAATACAGCTCAAGCCCCTTCTCGTACTCCTTCGTGTAGTAGTCGAAAGGCGTATTTTCCGGAATGAACAGAATGGCGTTGTATACCACCGCACCGTCCGCGCTGATATGAATATGCTTGAGCGGCTTGTCGAAGCCGTAGCGCTTCTCGAAGTAGAAGTTCTCGTAGTCCTCGGTCTTCAGCTCGTTCTTGTTCTTGCGCCAGATCGGCACCATGCTGTTGACCGTCTCTTCCTCCACGTACTCCTCGTACTCGTTCTCCGCGCCTTCCTTCTGCCGGGATTTCTTCACATCCATCTTGATCGGGTAGCGGATGAAGTCCGAATACTTCTTCACAATAGAGCGCAGGCGGTACTCGTCCAGATACTCGTCGTATTGGTCGTCTTCGGTGTTCTCCTTGATCTTCAAAATAATATCCGTGCCGACTTCAAGCTTCTCGCTTGGTTCGATGGAGTAGCCGTCCGCGCCTGCGGATTCCCATTTGAACGCTTCGCCGGTGCCAAGCGCACGGCTGATGACCGTGACAACATCTGCAACCATGAACGCGGCATAGAAGCCGACGCCGAACTGGCCGATGATGTTGTGGCCCTCCTTGGCCTCGTTCTCCTTCTTGAAGGCAAGCGATCCGGACTTGGCGATCACGCCGAGGTTGTTCTCCAGCTCTTCCTTCGTCATGCCAATCCCCGTGTCAGAAATGGTCAGCGTGCGATTTTCCTTGTCCGCCTTAATGGTGATATAGTAATCCTCTTGGTTGAAGACGAGACTGTCATCGGTCAGTGCCTTGTAATAGATCTTGTCAATGGCGTCACTCGCATTCGAGATGAGCTCCCGCAGGAAGATCTCCCGCTGCGTATAGATCGAGTTGATCATCATCTCAAGCAAACGCTTGGATTCGGCCTTAAACTGCTGCTTAGCCATGGTTTGTGTCCTTCTCCCTTCACATTGGAAAATAAGACGACGTTAGCTGCTGGGTTACGCTTGTCCTATGAAGCCAGCCTTCCAGGCTGGTGTTCTATGCTATACGTCTGTTAGCACTCTATGATCCAGAGTGCTAACCCTTCCTTTTATATACCATAACCCAAAAAAAGCTGTCAACCGGGTTTCTGTCCGAAATCGGTCGCAGCTTGTTTAGCTAATAGGAATACTGGCAGATGGAATGATGGGATGATTACGTAAGATGGACAAAGGTACTCGGGTTCGAGCGAATATAATCGGCGATCCTGGCGTGACTCTGCTCGGATACTGCAAGAAAACGTTCATACAAGGCGTTAATCTTGCGGTCCAGCTCTTCGTTTGCTTGCAGATCACTCATGGATACCTGCTGCAGGGTAATTCCCCGGTGCCGACATTCCAACTCTATCCCCGCCTTGGACTCTTCCAGAAGCTTCAGCATATCCTCATCCGCGAAGAACCGGGCTGCACTCCTCACCCCATCCCAGTAACCGGGAGTGTCCAGCAGATAGGCGATCCATGCATAAAACTCGGCTGCCGATGGCTTGGCATGATCATACAGCACCCGAAACATGCACGCCGCACGCTGGGCATCATTCAACTGTCCCATTGCCTGCTTCTTAACCTCAGCATCCCGGCCGCGAACGAACATCAGCGTCTGCTCCACGCACAGCCAGCCCAGCCGCTCATCCTCAAGCCGTTCAAACTTTTCCTTTGTCATCGTTACGATCATATTCACGCATCCCCTCCACCACTAAGGTTACCTTAGTTGGAAGAAATCTGCAATTGAAACAGACACTATTCTAACCGGCGTGCTCAGCCCTTAATTCCAATATAAATGCTGATAACCGCTTCCTCAGGTGTCCACTTGCTGAAATCATACAGCTCATAATCGCCCGCATAGGTACGTTCCTCCACTTCAGACTGGCTGAAATAAGCCCAGATATCCTGCCAGGCTTCCGCTGCAACCTCCCATATTGGCCCCTTGCGAGAAGTAAATACCATGTAGCTTCCAGAGGGAACAAACCCTCTTGTCAAGCCGGGCAATGACGCCGTTTCCTTCGGCTGCTCCTGCAGCAGTTCGGAAGACTCATGCCCAATCAGAACGGTGTAGGCGCCGCTCGCATCACTCTCATAATCCGTATACAGCGCATACACCAGATGCGGATTGTCCACCGTCGTACCTGCCAGCTGTCCGCTCTCCATATACTGCTGCCACAGCTGCGGGAGGCGGCCGCTGCCGGCTGCTTCCTCTGCGTTGGTCGTCCTTGCTGATAAACCAATCAATGTCAGGGATGGTCGTTCAACATATTGGGTGTTCATAGGTGATCTGCCCTCTTTCGTATAGTTTAAGAACAGTATAGGGAAGCAACACGGACAGCTCTATGTCCAGTTTGCCAGAAGAGTGTATGAGGTCATGCAGCGGTCATGGCAGCGCGGCGGATAACTTATTCATACTGCTGCAGCATCAGCATGGCCTGCCGCCTTATTTCCTCCGCAAGCGATGGCGGGTGAAGCACCTTGACCTGGGCACCAAAGCTGAGCAGCATGGAATGAAACCAGTCATCCACAGGAAGACAGGCCTGCACCCGGCAGGAGCCGTCTGCTTCATAACGGATCTGATCCGGGCTGAAAATATCCAAAACCCGGTGTATAGCTTCCGGCCTGTAGCAGAGGATAACCTCCATCTCAGTATGCCCGGACCACTCCTGCTTCCATCCGATCGTTTCCAGTTCAGGGGGATTCCTCATCACGAACGTCTGCTGTTCAAGCACGGGTTGCATTACCCTCGACAACCGGAACAGGCGGTAGTCCTCGCGCAGGGTGCAGTATGCTTGAACGTACCAGCTGGACCCTTTCATAATCAGCGTGTAGGGCTCAACCGACCGGAAGCTCTCTTCCCCGCTTCCATCCAGATACCGCAGCCTCACCCTGCACCTCTCCCTGATTGCCTTGCGAAACAGAATAACTTTATCTCTATTCAGCGGCCCCTGCCCCCACGGGTGAAAGTCAAAAACCAGTTCAGCCGAATGCTTATCTCCGTCCTGCTCATCCGTCTTCGTGAGAAGAGCCCTGATCTTCTCCTCCAGACTGGCGAACGTCCGGTCATCAAGCGCATGATGCATGCCCTTCAGAGCCGCCAGCAGCGAAGCAATTTCCCTGCCTGTTACAAGCTGTCTATCCAGCGTATACTGCTCCATGATTTCGTAGCCGCCCGCCGCACCTTGATGCGAAACAATCGGCAGCCCCGCCATGCCAAGCGTCTCCATATCACGGTAAATGGTCTTCATGGTTACCTCGAACCGTTCAGCCAACTCTGCCGCCGTCACACGCTTTCGCCCCAGCAGCAGCACAGTTATAGCCAGCAGCCGGTCGATCTTCATTTCCCTTCGCCTCTTTCTGTATGTAAGCAGGCCGATCGGGTCTCCCTCTTCGGTAGATCCGCTTGGCTGATGCTGCTCTGCAGTCCAGAGCCTAATGTAACATGCCTGCTGGACTTTGGACAGCGGGACAGCGGTTGTTATGCACCTCTGCCCGGTGGGGTTTTTGTTCTCCTAGGAACCGATTCAGGCAGATCGCCCCATGCTTACGAAACTGAATGATGTAGCTGGATTTCTCTCGCGTCCTCACAGCTTCGGCTTTAGACCGCTGGATCAAGCAAGCTCAGACAAC
Organism: Paenibacillus tarimensis; assembly: GCF_021532315.1. Taxonomy (GTDB): domain Bacteria; phylum Bacillota; class Bacilli; order Paenibacillales; family Paenibacillaceae; genus Paenibacillus_I; species Paenibacillus_I tarimensis. Next base: position 77,425 of record NZ_JAKGAO010000015.1, read on the forward strand.
GGGTTCCTTCAAGGAGAAGGATAATCGATCGTCAGAAGAAAATGAGCTATTGGCTTTACGAAAAGAGAACGAGCGCCTGAAAATGGAGGTGGATATTTTAAAGCAAGCCGCGCTGATCAAGGGACGAAAGTAGCTATCATCCAAAACAACCTTGATAAATACTCGGTATCAGCAATGTACGACGTCCTGCAAATCGCAAGAAGTACGGATTACTTGAAGCGAAAGAGCAACCGAACGAAGATCAGGGGACACCATTCTTATTTGTCTGGTGCTATGCTATCAGGCAAAGTCCACTTGAAACCGCTGTATCCCAATCCCATATCTTAACGCAGTTCGAAAATTGAGATATCTTTGGTACTTTCCTCGAATCATATTCTCGTCACTACACTTATCCTTCCTTTTTAGGGCATTCATACATAAACAATGAATCAATCAGTCAACAATCTGCTTTCCCCACCATCCCTGCCTACTTATACTCTTAGCTCAAGCAATTCAGCACCCTTTAACATATCGGTTCATATTTCAAGAAAAATATACCTAAACAGGTTGTATCTAACACTGGATATTCACCTACATAAGTGAAGAGGATAACACCTCTTCTCCCAAAATGATTAACTTCTTATTAATAACTGCACTAGTGAGGGATACACTAGACAGTTCTATCCCATGAAGTTAAACAAACGGGAAATTATTATATGAAAAGGAGAATCTCTATGTCTTGTAATCAAGAGTTTAAGAAAAAGTTTCGTTTGTTGTTCCTGAGTCTGCACCAAATCAACTTGTAGGTACCAAAGCGGAAACAGGTACTCGATTTGTTATTTCGGATAACCATGAAACCATCACCAAGACTACTACATTTACGAATGGATACTGCACCCTATGGCATGATACTTCTACCGGCAAAACATCTGTAAAATACCGCATGTTTGTTTGGCACCTTAATCAAATGGGGGCCAGCATCAAGTATGGAATTACTATCGGTAACAATAATACTTCCGCATACTCCATTCATAACGTGAAAAGTACCATTGCTCCGGTTACTGGGTTCGTAGAACATGGTAGATGTACTGCAGCTGCTTTGGTCGGTGACACACTAGATTCTATATCGCCAACCGATACCACTGTACCTGCTGGTAAACTGGGGGTTGTTAAAGAGTGGATTGTTCCTAACAACCAGTTGATTGGCGGCATCATTGAATTTACGGTTACCAACACTACTTCTACAGCAATGTCTTATCGATTGCGTTCGGTTGCTGCATCAAGTACTACAGCAAATCTGAGACTGAATCAAAATCCGGTTGTTATCTCTCATACAGGCGATAATAACTCTATCCATCCACGTGGTTCCTGGGACTTCGCCGCAATTGCAAGCAGTGTAAGTTATTCAGCAGGTAGTGGATGGAAATATTACAATATGAGCAATGGTACAAGCGATAACTTGATGACTAAAGAAACATCGTACGACAGTGCCAACGCAGCGGCCAGTAACAAAGGTCATTACGGTACAAAATACACTCTAACTGTCAATCTCTCGAATCCAACAACGGCTGCCAAAACAATTAATATTTATATGGGTTCCCGCGTAAAGCCTTACGGTGGGGCTGTGAAATGGAGCGGAAACAATGTAACATACAAAGTACCATCTCTTGCAAGTCCTCCTGATAAAGAAGAGGGTAAAACGCAATATCAGGAAGGTGTTTTGATTGCAGAGGTCAAATTAGCTGCAGGGCAAAGTCTTACACGGACAATTACTGCAGCGTCTGCAGGAGGATTATCGACCCCAGCTTTGATTGCTTTCCAAACAATATGATTTAGGAATGATCAGAAAGAAGCAGGAGCAACTCATTAAAAGTTGTTCCTGCTTCTTTAACTTCACTATTTAGAAGACCCTAGCGTATATCCTGGGAAGACGCGATGTACATCCACTGGGTTAGATTTCACTACTTCACGTTTAATGACCACGAACTCCATTTTTCCTTCAGTAGACATGGAATTTCCATTAACAATGAGCGGAGCCAACCTGACGGTCAGATCCCAGTAATCGACTTTAAGATCATCTTGCCCAAAGTGGGATTGGATTCCCACTCTTACTAGATACTCCATTGGTAGGCCATCAACATCTTTTTTATAAGTTTTCATATCTAAAATTTTTGTAGACAACATCGTGGGTCCCATAGAATTGTGTTCTTGTTTCAAACGATCCAAATCAAGACCTATTGTTGATTTTTCTAAGAGATCTACGTCTCCAGTATCAATCCCAGTAAGGAAAACCTGCACCGTGTTATTAATACTTGCCAAGTGAAAGGATCCAAGTTTATCCATCCCCTCATCCCACACATTTTCGTTAGGAATCCCGATTGTATTTATGGAAACGGTCTGTGTTTTTCCGTTCCATGACACTGATGCACCTAAGGCTTTAGAAACAAAACTAATTGGAACCATAACTCTGTTGTTCACCACTTTTGGAGCCACTTCAGTCTGTAGATTGCTTCCATTCACATTCAGTTTGATTACTCCAGCTGCATAAGCTGAACCGAGCACTCCTGTCATAACCGTTATGGTAGTTAAAATTGATAAAATAATCTTTTTTTTCATATTGTTCAATTCCCTCCCATTTGCCTATATAGACGAATAACACCCGTAAAAGTTACGCAAAAATCAAAATCTTCTTGAACTTTGGGAAAGTAATCGGATCAAATTCATACCTCGATACATTTAAGACAACCAACCCATTATTTCGAGAGCTATTTGCCTATTAAGTTCGTTTCCACAATGTGCTTTTTAGGCACTATGGAATGTAGATCGGCAAACAAATTCGCTTGGTTCAAAAGGCATGTAATCTCGAATAACTACTAGAAATTATGTGTAAAAATAAATGAAAGCCCTCGTTATGGGGGCTTTCATTTTTTTACAGGTTTGAATTACTTTTAGCTTAACATCAATTAAGCCAGTAAACGATCCCTATTTTCGGAATGATTTGTATGGGCGAAAGCACAGTGTAACCGACATATACAATTGAGCAGATTTCGCTATATAAGATTGAGCATTTTCTGGAAGTGCGTCGTGGCTTGACATGGAGCCTCTATGGATGTGGTTCTTTGCAAAAGTGGCTTAACCACAAGGGTTTTGCCAGCCAAAGGAGGCTACCACACCCATTTCTCCATGTAAAGCCACTGGAAAATTCCGTTTAAGGTTATTTAGCGATAATAGGCTAAAACTGCTCATTCTTATTTAGCGGTTACACACAGAACAGTAGGCTGGCCGTGGACACCAACAATGGGTAGAAAGCGGAGTAAGCTGCAGAACAATGCTATTGTCTTACCGGAAAAAGAAAATAGAAACTCAAGCATAGGTTAATTTGGCCCCTTGCAGAAAACAGCGACCTAAAATAACAACATCAGTTCCTGATGCCCGAAATCATTCTCATGTATGTAGTAATATAGACAGATTTGATATCCTCTTGATATAACGAGATAATTTGCAGCATTGCAGTAGTGTTGCCAGACCTAGCACTATCCAGAAGATTCAAGAACTGATTATCTGAGATAGGTGTTTCAACATTTTTATCTTGCATTTATTCACCGCCTGTTGTGAGATGTTAAGCTCTTTAGCAATTTGCGCCTCGGTTTTCTCTTTAATATATATCTCTTGAATGATTGTTCTACCCAAATCTCTCGGTAGCTCAGAGATTAATTGTGAGAGGTACAACGCCGAGTCACTTTTGTCCACGAACCCACCTTCCTTAGGTAGATGCTTATCTTCCATATATACTATTTGAATTGGAAGGATGTGTTCCAAGGAGCAAATGGAATCACTTAAGTCCGGGGCTCTCCCCTTCTTTGTATTTTGATGAGCACCATATCGAAGAATTATAGCTACACCAGGAAGTTTCTTCCTCACATGGCTAAATAGTGGGTTCCTTAATGTCACACCAGGTTTCTAAGAAAGACAAATAACAAAAACGTCCTTAACGCTTCCACGGGAAGGGTAAGGACGTTTTTTGTTATCTACCAGAATTAAGGGACATTTTATTCTACTTTTGTAAGTTGGCTACGTAATTGTTAAGTTCAGCATTGAAATGGATCAACTTATCTTTTACTCAGTTCGAGGCTCACCTTAGCACCCTCTTCAGATGCAGGTACATAGTAAACCTCGTTTATCAAAGCAGTAAGTTGACTCGCTGTGTCAACGATTTTATTGTAACCTTCTATATCTTCCGCCGAAAATGATTCGTGACTATTATAACTTTCAATCAGGCTATTGTTAATTCTCAGGAACAAGCAGGACTTGTCCGTCTGCTTCGCATGTTCGTTCCGTGACTTGGTACACCATGCGTACTGGCTTTATGAATCGTTCAGGATGGACGACCATGGAGCCTGTGTACACCGTCTTGCCAAAGCGTATTTCCGCAGCGGTTCCTTCACGCTTTGCCAGTTCCAGCCACCGTTCAGGTGACTCCTTTCTCGGATTTCGCTTAATAAGGAAATCGACTCCAAAATCCAGACAGTAGTTGATGTTGTCAGCCGCATCATTCCCTCCGTCCATTCGGAGAAGTAAAGGCGTATCCGTTATGCGACGAGCATAACGGACAGCCCGGTCAATGAAATCATCGGCTTCCTTCTGCACATTTGTCTTTCCTTCACGCAGGGACACATGGACGCAGTATCCTTCCTGACCGAGGTAGCCAAAGAAAGGGGCATAACCGTCAAACCCCTTATAGGTTCGCGATACACCTTCCTTCTTGGTGCCAGAGTTATCAAAAGGAGAGACGTCGAGATCAAGGGGCATGTAAGGAGTGGCCGTTTCGCCTTCATCGCCGGAGGTTACCATCACCGGTGTTAGAGGGGCTTGAAAACGCCTCAACAAATCCGCAGATTCCTCCAACAAAATCGGCTGCCACAACTCCGTAGGTGCAGCTTGATCAAAGCGTTGGCGCATCGTGGGCGAGGTGGTCATTTTTCGGATACCAAGGGCTTTGGCAAAGGAACGGTCTTTGCGGTGAGGCTCAATATGATCAAAATCGCTTTTTCCTTGACATAACAATCCCAGGTAAGCGATGACGTTATCCGAGTGGGAAATAAGCGGAACTTTAATATGGTCAACTTTCGAACGATTGAGTCGTGACACAAGTTTTGTCTCCGCTAACAGCTTGCCGACAATGATCAGACCTGCCCGTGAAGTAAGGAAGTCACTGGAAGCTTCAAGCTTAAATGTTGGTGGCATAAGAGTTCACCTCGGGGGTGTAGAGTTAAGACAGCAATAAAACCCGCTGTTATCTCTATTTTACTCCTTCTAATTCTCTAAATCTACCATTTGCATCAAGTTGATTTCACGGATTCAGATATAATTTAAAAACCCAAATTATAAGCTCCGCTAAAAAAATTTCCCGCATAGGTTGTAAAAATACTTCCCTCATCGCCTTTATAAGTGAAGGCCACGATGAAAGCTGGTCTAATAACATTTATAGGAGGCGGATTTTACATGGCATTGCCCTACACATTTGAATTAAAACAGTTCAACGAGTTTGGTGCGATTTGGAAGTACGCCGTTATCAAGACGGCATTAGCTAACGTCAAGCCGGAAATTATTAATGCAAAAATGTCGCAAAAACCTCATATCGGGATCAATGGCGGCTTCTTTCATGCAGATAATGGATATGACAATCCCCCTACAGGACTTCGTTCCATCAGCTACTGGAAGGGAGAAACAGCAAAATACGAGTACAATGGTACGGCCAGCAAACAGATTTCAAGGAAAACATTTGTAACGTATACCGATACAGCAACTTCTACTACTGTAAAAGCTGCCTATATGTACGCGAGTAATTTAACCGAAGTTCTGAATCGCTATCCTCATGCCAGAGCCGTGATTGGGGGGAACGATTATAACGAAGAAAGCTGGGGCACTCTCCCGATTATTGATTACCCAAAATATTATCTTGCGACTTGGCGCACCGTACTGGCTTATGACAATACGCATGCCTATATGATTGTGGTCCACGATAGAATGGTGAATATCCCGACTTTAAAAAATCACATGGTGACGATGGGATTCGATCCTGTAAAATCGGTTGTCCTTGACGGATCAGGTTCATCCACCATGCGGGTTGTAGAAAATGATACGGTCAAGTGGTACGGCGCTCCGGAGCGAGACCGTTATATCGGCAACATGGTTCGTGTCTATGGCATTGATTGGTTCAGCTAAAATCAACATTAGGAATCTCTCCTTTAAGGGGAGATTTCTGTTTATCTGCCCCTAATTATACTATAATGGGTTAATGCAGCAGAAAGTTCTTAGGAAGGAGAGTAACGAATGCTAAAGAAAGAGCTGCTTTTTCACTTATTCATTACTACACCATCTTTATCAATCGCTCAAGCGGCCTATGCTGCAAATCTGGCCATGAACGTACAAGAACCTACATTGGGCTATGACTGGATTCTTTTATTTTTCATCTATCTACTGCTACACATTCCTGTCAATGCCATCTTAAGTTTCGCGTTTTTCGGAATCAGCTCTTGGTTGAAGAAAGTAACCTTAAACTTGCTTGTATTTAATGTCATAGGTTTAGCTGGTGTAGGCGTGCTGCTTTTCCTGCAAAAAACCGATGCCATCTATGTATATTCTTCTTTCTTCGTAATGAGTGTCATATCCATACTGGTTCATCAGAAGAACCAAAAATCAGCCTAAATCGAGTTGGAGGGGGCGCCTAGCCCCCGTCCTCTCACACCACCGTACATGCGGGTCCGCATGGCGTTAGACTATAAATTGAACACTACGAAACGAGAGTGCGACAATATAAGCACTTATGAAATACGATAAGGAATTTAGATTACAAACAGTAAGACTCGTTCAAGAAGAAGGCAAGTCGGTGGCGCAAGTAGCTCGAGAACTGGGCCGCCTGTAGCCGAAAATGTGCTGAACCAATCGTTCTCTGCCGATACTCCTAATCAGGTCTGGATGGCTGATACTACCTATATTCCGACGGACGAATGCTGGCTTTATCTCGCAAATCTAGAAGACCTGTGTACACGTAAGATCATCGGCTTCCACATGGATGAGAGAATGACCAAAGAGCTCTGCCTCAAGGCCTTGGAGCGTGCCGATCGTTCTCAACGTTCCAAAGAAATCGTGCTTCATCATTCTTACCGTGGTAGCCAATATGCCTCCGCTGATTATCAAACACGACTAAAGGAATACAGCATGACGGCCAGCATGAGTCGCAAGGGTAACTTTACGATAACGCCTGTATCGAGTCATTCCACAGCGTGTTAAAGGAGAAACTCGTCTATCTTCATAAAATCAAGACTAGACAAGAAGCCAGGCAGAAAATCTTTGAGTACATCACGTGTTTCTATAATGGAAAGAGAATCCACTCCTCTATCGGGTACCTTTCTCCCAATATATACGAACGTATATTCATGTTTGCTGCGTAACTCTCTCGGTTATAAGTGACCAATCTATTGACAGAGCTCCAGTCTATTGCCCGCTATAGGAGGTAGAAACTACCTCTTTGTCAGCCTCACTAAAGGCTGGTGGGGTTCAACCTTGTGGAATTAAGATTGGGTATTTCAGTATAATCACAACACTTCTGGAATTTATAAAGGGTTCCCTGAATGGGATCGCTTATTTTTATAGTCAAAACTCTCTAAAGCTATGGAAGCTGCTGTCTATGCCGTTTTTCTACTCTATTCAGCGAATGACATTGCAGCATCACTAAAACTCAAACCTAAACGGCTGGTCGACGATAACTTGGGCAATCCGGCAGAGGTTGGTTGTTATTTACTGAAAAAGAAACTGGTTCAAAAGGATCGCACCGTGCTGACGGACCTGAATAATGTAGCTGGAGGTACCGATTGTGTCATGAATAAACTGGGCATATGCCCGCGCTTCTTCTACTGGCAGTATGGTCAGAATGACGCCTGCGAATCCTCCGCCATGTACGCGGCAGGCTCCTGTGCCGAGCTTCTGCAGATAATTCTCCGTAATAGCAAGCGCAACCGTAATGCCCTGATGACGCACATCGGATTCCCTGTAGCAGTTCTGCAACCACTTCCAGGAGGAATTGCCGGACTCCTTGATCAGCCCAAGGAACCGGTTCATATCGCCCCGTTCCAGCGCCTGCACCTCTGCATCCACCCGGTCGTTCTCCGCGAAGAAATGCAGCGCCCGCAGCACCGCCCGGTCTCCGCACTGCTGCCGGAGCTTCTCCATGCTGCGGTACACATCCTCCGGTGTCAGGCCGCGCAGGACATCCCTGCCAAGCATCTGCGCCACAGCCCGCATCTCACCCGGCACCGCCGCGTAGTCCTCCGTCAGGTCGGCATGGTTGCCGCCTGTGCTCACGATAACCAGCGAATAGCCGCTGCCGCGAAAATCATACGCAACCCCGGTCACCACGGGCTGTGCGGGGTCTTCAAAATCAATGGCGACCAGCCCGCCATAAGCGCATGCCATCTGGTCGAGCATACCGGACGGCTTGTTCCAGAAGCGGTTCTCGGCATATTTTCCAATCTGGGACATGGCCAACGCATCCAGCGCGCCTTCATTATAGAAGGCACTCAGGATCGAGCAGACCAGCATCTCGAAGGATGCAGAGGAGCTGAGACCAGACGCAGACAGCACATTGCTGGTCACATAGGCCTTGAAGCCGCCTATCTTATGACCCGCCTCCACGCAGCCTGCCGCTATGCCGCGAATGAGGGAACAGGTAGGTGATTCGCCCGCGGCCGGTTCAAGCTGTCTCAGGTCAACCTCGCATTTGCCTGGATACCCTTCCGAGATGATCGTGATCACCGACTCTTCCACTCTGCCCGCTGCCGCGATCGTATCCAGATTAATGCTGGCCGCCAGCACTTTACCGTGATTATGGTCGGTATGATTGCCCCCGATCTCGCTGCGCCCCGGCGCGCTGAACAGCGCCACCTCCCCGCTGCCGTAATGCTCCTGGTAGGTCTCAAGCAGCGCGCTGTACCGGGTTAACTGCTCCTGCAGCTGATCCTTCCCGTACAGTTCTGTCATAAATGCCGCTGCGCGTTCGCTCTGCAGCAGCCCCTTCGTTTGCTCTATTGTTAACATCGTCGTTCCTCCCCATCTATTAAGACGATTCGATACACCGGCACGGCGGCTACGCTGTGGATGCCTGAAGCCGCTGGATTGCCGCTGAGGTGCGCTCCAGCTTTCGCATATGGCGCTCCCTCCCGACAAGGCGTCGCTTCCAAGATCAGCTCGCCGCCTGCAAGCTCAAGCGATTCTCTGAATCGCGCAAGTCCAATTTCCCACAGGTCACCGTTCCAGAAGTGATCATGCAGCAGCCTGCCCTGCGTGAATGCATAGCCCACATTCCCGGTATAATCAATCCGCAGCAGCACATCCTCCAGACCATCCGGAATGCCGTCCTCCAGATAGACCGCCGTCTTCAGCGGGCGAAGCGGCTTTACGGTCATGCCGATCCGCTGCTCTGGCACCGTTACACGGCAGGTTCGGAACCAGCCATCCCGCTCGGCGGACAGGGAACCGCTACCTTCCAGCACATAGGGAGCTGCCCGACCCTCCGAATGATCTTCCGTACGGTCTACCCCGTGTTCATCCGTATATTCACGGAACGTATATTCACGGAACGTAAATTCATGCTGCCCGAAGCTGTGAAAGACAAGCCCGCCACCGTCAACCGCAACCGGCACCTCCGAGAACAGCACGCGCTTATGGCCCCCTGCTTCGATCAGCCACATGGTGCACGCTTCCCGGTACGGCATCACATAGACCCGGAGCGGCTTGCCTTCTGTTCGGCGGATGGTGATCATGCCCGGCTGCTGATGCGGCACGGTAATCCGGTAGCATTGCCCATCCGCGTCATAGTCAACCCTGCTTGCCTCCGCTTCCACTGCCTCGATCCCCTCCGCTTCCCACACGAGCTCGCCGTCAATTCCTTCCGGCATGACGAAGAAGCAGGTGCCGCCGTTCTCCGACTCCAGCAATGTAACCGGCTGTGCCGTGGCGTGGCGGAGCCGCAGACCTGACAGCTCCATCCGGAGCGGCAGTATGAAAGAAGCCTTAGGCGCAATTGTAAGTGAACCGGATGCCGGCAGCTGCAGCGTCTCGCCCCCAAGTTCCATGCTGAACCGAACCCCGCAGTGCTCCTTCATCTCCACGTGATCCTGATAATTGTTCACGAACAGGAACCCCGAATGTCCGTCAGTACGGGCCGCATATCGCAAGGTTCCCGTATCCCCAGGCTCCAGCTCCCCCGCCCCATCCGGCAGCACAGTAGACATTGGAGCAAGCTGCGCGCCAAAGGATTGCAGGAAGTAATGCAGCAGCCGCAGCGGATGATTCGAAGATCTCACCTGCCCGAACTCTCCGATCGGAGCCTGGAAGTCGTAGGTGACTTTCGGCGTTGTGCTTTCGTTCAGATAGCCTGACTCCGTTACCGGATTCGTACCTCCGTGGAACATGTAATAACCGACGAAGTTGCAGCCTCCGGCGAGTTTCACCAGACTCATGGCTGCGGCACTCTCCGTGTCCACCTGGAATCTTGCGCCGTACCAAGTCTGCATGCCCCCGCCCATCTCGCAGCAGGCATACGGATATTTCGACTTCGGATAAGGCGGGTTGAAATCCCCCTTCGCTCCGTCCTCATGATAGCTCTCGAACTGATACTCGCGTGTCGGCTCCTGCTCCTTGCCAGTACCATTGTTGGACCAGGGCGTGTAGGCGTAGCCGCCGTAGAGAGGCAGCACCTCATCCTCCAGGACAGGGGCCCCGCCCCAGCCTGTGCTTGTGTAGATGGGAGCTTCCAGGCCCGCTTCCAGCGCAAGCTCCTTCAGCCGCCGCATATGTTCAGCGCCGCCGGTACCGCCGCTGATATATTCGTCCCCCTGCTTCGCCGTCAGCTCCCAGAGCGCAGCGGAGGCCTCAAATTCATTTTCCAGCTGAATGCCGATCACCGGACCGCCGTCCTTGAACATCAGCCCAGCGGATTGCCTTCCGATCTCATCGTACAACCTGCCCACATATTGCATGTAACCGCTATCATTGGAGCGAACCTCAAATGCTCGCCCAAACAGCCAATCCGGAAGTCCGCCATTGCGCACCTCGCCGTGACAGAACGGTCCGATTCGCAGAATCACATAGAGTCCGCTCTGACTGCACAGCTTGATGAACCGCTTTAGGTTGCGGTTGCCCTCCCAGCTCCATTCGTCCTCCTGCGCTTCATGATGATTCCAGAATATATACGTTGCGACAATTGTAATCCCCGAGGCCTTCATCTTGCCAAGCTCAGCCTGCCAGTGCTCCTCCGGGTAACGCGAATAATGAAATTCGCCGCAGATGCCAATATAAGGCTGCCCGTTCAGCTCCATATAATAGTTAGTGAACGAGATTTCATCCCCTGCAGGGCTCCGCCCGCCAAGCTTCAGAGAGGAACGGTATATGGCCTTCGTCGGCACATTGACGTTCAGCCGGTACTGCATAGCTGGTGCACCTCCTGATAAAAAGATAGCAAGCCGGGTTCTGCGTCCCGGCCTGCTGCTGTCTCATCGTGGCTTACTATGCTCTTGCAGAACGCTTGAGAACGGCAACGCCGTTAACAGGCAGATCCAGCTGGCCGCTGGCAGTCTCGCCCGTCTCAAGATTCGTGTACGGCTGCTGATCCAGCTCGACAGACTGCTCGCGGCCGCTGAAGTTCATCACGAATACATAGTCGGATTCGCCGTCTGTACGCACCTGAGCGGTTACGCCTGCCGGAAGCTCGGAGTCGAGTGCCTTGGCAAGACCAGCTTCCTTCACGATAGCCTGATAGAATCCGCCCAGAAAATCATCCTGAAGCCGCGCTGCCATATGATAGGCTTGACCCTTGCCCAGCTTGTTGACGGTCAGCGCCGGTCTGCCTGCATAGAAATCATCCGTATAACGTCCGAGTACCTCGGCGCCTTCGGTATGAATCAGCTCGCACAGCTCAACCACCTCGAAGCTGCCGTTCATGCCAAGAGCGTTGCCCTGCTCCATCGCCACGCCGTTGCGGTCGTAGTCATAGAGGCCTTCAATCTCCTCCGCCCAGATGCCGAGCGTCTTGCGCAGCGGTCCAGGGAAGCCTCCCAGATGGCACAGGTCGTTCTCGTTAACCACACCAGACCAGTAAGTCGTCACCAGCGTGCCGCCGTTCTCAACGAATTTCTCCAGCTTGCTGCCGGTCTCTTCGCGGCACAGATAGAGCATCGGTGCGATAATCAGCTTATAGCCGTTAAAATCATCCTCAGAGCCGATCACATCGGTCGGCACGCCCTGCTCCCAGAGCGCTCGGTGATGAGCCAAAACCGTCTCTTCATAATGGATGCCCGAATTGCGGGGACCCTGCGCATCCTTTACCGCCCAGCGGTTGTCCCAGTCGAACAGGATCGCGGTCTGCGATGGCGTCGGCGTTCCGGTAATCTCCGAGATGTCCGCCAGCGTGCGTCCCAGCTCGGCTACATCCTGGAACACCCGTGTATGCTCGTGGCCTACATGGTCGACAACAGCACCGTGGAACTTCTCACTCGAGCCCCGGCTCTTGCGCCACTGGAAGTACTGAACCGAATCCGAGCCATGTGCGACAGCCTGCAGCGAAGACAGCTTGTGCATGCCCGGACGCTTCAGCTTGCTGACCGGCTGCCAGTTCGTCAGGCTCGGCGTGCTCTCCATTAAGAGGAACGGCTTCTGCTTCAGGGAGCGGTACAGGTCATGATAGAACGAGATCGAAGCGCCAAGCTTGCTGTCATCCTGAGCATCATGCCAGGTCGGGTAAGCATCCCAGGAAATAACGTCGAGTATTTCGGCAAATTTGCGGTAATCCAGCCCCTCGATCATATGCATGTTGGTTGTGGCTGGCAGGTCAGGGTTAGCCGAGCGAACCGATTCGATTTCGTGACGGCAGAAGTCAACGGTCAGGTCCGTCACATAACGGCGCCAGTCAAGGTTCTGGCCGTGTACCATGTTCTCGCCATGCGGCGCTGGAGATTCCACCTGGCTCCAGTCTGTATACGTATGTGCCCAGAAGGATGTCCACCATGCCTGATTAAGCGCATCAAGCGAGCCGTATTTCTGCTGCAGCCATTGGCGGAAGCCGTCCTGGCAGTAGCTGCAATGGCAGTCGCCGCCGAATTCATTCGAGATATGCCAGCCGATAACAGCCGGGTGATTGCCATACCGCTCCGCCAGCTTGCCGTTAAGGATCGCCGTCTTCTCCCGATATACCGGTGAAGAGCTGCAGTGATTGTGCCGCATGCCGTGCAGGTTGCGGACCCGGTTCGCTTCCACGCGCAGAACCTCGGGATACTTCTCTGACATCCATGCCGGACGCGCACCGCTTGGCGTAGCCAGCCATGCGTAGATGCCGTTTGCCGCGAACGAATCCAGAACCTTATCCATCCATTCAAAATTAAATACACCCTCGGCCGGCTCGAATGCCGCCCAGGAGAAAATGCCGACCGCCATCACGTTGCAGCCCGCAAGCTTCATCAGCCGGATGTCCTCCTCCAGCACCTTCGGATCATGCAGCCATTGATCAGGGTTATAGTCAGCACCATGCATCAGTACCGGCAGCTTGCTGCTGACCGGAGGGAATTTCTTAGCCATTATCGTAATCGCTCCTTGTCTGAATCGTCATATGCTCTTATCTTACTCTAATAGTAGACGATAACCCGCCTGAACAAGTAGAATAGAACCATCCAATAATCGTACAATCTTCTCATGGAGGACTTCTTATGATGCCTTTCCTGCTGGCGGAGTTTGCCAATATGGAGCATACTCTGCCGCTGTATGTCTGCTGCGTAGGCAGCCATGAACAGAAGTGGCTGGAGCGCCCGGACGGCTACCATGCCCATCAGCTGTTCTTATCCCGCAGCGGACAGGGAACCTTCCGTATTGAAGGCCAGCCCGACCTGACGCTGACACCCGACACGATGCTGCTGCTGCCTGCGGGCGTGCCGCACGCTTATTTTCCCGATCAGTCCAGCGACCGCTGGGATCTTGGTTTTGCCGCCTTCAATGGACATGCAGCCGGCCCGCTTGTGGAACAGATGGCGCCCTATGCACGCACCGTGCTGACCACCTCCCGCTTCGACAAGCTCTGGGACCAGTTGGAATCACTCTGGCAGCTGATCAGCCTGAACGGGGAGCAATCGTACTGGGAAGCGTCAAAGCGGATGTATGACATGATGGTGACACTGCTGGAGGGTATTAGCGCGGACAAAAAATCCCCCGCCAAGCCTGCCGTCTCGTCAGGCGTGCAGCATCCCGGACTGCAAACCGCGGTCAAGCTTATCCACGACCACTATAACGAGCGGCTGCTGCTGGCGAATGTGGCAAGGGCCGCAGGCTATTCGCCGCAGCATTTTCACCGGCTGTTCGCCGCAAGCTACGGCATGACGCCGCAGCACTATATCCTCCAGCTCCGCATGCGGACAGCGGCCCAGCTGCTGAAGGAGGACCCTTCCGTATCGGTAGAACGTGTAGCGGAATCGCTCGGGATGGAAACAAGCTATTTTATCCGTATGTTCAAGCGCACCTATGGCGAGACGCCCAAGCGGTTCAGGGACCGGTAGCCCGGTTGCCTTCGAAGGGCTTGCTCAATGGCTGAAGGTATCGACAGAGGCGGCCGCAAAAAAACACCGCAACGGATCCTCTAGGAACCGTTACGGTGTACCGCATAAAATAGCCGCCGCCTACAATTTAATATTCAGCTCTGAAGCGGTGCTCCGGATAAAGGCAGCTCCGGCAATATTAACACAGCATCTGGCCCCTATTTCCTCAGCGAGCGCAAGCTGCTGCTTGCAAAAGTCGAGCGCCTTCCTGCGTGCTCCCTCATCAGGTGAAATCGGATTGCTCCAAGCACCTACCTCGGATATCATAATGTCCCGCTTCCACGCTTCATCCGCGTAGGCCTAGATGATCTCCCGGTCCGCATCTCCGCCGACCGGAAAGACTGCTGCCCGGAAGCCCTCGTTCTTAAGTGCCTCTGCCCAGGTTTCCGGCTCCGGGTTGTCGAGAAATACTTGTCCGCCTAAACGCATCCTGCCGCCCTCTCCTTATGTTTGAGTCGTATCTGCTCTCTTACCTTGATAGTCAAACAAGCCGTCAAGCTGCAGCAGCAGCTCTTCAGCACCGCCTTGAAGACAGCAGTCGAACCGGTGCTCGCTGCCCGTCTCTTCCTTGTTGATGAGCAGCAGCTTTCCCTTCGTCATATAAGGCAGCTGATTGGCCGGGGAAACCTGCAGGCTCGTCCCAATTACAAGCACCGCGTCAGCCGCTTCGATAGCCTGGCGCGCTGCATTCCAGGCCTGCTGCGGCAGATCCATCCCCTCCCCGAACAACACCACATTAGGCCGCAGGCGCCCACCGCACTGGCATGCCTCTCCGGCGAGGAAGGCCTCTTCTTCTGCCGGCCTGCCGCACCTCTGGCACCGGAAGCTGCGGATAGAGCCATGCAGCTCCTTCACCTGCACATTCCCGGCTAACTGATGAAGGCCGTCTACATTTTGCGTGGCAATGAGCTGAATGCGCCCCTCTCGCTCCCATCTGCTAAGCACCTCATGCCCCTTGTGTGGAACGATCTGCTTGAGATGGCGGATACGGGCCGAGTAGAAGGCGTGAAACAGCTCATAATTCTCCTCCAGCGCCTTGACCGTTGCCACTGTCTGCGGATTAATCTGGCGCCACCATCCCGACGGCGACCGGAAGTCCGGCACCCCGGCATCCACGGAGCAGCCTGCCCCTGTCAGAACAACAAGGCGCTTTGACGATCCAATGATTGCTGCAGCGGTTTGGAGCATGCTTGACCCTCCCTGCGGATAACAATGATAAACTCATTCCTTTAATTGGCACTAATGTATCATTCGCGGCAGCAGGTTGACAACCGCGCGGCACCTTGGACGCTGAATCTGACAAAAAGAACCGACTACCCGGGGTATGTCGGTCCTCAATAGTAGGTTGTTTACTTCATAAACGTGTTCCTTACGCGCTTGGATTTAAGGAAATACGGAATCCAGATTGCACATCCGACCATCGTCTGCAGGATGGATTTATCGGTGTAAGACACTTCTCCGCTGAACAAGCCTATTAGCCACCCCTCGAGTCCCCCCATCCCCACGGCGAATGTTCGTTTGTCAGATGCCAACCAGCAGCACGCTATTTCGCCTTCGGGTCCCAGCCCTTCAGCACATTAGGGATCGTCCATTCTGCTGCCTGCTCGCCCGTGAGCTGGCGGCGGGTACCCGTCACTACGGCTCCCGGGCCGTGATTGTTATACTCGAAGAAGCGGGCGTCTGCCGCCGAGAACCCGGACATATCCGTCCAGCCGATCGGATTAATATGCGCGCCCATCTCGGTGTTCATGAACACCACACTGGCAATGGCGTCCGGGTTGCCGCCCGGATGCCAAGGACGGCCCAGCCAGACCGTGCCCGGCGCTGCATCGCTCGTCAGCTTGCTGTTCACAATCAGGTAGCCGTAAGGCTCCGTAATCATCGTGCTGGCAGCTGTAATATAGCCGTTATTGCTGGAGGAGCCGCGATCCAGCGAGTGAATTGTACATTCGTCGAACACCGCGCGTGAGCCGCCGAAGATAAAGTCCACATCACCTTCAATATAACACTTGTAAAAATATTGGGTACCGCCGTTAGTCAGCAGTGTATCCTGGTTACCCAGGAAGCGGACATTTTCGAAGCGATGCCGATCTCCACGGACGTTTAATGCCACAGCTTGCTTGTTCTTCACATCAACCGATGCTTCATCGAATGAATTCTCGATCGTCAGATTCCTGACCGTAACATCACTGCCGCTTATGAATACACTCGCGCTGCCGCTCGTGCCGTAGGTTCCACCAGTGGGCTTCTCACGGCCTGAGTAGTTATCGTAGGTCAGCACGGTACCCTCGGCGCTTTCCCCTGTCAGCGTGATGAACGGCTTATTCGCGGGGATGGTTACAACCTCTTTGTACACACCATTATGGACGAAAATTTCAACCGGATCCGTATTGTTCGCCTGTACCGCGTCAATGGCTCCCTGAACCGTCCGGTAGTCACCCTTGCCATCCTGTGCCACAACCAGACGGCTTGGCATCGCCCTCAGCTGATCCCGGACATCGCCCGCCTGCCTGATATCGCCTGCTGCCAATGTTCTTCCGGAGGCGTCAGTCGAACGGGCTGCTGCCACTCTCGCATAGACACGGTCTTCATAGTAGCCGGTTGTCTTCGCGGTCTCCAGCAGTCTCGCGGCATAGCTTCCGCCCCATGAATAGCCGTCCCTGCGCTCCTTCTCAATCTCCTGGATGCTGTACTTAATGATGCCGTCCCGCCCGGAGAATATACCCTTGTTCGTGCCAATCTCATAGAACCGGTACCAGCTTACCGCACCAGGGTCTTTCACAAAATATTCCCCGTTTGGATCAGCCTTCACATAACGAATGCCTTCCAGCTTTACATCTTCGAACCATTTCAGCGCTCCCGCTACCGCCCGCTTGATCTCCTCCGTCTGCTCTGGCCGGGACATCAGGTACCGGATAATGCCGACCGATTCCGATCCGGACACCGAGGGATGCTCGTAAGCCCGTGCGCCGCGCGGCTCATATGTGAGAGGATCATGCTGCGCACACCATGCCGCCAGCACGCCATCCACCTTGATCTGCGACTTGAGGATGTATTCAATTCCCTTATCCCGGGCCTGCTTCAGCTGCTCCAGCCGCTCCGCGTCAACCAGGTCCGTATCATACGGATAATTCCTCGCCAGCATGTCGTCAATCAGATCCAGCACGTTAATCATGGCATTATCATTGAATGTCACATAGTTGGAATAATAGACGCCATCCCCCGGATTGCCGCGCTGCGGATATACCTGCGGCCAGCCGCCGGTCTCAACCTGCATGGTCAGCAGAAAATCCACGCCCCGCCGCACGCTTTCCTTGAACGCTTCATTGCCGGTTTCCCGGTATACCTCTGAGATAAAACGCAGCTCGTTAATTGTTGCATCATTATCAATTGTGCCAAGCTCAACGCCGGTCGGGCTTGTCTGTGAGGATTTGGGCTCCTTCCCATCCCACGCTCTGTCATAAGGCATCGCCTTCGTCCAGCCGCCGTGATCCATCTGCCAGGATACCAGGTTGTTCGCCTTCCGTACAGCATCCCCCAGATCACCGGCAAAATCATCCGCAGCTTCCTCACCCTCAATAAGTCCGCCATCCCCGAATGTTTCCACTGTCTCGAAGAACAGCACCGTGTTGCCATAACGGTTCTCGCCTGCCGCCGCTTTCGTCAGCTGCAGATCCTTAAAGGCCGGAGTCAGCGACTTCCAGCTGCCCGTCGGCACACTAAGCACGATGTCCTTGACATCCACCTCCTTCAGCTTGCCGTTCAGCGTAACAGCTGCAATATTACTGGCTACGGCATGAACGCCTGCAATACGAATGTCGTCAGCTCCCAGTGCGCCCTTGACCTTCTTCTCCAGCAGCTCTCTAATAAATTCAGCCTCGCCAACGGTCAGATAATCCTTCTGGCCAAAGCCCCTTCCGCCCTCAGCCGACATGTAGCCTTCCTTCGTAACCGCCCCTATGGCGCCTCTGCTATCCTTGCCGGCCTTCAGCTTCAATGCCTTGGCAAGCATAACGGCAGCGTCTCTGCGGGTCAGCGGCTCTTCCACTGCAGCGGGGCCTTCCTTGCCGTCTACCGCATATCCCGCTTCACGTGCGGCTTCTATAATATAGGCATCCCAGTCCGCAAGGGACTTGCCCCATATCTCGGACTCAAGCTTCACATTCTTGTAGGTATCTTCATGGGTAAAGCCCAGTGTATCGTTAAGCAGCGACATGAATGCAATCCCTGTAACGGGTTCTCCAGCAGACTGCTCGCCAGCCAGCATGCCAAGCGACTCCAGCTTGCGGACCAGCAGGCCGCCGAGCAGGTCTTGAACCTCAACCTCCACCAGTTCAACAGGTGCCGGGGTGTCCGACTCCGGCCTGTTGTGTACCCGCAGATGATCGATATTAGCCCCGCCGCTGTTTCCTGTAGCCGTAGCCCGGATTACATTCGTTCCTTCCCTCAGGTTCACCTTCACTGAAGTGGTCAGCCAGGTGGCAAAGTCTCCCGTCGGCTGGAAGCTGAGCTTCGGTACAGCCACTGTATCGCCAACCTTAATTTCGGCCGGCCGGTCCTCTGCTGCGCCGGAGGCATACCGGAATTCAAGCGTGTACTCACCCGCCTCCGGCACTTCTACTGTCCATTCCAGCCATCCGCCTGACGTGTTCGGGTTATAGTCCACGAATCCTGTTCCCGTAAAGCCCGCATGCTTGTTGTCAATGATCGCTCCCGATAGTGCGGCGTTCTCGGCTTCATAAACCATGTCAAACACCTGTCCAGCACTGCCGGCTGCAGTCGTTCCACTAACCGCTTCTGCTGCCGCCGTCTCTGCAGCGTACCCCTGCTTAGGCTGAAGAGCCAGAACAGGTGCAGTCACAAGCGCGGATGTCAATGCCAAGCTAACCAGCTTTTTTGCATGCTTTGCCTTCTTCAAAAGATCGTTCCCCTTTCATCCATTAGAATGGTATCCAGCGACACCATGATTATATGTAAGCGCTTTAAATCACGTATATAATCTTTATCTCTGATCCGGTGTAATCATGGGCAGGCTGGTTGAACCTAATCTAATGATTATGGCGGAATGTAAATTTAGGGTCATAGCAGCATATTTATCCTCCCGGTAACAAGCTTATATAAGGACAGTTCTCAGAGAAGGGTGGTATACTCCTCTTATAAATGAACAGGCAGAGAGTACGCTGGCCCAGGTTGCGGTATTAATTCTAATCATATAGAGGTGCTGCATTTGACAAAGATAGATAACCCTTGGATCAAACTATTGACCCGAATTAATCAAGAGGATTATGAAGCCATTCAGTTACTGGAGCAGACATGCTGCAGGGAAGACAGGACCGCCTTGAAGCTTGAGCTGGATTATAAGCTGGCGGCCGGAGAAGCAATGGCGTCCGATTCATCGGCCAGCCGGCATATTAACGATTTCCTCTTCTATGACGGTTCCAATCTGGTCGGCTACATAGGGATTAGCGATTTCGGAGGCGCTGGCATACCGTTTGAAGTGAATGGTATGGTCCACCCCGAGTATAGGCGGCAGGGAGTATTCAAGCAGCTAAGCGGGCTGCTCATGGATGAGTGGAAGCGGCGGACCCCCGCGGCGGATATGCTTCTGCTGACTGACCGCAGCTCCGTTCCGGGCCAATCATTTGTCAAAGGAACCGGCGCGGTGTATAAGCATACCGAGTACGAGATGTTCCTTCAAGCCGACCGCCCCGCTGTCCAGCCGGACAGGGTTAATGTTTCGCTGCGTAAAGCTAATAATGCAGATGCCCTTGAGATCAGCCGGCAGAATAACATCTACTTCCATAACGAGCTGGAGTGTGATCCAGCAGCCGAAGCGGATGGTGACATGCTGCTGCCCGAAGAGGAAGAGAAGAAGGGGATGACCACCTATCTTGCGGAAGTAGACGGACAGGTTGTCGGTAAGGTCCACATTCAGCTGACGCCAGCTTTAGGCGGCATCTATGGACTCGGGATCTTGCCTGAGTATCGCGGACTGGGATATGGCAGGGCGACTCTTCTGATGGCAATTGCCAAGCTGCAGGAGGCGAAGGCCGCTGCTATCATGCTGCAAGTGGCTGCCGACAATGCAGGCGCGCTTCAGCTCTATAAATCATGTGGTTTCGAGGAGACCTCGACGATGGATTATTACATACTCACAAGGCAAGCTGCTGCAGCCCAATAAACAAAAACGGCGGTTGTATCCCTGTTCAACGGGGTATCAATCGCCGTGTGCTTCTATTACCCTTAAGATACACTAACGGTTGTCTGCCAGCCAAGCCTTCGCATAGTCCACCGCTTCCTTCACGCTGAACAGCCGGCACTCGGCCCTGCCGATTCTCCCCACATTAACCGCGACCCGTCTCTCCATATCCGCTCCCAGATTGGCAAAATCATCCGCATCGTAAGCATAATCAGTGAACGTCTTCCATACACGCTCTCCCTGCTCCAGCATGGCAGTGCCCATCTGCTTCTCCGGCATGTCGGCCAGCTGTGCCTCCGCCAGGTGAAAGCTCGTGCAGGAATCGTAGCCTACACCCAGCAGCAGAACCTTCGCATTAAGTTCATACAGCTTACCCAGCGGGGAAGACAAGCCGAATTGCGGGGTCAGCGGATGCTCAGCAGTAATGAATGCGGCATGACGGCCATTTGCACAAAAGGATACCTGCGGGTGACCCGATCTTACCGTTCCCGGGAATGTGCGAAACAGCTCCGCAATCCGGCCCATGCCACGCGTCGGCGTGACGGCCGGGTCGTAAGCAGGCAGTTCCTTATAAATGATGTCGATCCACTCCTGTGGCACCGGCGGGTTTCCCCATTCAGCAGGGTCGGACCAATCGCCGCTTTGCGCAGGCATAATTAGCGTGCCCCTGCTGCCTACTGCGGCCAGCAGAGCCTGCACAACCGTCTGCGGCCCGCCGCAAACCCAGCCCAGGCTCGAGAGCGACGAATGAACGATAACGGTATCGCCTTCGCCAACCCCGAGTCCTCTCAGCTCCTCCCGCAGACTGCTCCGTGTTACCGGCCACTCCGATGATTGAATTAGTTCCTGTTCACTCATGATTCATTCTCCTATGATATATATCATTTACAACAACACGCCTGTCCCTTCCAGGGAACAGGCGCTAAAGTAATTGTAGCACACCTTTTACGGCGTGGTTGTATTTACCAGCAGTTTATTATTACAGGAACCCTTCCAGCGCAATTGTCGGCTTCATATCCGACTGCCATGCTCCTTTGCTGTAACCGCCATTGAGGGGTACAGGGACATGCCAACTATATCAAAATTAGCCCCGTTGCTGATCAGGCTCCCTATATTCCATCTGTACAGCGAATTGTCATTGCCATTGGCAAGATGGACAATCGTTGCCGATTTGTACACGCCTTGACTCTGCATGGCGAACATAACATCACGGGTATGGTTGTAGACCGCATCCATCAGCTGCTGGAAAGTATAGTTCCTCCATGCTGCCGGTTTCGTCAATGTGTTGATACAATTTGGATCAATACCTGCTAAAGAAAAGGAGCGGACTGCTCCGCTCCCTCTATATTCATTCCGTCAGGCACACTACGGCTGCATGGAATACTACTCGTTTACACGAAATACCTCGCGGTCATTCCACGGCTGCACTGGCCTGTGATTGTCCGGGAAGATCGATGCAAAGGCGTCAATCTGCTCCTGTGAAACCTCAATTGGTTCCTGCATAACCGTCCACTCCACACCTTCGGAGCATGGCGGCGTCGTAAGCGAACCGTCATAGCGGAACACATCCTGGGTCTGCGGCAGCAAAGCCGGAAGGTCGATGGTCTGGTCCAGTGCGATGCTCTCCTCCGTCTTCTCGGCAGGCAGCTTCGACCACAGCTCAGCCAGTGCCTCGTTCGCATCCCCAGCTTTCATCAGAACACCCACAACAGCAAGCTTCCCGCCGGCATCCTTATGAACAAAATGCAGCTCCATATCGAGATTCTTGCCGTCTATCTGATGCTCAGAAGGGACATGAAAGTGGAACTGGGCCAGCGTATATTCCTTGCCGTCCAGCGTGATCGTGTTATCCTGTGTGACAGCATCCGCACGAATCGTGTCCCCGTTATTCGTAATCGTAAATTGGCTCGGGCGATAATTGATTTCGATTGCCTGGGCCGCAGTGGCATCCGCCTTTATTTTTGCTTGCTCAAGATTGATCGGCGACTGCTCCAGGCCGCTGCTGCATGCCCGGTTCTCTGTCCCTAGCTCGCCCCAATGCTCCGGTCCGGTCTCTCCCCCATACGACCAGTGAACAGCATGTGCTTCCGTACCGGCAGCTGGTGCGGACGGTGAGGACGGCGTAACCTTCGACGATCCTCCGTTACCGGACTGCGAAACTGTAGAAGAGCAGGCCGTTAACGATACAGCCAGTGATGCTGCGAGCAGCGTCTTTCCCCATAATTTGCGCATGATTTCATCCACCTCTCTATAATGTGGACCTATCATAGAGGATTGGATCACGGCAAGCAATAATTTCCACGATTTTGTAACAATAAATTAATATTACATTTAGGTGAGCAGGTTACAGCTGCAGATCTTAACGCTCAACCTTCTGCCTTGGCCTCGCAGAGTACGGCCTCGGCTTCGATTGTGAGCTGGAATTCGACTGTGATCCGGTATTTGACTGCGGCCTGGAACCCGACTGCGCCCTAGGCTTCTGCTGGCCCTGCGGTTTTGGCTGTCTCGGCTTATTGGACGCAGAGCCAGAACCGGACGGCTGCCCCTGAAGCGGCGGCGTCTGCAGCTGCAGCATAGGATACGGATGCTCCTTCACCTCTGGAATCCGCTTGCCGATCAGCTTCTCAAC
Source organism: Paenibacillus tarimensis (assembly GCF_021532315.1). GTDB lineage: Bacteria > Bacillota > Bacilli > Paenibacillales > Paenibacillaceae > Paenibacillus_I > Paenibacillus_I tarimensis. Next base: position 100,868 of record NZ_JAKGAO010000015.1, read on the forward strand.
ATCCTTCAAATACGGAAGCTCGTCAAACTCGCAGAACGAGATAGCGGTACCGCTCATTCCCGCTCTGCCTGTTCGGCCAATCCGGTGCACGTAGGTTTCCGGTATGTTCGGGAGGTTGAAGTTGATTACATAGGACAGCTCGTCAATATCAATTCCCCTTGCTGCAATATCGGTAGCAACCAGCACCCGTGCGGTGCCGTTCTTGAAGCTGCTGAGCGCATTCTGACGGGCGTTTTGCGATTTGTTGCCGTGTATGGCAGCAGCGGTTACCTTGGCCTTCGCCAAATCACGCACCACTCGATCCGCTCCGTGCTTCGTCCGGGTGAACACCAGCACGGAATCCATAGACGGATCCTGCAGCAGATGTGCGAGCAGCTTCTGCTTGTTAGCCTTATCCACCTTGTATACGGACTGCGTAATCCGTTCGGCCGTCGAGGATACCGGTGTAATCTCGATCCGCACCGGGTCCTTCAGGATGGAGCCGGCCAGCTTGGAAATCTCGGGAGGCATCGTTGCCGAGAAGAACAAGGTCTGCTTGCTTCCGGGCATCATCGCCATGATACGCTTCACGTCATGCACAAAGCCCATATCCAGCATCCGGTCGGCCTCATCCAGCACGACAATCTCGACATGCTTCAGATCAACATGCTTCTGGTGAATCAAATCCATCAGCCGGCCCGGTGTGGCAATTACAATATCCGCGCCCTGCTGCAGGGCCCGCTCCTGCGCTCTCTGCGATACGCCGCCCACGATCGCGGTGCATCTAATCCGGGTGAACCGGCTGTATGCTTCTATGTTCTCTGCAATTTGCAGCGCAAGCTCTCTTGTCGGGCTCAGAATTAATGAGCGGATACGGCGAGGTCCCCCGCCCGCAGTCTGGCGGCTGCTGAGCAGCTGCACGATTGGCACAGCGAAGGCCGCTGTCTTGCCCGTCCCCGTCTGGGCACAGCCCAGCAGGTCCTTGCCGGCAAGCACAGCCGGAATGGCCTGCTCCTGTATAGGTGTCGGTGCTGTGTAGTTTTCCTGATCCAGCGCCTTAAGGATCGCTGGTGCAATATTCAATTCTTTAAACGTCATAAAATCTCCTCATCTATCATGAATCCGTTATTGTTGGCTTCAAGTCATGACATATAAGGATAACACAAATACCCGTTATGTGGAATGCGTACTTCTGTCCTAGTCTTCTCTGGCCTATCCTGGCTTCTGCGCTGCACGGCTAACGAATCTCACACACGTTAAACCTGAAAATTCGAAGCATTCTCAAATGTAACGAATCCCAGCCGTCTTATTTGGTGATTTACGCCAATTTACCTGCATAATGAGGACAATAACGCTGCTGACTTTCGTTAAGGTTTAAATCAGCCATGTTTAGGCAAATAGCGACTGTGATATTCGTAAGAATTTCACAGGTCACCGATACCAGAATGAGCGGCACCGGAAACAATTTCTCTTAATTTTACAAATGAAGAGGGGCCGCCCCTAAGTCGTTATGACTTCTGGGCAGCCCTCTAATGTTCCCTTTACCTATGACTGCCTATACGTATACGGCGGGGAATCGTACTGCGGACCGTTCTTCTCGTAGGTGAACCAGTACCGGATGGTGTCTCCTGCCTTCAGGCCGCTTACCATCGTCTCCCAGACGCCATTCCTGTTCGTCATCCGCAGATTCTGCTGAATGCCGTTATTCACTGTGTAGTGAACATCCACATACCTGGCAGCTGTCACCGGCCGGAAGTAGATGTTCGCTTGGGACGAGCTTAGCTTGGAGACACCAGCGGTATAGTCAGCTGTGACATGCTCACCGCCCGTATCCTTGCCTATCCGTTCATAGACTCTTACATAATCAATATACATCCGCTGGGGAAGGACGGAATCATCCGGATTCTGCCAGCCGGTGAACGGCGTTCCCGGTCCGCCGATCGCAAGGTTCAGCTGCATGTAGAACCGCTGGTCGAACGGTGCCGGGAAGGCTGCGCCCGGCGTGAACCAGTCCCTCTTCGTCGAGTATAGCTGGCCGTCCACATACCAGCGGATCTCACGCTCCTCCCACTCTACGGCAAACGTGTGATAATCATCTGCAAAGGACTGGCCTTCTGGCAGCAGATAATCCGCACCGGACCAAAGATTGTTCGGCCAGTCATTGCCATAGTGAATCGTCCCGGATACCTTGTTCATCTGATCACCGCGGTTCTCCATAATATCGATCTCGCCGCTCTTCGGCCAGATGCCGTATACCGAATCCGTCGGCATCATCCAGAAAGCCGGCCATACGCTTCTGCCGTAAGGAAGCTTCGCCCGAATCTCGAAGCGCCCGTACTTCCAGTCCCCCTTGTTCTGCGAGGTCAGCTTGGCAGAGGTGTAGGCATGACCGCCGAACTCCTCCTTCTGGGCTTTGATGACGAGGTTGCCATTTTCCAAGTAGGAGTTATCTCTCCGGTTCGTGTAATACTGCAGCTCATTATTACCGAAGCCGCCTCCCGCGTGAATTAAGTTCCACTTGGACCCGTCAGGCGCGGAGCCGTTTGCTCCATTGAATTCATCGTTCCATACCATCCGCCACTGCGACAAATCTGCCGCAGCAGCAGTTTCAGGCCCCGTGACCATACCCGGCACCATCGCCGCAGCCAGCCCCAGACTCAGCGCAGCAGCTGCAGCTGCAAAAGATCTCATACGTTTCCCTTTCATAAACCATCCTCCATTCACGTAATTATTGCTTCCGGCCCGTTCTTCTCAACCATCAGTCTCTGACTGCTGATGCAGCGTCCAGCTCTGAACATCCCACCCCCTTCCCAGTCTGACAGCAGCCTTAGTCTAAGCCGTTCCTGTCATCCATTTAGTCCGCGGCCGCTGTCTTGGCTGCACTTTAACTATACCGTTATGAATGCGCTTTCTGAATGCTTTGTTTTTTGGTTTCATGCCTTTTTGTTATATACCTTTAACCTCACTCTCCCGGCACCGGAGCATAACAAATAAGCCCCGCCTTGGCAGGGCTTATGCTTGCTGCTGACAAATTTATCTGGCACGTTTCACTTGATAGACGGATATCCACAGCGACACAATCAGCAGCAGTTCGAACAGGTTGGTTGCAGCCGAGCTGTCCAGCGGGAGCGGAATGGCGCTTCCGGCCAGCATCAGCAGGGTGCCGATGAACAGCCACGGGCTGCGCAGTCTCCTCCACAGCACGACACCTGCCGTAAACAGCGGAATCAGAATTAGGATGACCATCAGCGGCGGACCCGACTGCTCAATCGGCACATACCGCAGAACGCCATATTCATGCAGCGGCTTCAGCCGGACAGACAGCGTCTCCGTCACCAGCTCCAATACAATCAGGGCGGCAGTGAACAGCCACGCACCCCACCGTGCCGCAGGCTTTCTTGCCCAGCTGCTGCCCGCCTGGCGGATCAGGCCATAAGAGACAAGAGCAAGCAGCGGTGTCAGGAAGGCATGGAGCCAGAACCTCGACAGGCTGAGCGATTCCAGCATTGGACCTTCGCCGATCCATCTGCCAGCCCCGATCAGTCCGTTATCCCACAGGAGACCTGCCGTAACCAGCAGCAGCAAATATTGAAGCCCCCGGTGCTTGTCGCGCCTGAAGAGCACCAATCCCCAAGCCAGCATGGCGGCATACACAGCAGCAAATAAGAGATATAAAATGGTATCCATCCGTTTAACCCCTCCCCTACACTCATAAACACAGCGGCCCTCTGTCAACCAGATCAGGCAAAAAATTACTGGAAGTTATTGACGGCTATTCATTCATCCTTAATAATGAGCCATATAGGTTAATATTCCCATTTAGTACATAAAGGAGACCTCGCCGATGAGCCTGACGACCAGTAAAGCCCAAGAAGCAGGTATGACCGTAGTTGGCATTGAGAATGTGGACAGAACAGCAAGACGGCTTGTGGAGGAGGGCATTACCCCCGCACAGGTAACCTTCGCTTCCAGAAGAGGAATCACCGTTCATCATGCAGCATACGGCACCTTGACACCCGCCCCGGACTCCCCGCCGCTAGAGCTGGATTCCTTATTTCCGCTGTGCTCCATAACGAAGGTGGTTACAGCTGCCAGCATCATGCTTCTTGTCGAGGAAGGCCGGGTCGGCCTTAACAGGCCTGTTGCGGATTACATCCCCGAATTCACCGGTGAGGGCAAGCATGAGATTCGTGTCCATCATCTGCTCACCCACACCTCGGGCATACGGCCGGAGGATGTATATCCGCACATAGACAGCAAAAAGGGTACAGCCGCCATCCCGCCTTGCCCGCCGGGCCAAGATCCTGAAACTCATGAGCACCTGTCGCTGGGCTTCGATGTACCTGCAGCTGTTAAACCGGGGACCGTCATGTACTACCTCGGCTTCGGCTACGAGCTGCTCGGTGAGATCATCAGACGCGTGACCGGCCAGACCCATGATCAGTTCGCAGCCGAACGCTTATTTAAGCCGCTTGGCATGAACGACACCTACTACAGCGTGCCGGAGTCGGAATGGCACCGGATTGTGCAGCGCTCACCTGAGGCGCCCTGCGCCGAATGGATTAACGAAGAGCTGGTCCGATCTGCTTCTGCATCCGGCGGCATCTATTCGACCGCCCGGGACCTCGCTGTATTCGCCCAGATGTTCCTGAACAAAGGAATCTATGAAGGCGCCCGCATCCTCAGCCCGGTCTCTGTTATTGATATGACCCGCAACCATATCCCCGGCGTGCCTGCGGAATACAGGGATGAGGTTTTTGCAGAAGCTTCATGGGGCTACGGCTGGGCCATTAACGGCAGCAAGCGTGACGGCGGAGACCTCTTCTCACCCGAGGCTTATAATCACTGGGGTGCGGCAGGAGTTTTTGTAAGCGTGGACCCTGTATACGAAACCGTACAAGTCTATCTGTCCGTCGAACTGGATCACCAGAAGCCGTTCAAGAATATCTACGCCGACCTGTATAATAACACCGTCCTGGCCGCAATAGCAGACCTGTAGAGCAGAAGGCTCCTGGTATCGACAGCCTCCCTCCCACATATACATGTCACAGATGGGAGGGGATGAAGGTGTACATCTATGCAGCGATTGGAGATTCGTTAACCGCCGGGGTGGGAGCACCCGAGGGGTGCGGATTTGCTCCCCGTTACCGGCAGGCTGCCCAGGTACATCTGCGGCAGCCGGTTCAACTTGCTGCGGTTGGTGTTCCCGGCATAGACGCATCCAGTCTTGCCAGGCTGCTGCAGTCAGACCCCGAGCTTCACATGCTGCTTCGGCAAGCCCGGATCATCTCCTTAACAATCGGAGGCAATGACTTAATTGCTGCCGCCAAAGCCTATTTAATTGACGAGGACCCTTCGCACTTCGAGCGGGCGTTGAAGGCATTCAAGCCCTCGTATGGCAGCATTATCCGCCAGCTTACCGGAGTAAAGAACGGGACGGGCGCCAGCCGTATTGTGCGGATTGCCAATCTGTACAACCCGTTCCCCGGCCATCCGGTCGCCGTAAGATGGGTTGCGAGGTTCAACACTTATATCCAAGAGTGTGCCAAGGGCCATCATAATCTGGCAGTCGCCGATCTCCACCGTCTGGTGTCCGGTAATGTGAACCGGGTGCTCGCCCCCGACCGTGTCCATCTCAATGCAAGAGGATATCAGCTGATGGCGGAGCAATTCGACCGGCTTGGCTACAAGCCCCTTGACTGACCGGCGCGGGGTATAATGTAGCTTTGCTGCAAAGAAAATAAAAGCCGCAGGTACGGAAGCAAGCTTCCGTACCTGCGGCTTTTCTATTGAAGTGCGTCCATTAAATGAATGGCCTGGTGATGACCAGGGGCTGATGTGGAGGCACATCCCCATCATACCCATAGCCATAGCCGTAACCGAACCCCGGCAGAGCGAACAAGGCCGCGATTGCTGCGAATGCAAGAACTACAGCTGCGAGAAAGGCAGATACGCGGGCCTTACCCGACTTGCGTCTTTTCTTCGAGCGTGAGCCTGCTATGGCAGCCTGGTTATACGGAGTTATGGCCAGCTGGCCCCCTCCCACTCTTGCCACCGTGCCAACTATTTTACGGCCGTCATGCGTAACCGCACACACCGGCATCCCTACATATGGGCTCACCGTCATCTCATTCAGCGGATGAATCGGATGCATTCCGCCACTTCCTTCCCTCAAGTGGTGTCCGTACTTATGCAGTGTACGGCGCTGCGGCTCCAGCGGTATGGACGGGTGGCGGCTAGAACGCCTGAAGTTGGAGAAGTTGGCCGGATGCTCAGTGTACAGTCAATCTCGCTTACCGGCTCATGCCTTGTACGAGCACGGCGATCATCTTGGCTGCTTCTGCGCGTGTAGCTTGACCCTTCGGGTTAAACATGCCGCTGCCCTGGCCTTCGATAATTCCTGCCTGCTGCATGGAGCGAACGCTGTCTGCCGCCCAGCTGCTGATCTTGCTGCCGTCCGCAAAGGCGGATGCTTCCTGATCAGACGGCAGTGCAAGCCCGGCCTGTTCGGCATAACGGGCAAGCATGACCGACAGCTCCTCGCGTGTAATATGTCCGTCCGGATTGAACCGGCTGCCGCCGACTCCTTTCACAATACCGTTCTCTGCGGCCCATGCGGTATAAAGGGCATACCAGGAATCAGCTTCTACGTCGCTGAACAGACGGGTGCTGTACTTCGTGAGGTCCGCACCGGACAGCTTGGCAAGCAGAACCGTCATTTCGGCACGGGTAACCGCTCTGCCTGGAGCAAATTTTCCATTGCCAATGCCGTCAACGATACCGCGCGCAGCCAGATAGGATATATAATCAGCGGCCCAGCCGGACACATCCTCGAACATAACCTTGTTATAGCCCACAGCATACGTCGAGAAATGCTTCACCTTGAACACCATTCGGCCTGCCGCTGCGTCGTAGTGTCCATTGTTAACAGCGGTCAACTGGCCGTTGCCGGATACATGGTAGGCCACAAGTGCCTGGATGTCCTCACCGGCAGCTGGTGTGTACGGGATGCTCAGCTGAACGGTTCCGCCGCCAAAATCCGTTACGGCCTTTCCGCCGGTTGTTACTGTGAAATCGACGACCGGACGGCCAGCAACGGCCTGCTGTACGGACTGCGGCAGCGAAGCGGCATCCACGCTTGATACGTTAAAGCTGATTGTGCCTTGAAGACTTCTTTGCAAGCTGGACATACTTTGCTTGTCAAATGACATCTGGCCAATCTGTGTGTTCACGCTCATATGGTCCAGATTCATGTTAAATAATGCGGATGCCGTCTCTTCTTCAAATAAGACCTCATATGCCCCGGCATCCTGGGCCTCCTCCACGCGGAATTCCAGACCGTGCGGAACGGTAACATCAGCCAGCAAATTCTGGCTCTTGGTGAGCTGATCCATTGCCACGACTGCCCTTACTACACCCTGATGCGGTGAAGGTGTCAGAGGAACTATGACATCCTTGTTCTGTTCATACAACCACGGCAGATGATCCTGCATCTGTTCAGGCCGTGGCGATGGGGATGGCATATAGCCAGGTGATCCGCCGCCTGACCCGCCCGAATCTCCGTTACCCGGAGTGCCGGGCTGTTCGGCCGGGTCCTTATAGCCCTTATTCAGCTGATATACAGCAACCGTACCGCTTACCTCATGGGCCGCCAGTATGAGCGGATAGCGGGTTGGGCTGTCTTCCGCTTTCACCACAGCAAGCCCTTCAGGCGAGACATCTCCCGCAATAGGCGCCGAGTAATCACGTGTGTTCATATAATCATAGTAAGCCGCTTTACCCGGATCGGTAATATCGTACACCATGACGCCGCCGATCCGCTCCAGCCCTGCAACGGCATAGAGCCTGCCTTCCGCTTCCAGAACCTTAATATCCTCAGGCTCAGGCCCCTTCTTGCCGCTGCGGTCATCCAGCTTGGTATTTTTGTTAGACGCGTTAAAATATTTGGGATACAGCTCTGCAGTCCGCTTCTCAAACTCGCTGCCGCTGTCATAGACAAGCTCCATCGTCTCCGCATCCCAGATCGAGAAGGAGCGTCCTCCGAGCACATACTGCTTGCCTTCCTCCAGACCATCGTGCTCTTCATTCTTCAGCATTTCAACCTTGCGTCCGTCAATCTCGACGGAATGGATGTTCTCATAGTCGCCCCACTCCCTCGCATCGCCTTCATTAGCCGTAAGCAGGTACGTTTTGCCGCCAATCTCCGCTGCCGCCAGGCCGTCCGGCATATAGACGCCGTGCACCGGCTGGCTCTTGAGCTCAGCCTTACCGTCCTTCAAGAGGTCAAGCTCATTACCCGGCTGGCTGTGATCCTTGAACCCGAGCCCCCGCACACTTGTAAAACGGTATTTCGCGATATCCAGAACAGCAATGGCATTCGCTTCCTGCAGCGACACATACGCCATCCTGCTGTTCTTGTCCACGGCGATGTACTCAGGTTCAAGATCAACAGACGGCGCTGCTCCCTTCTTCAGAAGCACCTTATCCGCCACAAGCTGATCGCGCTTGGCGTCAAAGGCATCGAATGTCACGTTGACGGCTTCGGCACTCTTCACGCCATGCCTCAGGTCGATGACTGAGACAGACCCTTTCGGATCAACGGCGCCTTCCCCATAGCCTGCTCTTGGCTCCCCTTCATTAGCCGTCAGAATATACTGTCCGTCCGGCGTGAAGGCCAGCATATCCGGCTGTACACCAACCCGGATATAATGGATCAGGCTGCCGTCATAATCGAGAACTAGGACAGCACCTGGCTTCGTATGATCCTTCTCCTGCACGGCGACCGCCACGATATTCCGCTCGGTATTGATATCCACGCTTGTAATGTCCCCGAAGGTGAAGTCCGGGACCATACCGGTGACGTCGATCCGCTTGTCAAGCTTGTACGTATTCTCCTCCTCACTCTTCACATCAGCAAGGCTCACGATATCTATCTTCTGCTCCATTCCGTTAACCAGATACATCTTCTTGTTATCGGGATTGTACTTCACGATCTCCGCTACTCCGCCGTCTTCGCTCTGATAGCCGGTCGAATAGCTGCCCAGATAGGAGATTTTCTTCGGCTCTGTCTTCACATGCAGACGGCGCTCAGCATCAAGCTTCGCGATATCCGCCTTGCTGATATACGAGATCAATGCCTCATCCAATGCGGCAAAATTATTCAGCACCGCCGGTTCTGCAAGCACCGTGTATCCGTCCCCGCCCGCTGCCATGAAGTCATTGGTGGCAACCACATAGCTTTCCGTATCGGACATAGGTTGTCCATTCACGGTAACTGCGGTAACACGCCCCTTCTCAACAGGAGTGGAGCCGGACATCACAGTGTATTTGTCCACGGTGACTTCCATGCCGGCAAAATGCGGGAACGAGCCTGCGCCAAACGTCATTCCCTGCTCAAGCGCCGCCTTGATCTGTGCGCCTGTTAGTGACTTGGTCACAATATAGTTGCCGAATGGCAGGACATCCAGCACCTGCCCCTTCGTAATATCGCCTGCCGTTATGGACTCCCGGATGCCGCCGCCGTTGGTGATGGCGATCTGCGCACCGCTCTCATCCAGCATAGCGCTTGTAATCAGTCTGCCGAGATTGGTCTCGCCGCTACGCACGTTGTCCCTTACGCCGTCAAGCTTAATTGGCGTTGTTCCAATCGTCACATCCTTGATCGCGGACTGCCGCTCAATAATGGCATTATAGACTGCCTTGACAGCCGGGTCCTCCGGATATTGCTCCAGCGTCAGCTCGGAAGCAGGGATGCTCCTGGCCTGCAGCTGCTTCTCGTTCGTCTCCTTGTTATAAGCGACCGTAACCACTCCGGCATTCTTGAAATATTCGCCTGCGCTGGCAATTAGAACACCGTTCACCCTCTGGCCCTGCGGGTAGTTCGAGTGGCTGTGCCCGTCAATAATCAGATCAATACCCGGCACATGCTGAGCGATGTCCGTGCTCTTGATTGTGCTTAAAGGGTCATCACCCAGATGCGACAGCGCAATAATGAACTGTGCTCCTTCGGCCTTAAGGTCTGCCACCATCTCCTTGGACAGCTCAATGATCTGCTCATCCGAGCCAAAATCGATGCCTTCCACATTCTTCGGGTTCGTCTTGTAGGCAGTCTCAGGCGTTGACAAGCCGAAGATGCCGAACGTGACGCCCCCCGCCTCTTGAATGACGGCACGGTTAAATGGCGTCCCCCCGTCCTTGACTGCGTTAGCGGACAAGACCGCTGCACCGGACAGCTCCTCCAGCTCCAGCAGCCTCTCCCATCCATAGTTAAAATCATGGTTGCCTGCGGAGATCGCCGTGTATCCTACTGCCCGAACCAGCTCGGCAATGCTCGCCCCTCTCTCCAAAGTTGCAATCGTCTGTCCATGGAAAATGTCGCCTGCGTCCAGCACGATTTTCCCGGATGCGCCCTCACTTTCACGGTCAATGAAGGTCTTGAACTGGGCGAAGCCAATCTGACCCGAACCATTCTTCGCTCTGCTATGTATGTCATTGGTGTGGAAAATCTTGATCACTGCCGTGTCGCCGCCAGGCACTGGTCCCGGGATCTCTGGTGCGATGCCCCAAGCTCCGTCAGCCAGACTGCGCGGCCGGTTAGCCGCGATAAAAGCAGCGTCTGCCACGCCTGCCTTATACTCCAGCACCTGGAAATCCGCCGCGTTCTCATTCGTATCCTTGAAATCTGTCCGGCGGACGGATTTTTGCTTGGAGATGGAAGCTACAGGGCTTCCTTCACCGCCCGCTTCCTTCACGGCAAGCTGGTCCACTGGCACGGACTCGCTGTTTACCACGCGGATATTGTACTGATCATTGTCTATATACCGCTCCGGCCAGTCCAGATCATACTGCGCTACCCTGACGGTCACCAGTTCATCCGGTGTCGTCTCGGCCGCCCCGCGAATCAGGTAGGAGGTATAAGCCGGAACAATACCATCCAGACTTGTGTATACCGATTCACCCACCGTGCTTCCGAGATGCTTGGAGCCTGACCTTGCGGACGAATATTCAACCTTCCAGCCGCTTAAATCGATAGGCTCGTCTGTCGGATTATACAATTCAATAAAGCTGTGTGTAATAGGTGTATCACTCTTGCCGCCCCCGCCGTAAACCTGATTAATAATCAGGTGGTCAGGATAGCTGCTACCTTCCGCGTATGCGGTTATGTGGTACCCTGCAAGTACCTGAAGCGCTAACAATGCTGCCATGCCAAGTGAAAACCATCTCTTCAACCTGCCTGCATGCCACTCTTTCATACCGGTCTCCTTCTGCTCCCAAAGTTCTACCAGCCGCTATATACCAAGCAAGCATGGTAGTTACTTCTAAAATTAAAAGAAGGAGATATTTTTTACAACCCATATAGGCAGTAATCATTAACCGGAAAATATTATACTTTTGTAAAGAATAGCGGAACCTTCCCAAAAGCCTTTTCTGGACCGGAACACAAGCCGCGGACTGACGTACGCATATTCTGTATTACTCGACAAGGAAAGGGGATTAGGGGAATACATGCCCAAAGTGTCTGTCATCATGTCAGTGTACAACAATGCGCCTTACCTCCAGGAGGCCGTATCCAGTATTCTCTGCCAGAGCTTCAGAGATTTTGAATTGCTGATCTTCGATGACTGCTCAACTGATGGCTCCTCGGAAATTCTGGACAGTATTAAAGACCCGCGCGTGCGTGTCATCCACAATTCGTATAACAGGGGCCTAGTCGCTAATCTCAACGCGGGTCTAGACATGGCCCAAAGTAAATATATCGCCAGAATGGACGGCGATGATATCAGCTATCCCGACCGGTTCCTGCTGCAGATTCAGTTCATGGACGCGAATCCCGATATTGGCTTATGCAGTACGGCGATGCAGGTATCAACAGCCGGGAAACCCAAGATTAATCCGCTTCGGCACGAGGATATTCAGGCATGGCTGCTGTTCCACTGCTGCATTAGTCACCCGGTTGTCATGATGCGGAACAGTATTATACAGCAGCATCATATCCGTTATGATGCCAACTACCCGCATGCGGAAGACTACGAGCTGTGGAACAGAGTGGCCCCCTATGTCAAGATGGCTAACCTGCCCGAGGTGCTCTTTTATTACAGAAGGCACACCGGACAGGTCTCAAGCCAGCATGTTAAAGTCCAGAATGACTCGGCTAAACGGGTCCGAATGAGAGAATTTAACAATCTCGGCCTCTATCCCACTGAGGAAGAGTATAAAATCCATATGAGATGTGTTGACTTCGCTATTAACCCGCACGACCCGGTCCACTATTATCCGGCATTGGCATGGGCGGAGAAGCTGCTGGCACAGAACCGTGTGGCTAAGCGGTTTAACCAGGAGGCGCTTAACATCGCGCTGTCCCGCTGTATTTCCCGGCTGCCTTACTGACGCGCATGCATCTGCAGCGCTTCAAGGCCCCCGATGGATTGTCGGGGGCCTTGTTTTTCAAGCTCTAATGCTGGATCGTCTGATTGATAACTTAAGCGGCTAAAGTCCAGCAGATTACACACGCTGCTGTGCGTACCCGCATACCAGAATATACTCCGGTCCTTCCCCAGCCGGGGTACCATCATACCACCCGTATTCTTCTTGAATCACGAAGCCAGCTGAGTGAAGAAGGCTGCGTATATCATCACCATAGAAGTAGCGGAGCCGAAGGCTGTCCTTGAACTCTTCTACGGTTCCATCCTGTCTATGTATCCGGTAGTAAAGATCCGTGTACAGCAGCCGCTTCTCCGTGTCGCAGGCCTTCTTGATGGAATGACGGGTCACACGCTCCCCGCTCGCAAGCTTTGTTTCATAGTCCAAGTGCTCCTCGGGATCAACCCACCAGTCCCCCATCTGCCGGATGGGCTTGAAGATGTTAATGATGAACTGTCCTCCAGGCTCGAGATGCTCTCTGGCACAAGTGAGACAATTCAGCGCCTGCTCATCGGTCTCCAGTGACTGGAAGCTGCGGAACGGGATGAAGATCAGGTTAAAACGCTCCTCCAACGAGAAATCCGTCATATCTCCCTGCCCCATATGAAGACGGCTGCGTATCGCAGCGGGCAGCTCAACCGCCTTGGCGGCCATCACCTCCAGCATGGCTGGCGAATAGTCGAGCCCCCAGACCTCCGCTCCAGCTTCGGCAAGCGGAATCGTGATTCTGCCTGTACCGCACGCCAGCTCCAGCACCCTGCCCCCAAGCTTCCTTGCACGTTCCACATAGAAGGGGATGTCCGCCGTGAAGACCGCACGGTTATCAGCGTCATACAGCGCGGCTGTGTTCAGATATAAGTTCTCCATTCCGTCACCTCCCCGGATTTGTATGAATAATAGACGGAATATAAGAATCTGTCAATCCTGTGAACTAAGCCGTCTGCTCCGGTTCCCAAGTAAAAAACCATAGACGAAGAGAGTTATTGCAAAAAGGACTGAGCCATGGAACTGTAGATCTGCTGCGATTAATCTGGTTTCCGTTCGGCAGAAACTTCCATTACTTGTAACCGGAATGGGAAGTTCGGGATTATCGAATGGATATCGATATCTGAACTTGGCGTTTCTGATTATAGATCGCATGCCGGAGATTTGGATACGCAGCGCTTTAATGTAGTCAGGTCTTTACGGAACTGAGAAGCGGTATTCATTGAATTAGAGTCATTTTTGAATGGTTACGGAACTCAGAGGCTTTAATGTCCCCCTATCATTAAAGATCCCCTTGAAATGGATCGAATAGCAGCGCTGAGTTCCGTTACCCGCTGAAGCGACCTGCATTCAGTGAAATAAGGGCGCTGAGTTCTGTTAGGTTTAAATTATGCCAAACCGGAAGAAGTCTGCTCGCGGATTGCTATATTAGCCCCCGCTCCCGGTTCATCCCACCATCCTCGGTCTCCCCACAGGAACACATTGTGCAAAATCGGCCTTTACACCGAAGTGGAACACATTTCATCTCATGGCATCCTTCGCATACCATCAGCTTAAACCCCTTCCGCGGATCACCCCACTTACGGAACTTCTCCACTTCCCTCAAAAAAATTTATACTTCCCTTTATGTGTACAAAAAAGCCGCGAGACCGATGATCCAGTCTCACGGCTTCCTTTTACTATAATAACCGCCTTCCGCTCCCTACACGCTCGCCGCTTCTCTGCCGGCCGTCCGCCGCTTGCGCAACGCGTCCATCTCGACGCAGGCCAGTATGAAGGAGCCGACGCCGTGCAGGTCATTCTCGCAGCGCGGCCGTTTGATGTAATGCTCGTAGTCGCCTACGCCTGTACCGATGCAGATCTCCGGCATGATGAACCGGCCGTTATCGTCGCGGCGCATCGCCTCCAGCAGGCCCTTGAAGCCGCGCTCCGCTGCCTCAGCGAACAATTCGCCGCCAATGCCAAGTCCCTCCGCCTTCGCCAGCGCGAAGATATATAATGCCGAGCAGGAGGTCTCCAGCCAGTTGTCCGGGCGGTCTCCCTTGTCGATGACCTGGTACCACATGCCGGTCTTCTGGTCCTGATGCTTCAGCAGCGAGGTCAGCAGGTCCCGCTCCACCTCAATCAGTGCATCGCGTCCCTTATAGCCTTCCGGAATAATTGTGAGGAAATCAGCCAGCGCGAAGCCGTACCAGCCCATCGCCCGTCCCCATACTTCCGGCGCACGGCCAGTCTCGGGATCGGACCACGGTGTGCGGCGGCTCTCATCCCAGGCATGATAATAGAGACCGGTCTCCTCATCGCGGGTATGGCTGCGCATCAGGCGCTCCTGCTCCAGCACCATATCGTACAGATCCGGCTCGCCATAATGCCAGCCGTAGCGCACCGCGAACGCGCCGCCCATATAGAGGCCGTCCAGCCACATCTGATACGGATATTTATCCTTATGCCAGTAGCCGCCTTCGCTCGTCTTGTTCAAGGTATCGAACAGGTGGCGCAGCTTGTCGGCTGCCTTCTTATAGCGGTCGTCGCCCGTCTTCTTGTGCAGCGTGAAGAGCAGAACCCCCGCCTGAATCGCGTCCAGCTCCTCCCGGTCAAACAGGAAATTCCCGTGCTCATCAACCAGCGAATCGACGTAACCCTTGATATAATCGAACAGCTCAGCTTCGCCCGTCTCCTCCCAGAGCCGGAGCATCCCGTACAGGAACACGCCCTGATGATAATGCCACCGCCCTTCCGGCGGAAGCTGTGCCGGGGTGTAGGTCTCCATAATCGACCGGCAGGCATCCTTCGCCCACTGCAGCGGCTGCTCTGTATGGCTTGCTTCTGTCATCATTGATATCCTCTCCTTCCGATTATGACAGGCCAAGGCTGCAGCCCGGTCTTGCCAGGCCGCAGCCCCGCTTCCTGCTTCTTACACCTGCTTGTGCATCCCATATTCTTCTAGGCATTGCCCGGGAAATCCTTCAGCTGTCTCTGCAGCATCCTACCAGCAGTACCTTTACCACGCTATCCCTTCAGGCCGCTGGTGCTGATGCCCTCCACAATATAGCGCTGGAACATGAAGAAGATGATGAATACCGGCAGAATGCTGACCGTCGACATGGCGAACAGGGCGCTCCAGTTCGTGATCGAGTCAGGGTCCGAGAACATCTTCAGTCCCAAGGATACCGGATACAGCTGCGGCTGGTTCAGGTACAGCAGCGGTCCCATGAAGTCATCCCAGCGCCAGTAGAACGAGAAGATGGCGCTTGTCATCATCGCCGGCACGATCAGCGGCATAATGATGCGGGAGAAAATCATGAACTTGCTGCAGCCGTCAATCTTCGCCGCTTCATCAATCTCAAGCGGAATGGTCCGGATGAACTGCATGATCAGGAAGATGAAGAACGGTGTACCGAAGAACGTCGGCAGGATCAGCGGCCAGTACGTGTTCACCCAGCCGAACCAGTTGAACATGATATACTGCGGCACCATAATAATTTCATACGGCAGCATCATGGTAATCATCATGCAGACGAACCAGATTTTCTTGCCGCTGAACTTGATCCGGGCGAAGCCGTAAGCAATCAGAGTCGAGGACAGCACGCTGCCGATTGTCGACAGAATCGTGATGATGAACGAGTTCATGAAGAAGGTCGTGAACGTGATGCCGCCGAAGCCCTTCCACCCCTCCACATAGCTGTCAAAATTAAGCTTATTCGGAATCAGGGAATGCGCGGACGTGAAGATCGTCGAATTATCCTTGAATGAGCTGACCGTCATCCAGAGCAGCGGGTACAGCATAATGAAGGTCAGAACGACAAGTACGATCTGCTGAATAATGAGATTTCGGGTACTCCGTTTAATCGCCATATTACTTGTCTCCCTCCGATTCGTAGTGAACCCAGTAGGAGGAGCTCTTGAAGATGAGCGCCGTGAAGATACCGATAACGAGCAGCAGCATCCATGCCATGGCTGATGCATAGCCCATATCGAAGAAGGTGAAGGCGCGCTGGAACATGTACAGCACATACAGCAGCGTCGAGTTCAGCGGACGGCCGTCTTCGAATATGATGTAGCTTGGCGTAAAGGCCATAAAGCCCTGGATCAGCTGCATGATAACGTTAAACAGGATGATCGGCGTAAGCAGCGGAATCGTAACCTTGATGAACCGGTGCCATGCATTGGCCCCATCCACCTGGGCCGCTTCATAATAGGAAGCCGGAATATTTTTCAGCCCCGCCAGGAAAATAAGCATCGACGAGCCGAACTGCCACCCGTACAGCAGAATCAAGGTCCAGATGGCATAAGCCGGATCGCCCAGCCAGGAGACCGTCGGAATGCCGAGCTGCGCAAGAATCGAATTAAGCGCCCCCTCGTTCCCGAATAGCTGCCGCCACATCACGGAGATGGCGACACTGCCGCCAATAACCGAAGGCAGGTAGAGAAGCGTGCGGTACAGACCTTTCATGACCATAACCTTGGCCAGCAGCAGCGCTACGGCGAGCGCGAAGATCAGCCGGAACGGCACCGCTGTAAACACATAGAAGAATGTAACCTTGACGGACTGCAGGAATTTGTTGTCGTCGGTCAGCATCCGCTGATAGTTCTCCATCCCGATCCAGCTCGCCTGTCCAAGCATGTCATAATCGGTAAAAGAGAGATACAGCGACATTGCGACCGGGAACACGGTCAATGCGATGAAGCCGACCAGGAAGGGCATTATGAACAGGTAACCGGTCAGGTTGTCGGTATCCTTGGTCTTCTTCCTGGTACGCTTCACGCCGGGCAGGTCGACCGGAAGCGCTTCGCTTGTCAATTGCTTCGCCATGCTATTACCACACTTTCCTTATAAATTTCCGCACGGTCTTGAGAAGACAGAAGCCGGACCTGGCCTCCGAAGGATGCGGAACGTCCAGGTCCGGCTTAAATACAGGAGGTGCTTACTTTGCTCTGGCAATAATGCTTTCCGCACGTTCGCGGAACTCAGCAGCTGCCTCGGCAGGCGAAAGCTGTTTGTACATGACCTGCTCATTCACTTCCTCCAGCGCTGCAAGCACTTCAGAGGAGCCCGGCGGGAAGTTGCTGTCGATTGGGGAGCTGTTCTCGCCAATCAGGTCGATATAGTCGAAGATCATCTTGTTCGTTTCATCCAGATCAGCCGCCATCGCCTCACGCACCTCATCATTGACCGGTACGCCGCGCTCGCCGTTCATGATCTTGTTGGCTTCCACATCATTGATGAAGAAGTCGATGAATTTGGCCGCCTCTTCCTGCTGCTGGGACTTCTTGCTGATCGAGAAGAACATCGCCGGCTTCAGATACATTCCCTTCGCAGTATCAGGACCCGGGAGCGGCGCCAGCTTGAGCGGGCGTCCGGCAGCCTTGGTCAGAGCCACAACCTGGTTGGACCAGCGGAAGTCAAATGGCGCCTTGCCGTGCACGATCAGCTGATCCTCAATCGCTTCATGCTGCATGATCACGTCAAGCGTCGGATAAGTTCCCTTCTCCTGCTGCTCAAAGGTCATTTGGAAATAATCCGCTAACAGCTGGTCGTCGAAGCCCAGGCCTGTCGCATCGTCGTTGAACAGCTTCTGGCCATGCTGGCGCGCATAATACTCGAACACATTGCCGGTCTCAAAGCCCTGCGTGCCGTATTCGCCTGTCTTCGCATGCACAGCCTCTGCAGCAGCCTTCCAGTCGTCCCATGTCCAGTTCAGATCAGGCACCTTCGCACCTGCATCCTTCAGCATCTGCTCGTCATAGATAACCGTCAGCGCGTTCATGCCAAGCGGGATACCGAGCAGCTTGCCGTTCGCCTGACCAGATTCCATCAGGCCTTCATTGATCTTGCTGACGTCGATCGTACCCGATTCGACGAATGGCTGCAGGTCAGCCAGCACATCCTTGCCGGCATACTGCGTCATATATTCACCGAAGTTCATCTGCAGCACATCCGGCATGTTGTTGCCGGCTACCATGGCCGCGAGCTTTTCCCAATAGCCGTCAAAACCGGTGAACTCGGTCTCAATCTTCACATTCGGGTTCTTCTCCTGATACAGCTTAATGACTTCCATCGTCAGGTCATGACGGGTTTGCGAGCCCCACCACATCAGACGCAGCGTTACATCTCCGCCTTCACCGCCACTGCCGCTGTCAACCGTATTCGTCGTCGTATTGCCGCCTGTGCCTTGATTCGCCGGTTCATTGCCGCCGCTGCTGCAGGCAGCCAGTGCGAAGGTGAGTGTGATCGTCATGATGAGTGTCCACAGCGTTGATCTTTTGTACATACGCGTATGACCTCCCTAAGGGTTTAATCTGGCTTATACCGTTATGATAGCGCATACATTGGATGCGTTAAATCGAATAACCCGCTTCGTTTCGTTTAAAAATCCGACTTCAGCTCCCCCCCTCTGCCTCCACGCTCCGACAGCCGTTCAAAAATCCGCTGTTCGTGCAATTTTCCGGTATGATGCTCGCATACTCCCCTTTCCTTAAGCCCTCATTCCTGCCGCCGTTTATACTCGGACGGCGTTAAGCCCGTCACCTTCTTGAACACCTGGCTGAAATACTGCGGATTATTCGGGAAACCGACCTTTGCGGCAATATCAATGATTTTGACCCGCTCGGCCGCATCAATCAGGCGCTTCGCCTCCTCGATCCGCATCTGGATCACGTAGTTGGAGAACTTCTCCCCCGTCTCCTTGCGGAAGAGCTTGCCTAGATAATCGACATTTAAATACACAATCTCCTGCGACAGCTTCGACAGCGACAGCGACTCATCGTGAAGATGGTCATGCACATAGCGGATGACCTGCTCAATAACCCGGCTCTGCGACTGCATATTCGTATCATAGTACCGCTTCGTTATTTCGCCGGCTGCCCGCAGCAGCACTTCCTCCGCCTGCTCCAGTGTGCCGAGCGCCTCGATCTGCAGCAGATCCGGCTCCATGATCAGCGGACCGGCCGCCTGCCCGCTCTCCGCCTGGCGCAGCAGGATCAGATGCAGCTCCAACACATAGGATTTGATGAAGCCGACCGGCATTTTCGACGATTTGAGCCTGGTGAACACGGTCTTGATCATATGCTGCACCTGCTCCCTGTTACCGCTTCGGACAGCAAGCGCGAAGGCATCCCGGTCCAGCACGGCATCCAGATCACTATCCGCCCCTTCCTCTAAGGCGTCCGCTTCGTCATGATGAATATCCTCCGGCGTAATGATGCTGCCCTCCCCGACATAGAACCGGTGCGACAGGCATTCCCGCGTCTCCTTGTACAGCCTGCGCAGGCGCGGAATCGTGCCCGGGCTGCTGACCGCCACGGTCAGCTCCATCCGGAAGTAACGCTTATACATTGCCTTGATCGCAGCCAGCACCTCCAGCCACTGCTCCTGCGTCCCTTTCTCCACCAGCAGCACGAGGCGGTCGCCAATTGTCGTATTAAGCAGAATCGTCAGGCCCCGCTCCTTCACCAGCTCATCGGAGATATTATGCAGCGCGAAGAGATGCTCAAAATCATAATCCTTGCCGTCCAGGTCGAACAGCAGCAGCCTCACCTGCAGGCCGGTGATGTCCAGCCCAAGCAGATGGCCGTAATAATCCCATTCCTTCTGCCCGTATGTCTTGTTCGTCATGCATTCCTTCAGGAACTGCGCCTGTATCTGCGGCAGCACGCGGGTGAGGCTCTCGCGGGTGCTGGCAAGGAAGGCTTCCTTGCTCGCCCGTTCATTCAGCTCGGCCACGGCCTCGCCCAGCACCTGCATAATCTGCTGCTCGCTGCAGGGCTTAAGCAGGTAATGCCTCACGCCGAATTTCATCGCCGTCTGCGCTGACGAGAATTCCTCATGACCTGACAAAATGATAAACACAATGCCAGGATATTTGTCCTTGGCCCAGGCGATCAGCTCGATTCCTGTCATTTCGGGCATCCGGATGTCTGTAATGACGATATGCGGCGGATTCTGCTCGATCATCTGCTGCGCTTCCCTGCCGTCCACCGCTTTGCCGGCAAGCCGCGTTCCATGCTTATCCCATTCGACAACACTTGCAATTCCTTCGAGAATGATCCGTTCATCGTCCACCAGCAGTACGTTATACATGCTCACCCTCCAGACTGTATGGAATCCGGATGCGGACCGTCGTCCCTTCACCCGGTGTGCTCTCAACCGTTACCCCGTAAGCCGGGCCGAAGAGCAGGCTGATCCGGTCGCGGATATTGGCAAGGCCAATTCCCGTGCCCTTGGACACTACCCTGCCTTCCGCAATGGCTCCCAGCGTTTCCTCATCAATGCCAGGCCCGTTATCCCGGATGATGATCTCGATATGCTCCTCTTCCGCAAGGAAGGTCAGGTCGATGGTGCAAACACCCGACATCGCTTCCAGGCCATGCTGAATTGTATTCTCCACCACCGGCTGGATCGTCAGCTTCGGGATGTAATATTCCGTGAGCAGCGGATCGTCGGAGCACCGGAACACCAGACGCTCACCGAAGCGCATCTGCTGAATCGTAATGTAATGGTGCAAGATGTTCATTTCCTCCTCGATCGTGATCAGCGGCTCCTTCTTCCCGATAATGCTCCGCAGCAGGCTGCCAAGCGCCTGAACCATCGTGGAGATGTCCTGCTGCTTGTTCACCTTGGCCATCCAGTTGATGGACTCCAGCGTGTTATACAGAAAATGCGGGTTGATCTGCGCCTGCAGCGCCTTGTACTCCGATTCATTGATGGCCAGCTGCTTGGCGTAATTCTCGCGGATCAGTTCATTAATCGTCTCAAGCATCAAGCGAAAATGCCTATGCAGCTGCCCGGTCTCATCCGCATTCAGGTTATTGTCCTGGAACAGCTCCGCCGGGTCGATATGACCCTTCTGCACGAGCTTCATCTTATCCGTCAGCCGCTCCAGCGGCCTGGATATCGTACGGCCCGCCAGCCGGCCCAGGTAGATTGCGATAAGGAACAGCAGGCCATACAGCCCGAGCAGGCCGTATTTAATCATCTTGGACTGATTAAAGATACTGCCGTAAGGCAGGATATTATAATAGGTAAAATTCTGATACTTGGAGGTCAGATGCGTGATGAAATACGCCTGGCCGTCCAGCGTCCCGATCCGGTAGCCCTGCCGCTCCGTAAGCGGCTGCCCGAGCAGCGCGTCCGTCTTCTCCGGGTTGGTCGACAGCAGATGCTGGCCCGCATATTCGATCATGAACATCCGGTCACCCGTTAAGTCCAGCGTCGTATCGACCAGCCGGTTCATATCCAGGTACAGAATCAGCGTGCCCAGATGCTCCAGCGACAGGTCCTGCATCTGCCGGACCTCCCGCGCAGCCAGCAGGACGTTCGGCTCGGATGACGGCACCCAGACGACTGAGCCGCCCGCTTCACGTGCCAGCCGCACCGCCTCCGTAGTATCGATTCGGTAACGCGAGGTCACCGACATCTGCAGCTCGCCGCCGAGCGCATCATTCATCTGCACGGAAGCGACCGGCCGCTCCTGACGCGACTGGTCCAGCAGCCGCTCCATCAGCACATCCTTCGTCTTGAAGCGCTCGTACGCATTCTGATCCCGCTTGCTCTCGATCAGGTAGCGCTGGACCGTCTTGTCCGAGATCATCCGGAAGGTCAGGTCTTCGATCCGCCGTAGCTGATTATCAATCGAGCCGGAGGACAGGTTCAGCACCTGTGCCGATTCCGAATAGATCCGGTCTTCATAAATCACAGTCGCCACCTGCACCGCAATGATACTGACTCCCGAGACAACGATCATAATCATCAGCGTGAAGAGAAAAATTTTGTTCTTAATCAGCTGGTTGCCAAAGTACGTTCTAATATTCAAGCGGCGAGCCTCCTTTGTGCCGGGATGGAAAGTGTACAGGTTAGCGGGCATAATTGATAATCTAGCTTTTGCCAGATTGGGACGAGCAGGAGGATAGTAAGGGTAGATAGTATTTTTATCTAAGCATTGGTTTCGACACAAAACTGCCATTTTCCTATGAATGCGGTTACTTTCCTGAAAAAAGGACAAGCTCCTTCATTCTTCTTCCTGCTGCTGTTGGCCGGGGGATATATGAAGGAAGGGGTTACTTTCCCTAAACTATGGGCATTCTAAGGGTAAAATCACCCAAAGGGGGGCTGGCCGATGAAAATTCATACGGACGAGTACACGATTGCGCCGCTAAATGGCCACGAGCAGGCCGTCGATCTCATTCAACAGGCGGAAGACGCCATCGCCGAGCTGACCGGACAGCGTGTAACACTGATTGCGTATGAGCGAAACGAGGATGCAGAAGCAAACAAGCAAGGCTGACAGAGCTGTCGATAAAGACGGCCGAATGATTAAAAGTTAAAAGAAGAAAGGATAGGAGAGCAGGGAGTATATCTGCTTTACCTATCCTTTGTTTTCCTATTTTGTACAATTGTATATCAACTGTTCTGTTGTAAGAATTGTGGCGAATTCATCGTGCAAGGTAGCTAACGATATATTATGTACTGTTTCTGCCTCATAATAGATGCCATTTTGGTCCTCCATACCAAAAGCTGCTGTTGCATCTGAGATAAGGTAAGTAGTGAACCCTAAATTCCCACTCATTCTTGTAGTTGTAGATACGCAATGAGGGGTGGTCAAACCTGTTATTACAACCGTTGTTATATCGTTTTCTCGCAGATACTCTTCCAAATTTGTACCAATAAAGCTGCTATTTACTTTCTTTGTGATAATGACTTCTTCATCAAGAGGCTTCACTATTTCTTTTATGGCGAACCCCTTATTAGCTGGATGGAATACCGAATCAGGATTATCTGATGTGTGACGTATGTGGATTACCACCCACCCTTTTTCCCTCCACAACTGAAGAATCTTACTAATATTGTCTTCTGCATTCCGGTTATTTCGGGTTCCCCATTTGTTATCATCAAAGGCTACTTGTACATCAATAATAATTAAAGCTCCTCTAGTATTCATTCTAAGATCCCCCCAATGGAATTTCCACTTCTATACCCATCATAAATTTGAATATGCTTTTGTACAACTTCTATTGAGTATGGACACCTATATGATTCACGTTCCAGAAAAGAGAAACATTTACAGTAACACTGCGTCTATATTAAATGTAAGGAAATCCAAGTACCCCTAAGGAGGTAGACCCATTTGAAATGGAAATCATTTATTCTCACTTGCTCTGTCATGCTTTTTATAGTGTCATCCGCACAAGCAGCCACACCTGTATCGGTACTTATTAATGAGCGGCCCGTAGAAACAGACGTTGCCCCTTTTGTTAAAGATGGGACTACTTTTGTTCCGCTAAGAAGTATTGAACAGATTGAAGGAATTTCCGTAAAAAGCTGGAACAACAAAACAAAAACACTTGTGATTGTTGATCCTACCAAATCAATGACGTTTAGCGTAAATCAAAAACAATCGGAGTCAATGCTAATTAAAAATGGTCGTGTAATGGTTCCAATTCGATTTATTGCTGAAAACTTTAATAGTGATGTAGCCTGGGACGCTCATACAAGAACTGTCCAAGTAGCAAAAATAAGTGAACAGACGAAAGCTAATTTGAATTCAGATGATTTAACAAAATCGCGTCTTGCTGCAATTACTATTCCGGCCATTACTACATTAAAAGAACTTACTGGAGGTCAAAGCAGCGGAGGAAGGTTTAAATTACTCTTTCCCGAGGGAGAGTCAAAAGCTTTCTTCTATATTAGTGATGGTATTGCTGGTTATTACGAAGTAAAAGGAAATGCAGCTTGGCATAAGTGGAGTGGAAAAATTGGAGGAAATAATAATAAATTCTGGGTAACAAACAGCGGCATATCAAGTGAAGTGGGACAACGGCCAAAGATCACTGACCGGTTGTTTTTCTATTATGTTTCTACGCATGCAGGGCTATCCCAGTATGGATATATAACCACTAAGGGTAAAGAAACGGTACTTGGAAGTAAAGACATGAATAACTTAGAGGAGTTGTATCCAATTAAAGAGGAAATTAAACGATAGTCTAATGGAAGAGGGTTAGTGAACGTGACCTTTGAGCTTTGGATTTCATTCGTTATCGCTTCCCTGCTTATTATTGCGACACCTGGTCCGGTCGTCACACTGTTAGTCACCACGAGTATCAGCCGGGGCAAAAGCGCTGCATTCTCCATGATTCCCGGTACATTTCTGGGAGACTTAACATCCATGCTGCTGTCGTTAGCAGGTGTGGGCGCGCTGCTGCTTGCCTCTCCTCCCCTCTTTAACCTTCTCAAATGGCTTGGAGCAGCGTATCTTGTTTACCTCGGTATAGGGTGACGATCTTGAATCCAAAGAGCTTCCTGTTCTATGTAGCGTTCATGCCGCAGTTTGTAAGTAAAGATGAAGCATACCTGCCTCAGATCCTGCTGCTCGGAGCGACCTTTCTCGCCTTGGGAATTATGAATGACATTACCTATACGGTCCTCGCCGATAAAGTCGCCCGATTCCTGAACAACCAAGCGCAGAAGTGGGTCCACCGGATCGGGGCGCTGAATTTGATGGTCACCGGCGTTATTATTATTATGCTGAAGAGCTGAAGAATGAGTGTGGAGGGGCAACAAGTTCGAAACCGGTTATTCCTCTTTCGAGACGGGGTCGGGATACAACACTTCGGGATCATCTCTTTACAAGGGGTTGACTAAATGAAGAAAATGATACAGTGGCTGTACAGCGAGTACTTGCTTATACCGAGGGCGCTTCGCTTACTTATTCTATGGGGATGGATCGGCCTGTTTATATTCTGCATCTACAGATTTGGCTGGGGTATCCCTTTTATAATGATGGCTAATTATTTTATTTAGAAAAAGGGGACGCTCCGATTATCATCCGCATTCGGGTGATAACATGGAACGTCCCCTTCCCTGCACCAGTCACTAGCCCGTGCAGTACATCATCGAGAGTTCTTACTGGCCGTCTTCTTCCGTATATAGTGATGCCTCGGCAAGCTGCGCCAGTTCCTGTGCTTTACTGCTTATCTCCTGGATTGTGGCGGAGAATTCATGAATGGATCCGGACTGGGTATCAGCCAGAGTATGAATGTCAGTAAAAGCATGATTTAAACGCTGCAGCAGTTCCTGAATATTCTTGGTGATCCCATTAATCTGATCCACATTCTCCTTCGAGCTGGTTGCCAGTTTGCGAATTTCATCCGCAACCACGGAGAACCCTCTCCCCACTTCACCCGCTCTTGCTGCTTCTATAGCCGCATTCAGTCCAAGCAGATTACTTTGATCGGAAATTTCTTTAACCACGCTGGAAATTTTGCCGATCTGCTGTGCGCTGACACTGACATTTTTCACTTGGCTTGTTACTTCGGTAACGCGACCCGTCAGCTCCGACACCGATTGATTAATGTCTTCAATAGAGGCTGCGGTTTGCTCGACAATCGCGGAGAAGCTCTCGGCCATCTCAAACAGCTTATTCGCCTTCTCCAGACTGGTACCCATACCTACGCCGCCGATGACTCTGCCCTCTTCATCGTGGAGCGGGATTGCGCGGGCAGCAAGCGGGAAGCCAAACAGCTCTTTCGGCACAACTGCCGATATAGCCGTATTGTTACGAATCGCATTCGTAACAATGTCCCCTTCCATCAGCGGGTCACCCGGGGAAACATTCAACGAGAAGGTTTTGCCTGGAATATTGATAATCAGCTTCTCCGTATCATAGATGCCGATTGTAATATCGTCTTGAACGAGTCTATTCAGCAGCGGAGCCACCTTAACAAACGCGCTTAACAGCTCATGTTCTTTCTTTACTTCTGTCACATTATCCACGCTCTCTCACCTCAACCCTTAATAAGGGAATCTTCTCTGGCCGTAATTAACCGAAATCCACTTCAATGTCGTAAATTCATCCAGACTCCATTCACCGTTCAAACGGCCTAGACCGGACTGCTTCTCGCCGCCAAATGCCACAATCGGCTCATCATTAATCGTAACATCGTTCACATGGATCATACCCGTTTGCACCTTTTTGGCCATCTCTACCCCACGCTCGAGATTAGCAGTATGAATAGCACCGCTTAATCCAAAACGGGTATCGTTAGCAATCTCGATTGCTTCCTCTTCGGTCTCGAATGGAATGATACATACCACCGGGCCAAACAGCTCCTCTTGGGCTACAATCATATCCGGCTTAACGTTCACTAGAACAGTAGGCTCTACCATTCTTCCCGTAATCTTGCCCTGCACGAGAGGTACCGCGCCCTGCTCTATCCCCTGCGCAATCAGCGTTTGCAGCGTTTCTGCCTGACGGTTGTTAATAACCGGACCGATGATGGTCTGCGGATCACTTGGATCACCTGTCGTAAGAGAAGCAACCTTCTCGGCATACTTCTTAATGAATTCCTGATATACCGGCTTCTGGACAAGAATCCGGTTCGCGGACATACAAATTTGACCTTGATGCGTGAATCTGCTGAAGGTTGCCGCTTGGACCGCATAGTCGATATCCGCATCCTCCAGGATGATGAACGCGCTGTTCCCGCCCAGCTCCAGCAGCGGCTTCTTGAAGTTCCTGACCGCTACTTGTCCAATGTAGCTTCCGACCTTGGTAGATCCGGTGAATGAGATGATTCTCGGAATCGGGTGCTCGACAAAGGCATCGCCAATCTCCTTAATGTCGGTCACCACAACGTTCAACAGACCCTTCGGCACGCCCGCTTCTTCAAAAATCTTGCCGATCAGAGTTCCGCCTGTGATTGGCGAATCTTCATGTGGCTTCAATACAACGCCATTACCAGCACCGAGCGCTGGAGCTACGGACTTCATGGACAAGAAGAACGGGAAGTTAAACGGACTGATTACCCCTACGACACCTGCTGGAATCCGGTACAGCCGGTTCTCCTTGCCATCCTCTGTGGACGGCAGTATCTTACCTTCCATTCTAAGCGGGAAAGTAGCCGCTTCCTTGATCATATTTTTCACTAGACCGATTTCGAACGCCGCCTTCAGGCGTGTGCCGCCAAGCTCCTGAACGATAATGGAAGCAATCTCTTCCTCGTGCGCTTCAATATATTTAACGGCATTCTCAATAACGTCTCGTTTCGTGTACGGGTTTACCTTATCCCATTCCAGCTTGGCCTTATATGCGGATTGGTACGCATGGTCAATATCCTCAACATTTGCTATCCGGAAGGTGGTAATAACATCATCGTTGTACGGATTAATGTCAGACAGTGTTTTGTCGCTCCGGCCGTCTCTCCATTCACCATCTATAAACTGTTTCCCCAACTGTGTGTAATCCATATTGTGCCTCCAAAGATATAATAATTACCAGCTATTATATGGTTATCGGCATTCTCCGGAAAATATTGAGCCGTCACATCATTTTACTCATATTGTACAAATCACATAACGACTGTTATTCCTTTTGCATCTTTAATAGTAAAAAAAAGACTGCGAAGTCCACTTCGCAGTCTCAATTAACAGAGGCCTGATCGCCTGCTGGCGATCCGATTAATTGTTTCTTTTATTTTCTTTGTACAGGAAGTTCACCGTGCGCTTAACTGCATGCTCCAAAGGCTCTCCGGAGTATACATGCTCGCCGCCCTTGATGACAACAAGCTTCGAGTCCTTGCCGTAAACTTCATCATATCTCTCGGAGTAGCTCATAGGCACTACTACGTCTTGATCGCCATGTACAACCAGTACAGGACCTTCATATTGTGCCGAAATACCGTAGATGTCCAGGCCGATGGCATCCTCGAACCATTGCTTGCCGAAGGTAAATGCTCCGCCAAAGATCGGAATTTCGTTCGGAATGTTGTTCAGGTCTACTGTCGTGCCAAGCAGGTTGCCGCTCTCTGCGTGATCAACCAATACAGCTGCAGCGGACCACAGTGCTACACTGTGAATTTCGCCCGCTCTCTCTCCAGCTGCCAGGCTCGTTGCTGCTCCGCCCATGCTGTAGCCAACCAGATTAATTTTGTCCACATCGGTATATTTCTGTGCTTTTACAAAGTCAATAACAGCACTCAGGTCTTCTTTTTCTGTTTTGATCGTGTTGTTAATCAGTGTTCCGCCGCTTTCTCCGTAGCCGTTAAAGTCAAAACGTACTGTTACAAAACCTTTCTTCTGCAGAGCATCCGTAAGCGCTGTGAACATTCCCTGCTGATTGCGGTCGCCAAGCACACCGTGCGAAAGAATAACGACCGGATATTTGTTCCCCTCTTGATAAGAATTAGGCAGGCGCACCGATCCGCGCAGTGTCACGCCATTAGAGCCCGGGTATTCAAATGCAATATCGCCTTCAACAAGCAGCGAGCTCCCTTTTTTCTCGGCGATCGCATCATAAGAGCTTTCCTGTGCGTACGCCACTGTGGTTGGGAAGCTGCCAGTGGTCTGGCTTGCCAAATTCCCGAATCCTGCGAAGGCCAGTACAGCAGCCATCGATACCAATACTTTCTTAGACATGGTTCTTTCCTCCTAGGTATATATCTCTATGTAATCCTGTCTATTCAGGATTTACCCCCTCTGTCTGAGCGGGTCCCTAGTCATTGTAGCAAATACCACATCCAAAGTAAGGTCTATTCTTAGCCAAAATCAGGTCAATTCTTGACCACTTGACATTTTTCTTACAAACCTCTTGTCAAATTTGGTACTTTAGACTTACGATATTGATCTGGAGTCATCGCGTACATAGCCTTAAATACCCGGTTAAAGGACTTCACATTCGGAAATCCATTGTCGTAGGCAATCTGGGTAACCGGATGGTCAGTCATAACCAGGTCACGATGGCCATTCTCGAGCCGGATCGCATGTATATATTGAAGTATTGTCATCCCGATCTGCTTGCGGAAAAATCGGCACAGGTATTCCGCGGTAAATCCAAATTGACTGGCGAGGAGGGCAATAGGCAGCTGTTGTTTGTAGTTAACCTTGATGAAATCGGTGATCTCTGTTAACAAACTCAAGTGCTTTTGAGATTTAATAGCCCCTGCATGGCTCTTCTCCACTGCAAAATCTCCCAGCAGCATGTATATGAGCTCGTAGGACAACCCTCTCATCCGGATCGGAGCCAGCGGATCGCGGTCACGATCCCGATACACCGCTATGATGGTATCCAGCGTCTCCCGCAGCTTGGCCATCCTGGACAGCTGCTGCGCGTCAGTCTCAATACTGGATATGCATTGGAATCGAATACGATCCATATCGGGGAAGTTATTTTTCAGAAACTCATACGAAATAATGACCGTTAGCGCCGAACCGTCTTCTTCAGGGTCAACCGTAAAGGAGTGCACATCATTAGAATTAATGACAACAATATCACCCTCGCGAGATGTATAACTTGTCCCTTCTATGTAGATTGTTTCGATTGATCCTGTAAGGACGTAAGAAATTTCTACGCTTTCATGCCAATGTCTCGGAATGAACCGCGTTGTGTCATCTACAGGATGCAGAATAATTTTTATTGGCAAATCGTTATCGAATGTTAGGAACTCATACTCCATTAGATCTTTCACGCTTTCCCTTCCTGCAATGTGGAGAGTAAGAAACGCAATACTCTTATTAATGGAATATCGGATGATTCTGCTTTTTTCAGCATACATGAAAAGTTTTTGCATAATTTTCTGTAATAAAATTTAGATCTAAAAAAATGGCGAAATTTGCCGAAATAGATCAACAGGCCCGCAAATACTATACAGAACGGAAGACTCAAGGAGGAAGAGAGAGAAACATGAGCACAAAGAACAAGAAGACAGCAGGAGTCAAGAAAAGGCCGTCTGCCAAAGAGACCCTACTTAAATTCTGGGGAGCAAGCAAGCATTCCCTCCGGCAATTCCGGACACTGCTGATTGCAGCCTTTCTCGTTGTACTTCTGATACCAAGCCTGTCGATCGGTTATTTTTCCTATAACAGCGCCAAGAATGAGGTCAAAGACAAGATAACGAACGGGATTGTATCCAATGTAGCGCTCGTCCGCAGTACACTCAACATGCATATGACTAATGCCATGAACAATCTGGAGGTGCTGGCCACCGACTTGAGCTCCGAGGAAGCAAGCAGCCTTGAGATTCAGCAGCGTCTGGATCAATATGCAGCCTCACATCCCGAGCTGAGTGAAGTCATCCTGACCGCCGGGAACGGAGAATATATTACCTCCCCTCAGGTTGAAGCCGCCGATTTCAATCCGCTGGAGGCCGATTGGTATAAGAAGGCAGTTTCCAGCCCAGGCAAGGTATCCCTTGCGGAAACAAGTGCACCTTCTCTTGCAGGTCCGCTTGTATTCAACATCTCCAGAACACTTGAGGATGGCACCAGTGTCCTGAACTTCAGCTTGAGCATGGAGAAAATGGCGGAGCTGGTGAAGCACGTGAAGATCGGCGATCAAGGCGCCTTATTCGTAACGGACGCGCAGCATAAGGTGGTAACCGGAGCCGGGCCTGTATTCGAAATGGGTATCCTTCCAGCTGGAGCCCCTTATGAAGCCAGCGGCGAACCCGATCCATCCTTCGTCCCACCTGATGAGAAGTACAGCGATATTTCGAGAATATCACTGACTGCAATCGGATTAGTAATGGACGGCTACAACACGGTAGAGCCCACTACAGGCTGGAATATTTTCGCGTCATTATCTGTCGGTGACTACGAAACCGCCTCTAAACCAATTATGCAGACCACGTTATGGGTCATTGCGGCGTCCAGCATTCTGGTTGGCATTCTAATCGCCGTCGTTATTCTTATCTTTACGCGTCCTTTGAAAAAGCTGCAGCAAGGGATGAATGACATTCGCAGCGGCAACCTGTCCCGTAAGGTACACCTGAAGGGCAAGAACGAATTCGCCATGCTTGCAGACGGCTTCAACGATATGACCGAATCACTGCGGACAATGGTTTCGGAGCTGAACGAAGCCTCTTCCAAGCTGGCCATCTCATCCGACACGATTAAAGAAAGCACCGAACAGACAGCCGAGACCCTGCAGCATGTTTCCGAAATCGTTCAAGAAACAGCGGAAACCGCGAATGCAGGAGCAGAGGCTTCCAATCAGGCATCCGATGTCGTCGAGGAAATGGCCAAAGGCGTTATGTCGATTGCTGAATCGGCTAATACCATTGTGAACTCTGCCGAACAGACCGAACAGCATGTCGAGAAGGGCAGCCAGACGATCCAGAACGTCAGCAGCCAGATGAACCGGATTCTCGAGGCCGTATCCGAATCGACTGAGATTGTTGAGCAGCTGGCTCAGCTGTCCGGTGAGGCAAGAAAGATGAATGATGCCATCGCGGACATTGCCAATCAGACGAATCTGCTGGCACTGAATGCGGCAATCGAAGCTTCACGTGCCGGTGAGCAAGGCCGCGGCTTCGCTGTCGTAGCCGGAGAGGTACGCAAGCTGTCCGAGCAATCCAAGCAGACAGCTGATAGCATCGGAGCAACCATTGAGAAGATGAACGCCCTGATTGTACGCTCCAATGAGATGATGAACGGTAATGTTAAGAGCCAGGTGAACGAAGGACTGCGCATTAGCGGTGAAGCGGCATCTGTCTTCTCCAGCATTAAGCAGTCCGCTAATTCCATTAACGAGCAGATCCAGGATATCTCCGCTGTAGCCGAGCAGATTACGGCAGGAACGGAAGAGGCTTCCGCATCCGTGCAGGAGCTGTCCCGTATCTCCGACCAATCCGCCAGCGGCGCGCATTCAACCTCAGCTTCGGTTGAGGAGCAGCTTGCTTCTATCCAGGAAATCGCCCATGCTTCAAGCGAACTGTCGTTAATGGCCGGGAAGCTGCAGGAGCTGGTGAAACGCTTTAAGATTAATGAGTAATTATATTAGGATAATTGAAAAAAACCAACAGCCCTGTTCATCCGATGAACGGGGCTGTTGTGCGTATGTGCGGGAGACGGCGAATGAAATCACGGCTCCCGCTTATTTGAAATAAGGAACGAAATTAGAAGTTCGTCGCGATTATTTTTGACGCGTGGTCGCTTGTAATAAAGTCCATGACGGAAATGCCGAAGCGGCCCTTCGTGCTGGCGGAGAAGAATTGGCTTACCTTCGGGTTGATCTCATTGCTGATTGCCCGAATGTTCGGAATGCCGAACAAGCCCGGGCTGTAGCCGCTGGTAAAGTTGATATACAACCGGGACGGATTCGATGTGCTGGCTTCGTTGTACATGCTCTGGATATCGGTCCACTTCTTGTTCCGGTCCGTAACCTTATAATAATCTTGAACCTTCAAAGCGGCGGCATTCTGAATCGTAAAGGTGGTGTTCTCCTGCCAGGAGGTAGCATTGATGCCCTTCGGAAGCTGGGCCGCACCGAACCGGCGCAACAGCACGATCTTCCCTCTAGCTTCACCAAGCGTAGGAATGCGGTCCGTCAGCAGCCATTTGTCCCGGTTCTTATTGACGTACCAGTTAAACGTCTCTTCATAAGAACGCGTGTTGTCTGCAGGCGTGTGTTCTTCCTTCACGCTCATGATGACAGTCTCCGACGGATTGGCGTTCAGGAACGAAATCACCGCATTTAATACATCATCAAAGTTCTGGTTCTGATACACCGCACCATGATGAATAGGGAAAGCGTCCTTGTAATGTCTCGTCCGGATATCAAGATAACGTACACCGATGGACAGCTGCTGCGCAATTGTCAGCTCCTGCGTCTTGGCCGTGCCGGAGATAGGCTCGTATAGCGCACCGGAATCATGTGTTCCGGGGATCGAGAGTGCAGCCAGAGACACGCTGTCTTTAACCGAACCCATCCAATTGGTGCTGCTGTAAGCAAGAGCAGTGCCTGCAAAGGACGATACAACCATTGTAACCGCAGCGACTAGCAAGAAGGCTTTTTTGAACAACTCAAACTCCCACCTTACCCTAGTAAATTTATGTTAATCAAGTGGCGCCAGCTTGATGAACATCGGCATTTGAGGAATGCACAGCGATAAGCGGGTTCAATTATTCCTTTTCATTTCGTTGCTGCTCGTCCATCGCCGTCCTTAATCTACCAATGGTATGTTAGTGAAGCGTCAACGACAGGTTAGGTTTTTATGAATGACGAGACAAAAATAATATCTGCATTGACTTCCATTATAATCCATGTATAATCAAGCATAGAATGAACGTTCATTTTATGCTTGAGGAGGGATCATGTGTATAGGACGTCAAAGGAAACACAGGAACGGAAAGACCTGAAGCGGCAGATGATTCTGAATACGGCTGCAAGGGTTTTTGCTGAGCGTGGCTATCATAATACTTCAGTCAAGGATATTGTCGGAGAAGCTGGTGTCTCGGTGGGAAGCTTTTATTTTTATTTTAAGGGTAAAGAAGAATTGTTCGTCGAGCTTTATAAGTCCATCGTGCTGTCCTTCCAGCAGACCGCGGAGAGGGTGCTGGATGTCCAGAACTTTACCCTCCCGAAGAACATGACACGGGTAATCACCGCAAACTTGTGGATGTATCAGTGCAATCGGGATATCGCCAGAATTATGTTAGTTGAAGCTGTTGGTTTAAACCCCGAATTTGAAAGGGAGAGAATCGAGAGCATCAGGAAATCATGCCGGGATATGGAGCAGTGGTTTAAACGATTCAAGATTCACAACCATGTCCGGATTCCGGATGAACGGGTTGCGGCCTTAGCCTTCGAAAGCTCCTTCTACTACCTAGTCACAGATTGGCTCCAAAGCGATGGGCATCGCAAACTCACGGATTCGGCTTATGCGTTCACAGTTTATAATCTGCAGGCGCTTGGAATCCAATTTGATAACGCAGAGATAAAGCTCTACGTGGAAGAGGCGCTAAGAGTGTTGGAGGAACGCGCGTGAAACCGAAACACAGTTTTGGAAAAGACTTTACGTCGGGAAGTATTCCGAGGCATATGGTTAAGTTTGCACTACCTGTCCTTATAGGTAATTTACTTGCAACAGGCTACAGTGTCATTAATATCATCTGGATCGGCAAATTGCTTGGCAAAGAGGAAGTAGCGGCTGCAGCTGTCAGCCTCCCCATCTATCTGGCGATGGTTGCTCTTGGCTCCGGTGCGACATTGGCGACATCCTTATTGGTTTCCAGGGCATATGGAGCAGGGGATCTTAAGAGAATTCAGCAAGTGGTGAACAACTCATGGTCGGTTGCCTTCATACTTACCGTGCTTGTAACGGCTGGCGGCTTGCTGCTGTCGGATACGTTATTAAGACTCCTCGGTACACCTATTGAGATTATGGAAATCGCATCGGGATATCTGAAGCTCACGATTTTGAGCTTTGTTCTCATGTATGCCTCGTACTTAATCGCATCGGTGCTTAGGGGAATCGGCGATACGACGATTCCGTTAGTCTTTATTATTCTCTCAACACTTATCAATGCGGTTTTGGACCCGTTGTTGATTAGCGGATATGGGCCAATACCTTCATTCGGATTGAACGGAGCGGCGTATGCATCTATCTTTTCAATGGGTACTTCTGTCATTCTCGGCTTCCTTTATGTAAAATATAAGTACAGAGAATGGCCGATTAATCCAACAGGGCTGCTGTTCGAGAGGGCAGTATTCGGGGAAATCATACGGATCGGACTTCCATCTTTTGTTCAGCAGATGCTGGTCTCATTGGGCTATGCGTTCATTACTATTTTCGTAAACGGGTTCGGCGCCGCGGCGACCGCGGCGTTCGGAATAGCCGGCAGGATTGATTCCATCGTAGCAATGCCGGCAATCGCCGTCATGATGGCTGCCTCCACGCTGACAGCGCAAAATCTGGGAGCAGGGAAAGTGGAGCGCTTGAAGTACATTCTGGGCTCTGGGATTATTATTAATATTCCAATTATCGCTGCAATCTCTATACTATGCGTCACATTACCCGAAGCAATCATGCAAGTGTTTGTTCATGATGAGGATGTTATTAGCAGAGGAGTAGAATATTTAAGACTGGTAGGATTCGGATATTTATTCTTTATCGTGTTCTACGTTTCGAACGGCATAATTAACGGGGCAGGAAAGACGATCTCCACTATGGTCATATCGTTTGTTTCTTTATGCATCATTAGAATTCCCCTTGCACATTGGCTTTCCCTTACGGACCTGGGTATTCAAGGAATTTGGCTGGCTATCGTTATCAGTTATGCGGCAACAACGGCAGCAAGCCTGCTCTACTATTTCTCGGGAAGATGGCTGAAAGGCGCAGCAACGCATTATGAAAGGAGCGAGAAAAGTGTCTAGTTATCACCAACTGCCGTTAGAGTTTACAGCAGACGGTCATAATCAGGTAATCACACCTGTAATTTTAAGCGATGGCGACGAACGGATTCTCATTGATTGCGGGTATCCTGGTTTTGTTCCTCAACTCCGGCAAGCACTTCAGCAAGAAAGCTTAGAGCTAGAAGATATAACGAAAATCATCGCCACGCATCACGATCTTGATCATATCGGCTCCCTTGCCGAATTACAGCGAATGCTCCCAAATGTGAAGATTATCGCACATGAGCTTGAAAAACCGTATCTGGAAGGGATTCAGAAGTCGCAAAGATTGGAACAAGCTGAATTATCCCTGCACTCATTACCCCCGGAAGCCATCCCATCCGCAGAACAATTCATCGCGATGCTAAAATCCATTGAGACGGTCGAAGTCGGTCAAACGGTTGGTCACGGCGACCTCCTGCCATGGTGCGGCGGAATTGAAGTTGTTCATACGCCGGGGCATATGGCAGGACATATCTCGCTTTATCTGCCTTTACATAAGACGATGATTGCTGGTGACGCCGTCGTGATTGAAGAAGGGGAGCTTAACATCGCCAATCCGCAGTATACCTTAGACTTGGCAGAGGCTGTTGCATCAGTTCGCCGCTTGCTGACCTATGATATAAAGACGCTGATCTGCTATCATGGCGGATGCTTCCAAGGCAATGTGCACGATGCTCTGCATAATTTAGTGAACCGCTATTCATAAGTAATATGAGTACTCAAGGTTATTCGGCATGCATGTCAATATCGGCCCGAATACTCTAACAGGCTGCCAGTTATAGGGCAGCCTGTTGAGCTCCGGACATCAAATCAAGCTAAGAAAGATGAGGCCCCCTCATCTACTAGCTGGTGTTTAACCATCGGTTCAAGTCTCTGTATGTCCTTTAGGACGCCATAACATGAGGTTAACGTGTTCTATATATGTAAACCCAACCATTTCATCAAGTACGGCCGATCATTGTTAGCTGGTACTTCAAACCACTCCGAACATAAATAATAATACTCACCGTTAATATGAACTGGAGACGAGTAATATCTTACCGGACTTTTCCCTGGTGCCGATGATACCTTAAGAAGTAGAGGGTACTGAAGACCGAATGTTCTCTTGGAGTAATCCTTATCTTGCATTTGTTTAATCTCGTCCTCCGACACCTTCCCCTCTTCAAGGATTCGCCTAAGCACCGTTCTTACAATTCAGTATGTATAGCGGGGTTTATTTTAGGCGATGCAAAAATAATCGTGCCTGCTGCATTCCCAACATAGTCATGTAGGCACATGGCCGTCCTCAATATTTTTTTAATAATCCTCGCAACAGTCTCTTCTTTTGATCCGTAGTTTAGCCCGCCTTCATGAAATGCTACATCAATTCCATATATCTGGGGAGTTTGTTCATCATAATTCACTCCTATTACATCAACCTCCGCTTGACCGATAAGCTGATTAATGGACTTATTTCCCTTATAAAGATCATATCCATACTTACCGGCAAAGAAATCAGCAGAATTGGCCATAAGCCGTTCAAGTGTCTGCCTATTCTTTATTTCCCACTTTACTGATGGCTTCCAATTCATCTGAACTAATTGACATTCTTTAATATGCTTTAACCAAGATAATAATAGAGATTCCCCGATTTCAATTTTCATTTATCTGTCTCCAATCTCGTAGTTATTGGATAAAGAGGCTGCCTGTATAACTGCCTGCTATAGACTCAAGCCGAATAAGAGTAAGGTACAATACTGCCCTGCTATATTTTAACTGATTTTATTCTTGTAATTCTGCCAAAAGACCGATGTTCCTGTCACCTGTTCCAATTAGCAAATTAGCAAAACCGAATGCCGGTTCGTCTATGATTAAATTGACGATTAACATCGAAATCCCTGATATCTTTTTGCACTAATAAGAGAGAAAATGTCGAATAATAATAACAATATATTTATATATTGACAATTAATAGTTATCTATTATGCTTGAGTTGAAAGGGGTGGTGATCCATATAGTAGATACTTTTAACTATTTAATCTCTATTATTTGGAAAGAGAGGTGTATAAAGAATTAGTTAAAGTTTATAAACAGCAGCACTTTAACTACTGAAGCATTCTCCCCGCGTTTTATTATTCAAATCCGTCAGTCTTCATCTATCAAACCTAAATGTTTAAGAGGAGGACCCACCCATATGCATGCCATTCCGATGAAATTCAGAAGATATTTGTCAGCTTTCCTCGTTCTCGCTATCCTTTCCACACTACTTGTCGGTATGGGAAGCACCACTACGGTGTCTGCGGCCGCTCCCTCTACCGGAAAAATCACACTAACCGCTGATAATGAATTTACCCTCTATCACAACGGTAATCTGATTGGGGAGGGAACAAGCTGGTACAGTGCCTATACCTTTGATCTACCCATTACAGAAGGCAAGAATGTTATCGCTGTCAAAGCGAAAGACCTCGGGTCCTATGCGGGTCTCATAGCGGATATTTCTTACCTCGGAGATAACATTGTAACGGATTTCAACTGGAAAGCGAGCGGTACATATACGGCTGGATGGGAGAAGTCCGACTTTAATGACGCTTCCTGGAGCAGAGCCGTTGAGTACGGGAAGTACGGCGCCTCCCCTTGGACTAATCAGGTAAGCGGTATGCCAGCAGATACGAGCGCACGCTGGATCTGGGCCGGCAGCACTAACCAGAACACTCCGCATCCCGAAGCCTACTTTCGCCTTGTATTCAATGCGACAACAGAGGGTGTCGGCGTAGCTAATCCGGCTGAATCGGTGGGTCAGTTCGCTAACGTAGAATATCAATTAAAGAGCAACATCCCCATGCCTGCGAGCATCAAAAACAAACTCTCCATCGCCCCAAATACAATTGAAAATGAAGCTGAGAGCGGTACATTCCAGCTGACTGCCAGCGAGTACCAGCAGCTTCAAGCCAATTTGAAAGTCGGAACCATCTACCTCGACTCCGCCACAACCAAAGCTATCAAAATTACGAACGTCACGACAGGATCAACGGTCACTACGGTCTCTTGGACGGCTCCTGAAGTAAATGAGTTGTTCGAATATTACGATATTCCTGAACAAGCTGTAACTTTTGATGAGCAGAATCTAATTATCCCTACCAATTCAGCTGCTGCGCGGGCAAGTGTGATGGAAGCTCTTGAACTGCCGGAAGCAGAGATGGAGCCTTCCCCGGCTGCAGAACTGCCAGCTGAAACAGACATCAGAAACACCGACGCTCCTGTTCAAGTGGAGTCTGCTGAACCTAACGCAGCTGCCACAGAAGCTGCTGAAGCAGTGGAAGCAGCAGAAGCCACTACAGCCGATGAAGTTGTAATTGACCAGCAGCCAGCAGCAGACGAGACTTCTGCACCGGAAGCGGAGCAGCCGCAAGACACAATTGAGCCTGCAGTCAATGAAGAAGCCGAGATGATGGAGGCAAGTGCCATCGCTGCGGCAGCCGATGATTTCACCAGATGTGCGAAGACCGGAAGAGACTTCAAGTGTGAATTCAAGAAAGTTCTGATTAACGAGCAAGGCACCAACGGCAAAATCTACGTCGAAACCGGTGGCCATATTACTCTTCTCACGCCAAAAATTTCGGGCACATACAACATCAAAAAATACGACCTGAAATTCACAGCCGGGGAAAAGGCAAATGTCTATATTAAAGGCGAAGCGAAGTTTAAGAAAGACATAAAGGTACCGATCTTCGGCTTTGAAGTAGATGCCGGCGGTCTTGGCAAAGCCAGTGTTGGCGTTTACCTGGTTATCGGTGTCGACGGCAGTGTTACCTTTGAATTCCGGGTTGATCAAGGATTCACGGTTGAAGCCGGGGTACGCGGTAAGAACTTCCTCTTCGTTCCAACATCCATTACGCCTTACAGCCATGTAGACCGTTACCTAACAACAACCTATAGCATCGAAGGCGAAATTAAAGCGTATGCCGGTGCCCAAGCAGAAGCGCTGCTTTATATTGCCAAGAAAAAAGTGCTGGAAGTAAAGGTGTTTGCCGGTATTGAAGGTGAGGGAAAATGGACCGCCGGCACGAATGTCCCTACGCAGATCAAGCTTAGTATCGATGCTGTCGTAAGGGGCGACGCCGCGGCACTTGGTAAGAGCGTACAGCTTTTCCGAATCGCGTGGCCGCTGGTGCGTGTCGAGAAGGGTCCTACTGATCCCGGTCAAAACCCGAATCCCGGTCAGCCAAGCGTCAATCTGGCGATTGGAGCAGCTGTAAGCGCGGATACCACATTCCCCGGCTATGCGGCTGCGAAAATTAATGACGGAGACCGCAATACCACCGTTGGCGGTAACTACAGCTGGGCGAACAACAATGGTGCGCCGCTTCCTCAGCATGTTTACATGAATTTTGGCTCAAACCGGACATTTAACAAGATCGACCTGTATACATCGCAAGGTTATGTTATGGCCGATTACGACCTGCAATACTGGAATGGCTCCAGCTGGGTGACACTCGTATCAGTAACCGGCAATACGTCCACTCACCGCTCGCACACCTTCGGTGAGGTAACCAGTTCGCAAATCCGTGTTGTTTGCCGTAAAGGACCGGCAAATCAAACGAACTACGTTCGCATCAATGAGCTGGAAGTGTATCTGGACCAAACATCCACCAATAAAGCAATTGGTGCTGCTGTAAGCGCAGATTCAACATTCCCGGGCTATTCTGTTAATCGGATCAACGATGGAAACCGCAGCACGACACTGGGCGGGGACTACAGCTGGGCTAATAATAATGGTGCATCACTCCCACAGCATGTTTACATGAACTTCGGCTCCAATAAGACATTCAGCAAGATTGACCTCTATACTTCCCAAGGTTATGTCTTGGCTGACTATGATCTGCAGTACTGGAACGGTTCAAGCTGGGTGACACTGGTATCCATTACAGGCAATACATCGACTTACCGCTCCCACTCGTTTAATTCCATTACCGCTTCGCAAGTACGGGTCGTGTGCCGTAAAGGCCCGGCTCATCAAACAAACTACGTTCGCATTAATGAGCTGGAAGTCTACTAAGCCCCAGATGAAAGAGCCTCCCACGCCAAGTTGGCGGGGAGGCTTTCTATTTTCCAGCTGCTCTAGGCGCCCGTAATCATTCACACGCTTCTATATAATTATGCTTGATCCTCCAGTTACTGAAGGTTATATAATGGGGCAAGAGAGGGGGATGACGATGGAAGGTGCACATTATTCCATCGGAAAATTTGCCGAGTTAAGCGGCATTCCGATACGCACGCTTCATTATTACGAAGAGATAGGACTGCTCTGCCCGCGCCGTCAGGACAACGGATATCGCATCTATGGTTCAGCTGATTTGATCGCCTTGCAAAAAATCATCGGCTTAAAGTCGCTTGGCTTTTCTTTGGACCGTATTCGCCAGTTCATTCATCATCACGAACGGGAGAAGAATTTGGCCGAAACTCTGCATATCCAGCAGCAAGCCCTGCAGGCCGCCCGTGCTGAACTGGATAGGTCGCTGGATATACTTGGACGGTTACTTACAATCGTGCAGCGTGAGGGAGAACTGTGATGTTTCTATTAATACGCAACATGCTGCAGGAAGACAAACAACGCAGTTGGGTAGCGGAACATTTGTCGGAGCACACGGCAACTGCCTTGTTCGATATCTCCCAAGATGCCGCAGCTGAATTGGATCTGGAGATGCTTGCCTTTACTGAAGCCGTCAAGCGTTTATCAACAGGAAAGCCGGACGCTTTGGAGGCCGAAGAAATGCTACGTTTCTATGTACAACGGATACTCGATTTTCTAGATGACCAGGCGCTGGCAAACTTTGCCCACATTTCAGAGGATCAGCATGATCATTTGAACCAGTTGGTGGATATGCCATTAAATGAGCGGGAGACTACGTGGCTGAATGAGGCGCTGGCACACTATGCGAGCAAATTTGGCCTTCCTGGAATCGATGGCCATAGTATAGATCCAAAGGAGGAACAAAGATGACAGGAGAAAAAAAGGAAGCCCAATTATCTGCACTCATGGGACATGTTAGAGAACAAGAATGCTTTAACGGCGTGATCCTGGTTGCCGAACAGGGGAAACCTCTGCTTTGTGAAACGATGGGCTTTGCAGAACTATGCCAAGATAATGTACGTCCGCTTACTATAGACTCGATGTTCGAGTTAGCTTCGGTCTCCAAGCCAATTACAGCACTGGGCATCGTACGCCTGCATCAGCTGGGGAAATTGCAATGGGATGATCCGGTGTCCAAATGGCTGCCCGAATTGCCCTATCCGGGTATTACAATCCGTCATTTATTAACCCATACCTCTGGGCTCCCTGATTACATCGCGCTATTCACCGAGAAGTGGAATCACGCACAGATTGCTGTCAACAACGATGTCCTAGACATGCTCGCCGCTCATCGCCCAGATTCATTGTTTGCGCCTAATGATCGCTGGATGTACAGCAATACGGGCTATATTATGCTCGCTATTCTAATTGAACGGATCAGCGGCCAATCCTACGCGGACTTTCTGTCTGATCAGATTTTTCAACCGCTCGGCATGGCGCGAACATGCGTATACAATCGCCGTCTTAATCGCGCCCCTGTTCCGTCAGACTATGCCTGGGGCTATGTCTATCGCCTGGAACACGGTGGATACGTGCTGCCGGATGCCGTACCGGAAATGAATTATGTCCACTACCTGGACGGCCTGCAGGGAGATGGCATGGTGAATAGTACAGCCACGGACTTGCTTCGTTTGGATCGTGCGTTGTATGACGACAAGTTTATTCATCCGCAGTTGCGTGAAGCCATGTTTACACCTGTGACGCTCCATAACGAAGAATCGTTCGACTACGGATTCGGTTGGTTGATTGAGCGGCATCCACAGCTAGGCAAAGTGGTAAGCCATAGCGGCGGCTGGCCGGGATATGCCACGCTTCTTAAGCGCTATATCGAGCAGGATCTGACGCTCATCCTTATGCAAAATGGAGAACGGGACTACGCCTATACCCAGCAGTTGATCCGGAGCGTGGAACAGGCTCTTGCCGGCGAGCAAATTGAACTGCCGCGAGCAACGGCTCACCGCAACATGATTCGGCTATCAGCAGAGGATTATGAACCCTTTCTTGGTGAATACCTCTTTAAGGATGAACAGGAGCAGACGCTGCCTGCAGAGGTTTATATGAAACAGAGTCAACTCTGTATGAGACTTGGCAACGGGATGGCATTCATATTGCTGCCGATCAGCGCTACACGCTTCTACGAGCAGCAAACCGCAACCGAACTGGAGTTTGCCGAGATTGAGGCGGGCAAGAGCTACCGATTGATCTGGTATGATCATGAGAGCCAAAGCGTAGCGGAACGTGTACAGTGACAAGACAGGACTCAGTTATATGAGTTAGGGTAGCAGATGCTAGAACAATTAGATACCACGTCATCGCCTTGTTCACCATACTCCTCCCCATCTGGCTATCCGAGTAACTCGGTCTTGTACAGCCGGTTGGCGGTCCTATGACTGAATCTTGTTAAGGAAATCCTCCAGAATCATTTTCACAGGCAGACTTGCTTACGACTTCAATCTACTTATTCGATCCAGTATGGAAGGATTGGCTGCTATCTGCTGTTTACTTTCCGGATTTGTAAAACTTCTCAACGTATCAATGCAAATTTCGAAGAGCTCTTCGTCTTCTGTATTCAGCAGCTCCAACAGTATCTGTAGTTCATACATATTACAGCTGCTATCTATACAATAGGCGAGCTTTTTCTGCCATGCCAGTGGCTTATTAGCCACACTCTTAGACAACTTCTCCCAATCTTCCAAGCTAAACTCCAATAGAATCTCGCTAGCAAAAATACAGCCATCATCGTACCACGAATCCACTGATATTTCGGCCGATAAGAGGTTGTCTAGCTCTCTATATGCGTTTCTGATTACGGACTCCCTCCTTGTTAGTAAAAGGCCAAGACAACTTTCTAAACAACTGTATTCTAATTTCACTATTTATCTGGCGATGGCCTGGATCGAAAAACGGATTTAATTTACGCGTCGGTATATTCCGTGCTGCGAGTTGGCGGCTGTTACATTTAGAATGAATGGGGAATCATCGATCGATGTGAAGCCTTTTGCAAAAGGACGAGGGTGCCCCAAAAGTCATCAAAGATGGCCTTGGAGCACCCTAATGATGAGATAGATCCCTATATATATATGAACAGTTCAAATAGCCAATTATCTTTGGAGACAAGTATTTTTGCTGGTTATCATCTAACTTTGTGTTTACGATAACCATATTCTTTTCTTTTCTAAATAATTGGTCAGTTCCGTTCTCCAAGAATACCATATCAGGGTTAAAGCTGTTTATAATCCCCCCAAAGATTCTAAATAGTTGTTCCAATCCATTGTGGAAAGCTTTGCCGAATAACTGTATTCTTATTTCGCTATTAATCTGCATTCCATACTCTTCTCTAATGAAATCCAAACTAATAATTTCTTCTGTTTCAATATCAATCGTGAAGTATTCGCAACAGAGACGAGAGAGATCATCATATGATGTAACCTTGCCTTCAACTATGTCGCGTACTATAGAGTATACAGTATTCTTTAAGGTTCTCGAATCCAAATCTGAGACTAAAAGCAGTTCACAATCCATCCCGCTAACCTCCGAATATTCTCGTTATCTTACCA
The DNA here is from genome assembly GCF_021532315.1 of Paenibacillus tarimensis. Classification (GTDB taxonomy): domain Bacteria; phylum Bacillota; class Bacilli; order Paenibacillales; family Paenibacillaceae; genus Paenibacillus_I; species Paenibacillus_I tarimensis. The sequence goes on from NZ_JAKGAO010000015.1 coordinate 145,084, forward strand.
TCTCTCACAAGCAGCAGCTCTTCTAACCGTTTCAAATCACCATTGGCATTAGCCTTCCTTAAAATTGTTTCGGTAATCTCTGCAACTTTTTCATCTGTGAAATTATCTAAGTTTAAAACAATACTTCCTGACTGGTTTTTTGTTTTCCCTGCTATTTCTTTATTATACTCTGTGTCTTACCTTCAGGTTTTGGCGCATAGCAGTCAAACACTTTACCTTCGACCAGATAATCCGGATTGGACCCAGCTTTGATTCCGTAGCCATTTCCTCCATCAACTTCATCCAGCATCCTAACATCATATCCTTCATTAGCTAAGATATCGGCGGTCTCATTCTGTTTCTTTATTCCATGGGAATCTCCCACGCCGTAATCACCTTTTGGTTTGCTGCCCTTTGGCAAAGAAGGTTCAGTTAATTTCACATTACCTGCAACCTCAGCAACCTCATCCCCATGCTTCCCTGCGCCAGTAACCGCATCGGCTGCTTCATCACCATGCTTGGCAATACCGCTGACGATGTCGCCGCCCTTTCGCAGCCATGGGAAGAACATGCCGCCTGCCGCCAGCAGCTTATCCCCGTCCGATAACTCTTCGCCAGCCATCGTCTCGCCTGCTCCGAGTTCAATGGCAGATTTGATGTTGCCGATTATCGGAACAAAATCCAGCCCCGTTGACACAAATTCTGTCACCTTGTCCTGCCGCTTCTTGGCCTCTTCGCTGTACTTGTCACTGGCCCCCTGCTGGCTTGCAACGAACGCCTCGGCGAACGGATCATTCTTAATATCCGCCCCCGCGTACTCGAAGGTCCGCGGATCATACCCCTGCGAGATCGCATAGTTTAGAAATTCCTCTATCTTGTCATTGAAGTATGGCTCATAGACATGGATCGGCATGAGATTGGTCCCGCTGTCCCTTAGATAACCGAGCAGCAGCTCGTCCAGGTTGCCCATGTTAATCGGCGTCACTTCGCCCTTGCCGTTAATGACCACCATGCCCTCGCGCTCGTTATCGTACTTGTATTGGGCCGCCAGCTCCTCCGGCGTGAACACTTCCTTCTCCGGCAGCAGTCCCATACTGTTCAATTGCTGCAGCAGACCTCCTGTATTGCTGAGCGCTGCATACAGGCCCATCATATCCATAGCTGCTGTTTTCTCGCCAATGCCGATGTAGGCAATCCGCAAGCGGTCCAGCAAAGCCCGCGCCTCGATCAGCTGCTGCCTTGCCCAGTCTCCCTCTGGGCCCTCCTTCATCGACAGCCGCACCAGATAGAGGTACTGATCTCTATTTAACGCCTCGAGCATGTCCTCGTCAATGGGCAGCGGTGTTGTGACCGTCTTAACCAGCAGCTGTATCTGCCGGATCGTCAGCTCTCCAATCGTGGTCACGAAACTCCCCGCCATCGCAATCAGCTGCCGGATATCGAGCGGCTTATCTCTGTCCTTAATCAGGTCAAACAAAGCCGGGATGAAGGCAGTCAGCCTCTTTTCAATCCCCGCAATCTTGAGCTCCAGGTCAGATATACTGATCCGGTTAAAAGCATCCAGGTTCGCGGACATCACGCCGATCGTGCCGAGAACCGCTATTCGCTGCTGAATCTGCCTCTCCATGGTCTGATAGCGATCGCTGGACTGGCGCACAAAAGTCTCCAAGCCGACCAGCTTCTGACGGATACTCTCCGCACTGGCTGCCGCCTGCCCAAGCCTGCCGCCAATTCCGCGTCTCGCCTTGATCTGGCCGTCTACGCCATTCGCCACACTGTGTACACTGCCTGTTACCGACGACAGCTTATTAACAGCGCCGTTGTGCAAACTGTTTATACTTTGGGCCACCGTATCAAAATGAATTTCCAGCCGCGACACCTGCATCACTTCCTCGTCCTATGGCCTGGTTCGCCAATTCATAACGATACAAGGTTCGCTTAATCCCCATAAATTCCTGTATATCCCTGTTGAAATCTTGCTAAAGAATGAGCTGAGACACAAAAAAAAGCAGCAGCACCCAGATCCCCTGGTCTGCACGCTGCTTCGGTAAAACGCCGTTTGCGTCAGCGGCTGCTTGGCACATAGGATTGATCCCGTACCACAACCGTATCAGGTGTAAAACATATGAGCACATTGCTGCTGTCGAGGTTTTGAAATCTGCGGTCCCAGCCCGATTCGTCGCTCCCCAAGTACTTGGCTAACAGTCTTTTTGCTATAGCAGGATCAAACTCCTTCACTGCCGCCTGCCCTCGAAAACCGGCATGAAGCACCTTACCGCTCCTATGATCATAATCGATGATGCCTATCGCACATGGCGGATGCTCTCTAATCCTTTTAGGGAAACTGTCGTTGGCATTGCCGATTATCCAGATGTGAGTCCCATCCCAATCAAACCAGACAGGCGAATCGCGAGGCCCTTCATCGGATAGCGTTGACAGATGGGCAAACATCGGCTGCTTCAAAAACAGCTCAAGATCAAAGCTGCGGTTCTTATCTCTAATGATTTTCATGCTTCTCACGTCCTTTAAGCTTCTTAAGGGTTGCCCAATTATTAATCCTCTTCCTTCAGAGGTGACTTGCGCCAATTGTATTCGCTGAGAATATTGATTTCTTGCTCATCGTATTCGGAATGGTAGTGATGCCCATGCGGGCAAGGAAGATATAGCGGCTCCGGATATGATGAAAATTGCAGCTCTGATAAAATAGACTCATACTTGTCCATCTCGCCATAAATATAGATGATATTATCCCTGTCATAAACAACCGTTGAGTTGTCACTTGGTGAGTGAAACCAAATATCGTGCCTGCTGTCATTCGCCAGGAAGTCCGCATACTTGTTCAGAAACTCTTCAACCTCAGACCCCCTTAGCTCTTCACTTTGATACCGGGCGGTCTCCTGATCACACCTGCTTACATGAAGCACATATAGAATAAACAAGGATTCACTCATGCTCTTAACTAGATTTAGCAAGGTATCTGTTACATCTGTCGACCAAACAACTAATCTCGAGAAATCAGGCTCTATACTCACATGATAAACATTTGCATCTGCATACTTTTCAAATCGTTTATATTCCTCCGGGTTCTGATCCGGCATAAACCGCAGTTTTTCAGCCATAATTAATCCCCCTGTAAGTCCTCTTCATCGATTCGTCAGCTCCAGAACACGCTCCAAGAAACCAATCAGATATTCTTCCCCTTCCCGCCCTTCAGAGGATAACGAGGTGAACGTATACGTGATCACTGCCGCTAAACTGCAGCAAAACAAGGACAACAGCGCAATTGTCCCGATGTCCAGAACCTGACTGCTGGTTGCCAATATAATGGCGAAAGACCCCGCAAATAATATAGCCAGTGACAAAATATCGGTAAGCCCCCTGTACGTCCTAAAGCTAACCACCGTGACGCCTTTCCTTGTCGAAATTCTCCCTATGGCCTTGTTGAATATGGGATTGTTCATGCAAATTTTCCCGCTCTTGTAACTTATACTGAACAACCCTCGCTTAACCCAGCCCGAGTAGCGCTCACTCCAGTTATCAATAAGCGTAAAGTCCACACATTCTCTAAAAGCCGCTTCACATTCTTGAACAGACAGCTTGGATATGTATCTTCTCCTCAGTGAAAACACCTGCTTTGTCTTGATCTAGTAGTAGGAAACCGGCACATAAACTATGATAATCCCTGTATATTCCTGTTAATATCTTACTAAAGCATGAGCGTATCCAACAAGAAAAAAAGCAGAAGACCGCCGCATTCTGTGGCTTGCTTCTGCTTTATACTATAAGTCTCGATAGAATCTGTCTTAAGGAGCACTTCAGTATCACAGCTTCCATAAGTCCAAATACGAAATCTAAATATCCGATTGAATCTTTGCAAGGAAATCTTCGAGCATTTTCCTTACTGGTATGCTGGCAGCAGGTAATAAGTCGTTTACACGTTGTAAAATCCCCGGGTCATCCAATATTATATTTTTGATTTCTTGACTAGAATAACTTCTTAATGTATCTATGCATATTTCGAATAATTCCTCATCATTAGTATTGAGCAAAGAGATTAGTATGTTGTGTTCATGAGAACTACACTCATTATCCAAACAATATGCTATTTTCCTCTGCCATTCAATTGGTTTACTAAGCACTTGGTTAGATAATTCATCCCAATCGTTTGGGCTAAAGTCTGAAAGTATTTCGCTTGCTATGATACAGCCGTCATCGTACCAAGAATCTACCGTTGTATCAGCAGATAAAAGGTTATCAAGTTCTCTGTACATATTTGGTGCCTCCACATAAATTGAATTAAAAGCCTGATGGGCGAGACGCATTTACCGTACCTGTTGGATAGCCGCTTGTTACATCATCACCAACTTTGATTACATCAATCTCCACACCATCAATAGTTGCTCTATGCCAAGTCGCCCCATCCCTCAATCTTGTAGAAATAGCTGGTGTGTTGCCAACATCAGTTACATTCTTGAAAATTTGTTCTTCAGTCCACGAATCAGGAAATAGAGTACTCTTTTTGAGTTTAGAAATATTTCCATCAGGAAACTGCTTTGTAAAAACAACATTTTTGGTACCGTCTGCATTTGTTGATAATACTTCAACTGCAAAATTATCGTTAGCATTATTAATGGGATCGTACCCCTGCGAGATTGCATAGTTCAGAAAATCTTCTATCTTGGCGTTGAAGTACGGCTCATAGACATGGATCGGCATGAGCTGTGATTGTGTTCAATCAAGGTTAAATCCGAAGATGTATGCATCCTCGGCTGCCTTATATTCAGCAGCTATATTTTTATAGACTACTGCGTTATGAATGGCAAGTAGAATACTTTCTCTTAATGTGTTGTCCTTTTCCAAACCTACTTGCGCAATTAACATATTTACACTTTCAATTACTTCATCTCTGTCCAGGCTCCCATACTCTAAGATATCTCCAATTTCCTCGATTTTGCTTTCTTTCTCAATTTTATTCTCAACGGTCAGGGTATCTTTTACTTTCTCTACTAGATTCATTGTAAACTCCGATTGTCTCCATTTACTCTGGAGATTTTATAGGTGTCTGGTTGGCAAGATCTTTATCATAAAACGGACTTTCAGGGCAGTAACAGTTGTCTCTATAGTAAAAAACCGAAGATGTCTATGCATCCCCGGCCTCCTAACAAACATATCATTATCAAAAATTTTCCATTGTGTTAATGTAACTCTTCGTTTGATCGATCCAGTTTAGCGCTGAATCTGCTTCGACTTCAGGCATAACGCCCCTTTGAGCCTTATATTGGAAATTTTCTCTTGCCCAAATTAAGACTATCTTTAAAAACTCAACAGTCTCAATCCTGCACACCATTTCCTCTTCATCTTCATCCGTAAAGATATCTTCTAGAGTTGTATACTGTCGGTCAGATTTTATGACGTTGACATTTCCGCCCCCCCCATATGATTCCACTTTTCCTTCTAGCAAACCAATTAATTTTTCTACTTCTTCTTTAATAGAATTAATGTCTAAAAAAATGTCTGCACCTAAAGAGTCACTTATCATGTACCCATTATCCAGTGTTTCATCAATGCTAAAATCTAATACTACCTCATTGAAGTCTTCCTTGTGCTCAGTTTCATAGATATATTTAAGCATGAAATCGATCTCCAATCTTTAGTAAAGAGGATATGCTGATACAATTTTTCCATTCTTTATTATCATCTCAATAGTCATTCCGTTACTCGCTGTTCCTCTGTATCTATTGTTCTTAAACACTTCTTTGTTGCTAAAGGCTGTATTCACTTCATCAACTATTTGTTGAGGTGTCCAATCTTTTGGAAAAAAAGTAGACTTTGCTTGCTTTAATGTTCCTTCTACTTCAACATTGGCTCTATACACACCAAACTCATTTGGCGGATCAATGTTTCCTACAACCTTACCCTTACTATTTTGCACACCTTCGTAATGAAATCCAACAGCTTGGCCCTTGACAACTTCACCTTCAAAAATATGATTTATTGCGTTACTTTTAGTGCCTTGTTTAAAGTTATCTGTATTTTTTAAATTATCTACACTTTTTCCGACTTGTTCCACCGCATCAGCAGCCTCATCCCCATGCTTCCCCGCACCTGTAACCGCATCGGCTGCTTCGTCGCCATGCTTGGCGATACTGCTGACAACATCGCCGCTCTTGCGCAGCCACGGGAAGATGATGCCTCCTGCCGCCAGCAGCTTATCCCCGTCCGATAACTCTTCGCCAGCCATCGTCTCGCCTGCTCCGAGTTCAATGGCAGATTTGATGTTGCCGATTATCGGAACAAAATCCAGCCCCGTTGACACAAATTCTGTCACCTTGTCCTGCCGCTTCTTGGCTTCTTCGCTGTACTTGTCACTGGCCCCCTGCTGGCTTGCGACGAACGCCTCGGCGAACGGATCATTCTTGATATCCGCCCCCACGTACTCGAAGGTCCGCGGATCATACCCCTGCGAGATTGCATAGTTAAGAAAGTCTTCTATCTTGTCGTTGAAGTACGGCTCATACACATGGATTGGCATGAGATTGGTCCCGCTGTCCCTCAGATAACCGAGCAGCAGCTCGTCCAGGTTGCCCATGTTGATCGGCGTCACTTCGCCCTTGCCGTTAATGACTACCATGCCGTCACGCTTGCGATCGTATTCATAACTGGCGGCCAGTTCCTCTGGCGTGAACACTTCCTTCTCCGGCAGCAGTCCCATGCTGTTCAGCTGCTGCAGCAGGTCGGCTGTGTTGCTGAGCGCTGCGTACAGACCCATCATATCCATAGCTGCTGTTTTCTCGCCAATGCCGATGTATGCGAGACGCAAGCGGTCCAGCAAAGCCCGCGCCTCGATCAGCTGCTGCCTTGCCCAGTCTCCCTCCGGGCCCTCCTTCATCGACAGCCGCACGAGATACAGGTACTGCTCTCTATTTAACGCCTCCAGCATGTCCTCGTCAATGGGCAGCGGGGTCGTGACCGTCTTCACCAGCAGCTGTATCTGCCAGATCGTCAGCTCTCCAATCGTTGTCACGAAACTTCCCGCCATCACAAGCATCTGCCGGATATCAAGCGGCTTATCTCTGTCTTTAATCAGATCAAACAAAGCCGGGATGAAGGCGGCCAGCTTATTTTCAAGCCCGGCAATCTTGAGCTCCAGGTCCGATATACTGATCCGGTTGAAAGCATCCAGGTTCGCGGACATCACACCAATCGTGCCAAGTATCGCGATTCGCTGCTGAATCTGCCTCTCCATGGTCTGATAGCGGTCGCTGGACTGCCTCATGAAGGTCTCGACGCTCATCAGCTTCTGATGGATGCTCTGCGCATCGGCTGCCGCCTGACTCAGCCTGCCTCCGATCCCGCGTCTGGCCTTGATCTGACCGTCCACGCCGCCACCGATGCTGCGCACATTGCTCGTCACCGACGATAGCTTGTTCACTGCTCCGTTATGTAACGTGTTTATACTTTGGGCTACCGTATGAAAATCAATTTCCAACCGGGACACCTGCATCACTCCCTTGTCCTCTGTCGTACCAAGCCGGTTTCATAAGCATTATAAAATTCGCTTAACCC
>NZ_JAKGAO010000016.1 GCF_021532315.1 Paenibacillus tarimensis
GGCGGGGACAAGGCCCAAAAGCAAAAAGACAACCAGCGCTGTATGCGCATGGCTGTCTCATAATCGATCCATTATTTAAACGTGGAGTTTGCCATAGCTGTTACGATATGACGCTGCATGACCGTAAAGATCAGCACGATTGGAATAATCGCCATTACGCAGGACGCCATGATGACATGGAAGTACATCGCCTCGTTGCCCGCGATCGAATCGCGCAGCATCGCAATGCCGACTGTCAGGACACGCATATCGTTCGAGTTCGTCATAATGAGCGGCCAGAAGTACGAGTTCCAGGAGCTGATAAAGACCAGTACCCCTAGCGTCACGACGGTGGGCAGCGCCATCGGCAGCAGCAGCCTGTACAGGATGGAGAATCTTCCGGCCCCGTCCACCCGGGCGGCTTCGAGCACGTCATTGTTCAGCGACTTGAATGCCTGCCGCAGCAGGAAGATGCCAAACGCTGATGCGCCGTGAGGCACGATGAGCGCCAGGAATGTATCCAGCCACCCCAGCTTCGCCATCATGACGTATACCGGGACGAAGGTCACTTGGTCGGGTACGATCAAGGCCGCCAGCACGAGGAAGAAGAGCAGCTCCCTGCCCCAAAATCTCCCCTTGGCAAAGGCGTACGCCGCCATTAAGGCGATGTTCAGCTGCAGAACGATCAAGCCAATGGACATCAGCAGGGTGTTGCCAAAGAAGCGGGCATACGGAATGACGCTGAACGCCTCCGCGTAATTGTCCCAGGCGAACGTCTCCGGCCAGAAGGTCGGGACCGCAAGCCGCATCTCCGCCTGTGTCTTCAGAGAACTGATAAGCAGCCAGTATACTGGAAAGAACATGACCGCCGCAACGGCCAGCGCCAGTACGATCCGCAGAGCGGTGATTGAACGGTAATACCGCTGTCCGGCCATCCGGTTATCCCTCATAGTGCACCTTCTTCCTGCTGATGAACCACTGCAGCAGCGTGAGCAGCAAGATGATCACGAACAGAATCATGACCAGAGCGGATGCCCTGCCCGTCCGGAACTCTCCGAAAGCCATCGTATAGATCCAGTACACAATTGCGTTGGTCGACTGCAGAGGACCTCCGTTCGTCATCACGTCAATGGACTGGAACACCTGCATCGATGAAATAAACGTCGTAATGACGAGGAACAGCGTCATGGGTGACAGCAGCGGCAGCGTGATGTGGCGGAACAGTGAGATCCGGCTCGCGCCGTCAATGGACGCCGCCTCGTAATATTCAGCGGGAATGCCCCGCATCCCGGCAATGAACAAGATCATCGCAAAGCCGGCGCCCTTCCATACCGACACCGCCACAAGCGCAGGCAGCACTGTACTTGTATTAATCAGCCAGTCTACCGGCTCCAGCCCGAGCCCTATCATAATGCGGTTAAGCAGCCCGTACTGGCTATTGTAAATCCAGGTGAACACCATAGCGGCGATGATCATCGAAATGTAATACGGCATGAATACGATTCCGCGCAGAACCGCAAAGAGCCGTGATGAGGTCACGTTCATCAGCAGCGCAAGCAGCAGTCCGGCCGCCAGCGTAAACACAACGTCCATGACCGTGTACTGAAGTGTTATTTTCAGCGAATTATAGAAGTCATCGTTCGTCAGCAGCCGCGTATAATTGTCCAAGCCGACGAACTTCACATTCGGCCTTGTCATATTCCAGTTGGTGAAACTGATATACACCGAGTACCCCAGCGGGTAGTACAGGAACGCGCCCAGAAAAGCCAAAGCAGGCAGCGCGAACAGGAAGTCCTTCCACTTCTCCTTGGTCACATTCGATATCTTCCGGCGGACGGAAGCAGGCGCCCGCAAGGACGCCGCTTTCGTTACATTGTTCTGCATCTCCATCGGAGAACTCACTCGTAATCCGCAAGAATGTCGTTGATTTTACCCGCCGCTTCCTTCATCAGCGGTACCGGATCGGCGTTGTTCAGCGCCATTTCGCCCACAACTTCCTTATAGACCGTACTGAACTCCGGATAGGCCGGATGCTGCATGCGAGGGGTCACGTTGTCAAAATGCTCGTATACCGCGCGGTACTGCGGCCATCTTTCGAAATACTGCGCGCCCTCGTCTGAGTCAATCGCGGATTTGCGCGTCGGCAGATAGCCGACCGATTCCGCCCACTTAATGTTATGCTCGGCAGACGTCATGAACTCAATGAATTTCCATGCCGCCTCCTTCTCCGCGTCTTCCGCGCCCGCCATCATGACAATGCCCGCGCCGCCGATGTTGGAGGTGCGCTTCTCATCGCCCGGCAGGAACGATACGCCAACTTCAAAGTCCGCGTTCTCCTGGTACATCTTCAGCAGGGCCGAGGTGTGCTCCACCATCGCGATCTCGCCGCCCAGGAACATCTGGCGCATGTTGTCGGAAGCGCCTTTTCCGTAGCCGATATGCAGATGGCCTTCGTCCTTCCAGCGCTTGAAGTTCTCGATATAGCGCAGCGACGCCTCTGTCTCAACTGCTGAAGCGGACATGTCATCGGTCAGAATTTGGCCGCCGCCGTTGATCATCCACGGATCGTAGTACCAGGTATCCCAGCCCGGCACCGAGAAGGCATACGTCGGCATCCCGTTCTCGCCCTTCTTGGTTACCGCTTGATTGAACGCGTCGATCTCTTCCCACGTCTGCGGCGGCTTCACGCCGAGCTTGTCCAGCATCGTTTTGTTATAGACAAAGACGCTGGTGCTGACGATGAGCGGGAAGCCGTACTGCTTGCCGTTATACGCATAGGCGCCGAGCATCCCCTGCGAAAAATCGTCCAGCTGCACCTGGTCGCGCTCAATCCAAGGCGTCAGCTCTTCGAATACGCCGCTGTCCGCAAAGTTCGGCAGGGAAGCGACTTCAACATTCGTCACCGCCGGCACATCGTCTGCGGCTACTGCCGCTTGAAGCTTCTTATGCAGCTCCGAATAAGCTCCCTGGAAGACCGGCTCCACCGTAATATGCGGATATTTCTTCGAGAACTCGCCGATCATGTAATTCAGCCCTTCCAGCTGCGCTTCCGCATGCGCGTGCCAGTACTGGATGGTAATCGGTGTCGTGTCCTCCTTCAATGCTTCCATCGCCGCCGGCTCTACACCTGTGTTGTTCGATCCTGCGCATGCCGTGATACCGATCGCCATCGTGCCTGCCAGTACTGCGGTCATCCATTTTTTCATCTTCATATGCTATACAAAGCCCCTTTCAAGATTATTCCCAGACGGGATAAATGCTTGAGCCAGACCAACAGTGACATTCCCATGACATTCCCACACAAGAACCGTTAAGCGATAAGCCTGCACCTCCGTTAATTCGCTGCCGCCAGCCGGGTTTTCTCCATATCTCCACCCAGCGCGGCTACCTCCTTCTTATGGCGAGTCCTGCGCAAGAGAGCGCTCCGCTCTCTCGGGAACCGCATGCAGCTCAGTCCCGTCCGTCAGAAACAGCAGATGGCCATTCAGCCCGGTTACGTAGACCTCCGCTCCCCGTCTCTCATAACGCTTCATGATGTCCAGGCTTTGAAAATGGTTAGCGCTCATCACGACGTACTTCGGCTGAACAGCACGGACGAATGCGGGAGAGGATGAAGTATCGTCGCCGTGATGCGGCGCATGAAGCAGATCAGCCTGAAGCCGTTCCCCGTATTTGTCCACCAGGTCATATTCCTGCGACTTGTAAATGTCAGCCGGGAACAGCATCCGGATATCACCGTATGTCACGAGCAGCGTCAGTGAATGATTATTAAGCTCCTCGGTTCCCCATACTTCGAACTTGTCCGGCGACGTACCCGCAGGGGGGTTCAGCACCTCAATCGTCACCTCCGGCGACCACTCAATGACATCCCCCTCGCCAACCGCCTCCTCAGGAATCCCCTTGTCCTTCAGTGCAGCTTGGACTTTGCGGTACGTCTCCGTCGTATGGGGAATTCCGTTGTGATAATACGCATCGACCGGCATGGTGCGAAGCAGCGTCGTCAGCCCGCCGATGTGATCGATATGAGGGTGGGTACTGACAACAGCGTCCAGCTTCTCGACTCCGATCTTCCGGAGCATCTCATCAAGCTGCGGACCCGCTCCAGGAACGCCCGCATCAATTAGCAGACGCCGGCCGTCAGGAGCCGTGATCAGGATCGCATCCCCCGACTTCTCTTCCGCCTCCAGATAGAAGTACCGGACAGACAGCATGTCCCGGCCATCGTCCTGACCAAAGAACTCCGGCTGTGCACTTGAGGATGCGCATGAGGCCATAAGCAGCACAAGAACGGTCCAGACGGTCAGCCGCAGGACTGACGCCCGGGTTAAGCGCAAACGAATATGAAGCATGCAATCCCCCCTGCCAAAAAATAATAAAAACCCAAACATAACAGCCGTACGAGCGGCATGCCATGCTTGGGTTTTCTCATCATCTCTACCCAATTATATAGAATGGTAAGTAATGATTTTGTAATGGACCTTGTACGCTTCCCACTATACGGGGGTCGTATTTGCGGAACATTAGAGGAGTGTTAACCGGGGATAAAATCTTACGTTAGCTGTTGGATAAAAGCGGCGCTCAGCAGCGCCGGAAATGCAAAGAAGACCATCCTGCCAGATGGTCCTCGTGATACAGATGTAGCCGCCAGCAGCAGGGGGTCTTATTTTGCTTGATGGATCAAATCAGTTAGGCGCATCATGCTCCTTACGTATAGAAGATCTCTTTGATAGGGGAAAGTTTATCGAAAGATATTAGTGAAATTTATTCAAATAAAGGATAGAATTGGGACAGGTATTTTACTGAATTCCACCACATCAGGCCACGAAATTTTGGTGGTACAAATGTTTTCGATATTTTGATACCTCTTCCCAAGAATTTTCATCAGCAAATTGTTAACCCTTGGTCGCTTGCGAAGGACAACTGTCTACGGTTGTCCCTCGTTTACCAATTTAATTACGGAGGATTATAAGTGAACAAAGTTATCGAAGGTCTTAAGAGTAGGTTGCTAATTAACAAGAACTCCTTTTATCTCATAAATCCAGATGGTGAGTTCGAAGAGCATAAATGCTTTTTCAATCCACCTGCAACTGTCTCTGAGATCAATGAACTGGAAGCAGATATTGGTTATAAGCTGCCATTAGATTATAGGAATTTTCTCGAAAGCTGCAATGGATGTCGTCTGTTTGAACATCATTTGTATGGAGGAGAAAATGAGTTATATTCAATAACAGAGATCTATAAGTCTCTTCATTTTAAAGATGAGGAGGAGGAAGATCATTTATTGAAAATTGCTTATATTCTGCAAAGCTACATCTATATAGACTTAAAGAGGGTTGCAGATGGTGATGATGAATACGTTTATGAGAATATATGTACAGCCCCTCTTGATTACGAGGGCCGCAACTTGCATTGCAACTTTGACACTTGGTTGTACAGATTCGTTTCGACGAACGGAACAAAATATTGGGAGTGGTAAACAGATTAACTTCCCCTCCCTTATTGTGATTAGTCTTTACATGTATGCATTTTTAGCACCAAGTTTCGATCTTGGTATGTAGGACAAAACAAAAACCTTGCCTTAGTTACGAACACTCGAGACGTTTAATCCTTTCTAAACATCGGCAAAAGCCCCATACTGTAATAAATATTAAAGTGCAGCAGTGATTGTCTTTAATTGCAATTCAATAAATTGAATGATCTTGTTATAATCATCAGATTCAAATTCATAGATCGGGTTGTCCCAGTCCATGTTTTTAACAATCAAAACTAAATAGCTGCCTTCCGGAGAAAGATCGGGATTCCAGCCCAGATCTAATATAGTAGACGATTTTTCGTGATACAGTTGTAAAAGGCTTTCAGTAAACATGAACCACCTGTCATCGTCATGCTCTAAACTTTTAGGATCTATTTGCCAAAAATTATTATACTTCACGCTCCACCCTTCGGTGATCCTCAATGGATGAATATTTAGCTCTGGAATATTTAGTTTAATATGTTTTCTCATATGAATCCCTCTGTTATATATTATTTAATGCGTTTCAAATATTTGTCCAGCCGGTCTCCAGCTATAGGATGCCCATGATATACATTTCCGCTCGTAAGCTCCGCTCTAATCCAAGTGGTAGGTTGGCCATTATCATAACCAACAACCTTACCTGTATCGTAGATAAAATAATAATTATTGTTGCCATTATCAATAATATGACCTCTTTGAAGGGCTTCCTTCTCTATTGCCTTATTATTTATATCAGGTAGATATTGAGCATTTCTTTTTCCTGTTTCGCTAAACTTTTGGGCCTCTTCAGGAGTTCTGGCTTTAAGATGCTTATTACCATGAGAGGTGTAGTTTGCATTGTTTATCCTTGTTCGGAATTCCTTTCTACCATAATACCCGTCATGTGAGATCTCATCATGTTTTTTGGTGATATTGGGGGTCCTTGCAAGTCCAGCAACCTCTTCACCATTCTTGGCGACGCCGCTGACGAAATCTTCGGTCCTGCGGAGCCATGGCAAGCCTATTCCTAGCCCTGCCAGCACCTTATCGCCGTTCGATAACTCATCACCAGCCATCGTCTTTCCTGCCAAGAGCTCAATAGCCGATTTAAAGTTCCCTACTCCCGGTATATTATCAAGCCCTGTTGAAATATATCCGATCAAATCATCCTGAAGCTTCTTGGCCTCTTCACTATGCTTGTCACTCACCCCCTGCTGGCTGGCGACAAACGCTTTAGCGAACGGATCGTCCTTAATATCCGCCCCTACGTATTCGAAGGTCCGCGGATCATACCCTAGCGAGATCGCATAGTCCAAAAAATCTTTAATATTCCTATTGAAACGCGGGTCATACACTTTAGCCGGATTGAGATTGCCCCATCGTTCAGCCTTATATCTTCTTAGCAGCTCGTCCAGGTTTTCTTGGTTAACAGAAATGACCTCACCATACCCGTTGATGACGACCATACCTTTACGCTTGTCATCATAATCGTACTTGGCCGCCAGCTCCTCTGGCGTGAACACTTCCTTCTCCGGCAGAAGTCCCATGCTGTTCAGCTGCTGCAGCAGACCGGCTGTGTTGCTGAGCGCTGCATACAGGCTCATCATATCCATGGCTGCTGTTTTCTCACCAATGCCGATATAGGCGATCCGCAAGCGGTCCAGCAAGGCCCGCGCTTCGATCAGTTGCTGCCTTGCCCAGTCTCCCTCCGGGCCCTCCTTCATCGACAGCCGCACGAGATACAGGTACTGCTCTCTATTTAACGCCTCCAGCATGTCCTCGTCAATGGGCAGCGGTGTCGTGACCGTCTTCACCAGCAGCTGTATCTGCCGGATCGTCAGCTCCCCAATCGTTGTCACGAAACTTCCCGCCATCACCAGCAGCTGCCGGATATCAAGCGGCTTGTCCTTGTCCTTAATCAGATCAAACAAAGCCGGAATGAAGGCGGTCAGCCTATTTTCAATCCCCGCAATCTTGAGCTCCAGGTCAGATATACTGAT
>NZ_JAKGAO010000017.1 GCF_021532315.1 Paenibacillus tarimensis
GATCGTGCCGAGAATCGCGATTCGCTGCTGAATCTGCCTCTCCATCGTCTGATAGCGGTCGCTGGACTGCCTCATGAAGGTCTCGACGCTCATTAGCTTCTGATGGATGCTCTCCGCACTGGCTGCCGCCTGCCCAAGCCTGCCGCCGATTCCGCGTCTGGCCTTGATTTGACCGTCCACGCCGTTTCCAATGCTGCGAACATTGCCCGTCACCGACGACAGCTTGTTCACTGCTCCGTTATGTAACGTGTTTATACTTTGGGCTACCTCGTCGAAATCTATCTCCAACCGCGACACCTGTTCCACTTCCTTGTCCTCTGCCGTACCAAGCCGGTTTCATAAGCATATTAAAGTTCGCTTAATCCCCATAAATTCCTGTATATCCCTGTTAAAATCTTGCTAAAGAATGATTGGAGACATGAGATAAGACAAGAAAAGCAGAAGATCGCCATTTCCTGGCGTGCTTCTGCTCTACTCCTCCACCACATCCAGCCGTTCCAGCTCCGATGCCTTATCGACCTCATAGCGGTCCCACTTCACGTTCAGCCTGCCCAGGCGGCGCTTCTCCCGCCAGTCCCGCAGCTGCTCCTCCGTCTCCAGCCGGAGCTCAGCCACTTCCTTCGCCCGCTGGAACATATACGCCGAGGTCAGCAGCACGCTCTGCACCCCGTGCCCGCCAGGGACGATCGGCGATCGCCTAACCTGCCACTCTTCAACCTCCAGCTTCACATACAGCTCCGTTGGCGCACCACGGCGAAGCGGAATTTCCCGGATCTGCTCCCTTGGCAGGATGCTCCACGACTTAATCCGTCCGTAATACCGCACACCCGCCTGCTCTGCCCCGAACAGCGTGCTCGACTGGTAAATGCCCACCACCTGCAGATTCGCCAAATCCCCATGCCGCACAAAATGCCGCAAAGGCACATGATAGAATCGATGCGTCAGCAGATCCTGCAGCTGCTCCCGGCGGCTGAGTGCTCCGACGAGCACGGTCTTGCCGCTCATTTTATCCGCATAATACGTATCCGTCCCTCTCGGTCGTGTCGACCGCTCATAGGCCTTCTCCGGGCTGTCCATAATGAGCTCATCCAGAAACTCCTCCACAAGCGTCGTCGCACTCGGCAGGAACGGCAGCGCCCCCACATTCACCAGCTCAATACTCCGGTAAAAATCATGCGCCCGGTACTCCTCCTCATTCGGATACGGGAACAGCACATACGCGCCGAACATCGTCCGCTCCGCCTCCGGCTGACCCTGCTCCCGGCTCGCCTGATATACAATCGCATCCCGGTACCGGTGCATCGTGTTGATGTCCTCCTCCTGAGGACCTGGCGTCTTGTACGTGCCCCGGTAGGACGTGCCCTCATAGGCCGGATTGATCCGGTACTTCGCGTCGAAAATATATTTGTACTCCACAGCCGCATCCTGCTTCTTCAGCGTCAGCACATTATCCGGCTTCTGCCCGACCGTCACACTCTTATCCCCTGGTGGCAGACCGTTATAGTACAGCGTGAACACTTCGCCGTTCCTCGGGTTCCGGTACACCATCTTGGAGTCACGTGCCCGCTGCAGCGTAACGAACAGGCCGCCGCGGTTCAGCTTTACCACATCCTGCTTGACCAGCTCGTACTTGCGGCTGAGCAGCTCGTGGATTTTCAGGAAGCACCAGTACTCGTACAGCTGCGCCAGATCCTTCATCGACAGGCGGAACAGATCGTCCTGGATCGACAGCCCCTTCATCAGCATCAGGTAATAGCGGTACACATCCCGGTAGCCCGGCGCCATCTGGAGCACGAGCGTCACCGTCATCTGGCGCATCTCGCCCACCCGCAGAAAATCCAGCTTAAGCAGCCGCCCGATATCGCTCTGCATCCGATTCAGCTTGTTCATCAGGACAGGGTCAGGCGCCCGGTCCTTCTTGTTCAGCAGCAGCTTCATGCTGCGCAGCCGGCGTTCGATCCGAAGCAGCACCCAGCGGACAAAACGGTTCTCCATCGTGTCATAGTCCACATGCCGCTTTGTCTCCAGCACATGGGTCGGCGTATAGCGCTGATTGCCCAGCCGCAGCAGACCATTCTGGGTATCCTGTGCGAGATAATGAGGACGTTTCGCGAGAAAAGCGATATTTTCCCGGCCAGCCTTCTTCACCCGTGCCGCACCCACCAGCCGATTCTCCATCCGCATCCGGTGATGAGGCGCGCTCTGCATCCGCTCGATCGTCTGCACCAGCTGCTGGAACACATGCTGAAGAATCACGAAGAACTCCGTCATGCTCTGATGGCGCGTCTCCCGCAGGCCCGTAAGCTGGAACGTTCTGCGCAGGAAGTCGAACGACAGATTGTAGATCTGTGCATTCACCTCATGCAGGATCGCCTCGTAGTCCTTCTGGTAGTCCAGCTTGGATGGGAAAATCTCCAGCTGCAGCCGGAACACCGGCTTGCCGTCCCGCCTCAGTTCAAGCTCCGTATAGCCAACCTCGTTCTGAAAATTCAGCACCCCGCTAAGCAGCCGCCGTCCCTTCGGAAGCACCGCCTCGCGCACATGCTGGTTATCGTGGTAGAACGTGAGCGCCACGTCATCCTCCAGCTCGACCACAAGCTCATAGCCCTGCGTCTCATAAAATAGCGGCGGACACGCATCCCCCACCTGCCAATCCGTCAAGGCTTGCTGCTCCGGGTTAAAAAGCGCGATCGAGCGAAGCTCGAGCCCGCTGTGCAGTGACTGTGGCTGCAGCCTCGCCTCCACCCAACCCGCGTCGTCCCGGCGGTGCAGCTGCAGCGCCTCTACCGTCGGGTGAAACGGCTTGCCCTGCAGGTACAGATTGAACCAGTTCGTCTCAATGCGAAGCAGCTCAACCGTGCGGTTAGGGTTAGGAGAGCCAGTATGAGGTGAAGCCATCTTCATCCAACCTCCGCAGCATAAAGACGATTTTGCGGGCGGATTGCGCGTAGGCCGCCCCTTCAACCGCTTGGTCTACATTCCGCCACAAACTTGAAGCATCCTCTTCTAGGCTGCTCATATCAAGCCTTCTTGCTGATCCCAGCGTGATCTGAAGCAGCTGCAGGAGCACCTGCCGCACAGCGTTATTGCTGCCTTGGATGCGGGGAAGGATTTTCTGCAGGAGTTGATAATCTAAGGCTTGTTCACGTGTCATTAGCCCAGCCTGCTCGTTGTAGATTAAGTAGAAGCAGATCGCATCGCGAATCCGGAAGCCAACATGCGAATGAATCGACTCAAGAATGCTGTTGATCGCCACAAGCTGCTGCGTCGTTTCTTCGATGAGTGTCTTATAGGTCGTGTTATAGGCATCCGCCAGCTTGAGATAGCTAGATCGAAGAAAATCATTAGGCGCCAGCTCAGCCTGCGCTTCCTCCTCAGTAACAGACGGGTACTGATCCAGCCGGATATAGTTGAACTCAATCGTGTTCGCCCGGTCCAGCACCTTCTTGCTGAACGGATGCGTAGTCTCATCCATGTTCACCGTACCGATCAGGTACACATTGTCCGGGATATAGAGATCGCCGTATAGCTCGATGTCCGCTTCATGGACGAGGCTAGATTTACGAATAACGGCATCCGTTACAATTTGATCACCCTGCAGCTTCTGGGATTCCAGGATACTGAGCACATCGCTAAAATAATGCTCCACCCTCGCCAGATTCATCTCATCGAGGCACACAAAATAAGGCTTGTCCTGATTCTCCGGCCGCCTCGCCTCCACCAGCACCTCCGTCAGTGGACCTGGACGAAACTGCTGATTCAGATCCTTGAAGCCAATCAGGTCAGCTGGATCACTCCAATCCGGCCGCACGGGAATGAGCCGGTAGCGCTTGTTGTCTCTCGTCGCTCCGAGAGCTTCCGCAAACAGCTCAACGAGCTTCGTTTTCCCGGTACCGGATACACCAGCCAGAATGACAAAAGGCTTCGACCTCAGCGACAGGTAGAAGTTCTCGATCAGATACTCCGAATAGGCGAAGCCTTTTTGAGAGATGTAAGTTTTGGCAGCAGCCAGCCGCTGCTCAGGGGTGAGGTCGCGCACTTGGGGTTGCTCCTCTGATGTATCGGTTTCAGTATTAAGGGTAGAACTCATAACAATGTCCACATACTGATTATAGTTGTTCACGAGATTCTCAAGATCCTGGAGGAGCTGCTCCTCGCTAGGCAGGTTGTCTCGATCATACTTGTAGTAAGCAACCGTAGAGACTTGATAGTCACGGCCCAGGCCTGGGTTGGAGGTTAGGTGTATGTCTTCGTCCTGGTTAAGGCCGTTTAGCGGTATGAGCTGCCTGATCTCTTGTACCTTCTGGCGAAGGTACCGATGGCCCTCCACACGGCCATTCTTGTTCGCTTCGGTAACCCCTTGAATTAACGTTAAATATGCTGCACTCATATCCTCAGCAAATAGGTAGACGATATACTCACCATATTGCGTTGAGGTTGTGATTCGGTCGTCCATAATAGCGATCCAGGGGATGGTAGCCCATACGCCTTTACCTACAGATGCAGCAATCTTCAGGTGGTTGTTAGACAGCAAGAACGGTAAATCTCGCATACCTTCAGGAATCTGATTACGCACGAAATGACCCAGGGCATTATTCTTGAAAGGCTCTCTCTTAGCTGTTAGATACTGCGACGTCACCGTTTGCAGAGCATCTCTTAGCGAGAAGTTGATCTGCTGGGTGGTCTGCTGAGCGTGATATCGTTCTAGCTCATTCGATGCATGATCGTATAGCTCAGCGAGGACATTCTCGTCCCAGGAGTTGTACAGATGTTCTTTGAATCCGAGAGTTTGCTGGTCCCGGTTGTAGTCTAGAATATCGCTAAGCGCACCGATTGGTGTTGCTATCGTAGATGATAGCTGAGTTGGGGTTACATCATTCCAGCTTGCTGCCTGATTGATAGGCGGATCGACTGGTAGACCACGTGATTCTCGGTCTCGAAGAAGACTAAGGAATCTTTCCTTAATAGCTTGAAGCCCGATCTCTCGTTGACCGGACTCGTTCATTTCATGTAACAGGGAAAGAATAAGGATCATTTTGTAGGATTTTTGTCGGTTTGTAAATATGCTGGTGAGGGTAGTAGGTAGGGACATCCTGAACCACCTTTGTGTATTAAATAATACTTACGTACTGCTGAAATAACAGTTCCGCTCTTTCATCAGAGGGATAACCCTAAGAAGACGAATGGCATTTCCGGCTTTAAAAGCGTTTGATTACCTTGGCTTAAGTATTTCCATTCGCTTAGCAGAGGCTTCTCTTGCTCTCCCATCTTTACCCTTTGGTAGAGGAGGGATATGTTCACTTACTCCATCGTGTTCAATTTCTATGATAAGTAGTATTCCACTTTCCATAGACTCAGCGAGTTTATCCCAAACAGGGAAATAAGGCTCGAGTTCTTTAAAATTCCCTGTCCTTTGTGTCAAATATTGATACATATTTCTTGAAGGCAATACGAGAATACCTCCTTCGAGGACCCCATCTAAGATTCCCAGTATAAGCCTATTTAAGGCCCTGTGACTTGAAGATATATTCCCCGTTTCCCATTCAATAGCGAAGAACTTGTCATTACCAAGAGAATAAGATGAATCAAACCGTCTTTTCTTTATTAACGGACTACATACATTTTCGTTTTGCCAACCAAGTGAGTCGAGCGTTTTAATAAATGCATCTTTTATAGGAACAACACCATTACCATCAATTTTCGGAAAGAGATAGAAGCCACCACTTCCAGCAGGATGCTCTATGCTATTGATGGCCTTTCCGATATCAGCTAGTATCTTCTTATACTCGTCAGATAAAGTGAATTTCCCTTTTTCGATAAATTTCTTAATCCCTATTGTTTTCATTTATAATGTCTTCGACCTCTTGAATTAGTTCAGTAGGTCTCACTTTAAGACTTGCAGCAATTGTAAATATTGTATTTAATGTTGGTCTTCGATGCCCCCGCTCTAACAAACTGATAAACGTTCTATCCAAGTCGCATCGCAGAGCAAGTTCCTCTTGTGATAACGAACTAAATTGGCGATATTTTTTTAGTACAATTCCGAATGCTGTCTCAAGCTTCAAAAGGTCTCCTCCCTTCTAAAGCCATTCTCATGTTGAAGGAGACACATCGTCTACGGACTATAGTCTACGTAACAAACCTGAAATTATTAGCTTAGCTCTATTACTTAACATAACTCATGCAATATGTTATTATTGAGTACTATAGTCATCATAAAGGAGTTATACAATGTTCCATAACAAATTTTTCAAAGCGCTTAATATATCTTCAGACATAGAACTGAAACAATTTGCTAAGGAAACACAGATAAACATTAGTAAGCTAAAATACTATAATCAGTACGGGATTATCCCCCATAAGAAAGATATGTCTAGATTATTGGAGCAGTTAAATATATCCGAATTAGAATTTAAGTTAAGAATGGGGACCTTTGATAACCAAGTTCTCAAAGCTATTCAAGAGAACGCCCGTGAGATTGAAGACTTGATCAAACATGACATTAGAAACGAGGCACAAGATGAAAGTAAGTTAAGGCTTACCTTACAGACTGAATATGGCCATTTATACCAAGGTGACTGTCTTAGTCTAATGGATACAATGGAAGACGAATCAGTGGATTTAATTTTTGCAGACCCACCATTTAATTTAAACAAAGAATACGAGTCAGGCATGAATGATAATATTTCAAATCAGCAATACCAGGAGTGGACAGAAAAGTGGGTTTTAAAATGTGTTGATTTGCTTAAGGAAGGGGGATCACTTTTTATCTGGAATCTACCTAAATGGAACACTTTCACTGCTAATATTCTCGATAAATACTTGATACTTAAGCATTGGATCGCGGTTGATATTAAGTTTGGATTACCTTTAAAGAATAGATTATATCCTTCTCACTACAGCCTTTTGTATTACACTAAAGGTGAAAAACCAAATACTTTTAATGAACAGAGGCTGCCACTAGATATTTGTAGAAAATGCGGCGGAGACATACGTGACTATGGTGGTTATAAAGATAAACTCAATCAAAAAGGAATTAATGTCACAGATGTTTGGTTCGATATCCCCCCAGTTCGACATAGCAAGTATAAAACAAGAAACAGCAATGAATTATCTATGAAAGTTCTTGACAGGGTAATAAGTTTAGCTACAAATGAAGGTGATTTAGTATTTGACCCTTTTGGCGGCAGCGGCACAACGTATATTGTTTCAGAAATTTTGAAACGAAAATGGATAGGTGTGGAGATTGGCCCGACGGAAGGGATAATCGAAAGATTTAAGGATATTAACATTCAAAAAGATTATATTGAAAAGTTGCATAAGAACAAAAATACATTATTCACCGAAGAAATGAGAAAGATACGTATAAAGAATGGGCATTGGTTGCCTGAGACCCTAACTAAAAAGTCAACAAAAAAACAAGTTGAAAACCAAGTTACTTTTGACGTATGACCAAGCATTTAAATAGTGAATGATGCTCTGTTGGGTAACAGTAACTTCAACTATTAATTGATATAGATAATGAGCCCGATTTCTTGCGGCTATTCATGGCCGGTCCTATGAGATTACGGCCATGATAGTCCATCATTCCGACCAAATAGAATGGGCTCTCTGCTGTTTGATAACCAATGCTATCTTATCGAGCTTACTCACTTCGAAAGTATCCTAAAGGGTAAGGTTATTCGTAAATCCCTCTTTCCATTCTTAATTGCGCAACTGCACCCTCAAGTTCTTCAATGTTATCTCCAAAGTCCTCATACGTTGGACCATATTCCAAGCATCTAACATTATATGTTTTTTCCCAATGCTTAATAATATGTCTAGAGGTCCCCTCTTTTAAAAGTATATAGTGAGGTGACGCACTACTTGATGTGTTAGATAAGGATTGCAATACTAGATTAATATCTGGATCATTTAAACTATAACCAAGAAACAGGACTGTATTTGTTAGAAAAAGTGCACGTAGTAGAGAGTAAAACTCAGGGTACTTCTCTTGAGCTTCAAAATATTGCTGCGATGTAAAAATTATCTCATCCGTATCATCGATACTACCATGTGCTTTTATTATGATATTTTCAGGAGACTTTATATTTGAGATTATAGACTTTGTCTTTTGATAATCATACTTTACATATAAATCTTCATTACATAAATTATCATAGATCTTATCAAAATTTGTTGTGATTACTATTTTCGTGTTGATTTTTTTAATTGCTTTATGAACAGATGAGGCATTGAATTTTCCTCTAGAGAATTTATCTTTTAGGTATTTACTGTATGCACCCGTATCACTTAAATCATAAATTGTCTGTAAAGCCATTAAGTAATTTTCTTGCACCAACATCTTATCAATAAAGTCAGAATCCTCATTTCGAGGATGTCTTATTAATGCCTTTATGTTTTTCAGAAATTCCCCCCAAGTATCAGGAGATTTTCCATCGTCATTTTTAGCAGTAGCAGATACTCCTGACCCTAAAAAAAGTATGGCTCTTCTGTATGCTAACTCTTCAATTAAGTTTTCTGGCCAAATGAATTTAGTCATACGAATCACCAATATTTCCTAAAAAATTCTTGCATACAGTTTTTATATATTCTGAGTATTCCGTCACACTACTTGGTTGATTCCCTCGCAATCCACTTTTATAGCTTAAGTTAAATATAGGTGTATTTGCGACCTGAGATAAAGGGACTATACTATAAACATATGGGATATCACCTAGCTTGATATCATCCCTCTTTATATCACTAGGAATAAAATCCCCTAAATATCTTAGTATCTTGCCGTGCATCTCTTTAATAACATTTTCATAAGCTGAAACCGGTCTTACACCTTCTTTAAACTTTCTTTTGGAGTATTGTTGAATGGAGTATCCTAAAAACCTACAACTGGATTTCACATCAATATTAACATAATACTTTTCACTAAAGCGATTAATATCAAATACACGGTCATTTTTTTGTAAATTAACTAATGCATCTTGGTATAATTCCATCCACTGATTCATCCACGTAGAAATGTTTTCAATTCCCATCAAGCTGAATATATCCGAACCCATTGGTGTAAAGAAGTAATCGGTATTTAATAAGATGCTTCTATTTAATGCACCAAGTGAAGGTCCGACATCTATAAAGACATAATCATACTCAAACTGACTAACCCATACTTTAAATTGTTTTAACCAATTTAATTTTCTCAATTCTCCTTTATCTTGCCCAATTGTTCCATTCCAACTCTTACTCATACGGTCGTCAATCATGGCAAGCCTAGGATGACCTGGAATCATATCAATTTGATATTCGTTATCTTCCGCTTTAACAGGTATGTCGTAGTACTCTAATCTGGCTTCACCTTCATCCATTTCTTCGAAATAGTTATATATCGTTTTTTTCACTGGTAGATCGCTGTAGAATTCACCCCATCTCTCAACAGGAATTATTAATTGGGTCGAGTTAGATTGAGGATCTAGATCTAATAATAGTACTCTTTTGTTTTCTTTTATACTAAGATAGCTAGCTAAATTCACTACTGTAGTAGTTTTCCCTACCCCGCCCTTATTATTAAAGAAAGTAACAACTTTCATAATTACCCTCCAATCAAGATAACTGAATTATTCCCAGTAATCATTCCCCAATTATTCGACTTTAGTACCCTCTTCAAGAGCTCACTAGTACAAATATACCATATCTAGGCATCTGCACACATTATTCTTTCGATTTCGACCTTATCTTAATAGCACAGGAAAACGAGATGTTTCTATCAGTATGTCAATAATTTTGACTACAACAACGCCCTTGCTTTGTAACTTTTGCTCCTTCACTCTTCTTCTCAAAAATCCTCTACTTCAAGCATAGAATTTATTCCCTATATAGACTTACAGCAGTAGGTTACTAACGTAAACCAACATAATCGGAATAGAGTGTTCTACCATCCCCAGGAATGTAAGATATAGCGTTTACGCTATACCTTTGGACTCTTCGTCCATTCAATAAGCAGTAAGAACAGTGTAAGTGACCGACTGCTTGATGATATCATTGTTTCGTCTCTTTGCTGACCGGAATACTTCAACCCAAACTTCCATACTTGCCAGAACCTGATCCCATACCTTCGACTTAATCGCTCAAGTTAGTCAACAGCATTCAAACTTTTTATTGCCATGGAATTCGTATGCTGACTTTGACCTGGGATTCATTGAAGTGTATCCAGCAGCTTGGCTGCGGTCGGAGGACCAAATCCTATCCGGCTATAAAGGCAGTGCACCAAAGAATATACTAAAGAGAAGCAAGATGGTCTCTCAACTAGCTCCTAAGTTCAACGGCATGCAAGATGATTTCATTACACAGGAGCATCTATTCGATGCCTGCATCTGCTGCCTGAATGGCTTTCTCCACCATAGGTGAATAACACCTGAAGCAGCCGGATATTACTTAACAACTGCCAAGAAGGAAGGCTGGATCTGGTTAAAGCCTCCCCAAGCTCCTGCTCCCTAAGTGACCATTCCCTATACACAAGTGAACGACAAGAGGCCGTACAGCAGACTACTGCCGTACGGTCCAATGTTACCCCCCTCTCACCAACCTCAAGCTCTTAACCCGTTCCTTCACGGAACCATCAGGCTCAATCTCCGCCAGCCGAATAACAACCTCGATGATCCGCTCTCCCCAAGAGGAGAGCTCCCAGGCCTCCAGTGCCATTAATGCCATGTTACGATTATGAATCACGGGGCTTTGCAGTCCAGCCAAGATCAGCTCTTCCCCTACTCCCGCATGCTTGCCTAAACTCTGGAGAAGGAAATCAAGACATCGGTGTGGTGCGTACTGAGGGCCGAAGCCCATTTCCTCTGCTGGACCTGTTGCGATATCCTGCAGCGGCAGATGCGTCTCAGCAAAATGCACCAGCTTGCGAATCCGATCACGATCCTCAGATTTCATTAGCTCATAATAGAGCGAACCCTGCGTCGGGTCTTCCGTAAGCATGTTATAAAGGTACTCCCACACATCGAGCCCCAGCTCCCGGGCGCATCGGATGCCATAGTAACGTTCCACCGAATTATCGGATTCAACGGCCTTCATTACGACACTTCTCCATTCAGGCTGAGCAATCAGCCTCCGGCATGCTTCCAGCGCCTCGGCTCTCAGCTCCTCCGTCCATCCCGAGGAGAACCGCTCTTTCCACTGCTCATCGTCTTCGTCCACTTCCAGGAAGTCGCGAATGCTCATCAAGACGGACAGATGCTTCGCGGTAGAACTCATATCGACTGCCAATCTGATATAGTTCGAAATCACCTGCGCGGCATGCTCATAGTCGTCGATGTCTTCGGCCGGGCCGCCGTTCAGCAGTGCCTGTATGATATCCGTCGCTCCATCGAAGAGCTCCCCATCAACCTGGCCGCCAGCCAGCGCCACATGCAGCTCCCCGTTCCTGGCACAAGTACAGGCCAAGTATTCGTCCATGATGCTGTTCTGGCAGCCATGTCGCAGCAGCCAATCCTTGATCTTCTGGGTGCTCGGCTCCAGCCTCTCGACGATGTTGATTTTCCCCCACCCGTTGACATACTTGGCTAATTCGAAGAGCACTTCGTTGCTGTCTTCCATGCCGTTCTGAATGCGACCGGCGCATAGAGCGTAAACTCCTCATGCCTTCCGATCGTAAGTAGCAGCTCCTTCACCTGCTCAATAGTCCCAGCAGCGCAGCGCCGAACTTCACTACGTTACGATGCGCCCCGTGCTCGACCATCCATCTGGCCTAATCGAACTGCGCCTGTAGCTGCATCCCCGGATGCTTGCGTACTTCCTCCAGCACGTCATCGGTCAAGCTGCTTACATTCATCGAAACAATCATGCTGTACAGCGCCTTTCGGGTACGGCGCTTTGAATACTTTACCGAAAAATCGCTTCATCGTTCATCACCTGACCTCATAAAAAACTTCATAGGAAAACAATACTCGAAGAGAGTAATGTTTTCCCATGTATAAATTAACCTCAGCACAGCCCTACAACCGCGGATCAATCTCCCGCTCCTGCGCAACCTCGAACAGCAGGCTGGCCGCGGTCTCCTGATAGGCCGAATGCTGCGGCGAAATCTCCTCGAACGGCACCTTGAGCAGCTGCAGCCCCAGCTTGTATTCACTCAGCGACGTACGGAGCTTCTGGTTAATATTCTTCTGCTTCAGCAGCTTGCGGTACTTATGCGGGAACTTGTAGTCATACCCGTAGATGATCGACAGGTAATCGGGATTGCGCACCTTCATATAAGGCACCGTCTTCCCGTTCCACACCTCCGGCTTGATGACGACACCCTCCATCTGGTTCTCCAGCGTGAGCTTGGCAAAATAACGCTCCGCCGCCTCATAGCAGGCAGGATCAGACAGATCCAGCGCGAGTGCCTCGTCCTCCGAAAGAAAAGCATACATCTCAGAGGTCTTCCACTCCGGAATCTGTTCGCGCCCGTCTTCATATACCAGCTTCAGCAGGGCAAAAGGCTTGTACGCCATCTGCTCATCCTGCGCATACAGCTCCAGCTGCCGCTTATAGGTGTGGTAAGCCTCCATATGCACATCTACTGGCACATAGGTCTCCCGCATATCGTGAACATACTTGTAGGTCTGATAGGTGCTGGCGCCATATCTATCACTCAAGGCCGCCTTCGGCATGCGGTGCTGGTCCTGCTCGAATCCGCTCTCCTCATATGCTTCCACCAGCTTGCCATAGGCCTGCTCGAATCCATTGTCCTGCAGGAACGCAAGCTCGGTCTCCAGCGCTCGCTCAATCGGCTTGAACTGCCGCTCAATCAGCCCTTCGCCAAGCGCCTTCCACGGGAGAAGCTCTCCATCCAGAACCATCATCGTGATCTGCTGCTCCTCCATATATCCGCCGAACTTATGCAGCAGCTTGCTGTAGATTTCGGATAAATCCACTTGATTGATTTTGTAGCCATTGCGGCTCACGGCGAAGCACTGTTCCACATCCTTATGCAGGTACACATTGCATCTCGATCCCATATATTTGGGCTGAAGGACGATCTGTTCCACGCCGCGCTCCCTGAAGTAATCCAATCCCCGCCTCAGCGATTCAAGCTCGTTCGTCTCTTGATTCTTGTCCGCCGGGGACATCGTACCGGAGATGAAGTTGATTTTGTGCCGCGAGCAGTAATGAAGCCTCCGAACCTCATCCTCCCCGAGATCCCGGACCGATACCTTCTTCTCTTCCTTGAAGAGAACCTGCAGCTCCTCCACTATAACCGTGTGCCGGGACTTCCGGGATTTCATGAACGGCTTATACGTCATGCTGACTGAGGTCAGCAGATTTCCGTGAACGCTGCCTGTGTCAATGTGAAGCTTGTTGCGAATCCGGAACGATTGCCCCGCTGCGATATGCCCGAATATGTGAAACGGATGATTCTTGACCGCCTCCTCCTGCAAGAAGGCAAGCTGCTCCTCAAGCGGCGCCTCCCGGTCGATCCGGAAGTTCCGCTGGTGCCGGATAGAGTTCGAATCCAGC
This sequence comes from Paenibacillus tarimensis, assembly GCF_021532315.1. GTDB lineage: Bacteria > Bacillota > Bacilli > Paenibacillales > Paenibacillaceae > Paenibacillus_I > Paenibacillus_I tarimensis. The sequence goes on from NZ_JAKGAO010000017.1 coordinate 13,498, forward strand.
TTGCCGATATACTTATTCCTGCACGGCGCATGCGTAACGAAGAAGGACGGTCCCCTGGCCCCCACATACCGGTAAAATGGTTTCGACAGCGAAACCATGTGCTGAAATTTTCCCAGCAGCTCCTTGTCGTTCATCAGAACCTGCGTCGAATCAAAGTACGTATGCAGCAGCTCCTGATCGGCTCCCTGGATCTCGCCCCTTAAATACTTGTCGACGAAGTTCTCGTGGTTCCCCATCACCAGGTAGAAGTATTCCTGATTTGCATGCAGAAATTCAATGATCTCTCTGGTTTGTTTTCCCTTATCGATCCAGTCTCCAACGAGGACAATCCGGGTGTTCTTCAGCTTCTCTGGTGCAATAAGCTTGTTCTCATCCAGCTTAAAGCCATAGTCGAGCAGCAGGCCCTTCAGATCATCCACACATTCATGAACATCGCCGATCATGATGTACTGCTGGTCCTGAGGAAGCACGGTCGACAGATACGCATCGATATCCTCGATGACGATTTTGTACGCAGGATTAGCCCTGCCCTCAGCAGGGTTATAAAAATCCTTCGCCCGCACCTTATGAATCCTGGCATAGCCTTCACGGGGCAGCGCTCCGAGAACATCCTTTTTCAGACGGTTAATATGATTCGTGATCAGCTTCTTCGAGCGCTCCGATGCGTAGTAGTCATCCCGCTTCCGGTAGTCGAAGACCATGACCTCCAGATTGTAGTTGTTCTGAAGCGCGATCTCCTTGACCATAGCCCGAAAGTCCTCGGCAAGCCCCGTCGTATCGACGATCACAAACTCCGCATTAATTGGGAAGGAAGTCGCCATCTTCAATCTCTCAAACAGTATATGAAAAGCCTGCTCGCTGGACTCCAGCATGACCTGATCGTACTTGTCGTACTCGTAACCGAGTATCTCCTGCCGGATTTGGTCGGATGACAGGTATTGTACGTTAGCCTTAATGTTCCGCGCAGCATCTTCAAAACGCAACCCAGGGATCAGGACTTCCTTGGCGAAAGTCGTTTTACCGCATTCGGTTGAGCCGACCAGCATGATAATGGTATGAACCTTCGTCTGAATTTCCACGGGTCAAGCCCCCCTTTTCTTCAAAATAACGCCTTGAGTCGTTCGTATATGATTGACGCCATCGCCAACGGCCACGAATTCAGCCTGCATGTCTGCCTCTTGTATGACCTCGCGCATCCACTGCTGGAACGCCTCCTCGCCCATCTCCCACTTGTGATCCTCATGCCGGAAATCGCTCAGCTCGTAGTACCGGTTGAAATCCGCGTTAGGCGTCGTAATGATGAAGTGGTCAAAATCCACATGCCTGCAGATCTGATGGATCAGCTGCCTGGCCTCCTCCTGGCTCATATGCTCAATGACCTCGGTCAAAATCACATCAACCTGCTCCCCGCTGTAGCTCTCCAGGAATAGATCGATCGAGGCGAAGGTGACGATATTGTCGATTTCCTTGGCCTCTGCCTTGCGCTTCACCTTCTCAAGCAGCTCTTCGTTGATGTCGATCGCGTAGTAGCTGCCCTCGATTTTCCCGGCATACGGAATGGCATAGAACCCTTCCCCGCAGCCCACATCCAGGATCGACTTGTTGAATGGCAGGGCGCCTCCAATGTAATTTCTCCGCTGCAGTGCCGTACCGCCATAAGCGAACTGAATATCGTAGCGCTCCGTCTTCTCCAGCTCCGCCTTGTACTTCTGGAACCGGTCTCTGGAGGATAGGAAGTTGCGGACGAACAGACTGCGGATATAAAATGGCGCATCAATCACATTCACGCTCTTAATGTATTTGTCGAGGATGCTGTCCGAGATATCTATGTATTCGTTGCCGGACATCGACAGGAACAGGCACAGCACACTTACGGCATGCAGGAGCTGATACAGACTCTTGTTCGTCGTGATCGTCAGCGAATAGCTCTTGTGCGCCTGATGGGTCATCGCAAACGAAAAGTCCTTCAAGTGCTTCTCGAAAAACTCAATGTAATGCTCCCGTTCAATATGGATCATGCTGATGAAGAAGGTATGCTCGTACCCTTCCCCGTCCCGTTCAGCCTGCGCCTTCAGCGCCGCAGAGAAAAACTCGTTGGTCGCGTTAAGCGGAAACAGCGGCGTGTTGTATCTGGAGACATTCAGGTATTCAAAGTTTTCCTGCTCGTGCTGCTTATAGGAAATTTCGTTGTCCGCGTCCTTAAAATAAACGTTATAGGTCTGGTCATCCGTGTACCAGCCGTACGCCATGCCCTTGCGGACCGAGCGCAGCATCATGCCGGTGTTCGGGTTCTTTTTGATTAGAAACGAAAACTGCGGGTTAGTGGATTTGATCTGAACAATTGCCATTTCGGTCTGCTCCTAACTTGTCGAATGGAATAAACAATGTGTGAATTTATTTTCGCTTAGTGATGCCGTTACGAACAGGGCGAAAGTATTACGAGCGCGGCAGGATCGTTTCTAACCGGGCACTCGTTAATCTCCTTCCTATTAAGCTGGGGAATGTGCACATTTTAAGAAAGTATCCAATTTTGTGCAGATATTGGGGGAGGTTATTTATGGAAGAACAGCGAATAAGTAGGTTTGCTAATGAAGCAAGAGTGCTACAGACAGGGAAGTGAGAAGAGAAATGCAGCGGCTGAGAATCGATTTGGCCCAGGTGAATCGTAGTAGAGAGCAACTGGGTGCCGCAGGCCGAAGGCTGTCCCCTGTTCCGGGACATGTACAGGCCGTGAAGAATGGGCTGGATAGCGCGATTGGCGCAAGGCGCGGTATACATAGCAGGTTAAGCCAGGCGGCTGCGGATGCCAGCCGGATCACCGAGCGGATAGCCAGGCTGGAGTCTTTTGTGCTGCAGTCCGTGCAGCGTTACGACAATGCGGAGCGGCAGCTGATAAGCCGGGCAGCGGCTGTGGAGGAGCTTGCCGGCCGTTCGGTGAATGAAGCGGCTTTCCGGCTGGTGGATTGGGATGAAGTAGATGTCCGGGTCCAGCTGCTGGCCAAGAAGCTGGGCGGCTTGCTGCCACAGATAGCGGGACTGATAGACGAGGCTGAGGAACGGGCAGCAGAGAATCTGCAGCAGTTAATAGCAGCCTCAGCTCATATCCTAGCCGCCATTACGGAGTTTGTGATAGAACGGGTGAGCTTGGTTGTGCTGAATGTCCGGGATTCGCAGCCGAAGCCGGTGAATATAGCCAACCTTAACCTCTTGGCAGCAGCGTATGGTTCTGAGCGTAAGAAGCTGGTGGATGTGGATCAGCTGTTTTCCGGGGACAAGCTGGATGCCGATATACTGGACTTCCTCGCTTATGTGGTGCAGAAGGGCTTTCACCCGGTTACATTTGAAGGGCTGCCCTACTGGGACTGGCATATCGCGGCCGAGAAGCTGAAGGAGATCCAGGATGCGAATGCGGCAGAACCCAGGTTCTGGGGCATTGATCTCGCAGAAGGACTGTACGAAGGCGGCAAATCCGGGCTAATGGGTATTGCTTCATTTGGCTATGACTTGTACGATGATCCGTGGGGAACGGCTAAGGCTATAGGCGAAGGCGCCAAGCAGATTTCAATAGATATCTATAATGAAACGAACAAACTGTTGGACGACCCCTGGCTGTATGTGAATAATAAGGCGATTGACCTGAAGATGACGGCGGAGGAATTTTTCGCGCTTTCCCCGAACGAACAGGCCAGATTAATTGGCGAGACGCTGGGCCGTGAGGTTGTCTATGCCGCTGCTGGCGGCGTGGCTCTCAAGAGCGCAAGGGGAGTCATCTCAGTCGCAGGGAAGGCCGGAACCCGTCTGGATGAAGTAAGCATTCAGATCCGCCAGGGCGCAGTCATGCTGGTGGACAA
>NZ_JAKGAO010000018.1 GCF_021532315.1 Paenibacillus tarimensis
CAGTTCTCAACAACGGTAGAGCAACTGTTGATACAATTAAATCAAATCCTATCGCATTCAAAGGCAAATCGGCAGACGAAATTGCCCAAATGCTAAGAAATGAAGGATATGACGTTACTGTACAGGACTCCACTAAATCAAGTTCAGGAGCAAAGATTATTAAGATAAATAACACAGGCGACAATAGGAATATTACTCAAGTCCAAGTGTCACCCGGTGGCGGGAGACATGGAGGAAGTCCGTATGTAAAAATTAGTACAAATGACCAAGGTATCATTAAGGTAGTTGATGGGGCAGAAAGTGCGTATAAGACAGATGGAAAAGAAACAGCAACAATAATCTTCACAGGAGGCGATTAACTATGGTGTTGTTGAATGCGCCCATTATTCCGTGGAAGGGGCTGGGAGGATTAAATCTTTACAGCCATATCAGCGAATATTATAGCATTATAAAAAATCTCAAGGAAGCTGATGCTCTATTAGGAAAATCTCTAGTAAGATATGAAATCAAAGATGAAGTTATCTTGTGGTTTAATATATTCAATGGAAAATTGTTCAAGATCACTGCGTTGAAGAACTATACTGGAAAGTTATTTGATGTCATTCATATTGGCATGCCTATTGACGAGGTTTTGGAGATAGAGCCAAGCTTTGAATACGATGATTTTGAAGAAGTATATTGCAGCCCTAAAGGGATTTATATTGAGACTGACCCTATTGAACATACTGTACTATGGATTTCGGTATATATTAAAGAAATTGATAATGAGGACTTTGATAAAGGGAACTGGTAATACAATTTGACCTTGATTGGCTTAGTGCCTTCCAAGGTTTCTTTAGAGGATGAAGAAACCTCCCACACCACTTAAAAAAGGGGCGCAGCCTATTAAGCTCGCCCCAAGATTTCATAAAACCCTAAAACAAATCCATCTGCTCCACTTCGCCGCCGATCCTGTCCATTGACTCAGGCGCATGATCGCGGAAGTAGGCCTGCTGAATCTGCTGCTTGGGGTCCACGATTTGCTTGCCGCCCCCACCGGCTGCTGTACGCAGGCGGCAGCTGTACACCACCGGGAAGTAATCCTGCAGGAACTTGCCCTCCACATGCGCGGTCAAGGCGATCATCTGGAAGCCCAGCTGCTCCGCGATGTAGAAGACAGGGCTTAGAACGTGATCGCTCGATGCCTTGCCGAACGGATTGTCCAGGATGACCGCGCGGTGCCGCTTCATCTGGCTGTGAATGTGCTGGCGCTTCTCGGCCACATAGTTCAGAATGCCGAGGAACAGGGTCATGTTCTTGCTCCACTTCTCTCCGCCCGACCAGCGGTTGGATTCCTCCCACGAGTAGGTGGCTCCCGTCACCTGCTGATCATTATTCACCTTGCGGCAGCTGATACGGATGGTCGAGCCCTGCTTGAACACCTTCTGCAGCAGCTGCTTGGCATCCAGCCACTTGTCGAGATCCTTGCGGATTGCCGCCGACTGCTCGGTTCCATCCACATCCCGGTACTTGGCATGCTCCAGCTGTCCAATGATCCATTCTATATGGCCGCGGATTCGCTCCTTACCCTCCTGTTCATCCCAATCCGGAACCTGGAACACATAGATCTCCTTATTGCCGCTATCTGTACGGACCCGGGTCCGCTTCGGCAGCTCGCGCAGCTCCTGGGCGATCAGTCTTAAGTGGGCCTGAATATGCGTAATAAACTGCTGCAGCTTCTGATCCTCCGTCTGCATCCGCAGCTCGGCGATCTGGTTCGCCTTCAGGATGCTGGCCCCCATCATCGCTTCGAATTCCTGCAGCTCGGCGTAATTGTCCTTCGCCTCTACGCCCCGCTCGGCCATCTCCCGCAGCTTCACATCCTGCACATGACGCTGGCAGAACTCCCGGAACCGCTGGCGGTTAGCCGAGACTCTGCGGCGTTCCTGCTCAATAGTTCCCAGCTGCTGCTCCAGACGCCCGATGATCTCCTGGCTGCCGCTCTTCAGGCGGTAAGCGATCTCCTGCATCATCTCCACGCCTGAGTCAGATGGCTCCAGCAGGGGATCGTCCAGCTTGTGCACCCGAATGTAGCGGTTCCACTCCTGCAGCACGGCGTGTGTCTCCCTCAGTCTGCGCTCCACCGCCTCGTTCAACCGCTCCAGCTCCTTGCGCACTTCATCCTGCTGCCGCCGCTCATCTGCCTGCTGCTGCTGCACATGGCTGAGCGCCTCGAGGAAGCGTACCGGCTGCTCGCCGTCAAATTCCTTCGCATACTGCTCCGCCAGCATCCGAACCACAGCCTCCTGATTGCTCAGCTCACGGTCCTTCCTGCCCCACTCTTCGCGAATCCGCTGAACCTGCTGCTCCAGCGTACGAAGCTCCGTTAAAGCCGTCTTCATCTTAGCATCCATCTGCATGGGGAGCTCCAGCTCTCGGTCCAGATTGTCATGGGCAGCCGCAAGCCGTTCCATCTGCCGGGAAGCCTCTTCCTGCCGGTCTCGCTGATGAGCCAGCTCCCGCTCCAGCTCCGACCTCTCCTTCATGATGCGATGCCGCCGCAGCTTAAGCCCTCTGCGTTCCTCACGCAGCTGAACGTATGACTCCGCCGCCTCATGCGGCTGGCAGCTCCGAACCTCCTGATACCATTCATCCTCCTGAAGCCGCTGCAGCTTCCCGTGATAATCATTCCGGTGATCCTCCTGCCGTTTCAACTCACGTTCAAGAGCCTCTATGCGCTGATTGAAGCGCTCCATTAACCGCTCCGCCTTATTATAAGCTTCCTGCACTGGCTGGAGATCTGCAGCAAGCCTGATCAGCTTATCGGAGAGCTGCATATACTGATGCCCCTGCTCCAGCTGATAGGCCGTATGCTGCTGCCGCTGGGCAAGCAGCTGCTGGGCTTCCACCAATTCGGCCTTCTGCCGCTCCAGCCCCCGCAGCGCCTGCTCCACCTCAGCAAGCCTCTGCTCCAGCCGCTTCAGCTGATCCGTCAGCGCTGCGCGCCGATGCTCCTGCTCATGTACAGCAGCCAGCGGGTAGTCCCTGAAGAACGCATCTGTCAGCTTCTGTGCGTCCCGCCACGCCTCCAGCTCCTGCTCCTTCTCCCGTCTCTTCTCCTCAGCGGCTGCTGCCTCCCGGCCGATCTCCCGCTTCCATTCCTTGAACCGGTCCGCATCGTGAAGGGACTGCCAGTGGGCCGGTTCTACCCAAGCCCCAGCTTCCCCGGCTTCCGCGCTGCCGCCGCCGTTCGGGCCGCCGCTGCCGCTGATCAGCTCCTTGACCTCCTGCGTCGACAATACGCGGATCGGATACTGCAGCTGATCCGCCGACTCGGCAAGCTTGCGCTCCAGAAGCGGCTTCTCCTGCGAAGTCGTGACCAGCGTCACCGCCCATAACGGCTTGTCATCCAGCGTCTCCGTCACCGCAGCAGCATATTGGATCCCCGTCTCCAGCAGCGAGAACTGATTGCCCCACTGACTGGCCAGCCGCGCAGCCTGAGGATCGGCGAAAAATTCCTCCTGCTCCTCATAATCGTCCACATAGCGGAATGCCAGACGTTCCTTGTGCAAGAGCTGCTGCTTCTGCCGCATCCTGCGTTCCAGGCCGTCTGCAAGCTTGTCTCGGATTGAATCCATCTTCTCATGCACAGAAGCCAGCCGCTCCCAAGAGGGCTGCAGCTGAGCAAGCAGCATCTTCACCTGCTGGTGCTCCTGCTCATAACGCTCCTGCCAGGCCTGCAGCGCAGCCAGCTCCTGCTTGAAGCTCATCTGATCGCTAGCGGCAGCTTTTCCTTCCCGCTCCAGCTCGCCCTTCCGCCTCTCCAGCTCCTGCTGTGCTTTCGTCTGCTCCAAAACCTGCTGCTCCTGCGCCTGCTGCTCAGCGAGCCACACTGGCATCTGCTGCTCCACCGTTTGGGATGACAGCTGGCTCAAGATTTTCCGCGCGATATCACTCTGCTGGTCCTGCATCATCCGCTGCTGTGTCTCATATTCCCGAATCCGGAGCAACTGCTCCTCCCGCTGCCTGGCAGCGGTTTCCCGTTCCCCGGCAGCTTCCTTCCGCTGTTCGTTCAAGGCGAGAAGCTCTGTTCCCACCTCCTGCAGCAGCCCGGAGAGGCGCGCCTCCTCACGGTCATACCACGCTCTCAGCTTGCGTCCGCTAAGCTCCCACGCCTGCTGCAGCTCTTCTTCATCCTGCGACTGAGCCAGCTTCGCCATCTCCTGCTGCAGGTAGGCGATCTTCTCCTGTGCCTCACGCAGCTTTTCCCGCTGCTCCGCATATTCCAGAGAATAGTAGTACCGGGCAGCGTGAGCCGCCTGCTCCTCCAGCTGCTCTTTTTCCTCTGCTGCCTCCTGCAGCCCGGTCTGCAGCGCCTCAGCCTTCAGCCGCTCCCCCGCTATATCAACGGACGTTTCTCTTTTCTGCCAATTCCTGAATTCCCGCTCCCATTCCTCCAGCCGTTCCTGAAGCCTGAGCTGCTCAGACTGCTGCTCCTGCCTGGCGTTCTCGGCCACCTGAAGGTAAGTCTTGGCCTCCTTCCGAAGCGCCTCATACTGCAGCTGCTCCCGGTGCAGCTTCTCATAGCCGGCCACGTACTTGTTCAGCTCGTCCAGAATGCGCCGGTTCTCCTCAATCTTCTCCTTCAGCTCCTTGTACTGCTTGAAGCCCTCCCGCTGCACCTGGAACAGGTCCGCGAAGGCCCCCTGCCTGAACCCTTCCATGGATTCCTCAATTGTCGGAATGAGCAGCCGGTCCACCAGCTGGGAGGAGGTTTTACACTCATCAAAAAACGCCTCTATCCCGCCTTCGCTGGAATTGATCTTCACAATCGCATCCCACTCGGACTTAATAATATGGAACTGTTCCTCAATATAGTGCTGAAATTTGGTAATCGTATCAAATGTCCTGGCCACAAGCGGGTACTTCTGCTGCATCGAGTGGTAATACTCCTGGATCTCGCCCTTCTCGGTGACTCGCAGCTTCCCGCCGCCCGTCTCCTTGGTGAAAGGCAGCTTCGCCAGCCGGTGCTCATCATGCTCAGAATATTCGTACACATAGCGCAGCGAGTCCAGCCCGGTAGCGCTCATGAACAAGCTCACACAGGTAACCGCGTATCTGCGCCGGGGCTTCTCTGCGAGCAGCCATTCAATCGCCACATGGGCAGGCCCGTTCTCCAGCGAGAGCGTATCCTTCAGCTTGCGTCCCGCAACGTCACTGTGAGGCAGCACAGCCTGAATGGCGGTTTGGATGAAGACCGTCTTCCCGCCCCCATTTTCCAGTACGATCGCCCCGTTATGTCCGTCAAAATAAAAGGTCGAATCGTTGTACCGCTTGGCGCCGCCCTCATAGATGACATTCGTAAATCTGATTTTGGATATGACAGGCATAAGCTTTACGTCTCCTCCTTCCGCTTGGGCTCCAGGCTGTACAGGAACTCCAGAATGCCGCGGTTATATTCCCGTTCCATGTAATACCGCTGCACGATGATCTTCGTCTTCTCCGTCAAATCCAGCTCATCCGGCCCTACCTGCCTGGCCAGCTCCTGATCCAGCAGGAACCGCCGCACTGTATCCAGGAAGCTCACCCGGCTGATCGTGGCGCCGCTCTGGCGTTTGGCCGTCTCCTTGACGTCGTCCATCGCATCCCACTTCTCGATCATATCTGCCCAGTGGTACGAATACTCTTGACTGAGTGCCTTCAGCTCTTCGTCGGAATGCTCCTTCAGTCCGCTGATCCGCTGCTGCACCAGGTCCATCCATTCTTCCATCTGGAGGAAATTCCGCGTCGGTTCCGTCGTCTGGTAGCTGTCGTAGAACGCCCCGATAAACACAATAATAGCCATATACATCAAATACAGGTCCGCGTTGACCGCGTTCCCGCGCAGATACATCCGCTTGAGCGATTCATTGCTCATATGAAACGGCGACAGCCTCACCAGCGGAACCAGAAGCAGGCGGTCTCCTGCTCCAAGAACCACACAGTCCGCTTCGGCAGCGAACTGGTCCAGTAGTCCGCGGACACGGTCGTCTGCTTCCACCTGCAGAAGGCTCTCCTTATCCGCTTCCCCGCTTCCTGCCAGCTGCGCATAAATGCGGAAGGCCTTCATCACCTCATCACCGCTGTAGTTCATTCCGCTTCCCCTCCCAACCGTATGACAAGCTCTTGTATGGAATAGCGCTCGTTCACCTGCAGAATGCCTTCTGCCTCCTGAACTGTCAGCGTTCTTCCCTCAAGCAGCGAACGGATCGCCTCATAGAGACTCCGTTCGGCCTCTGCAGCTTCCTCATCCGCGCCAAGGGGACGGATCGGGCTGCGCTGATGCAGAATAATCCAGCAGTCATAAAAGTCCCGGCTCCACGGCAAGTCCGCCGCCTCATCCCGATCCAAATACGCGATGAATTCACTTAACCGGACCTCATCACGGCCCAGCTCGGCGTAACAGCGGAGAAGAGCTTCCATCACCTCGACCAAACGTTCCTTGCGCCGCTGCACGAAGGAGGACTCGCCCTCTTCCTCGTCCAGCTCAAGCAGGCTTTTCTCTATGACGGTACCTTCATCTTGGCCCGACAGCTGCTGCTTCGCGAACACCGTGAGCGGCGACCATACCTTCTTCTGCTCCAGCTTCAGGAACGGAGCCAGCACGCCCTTCATCGCCTCAACCGGCAGCGGGGTGCCTAGCAGGAACGACGCGATATCCTGCTCGAAATTGAACGCATTCATGCCCGTATAATAGAGTGACTCCTTGGCCGCCCGCAGTGCGCTGCTCTCCAGCTCCATACTCTGCTGCAGCAGGCGGGTATGCTCATTGTGCACCTTCTCCAGCTCAATCCCGATTCGTACAATAAGCTCATAAGGCCGCTGGTTCTTGCCGAGCTCCCTTTCAGCATAGATCCGGTCCCTCGTATCCTTTACAAAATCCCTAAGCTCCCTGAATTCCTCATTCTCCCGCTTCAGCCTGAGATAGATGTCCTCCAACAGCGAGCGGTACCGGGCCAGCGTTTCCTCGGAGACAATGCTTCTCTTAATCTCATGTTCAAGTGCGCTAATCCGGTCCTGCAGCGTTTCCACATCAATCATCATCTCATCGATTTGCCGCAGCGCTCCCTGGAACTCCCCTTTCTCAAGCTGCTTGCGCAGCAAAAGCTGGTGAATGGACAGCTGGAACTCCATATAGAACTCCTTGGTTGCAAAAATCAGCTCCAGCCCATCCTCATCCAAGGCATAATACTGCGTGTTCGAAGCTGCATCATACGAATCAGTCCGCAGGATCGAGGTATAGATGACGCCCTCCTGCCCGGTTCCAGGGTGAAAATAAGGGAATTCCCGCTTCCGCCCGGAAGCAGGCCGAAACACATGAACAATCCTGCGGCCGATGTCCTCCAGCTCATCCTGATCAAGCACATATTTGCCCTCCAGCACAGCAGCCAGGAAGCTGACCAGGTCCTTTACGCTTGTCTTTCGGCTCCGCATCAGCTTCTTCTCGAAGAAGAACAGCAGCGACAAGAGCCCCAGCTCCATCATGGCGACCGGTTTGCCGTCGCGGTCCGTCTTCCTCTGGCGCCCCAGCTCATACAGCGGATCGAACAGCGCAAGCTTGCCCATCCGCTCCTGAAAGCCGGACAGCATGTCACTTAATTCGAGTGACTGCCATTGCGATTCCACACGGCTTCCCTCCCTATTTGAATCAATTCCTCGCTGCGCAGCGTCTCCTGCGGAATATAGCAGCCGTCCTGCAGCATGGCGATGATCTGTTCCGATTCTCCCGCGTCAAAATGTGCCGTAAAAGCCTGCAGCGCCGCTTCACTCCAGCGGTGATTCAGCTTGCCCTTCGAGGGCACCCTCTCCAGACACGCCCTGTAATAAGGCAGGGCGGGCTTCACCTCGAACTTTGCCTGGAGATCATACCAGATCAGGATGCCTTCGGGGTCGAGATCGCCAAAATAATAGAGCTCATGCTCCGCGTCCTGAACCGGATACTGCAGGCGAAGCATTCCGAAATTCCCTACGATTTTCCGGCCGCAGCCATAGATTAACGTGGAGAAAGGCAGCTGAGGCAGCACCGGCAGCAGGCCTTGAAATGTCGTCTTGTTCTCTACAATGAGGTGCAGGTGGGTCCTGCTGTCGAATCGGACGGAAGGATTCGCCGCCAGCATTAGAGGGTCACTTACAGGCACAACCTTCAGCTGCTCCCATACGCCCAGCCTCTCCAGCAGGGCTTGTCCTCCTTGCTCCGTTATCCACTTCTCATCCCGCACAAGCTCGTAGCTGCGCTCAGGAGCTGGCGCTTCCCGTGTCGGGAGCTGCCCGCGCTTCAAGTACGCGTCAACCTGTTCGATATAAGGCAGATCCGCGCGCCATACTTCTTGGCTTAATCTATAGTAGGCATCCAGATTAAGGGCAGGATGCAATCTAGCGCTCCATTGGTGCAGCTCCCGCATGTGATCCCCTTGCAGCATCCGCTTGTGTATGCGGTACTGGTAGGCTAACGAGGGCCGCTTGCCGTTCCGGCCATGTGCCTTGACCGCTGTCAGACTGCCTTCATGTTCTTGCTCCAGCACCACCTCGGCAAACGACTTATAATCGATCTCCACACCTTGAAATGCCCGCTCCAGCTCCGGAAGACCAATCGTTACTTTGGGGTAAGAGTTTAAGAAATCTATCAGCTTTTGTCTAAATCGCATATCTGCCAGCCACCGTTTCTATGTACTATAGGAATATCGTACTACAATCAACCATACTCAGACTAGAAGATATGTAAGGAAATTGGATGGCAGGTGTCTTGGCTTAACCAATAGGCGTTTAATCAAAATAAAAAAGAACAACCCCAATATGCAGCTGTTCTTGTTACTTCATATATTCTTTTTCAACCTGTATGGCCCAACTTGGAATAGTGTCCGCACGATGCACAATTGAACCACGATTCATCTGAAGCACCCTAGAACCTTCAGTGCTGCTGTTATCAATGACGATTAGATGGTCAATTAAATGTAGGTTGCTAATCAAGTTCCGAATCGAGGTTTCATGTCTTCTGATAATATCCTCTGTCGGAATATGATGCCCGCCATTTCTAACACGCGCTGCGACTCGTTCAATATTCAAATGATAATCACCCAATCCAACATAAAACATGGTAATCTCAAAACCCTTGGCCTTTGCATCATACATGAGACGAACAGCGTTGCCGCCTGCTAGTGTAGTTTCAATCGAAAAATCCCGCCTTTTCTGGATGCAGTCTTTGGCTAACTTGATAGCTTCCTTACCGGCAGATACTTTACGACTTTCAGGATTTACTGAATCAATCCCTCGCGCCAAGGCATCGGGATCAATATTTACACTGATTCCCAGCCGATCTACAATGAGGTTTCGAATTGTACTTTTACCGCCGCCATTGTTACCCGCGAATATATACATGATCGGTTCCTGTTCATGCATGAGATTCACTCGAATTGCCAACGGGAACAATATTGCCATTGTTATATTCCTTTACAATTTGGCCTTCTGCCGTCTTATAAACAATGTATGTGTCGTTAGCTTTTGCATCCAGTTTAGCGCGATCTCCAGTAAGCTTAATCATTTTATCCAAGTCTTTAAATTTATCCAAGGGGTTCACCTTCCCAAATAAGAATAGAAATATGTTTCATTATAACACAGTAAGACGCTTTGACTGACCATCCTCAGACTAGAGAGCTGATTTCCAGCCTATCGTTAGCTTTCGCATCCAGCTTAGCGCGATCTCCAGTAAGTCTAATCATTTTATCCAGATCTTTGTATTTATCCAAGGGGCTTCGAATCGCAAACAAGAACATGCAGACGCTGCCGCACACAACGCAATTGAAGGCAAATTGGGGTATTAAAGTACCACTGTCTTGGTCCTTGATATGCCCAAATATCGGTACTGAATATGAACGGTATGGATATTCTCATCGTTAACAATTCGGACACCGTAATGCAAAGGAATCCTTCCTTCGTTATCCCGGAGTATTTGCCGAACTTCAGCATCGGATAATTGAGGGGGAATTATTCCTTCATCGATCCCTATGAACTGAGCTTGAGAGCTGTCTTCTATGCCCCCAGATACCAACTGTCCCGTATAACTCATAACGAAATGAGCATTGGTAGCGGGTGCCTTCGAGTTGACAGCCACTTCTTCTATATTAATATCGGCCCATCCCTCATTCACAAGAGATACATATATCTGTTTCTGTTCTTTGTCAACATTGGACCACCCTGTTACCAGCAGCGGGTCGACCATTCTCGCATATGTGTAGAAAGCCACTGCGCCCACGATAACTAAACTAAAGACAAACAGCATTGCGATTCTTGTTTCCCTGGCTGATAACATGGCAACCACCTCACTTCACAGTTTTCATTGTAAACAAATACATCTTACGAGTGGCCTCCCTCCTCTTCTAGCTATGAGTGTTCAAAGTAACCCGAGAGAAAGTCATTGAATTTTTTTCTATCAATTTCATGTGATCTGCCATCCGTCATGTCGGTAAATACAGAACCACCACCTGTAAATTGAAGTTCTTTCTCCCGCCCATCGTTTAACTTAATCACGACTGTATAAGGCCAATCGGCGGTTACAGCATCCCCCGAGGGTGGCTGTGCGCCCTGTAGAATAGGATAGAACTCATCTAATTCCTTGGATTCTTTCAAGTTGGCAGCAACTTCATCCGAACGTGCGCCGAGGAAAATGGTGATTTCTGCAACTTGATCCCTCGGGAGATTAAACGGTTCATATACCTCCGCATGGTTTTCGGGAATTTGAGAGTCACTAAGATTTTCACCTGTAGATGCATCACAAGCAGCCAAAATGAAAATGGACAATAATAATGCAATTAATGCTCGTTTCATAATCAATCCTCCCGTCCCGTTTTCATATACGACGCAGATCACGCGGAATTGTTTCAGCCAAAAAGAAATAGACCGGCTGAGCCTGAGGGGTCATGGCTGACGAAAAGTTCCTCATGTTCAGAAAAACTCAAATGTCCAATTTTGTACAAACATTACGGGAGGGTATTTATGGAAGAACAGCGAATAAGTAGGTTTGCTAAGGAAGCAAGAGTGCTACAGACAGGGAAGTGAGAAGAAAAATGCAGCGGCTGATGATCGATTTGGGCCAGGTGAATCGTAGTAGAGAGCAGCTGGGTGCCGCAGGCCGAAGGCTGTCCCCTGTTCCGGGACATGTGCAGGCCGTGAAGAATGGGCTGGACAGCGCGATTGGCACAAGCCGCGGTATACACAGCAGGTTAAGCCAAGCGGCTGCGGATGCCAGCCGGATCACCGAGCGGATAGCCAGGCTGGAGTCCTTTGTGCTGCAGTCGGTGCAGCGTTACGATAATGCGGAGCGACAGCTGGTAAGCCGGGCAGCAGCTGTGGAGGAGCTTGCCGGCCGTTCGGTGAATGAAGCAGCTTTCCGGCCGGTGGATTGGGAAGAAGTAGATGTCCGGGTCCAGCTGCTGGCTAAGAAGCTGGGCGGCTTGCTGCCACAGATAGCGGGGCTGATAGATGATGCTGAAGAACGGGCAGCAGAAGATCTGCAGCAGTTAATAGCAGCCTCAGCTCAGATCCTGGCCGCCATTACGGAATTTGTGATGGAACAGGTGAGCTTGGTTATACTGAATGTCCGGAATTCACAGCCAAAGCCGGTCAACATAGCCAACCTTAACCTCTTAATAGCAGCGTATGGTTCTGAGCATAAGAAGCTGGTGGACGTGGATCAGCTGTTCTCCGGGGACAAGCTGGATGCCGATATACTGGACTTCCTCGCTTA
>NZ_JAKGAO010000019.1 GCF_021532315.1 Paenibacillus tarimensis
AGGCTTTCACCCGGTTACATTCGAAGGACTGCCCTACTGGGATTGGCATATCGCGGCCGAGAAGCTGAAGGAGATCCAGGATGCGAATGCGGCAGAACCCAGGTTCTGGGGCATTGATCTCGCAGAAGGACTGTACGAAGGCGGCAAATCCGGGCTAATGGGTATTGCTTCATTTGGCTATGACTTGTACGATGATCCGTGGGGAACGGCTAAGGCTATAGGCGAAGGCGCCAAGCAGATTTCAATAGATATCTATAATGAAACGAACAAGCTGATAGACGACCCGTTGCTGTATGTGAATAATAAGGCAATTGATCTGAAGATGACGGCGGAAGAATTCTTTGCGCTTTCACCGAACGAACAGGCCAGAATAATTGGCGAGACACTGGGCCGTGAGGTTGTCTATGCCGCTGCTGGCGGCGTGGCTCTCAAGAGCGCAAGTAGAGTCGTCTCAGTCGCCGGGAAGGCGGGAACCCGTCTGGATGACGTAAGCATTCAGATCCGCCAGGGCGCAGTCATGCTGGTGGACAATGCAAAGCTCGCTGGTCAGCGGCTGGCAGATCCCGGATGGCTCCGCCCGCTGAATTTGGCGCCTGCAGGGGGCCCGGGAATGCCTGATGTCCGCCTCATGGATGGAGGCAAGCAGGAGCTCCCGCCCAAGAAGAATGCCGTGCAGGAGAATTACCTGCGGGCTATGGATGAGAAGGCTGCGGGGACGGGTGAAGTTAAGTTCATTCCAAATCCTGAATCAAATAAAGCTCTTGCTGATAAGATAGCTCAGGATTTAGGAGGAACTATTAAGCCTGCAAAAGGTGATGGATGGACGGTAAATATACCGATCACTTATAACAATAAACCATCAGAGATTACGTTGAGAGTTATGAATTCGAGCAAAATGAACGACAATTACTGGAGGCTTTCTGTTCAAGGTAAACCAGCAGTCGATATCAATGGTAATTTTAGTAATGATATTGTGCCTACTCACATTCCGATTACAGGAAGTACTTACGGTGATATTGTAAGTATCATTAACAAATTAACTGGTAAATAGGAGTGTATACTATGACAAACTTAGAAGAACTAACAGCGCTGTTATGGAGTTGTGAAATTACATCTTATAAGTTTAATTTTGAGAATCATTCAATTCAATTAGAAGTAAAGAGAGTGTTCGATAATGAAACCACGGTATTTGATGTGAAATTGGAAGAAGTTTGTTCATTCACTTGGGTTAATTCATCAGGCGACGACAGAAAAAAACTGTATGACTGGGAGTTCCTTGACTTAGTCTCCTTTGATACTATTAGTGATACGAAGATACATATCATAGGGGATGAATTTCTAAGCCAATACGCTCAAACCCCCAATATATGCTTAGAAATCGGGAATTCTGTTCTCTTAGTTGAAGCTAATCACATTACTATTAACAATGAGAAGTTCGAATTGTAAGATAACTGAGTGTTGATAACCTTGATCGGTTAATGACTTTCAAGGTTCCTTTTCAATGGAGGAAACTATAAGTCCAGCAATAGCTAGAGTCCCCCGCCACGAGCGTGAAGGATCTCATCTACTTCCTGGCCGCAGGGAGGCTTCTATTAATGAAAACCATCATCATCGGCATAGACTGCTCCACCAACCCCAGAAATGTGGGATACAGCGTTTATGATTATACCAATAGAGTCTTCATCGGCTCCATGAGCGGTCAAGCGAATGTAAGTGACCGGCTGAGGGAGATGGTTCTCATGCCGACAAATTACAACTATTTAAAAACGACTACTGGTTTTCATGTTATTATTACGCCTGCATCCAACATCGTAAATAAGAATCTTCGCAACAAACTTACGACAAATGCAACGGATTACGGCGTTAACGGTGGATTCTTTTATCCCGTTAGTACGGTAAACGCACCAACGGAAGGTCTCTCTATTGCCATAACACCAGGAGATACCAACGACCGTGAAGTGAACGGTGGAAGTAAAAGATTGTCCAGAGGAACAGCAATTGTGTACCGTGACCCATCCGATGGTAACAAATACAAAATGGCGATTACACGAGCTGTTGATGTAGCTGATATAAAAAAACAGTTTGGCACCAGCATTACGTATCAATTAATGTTTGGTGGAGGCAGCCTTTCCTTGAGGAAGACCGAAAGTGTTTGGCTTGACGAATTACAAAACATTGAGAAATTTGATTTGAATGCTACTTTACGACAGAATGATTCTACAGGCAGAACTGGACTTGGCTTTAGAGTGATTGATGGAGTATGGAAGGCATACCTGGTATTCCATGAAAGTGCTACCTTGAAGGAGCTGCGTAATTTCATGAAAGATATGTGCGAATGTTACGAAGCTATTATTCTGGATGGCGGAGGTTCAAGTGGTATCCAAGTCAAGGAGGATAATGGGAATCTTATCAAAGTTGATATGGAGCCCTTTCAACTGCGCCGATCATGACTCATTAAGTATGATGATTTCAGTAGCCAGATATAATGGGGTTATAGGGGACAAATACTGGACCTCTATTTCCTGACCTACCCGCAAGTCTTCAAGACCAGCCAACTCCTTCTCGTCACCCGAAACATAGCGGAAAATTCGCGTGTCTCTTTTTGTCAGTCCTAATCCTTCGACATGCTTACCATCGGAATTCTCAACAAAGAGATTATAGTCGATATTCAACCCTGCTATGATACTGTTTTCCAAATCCTCTTGATTGATCTCCTCAATGTTAGTGATATGGGTCCGGAAAATAAAGACACGATCATCCTCCATTTCCGCAAATGGTTTATCAAAGATCGTCTCGTATATGACCTTCGGAGGCTCAGTCCTTTCATCATCCCCTTTGCTGCTTTCCGCGTTTCTATCAAGCTCTGCGTTTTTCTCTTCACTTAACTCGTTTGTAACAGGCGGGGCTGAACCTGGGGCTTCATTTGAAGTACAGCCTGTGAGCAAGCTTGCGGCCGATATAAGTACGAATAACAGTTTCATTAACACAACATCTCCTCCGTATGCCTTTCCCTAGAGAGACGCCTGTATTCAGCACAAAGTTGCGGTTTTCTCGCAATTTTCATAATATCTGTAAGCTGACCGGATTGCTCCGAATCACAATAATCACAACGCCTGGAAGAAGCGGCCAGGAAGGCTGGACTTGAGGGATTAAACGACTGGACGGATCGCAATGGCCGTGCAGGGATTAACCTACTGACCAAGATCTTACTTCCTCGAATCCATTATGAACATGGACGCATCCTGGTTCATAAATATTTTCTCGCCTGTATAGATCGTTTCCGACCGAACATCCTTGAAGCCAATGGCAGTCATGAGGCGGGCGAGCTCCCCCTGATCAAATCCGTTATGTACCTTGTCCGACCGAACATTCTCATTCTTATCAAAATCTGCGATCAGCAGATGCCCTCCCGGATTCAGCACATCATATAATCTTGATAGAACCGGCTCTATATCCTGGATGTGGAGCAGCACCTGAGCCATGAAGACATAGTCGGCGCGCAGGTCAGACCGGAAGCCTGTCTCAAAATCAAAGCACACCGTGCTCGCAATCCGAATGCCCGCGTCAGCCAATTTCTGATCGATCTGCCCAATCATATTAGCTGAAGTGTCCAGGAACGTGATATGCCCGAAATCATCAACAAGGTTAAGCCCGACAAGTCCCGTCCCGCAGCCGAAATCGATAGCGCTCCTGTCCTTAGCGTTTCCTATATACTTACGAATAGCGTCTGACGTTATCTTTGCGATATGTATTCTTACGGGCGTATCATAGGTGCTTGCGATTGTCTCGAAAATATCCGTGTTTCCCATCCCCGTACCACCACCTGCCCTGGATTTAGTAACATCATCACTCTAGTATTTTCACCATCTTATAAAATCCGTCTATGGAATGCTTGTGGTATTTCCTCGGGAATTCGACCCCGGCGGTTTGGCGGAAGCCGAATTTTTCATAGATCCGTTTTGCGTCGCTGTTTCTAAGCTCAACGGCTAACGAGATCTTACTGAATCCTTGTTCCTTGGCAAGCTCCTCCGCTTTGTGTAACAGCTCCACTCCGAAGCCTCTGCCCCTGTACGCCTCCGACACAGCAAGATTGCATATATAATACTCATCATCGTGATTGACACTCGTTAAGTATTTTTGCAGTCCGGAACGAAGCATCATTCTGATTGAATTGCGAAGCCCCACTGTCTTAGTAAGTTCTTTTCCATACTTCATCATGTTCTTTTCCGTCTGTTTCATTACCTTGGAAGGAAGAGAGAGCAGAAGGCCGCAAACCTTATCATTCTCCACTTTCACCCAAACATTCTCGCTGCTGAACATGACATCCGGCTTGGTATAAAAAACGTTAATGTAACGATAGACCTCCGGCTCCCGTTCAATAAAAAAATAGCTAAAAAGCTCCGGCCCCGACATATAGATAAGCTTAATACAATCAGCACTTTCAAGTTCGGTTGGTTTACGAATCATTGCGATCCCGTCCTTCCGTACGGCTGCTGCTAACGTTAGACTCAACATCGTAACTATATGCTTATCTGTTATTTGAAAGACCAGCTATTGGTTTCCCCTTACCAGCCAGCAAAGCTGGACCTGCTTTAACACCTTACATGTTTACGTTTGAAACCAAGCTGTCCCTTATCTGCAGCCTTTTGAATGTTTTCGGAAGCGTGGATGAACTTGCTCTTGGCCTTGCTCTTGTCCTGCCCGACTTCTACCGAACCTACTGCCTTAGCGGTCTCAACGGCCTTATCATGAAGCGGTAAATAAGATACAGCCACCGTATACAAAAAAAAGTTCATCGCATATTTCGCTCGTTCGGGAGCTTCATGAATCGTGCGTTCTGCCAGATCGAGCATACCCGCAATTTTATCTTCGGCGAATTCACGATCCGGGCGATTCCCGAGCAGCCAGCAGTAGCAGCTCCAGCCCGCCGACCTTCTCAGCTCTTCGTCACTCGCGATCCATTTATCCGCAACCTGCTGTGCGATATCTGCCTCCGCCAGGGTGACAGCAACTACATAATCCGACAGCATATAAAAATAAGCCCCATCCATCCAGCGGTCATAGTCCGTTTCCGTCATCGCATTGGGATCTGCAATAATGCCGGCAAAGTACATAGCGTCATAGTTCCCTGTCGCGTACAGCTGATCGGACAGGGGCTGATTGATCTTTATTTTCTTGAAGATCGGCTTCATCTCGCCTGTCGCCACGCCAAATAACGGTTCACGCGCACCGTTCGATATATATTTCTTCTTGAGCCGCTCCTTGCCGAGAGCTTCAAGCTCCTGCAGCACCATTTCGACGTTCATGGATTAGCCTCCTTGTCCTGCATTAATTCTCTAAGCTTTACATTATTACAATAAGTCATTCCCGTAATTCTTGGCTCAAAAAAGCATAACCATTAAACGCTGCCACATACCATGAAATAACTGCTCAAATAAACGTTTCTAAAAACTACGGTTGGGAGGCAGTATGATGTATAGACAGCAAGCAAGAATACCAGGGAACTGTCCACAGGGGTTT
>NZ_JAKGAO010000002.1 GCF_021532315.1 Paenibacillus tarimensis
GGAGATATCGTTGCGCCAGCGGTCGAGAGCATGGAAGCCGCCCTGGTCAGCGTCCATTGTCACAACCACATCGCTGTTGAATGCGCCGTAGCCGTCTGCGGCCGCGAACAGATTGAGGCGTCCCCAGCCCTCTGGATCATCCAGTACCGGATAACCGGAAGGCAGGCCGGTCGTAGCCAGAACGGCACGGCGCTGCTGAGCATTCAGGTAAGGCAGACGGGTTTCGATCAGCACCTCTGCGCCCTTTGGCACAACCATCGGCTTGTTCGTCGGGTTAATCTGCTTGAATCCGTAAGTCAGACGCTCCATATACTGGGCTTTGTTCTTCTCGTAATCACTGAAGCGGTCTTCCGCTGTACCGTTCTGTCTCAGCAGGACATTATGGGCCTGGTCGTAGGCTGCCTTCTTAAGCTCGGCATTCTCCGGATCATTCAGCGCGGCTGCCGCCAGGGCTGTTGCCATGACACGGCCGCCGATAACATCCAGCGGAGAGTGCATGCCGGCTACAATCCGGCTGTTGCCCATCTCGGAAGCGCGGGTCACCATTTCCTGGTAGCGCTCAGGTACTGCATAAGCCAGTGCCAGCGAAGCGAGATACGAAGCGTTCGTATGTCCGCTTGGGAAGCCGCCGTCCGTTGCAGGTGTGCTGCTTCTAGCAGGAACGAGAGTCGGCACGATGATATCCACACCGGCCCAGCGCCATGGACGCTTGTATTGGTAATAGTTTTTGGCTGGCGTCGTGGAGGCGTAGTTGCCGCGCACCTTGCCGATCAGGTCGACCATCTTGCCAAGCTTGGAGTTCGAGTCGCCGCCTTTATTGCCGTTCGGATTGTTGTCACTGTATTTTACCGAAGTAGCATCTGCCGGAATGTCGGTGATTGTAGTGGCCGTTCCCGACAGCGAGCGGTATACGTCCGCCAAAGCACCAAGGCCCTCGGTCGCACCGTAGGTCTGGTTTCTACGGTCATCGTAGTAAGCTCTCTCTTCATCTTCAGCTGTGCGGGTTTTGGACAGATCCACTACATATTGGATGTTGTAGTCCAGCACCTCGCTGTTCAGTATCGTTCCGTTATCCCAGGAATCGCCAGGCGTCCATAGTTCATGGAAACCGGATAGCACGCCGATCGCAGGATTGGAAGCTACCGTGCTGTTGTCCCTGTTGTTATTCTTGTAAGTGTCGACAAAATGTCCCCATACCGGCACGGATTCTCCTATGGTTAACAGAACCCGGTCGGATTGATAGCTCACATTTACCTTGTAATAATCAGGCAGGCCTGTCGTTTCAACGGAAGCAAATTGACCAGTCCGCTGGTCCTTGCCATGCGTCATAAGCGTAATTACGCTGCTGCTGTCAGGCACATAGTTATCGGTGAAATTCACAAGCAGTTTGCCGCCA
>NZ_JAKGAO010000020.1 GCF_021532315.1 Paenibacillus tarimensis
GACCGAGGTCGATGTCGAATGTGCACAGATGAAAAAGTTATCATGATTATTGCTCAATAAAACGTTGACTAATCGTTCGTTGTTCAGTTTTCAAGGAACAATCTCAATAGCTTGTCCGCCGCCTTGCTCGCGGCTGGAGTAACAATATAACACGGTCTGGCTCTTCAAGCAAAGCTTAATGTTTTCCATTCCGCTTTCCGCGTTCTAAGCTGCAAGCCAGCTCAATCAGCTGCTCACGGGCTCGGTGGCGGATCTATAGAATACATCTTTATGAAGCAGCGGACAAGTCTTAAATTGTTCCTGTCCTGCCATAAGACAGACATTAGCATGCTGCGAGTGACAGATCGCTGGTGTGCACGGCAGGGCGGGAAAACGGCCGGTCAGGATTAGCTACTAGCTCCTGGCCGGCCGCTGCCATATACTTAGAGTTCATGGTGTATCTTTAATAGAAGAACAGTATATTTTTCAAACAATTGCTTAAGGCTGCTTCCCCCAAACAACTTTCCCATTATGATGAAGCGTAGCACGGCTCCAGTCAACAAAAGACGTTTGGCTTCCGTCGAAGGAATAATCATTCGCTTCATTCATATTGCTCCAGTCTTGATTGTGAATCCGGATCTGTAGTTCACCAGAATCAGCTTTCGCTGCAATTTTACCTGCGTCTGCCTTGAAGCTAATCTCAATATATGAATCAGCACCGTTCTTGGCCGAACTCATCTTAACAGATGACAAGGTGATATTGCTGCAGCCGACTGTTGCATAATCGCAGAAGATCTGCTGGCTCTTGTCGTCGCTTGTATAGTAGTACCTAATCTTATATTCGCTCAAATTGATCGCCTGGGTTCCCTTGTTCACAATCTTGAGCAGAGGCCGAATCTGATTGTCGGTTGCATTGGTATCGCCAGCCTTATATTGAACCACTACGCCGGAAGCTCCGGTGGAGCCTGCTTTTGGCGTGGCGCTCACTTTAGCCGAGTCGGGTCCTTGTCCCAGGCTGTTCACAGCACTAATCATATAATAATAGGTCTTATTATTGGTTAACCCGGTGTTTGTGAAGGACGTTCCGGTGACACGTGAAGCAACTCTTACATACGGACCATTATATGCTTCAGACCGTTTAACAATGTAACTGGCTGCTCCGTTTACTGCATTCCAGCTTAACGATACAGAGCCGCTGCCAGCAGCCGCTGTCAAGCCTGTGGGCTTGGCCGGCAGTGATGGCTCCTTCACTCCTCCCCCTGTGCTGCCGCTGCGAATCTGTTCGCGGACGAATTTGCCCGAGGCTGTCAGCTGTGACTCCGTCCAGCCGCCCGTCGTGCTCGCACCCGGCATCAGGGCTGCTGACGATTCGGATTTATCCGTCAGCGACCAGTTGGCCCAGCTTATCTTCTTACTGGCCATGAAGTCTGTCCATTCCTTGGCTTGTGACAGGTAAGGACCGCCATTGCCTGAGGCATCGCTTGTCCCCCACTCGGATACGAACACGGCCACGCCGCTGTTCATCGCATTCGTAATCCGGTCTCTAAGCCACTGCCCGTGTGTTCCGGCATAGAAGTGGACGGCATACATGATATTACCCGCTTTAAGCGGATTTGCTGCCGCATCGTGCACATCCTGGCTCCAGGTTCCTGTACCGACAATAATAATATTGTCCGGGTCAATAGCACGGATCGCTGATGTGATTTCCTCGGCATACGGCTTAATATGCGAGTTCCAGTTCACATTGCCGTTCGGCTCGTTGGCGATTTCGTAGATAACATTCGGATGCTTGCCATACAGCCTTGCCATCTCCTGGAAGAACGCCTTGGACTGTGATTTGTACGTATTCGGATCTCCATCGTACAAGATATGCCAGTCGATAATCACATATATACCGAGGTCAATGGCAGCCTCTACCGCTTCCTTCACCTTGGCCTTCATCGACTCTGGATTGGAAATATATCCATTCTCCGAGGTATACATTGCCGCACGAAATACGGTAATCCCCCAGTCATCTCTCAGCCAGCGGATGCTGTCCTTATTGACATAGTGGCCGAACCACTGCAGCCCATGAGAGCTCATACCCTTCAATTGAACGGGATTTCCAGACTGGTCTGTTAGCTGGCTGCCGACGATCTTCAACTGTCCGTACTGGTCAACGATACGTCCTGCTTCCGCGGCCACGGCCGGAGAAGCTGCCGCTGGCAGCACCAAAGTGAATGCCAAGGCTAACACTAATCCTGCTTTCAACAATTTACGCATGAAATACCTCCTAGAGTGAATCAAGATATAAGACAAGCTGTTACGGCAGATTCACCTCCTGAGAGCCTATTTATCACTTTTTGTCCAATTTTTGATAATCTTAGCTGCATACTAGATTTAATCATAGGCCTTTAGGGATTACAATAGTTCCCAGGCTCTTATTTGCCAGTCCTATCCAGTCCAACATCAGCTTCTTTCGGCCTAATTGCATATACTTGGAAAACAAAAAGGCATTACCCATTCACCTTGGGCAACGCCGTTAACATTCACTATTCACTTCCAGCTGCATAGCGCTCCCGTAGGCTCCTCACCAGTGTCTGCAGCTCGCTCTCGGGAGCAGCTGGCGGAGCAGACACCGTACCACCCAGCGTGATTAACCTTTGCTTCAGCCCATGTACGAAGGCACCAACCGTCATGTCTGAGTCGGCTGCGAGCTCGCTGAGGCTTGCTGTCTTGGCTCGCTCGATCTTAGGGTAGTCCAGCTCAGAGCTGCCGCCGCTGGCAGTTTCATAAAACCTCTGAGCGATTCCCGCGAGCCTTTCCCCGCTGCCTTCAACATTAATGAATGCCTGTACAGCACTTGCACGCAGCTGGCGTCTCTGGGCGATGCCGCAGAATTTGCGGCCGCGTACAGCAACGTCATACTCGCCGGGACAGTATGCGCCGTTAATCTCTCCAGCTTCAGCCGGCAAGCCCCAGACCAAGAGCGTATTCTTCAGCAGCTGGACCATCCGCTGGAAATCTGCCAAATGCTCCATCCTGCCTTCCGGATTCGGAAGCAGCAGCGACACGTTAACAACGCCCTCATCAAGCGGTACGAAAGCGCCCCCGGATATGCGCACCGCAACAGACCAGCCCTGGTCAGCCAGCTCCCGCATTGCGGCTCCGGCCTGCGGCAGACGGAAGTCCCTCTGACCAAGCACAGCACCTTGTCTATGCCGCCATATGTGTACGCCTTGATTTATGCTGCCCTTGCCGATTTCCCGGCACAGCCACTCCTCATAAGCAAACGGGACTATAACATCCCCCTCCATCGGTTCGGATGTATGGTCCCAAATCTCAAATTCATATTCACCTGTTAAAGGGGCGACACTTTCCATCAAGCGGTTATCTTTGACCATTGAATCAGCATTCCTTCCCTGCAGCCCGAACTAAAAAGAAGCAACCCATATGAGAGGGCTGCTTCCATTTTATAATATTATGAATTCGCTTGCACCACTTCATTGACCTCAGCTGTAATCTGTTCTCCGCCAAGCTTCTTCCAATTCGTCACGAATTGATCGAACGCATCGATCGGAAGCTCACCATAGATAATCTTCAGGAATGTCTCCAAACGAAGCTTTTCCAGCGTTGCTGATTTGCTGCTCATGGTTTTGGTAGGCGCGTATATAAATTCATTCATTACAATTAGATCGTTGTCGCGATAATGCTTGATGACCGCCTGCGAGCTGACTGGTCCGAAGATGCGCTCCATATGCCATTTATCAAGATTGCCGCTGCGGTAGTCCTTAATATCCTCATAGAACAGCTTGGCTTCAAGGCCCAGCTTGGATGTGTCCTCTGTCTCCAGTGCTTCAACCACTTCCTCCATTGCCTTCACGTTCTTGTTCGCCGGCAGATTGAATACCGCCGCGTTCTGGAATCCAAGACCGGTCATACCATTCAGATACTTGGCACGCTCGGCTTCTGCAGATTCGCCGAACATCTTCTCTGCCTGGAAGTTAAGCAGCTTGATCAGGGCTTCCGGATGCTCATAGCCTTTGCGGACTGCGAAGACTCCGCCCAGTACGAGGTGATTCTGGGTTTTGGCAGGCTCGCTGTCGATGGACTGCACCGGATACGGTAACCAGTTCACATTAGGATCCTTCTTGACCATCTGCATAACCTGGAATGGTGCCCACTGCGGCGCGAACCACATGCCCGCCTTGCCAGCGTTCAGCTCCTCCATCGCCTTGTTAAAATCCTTGACGCCAAACTCAGGGTCAATAACTCCCTCTTTGTACAGACGCTGCAGCTCCGCGAGACCCTGCTTCACCTCAGGCTGAATCGTGCCGTTCACGATTTGACCATTTTCATCCTTGATCCAGGTTTCCAGATAGCCATGATAGCCGAGCAGGAAGCTGTTAATAGGAAGGTCCTTGTTCATGGAGATGCCATACGTATCCTGCTTGCCGTTGCCATCCGGATCGTCAAAGGTAAAGGCTTCGGCAATAGCGATAACGTCCTGAAGCGATTTGGGCTCCTCAAGTCCCAGCTTATCCAGCCAATCTTTGCGAATCCATATCATATCGGATGAATCAAGCGACCCGGGATAGTCCACCAGCGCATAGATTTTACCGTCCTTCGTAACCGGTTTCAGAGCAGCGCCGTCTTCCGCACTGTAAAATTCCTTCACCAGATCGGACGCATATTTCTCGTACACATCTGTCAGATCCTCCAGCATGCCAGCCTGATGAAGCTGCTCGAACTGCACCGGAGTTACCTTCAGGATATCGGGCAGATCGCCGCTGGCAAGTGTAACGTTCATCTTGTCATTGTAGTTGGCGCTAGGCACGATCCAGTCGTATTTCATCTTGATGCCGAGCTCTTCCTCATACCCTCGTGTCCAGACATTGTTGGTATACGTATCGCCTTCAGCGAGCGTTTCCTTGCCCGTCTCAGACATCGTTGTCCGCACTGTGATGGCCGGCTCATATTTGCCAAGCGGCTCAGCAGCAGCTTCATTCACGCTCGAAGCCGTATTGCCAGATGATGTGTCTGCAGCTGTGCTGCCGTTACCGTTTTGATTACCGGTGTTCGAAGAGCAGGCAGCAAGCGAAACAGACAAGATGACGGTCAGCAGTAATGCAGGAAGACGCTTTCTCTTATTTACCATGCGAATAACCCTCCTTTAATATTTACACTTTCAATTGTAAAGGGCAGTGAACTGGCCTATCGAGTGGAACACGTTTACATCGGGTATCTTCTCTTTACATCTTGGTCTCCGCTGCACCCTTGCGCTGATCACGGTACTCCTGAGGCGTACAGCCAACAGCCTTCTTGAAGAACCGGAAGAAGTAATGCTGGTCGCTGAATCCAAGCTGACCGGAGATATCCTGCATACGCAGTGTTGTACCGAGCAGCAGCTCTTTGCTCTTCTCTACTCTGCGCTCCAGAATATAGTCGGAAATGCCCCTGCCGGTAACCTTCTTGTACCAGCGCGATAAGTACGAGGGGTTAAGCGAAACCTCCTGCGCAATTCTGGTAAGCGACAAGTCGCCATCAAGATGCTGCTTGATATAATGGTGGATGTTCATCAGAATATGAGATTCATCATGCCGGCAGCTGTCCCTTCGCCTTAAGACAATCCACTGGCAGGTTTCCCGGTAGAAGGCGATGATGTCGGACCAGCGGGTATGAATGTTAAAATGCAGCATGGGCGCCAGATCGTGTTCTCTGCCAGCCTCTTCAGACAAGCCTGCTTCCTGGACTGTGCGCAAGCTCATATCCGCTATGCCGTGCAGCAGTCTGAGCCGCAGGAACGGATCATCCGGTCCGCCTTCGCCTGTAATCTCGACCCACTGGCGAAAGGAGCACATCCAATCATCGGAGCCTTCCAGCAGCCGCTGCTTCATATGCTCCAGCAGAAGCTCGGCTGCGGCGAGCTTGTCCTGGCGCAAGCTTAGTCCCGCTGTCTCCCCCGTAATATCCAGGCGCATTAGCTTCTCCATTCCATAACCCGGACTATCAAATACCGCTAGTCCGAGCCGGTTAACCGATTGCTGCAGGCCGCCCCACTGCACAGCTTGATTCGCGGCTATGATAGAGACGGAGAGCCGCAGACAATCCCGGCAGGACTGCTGAATCGATTCCAGTGTGCCCATGACAAAACGGATCGTCCGCTCCCAGCCCTGCTCCAGCCCGTGCTGCTGCAGCTGTCCGGCATGCGGCTGTATGTAACAGACCAGTGAGCGGCTGTCCAGTTCTGCGACTTTGACTGCTGCTTTATCGCCGAGCAGCTCCTCCGCAATGTTGGCTGCCGCATAGCACAGCAGCCGCTGATCGGATTGCGATTCATAGCTGCCCCATTCCTCTATGCGAAGCAGCATAGGCAGGACGGCAAGCTCAGCGCGAAACGGAAGCCGGATGGCATCAAATTCCTCCTGCAGGTTCATCCACGCCTTGGCTCCCCTGCGCTTCAGCAGATCTAGCAGCAGCTGCCTCTGAAGCTGCGGAAGGGCTTTTGGCATTTTCTCCTGAAACCACTCGGCCTGGTACCGGAAATCATTTTCCCTGGCAATCTGCTTAAGTGTTTGCTCCACTGTCTCACGAATCTTCTCCATTCCTTCCGTCTTGAGGAGATAGTCAGCGACACAAGGGTTTCGGATAGCCTGATGGGCATATTCAAATTCATTATGACCGGTCAGCAGAATGACCTTGCAGCGCGGCCAGCGGTCTACAATTTCCTGGATCAGCTGCATACCGTCCATCCCGGGCATACAGATATCACTTAGTACAATATCAACCTTTACTGTATCCAGCCATTCCAGTGCCTGCTTGGCAGAGTATACCTTCAATATTTCCATATCCTCTATATCTGCCTTGGCAAAATAGGTATAGAGACCATCTGCGATGAGCGGTTCATCATCGACAATCAGCATACGTCTCATAGGTCATTCCCCTCTCCGGTCGGAATTGTCACCAGGACACATAGTCCGCCAAGCGGGCTTCGTTCAACCTGCAGGCCGGAGCCCGGCCCGAATTTGAATCTCAGCCTCTGATGTACATTCATCATCCCTGTAATTTCCCCTCTGTCACCATCCGTCGATGCCAGCTGTGCCCGCAGCAGCTTAAGCTTCTCCTCAGTCAGGTCTTCTCCATTATCCTCAATCCGGATAATAAGCCGCTGCTCATCACGTATGACTGTTAGCATCAGCAAACCACCGCCGGCTTTTTGCCCAAGTCCGTGCTCGAATACATTCTCGATCATGGGCTGCAGCAGCACACGCGGAACGCGAATTGACCGGCAATCCACCGGAATTTCTCCAATCTCCGAACGCATTCGTGTCCCGAAGCGAATCTCCTGTATAGCCAGATAGACAAGCGCGTGGTCCAGCTCCTCGCCAAGCGAGGCCTCCTGGGCGGCATCCCGGGTCATATAGCGGAAATATTGACCGAGATAATCGCTGAACTCCTTGATCAGCTCAACGTTCTCAAGCTCTGCCATCTGCTTGATGCTGAACAGGCTGTTGTATAGAAAGTGAGGGGTGATCTGCGACTGCAGATGCTTAAGCTCTGCTTCCCCTGTCCGTATGCGCTGAACGTAATTTTCCTCAATCAGCGTATGAAGGTGCTTCATCATTTCATTAAACCGGTCATACAGATAGCCGAATTCATCCTTTCGGGTATCCGTAATTTGAACGGCTGTATCTCCCTGCTCCGCACGACTGAACCCCCTTACCAGTCTGGCGAGCGGCCGGTGAATCATCCGGTAGGTCCACAGCGAGAATAGGATGACGACCACCAGTGACAGTACCAGCAGCAGAATCAGCCACTGTGAATAAATCTGGATCGGCTTCAGGACAACATCATTAGGGATGCTTGCTGTCAGCCGAAAGTGATTGTCATGGTCATAGATCGAATAATAGTAATAATCGCTGCTCCGCAGGCGTTCGACGCTTCCTTCGGGTGTCCTTCCATCCTGGATCTGTTCAAAATCCTTCAGCGTCTCCCCGCTATCGGACGTAGAGATCATATAATCGCTGCGGCTGCCGAATGCGAGCACAATATCGCTTTCACCCGTGCCTGCAAACTCCTGCAGTCTTACCCTTAATTCTTCGGAGGACAGCCTTATTCCAAGCAGGAAGTTAGGCGGTGTGACTCGGTCCAGATTGAACGGATTGCTGCGAAGCAGATACAGCTCGCCATTGTAACGGGACAGCGCCCCCTGCAGGTTTCCCATACTTCCAAGCAGGCCCTGCCATTCTTTCGCAGGAACATTCGAAACACCGCCAGTTGCGCTAACCTTCTTCCCGATTCCCGGCACATAATAGACCACGTCACTGATATACGGGCTTGTCTCTTTCATCTGCCGCAGCTTGATGTGAATCTGGTTCAGTGTGTAAGCTTTTCATAAGCAGTCATAATAGGCGTTCGGGCACTAAAGGAGGACAACGTTTCATCAAACGAGTACTCCGTCACAAGCGAGGTAATCCGGTTCAGCTCAAATTCGAGGTGGCTGTAGTAAAAGTGAAGCTTCGATTCATTGGCCCGCTCGATCTCAGTCTTCATCTGATTCGAGCTGCTGCTCGTTATAATGAAGCCGGCGGCACACAATGGAAATACAACCAGCACAAAAGCAGCCATCAGCTTGGTGACGATGGATCTCGGCATCCATATCTGTTGAATACGTTCCAGCATACGCAGGTATCTCCTCTCTGGCAGCAAGAAAAGAGCCGCACCCGGCTCCTTCAAGTAGTACTATCCAGTTTAACCCTTAACGCTTCCTACGACCAGCCCATGCACGAAATACCGCTGAAGGAATGGATATACCGCCAGTATGGGCAGGACAGACAAGAAGATTTGTGACGCCTGCGTCGTGCGGTTCGATACCTGTGTGAGCAGCTCCGCCTGTTCCAGCGAGACTGTGGCGGTCTGCAGCGACATCTGCTGAAGCATGGACTGCAGGTACGTTGCCAGCGGATATTCATCCGGGCTCTTCATATAGATCATCCCGTCAAACCATGCATTCCAATGGCCAACGACTGTGAACAGCGTAACGGTCGCGATACTCGGCAGCGATACGGGCAAATACACACTCCACAGCGTACGCAGATGCCCAGCGCCATCCATCCAGGCTGCTTCTTCAAGCTCCCGCGGCAGGCCGCGGAAGAAGTTCAGCATGAGCAGCACGTTGAATACCGGTACCGCTCCTGGCAGGATAAGCGCCCAGATCGAGTCCAGTATCCCGGTTTCCTTCACGACCAGATATCCGGGGATCAGACCGCCGCTGAACAGCATCGTGAAGACGAAGAACCAGGCATACACCGTCCGGGAGCGGAATGTGGACGCCTCCTTCGAGAGCGGGTATGCCACCAGTATCGTAAGGATCAGATTAACCGACAGGCCAAGTACAACCCGCAGCATACTTGTTCCGAAGGAACCTAGGAACTGGTTATTCTCCAGGATGTAGGTATAGGATGACAAGGTGAAATCCACGGGCCAGAAGGTTACGCTGCCTGAGCTGACCGCGCTGCTGGAGCTGAACGATATCGCAAGCAGGTTAACGATTGGAAACAGACAGAGCAGCGCCAGTATGGTCAGTACAGCGTAGTTAATGGTAAGGAAGACGCGGTATGAAGCCGAGATGTGATGCAAGCGAGCCACCCCCTATTAGAAAATCCGGTAATTCGCAACCCGGTATGCGAGAAAATATCCGACGCCGATCAGAATCAGCGATACGATTGATTTAATGAGACCAAGTGCGGTTGACACCGAATACTGAGCATCCTGCAGGCCGATCCGGTAAATCATCGTATCCAGAATATCGCCCGATTCATAGACGAGCGGGTTATACAGGTTAAACACCTGGTCGAAACCGCCGTTCAGCACGTTGCCGAGGCTCAGTGTCAGCATCAGAATCATGATGGGACGTATGCCCGGTAGCGTAATATGCCAGGTCTGCCTCCATCTTGATGCCCCGTCGATTACTGCTGCCTCATACAGCGAACGGTCGATGCTCGTAAGTGCGGCAAGATAGATGATCGTTCCGAATCCGAATTCCTTCCATTGATCTGTGATGACGAGAATATACGGAAACCAGTCGTTGCTGGCCAGGAATTGAATCGGCTGAACACCAATCCATTTCAGGAACAGGTTGACGATCCCTCCGCCCGGCGACAGCACATCGACAATAATGCCCCCGAGGATAACCCAGGAGAAGAAATGCGGCATATAGATGATGGTCTGGACCGTTCGTTTGAACAGCATGCCGCGAACCTCGTTCAGCAGCAGTGCGACGATAACGGGTACCGTCAAGCCAGCGGTTATTTTCATAACGGATATGAAGACGGTGTTCCACACGACCTGATAGAAGCCGGGAAGCTCAAACAGATAGCGGAAATTATCAAGTCCGTTCCACGTCATATTCCTGAACCCCGCAATTGGGGAAAAGTCCTGGAATGCAATGATCAGCCCCGCCATTGGAATATAACTGTAGATGAGTACAATAATGATGCCGGGAATGATCATAAGGTGAAGCGGAATGTTGCGGTAGAACTGCCTAATGGTCCCCTTCATGGCTGACTCCTCCTCTTTCTTCGATTATATAGGGGCCCCTCTTGCCGCTGACAGTGGAGCTTCTTTACTTCCGGTATCTTTTATTTACTTCCCTTATGTACAAGAAAACCCGCCTCCGCCTTCACGGCAGAAACGGGCTAGTGAATGAGTTTATACGCTTAACAGATCATAGCACGACAACAATCTTGCCGCGCACATGGCGCTGCGATAGACGTGTCAGTGCTGCGGGAACCGCATCGAGCTTGATCGTCTCGCTGATCATCGGGTCGATTTGCTTCTCAAGCATGAGCGACGTAAATTCATCGGCCATCCGCGCCAAGTCTTCCTGTGCATGGATGTCTCCAGAGGCATGAGCACCACCTAGCATCAGCTTGTGCAGGGTGATTGATTTCCAGCTTGGCTGAAAATCCGCAACGACCTCGGGCGAACCCGCAATACAAGTGAGCTGCCCGCCAAAGGCCAGTGCAGACAAATCTGCCTGCGCAGTCGCACGATTGACCGTGTTCAGGATGCAGTCGACACCTCGGCCGTTAGTCAGCTCCATGATTCGTTCATGGACATTATCTGTATTGTAGTCGATCACAACGTCAGCACCCAGATTAGTCACATAATCAAAATTATGGCGTGAAGCACTTGCCATGATCTGCCCAGCGCCTAACGTGCGGGCCAGCTGTATCGCATAACCGCCGACACCGCCTGCACCTGCATGAATGAAGATAGTCTGTCCGGCCTCGAACCCCATTTTGCGTACGAGCGCTTGATAAGCTGTAAGTCCGGCACACGGGAAAGCAGCTGCCGCTTCATAAGTTAAGCCTTCCGGTATAGCAGCCGCAGTGTGTGCCGTCGTAACGGCATATTCCGCGAAGGCTCCCGATTTCGCAACATCGCCGTGAAAGACGACACGGTCACCAGCCTTCCAGCGGGTAACGCCTTCACCGACGGCATCGACAGTGCCTGCGGCATCAATACCTGGTATAACCGGATAATTCCAACTCGGATGGCCGCCTGAGGCAACCTTATAGTCGACCGGATTAAGCGATGCGGCCTTGACGCGAACGCGAATGCTGCCTGGTCCAGGCTCTGGGATGGCGACATCTGTCAGACGCATCGTTTCCGGTGTTCCCGGTTTTTCAAGAATAATTGCTTTCATCATGTAATTTATTTCCTCCTTCTGCTTGCTATTCGCATAAATTGGTCTCTCCTTATTGTGCCCTGGGCTTCCCTGCTGTTGTTAAAGCCGGATACCATCCGCAGATATATGCCTGTTGCCTTGTTCATGACGATTATCCATACCATAACATACCAGGCAGCTTATCATTATAATTGGTGGAATGAGTCCAAGTCCAGTCTATTCGGGCGGGACAGGATCCTTCCTGTTCCATGGGGGCATGGTGCATATCTCGTCGTGGTGATCAGGGTATTCAAATTTACCTACGGACAATTCTGGCTGTATCTGTCCGTTAATTTGGTCCTAGACGGCTTATTTATGTACATTGGCTATCCCTACCTGGGCAAAATCGGTTACGTATCTCCTGAGTCGTCTATACCCACAATAGCTATTTACGATAAGCTCGCCACTGTCCAACGCAGCCGTGTACCATTTCGACTTGGGTCCCGTAAGGGGCTTTTCTGCATGAAGGCTTCCCATAGAGGGTTTTGTCGTTTAATGTCGAATTAGATGACTTACAAAACTCTGTTCTATGAGGTGAAGAACTTGTTTCCTGCGCTCTTTCAGCAAATCTCGTTGAACTTCATGACCATGTTTATACTGTTCCAATTGTACTTTCATTATAAAGAGCGCATCACATCCAAGCTCCTCAGACAGATTATCATTGGCATTGGCTTCGGCATTATTCAATATATCTGCCTGAGGTTTCCGTTAACGCTTCCAGACAGCTCAATGCCCATCTTCATTGGCAGTAACATCTTTATCCTGGCGGCTGTCTATGGCGGTCCAGTCGGTATGTTCATCGCGCTAATGATCGGGCAAATCATTATGAAGCCTGGCCGTCCGTCCCAAGATCAGGCTGCTAACGATCCTAACATGATTATGCCTTCAGGCGGGCCAGTAGAGATCAGCAGTTTCCAGTCTATTGGCGGTATGTTAGCAGACCCCGATCTGTTCATCATTTTATTTGGAATTGTGGCTGTGCTGGCTTTTCGGTTTCTGCCATTGAAGAACTGGCAGATATGGCTGTGCCTCAATATTTTATTCCAGATAAAGCTGTACTTGATGTTAGGAGATACGCTAACTACGAGCCTGATTCGTTGTTCAATTGAAATTATTAGCGGCGCCCTAATCTACTATTATGTAGACTATATGCACAGGGCATATCAGTCCAAGAAGCAGCTCGAACAACTGGCTACGAAGGACAGTTTAACGGGCGCCTACAACGCCGGTTATTATGCAATGGCCTCCGAACGGCTCTTCGCAGAAGCGAAGCGCGGCAAGAGTAATTTCGCCCTTCTCATCATGGACGTCGATCATTTCAAGCACATCAATGATACCTACGGGCATCCGGTTGGAGACCAGGTGTTGAAGGAGATGGCCGGACTTCTGAAGAACGCTTTCTCAGGACGTCACGATATCGTTTGCCGCAACGGAGGAGAAGAGTTTTCCGTTCTTATTCCTCATCGGGATGCCACAGAGGTAACAAGAGCTGCTGAACAATTTCAGGAAAACGTCCGCAGTCATGTATTTGCAGCAGATCGTGAGGACCTCTCCCTTCGTCTGACGGTTTCCGTAGGCATCTGCTTCTATTCCAAAGACTGCACAACGCATCAGGACATTTATGAACGGGCGGATCGTGCCCTCTATCAAGCGAAGCATAATGGAAGAAACCAAATATGTTATGCCGATAGTCATCTCGCCATTTCCTCATAAAAAAGCTTCAAGAGACACTTTATCAGGTTTGCCAATCGGTGCAATGGAAAAGAGAGCCTGGAACCTCCATGAAGGACGGCTCCAGGCTCTCGGTCGATCGAGCTACTGCCTGCTTGCGATTTCTTTCACTGCCTTTACTTCATACATATTTACGGAAACGCTGATGATGTGTTCAGGCTTTGGTTTGCCATTGTTCTGGCGGTGGCCTTGAATATGTACATCACTCTTCTCCCAGTTCTTCCAGTCTTCGACCGATCTCCAGCGATTCATAATAACGACTTCCTCCTGATCCTCCTGCTTCTTGCGGTTTACCATGATCGTCTTATCAATAAGGCCTTCCATCGCATCCATTGGACCATCCTGCTTGAAACGTTCAAGGACTAAATCGGTCTTGCCTTTTTGCACTACAATCGTTCTGGTTTGAATTAACATCGAAATTCCTCCTATTAGATGACCAACGGTTATTGGCGGATACGCTTCAGATGCATGTCGATAAAATCCAGTACTTTACAGATATTATCTTCCGTCTCAAACTCTGGTCCGCTGTGACCTGCTCCTTCAAGCAGTTCAAGCTGAACATCGTCTTCCCCAATAGCCTTCTTAAGCTTCTCATACAAAATAACAGACTGCATGGCGGGGATTATCGCGTCCCGGGTACCGTGCTGGATGAAGAACGGCGGGGTATGCCTGGAGATATAGGTTTCCGGATTGGCTGCTCTGACTTTCTCCGGCTCCTCTGTAATCTTATTTCCGATGAGAAGGGACTCCGGTGAATCAGCAGCAAGATGTACCAGCGCCGGTTCGACATCACTCTCAGCGAAGAGTTCATCCATCGTCAGGAAGTCGGTAGGGCCAAACCAGTCCACCACCGCCTGCACATGGCAGGAATGCTCGAAGCTGCCGGCAGCTGCGTCTTCCAGCTCCGTTATATGTGCAGAAGTCCCCGCCAGAGCTGCCAGATGACCGCCCGCAGAGCCGCCCCAAAGGGCGATTTTCTCTCCATCCAGCCGGTAATTCGTCCCACTAGCTTTCACCCAGCGAATAGCGGCTTTGATATCGTGAATCTGTGCCGGGAAAATCGCTTCACCACTCAGACGGTAATTAATCGAGACAACTGCGTATTGTCTGCTAAGACCTTCCAGCATCGGCTTCAACTGGACATCAGCCTTGTCACCGCCCTTGAAAGCCCCGCCGTGAATCGCCATGATAACCGGGAATGGACCGTCACCGCTTTCCGGCAGATAGATATCGAGCTGCTGCGCTGGTAAATGGGTACCGTAAGGGAGATTAAGCCATTTGCGGTTGATGTGATTCGTATTCAACATGGGGATTTTGTTATCCCTGTGACGCCGGTTTAGTTCCTGTTCGGGCATCTCTTCCACTCCCTTATTCGTCCGCTTCAGCTGGCGATTCAGCCGGGTCCCCTTTGCCGGGAGCGAGCATTGTCTCCAGCTTGGTCTGCAGATCTGCCATTAACTCCTGAAAATCCTTCGCTTGCTTGGATGAGGGGTCCGCTTGTGCTTCACACGCCGCACCTGCCAGCAGATAAACAACCTCAGACCACTCCTGCATCAAGCCGTGCAGTTCGCGTCTACCGTGCTTGCCGCCATGCGGCCGGTGATGCTTCCGATGGCGGTCCCAACGCTCATCCGGACGCTCTGCTTCCTGCTCTCTGCGTTCACTGAGATGTGCGATTCCTTCATCGGTAATCCGGTACAGCTTCTTGCCTTCCGCTTCCTCGCTGCTGATCAGGCTCATTTCTTCCAGCAGCTGCAGATTAGGGTACACGGACCCGGCGCTAGGTGTATATAAACCGCCAGTCTTCTCTTCCATAGCCTTAATCAGCTGGTATCCGTGCATGGGCTCTGCAGCCAGCAGCTCCAGCAGCGCAAATTTAAACTCGCCGCGCTCGAAGAACCTGCGCTTGCCTTCTCCCCGGCCACCCCGGCCGCCCTGCCAGCCGCCATGACGATGTCTAGCGAATCGTTCTTGGCCGCCGCTTCCCCTATGGAAACCCCGGGATTCGAACTGTCTGTCGATTCGCATATGTTGATCATAAAATCTCATGTATTTCACTCCTTAATTTAAACTGCAACAGAAAATATATCGTTAACGATATATCGCCATAATATTACGATATATCGTTATTGTCAATCATTGCTATGAAAATAATAAAAGACAGCGTCGAAACGCTGTCTTCGTCTTCATTAAGTTATCGCCTTCATCAACTCAACTTGACTACTGGATACGTTATAAAGGCCCACCTATATTCTATTAATTATTCCGTAACAATGTCTTCCTTTTGCCCCCGATACCGTAACCCGGAAGCAGCGAATAAGATATATACGCTCCCCATAATATAGAACAAGCTGGGAAGAGAAACATGCTGAATCAGCCAACCGCCTGCATTCGGACCGATTAAACTGGCAATGGAAAAGTGTATAGACGCAATAACATTGGCCGTGGGCAGTATTGCTCTCGGAAGAAGATCGGCGGCGTACGCTAGTCCTAGCGAATAGAAAGACCCTATCGATCCGCCCGCCACCAAGAACAAGGCCCCTATTCCCCAGCTGTTCGAACCCGCAAGCGGAACAGCAAGGAAGGCGGCTGCCCCTGCTATACCGCACAGCATAAGTATCGGTTTCCTGCCGATTCTGTCACTCCAAACACCAAGCGGAAGCTGTAGGATTAAACTGCCAAAACCGATCAAAGGCAGCAGGTAAGCGATCTCGTCAGAGGTTATGCCCATTCGCAGACCGTAAATCGGAAAGTTGCCATTCATTGAAGCTTCCATGTATCCATAGAGAAACGCTGGAATTAGAGGGAACCACGCTAAGCGATAAACTCGAAGAAAACGATTCTCTGGTTTAGCTGTATTGCTGCCTCTTGCTCCATCAGCCTCCGGAGGCTGTTCATTGCGTAATCGCAGCACCATGATGAGAACGGCGATAAACAGCACATTCATCGTTATAATAGGTATGATATCTCCGTAGCGGGTTAGCTTGATAGCAAGAGGCCCAATAGAGAAGCCTACCCCGTACGCCATGCCGTATAAGGAGATATATCTACCACGGCGATCCGCTGGAGCATTGGATACAATCCAGAGCTGTGATGCATAATGAAGGGCGCTATCCCCTATCCCTACAATGAGCCTCAGCATAAACCAAACAGCAAGGCTCTGGGTAAATGTGAACGATATAGTTGCCGCAATAACCATAACAATACCTGTAAGTATGACCGGCTGGAATCCGTATTTCCTAACTGGGCGCTCAATAACGAACATAGTACCGAAGACACCAAGGTACAATGCTGCTGAATTAAGGGCATTAACCTGGGCGGATACACCTCTCTGCTCCAGCCAGATAGACAACAGTGGAAGAAGGAGACCTTGGCTGGCCCCGGCGACAATGACTACCAGAATTAGTGTAACAAAAGTAAACATGCCAAAGCCTTGTTGCGCTGGCTTCATGGGTACTTCCCTCTCCTATCTATGTACAGTGCAAAAAATGGCAAACCGGATATTATCATAGCACTCACACTTCACTGTTGGCAATGAAAATTACAAGCTGCCATGCACGTATAAATGGACAACAGAAAACGCTGGTTCGCGGTTGAGGTACAAATTAAAGAGCAGAACCCTCGCCTCTGACGAGCGGTTCTGCTCTCCTGCTAATAATGGGTTATTGGACGGAACTAGACTGTCTAAGTACAAGATGAACCGGAAGATGCTTTAGACCCAGCAGGTTAAAGCTAGGCAGCGGTTCCAGTTCATAGCCTAGGGGGATATTAAACTGGGCAACCCTCTGCGCAATTGTTTTAAGTGCCAATGTCATTTCCATACGGGCAAGCGGAGCTCCTAGACAGAAATGAATGCCATGTCCGAAGGTTAGATGGGCTCCCGGCTGACGGGTAATATCAAAGACGTCGGGATGGCTGTATTTCGCTGGGTCCCGGTTCGCTGCGCCCAGGAAAACGATAACCCGTTCTCCCGATTTCATGCGAAGATCCCCGATCTGCGCTTCTCTAGTTGTCACACGAAACATCATTTGAACAGAGGAGCGGTATCGCATCACTTCCTCGACAGCCTGTGGTACTAAGGACGGGTTGTGGATAAGCAGATCCCACTGCTCCGGAAATTCAGCGAAGGTTCGGACAGCGTTGGTCAACAGATTGGTAGTGGTCTCATTGCCGGCTACCAGCAAGAGAGAGCATAAATTGCTGGCTTCCGTATCCGAGAGCCGCTGTCCATCGACTTCTGCAGCAGCTAGACGAGAAAGCAAATCTTGTTGGGGATGCTTTCTTCTTTCTGTAAGGAGCCTTACAAAATAATTCATCATGTCATTATATGCGGAGGCATGCTGTGGCAGTGTTTCAGTCTTGCCAGTTAACAAGCGCTCCGAGATTTCCACCATGATGTCCGACCAGTACTTAAACTGCCCGCGGTCCTCTTCAGGAATCCCAAGCAGTTCGGCAATAACAGTGATGGGGAATGGAATTGCGAACTCCTTCACAAAATCAACAGGCTGCTGCTCCAGCATACGATCAAGATATCTGTCCACAATAGCCTGTATGCGCGGTTCCAACTCCTGTACAGCCTTTGGAGTAAAAGCATGCGTTGCGAGGGCGCGAAGCTGTGTGTGCCGAGGGGGATCCATCCCTGTAAGCTGATTCTCAAAGGGCAGATCGGAAGATAAACCATTAAACACAGTTGATGAGAAAGTCTGATAATCCGCCATGACCTTCCGTACATCATCTGCCCGAAATACGAGATAAGCTCCCAATTCGGGGCTAAAAACGGGTGTGTTCATCTCAAACATTTGGGCGTACCAGGGATACGGATCAAGTCTCCTATCCAGTTCCACAGACATTGCCAACCGTCCTTTCATAATATACTAGGGAGACGGCAGCGCAGTCTTCATCTTCAGGTGTCTCCCCTCATATCATAAGGAGAGGGACTTCCCGTCCGGTAGGGAAGATATCCTGGCATTACGGGAAAATCGGCCGGGAATCTTAGGAGTATGCAGCTATACCTCCATCTCTTTTACCTTGGCAATGGCTTCGGCCCGGTCTGCAACTTGCAGCTTATTATAGATGTTAGTTAAATAGTTGGAGACCGTCTTGGGACTCAATTCCAGACGTTTAGAAATATCTGAATTGGAACACCCCTCAACAACCAAGCCCAGAACTTCCTTTTCGCGGTAGGTTAAATCGGAGAAAGCATCCAGCCTGCTAACAGGTCTGGTGGCATAGTCAATCATTCTCGCTGCTACATCTCCACTGAAAATCGCTTCCCCTGAGGCAACCGCCCAAATGGCGCGTATGATATCCTCCCGCTCCGAATCTTTCAGGATATATCCCCTTGCACCGGCTTTCATTGCCGTAATAACAGAAGCGTCATCTCTGAACATGGTTAGAATAAGGACATGAATGGCTGGATTGGATGCCTTGATTCTCGTCGTTGCTTCGATACCGTTTAAGCCAGGCATC
This sequence comes from Paenibacillus tarimensis, assembly GCF_021532315.1. Lineage (GTDB taxonomy): Bacteria > Bacillota > Bacilli > Paenibacillales > Paenibacillaceae > Paenibacillus_I > Paenibacillus_I tarimensis. The sequence goes on from NZ_JAKGAO010000020.1 coordinate 18,890, forward strand.
CGGATGTCCATCAGCACAACGTCGGGCTGCAGCTCCAATGCCAAACGAACAACCTCATCACCGTTGGAGGCCTCTCCAACCAATGTCATTCCTTCAGCGCTATCGAGCACGCTCCTTACCCCTTCTCTAAACATAGGATGATCATCAGCAAGCATAATACGAAGCATGTTATTGTCCCCTCCCTGTATCTGTACCCGTTCGCAGCGGCAGCCTCGCATAGATATGAGAGCCGCCGGACTCTGGCTGCGAGATTCTGCAACTGCCGCCGAGCTCTTCCGCACGTTCGCGGATAGACAGTAAACCAAGACCACTCTTGGCCTCCGTCGAGGGCTGGCTTCCGGTTAGCCCGACGCCGTTATCAGCCACCTCAAGACACAAACAATCTCCTTCTTCTTCCAGTGTAATGTGAATCAAGCAATAATCCGCCTTGGCATGCTTGGCCACATTTAACAGGGCTTCTGTTACAATACGATAGGCGCCTACTTCCACAGCTGCAGGTAATATAGGGAGGTATTCCGGGATCTTCAGCTCGACTTCCAGCGGAGCATCAAGAAGGACATTTCTCACCTGATGAATATGCTGAATTTGTTCAATCCGCTGCTGTATGGCTCCTCGTAATCCCAATTCATCTAGAGCCTGTGGACGCAAATCATAGACGATTCCTCTAATCTCGTCTACTGTATCCCCGATATCCTGTTTGAACCGGTTCATAATTTGAGCCGCTCTATCGGGATCCTTACGGATCCAATCCACAACTAACGAGGACGTCAGCCGCATAGCGGCCAGCCTGGGAGCGATATCATCATGAAGATTCTTGCGGATGGTACGGCGCTCTTCTTCCCTGGCGAATATCAACTTCTCACGCGTTTCCTGCAGATCTTCTGCCAGCAGCTGAATGTCCATTGCCTGCTTTACACTCTGCACAACCGTGCTGGCCTGCCTCGCTAGCGAATGAAGCAGCTTCCAATCTGCTTCACTAAATCCCTCACCGGCCGAACGGCTGCATACATGCAACGATCCTATATGATAACCGGATACAATCAAGGGGATAGACGTCTTGTCTTCCCGTTCCACCCCGGATGACGCAGCAAGCAGCTGTGCTCCATGATGATTCAGCTGGATCGCAGCATAAGGTAAACGAAGCGAGTCTCTGACGGTACGTACCACAATATCAAGAACAGCTTCAGGGGAAGAAGGTTCTCTTAGCCGTGTACTCAGCTGGTCAAGAACAAGGAACGGATCATTATGTACGCCATATATCATTCGATTAACAAGCTTCTGCAGCCGCTCTTTAAGCGGCGCGAACAGGACAGCGACCAGTGCAGCACCGGCGATTGAGAACAGCTTATTAGGACCGGTCTGAAAAATGACGGACAAATACCATACCGTAAATGAATACAGCGCAATAATTGCTGTGCTCAGACAGCCATACAATATGGTACGTTTCATGATCGGATCAATATCCCAAAGACGTTTCCTAAGCAAGGAAATACAGAGGGTTACAGGTATAGGCAGCATAAGAAGCTGTACCGCCATATCAAGCACAAACATTCCAGGAGATTGTGGTGTCTGATAGAATTCAGTATCAAAGAATACGGGGAGCGCAGATACAAGGACCAGACCCACAATGGAGAAGAGGAAACCAAATAATACCCATTTGGTCTGCTGCTTCTCTATTGCATCAGCATGGTTGCGGTAGTGGGAGAGCTGGTACCATGCAATTGAACCATATAAGACAAGCATCCACAATAGAGTTATTCCAATTGGCCATCTTGCCGCACCCCATGGCTCTTCGGGAAAATACCATGACACATTCCGGACCGTGACTATAATGACTGCAAACCAAAAAATTCTCCTGTCAACGACCCTTCCGTTAGGAAACAGCAGCAGAAAGAGAACAAAGGTTATACTGGAGAGATCCCCGAGTATACTTGTCAACAGCGAAAGACTTTCCCACTGAGTCCATATAAAGCTGCTGGTATGGAAGGATATGAGCGCCATACCGGCTATCCACGATAAAGGCTCCGCTGGCCGCTTCCGAATTATCAGTACAGCGACGGATAGATAAACGCTGAATAGGACGAGCAGAACCGTCGTATGGAAGCCTGCAAATGAACTTGCGGAAAGTCCATAGTGGGCGATTATCTCCGCAGGCAAGGGAGTCAGCACGCTTTTACTACAACTGGTTTGCAGGCAGCTGTCCCGCATATATACAAAGTAGGAAGGGATCTTCCCGAGAAAAAGAAACGTATAAACTGCACAGATAATCAGTGCTCCTAGACGGAAGGCAGACCACCACCTCGGGAGATGGCGGCCTTCGGGTATTTGAGTATGAACTTTCCAACCATGTGCTGCATTCATCAGCTGCTCCTATCCGGCTCGTACCTGCTCCAATTGCAAGGAATGCCGAGCATGCTCTCTAAACACGATAACGGGGTACAAAATGCCAAAGATAATGGCCGCCGTTCCCCCCCACAGTCCCCAGCTGCCTGGATACTGCGGGAGTGTGAGCGATGCAGCTCCCATGTACACATAAGTTAGGCCTTGAATAACGCCAAGTGTCCGGGTCCCTGTTCTGGCTGTTGCTGTCAGATATGCAGCGTACACAAGCGTAATGGCAAGTGCAGAGCCTTCTCCCCAGCGAAACTGCTGCTCCGGATCTTGTAATTGCCCTGAAATGCCGCCAATAATTACAGGCAGAAGTGCAAGCAGAACGCCGCCAGTGAGCAGCAGAAGCGTTCGGTTAACAACACGCGGCTCTGTTGAACGCCAGATTTCTCGTCGATTCGGATACGTGGCATACAGAGTAGCCAATACAATGGCAAACATAATAAACACAAAGAACGTCTGCTTGGCCAGCACCGGATCTGTGACAGCAAGTACAGCCAGGAATATCAAATGGCCTACTATATAAAACTGCAGCAGAACAGGCTTGGAAAGTGGGTCTCGCAGCATAGCCAGCAGACTGAAGCTGAACAAAATGCCTATTAATGCCCCGTGTGAAGCGGCATGAAATCTCAGCTCATCCGGAAGAGGTGAAGTAGCTAGGAAAGATTGCACCCAAGGCTCCAAGCCTTCCGATAGACCTTGAAGCATTATCAGACTCGCTGCCGCAAACACCACTACAAATAAACGGAAAATGACACCCCATACCATTTCGCTTTTCTTTCTCATTTTACTCCTCCATATGGTTTTTTTGTAGTCTTTCTTACTTAATGGTAACGAAACACAGCTCCCCTTTCACAGAGACTCCTTCCCGAAAACTGGGGAAATAGAACCAGGAAACATGGCAATAAAAGAAGGACAGGGCTGAGAACCGAAGTTCATTCCCTGTCCTTTAAAACTTCCACCTTGTGTCATCTAGTCACTTTCGTTGAATCAGTCCAAGACTATCCATAACCCGCAGCAGCATAACGGATGCCTCGGCGCGAGTCGACGTTCGGAAGAGACCAAGCTTCCTGTCCTTCGTACCTTGCAGCCATCCCGACTGAATCGATTGCTGTACGGCCGCTTCTGCCCAGTTCGGAATATCCTTTGCGTCTTGGAAGCCTTCAAGTACAGAACCATCCTGCTTGGCGGATACCTGGAAACCCACTTGCCCAGCCAGCCGGTAGAGCATCACAACCATCTCTTGACGTGTAACCTTGTCATGGGGTCTGAACCGCCCGCCAGATCCTTTGATTAGACCGTAAGTCACAGCTTCGTCGACATAGGGGGCGTACCAAGCGTCTGGCGGTACATCACGGAAAGACATGCCCTCCAGGCCAGCGTCTGTTCCTGTCCGCTGCTGTCTCAGGACCACGACAAGCAGTTTAACCATTTCGGCACGGGTCACATGCCGATTAGGCTTGAACAAGGTGGAGGAGAATCCGCTGACAATATGGCGGCTGCTCAAAATATCAACTTCGGCGCGCGCCCAATGCTTCTTCATATCCTGATACTGGCGGTCATAGAGGAGCACTGCGTATTCTCCCCATGACGTTAACCTGGCATGTACAGTATCATTAGGTGAATCGGATAAACCTCCGACATAGGACCAACCAGCCTCTGCCTCTTTCTTATAGATTCCAAACCTTCGAATATCCATGCCCTTCGCCAGATCGGTGATAAACTGTACTGACAACTCAATCGGTTGAGCAGGGATAGACTGATCCGAGCTCACGCGGTAGGTCGGTGACAGCTTAACATACCCGCCGCTTAGATTGCCCGTAGACCTATCAGTCCGTGCATAATCGATCGTTGCCGTCTGTTGTAAGACTCCCGCCTTAACCTTAATCCCCAGACTATTGTCAAATGCTGTGAAACTCCCGCCTCTTACGGGGACAGACCAACGACCGGCTTCACCGCCGGGATTATCTACTCCATCATCTGGTTCTTGCGGTTCAGGACCTGGGCTCCCGCCCTCTCCGCCTGTTGGCGGACCTCCGGGTCCGGAACTGCCGGTTCTTGTCTTAACCGTAATGAAAGACGTGACAGACTCGTTTCCATGCTTATCAATCGCTGTCACGCTAATCGTATAGCTGGAGTCTGGCAATAGATTGCCTACCTCATAAGATGTACTGGAACCATCCAGTTCATGACGGTCGCTGTCATCTTCATGACCTGCCCTTGACCAGTGCACACGTAATTTATCCAGGTCAGGGTCGTAGGGATTCGTCCAGGTTACATTAAGCTTGCCCGCTTGAGTCTCGACTGCTTGTAGACGAGTCACGGCTGAAGGTGCTTTTCTGTCAATGGAGCGGTCTCTGGGGACCCAAGCCCAGCTAACGCCAGTAGCTTCATTGCCATACTGGTCAACCGAGGCGATCACAAATTCATAGCTTTTCCTATCGTCCAAGCCTTCAATTACAGCCCACTGCCGATCCTTCGCTACCCTTACCGGATCACTGAAATTAGCTGCTCCAGCTTCCTTCCATCGCAGGAGTGTACCTGCAAAGTCGTGATCGGCAGGATTATTCCACATGAAGGACGCAGTCTGCTGGGCCAGCCCGCCTTCCAACCCAGAAATATTAGAAGGCGGTTTGCTGTCTATTTCTTCAATCCGAACGGTTACCGGAGCAGCTTCCAGTAAGGGTACTCCTGCATAACTGACAATTGAAGATGTGGTCAATACCGAGTAAGTGTCCCCTGCCGCAAGGGGTGAAGCAGGTTTAAACTCTGCCGTCATGGTCAACATTTCCCCCTCGGCTCCAGCTTCAGCCTCAACCGGTTGAATGATTCCATCTGCGTAAATTCCATCCTTGGAGATGAGGATAGAAGAATCCGTCAATGAGTCAGCCAGTACCGGCTTCGTGAAGTGAACCATTATGCCGGACCCGCCGGGAACAGCCATAATGCTGCTCACCTCTGGAGCTTCCAGTGATGTCATGGGGATGTTGATTTCGAGCTGTGGTGGCGGAACATCCAGGTCATCACTGTAGGCTGTCTTATAACCATGTTTCTCAAATTTTACTTTCCAGCGTCCCGCAGGCACATCCCACGCATACCTGCCCTCCGGATCTGTCAGGAGCGGGTTCTGCTGCTCATACCACTCCGAATCCCACTGTTCCCATGCCTTCTTATCCGGATTCCACTGCAGAGCGGTAGCAAGAACGCCTTCAATCCGGTTTGTCGCCATACCCTCGTAGACATATCCGCTCGGATCAATGATGAAGCCCGGTTTAGCCACTGGGGGTTTCGCCGGCTTGACCTTTGGCGGTTCACACTCCCAAAATTGTTTCAAGTAATGCTCAATTTCATCTAATTCCTTGTTAACAATATTATCCAGTACCTTTCCAGCCCATGTGGACTCCGCCCAGAAGAGCAATCCCGGGGCTCCGGATAATTGAGTTGCACCAACCCAATTAAGACCGTTCTTAATGACCTCCGAGAATGCAATGTCCAGCTGTATTTGCTCTGCCCACCTCGTATAGTAATCGCGTGCTCTTTCATCGCAGATCTTAAGTGCTTTGGCATAGGCACGATTAGCTCTGTTCAATGCCTCCGGATTGGCCACGCTTTCGACAGTATTGTGCAGATCATACAAGGCGGCGCCTTTGCTTCCCAGATCTACAATAATTTCAAAAGCATTCCCGGCTACTCCTCCCGCCTTCCTCCTCGCTTTGGCCCCAGAAGGGGACTGCTCCGGCAGAAATCCTTTCATAATAGCTGTAGCTTTCGAATCACTGATGGATTTAGAGATCGATATGCCATACAGCGGTATCCCTGACTCTGCAGCCTGACTTAAATCCTGAGAGGTCGGTGTATAGCTTGCCACGGGTCTGCTCCTCACCGTTACTTCCAAATCCAGGTCTTCCGTCAGCTTTATTTTGGAAGTAAACGAGTTGCTCTGTCCTGGCTCCTTAATAACCGACAGCACTTCTAAGTCCCGCAGCAGATGCGGCATTGTATCTCGGAGTTCCTGCTCGGTATACTGCTGCGGCAGTTCGGCCGGATCTGATTTCTTCTGATACGTTACTACTATCGGACCGGGATCTGATTTCAAGGTTACAGCCGCCTTAAAAATGCCATCTACAAGCTGCGCTTCTGCCATAGTCTCTCCCGTCCATACTTCCACATTCGAAATACGCGCCGGATCCCGGAATGTCAGTTCATAGAGTATGGGCTTGCCGGGAACAAAAACGAATGGAAACACAGCAACTCCGTTAGCCGTTTTAAAGGTGTGCCCCCTTCCGTCAGGCTGCCGCATCGACACCTCTTCGAGTCCCGGATCGTTCGGATCATACGTAATAATTGCCTCTTCCCCGGCTTGTGTGACCCCCTGAACTTCTACCTGAGTACGTATAGAATGGCGATAACGCGATGGATCTGCCAGTGTCACATTCGCCTGCCAAGTGCCTTCCGGAGAAACAGGCGCAGTACCGATTAGAACACTGCCGTCATAAATGGTTACCGTTGAGTTGCCGGGAGCCACGCCGCTTACACGGAAGTCAGGGGAGACAATTGTCTCTGGTACCCTTAGTGTTGCTTGTGCAACCTGAACAATCGCGATGCCTATTGATTCCTCATGTGTCTTCCCCTCGGCAGTATATCGCACGGAAGCCGGCAGTGTAATACGGCTTTGTATTAATTCGTCACCTACCTGTAGAGTGAAGCGAATACTGCCTTCCGCAGAAGCTTTAATTGAACCCACCGGAATAATGAGCTGCCCGTCAACAGCAGCGGCATCATGCGGCTTGCCGTTAACGATCAGAGTTCCTGACCGATAGCTTACAGATCCGGGAATCTGTATGATAAACTCCGCATCCTCGACTTCTGCCCAGGTATTACGATACATGAGCTGGGCAGTAATTTTTCCGTTCTTGATCGCAATATCATTCGTAGTTGAGAAGCTGTTACCAAGCATGCCGCCAAACCGCCCGGGAGGATGCAGCTCGATGATTCCTAAATCCACAGGCAGGCCGGCTGACGCCTCAAATTCTAGGCTGGCCGTTGACCCGCCGTTAGCTTTAGCTTCAAGTCGGTAACGGCCTGGCTGAGAAAGTATGATTTCATGAATGTTATTGTCCGTCTTCTTAACGGTTGCCTTGTGAAAAATCAAGTCTGTCCCCTCGTACCGGAACATCTGAACATTGACGTAAGCTGGCTTTGATCCGTCCGCTTGCTTGAAATCTGCATAGACCTTTGTTCCAAAGCCCTCCAGCCTAAGCTCAACGCTCGCCTTATTATCTTCGCCTATTACCACTTCCTTGCAGACCTTCGGCAGCTGTGCCCGATACCCGTCAGCACATATGTTGAAAGTGTCACCCGCAACAGCAGCTACTCTCATGGGTGGTCCATAGCTGACTATTTGATGAGAGGTCTGAAGTGAGAACCCCCACCCAACCCGTCTATCGACTTCCAGTGGTCCTTGCCATGCCCCGTCTGCTTGCTTGGTATATAAACCTACGTCTATAAGGGCATGATCGTATAGCTGCAAGTCGGTATCGGCGCTTGGCGAATCTTTTATAAGGACACGAAGGACTTTCGATAGTTTGCCATTCGTTCGATGGCTGGAGGCCCGTATCTTATAGGTGCCCTGCGGAACAGAGAGCGAGTACTTTCCATTCGAATCCGAAACCGTCTGAAACACCTTGTTTGTTCCCTCATAAGCAGCGGTTATGGCTGCGCCCTCCACCGCTTTCCCATCGACACCTCGCACAATTCCCTGAATGACAAAATGCTTCTTCTTGTTTATGATGGCCGGCTCGTTCTGCTCGAGCGCATCTGCCGTGACCGGGATTTCCAGCTTCGTGAATACTGGATCACTCGGTGTCAGAACTAACCGGTACTGCTCTCCGTAATACGTGTCGAACCGGATGGCATAACGTCCGTGGGATTTCCCTTTCGCTTGGACAATTCCATTCCCATCCAGCAATTCATAAGAAGCTTCGGTACTCTTGCCATCCTCACCATGAATAGCCCCGGACAGCTGTACCCGATACCTTGGTTTTAAGGTGATTTCTTTCGTTTCGGCATACCGGACCGCAGGCACAACTTGCTCGTACGGCACAACGTTAGGGTTGGATGATCGAATAACAACCTGGTATGGAACACGCTCGTAAGGGACGTCAAACGTATAAGTCTGCTTGCCAATCACTACACCCTGTCGGCTGGAATAGTTAGTCTTCCATTCAGTATTAACCAGCGTAACGCCAGCCTGCTCGAAGACTTTCTCCCATTCGTCCCCTTCGGGATATGCCAGATGAACCTGGATACGACCTGCGACTGGTACATCGATCGGGAATGATGACTTCGCTTGCTGTCCATCTGCAACTGGCGTGACAGCATCTAAGCCGATTATCCCATCTTCGACTGTAAAGGAACCTCTATAATTGCCGCTGGATGTTTCCGTCATGTCTACTTGTTTCTGCATTGTTTCGACAGCACCGTCTTTACGTTTTTGAACGGTAACTAAGCCTTGCAGGTTTAAACCGGGTTTACCGGAGGCAATAAGGGTGGCTTCAGTACCAATAACCGGGATTCGTTTATTGCCCTGCAAGACTGATGCCTGGTAATTCATATGCATCTCTGTAACCGCCTGATCCAGGCGTACGAGGTTAAAGAATAGCGTATTGCGTCCTAAGACTAGCTGGATTCGCTGCTCTTCGGTCTGTTTATATCCGACAGGTGGAACGACAGATACTGTTATGCCTTCACCTGGCGGGAATGTGCCGGGCAGTAGAGCTTGACCATACTCATCCTCCTTCACTTCAGCTATAACAGACTGATCGGAAGTACGCTTGAATATGACCACGGCAGGCTCTTCAGACGGGGTATCATAATTGACCGTAACGTGAAGCGATACAGGGAATTTCGGCACTAGTGTAACTGCCGTTGTCCTCCCGTTGTTCACGGTAATCTCCTGCTGTTCTGCCAGTTTTAACGATAATTTACTGTTAATAAGCTCGACTTTATAGTTGGCTCCTGAAGATATAGGAATTGAATATGAGGATGTATCTACATCGACAGGATATTGAGCGGCCTGATGGTCAAGTTTAGTAACCAGTATAGAAGAGTCGTTCAGCGCCTCCATATAAGGTGTTTCAATGGTTACGGACAATACACCGGACACCTTGACAGGGAGTTTATCTAAGGTGACGCTTACGGTGTCGCCAACCTGCTTTACCGTTATCGATGTAAGCTCGGCTGCATTGTGCGGGATCGTATACACGCCCGAATAGAGACCGGGATTTTCTTCCCCGTCCTGAAGGGTTAGATCATGGCTGCTCAGTTCCCCGTCAATTTGCTTATAAGAGATCACAGCTATAATCTGCTGTCCTTCTTCTCCATCGGCCTGAATGGTGATTTCACTTCCCGGCTTAAGCTCCCCATCAACCCAGGAGGCTGACGGTACGCTCCATAAGGCTGTAAGCGTTGGAGGCTCCGGACCCGATTGCCCGCATTCGGACAAGCAAGCTGTGTACAGCATGTGCCCTCTGGTGTAGATCACCCTGTTTCCCATGTCGTCTACTAAGCCATTTAGGGCAGGCAGCGCCGGGTTGCCAATGACCGTAACGCCCCCTTCCCGCCTGTTAAACCCTTCATGGAAGCGGTCCATCCCTGCAAAATCAGGTTTGGAATCAATTAACTGTGCCAGAATAAAGCGCGCATCTCCGCTCATTGATAGCCTGCCGTATGCTTTATCTGATACTTCTGTTTCACTGCGACCTTCATTTAGATCAGTAAACTCTCCTGTCGTTCGATCGTATAGATAAGGCGTGCCGGGCCAACTAGGTCCCGCTGATTGGACGAGTGCAATATAACGCCCGTCATCACTAATGGACAGATGGCTGTGATAGTCATTGATTCTGAACCGCCCTGTAACCGTTTCGGAAGCGATGTCATAAAGGTATATCGCGTGTTCACCGGGCGATGACATGAGGCCCTGTATATTGGGAGAGTCGGATAGAAAAGCAACAACAGTCCCTCTGCCGTTGATAACCGGTCCGTGGCTTCTGCCCTCTTCCATACTGCCAACCGAGAGGGATACCAGCCGGCGTGAATCTTTAGTTAAATCGTATAGAAATACACGGTTGTTTGAGGTGAAGGCGACCTTGGATCCATCCGAGTTGACCGATGGTTCGCTTGTTTGTTCAGATGGCGAAGAGAGGATTTTTAACGATTTGCCTGCAGTATTGTACGCATATAAAACCGACCCTGTGGTTCCGGTGAAAGGTAATATATTCGTTGCCTCCGAAGTAAATACAACTACATTACCTGTCCGGTCAACATCAATATCACGAATTTCTTTGTTGACGGGGGTATTATCGGCTGTTACAGCAACAACCTTCTTCTCAGCTGTCTTGGTGTTCATGCTGTAGAGCCGCCAGCCCGCTGTATCTCCAGAACCCTCCCGATCTGTATAAAATATTGTGGAGCCGTCCCCGCTTAAGGCAAATGATGAAGGCTTCATCTGCTGTCCGTCAACCGACAGATCGGTAAGCTTGACTTCTGACTGGGGGGAGGGAGCGACCGTTACACCAACGGATGACGATTCGTTACCCGCCGCATCTACAGCAGCCACATAATACTCCCTGGGGCTGCCTTCTATCAGATTTTCGATTGTATAACTGGTCTCGGTTGTTTCGGTTAATGGCTCATAATCAGCAGAATAAAGGACATACTTTGCGATATCGAGGGTGGGGTCTTCTGTGTCGGTAAGAGGCGGCTCCCAGCGAAGCTGCGCCCGGTTATACGCCAATAATTCCCACGTTAAGTTCTGAACTTCTCCGGGCGCCGACCAATCTACATTTATTTGTACAGGAGCTGACCTGCCGCTTGTATCGCTGCCCTGTGCTGCTTCAGCAGTAAATGTGTAGTCCCCTTCCTGTTCCAGCGTGAAGGTGAGACTAAAACGGCTTTGCCCAGTGCCGTCATCCGCTGCTTGAATTGGCGGTCCAGCGGAAACCTCAGGTTTGCCGTTCAGAACATACCATATGGTTACTTCTGTTCCAGCCGGAGCTGTTCCGCTCAAGGTAATGGATGAATCCGTACTTGTGGCAGGAAGCTCATCCAGGACAGGAACTGCCGATTCCTTATCAATCTTCCCTGGTTCAGCAATGACTTCCGATACTACTTCAACCGGGACACCGGACGTCTCTGGCGCAGAAATGGTTTCTGCCTCCGTGGCGGTGATCGCGTTGACTCCTGAGGGAATCAAAGAGGTGAGCAATATCGTGATTAGCAGCAATATGGGGATAATCGGCCGCTTCGACTTAGTAAAATAGTTCAACTTTATAGTCTCCTTTCCTTTGCCTACAACAAGTCATAACAACAGGTTAATGCACCCCGGCTTCGCAGAAATTACGTACTGAATCATTCTTCATTACGGAACCCTCCTTTTATAAGTGTTGTAACTCATACCAGTATAGAGGGAAGTCAATAGCGTCTTATAGGGAGCCGATTCCCGGCCGGCCGGGAAATTAATTAGGAAAATTAAGGATAAAGTCGCTTAGCAATGCGTTAATAGTCGGATTTTCTGGCAAATGCAAAAAAAGGGGTGTCCCATAAGTCATCAAAGATGACATGGGGTACCCCTGTTATTAATTCAAGTTAAACATAAGCAACTACGCATTTTGAATATTCTTAAGAGCCGATGTTGCTCCCCGAGCAAAGGCGGATGCTACCGCTTCTCCAGAAACATTCGACCTGCTCTGTTTTGGTTTACCGTTCTAAATTTAAAAGGAAAAAGAGTGTTCGGTCAAATTAAAAATACCCGGGGTTTCCGACGCTTCCTGCTTAACGGCTTACAAAAAGTAAGTAAAGTTGTCGGGTGGCTTTCGCTTGCCCACAATTTGCTCAAGAAATTTTCTAAAGCGTTCAGTTTATTTGTAGCCATGAAAATACAGCCAATAACAACAATTTATATATCAGTCTAGATGATTTGGTTGCCGAAGCAAGACTCGTCTCTAGTTGCCTCCCTCCCTCTTATTCGCTATATCGCGGAGTAACTTCTCAATCCCCTCCATTCGCTTAATCATGGAGTACTGATTTCCAATAATGCCGGCTAAACCGATTATGATGACAATTACTATAAGAAGCTCCATTGTATGCCCTCCAAATTATTAACTATGGTAATAATCTTAGGTTCGATAGATCATTGTTCTGTGACCATGCTTTGCGTTATTATATCATGCGCTAACTCGACAAGCTCCTCTTTAGATACCCAAGCTGCCTGGGGCTTCATTCCGGTTAAATGATATTCCAAGAACTTGTCATCAGCAGGAAGTACGAATAATAGTTGATTGTTTTCCCAACTATACATCGCCTCGATCCCTTGGATTGGGATGATTTCATTATTAACTAACGCTTCGGAAGTCGAGATCATCCCGCCCGATCTCCTTATCTCAACCTGCAGGGCCCCGGAAGCAGCACCTTTACCATACTCAAGCAGAACTATCCTGATTTCATTTGTTATACCGTCATCTACTTTTTTATAAATGGTTGGCTGCCCTTTAATCTTGGCCTCTTCGTACATTTCTTGTATTTCTTCTAATACTGGATCGTTCACGGCATACTCTAATGAGGCCTTCTTGAATTGCAGCGAGTCGGGTGTATGAGCCGGTAGGATAAAACCCTTGGGCAATACTGTCACCAACTGTTCCTGATTATCATATATCGCTTCCCTTTGCAGCAAAGAATACCGCCCGTCTATTTCATAGCTTTCAACAGCAAGATATACGGCCACTTGCCCCGGCTCAAGCCCCTGTTGAATACGTCTCTTCTCTGTTCGGAATTGACGGTCAATGGTTTCTGCGTCTCTACTCTTTACCACTTGCTCTTCAGATAATGACGTAATGGTGAATACTTTAGCGCCCTGATTATGTAGAACCCATTCACTGGAGAATGCAAGGACTGTGGTGCCCATCAAGAAAGATAAAATAATGCAAGCAGCCGGGAGTGTAATTCTTTTAATTCTATTGGTCTTGTTTAGTTTCTTACGTATGTTTATCTCTGTAATTCTAGTGTCGCTTGGCGGTATCACTTCGTTCTTCAGTGCTTGCTGCAATTTATCGAAAGAGTGTAATTGATTCAGGTTCATAGCCATTTTCTCCTTCTTCACCAAAGGATTTCTTCAGTTGACCCTTAGCTCGTTCAAATCTCTTCCTGACTGTAGCTGGCTTAATGCCCGTGATCTGTCCGATCTCACCAAATGATTTATCCTCTACCAAACGCAGCAATAGAATAGAGCGATCAAGTGGAGATAGCAGAGACAGAAGATCCCTCAGCAGCATATTCGATTCCACTTCCTCCTGATCAACGCAACTTCTTTTGATATCAAAAAACAGAGGAATCAAACGTAATAGTTTCTTCTTCTTGAGTACATTCACACAATGATTGTGAGCCACTTTATACAGCCAGGATGATACAGAGTCTAAAGTACTGGCTGCTCCCGGGTTCCGGCATACTTTATAAAATACTTCTTGAACAGCGTCTTCCGCATCGTGCTTGTTTCTTAGCATCTGGTAGCAATATTTGAATATAGGCTGGTGATGCCTCTGAATAATGGAGCTTAAAAAATTCGACTCCTGGTCTTCATGCATTTTCATCCCCCTTCCTAACCATATAAGACAGTCCAGGATCAATGTTTGTGACAGATAAATTAGAAAAACTCGGGGCTACTTAAAGTTGACCGATATGACGCTGATTATCACTCCCGGGATCCATATAACGTTCACTTGCCGAATATCCTTGTCCTTTCGTATAGTTAGATCACAAGAAAATTATAATTATTCTAATTTATGAAAGGCGGGATCGCCTCTATGCCGGAAAAGGATTATCACCACATTAGCCACCGTAAGGAGCAGACCCGGACCAAGAAAACGCTTTGGATAACTTTAATTTTAACGCTCATCTTCACCATTGTAGAAATTATAGGCGGCCTTCTATCGAATTCACTCGCCCTGCTGTCTGATTCCGCCCATATGATCTCAGATGTTCTTGCCCTCGGGCTCAGCATGACCGCAATCTATATGGCGACCCGCAAGCCGAACGGCAAATATACCTTCGGTTACGTGCGATTCGAGACCATTGCTTCCTTCCTGAACGGACTGGCACTCGTCATCATTGCCGGCGGCATCTTCATTCAGGGGATCTACCGCCTTATACGTCCTGAGCCAATCGACATTGGACTGATGCTGGGCATCGCCACTATCGGACTCTTGGTCAATGTGGTGCTCACAATCGTGCTCAGCCGGAGTATGAAGGAGGAAAACAATCTTAACGTTCAGAGTGCATTGTGGCATTTCATCGGAGACCTGTTAAGCTCTGTCGGCGTAATTGTTTCAGCCGTTATCATCTATTTTACTGGTGTGCTGCTCTTCGATCCGCTCATCAGTATGGTGATCGGAGGTATCATCGCTGCTGGCGGCTTCCGGATTGTGCAGGAATCCTACCGCATTCTGATGGATACGGTACCCGATCATCTCAAACTTGAAGAGATACGCCAGGCTATAGCAGAAGTCGAAGGCGTTCGCAATGTTCATGACATGCATGTTTGGACAATCGCAACCGACCAGTATTCTCTGACGGCGCATGTGTTCGTCCAGCAGGACATTCAGCCTATGTGCGTGACGCTTGCCATCTGTGAATTGCTCAAGGACCAATATGGGATTGCTCACTCTACGATCCAGATCGAGCACCCGCTGCTCCACGATCACGGCACTTTTGGCAAGGAACAGCTGAAGGTTGTCTCTTAAGGAAAACGATTTAAAAATAAGGCTATGTTAAGCTCTAATGTTGATAGCTAACCAGAAGAAAACCGCCTTGATGAAAAGGCGGTTGATTAAGCTATCGTCTCCGTTAGCTCAGCAATTTTATCTACTCATTTGCTTTTGCAGGATGCTTAATACTTAATAATTCTGCACCATCATCTAATGATGTATACACGTAAGTGGCTAAATATTCGTTATCTTCTTCTATAAGATTCCAGGCATTCATTTCATCAATTGTTAATTCGAATTCACGTTGTTCTCTAGAGTAAGGGTCAACTGCCTTCACCCAGAATTGCTCCCCTGTCATCCCCTTTTCGACAACTTTAATATACGATACTCTTGATGATTTCGACTCGGAACACCCAGAGAGTATTAAGATAACGCTAATTACAATAACTCCCGTTTTGATTATATTCACTATCCACCCACCACCCTGGTTTATGGTAAATCACTTTCACCGTTCTACCGACAACTTCTAATTATATACGTCATGGGCAATGGAGATGTTCTGGAATTCTCATTAATTTGCCCGTTAGCTTAACAAGAATAAGCAGAGAGCTAATTTTGGTATTCGTTTCGGTTACAGAAAACAGGCACGATTTTACCAACATATTCTTTTCTTCAAGCGGCTGTGGTAACTATTTACGGTTTGGATATGGTACACGCCTTTTACCCGTTGTTTTCCGTCGGACTTGAATCGGTAATGAGCCAAGCCCTTTGAATTCGCATAGGTGCTCTCCACGAATCAGTGCATAGCACGTTTGAGTCCGATATATGACCACCAATGGCTTCATTCAATTTTGTAGTCTGAGTACGTCCACGCCCAAGCACGCCTGAGTAAGTCACTTTCTGACGGTCACGGGCAACGAGTACACATACTTGGTCATTGCTATTCCACAATATTTGACTTTTCCGCCTCGTTTACGCGGCTTGCGTTCGGTGATGTAAACGGACCCAAAAATGAGGTCTCCTCGTTCTGGTTATCGTTGACATTATCGGAACCCCCTACCTATAATAAAAAAGCGGCAATCTGTGAGCCATTTCATGGGTATCGCTATTAACCCCTTAAGCCAACCCTGCAAAGGAGTGATGACTACAGCGCTGTACCCGTGCCACATATTATCTAACAAAGGAGATTGATCTAGTGAGAAAAACCAGCTATCTGGCATCTATGTTCGCTATGGCTTTCATGCTGGCCGTGTCTGGTCTGCCGCTTCTCTCCCCTGGAACCGCTTATGCTGGTGACGCTTCTGGCACAACGGCAAGCATCTCGGATATTCTGAAATATCAGCATGCCGATGGCGGATGGCGAAAGGATTACAGCAAGACAAGCGGTGAATGGGCAAAGTCTACGATTGACAACAAGGCAACGTATTCTGAAATTAGAAGACTCGCCGCAGAATACAGCAAGACGAAGGAAACCAGATACTCAGCCGCCGCTATTAAAGGGATTAACTTCCTCTTGAATATGCAGTACAGCAACGGAGGCTGGCCGCAGATCTACAAGAGCTCCGGCTACCACAAACATATTACGTATAATGATAATGCGATGGTTAATGTCATGATCCTGCTGGATGAAGTCGCGAACCGCCAAGGGAACTTCTCGTTTGTGGACAGCACGCTCGCCGGCAGAAGCAGAACAGCGGTGGCTAAAGGAGTGGACAACTTCCTTAGAACACAAGTTGTTGTGAACGGGAAATTGACCGTATGGGGGCAGCAGCATGATTCAGTAACGCTCAAGCCTGCAGGCGCCCGTATCTATGAAGTACCATCTCTCTGTGCTAATGAAAGTGTTGGCATTGTTAAGTTCTTGAAGACGAGGCCTGCCACATCTCAGATTACAGCTTCTATTAAAGCTGCTGAGGAATGGTTTAAGGCGGTTAAGCTTACCGGCATCCGAATTGTAAAAACAAGCACAGACGTTACCGTCGTTAACGATCCCAGCGTTACGACCCCTATCTGGGCTCGCTTCTATGAACTGGGCACGAATAAGCCGATCTTTGTCGGCCGGGATGGTATCGTGAAATACAAGCTGAGCGATATTGATCAGGAACGCAGAACAGGCTACGCCTGGTATGGCAACTGGCCGTCTTCGTTGGTGAAATAAGATAAAATAAGAACCCGGTCGGAGCTTGAAGACATTCAACCGCTCCGCCGGGTTCTGTTATTCAGCTTGATTTTGTCAAATCTACCGCAAGCTCCTCCTCCGCATCTTTCCCAACGCCTGATTTCCGCCTGTCGTAGGCGAAAGCCACCATGCATGCGCCCAAGATCGCGCAAATCATGTACATGAATGAGTAAGAGGACAGATCAGCCACCGGCCCCATTATGATCCCGCCAAGAGAAACGCCCAAATCGGCCATTGCGATGAACAAGCCGAGCAGCACATTGCGGTTCAGCTTCGGCAGCACAAAGGTCAGATACGTCGTCAGCGACGGATAGATAAGCGCTTGCGCCGTACCCATCAGGACAGCCCCGGCATAGAAGAAGACCGGTCCGCCATTCGTGGAGAAGCTGACACACTGCGCGGCTATGGCCAGAATCAGCATCATCCCCATGATATAGGAGGAATGCCATCTGCCGTCTGAAGGTATCTTCTTCCGGACCGTAAACCTGGCCAGGACTACGACAGCAGCCTGGATCATTAGGTATATGCCTGCATTGCCGCCTGATACCTGCCCGGCGTACAGCGGGATAAACGTTGTCACCGCGCCGAATATAAGCGAAGCGGCCAGCATCAGGACACTACATCTGAACAGATGCGGGTTCGTTACCAGCTGACCGAAGGACTTAAACATGCCGTTTCCCTGTCCAGCAGCAGGCGCAGCTGGCTGTAGTTCTTCTTTATCCATCTTGGCAGTGTAGCCTACCAGACCCGTCAATATGGCTATGGCAATCATGGACACGGTAAAATAGCTCATATCCCCAGCCTGCCACATGCCAAGCGCCAGCAGCGGACCAATAATCCCCGGCATATAGGAGCATAACGAATACAGGGATATCCCCTGCGAACGGTCCTTCTCCGGCAGCGCGTCAATGATGCCAATCTGCAGGGCCATGGAGAAGAAGGCTGTTGATACACCCTGCAGGCTGCGGGCTGCCAGATAGCCGCCTAAGCCGGTTAATGTATACAGGATCAAGGCAAAACCATTCAGAATCAGAATAACCCGCAGCACCTTGATCGGCCCGTGCTTATGAATCATGTGGCCAGCCCACGGCCGGAAGAACATCGTTGTAAACAGGTACGCGCCCATAATGATGCCGATTGTCGTGTTGCTGGCTCCCAGATCCTCTCCCCGCAGGGGAATCATAACATTCAATATAGCATTGGCACTAAAGTACAGAAGCGTTAACAGATAGAGACGCAGGAAAGGCCAAGACATCGCACCACTCACATCGGTTCTACTCCTTCTAAACCTATTCTGTAATCTATTTCACCCTCATAACTGGATCTTCTATGTCATAATCATCTGCAGTAGTTTCCGTGTGTAAGCCGACTGAACGTCTTTTAGCTGTTCAATCCTTATCTTCTCTTCAATCTGTCCCTTGCGAAAAATAATAAGGCTGTCGCAAATATACGCAGCTGCCTGGATGTCATGCGTTATGAAGATATAGCTCATCTGATAGATTTCTCTTAGCTCCTTGAGCAGCTCAAGGACCTGCATCTGGACAGAACCATCCAATGAGCTGATGGCCTCATCCAGTACAATACACTTCGGCTCCGTCGAGATGGCTCTGGCAATACATACCCGCTGGGCCTCCCCGCCGGACAGCTCATGCGGATATTTGGCCCGGTAAGAGGGATTCAAGCCTACCTGATGCAGCAAAACATCGACCTTGCATGCGTCATACTGCTGATCCTTCCGCTGCAGCTTCAGAGGCTCCATAATCGCTTCCTCCACCGTGAAGAACGGGTTAATGGAGGAGGTGTAATCCTGGAAGACTGCGCTGAGGCTGCCCTGCCGCACCTTACGGTCCTCTACTGGCTGATCCTCGAAGCGAATGGAGCCGCTGTCAGGCCTCTCGATACCCAGAATGAGACGGCCTAATGTGGATTTTCCGCTGCCGCTCTCCCCGATGATGCCCAAACATTCGCCACGACCGCATTCAAAGCTGACATCCCACAGCACCTGCTGGTTTTCCCTGGAGAAAAGCCCGCCCTTGCGATAGGATTTGTGAACATGGCTAGCGGTCAGCAAGGGCCATTCCTCCCATAACGTTCTCAAAATGTTGACTAAGCGCAAGCTTAGACGAGACTAAATACCGCGTATATTCATGCTGTGCTTCCGTAAAGATCGCCTGGGTGGTTCCTCGCTCCACAATCTCGCCATCCTTCATGACCAGAACATCGTCGGCGATTTTCCGGACAACACCCAGATCATGGGATATGAAGATCATCGAGCAGCCCATCACTTCACGCAGGCGAATAAACTGCTCAACCACTTCAAATTGTGAGATGGTATCGAGTGCAGTCGTGGGCTCATCCGCGATTATGATATCCGGCTCCAGTGCAATCGCGAGGGCGATCATCACACGCTGCAGCATGCCGCCAGACAGCTCGTGCGGATATTTATTCAGCAGCTCAACCGGATTGCTCAGCTTGACGCTCTCCATCGCCTTAGCCATATGATCTGTGAATGCCTGCTTGCTCCAGTTGAAATGCTGATCCAGCGTCTCCTTGAGGTGTACACCGAGCTTGCTGGACGGATCGAATGCACGCATACCGTTTTGCAGGATCATGCACAGATTCTTTCCCCTCTTCCTGCGCATTTCTTTCTCAGAGAGAAGACTTAAGTTTTCTCCTTGGAAGAGAATATCGCCGGATTGGCGAATCGAGCCCTTATTGAGCCGCATGATCGACCTGCAGGTTACGGACTTGCCGCTGCCGCTTTCTCCTACAATGGCCAGACAGCTGCCCTGCTTGAGCTTGAACGAGCTGTCCGGTACGATCGTACGGCCGGTTGAACCATCCCAGATTTTCAGATTCTTGACATCCAGTATGTTCATACGTAATTATGCCACCTCTTTTCCTAGCAGCTGCTTCGCAGGCGCAGCAGATGTTTGCTCTGCAGCCTTGCTTGTTGACGTCCTTAACTTGGGATCAAGGGCAGCTTGTAGGGCATCCGACAAGAAGTTTATCGCGGATACAACGATAATAATGGTTAATCCGGGAGCCAGCATCAGCTCCGGCCGGGAGAACATGACTGCTCTGGCTTCGTTCAGCATCATGCCCCATTCCGCAGTAGGCGCCTGAACGCCAAGGCCGAGGAAGGAGAAGCCGGATATCTGCAGGATCATCGAGCCGAACGAGCTGCTTGAAACAACAGCTACGTCAGACGCTGTTACGGGGATGATATGCCTGCGGATGATATGGAAACTGCCGGCACCTGCAGCCTTGGCGAATCGTACATATTCCGATTCGGCATACTGCAGCACAGACGTCCGGATGACCCGGGCGAACCAGGCCCATTTTGTCAGGATGAAGGCGGCCAGAATGTTCTCAAGACCCACACCCATGATGCCGACAATCGCCAGTGTCATCACGTAGCCCGGGAAAGACAGCATCACATCACAGACGCGCATCAGGACGGCATCCACTTTTCCCCTGAAGAAGCCCGCAAGGAAGCCGACAACCGTTCCGAGCATCACAGAGCCTGCCAATGCAGCTAGCACCCACAGCACACTTGGACGTATGCCATATATTAATCGGGACAGGATACACCTGCCCAGATGGTCATTCCCGAGCAGATATTCCCATGAGGAGGCTGCATACCGCAGCTTCATATTGACTTCATTCGGATCATGCGGCGCAAACAGCGGAGCGAATATCCCTGCAGTCAGCACGATGGCAAGAATGGATAACGAAATGGCGGCCAGCTTATCTTTCCATATATTTCTCAGCATGCTCATTTAGAGATCCTTCCTTAATTTCGGATTTATCACCGCGTTGATAATGTCGGACAGGGTGTTGAACAGCACAAAGGCGACCGCTAATACGAGTACGTAAGCCTGAATCATCGGAAAGTCTCGGCTTAGGATCGACTTGATGCTCAGGCTGCCCAGCCCCGGCCAGGCAAAGACATTTTCAACAACGACCGTACTGCCCAGTATGATAGGGACCGCCATACAGAATACCGAAACTGCGACCTGCAGCGAGTTCTTCAGAATTTTTCCCGTAATCTTCTTCTCAGGCAGTCCGCATGCTCTGCCATACAGGACATAATCTTCATTCAGGTTGCTGATTATCGCACTGCGGACGAAACGGAAGTAAATGCCCGCATAGCTGATCGCGATTACTATAACCGGAAGGACATAGCTGGCTAGCGAGTTCATCCCGCTTGTCGGCAGTAAGTCCAGCTTCACGGAGAAGTACCAGATCATCAAGGCCGCAAGCCAGTAGGACGGCATGGAGGTCAAGAAGAAGGAGAAGCCTCTGACCGATTTATCGACCAGTTTCCCCTCCTGCAGCGCACAGATTACACCCAAAGCAATCGATAGCAGGATAATGACCGCAACAGAGACCAGTGTCAGCTTTAATGTATTAAGGAAAGCCGGTCCGAGGATCGACCACACCGGCTGTCCGGTTACATAGGAATCTCCAAAATCCAGCTGCAGGCAGGAAGCCGCCCACTCGATATACTGAACAATGAAAGGCTGATCCAGCCCCAGCTCTTCTCTCGTCTGGCTAAGCAGCTCTTCCGTAATAACAGGGACTTCCTGCGCCTGCAGCACAAGCTCTGCCGGATCATGCGGAGACAGGTTAATAAGAATGAAGGTCAGGAATGAAATGACCACCAGTAAAGGGATTGATATCAGCAGCCTGCGTAAGATATAGCGCCCCATAGCAATCTCCTTTACTTATTCAAAATGCATGCGTTCAAATGGCAGCTCAAATTGTGTTTGCTTGAACGAGATGCCCTGCAGCTGTTTAGGCGCAACCATCGTGACACTGCCATTCGTCAAGGGGATAAAGACAGCTTCATCATGAACAATCGTCAAGATATCGGCGTACAACGACTTGCGGGTTTCCTCATCGGTCGAAACCATAACATCCTCGATTTTCTTGTACAGCTCATCGGCCTTCGCAATTCCGCTTGTCGTATGCAGATAAGAAGACGGTGAGGTGAAAGCAGAGATGGTACTCTGCGGATCGTACGCCAGCCCCCAAGTCTGATTAAATAATAAATCGTAATCCCCCGTTGATCTCCTGTTCGCAATCGAAGTGGACTCCTCGCCGGTCAGCTCCAGCTCCATGCCGATCTCCTTCAGGGAATGCTGAATAAATTCCGCCTGCACTTTCTGCGAAGATGAATTGACATCATAATACAGGTTCATGGCTAAAGGCTTGCCGCCTTTCGTTCTGACTGCACTGCCATTCTCCAGGGACCAGCCTGCCTCTTCCAGCAGCTTGACTGCCTGCTCCACGTCATAGCCGCGTTCCTTGAGGTCAACATTGGCGTAATTGACATTGGAAGAGAACAGCGTATTCGCCGGAGCCTCCGTACCCTCAAATATTTGCTCGCTGATCGTCTCCCGGTCAATCGCGTACCAGATCGCTTCGCGGACAGCTGTTTCCTGTACAGGGTTGCCCGCTCTGCTGCTGTTGGCCACAATCATCTTCGTATTCATCGGTTCACTTCTTACGAGCTGGTAGTCACCGGATTCAACCAGCGTATTCATCGCTTCGACGTCCAGGCTGTCAGCCCCCCGGTCATCCGTGAATACCATATTCACTTCACCTTTTTGCAGGGCCAGGAATGTCGTCTCTCCCTGCGGAAGAACCTTGGATATAATCCTCTTCACCTTTGGCGCGCCGCCCCAGTAGCTTTCATTGGCCTCAAAGGTCGCATACTGATCAACCTTGTGTTCCACCAGCTTATAAGGGCCGGTACCGCTGTAGCCATTCACGCCATCCTTGGTTTCTCCGTTCTTGAAATCGTTTGGAGAGATGAAGACATAGGGTCTGGTCATCGATAATTCTACCAATGCAGGATAATAGGTATCGGACAGAACGAGCTCGACGGTATATTCATCCTTCACATTGACGCTTACGATTTTCGTTGACAGCTTAATCCAAGAATGCTTCTCCTTATTGTTCTGGACAGCATCCATGTTCTTCTTCACGGCTTCGGCATTAAACGGTAAGCCGTCATGGAAGGTGACACCTTCACGCAGGTGGAAGGTATACACCTTCCCGTCCTCGGAGATATCCCACGATTCAGCCAGCAGCGGCTTGATTCCGTCAGCGGTATTCTCTACCAGTGACTCGTACACCATTCCTTGGGCCGGCATGGAGCCGGAATATAGATGCGGATTCATATCGAGAATATCCTTGGATGATGCATAGATGATCTCCTGCTTCGTTTCCTTGGATCCTGAGTTTGCTCCCGTATCTGTTGTCGTTCCTGTTTCGGTGCTGCCGCTGCTGCAGCCTGCCACCAGTACTGCGGATAGTGTGCAGATGGATAAGAAATTAGTCATTTTGCTCGATTTCACTTGGCTTCCCCCTGTAGTAAACGCTAATTCAACGCTTCTGATTCTGTAAATTTTACAATTCCACTGCATATCATCTTCAAATCTTCCTCAAAGCTGCGGATGACGAAGGCATCGGATAGTAATTCACCCTGATGGGCTTCAGAGGCATGCCTCAGCTTGCTTTCATAAGTTGCGATGAAGGTATCAATGGTTGGACAAGCAGTTCCCAGATACTTGGCGATGCCCTGAATGATCTTGATCCGGTAATAATCCTCCTTCGGCATTCTTGGGATATCCAGATATCCTTCCCTGTTCACAAACAGCTGTCTTAGCGGCACGGCTGAGAAGTCGAAGTACCTGCCACGCTCATCCGGTTCGGAGAACGGGTCAATTAGCAGGGACGTATAACGTATGTACAGTAAGTATTCCTGATGGATTGGCTCCAAACGGGGAAAATTCTCAATGTCATGCCGCGATAAACTCTCCAGTCTCACCGGATAATTGTCATCCGTCATGAATTTCAGCAGGTTAACGCCCGTCATATTCAGCCTCTCGGTAACCGCCGTGATCTCCTTCCACTGGGCCAGCATACTGCGGATCAGCTGCTGTGTGATCGGCCCCTCCGGGAACATCTTATACACGTACTTGGGCACGTCTACCTCTCCGAATATGACAGCCAGCGAGAAGTCATTCATGAACAGCGGCGGATGTACGTACAGCGATATATTCCGGCTCTCCGCCTCTAGCGGCGAATTCATGACTTCCAAAGTCATTCCCAGCCGCTCATACAGCTCACACAGCCTGCCAATATTCTGGGAAGGACGGTGTGTTGAGCCGATGAAGACCTTCCTCTTCACTGCTGTCGTCAGCACCTGGTTGGACGGCCGGTCATGCTTCCAGCGCGTGTCTCCCAGATAGGTAGAGAAGCTAATAATCTCCGCGTTGCTGTTAAGATCACTCATATAATGGCTCACCAGGCTGTTGGAACCGAACGTTGGTGAAATGAGAACGATGCATTTGACCTGCTTCTTCACCTGATTATTGATCTGCTGCAGGACACTGATATACGCATCCGTTGTTACGGAGAATATCAGGGTGTCCCATTCCCCAGCAATTGTTCCGTACCCGTGGAACACTTCATCCAGCAAGCATTCACCTTCGAGCTGTCTGTGCTGTTCGTTCTGAATATCTGCCCGGATGAGCTGACTGCTCTCCTTAACAGCCTGGAAGAAGGGTTCCGAACGAACCGATTCCCGCCCGGCCATTCCAACTGCACATCCCAGCTTATTCTTAAGGGACACAGCAAGCTGAATGGAAGCAGGACCCGTCCCCAGTACCAAGACACGTTTGAAATCACTCATACAGACCTCCCTTTCCTGAAAAAGATGATCTACGCTTTCGTATACAAGGCAATATCGAAGATTTGATCCGGGCGAAGAATCTGGTTAACCAGCTTCCACTTGCCTCCATCTACTTCTCGCATCGGATAATTGAACAATGACTTTAGTTGGTCTCCGTAACGCATGGCTACTACCACCCGTTCGTTGGTTAAGCTGTGTAATTGATCGAGCAGCTCATACTTAATTGAAACGGTTGAACTGAAAATGATATGGGTCACGTCTTGAATACATTCGAGCTGCTCGATATACATTCTCTCCAGCCGGATATTTAATTCGCTTCCTAACCGGTCCACTACCTGCCGTCCGAGATCTATAGCCTCCTCGTCTATATCGATTCCGATCACCTCGGCTCCTGTCCGCTTTGCAATTAATAATGGTGTCATAGGAAAAGAGCCCGATCCTACCAGTAAAACATTGGAATCAGGCGTCACCTGGAAGCTTCCGAATTCATGCTCGATACAGGCCTCAATGTTCTGAAAATAATCGCCCAGCTCGACCTGGCCGCCCAGCAGCTTCAAGGCCCGGTATTTTTCCATAATGGCTACACAGCGGGCTGACTGCTGTCTCAATTCCTCTACAAGAGAATCAAACGCCTCCGAACCCTGCTGCTCAAGCTGCCCCCAAATGTCCCTGTTACTCTCGCTAGTTATGTAGGATGAATATTGATCGATCAGCTGCTCCAGCTCCAGGCTGTGCTGCGTTGTGTGGTCATATCTCGCTGCCAGATCCTTAAACTTATCCAGAAAATCAGTTAAATGCAGCTGTACGCTTGCGGTTGCTTGCACTTGCGATCACCCCGATCCGATTGGTTGGTTGGACTAGTTATGCAGGAAAGCCTTGCCCTGCGCTACAATGGCAACTGACCCTTGAATAGTAATGTTTACGATATGACCTTGCGGATAATCAGCCGTCACTTGAATCGTGCCGCCTGGCTGTTTGATATGAGCCGCAATAGTCCCGCCGCTCTTCCAGGCCAAGTAGGCGCCGATCGAAGCTGTACCTGATCCGCATCCCCTCTCCCATACCATGCTGTCGAGAGACGGAACGTAGATAAGCGGGGCCATTTCCTCCGAAGCCGGGTTGTACAGCAGAATGCCTATCAAGCTCGCTCCTAATGTAACCCCGAGCAGCCTTGCGAGTGATTGCGCACGCCTTCTCTCTGACTCGGTAAACTGCTCAGCCTCCATCACTATATGTATAAAATCCCGGTACCTAACAATGACAATCTCAAGTTCGCTGCCCTCGTAATGAATAGACCGCAGTTCAATCTGCCTCGGAACCGGCATCGAGACCTGACAGTCGTATAGCTCGGCATTCTTCTTCACCAGACACTTGACCAGATAATCGGTCCCCGACGTCTCCAATACCACTTCCGTCCATTCCAGCGGCTCCAATACATGTTCGGATGCGATTAGGGCGGCAAGTGCCATACAAGCGTTCCCGCAAAACTCTCCTCCAGCCATCTGCAGGTGTGCTGCAGCCTCCTTATTCACCGGCTTCCCAATGAATCCAACCTGCTCCGCATACACACTGTCATAGGACATGATTCGGGTAGCAATCCGCGTGTAATCCTCAGCCGGATGATCGGTCCGGACAAGGATGGTCATATTTTGGGTCGGACTGCATTTAATAAAATCGATTACTTGTGCCATCTCAACATCCCTCTAGATCAATTTGTTTTTAAAGTCGATTGTCTAGTTGAGTTTAAGTTGTAATGTTTACGATTACGATTTCAACAAGATTATATCCGCTGCTCCCGGAAGCGTCAATACAAATCACTCTTTTTTTGTAAAAATTACTCCAATTTGTTTAGAATTCAGTTTTGTATAGCTAAGGGAGTTTCAGTGATTAAAAAACAAAAAACCCAGCCGCTTGAGGCCGGGTTTTTCAGCTGTGCTCAATGGGAACTACAAACTATCCTAGACCAATAGCTACTATCCCTTCAGAGCGCCCTGCGTGATCCCCGCAACAAACTGCCGCATGAAGATCGAGACCATGACGAGCAGCGGAATCGTCGCCAAGAAGGTTCCGGTCATAATAACCGCGTTGTCCTTGTAATACACCTTGTTCAGGTTGCGGATCGCAATCTGGATGGTCTGTACCGAAGGGTCCTTCAGCACGATTGACGGCCACAGAAAGTCATTCCACACATTCATGAAGGTCAGAATAGCCAGAGTCGCCATGGCTGGTTTCACAATCGGAACCACGATCTTATAATAGGTCTGGAAATTGGTGCAGCCGTCCATTCTCGCCGATTCGATCAGCTCGCGGTGAACCGCGCTGTCCATATACTGCTTCAGCCAGAATACACCGAATACACTGACGAGGCCGGGAAGCAGCACGGCCCGGAGGTCATTGATCAAGCCGAATTTTGTCATAATAATGTACAGCGGCACAATGCCAAGCTGCCCCGGAATCATCATCGTCATGAGCAGGAAGATGAACAGGAACGATCTGCCCTTAAAGCTCAGTCTGGAGAATGCGAATGCTGCCAGGGAGCAGAAGAACAAGGCGCTGAGTGTCAGCGTTGTAGCCAGAAGTGCTGTATTGCCAAGGGCCCGGAAGAACTGAATGTTGTATTCATTAAACATCTTGTCGATGTTGCTCATGAACTGATTGCCCGGGGTGAAGGCTGGCGGAAACTTGTTGGTGTCGGCAGTCGTCCGGGAAGCGATCACGAACATCCAGTAGAACGGGAAGATCGAGAATACCAGCATCAGGGTTAGGAAGCTGTATGATATGATTTTGCCGATCGGTTTATTCATCCTGTATCCCCTCCTAGTCCGCCGAATTGATTTTGCGCGTCAGGTAGAAATTAAAGACCGAGAACGCCACGATAATCAGGAACATCAACCAGGCAATTGCGGAAGCATAACCGAATTGGTTGTTAGTAAATGCGGTCGTATACAGATACAGCACCATGGTGAGTACCTGTCCCTTCGAACCACCCTGGTCTCCGGCGAATATCATTGGTTCAACGAACAGCTGCATGCCGCCAACCGTGGATACGATGACCGTAAACAGGATAATCGGACGCATCATTGGGATTGTAATATTGAAAAACTGCTGGACTCTGGAAGCGCCATCAATTCTGGCCGCCTCATAAATATCACTCGGGATGCTCTGCAGAGCCGCCAAATAAATAATCGCGTTGTAGCCGAGCCATCTCCAAGTGACCATTAGCGCGACAGCGAACTGAGCGCCCCAGTAGGAAGCCAGCCAGTTAAATTTGTCGAATCCAAGCTGGCTGAGCAGCCAGTTAAGAATACCGTAATGAGTGCCGAAGATGCTACCAAAAATAACGGCCACCGCTACCAGTGAAGTAACGTTTGGAATAAGCGCAGCCGTCCGGAAAAGAGCCTTTCCCTTCAGCATGCTTTGATTAAGCACGGTAGCCAGAACAAGAGCAAAGAACAACTGCGGGATTGTGCTGATTATCCACAAGGTGAATGTATTGCCGACTGCCTTCCAGAATCTTGGGTCGTCTGTCAGCAGCCAGATGAAATTTTGAAAGCCGATAAACTCTTTGTTCCCCAGGATGTTCCAGGAGTAGAAGGAAATCTGGGCAGACCAGAGGATCGGAAACAGTGTAAATATGCCAAACAGAATAAAGAAAGGGGCTATATACAAATAACCTGACACATGGTCCTTAAAGGACTGTGAGTTGCGAAGCTTGCGGGTTTTCTTCGTGCCTGCGTCCATTCTCGGTTCCATCTTGGTGCCTCCTCCGCGAATCATATACGCCGGCCGACAACGAGTCGGCCGGCGTAATGCTTCCCTGTTATCTTCTCAGTTCACGTTCAATTTGGGTAATGGCATCCTTCCACATGGCTTCCGGATCCGCATTATTGTTCTGTACTTCGCCAAGCGCGTTCGTGATCGGCGTATTCGCAATCACATAGCTCGGTCCGTAGTAGACCGGAACCACCTTTTGTGCAGCTTCGGCATAGATCTTGCCAACCGGCGCGTCACTGAAGAATGGATCGCTGAACGTCTGAATTTCTTCACTGTCATAGATAGAAGGTGTTGAAGGGAAGTTGCCGTTCGTCTTAAAGTTCTCAAGCTGCATCTCTGGAGACAGCAGCCAGGAAATCAGCTTGTAAGCTTCTTCTGCATTCTTGCCCTGCTTCGGCAGTGTCAGGAAGGAGCCGCCCCAGTTGCCGGAGCCTTCAGGCATTTGAATAACATTCCACTTGCCCGCAGAATCCGGAGCATTGCCTTTCATGAAGCCCATCATCCAGGCTGGCGAGAGCATTACAGCGAAGTCGCCATTGTTCATGCCTGCACCCCACTCTGGTGTCCATTGTGCAATATTCGCGGAGAGTCCTTCTTGTGCTACACGTACGGCAAAGTCATAGGCTTTCTTCATTTCGGGATTTGTGCCTGCAATCAGTTCACCCTTGCTGTCGAAGTAGTGCTCATTCTTCTGGCCCTTCACGACATCGAATACGGACAGGATGCTGTCAACCATTGGCTTGCCAGTAGCTTCTTTAACCGTCTTGCCTACCGTTATGAAATCTTCCCAGGTCTTGATTTTCTCCTGCAGTGCTGCAGGATCAGTTGGAAGACCAGCCTGCTCGAAAATATCGGTCCGGTACATCATGGCCATCGGGCCTACGTCAGTCGGAAGACCGAAGATGAAGCTGCCGTCCTGGCTGGATGCCTGAACAACCTTCCAGTCAAGATAATTGCCCATAATGTCATTCGCGCCAAAGTTCGCCAGGTTGTGGAAGTTGTTCTCTTCTGCCTTAAAGCGGTCCAGGTAACCAATCTCAACCATCGAGATATCAGGCGCGCCGCTGCCGGCTGCCAGCGCTGTAACAAGACCGTTGTGATGATCGGCATATTCCTGCGCTTGAATATTTACTTTTACATGAGGATTTTCCTTCATATACTGATCGACTAAAGGTTCGAGTCCGGTACCGGTGAACAGCCACATATTAAGCGTTACCTGCTTCTGTCCGCCGCTGTCTGTTGTTTCGCCTCCCGCATTCTCAGCAGGAGCACTGCCGCCGCATGCCGCCAAGGAAAAAACAAGCACAAAACTCATGAGCATTATTCCGAGTTTCTTCATTGTGTTTCATCCCCCTATGGTGTAAGTGGACTTCTGTTTCGTCCTGATTAAAGTGTACTGCAGCGGCAGCATCAAAGGTATGTGAGCGCTTTCATAAATACTGATGTTTTTTAAGATGTTCTTCTGAGATTCCTATAGGGGCATGAAAAAACCGGAGTTTTCCTCCGGTTACCACAGATCTAACAGATGGTTGTTGTCCGGTTAAGTATTGGCGTGCTTCTCCCGGTATTCATACGGATTCATTCCTTCAAGCGACTTGAAGACACGGCTGAAATGTACCTGGTCACTGTATCCGACTTCGCTGCTGATTTGATAAATCTTCAAGTTCGTCTCCTTCAGCAGCCGTCTGGCATGCTTCATCCGGGTACGGGTTACATATTGGCTGAAGGTCTGTCCGGTCTCCGCTTTAAACAACGAGGACAAGTAATTCGGATGGACAAACAGCTTCTCGGACAATGCGGTAAGTGTCAATTCGGTTGCATACTCCTTGTCAATCGTCTCTTGGGCCATCCGAATGATCCGGTGAAGCTTCGCTTCCGGTTCGTTCTCCCCGGTCTCTTGCTCAAGCACTCCGATCTGCTTTAGCGCCTTCTGGTAAAGTGTGCTTACCGCGGAGAGCTTCCGGGCCGTGCCACCGAGCCTGATCATCAGCTTCAGCCGGAGCAGGCCGGAGATCGTCTCCTGAACAGTCTTCAGAATTGCTTCCCAATCCGCTTCCCGCTTATCATCCAGGAACAGAATACAGGTGAGATGGGTTTCTTCTATTACCGTAACGGAAGTACCGTAATCGGCGAGCAGATCACTCAGTATATTCTTGATGGAGAACCTGATATTCCTCGTACGGAAACCAGAGTCGGTTGATGTCAGGCACATCACGCCGAGTTCCTTGAAATCAGGAAACAGGGATTCATCATAATAAGGCAGCGGCATCTCATACAGCAGATCCGTTACTTTCTTCTCGAATAATTCCCGGCTGCGCAGCTGGGAAATCTCAGCCTTTTGGCGCCTATCCGACAATCCCTCTTCCACCTGTGCGATTATATCCTTAACAACGTCAACCGATACCGGCTTCAACAGATAGTCCTTCACTCCATACGACAAAGCACGCCGTGCGTATTCGAACTCTGCATGCCCCGTTAACATGACAATTGCCGTCTCAGGGTAGTTCTTCCGGATATGACCGGCCAGCTCAAGTCCGTCTACGGCTGGCATCTGAATGTCGGTTATCACCAGATCAAACGGCTGTCTGCCCAGCAAATCGATCGCATCCTCTCCATCCTCAGCCTCGTGAAGCAGGTAATGGCCGGCAATTCCTGAGATCATACGCGCCATCGAGCTGCGGACAACCGGCTCGTCGTCAACCAGCAGTATATTCATGGCTGCTTACCTCCTGGGCTTAACCGTACGGTCTATGAGAATCATCGCTTCCTGCCAAGCCTGCTCGGGCTCGGCTTCCCCACGCTCCACCTTAAAGATGGCATTCTCCATTATAGTCGTAATTTCATGCTGCTTGGGTCCTTCGTATACCATGGGTACCATAGCTGCCGCCTCTGCAAAAATTTTACCGAGAGGAGCATTATTAAAATAAGGATCACGCTTGTTCTGTATACTCTCTGTCTTATAAATACCCGGTGTAGAGGGAAAGTTATTGTTTCGGTTGAACATCCTCAGCTGCTGGTCAGGGGCGGTTAGCCAAGTAATCAGCTCATAGGCTTCCTTCGGATGCTGGCCTTGTTTCGGCAGGGTCAGAAATGACCCGCCCCAGTTACCAGCACCTTCGGGAACTAACGCAACATCCCACTTACCAGCAGCGCCCGGAGCAGTCTGTTTAATATTATCCAGCAGCCATGCTGCCGCAAATATGACAGCAAAGTCTCCGTTCTCGATACCTTCCCCCCAGCGTATGCTCCATGTGGGGGCATCTGCGGACAGGTCTAGCTCATCCGCTTTCATTGCCAAATCCCAAGCAGCCCGTACAGCCTCATTACGCTTGACGATTAAAGCGCCGGTTCTCCGGTCATAATACTGCTCCTGCTCCTGAGCAAGCCGGAAACGATACAGCATGTTAATGGTGTCAACCATAGCTGTGCCTGTTCGATCCCTCATCTGCTGGGCAGCCTTCAGGAAATCGTCCCAGGAGCCCAGCATTTCACTTACTTCCCAGCGGTCCGTCGGCAGACCGGCAGCCTTGAACAGATCAGGCCGGTAAGCCATCACCATCGGGCCAATATCCGTAGGCAGACCGTAAACCATGGCTCCGCTGCTGCCTACTGCCTGATTCCATTTCCAGTCCAGGTAGAGCGATTGCCGCTCTGCCGCACCATAATCAGCCAGATTGTAGAACTGTCCAGGGAATGCCTTGAAGGTTTCCAAGAAGCTGATTTCGACCAGGCTTATATCGGGCGCTCCATATCCGGCTGCAAAGGCGTTAAGCAGGTTCTCATGAACATGCTCGTATTGCGCCGTGACGACATTGACTTCCACCTCATCATGCTCCCGGTCATACTGGCTGATTAATTCCTCCAGGCCGGTGCCCGGCCAAAGCCACAGGGTAAGCTGAGCGGGCTCTTGGACCTTCGGACCGTTCCGAACCTCTACCTCAGGCGGTGTCGGGCTGCAGGCAGATGACATTAACGCTAAGATAACCATTATAGGGATTAACAGGTACTGTCTGCTAAGCATGATGAGGTTCTCCCTCCGTTATCTCGTTATTCTGTTATTCCGCTATCCGTGAAGTGAAGCGGAATATCAATGGTTACCTTTAAGCCTCCAAGATCACTTCGTGAGAGGTTAACACCATACTCACTTCCGTAAATAAGACCAATCCTCTGATTCAGGTTCGTCAGTCCGATGCCGGTATTCAGCGTCTCGGAGACATTCGCAGCCGCCTTACCGGCAAGCACCTCGCTCATGCTGTTCTCGGTCATGCCAATTCCATTATCCTCCACAACAATATGCAGCTTATCCTGCTGCTTTCCCAGTGAGATGCGTATATGCCAGCGCCGTCCCTTGACCCGTTCAAGACCATGGGTAAGCGCATTTTCAACAAGCGGCTGCAGCAGCATTTTCATCATTTTGCTTGGACGGACTGCATCATCTACTTTGATTTCTGTATGAAGTTTGTCTCCGAATCTTGCCTTTGAAAGATCGAGATAACGTTCAAGCTGCTTAAGATCCTGTTCAACCGTTACCAGCTCCGAACCGGGTTGTATACTGTACCGGAGCAGGTCGCTTAAGGTCAGAACCATATGCGCTGTCTTCTCCTGTCCTTCGTTAATCAATGTCCAGTATATGGTGTTCAGTGAGTTATACAAAAAATGCGGCCGGAACTGGGCTTTCATCGCGATCAGCTGGGCCTGTTTCTCACTGATTTGCTTCTCTGACAGATCCCTCACCGTATCGCTTAAGTCGCGGAGCATTTTGTTATAGCTCTCGTACAGGACATGCACCTCCTTGTTACTAAACCTTGTCTTGGCCGGTGTCAGCAGTCCTTTATCCAGCCGCTGCAGCTTGTGTGCGAGAAGGCGGATAGGACTTGAGAACGTCCATGAGAAGAAGGTAATGAAGAGGATCGCGATGAGTACACCCGTTATACCGATAATGATTGTGGAGCGTCCTACCTTCATTAAATCCGCAAACAGATCGCCCGCTTCAACGAATGCAGCCACTGTCCATCCGCTGTATTCTGATCTGGACGAAGATACATAGGATAGGCTGTCATCCTCCTTCCATGTAAACATCTCATCGGGATGCCGCACCAGCGTCTTAAGCAATTCTCCATCGGCCGGAATTCCAGCATGTATGCCTTCCCGGCTGGAATATACCACCGTTCCTTCAGAATCAATAATCAGTATACTCCCTGTCTTCCCAAGATTGATCTGGCCAATAATCCGTTCCAGGCCCTCAACAGGGAAGGCGGCGTACAGGTTGCCCAGCTTTTCTAATGTCTCGCGGTTGTTTACCTGTCTGGCTCCCATTACAGCAGATGTAAGCCCGTTCCTCCATACCAGGCTGGATACCCATACCATCTTTCCTTCACCAGCAGCTATCCGCTCATACCAGGGAAGGTTATCCGCTAAATCTTGTTCGTCTCTCCAGGGCAGAGACTGGGTGGTGGTTGAGCTGTAATGATTACCGGACAGGTCATTCAGCAGAATGACAACGTCATTTTCGAGGTAACGTCCCAGTCTGGAAAAGTACCGCTCGACCTCATAGCCGCTCATTAGCGTTGGCCGGTTCTCCCCTACTCTTGTCAGATGCTCTTGTATGTCCTCCGAGAACATCAGAAGCTGCAGCAGCTTGTCGTATTCCAGCAGTTTTACATCAAGCTTGCCCCTCAGCTGTGCGACGGATTCGTGCAGATACTGCGAGGTTTTATTCAATATAATTTGGGCTGAATAGCGGTAGCCTACATAACTTGTTGCCGCCAGAATGAAGAGCAGAATGATAGAGAACAGGACAATTAATTGGATTAACAGCGGCACTTTACGGCTCATGATGTCTCCTCTCCGCACACACGTAACTCGCTAATATTTATGCCCCAAAAGGTAAGCGTTTGCACAGACTGAAGCGATGGATACTCCACTCCATCGCTTCGGCTCGCTGCATCGTTTCACTTAGGCGTACGAACCAATTCCGTTTCAAACGGTTTGATTGTAGCATCCGGGCTTAAAATCTTGTCAGGCTGAAACACTGCCAATGGCTGATTGTGTTTCACTTTGTTCACCCAGTCGTGATTGGCCAGAGCTCCCTTGCCGATCGTGATCAAATCTGCTTCGCCTTTGGCGAGTATCGTTGAAGCGGAGTCCGGATTATCCAACTTGCCATTGGCCATAACGGGAACACCGCCATATCTCTTCGCCAAGGCTGCAAGTGAAGACTGCCCCTTCTCGAAAGCAGGGTCCGTCGCATGTGTGCCTTCTCCTTCGGGGAATGCCGGCTGCCATGCCTCATATTCGGTAACATGAATATAGTCCGGCTTGGCTGTGCCAATCTGACCAAAGATTATAGCAGCTTCCTTTTCTCTGCCAGCCCACTTATGTGTATAATCATTGACTTTACCCTGTGAGATCCGGATGCCAACTGTAAACTTATCCCCCACAGCTTCCTTAACCGCATTGATCACCTCTACTAACAGCCTGACCCGGTTCTCTGTAGAACCCCCATACTCATCCAGACGGCGGTTAGTATAATCGGTCAGGAACTGATCGAGGACATATCCGTTGGCACCATGTATTTCTACCCCGTCAAATCCTGCACTCATTGCACGCTTGGCTGCTTGAGCAAAACCTGTAATCATTTGTTGGATATCTTCCTTAGTGGCTTCTCGCGGCTCCCGAAACGGCCCCTTGCCGCCGTAAAATTCCATTTGTTCTCCTTTAGGCAGTACAGCCGAAGGAGCAATGGTCGTATCCGCAAACCGGTTTCCCTGCGATAGAGCGCCTGCATGCATAAGCTGGGCTATAATTTTGCCGCCTTCCTGGTGAACGGCTTCTACTACCCTTCTCCAGGACTGCACATGCTCATTCGTCACCAGACCGGGCTGGTTGAGATAACCTTGACTGAATTTATCGTCAGGGTATATTCCTTCAGTAATAATAAAACCGAATCCTCCATGGGCGAATGACGCATAGTAAGAAATCATAGCCTCTGTAGCCAGACCTTCCGGAGTTGCGCTTGTCCTGGTCATCGGCGCTACCCCTACCCGGTTGTCCAGTGTCAGGCCCCCAATTGTCATACTGGTAAACAGGTTGTCTGTCATCATTGTCCCTCCATGCTTAGTTTCGCTTAGTTTGTTCCAGATGAAGGAATAGCATTCGATAAAGCTGTCTTGTTTTCTCCCCTCCCTGATTGGGGAATTACATATTAAGATACATAGGGAGGGAACGCCATGAAGGTTAGATCGGCAGAGCTGCCGGGCATTGGTAAAAAAATCAGCTTCATCACGGCTGAGAACAGCATGATTGTAATTATTATCCACCATACGGGCCGAAGAGATCTCTATTTCTTCGAGGATAGTGATAACGATGAGGCGGACTTCAGTATTAACCTCTCCTCCGAGGAAACACGGGAGCTTGGTGCACAGCTTCTGGGCGCGCTATATCAGCCTGTCGATCTAGACCGGCTGGAATTCTTCCGGAAGCAAATTCGCATAGAGTGGCTGGAGGTTCATCCCGAATCTTCACTTGCCGGCAAAAGCATTGCAGAATCGCGGATTCGTTCCCGCACAGGAGCCACCATCATCGGCATCGTGAAGGAGGACGAAGTACAAGCCGTACCCGACATCGACATTCTTCTGCAACCGGGCGATACGCTGATGGTTTTAGGTAAGCGGGATCAGGTCCGGGAGCTGGAGGAATTATGCTGTAAGGAATCCTCATAATGGACAGCCATTTGCCATTACCGCTAATTGCCGGATTGCTGTTGTTATTTCTGTTCTCGGGTGCGGCTCTGGGCAACCGGCTGCGTATACCCGGCGTCATTGTTTTCATTCTGACCGGACTGGGCCTTTCCTTCTTCCTGACTGATGATCATCTGATTCATACAGCGGCTGAGCTTGGCATCATCCTGCTCTTCTTCTTGCTAGGACTCGAGTTTCCGGCGAAACGGCTGTTAAGCATCGCCTCGAGGGTATGGCGCGGCGGCATGCTAGATCTGCTGCTGAGCCTCGGCGTTACAGCTTGCATCTGTATCCTGTTCGGTCTAGATATTGCAACATCACTGCTGATCGCAGGTCTTGTATACGCAACCAGCTCTTCCATCACCGCCAAGCTGCTGGAAAGCACCAAACGGCTGGCGAATACCGAATCCGAGTTTATTCTCGCTCTTCTGATCTTTGAGGACCTGGTTGCGCCTATATTAGTCGTTATCCTGGTAACGCTTACCTCTGGCGAAGAGATGACCTTATTGCTGTTCCTTGGTGTAATGGGGAAAGTGGCGGCTCTAACTGCCGGTGCTGTACTGGCGGGCAAATATATTTTTTCCAAACTTAAACGCTTTATTGACAGGAAGCATGAAAGTGATCTGTTTGTCTTATTTACAGGCGGAATCGCGTTTGCTTATGGCGGGCTAGCTCTTTACCTCGGACTATCAGAGGTGCTCGGTGCCTTCCTCGCTGGTTTGATGCTGGCAGAGGCTAGACAGACCGAGAAGATTGAAATTTCCATACTCCCGCTGCGTAACCTGCTGCTGCCGTTCTTCTTCGTCTACTTCGGAACAACGATCATCTTCGATGAAGGGGTTCCCATGCCGCTGCTGCTCGGTGTCATCCTGTTGTGGTCAATCGGCAGTAAAATTGCAACCGGTTATCTGGGCGGCCGCTGGTACGGACTTAACCCGAAACCGGCCCTTCGCGCCGGTCTCTCCCTCGTCGCAAGAGGAGAATTTTCCGTCATCATTGCCGCATTGGCTGCGGATGCTGTCAAGCCGTTTGCAGGCATCTACATTTTAGGTATCACTGCAGTCGGGATCATTCTGTTTCAAAACGCATCCCGTCTTGCAGCTAAATTGTATGGCGGCAAATCCAAGGCCAAGCGAGGAAAGATTGCAGTACCAAAAGAATAGCATGTGATGACATTAAACGATTTTATAATATAAAAAAGTAGTAAAAGCAGTCCTGTAGAAAAAGAACTGCTTTTACTACTTATCTAGTTCTCAATAATTTAACATCGTTAAATATTAGCCACGCTAAACAAAAGTCGTGTTGGCAATCGTAAATGTGACCGCAGCAATCTCAGCACTCTCTCCGGTATGGCGTCTCACTCTCTCTTGTGCTTCGAGCAGGTCAAAGTATTTGAAATACACTTCCGCATCTTCTAGCTGACTGACCTTATGCGGTGCCTCCTCTATGTAGAAGCAGCCGTCATTAAAACGCAGCACATGTCCTTTCCTAATCCGAGCCATATGCTCCCTCCCGTAATTATAATGTGTTCCTTCACTTCTTAGGGTGATCAGACTTATTATGCAGAAGAGAGCGTAATTCCTTCATGTCCTCGTCGGAAAGCGGCTGTTCTTCCATAAAATGCACAAGCATCGATTTCAAGGTACCGCCATAAATACGCTGAAGAAAAGACTGCGCTTCGGCAAGCTGGCATTCACTCTGAGAGTATAAGGGGTAGAAGGTATAGACTTTCTGGTTTTGGTTAACACCGACTACCTCTTTCTTGACCAGGCGGTCCAGCAGAGTACGTATCGTCTTCGGCTTCCAGTCTGTTCTAGCCTGCAGGTATGTAATGACTTCGTTAGCTGTTTGCGGGGAATGATGCCAGAGAGCATTCATAACTTCCCATTCAGCTTCCGAGATGCTTGGAACTTTGTTGGACATCTCTAAACCAACCTTCCCCTGACAGATTACGTGTGTAGTTCTAATGCTAACTTTTCACCCTATTGCTGTCAACCTTGCATTCCCCTGCAGACTTATTGGCCAACCATTATTTCATCACTTCGACTGTTATTCTGGCTGCCTCGGCAACAAGTGCGTTATTATAGTCCGCGTCCTCTGTGTCATACCTGGTCATGATAGCCAGAATAACAGGATCTTCCCCAGGCGGCATTAGTACGGCAATATCATTGCGCGTACCATAGCTTGCCAACCCCGTCTTATCGCCGACCACCCAATCTTCGGGTACTCCTGCGCGAATCAGCTCATCTCCCGTGGTATTATGCTGCAGCCACCCTACCAGGAGATCACGCTTATCTGCGGTCAACAGCTTCCCGACTGTTAAGGCTTGGAGCGTGGTCGCAAGAGCTTTCGGTGTGCTGGTATCACGGATATCTCCTGGCCTAAAGTTATTCAATTCAAGCTCAAAGCGCGCCGGCTTGGTAGTGGTATCCCCCATTTGTTCAAGGGAAGCTTGAAACCCTTCTGGTCCGCCTAGTTTTCTCAGGAGAAGATTCCCAGCCGTATTGTCGCTATAGCGTATCGCCGCATCACACAGATCCTTAAGTGTCATACCGGTATCTACGTGCTTCTCTGTAATCGGTGAATAGGTTACAAGCTCATCCTCGGTATAGGTTATAATTTCATCCAGCTGTTCCATCGTATTCTGCATCAGGACAGCGCCAGCAGCCAAGGCTTTGAATGTTGAGGCATAAGCAAACCGTTCATCAGAACGATGTTCAATCGTGAGTCCTGTGCCTGTATCCATGGCGTACACACCCAGCCGGGCACCGTACTTATCTTCGAGCTGCTTGAATTGACGAACCGCCTCTTCCGCTAATAGCTCGGCGGCTGCATCCCCGGGCGGTTCGTTAACATAGGAGTTACCTGCCGATGAACAGCTGGCCAGCAGGCTGGCTGCAAGCAAACAGATTAGGATGGATGGTCTTATTATCCGGCTAGCACCGCCGCGAAAAACTGCTCTCATAGTTTGCACGCCTCTTTTCTTGTCAATTTTGTATAGTCAGACCACGGCCATGCTTCTGTACATTCACTCCTTTCTGGCCGTTTGACTACGGTTGTAGTACAATACTACAATTGTAGTCTATTAATGTCAATGGCAGCCTTGCGGACTGAAATTCCACAATCTGATATTCATTACAAATATTTTTTTGTATAATATGTTCGTGAATGGTCGCCTTACGAGCAATATTAGCGTTCGTTCCGTCCATAACATTATGCATATAGCAGAAGGTTTCTCTATCATAAGGATGACGGGGGGCGATCTTTACTCAGCAGCAATCGCTGGGTTTTACGCTTGTTTGCTAAATGATAATGGAGGGATGCCGTCTATGAAGCTCGTGTCAACCGGCCGTACAAAGTGGGTTATAATGTTGTGCCTGACTGTCATTCTGCTGTGCAGCTCTGTACCAATTGCAGTGGCTGAACGGAATATTATTGAAGAGATTAGTGGGTACCCCAGAGATTATGACCTCAATCGTTATCTCTATGTTGATACTAACGTAATTCGCATACGAGATCGTCACACTAATGAAGAACAGACAATAGACTTTCCGACTCGTCACCTGCAGTATGCCCATTTGACCGACAGCGGTGCTGTATGGGTTACAATGACTGAACCTCGAAGCAGCTGGGATGACTATAACTTCAGCTTGTACGAATGGTCGGAAGGCTCAGTTCGTAAAATAACAGACGGTGTCGGGTACGATAGCATAAGAGATAAAGGTGATTATATTGCATTCGTAGCCCGTCGTGACGGACAACATCAGGTTTGGCTGCTAGATAAACGCGATCATTCGTACCACAACGTAACGAACAATAACAGCTATCCGTATTGGAGTCTAATCAGCCTGTCGCCAGATGGCCACCTTGCTTACACCACTACCGGTAATAAGCTCGTTCTCTATTACAACGGCCAAACGGAGCTAACAGATATATCAGCCGAGAACGAAATAGCCTACAACGGCTCCAAGGTGGTTTACGACGAGTATGTCCGACAACCTTCAGGTCAAGAAGTATATAACATTAGTGTCCTGGAGGACGGCCGCAAAAGCGTTCTCACAAATACTCATTATTACTACAACCGCGCGCCGCTCCCCTTCCTCTTCAATAACGGCTGGATTGTCTACC
Source organism: Paenibacillus tarimensis (assembly GCF_021532315.1). Classification (GTDB taxonomy): domain Bacteria; phylum Bacillota; class Bacilli; order Paenibacillales; family Paenibacillaceae; genus Paenibacillus_I; species Paenibacillus_I tarimensis. Next base: position 59,561 of record NZ_JAKGAO010000020.1, read on the forward strand.
GATCGTCCACGCATCATATATTGAGATCACCGTCCGGTGAGGAAACAGAGTTAACCATCCCCTTGACCGACAACGGTGTCGTAATTCCCTTATTCCTCTCATCGGGTGGTGAGGTCATATTCGGCAGCGAGAAATATTACTGGTATACAAATGCGAAGATGAATGGCTCTGCCATCATGACCGAATCCATACACGATAGTCTGGTGCCGTATTCTGGCCACTCTTACTACAGAGGGTTCACTGAGCTGGAAGACGGTAAGATATACGGGATGATGACGAACTATATCAACTCTGACAACCAGGTGCTGTTTGAATATCTGCCGGTTCCTGCCAAAATTAAGGCAATATCTATACCCGGTGAGGTTAATCAGTTATCCAAAGGTGAATCCCAGCAGATTCATGCCAGCGCTGCTCCTCCTTACGCAACAGAAACAGCCTTACTCTCGTGTGCGTCCAGCGACGAATCGGTCGTTACGATTTCCTGCTCCGATGACGGGACTAACTACAATGTCCCGGTATTAATCAACGCTGTCGGCGGGGGAACGGCTACCGTTACGATTCGAGCGAAAGACAACATCTCGAGATCATGGAATGTTAACGTTTATTCACCGCTTGAGGGTCTTAGTCTGGATCAGACGAGATTAACCTTAAATACGGATAATAACAAAACTGCGCAGCTTCGGGCTATTTTTCACCCGGCAGACGCGACAGACAAGGACCTTACATGGAGCTCGACCAACCCCGACGTAGCCGATGTGGATGCGAACGGTCTGGTTACCGCCAAGAAGAAAGGAACGACGATGATTACCGCGACATCAGGCTCCTTCACCGCGAATTGTATTGTTACCGTACAATCCGATCAGACGGACACAGTCCCGCCAGTCATCTTTGCGGCCTATGCAACTATTGGCGGAAAGAACTATCCGGCCGTCATAAGACCGCATACTAACACCATGCATTTTACGCTGCCGGGTTCACTTTCTGACTCCGAAATGTTTACCGGGATCCGTGTTCATGCTTCCCCAGACACGAATAGCGGTAACTTTACCGTATCCGGCATTACCAAGTCGTATACGTACACGGATGGCGTTGCCCAGTTTACGGTTCAGCTGCTTCTCGGCAAGGAATTCGATCCTCAGGGTGACGGACTTAGCGTGCGGACACTGCGCAAGTTTGGCGGCTTTACACTTACTGGTACGCTTACCGATTACACAGGTAATGTTACGAATGGCAGACTGGTGTTGAACATGGAATGACTTCTTTTTACAACAGGAGGACCCGTCCATGATAGGACGGGTCCTCCACTATGCTCAACCCCTGCATTACGCTTCAATGGTGATGGCAAAGATATGAATGACCGGGCATAACGGCAGATATATCTTTACAATCGGCTTAACCGACTGAAGAACGTACCGGCTTGCGAACAGGCTGACAGTTTGATCCGGATAATTTGTAATACGCCTTCTTCCTACGACACCTGTTATGGCAACCGTTTCCTGGTGTGATGGCCGATCCATCCAGTTACTAAAATAGACGCGTACCTTCTCCTGCTGTCCGCTCTTATATTCGACTATCATCTCTTCCTCTACTATTCCATTATCAGAACAGCCCAGTATAGTCAGATAGCGGCCTTGTATTTCCGGCACTATAATCCTCTCACCGTTATTCGCTATATTATCAAACTCTCCCTGAACGGAAAGAGCAAACTCATAATTCTCTTCTCTAAGGTGCAATACAGGGGGAACAGGTTCTTTTATATATATAAATTGGCCCCAACCTGTCAAATCGACAGGTTTACTGCGTACACTGCTGATTCCTCTGTTATTAAAGACTTTGCTCAGATCCAAATGAGTCTTCTTTGCCGAATCAATATAAACAGAAGCTTGTTTGGCGGAATGCGTGCTTATCTCGAGCGTATCTCTCTGTTCTCTCAAGTACTTCAGACAACGTTGAATCAATTCTTGTTCGTAATGGATTGCATACTTCATCCGTTCTGAAACATTAGCAAGCAAGCCGGGCGAATGGTCGGTCTTGGCGTAAAGCTTCATCAATATACCGCGGATAGTCTCCCACTTGGCCCCAACTGTATAAAGCTCTTGTGAGAAGCTCGATAAGTGCGATAGCCCAGTCTTAGCATGAATGTATTCAAGGGCCCTTGCGTAATTGTACTTGCTTTTGAAGATATTTCTTAATTGTATGAAGAGCGGAACATTTAACAGTGTGAGTGTACCATTTTCTCCTTCCAGCTGCAGATTCAAAGTTGTCGCGTGGTCAGCTAACTTCCTCAATGCGTCGAATGATTTAGAATCCATGTATTGGGTTAACTGATCCTCAATAAAGTCCAGAATTTCCGTAACCGTATAAGTGGGATACTCTTTGACAGAGAAGGTACAGAACGTCGAACCGCCCTTATCGAATGACTCATATGTTACCGTTTGATTTTTCTTTAAATAGAAAGGGTCTGTACACACAAGTTCTTGCGCATCGTGGTTGATCCCGTTAATCAGAATGACATGCGTGCTTGATATCCGCTGGTAATAGGCATGCCAAGGAAGCCAATAGGTATCGATATAAGCCAGTAACGGCCTGTTCTTAGCTAGCTCTTCATCGGCAATATCCAGAAAGCCAGTGAAATCCCGATCATGATAGGTCACCTGAATGCCATGAAATTGTTCCAATAACTGCATTCTGTAGGTGATGTATGGCGTTGTTACCCGGCGACCGACAGTCTGCTTCTCTTCGCTGAATTCTTCGAACCCGATCTCCCGTAGATCCAGGAACATCATCTGGTGATCCCGGCTGACCAAATTACAAAAGGTGATCAGCACATCTTCCAGACAGTTATTCTTGATATCTTTAACAGGTTCAATGTCAATGGTGGTACCGTGTTTACCCATAACACATCCCCCTGCTATCGTTAATTCTCATCCCGCAGCACCCCCGCGGCAGGATGAATGTGTTCACACAGTTCAGCAATCGTGGGATAATTGAACAGTGCTTTAACCTCTACCTCGTATCCTGATTCTGCTAACATAGAGGCTGCCTGGATAACCTTGATCGAGTCGCCGCCCAGCTCAAAGAAGTGATCGGCCGTGCCCACCCTGTCCACCTGCAGCACGGTTTGCCATACCTCCGCTAACAGCTCCTGTACGGGGGTAATGGGGGCGGAATATTCAACCCTTGCGTCAATCTGACTGGTTGGAGTCGGCAGCGCCTTACGGTCGATCTTCCCGTTTGGTGACAGCGGCAAGCACTCTAATTGAACATAGTAAGATGGCAGCATATAGCTGGGCAGAGATGCAGCCAGAATTTCTCCTATCTGTTTACTTGTCAACTCCTTATCAGCCACATAATAAGCGCATAACGATTGCACGTTTTGGAAGTTGGAATACGCGGTTACAACCACCTCGCGGACTAGTTCTATTCGTCGAATGGCTGACTCCACTTCACCTATTTCAATTCGGTTCCCGCGTATCTTCACTTGATGGTCTACACGGCCAACAAACGTTATATTCCCGTCTGTACTCCATTTTGCCAAATCCCCCGTTCGGTATAGCCGTTCACCCGGTTTATAGGGATTCATAATGAACCGCTCACCAGTCAGATCAGGACGGTTCAAATAGCCTCTCCCTACTACTTCGCCGCCAATGAATAATTCCCCTAATACACCCGCTGGCTGAAGAAGGCAATCCTCATTGAGAATATATAGATTAACATTGGGGTAAGGTTGGCCAATTAGCCCCCCTTGATTGCCAGGAGGAGAAGAATACTCATAATAACTCGCATCAATACACGTTTCCGTAACGCCGTAGCTGTTAATGATACGCAGCTTGGAACCAAATCGCTTAACTACCCGGTCCAGTGCTTCAGGTGAGTACTGGTCTGAGCCTATAATTATCGTTTGAAGGCTGTCAATGCTGTTGTATTCTTGATAGATGTGGTCCATAAGCGGAATTACTAGCGATGGCGTGGATTCGAGAATATGGATCTGGTGATGGTGGATGAGCCAGGCTATTCGTCTAACATCGCGCCTAGAGTCATCAGGGCAAATAATCAACTCACCGCCATGTAATAAACTTCGTACGAAATCCCCCGTAAACACATCGAATGAAAAGCTGGCCAACTGGAGTAGCTTGAACGATCCATTATCCAGGCGGTAAACATGCTTCCAGCCCTCTGCAATCGCAGCAACCTGCTGATGTTCAATCATGACACCTTTCGGCTTGCCGGTCGTACCGGATGTGTAGATGATATACGCCAATTGTTTGCTGCCGCCTGTACAATCCAGATTAGATCCATCACCGGTATAAGCTTCATCGGCATCAACGTACAGACATGCATGTTCGGAAGGTATCCGTTCCTGCAAATGCTGATGGATCAGAAGGATACTGCATGCCGAATCCTCCAGCATATAGTGTATTCGTTCATATGGATATTCCGGGTCAATCGGAACATAAGCACCACCCGCTTTCAGCACAGCGAGCAGACTAATAACCATCTCTACCGAACGTTCAACTATGATGCCGACGGGCTGGCCCTGCTTTACGCCATTAGCCTGTAGTTTCCGTGCCAATTGGTTCGCGCGAACATTTAATTCATGGTAGGTAAGTGTGTTCTCTCCAAACACTACAGCGATATGCTCCGGTGTCCGTTCGACTTGATCTTCAAACATCTGATGAATCATAGTGTCGGTGGGGTATTCAATGGTTTTATTATTGAACTCCTCAAGTAGGATCCGCTTCTCTTCTTCTGTGACCATTTCCAAACAACCTATCGCCTTGTCTGGTGCTTCAATAATGCCGTCTACTAACTGTATAAAATGCTTCGCCATACGTTCAATTGTCTCAGGTTTGAATAATGCGGCAGCATAAATCAACTCGCAATGGACTTCTCCGTCTTGTTCCAATGCCTCTAAAGTCAGGTCATACCTGGATACCAGATCGATCATTTCGAATGATTCAACCTTGCAATCATCGAAATAAACATTCAGTGAGCCTTCAACAGGCTCCATCATATTCTGATAGATGAACATCGCATCAAACAGCTTGTTCCGGCTTGGATCATGATTGGTTACGACTTGATGGATTAATTCTTCGACAGGAAAGTCTTGATTCTCAAAGGCCCCGATTGAAGTTTCCTTCACTTCTTGCAGGAATGCTTTAAAGGATTTATCCCTTTGCGGATAGTTCCGCATGGCCAGAGTGCGGATGAATAGTCCAATAATCGACTCCAGGTCAGTATGCTGCCTGCCGGCGCTCAAGCTGCCTACGATAATGTCGGATTGGCCGCTGTATCTGGCAAGCAGAACATTATAGACCGCTAGCAGAATCATATAGAGGGTTGTATGGGTTTGCCCCGCCAGCCGCTTAAGGCCTGCTGTCTGGTCTTCACTCAATACAAAATTCACAAAACCACCGTCAAAGCACTGCTCCCTCGGTCTTATGTAATCCGTCGGAAGCTGCAGCACAGGCAATTCTCCGCTGAAGGCTTCCAGCCAATAAGTCTTCTGATTGTCCAGCTTGTCTTGAAGCAGTTGACTGTATTCCCAGTACGTATAATCTTTATATTGAATACGCAGCGGAGCAAGTAACTCCCCCTTGTAAAGCATGGCCCATTCTCTCATGAAGACGTTCATGGAAACCCCGTCCGATATAATATGATGCATGTCCATGAGAAGCACATGTTTTCCAGTAGTTAACGCCACCAGCTTTGCACGAAACAAAGGGGCAGCATCCAGCTCAAAGGGTTGTATGAATGCTTGAATAATATCAGCTGTCTGTTCTTCCTCAGCTCGCTCATGATCCATAGTAAAGTCGACCTTATCATGAATGATTTGAACGAGTTCTCCTTCTACAACCTCAAATGAAGTCCGGAACGATTCATGCCGGCCAACGATCGCTTGCAGCGATTGTTCTAAGCGTTCTTCATCTATTCTCCCCTCAAATGACATAACGAGCGGCATGTTATAGGCTCGATTAGACCCAGACAGTTGGTCCAGTATATACATTCTCTTCTGGGAGCTTGAGACCGGATAATAGGCCTTCTCTGAGACAGCCGGAATACTCACATATTCATCTGCATTCTTCTGTTCAATACATCCCAACATATCTCTGAAGATGGGGTGCTCGAATATATCTTTTACCGTTAACAGGACATTGAAATCGCGGTGTATACAGGTGATGAGACGAGAAGCCTTTAAGGAATGGCCGCCTATCTCAAAGAAATGATCCGTGACGGATATCTGACCCAAACCGAGAACCTCTTCCCATATCCGGGACAGCTTGAGATGTTGAGGAGAGGCTGGAGCCGTAGCACCTGTCACTCCTTGTGGCGGCCGCTCGGGTCTCTGCTGAGCACTGAGGTCTATCTTGCCGCTGGGAGACAATGGCATGCTTTCTAGCTGAATGATGGTCGAGGGGATCATATAGTCAGGAAGGGAGTTAGACAGGCTAACCCTGATTTGATGAACCGGCAGCCTTGCCGATGCGGTGAAATATGCGCACAAAGCAGTGTCTCCATTAAGCTCTGTCTGTGCATTCACTACTGCCTGCTTCACCTCTTGTATTTGGTAAAATGCCGACTCGATCTCGCCAAGCTCAATCCGGTATCCGCGGATCTTTACCTGTCGATCTACTCTGCCGATATATTCAATGTTTCCGTCAGGCAGCCACCTGGCTATATCACCGGACCGATACATCCGCTCACCAGGAACAAAAGGGTTATCGACAAATCGTGCAGCTGTTAACTCGTCCATATTCAAATAACCGCGTGCAAGACCCTCTCCAGCAATGCAAAGCTCGCCGGGTATACCAATAGGCTGCAGCTGTTTATGTTCATTCAGGATATAGATTGCTGTATTGAGATTCGGCTTGCCTATCGGAATTTTCTCCAGACTACTGCCTCCTGTGTACAGGAAGCTTGTTACCTCAACTGTTGATTCCGTGGGACCGTAGGTATTGTACAGCAGCGTTTGGTTTGGTATTGTAAGACTCCTGTAAAACTGCTCTGCCAACCGGGCAGACAATACCTCTCCTCCCACAGAAACATACTTGAGAGAAGCCAGTCTGTCTGCCTGCGCAAAGGTTTCAACATAATCGACAAACACTTGGAGCATGGATGGGACGAATTCCAGATGAGTTACCTGGTGCTTCTGAACAGCGTCAATAATAACGCCCGCGTCCTTCTCGCCGCCAGTCTCAAGCAGGCAAAGGCTGGCACCCTTCATCATCCACCAGAACAATTCCCATACCGAGGCATCGAAGGCAACAGAAGTTTTTTGCAGAAGTACATCTTGGGCGGAGAGCGGACTTCTGGTCTCTAATGTCTGCAGGAAGTTCAGCACCGAACGATGCTCAATCATGACGCCTTTAGGTGCTCCGGTTGAACCAGATGTATACAGAACATAGGCGAGGTCACGGGAACTTACCTCATTCTCCAAATTCGAATGGTCTTCTTGTACCCATTGCTGTGAATCCAGGATAATGGGTTTGCTATTCTTAATCCGGTTGTAATGTGATGCTTGCACCAATATATGTGAAGCTCGGGAATCGGACAAAATGTGCTGTATCCTTTGGTCGGGGTATGCCGGATCGATCGGGACGTAGGCGCCTCCTGCTTTTAGAATGGCCAGTATACCTGCCATCATGTCCACTGAACGTTCCGACAGAATTCCCACTAAATGCCCTGGCCGCACCCCCTCAGCTTGAAGCCCTCGTGCCAGTTGGTTGGCCCGTTTATTCAGCTCGTCGTAAGTAACCTTGCAGTCTCCGCATTGAATAGCTGTCTTATGGGGAAATTGCAAGACCTGCTCCTGAAATCGTTCGTGAATGGTCTTCTCGTGCGGTAAATCATTCCGTTTCGGCTGGAATTCCTCCAATATCTGTTTTCTTTCAGCTTCTGTGATCATAACCAGCTCGTGTAAGAAGACATTCGGATTATCCAGCACCTGCCGGGTTATATGGGAATAATGCGCAGACATCCTGGCTATCATTTCCGGTTGATAGCATGACGCCGGGTAATGAATCGTAACATGCAGCTCCTCGTTGTTCTCCTCTACCATGAATACAAATAAAGCCCTGTCAAGTTTCTCGGCGAACGAATAGATGAACATATTCTCGAATAATGCGTGTTGGCGCTCGTTAACTTCACTGCTACCTGGCGCCAGCTGGTTGTGGCAGTCTCGATTCTTATACGCCTCCAGCAGAATGACTGTTGTCTCACACAGCAGCTGATAGAAGGTTTTATCCCCGGCAGGCTTGTTACGGATCATAAGAGGTGTATCGCTTGCGCGGGGAACATCCGGCTGGTCTGTTAGTCTCCTCTCCCCAATGATTGTTCCAACCCGGATATTAGTCTGATTCGAATATTTGGACAGCATGACTGTATAGAGGGTTAGCATTAGGATTCTCAGGCTCACTTGATAATACTGTGCCAGCTTCTGCAGCCGCGCAGTAGTCCCGGTATCCAGCACAAAGCAGTACGATGAGTTCACAGGAACAAGTCTGCTATCTTCATTGGTACTGCTGTTAACGCTTAAGTCAGTGGGCATGTTTAGGGTTGATGAACCGTCTGCCGCCACACTGCGACAGTAGGCTGCATATTCCCCCCTGTCAGGACAGGCTTCTTGGTGGTTTGTTTGATGCTGCTCACTAAATAGTAGAAGCTGTTCCTCCGCCAGCAGATAAGGAAAGGAGGAGACCGGTTTATGAAGATCACAAGTTATGATACTCTTCACCAGCTGGTTCCATCGGTTTGCATGTGTCCGCAGCTCGTCTTGATCATAGAGTCCGGCATTCCCATCCATGTCAATTCTTAATCCTTGCTGGCCGGAACGGTCATACACGTTAATGCTGAGAGTCTCAACCGGCCCCGAGGACAGGTTGTGAGTTACGCCCGGATTGCCGGCAAAATCCAAGTGGTAGTCAAACGGCATAATATTAATTACAGGTCCAAACAGCTTCTTATCCGTGCCAACCAGCTTAAGGTCACGGCGCATTTCTTCATGTCTATAATGCTGATGCTTCCGGATATGCTTCATTTCATACGCTATGTTCTTAATAATCTGAAGCAGACTATCCTCAGGTTGTATATTTAGATACAGAGGCAGAAGGTTCATCACAAGGGCGGGAACCCTTATGGAGACAGAGCCGAGGCGGCGCATCATGGGAATGCCTAACACGATAGATGGACTGCCAGTATATCGGTATAAGTAGACTGCCGTTACGGCAATCAGAAGATCAGACCAGTTTACGTTAAATTCCCTCGCAATATTTTTCAACGCTTCGGCATTAGAACGGGATAGGTATCTTGTTTCCCTTATCATAGAATTAACCCGGTTGTCTTCCCGCGGCTGATAGGTATGAAATCCCGCTATCTCCTTCATCGTACTTAGCTTGTCCAGCCAATACTCGCGGTCTAGCTTATACGAATCGGATAGGCGGTATTCCTGTTCTTCTTGAAGAATGGCGTGCAGGGAACCAAATCTTGTTTTGCTCTTGCTTCCAGAGCGAATTGCTGTATACGTGTCTGCTACACTCTTGGAAATAAGCGATAAGCCAAAACCATCGATCGCTATATGGTGAATACGCTGATACCAGTAATGGCATTCGGGTCCGATTCGAATAATCGCTTGCGTGAACAGTGAATCTTGAAGCAGACTGACAGCTCGCTGCATGTCATTATTCATCCAGGTCATCGCTGCTTGATGAGGGTCAGGCTCACTGCTTAGATCAACAACAGACACGGGAATACTCACTGCGCCGTAAAGAATCTGATAGATGCCGTCAGAAGCATCTTCAAAGGTTACCCGCAACGAATCCACCTGCCTGATCGTCTGCACGATTGCTGCTTCTAGACTTACAATATCAAGCTCCCCGCTTATCTCCGTATATTCACCGGTATTGAATATTGGATTCGCCGGGTCAAGCTCCTGAGAATACCACATTCCATACTGAGCGCTTGATAAAGGCAGACGGGTTCCACGATGCTTAGCCATCTATAACAAACTCCTCCTGGAAGTAATTCCTGTTAATTAAACGCAGACCTAGTTATCCTGTGAGACTCTCCGATGAGATTAATGCCCACCAATCTGCTAAGGTTGGACTTTCAGCCAAGTCGGTGAACGTAACGCTGGCTCCCTTTCCGCGCAATGTTTCCACAAGGCTCATCATTCGGATGGAATCAATCCCCTGCTGAACAAGATTATCTTGGTCATTCAGATCTAATGGCGAAACTGGTATCATCGCTGCTACAGCTTCTGCAAGATATTTCTTCGTAATAGCGGGTTCGCTGCCTGTCCTTGCTTCTTGTTTTACCTTAAGTTCATTCAGTAGTTGCCCAGTTGTCCAAACGGCCGCACACCGCTCCGCTGCGTAGTGTAGTGCCATCTGATGCTGCCCCCGTGAAAAGTCTGCCTGAGCATCTGCCACACAAAAGGCTTCAATGTCCAGCATAAACGCCTCACATGCTGTCATCAGGCAGCCGATATGTGCATAAACCCCTCCAATTAGCAGCTGGTCACGCTTCATATCCCGCATAATAGCTCGCAGCTCGGTCTTCTGGAAGGCACTATAGCGCCATTTGGTAAGGGTTAGATCCGTAACACCCGGACTAAGCTCTTGAATGATTGCCTGCTGATATGGACCGTCATTTAAGCCGGGTCCCCAGAAATCAAGGAGGAGGCCTCTCTCATCAGGCGTCTGTCCACCAGGCTGCCGGGTATAAATTACCGGGATTCCAGCTTCCTGACATCTATTCTTCAAAAGCCGGAGGTTCGCAATCAGATCATTAACAGGTGATTCCCGGGTCTCATAAGCATCCATAAAATAATTTTGCATGTCATGAATAAGCAGAACCGCGCGGCTGGAATCAGGCTTCCAGTCCACCTTGTTCTGCGGAATATCAACTACGGTTGGCATAGGATAGGCGGGAATTACAGGCAAAGCCATTACATCACTTCCTAGTTATAAAGTACGAACAAGAGCATCGTTTAGTCTTCGGTCTGTAATCGCGCAATCAGCGATTCACGCAGCGTTTTCTTGCTCACCTTTCCGACAGCTGTTTTGGGGAAATCGTCTACAAACTCGATCCTGTCCGGTATCTTGTTGCCTGACAGCCCTCTACTTCTCAGAAATTCGGTTATATCGTTCTTTGTAAGGCTCTGTTCCCTTGGTATGACAAAAGCGCAAGATCGCTCTCCGAGATAAGGATCGGGTATGGCTACGAGCGCTGCATCATGAACAGATCCGTGTGCAAGAAGATGATTTTCTATCTCTTCAGATGATATCTTCTCCCCGCCCCTATTCACCTGATCCTTAACACGGCCCTCAACGATCAGATAGCCTTCGGATGTCAATTTGACCAGATCTCCTGTTCTGTAGTAACCATCCGATGTAAAAGACTTAGCGTTCTGCTCTTCAGCTCTGTAATAGCCGCGTATGGTATAGGGGCCTCTTGTTAGCAGATGACCCACAACTCCTGTCTCCACCTCGCAATCATCCTCATCCACTACCCGCAGTTCATCATAAGGGGACATAGGCCTTCCTTGAGTGTAGATAACCAACTCATCGGGGTCGTCCAGCCGGGTATAATTAACCAAGCCTTCTGCCATACCAAATACTTGCTGCAGCCTGCACCCCAGCTCCGGTTGAATTCTTCGGGCAACCTCTGCGTTAAGCTTAGCGCCCCCTATCTGTAAAACCTGCAAAGAAGTCAGAGAAGCCTTGCGTGATATGGCTGCATCCAGCCATATTAAGGCAAGCGGCGGTACAATGGCCGTAATCGTTACCTTCTCCTTATGGATTAAGGCGAATGCTGTGTCAGGGCTCGGATCTGGAGCAAGCACCACCTTACCGCCCGCATAGATCGTACCAAGCACACCCGGTGAACTGAGCGTAAAGTTATGGGCAGCAGGAAGAGCGGCCAGATATACACTTTCCGTATCCAGCCGGCATATGCTCACACTCTCATGCAAGCTGTATATATAATCATTATGTGTCCTGGGGATTAACTTGGGCAGACCTGTGCTTCCTCCCGATAATTGAAAGAAGGCAGCATCTTCAGCATGAACTTGCGGGAGATTAACCGGTTCTCTGAATAACTTGAGGTAGGGGATGAACTCCTCACATTCCCCTATGACGATGATATGCTGAAGGTTAGGCGCATCCTCTCTTACTTCGCGCGCCAGTTCGCGATAATCATACCCGGCATAAGTGTCCGGAATAATATACGCTGCTGCTTCGGCAAGCTCGCACAGATAAGCAATCTCGCTTTTCCGGTGAAGGGGTAGGGCAAAGACCGGCAGGGCACCAATCCGGAACAGAGCGAATATAATTTCCATAAATTCCAGTTGGTTTGGTACCTGCAGGATAATGCGATCCATTGGTTTAATACCTAGCTCCATAAGTCCGGCAGCCAGGCGATCGGCACGATTATCCAGCTGGCGATATGTCAGTTCCCTCTCCCCGCTGACTATAGCAATTTTCTCTGAATACTTCACAGCCCTGTCGCGCAGCAGATCCCCGAATGTTTCCCCGCTCCAGCAGCCATTACGGCGATACATCTCCGCAAACTCTGCCGGCCAGGTAGGACATTGGGCCATTACTCTGCTCCCTTCCTGATTCTCAAAGCGCCTCACATTCCACCAACCCCATTGCAGCGAGCATGGTCTGGAACTTGGCAGATGTTTCAGCAAGCTCTTCCATAGGCTTTGATTCCGCAACAATTCCTGCTCCCGCATAGAGCTGGACCAACTGATCTTGGATATCAGCACAGCGTATCGTGACAACCCACTCCCCATCGCCCGCTGAATCACACCAGCCTACCATACCGGTATAATACGCTCTATCGAACGGTTCTATATCGCGGATGGCTTCCAAAGCCTTATCTGTCGGAGTTCCGCATACCGCGGGGGTTGGATGTAAAGCGACGGCGAGTTCAAGAGAGGTCGTATTGGCGTCCGCCAGTACCCCTTTCATCACGGTTGAGAGGTGCCACATCGTGGAGGTTTTAATCAGCTCGGGAGCAGGCGGTACGTGAAGTTGTTGGCACAACGGATGAAGTGCTTGTTTAACTGCGTCTATGACAATCGCATGTTCACGACGATTCTTATAGGAGCTAAACAGCTCATCTGCCCTCCGTTTATCTTCCGCAGGGTCATCACTGCGGGCGATCGAACCGGCAAGAGGGTTCACGGTAATCTGATTGCCAAACCTGGAGACAAGCAGTTCAGGGCTAGCTCCTATGAGTGTCCTGGCTCCTGCTTCAGGTTGGGGTATAGTGATGGCAAACGTGTAACCATCAGAATTGCGACGAGCTAAATTAGCAATCATTTCTTTCACATTTATTGTATACTTGGTGCGCAGTTGCAGGGTGCGGGATAATACAACCTTGGTAAGGCGAGAATCGTGAAGCAGCTTAAGGGCACTGTCTACACAGGCTATGAATTGTTGGGCGGAGGGGACGGGCGTAATCGTGTAAGCGGCGCTTTGATGTTGTTGTCTCTTCATATCGGACGAACTGGGCACGATGGCAGAGCGTACGATCTCATTGGGGACGAACAGATGAATAGGATGATACCGATCGAAGGGTAAAGCACCCAGTACAATTGGATTCTCGTTGGCTACATTCTTCGCTTCCTGCAAGATCCTGCTGACACGAGCCGGCAGTTCCTCCCAATGATCAATCTTACCTTCACATGAAACTTTTGTCCGTATGCCTTTTGTAATGAGCGCTCCCGTAGGTGAGGCGAAGAAACAGGAGGATTCGTTTTCAAATAAATCAAGCATTTGTGTTACGGTTTGTGAAGCCACTGCTTTACTAATGACAATCAACCCCTAATTATTCATTCAGCCACCCAGGCTGGCACCGCCATCGACATATAAATTGTGCATGGTAATATGCTTGGAACGATCTGAAGCAAGGAATATAACAGCATCCGCAATATCTGCTGGATCTGCCAGCCTTTGCAATGGAATGCCTACTCGGAATGCTTCCCGGGATCCGCTTATGACAGCCTGCTCACTGTCCGGACCATCCCACAAAGACCATTGCATATCCGTTTGTGTTGAACCCGGCGACACAACATTGCAGCGGATGTGATGTTCCGCAAGCTCCAGTGCAAGTGTCTTGGTATATTGAACAGCAGCGGCTTTCGACGCTGCATAAGCCGACATGCGTAACCTTGGCACGCTTGCTGCATTCGATCCGATGGTGATAATGGAGCCCCTTTTCCTTGGAATCATTCGCCTTGCGACACTTCGAGACATACAAAATACACCTGTTGCATTGACCGCAAAGGAGCTTTCCCAATCTTCATCTGTTAACGAAACAGCTGAACCAATACGCAGAATACCGGCCACATTCACTAGAATGTCAATCGGACCTAATTGGTTCTCAATCCCCTCCACAACCTGCTCGACAGCAGCATGATCGCAAACATCCACTGTGTAGCCTGCTGCAGCGAGATTGGACGCATGGAGTTCCTTGACCAGTCGATTAAGCAAGGAAGTATTGATATCTAATGCAGCAACTGTACAGCCGTGTTCAGCCATTGATCTTACAACTGCTTCTCCAATTCCGCGGGCGGCGCCGGTTACCACCGCAACCTTCCCGTTCAAGCCCCAAGCTTCCATCCCGCCTTGTCCTCCTAGTAAGCTTGCACTAGATTGGGTCACTGCTCTTGTATCCGGCAAGTAACCTGTTCAAAGATGCTATCATGGCTTCTCTTCTTTCATGGATAAAGAAATGTCCGCCTCTAAGAGGAAATGCATTAAAATCTCCCCTCACATACCGTTCCCAGCCGCTCATCAAATCTCCTCCGATTGAATCTTCTGTTCCGTAAAAGACAGATAAGTCAACATCTATTGCTATCCGGTCTAGGATAGGACGGTAAGTTTCCAGAAGCCTGTAGTCAGCCCTTATAATAGGCAGGAAAACCTGTATAAAGGTCTCGAGGTCAATAAATCTGGATATTTCCCCTCTTCTCTTAAGGTGTTGGAGCAACAAGTCATTCGACAGCCCGGATACGGGTTCTCTGCTTTTGGTCAGGAGATGAGGAGGAGGCGCTGCAGAAATGATAAGCGTACCGGGTAATGGTTGGCCCTCTTCCCTCAGTTTATGGATAAGCTCGTAAGCTAATATCCCGCCCATGCTGTGACCAAACACAGCATAAGGCATCGAATCCGTAAGCAAAGGAACCATTGATTCGTAGGCATCATTGACCGCATCATCCATTTGCTTATAGAAGTCTTCCCCCATGCGCCTTCCCCGGCCTGCCAGCTCCACCGGCATAACCTCTGCCTGGAGTCCCCTGTTGCTCCACATATGATAAATAGAAGCTGATGCCCCTGCATAAGGGAAACAAAAGAGCTTCGGTATCTGCTCCACTCCCTATCCCTCCTTCCAAAGCCCGTCCTGAATGTCTTAATCTTACGGTTCCTGATGTTACATTAGCTCGGTTCTTATTGCAGGGACATTGCGGATTAATTGAGCAAGAAAAAAACCTCCAATCCGCGGGGAGCGCGTTTTGCAGGTTGTCATCATAAAATCCTAAACCATCCAGCATAATACCGTTTCCAGCATGCTATGCAAACTTTTGGCACGGTGCAAGTCCGGCCTCTTCTTAAGCTGCTGGAATTCTTCCCTAATCTGGCTGATATAATCATCTTTCAAGATACCTAGTTGATCCTCAGTCAGCAGATATAAGAAGTGTCGAACATCCTCATAAGAAAAATAGGCTTCCTTGCTCTCCAGGAACCTCGTTTCGTCATGCTGGTACCATTCTCTTCCACATTGCTGTAAAGCTTCTAGTATTGCTTGGTCTCCGCCTGACACAACAATTAATCTTTCTTCCGAAAGGAGGTTCCGGTATTGAACTGCGGTTCCTTCCGGGTACGAATTCGGCAGTGAATAGAATTGCAGAATCTTACTGAGAATCTCTACATGTAACTGGGGAAATGCCTGCCCGGCGTGGAATTGGATTTTTACAGCCGCATGTGCTATCCCTTGCAACAAGGCGAGCGCCTTTGCAGCCTCCTGCTTGCTGGGTGTACCCGCGAAAAACATCCCTTGGTTACCTGCCCGGATATCTGCCCGGTCGATGGCTTCGTGAAGCTCATCCTCGAAATGGTCCCTGCTAAATGGCGCCCACTGCATCAAGCGATCCGTCAGCTCTGACCGGATGCCGAACTCTCTGCGTATGATGGACTGAAGGTTGATCCCCCCGCTGCCGCTGACCTGCACGAATATTTCATGAAGCAGACGCTCCAGTGATTTGGATCTCTTCACTGCGTTCATGACCTCATCAGGCACAACATACACGGCCGCAGCCTCTCTTGCCTCAAGTTCAGCAGTAAATTGAGCCAGCTCGGCGAGCAGCTTGTCCTGCATCTTCACCCCGCCTTATGTTTCAATATGACCTTGTTACTTTATCCAAGTCTACCTTATTCATACGGCATTTCACATCGTATCGCCTTATCGATCCATGTTCTGCCGATAATTTGCTGATATAACTATTACATCTATGCCCCATCATGGAATATAATCCCCAGGCTGTACCTTTGCCCCGAGGTTATGGTACTCACGCCATGCCGCATAGTTGTCTTGTAATAACCGCGTGAGCCTTGAACCGGCCGATAGCTTGTGGGAAAGATAAGCCCGCTGCCCTGATCAATTGTAATGGCATGGCCTCTGCTTTGAGCTCTCGGCCGCTGTTCAACCAGCAGAAATTCACCGCCGGTATAATCGGCGTCTCTTCGGTTAAGCGCAATCACAACCTGAAATGGAAAGAAAACCTCGCCATACAGATCCTGATGCAAACAGTTATACCCGCCTGCTACGTATTGAAGTATTAATGGAGTTGGATGAAGCTGGCCTCTCTCATGGCATAGTTCAAGAAAAGGCTGAAGAGTCGCAGGATAGTTGCCTTCCTGTCCGATCTGCACCAGCCACTCGTTGGCAAGCTTCGCAAGCTCCGGATATATCCCGTTCCGCAGCTGCTCAATTAGCGGCGGAAGAGGTGCCTGGTAGTACTTGTACTCTCCTTCGCCGAATCGGTATCTGGCCATCTGAATAGTCTTTCGGAACAGAGACTCGTCATCATAGGTGTTAATCAACTGCTGGCACTGGTCTTCATCCAGCAGGCCAGGCAGCAGCGCAAACCCCTGTTCATTTATCATGGCCCCAACAGAGGTCCAGTCTATAGCTGGAATATGCCCGTTAAGCCTATCAGACATGCCGTTCCAAACTCCTCTCCAATGCAGTCTGTGTGAGCTCGTGACGAATCAGCTCTTCCTTCATCCGCAGCCCTCCCCTATAACCGGTCAATGATCCATTCTTGCCGATCACGCGGTGGCATGGAACGAAGATAAGAGCCGGATTTGCACCGATAGCCGCGGCTACAGCCCGAACCGACGACGGCTTCCCGAGCAGGCTGGCTATATCCGTATATGACCTTGTCTCTCCATACGGTATGCATCTAAGCGCATCCCATACGTCCTTCTGAAACGGTGTTCCAGGCAATTCTAATGGCAGTGTGAAAGTACGCCGCCCGCCTTGGAAGAATCCTTCCAATTCATCGGTGTAAGGCTGCAGCTTAGAGTCATCCCGGACAGCTGTATACCCGCGGAACCGGCCTTCTATCCATGCCTCAAGCTCCTGGTATGCCCCATTCAGCGAACCGGCGAACACAAGGCCGGCTTCCGTTGCAGCAAGATGAATGCTTCCGAGACTGCCGCTGCAGCGCGACCAGTAGATCCTGCCGTTAATCCGATTGTTCATGATCGAACACCTCCGTACCGTTATGCTGCAGGGTTCCGCGATAATGAGCAGGTGTAACACCCGTAATTCTCTTAAACAGTGTAATGAAATAAGCCGTACTAGTTAATCCTACGGCTGCTGCTACTGAAGATAATAATTCATCCGACCGGCTCAATAGCTCCATGGCTGCCGTAATTCTTTTCCTCTGCAGATACTGCACAGGCGTAATCCCGGCTATTCGCTTGAAGGTACGCTGCAGGTGATAAGGACTCCCGTTGAACTGCACCGCCAGCGATTCAAGGGTGACAGATTCTCGGTAGTGCTTATCCAGATAACTGGCTATCTGATCCACCCATTCTTGATCGGGCAGCCGCTCACCAGCAGGCTTACATCGTTTGCATGGCCTGAAGCTCTGCGACAGCGCTTCGTCCGCGCTGCTGAACAGGCGGACATTCTCCCGTCGCGGAGGCCGGGATTTGCAGGATGGCCTGCAGAAAATACCTGTCGTCTGTACCGCATATATAAACTGCTGGTCGTAGCTTACGTCGTTCGCCAGAATGGCCTGCCAATGCTCTTCGGTCAGCTTATGATGCTCCTGCTCCCCTCCGGTTTGCTTCATGCGGCTCACCTCCTATTACAGTATACCTTTACTGCCGTCCATCTGTACGCTCCGCCGAATAGAACCGCAAGATTGAGTAATACCGCTATGCAATTAAACGATATCGGAAAAACCCGCCAAATGGCGGGCTTTTCCGATACATCTCTATCAATTAGCCAGTCATGGGGAAGAGCTACAGGCTCGAATGTAAGGACCGGTACCTTCACTATAGCAGCACTTCAGCCTTCAAACCCTCTGTAAGGCAAGAACTAAGTTTTTCAAAGTAAATCCTATAGTTAACGCCTCTCATATGCCTTGACCGTGTGGAAAATGAAGGTGATATAATCGGTATCAATACTCCCTGTCAGAAAGGAAGCTGACGATGTCTGCGACTATCCGTGAAGTGACCGGCGGCTTGGTATTACCTGCCCACTCAGCAGCTCTTGGTGTCGACAAATTGGAAACAGGCCATCCGGATACCGCCGTTACCGCAATTGCCACGGCTTTTATGCCTACCCAGCATGTTATTGAACAAGCAGTGAAGCTTGGTGTAAACCTGCTGATTGTGCATGAGGGCATCTATTACAGCCATAAGGGGGAAGAGCACCTTAGTAAGGATGACCCGGTATACCGGACCAAACGCCTGCTCATTGAAGATTCCGGGATCGCGATCTACCGTTATCATGATCACTGCCATAAGCACGAACCCGACATTATCATAATGGGACTGCTCGAATCTCTCGGCTGGGTGCGACATGTTGAAGAACTGCTGCCTGCTGCTGCTGTTCTCCGGATTCCAGGAATGACTTTGCCTGACTTGGGGGCCTACATCAAGGATAAACTTGGTCTGGCTTATCTACGGGTATCCGGACAGCTGTCCGGTACATACAGCCGAATCGGCGTATTGGTTGGCTACCGAGGCGGTGGCGCAACGGCCATTCCTCTTCTGCGAGACAAACAGCTTGACCTGATCCTGGCTGGTGAAGGCCCCGAGTGGGAAACGCCGGAATATATAAGAGATGCGGCGCATCAAGGCTGGAATAAAGCGCTTGTTACGCTAGGACATGCCGAAAGCGAGGAGCCGGGAATGCGCTATCTTGCGATGCTTATACAGGAAAAGCACCGGGGCATCCCGGTGCATTATATCCCATCTGGGCCAGTCTATTATCTCGTATAGCCGTCCAATAGAAGAACTTAAAGCTATGGCTTTCTTGCCATGTACGCAACCGGTATCATAACTTCGTAATGAAGCTTATCGTTCAATTGATACCGCTCCATATGAGGACCAGCCGGGTCAAAGCCGAAGGATTGAAGAACCAGCATATGGCTGAAGCATGCGTAAGGGTCATTAGCTAAACAATCCAGCGATACAAACAAGGCTGGCTCCACTGCTTCTTCAAAGGCACCAGCCTTGTACAGATCATCCGGGATGGCATATCTGCCGCGAAGCCGATAACCGATGCTTCCCGCCATCTCGTTCCCATCCATCTGAATATGCCTGACGAACGCTTCCCGGGTATGCAGCAGACTCCAGCTGCTTAAAAGTGCTGCCCCTTCATCAATCGCTTGTGCAAAAGGATTCAGCTTGCGCTCGACTCTTCTGCGGAACCAAACCATCTGGACAGGCGAATCCCATTTTACCAGCCGAATTTGTTCATCCTGGCCTTTAATGCCATACATAAATTGCTTCGCTGCTTGCAGCGTCTTAAGACGAGAGTCAATGTCATGCCGCCATTTTTCAAGCCATTCATCCTGGCCGGACCGATCTGCCGACATATAAGCCCGAAGCTCGGTAAGACTTATACCTGCTTGACGCAGGGAGTGAAGCTTGATGGCCCGCGGAATTTGACTTTCGGCATACAGACGGTAACCGTTATCAGCCCGGATATCCGGTGAGAGCAGGCCTTCCTTCTCGTAATAACGAAGTGTACTGGCAGGGAGTCCAGTCCGGTCGGAGAACGCCTGAATCGTCATCTTGCCCTGCATCCAAATCTCCTCTTGCCGCCTAATAATAGGTCCACACGTTCAAGCGATTGCCATCCGGGTCATAGAAGTGGAATCCCTGCCACCTTTCACCTACAATATCCGAAACCTCAATCCCCTCATTCTTAAGCCATTCACTCGCCTGGATAAAGTCTTCTTGACTCTCTATGTGAAAATATAATCTTGCGCCCGGGTTTGCTTTAGGTTGTCCGGGCACCGGGTCGACCTTCTGCAGCCAGGCCATGTCCCATCCTTCCTTGTCATCTCGCAACAGGGCAAACCCTCTGTCAGCGTAATCAGCATCAGAACGGGCTAGTCCAAGGTAACGTCCGTACCACCCGACAGCGTGATCCAATCTGCTCACACCCACCCATAAAGGCTTCGAAGCAAATTGAAT
The DNA here is from genome assembly GCF_021532315.1 of Paenibacillus tarimensis. Taxonomy (GTDB): domain Bacteria; phylum Bacillota; class Bacilli; order Paenibacillales; family Paenibacillaceae; genus Paenibacillus_I; species Paenibacillus_I tarimensis. Next base: position 80,293 of record NZ_JAKGAO010000020.1, read on the forward strand.
CACTCGCGCGTCAGGAAACTGACCCTCCAGGCTCCGGTCCTCGTTCAACGTTAGCCTGATTCCGCCGAAGGCTGTTATGTCCGCAGACCAGCTGCCGTCTGGCATCTCAAGCGGTTCTGAACATTCCACATCATGCTCCCTGAAATACGCCAAGGCCTTCCCGAGGTTCCCCGTCTGAAAACAAAACCTGCAGTTTCCTTCCTCGTATCCATCTCGCGTAAAGTGGCTGATACCGCTTTCGAAAGCCTTGAGATTGGCCTGTCCCACGCCTGGAAGCTCAAAGAAGGCTTTCCTGCCGACGGGTGTGTCTGCGGTGCCTTTCAATCGCCATCCCATCTTCTCCCCGTACCATTCAACGGCTTCATCGAATTGTTCCCATGGCACCATAATAAATCCGCCGTCAAATTTGAAATAAGGCTTGTTCATAACGTTGTTTTCCTCCAGTTCTGCTTTTATTTGTATGGATAAATCATACACCTTAAAGCTGCTTGAAGGTCAACTTCTTTTTTGCTTGCGTTTGCGGATATACAAGAAAACAGAGATAGCTAAACTTAGAGCAATTAATCCATATACTATAGTGGAATAGATGTCCAGGTACCTTGTAATGGTGTCCCAGGAAGAACCAACGGCCGCACCCAAATAAACAAGTGCTGCATTCCAGATCAAGGAACCTAGCGTCGTCAGCAGAAGAAAAGAAAACAGATTCATCGATGCGCTGCCTGCAGGTAGAGAGATCAGGCTTCGTACCAGCGGCACCAGGCGGCAGAAGAACACGGCGGAGCCCCCGTGCCGGTTGAACCAGGTCTCGGCTTTGCGGATATTCTCAGGCTTAACACGAAGAATTCTATGATGCTTCTTCACGATCTCTTCCAGTCTGCTTACTGTAAGCATTTTACCGACTCCGTATACGCAAAGAGCCCCGACAACTGAACCGGCGGTAGATGACGCGATAACCCCGAGTATATGAAGCTCTGAAGTTGTGGTCATAAACCCGCCGAAGGTTAATATAATTTCCGAGGGAATCGGCGGAAATATGTTCTCGAGTGCAATAAGCAGCAGAATTCCGAAATACCCGTATGAGTCCATAAAATCTGTAATCCAGTTCTCCATTCCTAACTCCACTCCTTTAAGTGATCGGGAACAGCACAGAATGACCCGATTACATAGCGGGTAATCGGGTCGGCTCTATCATGATGCGAATATAATATTTTGAAGCAATTCTTATTGGCCCGATTTCTGCGGGTTTCTGCTGTTGTTCCTGTAGCCCGAGACCAACTTGATTTGAATCGACTTCATTATTCGTATAAGATTCCGGGTGAACAGCTGTATACTGCCGAGCAAAAATAATAGAACACCCGTTTCCTTATTGACCGGATAGAAGAAGCAGATGGAACCTGCGATATACCATATGGACACCATCGTGTCATTCAAAATCGGAACAAGCACACGGCGGTCTTGAATGATTAACCGGCACTTCGAGAACTGGATCACCTTATAGCTTTTGCGGCCATCATTTTTCCTGTAGATGACGTTTCCTTTTGGAGTACGGATAATCGTTCACCTCTTTTCGCCCTATCTCGATAAAGCAAGCGACGACAAGACTATTTCTCTTGCCGCCTCTTGTACTTATACCACAGTGAATGCATGGGCAAACCCAGCTGAATTGGTTCACGAAGCTGAAATTTACTTGTAATATATGCCAAACGGATGCTCGCTTCTCAGCGGCATCCGTTTGGGGTTGCAGGTTATGACATTCACTAACTTCAATAGTCCGTATGCTCTAAGATTTTATAAGCTGTAGAATGGCCTCATCCAGACTAAGGCTGGTTAATGATTCCACTCTAATACCCCTTAGCTCGTCAAACGGCAGCTCAGCCGTGCTCGGGTTAGGTACAGCAATGCACCTGATTCCTGCTCTTGTCGCAGCACGCGCACCGTTCGGCGAATCTTCTATAGCTATCGCTTCTTCGTTCGTCACGCCGAGCGCTTGCAATGCTTGTATGTACAGCTCGGGATCTGGCTTGACCTTCTGCACATCATCCCTTGTTCGAAGCACCTCAAAATAATCAAGCAATCCATGCTGCCGCAGAAAACCGGCCACCCACTTGCGCTCCGAGCTGGAAGCCAAACCGATCTTCAGGCCAAGCCGCTTCGCATCATCGAGATATTGCCGGACTCCTTCCCGAATGCTTTGCTGCCTCATAATGGCTTCATGCTTCTGGTATTGTGACCGCCTAAGCTCTGAACGGTCGAGCTTCCTGCCCAGCATCTGCTCAAGCGGCGCGTAGAGATCCGTTCCCTGGGTACCTACTGCAGTCCCCCAAATTTCACGAGTGAATTCGGCACCGTGCTCCTGATATATTTCGCAAAAAACATCGTACCATGGCGTCTCCGTATCCAGTATAGTTCCGTCAAAATCAAAAATTACGGCTTTAATCATGAACAATATCATCCCCCATTTCTTAAACCATACCAGTCAACAACTTGATTCGTAGTTACATTATCACATCTTGACGATGCAAAGTCGAACGGGAGCAAAGAATCATGGATAGGAATCATTGATGGCTGATAAAAGCAAAGATCGTACATAAGCGTATGCGGCTCATGTACGATCTGATCATTTACTGGTAATTATGCTGTTCTTCGATCCGACCTTCATCATTATGAATAATGGCCATCGTCCCGGCATCCTCGGCTAATCGCTTTGCTTCCTTAATTGCATCCGACCGCGAGCCTGAAGTGAACTTCGGCTCTTCTTCACCTTCCGCTTTTACAGCCCATCCTTCTTCATCATGAGGTACGACATGGAATCTTGCGTCCTCTGTCCCGGCGCGTTCCTTGAAATATTGTTCCCGTTCGTCGCGATGCTGGTCACTCATGATAATTTCTCCTTCAAGGGTATAGTTGGGTGCGGCTGTGTATTTGTTACCCTCTTTAGCAGCAGAAGAAACGATGATGTCCGTTCCGGGGGATCACCACATATCTGTGAGTGCGCAGCAAAAAGCCTGCAATCATCTGTTAGATTGCAGGCTTTAAGCCAGCTATTTCATCAGCTTGATTCATTGCCAGTGTCTCCTCGCTTCGTTAGGTGATCCTCAAGTCTTGTTAATTGCGGTTGCCGCCCCGGCTTCTTTCGCCGCCCTTACGGCCAGCTTCTTCCAGGCTCATCTTGCCATCTTCACCGTCTTGCTCAGCACGGGCACGGCCGCCTTTGGAACCGATCTCCTGGTAGAACTCCTTGTCATGGGAGTCGGAAGTAGCTTCGCCGCCCTTCTTGCCGATCTCCTGATAGAACTCTTTACCATGAGATTCGGAAGTAGCTTCGCCGCCTTTCTTGCCGATCTCTTGATAGAACTCTTTGCCATGAGATTCGGAAGTAGCTTCGCCGCCTTTGCGTCCTGCTTCATTCACCGTCATGTTGTTTTTGTTTTTGTCAGCCATTGTTAATTCCTCCTTTTGTGTGATGTTGTTTTGCTGCTACGTCATTTTATTAACCGTTGCCGGACAATTGAAACAAATATAACCGCATTATCTCATCTTCAAGGTATACATTCTCAATGATTTCTTCTGATTATGGTGTTGTTTTCCACTTTACCCTTTTACAGTTATTGGGCATTGAATGTAACACAGGAGGGCCTTCGTCTCCCCTCATTTACTTAGGATGAATGCATGCCTTGTTCGCAATAATGCTATATTGTGAAATAAAAAAGGGAGAAAAGGCTGCTAGCGCCCTTTCTCCCGCTTTCCTGCCGCTATCATGTTCCGCAATAGGTCCGGTAAGGACGCTCCGACGGCTCAGGCGGCGAGCAGTATTCAATTTGTGACTCTTGATGTGCATAAGGATGCCTCAGCGCTTCCAGCAGCCGTTCCATCACGCTGTAGTCGCCATTCTTCGCTGCCGCTTCAATCGCCTCTTCTACCCGATGATTACGGGGAATCACCGCCGGATTGGCAGACCGCATCAATTCATGAGACGCATCCCACGAACCAGGCTGCGCTTCGACTCTGGCTTTCCAACGCTCATACCACTTGCCAAACTGCTCTGCTTCGGACAAACCAGTGTCCTCCACTCTGTCAAAGGTGAGCGCTCTGAACGTGTTCGTATAATCTGAACGGTGTTCGCGCATCATGCCTAGAAGGTCCTTGATGAGCGTCTCATCCTCCTCTTCTTCATCTCGGATACCCAGCTTAGACCTCATTCCGTCGAGCCAGTATCCATGGTACAGGCCTGGAAAATCAGAGATGGCTTCTTCCGCAAGTTTAACGGCATGATCCTCATCATGATGGAGCAGCGGCAGCAGAGACTCTGCAAATCTCGACAAATTCCAAGCCGCAATAGGCGGCTGATTGCCGTAAGCATACCGTCCTTGTGAGTCAATCGAACTAAACACGGTTGCCGGGTCAAAGGAATTCATGAACGCGCAGGGGCCATAGTCAATTGTTTCACCGCTAATACTCATGTTATCGGTATTCATTACACCATGAATAAAACCAACCAGCTGCCACTGGGCGATCAGTCCGGCTTGACGCTTAATCACCGCCCGCAGCAAATTCAGATAACGGTCATCATCTGCTTCGATCTCCGGGTAATGTCTTTGAAGCGTATAGTCAGCTATAGCTCTCAAGTCCTGACTTGTGCCCATGTTAGCAGCATACTGGAAAGTGCCTACCCGGATATGACTGGCGGCTATGCGGGTAAGAATGGCGCCAGGCAGCTCTTGCTCACGGAATACCGGCTCCCCTGTTGTGACAACAGCCAAGCTGCGAGTGGTTGGTATTCCCAGCCCGTGCATCGCCTCGCTAATGATATACTCGCGCAGCATCGGTCCAAGCGCCGCCCGTCCGTCACCCCTGCGTGAATATGGCGTCCTTCCCGGACCTTTCAGCTGAATATCGACCCGCTTGCCCTCCGGCGTAATCTGCTCACCAAGCAGAACCGCCCTTCCGTCGCCAAGCATGGTGAAATGTCCAAATTGGTGTCCGGCATAAGCCTGTGCGAGAGGTTCTGCGCCATCAGGCACCTCGTTGCCGGCTAAGACAGCCAATCCTTCGCGGCTCTTCAAATATTCCGGATCAAGCCCGAGCGAAACCGCAAAAGCATCATTAAGGACCGCCATTTCCGGTGAACGTACCGGTATAGGGTCTTGTCTGGTATAAAATGATTGCGGAAGCCGTACATAGCTGTTATCGAAATTCCAGCCTTTTTTTAACGTTGCTTTATTCTCTGACATCCTACCACCGCCTTCTTCATGATCTACATATTCTACTAGTGAAAGACGTTAATTAGATTTTCCCGGTATTGTGCGGTTCTAGTGTTTACTTCTTCCAATGTATTATACCCCTTACCCGGGTAATCGGCGCAAGCCAGCCGCATAGCTATACCGCCCCCTGAAGACGTTGAAGCAAATCAACAACTGCAGACAGCATCCCGTGGCTGATGACATTATTGATGGGAATGTAATCTTTCTGCAGATTATGACGAAGCAGCCAAATTCATCTCCATTATCGATCAGTGTGAATAGAGTACGCTAATACTAATAAGCAGCACCACCGGCAGGGTGAACCGGTCCGCAGCGCTGCTTGTGATCAATACAAGCCTAGTGAACTTAATGCACCCTTCCCTATAATGAGGAGCAGATGCGGCAAAAAAGTCCATTAATCCTGATTAATTACGGAGGGAGCCTTTACAAGTATGAAACCTGACCATACGCAAGTTTACCCGAATGACCGCTCTTCTTTTTTATTCCTCTTGAATACCTCTTGGCATGAATGGTCCCTGCGGCTGTTTATGGCAGTAACTCTCCTGCACTGGGCAGAGCATCTGACACAAGCATACCAAATCTGGGTAATGGGTTGGTCCCGGCCTGAAGCACTAGGCTTGATTGGATACTATTATCCTTGGCTGGTTCACTCGGAATGGCTGCACTATGGGTATGCCCTTGTCATGCTGCTCTTCTTCTTCCTGCTGTATAGGGGGTTTACAGGAAGATCGCTTGTCTGGTGGCGGATAGCTCTCGCGATCCAGTTCTGGCATCATATTGAACATGCTCTCCTTCTTGCGCAGACGCTGACCGGTCATCACTTAGCAGGTTCCGGGGCACCAACGAGCCTTATCCAACTGATCGTTCCCCGAGTTGAGCTTCACTTATTCTACAATACGATTGTCTTTGTACCCATGATCGTGGCCATGCTGCTTCACATGCTGCCTACAGAGAATGAGAAGTCCAGCATGAATTGCAGCTGTTCTATTCGTTAACAAGCTTTTTAAGGAGCGGGAGCGATAATATGTATACACTTTTCAGTATAATCGGGGTTTGCAATTGGCTGCATGCATCACACGGAGCCGCACATCATACAGCAGGCGGTTCACTGGCATTTGCCGTCCTGTTAATCTTCATTGTGGCGCTCAGCGGCACAGTGTTACTGCTTTCATTTAAGACAAAGCCGGATAGACGGGACAAGAAACAACCTTTAAAATAGACGTGCCTTACTTCGCATTCCGGGGTTATCCAGAACAACAACCTGTGTGGAGGCTGATTTGGCTGCTGATTTAGTATGGTGCACCAAATCGATGATATTCTGGTAGGTCTGCTTGACACCCATAAGAATCAAAGGGACTCCGATCGTATTCATCTTCAAGCCGCGGGACAGGAAGCCGCCGATTGTCATGGGGAGCGGAACTGTCGGTGATGTATTGGACAAGATGATCTTATCCTCCAGCTTGTGTTCATCTATCAGCATAGCCAGCATGTTAACCATTCCGGGCACCAATAGCTTGGAAGGTCCCCTGGCGATTGTATATACCCGGTTCCCCTCATCATCCGTCCCATGGTAATACAGCTTGCCCCGGTCACGGGATACAAGCTTATTGAAATTAGGCAGGTTAAGAACCTCGCTGTCCGTAGGGACCCTTTCCTCTGTCAATTTCTTGAGATGATAAGAAGCAGCCAGAACGGTGGTATGCGTCCCGCCATAATCATTATAAATATAGATCATGTCATTACCTCCCTAAGAACCAAAGCTCTCCTATCATCCCCTATCATTAGCCAGATTATTCTAGGCAAACATCCTATACGAGCCGCTCCCAAGGCTGCATACTCCACGCTTTGCTTCTTAACTGCTCTTAGCGTTCCTTCATAAGACGCCGCCTCCACTGTTTGATAGGCCAAGGTTTAGCAGCGCCATGAACGATTCGTTCATCATCTGAAGCTCCTCCTGCTGCATCGGATAACTGCCAAGCAGAAGGGCTTGTGTGTAGAGCGACTTGATCGTCAACTCCTGAACCTGCCGCTCCTTACACTCTGCCAGCTTACGCACGATCGGATTGTTAAAGTTGAAGCAAAGCCGGGCGTAAGGCAGCTCGCATAACTCGTTCACCATAACGTCTGCAGCCTCACCTAACAATTCATTAAGCTCATCACTCCCTGACTCAGCCATACGGATAAATTCGACATCTTCATTGGTCATATAGAGGGCCGGAACATCGGCCGGTTCAAACCACCGGGCTGCCGATTTGCATTGATAAGGACGAAGCAGTGCATCCGCCATTTCTAACACTGGGCTTATCAGCTCCGTGTCCTCCCTGTCCAGCTCCTGAAACCGTTTGAAGAACTGCAGCGCATCCACTATCGTAACCTCCAGCTCAGGATAGACATCCGGAAGTCTGATTACAAGTTGAAAATCATGCACATATCCGCCGTTTACCACAAGCAGATCCTGTGCCTTGGCCACTCTTGACAGCTGGCGGAACTCATCCAGCGTCGATGTCAACAGAATGTGCTTGCACTCATTTACCAATTCTCCGGCCTCCATGGAACCCAGTGATGTCTCGAACGGAAGGAAAGGAATGAACAGCTCATAGGAGTCCTCATCCTCCTCTGCCAGCGCTTTAAGAGAAGAATAATGGACGCGAATAATTTGCTGCAGAAGTTCGGGATTATGTTTTGCCAGCTGGCGCAAATGCTGCTTGATTGCTTCACCTACCTCATTCTGGATGGCGTAGTAAGCAGCATCCTTATACAGAGCTTCCCTTGAAGCATTGGGCCGTAAGCCGTTAATGTTGATAACCGAGGTTACGAAGAAGGCCCAGCTTGGCAGAATGCTGTCCATCTTGTCGGAAAGCAGCATATGCTTCAAATAAATCTTATTCCTTCTTTCGGCCTGCAGACTGACGGGATAAGGCAAAATATAGGCTACTCCTTCTACTTCGCCGATTGCTGAGCGCAGCTCAATGACATCCAGACAGTCCTGATACAGCTCGTCTTTCGCAAAAGCGAGTGCTTCTTCCCGGGTCATGGACCAGGGGGCCTTGTCATGATTGACTTTACATTCATAGCCATCCTCAATCAAACAGATTGCCGTGGGAAGATAGGCCGCGTAATGCTCCAGCAGCTCGCAGACGCGGTACCATTCGCCATACTCTTCGTAATCCTGCTTCAGCGTCAGATATACGGTTGTTCCGATTGACACCTGCCGGTCAAGCTTGCGGATCGTATAAGTTCCGTCAGGTCTGCCCCGCCATTCAATTGAATCCCCTTCCAATGCGGAACGGGTAATAAGCACGATCTCTTCGCTTACAACAAAGCAGGAAAGCAGCCCCACGCCGAACTGGCCGATATAATCGTCTTCACCCGGATTTTCGCGCTTGGACGTATGGCCGATTTGAGCCAGAAATTGAGTAATCTCTCGCTCGGTGAGTCCGATACCGTTATCATGGACAGAGAGCGTGCGGGAAGACCGAAACAGCTCCACGGTAATTTTGCCTGCCAGATTGTGCCCCAACCTCTTGCGAGCCGTTACAGCATCTGCGCCATTCTGCAGAAGCTCCCGCATGAAGACCCCTGGATTGCTGTGAAGATGGTTGGAGAACAGATCAATCATACCCTGCAGATTAACTTGGAAATTATATTCGCTCATTCGGCCGCCGCTCACTTCCTGCTTGTAGTCTTCTATACCTTTAAGAACTATTTCGGTATCGTAACGCAGGATGATGAGGTTTGGCCGTTTACTTGTTCATGGTAAATGAAAAGGCGAGGGAAAAGCTCCCTCACCTGTCAGCGTGACTGCAACACCATTATTCGCCGAATATCTTCAATGACTGCGGGACAACTAGTGAATGGTCGATTTCTCCTTCGCAAAATACTCCTCCAGTAAATCGGCTCCCCGGCGGCTTCCCCCTGCTTGATGCAGAGCAGCCTGCATAGCTTTCACTCTTTCCTTGACAGTAAGATCGCTGTTTACAGCGAATGCTGCTTCCTTTATTTGACCGGCGCTCAACGAACGGATATCCAGCTTCATTCCCAGGTTCAATTCCTCCACGCGGGCAGCAACCATCGGCTGGTCAGAGGTTAGCGGAACAGTAATTAAAGGCACCCCGTGCCAGAGAGATTCCATAACGGAATTCATGCCACCGTGGGAAATAAACAGGTCAGCATGCTTCAGTACTTCCAGCTGAGGAACGAAAGGATAAATCAGGAAGTTGGATGGCCTGTTTGCAGGCATGGTCTTCGCTACCATAACCACTTTCCAATCCGAATCTGCGAAGGCCTCAATACACATATCGTAAAAACCGGGATCTTGAAGGATGCTGCCAAGTGAAATATAGATGGTTGGCTGATCCTTAATCTGGTCAATAGGAAAGTCCATGTCATTCGTTCTGTCTATGATCGTAGGGCCGATAAACTCACACTTATCTTTTAGATCAGCGGCATCTGGTTGGAATTCCCGTGGAATAGGAGCGAGGATGAGCTCTTCCTTCAGCGTAAACATATCCCTGATTATCTTTGAAACTTCTCCGTCAAACATCGCTGAGAGATTATTGAATACAGGCAAATCGGACGTAACAACAATTCCCGAGAAAAACATTGCGCGGGGCATATGGAGACGCTCTATTATCGTCCGGCCCCACATACACATAGGATCGCATACCGCGCCGTCTGCCTCTTCAGCCTTTACTTGATCAAGAAGCCGGTAAGACTCTTCTACATGAATATTGAGATTGCGGAAGAAAGCCTCGGGTGTCACCTGTTCAGGGTTAAGACCCTCTCCATTCTCAGATAGAGAGCGAAAACCAAAGTCTTCTCCGATTACTCTTACTTCCGCGCCAGCGCCGCGGACCCTGCTGCTGAATTCTTCGGTTGTATAATAGATAATTTCAATGCCTCTGCGCACTAACTCGTTAGCTACCGATAAAGTGGGATTGATGTGACCATGAGCCGGAAGCATGAAAAACAGCAGCTTCTTCATTCATCGATCTCCTCTCCGATAATGGCTTTGGAAACTTCTTACAGGGCGACAAAGTCCACTATACATAATTTTCCAAATAAATGTCAATATTGGATTGCCCTTCTTACAGATTCTTAACATAACCGCAAACGATAAGGCCAACTAAAAATAAGGCGATCATCTGATCGCCTGCTTAAGTGCGTCAATATATGCCGTTCCCAGCCTGGTAAGCGGGATATTGCGATGAGATATCCAGCCAACATGGATGCTCTCCTCACAATCCAGCGGGACAGGAATGATTTCGTTCCCATTAAGGTCGGCGCTTAATACACCGGTGGAGATGGTATAGCCGTTCAAGCCAATCAGCAGGTTAAACAAGGTTGCCCGGTCATTGACGCGGATACTCTTGGGGTGGTTCAAGGTGCTAAGAATCTCTTCCGAGAAATGAAAGGAATTGTATTCGCCCTGATCAAAGGATAGGTATGGGTAATGTTTCAGCTCATCAATAGTGACGGCTGACTGCTTCGCCAATGGATTGCGGATGCTGATAAAGATATGCGGCTTGGCCGTAAACAGACTATTGAACTGCAGATTAGCATCCTTAAGCAGCTTATTAATGACCTTGCCATTAAACTCATTCAAATACAGGATGCCGATCTCGCTGCGCAGGTTTCGAACATCTTCAATTATCTCGTACGTCTTCGTCTCCCGGAGGGCAAACTCATACTCATCATGACCGTGTTCCTCAACAAGCTGTACGAAGGCATTCACGGCGAAGGCGTAATGCTGTGTAGATACTGAAAAATGCTGCGCCGACGGCTTCGCCTGCAGGTAGCGCGTTTCCAGCAGCTCAGCCTGCTCGATCACCTGTCTTGCATAACCGAGAAATTCTATTCCGTCCTTTGACAAGGTAATGCCTTTATTGGATCGTTCAAATATCGTGATGCGCATTTCAAGCTCCAGATCTCTTATTGCGTTAGAGAGGCTCGGCTGCGAGATAAACAGCCGCTTGGCTGCCTCGTTAATGGAGCCCTGCTTCGCTACCTCAATCACGTATTTCAGTTGTTGAAGCGTCATAAATTCATCTAATCCCCTTCTATTACTCTTCTATCCTGCTAGTATACATGACTCGCATGGTCGAAAAAAACATACCGTAGCCTCCCCAAGCTCATAAGTCGCCGCCCCAATGAGTACGCCGGTACCAAATGCCATGATAAAGCCGATCAAACGCTTGGGCATATTCAGATATAAAGCCAGAATAGCGCCCATCCGTACGGCCGATCCTGATATGGCTCCCCACATTGCCGCTATCCACATAATTAGTTCCCTCCTGTAAATCTAAGGATATCCATTCCTTACCACAGTTACGAGGTTCGCACCAATAGAGAACGTTTAATAGAAAAATAAGACAGTCATAATTTCTGCAATTAACCAGGAGGGAGCTATGAGCACTGATTACCAACGGGATACACTCCTGCAGCTTGTTAAGAAGGGCAACAAGTCGTCGGCTATAGCTGCCGCAGGCAACACCCTCATAGCAGCGGTAAAGGGGGCGGCAGCTACATTCAGCGGCAGTGGAGCTATGTTCGCATCGGCTATGCACTCATTGGCGGATGCAATCAACCAGGGATTTGTTTTTATCGGCAGTATGCTTTCGGAGAAAAAACCTACACACCGGTTTCCTACCGGATTTGGCCGAGTCATTAACATCTTCTGCATGATCGCTGTTATTGTCGTGACCGTCATGGCGTACGAGACCATACTAGAAGGCTGGCATCTGATACAGCATCCAGTAGAGAGCAGCGGCATATGGCTCAATATAGCTGTTTTGGTGCTAAATCTTCTGGTTGACGGAGCTATTCTGGTGAAGGCGATGAAGGAAATCGTGAAGGAAGCACGTGTCAAAGCGCATGGCCTTGGTATTGTTAAAGCCGCCTTGAACAATGTCGGCCGTTCGGCTCCTCCCACTCGCCTTGTCTTCTATGAAGACTCTGTAGCGGTAACTGGTGCTCTGCTTGCGATGATCGCTGTCGTGGTCACTTCCTTGACATCCTTCAATGCTCTTGATGGAGTCGTTACCATACTAATCGGTTTTCTTATGATCGGAGTCGCTTTTCGAGTGGGCTTTGACAATATGGTCGGCTTGATCGGTGTTGCGGCACCCAAAGAAGTGGAGGAGAAGGTAGCGAAGCTTATTCTGGATGAGAAATTTGTCACTGACATTAATCAAATGCGAATTGTTCAAGAGGGACGCTATTACCACGTGGAAGGGTTAATAGAACTGGAAGCAGGTTTGTCGCTTGCTGATGCGGATGATATTAAGTTCAAGGTTAGGGACAAGCTCCTTCTGGACTCAGACATAGCCGATGTCAATCTAGGCATAATTGAAGATGATGGTGTGATAAATTGGGTGCCGGTTGACAAGAGATCCCCTCCCTCCTGAATGACCTATTCCGCAAAAAAAGCCGAGTGTTAGCTGCACTCGGCTGTCTGATACATCATATTGCTTGTTTCTTCACTACCCATTCTAGTTCAGTTCGTATTCAATCTTGACTCCTGTATTGAACTCCACTTCTAGCTCTAGCTTTTTCAGCTGCGAGGCTTCCATACCCAATGCCTTCAGCAGGCTGGAGACGATTTCCTCTTCATTCATCTGCTCGGTCAGATCCGCCTGATCCAAGATTTGTTGGATTTTACGGGCTGCATCCTTATCATTCAGCTTGCTGGATTTGTCCTCCTGCGTGATCTTGAACTCTGCCTTCGGGCTGTCTTCATCCCATTCATACTTGATACTTATCTTGCTGTTGTCCAGGCCTTCGGCTTGAAGCTTGAGCTCACTAACTGCGGGCCCTTCCTCTTGTTGCGCGCTCTCAGCTTCAGAAGCTCCCGCTTCATGCTTTACCTCCAGCTTGTAACCATTGGCGAATCTGATCTCGGCCTCTAATTCTTCAATCTCAGCTGCTTCCAGTTCGAAGGTGCGAATAACAGCTTCAATGACCTGTTGGGGGGTCATTTCGGGTGTCAGGTTCAGCCGGGAAAGAATGGTTTCCGCTTCAGCGGCAGCTGCTGCGCCTTTCAGCTTCTTATCTGTCTTGCCGTGCTTTTGTTTAATCTCCGCTTCGTTTTTGCCCTTATGGTTTTTGAACTTAAGCTCGACTTTCCTGCCATCCGTGTACTCGATCTCAAGCTTCAATGCTCCGATTCCCGCTGTGCTCGTGCTAACTTGGCTTTTCTGAAGCAGAACAGCGTCTACAACCCGGTTGTCCTTAACCATGACACTGACAGCGTCATCGACGAGCAGTTGACTGGCAGGGATGAAAGCTTGTCCTTGCTGAACGAGCAGTTCAGATGAGACGGTGAGGCTGCGGCTGTCCCCATTGAAGGTCCGGAGGGTAAGCTGCCCGTCCTGGTTGCCATATACGGAATCCGCAACTGACGTACCGGAACTCGCGAATGATACAGCCGTTAACACGCCGTTTAGCCGAACTGAGCCATCCTGCTCCAGCATGCTGTCATTCGTCCGATCCAGCAGAGCAGACATTTCCGCGCGTGTAATCTTATTGTTCGGTTTGAAGGTGCCATCCGGATACCCGCTGACAATTCCTTGCTCAGCCGCAACGTTGATGTATCCGACCGAACCAGCCGGAATCTCATCACGGTCCTTGTAATCCAAAGGAGTTGTCATCTTAGCCAGAGCCTCAGCTTTAAGATCCAGAGCCTTTACCAGCAAGCTTGCCACCCATACGCGGCTCGCCGGCTTGTCAGGTTTAAGCTGAACCTCCGTTTCACCTATCAGGTCATTTTCTAAGGCGACAAGAATGTAGCCCTTTGCCCAGCTGAATTTCTGATCAATTAGCTTTGCATCTTTAAACTGCAGCTTAGCGCCAGCCGGCTTGGCAATAGCTTGCTCCTCCAGCCCCATCAGCCGGACAGCCGTTACGAGCGCTTCTACCCGGCTAACAGGCGCGTTAGGCCGGAACGTCCCGTCTTCATACCCCTGGAATACATCCTTGGACTTCATCTTGCCAATGGAGGCGGCTGCCCACTGCGCATCACCCAAATCATCAAACTCCATTGTCACCTGGATTCGTCCGTCCTCGGTTCGCTTCGAATCTTCCTTCTTCTTGGCAAACCCAGTGGTCTGCCAGCTAAGCAGCAGCATAAAAGCCAGCATAAAAGCAGTAACCTTGCGTAAAGACATCATGTAACTTCCCCCTCAGATATTTGGTCTCACTAGATACTTCGTCATATATCGACATTTTCTGAGGGGGTAGGAAATTATTTCATCTGCCTGCGTTTAAATCCAATATATATGACCAGCAGAATGACCATAAGGCCGGCTATTGGGAACGAATATTCTTTCAATAAAGACGTTACCTGACTCCAATTTTCGCCAAGCTTCATTCCGAGATAAATGTAAGCACATGTAATAGGCAGCTAATGGAAGCAGCTGCGAGACATGCAATTATTGCGGAGCCCGGTTCATTTTGTCTCTCTCATCTCCGCGGGAAATGAAAATCCGCCCATTCTGGTCCGCCTGGGCTATTAGTATTTCATCGGGGTCAATCTCCCCGCCGTATTGCTCTCGAATCATATCAATCGTTATATCAGGCTTAATCGGGGATTTTACCGGCTCATCAACAGGATAGCCGTCCAAATAAAGCAGCCGCGGCACCCCTCTTTCCGCTGCGACCAAACTCATATCCTGCACGGTAACTGGCAGCAGATTCCCCTTCTTTTGAACCGTTATCGTCCCGTCCTTTTCCAGAAAGGCATATGAGACCTCATCCAGGTAAAACACATTTTTCTTTCTCAGCTGCATGAGTAAATCATCCACGGTGACTCTGGACCTCTCCAATGCCTTCCGGTCAATCACCCCGTTGATAATAATCAAATCCTCCTTTCCGTTAAACCACTTCCTCAACTTCCGGCTTTTTAATGTCAGCCAGTCCGTTCCGATAGCAAGCAATGAGAAAGCCGCTAGTGCCACAATGCCTTTCATTAATGAAATCTGACCTGTCAGGATAATCGAACCACCAAGCGATCCGAACGTCACGCCAGCTATAAAATCAAAGAACGTCATCTGGGATATGATTTTTTTGCCAACCATTCGTGAGAACAGCATAAGAAACAGATACGTAACAATGACTCTGATAAGCAATTGCGGCCATTCCAAAATATAACCCCCTCTGATTTTACGATTACCCTATCCAGTGTTTCCCATAAGGATGATTATAAACTTGCGGCGCTGCCCAGCCTCTCCTGATTCCGCTTCACTCAATCGCCATTCCCCCAAGCAGTAGGGCAGCTGATATCCATCTATAAAACGATAAGAATAAGACTTTTATCGACATTAATCGACCCTTGCTATATACTGAATCTATATATCTATTGTAAGCGCTAACACGTTTGTGGGAGGGATAAGATGACAGCATTAACACGCAAGCTGGGATTTGAGACGTTGACGGGAAAATTCTTATGGATCATTGGTGCTGTCCTGCTTGTTTTGTTCACCTCTCTGTACGGCTGGAGCCATAACCAAGTCAGTAAACAGATTACTGGCCAGTTTATGGATGAAGGCAGGTCTTATGCGGTTGCTCTCGCAAGAACGCTTGAGAGCGTAACGGAACAGGACATGCGGAACGGAATCTCTCTGTCGGCAGGCAATTCAATAAGCGGTCCGCAATTAAGAGACTTGTTATTCAATGATTCACTCACCCCTCTCCCTGAGAATCAGGCCATTACAGAGCTTAGGAAGCAGGATGCTGAATATGCGGCTGCCAGGCAGCTGTTATTTGATGGCACCGAAATTCCGCTGTGGCAGTATGAGCAGAAATATACCAGTGCTTATGAGGGATATACGGACGAACGCTGGCAGGGCATCATTGATAGCATGGCTGTAAGTGACGCTGTAGTTTTTGCGCTGCCAATTGCATTTTCAGAGAATAAGGAGTCAGCCGGTTATATCGCTACCCATAATACGGAATACAGCCCTATTGATGAGTCTTCAGCAGATAAGTGGGGCACCACAGGAATACTGAGCCAAAAATACCGCGCAAACCGGGTCTTTAACGATACGATTGGTTACCGTGCTGCCGCTTATACAAACAAGGATACCCCCCTTATTCAGACCTACCCTCGGATAATAGAGGGTAAAGTGGTTACAATGTGGGATATCTCCTATCCTCTTTATTTTGCAGATAAGCACTGGGGAGCCGTTCGGATTGCAATGTCAAAGGAAAGAGCGGACCTGATGATAGCATCTCAGCGGGAGCAATTGCTGGTGCAGTACAGCCTCATGTTTATCTCCATCATGCTGATGCTGCTTACGCTAACCCAATTACTGGTTAAACGGCGGATTAGAAAGCTGTCGGCAACAACGCAGCAGATTTTTCAAGAGGGAAAAGTTGATCTGACCAAGCGTTTCACTTTGAATGGAAGGGATGAAATTAGTCGGTTGTCCACCGAATTCAACACATTGGTTCAGCACCTAAGCGTATTGGTTCATTCGATTCGTATAACTTCCGAAGAAGTGAATGCTTCCTCCCGTATCCTTCTGCAAAGCATCTCTAACACGAAGGATACTGCCTTACAATTCCATACCACGATGCAATCTGTTAATCAGGGTGCAGACAAGCAAGTGGTTGGTGCGCGTGAAGGAGCGTCTGCGATGAATGAAATGGCTGGAAATGTCCGACATATCGCCCATTCCTCCAGTGATATAGCCGCCTCTTCCCAGGAGACATTACATCAATTTGAGGAAGGGAGTCAAAATGCTGAGCATGCGAGCGAGCAGATTCAGAATCTTCTCTCCTCCACTCTGTCCGCAAGAGAAACAATTCTAAGATTAAATCAGCTTTCAGGGGAGATTGGCTCCTTCGCTTCATTCATTCATGGTGTAGCAAGCAAGACTAATATCTTATCGCTGAATGCATCCATTGAGGCAAGCAGGGCTGGCGAGCAAGGCAAAGGCTTTCAAGTCATCGCCGGCGAAATCCGTAATCTGGCGGAACAGACGCAGCAATCCTCCGATAAGATTATGGATATGATTATAGATATTCAGAGGCTTACCTCCTCTGCGGCTTCAGCCATGGAAGAGAATGCTCAAGGGGCAAAGAATAGCGTCAATGCTGTACAGCAGGTTACGCAATCACTTAAGAGAATTCTAGAAGCAACACAACTGGTAGATGCTAACGTACAGCATGTTTCTGCCACTTCGCAGGAGCTCACCGCGAGCGTTGAACAGGTGAAGTCAACTATTACAGATATCGCTTCAATCTCAGATGCTTCAGCTAGCGATATCTCCGCAGCAGCGGCTTCCTACCTGGAACAGCTTAACGAGATTGAACGTATGTCTGAGGCCTCGGACAACTTGAGCAGACTGGCGAGCCAGCTAGAATCGAGTGTTCTGCTCTTTCACACGACGGAAGAAAGTGACTAGTACAGCATTAACAGGATATGGATATAAGCAGCAAAAGCAGGCAAAGACCCGAGGGAATTTGCCTGCTTCTTTTTATCTTACGGTGAGCCCTAACAATGTTTGTAGGTGACCTTCTTGTAGCAGCGCTTTGTTACCTTTGGCTTGTAGCAGACTTTTGTAACATACGTCTTTTTAACCGTCTTGATAATTTTCTTGCATTTTGGCTTACGTTGACACTGACAGCTGTGGTTACACTCATGCTGCCTAGGCTCGTAATACTCGTGATGACAGCTGTTGTGTGATGGTGTATGAGTATGGCAGCAATCGCAGCTGTGATGCTTTGGCATCTGACTGCGCTTCGGTTTCCAATGTTTGTATGGTGGACACCAGGATTTCTGCTTCATGCTTCTCGACCTCCTTGTATAGGTTACACTTCCAATATATGTACAAGGGGTCCTACAGGAACGGCCAAGACCTACTGCAGTGAATTTGGCGAAGACGCCTTGCAGCGTCCCTCCAATTCATGAAGCATCCGGCATGTGCCCGCGACAATTGACCCACGTGAACATAAGATAACCCAGCGTGTTAATCATAGGAGCGAGCAGCCATCCAGGAGGTGTAAGGCTTGAAGGCGAGGAAGCAAACCAGAAAGAGAACAACCGGCAAAAAGAAGGCAGGTTCCTTCCATGCCCGCCGAAGATTGAAGAAGAAGATCTCGGCAAGAAGAAAAAGCCAAGCAGCCAGCCGAAAGGCAAAAGCCAAGAAAACCGGAAGATCAGGCTCGACAACTAGACCACGATCTGGCAAACGACCGTTAAACCGTAAACAGAAAAACCTCTCGTCTGCGGTTCCGCTCATGAAGCCGCCTCTACTGTTACTTCCACAGGTAAATCATTATTCCCCGCCGACAGACGCACGAACCCAGTCCGGTTCCCGCCATCCGTTAACCGTTCTATATGTCGTTCACACCTTCTATCCCGAGTCTTACACGGGAACTGAGAAGTTTGTTCTTAACCTTGCGCGTGCTATGAAGCAGCTTGGTCATAACGTCAAGATATTAACTTACAGCAGCATATTGCCGGCTGACACACCCAGTGATGGCTCTTCTATTGTAAGGCAGGAGTATGAGCATGAAGGGATCCCCGTCATCGCCTACCGGAGTCTCAATGGGGACGCAGTCCCTCCAGCCGCAGCAGACCATCCTTCGTTAACGGCATTTGCGGATTATATTTTGACACGAGAGCAGCCCAGCATCATTCATATCGCGCATCCTATGCGCGGTATCGACTTTATGCAGTCTGCTAATCGGCTGGGCATACCTTATATCCTGACTCTGACAGATTATTGGTATGTATGTCCGAAGTCTATTTTACTTCGTAATGATCAGCAGCTCTGCTCAGGTCCCGAGAATGGCTTGTCCTGCAAAACATACTGCCAGATCCCTGATGCGGCCGAGCGTCTTCAAGCGCTCACTCCGCTTCTGCAGGCTGCAAGCCAAATTCTGTCGCCCTCTGTATTTCTTGCCTCGTTCATCAAGCATGTTGTACCTTCCCTGCCCATTGAGGTGGTTCATCACGGCATGCGCCACGAGGCCCTTATTCCAAATTCGAGGGTATATCAAAAAGACAGCCCCTTAACCTTCATGTATGGCGGATCACTAAATGAACATAAAGGTGTACATGTGCTCATTAAAGCGATGTCCTTCGTTACATCGAAGCGGATCAAGCTTCTCATTTACGGGTCGGGTTCATCCGAATATACCGCTTTGCTGCACCGAATGGCGCAGCGTGATAAGCGGATAATTTTCAGAGGGACCTACACAGAAGCACAAATCCCCTCATTGTATCAGGAAGCCGACCTTGCAGTCGTTCCGTCGATATGGTATGAGAATCATCCCTTAGCACTTCACGAGGCACTGGCATCCCATGTCCCTGTTATAACCTCTAATATCGGAGGCATGTCGGAGAAGGTTATTGACGGGTTGAACGGCTACACCTTCCGTGCCGCCGATGCCAGACACCTGGCACAGCGAATCAATATGCTTGCCCATAACCCCGCTCTGCTCAATCCGATTAAGGATAATATACGAAATATGCCGTTGCCGTCCATGGACACCGAGGCATCCTCTTACGAAGCGATCTATCAGACGCATGCCAGGTGAGCAGTAAATAGGGCAGCCCCTGCGCGAGTCATTTTGGACGTCTGCGGAAGGCTGCCCTGCTTTGGTTAATCTGTCTGTACCTTACCGGTGTTCATGATGTCCGTGCGGGTGATCCTGCCTGGAGGCTTCTTCCCCACAGCCTGTCAACCCTGCTGAAACAGCCAGTAATAACAGCGCAGATACGAGCCATGATCGCTTATCCCTGCATTTTCCCATCATATTCAATCCCCCTTCCGTTTGCCGCCTGCTCATGCACGTACAGAAACACACAGCAGGACAAAGGACAGACAGGCAGCCAGTGTACAGAAAGCGGCAATTAATATGGGATCTTGCATATGCATGCCAAGCATTGGGCCCATGAGACCTGACATGACGCCGCTTGTAATACCTGTCACAACGGTCTGATAGTCAACAAGCGAGCCGAATACTGCACCAATCGCAATGGCAAGAAGGGTTGCTGCAACAACTGCCAATGTTGAGTAATTGTAAAGCCAGGCGCCTAGTACCGCACCAATGGCAAGGCCTCCCGTTCCGGCGGACGTCATAGCTATATTCATACCGAGATGATAACTGATCAGATTTTTGACCTTGAATAAATACCCGAAAGCCAGAACACTAGTCAGCAGAATGCCCAGCAGCATAAGTATAGCCGCATACAGGGGCATGCTGTCACCTCCATCCTCGAATATATTAGACCTTTGGCGTCGCATTAGGATATATATTGATGGTTTTCCTACATACACTACATTGAGGTGATGATAAGGATGAAACCGGTTATAACAGAGCCCAAGTATCCATCTGCGTCAAGCAGTATGCCGCTTCATGAGCTGATGCTACGGAAAGAAAGCAGGCATGATCTAAATCTGCAGCAGTTGAGCCAAGCGATTCCCGGTAAGAGAAACGACCTGAATTTATTGCAGTTTTTCAAGCACAGGCGATATCAGCAGGTCGTTGTCAGCTGGTCAAGCTGCGATGAACAGCAGGAATCCCGCGGCAAGGTTGTATTAATTGGCAGAAACTTCGTCATTCTGTCAAATTTACTCCAGCGGTTCTGGCTTCCCTTTTCTGTTATAAAATCTGCATACATACCGTATGACCTTCCTAATCTGTCCTCAAGCTCTCATCAGCATGTCGTCTTCGACCATCGTCTGCGGCGTCAGCTGATGAACGACTTTGGCAAAACGGTTAGCGGCCGGTATGAGCTGGTCAGCCGATTCTACGAGCAATCACTGCAAGGATATCTGAAGAGCTTTGAAGGAAAGTGGCTCCGTGTCCAAACGTCGGCGGGATCCAGCTATTACATGGCTGCCGTTCAAAACGGGCAGCTGATATCGCGCGGTAAGTCAGGCAGCCATACCCTGATTCCGCATGCCTCTATAACCTGTATACATGAAATCCCTCTGCTCGCCCCGCTATCCTTCATCGCAAGGTTACGGCTGGCGCAGCGCTAGTTCCATAAGAAACCCACGAAGAGATCAAGCGGATCAATTCGTGGGTTGTTTACTTAACGGTAAGGTACAGGCAGCGGCAGAATGGTTTCATCCTCACGATCAAGAACCCGGAATATCCCCCATAAGCCCAGCTCAATATCCCAGCGAATATTGCCTGAACGGTACATGTAGTCGCCAGGTACGCTCAAATAGCCGCCAGCCCCATACAGCAGAATGAAATCATCACTTGTACCTACTGTATTCTGACCCTGAACGGAAACCGGCTGTGAGTTAACGTCATCATCACTGCGCAGCCAGCTATGACCATGAAGCACGAAGGAATGAGCACGGGCACGGTCAGCGGGAAAGACGAACCGGATGGCGACCGGGTCTCCTGCATGGGCCATAAAGATTGGAGTTGACGGGTCGCCATGTACCGTGCTGCTGAACACCTTGGCGATATTCGGTACATCTGCCAGACGGTTCTTAAATCGCTCTGCACGGTAGTTAAAGCCCCTCGACCCCTGGTCCTCAAAATCAGCTGCTTCATCGAAAGGCTGAAGCAGCGGCGACTCTGGGTCTATAATAAGATTGCCGCATTTGTCATACAGCCGGACGCCATCGTGCATAATGATTGCAAATTCCCGAAAAGCGCCAAAGGGATTTACAACAACAACCTGGCTGCCCCCCATTTCCGCCTCACCTGTTAGGGGATGAATATATCTTGAATTCCTTGGTTCGGTAATGAGTATGCCGAATGATCCATGGTGACGGTGGTGCCGAATGTCGGCCATATCCACTAGACTGGCAGCGCCAACCTGTTCATCAATGTACCATCGGTATGTATAGCATTCGCCAGGTCCTACCGTCTGATCATAATTGTAGCCGACCGTTGCCCCATCCGAATCCCTTACGTCATATACGAGCAGGTGGGCATGAATGGAAATTCGTTCAGACGGCGGGAAAGCCACCTCTACCGGTACGCCCGGATATCCATGCAGGGCCGTCTCGTGACGGTGTATGCCAATTTCATTACGCAAGGTTAACTCGACAACTTCACCAACATTAGCCCGTATGATTAGCGGTTCGGGGTTAAGCTCCCCGCTTCTAATCTGTTCTACATCACGATTCAAGGCAAAGATTAATCCATGCGGGTCATGATCACCATACTCATTATAGGCGATTGAAGCCTGCATGGCCGTTACCTCATAAGTCCTGACGGGTGCGCCTTCAGGCCCTGGCATGCTGGTTGGCTTCGCTTTTGGTGGCGCTTGGCAGGTGGGCTTAGGCAGCGGCTTGGTGCGTTCAGGAGGTGCCGGGCGGTCGGGAAGCGGCATAAGATGCTCAACGCGTTCGCCGAAGGTCCTCATAATCCCCCAATTCCCAAGCCAGATATCATCCAGCGAGCCATAGTGATACAGCATGTCAAAATCGCCTTCGCCTTCAACGCTGAATTCAAGAGTGTAAGATTCCGAAATAGCTATATGCTGCTGCTGCACCAGATCGGAGTCCACATCAGGACGCTCCCGCTTCCAGCGCTGCCTATGCAGATTAAAGGAATGTGACTCCTCATGAGCGCCATCAAGCAGTCTGAGCCTTACAGGGTCCCCGTTGTAGGTTTCCAAAAGCGGAGTGACAGGGTCACCATGCAGCCATGAGCTAAACACATACGCCGGGTCGTATTCCCGCTTATTGAGGCGGAACTGTATCGGTTCACACCGGTAGTTCACCCCCATAACACCCGGGTCTTCATGAGAACCGGGAAAATCAGCTGGATTCAGCGGGCAGCCATCCTTATCGAATAACAGCGCGAAGTCATGGACAAAGAGTGTAAATTCACGATAATCCGGAAGGAAAGGGTTGACGATCATGGCTTGAGTCCCCGACCTGATTTCTTCTCCCGTTCGTGGTGATAAGTGCCTAGAACCCCGGGGCTCTATATTGATACCGGCGAATACACCATGCATTTGATGTGTGTTGGCGAACAAATGGTCATGCCAGAAGGTCGACTTAAGCTCAACATCTGAGAACCACTGATAATAGATCGTTTCACCCGGCAGGACGCTGCTGTCATAGTTCCAGCCCACATTAGATCCATCTGAAACTAACGGATCAAACTTGACGAAATGAACATGCATGCTTGCTTCATAGGTGCGGTTAACCAGCTGAAAGGCATTTCCACCAAGAACCTCGGGCAGCAGATTCGTAAATTCAAACCGGACACATTCCCCTGCGTTGGCTCTAATAACAAGTGGCTCGGGATTCTTCCTTCCCTGCAGGATATCCTCTACGTCCTCCATAAGAACAAAAATGCGGCCCTGGGGATCGTGCCAGCCTTCCTTGTTATACACAATCTTCGTTTGGATAAGAGCGATCTTGAAATGCCGTTCGGGTGTGACGCCGGGCGTACACGGGTTAGCGAATACGGCTCCGGGAACCGCGTTGGGCGCAAACTGGTTAATTTCCAGCTGTGTCGATTCTCTTCCCCCCTTGATCCCGAGCGGCGGCCTTGGCGCTTTGCAGCCCGGGATTCCGGGTACAAAATTCGGGAAGCCCGGCTTCTCGCGTGTTGGGCGCGGCGGTACAGGGCGGCCGGGCAAAGGCTGGAGCGCTTGAATAGGGGTCCCATTCGGGTAGCACTGGCTTCCATCCTGAAGGGTATTGAAAATCCGGTTCAAACCCCACATACCCTCCTCAAAGTGGGGATACAGGTGACAGTGAATGACCACATCACCGAAAGCGCCCTGCAGACTGCCCGCACCGTAAGCCGGTGAGATAGTAAAGAAGGTCTGCGGAGAGATTGCCTGTGAATCCACAATCTCAGAATCCAAGTCACTCTGTTCAAACAGCCATTGATGCAGATGGTAGTGAAAGACATGCGTCTCCTGCAGGGCACCGTTAATAACCCGAATCTTGATCGGATCACCAACATACGCCTTCAATATGGGAGTTGCCGGATCACCAAATACCCAGGAATCGTGATGTACCTCTTCTCCCTCAAGGTCAGGTGACACAACCCCTTCCTGAATTAACCGCATTCTGTTACGCATCGGTTCAGAACGGTAATTAATCAGATGAGTTGCCTGCGGCTGAAGGGTGTGCGGGTCAATAGGCGAATCACCAGTCAGGTCATCCACTTCCATTTCGTCATGGAAGAACCAGGCGTATTCCCGGAATGAGGGCAGGAAGGGATTGTGAACATCCGCATACAGCCCGCTCGCAAACGGCTTGCCCGTGACCGGATCCGTCCACCAGGAGCCGCGCGGCTCCACAATCAGAGCACCCCACAGCCCATGTACATGGGAACCGGCTTCACTCGATAAGGTGTTGCCCATATCACAGAAATAGCATATGCCTTCGTGATTGACTTTCCACTGGTAACGGATAACATCACCTGGCTCCGCTGTCGTATCCGGATTGAAACCTACGAAAGCACCGTCGGAAGTCAAGACATTGTAATCAGCATTCTGGATATGAATGGAGGAGGCAAAAGGAAGCTGATTCTCAAATAGAATTTCAATTTCATCTCCTTCATTGGCCCGCACAACGAGCGGCTGAACGAGATCAACCGGGGTAAATGGATTCTTTGCGACAAGTGTTTTCACTTTATGTTCGTTTTCCTTAAGCACATACATTAATCCATTCGGATCATGGTCTCCGAAGCTGTTGACGACGATACGAATCGGTATGGCTACGATATGATAACGCCGCAGCAATTGTCCTCACCTCCTCTGTTACAGCTGGATCGAAGGAATCTGGACGCCCTCGGATTCAAAATAAAATACCTGGATCTCATCAATATGGACTCGGATTATGCTGTTATCCAATTCCGTAATATTAGATAATTCAATCCGTACATAGGCAAAGCCTGACTCCTCCCGTTCAAGCGTGCCGACAATGAAGAAAGGATATGTTTCCATGAATAGCAGCATACGGGTGCCGATATTAGCACGAAACTGCTCGACTACGCCGCTGCGCCTGATTTCATTCATCGTCAGATTGCTTGCTTCCATTCCCTTCTGCATGTATACACCTCCTTGTTAAATTAGCGGCAGCCTGCGGTCGCGTTCGAAAGGCATAATGCTTACAATATGCTCAATCGGAAATACAAGCGGTGTTGGAAACTGGTAAAAGGGAGCGTTTTGCATTTTGATAATAGCCGGTTCCAGCCTGATTGAGCCAATGTATACCTCCGCTAGTCTGCCGCTGAATACGGCACGAAAGGTTTGACCCAAAATATTAAGCTGAGTCGCATCCAGAATCAGCAGCACATCCTGCCCCAACAATTCCTCAAACACCGTATTATTCGGCACAACTTCTGGCAAAGCGGCCCCTCCTTAACAACAAGTAGAATACCCCGCCATATACCTATGCCTAATAACGGCTAAGTTAGACCCTCTTTAAGCTTGATTTGAATAATATCATCGAGATTAACTCGTTTCCCTCTTTTTCCCTTGGTTGGAAAAAGTGTGATTTGTCCATTGCGGCTTAAGCCCAAACTGCCCTTGACTGTTGTACCATTCTCCAGCATAACAACCGCATCGAAGCACCGGTAAGGGATAAGACCAATTGACAGCTCAATACCAAAGAAGATATTTAGCAGATTAACATTCCCGGAAACGGTACACCCGAACTGGCGAATAAGGGACCATCTCTCCTGGTCTGTCAGACATGCCAGCTGTGCGGTATGCTCGGCTGCTGCAACGCAGTCTCCGCCTTCCAGCACCTTTATTCGGTTGTATGGAATGAATATTGTCCAATCGCCCTCAAGTAATTGAACATAGTTTCTTCCGGCAGTCTGCAGACATCCCCGCACCTGATGAGGAACATGATTCGTCTCCAGCTTGATGACAACCAGCTGGCCCTGAAGAGTATTTAATTTTAGCTGGAAGGCTCTCAGCTGCTGGGGATCACGAGGATTGCCCAAAGCCTGCAGGACTTGATTGGCTGCTGCAATCTTCCGCTGCAGAAGATCAAGCTCGGCAGGTTCAAGCGGACTGACAGGAGACGAGAATACCGGAGTAGGCAGCTGCTCCGGGCATCTGTGATTATTCGATGTAATACTTGGCATAATACCCTCCATTAATTAGGCGAATGTGTAGGCTCCTTCATTGTATGGATAGTCGCCCGCTTCGGTATGGGCTGATATCCCGTCAGCCCAATAAAAAAAATGATGGAACTAGACGGATACCCATTCCCTGGACTAAGTCATAGGCGTATATATACAGCAACTACTGATTTTTCATGGAGGTTATGATGGCTAGAAATGTGAACAGGATGAAGAGGAAGAGAAAAGCTGCCGGTGTTCTTATATCCCAGCAAGCTTATGTGAAAGTCAACCGCAATCTGACCGGAATTCGTTACATCGCAAGCGAAGGCCATTGCAGTCCTTGCGATTCATTACCGCACCATGGCGGAGGCTTCTGCTTTAATCCGCGCATTCAACTGCGGCTCGCCGGTCTGAATGGAGGCTTTAACTTCCAGCTTTTCCGGTATAAGGGCAGTAAAGTTAAGATCACCTTTGAAGCGGGCAGCTCGCAAAAAACGATCATCGGCACAATTTGTAACGTAGGTACTGATTTTGTTGATCTTAACCAAGCGGGAGGCAAAACCGTTACCATTATGCAAGAACGCATTGTTGACATTAAGTGGCTCCACCGCTGCCGGCCTGACCACAAAAGTAACGGGTATCATGACTCATTTGAAGAAGTGGAATGCTGTGAAGAGTGGGAAGATTGTGAGGAATAAGAGGGTGAAACAGCCATTGTCCTTCGTCATTTTTCTACATTAAAAGCACTAAAAAGACAAGACATTTGACTGTTATCAAGCTATAATAGAAGTAATAATTCGATGACAGGAGGCACGGCGTTGATCGACTTTACAAACTCCAAGCATCAGAAGCTTCTAAAGGTTCTTACCAAGCAGCATGAACTGATAACCAATAATATATCTAATGCCGATACGCCCCATTACAAGGCAAGCCATGTAGCATTTCAGGATGAATTGGACCGGATTCTTGGGCATCAGCCATCCGATGTAGCACTAAGACGCACGCATGATAAGCATCTGCCATTCCAGACGGATGAATCGATTCGGGTCGTGGAATCAACGAATAAGACGATGAACAACAACGGCAACAACGTCGATATTGATGCCGAGATGTCGCGGCTAGCTAAGAATCAACTGCTCTATAACTACACGATCGACCGTGTTAGCGGTCAGTATTCCAAAATCAGCAACCTTCTGAGGGAATTAAAATAACCTATTAACAGTTTCATAGCTCGGTAAGCTGGTCGCATGCACATGGCGGTCAGTTTTTTTTGCATGCATGGAATAAAGAAGAGTCCGCCGGCTAAAGCTAACCGACAGACTCTCCATAGTTTTGCTATTCGTGTAATTTAGGCTTACTTTGTTCTTATAGTGGCCGAAAACTCTGCCAGCTTCCTGGTGAGGCTGTCAATCTCCTCTACCATATCTGCCAGCTGCTGTACGGTCGCGGACTGTTCATGCATGGTTGCCGTAACCTCTTCGATCGAAGCCGATACTTGCTCGCCGGAGGCAGACAGATTTTGAGCAGAGTCAAGCACATCCGACTTATCCTCTTCCATACTGTTTACTTCCTGAGCCATCGTGTCTATGAATTGTGCAATCTCGTCTACATGGCCAAAAATGGTCCTGAACGCATTCTGCGTTTGCATGACGTAGTCGTTTTGTAGAGCTGCGATCTGTTGAATTTCACGAACACTCAGGTTATTTTCTTCCACATAACCAAGCGTTTGCTTAATGATGGTATCAATCTCAGCAGACTGCTTGGAGCTTTGTTCCGCAAGCTTACGGATCTCGTCTGCAACAACCGCAAAGCCGCGGCCGTGTTCTCCTGCCCGTGCTGCTTCGATAGAAGCGTTAAGAGCAAGCAGGTTCGTCTGGTTCGCAATATCTGAGATGGCCCCTGTAATGGTCCCGATATTCCTTGAGGTCTCCTCCAGCTTACCTGTGATGCTTGAAATTTTGCCGACTTCATTTTCATTAACATTATTGGTTGCAATCAGATGATCGATAACCGTTTTATTGTCATGGAAGATGTTAATAATCTCCGTTGCCCGCTCTTTAATGGTCGTTGCTTTATTGCTCACTTCACTGATTTTATCACCAATGTCTTTGAATTTATCTACGATATGCTCTGTATCCCTCGATTGAGATTCCATCGCACGGGCAATCTCCATCGTAGTTATCGAAGTATCGCCAATAACCTGTGCAGTCTGCTTCGAGACCTGATCCAACTCATTCGTATTATGATTAAGCACCTCGATAGAGCGATTCATGCTGGAGCTGAGCGCCTCATTTTTCTCTACCATACCGTTAATGCTGTCGGCTAGTACACGGAATTCTCCCTTATAATTGCCGCTAGCTTTAACAGCCAGATTCCCGGCAGACATTTCTCTGAACAATGCTGTAAGCTCCACAATCGGCTTGGTAACTCTACGGGATATGATCAGTCCGATTGCCGATGTGAGAATCACGACAAGAACAATGACGAGCAATAATGTCTTATAAAGATCAGTAAGCGACTGATAAATATCTGCATAATCATTCTCGACCATTACCGTCCAATTCGTAATCGGTATCTTGGTGTATCCAACAAAAGCTTCGCCTCTCGTCGATACAATATCAAGTTCACCATGCTCTAGGTCTTGACCTGCCGGAGCTGCTGCTAGCTCTAACAGCTTCTCCTGCTCTGTTACGGTCTTGATCAGAGTCTGATCCTTGTTATGAGCGATGAAGGAACCCGCATGCTCCAGAATATAAATATCCGTATGTTCACCAAGATCGATATCCGCTAAATTATGTGAGAAGTACGCAGCATAAACGGAGTTACCAATAACCCCGAGCACGTTACCAGCCTCGTCCTTAACCGGTGTGGCAAACACTACAATCTGTTCCTGCTTAGACTTGGAGATCAGGACGTCGCTAATGGACAAGTTACCCTTCATACCCTCCACGAAGTAAGGACGGTCCGGAATTTTAAGCGAGCCATCTTCATTCTTGTCCGCACTGCCTGCTACAAGGGTTCCGTTTCGATCCACAACGAACAGTTTCTCATGCTGATCCAGACTCTTGATGCTGTCTCTTAATACCTCATGAGCTCTTATCATCAATTCGTTGTCTGCGTTAAAGAATTCGCTATCATCAGGAGTTTCGTCCCTAAGCTTTAAGAGATCCTGAAAGAGGCTTTGCTTGGCCAGCAGCTCAGCGGTTGTGATCTCCCCCTCAACCAGCGACAGTACCGTTTCCCCAACACGGTTTGAATTGGACGTGATTTCAGACTTGCGCTGATCTACGATAATATCGCGGGCATAAAAATATGTAAGCACCCCGGTAATAACCATAGAGAAGATAACCAATCCTACAAAATAAATCGGTAATTTCTTGCGTAGCGACACTTGTACTTCCCCCTAATTTTGTGATGTGATTCATGCTGTTCTTTTGTTATCGGCTTGCCACATACCTAATTTTAGAGGTTATTCGACATTCTTCACAGGTATTTTATGTTTTATTCGATCTAATTCGACAATAAAAAATGAACTCTCCTTAATTTATAACAGCCATACTAAGGCAATAATCTGGCATGCTGACAAGTTACGATAATTGAATGCCAAAATGCCTAATCGTTCGCTCGCAGTCCTACATATTTTGTAGCATAAGTGCGATAGGAGGTGGCTCACCATGACAGCTGTTGGAGCGGGAAGCGTCTGGACCAGCACAGGTACCATTCTTGTGTTGTTTATCCTCCTTGTCATTATCAGCCGTACAATCCTCGTTTAATAAGGTGCTAAAAAAGTAAAAAGGCCTCTTGAAAGGCCTTTTTACTTTACTAATTTATACTCAAGTGCAGAGAACATACCGAGAGGGGATTCCATTTGACTATCCGGATTGTGAAGAGCAAGCTCGCCAAGACCAAATATCTTATGAGCAGCCAGGTACTCAGGCAGTATATTCCAGTAACACTTCCCCTAACAAAGCAGGCACTAGTTAACCTTCTGGCCCACTATCATCTGGTCTACGTAAAGCCCGATTTAGGGAAGAACGGATTAGGGGTTATGCGCGTTGAACAGCCATCCGCAAGTTCCTTCAGGCTTCGTTACGGGACCCATAACTTTGAATTCAACTCCGCAGATGACTTGTATCATGCTATAGAAAAGTATGCCAAGCATAGGCGTTATCTAATACAGCAGGGTATTCATCTGCTCACCTACCAACGCCGGCCGTTCGATATCCGTGTCATGGTGCAGCAGTCACCGGCAGGTAAATGGGAAACAACCGGAATCATTGGGAGGGTAGCGCATCCTGACCGAATTGTTACGAACTGCCGGAGCGGCGGTACGGCAATCGCATATAACACGCTTATGAGCAATTATTTAACCGGTCATGAGCGCAGCAGGCTAGAACATCATCTGGGTAAGCTCGGCCTAGAAGTAGCTCAACACCTCAGGCATAGATATCCTGGTATTAAGGAAGTCGGGCTAGATGTTGCGCTTGATTCCAGCTTTCATCCCTGGCTGCTGGAAGTGAACACTTTACCTAACCCCTTCCTGTTCAAGAAGCTTAAGGATAAATCCGTATATCAAAAAATATCCCGCTATGCGGCTGCTTATGGCCGTTTCAGTAAACGTTACTGCCCCGAGATGTTCCGTAATCGCAAACGCAAACCTTAGCTCATGCCATCAATATAATAAGAAAATAACTCTTTAAATTAACGACCTTAATTATTAATCGGCTTTATTAAGTGTTTAATTGAAAGCTGTTCATTGATAACTGTCATCCCCGTCTCCACAAAACCATGCTTGCGATATAGACGAATGGCAGGCTCATTGCGTGCACCGGTTGATACACGAATCTCGTTTACCTGTATCCCCTGTTCCATAACTGCCCGTAAGAGCTTGCTGGCTATACCCATGTTGAAGAATTGGGGATGCACCATCATTTTGCAGAGTATAAGGGCGTCCCTTTCGGCTTCGAAGGCCACGGCCCCGGCTATCCGCCCATCCTGCAAGAAACCTAAGTAGGTCTCACTGGATTCCATGATGTCTCTCTTAGTCTCGTGCAGCGGTGGCAGATCCGCATAGCCAATAATCTGTGCTTCTACTTGATAAGAGTCAATTTGCAATGCCAGCAGCTCTGCTGCTGTCTGTTCATCCTGATTGTTAATCTGGTTAATCATCGCTGGGGTCACACTCCTTATTGTGAAACGGATAAAGCCTGATTCCTTGAACCGGCCATATGGCTCTTAGACGTGGAGACCAGGCAGCAAAAAACAGCCGGTCAGCCCCCTAAGCTGGTGGATGACCTGGCTGTCGTTCGCTTTGTCCTTATAATCAGACCTTCTTGCCCCATACGGCGACGCCGAATTGATCCTTACCAGTGAACGCGATAGTTGGCTCACCTACCTGCCAGTCCCAAGCAGGCGTTACGATCAGCGTCTCCACTACATTCCCATAGGAAATGGAGATCGTCGTGCCGTCGATATACGTCCATTCACCTTTTACCGAGCAGCATTCAAACTCTCCGTTATCCCGCAGGGTCATAGGTACGGAATTTAATACTCCCTGCGGAACTGCAGGTGCCAGCTTGATCCGTTCATAATCGCCTACAAGCCATTCCCTGTCAATAGACTGCGTCTGTTCGCCGGCATACGGCTCCGGATTCAGAGCCGGCCAGCCGTCAGGCGTCCAGAACATCTTGTAGATATGCATCGTCGCGATTTGCGGCTCCTTATGATTATGTTCCCTGATATGGCAGACCAGATACCACTGGTTGTCCGAGTCGCGCAGTACGGAGTTGTGCCCTGGTCCCATGTAGCCCTGTCCGTCACCATATTGGTAACCGCAGGCGATCATATAACCAATTTCATTCTTATAATCCTCCAAGTCCGTTAAATCTCTTCCATTCGGATCCAGATACGGACCGGTCACCGACCGGCTTCTGCCTACCCGGATATTGTAATCGCTCTTAAGCGACCCGTACGATACGAAGAGATAGTAATATCCAGTATCAGGATTATAACGGATGTAAGGCCCTTCTATGGCGCCATCCAACCACTGTGGCCTGCGTGCTATACAAGTGCCAATTCCTTCTTCCGCCGCCAAGCCGGTCTCAGCATCCAGCTTGATGATATGCATACCGCCCCAAAACGAACCATATGCCATATACTGCTCGCCTGTTTCCTCATCAATAACAAGGTTCGCGTCAATTGCGTTGACAGGGGAGTCGTGACTTGTCTTCAAAACAACCCCTCTTGGAATAAAAGGACCTTCCGGGCTGTCGGAAACAGCAAGGAAAATTGCGGATTGGCGGACTCCCCAAGTAGAGTTGGAGCAGTATAGGCGGTACTCGTCCCCCACCTTAATAATGTCCGGTGCCCATATCCCCTCATCTCCGACCCATTCCGATGATTCCTTGGGGGGTGCGTCCACGACTTTACCGATTGTTTCCCACGTGATGAGATCAGCTGAGCGTCTCGCAATTGCTCCTGTACAATACGTATAGTAATTGCCGCTCACTGGATCGCGGTAAATAGCCGGGTCATGCGAGCCCCACAGGCTGAACTTATCCGGCTCTGCCGGTTTCTCATTCTCTTTAATTACCGGCTTCAATGGTTGTGCCGGCGGTTTAGCGGGAAATTTTAACGGACAATTCTCAAATGACGCCATTAGGGAAAGCCTCCTTAATGTAAACGATATCATAACGAGTTCTATTTTATATCTTTATTTACCGGTTAGCAATAATATAAAGCTTTTTATGCCGGTGTATAGATTAGAAAATGGAGCCTCACTGGGCTCCATTAGTCCTTAGAATCCTAGCAGCAGCTGCTGCAGCATGGCTGATATTTCACACTATTTACGGCTCTCGCATTGAATAAAAACCGTTCTACATAAGAGTATAGTTTCCTTCTAAGGGATAAATTATACGTTAAGCCTGAATCCATCCATAATGATGCGGCTTCCCTCTCCAGTTGCTCGCGCGCCTCATGCATCAATTTTTCAGCTGTATAGATATTATAGTTATTCATGCCTTATTCTCCTTTACGCTTAGGGATTAATACGGTTTTACCGCTTGAATGACTGCTGACATGATGTACTGCTCGATGCTTACGCCTGGAACCCAGTCTTTTATGAAGGCCCTGGAATCATCCTTGGGTTCAATCGTAATCTGAGTGAAGCCTGCCTTCACCAGCATCTCGTGCAGCTCTTCAATACGGGATGCCCCCGTAATGCAGCATGAGTAGAGATCACTCTCAGCTGCTTTCAGCTCTTCAGGTAAATCAGCTGTCATAACCACATCGGTAACAGCTACACGTCCGCCTGCCTTCAGAACGCGGAATGCTTCACGGAATACCTGCGGCTGATCCGGTGACAGGTTAATCACACAATTGGACATAATAACATCAACTGAGCGATCTGCTATAGGCAGATGCTCGATTTCCCCCAGCCTGAATTCAGTATTCGTATAGAAGCCTCGGGATGCATTCATACGGGCGCGGCTGATCATCTCCGGGGTCATATCAACGCCGATTACTCGGCCGCTCTCGCCTACCTGCCGGGCAGCCAGGAAGCAGTCAAATCCACCACCGCTCCCAAGATCGACAACGACCTCACCAGGCTGTAAAGAGGCAATCGCCTGCGGATTACCACAGCCAAGTCCCAGATTTGAGCCCTCCGGCACACTGCCCAATTCTTCAGCCGTATACCCTACTCTGGA
The DNA here is from genome assembly GCF_021532315.1 of Paenibacillus tarimensis. Classification (GTDB taxonomy): domain Bacteria; phylum Bacillota; class Bacilli; order Paenibacillales; family Paenibacillaceae; genus Paenibacillus_I; species Paenibacillus_I tarimensis. The sequence goes on from NZ_JAKGAO010000020.1 coordinate 114,284, forward strand.
TGAGGCCTCATCTGCTGAGGTGCAGCAGCCAGCTGCCGGGCTGCAGCAGAGGTTAGACGGGTTATCCCTATTTGCGCCCTGCAGTGATATGTCCCGGTAACGTGTCCTTACCTGTTGACGGATGTTGTCATGTTTAAGCTCATTCATGATTATCGCCCTCCTGTTTGGTTGGTTGCTTATGTAGACGCAGCAGTATGGAAAAGGACGCAAAACATAAAGAATCATAAAAAATGCGTCTTTTCTTCAATTTCTCCGTCTTATATAGTAAGTACATCAGCGAGCGCTACGGAGGGTATAGAAATGCTTAATATTGAAGAAGTATGGACATCGTTTCACAGTCCGCTGCACAAATTTATAACCGGAAAGACAGGGGATGCCGCAGCAGCTGATGATATCCTGCAGGATGTATTCGTCAAAATTCTGAAACGCCTGGATACTCTGCAGGAAGAAGAGAAGCTCAGGGCCTGGATGTATCAAATAACCAGAAATGCCATCGTGGACTATTACCGCAAGGAGAAACGTCTTGATGAGCTGCCGGATCAGCTGCCGGATCAGCTGCCTGAACAGTTTGAACCGGCAGAGAACAATCTCAACCAGGAGTTATCCGCCTGCCTGCAGCCCTTTCTTGACCAGCTGCCTGCCAAACACCGGGAAGCGCTGGTTCTCACGGAGCTGAATGGCTACTCACAAAAGGAAGTCAGCGAGATGCTGAACATCTCCTATTCGGGGGTAAAGTCCCGTGTGCAGCGCGGCAGACAGAAGCTTAAGGATATACTTGAAGCCTGCTGTCATTTTGAATGCGACCGTTACGGCAATATTCTGGATATAGTCCCCCACCATTCACCTGAGTGCGCGAGGGATGATTCCTGCAGCTGCAATCACTAGAATACATATCCGCACAAAAAAATAACCTGCCGGCCAGCTGCCAGCAGGTTATTTCTTTTCTTCTTATTCCTTGCCGCCTGTCACATTGTCCATCGTGTTGGAAGCCGTATTCGTTACCTTCTTCGCAGCTGTAGATGTCGCATCACCAATCACGTCGATTGTATCATGCACGATATCGAAGCCTTCTTTGGAAGCATTCTTGGTCTGGTCCATGAATGAGCTGTTATCGTTCTTCTTGTTAGCCACCAGGATCACCTCACCATTCTTAGTCAAGTCGCCACTTACCTAGCATGTGGGTACCTGGTTAGGATTTGTAATGAAAAGCTAAAACATACACAGCCGCTAATCCTAGTTCTTCAGCTTGGGGTCCAGTACATCGCGAAGGCCATCCCCCATCAAGTTAAATCCTAGCACGGTCAGCATAATTGAGAGGCCAGGGAAAATAACAGTCCATGGCGCAGTCGCAATAAACTGCCGGGAATCTGACAGCATCTTTCCCCACTCGGGCTCTGGCGGCTGGGCGCCCAATCCCAGAAATCCAAGCGCGGCAGCTTCAATTATCGCGGTTGCAACACCAAGCGTCCCCTGCACAATAACCGGACCGAGGCAGTTAGGCAGAATATGATGCAGAATAATACGGCCATTCTTCATGCCAAGCGCCCTGGCAGCCGTAATATATTCCTCGTTCTTCAGGCTGAGCACCTTGGCGCGCACAAGCCGGCCGAATACCGGCACATTGACAACCGCAATGGCAAGAAGCGCATTTTGCAGTGATGGACCAAGCGCTGCGACAATCGCAATCGCCAGCAGAATACCGGGGAAGGCCAGCAAAATATCAAACCCGCGTGAAATAAGCATATCTGCCCATCTGCCATAGTATCCGGCCGCGATGCCAAGCAATGTCCCTATCAGGATAGACCCCATCACCGAGCTGAAGCCTACCCAAAGCGATATCCGCGCGCCATACATAATACGGGTGAAGATATCCCTTCCAAGGTCATCTGTACCAAACCAATGCGTACCGCCAGGCGCCTGAAGCCTGCCCATCAGGTCCTGTTCCTTATAGTCGAACGTTGTTATTAAAGGTGCAGCTATGGCAGCCCCGATGAAGAATAGAATGATGAAGAGACCAGCCATCGCCATCTTGTTAGAGCGAAAGCTTCTCCATCCTTCCGACCAAGGATTCGTGAACGCAGGCGGCTGCATAACCGGTTGCACCTTTGCTGCTGTTTCTGCCATTCATTTCCCTCCTTAGTCGTAGCGGATTCTCGGATCGACAGCGTGATACAGCAGATCAACCAGCAGGTTAATCATAACGAACAGAAAGGCGATTACAAGAATGCCTGTTTGAATAACCGGATAATCCCGTGAACCTATTGCATCGAAAATATAACGACCGATACCAGGCCAGGCGAATATTGTTTCGGTCAAAACGGCGCCGCCAAGCAGCATGCCGGTCTGCAGACCGATAACAGTCAATACAGGAATGAATGCATTGCGCAGCGCATGCTTATAGATAACAAGAAATTGCGACATTCCTTTTGACCTGGCTGTGCGTATATAATCCGAGCGCAGCACCTCCAGCATGCTTGAGCGTGTCATCCGGGCTATTATCGCCATCGGAATGGTTCCCAAGGCTATTCCGGGCAGGATCAAGTGCTTAACGGCCGTCCACAGCTGATCCCATCTGCCAGCCAGCATCGCATCAATCGTATATAAGTTGGTTACGGTCTCAATCGGGTCCCGCGGGTTCATTCTGCCGATTGAAGGCAGCCACTGAAGCTTCAGAGAGAATATCCACTGCTCCATCAGGCCGAGCCAGAATACCGGCATCGAAACGCCAATGAGCGCAATTAACATGCTGATATAATCAAACCAGGAATTTTGCTTCCAGGCGCTGATGATCCCGGCGTTAACACCGACAAATACTGCAAACACCATGCTCACGATGGTCAGCTCCAGGGTTGCAGCCAAGTAAGGCATAATCTCCTCGCTTATCGCTTCCTTCGTACGGATGGAGGTGCCAAGATTGCCGCTCACCAGATTTTGGAGAAAATCTCCGTACTGCACATACAGCGGCTGATCCAGCTTCAGTTCCTGACGCAGCGCCTGCTTCGACTCCTCGGAAGCCTTCTCCCCCAGAATTACCTCAGCCGGATCGCCGGGTATAGCATGGATGATAAGAAACACGATGATCGTCATGCCAAGCAGGACCGGCACGAGCATAAGCAGCCGGCGGATGGTGTAGTTCAACATCATAGTCACCCTCTGTCCTCTGGTGTCGTAGTTAAGAAGATTCAAGCGGCAGATAACTGCCGCCTAATCTTCGGTATTAAGGCGTTTATTTAAACGTCACCGTGCTGTAAGGCTCCGAGCCGGTCGGTGAGGGAATATATCCATCCAGATTAGCCCTGGCTGCGAGAATTGGCGTTGAATGAACCAGCGGAATCCATGGCGCATCCTGCTTGATCAGCACCTGCGCCTGCTTATAGAGCTCTTCCCGCTTGGCCGCATCCTGCTCCGATTGACCGTCGACTAGCATCTGATACACGTCCTCGTTATCATAAAAGCTGTAATTGTTGCTGTTGCCCTTCGCAAGCAGCGCATAGAGGAAGTTATCCGGATCGCCGTTGTCACCCTGCCAGCCGAGCATATACAGATCATCCTTGTCGCCCTTCTTCACATCATCCAGATAGGTCGCCCACTCAGGCGATACAATGTTTGTCTTCACGCCAATCTTCTCAAGGTCTGCCTGTATCGCCTCCGCCACCTTCTTGCCGTCAGGCATGTATGGACGGGCAACAGGCATAGCGTAGAAGGTGAACTCACCAGGCAGTCCATCCGGATAGCCTGCTTCTGCCAACAGCTGCTTCGCCTTCTCCAGATCATACGGGTAATCCTGCACATCCGGGTTGTAACCGAGTGCAGCCGGCGGCATCGGGTTGATAGCCGGCTCTGCCAAACCGCCAAAGAAGGCCTGGATGATGCCCGCTTTATTCACAGCATGATTCAAGGCCCGGCGCACCTTTGGGTCATCAAAAGGCTTCTTCTTCATGTTAAAGCCAAGATAGCCGACGTTAAAGGATGGACGAGTCAGCTTCTGAAGCTCTGGCGAGCTCTCCAGCTTAACCAGGTCATCCGGATTAAGACCCTCCATCATATCGATCTCACCATTTTGCAGGGCGGTAAAGCGGGCCGAGTTATCGGGTATAACCGTTATAATGACGCGATTCAGTTTAGGAAGACCCTCCTGCCAGTAGTCTGGATTTTTCTCTACCGTAATGGATTCATTACGCTTCCATTCCTTGAAGACGAAGGGTCCCGTGCCGACTGGTTCGGACTTAAACTTCTCCTTCTTCTCCTCTATGGCCCTCGGACTGCCGATCGCGAACGGCGGCATAGCCAGATTTTGCAGGAATGGCGCCTGCGGCTTGTTAAGCACGAATTCCACGGTGTCAGCATCGATAGCCTTAACCTCTTTAATGACACGATCATCCTCTGGCCCAAACATCGAATCATAATAGTAGAAGGAATCCTCCGCAAATTTGTACGGGCTATCCGGGTCGCCCCAGCGGTTGAAGTTGAAGACAATGGCTTCCGCGTTAAAATCAGTTCCATCATGAAACTTTACCCCCTTGCGGAGCTTGAACGTATAGGTGAGGCCATCAGGTGAGGCGCTCCAGCTTTCCGCAAGCAGCGGCTCTACCTCTGTTGTTCCATCCTTATAGCCTAACAGGGGCTCCATTATCTGTTGCGTTGCCTTAAATGATTCACCATCTGTGGCGATAGACGGGTCAAGCGAGGCCGAATCTCCGCCTCTGGCGATAATCATCGTATCCTGTGTGCTTTCGGTCGTCGCTGATGCATTAGAAGTCGTGCTGGTCACATTGCCAGCCGGCTCGGCCGTATTCCCGCTGCCGCCTGGCGAAGCATTATTGCCGCTGCAGCCGGCTAACAGCAGTGTAAGTGTGAGAATGCCCGCCGAACTGACCTTTGCCCATTTGTGTAACATAGAACCTCTCCTTTTTCCCCTGAAAGTATGTATGAATCTTCCGCTATACCGCGGATGAACCATAGAGATGACAAGCTACAGCATGCTTATGATCTGTCTGTATAAGGACAGGACGCTCACTCCGGCACCTCGCCTCTGACATGGAACAGCGAGTGTGAAACACACAGCCCTGCGGCATGTCGGACGGGCTTGGCACCTCACCCTCTAGGATGATGCGTTCACGGGAGCCTTCTGGGTCCGGGTTCGGCACTGCTGACAGGAGCGCTTTTGTATAAGGATGTTTGGGCTCCCGGTACAGCGACTCTTTATCTGCAAGCTCGACAATCTGTCCCAGGTACATGACAGCGACCCGGTCACAGAAATGCTTGATCACACTAAGGTCATGCGCTATGAATACATAAGTCAGCTGGAACGATTGCTGCAGGTCCTGCATCAGATTCAGGATCTGCGATTGAATGGAAACATCCAGCGCGGAGACGGGTTCGTCGGCGATGATCAGCTTAGGTCTCAGCATAAGTGCTCTTGCTATCGCTATCCGCTGCCGCTGCCCGCCCGAGAATTGATGGGGATAACGTTCAAGCTGGGAGGGATTAAGCCCAACCGTTTCGATCAGCTCGGCGACCTTCTCCCGTCTCTCCCTAGCCGTTCCTACGCCATGTACCAGAAGCGGCTCCTCCAGGATCCTGCTTATCTTATGCCTTGGATTAAGGGAGGCGAAGGGATCCTGAAACACAATCTGCATATCCTTCCGCAGCTTCCTCATGGATTCCCCGCTTAAACGGGTTATATCCTCCCCTTCAAAAAGAACCTCGCCGCCAGTCGGCTTAATGAGCTGCAGGATCGACCTCCCTGTTGTGGATTTGCCGCAGCCGCTCTCGCCCACAATTCCGAACACTTCACCTTTGTTCACCCGAAATGTAACTCCATCCACCGCTTTGACAAATCCAGCCGTTCGCTGCAGAATTCCTTTACGGATTGGAAAATAAGTCTTCAGCTCATTCACTTCTAGAATCGTCGTATGCAATCTCAATGCCTCCTCACGTTTGTAACCAGCAGCGGCAGCGATGGCCGGTCTCTTGTTCCAACAGCTCAGGCAGCTCTCTCATGCAGCGGTCAAAAGCGTGCTCGCAGCGGGGAGCAAACCGGCAGCCTTCTGTAATCGTGCCGGGCAGCGGCACGTTTCCGGGTATGGAATACAACCGTCCGCCATCGCTGTCCATCCTTGGAATGGAACGAATGAGCCCGCGTGTATACGGATGTCTGGGCTTATGGAAGATGTCCTTAACACTCCCTTCCTCCACTATCTTCCCTGCATACATGACGACTACACGGTGGCACATCTCGGCTACAACACCCAAATCATGAGTGATCATCAAAATGGCAGTGCCGGTCTCTTCGTTCAGCTTCTTCATCAAGTCCAGAATCTGGGCTTGAATCGTTACATCGAGTGCAGTAGTCGGTTCATCAGCAATCAGAAGCTCGGGCTCACAGCACAATGCTATTGCAATCATCACCCTTTGGCGCATTCCGCCGGACAGCTGATGAGGGTACTCCCGTACTATGCCTTCTGCTCTCGAGATTCCCACCTTCTGCAGCATAGCGATTGAATCACGCCACGCTTCCTTCCTGCTCTTCCTCCGGTGGACCCGCAGAGTTTCGGAAATCTGTTCGCCAATCGTCATTAACGGGTTCAATGATGTCATAGGCTCCTGGAATATCATGGAGATCTCGTCTCCGCGCAGCGCCTGCATCCGTTTCTCCTTGCATACCGCCAAATCTTCACCTTTAAAATAAATATGCCCTCCTGCGATGGTCCCTGCCGGCTTAGGTAGAAGGCCCATGATGGAAAGCGAAGTAACACTCTTTCCGCAGCCTGATTCTCCGACTATTCCGACAATTTCACCTTTACGAACATGGAGATCAATACCGTCGACGGCGGGAATTCTTCCTTTATCCGTAACAAAGTGGGTTTGAAGATTCTGTATCGTCATTAACGGCACAGCCATGGCATCTTCTCCTTCCTCTTTATATGTAATGTAATGTGACGTTAAAACTATAAACTTTCACATATAAATCAAATATTTACCTACCAAGTATATTATTATGTCATTTTATCTGTCAATAAGGTCTTTCTTTCTTCAATCACCAACCAAACGCGTTATGAAATATGACACAAATACCACATCGACACAATTAACATATAAAGCGTTTTCAATTTATCTTATGATGAGCGAAGGCTTGGCATTCATGCCCTAAGGAATAAAGTTGATCTTTGTCAGAAGAAGACACGGATTATACCGCTTTGCAAGCAAAAAAAACCTTGCCGGGTTTTGACTTTTACCGGTCAAGGTTCAATAGCCGTTATAATCTCTAGGAGCAGTTATACCTAGCCTCCAGCCTTTCTGGACCAGAGTCCAACAGGTATAAGAAGCAGCGACAATATCGCCCCCGCAAGGGATAATACAGCATAACTGGAGTGTGCAACGACCATTCCGGATAATGCGCCCCCGGATGCTCCCGCTAATGCGACCAGAACTTCAATTTTGCCTTGTGTTTTTGCTCTTGTAGCCGGCGATGTAGCGTCTACTATAATCGCCGTTCCACTGATTAGTCCAAAGTTCCAGCCAATCCCCAACAGGGTCAGTGCGATAATTAAAGCAGCCATAGAATCAGCAGGAGCCAATGCTCCGAGTATACCAGCCGCAAGCAGTACAGCGCCTGAAGCATAGGACATTGCGGTACGTCCGATCTTATCGACCAGTATGCCCGTTACAAGCGACGGCAGGTACATGGCTCCAATATGTATACTGATCACAAGCCCGACTTCCTGCAGACTATGTCCGTGATGCATCATATGTACAGGCGTCATCGTCATCAGGGCTACCATGACAATTTGCGTCAAGATCATTACAGTCGATCCGACAATCAGTTTACGCTTATTCTCAGCATGTCCGCCCTCTACTCGCCCGGCTGTATCCATCTGTCTGTCTCGTACCGGAGATTCCAATGAACGGGCAATTAGGAATGGATCAGGACGCAGTAAAATCAGCAGAACCAGACCGGCCATAAGGAACGCTGCACCCGCCAGCAGGAACGGACCGCCAAGCGCCGGCACTCCAACCGACAACGCGATGCGGCCCATAGCATCAACCAGATTCGGGCCCGCTACTGCACCAAAGGTCGTGGCCACCATGGCAATACTGATTGCGGTTGCCCGTTGATTGGGCTTTGCTAAATCCGTTCCCGCGTACCTCGCTTGCAGATTGGTCGAGGTGCCTGCGCCATAGATCAGCAGAGAAGCGAATAACAGCCAAATATTATTCACAAAGGCAGAGGCAGCAACCCCGAATGCCCCTATGCCACCGGCTAAGAATCCGGCTGATAGCCCAAGCCTGCGGCCGAAACGCTGAGACAGCCTCCCTACCAGTAACGCCGATGCAGCGGAGCCTAAAGTCAACAGTGCGGCGGGTATTCCAGCATAACGGTCGGTCCCAAGCATATCCTGCGCAAGCAGGGCTCCGACCGTCACCCCTGCTGCCAGTCCAGCGCCTCCGAATATTTGGGACAGGACAACAACTAGTAACGACCTTTTATACAGCTGCTGCTGCCGTTCAACCGAGCTCGAATAGCCAGACATCCCAGGCTCCTGAAAGGTACGCCGGATTGTTTCAGTTTCAGCCATGATACACAGGCACCACCCTTCATAATCAGATGACTTGCGGATTAGTTGAAATCTTATATCCATTTTTTGGTGGTGTCAATGATTTTGTGACAGGTGTTAACGAAACAAGAGACGCTGCCCGGATCAGGGACGCGTCTCTTGTTATAGAATGACCTACAGCTGCCAATGCTTCTTCACAAACAATACGGCGTTCCGCTGCTGTGCCGGCTCAACAATATGGCCCGTGAACGGATAAATATCCAGCCGTTTATCCTCCGAGGCAAGGGCGTGATACATGGGAAAGACCTGCTCCGGTAAACATACAGTGTCTTTCAAGCCTACCGACATCAGCACCGGCCCGCGGATACGCCCGCCAAGATGGAGCATATCAAAATAGCGCAGATTATCCAGTACTGCGGCAGTCTGATCCGGGTATCTGCGGCAAAAGTCCGCCGCTTCTGACAGCGAGCCTGTAGAATGCATAACCCCATAATCGATATGGCAAAGGTTCGGGATATCGGCATTGGTCAGGGATATTGCCGGGTGAAGAGCTGATACGAGCAGAGACAGGCCGCCTCCCTGGCTGGCACCTGTGGCACCAATTCTGGACTGGTCGATGTCCGGCTGCTCCGTCATCCACTGCACAGCCCGCAGGCTGTCCACCGCTACAGCCTTATAATAGCAGTTGTCCTTGTCGAGAATGCCCTCTGTGATCCAGCCTTTACTTGTACCATGTCTGCTGCCCAGCATGCTGCCCGTTCCGCCGCCCTGTCCGCGAACATCCACGGCAAGCACGGCACAGCCCATCAGGATCCAGCTTGCATAGTGTTCGGGCTCTCCCTTGCCTCCTGTATAACCTGGAAATGTGACCAGGCAAGGGTAAGGACCTTCCAAATAGGCGGGTGTCATATAGAGAGCGTGAATGGTAGTGTTCGCATAGCCGTCGAAAGCTATTTCCCATACACGCATGCCCTTGAACAAACTCGGCACTTCAGTCCGGGACGAATTCACAGGGCGGGCTAGCGCCTCCTGTACCGTACGAGCCCAGAACTTATCAAGATCATCCGGCGGAGTCGAATGGGTTCTGACTTGATGCAGCTCCTCGATTCGTCGGCTTATCGCATGCATACCTACTACCCCCTTCTTATTCGGGTAGATAATAGCATGCAGTGTATAGCATCGGCAATGCTGAAATTGATGATCTGTTCGTTACATTCCCGCCCATACATCCTTGGCATAGCGGCCTTCAAGCTGCAGCCTGCTCAACCAATCGGCTGCCGCTTGCTCATTAACCCCTTTCATCTCCTGGTAGCCCCTTGTGAACTCAGCCTCTACTTCAGGCGCCATCCGGCTCCCGTCTCCACATACATAAAGCTTGCCTCCGGACTCCAGCAAGCCGATCAGCTCCGGAAGCTTCTCTCGGATCAGATGCTGGACATACGTCTTAGGCGTTCCTTGCTTGCGGGAGCAGGCCGCGTGAAGTTTAACGATACCGTCTGCATGATACCTCTCCAGCTCTTCGCGGTACAGGTAGTCATCGTCATTCCGGCAGCCGTAGAATAAATACGCAGGGCCAAGAGGATGACCTTCCGACTTCAGGAAGGACCTGGCCTGAAGGAATCCCCGGAATGGCGCCACACCAGTGCCCGGACCAACCATGATAACGGGCGTTGCAGGATCCTCCGGAAGCCGGAACCCGGAATCCGGTGTGCGGATGAACATCATAACCGTCTGTCCGGCCTCCCGTTCTGCCAGATAGCTGGAGGCGACTCCGCGGTATTCCCCGCGTCCGCTCCACGCCTCCCCTTTTACAACGCCTACTGTTATGCTCGCTTGATCCGCAATTTCTCGCGGCGAGCTGGAGATAGAATAGTACCTTGGCTTCAGCGGCGGCAGTAACTCAAGGAACCGTTCGAACGGCATTTCGCAGGCTTCATATTTCAGCAGCAGATCCAGCATGGATATCCGCTTCCCGAGCACTTCCGACCGGTACAGCTCCTCACTGAGGAGCGCTTCCAGCTCGCGTTTATGCGGAGGGCAAACGGTGAACGCAGCCAGTGCTTTCAACTGTGAACGAGTTGCCGGCTCCTGAAGCTCTACGCAGGTCTCCAGCAGATCTCCGGTACGAACCGGAATTCCCAGCGGCAGGTGGGAGAGACGCTCACCATCAGCTTCAAGCTTGATATAGGAATCCGGGTCCATTCCAAATCTTCGCAGAACAATGTCTACTAACTCTGAACGGTTGCATGGCAGAATGCCAAGATGATCCCCTTCCTGATAAGACTGCCCCTCCGGCAGTGCAATCACAATATGACGTGTGCTTCGGCCGCTCGCCGGGGACTGCAGCTCACGATTAGTCAGAACAGCAGCCGGGACTGCCTGATAAGCTGCTGCAATTGGCGGGGAAGCAAAGTCCTGCTGTACAGGCTTAATCGATAATATTCCTCCCGCGGCATCCTCCGCCCGGCCTTCATATCTTTCAAAACCAAACCTATCCGCCATACCGCTCCATAAGCCGGCACGCCAGCTGTCGAGATCCTGCTCAAAATCAGCACTAGCATCCCCTTCGCCACGCTGCGTGATCCGAACAGCTCCCGCTTTATGCATCTGTTCATCTATGAAACGGGGTACATCCTGATAAGTACTGGACCAGTTGCGGTCACCGCAGCCGAATACAGCATATTGGACGCCTTGAAGCTCCTTCGGCTTGATATGCTCCAGCCATTCTACAAATCCACGTGCGTTAGTAGAAGGCTTGCCATTATAAGAGGCTGCTATGATTAGCACAGCGCCTTCCTGAGGCAGCTTGCCTGCCCAATCATTCAATGGAGCTGTCCTGCACTTCATGCCATACTGGCGGGCGCTGTCAGCCAGCTCCCTCGCTATCCCCTCTGCTGTTCCCAGGTTAGACCCATACAGGATCAGCAGCGGAAAGTCTTCCGCACCTTCTAAGGCGCGAGACTTCTCGCGCTCTTCTTCCCGAACTGCAGTCGCGGCGATTTCAGCGGCCGGGCTTCCCGCAGCGAAGGCAATCGGCTTGCGTTCCTTCACCTTGATCGTAAACCCGTCTGGCTTAAGGGTCAGCGTCTCCTTAACCTTTAATTCGTAATTCGAATAATCGATGAAATCGAAATGCTTCAAGACCATGCCAAGCACCAATGTAGCCTCGTGAAGGGCAAACTGCTGCCCAATGCAGGCCCGCTGTCCGTTGCCGAACGGCTTGTAGGCGTGCTGAGGCACCTTCTTCTGGTCCGCAAACCGTTCCGGGATGAATTCTTCCGCATTATCCCCCCATGCATCCGGATCTCGGTGCAGCTTCGGAATCAGCACGCTTACACTGTCGTTCTTCTTAAGCGGATATTGGCCGCCAAGCATCGTATCTTCCTTCGCATATAGCGAAAAAGCAGGAGCCGTCGGCCAAAGCCGCAGCGATTCGTTCAATACCATACGGACATATTTGAGATCCAGCACCTGACGATATGTCGGGACGGGATCCGTCAGTACCCGGTCTGCTTCCTCTTGAGCCTTCTGCAGCTTATCCGGATGCTTGAGCAGGTAGTACACGGCAAAGGACAGCAGACCGCTAGTTGTCTCGTGGCCCGCGATCAGGAAGGTTATGATCTGGTAGCGGATATTCTCGTCATCGAGCCCTTCTCCCGTCTCCGGGTCTTTGCTGTTCAGCATCCGTGCCAGCAGGTCCTCAGCATCCTGGTCTCCCCCTGCTTTACGCTCGGCAATGATTTTGTCCACCAGTGAGAACATAGTGGATATATCCTGCTGGAAACGCCGCTTCGTTCTGATCATGAGCTTATCCTGAATATTAAGGCGAAGCAGCTGGTTCATCGCCTCATCCAGCGCCCGAACCATACTGACAATGAACGGGTGCGGCTGCTCACGGTAGAAGCTGTTGAACCGGTAATTAAAGCCGCATAGCCCGATCGTATCAAGTGTAAGCCTGGTCATGTCTTCAGCCACATCAATCACTTCATCGGGATTGAGTCGAGACCACTTCTGCACCAGCTGCACAGCAATATCTACCATCATGTTGTGGTAGCCCTGCATCGCCCGCTGACTAAAGCTTGGCAGCAGAATATTATGCGCCTTCTGCCAGTTCGGCTCACTTGTCCAGCTTGTGAACAGGCCGTCTCCAGCAAAGGCGCGCACCCGCTCCAGAGGCGCCCATACCTTCTTGTCAAACTTGGACTCATCACATGCATCGGCAACAAGCTTGTGACCGGAAATATAGAGCTCCTTCCTGCCGCCGCCATAGCGCATCTGGAATATCGGACCATACTCATAAGCCAGCTTGACCAGCGACTGTGTCGGCGCCTCCAGATCAAGCAGCGGCAGATTTCCGAGCGGCCCATAGGTTTTGGGCTGTGGAATCGGAACAGATGTTTCAGTTGGCATGATCTTCCCACTCCTTATTAGTGTTCTCTACCCCCAGCAGTATCAATACCCTCCCATTTTCTCTTTTGGTTAATGTTAGCTGTTATCTCTGTATCTGTATCTTATCAATCCCCCATGATAAAATAAATTTAAATATATTTAAGATGACTTAACTAATAGTTAAGGATGTGAAGAAGATGAATATCATGCAGCTGCAGTATTTGATCGATGTGGGTGAGATGGGCTCTTTTACCGATGCAGCCCGCAAGAACCATATTACCGTGCCGGCAATCAGCCAGTCTGTCAGCCAGCTCGAGGCCGAGCTCAACACCCCCCTCTTCGTACGTTCCAAGAAAGGCGTAGTGCCTACTGAGCAAGGGATGAGAGCTATCCAGCATGCGCTGTCGATCTTGAGGTCTGTCGATAAAATGAAGCAAGAGCTCGCGGATTCTCAGCTGATCAGTCAAGGCAATATCATGATTGCGACGATACCGGGCATTGTCTCTCAGGTTGTGTCCACCACTATCGAATTCACAGAGTACAATCCGCTGGTAAACGTCAATCTGATTGAAGGGGATACCAAGTCTGTGTTAAGGCGTGTTCGCAGCGGACAAGCCGATATGGGGTTCGTTTCCCTCGACGCCAACCATTATGATGAAGCACTGGCCTGGGAACCGATCACGCGGGGTGCTGCCGTCCTGGTCGTCAATAAGAAATCGCAGCTTCGCTTTCACAAGACCATTACAGGGCATGAGCTAGAGCATCAAGTGTTCGTGCTGTATAATGACCCCTTCCTCAGGCGTATCGCCCAGCACTTGCTTACGAATAACCCTTCAAACCGGATTGCCCTCACAACGAATAATCTGGAAGCATTGTTCCAGATGGTCACGCAAGGTAATGCCATATCCCTTGGGCCTGATTACATCGTGAGCGCTCTGCCCGTTCATCTCCAGGAAGAGCTTGTAACCATCCCGCTCAGCGGATACGACAGCAGTCCCAGCTATCTATGGCGTGTTACCCGCAAGAATGTGGAAGTCCCGGGCGTCATTGAACAATTTACAGCCAAGCTTCTGGCGCATTTTCACGCTTAAAGGACTACCTGTAGTCAAAAAAGAGACCCGGCGGTTAACCGCCGAGTCTCTTCCGTGGGAAGCGATTGTTATGCTAAGCAACTGTCCAATTGCTAGGGTACCTTACCAATGAAGGATTTCAGAAAAGCCAAACGTTTCCTGCGTCTTCGAGTGTTCATGGCGAATCAACAACCTTTCCATCTGACATAAGTCAAGCTGATCAGGTGCTGTTCTATATTAACCACTTCCCACTTGTCTTCCATTACCCTGAACATACGGAGATGAATCACGCTAAACTAAATTCCTGTAAACTCTTATACTTTTAATGTCCGCCTGCTGCAGCCACTGGAGCGCTGCCGGTAGTAGCTTTTACCCCATTCCAGTTAAGCTTAAGGTAACGCCAGCCGTTAGCCAGTGCCTGCAGAACAATTAATCCGATTAATGCCGTCCAAGCCCCAACCTGGCCCAGATCGAATACATAGGTCAGGATAATGGTTCCTGGAATGAAGACACACCAATTCAATACCAGCGCTACACGCGAGAGGAAGTTCGTATCGCCAACGCCTCGGAGACCTCCGCCAAAAATTATCTGAGCACCCGTGAACAGCTGTACAAATGCGGCCAGATGAATCAGTGATATGGCAGTATTGTATACATCTGCTTCAGGGGTATACAGCTTCGCGATCGGCAGCGCAAAGAGGAAGAATACGATAGATATGAACGTCATGAAGACCAGTCCAAGATACACCGTTACTATACCGAACCGCCTTGCCTCCATCCGGTTTCCTCTGCCAACCTCCTGTCCTACCCCAATAGTAGCCGCCGCACCAAAACCGTTAGCTGGCATGAAGCCGAAGGATAGAATATTAAGTGCAATCTCATTCGCCGCAATAGCGGTTGTACCAAGCCGCGTTATACAAGCCGTGAACACCAGCATGCCAATACTGTTCGAGAGCTCTGTAACCCCCAGCTTGATGCTCTCCAAGAACACCAGCTTGACCTGCGGACGCTCAATCGGCACCCACTTTCTGGTCAAGTACTTCTTATGCATGCCCATAAAATAGACCGCAGCGCAGAGTACGAGCGTGACAGCTTCGGCAATTACCATGCTCCAGGCGGCCCCTTGAAGTCCAAGATCAGGGAAGCCCCACTTGCCATAAGCAAGAACGTATGTTAACGATACGATCAGCAGGCTGTTGAAGACGGACAGATACATCGGTATCGTCGTGTTGCCCACTGCCCGCATGTAGGCGAAGAAGACGATACATAACAGATTAAAGATCAGAGCGAGCATCCGAACCTGCAGATATGGAGCCCCGAGGCTAAGTATTTCTTCATTCGATCCCATCAGGTAAAGGATGCCATATGGCAGCACAAAGCTTCCCGCAAGCAGGACAACTCCCTGAACAGCACCGATCAGAAGAGCGATCTGCATACGCTGGTTCCCTTCCCGCATGTTGCCTGAGCCATTATTCTGGGCGACCAGATAGTTAATCGAAGCCTGGACACCGGAGAACATCGCCCACAGATTGTAGATAATAATATTAACGATACCGACTACCGCAATCGAAGCAGCACCCAGATTGCCGACAATCATCAGGACCAGCAGTCCTGTGAACGTCATCGACGAGAAGGTTGCGATTGAAGGGATTGCAAGTCGTAAAATTCGTGACACCAGCTGCACGTTCTACCCCACCATTTCTTGTAAGTTACCTACTTATGAAGTGTTTCATAACTTCCTTAAGGAAAGTCCACGCCGAATTATATTACCACAAATTTTGAAGAATACCAGTCTCTTTTATCCTGAAGATTTTTAAATTATTGTTGCGACGCTAAGTATTGTTCATGAATGTCTTATGGTAGGCGTTGCGAAACTGCGAAGGCGTCATGTTAACATGCAGCCGGAACAAACGCATGAAGTACTTATCATCCTGAAAACCGCACATTGCGGAAATTTCTTTCACGGTGTGAGAGGTTCGCGACAAAAGCTCCTTCGCCTTCTCCATCCGGACTGTCTGAATATATTCCAGCGGCCCCTTCCCTGTATGCTGTTTGAACAGCCTGGTGAGGTAGTCGCGGTTATAGTTGAACCGGGCAGCAATATCCGCGACAGTGATCGTATCTGTAGCATGAATCCGTGTCCATTCTGCAATTTTGGTAAAATGCATATCTCCCTTCAGATCTCCTCTTCTTGACACTCTCCCCATTATCGTCTCCGAGATCTCAATCAGCAGTGAGGTAAGCAAGTAGTTAACACTCTGATAGGTATAATATCCAGCGTTGGCCACATGCAGAATCTGTTTGATAATAACAGACATCCGGTCCTGCAGCCCGTCCTTCATAAACTGCGGTACATATAGATCTCTGACCGACCAAGACCTGTTAGCATGACTGTAGACTTCCTCCAGCTCCCTCTTCAGCTCTTCTTCATCAATCAATACAGCACCGGATTCAAATTCCATGTGCATCCAGTAGAATCTTACCCCCGGCTCCGAGGGCTGATACCCGCCATGCACCCGTCCAGGCATAAGCATCAGAATGTCCCCCGGTCCTACTTCAAACCGCTCTCCGGACTCCTCTATATAGACAGTTCCTTCCGCACCGATAATCAGCTCATAGTTATTCATGGTACGGCTGCTGTGCGTCCAGCTGCTATCCGAGACAAACTCGCCCGCCGCCAAAAATTGAACCGGCCTGTCCACATTCACCTTCACACAGATCATGGCAATACAGCCTTTCATCGCTAGAATATAATGTCGGAAATGTCCACCTTTTGTACGACCTGGCTACCGACAAATCATGATGCAGATGATAACGTAATGATAAGAATCATACACTTGACCACCACAGGTGGCAAGATCGATTAGAGGAGGACTTGGAATGAACGTGAAAGCCTTTGATTTGCGCCAGGTACGCGTAGATGGCGGTCCGCTTAAGGCAGCCATGGAGCGCAATGAGCGTTACCTTCTGGCGCTCGAGCCCGACCGGCTGCTGTCACGCTTTAGAGAATATGCTGGCCTTGAGCCGAAAGCACCTCATTATGAGGGCTGGGAAGCCCGCGGGATAAGCGGACACACGCTCGGCCATTATTTGTCCGGCTGCTCTCTTATGTATGCCTCTACGGGGAATACGGAGCTTCTTGAGCGTATCAATTATGTTGTTGACGAGCTGGAGCTGTGCCAAGATGCACATGGTAATGGCTTTGTATCTGGAATTCCTCGGGGCAAGGAGATTTTTGAAGAGGTGAAGGCTGGCGACATCCGCTCTCAGGGCTTTGATCTAAATGGCGGCTGGGTGCCACTTTATACCATGCACAAGCTGTTCGCCGGTCTGCGGGATGCTTATATTTTTGCAGAGAATGCGAAAGCGCTTCAGATTGAGATTAAACTCGGCGACTGGCTGGGAGACGTATTTGCCGATCTTAGCGATGAGCAGGTGCAGCAGGTGCTTCACTGCGAATTCGGCGGTATGAATGAGGCGCTGACGGATCTTGCGGAGCACTCCGGCAGCGAGCGCTTCCTCAAGCTTGCCGAACGCTTCTACCATGGCGAGGTTCTCAATGACATTGCAGCTGGCCGGGATTCGCTCGGCGGACGTCATGCCAACACTCAGATTCCAAAGATTATCGGGGCAGCCCGGCAATATGAGGTTACAGGCAGCAAGCAGTATGCCGATATCTCCCGCTTCTTCTGGGATCGTGTCGTTCATCATCATTCCTATGTAATCGGCGGCAACAGCTATAATGAGCACTTTGGCGAGCCAGGCAAGCTTAATGACCGGCTCGGAGAAGGCACCTGCGAAACATGCAACACCTACAACATGCTGAAGTTGACCCGGCATATGTTTGAATGGGACGCTTATGCAGAATACGCCGATTATTATGAACGTGCCATGTTTAATCATGTCCTTGCGGCTCAGGAACCGGTAGAGGGCAAGGTATGCTACTTTGTATCGCTGGAGATGGGCGGCCACAAGCCCTTCAACTCACAGTTCGAGGACTTTACCTGCTGTGTAGGCTCCGGTATGGAGAGCCATTCGCTGTACGGGGCGGCAATCTATTTTCACGATGACAATTCGATGTACGTCAACCAGTACGTCCCCTCAACGGTCAACTGGCAGGGGCGGCAGGTGCAGATCAAGCAGGAAACAAACTTCCCCGCTTCGGGGACCGGTTCTCTTAGGATCAATGTAAAGGAGTCCGCTTCCTTTGCCCTGAAGCTGCGCTGTCCTTACTGGGCACAGAGCGGCATGAAGGTCACGGTCAATGGTGAAGCTGTCTTATCGGAAGCCACGCCTTCCAGCTATCTCACCATTAACCGTACTTGGCAGGACGGCGATGTGGTTGACTATGAAATCCCAATGAGCCTGCGCATCGAGCATATGCCGGACAACCCGAACCGGATTGCGTTCTTGTACGGCCCTATCGTGCTTGCTGGTGATTTCGGCCCGATTAACGGCGAGACCCAAGGCGAGCGTGCTCTGGCATCCGTACTGGTCAGCGAGCGGGATTCGCTGCTGTCCCATATTGAGCAATCCGGCGATGATGCACAGCTGTTTACCATCGGCCAAGCGCCTTACATCGGTTCTGTGAAGCTTCGTCCCTTCTACCAGATGCACGATAACCGTTATACCGTATATTGGGATCTGTTCACTCCGGAACAATGGGCTTCGGAAGAAGCAGCCTACCGGGAAGCCCAGGAGTATAATCTGCAGCTGGAACAGCGAACTGTCGATTTTGTTCAGCCTGCCGAGATGCAGCCTGAACGTGACCATGCCTTTGAAGGCGAGCATGTGGGCCTCGGCAAGATTTACAACCGTAAGTACCGGGATTCCTGGATCGGCGGATGGTTCTCCTTCGTGATGAAGGTGCTCCCTGACACGCCAGTGAACCTTGCGGTCACATACCTGAAGTCATCCGACTCCTCCATTGGATTTGATCTTACAGTGAATGGCGTGCTGCTCACCGAGGGTAAGCTGGAATCTGAGGAGATGAACAAGATGGAGACCATCGTATACGAGCTTCCGGCATCACTCACAAGCGGTCTGGAACAAGTAACAGTGAAATTTGCATCCCATCAGGGACGCAAGGTTGGTCAAGTGGCAGGCCTTCGAATCGTGAAGCGCTCATAGTCTGACCTAATAAGTATTAACAAACAAACCTGAACGCCTATGCATGGCCGTTCAGGTTTGTTGTTTATTTGACCAGCACGACATTAGGGTCACTAGTGATCCATGACTCATGCGGCAGCTTATTCTTCAGGTGGAGATCGAAGAAGGCAAGCGTATAAGCATTAATAATATCATGGGCTTGCCGGACATCCAGGCTCCCCATTAATCCCATCGTCTTCGCAAGCGGCGTCCACAGCGCTAAGTCTGTAAAACTGAAATGGCCTGCTCCTTCAAGCCTCAGCCAATGACCGTTCTCAGTCAAAGCCCGGATTCGGGCTCCCTCTTCTTCTTTATAGTACTTATATTGTTCACGGGTTAAACCGAATGACTGCAGCTCAGCATCGGTTATCGTCTCTGCGGGAGGCAGACCGTCGGATGCGCTGAAATGTATGAATGGTCTATCTAATTCTCGCAGGTGGACATCTCCATATGGATAACCATCCATATTCATACCAGCTTTAAAGCGTTCGTCCAGTGCCAGCGTATTGGCTGCCGTTAAACCGCCGAACGAATGACCGAAGACGCCCATACGGCCTGTATCTAACCTGCCTGTGAAACGTCCTTGAGGATCAGCTTCGTTAATCTTCATAATGTAGTCTGTAACAAATTGGACATCAGCCGTCCATTCATCCAAATCCCTCTGAACCTCTTCATCAGACGGCCAGCTCGCCATATTCCCTGCCGGCTTGATTTTGCGGCCGTCCGCTAACACAGTACCACTTGCCGAATAGGAATGCTCAATGCCGAATACCACATATCCGTGACTGACAAGCTCCTCGATCTGGAACATGTTCTGAACGCGTGAACCCATAAATCCATGAGAGAATACCAGAACCGGGAATGAGACGCCTTCAGATAACGGGGCTTCCTTCCAAACATGCGTATGTAAATCGCCGTAATTAGCCAGTAGAAAAGCGGGAAACTTAAACTGCTCAGCCATATTATTAATCATGTGGGAAGCATGCGGATGGTAACCGGCACTTTCCAGTACTCCTTTCTTCTCTGCCGGGTACCACACCTGCACGACCAGCTCGCGGTAATCATCCGGATTGTCTGTACGGGCCTCCGGCCGGTCATTATCCGCCAGATAATAAGTGGTGGTCCCTACCGCATATTGGCCTGTCGGGTTATCTAACTGTATGGCAGGGAATAGATAGAGCGGCAAAGCCGCCGACAGGGTCAGCCATATTAACATACCAGCTGAAGCAGCTGCCGATTGTAAATTCCACTGAAAGACAAGCTTATGCTCCCGGCAAGAAGGATAGAGAACCTTGCGGGTAGCCAGCATGATCATCAGGATATAGAGATATCCGGGGACATACGTCCAGTTGAACATGCCATTAATCCACTGCATACACCCAAAGGCAGCAAACGCAATGCCAAGAGCCCCATAGGCAAGTGCGCCTGTCAGATGACGGGCAAAATAATGTACGGTCCAGCCTGTCATCAATACTAATAAACCTGCAGCCCACATATCGAAAGTTCCTCCCTTATGATCTACGAGCATGTATCCCTATAACATCCATCTTACTTATATGCCAGCTGAACTGCTTCCACCCGCAGAATGAACTGTTCCTAGTCTGAAGGTCAGGTAGTGAGCCCGCCATCTCACCTCAAAAATGCAATAGCGCCTGCCCCATACGGGACAGACGCTAAGCACGCGCACACATCTTTTATTAACCGGCTAAGCCGGGCTTGAAAATGCAGAGTTCCGTTTTATGAGACAATCCGGTCTACGAGACCATACGCTACAGCCTCTTCAGCCGTGAGATAATGGTCACGCTCAGTATCCCGTTCAATGCGCTCGACCGGCTGGCCGGAATGCTGGGACAGAATGCCATTAATCTTGGTCCTGAGCTTAAGAATTCTCTCTGCGTATATCCTTACTTCCGTAGCCTGACCGCTGGCGCCGCCGAGAGGCTGGTGTATCATAACTTCGCTGTTCGGCAGTGCCATGCGCTTGCCCTTGGTGCCGCCCGTCAGCAGAATCGTCCCGAAGCTTGCAGCCATACCTGTGCAAATAGTCGAGATATCCGGCTTCACGAACTGCATCGTATCATAGATAGAGAAGCCTGCGGTGACAGATCCTCCCGGACTGTTGATATACATATGGATGTCCTTCTCCGGATCTTCAGCCGCCAGAAACAGCAGCTGGGCTACTATAACATTAGCCATATGATCCTGAATTTCACCCGATACCATTACAATCCGGTCCTTTAGCAGTCGCGAGTAAATATCATAGCTGCGTTCACCGCGGCTGGTTTGCTCCACTACATAAGGAATCGTGCTCATATTCGTTCTCTCCTTATTACGCTGCCCTTACCGCCTGTAACCCGCCGGAACACGGGATGCTTAGCATCTTCATCTGCATATTCCCCTTGATGCTGCCTGCCCGCATGCTATGCTGCAAAATTTGCGGAGCTGCCGCTTCAACATGGAGCGCATCCTGCATCAACAGATCGACCAGTCTGCGTGCACTGCCTGACCGGAAAGCAGCTAAATACGCTTGCAGCAGCTGCTGCTTCTCCAGATCATCCGGATGACGCAGCCTTCCCTCTCTGCCGGAGCGTCTGCATTCCGCAATAGCTGACCTCGCACGCGCGAGCGCAGCTTTTACAGCGCCCTCACTGCAGCCCAGCCATTCGGAAGCTTCTCTCGTGCTGTACCTTAGAATATCACGCAGGATAAACACGGTCCGCTGCCATGGAGACAGCCATTCAATGACTGCCGCCATCGCCAGCTCCAGATCTAGGCTATAGCGGTCAATCTGCTCTTTATCCGGGATCTGGCGTTCAGCTGTGCGCTGAACCGCTGATTGCTGACGGATCTGATCCACCCACAGATTGCGAGCCGTCCGGATCATATAAGCTTCCCAGCACAGCGCCTGCGGCAGCTCCTCATACTGGCCCCTTGTCCGGCTGAGCAGCTTCAGGCAAGTGCTCTGCAGCAGATCATCCGCTTCCCATTGTGAACCGGTTAGTGCCAGGCAGTATCTGCGCAAGGAAGGCAAAGCCTTCTCAAGCTCGGCATACGTTTGATTATGTTTGGTAACTCGCTTCATCCATTCGGATTTCACAAAGGCCATATGGTGGGGCCCCCCTTTGTTCAGTCCTTGTTCTTACATTAGGTAGACGTATACAGCCAAGGAAAGGATACGCACATTTTTTCCTAACCATCTTATACCAACCAGCTGTGCCCGGCTACCTGCCAAGAGAAGAAGAGGCTGACACAAAAGGTTCAATAAATTTGACCTTTGAGCCCCTTTTCGCTTGTAATCGTAGCTACCTCGCCAAGTTCGATTAAATCCAGACCCTTTAAAGCCTGGGCTTCTTGCTTTTCCGTCTCTTCAATGGCAGCAAACAAGGTGTGCACTTTTTCTTG
>NZ_JAKGAO010000021.1 GCF_021532315.1 Paenibacillus tarimensis
GCGAGTAAATATACAGGTTCAGGCTGAGCGGCTGCTCCACTTCGTCCCGGTAGCTGTCCGCCGAGAGGAAACGGCCGTTCCGAGGATCGTAGTAGCGCGACTGTAGGAAGTACAGCTGCGTCTTCCGATCTCAGTAGTGGCCCGCATAACGGTACGGGTTGTACTTGACCAGCTCGGTCGGAGTTAGGTTCTTGGGGAGGTTGCCGCCCGATTCTTCGGCATTAGATGGGGGAAAACTTAAAAACCCTGAGAGGTATTCTCCTCCCAGAGTTTAAATGCTACCGTTTACCCTGTAATATATCGAAAACTTCAGAACAATATAGTGGCCTGGAAATAATGCCTTCGGGTAAATCAAACGTTGAAAAAAACTGCCTCCTTTTCTCATTAAATATTTTTTCGCTTCTTGTTAACTGAATTTCATTACTAAAATCTATTACTTCATGTAACTTCATATTTAAAACATTCAACTTGAGCGACTCAGATATATCACGGCATAGTTGTAGTGTTTTTTCAAATGTGCCTTCTGGATTAACAACAGCAAATCGCACTGATAATTCCTCTACAATTTCGGCTTTTTCCCCAGAGTTAACTTCAATTTCAATGATGCTGGATTCGTCTACATACGAATAGTAACATCCTTCATCTACAGGAGATCGTTTACCTTTGGGAGTATATGCCTTGACATTCTTCATCGACTCTAATACCTCAATAACCCTAGAAGAAGAAATAGAATCACCACCATACGTTTCCCAACCATATTCCGTTAGTTTAGCTATGTTCTTTTTAGGGTAAAGAAGAAAGTTATAAGATTCTATCCCCATTTATCTACCCCCAGCTTCATATGTTTGTCTTAATAATTCATCAGGTGTCGTTCTCCAAGTGCTTTTCAATTCAGCTTCCGATACATATTCAATGGGAACATTTTTTAGTCCTGCTTGTTTTGCTGCCGTCGCTCGATGATGACCATCTACAATTATTGTTTTTCCCTTCACCACATAAACTTTAATCGGTTCTCCATCCCAACCATTTTGTTTCATATTCTTAGCTATTTTCTTGATTTTGTTACCAGTCATTTCATCCTTAGTTTGGCGACCCACCAAATCAAAAGGACTTATTATATCACAACCAGTATTATGAACCCAAATTCCCAAGTCACTTACATAGTACGTATGGAAGTCAGCAACAGTAAAGTTGTA
>NZ_JAKGAO010000022.1 GCF_021532315.1 Paenibacillus tarimensis
TCATAGATGATTTCCTTATCATTTCGATAAAGATGCGTGACTTCCTTGTAAGCCAACTCTCCATCAGGGTTATTCTCATCCTTAGCGAGAACCATATCTCCGACTTCAATGTCTTCTATATTCTTCTCCCTTTCGTCTGTCAGAACCTTCGTTCCGGCAGTGAAGCAGTTGCACGGACTGGAATTCTTGTTCTGTGTCTTCCTTGGTTCCTGGCGGACCTTCTTCATCCGCTTGCGGAAATTCACAAAATTTGCGTTAGAAAACGCCGGAAGAAGCATGAAGCAAGGCCTTTCACCATGTCCGGAATTTGCGGAAAAGGCGTTGAAATACGCCAAATGCGAAATGGATGGAAACAAAAGAAAGAACTTGAAGGATAAGTCCCTCAAGGTCTCAAGTACACGCTTCAATATTTAATAGTTGCTTTTCCAATTCCCAATTTGGAGGTCTCTTATTCGGATTCGTCCAAGGAGTCCCTCTCGTTATCCATTCATTTCGGTACTCCTCAAATGTCTTTCCTAAGTCTAAATCGTCATATCCAGACTGGAAACCACAACAATCACAAATAATAAAGTTTGGGGCATCGTCTTCAAGATACTGTGGCCATTCCAACTGATCAAAACCACAAACATTACAAATACACACAGTTTCACCCTTCTTTTATTTCAAGTCGTTAAAATAATTAACACCTTGCCAGGGTGCCGTCTTGCTCATAACTCCGAACCCAGTCTCGAACCGTAGTGTAATGAACACCCAGCTCTATTGCGGACTCTCGAATGGTTGACTCTCCACTCAAGATTCATAATGCGACCTGCTCTTTAAATGCTTTATCAAACTTCTTTTTCCCATGTAAATAATTCCATTTATTATCATAAAAGATTTCTATGTGCCCATCTATTCGGGGCAGGATCTGTCGTTCCGTCATACCAATCGGTATTGGCG
The DNA here is from genome assembly GCF_021532315.1 of Paenibacillus tarimensis. Taxonomy (GTDB): domain Bacteria; phylum Bacillota; class Bacilli; order Paenibacillales; family Paenibacillaceae; genus Paenibacillus_I; species Paenibacillus_I tarimensis. The sequence continues at coordinate 940 of NZ_JAKGAO010000022.1, forward strand.
GGGTAAAAGAAATGACCTTGAGGATTGCCGTCCCCAAGGTCAACTACGCTATTGTAGTAGTTCCTGTTTTAGTCTGTCTATTCTTCCTAACTCATAAGAATACTCGCAATCAGAACCAAACGTATTAGTCATGTAGGTGAAAAACTGATCTGCGCCATGAACTAATGCAATTAGAAAATCATTTTTAGGTAATACGAAAGTGGTTATTTCACTACCTTCAACTGAAAATAGCATTAACTCTTTAGAGGTCTGGCGGAGAGTTATTTTGACAGGTTGGTCAGGGAAATATAGACTACCTTCACCTTTTTGAAGTACATCATCAATTAGATTCATAATGTATGCCCATAATTGGTCAACTAAATCCCAATACCTCATATCTAATATACTGTCGCCGTAATACTTTAGACAAATCGCTCCATTAAGATAATGGAAATCAAGGTCTTTGTGGATTGCATTTAGACCTGTCGAATCAGTAATTTCAACAAAATAGTTTTGAGGATTATTAACTACATCTCTTAAATCAGTAACATTACACTTGGGTTTCATTAAATATGAATCAACTTGAAACATCGTATCACCCTTACGGAGAATAAAATTGTCCTACACGTCCATTATTGAACCTAATGACATATTCCTTTCTGTTATGGATTGGAGTTGTCAACAAAAGTGCAGTTTGAAAACACACTCATCCAGAAATCCCGTTACTAAGCTGCTTGTGATAGCATTCTTTCGCGATAAATTGCTGGGGGCCAGCCCCCTGGGTTGGAGGTGTATATCCGCCGCCTGTTGTAGTAGACCATGATGTATCTGAAGATGATCGATTTAATATGGGCCATGGGATAGCGCTCTGTGTTGATCTTGTATAGCTTTTCTTTCTTTAGCGTAGCAAAAAAACTTTCCATCCTTGCATTATCATAGCAACGGCCTGTACCACTCATGCTTTGAATGGCACCTCGTTTAGCTAGACTCTTCCGGAAAGCATGGCTCGTAAATTGGCTGCCTCGATCGCTGTGATAGATCATTCCGCGAGCATTCCTTGCTTTACAGGCATTTTCAAAGGCCTGAATGCAGAGCTCTTTGCGCATATTATCGTCCATGGCGAGGCCTACGATCTCTCCGTTAAAACAATCCAATACAGCAGACAGATATAGCTTACCGTCTGAACAAGGGATTTCGGTGATATCCGATAGCCACTTTTGGTTGGGTGCTGAGGATCTGAAGTCTCTCTGGATTAGGTTCTCGCTCTTTTGAGCTGCGGCATCCTCGCGTGTAATGCCGTGTGAATGACGCTTGGCTTTCTTCAATAGGTCATGCTTCTTCATGATCCGATAGACAGTGCTGTAGCTGGTCATGATATCTATTTGTGACAGCGCCAGCAGAACACGCTGGACACCGTAATTGCTGTTGTCTTCATGTTCACCGATGATTTCTGTGATTTTGACCAGAAGGCGTTGCTGCTTCTCTTGCTTAGGTGTGGGCTTCAAGCTGCGGTAATAGCCCGATTCACTGACAGCAAGTATATCGCACATCTCCTTGACGGTCCATCGATCCCGTCGTTCACGGATGTAAGCATAGAGCCTACATGCCTTTACCGCTTCCGGTCTTTTGCGAAAAAACCGAGTGCATCCTTGAGAATTTCATTCGCGCGGCGCAGCTCGACTATTTCTTTTTCTAATTCGATTTCACGTGCAGTCTTATCGGCAGACGCATAAGCGCTTCCGCTTCCGATATGCGCTCCGTCGCCGTGCAGGGTTCTTCGTTTTCTCCATTCCTGCAACGTATAGTAGGATACGCCTAACTGCTCAGCTGCTTTTTTAGATCCAATCTCATCGCTCAATCTTACGGCTTCTTCTTTGAATGCTTTATCGTACCGATTCATTGTCCCCCGTCCCCTCATTATCTTTCATTCTATTTCATATGAGGGTGTTTTTCGACTGCATTATTATCGTAGCACTCCAGATTTCTGTCCTATGCTACATTCCTTTAGTTCCATTGCTCGCAAGGAAATCTCTATTTGGGTGGATAATTGATTTAAAAGCACTAGTAATTTTGTCTCAATATACGATTCTCGTTTTTTAGTAAATATAAAAAGGAAAAAAGCGGCAACATGGACACCACTTTTTTCCCCATCTCATACTCTACATGCTATGACCTAAAATTAAACTTTACCTTTGTTAAGAGTTAATTATATGCTCCAAAATACTCATCTGAGAACTCTCCATTAATGGTGTATTCTATATCATAATAAAACTTTTGAATCTCTGTCTTAGGATGTAAAAGTTCAAGGCACACTCGAAAAAAAGGAATCACTCTATCGTGGTTATTTATAAATAACTCAATGCACTTATAACGAATGATGTAGTCCTTAAATCTCAAACCATCCTCAAGTTTCCCTTCTTCTTCACTCAAATAATTTGAACAGCTATTATTTATTAGATTTTCTAGTAACTTTATTGAGTTATTTTTTAACTCATTAAAATTATAATGTTGGTTAAATATGAATTCAACATCTAATAAGCTCATGTAACCACTCCTAATTTACTTTTTACCTTTAGTAATGTAATCGAATATCAAGTTACCATTATCGTCAATTCTCCCATAAACCCTAAGATGGTTAGATGCTTTGGCTACTTTTATTTTGAATGTGTAAAGATTCCCTTTATGGATTATTTGTTCGTTTTTTGAAAGCAGAATTATTCCATTATCACCTTGCCGAGCATTTGCTAATCCTTTTTTCATTGCTCGTGCAAACTGCTCATTCAACCCTAGCTCTTGCAACTCTTTATATGTGGAACGTTGAATCCATCTAGAATCCGGTAGACAACCATTCGTATTATGCACCCATATTCCAATATCCGTTACATAATAAGTATGGAAGTCCGCAACCGTAAAGTTGTAAACCGTTACTGGTTCACCCAGTTTGACGAACTCAACTTTATCAATCGTCAGGTTGCTTCCGTCAGCCTTTTGGAGTTTGTCGCCCACCTGAAGTTCATCTGCGAAGACCCACCCTTTTCCTTCAACCCAGAA
>NZ_JAKGAO010000023.1 GCF_021532315.1 Paenibacillus tarimensis
CTTCAACCCAGAATGGATGATTGTCTGTCGTCTCGATGACTTGCAATCCAACATGCAATTTAATAATATCATCACGTTGGTTGCGGTATAAAGCTGTTACTTCCTTGTAAGCCAATTCCCCATCAGGGTTATTCTCATCCTTGGCGAGAACCTTGTCACCTACCTCGATTTCCTCGATAGGCTTCTCCCCTTCGTCTGTGAGAACCTTCGTCCCGGCTGTGAAGCAGTTGCACGTAATGGCATTCTTGTTCTGCGTCTTCCTTGGTTCCTGGCGAGGCGTCTTCTTCGGCTCCTGACGGACCTTCTTCTTCGGCAGCTTGGCTGCAAGCTTCTGCAGGCCCGGGATGACCTTGCTCATGATCTTCAGCGCTCCGCCGCTGCCTGCCACCATCTGCAGCACGTTGCCAAGCTCCTTGCCGTACTGCTTCACCTCTTTGTCAGATGGCTTTCCCTTCCAGACATGATTCGTGTTCCGGATCAGGTAGTTGAACGGCTGCAGCACCGACCCTGCCGCTTCCCGGGCAATGTCCCGCAGCGAGATTTTACCCTTGTAGACCGCCTTAATCGTCTCCCACAGCGTATCCAGTGTACTCCAGCTGAAGAGGTCCTTGATCGATCCCAGCGAGGAGATGATCCCCTTGGCCAGGTCGTCCACCTGCCACCAGCTCATGTGACCAGTCGGGTCCACATAGTTCACCGGATTGTTCAGCGAGTAAATATACAGGTTCAGGCTGAGCGGCTGCTCCACTTCGCCCCGGTAGCTGTCTGCCGAGAGGAAACGGCCGTTCCGAGGGTCATAATAGCGCGCCTGCAGGAAGTACAGCTGCGTCTTCCGATCCCAGTAGTAGCCTGCATAACGGTACGGGTTGTACTTGACCAGCTCCGTTGTAATATCTGCCGTCGCCTGTACAGCCGCATCGGTTTCTTCCAGCCATGCGAGCACGTCTTCTGTTTCCGCTGTTGTAGTGTCTGCTGCTTCTGTCGTATCGGTTTCAGCCGCCGCTGCGGACGATGCTGCCGGTGCGTTGCCGATGCCCGGATGGTAGTCCGGCGCTGTATTGCCGCTCTCATCCTCCGGTCCCTGCCT
>NZ_JAKGAO010000024.1 GCF_021532315.1 Paenibacillus tarimensis
TCCGGGACACCAGTCCCCATGCATCGTACTCGTAGCGTGCCGCTACCTTCCCGTCCTTGTCGGTCAGCGCCGTGACATCGCCATGCCCATTGTACACGTACCAGAAGGTCTGGCCCTTGTACGTTATGGACAGCGGCCGGCCGCTTTCGCTGAAGGTATAGGAGGCTGCCGTTTCCCCCGCACTATTCTTCTCATCCGTGATGACATACGTATCGCCCTTGTAGTGATACTTCGTCGTTTCCTGGATGCTGCCCGTGTGGTTGAACTGTGACTTGGTCATCCGGCGGCCGAACATGTCGTAGGTATACGACTCTCCGAAGCCGTCCGGGAACGTGACCTTCATCAGCTGGCCGCGCGCATTCCATTCATACTTGCTGCGCCCGTCTGTCAGCAGGTTGCCGTCTACGTCATACGTGTAAGCATAATCCTCCAGCCGGATCAGGTTCTCGCGCTTCTGGATTTCGTTCTTCTCGTTATACGTCCAGCGCGTACCGACGATGGTGTAGCCTGCCCCGACTTTGCGGATCCGCTCAAACAGCTTCGGATGCTCGCCTGCTGGCAGGTTTACTTCTCCGTTGACGACCTGGTCGATCGCGGCCAGCACATTCTCGAGCTGTCCCGTTTCCTTGCTGCCTGTTACGGACGAGCCATTGGCGGAACTGCCCGATCCCGATGCCGTACCCAGAACTTCGCCGAACTTCTTGTACAAACCATGCTTCTTGCCCTTGCCATTATTCAGGCCATTGCTGCCGGCATTGGTGGCGCACTCTCCGCTCTCCTTGTTGTGGCCGTTCGCATTACCTTTGCCATTGTTGCCCGGGCCGGAGCCATTATTGTCCTTGCTCTCATTCTTACCATTGCTGAAATTCGTGATTGCAGGGCTGCTGAGAACAGAGGACATCGAATTGCCTTTGCCTTTGCCATTACCATTACCGTTACCGTTACCGTTATTGCCATTACCATTACCGTTACCGTTATTGCCATTACCATTACCGTTACCGTTGCCATTGTTGCCATTACCATTACCGTTGCCGTTGCCATTACCATTGCCGTTTCCATTGCCGTTACTGCTTGGCGCAGTACAGCCGCTGGACGGACTGCCTCCTGCCTCTCCCGGCTCCTCAGGAGCTGTGTCCGGGGCGGTCGTCATCGGCATGCCGAGCACCAGCTCGACAAGCTGCTCAATGGTAATTTCCTGCTGCTTATCCAGCTTGGACCCCTGAATAACTGCCTTGCGGACCGTACGGTTGCCTGCCCCGTCGTACTCATAACGGATCAGATCGCCTTCGGGAGTCGTGACCTGCTGCAGCTGCTCGCGGTCATCATAAGCATAGCCCGTTGCATTCTTGTGTGTGCTGACTCCCGTTACGAAGTCCCGCTCGTTATGCTCATAAGCGCTTGAATCGAGCACCTCGCCGCCCGCTTTGGTCCGCGTCTGTCTGGTGCCGATCACATGGCTTGGTTTGAAGACCGTATCCGTTACCGTTCCATTCGGGTACTCGAGCGATTTTACATACCCGTCTGCATCGTAAGCATACGTATAGGTGTAACCCCTCGTATCCGTGTACGTTACCGGACGGCCTGCGGCATCCCGCGTTACTGCGGTTGACTTGCCGTTAATAAGCTCGGTCTCGATATCTCCGTTGGCATCATACGTATACTCGAGTGTATCGCCATTCGGATAAGTCGTCCGCTTCAATTGATTATTAGGATAATAGCTGAATGTGATCGTGCCTTCCGGCCCGGACTGCGTCAGCAGGTTGCCCGCTTTGTCATAGGTGTACCGGATGACGGTGCCGTCGCTGTACGTCTCGGAGATTCTGCGGTTCATGTAATCATACGCATACTCCGTCTTCAAGCCGCCCGGCTTCAATTCCATCGTCAGATTGCCGTTCGCGTCGTATCCGTACTTGAATACATCCTCTACCGTGCCGCTCGAACCCTGACGGGTAAATACCTCGCGGATCTTGTTGCCCGATTCATCGTATTCTATGGTCGTCAGCTGACCGTTCGGGTCCTTCTGGGAGGTCTTATTGCCGACCTTGTCATACGTATAGGTTGTAACAAGCGCCCCTGCGCCGCTAATATTCTCCTCCACGGAAATCAGGCGGTTACGGGTATCGTAATTGTACTTGACCGTTCCATACACCGGACGGCTCGCGGACCGGACATTGTTAACCCCGTCATACTGGTAAGTCGTCACGCCGTCTGCCGGACTCGTCTGCCGGATCAAACGGCCGTCCGCATCATACACATTTACCGTCGTGCCGCTGCCTTCTTTATCCGTCTCCGTCAGCAGGTTGCCTTCAAGGTCATACGTATACCGGATTGTGCCGCCTAATGCGTCGCTCTCGGTCAGCACCTGCCCACGGTAATTGTACGTCCACGACATGTCCCGTCCAAGCGGACGGCGTTCAGAGAGCATATAGCCCGCCGGGCTGTAGCTGTATGTGGTCCACTGGCCAGACGGGTCCGTCTTGCGGACCAGCTGCCCCTCGGTGTCATAAGCGTACCGGGTAATATGCCCGTTGCCATCCTTCTCCGAGATCATCTGCCCCTGCGGGTTGTAGACATAGGATACCGTAACCGACTCACCCTGCAGATCCGGGCCGCTGCGCGTCTCCGACACTGCCTGCCCCTCTCCGTCATATACGAAGCGGACCAGGTTGCCGTTCGGATCTCGGGCCAGCACCACATCCCCATTGGCATTGACCGTATAGTACGAGTGAATGGCTTCATTCGCCGCCGTCATGGCGGTGGCGCCCTTGCGGTATTGTATCAGCTCCGACATCGGTCCGCCCTGCTCGTAGACCATCTTCGCCGCATGGCCTGCCGCATCAATCACGATTACCGGATTGCCGCTGGTGTCATAGACCTGATACTCCTTGCTGCCATCCGGCAGCGTCCGCTGCACCTCGCGGTCCATCGAGTCATAACGATACGACGTCACGCGCAGCTCTGTCATCGCCCCGCCAGGCAGCGGGTTCTGTTCCGTCTCCTTGATCACCCGGCCGAATTCATCGTACTCGTATGTGATGACGAGCCCGGCAGCATCCTTGGACTGCAGCATAACGCCATCAGGTGTAAACTTGTAGGCATTCTCCGCCCACTTGCCGTCAGCGAGCTGGATTTTCTCATGAGTGGTATTGCCCCATGCATCCGGCGTGAACAGAATCTTCTGGGTCACGCCCGCCTGCACCTGCTCAACCTGCCCGATCAGCCTGCCATGCTTGTCATAGTCATAACTGATCCGCTGCCCCTCTTCGTTGACCCGTTCCTTCTCATTGCCAAAAGCGTCATAAGACGAGGTCACCGTCTCGCCCGCCGCATTGACCGTCTGAATCAGCCTGCCCTCGGGATCCGTCTTCTCCACAGTAGTAACGGTGGCTGGATGGCCGTTCTCGTTAAGCGTCTGCTCGGTTATGGTCGTCGAGTCGCCTTCATAGCGGTAAGTCGTGACATACCCGTTCCCGTCTGTGCTGCTCGCAATCCGGCCCAGCTTGTCATAGGAGAAGCTGCGTGTAACGACAACTTCATCACCGGCATTAACGCTGTCACCCGTTCCGGTCGGGAGAGCGGTACCCTTGTAGTGAGGAACAGGACCGCCGACTGTCTCCTTGACCCGGCTGCCGTTCTTGTCATAGGCATATCTCTCCCATGCACCGCCCGGCTTCGTCTCTTCCACCAGAGCGCCCAGTGAGTTGTAAAAGAAGGTGGTAACAAGCTGCTGCTCGGGCAGCTGTCCGGCTTGTACAGGCAGATCTGCCGGGACATTAGCTTTCACGGTTTCCGTGCGCTTCACTACCCGGTCCCGCAAATCATAGGCAAAAGCAGTCTTGCCGCCGTCAGGAGCCACCACAACGGTCTGTCGTCCGGCACTGTCATATTCAATCTGTGTTACGGAAGGATTCTGCTCCGGCGATTCGACCTGCTTGATCATGTCTCCGGCTTTATTGTAATACGTGCGGGTTACAAGCCCGCGGGCATCGGCCGATTCGGTAACGAGCCCGCGGCTGTCATAGACCGTCGTCTCCTTCAGGGTACCGCTTGTGCCTGCACCCAGCGGCTTGGTCTCCTGCGCCAGCACGCGCCCTTCGCCGTCCACCGTATAGACGGTCTTCGTCAGCTCGTCCTCTTCGCTGATCAGATGGCCCCCGTCATTATAAGCCATCGTGGTCGTACGCTTAACCGATGGATCAGCCTGGTCGAACTCTACACGCTTCGTGAGACGACCGAATATATCGTAGGCAAGAATCTCTTCCAGCCCGACAGCCGATACCTTGTGCGTGACCCGGCCAACGGCGTCATACTCGTTAACCGCCTCAGCTTCATCCCCGGTATCCGGATTGGTGATGATTCGAACGACATTGCCATTCTGGTCATTCTCATAACGGACAGGGGTGCCGTCCGTTACAAGATAGCTGTTGTCGTCATACGTGTACTCGAAGGTATGGCCTTCTCCGTCCGTACGCTTCTGCAGCAATCCGTTCTCCGTGAACTCTTCCTTCGTGACAATATCATATGGCGCATGAATGCCTGCCGGATCGCTGACCTTCTCGGTCTTTGTCCGGCTTACAATATGCCGGTTGTTCTTGATATAGCTGTAGCTTACTTCATAACCGCCCGGACCGGTCTCACCGGTCAAGTCTCCCTGCGCATCGTAGCTGTACGACAGAATTGCCCCGGATGGGCGGAGCTCCGCCTCGAGCCATCCCTGCTCGTTATAGCGGTAGGCCCGCTTGCGTCCGAGTGGGTCTGTCTCGGCTATCAGACGGTTGCGGTCATATTCATAGACCGTCTCCGCATCTGCTTCCTCATCACCGTCCGGCACCTTCTGCACGCGTGCGGCAGGACGGTTCGCTACATTCCAGCGCAGCGTATACGCACCGGAAGGACGCTCCACCTTCGCTTCCCGCTGTCCGTAAGCGATGCGGACGAATTCCTTCACATCATCCTGCTTGCGGGTCATGGATGCCTGCTCCATCCGGTTGGCATCGTCGTAAGACCATGCCGTTACAACCGACTCCTCCGTCACTCCGGTCTCTGCACGGTTGTTGCTGCCGTTATCGATGACGCGGTCAACCCGCTTCATGCTGTCGTAAGTGAAGCGAGTGATCTTGAGCGACGGATCGCGGAAGCCGACGAACTGGCCTTCAGCGTCGTACATGAAGAAGAACTTCCGCTTCTCCCCCGGTTCATTACCGATGCCGTCCAGCTCCGTAACGACGGTCGAATAGAGCTCTCCGTCCTGCTTGTACTGGAATTCCACCTTATGGCCAGCCGTGTCGGTTACCGATTTAATCCGGTAATCATGACCGCCGTGATAGTTCGGCCAGCTGATCCAGGAGAAGAATACCTGGTTATTATTGCGGTCTTGAATCAGCCAGAACCGCCCGTCATTCTTGAACCGGTAGCGGAGCTGGTCCGGCCACTCCATGATGAAGGCGTTCAAGTCCTGCGGGTTGGACGCATTCGGATCCAGCGTCAGCTTCGGATAATCCGTCTTCTGACCGTCCGCATAGCTGGTATATCCGCCGTTCTCTTCCTTGAACCAGTAGGTTGTTCCGTCAAAGCCCGTCCAGGTGATATCCCCGCCCGGCCACTTGTTCAATCTGGAATCCAGACTGAAGCTCCATCCGTACCCCAGCATGCCCTTATGGCGGTTCTGGTGGTTGTAGGTGAAATAGATATCGAGATCAATACCCGGCCCCTTCTGGGAGAAGCCCTGGAACACCTGATGGCCGTTGCCTGTATCCAGATTGATCGTCACTTCATTGCCGCCGATATCAGCCTTGGCCTGCGGCCGGTAGCTCTGATCGCCCCCGCCCGGAAGCAGCGGCTGCAGCGGAAGTGTCTCCGTCGATACATTGCCTGCCTTATCCGTCAGCTTAACGGTAAGCTCCTTGCCCTCTCCCGCGGTATAAGCGTAAGCAATCCGCAGCGGAGTGGAAGAGAAGGTCCGCTCAGCCGGCTGCGAACCGCCGCTGATCTCAAGCTTCTCCAGACCGCCTACCATATCCCGGGCTTCCACTGCTATTCTCCGCCCGTCAAGCGGATGAAGCGCCACAAGCTCGGGAGCTGTGCGGTCAATTAGAATGCGCTGATGCTGCCCCGGATACGCCGGGATGGTGCGAGTTACAGGCGCAGGCGCGGGTCCTGAGCCGGAGGCAGGCATGTTGTACGTGACCGTACCGCTCTCGGCACTTAACATCATGTAATAATAGCCTTCCGGCAGTTCCTTCCCCTGCGCGTCCTTGCCGTTCCACACGTATTGATTCGTTCCCGAGCGGTCCCGGTAGCCATCCAGCAGCGTGTAGACCGTACCCTTCTTGATATCCTTCAGCTTAACCGATACCGTATAGCCGGCCGGCGGGTTAACCGGAACTCCTGACTGCGCTGTTATCCATGCGGACAGATTATCCGTCCACTTGATCGTCATGCTCCCCTGTTCGTTATTGAATACGGGATCTATATCCTGCAGGCTGATATACGCCCCAGCCGAGCCGCCGCTCTCCTGGCCAGTGGCAGGCTGCTCCTCCAAGACCTGCAATCCGTTAAAGGTATAGTATTTGGGTGTCTGTGTTGCGTTCTGACTACTCTCCCACGCCTGCAACTCTTCCTGCACCTCGGCACTGCCTGACGCTTCTCCACTTGCCGTCAATGATACAGCAGCAAATCCCCCTACCACAGACGCCACACTCACAGCTGCACGTTCTGCAGCTGAGGCCGTCATCTGGCCGATACTAATCCATGTCGGCGCAGGCGCAAGGCCTGTAAACATTGATGCTGCCAGCAGGGTGGATATCCGGCGTTTCCATCTCTTGTTGAACATACTCTCTCCCTCTCCCTGCCGAAAAAAACAAAACCGCATGCCTGAACTAGGCATGCGGAGGAGCAGCGGCAGAACCATCATTCATGGTCCGGCCGCTTCATCTATGCAGTGTCTTCGTCTTCGGCAGTCTGGCAATCCATCAAGTTCAATGGACCCATGACTTTGCGTCCCTGCCTTACGACAGGTTTGCCCTTTTCGGTTTTTATGCGCCATTATGCCTAGCATAATTGGCTATTTGCACCAATTATACTAGTCATAGGCCCAGAAGAGTATAGTTCTATAGTCCCTTATTCACACAACAAAGATTAAAGTTTCCCGGTTGCATCCAGATCACCAATCCAGAGCCTGTTCGTTACCCCGGGCTTCGGCTGCTGCGTATAACCCCTTCGCCAGTTGGAACACTAACTTCAGAGGAGGGACTTTATGGATATCACCTGGCACATTGTATGGAAGAGTGCATTCATCGTTCTGTTCGGCATTCTGATGCTGCGGTTCTCAGGCCGCCGGTCAATCTCGCAGATGACGGCAGCCACAACGGTTATCATGATCTCAATCGGCAACCTGCTTGCCCAAGGCATTCTGGAGAAGGCCGTCTGGCGCTCCGCTGCCACAGTTGGACTCTTCCTCCTCTATTTAATGCTGCTTGAGTACCTGGAGTTTAGGGTTCCCTGGTTCGAACGGCTGGTGACAGGCAGAACGATGGTCGTGGTTCGCGATGGCATAGTGGATGACAAGGCACTTCGGAAGCTGCGGCTTACCCGTCACCAGCTGGAGATGCGGCTCCGCCAGCTTGGCGACCTGCAGATACCCGATCTGAAGAGAGCTACCATTGAAGTTAATGGGAGTATCGGATACGAGCTGATGAGGCATGCAAGGCCGGTAACCATCGGGGAGCTGGAACAGATGCTGCAGGCCCTTAAGGAATCCGGCAAGCAGCCTTGACCGCCGCGCTGCCTGTACGTCCCCCCTTTTATACTGGAAGTATATAGCCATTTATTCTGCACTAGGATGGACAAGTCTCCTGCGGGAACCTTCCACAGCATCACCGGGTATGCTTCTCCAGTGATGACCTGTGAATGCTGTTCTGAATTCAAACTGCCGCCGCGCAAGAAAAAGAGGGCCTCCGGGCCCTCCTTTGTGAACGCTGTCAATTGTTGAAGTTAAAGGTTACCGCAGGATTGCTCGCCGATACAGTGTATGCCCGGTTCGCTCCGCTCCCCCATACTACATTGTTATTAGCGTCCTTCTTAATCGCTTTAAACTCGATGCTCGTTCCCTTCGGCAGCGGGATGGTGATCGTCCAGGTTGGATAATTGGCGCTGCTGGCCGGACCAACTGCATTCGCCGGGTTCCAGCTGCCAAGCTGAGGGATGTTGCCAACGATGAAGACATTTTGTCCCACTACCGTAGTTGCATTCTGGATATTGAAGGTCACGTTTACCATCTCGTTCTCATTTCCATTGCCCGGCTGGTCTCCTGCGCCATACAGTACTGCGATTTGGCCTGCTCCCAGTGTTCCCGTGAGGCGGCCGTTCGCTACTGTGAACGTTCCGCCTCCGCTGGCTTTGTTCGTATATGTGCCGCTTGCGAGAGCCGTAGGCGAGTTAATCTGGGCTGTGCCCCCGAGGTTAACGATCGTCATGCCTTTCGTGCCGCGCTCGATGAGCATAATTTCATTGCCCTGCGTTCTTAGATACTCCGGCTGTCCAACCATAGCATTGCGGAATTTGTTCACCGCTGCAATGTCCGGATCCTTCCACCAGTCATTCCCGGGAGCACCGAGCGGGCTTCCGAATTTTCCGCTGCCAGCCGGACGGTTGAAGTACAGCGATGTCGTCTCTGATCTGCCGGCAATTAATGCCCAGCCCATCTCGATCTGCCACTGATTCATGTTCGTTGACTCTGCCGAATCGTTCGCGTATGTGTCATGCGACTCCACCCAAGTCACCAGCTTGGAGGGGCTCACACTGACGCCGTAGTGCTGTGCATAATTCACGTTCTTGCTGCTGTTGAAGCCGACCGCATTGCGAACTTGATGGCCGTAATTTGAAGGCGTTACGTTCATATAGTTGGCATAACCCGCGAAATTGTCTGCGCCGCCCTGTAGTACCTCGCCGTAGATATAGAGGTTCTCCTTGTTCTGAAGCGAACCCAGCACCCGTGTCCAGAAATTCGAACCGCCCGTCTCGTTTGGAAGCTCAATGTGCTTGGCTGCATCGAAGCGGAAGCCGTCCGCCCCGAGCGACACCGCATCGTTCAAGAAGGCAATGATCATGTCCTGGAGCTGCTGATTAGACGTATTCAAATCCGGAAGCCCGATGCCCCACTGTGTTACCTGCCAGCGGTTGCTCCAATCCTCAACACCTCTGGCTTCATGCCAAAAAGACGGATTATTCTTAATTGCCGGGTCGACATTGGCTGCTGGCTGATACTGAAGACTCCCTCCCCCTGCATTCCCGGTATGGTTCGCGACCACATCCACAATGATGTTAATCCCGTACTTCTCCGCCTCCTCGCAGAGTCTGCGAAAGGCTTCACGGTCCCCCAGCTGTGCGTTCCCAATCTTGAAATTAACGGGCTGATACAGCACCCACCACCTGCTGCCTTCCATAAGCGGCTCCTTGCTTCCCTGAATCGGAGACGTCTGAACCGATTTAAAGCCTGCGGCCGCAAGTGCCGGAAGATTGTTCCGGATGCTATCAAACGACCAGTTCCACGCATGAAAAATCACCCCATCCTTCGTCGCAGCCGGCAATCCATACGAATTCGCAGCACTGGCTTGCGGTACGACAGCGGCACCCACAGCCTGCAGCAGCAGCGCAGCAAGCAGCACATACTTCCACAACGGTCTTGCCATGTTTCTCATTATTACATCTCCTTTAGGATTATATTTTTACAGCATATCGCTGTAAATAACGAAACTCCGATAAACACCCGCTTCCCTTGAATGCGCTTGCATAACGTGCAGTAATGAAGAACCTCGGGATACATCTATGGGGCTGTATAATTCGTTGGCGGGGCAGCGCTGCGGCCGTATTTTTTGCATCATGGCTTAGAAGAGTGAGAATTCCATTCGCTGAGGAAGAGTTTATGTATGTACCGGATGTGCTGTGCAACATCAGTGCAAACGCTTGCATTTATAGGTACAATTATGGCATTTCTGTGAACATTCTGTCAACGGCTTTTGTTTAAGAAGCTCTGTGACGGCAGTCAGGCTCTTTGCGCTTATCATCCATACCCCGTGACACAGCACCTTCTGGCCTGCCTCTCATGTGGCGTGACACAACCGTTAGTCCCAAAAAAAGAAGGGGCTTTTGCTTGATAAAAGCAATAGCCCCAGCCCGTTAACAGTTGTCCTCCAGCCTTAGACTCACCCCTGACAAAATACTTCTGAGCCGGCAGGATATCTGGCGCTTAATCCCCGCCGCCTCCGCCTCCGTCACCTCCACCGCCGCTGCCGCTGTCTCCGCTGTAGCCGCCGTCTCCATAAGAGCCGCTTCCGCTATCTCCGTAGCCGCCCCCGCTATCTCCGTACCCGCCTCCGCTTTTTTCAGCGGATAATTTGCGATTTATGTATTTCCAGGATTGTATAAAGGCATAATCTATTGCAGCATGTGCGGCAGGATCAAACAATGGGGAAACGGGATGGAAGACGGAAACCTCCTGATTCTTCCTAATATGCGCTAAGAAGCGAGGCCCCACGCCAAGCAGCAGCGCATTCTCCAGCATTTGTTCGCAGCGAACCGGGGCGCACTCTCCGATACCCTTGCCTCTTGCCAGCTTCCGGCGATAACGCTTGATGGCGCTCCGGTATGCTTCAGAGGCTTGATCCGCGACTTTACCGGGGAGAAGCCATACAAGTAGGAGCGAAAGCAGCACAAAGTCGAAGTATCCCGAGACAACCGGTTCGTGTACAATCTGGACGACCACAAAAAAACAAGCCACCAAATATGCGGTTATGAAGCCTTTGCCACGTGGGCGAACCGAGAGCCAGACCGCACTGCCTCCAAGAACGAGGGCGAGTATAATGATCCATCCCCAAGGCTGTACATCCGCCAAATGCAAGTAAACCAGCACGGCCAGATGGGTAAAAGCCAAGGCAGAAATAATGAACCTTCCCGGCGCATAGTCCCGAGCCTTTCCAGCTTGTCCATTCTGTGCTTCCATTAGCTCCATCCACCCGGTGAATGCCCTTTTAAACCGCCGTATTCGCTGTATGTATTTATTCATCGGGTCCTTCTGTCTCCGCTCAGTTGCCGTCGGTCCGGAAATGCTCTCCACATTAAATACGCCTGCCCCGCGGAACAGCCAGCCGACCAGGTTCCGCTCCGCTTTTCCAAGACTAGAGCGGTGGCCCTTGAATTTAAACTGCGGCAGCTGCTTCGGCGCTTTACGGTCCTCCTGAAACCGTGGTCCTGCCTGAATCATGGTGACATCGACCATTCCTCTGCGGCGCAGTGCAAACACGCCGGCGAGCACATCCGGCATTCTGAGCCTTCCCTTCCTGTAAAGATACACAAGTCCGATCGGGTCCATCTGTTCGAGCTGCTCCAACGGGACTTGCCTTCCTCTCCACCAAGCTATAAGCCTGCGCAGCGGGATCGCATAGAGTATAGCACCCGCAGCTGTGATACAGGTGAGCCAGAGTATCGCCTGGCGTCCGGCATCCAGCAAGCGGTCCCGCTTTGCGAATTGCTGCTGCAGCGCCGTCTCCTCCAGCATCCGCTCCTCCAGTGGTGTAGAAGCTGTCACTTCCATCTCCGGTACCGCTTCCGGAGGGAAGAACACCTTCAGCCTGACGGTGTCCTCTTCCGGCAGCAGCTTGTTTTCATACCGGATCTGATGGTCTGCCGCCTCCACTAAGGAACCCCCGGAACGGTCATAGGCATAGCCGATAAGAGGCTCATTCACACGCTCCCGGGCAAGCACGGTAACGGATACGTTATGATGATCCGCCTCGTTATACTCCAGAACGGTCCAATCCAGCTCTGCCCCGTCCGGGTATTTCACAGCTTCACGATCTAGCCGGTAGCGGTAATATACCTGCACGGTTTCATCCTTTGCCTGTAAATCGACGTAATAGGAGCCTCTCTTAGTACTAAGGGAAACCGGGTAACGCACCAGTTCCTCATAGCCAAAGTTGCCGAGCTCCCTGTCAGTTGGGGGAGCATAAGCTTCGAAGAACTCAATATTCGAATCCCCGTAGTTATCCATATAGCGGCTAAACCTGTCGTACTCTCCCCGGACCGTATAGGTGTACAGCTCCTCCACATACAAGTCGCCGTCCGGCATGAGCACGGCCACAATGTCTGCTTTATCAATTGTCAATTCATTAGAGGCGCTGCACCCTCCCAGGAGCATCACCAGCAGTGATTCCGCTGCTGCAAGCATCACAGCTGTCAATCTCTTTCTCATCGACGTCCCCCCCATTGGCTAGGAAAATTATAACAACACATGAAGGAGAGCGCAAAAAAAAAAACCTTGCAGGCCACCTGCAAGGGGATTGAAATTACAGATTATAATAAGCCCAAGCCATTAATGACAAGCTCCTCTTACACTCATACGGACGCAAGGTCCGTATCAATGCGCGAAGAATGCAAGCTGGACGGCGAACAGAACGGCGAACAGATAGAAGATCGGATGGACATCGCGCCACTTGCCGCGGACCGCCTTCAATACCGGATAAGCGATGAAGCCGACACCGATCCCTGTTGCAATGCTGTAAGTCAGCGGCATTAATACGATGATCAGGAACGCGGGAAAAACAACCTCAAAATCGCTCCAGTCTATCTTCTGCAGCGTGCTGATCATCAGGAAGCCGACGATAATGAGTGCCGGCGCCGTAATTGCCGGGATAGCGGCCAATACGGAAATGACCGGCGTGAAGAACAGAGTCAGCGCGAGCAATACGCTCACGATTACTGCCGTCAGTCCTGTCCGGCCGCCTACCGCAACGCCCGCGCTGGATTCGATATAAGCGGATGTCGGGCTTGTGCCCAGCATGGCGCCAGTCGTCGTCCCCACCGCATCCGCCAGCAATGCGCCCCTTGAGCGCGGGAACTTGTTATTCTTCAGCAGTCCGGCCTGCTCGGCCACGCCCAGCATCGTGCCTGTCGTATCAAACAGCGTAATCAGCAGGAAGGTAAAAATAACCCCGTACAGGCCGTTCGAGATTACACCGCCGATATCCATCTGCATAGCCGTCGCGGACAAGCCGGTCGGCAGGCCCACCCAGCTGGACGGCAGCTCCATAAGGCCCATGAACCAGGCAATAATGCCTGTAATCAGCATCCCCACAAACAGGTATCCCTTGACCCTGTAAGACATCAACACTACCGTGATCGCAAGTCCGATGATCGTAAGCAGCGTCATCGGTTCCGTCAGATTGCCGATCGTGAGCAGCGTAGCGGGTGAATCCGCAACGATACCGGAATTTTGCAAGCCGATGAAGGTAATGAACAAGCCTATGCCTGCCGTGATGGCATGCTTCAAGCTTGGCGGTATTGCATCCAGCAGCATGAATCGGAAGGATGTAAGCGACAGCAGGACGAAGATAATGCCGGCCACGAAGACGGCGCCCAATGCCGCCTGCCAGCTGACTTCTCCTCCCCCTACTACCGTGAAGGCGAAATACGCATTCAGCCCCATCCCTGGCGCAATAACAATCGGGTAGTTGGCCCAGAGTCCCATAATAAGCGTGCCCACAATACTGGCAAGCACCGTAGCGGTAAAGACGCCGTTAAAATCAAGGCCCGCCTGGCTCAATATACCAGGATTCACAATGACGATATACACCATGGTAAAAAAGGTCGTTATCCCAGCCAGCACCTCGGTTCCCACCGATGTGCCGCGTTCCTTAAGCGCAAACCATCTGTCCATTTGTTCCCTGCCTCCATATTCTGAAATAAAAAAATCCCAACTACTGTATAGGATGCGTTAAAATACACGGATCCCATACTCGTAGTTAGGAATTATTGGCTCCTGGTAGAAACCCTCAAACCATATTATTGAGGATATACGAGTTTTTTCATGCCTTTGATAGAATACTGGATTAGTGGCAGGCTGTCAATGATTTTTCCGAACTTCCGAGCCATTTTCCCGAACTTTTGTAGATATATTAGACCGAATGTTCGCCTTTATTTAAGGAAAATAAAAAAACACATACTGCCCAGGACGTCAGATAACCTGCTCCTGTCCTGGCCAATATGTGAGTTGAGAATTCGGCAGCTAGCGAGCCCTGCCTAATTATTCTTGTCCTGCTTGTACTCTTCCTGGTCGTCATATTTGTTCAGATGGGAGGTCATCGCTTCCACAGCTTCGTCCGAGTCTGTGTTGGTGGGGACCTTCTTCACGGTATCATCCGTCTTGTCCAGAAAGTTCTGCTGGTCAGCCTTGATTTCCTCAATACGGTTGCTCATATCGGTATTCCCTCCCTCCGTCTGAACTCCCGTTACTATTTCCCAACCATCCGCAGGCTATGCTTCGGCCGTTCTCCGCTAAGGATTAATCGACAACTGCATATCATACTCGTGCATATAAACCACTCGCGGCATTGTTATCCACCACTTGGAGCTGCGGGAATCGCGGGCTCTGCGGGAGCTCCGCTCCGTGGTCGTCCCATGCCGGCACCACCGCCGCGGCCTCCGCCGAAGCCGCCGCCTCCCGGCCCCGCTGCCCGGGCTTCCGTCTCCCCCGTCTCCGACATATAGGTGACCGGCTTCGATATCGAGAAGCTGACGACCTCAGTGCCCGGTTCGTAGGAACCGTCTGCATATAAACCACTCGCGGCATTCCCCGATGCCGAGCCTCCGGTATAGATCATATACGTTTCATCCTTGCTCAGCTCTGGTGATGATATCATGATGGACTGATAGTCCTTTGACGGCGCGAAGGTCATGACCGTATCGCCGCCTGCATTTTGCACATGGGTGATCGTACCTGCCGGCTGTACCTGCGTGAATGTCATCAGCACGGAATACTGGCTGGATGCTTCGGAAGGAGCCTGTGTCATGCCCGAGCTGCCAGCTGCGATAAGCGTCCCCCCGCTGACCTCGAATACGCCGTCATAATCAAGAGCTCCATTCCCGCTATTAGTTGGACCATTAACGATAACCGTCCCGCCTGACATATACATAGAGCCATTCGCATCAAGCCCGTCTCCGCCTGCATCTACAGTAAGGCTTCCTCCGCTTAAGTAAAGCGCCGCGTCTCCGGTAGAACTAAAGCTGTTCTGTCCTGTACGGCCGTTCTGGGAGGAACCGTCTTTGCCGCCTGCCACATTAACACCGTCATCGCTTGCCGTGACATGCACCTCTCCACCTGTCATGCTCACCAGCTTGCCTTCTATCCCCTCGTAGCTCTTCGTAATGATTGTCCTGCCGCCGGCAATGATAACCTGCGAATCCGCGTGAATGCCATCATCGCCCGAAGTGATCGTGAGCGTGCCGTCAGTTATATGGGCCGTGCCATTGCTATGAACCGCATCATCGGCGGAATCCATTATGAAGCTGCCTCCGCTGATCGTAATATCCGAGGCAGCCTTAATCGCCTTCGCACTCGTGGAATCCGTGGTACTGGTCTGCGCCTGTGTGCTTTGCTGTACTTGTGTGCTCTGCTGCGCCGGCTGATCCTGCGGTTTCATTATTCCCGCTTGGCCCCGGTCGCCGCCCCACTGTCCCGCGTCTGCCTGCTTGCTGCTGTTCACACTGCCGCCGCCGGTAATCAAGGTATACTCCCCGCCGGTTACCAGCACCGATGTCTCGGCCTGAATGCCGTCTGCGCCTGCTATTACCCGGTAGGTGCCGCCCTCCAGCAGCACGAAGCCTTTGTCCGCATCCTTATCGTTGGTGGACTTCATCCCGTCACCGCCAGCATTAATTTCAATATCCGCTTCCGTTACCGCGAGAACGTCCCGCCCGACGATTCCATCATCGACCGCATGAATAACAAGCGTTCCGCCGGTGATTTTCAAGTCGTCCTTGCCCACGATGCCATTGTTATAGCGGCCTTCTACGATCAGCGCGCCGCTGCCGTTAATCGTCAGGTCATCCTTGCTGAAAACAGCTGCGTTCGGCTCGCCCTCCTCTGCATCGTCTAGCACATAATTTTCCCCGTCGGTTAACCTATTGCTTGTGCCCGGGGGGAGGGAAATAACCGTCTTATCCGCCTGCTTCACATAGATCGGCGCACTTGTTGAGCTGTTAATCTCCGCACCGTTCAGCACAATTCTAACCAGTCCGTCCGACTCCAGATCAACAACGATCTGTCCGTCATTCAACTGCCCGCTGACAACATAAGTACCCGGCAGCGCAATCGTTATCCTTCCTCCCATCATTACTGCTCCTTCCCCCTGAAGCGCTGCCGTATCACCCTGCAATTGAATGTAGCTCGGGCCGCTTCCCTCCCAATCGCTGTACTGATCCTCTTCTTCATAGGAGACCATATCCTCTGTAACGAGGAACGTACCGGATATTTCAGCTGCCGTCTCGGCCCCTTCCCTACCTGTCGCGGCTGTCTGTGCTGCCTCCGCAGTCGCTGTGTCAGCTGCCTCTTCAGTCACCGTGCTCTGCACGCCGCTGTTATCACTGCAGGCTGCCAGCAGTATAACCGCCAGCAGCGCTGTGCCAAGCCTCATCTTAATACCTTTGCTGTTCATTGCTGCTTCCCCCTTATAAATACGCTCCGCCGCGAATGCCAGGCCGCTTGAAACGTTTACTTTAAAACTAGCTCCACTTTATCAACCAAAACTGAAGCTGCCCTGAAGCATATCTGAAAGAACACTGAATGTTCATTGCGAAGACCTAGAATGCGGGGACCGAGGATTGCCAAGTAGGACAGGCAAACAACACCGAGCAAGCAGACCCAAGGAGTTATATACTGCTGCCGGAGGTGTTAAACGCATGTTAACGAATAACGGCGCTTCTTCCAGCAATACCGTCTGGATCGAGGCAGCCGCAGGTGAAGTATGGCGGTACGTCGCTACCGTGTCCGGCTGGAAACAGTTTCTGGCCGATATCTCCTCTCTGTCGTCACCGCGGGACGAGATCAAGGTGGGCGATACGGTCGTTCTGGTCATTGGCGAGCTGACTAACAAGGCTTCCTGCGTGGAGAAAGTGGAGCAGGAGCTGATTGTTTTTGATGAACAGTATGAGGTTGTGATGCCCGATGGCAGCCTGTGGCCTTACACCCTGCAAACATCCTTTCACTTCCAGGAGCTGGACGGCATGACGAAGCTGACTGCTGCAGTGGATGGTTATGGGCCGGATGAAGCGATGCAGTGGATCAGGGAATGCGGGGAGATGGGGTGGAGGCAGTCCTTGTTCCATCTCAAGACAGTTATAGAGCTGGGGATGGACCTTCGCAACGAAATTTTCAATTATCCCCGTCTCGGAGTCATGAATTATACCGCAGCCGCCGAACAACTGCGCAAGCAGGGTCTCGATTCCCGGCAGCCGGGCGGTAACCATATCGCGACCGTCTACTCCGGCGGACCCGCCTGGAAAGCCGGACTGCGGGACGGTGCGCTCATTGTAGAGCTGGGGGGACGGGCAGTTCCGACCTACCGGGACTTTGTTGTGGCTCTGGGACAACTGTACGGCAAACCGTCTGTTTCCGTTGAGGTGGTGTATTACAGGGACGGCCAGCGGTGCATAACGTACATCGAACCGACCTATGATGACCAGTTTACCGGTATGGTTGACCCTGAAGCCGAGCCGCTGAGTGAGGTGGCAGAGCGCCGGAAGAGACAGTCGGGGGTGTAAGGCAATTTCCCGGCTGTATCCTGCGAACAGTAAACAGACAAGATCTCATGGATCTTGTCTGTTCTTGTATATATGAATAGGGGCTGAGATGCGACTAATACCCTCTCGAAACTATAGGCACTTTATTCCCTCAGATGCCCTGCAAGCTTGTCCAGACAGTCAAATTCCAGCTCAGTCAATTGATTGATCATTCCCTTGAGGGTCGCCTTCTTGGTACTGTCCCTGACCGATATCTGCTTGAGGACAAAGTTTCTGATCACCGCTGCCTTCTCCTCTACCTTTTGGAACTGTACCCCGTATTGCCCGTCCAGCAAGCCGGCTTGATCCAGGAAGCCAATACGTTTGGACATCACCTGCTTATGCTCATATATAATATGAACCGCTCTCAACAACAGTAAATCAAACTCTGCCAGCTCACATAATGCGTCATATATAGACATGCCAAACTTAGGGTTAAGGCTTCCATGCAGCTCGGGTCTCTCCACAGGTATCCCCTGAATGGCACGGTATCTTGAAGCCGTGTTGGTCGAGCTCAGGTAATCGCCTAATGTCTGCCGGAAGTAGGGCAGATCAAATGAAAAGGATTTTAAGCCGTTGATCCCTATGAACTGCACACCATATACACTGTCCCAAGAATCATTCGTGTGATCAATCTCCAGGGATAATCCTCGGTGTATATCATGAAAGGATGCTTCTGATTCCGAATACGAGGGATAGGGAAGGGGAAAGAAGTCCGCAACGAGAAACACCTTTTTATCCGCATCATATCCATAGATAAACAAGTCATGCGGTGTACTTTCTTTCGTATCATAAGCAGGTATGTACTGTTTATCTACCAGCACAGATATGTAGCTGCCTGAGTCAATCGCTTTCATAAACAGATCACACACATCAATATTGGATAAGCGCAGCATCTGCTTTCTGATGCTGTGTATGTTGAGCAGGGGATGATATCCCCGCATGAGCGGCTGATAGAACTCTACAAAATAACGGTCACTCGGGATGAAATCCGGTCCTTCATATATATCCAATCTTAACTGCGTGTAATTTGTATATAGCCAATCCTTATATGAAGGATGCCCGGGAAGAATGGAGGTCATGTTGGCATGGATAGGGTAACCCGTTAACTCAGGTCTTTGTATAGGTAGAACTTTCTGCATATTTACTGAATCCCCCAAAGTTATTCTCTCGATTAATTCGCATACCAGTTCAGCTTAAAGCCCCAGCGCCCGATATCATAAGCAAATGCCAGGCCCCAGTAATAGATGAAATACGCTCCGCCGATCATTAGCGCCACGCTGCTGATCAGGCGAAGCTTCTCCGGATTGGCCGCTGTCCACGAAGAAAGCTTCCTGCCAAAGCCTCCGATCAGAATGGCGAATACGAGGATCAGGCCGACCGATTGTCCGATCCCCTGAACCACCATGGCCGCCATGACATAGAAAATGCTCCCCGATTCAGCCGCGTAGGCTAGAAAATCCCGAAAAACCGGATACGGTCTGCCAATCGCAAAGAAACCCGACATCAAGCCCATTAATCCGGCCTGGGTCATCGGTGAAGCAAAAAAACGTCTGATAGAAGCCGGCAAGCAGGATATAACACGATTCAAGAAGCCAAAGGTAATCAGGCTCCATAACACCATCATAGACCCCAGTATAGTAAAAGTAGTTTGGGCCTGGAATATCCGGACTGCCCGCTCATTGTACTGGCTAAGCTCCCCTGCCCCTAAAGCTCCGATGTACATGCCATACACCGCGCATACCACCATAACGCCTGCCAGAAATACGAGCAGCGCTCGCACGGCTGTGAAACGGCTCGCAGCCTTGGAGCAGGTCAAGCCGGGCAGCATGCTGAAGACAACACAATTACATGCCGTAAAAGTTGCCGCAAGCCCTGCAACCGCCGCAAACAAAAAGCCGAACCCTGCCCCCTTGTCCTCATAGCGCGCTGCAGCCGAGTCCCCGCCGATGATCGGCGCGGCTACGACATTTTTGCCAAAATCATCAACCACGTGGTAATTCCAGAAGCCGGCGGCCACGATTCCAATGATAACCGCTGCTGCTGCCCAGCTGATGCGCCTTCGTAAAGAATACGGTTGTTCTGCCACGTGCATCATCACTCCGTCTCCTGCATAGTCGTGTTCGCCGTCAGCCTGAATCTCCGGTAATGCTGCCGGTTTCCTGTCCGGGAACGGACGGTTCGCCACTCCACGAGGACGCCGCCCGCCTTCCCCCGCTCATACTGTCCAAGCATCTGCTTGAGGCGGTTCTCTGCCTCTGTCTTCCGGCGGAAAGCCGCTTTCTCCTCCGCTTCAGCCTCTCTATACTTCGCAATCCAATCCTCTGCCTCGCGCGGCAGAAGCTTGCAGCTGTCCATGCAGGAATCATCAGCCGGGAACTGCTTGCGCAGCAGCCTGACAGCCCCTTCGCTGCCGTCAAGCTCCGGTGGATGCCCGGCTTTGACATGGCCTTCCCAAAACTGCAGGCCCTGACGAATGATCCGCTGAATCGCAGCCTCATCCCGCTCAACACGTACGATCTTCAGCTTATTGCCGCCAACAAGAGCCGCCACCCACCAGTGATCGGCCCCCATGACAGCCATATAATGCTGGCATTGAAGCAGCGTTACAAGAGGAACCTTGCCCCCGTCCCATTCAGGATTGCTGTACTCACCTGTAGATTTACAGAGAAGACCCGCACCGTCACCAACAACCCAGCGGTCAACCGATGCAATTAAATGCCTGTGCTGCGAATGGGCATAAATCATATTGCGGCGAAGCGTCCGAAGTCCCGTCTGTTCGGAAAACTGCCGGGCAATAACCCCTTTCATTGAAAGGCCCAGCTTCATCTTCTCAGTTGGTTCTTCCCGCTGAGATTCGCCGATCTTCTCAAGATACACTTCCAGAGCGGTCTTCCACGGGTTCATTCCTAATACTGCAGCTATATCGCTGCCTCCAATTCCTGTCCTTCTCCATGCGGCCCGCTCTTCAGCAGACATTAATCTGGTGTGGGTCACAATGCTTGCACCCATCGTATCCCTCCTATCTCATAACGAGCTGGCGTGATTGGCGGCGATTATAAAGCCGATATGGCAGGCCGACGAACAGAGCAATCAGGAATGCTGAATAAAACGGGGAATTCGTGACCTCCATGACACGTAGTGCTGCATCTACGGCGGCGATTCCAAATGCGAATAACACCCTGGCCCTGCGCGTTGGCGGTGTGGTCTGAGGGTCCGTAATCATGAAGAAGCAGAACAGCTGGAAGGATGCACCGAGCATAGGCCCGAATGCAAAAAATAAGGGGGCTCCGAAGAGGAAGGAGCGGACTGCCGCAAACAGCGCAAATCCCGAGATAAAGGCAAGCACCGTGTCCAGTCTTCCGGCTGAATAAGCCGCGACAGCGCCGAGAAGCAGGATAAACGCCATGATTTCATACCCGTTCGTCCACTGCTTGGGCGTGCTGACAGCATACTGGGGGAGAAACCAGAGCATGAAGCACATGGCCACATTGTTGGGGTTAAACAAGTGCTTGCCACCGATCCGGACCGTATGCTTAATGCCGATAGACAGGACAGATGCCAGCGCATAAGGCCACAGCAGGTGGGAGCTCAGCAGCAGGCTCACGCCAAGACCGGTAATGAGGGCGCTGAGCGGGACGATCCATCGCCCGCGCAGCATCCGGGTCAGCACCAGTTCGGCCGCTACCGCCGCTGTAACGGCGGTAATCATAGTGTCCCACTGCTGGAAGAAACCAAGGAACAGCTGGCCTGCGGCTACGAAGCTTGTCAGAAATAAAAGGACATAATAGCGGGGATCTATCCGTTTAAGCTGCATGATCATTCAGCAGCAGCCCCTTCAACAATCGTCGTGATTCGGTCAATCGGCACTTCACTCAGCTCTTCCACCCGGCCGCTCGGCCACTCAATCCGGATGCTGTCCACAGCTGTTGCATCTTTCAGTCCAAAATGTATGCGCGGATCGCTCTGCCCTCCGTGACTGTTCCCGCCATCGCGTTCAATAACGGTGGAAACCCCGTTCACGGTAAATATCACTTTCGCACCGACAGCATCCCGGTTGCTCGGCGGCGTTCCGACTAGGTGCAGCTTGATCCAGTGATGGCCGGTTTCATTTTGATTCTTGTATACGCGCGCAGAGCCGTTCTGCACGGCGAAGACGAGATCGAGATTACCGCGGTTCCACAGATCGACCGCCGAGACACCGCGCGTATCCTCAGTAAACGTGAGCCCTACATCCTGAGCTACGTCCGTAAAGGTTGTGCCGTCGTTCAGGAACAGCTTCTTCTGCTCATGTCCCGACATGGACTTGTCCTCAAAGTCAGGCCAGTTCTTCGTATCTTCCACAATGTCACCAGGCGTTGTCGCCAGGATGCCCATGTCATACCAGTAATCTCGCTTCTTGCTGGCGGATATAAAGCCGTTGGTCACCATTAAGCTCATCTCACCGCTGTTGTTGACATCCAAAAATCTGGCCCCCCATGAGAAACCTGACTGCTTGAGTCCGAGGTCAGGCGCCCGGTCGCGGTACACCCCATCCTCGCCTTCATGCCACAGCTGATTACCTTCAAGCAGATACGTTTCCTTGCTGATATTGCTCACATAGAAGGCCAGCCTGCCGTCATGGAATAAATCTGCGAAGTCGACGTTCATTCCCTTGAAGGTATCGTCGCCAATGCCGCGTTTCTGGACAACTTTCTCAAATCCCTTACCCTCCTGATTCAGCAGCAGGGAATCCGGTCCAAAATCATTGGCATTGTACAGGTCCGGCCAGCCATCACGGTTCAGGTCAGCAGAGCCGGTTGCGAGTGTCCAGCCCGTATCGTCCACCCCAAGCTCAGCCGATACATCCGTAAAGGTGCCGTCTCCGTTGTTCCGATAGAGAACATTAGCCCCGCCATTGCGTGCTCGTTCGAAGTCGCTGTGCATGATTCGGGTAGAGTTCAGGTTCCATAGATCATCCGTTTCTCTGAAATAGCATCCCAGATAGAGATCCAGGAACCCGTCACGGTTATAGTCCAGAGTGATGACCTTGTTCACATACCCGTTATAGCCAACCCCGGCAGTGTCTGTTACTTCCGTAAAGGTGCCGTCTCCGTTGTTCCTGAACAGCTTGCTCTTGCCCCAGCTGCCGATGAACAAGCTTGGATAACCGCTGTTATTGTAGTCAAACCACACCACCGACTCGGACATCCCGTGCGTGTTAACATCCGCCACTCCCGCCGCTGCCGCAACCTCCTCAAAGGTGCCGTCTCCCTTATTGCGATAGAGGGCGTTGGGTTCCCCCCGCTTACTATTGATGAAGTAAAGGTCCATCCATCCGTCTGCGTCATAATCAGCCGCTGCCACACCTGCTCCAGTGGAAGCCAGCCACTGGAATATGTTCGCTACCTTAGGATCGAAGGTATCCTTGGCATGAACGAAGGCGATGCCCGATTCCTCCGTTACATCCTCGAACGAGAAGCCATGGGATACCGGCTTGCTCTGGCTTGTACAGCCGGAAATCAAGACAGACAATAGGACAACGGCGGCATAAACGACTCTCTTATTCCTGTTTAACAGCATGCTTCTTTTTCACTCCCATCCTGCGTCCCCCGCTGCTTAAGCAGCATTCTCATCTGATCCATCCACCTCGTATAATAAGAGTCGGGGTCCTCTGCTCTATGCTTCATGAGAACCTCCGCTTCGCGCACCCAATCTACATACCGCTCGGCACACTTCGCATATCGGTCCGTGAAGCTCTCCAGCTGCTCATACCAAAATCCCTCATTCTGCAGTTTCCTGGCTTCCCAGCCGAAGGCCATACCTTGACAGTAGGAAACACGGTGAGCGGACGGAATTCGGGCTTGCGATTCGAAGCCAAACGGGACGCGGTCGAATAAGCTGTAAGCAACCGCCAGACCCAGCCCGCTGTATGCATCCTGGCGGTAAGAGGCAGGCAGCTGTTCAATTGCCGCCATTGCAGCTTCCAGATTGAACTGGCTCACGAACCAAAGCCCCCTTCCGTAACCCTGAAGACACACCCGGCGGCAGTCCATCGGGAAATTCTCAAATTGCAGATGGACCGACGGGTCTTCCTGAGATTCAAACAGCGCAGCTCTAAAACCCACCCCATCGAACACAATATGGGCATAACGGGGGTCTAGCGTCTCCATCCATCTGCTATATCCGGCAAACCGGTAACGGTAGCGAATATGCAGCCACCAGCCAAGCCCGACATAATACTGATACAGGTATAGAGGGTCCAGCTCCCGGATATAACGTTCGAACCTGCGGCCTCTGCCCGGCCACAACGAAGCCTTAGCCCCGAAGCCCATACCTGTCCCTTCATAGGCAAATCCCTTGTAAAAAGGATCCTCCGATTCAAGCGATGCCCGGACCTTCTGCACACGCAGAAACGGTTTGATCACCCGGTTATTGCCGCTTAGAAAGGCACGTAGAATAATTGGAAACCGTGTACTGTACAGAAGATCCTCCGGAAAATGAAACCTTCTTGTCATACGGGGAATGTTGACTTGGAACAAACGGAGATACAGAAGCGGAGCAATAATAGCGAGTATTGCGGCCAGTGTCAGCCCTGTCACCAGCGTGGTAATCATTGATTGTGTCTGCCTTCGGCTTTGTCAACAATATCAGACAGTCTCGTCAAAGAAGCGAGTTCGTCCTCCTCCAGCCGGATTCCGAATTCCCGTTCTAGATGAACGGCGAGCTCCAGCGCCATTAACGAATCAACACCCAGCTCCTCCAGGGGGCGGTCAAGACAGGAAAGCTCCCATTCTTCACCCGTCAGCTGGTTTACCAGCTCAACCAGTCTTGTACTAAACTTATTGATATCCTGCTTCATATCCAATCCCCTCTCATCAAGATAGTGTCAAACCGCCATCTACGACCAGCACATGTCCGGTTATATAAGAAGCTGCATCCGACAGGAGAAATGCGGCGGCCGCAGCGGCCTCTGCCGGCTGTCCGAGCCTTCGCATCGGAACAGCCTGCTGAGCCCGCTTCTGCTTGGCCTCCGGCATGTGGCCAAACATATCTGTGGCCACATAGCCCGGAGCTACGGCGTTCACCCGTACGCCAAGACCCGCCGTTTCCTTGGCCATCGCCTTGGTGAGTCCGATAATCCCCGCCTTGGCTGCTGAATAGTTGACCTGTCCGGCTGCACCAGTAAGACCAGCTACAGAGGTCATATTAACAACGCTTCCCTGTGCTGTGGAGAGTGCGCGTATTAGACCCTGCGTCATCGTAAAGATCGAGGTGAGATTCGTATTCAGCACGCTATTCCACTGTGCCGATGTCATACGAAACATCGGGTTATCAGCGGTAATCCCCACATTGTTGACCACATAATCGAGGCGGTCATCCCACTCCTCCGCAATGACATCCCTGAAGCGGCAAATCTCGTCTTCTTCAGCATGATTGCATGGAACCGCCCGGACCAATGGGCCATGCGGGGCACATTCTCTCTCCAGGCTAATGGCGGCTTCTCTGCTGCTCCTGTACGTAAACATGACTTCTGCGCCTGCCTGGGACAGCAGCTTAACCATTTCCCGCCCAATCCCTCTTGAGCCTCCTGTTACAATCGCCCGCTTGCCTTCAAAGTTCCATTGGACTCCCAAGCACCCATCTCCCCCTTATCTGTCTACCTGCTCGAATACTGCCGCTGCCATGAAACCGCCGTATGCGGGAACAGCCTTCATCACCCTATCCAGCCTGCAGCTTCTGGCCTTTGTTACGACAGGGAGCTCAAGCTTCGGATCAGGCTCATCACAGCCGGCCGCTGCGGGTATCAGACTGTCTCTCATGCAGTGCAGAAGCAGTATGGTCTCAAGCAGGGCATTGGCACCCAGCGTATGGCCAATACAGCCCTTGAAGGCAGTTACGGGGGGAACAGTCCCGAACGCTCTGCGCAGCTGCGCTGCCTCATACTTGTCCCACAGCGCATTACCCGTGCCATGCGGAGCAATCAAGTCGATCGGCTTACCGCTGCCATCTTCCGCTGCCAGCCTGATCGTCTCCGCATAGGTATGTGAGACGGCATCCGGCAGGGTCAAGTGCCAGGTATCCTGCCTGAAAGCAGCACCGGCATAGCTTGCTATAATGCGGTCAGGACGCAAGCCGGCCTGTGATCCTGCTTCAAGCACAACTGCAGCGGCGCCGTCACCAAGGACCGACCCGTCGCGGTTGATATCGTAGGGCTTCAAGCTGCCGCAGGCGGAGCCGAAGCTCTTGCCCTCCAGCCACAGGTGCTCCGTAAGATGCGCATAATCGGAACAAGTTACAACCACCCTGGCAGCCCGGCCGGAACGTATCAGCTGACTGCCCGCTTCCAAAGCATACAGCCCCGTTGCACAAGCATTATTGATCACAAGTGTCATACCCCTGATCCTCAGTGCCTTGGCCATATAGAACAAGTAAGGAAAGGATTGCAGCCGGTAAAAGGAGTCACGGTACTCGGCGAAGGCCCCCTCCGGGTCCGTCGAGAGGAATGGCGAACCGGACTCGGCATAGGTTGAGGAGGTTAGGATACGGTCGATCAGACGGTTAACGCCAAGATTCTCATGACCGAGAATAAGCCCCGTATCCTGGCGGTCACCTTCTGTGAGCCCAGCCTCATCCATCGCCATGACGGCTGCCGCTACAGCCATGACAAAATCCCGGTCCTCATGCAAGCCCTCCCCGGACAGCCATCCATAGTCAGCCGGCAGCACCCAGTCACGCAGATCAAGCTCGGGGGCGGAATAAACCGGATACCGCCTCTCATTACCGTCGCCCATCAGATAAACACGGTCCGAACGTTCAATTCTGCCATCCCTTACCGATTCCCAGACAGCAGATGAACCGACTCCCGCGGAAGCCAGGCTGCCTGTTCCTGAGATGACCACCGAGGGATTACGCATGAACCTGCTCCCCCTTGTTCTTCAGACCGGCCATACAGAAGGAGTAGTACCCTTTCGCCCGGCCGCTTACCGTCCACCGCTGCTCCTGCAGCTTCCCGCTTATTACACCGT
Organism: Paenibacillus tarimensis; assembly: GCF_021532315.1. GTDB lineage: Bacteria > Bacillota > Bacilli > Paenibacillales > Paenibacillaceae > Paenibacillus_I > Paenibacillus_I tarimensis. The sequence goes on from NZ_JAKGAO010000024.1 coordinate 26,619, forward strand.
GATAAGCGGAAGCGGCCGCCAGAAATCCGTCAGCCGGTCTTACAACAGGCCCGCTGTCATCATGCATGCAGATGTCAGCAGCTTCCCAGCGGAGAACAGCACTTGTCGGTCCCGCATCACTGACGCGCCGGAACAAGAGTGCCACAATGGATTCAGCACCCGGTCCTTCTTCTTCCTGATACGTCACTTGGGCCATCATAGAGGGAGGATGGAGAGTGAGCATACAGCACATCACCATATCGGCTTGATTCGATGATAATAAGTCAGCGGCATACAAAAATGCGGATGGAGCGGAAGGAATTGCGTCGGAGAGAGTTACACTGGTACCTGTAATGCGGAAATAGATGGAGAGGTGGCCTGCAAAGGCATTCATGACCGTCTCGGGAAATAATCCGGGATTCACACGGCTTGCTCCGTATTGACGGGCATCCTGATACATGGCTACAATGGGCTCAAGATTGGAGTGGCTGGAGCAAACCACCAGACTGGTGCGCTTACTGGCCTCTCCTTCAAATGGAGTTTCGAAGCCCCCCGAGCGGAACGCTTCCCCTACAGCCAAGCTGCCATACTTTACGACTCTGGACATCCGTTTGAGTCCCGTCCAGCCGTAGTCGGCAGGATCAAGGTCGGGGAGTTTGGAACTGCCCCATGATGACAGACCGTCCGGTCTCGGCAGGAAAGCCGTTCCTACGCCGGAAGGGCTGATAACGCCTGCTCCCGTTAATGCTATGATACTCAACAGGCTTCCTCCTCTCTAGGCTGCTGCTGTAATTCATTGCCGGCTTCTGTCTCTGCCCTTCCAATAATAATGGAAGAATTTACGCCCCCAAACGCATAAGCGTTCGACATAATATAGCTCGTATGCATGGCAAGCGGTTCATTCGCAATGACACGAACCCGACAATCCGGGTCCTGCCTGCGCATGTTTATGGTGGGCGGCAGCCAGCCTGAGGCCAGTGCCTTGACACAGACTACAGCCTCAATAGCACTTGCAGCCCCCAGAGTATGGCCGATATGTCCCTTAATAGAGCTTGTAATGATCGAATCCTTGAATACGGAACGAAGGGCTACTGATTCCATGCGGTCATTGGCTTGTGTACCCGTACCATGAGCACTCACATAGCCGATCGCCCCCTTGTCAATACCTGCCATCTCAATTGCCCGTTCCATAGCCCGAATTGAGCCCTCTGCCCCCGGATCAGGCTGTGTAATATGGTGAGCATCACTGCTGAGGCCATATCCCATCAACCTGGCCAGCGGCCTTGCCCCGCGCCGCCGTGCATTCGATTCACGTTCCAGAATAATGGCTCCGGCTCCTTCACCGAGCATTAGCCCTCTGCGGTCAGCGTCAAAAGGACGGCACAAATCAGGTGTCATTGCCCGCAAGCTGGAAAAACCGGTAAATGCCACCCAAGACATTGCGTCCACACCCGCCGCCACCATCACATCGGCCCGGCCGGCCATGAGCTCATCCATCGCACGGGCAATAGCCAGATTACCTGCAGCACAAGCATTCGTTATCGTCCAGCAGCTGCCGCCGAAGCCAAAATAATCTGTCATGTGCTCCGCAATGATGCCTGGCCCCCCCGGACTTCCCGGCAAACGGCCGTTCATAACCTCCTCATAGGGAGATATCTCTCCCATAGTGGTGCCAATACAAATACCGATTCGGCGTTCAGCCTTAATTAATCCTTCCATGCTCAGGCGTGCCTCGTGGAGAGCGTCTTCAACAGCCGGGAGGAGCAGGCGCGTTGCCCGCCCTCCAGGTGCCGGGTGTAACGTCAGGTGTTCAATGTCATCCACTTCACACCCAATTTGGCAAGCATGCTCTGACGGATCAAAAGCTTTAATTCTTCGAGCTCCCGACACTCCCTGCAGCAGTGCCTGCCAGGTGCTCTCGGCCGTCATCCCCACAGGGGTCACTGCACCGACCCCTGTAATAACAATTGCTTCGTGGTTACCCATGCGGATTCTCTCCTAATTTATGTGCTTGTCCAGACAATACTTAAATCCGATATGGATGGATCCGGCCGGCGGAACTCGTCAATACCTCTTACCGCCCTAACCTCATCCAGGGCGCCCTGCTCATCCAGGGAGGCTCGCCGCTGCAGTTCCTTGTCCTCTGTGTACCTTGCGGCTCCATCCTTCCAGACCAGAATCCCTTCCTTCACCTGGCCGTCCTTCACGAGAGCGTCCCCATAAGCCGTATAGATAAGCGGCCACAACGGCAGGTCCATCGTCCCCTCAAGCTGCTTGGCCACGGCGAGGCAGTAACCCAGATCCTGAATCGCTTTGCCAGTACGCTGCAGGCCGGATGGCCAGTAAAGATTGTTTAACCCTCTTGCATAGTGGGTAAATAAATCATAAGGCCTGTCTTCCAGCAGGTTGTTTAGAACGGAGATAGAACGGGAGGAGATTTGCCCAAGTGCGGCTGTGCCAAGATCCGGGTTTTGGAGCAAGTCTACATAAGCCAAAGCCTGCTGCAATTTAAGCGCATCCGTAAGAGTTTCGAGGCTATCGATATATTCCAGGAACTGCTCCGTCTCTCCCCGTTCCAGCATGAGGATCCGCAGTTTATTCGAATATGCCATCATACCGGGTTCCTGTTCAATGGATTGCTTTAGCTGCTCAACCTCGTCTCCGGCCGGCAGGGCGTTAATGGATTGCTGGGCCTGCCGATTGGCTGACATATCAAGTCCATATTGTTCAATCGTCAGATCCTTGGAGATTTCCGGCAGATCATATGGGGCTGTCCACCATTGATACAGTGCTGCGGCAACGCCGGCTGCCGCAACTGCAGCGGCTACGCACAAGACTTTAGTCTTACGTTTCATACCATCACTTCCTTGTCCATTTTTGGATATTCATGCTTCAACCGGAATGCTGACGGACTGCCGCCAAATGTTTTCTTAAATACCCTCCCAAAATGTGTAATATCGTTATACCCGACTGCGAAGCAGACCTCCGTAACTTGATGCCCTCTCCTCAGCAGACTCATCGCCTTCTGCATCCTTTTATTGATGACGTACTCCTTAAACCCGCTCCCTATGTACCGCTGGAAAATACGAGAGTAATGATACTTGCTGACGTAGATCTGTGCAGCCACCATCTCCAGTGTGAGCTGATGATCGCATAAGTGCTCCTCGATAAAGGCTAGTGACTCCGAAAAGGCATCGTTCACCTCCGTTATCCGCAGGCTGTCCTTCAAGCTTTCAATCATCGCGACCAATGCGGGGAAGTTCGAGCTGTTGAGGCCGCTCATAAGAAAAAAGGGACAAGGCAGCAAGGTTTCAACTTGCTTCCAGTCTGACGGGAACGTGCTGTCCATTGTGATAACTGCCACCAGACGGTAAGGCTTTTGCCGGATCAGCCTGAGGAGGGTGTCATAGTCTTCTGGATAGGCAATGTTAGAAAGCCGTGACAAGACATCCGATTGGTCGGCGGGCAAAGCCCTTTTCCGGTCATGAAAGATACAAATCAGGACGTCATCCATCGATGCACCACCATACTGTTCTATTCGTTTCCACCTGTCTACTAACCACTCCCATAGTAACAAGTTCAGCAGCAAATAAATCTGCCAAAATTGTTCATCATTTTGTTTTTTTTGACCCTTGGTAGCAGGAAAGCAGGTAAGTTACGTTGATTATAAGCGCATATGCGTTTATAATCAACCGCATATAAGGTTAAATTATCTCTAAAAAGAGGCGAAATATACTCTATGCAGCCGTTCAATAGTTTGTCATAATGATAGAACATATGTTTGATTATAAGAACCTCCCGGAGGAACATTGATGCACAATATAAACCGTAAAATTCGAGAATTGCGGCTTAGTCATCAGTTGACAATGGCTCGAATGGCCGAGTTGATCGGCGTGTCGCCAGGCAATATCAGCGACTGGGAAAGCGACAAGAAGAAGTCGACTCCAACAGCCAAAGCTCTGATCGCCATCGCCAATCATTTTCAGGTATCACTTGACTGGCTTATGGATAACAGCGAGCCCCGTCATTCCGGCCCACCCGCCCTTAACCCCTACATTCAGCAAATTAATCAGCTTGCCCCACAGTTGACCGTTGAGGATCTCCGTCTACTCCAATCCTTAGCCGAACATCTGGCCAGCAAACAGAAGCAGCCGGAGATGAAGCCAATCTATGCAGGTAACGGGCCCAGTGATGAAGGTCTGGTCCAGGAGAGATCTCTGGCTGCTGAGTACTTCACCAAGCTCCCGCTGGTCGGCAAGATTACGGCCGGTACACCTATTTTGGCTATGGAGAATATAGAGGAGTACATCAGTGTGCCCAATCATCTGGTCGGGTCGGGGAACCATTTTGTGCTGCGCGTGCAGGGGGACAGTATGATTGATAAGGGAATCCTGAGCGGGGATCTGGTCGTCGTCAGGCAGCAGCATACAGCCGACAATGGTGAGATTGTCGTTGCTCTGGTAGATAGAGAAGAAGCAACCCTGAAGACCTTCTACCTGGAAAAGGAGCATATCAGGCTGCAGCCGGCCAATAACCGGTATTCTCCGATCTACTCGCGTAAGGTCAATATACTGGGCAAGGTAACCGGCATTATGCGCTCTGCAGATAACGGAGCAATGAAACCAGACCACAGCGCAACGAAAGAGGAGTGAGCAGGCTGGAGCATGACGTATGCTGAATTCAACACAATTGTTGAAGGAGGAACACCTGATGCCAGCCTTTGATCGGTTTGAATTTGGTCTGTCTGACTCCCAGGCCGTGGAACCGCAGCCGCTCTGTGATTGCGCATATGACCGCTGCCGGAATGCTATTTACCGCGGGGAACCCAACTGGAATTACTACGGGGAATGGCTGTGCAGCGCACTCTGTCTGGCTAAACACGCCGGAGCTGAGAAACGGTATGCGGAATAACACCATTACGTTCAACAGCAGGGAATATACGATTCTCTATCAGCATGATGCAGCAGGCTTCTGCTGGACCAAGGCATACCGCATGGATGAGAATCATCATATCGAGCTCCTCCAGCTGACCGAGAATCGTGAGGATGGACGCGTGCATGCCGAGACGATTTATGTGCATCACACCGATATTAAGCGAATCATGCTTGATATCCTGTTAGCCGAGACCTGAATACCAGACGCGATTCAAGTAAAGGCGAAGCCCCGCTTCGCCTTTTACCGTTGTTACAGGCCATTGGTAATCTTTACGTACCCGTCATGTGTATGGCCTGGCCTGGACTCACCGTCCACGCGGGTCCCTCCAGCTATAGACTCATACTTCCGCAGGCTTATCCTGCCAAGCATGAAATCCAGATACCGGCTTACAGCCACGTCTCCAGGATATTTGGCCGCAAACAGAGCATGGCTGCTTGTTAGCAGCGACACATATGATCGCCCTGCGCGCGGATGAGCAATGTGAACGTTAACGGCTTGAGCCTCGTAATGAAAATTTCCAAACATCCTCATCAGACGGTATCCGAGCTCCATGTGCTCGAATCCCCATTCCTTGAAGAGATCATCAAATCCTCCTGCGTCACGGAGCCAGCTGAGCGGCACCGACAGGTTGCCGCTTAAGGTCGCAACCCAAGCAATAGGGGAGTTTGTATTACCATCCGGGCCGAACAGCCCATAAACAAGATTGCAGTACTGGGGTGTCCTCAGCATCCGGTCATTCTCATAACGCTTGAGAATGAGGCTCCGGTTAGCTTCTGGGTTTGACACATACATTTCCCGTACATGTCCTACCGTAACACTACCGCCTATCTGCTGCTGGGCACGGGCATGCGCGCTTATAAACCCCGGCTGTGGAATCCTGTCCGCATCACAAAACACAACAGTGTCGGCATCAGCTGCTTGTATCCCGGCATTGCGTGCCGCTGCCCGTCCAGACCTGGGAAGACGTATGCAGTTAATATTAAGCTCATTGGAATAGGCCTCTACAATAGCGTCAACCGGCTCATCTGACCCGTCATCCACCACGATAATCCGGCACTTGTTATATGGCTTGGTCTGTCTGGTGAACCCGTATAACGTCTGCGCAAGCGCAAACGATTGGTTATATACCGGAATAATGACATTTAGGCGCGCCGCTTCCGCCTCATGTACCATAACACTCACCCCCAGCTGTCTTCTTTCCGCTTCATGGTACCATTAGCAGCAAGCAGTTACTCGGCTCCGATTGAACAATTTGCACGCCTCCCCTGGGCGGACTATGACTCTGACGCAACGAACCCCCTAGTAACAACCTAGGGGGGTTCGCTTTCACTACATCATGCTGCCCATGCCGCCCATGCCGCCCATACCGGCATTCATACCCGGAACCTGTGACGCTTCCTTCTCGGGCTTGTCCGCTACAAGCGATTCCGTCGTCAGAATCATGGCAGCGACTGATGCTGCGTGCTGAAGGGCAGAACGGGTAACCTTCGCCGGATCGACAATACCTGCTTCCAGCATGTCTACCCATTCGTCAGTAGCAGCGTTATAGCCCCTACCGGCCGCTTCCCCCTTCAACCGTTCCGCAATTACCGAGCCTTCCTTCCCTGCATTGGACGCTATAATGCGAACAGGTTCTTCAAGGGCCCGCAGAACGATGTTTACGCCTGTTCGCTCATCGCCTGGCACCTCAAGATTCGCTGCGGCTGCTACGGCACCGGACACATTCATTAAAGCCGTGCCTCCGCCTGCCACGATGCCTTCCTCAACAGCCGCCCGGGTCGAGTGGAGAGCATCCTCGATACGCATTTTGCGCTCCTTCATCTCTGTCTCGGTCGCCGCACCCACCTTGATGACAGCTACACCTCCCGACAGCTTCGCCACACGCTCCAGCAGCTTTTCCTTGTCAAAGTCTGAGCTTGTCTCTGCAGCCTGCGTCCGGATCTGCTGTGCTCTCGCACTAATATCTCCCCGGCTCCCGCTGCCGTCCACAATAACTGTATTCTCCTTCGTAACCCGTACCGAGCGGGCGCGGCCAAGCTGATCAAGACGAACCGACTTCAGTTCAAGGCCGATCTCTTCACTGATCAGCTGACCGCCTGTCAGAACAGCAATGTCCTGCAGCATGTCCTTGCGCCGGTCGCCAAAACCTGGCGCTTTGACAGCTACACAATTGAAGGTCCCGCGCAGCTTATTAATGACAAGCGCCGCCAGGGCCTCCCCCTCTACATCTTCAGCGATTACCAGCAGCGGCTTGCCATGCTGCATGACCTGCTCCAATACCGGTATCAAATCCTGAATTGCGCTGATTTTCTTATCGGTGATCAGGATGAAGGGGTTATCCAGCAGCGCCTCCATCTTCTCCTGATCGGTTACCAGATACGGGGAGCTGTATCCACGGTCGAACTGCATTCCCTCCGTAAGCTCCATCTCGGTGAGAAACCCTTTGGACTCCTCTACCGTAATAACCCCATCCTTACCGACCTTCTCCATTGCTTCGGCAATCAGCTCACCCACACTTTCGTCTGCAGCAGAGATAGAGGCCACCTGAGCGATGGATTGCTTACCCTCTATCGGCTTCGAAATTCTCACCAGCTCATTAACCGCTGCCTTGACTGCCTTCTCCATTCCTCTGCGGATCACCATGGGATTGGCGCCAGCAGCTACATTCTTCAAGCCTTCGCGAACCATAGCTTGCGCCAGTACTGTAGCTGTTGTCGTTCCATCGCCTGCAATATCATTGGTCTTGGTCGCAACCTCTTTCAGGAGCTGGGCGCCCATATTTTCATTCGGGTCCTCCAGTTCAATCTCCTTGGCAATCGTTACACCATCATTCGTGATGAGCGGGCCTCCGAACTTCTTCTCCAATACCACATTCCTGCCCTTGGGACCAAGGGTTACCTTGACGGTATCCGCCAAAGCATCCACTCCACTAAGCAGAGCCCTCCGCGCTTCTTCCCCAAACACCAATGTCTTCGCCATTATAGTTCCTCCCCTTTGATTAAGAAATCACAATGCCCTTAAGAGATGACAGCCAGAATATCGCTCTCATGCAGAACAAGCAGTGCTCTGCCCTCATGTTTAATCTCTGTACCCGCATACCTGCTGAACAAGATGGTGTCGCCCGCTTTCACTTCCGGTTCCACCCGCTGGCCATCTCTGAAGAGACCGGAGCCTGCCGCAACAACCTTCCCTTCCTGCGGCATCTCCTTGGCCGTTCCCGGGAGCACAATCCCTCCGGCCGTTTGCTCCTCCTGCTCAATCGGTTCGATAATGATCCGGTCCCCTATCGGTCTGATCATGTCTGTTCCTCCCATACTGTCATTCATATTTTATTGCTTCAGGACACTTCTTATTTTGCTTGAATCTCTCGTTTATTTCTCTGCTTAACTTTCAGGAATTCGGCTAAAAGAGCCGGGATACACGCGGGACAGCTCCAAAAAGATAAGGGCAAGCAGGAGATATCCCGCTTGCCCTCATTTTACACTGGTCCATTGCCTGTTCCCGCTAAGCCGGCTCCGCCGGGTTCTCAGCTGCAATGGGTACTAATTGGTGCTTATTCAGGTTGTAGTCAATAAAGATAAAGAAGGTGCAGCCCGTCTCCGTATAGACATCATGCGCCTCGTCAGCCACCGCAGTCAGAAAATCACCTGCTCTCATGACATCATCATTCAGCTTGCACTCCCCTTCCACCAGGAAAGCCACTTCGCGGCGAGGATGGTTGTGGAAAGGAATGGAGCAGCCCGGCGCCACCTTAACCAGGAAGACGACCCGGCCTGTATCCTCCTCCTCCCACAAGTAAGTCATCTCGGTATCGGGATACATACCGTATTCCCATTTCATATCCTCTTGGCGAACGATCAAGTGCTTACCTGTCTCTGTCATATGTGGTAGCCCCCTCCTTATTCGTCTTCCAGATCAGACCGGAGGCCGATCTCTCGTTAGCTATCTGCTGCCTTCTGGCCTTCTCAAGCTCCTGAACATCGGCATCCCCATCAATCAACCCGGTAAACTGATCCTCAATAGACGCATTCACACACGTGCGGCATTCCTTACCGTCCCGCATATACGTAATCTCAAGCGGCATGCTCGATCCGTAATAACGGGACACTGTCTTAACGTAGGCCCGGTAATCGGGCACCTGAATGTTATCTATAGCTACAATAACATCACCTGCTTGTAAGCCGGCCTCATCCGCAGGTCCTCCCGGAAAGACATCAAGCAGGTAGTTGCCCTGCCCTTCCCTGACACCTGTACGCACGCCCTGCTCGGCATTAACCGTGCAGTTGGTTATGCCAAGACGGGGATAGCTGAACAGCTCCGTACGGAGATCCATCCCGAGCTCCAGTACACTCTTCAAGTTGGCCAGCGACCTGCGCCAACCCATCTCGAGGCACTCCCTGAACCATTGGCCATGGGTATTGTCAGCGAATCCCATCACTTCGAGAACCAGCTTCGTGAAAGGCCCTTCGGCTTCAAAGGTATAAGTTGTCCGTACACGGAAAGGGTCCACTGTACCGTCCGGAGCCATGGATTCATAGGCATCTGCCAGCACAAACTTTTTAAGCGGTTCAACTTCCATGACGTAAGCTCTGTTCGTTATATCCCCGTAGTACAAGGTCAGCAGATCTCCTGCTTTCACATGGTCTGCGTCCCCTGTCGTTTCAACTTGATTGGTTAAGTAGCAGTCACTCCCGCGGGGAGTTGCAACTGCCTGCCATACCGTTTCAAGAGGAGCTTCGATATACGTCATATTGACTGAGCGGTCTTTGGGACATTCAATCATCTTTACCGGGTCACCTCTTCCATTAAAGCTGAATAAAATTGTTGCGCATGGGCCCCAAGACCATGGACAAGGCTGGGAAATGTACAGATCGTTCTCAAATAATGTTCTTCTTCAGAAGGGACAGCTACGGAAGCCCGGGCCAATGTCTTCAATGCCGCTTCATATTGCGGGAGGACTCTCTCTTTTACTTGAGCGGCATACTCCTGCAGAGCATCCTCCCATAAAGCCTCACCTGATAAATACCGGTTCAAGGATTTAGCCAGGTACTCCGCACCGCAAACCGCATTATCAATCCCGACACCTGCCACCGGGTGCAGGTTGGCACAGGCATCACCGACCAGGGCCCAGCCTGGGCCAAAACACTCTCTTATATAGCCTTGAATATGAGGCGTTCCCCTAACGGGGCCAACAACCCGTATATGTGAAAGGCGTGGAGCCAGCATACGAATCTGCATCAGCCACCCCATCAGATTCGGCAGCAGCTTGGAGCCCCACGCCTGAATCTTCGCTTTTGGCAGCATGGCTGCAATACAATGGCGAGAGCTGTCAATCGGATTAACAAGGACAACCGAACCATCATGCCAGTACCACTCCAGCGCCGGTACTGCCTGTGGTCCAATATTCTCAGCATAGACATACAGTACGCCGTGCGAGTAATCTTCACTCATCTCCACACCGGCGTTAACCAGGCCTGCAATCGTCGATTCCCGGCCGTCCGCTCCCACAACTACCCTGGCCTTAACCGTCTCCTCATGGCCCCTGCGGTCACTGAGCACAAGGCCTGCGGCCCGTCCATTCACAAGTATCACCCGACGGGCAGTTCTCTCTAACTGTACGGTTACACGGGGACCGGCAGCCGCTTGAAGAAGCATTGGATCAAGCAGTTCTCTTCTTAGGCCGATTACTCTTGTAGTTACTGTCAGGTCCGACTCAAATACGGTACCGTTGAGGTCTACCCGCATACGTGTGATAGCTGGCGCACCCGCACTCTCCATCTTATCCCTGATCCCGAGCCGTTCATAAACATCTGTCTCCCCGATGATATGGGTAGATAGAGTCGCTCCAGGACGGGTAAAGCGGTCAATTAGCAGCACTCGGTGGTTCAGCCTGCCCAGGAAGGCAGCCAAAGCCGCACCTCCGCAGCGCGCGCCCACAATTGCTACATCATACATGCTCACACCTCAGATTGGCTGGGAATAAACCAAAGAGACCAGGGGATGGTCTCTTTGGGTCTTGCGGGGTTACTTAAAACGGGGATGGTAAATGAGGATTAGTTGGACTGCAGGCAGCCGTACAGCGTGCCAACTTGGTCTTCCTTCTCGTCATAGATGGCAATTGTGCCTTCGGAGTGGAACGTGGCATTGCGTGGAGGAAGTCCGGTAATCCGGCCCTTCATGTGGATTGGCTGGTTATTGTGGAAGGTGCCCTCAGGCGTCTCGATAACCCAGTAGAGGAAGGACTCAGCTTGAACGCCGTCCGCCATTTTCTTGCCTACCGGTACAGCAGCAGACGCTTTAATAGGCTGGCCTTGACCGTTTACACCGCCGCGAACCCGGACTTGCTGTCCTGGCCACAGCACTTCCGACGTGGCAACAAGCTCTACGTTCTCGATCTCGAGGTCAACGGTTACACCGGACTTCAGGCTGAATTCCGAATCGTTAACGGTAAACTTCGTCGGGTTTACCTGTGTGAATTGCAGTTCCTCAGAACGGCCATCCATCAGTTCCAGATACGTCTTGCTGTTCGAGCTTGGCAGCGTCATTTGCACTTGCTTTGCGGACAATAACTTCATGTTATGCCTCCTAATTGGTGGATTGTCTCCCGGGGACATCTTTATTATCTCACCATGCAATTTATGGCGCCCTGCGTTTCCTTCTGCGTTATTCGTTTTTTATTACCTTCTCCGTTTCATCCTTTAGTTCTAGCACAATCTGGGCAATTGAGTAGTCACCGGAGTGAGAAATACTTACCCAAATGCTCCACTGGCTGAGCGGGTAATCCTCCCGCGCCTTACCATGCAGCACAACACGCGGCTGCCCTGATTTCTCATTCACCGTCTCCACATCAATTAATCGGTATCCGCCGCTCAAGCCTGCGGATGCTGCTTTAAGAAATGCCTCCTTGACAGCCCAACGGGCCGCATAATGCTGTTCAGGGCTACGGAAGCCGTTGCAGTAATTCCTTTCATGCTCCGTGAAGATCTTCGCTAAGGAAAGTGGAGGGTGCCGCTCAATCATCTCTCTTATCTGGGTAATAGACTGAAGATCAATGCCAACTCCGTGAATCACCTCATTCCACCCGCCTCCAGCCTTATTAAGGACCTTCCCAGCCGATAAGCATGCTTGGCTCCGCCATAAGCGCGCCCCCTGATAGACTCACGCAGCATCTCCAGGTTACGTCTATATTCATCCTCCATAACATATCTCGCCAGCTCGTAAAAATGCCCCGACGTACAGGTATCCGGCAGCACATACTCACAACCGCCCTGCTTCCATAGATTACGCGCATTATATTCTCTCTCGGAATGAGTGGGAACGATGAGGGAGGGAACCGCATGGAGCATCGAAGACAGACAGCTTCCATGGCCGCCGTGGTGGATATACAACTTGGCTTTGGAAAGCCAGCCGGGATGGAAGCGCTCGACCCGGACAATTGAAGAGGGCATAGTCCTGGCCTCCTGCACCGGAAGCTTGCCCGAGTACACGATGGCAACACGCTCCGGCTTGCCCCGGAATGCCTCCTGCACAATCCTGACTAGCCGCAGACCGGAATCGCCAGCCGTATCGGATACCCTCCCTGCATATACCAGCACATCCGGTGAGAGGTCAGCAAACTCACGGGTTGCCGGGTTAACCTTCTGCTCTTCCCCTATTGGGCCTACATAGTGAACAGCTTCACCTCTAATAGGGTCAAGCTCCGGGATGCTGGGGACAACTGTTATATCGCCGGTGGTGAGCTCTTCCATGCGGCTGACAGGGCTCAGTCCGAGTTCCTGAAGCACCCGGTTGACAACGGGCGTTACTCTAGATACGTTGCGCGGAGGCCGACTCCAGTAATGAAGGGGAAGACCGGCAGGATGGAAGCAGGCCTGTGTAAGACTGACAACAGGAATGCCCAGGTAACGCGCGGCTATAATAGTATGGGGACTTAAATCGGCATAAACCAAATGGGGAGCAATTGACTTTAACATGGCAATACGGCTCAGAATCCACGAACGGACGAATGTATAGTCAGCAAGCCCAAGACCGGCATAATAGTGATCCAGATGATAAAAGGTGGAGCCCCTCGAGACAAGCAAGCCCGGATTGGGCACAGTGGGGTCTTGATCCGCCACATGCCGGTAGCCATTGTTCTCCAGATACCGTGCCGCCTGCTGATCATAAATGCTGAACGACACGGTATCACCGGCCTGCCGGTGCTGTTCTGCAATCGGCAGGGTGCGGAGAACCGGCCCCAGGCCTCCACTCAGTCCAAAGAAAATACGCCTCAAGGCATTCCCCCCTGACTCTTCTGTAGATTAATAAAGGTATTCATCTGCAACGGTGTGCCAAGCGGGTGACAGAATAGAGCCTTGTCTATGCCGACCTGTCCCCCAGCCCTAATTAATCGGTTGTAAATCTCAGATACATACCATTCTCCTGCTTCTACCGGTACCTCCTCTTCCACTGCTTGCGATACAAGCTGGAGGTATTCAGCAGCCGAGCGGAAATAATAAAGTCCGGACGTGGCCCAAGGGGAAATAACCCTCTTCTCCCTGACCGACCGGACCAATTCATTAGCATAAAGCTCTACATAACTGAAAGAATGATCTGATGATGCAAATACATTAATTAGACCATCGAGTCTGGCTAAATCCCCCGATAGAGTCCTCCCAATATCCGTTCCCACATACGTATCGCCATTAAAAATAAGAAGAGGGTCTGATTGGCACATAACCGAGCGCGCTTCCCATACACTCTCCGCCTGTCCGCGGGTCATGCGGTCAATAGCAACGACTGCTGCTCCCGGGCAGCGGCGGTAAATCACCTGCTCCAGATCAGTATGCGTGAGATGAGCCTGCTGTACGACAAAAATGAAATGCTGACCCTGAAAAAAGGGGAGCAAGCTGTCGAGCGCCCAGTACAGCATGGGACGGCCCATCACTTCAATCAGCATCTTCGGAACATGAAATCCTGCCTCGCGAAACCGTCTGCCTTCTCCGGCCAAGGGGATAACGATATTCATGCTTCATCGCCTTTTCGCTGAACAGCCGTTAATGCATGCTCCCACCCGTTAAATTGATGAGCAAGATCGTCAATGTAGATATCGCCGTAAGGTTTACCGAATACCAGCTCGTCGTACGGTATATTGAAGCGTTCCAGCCACTGCTGTGTGATTTGGCCAACATTAGCGATAACTCTTCCTACATTGCCTCCGGCTGTCCTCATATTGCGCGCAGTATGGATAATTACCGTGTGCCCTTCCGCCTTTAGCTTCTGCATCGCTTCAACAGCCCCCTCAAGCGGAAGCACGTCGGCATAAGTCTGTTCCCCTTGCTTTAACCCGCACAGCGTACCATCCAAATCAACTACAATACGCATTAGTCTCCCCCTACCCCTCCAATATTTCTTCCAAGAGCTCGGTTCCAATCGCGAACAAAGCAAGCTGCCGCATGTGATCTTCCTTGTGGAGGGGAAGCATGGACAGGAACAGCAGGGCTTCAATTACACGCACGGACCGCAGACGTTGCGGCGGCATCCAGCTGTCCAGCAGATTTCGCATCCACGTTATGTCAGGATCCTGCTTCATCTTCAGTTCAATGGAACCCGGGTGGATGGCTGCCTCGTACCGGCCCCTGACAATATGCTCGTAGCCTGTTAAGCTATGGCGCAGCTTGGCCCAATCGTAGCGATGGTCACCATAGATGGTTTGAATACCAAACCGGCCTCTTGGATCGATAGCCTTAACACTGCCTGATTCAGCCGAATAAAAGAGATTGGACAAACAGAAATCACCATGCATAACTGTAATCTCAGGATTGTCCAGAAGCTTTATCAGCTCCTTCATACCTTTTTGCAGCATGACAGTGGGGCTCATCACCGGTCTGCCATTCAGATAATAGTAGCCCTGTTTATGCGCTTCCCTGGCCCATTCGCTCTGCAGAAGAAAAGTATTAAGCCGCTGATGCGTCTTGCCTATGTACATCGTATACAGATGAAGCCTTGACAGACTGCCGGTATACGCTGCGAAACTGCCCAGTACAAGACGCAAGCTTTCAAGAATTCCGCTCCATTCATGCCGGGTCCGGCTGCCTTGAATTAATGACTCCCCAAGCGTACCTCCCGGCACGTAATCAAGTGTCAAATAGGCGCGCGGTTTGCCAAGTGAGAAGGATTGCAGCAGGGGCGTATATGTCTTAAGATCCTCCGGCAAGTCCAGGTACCAGACGATTTCATCGATCAGCTTGCTTGGATGGTCGCTTGTCTTGGTCACCGACACGGCATCTTCCGATATCTCGACATAGTTAAAATATCTCGTCTTCACAATCATCCCCCTCTTATGCTGTATGGGAACCGTGGCGGGCATTCTTTCTGCGATAGTCGGATGGCCTCTCCCCTACCAGCCGTTTAAAGACCCGGCCAAAATGCGTCAGATCTCCATAGCCAACCGCATAGCATACATCCGTAACCGGAATTCCTTCCTGCAGCATGACCTTCGCCTTCTGTACCCGCTTATTCATAATGTATTCCTTAAATCCGATGCCAAAATGCTCCTTGAACATTCGGCTGTAGTGGCAGCGGCTGACAAAAATACTCGCGGCAACCGTTTCAAGGCACAATTCATTTTCACACAGGTTTTCCTCAATGTACTCAATCGATTTGTACAACAATGGTGGCGGCTGCTGCTTGTCTGCCGCTTCAGCTGAAGATTTGGACAACAGCCCGACAGAGTCAAGAAAGGAGTAGAACACGAATAAATCCAGCTTATTAACCTTCAATAAAATCATTACAGGGGTTTCAAGCTTCAAATCTTCAACTTTCCAGGATGGAGGCAGTGTATCCTCAAAGCTTAGCAGGACAATAAACTTGTAGGAATTCGTCCGGATATGCCGGGATACGGCAGCGAAGTTGTGCTCAGCTAAAATATTCATGTTGGCAAACATCTGTTGGACACGGCGATGCTCGTCTTCCTTTAATTCATGACTGATAACCAGCAACACATCCATTTAGCTTACCTCCCAGTTGTTGTTCCAGGTAAGTTAATGGTACCAATGGATATCTTTTTATGATCTGTATCTATTGTGCAAGAATAGGAGTTAATTGCTCATTACAGGAACATGTGTTCCCTTATTATAGCATCTAAATGCTTCTGACATAAAGAAAACATTACCTGTCCAAATCCGCCGGAGGGATCTGGGCCAAGTAATGCTTATACGAGAATCTTATATATACCTTCCCGGGATAATGATACGCGGTTGGTCCTGCTTGGGGAGCGAACGGTAATACTCCAGCTCCTCCGCCGACAGATAGTATGTCTTCACCTCACTGTTTGGAGACAGCCGTTCTTTCTGAGGACGCGGAACTACCGTCCTTTTGAAAATATGCATTTTGGCCAACCCTATCCCTCCTAATCCGACTTCAACTCATCTATTAAACATGAAGTATCCATTGGAGCTCCCGTACAAGCCCTAAGGAGTTCCTGCCACCCTGCTGACGCTCCCGGCTTAAAGAGCTTATCATCCAGCCAATCCAGGGAAGCCTGGTTGGCCACTGCTCCATATTTGAAGAATAAGGCGTGCTGGATTTGCGAAGCGGCCACCTCGCCCCAAAGATAGTTATAGTAATAGACCGGCAGCGTGGTTAGATGTTCCTTAGCCGCCCAGTACGGGTAATCCCATCTGTCCGGGCGGTGGATCAACTGTGTATTCCCCACAATATCCCACCACTGTTCATTCAGACGGCCATCGGGATTATGGTATAGTTCCTTCTCAAACTCAACTACGGCCAGGGTAGCATACAATTTCATTAAGAGATGCTTCCGCAGCCAATTCTTCCTCTCCCCGTTACACTGATCCGGCATCACGAATCCCATTTCGCCCAGCCATTCTGGATCAACGGTTAACCGTTCAAACAATAGAGCCGTCGCCTCGCTAAGGAAGGTATGAGCCGGCTGCCGGAGCAGGAATGGAAGGGAAGGGTCAAGCCCTTGCTCATACAAGGCATGTCCTGTCTCATGAAGCAGAACCTGCAGACCTCTCCAGTCCTTGGACAAGCTGCACATTACCCGTATATCCTGACCCCGGTTAATATTGAGGCAGCAGTTAGCCTGGCTCTTGCCCATCCTCCCCAGCAGATCGGCTTTCGTGAGAAAGTCCGTCTTCACCCCCCTTAATGCGAGCCAGTCTGCCAGCTTCGGAAGAATGACCGAAGGCTCCCACACCCCTGCAGTAGAGGGTGCGGGATAGCCTTGCAGCATCAAGGTGTTATAATGCCAGGGACGCAGCTGACCCGGCTCTATCCCAAATGATTCGCTTATACCCTCATCAAGCTCTTCCTTTAAGCTTCTGTAGGTCTGATCCAGCCCGGACTTGATGCTATCTATACAATGGTTCAGCTGTGCTAAGGTGACTTCTTGAGCAGCCAGCTTCATGACAAAGTAATTGTCATAGCCCTGGTTGACCGCCACCTGGTTTCGAAGCTTCACCAAATTCAGCAAATCAGGAGCCAGCTTCCCGCCCAGCTGCATACCGGCCTCCCAGATCCTCTCTCGTGGTTCTTGTTCCCTCTCCGTTTGCAGCAAAGCTGTAAGCTCAACATTCGAGAACAGCTTCCCCTCTAACGAAGCCCGGTGCGTGGCGATCCGGTAATGCAGCTTATTCCATAGCTCCAGCAGGTGGTGCTGCTCATTCGCTTGGCCTTGATGCTCCAGCAGCTCATTACGCAGCAGGGTGATCTGGCGTGCATCCTGTCCGCCGGCCGGCAGGCGCTCCCTTCTATTCAGGAAGGCTTGTATTTCAGTGGAGGAGAGCAGCTCGTATACCTGCTGCTCGCAACGTGTATGCTCCTCCGCCCACCACTCATCGCCGGTCGCCATAACATGCCACAAGGCGTTCATCATCGGCGTATAAGCGTCAGCCAAGACTGCATTTAGTTCGTCAAACCCCTGAAACTCCAGATTTGAAATGACCATGGTTATGATCCGGCCGCTGCAGGACGGGAACCGCCACCTTTAACGGCGCGAATGATACCGTCAATCATAAAGTCCAGCTCTTCCCGTTCTGCTGTTAACGGCGGATATAGGATTAGCGTGCTGTTAAACCAGTTACCCAGCACTCCCTGGCAGCGGAGAGCCGCCGACAGATTCTGCCCGAACCCATAATCCACGCCTTCCTTGCTGGACCTGTCCGAGACAAACTCGATGGCGATCATCAAGCCACGGCCCCGTATATCTCCCACATGAGCGTGATCCGACAGCCCTTGCTCCAGTCTGTCGATAATATACTCGCCTTTGTTCTCCACCTGTTCCACTAGCTGGTTGTCTTCCAGGAAGCTGAGTACAGCCAGCGCAGCCGCACATCCTACGGGATGTCCGCTCTGTGTGGAGCCGTGCAGAAAGACTCCTCCGTTATTAAACAGCCCTGCAGCCACCCCTTCCGAGATCAGGGTTGCACCCATTGGAAAGTAGCCGCCTGTCAATCCTTTGGAAACAGCTAACAGGTCAGGCTCCACGCCCAGCTGCCGGGATAAGGTCCAGCTGCCCGTCCGGCCAATCCCCGTCGCTACCTCATCCATGATGAGGAGAATTCCGTACCGGTCGGCCAGTTCCCTCACCTGACGGATATAATCCGGTGATATTTCCACCACGCCATTAACGCCTTGAATAGGCTCGATGAGAATAGCCGCAATTTCATCCGGGCCATTCTCAAAGATTGTCTCCTCCAGCATATCCAGGCAAAATTTAGCCACCTGTTCAGGTGTCCCGCTTATAGGCGGCCGGTATCCGACAGGAGCGGGCACCGCGTAACATCCCGGCATGCCTGGCCCGAATGATTCTGCGATGCCCATATGCGTGACAGAGCCGCTGCCAAATGTCGTTCCGTGGTAGCTGCCCTCCAGGCTGATAAATTTAATCCGCTTTTTCTCACCTATTGACAAGAAATATTGGCGGGCAAGACGCATCGCGGTCTCTATTGCTCCCGAACCGTCATTGCTGTAGAACACTTGGCCAAAGGAGCTCCCGCATAGTGCAAGCAGTTTCTGGGACAGCCTTTCTATGAGAGGATGGGTCTGTCCGCAGGTCGAAGCAAAGTGCAAGGTATGATATTGCTCCATCATACGGTGGATGACATACCGGTTGCCGAGGCCCACCGAAGGAACGGCAGTCGTGGCATAAAAGTAACGGTTGTCGTTATTGTCATACACCCAGACACCTTCTCCCCGGGTCAAATACGTATTGTAAGCGTGAAAGTCCTGCTCAGTCATGGAAGAGAAGCCTGACATATAAGTGAAGGGATGAAGCGTGGCATAAGGGCCTTGTACAAAATTATTAGCTTCCAAGGGGTATTCCCCACCTCCTGAGGTACGATTGGCGTTATTATAGCGAATCGGAGGCAGGAAACACTCTGCTTTTGTAGGGTGAAACTTCCTTGCGCTTTGGCGGCAGCCTCTTGGCAGGCTACAGCCACGTGTACCTCGTGTAACCCCTGCGGAACAATAGACGGGAGTCGAAGTGATCGTATTTCTTATTCAGATACGCCTGTTCAGACTGCTGCTGCCGTTCTGTCTTGCTGCTGCCCGCCTTTGCTGTACCACATGGTCTGTACCCGCCAGGCATGCTGCACGATTGACAGCAGCGTCCGTCCTTCTTCTTCATTCGCTGGCTACCACCTTTCATGGTCTTAAGACCAAGCATAGGCCAGCACAATGAGCGAAGACTCGGCGATCATTGTGAAGGGAATATAAGGCAGGCAGCTCTAACGTCCAGCCCGGCTGCCTTGGGGGTGGAAACTACCGGCTATAAGCGCATCTGTAAGCTCCGTGTCCCGCAGAAAAATGTTCACCTCAGGCATCTCAACTGCGTATTGATCTTTGCCGTAATGATATTTCACACAGGCCTGCCTGTTGATGGCGTAAATTGTAACGTTCTGCTTTGTTAATCTGGCCAGTCGCCTGATCTCGTATAATAGGCCATATATTGGCCCCCAATGGGGCAGGTATGGCTTTTCTCTAACCAGATTCAACTGGTTAAGAAGCTGCGCTGCCAGATGATCTATGCTCATTCCCCCACACCCTCTCTCTGTTGTATAGAGCGTACAGCCGTATCGGCGAATGCTTCAGTTCCGAGTCTTGGGTAGTATACCCAAATCATATAACAGACGCAACAGATAGGCGCCCCTTAATAAGGGAAAGCCCGATCGCATGATCGGGCTTAACTTCACTTACTATTCAACTGCAATCGTCACAACGGACATCGCGGGAAGCTTAATGGCCAGCTTATTGCCCTGTACCGTAACTCCGTCGAACGCAGCAGGCTTAACAACATCCGGCTGCTCGAAGGTGTTATGGGCATTCATCGTATCAGCCGTAATAATCGTGCCGGAAACCTTCGTATCGGCCGCATTGATGCCGCGAAGATCCAGGTCGAGTACCGCTCCATTCTGATGGTCAATGTTACACAGGCTGATGTGTACCTTGCCGCTGGCATCCTTGGATGCCGATACGGTCACCTGAGGCAGCTTCTCGCCATTCAGCTCATACGTGCCGAACGTGGAATCAACCGCGAGCAGCTCCGCATCCTGGTGAACCTTGAACATATCGAACACATGATACGTCGGAGTAAGAATCATCTTCTCCCCTTCGGTCAGAATCATCGCCTGCAGCACGTTGACGGTCTGTGCAATGTTCGTCATCTGAACACGGTCGCTATGGTTATGGAAAATATTGAAGTGCAGACCCGCCACCAGGGCGTCACGGATCGTGTTCTGCTGGTACAGGAAGCCAGGGTTCGTGCCAGGCTCGACATCAAACCAGGTACCCCACTCATCGATAATCATGCCGACCCGCTTGTCTGGATCGTACTTATCCATGATGGTTCCGTGCTTGCGAATCAGCTCATCCATATGCAGGGCCTTCTTCATCGTGATGAACCACTCATCCTCAGGGAAGTCCACCGCCGAGCCTTTACCAAGCCAGAAGTCACCTGGAATCGTATAATAATGAAGGCTGAGGCCATCCATCAGACCGCCGGCATTCTTCATCAGCACTTCCGTCCAGTTGTAGTCATCAATGTTGGCGCCGCCGGCAATCTTATAGATCTTGTTATCGCCGTAATTACGGACATAGGTTTGGAAACGGCGGTAGAGATCCGCATAATATTCCGGACGCATATTGCCGCCGCAGCCCCAGTTCTCATTGCCAACACCGAAGTATTTCAGCTTCCAAGGCTCGTCACGGCCGTTCTCACGGCGCCAGTTGGCCATAGGAGATTCGCCTTCGAAGGTCATATATTCAACCCACTCGGACATTTCCTGTACTGTCCCGCTGCCTACGTTGCCGCAAATATAAGGCTCGCATTCCAGCAGCTCGCAGAGCAGCATGAACTCATGCGTACCAAAATGATTATTCTCCACTACGCCGCCCCAATGCGTATTCACCATACGCTTGCGGCTCTCTCTTGGTCCAACGCCGTCCTTCCAGTGGTACTCATCGGCAAAGCAGCCGCCCGGCCAGCGAAGAACCGGCACCTTGATCTGCTTCAAGGCTTCCAGGACATCATTACGGATTCCCTTTGTGTTCGGAATGGAGGAATCTTCGCCTACCCAGATCCCTTCATAGATACATCTGCCCAGATGCTCAGCGAAATGACCATAAATATTCTTGTTAATTACACCTTTACGAATATCCGTATTCACAATAACCTGATTAGTCATCGTTTCCTTACACCTCCATAGATAGATGTGATGCTATTAAAATTATGGACATGAACAAATTTTCCTAGCCCTTGATACCCGAGTTCAGGTTGATGGACTGGATGAAGTATTTCTGTGCGAAGAAGAAGAGCAGCAGCGTCGGAATAATAGCCAGCATTGCCGAGCCCATCAGCTGACCGATCATCCGGTAGTTGCCGTAAATATCCTGAAGCAGAAGCAGCCCCGCTGTAATCGGCATCTTATCTACATCCGTATATACGATAACCGGCCAGAGGAAGTCATTCCAGGAGCCAACGAATGAGAACAGGGCACATACGATCAGCACCGGCTTCATCAGCGGCAAAATAATGGAGAAGTAAATCCTGAAATCTCCGGCGCCGTCTACACGCGCAGACTCATCCAGCTCGTGCGGAATACCAAGCATGAACTGCCTGACGAGGAAGATATTACCCATTCCGGCGAGACCGGGTACAATCATAGCCCATGACGTATTCACCCATCCAAGCGCGTCGATGATTTTGTAGGAAGGGATCAGGTTAACGACCGGCGGGAAGAAGGAGATGCCAAGCAGCACGAAAAACATCGTGTCTCTTCCTCTAAACTTCATGCGGGAATAACCATATCCTGTGAGCGAGATTACCACGACAACGAAGAAGGTATGGAGTATCGCTATATATAGCGAGTTACCAAGCCAGCGTACAATCGGCGCTGTTGACGTATTGTCGAGAATGGCCCTGTAGTTATCCATGATCCATTCAAGCGGCAGCAGTCTAAAACCGGAGTTGATGACCTCTGTCTGTGAACGGAATGACGTTGTCAGACCAAATATAACAGGGATGGCCCAAGCTGCACAAATAGAGATCAAAAATAGGTAAGATATATATTTTGATATCGTCATATTTTTTGACATTTCGCTACACCTGCCTTTTCCGTTTCCTTAATTCCTGAACTTCTTAATTGTTATGCTTAGTTAGCGTTGCGGTTCATAACGTAATACTGGAGCGCCGAGATTACCAGGATAACCACCCCGAGCAGAACCGCCATCGCAGATGCCATACCGGCGATAGAATCCCCGTGGCCAAAGGCTAACTGACGAATGTACATCATCAGAACGGTTGTACTCTCGCGCGGACCGCCATCGGTCAGCATCAGCGGCTGGCCGAATACGTTAAAGGCCCCGGCAGTCGTCATAACAAATGTGTAAATAAGCGGAAAACGGATAGACGGAAGCGTAATGCTGAAGAACTTACGGATCGGTCCGGCACCATCAATGTCTCCGGCTTCATAGAGATCCTTGGACACGCCGTTAATCGAAGCGCGGTAGATAATCATATTGCCGCCCACGCCGCCCCAGATCGTCAGGATAATGATGATCATCCAGGCATAAGGCTGGGTGGTGGACCAGACCGCATCCGATCCGAAGACGTTGCTGCTGACGCCTAGCTGTTTGTTGAAAATCAGGGACCAAATCAGGGCTGCAGCTGATATTGAAATAAGTCCCGGGACATAAATGATCGCCTGAATCGTGCCTTTCATCTTAACCTTCTTATGCTCGAGCGCGACTGCAACCATCAATGGAATAATAATCAGCAAAGGAACGCTCAATGCAACGAACAACAGCGTATTCTTCAAGCCATTCCAGAATTGGCGGTAGAAGGTTGACTCGCTGTCAAACAGGATTGTCCTGTAATTATCCAAACCTGTCCAGACCGGATCGCTATTCAGGTTCCACTGTGTAAACGAGGCATAAATACCGTATACCGTTGGTATGAGAACAAAGACAATGAACAAGATAAGATGCGGTCCCACAAAGAAAGCAGGCATTAATTTTCTCTTCATAGCCATGCAATCCTCCCTCATGAACAATAATGTCGGAAAAGTAATGTGCCGCTAAGGACACATTACTTTTCACAATGGTTTGCTTTCTCTATTGGGCGCCGCTGCTGCCTTGAGCGATCTTATCCTCAACCTGCTTCTGCATTTTGGCTAACGTCTCATCCATATCTACGTTGCCGCGGACAAGGTCTGCCGCATTCTGGTCAATGGCTTCCTGGATATATGGATAATGCTCATAGGTATAGATGTAAAGGGACTTGATCTGCTCTTCGTTCGATGTGAAGAAAGACTGCATGTATTCCTTATACTCTGGACTTTCAATAACTTCTTTACTTGCTACGATCTGACCCGCTTTAGCCCATTCAAGAGAATTCTGGCGGATGAACTCCAAGAAGTTACCAATGCCAGCTTCCTTCTCATCCGATCTGTCTTTATTCGTCAGCATGGCGAACAAGTGGGAGGAAGCTCTGTTCGTGTACTTCTCAGGCGTTGCAGAGTAGACATTGGTTACACCGAAGTTCAAGCCTTCTACGCTGGCGTGTGCCGTGGAGCTCCACGTACCGTCAGTCGAGAACAATACATTGCCGGATTGGAACTGCAGGAATCCATCTTCGCCAAACGGTGTCATCAGGCCAGCGTCAGCGACCTTCTTAATTTCCTCAAAAGCTTGCTTCATAACCGGTGTGTTGACAGCAGGCTTACCGTTCTCCTGAATGTCACCGCCGAGGTTCTGAATTTGAGCCAGGATAACCCAACCAATCAGAGCATCGTTCACTACATAATGGCCGGTTTCCAGCTTGCCTTTAAGCGACAGCATTTCATCGATCGTTACAACATTGTCATCCAGGAACGACTCAGCGCCGTATTTAGCGAGCAGGTCCTTGTTGTAGTACATCACGTTACTGTGAATATCAAGAGGAACCGTATATTGAGTTCCGTCTACCGTGCCCGTCGCCCAAGCTTGCGGCAGGTAGTTCTCTTCTTTGATTTCTGGCTGAGCGGCCAGTATAGTTGTCATCTCTTCCAGCAGTCCTTGTTCAACATAACCCGGTACACGGTCTGCGTGGATGATTGCAAGATCAGGTACGCCCTTGCCTGTATTGAGTACAGTGGACAGCTTCGTGTACATGTCCGCTGTAACGATATGCTTAACTTTGAATTCAGGATTAGTCGCATTATAATTCTCAACCAGCTGGTTCATATAAGCGCCATCCTCACCGGTGAGCGGTGTCCAGAACGTAATCGTATTCTTGTCTTCGCCGCTGCAACCCGACAGTACTGCTACTGCCAAAAAGACGAGCGCCAATGGCAATGCCAACTTTTTCTTCATTATGTTTTCCTCCTGTTATGTGATTGTGAGTAAATGGACATATCGGCTTAACACACACATGCTGACTGGTATGAAAGTCTTTTGTAAACGCAACCACTTTGGATAATAAATAAACTTGCCTTGTAGTTACCTGTCCAACGATTTTGCATACTCTAGATGTACGGACATGCCGCTATGGTGACAACATCCCCCCTCTTAGTTAAACCCTATCCCTTACGGGAATTTGTCCTAATATAATGCGGGAATCTTCTCTACCCCTCTTCTGAACATTTCCTTTAAAAGGATTGAAAGCGTATTCTATGTACCCAAATACTAATATAGTTGTTCGTACATGTCAACCATTTTGTTATAAAATTCTGGTTAATGTACGGACGAATTTGGAAGTAATGCGCTTACATTTGTAAATTAAGTGGGAGTGTGCTATCTTTTTTGATGCAGTAGTTTTAGGTGCTGTTTATTGTACGTACAAGTGTTTGGGAGCGAGTGTGAGCATCATTCTGAACCTATTTGAAAACGCTTAAGATTTTTACCATTATCAATAGAAATGGTGGTAGCATGATACAAAAGACAAAGTATATGCTGGTTAAGGAGCAGATAACAAGCTGGATAAGAGACGGGAAGGTAAAGCCTGGGGATAAGATATATTCCGAGCATGAACTGGTGCGGTTATTCGGAGTCAGCAGACACACGATCCGGCAAGCTGTAGGGGATCTGGTGCATGAAGGATGGCTATACAGGGAGCAGGGTGCCGGCACCTTCTGTTCTTTCAGACCCGAGGAGCCGTTTCAGGAGCCAACCGGACAGCCTTTCCCTCCGCCGCCCGCCGCTTCCCTAAAAACGATTGGAGTGATGACTACCTATATATCAGACTATATTTTCCCCTCTATTATTAAGGGAATCGAATCTTATTTAGCAGCCAAGGGCTATTCTCTAACACTTGCTTGTACGGATAATGATGTTGAAAAAGAACAGCAGTGTCTGCAATCCATGCTGAGCCGGAACATCTCTGGACTGATTGTAGAACCTACCAAGAGCAGCAGCTACAATCCCAACGTCAATTACTACCTCGAGCTCGAGCAGCGCAGGGTTCCTTATTTGATGATAAATCAATACTATCCGCAGTTAATGCCGCCCTTCATGATTGTGGATGATGAAATAGGCGGGCGTCTGGCCGCTGATCACCTGCTGAAGCTGGGTCATAGGCAGATCATCGGAATCTTCAAGACCGATGACCTTCAGGGCATCTATCGCATGAAAGGATTTATCCGCGCCCTGCGGGAAAACCAGGCTGCCTTCTTCCCCGGCATGATTGTTTCCTACACTACGGAGGAGCAGGATATCAGTGTTCTGGATAAGCTGGAGTCCATCTTCCTGTCGCCCGTTGAAATGCCTACCGGTATTGTCTGTTATAATGACCAGATTGCTCTGCTTGTACTGGATATGCTGCGAAATCGGGGTCTGCGGGTACCGGAAGACGTCTCCATCACCGGTTATGACGATTCCATCCTCGCTGAAGCGACAGAGGTCAAGCTAACTTCCGTTACCCATCCCAAGTCGGAAATGGGACTCGAAGCAGCCCGGTGGATTGTCGGCGCTGTCGAAGGCCGAAGCAGCCAGGAAGGGACGATTGTGTACGAACCTCGGCTTGTTATCCGGAGTTCTACTGCCCCGCCCAGAGAAGTATCTTTTGTCCATCATGTATGACACAGGCAGGCGTCACTTCTGCTTGGATTGTTAGCAGCAGAAAATAGAAAAACACGGGCCACTACCCGTGTTTTCTATCGCTATTAGCACATTCAATTCAAGACAGCTATGATCTGGCTACGCAAATCTGGTCCCTGCCATTATCCTTCGCTTGATAAAGCGCCTGATCGGCTTGTTCTATCATAGGTTGAATATCGAAGTCGGAGGATTGCGTCATAATCCCAAAGGATGCCGTAACGCTGAAAGAACCAAAATCAAGTGCTTTTATCCGCTGCGAAATACGCTCCGCGACATCTACTGCCCCGTCCTCGTCCGTTTCCGGCAGCAGGAGCGCAAATTCTTCCCCGCCGAACCGTGCACAGTAGTCCGTTTGTCTAACCTCCTGTTGGATGGCAGCGGCCACTTGTTTAAGAACCATATCGCCTGCCAGGTGACCATGTGTATCATTTACTTGTTTGAAATGATCCAAGTCAATCAACACTAGGGACAGCGGATGAGCGAACCGTTCGGACCGAATCGTCTCTTCCCTGAATTTTATATCAAAATACCGCCGGTTATGAAGCCGGGTTAATTCATCGGTAACCGACAGCTCTCTAAGCTGCCGTTCCATCTCCTTGCGCTCGGTTATATCCCTTAACACAACCATTCTTCCACTGAGCAAGCCGTCATCTTGAATCGTATAGGAGTCCAGGATGTAGTATCGTTCCTCCCCATCCACCAGCAGTTCCAGCTCTTCGTTCTTATGCTCCGTTCCATCACGCAGCACGTGGAAGACTTTCAAGGCATCCTTATTCTCCACGATCTGCTCCACCTGCCAGAAATATTGGTCAAAGACTGACTTCCCCTCCAGGTTCAGCACATCCAGCATTCTCTTGTTACATAAATCAATCCTGCCAGCACTGTCCATACCCATCACCATCGAGTTGGATTCCTGAACCAGCAGATTCCGTTTGTTAAAAATCGCATCCCGCTGCTTGATAGCCTGCATGGTTATAACAACCATCAGTCCGAAGGTTACGAAGATCAAGAGGCCTGTAACAATAAACTCAGTCCGGTATCCGAGAATTATTATGTTGACCAAGACATGGATAAGTGAAGCAGCGGCTGTTATCGTGATTCCCGAAGCCATAGTAAGGAACAGGGAAGAAATTATTATCGGAAACAGATATAACTCAATACTGAAACTCTCGGCAAAGAGATAAGTACTCTCAACATTCCATAACACGGCCAGCATAAACGTAACCAGGACTACAAACTGAATAAACTGTCTCCTGTGCTTCTGGAACTGTCGGATGTAGGTCGGCTTTACAAACAAGCAGGTAAACAAGATAGCTAGGAGATCGAGCAAGAAATGCAATAAGTAAGTGAAAGTGTAGAAGAATCTGATTTTTAGGTAACAAACCAGCACATATATAACAACGGCCACCAGGCTTTTTCCTATTAAGTTTATCATACTTAATTTATCGGCTGTCTCATGCAAAAATGTAGATAAAAAACGGCTAAACCGCGCAGCCTTATATTCCAATATTATGTACATCTACAAAGGGCAAGCCTTCGCTTTGATGATTCTACAGCCCCTTCGCAAGTCTGGATGGAAACCCCTCTAAATCCGGAGTTAACCAGAATAGAGGGGTTCCTTTAGAATTCTATAATCCTTCTTAGAAGCCTTCTCAAAATGAGACGGGCCTCCGCCAGATAATCTTATACCTTCCTGAACTCCATCCATTCGATCTGCAGTCCCGGCTTAATAAAGTCCAGCTTCATCTCATAAACACCTGCGCCTAGCGCAACCTTCGCAAGCTTCTGGTTCACCCACTTGCCTTCCGTACCGTTAGTCTGGATGGTCACCAGCTGCCGGCCGTTCATTGTTACATTACAGGCGCTTTGCGCCAGCTTGCTCTCCGTAGACATAATATGCACGAAGATCCGGTATTCGCCAGCCTCATCCACCCTCACATAAGTCGGCTCCTCTGCAGCAGGCTTAACCCGGGCACCGCCCGATATGCTCTGCCCATGGTCAGCCGTGAGCGACGGGTCTGCCTCGAACCTCTGGACGATTTCCCCGGTTTGCTGCTCTCTCGCGAACACCGGCGCATGCATCAGGAACTCACATATATTCTTGGCGCTGCGCTGCAGCTCGCCCCGGGTTAGAGTGCCGTTCTCTAGTGATTCAATTGTATTGTCTTCCGAAGCATTGGTTTCCGCTCCGTAATTGCTGACGACCATATAGAGGTCATTCTGCGCCCGGACCATCCAATTCGTAAGCTTGGTATCCGAAGGGCCCCCATGAGCGGTATCATTCATTCTAGCCCACCAGTCCGTCATTACAATACCTTTAAATCCCCATTCTCTCCGCAGGATAGTGGTATTGAGATCATAATTGGAAGCCGCCCAGTGCCCGTTTACCGGATTATAAGAGGTCATAACAGAGTTCGCACCGGCCTGCTTTACCGCCATCTCGAAGCCTTTCAGATAAATTTCCCTTAAGGCGCGCTCCGACACCACGGCATCCACCTTATTCCGGTGCTTCTCCTGATTGTTGCAGGCAAAATGCTTAAGCGTCGCATTCGAGCCGCCCTTCCTAATTCCACGCACACAGGAAATCGCGAATACACCTGTCACCAGCGGATCCTCTGAGAAATACTCAAAGTTCCGCCCATTCAGCGGGCTGCGCCGGATATTCATCCCGGGCCCCAGAAGTGTGTCTATCTGATTGCGGACCAGCTCCTGGCCCTCCAATACGTAGAGCTCTTCCACCAGCTCCCTGTTCCAGGTAGCGGCCAGCAGCGTTCCAATCGCTACCTGTGTCGCCTTTTCCCCGCTGTCCATCCGGATGCCCGACGGCCCGTCCGCCGTACAGCCTACCGGAACGCCATAGCCCAGCAGGCTGTCCGTCACGCCCCCGAAGGCGGAAGCCGTGCCTGGCGTAACAAGCGGACTGCTCATGCCTTCTCCCCGCACAATTGCCGCCAGATCCTGATCCGAAAGCTGCGCGATAAAATCATCCATACTAACTTTTCCGTCATGCACATCCCGCAGCGTATACCCGCGGTTCCCGGTTTGCTCCAAAGCTGCAGGAAGGTTCTCCTTAATCCGGTCCTCCAAGGAGATCTTGCGTCTTGGCACTTCTTCGTAGAGGAGCTCGTAGGACCCGTCTTCCTTACGAGCCCCCGGCCGCATTCTGGTGAAGGTCTCCGTTGGCGCCAGCGCCTCTTCCAGCTGCTCCACGACTTGCAGCTCCTCCACGATAAAGCCGCTCTTGCCCTCCACACCGATTTGAACAAGATTCCTTACACTATTACCAGCATACAGAATATAGGTCCCAGCCTCCAGCACGTAAGCGGAAGGATAACCGGTCACACCGCCGTCATCGTATGATGCCAGGCTATTCACCGGAAAGCTCAGCGTTAGCCGCTCCGAGTCACCCGGCTGGAGCAGCTTCGTTTTCCCGAATGCCACCAGCGATTTGGCCGGCTGGCCCAGCTTGCCCTGTGGTGCTTCCGCATAGATCTGAACGACTTCCTTGCCCGCATAAGTGTTCCCCGTATTCGTAACCGTTACCTCAATCTCAATGTAAGTCTCACCATCTCTTGTCCGCAGCTTCGCTTCCCCGGGATCCAGCTTAAACTCCGTATAGGACAATCCGTACCCGAATGCGTACTGTACCTTCTCCGGACAGAATGTCTCGAAATACCGGTAGCCTACATAAATATCCTCCTGATACAGGTTCTTATGTTCATTGCCGTAATTGACGGTGGACGGGTAGTCATCGATTGAATACGCAATCGTATCCGTTAACTTGCCGCTAGGCGTCACATCACCAACCAGCACATCGGCAATCGCGTTGCCGCCTTCCATGCCGCCCTGCCATGCATAGATGACACACGGAACCGGATGGGCATAAGCTTCATCGTCTACCCAGCTCATATCAATAATATTGGATACGTTCAGCACCACAATCGTCTGCTCAAAATGATTGGTCACCAGCTTCAGCATCGCTTGCTCGTCAGCCGTCAGCTGGTAGCTTCCCGGCTCATCCGCATTATCCTGATCTTCACCTGCCGTACGGCCGATGACGACAATCGCTGTGCCGGATTTACGCCTTGCCTCTGCCACCAATTCATCGGTCAGCGGCATTTCCTTCTGATGCCAGGGCTCTGCCGCCCAGCCGCCGCCTCCGTTATCAAACGGGTTCTCTTCAATCCACTTCTCATAAACAGCCGCCAGTTCTTCATTAACGGCTATATCCTTCTTGCTGCGGAGACCATCCAGCAAATTTGTTGTATAGGTGACGTTAACACTGCCGCCTGATCCTGTACCGCTGCGGTAGTAGTTAACCTGTATTCTGCCGAATATTGAAACGCTTTCACCCTTCTGAACCGGAAGAGCCTGTCCTTCATTCTTGAGCAGTACCGCACCTTCGGCAGCAACGGTCCGGCTGAATTCCGCAAAGCCTTCAAGTGGAATGCCAATCTTATTCTGATTCAATTGAATCCCCCCAGAAAAGTCATCTCATACAACCAGTATAGCAAATGCTTTAAGGGAAAATAGCGGAAGCAGAAGGCCTAAAAGTATGCGATTTTGGCTACAAGAGGCACACCGGGATGTGGCTGCGCAGCAGATCCGTCTGCACTACTATGGGCCGACACACATTAACCAAAGCGGGGATTGTTAACTATTGCGAAGCCTGCTGCAACATAAAACAAGCACCAGGTTATAAGTAACCGGATGCTTGTTGCAGGTAACGCCAGCTCATCCTGCTAAGGTAAAATACCCCGGATGCCGCAGCGGCCGCTACCACACCGACGGAGTGAAAAAGACAGGCCTTTTTTTACAAAATATATATATATATTCCTGCATAACCTGCTCATAATAAGCGCAGCCTTGAGCCGGCTGAACCGGGTCAAGGCTGCTTACTCCCTATAGAATGGGATATCATATTCGTAAGCCTTAGGGCTCGATTCCCCAGACAAGCGTACCGTTATGGTAGAGCGTCACTTTATCCCAGTTCGTATAAGAAGTCTTCGCGGGATCGAACGAATAGTCGTTGCTCTCGTCAAAATTGCTCCAGTCATTCTTCGCCATGCGAAGCTGAATGTCGCCCGTCTGTCCGCCCGCTGCAAGCGTCCCGGCACCCGGTGTAAAGCTGAGCTCGACATAATCATCCGCGAATGTCCGGTTGATATTGCTGCCGCCCACCTGAGCCCAGTCAATCCAGGCATTCATCGATGCGCTGCTGTCCTTGGAGAAATAATACCGGATCTTCAGGTCGCTTAAGTTAACCGGCTTCGTTCCCGTATTCCTGATGTTAAAATGAGGCTTGATCTGGTTGTTCCCCGCATCGGTATCCCCGGCACGGTATTGAAGCACCAGGCCTGTCTCAGGAGGCGCCGTTGTACCGGTTGGTTTGGCGCTGACCGAAGCAGAGTTCGGGCTTACTCCTTTGCTGTTAACCGCACTGACCACATAATGATATGTCGTGCCGGCTGACACATCGGTATCCGTATACGTTGTGCCCGCGACTTGCGAAGCCAGCGTCACGTAGCTGCTGCTGCCTGCCGCAGCGCGCTTCACGATATAGCTGGTGGCACCAACTGAAGCATTCCAGCTAAGCGTTACAGACTGCTCGCCCGCTATTGCCTTCAACCCTGTGGGCGCATCGGGGGCCGTTTCCGGCGGATTATTGTTATCGCCTGAAGCCTTCAGCACGATGTGATACGCCGTAAGGGGCGGAACCATGTACGTGAAGCGGTTGCCGGCAATGTTTGTTACCGGAGCGGCCTCTGTCACGTTCGGGCTTGCGGCATCAAAGCCGAAGACCCGGCCCGAGCTGTACGTTTTATCACCTGTAATGGCAATATCCGCTTGAAGCGGTGCTTCCATGTTCTTGTTTAAGACAATAAGGTGGAGCTCATTATTGGTCTCATCCGCAACGGAGGCATGGACAGAGCTGTTGTCCAGATCGGACGTCACCGCGCGTACATTCGTACTGCCATAGGCAGATCCGCTGCCGTCATAGTTGCGGTAGAGCTTGTAAGCGGCGCTGACATAGCTGGTGTCCTCCCCAATTTGCCAGAAGTTGGCCATATAGACGCCATACTTGCCCATAATGCCAAGCACATCCGCCTGGGCCAGACCGCCGGATATGTCACCTTCCCCGCCGTAATTGTATTCCGTCATCGCAAGCTTCGTCCCCGGATAATGCTGATCGATGGACTGCTTCAGCTGCGGCAGCAGGGGCAGGTAGTCGCCGAAGTATTGTCCAATCCAGCTGTCCTCCTGGTAGGTCGGATCCCACAGCGTTCTTGGCGCCTGGAGTCTCGCCTTCTTCGTCTCGGTGTTGCCCACACCCTCGAAGGTGATCCGCTGGCCGCCGCCTCGCGCTTCGGGATACCAGTGAACATCCAGAACGTCCAGCAGGCGCTGGCCGTCAGCCTCGGAAGCCTGCTTCATCTGATTCAGATAATAATCAATGTACCACTTATGATTGCCTCTCACTGCTTCCCAGTCGGAAGCCTCCTGAAGGTTAAGATAGGCGCCAAAGCCGTAGAATACACCGCCGAAAACTTCCGCAGCCGGATCAACCGCCTTAACCGCCCTCGATAGAGAAGCAGAACGGTCTACAAGCTCACGCGCTCCCACCGGATTCGGATGAATTCTGGCGTGCGTATGAGACCACAAGCCGGGCTCATTATCCAGTGAATATCCTTGGACTCCTGTGGACTCTGCCGCGCTGCCGTATTTGTCGACCATGAAATGTACAAACTCGTCCATATAGACTTGACCGTCTGTAAGATCAGGCTGCGTTGAGAAAGGCGCACCCTTACTGAACTGGACCTCCGACCAGCGGACGGAAGGTGCCGTCTCGGATTCAGCCACTTCTCCGTTCTTGTCAAGGGCAACGTAACCCGCCATCTGCAGTGTCAGCAGCGAGTAAGCATCCTGCTGCAGGGATTGGTCGTGGAACTTTGTATGCACAAGCCCCGGCGTATCGCATTCTGTTGTACCGGGTGCATCCGGGATGCCCATCACCGAGCACATGTAGGAATCACTGCTGTGGTACCAATCGCTGCCCGCGTTCGAGGCATTGTTTTCCCAGTTGTATCCAGTCATCCGGTTGCCGCCCAGTCTTCTTGCTGTGAAGCCTTCTGTCCCGGTCATGTCCATTCCCGCATTCGTGCCATAGATATAGGGGCTAATCTCACTCCGGTCCTTGCCCGTATCCACCTGGATGGATACCGGTATGGCGGCAGCGGCGCCGGCCGATGAGAGCGGAATCAGCGAGCTTCCCAATACGGCTGCGGCAGTCAATACCGATACAGCCCATCTTTTCTTCCGGGTCTTCGTCGTCATATCATTCATTCCTCCTTTGTTGGCTGTGCATAGATTTGTACCTCTGTAATACCGAAAACAGCTTCGGTTTTCACCCCTCTCATAGAAAGCGTTTACATATCGTACCTATATTATAAAAGCAACAACTTCCAATGTACATCCTATACCACACAAAATTTACCAACAATATGCGACTCTACTCACCTTTTCTCCCACTGATAGCTTGAGTATTTTGTAGCCGTATGACGGTATCTGTATAATCGGGCAGCGCCAAAAATCCGCTTGGCGGGAACACAGCCGAAGCGGATTGCGATGAGTCTTCATGGTTGGGTCTACTGCAGGTCATTCGGTAGAAAACGAAGCTTACTGAGCTTGAACGCTCCTGAACTGTATTGCACCGCTGCTTCCACTTCCCCAAAATACTGAGGCTCGGCAACGCCGTCGATGATCAAGCCAACAGCAGCGCTAAGCGAAAGCTCTTCACCCTCCGCGCGAAAATATACAATCGCTCCAAATCCGATCTGTTCCTGGATATTCTTTTCTCCAAAAGTGTCCGCGAATGTCTTCAGACTGACTTCGTAAGGCTCGCCATCAACCGTTATTCGGCCGAATAGCTCATCATCCCTGTCGAATGTCTCAAATTGGAGCACATTCCGAAGCTGTGCCAGGTAATCTTCCTCTTGAAAGAGGTGGTCGATAAAGGGCTTGTCCGCCTCCCCTGGCACATCCGCAAATTCCACGATATGCAGTTCATCGATCGCCAGTCCCGTCCCTGAGGCGACATGCAAGACCGCCGCCAGCTCTTCAGCACCATCCCTGTCATAGTCATGCATTTGAAGAACAGGCATGACCATTCTTGGGTTGCTGTACATCCAGTCCAGCTCCTGCTCCTTATCCCTGATCTGCAGGAGGGCCGTATTCTCGGCTGCCGGGTACAAATATACGTCCTTCTCCGGCAGCGACACAATTGGGCTGTTTCCCTCTGCCTCCCCCGCCTGCCTGCTAGAAGCATGGGATGAATTTATCGTATCGCCCGTATTCCCGGCGTTATGGTTCTCGTCCGGCCCGGCTGGTGCTGGTTGATTCGTCTCTGTCTCCTGAACTGTTGTAGTCATTCTGACGGTCCCGCCATAATCACCACAGGCTGTCAGCGTGACCGACGAAGCCAGTATCAGAACCGCCAAGCGGCCTTTTTTGCAATTAAACATAGGGATCCTCTCCTTGCCTCTATAGTCATACGCAAGTCTGATTGCGGGCGGCATCGCTCTTCATCTGTTGCGTTATGTATTGCGGATCACTAGATTCTTCAGGGCCACTTGCCTGTTTTGATAGTCCATGTTGCCGCAGCCCAGCAGAACTTCCACATAATAGGTCGGCGAAGAAACAAAACGGATCATCTGATTGTCCAGCCGGACGATGAAACTTCCCTCCTGTTCTTCGCAGTCCCTAAATAACGCATGGAGTAAATTACGATCTGACTGTGTCAGCTGGCCGTAGATAACAACCTCCGAAATGCCATGAATGTTATTCTCCTTGCTGTTCGGAACCATATATTGTTCCATGAATGACTTTGCTTTCTCATCATTCATCTGCTGCAGAAAAAATTGAAACGGCACACCTTTCAATCCGGGCAAAAAAGCATTACGCCAAGGCATCGTTCTCGTCAGGAGATTAAAAAACCAGCGAAACCTGAGCGGCTCCGGGTTTGTAATATCAACTCCTCTGTCTTTAAGCTCCCTGTAAACGGCTTCGATATCGTCGACCTCAAGAGCAAAACCGATCAGTCCTCTATGGCCTTGCACATATTGTTCGGTCCAGTTCTCTACCCAACCGCCCCCATCCCGCCTTTTGATCCGTACAAACTCAAAATACTCCTTGCCGATCCACACGTTGGATACTTTAAAGCCTCTCGTCCCCTTGCCCCACTTGGGGTTGTACGGAAGTCCCATTGCATGAAACCTCTCCGTCTCACTCTTGCTCTCTTGTATTTCACGGTCGACATTTACAACCAAATGATCGATTTTCACCCCATCACCTCATTCTGTATCCAAATTATCCAGCACAACACTCAGCCACTGCCGTGCAATCAGCTCGTGGCCGGCCGCAGTCGGGTGAACGCCGTCCCACAGCCAATAGCCCGCAGGCGCCTGGCGGCATGCCTCGTCGAACAGTTCCTGGAGCGGCACAAACAAACAGCTATACCTGCCGGCAAGACCCCTGACCTCCTCCTGGTACTGTTTCATCCGGCTTTCCCACTTCGGCCAGTTCTCTTCAAGCGTTCCTGCCTTCAATATGAAAGGTTCACACAATACAATCCGTGTTTCCGGAAGGACCTCTCTCGTCTCTTCGAGAAGATGGCTGTAGGCTCTTCTGAAACGATCCGTCGCTCCCCGCGAGTCTCCATGTGCCCACGCCCAGGCATCATTGACGCCAACTAGAATACTTAAGATATCCGGACTCACGCTGATTGCATCTTCGTTCCATCTGGCATACAAATCTGATACGCGGTCTCCGCTGATCCCGCGGTTCACGACCTGCGGGCTTTCCCCGCCAAGCTCAAAGCCGAGCCTTCCTGCGATCATGAAGACATATCCGTGTCCCAGAATATGATTGGGGTCGTCTGTTCTGCCCCGCGCCCCGTCCGTGATCGAATCACCTATGAATAAAATCGTCTTTGAATCCGGCATGCTTCTCCCCCATTGCATTGGTATTAATTCTATCCACTTCTCTCGATATGCTGTGTGCGATCAGCATATCCAACTCCACTCAACTTCGACACCCCCCTGACATATCCTGCTATCCCAAGCGGCTAAGGCAGGCACCTGTTATACGGACAGACAACACTGGCGCAGAACGGCTAGCGGCCAGCAGCCGCCAGCTGGTCTGTACTAAAAGAAACGGCCGCCCCAGACTTATCCTCTGGACCGGCCAATATGGCAGATTTGATATACTTGCTGTATTCTTCTCTTACCCTCTAACCAGCTTTGCCCGCAGCTTGTTCGAAACAAATTCGATGATCAGAATCAGCACGACCAAGCCAATTAGGATCGAGCCAACTTCGTCCCATTTGTAGCTCCGCATGGCGAAGATTAGCGGCGCACCGATACCGCCGGCACCGACGAGACCCAGAATGGATGCCTCGCGCATGTTCATATCGAAGCGGTAGATGACAACCGACATAAAGCTGGACAAGAGCTGCGGAACGATGCCGAACCGGATTTTCTCAAAGGTCGTGCAGCCAACCGATGTCATTGATTCCAGCACACGCGTATCCAATTCCTCAATGGCATCCACATACAGCTTGGCCAGCATTCCGATGGAAGTCAGTCCCACTGTCAATACGCCAGCGAACGCCCCAAGACCCGTGACCCGGATAAATAACAGGCCGTATACAAGCGCCGGGATGGTCCGGATGATAATAAGCAGCAGCCTCGTCACCCAGGCAACCGGCCCTGGTACGATGTTAGAAGCTGCCAGGAAGGCGAGCGGAACAGCCAGAATAGCGCCAACGATTGTTCCGAGAAACGCGATTGCTATTGTCTCCACCAGCAGATACAGCACACTCTGCTTCGACAGGTTGAACAGCAGATCCGTATTCGGATGTGTCAGCCCGTACAGAATGTTCTTGGCGATGGCGAGTCCGCCCTGCTGAATATCACTGAAGTTGACCGCTGTTAACGACCACGCGAATAAGGCCGCGATGATTGCTGCTATAACCGTTACGTATAATCGGCTCTGAGGCGCTGCTTGCAGTTGTTTTTCAATATGATTCATAGACCTGAAGTCTCCCTTAGATAAGCTTTTTGCGGAAATGCTCGCTGACCCTCTCGATCAGATAGACCGTCACGATTAGCACTAGAATGATCATGCCGACAGCCGGGTAATCACGCCAGCCGAGTCCTTCGTTGATTACCAGGCCAATGCCGCCGGCTCCGACAAATCCCAGAATCGCGGCATATCGTACATTTCCTTCAAAGCAATAAAGGGACGTAGATATATAGCCTGGAAGAATCTGCGGGAAAATGGCGAAACGAAACGCCTGGATTCTCGTCATGCCAACCGATTCCATTGCTTCAAAGGCGCCAATATCCACATTCTCGATCTGCTCATACAGCAGCTTGCCCACGTAGGAAATGGTGAACAGCATAATCGCAACCGTACCCGCCATTGGCCCAAGGCCGAATACGTAGGTCGCAACCAGCGCAGTAACCAGCGTCGGCAGTGTCCGCAGCAGACTCAGCAGCGTCTTGCTCACAACAACCACCAGCTTCGATTGTATGATATTGGACGAAGCCGCTACTGCAGCAGGCAGTGCCAGCAGCGCCCCAATCATAGAACCGAGCAGCGACATCTTGATGGTGTCCAGCAGAGGCCCCCATATTCTAGGCAAGTACGCCCAGTTGGGCGGGATCATCTGCCCGATAATGGTGAAGAATTCATCCATTCTCGTAACCAGCGTATGAAAGCTGAACCCTGTGAATCTCACCGACAGAGCCGTGCAAACCGCCAATACCAGGATGATAAGCGGCATGCGGGAGCGCTTCTGGAGCACCACTTTCCCGTTTGGGAGGGTGATTGCCTTGGGCGTAAAGATCTTGTCATACATAGGCTGCCTGCTCCTCCATCGCCGCTTGCTCCGCTTCCCACTTGCCGCCGTAGATATCTTGAAGAATACCCTGTGTCACCTTGGAGGATGGTCCGTCGAACACAACCTCACCCTTGCGGATGCCGATGATCCGGTCCGCATATTCTAGTGCAATCTCCACATGGTGGATATTCATAATGACAGAGATATTCATTTCCTTGTTGATCTTTTTGAAGTCGTCCATAACAATGCGCGAGGTTACGGGGTCCAGGGAAGCGATCGGCTCGTCCGCAAGAATGATATCCGGACTTTGCGCGAGCGTACGAGCCAGCGCTACCCGCTGCTGCTGCCCGCCGGAGAGCTGATCAACCCGTACGAATGCCTTATCCAGAATTCCTACCTTATCAAGGGCCTCAAGCGCCTTGATCTTCTGCTGCTTCGTGAAGACACCGGCCAGCTTGCGCCACATCGGCAGCTCCGGGACGAAGGAAACGAGCACATTATTGATCACGCTCGTGCGTGTCACCAGGTTGAAGGACTGGAAGATCATCCCGATTCTGCGGCGGAATTTGCGGATATCGCGGCCCTTAAGCTTGGAAACGTCGACCTTATCGACGATAATGGTCCCCTTCGTTATCCCGTGTATCCGGTTAATGCATCTGATGAGCGTCGATTTGCCGGCACCCGATAAGCCGATTACGGCGACGAATTCGCCTTGTTCAATGGTTAAGTTGATATCCTGCAGAGCGGTCGTACCGTTAGCATATTTCTTATCTACACCGATGAATTCAATCATGAGAAGCTTCAATCCTTTAGCGATAGATTTGGAGTCGTAAAAAATGAGGCCATCATGAAATCATGATGTCCTCATTTGGGATTCATGCAAGTTGTGCTTTAAAATTACTGCATGCTGCGGAGCAGCTTCTGTGCTTCACGCTCTCCGTCATAATCGGAAGGCTGAGCGACCTTGTATCCTTCATGCGTGTAGATGGCGATAACTCCCTTGCCTTCTTCCGTCTCCGCAATCGCTATGAAAGCTTCCTGGAGCGCCTTCTTCAGATCATCCGTCATAATCGGCGAGTTCTTGCTTACACTGATCGTATCGTTATAGATTGGATCCGTAACACCGATTACGTTCGTCTGGTCCCAAATTGAACCTGTGCCGCCGTACTCGCTTGTCCACTTCTCTTCATTGTCACGGCGCGCATCCGCATATACGGCAATGACATCAAATTGACCGTTTGCAAGCCGCCCGAACGAGCTGCCATAGGAATCGGATGGCGTAACCTTGGCGAGATCGCTCAGCTTCTTGTTATACTTCTCCTGCAGCCACAGTGTCGGGTAGATGTATCCGGCAGACGAGGAAGTGGACATGACGCCCCAGCTCGCGCTGTTCAGATCTTCCCAAGTCAGCTCTTCACCATTGTTTACTTTAGCTGCAAGCTCTTGCCCCTTCTCAGAAGGACCAGCCAGGATCAGGGAACGGTAGTATGATGCCTGCTGATCGTCAAGGCCCTTAGTCGGCTTGTTGTCGTTCCACTCTTTCGGGTTATCCGAATCGATGGAGAGCGCCTTGCGCGTCGCCGTCAAAATCACTTCCGCACCGTCGTCATATAACGTGTACGTTCCGCCCGGAATGAGGCCGATGTCAGTCGTGCCTGCACTAAGCGCCTCTCCAACTGCTTCATAATTTGTACCTACGTCAATCTGTACTTCGCCTACTGTATAGCCCTGCGTTGCCAGCTGATTCTTCAGCAGCTCCTTCAGCGGTTCGGTTGTCGTAATAATCTCGTCCGGGTCTTTGGAAGGAACGAAGCTGACCTTCAGTGTATCGATTGTCTTGCTGGCATCTTCCTCAGGCGTATTGGCCGGTGTGTTCGTTTCAGCCGGAGTTTGCGAATTGTTAGCAGGCGCTGGCGTATTGTTACCGTTGTTGCCACCGCAGCCTGCCAGCATTCCGAATGTAAGCACAGAAGCTAAGAGCAGCATAAATTTGTTTTTCACTTGGAGACCTCCACCTAATTTTGTTAAAAGCTGATGACCATTGAATACTCTAGAAGTATAAGCCTGTTTTATTATCCATTCATTATTGGGATGTAAAGGTCGTGTTAAATCTTGCTGTGTTCTGTCGATAGA
Source organism: Paenibacillus tarimensis (assembly GCF_021532315.1). Classification (GTDB taxonomy): domain Bacteria; phylum Bacillota; class Bacilli; order Paenibacillales; family Paenibacillaceae; genus Paenibacillus_I; species Paenibacillus_I tarimensis. The sequence goes on from NZ_JAKGAO010000024.1 coordinate 67,147, forward strand.
TAGCCGGCATGTGATAGGATAAGTAAAAGTTTAGTAACCTTGCAGGGAGAGAGAATGATGACAATCCAAACCTATGAAGTGGTTGTGCTCGAGACGAGCGACCTTCACGGCTTTGTACGGCCGCGAAGCTACGCTACCCGGGATGAGGTCGGGCATGGACTGGCGCGCATCGCCAGCATGGTGAGAGAGATTCGCAGGGCGCAGCCAAATACGCTGCTCATTGATAATGGGGACTGTCTACAGGGGACTCCGCTGACCTATTATCATGCCAAGGTGAACAGCGAACCGGCGAATCCCGTTATTGCCTGCATGAATGAGCTTCGTTATGATGCAGCCGTACTCGGCAACCATGAGTTTAACTATGGTCTGCCTTATCTGCAGAGCGCCGTGGAGGCGTCCGCCTTCCCGTGGCTGTCAGCCAACACAATTGATACCGTAACCGGCGAACCGCTGTTCGGGAAGCCATACATCGTGAGGGAGCTCGGCAATGGTCTGCGGATTGGCATACTGGGCCTTACCACCTCGTATATTCCTAACTGGGAACAGCCGCAGCATATTGCAGGAATCCGGTTCGATGATCCGGTGGAAGCCGCACGCAGATGGGTGGGTATATTACGGAATGAAGAGCGCTGCGATGTCGTTATCGTGTCCTACCATGGCGGCTTCGAGCGTGATCCTGTGACAGGCGCAGCGACTGAGCCCTTGACCGGTGAGAATGTCGGCTATGCAATCTGTGAGCAGGTGGACGGCATCGACGTGCTGCTGACAGGCCATCAGCACCGCGCTATTGCAGATTGCAGCATCAACGGCGTCTGTGTTGTGCAGCCTGCCAATGAAGGCCGGTTTCTGGGCAAGGTAACACTGCGGCTTGAGGAGAGCGGGAGTGGCTGGACGGTGACGGATAAGCGGTCTGAGCTGATTGCTGCAGCAGACTATCGCCCGGATGAAGCGGTTGAGCAGCTCGTCAGCGGGGTTGAAGCGATGACGCAGACCTGGCTGGACCTGCCGATCGGGCATGTGGAGGGCGACATGACGATAGCATCGCATGCCGATGTCCGCCTGCGGGAGCATCCGCTGATTGAATTCATTAACCGGGTGCAGATGGAGGTTTCCGGAGCGGATATTTCCAATACGGCTCTATTTGATAATCTGTCCCCAGGCTTCGGGGAGCGCATTACGATGCGGGACATCGTAACGAATTATATCTATCCGAACACCCTGAAGGTGATTCGTATCTCAGGACAGGACATCCGGCAGGCCCTGGAGAAGTCGGCGGAGTACTTCGCGCTTAACAGTCAGGGTGAGATCGTCGTCAGCCCTGCTTATCTGGCGCCCAAGCCGCAGCATTACAACTATGATATGTGGGAAGGCATTGAGTACATATTAGACATCGCAAGGCCGGTCGGTCAGCGTGTGACCAAGCTGGAGCGCAATGGCCAGCCGATTGCCGATGGTGAGATATTCGACGTCGTCATGAACAACTACCGTGCAGGCGGCGGCGGGAATTTCACTATGTTCCAGAACAAGCCGGTCGTAAAGGACATTCCGATCGATATGGTAGAGCTGCTCGCTGACTACATTCTGGCCCGCGGGCGCATTACGGCATCCGTGAATGAAAACTGGCGTGTGGCAGGCGGGGTGAAGTAATCGGCTTGCTGAGAGGCACCTGTTTCATAGCAAAAACCCGACCTTGTCCGGTCGGGTTTTTCATGTGGTATGGGCTGGCTTCTACTGATTCGCGCTATGGCTTCCTCGATTGCATTACCTGTTCGCCACAATATAATCGATTTCACTTTTCAGCAGCAGGTAGCGATGAACGCTTCTTGTGATGCGCACCTTGGTTAGCCCATGCTTGTCAACATAGAGCTTCATATTGTCTTTGGAGAGACCGAGCGCTTCGCCTGCCTCCGTAACGGTCAGCACGATTTCATTGCTTGTCGCGTTGAAGGTCTGCTTTACTTTCTGGTTCCAATCTTTAAAGCTCGGCATTATAGGCAACCTCCTGGTTCCTGTTCAAGCGGAACACTACTAGTATACCATGAATACATGATTTAACGTATTATAGATATTCAACCAAGGCCCTTCCATGCCAAGCAAGGAACTCCCTCACCCTGGCGTCTGCCGCCTATTTTCACGAATTATAGGATGAGCTCTCAGATAGGCGTAGAACAAACCTGTAATCGTTTGAATGACCAGAAATACAGGGATATTGTATTCATACCTGTAGCCCCCTTGGTATTGCGTCATCTTCATCCATTCGGAGACCCATTGCACCCCTGTACCTACGACAGTCCAGCCCAATATGTAATAAATGAGCGTCTTCTTGCGGATGTTCAGCAATTCATAAAAGTAAATAAAGAAGTATCCAAACGGAGCAAACATGAAATAAGTCAAAAAATCAGTCAGTTCATACCGATCCGAATCGTTAACCTTATAGAAATCCATCATCCCGCCGCCAATCGTAAAATCGACCAGCATCGCACTTGAAATTCCCCATACCAAGCTAAGAATAAGCAAATGCGCAGGGATTCTTCTAGGCAGCAATATAACAGCCGCATATGAACTAATCAGCATAATAAGGACATACCACTCATTCCGGTCAAAATACTCCCAAAGGATCATCGTACATTCACCCCGCGATAGACAGCTTTTCTATATAGCTTTAATAAGCCGTAGCTCACCACCTGCAAAAATATGATAACCACAGCATCATAGAACAGATTCCACTTCTTATAGATGAATGATTCGTAGAAAATCATTAGTCCATTCAGTGATAAAATGACTGCAATCACCATACATGCCGATAAAAAAGCACCCGCTGCATTCCTTGACTTGAATACGGCGTTCATCATTATGACATATAAGATTGGGTAGGCAATCGTTCGATATAGTAAAAATCCCGTATAGGACAATCCGTTGCGCGTTATTTCCACGAGCTTAAACTCTTCTGCAACGAACCAGGAAATGTTCATTCCAATTGCAAGGATGATCAAGTAAACGAACACATTCTCGGCCACCGACAAGCTTTTGTTCATTGAATAGAGAATAAATACGGATAACCATGCCGCAACGAACATCACTACAAAGCTCATCTGGCCTTGACCCCCTCCACATAAACCCAACTTATGTAGACAGTATAGCCAGTTCCCTCCATTCACATACAGTCTCTAGATGCGCCACTCCGGCAAAAACCCGACCATGAGCGGTCGGGTTTCTTGTACACTAGCAAGAATATGTTAAATTTCACGGCAGGACCACCGCTTCAGTTCGCGCCCCTCGGACTGGCAAGAGAGGGTTTCCTGTATTCCGGAATCCGAAGCCAGTTGGCCAGGACGATGGCGATGACGCAGCATAGCGCTGCTACCACAAATGCCTGCGTGAACGAAACGTTCTTAACGATGATTGGTCCTACGAAGGCGGACAGCCCGTACGCTTGATAGACGAGGCCATAATTAGCTCCCAGACTGCCTGTGCCGTAATAGTCAGCGGTCAAGGAAGGGTAGACAGCCAGGAATCCCCCGAAGCAGAAGCCGATCAGGGATACAGATACCATGAACAGACTGACTGTCATAGGAACCATGCTCATAAACAGGAGGACGGCAGCTGTCAGCCCGTACATCCACAGAAGTGTTCTCTTGCGTCCCACACTATCGGACAGCTTCCCAAGCAAAATCCGGCCCAAAGCGTTAAACAAGGCGATGAACATCACGGCATTGGCGGCTTCCGCTGCAGTTAAACCTACCATCTCTACGCCAATGTCCACCGCAAAGCTGATGACCATTAACCCCGCTATGGTACCGAAGAAGAACATCGCCCACATGATATAGAACGTTCGTGTGGCAAGCATTTCTGTTGGCTTGTAAGAAGGTCTTTCCCCTTGTCCCGACGTGGACGCATCAAGCTTCCGTGCCTGTCCGGCAGGATTCAGCAGCAGCTGGGCTCCTCCAATGACAAGGATCATATACAGCAGCCCCAGATAAACGAAGCTGGCAGACACTCCGACAGATTCGATCATGGCTCCAATTACAGGCTTGTAAATTAGTCCCCCCGCTCCGAAACCCGCTACCGCGAGCCCGCCAATCAGGCCTGGTTTGTCCGGAAACCATTTGATACATGCCGAGAGAGGACAGACATATGCCGTACCGATGCCGATCCCGCCAATTACACCGTAATAGAGGTACAACTCCAATAAAGTATCCGCTTGACTAGATAACATCAGTCCGGCTCCAAGCAAGAGGCCCCCGATAGTGGCCACCTTTCTCGGCCCGATACGGTCCTGAAGCCTTCCGGCCGCTATTGTTGCCAAGGCAAAGGTCGCGATTGTAATGGAGAAGGTGACGACCACATCCTCCCGCTCCCAGCCAAATTTATCCATTAATGGCTTGTTAAACAAACTCCATGCATAGACCGCTCCCAAATTCATCTGGATCATTAACGCTCCCAGCACAACCCACCATCTCTTCATCTTCTGTACCTGCCTCCTTAGATGTCAAAAAGAGAGACCCGTTCAGATGCTTACGCATCCTCACAGGCCTCCCTTGTACTCACGCTGCCGTGCTTACTTAAGCTACCGTCGTATGATTGTGTATAATTATCTAATCCTTATTAAGGACTGTGAATAAGAACCGTCTAACGTTGTTAGCGGATATCCTCCAATCCCGATCTGTAAGGATCCTGATGGAAACCATCCCGTGTAACAGTCCTGCGCGAACATCCGCAGCTTACCCACAAAGCCTAGGTAATTATACCTGCCCTCATATCCATAGTCAATCCCCAATAAATGCATCCTGCACGGCAAGCGGCACCTGTACAGCCTTAATCCCTACTTCACTCTGAACGTATTATGCGCGTACTTGCGAACGGATATGGTTGCAACTGCAAAATATACGACCGCAATCAATAAGACAGCACTGGTCAAGGCAGCAGGCGGAACCGGAAAGAAGACAACGAACCCGCAGGCAGCCGACACAGGCATGGACACAATGAAATATAGCGGATTTTTCATATCCAAGTCCGTGGAATAGGGCTGAAAGATATAGTAGAGAAACAGATGATGGATGGTAAATATGACTGCCAGCGAGGCGATGCTAGTCCATAACAGCACGACATGAAGCAGCTGAATGCTCCCGCCTGCCGTGAAGGTTACCAGCGTCAGTGCTCCCCCTAATCCAGCTGCAATCAGCATATTCTGGCCGGTCATCTTGCGCAGCCGGATTAAGAAATGCTCGTAAGCCGCGCTCCGGTAGAAGCTGTAACGGGTTAAGCTGATATCGCAGTGGTAGAACATCGCCCTGCACATGGTCTCACCCATGCTCAATAAGCTCATCACGATGGGCAAAATGGGGAAAACCATTGCCAGCTCCAGCTGCAGGTAACCCGGCTGCATACGGCCCATGACCAGCATCGCGATCGAGCCGATGATTCCTGCAGCAGCAGTAATCGCGAGCCGCTTGTAGACGGGACGGCGGATTAAGCTGCGATGCCTTGCGAAGAAGATCGCATTGAGATAAGCATAGCCCTCTTTCCCAACAAACAGCTCCCGCCCCATGGTCTCTTCTGCATAATCGCTCTCCGTGGCTTGAACGCTTGTCTTGTTAGCATCTGCAATCATACCTCTGACGTTCAAGTACGGATCGTCCCGCTTCGATGCGGCATTCACAGCCTCTCGGTAATGAGGATACCTCGCAAGCTGAACGGCCGCCGTGGCCCCCAAAACAGCGGATACCAACACCACTAACCCGTGCATGATAGCCGGTCCGACCGTCGGCACTCCTTCCAGCAAGAGCGGCAGATACGCAGCGGTATAGCCTGCAATAATGACGAGCCATACAATAGCCGCCCGCTTGACTAATACAACCCCGGTCTTCTCATACAGCTTGAGATGAAGATATTCACACAGTATTCTCCACCCCGTGACAGACACCGCAAGCATGACCGCTTGCAGTACCGTCCCCTGCAGGAGCAGCACGAATACCAGCAGGGCTGGTATGTAGCTGGCAAGAAACACGACATACCGATAGGATAAAGCGGCTTGCATATAGAGCTTAGGCGACATTCGCATCAGCTTCACCGCTACATATTTTTCCCGCTTCGGTTCCAGCACATTGGCGCTGCTCACCCCTGCAACCAGCAAGCTGATGAGCACGAACACGTGAATGAACAGCTCAAGCGGCTCATGTGCGTTCGACCGTTCGCTTGCAGCCGTTATCGGCAAATAGACAAGCAGGTACAGGTACAGAAGCTTGGATATGACGCTCCACAGCAGCAACACAGCAATTACAAGGACATTGACCGAGCGCTTCAGATCCAACCTTGCATACACGGAATTCTTGATCACCTTGCCGATCAAGGGCAGCCGCTGTACATAGTAGAAGAACAGATTGATCGCCGAGGACGTCCGTATCGCCAGCAGCGTGCTAAGAACCTTCAGCATGGCTCTCATCCTTCAGCAGCTCGATAATGCTCTGCTCGAATTCTGGACTGCGCAGCAGCTCAGGCGACACGGACGCTAACTGACCGCGGTTCAAGATCACGAGTTCATCGCAAAGATCGGATGCAAGCTGCAGAATATGGGTGGAGAAAATGAGGATATGGTTATGCTTCATCTCGCGGAGCAGCTTCTTCATCTCCAGCGCCACAATAACGTCGAAGGAAGTAAGCGGCTCATCCAGCAGAATGACCGGCGGCTTCGTGATCAAGAACAGCAGCATCTGCAGCTTGTTCTTCATTCCGTGAGAATACCCTTTAATGAGCCGGTGCCGCTCCTCCTCCGCCATACTCATCATGTCGAAATATTGGTCTATCGTTAGATCGGCCTGAAGATTCTCGTGGCGGTTACTATCCATAAAGAATTTAACAAACTCATAGCCCGTCAGAAACTCCGGCAGGATCGGCAGCGAGTAGACGTAGCCAACATCCTGCTCACGCAGCTCACGCTCCGCGCCGTCAATCTCCAATAAAGCCCGGCCGCCATCCATCTTTAGCTCACCGCTTAGGCAGTTGAATAAAGTGGTCTTGCCTGCCCCGTTCCGTCCCAGCAACCCGTATATTTTACCCTTCTGAAACCGCTGCTCCACGCCTTGAAGCACCTGCTTCTCGTTGAACTGCTTCGTAATCTTGTCCAGCACCAGCTGCAATGAAATCACTCCTTCCATCCCTGTAATACGGTAAGCTTGTCAGTAGAGTTTCCACCTATTCCATTTGCAGACAAACTGCATCTTGCAGGTACGGAAGAAGTACACAAAAGCCCTACCCTCAGTCTTTCGAGTGAGGCACTTAAAATATTGAACTAAGTACTCTCTCTTTAGCAATCCGAACATTCTAGAAGATTCAAGTCTTTCCCATGGCAAAAATCCACAACCGAATGAGGTCGTGGATTTACATGGTGGAGACGAGGGGAGTTGAACCCCTGTCCGAAGATAGCGGTACATAGGCTACTACGGGTGTAGTCACAGTTTTGATGTCACCTGGGTCGACGCCCCATAACCGGCTTCGATCTAGGTCAGCCTGATTGTCTTCTTCCAGTTAATCACAGTCGGAGACCAATTGGCGTATCCCACTAAGATTGGGCTCCTATCCCGCCACTAAAGTTGAACACTACTCATTCTTTCATTAAGTAAACCATTATCCTGAGCTAGCTTGATAATTTCAGATATTGGAATTACCTCGTTTGGTACTACTCCGTTCTCGGTTGCTCCTTTTGCAGCAATAGCAATCACTTCAGCATTTTCATTAACAACTGGTCCACCACTGTTTCCTGCATAAATAGTTGGTGAAATTTCATGGCGAATATATTCACCTTTTGTTCCCTTATGAATTCTTTTACCTTGAACAAAGCCATTCTCAACCCTAATCTCTTGTCCTTGACGATAATTTGGATATCCAATTAAATCAATAGACTGACCCTTCGTAATACTTGTATTGTACTCTAATCCAATAGCCGAACAATCAATATCATCGGGTGTCAGAATTGCAATGTCTCTTTCGGGGTCATAACATGTAATGGTACAAGCAAGTTCAGAATCATGTTTAAATACCCGGATACGATAACTACTAGGAAGTTTAGCACCATTATCTAAGGCATCAATTATTGTACCAAGTACATGTGTGTTAGTAACCACACCTATTCCTTTAAGAAGAACGCCTGTTCCCTGCCCGTAATAAAGATCTACCATGTCATCCATTTTAGGATCAAAGACACATTTGATATCATCCTGGTCTATAACATAAGTATAATCTTCATAGGCTTTTCTTTTATTATTTTGCTTTTCAGCAGAATTAATAATCATTTTCTTTGGAGATATTCGGTTAAATCGGCTTGCTAATTTCAAGTAAATAGGGTCTCGTTTTCCCTTTACGTGACCTACATGGGTAATCATTCCCCGAAGTACTAAGAACATATCCGGGTAGTTCCCTTTTACCCTTTGTCGGAATGGATATTTCCGTTCAAATATGCTTCTTGCAAAATCAAGGTCATTAATGTTCTTTTCTATACAATTAAGAATGGAACGAATTCTACGAATATATGTCCTGCTTACGTTCAATTTCTCATTCACTGTAATCCCTGTTACAGATTGATTACCTTCACGATCTTGCAGTCTAATTTTACGTTCGTTTACATTGAAGCCATTACTCTTAATAATCTGTATTAAGTTATCGCTTAATATTACCTGCTTATCATCATTCAGTAACGCAATAGCTTTAGGGAATGTTTTCTTATTTGTTGAAAATGTAATATCGTCTGCATATCTTGTATATTTAACCCCCTTACTTTCAAGGGAAAGCCTCAGGAGTTCCTTATCTAAACTCTTGGCAAGTATATTAGAAATTATTGGGGAAGTTGCCGCTCCTTGAGGCAAAATACCATCCGGATGAACGCAAATATTCGCAAGTGTTGTTGAGACCGTATCATTGAACTTAAAGTAAGAAATAAACATCTTTCTCACCCTTGCAAAAGATATACTCTCAAAAAAGTTCTCTAAGTCTATATTCAATACATAATTCTTTTTAAGATGTTCAGAAGCATTCGTTACGATACTTCGTTTTTCTATAAAACCGTATGCTCGGGTATGAGGTGTAAAGTTCAGAGAAAGAATATAGGCGAGTTTTTTTTGAAGTAGAGTCAAATTTTTTGAGGGACTATATATTGTGCGATAACCACCATTTTTTTTAGCCAAGGGAAAAGACTTATAGTTAATTTGCTTATCTCTAATAAGAATCTTCCAAAGAAATTCTACTGGAATTTCCAACAACAATGCGACATCTTCAAAATCAGTTAAGGTTTTGAATTTACTTTTTATTTTATCATCTGAACTTTGTAATAAAGGACGGACAAGAGTACTGATAAAGATCACCTCAGATACACAAGTAGGCAAACAAGTGCAGTTCTACCTTTCTAAATTACTCCGGTGATACCAAGTGAGACAATTCGATAAACAGCGCGAGTAGTACATAGCGATACGTAGTTACCTTAGGTTGTTGGATAGCGATTATCACCATCCAAAAGTCAACTGCATCTTGCTTGCCTAATGGTATTATACTATAGCTCCTTTCTACTTGTCTTTGCTATCTTTAGAACAAAGCTTAAGACGATTATTAACCTTTAAAACTTACCATAATCTACTTATTCTCTCCTCAGTAACATAGACACATTATATTTCTCCCCATATGTATCACATATATGCAGGAAGAAGCCTTTACTCAGCTAATTCTTCTTACTTAGTCAAAGTAACCCCGAAGGGATTGAGGCCCTTTGACTAACTAAATCTCATTATCGTAGTATTTATGTTGTCAATTTACAGCCATTCCATGTCGAAAGAAGGAGATTTTTTCTAAATGTTGAATTAATCTATAGGAACTTTGGTTCCTATATTCTTATGTTTAAAGTCCTGAATGGTTGAGGTGTTAATATGGCTGCAATTGATATTCGCATAGATAAATGGAAAAAGCGTTTGCTTGATCTAGGAAAGAAAAACAGACTTATCAACTATCGAGAGACCAAACGTTCCAACATAAAAATAACAAGTCCTGATCTTGCCGAATTGTTCAGGTTGCTAGTCGTGAATGAGACAGACTTAGAATTCCCTTTCCCTTATGAAGAACTCGAAGATGAGGAAGATGAAGCTGCTGAGCGTTATACTTCACTTGGTGATATCCAAACTAATCAAACAATTAATGAACAACAGAAGACGTTAAGAAATCTTAGAAATAAAGCAAAGACAGCACTTGAAGAACAGGGCGTCAATATCCTGTATCTTACTTTTGGTTTTCTCAAATGGAAAGAGAGTCTGAACTCTGACCAAATCATCACATCCCCTATCGTACTTGTTCCTGTTACACTTACATTAGAGTCCATTACATCCCCTTTCGTCCTGCGTTTACATGAAGACGAGGTCGTTATCAACCCAACATTAAAATATAAGATGGAGCACGAATTTGGGATAACTCTACCTGAATTTGATGCACATGAAGACAGCATAACAGATTATCTCTCAACCCTTAGCAAAACAGTTAGTAAGAACAAATGGGATATTGCTCTCGAAACATGCTTAAGCCTACTCTCATTTTTGAAAATAAATATGTATGAAGACCTAGATAAGAATCAAGAAAAAATCAAGGCACATCCTGTTCTTCGTGGGCTGTCCGGAGACAGAACTCAAATCAAAACATTGCCCGCTGAATTCAATCATTATGATCATGATAAAAAGATACGAGCAATAGACACGTTTCAAGTTGTCGATGCTGATTCCAGCCAGCAGGATGCCATTCTTTATTCAAAGAAGGGTGTCAGTTTTGTTCTGCAAGGCCCCCCAGGCACTGGGAAAAGCCAAACCATAACAAACATAATCGCTGAGAGTCTTGCTGAAGGTAAGCGGGTCCTCTTTGTGTCTGAGAAAATGGCAGCACTTGAGGTAGTACATAAACGCCTGTCGCAGGCCGGCCTCTCCGACTTTTGCTTGACCCTACACAGCCATAAAGCCAACAAGAAGGAGGTACTGAATGATCTTGGACGCACACTGACATTAAATAGATTTAAGATTCATGAAGAGGCAATCACACAACTTGAATTACTTGAGCGACAAAGGGGAAAATTGAACCATTATGTTACGGAGCTCCATACGATCATCCAGCCACTTAATCAATCTCTATATATGGTTAATGGGAAATTGGCGAAGCTGTATGAGACCCCTGACGTTATATTCACCATTAACAACGTTGCTGGTACAACACCGGAACAAATGAATCGATACAAATACCTCCTGAACGAGTTATCCAAGACCATCGGAAAAATGACCGCTGATTACGCTCTAAACCCATGGAGAAACTGCAATGTCCCCCATGTTTCCCACGAACTAAGACATGACATTGAAACAAACCTAAGGAAGCTAGCCCCTGCCTTCGTAACATTGCTAGAGACTATCAACAAAACGAACACAACACTTGGCTTGAATAGGGGATCGAACTTATCCGAGATAGATGATCTCATTGAGATCCTCAATGTATCTGAAAAATCACCGGGCATTCCGATTCATTGGGTAACAACGGATGACATTTCCTCGCTTATGCAGCAAGCAGAGAAATATCTCGAGATGAAACAGGAGTATGAGGAATATCAGGCTCAACTGCGTAAGGTGTACCATTGCGAATACTTCACAATGAAAGCAGAAGCTAGAAAGTCACAACTCCAAACAAAAACCTTAGCCATTAAACCGGTTCTAAACTCCGGTAATTTTCCTACTGAAAATGATGTCATGAAGTTTGCAAGATCAATCATAAATGAACTATCCACGGTTACTACAAAATTAGAAACCGCTTCTGCCGCGGCGGATAGCATTGCTAAAACACTCAAAATTCCATACAAATCCTCTATTTCCGGCTTAGAGAGCCTACACGTGCTTATTAGTCATATACTTCTTAATCCAAGGCCAACCGAATCTTGGTTTGAGCCGGGCAAATACACTGCAATTAAGAAGATTGCCTTAGAAGCTAAGAATACCTACGACCAAATCAATGCAATTTCAGTTTCTATTAGCAGCATCTTTGATATAGAAATCTTTGAGTTGGATTTCTCTTCTATGCTTAAACGGTTCAAAGTGGAATACACCTCTTGGTTAAAACATCTTAAGAAGAGTTACAGATCAGATAAAAAACAAGTCCTTGGCCTTGTGAAGGGTAGTAATCAAAAGATCGACGATCAAACAATTATCACCGTTTTAAATCAGTTAAAAGATCTCTCCGATAAGCATACCTGGCTAAAAGAGAATGATCACCTCTTGACTGAATTGCTTGGAAGCCATTACGCGGGGAAGTTAACAGACTGGGATCTACTGGAACAATCACTTGAACAATTTACAAGTATCATCAACTCGTTCTCGGGTGAACCAATATCATCAAGTGTTAAGGACTTCCTTATTAGCAGTGGTTCTACCTATCAAAGCCTTAAAACGTACCATGAGAAACTTGGAATTATAAACGATAACGAACTACCGCTTATTCTTCAAAGAGTATTCTCAACACATGCGGATTATAAGGTCATGGATTCGACAGTACTCCTTGAAATGATTACTAGTGTAACAAATTCACTACAGGATCTAGATGAGCTATTTACAGAGGTGACCAGATTCAGCAACAAAGAACTATCTTATGATGAAGTAATGGACGATATCTCCAAGCTCGAGATCATTCAGATCACTGACCTTACGATTAATTCGGAGAGTGAACGTCTTAAAGAGACTTATCAAAACTTCTTCAATGGTAGTATCCAGACAGACTGGAATTCAATTTTAGGTTCATTATCTTGGACAGGTGATTTCAAAAAAATACACGAAAAATACGCTTTACCGATGGATTATATTAATCGCATTTGTTCCGACACATCATTCATCTCTGATGTCTCCGCATACAATAAGAACCTAAAGGACAGCTTGTCCCAAATACAAAAGGAATGGCGATGGTATGCAGACCTCTTCGACAACAAAGAAGAGTTGCACCGGATAGACTTAACAGAGTTGTCCTTAAAGATCCGCAATTGTCTAAATAACATTTCCTCTTTGGAAGAATGGATTGATTTCCGTAGTTGTAGGGATGAATGTAATAAAGAAGGCTTAACGGAATATGTCCAGAAGATAGAAGAGCTTAAGATCGACAAGAATCAGATTGTGGGAACTTTCTTAAAAAGATTTTATCGACTTTGGGTAGACTCCGTGATCCTTAAGTTCCCTACGGTGAACTCATTCCGCAGTCGGAGTCAAGATGAGATCATTCGTGAATTTAATCGCCTTGATCTGACTCAGCTTTCTCTAGCCCGAACAAGAATTAAAGAACGGTTAGTCTCGAGATTACCAGATCTGAATACAGCAACAATGGCCGTAGATGAGGTAGGGATATTAAGGCGTGAATTAGGTAAGCAGCGTAAAATACTACCTCTTCGCAAACTTTTCAGGGCGATACCTAACCTTTTGCTAACCTTGAAACCTTGTCTTATGATGTCTCCTCTTTCAGTAAGCTTATTTCTGGATGCGGATAATTACAATTTTGATATTGTTATTTTTGATGAAGCTTCACAGGTTTGTACAGAAGACGCAATCGGAGCCATTATGAGGGGTAGCCAAGTTATCATAGCTGGCGACAACAAGCAGTTACCTCCAACTAGCTTCTTCGCCGCGAGTACATCAGATGGCGACTTTGATGTAAACGATTCTGATGACGAAAATTTAGATGATACAGACGCCTTTGAGTCCATCCTTGACGAATCTTTAACGGTTCTTGCAGAGCGTACACTAAGATGGCATTACCGAAGCCGCCATGAACATCTAATCGCTTTTTCAAACGCCAAGATCTACAATCATGATCTAATCACATTTCCTTCTCACATCGATAAGGTTCCTAATCACGGCGTCGAATACATTTATGTCGAGAACGGAGTTTATGACCGGGGTGGCAAGAAGTGTAACTCTAGAGAGGCTGCACGTGTAGCAGAAATGGTTTACGACCATTTCCGCAATTATCCCGATAGATCCTTAGGAGTTGTCACTTTCAGTGAAGCCCAGCAACAAGCCGTTGACGCTGCCATTCGTCAATTGCGTTTACAAAACCAAGAGTACGAGAAATTCTTCCATGAAGACAAGGAAGAGGCATTCTTTATTAAAAACCTGGAGAATGTGCAAGGTGATGAACGTGATACCATTATCTTCAGCATCGGCTATGCAAAAGATCCAAATGGCGTAATGTATATGAACTTCGGGCCTTTGAGCAGATCGGGCGGTTTTCGCCGGTTAAATGTTGCCATAACCCGTGCCAAGTATAACGTCAAATTAGTCGGGTCGATTCGACCAACCGACATAAAGCTGGAGAGCACAAACGCTGAAGGTGTCAAGATGCTACGCTCCTACATTGAGTTCGCTATGAATGGTCCTGAGGCAATCCTAAACGAACTGACATACACCGATACAGTAAACGTGGATTCTCCATTTGAAGAGTCTGTCTATGACTTCTTAGTCAAGAACGGATTCTCTATAGCTACTCAAGTAGGTTGCTCCGGATATCGAATTGATCTTGCCGTTAAACACCCCACGTTAAGCGGTAGGTTCGTTCTAGGCATAGAATGTGATGGAGCTACTTATCATTCAGCTCGGACAGCCAGAGAGCGGGATAGGTTGCGTCAAACTGTTTTGGAGGATATAGGCTGGAGGATCTATCGCATATGGTCTACCGACTGGATTAAGGACCCCTTAACAGAGGGGCGGAAGCTACTTGATGCTATTCAAAAAGCTTTAAATGAATATTCTGAAGAAAGCAGCACAAATTCTGGAGCAATGAATAAACTCCAAGACGATCTCTTACAAGAATCTATTAGCATTGAGGTAATTGAGAATCCCGTATCGAATGACGACCAATCTTACGATAACCCGTATTCATTCGATTATTACGAAGAGGCCAATGTGTATGAGGTGAAACGCCCTTCGGATGACAATACGTATCTGAAGAACGTGATTAAGCATGTTGTTCAGAAAGAATATCCCATTCACTCTGAATTGCTGTTCAAAAGAGTAGCCGGTTTGTTTGGCAATCAGAAGGTAACAGTAAAAGTCCGGGACTCAGTCAACTATGTAATCGATAGTTACCTAACGGATAAATTGGAACGGAGAGATGACTTCCTATGGATCAAAGGGGCCGATAACATTAAAGCGAGGGTCCCTCTCTCTACTGACGTTGGGGTTAGAACAATAGCCCATATCTCAAAGGAAGAAATCGCTGAGGCGATGCTCCAGATAGTGAGCAAAAGTATTGGGATCACTACCAATGATCTTTACTTGCTTACTGCACGTGCTTTTGGGTTCAGCAGGACTGGCGGCAACATCAATCATGCTATGCAACAAGCATGTAATTATTTAATTGAATCTGGTATTGTAAGGAATTCTGGCGGTAAGGTAATACCATTGTAGGGTTGCGAGAGGCATTCATTGCCTCTCTTTTTCATTCCTAGCTTCTATGTATTCATGGCAATCAAAACCCTCTGCCTGTTCGTATCTCCGGGCTTACACAACAGTCGGCACACCCTTCAAGGCACACTCACTTGCGAAAATAAGCCACATGGGCTTTTAAGGGCGTGGTGATGTTCAATTATTACCTTAATAATCATCCCGTAAAGTTCATCTCACTTCAGAATGCTCTTTCAGACTGCGCGTGATCGTTTCCAAGGTATGCAGCCCCTTCGCAATGTCAACAACAAACTCCACGGCATATTTGCGTTCCAAACGAAGATGGTATCCGTTCAACATTAAGAACGACTTTGTGACAAGATAAGCTGTCCGTTTGTTACCGTTATGAAAGCAGCGGTTTTTCACCAGTAATTCCAGTAAAGCAGCTGCCTTATCAAATAGGGTAGGGTAAGCGTCCTCTCCAAGAATACTAGTCAAAATGCGAAACGAAGCCGAGTGGCTGTAGGTTAAAGTCAACTATTTAGAAGCTTTGTCGAACAACAGAGCAGAAGAAGGACATCCCTCTTATATGGAGAAAATGACACGATTAACCGCATCCGCATTAACTTCCAATTCATAACACTCACTAGTTGAAAGTTGGTGTTCAAGTGCTTAATAAAAAAATGCGATATCAGTTCATTACTGTCGAAGACTCCTTACCCTTATTTGTAGAAAGTGTAGGCTATAATCCACAAGAAATGGATTTTTTAAGAACGAAGGGTTATCCCTATTATCACTGGTTACTTACCATTTACGGTGAAGGTAAATTTTATTTTGACGGCCAGGAATATTCGCTATCGAAGGGGCGTGGAATCCTGTTGAAGCCCCATACACCCCACTCCTATTATACAGAAGGAAAACACTGGTCAACTGTATATATTACCTTCGGCGGAGCATCTGCTGTTTCAATCTTAGAGTCATTAAAGCTGAACTCATCAACGATGTATACCGATCTAGAAGACCTCCCTTTCCTATCCATCATCCTGGACATGTTCCAAAAAGTCGAAACCGATTCTGAATTTTCAAAGCTGGAGTTGTCGAGCTTCTTATTCGATTATCTGATCAAACTCCGTACGTATGGCAAGACGAATAATCAACTGTCGCTCTCCCACTATTACGGGAAGGTTCGGGGGATCGTGGAATGGCTTGAAACCGTCTATGCGGAAGATATTACGCTAAGTGATATAGCCAGCACCTTTCATATGAGTCCACAGTATTTAAACCGGCTTTTCAGAGATACGCTCGCTGTGAGCCCCTACTCTTTCCTCATTCAATTAAGGATCAGCAAGGCCAAGGAAATCATGGTTCAAAATCCCGATATTCCGCTTAAAACCGTTGCTATTCTTGTAGGGTTTAATGATCTAAGTTATTTCGTTGCCACGTTTAAGAGGCGGGAAGGCATTACACCCAGGAAGTATCGTGAAATGTATGTGTGATAAATCCGGTCCTGTGCTTGCCAATGGACTCCGCTGCTCAGCTAGAGCTGGGGCGCCATGGTCATTCATAAGTTTCATATCCTTATAGTTATTGTTTAGCATCCTTATACATAAGACAACTGTAATCGTTTACAATGCATTTATGTACTTCTTATCAGTCAGAAGCTCTTCACTTATCATTCGAGCTGTTATAGGAGGTCGTATACGTGAGAAAACAGTCTTTTCTTAGAAAATCCGTTAGTCTAGCCAGTGTCATCTCGCTGCTCACCATTCCGCTCCTCAGCACGCAAGCCTCCGCATATTACGGTCATGCAGCCATTGAACCCGCCGTGACAAACCTAACAACGAAAGATTGGGTTTCAGCTCAATCAAATTCCGGTGACCCCAAGCTTGCGACCGATCAAGATTTGAACACCTATTGGGAAGCCTCGTTGAAAGCCGGCCAGAACTCCATTGAGATTGATCTAGGCGGAACCTACCGTGGCATGCGTAAAGTTGGAGTTGTCTTTCCTTCCCTGCATGGAGAATACCGGTACAAATTAGAAGCCTCCGGCGATGGAGTAAGCTGGTTTACCCTATCTGATCATTCTGCAAAGGGAATTACGGGCGGAGAGGATGTATTGATCACGCAATCTGCAGGAATCAGGTACCTGAAAGCAACCCTGCTTGGTGTATCAAACGGGGCTATTCCGGGAATTGCAGAACTCCGAATCAATAACTATATTCTTAAAGAAAATCTTACAGTTGGTGCTGATATCTCATGGGACACCAGTTTTCCAAATCGAATATACACCACAGAGAACCGCACAGATTCTCCATCTTCAGACGGACGTATGATCGGAACCATGCAGGAAACCGGCATGTCTCTTGTACGTTTCAGGATCTGGAACCAGCCAAGAGATGAGAATACAGGAGCTCCTGTTGGCAACGTGAATGGAAGTATGAATCCGGAAGATACCCTGAACAAGTCCCTGTATGCAAACGGTATTGGGATGAAGGTGGGTCTCGACTTCCACTATTCGGATAGCTGGGCTGACCCGGGTAAGCAGGTGAAGCCTCAAGGCTGGAAGGGCCTGAGCTACGAGGAGCTTGTGGAAGCTGTATATAACTTTACATACGACGTGACGGCCGCCCATATTGAAGCTGGTGTAACGCCTAAATATGTACAGGTAGGGAATGAAATTATCAACGGCATGATGTGGGGGAATGAGAAAATAGCAACAGGACTGGAGCCTAACTATGCAAAAAATGACCCCTCTTATTTTGCCGAGCAGGGAGGAGAATTATTGTGGGAGTACTGGGATTCAGCTGATCCGGAGGAGCAGGCTGCCTATGATGCTGCCTGGGACCGTTTTACAGGATTAGTTGATGCAGGACTGCGCGCTGCAAAGGCAGCCTCACCTGCTTCCAAGACCAAAATCCATGTTATTGTCAGCACAAACCGGCTGGCCAAGACCATAGAGTTTTGGAATCAGCTGACTCATAGACTTCAAGAAGATTACAATAATAACTTTGATATTATGTCCATCTCCTATTACCCGGAATGGCATGGGAAAATGTCTGACCTGACCACATACTTACACGCATTTGCGACAGAGTTCCCTGATTATGAACTCGCGATTTCTGAAACCTCTCATCCCGCAGCAGGCGGAGAATCCGCCACGGGTTATCCGAATTCGGTTCAAGGTCAAGCCGACTTTATGACAGACGTTATGCGTGCTTGCAACGACACCATCAACAATGCTTGTTCCACCATGCTGGTGTGGGAGCCGGCGATTTGGCAATCCATGTTTACAAGAATCGGAAATACGGATTACTGGCAGGCTAATGATTCCACGCGAGTATTTCGTGAAGCATACAGCAAACAAATTCTTGAGAGCAATCTCTATCTGACTACGAAGCTTTACCAGACACCAAGCTTGCCAAAGATAGTGAGATTATTGGATGTCGAGACCAATGAGGTGGTAAATACCGCCGTAACGTGGGATCCCGTTGCAGCAGAGTCTTATTCAGCCTTAGGCTCCTTTGCAGTAACGGGTACGACTGCGAGTGGAAAGGTTACGGCACAGATTGCCGTTATCATGGATACTCGTGTACTCGAGAACCTGATGGACAATTTTATAAAATCGAAAGAGCTTTCGGGTCCCCTGGTTCCACAGTTAACCAACTCGCTCAAACAAGTCCAGCATCATTTGAAGAAGGGGGCGCTGAATAGCGCAATGAAGTTTGTGGATCAATATCTAACTCATCTAAATCGGGCATCCAATGACAAGAATATTTCTCCGAATGCAAGAGAAACTCTAGCTGAGCATGCCCGGTTGCTGCTAGAGGAATTACACAAGGCAGATAGTCTCAAGAAGTAATTTTCGGGGTTATCCATGCGAAACGTATGAAAATCCAGGGAGTCTCGAATCCTATATATTGAAACCCGACCTCACACGGTCGGGGTTCTTATGTACAAAAATAAGCTACATAAAGCAAAACGAATAAGCACTGACCTAATTCCCTTTAGGAGACAGTGCTTTTCTCATCTTCGATTTTATAGAAAATCCGTATGCTATCATGACCAGACGAAGCAGCTTGAGTATATTCGGAACAGCACCCGCTTTTTCTTTAAGATAGGAGATCGCTGAACGGTTTCCCCGTTTCGAGTTGCATTCGCTGCAGGAAGCAAGCAGGTTTTGCGGAAGATCCGAGCCCCCCTTGCTTGAGGGAATGATATGATCGACTGTTGCTGCAGGCAGCCCGCACCACAAGCAGGTGTGATTATCCCTCTTCAATGCAATCTTGCGATAACCGGGGAAAGCGAATGGATTATATAGTAGTTGTATCGTCTCTGCATCAATCCAGACGGCACGGGCTCGGTTCACTTCCCGCCATGCCCGGTCAAGGACGCACGGTGTTAGTTCTCGGCCGTCCATATTGAGGACTTTTATCATGATGTTTCCCCTTCATATAATAATGTTATAACCACAGATAACATGGAGGCGAACCCTGGTTGTGCAAAACCATAATTCGGCGGAGTGTGATGCTTCGTTTTTGGCTTCAGGCTCCAGCACGACTTCGTTTTTAAGGTGTGCATTATTTTCCATGGTATACATTTTCGCCTGAATCAATAAAGACGTCGCAAGAGACGAAGCCGCGGAACGACAGCTATTCAAAGCTCCTAGACAGAAGGCCAGTGAAAATTCAGACCTAAGGCCAGCAAATTGGAACCTGATAAAAAGTATAATTATGTTAAAAAGTGAATTATCCTATAAAAAGAGCAGGAGAGCCTTGGATGAAAAAAAAGTTTTGGCGAATCGCTGGTGTAATACTTGGCATTCTCATATTGACGGGTGCTCTAAGCATCTACTTTATATGGCAGAGTCATTACGGGAAGGCCCCTGCTATGGATCCGGCCAAACGTGAACTTTGGAAATCGCAAGCTTATAATTATATTCTCGAAACGGATTATGAACATCTTACGCTATTCAATTATACAACAGACAGCGTATTGCCATTCGCATATGGTCATATAGAGCGAGACGGCACGGTGTGGATCGATAAGATCCGCGGGAACGCGCTCTTTAATATGTTAATGTGGAAACCAATGCCGATCGGCCGGTTTCAGAACGGAACCTTGAGCGATGAGATCGGTTATAGGAAACAGTTCGATCGTATCGACTATATGCCTCAAGTCGGCATCAGCCGTTTTTCAGAAGATCCCATTCAAAACTTTGAGACGTTCTGGCAAATATTCGATGAAAATTATGCTTTGTTTGGGGTTCATTCAGCTGACTGGAAAAAGCTTTACGATAATTATCGTCCGAAAATAAAGAGTGATACTTCCGCCGGGGAATTGAAACGGATCTTTAAAGAGATCATCCAAAAGCTCGATGATGGCCATACGCAAGTCATTGCCGGTATGCAGGGGATTGCTTCTCAGGCAAAGGAGGACCCGAGAACTGCGTTTTATACGAATAACGGTAAGAAGATGAAAGAAATTATTCAAAAAACTTATTTTCCCGATGGATTGAACAGCCAGCTTGATGGGGTTATCCAATATGGGCAAATCCAAGAAGGCATCGGTTATATTGCGGTAGATTCGTTTAACCATTTTGATATGATGCAAGTGAATCCGGCGATTGATCAAGTCGTGCATCGTTTAAGCGACGTTGATCAAATCATCGTCGACTTGCGATTCAACGGAGGCGGTTCGGATGCATTTGGATTGGAATTGGTAAGCAGATTCGCAGCCAGCCAAACATTGGCATACACGAAAACCGCCAGAAACCATAAGGGTTATGACAGCTTTCTTCCCCCGACGCCGATTTATATCGAACCAAACGAGAACCGTATCAACGCCGCCGAGATCATCGTATTAACCAGCCGCTTAAGCACGAGCGCCGCTGAAACGACCCGCATGGCGTTTGGTGAACTGAACAACGTCACTGTGATCGGCGAGACCACTAATGGCGTATTCAGCGATATGATGTTCAATATCCTGCCGAATCAATGGATCGTCACGCTCAGCGGTGAAAAATATACGGATGCACGCGGAAAACTATACGAAGGTATCGGTATGCCGCCGGACGAAGAAGTCATCTACACCGAAGAAGACCTGGACACGGAAAGAGATCCGGTAATGGCAAAAGCACTGGAACTGTTAAAATAGCGATGCTAGTGGAGCGGGATAGACTACGATTTGCATCAAATGGTTTTCCAATGTAATCTAGCGTCACGGTACTGGCCATAGGCTGGGGTAAGCTTTAGATCATTACAAAGAGATAACTTAAAGTTACATGTGCTGGAAAAGCAAAAACCACATCCTCATGCGGATGTGGTTTTACATGGTGGAGGCGAGGGGATTTGAACCCCTGTCCGAAGATAACGGCACATAGGCTTCTACGGGTGTAGTCACAGTTTTGATGTCACCTAGGCCGACGCCCCGTAACCGGCTTCGATCTAGGTCAGCCTGATTGTCTTCTTCCGATTGACCCCAGGCGGAGACCAATTGGCGTATCCCACTAAGGTTGGGCCTCTATCCTAGCACATGGGCGATGCCAGGTAGAAGCTTAGCATACAGTTTCTTAGGCTGCTGCTAAAGTTGTACGTTGGTTGCCATTTAATAGGCTTTAGCGTTGATGAAGCGGACGCGTCCCCACTACCCGCAACCCATGCTCGAACTATCCCCGTCGAATCCAAGAACGCCCCCGTAAATCGCATAAACGAACGGCTATGGTCCGTTTAGCTGAGGCTTGACGGTTAGCCAAGCTGGTATTGCTGAAACTGCAGCTCCACGCTGCATTCTTACAAGTCTTCATGACTGCTTGCAATCGCCTTACACAAATCAGTATAGCACATCTCCAAACAAGATGCTCAGTAGCTTGCTGGGAGCCATCCCGGTTGCCGCCAGTATTGGCAAGCCACCACTAGCTGGCCGAATCCGCAGCTTCTCTTAACGCGCGACCTTCTGCTTCTCACGCAGCGCGCGCTGGATATCACGCTGGGCATCCCGCTTCGCGGCCGTGTCGCGCTTATCATACTGCTTCTTGCCTTTACCAAGGCCGATCAGCAGCTTGGCATAGCCGTTGCGCGTGTAGATCTTGAGCGGCACCAGCGCGTAGCCTTCCTGCTTCGCCTGGCCGAGCAGCTTGTTGATCTGCGACCGGTGCAGCAGCAGCTTCCGTGCTCGCGTCGGGTCTGTCGGATTGTGCCGGTTGCCCTGCTCGAAGGGACTAATGTGCATGTTATGGATGAACATCTCGCCATTACGGATCGTCGCGAACGAGTCATTGATGTTAGCCTTGCCCATGCGCACCGACTTGATCTCCGTACCGGTCAGGACCATACCAGCCTCATACGTTTCCTCGATAAAATAATCATGCGATGCCTTCTTGTTCTGCGCAAGCGGCTTCTGCTCCTGGTTCTTCTTCGCCATAACTGCCCCTCCTCTGCCCGGACCGACATCATCCTGTTCCCCCGCGCATCCGCTATTAGCTGGACTGCTACGGTAACATCAGTAGCTTACCCGCATTCCGCTGCCAACTAAACATAGACTGCGGCTTTGCAGGTGTCAGACAATAATTGTAACAACTTTAGAGGGGGAAATCAAGGCAGCTGCCAAGCGTGACAGGGTAGTCTCCCACAATACCAAACAAAAAAGCGCAGCAGAGTGAAAACAGCATCCGCACTATGGCAGACCCGCTGCTCCCGCTCCCCTGCGCTCTATTCAGGCCTGCTTCCGCTACCTGCGCTCTTTGTAAGCTTACTTCCGCTTCTTCCTTACGAAAGCGGCTGTCGCATTACCGCCGCCGGATTTCCCTTTACGCTTGCGAGGCTTCTTGCCGGCACCGCCTTCCGGGCCGCTGCCGCCAGCAGCTGCACCGCCCTGCTCACCGACGAAGATCCCGCTGTCGGATGCCTTCTTGCGCCGGGAGCCAGTCTCGCTATTGCCGCCTGGCCGGCCTGCGCCGCCGCCAGCTGAGCCTCCAATCGGCAGTCCCCACATATCCTTGCGGCTGCTGCCTGTACCACGCTTCTGGTCACCGCCTGCTGCTCCTGCTGCTGGCGTCTCGCTGCCCCCGCGTCCACCGCGGCCGCCCCGTGATCCGCGTGCCGGCACAGCTTCTCCGCCACGGCCGCCTCTGCCGCCGGCTGGAGCTCCCGCTCCGCGGCCCGGGCCGCGACCGCCGCCACGGCCAACACCGCCGCGTGCACCGCCAGGCGCGCCGTTCCTGAAGCCGCCGCCACCGCGTGGCTTCATATCCACCATGCCGAAATCAATCGTATGCTCGGCCATGTTAACCCGCTCTACACGAATACGGACTTCATCGCCGATCCGGAAGATCTTCGAGGTGCGCTCACCAATCAGCGCCATATGAAGCTCGTGGAAGTGGTAATAATCGTCCGTCAGATCGCTCAGACGGATCAAGCCTTCCACCGTATTTTCAAGCTCCACGAACATGCCGAAGCTGGTCACGCTGCTGATGATGCCGTCGAATTCCTCGCCGACCTTATCCAGCATGAATTCGCATTTCTTCATCTGCTCGACATCACGTTCGGCCTCGACAGCCACACGCTCCCGCTCGGAGGAATGCTGCGCAATCTCCGGCATCCGCTGTGAAAGTGCGTCCTGGCGCTGCTCACTGAGCATGCCGCCACCCTCAAGCACTTCCCGGATCACGCGGTGAATGACCAAATCCGGATACCGCCGGATCGGAGATGTGAAGTGCGAATAGAACTCCGCGGCTAGGCCGAAGTGGCCCAGGCTCTCCGCATCGTACTTCGCCTGCTTCATGGAACGCAGCATCATGGTAGAGATAACCGTCTCTTCCTTCTGCCCTTTAATCTGCTCCAGCAGGTCCTGCAGTGCGCGCGGGTGGACGCTGTTGCCTTTACCCTTCACGACATAGCCGAAATTCGCCGCAAACTGCACGAAGGTCATCAGCTTCTCGTCATTCGGATTCTCATGGATCCGGTAGAGGAACGGCACACGCAGCCAGTGGAAATGCTCCGCTACCGTCTCATTGGCCGCCAGCATGAACTCCTCGATGATCTGCTCGGCCACAGAACGCTCGCGCTTCACGATGTCGACCGGCTTGCTGTTCTCGTCTACAATGATCTTCGATTCCTGAAAATCAAAGTCAATCGCGCCGCGCTTCATCCGCTTCGAGCGCAGGCCCATGGCAAGCTTCTCCATCAGCTTGAACATATCGACCAAGTCGGCGTAGCGCTCCTTCAACTCCGCATCATCATCCACTAGTATCTGCCGGACCGCCTTGTACGTCATCCGTTCCTTGGAGCGTATTACGCTCGTAAATACTTCATGCCGCACCCGCTTGAGGGTGCCCGGCTCGAACTCCATCTCACAGGACAAGGTCAGCCTGTCCACCTGCGGATGCAGTGAGCAGATGCCATTCGACAGCCGGTGGGGCAGCATCGGGATAACCCGGTCAACCAGGTACACGCTGGTGCCCCGGCGGTACGCTTCCTCGTCCAGCTGAGATTTTTCCCGCACGTAATAGCCAACATCGGCGATATGGACGCCGAGCAGGTAATTACCGTTTTCCAAAATTTCAACGTTAACGGCGTCATCCAGGTCCTTCGCATCTTCGCCGTCAATTGTCACAATCGCTCTGCCGCGGAGGTCCCGCCGGCCTTGCTGGACAATCTCCTCTTCCGAGATGGAATCCGGCGCCGCTTCCGCTTCCGCCATCACTTCATCCGGGAAGCCCTCGGGAAGCTGATGCTTGCGGATAATGGACAGGATGTCCACACCCGGATCATTCTTATGGCCGAGGATCTCCACGATCTCGCCTGTCGCCGCTGAGCGCCCCTCCGGATACGTGACGATGTCTGCCACGACCTTCTGCCCGGTAACCGCTCCGTTAAAGTTCTCGCGCGGGATGAAGATATCCCGGTTAATCCGCTTGTCATCCGGCACGACAAAACCAAATGCCTCATGATGCTCGAACGTGCCTACTACCTGCTTGATGGCACGATTGACGACGCGGACCACTTCGCCTTCCATCCGGCCGCCGCCCTCACTCTTGGACGTTATGCGCACCAGCACGACATCCCCGTTCATCGCGCTCTTGAGGTCATTCGCATGCAGGTAAACATCCGGATGCTCCTTCTCGTCCGGAATCAGGAAGGCGAAGCCCTTGGCATGTCCCTGCACACGCCCGCGCAGCAGGTTCATCCGCTCCGGCACACCATACCGCTCATTGCGGGTGCGTATGATTTTGCCTGCTTCCTCCAGCTCGTTCAGCTGCTTCAGGAAAGCCTTAAACTCTGCAGCATCTTCGATGCCGAAGTGCTGCTCCAGCTCCTGGTACGTCATTGGCTTATAAGCCATCTCCCGCATAAAATCGAGCAATTCCTGCTCCGTCACCACTGTCAGTTCACCCCAAGTCACGCCTGCGGCGCACATATGCTGCGCTCACCAAGGTCTGTGATAGATTTCCATATACCATTAAGTATACACGAAAAGCAGAAATTGAATCCGTCTCAGCGGAAAAAACAAAAAAAGCAGGCATCAGCCTGCTTTCTCATGTACACATATTCTGTTCTAGTTTTTCACCAGGTATGCCACGACAAGCGACAGAATGAAGAAGCCTGCGGCCAGCCCGACAGTCAGACGCTGCAGGAACAAATCCAAGCCGCGCGCCTTTTGCTTGCCGAACAGATGCTCAGCTCCGCCAGTAATCGCACCGGACAAGCCTGCGCTCTTACCCTTCTGCAGAAGAACAGCCGCGATCAGACCCAGCGAGAAGACAATCAACAAAATTTTCATTGCGGTATCCATAGTTCCACCTCCCGGTGAGGAGTCTAATTAATCGAAGTCCCGTTCATCGGAAAGCTTGCTATGTACGAGCGCCGAAACGGCATGTACAGAAAAAAGCAGTCCAAGAAACACAGCATCATTATTTTATCACATCACGAGTGTGAATACAACAAATTGACAACAACTTCCTGTGCAAATTTTCGAATGCGAAGAAACGGTGTACGGATGTACACCGCTCCCTATGAACCGCTTGCTTAATTAAGCCAAGCCCCGCTCCTTGAAGAATTCCAGACAGATTGCCGCGCTCTCGAGCGATGAACTCGCGAACTCCTCCTGCTCCACAATTATATACTGAATTCCCGCCTCGTCTGCCACCTTAAGCACGCTCTCGAAATCTACCGTACCTCTGCCGATCTCCGTATCCCGGCGTCCATTGCCAAAATCCTTGAAATGAGCCAGCGGCACGCGCCCGGCATACTTATTGATGTAATCAACCGGCTTGTACCCTGCGACATGAATCCAACCGAGGTCAAACTCCGCAATCATACGCTCGGCGGGGATGCGCTCCAGCAGATGGTCCATGATCGTCTTGCCGCCAACCTGCTTGAACTCGAAATCATGATTATGATAGCCGTACTTCAGCCCCGCTGATGTAACCAGCTCACAGGCCCGCTCCACAACCCCGATGAATTTCGCAAGATCCTCTTCATTCGGCTGCTCGGGCATTGGATACCATGGAGTTACCACATACTGCAGCCCGATTTCCTGTGCAAATTCAATTTGACGCTGCAGATCCGGCTCGAGCTTCTCGGGCTCATCAATATTAAGCGGTACATGCGCCGATGGCGCCGTCAGCCCGTTATCAGCGAGCGCTCTCTTGACCTCTGTTGACGAATGTCCAAAAAATCCCGCAAACTCAACGGCTTTATATCCAATTTCCGCTACCTTGCCGAGCGTACCCAAAAGGTCCTTCTCCGTCTGATCCCGAAGGGTATACAGCTGCAAACCGACTTGAGCTTTCGCCATAACAGACACCACCTATTCATCAAATTCTTATAAAGCGCTGCCATAATCCGGATCAGTTCTTATTATACCGTTTCAAGCGGCTGTTACTATTCCGGTTTTTGGGGCTTTTCTTTGTGATTTTGCTCCAGGTGGACGAACTGCTGATAGAAAAAACACCCTGAACGCAGCTTAGCAGCCGCGCCCAGGGCATTCCTCAACCTCTCAAGCCGTCACTTGTTATTGTACCGTCTTATTATAGACAGAAATCTTATCTGTAATAGCCTTCGCCGCATCGTCAAGTGCCTTCTGCGGGTCCTTCTGGCCAGTCAGTGCCTGTTCGATAGCATCCTCAACAATTTGGCGTGCTTCCGGGAATACGCCCATCACGGCGCCCTGTGTTGCCTTGCTTGCTGCGGTTGCATGCAGCTGGTCAACAGCTGTCTGGAACTGCGGGTACTTCTCCATGTTTTCCTTCACGACAGCTTCATCATAGGCTTTCTTCGTAATCGGGAAATAGCCCGTGTTGATGTGCCACTGTGCCTGCGTTTCCGGCTTCGCCATGTATTTGATGAACTCCCACGCCGCCTTCTGCTCTTCATCGGACTTGTTATTCAGCACCCACAGGCTTGCACCGCCGACGATCACGCCGCCTTCTGGCGCATCAGCCGGCTTAGGCAGGAATGCCGTACCTACTTCAAAAGCTCCTCCTACACCGTCCACGATGCCGCGCAGCGAAGCGGTGGAATCAAGCGTCATTGCGATTTGACCGGCTGCGAATGCTTTTTTCGTCTCATCCGTCTTACGTCCAAGGTTCATAGCCAGCTTGTTGTCCACGAGATCCTTCCACCATGTGAGTGTCTTCACGCCAGCTTCAGTGTTCAGCACCGACTCGGTAGCCGGCTCTGTGCGTCCGTTGCCGTTGTTGACATATTCAGCGCCTTGATTGGCGAAGAACTGTTCCATGAACCAGCCATAGATGGCGAACGACGCGCCTGTTTTCCCATTCTTCGACAGCGCTTCAGCAGCCGTCTTCACTTCTTCAAATGTTTTAGGCGGATTTTCCGGATCAAGTCCCGCTTCCTTGAACATTGTCTTGTTGTAGTACAGAATCGGGTTGGATGTATTGAACGGCATGGAATTCAGCTTGCCGTCGAACGTATAGTAGTTAATAATATTCTCTTCCAGCTGGGAGAGATCATAGCCCTCTGCGTCGATGAAGTTCTGGACCGGCGTGATCGCCTTAGAGTCGATCATGAAGCGGGAGCCGATTTCATAGACCTGAATCATCGTCGGGCCGCTGTCCGAGCCGAGCGAAGCTTTCATTTTGTTAAGACTCTCGTCATAGGTACCCTGATAGATTTCCTCGACTACTACATCAGACTGGGAAGCGTTGAAATCAGCAACCAGCTTAGTGACCACTTTGCCCAGCTCTCCGCCCATCGAGTGCCACCAAACCACTTTAACCGGATCTTTCGAATCTGCTGGTTCCGCGCCGCCTTCAGAAGGCTGTGCAGACGCCCCTACCGCATTCCCTGATGTGTTCGTGTTCGTACCCGCATTGTTATTGCCGCTGCATGCGGCCAAGAATACGAGCATAACCGCCGTAACAAGCGGCAGCAGCTTTCTAAGCATTCCAGCTTTCATTCTTCTCTCTCCCTCTTCTTACCTGATTTTTGTTTATGGACACGCCCTTAAGGGGCGGGAGCCAACAGCTTCGCTTGCTTGTCTTTACCCAGACCCTTTCAGGAGTCCGTAAAAGACCGTCTTCCGCATCCATCACGTTTCCGCCGCTTAACCTACCCTTTAACTGCTCCTGCCGTGATGCCCCTGGCCAGCTGACGGAGACCGAAGACAAGCAGCAGCAGCGAAGGCAGCAGGACAAGCGCAACACCGCACAGCACAATATTCCAGGCTGTATACTCTTCGAATTGCAGCATGCTGATGCCGATCTGCACGGTCCTCATCTCAACACTGTTCGTAATCAGGAGCGGCCAGAGATACATATTCCAGTTAGTTAGGAAGACATAAACACCAAGTGATGCCAGTCCTGGACGGGCCAGCGGAAGCACAATCGTTATAAAATGCCGGATATGGCCGCAGCCGTCGATCTTAGCCGCTTCGAACAGCTCCTTCGGCAGCTGCAGGAAGAATTGGCGCAGCAGGAACACGCCGAAGGCAGAAGCCAGGAAGGGTACGGTGAGCCCTTGGTAGGAATCCATCCACCCCCATGACTTGATCGTCAGGTAATTCGGGATGATCGTCACTTCCCATGGAATCATCATGGTCGACAGAAAGATGGCGAACCAGGCATTTTTACCTGGAAACCGGATATAAGAGAAAGCATACGCCGCCATAGCAGCCGTGATAACTTGTCCAATCATGATGATTCCCGACATAACAAAGCTGTTTATGACAAAACGGTCCAGCGGGATCAGCTCCAGCACCGACTGAAGTCCGCCCAGATAGAGGCTCGATGGGAACAGCTTCGGCGGGTACTGATTCATCTCCGGCGCAGTCATAAAGACAGACATGAACGTGAAGATCAGCGGGTACATCATCAGGGCGGCCAGCACGGCTAGAATGCCGTAGATGACGGCTTTGTTCAGTGATTTTCTCAGTCTCATTGATAATGCACCTTCTTCTCCAGCACGGCGAATTGAATGAATGTCAGAATCATAATAATGGCGAACAGCGTCAGAGCCAGCGCGCTGCCTGTGCCGAACTGATAGTTAATGAAGGCTTCCTTGTAGATCGAATATACGAATACCTCCGTGGAGCCCGCCGGTCCGCCCTTGGTCATCAAGTGAATCTGACCGAACGACTGGAACGCATGAATGATGCTGACTACGGACAGGAAGAACACGGTCGGCGTCAGCAGCGGGAATACAATCTGTACGAATGTACGGATTGGGCCTGCACCGTCAATCTTTGCGCTCTCCACGATATCCTCAGGCACTCCCTGTATGCCGCTCAGCAGCACAATGTAGTTGAAGCCGGACTGCATCCAGACGGTCATGAGCGATATGGAGATCAGTGCCCAGCTGGGATCCGTAAGCCACTGAATAGGACCCGCACCCAGCTTCGAGAGCAAATAATTGAACATTCCCATTGAAGGGTGGAAGAGCATGACCCAGATTACCGATGCTGTACTGACCGACAAGGCGAGCGGAACGGAGAAGATGAATTGGAAGATCTTCATCCCCTTCAGCTTGGCGTGGGTAAGACCTGCCATAATCAAACCAAGTACAATTCCAGCTGGTACCGTATAAAGGGCGAACAGCAGCGTTACCTTCAAGCTGTTCCACATCAGACCAGAGCCAGCAAGATTGATGTAATTATCCAATCCCACAAATGCCGCTACCTCTCCCCGAGGGTCTGTGAGATGAAAGCTTAGATAAACCGACTTCACAAGCGGATAGAATAAAAAGATTGCAAACAAGACCAAGCAGGGAGCCAGGAACAGGTAACCAAGGGCCCCTTCCTTCCAGCGCCTCGCACGGAGCTTGTCCTTGTGGGCTGTCTGTGTCTCCTGTCCAACCGCCGGGGCTGCCGGCAGCTTCAATTCAGGATGCTGTGCGTCCATTATGCCACTCCTTCGTCTCGTGGTACTTCTGTAACTTTAACGATCCTTTGTTTAGGGCATGTCAATAGAGCTTTAAGAGAGTATGAAATTAAGGAAAATAGTTACAGTGTTTCCATGTTTATTTACATGAGCATTACAACGGGACGATTGAGGCGGTGTAGATTGAATAATAGAACCTTACTTATCGTCGAGCATCTTCCAAGAAGCACAAAAAACCGGCGCCGTTAGTTAACTAACAGCGCCGGTTCTTGGTATATGGGGAGCCGGCCGTGCCGGCCGACTCTTAGCTTGCCTGGTCTTGCACCGTGAAGCCCTGTTGAACTTACTTGAAGTTCTTCAGGTTGTAGAATGCTGCCTTGCCAGCATATTGAGCTGTTCCAGCCAGCTGATCCTCGATGCGGAGCAGCTGGTTGTACTTCGCTACGCGGTCCGTACGGGAAGGAGCACCAGTCTTGATCTGACCAGCGTTAGTTGCAACTGCGATGTCAGCGATTGTGCTGTCTTCCGACTCACCGGAACGGTGGGAGATAACAGCTGTGTAGCCTGCACGCTTCGCCATTTCGATAGCATCGAAGGTTTCCGTAAGCGTACCGATTTGGTTAACTTTAACGAGGATCGAGTTGCCGATGCCCTTCTCGATACCTTGGGACAGACGCTCAGTGTTCGTTACGAACAGGTCGTCACCAACGAGCTGTACTTTGCCGCCGAGCTTCTCAGTGAGCAGCTTCCAACCTTCCCAATCGTCTTCGGAGCAGCCGTCTTCGATTGTGATGATTGGGTACTTATCAACCCAGGAGGCCAGCAGGTCAACGAACTCTGCGGATGTGAAGGACTTGCCTTCGCCTTCCAGATGGTACTTGCCGTCTTTGAAGAACTCAGTGGAAGCAACGTCCATACCCAGGAACACGTCAACACCCGGCTTGTAGCCAGCGCGCTCGATCGCGGAGATGATGGTTGTGATAGCTTCTTCGTTGGAACCAAGGTTAGGAGCAAAGCCGCCTTCGTCGCCAACAGCTGTGTTCAGGCCTTTGTCCTTCAGTACGGACTTCAGGTTGTGGAAAATTTCCGCGCCGATGCGGAGTGCTTCCGAGAAAGTAGGAGCGCCTACAGGCAGAACCATGAACTCTTGAACGTCGATGTTGTTGTCGGCATGCTCGCCGCCGTTTACGATGTTCATCATTGGCACTGGGAGCGCCTTGGCGTTGAATCCGCCCAGGTAAGTGTACAGAGGCACATCCAGAGCGTCTGCTGCTGCGCGTGCTACTGCCATGGAAACAGCCAGGATGGCGTTGGCACCCAGCTTCGCTTTGTTCGGCGTACCGTCCAGCTCGATCATCTTGCGGTCGATTGCCACTTGATCCAGTGCATCCAGACCGATGATTTCAGGTGCGATCAGCGTATTTACGTTCTCAACTGCTTTCAGAACGCCTTTACCCAGGTAACGGCCTTTGTCGCCATCACGAAGCTCAACAGCTTCGTATGCGCCAGTAGATGCGCCGGAAGGAACGATTGCACGGCCTTTGCCGCCGGACTCAAGAGCTACTTCTACTTCAACAGTTGGATTGCCGCGGGAATCCAGGACTTCGCGTGCGTAAACGTCAACGATAATAGACATGGTTTAGAAACACTCCTTTGTTATAGTTGAATAGTTGGTAAACGGGTATTGCAATTGCTAGTGATGCGCCTAATTTATTTCTTGATCAGCAGGGAAGTTCCGGTCATTTCCGCCGGCTTCTGCAGCTGCATCAAATCAAGGATGGTAGGGGCGATATCCGCCAAAATGCCGCCTTCACGCAGGGATACGTTCTTATCCGTAACAATGAACGGCACTGGATTCGTCGTATGGGCAGTATGCGGCCGGCCCAATTCATCGAATACAAGATCAGCGTTGCCGTGATCCGCCGTGATAATACATACGCCTCCCTTGGACAGCACCGCTTCGACTACTTTACCGACACACTCATCCGTTGCTTCCACCGCTTTGATTGTCGGTTCAAGAAGACCCGAATGCCCAACCATGTCCGGATTAGCAAAGTTCAGGATAATCGCATCGTGATTTTCGGCCTCAATTTCCTTAACGGCTGCTTCAGCTACTTCGTAAGCGCTCATTTCAGGCTGCAGATCATAAGTAGCAACCTTCGGCGAATTGATCAGAATCCGGGTCTCGCCCGGAAGCTCGACATCACGGCCGCCGCTGAAGAAGAACGTAACATGCGGGTACTTCTCCGTCTCGGCAATCCGCAGCTGCTTCTTGTTGTTCTGAACCAGCACTTCACCTAGTGTATTATCAAGGTTCTTCGGCTTATAAGCAACGAAGCCGCCTACCGATTCGCTGAACAAGGTCAAGCATACGAAATACAGGTTCTCGGGATGATTGTCGCCCCGCTCGAATCCGCGAAAATCGCTGTTCGTGAACACTTGAGACAGCTGAATCGCACGGTCCGGCCGGAAGTTAAAGAAAATAACCGCGTCTTCCGACTCTACTAGCCCGACAGGCTTGCCGTCGTCTCCGACGATTACAGTCGGCATGACAAACTCATCGAATACCGATTTCTCGTAGGATTCCTCTACTGCCTTCACCGGGTCTGTGTATTCAGGGCCTTCGCCGTACACCATAGCTCGGTAGGATTTCTCCACCCGTTCCCAGCGCTTGTCACGGTCCATTGCGTAATAACGACCTTGAACCGTTGCAATCTTGCCAATGCCCACTTCTTTAATCTTCGCTTGAAGCGCCTGCAGATAAGTCTTCGCACTATCTGGTGCCACATCGCGGCCATCAAGAAAAGCGTGGATATAGACCTCTGTCAGTCCTTCCTTCTTGGCAAGCTCCAGAATAGCGAACAGATGAGAAATGTGGCTATGTACGCCACCGTCAGACAGGAGTCCGTACAGATGAAGCTTCTTGTTAAACGCTTTGACATGCTTGATGGCACCAAGCATTGTATCATTCTCAAAGAACTCGCCATCGCGGATTGACTTGCTGATCCGGGTCAGGTCCTGGTACACAATACGTCCTGCACCAATGTTGAGATGGCCTACTTCAGAGTTGCCCATCTGACCTTCCGGCAGACCGACCGCCTCTCCGCAAGCGGTAAGTGTCGTGTTCGGGTATGTTTGCAGGTAACGGTCATAATTCGGCTTATTCGCTTGGGCAACGGCATTGCCATGCTCTTCGCCGCGCAGCCCAAAGCCGTCCATAATAATTAAGGCTACAGGTCTAGGTACTGCCATCTTACTTGGCCCCCTCGACCAGCGCGATATAAGAAGCCGGCTCCAAGCTGGCGCCGCCAACAAGCGCGCCGTCAATATTCGACTCAGCCATATATTCAGCAATGTTGTTCGGCTTCACGCTGCCGCCGTATTGAATGCGAACCGCTGCTGCCGCCTCTTCGCCGAATTGCCCTTTCACTACATCACGGATATAAGCGATAACGTCCTCAGCATCCGTTGCCGTAGAAGACTTGCCCGTACCGATTGCCCAGATTGGCTCGTAGGCAATAACGGTTTGTGCAGCCTGCTCGGCAGTCAATCCTTTCAGCGCCGCTTCGGTCTGTACTTTACAAACTTCCTTCGTGTGGCCGGCTTCACGCTCTTCCAGCTTCTCGCCAACACATACGATCGGTGTAAGACCACACTTGAATGCTGCCTGCGTCTTCTTGTTTACGATTTCGTCTGTTTCCGCAAAGTAGGCACGGCGTTCAGAGTGGCCCAGGATTACATACTTAACACCCAGCTCCTTCAGCATAGCACCGCTGATCTCGCCCGTGAAGGCTCCGCTCTCTTCGTAGTGCATGTTCTGGGCGCCGATCGCTATCGATGTGCCTTTCGCCGCCTCAACCAAAGCCGGAAGATTCGTAAACGGTGCGCAGATAACGCTCTCCACGCCATCAACCTCTGCCTTGCCCTTCACTTCTGCGAAGAACGAAGTCGCTTCGGCTACCGTCTTAAACATTTTCCAGTTGCCAGCAATAATCGGTTTTCTCATGTCCGGGTATTCTCCTTCGCTTCGCTCCCCCGCCAGGTTCCGATAACATCATGACCGCTCTACGCAGCAGACCGCCCGGATGCCCGCTGCTGCCAGCGGGAGCCGGACGTCTCCCTGATCACTGTCTATGAAACCGGAACTTTAACTGCGGGGTTACGGATTTTTACTTTTCGTTCAATGCTTCGACGCCTGGCAGCTTTTTCCCTTCCATGAATTCCAAAGAGGCACCGCCGCCTGTGGAAATATGGTCCATTTTGTCTGCCAGATGGAACTTTTCAACCGCCGCAGCGGAATCGCCGCCGCCAATTACCGTATAACCGGCTGTTTCCGCACAAGCTTGCGCTACAGCACGTGTACCATGGGAGAATGGCTCGATTTCGAATACACCCATTGGTCCATTCCATACAACCAGCTTGGAATTCTTGATGGTCTCTGCGTAGATTTCACGAGTCTTAGGACCGATGTCAATGCCTTCCCATTCCGCCGGGATGCTGTCAATGCTTACAACCTGAGTGTTGGCACTGGCACTGAAATCGTCTGCCACTACGATGTCTACAGGCAGCAGCAAATTCTTGCCCATCTCTTTCGCTTTATCAATGAAGCCAAGGGCAAGGTCGAGCTTCTCATTATCCACGAGAGATTTTCCGATCTCATGGCCTTGACCTTTCAGGAATGTATAGGTCAGACCGCCGCCGATAATCACGTTGTCTGCAATTTCAAGCATTTTGTTGATTACGTCGATCTTATCTTTAACTTTTGAACCGCCCACAATTGCTGTGAAAGGACGATCCGGATTGTTCAGCGCTTTGCCAAGAACAGACAGCTCCCTCTCCATCAGCAGACCGGATACAGCCGGCAGATGACGAGCGATGCCCTCTGTGGATGCATGAGCGCGGTGAGCCGCACCAAAGGCATCGTTCACATAGAGATCTGCAAGCTCAGCAAACGATTTGGCAAGCTCAGGATCATTCTTCTCTTCACCTGCGTAGAAACGGACATTCTCGAGCAGCAGCACGTCACCGTCTTTCAGTTCGGCAACCTCGGCTTTAACCGCATCGCCAACTGCTTCATCAGCTTTAGCAACCGGCTTGCCAAGCAGCTCGGACAAACGCGCAGCCGCAGGCGTTAGGCGCAATTCTTCTACAACCTGGCCTTTTGGACGGCCCATGTGGCTCGCCAAAATAACTCTCGCGCCTTTCTCGATCAGGTACTTGATCGTTGGCAGCGTTTCACGGATCCGTGTATCGTCCGTAATCGCTCCATTTTCAAGCGGCACATTAAAATCCACGCGTACGAATACGCGTTTGCCGGCTACTTCTACGTCTCTGACACTTTTCTTGTTCATCGTAGGTTCCTCCTCGATTTTGCCTGTTGCCTAGCTATGCAGCATCTGCAAGTAATATAGGGATCCCCGGACAACCTTAGGGATGCCCGGAGGGATAAGTTGAACCTTGGCTAACGAAGGAAGAGGAGCACGTTCAAGCCGCCTCTCCCCTTACAGCCCCGTTAACCCAATATGTTATTACAGTCCTTTTGCAGCAACAAAAGCAGCGAGGTCAACTACACGGTTGGAGTAGCCCCACTCGTTGTCATACCAGGACACAACTTTAACCATGTTTCCGCCAACAACCATGGTGGACAGACCATCAATTGTGGAAGAAGCAGGGTCACCATTGTAGTCGCTCGATACAAGCGGCTCGTCGGAGAAGTTCAGGATGCCTTTCAGAGGGCCGTTAGCCGCTTCACTAAGGACATTGTTCACTTCTTCAACTGTAACCTCACGGCTCAATTCAACAACAAGGTCCGTTACGGATACGTTAGGTGTAGGAACACGCATTGCCATACCGTTCAGCTTGCCCTTCAGTTCAGGCAGTACAAGCGCAACGGCTTTAGCAGCACCCGTAGTGGAAGGAATGATGTTCTCAGCTGCAGCACGAGCGCGGCGGAGATCCTTGTGTGGCAGATCAAGTACGGACTGGTCATTCGTGTAGGAGTGAACAGTCGTCATCATGCCTTTCACAATACCGAACTTGTCATTCAGTACCTTGGCGAAAGGAGCCAGACAGTTCGTCGTACAGGAAGCGTTGGAGATTACGGTATGCGCGCTTGCATCATACTTATCTTCGTTAACGCCCATAACGATCGTAATGTCTTCGTTAGTAGCAGGTGCGGAGATGATAACTTTCTTCGCTCCGCCTTTCAGGTGAAGCTCAGCTTTTTCTTTTGCTGTGAAGATACCCGTCGATTCAACGACGATTTCTACACCATGCTCGCCCCACGGAAGGTTACCAGGGTCGCGCTCAGCGAAAACTTTAATTTCAGTACCGTTAACGATCAGTGCGCCTTCTTTAGCTTCAACAGTCGCATCCAGTACACCATGCGTCGTGTCATACTTGAGCAGGTGAGCCAGTGTCTTCGTGTCTGTCAGGTCATTGACAGCTACGACTTGCACGTCCGGATTGTTCAGCGCTGCGCGGAATACGTTGCGGCCGATACGACCAAAACCGTTAATACCTACTTTAACCATGCTGATCTGCCTCCTAAGTTTGGATCTGATTTTATATATCACAAGACGGATGACAATACACTTCTTATCGGGTTGCCTGTCCGTCAGGATAACCGTTATTCATGTCTCTCAGCGATTTGATCGCGGTTTATAATATATTCCAGCTGGCGTGCGGCGCCCTCGTCTGTTACCAAGACATCCGCCTGACCAAACAGCAGTACGGCTGCAATCGCCTCTCCCTTACTGCTTCCGCCGGCAACTGCGATGACCTTGTCCGCCGAGCTGAGATCGTCAATTCGCAGACCAACTGTGGACATCCGGTGAATGACCGATCCGCTGCGGTCAAAATAATAACCCAGCGCTTCAGCAAGCGCGCCTTCAGAACGAATTTCATCGATCGTCTTCTGGTCCACCTTACGGCGGCGCGCCATCACGATAGCGTCCCCAATGCCGTGAATGACAATGCGTGCTCTGCGGATCACTCCGACTACTTCTCTAACGTTAGGCTCCTGCATCAGAGAATTGTAAGCTTCCTCGCTAAGATGGTCAGGGACGTGAAGCAGTCGGTACCCGGCTCCTACCTGCTTCGCCAATGCCGAAGCAATTGTATTCGCCTGATAATCCAGACTCTCGCCAAGACCTCCGCGCGCAGGCACAAACTGTACACCCCTCAGCTGCGGCGCTGCCGACATCTGGCCTGCCATCGCAGCCAGGGTCGAGCCCCCCGTTACCGCTACAACATCATCAGGCTTCAAGAACCTCTGCAAGGTATGGGCACCGGCACGTCCAAGCTCTCGCTTAGCCTGAGGTGATGTGTCCGAATCGCCCGGAACGATGATTACCTGCTCTAATCCGTAGTAGGCCTTAATTCGGCCCTCCAGCTCGGATAATCCGAACAAGTCTTTCACCAAGGGGTCCAGCGCTTCAACAAGCTGCCTGCCCGCCTCCGTAATCCGCATGCCGGAAGCATTGCTCTCCAGCAGACCCTGTGCTTTCAGGAAATCTGTTTCTGCCCGTAATACCCGCTCTGTCATGGACAATGATGTAGCAAGCGCTCTGCGTCCCACAACGTCGGAAGATAGAATCCGGCTCAGGATAGCATACCGCTTCTTCATTACATAGAGCAGATCGGGCACTAGCTGCTGCTGCAGCTCAATGAATGGGCGCATCTTCCTGTTCACTCCAAGCGGATTTATTCCCTGCTAACTGGACGTTTTTTGTCCCGGGTACTATTTTTGAGTCCCACCGCAATTGTACCCAACTTCTATAAAATGCGCAAGCGAGTTAGCCTTTATGTAACCGCTTGCCTTAATTATTTTTGGTAAATAATTATTTTGGTGCTCTTAGCTTGCATTTTAATCGTCTATCGCATATAATAAATCTCGCTGTTACTATACGCGCCCGTGGTCCAATGGATATGACGTAGGCCTCCGGAGCCTGAGATCTAGGTTCGATTCCTAGCGGGCGCGCCACTATATTTTTTTCTTCATATTTGAATGTAAGAAAACTGTCCTAATCGGCCCTGGCCGTTTTTTTTATATACCATGTTTGACTATCTTTGACTTTTGATTCGGAATCCGCTATTATGGGGATAACTCAGATAGCTGAACTAACATTTCAAATCTTGACTGGAGGGAACACTTGTGGATATGAACTTTGTACCAATGGTAATTGAGCAGAACAATCGCGGAGAACGAGCCTATGATATTTACTCCAGGCTTCTCAAGGACCGTATTATCTTTCTCGGTACCGGAGTAAACGACGTAGTCGCCAACTCTATTATTGCGCAGTTGCTGTTCCTTGCTGCCGATGATCCGGAACGGGATATCAGCCTTTACATTAATAGTCCAGGCGGTTCCATTACGGCGGGGATGGCAATTTATGATACCATGCAGTTCATCAAGCCGGATGTATCCACAATTTGTGTAGGTATGGCCGCCTCCATGGGAGCCTTCCTGCTAGCGGCCGGTGCTAAGGGCAAGCGCCTTGCACTGCCTAATAGTGAAGTCATGATTCATCAGCCGCTTGGCGGAGCCGAAGGCCAAGCCAGCGACATCGAAATCCGTGCCAGACGCATCCTGAAGATGCGTGACAAGCTGAACGGCATTCTGGCAGAGCGTACAGGCCAGCCGCTCAGCCGCATTGAGAAGGATACGGACCGCGATTACTTTATGAGTGCAGAAGAAGCAATGACATACGGCCTCGTAGATAAAGTAATCGAAAAAATTTAACTCCAGCCTCCAGCATCAGTGCTCATATGAAAAAAAGCCCCCTGCTTGGGGGCTTTTTTATTTAATCGCTGATGAGCCTCGTCTTTTATCACACTTTTTACATAATGTCAACAAATTTTCGCAAGATGAAATGCCAACCACAACGCTATCATGACATGTTATGATTAACACAAGTCAACCTGCCATATTAATACAGCAATAGGTAGGTTTTTGAAAACGAATTTTTGGAGTGCTGCTTATGCGTTTTTCAAACCCTTTTCTGACCATGCGAAGTTATATTAAAGAATACGAGCCCCTTGGAAAAGCTGGTTCGGCCAGTCGCACGGTTGCATTTAATCAGGGCCACAGGCCGGTCGATTCAACGAGCATGCAGTCACAGGATAAGTCCCTGCTGCTGCTGCCTCTCAATGATGATCATCTGCTGGAAGTTTATCATGAAGCAAAAGCGATGAATCTGTCAGTTGAATTTATTGAACTGATTGAAGACGCTTTAAGGATGCGTAATATTGAGCTGGATCTGCCGCAAGCCCATTCCTAATTGATAACGCTGCCTGGTCATATCGGGCAGCTGTTTTTGTTTTTATATTGCCTTTAACCTAAACAAAAAGCACCCGCTTAACGGGTGCTTTTTGTTTAGGATTATTGGTTCTCCAGTTCTTCCTTGCTGACAAGGTTGACTAAAGCGGTTACAGCCTGTTCAGCATCCGAACCTTCTGCACTTATGAATACTTCAGTGCCCGTGCTGATTGCAAGACTCATGATACCCATAATCGATTTCGCATTTACTTTCTTGTCATCCTTCTCCACGAAAACCTCGGAAGAAAATTTATTAGCTTCCTGCACGAATAATGCCGCTGGCCTTGCGTGCAGGCCTGTTTTCAATCGAACGACAACCGGTTGTTTTGTCATGTCCATACCCCCTATACAAATTCGCTGATTCTTTCTTATGCGTAAACAGACAAAATCCAACAGATTATTGGAAAAGCTGTTCTCCGGTTCCAGACCTGCAGTAATACAAGCGAAGTAATAAGCAAGACCTATTCCTCTATGTATCTACCTGCCTACAGCCCTTGGCAATGATTATGCCGCGGTGCCGCTCACTGGTCTTTTTGCATTATTATATCATTAAATAAACGCCCCGACTAGGCATCGTCTATCCGTTCCTTATTTTTTCGGCCATTTCATCGATTTTACGCAATCTGTGATTCACACCGGATTTGCTGACGGAACCTTTGAGCAGATCGCCAACTTCCTTCAGATTCATGTCCGGATGAGCCAGGCGAATTTCAGCTACCTCCCGCAGCTTCTCCGGCAAGTTTTCGAGACCGATCTCCTTTTGCAGCAGCTTGATATTGTCGATCTGCCGGACTGCTGCACCAATCGTCTTGTTTAAGTTCGCTGTCTCACAATTCACGATGCGGTTAACGGAATTACGCATGTCCCGCATGATACGGACATCTTCAAATTTGAACAGCGCCTGGTGGGCCCCTATGATGTTGAGCAGCTCAATAATCTTCTCGCCCTCTTTAATATAGAAGATAAAGCCTTTCTTCCGCTCAATACAACGGGCATTCAGCTCAAACGTATTAGCGAGCTCGACCAGCGCCTGACAATGCTCTTCATACATACAGGCTATTTCCAGATGATAAGAGGAACCTTCGGGGTTATTAACGGAACCTCCTGCTAGAAAGGCACCGCGCAAATAAGAACGTCTGCAGCAGGACTTCCTGATCATAGCTTGATCTATACCCTGATTAAAGACAAACCCCTCTGAAACAATATTCAGCTCCGAAAGGATTTCCTGTACCTTAGCCGGAATACGGACAATATAAACGTTGTTTTTCTTCAGCCGCATTTTTTTGCGGACAAGCAGCTCTGTATGCACCTCGAACTGTTTCTTGACAAGCGTATAGATTCTCCTTGCAATTGCTGCATTTTCCGTTGAGATATCAAGGATGACCTTTCGGCTGGACAGCTGAACCGAACCGTTCATGCGGATCAGAGCCGATAATTCCGCCATCTCGCAGCAGGGCTCTGATTCCACCATCGTCAGTTCTTTTTTGGTTTGCGCCGCAAAGGACACTGCTCTTCACCTCTTCCTGGCCATCCAGTTTTCCACCAGCTGATAAATATGACGGCTTAACCGGGCGGCATCATGCCGCAGGTAAGTCCGGAACATCAACAGCCGGTCCGCAACGATTTTGAGATTTCGCCCGGCAAGCTTATCGGAATCCACTGCGACAGCTTCTGCACCTTCTTCCGCATACTTGGCTAGCACGGGGGCGGGAATCTCACCATTATTAACAATTACGTAATCAAACAGCGAGCTGCCTACATGCTCTTCAATTGCATCCAAATGATCGGAGACCGTGTAGCCGTCTGTCTCGCCAGGCTGAGTCATTACATTACAGACGAACATCTTGAGTGCCCCGGATTCAATAATGGCATCAGCAAGTGCTGGGACCAACAGGTTGGGCATAATACTCGTGTATAAGCTTCCCGGCCCAATCAGAATAGCATCCGCTTCGCGTATCGCTTCCACTGCTTCCGGAAGCGGTTCAACCAGCGGAGGCTCAATGAACACGCGTTTGATCCGGTTCCTCGCTTTGGGGATCATCGATTCACCCGTCACGATGGTTCCGTCCATCATCTCTGCCTTCAGTACCGTAGCATGTGCAGCAGCCGGAAGCACCCTTCCGCGCACGGCAAGCACTCGGCTCAACTCCCGCACTCCCGTTACAAAATCACCGGATATATCGGTAATGGCAGCCAGAATCAGGTTGCCGAGGCTATGTCCGGCAAGTCCGTTCCCATTCGAGAAGCGATAGCTAAGCAGCTGGCTCATCAATGGCTCCACATCACTCAGCGCCAGCAGCACATTCCGGATATCTCCGGGCGGCGGCATCTGCAGCTCATTACGCAGCCTGCCTGAGCTTCCCCCGTCATCGGCAACGGTTACGATTGCCGTAATGTCGAGCGGCTTCTCCTTAAGCCCCCTCAGCATAACAGACAGTCCTGTACCGCCTCCAATGACCACAATCTTCGGCAAGCTTATATTCCCCAATTCCTGCTGCTTCATCCACTCACCTCATTAATGTCGGTCGCGCTCCGAGTCCCGGTGACTCACACGGACGACTTCCGTGTCACTATTGCCAAGCATCCGTCCCAAATATTCCGCAATAGCTACCGACCTGTGCTTGCCACCTGTACAGCCAATCCCGACTACCAGCTGGCTCTTGCCTTCCTTCTCATACATAGGAAGAAGATAATGCAGCATATCTAGCAGCTTTGATAAAAACGTTTGTGTCTCCGGCCACTTCATCACGTAATCATAGACTTCGGGATTTTGTCCGGTATTCGGCCGGAGATGATCAACGTAGTGGGGATTAGGAAGAAAACGGCAGTCAAAAATTAGATCAGCATCAATCGGAATACCATACTTATAGCCGAAAGACGTGACGTTAACTGAAAAGGAGCGATGTCCTGTATTGGTGAAGCTGGAGACAATTCTTTCCTTCAGCTTGGCGGGTTTGAGGCTGCTTGTATCGATAACCTGTGTAGCCATCCCCTTCAGCTCTTCCAGCAGGCGGCGTTCGAGCTTGATACCCTCAAGCGGCAAGCCTTCCGGTGCGAGCGGATGACGGCGTCGGCTTTCCTTATAACGCTGTACCAGCACATTATCGGTTGCATCGAGGAATAGAATTTCAAAGCTGATGGTATAATGCTCTCTTAAGTAATGAAGCGATTCGGCAAGTGCGGTAAAGAACTCACGACCGCGCAGATCGATAACGAGGGCCACCTTGCCAATTTTGCCATTGGATGATTCAATCAGCTCGGCGAATTTGGGGATTAACACAGGCGGCA
Organism: Paenibacillus tarimensis; assembly: GCF_021532315.1. Classification (GTDB taxonomy): domain Bacteria; phylum Bacillota; class Bacilli; order Paenibacillales; family Paenibacillaceae; genus Paenibacillus_I; species Paenibacillus_I tarimensis. Next base: position 110,507 of record NZ_JAKGAO010000024.1, read on the forward strand.
GATTATCCACACAGAAGAATCCCAAATCCTCCAGACTTTGCACAGCTATTGTTTTCCCCGCACCGGACATACCGGTGATGATGACAAGCTTCGCTACGGCAGTTCCTTTCTCCATCGCTTGTTCCTCCTCCACTCCTGGTCCCTCTCCGGCATTTCATCAGCATAAGAGCCCTATAAGCAAGCCCAGAGCAGCCGATTGATCTGCTGCCCTGCGCAATCTCTTATCTATTACCAGCCGTTGTGACCTATAATCTGTCTACGAACGCAGAACCAGTCCTGCTGCTCCCACAACTCCTGCACTGTTACCGAGCTCAGCTGGAACGATCTCTACACCCTTTGTTGCCGCTTCCGGCGTATATTTAAGGAATACTTCCCGTATTTGTTCGAATAAGAATTCTCCGGCCTTGGAGACGCCTCCGCCGATAATAAACCTCTCCGGATTAATGACAACAGCTACTACAGCCATCGACTTACCCAGATAGTAAGCTGCGCGATTGACGATCCGCGCTGCTACCTCGTCACCCGCTTTGGCCGCATCTACTACATCCTTCGCAGTAATATCCAGCACATGAGACAGGGAAGTCTGATCGCCGCGTGCGACTGCATCCTTAGCCATGCGGATAATCCCGGTTGCAGATGATACCGTCTCCAGACATCCCATCTTACCACATCCGCATTGGATAGCTTCCAGATCCGGAACGATCGAGATATGGCCAAGCTCGCCCGCAGCTGCATTCAAGCCCTCTACAATACGGCCGTTAATGATAATCCCGCCGCCCACACCTGTACCTAGCGTGTAACATACACAGTCGGGCACGCCTCGTCCGGCACCGGCCCATGCTTCACCCAGAGCTGCGACATTTGCATCATTGTTGACATAGACGTTTTTACCCAGATGCTCCTGCAGGTAGGCCTTGAGCGGTGCATTACGCAGATTGAGATTAGGCGAGGATACGATTACTCCGTTCGGAATATCCAGGAACCCTGCGATACCAACTCCCACGCCTTCAACGTCCGCCCATGAACGACCCGTTTGCTCAACTGCCAGCCGAGCATAAGCGGCGATATTGGCTAGAATCCGTTCGCTTCCTTTATCATTTTCGGTAGGTCCCTCATACGTATGGAGCAGAGCGCCGTCCCGGTTGCACACGCCCACTTTAATTGCCGTACCACCGACGTCCACGCCAACGTAGATTTGTTCTGACATGAATTGGCCACCTCGATCACAAAGTTAACTGCTTCTGTACCAACTATAAGCGAACACTATCATAAGGTCAAGAACGACAAAGCCAAGCCGGACAAGCATTTAACCAAGTTCTTCCCCTGCTGTAAACGCAATATCCGTCCAGTCGACTGCCTCTTCTTTGGGCTATGCAGCCGGCGGCTGATTCAAGGCACATGCCTCTGCAGCCCGGGCCTTCTGCCGCTGCATCATACAAAAAAGCACTGCCCCGGGTCCGGGACAATGCCGCTAGGAATCCATTCATTTACTCGCCGGTTAGACTACCGGGTAAGCTTTCTGGCCAGAGTATTAGGACAGCGACTGGCTCCAGTCATGCACCATATGGCCTTCCAGATACTTCTCACAATCCAGAGCGGCCATACAGCCGCTGCCCGCGGCCGTAATCGCCTGCCGGTAACGCTGATCCTGCACATCGCCGCATGCGAAAACGCCCGGAATATTCGTTTCCGTCGTCCCTGGCTTCACAAGAATATAGCCATGCTCATCCGTTTCCACCTGGCCGCCCAAGAATTTCGTATTTGGCGTGTGACCTATTGCCACAAATACGCCGTCTGTCTCCACTACTTCTTCTTCGCCCGTGGCATTGTTGCGAACCTTAAGACCGGTTACACCCATTCCGCTTGCCATAACCTCAACCGGTGTGCTGTTAAGCTTCCAGCTGATTTTCTCATTTTCCTTCGCGCGATCCTGCATAATCTTGGAGGCTCGCAGCTCATCCCGGCGATGTACAAGACGCACTTCAGAGGCAAACCTTGTCAAGAAGTTCGCTTCTTCCATAGCCGAGTCACCACCACCGACAACGACGATCTTCTTGCCTCGGAAGAAGAAGCCGTCACAGGTGGCACATGTGCTTACGCCGCGGCCAACGTTCTCCTTCTCGCCCGGAATGCCAAGATATCTTGCAGAAGCACCGGTTGAAATAATAATCGTTTCTGCTTGAAGATCCTCTTGGCCTTCTACCTTCAAGGTGAATGGGCGCTTGGACAGGTCCACGCTGTTCACCCAGCCGGTCTTAAACTCGGCTCCGAAGCGTTCTGCCTGCTTGCGCATATTCGCCATCAGTTCCGGTCCCATAATTCCGTCAGGAAAGCCGGGAAAGTTCTCAACATCCGTCGTGGTTGTCAGCTGGCCGCCTGGCTCAGGCCCTTCAATTACTAACGGATTCATATTAGCACGAGCCAGATAGATGGCTGCCGTAAGGCCCGATGGCCCGGTACCGATAATAATGGATTTATAGATGGTCATGGATGGTTGCCCTCCTTTGTACTTATTGTTGAAAAGAAAAGAGTCTTACTCCTGCTCAATCCCATCCAAGGCAGGGAAGACGGTTTGCATTTTCTCACGGATACCACATACCTCGTCTATCCACTTCGCGTACTTGCTTGCCGTGGCAACTGAAACGCCATACCTGGTCGCCACTTCCTGGTAGGTAACGGCTCTGCGGTGCATCTTAGCCGTCAGATACTCCAGGGCTGCTGCCCAGCCTTCCGTCTTGCGGATCGGCGGCGCTTCCGGGTACAGCCTGCTTAGGAATTCTACCCAAAGCGTAAGCAGATCATGCTGGCCGATCATATCATAACGACTCTGCATACGCGTCAGCGCAGTCTCGACTACAGCCTGCCACCGTTCGTGCCAGACCGGCAGACGGGAGGGCATACGGTTCTGCTCAACCGTTGTTTCCTTTCCCTCTAGCACAGCTTGAAGCGGCTCCGTAACCCCGATCCCCCGGAGAACAAACATCGCAATACGCTTCAGATAATCATCTTCATCTGCTTCCATCAGGAAATCCTTGAGCGTATCTTTGACCTCGTTGTCCGCAATCATGCCTAACGCTTGAATAACCTGAAGCTTAGTGCTCCGGTCGCCGTGACGAAGCGCCCAGAAGAAGGACGAACGCACAAGCGGGTCTTTCTTCACCTGGTCTGGCAGATCGTCGGTATCCTTATCCCACTGCTTGAACTGTTCCTCAAAGGGAAGATGATACTGGTAGCTAACCGAGGAGGGCAGCACACCATCTTGAAGATGCTTGAGGTAATATTCCGGTATGCCCGATTCCCTATCAAGCTTTAGTGCCTGCTTCCAGAGACGTTCGGCTTCATCACGCTTACCCGAGTTGCATGCCGACACAGCCGCGTAATGGAGCAGACAAGGATCCTGCTGGTTGTCAGCATCCCTCAGCAGACGCTGCAGATGAACATAAGCATGCTCATGCTCGCCCAGAATACCCATAGTGGTCGCGAGCTTGAAGACATGCTCCTGATGAAACGGCACGGTCTTCCGCAGACTCTGAACCAAGACATCAAGCCGCTCCGTATCCTGCCTATGCTGATAAAAGATCGCCAGGTTGCAGAGTGCGTGCAAGTTGCCGGGCTCCTGGTCCAAGACGCCCTCAATCGTGGTCATGGCTTCGTCAAACAGCCCCATGTAGTAATATGCGAGCGCCAGATTGTTGCGTGCCGCCGTAAATTCGGGCTGTTTCTCCGTAATAGCCCGCAAGATGCGGACCGCCTCGGCAAATTTGCCTTCCTCCAGCAGCATTCTGGCCTGGTCATGCTCGTAGAGCCCTTCGCGGGACTTGATGTTAGCCCGCCTTGGCGGCCTTTCCAGCTCGAAATGAAGCAGATCCATCATTTCCTCTGCTTCATCAAGGAATTGGCCTTCTGCATCCTCCTCCAGATACTGGACGAGTGCATCTTCGGCTGCTTCATAATTCTCCATATTGGCAAAATTGTTTGCCATATAAAAGTGGCATTCGGTCATGGTAGGATCGAGCTCATCCACAACCCACTTTAAAATTTTGTTCGACTCCTCATAGTTGCCGAGCTCCGATAGAATACCGGCCATATTGCAGTGGTTTACCGGATTATCCGGTTCATATTCCACGGCACGCCGAAAATATTTCAGTGCCCTGTCATAATGATACCGGTCCAGCGAACGGACCGCGCGTTCGAAGAAAAACGTGGCGTCCAGCTGAATCGGTATGACATTCGTTCTGCCGCTGCTTACGGCCATCTGTTTCTTCCCTTTCATCCGCAAGGCACCTCCCGTACGACGAATTTGCTACGATTATAACACAGTGCAGGTACACCATACACAAACAAAGTATGTGGGCGAATGTGCCGGCATGCCCGAAAGCATGCCGGCATATGCCGCCTGGTCAAATCCCTCACTGTCCCCAGCACCAAGGGGCTACCTCCCACCGCCTGCATGCACCCTGCTCCGCCGGTTGTAATCAGTAGAGTCTCCCTGTGTTGCCGAGTATGCCGCAAACCGCGTTAACGAAAGTACTGCCCGAAGGCAGCCCTTTAGATCCCTGCGTTCTTGAACAGGGTGCTAATGGAGCCGCCTTGGATGATAATCCGGGTTGCCTCAGCCAGCATAGGCGCTACCGAGATCACCTTGAACCGATCGGAGGTCAGTTCCGGCAGGAAGATGGAGTCGGTCACGACAACTTCCTTGATATTCGGGTGATCCAGCCGCTGCACAGCCGGGCCTGAGAAGAGCGGGTGCGTGGCGCATACGTAGATATCTTCCGCGCCGCGTTCCTTCAGACTCTCTACTACGTTCACGATCGTGGTTCCCGTATCAATTAAGTCCTCAATAATGATTGGTGTCTGTCCTTCGACATCTCCGATTACGTGCGTAATGACGGACTCATTATGAGCAGGACGCTTCTTGATCATAATGGCGAACGGGGAATCCAGATAGTTGGCTAGCTTCTCGGCTGTTGATGCCCGTCCGGCATCCGGCGATACCACGACCGGATTTTTGATGTTTTTCGACTTCAGATAATCACTAAGCAGGTCAAGGGCAGTCAAATGGTCCACCGGAATGTTGAAGAAGCCCTGGATAGCCGGTGCATGTAGGTCCAGCGTAATAATACGGTCTACACCGACCGTTGTCAGCACATCTGCCAGCATCTTGGCGGAAATCGGCTCCCGCGGAGCTGCCTTGCGTTCCTGACGCGCATAGCCGTAGTATGGCACAATGATATTGATAGTTCGCGCTGAGGCACGTTTGGCCGCATCGATCATCACAAGCAGTTCGACAAAATTCTCGTTAATTGGATGTGAGAACGACTGGACGAGGAATACATCACAATTCCGGATCGTCTCCTCATAGTGAACGTAGACCTCACCGCTCTTGAAGCGGGAAATTTTGATTTTGCCGAGCGATACCCCTAATTCCTCACAGATTCTCTCGGCCAGCAGCGGGTTCGAAGAACCCGAGAAAATACGCACCTTATCGCTGAACATGATACCCTCCTGGAACATTTTGACCGGTCCTTGCGCGAATGCATGCTCTATCTGTATATCCGCCTATTGCAAGCGGCACGACCCTGATTTTACGAGCGGGATAATCGAAGCCTGCCCTCCATGGGCAGACACCTCCATACTCGTCTTGTCAATTACCATTATACATTGATTTCACGATTTTTCAAAAATCGACTAGAAGGCGCTTTCGCCCATCAAACGTAGCTAACTGCGTATATCCGACTTTTTTCAGAAGCGCACGCGCTTCCTCCAAATATTGGCCAAGCCTCTCCGGCTGGTGCGCATCCGACCCAATGGTGACCGGAATGCCCTGTTCATGAGCATACTGCAGCATACGTGCGGACGGAAACATCTCGGCGGCAGGCATCCGCAGGCCGGAGGCATTCAGCTCAATCGCCAGCCCATGGCGCTTCACCGCGTCAAGCGCGGCATTTTCCAGATGGGTGACATCAGCCTCCGGCGCATAACCAAACCGCTTGATCACATCAATATGCCCGATATAATCATATAAGCCGGTAGCCGCCGCCTTCTGCACGGCATCATAATACTGCTCATACACCGTCATCCGGTCACGGCCCTCCCAGCCCGCTGTCTGACGGAAGTCTGTAATATCCCACTCGCCAAGAAAATGGACCGAACCGATCACGTAGTCCCACGGATAAGCGCGGATGATTCGTTCAATATCTTCTTCATAGCCTTCAATATAATCGCCTTCCAGACCGACCCGGATATCGATCCGCCCTTTGTACTTCTCCTTCAGCTGGAGGCATTCCTCCACATATCGCGGCAGCTCGTCCATCGGCATCGCCATCTCCGGCAGATAGGTCATGGGGTCAACATGAATCAGCGGCATATGATCGGAAAGACCGATCTGCGCCAAGCCGATTTCCATCCCCCTGATCACGTACTCCTCAAGGGAGCCAACCGCATGTCCGCAGCGTGCATGGTGGGTATGATAATCGATTTTCATAGCGTCAGTACCGGCCTTTCTCAGCGCATTTTATTCGTCGTAGGCTTATTGTGGCGAGCCCCAAGCTCGCGCATAATGTCATCCAGCGGCAATCCCCGTTCACGCAGCAGCACCATTAGGTGAAAAATAAGGTCTGCCGCTTCGCTGCGCAGCTCATCGTTATCCTGATTTTTGGCCGCGATAATGACTTCGGCTGACTCCTCGCCAACCTTCTTCAAGATCTTGTCGACACCCTTCTCGAACAAATAAGTCGTGTAGGTGCCCTCAGGCCGTTCTGCATAACGGCGGGCTATAATGGCCTCCAGCTCATTGAGCATCCGGAAACGGTCACTGCCTGCTGCCTCTTCAGCCGTTACAGACTGATCAGGCTCACCGTTATCCCCTTCGACCGGTATGCTGTTGAAAAAGCAAGTGTACTGCCCCGTATGGCAGGCTGCCCCCTTCTGCTTCGCACGGATCAGCAGTGTATCCCCGTCGCAATCATAGTGCATGGACACGATCCGCTGCGTATGCCCCGAGGTGCCGCCCTTGTGCCACAGCTCATCCCTCGAGCGGCTCCAAAACCAGGTTTCACCCGACTCAATGGACCTTGCAAGCGATTCCCGGTTCATATAAGCAAGCATTAGTACTTCCTTGCTCACCGCATCCTGCACAATCGCCGGAACCAATCCGTCTGTGTTCCAGCGGATCTGGCTTTCCAGTTCCCCAAGCCCTGCACTCATCGCACTTCCACTCCTTTGCCCCGCAGGTCTTCCTTGACCTCGCCGATCGTCATTTCCTTATAGTGAAAAATCGTAGCTGCCAGGCCTGCATCCGCATGCCCCTGCTCGAACACATCGTAAAAATGGTCAATCTTGCCGGCCCCACCGGAGGCGATGACCGGAATGGATACCATATCAGAAACCGCGCGTGTCAGCTTCAGATCAAAGCCATCCTTCGTGCCGTCGGCATCCATGCTGGTCAGCAGAATCTCACCCGCCCCCAGTGACTCTACGCGCTTCACCCACTCCAAAGCCTTCAGCCCGGTCGCATTGCGCCCCCCATGGGTATAGACTTCCCACTCGCCCCATTCGGGATTGAACTTCGCATCTATCGCCACAACAATACACTGCGAGCCAAACTTCCGCGCTCCCTCGGAAACCAGCTCCGGACTGCGGATCGCCGCCGTGTTAATGCCGATCTTGTCAGCCCCTGCCCGCAGCAGGCGCTTCATATCATCTACATGGCCGATCCCGCCGCCTACAGTGAAAGGGATGGTAATTTCGCCCGCTGTCTGTCGGACGACCTCAACCATTGTAGCCCTTCCTTCATGGGAAGCCGATATATCCAGGAATACAAGCTCGTCCGCGCCTTCCCGGTCATAGGTTGCCGCCAGCTCCACGGGATCCCCGGCATCCCGCAGGTTAACAAAATTTACGCCCTTCACGACCCGCCCGTCCTTCACATCAAGGCAGGGTATAATACGCTTTGCCAACATCGGTCATCTTCTCCTCTCACAAGCTGCAGGCTGGCCTGCTATCAGCTCCGGCTCCGCAGCGGCCTGCTCGCTACAGCATGCCGTCTCTTAGAGACATATCATGCCTCAGGCCTGCCGCTAAGCTTAAGGAAATTAGCCAGCAGCTGCATCCCCAGCTCCCCGCTCTTCTCCGGATGGAACTGCATGCCATAGATGTTATCTCTTCCGACAATCGCCGTTACATGCTGGTAATAGTCGGTTGTTGCAAGCAGATGCTCATCCCGCTCCGGCCGTGCATGAAAGGAGTGAACAAAGTAGACATGCCCTTCAGCCAGGCCCTCAAACAGCGGGCTCTTCTGCCTGAACTCCAGCTTGTTCCACCCCATGTGCGGAATTTTGTAGCTTCCTTCGAAGCGGACCACACTGCCCGGCAGCAGGCCCAGGCCCGCATTAGCGCCGTGCTCCTCACCGGAGGTGAACAGCAGCTGCATACCGAGACAAATGCCAAGCAGCGGCTTCCCTGAGGCTGCATAGCGTCTTGTCACCTCATCCAGTCCGGTATCCCGCAGGTTTTGCATCGCATCCCCAAAAGCCCCGACGCCGGGAAGAATCGCGGCATCCGCAGACATAATGGTCTCTTCATCCGAGGCGAGGACTGCCGGGTAACCAAGCCGTTCAATCGCCTTGCTGACGCTGTGCAGATTTCCCATGCCATAATCGATGATTGCAATCATGATGCCTACAGCACTCCCTTCGTGGAGGGCACTCCTTGTACGCGTGGATCAATGGAAGTCGCTTCATCAAGCGCGCGACCCAGAGCCTTGAACACCGCTTCGATCATATGATGCGTGTTCTTGCCGTAATGTACAATAACATGCAGTGTGATACGCGACTCCAGCGCAAGCTTCCATAGAAACTCATGAACAAGCTCGGTATGGAAGCTGCCCACCGTTGAAGACGGATACTCAGCACGGTACTCGAAATGCGGACGATTGCTCACATCAATCACAACCTGTGCCAGCGCCTCATCCATCGGAACGAACACACTGGCGTACCGCTTGATGCCCCGCTTGTCGCCAAGGGCCTCACGAAGCGTCTGACCGAGACAGATTCCGATGTCTTCCACGGTATGGTGGTCATCAATGTCGACATCCCCCCGCGCTTCAACCTTCAGGTCGAACTGACCATGCTTTGTGAACAAATCCAGCATATGATTCAGGAACGGTACATCCGTCTCAATCTCGGATTGGCCGGTACCATCCACTGCAAAGGATAGCTTGATATCGGTTTCGTTCGTCTTGCGCGCCACTTCTGCCGCACGTCTTGCCTCTGTCATCGTTTTGACCCTTCTTTCCCTATAAAATATCACACAAGGGTGCCTGTCTGCCTGATAGCCCCTGTGTGCTTGTCTTTGCTCTACTAATCCTTGATCCTCTCACGCTCAAGACGGATCTCAACCGCTCTTGCATGCCCTTCCAGCCCTTCGTGGCGGGCCAGCGTCATAATCTTTTCGCCGCTTGCCATCAATGCTTCCTTGCTGTAGTAAATCAGACTTGATTTCTTAAGAAAATCATCCACATTGACCGGGGATGAGAACCGCGCCGTGCCATTAGTCGGAATGATATGATTCGGACCGGCAAAATAATCGCCAACCGGCTCCGAGCTGTAAGGGCCCAGGAAGATAGCCCCCGCATTCTCGATCATGCCCAGATAGCGCATAGGGTCCTCCGTCATCACTTCCAGATGCTCCGGCGCAAGCCGGTTAACAACCGCTATCCCTTCCTCAAGCGAGCTTACAGTCAAAATAGCCCCGTAGTCATCAATTGACCGGCGGGCGATCGCCTCTCTAGGCAGCACAGCAAGCTGCTTCTCCACCTCTGCCGCAACCGTCTCAGCCAGCTTCTTAGATGGTGTTATCAGGATTGCGGAAGCCATCTCATCATGCTCGGCCTGGGAAAGGAGATCCGCTGCCACATAGGCCGGGTCAGCGGAGTCGTCAGCCAGCACGATAATTTCACTCGGCCCGGCAATGCTGTCAATACTGACCGCACCGAAGACCAGCCGCTTGGCTAGTGCAACGTAAATATTTCCTGGTCCGCATATTTTATCGACAGGAGGTATGGATGCCGTGCCATAAGCCAGCGCAGCAACGGCCTGAGCGCCGCCTACGCGGTACATCTCCTTCACACCGGCTTCAGCTGCCGTTACGAGTATGTAAGGATCAATTCCTTCCTTGCCGCCTGTAGATGGCGGAGTGACCATCACGATCTCCGGCACACCGGCAACCTGGGCCGGTATGACGTTCATCAGAACGGAGGAAGGATACGCTGCTTTGCCGCCCGGCACATACAGGCCAACCCGCTTAAGCGGACGCAAAATCTGGCCCAGCATCGTGCCGTCGGGCTGCAGATCCATCCATGACTTGCGCATCTGCTTCTCATGGAAAGCACGGATATTAACAGCAGCCTCGCGGATCGCTGTCAGAAACTCGGCATCCACCCGGTCATAAGCCGCCTGTATCTCTTCCTCCGGTACACGCAGGGAGCCGGCTTCGAGCCGCACACCATCGAACTGCTCCGTGTATCGCAGCAGAGCAGCGTCCCCTTCCTTCTGCACAGCTGCGACAATCTGGCGAACCGCCTCGTTCTGTTCCGGCGTGCCGTACTCCACCTCGCGTTTCAATTGAAATTGATCTGCAGCCAATATGCGCATGCCTTTATCCCTCCCGAAATCACTCTGTTCGCTTATTATAACTGCCTGTCAGGCTTTAGCGGAAATGGTCTTCTGCAGCCTGTCACACAAGCTTTGGATCGCCTCGTTCTTCATCCGGTAGCTGACACGGTTGGCAATCAGCCTGCTTGTAATACCGAAGATAGATTCCATCTCCACCAGTCCGTTCTCCCGCAGCGTCTGCCCCGTTTCGACCATATCGACAATCCGGTCTGCCAATCCGATAAGCGGCGCCAGCTCAATGGAGCCGTTCAGCTTAATAACCTCCACCTGCTGCCCCTGCTCCCGGAAGTACTGCGAAGCCACATTCGGATACTTGGTCGCCACGCGCGGATGAATGACCGGCTTCCAGTCCGGCAACCCGATAACCGACATCCGGCATTTTGCAATGCCGAGATCCAGCAGTTCATAAACATCCTTGTTCTCTTCCATCAGCACGTCCTTGCCGACAATGCCGATGTCGGCTACACCGTATTCCACATAAGTCGGCACGTCCACCGGCTTGGCCATGATGAATGCCATTCCCGCTTCGGGGGCTTCAATAATAAGCTTTCGTGTATCATCAAAATCCTCCGGTATTGGCAGGCCCGCCTCCCGGAACAGCTTGGAAGCCTGCTTATAGATCCGGCCTTTCGGCATTGCTACCTTCAACAATTCCTCATAACCGCTCATTTGTCCGCAAGCCTCCCTTGTCGTCCTGTCAGCCGCTCCGGCTCGCCTCCGTAAAACCCGGCATACGAGCCGTAAGCCGTTCCTTTATATATAAGCTGTCCCAGATTATCCGCTGCTGGACGGTTCTGGTATTCCATTTGTTCGGTTATAACAGTATGCCCGTCAGCTCTTAGGATCAGGGCCTCCTTAATAGCCTCTGCACGGCCGGCAGCGTTATATCCAATAAGTATCCGCTGTTCTTCCCCCGATGCGTCATCACCGATCAGTTCCACAATTCTGGTAGTCTTCAGCGCAAAGCCTGTAGCCGGGGCCGGGCGTCCAAACTGCTTCAGCAGGTTGTCATAACGTCCGCCGCTTACGACGGGGAAGCCCAAATCTGCCGCATAGCCTTCAAAGGTCATACCTGTATAATAGGAAAAATCACCGATCATGGTCAGGTCAATCAGCACATGCTCGGTCACTCCGTATTCCTGCAGTACATTCCACATCTCGCAGAGATGGTTAATGGAGGCCCGGGCTGTCGGGTCGCTGCTGAGATTCAGCGCCTGTGCACAAACCTCCTGGCCGCCTCTTAAGCGGAGAATATCCTCAAGCTCCTGGCGCACTGGACCGGAAAGCGATAGATTCTGCAGCTGCTCCCGGTATCCGACATAGTCGCGGCCCAGCAAACAGGCCTTCAACGCCTCCTGTGCGTCAGCTCGTCCTTGAAGCGTTTCCTCGAATAAGCCATTCAGGAAGCCAACATGGCCAATAGCGATTTTGAAGCGTTGTACACCCGCTGCCTTAAGGGATGCAATGGCAAGCGCCACGACTTCGGCATCCGCTTCCGCTGACGGGTCTCCAACGAGCTCCACGCCCGTCTGGTAGAATTCCGCCTCTCTCCCTGCCTCCTCTTCAATGGCACGGAACACATTGGAGTGGTAGGAGAGGCGAAGCGGGAATGGCGTTTCTTTCAGCAGAGAAGAGACCACCCGGGCTATAGGCGCCGTCATATCGGAGCGCAGCACGAGTGTCGTCCCCCGGTTATTAAGAAGCTTGAACAGCTTAGAGTCAGACGTGCTGCTTGCCACGCCAACCGTATCGTAATATTCCATAGTAGGTGTCATGATCTGTTCATATCCCCAGCGGTGCATACAGTCCAGCACATGACGCTCAATGTGGCGCAGCTTGGAGACCGCTTCCGGCAGATAGTCCTTCACACCGGTCGGTTTTTCAAATACTTTCGGTTTGGACATCACGTTTCACCTTCAGTCACTTTAGTGTGTTAATGTACTACCATGTTACCATACTGCCAAAATAAAGGATAGTCGATATCGTAACATGACTGCTTCAACTCCGTCAAGAACAGCAGTCTACCCGGATTCTGTGCGGGCTTGTCCACTAATAGCACAGGAAACGGCTCCTGCCCGAATATCATGACATGACCGTAAATAAGGCACTTATACAGTCGAAACAATATCCCCTGCATAAGATGGACTATCGAATACGAAAGGAGTGACCGCATAATGGCATACGGTACAGGTGCAGGCGCAGGTTTTGGCGGAGGATTCACAAGCACAGGTGCGATTCTCGTCCTCTTCATTCTGCTGGTTATCATCAGCCGTTCACTGCTGGTATAATCTTTGATTCTCGTCCCAGCCATCGGTCGTAGGCCGATGGCTTTTTTTTAAGAATACAGGAGGTGATACACATGCATATGATTGCCTGCCACCCCATTATAGAAGATGCCATCCAGCCTCATTGCGGGCGAACTGTTATGGCAATGACACATTCAGGTGATCTCTTCACCGGTGTGATGGATCGCATTCAGGATGGAGTTGTTTACTTCAAACCGGCCGCTGGTATTCCGCAAGCTGCCGTTCAACAGTTCCAGAAGCAAGCGGCCGCTCACCCGGCCGTCAAGCGGCTGCGCAAACGCCGGAATCGTAAAGCATTAACATCCGGCAATAAAACGAAGAAAGCCGGAACGCAAGCCTTCGGTCTGGGTTACCCGGGTTACGGTTACGGCTATCCAGGCTATGGCTATCCCGGCTACGGTCTTGGCTTGGCTATTCCTCTCTTTATCCTCGCCGCACTGTTTGCCGCTCCGTTCTTCTAACAGCTGTCCAGCTGCTGCAAATGGTGTGATATTCAGGAAAGGTGTACACCACAAAAGCGGTGTGCGCCTCTTTCTTTTGACTTCAGAAGACATAGAATCTTACCCTATTCAATACCGGATCCGAATTTCATGAAACCGGTTTTCAGGAAGCCGTTTCCGGAAGGTTAGCTGCAGAATTCCGCTGCGGTAAACGGCTCTGCCGCTGGTTGGTTCAACAACTGACCGAAATCGGATCAGCGCCGGGATGTGCGGCGGGGCACCTTCCAGCTTAAGTGACTCTTCTCCTGCGTAAGTCCTGATATCCGGGGACATGTAGGGCAGCGGGATTTTTACGATCACATTCTTATGGGTTTCAAACTGCTCCACCTTCAAGCTTCCCCCGCTTCTTCTGGGTTCGGCAGAGGTACTGGCAGCACCGCGGAACGCCCGGTCCATCGCTTCCTTCACGAATCCCTCCACCCATGAAGTATCTGCCGAGCTCTGACCGTCCTGCAGCTGCTCCATAAAATCAAATGGATTCCCACTATTTGACCCCTGATCCGGCTTAAATGGGTTCATATACGTAAACCTCGCTTATTCGTTTCCATTCAGATTCCCCCCGCAAGCTGCTACTAGGCGCCTATCACACTATATGCCCAGACAGCAAGAGGTGTCACCGAACAAGCCGCCGCCAGCTTGCGAATACAGAAAATCCGGCTGAAATCCAGCCGGATATAACCGATTATTTTACAGCTTGCTGCCTGATTCAGGCTCTTATTCATCAGGACCGCGTATTACCCTCATCGGGTTTCCTCCGACGAATGAATACGGCTCAACATCCTTGTGAACAACAGAACCTGCAGCAACGACAGCCCCGTCCCCGATGGTCACACCGGGTAATATCGTCGTATTGGCGCCGATCATCACACCGCTGCCGATCCGGACTTGCCCAAGCCGGTACTCCCGTATTAAATACTCGTGTGTCAGAATAGTCGTGTTATAGCCAATGATGGAATTATCTCCGATCTCAATTTTTTCCGGGAAGAAGACATCCACCATAACCATTAGTGCAAACGAGGTTTGCTTTCCGACCTTCATACCAAGGATGCGGCGATAAATCCAGTTCTTAACCGGCAGGGAAGGGCAGTAGCGGGACAACTGGATGAAAATAAAATTCCGTACCGCCTTAAAGCGGCTGACCGTCCGGTACATTTGCCAGAGGGCATTAGGACCCTCAACAGGATACCGTTCGACATTCCTCAAGCTGTCACCCGCTCCAGTCCTACAATATCGTATAGATCCCGCATGTCCTGAATGATATGCTTGGCGCCAGCGTCCCTCAATACTTCCGCTCCCTTTAAAGACCATGCAACACCGACTGAAATCGCACCTGCTTCGTTGGCCGCCTGAATATCTACGACACTGTCTCCGACCATCAGCGTAGCCGCAGGATCAGCATTCAGTTCCTTGATTGCCTTCAGCACAGGCTCAGGATGTGGCTTCGGATGCTCCACATCGTCAACTGTAATAACAGACTGCACATAGTCCCTTAGGCCGACGAAGGCAAGACCGCGGTCAGTCGTCAGTCTCATCTTCGTCGTCACTACTCCCTGCTTGAAGCCTGATCTGTGCAGCCGTTCCATAACTTCATTCACATATGGAAAGGCAGTGACCAAGTCATCATGCAGACGAAGATTGATCTCCCGGTAGGCTGCAATTAGATGTGACACGTCTTCAAGCCCGGAAAACTTCTGCATTTGATACGCCAGCGGCATGCCCATGCTGGGAATCATATGCTCCCTGCTGAAGCCCGCGGGGACAATGTCCTTCAGAGCGTGCATAAATGACTGTATGATCAATTCATTGGTATCTAGAATGGTTCCATCCAAATCGAACAATACCGTATTAATTCTTGTCTTTGCTGTCATCGTCCTCTCCTTCCCGGCCTTTATCCGGTGCAGCGGTAGCATGAACCTCTGGTGCCGTTACGTCCTGATCGGGCGTGGATTCCTCTACTGTGCCGCCGGCCGGTCTTCCCGTCTTAAAGTTAATCATCGGGTCCAGATAGCGCTCAGAAGCCGCTCCGCTCTTGCGGCGGTAGATCATTAATGCAATACCGCCCAGAACAAGCAGAATCGCTACGAGCTGAGACGTACGAATATTACCGTAGGCAGGATCAAGGAAGCCTGCTTCGAACACACCGGTCATCGGGGACCATAGTGCATCTACAATGGAATCCAGCCAACCCGGCCCTTGGAAGGCCAGGCTGTCTGTCCGGAGCCCTTCCACATAGAATCTTCCGATTGAGTACCAGATAAAATAGGATATTAGCAGCTCTCCGGCCCGCAGAAACGATTGCCTGCGCAGAATGAAGAGAAGGATAAGGCCAGCAAGATTCCACAGTGACTCATACAGAAAGGTCGGATGATGAAATACGCCCTGCACATTCATTTGGTCAACAATCCATGCAGGCAGATGCAGCGTATTCCGCAGGAAGCTTTCCTCCACCGGGCCGCCATACGCCTCCTGATTGACGAAATTACCCCAGCGTCCGATCATTTGCCCGGCTATCAAGGAAGGGGCACAGATATCCGCGACCCTCCAGAAGCTGTAGCCCTTCGACCTTATGTATATATACCCGCAGAGCAGCGCGCCGATTAGCGCACCATATATGGCAATCCCGCCCTCCCAGATAGCGAATATGCCCCACAGATTGTCACGGTATTCGTCCCACTTGAAGGCCACATAATAGAGTCTTGCCCCGATTATAGCTGAGGGAACACCAAACAACAGTAAATCCATGAAAAATTCGGACGGCAGCCCGAACCGTTTGCCTTCTCTTATGGCCAGAATCAGGCCGGCCAAAGCGCCTAGACCCAGTATAATACCGTACCAGTGTACGGTTAGTGGGCCCAGGGAGAAGGCCACGGGATCCAATCTCATTGCAAACATGTGTTACGCTCCTTTATTAATCATAATCGTCCATATCATCCGCAATGGTTTCCGTCAGCTTGTTAGTAAATTGCAGAGCCGCATTATAGCCCATCCGTTTCAGCCGGAAGTTCATGGCAGCCACTTCGATAATAACAGCAAGGTTACGGCCCGGTCTTACCGGTACAGTCACAAGCGGCACATCCGTATCAATAATCCTTGTTGTTTCCTCATCGAGACCTAACCGGTCATACTGTTTTTCCTGCTGCCAGTTCTCGAGCTTAATTACGACACTGATCCGTTTTTGCGTACGGACAGCTCCGGCCCCGAACAGTGTCATCACATTAATAATACCGAGACCGCGGATTTCCAGCAGATGCCGGATCAGCTCGGGTGCGGAACCATGCAGTTGACCGTCCGAGGTTTGCTTGATTTCAACGGCATCATCGGCAACAAGCCGGTGGCCACGTTTAACCAGCTCCAAGGCGGTCTCACTCTTGCCGATACCGCTGGAGCCGGTTATCAGCATGCCTATTCCGTAAATATCCACCAGAACACCATGAATTGTTGCCGTAGGGGCCAGCTTCCTCTCAAGGAATCCTGTAATCCGGCTGATCAGGAAGGTCGTGGCTGCCTGGCTGCGAAGCAGCGGAATCTTCTTCGCCTCCGCTTGCTCCAAGAGCTCCTGAGGCGCTTCTATGCCGCGTGTAATAATGATACAAGGCGTCTCTTCATGGCAGAGCCGTTCAAGCCGCTCCGTACGTTCTGTACGATCCAGTGTTTCCATGAAAGCAAGCTCCGTCTTGCCCAATATCTGTACCCGCTCAGTCGGATGATAATGAAAATAACCGGCCATCTCAAGACCTGGACGATACAGGTCATCAACCGTAATCCCCCGCTTCAGTCCATCTTCACCGGCTATAATCTCCAGATTAAATTGTTGAATTAATTCGGATACTTTTACTCGTTTAGGCACGGGTGTGGCCTCCTTATACCTGTACCAATCGGCTCAGTACAGAGGGTCTCATTTATCCAATGTATTCATCGTAAAGGAATTGAACACCGAAATCAACGTTTAGCCTCCTGAAGCACCGGACTGCTGGAGAGCAGCGATACCTTTCCATCGCTATAACAAAAGCCGCCCCATACGGGACGGCTCAGTAAAGGCTTCCTCAGCTTATATTAGCTTTCGAAGATATTCAACTCAGTTTGCGTATCAAACATGTGGATCTTGTTCATGTCGATCGCAAGCTTGATGTTGCTGCCTTCTTTGATATCAGAACGGCCATCTACACGGGCGATAACTGTGTCGTTACCGATACCGTTCAGGTAGATATTCTTCTCGTGACCAAGGTTTTCTACAACCTCTGCCAGCGCCGTAACAATGCTTCCAGGGGAAGCTTCCAGGAATACAGGCTCATCATGAAGGTCTTCAGGACGAACACCCACGACAACTTCTTTGCCTACATAACCTTTTTCGCGAACGATCTTCGCTCTGCCTTCTGTCAGCGCAATGTCGATTCCAGTTGTTTTGAAATGAACCGCTCCACCCTGCTCTGTAAGGGTACCTTTGATAAAGTTCATCGAAGGGGAACCGATAAAGCCAGCAACAAAGATGTTAACTGGGTGATTGTAGAGCACATCTGGAGAAGCCGCTTGTTGGATGATACCATCCTTCATAACAACAATCCGGTCACCCATCGTCATCGCTTCGATCTGGTCGTGCGTTACGTAGATAACGGTTGTTTCCAGACGTTTAGCCAGTTTACTGATCTCAGCACGCATCTGACCGCGCAGCTTAGCATCAAGGTTGGAGAGCGGTTCGTCCATCAGGAACACTTGTGGTTCGCGGACAATCGCACGGCCCAGGGCAACACGCTGACGCTGACCGCCAGAGAGTGCCTTCGGCTTACGGTCGAGCAGGTGCTCGATGTCGAGAATCTTAGCGGCTTCACGAACACGCTTGTCGATATCCGCTTTCTTAAACTTACGCAGTTTCAAACCGAACGCCATGTTTTGGTAAACGTTCATGTGCGGGTACAGGGCGTAGGACTGGAACACCATCGCGATATCGCGGTCTTTCGGTGCTACGTCGTTCACCAGACGGTCGCCGATGAACAGCTTGCCTTCGGAAATTTCTTCAAGACCAGCAATCATCCGCAGTGTCGTGGATTTACCGCAACCAGACGGGCCAACCAGTACGAGGAACTCTTTATCTTTAATATCGAGATTAACGTCTTTAACGGATGCATTATCAGAACCGGGATATTTCTTATAGACATGCTCTAAGCGTACGCCTGCCATGTTCATTTCCCCCTAAACGATTGATTTCTTGATTGACTTAATAGTATCGCAATATAGGGGAAATGAATATGCACATACTATACAAAAAAACTACTTCCTTTTCGTTACTTTATACAATAACAATATAATCTTGACGAGAACCGCATCGCGGAACATCCGGACATCAAGCCCCGTATCCTGTTTCAGCTTGTCCAATCTATACAGTAACGTGTTTCGGTGTATGTACAGCTTCTTGGCTGTATCGCTGACATTGCAGTTCATGCTGAAGAAGGTTTCCAGTGTTGTTATGATCTCGGGTTCAAGCAGAAGGTCAGACCGGTTTACAACAAGCTCAATATACCGATGGCGCTGCTCCTCTGGTATGCCATTTAGCAGCCGTTCCAGAGAGAGCATCCACGGGAAGTGAATATTTTCCCCAATATGATATTTGCGTCCGAGTGATATGGTCTCCCGCAGGGTAGCTGCCGTATCAACAACAGATTCCGCCGGAATAATCGGATAATCAACCGCCACATGGCATTCGCCTACCCACTCATTGGCTAACATTCCATGAAGTCCCGAACAGATCCCGGTTAACATGTCATCAGCAGTCTCGCCTTCCTCATCCATCCGGCTTTCAGCTGTGTCATCCTTTAGAATAGATGCCGGGCCTAATATCAGCCACTCCTGCTCCTGTAGAGGAATAATCATTACCTCCTCTTCGAAGAAGGAGTGGAGCAGCTTCTCCAAGCCTTCATGCTCGGAGTGCATACTTCCCTGCTCGCGCACAATAAGGAAGGGGATCATTTCATGCTCCAGACGGCTGCTTGTAAATTCAACCGGTACCGGGGTATTCCTTTTACCCGTCTCCAGCTGTTCTTTTACCCATCTGCCGAGCTCTAATGCAATACGTTCCTTCTCAGCTGCCGGATTACCGATGCCTAACTTGTCCTCTGCAGCTGCCTGCCGGATGATAATACTGAGCAGCATCTGCTCCCGATCACTTATTGTGTCAGTAAGCTCAATATAATCTACCTGGCCTGGCCTCTCCTGAAGTAAGAACCGGACGAATCCACTCTTGGTACGGTACGTAGTTCCCGGTTCTTGCATCTGGTGCCCTTTGTTCCCGGAAGACACCCCTTCATTTATATCCTTTAACCATTCTGATTTCTCCATTGTTTTGGTAGAGAATGTATGATGGAATAATGATTCCAGCTGGCTACGCCAAGATGCATTCATGTTAGGCAGCTCCTATCCGGTGTCACCTGTTTTTTGACATTGTAACATAACCGGCGCTTACCTATAAACGTTCTTGGGGTTTACCCCGCAGCAAGCAGCACTACTATAGATAACAGCGAGAACACGATGGCAACCAAATACATAAACGAGACCGTCTGGATCTGGGTCAATCCCCAGCGCATCAATACATGATGTGTATGCAGCTTATCCGCTTTGTGAAGCCCTTTGCCCTCCATAGCACGTCGCAGCATCACCACGAATGTGTCCATAATGGGAACACCCAAAGCCAGAAATGGAATAAACGTCGTAATGAATGTTGTACCTTTGAATGTACCTTGTACTGCTGTCACGGCAAGTGTATATCCCAGAAAGGCAGCACCTGCATCTCCCATAAATATGCGGGCTGGATAAAAGTTGTACGTAAGAAATGCCGCACAAGCGCCAAAGACAATCAGAGCAAGGACGGCCGTATCCAGGTTTCCCTTTACAAAGGCCGCCACAAACAGTGTGAACGAGGAGATCATAGAGACACCCGCCGCCAGACCATCTACACCGTCGATGAAATTAATCATATTGATCAAGGCAAATACCCATAGAACGGTAGCTGCTGCAGACAGCCAATATGGGAAAATAAACATTCCTCCAGGTCCGGGATTAGTTAGCCCTAGAACCCTGATATCTAGAATAACCGGTACAATGGATGCAGTGGTATATACAATAATTCTAGGCCAGACTGGGAAGTCTGCTCCACGTGATTTGGTAATATCATCGAGCAAACCAATTGCAACAATCAGTAAGCCGCCAATTGTAATGGCTTCTGTTAAGGCACTCTCTCCGGTTAACAACCAAAGCGATATGATGATCCCGACATAAATCGCCGTGCCACCAAGTAGAGGGACGGGCAAGGAGTGGATCTTCCGTATACCCGGACGGTCGACAATACCATGGTGCAGTGCAATTTTTTTCATAAACGGAACCGAAGCATATACAATACTAAATGAAGTGATTACGGCCAGCCATAAAATCAAGACGCCACACCTCCTGTCGGAAGTAGCATGCCCACCAGTATGAAGAAGTACGCCTTGACATAACAAAACCCTCTGCGAAATCCCGCAGAGGGTTAAGATTCACACAAATATGAGCCATGTAGGACTCGAACCTACGACACCCTGATTAAAAGTCAGGTGCTCTACCAACTGAGCTAATGGCTCTTGATTTAAAACTGGTGGAGGGCGATGGATTCGAACCACCGAACTCGTAAGAGAACAGATTTACAGTCTGCTGCGTTTGGCCACTTCGCTAGCCCTCCATGTAATCCACCAGCCAAAATGGCTAAAATGGTGGCTCGGGACGGAATCGAACCGCCGACACGAGGATTTTCAGTCCTCTGCTCTACCAACTGAGCTACCGAGCCGTGCCTTATAAGAATAAATGGCGGAGCTGACGGGATTCGAACCCGCGGTCTCCTGCGTGA
>NZ_JAKGAO010000025.1 GCF_021532315.1 Paenibacillus tarimensis
AGAAACAAGACAAAGCCCCGAAGTGGGGCTTTGTCGACAGTCTGGCCGCTGTCTTTCCAAGACAGCGGTTTTTTAATGCTTGCGAACCTCGGATATTTGAACAATTATGTCTGATTTTTCATTACTCTCTAATTTTGTAATCGTTTACAATACGATCAAGACGGAAATTCATGTCACGCTTCTGTAACAATTGGAGAGCCAACCGCCTCCATCATGCCGCGCGTGCATGAGGGACAGCCTTTACCTGCCCGTTCAGGCTGTCTCCCGTCTTTTGCTTATTTCATGCTAAAAGGAGGGGAATTACAACCTTCAGGCTTTCGTCCGTCCGCTGTTCAAAACGAATATTTTAAGGGAGGAATGTTTATGTTCAGCCGTTTGTCATCTCCTTACCGCTTGACTGCAAAGTTGCTACTGGCGGCCGCAGTTGCATTGGGTGCACTTCCGTTGTCCGCAGCAGATCCTGCTGCGGCAGCCTCTGCCCGCCAGATGGAGAAGCTGAGCCGCGGCCTGGTCGCCGTTAAGGTTAACTCCGGCGTATTCTTAAGCTGGCGGCTGCTCGGCACCGAAACCGCCTCTACCGCGTTTAATGTGTACCGGGGAAGCACGAAACTGAACAGCAGCCCGATTACCGGCAGCACCACCTATACCGATCCGCAGGGCAGCACGTCATTAAGCTACACGGTACGGGCTGTTGTGAACGGCCAGGAGCAGTCTGCCTCCTCCGCCGTTTCGGTATGGGGGCGACAGTATCTGGATATTCCCGTCCAGAAGCCAGCCGGCGGTACAACGCCTGATGGTGTAAGCTACAGCTACTATCCGAATGATGCAGGTACAGGCGACCTTGATGGCGACGGCGATTATGAAATCGTGCTCAAATGGGAGCCGACCAATGCCAAGGACAACTCGAAGAGCGGCTATACCGGTCCCGTCTATCTGGATGCGTACGAACTGAACGGCTCCCGCCTGTGGCGCATTAACCTGGGACGCAATATTCGTGCAGGAGCACACTATACGCAGTTCCTCGTCTATGACTTTGATGGAGACGGCAAAGCTGAGGTTGTCTGTAAAACCGCTGATGGAACTGTCGATGGAACAGGCGTTACAATCGGCAATGCCAATGCGGATTACCGGAATTCGGCGGGCTATGTCCTGGATGGCCCTGAGTATCTTACCGTATTCGCCGGTGCTAACGGACGCGCTCTTACAACTGCCAACTATGAACCTCCGCGCGGCAAGGTCTCCGATTGGGGGGACAGCTATGGCAATCGTGTTGACCGTTTCCTTGCCGGGGTTGCCTACCTTGACGGGGTGCGGCCCAGCATCATCATGGCCCGCGGCTATTATACGCGCACCGTACTTGCCGCTTACGACTGGCGGGGCGGCCAGCTGACCAAGCGCTGGATCTTCGACAGCAGCAGCCCGGGCAATTCAGCCTACGCCGGTCAAGGCAACCACAGCTTAAGTACGGCAGATGTGGATAACGACGGCAAAGACGAAATCATCTACGGTTCAATGGCGGTCGATGATAATGGAAGAGGCTTGTATTCAACCGGCTTGGGCCATGGCGATGCCATGCATGTAAGCGATTTCAACCCAGACCGTCCCGGACTGGAGGCTTTCCAGGTGCACGAGTCGAAGAGCGCACAGTACGGTGCTGAGATGCATGACGCAGGTACCGGCCGCATCGTCTGGGGTGTGCATACTGGCACAGATACCGGCCGCGGCATGGCGGCAGACATTGATCCCCGCCACAAGGGCGCCGAAATGTGGGCCTCTGGAGGAGTAGGTCTGCATACGGTCCAAGGCGTACGGATCAGCACTGCTGGCCCCAGTTCCTATAATTTCGCCATCTGGTGGGACGGCGACCTGCTGCGTGAGCTGCTTGACCACAACTGGTCCGGCTCCAGCGCCACCGGAGTCGGCAGAATCGACAAGTGGAATTATAGCAGCCAGCGCCTTAATACCATACTAACCGCTTCAGGCACCAACTCCATTAATCATACGAAGGGAAATCCAAGTCTGCAGGCCGACCTGCTCGGTGACTGGCGTGAAGAGGTTATCTGGCCGCGTTCGGACGGCAATGCGCTCCGGCTGTACACGACAACTGCCCCAACCTCCCACAAGCTGTACACCTTAATGCATGATCCGGTGTACCGGCTCGGTATCGCCTGGCAGAACACCGGGTACAATCAGCCGCCGCACACCAGCTTCTACCTTGGCGAAGGCATGACGGCACCCGGCCAGCCCAATATTTTTACCCCGTAATGGACATGAAGGGGGCTGTCCCATAAGTCATTGCGACTTAAGGGCCCCCCTTCTCCCATCTCCATAACAATTCCTTACCGCAGCGACTTCGGCAGCTTAACGGCGGTAAGCTTGCCCGGTGTCTGAATGATGATGATGCCATCTGTCTTCAAGGTAGGCGCATATTCCATTGCTCCCGTTCTTACCTGGAATAACGATTGGCCGGACGTCAGATCCATCCCGTGCAGTATACCGTTCTGCTGGCCTCTGAATAGTCCCTTACCGTAGATATCGATTTGCACAGGCACCCCTTCTGCCCGCAAATCAATTTTCTGGCCGTTTACCGTCTTCACGCCCGTCAGCTCACCCGTTTCAATGTTCCGGTACATGAGCCGTTCCTGCACAATCCCTACCAGCTGCAGCATGTTGTCATATGGGTTGGTGAAGGTGCGAACCGGCTTTGAACCTTCCTTGTAGCTCATAAAATCATATACAGCGATCCTGTCACCTTGCTCGATGTAGAGAGTATCCCCCTTAAGCAGAACCTTACCCGATACATGCGTGTAAGGAGGCTCACCCTCCAGCTTCCAGCTGTATACCCGCTCACCCTTCTTCACTCCGGTCTTCAGGTTAAAAGTATTGATCACGACACTCTGTTCCGGCTTATCTTCCTCCAGCATGGAGCTGTCATAAATAGAGTAGACCAACCCATTCTCAACCTTGAGCCCTTCCCCCTGAAGAAAATGTCCCCACAGCTTCTTGCCAGTCTTCTTGTCAAAGGCATCAAGCTGAACCGATGTAATCGCGCCCTGAATCATAAAGGTCCGAAGCACAACCCCGTCCGCTTCAACGAGATAATCAGTGCCATTGCCTTCGGCCATTGGCTCATTGGCCGACCAGCGCAGCTTGCCGCTAGCTGCATCAAAGGCAAAGGTCATACTTCCCTTAATCACATAAATGGTGTCCCTCGCCGGGATAATCGCTTCAGTCCGTACCCGCGTGTCAATCCAGGTGGATTCCTTCGATATCCACTTCTGCTTGCCGGTCTTGGCATTAACGGCATACAGCATGTGTCCGCTCGTAAATCCGTAGACGGTTCCTTCACCATACGCGACCATCGGCACCAAATCCTTACCATAGGTCCACATGCGCTTG
Organism: Paenibacillus tarimensis; assembly: GCF_021532315.1. Classification (GTDB taxonomy): domain Bacteria; phylum Bacillota; class Bacilli; order Paenibacillales; family Paenibacillaceae; genus Paenibacillus_I; species Paenibacillus_I tarimensis. Next base: position 3,400 of record NZ_JAKGAO010000025.1, read on the forward strand.
CCGCTTGAAGCGTCCCACGCAGCCAGCTTCCCGCCGGTGAAAGCAAAGACCCTCCCATCCTCCGCCGCCGTTTGTGGAACTGGTCCATACTGCATTTCATGGTTCTTATAATTATCGACCTGGGCGGTCCATACAGGTTTAATGACGGGTGAAGAGTGTGTAAGCCCTGGATAGGTATGTCTCACCGAAATATCAGCCTGCTCAGCCAGGGCCGTACCCGGCAGCATCGTTATGCCCGCCTGAATCAGCAGAATGCCTGCCGCAGCACCCGCCAGCAGCGTTCTAGCCCACAACCTCTTGCACTTGTTCTTCTTATCGCTTGTCACAGATGAATGCTCATTCATATTAGCGCCTCCATTCTTATCTAGCGGTACCTGCCGCCAATCATTTGACGCCCTGTCCAAGCGGAAGGTTTCATTACCGCGGCTCTGAAGCTACATAACCCGCTTCGCAGCGGCATATATAATGAGGAATACGTAGTTGAGGGGGATTATACAATGGATAAAATGGCAACTACTTTGGGTCCGATTGTGCAGCCGCTGCAAATCGGGTATCAGCCGGCTGCCGGAACCGTGATCGGCGCTGTCCCGGTTGTGCCACAGCCCCACCACTATGGGCTTAGCTATGAACCTGTTTTCGTCGACCATCTAAGCAGGCATACCGGCCAGCGAATTGGTGTCGTGACGATAGCAGGCAGGGTGGAAGGAATATTGAGCGGCGTGGCTGTCGATCATATTCAACTGGATGTGGGAGGCAAAGCATTACATATGCGAATCGCCCAACTCGTATATTTTGAGGGGCTGCCCATCACTTACGAGCATCCTGCGGGTCCCGGCCTTCAACCATAACAATCCGTAGAAGCAGCTGTACTCCGGCCGGCAGGCATACGTAGGAAACAAGCAAAGGGAAGCAGGGCGTAAGGACGCCACGCTTCCCTCTGGTCTTTCTTTATGTAATAGGCATGCGCCTCACATCTCTTAGCTGGAAGTGCACTTCGCAGATAAGCTGATCCGGTCTCTTCCTGCCTGCTTGGCAGCATACAAGGCCTCATCCGCCAGGTAAATTAACTGCTCTGATACAGGCGCTTCTGCGGAGTCGACAGACGCCACCCCTATACTTAGGGTTACGAAGCTGCTGACCGGTGATGCCGAATGCGGAATTTGCAAGGAGCGAACTTCCCTTCTGACAAGCTCGGCTAGCTCCATGGCCGTCTCTGCAGACGTGTTATCCAGCACCGCCACAAACTCCTCGCCGCCATAACGCGCCACCTTGCAGGTATCATGATGGAATACGGAAGCCATTACTTGCGCAACCTGCCTCAGGCAGTGATCTCCCGCAATATGACCATAGGTATCGTTGAACTGCTTGAAGTGATCCACATCAATCATAACAGCCGAAACAGGACCAGCTGCCTCTCCCCCCGAATACCTGCTGCAGCCGAGAAGCTCCTCCAGAAATCTGCGGTTATACATTCCCGTAAGCGAGTCCGTATAGCTAAGCATACGGAGCTGATCGGACATCCGGTCAAGCAGGCGGTTCTTGTGCCGGAGCTCAATCTCCGACATCACCCACTGACTAAATTCCACAAGCAGATCCGTATCCGCCTCCGCCCACTCCCGAGTCTCCCCATCCATGAGAAACAGACTCCCGAGCACATTGCCCCTGGAGGAAACCAGCGGGACTCCCGCATAGAAGCGGACCGTATATTTTTGCAGCAGATCATTATGCTTAAATCTTGGATCCTCAAGCGCATTATGTACAATGAACGGCTCTCGGTAGGCCACCACATATTGGCAAAGCGACACCTCACGTTTAGTGGAACGGGCTTCTTCCAGTTCAGGAGGCAGTCCCAGACAGGATTTAAACCACTGCTTGTCCTCTGTTATCAGGGATATGGCACAAGCACCTGTACGAAAGACCCGCTGGATAATCCGGGTTATACGATCAAATGATTCCTCAGGGAGGGTTCCGACAAGATCCAGTTCTCTAAGCTCTTGAAGCCGGCTCTGCTCACCCGGCATTAACGTATAATCAATTTTCTCACTGTCCATAGACGATACATGCCTCCTTGCTGCCAATACCTGATTTTAGCATAAACCAGCCCCTTCGCCCGTTAAAATTTCTCCAAAGTCTATACTTTTTGTCTGCTGCTGTATAGTAGCTATTCGTCAAGCCCCGAGAAAATCATTAGACCATTTTGTCGAACAGGCCCGTATAACACCGCAAACATCCTGCCTAAAGCCCATCGGAATTGCTCGTTGCTCATGGTATGGTAATGGAAAGTGGAAGGAGTGTGCAGTTTGGCCAGGAAATTTTCTCGAAAACAGTTTGTTACCCTGCTCGGTGTGGCCGGGGCCAGCTTTCTGGGCGGGAGGTTCTTCCCCTCCGGCGCAATGCTCCCGGACACGGACATAGAAAGTGAGAGCATGGTTTATGCCAAGAGCTCGAATGCTGCTGATGAGAACAGTTCAAATGCGGTCTTAAAGCTGGGCAGAAGACTCTCCAAGGAGAAGACAGATGATGGACGCTTGCAGCGGGCAATACGCCAAGCACTGTCGTATCCGTACGCGGTTATTCAGCTGGAAGCTTCGGAGCTTGTTCTAACCCGTACCGTCAAGATAGATGTCTCCCGTTTTGCCGTTGCAGGTGTGGGGACTGTACTGAACTTTAAAAAGCTGCGTGATGCGACTGCCATTCACCTGTTTGCCTCTGCCGACTATATGAAGCAGTATCAGAACACGCATGTAGCCCTTCACGGGGTTACGCTTAAGGCCGCCAGCCAGCAAGACAGCCCGCTCAAAGGGACAACCGGCCTGCTCATTGGCGACTCCAAGTTCCCAAACAATTCCATGTTTGAGGTATCGGATGTTAATCTAGAGGGCTTCGCTTACAATATCCGGTTTACGCATAATGCCTGGCGGGTTAACTTCGTACGGGTCATCAGCCGCTGGGGAGCTCACTATGTGCCGCAGGAGCTGAAGAATATGGGAGAGAATATCAGCTTTGAACGCTGCGCGTTCTTCGATAACGGTGCCCATTGGGAGATCGGGACAGGCACCTTCCATTTTCACATGACCTCGTTCAATAACTCGAATATTACGGTCAACGGGGATGCAGTCGTCACCCTTGAGCAGTGCCACCTGGAACGGCCGGGAAGTAAAGCCTCAAAGTCGCACCGAATTCGTATCGAGCATCCAGGCGCCTCCGTGCATGTAAATAATTCGGTCATCGTCCCTCCCGGCGAACAGGTGGATGAGTTCCTCGATACGATGTTTTATGTCACAGATGACAACACGCAGCATGGCCTAACCCTTCATAATATCCGTCTAACGCCCTCCAGCAATTACTTGCCCTTCAAAAGCATGGAGCAAAGCGGCGGCGGACGGCAGCTGCTGGTAAGCGGCAGAGGTCGTGTGCAGGCGGACGGCCTCTCCATCGGCAACCACTCCAACAGCTTCGCAGTGGCTGAATCGTTAAACCTGATTTATAACGGGAATGCAAGCAAAAGCACGGATGGCTGGTTTGTCACAGAGGGCTCGTCGTTTGCCGTTGATCTTGCGGAGAAGAAGTTTGGCGGGGGCTCCTTCAACCTTTCCTCCACAGCCGGGACCACCTCCAGCGTATACCAGGACTTCCCCGTTACGCCTCAGAAGCTGCTGTGCGGACAGCTGTGGAGAAAAGTGAGGCTGACCGGCAGCGGCCGTGCCGAAGTTGATATCAAGTACTTTAATTTTGCGGGGCAAACCATCGATACGGCCATTTATACGAAGTATGAAGTGTCTAGCAATTGGGAGAACAAGAGCACCAATTTCTTCTCCGTTGTACCTCCGGGAGCCTGCAGGGCGCGGCTTATTCTTCGTGCGGTCTGTGATTCAGGACAAGTCGACTTCTGGCTGGATGATATCATTATTAATGTGGTCTAAGGAGCCGTCTAGGAAAGCCGCCAAAATCTTAACTGTTTCTACAGGATATTCAAGATGCGGATAGTGGCCGCTCCCCGCCAGGACGATCTTCCTCGAGTCCGGAAGCCGGTTAGCTAACAGCTGACAGGCCTTTCTGTTGAAGGGATGGTCATTCCCTGCTTCGATTATCATCACCGGCTGCCTGACCTCCTCAAGCCGTCCAAGCGCGTGAGGCTGCAGCGGCTTTGCAAGCGTTGGACGGCTGCTGTAGAATACCTTATTCGCTGTGTACATCTCCAGCAGCTTCTGCGCCCGGCTCTCGTTACGCGGTATGAGGTAGCGCCAAAATCTGCTGTTCATAAACCGCCGGGCAGCTTTCTCTATCCCCACCCGGTTCACCCGCAAGTAATCGGCCATGCCCTCCCACTGCATGCGCAGCGGATACTTCATGCCGTGAATTGAAGGAGCGACAAGCACAAGCTTGCTCACATATTCCGGATGTGCCAGTGTAAAATCGATGGCTGCTGCTCCCCCGAAGGAAGAAGCGGCAATATGTGCCTTGCGGATGCCGAAGTAGTCGAGAACGGACTTGATATCCTCATAGTAGGAAAATGGCTCTGAAGGGGCTGCGCTTTCTCCATAGCCGCGCTGGTCATAACGGATAACGGTATAGCTTATGGCCAGCCGTTCTGCAAGCTCATCCCAAACCGTCATGTTCGAATAGCCGCCGTGCAGCAGCAAGAGCACTTCTCCTTCTCCCTTTACCACTGTTCTTAGCTTCGTGCCGTTTACTTCACAGAATCCGTTCCACTCCATTAGCGACCCACTCTCCCTCCCAATAATTGCAGGGCTTCCCTGCACCAGCTGAGTCTGGCCTCCGTCGAGACAATCCCATAGCGTAGCGTGAGCAGCCAGGTCGGGAACTCTCTTGTCTCAGAGGCGGCCTTCAAATCTTCCTCCTGCAGCTTCAAAATATCGAGTCGCTGCTGCAGCTCCATCTTCTCCTGACGGAGAAGCCCCATGATAACCTCGTCTTCCTCCATCCCCGCGAACGATACCTTTAGCAGCAGTTCATCCCGGTAATTAATTGGATTGACAGGTTCGGACAGCCATGACCGAAACACCTCACGCCCCTCATCCGTTAAGCTGTAGACCTTCTTCTGCCGAGGATGGCCGGTTACACGCATCTCGGCATACCCCTTGCTCACCGCTTCCTTCAGCATGGGGTAAATCTGTCCGTAGCTCTCGCTCCAGAAATACCTCAAGGATTCGGTGAACTGCTTCCGGATGTCATAACCGGTTTGCGGGCCCCTCGTTAATATCCCGATAATGGCAAACATCGTGTTGTTCTTCCTGGCCAAATAAACACCCCGCTTGTTAATATATCTAATAGATATATCTGTTAGATATATCTTAGTCAGAATTTCCTCATGTGTCAACTACTTTCTCTACTGCATAAAAAAGACAGCCTGCATGGCAGGCTGCCTCACTCGATCCTTGCCTCAGGGCACCTTGTCTTCAGTTCATACAGAAACCGATCTTCATCCAGGGGCGAGATGTGAACAACGTCATACTTGTTGTAGTAGAGTTCGATTCTTCTGCGGGAGGTTGCCGCGCTTGCAGCCCATGAGCGAACCCGGCTGGCTGACTTCACCCTGCTGTATGGAATAACCTGCCTCATCGGTCCCGAACGAACGACAAGCTCCGATTCTTCCATCACGTAATACGTCCCCACCCAGAGCCAGGCCGTAAACAAGGCGAATCCCAAGCATGATATCAATAGAACCGCACTGCCCACAGGACCCGGACCGTCAAGGAAATAAGGGGACAAACCCGACAACACCAAAATTAGAACGCTTGACCAGATAACCGCTCCCAGCCATCCGTCTCTTCTCGGCACGAACTTCACAGCACCATCTCCTTTGGAAGAATGGGATTTAACCATCTGTATAATAGTGTACTTAATCCCCATGATACCGTCGACTTTCATTTTACTTACATTTACATTGCAGCCATGACAAACATGCATACGACGCAAAGGCCGTATGCATGTTGGCTCTTCTTTATTTGGCGCTGTCGTACCACTCGTTTACTTCCTTGGTAATCTGCTCGCCTCCGGACTTCTTCCAGTTCTCCACCATCGTGTCAAATGCGTCAAGCGGCTGCTGGCCGTAGATGATCTTGTTGTAGGTCTCATTCAGCAGCTTGTTCAGCAGCTCATTCTTGCTCTGCATCGTCTCAGTCAGCGGCCCCATATAATAGTTCTTCATCCGGATGTCCTTCTGGTCCATCACGACCTTCATGGCGTCAATGTTTTCCTGGGGACGGGTATTCGCTTCCTGCTTCTCGTAAGGCGTCTCAGGCTCCGCCCCCTCCGCCAGCTTCACTAGCGACTCGGCATACAGGGTCGGAATCCGCGCTCCCTCGAAGGTAAGCGTGTAATACAGCGGGGGAGCAGTCTGGCCCTTCAGCCCCGGGAATTCCTCCGGATACTTGGCAATATCGGCTGTAACGGTGCCGTCATCCAGGACGGCGTAATCGTAGCCCTCCGCAAAGCCGTTAGCAAACTCACTCCCCGGCTGCGGGTTGGCCGTGTTGTCGAAGAACCAGTTGTAATAATGCAGCACAGCCTCCGGATGCTTCGCATTCTTGTTAATGAACAGGTAACCGTTCGCCGGCGGATTGCCGCTGCTTGCATTTAACCGGCCCGTGCATGACGAACGATCCGCTACCCCGACCTCCTCCGCCTGCCAAGCATCCCGCGCATGACAAAGAACAGGTTAGCCGGGCGCTCTGCAATCCGCCTGGTAAAATAAGCGTACCACTGTTCGCCGAAGGGCGTGTAAACCCTAACCTTATAGCCTTCCTTTCTCAGCTCATCCTGAAGGTCCTCTGCAATGCCGTACAGCATTTGGTACTCACAGCGGACCGGCTTGCCTGAGCCGGTTCGCTTCACCTTCTTCAGCCGCTCAATAATCTTCCGGTCATGTGTGGCAATCGCCGTATAACAGCCTGCCCGCAAGTGCGCCTCTGCCAATGCAATGTACTGCTTGTCGACCTGCTTCTTATCCGTAAATGCGACATCGCCCGGCTCGCTGTAGGCCCCTTTTACAATGCGCAGATTCGCATCCAGCTTCTCCAGGCGCTTCCTGTCCCTCGCCGTACGGTACAAGTAGGATTGAATGACGACGCCTACATGATCGCCGCCGTGACGATCCCGGAGGCGTTCATAGATCTGCAGCGTAACCTCGGTAACCGAACTATCCTCCATATCAATTCGCACGAAATTACCCAGCTCTCTTGCCCTGCCCACTATCCGGTCCATCAGCTCCATGCAGTACTCTTCATCCAGCAGCAGTCCAAGCTGCGTCAGCTTGACGGATACATTGGAATCCAGCCTGTGTGCATGAATGGCCTCGAGCGTCCGCAGCACCACCTCCGCCGCCTCCGCCGCCATCTCCCTGCTGTCCACACTCTCTCCCAGATAATCCAGCGTTGCTGCAAGCCCCCGTTCATTCAGCTCCTTGACCTTATCTACCGTACCTTCCAGCGATTCTGCCGCCACAAATCTCCCAGCGCCTAGACGCATGCCGTATGTTGTAACAAATCCCTTGACCAGCCGGCTTCCCGTCACCGTCAGAATTGCTTTGCGAAACAATAGCACACGGCCCATCCGCTCGCCCCCCCTGGTTCATTCTGTGCGTTCTCACCCTCACCGTATTGTATGCGCCCAGACGGCCGGGTAAGCCCACCTAACCCTGCTTCAACCAAACATTAAACTGCAACAAACCTTCTCCCCTCTGCGTCTGTGATTATTACCGGATTGATACTGAGAAGGGCTTCGAGCTGCGGGAACGACAGAGGCCGCCGGGAGATTTGTTGTCCCGGCGGCCTTCGCTGTTTTGTATTTGTGGGATCATAATTCTATGTCTCTGTCGTATACTGATAATAGAGTCATAGACCTTTAGAATCTGAAAGGAATGAAGCCTGACGATGAATTTTGCTTCCAGCAAGGACAACCCTATCGTACAGTATTATATCGTGAACCATGATTTAGGCATGTCAGCCGGTAAAATTGCCGCTCAGACTGCGCATGCCGCAACCACTCTTACCCTGCATACCCTGCTGAATGACAAGGGAAGCAGCCAGGAGCTGTTCCGTGCCTGGCTCGAATCAGGGCAGCGCAAGATTGTCCTCAAAGCTAGGACCGATGAACTCACAGAACTTGCCAACAACGGGTACCTGGCCATCCGTGACGCCGGGCATACCGAGGTTCCGTCAGGCTCCCTGACAGTTGTCGTGCTGCCTCCGATGCTGAAGAGCGAGGCGCAGAAACTGACCGGCCGCTTCTCGCTGCTGTAACACGTTTATCTTAAAGCTTGCTCCCGATATAAGCCGAGAGGCCGGCCAGCAGGAAGAAGATAACGGCCAGCAATGCTGACCAATTAACAATCTTCCTCTTCAGCTGCCGGTCCTGCGGGTCTTCTGTCCGGTACTGGCCCTGTTCACGGTCTACGCTCGGGAACCCCCTCAATGCAAAACCCGATACCACCAAGCAAGCGAAACCTGCATAAATCAGCCATTGAACCACCTGTTGTGCTCTCCTTCCACGTAATGTCTGTCTGTTCAATACCTTACCATGAAATTTTAAGCGATGCATCCTTCGCAGCACGGAAACATTAATCATTTCTAACGATGATAATAGTTTGATGGAACGGGATACGGTTATATCTATAGAGAGCAAGATATTCCTTACTCTGGGAAGGAGGTTGTTCCGATGCTGAAGATGAAATGGACAAAGCTGTCGCTGACCGCCGTCATGAGTGTATCACTTGCTTTCGGTGCGGCCGCTTGCGGCAATGCTGATAACGATGTTACGCTGGACGGTCCAGACACACAACCGGACACAACGGTTGAGATGAACGAAAACAATACGCTGGCTGAGTAATAACATGTTTGCAGACAGACAATCACCGCCTTAAGACGGTTTTGCTGCCTGTTATATCACCCCCTCTGCTATATGCAAAAGGCACTTTTATTCCGGAAACGGAACAAAGGTGCCTTTTGTCTTAGCTGCTGCCCATTTCAGCTGTACCCCGTCATACGTCCATACCGGCTGTTGTGCCTCCACATATGCTGTGTTGAGAAGTGAGAGCTTCTAACTTTAAGGAATGGAGTGATTCTCAAATGGCATACGGAGCAGGCGTAGGTGCAGGTTGTGCCCCAGTTGGCGGTGCTGGTCTGTGGACATCGACTGGTGCGATTCTGGTTCTGTTCATTCTGCTGGTTATCATCTCCCGCGCATTCGTAATCTAATGCAAGCGAACTAAACATTTTTTAAAAGAAGGCTGTCCCCGGCAGATTCCTGCCTGAGACAGCCTTCTATTCTTGGAGTTTGGCTTTCTTCCTTACTTCCTGCCGTAATCCGCTTTGATTTCACCCCACAGGTGGGTCTGCCACTTCAAGATCTTGTTCGGGTAGGTGTGAGTCCGCAGCCATTGCTCAGCCTTATCAATCAGGAACCAGATCTCCCGTGTCGATTCATCCCGAGGGAGTGTGGTAGCCACCGCCTTCTGCTTGACCCACTTCATCGCATTAACAGAATCGCTGTACACCGTCTTGCTGCTGCCGCGTTCCTTAAGATATTCCAGCGCATGCACAATAGCCAAAAATTCACCGAGGTTGTTGGTTCCCTTACTGACCGGTCCGTAAGCAAACAGAACCTCCCCGGTACGTGTATCAACACCCTTGTATTCCACAGGCCCCGGATTGCCGCGCGTCCCGACATCGACCGAAATGCTGTCGTAATCGATCTCACCAGCTTCCTCCAGGGTGACAGCCGCCGGCCGCCTGAAGCTGCCTGCAGAACCGCTTCCGCTCTTGGCTCCCCCTTGTCCCCAGTGGGCCCCGGCCCCTTCCTTGAAGGCCTTCTCTGCCTCAGCTTGCGAGCTATAGGATTTAAACTTCGCCTGCGGAAACTTGTTAACCTGCTTTTGACAATCCGCCCAGCTTGTATAGATGCCTGGCTTATGGCCGGCCCATACGACATAATATTTATTCTGCGCCATTAAGTTGTTCGGCTCCTTTTATTCCCGGTTGCGGTCAATACCGCTTCTGACCCGTCTGCTCCCATCATTGCCAATAGTCCTGCAGCCCATCCGCAATGGCTGCTGCCGCCTTGCGCTGGTAGGACGTCGTTCGAGCCTGCGCTTCATCCCGCTCATTAGTGAGAAAACCAAGCTCCACCAGTGCAGATGGTACGGCATTTTCCCGCAGAACATGGTAGTCGCCATATGCGATGCCATTGCTCTTGATACCCGTATCTGCCTTGGAAAGCCGGGTTTCGATTGCCCTGGCAAGCTGCTCATCCTTATCTTCCGAGTAATAGAAGGTTAATGTTCCTGATGTATTCTTCGGAGATGAATTATAATGAATGCTTACGAAGGCAGAAGCGCCTGAGGCTGAAGCCAGCCCCGCCCTCTCGGCTAGAGACGGCTTGCCGTTGTCGCTTGTCCGCGTCATGACTACTTTAGCCCCTCGGGCTCTTAACTCTTCTGCCAGATACATAGAGGTGGACAGATTAATTTCCTTCTCTACGGTCTCATATGTAGTGCCGATCATGCCGGGGTCACTGCCGCCGTGACCAGGATCGACCACGATCGTCTTTCCTCTAAGAGATCCTGAGGAAGCGCCCCCTGTTAACGAGGCAGTGGTTACAGCCAAGCCGGCAGATGTACTGCCCAGCGTCACAAAATCTGCTGCCACCCATCCCTCTTCATCCGCTCCTGTGCGTATCTTAAGCCAGCCGTCACGGCTTTCCAGCACGATCAGAAGGTCTCCCTTCTTCACGCCGGTAACAACCCGGTACCCGAGTCCCGGACCCGACCGGACACGCAGCGTATTCGCTGTAACGGTCGCGCTTGTCCTGCTGCTGACAGCCGCCGCTGCGGACGGCTTACTTCCTCCTGAGGCGGTTGTCACGGCTGCTGTTTGAACTGCGGCCCCGCTAACCTTCTTGAGATAATACCCTGCTACCCATCCGGTTACATGCTCATTCGTAACATTCATCCACCCATGCGCTTCCTTGGTCACTCTCACCAAGTCGCCACTGTTCAGCTTCCCGACAACCTCAGCGCCCTTGGCCGGTTCACTGCGTACATTGAGTGAATCCGCATAAACCTTATACAGAGTGCCCGTTGTTCCTGCTGCGCCGAACGAAGACCAAGTTAAGCTCACAACTACGTATACAACAAAGACTGTCAACATGAATGCTCGCATAATTACCTCGCTTTGTTGGTAGAATGTTCTATCATTATATCAATCTTGGCCTCAGGGTCAAAAGGTTCCTAGATTCCAATTGACCAAATTCCCGGGAGAGAAGGCAAAAAAAAGAGAACGGCCCTTCTGGAATTAACCAGAATCGACCATTCTCTAATCGGCTTCAGCAAAAATGATTCGCTTAGGGCTCTATCCCCCACTTCAAGCTCCCGGAAATATAGACGGTTATCCTGGATGCATCAACGTGGCTCGCAGCAGTCCCGTTAAAGGAATAATCGTCGGTCTGGGTGTAGGAGCCCCAATCATTCTTGGCGACACGCAGCTGGATATCGATTGACTGCCCTGGGGCAAGACTGCCCGCTCCGCTTGTAAATCCGATCTCCAGATAAGTATCGGCTCCTGTCTTGGGCGAGGCCGGCTTCACGAACGCCCCTGTGATATTGGCGCTGTCCACATGAGACCAGTCAACATACATATTCTGAGGCTTATCGCCGTTAACGGTGTAATAGTAGCGCAGCTTCACATTCGACAGCTGCAGGCTGCTCGTTCCTGTGTTCACCAGCTTCAGCTTCGGATCAAGTGCATTGACAGCAGCGGCCGTACTTCCGTTATATGACTGCACCTTCAGGCTGCCGCTGTCCGCCGGAGGCGGAGTCGTTCCTCCTCCGCTGCCGGTTGAATCGCTGACGGTAATGACAAGTTCCGGATCGGAACCGGCGCTAAAATCAAATACGAGTGCAGTCGTGCCAACCGGGCGCTGTGCCAGATAGCTCTTCTTCAGCGTTACCGTGGAACCCGAGACCGCATAATCCGTTCCGGCGGCAAGTGCGGTGCCGCTGTGCCGTATGGCTTGCAGCGTATTTCCGTTAAGTTCCATCTGCACCTGAATATCGGCCTGTTTCGCGGTATTCTTGTCAAAGCTTGCTGCTCCTGGTGTTATTGTGGCGTTGGTCGGCGTGCCGCCTGTTGTAACTACTACCGGCAGCTCGACCGTTCCAGACGGCCACATTTCGAAGGTTACCGTAGCATTGCGGTCAAACATGTTCGCGAAATCCTTGCGAAAGGTAACTGTACTCTTATTATCATACGTATAGTCGCCGCCCCCTTCCAGATACTTCGTCCAATTGTTCACCTTATCTACTGGCTGGCCTGTCTCATCGACCGCCCACGCATGCTTGATCTTCATGCCGTTATAGTTGAACGGCACCACCAGATCACCGGTAAACGGCTGTGACTTATTAATGACAAGCGGCTGTACTGTGGCGGTCTTATAACGAATGACGTTGACCTCGTTATCCGCGCCCTGGCTGAACTTGAAGGTCAGCACCGCCTGCTGGCCAAGCTTGCTCGCATCCAGAATTTTAGTCAGATAACCTGCCTTCAGAGTAAAGGTTGTGCCGCTTACCGTGTAGTCCGTACCGCGCGTTAGCCTGGATGTGCCATTGTAGACATCCGTCAGTGTATTGCCGTACAGATCGAGCTGTGCTGTAACATCGGTTACCGCACTGCCTTCACGGATATAGAACTCGCCCGGCCAAACGAAGGAATTCGGGATGCCCTGCGCGGCATTTAGAATGTACTTGATATAGTTATCCGGCTTCATCTTCAGATTCACACGGTCAAAGCCGCTATTCCAGCCATCATCCCAGAACATCGTGGTAATGCCATTCTTGTAGGCTTCCTTGTTCACGTTATCCATGAAGAAGCGTGCTTCAGGCCAATAGACAATATCACTCATCATCGCGTACTCGCCTAGAATAACAGGAATACCCTTTGCCACATATTTATCATGCAGCTGCTTGAAGATGCCGGCCACGCTCGCTCTGTTCTCCGGTGTATTCCATACCGGCATATTCCAGCTGTTCGAGGCAAACTGATACGGATAGTAATGAACCGTCACTGCCACATTCGGATCATTCGGAGCTGTGAAGGATGCCAGCATTTTCTCCGGATCATTCCATTCGCCGCATACAACAACGAGCCGCTTGTCATTGTAACCGCCTGAGCTCCGGATCAGCTGCAGAATATCGTCGTTAATCTGCATCATCTGGGCCGATGTCTGATGCGGCTCGTTCAGGATTTCGAACACCAGCTTCTCGCTCTTGTTTTCAAACCGGTCTGCGATCTGGGTCCACACCTTCTTGAACTTTTCCATGCTGGCCGCATCGCCCGGCATCTTGTCCGCCCATTCCCAGGAGTCATGATGGACGTCCAGCATGACATAGAAGCCCCGTGCAAGCGACCAGTCCACTACCTGCTCAACACGGTTCATCCAGACCGGGTCAACTGTGTATGTCGGTGCAGGGCCAATATGAGCTGTCCATGTCACCGGCAGACGGATGCTCTTGAAGCCGGCGCTCTTCACCATATCAAGCGTCGGTTCATCTACAGGAAGGTTATTCCAAGAGCCTTCCGTAGGAATCGCATCCAGTGTATTACCGAGGTTCCAGCCCGGCATCATCTCCGACACTAGCTGCATGCGCGGCTTCTCCTGGAAAGCGGCAGCCTGCACGCTCTGTGACTGAGTGCCTTGGTCCTGTGCGGATGCAATGGAACCAAAAAGCGTAAGCAGCATGGCTGCCGCCATAATGACAGGCAGGCATTTCTTGTTCTTCATCATCATTCCTCCTAATTATGATATTGCTGTAGTTTGGACGGCTATCCCCGAATTCGTCGCTCTGCTGTACCGCCTCCTCACTCTTGATTATGGTCGGGTATCCCGACAGCCTAGAATGAATACGCTTTCATAGTAACATGTAAGCGTATTCCGCCAATACCTGCATAATTACACATAATTTCATGAGGAAATTACAGTTTTACCATTAAAGAGGTACCCTCCTCCCTGGCATCGGCAGATTGCCTTTCACCAGAGGCAGCCCTGCATATGGCGCATACTCAAATTGAAACGAAGCATACCAGGGGAAAATAGTGATATAAATTCGGAAGTGAGGCGGGCAGTGAACCTGTGTTGTAACCTCCTAAGAGTTTAATTTATAATAAAACAGCGATAGTCTAGACTGTAGTTCCAGTCCAGGACTATCGCTGTTTATATTCTCCTGACCAGTCAAAAAGCTGCGACAATTAGCGCCGGATCAGCACATTCACTCTGCTGCTTACTTTTACAGAGGACTTTCGCCTGCTGTCAGCATGTCAACAAACTTCAGATCTGCCGGAGCAAAGTTAAACATGCTCAGCTCATTCCTCGCTACCCAAGTGTAACGGTCATGATCGGCCAGCTGCACTTCCCCGCCTTTATAGGAGGCCATGCAGGCATGCAGCCGTATGGTCCGCTCACCATATGTATGAATGCTCGTACCCAGCAGCTCACCCGGCTCAATGTCCAGATTCATTTCCTCCTGCAGCTCGCGCTTGATACAGCTTTGGACCGTCTCGCCTGCTTCCAGCTTCCCGCCGGGAAATTCCCAGAGCCCCTCCTCGGGCTTGCCCGGCTTACGGCGCGCAATCAGAATATATCCCCGTTCATCCTCTATAACCGCTGCTCCCACTTCAATCATTCCCACCATCTCCTCAACTAAAAAGCGAGCCCAGTACCTTGCCGATCCGATCCCTGATAAGCAGCCGGGCCCGACTGTCATATGGTGTCGCGGATTCGTTAATCAGCACCAGCTTATTGCCTGGGTAATAACGGACAAGGCCTGCTGCCGGATTAACCGTTAGCGACGTGCCTCCAACGATTAGGATATCAGCTTCCGCGATAACGCTCGCTGCTTCTTCCAGAACCTCCGTATTCAGCATTTCTTCGTACAGAACGACATCCGGCTTGATTATCCCGTCACACACCCTGCATTTCGGAACGGAAGAAGCCGTTTCCAGCACATCATCCAGACTATAAAATGCCGAACAGTCCTTACAGTAATTACGTTGAACAGAGCCGTGAAGCTCCAGTACCCGCTTACTCCCGGCGGCCTGATGCAGCCCGTCGATGTTCTGGGTAACAACCGCTCGGAGCCGGCCTTCCTGCTCCAGCCTTGCCAATGCCAAGTGGGCCGGGTTGGGCCTTGCGTCCCGGTATACCATTTTTGACCGGTAAAATTCATAAAACAGCTCCGTATGCTCCATGAAGAAGCTGTGGCTTAATATTCGCTCAGGCGGATAGGCTTGATGGCTCTCCGACTGGTACAGTCCGGCGGCAGACCGAAAATCCGGGATGCTGCTCTCAGTCGAAACCCCCGCTCCTCCGAAAAACACGATTGTTCCGCCTTCCTTGATCAGATGCTTCAAGTCAGCAAACCGTTCCTCCATTATCCTATCCCTCCATACCAGTTCTATGACTATTGTAACATTAGGCAGGCTGTGTGCCAAAAATTGGTCACCGCTTCGTTTCATGTTGTGCGGACTTTTGCTCCCTGCTGGTGCTGCTTGGCAGATTAGCGGCTTGCTAAATGCCAGAATTCATACACAAAGAGCGTCCCCGCGGGGACGCTCTCTTCTCATATCTCAAAACTGAGCCGTAACGTTCAGTCATATTCCCTATTGTTATTATATAGGGCCTCAGCCTGCCAGCTCTTCATTGTTCCGGTAATATTCCGCCGACAGCATGCCATTCAGCTCTGTGGTAAAAGCCAGCTCCACGCGGTAGCCTGTTCCGTCAGAATTTGTTGTCAGGATCCAGTAGGTGCCCCGGGCGCCCGCCGCATCCATACTATCCCAGACGACGACGAAATGCCAGTCGTCCCCGTATTGCAGGTCATAGTCCCGTACTCGGTTCTCCGCCAGCTCCTCCCGGTAGACCGGCTCAATGACCAGAGACTCCACCGTACCGAAGCGATTAACCCAGTCAGTGAACGGCTTAATTGCTGCCCCGTCTTGTCCGCCAAAATAACTGTCATTCCCGCCGGCCGCCGCTGTGAAGGCAGCTTCATCCCCTTCTTGAGCCGCCTGATACAGCAGTGCAACCGTATGCTCCGGCGGCAGAATTGGGGCGGTATAGATGTCCGCTAGAAAACGCCTGTCCTCCATGGCGGCCGATATGCCGGCGTCAGCCAGCTCTTCGTGCGCTGCACCTGCACCCAGGCCATATGCGCCATCGTAGATCAACGCCTCGTCAACCACCTTCGCGCCGCCCCCCAGTGGTGTGACAATCCATAGGACCGTGTCAGACTCCCGCTTCTCCATCACAATCTCCGCCTGAGTGCCGTATGTATGTGCAAATTCCTGCAAGGTGGAGGGGGTAAGCAGTGTCTTGTCAAAAAGCTCCAATGTGCGTTCGGCGGGGGGGACCGCTGACGCTTCTTCCTGAACCTCGTTCAAACTGTCCGGAGTAAACATAACCCTCGGTATTTCCGCAGTCTGTGCGTAGCTCGGGCGGTCATCACGATACAGTGCCTCATACATCGCCCGGACTGTATCCACCGCTGCAAGCGGCTCCGCGCGATCGCTGCCATCCAGCTGACTGGAAGCCAGCGCAGCGGCTGACGCAGGGGCGGCAGTGCGCCCTGTTCCCGCAGATAAGATGCCAACCGCATCAGATTCGGCTTTAGCTTGTGTATCCGGTACTGCCGGCATCCCTCCTGGCTGTTCCGCATTCTTATCCGTGCATGCCGCCATAACGGACAGAGACAGCACAATAGAGACTGCAACAGGTACAATAACTGGTACTCGCCGTTTCCTTTTCATAGCAGATCCTCCGCCCGCGTGTAGATGAGAGAATTATACTAGTTCTTATGACTCTATTCTAACACATTTATTACTAATCAGGTCTATTCCTGTCGAGAAAATATAAAAAAAGACACTGCTCACGGTATATATCCGTCTGCAGTGTCTCTTCCTTCCCGGCTGTTCCTGCTACCTTATGCCCAGATAATTACACTTGCTCATCTGTGTTGATCAGCGTATGCAGCAGCCAGCCGTTTGTGTCGCTGAACACAACCTTGTACTTCGAGATAAACTTGCGGTTCTTGGACGTGCCGTCCTCGTAGAAGATGGTATAATGCTCAGCTGTTGTTACCTCGTAGGCTCCGTCACTGACTTCCTCTGCTTCTTGGACCTTAACGTCAAGAAGCTCTTCCGTAATCCCCTTCTTCTCCAGATAAACAATGTAATCCGCAGATTCCTTGTAAGCTGGACCGGAGGGCTCCATCAGCGGGGATACATAACTGAAATCCCGGTTGTTAATTGCATCAACCGAGGCAGTTAGATAGCCCGTCATGAATGTCTGCATCTGTTCCAGAGCTGAACCCGCCGGTGCGGCAGCTGCAGCAGCAGCCCCTCCCCCAGCCCAGACGCTGGTATGAAGCGCCGGCTTCTCTTCGGTATGTGTAACCATGCGCTCATCGCTAAAGCCATAATTATGTTCAACCAGCTCCACCAGCCATGTCTTCGCCGTCTCATCATATACGAGTGTAACTTCATACATAGTTGAGAGTTCTTCCAGAGCTGGTTCTTCATCGGGATAAAAATGGTCCTCCTCGACATGCTCGCGGGTGTTCAGTGTCACATACCACACACCTTCGCTGCGGTAAAGCTGGAAGGAATCGAGGTCAAAGTCCGTTGCAATGTATTTGCCTGCATACCCGTAACCGTGCTGCTGATTGTAGTCAACACTCTCCTGCAGACCCGCTTTATAATCTTCTGTCGCCGTCGTCATTCCATCTACCTTGCCTGATGTGAACGCCTCTAGAAATTCACGGGTATTAAGCACTACAATATCAATAATACCTTGCTGAAAATCCTCATTGTCCGCAAGATTGATTTCTACGTAGCTCCCCTCAATCGGCGATTTACCCGACTTCATCGTACCCCAGGGGTACTCCACTTCAATGGATGCTTCCATTGAGCCGTCTGTTAAGACCGGGCCAACCGCAGACTGCTCGAACGGATTAACGCCAGTATCTTTATCGTTAAGGAACAGCCTGGCCTTGAGCCCCTCTGTATCGTCCAGCGTGGTATACACCGATACATCCTGTCCATCCAAATATAAGTCTGCAGTATACTTACTGCCAACTCCAACCAAGCTGATGTCCTCGGTGCGGGAAAGCTCCACAATATCGCTGTTCAGCTTCGCTTCCAGTGTAAAAATCCCCGGTGCGTAAGGGCCAAATGTCTTGCTGTAGTCCGGCTTGTCGGTCACCGCAAGCTCCTTGCCCCCCAGAAGCAGGCTGACATCCTTATAATTGGTCTCTACGGTTATATAGACCGGTTCGACGGTCAGCTCGTATTTGTCGAAGACTAGAAACTGCTTTCCCTTCTTCTCCAGTACGACCAGACCATCCAATCCATAGTTATCCCGGGTACCGTCGTATTCGCTAGTCAGCGAGGAATTCTCATCCAGTCGAGAGGACTGACTCTGCAAGCTGGCGATCACATCCTTCACCGCATCCGGATTGGAGTCAAGATAACGCATGAATCCTGCGACGGATTCTTCGTTAATGACCAGCCGATCATCTGTTGAGGTCAAGTACCCCGCTACAGACTTAGCATCCTGCTTATTCAATGCCTGCTCAAACCCGGCTATCAGACGTTCCTTCCCAGTCAGATGAGCGCCAGCCAGATAGCCCGCTGCCAGCAGAATAATGAAGGAAGCACCTGCAATAAGCCGAATCTTCGATTTCCTGGACAGCGGCGCTCTCGGCTTTGCAGCCGCCTGCTGCACAGGCCGCTGCTGCCCTGCCTGAGCCTGAGCTGGTTGGGCAGTAACAGATGTACCGCAGGATTTACAAAATTGGGCCCCTTCCGAAAGAGCAGTACCGCATTCCCGGCAAAATGTCATGATGTCATATCCTCCAATGAACTAAAATACACACAAATGCCTAGTAATACGAGTAAAACGGAAGCTGACTGACAATCTGCTCGATGAGATAAGAAGCCATTAATATAAGGGTAATGAAGGTCGCTACATAAGTAAGGACCGTACCGTAGATGGCATCAAGCCCTGAGCCTGGACTGTGGTTAAAGCTGTTTACAACGAAAGCTGGAACGGTAAAGATGGCCCCCACAAACCCTAGCAGCAGGAATATGCCAAGCAGCGATGACTTCATGGCAGCAAACACAAGAGCGATGATCAGCAGCGCCACGAACGGCACAAGAAAAGCCCCGAATCTTGCTACTACTTCCTTGAAGCCTGCCGGGGATTTAGCCAATCTGACGGCTGCGAAGCAATAGGTGGCAACAAGCAGCATGAGAACAGCATAGGTAATGGCTGGTTTAATGACCATATTTCCAAAAGACGGCTGGAACCGTTCCCCTAATGTCAGCACGTAGAACATGAGCGGAATGAGGACCGCATACAGTACGATGGTGATTATTCCGTTCAAGAACTGCTCCCCGCCCATCTGGCGGCCGACTGCATAAGGGTTCTTAAGCGTATTTAGAAAATAATTCAGGTACATCTTGGAGCCGGACTTCGCCTTCTGCAGATAAGGGTTCAGCTGATCCGTCACAGAGGGCCCCGTGCTGCCTGGTCCTCCCTGTCCCCCTTGGTTTACATTCGTCATTATAGGCGCCGCAGAAGCTGCTGCCGTCTCTGCTGCTGCAGAATCGCCCGGTGCAAGCTTAGTCCCGCATTTCTCACAAAAATTCCCGCCTTCACCGGCGTGTCCACAATTTGAACATTGCATCATAATTCCCTCTCATTTCATCAATAGTATGGAAGCCCGGGCTGGCCAGCCCGATGATTCCTAGCATCTCCCCAAGTAATGGGTCAAAGATCACTCTATTATGATAGAATCGAACAATTTTGACAATGTTTTATCCTCCTTTTATCCTATTAATTCAATGTAAGGTTCCATAAGAACGAAAAAGAGAGAGCATCCGCCGGCTGCGGAAGCGCTCTCCCTCATTTTGTTGCTGCTCCTTATTCTTCAAGCATAACACTCCGGTTCCCGTTATACGCTCCGGCTCCACTCGGTCATCAGCCGCTTGACAAGAGCTGTCAAATTGTTCCGGGCAAGCTCGGATATCTGATCATTCTTTGTCTTGCCCTCCAGGTCGGATTTGAACTTCTCCATGAATTTGACCGCTTGCTCGAACGCTCCCTTGTCCGCATGGTGAAGCGCTTGCTTCAGTGAATTCTCCAGCTTGTCAGATACCGGGCCCTTCACATCCCCTGCTGCAATGTAGTCTGCCAGCATGCTGCTTAATTCAGCTCTGGAATCCGGTGCAGGGGCGGCAGCCGCATGCAGCGGTACTCTAGACCAGTCCATGTCGGAGGCAAAATAGAAGCTTGGGTATGCCGGCTGGTTGTAGCCCGAATTCTGCCAGGCAATTCCGGTCCGGTACTGCGCGTCATGCATCAGCGTATACAGCTTGCGGTCTGTCACCTCAGTGCTCAGATAGATCCGGATTGCCGTGCTGTCGGCAGTTCGGACAAGCAGCTCTTCGCGCCAATCCCCGAAGATGTCGGCAACCAGCGACGGATTGCCCTTCGTATGATTGTTCGTCCGTGTTCCTTCCGCGGTCAGAAGGATGCCCCGCTTCCAGTCTCGGATAACCGGTGTGGCATCGATCGCCCCGTCCACAATCTGGGTCGTCATGTTGGCCGCCCACTTAATATTCATGTTTGTGCCGGGTATTGTGGTCCCGATCTGCTCACCATCCGCCGTCCATAGGCCGACTGCCCATGTTTCCAGTCCCCGGTGATCCGGATCAATGTCGCCTATCATACCGCGCCCGGTATCCTTACCGGTGTAACCGCCGTAGATGACCTCGCCCGTCTTGGCATCGCGCAGCGCATAACCGTACGGTGCCCAAGGCCCGCCTTCGAAGACCATGAAGATTTCCAGTCCCGGCCGGTCCGGATCAATATCTGCAACATGCAGGGCATCACCATGGCCAAGTCTCGCTGTCGTTCCAGGCGCTCCGCTCTGCGGCGGCATCACGTCCATGGAGCTGTACAGCAGGGAGCCGTCATGATCAATCGTTGCCCCGCCGTATATAATTTCATGCTTGCCGTCCCCGTCCACATCTGCCGTGCTGAAGGAATGCGCACCTTGAGTTGTTATCGTGCCGAATTCCGGATCTGTTCCATCCCGTCCATGCGGTCCGTCGTTGAATGGATTGGTCATTGGTGTCCAACCGCTGTCCACATACCAGTATTCCTCAAGACTCTTGCCGTTCCAGCTGTAGGAAACAAGCGTGGCACGCGTGTAGTAACCTCTTGCAAACACCGCATACGGCTTCTTGCCGTCCAGATAGGCTACGCCTGCGAGGAAGCGGTCCACCCGGTTGCCCGGCTCGATCCGCGACATCGCATAATCGCCCCACATCAGACCGTCGTCATGGCGGCCAGGCTTATATTGAATGGTCTGCAGCTCGACTCCCGTCTGACCGTCAAAGACCGACAGATATTCCGGCCCTTCCAGAATGAAGCCCTCGAATGCCCGAAGGTTATTGCGTGCACTGCGGGAAGGCGCATACACATCTACAAAGTAGTCCGCAAGGCTCTCGGCATCAACACGTGACAGCGGATAAGAGTAACGCTGCTCAATCCCCCAGCTTTCTTCCAGCGTTTTCGGCCAGCTGCCGTTTACAACCTCTTCATGCTCATGCCAGCCCATAAACATCTTCACTAGATGCTCATAATAGTCGCTGCTGCTCATTCGGTAGTCATCCGCATGGCTGTAGCCTGCCGCGATATCCTCCTTCGGCATGGTGATGAACTTCTCTGAGGTGACATTCCCTTCCCGGTCATACCGGATGATCTTAGTACCCGGCGCGGTTTTGAACATGAGCTCCGCCCTGTTATCCCCGTCAAAATCGTACACCATAAACTGTGTATAATGAGCACCCGAACGAATATTAACGCCTAGGTCAATCCTGTACAGCAGCGTACCATCGATGGTATAGCAGTCAATATACGTATTGCCCGTGTAACCAACCTGCGAGACGTCCTTCGAGTTGGATGGATCCCATTTGACAAAGAACTCATACTGTCCGTCGCCATCCACATCTCCGACACTCATATCATTCGCGCGATAGGTATAAGCTTCACCTGCGGGGGTTACGCCATCCTCCGGCTTTGTCAGCAGAAGGTCATAATAGGCATTGGCCCAAGGCGATACGGCCTTGCTCTGGCCGGTCTCTCTGCCGCCAGATACGGCAGCTACATAATACTTGGAAGTTACACTGCCGTCCTTATCGAGGTAATTCGTGCTGTCGGTTACCGCTGCTATTCGCTTGCCATCGCGATAGATGTGAAAATCTGTTCCCGTCAGACCGTCAGCCGAATAACCGGTCGCTTCCTCCGCAAGCAGACGCCAGCTGAGGAACACACCTTCGGACGTGCGAGCGGCCACGAGTCCCCTGTCCAAGCTCTCCAGCTGCATCCCTGTACTCTGACCGCCTTTCTTGCCCTGAAGTTCAGCTGCAGTTAAGCCTGTGGCTCCCGTCAGCATGAGCGGTACTGTCAGAGCTGCTGTTATAATCGTCCGACCTATTGAAAATTTGCCCCTTGCTGCCATCCATGATCACCATCCTGTTTGTATTCATGGTTCAAGTTCGTCATCCCGTCGCTCCCCTGGCAGTCACCCGCTTTGATGCTGAGCTTCCTCATAACAAGCTATTGATTGCGCTTACATACCTGGTGTCAGCTTCACCTCCAGGGCCGGATTTGACCTGCTGGTCCTTTCAATTTCCCTTTCATTATAGAGTCACCATCCTTCCCCACACATGCAAAAATCCGAGTTTTTATGTGAAAAAACAGAGTTTTGGTATTCCATATCGGGAAACTCCGCCTTCCAGTTGCCAGCTGTATACGAAAAAGCACCCTGGCAGACCGTGCAGGCCTGCCAGGGTGCTCGCTTCTACCGATATTGGTACATGAAGCGTTCCATATAATACATAAAAGGACGGTTATAATAACTGGCGAAATACATGTCGCTGCCATGGCTGGCAAGCGGCATCGAGATTAAAGCAGCTCCACTGTTCCCTGCCGTCTCATAAGCTTCCTTAAACGCTTCTGCTATCCGCGGATCCACAATTCCATCATGCGTGCCTTGGTAAATTAATGATGGCGGACTATCCGCCTTCACCAGAAGGGCTGGATCGGTAAGCTCATCCGTCCCGTCTATCCCCACATATTCGGGAAGACCATTCGCCGGATAGAACGGTATTATCCCCTTCACGGTCAGCCGCGGATCGAGCAGCTCCTCGTATTCGCCGCCAGCCATGGCAAGGGCGACCGCATTGGCGAGCTGCCCGCCGGCTGAACCGCCTGATACGAAGACTGAAGAGAGGTCTGCGCCATATTCCTCTGCCCGGTCGGCCATGTAGGTAGTGAACAGTCCGATATGTCTCACCATGTCGTCAATCGTGAAGTCGCCTACAATATTTTCCGGCACCTCTGCGTAGTCGATGAACTTCTCTTGACTGCTTAAGCCGTACTGAACATCGAAGACGATATAGCCCTGTTCGGCAAAATACTTGTTAACCTCGGCAAAATTACCCGCACCCTTGTCCCCAATTGTCCAGCCGCCCCCGTGGATCCGGATGAGTACAGAACGGTTGCCCGGCAGCTGTTCAGATGGAGCTGCAGGCATGTATACATCGTAATGAAGCTTAATGCCTTTATCTGCACCCTCTGTTCCCTCGTAGAAGAGAACATTCTCCTTCACCGTGTAACCGCCAGACGGCGTGCCATAAAAGTATTCGGGGATGGAGAAGGGAATATCCATGAATGACGCATGTACCAGCGCAGCTGGTTTGGTACCGAACGCCCGTTCATACTCCGTATCTGCACTGCCCAGCATGGAAGGCACCCGGAACAGCGGCAGGAACAGGATGATGACGAGTGTAGCACCTATAATGCTTACAATACGATTAAACCATCCGCCGGCACGGTTCCGCCGAAGCTTAAGCAGCAGAGCCGCGGCCCCCAGCATCATCAACGCCAGAAACAGCGCATATTCAGGGACCATCACCTCCAGAATACCCGCACTCTTCTTCGTCAGCAGCTCGTAGCTGGTATAGATGCCCGCAAGCAGGATCAGGCAGCATACAACCATTACAGCGATTCTCACCGAGATCTTAAGACGTCCCGGACGATCGGTGAACCGGAACATGATCTCCTGCTCGGGGTACCGGAGCTTATTCAGGGCAAGCAGCCCGCCGAGCAAGAATAGAAGCAGCATAACCACAATCGCCAGCGGGCTTCTGGATGACAGATTCGTCACAGCCGACGAAGCGCCTGTGTTCATTGCCGGGACCAGCAGCATACCTGCCGTATGCAGCGCCAGATAGCTATAGGCAAGTCCTCTGTTCTGTTCCCCCCTGGCTGCCAGGATCGGATTGCCAATCAGCACATACAGCATAAGAAGGCCGTATGCGTTCCATAGCCCGCCGAACTCATCCGGCTTGACCGTTACGAATATTAGGCCCCCAGCCAGCGATATAACATTGAAGGCCAGCAGTACACCAGTTAGCACCGCGCCCAAGCCTGTCCTTGCCCCTGGACGAAGCGAGGTTTGCGGCGAGATTCCATAATACGCCATTGTTACAAACTCCCCCTAAGCATGCACATCAGATATGTATTCCAAGTCGACAGAAACTTACACCATTCTATTATCCTATCAAAGTGGCATAGCCGAGGCAACGTTTTAGGGGAGGAATCAGCATAGGAGCAAGGTCCGGCAGCACTAATTATGGCTTGTCGGCCGCCGACCATATAAGTCCGACAAGCAGGGGATACAGCATAAACAAACCGACTGTTACAGCGGATAACCAGCGGATCAGCAGGGTCTCCTTCGTCCTCTTGCCTACCAGAGTAAATACGAAAGCAAGACAGAAACCCGCCATGAACAAGGCGTACAGCGTGCTGTTGGTTATTCCGATATTAATGTTTAGCGTGTACAAGCCAAGGAAGATTGCGGATAGGATAAACATGATTCTGGCGCCAAGCATTTCAAGCACCTCCAGCGAATTTATACTCATTATTCATATATGGTTGTATATAGTAAACTTACTTCACCATATGTAACTCTCCCGAAACATTCTTCTCTTTAACGAAGGAAAGGCCGCCGGTCGTACCGGCAGCCTCCATTGTCCGTATAACTTTACTAGCCACTGCTCGTGCTGTTCTACTGTCCCAGCTGTCTAAGCTGGTCAAGGGTACCTGTAATCTCATTAAGAGTCTGCGCCATAGGCGAGTTTTGCAGGCTCTCCAGATTAATGGTGTTGTTCTCCAGCTGCTCCAGATACGTGTTAACTTCGGTAAGCAGCGTTTCATTATAGCCCATCAGCTTCTCGTGGACATTCTCCGCAAAGGCAGGTGCCGTAAGCTCGTTAAACTGGATGATGTCGTTCTTCATATCCTCGAAGGACTGCTGAAGCTCATCTCTAGCCGCAGGGTCCAGCAGCGCCTGCTCGGCCCGGTATGGAAGCGACTCGGCGAATGCGGCCGCATCCGTCACATA
Source organism: Paenibacillus tarimensis (assembly GCF_021532315.1). Lineage (GTDB taxonomy): Bacteria > Bacillota > Bacilli > Paenibacillales > Paenibacillaceae > Paenibacillus_I > Paenibacillus_I tarimensis. The sequence continues at coordinate 28,946 of NZ_JAKGAO010000025.1, forward strand.
CGAAGTCGCCTCATTAACGTAATCCAGCGACTGGTCTACCTTCTCAATCAGCGAACAGCCTGAGGTTATCAATACGCCGATCAGCAGCAGCGAAACCATCAAGGAACGTGTTAATATCATTTCACCAGCCTCCTAATTATTTGTGAACCTTATTCTTACCCTATACTACTCCTTTAGCTTAGACGAGGTTTCGTTATTCTAGAACACCGGGTGTTACAGAAGGCGGGCAACAACACGGGCAACCGAGGAATCGGCGCTGATGTGCAAGGGCAGTGCGATCACTTCAAAGCTTGCAGAAACAGGCAGCTTGTCAAGGTTGGTGAGATTTTCAGCTATAAGAATGCCGCTTCGGAACAGCAGCTTATGAACGTTAAACGGGTGCTAAGCTAAGCACGGCACACAAGGAGGAAGCTATATAAAAAAGATCGCTATGGTGTATTCACCCATAACGATTCGTAATTTCCAAGGAGCTAACCTACAGCTATGTACTGCTGACGTAGCGGTCACCGAGAAGCTCTTGTATTAACATTATGCTGTAGGTTTCCTGTTCAAGAACCCGCTGCAACCTGGATAGAATGCGTTTTTCATACGTACTGTTGTAATCCGAGAGATAAGATTTAATTATCAGGTTAGCAATAACCATCCAGCTTTGCTCCGCAGCTGCATAAGCATCGGCTAATTGCTGCTCTCCCACAGAAGCCAGATAGCGTTGTAAGTGGTATCGGGTATGAGATACCTCCCGAAGCTCATCAGCAAATCGTTTCAGGAGCTTTGTTTGAAAGGCCGTATCCCCGATTTGCCCGATTTCGCGGATAATGTCCTGTGAGGCGCTGACTGCCGGCAGTCCTCTCACTGAACCGGGAATGGATGGCATGTCCTGGTCCAGCATAGCTTTAACGTTATCAAGGAATACTTGCTCCCGAGCTAAAGGCACATTCACCGCCTGGTTATGGGGATCGCGCGGCCTGAGGTAATGGGTGTGTAGCTCTCCTCCCAATAAACCTCCCATGGAATACTCAATAACTTGGCTCATCTCTTGCAGGGATAGCGTTCCATGACAGTTATAATAGTGATCACAATATTCGAATTCCTTGTTCTTGTAGCCGATCAATTCAATGCAATGGTTCGCGTGCAGCTGTTCCTTGTAAGGGCTGAATGGAAGGTAGTACAGATCAGCCTCCATGATTACCGATTGATTCTCAGCCAGGTATTCCAGAATGGCTGCCTCATAATCCTCCTTGTTGTTCCATCTACCCGATTCAAGGTACATATAGGTCCGTTCCCTTATAACTTGGTCAATATTCTTATAGTAAGGATTAATTACAACTCCGTCATCTATTTTGGTAACGAGATACCCGGACTGCGTGAACAACGGAACCGTATCCACCTTTTTTCGGAGAAGTGCCGCTGCTACACATACATGAAAACAATTGAAGCGTGTTTCGTTATATAATGTAAAATCCATCTCATTCCCCTCCAATATAAGAAGGAGAGACAAGCAGTATGCTTATCTCTCCCGCCCCATAGATGGTATTAAGCTTATGCCATCGCTTTATAAGCAGGTCCCGCGAAGGAGGCCTGTCCTCTGTCATAATCGTTCAGCTGGAGTTCGCTTTTTGCCGGGGAAGAAGCAGCCTGGCTGTTAATCCAAGTGAACGAAGTCTGGGATGCCCCCGATTCGGTTACGGAATAGGATGTTACACTTGCAGTGGACGATGCCGCAGCAGGCAGTGCTTGGCCAACTACAGGAGATGCAAGTACAGCCGTAGCAACCACAACAGAATACACAACTTTTTTCATTGAAAATCATCCTCCTCATTGTAATTTACAGTCTTGGCCGAAACATACGAACAGAACAAAGCGCCGGCGAAGCACGGCTAGATTTGACGCCTTGGACTATCCTCCTTCCTGTAATGGGGTGGCTTGCCCATTCATCTTCTCATATTGACACTATAGTCACTCTGCTTATTGCAGGGATATCTGCCGCTTTATTTTTCCATAATCCCAGAGTCGGACTGCCTGTCAGCCCGCTGCTTCTCTTCTATCGTTATAGCAAATATATGCATGCAGAGATTATCCCCCAGCTTTATTCCATCAATAGCACATGGCAAATCAACGACCAAGCTTTCACACCACATTGTCGGCTTAAACTGCGGCAGAGCTCCTCCAATGCTGTGCAGACAGCTCATCGTAATAGCTGCTCTGTTGGTCGCGAAAGGGGTCTGTGAAATAAAGTAGGATAATCTCAACGGCTCCTCGTGAATACATTCGCGGTGTCTGAGCAGCGCAAGGGGCTCCATCATGTTGCCGTCGTTGCTTGCCCCCAGGACATGGATCACCGCAAGCTCGGATTCCGGGAATTCAATGATTTGCCCTTCGGGCACCACATTATCGAAGTCCGTTCCTCTGCTCATATAGAATGGAACATCGTCCACAACAAACACTTCGCAAAGCGGCAGCTCTTCAGCCGGATATGAGCAGCCTGATCCATTAAGCTCACCTTTGCCGAATTCGCTGATTGTCGTTATTCCCCGGTTATTCATGCAGCGGGTTAGATCCAAACATTTAAATTGGCGCAATGTCGCAGCCCCTTTCCGTACGATTTTACTTCTATACAGATAGGGTTACTGTAACTTCCGCAAGGCTGCTGCTGCTCGTTGTATCTTGATCTTTCGCAGGCACGAAACGCGAAATTTCCAAACACATACAAAAACAGAGCCCTCACGGGCTCCGTTATCTTGCAGCTCACTCTTCCCAATCCGCAATTCTCCAGAACGAAGACTTGGGCTCATGCTTCTCGTCAAATACGAACGGCCAGTTCTTGCGGCCCCGTACTGGAAAGTCATTCAGCCACGTATAGTCGTCAGCGGCACCCCAGAAGGTCACGGCCGTTATCACGTCCTTGTATTCGCGCAGCAGGCGGAATACCGCATCGTAGCGCTCGGACTGCTTCTCCTCCATCTCTGCGGTCGGCCTTACAAGCCCAGTGCGCCTGTCTTCGAAATCAAATACCGAAATATCCAGCTCCGTGATCTGCACCTGCAGTCCCAGCGAGGCATAGCCCTCGATGGCTGCCCGGATCTCTTCAAGGCTCGGGCCGTTCAGATTCCAGTGGCCCTGCATTCCCATACCGTGCACCGGAACGTCCTTTTCCTTCAATGAGCGGAGCAGGCGAATGATTTTATCGCGTTTAACAGGATCAGACTCATTGTAATCATTATAGAAGAGCACCGCCTCCGGGTCGGCCTCATGGGCGCAGCGGAAGGCTTCGGCGATGAAATCCTCGCCCAGAATATCCAGCCACGGAGAGCTGCGCAGCCAGATATCACTCTTATCCTCAATGACCTCATTCACGACATCCCATGCATACGCGCGCCCCTTGTAGCGGCCGACAACCCTATCAATATGGAATTTCATCCTCGACAGCAAAAGCTCCCGGCCAGCCGTCTGTCCGTCCTTCCCCTTAAACACCCACTCCGGCGTCTGGTTATGCCAGACAAGCGTGTGGCCCCGCAGCTTCATGCCATGCTCCTCCGCAAAGGCGGCGATCCGGTCCGCCGCTTCGAAGGTGTAATGCCCTTCCTCCGGCTGCAGCCGTTCAAACTTCATATCATTCTCAGCGGTAATACTGTTGTAGTGCTGCGCCAGCAGATCACGCTGCGACTTAATCGTTGTCAGGTTCACTGCCGCTCCAATATCAAAATAATCCTGGTACCGCGCAGCCAGCCCGGCTGCTCCAGTCTCGTTCCGCTCAACCGTACCCATTGCCTGCACCTCTTCTCCTAATAACATTCTATGCCACCAGAACTGAACCTCGTCTCTAGTAGATCACTCTTCCATGAGCATCGGGAATGCCGGATTTACGGTAAAAGTACGTATTGATCACATCGCGCCACTGCCTGGCGTTCTCAAGCTGCATCTGCAGCCGCTCCAGGATGTGGGCATAGCGGTCGGCATCCACCCTGTCCGCCTTCAGCTGCTTCCATTCTGCAATCCACTTGTCCACCTGCTCTACCCCGGCAAAATGGGTATCGTAGATATGCTGGATGACCGTTGCCCCCGACTTCAGAACATGCGTATAAGGCACATGATGGAAGAAGAGCAGCAGCTCATCCGGGCAGGTATCCAAGTGCTCATAACGTTCACCCACCTCTGGCTGATACTGAGCCGTATAGCCGGTGCCCGTTGCCTGCGTCCGGTCTACCCCAATCCCGTCCCGGTCGGCAAAATGGTACGTACCCCACTTCGAATACTCGTAGCCGTCCACATCCACCCCGTAGTGATAATGGGGCGATACCATCCAGCCAACACCAAGCGGAGCGGTATACTGCTCATAGGCAGGCCAGGATTCAAGCAAAATCCGGTGGGTGACAGCCGCGTCAGAATCTTCCCGCTTCAGTCCGAATGTCAGCCCGATCCATTCCAGAGCGATCTCCTCCGCGGACAATCCGGGATTCCAGAGCAGCCGGCCGTAGCCGTACAGGTTCGCAGCAGCAAGGTGGTGCCCCGTCCAGTTCGCGTCATCCCCGACGCTGGACACCGCCGTAATCCCGCTGTGCTTATACGGGTGAACCTCTCCAGCAGCAATCCGCCTCACCGTGCTGCCCTCCCCGCAGCAGCGGGTATCGAAGTCCAGCACTTCCTTCCACTGCGGCACCAGATAGCACACATCCCGCTGCTGTCCGGTATATTCCTGCGTAATCTGGAACTCGACCATCTGGTTCGTCTGCTCCATGGCACCAATCAGCGGAGATACCGGCTCACGCACCTGGAAATCCATCGGGCCATTCTTGATCTGTAAAATAACATTATCCTTGAACCTGCCGTCCAGCGGCTTGAAGTGGTCGTAGGCCGCCTTAGCCCGGTCAGTCGACCGGTCACGCCAGTCCTGATGGCAGTTATACACGAAGCAGCGCCACAGCACGAGGCCCCCGAACGGCTCCAATGCTTCGGCCAGCATGTTGGCGCCATCCGCATGATTGCGCCCGTACGTAAACGGCCCCGGCCTATTCTCCGAATCAGCTTTCACGACGACTCCGCCGAAGTCTGGAATATAGCGGTAAATATCCGCAATCTTATCCCTCCACCAGGAACGTACCGATTCATCCAGCGGGTCAGCTGTTCCCAGCCCGCCAAGCTGAATCGGACTAGCGTAGTTGACGCTCAGATACAAGGTTATACCATAGGAGCGGAACACATCGGCAATACGGGCAACCTGCGGCAGGTAACGCTCTGTGATCAGCTGCGTTTCCAGCTCATGCACATTGACATTGTTAACGGCAATGCCGTTGATGCCGATTGAGGCCATCAGACGGGCATAATCGGTGATCCGCTTCGAGCCGGCCAGCACCTCGCCGTCCCGGAAGAAGATCGACCTGCCCGCATAACCGCGCTCGATACTGCCGTCCATATTATCCCAATGGTTGATCATCCGCAGCGCGAAGGCTGGATTCTCCGTGACATCCAGCGCAGTAAGATCATGCCCTGTACGCAGCAGCCTGAGCAAATGGAATGCCCCGTAGAGTACACCCTTCTCTGTCATGCCCGCCAAAACAATGCAGCACTGCTGCGAAGCACTTCTCTTCCGTACACGTATACAGTAGCCTTCCGGGCCAACAATGCTACCGCCGCTGCTGCTGCCGCTCAGCACGTCATCAATGACAGCGGATGTCCTAGCTGTTCCGATTAGTACACAGCTGCCTGACCTTCTGGACTCAGCCACCACCTCCGGCCGCCGCCCCAGCAGAGCCTCAAGCCCCTCGGCCAGTTCCTCAACCGCTCTCGCTAACGGCCCGCAGCCAGCCAGGTCTGCAGTGACTGCAATTTGTTCAAGCCGGAGGCCGCCGCCTGCATCTAAGCCCGAACCTATTGACCCGGCATTCCGTCCGCTGCCCAGCCAGGCCTCGTATCCTATATCAGTCAAAGGCTGCTCCTCCTCCTGCTCTCTGTTGTTTCAGCATCTCTCAACCCCGTTAATTCAGCTTATGGCTTAGCCCTTTACGCCGCCGACCGTCATCCCCTTGACAAAGTACTTCTGCAGGAACGGATACACCATAATGATTGGCAGACTGGCAATAATCGTCATCGTGGCCCGGATCGAGGTTGGCGTGACCATTGACGCGCCGCTCTGACCGGCCGCGAACTGGTCAGCAGCCGACATGGAGTTAGCCGCCGTGTTGGACGTGGAGAGGATCTTCATCAGCTCATACTGCAGCGTGCTCAGCTCAATCCGCGAGGAATTGTACAAGAACACATCAAACCACGAGTTCCACTGGCCGACCGCCACGAACAGCGAGATTGTCGCCAGCGCCGGCACCGTCAGCGGCAGTACGATCCGGATGAAGGTCATAAACTCGCCCGCTCCGTCAATCTTGGCTGACTCCATAATCCCTTCGGGCAGCCCCTCTATGAAAGAGCGAACCACAATCATGTTGAACACCCCGATAATGCCCGGGAAGATATAGACCCAGAACGAGTTGATCAGGTCAAGCTCACGAATAAGCAGGTAGCCGGGTATCAAACCGCCGCTGAAATACATCGTAAAGACGAAAGCGATGGTCACGAACTTGCGCAGGACGAATTCCTGGCGGCTGACCGTATAAGCGAGCATCGCGGTGCAGAATACCGATATAACGGTGCCGACGATTGTCCGGAGCGCCGAGATCAAGGTAGCATGATAGATCGATGATTCATTGAAGATGTACTTATAGTTCTCCCATGTCCACTCCCTTGGCCACAGGTAGATACCGCCGCGGATGGAATCATTCGCATTGTTGAAGGAGAGCGCAAACATGTTGATAAACGGGTACAGCGTGACGACCACCAGCATGCACAAGAAGATGATATTGCAGATGTCAAAAATTTTATCGGACCAGCTGTTGTACCGTTTCCGGGACGCGCTCAAGTCACTCATCATGATGCCTCCTTGAGAATAAAGTCAGGCTGTACCGCGAGCCTGCGGCCGGCGCCTCTCCCCGGGAGGAGCCGGCTTAGAACAGCCTGCTCTCTCCCATCCGCTTCGCAATCGTGTTAGCCGACAGCAGGAATACGAAGCTCACAACCGTCTTGAACATGCCAGCGGCAGTCGCCAGGGAGTAGTTGCCCATGTCCATGCCATACTTCAGCACGAATATGTCGAGGTTGTCGGAATAATCGACGGTCATGCCGTTGCCTAGCAGGTACTGCGGCTCGAAGCCCGCCTCCAGAATATGCCCGAGATTCATGATTAAGAGGATAATGATTACCGGCTTCAAGCCCGGCAGCGTTATATGCAGAATGCGCTGGAAGCGGCTTGCCCCGTCAATCTCAGCAGCTTCATACTGGGAGGGGTCGATGGTCGTAATGGCTGCCAGGTAGACAATGGTATTCCAGCCGACATCCTTCCACACCTCCGATGCTCCGAGAATGCCCCAGAAGTATTCGCCCTTGCCAAGCCACAGAACCGGCTGGTCAATCAAGTTCAGTTTCATCAGCAGAATATTGACGATGCCCTCCGGCGCCAGCGCGGTTGAGATGATGCTCGCCGCTACAACCCAGGAGATAAAATGAGGCAGATAGCTGATGGTCTGTACGACCCGCTTAAACACAATATTGCGCAGCTCATTCAGCAGAATGGCCAGCGTAATGGCCGTCACAAATCCTAATACAAGCTTGATGGAGCTCATCACAAGCGTGTTGCGGAGCACCTGGTAGAAGGTTTCATCCTGGAACAGGAACTTGAAGTTGGCCCAGCCTACCCACTCCTGATCGTTGAAGGCCTTGGCCGGTCTGTACTTCTGAAAGGCAATTGTCCAGCCCCAGAGGGGCACATACTTGAATAGGAAGAGCCAGAGCAGGAAGGGTACGGACATCAGCACAAGCATACGCTGCTGCAGCAGCTTCCTGAAGAATGGCTGGAGGCCGCCGCCCCGTCGTGCGGGCTTCTTCGCCGTTACAGGTGCTGGGTTAATAATGGTTCTCTCCACCGGGTTGTTCTCCTTTCCGATAGGGCCTCACCTTGCGCCCGTCTAAATGACGGAGGACCGGAACGTATAACGCCTCCGGCCCTCTGTAACCATTGCCGCAGCGCGGAGCAGCCATCCCGCTCAATTGCTCCTGCCGCGCTAACCAGCGTTATGCCGAATTACCAGTTCCCCGCTGCACGGTCCTTCACAATCTTCGTCACGAATTCTTCGTACCCTTTGGCATCCAGCTTGCCGAACTCGCCCGTATATTCATTCCATATCGACTCAAATTCACCCGGCTTCGCCAGAATCAGACGCGGCAGGTATTTCTTCTGCAGGTCGCTCGCCTTCTGTCCAAACATCTGCTCCGGCGTGCCTTGGCCCTTGTTGATACTCCATGCCGGATACCAGGGACGATTGTCAGGCTTGGAGAAGTACCCGGAGAAGGTTTGCGCGCCGTAAGCCTCGAGAATTTTCTTGTCGCCTTCTGTATAACCCGCGGAGGCAACCTCAGGCTGATTGCCCACTGCGTAGGCGTTGCCGTCCGCCAGCAGCGAGTTGTTGCCGTAACGCGGCCAGCTGTACTCGAAGTACTGGAAGCCGAAGGTCCGCTTGAATTCCGGGTCATCCCGCTTTGTTTTCTGGTCATCATCCAAATAGAAGCGGCCATTCTCATCCACACTGTACGTCTCACCCTTGATGCCCCACTGCACAAGAATCTGGTTCTCTTCCTTCAGCAGGTTGTCGAAGTATTGAATAATCCTTACCGGGTCCTTCGCTTTGACGGAAATCCCGATACCGCGGTTGTTCACGAATGCAGGCGGATCAATATACTGGTCCTTGATCGTCTCGTCGAACACAATCGGCAGCGGCGCATAGCGCTTCTCGTCAATGCCTGCCATCTTCAGGTTGTTCGTTGCATCTCCGACCTGCCATCCGTAGTTGAAGTAGCCGAGCACGCGGCCCGAGGTCAGTTTAGCCAGATACTGGTCCTTGTTCATCACGAATGATTCGGGGTCGAATAAGCCTTCGGCGTTAATCTCGTTCAGCTTCTGTACCCAGCGCTTCTCGTACTCACCCGCTTGGTACACCTTCGCTTCGTGTGTCTGCATATCAACAATGACATCGCCGTCGTTCGGATAGCCTGCCAGGTGCATGGCTGGATTCGTCAAGGTGAAGAAGTTGTCAGCCACACCGGCGAATGTTACGAAGCCGATGATATCCTTGCCGTCCACCTGCGGATACTTCTCCTTGTACTTCTTGATCAGATCAAAGTATTCATCCAGCGTCTTAATCTTCGGATAGCCGAATTCCTTCAAAACCGAGCGCTGAATCCAGAAGGCGCCCTGGCTGATGTTCGGGTCCCCGATATAACCGATGTTAGCCGAGAAAGGCAGGTGATAGATTTTCCCGTCCGCCTGGCGGAATTTATCCATATAAGGCCCGTAAACACGCTTGATGTTCGGACCATGCTCTTCTATTAATTCATCCAGCTCAATGAACGCGCCAGCATCCATCAGCTTGTCGATCTCGCCCTCGGGAACGATGACATCCGGATAATCGCCGCTGGCGATCATGACACCCGACTTGGTCTTCACGTCTCCCACCAGGAATTCCATCTTCCAGTCGACACCTGTCTGCTTCTGCAATTCCTTGCCGATTACCGTGTCGCTGGCCATAACATCCTTGCCCGTAGAGAAGCTGTAGTAGGTAAAGGTAACTGGCTCCTGCTGTGCGCTGCCCTCGCCCGTTACTGCCGCCGGTGTATTCTCCGGTGTGTTGCCGCCCCCCGCTCCATTGCTGCAGCCGACCATTGTAACCGCAAGCACAGCCGCAAGGGCGGTGCTGAGCCATTGTCTTTTGCCCATATCCCGATCTGCCCCTTTCAAGTCACTTCGTTTTGTAAGCACTTTCATTATAAAATGAAAACGATTACCTGATTACCCGCCAAAGTTTAGTTCCTACTTTGAAAAGCATAGTGAAAACAATGATCTTCCCCGATATGGACAAAGCGCATTCGTTCAGGCAGGCTGCTGAAGCGGCAGACGGATGATAACGGTCGTTCCGCTCCCCTGCTTACTTTCGATATGGAAATCAAACGTTTCCTTATAGCAGAGCTTAAGCCGGTAGTAGGCGTTCTTCATTCCCACATGGTCGCCCATATGATCATCCTGCTGCATATAGACGAGCAGCTCGTTCAGCTTTCCCTCCGCCATGCCGATGCCATTATCGCTGAGCCTGAACACCAGCGAGTCATTCGAAATTCCCATCTGAATGACAATCAGGCCCATGCCCGGCGAGCCTTCGATGCCATGAATGCTGGCGTTCTCCACAAAGGGCAGGAATATCATCTTGGGGATATGCTGCTCCAGCACCGCGTCCTCCACTGTAAGCTGATACTGCAGCTTGTCGCCGAACCGGTATTTCTGGATTTCCAGGAAGCATTCAATTAGCTCCAGCTCCTCGCGCACGGTCACCCAGTCCCGGCTCCACGAGATGGATTTGCGGAAGATTTTGGCCATATGATGGACGGTTCTGGCCGTCTCGGCCTCTCCCTTAATCAGGCTGCGCATTCTTATCGTCTCCAGCGCATTGAATAGGAAGTGGGGATTGATCTGGCTGTGAAGCGCATGAAGCTGGGCCTGACGCCGCTTGATTTCCAGATCCTTCTTCTGAATATCGGCCACGTAAACATCATTGATCAGGCTGTGGATCGTCTCGGTCATTCGGTTGAAGGCCACCGTCAGCTGACCGATCTCATCCTTGGAATCCGCCTCCGGTATGGTCTCGAAATGCTGGTGCTTCACCCGCTTCATATAGCGCAGAATCCTCACCAGCCGCACATGGATCGACCGCGAAATCGCCGCAATGATCAGCGAGGGCAGCAGAAAGTTAATGCAGGCCAGATAAATAACGAACGTGCCCGACTTGTGCACATCCGCCAGCATCGTCCGTTCATCCATAATCCCGTGCAGGCTCCAGCCGTTCAGGTAGTTGTTGTTGGAGTATGCTTTGGTAAAATGGATCGACTTGTCCGGTGTTCTGACATCCGCCAGCACGATACTGCGTCCTCGCCAGTCCATATCCCAATCATTTGTATAGTGAATGGTCCCGTCCTGCCCGGTAAAATACAGCTTCCCCTGAAAACCCGTATTAAGGAACAGCTGCCGGACCGTGTCCATGTTCAAATCGATTTTAACCAAGCTCGAATAGCTGCCTGACTCCTTCAAATCAAGGCGCTGAACAAGGCTGAATACACCCCCGCTCTGTATGAGCACCGGGTAGGAGACCCGTGTTCTTAAAAATACCTGATACCAATCCGTCCCGGTCACATCCGGAGTCAGGGGCCGGATCGGCCCCGAAGCCATGATGGTCGGGTTGTCGGTGTACACGGTCGTCTCCCGGATGGTCTTGTACGCCTGCTCGGACTTATTGAATACCGCCCGCAGCTGGGTATGGTAAGCTTCGACGTATTCCACCTTCGTCGTGAAATGCTTGTCCATATGCTCGCTCAAAATGGGATCGATGTAGTAAAGATACGAAATTCCTGCCGCCTCATCGATAACGGCCCGCAGCTCCCTCTGCAGCTGTTCAATCGCAATATCCGCATCCCGTGTTTTCTGGCTCTTGATGTTATTCGTTGTGACCTGATAGAAGATGACATTCGTTAGCACGATCGGTATAAAGACCGATACCAGATACATCAGCAGGAATTTATCCCGCAGCTTGATGTTGTGTAGGCTGAACCTGCTCATGTTAATAACCGCCACCTGTTCCTGTTCTAAGGTTTGCCCGTCCTGCCCCGCAGCTTGTTGCGGTAGTCCGTCGGCGTCATATGCTCGAGCTTCTCGAATTGGGTGACAAAATAATCCGCATTGGCAAAGCCCACCTTCTCGGCAATCTCATACATGCGCAGGTCTGTCTGGCGGAGCAGCTGCTTCGCTTCGTTTACCCGCAGCCCGAGAAGGAAATCGTTGAAATAGATGCCATATGTCTTGCGGAACAGCTGCCCGAGATACACCGGGTTCATATAAAAGATTGAAGCGATTGATTTGAGATTCAGGTTCTCCCTGTAATTCGCTTCAATATATTTGCGGATCTTCTCGATGCCGCCCTTGGCCTGCTCCCCGCGAAGCCGGGAGATCAGCTCCGCCGCTTCCGCGGCAAATGCCGTCATCAGCTGCCTCAGTCCCTCCAGCCGGACATGCCTGCTCTGCCAGTCCAGCATAGCCGGCAGAGACTGCAGCTGGTTCTCATTCCCGTCCATCTTGCGGATGATGTTAATCACCCCGATCACGCAGCGGGTAATGGCATTGGTGACTGCATTTGGCGCAAATCGCTGCTCCCGGAACACCGCAAACAGCTTGTCAATCGATGCTGTATAAGCCTTCTTGTCATTCTCCTCCAGCTGCTCCAGCAGCGAGGCATACAGCTCCTGCGCCATGTCAAAATAATACAGCGGTGTCCCCCGGACATCGTCGATCATAATGATATCTCTGCCATCCTCGGCAAATTTATAGGACAGCGCCTCGTTGGCGCTCTGGTAAGACTCCTTCACATCCTGAAGCCGGTCCACCGTCTGGCCGACATACAAGGTCACAGCGGCATTCTTAACCTTGGACAATGCCCGCCTTAGCGACTGATACACCGGCATGGCTGACGGATCACCCTGCTCTGCGGCAAGCTTACGCAAATCCAGCAGCACGCCGTACATGCCGGGGCTCTGCTCGAACACCGGTATCCGGCTGTCTGACCGGTCCGCCAGCGGCTGCAGTGCGCATACCACGTCCTTCGCCGACCACTCCGGCGACCCCGGCGCCTCCTCCGGCGCTGCCGGGTGCAGCTCGGCGAGCACATAGACAAACCGGGACTCCTGAGGCAGCCCAATTGCGGACGCATACTGGCTTATATCACGCTCCTGGTAGGTTCCATGGAGAAGCGTCTCCATTATAGAGGCGGTTACGTGGTTGCCGCCGGCCAGTGTGGCGAGCTTGCGCATGCCCAGAACCCCGGCAAGCTTGCGCAGTGTGGCCGTGAGCTCCTCTTCATCAATGGGCTTCAGAATATAATCATTCACCCCGTAACGGAGCGCCTGCTGGGCATACTTGAAATCGTGGTAACCGCTTACAATAATAAAAGCCGGATTCAACTGCCGCTGGTTAATAACAGCCGCGATCAAGCCAAGACCATCCAGAACCGGCATCCGGATATCTGTCACCACGAGGTCCGGCTGGCATTCATCCATTAAGGCAAGCGCCTCTTCACCATTGTCCGCTTCGCCGCAAATATCATAGCCGAGCGCTTCCCAATCAATCAGATTCATCAGCCCTTTACGGACAAACATCTCGTCGTCAACCAGCAGTACTTTATACATGGCTTCTCCTCCCCTGCTCGCCTTCATTATAGAATATGTTCGCCTTGGGCACAGCACCAATAATTAGCTTACCCACGGCAAAGACCGCTGACCGGCATCCAGCCGGCAACGGTCTTAATCGTGCTCACCATGCAAAAGTCTTTAGTTGGCCAGATGAACAGCTCCGAATTTCGCTGTGCTCCGGTAGGAGTCACCTGTCTGATCGTTCCAGATCGTGACCGTATCCCGCTTGCCGTCGCCATCTTCATCATTGTTGACCTGAATATCGAAGCCGATCACCCGGCATGGCTTCGAGTCAGGCAGCTTGATCGCCGCTTCGACCACATAGCCGCCCTCTACGATCTTTACTGCCGACTGAATCAGTTCATCAGCGGCATTCCCGCCGAAGGTGCGGACGTTATGGAAGTTAATGCGGAACTGGCCGTCATCCGGCTCGTATTCGCTGCTTTTGCTGTTGTCCGCATCCAGGAAGATTTCAACCGAGTCCTGCTCATAAGCATTTGCGCTAGCATCACTGAGCAGGCGGTCATCGACCTTTGCCAGTACGTATAGGTAATTTTCATCCCACATGACCTTTACCTTCGCACTAGCGCCGCCTGTTCCCTGCACCTGGACATCCGTCGACAGCTCAGACGCTCTGCTCCATCCGCTGTCCTGGGCGCCGTCAATCACGGGCTTGCCCTTGACCGCCTTGTGGATCGATACAGCCTTAACCAGCTTAAGCTCGCCGAACCGGGATGTATCTGACTGCTGGCTTGCGGTCGTATCGCTCCAGGACACCTGAGCGCCGGTCGTATCCGCATCCGTAATGCGGATATCGAAGCCTTTAAGCCCGTTTTCCATCGCTGCGGTGATTGGAATAGAGGCTTCAAGCCGGTAGCCGCCGGAGCGCTCCTTCACATTGTAGGACACGCCGGAGACAGACTTCCTTGAGCGGTGCAGCGTGTAATGCTTGTCGTCCGCTTCATAAGCCGCCGTTCGGCCATTGTTATCATCGACGAACAGCTCGACCCGGTCGTTCGGGCTGCGCGTGCTGTCATTCACATCCACCAGAACATAGAGCCTCTTGGCATCCCATAACGTTTTGAATGAAGCGGTAACGGTCTCCGAGCTGAGGCGGACTGCCTTCTGGGCCTGCCAGAGCAGCTCCTCCTGCTGGTCTACCTTGGCGGTACCGAAGGCTGCATCATGGCTTTCGTAACGTGCAGGCAGCCTCGACGGATCTACTATCGCCCAGAACGCCGGCTTGGACTGCAGCTGCTCATCGAAGAGGAGCGGCAGGTCAAGACGCGCAATCGGAAAGTTTTTGAGCCATGTGTTGTCATCTGCCATGCCCCAGAAGACGACAGAGCTGATATAAGGCTTCAGCCGGATGAACGCCTGCATCAGCTCGCCGTACCGGTAGCCCTGCTGCAGCAGCACCTCCTCCGGAACCGTTTCGTATTTATCCGTATCGTTGCTGTAGACCGTCACATCAAGCTCGGTAATCTGATTGTCGAGGCCCAGCTTGCCGAACATCTCGATGGAATCGGTAATCTGCTTCAGTGATGGTGAATCAATGCGAATATGAGTCTGGTGGCCGACTCCGTCGACCGGAACACCATCCGCCAGCAGCTCCGTGACCAGATTGTACAAGTCCTGCGCCTTGCGCGGGGAATGTGTATTGTAATCATTGATGTACAGCAGCGTGCCCTCCGGCGCGTACTTGCGGGCGTAGCGGAACGCTTCCTTGATATAGTCCACTCCGCAGATCCGATACCACTTGCTGTCCCGCAGCCCGGCTGAATCCGAGATGACCTCATTAACAACATCATAAGCGTAAACGTCTGTGCCAAAATGCTCGACGACCGTCTTGATATGCGTCTCCATCCGCTTCAGCAGCAGCTCCTTGTTCGCCTGCCGCTTCACCGGATCGGTCTCGTCGACCATCTCCTTGCCTTCCAGGTCCCTGAAGAACCAGTCTGGCGTCTGGCTGTGCCACACCAGCGTATGGCCGCGGATTGACATGCCGTTCGCCTTAGCGAATTCTACAATTGCATCCGCACGCTCGAAGGTGAATATGCCTTCCTGCTTCTGCAGGTAATCCGGCTTCATCACATTGCCCGCTACGACGCTGTTGAAGTGCTTCTTCAGCAGCTCGCCATGCTGTCCCTCAAGCTCGAACGGCTCGACGGCCGCGCCAACTCCGTATTTGAACTGCCCCGCCAGCGCTTCATGCAGAGACGGGATATCCTGCTCAATGGCAACCGGCGGAATATAGGCTAGGGTGAAATCATCAAGGTAAAAGGACGGCGTGCCGCTTCCCGATTCTACGTAAACAGACAGGGAATCCACCGCGCTGCGCAGCTGATAATCGCCAGTCAGTCTCACCCACTCCCCTGAAGTTACGGGGGTATTGCCAACAACCGTATCATAGCTGTTCGTCCCCTGGTAGCCCCGCTGGATGCTGAGCCTGAGGTCGGCGGCACTCTCGCCTGGAGCAAGCTTCACCCATACCGACAGCTTGTATTTGCTCTGTTCATGCATCTTGCCAGTTACGCTGAGGCTTGGTCCCGAGTAGGTCTGTGTTCGTCCTGTTGTCAGCAGGCTGTACGTCCCGCTCTTCGCATCCGCATCTGTCACTGCGAGTGTTTCACTGCCCATGCGCGGCAACCAGCCCTGCGCGGTGTCATTCTCAAAATCCGTTGCAATGCCCGACTGGTCAGCTGGCGGCTGTACGACAGCACGAATGACCACATCGTCCACAAGAATGACTTCCTGCGCCTCCGAGCTCTCCACATAGAGCGTCAAGCCGTCCATAGGCGCACTATACGAGTAGGTGCCCCTCAGCTGCACCCAGCTGTTATCCGCAATGGAAGCCGAGACAATATTCGGGTAAGCGGTCGTCCCGCCCGCCGGGTCTTCCTGCATCGTCAGCTTCACTGTACTGGCTGCTGCGCCTGCCGCCTTCTCAGGAAGCTTGACGGAAGCGGATATCTCATAAGACGCTCCCGGTTGAAGCAGGCTCTTCACATTCAGACTTGGACCATTCCAGGCTGCCGTCCGTCCCGTCGTCTTCAGGCTGTATACACCAGAGACCGCGCTCTCGCTTGTGGCGCTAAGCGTCACGCCGCCGCGCGGGCTCCAGCCCTGTACCGTGCCGTCATCGAAGGTATAGGTGAACGCGTCCCCTTCCGCCGCCTTCACCTCTGAAGCCAGCTGTCCGCCCATCGGCAGCAGCAGACTCACGAGCAGCAGGCCCGCTGCCACAACCTGCAGCGTCTTGGATCTTAACATTACATAACCCCCTTCAAGAATGGAATGATGAGCGATCCCATACCATACCATTGCTTCCGCAAGGTACAGCCTGGCCTATGTGATTTGGAATCGCTTACATTTACAATTGTATGCGCTCCTGCTTGTCCTCCCTACCCTATAATCTTTATAATTTACTTTGAAGATTATAGGATTTTCGATACAGATTTACCGTGCTTTGAATGTTTAGACATACTGATACACTTTACTGTTGCGATATAGGAAGTTCATAACAGATGGATGTCTCGAAGATCGTGATATTGATACTTCCATAGCTGTCTATGGAAGAGTATGAGAAGAACCTGATTAAAGTTTCCGTGCTGGTACGATAAGTGGCGTAAAAAATCCACTTCATCCCTGTTGGGACGAAGTGGATCGTTGCGAAGGGAGTCATATGCCTGAGCTCCGGTCCCTTCATTACCCGCTGTCTCTCAAGAACATTAGTGTTACTCTTTCGCTTCACCTTTTTTAATGGAGTAGGAGCCAAAACGGTTGATCTCTTCAATCGCTTTTCGTCCGAAGGATTCGATTACAGCTGCTTCAGTCAAGATATTCTTATCGTTGATCTGCCCATTGTATTCTACAACCTTGCCATCCTTCACTACATACAACGTTTCCATTTGCATATCTCTCCTTTCGCATGGGTTATATCTATAGTACCCGATTTTGATGTCAGATTAAATAACATTCGAACCATCCCTGCCAATCAGGTTATGTTCACCTTTATCGCTGCTTGAGGCTGTTATATCTTCACATCGAATAGGCAGCCGGTCCCCATGACCGACTGCCTTCTATTCATGACCTGCCATATCTGGAGCCAGAGTTGCTACAGCTGAATGACACTGACCATATTACCATTAAGATCGGTAAGATCAAATCGCTTAGGCTCACCAGTTCTTATCTCAGAAACTTCCACTCCACTGCGCTCCAGCCTTGCCCTTACTTCCTCTACATCCTTGACGACGAAGTTAAACGG
This sequence comes from Paenibacillus tarimensis, assembly GCF_021532315.1. Lineage (GTDB taxonomy): Bacteria > Bacillota > Bacilli > Paenibacillales > Paenibacillaceae > Paenibacillus_I > Paenibacillus_I tarimensis. The sequence continues at coordinate 46,533 of NZ_JAKGAO010000025.1, forward strand.
GGTGTATGTATCAATAGGCTGAAAATCCGGAATCTGAACTAAATGAAATCCGCAGTTGGGGGCTATTGCTAACCCGGCCATTCTCTCATTGCTCCAGCGCAAACCGAATCCGAACACCTCTTGGTACCATGCTAACGATTCCTGAAGATTACGCACCGGCAGAAAGACTGCATCAATACGGTCAACAAACTGCTGAGTTGCCTGTTCGCTCATTGGATAACCACCTTTATAGCAATTTACAGTAAAATACTACTATACCAGGTAATCTCTGTACATCTAGTTATTCCATTCGTATTGCAGTGACCGGCCTCTACTTAAGCGAGCAGTCTTCCATCAGCGGAAAGGCGCTATCTTTTGCGATTAAATAGCTCAGTTCATCTGCTGTCGGCTTACACTTACACGAATACTGCCTTCCAAAGTCGATCCGTCACTTGATGTTACGCTAACTATTCGCCGACCTCTGGCAGCCTCGGTATTCCTGATGACAGAACTAGAGTTGGCCGCCAATGTAAATTCCCCTTGAACATGATCAGCTTCATCTTTCAGTAGAATGTTATACGTAACATAACTGTCATTATTAATATAAATATTATACCAATCGTATGGATCGGATATCTCAAAAATTATACTTTGCGAACCAATCTCTGACGTTAAACCTTGATCTATTACAGCATGAGAGATTCTCGCAGGCTCCATACCGCTGCCTCGATCAACAGTAGACACAATTATAGATCGGTCAGATGTTTGTTCAGTCAAAATACCGGAAATCTCCCTGACAAGATTATGAGCAAAAGTAAGATATGCCGCAGTTACAAACAATGCCACAGCAGCAAACAACCCTGTTACCCTGAAACGCTTCCTCATCCTGTAATCCTCCTGTCATCTGAATCCGCTAATTGCATTTATCTGCATTTACAGCACCCTGCCACCATTGTAGTAAAAGAGGATGTAAATTCAATGTGAGTCGGTTACAGCGTATTAAGTAAATTGAAGCTGAAGAACTTCATGCCAGCTGCCGGGGACTATGGGCTGAAGGATGTTGAATTTGAAAATTTCATTAAGTTTCTTGAACGAAATGGCTATATCAAAGGAGCTCTCCGGGTCGAAGATGCCTATTCCCTAAGGCCGGCAAGGCTTACCGTTAAGGGGTTAATCCTCTTGGAAGAACATAGCGAGCTTGAACGTGAATATCCTGCAGAGAGAACGGGTTTAAACCATGGGTAGAGCTTGACAACATCCTATACAGCAACGGAGCCGAGGACCCAGACTAAAGGGCATCCACTAACGTTAAGACCTTGTAAATATGGAAATAGTTCACGCTCTATACCATTGCTCGCTAGTTGACGAGGCAGTGTATTAAATATACTATATTCAACATAACCAATAAAAGTATAGGGAGGTTTATTATGTAAATAGTTATCAACCTGTGTGCATAACGGCACCGGCAGAGCGCCACTCCATGGTCTTTTGGCGGTTATTTGCTGTGCAATGAAAGCAGATACTCTGATTTTACCGTTACCCTGATAACTCCATTCTCTAATCCATCATTCTCTGATATAACATAACTTTTCAATTATCTTCAGTAAATTTTATGTTCTTTCTTCGCACATTGATTGGAGGGGAATGCGTTGTCTAGTATATTTTCTACAGCCCCAATGGATACAGCTAGGGTATTCGAATTAACACCAGACGAGCAAAGTGATCTAACAAAGCTCCTGCATAAGCAATATCCCCGTTTATCCGCGGACTCGCGGTATCTTCATAAGCTCCGGGAACAGGAAGTCAAGCGTTCCCTGGAGACTAACGACTATCTGGTTCTTAGCGTTCAGCAGAGAATGCTGACACTTCAGTTCCCTCATTTGTTCCTCATCACCGACTCATCCGGCATGGTGCTTTACGTGAATGGGAGCGAACAAGTCGTGAAGAAAGCAGGGGGCTTTCAGATATGTACAGGTTCTTCTTTTGCTCTTGAGCATGCCGGACTAAATGCAGTATCGGCTTCCATTGAGCTGCACAGGCCATCAATCGTTTGCGGCGAGGAGCATTCTCTCAAAATCCTTAACGAGTGGAACAGCTGCTGTACTCCCATCGCTGGAAAGGACAGGGCAATTTCCGGCTTTCTAGTCGTATTTACGGATATGACATTTGACTGCAGCGTACTAATTAATCTTCTGGGTTACATATCTTCTGTTGTAGGGCATGACATTCTCGAAAAAACGGATGATGACATCAATCTGGATCAGCTACTAAACCCATTTCAGCTAACAAACCGTGAAAAGGAAGTCATGAGATATTGGTTTCTAGATTATGACTATAAGCAAATCGGCCAGCTGTTAAAAATGAGCCCGGCTACTGTAAAAGTGAACGTAACCAATGTCTATAACAAAATGAACGTGAACTCCAAGGCCTCCTTTATCTTAAAGGTGCTTGGGATCATCTGATCATACGAGTAACTTACTAGTATAAGATGATAAAGTATACCACATAGACTCCAATTGTAAAATACACCCAAGGTAATATTTTCTAATTACCTGCTATCTATTACTCTATAAGTGCAGCAACCATTAAAACCATTTTTCTAAGGAGTGAATTTTGTGTTGAATGAAAAGTTCAAGAAGGTAATCCTGGCAACTGTAGCATCCGCCGTAATTGCTGTTCCAATGACTTCGGCTGCTTCCGCGGCTACCATGACTACAAGTGCTACAGCTGTGGCAAAATCGATCTCCACCCCACAGAATGTTAACGCTCAAATCAAACTGAAAACTGTAGCCGCTATGATTCGTGCAGGCGGATGGGCGCTTGAAGTTGCATTGAAGCCTTTCAGTAAAAAGGCGGCTAATTATGTTCTTAAATATCGCACAAAAATCGCAAATGCTTTGGACAAGATGGAAGACTGGAGCAAATCTAAGTTTGTCAGCCTGCTGACGAAAGCCGGTGTACCGAAGGACGTCGCTGAATCCATTGCAGATGTAGTCGTATTCCTTGTACTTTAATTCCATCCAAGGACCGTCGTTGGCTGTTTATTCAGCCTGCGGCGGTTTTTGGCGCTGCATACATATCTTAACATCATTGATGGAGGTGCCTGTTGTTGGGCAAGGGTCGCTTCAAGGAAAACATCAACTTACTGGTAGTCCTGGCCGGAATCATTCTCATTCTAATTGCTGTGCTTGTGTTTTCTGTCTATTCACTCCAGGTTTTTGATTTTATAAAGATTCGTATCACTTCAATAGGTTCATTGGTTGCTTTTATCGCTTTATTATTTCTGGGATTAGGAATCCTGGGTATTATCGGTACCTTTCTTAGCACGCTGAGAAAACACTTATTTAAAGACCGCTTCAAGTTAGCCGTTATAACGGTACAGGAAATCGTGCTGATTGCTATTTTTGGCGTCATTATTTATACGATTGACCTTTGGATCGACGGTGTGGTAATTGAAAATGTTCAAACCGAAATATTACTCGCTCTATTCTTATATGGACTCATCTCTCTAATCGGCAAAATGGGAGAGCAAATAAAAAAACAAGACGAAGCAAAGAAAGAGAAGGACTTATGAACTGGAACAGATACTGGATTTGGTTATGCACCGTAAGCTTATTGGTATGCACGCTTTTCCCTTCAGCCGTCCATGGGGTGGAATTAACCGAACCCGTTCTCCTCTCCTCCGCAAAAAATGATGAAGCGATTGCGGGTCAATGGCTGGTCTCTTATCACGCTCCTCCCGGAATACAAGCTTCAGAAGAGGGCTTCCGCTCGATGGCCTCGGTCCCTGCTCACATCGAGCTGATTGAGGTCCAGCCGGGAGAGGAAGCACGTATGGCAGAAGAGTTGGAAAATAATCCGTCCGTCGCTTATGTAGAACCTAACTATCAATACCGGGCAGCTGCTGATATCACTTCCGTGTCAGACCAGGATCCGCTGATCGATGATCAGTGGGGTCTTAGGGCCGTACAAGCCCAGGAAGCCTGGGACCAGATGAAGCCGATTAACGTACACGAAACGGAGCCTGTTATCGTTGCCGTCCTTGATTCGGGTATTGAGACAACTCATCCTGATCTGCAGGGACGTTTTCTCCCCGGTTACAATGCGATTGAGGATTCGAATAATATTGAAGATGACTTTGGACATGGAACAGCCGTATCCGGTATTATTAACGCTGTTTATTCGAACAATCTGGGCATAGCAGGTATTGCTGGCCGATACCCTGTGCAGGTTCTCCCAATTAAAGTGCTCGACGAGACTGGCAGCGGATCGACCTACACGGTCATTAAAGGGATTGAGAAGGCTGTTGAATCCGGAGCCGATGTCATTAATTTAAGTTTTAGCGGCAGCGGCAACAGTTATTTACTCCAGGAAACCATCCGGCAAGCTGTCGGGCGAGGCATCGTCGTCGTAGCTGCCGCCGGAAATCATGCCGATCATACCTCCGGGTACTATCCGGCGATGTATCCCGAGACAATTGCCGTCTCAGCCATTAATGAAGCTGGAGAATTCGCGTCGTTCAGCAACTATGGGACGCCGATTGACATAGCTGCTCCTGGTGAACGGATTTTGACAACGACACTGGAAGGAAACTATGAATACCATGACGGGACCTCCCTTGCTGCGCCCTATGTTGCCGGTGCAGCAGCCTTGTTAAAGCTCACTCGCCCAGAATGGAGCGGACAGGAGATCCGCAGCGCTCTTGAACATTCCGCCAAGGACCTCGGCTCTGAAGGATTTGACGTTTACTTCGGACATGGGCTTCTTCAAATTCAATCAGCGCTGTCGCCTACAGGGAAGCCCGGCAGAACTTCAGGCTTGCAGCTGCTAAAGCCTAATCGTTTAGAGCAAGTGAAAGGAAAAGTGGATGTTGAAGTACGACTCCCGGAAGGAATCTCCCATCTGTCCATCATCGATGCACAGGGACTTCCGGTAACCCCAGATAATTTGCAGGTACGTATACCCGGGGGAATTGCTGCCTTTTCATTGAATACGGAGCATTTGGCTGACGGCATACATGCATGGACGATCCAGGCATTCAGCGATACGGGTGAACCCGTCGGGGAGAGTCTTGAACTGCGTCTTCTTGTCAGCAATACAATACCATCAGGAGTCCCGGTAACCGTATTGGATACGAATCAGAAGCCGGTGCACGGGGCTATAGTCCACTTAATGAGACTATCCAAGGAAATCACGGCTGAAGAGCCATTCGATACAATATTTCGTGCGTATACGAACGACCAAGGCTTAGCCTTCTTCCCGAGACCGCTCCTGCTGTCCAACGAGAACTATATGGTCAAGGTTTCGTTCACGGATGACAGAACCGGGCTCGAATATACGGCTGTTCAGGAAATCGGAGTGGAGAAGCCCTCTCTTCTGCTCGATTTCCACAGACAATATGAAGTGGACTTTGCAACCACCGGAAAACTCCCTTCATCCGTTCAGCCTGCTGAGGCTCAAGTGCTCTACACGGTCGTCCCAACCGTTCACCATCAGGAGTTATGGGATATGGCAGTACGGCTGGAGCCAGCTATGGAGACCAACAAGGTGAATACCGTGCTCCCTGCCGGAACCTACTCCGCCTATGCCGTATACCATTCCCCCGAGGGCAGTTATATAGGAAAAAGGGAACTAGACCTGAGAGCCGAAAACATGGAGGATCAACCAAAGGAGATACAGTTTGTATTAGATCACGCCTTGAATATGGCGTACAGCTTACCTGGCTGGTCGCATAAGGCAAACCTGTATCTGGAACCCGGGATTAGCGGTCTAGAAGACCCGCTTGCCCTTCAAGAAGGTAAGCCGCTGTGGCTTGACAGCTACTCAACCGCACCGCATACCATTGAATTAATCCAGCTTGCGGAGGAATCAGAATGGGAGTATCTGCTTTCTTCGAAAGAGCCGCTTCTCCAGGCAGGGGTAGATCCCCTCAATCTGCCCGAGCACGCTGTGCTGGCGAGAGAAGGCGGGTCAACTAAAACCAGCCGTCTTACGCTTCGCCCCGGCGAGACAATCGACACCAAGTACTCCTTAACGCTCGGCGACTCATTGTCCATAGACCAGATTCTGAAAGATGGCGAACCGGTGAATCCTGCTGCCGTACTGGTGGACCGGAAGGGGCGGGAGATATCTCGCACGGACATATATGACTCGTCTTGGACAGTGCCGGATCATATTCCGAAGGGGAATTATTCCTTGTTCGTGGATGCCTCCGGGCTGCCGCTTCCGTTCTCCGGGTCAAGCCGGGTGAAGCTGTATGATGTTCGTATAAAGGACGGCATGGATACAACCGTTACTATCATTTCGCATGACAGCCAATACAGCTTACTCTGCGAATTAATCGTTGCGGATCCCAAGACAGGCAAGGAATTATTTTCCGAGATGATGTTTTATGAAAAGGAGGCAAGCTTCGAAGTGCCGGGGCTTTCGCCAAACAGCAGCTACCTGCTGAAAATCCGCGGATTGACGAGCGACCAGACTCCTTTTTATACGGAGATGATGGTTAAAGCAGGAACCGAGGACAGCCTATCGATCGACTTAGCGTCGGAGCAGTCGGGACTTCGCTTGGTTTCATACGCCCTGCAGGCCGGCCAATTCTTCGACTTGTCCAAAAATGGCGTAAATGTCGCTTCCACCTCAGCAGAACAGGACCACACATTCTCGGCTTGGGTGGGCAAAGGAAGCTATACGATGACGCTGGTTCAGAAGAACAGCGAGAAGCCTTACTATTTCAAGAGAGACATTAGCATAAATCAGAATACAACTGAGTTAAATACTGATCCCGACTACTCCTCCATGCTTATGGTAGGGTGGCAATCCCCTTTCCGTAACGCAGATGATCAGATTGGAATCAAGGATAAGCAGAATCCGGTACTCAGCGACCATATCCTCTTTCCATTAAATCAGGAGCAACAGCTGTACGTCAGTCCGGGGGATTATGATTTTGAACTCCTGGATATCGAATCTGCCGGCCAGGTTAAGATCGCCCATGTCCTTCAAGCCAAACCCAAGCTGTCTGGCAGGAAAATGATTTTCCAATCTGACCAGCGTTATACGGCATGCTTGTGCACTCAAGGCAGCAGCTTACAAGAAGTACGGGGGGCTGTGAAGGTGACCGACAGATTCGGCAATCGGCTTATAAATTTGGTCCAGCTCACCTATGAGGACTGGAATGCAATAAGAAGCACAGCTATGCCGACTGTCGATCCGTTGGACCGCTCTAAAGGACAATCAGCCGAAGATCCACAGATGGCCGCCTTCCGTAAAATCGGGGAACAGTCCATTCACCCAACTCTACGGCTTTGGCATCAGGACCAGCTTGTTGCTGAGCAGCAAGGGACATGGGGAGAATTTGTGCTTAAGCTCCCTAAAGGATTAAAGAAAGGTAAGTATACTCTTGTCTGGGAAGTACAAGAGGCAGTGTCATTGACCGCCGAGCGAAAGATCAGGCTGAACGGTCATTAAGCTGTGCGATGAGCATCTGTGCTGCAGGAGAGTCCCCGGTGGGGACTCTCCTCTCTTCATTTATCCACTTCACTGCTCGTATAGATTGACTCTCGGATATTCTGCAAGTTTATTATCTGTACTCTAATGCCGTGCCCGGTACACCAAATAAGCCGGGATATTGAAGAGTGAGATCGCGATGATCCAGAAAGCGCCCAGTTTACGAGTCCGATAGGCCTGCACGACCGCCCAGATTGCAAAAAGCACCCAGTAAATAACCAGACATACCATTATGCTGTTGATCCATGCGAGTTGATAATGTTCATAACTAATTCGTACATCCCATATGCCGTCACTCACGGCCTCACCCGCAGTGGCATTCCAATACATCACATGGCTAAACGGCTCTCGGTATAGCAAATCAGCATCTGCTGGGTTTGAGTTCGCTAGCGAGATTTCCAGGGATTTAATCTGCGGAGCGGCGTCTGCAATTTTGACCAACTCCCGCTTACTCTCCTCACTAATCTCCGGTCCAACACTCAGCACCTCCAGGGCTTGCTGCTTAACATGCTCGCGCTCGCCCGTCAGCTGATATTCGTTATAAGCAAACAAACATCCTAGCAAAATACCCAGGGTCGCGAAAACAATGGCCGCTCGCAGCACATTCACAGCAAACATACGCGGGATTTGAAAATATTCAGCTACCTGCCCTCTTATCATGCGCTCATCACCAAAACGCTCTACGGCGATCTTGACCGCCTCTTCTTCCGTGTTCCCATCAGCCATTAACTCCTGGGCGGCTTGCAGCAGATGTGCTCTCATTTCTTCTTTCAACTCTTCTGCTTCCGTTCCATCAAGGTTGGCATACACAGAATCAACATACTCATCAATCTGTTTCATTCGGCTCATTCTCCCTTTCCAAAAAAGAATCCATCATTTTTTTCATGAATTGCCACTCTTCATACTTACGGTCTAACTCTTCCTCGCCCAGCGGCGTCAGTCTATAATACTTCCGCCTTCCCCCAGGGCCCTGCTCTTCCCCCCAATAAGACTCAACCCATTTGTTCTGCTCGAGTCTCTTTAACGACAAGTACAGCGTGCCTTCTTTGAGCTCAAACGTATTGCCGCTTTTCTCCCGGACTGTCTTAGCTAGATCGTATCCATACATATCCCGGCTATAGAGCAATGATAGGATCAGCGTATCAATATGGCCTTTTAGAACCTCTTTATTAATATCCAAGTCATTCACCTCTGGTATAAGTATAATTATAAATACTCTATAATACAAGGTATTACTATAGTGCGTTAAATTTCCTTATAACCTTTGCTGACTACAGCCCGCATATATGCTCTATACGGCCGCCTGCTGCTTCCTCTCCATCTGGCATAATGCGGAATAGGGAATAAGTTGAAACACGTCATGCTCCCGCGGGATGAAAGACAAGAAGAGTCCGTGCCAGTCTGGTAACTGGGCGGACTCTTCTCGTGCCTATCAAACAGCCTTGTTATGCCTACGGGCGGCTTTGTTGCGCCTATCAGGCAGCCTTCATGGCCGGGTTCATGCAACTGGTGTTTTGTGAGTCGTGTCTGTTTCCAGAGCCGGGCTATGCATAGGAAAAAGATGCATAATCGCAGGAATTTCGTCCAAGCTAGCCCTCCTTTACCCTACCCTCCTCCTCAGCCCTTCTCTATCACAATCAGACACGTGCTGTCCGGGAGCGCTGTTTCGTTCCCTGCTTCATCCAGGAACCGCACCTTGCTGCGAAGCGCCTCCGTGTAGCCATCCTGCAGGAAGTGGCGCAGCTCTATAATCTGCGCAGTTTTCCCCCAGCGTCTCCCGAATCACTTCTGCGTACTGCGCAGGTGTAAAATACCCGAACTGCTCCTGTACTTCATGTATATACGACTCCTCGCCCCACGTGTAGGTGTACAGGAACTCCATCGCATCGTTGACCTTCATCTTGACGGACCGGTCTCCTACCCGCTCATAGCTCACAACCCTGCCTTGAAAATCCCTGCAGTAGCTGTCCAGCATCTCCTGACCTGCGCGATCCAGAAACTCGATGATCCGTACTTGATCCTCAGGCTCGGTCATAATGCCATCCCGGATAATGATCCGGCCTCCCCTTGGCAGGATCGAATATGCACTGCGCAGCGCGGCCTTCACCGTCTCCCTATTAAACCGTTTCCCTTCATAGGGCACATACGAATACAGCTCATGCAGCACGCTGCTGAACAGGACCGTGTCCACCTCGCCCTCCTGGAAGTACTCTTCCAGATGCAGGGCATTCCCCTTCTTCACGTTCCATTTCCGGTTCTCGACAACCCTGCGCTTATTCAGAATATCAATGACATTCTCCGACAGGTCAATCCCCCAAATTTGCTCATACGGATACAGCTCCTCTACCAGATCGAGCATGACACCGCCGCCCGGACCAACATCAAGGACAGTCCCGCCCACAATATAGTCAATCATCACACGCTTGAAATCGGAGGAGCCATTCATGTGGCTGATGTATTTCTCTTCATTATGGAACCGGTCAAATTCATCCCGCCGCAGCCCAAAATAATCATAGAGCATCAGAATGGCCCGCTCATAAAGCACATCCGAGTTTTCCGCCGCCACGCAAAAATCAATCAGCTTCTCCGCCACCGGGTTGAAAGCAAAGGTCACAAAGCAGGTGTCCGGCAGGCCGTCCTCCCGCGTGATCTTCAGCTCCACATGCTTGCCCGGCGCAATCGTTCCGGCGTTTACCGCTTCGAAGGTCATGCCGGAGAGATATTTTTCAATAATGCGCTTCTTGTACAGGTTGATCTTCTTCGTCCCCTGGTGCTCATAATAGAGCATGTTCATCAGCGGCTCGAACACCATATGCTTGGCGGCATCAGGTTGATTCAGCACACAGCTGATGATTTTCAGGAACTCCTCCAAGGAAAAATCGCCCAATGCGCTCTCGACAAACCAGACGGTCCTGCCCTCGATTTTCTGAAGCGATGCCTGCAGGCCCTCATGGCCTTCACACAGTTCGCTGAACCGCTGGTCGAACGGCTCGCCATTATGAATCGACAGTTTGCGAAGTGCCCGGTAGCGGTCCATCAGGTCCCCCGCCCTGTCATCCTGTCCATGTACCAGCTGCTTGATCACTGCCTTCACTTCTGCGCGGTTCACTTCCCACAGCTCTGGAGATACACCCGTCAAGATGCAGTCGTTAAGCACGTTCAGCACATCCGCCAGCTCATCCTCCGTGAGCAATCCGGAATCCATAAGCTTCCGCACACTGCGGCTTTCGCTCAGCTCCACCTCACCCCGCAGATACTGCCCGATTAATCCGTGCGTGTGGATAAGCTCACGGACTACAGTGCCGAAGGCATCCAGCGGTGAATAATGACTGGCATAGATTTGAGCCGAGCCGATATTATGTACGAAGAGATTGAAGCCAGCCTTCAGCCATTCAGTCCGCCGTGCAATCGTCCCGCCCTTGGCTGCCTCCGACCATATCAACACCTCTGCGACCAGGTCCTTCAGCCAATACGAGCAAGATAATTCATTTAATCTTCTAAGTGTTCGTTCTACATAATCCAATGTAGGATTGCTGTTCTCCAGCTCCTTGAAGGAAACGAATCGTTCCGCGTTCACAAGCTTTATTTCGGCCTCCGCCAAATACCCAAGCGCCGGATATTCGTTGTAATCGACTGGTGCGCCTGCTTTGTATGCGTTAATTGCCGCTATATAGTCTTTACTCATCGCTGCCTGCCTCGCTATTCTTCAATAATCGTGATTTGGTAATATACAAGTATACCACGCTCTATTTGCCGGACACTGCCAGAAATCGCTGCATGCAGAGTGGGCATGAGCTGCCTTATGGATAACATTCCTCGCAATAGTTAAAGGGATAACTTAGCAAATAGACGCTTGCTCCAATTAGCAACAGACATATCGCAAACCACAGATAACGATTAATCTTATAGGGTATGAGCAGAAAGTACGATAATACGTAGGCAGACATGACAACACAGCCTCCGAGCACACTAGCAAGCGGAGGTTTCCAGTAAAAACCTGCAACCAGTACAGATACAATACCAAATACCTGCAAAGAGAAAGCAGCATAAGCAAGCGTGATTAGAGAAAACGTTATGATTTTCTTTTTAGCCTCTGGGCTCACTCACTTACCTCCCAAAATAAAGCAGCATGAAAAAGAGTGCCCTTCCGCCAGCAAGCATCAGATTAATGCTCCTCGGTGATGGACACTCTCTATTATAATCTTGCGTTAAACGCCCGAATAGGCCATGAACCCGCCATCCACCGGTACGGTGATACCGGTCACGAAGCCGGACATGCTGTCATCGGCCAGCCAGATCAGCGTGCCCAGCAGGTCCTCCGGTTTGCCGAACCGGCGCATCGGGGTGTGGGTAATGATTTTGTGCGAGCGCTCGGTCAGGCTGCCGTCCTCGTTCGTCAGCAGCCTGCGGTTTTGCTCCGTCAGGAAGAACCCCGGCGCAATCGCATTCACCCGAATGCCTGCATCCGCCATATGCACCGCCAGCCACTGTGTAAAATTGTTCACCGCCGCCTTCGCCGCGCTGTAAGCGGGTACCTTCGTCATCGGGCTCGGCGCGCTCATCGAGGAGATGTTAATGACCGTGGCCCCCGGCTTCTCCAGCATCTGCTTGGCGAAAGCCTGCGTCGGAATCAGCGTGCCGAGGAAATTCAGATTGAACACATAGCCGAAGCCTTCGGTGGTCAGATCGAAGAACGTCTTCAGCTCTTTGCGCTCCAGGTCGCCCAGCTGGAGGGTCTCTTTCGTCGTGCTGCCGTCCGGGTGGTTTCCGCCTGCGCCGTTGATCAGGATATCGCAGCCGCCAAGCTGCTCCGCTACCTGTGCTGCGGCTTCGCTCACACTCTCGCTGCTCAGCACATCACAGCTAAGCGCCACCGCCTCGCCGCCGTCTGCGTGGATCTGCTTCGCGATCAGCTCGCCCTTCTCCACCGTGCGGTTCAGGATCGCCACCTTCACACCATGCCGTCCCAGCTCACGGGCCATGGCCGAGCAGAGCACGCCGCTGCCTCCTGTCACAACCGCCACTTTGCCTGCCAGGTTGGCATGCACCGGAATCGAGGCAGGCTCAGCCAAGCTGCCGGCATCCCTAGCACTTTCTACAGCCCCTCCGCTTGCCAGTCCGCCCAGCATGTCACGCTTCGTCATCCGTTCATCCGCTCCTTCTTCGCCCGTTCAGCGGCATCCCAGACGCCCCACAGGTACATGATGCCGAGCGCACGGTCATAGAGACCGTAGCCCGGGCGGCATTTCTCGTCCCAGATGTGTCTACCGTGATCCGGCCGCGCATAGCCTGTAAAGCCGATGTCGCTGTACGCGCGCACCACTTCGACCGTATCGACCGAACCATCGCTAGCCCGGTGCGAGGTCTCCACGAAATCCCCATTCTCATACACCTTCACATTGCGGATATGGGCAAAGGGAATCCGGTCCGCAAACTCCCGCACCATCGCCGGAATGTCATTCGCGGGGTTCGCCCCAAGCGAACCGCTGCACAGCGTCACGCAGTTGTACGGGCTGTCGACCAGATTCAGCAGCCTGCGGATGCTGTCCTGGCCCGTCATGATGCGGGGCAGGCCAAACACCGGCCAAGGCGGATCATCCGGATGGATCGCCATCTTGACATCATGCTCGGCAGCTGCAGGTACGACGCGCTCCAGAAAATACTGCAGGTTGCCCCACAGATCCTCTTCGGTCACGTTCTTGTAGGCCTCGAACAGCACGGACAGCTGCGCGAGCCGCTCCGGCTCCCAGCCCGGCATCGTCAGATCGGGCTTCACCGCGATTTTCCGCACGAGCTCATGAGGGTCCATGCTGTCGATCGCCGCCTTCTCATAGAAGAGCGCCGTCGAGCCGTCCTCCAGCTCCTTGTACAGATTCGTCCGCGTCCAGTCGAAGACCGGCATGAAGTTGTAGCAGATCGTCTTGACGCCAACCTTGGCCAGCTTCTCAATCGTGCGGATATAATTCTCGATATACAGGTCCCGCGTAGGCAGTCCCAGCTTGATATCCTCATGCACGTTAACGCTTTCAACAACCTCCAGGTGAAGCCCGTAAGCATCCGAGAGCTCCTTGTAGGCCATGATTTTGTCCATCGGCCATTCCTCGCCCGGCATCATGTCATGCAGCGCCCACACGATGCCCTCCACGCCGGGAATCTGCTTAATCTGCTCCAGCGTCACGGTATCATTGCCTTTGCCGTACCATCTGAACACCATCCGCATGAATCCGTCTCTCCCCTTCCTAATCGGTAAAAAAATCCGGCAGCTTGCTGCGCAGCTGCGGTATTTCATGCTCCAGGCTCCCGAGATGCTGCTCCATCAGTATGCCTGTCTGGTCGGCTCTGCCCTGCGCCACTGCCTCCAGCAGCGCTTCATGCTCCTTTACCACGCGGTCCATTGTCGCAAACTCCCGCATCGCCAGGCAGCGCAGCCGATTCAGGTGCCCGCGCATCTGGTAGATAACCTGCAGCAGCGTCGTGTTGCCTGTCACCTCGATGATCCGCTGATGAAACGCTTCGTCCAGCTGCAGGAACCGCACGGCGTCCTGTGCTGCAGCCGCTTCCCGCTGCTCGGCAATCAACTGCCCGGCCGCTGCCTGCACCCCCGCATGACGCTGCGGGTCCCACAGGCTTGCCGCCAGGCGGAACGCGCCCAGTTCCAGCTGCTCCCGAATGAACCGCGCTTCACTTACCTTGCGTACCGAAATGCGGGCAATTCGTGTGCCTCGCTGCGGCAGCACCTCGAGCAGCTGCTCGCTGACGAGCAGGCGGATTGCTTCACGGATCGGCGTGCGGCTCACCTGCAGCGCTTCGGCCAGCTCATTTTCATACATCATGCTCCCAGGCAGCATCTGCAGCGTTACAATCTGCTCGCGGATCGCATAATACACCTGATCCCCCAGCGACCTGCGCTGCTGCAGCTGCTGCAGCGGTCCGAACGGCGGCATAGTCATGGCTGTTCGCCTCCTTATCACCCTTACTATACTTGTATCCTTGTATACAAGTCAATCTGCTTCATTAGACACATGGCTATATTCTGAACGATACCGTACAGATATAGACGGAAGCTGGCATTTTCACTATACTCTTCTTATAGACGCCATCGTACAGAAGGTTGGTGATGATCATGCCAAAGATTGTGGCCACAGAAGAGCAGTGGATTCAGATCGGTATACACCGGTTTGCACAGAACGGGACCGAGGGCCTTGTCATTGAGAAAATGGCGGCAGAGCTTGGATGCAGCAAGAGCAGCTTTTACTGGTATTTCAAGAATCGCCAAGAGTTTCTCCATCGAATTGTTCAAGAGTGGATTAATATGAGCACGAGCCAGGTCATACGTACCTCTCTGGAAACTGCGGCGGCTGAGCAGCAGCTCGAGAGCTTGCTTGACCAGATGTTCTCTGCAACCCGCAAAGGGGATTTTCTCTTTTACTTAAGGAAGCTGGCGAGCACCGATCCCGCTTATCAGCCGGTCATTGACCAGATGGAGCAGAAGAGAATGGACTACGCAGAGGAACTCTTTAGGAGAGCCGGCATGTCTGACGAACGCGCCAGACAAAAGTCAGTGATCCTGTATCACTATTATCTGGGCTGGTATGAGCGGCACAAGCAGGCTGAGATTGCGGATGAAGAGCTGCAGCGGCATATTCGCATGCTGCGTGAGCTTATTATTGAAATTTAGGAGGTATACAATGGTTGCACTGTTCACTTGGATCGTAAGCAGCATATTGATTGTACTCAGCGGGGTTCATGTGTACTGGATGCTTGGCGGGAGGAAGGGCGTTAGGGCAGCGATTCCAAGTGACAACGGCGGGCGGCGATTTCATCCGTCGAAAGCAGCCACAGGAGTGGTTGCCTTGGCCCTTGCCAGCTCCGGGTGGTTCACCCTCGAACTTGGCAGGATGTTCCACAGCTCCCTGTTTCCCGGGTGGCTGCTGGTCTATGGAGGCTGGGGCTTGTCGCTGGTATTTATCCTTCGGGCAGTCGGGGATTTCAGATGGATGGGCTTCTTCAAGACGAGGAAGGGGACTCTGTTTGCCGAATGGGACAGCATTTTGTTCACACCGCTGTGCCTCTTCCTGGGATTAAGTCTCGGCATGATCACGATGTTCAGGTAGACGTATAGCCCTACCATTCCGTGTCCGTCAGACTTAAATTCTTGAAGAAAAAAAATGATACGGAGTATCTATACCGTGTTAAATATTTTTAATTGGATATCTTTACAATTTTAATTTTGTGTTTTAGTATAAGTAGGCAATTAACTTACTTTTGGAGGTATACAATGAAGAAGTTAACATCTTTTTTTCTTGCTTTCGTTTTTTTGTTCACATCTAGTTTAGTAACACATGCTTCATCAAGCTGGACAGTAAAATCTCCATTACCGCAAGGCTTATACTTTTTAGCCACTGCATCTGTAGATGGTAAGGTATACGCAATGGGAGGTTATAATGCAAGCCATCCCGTTCCAGTTCTCTATGAGTATACCCCTAGTACTGATAAGTGGGTCAGGAAAGCCGATATGCCTGAAGCCAGAGCTGGACTTACTGCAACTTCTTATAACGGGAAAATATATGTCTTCGGCGGAAGCTGGGGTTCAACAACAAATGCAAAAGTTTTTGAATACAATCCCAAGACAGACACTTGGACACAGAAATCCACACCTCCTGTGCATAGAAATGGTGCGGTTGCTGTGACGCTAAATAATAAAATTTACTTGGTCGGCGGCGGCTGGAATTCAACAGCATATACCAATGTAGATGTTTATGACCCTCAAACTGATAGTTGGACAACGGAAGGCAAACTAAATTCAACATACGGAGAGGGTTTTGGTGCTGCTGCTGCTGAAGGGAAAATTTATATTTTTGGCAGAACCCAATATGAATCTTATGATCCTTCAACAAAAACCGCAAAAATTGAAGGAACAATGCCAAAGGAAAGTGTGTATCATAGTGCTGTTTCACTAAATAACAAAATCTATATTAGCGGCGGACAAATAATTACTTATACTGGCGGTGTTGCTACGGCAAGTGTTACGATGTTTGATCCAACGACGAACAGCTTTACTGAAAAGGAATCCATGAATGATACTAGGTTTCGCCATTCCACTGTAGCAACAGATAATAAAATTTATGCTATCGGTGGTCATTATACAGATCGAGTCGAAGAGTATACGTTAACTGGTACTGATACTAATCCACAACTACCAGATCCAATTTATGAAGATGCTAACAGGGCTATTCTTACAATTAATTTAACAAGTGGAATAGAAAAAGAATACGATTTAACTATGGCAGAGATTAATGCATTCATTGCATGGTATGATTCAAAGGCAAGCGGAAGCGGACCTTCCTATTACATTTTTAACAAAAATTGGAATAAAGGGCCGTACAAGAGTCGTACGGAGTACATCATATTTGATAAAATAGTAACGTTTAGCATTGATGAATACACCCTTTAAAATGGCTTGCTCGATTAGCGAATTACTATCTAGGTGCTGATTCAAAAGGCTCATTGGATTGGACTTTTGATCCCCATAATCATCATATTAGTAGTAAGAATGGCGTCACAGGGTCTTATTCCAGTGGCGCCATTCTCTGCTATACTCTTTCTCCCGCCAAAAATCAGTTCAGGCTGTTCATTGCTTCTCTGATTGCTGGACTAAGACTGAAGGAATTAAGGTTGGTCTCGATCGATTCGGCACGTGTTGCTCCACTGGAGGATCAAAGGCCTGGCCTGTTTTACCGGTAAAGATCCCCAAGGCTGCTGCTTGTTTGTTTTCCTTTTGCATCATAAACCCCGCCCAAATCATTGAAGCATACATTAGAGCTATCCTCGTTAAGGATCTGTGCGTTTAAGACGCGAGTGATCATCAGTGTCATTTCTTGACGCGTAATGGTTTGGTTAGGCCGGAGACCAGAGGCATGCTTGCTAAGCAAGAGAAAACAACTTGCTTTTCTACCATCTCATTCTGCGTTGTTCCTTCCATTCTGTTATATGCTAAGATTATGGTTATAATCTGAAATGAATGCTTTTAAATCTGTTAATGGTTAGTATATGCGTTATGCCATGAGCCCCCTTACTAAACTTTTTTCGACATATTTTGTTTTTCGACTTGATTAATATAGCAGGAGAGCAAGTCGTGCAACAATCACTAAAACAAGAAAAAAATCGTCTTTTCCCTTTACCCGCTAGCCCCAATTATCACAGGATGGCATATGAATATACAGCCTTTGGAATACCGACATTATTCCCCGCATAATAAACACATGTAGGCTTTACATTATGCAAGTAGAGGGGATAGTGATATGAAAGCAGTCTTATATCATGCATACGGGCCGCCGGAAGTGTTAGTTCCCCAAGAGATAGCCAAGCCCATTCCCCAAGACCATGAATTGCTGATAAAAATTCATGCTACAACCGTTTCGGCCGGTGATTGCAGGATGCGTAAGGCCGACCCGTTCGCAGCACGTTTCTTCAATGGTCTTATGAGACCTGCAAGAATCCGGACGCTTGGCTTTGAGCTTGCTGGCGAGGTGGAAGCTGTCGGCAGGAAGGTCACCCGGTACAAGGCAGGCGACCAAGTTTTCGCTTCGTGTGGAATTAAATTCGGTGCATACGCAGAATACCGTTGTCTGCCTGAGGATGGCGTGATCGCTGTCAAACCGTCCAACTTGGACTACAGCCAAGCTGCCGCCGTGCCGATTGGCGGAGGTACAGCTTTACGTTTTCTCCGTGCAGGGAAAATTCGGGCCGGCCAGAAGGTTCTGATCTATGGCGCTTCCGGCAGCGTCGGCACCTATGCGGTTCAGCTGGCTGCCATATTCGGCGCGGAAGTAACCGCCGTGTGCAGCACAGATAACGTTGAGCTGATGAAATCGTTGGGAGCCAGCCGGGTCATTGATTATACCTCTACGGACTTTACTCAACTGGAGGAACAGTATGATCTCATTTTTGATACGGTGGGCAAGACCAACCCAGCGCGCTGCATCAATCGATTAAGGCCTCGTGGCTGCTACCTGAACGCATTCAGTCCCGGATCGCTTCGGATGCTGAACAGACAATGGATGAAATGGAGCAGCGGCAGGACTTTCATTACCGGAGCCGGACCGGAGAAGGCAGAGCATCTGCTCTTTCTCAAAGAGCTGTTGGAATCGGGCGAACTAAGACCAGTCATTGATAAAGCTTATCCGCTTGAGCAAATAGTCGAAGCTCATCGTTACGTGGACACCGGACGGAAGAAAGGTAATGTCGTTATTCATGTGCAGCAGCCGTGATTCTGTCCAGGCGTATTTCTCTTTAGTAGGTAACGAATGCAATTGAAATTATAAGGAAGGACATTCTTATGAATAGAAAGTCCCTTAAGGCATATTTCATTTTGTCCATCATTATGGCCATATGCTTGAGCTGTCAAAACAATGACAAGCCGAACTTGACAACGCTGGATAAAACACCCCGGGAGTTTGAATCCTTTTGAATCCTTTTGAATCCTTCTATCCGGGAGATATTACAAATGTAAGCTCCATTGAAATATTGAGTGGAGACGGGGGGGAAAGGAAAACGATCAACGACAAATCAGTTATTAAAGAATGGCTAGAAAAGATTCGTCATGTACAAGTTGTCCCCGAGCCCGACCAAGAAGACTACACCGGTTTCTTATATGTTTTTACTTTATATGAGCATGGAGAGGAAATGTTAACATTCTCCCCCCTCATAATCAATGGCATAAAAGTAGAAAGCAGCGACGAAATCGTATCTCTTATGCATGAGCTATATTTTTTGGAGAGCAACAGAGCAGCATGAAGCATGAAAGAGAGCCCCCCTGCACCAAGTAACATTAAATGAATCCGGTGTATGGACGCCTCTACTTAACCTCTTGTTAAGCAACCGAATAAGCCATAACCCCCCGTCCACCGCAGGTTATGCTGGTTAAGAAGACAACGCCGGACGTGCCATCAACGCCAACCAGCCCCCGTCAGATCCCCGATCCGGCTGACCCCCATCTTATCGAGCTGCTCTGGCAGCTCCTCAATAATCGTGCGGCAGACGAACGGGTCCACGAAGTTGGCTGTACCAACCGCAACCGCGCTGGCACCCGCCAGGAAGAACTCAATCACATCCTCAGCGTCCATGATGCCGCCCATCCCAATAATAGGAATCTTCACAGCCTGGCTGACCTGATAAATCATCCGGATGGCAACCGGCTTGATGGCCGGGCCTGACAGCCCGCCTGCGCCGTTAGCCAGCACCGGCCTGCGGGTCTTCAGATCAATACGCATACCGAGCAGCGTGTTGATCATGGACAAGCCGTCAGCCCCTGCCTCCTCTACCGCCAACGCCATCTCCACGATGTCCGTCACATTCGGGGACAGCTTGACGTAGACCGACTTGTTGGACACCTGTTTCACCTGCCTGGTCAGTTCGGCTGCAACAGCGGGCACGGTTCCAAATGCGATGCCGCCCTTCTTCACGTTGGGACAGGAAATGTTAAGCTCCAGAGCCTGTACATTAGGCGCTTTAGACAAGGCTTCCGCAACGCGGACATACTCCTCTGCCTCCGCCCCTGCGATATTGGCGACGACGGGTACATCATATTGGGCAAGCCAAGGCAGCTCCTTCGCCAGCACATCGGTTAGGCCCGGATTCTGAAGCCCGATCGCGTTCAGCATGCCCCCGGGCGTTTCCGCCACACGGGGAACCGGGTTGCCGAAGCGCGCCTCCGGTGTCGTCGCCTTCACAGCAATCGCGCCAAGCAGACTCAGATTATACAGCTCCGCATATTCACGGCCGAAGCCGAAGCAGCCCGATGCGGGCATGATTGGATTTTTCATCCGGAGTCCGGGCAGTTCTACCTGAAGTCTGTTCATAGAACCACCTCCCCTACAGGAAAAACAGGGCCATCTGTGCATACCTTACGGTAGGCGGCCCCCTCCGAATCGTTCTGCAGCCTACACACACAGGCCAGACAAGCCCCGATCCCGCAGCCCATGCGCTCTTCGAGAGATACATACCCTCTGCTGCCGAGCCTGCTTGCCTCCAATGCCCGCAGCATGGCAGCCGGCCCGCATGCATAATAGACATCGCAGGTGGTCATACCCTCCGCTCTAAGCACATCCGTCACATAGCCCTGCAGCCCGCGGCTGCCGTCCACTGTAGCAATATGCGTGGGTCCAAGTGCCTCGAACCGCTCTCTGTAAAACATATCCTTGGCCGATGCGAAGCCCAGTACATGCACTACCTGAACACCGCGGCTCGTCAATTGGCGGGACAAGCAATAGAGTGGCGGCACGCCGATTCCGCCTCCGATCAGAACTGCTGTCTCCCCTGGCGCAGCCGCATCAACCGGAAAACCGCTGCCGAGCGGACCCAGGACATCCACCTGCTCACCTGGCCTCCGCTCTGACAGCAGCTGCGTACCCTTGCCCTCCGCCCGGTACACTATTTTAAAACGTCCCAACGTCTTGTCTACGTCGCAAATGCTGATCGGCCTGCGCAGCAGCGGATCGACGCCCCCGCTTACCTTCACGTGCACGAACCGTCCCGGCTCCAGCATGTCCGCAGCCATGGTTCCTTACAGCACCAGCTCATAGATCCGGTCCGCAATTCTGTCATGGCTCACAACTCTGCATAACTCTGTTTTCATGCTCCGACTTCCTTTTTTTAGTCCACCTTACCGCGAACCCCCTGCATGGTCTGTGGATTAAGTCACAGCGTTCGGGCTTGAATTGGGACTGACAGCCGACCATTCCTGGCCTGCCGATTTTACAATGCCTTCTGCTCAATAATCAGAAACCGGTCATGTACTTCTTCAAGGACAATCAGACCTTTCCCAATAATCTCACCCTCATCATCTGCATGCTCCCGCATGACAACCGCCATAAGCGCAGATTCATCCTGAGGCAGATACTTACAGGTATATAATCTCCCCGCTTCCAGACTTAGAAAGTGCTCTCCAGCCCGGAGCTTGACCACCCGTTCACCTGACGCACGATCAATAACGGTCTCATTGTCACCCTCCCTGGCTAGCAGGAACTGACTGTCTCCGGCCTTACTTAGACGGATATGTATCGGCCATGTTCCCACAACCTCCTTGCTTGACCGGGCAGGATCGAAGCAGGTAAGCGTGGTTGATCGGCTGATAAAGTTATCCTTGTAATACATGACCCTTCCTTCGTGGATAAAATAATCCGCGAGTGAGCATTCCCTGCCGCAGCTCTCTATTTCGAAATCATCGAGGGACAGCTCACCAGTCCGTACACCACGAACCAGTTCATCGATGGAGATGAGGAACAGATGATCCGATATGTGGGGCTCAACACGGTCGCTCCTCCAGACTGCCTCCTTTTCTCCAGACATGTACTGTCCCGACTTAAATAGAAGCTTCAAAGTACCATCTTCGCATTCCAGCAACTGCAGATCTTCAAAGTCAATCGGAATCGCGCCCTCCGGAAGGACAAGACATTCCCGGCCAACACTATCCAGCAGCAGCCACTTAACCGCCCTCTCGCCGAACAGCTGCATCAGCGCATACCTTGCATTAATGCCCCTAAGGGTATAATGAGCGTTCTGCCCTTCTCCGCTGCCTGCAATTTCAGCTGGCTTCAGACTCATAATCTCCGTGGTCTCCAAGGTTCTGCAATTCAGCTTGTATATCGTGACCCTTTGCTCTTCAGGATGATCCACAGTGTAATACAATGTTCCTTCCGTCCCGGAACCGCTAACATGTGTTATATTGTCTTGGGGAAAAATGAACGTCCGCCAAGCCGCTTCAGGATAGGAATACCATGCGGCCCCTTGGTACGTCATATCTTCGTCTGGCTGCCACGTATCGCTGACCATCGTATATATGCGGGTCTCATCCATATAAACATTCGTCATGTAAAGGATATATCCCGGTACTCCGTTAATCTTCGTAAATGGCATGTATGCCTCCTTCTTAAACGTCTATCCCGTTTTCTTGTGGTACCCCTATACTGGCCACACTTGATAGAGTGACCAGTATAAAACCACGTCATCCGCCCAGCTCTTAAAGGATCGATGCCGTTTATTTTCCATCAAGTGCAATAGTTACTTTCCCGCTCTTAATTTGTTCTTCCTGAACGGTAACCGCAAGACCTCTGCCACTAACGGTTACAGGCGGATTGACCGCCTGTTACATCCTGCCAATATCAGGTGGGTTCCATGCATATAGCTAATTAGGCTGGAATTGAACATAAATATTCCCTTTTCTTACAATCTATAATAAAACTATATGAAGCAGGTATTCGTCTGTCAATTAGTATGAAAGCTAGCCTTGCCTGCTTTATAAACTTAACGATACTTATAATTACAATGAACCTATACATTGAGGTGTACCCATGAATGTTGAATGGCAAAAGTTCTTCAAGAACAAGATGACTTATCTAAGCCTGATCGCTCTACAGGTCATTGCGCTTTTGGCTATATGGAAGGGAGCAGCCTATTTCAGTGAAGAATACGATCTGGCTGCGAGATTGTATCATGACTACCCGGATGCACTGGCACTGTTTTCATCGCATCAATACTGGGTTGGTCTATCAGACACATTCTTTTCTTCTTTCTATTACTTTGTGTTCCCCCTTCTCGTCTCTCTGCCTGTTGTAGATAGCTTTTACAAGGAGAAAGCAACCGGCTATCTTAATTTCGAGCTGCTTCGGGTAAGCCGGCGAGCCTATTTCGCAAAGAAGTTTCTTTTTGTGTTTGTTTCTTCTTTCTTTATATTTACTATTCCACTCGTCCTATCGATGTTGTTCGCAAATGCAATGAGCGGAAATTGGAATTTTGAAAGCTACTCGACGGCTTATAGTAAGCTGATTAACGGAACAGCAGCCCTTCCGGATACGAATATCTTTTTTTCACAGGAAAAGCTTTTATTTTCAGAACTATTACAAACCTCTATTTACCTGTATATTCTCGTCTACTATTTTATTGGCGGACTCTTTGCCGGGGTCTATGCATGCTTTGGGCTTGCCGTTTCTCTATTCCTTAACAATCGCTATCTCATTCTATTTATTCCAATGTCTATCTACTTGGGAATGTGGACTATCTTTACTCTTCTTGGATTGCTGGCATGGGATCCATTCAACTTTTTGGATCCGAGACAGCCTGTCTCAAAATTGTCTTATGCATCAATGATCGTTATGTTTGGTCTTCTTCTAGCCGCTACCATTACTACCTATATTATAGGAGTGAAGAGGCATCGAGATGTATTTGCATAAGGCAATAAACTATGCGATTCGGGATGTCGTCGACAAAAGAGTATATATCGCTTCGTTAATGATAGTGCTGCCTATAGTAAATCTACTGAGTGTCCTTCCCATTTCTACATTTACCGCGGCGTCTTGGTCATCCGTCCAAGATCTGATTCGATTACTAAGGTTTGAGTTCTTTTTTTGCCCTCTCCTCATTATCCTGCTTGGTTCACTATTAGAGCTTAGGGTATGGGAAGTTATAAGGAAATATGGGTGCAGAGTGGAAATTGTCATTCACCAAACCATTCTAATCTTTATCGTATGCGCTATATTTACATTTTGCGTGTTTACCTTTGCGGCTCTCACAGCTCTACTAGCGGAATACTTGCCGCTTAACGGTTCCAGATCACCGTTTCTTCTTTATGCCCCAGAAGGAAGGAACGAAGCTTCTATGCTGTTGTTTATGTTCTCTTTTTATTCCATCTCATCTTTAGTAGGTCTACTCTACTTTCTCGCCAGATCATGGTTAGACAATGGATTCTTGTCGGCCGTTGCGGTTATTTCTATGGTTGTGCTGGATCGGTTTACAATAGCTGTCATTCCGAGAGTGTTCAACTTAGGCCTTGCACCTCTTCCCTTAAAGGTGTTCGTTATTGCTCTTATAACGGCAAGTGCAATGGTCATGGTATGGATAACCCGGTGGCGCTTTAAATCAATAGATTTCAGCGGTTAGGGTGAGATCGTTTGAATCATATATTATCTGAGTACAGATTGTTAAAGAAAGAAATCTTCAAGGCTGGCTTCATCACGTTATTGATATCTGCTTTAATAAGTCTGCTATATGCGGCTGACGGAACTCTATACTCCATCCATTCGTCAAGCGAAGTGGTGCGACTGATATTTGGTTCAGTCACTCACACACCGTTGAATTGGGTTTACTGGATTATCTTGTGCGTCGCATACCTTATCATGCTGCAATTCATATGGAAATCCAATTTACATCTGTTTGAGATCCTTCAAATTTTGCGGTTCAGAAATATCTCACGGTACTGGATTTCAAAATTCCTTTACGGGCTTCTATTTACTATTTTTTATGTCCTGACTTTTATTCTCGCCACCTATATCATGTGTTATTTGTTTGGAGTAAGCATCGATATGGACAGTTATGTGACTTGGATTTTTCTATGTTTAAGTCTGAATTTGTACATTCATGCTTTACTGTGGTTGGCCATAAAGCTGTTTTTCTCCGTAGAAGCCGCCCATATTATGACTGTAGCCTTGTTCTATGCGGGTGTGCGGATTGTTCAGCCCTATGCCCCCCTTTACTACAGCATGTATGAACACATCAGCCCACAAGTCATGGTTGTATTCTTACTAGAAGCAGCCGCTATTGCGATTCTAGTTACGCTCATTTTATGGAGAGCTAAAAAAATTGATTATTTCTAAGGAGAATGAGTCCAATGTCTGTTGTCGTAAAATTGAATAAAGTAAGCAAAAAAATAAAAGGCAGGACGGTACTTGATAACGTAACGATTACTCTGGAAAAAGGGAAGGTTATTGGGTTTGTGGGCCATAACGGCTCAGGCAAGTCTATGCTATTTCGTATCATTACAGGTCTTGTAAGGCCATCCTCCGGGGAAGTGACCGTTCTTGGCGAAACGCTTAACAAAGAAGCTTCATTTGCAAGAAATACCAGCGTTATTCTAGAAAAACCCGGATTTCTGGATCACTATTCCGGGTATGACAATTTGAAGTTTCTGGCTGATATTCAAAAGAAAATCGGCTCAGAACAAATTCATGCAGCGATTCAACGAGTAGGATTGGACCCGGCAGATAAACGTCCTGTAAAATCATACTCATTAGGCATGAAGCAAAAGCTTGCCATAGCCCAAGCTATCATGGAAGAGCCAGACCTTATTTTATTGGATGAGCCTATGAACGGTTTAGATGAAGAAGCTGTAAGCAGAGTCTATTCTATTATCAGAGATGAAATCGATCGGGGAGCGACAATTTTATTGGCATCCCATCATAAAGTGGATATTGAAACGCTGTGTAACGAGGTCTACAAAGTGAATTCCGGAGTTGTTACTGGGGCAGAAAAATAATCTGCCCCAAAACTCTTTTATACGCTCATACGAACGACTCAGGGGCGGTTTCGAAAACTACTAAACCACCGTCACAATAATCGGCTTATCCTGCGTTATGATAATCGTGTGCTCATGCTGCGCGACGAAGCTTTCGTCCGGGACACTCAGCGTCCAGCCATCAGGCTGCTCCAGCACATAATTCGTACCTGTCGACAAGAACGGCTCGATCGTGATCACCATGCCTTCCTTCAGGCGGCGCTTGTCGTGCTTGTTGTAGGTCGGCAGAATTTCCGAAGGCGATTCGTGGATGGACCGGCCGACGCCGTGGCTGCACAGATTTTGAATAACCTGATAGCCGCCCTTAGCCGCCTCCTCCTCAATAATCCGGCCTATCTCGTTCAGCCGTGTACCATGCTTGAGCGACATGATCACCTTCATCATCGTCGCATGCGTATGATCGCACAGCCGGGTCAGATCCGGGTTAACCGGCTCCAGCTGGAACGAGTGGCCCGCATCGGCAAAATAGCCGCCCTTCTCCGCACACACATCCACATTGACCAGGTCGCCCGGCTCCATAATCCGATCTCCGGGGATGCCGTGTGCCACCTCGCGGTTGATGCTGATACACGTGTAGCCCGGAAAATCATATACCTTCTTCGGCGCCGATACCGCGCCTTCGCCTTCCATCACGCGGCGGCCGATCTCATCGAGCTCTCGTGTCGTTATGCCCGGCTTTGCGTGCTTCTTCATCTCTTGTATTGTCAAGGCTACAATCCTACCGATCTCCTGTAAGCCTTTAATATCCTCTTCCGTCTGCACGATCATGCTGCAAACTCCTCTCTGCCCGCTGTATATCCCAGTATTTTACCATATTCATTCAATTATCAAAAAGACACCCTGCCCAGCCCGCAATTCATGCGGTCAGCCGGTTAGTTCGTACCAAGCTTGTAGATGGCCTTATTCTCCAGTCCCCGGATCATCGGTGTCCACGGCTCCGTCTCCGGCGTCGTGTCGAGCGCATCCTCTACCATCTGCAGCTTCGCATCAAGCGCGTCGATATGGTGGAGCGCAACCGCTTCAGCCGTCTGCGGCTGAACCGGACTTCCCCATTCGCCAAGATTGTGATGGGACAGCACCAGATGCTGCAGCCCAAGGACGCACTCGGCATCCAGCGGTATGCTGCTGTGAATCGCCGCTTCCGTAATCCAGTTCGAAGCCATCGCAATGTGGCCGATCAGCTTGCCGTGCAGGCTGTATTCGCTGACGATGCCGAGCTGTGCGACCATCTCCTCCGGCTTGGCGATATCATGCAGGATAATGCCTGCCTTAACATAATCCGGCTTCAGGAACGGCCGCTGCTTGCAGATGAAATCCCCCAGCTCAAGCATCCGCGCCATGTGATAGGCAAGCCCCGCAAAATACGCATGATGATGCGTCTTCGCTGCCGGATAATGCATCAGCTTCTCCTCCACCTTGCCTACACAGTAGGCCACAATCTGCCTGATCTGCTCATCCTGTATGCTATTCATCGACTGCTTGATCGCATGCACAAGATCCACCGGGCGGATTGGCGCCGAGCGGATGAAATCCGTGATGCTCACATTATCCTCGTCCGTCACCTTGCGGATTCGCGTTACCTTCACCTGAAGCCGTTCCCGGTACAGCTGCACAATGCCCCGTACCTTGACCAGCATCATCGGGAAGAAGGTTTCCTTGTCGGCCGTGCTCACATCCCAGTATTTTGCCGAAATCTGACCGCTCGAATCACTCAGCACGATGTCAAAGTAATCCTTCGGAGGCGTCGCATTCGTCTGTCTAACGTCCAATTCCTTCAATAAATAGTAGCCCGTGAATTCATCCTGCGGGCTGAGCTGCTTAATCTCTGTCATGCCGGTTCCTCCCCACTATGGTAGAAACCATTATACTATGAAGTTCAGCTGTCGGCATCCTTATAAGGAACAGTGGATTCAGTAACATTAGAGCAAACAAACATGAGCCCCCTTCTCTGGGGGCTCAATAACTTTATGAGGACTTTGTTCTTCCAACCGTTACTCTATCGCGTGCTGCGGCGTGTGGTCTTGGTTATGCCGGAACTGCTTTTTCGTCCATTCCGCATAGGAAGAATGCGTTTCAAGCAGTTCATGGTGACGTCCCGTGCCGGTAATCTGTCCGAATTCAAGAACGACGATCTGATCGGCGTTCGTTACGGTCGAAAGCCGGTGTGCAATAACGACCGTCGTGCAGCTGCTCATCAAGCGCTGCAGAGCTTTCTGAACTTCATGTTCAGAATCACTGTCAAGGCTTGCAGTCGCCTCGTCCAGCAGCAAAATATCCGGATTGCGCAGCACTGCCCGGGCTATGGCAATACGCTGCTTTTGCCCGCCCGACAGCCGAATGCCTCGTTCGCCGACCTCCGTATCATAGCCATTCGGCAGCGAACTGATGAAGTGATGGGCATAGGCCAGCTTACTTGCTTCAATCATTTCTTCTTCCGTTACCGGGTCCATGCGTCCGTAGACGATGTTGTCCCGAATCGTTCCATGAACAAGAGGGCTTTCCTGTGAGACATAACCGATCCTGCTCCGAAAAGATGCGATGTCGAAGTCATCGATCGGTTGGTCACCATAGGTGATCATTCCTTTTGTGGGCGAGTAGAACCGTTCAATAAGCGAGAAAACAGTCGTTTTCCCGCTCCCACTCGGGCCAACCAGTGCAGTGACCTGTCCGGCACGCAAGGTGAGATCGACGTTTTTAAGTACCGGCTCATCAGAAGAATAAGCGAAGCTTACACTGTTGAACACGAGATCGCGCTGGTCGCTGGGCATTGCAAGGCCTTTCGCTTCCTGTTCGGCTTCCGCTTCAAGAATAGCCTTCAATCTATCGGCTGCTCCTGACACCTTCTGCAGATTAGAATAGAAAGTAGCAAATGTGTTAATTGGGAGTATAACTTGGAACAAAAGCAGAACGAATGAAACGAGAACTCCCGTACTTAAAGCACCCGAAGAGACACGCATGCCTCCGTAAGCCACGACAGCAACAAGAAGCACGACCATGATCATGGACATGAGCGGGGAGAGAATCGCGTATATCTTCGTTTCCCTCATACTGAGCCGAAAAAGATTGTCAACTTTCTCGAATCCGTTTGTTTCCTCGCGCTTTTCGGCATTTGAATATTTCACCAGCCGGATTTCCCCAATGACCTGAGTCAATACGGAGGCGAACTGCGCCAATTGATCATACATTTTCATTGAGATGCCGTACATTTTACTTCCGATCGGTACAATGATGGCCGCACCGAGCGGGGCAGCAAGCAGAACGACAAGTGTCAGCCGCCAATCCAGCCAAAATAGAATCGCGAGTGCGCCGATGACCGTTAACAGGTTGGAGAAGAAAGAAATCAAATGTTCGGTAATGAGCGTTCGGATCTCGTCCGTATCATTGGCAATTCGGCTCATTACATCCGCTGACCGGTGCCTGTCAAAAAAATGGATCGGCAGGGATAACGTCTTACTCCACAGTCGTTTCCGTAGCATCGTAACCGTCTGATTTCCCGCGTAAGCCAGCATATAGTAAGATACGCCCGAGGTTAAAGCCTCTAAGAGGAAAACACCGACCAGCAGGGCAATTAATCCTCCATTCACTCCTCCGGTTGTAAACTGGTCGATGAATCGTCCCGTCATCACCGGCCAGACGAGACCGGTTAACGAAGAAGCGATGCTCAGCAATGCGGCTGTGCCCAGCAGCATTTTGGGCATGCCGGACAGGCTCACAAGTTTGTACAGATAACTAACCGACGATTTCTTCACATGTCCGCTTGTTTCTTTTTCGAGTTGTACCTCCATTGCATAGTTCCTCCGTGAGTCCGCTAATTAACTTAACGACTTCTCATCCCATTGAGTAAAGTGTGGATGGCTTTGCGATAGAGAGTTAAAGGTTCTTCCGGAGAGTATTTCGATATATCGCTCAACCCCTCGAACATGGCTTCCAAAATTATAGCCAGCATATGTGAATCGTCCTTGGCCAATTCTCCATGTTCCATGGACTTCTCCAGCATCTTCCGAATGGAGGCGATATGGTTGGTGATATAGGCATCTACCATTTCCTTTACTTCGCTGTTATCCCATTCATCGTCGAAGAATTCGTCTGCCGCCTTCGTTAAAGGGTGATTCGAGTTGCTGTCGAGCAGATGCTCGGCCAGCGCATACAAAGTATCTTCAATCGTCGTGTACTGATTCGCTTTCTCTTCCCATTGGGAATTGAATTCCCGGTCCCATTCCTCCAGCAAATACATAAACAGCCCTTCTTTGTTGGTGAAATGATAATAAATGTTGCCTTTGCTTCCTCCCGCAAGCTTCACAATGTCTTCGATTGAAGTTCCTTTATATCCCTTTTGGGCAAAGAGAATCTTTGCCGCCTCGGCAAACTTCTTCTTGGTCTCTTCGCTCTGGATCTGCTTTTTGCTCATTTGCTCTGCTCCTTTATTAATTTTCCCTGTAGTACGCTATTGTGAACAAAATACTTCTTATAGTAAAGATAAATCGTAAGCAGCACAATGCCTTCCGACAGAGGGACAGCGATCCATACCCCTTGAATCCCAAAGAATGGCGGCAGTACGGCCAGGAAAATCAGCATCAGGATAATCTCCCGGGCAGCGGTAACCCAGATCGCCATTTTCACATGATTGATCGATTGAAAGTAAGTCATCATTACAAAGTTAACACCGACAAAGAGGTAGGCGATCGAAAATACTTTAATCCCGTTTACGGCAAGATCCGTCACTTCCTGCGGAAAATCGCCGAAAATTTTGACGATCGGTGCTGCCCAAAGCTGTGTAACTAGCAGTAGTAGCACTCCGGCTACCAGTCCGGCTTGAGTGGCAATCCGTACCGTATGGCGTTTTCGTTCTTCCTGCTGTGCCCCGTGATAATAACTGATTAAAGGCTGTATAGCCGAACCCAGCCCCAGAAAAGCCAACAACATTACGCCGTGCAGATAACTCAGTGTGGAAAAAGCCGCTACTCCCGCTGTGCCGGCCAATCGTTCCAACACGACATTATGAGCTACCGTAAAGATAGACATGCCGACTTCCGCGATAAAGCTGGGGAAGCCGATTAGGATAATGACCATCAGCATCTTTTTATTCCACTTGAATTTCCGGAACTTTAAGTGCGTATCCTTTTTCAGGAAATGTGAAGACAGCACCAGCAGTCCGACAAACGCGGCAGTCATTGTTCCGATCGCCACGCCCTGCACCCCCGTATCCAGTACATACAGGGCAATAGAGTTAAATAGGACATTG
Organism: Paenibacillus tarimensis; assembly: GCF_021532315.1. GTDB lineage: Bacteria > Bacillota > Bacilli > Paenibacillales > Paenibacillaceae > Paenibacillus_I > Paenibacillus_I tarimensis. The sequence goes on from NZ_JAKGAO010000025.1 coordinate 77,603, forward strand.
GATAGCGCAAAAGTGACCTGAGCGGCCATGGCTAGATTCGGATTTCCGTCGTTCCGGACGAACACGCTAAGTGCACTCTCAACGGTGATGATAAACCCGAACAACAGCATGATCTGCAGATAAGCAAAAGCGTGAGGATACGTCTCCTCATTAGCTCCTAACGCGTAAACCAAAGGTTCCCTGAAGATATAGGCGGTAACCCCGATGATAAGGGTCACCATAAAAATAAGCGTCAACGACTGGGAAAAGACCTCCTTGGCCTTCGTGTAATTCTTTTCGCCCATTGCTTGGGAGTAGATGGTTGCACCGCCTATTCCAATCCATAGGGACATCGCCGCAAACAGGGTATAAGCCGGACCTGCGATCCCGACTCCCGCCAAGGCTACAGCCCCCAGTTTATTGCCGACCATGATACCATCGATGATAAAGTTGGCTCCCATGATCAGCATGCCCAGAAGCGAAGGAATCAGGTATTTTAGAAAAGCGCGACCTATTGATAAAGTTTCTAATGGATTTACAGCATGGGTCTCTCTCATGACATTTTCCCATCTCCTTTATGAGTTCCAATTTCTTCTATTGTATTTTGAATGAACGTTCAGTATACATCTTAACAGACCTTTTCTATTTTGGCTATGTGTTTGGCTAAAACTTGGGCACTGTCAATATAAAAAAAACGACCCGCCGCTTGGGACAGGTCGTCTTGTAAAGATATTCTTAACCATCATGCAAATGCTTGCTGAACTAAGCCTTGGTCCTGCGCAGCAGAACACCAGTCCTACAGCAGGCCTGCCTTAATCAAGCCATTGCGGATGCCGCCTTCATCGACATGCGTGGTCACATAGTCGGCATAGGGAATCAGCTCAGGATGTGCGTTCCCCATAGCAATGCCAAGACCAACGTACTCCAGCATCTCCTTATCGTTCAGACCGTCGCCGAACGCCACCGCTTCCTCCTTGGAGATGCCAAGCAGCTCCAGCATAGCCGCGATACCCTGAGCCTTGGAGCCGCCTGCCGGCAGCACGTCCATCGCCTGCGGATGCCATCGGATCAGCTTCAGCTCGGACAGCAGCTCTTCATACAGATGCTCTTCCCCTGCTTCGCAGTGCAGGAACATCTGGAAGATATCATTGCTCTTCCAGTAATCCGGGTCATAGCCCGGCATATCTACCTTCAGCGACATAACCGAATCCTTCATGAACGGATGCAGCTCCGCATCGGTATAGTATTCATTTTCACCCTGGAACACAAGAGAGTGGCCGTGCTTAGCCGCAACATTGACCAGTGCCTCAATGCTGCTTCGCGACAGCAGTCTTCTATAGATCGGGTCGCCCTTGTAAACCGCGTAACCGCCATTGAGGGTCACGTAGGAGTTAATTCCGAGACTCTCCGCCAGCGGCTTGATGAAATATGGTGCGCGTCCGGTCGCGATAACCGGCTCTATGCCTTTGGCCTTCAGTTCATGTACCGCATCCATCGTGTCCTGCGGAATCTGCTTTTCCTCGTTAACCAGCGTGCCGTCGATGTCGAAAAACACAATTTTGTATGCCATCTGCATTCTCCTATCCGTCTGCCGGCCTGACCTGCCTGCCAGCTTTGTCTGTGTGCTGCTTGTACATGCTTCCTATAAGTAAACACCGAAACGGAGCAGAAGGCAACTAACGAGATGTGGCAAATATCCATATACAGGAGAATGGGCAGCTTCCTCTCGCCCTACAGCTTCAAATCCGACACCAGTCCCTGCTCACCCGGTAAAATAAACGGCACGGCATGAAGCACGCCACCCCTTAGCACGCACAGATTGTAGCCGATCCGGTCGACGTAGCGGATCGACTCCTCGCCGCACGGCTCGAAGCCCACTGAAGCGCCTGGAGCCGTAAACGTCCCAACCCCGTGAAAACTCCCGAAGAACGGATAATGAATGTGGCCAGACAGCAGCCCTAGCACATTCTTCCCCGCGATCGCCTCCGCCAGCTCTTCATGGTTAATCAGCCGATGCTCATCCAGCAGACCGCCTGCCGTCAGGCCCGCCGGATGGTGAAGCGCGATGAGCGTGCCGCCGGAAGCCGGCTCTTCCAGCACCCTGCGCAGCCAGTCCATTTGCGCCTCGTCTATCCGACCCGGCACCTCGCCCGGCAGCAGGGAATCCAGGACGATCAAGCGGACATCATCAATATCGACCGTGTAGTAGTAAGGGTCATCCCCCGATTCACCGAGGTAGCCTTCGCGGAACGGTCCGCGCAGGTCGTGGTTGCCCAGTGCCGGATACAGCGGAACGCCGCCGAGCGCAGTCATCTCTTCATTCATCAGCTGCCGCAGATACCGGTAGTCTTCCGCATCTCCGTCATGGGTCAAGTCCCCGCTCACCACGACGAAAGCCGGCTTGACCGGCAGCGTCCGGATATGCGCGAATACCCGCCGCATGTTGGCGGCTGCCTCCACACCGTACATCGGTGTAAGCCCCGGCTTATTCACATGCGTGTCTGTCAGATGGATAAAATACAACTCCTTGCCGCTAACCGCTACCATGACAGCAGCCTCCTCTCCTCACTACTTTATATCTCCACAACAGGCGTCACAGGCCCGGAGTTCAGGCAAAACCTCCGGAGCGCCTCCACAACTCCGTCTCCGTACCCCGCTTCACACACATAGTCCGCCTGTGCCTTCAGTTCATCCGGACTATTCGCGACAGCAACACCAATTTCTGCCGCCAGCAGCATATCGAGATCGTTCATCTGATTCCCGATTGCCATAATCTCATCCGGACGAATGTCCAGCCGCTCTGCCAGCCGCCGCAGCGCGGCTCCCTTGCTCTGGCCGGGCGGGATGATCTCCCAGTAATTAATCTCCGACTGAAAGGTGGAATACTGCAGCTTCAGCCCCGGCTGATGCCGCTCCCAGAGCGGCCGGATGACGTTCATATCCCCCATCAGAATGACCTTCTGCACCCTTCCCATCCGCCAGGAACTATCCGCCGTACGGTCAACGAGCGAGCAGGCAACCTTCTCCTTGGCCTCGTATGCGGCAACCGGCTCCGAAGCCCGGAACACCGAGACGCCGCCCTCCCCAAACATCAGCACATCCACCAGCTGCTCATCTGCTTCCTCAAGCAGTCCGGCCAAATCGTCCAGCATGAAATCCTGGCTCTCCACAATTTGTCCTGTACAGGCCAGAACCGACCCATTGCACAAAATATATGGCAGCTGCAGCTGCAGCTGCGTCTCGAAGGCCGCTGCCGTAAGGAATGGCCGTCCGGTTGCGAAGGTAAACAAGCCTCCCCGTGATGTAAATTCCTTCACAGCATCAATGACCGACTTCGACAGACTGTGGTCAGGCGACAGCAGCGTTCCATCCAAATCACTGACAATAAGGCGTATTGCACTCATGAATTCCCTCTCCCTGCTGCACATATATGTAATAAGTCAGACAACAGACAAAAAAACCCGGGCATCATCAGCGTACGGGTCTGCATACAGCATGCAGCATGCCGTTTTCACGACAAGGACAAGTACGAGGCAGCATCCAGATGCCTTCCCTGTACAGCCTAAAGCCTGTCCCGCAGCGCTGATTGGTAGCTCCAAGGTTTTCTCATCGTCTCCACCTTAGGATTGTCAATCTCACGTCTTACCAGAATTGATGATGGCCGACGGACACGAAGTCCGCGTTATTATCCAGTGCTTCCTGAATCTCTTCCTCATAGCGGATCAGACCGCCGACGATCAAGGGCTGGCTGACCTTGCCTTTGACCTCTCTAATAATCCGCGGCATCAGGCCGGGCATAAGCTCCACTTCATCGGGCTTGCTTGTATGAATCATCCGGATTGCCGTCTCCACGGCTGCCGTATCAATCGCGAACACGCGCTGAATGCTGCGAATTCCCGCATGGCGTGCTGCTGCAACTGCGTTGCTCTTCGTCGTCACAATACCGTCCACCTTGAACGTCTGCGCCATGTACTGAATGGCGGATGTATCGCGGCCGAGACCGTTTACCATTTCCATATGCACATAAACCTGCTTGTCTGCTTCATGCAGCTGCTTCACGATGGACGCCAGCGTTGTAATGTCCCCGGTCATCAGGTTGACCCGCCGGACGCTGCTTGCCAGCACCTTCTCGATCTGCTCCACTCTTGTAATTGAAGCGATGATCCTCTCTTTCATCCTGCACCTGCCTTCCTTGTTCCGCATGACTGTCTACTTAATGCCCGAATGGATGAAGCTGTTCATGAACTGCCGTTGGAAGAGCATGTACGCAATAATCAGCGGTATGATGACGATGATCGTCGCCGCGGTCACTTCACTCCACTGCGCTCCCGTCTCGAACGACTGCGCAAAGATCGCCAGTCCAACCGTCAGCAGACGATTTTCCACCGAGTTCGTCACGATAAGCGGCCAGAGGAAGTTGTTCCAGTGGTAGCTGACCGACACAACGCCGAAGGATATGTAGGCCGGACGCGAAAGCGGGACATAAATTTTCCATAGAATCTGCCACAGACTACATCCTTCCATCCGTGCCGCCTCATCCAGCTCGTAGGGCAGTGTCTTGAACATCTGACGGAGCAGGAACACGCCGAAGGCGGAGGCCAGGTACGGCATCATGATGCCTAGCTTCGTATCGAGCAGCGACAGATCGCGGAGGGTCGTATAGTTTGGGAAAATCAAAATATCCGCCGGAATCATAATCTGGGCCAGGAACAGAACAAAGACAAGCTGCTTACCCCAGAAGTCAATCCGCGCGAAGGCGAACGCCGCCATAGTGGCCGTCAGGAACTGCACAGTGAAGATTCCCACTACCACGAGCAGCGTGTTCAGGTAATAGGTCGAGAATGGTGCGCCCTGCCAGACATGGCTGAAGTTCGCGAGTGTAAAATCAAACGTGATCGAAGGCGACAGCGCCAGCTTCTTCGGTCGGAATGCGGTCCAGAATGTCCATACGAGGGGGATAAGCCAGATGATGGCCATCGCATACATCAGGGTGTAGCTGATTTTCTTCGTCATGTATGGACTCCTCCTAGCGGTAATGGATCTTCCGGTCCAGTCCGAAGAACTGAATGGCGGCAATCAGCAGCAGCAGCGCAATCATGACGGTGGTCAGCGCGGATGCCATGCCTTGATCCCAGAATTTAAAAGCCATCTCATATACATAGTACAGCAGCAGGTTACTGGCATTGTCAGGCCCGCCCTTGGTCATAATCCAGAGATGGTCAACCAGCTTGAATGAATTGGTCAGTGCGATGATTGAGACGAACAGCGTCGTCGGCATCAAGAGCGGGAACGTGATCCGCCAGAACACCTTCCACTTGGGTACGCCGTCCACTTCGGCAGACTCATACATTTCCTGAGAAATATTTTGCAGTCCGGCCAGGTAGAACAGCATGAAATAACCGGCTTCCTTCCATACCACCATGATGATCATGGCGATCATGACAAGGCTCTGCGTGCCCAGCCAGTTAATATCCCCCACGCCAAAGTTTGCGAGGAAACGGCTCAGCATACCGTAGCCCGGCGTGTAGATAAACAGCCAGATGTTGCCAATCGCAATCATCGGAATCAGCGTCGGGTAGAAGAATGCTGTCCGCACCAATCCTTTGGCCCTGACAATCTTGTTGGCGAACACTGCCATCAAGAGCGCCAGCAGTATACTTGTCGGCACAGTCCCGACCGCAAACCAGATGTTATTCGTGAATACTTTCCAGAACACGTCATCTTCCATCATTCCCTTGTAATTGTCCAAGCCTATGTAGATGGGCTGGGGCGTGCTCAAGTCAGCCATGTAGAAGCTGGTCTTGAGCGCCCCGGCCACGGGGTAGAAGGTGAACAGAATGAGAAAGATGAGGGAGGGAAAGAGCAGCATCCAAGCGAATGCGTTCATCTTCAATTTGTTGCGTCTAGCTGTCTTCACAAGCAGCCCCCCTCAAATTCGTCCTTACTTGTTAAATGGCGCGAGCACCTTGTCCGCTTCTTCCTGCGCCTTTTGCAGGGCAGCAGCCGGATCAGCGCCGCCGGTCAGCACCGATTGCAGGCTGTCATTGAACGCCTTCACGACCTTGCCGTTGTTATGGGTGGACAGCTCGGCCGATGCGTACTGCAGCTGGTCGCGGGCAACAAGCGCCTGCGGGAACTCTGCGGTGTAAGCCTTCATTTTCTCCGTCTCATATGCGGATTCACGCGGTGCAACATAGCCCGTATCAATACTCCACTGCGCCATACGCTCCGGCTCGGTCATGAACTTAATGAACTTCCATGCCGCCTGCTGCTTCGCTTCGCTCGTACCCTTAAAGATGTAGAAGTTGCCGCCGCCGGTTGGTGTACCGTGCTGCTTGCTCGCCGGCAGAATGCTCACGCCGAAATCGAACTGCGCGTTGTTCTTGACGTTAGTCAGGTTGCCTGTCGTGTGGTACATCATAGCCGTCTTGCCTTCGATGAAGTCGGATGGAACAGTAGCCCATTCGATCGAGCCCTCCGGCATCGCCTTGTGCACAGCGGACAGGTCACGCCAGAATGTAAGAGCTTCGACGTTCTCCGGCGTATTGAAGAATACCTGCTTGCCGTCGTCAGACATCAGGTTCTTGCCGTTCTGCAAGGCGAAGGTCTGGAACATCCAGTATTGGAAGCCGGTTGTCGGAATCTCAAGACCCCACTGGCCGTCCTTCGTCAGCTTCTTCGCATAGTCAGCCAGCTCATCCCAGGTTTGTGGCGCCTTCTCCGGATCCAGTCCAGCCGCCTTAAAGGCCTCCTTGTTGTAGTAGAGAACGATCGTGCTGCGCTGGAACGGAATCCCCCATGTCTGGCCGCCCGTCTGGGAATTGGCCATGAAGCCAGGGTAGAAGTCATTAATATATTCGTCGCCGCCGTCTGCAGCGATCATGTCGTCAAGCGGAACGATTGCGTCCATGTCCAGCAGCGTGTACAGCTCCGTGCTCAGCAGAACCGCTACATCCGGCGGCGTCTTGCCTTGTACGGAAGCCTGTGTCTTAATCATCGTATCGTCGTAGCTGCCGGTGTAGACAGGCTTGACTGTGATGTTCGGATTTTCCTTCGTAAAATCAGCCGCCATCTGCTCAATAATCTGTGTCAGCGGGCCGCCAACGGCCACAGGGTAGTAGAATGTCAGCTCCACCTTCTCGTCCGTGCTTGCCGCTCCGCCGTTCTCGGCAGCCGCTGGCTCGTTCGAGGCTGGTGCCGCACTGCCCCCATTATTCGCCGTGTTCGAGGAACAGCCCGCCATGATCATGATGCTTGCGAGTACTAACAGAATCGCCTTCATTTTTGAACGCATGTTTTCTCTACTCTCCTTTGGTTTGAATGTTACGAATGTATATAACACGGGTCCGTCCGGCCCGGCTGGCTACCGAAGCCCGGATACCCGGTGTTAACGCTGCTCGATTGACTCTGTCCCATGAACATACTAGCGGCTTGTCCCAGCCTGCGCGCTGCGATGCTGCCCCTGCCCGTTACGAGTCCTAACTATAAAGGCTGTTTATCAGAACAGATGCGAGGAAATGTTTACGTATTGTAAAAGTTCCGGGCCGTTGTGAAGGATGCAAAAGCGCACGCCAAAAACCCTGTTCGAAGAAGCCTCTAGCATGTCCGCGGACAAGCCAGGCTGTCATCAAACAGGGTTTTCTCATCATCTCAACCCGTACATTTGTATGCATCTGTTAAAGCCATTATAGGGTTGCAGCGTCAAGCCAGTATCAAGCAGATGTTATGGTTGTGTAAATATTAATTCAGCCCGTAAGCCGCCCAACGATCGAGGTTGATCTTAACCATGCGGTCCATGATGTAGGCTGTGGTATAACGATACTTGTTAGCACCCGATTCCAGCAGCACATACAGCTCACCATCCACCTCGGTAATACCCTCCGACATCGGTACGATGACCGCGCGGCTGTTCGTTTCCTTGGCAGACTGGCCGTCCAGGAACCATACCGGAACCTGGCTTCCGTTCAGCGTGACCGCTGTGTGCGGCGTCTCCTTCAGCGGATTGTCATAACGATACAAAATGCTGTCATTCGCCCGCCCATAGGATGTGCTGAGAATGATGCTGTCAGCTCCGACTGAAGCTCCCTGAACCTTCCCGCCAATTGACAGAATATAGTCCGGATTAGCACCTGCCGATGGCTCGTCCGTCACTGCATCCAGCTTGTACCCGAGCATCCAGGCATGGTTGGTGTTTCCGTCACGATTGCGCAGGTGATGCGATGAATCGGTCGGGTAGCTCTTGGCTTCATAAAACTCACCCACCCACAGCACGCCATCCGAATAGGTGTTGAACGCCGCCTCTACCGGAACCGGGAAGCGTCCCGCAAACCGGACATTCTCCCCATCAGCCGACTGCACGATTTCATCCAGCTTCATCTTATACAGGAACTGCTCCGAGCCAATCCATACATGCTCGCGGCTGACGGCTACACCTCCGGCATGGCCGGTATACGGCGAACCGTCTTCATTGTACAGATGAACCGACTTTATATGGGAACCGTCGGCAGCACGGATGACCGAAAGCGTGCCCGGTCTCCCATCATCCAAGTAGCTGACCATCATCAGCCAGCCCCGCTCCGCATCATAGGCAAGTCCCTGCGGTACGATATCCTCGGCAAGCCCGGGGATAACCGGCCCCACCTCACTAATGTCCCAGAGCATCTCATATTCCGCTGCGTAAGGGTTTACCGCCCTCTCCTGCTGCGTAATCGTCTGGTGGGCAGGCACCGCACGGGCAGCTGCCGATTTCCCCGACTCGTTCCCGGATGTATCCGCCGCGGAAACCTCAAACCCGTAACTTACCCCGCCGGTCAGACCGTAAACCGTGAACTGCTGCTTCGCAGCCGGGACCGTATATTCCAGCTTCCCGTCTCGGTAAATATGATAAGCCCAGATATCGGCTTCACCGCCGGATGTCCATTCGAGATTCACCCTGCCGGCTCCTGCCTGAGCCGAAAGCACAGGTTCCTGCGGAGCCTGCTCGTCAAGCTGCCGTTTCGGCGGCGTCTGCTCCTCCAGCGCCCAGCCCGGTGTAGGCTTCTCTCCAGCTCTCAGCAGTCTCATCTCACGGGTGCCGTCCGTCGGATAGCCGTAGACAATGGATTTTCCATCCGTCACTTCAGCGCCTGTATAACGAGCCTTAGCCGCTTCTGCTCCGCTTGGGTCATATACCGTTACCGACTGTATGCTGCTGTTCACAAGCCCTCCAATATCGTCCAGCTTCATCACCCGGTCTTCCGTTATATACTTGCTCGCGTAGGAAGCGTAATAATAGCTGTTAAAGCCCTCCAGCGTAAGAGAAGCGATCTCCGCTCTTCTGGTCCAGAATACAACCGTGCTATGTGGCGCCACCTTGAACGCCTCGGTTATGGTCTTATTCCAGCTGCCTGAGGCGATACGGTATCCTTTTAAATTCACTTCATACGGACTGGCGTTATACAGCTCAATAAATTCGAAGGCATCAAAGCCGGCATAATTGGCTGTATTGGGAATAAGCTCCGTAATCACTAGATCGGCTGGTACAGACGGAACAACCAGCTGCTCAGACACCAGGGAACCAGGGGTTGGCATTTGGTTGTTCCGCAGCTTGACAGCCTGAGCGGAACCGCCAGCGGCACTGTAGATAACACTGCGGCCGGTAATACCGTCTACTGCACCATCATTGATCATTGCCCAGTTGATCAGCGCTCCGCTTGATCCGGCGATGCCCACCTTGCGGAGCAAGCTGTCGTGCAGCCCCTGTGCGGACGTTGTAAGCTTGACCTCATACGCCTGCTCCTGGCGGAGGCTGGTGCCATAGGCTGCATTGAAATCCGTCAGCGGCACATTCGGATAATCATACTTTTTGAGCCACAGAACTAGCAAACCCTTCGCCTGAATGGTTGTATCTCTAATCGTCCATCGATTGGCCGGACGTTCCATATTACTTGTGAAATACTGCAGCTGATAGCCGTCCAAGCTTATGGGCTGACTGGTTGTATTGTAAATCTCCACATACTCATAAGGCTGTCCCTGTCCGTCTGACTTTGGCACAATCTCCGTGATGACAAGCGGCGGTGCATCAGCTGCCTCGGCGGCGGAAGCACCGTCTGCTGCCCCTTGCGGAATGAGCTGAGTCACAAGCAGCGTCAGCACGACTGCCCATACCGACATTTTTCTCCACAGCTTACTTACATTCCTTGTCATTAAATCCCTTCCCCTCTTGTACAAAATCAACTGAGGGAACTTCCCCGGGGCTCGGGCACAAAAAAGAGAAAACCGCTGTCTGGCCGGAGAGCTCAACGCTCAATCGGTTCAAACAGGGTTTTCTCATCGTCTCAACCCGGGTTCCTTCAGTTGTTACTGCAAGTATAGGGAGGAAAGATCATCGCACCGTTAATAAGAGATTTAGATTGTGTTAATTCAGTAAGATATCACCAGGCGATCCTTCCATTATGATGTAAACGGCATGCCTGCAGCTTCAGTAATGCCTTCCTCACTTACCCAGCCTGCCGGTTAAAAAATAACATGATTTCGAATGTTTTGCCGCTGCCATCCTCACGGAGGTTAAGTGTACCGCCATGACGCTCCACAGCCCTGCGGGCTATGGCCAGTCCAAGCCCGGTACCCTCGCCGCTTTTCCTGACCTTATCTCCGCGCATGAATGGCTGAAACAGCTCCGCCTTAACCTCATCTGGAATTTTAACGCCATTATCCTTAACTTGAATACTGGCCCAGTTGGCTGTCAACTCGAGCACTAGCCCCGCTTCTGTCCCCGGTTCATTATGCTTAAGGGCATTGGACAGCAGATTAGCAACCGCACGGTACAACAGCTTGCGGTCCATACGGACAACTACTTTGGACTCCGGAATGTTAACCGACAGCATGATCCCTTTGCGCTCGAACTGGTCGTAATATTCGATTGCAGTCTGGCGCAGCAGCTCCGCCAGATCCACCTCTTCCGGCGCGTACGGATAGTCCGGGCTGTCCAGTATAGCAAGCTGAAACATATCCTCAATTAAGGAGGTGACAATGCCCGCTTTACTAACGATAATATCAAGATACTGCTGCCTCTTCTCCGGCGTATCGGCCATCTCCAGCTGAAGCGCCTTGGCATACCCCTGGATATTGGTAATCGGCGTCTTCAGGTCATGGGACAGATCCAGCAGCATCCGCTGCCTGCTCTGCTCCAGCTCCCGCTTCTCCCGCTCTGTCCGCTCCAGATTGATGCTCATCTCGTTCAGGTGCTCCTGAATCTGCATGAGTTCAGCATTAGCCTGAAATGACAGCCGCTCGCTGTAATGCCCGCTCCGTATCCGCCGGATCGCCTTCACCATCATCTCAAGCGGCCTGGTGATGCGTCTGGCCGTCCAGCGGCTGTAAATTACCACACACAGGGCAAACAGCAGCAGCAGCGGAAAATTAAGATGCAGCTGTGCATAATTTGCCGCCGCAGGCATAACCGCGAGCAGCCGGTAGGACTCACCGTCTTCGCCTGTGAAGGAAGCGATCGTATGGCGGTACCCGGATTCATTGCCTTCCGATACCAGCTGAAGCAGCTCCTCTGGTGAATACGACTCCTGCCCTCCCGGCCGGCCTGCCGCCATGACACGCTGTCCGTCATGATTCAGAACCTCGACACGGCCCCCGGCTGCTTCAATTGGACCAGCGCTTATCTGCCAGTAATCCGGCTGGACGAGTTCACCGGCTGTTAGCTCTGAAGCCCTTCCGATGACCAGCCACTCCTGCATGTAATAGCTGAGCAGGCCGTTAATAATTCCTATGGTCAACCCGAAGAAGACAAAGGACTTGGTTAGGCTCGTAACAAGCTTCCGGCTAGACATCAGATACCTCAAGCTCTGCCCTGGCCGCAAATTTATATCCTAGTCCCCGTACGGTCTTGATATAAGTCTGTTTGTTCTCATGTTCTTCGATCTTATCCCTTAACCGTGAAATCTGTACCATTACGGTATTGAAATCCTCCAGGTAAGGTTCGCCCCATACAAGCTCAAACAGCTGCTGCTTCGTAAATATACGTCCGGGAGACCGCATAAGCGTTTTCAGAAGCTTATATTCGAGAGAGGTCAGCGGGATAGTCTCTCCTCTGCGGATTAGTACGCAGGCTGCATGATCCAATACGAGCGGCCCGACCTCCGTCCGCTCCTCGTGCTGATCCGGCTGGTCCGTCTCCCCCCACCCGGCAAAATCATAGGCACGGCGCAGCTGTGCCTGCACACGCGCCACAACCTCAAGCGGGTTGAAGGGCTTGGCGATGAAGTCGTCCGCCCCCAGCTGAAGGCCTAATATTTTATCCGCATCATGATTCTTCGCCGAGATGACAATAACCGGAACCTTCTGCTCTAATCTCAGCCGCTTTAACAGCTCCAGACCGTTAAGCCTCGGCATCATGATGTCGATAATTGCGAGCTGGACCAGCTGCTTGTTCAGCAGCTCCCAGGCCTCCTCTCCGTCATAAGCCGCAGCTATGTAGTAGCCCTCCTTTTCCAGAAAGAGCTTCAGCAGCTCCACAATCTCCCGTTCGTCGTCAGCAATCAAGATGGTTTTCTTCATGCGCACCGCATCCTTTTCCGCTTGGTAAGTCTTCGAACATGATGTTTCTCGGACAAGCCCGGCAACTCCTGCAATGTAAGGTAATTTTAAGGCTGGAGGCAGTTAGATGTAAGGGTACGCTGCTATACTGACCAGTGTAAAGAGAGACTATCACGATAGGAGGCTTGCGATTTTGAAAACTATGATAAACGTCTGGCTGAGGAGGACGGTAAGTCTGCTGCTTGTCCTTGCCTTGGTTCATTGCGAAGCGGAAGCTTCCACGCCGGACAGGAAGGATTTGCAGTCATTCACCGATGCCTTCTTCAAGGACAGCATGGAACGCTACCATGTGCCGGGCGCCGTGATCTCAATCGTTCAGAACGGCACAATCGCCTACATGAACGGCTATGGTCTGGCTAACTTGAAGGACAAGAAACCGGTTGATCCAAAGGAGACCCGCTTCCGCGTCGGTTCCCTGGCCAAGCTGATGACCGCCACGGCTGTCATGCAGCTCTACGAGCGGGGCCAGATTGATCTGCACACCAGTATCCAGGCGTATGCTCCTGATCTCGACATCGATTATTTCCGCGATGCACCGATCACCTTTCACCACCTGCTCACTCACACGGCTGGATTTCCCGAGATGATCTATGAAGTTGGGCGGGATCAGAACCGGCAGCTTACACTCTCGGAAGCAATTGAGCACCACACGGCAGACCCTATCCGAAAGCCCGGAGAACAGACGGCCTACAGCAACTTCGGCATGTCCCTGGCAGGCTACCTGGTGGAGCGAATCGCCTCAATGCCCTACAGTGAATATGTCGACCGCCATATCTTCAGTCCGCTGCAGATGGAGAATTCAGGATTTGCGGTGGACGAGGCGAGTTCAGACCTTGCCGTTAGCTACACGTATGACAAGGGCTCCTATCACTCGCTGCCTTACGCCTACACCTACCATATTCCCTCAGGCTCGCTCGTTACTACCGCAGAAGATATGGCACAATTTATCCTGGCGCATCTCGGACAGGGTAAGCCCCCGAATGGCAGCCGCATATTAAAGGAGCAGACAGCCCAGCTTATGCATCAGACACAGTTCACACTTCATGAACGCATACCCGGAATGGCATACGGTTTTACGGAGCGCTATGTGAATGGGCAGAGGCTCATCGGGAGCGACGCGGAAATCGACGGGTTCAGCGCGAATCTCTACCTGCTTCCTTCTGAAGATACCGGCATCTTCATGGCCGCCAATTCAGGCGGCGGCGTTGCGATGGTTGAGGCGTTTATCAAGGCTTACCTGGATCAGTACCACCCGGCTCACGAGACAACGGAACTGCTGAACAATCCCACTCCTGCACAAGAGCTGCGCAAGCTGGAAGGCTTCTATATTCCAAGCCGGGCGCACCTGGTCGGACCGTTGAATTTTACGCAGAACTTGTCTGCCGTAAAAGTGGAGGTAATCGAGGACGGGGTTGTCACCTTGGATAACGAACGCTATGTGGAAGCAGAGCCCTATCTGTTTCGGCAGGAGCAGGGTACAGCCATGATTTATCTGGACAAAGACAAGGGGCTGCTGGCATCCAGCACAGACCCCAAAATGCTGTATGAGCTAAAACCTGCCTCATACCACCCGGCCCTGCATCTCATTCTGTTTGCGGCAGGCGCTCTGCTCTATCCCATACAAGCACTCATTTCGATCATTCGGCGGGTGCTGAATCTGCTGCGGGTCCGGAAGACACGGGCAGCCGATTTGCCCGAAACAGCCGTCTCCATCCTGTTCATCCTCTACTTCCTGTTTGCAGTGTCGACACCCGAGCTGTTCGTGCATACCGTTCCCTGGTGGGCTTATCCGCTGCTGTTCCTCCCTGTACTTTGTTCGGCTGCCCTCTTCGTCCGGGTGATCATGCTGCATATTCGCAAGCGCAGACCGGGCGCAGCACACTATGCTTTTGCTGCGGTCACCTTACTGTTCACCATCTATATGTACATGTGGGGATTTTTCCAGCTCTCATAAGGTGCACAAAAGAAACAGACTGCGGCCGAAAGACTGCAGTCTGTTTCCTTCTAGTGTGTCCATTCTATTATTCATCCTTCCAGTACAAGCACTGTCATGCCAACAAAGAGCAGCAGCGTATAGAAGGACAGGAGCAGCGATACAGTTGGAAGCTTCACCGGAATGCGCTTCTGCGGCTCCAGAAGCTGCTGCAATCGGTAATTAATAGCCCCGTCTGCACTGGCAAAATAGATGATGACCGGTACAGCCCCAGCCGACTTAGCCCTCTCGTGGACTCGCACGAGCTTGAGAAGCGCACTGCCGATTCCCCATTCGGAGCCCGTCTTGCGGATCGCATAGCTGTCTGCCTGCAGCTCGCTCAGAATCTTCGCATTCTGGTAAGCCCACTTCGTCAACGGGATAAACCATATCGTCTGTGCGATCAGCTGAAGCAGGAAGATCCGCAGCGGATCGTACTTCATCCGGTGATAAGACTCATGCTCCACTACCGCCTGCAGCTCATCCCGGTCCAGCATATCGAGCAGCCCGTTGGAGAGCACAATGACAGGCTTCCAAAATCTCATCGTGAAGGCCAGTGGTTCCGCATGGCCGATGACCATGAGCTGTCCCTCATCCAACCCGCACGCTCTGCAGACGCTGCTGCTCAGGCCGGCATCGTAAAGTGCCGCAATACGTCCTCTGAACCGGCGGGCTCTGCTGTACTGCAGCGACACCCTTAGCAGGGTATGAATGACAAGATATACGATAAAGAACTGTACGGCGAACAGAACGAGCGAGTAATAGAACGTATTCTGCCTGAAGAAGCTGGTGCAAAATTCAAACACGTTGAACATCTGAAGATTAACGCCAAAGAGGAGATGGGCCGCATACATTCCGATTTGAAACCAGACGATAAGCGCGATAGCCAGGCTAAGCCCGAAGGTCAGCATGTTCTGTTTCCGAAAGCGCTGCTCTCTCATAGGCTGTCCTTCTTCAGCTTTTGGATTTTATCCTCCAGCTGCGCCAGCAGCTTCTGGTCGGCATGGTCAAGTGCGTCAATCATATGCGTGATCACGACTCCTCCGAATTCGTCCAGCAGATTCTGGGTCAGCTTCCTAGACTGCTCCCCAATGAATTCCTCTCTCGTCTGAACAGGACGGAACAGCGATAGCCGGCCCTGCGCTCTTTTCCGCAAAATCCCCTTATCGACCAGCCGGTTCATCACCGTCATCACGGTATTGAAGCTCAGCGCCTTATCACGTTCCAGCCGTTCCTGCACCTGCTTAATGCTGAGCTCTCCCGCGTCCCACAAGTAGTCCATAATTTTGGCTTCGAGAGGTCCGAAGAATCGGTTCAGCCCAGTCTCGCCATATTTATATGATTTAATGTCCATTGTTGTCAGCCTCCACTACACAGTATAGTGCAGCAGGCCTGCTCCTTCAAGCCCTGAACGTTCACACAGCAGCATCCCGCCGCCGCTGCCCTCAGGCTTGCGTCTTATCAAGAATCAGCTGGAGCTGGATCGTGACATTGTTCTCGGTCTCTACCAGAACCTGATGCGGGTTCTCCATCCCGAAGTCGGCAAAGGTGACAACCGTGCTGCCTTCCATCTTAACCTGACCCTGCTCATAAACAGCCTTGCTGTTGAAGACAACATCCTTCGTTATGCCTCGGACCGTAAGCGTGCCCTTCATCTGAAACTCTGCAGGCACGCCTTCCTGCCACTGCTCCGGGAGTCCCTCGAATGCTGACGCCTCGAAGGTCGCCTCCGGATACTTGCCGGTATCGAGGAAGCGGTCACCCTTGATATGATCATCCCGCGTAGGATTGCCGGAATCCACACCGCTAAGATCTATTTTACCCTCGCCCTTCATCTGGCTGGCATCTCCCGTGTTGATTGTCCAGCTGCCCTCTACCTTCCCCAACGTCATGTTCACCGGTTCCTTGGATGTCTGCAGCGACAGATACACCTCCGACTCCTCCGCCAAATGCCAGACGCTATCCAGCTGTTCCGCCCCCACTGCCGTACCGGATGCAGCTGCTGCAGAATCCGCTTTACCAATGACCTCCCTAACTTCCACATGATTGCCGGTAAAATAATCGTAGGCCGCATAACCGCCACCCGCCAACACAACCGCTGCCCCGAGTGCGATCCAAGCTGTCTTCTTCATTAATAATTCCTCCTCATGATTTGCCGCCCCATCTCACACTACATTATGTAGTTCTGTTAAATAAAAAAAACTGTCCCCTGCAGTACCTTTTCGTCTTATCCCCACAGTCACGGGGATAATGAAACATCATAACTACAGGCTGTAGTGTTAATGAGGTGACTGAATTAGCCATCAGTGTACCTGCCCATGCTGAAAGCAAGCTTAAGCGAACCTTAAAAGCATATTAATTATCAAACGCCGGGTCAAGAGGCCCGCCGGGGATGCAGCCCCTGCGAGCCTGCTTCGAACCAGTCCGGCCGAAGGTCACGATTCCCGAATCGTAACTATACTCCAATTCGTCCGGTAGAAGCGGATTGTAACTGCAAGTCCGAACAGGACGAGGTAGGAGTAAAGCGCAACCCAGGCGCCGATGCTTCCCCACTTGAAGATGAAGATAGCGAGATATGCCATCGGCACAAACACAAGCAGTCCAAGCACGAACGAAATGATCAGCAGAAACCGGGTATCTCCTGTTCCCCGCAAGCCCCCCGCATAGATGTTCAACAGACCGTCGAACAGCTGCAGGAAGGCCGATATCATAATCAGCTGGCCGGCCAGCTGATACACTTCCGGGTCAGGCGTGTAGATCCGGGCAATCGGCTCGGCGAAGAAGAACTCCACAATTCCGATGATAACAAGCAGCATCGTGCCGACTACAGCCGTATCGGTCGCAAGCCTTCGCCCCTCAAGCGCCTTGCGCTGTCCGATCCGCTGGCCGACGAGAATCGTCGCTGTCGAACCGAAGGCAAATGCCGGCATAAAGCCGAGACCCATCACGCTGAGCGCGACTTCATTGGCTGCAAGAGCCACCTCTCCAAGCACGGCAACGAACATCGTAAACAGCAGCATCGCAAAGCTAAGGGAAAATTCCTGCACCCCGAGCTTGCCGCTCTCCTGAAGAATCAGCTTGGCTTCCCTGCGGTTCCAGGCGATTTTCGAACGAGTGCCATATACCGGATGCAGGCGGATAAAATAGACATACAAGCAGCCCAGCAGACCAACCGCCTCGCCCAGGAAGAATGCCCAGCCCGCCCCGGTCAGCCCGTAAGCCTGAAAGCCGAAGTGGCCGTAAGTCCAGGCGAAAGTAAAGAAGATCATCAGTATATTGGAGAGAAGCGAGAGCACCATTGGCGTTCTTGTGTCCCCAATCCCGCGGAAGAAGCCGTGGAACACGAAGTTGAGAATACCGCATGCCATCGCATAAAAGCGGATCTGCAAATATTCCTCACCAGCCAGCAAGCCTTGAGAGTTCTCGCCGCCGATCAGACGCAGCACATCTCCTGACAAGAAAGCACCGGCAAGGAATATAAGCACGGCCATAATAGAAGTCACATACAGCGCGATATAGGTCCTCTCAATGCCCCGTTTCATATCCCCTGCCCCAAAGTTCTGGGCAACCAGATAGTTGACGCTGTGCCCGATGCCCGAGAAGATCGCCCAGACATTATAGATGACAATGTTGGCGACACCGACGATAGCAATGGCCTCAGCACCCAGCTTGCCAATAATGATCAGGTTCAGTGTGCCCGAGAGTGTAATCATGGCAAACGATATGACGGAAGGCAGCGCAAGCGACAGAATCAGTCCCCAGTTTGCCGTAAACTTTTTCAACATTATCATGCCTTTCACCTGTTTTGTAAGCATTTCGTAAGAGAAGCGGATGCACTCCTCCCATTTTACGATGACAGGCACTGAAAAAGCTACACGACCTGCCTATTGGTAAATAAAAAAGCCTGCGCCAAGGATCAGCGCAGGTGGTTGCAGGGAAAGGCGCCCGGCGGCAAAAAGTGAGAGCCGGATCGAAACATATCATTCAATCATTTCCCTATAAACATTTGTGTCCAGTGGTTGCCTCGTTCGCAATAACCGACACCAATATGAGTGAACTCGGCTTTTAAAATATTCGCCCGGTGACCGCTGCTATTCATCCAAGAATTCATTACCTCTTGCGGGGATCGCTGCCCTTTGGCAATATTCTCACCGGCGGTTCGGTAGGAAATACCGAATGCTCTCATCATATCGAATGGTGATCCGTAAGTTGGTGATTGGTGACTGAAAAATCCTTTTTGCGCCATATCGCAAGACTTGACTCTTGCTGTTCTTTGAAGTTCCCAATCCATCTGCAGAGGTCGGAGTCCGGCTTTGGATCGCTCTTGATTCACGATCGTCAAAACTTGCTGTTCGACATTTTTGGTTTGGTCAATATTTGGTATGTTCACTTTGTCGCCCGGATAGATCAGATTCGGATTTTTAAATTGAGGGTTGGCGCTGATAATTTCACTTACACCGATCTGATATTTAACAGCAATTTTCCAAAGGGAGTCTCCCTTTTGAACTATGTAAGTATCGGTCGCCGCATTTGAAACGCTTGTCAGCAGCATAAAAAGAGCCATTGCCAAAAGTGAAATTCGTTTCACTGGTTCCATCTCCTTTTTTTCTTTTCTGGGCATATATAGCATCCACCCTGGTTTCCTGGTTTGGGGTATTCTTCCATTAAAAAGTTTCAACTTTGTATTCTTAAGATATTAAGATATCCGGCAAGCGGAAATATTATCGGTGCCAAATTCAAGAAACAAAAAAAAAGCCGCCCAACACGCGAAGGCGACTTTTTTCCGCTTCAAGATAGCTTTCATTTTGGATTCACAAACCATAGGAACTCAAACCCTCTTGCATAAGTTGCTGCCGCTTTAATGTCCCCCTATTATTAGAGATAACCTTAATTTATACTTTCCTGTATGTAAAAAAACAAGCCAACTATGAATCAAACATAGCTGGCTTGGCCATTATTACTGCTAATTAATACTTTGTTATCTGCCAGCTGCTCTTGCTCCAGCCAAGCTGTCCGGCTCCGGCACCGTTGCTGCCAGTGAGCTGAGCCTTGAGGCCGGACGGGTCTTCAGCCTTGTACGTATATGGAAGGGTATCGAAACCATTCCATGCGAATGCCTTAACTGCCGCTGGCTTTGGCGATAGCGGACTTCCGGCATCCTCACTGCCGCCTCTGAACGTATTGCCGTCCAGCGTGTAGATCGTATTGACGAGCTTTATTTTACCCGTGTAGGCAGCGTTGCTGGCACTTGCCTGATTGTTGCGCACAGGAGACGCTACATCGATAATTTCCGAGTTCTCCAGCAGCAAAGCGCCTCCCTCAGTTGAGATTGCCCCGTTGCTTGTTACGCCAAAATGATACCCCTTCGAAGCGATAGCCGAGCTGATCTTCGAGGTCAGGCGTTTCTTCGACGCACGCGTTCCCGCACTGTCCATCACGATGTTGTAAACATGCACGTTGCCCCCGCGCAGACGCGGCATCCGGTCTTGAATATCCTTGTAATAATTGTGGTGCAAGGTAACCTCCAGATTGGCGTTATCTACCGCAAATTCGGTAGCGCCAATCAGATGCCCCTTCTTCTGCCCTGCTGCTACTGCAATGATATCCTCCTTGCTAAGACCGAGGCTGCGCAGGTAGTTGTACATCGGATAGCTGGAGCGGCTGCCTTCCATCGCATTGATCTGCTGAGCCACCCAGCCGGTGCTGCTCTGATTATCGCCCCGGAATACAGACCACGAGATCGTCACACCATTCGAGCCTTTCTTTACGTCAACTAGCCCGTCGTAGGCTTTGTTAAATGTACAGTGGTCAATCCAAATCTTGCTGGATGCTTCCACCGTGATATAATCCCAGTCATTGCGGTCATAATCACCCTTGGTTGCTTCATCCCATTCCCACAGCTCGTCAAACTCCAGGTTGCGGATGATGACATTTGAGCTGCGTTTAATCGTGAAGGAAGCGTGCTTGAGCTTCGCGCCATTCGTAGAGAATATGGTCAGCCCGTTGAACCCTTCAATCGCAATCTTGCTAACACCCGTCTTGAGCAGTACAGGATGCGTCAGCGGCGTGTTATGGGTAGAGAATGGAGCCGTCTTGGCTGCCGAAGGAATTTCGTTCCAGCCCAGATTCAGGTCATTCATTATCTCGATTACTTTGACGCCGGAGCCCTTCTTCAGAGCGGCGGCCAAATCAGACGCCGTATAGACCTTCTTGTAAGCGGCATTCGTCTCTCCGATATTCCCGCCGCCTGTTGTACCTGCAGCAAATCCGGTCAGGTCATAGTTAGACTGCAGCACAGGAGCAGGCGCTGGTGTTGGCTCCGGTGTTGGTTCTGGTGTTGGTTCTGGTGTTGGTTCTGGTGTTGGTTCTGGTGTTGGCTCCGGCGTTGGTGCCGGCTCAGAGCCTCCCGGCACTTCAGCACCAGCGCCCGCTACCGTCACATTATCAAACTGTACGGCTGTCTTATAGCCAATTAATCCCACACGACCCGCTTTCAGCTCACTGTCTGCAGCACTCAGCTCCAGGGAGCCGTTAATATATACCTTAAGCTCCGAACCAGCTGCCGCAAGAGCAACGCGGTAAGCAGTGCCTTCGGACATCGGGTAATCCTTCGATACCAGAGTCGTCGAGGAGCCTCTTACCTTCTTGCGCAGCTCCAGCTTTTCACCGCCTGTAAGAGAAACTGCATAATAATTGTTGCCATCTATGTATCTGCCTGCCAACATGGCCCGGTTCGAGCCGTTAAAATCCAGGACGTTAAGGTCAGCTTCCACCCGGTAGTCCGTCCAGTCTGTGCTGCCTGCGGATGCGCGTGCTTCCTTATCTAGGGCAGATTGCTGATAAGCATAGCCGCCTTTAACCGTTACCACGGACCAAGATCCGTACTGCGTTTCCCAGCCATCCGCCTGTCCATCCTCGAACGTGTCACTAAACAGCGAGGCTGCCAGCGACTCCTTGCTCCAACCAATTGCACTGCCTGACATGATCAGACTGAAAATAAGTAGGACCTGCATCATCTTGCGTTTCACGTATACTACTCCTCCAATAATCATAATTTGACAGCATTGCGCCACTCTATTGCGCACAATCCAATAGTATAATGGGCTCTGTCAAATATTACTATCGTGCAAAATGTATAAAAGTTTAATATATTTAATCAAAATCAGGTACATAGTACTACCTGATAAGCAGTCTGTTATAATTGGTTCACCCGTCAGCGATACACGTGTGATAAACTCGATAGAGTCATTGCTATGATGTCTAATTACTAGAACTGCCAGCATAAGGAGAACATACGACATGAAGCTTATATCCTGGAATGTTAACGGTCTGCGCGCTTGTGTGAACAAGGGCTTCTATGATTATTTCAAGGAAATGGATGCCGATATCTTCTGCATTCAGGAGTCAAAGCTGCAGGAAGGGCAGATCTGCATGACCTTCGGCAGCGAGTACCACCAGTACTGGAATTACGCCGAGCGGAAAGGCTATTCGGGAACCGCTGTGTTTACACGGAGGAAGCCGCTGTCTGTCCGCTACGGGATGGAAGAGGACAGCGAGCCGGAAGGGAGAATTATAACGCTTGAGTTTGAGGCCTTCTACCTGGTTACCGTCTATACGCCTAATTCCAAACGGGATTTGGCAAGGCTTGATTACCGTCTCGAGTGGGAGGACCGCTTCCGCGCCTATCTGCTCGGACTTGATGCGGTCAAGCCCGTCATCGTATGCGGCGATCTTAACGTGGCCCATCAGGAAATCGACCTTAAGAATCCCAAGTCCAATGTGAATAACTCCGGCTTTACGCCCGAGGAACGCGGCAAAATGACAGAGCTGCTGAATGCAGGGTTTATTGATACGTTCCGCTACCTGTACCCTGACCGTGAGGGTGCTTACACCTGGTGGTCATATATGCCGAAGATCCGGGAGAGGAACATCGGTTGGCGTATCGACTATTTTCTCGTATCGGACCGCCTAAAGCCGCTTATCCGTGAAGCTCAGATTGACGCCCATATTATGGGGAGCGACCACTGCCCTGTCATATTGGAAATAGACGAAATCACCTAAAAATTACGCTTACTGCTTAAATATCTTCCCCTGCGTGTATTAGTTACCTAGACACTACTGCTATTGGGGGAAAATAAGATGAAGCTGTCGTACAATACGGAAACCCTGTTTCAGGGAATGAGCATCTACGAGGCGATGGAGATATTGGCGGCAAACGGGCTGAAGACCATTGAATTCTGGTCCTGGGAGGACAAGGATCTGAACCGGATCAGACAGCTGATGACCGACTATGATATGAATGTTGCCTCCATTGTCGTCAAGCTTGAAAGCCTGGTGGACCCGGCACGCCGGGAAGCCATCGTCGATGCTGTCAAGCGGTCCGCAGAGGCTGCCAACCAGCTCGGCTGTTCAACCATGGTACATACCGTAGGCTTCGAGGCTGAGCATCTGTCCCGCGAAGAGATGCGCAAGAGCCTGGTTGAAGGGCTGTATGCCTGCATTCCGGCCCTTGAGGAGGCTGGTGTCACGACGGCAATCGAGCCGCTGAATACGAAGGTGGATCTGGAGCTCTCCGGCTACTATCTCACCACCTCGGAGGAGGCGCTTGACATTGTGAAGGAGATCAATCATCCGCTTGTGAAGGTATGCTATGACATCTACCATGTGCAGGTGATGGAGGGGCATGTTATTTCCCGTATGCAGAACAACATTCATCACATCGCTCACATCCAGGCAGCCGGTCACCCGGGCCGGCACGAGCTGTATATCGGGGAACTGAATTATGACAACATCTTCGACGCCATCAAGCAGATGGACTACAACGGCTATGTCGGCATCGAATATTTTCCGATTCATGATCCTATCGACGATTTGAAGCGAATTCATGCCAAGCATCATACCGGCTGACAAATAAGATAAGGAGTTCCCGCTTGGGGAGCTCCTTATCTTTATTTTATATCCACTATGGGTCCGAAAGCTTACCTTCCCGTATAGGTCAGTCTTCCCGCCTTGCTCACAGCCAGCCAAGACTCATGCAGTGATTTCACGTAACCCTCCGCCCGGCCGCGCGCTTCCTGTACACGGATCCGGACTGATAGATCCATCCTATCGATCTTCTTCTTGTAGACAGCTGCCAGAAGCTGGTCGACCTTGTTCGCCGCCTCGAGATCGCTCACCTTCTTGCGCACCTCAACCAGGAACGCACCCATCTCCTGCTCCATCTTCCTCCCGGCATCATAGCAGGCTTCCGCTGATTCCAGCGCCTGCGTGTACATCGCTTGGTAGCCGTCCATATACGCATTAAACGCCGTCACGAATTCACGATTCTGAGCGAGCAGCGGGGCCATGATCCCGAAGGCAAAATTGCCGCTGTGCGGCAGCTTCAAATTGAGCACCTGGTTCAGTGTCTGGAACAGGCGGTCTGAAGCGGAGACATACTCTTCCACATTAGCCTCCGCCTCCCGAACCGCTTCATCGATCGAGTCCGTCTTGACTACTGCAGCGACCACCTTGTAGAGATACTGGCCATGGACGGAATGCAGCTTGAAGAAAATCATGCCCGGCTGGCCGTCAAGCAGCCCCTTGGTTTCGTTAAGAATACTGTGCAGCGACCGGAGGTCCAATAATAAAGAGACTACATATCCAGCCTCGGGGGGCATGGAAAGCGCGGACTTGTTCAGCACGCGGTCGCTGTTCTTAAGCGGATCGGACATCCTGCCATCCTCCCCTCATCAGTCTGCAGTTCCTGCGTCAGAACCGGATGCCCCGGACGGGTCTTGCGGCTCGGAGGGCTTATCTCCCTCTTCCTTATCGGCCGGCTCGGTCTGATTGAGCATCTGATACAGACGGGCGGCAAGCTCGTCGCGCTTCTGCAGAATGGTAAGGGCGTAGGAACGCATCCGGTTCTCATTGTAGAGCTCCTGATTTCTAAGCTCAAGTCCGCGAATAGTCTCATCCTGCAAACTTCTCGAGTAGCTGTCCAGCGCCTCTCCCTGACCAAGCAGGGCTTCCACCACAATGCCTTCGGTTCGCATCACATATTTGTTGGCGGCCAGAATAATGCCCGGCACGTTAAAGGTGGTGCCTGTCGCATCGTCATGATACTCTGAGACATAATCCTTCTTGACCCGCAAATAGCTGGACAGCTCAATAATTTTGCCCTCTTCATCCAGAAAAGGCGTTTCCTCGACGAAGCGGTGATGGCGATCCTTGTAATCAAATATGTTCGTCAGCTGATGAAGAATAGAATTGCGCACCTCTACGCGTGCTTCAGGAGCAATAACATCATTCAGCAGGTTGTTAAGCTGCGGCAGCGGCACCTCCCGGTAATAGTCGGCCTCCTTGCCGTCGACTGTAGCTGCTTCATAATAGCCAACCCTCACATCCACCAGATGCAGGACGGAGATATACTCCTGGTTCATCTGCCGGAATACATAATTCAGTGTGCGGCTCACATTGATATTTTCCACTTCCCGGCTGATTGTGGCTTCTTCGGATGTAAGAGAGCGTTCCTCGGTGCTCGTGTTAACCTGCACCTCCCGCTGCGAAGAAGCCTTCGCCGCGTGCTTCTGAATGCTGTTGGAGACATTCTTGGCAAACTCCTCGCGTGCTCCGTTAGTGTCCGAGCTGACGGATGCCGAAATTCGAGCGCTGCCCCAGCCCCAGCTGGCCTTCGCTTCGCCGTCGACCGTATACTTGAAGCTTTCCTTATACTGCTTCTGGTCGGATTGTTCATCCATCAGGGATTTCTCAAAATCCTGCGCACTCTCCGCGTTGAAGGAGTCCAGGATACTTGATGCCTTCTGCGCTTTCGTTTCATTGGACTGGTAGCTCTTAATGCTGATCTTCGTCTTCTCGCCCGGCAGGAGAGAGAACGTCTTAAGAACCCGCCCTGCCCCGTAACTGCCGAGATAAGTCGACAGCATATACTTCTCCACCAGAAACAGCCGGCGCGAATGTGAGACGACGTCCGGCAGAATGGATACTCTGACCGGTATTGTAACTTCTGTCGTGTTATTGGCCTTATCTCTGCATCTGGCTGTTATAAAGTTCAGGCCAGGGTCCGTCAGCGTCAACTTCCCAGACCATGAGCTCCAATCATCCGGGCCCTTCGGCTGAACGGGAACCCATACCGGGTTGTGTCCAATCGTCAGTTCTACAGCCTGAACCCCGTTAGCATCGGATGCCGTTCCGGTTACTTCAACCAGCACACCATTCGGCTCCACTCCCGTCAGCTCAGCCTGCTCATTCGGTGAGGTAATTGTGATGGAAGGCGGCTCCACATCAACGGTTACCACCATGCTTGCCCTGCCTTCAAGTCCGGCGGCATCCACACAACGTGCGTGGATCGTATTGGTACCGCCGCTTAGCTTGACGGTTCTGGACCAGTTCAGCCAGTTGTCTCCGCTCTCTGCTGCCTGGTAAGCTCCTTCATTAACCGCTACCTCGACCGTAGTAATAGCCCGGTTATCGGAGGCTGTACCCCGAACGACTACCGTGGTCTCCTCGTTACCGCCAGGCACATATCCTCCGGCAGGAGACGTGATATTGACCACTGGCGGGACGGTATCCGGCTCCGCACTCAGCGCGATATGCACAGTAATTTCACGTGCCGCCGTTGTATATCCGTCAACATGGGTGGCGACAGCCCGGATTACGACAGGTCCCGGCGAATCCGCAAACGCATTCGACAAGGTCCAGCTGCCGCCTGTACCGAGACCCGCTGTTTGCCAGGCTTGGTTGCCGACCCGTACCTGTACGGATGCTACCGTCCCTCCATAAGCATGTGCTTTGCCGGTTATTGTGAAGGTTGCGCCGGTATGAGGCCCGTTAATCGTCCCTCCTGGAGCAGGCGATGTAATCGATACACTAACATCATGGGCCGGCTCGTCGGGAATCGGAACATGGTCGTAGTCGTCCCGGGGGCGCATCGGAGTGACTGGCCCGTTCTCATCATGTATAGGCAGCGGCGCCCTTCCGAACGCGGCTGCAGGGCTTCTACCCGGAACTGTGGTAGTCACAAGCTCGCCTGACATCGAGCGGTATACAAGCGGCTGCTCTTCCTCTGTCTTGCTCTTATTTGCAATACTGCTGCTAGTTAAAGCCTTACTCTCCAGCTGGGCTGCGTCTCTCTTGCCGCCTCTGTAAATGTTTTCACCGAGCTGCAGCTCGATGAAATTCCGGCCCGTGTAGGCAATCGTTTCGGGAACGCTGTAGCTGATGACTGGTGCCGAGCCTCCTGCCTGCATTTTAATAACCGGCCCTTGATTGTCTGCCATATTGACCCTCTCCCCATAATTAGTACCTGTCAGTCTTGTTGTGTACTCCAATCTTAATGACGGAGGGGTACTGCTGCAAGAGTCTATCATCCACATTTATCCTTTCTTTAGAATTTATGACAAAATCCATCATTCCCCTGCTCAGGTTTTTGAAAACAAGATAAAGCCAGCATCCTTAGACTCATCTAAGAAAGCTGGCTTTAATACCGTAATGATGCCTTTAAGCCTATTTTCGCTGCTGCTCCTAATGGTGTGCTTGATACAAAGACAATTGCCGGACATTCTGTCAGCCTGCCTTACGGCCTTCAACCTCCGATCTGTTCAAACCGTCCCAACAGCTCCTCCAAAGTCCAAATCTGAATACTGCCGGGATAATTCAGCTCCGTTGAGCAGACTGCCAGCTTGTAACCGGGATCCACATTATACTGTTTGAATTGCCAATTTCCCAGCGCTGCCGATCCAGGATCGGCAAGCAGTTCAATATCGCCATCCTCATGCAGGGTGAAGCTGAACGAATCCAGCGGAATCGACATTCCCGCACCAACTGCCTTTATATAGCTTTCCTTTAAGGTCCACAGCTCGAAAAAGCATTCCAGCTGCCGATTAAGCGGCTGAGCCCTCAGATACTCAGCCTCCGGCCTTGAGAAGAACCGGTCCGCTATAGCCAAATTAACCGTATGTATTCGTTCCACATCAATTCCCACCGGGGTACTACCGAACACAGCAGCAACCCACCGCCCGGAATGCGATACATTGTACTGGCAGTCCGGGCGGCCGTATAAATATGGTTTACCATAACTGTTGGAGCCTCGCAGCTGCTCCAGCTCCAGCAGCGCCCACCTCTCAGCTGCATACACGCGGACCAACAGCTCGCCCGCCATCGACCGCACGCGGTCATCTGCCTGCCGGTAGGCGTCAACCTTGCCCTGTCTGGCCGGACTAAACTTCGGCAGCACACGCTCCCGCAGCAGCTGCTCCTCCCGGGCAAGCTTATCCAACTCCGCGGCCGAGCCGCCCCGGCAGCCGCCAATCTTAACGGCGATAATATCCATTAATGGCCTCCAATCCATAGCTGTTTCACAACGAACACAACAGCCGCAAGCAAGACCGGTATCAGCCAGCCAAGCCTTAGGCTGTCAGCTGGCACACTCTTGCTCTCATCAGCCGGACCCCGCTCCACAAGTCCCCGTATATATCTTAGCAGCCGCCACCCTGCTAAACCGGCAGCAACCGACAGGACACCCGTACCAATGACCGTCCACGTTTCGGGCCCGTCTGGCGTACTGAGCTCTCCAAGCATATCCCCACCCCGGATGTAGGACGTGACCACATAAGTGATATTGGTCAGCAGATGAATCAGCAGCCCGGGGATAATGGAGCGGGTGTACAAGACAATGACAGATGATACCTAGGCAGATGCGAACAGCTCTGCAAGCCGGTAAGGGTTGTCATGGAACAGCGCGAACAGCAGCGAGCTCACGGCGGCAGCAAACCACTGTCCCCTCTGCCCATAACCGGTAAGCAATGCTCCCCTGAACAGCAGCTCCTCACAGATTGGCGGTATAATGCCAATGCATAACACAAGCACGAACAAAGCGCCAAGATGTTCAGCCATTGGATAGACAGAAATCTCATATGTCCGGCCAAGAAGCAGGGAAACGATCTCTGTCAGCTGGTGAAGGAAAAGTATCGGCACCTGACTTAGTGCGTATACCGCCAGACTGAGCATTAACACCTTCAAGCTGACTCTCCGCCATTTGAAGTTTAAGGACAGATTATACCCCCTCAGCTTGCACCAAACAAGAGCCGGCAGAAGATTCAGACCGACTTGACCAATAACCACGTACATCAGGAAATACCCCAGCTCGGTGTGAAGCCTGTCCGTGTCCGTAAAGAGGTAACCG
This sequence comes from Paenibacillus tarimensis, assembly GCF_021532315.1. Classification (GTDB taxonomy): domain Bacteria; phylum Bacillota; class Bacilli; order Paenibacillales; family Paenibacillaceae; genus Paenibacillus_I; species Paenibacillus_I tarimensis. The sequence continues at coordinate 106,324 of NZ_JAKGAO010000025.1, forward strand.
GACAGAATGATTCCGCTAACATAAGAGAATAAAAATATCCATCCTGCCTCTGCCGCATTCAAGGTTTTTCTCATCTGCCGGCACGGCTCCTTCTCTCAACATTCGATAAAACTTCCAATAAATCCTAGACTTATTATAGAGTCATCCATTACTGCCCAGCAACCGGTTCACAAAAGTATAAAAGAACCGCCCCGGCCATCAGGCCTCTAATGCGGTTCTTTTGTAAGAAAAAACGTATTACTTTATACTGAAGAACATTCGCTCACGCAGAGCGCCGTAGCAAAAACCAACCGTCTTGCGCGTAACAGACCAGCGCTCCCATAAGCTTGCGGGCAGCAGACTTCCTTCGGAGAGGGAAGCGGCAGCGAGAATCTTGCAGATATGCGGCTGCATTCCTTGATCAGCGGACGCTATATGATACACCGGTGACTCCGCCCACAAGGAGCTTCCCCGCCAATTAGCATTCCCGGGTGTATCTTCCCCATCTGCCCAACACATTCCAACAAACATAAGCTCGCCCGTAACATAATCAGCATGAAACTTAATCATGGCGTTACTGTAATCCGACCACTCCGTATCATTTAATTGTTCGTGCCACGCAATTCCCCGGTGCTGGGGGTTATATACTACATTACGGATTGCTATCGAACGGTCCTTGTCCAGCAACTCCACCTTTGGACCATCGGAATTACTTGCAAGAGAAATAGAAATCATAATAGAAGAGGGCAGGAATGTCCCGTCCTTTCTTTTGCGAATCGTACCGTAGCGACCGCACCAAGCTTCCGGTGAAGACTGTGAGCTGGATAACAACTGTTCTTCGACAGTGCCGCGGATCAGACCGCCCACAAAGCAGCGCTGCTGATGCTCTGCTAGCTGAAATGTGCCCTCAATTGCTGTCCCATCCTGTGCCACTGCGTGCAGTGTGCCATTACGGAACGTGTAATTTGTCAATTGATCCCCTATGTACACGGCTGCGTCTGTAGCAGATGAACTACAAGACACAGTTAGGGGAGTAGGAACGTGCCCTTGACCCTCCATATGCTTATACCCTCCAGCCCAGACGCTCAGCGGGCGGGGAACCCATCTGCCCCGAAGATTATCAGCCGTCGGCATAGAGGCACCTTCTACCCATATGCACCCGGAAACTGCTGGCAGTCCGGTGAGCGGATCCATGTAGATCGTTAAGCATCCATTGTCAAACGCTCCGCCGGCTTGCAGCCAGCATACCGTCCCCCCAGAACGGTCAAGCTTTGAGATGCGCTTATTCCCTATATAAAGAGCGCTCCCTCCGTCATAGAGTTGATAGAATGGGCTCCATTGCCCCTCTTGATACAGCTGAATAACGAATTGGCCGTAACCACTGTCAATTCCGGCTTCCTTCTCATGCATATTTTGGCCAGGGCATGGGAGCTCGGTCGCTATAAAATTGTTTACTTCAGGCGGGTGATCTCCCCTCCAAATTTTCCCTTCAGCCAACCTGGCAAATTGGTCCGTCATCCTAACTGGCATGCTGAACGTCAGCATACCATGACACGGATTACCATCTTCTTGACTCCAAAACAGTGTAGCGTTGGCAAATGAATATTTACGGATTCGGGTGTTGTTTAAATAGATGAGACAATCTGACAGTTTCTGGCTGTCACTCATAACGATCAAGGTCAGGTCGCTTTCCGGGCAATAATAGGCACCTGTCCAGGGGAGCAGCAGAGTCGCCCCCACATTCGGAAGTGCGGCTCCAATGTCACTTACCGAAATAGGATATCCCTGACTTTCATGCCACTGCTTAAGGAAAGCTTCAGGATCTGCGGCCGTTTCCGACAGTTCAAGAATGCCGCTGTACAGCTCAACTAAGGACGAGGCAGCCAGCAGGTCGATGATCCACTGTTCACCGGGGGAACGAGGTGTATCCGCCCCCTTCACGGCACAACTGATATTGCTAGGCTGTCTGGTGGCCAGAAGCCGCCTTTCCCAAGCGCCGAGACCCGGAAAACTGTCTCCTGACAGTGCGGCGGATGGGTCACGCTCAAATAACTTCTGAAGTTCGAGATTATGCGTAAGCTCCAGCATAAAATCTGCAGCCCGCGTCCGCTCCGGGTGCTGGTAGTCGGCCGGAATCCGAAAATTCGATAATTCGCGGATCGCCTGGACCTCCCGCTCGTCATACCGGTCAATGTCCTTGTGGGCCGGGTAGGTCCACGGCTGGCTGCCCGGCTTTGCCATCCCGATTCGCACCGCCATTTCCACACAGCATTCGGTAGCATCCTTCGGCGGAATATAAAAGGTGGACAAGCCCTGTATACCCGCCTGGACATCCGGCCGCAGAAGCTCACTGAGCTTCCAGCGCTCAATGATTGGCGGGATTGTCGGATAATGAGCGGCGATATAGTGGGTGATGACATAGTCCCGTCCGTATACCTGTTGGAGAAACTCGACCAGCACATTGAAATTACGGTTCAGATAACCACGCCGGCGAAAGCCCGTAACGCCAACCAGCCCCACCTGCCACAGGACAACATGCATGGTCGTGTCGGGAGCTTTCCCTCTAAGGAGCATGTCCGTCGCTTCCATCGTCTGCATCCCTGGATAGCTGGGGTCTACGCCAAGGTCAGCGCATAAACAGTCCAGCGCCGATATACCAGGCTTCATGATGGCATGATGTCCCTCCCGACGCGCAATCGATACTGCCCTGTGGGTAGACAGGGCAAATACGCCGGGATGCCCGTAATAGATGGCAGCGACGGTTTTACCCTGCCGCACATAGTACAGCATAGCTTCCGTCATCTGCATGTACGTGCTGTAACGCGGCTTGCTGTCGCTGTATAGAGCGGAGAGATCGTAGGCATCCGGACGGCTCTCCTTGATCCAGATCTTCGTAACGGCATCCGTTACGACATAAAACACATAGTCTGCGGCCTTTATATGCATTTCTGTGTCCCGAGTGAAACCCACGGATGCAATTCCCGAGCCCATGATGATCAGCTTGCCCTTCGGACCCTCACCCGCTGCGCTCCCCTGCAGCTCTGCGTTGTCGCTTAGCCGGTCGGCCGTTTGCGCAATTTCCCTCATCAGTTGTTCTAACTGCTTTTCAACTCCGGCTGCAGCATGCGGCAGTTCCATCATTCACAACCCCTTTCCAGGGGAGGGTTAACTCCCCCGCAGCATATTTAAAGGCTTGGCGCCAAGCGACTGAAGGGAGGCGATCAGCGTCACCGTTGCGGTTGTAAGCATGGACAGCAGAATACCGATGATGCACCAGGTCAAATTAAGATCGACGTTGCCCTTCACGAACAAGCTAAGCGCAAGCAGCGCAAACACCAATCCTGCGAACGATCCGATAATACCTGAGAGCGTGGCAAGTACCAGATTCTCCGATAGAATGGATCGCAGCAGCCTTCTGGTGGACAGGCCGATTGTCTTCATAATGGCCACATCCCTGTTCTTCTGCACAAGAGACAGCACAACCTGGTTGCCGATCATGAGGATCGCTGTAACGAATGCGAAGAGGGCCATCGCCGAGAAGAAGGTACTCTGAGTGCGGAGTGTCTTCTGAAGGCTGTCTATAATGGAGCTGTTAAGCGAGTAGGCGACAGCTGATGCAGGCAGACTGCGGTTCAGAGCAGACATATGCTCCTGAAATTCCCTTGATGAAATTTCCACATAATAATTTAACCGGGTCGGAGACCCGTACGCCGCCAGCGTGTCCTCTGTCACCCGGATCCCTTCGCTCTTCACGACTCCAGATTCATAGAACCCGACAATCTCAAGCGGGACGGTCTCTTCATTAATCCTGACGGCTATTCGATCCCCCAGCTTAAGATTCAGATCCCTGCCGTAATCCTCGCGCAGGATGGCCGAGAGCCTGCCGTTATCTTCCGAACTGAGCCCCCGGCCTTCTTTCACAGTATAGGAGCGGGCGCTTGCGGTAGGGTTCACCCCCTGAATGGTCACGCCGGTCGTGCTTAAGTAGCTGATCTTCCGCTCAGCTGTCGCCTTCACAAATCTCTCAGCAGCGTCCTCTCCGTTAATGCGAACGAACGAACCCTTCAGCTCATATCCCCTTGCATAGTGCTCGACACCTGGAGTGCTTTCCAGAACACGGTTCATCTCCTGCTCTTCCATGACAGATGCCGAAATGATGACATTCCCGTTGATCTGCTTCTCCATCTGGGACTGCACGGCACGTACCAGATTATCGGTAAACAGCTGACTGGCCACAACAAGCAATACTCCGACGGACAGTGTAATGGTCAGCAGGGCATTGCGCTTGTAATCCGAGCCCAGATTATGAAACAGGAGGAACCATCTTACGGGCATCACTGTCTTAAGTTTTCCCAGCAGCCGGTACACAAGCCCGTAACCGAACACGAAGAGCTTCATGATGACAAACAAGACAATCAGAATCAGCATGGACAGCACAAAGGAGGCGATCCACTTGAAGACGATGCCGTCCTGATTAGATGCAAGCAGGGTTTCGTGCAAATAGAAGCCCATCTCTGCACAGATTACAAGAAACAGCTTCACAGAAGTTCTCCACGGCAGTCTTCTCTGCTTATGCACCAGTCCTGAATTCCGCAGCAGCTCCAGCGGTGATACCTGTATGGCGGAATAGACGGGTGACCAGGAGGAAATCAGGGCAACCGTAATTCCCACCACGAAGGAAAACAAAACAGAGGGAAGATAAAGCTTCCACTCCATTGGCAGAAGAAGCATCCTGGACATATATGCCGACATGCCGTAGCCGATGATGCTTCCTATGACAATTCCTGTAATAGTTCCGATAAAACCGAGAAGGCCCGCTTCAAACAGAAAGTATCGTGAAATAATTGAACGCTGCATGCCGACCGATTTCATAATGGCAACATCCTTGAGACGGCCGGCCATGTTGATGGTCATGGTATTAAATATGGTAACCGCCGCAATCGCGACAGCTAGCAGGGAGAACAGCTGCATGACCAGCATCGTTCCCTTGGTCCCTTCCAGCATCTCAGCCTTCTTGTCCTCCAGATCCGCCACCTTGCTGCCTGCGATCTGCTTACGGATATTGTCCTTGATCGCTGCGGATTCAGCCGGATTATTTAATTGAATATACACCTCGTTGACCGTACCCGGCGGAACCCGCGTCAGTTCAATGCTCCTCGAATAGGACATGTAAGCGGTGCCCCAAAACGAGCTATCCGTATAGGACTCTTGGACACCATCAATCAGCCCCTTGACACGAAATTCATTTAAAGTTCCGTCCTGCTGGTTAATCAGCGATACCGAATCTCCCGCTTCGATCTGTAAACGTTCAGCCGCCTGCCTGGATAACAGGATCTCATCCGGCTGCAGTGACCTGATATCCGGAAAACGCTCTCGCCCGTAATAAGGATAGGCGTCCGGATCGACTCCCTTCAGGATAATATTGGACGTCTTTTGGTTTGAACGGATGGCCGAAAGCGACACCCACGCGCCTGTGACTGCCCTGCGCTCAGTCTCTGGTATGATGTCCCGTATTTCCTTCATTGTCGTTGGCTCCAGGTAAGCCTGAACCGACAGATCCGCACCAAGCGCCTGTCTGCTGGACTGGTTAACCGATTCGGGCACCAGCTGAGTCATCGCGGACATGCAATATAAACTCGCCGTACCCACTGCAATTGTCAATAACGTAAACAGCGTGCGGAGAGACGATCGCATTAAGCTGCGGTAAGCAGATATCAGCATGATGTATGAGTCACTCTCCCTTTGGCTGATTGACGTGTTCTTCCAAGATCTTGCCGTCAGACAGATGAATAACCCGGTCCGATAAACTCGCTACATTCGGGTCATGGGTAGCCAGGATAAAGCTCATCCCAAGCTTGTCGCGGAGATCGAAGATCAGATTCAGAATCATCGTTCCGGTCTTCTGGTCCAGATTCCCGGTCGGCTCATCAGCAATGACAACTACCGGATCATTGGCTATTGCCCGGGCAATGGCCACGCGCTGCTGCTGCCCGCCTGAGAGCTGGCTGGAGAGGTGATTCATTCTATCCCGCATCCCTACCAGTGCGAGGAGCTCCTTTGCACGCTGCTGCATCTGCCTGCGGCTTTTGCCCTTCACGGATATCATAGGCAGCATGACATTCTCGAGGGCACTCATCGTAGAGATCAAATTATAGGATTGAAAGACGAAGCCGATTTTGTGGGCACGATAGCTTGCGAGGTCCGTCTCAGACAGACTCGTCACATCCTTTCTCTCAAACAAAATGCGTCCGTCAGTTGGTTGATCGAGTGTGCCGAGAATGCCGAGCAGTGTTGATTTCCCGCTGCCGCTCGGCCCCATGATGCTGATAACTTCGCCAGGCTGTATCTGCAGATTGACACCCTTCAGAATGTTGATTTTGCCCGCTTCCGTCTCATAGCTTTTGAAGATGTTACGGACCTGGATGATTGATGCCGCTGCCGTCATAATTCATTATCTCCTCCTATTCGCCTCTTTTTAATTTTGACTTTGCTGCATACCAGAATGAGCACGCGCAGCAGCATGACGCCGAACACCAGCAGTATGCCTTGATTTTGTCCCGGCTCTCCTGCGCTCCACGCGGCCGCGGAGCGGACCAGCCCTGCGGCGATTACCGTCAGAACGGTAATAATGGCTATGGAATACAGTACCGCATAGACGGCAAAGATCCGGCGCACGCGCTGACTCAGAGTCGACAGTACATTCTGATATTGAGCCCTGTAATGTTGCCTCCTTGTTATAGACGATAGAAGGAAGTATTTGGTTATCTTCTTGATTCTGGGATGCAAATTCACAATACCGAGATAATCGGTCAGCACCCAGAATCCGTCGTAACGGAGAAGCGGGTTCAAATTGTGCAGCACATTCAACAGCATCATAATATTCGCAAACAGGAAGGCAGGACTCCCGATTAACCAGCCTAGAATCCCTGAGATACCCATAAACAGAAGCTGGAAGTATATTCCCGCGAGATTAACTACGATCCGCTGGGTACGGGGTATCTGCCAAAGCTCACTCAAGTCCACAAAAAAAGCCGGCATCAGCATGTACAGCCCTATCCCGACATCGCGGGGCTTGACTCCATAGCGGAAGGCCGCTGCGATATGACCGAGCTCGTGGAGAAACAGAGAGAGAATAAATATTGCAAATGCCAAAACAAGCTGGGATGCCGACTCATACAGCGAACCCATACGGATGTCCGGCAGCTGAATGAGCGTCATGCCCACAGCAGCTGCCAACCAGACCATACTTACCGCAGCAATCCTTTTCTCGAACAGTACCCGAAGCGGCCCTGCCGCCCGCTTGAAGGCCGTCCCCTTCATAAGAGCTGTACGGAACATGATTGCTGAATCATGGCCAGGCTTGCCGGCATACCCTTCCAGTATTCCCTTAGGCTTCAACTGCTTGTCGATAAGCTGAAGCAGTTCATCCGCTCCAACCGTCATATTCATCTCCTGCTCCACACGTTCGCAGATCCGCTCAAGCGTATGGCTGCCGTCAAAATACTGTAGAAGCTGCACCATGCGGGAGGTCACCTTAAGCTGAAATTGATTTTCGAAGGCAAGTATGAACATATCCCCTTCTTCGGATACATCCATCGGTATAGCTTGATATGGAATCAGCTTCGGGAGTATCATGCCTGTTCTCCTCCTGTGAGCGCCCCGTAATAGAACCTAAACTCCGCACGAATGCGGAGTTTAGGCCAGAAAGCGATAAATCCTAGATTTGGAAGCAGCAGTCGATGCACCAGGTGATCTCAGGATTCACAGCATTTGTTGTCGTCATCTCGTCGCGATTTTCCAGCTCTTCCACCTCAGATACCAGGTTCGTCCACAGATTTTCATTCTCGTTGATTGCACGAACCTTGAATGTCATGATCGAGCACCTCCTTTCCATTCAGAGTATCTATTTATGAAAGGCGCTAGGGGCACCTCTCATAACGGAAAGAATAAACTGCTCTTACGTTACGGGAGCGGTCATGAACTTGTCTTCATTAAGCTTGATGTAAGTCGAAATGGACTGATGCGAGAAGTTGCAGTACGGCTTGTTAATGGCGCCATTGCGCATCAGGTTGGAGTAGGCGCATCCGCCCCCGCAAAACATGGAGACGCTGCAGGAGCTGCACTGCTCGGAGGTTGTAAAGTCCTGGCTCCACATGTTGTGCTTGTCCGTGTCAATGTGGTACTCCGGAAGGAAAGTGCCCACTGCAAGCTCTTCCCGGCCGACTGTCTCCGGGCAAGCATAGATCAAGCCCTCTGAACCGAAAGTGTAATACCGGTGATCGCGGGCGCTGCACTGCTTGAAGATTGGCACAGCCGAAGGCACCGATGCACTGCAGGTATCACACGGGTTGGATGACCACCCTTTGGAATAAATCGCCTGGCGGATCCGGGAGGTACGCATGCGAAGATCGGTGCCAAGCGTTGCATTGAACTTATCCATGAATTGGTGCATATCCCCAAACTGTTCCTGCAGGGCAATCAGCAGATGATGCTCGGGCATATGATTCGGCAGATTTTCAGCAAAATGATCATAAACCGGCGAGATCTGCCAGGCAAACAATTCGTGATCATGCCAGCCGCGTGACTCAATGAATTCGGCCAACTCCTCCAAATAGGGAACATTGTCCTTGTTCACGTTCGTACGCAGCGCGATTTTGAAGCCGCGTCCGAGAGCCATATCAATATTATTCACAATACGGTCGAAGGTGCCTTGCCCGCCTGCTGTTATCCGGCGCTCGTCATGGATATGCTTCGGACCGTCAATCGAGATCTGGAAGAAATCCCACATCGACTTGTACTGCTCGAAGAAATCCAGATACTCATGCAGGAATGTGCCATTGGTAATGGAGTAGGAGCGGAAGCCATAATCCTCGATACCACGGCGGACAACTTCATGGACAGTCTTTTTGGTTGTAGGCAGCAGCGGTTCTCCGCCGTAGAGCAGCATGGTATGCTTGGCATTGTGGAACCTTCCGCGTGCGTGCTCCATCTCCAGAATGCGGTCAATGGCATAGAACATTTTGTTTATTTCATCCTGAGACAGCGCATGGTTAATCTTATGGATGTCGTGCCCCTGGAAGCAGTAAGGACAGCGCAGATTGCACATGTAGGTCGTACAAACATTAAACACTACGCCAAGCGAGGAGGCCTGCAGCTTCTCATTCATCTCATCGCGCAGCGTCGTCAGCGTCTCCCACTCCCGCTCACGGCTCTCATAAACGTAGCCTCGCTTGGTGAAATAAGCGACCAGTTCATCCAGCTCCGGATTGGAGTCAAGCTCTTTGCCTGCTTTCAGCCCGTCCAGTACAGCTTTTACATCCGGTTCTATTGTATCCACAGCACCGCTCAGCGAGTTGACAATGACATAGTTGCCGTCCGAAAGCTTATAGAACGAATTGTATGTGCTTGCAATCACAATAATCCCTCCTCACTAGATCTTGATCAGATCATCACGAATAGAATCCAGATAGGACATCACCTTCTCGCCTGCATGCGTACAATGCGGCTGATCAAGATTGCCGTACGTGACCAGCGCTTCCGCAGCACAGCCTCCGCCGCAGATCGGGGCAGACGAACAGCCTCGGCACTGCGGAATCGTCAGCGAGTTGAACGCCTTCCACTTTTCCCATTTCCACTCCTTCAGCTGAAAATCAGGATAGTAATCGCCAATCTTAAATTCCGGTCTTCCGATAAGATCCGCGCATGCATAGATGTGATTGTCCGGCCCGAAGGTAATTTTCCTTCCCTGGACGGATTCACAGAAGACAATGTTTGGCAGGAACGGAATGGCCTTCTGCTGCAGCTCAGGGTCCAGTTTGGACACTGCATAAATGTAGCGGTACATGTCAGAGCCGACCAGTACCTGCTCTTTCTTTTCCAGTTCATCAATGGTGGGAATGTTTCTTCGCAGATGCCTAAGGATTTCGATGCCCTGCATAATCGTGTCTCCGGTGCTCTGACAGGTATGGTCCGTAACAGGAGCGAAGTGAACCTTGAAGCCGGGGCGGCCAAGCATACCGTTATCCATGTAATGTTCAACCAGTGTGGGGACAGTCTCAATGTTCGTCTTATCGATATTAATTCTTACAAGGACGGAAATACCGCAATCCAGCGCTGACTCGATGTTCTTCTCAATTCTCTGGAATGTCCCTTTGCCGCTGGATAAGATGCGCCTTTGATCGTGGATTTCCTCCGGACCGTCAACTGTGATTGTCAGCTTCAGCCGGTCCCGGTACCTGGTAAGCAGGTCCAGGAATGCATGCAGGTGAAAACCGTTCGTGTTGCAGCCGATTTTGAAATCCAGCTCGACGGCTTTTTCACATATTTTCTCGACAATCGGCCTTGTAAACGGCAACAGCGGCTCGCCTCCGAAGAGATTGAACATGCCCTGCTGCAGGCCGCTGTCCTGATGAAAATATTCGACGGCTTGCCAGACCGCATCCAGCTGCTCGTCTGTCAGCAAAGAAATTTTGTCGTGAATGTCGTGGCTCTCAAAGCAGTAGGGGCAGCGGAAGTTACAGGTGTAGGTGGGGCAGATTACGTACTGCATGACTTGCGTTTTTCTTGCGAAGACCATGGCCTTCTCCAACAGCTGTTCTTCCTCAGCTTTGGAGTGGTAAACATAATTGCGGGATTTGAGGTAGGAGATTGCTTCTGTTTGCTCCCTCGTCATGTCGGCCATATTCAACTCGGGCAGCTTGTGCAGCAGTTGAACGAGCTCATTCGGGAACACATCAATGGCACCGTTAAGTGTATTGATCACCAGCGTTTCTTGGCCAAGGGGGTATTCCAGACGATAACGGTTGCTATGCATGATCGTTATCTCTCCCTTTAGTGGAATGAAGGGCAGTTTGGAAGATCCTCAGAAGTCAGTTTCATCATATCTCAAGCTAATTTAGAAGATCATGGGTCTATGTTACCATTTTTATGGTTAATAATGGATGATTATGGAATTAGAAAGATGTGATAACCACCTTTTTTCGAGCCTTATAATACACCGCAGAAGATGGATCTGATGTAATTTTTTGTCACTGCAAAAAAGGCACTACAATGAGCTTTCCCGATGGTATCGGAATGCTTACAGGTAATGCCTTATAACTGGCTTAATCACAGTCAGCCGACCGTCCGCTTCTATGCTGCTTTGTTACACACGCCGCTCCTCAATCATACGCATCTTCTGCTCCCAGCACTTCGTGCTCAAATCGACCGGATACGATTCCGGATTGAGCTTCCGCAGATATTCCGGCCAGAACAGCTTCAGCTGCTCTTGATGGTACGTACGAATTTCCTCCATATTCGGCAAGCTGCCTATAAGTTTGCCGTCCTTGTAGACAGGCAGGAGCAATTCTCTTGCCTCGTAATTTTCGACATACTTGTGAATATAGGGGTGAACAGGATCAAACAGCTTAATCCGTCTGCCTTCCTGTACATCCGTCTCTTCCTTGAGCGCGATATAGTCAGCCTCTGCCTTACCCGTCTCGCGACTGATGATCCGGTATACATGCTTTAGTCCGGGGGTTGTTACCTTCTCCGGGTTACCCGAAATCTTGATGACCGGTATCAGCCCTTCCTCCGTCTCACGAGCTACCAGCTTGTACACCCCTCCGAGTGCCGGATTGTCCGCTGCTGTAATCAGCTGCGTGCCGACACCCCACACATCAATTCGGGCTCCCTGCGCCTTTAGGTTGAAGATAATATTCTCGTCCAGATCATTGGATGCAAAAATTTTAACATCTGGAAAACCTGCTTTGTCCAGCATTTCACGTGCCTTGTGCGATAAGTAAGACAAGTCACCGCTGTCGAGACGGATACCGTTCAACCGCTTGCCCCGCTTCTCCAGTTCCCGAGCTGTCTTAATGGCGTTCGGCAAACCGCTTCTCAGCGTATCATATGTATCTACAAGAAGTGTAGACTGGTCGGGCAGCACCTCCACAAAGCGGTCGAAGGCTTCCTCCTCGCTGCCGTGTGCCTGTACCCAGGCATGAGCGTGCGTTCCCTTAGCCGGAATGCCGAACAGCTTGCCAGCCCGCATGTTGGAGGTTGCATCAAAGCCGGCGATATAAGCGGCGCGCGCACCCCAGATAGCCGCATCAGCTTCCTGTGCCCGACGCGTCCCAAACTCGAGCAGCATATCGTCGCCAGCAACAAGCTTCACGCGTGCCGCTTTGGTCGCTACTAGTGTCTGATAATTCATGAAGTTTAGCAGTGCTGTCTCAATTAAATGAGCCTCAAAAAAGCTCGCCTCTACCCGGATTAATGGCTCGTTCGGGAACACAAGCGTGCCTTCCGGAACCGCATAGAGGTCTCCTGTAAACCGGAAGCTTCTCAGCTTCTCCAGGAATTCCGGCTGATACTGCTCCTCCTGCTCGCCAAGATAACTAATGTCTTCATCTTCAAAACGCAGATTTTCAATATACTTTACGATCCGCTCTAAGCCGGCAAAGACGGCAAACCCGTTACCGAACGGCAGCTTGCGGAAGTATACGTCGAAAACCGCACGGTCATTGCCGGTTCCCTGCATCCAATGCGCGTACATCATATTAATTTGGTATTTGTCCGTATGAAGCGCCAAGTTATCATAAGTCATAGCTGTTATCGTCCTTTCGGCTGGCTGCCATGCATGTAGGTATAAGCCGGGGAGCTCCCGGCTCGTTTTCCAAAGATAATTACATTGTTGCTGCCTTATACCTTGTATTCTTTGCCGGCGTGCATCAGCCTGGCTCCAAGTGTATTTTGAAAGTGTCCGAGGGCCCATTCATGTCCCAGCTGATTAAAGCTGGCTACCGCATCGGCATGCACTGTTATGCTGTAGCCCTTATTGTACGCATCGACAGCGGTATGAAGCACGCAGATGTCAGTACATACGCCAACCAGATGAATCTCTGTTATACCCCGGGCACGCAGCTGCAGATCCAGGTCCGTGCCGCAGAAGGCGCTATAGCGCGACTTGTCCATCCAATAAATCCGTTCCTCATGCTGCTTATATACGTTATTCAGCGTCCCATAAAGTGACCGGCCTTCCGAACCCCGGATGTTATGCGGCGGAAACAGGCGCTGCTCCGGATGAAAAATATCCGCTTCATCATGCAGATCCACAGCCATTACGACGTAATCGCCAGCCTGAATACACTCTCTTGTCAACTCCGAAATACGTGGTTCAATCGCAATTCCGGGCTCTCCGCAGGGCAGCTTGCCCACCACGAAATCCACCGTGTAGTCGATAACGATTAATGCTTTCATGTTCATCAGCTCCTCATAAGATAAAGTCCGGCCACAGCCGGCTTAACGATAAATCGACAACGACGGCAAATAACCGGTAAATCTGTACAGCTGAGCGGCCCGCTGAGAGTAGCGGTTTGACAGTATTGGACGGCCGTCCTTATCACGCATCCCTTCGATAATCCCCTCCCGGCTCTGCGTCGATGTAATTTTACGTATAAAATTCGGCTCTTCAAAATCTGGCACCACGGTGCGAATTACCTGATAGAGCTCACTGATCGTGAATGCCTCCGGCAGAAATTCACTGGCAATGGTAGTCGTCAACATCCTCTCCCTAATCCGTTCCAGTGCGTCAGCCAACACCTCTCTATGATCAAAGGCAAGATCCATCTTAAGAGCCTCCTGTACCGGAAACAGCCGTACATCGGACGCATCATCGTCAGCCCGCCGGCCCGCCAGAATGTCTTCATGAACGAGAGCACAGAATGCATGCGAGATGATCCAGCCCCGCGGGTCTCGGCCGGGCCTGCTGTATACATTCAGGTATTCCATGTGCACATCAGCTATCCCCGTCTCCTCCTGCAGCTCGCGTCTGGCACATTCATATATGCTTTCTGACTCTGCGCAGAACCCTCCAGGCAGGGCCCACTGCCCTTCGAACGGCCACTTCTTGCGCTGTATCAGCATGACCTCCAGTTCTCTGGCCGGCAGAGCCTTCTTACCCTGCTGCTTACTTGATGTAATGGTGAATATCACAATGTCGGCCGGCGCCCCATCGGGTGTCCGGTACTTGGACGAACTGTAACTTGTCTCGTTCTCTTGCTCTGTCTTGTGCACATCAATCACCTGGTCTTTTCAATAATATCAATATGATATACTCATTATGACGTATTTAGAGCAGATAGGTCAAGCGCTCTATTATCAAAGACCTTATTACTGTATCATTAATACTTAAATTACAATTTTAGGTATTTCGGACCTATTCATATACCGCTTAAAGTTCCGCTATAATCTTAACCGCACAGGATTGGTACCAACTGTTAGTTCTAGGATTATCAAGGAGGTGATCCGTAGTCGACTATCCATGCGTGCCAGCCCCAGTTAAGGCACTTGGTTGACATCTATGTCTCAACAGAAGAGGAGTTACGAAATGAAAAATGATATGCCCTACATGATTGTAGTTTTGTTGATTCTTATTTTTTTGACTGTCGATAATTTCTTTATCAAAAATGAAGCAGTCCGTGATGTTATCAATATCACTGCCTTTTTTGTTGTTCTCCTGCTCTTCATTATTAAACTTGTCCGCAGGAAGTAGACGGAAATATTCTGAGGAAATCGGAGGTATTATTCATGAATATGGCAGCTTTTGATCGGATGAAATACTATGTCGCCGCTCTTCTTGCCGCTGTCCTAGTAGTCACGTCTGCCGGAGTTCCTGTACAAGCTGGCTCTAACTATCCCACTGTAGCGGCCAGCGCCTTCGCAGACTTTGATGCCTTTGACGATTTCTCCCTCCAACAGCTGGAAAGCGCACTTGCCATTATCGAACAGATTCCTGACTACATCCTGGCTCAGGGTGATTCCGCGACACGGGAATGGCTGAAGAAGCATTTCGGCTATCAAGGCTCCATTCAACCGGAAGGCTTCTTCGGCTGCGTAGGCGCCATTGGTACGGCACTGCTCGGCATTGCCTTCCCCGCTGCCAAAATTACCAAAATAAAGGATGCCATAAAAGCCGCAGGCGGTGTCAATAAAGTTGTTACTGTAATTCGGGATTCTTATAAAACCGCAAGATCGCTTGGCATTGGCAAAAGTGAAGCGATTAAGATTGCTGTGCAGGACGCCTTCCGCACAGCTTCCAGCGAGACCTTCTCCCTGCTGCTCAGCTTCTTTGGCATAAGTTCTATAATTGGAGAATGCTTCGAGTAAAGGCACGATTAATTGCAGCTCCCGCTCAGCCCTGCTTCAGAGGGTTACGCGGGGGCATTCTTTTATGAAAAGGGGTCCGTTATCATGAAAAAATGGATGATTTTCGTGCTCTCAGCTGTCGTGTTATTCAATCTGTCCCTCCCCCCTTCCTTGTCAGCCATGCAGCATTACGTGACGGAATATATGGTCGTGTTCGAACAGGAGGAAGGTCTGCCGGCCAACTACAGGGCAATCGTACACAATGCAGGCGGCGTTATCGAGAAAGAGTATTCGAAGCTCGGAGCGGTCAAAGCCTCCTCAATGAACCCCGGGTTCCTGCCTGCTATTAAGAAACATCCGGCAGTTGCAAGCGCGGGCATACCCGGTATTATCAGGCCCGAGCAGCTGGAATACATAGAAATGGACAGCCCAACGGCTGTAGAGGCGCATGGCGGGCATGATTTGTATGAGACCTATCAGTGGGATATCAAACAAGTGACCGGAAATGGCGCATCATGGGAGATGCGGGGCGGCACAGGGCAGCCCGTTGATGGGCAGCCTGTTGTAATCGCAGTGGTTGATACAGGCATTGATTACACTCACCCTGACCTCAGCGGCAACTACCTGTATGGCAAATCCTTTGTAGACAATGAGCCAAGTGCCCGTGATTATAGCGGACATGGAACCATGGTAGCGGGAATGATTGCGGCTAACGGAAGAGTAATGGGGGTCGGTCCGGACCTGAAGCTCGCCTCCTACCGGGTCTTTGGACAACTGAACAGCGCGAGCACCTTCGAAATCGCTGAAGCCGTCATGACAGCCGCAGACGACCAGGTTGATGTGATTAACCTGTCACTCGGCGGTTACATCTGGGTCAAGAACCCCGAGCAGAACGAGAAGGACAATCGAGCCGAGCTTAAGATGTTCCGCAGGGCAGTGAAATATGCGATTAAAAAGGGCGTCGTTGTCGTCAATTCAGCCGGCAATCTAGGTGCGGACGTATCCGATCCTAATGAGTTAACCCGTCTGCTCTATGGTGAAGATGCCAGCGGCAAAACTTACCGAAACCCCGACCATAAGGATATGATTGTTGTTTCGTCCGGAACGCTTGGGCTGCAGCTTGCTTCCTATTCCAACTATGGGCGTAACGTTATTGATGTCATGGCTCCGGGAGGTGAACGGAACCCGGGTGTCTCCTGTGTATCCACCTCGCTGAACGGCCGGTACGGACAAGCCTTCGGGACCTCTCTTGCTGCCCCAAAGGTGTCTGCTCTTGCCGGTATCATTATTGCCCGCCAGGGAAAGAAGACGCTCAAGCCTGGGGAAGTAGCGAAGATTATCGCGAAGTCGTCCAAGGATCTATTTGGCAAGGGAAAGGATGAATTTTCCGGTTATGGTCTCATTGATGCGGTGAGTGCCCTTTCACGGAGTGATGCCTAAGCTGCTTGACTCTAACCCACTGGACCGGCTCCTATAAGGACCGGTTTTTCTGGTCTTGGACACCAATCCGAACTTTTTATTCACCCATGGCGTCTAACTACTTATGGACTGCGATCCTTAACTTAACGAGACAGCGAGGCGATAACATGGGGAAAATCATCAAGCTGCTCCCTTCAATAATTGCGGGACTGATCTGCTCGATTGTGTGGACAACAGTAGGAAGCGCCGGTTATTTGAATGCCGCAGCACATCTTCCCGGCCTCGGTCCGGGAGCGTCGTTAAGAGCCTGCTATTCTCATTACTCACCGGTACGTTGTTGATTACGCTGGTCATCTTCTCCCGTGCTTAACGAAAGACTGAGTAAATCTCATACGCCAAACAAAGCCCCGCATACCCTTCTCAAGGTATGCGGGGCAGTCTCGGACGCAGCCTGTTGCTCCTCCTCGTCCCAATCTTCAAGTTGCGTTATTTCACTACTGCCAAGTCATCACGGTCGGCTTAGCAGTCAGGTATGCGCCGAGCTTGCCGGTAATCAGGCCATAAACTTCATCCATATGCTCGAGAATGTAAAAATGATTGCCCGGATAGATGATGAACTCGCATTCCTGAACCGTCTTCTTCATCCAAGGCTCGACATCCTCCCGTAATACGGTGTCATTCGTGCTGTATATTACGGTAAATGGGCAGCTAAGAGGGGCATAATCCGCTGTCTTATGGTTCTCGAGCAGGCGGAAATCCGAGCGCAGGATCGGCAGCACGTAAGCCTTTAACGCTTCATCTGCGAAGACTTCTGCAGGCGTTCCGCCATAGGCCATGATCTTCGCCATAAAGGCCTCGTCTGACAGATGGGCAACAGGCTCGCGTGCATTAAACGACTGCGGGCAGCGAGTTGAGGACAGGAAGAGATGCTCCGGCTGCCGGTAACCGGCTGCCGCAAGCCTGCAGGCCGTCTCATAAGCAAGCAGCCCGCCCATGCTGTGACCGAACAAGGCGTAAACCCCGCTCCGGTTATGCAGCTCTACGTAATTACATGCCTCGTCCACCGCTTCAGACAGTGTATCGTAATGCTGGTCCCCCACCCGGCTGCCCCTTCCTGCAAGCTCCACCGGATGAAGAGCCAACCCGCTGCGAAGCGCCGGCCACTTCTTGTAGAACATCGCCGAGCCGCCGGCATATGGAAAACAGAAAACATCGATCTCAGCCATTGTATCTCTCCTTTACCCCACAGATATGAACTTGGACCCTATCTCCTCTGCCATCGTTTTGCTGATCAGCTGCAGTCCTTCCATTAACAGCTCAGATTCAATGGTCAGCGGCGGCATGACTTTGAGCACCGTATCGTTGCGTCCGCTTCTCTCCATAATGAGGCCATTGCTGAAGCATTGATCGGCTATCCGTTTCGCCGCTTCGGCGCCGCCTGCATGTTTTACATCAATACCCCAGAACAGCCCCAGACCGCGGATTTCCACCTCTCCGTCCAGCTCTTCCGCCATGCTGGTCAAGTAATCCCGCACGATCTCGCCTTTGCGGATAACTTCCTGCTCGAGACCGGTCTGCTCCCGGAACTGCAGCGCAGCCGTGGCCGCCGTGAACGCCAGCTGATTGCCGCGGAATGTGCCGTTATGCTCACCCGGCTTCCAGATGTCTAGCTCGGGCTTTAGCAGAACAAGCGCCAGCGGCAGCCCGTACCCGCCGATTGACTTGGACAGCAGCACGATATCCGGTGTAATGCCTGCCCGCTCGAAGGAGAAGAACGGCCCGATCCTCCCGCAGCCGACCTGAATGTCGTCGCAAATCAGCAGAATATCATGGTCATCGCACAGCTTGCGCAGGCGCATCATCCATTCGGCCGGAGCCGGGTACACACCGCCCTCTGCCTGCACCGATTCAAACAAAATGGCGGCTGGCTTCTCAATTCCGCTATTCTCATCACTGAGCACATGCTCCATGTAGGCTATGGTGTCAATTCCATCTATTCCGCCGGCCGGGTACGGCATCAGCGTTACGCCCTGCAGCGGAATGCCCGCCGCCTGGCGGCAGTACAGGTTGGCTGTCGCTGCCAGGCTGCCGAGGGACATGCCGTGGAACCCGCCCATAAAGGCGAAGATATTGGTGCGCCCCTTCACTCTGCGCGCCAGCTTCAACGCCGCCTCTACCGCGTTGGTGCCAGTCGGGCTGCAGAACTGCAGCTTGTAATCAAGATTGCGCGGATTGAGCACAAGGTCGGCAAAGGTCTTGATAAATTCTCTCTTGACCGTTGTATACATGTCCAGCCCGTGCGTCACATAATCCTCCTGAAGGTGGGCGAGCAGGCGGTTCTTGATAAAGTCGTTGTTATGGCCGTAATTAAGCGCTCCGGCTCCCGCGAAGAAATCGATATAGCTGCGGCCCGCTTCATCTTGGATGACGGCATTTTTGGCTGTGCGGAATACCACCGGGAAGGATCTGCAGTAGGATCTGACATTCGATTCGTGCTTCTCGAACATTTCCATTATCATCACTCAATTCCTTATAGATTTTGGTATTAAGCCATAACATTAAGCAGCTCAATCTGTTGATCCCTGCATGCGTTCATCATATCCTGCGGCCACACCGACATCTGCACCTGCCCGATATGCGATTTGCGGAGCAGCAGCATAGCTACCCTCGACTGGCCAATGCCCCCGCCTATCGTATAGGGAAGCTCCCCGCCAAGAAGCATTTGGTGAAAAGGAAGCTCCGCCCGCTCCGCACAGCCGCTCTCCTGCAGCTGCCGCACAAGCGACTCCTCGTCGACTCGGATGCCCATGGAGGAAATTTCGAAGGCCATTTCCAGCACCGGGTTCCAGACAATGATGTCGCCATTCAGCTGCCAGTCGTCATAATCCGGCGCCCGGCCGTCATGCGGCTGGCCGGAAGCCAGTCTGCCGCCAACCTGCATTAGGAAGACCGCCCCCTTCTCCCTGGCGATCAGCTGCTCGCGCTCCTTCGGCGCTGTCTCCGCTCCGAAACGGTCCTCAAGCTCCTGCGAGGTCACAAAGCTGATGTCCTCAGGCAGGAATGGCGGAAGCAGCGGATCAAGTGCAGCAAGCTCTGACTCCGTCTCCTTAAGCGCTGCGTAGATAAGCTGGACCTTGTCCTTCAAGGTATCCATGCTGCGCTGCTGCTTCGTTATGACCAGCTCCCAGTCCCATTGGTCAACCAGCAGCGAATGAAGCGGGCCGAGCTCTTCATCACGGCGGATCGCGCGCATATCGGCATAGAGCCCCTCGCCCGGCTGAAGCCCATAGTAGCGGGCTGCAAGCCGCTTCCACTTGGCCAGGGACTGGACGACCTCAAGACTCATATCCTTGCAGCCCGCCGCATCGAACGATACGGACCGTTCCCAGCCGTTCAGGTTGTCATTGATGCCCGTGCTGCCCGCCACAAACAGCGGCGCCGATACCTTCATCAGGTTGAGCTTGCTGCCAAGCTTGTGCTCGAACAAGCTTTTGGCTGTGCAGATCGCTTTTTCCGTCGCTTTTGCCGAATCTGTCCGTGTGAGAACTGCCTGCGCTTGATTTGCCATTATCGACGCACCTCAAACCTTCAATGGATTTTTTAACTAGTCCACGACCGTCTCCTGCTGCTTCTTCCAGGGCTTGTATAGGAGCAGAAGCGTAACTGTGGTGAGAATAATCGCAATTAAAGGGAAAATAAATAGAATCCAGCTTTTCACTTCATCATAGTGGTCCAGCGATATCCGGCCCCCATACCTTGTGTTGGCCAGATAGGCAAGGCCAATTACACTGCAGATAATATAGTAGAGAATTGCAAACCCGATAAAAGCGGCCGTTCTCTGCGCGGTGCGCATTCGGACTGACACCTCCTGCATGGCACACCGGGCCCAACCCATTAGACGGGCTGTCCGGCTGCCTCTTTGTTTTGGATAAGCTCCTGCATTATTGCGGCGAGCCCAGCGACATAAGGCGCTGTAAATATGGAGTAGTGGTCACCTTCTGCAGAGTAAGTCCTTACATGTCCCCTGCCCCCGGCGCACCACCGCGCAGCCTCAAGGTCGGCGGATGCAGAAGCGATGATAAGATCGGGCGTGCAGTGCTGCAAAGGCTGCAGGCTGTATCGCGTGAGCGCGGCGGTCAAGCTGCGGATCAAGTGTACATAAGGCAGCAGCTTGCCGAGACTGAGCTGGTCAAATTGCGGGATCGTCTGGCGGATATCTTCATCCGCCAGCAGCTTAATGCCTGCCAGAAGCTCATCCCTGCGCTCATGCTGCTCGACCGTCTGAATGACATGGTTCCATACTTCCTCCATCGTGCGGCAGGAACCCATAAGCCCAGTCTCTGTGAGGACGTCTACGCCATCCATCCGGCTCAGCAGATCACCCGCCAGCTCCAGCTCGGTTTCCAGGCTGAATTCCACCACGGCCGTATCCGCCGCAGCAGGCGCGTGCGAATCAATTAATATCAACCGTTCTACCTGCTGCCCCCTGGCTTCCAGCAGTCTCGCCACCTCGTATCCGATCGTGCCGCCTAGACTCATTCCCACAATAATATAGGGCCCATGCGGCTGAATTTCCGCCATATATCCCGCATAGGATGCTGCAAGCTCTTCAATAGAAAGACGTTTCGGGCTTGGCTGCTCCCATGTCGGGAGCTGGATTCCCCAGTAATTCGCGTTATCCTGCAGCAGGTTGACAAGCGGGACGTAGACGGTGACATCCCCGCTTCCTCCGTGAATCATAAATATATGGCGGTTCTGATCCTTCCCCTTCTTCAGCAGGACCAGATGCTGATGCTTATCATGCTGATCCTCACGTACTCTATGCAGCTCAATGCAGGCAGCCAGCTCCCGGATGGTCGGCCGCAGGAAGACCTCCTGCAGCGGAAGACTGATACCCAGCACCCGGGATATCTCATCACTGAGCGCCATGGCCTTCAGGGAATGACCGCCGGATTCGAAGAAGTGATCGTCTATTCCAGCCCTGCTGATGCCTAGCACATCCTGCCATATTCCCGCAAGCACCACTTCAACCTCGCTCCGCGGCGCTGCATAAGGGGTGCCTGTCAGCACATGGCCCTGCGGGGCTGGCAGTGCCTTGCGGTCCACCTTACCATTGCCCGTCATCGGGATGGCTGCCAGCGGGACAAAGTAGGACGGAATCATATAGTCCGGCACCGCCGCCTTCAAGTAATTCCTCAGCTCGGATACCTCTGATGCTTGCTGGGATAGCGAAGCATCAGATTCGCCCGATGCCGCCGTATAATAAGCGCACAAGTACGGCTGCCCGTCTCCGTCATCGCGGGCGAGAACAACCGCCTCCTGTACGGCTTCATGCCGCA
>NZ_JAKGAO010000026.1 GCF_021532315.1 Paenibacillus tarimensis
GGGCAGTTCGCTCGTTGTTCAGTTTTCAAAGAACAATTCCGAAGGCTCTCTTAACTCTTCGCCTTCTTCTCTTGTGTCGTCCGCCTCACAGCGGCGACTTTTATAATATATCACAATCGCTTTCCTGTGTGCAAGTGCTTTTTATTTCCTGTGAATTATCTGTTCACTTGCCCTCATCAGGCGCGAGATATAATGTATCATATATCAACATTTAAAGTCAACTAATTAGGCAGAAAAACTTAATATGCTTCTCCAAGCTGTTCAAAGATTATGTGAGATCTAATTGATATCACATCAAAAAAAAGCGCCAGAGGCGCTTTTAGCGAAGAATCATTCAATCAACATTAGACCTGTAGCCGCATTAATACCTGCATCGCTCTTCTATTAGAGGATCGTCCACTGCAGCCCGATTATCATAAGCACGCCTGGAATGCCGAGCATGACAATTGCAGCAATCGTTACCGCATTCAATGGAATATGTAAATCAGCAACCCAACCAGAGTAGTTAAACGCATAAATAACGAGAGCAGCCGCTGCCAGATGCAGTACAAACTGTTTGAGCAGCCGAATTGATAATCTGTTCCTCACAATTACAATAACCAAACCAAGTATAGATATCCCCAATATTAAAGCCCACATGAGCTTCACCCCACATCAGCCTCCTGCTGACGAACCTTCCAATCAACCTGCAGGTTCTTCGCATGCCGCAGCAGCATTTCGTATCGCTTCTCCGCCGCTTCAATTGCATAGATAGCGTAGTCAATCTGATCTTTTCCAGAAGCATATTCAAAATGTCTGCGGGCATTCTCCCAATCGCGATGAGCTTCCCGGATTTCTTCCACCAGCTTATTCAACGATGTTCGTGTCTCCGCCTCAATTGCCCGGTCTGCAACCAGATAGTCTCTGCCCCATAGTCTGAACCAACCTGATAGCCATGCATTCCACCATGCCACTAAGCTCCACCTCCTAGGGGATCCATCCTAAGCGCGGTAAACCGCTCCCAACCGAGAACCTCTATTACCATCATATAAACGAGGGGACAAACTTAGAACCTATTATGGTATCCCGCAACAGCAAAAAAGCCTCCATACCGGAGGCTTTATCCTATCTGAATAGGTGTACAACAATAGTTTGCAAGCGAATCAACTGAGTTCTCTTCTGCCTTCCAGCGCTTTGGACAGTGTCACCTCATCCGCATACTCCAGATCGCCGCCAACAGGCAGGCCATGGGCAATTCTGGTTACCTTGATTCCGAACGGCTTTACGAGCCTGGACAGATACATGGATGTCGCTTCACCCTCTATATTCGGGTTGGTGGCAAGTATAAGCTCCTGCACCCGCTCGTCTTCCAGTCTTCTTAGCAGCTCAGCAATACGAATTTCTTCAGGTCCGATGCCTTCCATAGGTGAAATTGCACCCTGAAGGACATGATAGAGACCGTCAAACTCCTTGGTCCGTTCCATGGCAATGAGGTCCTTCGCTTCCTGAACAACACAGATAACCGACTGGTCTCTGGACTTGTCCTGACAGATCCTGCAGGGGTCTACATCGGTAATGTTACAGCAAACCGAGCAGTAATGCAGATTACGCTTTACACTGACTAGCGCTTTGGCAAAATCAATAACATCATCCTCCTGCATCCGGAGAACATGAAAAGCAAGCCGGGCAGCAGTCTTAGGCCCGATGCCCGGCAGCCTGGAGAAAGATTCGATCAATTTGGCGATCGGCTCGGGATAATACAAAAGGTTTTAGCTCCTTCTAGAAAAGTCCTGGTATTTTCATACCGCCCGTAAATTTGCTCATATCTTTATTGGCGAGTTCATCCGCTTTTGTAATGGCATCGTTAACAGCTGTCAAAACCAGATCCTGCAGCATTTCGATATCATCCGGATCTACCGCTTCCGGTTTAATCGTTACACTAAGCAGTTTCTTATGTCCATTCACCTGTACGGATACAACTCCGCCGCCTGCAGTTCCTTCGATTGTTTTCTCGGCGAGCTCTTCCTGCGCCTTCATCATTTGCTCCTGCATCTTCTTAACTTGCTTCATCATCTGGTTCATATTGTTCATGGTCTTCTCTCCTTCTTGTAATTTAATTGCCGTCTTAACTCTTATTATTGTCCACAATAACAACCAGGTCCTCGCCGAACATCTGTAGAGCTTCCTCCACCCATGGAGGTTTCCCATCAGTATTCTGCTCCCCGGACTCTTGGCCAAGCTCTAGCATTTCGGCCGCTGCCGAAGGCGCGCCTTCAGCTGCCTGCCATTCCTTCTGCATAACAGTTACGAACCGGATCGGCCGGCCGAACAAGTCCTGCATAACACCTTCAATAATCTCCCGGTTTGCCGGTCTTTCCGTTGTTTCCCGGTGCATTGTATTCTTGAAGGCAATAAGCACCTGATTATCCCACACAGCTACCGGCTCCCCGTCGATCAGCCAGGCATGGACGGAGATTTTGGCATCCTTTACTCTTTGCAGCATCTCTGCCCATTTCGCCAGAATCTGTCTGGTTTCGTCCGTTCCCTTCGCAGCAACAAAAGGATCCAGCTTCACCTTGGCAATACCAAGCTGGCTCCCGCCTCCGCTTCGGCTTCCAAAGGATCCGCTTGCATTTCGGCCCCTTGCGTTGCCGCCTGATGCAGCCGGAGCTGTATTCGCTGCAGCTGCAAGGCCTCCTGCACCTGCCTTCATCAACTTCTCCAGCTGCTGTTCAAGCGATTCGATCCGTTGGCGCAGGCGCACGACCTCTGGGCCCTCTGACGCAGAACCTGCTGCGGCACCTGACCCGGCAGCCACTTGTGGGGGCTCACTGTTCCTAGACGCGCTATCCGGGAGGGTACAGATCTTAAGCAAGGCCACTTCAAACAATGTCTGGGGCTGTGCGGCATGGCGCATATCATTCTGATAGCGGTTCAGGACATCAATCATTTCAAATAAGCGTTCCTTGGAAAAGGCCTCCGCCATTGCCTTGAAGCGCTCCGGGTCCACAATCCGTTCCGTCCCTGTTGCACTTCCGGGTACTAGCTTAAGCAGCAGCAGATCCCTGAAATAATAGATCAGATTCTCCATGCACTTATCAGCACTCTTACCCGCCTGCATTAGCCGTTCAATCAAAGCCATAATACCGGCGACATCCCTATCGCGGATGGCTTCCGCTAGCTCAGCAAAATGCTCAGCTACCATGCCTCCGGTTACATCCACAGCCTCTTCGAGGGTAACACGCTCACCCGCAAAGGCTGCAACCTGCTCCAATAAACTGATCGCATCACGCATGCCACCGCCAGATAACCGTGCTATATAAGCCAGAGCATCCTCATCTGCAGCTATACTCTCTTCTTCACATATGCGTTTCAGCCTGTCCGTCTGTTCGTGCAGGGATACCTGGCGAAAATCAAACCGCTGACAGCGCGATATAATCGTCGCCGGCAGCTTATGGGGTTCTGTAGTCGCTAATATAAATATAACATGCCCTGGCGGTTCTTCAAGCGTCTTCAGAAGCGCGTTGAACGCTTCCGAGGTGAGCATGTGCACTTCATCTATTATATAAACCTTATACCGGACCTCGGTTGGCGCATACCGCACCTTATCCCGTATATCCCGGATCTCATCAATCCCCCGGTTGGACGCGGCATCTATCTCTACCACATCCATTATAGAGCCTGATGTTATGCCTGTGCAGGCATCACATTCATTACAAGGCTGAGTGGTTGGCCCCTGTTCACAGTTTACGGCCTTAGCCATGATTTTGGCCGCACTTGTTTTACCCGTTCCTCGCGGGCCGTTAAACAAGTATGCATGCGAGATCCGGTCTTCCCGGATAGCATTCTGCAAAGTTTGGATAACATGCTGCTGGCCAACCATGTCTTGGAACGTCTGCGGCCGCCAGGCACGATATAATGCGATATGGGACACGCTGACCTTTCCTTTCACTGCCTTCAACCTCGAAGGCGAACTATTTATTCATTATACACCAATTCAATCTTATAAAAAAACGATAGATCATGCGATCATAACAAAAACACCTCCTGCCGCACTTCATGCGCTCAAGAGGTGTGTCTCTTCTATAAGAAGGTAAAAAGGTTAAACCGTGCACCTGTCTTCGATGTATGCGATCCAAGCGGCACTTCTGATCCACGCTCGGGCCAGGCACCCCTCCGGCACATGGGCTAACCTGCTTATGGCTGCTTCCTTCCGGACCTGACCAGATTCACAGGCGCCCATTGCGGAGGACCCGACCGTCAACACGCTTCACAGACGCCAGCCTTGCATCGCACAACCTCTAACAGGAATTCAACCTCGCTACAGCGGATTGCGAGTTACAGGGCACCGCTACCTCCCCGTCTAGCACGGTAGAACCTAGTATAGCGGATTCTGTCCCATAGCGCAACCCGGGGAAGAACTTGCCTCTGTATCCATTACTGATTCGTTGTTACCTCGACATCATAACGCGGAAAATTATAATCAAGCAGCTCTTCAGCCTGAACGGTTATCCGGGCCGCTTCTTCCCGGCTCATGGCATTGTCAAGCTGCAGCGCCACCCTCATCACCGCACCTTCAAAAGACACCCTTGAGTGTCTGACGCCCTTAAGAGTGGAGAGCAGCTCACCAACAAACTTGGTATCATCCCGGTAGCTCCAAGCCGTTCCTGTAATAGGCATGTTGGGATTACTGGATGATATCCCCATATAGCCGTCATGCCCATAACTTCTAACACCCCTGGGCTGTCCGGCACAACCCGCCGTCAGCATCACTGCAAGGGCGGAAATCCATATGAGGCGCCAGCGTTTCCGGCGGAAAATCAGCTTCCAGCGAATGTCCATAAAAAAACCTCCCTTATAACCATAGGATGGCTTAGGGAGGTTCTTGTATTCTGCCAAATAGCGGCAGATTTCATTATTAGATACCGTATTTCTTTTTGAATTTGTCGACACGGCCGCCGGCATCCAAGAACTTCTGCTTCCCTGTAAAGAACGGGTGGCAGGCAGAGCAAATCTCGACGCGAAGGTTCGGTTTAATCGAACCCGTCTCGAAGCTGTTGCCGCAAGCACAAGTTACAGTGGTGACGTGGTAGGTCGGATGAATAGCTTGTTTCATCTCGTTCACCTCTTTCTGCCCTGAGCCAACAGTCGGGCCCAGAGTTTAAATTGACACGTAAGAAGAGTATAGCATGGCCATTGCAGAACGTGCAACTGTAATTTTCGGCCTTCTTCTGCTTCTAAATCCTGCCGTTCTCTTAACGAACGCGGGCTGGCGGGACATGCGTATAAGAGCCGATCACCACATCAGGAAGCTCCTGCTCGAAGATTTCGATCATCTGCTTCATCCCATATATGTCACCCTGCGCTTTCGGAATGAGCTCCAGGTAGCTCTCCGGATCAATGTTCAAGTTACGCATCTGGATCAGACGCAGACCAGTTCGCTTCACAAAGTCAATCATCGCTTCCATTTCTTCCTCCCGGTCGGTAACACCAGGAAAAATCAGATAGTTAATGGACGTATATACACCCTTATCAGCTGCATAACGCAGCGATTTCTCGACATTCTTCAACGTGTACCCGCGCGGCTTATAATAAGCATTGTAGTGATCATCCAGCGCACTGATCGTACTCACACGCATTAAATCAAGGCCCGCGTCCACTATAGCCCGGATATGATCGGTTAAACCAGCATTTGTATTGATATTAATGAAGCCCATTGATGTCGTTTCCCGGACTTTACGCATAGCTTCAACAATAATCTTTGCTTGGGTAGACGGCTCTCCTTCGCAGCCTTGGCCGAAGCTAATGATAGACTCCGGCGTCTGCAGATGCTCCAGCATAATCTGAACAATCTCATCTACAGTCGGCTTAAAGTTCATCCGCGTCTGGGGAGCGGGAAACCCGCTGTCATCCGGCTGTTCAGAAATACAGCCAAAGCACCCTGCGTTACAGGAATACGAGACCGGTACCGCTCCTTCCCAGCGCTGCAGGAAGGTATTAGAGGCCGTCAGGCATTCATAACCCAGCGCACAATGAGACAGATGCTGATATAAGCGGTTGTCCGGATATTTGGCAAGCAGAGAATCAACCTTCAGCTCCAGTTCACTACGGTCACAGTTAAGCGGATTCCATCTTTCGGGATCATCGCTTCTCCGCGCAGCCACATAAAAATTATCGTCCTTCCAGACGACAGCAGAATAACCGAAGAGCGGCAGCTTCTGCTCCTTATCCGACTTGACGTAGCCGGGGATGCTAAGTCGTGTATAACCTTGCGGGAGCAGGGCCCCAACCGCTTGCACATTTCCCGGCAGAACCTGCATGTTCCCGGTTTCCGGATTGATTCCGACCGGCCTGGTAAATGGCAGCCCAACCAAGGTTGCCCCATCCGGCAGCGGAATCAGCTCATCCTCCATCAGCTCCACAACCATATCGCCACTGCGTCCCAGTCCGACCCATTCAGGATGGTCGAACACATTACCTTGTTCGTCGGCATATACGAGATTCATGATGTTTCCTCCATCCTTGCCATCTATAGCTCAGTGCTCTATGAGCGGACTGTCCGCCGCCCTGCTCCTGTTCCGGAAGAAGCGCTCCCGCCTGATGAAGAGGAAGGACCAGAACCTTGCACCGCGGAGGTATCCAGGGAATCGAGGAACTCGGCATTCGTCTTGCTGTCCCTTAATTTCTTCAGGAAGCTGTCAACAAATTCGGTAGAGTCGTTCATGCTCTTCCGTATTGCCCATACTTTGTCCAGCTCCTCCTTGGTCAGCAGCATCTCTTCACGGCGTGTACCCGAACGCCGAATATCAAGCGCAGGGAATATACGCCGCTCAGCCAGCCTGCGGTCAAGAACAAGCTCCATATTGCCTGTGCCTTTAAATTCTTCATAAATGATGTCGTCCATACGCGAACCGGTGTCGATCAAGGCCGTTGCCAGTATGGTCAGGCTTCCGCCTTCTTCCACGTTACGCGCCGAACCGAAGAAGCGCTTCGGTCTATGGAAGGCCGCCGGATCAATACCGCCGCTGAGGGTACGCCCCGAAGGAGGAATGACCAGGTTATAGGCACGCGCCAGACGTGTAATGCTATCAAGCAAAATTACAACATCCTTCTTGTGCTCTACAAGACGCAGAGCACGCTCGAGAACCAGCTCGGCCACCTTGATATGATTCTCCGGAAGCTCATCGAAGGTCGATGCCACAACCTCCCCTTTTACAGATCGCTGCATATCGGTCACTTCCTCCGGACGTTCGTCGATTAACAGCACGAACAGCTCAATATCCGGATGATTGGAAGAAATACTGTTGGCGATTTCTTTCAATAACAGTGTTTTACCGGCTTTGGGCGGCGCTACAACAAGACCACGCTGTCCCAGTCCGACCGGTGCTAGCAAATCCAGGATCCGTGTCGATAAATGCGTCGGGGAAGTTTCAAGTACAAGCTTCTTCTGTGGATATAGAGGGGTTAATGCAGGGAAATGCAGTCTTTCAGCTGCCAACTCAGGGCTTTCACCGTTAACCGCATTGACTTGCAGCAAACCGAAGTAGCGTTCATTTTCTTTGGGGGCCCTGCATTTTCCTGAAACAAGGTCACCTGTCCGAAGATCAAATTTGCGTATTTGCGAGGCTGATATGTAAATATCCTCTGTACTTGGCAAATAGTTGATCGGTCTAAGAAAACCAAATCCTTCCGGCAAAATTTCAAGAACGCCCTGCATAAACATAAGTCCGCTCTGTTCGGCCTGAGCCCGAAGAATAGCAAAGATCAGTTCCTTCTTCTTCAATGTTCCGTAGTAGGGAATCTGATACTGCTTAGCCAGCTTGTATAAGTCCGTAAGCTTCAATTCTTCCAGATCGGAGATCTGAAGATCTGCCATATTCTCACCCTTTATTCAGTTTTTCATCCAGCTTTGCCGAAAAAACGGTTATCTATTCAGTGCAAGGCTGCACCGTAATAGATAACCCCGCGGCTACAGGATGTCGCATACAGGCCGCAGCCTGTCATTATTTATTATTACGCGATTAATGCTCGCGCCAAACATCAGCACCCAGCCTGCGAAGGTTATCTACCAGATGGTCGTAGCCGCGGTCGATGTATTCCACTCCTGTAATCTCTGTTACGCCATCTTCGACTGTAAGACCAGCGACTACAAGAGATGCGCCCGCACGTAGATCAGCGGCCCGTACCTTGGCTGCAACCAGCTTGCCGCCTTCGATAATGGCCGAACGCGTCTCCACCCGGATTTTCGCGCCCATTCGCATCAGTTCCGGCACATGCTTGAAACGGTTGCTGTAGACATGGTCCGTCAGTATGCTCACTCCATTGGCCTGTGTTAACAGGCTCGTCATCGGTGACTGCATATCTGTAGCAAATCCAGGATAGACCAGGGCTTTTACATCCACGGCTTCATACTGCGGCTGCCCAATAATTCGGATGGATTCATCCATCTCATGGACATGCACACCCATCTCCTGAAGCTTGGCCGTAACAGCCTCCAGATGCTTCGGAATTACGTTGTCGATCAAGACATCGCCGCGGGTCGCTGCTGCCATCATCATATAAGTCGCCGCTTGAATGCGGTCCGGGATAATAGAATGCCGGCAGCCGCTCAAGCTATCTACCCCTTCAATCCGGATCGTTTCAGTGCCCGCTCCCTTAATCTTGGCGCCCATCGCATTAAGAAGTGTTGCTACATCTATAATTTCAGGCTCTTTTGCCGCGTTTTCGATCACTGTTGAACCTTTGGCCCGTGATGCCGCCAGCATAATATTAATCGTAGCTCCAACACTGACCACATCCAGGTAGATCTTCGCGCCCCTGAGCTGCTTTGCAGATATATGAATAGAACCATGGTCGTTCGTCACGACGGCTCCCAAGGCTTCAAATCCTTTAATATGCTGGTCTATCGGCCGGGGTTCAAAATTACAGCCGCCAGGCAGACCAATCGTTGCTTCGCCAAACCGCCCGAGCAGGGCACCCATCAAATAATAAGACGCTCGCAGCATCTTCACTTTGCCGTTAGGCATCGGTAAGGAACGAAGATTGGAAGGATCAATGACCATGGAATCGCCCTTCCACGTCACTTGCCCGCCAAGCTCCTGCAGTATTTCGGAATAGACGGCAACATCACTCAAGTGTGGCAAATTATCAAGCACAACTTCACTTTCGGCCAGCAGCGATGCTGGAAGCAGCGCGACGGCGCTGTTCTTTGCTCCGCTGATCTGGACCGTACCGCGCAGCGGACGGCCGCCGCGGATCATCAGTTTTTCCATTGTCTCCCCTATATCCTCCCATTCGGAAAAAAGCAAAAAACGCCGGGCTTCGCCGATCAGGCAGTGTAATTACGATAACCCTTAACACACTGCAGATCTTCCGAAGCGGGGCGGTTTAAGCACATTGCTCCGGTATTAAGCCTGGTTGCTGCTGCCGAACAGACGGATTGTCTCCTGAGCCACGATTGATCATCGCGCTCCGGGCCGGTGACAGGTATTTGCGTAGATCGCAAACACCGCAATCGCCGCTCAATACCTCACGGATTGCGTTCGTGCATGCACTTGGTTCTCGGCTGTTCAAGCCCGCTCCGTCTTGTCATCCTGAGATATTATACCACACTGGGACAGGTTGTGGTAATGACCTTTCTAATGTACAAATAGTGCTAAAAACCATCTGCCCATCCGTATACGCTAACATAAGCATTCCGCAATCAGGACAAGAAAAAACGGGTCCTGGTCAGGACCCGATTGCATAACGATTATTTGACTCGCCACCACGGAGCTGCATATTCACGGCCATTCTCATTTCATCAATATCAAATGGCTTCGTGAAGTGCATCAAAGCACCCAGCTCGGTCGCTTCCTTAATCATGTCAAGCTCGCCGTAGGCCGTCATCATGATGACCTTGATATCACGGTTAATAGCCTTCACATGCTTCAGGATTTCCAGTCCGTCCATACCCGGTATCTTCATGTCCAGCAGGACAAGGTCCGGGGATTCGTTGCGGACGATTTCCAGAGCCAGCTTCCCATTGGAAGCTTGAAAGGTTGTGTACCCTTCACTGCTGAACACTTCCATAAGCAAAATCCGAATCCCGTTCTAATCGTCAACAATTAATACTTTATTATTATCCAACGAAAAAACCTCCCACACTGAGCACAGCCCAAAAGCCGTTTGGACAACTCATATCCTGATGGGTACATATTCGCGATTGGCATTTATAATCCTGCAACTTTGGAAAAAAAGTCCTTTTCTTAACGCGTTTATCTTATTTCTCTGCAAATGCCAGCGATGCGCGGACAAAATCACGGAACAGCGGCTGCGGGCGGTTTGGACGCGATGTGAATTCCGGATGATACTGCACTGCAAGGAACCACGGATGATCCTCCAGCTCCACCATTTCGACTAGGCGGCCATCCGGCGATGTGCCTGTAATGCGCATACCGTGCTGTTCAATCTGCTCGCGGTACTCATTATTAAATTCATACCGGTGACGATGGCGCTCATAGACCAGTCCGTCTCCATAAGCGGCAGCTGCTTTCGAACCTGGAACGATTTTGCAAGGATACAGGCCTAGACGCATTGTACCGCCAAGGTCTTCAATATCCTTCTGTTCCGGAAGCAGGTCAATAACCGGATACGGAGTGGAAGGATCAATCTCCGAGCTGTTGGCATCAGCAAGTCCGGCAATACTGCGGGCATATTCAATAACAGCAACCTGCATACCCAGGCAAATACCGAAGAATGGCACCTTCTGCTCACGGGCATAACGGATGGCGTTAATCTTGCCTTCAATTCCCCGGTCGCCAAAGCCTCCCGGTACGAGAATGCCGTTTACGCCGTGCAGCTTGTCCGCAACGTTATCGGAGGTTACCTCTTCCGCGTTAACCCAGCGGATCTGAACCTCGGAATCGGCATCAATACCTGCATGACCCAGCGATTCAACGATACTCAAGTAAGCATCATGGAGCGCGACATACTTACCTACGATGGCAATCTCTGTCGTCTTCTTAAGCGATTTAACCCGTTTAACAAGGCTTTCCCACTCCGTCATGTCCGGTGGAGTCGTAGTCAGCTTGAGATGGTTGACGACAATGTCATCCAGCCCCTGCTCACGCAGGTTAAGCGGCACTTCATACAGGTTGGACGCATCGCGGCATTCTACAACGGCATCCGCATCCACGTCGCAGAACTGTGCAATCTTACGCTTCATATCCTCGGCGAGCGGATATTCCGTACGGCATACTATGATGTTCGGCTGAATACCGATGCTCCGAAGTTCCTTAACGCTGTGCTGAGTAGGCTTCGTTTTCACTTCGCCTGCGGCTTTAATGTAAGGGATCAGCGTGACATGGACATACATAACATTGTCGCGACCGATATCACTCTTGATCTGGCGGATCGCTTCCAGGAATGGCAGGCTCTCGATATCACCCACCGTGCCGCCGATTTCGGTGATAACGACATCCGATCCGGCCTCCTTGCCAGCGCGGAAAACCCGTTCCTTGATTTCATTCGTAATATGCGGGATAACCTGAACGGTACCGCCAAGGTATTCGCCGCGTCTTTCCTTTGTAATAACGGTGGAATAAATCTTACCCGTAGTAACATTGCTGTTCTTCGATAAGTTGATATCGATGAACCGCTCGTAATGTCCCAGGTCGAGATCCGTCTCCGCTCCGTCGTCGGTAACGAACACTTCACCGTGCTGATAAGGACTCATTGTTCCCGGGTCCACATTAATATAGGGATCGAACTTCTGAATCGTCACCTTAAGTCCCCGATTTTTGAGCAGTCTGCCGAGCGAGGCAGCGGTAATGCCTTTCCCCAGTGATGAAACTACGCCGCCGGTTACGAAAATGTATTTTGTCACGTGATGATACCCTCCAGGCTCCATGGTTAGTATATAGGATAACCCACAAGCAGAATCGGCTATCGCCGTCAAACTTGACGATATTCGCTTCATGATGATGGATTTGGTAAAACAGGACGCATAATGAAAAGCGGGCTGTCGCAAAACCCGCTCGCAGTAAGCGCATTAACTATAGCGGCAGACACTAGCATAGGTCATACCATTGAATAAATAAGGAGCCGAACGCCCTTGCAACAAGCATGTAAAAATAAAAAAAGTGACACCCGTAGCCACGGGGCACTTTATCTAATCGCTTCTATTTGTTGAGCAAATCTTAAGCCCATGCAATAGTTTACTCTGTCGCTTGTCCCCTGTCAAGAGAAGGAAGCACAGATTATAAACAGGCAGACAGGCGCCTCTTGTTCATAAGCCAAGGGCTCCTGTCTGCAGCTGTCAGAAGGACCTTACCGGTCGCTGTCGTTATCCGTATCTTCTTCATCGGAATCATCCGAATCCTCGCTGTCTTCCTCATCCAGCGTATCTTCATCGATATCCTCTTCCTCGATCTCGACGTCCTCGTCCACTTCATTCTCATCTTCGGATTCCGAGAATATATCCTCCCGATCCTCGTCAAAGAGGTCGAAGTCCTCTTCATCCGCTGTATAGGTTTCTTCCTCTTCATCCGCGTACAGCTCTTCTTCATCATCGTCATCATCGTTAATGATACGAGGACGCTTGGCGTTGCTGACTGGATCCTCGGAACGCTCTACCGGATACCAGCGCTTAAGCCCCCACATATTGCTGCCTACGCAAGCGAAGCGGCCGTCAATATTAATCTCCGTATATACTTGAGCGATCACATCGTTGATTTGTTCGGCGGACAAGCCGCGAATTTTGGCGATCTCCATCATTAAATCCCGGTAATACAACGGGGTATTGATCGACTTCAGCACCTCGAAGGCAAGGTCGACCATCGGCATTTCCTGCACCCGTTCGGGATCAAGTTTCAAGTTGATCTCGCTGGCCATAGGACACATCCTCTCACGCAAAATCTTCTGCGGCATACATATTTCTATCCATTATCAACCTATAGTAAACCCTATTTCCGGTAAAAAAGCAAGCTTCTATTCCGTCCCCGGATCAGCCAGCTTGTCCGCGCAGAAACATGGGATGAGAGCGGGCAGCCCCGCTCCCGCTCCCTGACTGTATCCTGTCCCGACGGACCAACGTTAAGATCGCCCGAAAGCCCAGTGAAGACTGGACTCCTCTTCATCCTATGTTCACAAAGGCAAATTGACACGGCAAGCTGCCTATTTCACGTAAAAAAAGGCGACTACTCATGCAGCATCGTCCCGGTCTTCATAGTATAGTTCAGCATGTTCCACCGGGAGGGGACGCTACACTTGGACATCCACAACCTGATCCGCTGGCTTCACGAAGCGGCCATTCATGGCCCGTATGACAAAAAACAGCGCAGCATTCTTCGTTTTCAGCATCGCTATGATTACAAACGTTTCTTGCGGGAATGGTCGAAGGAAGTCCCGCGCCACCCCAAGCTGAAGAGGATTCGCGAAATGCGGATCATTCATGCCCTATCATGCCCAATGCCTGCCGGCGAGCTGCCGGCAAAGCTGTCGAGCCTGTTCGCACTGGAAGCCGACCCGCGCATTACCGTGCACGCCTCCATACGCAAGCCCGCCCAGGACCGCGGCATCCCATGGGGAATCCAGCAGATCAAAGCGCCGGCCGCTTGGCGGACAACGACTGGACACCGGGTTAAAATCGGGGTGATCGATACCGGTGTTGATTTTAACCATCCTGATCTTCAGCACTCGCTGGCCAGGGGTATTAACCTGATTACACGCAGTATGCTGCCGCATGATGATAATGGCCACGGCACCCATATCGCCGGCACGATCGCTGCAGCCAACCGGCTTCACGGCATGATCGGTGTAGCCCCGCGGGCCATTGTCCATCCCGTTAAGGCATTTGATCACAACGGAAGCGCTTATGTCTCAGATATTATCCTCGGAATTGATTGGTGTGTCCGGAACCGGATGGATTTAATCAATATGAGCTTTGGCATGAAGACCCGGAGTCAGGCACTTCTTACAGCAGTCACCAATGCTTATAACGCAGGCGTTATTATCGTCGCTTCCTCCGGCAATGACGGGAAACGGCAGTCTGTCGACTACCCGGCCCGGTTTCCTCAGACAGTCGCCGTAGGTGCCACGACCCGAAACCGCCGCATCGCGCCATTCAGCAACCGGGGGGCCAAGATCGACATCTATGCGCCCGGGGACAAGATAATCTCTTCCTGGCTTAATGGGCGGTACAATGAGATGAGCGGCACCTCCATGGCGACCTCTCATGTCGCCGGTGCCATTGCCCTGCTGCTGGCAAAGCATCCTGGCCTTTCTCCTGCCGAAATCAAAGCAATCCTGAGGCGCTCCACCCAGCCCATTAGAGGTACGAGGAGTTCAAAAATCACAAAAGCCCCCCGGGCAGGGGAGCTTGATGTTATTCGGATGCTGCACGCCGCAGATAAATAACTGCGGCATGCAGCTTTTTATATCAGCCCGATAATTATCTTACATACGTTCTGGAGCGGATACACCAACAAGACGCAGCACGTTGGCCAATACCGTTCTCACTGCATCAAGCAGAGCTAGCCGCGCGGCTGTCTGCTCCGCGTCCTCGGTAATAACCCGTTCAGCCTTGTAGTAGCTGTGGAACTGGGCAGCCAGCTCATACAGGTAGCGGATCAGACGGTGAGGCGCGTACTGGGCTGCGGCATCCTCGATTTCCTGCGGCAGTTCACCAAGCTTGCGAATCAGATCAAATTCCGCTTCCGTGGCAAGCTTCGACAGATTCGCCTTGCTGTGATCCACAGTCAAGCTCTGCTCCTCCGCCTGCCTGAAGATGCTGCAGATCCGCGCATGAGCATACTGTACGTAGAAGACGGGGTTCTCGTTGGACGTCGAAATCGCCAGGTCCATATCAAAATCCAGATGAGAGTCCATACTGCGCATGGTGAAGAAGTAACGGATGGCATCCACGCCTACCTCCTCCATCAGGTCCTCCATCGTGACGGCCTTGCCTGTCCGCTTGGACATCTTGACCTTCTCGCCATTCTGGAAGAGGCTGACCATCTGCGCAATAAGGACCGTAAGCTTCTCGGGATCATTGCCAAGCGCTGCCATAGCCGCCTTCACACGAGGGATATAGCCGTGATGGTCTGCACCCCAGATATTAATCATCCGGTCAAAGCCCCGGCCGTATTTATCCATGTGGTAAGCGATATCCGGCGTCAGATAGGTATATGAGCCGTCGTTCTTCACCAGCACCCGGTTCTTGTCGTCGCCATACTGCATCGTGGACAACCAGGTCGCGCCCTCTTCCTCATAAACCATCCCGCGGCCGCGCAGCGCCTCAAGCGCCTGCTCCACTTTTCCGTTCTCATAGAGGGAGGTTTCACTGAACCATTCATCGAATGCCACGCGGAATTTGCCCAGGTCGCGCTTGATTTTATCCAGCTCACGCTCCAGACCATACGAACGGAAGAAGGTAAACCGCTCATCCTCCGGCATCGCCAGCAGCCTGTCTCCCTCCGCTTCTACGAGCGCCTTCGCGAATCCGATAATATCTTCCCCGAAGTAGCCGTCCTCCGGCATCTCCGCTTCCTGGCCAAGCTGCTGCTTATAACGGGCCTCTATGGATTTCGCCAAATTCGCGACCTGGTTGCCCGCATCATTAATATAGTATTCTCTCGTCACCTTATAGCCGGCAAAGTCAAGCACATTGCACAGCGCGTCTCCAACTGCCGCACCCCTGGCATGGCCCAGATGAAGGCTGCCTGTCGGATTCGCACTGACGAACTCAACCTGCACACGCTGGCCTCCGCCAACCTGTACACGTCCGTAGTTCTCGCCTGCTGCCAGCACTTCCCCAATGACCGGGTAGAGATAGCTTTTGTCGAGCCTGAAGTTAATGAAGCCAGGTCCCGCAATTTCCGCCGATTCAATGGAGGCCGACGACTTATCCAGATGTTCAATAATAGATTCGGCAATCTGGCGCGGATTACGCTTGGCCAGCTTCGTCAACTGCATTGCCGCATTGGTTGCGAGATCGCCATGGCTCTTATCCTTCGGCACCTCAATGACGAATACCGGCAGCTCTTCACGCTGAACCAGGCCCGCCGCCACCACCGCATCTGCGATGGCCGCTTTCAGTTGTTGATGGAATTGTTCCAGTATATTGACACTCATTGCCTTTATTCCTCCCGTAAAGTAAGCCTGATTTGAAATTGTCCGGCATGCTCCCCGCTTAACCAGAGCTCGTAGCGCCACTCCATGGTGATGGGCAGAAGAGCTTCCGGCGGAGCAGCCACAGTCAGATAAGTGGTCTCCGTCTCTATCCGAAAATCAGCCAAGTCTGAGCGGTATGCACCGCCTGTCCGCCTCCCGGCGACAAAGGATTGCTCGCTCTCAACCGCTCCCCGCCGAATCAGCTTCAGCTCCTGGCCATCCCACCGGATCGTCGTCCCTACAGTTGCGCCCTCCCCGCCTTGCTCCTGCTCATCGTAACGTATAAAGATGGATTTCGGTTTGTTGTACAGCAGTCCGGTGTGGCGGGTTATGGTCGGAGATGCGCCTTCCTGGCTGCTCTCCAGCACAATCCGGACGGGAACCGCACTGCCTGTCTGCATGTCATGTTCACCTGTCCTTATTATAAATCGGCCGTATCTCACCGCTGCCCGCTAGCGGTTCCGGCGGGTGTTACAGCTTCGCAACCGCCCGGATACCGAGCAGCTCAAGACCCTGCTTAAGAACGGAAGCCACTCCCGCCGTCAGCAGCAGCCGGGCCTGCGTCTGTTCGGGATCGGTCCCGATAATAGTTTCATGCTGATAAAAGCGGTTGAACTGCCGTGCCAGTCTTAACAGATAGGCTGCCAGAAGCGACGGCTCGTTCATCTGCAGGGCAACTTGGACCGCATCCGGAAACCCGTTCAACCGCTTAAGACATTCCCAAGCCAGCCGCCCTGACAATGCGGACGGATCAGGCTGTGCGGATAGTTCGGCCTGACTGCGCATCCTCGTTCCCGTCTCCAGCAGTCCCATTGCCTTGGCATACGTATACTGCATATGCAGACCCGTCTCTCCATCGATACGAAGCACATCATCCAGGGAAAACTCAATCTCCTCTGTCCGCTCCTGTTTCAGATCACTGAAGACAATGGAGCCTATACCCAGCGCTTCGGCCGACTGTCTATGAAGAAGGGCATCCGGATTGCTGCCGGCAACAATACGCTCTGCCTTGGCAACTGCTTCATCCAGGACATCATTCAGGAAGATAACCTGCCCTCTTCGGATCGATGTCTGCCTGCCCTGAAACTTCATCTGTCCGAATGCAACGTGCTCACACCTCTCCGCCAGCCCTGGATCCAGCTCCGACAAAACCGCAAACACCTGGCGGAAATGAGTGGACTGTTCGATTCCGACAACGTACAGCAGGCGGTCTGCTCCAAGCTCTTCCTTGCGGTACAGCGCAGCGGCAAGATCACGAAGCGAATACTCTGTCGTGCCATCCGCCTTTAGAATCGGGCAGGGCGGCAGCCCCAGATGGTCAAGCCGGACAACAGTCCGCCCGTCCAGCTCTTCCAGCAGCCCCTTATCCTTCAGGCGGCTAACGACTTCCACAATCCGATCCTTGTAGAAGCTCTCTCCCATTACGTGATCGAAGGTTACACCGAGCCTCTCATACACCCGGTCAAACTCATGAAGGCTGGCCTCTACGAAATAGGTACGAAGCGATTCCGCTTCAGCATCACCCTTCTCCAGCTTGCGGTACCATTCCCTTGCCTCCTCCGCCAGCTCCGGCTCCTCATCTACTGCTTCATGAAAATTGACATACAGCCGAAGGCTCTCCCGTACGGGGTCCTGCTGCAGACGTTCCATGACACCCCAGCGCTTAAAAGCCGCGATCAGCTTCCCAAAATGAGTTCCCCAATCACCGAGGTGATTGACGGTTATAACCTCATAACCGCTGAACCGGTACAGCTGGGCAAGCGCACCCCCAATCAGAGTAGAGCGCAGATGACCGACACCGAACGGCTTGGCGATATTGGGTGAAGATAGATCAATCACAACGCGTGTCCCTTCACCCAGGCGGCTGGAGCCAAAATCCGGCTGCAGGGCCTTCTCCAATATTCGTATAGACCAAACATGCGGGTTGAGATAAAGATGCAAATCAGGTCCCGAGGCTTCCACTCTCACTTCGCCAGATAACTGCCTCATCCGCATGGCAAGGTCAGATGCCGTCTGCTCCGGCGACTGCCCAAGCCGCTGAGCCAGCTCGCGGCATGGAAAAACCGCCTCTCCCTGCTCCGGCTTCTCAGGCCGCTTCAGCCGTGCTGCTATCTCCTCCAAGTCAAGCGGCACATAAGGTGCCAGATATTCGGCTGCTCCCTGAATCAGCATCGCATTCCCTCCCGTAGACTCTGTACTTGAGAAAATAAAGCCCCCGTCTCGTAAAGAGACGGAGGCTGTCCGTGGTGCCACTCTTCTGAAACACCGGCTGCAAGCAGCCAGCATTCCGCTCAAAGCCGGATAACGGACCGGTACCGGACTGACCTACTGGCCATCACAGGCGTTCGGAAAGCCGACTCACGGGCCCGCTTCCTCATCGCTGCCGCTCCGGCTTGCACCATCCCGGCTCGCTGCATTCGGCTTACGCAAAGAGTACTCTCCCGATCAATGTCGTTCACATCGTTCCATGGGCCGCTGCCTGCAGGCAACGAAGTATTTGCTATATATTATAGTCAACAATCTCCTCCAAAATCAAGCCGGGGCCGGCAGTTTCGCCCGCGGGTGGAAAAACGAAAGCGGACAATGCGCAGCCCTTTGGGCTTGCCACTGTCCGCAATATAAGCTTTCTTATTCCGTACTGCATCCTTATCTATGCTGGGAGCTGGCTAAAACCGGCATCCGGCCATCCTTGTCCATTTCGCCAGTTCTGGGTACACGGTGAAGTCCCCGACCTGCTTCTTGCGAAGGCAGGGAGGAAATCGCTACAACAAGGCTTGACAAATAGTTTCTCAGCTTCATCCCGGGATCCCTCCTGTTCTCCACTTACGTATTGTTCTGTAATTTCCATTACCCCTGTGTGACTGCTTCTGAAACCTGCCAGCCGTATAAATTACATTATTTAGCCATTATACGGTGATAAGCCTCCTGCTGCATGGAGATCTCTCCATGCGTCAGGAGGCTGTACAAGATTTACTGCAGCGCTTTATTTTTTGGGGAGTGTATTGTGCGTGTATAACGGTGCTGGCTTCAGGATCGGCTCCTGGCCTTCCGCAACCGGTGCGGCCATATATTCGAAGGTGCCGCGCTTGTCCGGCGTCGGGCCCTGTGCCCAGCTTCCTTCACGACTTTCCTCTCCTTCGGAGAAGTTGATAAATTTATGGGAATATTCCCGCGCTTCCTGTGATGGATCGAAGGTTGCCGGAACGACAAAGCCTTCACGCTCCTCAAGCTCTGCCGCTGCTGCTGCCCATTGATTCTGGTGCATCGTGTCACGGGCCAGCAGGAACGAGAGCATATCCCGTACACCGCGGTCATCCGTCATCTCGTACAGGCGGGCGACCTGCAGCCGTCCCATCGATTCCGCCGCCAGGTTATGACGGAAGTCCGCCAGCAGGTTGCCGCTTGCAACCATATAACCGGCATTCCAAGGCACGCCTACACTATTAGTCGGCGTCGCGCCAAGACCAGCTACAATCGCATGCTGCGGATTCATGCCGCCCATCGCCGCTGCAATAATCGGGTCCTTCGCCGCCTCCTCTTGTGCCGCAACCGGTGCATCATCAAGGAGCTGGGCAATCATTGTTGCCAGAATCTCCACGTGACCAATTTCCTCTGTACCGATATCAAGCAGCATATCACGGTACTTCTGGTCCGCGCGGCAGTTCCAGCCCTGGAACAAGTATTGGAACGCAACCGTCATTTCACCAAACTGTCCGCCCACAATTTCCTGAAGACGTTTCGCGAACACGGGATCCGGACGATCAGGCTTGGCTGTGTACTGAAGCTTCTTGACATGAGTGAACAATGCGATCACACTCCCTTTAGAATAATTATCAAAAGACACTTTTTCTTACACCACTCCCTAAACTGGTAAACACGTCCAGCCGGATATTTTATATAGAATTTTTTAATAATGGCCCGCATATCTATACTCCGCATGCAAAAAAGGCTGGCCAGGTTTCCCTGATCCAGCCTATACAGCCTGTTTAGCTAAGTTGTTGCCGAGTTACTTAATGAAGCCGAGCAGCATTTCGCGGACAACCTTCGATGCCACGATCTGCGTCATTTCGGAGTGGTCATAAATCGGCGCCACTTCAACAAGGTCGCAGCCGACTACATTGACTTCGGAACGGGCGATGGCATGCACGGCCTCCAGCAGCTCTTTCGATGTAATACCGCCCGCTTCAGTTGTACCCGTACCCGGCGCGCACGACGGGTCAAGCACGTCAATATCGATTGTCAGATACACGGGACGTCCCGCCAGCTCCGGCAGCACCTTCTTCAGCGGCTCCAGCACCTCATACGGATAGAAGTTAATGTTCTCGCGTGCGTATGCCCACTCCTCACGGGAGCCGGAGCGGATGCCGAACTGGTAGATGTTCTTGCCGCCCATCAGCTCAGCCGCTTTGCGCAGCGGCGTCGAATGGGACAGCGGCTCTCCCTCATAGCTCTCCCGGAGATCCGCATGCGCGTCAAAATGGATAATGGCAAGATCCGGGTACTTGGCATATACCTCCCGGATAACGGGCCAGGACACCAGATGCTCGCCGCCGAGACCAACCGGCATTTTGCCGTCGTTCAGCACGCCCCTAACATACTCCCCGATAATATCCAGGCTCCGCGCCGCGTTGCCGAACGGCAGCAAGAGGTCACCGGAATCAAAATAGGTGATATCCTCCAGGCTCTTGTCCAGATAGGGGCTGTACTCCTCCAATCCGATCGAAACCTCGCGCACCCGTGCAGGGCCAAAGCGTGAGCCCGGAC
This sequence comes from Paenibacillus tarimensis, assembly GCF_021532315.1. GTDB lineage: Bacteria > Bacillota > Bacilli > Paenibacillales > Paenibacillaceae > Paenibacillus_I > Paenibacillus_I tarimensis. The sequence goes on from NZ_JAKGAO010000026.1 coordinate 20,896, forward strand.
GGAAGGATACCGTGTAGTCCATCGGCATGCCGTAAATAACCGCCCGCGACGCCTCGTAGTCATCAGAGCTCAAAATAAATACATTACCGGAATAACGCTGATCCAGTCTCATTGTTCGTCTCCACCTTCCTAATGGTCACTTTATCTGTACCGCTGTCCGCAAAAAGAGCCTGTCCGCCCTTGGACGGCCAAGCTCGCATCGCATCCTCCACAGCCGCACAAGGCCGCTGCACTAACAGGATGATTATTTTATCAGATCCTCCACGAACTTCGGCAGCGCAAAGGCCGCCTTATGAAGGCGCGGGGAGTAGTATTTGGTATCAATCTCAGGAATCGAAGCTTCATCCACTTTCAGCGGATCGTACTTCTTGCTGCCGAGCGTGAATGTCCACAGTCCGCTTGGGTAAGTCGGCACGTTGGCACCGTATGTGCGGACAATCGGGAACACTTCCTTCACATCGCGGTTAACGCTCTGAATCAGATCAGCCTTGAACCACGGGTTGTCCGTCTGGGCAACGAAGATGCCGTCTTCCTTGAGGGACTCGTAGATGCCCTGATAGAATCCGCGTGTGAACAGGTTCGCTGCAGGACCTACAGGCTCCGTGGAATCGACCATGATGACGTCATACGCATTCTTATGGTCATGGATATGCATGAAGCCGTCGTTCACGATAACCTCTACGCGCGGGTTGTCCAGCTCGGAGGCAATCTGCGGCAGGTATTTCTTCGAATACTCGATAACCTTGCCGTCAATATCGACCAGCACGGCCTTCTTCACCTTCGGATGCTTCATAATCTCACGGATAACGCCGCCGTCACCGCCGCCTACGACAAGCACATGCTCCGGATTCGGGTGGGTGAACAGTACCGGATGGGCCACCATTTCGTGGTAAACAAACTCATCCTTATCCGTTGTCATGACCATACCGTCCAGCAGCAGCATCGTGCCCCATTCCTCGGTCTCCACCATCGCAAGATCCTGAAACTCCGTTTGCTCTCTCACATAAGTTTCTTTCAATTTCATCGTAATCCCGTAGGTCTCGGTCTGCTTCTCGGTAAACCAGATATCCGTCATGGGTCGATCCCCTCTTCCTTGTTAAACTAAGCAGGTGCTTTCGTCTTGCAGCCGCTTGTGTCCAATGTTTCACCCTGTATTATAGTGAATCATGAGGAATAGAGTCAATTTCTGCCTCAAAGTTCATGGATAATTTATGATCGGCTAATCCGCTGCTTTTTCCGCGGGAGTGAATAGCTCCCCCCTGTCTTTTCCATACTAAGGAAAAAGGGAGTCCCGGAATAAGGAGTGATGGGCCGTGACAAGCAGCACTAATGGAGCACAAAAAGCTAAACAGCGCAGGAGGTCGCTTCGCAAGGAGAAGCGCCGCGTCCTGTTCGCTCGTCTCGTACTGTTCTTAAAGCTGGGCGCTGCAGGGACGGTGCTCATACTGCTGCTCCTGATTGGCTCGCTGCTCTATCTACGCGCTCAATCGCTGCCGGTTGCTTCTATCAGCCAGACCTCCCAGATGCTGGACATCCACGGGAATGTAATTGATACCTTCCACGCCGGGGAAAACCGCCGTTCGGTCAAGCTGGAAGACATTTCGCCCTACGCGGTACAGGCCACGCTGGCCATCGAGGACCGCCGGTTCTATGATCATCTGGGATTTGATTTCAGGGGTATGGCACGCGCCATGCTCGTCAATCTGGAGAACCTGTCCAAGAAACAGGGTGCCAGCACGCTGACCCAACAGCTTGCCCGCAACCTGTACCTGACCCATGAGCGCACATGGTCCCGCAAAATCAAGGAAGCGGCTTACACTGCCCAGCTGGAGATGAGCTACAGCAAGGACGAGATTTTGACCATGTATATGAATCAGATATATTACGGACACGGTGCATATGGAATTGAAGCCGCGGCATCCACTTACTTCGGCAAGCCCGCTTCCAAGCTAACGCTGGCTGAGAGCGCAATGCTGGCTGGTGTGCCCAAAGGACCGAAGTATTATTCCCCTTACATGAATATGAAGAATGCCAAGGACAGGCAGCTGACTATTTTGAATGTGATGGTGGAGGAGGGCGTGATTACACGCAAGGAAGCGGATGAGGCTTATAATGAAATACTGTCCTTCCAGCCGCTTTCCGCCGGCAATCAGGAAGGGTTCGCGCCTTACTTCCGTGATTATATTCGTACGGTGGCCGTGGACAAGCTCGGGATTGATGAGCATCTGCTCAATGAAGGCGGCATTCGGATACACACGACACTTGATTCCGCTGCACAGAAGGCCGCTGAAGAGGCCATTGCAGCAGGCTTTCCGGACGACTCGGAGCAGCAGGCTGCTCTGATTGCGATCGATCCGCGTACCGGCTATATTAAAGCAATGGTCGGGGGGCGGGATTACAGAACCAATCAGTACAACCGTGTATTTGCCAAAACCAGACAGCCCGGTTCATCCTTCAAGCCTTTCGTGTACCTCACCGCACTAGAAAGCGGCATGACGCCGCTTCATACGTACCGCAGTGAGCCCACCACCTTCACCTATGATGAAGGAAGACAGACGTATGAACCGAGCAACCATAATGACAAGTACGCCGAAGAAGATATTGATATGCGCAGGGCGCTCGCCAGCTCGGATAATATCTACGCGGTCCACACCATTATGGCCGTCGGGCCGGATAAGGTGATTGAGACAGCGCGGCGTCTCGGGATCAACAGCCCAATGGACCCGGTTCCTTCACTTGCGCTGGGCACCTTCCCGGTCAGCCCGTTCGAGATGGCCTCCGCATTCGGTGCCTTTGCAAACAGCGGCAAGCATATTGACCCTATAGCCATTACGCGAATTGAAGATAAGAACGGCCGTATCTTGTATGACGCCGTGCCAGAGGAAACCCAGGTCGTGGAGCCTGAACACGCTTATGTCCTGACAAGCCTGATGGAGAGCGTCTTCAAGCCAGGCGGCACGGCCGCACGCGTCTCCGCTGACATTAAGCGCCCGGTAGCAGGCAAGACGGGCACGACAGCTTCAGATGCCTGGCTTGTCGGCTACACGCCGGAGCTGGTGACCGCCGTCTGGGTTGGCTATGACAAGGGCCGCACAATCACGACCGCTGAAGCGCACAGAGCAGCCCCCATCTTCGCCGCCTTTACCGAGAAGGCGCTAGAGACTGTTCCGCCCAAGATGTTCCCCGTACCGGAGGGAGTTGTCACTGTCTATGTTGATCCCGCGACCGGCAAGCTAGCTGGCGATTCCTGTCCGGACAAGCGGCTGGAGACATTCATCGCCGGTACTGAACCCACCGAGCTCTGCGATGAACACACGGATGAGGCCGGAAGCGAGGACTCCGCAGCAGAAGTACCGGCCAAGGAAAAGCATCATTCCTGGTGGTCGGATCTGAAGCGGTGGTGGAACGGGTAAGAATGAGCCCAGCGGTAACCCCGTTCCGCAGAACATCTTCATAAATTTAAAGAACAAAGAGGGAGTCTCCAGCAGCTGTTACGCCGCTGAAGACTCCCTTATCTATTTGTTACCTATATAACGTGCTGCTGCCTCGCCCCAGCCTATGCCAGCAGCTCCTTCAGGTTGTCCGGCGAGTTGGCCCACCACTGCTCATTATGAGAAATAAGCAGGTTCCGCAGCGCTGTGCGCTCGGTATCATTCAGGCCCTCCAGAATATAGCGGCGCTTGAGCGCGTAATCCATCTTGTTCACGTGATCCGCGAGAATCTTCCAACCGCGGCGCGCCTCGGTATCAATCAGCATCTCGCAGGCTGTCGCCCCCGCATAATACTGGCCGCTCTCGCCCCGATCCACAGCGACCCATACGATCCAGCATTTCCGTCCGTTCGGCACATCCTCCTTGTTCGGGCTGAACTTGATGCCGCGCTCCACCTTGCTCTTGGCATGCATGGCGCCGATATCGATGTAAGCCTGATCCCCGTCGATAATCACTGAGGACATATCGTTAAGGTTAATGGTACCCGCTCCAAACCCCTTGTGCTCCTTGTTACTCACAACATTAAAGGCGAGCGCCTTCTTCTCTTTCTTCTCTGGATTATTCCCCTGCTGTTCCACGCCTTCCGAACACCTTCCTTCTATTGTATTCACCCGCATGCCGGGTGTCTGCTTACGTTCATAACCAGCCTTCTTACGGCTTGTTCCACAGCGCTCAAGATTAATTCCATTTTAGCTAATAATCTGTGAAAAGCAAACATATACATGCTGTAGATGCTTGTCAACGGGAGGTAATCGGTCCATGTATCCACGTAAGATGTTACGCATTGCTCTCATTCTAGCAACCGCTGCCGTGCTGGTTCTGTCGCTGCGGCAGAGCTTCGGCGATGCCTGGTTATCCGGGTATACGTATGCCTACAACCTCACTGCTGCTCCCCAGCCTTCCGTAAAGCCACCCGAGACACTCGAGCAGCCGGTCTCCGAGCCGGAGACGGTCCCCAAACCAAAGCCCAAGCCTGCCGCCCTCAGTGACCGAATCGCGGAATACCATATCGATGTTCACCTGCACGAGAAGGACAAAAAGCTTCACGGCACCCAGTCCGTCACCTGGAGGAATCCCGGGCAGACGACAGTGTCCGAGCTGTACTTTCACCTGTACCCGAATGCCTTCATGAACAAGAATACAACCTTCATGAGGGAATCCGGCGGCAAGCTGCGCGAAGACCGGGCCACGACGGACAGCGTCGGTTACATGAAGCTGAACGCCCTTTCGACGGAAAATGGCACAAGCCTCCTGCCCGCCCTGCAGTATGTCCGTCCGGATGACAACAATCCCAACGATATGACGCTGGCCAGGGTCAGGCTGCCTGAACCGGTTGTCCCCGGAGGCAGGATAACCCTTAAGGCCGCCTTTGAGGTCAAGCTCCCTGAGGTATTCGCCCGGATGGGCTACTCCGGTGATTTCATCATGGCCGGGCAGTGGTTCCCTAAGCTCGCGGCTTATGAGACAGCCGGTACCCGCGGCAGCACCAAGGACGGCTGGAACCTTCACCAGTACCATGGCAACTCGGAGTTCTACAGTGACTTTGGCATCTACAACGTTCGGATTCAGGTCCCTTCCCGTTATAAGGTAGCAGCCACCGGGTTTCCTACCAAATCAGCTGTCATCTCGGGCGATAACAAGGTCTATCGTTTCTACGCGGATGACGTCCATGACTTCGCCTGGGCGGCATCACCCGATTTTGTCTATGTAGAAGAAGCCTTCTCAGCCCCCGGTGTTCCCGGTGTGCGTATTAAGCTCTACCTGGACCCGCTGCATGTCCATCTTAAGGAGCGCTACTTGCATGCGGCCAAGTCCTCGCTTGCCAAGTATGCCCAGTGGTATGGCGATTACCCGTATTCCACGCTGTCCGTGGTTGTACCTCCCAAGGGCGGAAACGGCGCAGGCGGGATGGAATATCCGACTCTCGTGACCGCTTTCGCGGCCGAGAACGAGAGTCCCGGATACAGCCTGGAGCGGACCGTCGTCCATGAGATTGGCCATCAGTTCTGGTATGGGATGGTCGCAACCAATGAATTTGAGGAGGCTTGGCTGGATGAGGGCTTAACCTCTTATGCAGAGGATAAAGTCATGGAAGCCGTGTATGGTGTCGAATCCAACCTGCCTATCGAATCCAGCTACATGACAAGCCCAGCTCCGCTTAAGCAGCATTCCTGGCATTATGAGAGCAACGACCATTATGCAGAAAATGTGTACATGCGCGCAAAGCTCGTACTGCTCGGCATCGAACAGCAGGTTGGCGAGGCCAAGATGCAGGCTATCCTCCGAACTTACTTTAATACCTATAAATTCCGGCATCCTTCGACTGAAGACTTCCAGGCCATCGTGGAAAAGGTGACAGGCAGGCCATGGGATGACTACTTCAAAGCCTTCGTCTATGGCAGTGAAATGTCGGATGTAGCTGTCGACTCCATACAGGTCAAGCCGGTCAAGAAGGACGGCAAAAAGCAGTACGATTCGGTGGTCCTGATCCGGCGTGAGGGCGGAAGCTTGGGTCCGGTGGCCGTCATCATGCAGTTTGAGGACGGTACCACAATGCCGCGGATCTGGGATGGCAATGGAACGAAAATTGAATACCGGCTGACTCACGACACACCGCTGGCTTGGGTGGTTGCCGATCCGAATCTGACTAATATGCTTGACAACAAGCGCATCAATAACTTTATGAAGGCCGAGCTCCCAGCCAAGGAACGCAACCGCTGGAACATGGGTCTCGTCAAGCTTGTGGAATTGATGCTGAGCCGAATGGGCTGGTAAAGGGGGCGTTCGTACACGATGAAAACATTTATTAAAGACGGCTGGCAGGTGTCAGCCAAACATTTTCCGATTATCTCGATCCTGTTCCTGTATCAGCTTTTGTGGGGATTCTTCTTGTACCGCTTCATTGGAGCCATCATTGTGCCGCTGCTCAAGCGTTACCCGGATGCTACAGGAACCGACAGCGCCGTTCAGCTGTTCTTGGTTGAGGCTCAATTTCAGCTGCTGAAGACCGATATCGTCTACCCCTATCTCTGGGCACTCGCCGGGCTATTCGGCATTCGGATGGTGATTACCCCGTTTATCAACGCCGGGCTGTTCCATTCCCTGCAGCATGCCTCCGACAAGGAGGGCACAACCTTCTTCTCCGGCATCCGCCGCTCCTGGAAGCCGGTCGCCGTCATATACTATTCTGAACAGCTGCTGGCCTTCGGGCCCCTGCTGTGGTTAATCCCGCTCTGCAAACGAACTGCAGCCGCTAGCGTCAGTCTTACGGATATGGCAACTGCTCTTCTTCCCTACTTGCTGTGCTGGATGCTGTGGTGTGCAGCGGTCCGGCTGCTGTCAATCGCCTTGCAGTTCGGGGCAGCAGCAGGCCAAGGCTTCACCAGCTCCCTGATGCAGGCATCCCGAACCCTCCTGCCCATGGCGGGCGTATCACTCGCCATGTGGGGAATCGGTATTCTAATCGGCGCGGCTTCCTCTGCCGCCTCGCTCTTATGGGCCGGGCTGCTCGCCGTTATGCTTCATCAGGCTCATCACTTCATACGCACCTGGCTCAAGGTATGGACCTTCGCAGCCCAGCATAAAGCCTGGAACTCCAAGGGAGCTTAGCCAAGCGGGAAGCTAACAAAAAACGCAGTGAACCCAAAAACTGACAAAGCCGGGACTATTCCTCGGCTTTGTCAGTTTCTTTGTTTTTGTTGCACCAAAATTGTGAACATTCTGTGACAATAGCAGGAAATGGTGATATGTACTCGAATAGTAAGCGAGTACATAAAAAACTGCCGAATTTCCGCAAGGAAAACGGGGGAACCACTTTGGGTGAATTGATCTCGCGTCTTGTGCTTGACGAGACGCCGGAGAGATCATAGGGAGCCTTCTACCGAACCCCACAGCTAACCTCGTAGGCATTGGAAGGGGCTTTACGCTTTGAAGAAGGTTTTGGCATCCATGGTTTTCTTCTTATGTATGATGACCTTCACGGCTGCGAGCGTCTTCGCGGATTCCAGGCTCGACAATGAAATCAGTGACTTGATTGGCATCAAGTACAAATCGGGTGGCTCCACTACGAGCGGCTTTGACTGCTCCGGCTTCACCTCCTATGTATTCCGCCAGTTCAAGATCGAGCTTCCGCGCACATCGGCAGCACAGTCGAAGGTTGGCAAGAAGGTAGCCAAAGAGAATCTTCAAGCTGGAGATCTCGTATTTTTCAACACTAGCGGCAAAGGTGTCTCCCACGTAGGCATCTTCGTAGGCAACGGCAAGTTTGCTCATTCGTCCTCCAGCAAAGGCGTGACGATCAGCAAGCTAAGCGATTCGTACTACGTGAAGCGTTACATGGGCGCACGTCGTGTCATGAATGCCGATACCTATGAGGCAATTGCCGCAGAGCCTTCAGATCTTCCTGAAGGAGATGGCGATCAGGATTGATTCGCCGCAAAAGCTTTACGCTTGCTTGATTGAACCGCAGCCCTGTCCCTGCCCGGATAGAGTCTGCGGTTCCTTTTTTATATACTATAACCTGTCTGCCAGGGGGAACATCCCGATGTATCTGTTCATACACCGCAAGGATCTCCGAACCTCCGACCTGCGCTTGTTCGACGTGCTGCGCGGCTCCAATATGCAAGGACTTCATACGGTTATTCTCGATCCGCGGCTTATCGACGGCCGTTTGACCAGTCACAGCTGCAGGAATTTCCTGCTTCAAGCAGCCCGTCTGGACATGCTGTACCGGCAGCAGAACCGCAAGCTCTATCTCTTATACGGTGATCCAGCCGAAGTGGTTACAGCCATTGCGCACGTACACCCGCTCCGCCTGACTGCTGTTCATGCCGACCACACACCCTATGCTATTGAGCGCGATGCCAGAATGCGGCACGCCGCCGAAACAGCGGGAGCGGTTTGGCTGTCGGAAGACGACCTGCCGCTGGCTGACCTTGGCGATTTTCAGACTTATACAGCGAGAAACGAGCCTTATAAGGTTTTTACCCCGTTTTACCGCAAGTGGAACAGCTATATAAGACAATTTTTTCGCCCCTCCTCCCAAGTTAGCCTGACAGATCTTCCGGAAAATGCCGAGCTGGACAGAACGGTGACAGACCGCTTCGCGCTGCCGCCGCTCGTCAGCAATGCCCTTCAAGCTCTGCGGGAAGAAGCACGCAGCAGCCTGTCAGCCCCCGAAGCCGAGCTCAGGCGTTTCGTTAAGGGCGGGCCACTCACGGCTTACAGCAGCCGGCGTGACAGCTATGCGGACATTGGCAGCACCAGCGGGTTGTCCCGGTTTTTGAACACGGGCGCCCTGTCGGCGAGGCAGATTTATCAGGCGGCTGCTGAACAGGAAGGCTCAGAGAGCTGGCTGCGGCAGCTGGCCTGGCGGGACTTTTATCTGTACCAAGCCGTCTATCATCAGGACTTCTTCCGCTATGAGCAGCTCTATGACTTTGGGCAACTGTCAGACCGGCACCTTGAAGCTTGGACGTCAGCCAGAACCGGTATCCCCATCATCGACGCAGCTATGACGCAGCTCCGTGAGACCGGCGAGCTTCCTAACCGCCTGCGCATGATCACCGCCATGTTCCTGACCAAAAACCTGCTCTGCCCATTCCCGCTTGGCGAGCAGTATTTTCGCTCGTCCCTAAACGACTACGACAATACGCTTAACCGCGGCGGCTGGCTTTGGAGCTCTTCACTTGGCTACGACCCTTCACCTTATTTCCGGATTATGAATCCGGTGACCCAGTCGATGAAGCATGACCCCGAAGGGCAATATATCCGCCGGTGGCTGCCCGAGCTTCGCCATCTGGCCGGGCGCGACCTGCACGCTCCCCGTCCGCAGGCTATTGTGGACCTTAAGGCATCCCGCGCAAGAGCCATTGAAGTGTACCGGACCATTCTGCGCTAGATAGAACTGCCTGCCAACTGTTCTTCATGCTTGCTGAGGGCAGCATCCGGGTTATACTGGTAAAATAATGATAGATTTGTTAGGGCGGAGCTTACTACCCTGTTTCTCTCAGCTGTAACACTGCCTATTCGACGATCTGTAAAAGGGGCTGATCCTGTGAATCCTGTTTCCTCTCCCCTGTCCACCTTCCATCCCGCACTTGCCGGATGGTTCGTAGCTTCCTTTGGTGAGCCTACCGATGTGCAGAAGCAGGCATGGGAAGCCATCGCTTCCGGCCAGCATACCCTGATTGCGGCCCCAACGGGTTCAGGTAAAACACTCGCTGCCCTGCTGCCCTGTATGGATCGCGCGATACGATCCGCCATGTCCGGCCGCAGACCTGAGGCGGGTGTCCAAACCCTATATATAACGCCGCTTAAGGCACTCAATAACGACATACATCATCATGTCATCCGGTTCGCCGAAGCCATTGGAGAAGCTGCCGTAGAAGGCGGTTATGCTGATTGGCCCGGGCTTCATGCTGCTGTGCGGACCGGCGACACGACATCTGCCCAGCGGGCGGCTATGCTGCGCCGCCCCCCTGACATTCTCATTACTACACCAGAGTCGCTCTATATCCTTCTGACCTCTGCCAAAGGCCGGCATATGCTGCGGGGAGTGGAACAGGTCATTGTCGATGAAATTCACGATTTGGCCGCTGACAAGCGGGGCTCTCATTTGTCTCTGTCCCTTGAGCGCCTGGCAGCGCTGTGCGGCAGCCCGGTACAGCGCATAGGCGTATCCGCCACCCAAAAGCCGATGCAGCGGATTGCCCGTTATCTGGCCGGCTGGGAGGAACCCCCGGGACAGCCGTTCCGTTCACAGCCGTTGACACCCCTGGCCGATCCGTATATTCAGGATCTGGAGGAGCATCCGCTTGGCTATACCCCCCGGCCTGTTACGATTGTGCAGAGCCGCATGTCCAAGCAGTTCCAGCTTACGGTTACGATGCCCGACGCGGAGAAGCCGGGACAGGGGCACAACAGGGAAACCGTCTGGTTCCCTCTGCTCGACCGGTTAATGCAGCTGATGGGTGACAGCCGCTCCGTCCTCATCTTTACCAACAGCCGCCGGCTGTGCGAACGGCTCTGTCTGCGGCTGAATGACTATACCGGGCATGAGATTGCTAAGGCTCACCATGGCAGCCTCTCACGCGAGCGGCGTTTGGAAGTGGAAGCCCAGCTTAAGAGCGGGGAGCTTCGGGTTCTGGTTGCCACTTCATCTCTTGAGCTTGGCATTGACGTCGGGCATATCGACCTTGTCCTGCAGATTGACTCGCCGCTCGATACAGCCAGCGGCATTCAGCGGATCGGCCGGGCCGGCCATGCAGTCGGGGATATCAGCCGAGGCGTCATTCTCGCCCGCAGCCGGGGCACTCTGCCCGAAATCGCTGTGCTTGCCCGGCGGATCGGCAGCCGTGATATTGAGCCGATCAAGCTTCCCCGCAACCCGCTTGATGTCTTGTCCCAGCATACGGTCGCCATGGCAGCTGCAGAGGAGCACGACCTGAACGGGCTATACCGCCTAATCTGCCGGAGCGACAGCTTTCGCACCTTTCCGCTCGAACGGCTCACCGCTATGGTACAGGTGCTCGGAGGGTACTATCCATTTGTTAAACCGCTGATCCGCTATGATGCAGCCACAGGACAGATCGGCAAGCGGGCGAACTCATCCATGGCGGCGTTCACAGGGGCCGGAACGATACCCTCAAGCTCTGCCTTTCCGGTTCACCATGCGGGGAGCCGCTCGCATCTTGGCGAACTGGATGAAGAATTCATCCACGAGAGCCGGGTCGGTGATGTGTTTCAGCTTGGGACGAGCTCCTGGATGATCCAAGAGATCCGCAAGGACCGCGTGTATGTGACAGAGGCAGGCAACCGGTACAGCGAGATTCCCTTTTGGCGTAACGAAGGTACAGGCAGGTCCTATGATAATGGGCGGCTGGTCGGCCAGCTTTGGGAAGAGATCGCGGCTCGGCTTATGGCAGGTCCAACATCTGCTGAAGCGGATTTAAGCACGGCAGAGTGGCTCCGCCGCTCCTCCCATTTTGACGAGCAGGCCGCAAGCACTCTGATCAGCTATGTAAGGGCGCAGATGGCGGTCAGTGATATTCCGACGCATAAGCGGCTTGTGGTCGAATATTACCGGGATTTAACGGACCGCACCCATGTTATTCTTCATAATCACTGGGGACGCCGCGTTAACCGGACCTGGCTTCTTGCTATCGAGAAGCAGCTTCAGGAGATTCTCCCCTACCGCCTGTACGGTAACGCGAAGGACAGCGGCATAGAATTCGTTCTGCCTGATTGGGACCCCTCGTGGCTCCAGGCAGTCTGGAAGGTAACGCCCGATACACTGGAGCCCTTGCTGAGTGAAGCCATTACCGGTTCTCCTCTGCTGGCCATTGCTTTCCGCCGTCTGGCAGAAACCTCCCTACTGCTCTCCCGGAGCTTCACCCGGACACCGATGTGGCAGAAACGGATGCGGAGCGAAGAGCTGCTGAAGGATTCACTGCCCTTTGCTGCCGAATTCCCTTATCTGCATGAAGCGGTATGGGAGTGTCTCCATCACTACCTGGATCTGAATCAGCTAAAGGAAGCACTTCAGGACATCCAGCAGGGGACAATGGAGATTACGGTGCGGGAGACCAGACATCCGTCTCCGCTCGCCGCCCAGTTCATTGCAGACTATGTCAATATGCAGCTGTATGAAGGAGACAGCTTGAATGATGCGGTCCAGCTCCAGCTGCTGCATATCAGCAAGGAGCTTACAGCGGAAATGTTTGGTCAGGATTCTGTCCGGCAGGCCATATCAGAATCTGTACTGCAGCAGGAACAAGAACGCTTATCCATGCTGCCGCATCAACTAAAGGACGAAGCTGACTGCTATCAGCTGCTGAAGCAGCGAGGGGACAGCAGCACGGAGGATTTGGTCCGGCTTGGCGGGGAGGCCGTTACTTCCTGGCTCGCTGAGCTGCAGCGCACCGGGCGAATCACACAGCTGCCCTTCGGCACCAGCACCTGCTGGATCTGTGCGGATGAAACGGAACTTTACCGTTCCTTTCCTCATTCCCGGGCTTCGGTCGCCTTCATTGCCGGCCGGTATGCTGACCGTGTGCTGTCCTTTACCGACGCTGATCTGCAGGCCAGCTACCCAGTTCTGAATTCTAAGCAGGCAAGCGAGGTAATTGAAGAGCTGCTGAGGCTGGAGCGGATTGAGCAGGCTCCCTTTGCCAGCTCTCCGGACGAACGGTTGTGGATGAGCAGCCGCACCGCCTCGCGCATGATCCGCTTGTCTATCCGCGAAGCGCGCAACGAAGCCGAGCCTTCGGAGGCTGCCGAATGGCTGGTAAGGGCAGCCGCCCTGCAGCATGTCTTGCCCGCTGCCCAGGTACGGGGAAGCGAAGGACTGCGCAGCGTTATCGCCAAGCTGCAGGGCTTCTTCCTTCCGGTCGCATTATGGGAAAGCGTCATCCTCCCGTCCCGCATCCCGGATTACCGGAAGGAAGATCTTGACCTGTTATGCGCATCCGGAGAGGTCGTCTGGATAGGACGCAGGGAAGAAGGCGGCAAGGAGGGCAAGGTTGCCTTCTTCCTCGCGGAATCCAAATCCTTGTATGCTCCGTTCCTTAAGCAGTCTGCCGAAGCCGGAACGAAGCATCCTGAGCTGCTCTCCTTAATTCGCCGTACAGGCGCCAGCTTCCTGACCCGGCTGGCCAGAGAAGCAGGCAAGCTTCCTTCTGAGCTGCTGGAGCTGCTGCTAGACCTGGTGTGGGAGGGCCATATATCCAACGATCAGTTCGCTCCGCTGAGGATACAAGCCCATACGAAGGGCAAGCAGCTGGCCAGGACCGGCTCGGGGCAGGGCAGGTGGTACCCGGTCAGTACGCTCCATGATACTGCCTCACCCGCCCTGCCCGCGGAGCTTCACTTCCCGCCCGGCAATATGGCCGAAAGCGAAGTGTCTCAGACAGCTGCTCATTCTGGAGAGGGTGAAGCTGCAGGGGAGTTGGCCTCACTCTCTAATGAGCAGATGCCGGAGCATTCGGCCATGGCCTGGACAAGGCATTTGCTGAACAGCCACGGTATTATTACCCATGAGCTTGTCGCTCATGCCTCTCCATACAGCTGGGATACGCTGCTCCCCATCATGAAGCAGCTCGAGGAATGGGGCGTTATGACGCGCGGCTTCTTCATCCGCGGCGTACCCGCCATGCAGTTCATATCCCGTGATCTGTCTCCCAAGCTTCAACCGGCTGACGGAGCAGCCGGAACAGGTTCTATTACCGTGCTTTCAGCTGCCGATCCCGCCAATCTGTTTGGTCTGGTGACACCCTGGCCGGAGAGCCGGGGATCTGCATTTGCACGCAAACCGGGCAACTATATGGTACTGGATGGAGGCGGCCAGTGGCTGCTATGGATTGAGGGAGGCGGACGAAAGATCCACTGGCTTGTCAATCCTAATGAGGTTGCAGGAGACCCGGCGGACATCCTTCGCTCTGCTTTCCAGGCAATGATGCGCCTCCAAGCCGTAAGCAAAATCAAGGTCAGCTTCTGGAATAGCACTCCCGTCGCACACTCGGAAGGCGAGCCCTTCCTGCGCGCTCTCGGCGCAGAACGGGATAAAGACTCTCTCGTGCTGTGGCGCAGCCAGCTTGCACCCTAGAAGATGCCCGTCCTAGACATGCCCTTACCGCTAAAAGCCCAGCCGCAGCTGCGTCAGCTGCCACAATGCGAAAGAACCTCCTGCCTACCTGTTAAGGTGCTGGCGGAGGTTCTTTCCGTTATAGCAGTCCATGGCATAAAGATTCTATGGCATTCCTGGCCATTAAGCAGACGGTATCCCAGGCTACAGCAGCTGAGCCGTGTATTGAATCGGCCGGTATTCCAGCCACTCCCGCTCCAGCTTGTCTCCCTCTCCGCTAATCAGACGGCTTGGGGCCAGCTGAATATGAACCGAATCCGTCGCCCCCAGCACATAAGGAGAAGCCAGCTTGACGCGCAGGGACTGTCCGGGCATCGACGTCTCATCCCATTGGATCGATTCAACCTGCAGCGGAACCAGCGCATCGTTCCGCAGCACGTATATATCTGCGATAACTTCCGCCCAGTAGAAGATATTCGTCGCATCTGCGGCCAGCTCTTGATTAAAACCAACGGTAAGCTCCTGAACCGGTACATCCCATTCAACCGGGTATAGAACAGCGTCAAGTCCCACATTAATGATGGTAACGAACGGGGCATAGGCGCCTTCCCCAAGCTGAACCCGGATATCCCGCTCGAAATAATAGTTACCCTCTGTCGGGTGATATATGTCGAGAGCGGCATCTGTCCAGTTGAAGTTCTCGGGTACAAAAGCAAGCTCCGGTGCAGCTGATTGCACAGCCTGTTGAATGCGCAATTTGGCCGCTTCACTTAAGGGTTCTGTGAAGGTAATCGTCGTAGACGGGGATAAGTAAGGCTCCCCCGCCATCAGCACCTCTGGACCTGATCTTGTACTGTAATCAGGAAGCGCCACCCCCTCAAGCTGGATGGCTGTACCGTTTAAGCCGTACACGTTACGCCCTTCCCCTGCCAAGGTCAAGCTCCTGTTCCCGATATCGTATGCTTCGGCCAATGAAATATCATTCGTTACATACACACGGGAAACGCCGATCTCCTGTACCGCCTCAATAAGTGCCTCGGGTGTATGGGCAAAGGCTTGGCCGGTTTCCTTATTATAGTAAGCGTAAAATCCACCCGGCAGGCGTGTAATAATCCCGTCCGGGTAGCCCTCAAGACCATGCACGATAATCTGATTGGCAATGCCATTCATCGCGCTCCTCAACTGATTATCCGTCGAGGCATTCGCAGTCAGCGTTATCCCCGGATGCAGGGTTGGAATAATGCCCTCATAACGCAGAGCTGTAATATCAACATTGTCCACTGCACTTCGCAGTTCCACAGAGCTGTCAAATCGCAGTACCTCTGAACTGCTGGACAGGCTGGCGCTCATTAGCTTAATGGCCTCTAAATCCGACCGTGCCGCAGCAGCCTGCAGCTCCGCGAAGGTCGAAACCGGCTGCTGGATACGGATACTGTAATCCGCAGCATTCCATGCCGGGTCCTGGACCCGGACGATCATGTCCGAATTCACGGCTCCCGCAGATACGGCCATTCCCGTAACGGCATCTAAAATATCTACGCTGCTTCCCTCCGGTGCCTGCAGATGCTCCTTCAGCTCTTCCGCGCTCATCGCTGCGGGGACATACAGCCCACCGTCTACCCGCTCCAAGTGTTCATTAGCACCGTATGTCCAAAGATCAGTACCGACCTCAAGCGGCCTTGCTGGTTCCGCGGGAGCGGGAACGGCTGGTTCCGCCGGTTCCTGTACCGGTAATGCCTTAAGCGCCTGGTTTGCATAAAACAGCTTCAGCCATGCGTACATGATCTGCCGCGATGAAGCCGATGCCTCCTGCAGAACCTGCTCAGCTAGAACCAGCTCTGCCTGCAGGGCTTCAACGGATGCTAGCGTATAAAACTCTCTTGCTGCCTGGGACGCCAGAAAGCCTTGTACCTCCTCAGCCAGCTGGCTGAGTTCGGCTGCAGCTGTGGAGCGTGCTTCGTCCGGTCTGGTCAGGGCAAGCAAATAACGCACATCCTCTTGACCAATACCCTCCGGTCCCACTATGTTAGACGGCAATGCACCTGTCAGATAAGCCATTACCTGCCTGAAGGTTACCCTTTCCCCAGCCGGATCAATCCGGTCTTGAAGCGCCAGCTTGCCTCCCATGGTCATAACCTGGTAATCAGCTTCCGGTTTGCTGGCCAGACCGTTTGCTCCGACCGCAGCTCCCGCCGCGGCCTGCAAACTGACGCTATCCACGTTAGGAAGCGGCCTGTTCAGCCTCAACGTTACTCTGGTACCTTCCACAGCCAGGTTGGATACCCGGACATCCGGCTGGTCAATAATGAATAAATCCTTGCCTGCTTCAAGCTCCCCGTCTTCATAAGGACGAATATTCTGATCGTATTTTAGGGTAACCGAATAGGGCTCCCGGCTCTCTGCCCCGACCAGCTGAGGACGGGTATCCCCTTGAGCGTACAGCGACGGCGGCATGGACGAGAACCATACCGCAAATAATAAGAGAGTGATGATGAATTTTCCCCGTTGATGCAAACAAGCCCCCACCTTTAACAGTTACTTCCCAAGCTTCCAAGGTCTCTTCTTGAAGTGTAGCACAGCCGCAAGATTACGAGCTATCCCTTTCTGTATGAGGCTGTTAAAAATTCGATATGACTCTATCTTTTTTGGACCTGTCAGCCGATATATAGTTAGATATCGCTGCTTGTTCAGATTTCATAGTAAAGTAGGTCAGAGGATGAACCATACTCATGGGTTTTACGATCCCTTAACCGTCTTCATCGCTTTTGCAGTAGCGACGGCCGCCTCCTACTTCGCCTTGACGCTGGCGGGCAGACTGTTCCAAGGCACCACGCTGCGCCGCTGGCGGCTTCTTGCCGCCTCGGTTGTCATGGGGGCTGGCATCTGGTCCATGCATGTCATTGGAATGCTCGCGGCCAGGCTCAGTGAGCAGATTAAATTCACTCCTGCACTCGCCGGATTGTCTTTCGCCATAACGGTTGCCGCCTGCTTCGGAAGCTTCATAATTTATACGGGCGGCAAACAATCACTGATTCGCCTCTGTAGTGCCAGCCTGCTTCTCTCACTCGGTATAGCAGATATGCATTTTGCCGGGATAGCCGTCATGCAAAGTCCTTTAAAGGCGCATTATAACTTCATACTATTGGGGTTGTTCGCCTTCATCGTCTTTGTCGCCATCTGTTCTGCCCTGCTTCTCTTCCAAAGGTTTCATGAACATCGTGCATACAGGCGCTGGAAGCTTCTCAGTGCTGTACTCATTGGCCTTGCAACAAGCGGTATGCATTATGCCAGCATGGCGGCGGTCCCCTTGCAATCGCTTGTCCCAGTACATGCCGCTCACGCAGATACTGGTGAACATTCATCTGTCCTGCTGCTTGCTGGAGTCATCGGTGGCGCATTTCTCCTGATTGGCATCTCATGGACATCCCTCCTGTATGACAAGAAGGTTTTGGAGAAAATGGCGTACAGTGATGCACTGACCGGCTTGCCCAACAGGCATCGGCTGAGCCAACAGTATAATGATTTCTCCATGTTCTATGAAGAAGGATTCATGCTGTATATCGATTTTGACCGGTTCAAGATGATTAATGACACCATGGGGCATGATACAGGTGACAGGTTTATCCAGCAGATGGCGGCGAGGCTGCAGGAAGCACTGGATAAGAACCAGACTCTTTTCCGCTTCGGCGGGGATGAATTCCTGATTATCTCCTCTGGTTCGAGGCAGGATGCCGAGCAGCTGGCTGACAGGCTGATCCTTCATTTAAAAAAACCGTTCCTGCTGCTGGACTCGGAGTTTTATATGACTGCAAGCATAGGCATCAGCCTCACACCCCAGCATGGCACTAACCGGCTGGCTCTGCTGCGGGCGGCCGATATAGCCATGTACCATGCCAAGATTGCCGGTAAAAACCGCTACTGTATTTATGATGAAGAGACCAATCTCCACACGCTCCGTAAGCTGGAGCTTGAGAAGGGACTTCGCAAGGCGCTCCAATTGCAGGAGTTCGATATTCATTATCAGCCAAAGTGGGATGCGGAAGCTGGCAGGGTCATTGGACTTGAGGCGCTTCTCCGGTGGCGGCACGGCATGCTCGGCCCTATCTCCCCAGCGGAGTTCATTCCCATTACGGAAGAAACCGGCATGATCGTGGGAATCACAAGGTGGGTTCTGCGAAAGGCCTGTGAACAGAACCGGTACTGGCAGTTGAGCGGCCTCCCCAAGCTGCGGATATCTGTCAATATGTCAATCCGTGTATTCGAGAGCGGTAAGCTTGAAGAGATGGTAAGGGAAGCCCTTCACTCATCTGGACTGGATCCGGAAGACTTGGAGCTTGAGATTACAGAGTCCATCGCTATGCAGGATATTGAAGAGACCATCAAGCAACTAAATGCCGTCAAAGCAATTGGCGTCAAAATATCTATGGATGACTTTGGAACAGGTTATTCATCTCTTGGCACCATTGACCGCATACCCATTGACACACTGAAGATTGATCAGACCTTTATCCGGCAGAGCGCTCTGCCTTCAAAGCAAGCCATTATCAGCACTATTATCGCCATGGCCGCACACCTCCGGCTTGATGTAGTGGCCGAAGGAGTCGAAACCGAGGATCAGAGCCACTTTCTGCAGTCACGCGGCTGCAGTGTGATGCAGGGATACTATTACGGCAGACCTATGCCGGCTGATGAGTTATATGCGTGGATGGAGCGGCTTACTATGACGGACACAACTGCAAAAGAATGAACCACAGCAAAAATAAGAGGCTGACGGCGCACAATTAGTGCGTAACCGTCAGCCTCTTATATTTATCAGCCCTATTCGGGCATCCCCTTCATGTCTAATCCGTTAATAGTGAACCTGCCTGTTCCTTCCACATCTCAACGTACCGTGGAACAATCGCCCACTGAACCATGATGATTCTCTCATCCTGCCCCACTGCTTCTTCAAACCCCAGGTTCGTAAGCGACTGGTCTTTCATTCCGTAAAACAGCAGCCTGCGGTCCGTCATTATGACCGCCAGGTTGCCTGCAGGTGATGTGTAGGCATCAACAGCGGCAGGCTCGACCGCACGGATATCATTCCAAGGGATATCAAGCTGATTATGCTGTACAATCGTAGGATCAAGCTCCTGTTCGATCTCCTGCAGCAGCGGCGCAGCCGCTGCCGTACCCGGCATAAGCAACTTCTCCGCAATCCAGCGGCCCGGCTTCCGGGTCAGCGTCCAGTTGTGTATCAGCTCGGTTCCCATCGGCATATCCTCTTCGTTAGAAAGGAAAGCGGCCAGCGGCTGATCGGGGCCCGCAGAAGCAACAGCATGATGCTCCGTGCCCGCTGTCAGGCTGCCGAGCTCCCTGGCTTGGCCCAGCTGGGATACTTCCATAACCCATGTTGTTTCCTGCTTCTCCTGCCGCTTGTCATGCTCCCCTTTTACGCCGGGTGCTGCGATCTCACGAGTGAGGGCAATATACCGGTTTCCTACATAATCGATTCTCTCGCGAACGATCTCCCGCGGGTTCCCCTCTTTGCTGTAAAGCTTTAGGGGTTTATCTAGCTTCTTGTTGGTCTGCGTATTGTAAGCTCCAGCAACTTGATATTCTCCCTGCCCCAGGTCGACACGGCCAACCTCCACACGCCAGAAGTTCGTCCTGTATGGCATAAGGATACCGCTGTCCTCTGCTACTTTCTTCGGTAAACTGTCGTCAGCCGTGACAAGGAGAGTTCGATATGCGCTGCTCATCTCCCCTTCTCTCCCCGCTGTGTCCTTACGCAGAGCAATTAAAAGAGCTGTCTGCGGCGGGCTTTCGGTGCTGTAAGACAGCGTACCGGCATTCTCCTTGTTGCCTGCAGCAGGATCGAAATCAGCAATCGCCTGTTCCCTGTTCCCCGCGGGTGGTCCGCCGCCAAGGTGGGCAACTGCCATGATCAGCATGATCATAGCAACAGCACCTGCCGACCACCCCCCAAAGCGGAGCAGCCAGCTCCTGCGTCCAGGTACAGCTCTATGATCCAGCCTTTCCCGGATCCGTTGTTGGATCCGTTCATCAAATCCATTCCGGGTAAGCGGTCCGCCAGACAGATCGCGTTTCAGCTTCTTATCCATTGAGTCCATCGGGTCCATGCTGGTCATCCCCCTTCCGGTCTGCCAGCTTCTTACGGGCGTGAAAAAGCCGGGATTTAACCGTTCCTTCACTAACCCCCAGCAGCTGGGAAATTTCTTTCATCGACATTTGATGATGGGCGTATAAAATCATAGCTTCTCTATACTTATAAGGCAGCTCCAGTACCTGCTTCCACATATCATTAACCGCCAGCGCCTCAATTACCTCACCTTCAGCAGACCTTTCGCTCGCCTGCTCTTTAAAGGCATCCACCAGTGTGACTTTACGGAGGAAGGCCGATTTGCGGTAATCGAGCACCATATTGCGGGTTATGGCAAGCAGCCAGGTCTTAATGGAAGATTCCGAACGGAAGGTGTGCAGATTGCGATAGGCTTTCAGAAACACCTCCTGACTGATATCATCAGCCTGGTCCCATTTGCGGGTCATGCTGAAGGCAAAGTTCCATACGTCCTTGCCGTAAGCTGTCATCAGCTCGTTCAGGACATCCTTCCGCTCCGCCGCATCCTCACCTATATATCTCAAGTATTCGTATTGTGTGTCCGAGTGCAAATTTGCCACCTCTAATCTATTGGACGACCGCAGTCACGGATCGGTTCAGTCCACGGATTATGTATTCTTAAAATGTAAAAACCGCGGTTCCATTTTGAGAACCCCGGTCCGTGGATGAGCGCCTGCCTACGGCTTTTGAACCTCACCTCTATTATCCGGCAACTGCCAGCGGATTTCCATTAAATATTACATAAAGCCTCATTTTTTATTCGTGCTCTTCTGCTGGCCGCTCCTTAGCGCCGGTTAATCCCGAAACAGTCGTCCAGCTATAACCAAGCTCCTGAACAGCTTCGATAACAGCCGGCAGTGCGGCAATTGTATTATCAAGATTAGAATTCTTTCCGCCAAAGCTGTGCATGAGGACAATTCCCCCTGGCTGTACACGCTCTAGAACCGTGTCAAGAATCTCGTCTTCCGGTGTGCCGGCCCAGTCCCTTGTATCAATCGTCCAGCTGATCAGCTGCTTATCCTTCTCCTTCAGAACATCTGTTAAGGTATCAGGCGTGATTCCATAGGGTGCCCGGAACAGCACAGGCTTCTCCCCCAGCACCTCCTGAATCGCTTGATCGCCTCGGCTGATCTCCTGCTCTACCCCCTTCTTGCTCAGCTTGCGCAGGTTAGCATGGCCGAAGCTGTGGTTGCCGATCTCATGCCCTTCATCCCGTATCCGCTTCAGCACATCAGGATACCGCTCCACCTGCTGTCCGACCACAAAGAAGGTAGCCTTAATATTGTATTCCTTCAGTATATCAAGTACCTGGGTTGTATACTTGGCATCCGGACCATCATCGAAGGTGAGCGCCATCCGGTTGTTCTTATCCGCGACCTGGTGCTCCACGCGCCGCTCTGAGGGAACAGCCGGGATTGCTGCACCCCCCGCAGTCTCCGCTGCTGTACCTGCGCCCTTTCCCGCTGGTTCAGCAGGAAGCTCTTCTGAGAGTGAGGCAGGCTGTCCGGAAGCGGGCAAAACCGCCTTATCTATTACCGCTGACACCGGTCCTGCATTTTCTTCAGATGCAGCCAGTGCCTGCCCGCTTAAGCCTGGGCCCACTCCGCCGAATCCCTCCACTAGCCCGATAAGTCCATACACAACACTAACCACCATCACGCCGATAACCGCCACCATTATTTCCTTACGTAAACCGGCCGCCGTACGAACCATTCTCCCCATTGATCACCCGTTCCCCTCTGCTTGCTTCACTGATCATTTAGACGAAGGAAATCCTTGCCCGGTTTAAAGTCCGACAGAAAATCCCCACTTTTTCGACAAGTCTGTCCACTTGGCAGTTCCAGACAATCTCATAAAATTTTATTCTCCAATTCATAAGCTTATATCGTTTCAAAAGGGAGTAAATGAGAAATTTTTTAACGAGCGCTTAACCATGTTTATGGCCATTCTCTGGTGGTAATAGAGAGTGCGCGCGCAACACAGTAAAGAGGACAAGAATAAACCCAACATAAGGAGTGATTTGGATATGGCACGCAATGACGATCGTATGAGCCGTGAAGAAGCTGGACGTATGGGTGGCGAAGCAACATCCCGTAACCATGACAAAGAGTTCTATCAAGAAATCGGCCGTAAGGGCGGCGAAGCAACTTCCAAATCTCATGATAAAGAATTCTATCAGGAAATCGGCCGTAAGGGCGGCGAAGCAACTTCGAACTCGCATGATAAAGATTTCTATAAAGAAATCGGAAGCAAAGGCGGCAGCGCCCGTTCTAACGACGACCGCTAAAGATCCCGTTTCCACCGACATCGTACCAAAATCCCCTTAAGGCTCGGGCCTTAAGGGGATTTTGCGCTGCCTTGACATCAAGCAGCATGCAGACAAAGACATGAATGGTTTCACCCTAGCTGTGGGTAAACTGGGATGGACAGGTTCCTGCAAATGATGGAGGTGAGCATGATAGATAACGGGCTAGACCAAATCTGTGAGCTGTGCGGCCGTGAAGGCGTCGAGACGACACGTCATCACTTGACACCCAAGGCCAAGGGCGGCACTCATCTGCCAACTGCCCGCTTATGCCGCAGCTGTCATAAGCAAATACATGCCCTGTATACCAATCACGACCTGGTCACTCTTGGCCTCACTTCCATACCCGCCCTCCAGAAGGACCCCAACACTGCACGGTATCTGAAGTGGATTCGCAAGCAGCCTTCGACTTCGGTTCCCCGTGTCCGTAAATCAGAACGTGTAAGGAGCTGAATCCATTTCACTACTATGGCATACCGGCTGGCAGCAGCTATTTAAAGACAAGCACCGGCACTTTGGCATGCTGCACCACTGAGCGGCTCACACTACCAAGCATAGCCCCCTGCAGTGGTCCGAGCCCCCGGCTTCCCATTACAATCAGATCACATCCCCGCTCGGCCGCCTGCTGCGGAATCACCCTCGAAGGATTGCCTTGAATCATCTCGGTATTCACTCTGCAAAGCCCCTCCGTATATCGCTTAGCCTCTTCCAGCAGCTCCTCTCCCTGCCTCAAAGCGCTTTCACTCAGGGCTTCGGAAGGAGAAATCAGGATATCACCCGCAGCAAGCGGATATAAATTGACTATATGGATGACCGTCAGTTTCGTTCCACTGCAGCTATCCACCATCTGAATCGCCTTATTCAAAGCCCTCTTCGCCTGGACAGAGCCGTCATAAGCGGCCAATATATGCCGAAACAGCATCAGCATCACCTCTTACTACAAGTATTTCTATATCAAACGCTGTCCGCATGTAAAAGGTGTACGATATGCCATAATTTCGCACAAAAAAAAACGGACCGGCTCGCATTTCTGCGGCCAATCCGTCTTCTTTACTTCATGAGATGACAGCTAACAAAGCTTTAGCTTAGTATCTCGGCCAGCCGTTCGAGTCCCAGTACAGATCATTGATCAGCAGCTTCGGTGCTCCGTTATCCTCTGCATCATAGGCATGGCGGACAATAATGTTGTTATAAACGTCCTGGTGGCCTGGACCGCGCCACTTATCATTGCCTGCGTCAAGTACAGTACCGCCGCCGTTCATCATGCTGACACCGTTCTTATCTACGTATGGGCCGGTAATGCTCTTGGAACGGCCGTATACAATCTTGTACGTACTGTCTACGCCTCTGCAGCAATTGTCAAACGAAGCAAACAGGTAATAGTAGCCGTTGCGGTAGATAATGGTCGGCGCTTCGATTGCACCGTTATTGGCTGTCCGGCGGGCGATTGACATGACCGATCCTGTAGGCTTCATTGTATTCTTATCGAGTTTTACAATCTTCAGGCCGCTCCAGAACGATCCGAAGGACAGCCAAGGCTCTCCATTGGCATCAATCGTCAGGTTAGGATCAATTGCGTTGTAATCATTTGCACTTGTGGAACGAATGACTAGACCGTCATCCCGCCACTGTCCCGAACCGATGCTGTGCGTGGAGGTCAAACCAATCAAGGATGTATTGGAACCAAAGGTCGAGATGGAGTAATAGAGCCAGTAACGTCCGTTGAAGTATTCGATATCCGGTGCCCAAACATCATTGTTGGCATGCCCTGGCACATAATTTTTCCACCACGAAAGGGGTTGCAAGAAAATCTGTGGTGTACGGTACCAGTTTGTTCCGTTATCCGAGCGCAGCACCTGCAGTCCCGGGCCGGTAGAGAAGGTGTACCACGCATTGCCTTCCTTGATGATTGAAGGGTCATGCACCCCTATGTCGCCTGACAAGTTCCAAAAAGCCGCATAAGCAGGGAATACGGAAGTAGTAACCAATGTCAGGGCAAGCGCGGCTGATACCAGCCATTTCTTACGTTTCACCAATCTGATCCGCTCCTTTAAAATTATAATATTGAGGGTATTAAGGCACCCCGCAGGCCTCCTTACTCTGTGGCTCTTCCGTTCACCTCCTCGACTCATTAACAAGAATGTAAGCGCATTCTTGTATTTATAAATTACTGGATTGTTTTACCTTTGTCAACCCATTTTTGTTAACCTATTAATATATTTATAAAATAGTAGCTTCGTTTCCCCGATGCTGAATAAACTAGCAAAAATAGTATTTCTCTAGACTTATTTATGAGAAATTTTCCAGTTATGCGATTCCAGAAGTATTGGCATGGTTAAACAATAGTAGACAGCTAAGGAGAGGTGATGACGAATGAAGAGTTTCTTACTGAAGTTGGCTGGTAACGGCTTTATCGTTATTCTGACGCTGATGTTGTTTACCGAGATGCCCTGGTGGAGCGCATTATCAATCGCGCTGGTCTTAACGGTAACGGCTTATCTGCTCGGCGATCTTACCATTTTGCCAAGGACGAATAATATAACCGCCACCTTGGTGGACGCTGTATGGGCCGCACTTGTAATCTGGGGAGCCAGCGCCCTGATTGAATGGCAGCTTCATCTGTCCGAGCTTCTGGTCATTGTATTGTTCCTCGGTCTGTTTGAATATGTCTTCCATATTCGCCTGCTTCGGCTGCAGGACGAGGGAGCCAATACGACCAAACGTAAGGGCGACAAAGCTATTCTGTCATAACATAGAACCAAATACCGGCTGCTCCACCGACATGGTGGTCAGCCGGATTTCTTTTGTCCGTCAGAGGCCGATACACGCACAATAAAAAACCGTCCACTGTCAGGCGGACGGTTCATCGTGCGGTAATTTTACTTGGAGTCATTACCCTTCTTGTCACTCCACTTCTGGGCTTCAGGTTCAACATCCCGGCCCTGCTCAATCGTCTTATTCTGCTCCGGCGAGTGGTTGTGCTTGTCCTCCCGGTTACGGATCTCATCTCCAGATAGGTTGGCCATGGTCTATCCCTCCTTTGCCTGGTGCTGTGTTCTAGTTGTTATTACCCGCTGCCGGGAAGGACAAACATGAATATGGGTGAAACCCGAGATGACGGCCGCATGGCATTACGACCTTTTGTTATTTATGAATAGGCGGTTTATACTCGTTTAAAGAAAGATATTTTGAAGGGAAAGCGAGGAGTTAGAGATGGGACATAATTCGAAGATTGGCGGGGGCGGATTTCATCATGTAGCAATCCGCGTATATGATTTTGATGCATCCGTGCGGTTCTATACCGAGATATTGGGTTTTGAGGAGCGTGTTCGCTGGGGTGAGGGTACAAGCCGCGCTGTGATGCTGGATACTGGTGACGGCAACTATTTGGAGATCTTTGCTGGCGGGGCTGAAGGACAAAAGCCAGAAGGGGCTTTTCTACATATAGCTCTGCGCAGCAGCAATGTAGACAATGCCCTTGAGCTGGCACGGGATGCCGGTATGGAAGTCACCATGGAGCCGACCGATGTCATGCTTGGCAGCGAGCCTGTCCGTATTGCCTTCTTCAAAGGACCTGACGGGGAGATCATTGAGCTGTTCCAGAGCAGCGGCCTGTAAGTTTGTTGGCAGGTCAGAGCCGGGCGAATAAGCCCGGCTTTCCCTTTTAGAAGAGCTTACCCTGCCATATCCTTCTTCCGAAAGAGCGACTGAGACAACCCGTATGATATCACAAACAGCAGCAGCGTTCCCCCAACGATAACCGACAGCACGGCTGCCGGAGATCCGGTGTCCAACGGGAGCCCAAATGTCATTTCACTCATAACACCGCTCATGCCGACGATCACCGATACAGCGAGGAAGATAGCGAGAAGGGAAACGACCTGTGCTGCCCGGTCACCCAGCCAATAATAAACCGGGAAGAAGAGGGAAGCGAACAACAGGACTATCCCTGTTGTAAGGGAAGCTTGCATCCAGGTCCACTCTACCGGGTTATCCAGCACATACAGACTGACCAGATGCACAAGCAGGCTCATGAATAAGCCGATAATCAGGAAGACGATAACGACGGCGTACTTGGCTTGGACAATCTGCTTCCGCTTAACCGGCAGGCTGCCGATAAACAGGATACTCTTGCTCTTCGTTTCAAGACTGACAGAGAACATTACCAGCATGATTGCTGACAGTGCACCCACAAGTATTGTGGAGGCTTCATTATTCATAATAAATCCAAAGAAGATAGCATACAGGACAATGAACAGATAATAAAACCGGACGACCAGCATATCCTTGCGGATCAGGTTAAACACGGGCACCGGACCTCCCTTTTGCTGTATAGAACATGATGTCCTCCAGCGTTGGAATTTCAATGCGGGCAAAGCCGCCGAACAGGCGCTCCGCTTCCTCCCTGTTTGCTGACAGTCCCTCAAAGCCCACAGATGTCTCACGAATACCAATCAATGTGCCGCGTGTATCCCGGTCGAGGAGAGACCTATCGGCTTTGATCAGTGCATAACGCTCGAATATCTCTTCCTTAGAATCGCAGAACACCAGCCTGCCCTTATCTACAAAGGCAATATAGTCAGCTATCCGGTCCAAATCGGTTGTCACATGGGTAGAGAAAACAATGCTTCTGGTATCCTCCTGAATGAAATCCGCCAGCATATCCAGCAGCTCACGCCTGAATACCGGGTCTAGCCCTGCCGTCGGTTCATCCATAATAAGCAGGTCCGCATGATGAGACAGTGCAAATACGAGTGAAAGCTTCATCTTCATACCCTTGGATAGACTGCGAATCCTGGCTTTAGGATGAAGTTCAAAGCGGTCTAGAAGCTGCCGGTACTGCTGCTCATCCCAGCAGCTGTAAAAGGGCGCCAGCACATTCTTCATGGCTCCTATTGAGAGATGCTCATAATAATGGCTTTCATCCGAAACATAGCCGATCCTTTCCTTAATCTCCTGTTCCCTCTCCGGCATCCTCCGCCCAAATATCCTCACCTCGCCGCGATCCGGTACAGCCATACCCAACAGAAGCTTAATCAGCGTACTCTTGCCTGCTCCGTTAGGCCCCACCAAGCCCGTAATATATCCCTGCTTAATTGACATTGTGATCGGTTCCAGCTTAAACCGCGAGTATGATTTGGACAACCCGTCAAGCTCAATTACATTCTCGTCCTGATTCATAACCATTCACTCCCCTCGTCGCTATACAGCTGACCGAAACGGCTCAGCAATTGATCCAGTCCCATATCGAGACCCTTTGCCTCCTTCACGATCTCCCGCATTTTCTCTTCCATTAGCCTGATCCGCTGCTCGCGGATTTGAGCAGAGCTAGCACCGGATACGAAAGAGCCTTTGCCGATTACCGAGTCAACTAGCCCCTCCTTTTCCAGCTCTTCATAAGCTCTCTTCGTTGTAATGACACTGATCTGGAGATCCTTGGCCAGCTGGCGGATGGAGGGCAGCCCCTGACCAGGACTTAATGTGCCATTTAAGATGGCGCTTCTGAGCTGCGTCACGATCTGCAGATAGATCGGTTCTCCGGACGCATTCGAAATAATAATATTCATACATCACCACGCTAACCGTATTTAGTGTATATATATAATATATACACCACTCCTAACTGTGTCAATGACAGTTGCCCCGTACGGCACATAAAAAACCACAGCCCGCCTGTGAAATCTCTAGCGAGATTCCACGAGCGGGCTGTGGTAGTTAATTGTATATTCAAACCATATTAGGGTTAGAAGTCTATCCAGCGGATACAATACCTTCTTGGCTCGGCAGCGGCTCCCCTGCAAAGTGACAGGCCGCATAATGCCCAGGCCGATGCTCGATCAGCGGTGGCATTTCCTTCGCACATACCTCTTTGGCGAGCGGACAGCGGGTACGGAACGGACAACCGCTAGGCGGATCAATCGCGCTCGGCAGGTCACCTTTGATAACAATTCTCCGCTTCTGTGTCTCGGAATCAGGGTCCGGAATCGGAACGGCCGACAGCAGAGCGCGTGTATAAGGATGCAGCGGCTCGTCATAGAGCGTTTCGCTCTCCGCAAGCTCTACCAGCTTACCCAGATACATGACAGCTACGCGGTCGCTGATATACTTTACCATCGACAGGTCATGCGCGATAAACAGATACGTCAAACCCATCTTGCGCTGAAGCTCCTTGAGCAGATTGACAACCTGTGCTTGAATTGACACGTCAAGCGCTGAGATCGGCTCATCGCAGACGATAAACTTCGGATTAACAGCAAGCGCGCGGGCAATACCAATCCGTTGACGCTGGCCGCCGGAGAACTCATGCGGATAGCGGTTGGCATGCTCGGCATTCAGCCCGACGAGTTGCAGGAGCTCGGCCACTCTAGCTTTGCGCTCAGTACGGTTCTTGGCAAGATTATGAATATCCAGTGCCTCGCCAATAATATCATTAACCGTCAGCCTCGGGTTGAGCGATGCGTATGGATCCTGGAAGATCATCTGCATGTCGCGCCGGATTGCCTTCATCTCTGAGGGAGACAGCTTGTAGATATCCTTGCCTTCAAACTTCACTTCTCCTCCGGACGGTTCATACAGACGAAGCAGTGTACGTCCTACCGTGGATTTACCACAGCCGGACTCGCCTACCATCCCCAGTGTTTCACCTTCGCGAATGAAGAAGCTGACATCATTGACGGCTTTCAGTGTACGGCCTTTGCCAACACGAAACAGCTTGCTGAGGTTGTTGACCTCAATCAACGGCTTGTTCTTGTTCAGTGAACTGCTCATGCGTGCACCTCCTTGGCCATCTCATGATTCAGCCAGCAGCGAGCCGACTGTGTTGAGCTGCATTCAAACAGGCCTGGATCCACGCGCGTGCAGATATCCATCGTATATTTGCACCGTGCAGCGAACGCACATCCTGTAGGCGGCTTGATCAGATCCGGCGGAGTGCCCGGGATCGGAACAAGCGGCTGGCTCTTGTCATCGTCCAATCTTGGAATGGATTCCAGAAGACCCTGCGTATACGGATGCTTCGGATTATTGAAGATCTCATGCACTGTACCGGTCTCAGCAACCTGGCCGGCGTACATGACGATAACCTTATCACAGACGTCAGCAACGATACCGAGGTCGTGGGTGATCAGCATGATCGATGTATTCAGACGGTTACGCAGCTCCTTCATGACTTCAAGAATCTGTGCCTGAATCGTAACGTCGAGTGCTGTTGTCGGTTCGTCGGCAATCAGCAGCTCGGGATCACAGGCAAGCGCGATTGCGATCATGACACGCTGGCGCATGCCGCCAGAGAACTCATGCGGGTACTGCTTCATCCGGGTTTCCGCAAGCGGAATGCCAACCAGGTTAAGCATCTCTACTCCACGCTTATGAGCCTCCTTCATCGACATATTGCGGTGACGAATCAAGTTCTCCGTAATTTGCCGGCCGACTGTCATCGTCGGGTTGAGAGACGTCATCGGATCCTGGAAGATCATGCCCATGCGGCCGCCGCGAAGCTGCTGCATCTCCTTCTCCGACTTCTTCAATACATCTTCACCGGCGAAGCGGATTGAACCCTTCTTCACACGGCTTGGCGGCGAAG
Source organism: Paenibacillus tarimensis (assembly GCF_021532315.1). Classification (GTDB taxonomy): domain Bacteria; phylum Bacillota; class Bacilli; order Paenibacillales; family Paenibacillaceae; genus Paenibacillus_I; species Paenibacillus_I tarimensis. The sequence continues at coordinate 50,977 of NZ_JAKGAO010000026.1, forward strand.
GAATTAGGCGCATCAGCGTCTGCGCGGTAACACTCTTGCCGCAGCCTGACTCGCCGACGATTCCGACTACCTCGCCCTTATTAATAACCATATTTACACCGCGAACAGCCTGCACTTCGCCTCCCCGTACATCAAAGGAGACGTGCAAATCCTCTACCTCAAGCAGAGGCTGGGCATTCGTCTGCCCTATGCTGCTGTTACGCAGTTTATTGTCAGATTTCATGGAACTCTCCCTCCTACCGCTTCAATTTTGGATCGAACGCATCACGAAGCGCGTCGCCAAAAATGTTGAATGCTAACATCGTCAAGCTGATAAACAAGGCAGGGAAGAAAATACGCCAAGGGAATACCTTCATAGCGCTTCGCGCATCTTCGATCATGGTACCCCATGAAGCAGCCGGCGATTGAACACCAAGGCCAAGGAAGCTCAGGAACGCTTCCGCGAAGATTGCACTCGGCACTGTAAGAGTCAGCGTAACAATAATCGGGCCCATTGCATTCGGGATCAGGTGGCGGAAGATAATCCGGCTTGCGCTTGCACCAAGTGAGCGGGATGCCAGAACATATTCCTGGTTCTTCAGCTGCATAACCTGACCGCGGACAATCCATGCCATGTTAACCCAACCGGTTATACCAATTGCCAGAACAATCGTAAACAAGCTCGGCTCCATGACAACTACTAGCAGAATAACGATTAGCAGTGTTGGAATAGAATACAGAATCTCAGCAGCCCGATTCATAATCTCATCTACCCGTCCGCCAAAGTAACCCATAATACCACCGTAGATAATACCAATCACAAGGTCAATCAAGGCAGCGAACAAACCTACGCGCAGGGAGATGGATGCCCCCATCCAGGTACGTTCAAACATATCCCGGCCAAGATCATCCGTACCGAACCAATGCTCCTTGGACGGCGGTTGGTTCGTGTTCATCAGATCATTCGTTTCATAATCATAAGGAGTAAGATACGGTCCAATAAAAGACATGACAGTAATAGCAAGCAATATAAACAGACATATCATCGCCAGCTTATTGCTTACAACCCGCTCCATCGCGTCCCGCCAAACCGAGACGCTCTCACGGGAAATGACTTCGGCGTTCAAGCCCGAGGTATCAATTTTGCGGAAGTCTTCCGGCTTCAGATTCAGATGCTGATGCCGGTCATTCGAAGCGGCTTCATGCTGCTCCTCATTGTTCTTAGTCACATTCAGATTAGACATCTTTACGAGCCACCTCCCCGGCTGTTCAGCTTGATGCGCGGGTCAATAGCAGCGTATGCGATATCCGTCAGGAAGCGCGCCATAATCAGGATGAACGCATAGAACAAAGTAAGACCCATAATCAAGGTATAATCGCGGTTTGATACACTTTCCACAAAATACTTGCCAATACCCGCAATACCAAATATTTTTTCAATAACGACCGATCCGGTAACAATGTTTGCCGTCATCGGACCAAGATAGGTAACAACCGGCAGAATAGCATTTCTCAGAGCATGCCGGTTTATAATGATAGCCTTGGAAAGACCCTTCGACTTAGCAGTCTTGATATAATCGGAATTCATAACTTCGACCATGTTAGAACGCGTCAAACGTGCAATAAAGGCGATTGGCAGTGCCGATAACGCAATGACCGGCATAACATAATCGAGCGGCTCCTTCAGACCAGCCACATGGAACCAGCCCAGCTTAACCGCGAAGAAATACTGCATAAGCGGCGCCAAGACAAAGCTCGGGATTGATACACCGAGCACGGCAACTATCGTTGCAAGAGCATCAATTAATCCGCGGTGGTAGAGAGCTGCAATAACACCGAGAGCTATACCAACAATAACAGATACGATGATCGCTACGAGGCCCAGCTTAGCGGAGTTCGGGAAGGAGTTTTGAATGATATTGTTAACCGTACGGTTAGCACTTTTCATTGACTCTCCAAGATCAAGGTGCAGCAAATTGTTCATATACGTTAAATATTGCTTCCAAACCGGCTGATCGAAGCCATATTTGGCTATCATATTATTATAAATTGCCGGCGGGAGCTTCTTCTCGCCCATGAAGGGATCACCAGGTATGGCCTTCATCATAAAGAAGGTCACTGTAGCGAGCAGGAACAGCGTAAGCAGCACGTACATCAGCTTAGTCGCTATAAAACGGACCATCTGCATCATCTCCGGATAAAGTTTGAACTTGCGTCAAGCTGCCATTCGCCCCTGCAGCGCATGAACGGAGAAAATGGGATACTTATGGTAATCCATAAATATCCCACTTCACCGTTACCTATGGCCTGACGGCTTTAAGAACGACAACCTGATTTAATTAATGCTCGGCAATAGAACCGTAGTTGAATCTGATTTCACCAGAGTAGTCAATCCATACGCCCTGTACATAAGGCTTCTGCATCCAGATGCCCGTGTAATAGTAGATCGGCAGGATTGGCATTTCGTCCATCAGAATCTTCTCTGCAGCAGCCATTGCTGCCATACGTTCAGCTGGATCAGCAGATGTTTGTGCTTTCTTGATCAGTCCGTCATATTCAGCGTTTGCGAAGCCTGTATCGTTGTTGCCGCCGCCCGTGATCCACATGTCAAGGAATGTCATCGGATCATTGTAGTCAGCGCCCCAGCCAGCGCGCGCAATGTCATAGTTCAGGTTCGTACGGTTGGTAAGGAATACGCCCCACTCCTGGGATTGTACATTTACTTCAACGCCAAGGTTCTTCTTCCACATATCAGCTATTGCTGTAGCAATTTTCTTGTGGCCTTCACCCTCGTTATGAGTAACCGTAATTGCAGGCAGCTTGCTCAGGCCCTTTTCTTCCATACCTTTAGCCAACAATGCCTTGGCTTGTTCTACGTCTTCCGTGAAGTAGCTGTCTTTCACTTCATTACGGTACGTATCGTTCTCGCCTTTGATACCGTAAGGCACAAAACCGAACGCCGGGATTTGTTCACCCAGTGTTACTTTCTCAACAATTGCTTTTCTGTCAATCGCCATTGCCAGTGCTTTACGAATATTCACGTTATCAAATGGCTCTTTTGTGGTATTAAAGTTAAAGTAGTACGTGCTCGCAATACCCTGGATCTGCAGGTTAGCTTCCGGATCTGCCTTCAGTGTTGGAAGCATATCAGTCGGAATTTCGCCTGTTGGACGACCAGCCCAGTCCAGATCGCCTGTCTCGTACATGCTGAGTTCGGTATTGCCATCGCCAATGATGGACATGCGCACTTCTGTGAAGTGAATCTTGTCAGCATTGTAGTAGTTCGGATTCTTCGTCAGCAGCAGCGATTCGTTGTGGCTCCACTCCGTCAGAAGGAAAGGACCGTTCGTGGAATGCGTAGCCGCTTCTGCTGCAAACTTAGGATTAGCTTCAACTACTGCCTTGTTAACAGGGTAGTAAGTATAGAAGCTGAGCAGGTTCAGGAAGTAAGCTGTCGGCGAATGCAGTTCAACAACAAGTGTCTTGTCGTCCTGTGCTTTAACGCCTACTTGGCTTGCGTCTTTGATCTCTTCGGTGTTGTATGCTTCAGCATTCTTCAGGTAGTACAGCTGGTAAGCGTATGGAGCCGGAGTTTCTTTAGTTGGATCAAGGACACGCTTCCATGCAAACTCGAAATCATGAGCGGTCACAGGCTCGCCTGTGCTCCATGTAGCGCCGTCACGAATTGTGAACGTGTAAGTCAGGTTGTCTTCAGATACTTCCCACTTCTCAGCCATACCAGGCTGAACGTTTCCGTCTTTATCAACCGTGGTAAGACCTTCCATCACTGCATTCAGAACGGTACCGGATGTGTTGTCCTGGCTCATACCCGGATCAAGTGTCGGCGGTTCGGCATGCAGGTTCATACGGAAAATCTGCTCTGCGGCAAGTCCTGCTTCACCAGACGTGTTGTTTTGTGCTTCGTTAGTTGGCGTGTTCGTGCCGCCAGTGTTATTACCGCCAGTGTTGCCGCCGTTGTTCGAGCAGGCGGACAGCAGCATGCTGACCGAAATGACCAGTGCCAGCATAATGGATCCTGTTTTTTTGCGCTTGTTCATGGGAACCCTCCGTTAGTCAATTTGTAATTCTCTTTATAGAAGCTGGCATAATACCCCTTCTTCAAAACGTGTCATGTATATGTTAAGTAGCATGACACCTCCCTTTCGAATACGACTTTGTAAAAGAAAGTAAACTGAAAAATATTTTATATTGTATACTGAATACCGCTATATTACAAGGCATATGACAGATATTTGTTTCAGATTTGTAAACAAAATCATGCATATTGGTTATGAGGCACAAATCCTTACATGCTATAGAAAATATCACGGACCCGTGCGCCCTTCCCGGCCACTGCCCTCCCTTCTTATCTGAACGTTTATGCTGCGTGCCTCGTTATCATGACGCTGTCACTGCCACCGCAATCTCCATGTGCAAGAGACTACAACTAAGAATTTTATCGTATTTTGTCGAATACATCAACCCAGGCTTGTCCTATTTAACAGGTATAGCTTCCAAGATCTTCAAACAGATTTGTTCAATCCCCTTAAACTGCCAAAATGAAGCAGGCCGACAAGCTGTCCCGCTTCATTCTGCTATCTTCCCCGGCCAACCCAACCTCATCTAATCAAACATCTTTAAGATGTCATTCTTCGAAACGCCAATATCCTTGAAGAACAGCTCGAGATTGGCTAAGCGGCCTGTGACAACAAACTGCAGGTTACGGTCACGATCCATCAGCACAGAATTTACCGTGAGCGCATTCGATAACAAGCCGAAAGCAATCGCGATCTGCTGCGGGGTTAACTTTGTGCGGGGAAGCGGGTTTCCGTTACCAGCCGTTTGGCTGCCGGCTGATCTGTCTCTGCGAACCGCCACTGCAATCGCCCCCTTTTAACCAATTAAGATTGGCGTCTCCAGTTCCGGACCTCTGCCAATACCAGCCAAGAAGCTGATTATAACAATAATAAAGACCACCAGGCTGACACCTGTCTTCGTCCGTTGATACCCGACCGGCCTCGCTCTCATTACTGATCCCACCTGTCTCCTCTGTTTACCTTATACTATGCCGGCTATACCATTCTTGCTTAGACTCTTCTGCTCTCCCAGCATATTTCGGGTATGCAGCGGGGGGTTGTAGCCCAGACCGGACAGGAATGATATAATATAAAGAATAGATTCAAGCAGGCATTGAAATACAGGTACGGATTCGCGTTCACCCTATTTTCGATGTAACCGGTTACTAACTAATGGAGGTCCACTCATGGAAAAGAAGATGATGGAATGGATTGCTTATACTGAAAGCCGAATTGATTTGTCCGCTTATAAGCTGCATGCTTGTGCCATCAGACGCAGTCATAACTTCCTTTCCGAAACACTGTACACACTGGAAATGGAGTGGTTCCCCATTGAGCGTGACGGACGGTCCAAGGATGGTTACAATCCTCCCGGCACAGCTATTATCGAGCTGGATCTGGCTGCGATGCAGTTTACCAAAATTCTGTACGTGGGCGGCGTCTCACTCAGCAGCGGGCCAATTATTGAAACCGGGAATGCGGAAGCGGCAGCCGCCTGGATTGAACAAGAGACAGGGCTCCAGTACCGGAAACAGTTCTGCCTGAGCAAGCAGACCGGCAATGAGTATCAATTCTCCGCTTGCTATGAGGGAATTCCCATTTCCCCGCAAGCCAGAATCGATTTGAAGCTTGACCAGACTGGTAAGCTCGTCTTATACAGCCGTCACGGGCGCTTTGCGGCCGCTGAAGAAATCACTCCCGAGCCATTCACGCTGACGCTCGATGGGGAAGTGCAGCAAATCGCAGCAGGACAGCTCCGGCGGCTGACTGTACCGGCCAACAAAACGAGAAAATGGCTTGCCGTTTACGGCCTCGAAGAAGTGTATATAGCACAAGACCGGAAAACACTTATCCCTATCCGGACCGACATTGATGAAGCCGCACGATGTGACGTCAATGAGCGAATGGAATGGGAGACGCCGCTTGAGCATCCCTATGAACGGCGCCCGCTCAACCTCACCCGTCACCCTGTTACGGTCGAACAGGTACTGGAACGGGAGCCCGATCCCGACATGCGTTCACTGACTCCGGAAGAGCGGGAGCTGGCTAAGCACGCCGTACTTGGCCTCCTGCGGAGCAAGTACCCGGAAGACTCCGGCAGATGGAACATGGTTTCCCTCTCCGTCCGGCATGGCTATGTGATTGCCAAGCTTAAGGTGCCGGATGACTGGCGCTTTCCCGGCATCAAGATGATTGTTCACATTGACCGTGTCTCTATGGAGGTTGTTAACTGGATGGATACTCTCTCCTTCCTGGACCTCTATAACGATTATGAACCGGCCGACTATGATGAGCCGCTGAGTCTGGAGACAGCCTGCAGTAGGCTGCACGATAAGCTTCGCCTTGATCCAGTGTATGTTTACGACTTTGAACTTCGCAGATACAGATTATGCGGTAAACTCGACTCCGACTATGGTGTATTGGCTCATTCGGGGGAAGTTATTTCTCTGCAAGACCTGTAGAACAGTACAGAAAATGTAATCCATTCATATAAGTAGGCCGAGGCCCGGACTTAAGTCCGGGCCTGTTACCGCCCTGGGGCGGGTTACCCTGCCCTCGGCATGTTCTATAATAGGCAAGAGACTTTTCCACCCTACAGGCGGTAGATTATACACACAAGGACTGAGCATAAGGATATGAAGCCTAACCGACAGGATATCATGGTAACCCGAAGCGCACACGAGTTCCCTGCCCCCTATCCCGCAGACCATGAAAGGAACTTACGGCGTGTTAAGCGGCGCTCAAGGCGAAACACCCTGCTTCTGCTTCTTATTACGCTCGGGTTCATCATATATTGGAACAAGCTTCCCATCCCGGAATTCCTGGAGCCCGAGAATTCTGTCCGTGACATTTCACCTGTTACCGGACTTCACCCCATTGTGGCAGCCAAGCAAAATGAGCTCATACGTCTCACCGGGAAGGCCGGAATTACCATTCTTATCACGGACGGCTTTAGGAGCAAGGAAGAGCAAGATGCTCTGTACCGCCAGGGAAGAAGCGACGATGGGCCTATCGTCACTCACGCTAAAGGCGGGGAATCCTACCATAACTATGGGTTGGCAATCGATTTCGCTTTGCGGACAGATGACGGGAATGTCATCTGGGACTTAGAATACGATGGCAATGGCAATGGAGAATCGGATTGGATGGAAGTTGTCAGCATTGCCAAGGAGCTGGGGTTTACCTGGGGAGGCGACTGGGCAAGCTTCCGGGATTACCCACACCTTCAAATGGACTTTGGTTATTCAATCCGTGAGCTGAAAAACGGCAAACGTCCTCCCGTACAGGCTGAGACAAGCATTCCTTAATTGAAATCTATTCTATTAAATAAAGAAGGATTGCCCACCGGCTCTCTTGATACCGGCTGGACAATCCTCTGTTTTATACCGTACCGGCCGCCTTGCCAGGCCGCACCGTCTTCACATGATACATGTTCACCGAACTGCTGATAACAAACTCAGGCTTCGGCTTACCTCTGTTATCCCGGTGCCCTTGAATATGGGCATCACTCTTCTCCCAATTCTTCCAGGCTTCTTCCGACTCCCACCTGATCATAACCAGCACTTCCTCCTGCTCCTTGTTCAAGCGGTTCACCATCACACTGCGGTCAACAAGCCCTTCCATCGCATCTATCGCACCTTCTGAGCTGAATCGCTCCACGACCTGATCGGCAAACCCTTTTTCAACGATAATCGACCTTGTTTGAATGAACAAAGCACGCCCTCCTAATAAAAGACTAGTAGTATCCATATTCTAGTTGATAAAGATTCTCATTGTCAAACAGAGCTTAAGCAAATATTTATCAATAACGTTCCCACAACTTGCTACTTATGAACTATAATGGGTTAGTAGACTTGTACCTGAAGCCGGTACAGCTGGCGAATTCTGACTGTCGGAAGGACTCGGACCCTTGGGAGACAGGTCGTACAGACTCATATTTTTCATACATCAGTTGAAGGAAAGGTGCTGGAATCCAAATTGAAAAAGTATTTCGCCGCTCTACTATCAGTCATCCTGTTGTTCGGTAGCGCAGCAAGCGTACAAGCTGCAGCAACCAAATACAAAGTGTACGTGGACGGTGCACTCGCTACCTCGAATGGTATTGTCCGTAATGGTACCACTCTCGTACCATTCAAGCCGGTTCTGTCCGCCATGGGCTTCGGCTTCCAATATGATGGCAAGTCCAAGACGGTCAAAGCCAAAAAATCAGGGACGGTCATCACGCTCACGATCGGCAATAAGAAAGCAAGCGTTAATGGTACGGCAGCAATGCTTCCAGTAGCACCCACCCTTATTAACAATACGACCTACATACCTGTGAGATTCGTAGGTGAATCCACTGGATACAGTGTATCGGCGGATAAGGCGGCAGGTTCGATATATGTTGATTCCCAGAGTGATGAGGATTATGTCTCGGCAGAACCAGGCCAAACAACCACTCCACCTGCTTCGACTGCAGCTGCAGGAACTCTGAATACCCAGCAGATCACCAAGCTAAACGACAGCAAGGTAGTTATGATCGAGATGGAAAAAGGCCAGGGCAGCGGCGTATATCTCGGTGAAGGTGTATTTATTACCAACCACCATGTCATTGAGGGAAGCGTGTCCGGACGCGTGGTTGATACTAACGGCAGATACTTTGACATTGAAGGTGTTATTGCGCATGACACCACCCGTGATTTAGCCCTTATCAAGATTACATCCAACACATTTCAGGCCACCACGGTGACCATCGGTAATCCTTCTGACTTGTCCAAGGGTGAGAAGGTCGTAGCGATCGGCAGCCCAATGGGTATGCAGAACACCGTCGCTGAAGGCTTGGTTAGCAGCTTTAGAACAACGGAAGATAATGTCAAGCTGATTCAAATCAGCGTGCCGATTGATCACGGCAGCTCCGGTGGCGCTCTCTTCAACCAGAAGGGACAACTTGTTGGTATTACGGCGAGCGGCATTGACAGCAATGCCAGCCTTAACTTTGCTATTGACATTAGAGAAGCTGCAGGCATGCTTGAACTAACCAAGGGAATGCGCTATGCCCAGCTGACAACAACTCCGCTGTCCTCACTGGCAGCTGCTGTGCCGGCCAGCTCTACCGGCTCCTCCGAGACTCCCGATAACGTAGCCCGTTCAATGGTGAGCACCTTGAACAGCTCGGCGACTTTGTTCCCTACGCCGAGCGGCTCAATCCAGCTGGGCAAATGGATCTCCTATGTAGAGGACGGTACTGTCGTAGTCTTTAATGTTCTGGATGCAGATGACTACGCAGCCTACAATCGATATTTCGATTCTAACCACGCTGCATATGAGCAGTGGATGGATAACCTCGGCAGATCAGCAGCCAAGAGCTTCCCGAACAACAAAATTATGATCTGTCTCTTCTATGAAGACATGTTTACAAGCTACCCAAGCTCCTTCGACGAGGAAGAAATCGAAACGGTCCCTGGCGGCTATGAAGTTTTCCACCTGTTTGCTGTATCGTTAGTCCAGAACGGCAAGGTAGAATCGGCCGTTCGCCCATAAATGCGGCACCAAGCCCGCCTGCAGCTCATTTGCTGCAGGCGGGCTTGATTTATATCCGCATGTTCTGGCCGCACTTCGTTCATCTTCCGTTCATATACCTCTGATAGCCTGAGTCTTATAACAACATTAAGACTGGGAGGAATTATGAATATGAAGCCATTTGAAATCTGCTTGTTCGCAGCCGCCGGGCTCCTGCTGCTCGGATATTGCTTCAAGCTGTGGCCAAGGAAGCCCTGGATACCCGCTGTCGCTTTAAGCGGCACCATCATGGGCGTAATTCACCTTCTTTTCGAAGGGGCGCGCCTGCAGATGATCCCGCTTTATGTATGGTTTGCAGGAAGTGTGATTGGCTGCTTGTCCGCATTAGTCAAAAGTAAAAGTCTGCACCCCTTTGGTGATGTTTCGCTCTCCAGACGTATAATACTGGGACTAACCGGGATAATCACCGCAGCTGTTGCGCTATTCGTCCCCCTTTACCTGCTGCCGCTTGTTATTCTGGAGCAGCCTAGCGGCCCCTATGCCGTTGGCACGGCAAGCTATTACTGGACCGACCCCAGCCGCAGTGAAGCCTTCACCCCCGATCCCTCTGATAAAAGGAGTATCGCACTCAGGGTATGGTATCCGGCGGAACGGCTGCAGAATGCAGAGCGAGCGCCATACGCTTACCCGCCCGAACAGTTGAGCCGTGTAAGCAAATCCCTGCCTCTAGAGCTTCGCGTATTATTGAACAGCATCTCACATACCGAGACACACGCCTACCTTCAAGCCCCGGTTTCTGGTGAAGAAGAGAAGTATCCCGTACTCCTATTCTCACCGGGCTACGGAATGTCTAACTTTATGTATACCACCCAAACCGAGCAGCTTGCCAGTCATGGCTATATCGTCGCTGCTATTGAACATCCTTACTACACAATGTTTCCTACACTCGCACCCGACGGACAGGTAACCGAGGGACAGAGGGATCTGGATGGTGCAGGGTTTGACTGGGCAGCGATGGAGAGGGAGATACGGACATTGGTGCAGGATGCGGGATTTGCGATTAGCAAGCTTCAAGAAGTAAACGGACAGGACCCGCTCGGTCTGCTGACGGGCAAACTGGATTTACAACGTCTCGGAATGTATGGCCACTCCTTTGGCGGTGCAGCCGCCGCACAGGTTATGCATGCCTTCCCCGAGATCGGCATTCTGGCAGGCGTGAATATGGACGGTTTTCCTTTTGGCGAGGAAATCACGAATGGTTTGCCCGGCCCATTCCTTTATATGCAGACCGCCGACTCGGACCTCTTCGCAGACAAGGAACTGCCTCCAGAGATTGCAACCGAACCCGCTGAATACGGGCTCGCTTCTGTCGAGCAGTATTGGGCGATTGCAGAGGAGCTAAGGCGAAGGAAGGCCGGTTTACTCCAGAACGATGGGGTGGAGCGAACAATCGCTGGTGCGGACCACATGACCTTCTCCGACATGGGACTGTACACCCCTTTGCTGGGCCGGAAGGATACGGGGCTGATGCGCTCCATAAATAACGAGCTGCTGATATTCTTTGACCGTCATGTGAAGAATATCGATACTGTACCAAGCTCCTGATACTAGCGACACCTGTAAAGTCCTGGTTATAATGGTTGGGAATGCTTCAGATTGCTTAAGATTGCTCCTGAGGCTCTGCTGCACGCTGTGGATTATCCTTTGAAGGAGGAGAACGGAATGACGAGTGTATTAATAGCCGATGATGACCCGCATATCAGGGAGCTCATCCGGATGACGCTGCGCCAGGACCGTTATGAGCTCTCTGAAGCAGGCAGCGGAACCGATGCCTTGCGGATCGCCTCCGCACAGCGTATCGATATCGCGATTGTCGATGTCATGATGCCCGGGATAGATGGGCTGGAGGTGTGCCGTGAGCTCAAACGGTATTATGACATCCCCATCCTTCTCCTAACTGCCAAGGGAACAAACACAGATAAGGTCAAGGGCTTCCAGGCGGGAACGGATGACTATGTTGTAAAGCCCTTCGATCCTACTGAGCTTCGGTACCGGATGAAAGCTCTGCTGCGCAGATTTCAGCTGGATAAGAGCTGTGTTATTGAGGTGGGGGCGCTGTATCTAAACGCCGACCGTACGGTCAGCATCGATGGAACGAACATGATTCTGCCGCCCAAAGAATTCGAGCTTCTAACCCTGCTCGCTTCCCATCCGAACCGGACCTTGACTCGGGAGCAGCTGATCCAGCAGGTATGGGGCCTGGATTACGAAGGGGATGAGCGTACTGTCGATGTGCATGTAAAAAGATTGCGGGAACGCCTCTGCAGTTACGCTTCCCGCCTTGAAATCGTAACCGTACGCGGCCTGGGCTACAAGCTGGAGGTACAGCATGATTAAGTCGTTGTATACTCGAATTGTCCTCTATTATTGCGCGGCTGTCTTAATCAGTGTAGGAATTGGCTTTGCTTCTGCTGTCGTGCTGTTCTGGAACTCCGGATATGAAGAGGAGGCGAACAGCTTGAAGCGCTCAGCAGCGGTTATTGTACAGCTCTACGAGCAGACCCGGCCGCAAAATATAGCCTCATTCCTGGAATCTGCCGCACAGCTTGCCTCCGTACGCGTATCCCTCCAGTTAACCGGCCGTGAAGATAGTGAGCAGAGATTCAACTGGAGGGAGAACGAGTCACTTGGTCTGTTATGCGACTGCGAGGTTGCCTACAGCACAATATGGAGCATCAATGGCAATGACTACGAGCTGAAGGTGCTTCCGGATCAGGAGGAGATCTCGGGCTTCAGCGAGATTGCCTTCATTCTTGCGATTGTGCTGCTCGTTGGCGGAGGGCTCATGTTGGCCGCCGGAAGACATCTGGTTAAGCCTGTTAAGGCCGTTACTACTGCCGCGGGAGAGATTGCCGGGGGTAATTTCGGCATTCGTCTTCCCACTGACCGGCAGGACGAGATGGGGGCGCTGTCTGCATCCATCAACCATATGGCTTCAGAGCTCGGGCAGCTGGACCAGGAGCGGCAGGCCTTCGTAGCCAATGTTTCCCATGAGTTTCAGTCGCCGCTTACTTCAATCAAAGGCTTCACGCAGATGCTGCTGGAGGGAGCGCTTGATGCTTCCGAGCAGCAGCGCGCCCTCCAGATTATCGGGCAGGAGAGCGACCGCCTGTCCAAGCTCAGCGATAACCTGCTCCGGCTTGCGGCGCTGGATTCCGACAAGCTGGCCCTGTCGCCGGTTCCTTTCGACGTTGCCGAGCAGATTCGCCGGACTGTACTTGCCTTTGAACCGGTATGGTCCCAGAAGGGATTGAATGTGGAAATGTCGGCAAGTAAGGCCATTATCCAGGCAGATAAGGAGCTGTTGAGCCAGGTATGGTCCAACCTGATGTCCAATGCCATCAAGTTTACGCCCCCGGGCGGGGCAATCCGTATAGCGGTCCGGATTCAAGAAGATCAACTGGAGACCCGCTTTTATGATAGCGGCGCACGTATCGCAGAGAAAGATAAACCGCGTATATTTGAACGGTTCTACAAGGTGGATGAGGCCAGAGACCGGACCAGGGAAGGCAGCGGCCTCGGTCTGTCCATCGTTCAGAAGATAGTAGGCATCCACAAGGGCCGTATTCGCATAGTGGACGGCCCGCTGCAGGAAGGCAAGACATTCATCATCACGCTTCCTGTCCCGCGGGCCGAAGGTGAGGTAGTGCGAGAACATGCGGGAAACCGCCAACAAAACCGGCCCGCCGGGTAAGAGCGTCATCCCTTAAGACTAAGTCTCCACTGTTTTCCCTCTCAACCGGCGGGCCTCCACTGCCATCCATGCCAGCAGCAGCAGCATGACGGCCGATACCGCGGCAAGCATCCATATCGTGCTGCCCGCGCTGTAACGATCCAGGAACCAGCCGGTGATTCGGGGCATAGCCGCCCCGCCAAGGCCCCCGGCTGCTACTAGCAAGCTCGTCGTTCGTTCGGTCATGCCGGGCAGCTTCTCATTAATATACAGTAGACCAATAGCGAACACACCTGACCAGACAAGCCCGCTCAACCCGATCCATATTAGACTGATACTGGTGCTGCCCGTTACAGCAAGCAGTGCCAGCAAGCCGGCACCCACCCCTGTAGAAACAGCCAGATACCGGATATACCCGCTCCAGTCCGCCAGGCGGCCGGAGAATAACCGTCCAATGACCATTAATCCCCAGAACAAGCTCAGTGTAGACGCTGCTGCCGCTTCCCCCATACCTGCACGTTCCTTCATAATCGAGGGAAGATAGTTGGACACGCTCATCTCCATGCCGACATAGAGGACGAAGTAAGCAACCCCCATAGTGAGCAGAGGCAGAGCCGAGAGGCTGTAGCGGGCCCTGGGTGCTGTGCTTTCCGTAATCTTAGGTGTTGTGTGTGCAAGCATGTCATCCGCCTGCCCAAAGGACATGGTTAGCCAGATCAGGGTGGTAATGCCGGCCATCGCTGTCACCACAGGGAAAGCCATCTGCCATATCCCCTCCCCAATTAGCAGAGCGGCGACTGAAGGCATGGCAAGCGCTCCAAGCCCGAAGAAGGTTTCGAGCCGGGTCATTGCGGACGCCTTCCGTTCCACCACGAATTCAATAATAATAGCGCCAAGCACCGCTTCCGTCAGCCCAAATCCAAAGCCTGCAATCGGTGCTATACTAAGCATCAGTCCCCAAGGCGGGAGGAGGCTGTATGCCGCCTCTGCGGCCGTCAGACTCCCCATTGCAGCCAGTACTGTGTTCCTTCTTCCGATCCAGCGGGTCAGATACGGCGCTGCAAGCACGCCCGCCAGGAAGCCGAGGAACTGGTTCATGATCCACTGTCCGCCATCTTGATAACCTAATCCATAATGGTCCATCATCGGCTCCAATACTGCGCCGCCTACGACATGGGCCATCCCGATCACAAGATAAGACAGGCATCCTATCCATATCAATTTATTCATATCTGCTCCTGTTCCAGCTGTCTAATCAAGCTTGAAAAAATTCGTTATCTTACGAACGCTTGTTATCTGTAAGACCGCTCTTATTTTAACATGCCACAGGCCATTTTGTTATAATGACTTCATCCCATTAAGTAACCACACCATCAGGAGGCCCATCTTGGTACATTCCAACGTACATCCACCTTCCTATGCAGCCGGGCTGTATCTTGCTCCCCTCTCTGAAGAGTATGGCAGGGAGCTGTGCAGCTGGCGTTATGAACCGCCTTATGACTTGTTTAACTGGCCCTCCTGGGAGCTAATGCAGCAGCAGGGCATTGAGTTTGGTGATCCGGTAATCCGTGAGAGGCAGTATACCGCAATTCTGGATGCGAATCACGAATTAACCGGGTACGCACAATTTTTCCCGTTGCTTGGTGTCACCCGTCTCGGCCTCGGCCTTCGTCCCACCTTATGCAGTCAAGGCCTTGGCCCGGCTGTTGTTTCCCTTCTCATTAAGGAAGCATTCAGGCGGGCACCGGAGGATGAAGTGGATCTCGAGGTCCTGACGTGGAACAAGCGGGCCGTTAAGGCTTACCAGAAGGCCGGATTCGAAATTACAGACCGCTATTGTCGTCCCACTCCTGCTGGCACAGGTGAATTTTTCTGCATGATTTACCAGGAACCGTCCGTTTAAGCGCCTCCTTATGCCCGCATGCACGAACGCCAATAAACGCCCTCGGCCTGAAGCCGGGGCGCCCCCTAACAGTATAGTCTGGTTAAGCGGCCGTCAGATCAGCCGGACCAGTCGGATTTCCGTGCCATCAACCGAAACCTCAATTACATGACGCTTAGCATGATACGTAACATGCCCCGAACCAACCGCAATAGTGGGTTCCTCCCCGAGACCGTAGAATACATCATCAGCAAGCGCCTCCATCACTTCCCCGCGCTCATCAGGTCCTAAGACTTCCCACTCCTCTGCCGTCATATCAAAGAACGTGTAGCTGTCAGCTATCCCGCTAACCGCCTCGGTCAAGTCCTCTAGTATTTCCTTGTATTCCCTCGCATGCCGGACACCCATCTGCATATCCCCTCTCTGAAGCTTGATGAAACGCTTTCTATCCATTCTACGCCTTTCGTTACCACTATTATAGTAAAAAAATTGAGTTAACCGTCCTTTTCTATCTCGCTTACTCTAATATTCTCCAAGGTTTTGACGATAAATACAGTAGTGGCATTGTCGAATATCTTGTTTTTTTGACGTCTATTGCACAAAATCAATCATTTTCATGAAATATGGGGTGTACTTATGGAGAAGTCAACTGTTATTGGTATTGTCCTAGGCCTTATTGCCGTCGTAGGCGGTATGATTCTTAAAGGAGCATCAGTCGCCCAGCTGCTTAATCCCGCAGCGTTTATGATCATCCTGGTCGGTACTGCCGCTTCACTGCTCATCGGGTTTCCGATGTCTGAATTTGCGAAGTTTCCAAAGCTGCTTGGCTTGATCTTCAAAGAACAGCAGTTGCCGAAAAAGGATGCCCTGGTCCGCATGTTCATGGACTGGGCATCTGTTACCCGCCGTGAGGGCCTTCTCGCTCTGGAAGCAAAGGTTGAGGAAATCGAGGATGATTTTCTTCGCAGCGGTATGCGGATGATTATTGACGGCAATGATCAGGATTTTGTTCGTGATGTGCTGCTTGAGGAAATTTCGGCAACAGAAGACCGCCATAAAGTAGGGGCGCTCCTCTTCACACAGGCGGGTACGTACGCTCCTACCCTCGGTGTTCTCGGGGCCGTTGTCGGCTTGGTCGCCGCTCTTGCAGATATGAGTGATATGAACAAACTCGCCCATGCCATCGCGGGTGCTTTCATCGCTACCCTGCTCGGTATTTTCACCGGTTATGTTCTTTGGCATCCAATTGCCAACAAGCTGAAGCGCCTGTCGAAGCGTGAATCCGAAATTCGTTTGATGATGGTTGAAGGCCTGCTGTCCATTCAGTCCGGCGTGTCAACAATCGCTATCAGCCAGAAGCTGTCCGTCTTCCTGACGCCAACTGAGCGTAAGGCGATGTCTTCCGGAGAGGGTGAGCCTGGTGAGCAAAAAGCATAAGCATGACGATCATGAAGAGCATGTAGACGAATCCTGGCTCATCCCGTACGCGGATCTGCTGACCCTTCTGCTCGCGCTGTTCATCGTACTTTACGCCATGAGCTCAACGGATGCGAAGAAATTCCAGGATATGAGCCAGGCGTTCAGTATTGCCTTCAACTCCGGCGTCGGTGTGCTTGACCAGTCAGCTGTAGTGGCAAGCGCCGATCAGATGACGAGCAAGGACCGCACCAAGCGTAACGAGGACAGTGACAGTACACAGAGCAGGAACAGCGCAACTGACCTGACGAAGCAAGAACAGCAGAAGCTGCGGGAAAAGGAACAGCAGCAGCTTGAGAAGCTGAAGCAGAAGCTGGACCAGTATATTAAGCAAAACGGTCTGACGACTCAGCTGGAAACGAAGCTTAACCAGTCGCAGCTCATGATTACCATCAGCGATAATGCCTTGTTTGATTCAGGCAGCGCCGCGATAAAATCAGACGCCAAGGAGCTGGCTGTCTCCATCGGCTTGATGCTGAAGGATTATCCGGGCTACGAGATTACAGTCGCAGGCCACACGGATAACAAGCCGATCAATACCTACGAGTTCGCATCCAACTACGAGCTCAGCGCCAAACGGGCCATCAACTTTATGTCCATTCTGATCTCAACCGGCAAGCTTGATCCGAAGCTGATCAGTCCGACTGGCTACGGGGAATACAGGCCGATTGAATCTAACGAGACCGCTCAGGGACGGGCCAAGAACCGCCGTGTCGAGGTTTCCATTATTCGAAAATATGTAGACCTTGAAAACAGCGAGTCGGTCACTGCCGGGCCCGCTAGCTCCTAAACCTCGTAAACACTTAGTATGATTATCGTTCGTCAGCCCGACCAGCTCGCCCGGTCGGGCTTTTTAATATCGCTATAACCTTATACAAAGTTTGTACAATATATGTTTCACAATCAGCCATTTGCGTTATTAAGGGTTATCACGGGAAGCGACCAAGTCGCAAGAGAGGAGGGATGCCATGCGCTGCCAGGTATTTATTTCAGGTGGCGGCATTGCAGGTCTTACGCTTGGTCTTCTTCTTTCAAGACACGGAATCAATGTCATCGTAGCGGAGAAGAAACGAGGGGAGGGCTTGATGTACAAGGGAGAGCTGCTTCAGCCCAAGAGTCTGCAGATACTGGATCAGCTGGGTGCGCTTCGTCCCCTTGAGAAAACCAGCTTCAAGGTCCGTACCATGCGGCTTAAAGAACTGTATGTCTCCGCAGGTTCAGACAGCCGGGATGCGGTGATGGACTATAGCGTGCTTCTACCCCCTTATGACTTTGCTCTCATGCATCCGCATGAGAAGCTGAAGGGTCTCTTAATGGAAGAGGCGCTCAAATGCCCCTGCTTTACGATGCTGCAGCCGGGACATGTGACCGGCTTGGAACGGGATGAGAGCGGGCGAGCCCGGGCAGCATTCGTGAAGACACCGGATGAGCAGCTGCGTGTTGAAGCTGATGTTTTCGTAGGCGCTGAGGGGAGGGTGTCCCCCGTCCGGGAGACCATGGACGTTAAGATGAACCGGACAGATTACAATCATCACTTCCTGACCGTCTCCTTCCGGAAGCCGCCTGAGCTGACCGAGGCTACGATTCTGTCTCAAGGCAGCCGTTTCCTCGGGTTGTTCCCTCTGCCGGATAAACGCGTCAGGACCGTCTATCTAATCCGGCCAGATGAATTTAAACCGATGCGCTCCAGCGGCTTAGAAAGCTTTTACCAGGCTTACCGGGAGCTTTACCCACCCATGGAGGGCTGTGTAGAAGAGATCCAAAGCTGGAAGGAAATCCAGCTGATGATTCCTTTTCGCCACCAGGCAGGCCGGTATGTTGAGAGCAATATTGCGATCATAGGGGATGCCGCCCATAATGTCCACCCGATGGCTGGTGAGGGCATGAACATGGCCATTCAGGATGCTGATATATTGGGACAGCTGCTCGTCTATCTGTATAAAGAGAACCTGCCGCTGGGCAGCGCTCTGAATGAGTATGACAGCGTCCGCCGCCCAAGAGCGGAGTATATATCAGGACTCAGTCATCTGTCAGCGCTCGCCTATTCCTACACCTTCCCGGGAATCAGCCGCATTCGTCCCCGTATTCTTCAATCGATCGCGAATTCTCCCTATCTGCATTACAAATACATGCTTAATATTTCCGGACTTGGCATATGGCCTGACACGCTGCCTGACCGTCTCATTCAGCTGGGAGTCTTGCCGGGGGGACGTACACTAAGCGACAAAGAGAAGCTGCGGCGTCGTTTTTCCATAGAAGAGGATTACCCTTGGCTGGCTGGTTACAGACCACTAATGGAGCGTTCAGACTAAACTAATCAAAGACAAATGGAGGTGAGAGCTGTGCTGGAGACTATTCATGAATGGAAGAAGCTGTACCAGGCGCGCAAATGGATGAAGCAAAATGCTACATTCCTGCCGGCATGGCATGCTTACGTTGGCTATACCGCCGAGCTTTTCGAATGCTTCGCGGAGGGTAATACTGTAGAAGAGGCTGCGAAGCAGCGCAATCTTGACCAGGGACTGCTTCAGAATTGGGTGGATGTTGGCTTGGCGGTAGGCCATCTGCGGGAGCGGGATAGCCTTATTCATGCCACTCCTGCTATGCTCTCTTACGTTTCTCCCTCCAGCCCCGACTCGGTTGGCCCTCTGCTGCAGGAGCTGATGGAGCTGCATATTCCGACTCTGCTTCAATATCCTTCCCTGCTGAAGGGTGAACAGAAGCCCGTTTTTGAAAATGACCTTTTCGGACCGACAGTCGCCGCTACCTCCGCCCTGCTCGAGAAACTTGCCTTTCCCAAGCTTGTTCAATGGTCTAAGGCACATGATGTTCATTCGGTTCTTGATATCGGCTGCGGTCATGGCGGCTATCTCCGAAGATTGTCAGAGGTCCGCAAGGGCATGCGTCTCATCGGTGTCGAGCAGAACGAGGACGTTGTGCATCAGGCCCGGGAGGAGTCGGACAGCAATGGCTGCAAGCTTGAGCTGGTGCACGCTGACTTTAATCAGTGGGAGGGTCCCGAAGAGCCTGTAGACCTCATTATGATGAACAATATTCTGCATTATTTCGAGCCGGACAAGCGCTGCCAGCTGCTCCGGAAGGCACAACAGCTGCTCAGTACCAGTGGAACGATCACGCTGATCAGCCCGGTTAACAAGACCGGCAGCGGTCAGGCTTTTGCCTCAGCCTTTAACAGCTTTATGTCCGCCCATGAGAATCTTTACCCGTTTCCCACCAAGTCTGAGCTGGAGCAGATGGCTGAAGATGAAGGGCTTCGTATGACGCTGTGCCAGCCTGTTATCCGCGAAGGCAGCTGGTACTTTATTGGTCTGGAACAGACTGGAGAGGAGTGATAAAGATGGGTCGAATGCTCGCTATTATATTCTTTATTCTCATGGTCGCTGTCATTGTACTGGAGCTGTTCCTGAATCTGCTGGGAGCTCTGGCCTACGTCATTGCTATCGCCCTGCTGGTTCTTGGAATTGTCGCATTCTTTCGACACCGCAGCAGAGCGGGGAGTTAGATTTCCTTAAGCCAGGAAAGCAAGAGGCAGGGCGGATAAGATCCGGCCCCTGCCTCTCTTTTATATACGCGCTGTTCTTTCGGTCCTATCCCTGATGAACTGCCTACGCTAGCCCAGAGGACCTATCCGCCGTTATAATTCAGCTCCCGGAACAGCTCCGTTTTTTCCTCGGGAGTCAGATCACGCCATTTGCCTGTCGGCAGCTCGCCAAGCTGAATATTCATAATTCTGAGCCGCTTCAGCTTCCGGACCTGGTAGCCGAACGCCGAACACATGCGCCGGATCTGCCGGTTGCGGCCTTCGGTCAGAATGATGCGGAACACACGCTCTCCTACGCGCTTTACTTCACAGGGCAGTGTCATACTGCCGAGTACCTTCACCCCGCTGCTCATGCCCTGCAGAAAGGAGGCCGTGACCGGCTTATCCACGGTGACGATGTATTCCTTCTCGTGCTTGCCTTCGGCCCTCAGCACCCGGTTCACGATATCACCGTCATTAGTCAGCAGAATCAAGCCTTCTGAATCTTTATCAAGCCGGCCAATCGGGAAAATCCGCTCCGGATGACCAACGAAATCGACAATATTTCCTTTAATATGTGACTCTGTGGTGCTGGTTATGCCGACTGGCTTGTTCAAGGCAATATAGACATGGCTGCGATGGCTGCCTATAGCCTTGCCGTCTACACGGACATCATCTCCGGCTTCTGCCTGGCTGCCAAGCCCCGCTTGTATACCGTTGATGGTGACCCGCCCGCTCTCGATCAGCTTGTCCGCCTCACGTCTTGAGCAGTAGCCGCTCTCACTGATAAACTTATTGATCCGCATGCTTATTCACCCCATTATTTCCCGCGCAATACCTCACACATCTTGGACGATTATTATTATAGCATGCCAAATGCTTCCTTACACAAAGACCAGAAAGCGTGTAAGGAAGGAGCAGTGCTATAAGCCAAAACATAGTCCCGTCTGCCCGAATGTGAAGTGTTTATGTTCAAGCTGATGTGCTACTTGTGCGCTGCTCGGGAAATAGCTGAAGATTCATAAATCTGCTCCCCATCAGGCCCCTGATCTGCCGCCTGCTGCATAGCTAAGGCCACCACCCTGGCTTCAACCGGCTTGAACCTCTTCATACCGCCGACCCACAGGAACGGCAGTCCTGCGGCTGCGACAGCACCTATCCGTTCTCCTAGTCGGAACTCGCTTCGATTGCCAAGCAGCAGGGAAGGTCGGAAGATGTAGAGTGAGGGCAAGCCAAGCGCCCTTAGATCCCGCTCTACCTGTCCCTTCACCCGGTTGTAGAAGATCCTGGACTGAGGATTGGCTCCCATAGACGTTACGATGAGAAA
The DNA here is from genome assembly GCF_021532315.1 of Paenibacillus tarimensis. Taxonomy (GTDB): domain Bacteria; phylum Bacillota; class Bacilli; order Paenibacillales; family Paenibacillaceae; genus Paenibacillus_I; species Paenibacillus_I tarimensis. The sequence continues at coordinate 72,490 of NZ_JAKGAO010000026.1, forward strand.
GCGGTCCGCATTATGTTCCTTAGCCAGACGGCCGAGAGCGAGCGGGTATTCATAATCCACCCTTGCAAATGCCTCCTGGCTTCCCGCCTTCTTGATCGTGGTGCCCAGCGTACAGTAGATAACTGCACCAGCAAACAGTTCTCTCTGATCAGCAAGCTGCTCCAGCAGGTCAAAGTTTATTTCCCGTTGTACAAGCTTAGGATGCGCCATACTCAGCTTCTTCCTAACCAGTATGGTAACCTGCTCATACCGCTTATCACCCAGAAGCAGCTTCACCAGCTCCTGTCCTACCAAACCGCTGGCCCCTGCTATAACAGCACGCTGCCCCATTCTCATTGCCCCCTATCTATACCTTCTCGCTCAGTCCCCTATGAGTATCCGGTTATTCGGTTACTGCCGGCAGCGTAATGACGACCGTTGTCCCGACATCCACCTGACTTGTAATATCCATCGTGCCATGGTGGCTCTGGATAATACGCTGGCTGACCATGATACCGAGCCCTGTTCCGGTTTCTTTGCCCGTTACGAACGGGTCGCCAAGCTTAGGGATCATCTCCTCTGGAATGCCGACACCCTGATCGGTGATGGATACGGCAATCGTATCACGCTTTTTCTTTTCTACTACTATGTTCACCTCGCCACCGCTCGGCATAGCTTCAATTGCATTCTTAAGCACATTAATAAAGACCTGCTTCAACTGGTTCTCCTCGCAGGCTATCTCGCATTCTTCCTGGGTAAAATCGGTGTTAAAGACGACATTGCAGAGATGGGCCTGACTATCGAGCAGCGAGACGACATCGCCCAGGACATAGCGAACATCTTTCAGTTCAAACTTGGATGCCTGCGGCTTCGCAAGAATAAGAAACTCACTGACGATTAGATTAATGCGGTCAAGCTCGGAAAGCATCAGATCCACATGGCCGATGTTCAGCTTCTGTGTCTGCTGCTGCAGCTGCAGGAATCCGCGCAGGGTTGTCAGCGGGTTCCGTATCTCGTGCGCTACGCCAGCTGCCAGCTGGCCAACCGTGTTCAATTTCTCGGAACGCCGCAGCAGCTCATCCATCTTATAGCGGCTGGTCATGTCGCGGGTAATGCTGGCATATGCCCGGATGACGCCTTTATTATCTCGGATCGGGGATGTCGTTACACTGACATTCATCCAGTTACCGTCTTTCCTCTGCCTGACCGTTTCTCTTGCCGGCAGAAGCTTGCCTGCTGCAATTTCATCCAGCGCCTGCTGCTCTTCCTTGCTGTACTGCTCCGGTACAAGCTGCAGCTTGGCGCCTATCGCTTCTTCTGCCGTCCATCCGAACATCATCTCGAAAGCCTGATTCACCTGTACAATCGTCCCATCCGTTTGTTCCACATGAATGGCATCGCTTGTATGATTGATGAAGGACTGCAAGTATTCCTTCATTGTCCGATTCTCCTCAAATGCGCTTTGTAGTTTATTGGTATAAACAGCGAGGTTCTTCGACATCGCGTTCACCTGCTGAGCCAGCTGACCCATTTCATCGCCGCTTCTGACCTCCAATACGGTATCAAACTGTCCGTTCGCCACATCGTTCACCTTTGATAAAATGGAATGAACAGGCCGGATCAGCCATCCGGATATAATATAGCTTGCCATAACCACCAGAACGAGCAGCGCACCCGATATCAAGATGCGGTTTATACGCTGCTGATTGAGACTATCAAACAAGAAAGCCTCATCCATAACCAGGCTGATCACAAGCGGGTAAGGATCTTTAAATCCTATGTACCCTTTCAATACCGATTTTCCTTCAACGACTGCCGAGCGGTAGACCATGTTTCCCGCCGCGGCTTCCGCTATATCCGCCTGGTCGGTGAGCTTATCCCCCGGTGTAAAGCTCCCATACTGGATGGACAACGGTCCCTTAACAGCTCCTGCCGAGGCATTAGCCTCCAAGGTTCCGGCTCCAGCGAATGAGCCAGGATCCAGTACGGCTATTTCTATAAGTCCCTGTTGTCCGGCAAGCAGATCATCAATTAGGCGCTTCGGCTCCGATTGCCCCAGAAGTCCCAACGTAGCATCTGTATGAATGCCGACAGATATGACGTAGTTCCGGTCCGCCTTCATTAGATAAGCCTTAATTTCTTGCCTGATCACGTCTTTTTCCGGGCTCTCATCCGGCCACATAACAACAAAAGCCGATTTCTGCCGGACCTCCCCCCCAGCTTCATCGACTGCGAGTGTACGGACCGGCATTTGCAGCTTGTCAGCAGCTTCGTTCTCAAGCGACCCGACTAATTGTTCATTAATGGAGCCTACGACTTCCAAGCCTTCTTCAGAAGCTGCGAGGATGGAGAGACTGTCTGTCTTCACAGCATTGGCAGCCGCACGAATGGCTGCACGGTCTACATCCTCCAGCTTCTCGGGCAGCAGGCTGGCTGCTGCTCGGGCCGATAGATGCAGCCGGACCGTCATTTCCTGTTCATAAGCCGCCTGCAGCCGTCCGTTCTGTTCAATCGCCTCCGCAACCTGTTGGGCTAACCCCGCCATGCTCGCCTCCGCTTCACTTCTCAGGTTGACCCGCGTTGAATAATCATTCAAAATGACATCAAGCGCCAAAAATAGCATGACGATCAACGATATAGCGAGCGTCAATTTGCTTTTAACCGACAACGATTGACACACCCTTCACGAATAACGTTGGTATATGGCGATTTTATCATACTTAAGGGAAAATGGCAGCAAACCAAAGGACCAGCAACTAGGCCTAATGTCGTGTCTTTCACAAGTTTTTACATATTAAGATGGTGGATAACTTGCTGTTTATCCTCATTAAATTCGTTGGTATGTGGACAAAGTTGTGGATAATTAAAAGTTATGCACATTTTTATCCACACACTGTTAACAACGAATATTTGTTCGTGGCATAATTCGTGCTTTATTGACAGAGCTTTCAGCATATTCAGACCTAACAATCAAGTCAGAAAGGGAGATTTATCTGTGGATATAGAGGCAGCTGACGAACTTTTTATGCAGGAGGCCATCCTGGAGGCCAAAAAGGCGGAAGCCCTGCGGGAAGTACCCATAGGAGCGGTTGTAGTTAAGGATGGAGTTATTATTGGACGAGGACATAACTTGCGCGAAACCGCGTTTGATCCAACAGCACATGCCGAAATGATCGCCATTAAAGACGCCAGTAAATCTATCAAGGCTTGGCGGCTTCTTGACTGTACCCTATATGTGACGCTCGAACCCTGCCCAATGTGTGCAGGTGCAATCGTCAATTCCCGAGTTGCCCGCGTTGTATTTGGTGCGCCTGACCCTAAAGCTGGTTGTGCCGGCACACTAATGAATCTGCTGCAGGAAAGCCGGTTCAACCATAGATGCGAGGTTACCGAAGGTATTTTGCGTGAAAGCTGCGGGCAGCTGCTCACACAGTTTTTCCGCCGTCTTAGGGGAAAGCTATGAGGCAGGTCCCGCCTTGCGGGATTCCCTCTCCCTCTCCTGACGTTGTATTCTTTGCAGAACCACAATAAGCGTGTCCACTTGCTCACTTAGCGCCAGTACCTCCGGGTCAGTCAGACTGCCCCTTGTCTCCGCCACTTCATACAATTGCAAGCGAAGGGTATGCAGCTGGTTGACTAACAGATTTTTGTTCATTACCCCCCACTTGCTCCTATCTATCAAATTTGTAACCTAATTCCATTATACACTAGTATTGGGATATTCCGTGTCGTATTTTGTCTTAAGCACGGCTTTTTTGATTTCACTGCGAGTTATCCCCACCAGTCCCTCATAAATTTTATAGCAGCATGGGGTTTAATGGATTGATTTCTAGCGATCCGCTCAAGTATAATAGAACTATCAATATGAGACCATTGGACTATATGTACTTCATAAATCGACAAAGGCAAACCGTTCGAAAGGACGGGACGCAAAGCTAAGGGTCTAAGGCTCAAAAACAGAGCTAAGATCGCCTGGTTGCCGAGTGGATGGACTCCCTTCCGATTCGGCATGCCGCCTCACGGGGCAGTGCGGCAACGTCACTTACGTTTGGTTATGAGGAAGAGGAGGATAAACTGATATGAGCATGTCTGTACCCATCACGAACAGTCTGCCTTACTATGGTAGTAAAGAAGGCAGCGACATTACCGTTATGCTTAATTGCAAAGCAGTTGTCGAGAAGAAGAACTTCATTGCCACAGGCGTGCTCACGTACGCAGCGGGAGAGATTATTGAGATTGAGCTTCCACAGTTTGGTGTTTTTGAACTGGGTGAAGCAGTCCGAATTATGGTGTATACGGGGGCCGGTATTTATGTCTTCCAGTCCCGGATTCTTGCTAAGGCAGAGTCTGCAATCGTTATTGTAAACCCGCCTGAGAACCGCAGGCGCTTTCTTGATAAACGTCAGGAGCCTCGTGTTCCTGTCCAGGCATCCGCTCAAGTACTAAGTATCTTCGAGGGTCCGCGAAAGGCTGAGCGAGTATTGTCAGAGCCGCTTCAGGTACAGCTCGATAATATTAGTCTGACCGGTACCGGATTCGTCGTAGATATGGAGCTGCCACTGCAGATTAATACGGTCATTAAACTGGATATTGACCTTGGATTTACACTAAGCTGCCGGGCTGAGATTGTCCGCAAAGCAAAGGAAGCGGCAGGGCTTGTATATGGCTCAAGGTTCGAAGAGTTATCCGCTGAGCACACTGGCAAACTGCGTGCCTTCCTGCTGAGGAGCCAGATTGAAACCTATTATGACGAGAAGCGCCGACGAAAGATGGAGGAAGCGTCCAGAGGCCCGGGGAGCAGCTCCAGCATCTCTAATTTAATGGACAGCGGTTCCTATTTTACCAATTAACTGTTGAGGTGTTCATTTTATAATCAGAATGTGATATAATTCAAAGTACTGCGCGCCCGTAGCTCAGCAGGATAGAGCGACAGTTTCCTAAACTGTGCGTCCCGGGTTCGAATCCCGGCGTGGCGCGCCATACTAATGTTACAGAAGCTAAACCCCCTTGGAAGCCCAAGGGGGTTTTTTTGATTTCCTCATACAAAGATCACATGAACGGCAGCTCCTAATCAACCCCGCTCTGCCACACCTGTATCCATCGACTGCAGCTTGTCCCAGATCTTCCGGTGCATGCTGAACCGTTCACACCAGGAGGCCGGAAGGCGGTTGTACCGCTTGCCAAGCTGGTATCCAAGGTACTTCGCGCCGGATTCCGCTATCAATACCGGTATCCAATGCCACTTGCGGGCGCGGTGCAGCTCCCTCAGCTGTGTTCCCACCAGACGGGAACCGGCTTTATTTACGGAGGAGTATTGATAGATCCATTCATTACGCCGCATTGACACGCCGTTATCGAAGAAACGCTTGAACTGCTGCTTCAGCGAGTAATTATGCGAATGGACCACCCTGGCTTCAGCTGCATAGGCGATCTCATAGCCGGCCAGGACACACTGAGCGGCGAAGAAAAGATCCTCATTGAAGATAACCGGCTCGGCAAACCCACCCATATCCACGAACAGCTCACGCCGCACGGCAGAACACACATTAGAGCAGAAGAAAGCCTTGATCCCCAGCTGATCGATATCCGCTTTCCCCTTACGAGAAGCCTCGGCCGGGTAATTAAACGAGCGTGACAGCTTCTCCAGGACGTTCGCGTCAGACCGGGGCAGCTGTCTGCCGTACGAGCAAGCAACACGCTCATCCGCCAATGGCCGGACAAGCGCCTCCAGCAGCCCGCCGTCGGCAGGCTCCGCATCCTGTGTCATGAAAACCAGGATCTCACCAGACGCTGCTCTTGCAGCCCGGTTACGTGTTCCGCCATGGTCAAACTCCCGCTGATCAACCGTCAGCACGCGAGCACCCTCGGTCTCTGCAGCCGCAGCTGTTCCATCGCTTGAAGTGGAATCTATTACAATAATTTCATGCGGCCTCAGTGACTGATTCCATAAGGCCTGCAGCAAGGCGCGAAAAGGTGGTCCTGCATTATAGGTAGGTATGATAACAGATACAGTAGGCTGGGCCGGACAGGCAAGGTCTTGCACGTTAGTAGGCATTTTTATTGACAAGCCCTTTCACGATGGTCTTGATGATGATTTTCAAGTCGAACAGAAACGACCAATTCTCAATGTAGAACAGATCATGATCAATCCGGTCATGAATCGAAGTATCACCGCGCAGCCCGTTGGTCTGTGCCCATCCGGTGATGCCCGGGCGGATATGGTGCTTCACCATATACTTAGGCACTTCTCCCTTAAACTGCTCGACAAAATACGGCCGTTCCGGACGCGGGCCTACAACGCTCATCTCACCACGCAGCACGTTAAAGAACTGCGGCAGCTCGTCGATGCTGGTCCTCCTCAGGAAGGCGCCAAATTTTGTCCGTCTCGGGTCATTCTCAACTGTCCACTGCGTATTCGCCGTCTTGTCATCAGAGAGGTGCATGGATCTAAATTTGTACATATAGAAAGTTTTCTTATCGAGCCCCATACGCTCTTGCTTAAAGATTGCCGGTCCCGGTGAAGTAAGCTTAATCCCGATGTATGCAAACAGCATCGCCGGGGAAGCAATAATAATAGCAATAAGCGAGAAAACAATATCAAAGGTACGCTTAAGCAAACGGTTGCTGAGCTCATCCAAGGGAATATCTCGGACATTGATCAGCGGTATTCCCGCAAAGTTATCGAAAAACGGACGGGCCGGGAGCAGGTCAAAATAATCCGGAATAATAAGTGTCTTAGCTCCCGCATTGTCACAAACATCGATAATCCGGGCATACTTGTGATGGGCATCGAGCGGAAGGGCAATGATAACCTCATCAATGGGATTATCACGCAGAACGGCCTCCAGATCATCCACCTTGCCCAGAACAGGCTTCAGATGCCGGTATTCCAGCGGATGCTCCTGATGATAGTCATCAAGAAATCCATACACTTCGTAGCCCAGCTCAGGATGGTTCTGAAGATTATTGAAGAAGCTCCGGCCTACCGTGCCTGCCCCGAGGATCAGGACGAATTTCTTGTTGTAGCCCTTGCGCCGCAGCCGGAACAAGCCCTGCTTAACCATGAAGCGGTATACCGCCATGGCGGTGATATTGGCACAGAAGAAGATAACCAGCAGCTCGCGCGAGATATGCACTTCCTTGGCAATGAAGAGCATGCTGAGCAGGCCCAGAAAGCTGAGTGACTGCACCTGTATGATTTTCCAGATGTCTGAAGAGAAGCTCTTGCGCCGCCGCGGCGCGTAAAACCCTACATAGAAACCAATCAGTACAGCTGCAAAAGCATACAAGGTTCCCCACATGAAATACTGGTTGAATGGAATCGTGTCATAAGAAGAGAGCCAGCCGCTCTGAAATTTGACCCAATACGATACCAGGAACATAACCAGCATACACAGGGCATCCGTCAATACATAGATTTGTGTCAAAAATCGTTGATTCTGCCGGATCATATATGAAAGCCTCCTTGATCCACGCGTTCTTCTACAAGCTATATGAAAACAATGGATTTACTAGTTTCAAAACTAGACTTATTGTAACAAAAAATTATGCGAAGAGATACCCCAGGGACTCCATTTAAGTACTTCGCTCCCTTTTTTTGGCGAACAGCCATTTCCGTTTGCGGAGCATATCCGGGCACTTGCGTATGATTGTCAGCCAGCATGCCAGCAGTCCCGGCTCGCGTAGCAGGATATAAGCCAGCTTCCCTAATTCTTTGACGATCAGAACCGGGAAAAGTTGCAGCAAGCTCCACCCGGCCGGCTCATTCTTAATAAGCGTGAAGAACCGGTTTTGATACGAATGCCTGCGGACAAAGAGTGGCATGGAACGCCTTCCGCCCTTCTTCCATCCTCTGCGGTGAAGAGCTTTAGCTGCCGGTATGTACCAAGCCTGCCAGCCCAGGTGTCTGGCTCGCCATGCTACATCCACATCCTCCTTGTAAGCAAAATAGTCTTCGTCAAAGAACTGGTCTTTATATGATATATCACCAATCATTGCCATCCTGTAAACGGCCGCCGCACCTGATACGCCAAAAACTTCACGAGACTCCGACCAGTTGGACGCAGGCTCTCCTGCCGCAAGCTCAACCGCATTATGGTCACGGGCAATGGCTATCCCGGCACTGTCCATGAGATCCGGACGATCGGCAAACACGAGCTGCCCTGCCGCGCTGCCCGCCTGCGGGTTCGCTTCCATGAAGGAGACAATCTCCCGAATGTAATCTGCCTGGAGGCGGACATCCGGGTTCAGCACAACCACGTAGTCGCTGTCCGTATGAGAGATGGCCTGATTCTGGCCCCCGGCAAAGCCGTTGTTCACCCGATTCCGGTGAAGCTGAACCGGTGGGCCGAATTGAGCCACTTTATTGCAGGTATCATCCTTGGAATCATTGTCGACAACAATAACCGACTCAACAGGAAAGGACTGCTGTAGCACGGCGTGCAGGCAGTCCTCAATATCCTCGCTGCTGTTGTAGGTGACGATACATACGCTGACCGTCGGAGCACTATCCTGTTTCAGCAAACTGATCACTCACTGTCTTTAAGATAATCCTTCAAAGCATCCCGCCAGTCGCGCAGCGGCTGCAAGCCATTGGCGCGCAGGCTGCTGGCGTCCATCACGGAGTAAGCAGGACGCGGAGCAGGACGCGGAAACTCGCTGGTCGTACATGGTTCGACTGCTACATCCAGCTTGCTCTCCTCGAAAATCGCCTTGGCAAATTCATACCAGGAGCATACCCCTGAATTTGAAGCATGATAGATTCCGTAGTAATCGGTCGCCGCAAGCTCTACGAGCAGCTCTGCCAGATCTCGTGTATACGTGGGGGAACCAACCTGGTCATGAACAACCTTAAGCTGCTGCTTCTCGGGGCCGAGCTTAAGCATCGTTTTGACAAAATTATTGCCGTACTTTCCGTAAACCCAAGATGTCCTCACGATAAAATAACGGCTGCAGAGCGTCTGAGCCAGCCGCTCACCGGCCAGCTTCGACTTGCCGTAGACCGTCATCGGGTTCGTGTTGTCATATTCATTGTAGGGGCTGGTTCCAGTCCCGTCAAACACATAATCGGTGCTAATGTATACCAGCTTCGCCTTGATCTCCTCAGCAGCTACGGCCATATTGCGTGTTCCCGCACCGTTCACCCGGAACGCGCCGTCAGGATCGGCCTCCGCCTGGTCCACAGCGGTATAAGCGGCGCAGTGGATGACCACATCCGGCCGCTGCTCCGCGAGCACCCTTCGGCATGCATCCAGGTCGGTAATATCGAGCGCTTCCCGGTCATAACCGACAATCTCTATGCCTTCAGCTGCGGGCAGCTTAACGAGCTCCTGCCCCAGCTGTCCGTTCGCACCCGTGACCAGCAGCTTCATGCCTCTCCCTGCCACTACTGATCACCCAGCCGATCTTTGTATTGAGTCTGAAAATACTCCTGGTAAGCACCGGAAGTCACCCGCTCCATCCACTCTGGATTAGCGAGGTACCAGCGGATCGTTTCCTTGATGCCCGATTCATACTGATACTCCGGCTGCCAGCCCAGCTCACGCGTAATCTTGCTGGCGTCGATCGCATAGCGTCTGTCGTGGCCGGGACGGTCTTTTACATACGTAATCAGTGATTCCGGCTTGCCAAGCTCCTCAAGAATCGTCCGAACCACCTGGAGATTGTTGCGTTCGTTGTTGCCGCCAACGTTATAAACCTCGCCTGCCAGTCCTTTGTGGATGACCAGATCAATTGCACTGCAGTGATCCTTCACGAACAGCCAGTCACGCACATTCAAACCGTCACCGTAAACAGGCAGCTGCTTGTTGTTCAGCGCATTCTGGATCATCAGCGGAATCAGCTTCTCCGGGAACTGATAAGGGCCGTAGTTGTTCGAGCAGCGCGTAATGTTCACGTTCAGGCCATACGTCTCGTGATAGGCACGAACAAGCAGGTCTCCGCCTGCCTTGGAGGATGAGTAAGGGCTGTTTGGCTGCAGAGGTGTCTCCTCTGTGAATAATCCCGTTTCGCCGAGCGTACCATATACTTCATCTGTGGACACCTGGACAAACTTCGTCACGCCGTGTCTCTTCGCCGCATCCAGAAGCACCTGCGTACCAAGGACATTGGTCTTCACGAACACGTCGGGTTCCAAAATACTGCGATCCACATGGGATTCAGCCGCAAAGTTCACAATGACATCCACGCCCTGCTGTACCAGCTCACCCATCGCCTTCGCATCGGTGATATCCGCTTTGACGAACGTATGGTTCGCATTGCCTTCAATGGACTTCAGGTTCTCCAGGTTGCCCGCATACGTAAGCGCATCAACATTGATAATCTGATAATCCGGATGCTTCTCCAGCATATACATCACAAAGTTACTGCCGATAAAACCGGCCCCGCCGGTGACAAGAAGTTTCATAAATCGATTCACCCTTCGTATTCGAAATTCATTTCCGCGTCGGCTAAAACAGGATGCTTCGTGTCCTTCTCGGATAGAGTCGGCTTACTTACCGGCCAATCAATAGATAAACCAGGATCATCCCAAGCAATACCGCGGTCATGTTCCGGTGAATACAGTTCATCTACCTTATAAAGCACTTCCGTGTTAGGCACAAGTGTGCAGAACCCATGAGCGAAGCCTTGTGGAACCAGCAGCTGGCGCTTGTTAGAGGCTGTTAAAATAAACCCCTGCCACTTTCCAAATGAAGGAGAGCCTTTCCGGATATCAACAATGACATCATAGATAGCTCCCGCAGTTACCCGGACTAGTTTGGTCTGTGCTTTGGGACTTAACTGATAATGCAGACCTCTTAATACGCCAGCTTCTACTGATAAAGAATGATTGTCCTGTACAAACGAATACTTGATTCCATTCTCTCTGAACAGCTGATCATTATAGCTTTCCATAAAAAAGCCACGATGGTCGCCATGAACAGTCGGCTCAATTAAATAAGCACCAGGGAGCTTTGTCTGCCGTACAATCAAATGTTATCCCTCTTTCTATATTTTCAATTTGCCGAATTCCTCGCCAAACACAATATCTTTGGCCAATTCATTGGCTCTTGTTAAGGAAGGATGTGTTCCAGCGTCAGTCCACCAGCTCCTCAAGATATCAAAGGTTAGTTCATTCATTTCAATATATGCATTATTCACATCGGTGATTTCCAGCTCTCCTCTGCCGGAGGGTTTCAAGGTTCGTATGATATCAAATACCCGACTATCATACATATATATGCCAGTTACAGCGTAACTACTTCTAGGCTGTTGTGGTTTTTCTTCAATTGATAAAATTTTATCCCCTTTAATTTCTGGAACACCATATCTCTGTGGGTCATGAACTTGCTGTATTAAAATTTTGGCTCCTCGTTCTTGCTGCTCAAAATTTTTGACAAATGGAACAATACTATCAGCAAATACGTTATCACCTAAGATAACAACCATCCTGTCACCATTTACGAAATTATCAGCTAAGCTTAAAGCTTGCGCTATCCCGCCTGCTTCATCTTGTACTTTATAAGTAAATAAGACCCCGAATTCTCTGCCGCTACCAAGGAGGTTTACAACATCCCCCATATGGTCTTTACCCGTTACAATTAGAATATCTGTTATCGATGCTTCCTTCAACTTTGCGATAGAATGAAAGATCATGGGATACTTCCCTACAGGCAGCAAGTGCTTATTGGTTACTTTAGTCAATGGGTATAGTCTTGAACCTGTACCTCCTGCTAGTATAATTCCTTTCATCATTATCATCCTTTTCTTATTCATACTTAAAAAGTCGCCAATAAGTCTTCCGGTAGAAGTCCTATGGCGACATTGAAAACTATTCTGAAAGCAATGTACTAAGTTGTTTCTCTAACTTCTCAACTCTATCCTCAATGGCGAGTAAATCATTTAATTTTTTTCCATTTACATAGACATCGCCGTTTAGATAGATGCCTCCATGGTTATCTATAGATAGGAGTTCAGTTGTGTCATCTTGACTAACAACTCTCAGGCCGCCCTCACCAGCACGCAATGTAAGCCAGTTCTCTGGATTTTCATCACCCTTCCAGCGAGTACCACCGTACAATTCTCCTGATTTCCCTTCATTCAAGATTATTCCTGTACCAACACCGTCTGTCTTCGCCTGCATAATTCCTTCGGTAAACAAAGCTTTTCTAAAGTCAAATCCCATCTTAGACTGGTCAAAGTCCGCTACAACTAGTCTACCGTAAGGGGCCATGCTATTTTTGAAGTATATTCCGCTTTCCCAAACTCCCCTTCGTTCTTCAACATCTTTATCTGTATCCTCACTCCTCACTTCAATTGCCATTGAATTAGGTTTTCCAAATCCAACAATTTGAAGGCCTGTTTTTGCCTTGTTCGGGTAGATGCCAGGCTTACCATCATTAAGCACATCTATTTCTATTCCAACTAACTGAGCATCATAATTTTCATTATATTTACTAAAATCCACACCATTAGGTATATATTTTTTATATAGCTCATTTTCGGTGAAACTTTTATAGTTTGAACGTGCGCTAAAAAAGCCTCCCCACGCTTTTGATCCGTCAGCTATTGCAGCTGAATCCCCCCAGATTGCTACTGCGTTAGTTCCTGGTTTGAAATTCCACACTTCACTTAAAAAATTTTGATAGTGATTATGTACACTATCATAGTTATTGGGGTTTTGATTGGACAGATCATGAGATTTAACAGTTTCACCTTTCCAATTTTCAAACTGAGAATCCGGTTCTATCACATCGGTTAGAATCCAATTACTGCGTAGAGCGGTATCTAAGCCTGTATACTGAGGCCAAATCCCCTCATTCCTTGGGTGATTTGCTTTGTTTACTGTTATTTGGTTCGCGACACTACTATCAGGTTGCTGCAATTCATTATTTGTACATGAAGTGAGTAACATTGAAAGCACAACCGTTGAAACCAGCAAGCACGTCTTTAATTTATGCATAGTTATTCTCCTCTAAGTTGTGATTACTAAGTTTTTTTTAAAAATTTTTCTGATACCTTCTTCATAATATACTTGTACTTTCCATCTTTAGTATAGTGTTTAATTTTCGAGAAATAATACACTACTTTACTCGTCCCCTGTACTTTTAGAGCATATCTCTTCCCTTCAGAACGCTGCGGATTACGACAGAAACTGCGGAGAGGATCAATTGCCCGGCTCCAGCTATAAGCCTCCTGGAGCTTATGGAAATCATAATCCTTCTTGTTTCTCATGATCTCGGCTTTAATTAATCGGGCTAGCTCAAACGAATCACCGGGTAAAACCGTGGAACCAATTCTATATTCTGAAACAATATCGGAAAATACATCGCCCGATGTGCAGATTACCGGCAGATTGCATCGGATATAGTCGAGCATACGAGTCCGAAACGAAAATCGGGTTTCTAGATGATCGAAATGCAGACTGAGACCAATATCGGCTTCGAGATAATAGTTAAATCTGTTATCGTAGGGTACCCAATCATTAAAAAACACATATTTACCAGTTAAACCCAAAGAATCACTCAGCTCTATAGCACGTTCAACCATCTCCATATTTAATATGGTCGGGTTAGGATGCTTTGTGCCCATAAAGAAAAGTTTAATATGGTCATATTGCTTTGATAAGTGGTGAACAGCTTCAATGGCAGTTAACGGATCAAGCCACGGCCATAGTCCCCCGCCCCATAACAGCACTTTATCATCCGCATCTATTCCGTCTACTACACCCTTCATTACCTTTTGCGTATACTGAGGTTCGTCTTTATCCAAACCAAAAGGTACGACACCGATAAGAGCTGATAAATCCTTACTTCTGTTATATTCAGAAGGATTCAGCCGGTTAAGCGCCGCCAACATACCAATCCAGAAGTCCTTTTGCTTCTCAGATGCGCATATAAAGTAATCACCATGCTGGAGCTGGTCAATGAGTATGGATAAGGCTGCTTTATGAAGATTCTCTGCCTCATCAGATGAAATAAATGTCTCTAAGTTCTCAAGGATAAAAGGATCATACAAGTCTATGATGATGGGCTTGTTCAACCTTTTTAGAAAAGGATATGTCCACAAGGTCATCCCTTGCAGGATAACCGTGTCAGCAGCGTTGATCTCCTTTATCAGTTCCTTCTTGGCGATAGTCTTAATAGTAAATTCAACAACTGTAAGCTGACAATCGTTGGGTGTGAAGAGAACTACATTAAAATCTTTGGATAGTTCTTTTGCAAAATTCCAATACCGTATTCCAGGACCCGCCATTTTATTATCAATATAGTCAGGAGAAATCACTACAACTGTTTTCATTCTCCGTTCACACCTTTGATCCAGACTGTTGGTCCTGCATGAGGTTCTCCAGCTCTCGAATCCTGTCATCACGTTGTTTGAGTAGAGCTTCCAGCCCTTGTATGGTATTGTCACGTTCAATAATCATCTGTTCCATCTCCATCATGGCCGCATACCGCTCCTCCAGCAGCCTCCGTTGACCTTCCAGTTCTTCCAGTAGTGCTGAGTCCTCGACTGAATGTGATGCTGACGGCGTAGACAGAATTCTATCCATATGATTATTGTAATAACGGTTTAACGAATGCATATTGTAATATACCAGTAACCCTTGAGGCCAAGATGAGTCCTCTAGCTGCTGCTTAAATGCTCTTCTGTGTTTACGTGAGACTAAGCCCAGAGCTGCTGTAGCATAAGGAAACTTAGGTTTTTTATATACATATTGACCAAGACCGAATGTTTCATTGTGAGCAAGTTCAAAGTATGCTGCTGCCAACACTTTAGGTGGATTTAACATAAGATCAGACAGTGAGCTTATAGCTTGTCTTTTCAGATCCTGCGAGACTAAAGCATGCTGTCGAATCAACGGATTAATTTCTCTTGTTCCGCTTAATACACCTTCTTGGAATTGTGCAATATACTTGGCGTGTACATCATCTTCATTAGGATCATTTTTCTTGACAGCCGAACCATTTTCATCATAATGAACCACACTACCGCTCGCTGAGTTACACATCATTTCAATTGGCGAGACAAATCTTAAAACCCGTCCCATCGTCGTTTTATCAAGAAAGCTGTATTTAATTGTATTGACCGGCTGTTCATTAATAAAATCAAACAATCCCAGATAATAGCCTTCGACCCGTGTCTCTTCAAGTAAATAAGCCAGATTATCCTGGATTGTACCTCTCCATCCAATGTCTACAATGAAGATGCTTTCTTCCCTTTGGCTGATCCCCTTATTCGCAAGATACCCCAAGAATTTTGCCCGCTTGTTGTCAATTTCCTTTTGAAGCTTCAACACAAACTGCTGATCACTAAACAGCTGTTGAACACGTGCATCCAGCCAAGGGTACTGTATTTCCTTTTCGTATTCTATACCGTATTTACTCAGATAGGGCAAATACTCCTCCAGCCCGATATCCAGCGATTTAAACAATGCTTTCATCGATTGAGTAGAGTACTGATTCCACAATCTCATTAATTCCTCAAGCGTAACAGATCGCAATGATGAAGAGAACGTAGCAATTCTACTTACTTCTAATAACTCTGCCTTAGGCATCTCACATCCGTATGCATGTGAAGCAAGTATGTCATCATGAATTTTTTTAAAAAATTCACCTTCCCGTGTGAAATAGTAAACGGTTGAGAAGCCCCTCTGTTTAGCTTTCTCAATGATTTCCATAACATACGTGTAAAAAACCACACTATATTTTTTCCCGGCTTCGTACAATGCTTGTTGATTCGAATCGGCATACTTATGTTGTACAGGAGCTAAATCCACAGTAAATTGCCTAGACTGCATACGCTTATCGAATTTTTGCTGCTTTACTGTCCGTTTGTTTTCTTCCTGATCGTTGTAATAATGGATGGTTTCAATACCCAAACGTTTGGGAGCATCAACATCAGCCGCAACACTGTCACCTATATGGACATGCTCTGACGGATTAATCTTTAAGTCAGCGTGAACATGTTTAAAGAGCTTACCCGATCGTTTATTTATTTTATATTCACTTGATACGTACCCTTTATCATACTTCACTCTATAACCGGCGTGCTTTAATAAGGACTCGATAAAGGCTCGGTCAGAGTAAAAATCGGATATAAATACCCGATTTTCCGCCTTAATCGAATTAATCTTGTTTTCAATTTGGCCATCCAGATAGATGACAGCCTTCTCTTGTTCCAGCTCAACGTTTGTCAGGCTGACGGCTGCCTTTTGTGCAGCCGGAATAGAACCGCCAGATATTTTGTCCAGTAATTGCTCAATGACCTCTACATGCAGATATTCGTCATCATGCCCATTTAACCTGCACTTTTCGCCAATCTGCCCTTCTATTTTACAGCGTTCAAAGTAAATGTTATAGTAATCGCGGTACTCCGGCAGCAGGAAATCATAATAGTTCAAGAAGATAGTTCTTGCCACATGAAGTTTAACTTCATCAGGATGACAGTTCCTTCTGAGAATTGTGTCCCAGATATCAAAGCTCAATAATTTATAGCTTGACATTTCTTCAACCTCAATTCCCCAAAAATTGTTTAACTTTCCGTTTTACTTTCCTGAGAGCCCTATACACTAAAGTGTGATTTGGCGGAGTCAGTACAGGAACGGGTATCTCTTTCGATACCTTCTCAAGATATATATCAGCAACAACTGGAGGTTTGGTATACATTTTCTCTACCACGGAGATTCCAGAGTAATTCTCATCGAACATTTTATTAACGGAGTCCAAGAACTGTTCAAACCCTCTTTTCAGGTTTTTATCCCGCATAAAATTCGGACCGAAATCTGACATCTGATTTCTTAATTCCTCATCTTTCAGAAGCCTCATCAGTGCATCAGCAATTGATTCCGGTGTTTGGTCTGCCAGCAGTACTCCGCCTTCAGGCATGTCATATAAGTTGTTCTCTTTATAAATATCCACTACAGGAAGTCCAGCGGCCATCATCTCAAAAGGAATCCTGGAAGGATTGGAAGAGCTAATACACAGCCCTACCATGCTTTTGTTATATAGTTCATTACATTGTTTAATATTTATAAGTTCCAAGTTCTCGTGCTCAAACCAGACATTCGTTTTCTGTCTTGAACCATATAAATATATCTTTACCTCAGGCATAAAGTGCTTTACAATTCCCAAAGCCTCTATACCAATAAGACTGCATCTTCTAGGCTTCTCTGGCTGATAGATAAAACAGATCGCTTTTTCTTTTTTAATGTTAAGTTTTTTGTAAACATCTAGATCAGCACAAAATTCAAAATAATTGGATGGAGTGTTATACTCATCCACCATCATATTAGACAGCCAACGGCCGATGGTTACAGGCATTAAACCATAGCGGTAAGAATTCTCGGCCAGCAGATAGCCATCGCCCATCGGGTTGAAATAGGCCTCAAAATCTTGAATAAAATATGCCTTGCGACAATTTTGCTGAACATCCCGAACATGTTTTGCAGTATACCAGGCAGTTGCAAAAATTAAGTCATACTGCTCCTCAGGCACAAAACCTTTATAGAACTTTGCTTTTATAGGTCCAAAGTATTTTTTAATCATGTCCCCTATTTGTTCAGATGATAGGCCATTACCGATATCCTCGATGTATGCATGGCATTCATATCCGTTATCCACTAGATATTGAAGGTTTTGAAATATAGTCCGATGCCCTCCTGACCCTTCTGTTGGATAAGGGATAAACCATGCTACTTTTCTCAATGTGATCACCTTTCACTTTCTGCTTTATTTTTAAGTTAATGAATTTTATTTTCTTAAAAGCTCAATCGTAAGATCTCTTTCCTTAATCATCTGCTCCATTTCCGACATAGCCGAGTAACGCTCTTCAAGCATTTTACCTTGTTCCAAAATCGTTTGATCCCGCTCTTTTATGAGTTGATCCATAATTTGTATCGCTTCGTATCTTTCCTCAATCAGCCTCTGTTGTGCCTGTATCGTTTCATCATGTTCCTTGATCATACTTTCTAGGTTTTGTATAGCAGCAAATCGTTCTTCTAGCAGTTTACCTTGCGCCAAAATCGTTTGATCTCGCTCTTTTATGAGCTGTTCCATACTCTGTATCGCTTCATATCTTTCTTCAGCCAGCCGCTGCTGTGCCTGTATCGTCTCATCGCGTTCCTTAATCATGCCCTCTAAGTTTTGCATGGCATCATATCTCTCAACGAGCATCTTGGCTTGAGATTCAATAATCTTATCACGTTCTATAATTAGTTTCTCCATGTCATTCATGGCGTTTAATCGGTTCTCAAGCATTTCGGCTTGCGCTAACAATGCTACGTCCTTCTCTTTAATTAGAGCTTCCATATCCAGCATAGCATGGTAACGTTCTGTCGCCATTTGTTCTAGGTCAGCTGCTTTAATTTTATTCAAATTATATTCTGCTTTAAAATAATATAGCTGGCATTTATCATCCATGTTTTGCTTATCAAACAGAATTTTAAACCAATAATCTCCCTTAGGGAATAATATACCTAGACCCCAACTCTGATGAAATTCAAACGATGGATATTTTACCTTTATTTCTTCCCAGAATGTATGTGATCCGTAACCGGTATAATCGGCTGTATCATGGAATAGCATAATTCCGTTTTCTTTTAGTTTCGGCAGCCAAGTATGAAAATCTTCAGAGACAGCTTCATATGTATGCAAGCCATCTATATGAATTAAATCAATCGAATCGTCTGTAACATCTTTCACAGCATCTTGAAACAGTCTGCGGTCTAGTTTTAGGTTAAGGCTCGAAAAAAACTCGGATTGTGTCTTTCTAACCATATTCCACACTTGTTCATCATAATAACCAGCCTGTGGATCACCTTCCCAAGTATCGACCGCCGTTATCGAGGTGTTTAAACCCAGATCATGAACAGCTTGGCAAAAACAAAACAATGAGCACCCATAGTGAGTACCCAATTCCACAACTCTTTGGGGTTTTACAAATGCAAATAGATCATAGGCAAAGTTTCTATGACCAGACCAAGGCGAAACTGCAAGCGCAGGATTAATGCGATCTGAATAAAACTGCGGATCGGAAACCATCCACTTTTCCATTACTATTCTCCACCTCTTATGCCGGTCATATGAAACCGATCGATCTTATTATTAAAGAGACAATGAATGGTCTTATTTGGTGTTATACAGTCAAACTTTGTTATATTATGAGCCCAGCATTGAATGACATGCTGCAGTTCATGATCTCCTTCTCCTATCCCCAGCGTTATAAAATATTCCCCTTCTTTGATTTCAGGCCAGTCAAACTCCATTTTAACAACTGCAGGCCTTTCCTTGGGGATAACTAAATCTTTAAACCCGGAAGTTATGGTGTTTTCTCCAAATATATTGTTTCCAAACTTATCACTAACTATATATCCAAAAACCGCCTCTTCAATTGTTCTGGATGAGCGAACAACAAAATTAACCGTAACATGGTCGCCCTCTTGTATATAGCCTTTGTACGCTTCATTATTTACCGTAACTTCGTAACGTTCTATTACTGCTTCTAGAGCACCACCCAATTTGTTCTGGTCAATCTGCTGCCAGGCAAGTCCCTCAGTAGACAAGGCTTTATCTTGAGACACGTTTGCTGTCCTGTCTACTTCGCTTTCCTTATGAGCACTAAAGCTTTCCGTATGAACGCTTTTGATGTAGTGTTCAATAGAAGCCAATGGGTCACCCTCAAATACTAACTTCCCCTTTTCCAATACTATACAACGATCAGCGAGATTAGAAATGCTGTTCATATCATGCGTAACCAGCAGTTTGGTTGTATTCTTCATACTATTTTTCATAAATGTAAAGCATTTCTGTTGGAAGAAAACATCACCTACAGATAATGCCTCATCAACGATTAGTATATCAGGGTCCATGTGCACCATTACGGAAAAAGCAAGCCGGGCAAACATACCGCTGGAATAAGTTTTAACAGGTTGGTGTACATAATCACCTATATCTGCAAAGGTTAGGATATCGTCGAGTTTGGTATCCATCTGCTCTTTTGTATATCCCATTATGACTCCATTGAAGTATATATTCTCTATTCCAGTATACTCGGGGTTAAACCCTGCGCCTAATTCTAACAAAGACGTAATTTTGCCATTTACGGCTACATGCCCATATGTAGGCGTCAATACCCCTGCGAGTATTTTTAAGAGAGTCGATTTACCCGAGCCGTTTTTACCGATAATCCCTATTGTTTCTCCTCTTGCAATCTCAAGATTAATATTCTGCAGTGCATAGTGTTCTTTATGATAGGTTTTTGAACCAAACACCGAAAAGGCTTCTTTCAATCGATCTTCAGGCTTGGCATAAAGTTTATAGACCTTTGTAATTTTTTCCGCCCTTATGACTACATCCTGTCCCAATTTTCTTCCTCCATTTGGTTAAATAACATCCGAGAATTGAGTGCGTAAACGTTTAAAAACAAACACTCCAAGCAAGAAAATTACAGCCACTTCTCCCCAAAACATAATTAATGAAGGGATATCCTCCCAAAACCATTGATGATACAAGAACGAACTTCTATAACCCTCCACAATATAAATCATAGGGTTTATACGGAAAAAAATCTGGTATTTCTCAGGTACCATGCTAAACGTCCAGAATACAGGAGTCAGCCAAAAGCCAAGAGAAATAATAATAGATATGATCTGCGAAGTATCCCGGAAAAATACATAAATGGATGAGGTTAGCCATGTGAGACCCAGCAGCAAAATAATGACGCTGATCAAGTAGTAAAACACCTGCAGAAGATGCAGAGTCGGTTCATATCCATATGACCACACAATTATAAAAGCTGCTATGATAAAAAACAGGTGAATAATTAGACCGGATAATATTTTGATTACCGGAAGATAGCTCACTCTAAAGGATACCTTTTTCACTAAGAAACTATTGTCAACTATAGAGTGAGTTCCGCTCCCCAAGCTCTCAGAAAAGAAAAACCAGACAATAATGCCCGAGATCAACCAAACCACATAAGGGTAATCTCCAACCGGCATGCTTCTAAAACCAAATTGAAAAACGATCCAAAACACTAGAATCGTAATAATTGGGTTTATAAATGCCCAGAACATACCTAGATAAGATCCTAGGTACTTCGCTTTAAAATCATTTTTCACAAGTTGAAAAAGCATAGATTGGCTATTCACTAGTTCTTTAAGATAGGACATTAGTGCTCTCTCCACTTTCTCGATCACTGATTAAATTTGATATGTCTCTCAAGCTCAGTGAATTTCTTTTTTAGTTTCAGATGCATAAATACCAATAGAATAAACAAAATTAATACTACAATTAGTATTATCGCAAAAGCTATGGCGAATACACTGCTGTCTATATAATCATCAGTTATATCATTTAACTTCTTGCCATTCACAAACAAGTCTGCGTTCATATAAATGCCGCCGAAATTGTCGACCAGCATTAATTCCTTTGACTTGTCATTCGAAATAAACCGGATGCCTCCTTCACCAGCTTGTATTGTAACCCATTGATTATTATCCTTAAATTCTTCAGCTCTCTTTTCCTTATAAATAACAGATGAGTCATTTTCAGCAGCCGCAGATGCAACGCCCAATACACTAACGACAAAATAAACAGCTGTGAATATAATCAATAACTTACGCATGTAGTTGCGCCTCTTTCTTCATTTTATCTTCTCTCTCTAATAGCTCCCTCATAAAATTCAGCACCTCATCTTTAACTTCTGAATTCATAAGGGCAAACTCGAGTGTTGTCTTTAAAAAACCAATTTTTTCGCCGACATCATGTCTTGTACCTTCAAAGTTATAGGCCCAAACCTTCTGCTTGTTGTTAAGTTCACTCAAAGCGTCTGTCAGTTGTATTTCTCCTCCTGCACCAGCTCTTTGCTCTGCAAGAATGTTAAAAATCTCCGGAACCAAAATGTATCTCCCCATAATGGCCAAGTTTGATGGAGCTGCTTCTTTTGCCGGTTTCTCCACTAAGTTGTTAACTTGATATAGGCGACCATGCTCAGATTTCACATCAATAATACCGTAACGGGAAACCTCATTTTCAGCGACTGGCTGCACGCCAATCACTGATTGCTTTACTTCTGCAAACACATCCATCAATTGTTTAAGGCTCGGAACCCCTCCATGAACAATATCATCTCCCAGCAACACCGCAAAAGGTTCATCGCCCACAAATTTGCGCGCACACCAGATAGCATGTCCTAAACCTTTTGGTTCCTTTTGCCGAATATAATGGATATCCGCCATATGAGTGGGTTTTCGAACTTCATCAAGTAAATCCAATTTCCCTTTTTCAATTAGATTTTGCTCCAATTCAAAGCTATTGTCGAAGTGATCCTCGATTGCTCGTTTTCCTTTTCCAGTCACAATAATAATGTCTTCTATCCCTGCAGCGACAGCTTCCTCGACAATATATTGAATGGTTGGTTTATCAACAATCGGGAGCATCTCTTTCGGCATAGCTTTAGTCGCTGGTAGAAACCTCGTCCCCAGCCCCGCCGCTGGTATAATGGCCTTACGAATTTTCATCTATTAACCCTCCGATTTTCTACTTCGTTCAACATAATATCTTATCTTACCAAATATATGCCGGTCTCGCACTCTCTTGTGTTCCGATGAAGCAAGATAACCGCAAAGATTTGCCCATCCCTTAATAGAAAGTTCACCACATCTTACAAATTCCAGAAATATTAAAAAAAGTTAATCCTTTGGCTGCTCTGTACCGGTGGTTCTCCATCTGGTAGAATTATAACTTGTTTGATAGTTTGAAGCATTCCCCAAAAAAAGGAGCATTCGTAATGGTAAGTTCTAATAACGGTGCAAAACCTGATTTGTTAACAAAAAATGATTTTTCTTTGCTGCAGTGGGCAGCACTTCTTGGCGTTATAGTATTCTTGTTTGTCTTCCCTTTTAAAGCTGGCTTATTTAATGGCTTTGATTTCACATTTGAAGCTAATCTGTTCGAAGGCGCAATATTTGCCTCTGTGCTGCTGCTGATGATCGGTATTTTAATGTTCTGGCACTGGCGTCCAACAGATGTGAAATCATGGATGGCGGTTGCAGTATTGGCTCTTCCGTTATGTTACTTCATTTCAGCCCAGCGGGCAGTCTCAGAATATAATGCCGACCTCATGGTCCTCCTTATGTTCGTTACAGCAGGTTTTTATATCATGGGCCTATATCTGGCTAAAGATAAGCTGGGAAGTACTGTCCTAGAGCACTCTATTCAGTTCGCAGCCTACATGGTTGTTATTTATGGCGTACTCAATTTATTCGGACAGGTGTATTATCCTGAAGCCATGTGGCTCGCTCATAACGGATACCGGTTAACATCCGTATTTCAATATTCCAATGCTTACGCCGCCTTTCTGACTGCCGCTTTACTTGGTTCTCTGTATTTTATAATACGTACCAATAGATGGTATTGGCTAGGTATGCATGCAATTATGCTTGTTCCCATTCTACTGTCTTTTGCTTTAACCTACTCTCGTGGGGGTATTGTGCTGCTGCCTGTCGTTCTTCTGCTTATTCTGCCTTTTTTGACGATCGCACGGCAAGTTTTGTTGCTTGGGCACATGGCCATCTCAGGTGTTTTAACGCTTCTTATACTGGGTAACATTTCACAGAATACTGAGCAGATCGCTCAAGCCGTTCAGCCTAGCGATCTGAAACCAGCTACAGTTATCTCAGCATGGAGCGGACTCCCGCTTCAAAGTTGGATGCTGCTCTTAGGCGCTTCGGTCGTTGCGGCTGGATTATGTATCCTGCTGCAGCACAAAATAAGCGGCTGGATTACCGCTAAGACCGAAGGCATGCAGAGCCGCAAGGGATCATCACTTTTCCTTCCTGCAGGTATTATCGGACTTGGGATTGTGCTGTTTGGATTACTCCTTGCCACTAACGGCTTTCGCGGAATACTGCCCGATAGCATATCTGAACGTCTGGCAAGCATTAATTTCCAGCAACACAGTGTATTAGAGAGAAAGACCTTCTATCAGGACGCACTGAAAATGTCCAGCGACTACCCTGTTCTGGGTGCTGGCGGCGGAGCCTGGTCTGTGCTCTATGAACAATATCAGAATAACCCTTATTTAAGCAGACAAGCACATAGCTTCTTATTCCAGACACTTGTTGAGGTAGGATGGCTTGGGTTATTCGTAGTCCTGCTCATCTTAGCATTAACTTTTTATCTTTTTACCAGGATGCAGAAAAACCATGAAAACAAGGAACACCAGCTTTATTTCTACATTGTGGCCGTTTCATTACTCACACATAGCTTAATTGACTTTGACATGAGCTATGTTTATATCGCGGCGTTAGTGTTCTTGTCACTAGGTTCCATGATCGCGCCATACGAACATAATATACAACTTACCTGGCTTGCAAAGAAGCAATCCATTACACGTTATGTATACCCGGCGATCATCTCAATTGCAGCTATAACAGCAATCTTCATGGCCCATCGCCAGTATGAAGCGAATCAGAACTTTCAACAAGTCACTTATATGGTTAACCAGCAGCAGGCTAATCTTGAGGAAGTCCTTCCATATCTGAATAAGGTTCACGAGCTATCCCCCAAACACCCTACCTACAATCTTACTCGTGCAGAGCTCATGACACATGTCTATAAGAGCACAGGGGATACAAATTATTTAATGGAATCCAAAAAGTTCCTGGATCAAGCGCAACTTTATGAACCTAACAACCGTCTAATACTATTAGCAGAATACAGATATCTGAAGGACAGTGGACAGATTGATCGGGTGCCGGCTTTTCTCGAAACCACGTTAACTAAATTCCAATGGGACATCATGTTTTATGATCTTGCGATCATGGAATATTTCACGATTGGCAAGATGGAGAGAGACCAAAACCTACAGGCTTCTGAAGCTAAATGGAACCGCGCCCTCGAAATCTATGACGAGATTCTGAAACGGCGTGACCAACTGAAGAATCTGCCGGAAGAACAGCAGCAAGGCCGGGATTTCAACATTTCGCCAATGACTGCTCAAGCAATCGGTCAGATCTATTATTACCGTGGGGATTACACAACTGCGATAAATATTCTTGAGCTCCACAGCAATTCAGATCCCTCGGAAGAATATGTGAAGGTAAACTTGCGTTATTATCTAGCATCTCTAAAAGCAATGGGACAATGGAATGAGGAACTATATCAACGGCTGCTTGCGGTGGACCCTAACGAAGAAGCAATTATCAATGAACTTCAACCTTAACCATCTGGCTAAATATTTCCTTGTTGTAAATTGCGAAACTATCTTTATAATAGCTATAGTGAGACTTGTCGAAAAAACGTGAAAATAAATCGGTCAAACAGTAAAACAAACTGCTTGAAAGGAGGTGAAAAAAAGTTGAAATCGCTTATTAAAACTAATGAGGTGAAACACTTGAAAACAATGTTCAAACAAAAAACAGCTGGTCTGCTTGCATTCCTGCTTACGTTCTCTCTTTTACTTCCTGCTCTTGCTTATGCAAATGGTTTCAGTGGTCTGAAGCATAACTCTAATAACTCGGTTACTGGTCAAGTTTATATTGATCAGGCTACCTACGACTATTTGTTCGCAAATGGTCTGCTGACCGATAATGGTCTTACGCTCAGCGTATACGGCAAAAACTGGGGTACTCCAGTATCGACGACATATGCTACATATTCGTCGTTCAATGGTCAGTACTACTACTACAACGTGAATACGTCTGTTACAAAATCCGTATACTTCCCACTGAGACTCAGCTTCTCCACTAGCGCATCTACTTATGTGTATAGTGATCCTATCGATCAGTATTATTATGGCGCGTTCCCTGGTTTTGGTGGTGGAGTCCCTGCAGTAGTGGGTGGCACACTCGATACGAACCTGGATGGTCGTGTAACTGCTCAAGCACTTACTGATGCACTCAGAACGTACAAGAACGTAACAATCAAGATTACTGGTGAGCAAGCAATTCTGCCAGCATCCGCTCTGACAGAAGGCGAATCTGTAACGATTGTCACTGCTAGTGGCGTATCTTACAAGCTTCCTGTTAAAGCATTTGATGCAGCAAAATTGGCTCAACAACTTGGTGTTAATGTTTCTGATCTCGAGATCGTAATTGGTATCGCTGAGCTGGAAGGCACAGCAGCAGCAGCAGTTACTGCTGCAGCAGCTGCAGATGGCGGTAAAGTTGTTGCTCCTATCGTTGACTTCACAGTGAAAGCTGTGAGCGGCACGAAAGAAGTAGCTGTAAACAACTTCCCAGTCTACATTGAACGTGGTCTTCCGCTTAACGAAACCGTAACGAACCTGAATACTATTACTGGTGTTGTGTACAAAGAAGGTGCAGGCGTTAGCTTCGTTCCTTCCACATTCACAACAGTTGAAGGCAAAACAACTGCTACGCTGAAGCGCAAGAGCAACTCCATCTACACAGTAGTTGAAGTGGGTCCTAAATCCTTCACGGATCTGACGAACCACTGGGCTAAAGCAGACGTAGAGAAGCTTGCAAGCAAGCTCGTAGTTGAAGGTACTGGCAAGAATCTGTTCCAGCCTAAGCGCAGCATTACACGTGCTGAGTTTGCGGCAATGGTTGTTCGTTCCCTGGGTCTGGACACTTCTGTAACTAGCTCCACTTACAACTTCACTGACGTTTCTGGCTCCAGCTGGTACGCAGGAACTGTATCTGCAGCTGCAGAAGCTGGTCTGATCAATGGTTACACGAATGGCACATTCAAGCCTAACGCTAACATCACTCGCCAAGAAGTAGCTGCGATTGTTGTTCGCGCTCTGGAGTTCGCTGGCAAAAATGCTAACCTGTCCACTGCAGAAGTAAATGCTGCACTGGCTGGCTACACAGATGCTGCAACTCTGGGTTGGGCTAAAGAAGAAGTAGCTGCTGCAGTGAAATCCGGAATCGTGCAAGGTCAAACTTCCACGAAGATCAATGGTAAGGCTGAAGCTAACCGTGCTGAAGCTGCAACTATGATCATCCGTTTCCTGAACAACGCTAACTTCATTAACTAATAGCTACACCAGGCGGCCCTAGGGGCCGCTTTTTTTATTACTACCCTTCTTGAAAACTTTACATACATTTGTCTCACTGTTATACTACAAATATAACAAATACATATTGTAGATAAAGGTGGTGAGTACTTGATTATTCAGCTGGACCTGGAATCCGACATTCCTATCTATACGCAGCTAGTCAATCAGATCATTGAAGGCATTGCTACCGGTCAACTAGAGCCCGGAGAGCAGCTCCCTTCTGTGCGTAGTCTTGCCGCTGACCTTGGTATCAATCTTCACACTGTCAACAAGGCGTACACTCATCTTAAACAGGAAGGCTTCCTGCAGATACATCGGCAAAGAGGTGCCCTCATTCAGCCTCATAGGATGCCGCAAGCTGATGCCTCCTTTAAGGACAGGCTTCAGTCTGAGGTACGGCCTCTGGCTGCCGAGGCTATCTGCCGTGGAATGGATGAGGAGGCTTTTCTAGAGGCCTGCCGGGCTGCATTCTTAAGTATCCACTACAACAAAGGGGGAACAACATCATGACCGTAGCCGGATCCTGGATTAGCTTTAGTCTATTGTACGCCATCATGATTATTGTCTTTGTTACGCTGCCTTTCTTTTCACCACGGAATATTTTATTTGGAATAACCATTCCAGATAAACAAATCGATCACCCGGCGATGCATGGCTTTAAATATCGTTACATATGGTCGGTCATCATAGCCGGTATTCTGTGGGCCACTCTTATTATTGCTCTTTCACTAGCCGGACTGCTTGAAGAGCTGCCTGCTGATGATGGGATAAGTGAACTGCTAATTGTTACAAGCGTTATTGGCTATATTCTGATTGCAAGCATCATCTTCATTATCTTTCACGGTCAGGTATCTGATTACAAGCGTCAACAGGGCTGGAGCACAACACCTCCCCTACCGAAAAAAGCCGCCGCCGACCTTAAATTCCGCAGTTCATCAATTATTTACTCTAACTATTGGTTCCTTCCGCATATGCTCGTTACCCTGCTGGGTATAGGCGCTGCCTTGGCATTGTATGATCGCATACCCGATGTGATTGGATTGCGGTATAGCATAGAAGGCGAAGTTCTGCGTTCAGCCGAGAAGACCGTACACCGCGTTCTCCTTCTTAATTATGTACAGCTCATTAGCATTGGTGTTTTTATATTATTAAACTATTCGATTCGTTCACTTCGGCAGAGGCTGAATCCCTCAGCACCAGCGGAATCACGGGAGCAGGAAATCCGCTACAGACGCAGTATGTCCCTGCTTATGATCTCGCTCTGTTTTCTGCTGGTAGTCTATTTTGCTCTTCTTCAGGCTATGACACTATACGGCGGCAACATGAAGCTGGCTGGAAGCTTGGCTGTGTTATTTCCTTTGCTAACAGCAGCAGTTATTGGGGCAGCTGGCTTTCGCATTCAACGCATGCGAGGCAGAGAAGAGTCTGAAGGAGAAGATCATCACTGGAAGGGCGGTATGCTCTACTACAACCCCTCAGATCCCGCCCTCTTTGTGGAGAAGCGTGTCGGGGTGGGCTGGACAATTAACTTTGCGAGACCTGTTAGTTGGCTCATTATCGCGCTTATCGTCGTTGTGATTTGCGTCATTCTGCTTCTGAGTTAGTTTACTCCGTAACATGATGTTGAAACTACCACTACCTAATTATTCGAACCTTGTCTAAGCAGGGTTCTTTCTTTTTCTCTACCTTGAACAAACTTAAAAAATTCTAGAGTCCCGTATTTATCCTTGATTAACTAGTTCTGAAAGTCTCGGGTATACGGTTAATTATAAGGAGTCTCCGATGACTAGAGTAATCACAATTGAGTGACGTTCTACGCCCTCCGGATCATCCGTCAGCTCTTGCACTACATGTCTACCCAAATAAAAAAGCAGCCCCGATAGGGACTGCTTTTTTTAGCAGATATGAGTGCTGGTTGAGCTTAGTAGCTCGTCATGAACATTTCTTCGACTTCTTCTACCGTAAGTGCATCAGTAGGAATACCGATCTTAAATTCAACCTTCTCGTTGATGTTGTCATAACGCATATCCAGGTTCATGCCGACCTTCATCGACTCACCTTCTTGCGTAACACCAAAGTTCAGGTTAGCCGTTTGGTAAACTGGCAGTTCTTTTTCGATTACTGTGGTCAAGCTGATTTCATTAACGGTAACGTCTTTCTTAAATTCGTTCAGTGCTTCACGCAGCTCGCTGCGGTCGCCCTCTTTCAGCTCTTGATCAGCAGCTTCCAGATCTTCCTTGGATACTTGCAGCATGTTGCGGTATTCTTCGTTGTTCAGGAGCAGCTGGATGATTTCCGGAGCTACCTTGTCTACAACCGTCATGACCATAGGCTCGAACGTCTCTTGCGTTACATAGAATTTCACGATTTGATCCGCCTTAATATCTTCTGGCAGACCTGCAACGTCTTCTTTCTTCAGCTCAGTGAAATACTTGTCTTCTTCAAAATGCTTGAAGAATACGTTAGCCATATCTTGTGCCATTTTGCGCTGCTTGTCGATATCCATGGTTGGCATTTCAACGCCGGATTCAGCTGCAAGTTCTTTCATGTCCAGTTCAACGAACTGACCAGCAGCCTCACCGAGCGGGAAACCTGGAATATTCGGAATCTTGACCCACATCTTATCTTGCGTCATAACAACCGGAACAGAAATCTTCATGGACATGTCGCCTTGCAGCTCTACGTCCATCGTAAATTCCATCTGCATAGGATCAGCTTGATACACGCCCGTTACGTTAAGGGATGCATTCTTGATCATATCAACAATCGCTTGATCCTGCGCTCCGGTGATTGAATCAGGAAGCTCCAGTTCGTTAATTCCCATAGAAGCAGTGAACGTATACGATGTCATGTCCATTGCTTTTGTCATCGAAGACTGTATCGCTTCCTTCGGCGCCTCCGGCTTGCTGCAGCCCGCCAGAATGACCAGAACGGTACCCATCAACAGTAAGCTCTTCATCCAATGTTTCATTTTCAAAACTTTATTCCCTCCCATATGAGTGTCACAGAAACAACATACTCTATTTTAACTCATTAGGGAGGGAACGGGTAGTAAAGTTTCGCTAAAGTTTGTGTTATATTATTGTCAGAAGCGGGTATGGCCGGTAATTAACCTTCACCGTTATTATGGCGCGAATGATTCTCTTGCTTTACCCTTTTGGAACCAGACATAGGCTCCATCTGGCCGCCTTTGTTCTTGTTTTTGTAACGCCGCTCTTCCGATCTCTGGGCCGCTGCTACGGGATAGGTATCGGGTTTGCTCATCGCTGATTACCCCCTCTTGTTGGTAAGGTCTGCCGAGTTAAGGTCATTCGGGTTATCATGATTCAGGGCATCCTGATGCCGGCGGTCATTCACAGCCTGCTGAAGCTGCTGGGCATCATGGGCATTAACAGCTGCTGTATCCAGATCCTCTGTAACATTGCTTAAGTTCTTATCAAGTCCGTTTTTAGCTTTACTCATGAAATAAGCCACCCCTTCATGCAAGCATATTGCCTTTACTTGAAAAAGCTCTGAACTCTATTAAGCCTTAGTTAGATCATGCAGCTGCTGAGCGCATTCATGCAGGTGCCGCGTATAATCCTCAATTAGCCGCTGAACGGCATCCGGGCGCTCATCAATCGTCTTCCCGTCACGTTCTACATCCACAAGCTCTACACGGATCTCACGGCTGTCTTCATAGGTAACTTTGAAGTCAAAAGCGTACATCTGGTGGCCGGCAGTCTTAATATGAATCCGCAGTGCCTTATC
Organism: Paenibacillus tarimensis; assembly: GCF_021532315.1. Classification (GTDB taxonomy): domain Bacteria; phylum Bacillota; class Bacilli; order Paenibacillales; family Paenibacillaceae; genus Paenibacillus_I; species Paenibacillus_I tarimensis. The sequence continues at coordinate 103,222 of NZ_JAKGAO010000026.1, forward strand.
GTCTGCCCCGTCGGACATGACCTCGCACTGGTCCGTCTTGTTCATGACAATCGGGAGCGTGCGCCGCCAGGCGTCCTCCAGGCGTCCTTGACTGATTCTCAACTCGTCTTTATTAGCCATTAGTTAAGCACCTCCATCCATCCATAACATGCGGAGAACGAGGGTGATTTATGCGGTAACCGGAATAGTAAAAAACGCCCGATCTCTCGCGTGGCTTTGAGCTCTTAAGGAGCTGCACAACCACTGATGAGACCAGACGTTATGGGAATATGTATGGCGGAGAGAGTGGGATTCGAACCCACGTGGGCTTGCACCCTAACGGTTTTCAAGACCGCCCCGTTATGACCGCTTCGGTATCTCTCCATGAACGGTAACAAAAGATATTGTACCACAGGCTAAAAAAGATTTGCAACCTTTATATAACCTGTGATACAAGTAATATTTTCCGTGTACGTTTTTATTCAATTTAGGACTTAGAGATGACCGTTTTGCCGCCCATATAAGGAACCAGCGCATCCGGAATCCGCACGGAGCCGTCCTCTTGCTGATAATTCTCAATAATGGCCGCAACAGTGCGTCCGAGGGCAAGGCCAGACCCGTTTAGCGTATGCACAAACTCCGGCTTGCTCTTCGAATCTCTCCGGAAGCGGATATTAGCCCGTCTTGCCTGAAAGTCCTCAAAGTTTGTACAGGAGGAAATCTCCCGATATGTACCGCCGCTAGGCAGCCATACTTCCAGATCATACGTCTTCGCTGAGGCAAAGCCCATATCGCCTGTGCACAAGGCCAGTACACGGTATGGCAGATCAAGCAGCTGCAGCACCTTCTCTGCATTAGCAGTCAAGCTTTCGAGCTCATTGTACGATTCTTCAGGCTTCACATACTTCACCAGCTCAACCTTGTTGAATTGATGCTGACGGATCAGACCGCGTGTATCCCGGCCGGCTGCACCCGCTTCAGAACGGAAGCAGGCTGAGAATGCCGTGTAATACTTGGGCAGGTCCTCATCGCTCAAAATCTCGTCCCGGTGAATGTTCGTAACGGGCACTTCAGCTGTCGGGATCAGGTAATAGTCGGTCCCTTCCAGCTTGAACAGATCCTCTTCAAATTTTGGGAGCTGTCCAGTACCGATCAGGCTGTCCCGATTGACGATCTGCGGAGGCAGCAGCTCTGTATAGCCGTGCTCATCGCTGTGCAGGTCCATCATGAAATTAATCAGCGCCCGCTCAAGACGGGCACCCAGGCCGCGGTAAAATACAAACCGGGAGCCTGTAACCTTAGCGGCAGATTCAAAGTCCAGAATACCGAGACCATCTGCAATATCCCAATGCGCTTTGGGTTCAAAATCAAAGATGCGCGGCTCGCCAACCCGGCGCAGCTCCACATTGTCCTCTTCCGATGCCCCGATCGGAACACTCTCATGCGGCACATTCGGAATAGCCAGCAGTATCTCATCGAGTCTAGCCTCAAGCTCCCTGCCTTGATCATCCAACTCCTTAATCCGGTCACCGACCTCGCGCATCTCAACGATAAGCGCTTCTGCATCCCCGCCGCTCTTCTTGAGCTTCGCAACCTCCTGCGAAACCGTGTTACGGCGATTCTTCAGCTGCTCGGTCTCCTGCAGGAGCTCCCGGCGCTTGGCGTCCAGCACCGGAAACTCTGCAATCAGCTCTTCCGACTTGCCACGATTCTCCAGAGCCTGCTTAACCTTATCATAATCATTGCGCAGCAATTTAATATCCAGCATGTTGATAGCCCCCTCTCTGCAGGGTGTTGATAAATTATGCTTTCGCCGCTGCCGCTTCCCGTACCATCTCCAGGAAATAAGCATGCAGCGAATAGTCATCCGTCAGCTCCGGATGGAAGGAGCATGCAAGCAGGTGGCCCTGTCGGGCCGTTACGATCTCACCCTTGTACTCGGAGAGCACCTCTACCCCTTCACGCACCTCTTTGATAAGCGGGGCACGGATAAAGACCGCACGTAGAGGCTCGCTCATCCCCTTTACGTCCAAGTCAGCCTCGAAGCTTTCCCGCTGCCTTCCGAAGGCGTTACGGCTTACCGTCATGTTCATTAGACCTAGATGTGCTTCATCCTGTCCATCTATACGGTCAGCCAGCACAATCAGCCCGGCGCATGTTCCAAACAGCGGCTTGCCCTGATCGGAGAACTCTTTTATGGCTTCCATAAAGCCGTATTTGCGCATCAGCTTACCAATCGTTGTACTCTCACCGCCGGGTATCACAAGTCCCTGAAGCTCCTCAAGCTGTTCTACCCGCTTTACAGCCACCGCTTCTGCACCGGCTAGCTCTAGACTGCGCAGATGTTCTGCTACCGCGCCCTGCAGCGCAAGCACGCCAATTTTCATGCTGGTCACGCCTTCCTTCTCTTATAGCCTTACAAGCTGCGGTCCTGCATCCGGTCGGAACCCACCAGCTTGGAAATCTCAATACCCTTCATCGGTGTACCAATATTCTTGGATACTTCCGCGATCAGCTTGTAGTCCTGGTAGTGCGTTGTCGCTTCCACGATCGCACGGGCAAATTTCTCCGGATTGTCTGATTTGAAGATACCAGAACCGACGAATACGCCGTCTGCACCGAGGTGCATCATCAGAGCCGCATCTGAAGGTGTCGCTACACCGCCCGCCGCGAAGTTAACTACCGGCAGCTTGCCCTTTTCGTGAACGTCCAACAGAAGCTCGTAAGGCACGCCCAGCAGCTTGGCTTCGTTGTACAGCTCATCCTTTGACAAGCCTTGAATCTTGCGGATTTGACCCATGATCAGACGAAGATGACGTACAGCTTCCACAATATTACCTGTTCCTGGCTCGCCCTTCGTACGAAGCATCGAAGCACCTTCCTGAATACGGCGGAGTGCCTCACCAAGGTCCTTAGCGCCGCAGACGAAAGGCACTGTGAACTCATGCTTATCAATATGGAATACTTCATCCGCCGGTGTAAGCACTTCGCTCTCATCGATATAGTCAACACCCAGAGACTCAAGCACTTTCGCCTCTACGTAATGACCGATCCGCGCTTTAGCCATAACCGGAATGGAGACTACCTTCATAACCTCTTCAACAATCGTTGGATCCGCCATACGGGCTACGCCGCCAGCTGCACGAATATCAGAAGGTACACGCTCAAGTGCCATTACAGCTGTTGCGCCCGCTTCTTCTGCTATTTTTGCCTGCTCAGCGTTCATAACGTCCATGATGACGCCGCCTTTTTGCATTTCAGCCATACCGCGTTTAACTCGCGAAGTTCCCGTTTCCATATACGTTAAAGCCTCCTATTTTGTTCGAAAGGTTCCGAATTGTTCTAACCAAATATTTTACATGAAGCAGCTTCATGCGACAAGCATTCGCGCGGAAAATTATTCCGTTATGGTTTAAAACAAGCCCATTATACCGTTAAACAAGCCCACGAAGAAATCCTTGATTGCGCGGAAGAACAGACGCCACCAACTGGCTTTCTCCACTTCCTCGCTTGCAACCAGATTGACATTCTTCTCAATCTTCTGGCCGTTGCTGTCTGTGATCTCATACGTCAGCGTGCCGACCTTCTGGCCCGCCGCTATTGGAGCGATCAGCTCGCTTTCCGGCAATATGTCCGATTTAACCAGCTCAACCTTAGGCTCGGAGCCTTTGCTAACCATAAGGGTTATATCCGATTCGGTCACAGCTGCTACTTCCGTGTCCTTGCCTTTCTTTATTTTGACCGTCTCAACAGATTCTACTACGGACTTTGGCGCGACTACCGTTTTCTTCTCAAAATGATTAAATCCATAATCAAACAGCTTCGCTGTCTCGAAGAAACGGGCTTCTTTACTTGGCGTATTCATAACAACGCTGATCAGACGCGTATCGCCGCGCTTGGCCGTACCCGTAAAGCAGTAGCCAGCTGCACTGATATAGCCGGTCTTCATTCCGTCCACGCCTTCATAGGCATACTTTCTGAAATTGGTAACGGAAGCATTGGAGCCAAGCATCCAGTTCCAGTTCACCATTTCGTTCGTATCCCGTTCCCGGAACTTATAGCGCGGGATGCTGGAGTAGTCCAGGAATTCGGGGTATTTCTGCAAAATAATTTGTGCCAGCTTGGCCATATCCCGGGCTGATATAACCGTGTCCTCATTCAGACCAGTGGCGCCTGAGAAATGCGCAGTTTCCAGTCCTAAATCCTTGGCTGTCTCATTCATAATATCCACAAAACCCTGTTCGGAACCTCCGATATAGGAAGCAAGCGCAATCGTTGCATCATTAGCAGAGCCTACAGCCATCGCAATGTATAAATCCTTTACCGAATGCTTATCGCCTTCAGCAAGATAGATTTGCGAGCCATCCGGAGGCGTCGATGCCGCTTCCTTGCTCGTAGATACCTCGGTGTCCCAGGTCAGCTTATTATTGTTAATCATATCGAGTACGATGTACTCAACCATCATCTTCGTCATGCTGGCAGGGGGAAGAGGCTGATCCGCATTCACTTCCGTAAGTACCTGGCCTGTAGAGGCTTCAATTAATATCGCCGCCTTAACATTAAGACCAAGGTTAGCGGCCGGCGCTGCTGCAGCTTGTGATGCGGTATCCTTCTGTTCCTGTTCTCCTTCCGCTAATGCTGCTGTGCCTCCGATTGTCAGTGCGATCATCCATACAGCTAAAAAACTGGAAACGGCCTTCTTCCAATTAACTGGCCTGCGGTTTGGTTTCAACTTCCCGTTCTCCCCTTTATCATAGTTAGTCCGGTCTTCATTGTAACACAGCACTACTACTAGTAAAAACCTTCTCTTCTAGTTAATATCGCCTCAAATAATAAGAGAACGCTGGAATGAAAAAGACAGACAGAGAGCAGCGGTGCGTGTTGCACCTGCTCCCTGCCTGACTTGGATGTTTCTTGCTGCGGTAAAGCTTTATAGTGAATAGTTTGGCGCTTCTTTTGTGATCTGCACATCATGCGGGTGGCTCTCGCGCAGACCCGCACCTGTAATGCGGACAAAATACGTATCGTTACGAAGCTCTTCGATATTCTTCGTGCCGCAATACCCCATACCTGAACGCAGGCCGCCTATTAGCTGGTGCACAGTGTCAGCAAGCGGACCTTTGTAAGGAACTCGTCCCTCGATACCTTCGGGTACAAGCTTGTTCTCATTCTCTTGGAAGTAACGGTCCTTACTGCCTTCCTTCATTGCACCAAGCGAACCCATTCCGCGGTATACCTTGAATCGGCGACCCTGGTAAATCTCCTGCTCGCCTGGACTCTCTTCCGTACCAGCAAACAGACTGCCGATCATAATGCAGCTTGCGCCTGAAGCAATCGCTTTGGTAATATCGCCGGAGTACTTGATACCGCCGTCTGCGATAATAGGTATATTGTATTCACGCGCAACTGATGCACAGTCATAAATCGCTGTAATTTGTGGTACACCAATACCGGCAATTACGCGTGTGGTACAGATCGAACCGGGACCGATACCAACTTTGACTACTGAAGCGCCCGCCTCAATCAGATCACGTGTTGCTTCGCCTGTTGCTACGTTACCGGCAATGATCGTGATATCAGGATACTTCTCACGGAGCTTACGTACCGTTTCAATAATATTTATATGATGGCCATGAGCCGAGTCAACAACCAGAACATCTACCTGAGCATTGATCAGCGCTTCTGCGCGCTCGAATGTATCCTTCGAGATGCCGATTGCCGCACCGCACAGCAGTCTGCCATGCTTGTCCTTAGCCGCATGCGGGAACTGGATGGCCTTCTCAATATCTTTAATAGTAATGAGACCTTTAAGTGTGTTCGACTCATCGACGAGTGGCAGCTTCTCAATCTTGTGCTTCTGGAGCAGCACTTCCGCTTCCGCCAGCGTCGTTCCGACCGGAGCCGTCACGAGATCCTCTTGGGTCATTACTTCTTTAATCTTCATGGAGTAGTCATGAACAAAACGAAGATCGCGGTTGGTTAGAATGCCGACAAGCTTCTGCTCATCATTGACGATCGGCACACCGGAGATCCGGTATTTACCCATCAATTCTTCCGCATCATAAACATGATGCTCAGGCGTTAGCGAGAATGGGTTCGTAATAACACCGCTCTCAGAGCGCTTCACACGATCCACTTCCTCCGCTTGCTGAGCAACGGACATATTCTTATGAATAATTCCAATACCGCCTTCGCGCGCAATGGCAATCGCCAGGGCGGCTTCAGTTACCGTATCCATCCCCGCACTAATGAGCGGAATGTTGAGTTTGACCGACGGGCTTAGCTGTACCGATACATCAACCTCACGAGGCAATGCTTCCGACTTCCGCGGGACGAGCAGCACATCGTCAAATGTCAGACCTTCCTTGGCGAATTTATTTTCCCACACAGGTTTGTTCCTCCCTTATCTTATTGCGAAGCAAAACAGCGGCAAAATCCGTCACGGTTTTACATTCCTCTCGCGTATATTATTGCAATATTATCAGAGGGGTTTTGCACTGTCAAGAATGTTAGATGAAGGACTCCTCTCGTGAAATTTACTTATATGGATACCTGCAGCTTGCACTCCACAACAGGTACTGGTTAACGCCCTCGGCCTGTGCCGCACGGATTTGTTCCCTTATTTCCTCCGGGCCATACCTCTGATGCGGATGAACCCAATTTGCCGTAAAAGACTGCAGCCAAGGTCTTATATGTGCCGCCTTGACACCCTTCTTAGATAACATCTCATTACGCCGACCTGCATCCCTCATCGCAAAGCGAATTATTTTACCGGGCTCCAGATCCGGATGAGCTACACCATATATACCATCTGAATAGTGCGAAGGGTAGGTCATGGGCGAAATGATGTCTACTTCACTGGCCACTGCTCTCCAGGTCTGTCCAATTCCCATGTCATCCTTGGAGGAAGTCACCAGGCCAAACACGTCCGCCGATATGACTGAACCAGACGCGTGCAGCGCCTCTGCCGATTCATGCAAGAACGATTGAATAACATCCGACTTACTCTGCTTATTCCCGCCCATATACTCTACTACCTTATCCATCTCTGCTCCATTATCAGGAAACCGCACATAATCAAACTGTATCTCATCAAATCCAAGCTGTGCCGCCTCTTTTGCAATGGCCGTATTGTAGTGCTGCACTTCTTCCAGGTAGGGATTAACCCAAGAGAAGCCTTGGCGGTCACGCCATACTGACCCATCTTTGCGGTGTATAGCCCAGTCCACTTTCTTTTCAGCAAGCAGCGGATCTTTAAAGGTTACGACTCGTCCAATCAAATAGATCTCTTTTTCCTTCAATGAGCGGATTAAATCATGAATATCTTTTACCGGAGCACGCTCATCAGCGCCAACTTCATGAACAGTGTGTAACGAGGAATCATAAGTCATCCGGCCATAATCGTCTTTCACATCCAAAACTATTGCATTAAGATCGGTGGTTTTAATTAATTTTATAAGACGGCGTAAATGTCGCGGACTGCCTGCCGCGGAACGGGATACATAGATGCCCTTGATATCTGATCGCGGCTGAGGCTTGACTTCTTGCGGTACAGTCTCAGTCTCTGGAAAGGTCTCAATTCGCCGATTATTCGGCTCACGATACACAATCCCTTGGCCGCCCGGGTGTGATTCTTGTCTCAGTGGAAAAACCTTTGGGTCATTTGCTATTCTGCCCAGCTGTTTGGGCTGCGCTGTTAACGCTGGATTACGCAAGCTCCCATCCTCTAATGAAGGGATTTCTTGATGTGTGTTTAGAGTTCGTGGTTCCAGATTCGTTGCCCCCTCCCCGCAACCTGGCAGCAGCAACAACACGGCGACCAGCAAAGACCACGGTTTCGTTCGGGTTACCATAACGCTGACCTCCCTCGTTCCTTGGTTTGCTTAGTATGATCATCGTACTGCCAAATCGCCCTATGGAGATTACACCATTTTAGGGAATACAGTAAAATGGCATAACAAAAACCCGTTAAGCAATATGCTTAACGGGTTTTACGT
>NZ_JAKGAO010000027.1 GCF_021532315.1 Paenibacillus tarimensis
AATGACAGGGCAGTTCGCTCGTTGTTCAGTTTTCAAAGAACAATCTTTGACAAGACTGTAATTTAGCTTGTCATTTTGTCGACCGACTTTTCAGCGGCGACTTTTATAATATATCATACAGCCTATCTTCAATGCAAGCATTTTTTTGAGAAGTTAATTAGCAAACTTAAACGCCGTTACTCTCAATCTTGCTGACCTCAGAAGCGGCGAAAGTTAATTTATCATAAAGCTGAATATAAAGTCAAGGGCTGCGACGACTTTTTTACACATTAATCGACCAGCCCTTATTTTCATTCAAGTTATTGTCTTCTATGCACCCGGACGGCCTGATACACACTGCCCAGGATTCGAACAGGCACTTCCGCTGTTTTCACCACACCATTCCGGTAGGTAACCGTGAACTTCACGGTATGCAGTCCCTTTGGCAACCCGCCATCAAGTGTACTCCACAAAGGGTTGAACATTTTTCCCGAAAATTGTGTGGAACTAGATTGGCTCAGGATTACCTCGGTTCGCAGCCTTTTATTATCGAGTGACAAAGCTTCTAACTTAGCGGTAAGCTCTTTTACTGGGGCTGGGGAGGTGACAGCTCTCAATAATAATTCCTCTCCTGCGTAAAAATCCTTCGGATGGCTCACCACTTCGTGACCCGCTTTTTTATGATAACTGTACCATTGGTCCGTATGCTGAACATCTCCTGTTAATGTCAACGGAATAACAACAATTCGTTTGACTGCCGAATCTTCGGCTTTTCCATCGGAACAGGTAAGCCTCACACTATAAGAGCCGGGAGACACTCTGTCTAACAAGGGATTCTTGGCCGTAGAAGCAATCCGGGTACCATCGGGCCGGGTGATCTGCCATTGGTATGTCAGAGTATCGCCGTCAGGATCAGTGGATCGATTAATAAGCTGCAGGTTGTCCCCTTCATAAACCGGCTTGGGCTCCCAGTCAAAGTCTGCAATAGGCGGCCTATTCGTTTCTATATAAAAGAACTTGGGCGCGCTCCACTCTCCCCAATCATAGCCATCATTAGATCTCACTCTCACATACATGTTTACGTGTTCCGGCAAGTCTACGCTCGGGAGCCACGATGCCCTGTTGCCATTCAGCACTCCTGAATGAATGACCTCATTGCCCCCATATCGATAAATTTTAACCTCGTAGCTAGTCTGCGGGTCTGCATCCCCATCCCAGTAACCCCATTTGAAAGTCGGTCGAAGCTCAATAAATTTGGTGGGATTAGCTTGGTCGGAACTAGGCGGTACCAAGATATTCGTATTTGGCAGCCGATTATGGATCGTTACGGTACGCGTATACTCAGCTGCTGCCCCTTCCGAATCTTCGACGACCTGCCGGATCGTAAAGGTTCCTAGTGTGCTGAAGGTTTTTACCCAGTTGGTGCGCGATGAACTCTGGAAGCTCTCTGCACCCGATCCATTACGGATATAATACCGATGCATCAAATTCTCTCTTCCGCCATCCTCCAAGTCGTACGCCTGTGAGTCAAAGGTGATATTTACGCCGCGGTACGTATTGATATGGCTGGTTGTAAACCCTGGTACCGGTGGATTATTTGGCGCTGCCAACATGCCAACGTCTATCGATACAACGTGATAGTTACTCCAGGCCGAATATTCATCCCGGACAGCCATACCGATCTCGTATGTGCCGATCTCTTGAGGCGACACAAGCTTGGTAGCCTGGTAATCTCCACTCGGTGAAATATAGTAGAACTTCTTCTCCAATACACCTTTTGTCGCTCGATAATCAATGCCGGTATTTTCGGTCGAATAATGGCTGGCATTCTCATAACGATCCGGATCCCGGCTGTAATCCGTCCACTTGAGCTTGCCATCAGGCTGCTGAGCAACCGTAAAGTTCGCAATTGGCCGCCGGTGGACCGTGATCCGTTCAACAAACTCGTTCGAAGACTTCCGATATGAATCAAACAACATATTTGGCATCCGGTGATCCGGATGCGGATCATCCTTGGCCTTCAGCCTAACGGTGTAGACACCAACTGCATCAAAGGCCAGCTGCTCTGAATTAAAGGTTTTTCCATTCAATCTCGATACTCCTTGGTTATTAATAAACCGTACGTTGTGATCGATGCTCCAGGTGAACCCTTCAGCTGCAGGATCGTTCTCCGAATCTTCATATTTAATCTTGTTGTACTTTACATCTGCTTTGAGCTTATCTTCATCCAGAATCGCATACTGATTAGACCATTCATCATTCTCTGTCACCAGTTTGTACCGCAGGCTGCTGTACGTCATGTAGGACTTGTCAGCGAAGTAGCCGAACCGTCCGCTGCTGTAAGTGGAATCTTCCACTTCAAACAATGGAATGTTATTAAGCTTCACCAGAATTTTATTTCCTGCAAACTTCACCAGGAAGGAGTAAGCTTTTTTGTCCTCCATTGGATAAGCAGCTGAACCGAGCTCTGTTCGCTGACCATTCACATATTTGACAAGCCGCACGGTCTGGCCGTTTGTTTCAACAGCATACCGGTTCAGTAGATTGGACTGAATTCGGAATGAAAAGCCGGCCCACTCTTTGTCGTAGTCCACATCTTCCATGGTCAAGGAATAGCGGACTTCTGCGTTGTCCAGGTTTACATCAGAGTAGAACTGGCCGTTTGTGAACGACTTGACCACTGCCTCTTTCGTACTCGGCTGACCAACAGATACGCTCATGTTCATAGTACTAGCCTTGTCGTGGTAGCTTTGGCCAATCGTAACATACACACCATCACCGAAATATTCAGCAAAAATAGTGTAATTACTGCAAGTAGAACCTGCTTTACCCACAAGATTATTACCTGAATAAACAGAATGGCTTCCTCGCCGGGCATCCCAGCCCCCGCATGCAGCTGATCCGTCATCGAATGTGGTTCGGTTACCTTCAATGGTCGTTGTGCCATTTGCACTGAGGTACCGCTCTCCATTCCAACGCATGGTATACTTTGGTCCACTATCAAGCTGCTTATCTCCATAATGGTAAAGGCTAAGATCATCCCGGCTCTCGTAATTTGTCTTTCGTTCCTTAATAGCGCCTGTGCGCATATCCAGTGCTACGACATCTTCAGCTCCCGGTGAAGGCATGATATCACCCGGTCTTACGTAGTTCCAATATACCTTGGCTAATGCGGTTCCAGATCCTACATCAAGCGCTACTTGGGCGTCTTGGTCACTTGCTCCTATATTTGACCAGAACAAGGTACTGCGTAGGGGACCGCTGCGCTTTCCCGGCTTCAAGTAAGTCCGCCAAGCAAGGGTGAAATCAGAATTATACTTCGTGACATTTAGATCGTCATGCTCTTTAGTGCCGTTCGAGTAGTACTGGTACGCATAAATGTTGCCTTCCGCATCGACATTGTAGCTTTTTCCGGCGTTAAATACGTAGGACGCTGATGCCCGTGCATTCTCTTTTTGAACGGGCCGGTTCCAGATTGCATGACGAACCACTTCAAAATTCATATTCATTTCCACCCAATGGATGCGCTGCGTACCACCGTTACCGTCAAACCAGTACATGGCGACATTCTTACCCTTAGTGTGGTTGAATTTGTAGCCCCAGTAGGCATTAGCCAGTGTTACGGTTTCAGGCTTATCGAAAGTGCTTCGAATCTCTTCGCCAGTAAATGCATCCAACACCGCAAACTCATAGTATTTCTGGTTTGGTTCTGGACCGCGTACCGAACCTTCCCAAAGCCGTTGCACAAAGAGATAGCGGCCATCTACAAGCTCCCAGTTAACAATATTTCTATCGGAGGACATATAAGCCGTCCGACCATCTGCCAGTGTCACTTCACGTCCGTTTGGCCAGTAATGAATAAACTCATATGGACTCTGGCCGCTCTTGTAGTCAAATTTTATATAATTCTGATATGGCCCATAAACATCATTTAAGCCAGACATTTTTGCTGGGTTTACAGCATAGATCTTGTCTCTGTGTACCGTCTCTCCTGACGAATTCCGAGTGGTATTTGGCTTAAAGAAATAGATGAGCTTCTTGTTAGAGCGAATCTTATCCAGTTCATCTCGATACCACATGATAGGATCTTTGGTGTCGGGATCAATCATCTTTTCAGATTGGATCGATGTCATAGACTCCACAGATCGCCACGGCGATAAGCGATTCGTACCATAACCATTATTGGTTAATGGAAAAGCAAGCGTCCAGGGGCCATTACCGCCAGCCGATGCCACATCGTAAAAATCCTGCTGCTGCGGACCAAAGTTCCGGCCTTCCCCACTGACCAGATTGTTCCCTGCAGCTGACCATAAGTTTTCCTTGCTGTAGACTTGACTGTTGCTGTTAGTCACATACACCGGCCATCCCAGCATTTCGCTTGGCTTTATAGTTATATACGGATCAAGATCCGGATTTGGGTTAAGTCCTTCCATACTGAAGGAAACCTCTGGTGCCTGGTTCACCACATCCATTGTACGTGTCACTTCGCTGGCATACATCGTATCTGCTGTCTTGCCGCCATCTTCGGTTACCTTCACATAAAACAGGTATTTACCGACCTTCTGTGGCTTGAAGGAAAGCTTGGTTAGTTCGCCATGTATGGTTTGCCATTCGTCATCCGCAAAACCATTATTATTCCTATCATACTTATACATATAGTCGGATTTAATGATTGGGTCACCATCTGGGCTGTAAGACTTATTAAGAATTTGCGAGGTTTCGTTACGAATACCGACTGCAGGAGCCTCTATAACCGCTACAGGAGGAATATCCGGCCTGACCGTGATATAGCAGTAATCTGCATACTCTGATTTCCGGCCCACACTGTCGTAGACATGCAAGCTAACCTGTACCGTAATGTTATCGGTCGTATCATTCTGATAAATGGTTTGTTTGTTGGTCCACTCGTCCCTGGAATGATCAATGCTCTTTCCGTAATCGGGGCTGTAGCTTCGGCTGGAGTCAAAGAGACTTGGATCGATATACCGGCCCGCTTTGACTATGGCCGGACAGCCAGCGATGGGTACAGGCGCTTTTGATCGCACATAAATGGTGGCTGAAGCAGTAGCTGATGCTCCGAATTCATCCCGTATAGTTGCCGATACGGTATGATAGCCTGGCGTGTCCATCTCGATATTGTAAGTACCCCATTCGGCAACAGTAGCTTTGGATGGTAACGTCTTCGCCCAATCACTATCCTCATCAAAATGCCATGCCGAGAAATAAAGATCGTCCCCGTCCGGATCGTAAGGAGTAGGAACGGATGGATCATTGATTACAACCAGGTGCATAGTGGTGCCTTCCACCACTTCGGTCACCGGCTTTCGTACATTATCTGGCATTACCCAAGCCAATTGGAGTTCAGGTGGCCTGTTATTTTGAGCTGCATTTACTGTTAACGGTTTGGTGCTCATCCAGTCCGATTCACCACAGCTTGTCGAGATCTTGATGCTCACATTATGGACCCCTACTCCAATAACCCATGGATATGTACTGTAGGAATACGATGTATCGGCTGTTTTACTGCTCTCCCAAGGGGTTAGAAATATGCCGCCTCGTTCGATTTTGTACCGGTGACCGATATACTCACAGCTACTCAACTGAAAGTCCTTCGGACGAATGGTGAAGGGCTCCCGGTAGTTAATGGTGCTCGGGATGATATCGAAGTTGCCGGTAAAAGCATTGGCTTTCTCGTAAAAGAATGAGATATATGCTGTGTTCTGTGTTCTCGATAATGTAGCCGTTACCGAAGTACCGTTAGCTACGGTACTGGAATAAGCGCGATAGTTAATGCTGTTGCCCAAGATTGTTCCATAGCTGCCGTTAGCTTGAACAGTATGGTTTCCCATAGGAACAGACTGGGTTTCTTCTGATCCTTGCTGCAGAAATCTACCATTTGAGCCGCTACGGACCATATGCCTGATCTTCAGGGTGCCTAAATCGGTTCCAGCAGCAGGTTCATAAATCTGGTACAGATATAGAGTTTTAAATGAACCATTATATGGTGTGTTCTTCAAACCATTATAGGTGCCTGATGTGTAGCTGCCACCAGAGAAACCAGGATCCGTTCCCGTAGTCGATCTCACATGCCCTATAAAAGTGTAGTTAGGATTCTCCGGCGGTGTGAACGGATAGGTTTGGTTTAATTCAAGGTTGACCTGCTGATCCGGAAAAACACTGGATATGCTTTTCCCGTCCTTGGTGACATGTTTTACGATGGCCTTACCGCCAGCTTTCTTGTAGTAATAATTGACAATATATGTATCGAAGTTACCGGAATACGTAAACTTAGATGGCGTACCTGTTATGATACTTCCGGATGGCGTTTCACCGTTATTAGAACTCTTATACCCTACGTATTCATAGTCTGTATGTTCAGGTGGGTTTGCAGGGTACTGTTGACCTACCGTCATTGAATTAGTACTGTTTTGAAACACACTGTTTAAGCTTGTCCCATCCGTAAGGTAATGGTTTGTTTTAATCTGACCAGCGTAAGTGAACTCGAATAAGACAGGGAAGTAATATCGGTAAGCTTGCACACTATCGTTACACTGAGGGCAAGGATCTCCCCCCTCTGAATCTCTTCGAACATCAAATGGCATAGGCGCGTCCAATGTACCATTCAACCCTACATTAAAAGAAACTTTGGATGTTCCTTTCCCATCCAACCCAGAAACCACTGGGCTACCTGTCACTGTACCAAAGTAGTCTTTATATGATGCATAATTATCTTTTGAAGTTCGAGAACCATCAAAATATTCAATATGTTTTATATTGCTCTGGTCAAACCGAGTGATTTTAACATCCTGAATAACGCGATTTGTTGCCGTAAAGGTATACCCATGGTTCAAATCGTTAGGTGTAACAGTAGCCCCGGGGGGCTTTTGTGTCCAACCCCCGGAGCCTTTCCATATCTCATAATACATAAAGCCTACCGCATATCGTTTCAGTGGATTTCCTTCATCACTTTTATCTTGATAGAGCTGAACATGAGCGTTTGAAAAGCTGGGAGCAGCGGCGGCTTTCCGTGAAGGGAGTAATTCTAAAAAAGGTAGAAAAAATGGTGCGACAATTGTTAGGATAAGGCACAACGCCAAGTATTTCTTACGAATCATTTATGATTTCACGTCCTGCCTGCATTATTTAAGATAATTTTTAATAAGAATTGCTGCATCGTTATATTCTTGAAAACCGATGTACTCAATATCTTTTAGTTTGAGGTTTTCGTAGTCCTGGATATTAAGGAGATATAGATCATTTGGATGAACCACTCGGTTGTACTGAATCCTTGTATCTCCAAACGTATCTCTTCCCGATTGAGTTTCAGGTCTTAATTTGGTCTCTTCTCCAGACTGTAAGAAGTAAATATTCATACCCATCTTACTTACTTTGGTCGATGCTATTCTTACAAGCTCTTCCCCTTCAGGAGTCGTTCCTTTATCTACTCGATAAAAAATATTTCCATTTATAACAACAGGAAAATCTTTTTCTGTTAACACATTTACTTTTGTATGAGGTTTCAACTTGGAGTCTTCAATGGCTGATTTCGCTTGTTTCCCCTCATAGTATTTTAGGAATGGCTTGATATCCTGAGCTTTCACCACATCCCCAATCTTCGGCACATCCTTGCTGCCGATCCACACAAACTGATTCAGCGAATCCCATTCTACCTTCACGCCTAACCCTTCCGAGATAAAGCGCAAAGGAACCATTGTACGGCCGTTGATAGCCGATGCTGGCTGACCAAGCTTCAGCTGCTTACCGTTTACCGTTGCCTTGCTTGCGCCGATGGTCAATTTAACCGTCCTATCTCCCTTTACAATCGTAATGTCCTTCCCTTTCAGCGAAAGCTTACCGCCAAGGTTCTCCGAGACAAAACGAACCGGAACCATTACCGACCCATTCTTGTTGATTGGCTTCTGATCCGGGAAGGACACCTTCCGGGCGTTGATCAATACTTCCAGCGACAGCTTGTAGTTCATCTTCACCGTTGCTGCAGAGGCCGGTTGTCCAAGCGCGCCCAGTCCCATAATCAGTGCCAAACCTATCATAAGCTTCTTTGCTTTCTTCATCATAAAATCCCCTTTGCGGATATAGTCGACAAAATAATTGTCCTTTTTCTATAATACGGTACTATTTTCCTATATTGCCAGTAAAAATTGTGCGACCGATAAGGAGTTCTTATCTCCCATTGCACAAAAAAACACCCGCCCCCGCATGTCGAAAACATGCATGGGCGGGTGCTTCCCACCGTTCATTCATCTGGATTGATTATACAGCGACTCCCAGATATACGCAATAGATAGATTTATATCTAGGCTTCCTGGGCAAGAGGAGCATACATTAGTTCAATTGAATCCGTATCGCCCGATTCGGGGATAACGGCTACTTCGCGGATAAGGCCGCGTTTGACCAGCTTTTGCAGCAGCAGCGCATAGTCCAGCTTGAGCGCCTGCAGGCCGGGATGCTCAGACAAATCCATCACATTCCACGGTTCTTCACGGCCTTCCATGACTTCAAGCAGCAGGGTGCAGCAGGACTTCATATTACTCATGACCTGGAACTCACAAGCCAGCAGAACCAGATGAACACGCTGCTCCAGCGTTTCAGGGCTAACGGTCAGTTCATCGTACAGCTTATAAATGCCTGGATTGATTTTCCGGATCTGCGCCCACACGGTCACTTCCGGATGCACACCCGCTTCAATAAGCGAAATATGCGCCCAGTGATGCAGGGAATTCAGGATACAGCTGTGCGCGTCAAGGATGTTGCCGTCCTGTAGATTTTGCTTCGCCTGGAGATAGGTGCGGAGAAAAGCGGAAAACTCCGCCAGCTTTTTCTGCTTGCGCAGCTCTTCAGGAAATACAGCCAGACGCTGCTTCATGTGCGACATGTATTCGCCCTGTTCGAACAAAATTTCACCCCGCAAGAGCCATGGTATAATATTTCGATTCTCATTACCCGTCAGCCAATATTCCAGCGTATCAGGCGCTATAGTGCGAATCTGAATTCGCTGACCGTCACTTGTGACATGCTCAATACCTTGATCATACGGCAGATTATTCCTTACAGCCAGCAGCAGCAGATCCATGCCGTCAATTAGCGGATTATACGAGAATGGATTGTCCACTGCGAGCAGTCCAAGTAAACCATCCTTCTCGATGAGTCTGTCTAGCAGAAGCGTCTTTGTCATCTTCATCACACAAATCCCCCATATAGCTTAGTGCCTCTCTTTAAGCTATAATAAATATCTGCGGTATGTAGTAATGTTCGACAACAAGAGACCGTTTCCTGCTAAGGGGAGCGTCTTAAAGCTCTTTTTCATGGAAGGATGAAGACTGCATGTTTTTTAAATCAGCCAAAATTAATGAATTCCGTCTCTGGGGACTTGTTTTTACATTACTTGGCATGGGCCTCATGATAGCAGGTACTGCTGGCATTGTATTCTGGGGAGGACAAGCAGGCAAAATATTCGCAGCTGTCTTCATGGTCATCGGCATGATCGCCATGTTAATCAGTGTCGGCATTTACTTCTGGGCAGGCATGCTCTCAACCAGCGCCATTATGCTGCAGTGTCCGGAATGCGGCAAGCAGACCAAGATGCTGGGCAAAACAGACCGTTGCATGTTCTGCAGAACCATGCTGACGCTCGATCCGAAGGCCGCCACCGAAATACCCGCAGAACCGGCAGCATCAGCACCCGATAACGCAATCGATGCTGCTGATACAGCTCCATCCCAATCGACACCAGGCCGTTAATGCTCGCAGTATTCATATCAGCTAACAAAGAAGCTTCCCGCAGCTGATGCGGGAAGCTTCTTCTTTTGTTTACCTATGGAGATTAAGGGCGCTTGTTCAGCCCTTCCTCAATCGTCGACCAAATCGCAGGCTTCTGGAAGCTGCGCTGCCAGCTTGCGACTCCGCCCAAATCATACTTGCGCACCAGTGCAATCCGGGCGGCCATGGAGGTTTCATCCTCGAGCCAAATCCGGTTCAGCGCGCCATCTTCCTTGTACTCGACATAATTCTGGCCAGTGTCCGGCTGAAAGACAGGCTTCAGCTTTTTCTCCCGGATCAGTTCTTCTGCCGCTTCCATACCAATCGCCTTGGAAGTAACCTTGACCGTCCCGTCCTTCTGTTTAGTCTCTGTCCAGATCCGCGTATACAGCGGCAGGCCAAGCAGCAGCTTGCGCGGCGGCACGCCATCCTCCTCCAGAATCCGTGTCACGGACCGCTCCACCCAAGGAAGCGAAGCAACCGAGCCAGCCACCGGGCTGGAGCCCCAGTGCTCGTCATAAGCCATGAGCATCATGTAATCCACCGTTTGGCCGAGTGCGGCGCGGTCGAGGAAGACCGACCACATCTCACTGTTGGACTTAGGAGTCACATCAATGGATACAACCAGATTCTGCTCATGGGCAAGCGGGGTAAACTCCCGTACGAACTGGACCAGATTCTCCTTGTCCCTCGTATAAACATTCTCAAAATCAATATTAATGCCCTGGAGGTTATAAAGCTTAGCATATGACAGCAGCTGCTTGACCATACGGCTTCTTGTTGTATAGCTCTGCAGAGCTTCCGTCGTCAAATCCGGATCAAAGCCGTTGGCAAACAATCCCCAAACCTGCATCCCGCGATTATGAGCCCAAGCAACATAATTCTTGTCACCCTTCATGCGAATGGTACCGTCACCCTCTACAAGCTCCATCCAGGTCGGGCTTACCACATTAACGCCAGGCATGTCCCCAATCTTACTGGTATCCGGCTGCCGGGAATAGACTGCTTCCCAAGTGAGGTTGATCTTCTCGCCAAGCACCTTCCACGCGATAAAAGGCTCCTCCTGCTTCGGCGCTTCGGCCTCTTCAACACCGGTAAAAATAATGTCCGACTTGTCGGCATAGCCCAAATGCCCTGCCGGTCCCTGCACACGGTACCAGCCTTCCGCTTCTCCCCAAATTC
The DNA here is from genome assembly GCF_021532315.1 of Paenibacillus tarimensis. Lineage (GTDB taxonomy): Bacteria > Bacillota > Bacilli > Paenibacillales > Paenibacillaceae > Paenibacillus_I > Paenibacillus_I tarimensis. The sequence continues at coordinate 10,939 of NZ_JAKGAO010000027.1, forward strand.
GTACTCCATCGCCGCCCTTGACTTTCTCCACAATAGCTGCGCGAATCGTTGGCTCCTCCCGGATTGCAGTCACATCCTCCATCACCGCCTGCCCTCTCTGAACGGCCTGGCCCGGCATAAGCAGCGTTACGATTCCCGTTGCTTCAGCCAAATCAGCCGTTAGACCCGACAGCTCCTCCACCGGGGTCAGCGGTATATATATCTGATCGTCCTGCTTCTCTGCCGCGAAGGCAAGCTCGAACGGCTTCTGGTTGAGCGTCGCTGTCAAGGCCTCCGTCTTCATATGCAGCACTCTATCCCCTGTCGTCATAATAATGGATTCACTATCTGCCTCATACCGTATGGGCAGCTTGTCTGCGAACACCTCCTGCAGCAGCTCCAGCGGGAGCTTAATCTGCTGCCCCTCGAGAATAGCCTGGCCTTCGAGAAGGTCTCCTTGATAAACAACCGGGTTCGTATACCCGTATTCAGGCACTTTCATTTCTGTGTTCGGAATGTAATTCAACCATACCCAGTAACCTGCCGCCACAGCGGCTGTAATAAACATAACCGTCAGCATAAAACGGACAAAACCATTTCCCCTTCTCCTGCGCGGCGGCTTGATCATGCGCGCCTGCATCGTTTCCAATGAACGTTCCTCCCCGCTCTCCCTGTTGCTTGTCTATGATTCGGTAAAAAAATAAAAACGTACAGCGGCCGGCAGGTTATATTGTCCCGCACCTCTGTACGTATGTTGACGACCGGCCCGGCCGTTTGGTTCTATTAATCGGATACCCATCACTACTTCAAGCAGCTGCCGCACACGCCGTAAATTTCCATTCTGTGCCCTTCTACGACAAAGCCTGTTTCCTTAGATGCCGCGCGCTCCACATCCAGCAGGGGCGGATAAGCAAAGTCCACGATTGAACCGCAGCATTTGCATATGGCATGATAATGATCAGATAAATCCGCATCAAACCGGCTGGAAGAATCCCCGTAGGTAAGCTCCCTTACCAGACCGGCTTCAACGAACAATCTCAGGTTGTTGTAGATGGTTGCGACGCTCATGCTTGGAAATTGTGGCGATAGCGCCTTATAAATTTCATCAGCTGTCGGGTGAGTCATCGAATCCATGAGATAGGCCAGAATAGCATGACGCTGCGGGGTCATCCGGACGCCAGTCGATTTCAGTTGTTCCAGAGCTGCAGCAACACTGGTTCCCATTCCCCTCACGCCTTTCTTTAGAAGTATTAGTATTATAAAATCATTTTAAGGGTTACCTTTGATTTTTGTCAATTCAGCCATACGCCATCAGAGCTGGTATTTATATACCGAAATGCTGCTGTTTGCATTGATGTTAATGCGCTGAGCCCCTTCACCAATCTGGCCCTGAATAGTCTTCTTGCTAACCTCCAGCGGCAGATCGGTCTCTATTGAGCCGAAGGTGACGGAGCCTTGGACTGTATAGCTGCCATTGTCCGGAATATAGAGCTCAATCTCGCCAACGGCACTGCCTACGTCCCAGTTCCCCCCTACAGTCGAGCTCTTAATAACGATTCGCCCGTTGAGAGTATCTGCATTCACAGCAGAAGCCGCCTCTGTAATGAGAATCTCGCCATTCTTCGTTTCCGCCTCGATTCTGCCCAAGATGTTCTGGAGCATAACACCGCCATTGGTAACATTCACTGAAACTTCGCCTTCAACACGGACAGCCTCTACCTTCCCGTTAAAGGTCGATGCTTCAATATCACCGGCTATATCGAGCAGCTGGATGCCGCCATTCTTTGTGGAAGCCTTGACCGAACCGCCTGTGTCTTGGATCTTGATCTCCCCGTTTGTATTCTCCACCGTAAGCTTACCAGCAATGCGCACCCCCGCAACCTCAACCGGCCCGTTGAGAACGGTAATAGACATTTTCTGCAGTCCGGAAGGCGCTTCTTCCTCCACTGCACCCGGTTGTTCAGACCCGGATTGTTCAGAATCTGTCTCTGCCGGCTGCTCCACCGTATTGGGAAAACCTACCGCACTTTCAGCACTTTCAGCACTTTCAGCATTTCTACCTTCCCCACTACCGCCACCATTAACCTGTTCGTTAACAGCAGCCCGCTCTCCCTGTTCCGGCTCAGCTGCTGCTTCCCCTTGGCCATCAGGAAGAGCATAATCCGTTTCATTCTCCTGGGCTTGGACTGCCCCCTGGCCTTCTTCCGTCTCATTAACAGCACCAGGTGCCTCCGTCACTTCGTCAGGCATACGCGGGAATGTCACGGTCAGGTTCATTCGCGGCTTCATAGCCCCATTCGTGCCGTATGGCTCCCCTTTAGCCTCAATGGTCATCTTATCCGAGCCGGTAATTTCAACGATTGACTTCTCGGCAATACGGTCTGCTTCCTCCGCATTGTCGAGATCAACCCATACAGTCGCCTTCACCTGCACCTCCTGAACATCACCTTCGCGGACGATTACCTTCCCGTTCGGATTACTGATGACGACAGAAGCAACGGACTCATCCCACGGCGCAATAACAAGTTCTTTCTCGTATCGGCGGCCCTTCTCTTCGGTATAGCCGCTCAGACTGCCAACCTCGGCCTTCCATTGATCAATCCACTTAAACGGCAGTCCCGAAAACTGCGTCACTCCATACGCAGCGACTGCGATCACCACGGCAAGCAGAATACCGCCCATGTCGAACGCCAGCCTTTTCCTGCTCCGGCGCATGCCTACCGCTGCCGCGACCACCTCCGCGCCAAGCGCAATCAGCGCAATCGGCCACCAGCGGCCAAGAAGAGCGATATGATTGCGCTCTGCAATATGATCCCACAGCAGCAGCGCGCCCACTGTTATAATAACAAGAGCAGCTGTCACTCTCCCAAGCCTGTACATACCATAAGACTCCCTTCGCAGCACCAGCAATACACCGATTAACAACAATCCGCCGCCAGTCATGTAATCCCCTGCAACTGCGAGCCAGCTGCTGACCGTGGCTCCAGGGCGGACAAATATCAGCAGCAGCACACCTGCGGCGATCAGCCCAAAGCCCTGCAGCCGTGATAATCCGCCAGTCTCCTCTTCATGCGAATCAGCGGCCGAAGGCGATGTAGCCTGCAGGATGGAATACACGCTCAAGAAATAAAGCACCGGTACCGCCAGACCCAGATATACGATCAGAAGCACATGCCGTCCGCCGCCCGTTCCCGCATAGAAAACAATAGCAGCAACCGCCATTACGGTAGCAACAAGCAGTGCCAGGCCTGAACCCAGGCGCCCGATATACAATTGTCCTGCTCCCGGGATCAGGAAGGAGAGCAGCGTTGCCGTAAGGCGGTTTTTGCCAGACATAGCGTTATCCTCACTTTATTCCATACTAATGCTCTGTACACCTTCCACCGCATGAAGCTTCTCCATGACTGACAAAGGCTCCTCCTGTTTGCGCAGCGATAGATGCAGCCGGATCACATGGCGGTCCTGTGTCATCCCGTTCTCAATCTCCGTCTGCATGGACGCCTTGCGCACCAGTGTCCCATTCGCGAGCAGCAGGCCCTGCAGCTTCTCCATCATATCCGCCCGCTTATCTGTTAGGATCACGAAGACGCGTTCCTTCTTGCCGTTCATGAATCGTCTCTCTGCCTTATTGAGAGCCCACAATGTGAACAGTACAATTATCGTGGCAGAGATGGAGGCAAAATAAAAGCCAGCACCAACCGATAGGCCAATGGCCGATACCACCCAGACCGATGCCGCCGTGGTCAGGCCCGTGATCGACTTACCTGTATGAAGAATCGTCCCAGCGCCCAGAAAGCCGATACCCGTGATGACTGCCGCAGCAAGACGCGCAGGGTCCATCCGGACATTCGTTTCCTCCGCAAACGCTGCAAACCCGTAAGCGGACAACAGCATAAGCAGACAAGAGCCCATGCAAACCATAATATGCGTGCGCAGACCTGCCGCGTGATTATTTTGCTCCCGCTCAAATCCGATAAGACCTCCGAGCAACACCGCTACAAATAACCTTGCAGCCACCTGCATTTCACTAATGTACCAAGGATCAGTCCCGATAGATGGCAATTGATGCTCACGACCTTTCTGCAATATCAGTATTGTAGCATAATGGTTTTAATTACGTGTTAATGAACCATTACTCTTCTTATTGATAAAAAATAACCGAAGCGTGACTATTTTACTCAGTTTTTGTGTTCATGGCACCGGCTGAAAGCAATTCTCAATCAAAACGGGCGGGAGCCCGATTGAGAAGCAGCAGAGAAGAGGCGCACCATTCTGTGCATAACAAAAAACCCTCCATTAAAAGGAGGGCTTACGTATGTTACATGCAGCTTGCCGGGCTGGCTTATCGCTTTGGTTACTGATTCAACCGCTCAACGAGCAGCTTGTTGACAAGAGCCGGGTTCGCCTTGCCTTTGGTTTCCTTCATCACTTGGCCAACGAGGAAGCCGATGGCCTTCTCCTTGCCTGCCTTGTAATCTTCAACCGACTGCGGGTTGTTCGTCACAATCTGATCTACAACCGCCTTGATTGCGCCCTCGTCGCTGATTTGGACCAGACCCTGCTCTTCGACGATCTGCTGCGGCAGCTTGCCGCTCTCCAGCATGGCCTTGAACACGGTCTTCGCAATCTTACTGCTGATCGTGCCCTTCTCCAGCAGGCCAATCATTTCGCCGAGCCCCTGGCCGGTAATCTTCACATCCTCAATATCCAGGTTGTTGGCATTGAGGTAGCCGAGCAGATCGCCCATAATCCAGTTGGATACCGCCTTGGCATCCTTCGTGTAATTCAGGCTCTCCTCGAAGAAATCCGCGAGCTTCTTGGAAGAGGTAATGACACCCGCGTCATAGGACGGCAAGCCGAGTTCGCTTGTGTAACGCGCTTTGCGGGCATCGGGCAGCTCCGGAATCGTCGCGCGCACGCGCGCCTTCCATTCATCGTCAATAAACACCTTCACAAGATCCGGGTCCGGGAAATACCGGTAGTCATGCGCTTCTTCCTTACCGCGCATCGAGATGGTCACACCCTTGGCGTCATCCCAGCGGAGCGTCTCCTGCACAACCGTGCCGCCGGAATCCAGCACTTCAGCCTGGCGCCACTGCTCATACTCCAAACCACGCTGTACACCGCGGAAGGAGTTCATATTCTTCAGCTCGGTACGTGTGCCGAATTTCTCCTGGCCGTAAGGGCGGAGACTGATGTTCGCATCGCAGCGAAGCGAGCCTTCCTCCATCTTGACATCCGATACTTCGCAGTACTGCATGATCGCCTTCAGCTTCTCCAGATATGCCTTCGCTTCCTCAGGCGTGCGGATGTCCGGCTCCGATACGATCTCCACCAGCGGCGTGCCGACACGGTTCAAGTCCACGAGAGACGCATAGCCGCCATCGACGTGTGTCAGCTTGCCCGCATCCTCTTCAAGGTGAAGACGGGTGATGCCGATCCGCTTCGTCTCGCCGTTCACTTCAATGTCGATCCAGCCCTTCTCGCCGATCGGCTTGTCGTACTGCGAGATCTGATACGCCTTCGGCGAATCCGGATAGAAGTAGTTCTTGCGGTCAAATTTGCTCTCTGTCGCAATTTCGCAGTTGAGCGCCATGGCCGCCTTCATCGCATAATCAACCGCCTGGCGGTTCAGCACCGGCAGGACACCCGGATGTCCAAGACATACCGGGCATGTATGTGTATTCGGCGGGGCTCCGAAGGCTGTCGAGCAGCCGCAAAAGATTTTACTGTTCGTATGCAGCTCCACGTGCACTTCAAGCCCGATAACCGTTTCGTATTTCGTTGCTTCCGTCATATATTCGATCCTCCTGCTTCGCTCTCTCGTATCCTACAACTGCGGCCGCAGCTTGTGATGCTCCGTCTGCTGCTCGAATGCGTAAGCCGCGCGAAGTACCGTTGTCTCATCGAATGCCTTCCCGATGATCTGAAGACCGACCGGCAGGCCGTCAGCCAGGCCGCAAGGTACGCTGATCGCCGGGACGCCCGCCAGGTTGACCGGAATCGTACAAATATCATTCAGGTACATCGTGAGCGGATCTTCGACCTGCGTGCCGAGCTTGAACGCTGTCGTCGGAGCCGTAGGCCCGATAATGACATCGAACTTCTCGAATACCTGGTCGAAATCCTGCTTAATAAGCGTACGAACCTTCTGGGCTTTCAGGTAATACGCGTCATAATAACCGGAGCTGAGCGCATACGTGCCAAGCATGATCCGGCGCTTCACTTCCGGACCGAAGCCCTCGCTCCGCGATTTGCGGTACATATCGATCAGGTTATCCGGGTTCTCCGCACGGATGCCGTAGCGCACGCCGTCGAAGCGGGCCAGGTTGGAGGAAGCCTCCGACGAAGCCAGCAGGTAGTAGCATGCAACCGCATATTCCGTATGCGGCATCGACACTTCTTCCCAGACCGCACCCATGCCTTCATAAACGCGAAGCGCATCCATCACGGCTTCCTTCACCTTCGGATCGATACCCTCTCCGAGATATTCCTTCGGCACGCCGATGCGCAGTCCCTTTACATCACCTGTCAAAGCAGCCGTATAGTCAGGTATAGCCACATTCGCTGAAGTCGAGTCCTGCGGATCATGACCGGCAATCGCCTGCAGCACATACACCGAATCTTCCACGTTCTTCGTAACCGGACCAATCTGGTCCAGCGACGAGGCAAACGCGACCAGACCAAAGCGTGAAACCAGGCCATAGGTCGGCTTAAGTCCGACAACACCGCAGTATGCCGCAGGCTGGCGGATCGAGCCGCCCGTGTCAGAGCCAAGCGAGAAGTACACTTGTCCGGCAGCAACGGCAGCTGCCGAGCCGCCGCTGGAACCGCCAGGAACGCGTTCCTTGTCCCACGGGTTGGTTGTAACCGCATAGCTGGAATTCTCTGTCGAGCCGCCCATTGCAAATTCATCCATGTTCAGCTTGCCAATTGTGACCGACTGAGCAGCCTTTAGCTTCTTCATGACCGTCGCATCATAGATCGGGTCATAGTTGCTGAGAAACTGGCTTGCGCAGGTCGTCGTAAGCTTGTCTGTAACAATATTGTCCTTGATGCCCGCTGGTAAACCAAACAGAAGGCCGCGCTCTCCGCCTTCCTGGAGCACCTTGTCCAGCTGCGCAGCGGCTGCGCGGGCATTTTCCTCATCGAGCGTTATAAACGCCTTGACCGCCGGCTCTGTCTCCGCAATTCTGCGGTAGGACGCATCCACCAGATCGGTGACGGTGATTTCCTTGCTGTGAAGTTGATTATGTAAATCCTGCAGGCGCATATCAAAAGCTGCCAACAGCGGTTCCTCCCTTCAATAGTGCACCAAATTATTCAAGTACTGCCGGTACGCGGAATTGCCCGTCTTCTTCATCCGGGGCATTGCGCATGACATCTTCAATCGGCCAGGACGGTCTTGTCTCATCCTCACGAAGCACATTCGTGATCGGCAGCACATGGCTGGTCGCCTCTACGTTATCCGTGTCCAGCTCATTAAGCTTCTCCGCATATTTTAAAATCGCATTCAGCTGGTCCGCAAACGTCGTCTTCTCCTCATCGGTAAGCGTAAGACGCGCGAGATTCGCGACATGGTCAACATCTTTAATCGTAATGCTCATCGCTTTGATCCTACCTCCTCTAAAATCCGCTAGCTCATTCTTCCTATTATAGCCCAGAGCATGTCCACAACTCAATGCAAAGCGCACACTGCTTCCGCAGTCCTAACGCCTCCAATGGCAAAAAAGCCCTCCCAAGCGGGAGGGCCCTGAAGCGTCAGCTTAAATCCAGGCCTTCAAATTAACCTGCCGGATAAAATCCTCACGCGTCTGTACATCCTTGGCCGGCTCTTCAACTGCTTCTTCCACTTCGCCGCCATTCATAATTCTGCGGAACAGCTCCTCATTATGAGTCGCCAGCGCGAAATCAATCAGCGCCTCCCGCTCCACGCGGTCGGCCTCCTGGCGGATCAGCACCTCTTCCAGCTCGATATCGTCAGCGGGCACGAAGAAATTCTTGCCTGCCTTCGGTACCCTGATCACGTAATCGAATGCATTGTCCGCATTCCGGTCATACGCGATAATATATCCGTAATCTCCGATCGGAAGATTCTGTTCGAATGAATCCGCCACAACGACGATCTTCTGACCCAGCTTCAACATCGCTATCGCCCCCTTGACGCCAGTACCTGTTCGTACAATTCTGTAGATAATATACGAAAACTATCAGGTCTATGATTCTATCCTACAAAAAAATAGAGCCTTGTGCAAATCGAAAGTTACGCACGTTTAAGGGGCAGGATAGAGTGCTAGTCAACGGATGGCTTGGCTCTTAGAGCAATAACTGATCCGGCGCAGGCCGCAGTCAAGCATAATAATGTAATGACAACCGCTCCGGCTGCAGCACTTCCCGGATCTGCGCCTGCCAGCAGGGCGGATGCGTAGGACGGCAGCCTCCCCGGGCTCCATGCCAGCTGCTCCGCATATAGCGAGCAGACAATAGACAGGACAGCTGCTGTCCCAAGAGCCGCAAAAGCTGCGGCGGCACCGCTCTTCAGAAGCGAGCTGAACAGCAGGGTGCAGGTTCCGATAAAAACCAGCCATAAGCCGTACAGCAGCAGGCTTATGAGGAACTTGCCGGCTCCCACCGCTCCGAACAGCACATAGGTATAATACCAGGCTGCAGCATAGCCGGCCGAGAAGGACAGCATCGTAATCGTCAGAAGCCCTGCCCATTTGCTCGTGATAAAGGCCGCTGCCGAGATTGGCTTAGTGAGCATTAGGGCAGCAGTTCCGCTGGCCCGTTCCCCTGACACAACAGCCATGAAGGCGAGCGCTGTAATTAAAGCGCCCATCGTATCGTACTGCCCCAGGGTCTGGGCAAGCACCTCGAATGCCTGCGGCCGCGGAATTTCCATCAGCGCGCTCTCCGGCAGACTTCCAGCGCTGGCCAACAGCTCCGGCAGCATATGCAGCATCACCGGCTGCATGGCGCCAAGCAGAATGAAGACAAGCGGCATCCAGATCAGCTTGAAGCTGCGGAGAGACTCCAGCAGCTCCTTCCGGTAGAGCACCCACCACCGTACGAGCGGTGAAGTAAGCTTGCTGACGGAGCGGCCCGCTGCCACAGTACCACCGGTCATTTTGTCCGGAATCGTCATTGCGCTGCCACCGCCTTCATGAACAAATCCTCCAGTGAGGTATGGCCGAATTCCATCCTGCGAACCGCAATATCTGCTTCCGCCAGTGCCCCAAGGAGATCCCTCCGCGCGGCTGGCACATCGGAGACAACAAGCCGGAAGCCGTCTGCGGTTCGTGAGCGCTCCACAATATAAGGCTTCCCGGTCCCTGCTTCAAGCCAGCGGTCCACCCAAGACATCGCCTGCCCGCTGCCGTCGGTCTGCAGCTCCAGCACCGGCTGCTGATGCTCGCGCCGGATATCCGGCAGCGTTCCCTGGACCGCGACTTTGCCCGCCGCCACAATGATGACATCATCGCACAGTTCCTCGGCATCGGGCAGAACATGCGTGGAGAACAGGACCGTCGTCTCCCGCTTCAGATCCCGCAGCAGCTCCAGCACCTCCCTCCGGCCGACCGGGTCGAGCGCCGATACCGGCTCATCCAGCACAATAAGCCTTGGTTTATGTATGAGGGCCTGTGCAAGACCCAGCCGCTGTTTCATCCCGCCCGAATAGCCTCCAACCCGGCGCTTGCCTGCCTGTTCCAGACCGACACGAATGAGCAGCTCCTTGGCAGCGGCAGCCGCTGCTCTTGCTGTCATGCCGCTTGCTCTGCCGCAGTGCACCAGAAATTCAATGCCGGTCATCCAGCCGTAGAGCGGTGGTGTCTGCGGCAGGTAACCGATTGAAGCCCGGAAGGCATCGGCTTCTGAAGCCCCCGCAAATCGGATCTGTCCCGAGGTTGGCTTCAGCAGGCCGGTCAGCATGCGGATCGTCGTCGTCTTGCCTGCCCCGTTAGGGCCAAGCAGCGCCACGCAGCGGCCTTCCCCGATCGTGAAGCTGACGCCTTTGACCGCCTGTGTCGTGCCAAATGTCTTGGTTACATTCTCTACCCTCATCAGCTCCATCAGTCATTGTTCCTTCCAATTACAAAGAACAGCACCGGTCCGATCAGGTTGCCGAAAATAATAGCCAGCAGCCAGGCCCACTTGGGTCCGCGCGTCCGTTCTGCCCGCAGGCACACGATTATAGCCGTTACCATTAATATCAATTGAAGCGCCAGTACCGGCGCAAGCACCGGCATAAGCTCCTGCAGCTTTGACCAATCGTCCATTCCCGTATCCCCTGTCGTATAAGCTCTATTTTCTCCCCGGCATTCCTCTATCTCTTCTCTACTTGGGTCAAACCGCCCTAATCTTCCGCCCTATTCCTTCCGTTCTCCATCAGCCCGCTTCCCCGGCTTCCAGCCCTTCCGGACAAACAGAATGTACAGAAGCGGCGGCATTGGCGTCTGGATAAGCCCCCACAATCCCCAGAACCAGTAGTATTTCGTCCGCTTCCGCGCATCGATGAACAGCCAGGTTGACTGAGCGAGCAGGATAAGCGGCAGCACAATCAAGGCCCAGACGGGCAGCTCTCTTAGCTCATCCATTCCTGCTCCACCTCTCTGCCGGTGCCCCGGAGCCAGTGAACCACCGCAAAGCCCGTACCGCCGATAAGCGCCAATACCTGGAGCACAATGAACCAGACGACGTTACTGCTCAGCATCAGCATGAGAACCGAGAGGATAGCCCCCCCTGTCAGCCAGAAAATCGCGAGATCACGCAGCAGCTTGCGCCTGGCTGATCTCCGGCCTTCAAGAGCCAATTCTTCAAACCACACCGATGACGGGACATTGATATCCCTTTGCTCGTCGAAATCTGCCAAACCCTCCTGCAGCCAGGCTTCTACCAGCTTGAGATCCTCTTGTTCTGCCGCATCAGCTTGACCAGCACGCTTGCCGTCCTTATTACGTTTCACTGCCACTTGCGATCAGCTCCTTTCTCAGCTTCTTCAAACCGTTGTGTATGCGGGATTTCACCGTCCCAGCCGGAATATTCATCCACTCCGCAATCTCATCCACCGTGTAGCCGTAATAATGCTTCAGCATTATCGGCACGCGTATGTCATAATCCAGCTCAGCCAAGGCTTCCATCGCCTCCGGCCATGAGCCTCCTTCCGCAGCGGACATAAATTTCATTGATCTCAGTGCCTGCAGCCGTTCGGCCTCCTGATGCTTCCGCTCACGCACCCTCCGCCTCATCGCATCGATGTACAGCCGGGTGCCGATGGCAATCAGCCAGGTTGAGAATTTGGACCTTCCCTCATAAGCGCTGATATTCTCGATCGCCCGCAGCATTGTATCCTGCACAAGGTCCTCGGCCAGGTTGCGGTTCATTGTAATCTTTAGCATATATTTGTATAAAAACGGGTAGTGCTGCTGCAGCAGCGCGGCCAGCGCCTTGTTGTCGGTTCTCGCCTGCTGCCATATTCTCTCTTCGGCCTCTGTCACTGCCGGCGTCCCCCCTTGCGATTCCGGAATCAGCCATAAGACGTCCAGCTTTCTTCAAACGTTCACGACATTAAAAATATATTTTGCAGCTGTTTGTTTTAATCTGTCCAACCCTTCCAATCCTTCCAACCATGCAAAAAACCGGCAGCGGACCCATATCTGGTCCCACTGCCGGTGCCGGGGCTATGCGCATGCCGCACCAACGTTAAGAAGCTTCCTGCACTCTTTAACTGCATGACTTTCAAATAACCTCATTAACCAGCCTGCCTAAGGCAGCACAATTAACTGCTCCGGCGATCGTGTCAGTGCTAGCGGAGGGCCTTCCTCCTGGATCACGTAGGTGTTCTCAATGCCGACCACACCAACCCCGGGGAAGGTGAATTTTGGCTCCACGGCAATGACCATGCCTGCCCGGAGCGGCATCGTGAACCCTTTGGCCAGTACAGGCCATTCATCCACTTCCAACCCGATGCCATGACCGAGGAAGCGAACCCTGTCTGCTCCGAAGCCCATGAAATGGTCTGCCAAGCCTTCCTGCTCAGCCATATGTAGCGCTTCCTGATACGGCTTCTCCGCTATAATGCCGGGCAGCAGCAGCTTCTCCGACTGCCGCATTATCCGCTCTGTCACCCCGTAAGCCCGTAGCAGCTCTTCCGGAAGCTCGCCGATGACGGCCGTCCGCGTCTGGTCAATGATATACCCGTCAATACAGCAGCCTACATCAAGAAGAATAGGCTCGTTCCGTCCGAACAGCCGGCGGCTGACACTCTGCGGGGCCGATGCTCCCAGCCCTCGTCCGCCTGCCGGTCCATCAAAATAAGAGGGTACAGCCGCCGCTTCCCCGGCGCCTACCATCCCGGTGATGACTTCCTGATTATAAGCACGCATCCGCATGAGACCGATATGTCCCCGCTTGCGGATTTCATATTCATAGCGCGCCATCCAGTCCAGCTCGGACACGCCTTCCTTCAGGAAATTCAGGGCTTCGGCCAACGCTTCCGCTGCTGCCTGCGCAGCCTGCTCGATGCGTGCAATTTCCCAAGGCGACTTGATCATCCGCTGCCGCCTCATGAGCGGGCTGGCATCCGTAAGGGCTGCCCCTGCCGGCTCCAGCAGGTCAGCCAGCTTGAGATAAGTCTGCGCTGGCAGCACATCGAGAGGCGTACCGATCAGCCGCTTGCGGCCAGGCGGCACAGCTGCGGCTAAACCTGCCGCCAGCTTGGCGCCGAATTCACGGAATGCACCCAGCTCCTCTGTACGGATATGCGCTTCTTCTCGCGCACGGGCAACGCTGCGCCTTACATAGAGGACTGCTTCGCCTACAGCGGGAATGAAGCAGTAGCCCGTCTGCATCGTACCGGTCAAATAGTAGATGTCCGTGTTCTGTGTAAGCAGGAACCCGTCCAGTCCCTCTTCCTGTATCACCTGCTGCATTCGGCTAATTCGGGCTTCCGACTCTCCCGCAGGAAGAATTCTGTACTCCCCCGCACGCATAATGTCACTCCCGTTCAAGCTCGATTCTTCCACTCTCTCATGCCGCATCCGTAACCCCATCCTTCCCCAGCATCTCGTTCCTTCATTGAAGCAGGTTTCAAGCGGGGCGTCAAACCTCCCGCGGGACTTGAATGAACGCCGAAGAGCCCTTACTCAGTTCCAAATTCCATGGGCCCTGCTCCATAATAAGGCACATCAATAGACCACCTCGGCCGCACCCTTAATATCCCACTCAATCGGTTCAAGCATGCGGAATACATTCGGGTTACGGAGCCGCACGATCATAATGACCCCTGGACGCTGCAGCGTAACTTCATAGTTGAAGGCTTCATTCCGGTAGTGATAAGGGAAGCTTTCGTCTCCGTCCACCACCTTGAAGAGCAGCAGCTCCGCCCGCTCTCTTAACTTCGACCCTCTGAGCGGCATACCGGTTTCGTCAATCTTCAGGTTGCCCTGCAGATATAAGGCACCCGCTTCAGCCGCAGCACGGGGGTCGATCCTGATTTCCCCGCGGCTCAGTGCCAGCGGATCGAGCTGCTGAGCTGCCGCGTGGGCCGCACGGTTAACGGCATGCTTGCCTTCGAACAGCGTACGCATCGCCATTTCCTCGTCGATCTGCAGCGTATGAACCATGATCCACACAACCGAAAACAACAGCAGCAGCAGCAGCTTGTCCATCTTCTCTCATTCCCCTCCTTCCTGGCAGGACCTCTAATGTGTCCATGCTGGATCAGCTTTGTAAGCCTGCTATCCTTTCGCTTGTTTATCACCGCCCCTTCTGTTTTGTAATTGTTCATACCGCTGACCGCCTCCGCTCATCTGTTTAATAGCAAACAAAGACAATTCTCGTCAGCCCTCAATCCCCCTTGTCGTCCTTATCCTTCTTGTCCACCTTAACCCTGCTGTTAGCATCGCTCAAGGCACATATTCGCTCATCTTGATGCCATAGGCGCTCATACGCTCATCATCACCCGGGGGCGTAAGGCCTATTAGACGGTCGATTTCGAACAGCCGTTCATAGGGGTAGCGAACGGTCAGCTCAAGTCCAATTCCCCGTGGAAGGGGGAAAGCCTCATCCGTTGCCGCCGCTCCTGAGGTAGACCTCACATCATATTCGAGTTCATCCGCCTGCAAGCCGTAAGCAGCCAAGCGTTCAGCAGACTCCCTCATCATAGCGCTGCTGATGTATCCGTGATCTCCGTTTGCACCAATCTCCAGCAGGTAATCCACCTCCTTTTGCAGGACCGCTTGTCTGACGATAAGCACATGCTTGTATATGGGAGAGAACATCAGCCAGCAGAATGTTGCCGCGAACAATACAAATACAAGCACAGACCTCATGGGCTAATCCCCCGGATCGATTCACTCATCGCTCTGCCGGAGGACTCGACCTGCGCCTTTGTCCCCGACTCTCCTTCCACCACGGCCGTATAGATCAAGATGACTGTCACCAGCAGCATCAATGTCATTAGCAACCCCCGCATCAGGCTGCACCTCCTGTTCCTGCCGCTTCCTGCGTTAAGGATTAATGGCCCCAATCTTCGTATTCGCCGCATTGCCCTGCGTCTCAATCTGTGCCTGGGTGCCTGTCCCATCCTTGGCAATAATCGAGTTGAACAGCAGAATAACAACCACCAGCAGCATTACCGTCATCAAAATATTTCTCACCTTAAATTTCCTCCTCTGACCGGTTAAGAGTTCAATGATTGGAACAGCTTCTGCCCTTCCTGAACCCATGGATAAATAAAAATCTGAAAGGTGTACAAAATCGGGACACCCGCCAATATGAACAGCACATAAGACGCCGACTCCTTGCGGGTTTCCTTCCTCAGCTCGAGCTTGGCCTTGTAATCGGTAATCCGTCCCTTCAGCAGCTCATAATAAGCTTCATCCTCATGCATCCGCATCGCTTCGATAGTTTCCACGAACCCTGCTCCCTCAGCTGTACCCAGCCTCTGTTTGAAGCGTCTCAGAGCGGAATCCGCATCATGGTACCATTCGCCGAGCATCCGCTCGAGATCAACGCGAATTGCCGAGGTATAGGGCAGACAACGCGTCAGCTTCGCATGAATATGGAGCGACGATCCGGCAAAATACAGCAGCTGGTTGCTGATCGCGTGAATCTCTCTCATCATCCGCTCTGAGCGGTAGCCTCGAAAAGCCTCCAGCATGGGAAGATCCCAAAGAAAAGCTGCAGCTGCCGCAAAGAACAGGGTAGCCGGGCCATACACCGGCAGTCCCTGCACCGGAACAACCTCCGGGTACAATGCCAGCGCCGCCCCGCAGCCCACACTGCCGATTACAAGCATCCGCCTGACAGCCGCATACAGCCCTGGGTCCACGGACAAGCCGCAGCCGGCAAGCGCCGCTTCCCGCTCCAGATAATATGCACTGCTGCGCGAGATTCCGAGCAAGCGCAGCAGCCATTCGGGTGCAGTCAACCGCTCTGCGCCATCGTCACCTGCGGCACCGCTCCAACGCGGTCGCCTGTACATGATCGCCCGCAGCAGATGGATGAACATTGTCACACCAATCACGAACTGACTGGCCATTAACAGCATAACGACCAGCCGGTAAACCTGATCTCCCACTAATGCCAACCCCCTGGTCACATCTTCTTACGCGACAAATAGATCCCCATGACAAAGGATGCAAATATCAGTACTAGTGCGTTAAGAATCATATCCCTGCCCTGCGGGTCCAGAACATAATATTGATAAGCGCTGTCTGGCGTATAATGCATGTTGATCCCAATGAATAAAGCCAGAAACAGGATCGGCGAGAAGTTGGCCAGCCGGATCTCAAGCAGACGGTTCCTCTCCTGCTGGTTGGCAAGCTGCGACTGCCGCATATCGGTAATAAGCGTCTTAAGATTATCCCCGACCCTGCAGCCCTCCGATAAGCCGACCCGTAGAATACTAGCAAAGTAATCCCCCCATACATGGCCAAGCGCCGAGGCAAAAATCCGCAGGCTTGAATCCGCATCCTCCTTAATGGACAGGTTGCGGTACAGCTGGTCAAACACCGCGTGCATCGGGCCGAGAAGCCGGCGCTCCTCGACAGTCCGGCGCAGAGCTGTGCGCAGGTGATGGCCTCCGGTCATCATATAGCTTTGATAAAACAGCTCGACCGCTGGCAGAAAATCCGCCCGGCTCTGCAGCTGCCTGTGGGTCAATACCATCCGCAGCACCAGATACGGCGTGCCGAGCGCTAGAAGGAACAGCAGCAGCGTTCCCTTTGGCGTTTGTATCAGCAGCGCTCCCGCAGCCAAGCCTCCCAGCCCGAACAATCCCGTCATCAAAAGGAAGACTGTCGGCTTCACCTGCCACCGTACACTCGCAAGCAGGATAGACAGATGTCCATCCTGAAGCCACAATCTGGCGGCTATGTCTGCCGACCTTCTGCGAAGGCCGTTCCTCCTGCGGTAAGCTAATCGTTCCCGGTGCGCGCCCTCCTCGCCGAACAGAAGCATTAGCTGCCTGACAGCCGTGAAGACTAAAACGAACAGCACACCGGCGACCGCTCCCACCTGCCAAGACATCATACCGCCCCCCTCGGGCCGGAGATTATGTACCGCACCGCATCTGTATTCATTTGCCAACCGCTCCGGCTCTCATCATAGACTGCCAGATTACGGACATGCGCGCTTCCTTCCCGCCATTCAAAAGCCCCGATTCGGGCGACGCGGCGTTTGCCGCCTACTATACGCATCTCAATGCCAATCTGGGTTACGTACCGGGTGATACGCCTTGCGAGCCGCTCTGCGTTCATCGAACGGCCATCCAGCATACACATATCGGTAATCGCCTCCGGCACATCCTCCAGCTCATTGGCGTGAACAGTCGTCATACTTCCCGAATGCCCCCTCGTACAGGCCCTTACATAGATGTTCGCATCCTCATCCCGTATCTCTGCATGTACGATCCGCCTGGGCGACTGCCTAAGCGCCAGCTTGAAGGCCTGCATGGATCGGTGCAGCTGATCCTCCTCATCTACCTCATACTCAATGACATTCATAGCGGGAAAATCGCGCCCAAGCATCATTTCATGCCGGCCTTCAATCGTAATAATCCGCTCCTCGTCCGGCAGCTCGGCCAGCAGCGCCTTAAGCAGATGCGTCTTGCCTGAGTTGGTCGCACCGATGACAACAAGGTTGCGGCGGGCTTGAAGCACCGCAAGCAGCAGCTCCTTCACCTGCTGATCCATCGTGCCGTATTCCTCAGCGCATAGTGTCTCAAGGTCATAATGCCTAACGGTGTAAAACCGGATGGTCAATGTTGGTTCTGCCGTGAAACCAAACCCTGTTAGCGTAACCCGGGAGCCGTCGCTCAGCGACACCTCCGCCCATCGCTTGCGGGGCGTGATGCGGTCATTGTTATACAGCACGAGATTTTGTTGAATCCGCTCCACTTCCTTCACAGAGGCGAAGCGATGCTCTGACATTACGGCTTCCCCGCCGCGTACTTCATAAATCCGGGTGCCAACCACTTGGATTTCTTCCAAGCCTTCCTTGTTGGCAAGAACAAGCTCCAGCACATTCAGGCCCACCACCTCGGCAAACAGGGCATCTGCCAGGCTGCGGTAAGGGTGATGCCCCCCTGGCAGACGATGTATCCGCTGCCGGATCAGCCGGTCGGTTATTACAGCGAGTATCTCCGCCCGCTCGCGCGGGAAGCCGAGCACGGCCCTGTTCAGCCGCTCTCCATATCCCTTACGCTCCTCTTCGGTCATCCCGCGCGGCGCAGCGAGGTAGTTGCGTATATCCTCAGCAAGCCGCTGCAGATCCTGATTGCGGCTGTCGGCTGCATCCTGCCGCCAAGCCTCTGCCCCCCCATCCGCTGGCAACGCCAGCCTCAGCCGGGCAGCGTAGTCTGCCGGCGAGAAGCGAACTTCATCCGGTTGGCCGCCGACCGGCTTCATGAGCCAACTCCGTTGCGGTGATCCAGAAGCTTGCGGTACCATGGCTGGCGTTTGATATGGGAGCCCAATCGGACACTGTGCCGATTCATGAGCTTATCTGCCGTCTCCTGCATGGCGCGCTTTCCCTGTTCATGCCTGCCAAGCCATTCCTCCATACTGCCGCTGTCCAAATGAGCGTAGAACGGCTCCGCCAGCTTCAGCTCCCCGATAGCGGCAAGGCCGCTCTCTTTCTCAATATCCTTCATCGTATACCCTCCATTTCTCCATGGCGGCCGTACAACGACCGTTTCATAAGCTTCAGATGGAATGCCGAACAACGGGGAGGATTGGCCCAGCCACCGCCGCGTATCCTCCTGAAAATGCGATAGTGCAGTTGTGGTTACCAATATCCTGCTGTCTGCCTCGAGCAACGCAGTTACCGTCGCGGCATTGTCCCAATATGCATTTACATCGGCTACGATCAGTCCGAATACGGTACGGGCGGTCTCCAGCAGATGCCTGATCTCCTCCGGGGAGAAAAATTCGGCCTGATCTCTCATCATGCTGCCGAACAGAATGTTGAGATTGGGGGCGGCTGCCGGACGGAATACAGCCTGTCTCAGCTTCTCAGGCGTCAGCAATCCGGCTTTCAGCTCCGGACGAAGACTATCCAGCGTAATCGCCGGCTTGTCTACACGCAAATACCGGTGCAGCTTGGAGCTCTTCAGGTTCAGGCAGAGATAAGCCACCGGCAGTGAGCTCCTCTCCGCAATCCGCCAAGCGGCAGCAAGCGCCGCTGTCGTCGTGCCTATGCTCGGTGTAGAGCCGGTAAACGTAACGAGCGGCGAACGAATCGGGCTTATGCTCATCTTCCCTCTCCCTCCCCGCCAGTCATACCCGGGATATCAAGCGATTCTGGACTAAATGCGATAACGAGCTTAACACTACCCTGCTTGCAGAGATTATCCAGTACCAGCCATTCCTCCTCCGTCAGGTTCAGGTTGATCGCATCGATTGTTCCGTTGGCATCCCGGCGGGAAGCATACATCTGCTCGCGGTCCCCGCTGGCCATCGATAAGAGATTGGGGTTCTGCATATCATCAATCTCCGTATTGGCCGACGTCTTCACGGAGGCTACGGTGACAGCCTGCGGGAACAGCCTGGCCGAATCCGCTGCCTCTCCTGTCGTATACACCCGGACGCGGTCTCCCGCTCTGATTCCGTTCGAGATGGAGAGAATATACGGCTTCGGAATCTGGAAGGTTGACTCATCCCGTGCAGGCAACAGGCGGTATTGATCGAGCTTCCACTCGAGGATCGGCTCCTCCTCTCCCAGCGGTACGGCTGTTTCCATGCCGATCATAGCCTCCGTATCCGTCAGCATGCCGGGCAGGTAAGCACTCTTCGCAATAGACTTAACCGTGACGTCTCCGGCAGCCAGGCGTTCACCAGCCGGTATGAATTGCACCGGGACAGCAACCTGAATGGTCTCCTGCAGATCAATCTGGCGCAGTTGAAGCTGATACAAGCCGTATACGAGCAGTGCTGACAACAGGGCCGCAGTCAGAGAGATCCATACATGACGTTTCCTGTTCACATGAAGTCCTTTCCAGCAACGAAAAAAAACGCAAGTAACAGGGCTAAAGCCCAATCACTTGCGTTCTTCGCATAGCGTTGCTTAGTATTAGTGTCGTTTATAGTGGAAAGTCTACCAAATTATTCTACAGCTGTCTACAGCTTTTTTAGAATATAATGTCATTCTTCCGCAGAAGCTGTCGGATCGACACCCAGCCCGCCGAGCACAAAATCGGTAATATCCTGGATGAGCGACTCACTGTCCTGCTGCTCCTCAGTAAAGAGCGGACGAAAATAGTCTGACTTCTTGTGGAACAGGATGGCCCCCGTCACCGACATGAAGGTGTGGTCAATGGAGCGAAAGCGGAACACGCCCTGCCGCCTGCCCTCCAGGAGCACATCCCGGACATAGGTCCAGACAGGGAACGCATACTTGCGGATAATATCAATTCTTGGAGACTGGACCATGATCTCCTGCTGCAGCAGGCTGATCAGCTCCGGTTCACGCAGCCTGGTGAGCGTTATCTCCCGCACGACCAGCTTGATCCCCGCAAGCGGGCTCAGCCTCAAGCTGAGTACCTCCTGTACGCGCTTGCTAGGAAAAAAAGCATCAAACAAAGCGCCGAACAGATTTTCCTTCCCGCCAAAATGATAAGATACTAGCGCAACGTTGACGCCGGCCTCTTCACATATTTGCCGTACGCTCGTTCCGTCATAGCCCTGACGGGCAAACAGCTTCTTCGCCGCCAGTAATATGCGCAGCTTTACATCCGTTTCTTCCGGGCACAATATCTTCTCCCCCTAATCCAAGGCTCTTGATGCCATCAATGAGGCTGACAGGGCAGTACACAACCACTGCGCCCTCCGGCCGTCAAAACGTCTTAAGCAGCAGCTGTTAAGACTGAGCCGGCCGTGATGCCGGCACACCTGCAAGTGCCCCAGTATCCCCCTTGCGCAGAGCGGTTGCCAAAGCGCTGACTGCCACTGCCGCCGCAAGCACACTAAGCAGGCCAAGCGCGGCATGCACTACATCAGGCCCTCCGAACAAGATGTTCATACTGCCTTCCACCGCATAGGTCGCCGGGAAAATACTGCTGAGTCCCTGGTAAAAGTCGGACAACATCTCTCTTGGCATCATAGCCCCTGAGGATACGAGTTGTGCCGACAGCGTCACAATGTTAAACAGCATACCGGCCATGCCGAAGATCACCAAGAACATCTGAGCGACAAACATAAAAGTCAGCACGAACAGCGCCTGAAAGCCCCATAACGCCAGGAAACCGTGCGCGGACTGCCCGCCAAGCGAAAGCACAAAGGCCGAACCAGCCAGTGATACAACTGCGGCAGCAGCTACATTAATGATAACCCGTGCCCCAAACACCTGCCAGCGTCCTGATTGAGCCCGCACTGCCAGCGAAGACAGATGCAGGTTCTGAGCCATAATCATCGCTCCCACATAAGAGGCCAGAACCATCATCATCGGTACCATCTGGTTGTTAATGCCCTTTACAGGGTTGGTCGACTGGATATTAGACACTACCCTCTCGGACAGCGCCGCACCTATCGCGCTCGCCTGCTCCTGCGGCATGTTAAGACCTCCAAGCACATTCGCCGCCCCGCTTGCGACGGCCTGCTTGTTAACGGTAGAGGTAATCTGAGCCGCCATGCCAGACATCATTGTCTTGATCATCTGAGGATTCGATTCATTGATCGTGTAGTTCAGGACAGCCGTTCCCTCGCCGCCCGTCACCTTAGCCGAGAAATCAGCCGGAATATGTACGATCATCTGCAGCTTACGCTCATCCAGAAGCGTCTCCGCTGAAGAGAGCTCCGCCACCTCCTCCACCTGCACGGGCAGCGATTGCTTTAGATTCTCAAAGATGGTTGAGCCTAGCGCCTTGTCTTCATTTACAACCCCGATTGTCAGGTTCTCTGTACGATCGGAAATCCCTGAATAGCCGGTCATCCATACCACCGAGAAGATCAGCTGAAAAAGCAGTGCTGTCGCGATTCCTATCATTGTGGTAGGCCGTTTGAAAAATGCCTGTAAAGCTTGTTTCAATTTCTCCACTCCTCTATCTATATGATCGGTCTTATCATTAAACAAATGTTTTAAACATATATTCTAAACACACGTTTAACAATAGCCGACCTTATTATATCTAACCCGGTCTATGCCGTCAACCAGAGACCCGTAGATACTATTTACATTCATGTATCCGGCTATTTAACTAGATACAGAACAAAAAAAAGAACCGGCTGCCCGGTCCTCTATGGATCATAGCTATTAAAAATCAATCAATCCGACGCTGATCTGCAGCGATTCATCCACCTTGCGCATTGTATCATCATCAAGATGTGTAATCTTATCAGTCAGCCGCTGCTTGTCGATCGTGCGAATCTGTTCAAGCAAAATGACGGAATCACGGTCGAAGCCATGTGTTTCCGCGTCAATCTCAACATGCGTTGGCAGCTTCGCCTTCTGAATCTGCGCTGTAATAGCGGCTACGATAACTGTGGGGCTGAAGCGGTTGCCGATGTCGTTCTGAATAACGAGAACTGGCCGGACGCCTCCCTGCTCTGAGCCGACAACCGGTGATAAATCCGCAAAAAACACATCGCCGCGTTTCACAATCAAAGACTACACCCCGCTTACGAGACGACCGAGTGTGCCGTCGGCATCTTCCTCCGCTTGAAAGGCTTCCGAGGCCATGTTCAAGTTAATCTTTGCCATCTCCAGATATCCGCGCTGCATCGATTCACGGATTTGCCGCCTCTTGCGTTCAATTAAATACAATTTCATAGCCTGACGGATAAATTCGCTGCGGTTGGAGTTTTCACGTGCAACGATACCGTCCACTTCCTGCAGCAAGTGATCCGGCAAACTGATCATGATACGTTTGGTATTCTGTATATTGGCCAAGAATAACGCACCTCCAAAGACATTTCCAGAAAAACACTATTACCATTATGTCCGTTTACTAGGCGACCTTATACACTATCATTTGTATGTGCGCCGTATGGATAATATGCTGCATTAACGCATATACCCGGAGCATGACAGTGTCCTCTGCCTGAATAATTTCGCGACAAAGCGGCAAATTCCTCTTTAACTTGCTTAAAAAAGAGCTGGAAATAAATATCCCTGCCCATTTTGTCAGCCGAGAAGCGGATTGGTAACCGCAACCGTCTGCCCGTTCCGTATATACACACGGGGTACACGGGCGGCCAACATGCACGTAATCTCATAGGGAATCGTTCCTAAACTTACGGCCAAATCCTCAGCGGTAATACTAGCGCCGCCTTGACTGCCGAGCAGCACAACCTCTTCGCCTGCCTGTACCGGGCCTGTCAAACCTCCCGCATCTGCAGCGGGATCCAGATGAATCATGCACTGATCCATACAGATCGTTCCGAGCACCGGTACACGGACCCCCCGGACAATCGCTTCGGCCTTGCCTGTGAGCATGCGGCTGAATCCGTCCGCATAACCGATCGGCAGGGTGCCGATACGCTCTCCGCCCGACGCTATATACCGTGTGCCGTAACTGATCCCCCAGCCGGCAGGCACATGCTTAGCCATGACGATCTCCGTCTTAAGAGACATCACTGGCTGCAGAGCGATCCGGCTCTTCATCACTTCATCGGACGGATATAATCCGTACATGCCAATGCCCAGCCTCAGCATGCCATACGCCCATTCCGGCGTATCAATTCCCGCAGCGCTGTTGGCTGAATGGATATGCGTGACGGGCAGCGAATGCCGCCGGACATAATCGACGACTTCACTGAAGCGCTCGTACTGCAGCTTCGTATACGTCTTGTCCTGCTCATCCGCCTTCGCGAAGTGGGTAAACAGGCCTTCTACCTCAATCCCCGGAGTGCGAAGCGCTTGTTCAATAAATCCTGTTGCTTCCTCGCCGGGCAGAACACCCAGCCTACCCATACCTGTGTCGACCTTGATATGAACCTTGAGCGGCTTGGCTTCTCCAGTACTAGCTGCAGCCTCCAGCGCATCGACGCGGAAGAGGGTAACCGCAATGTTCAGCTCCCTCGCCAAAGCATACCCCGCAGGCGGCACATAACCCAGCACCAGAATCGGTGTATCAATGCCTGAGCGGCGGAGTTGAACAGCTTCATCCAGGAATGCGACACCGAGATAATCAACTCCAGCTGCAGCTGCTTCCCGGGCCGTCTCAACAGCTCCATGCCCATAGGCGTTTGCTTTGACAGATGCCATAAGCAGCATCCCAGAAGGTATAGCGGACCTGAATGCCGTGATGTTATTCCGCAGGGCATCCAAGGATATCTCTGCGCGTGTCGAACGATGATAAGCGTCCACTTTCCCTTTCACCTTCTCCTGTTCCATGAACCAATAGCATTATGGTAAACCGGGCGGGCTTACCCTGTCAATGAATGAATCCCTACCGATACGGAAAAAGCCCGGCAGCCAGCCAAAAAATAAAGAGGCCCGCAGGGTCCGCCTTACGCGGATCACCTGCAGGCCCCTCAGGGCACGCGGCTGTTATTTTCCCATTTCCTCCATAACTGACTGCGCTACCTTAAACATCTCGGCTTCCGGCAGGGTAGCCGTAGTCAGCCTGTACTCGTAACCATCATATGTCCATGCCAGCGTCCGCTGCTCCTCGCCAGCCAGAAGTCCCCAAGTATGCCCCAGATCAATCCATGTCCCCTTCGGGTGAAACACAGCCTCGTCCTCAGGCATAGACTGGATCAGCGTATAATCATAGGTTCCGCTATAGCGCTGCATCACGCCTTTGCTGCCGCCAATCGTAATATCGTTCATCTCATGAAGGGAAACTCCTTCAGGAAAATAGCTCGGCGCCATCGTGACAAAGTTCATCGGCACCTCTTCACCTGAGGAGGCAGCACCCTCATTCTGCTCCTCTCCCGGCTCTCCGCTGCCCGGTTCGGCTTCCTTGCCGGTGCCTTCGCCGTCTTCGCCTTCCACCGGCAGCTTGCCATCAGTCTGCTCATCCGGCTGCGCCCCGCTGTCCGGACTGTCGGTTCCAAGCCCTTCCTCATCGGCAGCCTCGCCCGGCTGAACGCCGGTCATGGCATCCTGATCCTCCTGCATGCCCTCGGCTTCGTCCTCCACTCCGCCCTGTGCACCCATGTTCGCTTTCATATCGAACGCGTTCTTATCGAAGGTGACGTCAAATTCAAAGCTCTTAAAATCCACTTCGACCATAACCTTGGCATTGGCATCACTTACTTCCACATGCTTCGGCTTGTAATCCGTCTTATCCAGCCAGATCTTCTGCCGCGCAAGCGATGCATTCTGATAGTTGGCCATCACATCAAAAACATACGATTCCTCATCCATAACAAACTGGCGCTGATTGTCCTTCAATATGCTCTGGACGAGCGTCTGATATAAGTAAACCTGCCCCTGGTCCTGCGGCCAGTCGCTTTGGAACCGGAAGCTCTTGTTCAGCTTCGGGGTCAGCACGAACACGCCATCATCATTGCGAAGCACCACTTGTGTAATATCCTTCTTCTCATTCGTTAAGGCAATTCTGTAATACTGAGGCTGCTGATACCATACCTCTACCTGGTAGTTAAGCGGCTGCTGGCCGGTATGCAGCGTCATTGTACCGCTTCCCCGGTAGCTCTTCATGCTGCCCATCACTTTATCCAAATCCTTCACAACCGCTTCCGCATCCTTTGTCCCGCATCCCGCAACCAATACCGAGAAGCATACAATGATGGCCGCAAGCCACTTCATGCGACGCATGAGATCATCCCCTCTTCACAATGTTTTTCCAACTGATAACATGTCTATGAGGGAACTTGACCAATTATGCGGACTGGTTTGACAAGCGTGACGAGCCGGATACGTTTCACCTCTGTCATCCCATCTCGTAAACCAGCAGATTACGATACGGGTAACGGCTGAAGGAATACTGAAATAGCAACGCGAGGCCCATATCCTGGATCGTGACCGATCTTAATGCCGGCGTAGGCACTATACTGCGTACCATGCTGTTCACCGCACGCTTGTCACCAAGCCGGATGGCCTTGGCGAGAGCGGCAGCATAGGACCTGCTCGCCGCCAGCTTGCGGTAGAAGGGCAGGACAGCTCTGGCTAATGAGCGGTGCACCCTCGTCTGAAAGGTAAATTGAACAGTACCGGGCGGAATCGTTATTCCGTTCGTCAAGAGCGCTATAGAGTCACCTACAGGAAACGAGATAAAATATCCGATCCCGTTCGTTCCAAGACCCTGTTTCGCCGCTGCCGGCGACACGAGCTTAAGCAGCTCTTCAAGCCGTACCAAATCAGGCCGGGCAATAGCCTTGGACCACCTTCGGGCATAACGTTCGCTGCTTGCAATCGCACGGTAAAAGGGCACCATAGCGGCTGCCGCCTTACGCAGCGGGACCGAGCTCAGCCGCCGTCTGCGGCGGGCACGGCAGTTTCCTTTTTCAGCTGCCATACATTTCACCTGCTTCCTTACCAGTCTTGACCTGGCAAGTATTTGGTTACAGTGTATGGCGGAACCTCCTGTACGTGTGCGGGCCCTCCCGTGCCAAGCTGTTCATCCCGGCCAAAAGGTGCGCCTGCCTCCCTTTGCATCAATGTCCGGCCAGCGGTGTGTAGCCGGTTTTGTGAACGAGCTCCTGCCCTTGTGGAGACAAAATCCAATCGATTAAGAGATCAATATTAGGATTGTCCGAACCTGCCGTAACCGCATAAAAGGGCTTAGCCAGCGGATACTCCCCGCTTCGAATCGTCTCGCGCGACGGGTTAACCCCGTCGACTGCCAGCAGCCGGATGTCTCCATTGGAAGCCATCTCGGTCGCGTAGAACAAGAAGGAATAGCCAATGGCATTCGGATAATTGCGGTAATCGGCCGTCTGCGTGATAATCTCTCCCATCCCGCCCGCAACGTCCTCAGTCGGCGGTTCCTCGATGGGAGTTCCATCCATAAAGGCTGTCAGCATAGTCTGGCTGCCGCTGTTCTTCGGCCTTTGAAAAGCACGTATTCTGCTGCTGTCTCCGCCCACCTTCGACCAGTTATTTACCTTTCCTGAGTATATATCTCGAAGCTGTGAGCTCGACAAGCCTTTTACAGGATTATCTGCATGGACAAAAAAGACAAAAGCCTCCTTTCCAATAGGCGTGAGTTTCAACTCCACCCCCTTCTCTGCCGCTGTAGCCAGCTGCTCCTTAGACGGCTGAGCTGCAAATACAATATCAACCTTCCCTTCAATTAGGCGTTTATAGGCCTGACTGGTCGTTGTGGAGGTGACAATACTGTCATACGGCTTATATTCCCCCTCAGGGTATACTGCCTGAACAAAAGCCGCATAGAGCGGGTAGAGCGCCGTTGCACCATCAAG
Source organism: Paenibacillus tarimensis (assembly GCF_021532315.1). GTDB lineage: Bacteria > Bacillota > Bacilli > Paenibacillales > Paenibacillaceae > Paenibacillus_I > Paenibacillus_I tarimensis. The sequence continues at coordinate 37,746 of NZ_JAKGAO010000027.1, forward strand.
GCGCGGCAGCTGTTCGTGAAGTTTAAGCTCCGGCCGTTCAGCCAGCCGGGCGACCTTGCTGCCCTCCACAAAGGGAGCATATCGGTCAAGTATCAGGGAATCCTCATTAATTGTTGGTATACTACGTATATACTGGCTGCGGAGCTCATAGGCAACTGCCGCTGTCATGAACAGCAGCAGGGACACCAATACAATTTGCCAGAAACGCCGTCTTCCCGTCCTTCCAAAACACTTCCACAAGACCATCACAGCCGCCCAGCCTGCCACAACCATACAGAAGGGACGGTAAAATACTGCACCTGGCATGAAACTAATGATTAACGTTGCAATGAAGCCAGCCCCAATGACCAGAATCAGTAAAAAAAGCACTTTACCTGTCTTCCAAATCATTTCCATATCCCCTCCATTAATAGGCCAAATCAACCCGGCTGCCTGCTCACCTCCATTATAGGGGCCTATTCAGGACCCGTCCCTTAAATTCACCTAAAAAAAGAAGCTGCCACCCCGTCTTTCGGGTAACAGCTTCATCTCTATAGATAAACAACCTTAGCATGTAGAGGAGTTAGCCTTATCGACATCAAACTTGTAAACGCTTGCTCAATAGCTTGCTGTGATCACCGCAGGTTAGAGTGAACCTCCTGCAGCAACTGGGCGGAAGGCATGCCATTAAAGTTCTTCGGGATAATTCGTTGACGGGACTTGGTGTTCAACATCCCAACCAGGTCACTCGTCACATCCGGTTCACCAGTCAGAATGATTTCCTTCCACTTCTGTTTACGGGTATGAGACTCTAGTACAGGAACGAAATCCTTCAGCCAGCGCTGACGGTTCACATCCAGCTTTTTGTCGTATTGATCCCTGTGATTAGCGCTCGAAGCCAGGATCCCTGCATGTCCGAGGCCTTTCTTCTGCCTCCACCGATCCTGCTGAATATCCCATTCATAATGCCATTCATCCACAATCTCACCTAGAGAAGTCGAAATGACCGACACGCCGTCGCTCCCGGCCTGCACAAGGCCGGCTGGCGGATAGGTCTTCATCATCTCCTGCAGCTCCTGCATATGAGGACGGTCCTCCCAGTAGAACGCGTCCGGCGTAGGCACCTGCACCGTTTCCACCACCGTGAATTGTCCTGAGGAGCAGGCAAAGAGCAGCAGGCCTTTCTTCAGGTCGCCGCGCATTTCCTCCACGGCATGCTCTACAGACGGGCGGAGATGGTCGAACATTTTCACCTGCTCTTCGCCGCCTTCAGCTTCCGCATACTCACGCAGACGCTTCATTCCGCTCTTGAACTTGATCTTCCATGACTGAGGACGGTTCCGGTCCGGTTCCGTGTTCAGATACAGACTGAGAACACGGTGTCCGGATTCAGCACAATAGTCTTCCAGCTCTTTCACATGTCGTTCTAATCTCAAAAAAGACATAGGATGGAACACCTCCTTGCTTTCCCTGTACCCGTCCCCCGTCATGATGAAACGATAATCAGCCGCATCCGTGTGCCCCGCCGCTCATCCTTCCAGCTTAGCCAGTTCCTCCAGCAGCGCCCCCCGTGAGAAATGCTCTCCAATAAATACTGCCACATCATGGACCGTGCCCTGCGGGGTGATTTTAATAAAATCAGACTCGCGGAAAGCATACTGAAACAGGAACCGGCTTGGGGTGTCCCGGAATGTCAGAACTCCCTTGGCCCGGTATATATTCTCGGGAAGCTTCTGCAGAAAAAGTTCAAATGCTTTGCTGTCCACCGGCCGATGAAAATAGTAGGTAACCGCCATAACATGATCATGGCTCTCGTGCTTGGAAGCCTGATGTGACTCTGATTCGTCATAATGATGACCGCAGTTCTGTGAATGCTCATGAAGCTCTCCATTATTCCGCGCTGAACCGGCATGTCCAGCCGCAGTCCGTGTGGCCGGAGGCACTGCATCTGCAAGCTGCCCGAGATCAACTGCGCAGCGAACCGTCGCCGTGAGGAGCGCATGCGAATTCCACTCCCGGACTGTCTGCTCCGCCAGCACCAGTTCTTCCGGTTCCAGCTTGTCAGCCTTATTAAGAATCAATCTTGTCGCACAGCGGATTTGCTCCCGCATCAGCTTGTAGGTACGGTCCTTGGGGCGCTTTTGCCTGTCGATTAGCGCCGGCCCGTCCACGACTGTAATGATGGAGCGAAGCTCGGTCCGGGTATACATTGCCGCTTCGGTCACGCCGTCAATAATTTCAAGCGGGTTGGCAGCGCCCGTCGATTCAATCAGAATGACATCAGGATTATGTTCATCAATCAAAGCCTTTATCTCGAGCGTCAAATCTCCGCGGATCGTACAACAGATGCAGCCGCCCAGCATTTCAGTCATGGCAACATCACTGTCCAATATCTGGCCATCAAGATTGACTTCTCCGAGTTCATTCATTACGATGGCCGGCTTGTACCCCATTTCCCGGTAATACTCGGTCATTCGGGTCAGCAGCGTCGTTTTGCCGCTGCCAAGAAATCCGCTTAAGATATGTACGGGTATAAGCTTTTCTGCTGTTTTATGCTCAGTCACGCCGTTCAACCTCTCCATCATGTAAAGTTTGTTTAAAGTTTCGGTATTTTGCTGCAGAATCATGTAGAATGATAGGAAGAATATTAGGAATGGAGTAATACCCCGCATGAAGCTCACTAAACGCGCTAAGTACTATATGATCCAACTATTCCGTCAAAATAAAGGCCCTCATGCCGTCTCACTAGGCTTCATTGTCGGCTTCTTTCCGTGCTGGTACCCTACATTCGGTATCGGACCCGCATTGTCAGTCGGGCTCGCCAAGCTGCTAAGAGGCAATGTGCCGACTGCTTTGATCGCCGCGGCGATCGGCTCCGTCGCCTGGCCTCTGCTATTTTTCCTGAACGTCCAGAGCGGACCTCTGGTACGCGGCCTGTTTTCTACAGCTCCTCTGGAGGAAGCGGTCAACAGCCCGGCCGCTGAGCCTGCATACAGCGGAGTATTCGGTCCGCTTATTAACGGAGTGCTGCACTGGATCCGCAAGGTTGGCCTTGATATCTTCATTGGAGGCACCTTAAACAGTGTTATCTTCTCGGTGATCGGATATTTCATTCTGAGGGTCATCTTCTCCAAATACCGGTTGAAAATCCTCAATAAATTAAGAGGCAAGCGCAAAGCCGGCACTGTCCGGGCCAACCAGACTTAGCCTTATGTATAGTTTACGGCTTGAACAAATCACCCGGCGGAGCACAAGCAAGGCTCACTCCCCTCGCCTGCCGCAATAACGCAAACAGCCCCTGCGAAGGGGCTGTTTGCTGTTCCATGATCTAAATACCTGGTATCGGCTCACGCTTATGGGCCGTAATCAGGTACTTCTTCTCCAGCTTCTCACGGATGGCAGGGTCAATTTCCTTGCCTTCCAAGTAGTCGCTGTTATCATCATACTTAATGCCAAGCTCGCCCTCGTCTGTCTGGCCTTCCCACAGCCCTGCGGTCGGTGCCTTGTCCAATATGGACTGCGGCACGCCAAGCGCAGCGGCAAGCTGTCTGACCTGACGCTTATTGAGCGAGCTCAGCGGCGTAATATCTACAGCCCCGTCGCCCCACTTCGTGTAAAAACCGGTTACGGCTTCGGATGCATGGTCTGTTCCAACAACGAGCAGGTTCAGGTCAAATGCCAGCGCATATTGGACTACCATCCGCATGCGCGCCTTCACATTCCCCTTGCTCTCACGGCTGATGTGACGCGGATTCCCCATGTTCTTGTAGGCATGCTCCACCTCAAGGGCCACTTCGTTAACGGCATCCTCAATATTCGTCTCAGCCTGGTATTTCAGATCGAACGCCTTGGCTACTGCATAGCTGTCGGCAATATCCGATTGTTCACCATAAGGCTGGTACACACCCAGCGTGATGTACTCCTTGCCGCTCTCCTGTGAAAGCTCATCGGTCGCAAGCTTGCACAAGCCTGCTGCAACCGCGCTGTCAATTCCGCCGCTGATCGCGATCAGCAGCCCCGAAGTGTTCGAGCCTTTCACGTAATCCTTCAGAAAGTCCACCCGTTTGCGAATTTCTTCATCGACATTAATCTCGGGCTTAACGCCCAGCTTGGCAATAATCTCCTGCTGCAAGCTCATGTCCGTTCCCCTCCCCTTATCGGCAGAATCGGTCAAAGGCACCTGTTAAGTCCGCGGCAATCTCCTGAGCCGAGCGGTTCTCGATCTGGTGGCGTTCAATAAAATAGACCAGTTCTCCGTCCTTCATCAGTGCAATGGATGGTGAAGAAGGCGGGTATGGCGCGAAATACTCACGTGCCTTGGCCGTTGCTTCCTTATCTTGACCGGCGAATACGGTAAACAGATGATCAGGCGTAATATCATGCTTCAGGGCTTCCGCTACGCCTGGACGGCATTGGCCTGCTGCACAGCCGCACACGGAATTTACGACTACAAGCGCCGTGCCCTTGGCATTGGGCAGCTTCTCCTCCACTTCCTCCGGCGTACGCAGCTCCTGGATGCCAAGACGCGTCAAATCCTCACGCATCGGCTGTACCATATCCATCATGTATCGTTCAAATGACATCGACATACGTAAATCACTCCTCTACCCCTATCGGATTTGGTTCTATTATACATTCGGATATAAGTGAAAAGCAAAGCTGCACGCCGTCACCTTTTATTTAACCTTATATATAGAGAAACAACCGGAGCGCTGCTCCCGGTTGTTTGTCACACCTCATATCTAGCCCTTAGACTCCAGCTCCGGATGGAATGCCTCATAAGAAGTACTCAGCTCCGGATGCATATAAATACCCGATTGAGGCCGTATCCCTTTCTCGAACAGCTGCCGGTTTTCCTCTGTCCGGAAACCGATATCCTTAAACGGATGAACCCATTCCTCACCGCTCATCACAGCTGGGTCTGTATCCGAAGACCAGTTATGGAGCGGGGATTGAGGGGAATCATAGTCATGGTCGCCGATTACGACACCCTGAGAATTGAGGAACGGGCCGCGGGGACCGCGGTTCTGCCTGAATTCGGGCAAGAAGTCAATCTCGTACGGATCGAGCTCGGGATCATCCTTTAAAGTGCTGTTCTGTCCGGCAGCCGCTTCCTCAGCAGCAGCCGGAGAGGTATTACGTTTATGATTCCCTGGCATTTCAGGTAACCTCCCGTCAAACAGACGGACGGTTCGGTCCATCCAGCTTCTTGTCGAATGCGGGATTTTCAGGCTGGACGGACTGGTTGCCGCGGCTGCCGGTTTTACTTGGACCCTTGTATTTTTCCGAGTCGCGCTCACGATTCTTGGACATGTACACCGCCTCCTTCCGAGGCTAGTATATGCAGTGTCAGACCGCACTATTCTGTATGTTATCCTGCTTGCTGCGGTATAGGATCACTCCCGGCTTCCCTCCGGAAGGTTACAATAAAGGTTGTCCCCTTACCCTCTTCCGACTCCACCCTAATGGAGCCGCTGTGCCTCTCCGCTATACTCAGGCATAAGGGCAGGCCAAGACCGGTTCCCCGCGACTTAGTTGTATAAAAGGGCTCAAAGAGCCTCTCAAGCTGATCGGCCGGGATACCCGCGCCATTATCCTCGACGTAAAGCTCCACTGTATCGTCTGTGCAGCCGGTACGGATAACCAGCTTGCCCTTCTCGTCCATGGCTTCCATGCCGTTGCGGGCAAGATTGAGAATTAACTGCTTGATTTCCTTTTCATTCATTTCCATGGGCGGCATATCGCTGCACAGATCAAGCTCAATGACTTGTCCCCTCAGATTGGCATCCGCCCAGAGCAGAGGACTGAGCATATTCAGCACGTCGTGAAGCGATTGACTTTCCTTCTCGATAACACGATTCTGGGCAAGAGACAGAAAATCATTAATTATGCTGTTAGCACGGTCCAGTTCATCCATAATGATCCTGTAGTACTCATGCTGCCCTTCTGCACTACGTTCTTGCATAAGCTGTACGAATCCGCGGATAACAGCCATCGGGTTGCGAATTTCGTGTGTAATGCTGGCGGCCATCTGCCCCACGAGGCTGAGCCTCTCCACACGGGTTATCTCGTCCTTGAGATGGCTCACTTCCGTAATATCGTGAATAATGACCGCGGCCCCAATAATATCGCGGCTGACGTCATCCCGGATATTAAATGCCGTCCTCACAAGCACCCGCTGCTCTTCCCGCGTAATATCCGGGGCCAGCGTGCGTCCCTCCAGCACCTCAAGCAACAGGCCCCGCACCGGGGAAGCCTCTTCCCTGAAGTCCATATCACCAACCATACCGCCAATCAGTGACGCCCGTCCATGGCTTGCCGGATCTTCGCTTATATAACGGACAGCTTGTTCGTTAATATGCGTTATAGTTCCTGCTTGGTCCACAATAATTACACCCAACGGCGTCAGATCAATGAACTGCTGCAGCTTTTGTACTTCATTGCGGTAATCCTGCGATACCACCGTAAGCCGGTGGTGCATTCTCTGTTTTTCTATTGTACCTTCAATGAGCAGGATAGCGGCCCACAGCAAGGCGGCCGAACCCGCCGTGTGCAGCACGGTTGTCATAACAGCAGCTGCTGTGAAGCCTGTGTAGAAGACGTGCTCAAGCAGAATAACTGAAGCAATTTTCAAAAAAATCATGAAACTTACTGCCGCTATAGCCCGCAGTCGGGTCGTTCGATCATGCTGCTCAAACCGTCTTCTGCCAAACATCAGCATAGGGATCAGAAGAACTGTAAAAATCGTCATTTCGAGAGCGTCCCCGAAGCCTGTCAGCTGGGGTGTCCACAATGCTGCATACATGACTGTCAGCAGTACAGTGCCTGCGGGTCCCCCGTAGAGAGCTCCAATTACATAAGGAATAGAACGGTTGTCCACTCCCAGACCATATTCAATATCTTTGGAAAAGTGCGCACACAGGATAAGCGTCAGTATGGAGAATAACGCCAGGAAAACCGGGATACCCTTTCGTCTTCCAGGTCGGTCGTACCAGATCTGAAACGCAAAAACAGGAACAAGAGATAAAAACATTTGCAACAGGATATGTTCCAGCACGGATTTCAGCTCTCCCCCATTCCACAAGCCTTACTACTTCCGATTAAAGCATATACACCCATATATTACAATCCAGAGGTATTATCCTTAAGCCTATATATAGCTTCAAAAAAAGCAGGCTGGAAGCCCTGTCGCTTCTAGCCCACCCTATTAGCCGAATGTACATGCCGGTTCAGCCACTCAATCAGGATGCCGGTAAAACGCTCATGCTCTTCGTCGTGATGAAGCTCGTGATAGCCGCCTTCGAGCGGAACAAACTGACATTCACACTCAACCCTTCCCGCCGCCTCGTGACTCGCGGCATAGGATGTAATCGTATCGGCCGTACCGTGAAAATGCAGCAGAGGCACCTTCAGCTCAGACATGGAAGAGATGGAGCGGCGTCCTTCCTCGGTCAGGGAGAAATACAAGGCCGCTGAAATCCGGTTGTGCAGCAGCTTATCCTCCCAATCCTTCATAAGCTGATTATCGTTGCGGTACAAGGCACCCGCTTCAAGCTGGGTAGACAGAGTCAGGGACGGCAGCAGTCGGGCCAGCACCTGTCCGAGCATGACCTTATGGCGGGGAGGCTCGAACCCCAGCCTTAGCCACGGACTGGAGAGCACCAGCCCGGCTATGGAAGGACGGTAGCGGAGGGCGCAGCTCAGCGCCACATTCCCTCCCATACTGTGGCCATACAGGAAGACCGGCAGCCCCTTATGCAGCGCTTGTGTATATTCAATCGACTTGGCTGCATCCTCAGCGAGCCTCAGCACCGACTCCGCGTGCCCCCTCTTGCCGGGTGTGCAGCCATGTCCCCGCTGGTCAGGCGCAAGGATGGCATAGCCTTGCCCCGCCAGCCGCCCGGCAAGCTCTTCATAACGCCCGCCATGCTCACCCATGCCATGAAGCAGGCAGATGGCGCCCACCGCCTCACGGTCAGCCGGAGAATAATGTGTCGCGTGCAGCTCCAGACCGTCTGACATTGCCAGCTTGATTGTGTCTAACTGCATGGCCTGCATCTGTCACTCCTCCTCATCACAGCAATGTATTGATTGGTGTCTAACGGTCTGCCAGCAGCTCCTCAAGCTCTGCCAGGTCCGTAATAACCGCGGCCGGCTTCGGTTCAGCTGGCTGCGGCAGCCCCTTGCGGTTCATCCAGACGGCCTGCATTCCCTGCCGGATCGGGCCTTCCACATCGTTCTGCCACGAGTCACCGACGAACAGCACCTCCTCCGGCCGGACGCCGAATGCTCTGGCAGGAATCAGGTATGAATCCGGGGTTGGCTTGGCCGCCCCCATCGCATCCGAGATGAATACATTCTCTTGTGTAAACAACATATCGAGTCCCATCCGGTTCAGCTTGTTGAACTGATCCTCAGTTGTTCCATTGGTCACAATCCCAAGCGGATAAGCCGCTGCGAGCCGCTGCAGTCTGGCAATGAGGGACGTGTCGTACGGAATATGAGGCGCCCGTGCAGACCAGTACCAACGTTCAAAAGCATCCGCCTCCTCACGGCCTGTAGCCACACCAACCGCGGCTAAAGTATCAATGAACCGAAGCCTGCGGAATTCGCTGCCGTCCAGCCGGCCTTCCAGCCATTCAATATGAAAGAGCTCGTCCTTCTCCAGGAAAACCGGGAACAGAACCTCCAGGTCGATATCCGCCGTCAGCGGGAAAGTCCGTAAGGCCTCCCGCATGCTAACCGTCCAATAATCGTCGAAATGAAGCAGTGTGTCGTCCAAATCAAATAGGATGATGCGTACTGGTTTCATTGGCCACCTCTTCTGGTTCGTCTGTTATTATTATTTATCAGGAAGCCCCCTTATGGCAAATTCTGGTCCACCCTCGCCGGGAGCGAGTTGTCTTAATTCCGATCCTAATGGTATTATCTGCATGACTCTAATGAAAAGGAAGATGACAGTTGCATTACGACGTGATCGTGATTGGCGGAGGCTCTTCCGGGCTCATGGCATGCGTCTCGGCAAGCAGGCTTGGAGCCAAGGTTCTGCTCGTGGATAAAGGGGACAAGCTGGGACGAAAGCTCGGCATATCGGGCGGAGGCCGCTGCAATGTGACGAATGCCAAGGAGCTGGATGAGCTCATTAAACATATACCCGGCAACGGCCGTTTTCTCCATAGTGCGCTAGCAGTGTTCAGCAACAGGGATATTGTGGATTTCTTCGAGGGAATGGGAATCAGGCTGAAGGAGGAGGACAACGGCAGAATGTTCCCGGTGTCCGACAAAGCGAAGACTGTTGTTGATGCTCTGGTTAACAAGGTCCGCTCGCAGAAGGTCGAAATCAGGGTAAACTCCCCTGTAGAAGATGTCCTGTTCCGCGACAGGCGGGTAGCCGGCATCCGGCTCAAGAGTGGAGAGACTTTCACATGCGGGGCTGTCATTATTGCAGTCGGGGGCAAATCGGTGCCGCATACCGGATCAACCGGTGACGGCTACGTATGGGCTGAGAAGGCGGGACATACAATCACGGAGCTGTATCCGACAGAGGTTCCATTAACCTCCAGCGAGCCCTTCATCCGCAGTAAGGAGCTTCAGGGCTTGTCACTGCGTGATGTGACCCTTACGGTCTGGAATCCCAAGGGCAAGCTCGTCATTAAGCATGAAGGCGACATGATTTTTACCCATTTCGGAATTTCGGGCCCCATCGTCCTGCGCTGCAGCCAATTCGTTGTGAAGGTACGCAAGCAGTTCAAGGTGCCGACCGTAACGCTTACAATTGACCTTAAACCGCAGCAGGGAGTCGACGAAGTCTATTCCCATACCTACGGGCTGTGCCGGGCCGAGCCGAAGAAGACGGTCAAGAATGTGCTCAAAGCCTACCTGCCCGAGCGAATGCTTCCTCTCATTTTAAAACTTGCAGGCGTGAAAGAGGACATCACCTACGATAATATCCCCAAGCAGGCTTGGAATGAGCTGGCGAAGTTAATCAAAGCGTTCCCAGTGGAGATTAACGGAACCTTATCCATCGAGGAAGCCTTCGTAACCGGCGGCGGTGTCAATATTAAGGAGGTAGATCCGAGAACCATGCAGTCCAAACTAATGGACGGACTCTACTTTTGCGGTGAGGTGCTCGACATTCACGGCTACACGGGAGGCTACAACATTACAGCCGCCTTCTCCACCGGCTTCATGGCCGGCCAATGCGCCGCTGAGCGGGTCAAGGGCCTGCATTAAGAATGAAGGGATGTCCCGGAAGTCATATGACTTCGGGCCATCCCTTTAGAAAGACTACAAACATCTTCGTTAATTTGGATTTTCAATTTCAACACTGACCACTGTTTTCCATGTCTCTGGCAGATGACATTGCATTGCTGGTGTAAGATAGATTTCTTTGCGATCCCCTATAATCTGATACCCTTCTCCGCCGGTGTAATGTTCTATTTCCTGGTAAGTCAATACAGTGTCACAGTAATGTCCCACGTGAAGTTTCTGGGCACAGAGTATGGAATCGACTTCTATTAACTTAGTTTCTGGAATTGCTTGTCCACGCAGGTTCCTCTCAACTTTAGCTCTTGCTTCTTCATACATACAAAGAGTAATACAATCAGGAACTTGCATCATATAAGTAACGGAATACTGATTGCAATCATTTAGCCCGTGCCAGATAATCTCATGTGGCATTAATTTAAATTGATAGCCCAATCTATTTTTTGTAATCTGCTTTAATTGATTAACGACTTTGACTACAATCCATTGTTCATCTATTGGTTCTGGATGTCCAGCCCAATTCATATGGAAAGCTGTGTTCATTTGCTGCGACACATATTGCATTTTAGGAATTTGCTGAATTCTTACGTCTCCTGGTTTTAGCGCGTAAACTTGAGGGATAATCTTGCGATGATCATATATATTTTTTCTAATTTTAGTCTCCAAGGTTTATCTCCCCCTGAATTGAAAATGTTAACCGCAGAAGCAAAATAGAACTGCTGAGCGGTATTTAACATTATACCAAACAGACGAGCGTTAACTAGCATATTTTTCCTAGATTTCCAAACAGCAAGTCGAGCCTCCTTATAGGACGGCCCCTCTCTGTTATTCGCAACGCTGCTTATTATACCAGTCATTATTTAACGATCATAACCGGACAGTTGGCACGCTTGGCAACCTTGTGACTGACACTTCCTAGAACAAGCTCCTGCAGGGCGTTCAGCCCTCTGCTTCCTAGGACGATAAGATCCGCCTCGTTCTCATTGGCATACTTCACAATAGCCGGTCCCGGCTCCCCGTGCAGGATTCTGGTCACATAGCTCACACCCGCCTGAACCGCCTTCGCTTCCACCGCCGCAACACGCTGCTTCCGGATATCGCCCCGGTCCAGCGCATTCCAATGGTGAATCACATCTGACTTCGCATGCTCGGCATCAAACACGTATAAGATCTCCAGCACCGCCGCCGGATTGGCGGAAGCCACAGTCACCGCATGGTCTGCCGCACGCAGCGAGTGTTCGGAACCATCCGCCGCTATAAGAATTTTCTTGTACATATTTGTTCCTCCCTCCGGAAGTTGGCAAGAAGTATACCCTATACTTATAATACACGTATTAGACACGTTTCCAAAAGGGCGTCTGCGCTAGCTTCCTGCCTGACCTGGCTGCTGTGCAGAGCCCGGTTATCGTGTGATAAAACCAGTTGGTACTCGAAAGGCGGTACATGCATGAGACTAATCAAAGAGTTTATTCATAAAGACCTGACGAGCTTGGATGGAATGGTCTTCCACCGCCGGGCGGCCAGAGGGATTATACTCCGCGGCAGCGACATTCTCCTGCTGTATACCAAGCGGTATAATGATTACAGCTTCCCCGGCGGCGGCCTGGAGGCCGACGAAGATCTCATAGCCGGGTTGGAACGGGAAATCGCCGAGGAGACTGGAGCCAGCGGCATTAGCATCCTGCAGGAGTTCGGAATGACTGAAGAGTATAGACCTTATCATAAACCGGGTTACGATCTTGTCCACATGCTGTCCTATTATTATGTCTGTAAGGCAGATGAGCGGCTTGGCGAAGTCCGGATGGAAGACTATGAGGTGGCTAACGGGATGTCCGCGGTCTGGATCCCGGTTAATGATGCGATTGAGCACAACCGTATGGTAATGAAGAATAAAGAATCCTCCATGGGCCTCTCTATCGAGAGGGAAACCTGCGTGCTCGAGCTGGTTGCCAAGGAGCTTCTCCACTCGCCTGCTCCTTGACCATCTTCTTGTTAACCGCTACAGATTCACAAGAAAAAAACGCCAAAGCGTACAAGCTACGCTCTGACGTCTCCCGAGAAGAAACCGTATTCTCCGCCATCCGGGTCAAAATCCGTGTCCTCGGCCGCACCGCTCTGATTGCGGAGCTCTTCATTGCCTGGCGTGTCGCCGGCATAAGCTTCGGTCCAATCTTCATTCACTGTATGGGCGGGTATTGGAATGGCATCTATATCATAAGCTGTTTCTATGACCGTATTGTCCCGGATCGCTGCCTGTCCGCACAGCTGGCCGCCATGTGCCATAGCAATCTCCAATGCCGAGGTGAGATCACCCTGCTGGATATGAACATGGACGCGCTCCTCCTCACGCACTGGGGAATACCCCAGCTCCTGCAGAGTGGCATACGCCATCGATGCCTCGCTGCTGCTTACAAACGAGAATTGTACTGCATGGTCCATCGTACCTGCCTCCCTTCCGGGTAAAGTCATACTTCCTATACATACCATACCCTTATTACAGATAAATCATGCTTGTACCGCCATCACGCTCTCCTCCTGCGCACCGCCAGGCCTTCGTCGATCCGCCGCCCACTTTAATGCCGCCCAGCCAGCGGACCGGCCAGCGCCCGTCACGCAGCACATCCGCCTGGCCGGTAAGCACTCTCGCGCCGTAGGATGTCATCGTAATAAGCCTGCTGTCGTAATCGGGCGGCTCCACCGCGCGGCAGCCAGGATATGCATGGTGATAGTGGATGACGATCAGACCCGCCGCCTCCATCCTCCGCAGGTATCCGTCATACGCCAGCTCACCCAGTCCGTACAACGGATAAGCACGTTTAATCTTGTTCAGCAGCTCGTCAGGCCGGGCCGGCCCTATGCTGAGCTGGAGCATGGTTTCGCGCTCTACTGAGCCAAGGCCGCTGCGCAGAGAAGGGAAGCGCCGGAGATGGAAGCGCATCGCCTCCAGCATGACACGGCTCGGCTCCCCGGGTGCCGGCCTCGTAAGCCACTGCTCCAGCCATTGCGGATCCTCCGAAGAGAACCCGATCCATCCTTCTGCGGCAAATTGCAGCTGGTTCTCCTCCACAATTCGCCGCGCCGACCATAATTCTGCCAGCCGCTGGGGGTCCTGATTCCCAAGCGGCTCTCTATTCTGGCTTTCCCAGCTGTAAGGTGGCGCAATCCACTCCAGGCTCCCGATTGACTTGCCGGAGGCCTGCCGCTGCAGGAACCAGTACAGCAAAGCAGCCATTATCGTCTGGTCATATAAATCACCGTCAAACCACAAAACGATGGTTTCCCTGGCCTCCGCAGCCTCCTCGAGACGCTTCAGCTGATTGCTGGCTATCTGTATGAATGCCTTCCTTGGAAGGCCCAGTGTCTCCTCAATATAGGTTGCGCGTTCCTCAATGACAGCCGGCTTGTACCAAGCTGTCCGAACCGGCCCTTCTGTCATGAATTCACGCCAGACTTGCACATCACCTTTGAGCCCTGCCCGGCCAAGAAGCATTGCCGTATGATCCGTGCTTGTCAGATGCAGCAATCCGGTCACCGCCTTTCGGTCAATATTCAGGCAGCCGCAAGGCTGCCTTTGTCGTTACTCTTTATTAGTAACCGGGTCCATGATGGTGTTAAGCAGCTTATTCGAAACCCACCAGTACAAAATGCCTGCCGGCACCATAAGAACGGTCATCATCAGGCCGCCCAGCAGCCAGCCCGTCAGCATGAACAGCCAGATGACACCCGGCAGAAGCAGCAGCCAGCCCGATAGCGAGGCACCCTTGCGCAGCGCTTCATCCTCCCATTTAAACTGGATAAGGAAAGGCTCCTTCGCCCACTCCTTCCATTGCTGATGAAGCCAGCTTGCAGCCAGCAGCGGCAAAGTCACGGCCAGCAATAGACCTAGCCAGCCGGGTGAGGCCAGAGTGGCAACCGTTGAAACGGAGAAGAAACTGACCCAAAGTCTGACATGCGCAAACTTCCGAAGGAAAGCTTTTATCCGCATCTCCGCCAGCATTGTCCCGGCGTCTGACTTCCTGAATATACGTCCGGAGCGGCGAAAGACAAGCGGCCTATCCAGCTTAACAAGCGGCTTCTTCTCCATAACCGGTGTAAGCAGGATCTCTGTCACGGCAGCCGAGGCTTTACGTTCCTGCTCCACATCGGCTGCGAAGGTCCCCTGCATCCGCAGCTTTCGCCTGAACAGGCCAGCCCCGGCAGCAGCCGCTGCCGCTGCCGCGGCGAGCAGCCAGACCGGTTCCTGCAGCAGCAGCAGGGCAGCTGTCATATAGACGGCAGAGGTAAGCAGCGAAAGCAGCAGTTCCATTCCCAGCTTCTGCAGTCCCTTCCACCTGCCATACAGCATATTCTGTATTACCCCGATTCCAAACTTCATGACCAAAGTAAACAGGCCCAGTACAAAAATGGTATAAGAGTTTAATCCCATGCTCTTAACCAGAAGGAGCAGCAGCAAGCCGCAGAGCAGCGCCGTACCAACCGTATGCTTCAGTAATGTATACAAAGCACCGTACCGGATTAAGCTTCTCAGCCACTCCTTGCGCTGCAGCAGAAAGAGCATATCAGCCTCATACAAAAACACACGCAGCCCGCCGCTGAGCGCATAGAACAGCAGAGGCAGAAGCACAACCCACTCCGGAAGCCACATCAGCCAGGACGGCTCCTCACGCCACCATTCCAGATAGGTGCCCCCTGCGATCCAGATTCCCGGCACCAGAAAGTAAACCCAAACCGTCCAATCAAGTGCCAGCTTCCAAGCCTTGAAGCTCTTGATCCAGCTGCCGGTCAGCCGTGAGCGGAATAATCCCCACTTCGTCCACTTCATTCTCCCCGCCCCCTCATGTCAAGGCGTGAAAGCAGTCGAATAAAGTGGCATCAGACGGACATTCCGCCTGCTCCCGGATCATGGGCAGCGTCCCTTCTGCCATAACCGAGCCCTGGTCCAGCAGGATGAACCGGTCGCAAATCCGCTCTGCCGTATCCAGCACATGAGTGGACATCAGAATGCCTGCTCCCCGCTGCCTCTCCACAGCAAGCAGGTCAAGAAGATCCTTCGTAGCCCTAGGATCTAGACCTATGAAGGGCTCGTCTACGATATAAATATCCGGCTCCAGTATAAAACCGATGATTAGCATCAGCTTCTGCTGCATACCCTTCGAGAAGGTAACCGGCAGCTCGTGCTTGACCTTCGCAAGCCGGAATTTATCCAGCAGACTGTCTGCCCGGCTGGTGAAGGTTTGCTCATCAATACCGAAAGCGGAGGCCGCCAGCCGCAGATGCTCCCACAGCGTAAAGGATTCATACATAACCGGCTGCTCCGGTACATAAGCATATCTTCCTGATGCACCGAGAGCGACCTGGCCTTCCAAGTGTTTGATGAGCCCCAATATGGTCTTGATCGTTGTGCTCTTGCCCGCACCATTGGGCCCAATAAGGCCAACAAGCTCTCCTGCCTGAACGTCAAAGGCTATATTCCGGATAACCGGCGTCTTTGCATCATAGCCTGCCTCCCGGATATCGACGTACAGCCTGCCGCTTTTACTGTCTGTTTCCATCCCTAAGCCTCCTACCGGAACAAATTGCTCCATTATATCCATTATATATGAGGTAATACGGACAGCCCTCACAAAGGATACGCATTTTCTTCAGGAACGCCGGAATATAAAAAGCTGCCCAGTCAGGAGGGCAGCTTTATGGGTACATTACCTGCAACAATCTACAGCGCGCCGCAAATCAAAACGGGCTGAAGGAACCGGCCTTCAGTGAGGCGACAGTACGGCAGCCGCTGAGGCCTCCTCTTTGACAGGCGGCTTGTGCTTGAACAGCGGCAGCAGCGATATGGAGCCCAGCAGCATAAGGGTTCCGGAAATCGTATAGATCGTCACGAGCGGAATCTCCCGCTTCATTAGACCCGCAGCAGACATCATGATGACCATCATGCCGACGAACATCGGACTCATCACGCCATTCACACGGCCGACAATCGAGTCATCCGACCATTGGATGACCATGGTGCTGATGGCGATCTGGATCGCCGGGAAAGCAAGCCCGCTGAAGAACTGCAGCGTAAGCGTCAGCGGCACGCTTGTCGAAAATCCCGTCCCTGTAATGCACAGAGCACTGACCAGCATGCCGGCAGCCAGCATGCGCTGAGGAGGGATTTTCTTGGCGGCTGCGGCGATCACACCCCCGCCGACTAGCATGGCGATTCCATTGATCATCAGCATAAACTGCAGAAATTCCTTTGGCTTGTTCAAATTTTCCGTCACAACGAAGATGCTAAGCGTCTGGGCAATTCCGACGGATAAACCCGCAAGCGCGAATGAGAGGGCAAGCACCTTCAGTACAGGACTGCGCCATACATAGCTAAAGCCTTCTGCCAGCTCTCCCCGCAGCCGGCCTCTAGCCTGGGTCTGTCCCGGCTGTACTTGGTCCGAGGCTTGCTCAACCGGCTGTTCGGGTATTTCGGGCAGCCGGAACAGCACGGCCGCTGACAGCAGGAAAGCGACACCCATAATGGCAATAGATATCTCTATGCCGTACGTGTTGTAGGCATAGACGCCCAGACTTGGGCCGGCCACCATAAAGATGGCAACCATCGACTGAAAGAATGCCATCGCTTGCTGCAGCTGCTCCGGAGGCACATGGGTCTTGAACATCCGGAGTGCCGAAGGCTGCGAGAACTGGGAGAGAATCGCCGATACAAAGGTTGCAAAGTAGACCGCCTGCCACGCCTCCAATACCATGGTGAGCAGCACAACAAAGACGGATACAGCAGACAGCATATCGCACCAGATCATCGTGCGCTTCGGCCGCCAGCGGTCGGCAAACACGCCCCCAATAAATGAAAAGATAAAGATCGGCGCGAACTCCGCGACCAAAATAAGCGAGACGGCAACAGGGTCCTCATTTGTCTTCTCCGTCACATACATCAGTACCGCGAAATTACGGACCCAGATTCCAATCTGCAGCAGCAGATTGGATAACAATATCGTCTGAACGAAACGGTTTGCGAACAAGCCCTGCCTGCGTTCTGCTTTTATCGTTGACACTTATCTATCCCCTCCGGGTTACGGAGCCGCCAACTGCCGGCACGCCCCCATGATCATTACTTGCTCCGGTTGTATCCATACGGCTCACGAGAGCCGTTCCGATCCGCCCAGGCTGCCTCCAGTTTCTCGAGCTGTCTGCGGTAATCACGCATAATGTCCGTGCGTAGGCCCTCCGGCGTTATCACATCCTTATAATCCATTCTGATCGAATCATCAAGCTTCAAAACCTCGACAATCTCAAAACGGAAGGCATGTTCTCCATAACGCTTCCAATCATCCTGCAGCGCTTTGTTCTTATGGCCGCCCATGTTCAGCTCAAATCTCTCCCGTCCCTCGGCCGCGGGAAGGTTAAGGCTCCACGCCACGTACTGCTTGCCATTCTCCGTATTGGTAAACGTATAGATTCCCATCTCCCGCTTCCGGTCCTGGTACTGTCTGACTAAATCTTTACGGTTCTGTTCCACTCACGTATCCCTCCTAGTATTCGCCGGGCTGAGCAGGCCGCTGATAGGATCAACCGCCCGCTCCCCATGAATTCCCCGCCTGCCTACAGCTTCAGCCAATAGGCACTGCCATCGCTTTCCCGGTCCATAAAGCCATACTCAATCAGATAACGGCGAAGCGTGACATAATCAGCCTCATACACCTGCTTAAGCACATCGTTAACCTCCTGCTCACTGTACCGCTGCCGGGGCTTGAACCGTCCTGCGACATGCTTCAGGATCGCTATTTTCCGCTTCTCCTTGCGGGGGAAGTTCGTTAACCTCCCCTCCGGTCCATCAGGGAAAAATTTACGAATCAGGCTGTCGTACTCCTCTTCCGTAATCGCATACCGCTCATCCACCTGGGTAGCCGTCCGATGGATCGGCATAAAACGCGGTGCCCCTCCCTGTGCAGCTTGATCCATAAGCTCCATGATCGCGAGGAAGAGCTTTGCCTGTTTTGCCCTCTCCTTGAGGGCAAAACGGTGGTTGCGTATTGTCGAGGCACTTCCGGCGCTCGTGCGCTTGACGATTTCCGCATCAGCAAGTCCGGCTGCAAAATAATCAATCAATTCCTTCTGCAGGTCGGTCAGACCAGTCGCCTTCTTATCGAGACTGAGCAGATAAGCAAGCATTGAGCCATGAAGATGCTCCATATGCACAGCCACCATACGTCTCGCTTCGTAAAAAGCCTGCTCATGTTCATATACACGCCCATCTTCGTACCTCTCTCCACAGACGAGACAGAAGTAAGCAGCCGATTGCGGGTCCCATATATATCCCCGCTTCAATTCATCCAAGCCAGCACTCCAAAAACGATTATCTACATCCATAGACCAATCACCGCCAAAATTCGTTTGCTGTTTCTGTAGATAATATAACATTACGTTTGTTAATTGGTCAATCGACGAATCAGCAACCAGCCTGGGTAATTTACATTTTACACGGCCTATTTACTGGTCCCAGCAGGGTCCCGCCTTACGGGACAATAGAACGTTTACAATTAGTTAGTTTTTCCAAAATATCCGGTTAACACATCGCTGTTACTATTGCTTTCGAACTAGTAAACAAGCTTGTGAGCATCTTGACCGTTCTAGGGGGGATTAAGCCTGTCGAATCGCCGACGCGGGCTGTCGGCAGAGCGATCATGCTTTTTAGAGAAAAACAAATTTGAGTATGAAGGGTGAACAGAAGCTAATGACGATGAAAAAGACGATTGCGGTCACAATGATAGCCGCGGCAATCAGTACGGCAGCCGCGAGTGGTGCTTATGCAGCTCCGGCTCCAGCAGCGGCTGTGCAGATTGTACAAGGAACTCTAAACGTCAATGGTGTGGACACACAAGTACGGACAATTGTTAGCGGCTCCGTTCAACTGATCGCTGTACGTGACCTCGCATTATCGCTCGGGGCTGAGCTGGGTCATAACGGCAGCAGCTACTATTTGAAGCTGAACGACAGCATCGTGGAATTCAAAGCGGACTCCAAGCAGATTACGGTGAACGGCTCCGCTCAGCAGCTTTCCTTGCCTGTGCTGAAAGTTCAGGGTGTCAATTACATCGATTCCGCTGTCGTATCCTCCCTTGGCGCAACCGTAGATGCGGATGGCGGCATTATCACCATCAACCTGCTGGAAGCAATTGATTCCGCCCAATGGATCGGCAAGGGCAAGCTGCTTGCTTCTACTTATGGCGAAGCTGGCCGCACCGACTATATCGTTGATTCTAAGACTGGAAAACATGAAGTGCTGCTCGTATCCATGGACACTTCCGATCTCGCAATCGCACCAGATGGCGCACGTGCTGCATACGTAGACGGAGAAGGATTCGTTCATATTCTTGATCTGGCTTCCAAGCAAGATTCTAAGCTGGGTGAAGATAACTCCATCAAGAGCGAGCTTCAGTGGTCTGCCGACGGTAAGGCACTGTACTTCCTGCAGGGTGACAAGAGCTCTGTCGTAGCCAAGATTAGCGCAGCTGACGGCACGGTAACCAAACTGCTCGAAGACAAGGTCGATTATAAGAGCAACCTGCGTGTTGAGGGCGGGACCATAGCTTACACGGTCGTTAAGACCGGTAAAGTAACAGCCGATGACAAGAAGCCGGTAGAAGAAGACGCTATTTCGATCGATATGACGGGTACTGAGCCGCAGGTGTACTTCTACAATGTATACCAAGGCGACAACAAGCCCGTACAGCTCACCACCTCTACAGAGGACAAGATTTTCCTTGAGCTGTCGCCGTACGGTACTGCCTACTACGTAAGTGTACCGGAGGAAGGCCGCGCAACCGTCGCTTCAGTAAATAAGGAGAAGCAGACAGCAATTGCAGTTGCAGAGGGCGATGTGATGCAGGCTGTCAAGCACAAGGAAAAGCTGTATGTTCTGACCGCAGGCGAGACGAATAATCTCGTGTATCAAATTGACCTTTCAACCGGCAGCAAGAAGCTGATCAACACCTTATCCGATAGCGTAACCTCCATTTTACCGTATGGAAATCAGCTGGCTCTAATCGAGGACGGTATTCTATACACGTTCGTGGGCGGCAGCTGGAAGGCAATCACCCGTTAATAATCATTTGAGAATAATAGGAATTACAAATCGAGAGGAGATTTCCACTATGAAATGGTTTAAAAAACTGGCTGTCGTCACACTTGCAGCCGCATTCACTCTGTCTGCTGTAACATCTGCAGGTGCCGCAAGCAAGCTGAGCGGTAAAATCGTCATCAACGGCTCTTCTGCCCTTCTGCCGCTCACGCTGCAGGCTGCGAATGAATTCAAGAAGCTGCATCCTAAGGTCAAAATTTCTGCTTCGGCCGCGGGTTCGGTTACCGGTCCACAGGCCGTTCGCAAAGGCATTGCCGATATCGGCGCCTGCGACTGGGACGCATCCACTGACGTGCCCGGCTTCAAAAAATTCACCGGACAAATTGCCAACAAAGTAGCGGTAATCCCGTTCGCGGCTGTCGTGAACAGCAATGTAAAGGTCGATAACCTGACAACGAAGCAGCTGCAGGACATCTTCTCCGGCAAGGTGACCAACTGGAAAGACGTAGGCGGTTCTGATGCTGAGATTGTTGTTGTTAACCGCTCCTTCGGTTCGGGTACACGCGTTAACTTCCAGCTCAAAGCGCTGGATGGCTCCGATTTCATGAGCAAAGGCAGCAACTATAAGGAAGTAAAGTCGAGCGGCGATATGAAGACAGCTGTCGAGTCCACCCCTAATGCCATTGGTTATATGGACCTGGCTTACGTAACGAGCAAGATGAAGGCTCTGAAGATTGACGGTGTTGCCCCTACGGAAGCCAATGTCATTAACAAAAAGTATGATGTTTGGAGCTATGGTTATTACATGACAAGCGAGAAGCCGTCGGATGCCACAAAAGAATTCATTAAATACGTGCAAAGCGCCAAATTCCAGAATGGATCTCTGAAAAAGCTGAAGTTCATTCCGCTTTCGGCCATGAAATAAGCTTCCCTCAAATTCAAGAGTATACATTTAACCGGAAGAACAGCCGGCTGGCGCCTTACTGCCCAGCTGGCTGTTCTATCTATTGGAGGAAACCGTAGCATGCTTAATCCATCCACAGCCGGGCAGTCCGTTGCAGCCGGAGAACTCGGCTCCAGTCTGAAGAGCCGTTCCGGCAAGCCGTTTGACCGCAAGTCCAGGCTGTTCTTCACGAACCGCGTGTTTCGTTATATCTGTATCGGCTGCGCGGCCTTCGTCTGTCTGATCCTGCTGGCGATTTTGGGCTTGATGTTCCGCACCGGCGTATTGACGTTCCAAGACGTCTCCCTCTCCGAATTCTTCTTCTCCACGGAATGGGTGCCGGAGAACGAGCAGTACGGCGCTCTGCCCTTTATCTTCGGCACCTTTGCACTGACCCTGCTTACACTGGCCATATCCGTGCCTATCTCTATTTTTGTGGCTGTATTTCTGGCGGTAATGACCCCAGGCTGGCTCAAAAACCTGCTTCGGCCGGTCATGGACCTGCTGGTCGGTATTCCATCGGTCGTCTATGGTTATCTTGGCCTGACCATTCTGATCCCGTTGATCCGCGACTTGACCGGCTCCAGCATGGGGGATGGGCTGCTGGCTGCATCCTTGGTGCTGACTGTCATGGTCCTGCCTACCATAAGCCGGATCAGCGATGATGCCATCTCAGCCGTTCCCAAGCGTTATGTAGATGCTTCATATGCCCTTGGAGGCACCCGCTTCCAGACGGTATTCAAGGTCATGCTGCCCGCTGCGAAGAGCGGTATTATGTATGCTGTTATTCTTGGGATGGCACGCGCAATCGGTGAAACAATGGCTGTGGTCATGGTTATTGGCAACACGCCGCAGCTTGCGGACAGCCTGCTTAAGCCTACCTCTGTCCTGACCAGCAACATTGTTATGCAAATTCCGAATGTCCCGTTTGACTCCACTTGGAACTACGCGCTCTATATGATGGGCTTTCTGCTGCTCGTAATATCATTATTAATGATTGTGGCGGTACGCCTCTTTCAAAGGAAAGGAGGGCGGGTCTGATGCGGTCAAATGCAGCAGAGCGCAATCCTTTCACCACCGGCAGGAACATGAACCGGATCCGCAATCATATTTTCACTGCCTTGGTGTGGACAATCGGTATAACGGTTATTTTGTTTATCTTCGGGCTCCTGTTCCTGATTCTAAAAGACGGGCTTCCCAAGCTTTCGCTGGATTTCCTCTATGGTCTTCCAAGTGAAATCGAGGAAGGCGGCGGCATCGGTCCGATGCTGTTTAACTCATTCT
Source organism: Paenibacillus tarimensis (assembly GCF_021532315.1). Classification (GTDB taxonomy): domain Bacteria; phylum Bacillota; class Bacilli; order Paenibacillales; family Paenibacillaceae; genus Paenibacillus_I; species Paenibacillus_I tarimensis. Next base: position 60,293 of record NZ_JAKGAO010000027.1, read on the forward strand.
ATATCCTGATCATCTCGCTGATTATCGCAATCCCGCTCGGCATGGCTGCCGGGATCTATCTTGCCGAATTTGCCCCTGATAACAAGTGGATCGGCTTTGTCCGGATATGCGTGGAGGGCTTGGCATCAGTCCCGTCCCTGATCTTCGGCCTCTTCGGGATCGCCTTGTTCGTTGAGCTGTTCGAGGTCGGACTGACGATTCTGGGCGCCGCTGTCAGCCTCGCCTTCCTGAACCTTCCGGTTCTCACGCGGGTGACAGAGGAGTCGATTCGTGCGGTTCCGCAGGATATCAAGAACGCATCCTTCGCGCTTGGCGGAACGCATCTTCAGACCATCATGAGAGTATTAATTCCTGTTGCCCAGAACGGCATCATTACGGGTATCTGTCTGGTAGCCGGGCGCGCCTTCGGGGAAAGTGCCGTCATTATTCTAACCGGCGGTGTATCAACATCCGGGGAAATGTGGGATTTCAACCTTCTCTCCCCTGGAGCTAATCTGGCAGTCCATCTGTGGTATGTACAGTCTGAAGCCATTGTGCCTGACGCTGCGGATATTGCACAGAAGGCAGCTGCTGTACTGGTCTGCATTGTCCTCATCATTAATCTGCTGTTCCGTATCCCGCTCTGGCTGAGCAGCCGCAAAATGAAATAATTGGCTAATAGCAAAGGCGGATCGCCGCACACACCCTGTCAAGGGGGCTGTGCGGCGATCCGCCTGTTTGTTATCCAAATTATCCGGTCCCCGCTAGATCAGTGGCATTAATCCCTGCTCAATCCACTGTTCACGGGTAGGACCGTAGAGATCAGGAATACGCAGTCCGGCCTGGCGCATCAGAACCGTCATTTGCCCGCGGTGATGAACCTCATGCATGATAAGAACCTTCAGTGTCAAGCCATTCGGCCAGTCTTCACCGTACATATTTTGCGTTACCTGGAGATCAGCATCTGTCCAGCTTTTGTGTACCGCAGCCAGCATGTTTCGAGATGTCATCCGATAGGCCTCGGCAATGACCACAGCCGAAGCCGGGGTCAAATCCGCATACTTCCCTTCTTCATCCCCGCTATCCTGCTGCCCATCCGGCGATGGCGCCTGTCCCGTCAGTCGCCCCACCAGTCGATGCGGCGCTTCGAACTCAAGCCCCGCCCGGTGCAACATCTCATGTTGGGAATCCACCAGATGCCAGGCCAGCTGTCCCAAGGTTCTGTAGTCTGGAGCAATCCGTACGTTCAATGATTCATCTGTCAGGCTATCCATTACCCTTGCTGTAGCCGCGCTTTCATTCAGCCATTCCGCTTCAAATGCTTGAATTGTCGTATACATGCCAAAAAACCTCCCTGAAATGATGATTCTCCATCATCATAACGGAAGGTCACTGCCAACTGTATGTCAGTGTTCATGAATGTAATCCGGATAAAGCTTACAAATCTCCATCGCTTTCCTGTATAAGCGGCTTGCTGTCTCCCTCGGCTCCAAAACCCGCACATTCGTTCCAAAGGACAGCAGCCAGCCATAGAGCCATGGCTCATCAGGCTGAACCGTCTCCACCAGCAGCTTCCCGTCAGGCTGCTCTTGAATTTTCTCCGGCTCATACCGGTCCTCCACCAGTGCTCGGCTCGCCGGCTCGAAGAGCAGCTTAAGCCGGATAAGCGGCCTGTCCCGCATAAGCATGCTGTCCCAGCGAAGCGGCTCTGACGTAAATTCGCTCTCTCTGCGCACGAAGCTTGTGGGCAGGAGTTCCAGCTGCTTAATCCGCGAAAGGCGGAAAATCCGAAACTCTTTTCTCAGCAGGCAATAGCCGTATAAGTACCATACATAACCTTTCAGAACAACAAGCATGGGTTCACAGGTCCGCCTCGTCTGCTCTCCCCGCCCGTTGGTATAGTCAAATTCGACATGTCTGCAGGAAGCAATCGCCTGCTTCAGGCTGTCCAGCCGTTTACGCTCGGCTTCACCGGAATGCCACGGGTTAAGGTCAATCATCATCTGCTGCGCAGTCTCTGACCCTTCCTGCCCGCTCCCTGCATTTGCGACCAGCGCGCTAACCTTATCCAGCAGACCGCTGACAAGCTTCTCATCCATTGTGAAGTGTATCCCGCGAAGCGCCACAATGATCGATTCCAGCTCTTCCATCGTGAGATACTGCCTCTCGATCCGGTACTGCTCCATAATCTCGTAGCCGCCGTCCATTCCGGTATGTGCGGCCACCGGAATTCCGGCAGCACACAACGACTCGATATCCCGATAAATGGTTCGCTGGGACACCTCAAACCGTTCGGAGAGCTCGCGAGCGCTGATCCTTTTTCGGCCAAGCAGCAGCATAACGATGGCGAGCAACCGCTCCAATTTCATCCTGCGTTCTCACCCCTGTTCGCAGTATATCAGCATTTAAGACCCGTCTCTTGTGTACTGCTTGCGGTATTGCAGCGGCGATAACCCCGTACGCTCCGAGAAGCAGCGGGAAAAATGCGGGGTTTGACGGAATCCCGTCTCACTGGCGATTCGCGCAATCGGCCAGTCCGTCTTGAGCAGCAGCAGCTTCGCCTGATCAAGACGATACAGCAGCATGTACTGCTGTGGTGTACAACCGTAGACCTCCACCATACAGCGTGCTATGTAGTTGGGATGCAGGCCGAGTCCTTGCCCGAGCTCCTTGTTTGTGACGGGGTTGCGGTAGTTCATCTTCATGAAAGCGGCTGCACGCTCTGCTACACCTACGGAGGTTGGGGCAGAGTCGTTCCGCCAGCCCTCATCAAGCATTTCGATCAAATGCAGAAACAGCTGCTGCCGTTCCCAGAAGGATGCATGTGAGGAAGCATGGGCGGCTTCGTGCATCTTCGCCAAGATTTCCTTCGCCTGCTCCGGGTAAGCCAGCTGCAGAAATTTAGGCAGTCTGATCGCATACACATAGTAATCGCCGTGAAGTGTACCGCTGTTTACATAGTCGGATTCCTCCCATTCTCCGGCCGTCTGGAAATGTACCCAATCAAACACGGTCGTCTCATCGCAAGGCTTAGGTGAATAATGCCAGCGGTCGGGGCGCAGAATCAGCATTTGGCCCGGACCAAGCGACCAGCTGCGCCGCTCCTCTGCTACATGCAGGGTACCGCTGTGGACAAACAGCAGATCGAACACTCCCAAATTTGACCGGTTAGGATGCTCGGCTCCCGGATGGTAGCAGACCCTGTTCGACTCAATAAAGTACGGGAGCGGCGGAGCCAGAAATGTCAGAATGCGTGTGCTCGTTTGACTCATCATTAGTAGTCTCCCAGATCCGAAGCCGCAGCAGGGTGACAAGATTTTGCCTGCTGCCCTGTTATGAATTGCCCTCCTATTCTATCAAAAGGTTCAGCTGCTGGGAACGCCCGATTTACAAAAGCTGGGGAAAGTTGAGCTATCCACGTTTTCCACAGACTTGTCCACAAACGTGTGTAAGTTGTTAGGCAATTCAGGCAGGTTTCACTAATAAAAAAAGCCCGCCGGTAACACACTTTTAATGAATTGTGTGCAACAGGCAGGGCTTATGAAATATTTACACACATTATCCACATTATCCACAGCCAGTCTGTGTAAAAACTATCCCCTACTGGCCTGAACACTAGAGCCACGTGCCATACGGCTTCTTAAGGGTTATACACATATTGAGGTTAATATGTGGATAAGTTTGTGCACAACCAAAATTTTTCCTTTTTATCCTGCCGATTCAGCACTCTTACGATCCTCATTCCGGTTAGCGCTCATTACCGCCTGATTGCAGGCTCCAATATAAGCCTCCGCGACCGCCAGAATAACATCATTATGAATCGAAGTTCCTCTGTATCGTTGTCCACTGTGGATAATCGTTACAACTGCCTCGCCCTTGGCGTCCTCGCCTGTTGATAATGAATGAAGCTCCAAATCTTCAAATTCAGCCGCTGCGGGAATCGCTTGCCGGATGCAGTTAATAACAGCCTCGATTGGCCCAGTACCAATAGCTGAGTACGTGCGCTCCCCGTGTCCTCCGCGCTCCCGGATCGTTACCGATGCCATTCTCGCCCGCTGGGTGCCGGACAGAACCTGGAGCTCCGTCAGCACATAAGGCTCCTCATGCTCACTTGATAATTCCCCGACCAGACGCATCAGCTGATCGTCCGTTACGACCTTCTGCTCATCAGCTAATACCTTGAACCGTTCATAAACAGCTTCCAGCTGCTCGGCAGTCAGCTCCGCTCCGTAGGATGATGCGCGGTCCTTGATCGCATGACGTCCGGAATGCTTGCCCAGAATGATCATGCTGCGCGGAATGCCCATCGCCTCCGGATCCATAATCTCGTACGTATTCCGGTTCTTAAGCAGGCCATCCTGATGGATACCCGATTCATGCTGGAAAGCATTGCGTCCCACAATCGGTTTATTATAAGCCAGCGGAAAATTCATCGTACGGCTTACCAGCCGTGACGTGTTATATACTTCCTCCACGTTTATACCCGTTTCCGCCTGAAGTGTATCCGAACGTGTCTGGATCGCCATAACCAGCTCCTCCAGCGAACAGTTGCCCGCCCTCTCTCCAATGCCGTTAACCGTAACTTCAACCTGGGTTGCGCCGGCCCGAATCGCTGCAATGCTGTTGGCAACCGCCATGCCCAGATCATTGTGGCAGTGGGCGCTGTATCTGACCTTCTCGCCTCCGCGTGCCTGTCTGCGTACAGTCCGGAACAGCTCGCCGTACTCCTCTGGCAGCGCATAGCCGAGCGTATCCGGCAGGTTAATGATGGTTGCCCCCTCCTGGATGACGGCCTCCACCAGCTCGATCACGAATTCCATACCCGAGCGGGTGGAATCCATTGGAGAAAACTCGATCTCGTCTACGAACTGCTTGCCGTATGCCACCATCTGGCGAGCAATAGCAATGACCTCGTCACGTGTTTTGCGCAGCTGGAAATTCAGATGAATATCCGACGATGAAATAAACAGATGCAGGCGGCGGCGCACAGCATCCTGCGTAGCTTTGACTGCGGCATCAATGTCTCCGCGCACCGCCCGGGCGAAGCCGACGATCTCTGTTTGCTGCAGCTCTCGGGAGATCTGCTGAACGGCAGCAAATTCGCCAGGACTCGATACCGGAAAGCCCGGCTCAATTACATCAATGCCCAGCTTCTCCAACTGGCGGGCCAGAATAATTTTCTGTTCAGGCTTGATGGAAGCACCCGGCGACTGCTCACCGTCACGCAGCGTGGTATCAAAAATGTGGATTCTGGACCGGTTCCCCGGCACGTTATTATTATTCATTGTTATGTTCCCTCCATTTATTGGATCTTTATTGCCGCCGCATACAAAAAAGACCTGCCGTCTCCCGGAAAAAGAGACGACAGGTCTTGACTGCCGCGGTACCACTCTTGTTGACCGCCTTGTTCGGCGGTCCGCTTCGAGCAGAGACTTCATCTTGAAAGGTAAGGCAGCAGGAGAAACCTGAACCAGCCTGTAATGGACGCATCCATTGTCATGATAGAAGCTCTGCACCCGGTAACGGGGGTCAGCCGCAGCTGCGTACACGGTGCGCGTCCGCACCACTTCCGCAGCTTCACTCCCAGGCGAGTTCAACAGCTATGTTCCCTCTGCGTCGCACCATCCCGCAGCTCTCTGACCGGCCCGCTCTGCTAAAGCAAAGATGCCGCTGGAATATCTGGCTGTTTACTACTCCTGTTCACTGTGTGTTGTTATATGCGATTAAACCAAAAAAACCTGCCGTCTCCTGAATGAAATCAAGAGACGACAGGTTTGTTAATAGCCCGCGCGGTACCACCCTTGTTGACGCCCCGTTTCCGGCGAAGCGCCCACTTATTCCCACTGCACGGCAGCTATACAGCTCGTGTAGCGGGCACCCGGTGACGGGGGTTAGCCGTAACGGTCTGGATGAATGCAAGCTGCGGTATAATCCGCGCTGCCGTCCTTGAACCGTTCCGCTCCCAGGCGAGATTTCAGGTGTTCTTCGACTGCGTTGCACCACCCCGCAGCTCTCTGACCGCCTATCCAATCATAGGCCGGTATCCCGAACGTCCTTACTTGCTCCTGTTCACAGCGTTTCCTGTATGGTCATCTAGGTGTAACAAGTTGTTGATCCTATTATAGTCACCCGATAAATATCTGTCAATTCTGAAATTAATCATTTATTTTTGATTGCAGATTGATGACAGCTTCATTAAAATTCCCTGTTTTTCTATCAACATCCTGCTGCCATATGGTAGAATATAGACCGTAGTTATGTAACCTAAGCAAGCCGCTGATGCCGCTTCGTTTCGTCCAGATGCTTCATTCCCCCCGTCAAGCTACTGCTGCCGCTGAAGGCCAAAGGCCCGTCACTATTCTATTATTTTACCGAGGTGAATATAACAACATGCAATCCAACATCCAGACTACGGCTGCAAGCGGGTATGAGCGTTCCGCCCGTAAAGCCGCCAAACCTCCAATTGCGTTACTCGTTACAGCCTGGTTAATTCTGATCGCCGGCGGAGCGGCCGGAATGGTGTGGTATACCGGTTATATACAGCGTAATATTACGACTGAAATTGAACTGCAGACCGCAGCCAGGATCGGCACCATGCAGGCAGATTATATAGCGCGCATAGAACAGCTTGAAACAGGGCTGCAGGCGGAGATATCCCAAATTTCCGGTAAAGTCGATTCCCTGAACGAGCTGCTGACATTTACCAAAGATAACGCCAATAACAAGACCGATAACAGCAACAAGCTGTACACCCAAATCAACGAAGTCAAGAAACAACTCGACGAACTAAAGAAAAACCTGGATGTGTTGAAATAATGAAAATACGGATCAAAGATGTCAACCGGGTGTTTTTGCTCGCCACCGCTCCGTTCCTCGGAGCGGCGATTTGGCTTCTGCTGTCCGGCATGACAATCATGCCAGGAGATGCTGCTTATCCGCCGCTTGATGAAGACAAGCTGCCGCAGACCGGGCACCAGGCCGATGCCATTGTGCAAAAGCTGGAGCAGGCTAATGCCTTAGCCGTTCAGACTGCAGAATCGATCAAGAAGGACGCAGAGCTCTACAGCAAGACCAATGCGGAGATGAGGGCTATAGTAAACAGTACTGCCTTACAGAAGGAGCGCCCGCTTCATATCTATGACCGGCGGATTACGATTAAGCTTGGCTCGCCTTCCGAATCCGTTCAGACCGACAATCTGCGAGCGCAGCTCTATTATATTAAAGCACAGCATTTCGTAGGATATGCGCTGAAGGTGAAGCTGAAGACCGATAAGGCGATGTCCATGGTTCTGGGCAAAGATGAGTTCGGCAGGTCTGAGACGACACTGGCCGCAGTCAAGCGTTACAAAGCCTTCGCCGGGGTGAACGCCGGAGGCTATGCAGACGGCAACGGGAAGCGGTATCCGCTGAGCACTACCGTCGTGGACGGCGAATATGTGGGCGGCTTCCAGCCTTCGGTCAAGGACCTGTTCTTCGTTGGCTTGAATGAGGATTTAAAGCTCATCGGAGGCAAGTATTCCCGTAAAGACCAGCTTGATAAGCAGAAGCCGAAATTCGGCGCTTCCTTCGTTCCCATTCTGATGAAAAATGGCAAGAAGCAGGAAATCCCGGCCAAGTGGAAGACCAGCCCGCTCCGTGCACCGCGGACAGTTATCGCCAATTACAAGGATGACCAGCTGCTATTCCTGGTCACTGACGGCTATAACGAAGGAGGACGTTCAGGAGCGACGCTTGAGGAAATCCAGATTTTGCTACAGCGCTTTGGCGTCAAGGATGCCTACAATCTTGATGGAGGCGGATCATCCACTCTGGTTTTCAATGGAAGGGTCGTTAATAAACCATCGGACGGACAAATGCGCAGATTGGCTACAAACTTCCTATTCTTTAAGTAAGGACGCAAGGTTCTTGGCACTTATTGATCGTATACAAATGCAAGAAAATAACCCGGAGAATGCGCCGTTTAGGCGCTCTCCGGGTTTTTGCAGCTTCCTGCTGTTTTAGACATTTACGTGTCCGACCGACCAGTCTTCAAGCGGCAGGCCAGGATCGGCCTTCATATCAAGGCTCGTGAACTCGCCGCGAACCCACTTCAGGTGGGCAGCGGCTCCGATCATCGCTGCGTTATCCGTACATAAGGACAGCGGTGGAATCAGCAGCGGAATTCCCTTCTCCTCGCAGCGCGCTTGCAGGGCTGCGCGCAGGCCGCCGTTAGCCGCTACGCCGCCGCACAGCAGCAGCTGCCTTGCCCCGAATTGCTTCACAGCACGCAGCGCCTTCGTAACGAGTACATCAATAACCGATTCTTGGAACCCTCTTGCAAGCGCAGCCGTGTTCAGCTCTTCGCCTTTCATCCGTGTCTGGTTAATGACGGCCAGCACGGCTGATTTAAGGCCGCTAAAGCTGAAGTCATAAGAATCCGTCTCCAGCCAAGCCCGCGGCAGCTCACGTACCTCTGCCGACTGCTGCGCCAAACGGTCCACATGCGGCCCTCCCGGGTAAGGGAAGTTAAGAGCGCGTGCCACCTTATCGTAGGCCTCACCGACGGCATCGTCACGTGTGCGGCCAATCATTCGAAACTCCCCTTCCCGCTCCAAAAGCACAAGCTCCGTATGACCGCCTGAGACAACCAGTGCCAAGGAAGGATAAACAATATCATCGACCAGATTATTCGCATAGATGTGTCCGGCAATATGATGGGTTCCAATCAGCGGAATATCCAGCGCCATAGCCAGACTCTTGGCGGCTACGATTCCAACCAGCAGCGCGCCGACCAGGCCTGGACCCTGCGTCACAGCAACAGCCGACAGGTCATGGAGCTTAATCCCCGCTTCCTTAACTGCAGCTTCCATCATCAGGGTGATGACCTCCACATGCTTGCGGGAGGCAATCTCCGGCACAACACCGCCAAACTGGCGGTGTGTCTCAATCTGGCTCGAAACCAGGTTGGATATAATCTCTTTACCGCCGCGTACAACAGCTACCGATGTTTCGTCGCAGCTGGTTTCAATGGCCAATATCAGTTCTTCACCGGGTTGTCCGGCCGTCCGGGCTGCCGTCAAAGCTGTTCGCCTCCCCTTCCGTTAGATCCGCCCACATAATCAGAGCGTCTTCCTGGTTATCCGTATAATAGCGGGGGCGCAGACCGCTAGGCTTGAAGCCGAATTTTCGGTATAAATTCTGGGCTGGTTCATTGGAAACCCGGACCTCCAGCGTAATCGCACGGGAACCGTACTGGACCGCTGTCTTCAGAATTTCTTTCATCAGCAGGTTGCCGAGCCCGCGTCCTCTAAAGGTCTCCCGAATCGCTATATTCGTGATATGCGCTTCATCGATGATCGTCCACATGCCGCCGTAGCCAATAATTCTGGCATCAAGCTCCATAACAATGTATCGCGCAAAGTGATTATGCTTCAATTCATTCAGGAACGCCTCGGGAGACCAGGGCGCTGTGAACGATTCCCGCTCAATTTCCGTAATCGCCGGGATATCATCAAGCTCCATCCGGCGGAAGGAAACCTCCGGCTCCGGACGGGTCACCGCTGCACTTGATGCCTGATCCATTCTCCTCATCCCCCCTGCTGCCTGGCGGCGGCAAGCTTGGCTTCCGCTTCCGCAAGCTGTGTGTAATTAGGTACAAAGCTGTGAACGTCATCCTGTTCACCGCGAAGCAGGCGCTCTGCCCCCAGCATGCCCAGCGAGCGTCCTTCCATACTGCTTGCCGCAATCCGGACTTCTACCGGTGTACCGGTTAATGAAGCTGCCAAGCGCTCGGCCTCTTCCTCATGCAACGAAGGGTCGCCCCCTATTCGAATGATGGCTGGCGTTTCCTGTAAAGCCAGCTCCAGCAGCTCATCCACCCACTCCCGCATCAAGCGGATTCCATCCGGGCGACGGCGCTGCCAGCCCTCAGCACCCGCTTCGAACAGACCGCTGTACACCTGTCCCCTTCGGGCATCCATCAGCGGGATATACCACTGCTTCGTCGTTCCCTCAAGCTGAGCCTCCGAGCCCTCACGGAACGCTCCATAAGCGAGCGCCTCAAGGCTGGATACGCCAATCAGCGGCTTGTCCCACACCCAGGCCAGCGTCTTGCCGACCGTTACAGCAATCCGCATGCCGGTATAGGAGCCCGGTCCCTGACCCACAGTAATTCCGTCTACGCCGGATGCGTCCAGTCCCGCTTCAAGAAGCAGCTGCTGAACCTTCGATACGGTCAGAACGGAATGGTTCCGCTCAGCAAACGACTGAATGTCCGCCAGCGTGTTCCCGCCGTGAACGACAGCCGCCGCCAAAGCCGCCGTCGAAGTATCGAGCGCCAGAATGACAGGTGAACCCTCCTTGTAAACTCCTTCTTGCTGTACTGTCATACCTGACCCTCCTTCTCCTGCAGCTGCCTGCACCAATGCGTGTATGGCTCCCCAAGCCCCCTAATCCGGAACCGGCGGCCGTCATCCTCAATCAGTGAAATAAACAGCTCAATCCGGTTATCCGGCAGCAGCTCCGGAATCAGGCTTGCCCATTCCACGATCGTTACGCCCTCGCCGTAAAAATAATCATCGAGCCCAAGCTCATCGGCCTCCATTTGGGAGAGCCGGTATACATCCATATGATAAAAGGGCATGACAGCCCCCTCGTACTCCTTGATTATTGTAAAAGTAGGGCTGTTAACGACCCCCGCAACACCGATCGCCCTCGCGAAGGCCTGCGAGAAGAACGTTTTTCCGGCCCCCAAATCACCGTCGAGTGTAATTACAGTCCCTGGAACTGACCGGGCTGCAAGCTCTTCAGCCAAACGGATTGTCCCGGGCGGGTCCCAGGCTGTCCACTCCAATTCTTCGCTATTCCTAAGTTCCATGACTGCCCTTCACCCGTTCATTCTGAGATAGACCGCGGCAATATGCGGTATTTTGCCTTTAATTATAGCGATACGCCCCTCAACCCGCAACAAAGCAGGGCAGCGCATCCACCAATGCGGACGACGGGCTGCCCTGCAGACTAGTGAATATCCTTCTTCTTGAAACGGCCGCCCCGGACATCATGAATATTGCCAATAGCCAGGAAGGCACTAGGGTCGAGCTCCTGCACAATCGACTTCAGCTTGGCTTCTTCCAGACGGGTTATCACACAGAAGATCACCTTCTTGTTGTCACCAGTGAAGGCGCCCTCACCGTGCATATACGTCACACCCCGGCCCAGTCGGCTTATGATTGCAGCCCCAAGCTCCTCATGCTCATCGCTGATGATCCAAACCGACTTGGACTCATCCAGGCCTTCTATGGTCACATCCATCGTCTTGTAGGCAATAAAGTACGCTAGAATAGAGTACATGGCACTTTCCCAGTTGAACACGAAGCCGGCGCTCAGCAGGATGAACAGATTGAAAAACATGACAATCTCTCCAACCGAGAAGGGGGACGCCTTGCTGATCAAAATCGCGACAATCTCTGTCCCGTCGAGTGAACCGCCAAAACGGATGACAAGACCCACCCCGATTCCAAGGATAACGCCGCCAAATATAGCAGCTAGTATTTCTGTGATTTCGACCGGTTTAACATAGTGGAGCAGATATGTACTAATGGATAATACCGCTACCCCATACAGGGTAGACATTGCAAACGTCTTGCCGATTTGCTTATAGCCAAGAAACAGAAACGGCAGATTGATAAGGAACAGATAAAGTCCGAGCGGAAGCGGTGTGAGCTCAGAGAGCATAATGGAAATACCGGTGATTCCGCCATCAATAATTTCATTAGGCACCAGGAAAATCTCAAGTGATACCGCCATCAATAATGCGCCAATAGTAATGAATACAATCCGTGTAAAAATCTCCAGCTTGGATAAGCCTGTATGCTGCTGTCGTACCGTAAGCCACTCCTCCTCATATCGTGTCTTTTCCTATTGTACCGTACATGAGAGGAATGGAGAATGCTAACTGCTAAGTGCATTGTCAGATGCCTCTGCATGACGTACACTAGAGTAGAATCACTAATCAATCTTTCTGTTAAGGAGTGTTACACGAAATGAGCCGTAAACGAACCAAACCCGCAGAACCTCAGCCGCAGCATAAGTTGGATGCTACCCGCAGCAGTTGGACGCGCAAGCCTCACACCCAGATTGTCCCAAATAAAAAAGCAGAACAGCGCCGTATGCGTTGCCGGAGAGGCAATTCAGACGGCGCTGTTGTGTTTACGGGTCGCCCTCTCACCCCAAGGGCTATTGGGGAATTCCAAGCATTCCGGGTATCGTAACGAAACGAACCCCGTCTCTCTTGAGCTTGGCCACAATCTCTGGAACCGCCTGTACGGTACCGGTCAGATCCTGGCCCACTCCTCCGCCTGAATGCTGCAGAACGATGGCTCCCGGCCCGATATGGGCAAGCACATTAACGGCCACCTGCTCACGGTTCAGGTTCTTCCAATCCAGCGAATCAACATTCCAGTTTACCACCCGGCGCTTATTGCTAGCCAGCCATTTGATCTGTTCCTCAGAAATGTTGCCGTACGGAGGACGGACAAAGCTCGGTGCATACCCGGTATACGCTTTAACCAGCCGGTCTGTCTTCTGAATTTCCTCCCGGAACCGCGCGTCTGACAGCTTAATAAAGTTCGGGTGGCTGTACGAATGGTTCCCTACGACATGGCCCTCTGCTACAATTCTCCGCATCACATCAGGGTGCGCTTCAATCCGGTTGCCTACACAGAAGAACGTCGCTTTGACACCGGCTTTCTTCAGCGCGTCGAGGACGAGCGGTGTAAACACGGCATCAGGCGCATCGTCAAAGGTTAAAGCAACTTCCCTCCGGCCCTCTGAGCCGCTGAGCACGAACGTGCTCGGGTATTTGCGGTGCAGATCGGCAAGCGACATCGGAGCAGGCTCCCGGATTTGCTCTTCAAGACCATCCTCAAGCTCCGGTGTCGATGCTTGTAATCGCATCAGACTGCTGTCCGCCCCGGCCGATTGCTGACTCGTCCGGTTCACGCCAGCTCCACCCCCAGAGTTTTCCTCCTGCTGCAACCTACCCTGCTCAGGAACTGGTGCACTGTGCTCCTGCCTGATCTCCTTCCGCATCTGCTGGCGCAGCTCCATACCCGAAGGTCCGGTATTGGTATTCGTGCAAGCTGCCATCAGTATGAGGCTCACGCCGCTGATAATGGTTATAATTTTCTTCACTTGCGTTATCCTCCCTCCGCATTGAGGCTTTCCGTCTGTTAACGTGCAGGCTCTGTTAGTTTATCTACTGGCACCTTCTGGGTTTCTTTCCGGTCATCCAGCACCTGCACGGTTGCCGTTCCGTTACCCGCATCCACCTCATCGATCCATACCGAGTCGCCTAGATAATGAACAGGATATGTTTCCTTGGCATTTATAATTTCCAGTGCACGTTCTACGTTCATCTCTTATTCCTCCTTGTCTAAAGCCTTGAGGGCATACCTATCTACTCTTGCGGTTCATCCATGGTATCGGTTGTCGTTTCACCAATCAGGGCATTATGCACCGTTACTTGGCCGCCGCCCAATCCTTCATTAGTCATGCGGTCAATATCCATAAAATGATCATCTCGGCCCTCGTTCTTGGCATCCTTGGCTGCCTGCTGGCCGGATGATGAATTACCTGCTTCAACCATAACTGAAATCCTCCTTACAGGCGTTTAGGGTACTGGGTAAAAATATGCCCTTTCCGGTTGGATTTCATGCATTCAGGGAACACTTGTAACGAAAGAGTCAGCCGGGTAAGTCCTTATTCATTCAGCACATTATTGCAAACTTATCTACTGAAGGAGGCCGTAAATTATGCATACCGTCTGGAAGGGTGCCATCAGCTTTGGACTTGTCCATGTTCCAATCAAGATGTTCTCCGCTACTGAAGACAAGGATATCTCCATGCGCATGCTCCATAAGACATGCGGGGGACCGATCAGTTATGTCAAGCAGTGCCAAAACTGCAATGTCGATGTGAACGCTGAGGATATCGTCAAAGGCTACGAATACGAGAAGGGACGGTTCGTGCGGTTTGAGAAGGAGGAGCTGGAGCAGCTGACCACAGATGCCACGAAGACAATACAGATTCTGGACTTCGTCGATCTGGAGGAAATCGACCCGATTTATTTTCAGAAAACCTACTACCTCTCACCCGATCAGGCAGGCGGCAATGCTTATAACCTTCTGCTCGAAGCCATGAAGCAGTCGGGCCGGATCGGAATTGCGAAGATATCAATCCGTTCCAAGAGCAGTCTCGCTGCCATCCGGGTTATGGATAACTGTCTGGCTATGGAAACGATCTTCTATCCCGATGAAATCCGGCCGATCTCACAGGTTCCCGGTCTGCCGGAAGCCGTCTCCGCCAACGAGAAGGAGCTCAGCATGGCGTCACTTCTGATCGAGCAGCTGTCATCACCGTTTGAACCGGATAAGTACACCGACGATTACCGGTCACGGCTGATGGAGATGATCCAGGCCAAAATCGCGGGCGAGGAGATTCATGTCGCTCCTGAGCAGCAGCGCACCAACGTCGTGGATCTGATGGCTGCCCTTCAGGCGAGCCTGGAGGCCGTCAGTGTACCTGCGGCAGAGCCTTCCGCCGCGGCAGATAAGGGTGCTGCCAAGGACAAGAAGCGAGCCAAAGGTGACAAGAAGGCGGCAGCGGAAGCGGCCGAGGAAGCAGCGGAAGCGCTTATTAACGCGGAAGAGGGCATATCCGGTCGGCGTAAAACAGTCGCGGATGCGGAAGAACCATTAACGATTAATGCCGCAGGCGACATTGAGCCTTCTCCAAAACCGCGTAAAGGCGGCAAGAAGAAGGCTAAGGAGACTGTCTCCTGACCATGGCCGGGAAAAGAAATACGCCGCCGGCTCTTGAAGGTGCTGCCCCAGCGGCGGCGGTTAGCACCGGTACCGGATGGCCACCCCTGCCGGCCGAGCCGATGGCACCCATCCGGGAAGAATCCCTCCCTGCAGGGAGTGACTGGTGCTACCAGCTCAAGTGGGACGGAGTACGCATGCTGGCCAGGCTTGACGGAGCAGGCGGTGTTGAGCTGTATTCGAAGCAGCTGCTGGCAAAGAACAGCACCTACCCGGAGCTTGCGGCCATGCTGAAGGAAGTCTCCGGGCAGCTCGGCTCCTGCCTGCTGGACGGCGAGTTGGTCTATTGGGACAGCAGCAGGCCAGTCTTTCAAAAGGTGCTGCAGCGGGAGCGAATGCGCGGGCCCGGAAGGCAGGCAGGCCAGGATCAGCATGGTCTGCTGTATGTCTTGTTTGATCTGCTGCATGATCAGGGCCGGGACCTGCGTTCACTCCCCTATGAAGAACGGTACAGGCTGCTTCAGAAGAAGTGGCCCAAGCGGGCGGGCATGATGCTGGTCACAGACATGTTTGATAATGGACAAGCCTTATGGCAGTGGGTGGAGAAGAATGGCTGGGAAGGGGTCGTCAGCAAGCGGAAGTCTTCACCCTACCGTGAAGGGAAGAAGCACCGCGACTGGCTGAAGAAGAAGACAGCCCTGCTGCTTGAGGTTAATATTGTAGGCATCAAGCTGAGGGACAACCGGGTGGCCAGTCTGATTATGGCGCTGGACGGCAGCTTCATCGGCAGCGTTTCCCTGGGATTAAACGAGCAGATGAAGCAGTTGCTGCTGAGCGGTATCCAGGCAGGCGGCCAGCTTCAACCAACTGAGGCAAACCCGCTGGGGAGGCTGCCGCAGGAGCTGAAGGGCGAGAATGTCGTGTGGCTGAAGCAGCCCTTCGTCTGCACGGTAACGGGGCTGGAGATGACATCGGCCGGATTGCTTCGCCATCCCCAGCTGGCCGGATTCGGAAGACAGGAAGGACGGTGAGGAAAGCATGCCAGTCAAAACAAAAGGCACCGTAAATATCGGCGGCCATGATATCTCGATCAGTAATCCCGAGAAGCTGCTGTGGCCGGAGGCAGGCATTACGAAGCTTGTCTATCTGGAAAAGCTGGCCGTATTAGCGCCTTACCTGCTCAAGCATTGTCAAGGCCGCTATCTGACCACAATCCGTTACCCGAACGGCATTCATGGCAAATCATTCTACCAGAAGAACTGCCCGGAGCCCGTTCCGCCCTATGTGCGGATCGCGGAGCAGGGAGGCATCCAGTATGTTCATCTGGATTCGCTGCCGACTCTGATCTGGCTGGGAAACCTGGCCTGTCTGGAGTTCCATGCATCCTTCGACCGGATCGGGCAGCCCGAGCAGCCGACGGAGTGGATTCTTGATATCGATCCCTCACTCGATGAGGAGCCGCGCATTATGAGAGCCGCATGGCTGGCTGGAGAACTGCTGCGCTCGCTCGGGCTTCAGTCGGTCCCCAAGACGTCAGGCGCAACCGGCGTCCAGATAATAGTCCCTGTAGAACCCGATTTAACCTTTGACGAGCTTCGGCTGTTTGGCCAGTTCATCGGAGAATATCTTGCCCGGGCGCATCCTGAGCTGTTCACGGTTGAACGGTTGAAGAAGAATAGAGGAGCCCTGATCTACCTCGATTATCTTCAGCACTATCAAGGCAAAACCTTGTCCGCCCCTTATACGCCGCGGGCTCGCCAAGCGGCCTCCGTCTCGACTCCTCTCTACTGGGAAGAGGTTCGCGAAGGCGTGCATCCCGCCGACTACAATCTTCACACCATCGGAGAGAGGCTGGCAAAGCATGGCGATCTGCTGGATCGTGTACCGGCACAGAACATCCGCGCACTGCTTGATTTCATTACACGTAAAGGGTGAGCGTCGCTGGACGCTATCCCGCGCACAGGCTGAAATCACTAAAGCAGCGGTGACAGCATCCGCGCGACTACCTGTCCGAACCGGCTGCGCAGCGGCCGGGAACGGATCTCATACAGACTAAGCTCATGCGAATTCGCCAAATCCTCTATAAAATCTTCCTCGATCTTCTTCATCGGCTTAGGATCGAACAGCAGCGCGTTGATCTCAAAGTTACTGTAGAAGCTCCGCTGATCCATATTAGCTGTCCCAACCGAAGCGAGCAGATGGTCGACAAGCAGCACCTTTGCGTGCATGAAGCCCTTTCCATACCGGTACACACGTACCCCGGCCGCCATTAATTCCTCTACGTAAGATAAGCTGGCAGCCAGCACAAGCTTCGAATCCGATACACCCGGAATTATGATTCTCACATCCACACCGCTCAAAGCCGCCGTTCGCAGCGCCATCAGCAAGCTTTCATCCGGAATGAAGTACGGCGTAGCGATATAGATACGTTTCTTCGCCGCTGCAAGAGCCGCAAACACACATTCCAGGATTTCTTCCAATCCGCTGTTCGGTCCGCTGGAGACAATCTGCACCTGCTCATCGCTGCTGCAATGATGCAGCGGCAGATACTCGGGGTCAGACAGTTTCTCCCTTGCCGTGAACCACCAGTCCTTCAGGAATACCTCCTGCAGGTAATAAACCGAGTCGCCTTCAAGCCTGACATGTGTGTCGCGCCAATAGCCCAGCTTCGGATTTTTGCCTAAGTACTCATCCCCGATATTAATACCCCCGATAAAACCTACTGTCCCGTCGATAATGGCAATTTTGCGGTGATTCCGATAGTTAATACGCTTATCAAAAAAAGCGATACGCGGTGTCAAGAAGCATTCGGTCTCCACGCCCGCTTGCTCAAGCTCCCTTATGTATTCACTGCTAAGCTCGTAACTTCCCACCCCGTCATAGATCAGCCTGACCTTGATCCCCTGCTTCGCCTTGCGGATAAGCAGCTCCTTGAATCTGCAGCCGATCTCATCGTGGCGGATCGTATAGTACTCCATATGCACATGATGCTCGGCCTTCTCAATTGCTGCAATTATCGCATCGAAGGTTGCCTGCCCGTCCGTGAGGACCTCTGCCTTATTGCAGCCGGTTATCGGGGAATCCGTAAAATGATGCAGCAGATGGAACAGCCTCTCCTGGTGCAAGTAATCCCGGTTAGTCATATCAGACGGCCGGTGGATCAGCTTGCTGCGCCTGAGGGCCGTTAGCCTGACCTCCTCCGGCGGTATGCCGCGCTTGCGGATCTTATGCCGGTTCCGGTATTCCTTTGCAAGGAAATAGTACATTACAAAGCCGATCACCGGGAGTACAAACAAGATTAGAATCCAGGCTACCGATTTGGCGGGACGGCGGAATTCAAGAATGAGAATAGTGGCGATCTGAAAGATGAAGATAAGCAGTGCAATTGTAAACCAGAACATGTTTCCCGCCTCCTTCACAGTCCTGTCATTATTGTACCCAAAAAACGGCGGCTGCGTTACAGACATGCCTGCAAGGGGCTGTCTCCTGCTTATTCAGACATCTATTACTTCTATTTTGTTGGCATGTTTTAGAGCTTTCAAGAATAAATAGCTATAGAACGTTCAAACATGATGAGCCGGCTGGAAGGAGATGCATGTTGAGAAGAGCCAGATCAGGCAAATGGTCGCTGATGGTTATTCGTGGCGCAGACAAAAATGTCAAACAGTTTCAAGTATCCAAACGCTCCATGATTGCTGCCCCAGCCGCTGCCCTGCTTGCCGTATCCGGCTGCTTTATCACCCTACAGATGCGCTCCGCCCACCTGATCGGGGAGCTTGAAGAGCAGCTCGAGCAGCAGTCATCCGCCTGGGAAGCAACTGTCGAAGAGAAGGACAGTCATATCGAAGAGCTGGAAGAAAATGTTGCCGAGCTGTCCGAGCATACCGAGGAGATGAAGGCCAAGCTCCAGGATCTGTACGAGCTCGAGAGCCGGCTTAAGAGCTTCATCGAAACTTACGGAGGAGAAGCTCCTACCGGCGCGTCGGCACCGGCTCTTCCCCCTGCAGCCGCAGCTGCCGTTTCCTCCATAACGGCAGCCTCCCTGCCCTCGGCTGCTCCGCCGTCCGCTGGAGAAACAGCAGATCAGATGATTGCCATGCTGAATGGCGATGAGCCGGATTTTCGGCAGCTGACCGCCATGATTAACGATATGGAAGAGGCTATGGAATACTCGCTGAAGCAGGCTAAGCTCCGGCAGGCTGCGGCAAATGCCGTTCCAACCGGGTGGCCCACAACCTCCAAGCGTATGACATCCGGCTTCGGCTACCGGACCGATCCCTTTACCCGTAAATCCACCTTCCACGCAGGGATTGATATCGCCGGCAGCACCGGGGACGCCGTCTTCGCTGCTGCAGATGGAACTGTTACGGAGAGCGGCTACGATTCGGGCAAGGGCAATTATATTATCATTAAACACCGGAGAGGACTCCAAACGGTCTATATGCATCTAAGCCAACGAGAAGCGAAGGAAGGGGAAAGCGTCGTGCGGGGCGAGAAAATCGGTCTGCTTGGCTCAACCGGCCGCAGCACCGGGCCTCACCTTCATTTTGAAATCATGCAGCACGACGAGCCCGTCAACCCGTTAAAATATCTCAGGCTAGTAAAGGAGGACTAACCATGTTCAAAGACCATTCCAGCAAGCGGCTTTCGGTAACCGACACATTAATTGGCCAGGGCACAGTCGCAGAGGGCAAGATTAGCTGCGAAGCAGGACTGCGTGTGGAGGGCGAATACCGGGGTGATATTACCTGCAAAGGCGATGTCATTATCGGGGAATGCGGCGTGGCCCGCTCCAATATTGAAGCACGGGACGTCACGATTGCGGGCAAGGTATACGGAGACATCCAGACTACCGGCAGGCTCACCATCACTTCTTCCGGCCAGCTGCACGGCAACGTCGCAGCCAAGGCTCTAATCATACTGGACGGTGCTGTGCTGAACGGTTCCTGCCGGATGAACGACAAGCAGTCCGAAGGTGCAAAGACCGGTTCCCAGCCGCATGCCGTCCAGGACCGCGACAATTCCCAGCAGTCCGCCAAGGAGCAGCGCGAAGGCGCCAAGGCTAGACAGGCTGGCTAAGTTAAAGTCAGGGCGCCTCCTTCTAAGCCAGCCAGGCTCCCTGTCGCTCTTCATTAACAAAACAAGGCGCTGCATGTGCAGCGCCTTGTTTTGTTACTTGCCTTCATTGTCCTGTTCATTCTGCCGCTCTGTCCGCTCCATATAGCGGTCATAGCGGTCGTCGATCTCGCGGGCGATGCTGCGGAACCGCTTGGTCTCTTCTACGATTGGGTCATGCATGGACTGAATCCGGACCTCATATTTGGGCGAAAGCTTCGCTTTAAGGCGGGCTTCGCGGTCCCTGTCTTCCTCTACAGGCCCATCAGTCAGACGGCCTGCCAGCTCTTGCTCCAGTTCACTACCCTGCTCCTGTTCCGGGTCCATGTCCTGACTCTCCCGATTATCGGATTCCTTCATCAACGATCACTCCCTTGATGACAAGCTCGGAAACTGTTCATCCCTGCTTATATTGCACCTTTACCCAAAGAATCAACCGGAACGAATAGCAACAAGCTTTATCTATTTACCCGCTTCCTGAAGCAGAGTGAGCAGCTCGTCATGGATACTGCCGCTTGTCGCAACAACATCCTTGATTCCCAGATGATACTCCTCACCGTTCAGACCGGTTACCCTTCCGCCGGACTCCTGGATCAGCAGTGAGCCTGCCGCCAGATCCCATGGGTGAAGTCCCATCTCCCAGAAGCCGCTCAGCCGGCCGGCAGCTACATAAGCCATATGCAGTGCGGCTGAACCCGAAGCACGGATATTACGAGCTTTCGGAGCTACGTACTGAAGCTGCTTCATATTCAGCGGCAGCGCCTGCTGATGGTCGGCCGGGAATCCGGTTGCCAGCAAACTCTCACGTACCGCCTTCTCCTGCGATACCCGCATTCTGCGACCGTGCACATAGGCTCCCTTGCCCTTCTCGGCGATGAAGAGCTCATCACGTGAAGGATCATAGACAACACCAAGTATGATTTCACCCTTATACGCCAAAGCTATGGATACCACAAAGAACGGGAAGCCGTGGACGAAATTCGTCGTACCGTCGATCGGATCAACAATCCACAGATACTCAGCCTCCTTTACATTGTCAAGCGCTTCCAGAGAGGCGTTTGGTCCAGGCTCTACCCCTTCTTCACCCAGAAAAGAGTGATCCGGAAAATGCGTCATGATCAGGTTACGGATCATCGTCTCCGAACCCTTATCTATTTCGGTCACCAGGTCATGCTGCGAGAATTTCATATTGAGGCTCACATAACTGCCTAACTTCGTCTTTATCCATTCCCCCGCTTTCGCCGCGCAGTTGATGGCGACGGCTGCAAAGCTCTTCCGTCCCACGATTGGTTCTTGAACTTCATCACTCACTTATCATCACTTCTTTCTGTTTATATCATCCACGCTACCTAATCTACCGTTCACTAACTAGTATACGTCTCCTGCATGGCCAAGTTTCGCCTCTTAGCCCGGCCCGCAGCGCCTAAATTTGGGTCAAGCCTTCAATAATCAGCTGTGCCGAGAGAATAAACAGGGTTACGCGCAGCAGCCACAGCAAGCCTTTACCTGACATTCGGACGGCTATGTAGGCGCCAACCTTCCCGCCAATCCATGCACCAGGAATAAGTGCCAGCACCAGTCTCCAGTCCGTTTCACCGATGACCGCATGAACTCCGCTGCCCAGTATGGATGACAGAAATATGACAAACATTGAAGTTGCCGTCGCCACATGCGGCGGAAAGCGGAATAAGAGGACCATAACCGGAACAAACAGTGAACCGCCCCCTATACCGAAGAGACCGGACACAAGCCCGACACCAAATCCCACCAGCAGCCCGGGCAGGAGGGCAAAGCCGTACTCGTGACTCTGTCCCTGCTGGTCCACATACGTTCTGCTGATAGGCCAGATCTTAGCCGATGGCTTAATATAATCCCGCGCAATCAGCAGTCCAGCCATCAGGAGGATGAATACGCCAAACATAAGCTGGAACCAACCGCCCTGAAGCCGTCCTGTGACGGCTGATCCAAGCATGGCTGCCGGGCCGCTGCTGATGAAGAGCATCCAGCCGATCCGGAAGTCTACCCGCTTCTTCTTGGTATACGACAATGTAGAGGCAAGTGCTGTGACAATTAGCACAGCCAACGAGGTCCCCACCGCTGCTGCATGGCTGATTTCACCGCCGGTAAGAACCGGACCGAGCAGCATCAGTGAAGGGACAATAATAATTCCGCCGCCTAAACCTACTATACTGCCGAATACGGCAGCCAGCAGTCCAAGCAGGACCAGCAGTATAATCTCAATCATATGCTCACACCTTCTAAGTACGGACAAGTTCGGATATCCGCGCACAGTCAGCCGTTATTACCAGCATCCCCAGCCGCCCGCTGTTTCAACCAGCTACCGCCCGTATCACCTATTGGGGAAAAAAAACCGCCAAGAAGCCCTGACGGTGTTTACGAATAACGTCCACGGTCTGACGAAAACCCTGCCGCACCCCGGCAATACGATAACTGTACCGGCATTTAAGCCCTGGTTCTCCTCTAATACCCTTTAAACCGATAACGCGTTACATGTAACCCTTCTTGTTCAACGTACTGGATTTTATCTCATCATTCAAGCATAGCCTGCCCGCATCAGGTTGGTATCACAATCGTCGCACCGTCCAGCACCCGGACCGCTTCCCCCCGCTGTTCAGCTGACCGGAAATCTTCCATGAGGCGCATAAGCGCTTCGTCCTTGCGTTTGGCCTCCAGCATGACGTCCAGCCGTTTGCAGGAGGAAGCAGCCCCTTGCAGGAAGCGGAGCAGCGGCTCATAGTCGACATGGTCAGCATGACCGCGCGGGTCCTTCGTGCTCTTCGGGCTCGAAGCGTGAATCTTCGGCGGCAGGAACAGCTCACTTTCAGCCGGTTGCTCATCCGGGATTACGGTGGCATCAGACTGTTCCCCATCCCTTTGGCCAGTCGAGGCCAGCCGGTCGTTCTCACGCTCCCATGTCTGCACGATGCGCGGCCACAGATCGCCAAGCAGCTGCTCCTCGGTAATCCCACCGTCGTTCACGGCATGATGGTGAATATCCAATACCATCGGCACCCCGGCACGCTCAGCAATCTCCAGGGTCTCCTGCGTATTAAAGGTTTTATCATCGTTCTCGAGCGTTACCCTGCTGCGCAGCTTGGCATCGAGCTCGCCGAATTGGTCGACAAACCGGTCACCCGATACGCATTTGTCGCCGTATGAGCCGCCGACATGGATGTTGCATTTGGCCCGCTCGTCGAGCCCCATTGCCTCCAGCATCCGGATATGGTAATTCATATCGCGTATAGAGCTTTGCAGAACATCCGGCTTTGGCGTGTTGAGCACGCAGAAATGGTCAGGGTGGAAGGACACCCGCATATGCTTGTCCCTCGCAAACTCCCCCACCTTGGCAAAGGCTTCTCTTACATCTGCATTCCGGTAAGGGTCCCAGTCACTGAGCCCCTCATGGGTGGTCAGCGGGATGATTTTTGAGGAGAACCGGTACATCCTTATGTCGTGGGCTGCCGCATGCCGGAGCACACGCAGCGCATTCTTCAAATTTTCTTCCGTAATCCGCTCCAGCTTGCGAAGCGCCGCTTCCCGGTCGGCCAGTTTTGTAAAGTTTGCGTATGTCATCGTTCGGGACGGTGATGCATTCTCAAGCAGGACACTCATCGCGACGAAGCCGAAGCGGACGATCATGAGCGATCCCCGAAGAACATCTCGTACGCCAGCGCCGTCTGAACCCGCGCTTCCTCCTCGGTCAGCTTGCGGACCAGCTGCATCTCCACCTGGGTCACTTCCTCACCCTGAAAGTTGATCTCGGCAATGGAGGCCGAAATTTTCACGATAGCGATGGCCTGATTGTCTGGCGCGTACGCAATGACCTTCTGCCCGGTCGGAAAGACGCGGAAGCCGCTCTTGACCATCTTGCCCTTGCCGTATTCCAGCAGCTCGTACAACTCCTGCTCAGACTTAAACTTGCATACCGAGTTAAACTCCGTTTCGAATCCCATACCTGTCGCCTCCCTTGGATAATAAGTGCCATTAAACGGAAACCGGACCGCACTTCCCTAAGTGCGTCCGGCCCTGTTTGCTTATTCCGTGCCGCCGGTATAATCGATTTGCTGCTTCTCGGCATGGCGTTCGAGCGCCAGCTGAATCAGCTTATCCAGCAGCTCCTGATACGAGAGCCCCGTTTCCTTCCACATCAGCGGATACATGCTGAACGGCGTAAAGCCCGGCATCGTATTCACTTCGTTGATCAGCAGCTTCCCGTCTTCCTTACGCATGAAGAAGTCCACACGGGACAAGCCGGACCCGTCAATCGCCAGGAAAGCGCGGACTGCCATCTCACGAACAGCTTCCGCCGTTTCATCAGGCAGCTGTGCGGGAATCTGCATGACCGATTTTCCGTCAATATACTTGGCGTTATAATCATAGAAGTCACCCGACGACACAACCTCGCCCGGCACCGATGCGCGGGGCTCGTCATTGCCGAGTACACTGACTTCAATCTCTCGCGCATCCACGAATTCTTCCACGATAACCTTACGGTCGAAGCGGAATGCATAGTCAATCGCCTTTAACAGTTCCTCACGGTTCTTCGCCTTGGAAATCCCTACGCTTGAACCAAGATTAGCCGGCTTGATAAAGCAGGGATAGCCTAGCGACACTTCCACTTCCATCACGAAGAAATGGGGGTCCTTCTGCCACTGCGTCCGGTTGAAGTACCGGTAAGCGCACTGCGGAATCCCTTCCTGGGCGAACACCTTTTTCATCATGATTTTGTCCATACCGACCGCACTGGCCAGTACCCCTGCGCCGACATAAGGCAGATTGGCCATCTCCAGCAGTCCCTGGACCGTGCCATCCTCGCCAAATGTGCCGTGCAGCAGCGGGAACATAACATCTACACCTGATACAGCTGTCCGATCGTTCCCTGCTTTCTCCGTTAGGCCGGTAAACAGCGGCACAAGCGCATTATCTGTGCCGCTTTCCCCGAAACGGAGCTGCGCAACCTCCTCAGGAGCCTGCAGCAGCGGTGCACCCGAACGCCATTCTCCTTGCTTGGTAATATAGAAAGGTTTAATTTCGTACTTGGTATAATCAAATGCTTTCATCACCGCCAGCGCTGTCTGCAGCGAAACCTCATGCTCGCCCGACTTGCCGCCGTACAGCAGTCCAACCTTTATTTTCTCCCCCATGATGGTCCTCCGGTTAGTAAAATATCCACTTCGTTCCTATCCCATGCATGCGGCCTCTCATCAAGAATTGGCGCTTTAGAAATAGTCTGCTATGTGGAAGAAGCGATAACGGGTGGCTTCCGACCAGGCGTGGGAATCCTTGTAATCCCAGTAGCGGTGGCGGCTTGAGACGGTGTTGGCATTCACAAGCGGCATCCCCTGACGGTCAAATGCGGTCACAATCGTGCTGTGCCCGTACCGGCCGCTGCCGTCCCAGTCATAAGCGATTACATCGCCCAGCTGCAGCTGCTCCGGTGAGCGCACTACTTCAGCCCTGAGTCCTTGCAGCCTGTCACCGGACAGGTAGCCGGCAAGCGCATTCGACACCGACCAGCTGTAGCTCCACCATTCTCTGCCGTCCATCCGGCCCTTATACCACCAGCCCGATTCTCTTCTACCAGTATAGTTCATCGGGGCATGGCCTGCAAAGACACACTGGGATACGTAATTGGTACAGTTAACGTCAAACAGCTCATAAGCAGGATTGGATTCATTCCACCATCTGTCGGCATATGCGGCTGCCAAATCCCGGCGGTAAGGGATTTCCGGGTCCCGGTTATTGAAATCATGCAGCAGTTCATAATTAATATAAGGTAAAGCCAAGGGCTTAGCCGGCATATCGCCTGTTTCCCACCGGGTCCCCGAATGCCAGTGACGCTCCGGCGCTCCCGTTATATGCTGTCCGGTCCGCTGGCCGTTTGGAGACTCCTGGCTGTGTCCATGCACTGCAGCCGCTGTGCTTCGCGATGTCCCAGGGCCCCTGTCGGCCTGTACGCCTGCCTCCTTCGCTATCCTTTCACCCTGCGATGGCTCAACCCTGGTAATCTGCCAGCTGTCCTGGCTGCCTTCCAGGAGCAGCCGCTCCTGCTCCACCCGCTCCTCCGTATAGACGGCAGACCCCTGGCGGATGAGCCGCTTGATCCAGCGCTCCAGGTCAACTGAGAGCCCCTGCGGCTGTTCTTGTATGCCTAGCAGCCTTACACGTGTCTCCTGCCGCATCGCGTCAGCCCCGCGCTGCTGCTCCCGCTGCCGGACCCTTGTACGCATCAGCTCGATGCGCTGCAGACAAGCCAGATCGGCAATCAGCTGCTCCGCATCACTGCGGAGCGGCTCGATACCCGCCTGATTGACAAGCTTAACATATTCATAAACGGCGGCCTTCCAGCCCTTCAATCTATCATTCTCCGGTGCCTTAACCTGTTTTGCAGGCATGCGAGAACCTCCTTTGAAGCTGCTGTTCCCCGGTAGTCGGCTGGACCAGCTGCTGCTCACGCCCGCCGCTCCGCAGGTTGCAGCGGACGGCGAACAATGGTTCAATTATATGAAGAAACAGGCAGTCCCATGAAGAAAATCGCTCTTTACTACTGCACCTAAAAAACGATATACTTATATCATGAGCGATTTTGAAATCGTGTTTCACTCTGTGAAACAAAGGGAAGCATAATCCATCTCCCTTCCCTTGTGGGACCGGTTTATGCAGGATCGCGAGCAGGCTTACCTGAACATATTCTAAGGAGGCGTTTTCAAACCATGGCAAAACAAGACCACTACTCGGTCCGCTCGAACCTTCAGGTCGAAGGCAAGCAGTATGCTTACTACAGGCTGGACGGTCTCGAGGAGCAGGGCCTCGGTCCGATTTCCAAACTCCCCTTCTCCATTAAAGTACTGCTTGAGGCAGCTATCCGGCAATTCGACGGCCGTGCGATTACCGCTGACCATGTGAAGCAGCTTACAGGCTGGGCGAACGGCCGCGAGGATAAGGAAATTCCATTCATTCCTGCCCGTATCGTACTGCAGGACTTCACTGGTGTTCCAGTTGTCGTGGACCTCGCAGCTATGCGCGATACCGTTAAGAAGGCAGGCGGCGATCCGAAGAAAATCAACCCGCTCGTTCCTGTCGATCTGGTTATCGACCACTCGGTAATGGTTGACGCGTTCGGTACGCCGGATGCGCTTGAATATAATGAACGTATTGAATTTGAACGCAATGGCGAGCGCTACCGCTTCCTGCGCTGGGCACAGACTGCATTTGACAACTTCCGTGCCGTTCCTCCTGCAACCGGTATCGTCCACCAGGTTAACCTGGAGTATCTGGCTTCGGTAGCTGCCACCAAGACTATTGACGACGAAACCGTTGTGTTCCCGGACTCCCTCGTAGGTACGGACTCCCACACCACCATGATCAACGGTCTTGGCGTTGTCGGATGGGGCGTAGGCGGTATCGAGGCGGAAGCCGGCATGCTGGGACAGCCGCTCTATTTTGTCACACCTGAGGTTATCGGCTTCAAGCTGACCGGCAGACTGGCAGAAGGCTCGACGGCTACTGACCTTGCGCTGACCGTCACGGAAATCCTCCGCAAGAAGGGCGTTGTCGGCAAGTTTGTCGAATTCTTCGGGCCTGGTCTGTCCAACATCAGCCTGCCTGACCGTGCAACGGTTGCCAATATGGCACCGGAATACGGCGCAACCGTCGGCTTCTTCCCGGTTGATGCCATTACTCTTGATTTCATGCGCCAAACCGGCCGCAGCGAAGAGCAGATTGAGCTGGTCGAAGCTTACTACAAGGCGCAGAACATGTTCCGCACCGATGAAACGCCAGATCCGGTCTTCACCGATGTAATCGAGCTGGATCTGTCCACGATCGTACCGAGCCTTGCTGGACCGAAGCGTCCGCAGGACCGCATCGAGCTGACGAACATGAAGGAAGCGTTCAATAATATTATCCGCACACCGATTGAGAAGGGCGGATACGGCCTCTCCGACGACAAGATTGAAGAAGTCGTTGAAGTGAAGCACCCGAACGGCAAAACGAGCAAAATGGGTACTGGCGCAGTTGTTATTGCTGCAATCACCAGCTGTACGAACACCTCTAACCCGACTGTAATGCTGGGTGCCGGCCTTGTGGCAAAAAAGGCTGTTGAGCGCGGCCTTGTGAAGCCGGAGTACGTGAAGAGCTCGCTTACGCCTGGCTCCCTTGTCGTAACCGACTACCTGCTCAAAGCCGGCCTGCTTGAGCCGCTTGAGAAGCTCGGCTTCCATGTCGCGGGCTATGGCTGCGCAACCTGTATCGGCAACTCCGGCCCGCTGCCTGACGAAGTCAGCCAGGCAATCGCCGACAACGATATGACGGTAGCGGCTGTCCTGTCGGGTAACCGGAACTTCGAAGGCCGCGTGCATGCCCAGGTGAAAGCGAACTACCTGGCATCTCCGCCGCTCGTCGTCGCTTATGCGCTTGCCGGTACAGTGAACATCGATCTGGCGAATGACCCGATCGGTCATGATCCAAGCGGTCAGCCGGTTTATCTGAAGGATATCTGGCCGACTAATGCTGAAATTGCAGAGGCAACGCAAGCGTCCCTGACACCGGATATGTTCCGTGCCAAATATGAGCATGTCTTCACTCAGAACGAGCGCTGGAATACGATCCCGGTACCAGAAGGCGAATCATACGAGTGGGATAAGAAGTCCACTTACATCGCCAATCCGCCGTTCTTCGAGAATGTTACGGACGGCGTTGCCGATATCGAGGATATCAAAGGCGCGAAGGCAATGGCGCTGCTCGGCGATTCCGTCACGACGGACCATATCTCGCCTGCAGGCAACATCAAGCCGGACAGCCCGGCGGGCGAATACCTGCTCGCTCACGGCGTCGAGAAGAAGGACTTCAACTCGTACGGCTCCCGCCGCGGCCATCACGAAGTGATGATGCGCGGTACGTTCGCCAACATCCGGATCCGCAACCAGGTTGCGCCTGGCACTGAGGGCGGCGTTACGAAGTACCTGCCGACTGGCGAAGTGATGTCCATCTATGATGCTTCGATGAAGTATCAGGCGGACGGCACGAACCTCGTTGTCATCGCCGGCAAGGAATACGGCACAGGCAGCTCCCGTGACTGGGCGGCGAAGGGAACCTTCCTGCTGGGCGTCAAAGCGGTCATCGCAGAGAGCTTCGAGCGGATTCACCGCTCCAACCTGGTCGGCATGGGCGTTCTGCCGCTGCAGTTCCAGGAGGGTCAAGGCTGGTCCACTCTGGGCATCAACGGAACGGAAACCTTCGATATCATCGGTCTGTCCAACCAGGTACAGCCGGGTGAGAAGGTAACCGTGAAGGCAACCCGCGAGGACGGCACAACCTTCGAGTTCACAGTAACGGTACGTCTGGACTCGATGGTGGATGTGGATTACTACCGCAACGGCGGTATCCTGCAGACTGTTCTGCGTCAAATGATCAACAATATGTAGTGAAATGCTAACGCAGGGGTGTCTCATAAGCCATCGGAAGATGGCTTGAGACACCCCTGTTCTTGTGTGTGACAAAAGCGATCTCTGCCGCAGCGAAAAGAAACCTTTCCTTGGTAATGTCGTTACCTAAGGGAAGGTTTCTCTTTTGTTTCTATGATGCGGAGAAATTATTGTTTATAGCTCAGGGTACAAAAGACTTGTCATCATTAAATTGTTCCCTCATCTGATTTTGTACCTGAATGGCTTGTTCGTAATTCTCTGCCGTAACAATAAATAGATTACCTGGTTCGGTACCGCCTCTCCAACTGGCTTCTGATGCTATATTGATCATTTCGAAATCTTTATCAAAATACATGAAGCCCGAGTAATTAATCGTATGCGGCTTCTTTGACAAATAATAAGCTAATACCCCCATATTGATCCCACCATCACGCTGATTGACAAAGAGATCAAATGTGGGGTTGGTTTTCGTAAACTCAAAGCCATCAATCGTGATCGTACCTATAAATTTGTGTTGTTTAAATAACGGCCTGTATAATGTTCCCTTAATTTTGATCGTCGTCGGCTCGGTGGAGGAAGGATCATTGGCAATAAAGCTTACCGCGGCTCTCTCCGCATCCACTTTTATGGGCGTACTGATTGTATATAAATATACGGCGACTGCACCGACAAGAATCGACAAAGTATTTACTATTACTGCTTTTTTCGAAATAATTACAGCCTCCTTGTACTAATTTCGCTCTACTGGCGGATGTTCAGCCTCTTCATCTCCTTAGAAGTATGAAGCAGCTCCTCGACAAAGCCCTTGGCCCGCTGCGCTTCTGCGGCATACTGCTCCATGACGGAGGTTGCTTCCTCCGTACTTGCCAAAGTCTCCTCGGAGACAGCCGAAATCGTCGTGATGGCTTCATTAATCCTGGTGTTGGCTGAGAGGATGTCTTCCACATTGTTATGGACAGAGCCAATCTTCGTCTTCACGACATGCAGATGTCCGTTAATGGTCTGGAAAAGCTCGCCTGTCTCCGGCTGCCGCAGTGGTATGGGTTACCGCCTTGGATGACTTCTCCCGCCGCTGACTGACCAGCTCAAGCCCGCTGTCTGCATTTTGGCTCGTCCGTTCCGCAGCCAGCTGCATCTCACCCGAAAGGCCGGATACATGGATCAGCATGGTCGTTTTGAACTGATTGAAAGCCGCCTCCCCAATAACCGATATATCTATCGAAGCCAACTTTCTGATGACATATACTCCATTAAGCAGCACAATCAGCGAGCAAACGATCGACATGAACCATCGATCAAGATACATACAGAACAATACGGCACTCTTCGCTGTGTGATGAGTCCCTCTTTAATCATATGTATTGTTGCCATTTTACTTTGTGTCGGCAGACAGTTCAATTAATATTTCAAAGGCCCGAGGTGTTCTTGCAAAACAAAAGAGGCTGACTCAAAAGGTTCATTAAATTTGACCTTTGAGCCCCATAATCATCGTATTAACAGTAAGAATGGCGTCACAGGGTCTTATCCCCGTGGCGCCATTCTCTGTTTTCGATCAATTGCGGCTTTCTTGAGCAAATTGTGGGCAAGCGAAAGCCACCCGACCTCTAGACTTACTTTTTGTAAGCCTCGAAGCAGGAAACGTCGGAAACCCCGGTTATTTTTGATTTGGCCGAACACACTCTC
>NZ_JAKGAO010000028.1 GCF_021532315.1 Paenibacillus tarimensis
GTGAATACATGCACGTTATCGGAAACCCTTGCAATACCATAATATTATCGAGAGGAATTTTATAGATGTTTTATATCAAAGAAATAAAACAAGAAGACGTTGAATTGTATTGGAAGTTGAGGCTGGAAGCATTAAAGACGAATCCTGAAGCATTTGGAGCAACATACGAAGATTCCGTGAAAACTCCGATATCTGAAGTTGTAAAGAGAATACAAAACGAGAGTGACAATTATATACTGATGGCTTTTACAGAGAGAGACCAAGCTGCTGGAATGGTCGGATTTAGAAGAGAACAAGGAATAAAACTTAAACATAAAGGAATGATTTGGGGAGTCTATGTCTCACCGGAATATCGGGGCAAGGGGATTGCTAAAGAACTATTAAAGGAAGTAATTAATAGAGGAAAAGAAATAGAAGGCTTGAAACAAATAAATCTAGGTGCTGTAACTACAAACCAAGCGGCAATAGATCTTTATAAGAAACTAGGGTTTGAAACATATGGAATAGAGAAAAATGCTTTAGAATATAGAGATCAAGGATATGACGAGGAATTAATGACTTATTTTTATAAGTAGACTCGAAGAAGGCAGGGCATCCGATAACACAGTGTACCAGCTTCGGGGCATTCGTCGCTCGATCTGCTCGAGGCATTTCGAGGAAGAGGATTCAGGCGGACACAAGCTTTACATTATGGGAGAGAAATATAAGAGTTTAAAAACAGCCGAGCTTAGCAATTGGACAGGTAAAGCATATATTGGCCAGAGGAAACATGTTCAAATACTTCAAAGCATTGAAGAATTGGCTTCCCCAGGAATTTACATATTGATCTCTGAAATAGAAGATTCTTATCAAAAGAAGATTTACATTGGAGAAGCGGATGAAGTAAATAAACGAATAGCAGAACAGTTTAAGCAAAAAGATTGGTGGAATGATTTTGTAGTATTTATCAGTAAAGATGCTAATTTAACAAAGGCACATGTTAGATACCTTGAAAAAGAACTTTATGAAGTAGCTCTCAAAAATAAGACAACTATAGAGACCACTAACGGAATCACGCCACCAGGTTCAAAATTGCCTGTTTCTGAATGCGATGACATGAGTGATTTTAATGAGAACATTATCTTTGTGCTTAATAACTTAGGGATCATAGATTTTACAAAGACTCAAATGGACCCTCAAAACACAGATAACAGCAAAAAAGAAAGCGACGTTTTTTATATGAGTGTTCCTGGAGGTAAAGGTGAGAATGCTAAACAAGCAAAGCTTATGATAGTAGAAGGAACATATAGGCTATTAACAGGCTCGTACATTAGAAAAGATCATGTAAGTAGCTTTGCTAGTCATAATTATGCAAAGCTACGAAGGCAACTCGAGGAAGAAGGGTTTTTCGTAGCCTCAGAGAATGAGAGCTATTTTAAATTATGTAAGGATGTTGATTTTAAATCTCCTTCTGCAGCAGCAGCTATTGTCAGAAACAGTTCGATGAATGGCAGAAAAGAATGGAAACTGAGAAATGGATTAAGCTTAGATGAATTCGAGAATAGACAAGTAGGTTCCTGATGGTTGCTTTGTCAAAGAGGCGAGAGTAGCTGAGATACCTGTTAGGATGATGAACATAAAGGAAGAAAAATATATGACATTACCAGTAATTCAATTTGATTTATCGGGTGAATGGATTATTGAACGTAATATTTTTACTGAAGTAGATCCAGATTTGTTTGATCATGATGATTATGTGCACAAATGGGAGTTCAATGAAGACATTTTACAAATTATAAATCTGAAAAGAAGTAGAATTATCGATCTGGGATGGTATCCAGGATTTAACCATGAAGGACAATATTGCTTGATATTAGTTGTATACAGCGAGGATATGAAATTACAGGTTGAATCTTGGAATGAACCAATATTTAAATATTACACTAGAAACATAAATGAAGTTAGAAGACTGACTGAAGAATTAATACATAAAGTCGATCAAGGAATTATTTAAGGACAATAAAGAGAAGTATTGGATTTCAAAAATCAGGTGCTTCAATTAATAAGCTTCAGATAATTTTTAGAGATTTAGGATATTGAATTTGAATTGAGAAGACTTAGGCACCGCATAACACCACTAACACATCGGGGCATTCGCCGCTCGGTTCGCGAGAAGCAGTTCCAAGAGCAGCCGAGTCAGCGGACAACCCTGTACTGGTTAGGTCTGCGATCCGGCGACCCGATCCTATGCGGATCGTACAACAGCTTAAGCTGTGGGAGTTGGTGAATACAAGCATTACAAGAAAGCAGTTGGAGAGAAGGAGAGATATTATGATTCGTGAAGCGGAAGTCAATGATGCAAAAAAGCTTGAAAATTTGTATAAAGAGCTATTACCTAATAATCCTATGATAAGAGTGTCGGAGGATAGAATAAATGAAGTAAAGGAAAATCCGAATAGTTTCCTCTTTGTTTACGAATTGGAGGGTGATATTGTTGGGACGGCTCATTTACATCTTTGCATGGACGCTCTAGTGGAGTCCAGATCGTTTGGTGTTGTTGAAAGAGTGATCGTTAGAAGAGAGGAACAAGGAAAAGGGTACGGTTCTGAGTTAATGAGATTTATAGAAGGCATATGTAGGGAGAAGAATTGTATTAAGATTTTTCTTACGAGCGGCGCTTCAAGAATTGAAGCACATGGCTTTTACGATAAGTTAGGATATGATGGGGAGTCTAGTAAAGCATTCAAAAAGTATCTTTAAGCGCAAAAAACAGTTGTGGCCTTTTGGAAGAAGAGGCTGACTTCATATAACACAGCACCACGCATCGGGCCTATCGGCCCTCGATCAGCAGAGGCAATTGGCTGAGAAGTGGGATTAGGGAACAATCTGGGGTTCGTACATTATGTTAACCTTTATTTCCAAAGGTGTACCAGGTGTGTTTTTGTGTGAACAGATAGCGATAAATTCATGCATACGGCATGTTGGATGAGAACGGTAAGGAAAACTCTAGTTAATAGGAGTGGCTGCTTTGCATTTTATAAATGAAGTCGTACAGATTTATCTCCCGTGTACGAATATTAGAAGATCAGTTGAATGGTATGTTGATGTATTCGGTTACAAAGTTATTTGGGAACAAGAAGACTCCGCCAATCTTAAATTGCCTCAAGGGCCATTATTATTCTTAAAGAAAAGTGAAGTGCCTCAATCACTATTTTTTATAGCTGACAACCAGGAAACACCAGTGATTAGTTTTAAGACATCTAACTTTGAAGCATTTTACGATTCATTGAGATGGAAAGGGTTAAGCGTAACGGAAATTAATGAATATGGAACAGGAGAGAATGGACCCTATAGAGATTTTTATATTAAAGATCCGGATCACAACTTAATAGAAGTCAATGAATTTCCTGATTTAAAGCTGCCTCAATACAGAGGGTATTGAGACGAAAAGCTAATGATAGCAGCTAACACTGTATTGATTTGCACGTCGCTACTACGCCCTTTGGTCTTGCGAGCAGGGTTATTGAGGCCATTTATTAATCTAGTAAGCAGTAGGCGAGGATATTCAGGATACTTCCAGGATCCAGACAGGCACATTTGGGAAATTGTTTGAAATCCACAGTGGGAGATCAATGAGTAATAAGATAACGCCTTGGGTCGCTGTCGCACCCCAGCTAAGTCAAGTTCGAGAGGAATAAAATATGCATTTACGTATAAAAACCACAGAAGACTTCTTAAAACTATCTAAACTCGGACAGGTCAGTGTGGTTTTGGGCCTAGTCGCTTTAGTATTCGTATTTATATGTTATGTCCCGTACATTGACGAGAAAATGTCCTCGCATACATACGCCATAATCATGGCCCTTTGTACCGCTATCTTTATTTTATGTGGTAATGTTGCGGCATTCGATCAAAGGATTTTACAAAGTGGAAGAGATAACAAGAGAAAAAAAGTGATTATTGGGATAACTGTTCTTAGTATAAATTTCATTATTGTGACTGCTTTTGTAATTTATTTCATATACCGGATCAATAACGCTTCATGAAATAAGGCATATTCATCACAAAATATCGAATTTACGTATCGTACTGCTACTGATTCCCTCTGTCCCCATAGACTGGGGGGGCGAGCGAGTTAACGTGTCAAGCATGCACAGATCTATACAGTCTTAATCATGGTCAGTAATCATTTATCGTAAGAGTAATTTTCTAAGAGATGAGATGCAATAGATGATAGAAGGAAGAATCAGAGAGATTCATGTGAACGATTATCATAATATTTATATGTTAAATCAAGACTTTAACTCTAGTTTGAAGCTTTTTTCTGAAGGGAGGGTAAAAGAAAAAATTGAAATCATTTGTAGCCGAACTAAAGATATTATCTTTGTGTATGAACATAACGACGAGGTATTAGGATATATTCATGGAAGTCCTTATGAATTGCTGTTTTCCGACTCGCTAATAAATATATTAGGTTTTGTTGTAAAAGAAGAATACAGAAGTATGGGTATTGGCAGCAGGTTAATGGATCGTCTTGAAGAATGGGCCAGAGATAACGGATATGCTGGAATAAAGTTGTTATCCCATCCAAGCCGTAAGAGTGCCCACAGGTTTTATGAGAATCGTGGATATAAATTTACAAAGGACCAAATGAATTTTGTGAAGAACTGGACTAAAGAATGATAGCTCGAGAAAATTCAAGCAAAGCGTTGGCTTCTGATAACGGTGTTTACACGCTGGGGAGAGGATAGTGTTAAAGCAGTTGGGGGAGTTACACTATTTCAGCTGACGTGTAAACTTCATAATCCTAATCGTTCCAAGGACAAGTTGGATAAACATGAAAGAAGGCGTTTTATTATGAATATAAGATTCTATTTAGATAAGGATATATCAGGTTGTACGGAATTGTTTATAGATGTTTTTAATCAAGAACCATGGAACGATAATTGGTTAACCGACATTGCAGAGAAGTATTTATCTGATTATACGAATACTCCTGGGTTCATCGGAGTTGTTGCCGAAGAAGGTGCAGAAATTAGGGGGTTTATTTTTGGTGTCTGTAAGAGGTGGTGGAGCGGGGATGAGTTTTTTATTAATGAAATGTGTGTTAGTAAGAGAAGCCAAGGGAATGGACTGGGAACAGAATTATTGAACTATCTTGAACTTAACTTAGTGGGTACAGGCATTAAAAGAATAACGCTGCTTACGGACAAGGGAATTCCTGCGGAATACTTCTATAAAAAGAATGGTTTTCAGGAGATTGATAGATTGATGTTCATGTGCAAAAGCATCGGATAATTGTGAGATTATAAAGAAAGCACGACCATTCTCTAACACCGCAACTACGTTGGAAACTCTAAGAAATTCGTAGATTACTTCAAAGAAGAAGCTAATCTAATCGGTGGAGATACTATGGTATTTCGCTTAATCACGGGATCTATAGAGCCTGATGAACACGGGAGTGTATTAATGAATGATTATCTTTAGAGAGCTTACTATCGGCGATGCCGAGAAGCTGGTTGAGATCGACCGGTCGGAATATATTGATTTTATCTATGAGCTGCAGTACGGAGACGTTGTTAAAGTGCCTGCAGGACATCAGTGCCCGAATTGGGACAGGGACCAAGCTAGAGAGATGATTAACAGATACAAGCTTGAACTAGAACTCGGCGGCAAAGCCTTTGGAGCCTTTGATAAGGATATTCTGGTAGGGTTTGCGGTGCTTGGCCATAAGTTTAGGGGGAAAAAGAAAGATCAGCTGCAGGTTGATCTCATGTATGTGTCCAAGACATACAGAAGGCAAGGGATAGGGACACGATTAATGAATGATATCAGTCAAGAAGCCAGAAGACGAGGAGCAGCCCGTTTATATATTTCATCAACCGAAACGGAATCGGCAGTAAGTTTTTACAGAGGTAACGGCGGTGAATTAACTGAGGAAATAGACGAAGAATTATTTAGACTGGAACCCTTAGATATACATATGATAAAGAAGCTTTGAACTAGGACACTTCGAGGTGACTTATTATGAGTAAACACTATTCAATGGAAGATCATTTTGGCTGGCCAATTAAAGAAGAGCAGGCAAAGGGATTTGTTAAAAGGGTATTTCGCTGCTATAAGCATGCGGATTGTTCCTAGCGGCATTAAGTGGATGAGATGATTTGCCGTTCTATGAAAAAGAAATATAGAGCAGCCAATATATAAGCTCCAATAAAGGAGGCTGAAATGCAGGAATTCCTTAAACTTAATTATTCTAACAAAATCAAAGGACTTATCTTGCTAGGAATTGCTACTGTGATTTGTTTAATGAATGTTCATGGTATTCAGCAATTGGGCGAAAGACCGTATTTGTTTTTATATTGGGATATCTTCTTGGCGTGGGTACCTGTATTGCTTGCCATAATTCTAGATGCTGTATACCTGGTTTCAGTTAAGCTGGTTCGTATAATGTTGGTCAGTATAGTGAGCCTGATTTGGCTGTTATTCTTCCCCAATTCCCCTTATCTTGTAACCGAATTGCTGCACATCTTCATTCATTACAGCTACGATCCGACACAACGCTTTTGGGTAGATATGGAATTCTGGCAGCACTTATTTACCTTGTTTTTTGTTGCGCTTGTTGGCCTATTGTTAACTTGGTATTCTTTGAATTCAATTCAGATGCTAATCAGAAAATCTTACGGTAAAATTATGGGTTGGATCGCTGCTATGGCTATATTGGTGCTGAGCAGTTTCGGTGTTTACATTGGCCGGTTTGTTCGCTGGAACAGCTGGGATGTCTTAACAAGACCAGAGCATATCCTGCAAGAAACTTATATGATGCTGACGGATAGTACTCAGTTTAACCCTATCTTTGTGTTCTGCAAGTTTATGTTTATGATTATGGTCTTAAGCTACGTTCCGATGTATTGGTTGGCGAACAAGGAACAAAGCAAGGAGCCTCAAAGAAGACAATAACAGCATAGGAGACGTGTTCAGCAGGGTTGAAAAATCATGGGAATGGTCATTTGACCGGAACACGAAACGATATGACCCGCAATGGATAACAATACACTTCGGTGAAGTCCCAGCGGCCGACACCAGTGACGCAGATCGCTTGTTTTCCATATATCTTAAAGTTACCGGGGCTATCCTCGGGGCTGTTATCGTTGGAATTGGTATATATCAGTTAATTGGATAGCGAGGACATCTTGAAGATGTGAAATGTTGCGGGATAACTCGCAGCAGAGCTATCGTCGTAAACGTGTTAGATGTATAATCATGGAAGAAGCTCGGACGACACTCGCCCCAGCCTAGAGATAAGAGCTCTCTAAGGGTGGGGCATTTTGGCTTCAGACGGTAGGATTATGCGAAGGAGAACAGGAGGTGAAGATGAATAAAAGATCTGCAGGCATAGCACTGCTGTGTATAGCGGCGGCCATCATTGGATCTGGTTTGACATCTTGGAATCAGGAGTTGTTTGAAACCATGTTGGACACCGTGGGTAACGGTCCGCTGGTACTGAGTTGGATAGCCTTCATCATGGGTGTGATATATTTAGCCCTTGCAGAATTTGAGTCGCTAATCAAGAGAACTGCAAGAGAGATGAAGATAACTGGAATGCGAATAATTCAAAGCCCCAGTAGTAGGAACACGAATGCAGGAGAAGTTGTGCAGAGGTACCGATGGACATAGACAAGACCGAACCCGTCTAAAATTACATAATGGAAGAAAAGAAAATGATCTTTAATAGACTTGATTTGAGGAGGCCATTGAGATGAAGAATATCGTAGGTCATATTGATAGTGTTTATTTGCCTGTAGTTGACCGGGAAGAATCCATTAAATGGTACCAGGAGAAGCTTGGCTTTCATTGGACGGGTTATAGCTTTGATTTGGGTTATGGTCCGGAGATCATGCTGGTAACTGTAAATAATCCAGAAGACGTGAAGCTCACCTACAGAACGGATCATTGGGAAGGTGAGAACTATGACATGCATATACTCACTTACAGATCAGACAACATAGAAGAAACCTATGAAACCCTGAAAGAAAGAGGGGTAAGCGTCTCGGAAATCAAGTTATATGATGGCAACCGAAAGAACTTCCGATTTTACGATTTGAACGGTAATCGCTTTGATGTATGGTCGGGTTGGCTGGCATA
The DNA here is from genome assembly GCF_021532315.1 of Paenibacillus tarimensis. GTDB lineage: Bacteria > Bacillota > Bacilli > Paenibacillales > Paenibacillaceae > Paenibacillus_I > Paenibacillus_I tarimensis. The sequence continues at coordinate 8,125 of NZ_JAKGAO010000028.1, forward strand.
AGGGATCGGTCATGCATGATACACACGGGAGTGTGAAAGGACTATATACCGTAAAATTAACCGGTTAAAGGGTGATCAGCATGCTGGGTGTATGGAAATTTATTATGTTGTTCATCGTTTTGTTTATTTTGTATGGCGTATTCGAGCTTGTTACTAGTTATATAAACGAGGGAAACATTAATTTTCAAGCTATAATATTAATAGTTGGCATGGTGTTGTCACTGTTAACTGCACGGTATAGATATCATAAGCTGCAAGAGAAGAAGAAAGTATAAAGACAGAGGCAACGTATAGACCTCTTCAAGATTGAGCATGGGAGTTACGTGCTTGAAGCTAATTCCAAATGAATGGAAGTCCAGCAGACTGACGATATTGTTGTGAAAGGGATGTCAACGATGCATGAGATCAGAGAAATGGTAGCCGAAGATTATCCTTCCTTAATCGAACTATGGAATAGAACAGAGGGGTTGGCTATTAGCGAGGCTGACTCTGAAGAAGCTATTGATTATTATCTGCGGCGGAATCCAGGCATGAGCTTCGTATGTATAGATGAGAATAGAATTATCGGGACCGTTATGTGCGGACATGACGGACGCCGGGGCTATCTTTACCATGTTGCTGTGGATCAGGATTTTCGGGGAAGGAAGCTTGCTCAAGAGCTGGTCAAGCGCAGTTTATCCAGGCTGAGCGAAGAAGGCATACATAGATGCCATATCTTGGTCATTGCCGATAACGAGATTGGCAAACACTTCTGGACCAAGACTGGCTGGAACAGAAGAGATGGGATTTTATTATATTCACATGAGACCTAGAGCGAAGCTAAGTCTGAAAGGGGCAGGTTATGATAGAGAACAGTTGCGTTTTTTGTAGAATCATTGATCGGCAAGAGCCAGCTCAGATTATTTACGAGGATGACCACGTTATATCCTTTTATGGACTGCATTCTGTGACGAATGCACATGTCCTTGTTGTTCCCAAGAAGCATATCAGGAATGTGCTTGATATTAAGGAAGAAGATCAGGAATACATAATGAAAATCCATCTTGGGATACAACAGGTTGCGAAAATCTTAAACATTGATAAAACAGGATTCCGTGTCGTCACGAACACTGGAGTTCACGGACAGCAAGAAATATATCATATCCACTACCACGTCATAGGCGGACGGCAATTAATATGGGAATTTTAGTTGTCCTCGAAGAAGACCTCCATCTGTCATTAAGGAATTCAATTATTGAACTGTTGTCTTTGTGTGTGTATGGCGATGGCACTAAAGCTTAGGTTTTGCCATACATAGTCTAGGAGAGAAGTACCCGGGGGTTGAACGCTTTAGATGCGTTATTGTTAAGGGATCTGGTACAGAGGTGGATGGATGAATCAGGAAATCGTGTTCAGACGGGCAGTTAGTGAAGATGCTGAGTTTTTAATGAAGCTGAATTATGATTTTAACGGCGTCCTCATGGATGAAGAAGAAGTTCGTAAACGATTGACAGACTCAAAAGAATTGGTTGTGTTAGGTACACTGGATGGCATACCTGTTGGGTTTGCGTGTGCCCAATATTTCCAGTCCTTTTGCTATCGAAATCTAATGGGCGAAATAACTGAAATGTATGTGAGGGAGAAAGTCAGAAGAATAGGGCTGGCGTCGTTAATGATATCTTTCATCGAAAGAGAATTATCGGCCGTGGGTGTAACAAGCCTTAAATACTTACTGGGAAAGAAAACGAACCCGCGATACATACCTATATGGCAAAAGGCTATCGCAAACAGGATGAGGTTGTACTGCATAAGACCCTCAGTAAAGGAGCAGTGGAATGAGTACTCCTAAACATATACTTTCAGCAGCAGTTATTGTTGTGAATGAGAAGAATGAATTGCTGCTTATTAAAGGACCACGCAGAGGCTGGGAGATGCCAGGTGGTCAGGTGGAAGAAGGAGAATCCCTGAGCCAAGCAGCAATCAGAGAAACAAAAGAAGAATTGGGGATCGACATCGAAATCATAAAATTCTGCGGAATTTTTCAAAATGTCGGTAATTCAATTTGTAACACTTTGTTTTTAGCAAGACCAGTAGGAGGAGAATTAGTACAAACCTCTGAAAGCTTGGAGTCAGGATTCTTCCCTGTCGAAGAAGCACTTAACAAAGTAGAATGGAAGGATTTCAGACAACGGATTGAGTACTGTTTAAAGCCTGAGCTGCAGCCTTTTTTTGTGGAATTTAACGATACGAATAATATTTGAAGGTATTCTAAGACCTGGCTCAGTATAGTGTGCACTGATTAATGAATTAAGACCATAACTATTAGCTCGGAGGCTAATATGAACATTAGAACAGAGACAGTAGAGGATTACGATGAAGTGTACAAACTGAATTACGAAGCTTTCGGTAATAGGGAAGATGAATCGGAGTTAATTGAAAGAATAAGGAAATCTAAAGCGTTCGTCTCTGACTTGTCGATTGTAGCAGAAGCTGGGGAACAAATAATTGGTCACATGCTAATGAGCAGAGCGTTGGTAGAAGATCACGATAACCAGTATGATGTCATTGTATTGGCTCCAATAGCAGTTAGACCTCAATATCAAAGACAAGGAATTGGCAGGATGCTAATCGAGGAAGGCATAAGAAGGTGCAGAGCTTTGGGGTATGGCATTATTTTGTTAATAGGGCATCCAACCTATTATCCGAAGCTCGGATTCCAGCCAGCAAGAAAGTTCGGATTGGAATTAAAGCAATTTGTGGTCCCAGATGAAGTGTTTATGGTCTACGAAGTAGAGGATGGGGAACTTAACGAAATCAAAGGAGAATTAAAATACCCTGAAGCTTTTTTTAACTGAGTGGAACAGATCATTAACGTTAACGAAATCGGTCTTAGGGAGAACAACGATGAATTCAGTGATATGCCCGGGAAAACAGGAGGTAATACCTGCAAGTTTATGTTGGGAATATTGCTTCGCGGATCATGGCGGTCCGTCAGATACAGCTGCAGAATTGAAAGAATGGATACTTAAGACGAAGAAGTATAAAGATATATCAGAGTTTCATAAGGTCTGCGAGACCTGTGTGAATTGTCAATGGTCAAACATTAATTGAATCATAGGAGCATCATGACTAACGAGCTGACGAGTAAAAAATGCTTATATGTTTGAACACTTTATATTTTCACAGTCTAATGGATTCGCTGAGATAAAAAAACAATTAAAAATATAGAGGAGGCTATTATGGATTTTTATTGGGTTTCGGCCATATACCCGCTGATCCTTCTGTCGCTGGTTATATTGTTTTTTGTCGGACTATATAAGTTTGTAAACCGATTAATACAGCATACAAAAGAAACGCAAGCCGCCTTGAAGAGGATAGAAGATAAAGTAGACCAGTTGACAGAAGAGTTGAGACGTAAGTAGATACAGCATGGATATCGAGAACCCACACATAAGTGCAAAAGACACTTGTTCTGTAATAACATGGAGGAAGGTAACGACTAGATCGCTATACAACTTTGATTTCATTCACCGTTTTGAGTTTGAAAACCATTGTAGGATTAAGGAGATTTTATTGATGAAGAAAAGATATCTTGTCCCTTTGTTAATTGGTTTAATGGTGTGCTCTTTTGTCATTGGCGCTCATGCTTCAAGAGATGTTACCCTTACTATTAATGGTGTGAAATCTTTAAGTCCTGTCAAGGTTATTGAAGGAACCACATATGTGCCTCTCAGGGAAGTTGCTCAAATGTTAAATACTAACGTTACTTGGGATCAGAAGAATCAAAGGATCACGATTACAAGTAAGAATAGTGAGAAGATTCATTATATAAGAGATATTACCGAAGACCGTGATTTTATTTTTCGAAATATTAGAGTTAGAAAAGCACAATACGGATGGGATGTATTCTTTGAAATTGAGAATGCATGGAAGGAAAAAGTCCATACTGGAGCTTATGTCTTGAAATTCTATGGGAAAAACAAAAAGGAAATTAGCGAGATTTCGGGGCTGATTGTAAATTATCCTTCGGGAAAAAAAGAGACAGTTCAGCATGTTACTTTCGACGATTTAAGCAAGGTAACAGGAGTCGAAGTGCAAATGATTTATGAAAGATAACTAATCAAGTCATAATATACATTTCAGCCAGCAGCATCCAAAGAAAGAGAGAGATAAATGAAGCAAGTTCATGATGTTGAAGAGCTCAGACTCAAATTAACCCTAATGTTGTCCTGGCGGGATCTATTCCCGCTGGGATTTTTGCTGTTTAGGCAGGCCGCCAAGAATGCTGCAACTTATGATTCCCTAATCATGATTTCCAGAAAATAGATGGGATGCTATAATTGAAGGCATTGCAGCTATTAGCTTTGGAAGGTAAGGGATACATATAGACATGTCCAAGAAAACATGGATCAAGGCAGTCGTCGTCTTAATCGTTCTATTGTTAAGTGTTACAGTCTATCTGGGAATTAGCATATGGACATTCAGCTGGAACAATCAGCTCGTTAAGGCTGACGCAGCCGTGGTACTGGGCGCAGCCGCCTGGAACGATGAACCATCCCCGGTTTTAAGAGAACGGATAAACCATGCCATCTGGCTTTATGAGAATGGATACATCAATAAGATCATTTTCACCGGTGGCAAAGGAACAGGCGATAAGTATGCAGAATCAGAGGTTGCAAGGGAGTACGCCCTTAAGAACGGTGTTAGTAGGGGAGATATTCTCATTGAGACGAAATCAACCATCACGGAAGAAAATCTCCGGTACGCTCATGAGATTGCCTCAGAGTATGGTCTGAAAACATTTACGATCGTAAGTGATCCGTTACATATGAAGCGGGCCATTGTAATAGCCAACAATATGGGGATGGAAGCCTACTCATCGCCAACTCAAACATCGGCCTATCAGACACTCGGCAGCAAGGTTCCGTTCTTCTTACGCGAATTGATCTACTACGCAGGATATTTGATTAGTCAGCCATTCCGCTGAGTTTTTCAGTAGAGAAAGGATTTATAGATGACAATAGCCAGTATGGTTTCTATTTAATTGAGAACTTTATGTTTAACAACATCATGAGAAAGACGGTCGAACATTTTGAATACTCACAAGGTTGTTATCCTTAGTAATTGTGTACAGGTTAGTCTATTCGTCGAGTTCTGGTATATCGCTTTCAGCTCTCAGGAATCTTCTAAGTTATTGGATTCGACGGGTACTGTAATTTGCGGAACAGCTATAGTGGCGTACCTCATTATTCTGGATAAGTATTTAAGAAATCAAGCCAATCGAAGAGGCTATCGTTTAGTTTTATTCAGTATACTTGTTGTAAACTTTGTTGTCTCGCGATTTCACTACCACTATCCAGATTATTACACTTCAGATTCTGTGTACATTTACTTCTCAACCCTTCCGCATTTAATCTACTTGCCAGAGCTTATACGGGCATTCATTAGGTCAACTACCAGCGCAAGCCAACAGGAGATAGATTGGTTGGAAGGTGGGGGATTGATAAGCAGATTTTATTATATAGGATTATTAGCATTGGCAGCGTTGTTAGGTTACATAACCCACCAAGTGGCATGAACACCTGGAGATGAAGAGAGGAAAAAAGTCAAGACATGATTGGCTGCGGGCTAGATAGGCTGCAGTGGGACAAGGTCAGAGGAATTTTGCATGAGATCTATCGATAGGAGTGGTAGCTATGAAGTTCATCCTCATATTTGGACCGCAGGCTGTCGGTAAGATGACGGTTGGCCGTGAGCTGACGAAAATAACCGATCTGAAATTATTTCATAATCATATGTCAATTGAGTTATTCCATCCTTTCTTCGGTTTCGGGAGCGAGACCTGGAGATTAGCTAATCTGTTGAGAAGAGAGTTTTTCGAAACGTACGCCTCCAGTAACCAATACGGACTTATTTTCACCTATGTTTGGGGTTTCGATCTGCAAGAAGATTGGGAGTTTGTTAATCAGACTTGTGAGATTTTCGAGTCGAAGGGAGCAGAGGTTTATTTTGTTGAACTGGAAAGCAGTCTTGAAGAGAGGCTAAAACGCAATGTCACACCGTACAGACTTGAGCAGAAGCCTACCAAGAGAAACACGGAACAGTCTGAACAAGATCTAAGAGCCACTATGGACAAACACAGGCTGAACTCCTATGCAGGGGAAATATCGCGGAGCAATTATGTAAGAATTAATAATACGGAGATGAGTCCCGAAGAAGTCGCCAGAATGGTTAAGGAACGGTTCCTATTGTAAGTGTGCAGCGGGCAGCATTCTGCAGCTTATTACACATGTGGAGGTAGCTGATGCTGGAACAAACGGTATTGGTGACAATTGATGAGGTTACGTTTCAGCTTAAGGATCGTCATGATTTTCGGTGGCTGGAGAATTTGGGTACGGTGTTTGCCGTCTTTGACAAGCAGGACTCAGGGAATCTGTGCTTAAGCTTAAGGTTGGGTTATTGGTAGCCTGGGTTATTCCTCAGGTTTTTTGTTTTTCTTAAACTTGTGGGTACAAGGTAAACAATCTATACGAGGTGAAGTATGCAATCATCTAATAGACTCAATAGTTCTGTTATAGATACCCTTTACAAGCTGGACCGAGAATTGTCTGAGAAGACTGGAGAATCACTCTATGATTATCTGGGGATATATATTAGGAGAGAACCTGGATTTGCGTACGATTGTACTCCAGATGATGCTGTTGTATTTGGACATACAGGAGCAGATGGGGATCATTTTGCATTTTCTACCGGGGAAGGTTCTATTATCAATCTAGATGAAGCACCAATTTTGTTCATTCAACCAATGATGTTTGGCGAAGAAGTAAAGATGGTTGCAAGAAATCTCCAAGAATTCCTTTCGGCATATTTATCTCTTGGTGAGATTTATATATTGGAACGATTTGACCGGTATTTGACTAGGCATGTCTTCAAACCAAAACAAGCCAGACCAAGCTTAAGCTAGACGCCAAGGACAAAAAGGCCGCAAAGGTACAAGCCAACATCTCATAGCGAGTGGCCAAGCGACGGTAGTTTTCGCTGTCACAAGCGGTTCTTTTTAGGTGCGATCACCGATATGGCTTGTTGTTCCTGCAGCATAATACGAATCGAATTATATCCCCGATGAGCAATTACTTGCTTATCGGTTAAGTCCATATCCTGAAGCATCTCATAGCCGATCACACCATCATGTGTGTTGTCGGGGGAAAGCACGATGCGAAGAGGGCATCCTAACACATTAACTACTGCATGAATTTTGGTAGTTATGCCTCCTCGGGATCGACTAATCGCTTGCTTGGCTGGCCTCCTTTTGCGCCAGCACTATGCTGGTGTACGAGGACGATAGAGGCGTCATACCTGCTTTCTCCCAGCGTGTCGAAATCGAGTGTAAACAGATTTCATGACCCATAATATTCCGGCAGATCGCGCCATGACGCTCCACTTCGAGCAATAGGAATAACCTTAAGTTTTAAACGTCCAACAAAGCTTCCCGGTCAACCGCGCCTGGTACTTTATCCAACCATTCATTGTCAATTAGATAACTGGTAATCTTTTCAGCGAAAATCCCAACTTCTCCAATTAATGTCGTATAGAGTTTTACTAAATCATGTTTCATTGAAGAACCGAGTGAGTAACCGGCTTGGGTAATAATTGAACCAAAATATCCTGCTATGTGGCATACCATCAATCGATCAGAAAATACGTTAATTGTAGAATCCGAAATCTCCGCTTCAAAGGTTGGAGGAATGGGCAAATTGTCCTTCAACAACACTTTTGACAAGGAATGAAACTGGTCTCTGGCAATTGACCTTCCCTTCAAGAATAATTGCTTTGCGTCTTTTGCTTCCGATGTCTGAGCAAATCCCATGCATAAGCTTTCCATTAGGGCGAGCATCTCCATTGTGTCATACAGGTTTGCGAGTTCCATGCTGTTCAATGATCGAGTATCTCCAAACCATCCGTTGAGATAGCTTCGTTTTTGAATTACTTCTGGAGATTCTCCTGAAGGCAGAGACGGCGTTCGCCAAAACATTCCTTTTTGTAATAGCAACTCCTTGATCTGCTGAACGAGCTGTACTGATTTCGTGATACTTAAAGCGAAACATTCGCGAACATCGGTCCTAGCTGCTAATGCCAAGCTTTTGGAGTGAAACTCAAGGCCAAATCGTATCGCGATTTTAAGATATTGCAGCATGAAACGGTCTGTAAATAATACAGGAGCTTCAAACCTTACATCTGATGCTCCAAATCCAAGTGGAAGCGTATAGTTGTCATCGGTTAGCAACTGTTTCCTTATATCAATAAATTCGTTCGTCATTTGTAAGGCAGAAGCTAGTAACTGTTTAATCTCAACATCTGCTGCATGCTGATGAAGAACACGCAAAAACCACGATGTCATATCATTTATTGCTGTCCCCGTCCATAAATATCCGAGCTCCGAAGCGGTTAAAGAGACTGAATCGGGCGATCTCATCAGGAAGTCACTCCTTGTTTGTATTTTACATAAGGTCGCATTAAATAACTCGCTATCTTGAGAGGGTTAAGCCGTTTAGTTTGAAATAGCTTTTTCCCAAGGTATCCTTGCAGCATCCGTATAACACGGTCTACATCCTGATTTCCGATATGCTCCATGGTTCTGCGTAAAACAAGTGAATTCTCATAACTTTGGCGTAAAGGAATCGACAATTCCTCGAACTTACCAAGACCGCATATATCATAAGCAGCATAAACTCCTGTCAACAGAGCAGCATATTGACCAAAACCCATAAATGGCATCATGCTGCCAAAGCAATTTCCAACGTAAAATGTGTTGCCGATCCTAGCTGACTTACAAATGCCCATCGGGTAATTAGTGATTTGAAATTTATCCGTAATTGAGAGTGGCTGGCCCAGTTCACTTCGAACTTTTTGATGAAACGGTTCCCATCGTTCACAAAGTTCAACCCCTCGATTAGAGGGAATATCAGGGATGGCGATCACAATATTAGCTTCTTTCTCAGAAAATGGAATGAGGTACCCGTATCCATATGGTGCAATGTCATAATCGACCCATGTCATGACAGCATATCTGTCAAATTCCCCTTCGACGGTCGCTCCTTTAATCGATACGGTGAGATCTTCCCTGAAATTCCGAGTTTTCTTAGCGTAATGTCCATCTCCCGTCGCAAGTACAACATGAGTGTAATTAGCAAGTAACTGTTCGTAAGTTTCTTCTGAGTGAAAATGTATGGGCGATTTTACTTGCCGGCTTAGTTGGGTTTCAAATGAGTCTTCCTCTCTTCCGCGGATATTGGTAAAGCCCAATTGCCCTTCAATTATTGCCTTCTCATTCTTTGATATAATCGTCATTTTCTGAATATTCGAGGTCGGCTGGAGGTATATACCAAACTCCTCAGAAAGGGAAGCAATACAATCGTGAACAGGGCGAGTAAATATTGAGAGTAAAACTTCCCCATTTACAAACCGATCTCCAATCCTGCTACGTTTTTCGAATATGGTCGGTTGTATGCCATTTTTCTCAAGTGTAATAGCACAGGCTAAGCCCGATAACCCTGCTCCCATTATGGCTATTTTCATAAATAACACTCATCACCTTTATTGTATTTGTGATTATATGGTACCTCGTTTGGAAAACAATATTCATGCAATCCGGTTGGGTCCTATTCTAGACGAGTGTGCTTTGGTATTACGAGCTGCGAATTATATCCAGGATTTATTCTACATTAGCAGTTTGAATACACGCATTAACAAATTTCCAATGCAAATCGAATCCTCGAACATAGGTGAAAGAAAAGTCCGTTTTGGTTACTAGAGGCGTACGTTTCGAAAAACTCTGACCCTGTTCCGAATAGATGAGGAGATTTACATGGGACAGAAGAAGTTTGATATAACATTTACAGAGCAGGTCACACTACGTACCTGGAGATACAGGGACACCACCTCAGTTGTTTTATATTGATCCTACAGGCGATGGAAAGGAAGAAGCAGCAGTTATTATCCAGACCGGTCGGGGAACAAGTTTAAATAACTATGATATTCATGTCGTACAAATTGAGGATTTATCTGAGATTGAAGTGCAGAGCTATGAAGATATTGCTGCTAAAGAGATTGAGTCTATTGTATTTTTGAAGGATGACGGTACATTAGCGGTTACAGTGAAAGTGCATGGCAGGGAGTATGAATTTGTACATAATTTTGATTCAGCGCCAGCCTACAACCAAGATGGACATGGTTTCGGCGGTGTTGTTGTTTATTCGCTTGAGAACCACAAATAAAGCTAAACCTGGCTGGATCTGTCGGCATATCACCCTCTTATGTAGCCGATTTCGTCGTTATTTATCAATTTGATCAAGGTTAAGCAAACTGGCACCGGAGCACCGTAAATAATTTTAACGAATGTCACACACCCTATTCGCCTCGTTAAGGCCGATTCTATTCTGTAACGAAAGTGAGCGTCGCTAATGTCCTAATAATCCAAGTAATATAGCGAATATCACCCAATTAAGACTGCTCAGATTCCTTACAATTAAACAGGCTTTAAAAATGAAGGTTTAGCGTGTGTGAGTTTCGTTATCCGTGTCTGGCAAAATGCAATATCACGCAATCATGCATTTTAGAAATATTTTATGTTTGGTTTCGAGGGAGTTTAGAGTCCTCCTTTAGACTAAGGTTGTAAGCACGAGAGAAACCATACAACCTTAAAGGAGCGAGTTCGAGATGAAAAAGAAAACCAAAGTATTGATGATTGGCGCGGCGGTGGCTGCAGTGAGTATGTTTACGGTGACGGCCTTTGCTTCCACAACGAACACAGAGGGCTACAAGGCGTTCAAAGAAGTGCTGAAGGCGAATCAGATGTCAGAGCAAACGCTAGAGAGTGCGACACTGAATGGAAGCTTCACAGTTAAGGTGGATGGAGAGACGGTGCTCGAGGCTGACGGCACAGCGAAGGTGAAGGAGGCGGGAATTCAGCAAAGCGTAAGCAGTGATTTCGACTTCAACCTCATGGGTATTGAGCGCAGCGGCAGTGTGTACAGCAGCGGCGACGACAAGCTCTATCTCGTAGATGAAACACACGGTCTGCACTATCAGGTGGTCAACCTGGATGATGAGCACACTGGCAGGTACCATGAACAGCAAGAAGAGGGAGACGCCGAGCATCGCCCTATGAACAAGGCGGAAGAGGCGCTGCTCGATTACCTAGTCGGCGATCTGAAGGACGACTTCAGTGTAGTTAACCATGCGAATGGCTCGAAGACGATTACGGTTGACGTGAGCAAGGAGGAGGTTCCGCTTGCGGTGCGTTTGCTGATGGACGTCGCGTCGGCTGCCGGTAAGGATGAACACCAACATACGATTGCGGCTGAAGCTGAAGTACCGGCAGAGCTGGAGCTTATCAAGGACATTCCTTTCTTCCAGGGATTCGAGGAACTTAACCTTGAAGAGCAGCTTCCGGAGCTGACGAAGGACGCAGCAATTGAACATGTGCGGTTGCAGCTGACGGTAGATCCAGATAACAGGCTTCAAGGCGTGAAGGGCGAGCTCGAGGTGAGCGGCAAGGACGAAGAGGGAGTCACTCACCGCGTGAAGCTGGAAGGTGCAGGCGGCATCAGCAGCATCAACAAGACGACGCCTGATGCGTATGACGCTGCTGGTAAAACCGCAGTGATCATTGACGCCGAAGCGTTCCAAGATTAAAGCTGACAGCACGATTCGGGGGAGGGCCTTGCTTATGTTAGAAGTTATTGATCTTACAAAGGTCTACCCCGGCGGCCGAGGCATCCAGGGGCTCAACCTCACCGTTCATCCCGGTGAGGTTGCAGCCCTGCTGGGGCCGAACGGTGCCGGGAAGACGACAGCGCTGCAGGCGATGGCCGGCTGGATCACTGCGGACCGTGGGGAAGCACGCTGGAATGGTGTCTCTATCGCCGATCGGCCCGAGCTGACGCGGCCGCATATGGGCTTCATGATCGGAGAGCCGTCCCCGTACCTTTATCTTAAGGGCTGTGATTATCTGAGACTCTACTCCAAGCTTTATCCGGGAATTGACGAAGCGAGGATTCAGCAGACGCTTGAGCTCGTGGGAATGGCTAAGCACCAACAGCTCAAAATCCGAAAATACTCCACAGGCATGAAGCAGCGGATCGAGCTTGGCAGCGCGCTGCTTCACCGGCCTAAGCTCCTGATGCTCGATGAGCCGTTCTCTGGTATGGATATTGAGGGACGACGAGAGATGACGGCCATGCTGCGCGGCCTTGTGGCCGAGACAGGCATGAGCATCATCATCTCTTCGCACCAGGTACACGAGATCGAGGATTGGATCACGCATGCATGTATTATTTATGAGGGAAAGCATGTCGAAACCGCAAGCACTGCAAAGATCCTGGAGTCGTTCGCAAGTGTTGAGGATTATTACTTGAGCTGTACAGCCAGGGAAAGGGGCGGGGCGGCATGATGGCGCCATTCATTTATCTCATTGGTGAAGAGCTGCGCAAGCTGCTGCGCCGAGGTAAGCTGAAGGTGCTGCTGCTGCTCTCGTTCCTCATTGGTGTTCTCTTCGTCTTCATCGGTGAGCGCATCGGACTGAGCGGAAGCCTGCCGGTGACTGCACTGGAGCTGCTGCTTACGGTCATTCTTCCCTTGTTCATGGTGTCGCTCGGAAGCGACCTCATGGTCAGCGAGTTCAAGGACGGCACAATCAAGAATGGACTGAAGCTGCCACTCAGCCGGGAGTCCCTCTTTACAGGGAAAATACTCGCGGGATGGACGGCTGGCGCCTTGATCGTTCTGAGTGTGTTCGTGCCAACGTTTGTAGGAAGCATCATTTTTCAGGGGATGCCTGCCTTATCGGCGTTGGGTGTGATGCTGGCCGAGCTTGGCGGCGCGATTCTCTTTTGCGGGCTGCTGGTTGTATTGGCAAACAGCGTGTCGCTGTGGATGGGCAGCGGCAGTGTCGGGATGGTAGTCAGTGTCTTGATCTGGCTGGCGATGGGCATCACCGGGTTGTTCGAGCCGGAACTGGGCCGGCTCTTCGTAACCGGCGTTACGGGTTGGATACACCCGCTGCTGTATGCGGGCGATATCGGCGCAACTATTACGACATTGCTATTTTTGACAGCTTACTATATTATGGGCACTATAACGGGCCTATTGGCCTTCCAAAGGAAAGAATACTAAACTATGTCCATTCGGCTAAAGCTTATTTTAACGTATGTAGTCGGCATTTTGCTGACTGCCGTTATTGTCACGGTTACCGGGATAGGGATCATCACAGGGATCATCACATATTTCGCGAACAGCATAGTGAAGGAGCAAACGCCGGAGGATGCGTTTCACCGGGGCATTGATCTGTTCGTGGACCTGCGTTATGCAGAGCGGTATACGCCGGAAGAGGTAACATCCCCCGCCTTTGCGGATAAGATGGGGGATCAGCTGAAGCCGTTCGGGGGCTTCGTAGTTGTCCGGCAAGGGGAACGTTGGGAAAGCTATGGTGACTTAAGAGAAGAAGAGGCATTCCTTGAACAGCTGCAGCGGGACATAGCGAACCCGGAAGAGCAAACGGATGGGGCATTCGTGGTCAGCAAGTGGGAGGGGCGCGATCTGCTCTCCGTGCGCTATGATTTTCCGGAAATCCCAGGGTCCCTCTCCTATTATCTGATTGCTGATGTGACGGAAACGGGGAGCAAGGGCAACCGGTTCCAGATCTTCGTGTTTATAGGGATTGCAGTCCTACTCGGTATCATACTGGTTCCGCTGATCTGGATTACGACGAAGGATATTGTGCGGCCGCTGCGGCAGCTCGAGCAGGGCTCCCGCCGTATCGCTGAGGGAGATCTCAACTTCAGTCTGCATTCGAAGGTGCGCAACGAGGTTGGCAGCGTGGTCCGCTCCTATGAGAAAATGCGCAGCGAGCTGCAGCGGGCAATTAGTGCGCAGCTGATGTTGGAGGAGAGCCGCAAGCAGCTGATTTCGAATATTTCACATGATCTTAAGACACCGCTGACCTCGATTAAAGGATACGTGGAGGGGATTCGGGAAGGTATCGCGAGCGATCCGGAGAAGCTGAAGAAGTATATGGATGTAATTCATTCGAAGACGCTGGATATGGACCGGATGATTGATGATCTGTTCCTGTTCTCCAAGCTGGATCTGAAGCAGGAGAGATTCCACTTCGAGGCGGTGCAGCTTGAGGAGTTCTACCGGCAGACGATGCATGAGCTGTGCATGGAATACGAGAGTGCTGGTGTGCGTCTGACGGGTGAGTACGAGGCAGGGGACGATGCTGTCGCGGTAATGGATGCCCAGAAGATCAAGCGCGTCATTCTTAACATCGTCGGCAATTCGGTGAAGTTTATGGACAAAGAAGACCCTTATGTCCATGTTCATTTCGGCAGGCAGACGGGGGAATGGGTCATCGCGGTGACTGACAATGGTCCCGGTATGGCTCCAGATGAGCTGGATCGGATCTTTGAGCGGTTTTACCGCGGGGATGCGAACCGGAATCAGAACGTGGCAGGCTCGGGGCTCGGACTTGCGATTGCGAAGCAGATTGTTGCGCAGCATGGCGGCAGCATATACGCGAGAAGCGAGCCGGGACGCTTCATGACTGTGCTGTTTACCATTCCAATCACTCAGGATACAACGTAACGGGAGCGTGTGAGATGTCGAAGCGGAAAGTGTTAATCGTCGAGGACGATCAGGCGATCGCTGAGCTGGAGCGGGACTACCTTGAGGTTCATGGCTATGAGGTTACCCTTCGGGCTGACGGCAAAGAAGCGCTCGGGGAAGCGCTGGAGCAGGAATATGACCTTATCATCCTGGACGTCATGCTGCCAGGCATGGACGGCTTCGACATTTTGCGGCGGATCCGGGAAACGAAGTATATACCTGTGCTGATGGTATCAGCACGCAAGGAGGATATCGACAAGATTAGGGGACTTGGCCTCGGTGCGGATGATTATGTGACGAAGCCGTTCAGCCCGTCGGAGCTTGTCGCGCGGGTTCGGGCACACCTTGAACGGTATGACCGGTTGACCGGTGCCGCAGCGGGGACCGGCTCTTCGCCTGTCCGCAAATCACGTGAGCTGAACATTCACGGGCTGGTGATCCAGGTTGACGCCAGGCGGGTAACACTGCATGGGAAAGAGCTTTCACTGACGGCCAAAGAGTTTGACCTGCTGCTCTTCCTCGCGGAAAATCCGGACCGTGTATATTCCAAGGATGCGCTGCTGGATAAGGTGTGGGGGATCGAGCATTTCGGAGATTCTGCAACGGTCACTGTCCATGTGGGGAAGATTCGTGACAAGATTCAGAAAGACCCTTCGAAGCACCAGTTCATCGAGACAGTATGGGGTGCGGGGTACCGGTTTAAGATTTGAATGTGCCGAATGTATAAAATAAGCCCTTTCTGCTTCCTGTCTGGAAGCGAAAGGGCTATAGGAGTACATTAATTGGCAGTCACATTTACGTAATCAAAGTCGGGCAGCAACGCTCCCGCTGAATCGGCGAGCTGAAACTTATTATTACCGTATAGCTTTGTATACTTAATCTGTACAGCTTGTCCTTCTTGAATTCCCCGAAGAACTGCATCCTTAACATGAAGAGTGTATTTGTCATTCAAATCAATGCGTAAGGTGTTAAGGTTAGAAGCAGCTTTTTGAACAACAGATCCTCTTAAATGATATTCAGCATCTCCAACTTTGATTGTAAGACCAGCTGCAAGGCCATCATATGTGTTGAATTCATACCCCTCAGCAAACGTTAAGATAATATCACCATTATCAAGCGTGGCAGAAGGAATCCCTGGTTCAGCAATTTGTCGTGCTTCGTTAACAAAAGTCAATTCAGCCGGATAAGGATCCATAGCCCAGTTCACCATGTCGCTAGTGTTGAGTTTAATACCGATCGACCCAGCAGGTAGAGGGGTTTCGTATGTTATTGTAAACGATACTCCGTCAATTCCATAAAAGTAGTAATAGGACGAATCGATTATGTCCAACCCGTCAACGGAAACGGATATAGTAGGGTCGTCGACACCTGTTGACGTAAGCCCAGGAAACCATCCGTAATTGACTTCAGCCCTAACCGTTTTTCTGTCGGAGCTAACCGTGACGGAAGTAATCTGTTCTTCAATGGAATAGACGGGCGCTGCTGTAAATACAGGGGCTCTGTTTTTCACGTCACCTGTATCCTGCAATGCTGTACCAGTATAACTAAGGCTTAGGTTGTCTTTCTCTTCTTCCGGGATACCACTAACACTAAGGATGACATAGTTCGAATGGGAGAACCAATCCTCTCCATCGGAATGTATCGTAACTTTGTTGATCTCACCAACGTTTAAACTGTAGTCACTAACAGAAGGAACACTGGTCAGATCGAGTGCTTCGCTTGAATAATACAAATAAATAGAATCCAGCGCTTTATTAATAACGGCTTTTTCGAAGTATGGGGTGGAGGTATCATAAGCACCTGTAACTTCTTTATTAATTGCGATGCTTGTTACACTGCTTGACGTATAATTCTTGGATGCATCACGAACGACAAAGTCAATTCGAGATTTCATATCCAGTAATGGTACTCCTGTATTAAATTCGTGTACTTTGTTAGTTTCCGATGCCTCAACCTTAAAGTAAGGCCAGTCACTAACAAAGACAACATCACCATCCTTGCCGGTATGACCTCGCAATACGGAATCGACACTGGATTCAAAATGACTGCTATATGCGTTTACCACCATATACAGTTCCGCAGGTTCATTGAGCATATACCGAATCCATATATCGCCGTTCTTTACATAAGCTTGTGGGTAGTCTGGTGAGAAATATGGATCAATGAAGTCTGTCATTTCTACGCTGCTTGTACTCAGTGCTCGAACAGTAAGATCGAACGTTATTTCGCCTGTCAGGCTGCCGGACAAGACTGCTTTAAGCGTTACAAACTGATCATTCCAATTGATTCTGTTTATAGTACCTGTTTCGGAAACAACTAAGGGATTGCTGGTTTGCCATGTGATAATCAACCCCTCATAATCAGCTAGCGATGTCATTAGGTTAAGATTAGAGAATACGTTTCCGCGGTCTGTATTAGTACCCAGGTATCCTTGTTTAATCGCGGCAAATACATTATCCACCGTCAATGCTGGCGGAGCAGGGACAGAGCCGCCATTTGCAGGTGGTGTATCAGGCTGACTGCTTGGCGGCGGGTTAGTAGGTGTGCTGCCGTTTGTATTTCCAGGAGCACTTGTTACTGGAACGCCTGATGTGTTACCTGGCGGTGTACTGATAACGGGTTCACTGTTATTTACTGCTGGTACATTACTGTTTGATGACTGAATTGGTCTATTATTGATAGTAGCAGTTGCCCCTTGCTCTACGGTTAACTTCTCTACTTCTGGATTTCCATTAAGGTTAGTCGATGTTTTGGCGACAAGTTCTTTAATAGTGCCGTTCACAGTAATATCTGCTTGACTGGAATGGTTCACTACTATGTTAAAGTTTCCGTCGAATACTATCTTCTGATTTGCAGAAACATCCGCAGATATTTCGACGTTCTCAATTCCACTGCTAGTGAGGTCCTTAGTAACTAATCGAGCACCACTCTCAAGCTTTACTGCAGCAACTGAAGTGCTGCCTGCAATGAGAACACGAATTTTTCCATCGTACTTGTTAACGACGAGCGCTTCACGGACGCCAACATTATTGAGGATTACCGAATGTTCGCCGCCTCCATATACATACACAGAGCCTGAAATCTCAACATCATCAAGGGTAATCTCACCGCTTCCAACGCCTTGTGCTACATAAAGATCCCCGTCTATCTTCATATTCTTTAACAGTACATCTGGTGTGTTAACCACGAGATTACCAGTAATATGCTGTGAATAGTCCCCTGGTTTAGAGATTAGCTCTTGTATAAGTTTATTAATTATCGTTACAGCCTCAGCCCTAGTCAGCTCAGCGCGTGGCCTGAAAGTACCATCGGGAAATCCCGAAAGCGCGCCGCTGGAAACAAGAGACGATACAGAGGCTTTTGCCCACTCAGCGATTTCGATCTGATCTGTAAAAGCATTAGTTCGAACATTGTTGTGCTCCAGCTGGAAGGTGTTAGTCAGCATGACTGCTGCTTCTTGACGAGTAATGTGTTGAGTCGGAAGTGCTTTACCGCCTGTCCCCTTTAAAATACCTGCTGCATTCAATTTCAAGATGGAAGGGGCATACCACTTGGCTGTCTCCAAGTCGGAGAAAGTATTGGTTGCAGTTTCTTCATACTTCATGATGTTATCAAGCATGACTGCGAACTCAGCTCTAGTTAACGCGTTGTTCGGTCTAAACTTGCCGTCGTGTCCGTTTATTACGCCATACTGCTGCCACTGCTCAATGGCAGAACCTGCCCAGTGACCTTGGATGTCTTGCAAGGCTGCCGCTGAGACCGGTACGGTGATCGTTACCGTGAGTACGGCAGCGGCTACCGCCAGAGATAACATTCGTCTAAATAATTGAAGCAAACTGTTCACTCTCCTTGATGTTAGTACAATTGTCGTAGTGTAAGCCGGGAACAACCATGCATAGTCCTGGGTTTATAGACCTGATTATAGTTGAGTGATCGACTTTCCTAATTAAATATACCTATGATTCTTAAATAGCACAAATATTTTCTTGCTAGTATTTAGCAAGTCTTCGTATAACAATAGCAGAAAAAAAGCAGCCTCCCTGTAAAGCCTTTAAATGGCTTTAACAGGGAGGCTGTATCAGTCTGGGTCATCTACGAAGTACATTGATAATTAACATGATACCGCCCAATAGGCACCACAGAGGGAGAACCCGACACGGGGTCCTGGATCACCTTGCTGTCAAGCCCGAAGATGTCTTTGATCAGTGTGCTCGTGATGACCTTCGATGGTTTCCCTTCGGCAACAAGCTTGCCTTGGCGAAGTGCAAAGATATGATCTGCGTACCGGGCAGATAAGTTGATGTCATGGAGCACCAGCGACGGCTTTGGCATCCTTCCTCGTCCAACCGCTGAGCAGGGACTGATACGGAAATCTTCCCCATCCAACCAACCAAATCTGCTACTGATATTCCCTCGGGAACAGTAGGGACTGCGGCAGCAGACCGGGAACGCGAGCCAGCTGCTTGCCCGAAAGCTGTCATCCTGAACGCCATAGTTCGCTGCCGAGAAGCCGACAGGGACTACGCCGAGAGCGAGAGCAACATCGTGATTCGCTCACTGTATAGTAACCACACGTTCCGGCTTGCTTTCAATGACAGATTTGCCGAAGGCGTGCTAGATTACAAACGGAATTTTTTATTACAGCAAGATTGGGAAAGTCACGGAGTGCAGAGGATGATATGCTGCAATTGTCGCATAACGCAGAGCTGCGATAGGAAGCGACAATATTAGGCTAATTGGAGGAAGGAAAATGAAAATTACAGCAGTGGTTCTCATGCGTGTGGCGGGCTTATGTGCAGTATTGGCAGGAATCCTGTACATTGTCATTCAGTTTATTCACCCGTCAGACAGTCTCTCTTCCGTCAGCTCAAGCCTATGGGTGATCGTCGCATGCATGACAAGCGCCATGTCCCTCTTCAGCTTGATAGGAATTACAGGAATTTATATTAGGCAGGCGGGGGAGGCGGGATGGCTTGGATTGGCGGGGTATGTCTTGTTTAGTTCATTTTGGTTGATTTCGTTCGCGTTCAGCTTCATCGAAGCCTTTGTTCTTCCGCTGCTTACAACGGATGCTCCTGAAGTTGTAGAAGGGTTTACGGGACTTTTCAGTGGGATTGAGAGTGGAGCGGAGCTGGGGATTTTCCCGGTATTGGCACCTCTTGCAGGAGGGATGTATATTCTTGGAGGCCTCCTGTTTGGAATAGCAGTGCTTCGGGCGGGCATTCTGCCGCGGCCGGCGGCTGGACTGCTGTCCATTGCTGCGGTCATGACCGTTATGGCTTCTGTCATTCCTCATCCGTTCGACCGGACGTTAGCGGTGCCGATGGGATCGGCTTTTGTCTGGCTGGGGTTGTCCCTCTGGTCGCCACGCATTCAGGGAATTAATACCAAGGAGAATGCTGGTGCACGCATCATCTAGCAGCTTACAAGTCAATGTCAGCAGGGAGTTTCTTGATTGGAGCATAGATACTGTATTCAGAATCAAGCTCGTGGATGTTATCAAAGGCCTGAATAAATTCAATATCGGACGGCTGGGACTCCTGCTTGGAGATCTTAAGAAATCTGGCATAGTCTGACTTGAGTACATCGCCGATATCCAGCAATTCACCACGATAGTTAAATTTGGCACAGAAGAACTGCGGCACATCTACTGTAAAATGAAAAGGTTTGTCGATCTGAATGCTGCCCGGTATCCCGACCAAAACCTTGAACTGGGAGGAATCAGGCTGACACCCTGAATATATAACATAACAGGCGATCTTTGCCGCTTCATCAATATAGTTGAACAGCATTTCAGAATGAGAGCGAATCTTCTTTCTATAGTCATCGTCAGCCAAATCGACCTCAAAGGCGATGCCGCTTATTCGGGTTTCCATAAATTCTGTCAGGGTAAAATCAGTGACGATATCGCCGTTCAGGTTTTTGTGAGAACGCTGAACCACTGCAGGGATGGGACTAGGAGAAAGCGGCTTAGCACCTGTTCTTAGCGAGCTGGGAGTTACCCCGTATTGTCCTTTGAAAGCGCGAGTGAATGAGGCGTGAGTGCCAAAGCTAAGCTGATGGGCAATATCGGTTAGAGACATATCTTGATTCTGGATGAGGGTAAGCGAGGCGTTAAGCCTTCTTGCGAGTATTTATTGATTCAACGAACAGCCCATCACGGCAGTAAACAGTCTGTGAAAATAGTATTTTGACATGTTGAATGTACCAGCAACCGAATCCACAGATAAATGCTGCTGTAAATGATCTTCAATATGAAGCAATGCACGTTCTACTACCTTGTAATGGTCCATAAAAATCCCTTCCATTCATTTCCAAATTATTCTATACTTATTATAACGCTCTCGGTATAGAAAAGAATAGGGGATTGTAATGGGAACTATGAAAAGTATCGAAGATATCAGGGCACTACGTGGCGATCCAACATTTATTCCGTACCTGTAAAAGGCGGGCCGGATGGCGGAGCCTTCTCTACCGTGCATGATCTGGAGAAATTCTGGAAGGCTTCAAGTATTTTATTATGGGCAGTGATCCGGGTGTGAGCATGCAGTCTTCGGTATATCCTGGCCCAGATCTACAGGTGCATATTATCTCTAATACGAATAACGGAGCCGATTCTCTGGCCCGGACTATTGATGAATGGGCGTATGGAGAGCTATGCCAATAAGTAATGATGTGGGGAGTAAAATGAAAAAAATAATACTGGGCTGCATAGCGGTGGTGCTGCTTATCCCGGTCTTAATAGGTGTGTACGTATACCGAATTGGCTTTCTTGATGATAAGCAATCCACCACAACAATCGAAATTTCCGATATCCCTGCTGCCATGTACGTCACAGCCGAGCCGGTAATGCCTGACTGGAAGGTTAAGAAGGTTACAGCCTACAACGATGGTTTTGTGTCACCTACTTGTACCATATATTTTACGAATGATATTGAGTTATTACTTTCTACGAGCCCGGTGACTTATCCGGGCATGGATCAACTTCTAGTCAATACTAACCTTTATGAAGTCTATGTGGATGAACAGGATGCGGTATTTCAATATTTCTCCGGCGGGTATTACTACTCTTTCAAGACGAAGAGGGGGACTAATGAACAACTTGTACAGCAGTATATAATGTCACTATAATCAGATATTAATCACGGATTCAGAAGGAGATGGTAGTATTGCAGAGCGCCAAGATTATGTCCCTGAATGTCGGCACGCCGGCTCCGCTTGTTCATGGCAAGAAGGAAGTTATGAGCGGGATCGTGAAGAGGCCTGTAACAGAGCCAGTGTGGCTGTCGATGACCAATTTACAGGGCGATGAACAGGCTGATCTGGTCCACCATGGCGGAGTCGACAAAGCGGTATGCGTGTATCCCTATGAGCACTACGCTTATTGGGAGCGTGAGCTTAATAGGACATTAGAATTTGGTGCATTCGGTGAGAATCTGACTACGCAGGGAGCGGCCGAGCAGGACATAAGCATCGGGGATATCTTCCGGATTGGGGAAGCGGTTGTGCAGGTTAGCCAGCCTCGCCAGCCGTGCTTCAAGCTGTCTGCCAAATATGGCGTTCCCGAGCTTCCGGTCATGGTGCAGGATACGGGGTATACGGGGTACTATTTCCGTGTCCTTCAAGAGGGTGCGGTCAGGAGTGGTGATGAGCTTATATTGGTTAACAAACATCCAGGCAGCATTACGGTTTCCTTCGCCAACCAGATCATGCATCATGACAAGAAGAACGAGGAAGCAATAAGGGAAATTCTGAACGTTGATGCCTTGTCTGGAAGCTGGCGCGAAACCCTTATGAAGCGGCTGGGCGGGATCAGCATCGATACACAAGAGCGATTAACCGGACAGAAAGGAGATTAAATGAAAAGAGTAATGTCATTCTCGATGTGTTTGCTAATGATCTGTGTTCTCTTGCTTGCCTGCGGGAAGAAACAGGAGCTAGAGGTATCTATAGAGGCATCGGTGCTGCCGTTAACAGATGAACAATACGAAGAAGTAGGAACGAGTGGTTTGGAAAACCCCGTCAAAGAAGATTTTCGCAAAGTCACCGTACATGTTGAAGCTAACCAGATACCAGAACCGGGCATCGAGGCACCAAGTATGGAGGAATGGAAGCATTATATTAATGCTTATGACCGGACGGATAGAATGTTGTACGGGAATTTTACGAATACACCAGCTTCCCACACAAGCGAGTTTGTTATATATTCAAAGGGTTTGAGTGAAGAGGATATCAAGAAAGCATTCAGCACGCTTACTATTAAGATTCCTGCGGATAGCGAGAACGGACAGAGTGGGGTTTATTATGTTAGCGACTACTTTGTTTTTGATCATACAGATTAAATGCTGATTATTTACATCATGGAAGGATGAGAGCATGGAAGCCAAGCGGAACGCGGCCGAGAAGGCTGCTGCATATGTACAGGATAATATGGTCGTTGGGTTAGGCACAGGATCTACTGCGTATTGGGCCATTGAACAGCTTGGGAAGCGGGTTGGTGGAGGACTTCATATTAGAGCGGTTGCCACATCGGTGCAGTCGGAAGAGCAGGCAAGGAAATTGGGAATCCCTATTGTTCCATTCGCGGAGATTGATCAGATTGACATCACAATAGATGGCGCGGACGAGGTGGATCAGCAATTTAATCTGATTAAAGGCGGCGGGGGAGCTTTGCTGCGCGAGAAGATCGTTGCTGCAGCCAGCAAGCAGATGATCGTAATCGTAGATGAGTCCAAATTAGTCGATGAATTGGGAACATTCCCTCTGCCAGTCGAGATTGTAAAATTCGGATTCGAGATGACGATGCGTAAGCTTGCCGATCTTGGTTGTGAACTGCGTTTGAGGATGAAGGGAAATGATATCTACGAGACTGACAACGGGAACTATATTGCGGATTGTGATTTTGGGCGCATTGCAGATCCTGAACAGCTCCATCAGCAGATTAATCTCATCCCTGGAGTGGTAGACAACGGACTCTTTGTCAGAATGACACAGCATGTAATAGTGGGTTATAAGAGCGGAGACACGGAAGAACTGAGGAAGAAGAATACCTAGCGGTATTGTCAGGACCGCCCATTCATAAGGCCTGCTAAGGCGGCCGTGAATGATAGCTGAATATAATCTATACATAACACAAAGAAGCTGCGAAATCAGCTTCTTTTTTTTGCATTTTCATAGACGTCACCGTTAAGCTTAACCGCTCGATAACTGCCCGCCGAAGGAATGTGCTTACCAAGTGGTTTACCCGTCTGTTTGTAGAGGTATTGTACAGATTTTGTAGAGAACTCCAGTAATATAATGGTGAAATACGTCGTGTAATTTGGCGTATTATGTCATCGCTAGTATGTAAGTGGCGAAGATATTCGAAAGAGGGGGGGAGAAAGTCCTAAGCAAGATTAACGGTCTGCGCACCCGCAGCCTTACCCCTTCATCTGGAACTCCGTTAGATTACGATGATGGAAAGGGCGCCGGGACTATATCGCAAATGTCCATTGGATGGAGCGTTATATCGGGCAGACGACCTTGCTGTCGCCAAAACTTGCGGTAATTTCTGGAATGGAGGAGAATTCAGCTTTGAAACAAAAACGCACTATGGGTAAAACTGCGCTGTCTTTTTGCCTGGCAGTTTTACTACTCTTACAGACGGTGTCGTTCGCTGCTGCTGCAGCTGTTAACAGTCCTGAATCGCAAGGCTCGAATGAGCCGAAGTCGGTATCTGAGGCGGTGTATGCTGCACCGGATGAATCATCGTCCGTACCTGAATCGGTATACGCAATGCAGGCCAATTCCTTAGCAATGGAGGCAGGCCCGTCAGACAAAACGGCTGTCCTAATGGGTGTTAATTCACCCTTTCCGCTGGAAGTAAAGCAGGGCGGGGTTGTCATCCAGACAGGTGATGCCATTCATGGCAGGAAGCCCTTCACCCTGAGGTCGGGGGATATCAAGGTCCCGGTAAAAGGGGACGCTGCTGACCCGAACACGGTCGATGGCGGAACGGTCATTTTGCATGGCGACTGGATCATGCTGGACAGGGCGACCTATTTTCCGGAAGTGATTATACCGAATGCCACCATGACACTGAAGGGAAAATCCGGCTACACAATCGGCACCGCCTTTTTCTCTGAAGAAGGCATCCGGGTGGTGTTTGACGGAGAGGAACGCTTTTTCAACGGTCAGGGCAAGAATATAACCTTCGGCTTTGAATCAACCGCTAAAGCGGATGTGTCGGCCATGAACTATGGCGACCAGAAGCCGATTGATATTCTGGGATCGAGCTACATACTCGAAAACCCCCCGGTCACGCCTGCATACAGCATCACCATGAAGTCCAACAGCAACGCTTCGGAGAACAACTGGATCTATACGGCGGATTTAGTGGAAGGAGCAATCGAGTGGCAGGCGGAAATTTCTGCTGCGGATATGTTTGATCCCGCAATCCCCCAGCCGCTGGACGGGCTGAAGTTTTATTCTGCACTAGATCCGGCACATGTCGGCACCTATGTGGAAGGGACCCTCAAGGTTAACGGCATTGAGGTGACTCCGGACGGAGGCACCACGAATGCGCTGGCCTATACTTTCCCTGAGGACTTCGGCGACAAGGCGATTGTTACCTTTAAGACATGGATTCCTAAGGCGAAGTATTACTATGAGTATAACAGCGCCAGCGGGCAGCAGACCGTCACGAATAGAGCGGAGCTGAGGAACGGGTCAGACAGCACACTGATCTCTGCGAATTCATGGCGAGTCAATCTTAGGCCCGATTGGATTCAGAAGAGCGGTACACTAGACAAGCGGGCAAGTTCCGCAGATCCTCGTACCATTACATGGACTATTGACGTTAATAAGAACTACAGCAAGCAGGGTTTGAAGGATCTCACCATCACGGATGAACTGCCGGCAGGACTGATCTGGAAGTCGGCCGCATGGCAGCTATGGGACAGCGCCACTGGCAACTGGTCGGCGGTAAGAACACCAATTACCCCGAATAACAGTGTCTACAGCTTCGGGGATGTAAACGGCCCAGTCAGGCTTATCATCGTATCCGAGGTTACGGACGGTACAACCAGCTTTAATAACAGGGCAACAGCCCAGTGGAAGCTTGATGTGAATACCGTGCAGGATAATGATCAGGCTACGGTGCTGGACAATGCCGTTGTTACGATTGGCGCCCATACCCTGACGAAGGAGAAGGGTTCCGGTGATGTCCTCGGTTTGGGCATATTGCCATGGAAGGTTACCCTTACACCTCAGGAGCCCCTGCCGGACGGAGCGGTGTACGACCTTCTGGTGTATGGGGATGAAAGCTCAATCGACTATACAAGGGTAACCGCCAGCCCGGCGTTAGATCCTGAAATTCTGAACCAGTTAAAGGTGAACAACGGGCCAAGATACTTCCAACGGTTTCGGGAAGGCTCTTTTCGGTCAAGCAGCGGTTTAACGCATCAGGTATTTACACTTTCACAGGATGGGAAGCCTGTCGCAGACCTGCTTCGTGTCACTGGATATAATACCGATGCACCCGCTACCTTTACATTTGATTCCCTCATGACAAGGTGGGAGCATTTTGCGGGCAATACCAACTCGAATTATTATAATCAAGCATCTCTGTTTGAGGGTACGGAGCGAAAACGTGATTCAAACCGGCCTTTTCACGCGATCAACAGCGGCATGCTGGCCAGTGAGATGCTTTTTGCCTCAAGACCGAAGGGGACATCCATTAACCCCGATACAGTCAACCACTATATTCGAAACGATGCTAACGAAGCATACACATTGGCCGCCTATGATCAGGTGAACAAGACGGTAACTTTCCGGTTATCAGTCAATATGAACGGCCTGAAGACCGAGGAGATGGCAAAGCATGGCGGTAATCATGTAGCCAGAGATATTAAGCTGATTGATACCCTGCCCGAAGGCTGGGAATTTGTTCCTTACTCGGAAGGACAGGATTTTGCAATCTACAAGGGAAGCCGGGCGGATTATGGAGCCACTGTCAGCGCTTCGACACTTATTACTAACCCGGACGATCTCGTGAGCTTCTCTGCCTTGGAAAACATAGGTACGTTCGCCTTTTCCAAGCTGGAAGGCCCCTATGTCATTCTGGTCAAAGCAAGACCCGCTGAGGCGACTCTTCGCCAATACTTTGAAACGGGTTCAGCAAAGCATGAATTGACGAATCGCTCCGAATTAAAAATCACATGGGGGAATGAGCCTTCAACGGTCTCAGCTACCCGCAAGGTCATCGTCCCGATGCAGACGCTGGGCAAAACGGTGACGAAGCCTAACCCCGGTGTTCTGGAGTGGACGGTGAATTACACACCGCCTTTCGAGGTGAGTGAGGGCGTATATTTACAGGATACTCTCGGCGAAGGACTAATGCTGCGTAAGGACGAAACAGGGAACCTCTCACTGCGGCGTCCTGATATGGCAGTTTACCGTGCCAAGCTGACCCCAAGCGGCGAGCTGCAGAGAGATGGCGAGGCTCTGAATCTGTACGATCCGAATAGCGAGGTGAAGGTGGAATCCGCCGTCACGGAAGGCGGCGCAACTCAGCTGAGCTTCCGGCTTTCGAATCCGAATCAGATGTACCAAATCGTGTATCAGACAGAAGTCACCAAAGTACCCAGCGGCGGGAAAGCGGGCAACGAAATCAAGCTGATGGGTGATGATACCCTGAAGAGTGTTAGTGTCCAAAGTGAACACGCGGTCGACAGCAGTGACGTGGGAGGCAGCGCGGAAACCCAGGGTAAGCTGGATCTGTTCAAGGTTGACCCGCAAGGCAAGCCGCTCGGCGGTGTTGTGTTTACCCTGTATGAGCCTGACGGTGAGACAGAGGTTACCAGCGGCACTACTGGCTCGAACGGCAAGCTCAGCCTGTTTGCCAAAGCAGGACTATATGTGCTGAAGCAAACCTATATTGACCCAAACACTTACCTGCCTACGACTAAAGTTTACCAAGTTCGTGTGGCGTCTACGCCTTGGAACCCCATATGGGTGGACGGGGTGGAGGTAACCAGTGACAAGCCTCTGGTAGTGCCGACTCCGGTGTGGGAGACAGGCCATCTGAATCTGGCAACGGCAGTCGATGGGAAAGGTGCGGACCCGGGTAAGGAATTTGAGTATACTGTTACCTTCAGCAATGGCAAATCCTATGGCTATACGGGTGCAATAAGCGGCACAATAGCCAGCGGTGGAACCGTTAAGCTGAAGGGAGGACAGTCCATTACAATCAAGGATGTTCCGGATGGCATTACCTATACCGTGGTCCAAAAGGATTACACGGCCGAGGGCTATTCTGTGAGTCCGGATAATTTGACTATTACCGGCAGCATAGTGGCGAAGGAAACGGTCGAAGCGAAGTTCGTTAACGCCAAGCATCTTCCTGGCAAACTGACGATCGCGCATACGGTAACAGGTAATGGCGCAGATAAGAACAAGACGTTCGCGTTCACGATCACCTTCGGCGGCGCGGGAGCGAGCGGAGAGTATGCTTACACCAAGCCGGATGGGTCGACGGGAACGATCAAGTCTGGCGATACGATCACCCTCAAGCATGGAGATACCGCCGTCATAGACGGGATTCCCAAGGATACGGTATACACGGTAACCGAGACTAATTATTCGGACGCTGGCTATACGACCAATTGGCCGGACTGGCGCGCGAGCGGTATTATTACCGACGGGGGCGATCACAACGAACAAGTCGTGAATACCCGGATGGTATACGGCGGTCTGCTGATCGGCGAAACGGTCATCGGGAGCGGAGCGGACAAGAATCAGAATTTTGAGTTTACCGTTCACTTCCCGGATGCTATTGAGGATGAAGCGTACCCTTATACAAAGTCAGACGGTATGCGGGGTACCATCCAATCCGGCGAGACGATCTCCATTAAGCATGGAGAGACCTTCGCCATAGAAGGCATCCCGAGCGGGGACCGGTATGTCGTGACTCAGTCCGATTATTCGGATGAGGGATATACAAGCGAGCCGGCAAACCGGACTTATAGCGGCACGATCGAGGAGAACCGGATTGCTGAGGCCCGATTCTTCAATGCGAGGTATCTGCCGGGGAAACTGACACTGACCGCGGACCCCGAAGCCGTTCCAGGCAACGGTGTGACGCCTTCACAGTTGACGGCTGTCTTGACAGATTATGAAGGCAAGCCGGTCATGAATCAGGAAGTCACCTTCGTTCTGCCGGACCAAACAGAAGTCACGGTTGTAACGAACGAGGAAGGTAGAGCGGTCATCCCTTATACTCCGCCGAAGCTGGACGAAACAACGCCTGAGGAACACAAGATCACGGCAAAAGTGGACAGCTTGACGGAAGGGAAGTTGGCCGCCAGCGCGACAGTAACCGCCGTACCGGCGGCAATCACCGGAGTGCTGCGTGACAACACAACGGGAGCAGTGATACCTGATGCGGCCGTTGTTGTCACTAACGAGACAACAGGCGAGAAGCAGACGATCATGACCGATGCTGATGGTGTGTATTTCCAGCCTGTAGCGTATGGCGGCGACTACACGATCAGCTTTTCGAGAGTGGTCAAAATAAATGGTAAAGACGAAACCATTACGTTTACCCAAAAGGCGGAAGTTGACAGTAAGGTGAAGGGCGGCGAAGTGGTTCCGGCGAAAATCACCGCTGTAGGTGTCGTACTCCTGGAGCAGCCTGATGGGATGTTGTCGCTGCTGAACAGTGAGCTCGCCGGTAAGACGCATATCTATTTACAAGATGCGAACGGCCACTATGTTACAGATCAGAACGGCGCCCCGAAAGCATTCAGCCTGCAACCTAACGGAGTATTCTCCGTAGAAGGTCTGACTTCGGAAAGTTACAAGATGGAAGTTCGTTATGAAGTTGCGCCGGGCAAAGAACTGACACTTATTCGGGATGCGGAGCTTGACGTCAAGGCAAATGGGGAATTGAATATTTCTCAGGAGCTCGTTGACCCGTATGGCATTATCTCAGACATAACGAAAGGCACCGCAATTGAGGGTGCCGAGGTGACGCTGTATTATGCTGATACGTCAAAGAACAGGGAGAATAATATTGAGCCGGACACGAAAGTGACGCTGCCCATCATTCCTGGTTTTGCCCCGAACGATAACGCCAGCCCTAGCCAGTACAGTGACGTATATGGCGCTTATGCGTACATGGTGTACCCGGACACTGACTATTATCTCATCGTAACGAAACCCGGGTATGAGACGTATACAAGCCCAACCATTTCGGTTGGAAAGGACATTGTACGCCACGATATACAGCTAACGCCGGTAAATTCCGGCGGAAGCCCTGGTCCGGCGCCAGTAAACCCTGGACCAGCGCCAGTGGAGCCTGGTCCGGCGCCAGTAAACCCTGGACCAGCGCCAGTGAACCCTGGACCAGCGCCAGTAAACCCTGGACCAGCGCCAGTGAACCCTGAGCCAGCGCCAGTAAACCCTGGGCCAGCGCCAGTGAACCCTGGGCCAGCGCCAGTGAACCCTGAGCCAGCGCCAGTGAAGCCTGAGCCGACGCCAGTGAACCCTGAGCCAGCGCCAGTGAACCCTGAGCCAGCGCCAGTAAAGCCTGTCAAGCCTGACAGCGAAGCCGTTATTGTCGACAATGGAACCGGCAGCAGCGACAGCGAGCTGGACGATGTTCCGAAAACTGGGGATGACAGCACATCGCCGTTCTTCTATATGGCGTTGGCACTGATGTCCTTGATTACAATCGGACTCTGTCTGCTGGGCAGCAAGAAAAAGAATAATATTTAGTAATGGAGGGGCGGTAAGAAAATGGGTAAAGTCAAAAAAATTCTTATCGCCGCTTCCCTCCTGACTTTCGTGTGTTCTCTTGCTGCTCTTGCAAGAATACTCCTGCAGGATTATACCGAGCAGCAGAGAATGAAAGAGCTGGCGCAAGTTTGGGAGAATGAATCGGACAAAGGCCAAGCGGTGATACACTCATCCCCTCTGGCTGCTGAGAAGGATGAACCGGTCATGCTTCCTGAATTTCGGGCGCTCTATAAGCGGAATCCGGATATTATCGGTTGGCTGAAGATTAATGATACCCGAATCAATTACCCGGTTATGCAGAATCCGCAGGATGCGCAGTTCTATCTCAATCATGATTATGATAAAAAGATAAACAAAAGCGGACTCCCTTTTTTGGACGGGCACAGCCGGATTAATGATTCGAATATACTTCTGATTCATGGACATCAGATGAAAAACGGCTGGATGTTTGCCGATTTGCTGAAGTACAAGGAAGAGAGCTTTTATAAGGAGCAGGCTGCATTCCAATTTAGTACGCTCTACGAAAAGGAAGAGTACGAGATTGTTGCTGTAATTTTATCAAAAGTTTACCGGAAATCGGACGACGTATTTAAATACTACCAGATTGATAGGGTTCGTACGGCTGCCGATTTTAATGCCTATGTTCAAAACATCCAAAAACTTGCTCTTTACGACACGGGCGTAACAGCCCGGTACGGCGACAAGCTTATAGTTCTCTCTACGTGCGAATATTCGACCGAAGACGGCCGGTTGGCGGTTATCGCCCGAAAGCGTACATGAGGATGTGAAGACACAGAGTTCAGATGCTTGCTATATTGCACGTTCTCCCCTTGCTGGAGGACGTGTTTTTTGTACAGTCAAGCAGCATAGGGGGAGCTCCGTATGGCTCTACTTACGCCATCGTGCTTTGCTGGTAATCATGGTATAGTATTCAACATGGACCTATTTCTACAACTATAAGGAGCAACAATGAAAGCTATAATCGTAGATGATGAGAATTTGGCAATCGTTTATCTGGAGCATCAGTTAAAGCAGATCGGCGGGATTGAACTGGCCGGAAAGTTTACTAACCCGCTCGATGTGATCCCGTTTATACAAAAAGAAGAAGTTGATGTAGTCTTTTTGGATATTCAGTTTGCAGGGGTTAACGGAATGGAATTGGCAGAACAAATAGTAGGGCTCAAGAAGGGAATACAGATTGTTTTTGTAACCGCCTATGCTGAATATGCCATTAAGGCATTTGAACTCCATGCGATTGACTACGTGATAAAACCGGTCGGACTGGACCGCTTGTCGAAGACTCTGCAGAGAATTCAGGAACGATTAGGAGCACTCTCCTACAATGAGCAGCCGGAAGCGCATGAACAAATGCATGTGAAATTGTTCTCGCATTTTCATTTGGAGACAGATAAGAGAATTATGGCTCCATTTCGCTGGCGGACTACTAAGGCACAGGAACTGTTTTTGTTCTTTCTGCAGCACAGGTCAAAGCAAATCAGCAAGGCTTCCTTAATCGAAATGCTGTGGCCAGAGCTGGATTCTACAAAAGCATATGCACAGTTATATACGGCTGTCTACCATATACGCAAAACTCTGGCGCCATGTGAAAAGTATTTTCAGCTGGTTAATACAAGCAATGGCTACATGCTCACGGTAGAACATGTTCAAATAGATACAGAGGTTTGGGAGACATTTATCATGATGGGATTGCCAGTCTCTCATCAGACAATAAGGGATTATGAAAGACATATGGAGCTGTATACCGGTGAATATCTGCAAGAGATGGAATATCTATGGCTGGAGAGTGATCGTCAACGGCTAAGGGCGCTTTGGATTCGCACTGCCATTCAGATGGCGGAGTGGTATGCCAGCAGCAATCAATACGACCGGTCTGTCGAGATGTATACCAGAATATGCAGTCTCTACCCTCATGCAGAGGAAGCCCATTTTGCCTTGATGAAATTATATGCCTCGAAGGGCCGCCCCTCGGCCGTCAGCCGGCAGTACCTGATGCTCAGAGAAGCCTTGATAAAGGAATTGAACGAAGAGCCAAGCCCATACATTACCGAATGGTATCGCATATGGAAGCAAGAAAATAAGGAATGAGCGGCGGGCGCCCATTCCTTATACGGGGATTTGAAACGTAACGATTGTTCCTTTATCCGGTTGGCTTTCTATATGCAGACCTTGTCCGTAAAGCTGTTTAAGACGTCGGTTCGTGTTGCGAATCCCCACACCGCTCCGGTTGTCCGGTCGGGACAATACCCCATGCAAAGTCTCCTCATCCATGCCTACCCCGTTATCACGAATGGACACTTCAATATGATCAGCTCGCCTTCTGATTGTGATCTGGAGCTGGCCGCCTTGCAGACGCTGCAGAATGCCATGGTGGATGGCATTTTCGACCAGCGTTTGAATGGACAGGGGAGGGAGTGAAAACTCTAAGCTCGGGTCAATATCCCACTCAATATGAACCCGTTCTCCGAATCGTTCTTGCTCTATATATAAGTAGTTCTGTACGAGTTTAAGCTCATGTTCGATGGGAACCTCTTTATCAGAATTGTGAAAATCAAAGCTGCCCTGAAGGTAACTGATAAATTGCTCAAATAGTCTTTGCATTCTTGGAATATCCACCGTGCTGAGCGCGGCGATGGTGTTTAGTGTGTTAAATATAAAGTGCGGTTGAATTTGTGCTTGCAGCCAGGCTGCTTCAAGCTGTAACTGCTCTTCAATAGAAAGCTTCAGCCTGGTTAATGCCCGGACACGCGATTTCAACTCCCAGGTTTCTGCAGGCTTGACTACATAGTCATTTGCTCCAGCCTGGAAGCCTGTAATAACATCCTCTGGACGGCTTCTGGCCGTAAGCAAGAGAATGGGCAGCTCAGATACGGAATAACGTTCACGAATGATGCGGGTTAGTTCGTAACCGGTAGTGTGAGGCATCATCACGTCCAGAATAAGCAGGTCATATGTATTCCTGCTCACTTGATCTAGCGCATCTGCAGCACTTGCGGCTGTCGTGACCTGATACTCAGCCCCTAGCATATCCCTCAGTATTGTTAGGTTCATATTGTCATCGTCTACAACCAGGACACTTGGTTTATTGACAGCTCTGGCGTATTGGGCTGTCTCCGTTTGGGTATCTTCATAAGCAGCGGCAATGTCCTGTTGATACGGGAATTCATGTCCATACTGCAGCTCGTGGCCGCCGGTGAGGCTGCCAGAACGTACCGGATCTTCTTGCTGAGGCTCTTCGGAACCTTTATATAGAGGGAGTGTGAATGAAAAAATAGAACCTTGGCCCGGTGAAGATTCGACTTGGAGCCCTCCTCCATGCAGCTCGACCAGCCGTTTGCAAATACTAAGCCCCAGGCCAAAACCTCCGTAGGTGAGCGCCATGGTGGTTTCTCCTTGTTCATAAGGCTGGAAAATTCTGCGCTGTGTCTCTACATCCATACCAATACCCGTATCCTTGACTTCGATTCTGGCGAAATCATCAGATTGGCTGGCAACTACTTGAATCTCGCCTTCATCCGTAAATTTCACCGCATTATGCAGCAGATTGAACAAAATTTGAACCAGTCTATTCTCGTCTGCCTCTACTGCAGGGAACCCCTCACTGATGCTGACGTGAAACCGGATTGGCTTACCATTGAGCATGTAGCTTATTAATTCAACACTTCCAGCTATAACAGACTGGAGGTGAACAGGAGCGGTCTGCAATCTGACGTCTTGTTCTTTCAGGCGCGCCATATCCAGCAAATCATTAAGTAGCAGAGACATCCTCCTGGCAACCGCTACCTGCATTTCTAACCTGACCCGATGAGCCGCGGGTGCGGGCTGGGTTTTATCATCCAGCACACTCTGGGCAATGTTCATAATACCGTGCAGCGGATTTCGCAGCTCATGGGAGGTGTTAACCAGAAAATCATCCTTATGCTGATTTATGCTGTAAAGCTTCTCGGCGAGCTCTTTGGTCTCGTTAACCGATCTGAAGAAGCGTTTGAACCAGAATGCCGTAAAAGCAAAGACTGTGAACATCAAGTCAAAGGGATAGTGCATCATTTCCATGGAAGCTCTGCTGTAAAAAACCGTCCAACCGATATTCACACCCAGACTGGCACAGCTGATCAGGATGTAAATGGCGTCCTCCTGGTGCCGAATGGCCTTCTGGAGAATATACGCCGAAATGATCAAACCCAACAACAGAACGGAAAGCAGGAATGTGCGAATGGTAGGAAGGCTGTAAGCCGTTGGGGCTGCCAGTACGAACAGCGAGTAGGCCGCACAGTAATAGGCAAACCAGCGAACGACCTTAGTGCTACCATACGCAGGAAACATATTTTTAAGCAGTGGGGGCATGAATGCTATCACGCCTATGTAGGCCAATAGAGAGATCTTGATTGCAATCTCGTAGGGCATCGGGATCCACGCCAGCAGCAGCTTATCGTCCGAAACCAGGACACTTGCAATCGCGCAAAAAATCATCAGCGTAAAATAAAGCAGTCCTTTGTTTAAACCGCCGATGAAATATAACATGATAGCGTAAAAGGCGTGAAGAAAAAGGACAATAGCCAAAAAGCTCTGTAAACCAATGGATAGCTGTGTCTCCCGGTCGATTGCCTCAAGTGTTCCGAAGCGAATGGACTTAGCTATGCCACCCTCCCCGGCATGATTCCCCACTTGTATAAGAAGATCAATGGTACCGTTGTGAGCAGGCACCAGAATGGAGCCAGGAACATCATGAGCCTTGTAAGCAGAGGTATCTTCAGCAGGAATACCCGCCCTGGCAGCCAGCTGGCCATTGATATAGACGACAGCTGCATTATTGATTTCTTTGGTCCGCAGTTTAAAAATATCGTTAACCGAGTCATCGAGCTTAATCCTTAACCGGTAGGTACCGTACCTGTAATGATTCATACTCTCATCTGCAAAATTATGCTCCCATGACCCTGGTACCTGTATGGCAGTCGAGTTGAGGGTAGATGACGAGGCATTGGAAATTTGCTCGGGTGTTAACAAGCGGCTCGGGAAGAAATCCCACTCCCCATTAAGAGCAATTGTTTGATGCTGGGGGATGGGGAAGCTTCGCAGATCGAGGGTGCCGTTTACGGCATATGGCTGGGCAATTGGCTGCTGGAAGCTGAAGAACACTAACCGCAATCCAATAATTGCCAATATATATATCGGTAATATGATGAACAGCTTTTTCTTTGATGGCATTTCTGTAACCTCACACATTTGTTTATGCTTCATCATACCATAAGTTTCCGTTTCATAGTCTAAGACTTGCAAGATGGGGGAGCGGCAGAGTGCCTCAGAACGATTGGATTTATTTGTAGAATCATAAGTTATTTTGTCGAGAAGCTGTAGAGCTAGGTATGAGAAAATACTCTGGTTCCGAACAATCGGGAGGTAATTATGCGTCAGAATGGGATAGGCATACGTTAGGAGTTGAATAAGATGATTATAGGGGGCAGTTATAACTACTACATTGTTGCTCTGTCGGTAGTTATTGCCATTTTGGCGTCGTACTCGGCACTTACAATTACAGCTAAAATCTCTCATGCAAGCGGGAAAAGCAAATACTTCTGGCTGCTGGCCGGTGCATTCGTCATGGGTGAGGGGATCTGGTCCATGCATTTTGTCGGTATGCTGGCGTTCCACCTGCACACTGAGGTGAGATATGATCTGTGGCTCACTTGTCTTTCAATGCTGGCAAGTATCGTCTCTTCGTTTATTGCGTTTTATATAACCATGCCGAAAAATATTGTCTGGTACAAAATTGGTATCGGTGGTTTGTTTATGGGCAGCGGAATTGTAATCATGCACTATATCGGCATGGAAGCCATGATGATGCAGGTCCATATCCGGTATGATCTTAAACTGTGGATTTTGTCGGCGGTTATAGCCTTTGCAGCCTCGTTTGCAGCCTTGTTCCTGTTCCGGCAATTTCGTAAGCAGTCATCCTATAACTGGCTCAAATGGTTATCTGCAATCATAATGGGCGCCGCTATCTGCGGTATGCACTATACGGGTATGAAAGCCGCCCGGTATGAGACGCACAGCAGTATGGCAATAGAGCATGTCCCTTCGGTTGATATTTTTCTGTTATATGGTGTTACGGTAGCTATCTTTGCGATCTTGTTTATTTCTTGGGGAGCATTGTTTTTTGACCGGCATGTGCTGGAGAGGATGGCTTATAAGGATTCTATTACAGGTTTGCCGAACCGTAATGAAATGAACCGCTTTTTCGATACTTATGAGGGCTGTGACAGCATTGCGGTCTTGTTCCTGGATCTGGACCGGTTTAAAGCCATCAATGATACGCTTGGACATAATATCGGAGATTTACTGGTACAGCAGGTTGGCCTTCGACTGCAGCAATTCATTCGGAGGGACCAGATGGCCTTCCGGATCGGTGGTGATGAGTTTCTATTTATAGTGAAGTGCGGGGATCTAGCACAGATAGAAGCTTTGGCAAAGGATATATTACAAACCGTTAAAAAGGTGTACCATATCGATGGTAATGAATTATATGTTACCGGAAGCATCGGGATCAGTATCGGATCGATTCAAGAAAATGACCGTTCCATCCTGCTTAAGACAGCGGATACGGCTATGTACAAGGCGAAAGGGCTGGGTAAGAACCAGTACTGTGTATACAGCGATGATATGGAGACACGTGAAGTACGCAGAATGGAGCTGGAAAAGGATCTACAGATGGCGCTCGAACAGAAGCAGTTCTATATCGTCTATCAGCCCAAATGGAATGTGAGAACCAATCAATTGTATGGCTTCGAAGCGTTGACCCGTTGGACGCATCCGCGTCTGGGACAAGTGTCGCCAAGTGAGTTTATCCCGATCGCGGAGGAAACCGGCCTCATTATCCCAATGACCAGATGGATGGTAGAAGAAGCCTGCCGGCAGAATAAGATCTGGCAATCTAGGGGAGTGTTTAAGCCGGTCTCCGTTAATCTATCAACCCGCCTCTTCCATACGGACAGTTTAACCGAAATGCTTCAGGACATATTGACAAGCGTTGAGCTTGCGCCACAATTCCTGGAGCTTGAGATAACAGAATCGATGGTGCTTCATAATATAGATGATATTATCCGGCAGCTTGAAGATATCCGTAAGCTTGGGGTGCGCGTCTCCATGGATGATTTTGGTACAGGGTATTCCTCTATTGGTCTCATTGACAGGCTCCCGATTGATGCACTAAAGCTTGACCGGCTGTTTACGAATGACTTAGACACTCCGAGCAAGCGGGCAGTTATTCACGCCATTATTTTGATGGCGGAGAACCTGCGCCTGGATGTCATCGCAGAAGGAGTGGAGCATCAGGAGCATATCGACTTTCTGTCTCAACTGGGTTGTTATGTTATGCAAGGGTATTTTTACGGCCGGCCTATGTCAAATGAAACCGTCGAGCAGTGGCTGAAGGATCATTCGGGAAGCCAGAGCCTAGCATAACAGAATAGAGAGACATCGGTATGTTGGCCAAATTAGTAGTGATTGTCATATACTAAGGGGAGAAGTGGTTAGTCTGGACAACGGAGGGATTATCATGACAAGCGTGTTCAGGTTTATCCTCAAATTTTGCCTAGGGCTAATTCCCAGTGTATTATTAATCGCTTGGCTGCTCCATCAGTTCCCGGACACGGGGTTAGGCAGGATTATCGGAGTTCCAATGGCCATCTTGATGAATGTCATATTTGTGGCCCTTGGAGTGGTACTGTCATCAAGGATTGATAAGAGGCAGCCCCAATATTTGCTGTGGACCGTTATCATTTTGCTTACCTTTGCAGCGACTCTCTTCTTTTACCCGCAGGATTATGGTCCTCATATAACCGTAAAGATATGGCAGTATTTCTTCGGATATCCGAGTGACCTAAGGGAAGGCATTTGACCAAGTACGAAGAATCGAGGATGGGATATCGATGATATTGTTCCAATCGCACAGACTAATTGTCCGCAAACTGGAAGTCCTAGATGCTGATTTGCTTGTTCGCTGGTTAACGAATCCCGAGGTGCTCCAATATTATGAAGGGCGCGACAGGCCCCACAATCATGCCATGGTTAGAGAAAGCTTTCTCGCAGATGATGGAGAAATGAGATGTATAGTAGAATACGAGGAAGCGCCTATAGGATATATACAGTATTATGAGCTAGATCAGGAATCAAGACGGGAATACGGATACGAAGGTGTGAGCGGTAAAATATATGGCATGGATCAATTT
This sequence comes from Paenibacillus tarimensis, assembly GCF_021532315.1. Lineage (GTDB taxonomy): Bacteria > Bacillota > Bacilli > Paenibacillales > Paenibacillaceae > Paenibacillus_I > Paenibacillus_I tarimensis. The sequence continues at coordinate 46,788 of NZ_JAKGAO010000028.1, forward strand.
ATCGGTGAACCTGATTATTGGAATAAGGGGATTGGAAAACAGCTGGTAACCAATATGATTCGTTATCTGATTGATGAAGAGAACGCTGATAAAATCGTTATGGATCCTCAGACATGGAACACAAGAGCACTCGCGTGCTATGCACAATGCGGCTTTGTCAAGGTAAAGCTTCTTCCGGCACATGAGCTGCATGAAGGGCAGTTGAGAGATTGCTGGCTGCTGGAATACCCTAAGGCTTGTTATAACTAGAGGGAGCAAAGCTATGATACTTCGCGGAGAGGGAGCATAATTTGCTGGCCTGTCAGGACAATAAGTGATGGAACGTACAAATAATAACCCTTTTATTAGAGGATTCAAAGTCTTTAAAGGCTTTGTGATCCTTTTTTTGGGTTTCCAGAATTTAGATAGGAAGTTATAATGGAAGGATATTGAAGCGCATTTGAATGGTTGGAAGAAGGAGCTGCATGATGAGGATCGTACATTTGATATCGGTATTATTCATTATACTGCTTGCAGCAGGGTGTTCCGGTGACTTGAATTCGAATAAAGTCCAATTCGATGATCGTAACATGAAGTTCACGCTCGTTGCCTCGAGGCAGGATGCAGACTCAATGAGCTACACGCTGCAGATTAAGAATGAAGGACAGTTTACTGTGCGTCATCTAAGGATGTATCTAGAGTACCCCATTCTTACCGAATTAGGCAGTAAGCAGAACCCTTTTAAGATGGAGGGCAAAGCGGAGGGGACGGGGCCTTATCATCTTGAACCGGGTGAAGAGATTACCTATAGATTTATTGCACCCGTACAAGAAGTGTTTGGGACATATCAGCGGTTGGACTATGATAACCCGGCGATTGAATTAAAGGGAGTCGTAATGGATGGTGATTTAGAGGTGCCTTTTACAATTGGGGGCGGAATGGCGATGTTGACACAGACCGATCAGTTTTGAAGAGAAGACCGAGCAGTCTGTAACGATTGTTAACGTAACATAGGGATCAGATTTATATGAAACGGGACAGAGGAGTTTTACCAGGGATGATAATTCGTAACTATAACTCAAATGACCTCGAAGCATTAACAGCGCTGATGGCTGATTTGGGATATCCGACAAATACGGCAAGTATGGAACACCGGATGAAGCTAATCCAGTCGAACCCTACGAACGTCACTTTCGTTGCAGAGGTTCAGGGAAACGTAGTGGGGATGATAGGTGTCCGCGAGGTTTACTACTATGAGGAGGATGGAACAGCTGCCCAGATATCCGCATTAGTAACGAAGCAGGAGCACCAAGGGAAGGGAATTGGTAAAGCGTTGGTGCGCTATGTGGAAAGCTGGGCTTTGGAGAAAGGAATACAGGTTCTCACTCTAACAAGCGGTATTAAGGAAGAGCGTGTAAAAGCCCATGAATTTTATAAAGCAATCGGGTTCGAAATAACAGGCTACCGGTTCGTTAAGAAGTTATAGCACGCTAGAGGTCACTCAGGAGGCAGCAATGAATATTGAAGCATTAAGCACTATGTTAGTAATCGGACTCCTTGGGGCCGTTAGTATTCTAATATTAATTCTTGTTATAAGATATGCCGTTGATTCGTCCAATACTTCGAAAAAGGTTGCTAGATTGTCAGATGAAGTGAAGATGCTGCGAAGTGAGCTGCGGGAAGCAAAGAAAAGCATGAAAACAAACATTATTGATGAACGAGTGTAGCCGTCCCAAAGAAGGAATATTTACCAATATTTCTTAGAAGGAGTGATAGTGATGAATGAACAGCTTTCATTGCTGTATGATTACAATATTTGGGCGAATGACAGGGTTATAAATCATCTCAAGTCACTGCCAAGTGAAGTGTTCTACAGGGAAGTTAGCTTAGGCTTCTCATCTTTGGCCGAGGTCATTAGTCATATCGCTTCAGCTGATGGGGTATGGCATGCGAGGCTAAAAGGCGATACTCCCCCCCCTGCTGTAATCTTTAGGGATATCGAGGAAGCCAGCAGTCATATTAAACAGTTACAAGCGCAGATTCGAGAGTACTTGTTATCGGTTAGGGATGCAGACCAGCAAGTAACTTATAAAAGCTTAAAAGGACATGAGTATACGAATACCGTCTCGGAAATCATCCATCAGATCGTGAACCATGGCACCTATCATAGAGGCAACATTTCAACGATACTGAGGTCTATCGGTTACGAAGGCATCTTAACGGATTACATCGCCTATTTATGGACAGAGAGGGGAAGTTGAAGCAGTGGAGCTTATAATCCTTGTTCTGCTTGCCCTAATCTTGTATCTCTTGTTTGACATAAGAAGCCGTTTACCTGTTAAGGATCATGTGCAAGAAGCACTCCATCGGGATAAGAAGCTAAGAGAAGCTGAAGAACGGAATACGTGATGCTCCTATCCAAGATAATTGATAATAGCGGTACTAAGATTCATTACCTGGATTCCACACATGCTTCTGATCCGGCACTCACCCCATTAGTAATAAGCCCGGGGCTCTCGGAGACGGCTGAAGAGTATATGGACCTGCTGGAATTTATGCTGCCTCGACGAAGTGTTGTTTTGTCTTACCGCGGCAGAGGGAAGAGCGATACTCCAGATACTGGATATAACCTTTCTGAGCATATCACGGACCTTGCAGCAGTAATTAGGGACACAGGGCTTACGAAACATCACATAATGGGATACTCACGTTGGTAAGGGTGGAATGTATGCAACCGGTATAAATATTACCATTAAGGTTAAGACAGGTGATTGATCGTGATACATCATGTTGAAATCAATGTTTCGAATCTTGAGTCATCAATAGAATTCTGGGAATGGCTGCTTACAGAGCTTGGATACAGCGAATATCAAAGATGGCCCAAAGGTGTCAGCTGGAAATTTGGCGAGGCGTACATTGTATTTGTTCAAGCAGATCAAAGTTATTTGGACGTTCCTTATCACCGAAAACGTGTTGGTCTAAATCATATAGCGTTTCATGCTTCAACGAGGGACCAACTGGATAAGCTTTACACGAATTTAGTTTCCAGAGGAGTGCGTATTTTATACAAAGACAAACATCCATATGCTGGCGGGCCTGATTATTATGCATTATATTTTGAAGATCCAGATCGTATTAAAGTAGAAATTGTAGCTCCACTGCAAGAAAAGAGTGGAGGGGTTATTGAATGGCTTCTATAAGTGGAGGAGATTTACAGTAAGAACATCCTACTGCCTCTAAGGAGGAACACCCCTTGATCATTACAATCAGTGGCAAGAGCTGTACGGGAAAAACCTTGATGGCCCAGACATTACTAGAAAGATATAAGATTCCTTATCTCTCGATTGATCACTTAAAGATGGGCTTGTATCGTGCGGACAATAATTGCGAATTTACGCCACTGGATAGCGATTACTTCATTGGTGAGAAGCTGTGGCCCATCCTTAAAGGCATCATACAAACCAATATTGAAAATAATCAGCATCTCATCATTGAAGGCTGCTTTATACTTCCGCATCATATTCAAGATTTTGAACCAGCCTATGCGAACAAGATTATACCGGTATTTCTGGGTTTCTCGGCAAACTATATTAAAGAGAACTTCCATGCTTCTATTGTTAAACATCGAAATGTCATCGAATCAAGAATCTCCCCGGAAGAAAGAACGATTGCTATGGTCCTTGGCGAGCACGATGCCTTTAGGGAGGAATGCTGGTCGCTTGCTGTCCCGTATTTTGAGATCAAGCAAGATTATGAAGTCGAAATCAGGCACGTATACGAGTATATAGAGACAGAGAAGCGCAGGATGGAATTAACCAGCATCTAAATAAGGAGTATTATATGAAGCTTGGTGAATTGCTCGGGGTAGGCAAGACTGCAAGTGTGTACCGGTGGGGAACCTCAGAAGCGATTAAGATCTTCCACGATTCTATGGATGATGAATTTGAGGCATGTAAGGAAGCGCTGAGGGCAGAATTTGTTGACTCCCTAAGCATTAGAGCGCCCCGATTTTCGGGCTGCATCATGTATGAGGGGAAAACATGCCTGATCTATGAGGCAGTTGAAGGTCCGACGATGCTAAGCCAGATCAAGGCTTCGATCCCGAGTGTGTCTTATTATGCACAGCTTATGGCCGATTTGCAGTCTGAATTACATCGGGTTAGAGTTGAAGAAGCGGGTAATTTGAAGCTGGAGCTGTCCACCAGAATTAATTGCATTAAGGAAATTGCCGAGGCTGATAAACACAGGATTAACGGTATACTTGCTTCGCTGCCAGAGGGCAGCGCTATCTGCCATTATGATTTTCACCCTGGTAACATCATCCTGTCTCCACACGGTCCTGTTATCATTGATTGGATGAATGTATTAATCGGTTGTGCAGCAGCGGATGCGGCGAGAACCTCGATGATGATTCAGTCCCACAGCATGCCGCCTCAAGCTCCCAGCTGGCTGACCAATAGAGAAATGCGAGAGTTATTTCATAAGGTATACATAACCACATACAAGGAACGGTCTGGATTCAATCAGGATGACTTGGAAGAATGGATGCTTCCTACATTAGCTGCTCGAATTAATGAATTAGACGGCGCCGAACGCGCGGAGATTATTAATAAGCTAATTGGCAAATTATAGTAAGTATTCAGGCTCTTTAAGCAGGCTGCACAGCCAGGAGTGAGTAGATAGGAATCAAGGATAACATATGAGCTTGTTACGAAGAAGGAATGGATAGCGGGGATCATCAACTAGCCGCGGGAAACAGAGCCTGCCAGCACTGAATTCATGAATAAGGGAGTGTTCTCGTATGAAAGGAAAGCTGCTTTTTTCCCAAATTGGTTATGTTTATGTGCCAACATCCAATATTGATGAGTCCATTGATTGGTATACCAGAAACTTGAATTTGCAGCTGCAAAACAAGTTTGAGGACCGTGGTTCTTACATTGCTGTGATGCATCATCCCCATAAACATTCTATCGCCTTACTGCTAATTGAGACTGAAGATACACACAGGCTGGAGATAGCACGTAACGGCAAGCCGTATCCAATTATGGCTATCAACTGCCCGGACATCGAACACACTCACAGCTTTCTGAAGCAAAACGGTATACAAGCAGAGGACATTCAGACGTTAGGCGCAGGAGAAGCGAAGTATTTTTACTTCCGTGACAATCAAGGCAATCTGCTTGAAGCTGCGTGGTCGATATGGGATATGCAGGATGTGATTAAGGATGGTTATCTGCCAGCTGATGATTCGCAGCACTGAATTATGCTTCGGAGAGGGAGTGCGATGAGAAAACTGCTGGTCGTAATGTCGGGGGTGTTAGTGTTATCTAATGCCATTTGGGGGTATCTTTATTGGTCTCGGACGGTTTCAGAACAGACGATTCCGATTGCAGAAGACGAATTGTCGTTATATACAATGAGCGGAAGCGGTCATTTGTGGGAGATTACAGGCCATAAGATTCTGATTTCATCCGATAAGATCATGAGAGGTAGGGGTAAGCTGACATACAAGGGTGAACCGTACGATTTGGAGAATAGCCGTTATATAGAAATAACCTTCCGGGAAAGTACACCTGATGGCAGAATGGAAACGGTTTCTTCTAATGAGTACCGATCGCTTGACGGTCCGGTCTCTATATTAGCTAATGTCGAGCAGCTAGGGTCTATGACCAGTCCGTATTCATCTGGGGAGTTCAACAAAACAAAGATGGATTACGAGAATACGGTAATGGAAGTGACTTGGGAAGATGATCGGGGTCAAATGCAAACTGAGATTGTTGAGCTTGATATAGAGGGTGAGATTATCTTGTAATCTCGTTCATTGTGTTGAGGTGATTTATGAAAGAAATCTATTTAATACGACACTGCAAGGCAGCGGGACAGGAACCCAAGACTGTATTAACCGAGGAAGGGGCTTTGCAGGCAGAGCAGCTAGTGGAGTTCTTTGGCAGCCTCTCCATTGACTATATCGTATCCAGTCCCTTTACTAGGGCAATAGCTTCCATAGAGCCTCTAGCGAATATTCGGCAATTAAAGATTCACTTGGATGAACGCTTAACTGAAAGAGTGCTGTCGTCGGAGAATTTGAACGATTGGTTGGAGCAGTTGAAGACGACCTACGAAGATTATGATAAAAGATTGATTGGCGGAGAAACGTCCAGGGAAGCGAGGCAGCGGGGAGTCTCAGTCATAGATGAGGTCATTAGTATGCCAATACGGAGAGCAATAGTGGTCACACACGGAAATCTGATGTCTCTTATATTACAACATTATACAGGGAATTTCGGATTTGAGGACTGGCTTGCACTGTCTAACCCGGACATCTTTAAACTAACCTATGAAGAGGCCTCGGGAACTTTGTCCGCAAGCAGAGAGGCAATAGCCGGTCAATAAATCAGCATAAGTAACGCTTGTAAACCAAGGTAAAATTTTGTTAAAAAATATGTTGCGGACTGCTGACAGATTCGCATGACCAGTTGTATAATCATGGAAGATATCGACAAGCACACGACCTGGCATAAGATTAACGTATCTTCAGCCGGGTCGTGTGCGTTTACTCACCGGCTCTAACCTAGCAGCATACATCCTTGAAGAGACATCGATAAATGAAACGATAGAGGAGATGTGAAGATGAGCTTGGAAGCAGCGAAGATGGATCTAAAGATGAAGGACATTACGGGTTCCAGTATTAAAGAGGTCAATGCCGAGGGTCTGGAGATAGATAATGTCAACATGGCCAAATCCACAATTAATAACACCAATATGAGCGGCATGACAATTAATGATGTCAATGGCGGAGAGATGAAGCTCAGCAACATTAATTTATCAGGAACCTCTATCCAGCATGCTAATATGAGTCATATGAGTATCGATCATGTACACCTCTTCGGTACCGAATTCAAGAACATCGTCCTGCCTCAGGAAGGCGACGGTAACTATAACCCCGAGGGAAATTACAAGCCGATTGTGTTCAGTAATTGCAACCTGAGCAATATGGAGATCAATAACTGTGATATTACGGGCTTAAAGATTAACGGTATCTTAATAGAAGAACTGCTGAATAAACAAATAGTTAAGTAAGGCGTAACCGCTTGCCGGTTGTTCCAGGGAGCTCAGATAGCTGGCTATCGACGACTCCCTGGATTTATTTTATTTGGAGGAGCGGTAATGAAGAAGGCGGAAGGGAACAAAAGTCATTTCTTGTTATTATTTTCAGGAGAAGTCTGGGGAAATATAGCAAGCGTCTGCTGCAGACGAAGAATTTTATGAAAGAGATTAAAGAATCGCACTAGGAGAGTGAATGTAATTGAACGAAAAACAAGAACGGGTAGAAATTTCCTCGGGTTCTCCTTGGGAACCAATAGTAGGATACTGCAGAGCTGTCAGAGTAGGGAACATTGTTGAGGTAGCGGGAACAACTGCTATGCGTGACGGAAAAGTGGTTGGAGCGGGAGATCCCTATCAGCAGACGGTCCATATTCTCAAGGTGATACAAGATGCTCTGCAGCAGGCGGGGGCCTCCATGGAACAGGTAGTCAGAACCAGGATGTATGTGACTGACATCTCCCAGTGGGAGGAGATCGGGAGAGCGCACGGTGAGTTCTTCCGGAATACCCGCCCGGTATCCACTATGGTAGAAGTCAAGGCGTTGATAGATCCGGAGCTCCTTGTTGAGATAGAAGCACAAGCCATTATTAATTAGCACAGGTTGGAATTATTATTGGAACTCTATATAAGGAAATCGTAATGACGGATGATAAGTCGTGGAGTGAGTATAATGACATTCTTAAGCAAATTAACTAATAAAAGCATTGCACCGCTCGTGACTGCACTGCTGTCTTACGCCTTTCTAGGTATTCTCGTATCACCTCTGAGTACCGCAGCAATTTCGCTAATATATCTGGCTATGCTCACAGTTAGCTGTTTGGCTTTTACCTACACAAGCAATGGCAGATGGTACAGTGTTATGTCCGGCACGCTCATCACAATTGTGTTCCTGGTTCTCCTGTTAATCTTGCGGAGCGTGCTCCCTTCTGGATCTGGTGTGGAAGAGGAGAACTATTTGATAGGATTCATGTTATTGACAGTCGGTTTGCCTGCTGTCTGCATGATGATTATAGTCAGCAATGTGCTGGGAACAGGATTCGCTTTCATCTTCAGGAGGCGGCTCAGAGTGATGAAGCGCAGCGTATACAGGCTCCTCACTAGCGGCTAAACTGGCATGACGACCACCTGAGAGGGAGGATTAGTTTATGCAACAGCTGACAAGGTGAAGAGGTTGGATGAGTAGATTGTTACAGCAGCTAATGGAAGACAATATTATTAGTGAAACAACGTTAGAAAGCGAGCAAAGCGCATGAGTTTTGTAATTGAACTGCTGGTCGAATTTATAGCTGAGATGTTCTCGTATAAGAGTGCAGGCCGGGTGGATCGGTATCGCCTCAGAAGAAGAATCAAGAAGCTCGCAAAGGAATACGAATGGTTTGACCGATTGAACCAAAATCCGGAGAACAATAAGGTATTTCTAGAAAACGTTGCGATCCAAGCATTGATTCTGGATACGAATTATATGAGGAGTATTGACCTTAACCTCTCGGAGCGGGCAAAGTTTGAGCACAAGGTGGAAGATAGAGCGAATAGCAAAATGGAGGAGGACATGTAGATGAGCGAAATCCATTCAAATCCAATAGGGCCTTTCAAGCTTATGAGAATCCTCCACTGGACGTCATACATACGTGGATTAGTGAGATTGAGAAGACGCCAGTCATGCTGAGAAATTTCGTAGAACAGCTGAATGATGATGAGCTGGATACCCCGTATCGTGCGGGAGGCTGGACCGTTAGACAGGTTGTTCACCATATCGCAGATAACAATATGAACGCGTATTTCAGATTTAAGCGGGCACTGACAGAGGATTGTCCTCTCGTTCCTTCGTACCAACAGGATAAGTGGGCAGATCTAGCGGATTATATGATGCCTGCAAATTGTTCATTGTCGTTGATCGATGCCATCTATTCCCGGTTTGTCACCCTCTTGAAATCTCTAAATCATGAAGATTTCCATCGAACGATGAATAGTGAAGCCTTCGGGATGTTGCGGCTGGACACCGCAGTCCAGCGATTCTTAAGGCATGACAGGCATCATCTGGAACAGATACGGGGTGTCAAGCAGATATAATAATCTGCAGTTAACAGCCTCTTGTTAATAAGCAGGTTTTGTAAAGTTGAGGAAATCCTGACCAAAGCTCATCATCAATGAGGTGTTTTGAGCATGACTAGAATCTATGGGAGGTTCTTTATGGATAACATGCAGAAGGAAGTACTGATTCGGCAGTATATCAACGCCTATAATAACTTCGATGTAGAAGGTATGCTCAACGTGTTACATCAGGATATTGTCTTTCGTAATTACTCGAACAACGTCATGGAAATAGAGACCACAGGTATCGAGCAGTTCCGCCAGTTGGCCGAACAAGGAGCGAAGCTGTTTGCAGAGCGACGTCAGACGATTGATGAGATTCAGACGGTAGAGAACAACATGAAAGTGACCGTGGATTTCGAAGGCGTGCTGGCTGCCGATATGCCAAGCGGACTCAAAGCCGGTTCAAGAATAAATCTGAAGGGACTATCCCTCTTTGAGTTTATAGATGGCCGGATTTCCCGAATAGAGGATTATAGTTGAGAAGGTTACCATGACAACGATTATATATTTCGTGAGGCATGCAGAATCCCCCTATGTTGAAGGCAAGGATCGGACCAGAGGGCTGTCAGAGCAGGGCTGCAGTTAAGCAAAATCTGTTACAACAGTATGCAGGCAGGAAAATCGTAAACGGCACACATGGCGATATTATGACCTTGATGATGAATTTCTTTGACCCGCGTGTCGGATCGGCGTTCTGGCAGTCCACTACCATGCCGGGCATCTACTGGTTAACGTTGAGCGAATGCCGTTTGAAGAGTATCCGATATAGAGAAATCACCAATTCATTCATAGGGTTACAAAGGGGTGAATGCTGTGCGGATCTTAGCACTGCTCTTAAGTTTCATGTTCATTGGAACGTCTGCATGCTTGGCTGATTGGGCTTATAACTTTGTCGTATATGACGGAAACAGTTATCAGGTTACAGACGATGTTATGGATGAGGCTGATATAGCCAAACGGGTGGGTGAGGTTACCCGGTATTCGGATGAAGAGGGAACTTACAGCGGTAATTTCTCGAATGCATTCCCAGTTGGGACACAATATTACGCCATTCAAGGAATTGCAGCCGATTAGGCCATTGCTGTTCAAACCGGTCAGCACACCTACTTGCGGGCAGGGTATATTGGGAAATAACCTGTGCGAAGAAGAGACGGCAACGATAGGAGGTGAGGGGATGATGAGCGAAAATGGTGTATTTCTGCAATGGATCGAGCTTGACAGGAAGCGCTATCCTTCCGCGAATAAGTATCCGTTCAACCTCCCGGCAATCCGTCAGCTGGACAAGCTCAGATTTCATCCCAAGGTAACCTATATAGCTGGCGAGAATGGCATGGGCAAATCAACCTTGATGGAGTCTATCGCCGTAGCCTGGGGTTTTAATCCGGAGGGAGGAACCAAGAATTATAACTTCTCCACACGGATGACCCATTCCCCCTTGCATGAGTACGTTCGACCGGTTCGTGGTGTGAGATCACCAAGAGACGGATTTTTCTTCCGTGCGGAAAGCTACTACAATCTGGCATCGAATATAGATGATATGGATCAGGAACCTTCGTTCGGTCCGCCCATTAGAGACTCTTATGGAGGAAAATCACTTCACGAACAGTCGCATGGCGAGTCTTTCTTCGCTGCTTTTATCCACCGGTTTGGCGGGCAGGGACTCTATATATTGGATGAGCCGGAAGCTGCACTGTCTCCGGTCCGCCAGATGGCCATGCTGTCCCGTATACATGAACTCGTTTTGCAGGACAGCCAGTTTATTATCTCCACCCATTCCCCAATCGTTATGGCTTATCCCGATTCCCTGATCTATTATCTGACACCAGATGGAATTGAGGTAAGAACCTTAGAAGAGACTGACCACTATATTGTCATGAAGGAATTCGTTAATCGCAAGGATAAGATGCTTCGCGAACTGTTAGATAACGTTCAAGATTGACTGGAGGAGAAGACGTACACAACATGAGACAGCTAGCAAAAGTTTCCTGCGGCATATTATTGTTTACAGCAGCGTTTCTTACACTATGGATTTTCTTTTACATTTGCGCGGATAATTATACGTTTCATCTCAGTGTCACCAATATCAATCTGGCATCGGTTGAGGCCGTTCAGACAATGTTCCGGATCAGTGTTATAGCATCTCTATTTTTGGCCTTGCTAATAAGTGTGATCACGATCATAACTTACTTCCGGTTAGTCAGACGATTTTATCTGTTTAACGTATTAATGGTTGTTATCCTAATTGCTGCGGCGGTTTATATCATGCAGACGGATAACTATATCCCTTTTGTGAGAGACATTGATTCTTACTAAGCTAGGGAGGTGTTCGAGTTGAAGGTCGAGTCGCTGGATCATATTGTGCTGACGGTAGCGAATATTGAGAAGAGCATAGCGTTCTATACCGGGCTGCTTGGGATGAAGGAGGTTACCTTTGGCGGCGGCCGCAAGGCTTTGGCATTTGGGGATCAGAAGATCAATCTCCATGAACATGGCAAGGAATTCGAGCCCAAGGCATTGAGTCCCCGGCCAGGATCGGCTGATTTATGTTTCGTTACGGGAACTCCGGTCGAGCAGTATGCTGATTTCTTGAGCAGCCATGGTGTTGTCATTGAAGAAGGACCGGTTAGCAGAACGGGGGCGAAGGGGAGTATACGGTCTATCTACCTCCGAGACCCTGACGGCAACCTGCTCGAACTGTCCAACTATGAATAACTCTAAGAACAGGCACGGCATAGATTACACCTCGCTTGAGTATCTCAAGAACGGGAGCCATGAGCAGGCAGAAGTATATGAACTTCTGGTACAGCTTAATATCTTCGAGCAGCTGCGTGACTATAATCCCATACTAGCCGGGACTGTCCCGATTGGCATTAATCTTTCCTCCAGTGATCTAGATATCATATGTGAGGTATATGAGCCTGAAACGTTCGCTAAAGTTGTGAGTCAACTATATGGTGAAGAGGAAGGATTTAGTGTTCGAAGCAGGACGGTTGATGGAGTGCACCGGGTTGTTAGCAGTTTTGTCTGCAGGAATTGGACAATCGAGCTGTTCGGCCAGCCTATTCCAACTACACAGCAAAACGCTTACCGGCATATGATCGTAGAAGCGAGAGTCCTCTCCATATGGGGAGACAAAGCCAGGGATAGGATTATTGAGCTGAAACGAAGCGGATTAAAGACTGAACCAGCTTTTGCCCGAATGCTCGGAATTAGCGGTGATCCCTATCAGGCCCTGCTTGATATGTATGATTGGGATAATGAAAGGTTGAGAGATTATATACATAGACACAATCTGGTGTGATATTACCGTATCCTTCCTGTAGAAACGTTATTTAATGCAAGCCTGAGGGCAGAAAGAGAGCGAATATGGATAATCAGGAACTTTATCTAATTACAAGTTTGGATGGGTATACCCCCAATATCGGTCGGCTTGTGAGTATGATGAATTACGTCCGTTACACAACGGTCAAGAGCGTTGAAGGGTTAACTATTGATCAATTGGATTATTTAATAGACGATACCTCTAACTCCATTGGAGCTTTGCTTCACCATATAGCGGCAGTCGATTATTACTACCGGATAGTAACTATGGAAGGCAGGGAACCGTCTAAGGAAGAACTCGCCTTCTGGGATCCGGCGCTGGATCTCGGTGACGCGGCCAGAGAGAAAATCAAAGGTCACCCGCTCAGTTATTACCTCAATCTGCTACAACAGGAGCGTTCCCTCACACTACTCGGCATGAAATCGAGAGATGACAGCTGGCTGGAAATCCAAAAGCCCTTTGACGGGAAGCCGTCCAATATCCAATTCAGCTGGTTTCATGTCATGGAGGATGAAATAAATCACCGGGGACAGAACAGATGGATGGCGAAACGGATCAAACGCATGGAATAGAGGGGGGCACCAATTATGCAGCTAAAATGGCTGGAATGGGCCAAGCAGATTCAGGCGATTAGTCAGGCGGGGCTGGAATATTCCAGGGATGTCTATGATCTCGAGAGGTTTGAGCAGCTGCGTTCCTTGAGCATAACCATTATGCAAGAGTACGTAGGGGTTGAGACTGAGCAAATTCGGGAGCTGTTTGCGAGTGAGACAGGCTACGCGACCCCCAAGGTAGACATTCGGGCTGTCGTGTTCAAGGAAGATCAGATATTACTAGTTCGGGAGCGTGTTGACGGTGCTTGGGCGCTGCCCGGCGGCTGGGCGGATATTGGCCTGTCACCGATGGAAGTAGCGGTCAAAGAAGTGAAGGAAGAGTCGGGCTATGATGTTGTACCGGTCCGGTTACTAGGTGTCCATGACAAGAAGTTTCACGATCATCCGCCGTCACCTTATCATGTCTATAAATTCTTTATACTCTGCAGGCTTGTAGGCGGGGAAGCTCAGGAAAGCAGTGAGACGATGGGCGCTGCATTTTACAGAGAAGACAATCTGCCTGAGCTCTCAATTGAACGCAATACGGAGCGGCAGATCCGGGGGCTGTTCGAATTCCTGCGTGACCCGTCCCGTGAGGTTTTTTGTGACTAAAAGTTTTACGCCGGCAATGTTGGCGCCGATACAGGAAAGGAGAAGTTAAGGAGCATACTCTTCAATATGATGGCAAGCTGCTTGAAGACGAAGAGCTTAACGCTTCTTAGGAGAGTAAGTATGGACGTTAAGATAATGGAGATTAGTGATGGACAAACGCGTGAACAGATCGCTGCCCTGAGTGGTGAAATTATGGTCTCCAGAGGCCGAGTTCATCGTTTGCGGAGCCTGCCAGGATATGTTGTAAGACATGAACAAGAACTGGCTGGCTGTATTTTGTACTATATGGCTAACTCGGAGTGCGAGATTGTGTCGCTCGACAGTCAGGTAGAAAATAGGGGAATTGGCACCAAGCTGATCCAATCGGTAATTGAACGCGCAAAGCGGGAGAACTGCAAGCGAATTTGGCTTATTACATCCAATGATAATATCCGGGCGATACGGTTTTATCAGAAACGCGGATTCGATATGGCAGCGGTTCACCGGAATGCAATAACAGAAGCAAGAATTATTAAACCCACTATTCCGCTTCTAGGTTACGATGATATTCCGGTTAAACATGAAGTAGAGTTTGAGCTGCTGCTGTAATGCAATTTAGACCGGCAAAACTGCTGCCATTACAGGGATACATAATCGTATTGAGGTGAATAAATGTCGCAGATTCTACCATCCGAATCAATCGTTAGAGCCATTACAGCTTCGGAATCGGATTACATGCTCGACCGCATGACGGCGATCCAGGCCCGGTCGGGTAATCCGGAAGGAGTGGAAATCGGGCAATTCGGCAGCGCCTTGTGTTTGTACAGCGCAGCGATGCCATGGCCTTCTTTCAATACGGTAAAAGGATTTACCTCTGATGATCTGCCATTCCTGGATGATATTCTAGCGTTCTATACATCCAAGGCTCGCAATGCCCAGTTCGAGATAGTTCCGGGATTGATGGATGGACCATCGCTGCAGGCGCTGGCTGAACGGGGCTTTCATCAATCGGGCTGCCATACTTCATTATATAGAGAGCCAAGTCCAGACCTAACGATAGACAATAGAGAGATTGTTGTAAAAGAACTAGAAGAGGGCGAATTCGAGCTGTACGCCACGCTGCACTGCCGGGGTACAGGCTTGCCGGATAACGGGATACCTCATGTGGCTGCTAATAACAAGGTTCTCTATCATCGTCCGGGCTGGAAATTTCTGATCGCATATCTGAACGGCACTCCCGCAGCTACAGCAGTGATGTACCAGAATAATGGCGCTGCCTCCCTGACCTTCGCGGCGACTCTGCCGGAGCACCGGGGACGAGGCCTGCAAGCCGCTCTCATACAGAGAAGGATTGTTGCAGCAGCTGAAGCTAACAGCAAGATCGTAGTCGGCCAGTGTTCCTTCCTGTCGCAGAGCCATCGAAACATGGAGCGCGCGGGCATGAGAATCGGCTACATTCGCACAACATGGACAGCAGGACAGGGCCGCAGCTAGCCGGCTGCCTATCAACAATCTTGTAATTGACGCTGTACTTCGTCGAAGTCGGCACGATCATAGGGCGGCGAATTAGTTGATGGCTGCTGCATTTTAAAGGAGAACAAGTATGAACCGATATACCCGCCGTATCGATCAGGTCATCCGGTATATGGAGGACAACCTGTCACAGAAAATCTCGCTGGACCAGCTGGCGGAGATTTCGCTATTTTCCAAGTATCACTTCTCTCGGATCTTCAGTTCGGTCACCGGTTCAACGCCGCTCGCTTACTTAACTGTGATACGGCTTAACCGCGCAGCGCGCCATCTGATCGAAACTGATATGAGTATCCTGGACATTTCCGTCCAATGCGGGTTTGATTCCTTGTCTAATTTCAACGCAGCTTTCAAGAAACACTTCCACAAGACACCAAGCCAGCTGAGAAAAGAATATCTCCAGAACCGCAATATACCGTCAGTAGACGGCAATAAGCAGGGAGAACCAGCCAACCCTCCGCGCTATGATGAAGATGTTCATCATTCACTGATCAGGAGGGTTTGGCAAATGAACATAACGATTACCGAACTGAAGGACATGGAAGTCGCTTATGTAAGGCACGTTGGAAGTTATCTGGATACCTATCAGGCTTGGGGAATAATAGTTCATGGGCTGCAGGCAGAGACTTCTTCCCGCCGTCACATATGTACATTGGCATCTCGCTTGATGATCCAAGCGTTACAGAGGAGTACGCCTGCAGGTATGATGCCTGTGTCACCATTCCGCCGGATGCAAGGGAAGAGGGAGGCTCGGAGGTGGAATTCCGCACACTGCCCGGAGGTCTGTACGGCCTGTATTCCTTCTATGATACAATTGACAAACTGGCCATCGCCTACCAAAGCATATATGGCCAGTGGCTTCCTAACAGCATCTATGAACCGGATGACAGGCACTGCCTGGAGTTCTGCATGAACAATCCTGCCGAGGACCCGGAGGGCAAGGCAAAGATTGATCTGTATATTCCACTCGTGCCAAGAGAATAAGGCCTTGCCCTTGACCCTTACGCTGCGTGATCCATTAGAGTAGGGTCGAGGGAGCGTGATAGATATGGAGCTTGTTTTAGCAAATACACTTGAACATTATGAACATTTATATGCGATGAATGAAGGCAGAGAGGATTATTTTCGCTATCAGATGATGAAGCCCTTCGAGAAGATGTGGAGCGCCATTCAAGTACCGCTGCAGGCCAAGCAGCCGGGCGGCTATGACGTGGTGATGGCAGCCGGTATGCTTGGTTACTTGCCTCTGTCAGAGACGGCAATGGGAAGGACTGCCGTGAAGATGCTAAGGGAGCGGCATGCCATGGAGACAGCGCAGGATACCTTGAGGCATTGTCTTGCCTACGCAGAGAAGCACAACCTGAACTGCCGTGCGGATCGGCTGGTGTTTGGGCTGTATGTTGCCGATCCGGTCAAGCTGGAGCTGCAGCATGGTTATACGGGTTTTGGAGGGATTCCAGGCTTCATACAGATTATGATTTACCCCAATGCCTATAATCTGCCGCGGCTGCCCGCAGTTATAGCACATGAGTTTCATCATAATATCCGGTTCTCTTACTTTGACTGGGATCATGGTAATGTAACTGTCGGTGATTATCTGGTCATTGAAGGCCTGGCAGAATCATTCGCACAGGAGCTGTATGGAGAAGCATTACTGGGGCCCTGGGTGACTTCGATGAACCAAGAGGACCTGGCCTATTCTCTGGAAGTTATGAAGGATGCATTAACTATCAAAGGCTTCGGAGAGGTCAGCAGCTATATGTTTGGAGACACATTCGCACGTGAGCAGGGGTACCAGCCGGTCGGGTTATCTTCTTTTGCCGGATATTCGGTAGGCTATCATGTTGTGCAATCTTTCCTGAAAAAGAATCAGATTGGAATAGAAGAGGCCACATTGCTCAGTACTGAAGAGATTATTCGTGAGAGCGGGCTGTTTGGATGAGTTATCTTGACCGCGTATTAACAGGAGGGAACGGAGCGTACTGTGTCTTTTAACAGAATAACGGAACATATTGAGAAAACACGGCAGGCGGTGAGGGCCTCGGCCGCTGCGGCTTATATCATCCACAAGGGAAATGTGGTTCACGAGTGGTACACCGGTACGCACAGCCATAATCAGCACAGCCGCCGGGTTGATGCAAGATCTCAGTTCCATGCAGCATCCGTGAGAAAAACGTATCTGGGACTTGCTGTTAGCCTGGCAGTAAGTGAATGTAAGATCAGCAGCATTGATGAGCCTGCTGCCCGCTATCTGAATGCGGCTGAACAAGCTGATCTTGATAGTAGGGACGTGACGATCCGGCATCTGCTCACCCATACGCATGGACTGATGGACACAGGCACATGTCAGTTTGAGCCGGGCACAAGGTGGGCCTATAACAATGCAGGCGTAGACCTGCTTATTCGAATTATTCGGAATGTATATGACAAACCGCTGGCCAGTTTGCTGAAGGAGCGTGTTTTTGATCCTTGTGAATTGCATGATACGGGCTGGCGCAGCAGAGAAGATGAATTGCTGGTCTGGCAGGGAGGACCATATTGTTCAGAAGACGGCAGCGAGGCAAACCTCTTCGTCAGTGCAAGGGAGCTGGCGATCTGGGGACAGCTTCATCTGGCGAAGGGTATGGTTCAGGGGAAGCAAATCCTTCCATCCGCTGTAATTGAACAAGCCACAACGACGATAACGCCTGACTGGCTGGCGGACTCTTCGCCAAGGAATGGCTTTTTATGGTATTATCAAGACAGACCACGAGAGCTATCCGAGATAGGACCAAGCGTTCCAGCGGGTTCCTATCAAGCGCTGGGGATGTCGGGCTGCACTTGCCTGGTAATACCGGAATGCCAGCTGGTGTGTGTTCGCATGCTGAACCAGTCGGGACCTAATCCGCCTGGATATGACTATCTGAGGGATATCAGAGATTATGGCGATCTGGTCTACCAATGCGTATCCCAATCGATAATGTGAAGGTAGAGAGGAACCCTAACGTTCATGAACAAGGAAGACATCATCAAGCTGATCGGGGAGCGCTCCCTCTTCTCAGCAGAGGCTGATATACAGCCTGTCTACAGAGGGATGTCCGGTGACGGAAAATTTCTCGTTACAGAATGTGCCGGTAAAGATCTTGCTAACCGTTATCTCTTACGGACCTTTCCTACGGACCTTGAAGAACGTAAGCAGATAGAATTCGACCTCATGGCCAAGCTGCACAGCAGCGGTATCCGGTGTGCCAAGCCGCTGGCTACCGGCCGGTTGACCTCTGAGCTGGGTTACACGATTGTCTCTTACATAGAAGGCCAGGAAGCAGCGGAGGTCATCACCGGATTAACACAGCGGGAGCAGTATCAAATCGGGCTGGACGCCGGAACAGAACTGGGGAAAATTCACGATTTTGCCGCCCCTGCATTAGCAGAATCCTGGTGTGAACGCAAAACCGCCAAGCATAGAAGATACATAGAGGCCTATACGAAGCAGAGTGTCCGGATACCCCATGATGATAAAGTAATGTCATTCATCGAACAGAACCTGCCGCTCATGCAGGGCAGGCCCGATTGTCTGCAGCATGATGATTACCATCTCGCCAACCTAGTGATAAGGGACGGGAAGCTGGCCGGCGTTATCGATTTTGAGAGATATGACTGGGGCGACCCGGTCCATGATTTTCTGAAGCTTGGAATGTTCTGTACGGAGCTCAGCATGCCATATTCGATCGGCCAGATCGATGGCTACCATAGGCAGCAGCCGCCCACGGAGCTGTTCTGGAGACTGTATGCTTTATACATTGCCATGTGCCTGTTTTCTTCTGTTGTATGGACGCTTCAGGTTCAGCCAGACAACATGAATGCCATGATGCTGAAGATTAACCGAGTGCTGGATGATCATGATAATTTTGAACGGATTAAGCCAGCATGGTATCCATCGACATAATAGGATCGGAGTGGTTGCATTGATCAGAGCGTGCAAGGCTAATGACTTAGGCATGATTCATACAATTATTAATGATGCGGCGCAAGCCTACCGGGGAATTATACCGGCTGACCGCTACCATAAGCCTTACATGCCGGAAAACGAGCTGCAGCGGGAAATACAGGATGGCGTAGAGTTCTGGGGGTACGAGGAGGATGGCGAGCTGATCGGTGTGATGGGCATTCAGGATAAGGGAGATGTCACGTTAATCAGGCACGCTTATGTGCGGACAACAAGCAGAAGCAAAGGAATTGGTACCCGGCTGCTCCGCCACCTTACCGGGAGATCCGATAAGCCTGTGCTTATTGGCACTTGGGCAGCTGCCGATTGGGCCATCCGATTTTACCGCAACAATGGGTTTGAGCTAGTATCGCAAGAGGAGAAGAACATCCTGCTGAAGCAGTATTGGCAAATACCGGAGCGGCAGGTGGAAACATCGGTTGTTCTGACGAGCCGGAGAAGTGCTGTATAGATTTCCCTAAATCTTGAAAGGAGTGATGCAGTATGAGAACGAACATTCAACAGCTGTTAACGGTTATAGCGGAGGAGAAGCAAGGCAGGTTATAACGGTAGAGGAGCCAGGTGTCTGGATTCCTCTGCCGCAATAAGAGGAGGAATTCTGGTAGATGATCACATTACGAAGCATTGATAAGACAAATTGGCAGGCCTGCATCGAGCTTAAGCCGAAGGAGGGGCAGGAAGGGTTTGTCGCATCTAACCTGTACTCATTAGCAGAGTCGCATTTTCATGGGTATGTCTGTAAGAGTATTTATAAGGACGAAGATATGATCGGGTTTGTCATGTACGGCATCGACGCTGACGATGGTAATTACTGGATTGGAAGATTCATGATTGAGGGCGACCGCCAGGGTCATGGCTACGGCTCAGAGGCCCTTCAGTTGGTCATGGAAGAGATACGCCAGATGAAGGACCGCTCAGCAGTACTGAAGCTTGGCTATAATCCGGAAAATCATGCGGCTGGCAAGCTGTATGCTAGAGCCGGTTTTGTTGAGGAAGGAATCGCGCCTTGGGGCGAAATGGTTGCAAGCTATTCGTTTGACGATCAATAGGTAAGAGGATTTCTAGTAAACAAGGGGCGTGTTAAGACATGTGCCCCTTGTTTTTATCCATTTTATAGGCATTCAACAGATGGTGACAAGGAGTTGAACACATAGATGGGGTATATAAATGAGCTCAGATCGCTGGTAGGAACAAGGCCGTTGATTATGGCAGGGGCCTGTGTAATCGTATTGAATTCGCAAGGGCACATTCTGCTGCAGAAACGGTCCGACAGCCTGGACTGGGGGACGATTGGCGGCGCCATGGAGCTCGGGGAATCGTTCGAGGAGACCGCTGCGCGAGAGCTGTATGAAGAAGCAGGCCTGACAGCTAGCTCGTATACATTCGTTGCTCTCCTGTCGGGCAAGGATATGTATTACCGTTATCCTCATGGCGATGAAATTTACAATGCGTTGGCTGTATTTGAAGCGCATGGGGTGGAGGGGAAACCCGTCATTCAAGATGACGAGGGGCTGGAGCTTGCTTATTTTCCGCTTGATCGCCCAATCCCAGACCTCAATCCATTCTCGGAATTGATTCTAAGAAGAACCGGTTACATTCCATATACAGATGCAGCGGAGGAACGAAGGAGTGAACCGATCATATTGCGTTCTATATAGAGGAGAAGGATTTCGAAGAAGCGGTCCAGGTGTTAAGAGGGCATGATGTGCCGATTGTGCGCGGACCAGTTAAGCGCGGAGCTGGCTGGACCATTAATTTTTTGGATCCGGATGGAACCGAATTGGAGCTGCACACGTCTACATTACAGGAACGAATGAAAGGTTGGACTTCGTGATGGGAGATAACAAGCACCACATGGTGGATGGACGGTTGGCATCGAATCTGGAGGCTTACTTTGGGGAGCAGTATCACTGTCATACCGTTATCTTGTACGGCTCGTATGCAACCGGAGATGAAACTCCCGAAAGTGATATCGATGTGGTTGCCTTTACGGACGAGGTTTTAGTATCACACGATAATAAGATGTTAGAAGGAAAACCGCTGGATGCCTGGTTTTATCCAACCTCAGCTATGGCTAATACGGCTGATTTTTTACGCATAAAAGACGGCGAAGCGCTCATCGATCAGAGAGGCTTGGGGCGCGGTTTATTGGCTGCTGTGCAAGAACGGTTTGCGGCTGGACCTGAGAGAGTTGATCGAGAAGAGCTTATCTTTCTATGTGATTGGCTTCTCAAAATGGTTAAGCGGTCCCTTAAGGGAGATGCCGAAGGGAACTACCGTTATCATTGGCTGCTGACAGACTCGCTCGAAATCTACGGTAAAGCCTCTAACCAGTGGTACATGGGGCCTAAGCAAACGCTTAAATGGCTTGAACGCCACGATAAGGCTGCGTACGATTTGTTCTGCAATGCCCTGAGAAGAGACGCCGCTGATTCTGATATCTATCGATTAATCAAGCATGTAAGGGGAGCTGCCGGACTACAAACATCTTTTGGTGCTTAAGAAGGGATAGGTAGCAGGTTTGCACAAAATTAATAAACGCATCGCCGTGGAATCGCTTCTGTTTCCTCTAGTTGTCTATCTTGTATATGCGACCTATCAAGTTATAGGTGGATTTCTGATGACCATTTACTACGTCCCTGATATTGTAAATGAATATGAATCAGTGGATTATCTGCAGCATAAGGTCAGCTTTGGGGTAGTCTATCGATTGGAGTGGGGCGGTTTGGCGGGCGGCTTATTAGCTTGGTTAAGCTTATCATGGGTCTATTATATTGTCCGATACTGGTGGAAGTTTAAAAGGCAGCGCTGATTGGAGAGAAGCAGATGATACCTTTCTTTGCATACAACTGGCAGGTTCGAGACGAGTGGTTTGACCGGCTGCAGCCTGTTTCGCATGAAGAACTAATTCGTGATCGTACAGGCGGGGTAGGCTCGATCTTAGAGACAATATTTCATATTGTTCATGTGGAATACAGCTGGATTCAAGCAGCTGCAGGAGTGACGGTTGCCGACCCGGATTACAATGAGTACAATCAACTTCAATTAATCAGACAGCTGTCTGATGGTTACAGACCTTTCATACAACGATTCCTAGAGAACAGATCCGCTGAACATGACCTTCGTCTAGTTACTGTTCCGTGGTCGACTGAAACACTGTATGAGGGTGAAATCCTTCGTCATGTCATCGCTCACGAGATCCATCATATGGGGCAGCTGTCTGTCTGGGCCAAAGAACTGGACATTAAGCCGGTCTCGGCAAATCTAATTAACCGGGGGTTATTTGTTCAGTAGGGTAAAAAGCTAGGAGGGATAGTATGAACACTGAACAGGAGCTGCGGGAGATCAAAGAGACATTGAAGTCGATCGATGAACGTCTTGCCGTTTTGGAAAATAGTGATGGCGACGCGCGGCCCTTTTGGCTGAACTTCTTGATTGCCTTTGTGGTTGTGTTTGTTGGGATCTTACTCATAGTTGGTATTAGCGTATTTATTGGAAAGGGATAGGGACTTTGGCTTACGTACGCAAGGAAATATTCGTGAAGGCTCCAATTGAAGCTTGTTTTGATGCGGCCCGTAATATTGAGATTCATTCGAAGACAGTGTGGAGGCATACGCGTGAACGGGCTGTTGGAGGGGTTACTGCAGGATTAATCGGCGACGGGGAGACGGTTACCTTTGAAGCGAGACATTTTGGCATCCGGCAGCAGCTGCAGGCTAAGGTTACGGAGTACAACAGGCCCTATATGTTTGCAGACACAATGCTAAAGGGGGCCTTCAAGCATATGACGCACACGCATCTGTTCAAGGAAACAGATGGCGGAACAATAATGACGGATATTCTGGACTTTTCTTCACCGTTTGGCATCGTAGGCAGACTATTCGACAGGCTGGTTCTGGAGCGGTATATGACCTCATTTATCACCTATCGGCAGGTTAAGCTGAAGGAGCTTCTGGAGCAGTCAAGAGAAGTGGTAGAAGTTCGCCTGATGAATGAACATGCGCAGGATGAGCCTGTCTTCGGGAAAGGGTTCCTGTGGGCGAGCTTATGGCGCAGAAAGTGAGTGGTTATGAAGAAAGCCACCATTATCATTAGTTCGCTTGTCCTGATTGCTGTAGTTCTCTTCCTCTACACGACGTTTAAGCCGTCAGCGGTTGATAAAGAAATTACCAGTGTGATCTACTCCACCGAGGAAGGTGTCGAGAAGCAGTCGGTTGTCCAGCTGGTTGGAAGCGTGCAGCGTCATTCCTTCAGCAGCCGTGTTTTCCAAGGCAGGCTGACTGTCGATCACGATCTGGCCTATGATGTAAAGCTATCTGAATCGGGCAGCGGGTTCTTCGGCACGATTGTATTCTCTGACAGTTACATTGATATTCAAACGAAGGGTACTGTATATGCGTCCAAGGAGCTGGATCGGATATGGATCTGGCTCGATGAGCTCGATAAGCGGTATGACATGGAGAATGGATACATAGCTGGTCCTGCCAGCACGCAGGCTGAAGCCAATGACATTGCCCGCTCGTTAATAGAAGGGCAGTAACATAACCGGCCATGTCCAGGACAACTAACATTAATAAGGCATGTACGGAAAGGGGAAAGCATGGATCAGATCGCAATCATATCCGATATACATGGCAATATGCCTGCTTTGGAAGCGGTGCTGAAGGACATCGAGGAACGAGGCGTCCAGACTATCTTCTGTCTCGGTGACTTAATCGGCAAGGGACCTAGCTCGGATGCTGTGGTTGATCTTATTCGCCACAGATGTGAGCAGGTCATACAGGGCAATTGGGATGATTTTATAACCAGACCCTGCGAGAGTGAGACCTTGAAATGGCATCAGCGGCTGCTTGGGGAGGAACGTCTGGCCTATCTGGCTGCGCTTCCCTTCTCTATAGAATTCATGATGAGCGGCAAGCTCGTGAGATTGTACCATGCATCTCCAAGAAGCTTGTACGAGCGTACGCAGCCCTGGGATTCGCTCGATCAGCGTCTATCGCTGTTCGAAGGGTCCGAGCTGTGCCCGAGCCACTCGGCGGCAGAGCTGGCCGGTTACGGCGATATTCATAATGCCTATCTGCAGCATCTGAACGGCAAAACCTTGTTCAACGTTGGCAGTGTCGGCAATCCGCTGGATATCACCCAGGCCTCCTATGTTATTTTGCAGGGCAAGTTAAACAGCTTAGAACAGGAAGCGATTCAGCTGCAGTTTGTCAGAGTGCCCTATGATATCGAGCAATCCATCAGCGATGCGATCGAAGCAGAGATGCCGGATTTGGAAGCTTATAGTAAAGAATTGCGGACCGGTATTTATAGGGGAATTAGTTAATCCTCCCTGTTATTTTTAGCGAAACTTTATAGAGTTTTTCAGGATATGATGTATAATTATGGAAATGACACACGCATTATTACATACCCGATCTTTAATAAGAGCTATCTGGGTCGGGTTTTGTCCCAAATTACCGAGATAAGGGGGGTTCTTATGAATCAGGCGCGAAAATCGGAGCAGTTATTATTTGATCACGGTTCCCGAACACCTGTTAAAGAGATTTTCCAATCCGTATGTGACCGTCTTGGGAAGCATTATGAAGCAAAAGGGTTTAAATATTTCCGTTCCAGGCCCAAATTGGTGTATAAAGAGACGGATCTCAGGCTGGAAATACATATGTGGTCGAACAACAATACGCCTGGCGATCAGGTGACACTAGAAATCCTGCCTTATTTTTTTTCCCAGCGGGTTCTGCTTAACAAGAAAGCCAAGGGGATCCGGCAGGAGGCTAATGATGGCATGATCCTCGGGTACCCGGCTATATTCATTCAAACTCTGAGCGATGAGCCTCCCGGTACTGTAAGAGTTAAGCATATCTATGGGGAAGAAATGCACCGCAGGGATGAAGCTTCTCATGAGGCTGTGGAAATTTTCGGTCATACCTGTAATGTTTATAAGATAACGGACGAGAAATTCAATCAAATCATACAGTTTATTGACCAGCGGGTCCTGCCTTATCTAGATGTATTGAAAGACAGTGATAAATTAAACGCATTTCTTGCCGGTTCATGCAAGCGGAGATTAACCTATGCTAAGCGCAGTGACTTCTACGACTATATCTCTCTCTCATTTCCGGAGGAACAGGAACGGATGCTCTCCTTGCTTCAGCAGTCTTCACTGCCGCAGGATTAACACTCACAGGAAGGGAGAACTATGCTCAAAAATCGTATAAGCCCAAAAAGTATCGTACTCGTCGTATACTTGGCCATTATAATACTGGAAGGGGTTGTATTCATACCCGCTGCTGAGGTTTGGGGACCGGACGATTCGATTCATGGCTACACTTACACATTCCTGTTTAACTTGGTGAAGGACAGCACCGAAGTTAACGGTTTTAATGTGGCGTATAAGATCGACATAATTCGTCTGCTGTATACGATTGGTATCACTACGCTAATCGCTGCGGTGGTGTGGGCACTGCTGTCACTGTGGGAGAAAGAAGATTCCACTGGCGGCAGCAGGTAAGGTCTGGTGATCAACAGGCTTTTCCTATATGATAAGGGTTATCTTGTTTGGAGGCATTAATTAAATTTGTCGCCTGAATGAGAGATCATCACGTTCATTAGGAAGGGTGGGCACTATGCCTAAATGTAATAATTGCGGCCGCCGTTTCGGCTACTCCCATGTACTGAAAACGGTCTCCGCACTATCCGGGTACCGCTCTATGGTTTGTCCGGCATGCCAGCACGCTCATACGATTACACTAGCCTCCCGCTTTGCCGTCTCATTACTTGTTGTTGTTTTCCCGCTTCTTATCCGAATGATGTTCTTCCCTGAACAGCCGCTGCCGGAGACACTTGCTCTCGTATTGTTAATTGCAGTCTGTGCGCTATTCTTCACCCCATTACTCGTAAAAGTGGAAAAATAACCGGAGGAACTCTAAGAGAGTTCCTTTTTTAATCTCTCAACCAAACCATATATGGTATAATAAGTAAGTCGTAAATAGAGAGTGGGGATAAATTGTGAGAAAACAACTCGTACTGGCTCTGCTGCTGGCGCTCAGCTCCGTATCGCTTGGCGGGTGCCGGGATAATAACATGAATACGATTGCAATCAAGCACGAGGAGACGAACCCTGTACAGAATGCGAAAGAGCCGGTGATAGCGGATATGGGGAAAATTACGCATCTTGCAGGCGACAATGCCGAATATGCCATCCTAAAGGCTGGAGGCGTAGACACTGCCATGGTATATGATCTGCAGCTGGGCAGCCATAAGTTCTCAGAGGTTGAAGCGTGGATTGACAGGTATGACAATGGTGAATTCACGAATAAGACAGGGCCGTTCACGTTCGGAATTCAAGGTGCGGAGGATTCTGATTCACAAGCGAGGTATGATTACAAGCTCTATTATACCTTCTCAACAATTGAGGACAGCGAACAGGAGCAGGTAACTTTAGCGCTAAGGAAGAACGGGAGTGTGGCAAAGGCTGAGGCGACGCAATCACGGAAGAAGCTTCCCAGTGGTATTACAAACATGTGGTCAGTCGAAGAGATTATTCCCGGGGAAACTCATGATCTTGCGCTAATAGCCTGGAATAAAGGGAACGGCATGACGACTAGCGATGTGGAAGAGACGATTAAGAATAACGAACTGGTCTACGTGCTTCGCTGCAGGTTCACTGCTGCGGAAGGCAGTCAGTCGTGAAGACATTTCACTATACGCTGCCCGTACTCAAGCTCTCTTCAGCATGGATCACGATATACGCAGGAGGAGAGAACGGTGAGCCGGCGGGGAGCATCAGACGTTATTACAGGAATAGACTATCCCAGCTGATCTGCTGGGTAATGGATTCCTATGATATGAATATAGAAGGACAAGACACGAATCACGCACAAGCTGTACAGCTCATAGACCGGCATATCTGGATAGGCAGGAACAAGTGGAATGCAGCTATCCTGAAGGAAGGGCGGGAGAACTCCGCTGAGGTGAATGACATCACGAAGATCAAGCTGAGTCCAAGGTTTGAAATTATATGGGGAGACCGGACATTGGAGCTGACCAGAGAACTTCTGAACAGACGCACTGTGGTTACGGATCGGGAGAGCGGGCTGGAACTCGCTGTAATTAAATTCGGGGCAGGACTGGATTACCGGAAACGGTCTATCACCATCTATGAGGAGGGGGTGTGCCCTCTTCTGACAGCCTGCCTAGACTATCTAATGGTCAAGGTATATTGAGTAGTGTACAGGTTCATTACATAATGAGACAAAGGAAGATCTGGGGATGAGAGCAAGCGCACCGTTATCAGGCTTTGTCGATATGCTCCTGGGGCTGCCATGGTATTATCATATATTGTTCATTTTCGTTATGTCACTTACCGGTGGGATATGTTTATTTCTTGTTATCCGTTGGCTTCTGAACGTGCTTCACGACCGTATGAGAGCAGAGCGGGTGATGGTTTGCTCTGTTGTCGCCAAGAGAACGTCGGCTGAACGCGGCATAACAGGCAGGAAGGTAAAGCATTACATAACATTCGAATTCAGGGACAAGACACGCAAAGAGCTATGCGTTGACCAGGGTCAGTTTGGTGAGGTCATTGAGGGAGACAAAGGAAAGCTGACTTATCAGGGTTCAAGATATAAAGCTTTTACAAGGGTTATAAACCTGTCGCAGGGTGGGCAGAATGGTTGAAATTGCATACCGTTTGGGATAGGTGATTGCACTGTGGCAGATTGGTCGTCATTCGTGGTGGAAGCGGATATTACAGGATTGCAGGAAGGAATGAGCAATAGAAGTTACTCGTCTAAAGAGCTGACGCTTGCCTACATGGACAGGATTGCGGCTTATGACAAGTCGGGACCATGCATTAATTCAATCGCGGAGCTTAACCCGGATGCTATTCTCATTGCTGAAGCAAGGGATCACGAACGTTCAGCCGGCGTAAGCCGCGGGCTTCTTCATGGCATCCCGGTACTGCTGAAGGATAATATAGACAGCGCTGATTGTATGCAGACAACCGCTGGAAGCCTGGCGCTCAGAGGCCATTATGCAGCTGAGGATGCCTGTATTGTCCGGCTGCTTCGGCAAGCGGGAGCGGTGCTGTTAGGCAAGACGAATATGTCCGAAATGGCCAAATTCCTCACGCAAGACATCCCGAACGGATACAGTTCACGAGGCGGATGTGTGCGTAACCCATACGCACCAGGGCGGCTTGATGTGGGAGGCTCAAGCTGTGGCTCGGGCGCTGCTGTTGCAGCAAGCTTGGCTGCTGCTGCTATAGGTACGGAAACACTGGGCTCCATTATTAATCCGGCTGTGGAGAATGCGATTGTAGGACTCAACCCTTCTATCGGGCTGGTAAGCCGAAGGGGGATCATTCCCCTGGCACCGACCCACGATACGGCAGGTCCTATGGCACGTTCCGTGAAGGATGCAGCGATCATGCTTACGGTGCTTGCTGCATATGATCCGGAAGACGATTCAACCCATATGGCGATGAACAAGAGTTTCCCGGACTACACCATATTTCTTCAGGAGAATGGCTTTCAGGGAGTCAGAATCGGGATACCCGTGGATGCCCGGTTTCCGAAGCTTCCTCCGGAGCATCAGCAGGTGGTTGAGCGGGAAATAGAGGTCATGCGGCAGCTGGGCGCCAATATGGTTGAGGTGGAGTCCATTGCGAACCTGGAGCGACAAGAGTGGGATATGCAGGCTCTGGTCTACGAATTCAAACCGGCTATTAACCGCTATCTGGCAAAGCTGAGTCCGCATCTCCCGGTTCACAGCCTGAGAGATATGATTGAATATAACTTCCGTCATAACCGCGAGCTAATCGAAGCCTACGGGCAGGACCTGCTGATTGCTTCCGAACGGACGAGCGGAACATTAACGGAACCCAAGTACATACAGGCCAAATTGAGGGATTTGCGAATTTCCAGAGCAAATGGTATTGACGCTATATTGTCAAATCACAAGCTGGATGCGCTGTTATCGCCCGGGCACGATGGGGTAGCTGCACCTGCCAAAGCCGGCTATCCCTCGATCACCATACCCGCTGGCTTTACAGCATCTGGAGAACCCTCAGGAATAACGTTCATCGGCGGGCAGTTCAGTGAATCCTTATTAATCCGCCTGGCCTACAGCTACGAGCAGGCAACCCGGCATCGCAAGGCTCCGGCTCTCTAAAAACATGAAGAAAGCGGTATTCGAGCATATCTGTGCTCGAATACCGCTTTTTTACTGACCGATTTTGCATTAATGCGGGAGATTACAAGGCAGACATGCTGGGTAAATAGGTATGTGATGCAAAACCGCTTATTTGCGCGGAAATTTTGGGGTCTTATATTCTGTGATTTGTGAGGAAGACGAAGCATGAGAGAGAGAAGAACAACCACATGGTCGAGAATGGGTGTCTTACTTGTGGCGGCCAGTCTCGTACTATCGGCTTGCGGTGGCCGATTTGGAGAGGGGAGCGACAGCAGCTCAACTGCTGAGGCCGGTACGAGACCGAATACCGCAGGCAGCGAAGCTGTTGAAAAGGTAGAGCTCGATTTTTGGACCTTCTGGGGTTCTGAAACACTGCGCCCAATAATTGAGAAGATAATTGAGGACTTCAACCAGTCACAGGACCGGATTGTCGTTAAGCATACATACCTGCCTTGGGGGGATATCTTGACCAAAAATCTGGCAGCTATTGCAGCAGGAAATCCTCCTGATGTCATTGTTAACGATATTGCTACTGTTGCCCAGCGGGCAGAGAATAAGCAGGCTGCTGACTTGAGCTCCTATATCGAGCAAGAGCCGGTGGAGGATCGCTTCTTCCCGGAGCTTTGGCGGGCTGTCGTTCATGAATGACGCACTTATGCACATCCGTTCAATACAGATACCCGTTTTCTCTATTACAACAAGGAAGCCTTCCGCGAAGCTGGCCTGGACCCGGAGAAGCCGCCGGGTACCTGGGCGGAGCTGGAGGAATATTCCAAAAAGCTGGACAAGAAGAACGGTGACCGGTATGAACGGATTGGCTTTTATCCGACATGGGGCAACTGGGGCTGGGACAGCTGGATGATTAATGCGGACAATGGACGCGGGTTCGTCGATCAGGAAGGTAACGTGACGATTAACACGCCGAGGAAGATAGAGGCACTGGAGTGGATTAACAACTGGACGGACCGGCTGGGTTCATCAACGGTGAATGCTTATAAAGCAGAATTCGGCGAGCAGCATGGGAATTTATCAAGTATTTGACTGATGTGGATGCACAGGAATATTGGGCGGTGAAGAACTTCGACAACGTTGCAAAAATAGAAGCGTCACGTCAGGCAGCGGATAGCGATGAGCTTAACGAGACGGGTAAAATGGTATATGCAGAAGCCGTGCGTAATCTGGACATGACCAAGATGTTCCCGATCCCCGCTTTCGCGCCTGATTACCGCAGCTTGTTGAATCCTCAGGCAGATGCGGCACTGCTCGGAGATAAGACACCAGAGGAGGCCCTCCAGCAGGCACAAGAGGATGTAGAAGCGCTCGTTGCAAGGAATAAACAATAAGGTCAATCAGAACGGCGGCAGCGACAAAGCCGCCGTTCTGTGCTTTTTTATCATAGTGAGTGAAGTAGGGAGAGAGCACGCGATGAAAACAAAGTCAGGTCGCTCAGCCTTGCGGTCACCTGCAATATCAAGAGATGTGTATGCGGGGCGGGCGGCGGCCAAGAAAAGATGGCTGACCATAGAGAGGAAGGAAACGATGCAGGGGCTGATGTTTGTGTCGCCCTGGCTGATCGGTTTTCTCTGCTTTGCGCTTGGTCCGCTGCTTTATGTGAATGACGAAGCGCTTTATACGCTGCAGATCGGCTTACAGACCTTTAAGGGAACGAATGACACGCAGTGGCATTACCTGATGGCTGCTTCGCTGCTCGTTCTTCTGCCAGTCATTTTGCTGTTCTTCTTCTTTCAGCGTTATTTTATTGAAGGGATGGATTTGACAGCGGGAACGAAGGGATAGGGAATGGATATTTGCAGCAGCAACCCATATAATGAGGGCTAAGGAATTGAATTCAACAGCTGTAATGCAGCAGCTTGCTGTGCAGAGGAGTGGCAGGGATGAATAGGCCTAAGGTAGTCGTGATAGGCAGTATTAATATGGATATAGTAGTAGAAACCGGGCGTTACCCTCAGGTGGGTGAGACGCTTCTTGGTGATAAAGTCAGTTTTATTCCAGGCGGAAAAGGAGCAAACCAGGCTGTGGCAGCCTCTCGGCTTGGAGCAAAAACATCGATTATTGGTGCGGTGGGTGATGATTCCTTCGGCCGGCAGATGGTGGATAGTCTTGTGCATAATGGCGTAAATGTGTCTGGTGTCAAGGAAACCTCACAGGCGGCAACAGGAATCGCCTCCATCTATGTTTCGCAAGGCGATAACAGCATCGTTGTGGTGCCTGGCGCTAATTATACCCTGACGCCCGGCGATATTGACCGGCATGAGCGTTTATTGGCGGAGTCGGATATTGTTCTTATACAGCTGGAAATTCCGGTTCCTGTTGTCCAGCATGCCGCCCGCAGGGCGAAGGAACTGGGGAAAACCGTAGTGCTCAACCCGGCCCCTGCTCAGCCGCTGCCTGATGAAATGTTTGATTGTATTGATTATTTCACACCTAACCGCACCGAATTGGCCAGTTATTCCGGATTGGGGACAGAGGCAGACCTTACAGAAGCGATGCTCATTATGAAGCATAAGGGTGCCCGGCATGTGATAACCACATTAAGCAGCGAAGGCTCCGCGTTCCTGAATTCTTCCGGCAAGATACAGCTGGTCCCTGGCCACTCTGTATCTGTTGTTGATACGACCGGAGCAGGAGACTGCTATAATGCTGCGCTTGCGGTTGCTATAGCGGGTGGAGCCCGAACCGAGGAAGCTATCCGTTATGCATCATTGGCATCCGCATTGGCGGTAACAAAGTTTGGTGCTCAAGAAGGTATGCCGACATCCGAAGAGGTTGATTCCTTCAAGAGGCATCTGGGAAAATTCGTATAAGCAGCCGTATAGGCTCTAGGGGGAAACTTGAGAATCATGCAAAGTGCAGTGGGCAAAGGCAGTCCGGGTTGGAACGGGCTGTGGCTGCGTCATACACAGGAGCTTGTCACCTTCTATGATGTGAACGATATTATTGTATATATATCTCCATCCTGCCGTTCTATACTCGGCTACACTGAAGCTGAGATGATTGGGCGGCATCGGTCCGATTATGAGTGCACAGATGATGACCAATTGGCAGCCTCTCTAGATTTGCCGGTTAATGAATCCTTGCGCATTAGTAAGATGCGTCATAAGGACGGACACTTCTTGTGGGTCGAATCCTCTGAGCAGCTTATTCCGGCCGAGTCAGCGTCCGGATCTTCTGCATATCTCATGTCTGTTGGCCGCGATATCACAGTGCGCCGCAGGAATGAAATTCTGCAGGCCTTCTCCCAATGCTTGATTGAGTATGGGGCATGGGAATGGGACATTAACAGTGAACGTTTATATTACACGAAGGAACTGCGTAATATTTTTGCTAATGTACTGCAAGCTGAGGAATCCTCGCCTGAGTCTTTCTTATCTCTGATTCACCCGGAAGACCTGCCAAGAGTAAGAGATAACTTGACCCGGGCCGTTGCAGAGGGCGCTTCCGGTGATATAAGCTTTCGGCTTCTGCTCCCGGACGGGCGTGAGCGTATGCTTCATGGGGTCTGGGAGGTGCTTACCGATCAGGCGGGAAAGCCTGTACGGATCATAGGAGTTAATCAAGACAAGACCAGGCAGCATGAATTGGAGGAACAGCTTCGAACCAATGAGCGGAAGCACCGGTTGATTGCGGAAGCATCGGTGGATTGGATCACCAGGCATAAGCCGGACCACCAGGCAACTGTGACCTATGCTTCTCCTGTATGCAGAACGCTGCTCGGCTATGAACCTGAAGAATTAATCGGAGCATCGGCTTTTAACTTTATTCACCCCGAGGATCAGGACAGTATCAAGCAGTTTCTGATCCAAAATCAGCAGGAGCAGCAGGAAAAAGTTATCTGCAGGGTACGCCGTAAGGACGGGACATATGTCTGGCTGGAGACGACCAGCCGCTCTATCAAGAATGAGGCGGGAGACATTGAGGAGATTATATCGATCTCCCGTGACATAACCGAGCGCCGGAAGGCGGACAAGCTGCTTCAGGAGAGCAGGCAGCGATACAAATCACTATTTGATCACAATCCATCAGCTGTCTATTCAATGAGGCTTAATGGAGATTATGAAACGGCGAACCCTAATTTGGAGAAGCTGACCGGATACACGCTCGATGAATTAATCGGCATGTACTGGGGACCGATTGTTGACCCTAAAGACCTTCCCAAGACGCAGTATCATTTTGGACTCGCCGCTAAAGGACAGCCGCAGAGCTATGACCTTACGATTATTCATAAGGATGGTCATCCGGTGGAGATTAACTCGACGAATATACCGATTGTGGTAGACGGAGAAGTAGTGGGCGTGTTCGGGATATCGCAAGACATTACGGAGCGTAAACGGTATATTGCCCAGATTGAAAAGCTGAGCAATGAGTATAACTTAATCCTAAGTGCTGTATCGGAAGGGATAATCGGGTTTAATGCTGATGGACAGCCCACCTTTATGAACCCCGCTGCTGCCGGTATGCTTGGATATTCTGATAAGCTTTCAGGGCTTTCTTATTCAGACATTCTTAGGCAGATTGCGCCGGGCAGTTCGCTGCTTGAGGCTGAAGAATCCCAGATTCTAAGTGCAATTGTTAACGGATATACCTTCCGTCAGAGTGAAGCCGTCTTCTGGAGACGGGACGGATCGAGCTTCCTGGTTGATTACCAGGTCACGCCCATCATTGACAAGAATGAAGTAAGAGGTGCGGTGGTCGTCTTCCGGGACATAACCAGTGAGAAGGAAATTCTCCATGCCAAGGAATCAGCAGAACGCGCAGATCAGGCTAAGTCCGAATTTTTGGCTATTATGAGCCATGAAATTCGCACGCCAATGAATGGAATTATGGGTATGGCGGATTTAATGGCGGATACGGAGCTGACAGAAGAGCAAAGCAGCTATATGGAAATTATTCTCGCAAGCTGCGCCTCGCTGCTTCGGATCCTGAATGAAATATTGGACTTTAGCAAACTGGAAGCCGGCATGATGGAACTCAGCTATGAACCGGTTGACATACGTAGGGTGATGGCAGGAATAATGGAGCTTTTCTCTCCTCGGGCTTCCGAACGGGGTATCGAGCTTACTTGTCACGTAGATGATAACCTTCCGCAGCTGATCACCGCAGATGAAGGAAGATTGCGGCAAGTATTGGTGAATCTTGTTGGAAATGCGATCAAGTTCACAGAGCAAGGCAGAGTATCTATCACTGCTTCCCCGAATACCGGTGAAGGACAAGTTGTAGCAAGCTTCAGTGTCTATGTGGAGGATACAGGGATCGGTATTCCAGCGGGTAAGCAAGAACTGCTGTTTCAGTCCTTCTCCCAGCTCCATCCCTCTCTTAACCGCAAGTATGGCGGGACAGGACTGGGCTTGGCCATCTGCAAGAAGCTGGTCGAGCTGATGGGAGGGGCGATCGGAGTAAATAGCCGGGAGGGAGTGGGTTCTGTATTCTATTTCACCCTTCCCTTAATACTTCCGGTTAATGAGGGCCATATGACGAACGCTGCCGGTCTAACGAAGTCAGATAGAATAGGCGGGACTGTGGTGCAGAGCCATGCCAACGAAACAGCGAATATACACGCTCTAAGTTCCCCGCGTATTCTTATCGCAGAAGATAATGCGGTTAACCGAACCCTAATGCTCAAGCTTCTGCAGAAGTCCGGTTTACAGGCTGACTATGCGGTCAATGGACGGGAAGCTGTGGAAGCTGCACTGCGGAAGACGTATGATTTGATATTCATGGATCTGCAGATGCCCGAATTTAGCGGATATGAAGCTGCATCAGCCATCTTATCGAGGGACCTGGCCAAGCAGCCGGTTATTGTAGCTGTCACGGCCTTTGCCCGGGAAGAGGACCGGCAAGCATGCTTGCGCTCGGGAATGAAAGATTACATTAGTAAACCGGTTCTTGCTTCAGAGGTTAAGCGGGTCTTGGATCGTTGGCTCGGTTAAGGCCAAGGTTTATTAAGGAATTAGTTATATAGGAAGCTTACACCGGGACGTCTGCTGAGGCAGGCGTCCTTCTTTTTGCCTCAGGAAGCTAATACATAAATTTCCGGTAAGGAGGGGAAATTAAGTTAGGCAAAGGAGGCGACCAGCGTGACCGACCACAGGAATTCGGGTGTGGATGCTAAGGAAGGTATGCAAGCGCCACTAGTGCGTGATTTAGCCCGGAATATTGATAATGTGCGCGGTATCTTCAATAAATGCACCGACTTTGTCTTGCGCATGATTCCTAGTGCTGGAGGATACGAGGCAGCTGTTGTCTACCTGGATGGGCTGATCAAGACAGAAGAGCTTCAGGATCATACCCTCCAGCCTCTGCTGTCCCGGCACTTGAATTCAGAGGCAGAGCTGGAGAACAGCCAGATTTCGACGGCTTCAACAGTAGGCGAAGTAGCGGATGCGGTTCTTAACGGCGAAGCCGCTTTGCTAATAGGCAACCAGCCGTATGCAGTTATCATTAATGTCAGAGGCGGCAGCAGAAGGGCCGTTGAAGAGCCGCCGACAGAGACGACAATCAGGGGGCCAAGAGAAGGATTTACCGAGAACCTTCAGACCAATACTGCCTTGATCCGGTTTCGGCTGAAAACAACCAAGCTAAAGATGGTATCCTTCACGATCGGGGAAGAGACGAAGACAACCGTTATCTTAGCTTATCATGACAAGCTGGCAGATCCGGAAGTCATTCAGGAAGTGACCAGAAGGCTGAAGTCAATCAAGATCGATGGCGTTATGGAAAGCGGGTATATTGAAGAGCTGATCGAAGACAATCCGTACTCTCCATATCCTCAGCTGCACTATACCGAACGGCCAGATACGGCTGTTGCCCATATGTTAGAGGGAAAATTCTGTATTCTCGTGGACAACACGCCGGTTGTACTTGTCGGCCCCACTACCTTCTGGCTGCTTATGCAGGCCAGTGAGGATTATTATGAGCGTTTTTACATCTCCAACTTATTGCGCTGGCTGCGTTATGTATTCATGTTTATCGCACTGTATCTGCCGTCTATCTATATTGCTGTCCTGACCTATCACCACGACATGCTGCCAACCAACCTGCTGTATAGTGTAGCTTCTGCTCGTGAAGCCATACCGTTCCCGGCGCTTGTAGAGGCGTTGATTATGGAGGTTTCCTTTGAGGCGCTGCGTGAGGCAGGCATCCGGCTTCCCAAAACCATCGGCCAAGCCGTCGGTATTCTTGGCGCGCTTGTCATCGGTCAAGCCGCAGTGCAGGCCGGCATTGTTTCGGCCCCGATGGTCATTATTGTAGCCCTTACGGGCATCGCTTCTTTCACAATCCCGAGATTTAATCTTGCCATAACGGTTCGTATGCTGCGTTTTCCTCTTATGATTGCCGCCAGTGTTCTCGGTGTGTTTGGCGTCATGATTGGTACGTATATCATCGCCTCCCATTTGTGTCAGCTGCGATCCTTCGGGGTTCCATATATGTCGGGTTATGCCCCGCTCAGACGGAAGGAATTGAAGGATATCTTTGTTAGGGCGCCATGGAGGAAGATGAAGACTAAGCCTCTAACATACAGCGGAACGGCTGGGGGCAGAAGGTTCAGAAGACAGGATGAAACTTGAGTGTATGAGGTGCATGATGAGGCTTGGGAGAGGACTTCTCATTTTCGCGATGCTGCTCACGATTATGATACTTAGCGGATGCTGGGACCGAAGAGAAATTAATGACGTTGCCTTTGTTGCGGCTTCTGCCGCGGACAAGGAAGGAGAAGGGTACAGGGTGGGCGTTCAAATCCCTTTGCCTGGCCAGATGGGCGGTCCTGAAGGAGGGGGAGGCGGGACAAGCGGGGATAAGAGCTGGTATTTAGATTCTGAGAAGGATAAGACGCTCCGCGGTGCACTGGAAAAGCTGCAGCAGCGTCTGTCCAGAGTGTTAAATTTCTCCCATCGCCGGGTAGTTGTTTTTGGTGAAGAGCTGTCGAAGGAAGGTCTTGTTCCCGTCATTGATATTTTAATCCGTGCGCCGCAAAATCGTTTGACGGTATTCCCCATCATTGCCGAGGGGAAGGCACTTGATTTGCTGAATGCCAAAACGCCTGTTGAACAGCTGCCATCCGAGATGATTCGTGAACTGGCTTCATTAAGCTTCAGTAAACTGCTGCTGCTGAATGTCTTTATGAAAGACTTGCTGAAGGAGGGAGAAGACCCGATTCTGCCGGTCATGAAAATGGTGGAAACAAAGCCAGGGGCTCAGGGGCAGAAGGAGGAGGCTATTCAGATGGCTGGGGTAGGCGTTATGAAGAGGGACCGCTTGGTCAGCATATTTCGTGGAGAAGATGCCAAAAATCTGCTGTGGCTCAATAAGATGAACCGGCTGCCAACGGTTACGCTCGATTATCCGGAGGAGAGGGGATATATCATACTCCAGTTTCAACAAAGTCAAGTGGATGTACGTCCGGTTATTCAGGGAGATGAGGTTTCCTTCCAGGTTAAAATCAAGGCAAAGGGCTCTGTCATGGAGGATACGCTTACGAAGAACATTGTCAACGGCCGAGCTGTAAGGCAGCTGGAACAAGACGCAGAAGAGAAGGTGGAGGAGGCAATGAAACAGGTAATCAGCCAGTTGAAAGAGCTGAAAGCAGATCCGCTCGGATTTGGAAGCAGGGTTCGTGACCAGGACTTTTCGTTTTGGAGAAAGCATAAGAACGATTGGTTAGACATCTACGGCCGGAGTGATGTCTTCTTTGAGATTGAATTTAACATCGAACATACAGGCACGGTCTCCAACAGTATAATTCGCAAACATATAGAGGTGAAGTCTTGATATGCTGGGCCCTATTTTTGAGATGGTTATTATCACGGGTCTGTACGTGATTATAGACTTACCTGTCCTTAGGAAAGGCACTAGGAGAAGCAGGTATTGGTATGCTGCAATGCTGGGAGCCGCAGGCGTGGGCTGGGTGATCATCCGGATCAATCACAAGCTGCCGCATATAGGCAATTGGCTGGAGAAGCTAACGATCTAAAGAGAGAGTGATGGGTGTGCAGAAGGTTTCAGGAATGCAGGTTGTCATGCTTAGTGCCTTGATTATTCTTGTTGTAGGGCTGAAGCATCCGCCTTTGGTCATGATGGAAGCGGCAGGGGAAGGGGCCTGGGTAGGATATATCGCGGGTATTCTGATCACTGCTCCGATCGTCTGGCTGCTGTACCGGCTGTCGAAACGGTTTCCGAACGAGGATTTGTTCCGGGTACTGGTTAACCGGGCACCGCTTGTTGGGAGAGTCGTTGTCTTGATGTATCTGGTTTTGTTCCTATTCTTACTGGCTCATGACATCCGGTTTATGATTGGCGTTATCAATATCCTGCTGCTGCCATCGACCCCAATAGAAGTGACGGGACTTGTGGTTGCTGTCGCGGCTTATTATGCTGCGCGAGATGGCGTGGAAGCAGTAGCTAGGCTGGCTCAGCTGTTTTTTCCAGTCTTAACACTGCTTGTACTTGCGCTTCCTCTGCTTCTTGGAGCCCAGGCAGATATACGCAACATAGATCCATTGGTGTGGAACATGACCGGTCATATAAAATCAGCTCTATATGCCTTCGGAGGCCTCTCCGAAATTATTGTGCTGCCGTTTATTGCACCGTACCCTGCTTTCCGTCCAAGAAGCATTTACATAGGATTGTCATTGGGAACGCTGCTGCTCGGTATACTATTGACGGAGGAATTGCTCGTATTCGGTCCAGAACTGGCCTCCTTGTTCATTGATCCGCCCTATATGCTGATCCGACAGATTCGGATAACCGATTTTCTGGACAGGCTTGACCTCCCGATCCTAGCGGTATGGATGGTTACCGTCTTTGTGAAAATCAGCATATATATACAAGTGCTAAGCCTGGCCGTACACCGGCTGGTTCATGGAGTTAGCGCGCGGCTGGCCAGTGGCCCAGTCAGTCTATTGGGTCTTGTGTGTTCTTACTGGTTCTTTGAGAGCAGCAACCAGCTTGTGGAGCTGGCAAGATTCAGACCCTATCTGATGTTTGTATATGCAGTACTGCTGCCCTTGTTCCTGTTTCTGTGGCTCCGGACGAAGCGCAAATCCATCCTCATTCCTCCTCGTTAAGGCGGATTGCTGGCATTTCTTTAGCAGCTGATAGGATACACAATGTATCACTTGAATGATTATGAAAAATATAGTATCATTCACTTGTTGATAAATCCGTTAACATATTTATTATTGGAAGCGGTTTATCGGAATGAAGAACGATCATCTTACAGACAGGGGGATGATATTTCGGAAATGTTCACATTGCCCGAAGCAGTCAGCGTGTGCTGCAGCTAGACATGACACCTAGAAACAGATGCCCGGTAGCCCAACCCAGCTTCAAAATTGGTTGCGTTTACATTCAGTTTGGCGAGAGAGGAGATTGTCTGAATGAGCAAAAGAACAGTTAAAAACTTGACAGCTGTATTATTAATACTCACCTTAATATTCCCTTCGGCAGTAATGGGGGAGGAACATGACCGAAATATCAATCAGGGGAACCGTCCTGGTCAAGTACAAGCTGGGGAAGCGCCGGATTTTAAGAATGTGTCCGTCCATGACCCTTCCATCATTAAGGTTAACGATACTTATTATGTCTTTGGCTCTCATATTGAGGCTGCCAAATCCAAGGATCTGGTGACGTGGACAACGTTTACCAACGGCTACACAACGCCGAACAATGTTCTGTACGGTGATTTGTCTGCAAATCTGGCGGAATCCTTTGAATGGGCCGGAGAGGACGATTCAGACAGCAAGGGCGGATTCGCCGTATGGGCACCAGATGTCATCTGGAATCCTGAGTATGTCAACGAGGATGGCACGAAGGGCGCTTATTTGATGTACTACAGCGCATCGTCCACTTATATCCGGTCAGCGATTGGCTTAGCAGTATCCAAGACAATTGAAGGCCCGTACAAGTATGCAGATACGCTGATCTACTCGGGCTTCACGAGAGATGAAGCTTATGACGCGAACAGCGATGTAAACAAGCAGTGGGAGAATACGAACATTAAGCAGCTGCTTGATACCGGCAAGATTGAAGGCGTAAGAGCTGGCTGGTTCAACAGCAATGGTTCCTATAATAATGCTCTGTTCCCGAACGCCATCGATGCGAACCTCTTCTATGACGAGAACGGTAAGCTGTGGATGACATATGGTTCATGGTCGGGAGGTATCTTTATTCTGGAAATAGACCCGGCTACTGGTAAAGCGATCTATCCTGGCAAGGATGGAACAACGGAAGACGGCCGTATGATTGACCGCTATTTCGGTACGAAGATTTCCGGCGGCTATTATAAGTCAGGTGAGGGTCCTTATGTGAAGTACGATGAGTCTACAGGATACTATCATCTGTACGTTACGTATGGCTGGCTGGGTGCGGACGGCGGCTACAATATGCGGTTCTTCCGCTCTGAGAGCCCAACAGGTCCTTATGTAGATTCACAAGGCCAGAACGCCGTGCTCCCCGGTGATACGGATAATGCGCCGTACGGCAATAAGCTGATCAGCAACTACCTCTTTGACCGTAAAGTGGGAGATCCCGGAACAGGAATCGGCACCGGATATGTTTCTCCGGGTCATAACTCGGTGTATTATGATGAAGAAACCGGGCAGAAGTTCCTTATCTTCCACAGCCGTTTCCCGCAAACCGGCGAAATGCATGAACTGCGGGTTCACGAAATTTTCATGACTGAAGATGGATGGCCGGTCGTTGCGCCTTACCGATATACCGGTGAAACAGCATTGAAAGTCAATAAGCAGGATCTTGAAGGCGACTACAAGTTCATCAACCATGGCAACGCCAATTCGGCAGAAATCATCTATTCGGACTATATCCGCCTGAACAAGAACAACACGGTAACAGGCACCGTTCAAGGCACTTGGAAGAAGACAGGACACTATCAGGCGGAGCTGACGCTGGATGGCGTAACCTACAATGGTGTATTTGTCCGCGGCTGGGATCCTACCTCCAAGCAGTATGTAATGACGTTTGCAGCTGTGTCGAAGGATGGCGTATCCATCTGGGGAAGCAGACAGCAGGAACGGACTGACCAGGAGGTTGTAAACGCCATCCATGAAGAGCTTAGTCTGGGTGATACATCGAATGTAATTACCAATCTGAAGCTGCCGACTGTCGGTGCGTTGAATGCACAAATCAGCTGGACGACCTCTGATGCAAGCGTGGTTACAGATCAAGGTGTAGTCAATCGTCCTGAGCCTGGCAGCGGCAAGGCATCGGCAGTACTGACAGCTACAATCACGAAAGGTGATGTAACAGCATCCAAAGCATTCTCCATCACCGTGCTGCCTATTAAGGAGGCAGAGCTTGCCGCCCAGTATTCCTTCGAGGACAACCTGAGCGAGAAGACGGGCAGCTTTACAGAAGGAACGGTTACCGGGAACCGGATCGATAACACGGGCGGAACCATTACGTTTGCAGAAGGCAAGAGCGGCAAAGCAGCAGTGTTCAACGGTGAATCTGGCGTTCGCCTGCCGAACGGCCTGATTGAAGGAAGCTCTTATTCCGTCTCCCTCTGGCTGAAGCCGGATCAGCTGACTGCATTCACGACAACATTCTTCGGTGCAAGGGATGCCAATAACTGGATAAGCCTTGTGCCAAGCGGGCCTGCAAGCAATAACACAATGGTCTGGTCAGGCAGCGGAAGATGGTACGACGCTCCGGCTGGACTTACCATCAAAGCAGGCGAGTGGAGCCATGTTGCTTTCTCTGTAAACAACGGCGTTATAACACTCTATGTGAATGGTGAAGCGAAATTCGAAGGAACGAACTTCCCGGACATCTTCACAACGGACAACGGAACCTTCGGCCTTGGCGTAAACTGGTGGGATACACCGTTCAAGGGTCAAATGGATGAACTTCTTATTTTCAAAGGCGCATTGACTCAGGATCAAGTGAACAAGCTCGCAACGCTTAGCAAGTAATACATGGCTTCATTTCAAGAAGGGGGTGTCCCATAAGTCATCCAAGATGACATGGGGCACCCCCTGTTATTAATTCGGGTTAAACAAAAGCAACTGCGCATTTCGAATATTCTTCCGACCGCTGTTGCTCGTGGATTCCTTTAACAATTAAGCAAGGATGGAATCCCCGAGCAAAGGCGGACGCTATCGCTTCTCCAGAAACA
>NZ_JAKGAO010000029.1 GCF_021532315.1 Paenibacillus tarimensis
ACAGGGCAGTTCGCTCGTTGTTCAGTTTTCAAAGAACAATTACTATGAAAAACACAGCGTTTAAAC
The DNA here is from genome assembly GCF_021532315.1 of Paenibacillus tarimensis. Taxonomy (GTDB): domain Bacteria; phylum Bacillota; class Bacilli; order Paenibacillales; family Paenibacillaceae; genus Paenibacillus_I; species Paenibacillus_I tarimensis. The sequence goes on from NZ_JAKGAO010000029.1 coordinate 67, forward strand.
TGTATTCTCTGTCGCCTCTTCATTTCAGCAGCGACTTTTATAATATATCACAGACGCTTCACTCTTTGCAAGAGGTTAATTCAACCTTTTTTCTGGGCCTATTATCAATTAAGCGTTATATCCCCCGCTGCAAAGCGTCGGATAAATAATTTAACATATGGCGCAGGCCACCGTCAAGACCTGCGGGCCTTCATTTTAATGGAACACACTCAAGCAACTCCTGGTCACAAATAAGCACGAATATTGAGCGCATACCGAGAGAGCTCCTTTGGTGAAGCCATTCGGGCATACATTCGAAAAACAATTTTATACCGTTTAGCAATAGCGTTCTTAATATCACCATCAAGCCGGGCATCATGCAGATCAAGCAGCATTTCGTCAAGTTCCTTGCGCAGTACATACTCCAGTTCCTTGCATTCTTTGTCCGTAAATAGTATTCCGAGCATACCTGTACGTTGCCCCCTTGCGATTGTTGTCCCTTCTTCCCGCTTCCTCTTTTCGAGCCAGCCCGTTTTCAAAAGCATGCCAGACCACTCTGACGGTGCAGCATCCTTTGTCCGCTGTAAAAAAAAGCAGCGTTCATGCTTCGTGCATGACGCCGCTTTACTGTTATGCTCAGTTTTCCGGGAATTTATTACATGGATAACAACCAAGGTGTAACTGTCGTCTCAATAACAGCAGCTGCGAGCAGCGTAATAACTAGCAGAAGCATAACGGCAACCGTGCGTGTAGCGAAAAATTCATACTCTGCTCCAATTGTTTTACGTGATCCAAAGAACAAAGACTTCAGTCCCCTGAACCCTAATGCACCAAACTTTAGTCCATATGCACAGGCGATTAGAATGGCTGGTATCTCCAGAATGCCGTGTGGTAGTATCCCCTTTACGAAAAGCAATGCTGCATTTACACCCTGTTCATTCATGGAAGTGTATAGATACCCCAGCACCATGCCGTTGACCAGCAGAAAGAATAGCGGAATAATGCCGAAAGCCGCCCCCAGGTACATGACGAATATAGACTTAATCGTGTTGTTAAAAAAAATAAACAAAAACATGCTAAGCATCGGATTGCTGGACTGATCGATCTGATCGGCTATATCAGAAATCCCCTGAAGCTGGCTGTTCAAATATTGATGCAGTGCTGTATTGGTCCCGCCTACGATCATACCCGCAAAAAACAAAATGGCGGACATGGCTATATAGGTCCTCATCGCGACCAGATGCTGCACCATAGCTTTCCATGACAGCATATTGGCACCCCCTCCTTCAAAACTATATGTCTGGTATTCTAACTTGTTGTACCGCCCGTCAGCTCTATCCGATACGAAATTACCGCGCATAAGTTCCGCATCTACGCATACATTTTAGAAGAACAAGCCCCGCATGTCCTTGTGGCGGATAGCATTTTCAAACCGAGAGGAGAGCCAGACGAATGAATTTTTTTGTAGTATGGAACGGACGCCGGTTGAAACGTTATTTTCTCCTTGCAGTTGCCATCATGTTCTCCGCCGGCGTCGTATATGCCGAGAAGGATAATATAACGGTCTTCGCACCACCGACGCCTGCAGCCATTTACAGTGTTCAGACCGAGAAGAAAGTTGTGGCCCTTACCTTCGATATCAGCTGGGGAGACAAGAGAGCTCTGCCGATCCTTGATATCCTGAAGGAGAAAGGGGTACATAAATCCACCTTCTTTCTCTCGGCACCTTGGGCCCAGTCTCACCCCGAGATTGTCAGCAAAATAGCGGAGTCCGGCTATGAAATTGGCAGTCATGGCCACAAGCATGACAACTACAGCAAGTTCAGCGACCAGGAGATCCGGACCCAAATTCAGACTGCACACTCCATTTTGTCCACCGTCGTCGGCAAGGCTCCTAATTTAATTCGGATGCCAAACGGGGATTTTGACAAACGGGTGCTTCAGATCGCTGACCAGCTCGGGTACAAGGTCATCCAATGGGACACCGATTCTCTGGACTGGATGAATATTGGCACGGACAAAATTGTCAATCGTGTGGTCACAAAAGCGCATCCCGGTGATATCATTCTGATGCACGCCAGTGATTCAGCCAAACAGACGCCAGAAGCTCTCCCGCTGATTATTGACCAGCTTCAGGCAAAAGGATACACGTTCGTCTCCGTGTCAGAGCTAATTGCTCATACCGAGCTGTCCGGTCATAGTGTACAGGATAAGCAAACAATACAGACACCTTCTCAAGATCCTCTACAGGAGCATATCCCTCAAGAATACAAATTGTAATTCCCGAAGGCATTAGGCGACCGGTTTCGTATTTATTGCGGAATCGGCCGCTGCCGGTTTCAGGATGCGGTGCAGCATCAGGATTTGATAAGCATTGCATACAAACAGCGGGACCAGCATGAAGATAACAGCCGATGCATTGGTCTCCTCCGCACTCAGGCTTGGCCATGTCTCAATAAGCGTCCCGACATACATTAAGAACAATGTAGGCACGAGAGCACTCGCATTTGTTTGATTCACCTTCACCTTGGCCACGATCCAGGAACATACCGCCAGCAGCAGCGGCAGCAGCCAAAACATCATATTGCCAAACACCTCTCGGTTATCATAAAGCACGTAACCAAAGAAGGCCACCGCAAACAATGTGGTATAGGCTTGAAGCGCGTTCCACAAATATTTTCGGCGGAATATACTCAATGCAATATAATTCAAGGTCAAATAAGCAAAAAAGCCCATCTGGCTGAAAGCGCCAATCATAGTTCCCACCAGAAGCATCATGCCCGCATTAAAACCCACCGCATCAATCCCCATAATATGAAACGATTGATCAGTCCACAGCATAATGGATCCCGTCAAAGCGGTTGCTCCCGCTCCAACCGCCATACAGCTCCAAAATAAAAAAAACCATTTCCGTATGTTCACCTGCTTGAATCCTCCTCTTGTCTACATCCTCTTTATTTTACCATGTTCGGTTCAAAAAGCTATCGTCCCCCTTCATAAACCACTGTGAGTACGGTCATAATAACCCACAGACAAGCTCTCATGCATTATTGGAAGCTGGAACAGACAAAGTGGCAATGATCAAGCTTTCAGGAAAGGGGTTGTGTACCTATGAGAAAACGCTCGGCAAGATCGGCTGCTGCTGCGCTCTTATTCGCCTGCTCCCTGCTGCTTTTGGCTGGCTGCGGCTCAGAGCCTTCCGGCGGGGGCGGCGGCGGTGAAGCCATGTCTTATAAAGACATGAAAACCATGGTGGTCGATATTCTGAAGACTGAGGATGCACAGAAGGCACTGGAAGAAGGAGCTACAAAAGGGACATTGGGCCAAGGAACAGGACTGCAAGCACAAATGCTGACGACACAGGGCCAGGAGCAGGTCCGTCTTGCTGTCAAGGATGTTCTGGTCTCCCCCGATTATTACAAGGTTATTGAAAAACTGATGACGGATGAGCGGTTCGCCGGTGAGTTCGCGAAGGCTGTTAATACACAAAATAAACAGGTTCATAAAGACCTGATGAAGGACCCTGGTTACCAGCAGGATCTGGTTTCGGTATTTAAAACACCCGAGATGGACCAGGTTATACTTGATGTCATGCAAACTCCGCAGTACCGGAAGCATATTCAAACGATCATGCAGGAAACGATGCAAAGTCCCCTTGTTCGTATTGAACTGCTTGATCTCATGAAGAAAGCCGTACAGGAAGAGCTTAAGCCCAAGCCATTTGAACCGCTGCAGAAAGAAGGAGAGCAAGGCGGCGGTGGCAGTGGCGGAGAAAGTGAAGGCGGTGGCTCAGGCGGTGGAGAAGGTGGCGGCGGCTCAAGTTAGAACTATACGAGGGTTGCAAAAGCAAACCCGCCGGCATGGTGCCGGCGGGTTTCTGCGGTTTGCCTGCGGTGCATAACTATCTCTGTTATGAACTGGCTACACGCAGCATGTTAGTCTATGTGTTTTGTCTATCTGGTGCTGAATGATCCTCACATTTGGCTATGACCTGCTCCGCGATGGAGGCGTACAGCTGTCCCGTCTCTGTATCCTCCTTATAAACGGAAGGTGAAAAATCCGGTTCTGCGGGATGGTTGTCCGGCGCTCCAAGAGGCAGCTGAGCCAGCAAATCGGCATGAAGCGATTCCGCGAGCCTGGCACCTCCGCCCCTGCCAAACACATAATCCTTGCTGCCGCATGCGGAGCAGGAGTAGTAAGACATATTCTCAACAATGCCCAGGATTTCATGCTCGGTCCGGAGCGCCATTGAGCCCGCACGTGCCGCAACGAATGCCGCTGTTGCATGCGGGGTCGTCACGATGATTTCCTTGCTCTGAGGGATCATCTGGTGCACGTCCAAGGCAACATCGCCAGTGCCCGGGGGCAGATCCAGCAGCACATAATCCAGCTCGCCCCACTCAATCTCTTCAAAGAAGTTGCGAAGCATCTTCCCAAGCATTGGCCCGCGCCACACGATGGGGCTGTTATCTTCTACAAAAAAGCCCATCGACATGACCTTAACACCGAATCTCTCAATCGGGATCACCCGCTCATTAACAACCTCAGGGCGTCCCTCGATTCCCATCATATCAGGCACACTAAAGCCATAGATATCCGCGTCGATCAGCCCGACGCGTTTGCCTTTACGGGCCAGGGCCACCGCCAGATTAACGGTGACCGTGGACTTGCCGACGCCGCCCTTGCCGCTGGCGACGGCAATGAAGTGCACACCGCTGGCTTCGCTCAGCAGCGGTGTTTGTTCGAGCCCGGCGCCGTGACCGCGTACGGCGCCCGCTCCTGCAGCAGCCGCAGCTTGGCCGGCTGCTGCAGTGCCGGCGCCTGGGCTGCTGCCAGGCGCCTGTCCAGGCGCGCCGGCTGCTGCGGCGCGCCCTCCTGCAGGCCGAAACCGCAGGTGTACGGTTTCGGCCCCTGCCCGCGCAAGCGCAGCGCGCAGGGTTTCCTCCAGCGCGGCGTCCGGCTCCCCGCTGTCAGTCAGGACCGTCATTGAGACCTGACGCTCCTTCACTACAACATCACGCACGGACGGTGTCCCAGCGCCGGTTCCTTGACCTGTATCAATAACGGGACTGATTGCCTCCAAGACTTGCTCTCGTGTCAACATATGCCATCACTCACCCTCGTTGTCGCCTGAGTCATACCGGTTTATCCGTCTCTGTTTACACTTTAGTCAACCGGGCTGCCAACAGCTTAATATGTCTCAATTATAGCATAAGTACGGTCCGAACCAAGTTTTGGAACGTCCTTGCTGAATCTTATTCTAGCTCTTTACGCCATTAACTGCCACCGGGCGCTGTTTTCTCCTTCTCCCCCGCGGCATAACGCAGAATGCCCTGATAAATAGAAGCTGCGACCTTTCGTTGATATTCGGCATCAGCAAGCAGCCGTGCCTCTCCCGGATTGGACAGAAAGCCTACCTCAACCAGTGCCGCCGGTACATCTTCAACAGCCTTCAGAAGATAGACATCATTTTTCTTGCTTGGCACCCGGTTCGTGTTTTCGAGATTACGCACAATCTCCTCCTGGATCAGTGTAGCGAGTGAGCTATTATCCGGGTGGTTCGGGTAATAAAAGGTCTGCGCTCCAGACCATTTGTCCGATGGAATGCTGTTCATATGGATACTTACTACCATATCCGGCTTTTCCTCCTGAATCAGCTCAACCCGGCGGATCAGATCCTCGGTCTTTCTTCTGCTGTACCCTTTCGTGCCCGGATCAGCCAGGTCGCGGTCATCCTCACGAATCATGGTGACTAAGGCCCCGGCTTGCTGCAGGTAATCCCTTAGATGAAGCGCAATCGCCAAATTCAAATCCTTCTCAATAATTCCTTGCTTACTGCTTGCTCCGCCATCCACTCCCCCATGACCAGCATCCAGTACGATTGTTTTACCGGAGAGCGGCAGCGTCCAGTATGTCCACGTCCTTGAGGTAGGTGTCTCCTGAGAGAGCAGCAGCAGAATCAGCAGAACGGTTCCGAGGCCGAGCCCGATACGTGCTGCCCCTCTGTAGCTTATCCATACAATGAAACGTTTTTTGATGCGGCGCATAAGAAAAACCACCCCGATCCCCAGTTTGCATGAATGTCTATGCTAATCATTAGCCGGACATCCTATACAACTATATGGGACAGGGTGGTTATTTATGAACGTTTATGTGTATGTGCGTTACGGTTTTACAACCTGATCCGACATACCTTCAATTAGAATCTGTGCCACTTCCGGACGCGAGAATTCCGGCGGCGGGCAGATACCATCACGCAGAAGTGCGCGGACCTTCGTACCTGACAATGTCAGGTGATCAGCCTTGTCATGCGGGCAAGTTTTACTGGAAGCCATGTTGCCGCATTTTTTGCAGAAGAAGCTGTGTTCAAAATAGAGCGGCATTATACCCAATTCCTCTGCCGTAAATGTACGAAGAAGGTCTTGAGCCTCATACGTACCGTAATAATCGCCTACTCCAGCGTGGTCACGGCCAACAATGAAGTGTGTACAGCCATAGTTCTTTCGCACAAGTGCATGGAAAATTGCTTCCCTTGGACCTGCATATCGCATAGCAGCCGGGAAAACACCCAGGAACACGCGATCCTTCGGATAGTAGTTCTCAAGAAGGGCCAGATAGCTCTTCATCCGAACATTAGCCGGTACATCGTCAGACTTGGTCTCACCCACGAGTGGGTTCAAAAACAGTGCATCCACGATTTCCATAGCGGATTTCTGAATATATTCATGAGCCCGGTGAACAGGATTCCGTGTCTGGAAGCCGACGACTGTACGCCATCCCTTCTCCTCAAACAATCTCCGTGTTTCAGCCGGATCAAAGTAAAACTCTTCGAACTTCTCTGGCTTTGGACGGTTCAGCACTGTAATCGCTCCGCCTACATAGGTCGACGGACGACCCATCAGCTTCGCAACACCAGGATGCTCAAGATCATCCGTCTTGAAAACCTGTACGGCTTCGTGCTTCTGGTCTGCCTTGTAGATGCTCTCAATGTCGATAAGGCCATAAATCACACCGTCAGTCTCGCCAACAAGCGCAGCACGCTCACCTACGGACAGCTCAGCAGCCTTCTCATCTGTAACGGCCAAGGTAATCGGAATACTCCACACCGTGCCATCAGCAAGACGCATCGTATCTACGACCGAGCGATAATCTGCTTCATTCAAATATCCTTTAAGTGGTGAAAAAGCGCCCACACCGATCAGATCCAGATCTGAAATAGTCCAAGTATTGACCGGCACAGCCTTTAAACCTGCCGCTTCGGCAAGCAATGCTTCGCGTTCACCGCCGGCAGCGATCCGGTTAACCAGCTCACCGCCATGTGGTTGAATCCCCATGTAGCCAAACCTCCCAAAAATGTTGACTTAATCTGCAATAATGAATTATTTATGCAAACCGCATTCAGTCTTCTCGTTGCCAGCCCAGCGCCCTGCACGAGGGTCTTCACCCGGCATTACTTGACGTGTGCAATACTCACAGCCAATGCTCGGATAGTTATTGTCATGAAGCGGGTTGTAAATGACATTATTAGAACGGATATAATTCCAGACATCATCAGATGTCCAGCTTGCTATCGGGTTGAATTTCACGAGGCCAAACTTCGTATCATATTCAATCTTCTTCGCATTAGCACGGGTAGGTGCCTGATCACGGCGAATGCCAGTAATCCAGGCCTCGTATTTCGATAATATCTGTGTAAGAGGCGTTACTTTTCGGATGTTGCAGCATGCGTTAGGATCCGACTTCCACAGTTCCGGACCATGCTGTGCTGCCTGTTCCTCCGGCGTGATTTCCGGTTTAACTTCAACAAACTTCATATTGTAATGCTGCTCCAGCCGGTCACGTGTTTCGTAGGTTTCCGCAAAGTGGAAGTCAGTGTTCAAGTAGAAGATATCCGTCTTAGGGCTAATCTTCTGAAGCATGTCTACAAGAACCACATCCTCGGCACCGAAGCTGCAGGCGAAAGTAATATTCGGAAATGTCTCAACAGCATACTTCAATATATCTTCCGGTGATGCGCTCTCGAGCTCAACCTCTTTCTGTTTAATGAGCGCTTCTTTTTCGAACAGGTTCATATCCAGACCTCCAATAATTAATTCCTAGTAAAGTGATATGCATTAACAATAGTATACGTCTTTCCACTGCATAACTCAATGCCTATATTACATCGTATGCCCATAATAAGGCGTTTGACTGCCTATTCTAATGGTTTAAACAGTATCTCTCTGCTCCCTGCTGATACAGGCTATCTCTGCCTCAATCTCATAACATCAACTGCGCTGTTATAGTCTAAGGCATATAAAAAGCCCCTGGCCGGATGGCCAAGGGCTGATTCCATAAAAGGAATATTAACGTTTCGAGAACTGAGGTGCACGACGAGCCGCTTTAAGACCGTACTTCTTACGTTCCTTCATCCGCGGGTCACGAGTCAGGAAGCCTGCACGCTTCAGAGCCGGACGGAACTCAGGGTCAGCCTTGAGCAATGCACGGGAAATACCGTGACGGATTGCACCAGCTTGACCAGTTGTACCGCCACCGTTAGCAATAACGAGAACGTCGTATTTCGACAATGTCTCAGTCAGTGCAAGCGGCTGCTTAACGATCAGCTTCAGTGTTTCGTGTCCAAAATATTCGTTCAAATCGCGCTTATTAACAATGATTCGTCCTTCACCCGGTACAAGGCGCACACGCGCTACCGAATGTTTACGACGACCTGTTCCATAGTATTGCACTTGAGCCATGAAACTGTCCTCCCTTTATTAACCCTGAAGTTCGTAAACTTGTGGATTTTGTGCTTGGTGCGGATGCTCCGAACCTGCGTAAACTTTCAGCTTCAGCTTCATTTTCTCGCCCAGACGGTTCTTCGGCAGCATGCCGTGTACCGCAGACTCTACCACGCGCGTAGGATGCTTCTTCAGCATATCAGCTGCGGAAGTAACCTTCAGACCGCCCGGGTACAGGGAGTGACGATAGTACATTTTGTTCTGGAGCTTCTTGCCTGTCAGAACAATTTTCTCAGCGTTGATGATAACTACAAAATCACCAGTATCAACGTGAGGAGTGAATTGCGGTTTGTGTTTGCCGCGGATAAGAGCTGCAGCTTCACTTGCCAGACGGCCGAGTGTTTTGCCTTCAGCATCGATTACGAACCAGTTGCGTTCTACTTCATTCGGCTTGGCCATATACGTGGTACGCATGGATGATCCTCCTTCATTCAATTGCACATTTCGCTTGTATGGAAACGTAATTGGGTATCAAAAATCATATATTCGATCACAAATGCGGTTGCCCGCACGTCTATGTCATGAGTGAAATCAGTGGATTGCACAGCATTTCAAGACGATTCAAGGATACTAATCTTTTTGCAAAGTTTGCACCAACTTAGGCGGGGCTGTGGGAGAGCCACTAAGAAGGCACAAGTTATATTCTACTATAAACAACCGTGTACTGCAAGCAATATTATAACTTACAAGTCGTTTGCCGGATCAATTTGCAGACATTGCGAGAATGGCTCCGGATACCCCACTTCCCACAACGTTAGTCCTTGTGCTCCAGCCTTAGGACCTGCCTGGGAACGGTCCATCGCTTTAATCACCTGTGACATTCGCTCCGGCTTCCATTTGCCTTCTCCTACCCACATTAACGTCCCCATGATGATACGTACCATGTTATACAAGAAACCGTTGCCTGTTACGAAGGTGTGGATGTCATCTCCGTCCTGCTCAATACGAACTTCATGAATGGTTCTCACATGGCTGCGTTTAGTCGAACCGGCTGAGGTAAAGGAAGAAAAATCATGCTCACCCAGCAGATGAACGATAGCCTCCCGCATAGCATCCACATCCAGCGGGTTATAATGATGAAACCGATACCTGTTCGTGAAAACGTTCGGATACTTCCCTGTCGTAATAGAATAACGGTAAGTCTTGCGGACAGCATGTATACGGGCGTGAAAACCAGCTGGCATCTCGTGAGCGCTGCGAACAATGATATCATTCGGAAGCCAACCGTTAAGAGCCATAGCAAACCGCTTCATCGGAATAGGAGATCCCGTGATAAAGCTGAACACTTGGCCATACGCATGCACACCCGCATCCGTCCGCCCTGAACCGTCTATCTTAATTGCCTCTCCTGTCAGCCGCTGCAGAGCCAGCTGGATTTCGTCCTGTACGGTCTGTCCTTGTGGTTGGCTTTGAAATCCGCTGTATGCCGTTCCGTCATAGCTGACGATCATGGCGACGGTTCGCATAATGGTACCTCCTGCAGCTTGTGTGTAATGTGGTTATGAGCTGACGAGGATCAGAAAAAAAGGTGGTCCCATTGCGGAACCGCTGCGCAGCACCGGTTCCTCTTGGTCCACCCTTTCTCTTCCCGTCTAATTACGCACGATCCACCAGTTCCAAATACACCATAGGTGCCGAGTCGCCACGACGTGGGCCCAGCTTCAGGATCCGTGTGTATCCGCCCGCACGTTCCGAGTAACGGGTGGCCAGCTCAGAGAACAGCTTTTGAATCGCATCTTGTTGTCCATCGATCGATTCACGACGAACGAATGCTGCTACCTGACGACGAGCATGAAGGTCACCCTTCTTTGCTTTCGTGATCAGTTTTTCTGCGATAGAACGAACTTCTTTCGCTTTAGCTTCTGTCGTCTCGATGCGCTCATACAGGAAAAGGTCAGTAACCAGGTCACGGAATAATGCTTTCCGCGCGCTGGAGTCACGTCCCAACTTTTGGTATGCCATCTTGTTTCCCTCCCTTTAAGAAAGATTTGCCGAGCAAACCGACTTCTCAGCGAAGCTTAGGATCTGCTGTACAAATCTGCTATGCCTAACGCTAAGATGTCTTAGTCTTCCATGCGGAGGCCCAAACCGAGCTCTTCAAGCTTCTCTTGTACTTCCTCCAAAGATTTGCGACCCAGGTTACGCACCTTCATCATATCTTCTTCGGTTTTCGTAATTAGCTCTTGTACGGTGTTGATGCCTGCGCGCTTCAGACAGTTATAGGAACGAACCGAGAGATCCAGTTCCTCAATTGTCATTTCAAGCACTTTTTCTTTCTTGTCTTCTTCTTTCTCAACCATAATTTCCGCATCTTTCGCTTCATCAGTCAGACCAACAAAGAGATCCAGATGCTCGGTCAAGATTTTGGCGCCAAGGCTTACAGCCTCTTCCGGCCGGATGCTGCCGTCGGTCCAGACCTCAAGGGTCAGCTTGTCATAGTTGGTGACTTGACCGACGCGCGTATTTTCTACGCTGTAGTTGACACGCGTAATTGGTGTATAGATCGAGTCGACTGGCAGAACACCAATCGGTTGATCTTCGCGTTTATTGCGGTCTGCCTGAACATAACCGCGTCCGCGATTAGCGAATACCCGAAGGTGAAGACGGGCACCCGATGCCAATGTTGCGATATGAAGATCAGGGTTGAGAATCTCGACATCGCTGTCTGCACGAATGTCGCCGGCCGTTACCGCACCGTCGCCTTCCGCATCAATCTCCAACACCTTCTCCTCGTCGGAATGTATCTTCAGCGAGAGGCTCTTCAGGTTCAGGATGATCTCGGTAACATCCTCGAGAACACCAGGGACCGTCGAGAACTCGTGAAGCACTCCGTCGATCTGTACCGATGTAACAGCCGCTCCTGGAAGCGACGACAACAGAATTCTGCGCAGCGAGTTTCCAAGTGTCGTGCCATATCCGCGTTCAAGCGGCTCTACAACGAAACGTCCGTACGTGCCTTCGTCGCTCAGCTCTACGGTTTCGATTTTCGGCTTTTCGATCTCAATCACTAAAATAACCCTCCTTCAAACGTCGCTCCGTATCCATACTGATCACCGGCCGCCGGGCCGGTTCAGTATCTACACCGCTATTTGGTCAAATCATGTAGTATGCCTAACCTTCACAACCATTATTCACAAGTTGCAGATATTTGATACCACACGCGTTTGAACTATACGCGGCGACGTTTCGGCGGACGGCATCCGTTATGCGGGATTGGCGTGACGTCTTTAATCAGGTTAACTTCAAGGCCAGCGGCTTGAAGCGAACGGATTGCGGCTTCACGACCGGAACCAGGACCTTTAACCATGACTTCAACAGCTTTCATGCCATGCTCCATTGCAGCTTTAGCAGCAGATTCTGCAGCCATCTGTGCAGCAAACGGAGTGCTCTTACGGGATCCTTTGAAGCCCAGGTTGCCTGCGCTTGCCCAAGAGATCGCGTTACCGTGCGGATCGGTGATCGTAACGATCGTGTTGTTAAAAGTCGAACGGATGTGAGCTACGCCAGATTCGATATTTTTACGGTCACGGCGCTTCGTGCGGACCACTTTTTTCGGTTTTGCCATTTTCAGTTATCCCCCCTTATTACTTCTTCTTGTTCGCGACAGTCCGTCTAGGACCTTTACGGGTCCGGGCATTCGTCTTAGTGCGTTGTCCGCGCACAGGCAGACCGCGACGATGACGGATTCCACGATAAGAGCCGATCTCAATCAACCGCTTAATGTTCAGCGAGATTTCACGACGCAGATCGCCTTCCACTTTAACCGACTTATCGATTGTTTCACGCAGACGGCTTACTTCGTCTTCCGTCAGATCACGAACACGAGTGCTCGGATTGATTTCAGTCGAGGCCAGAATTTTCTGGGCCGTTGTGTTACCGATCCCGAAGATGTAAGTCAAGGCAATTACTACGCGCTTGTCACGCGGCAAGTCTACACCAGCTATACGTGCCATTGTAGGTTATCCCTCCTTCTTATCCTTGTTTTTGTTTGTGTTTCGGATTTTCACAAATCACCATAACGTTGCCTTTGCGACGAATGACTTTGCATTTTTCGCAAATCGGCTTAACCGAAGGTCTAACCTTCATTGTGATTACCTCCCGAATAAAACTGCAACCTCTGGCTTCATCAGGAATCAGACGGCCGCAGCTAAAAGTGCAACCGGCAACTTCAACGAATGAATGCCCGGCTGATAGACAATGCTAGTTTGCAGTCATAAGATACTACTTACGATATGTGATACGACCTCTGGACAGGTCATATGGCGACAACTGGATAACCACTTTATCTCCCGTCAGAATACGGATAAAGTGCATTCTGAGCTTACCGGATACGTGGGCCAGAATTTGATGTCCGTTCTCCAGTTCCACCTTGAACATGGCATTGGGCAGCGGTTCAATTACCGTACCTTCAACTTCAATCACATCTTCTTTAGCCACCGTCATTCTCCTTTCCGCTCTATATACTTCTGAATTGCAAAACGCAGCTTGGCGTTCGTCACTCGACCCGTTTCCTGCATACTATTCACAACTTCCGAGCTGATAGCTTCAGTCAGTTCCAAGTGAAGGAGACTCTTCTTCTTCGGATCGTCGAATCTCCGTTTGTCCCCATCCGCGATGAGCACAAACCGGTCATCAACGATACCGATGATTACCGCCAGGCCATCTTGGCCTTTACCGCGCAGCACCTTTACGATCCGCCCGATAGCAACCGCTGATTCCATACCGATAATCCCCTCCTGGAATTGCCCATCCTGCAGCCTAGCAAGGGATATTGCTTAAGTGTATTACGCAATAGCCGAACGGGTCAATATTTCAAAGCCATCAGGCGTCACGGCTACTGTATGCTCAAAATGTGCACACCATGTACCGTCCTGGGTTACAACCGTCCAATTATCCTCCAGCGTTCGTACATAACGCTCGCCTAGAACGACCATCGGTTCGATTGCAAGCACCATACCGGGTTTAAGCCGCGGTCCACGATCCGGCATGCCGTAGTTCGGAATCTGCGGTTCCTCATGCAAACTGGTACCGATTCCGTGCCCTACATATTCACGAACAATGGACATGCCCGCCGATTCAACGACCTGCTGAATCGCATGCGAAACGGTATACAGCCGAACATCCGGCTTAACATGCTGCAACCCCGCATAAAGGGACTTTTCAGTAACCTCGAGCAGCTTACGAACTTCCTCGGATATTTGGCCTACACCATAAGTCCAGGCCGAATCCCCGTGGTAACCCTTATACTGCGCACCGATATCGATACTGATAATGTCGCCTTCATTCAAGACCCGAGATCCAGGAATGCCATGTACCAATTCGTCATTAACAGAAGCACATATACTCGCGGGAAATTGATTGTAGCCTTTGAAGGAAGGTATGGCGTCCTGGCTGCGAATGTAATCTTCAGCAATCTTGTCGAGCTCACTTGTGGTGACCCCAGGCTTGATTGCTTGCGCAAGCAGCCGATGCGTATCGGCTACAATGCGACCTGCTTCCCTCATGAAACTTAGTTCCATCTCGGATTTGCAGATAATCATTCGGCCTGCCCCTTTAAGCAAGATACGATTTCCGAAGTTACCGTATCAATTTCCTTCTCACCATCCACCTCGCGGAGCAGCCCTTTATTCTCATAATAGGCTAGCAGCGGTGCCGTTTTGGAGATGTACTCGTCAAGACGGGTACCAACCTTCTCCTCCGTATCGTCGGAGCGCTGATACAGCTCTCCTTCGCACTTGTCGCACACGCCTTCCTGCTTCGGCGGGTTGAATAACACATGATAAGTCGCTCCACAAGCTTTGCATATACGGCGTCCGGTCAGACGGGCCAGCAGCAAACTGCGGTCGACTTTAAGGTTTACCACATGGTTGATTTGCTTGCCCATATCAGACAGCATGTCATCCAATGCTTCTGCCTGAGCAAGTGTACGCGGGAATCCGTCTAACAGAAACCCTTTGTCGCAATCGCTCTGCTGAAGTCTTTCACGCACGATACCATTGGTTACGTCATCAGGCACCAGTAGTCCCTGATCCACATATTCTTTGGCCTTCTGACCGAGCGGAGTCCCTTGCTTCATTGCAAGTCGGAATGCATCGCCAGTCGAGATGTGCGGGATTTCAAATGTTTCCACGATCCGTTCGGCTTGCGTGCCTTTACCGGCACCCGGAGGCCCCATAAACAGGATATTCATTCGAAGTACCTCGCTTTAAGCAGAATAGGCCCGGTCGGGCTTGGCGTTCCGGCAAGCGGTATCCGTCAGCCCGTTCTGAACCTACTGTTATTTATTGATAAACCCTTTGTAGTGGCGTTTGATCAATTGGGTTTCGATCTGCTTCATCGTGTCGAGTGCAACACCGATTACGATCAGGAGCGAAGTACCGCCCAGCTGAACGGATTGTGGCAGTCCGGCAAAAGCACCGAATGCTACAGGAAGCAGGGAAATCAGGGCCAGGAAAAGCGCACCTGACAACGTGATTCTGGACAAGACACGCGTAATAAACGTCGATGTCGGTTTGCCAGGACGAATACCCGGAATGTAACCGCCATTCTTCTTCATTTGATCAGCCATCTGTACAGGATTGATCTGTACAAAGGTGTAGAAGAAGGTGAAGGCGATAATCAGGATAACATACAGGACCATCCCAAGCGGCTGGACATAATCGAGGTGTTCGATAATCCAGTTAGCCCATGCTTTACCCTGCCAGAACTGTGCTATCGTTCTAGGGAAGTAGAGCAAGGAAATCGCAAAGATAACCGGGATAACGCCGGCACCATTCACTTTAAGCGGAATGTGTGTCGACTGGCCGCCGTACATTTTTCTTCCGACAACACGCTTGGCGTATTGAACCGGAATTTTGCGGACGCCTTGTTGAACGAAGATAACGCCCACAAGGATCGCTATAACCGCAATCAGAATTACAACTATCTTCAAAATGCTAAGGAACAAGTTATCCGCATTGTCTACAAACTGATCTGCATACAATGTACGGATATGTCCTGGTATCGAAGCTACGATACCCGCAAAGATGATGATTGAAATACCGTTGCCGATCCCTCTCTCGGTGATCTGTTCACCAAGCCACATCAGGAATGCGGTACCTGCAGTCAATACAATTGCAATCATCGCATAGGTTGTAAACCCGGCATCAATAACGATATTGAACTGGTTGTGGAAACCAATCGAAGTTGCAAAAGCTTGAATCAACGCTAGAACAATCGTTCCGTAACGGGTGATCTGCGCAAGCTTGCGTTTGCCATTTTCGCCTTCTTTAGCCCACTCTGCAAACTTAGGTATAACATCCATACTAAGCAGCTGTACGATAATCGAAGCCGTAATGTATGGGAATATACTTAGTGCAAAGATGGAGAACTGAAACAAGGCACCGCCAGAGAACGTGTTAAGCAGTCCGAACAGGTTCTCCTGGTTGTTCGCCGCTTCCAGCATCGTCTTATCGATGTTGGGAACGGGGATGAACGAACCGACACGGTAGATCAATAAGATGAAAAGTGTGAAGAGTATACGTCTCCGTAAATCTTCCACTTTCCAGATATTGGACACGGTCTTGAACAATTAGATCACCTCGGTTTTACCGCCGGCAGCCTGGATTTTCTCTACCGCAGATTGAGAGAACTTGTTTGCTTTAACAGTGAGTTGGACGTTGATGTCGCCGTTACCCAGGATCTTGATGCCGCTCTGCGGGTTCTTAACGATACCCTGCTCCATCAAAAGCTCAGGCGTTACTTCAGTTCCTGCTGCAAAGCTGTTCAGCTCTTCAATGTTTACAACGGCGTATTCCTTACGGAACGGGTTGTTGAAACCACGCTTTGGAAGACGACGGTAAAGCGGGTTCTGGCCACCCTCGAAGCCCGGACGAACACCGCCGCCGGAACGAGCGTTTTGACCTTTGTGACCTTTGCCGGCCGTTTTGCCATTTCCGCTGCCGATACCGCGTCCTTTACGTTTCGGTTCTTGACGCGAGCCTTCAGCTGGCTTAAGCTCATGCAATTTCATCGTTCGTAGCACCTCCTTGTAATTTATGCCTTATCTATGGCTGTATTAGCCCTGTACTTCTTCAACTTTAACTAAGTGGCTGACATGATTCACCATGCCGCGAATGGCCGCGTTGTCAGTTTTAACAACGGATTGATGAAGCTTGCGCAGGCCCAGTGCTTGAACGGTAGCGCGCTGCTTCTCGTTACGACCAATCAGGCTGCGAACGAGGGTGATTTGAAGTTTTGCCATCAGATTCCCTCCTTAACCCAGCAGCTCTTCCACTGTTTTGCCACGCAGTTTGGCAACGTCTTCTGCACGCTTCAGGCGGGAAAGCCCTTCGAGTGTAGCGTTAACCATGTTGATGGAGTTGGAAGAACCCAGAGATTTCGTCAAAATGTCGCCTACGCCAGCCAGTTCGAGTACTGCACGAACCGGTCCGCCAGCGATTACACCGGTACCTTCGGAAGCAGGCTTCAGAAGAACTTCACCAGCGCCGAAGTGACCGAGCACGAGATGAGGAATCGTCGTGCCAACAAGCGGTACATGGATCAGGTTTTTCTTAGCATCGTCGATGCCTTTACGGATTGCATCCGGCACCTCGCCTGCTTTACCGATCCCTGCGCCAACCCAGCCCTTGCCGTCACCGACAACTACAAGTGCGCTAAAGCTGAAACGGCGTCCGCCCTTTACAACTTTCGCTACGCGGTTGATATGAACAACTTTTTCTGTCAGTTCTAACGTATTCGGATCTACACGCAAGTCGTTTTACCTCCTTATTAAGTAAAGTCGATTAGAATTCGAGACCAGCTTCACGCGCTGCTTCAGCCAGTGCTTGAATTCTGCCGTGATACAAGTAACCGCCGCGGTCAAATACGATTTTGTCGCAGCCTTTCGCTTTCGCACGTTGTGCAATCAGTTCGCCTACTTGACGAGCTGCTTCCACGCTACCGCCGTTTCCGATCTTACCAGCGAGTTCTTTGTCCTGTGTGGATGCCGCAGCAATCGTCACGCCTTGAACATCATCAATCAGCTGAGCATAGATGTGCTTGGAGGAACGGTATACAGACAAACGTGGACGTTGTGTTGTTCCGCTGATTTTCTTACGGACTCGCAGATGTCTTTTCAGACGTGCTTTGTTCTTGTCGCCCTTAGTAATCATTGTGCATTTCACTCCTTCCTACCAGTCCGGTCTAAGCCGCATGTATAGGCGGGCTAGCCGCCTTCACGTTCATTAAGCCTCTAGGCTTATTATTTCTTCTTACCTGCTTTACCTTCTTTACGAAGGATCCGTTCGCCTTCATACTTGATACCTTTGCCCTTATAAGGTTCAGGCTCACGTACGGAGCGGATTTTGGCAGCTGTTGCGCCGACAAGTTCCTTGTCGATGCCTTTAACGATGATCTTCGTGTTGGAAGGTACCTCGAATTCAATACCTTGCTCAGCAGCGATTTCGACTGGGTGAGAGTAGCCAACGTTCAGAACTACTTTCTCCCCTGTCTTATTTGCACGGTAACCAACGCCCACTAGCTCGAGGGATTTGGTGAAACCTTCTGTAACACCGCTGACCATGTTGGCAACGACACTACGGGTTGTTCCATGCAGGGAACGGTGAAGCTTATTGTCAGAAGGACGTTCGATCGAAATTTCGTTTTCACCAACGACTACCTTCATATCCTTATGAAGCTCGCGGGTAAGCGTACCTTTCGGTCCTTTAACTGTAATAACAGAGTTGTCCAGGGTAATGTTTACGCCGTTAGGCACCTGGATCGGTTTGCGGCCAATACGTGACATGGTGACACCTCCAATCGTTGTAACTTCTTCTTACCAAACGTAGCAAACGACTTCGCCGCCAGCTTTCGCTTGACGTGCTGCTTTATCGGTCATAACCCCTTTGGAAGTGGAAATGATCGCAATTCCGAGTCCGCCCAGTACGCGAGGGATCTCAGTTGATTTCGTGTACACGCGAAGTCCCGGTTTACTGATGCGCTTCAGTCCGGTGATAACGCGCTCGTTGTTCGGGCCGTATTTCAGGAAAATACGGATAATCCCTTGTTTGCTGTCCTCAATGAATTCAGCGTCACGAATGAAGCCCTCGCTCTTCAGAATTTCGGCGATTTGCTTCTTAATGTTCGAAGCGGGCATCTCCACGGTCTCATGACGTACAGTATTCGCGTTACGAATACGGGTCAGCATATCTGCAATCGGATCAGACATAACCATTATTCGAAAACCTCCTTCCCGGTCTAGCTGATTACCAGCTCGCTTTTTTAACGCCAGGGATCTGGCCTTTGTATGCTAACTCACGGAAACAAATCCGGCAGATTTTAAACTTTTGAAGAACGGAATGCGGACGGCCGCAACGTTCACAGCGCGTATAAGCACGCACTTTGAACTTCGGGGTACGTTGCTGCTTCACTTTCATCGAAGTTTTTGCCACTTGGTTACACCTCCTAGAAGTGGATTACTTCGCGAACGGCATACCCAATTGGGTCAGCAGCTCACGAGCTTCTTCGTCCGTTTTTGCCGTCGTGACGATGACGACGTCCATACCGCGCGTTTTATCAACTTTATCATACTCGATCTCAGGGAAGATCAATTGTTCCTTGAGGCCCAGTGTATAGTTACCGCGTCCATCAAACGCTTTGGTCGAAACACCACGGAAGTCACGTACACGTGGAAGCGAAATGTTGAACAGCTTATCGAGGAAGTAATACATGCGCTCACCGCGCAGGGTCACCTTCACACCGATTGGCATATTCTCACGAAGCTTAAATCCAGCGATGGATTTCTTCGCGCGTGTTACAACTGGCTTTTGGCCGGCGATTTGTTGAAGTTCATCAACAGCTACGTCCAGAACTTTGGAGTTTGCTACCGCTTCGCCAACACCCATGTTGATAACAACCTTCTCAACCTTCGGCACTTGCATTACCGTGGAATAGTTGAATTTCTGCATCAGAGCAGGCGTGATTTCGTTTAGAAAACGATCTTTCATTCTTGCAGCCATGAATCATGGACCTCCTTTCCGCTATGCAAATTAGTCGATTACCTCGCCGGATTTCTTAGCAATCCGAACCTTCTTGCCGTTGCTTTGCACTTGGTAGCCGATACGAGTCGGTTTGCCGCTCTTCGGATCAATGTGCATCACGTTCGAAACATGGATCGGCGCTTCCTGCTCAATAATTCCGCCTTGCGGATTTTGCTGGGAAGGACGCGTATGCTTCTTCACCATGTTCACGCCTTCGATAAGTACGCGATTCTCACGCGGATAAGCTGCGATAACGCGGCCTTTTTTACCTTTATCCTTGCCCGTGATGACGATAACGTTGTCGTCCTTCTTCACGTGCAGCTTGTTGTTGTGCGATTCCAGAACTTTTTTGAGTCTTGGCATTTGTTACACCTCCTGCGTGCGTCTGCACTCAAGCATTTATCGAGTTCCCGTCTGTACGGGATTAGATGACTTCTGGTGCCAGCGATACGATCTTCATGAAATCCTTATCGCGAAGCTCACGGGCAACTGGTCCAAAGATACGAGTACCACGTGGGCTCTTATCTTCCTTCACTACTACAGCAGCGTTCTCGTCGAACGAGATGTAAGAACCGTCTTTACGGCGAACCGTACGCTTCGTGCGAACGATAACAGCTTTGACTACGTCGCCCTTTTTGACAACGCCACCTGGTGTTGCGGATTTTACAGAACAAACAATCAAATCACCGATATGACCGACACGACGTCCCGTACCACCCAGCACACGAATACACATCAATTCTTTAGCGCCGGAGTTGTCAGCGACAGCCAAACGTGTAAATGGTTGAATCATGTTAAGGTCCTCCTTTCGGAAAAATGCTTAATGACACGCAAATCTTAAAGGATAACTGCTTCTTCAACGATCTCAACGAGTCTGAAGCGTTTGTCCTTGGAGAGCGGACGAGTTTCCATAATCTTAACAACGTCGCCGATCTTAGCTTGGTTGTTCTCGTCATGCGCCTTGAACTTCTTCGTGTATTTGATGCGCTTGTGGTAAAGATCATGCTTTTTGTAAGTTTCCACCGCTACCACGATAGTTTTGTCCATCTTGTCACTTACAACTTTACCGATTTGTACTTTACGTGCGTTGCGTTCACTCATGTTTTTCCTCCTTCCTGAAGGCGAGGTATTCCATCTATTCAATATCTATTAATTAGCTGGTGATACCCAGTTCACGTTCACGGATTACCGTTTTGGCACGAGCTATTTCTTTCCGAACATCGCGGATGCGAGTCGGATTGTCAAGCTGACCGGTGGCCAATTGAAAACGAAGGTTGAACAGCTCTTCCTTGAATCCTGCGATCTTTTGTTCAAGCTCAGCAGTGGTAAGGTTGCGGAATTCACTTGCTTTCATTTGCTTCACCACCCACTTCTTCACGTTTCACGAACTTCGTCTTTACAGGAAGCTTGTGAGCCGCCAGACGCATAGCTTCACGTGCGATTTCCTCTGACACGCCAGCAAGTTCGAACATTACTTTACCTGGTTTAACTACCGCTACCCACTTCTCAACGTTACCTTTACCGCTACCCATCCGGACTTCGAGAGGCTTCTGGGTGATTGGCTTAGCAGGGAAGATCTTAATCCATACTTTACCACCACGGCGGATGTAACGAGTCATGGCAATACGAGCGGATTCGATCTGACGGTTAGTGATCCAGCCTGGCTCAGTTGCCTGAAGACCAAACTCGCCGAAATGAACTTCCGTACCGCCTTTGGCACGGCCTCTCATGTGGCCGCGTTGTTGCTTACGATGTTTTACACGTTTTGGTACCAACATGATTAGTTGCCTCCTTCCTGGATGGCAGCTTTCTTCTTCGACGGAAGGATTTCACCACGGTAGATCCATACCTTTACGCCAATGCGGCCGTAAGTTGTATGAGCCTCTGCCGTACCATAATCGATATCGGCACGGAGTGTATGCAGAGGCACTGTGCCTTCGCTGTAGCCTTCAGTACGTGCGATTTCCGCACCGCCAAGACGTCCGCTTACCGAGGTTTTGATTCCCTTCGCGCCTGCACGCATCGTACGCTGCAGCGCTTGTTTCATAGCGCGGCGGAACGAGATACGACGTTCAAGCTGCTGTGCGATGCTTTCTGCTACGAGGATAGCGTCCAGATCCGCTTGTTTGATTTCAGAAATGTTGATGTGTACTTTCTTGCCGTTAGTAATCTTAGCAAGCTCTGTACGAAGGTTCTCAACCTCCGAGCCGCCTTTACCGATTACCATACCAGGCTTGGCTGTATGAATTGTTACGTTAACGCGGTTAGCTGCACGCTCAATCTCAATGCGGGAAACAGCCGCGTCCTTCAATTTATTCTTAAGGAACTCACGAATTTTCACGTCTTCCAGGAGCAGATCGCCGAAATCTTTACCGGCGTACCATTTGGATTCCCAATCCCGGATGATCCCGATACGAAGACCGACCGGATTTACCTTTTGACCCACACGTTTTCCCTCCTTATTTTTCGGATACCACCAAAGTAATGTGGCTGGTTCTCTTGTTGATCCGGCTTGCACGTCCCATTGCACGAGGGCGGAAACGTTTCATAGTTGGACCCTGGTTTACAAAAACTTGCGATACCACCAATTTGTTAACGTCCATTTGGTAGTTATGCTCTGCATTTGCGATAGCCGAGTTCAGAAGCTTCTCAACAACAGGAGATGCCGACTTTGGCGTGTGACGCAGAATCGCAATTGCTTCACCAACCTGCTTACCGCGGATCAAGTCCACAACCAGTTGAGCTTTCCGAGGAGCGATGCGGACATGGTTAACGCTGGCTTTAGCTTGTTGCATGGTTGAACCTCCTCTCTTACGTGTAGAAAATCATAACCGGCAGACTATCTTCTGCCTGTTTTCTTGTCGTCGTCTGTATGGCCTTTGTACGTACGCGTAGGCGCAAACTCGCCCAGCTTATGTCCGACCATATCTTCCGTTACATAAACCGGAACATGCTTACGACCGTCATAAACAGCGAAAGTGTGTCCGATGAACTGCGGGAAAATCGTAGAACGACGGGACCAAGTTTTGATAACGACTTTCTTATTCGTTTCGTTCAAATCTTCGACTTTTTTCAGAAGGTAGCCGTCAATAAACGGACCTTTCTTCAAACTGCGACCCATGGGTGTTCCTCCCTTCAAGCTTGCTTGTTATCGTTCACGCCGCCTCAGGCGGCCTGAGGCGCACTGACTGAACGGTTATTATTTCGTACGGCGACGAATAATATATTGGCTGGAAGCCTTCTTCTTCTTACGAGTCTTGAAACCGAGTGTCGGCTTACCCCATGGAGACATCGGAGATTTACGTCCGATTGGAGCACGGCCTTCACCACCACCGTGAGGGTGATCGTTAGGGTTCATGACGACACCGCGAACTTCTGGGCGCTTACCGAGCCAACGGCTACGGCCGGCTTTACCGATTTTCACGAGCTCGTGATCCTCGTTACCAACAGTACCGATTGTTGCACGGCAAGTTTTCAGAATACGGCGCATTTCGCCGGAAGTAAGACGGATTACAACGTAATCATCTTCCTTACCGAGAAGTTGAGCTTCAGTACCTGCAGCGCGAACCAGCTGTCCGCCCTTGCCTGGCTTCATCTCAATGTTGTGGATAACTGTACCAACAGGAATATTCTCGAGTGGAAGTGCGTTACCAACTTTGATGTCAGCGCCAACTCCGGACATTACCTGATCGTTTACCTTCAGGCCTTTTGGAGCAATGATGTAACGCTTCTCGCCATCTGCATAATGCAGCAATGCGATGTTCGATGTACGGTTTGGATCGTATTCAATTGTCGCTACGCGAGCTGGAATGCCGTCCTTGTTCCGTTTGAAGTCGATAACACGGTATTTACGCTTGTGACCGCCGCCATGGTGACGAACCGTGATTTTACCTTGGTTGTTGCGACCTGCTTTCTTGTGAAGAGGCGCAAGCAACGATTTCTCCGGTTGATTCGTGGTGATCTCTTCAAATGTCGATACAGACATACCACGACGGGCCGGCGATGTCGGTTTATACTTCTTAACTGGCACTAGATTTCCCTCCTTACTTATACGGATGCTTCGAAGAATTCGAGCTCTTTACTGTCATCGCTCAATTGAACGATCGCTTTCTTCCATTCGGAAGTATATCCGGAATGACGGCCATAACGCTTTGGCTTAGCCGGCATACGCAATGTATTAACACTAACAACCTTCACTTTGAAGATTTGTTCGATAGCAGCTTTAATTTCGGTCTTGTTAGCACGGAGATCAACTTCAAACACATAACGCTTGTTAATCATGAAGTCGCTCGTTTGCTCCGTGATGACCGGGCGCTTGATAATATCGCGTGGATCTTTCATTACGCAAGCACCTCCTGTACTTTCTCGACTGCTTCTTTCGTGATGACCAGCTTGTCGTAGGACAATACATCCAGAACATTAATACCGTCTGCAGCGACGAACTTAACACCTGGAATATTGCGAGCCGACAACGCAACGTTATCTTCGTAGTTAGCCGTAACAACCAGTGCCTTGCGGGCAACCTTGAGGTTGTTCAGGATCTCTGCGAATTCTTTCGTCTTCGGCTGTGCCATTGCAAGTTGATCCAACACGATAATCTCATTATCGATCACTTTAGAAGACAGTGCGGATTTGATTGCCAGACGGCGAACTTTTTTAGGAAGCTTAAAACCGTATTTCCGCGGAGTTGGGCCGAATACTGTACCGCCACCAACCCATTGCGGGGAACGGATACTACCTTGACGTGCACGACCCGTACCTTTTTGTTTCCAAGGCTTGCGGCCGCCACCACGCACTTCAGAGCGTCCTTTCGTCTTATGCGTGCCTTGACGCTCAGCTGCTTGCTGAAGCAGTACTGCACTATGAAGGACGTGAACGTTTGGCTGGATACCGAATACGCTGTCTGACAGTTCGAATTCACCAACCTGCGAACCGCTCACGTTGAAAAGTGCTACTTTTGGCATTTCATGTTCCTCCTTTCTTCAGTCTATTATTTCTTCACCGTAGATTTAATTTTTACGAAGCTGTTCTTCGCACCGGGAATTGAGCCTTTAACGAGAATTACGTTGCGCTCTGCATCCACACGTACAACTTCGAGATTTTGGATCGTAATCGTCTCGGAACCCATGTGACCCGGAAGACGCTTGCCTTTAGGCACGCGGTTCGCTTGAATAGAACCCATGGAACCTGGTCCGCGATGATAACGGGAACCGTGAGACATCGGTCCAGTACTTTGTCCCCAACGCTTAATAACGCCGGCAAAGCCTTTACCTTTCGAAATACCCGTTACGTCAACAAATTCGCCCTCAGCGAACAAGTCAGCCTTCAGTTCTTGGCCAACTTCATAGTCGCCGATTGTAATACCGCGAATTTCACGAACGTAGCGCTTAGGAGCCGTGTTGGCTTTTTTAGCGTGGCCGATTTCCGGCTTGATCGCTCTCTTCTCTTTTTTATCAGAGAAGCCTACCTGGATAGCTTCGTATCCATCGTTTTCTTGGTCTTTCTTCTGAAGAACAACGCAAGGACCTGCTTCGATAACCGTTACTGGCACCACGTTGCCTTCAGGTGTAAACACTTGCGTCATACCAAGCTTTTTGCCTAAGATACCTTTCATGTTGACACCTCATTTCCTTTCATACGTAAAATAATCTCTTCTATTAAAGCTTAATTTCAATATCTACACCGGACGGCAGGTCCAGACGCATCAACGCATCAACCGTTTGCGGCGTCGGATTCACAATATCGATCAGACGCTTGTGTGTGCGCATTTCGAATTGTTCACGGGAATCCTTGTACTTGTGTACCGCACGCAGAATGGTGATGATTTGCTTTTCCGTTGGAAGCGGAATCGGACCGGAAACACCTGCACCGGAACGTTTTGCAGTTTCAACAATCTTCTCTGCAGATTGGTCAAGAATTCTGTGATCGTATGCTTTCAAGCGGATACGAATCTTTTGCTTTGCCATATAAGTCCCTCCTTCTATCGCCCAATTTATTATCGGACATACTCCGTGAGAATACCCCGACCACCTCTCCATGGCAAAGGAGCCGGGTGTGTCGGCAACCTCTCACATCATCGCAACGTCGCAGACCAACAGTCAATATTATATCGAATTGACCAGGCGAATGCAACATTTTTTTATACTTTATCGGCAATTCCTGTATTTGGTTATAATTAAAGCTATAACCGCAGCTTAATGGTCAACCCATTTCCCCTCATATGAGAATGATACACCCAGTAACTCATATATAATAGTAGAAACTAATTCACGAATCAATAACTAAAAAGAAGCTCCCGCCTAAGCGGAAGCTTCCGATCACGATGCGGCTAGAGCCGCGTCGAATTATTTTTGAATTGTTGCTACAGCGCCAGCGCCTACAGTACGGCCGCCTTCGCGAATCGCGAAGCGAGTACCTTCTTCGATAGCGATTGGAGCAATCAGCTCAACCGTTACCGTGATGTTATCGCCAGGCATTACCATTTCGCTGCCTTCTGGAAGGTTGATGATACCCGTTACGTCAGTTGTACGGAAGTAGAACTGCGGACGGTAGCCAGTGAAGAAAGGCTTATGACGGCCACCTTCTTCTTTGGTCAGAACGTAGATTTGTGCTGTGAAGTTCGTGTGAGGCTTAACGGAACCTGGCTTAGAAATAACTTGGCCACGCTCGATGTCCTTACGCTCAACACCACGAAGCAGTGCACCGATGTTGTCGCCGGCTTGAGCGGAGTCAAGCAGCTTACGGAACATCTCAACGCCCGTACATACGGACTTGCGAGTTTCTTCAGCCAGACCAACGATTTCAACCTCGTCGCCCACTTTAACTGTACCACGCTCAACACGGCCAGTTGCAACTGTACCACGACCAGTGATTGTGAATACGTCCTCGACAGGCATCAGGAAAGGCTTGTCAGTGTCGCGCTCAGGAGTTGGGATGTAAGTATCGATTTGCTCGAACAGCTCAACGATCTTGTCAGCCCAAGGTCCGTCTGGGTTTTGCAGTGCTTCACGAGCTGCACCACGGATGATTGGAGTGTCGTCACCTGGGAACTCATATTCGTTCAGCAGGTCGCGCACTTCCATCTCAACCAGTTCAAGAAGTTCTTCGTCTTCAACCATGTCGCACTTGTTCAGGAATACGACGATGTAAGGAACGCCTACCTGACGGGAGAGCAGGATGTGCTCACGCGTTTGTGGCATTGGGCCGTCAGCTGCGGATACTACGAGGATAGCGCCGTCCATTTGTGCTGCGCCGGTGATCATGTTTTTAACATAGTCGGCGTGGCCTGGGCAGTCTACGTGTGCGTAGTGACGGTTAGGTGTTTCATATTCTACGTGAGCTGTGGAGATTGTGATACCGCGCTCGCGCTCTTCTGGTGCTTTGTCGATTTGGTCAAATGCAATAGCTGCACCGCCGTATTTCTTGGAAAGAACGGTAGTGATCGCAGCAGTCAGAGTCGTTTTACCATGGTCAACGTGACCGATCGTACCAATGTTAACGTGCGGTTTGTTACGTTCAAATTTAGCCTTAGCCATTGAACTTAATCCTCCTTAATATTGGAAAATGTATGTGTGGGCCAAGCGCGCGCATCACAAGTGTAACGCTGCGCTGGGCCAAATGCAACTCTTAAGGTATAGATATTGGAAGAACCGGATTATGCACCCTTGCTCTTCGAAATGATCTCTTCGGAGATCGACTTCGGAACTTCCTCGTAATGAGACAGTTCCATTGCGAACACACCGCGTCCCTGAGTACCGGAACGAAGAGTCGTGGAGTAACCAAACATTTCAGCCAGAGGTACCTTTGCACGGATGATCTGAGCACCGGAACGGCTGTCCGTACCTTCGATACGGCCACGGCGGGAGCTCAGCATACCCATAACGTCACCGAAATACTCTTCCGGAACGGTAACTTCAACCTTCATGATTGGCTCCAGCAGAACTGGCTTACACTTGTCCTTAGCTGCTTTCAGCGCCATCGAACCAGCGATCTTAAACGCCATCTCGGAGGAGTCGACATCATGATACGATCCATCTACGATTGTTGCTTTGACATCAACGAGCGGGAAGCCGGCAAGTACGCCGTTCTTCATCGATTCCTCGATACCAGCTTGAACCGCAGGGATGTATTCACGAGGAACTACACCACCAACAATTTTGTTCTCGAACACAAATCCTTGTCCTGGCTCTTGAGGAGCAAATTCGATCCATACATGACCGTATTGACCGCGTCCGCCGGACTGACGAACAAATTTACCTTCAACGCGAGCCGGTGCAGTGAACGTTTCACGGTAAGCTACCTGTGGTTTACCAACATTCGTCTCAACTTTGAATTCACGAAGCATACGGTCAACGATGATTTCAAGGTGAAGCTCACCCATACCAGCGATGATTGTTTGATTCGTTTCTTCATCCGTATAAGCACGGAAAGTCGGATCTTCCTCAGCAAGCTTGGAGAGTGCTACGCCCATTTTGTCTTGGTCGGCTTTTGTCTTTGGCTCGATTGCGATTTCGATAACCGGTTCAGGGAAGTTCATAGACTCCAAGATAACCGGATTCTTCTCATCGCAAAGTGTATCACCTGTAATCGTGTCTTTCAGACCGACTGCAGCTGCGATATCGCCGGAATATACTTCCGAGATTTCTTGACGGCTGTTTGCATGCATCTGAAGGATACGTCCGATCCGTTCACGCTTACCTTTAGTGGCATTCAGAACATATGAACCGGAATGCAGTACGCCGGAATACACGCGGAAGAACGTCAGTTTACCTACAAACGGGTCAGTCGCAATTTTGAAAGCCAAAGCTGCGAAAGGCTGGTCATCTGCAGATTTACGAACTGTTTCCGTTCCGTCTTCAAGCGTACCTTTGATGTCTGGTACGTCGACTGGCGACGGCAGGTAATCAACAACAGCGTCCAGCATCATCTGGACACCCTTGTTGCGGTAAGAAGAACCAGCAATTACCGGGAAGATTTGAACGGAGCAGACACCCTTACGGAGTGCGGCTTTCAGTTCAGGAATCGTGATTTCTTCACCCTCGAGATAACGCATGGTAAGCTCTTCATCAAGCTCAGCCACCTTCTCCACGAGTTCAGCGCGAAGTTCTTCAACCTTTTCCTTATACTCTTCCGGAATCTCAACCTTCTCTGGTTCTTTACCAAGGTCATCCTTGTACTTGTAAGCTACGCGCTCAATGATGTCGATAACGCCAACGAAGTCGTTCTCGGCACCGATTGGCAGCTGAATCGCAACCGCGTTAGCTTGCAGACGTTCACGCATGTCTTTGACAACATTCAGGAAGTCTGCGCCAATGATGTCCATCTTGTTTACATACGCGATCCGAGGAACGCCATAACGGTCAGCCTGACGCCATACGGTTTCAGACTGTGGCTCAACGCCTTCTTTCGCACTGAAAACACCTACGGCCCCGTCCAATACACGCAGGGAACGTTCAACTTCAACAGTGAAGTCAACGTGTCCCGGGGTATCAATGATATTGATGCGGTGACCATTCCACTGAGCAGTGGTAGCAGCGGAAGTAATCGTAATTCCGCGCTCCTGTTCCTGCTCCATCCAGTCCATCGTTGCAGCACCTTCGTGCACTTCACCGATTTTGTGGGTACGGCCTGTGTAGAACAGGATCCGTTCAGTAGTGGTGGTTTTACCGGCATCAATATGCGCCATGATCCCGATGTTACGCGTATTTTTCAAGGAGAACTCTCTTGCCATGATCATGTCTCCTTTCGTCTCTTAAAATCCTACCAACGATAATGAGCAAACGCTTTGTTGGCTTCTGCCATTTTGTGCGTGTCTTCGCGCTTCTTCACCGATGCGCCAGTGTTGTTCGATGCATCGATGATTTCTGCTGCCAAACGCTCTTCCATCGTCTTCTCGCCGCGGTTGCGGGAGTAGTTAACGAGCCAACGGAGTCCGAGCGATGTACGACGTTCCGGCTTAACTTCGATTGGCACCTGATAGTTTGCACCACCAACACGGCGGGCTTTCACTTCAAGTACTGGCATAATATTCTTGATGGCAGCTTCAAACACTTCCATCGGGTCTTTACCCGTACGTTCCTTGATGACATTGAATGCATCATAGAGAATCGTTTGGGCAACACCGCGCTTGCCGTCGATCATAATGCGGTTGATCAGACGTGTTACCAGCTTGCTGTTGTACACCGGATCCGGAAGCACATCACGTTTAGGTACTGGTCCTTTGCGTGGCATGAGGATGTCCCCCTTTCTTAAATGTTTGTTACCGGGTCACCCCGGTTTATTACTTTTTCTCTTTCGGACGCTTCGCGCCGTACTTCGAGCGAGCTTGTTTACGGTTGTTAACACCTGCGGTATCAAGCGCACCGCGTACGATGTGGTAACGAACACCCGGAAGGTCTTTAACCCGGCCTCCGCGGATCAGAACCACGCTGTGCTCCTGTAGATTGTGACCGATACCTGGAATGTAAGCTGTAACCTCTACGCGGTTCGTCAGACGAACCCTCGCGTATTTCCGCAGAGCGGAGTTAGGCTTCTTCGGAGTCATCGTTCCTACACGAGTGCATACACCGCGCTTCTGCGGCGAGCTAAGGTCCGTGCTTTCACGTTTCAGTGCGTTAAAACCTCTTTGAAGTGCCGGCGATTTCGACTTAACTACTTTCGCTTGACGGCCCTTGCGTACGAGCTGATTGATTGTTGGCATGCTGCCACCCCCTTCCTTTGATAAATCAATTTACGCTCACCTTTTTAAGCCCACAGATCCAGGTGGTTCATAAAGAAACAAACGAAAGTTTTTGCCTAATGCCTTAATGGCTTATAGCAAAAACAAGAAGTTCCTTATTATTCATCAGGGATCATTGCGGCCATGGCGGCTCCGACGTCAATGCCGCAGGTCTCCCCGAGGATTTCCATCGATTCAACCCATACGATCTCGACTCCGGCCTCAGCACACAAGTCGATAATCCTGCCTGTGATCCGCGGATCTGCATCTTTGG
Source organism: Paenibacillus tarimensis (assembly GCF_021532315.1). Lineage (GTDB taxonomy): Bacteria > Bacillota > Bacilli > Paenibacillales > Paenibacillaceae > Paenibacillus_I > Paenibacillus_I tarimensis. The sequence goes on from NZ_JAKGAO010000029.1 coordinate 30,835, forward strand.
CAACCAAGACTCGTTCAGCAATCTGCTGTTCTACCATCCTAGTTGTCTGCTTTGTGCCAATCTTGTAAGGCATGGAACCTCATCCTTTCAAACAAGCACAGGACCACCCTTTTAGGCACACTTCGATATAATAGCACCACTGCTTGTAGAATGTCAAGGTAATAACCCTATGCCTGAAAATATTTTTTCTAATAGCTGATAGTATCCGGACGAAAGTACGGCCGGGCAGGAATAAACCTGTACCCGGCCGCCAAACAGTCCAATGCAAGAGATCTGTTACACTCTCAGTAACAGCGAAGTTTTTTACTAAGACTCTACTGTTACACTCTCTGCAGATTCATCCAATTGTTCCTCTTCGTCCATGCCCGCAAACTTAATGCTGCGGTAACGGTTCATACCGGTACCTGCTGGAATGAGCTTGCCGATAATGACATTCTCTTTCAAGCCAAGCAGTTGGTCAACCTTACCTTTGATAGCGGCATCTGTCAGGACACGAGTCGTCTCCTGGAAGGAGGCTGCAGACAGGAAGGAGTCCGTCTCGAGCGATGCTTTTGTAATACCAAGGAGCACTGGCTTCGCGACGGCAGGCTCACGTCCTGCGAGAATCGCTTCACGGTTTGCTTCCTCATACTCATGAATATCAACGAATGCACCTGGAAGCAGCGTTGTTTCACCCGCATCAACTATGCGGATTTTACGCAGCATCTGCTTAATCATAACTTCAACGTGCTTATCGTTGATTTCAACACCCTGGTTCCGGTATACGCGCTGAACTTCCTGCAGTATATAGTTCTGTACGCCGCGGATACCTTTGATACGCAGCATATCCTTAGGGTCAATCGATCCGTCTGTGATTTCATCACCAGCTTCAATGTGCTGGCCTTCGGTCACACGGATTCTAGAACCGTAGGTAACTGCGTACACTTTCGATTCTGCTTCACCCTGTACTTCAATTTCACGGCGGTCCTTGGCTTCACGGATCTCTTTGACGACACCATCAAGCTCCGTGATAATTGCTTGACCTTTCGGGTTACGTGCTTCGAACAGCTCCTGAATACGCGGCAAACCTTGCGTGATGTCATCACCGGCAACACCGCCGGTATGGAACGTACGCATCGTCAGCTGGGTACCCGGCTCACCGATCGATTGAGCAGCAATAATACCAACTGCTTCGCCGATTTCTACATGCTTCCCGGTAGCGAGATTACGTCCATAACAGATCTTGCAGACGCCATGACGGGCGCGGCAGCTAAGTACGGAACGGATCTGCAGCTTAGCAACGCCAGCTTCAATAATAGCATCGGCTTTGTTAGAGTCGATCAACTCGTTACGGTTGACGATAACTTCGCCTGTCTCCGGATGACGGATCGTTTCGAAGGAGTAACGGCCCTCGATACGGTCGTACAGATCCTCGATTACCTCTTTACCGTCTTGGATCTTTGAAACCATGAAGCCTTTATCAGTACCGCAATCATCCTCACGGACGATAACATCCTGTGCCACGTCAACAAGCCGCCGGGTAAGGTAACCGGAGTCAGCCGTACGAAGTGCGGTATCGGCAAGACCTTTACGCGCACCGTGTGTCGAGATAAAGTACTCGAGGACGGTTAGGCCTTCACGGAAGTTTGACTTGATAGGGAGTTCGATAATACGGCCAGACGGGTTAGCCATCAGCCCCCGCATGCCCCCAAGCTGTGTAATCTGCGATTTGTTACCACGTGCCTTGGAATCTACCATGAGCATGATGGAATTGTAGCGGTCCATCGATCTCATGAGGATATCAGTGATCTTATCTTTCGTTGCACCCCAAATATCGATAACACGGTCATAGCGCTCTTCGTTCGTAATCAAACCGCGGCGATACTGGTTCGTAACAACGCGTACTTTTTCTTCAGATTCCTGCAGGATCTCCTGCTTCTCCTGAGGCACGATAACGTCGGATACGGCAATGGTAATACCAGCCCGTGTCGAGTAGGTAAATCCGAGCTGCTTGATTTTATCAAGAATTACCGACGTGCGAGTCGTATGGTACTGGCGGAAGCACTCAGCGATAATCTGCCCCAAGTATTCCTTGCCCACCGCACCGGCTGTCGGAACTTCTTGAAGGAATTTCTGCAGGTCTGTACCTTTTTCGTAGACAAAGTATTTATCCGGCGTTCCATGAAGCAGATTGGTTTTGGTTGCCTCGTTGATGTATGGGAAGTCGTCTGGGAAAATTTCATTAAAGATAATTTTACCAACAGTAGTTACAAGCAGAGAGTTCTGCTGAGCTTCCGTAAACGTCTTCTTACGCACAACACGTGCTGGAACAATAACGCGGGCATGCAGTGAAACGATACCGCGCTGGTAAGCCGAGATCGCTTCATTCACAGTTCCGAACAAGGAACCCGAGCCTTTCGCTTCCATGTTGTCCATGGTCAAGTAGTAGCTGCCAAGAACCATATCCTGTGACGGTGTTACGACCGGCTTGCCGTCTTTCGGGTTAAGGATATTACCGGATGCAAGCATCAGCAAACGGGCTTCAGCCTGTGCTTCAGCAGACAGCGGTACGTGAACAGCCATCTGGTCACCGTCGAAATCGGCGTTGTATGCCGTACATACGAGCGGATGCAGCTTGATCGCACGTCCCTCTACGAGAATCGGTTCAAAAGCCTGAATACCAAGACGGTGAAGTGTAGGGGCACGGTTCAACAAGACCGGATGCTCCTTGATAACTTCTTCGAGTACGTCCCAAACCTCTGGGCTAACACGCTCGACTTTACGCTTCGCACTCTTGATGTTATGAGCAAGACCTTTATTTACAAGCTCCTTCATTACGAATGGCTTGAAAAGTTCAAGCGCCATTTCCTTCGGAAGACCGCACTGATACATCTTCAGGCTCGGACCTACTACGATTACCGAACGGCCGGAGTAGTCAACACGCTTACCCAGAAGGTTCTGACGGAAGCGTCCCTGCTTACCCTTCAGCATATGGCTGAGTGACTTCAGAGGACGGTTGCCAGGTCCTGTTACAGGGCGACCACGGCGTCCGTTATCGATCAGGGCATCAACCGCTTCCTGCAGCATCCGCTTCTCGTTCTGTACGATAATATCCGGCGCGCCAAGATCGAGAAGACGCTTCAGACGGTTGTTCCGGTTGATAACACGACGGTACAGGTCGTTCAGGTCTGAGGTGGCAAAGCGTCCGCCATCCAGCTGAACCATTGGACGAAGCTCAGGCGGAATGACAGGGAGAACATCCAAAATCATCCACTCTGGCTCATTACCCGAGTTACGGAAAGCTTCGATTACTTCAAGGCGCTTGATCGCACGGTTACGGCGCTGGCCTTGAGCGGTGCGAAGTTCTTCCTTAAGTGTTTCCAGTTCCTTCTCGACATCGATGTCCTGAAGCAGCTTCTTCACTGCCTCGGCACCCATACCGGCATGGAAACCATAGCCATACTTCTCACGATAGCTCCGGTATTCCTTCTCCGAGAGCAGCTGCTTCTTCTCCAGCGGCGTATCGCCTGGATCCGTCACCACATAAGATGCAAAATAAATAATCTCTTCAAGGGAGCGCGGAGACATGTCCAGCGCCAGACCCATGCGGCTCGGGATACCTTTGAAGTACCAAATATGCGAAACCGGTGCAGCCAGCTCGATATGACCCATCCGCTCACGGCGAACCTTAGCGCGCGTTACTTCAACACCGCATCGGTCACATACTACGCCCTTGTAACGAACACGCTTATACTTGCCACAGTGACATTCCCAGTCCTTTGTCGGTCCGAAGATCTTTTCGCAGAAAAGACCTTCCTTCTCCGGCTTCAGTGTCCGGTAGTTGATCGTTTCCGGCTTCTTAACTTCACCGCGCGACCAGGAACGGATTTTATCCGGCGATGCCAGGCCAATCTTCATGTACTCGAAGTTGTTTACATCCAACAAGGAGCAACCCTCCTTAAGTCTCAGTCACACCTTGCGCAGCTTGGCGGCTGCGCCTATGACAGGTCTTATCGTGATTTATTCATAAGCGTCCGCAAGCATCGCACCTGTCAGCAGGCACGACGCTTGCGGTCGCATAGTTCCTTGCAATGTTGGCCGATTACTCAGCTCCGACTTCTGCACCTTCGAGGTTGAGGTTCAGCTTGTCGCTGGTTCCGTCATCCTCGTCGTCCATTTCTTTCATCTCAATCTCTTCTTCATTCTCGGTCAGGATCTTAACGTCCATACCTAAGCTTTGAAGCTCTTTGATCAAGACCTTGAACGACTCCGGAACACCCGGCTCCGGTACGTTCTCACCCTTAACGATCGACTCATACGTCTTCACGCGGCCGACAACGTCGTCAGACTTGACAGTGAGAATTTCTTGGAGAGTATAAGCCGCGCCATAGGCTTCAAGCGCCCAAACCTCCATCTCCCCGAAACGCTGTCCGCCGAACTGGGCTTTACCGCCAAGCGGCTGCTGCGTAACAAGAGAGTAAGGTCCCGTGGAGCGGGCGTGGATCTTGTCATCAACCATGTGCGCGAGCTTGATCATGTACATAACCCCAACGGTTACTTCACGTTCAAACTCCTCACCAGTACGACCGTCATAGAGAACGGTCTTACCATTACGCTGCATACCGGCTTCTTCGATTGTATCGAATACGTCATGCTCTCGTGCGCCGTCAAATACCGGTGTGGCAGCATGGATGCCAAGACGTTTACAAGCCATACCAAGATGGACCTCGAGTACCTGACCAATGTTCATCCGGGACGGAACGCCCAGCGGGTTAAGAACAACCTCTACTGGTGTGCCATCCGGCAGGAACGGCATATCCTCTTCCGGCAGAATACGAGCGATAACACCCTTGTTACCGTGACGGCCGGCCATTTTATCGCCTTCAGAGATTTTCCGCTTCTGGGCAATGTAGACACGGACCAGCTGGTTTACACCTGGCGGCAGCTCGTCGCCGTTCTCACGAGTGAATACTTTAACGTCAACGACGATACCGTCTGTACCATGCGGCACACGCAGCGAGGTATCGCGCACTTCACGGGCTTTTTCACCGAAGATCGCATGCAGCAGGCGTTCTTCAGCAGTCAGCTCCGTCACACCCTTAGGCGTTACTTTGCCGACCAGAATATCTCCCGCACCGATCTCAGCGCCTACACGGATAATACCGCGCTCATCCAGATTCTTGAGTGCTTCTTCACCAACATTCGGGATGTCGCGTGTGATTTCTTCCGGACCAAGCTTCGTGTCACGCGCCTCGGACTCGTACTCCTCGATATGAATCGAAGTGTACACATCCTCTTTCACCAGTTTCTCGCTGAGCAGAATGGCATCCTCATAGTTGTAGCCTTCCCAAGTCATAAATGCCACAACGACATTACGGCCAAGAGCCAGCTCGCCCATTTCAGTGGACGGACCATCAGCGAGAATCGTTCCCTTTGTCACGAATTCATTCTTCTTAACAATCGGACGCTGGTTTATGCAAGTTCCCTGGTTGGAACGCATAAATTTGTGGAGCTTATGTTTAATCAGATCACCGGTGACCTGTTTACCGTCAATCATTTCTACACGGCGCAGCCAGATTTCGTTGGCAGTGACGCGTTCAATGATTCCGTCATGCTTACTGACGATGCAGACACCAGAGTCTTTAGCAGACTTATGCTCCATTCCAGTACCAACAAGCGGAGCCTTCGGTATCAGAAGCGGAACGGCCTGCCGCTGCATGTTCGATCCCATCAGCGCTCGGTTGGAGTCATCGTTCTCTAGGAACGGGATGAGCGCCGTAGCTACCGAAACAACCTGCTTAGGAGATACGTCCATATAGTCAACACGCTCGCTAGGCATGGTCAGGATATTGTCGGCCTGTTTGTTATACCGGACGATTACCATATCCTCGGCAAACCTGCCCTCATCATTCAGCTTCGCATTAGCCTGCGCGATAACGTAGTTGTCTTCTTCATCCGCAGTCAAATATGCAATTTGCTCAGTGACGATGCTAGTTTTCGGGTCAACCCAGCGGTAAGGCGCTTCAATGAAACCATATTCATTGATACGAGCAAAGGTTGACAAGGAGTTGATCAGACCGATGTTCGGTCCCTCTGGGGTCTCAATCGGACACATCCGGCCGTAGTGAGAGTGATGGACGTCACGAACCTCGAATCCTGCGCGCTCACGTGTCAAACCGCCCGGTCCCAGGGCCGACAGACGCCGTTTATGTGTCAGTTCGGCAAGCGGGTTGGTCTGATCCATGAACTGGGACAGCTGAGAGCTGCCGAAGAACTCCTTGATCGATGCGATAACGGGACGAATGTTGATGAGCGCCTGCGGCGTAATGGCATTCGCATCCTGAATCGACATCCGTTCCCGAACTACACGCTCCATACGGGAGAGACCAATACGGAACTGGTTCTGAAGAAGTTCGCCCACAGAACGCAGACGGCGGTTGCCCAAATGGTCAATATCATCCGTGCTTCCGACACCGTGCAGAAGGTTAATAAAATAATTAATAGAAGATATAATATCGGCCGGTGTAATGTGCTTGACCGATTTATCAATATTGCCGTTGGCAATGATCTTGATAACTTTACCATCTTCAATTGGAGAGAATACATTGACAGCTTGAAGCGGAATACTATCGGCATCAAGCACACCATTTGCCACATGATAGGTCTTGTAGGCCACATTCTCTTCCAGGTGCGGTAAAATTTCATCCAGCAGTCTGCGGTCAATCATCTGGCCAGCCTCGGCAATAATCTCACCAGTGGACGGATCGACCAGTGTCTCAGCCAGGCGCTGGTTGAACAATCTATTCTTAATGTGGAGCTTCTTGTTAATCTTGTAGCGGCCGACATTCGCTAAATCATAGCGCTTCGGATCAAAGAAACGTGCTACAAGCAAGCTCTTTGCATTATCAAGAGTTGGCGGCTCGCCCGGGCGAAGACGCTCATAAATTTCTATCAGCGCTTTTTCCGTTGAGTCCGTGTTATCTTTGTCCAGCGTGTTACGGATGTACTCGTCATGTCCAAGCAGATCCATAATCTCCGCATCTGTTCCAAATCCCAACGCACGCAGAAGCACCGTTACCGGAATTTTACGGGTACGGTCAATCCGGACGTAGATGATATCTTTCGCGTCCGTCTCCAGCTCGAGCCAAGCACCACGGTTCGGAATAACCGTAGCTGTGTAGGTCTTCTTACCATTCTTATCAACTTTTGTGCTGAAATAAACACTGGGGGAGCGAACCAATTGGCTGACGATTACCCGTTCGGCGCCGTTGATAATAAACGTGCCGGTCTCGGTCATCAGCGGGAAGTCGCCCATGAACACTTCCTGTTCCTTTACTTCCCCGGTTTCCTTGTTGATGAGCCGCACTTTAACGCGCAGCGGTGCCGCATAGGTTACATCCCGCTCCTTGGATTCATCGACCGAATACTTCGGCTCACCCAAGCTGTAATCAATGAACTCAAGTGACAGATTGCCTGTGAAATCCGAGATAGGAGAAATGTCCTGGAACAATTCAAGCAAATCACGTTCCAAAAACTTCTCATACGACTTCTGCTGGATTTCGATCAGGTTCGGTACTTCAAGAACCTCATTGATCCGGGCGTAGCTTCTACGCGTGCGTCGGCCATACTGAACAAGTTGTCCTGCCAACTTAACCTCACCCCTCATGTCTGCTTCACTTACCACAGAAAACTTCTAAATAAAGAAAAGCCCTTATCGAATAGCTTCGAAAAAAGAGCGTATTTCCATCAGCCATCGCAACCGATGTAAAACGCGCCTCCACAACACAAGTTGCAGCATATCCGCGTCTTACCCGAGAATTCGAAAGTGAAGGCAAGCCTCCAATTCCCTGTCATTCCTGAATACGGAAAGCGATCATCTCATATCAACTAATTTTCGCCCAAAATCTAAACATTATACGTCAAGGCTTAATTTTCTATGCATGATAGGACAGAAAATTATTCTTGACATTTTAGTTAGCTAAAGACTTTGAGCCCATCTTAATACTGACATTTAATAATACTACCATATCCAAAATGTCAAGTCAACAAAAGTTTACTCTTTTACCGAAGGTTCTTTTACAGCCCTAAATATGCGATATCCTTTGTCCTTCGTTATCTCCCGAACAGAAGCATAAAGCATTTCTAGCTTAGCAAAAGCAGACGGAGCTCCTTGCTTCTTTTGAATGACAACCCAGATTGAACCCCCGGGTACAAGAAGACTGACTGCCTCCTCAAATATCCGGTGGACGGTTTCTTTACCAGCGCGGATCGGCGGATTCGTCAAAATAACATCAAATCGCATATCGGTCACAGCTTCATATAAATCACTTTGAACTACAGTTACATTATCAATATGATTCAAGGCCGCGTTTTCAGTTGAAAGCTGAACAGCCCGTTCGTTAACGTCAACCATTGTAACGTGACCGGCTGGAGCCTTGACGGCAGCAGCCAGCCCAATTGGGCCATATCCACAACCAACATCCAACACCTTGGCATCAGCTGCAAACTCCATAGCATCGATTAAAACCCTGCTACCATAATCAACACCCGTTTTGGAAAACACACCTGTATCGGTAACGAAGCGGAAGGTTCGCCCGGCTAATACCGCTTCATACACTTTGCGGTCACTCTCGGTTTGCGGTGTGCGAGAATAATAGTGATCGGACATGCTGTGCCTCCCCGACTTAATGGATATAGCGAACCCCTTGAAGACAAGTCTCCAAGGGGTTCGTGTATGGTATTAATTACTTCACTTCTACGGAAGCGCCAGCTTCTTCAAGCTTTGCTTTCATAGCTTCTGCATCTTCTTTGCTTACTTTTTCTTTCAGTGGCTTCGGTGCGCCGTCAACCAGTTCTTTTGCTTCCTTCAGGCCAAGACCAGTGATTTCGCGAACAACTTTGATAACGTTGATCTTGGATCCGCCAGCGCTTGTCAGGATTACGTCGAACTCGGACTGCTCAGCAGCTTCAGCGCCGCCGCCGCCGCCGCCAACTACTGCTACAGGTGCAGCTGCAGTTACGCCGAATTCCTCTTCAATTGCTTTAACCAGATCGTTCAGTTCCAGGACGTTCATGCCTTTAATGGCTTCCAGGATTTGCTCTTTAGACATGGAAATACCTCCAAATGTAGTTTATTTTATAGTCGCTCATACGAGCTGTGTTATACGTTGATTAAGCTTCTTGCTCTTGCTTTTCCGCCACGGCTTTAACCGCAAGCGCGAAGTTGCGCATAGGCGCTTGAAGCACGCTGAGGAGCATGGAGAGCAAACCTTCGCGGGAAGGCAGATCTGCCAGTGCTTTCATTTCTGCTGCGTCAAACACACGACCTTCAACAACGCCGCCCTTAACTTTAAGAGCTTCGTTCTTCTTCGCGAAATCGCTCAGAATTTTAGCCGGTGCCACAGCGTCTTCTTTACTGAATGCTACCGCAGTTGGACCAGTCAGCACAGCATCCAACTCTGTAAGCTCGGCATTAGCGGTTGCGCGGCGAACCAGTGTATTCTTCAACACTTGGAATTCCACACCTGCTTCACGCAATTGCTTACGAAGTTCGGTCACTTGCGCAACGTTCAGTCCGCGATAGTCAGCTACAACAGTGCAGGAGCTTTCACGAAGTTTCGCCGTGATTTCGTCCACGCTTTGTTGTTTCTCTTGGATGATCTTTGCGTTTGCCAAACTTTACACCTCCCGTTAGATTAATTCTTGCATTCCGCTTATCATGAGTGATCCCGACCTTGATGCATGAGAAAGGCCTCCGCGCGCAGACGCGAAGGCCATGATCGTAATAGCGCACAATATGGCAGAGCCATATGTGTTATCACGTATATCATAACACCTCGGTAGGAAATTAAGCCAAATGGCACCTACTGTCTACGGTATGCATATTCGAATGTTGGTTAGCAGTCTCTTAACGATATACAGCAGTGCTGACAGTAGCGCCAGGACCCATCGTAGAGGATACTGCAATGTTTTTCAGGTACACGCCTTTAGCTGCAGCAGGCTTAGCACGGTTCAAAGCATCAATAAGAGCTTTGAGGTTTTCAGCCAGCTTCTCGGCATCGAACGATACCTTACCAATTGGCGCATGGATTTGACCAGCACGGTCAAGACGGTATTCAATCTTACCAGCCTTAATCTCTTGAACCGCTTTGGAAACGTCAAACGTTACCGTACCGGCTTTAGGGTTAGGCATCAGACCTTTACCACCCAGAATACGACCCAGTTTACCAACTTCCGCCATCATGTCAGGCGTAGCTACGCAAACGTCGAATTCAAACCATCCCTGTTGAATCTTGTTGATCATGTCAGCATCGCCAACATAATCCGCACCAGCAGCTTCTGCTTCCTTCGCCTTGTCACCCTTAGCGAATACGAGAACGCGCTTGGTCTTACCAGTACCGTGCGGCAGTACAACAACGCCACGAACAGCCTGATCTTGTTTCTTAGGGTCTACACCCAGACGAACTGCTACTTCAACAGACTCGTCGAATTTAGCTGATGCAGCTTTCTTTACGAGCTCGATTGCTTGAAGCGGCTCGTATACAGCTTCGCTGTCAATTACCTTGGCAGCTTCCTGGTACTTCTTACCGTGTTTTGCCATGTTGTTTTCCTCCTTTGTGGTCGTAGCGGAAAATCCTCCTACCGGATGATCCTCCCACGCGAACAAATTGTCCGCTTGCCGGCTTTACAGCCATCAATCGTTGACATCCCATGAAGGGAATTAGTCTTCGATTGTAACGCCCATGGAACGGGCTGTGCCTTCCACCATACGCATAGCAGCTTCAACAGATGCCGCGTTCAGGTCGGCCATTTTTTGCTCAGCGATTTCACGTACTTTAGCACGCTTAACCGTTGCGACTTTCTTCTTGTTCGGTTCTCCGGAACCTTTCTCGATACCAGCTGCTACGCGAAGCAGCACTGCTGCCGGCGGAGTCTTAGTTTCGAATGTAAAGGAACGGTCCTCGAATACAGAAATTACAACCGGAATGATCAGACCAGCCTGATCAGCCGTACGAGCGTTGAACTCTTTACAGAACGCCATGATGTTCACGCCTGCTTGACCCAGTGCAGGACCGATCGGCGGAGCCGGATTCGCTTTACCTGCTGGAACTTGCAGTTTGACCATCTTGATGACTTTCTTAGCCATGTTGCACACCTCCTTGCCCTAAAATGTGGTTTGACGGGAATGATTGATTCCCTCCCACCACCGCAGAACTCACCCACTTGAAGTGAATGGATTACGGCAATCAGAAACCAGATGTTATATCTTCTCCACTTGAGTGTAATCCAGCTCAAGCGGGGTTTCCCTACCAAACATGTTGACATGGACTTTCAGCTTGCTTTTGTCGAGCAGAATTTCTTCCACTGTACCAACAAAGTTCGCAAAAGGACCCACCTTAACACGAACAGCCTCTTTCAGATCAAACTCGATTTTCGGCTTTGGCTCCTCCATACCCATATGGCGCAAAATTTGCTCCACTTCATCAGGCAGCAGTGCCGTCGGCTTCGAACCAGAACCCGTTGATCCTACAAAGCCAGTCACACCAGGTGTGTTTCGCACAACATACCAGGAGTCGTCTGTTTGAACCATTTCCACCAGAACATAGCCCGGGTAAACTTTACGCATGACAGTTTTCTTCTTGCCATCCTTGTTCACCAGCTCTTCTTCCATAGGAACTAGAACACGGAAAATTTTATCTTCCATGCCCATAGATTCGACCCGCTTCTCCAGGTTCGTCTTGACTTTGTTCTCATAACCGGAATACGTATGCACGACATACCATCTTTTTTCCATAACAAGCCACCTTTGGACCCTTCTTAAACGATCAGTTCGACCAATTGGGAGATCCCGATGTCAAGAACCCAAAAGTAAATCGTTACAGCTACGATTGTCACCAACACGACGATCGTGTAGCTTGTCAACTCTTTACGGTTTGGCCAGCGGACTTTCTTAAGCTCAGCCCAGCTGTCGGCAAAGAAGGCAAACGTCGACCCGAAGCCTTGCTTCATTCTAGCCAGAAATGTCACGTCCACACCTCCAATTGACTATCTTGTCTCGCGATGAGGAGTATGCTCGTTGCAAAACTTGCAAAACTTCTTCATCTCGATGCGGTCGGGGTGATTCCGTTTGTTCTTGTTGGTCGTGTAGTTTCTTTGTTTGCAGTTCGTGCAAGCCAAAGTAATAATAACCCGCATTGAAGTACACCTCCCGAACTATAAAGCCGAATAAAGCGATAAAGCATTTCTGCTGAACCGTGGTAGATTCAAGAACCCACAAAAATATCCGTACGCATATTTAGGGCTACCTGACATACTTTATCACAACGTAACCATGTGTGTCAACGAAAATAAAACCGTGCCCTTACTGGGAAGTATAGGTTTTCTGCAGCCATCAGTCAGAACCAGCCACCGACATCGGAGACTCCGGTTTCATTATCGCCAACATTTGACTGTTTAAAACATCGTCCATTGGGCGGCGCCAATAAAAAAAGCCCCTCAGGGCTTCTCCGCAGCCTCCGGCCTAACCGCCAATATTGCGGAGCTCTAAATATCGTTCAAGCTTACGCTTCACACGCTGCAGTGCATTATCAATTGACTTGACATGACGATCCAGATCAACGGCAATCTCCTGATAGGAACGCCCATCTAAATAAAGCATGAGCACTTTCCGTTCCAGGTCACTGAGGATCTCAGACATCTTATCTTCCAGACCTACGAATTCTTCTTGATTGATGATGAGTTCTTCAGGATCAGATACTCTGGAGCCACAGATGACATCCAATAGCGTCCGGTCAGAATCTTCATCATAAATCGGCTTGTCCAACGATACATACGAATTGAGGGGAATATGCTTCTGGCGGGTTGCCGTCTTGATGGCAGTGATGATTTGTCTCGTGATGCACAGTTCGGCAAACGCTTTGAAAGAGGCCAGCTTGTCCCCTTTAAAATCGCGTATCGACTTATAAAGTCCGATCATGCCTTCCTGCACGATATCTTCACGGTCAGCCCCAATCAAGAAATAGGACCTCGCCTTGGCACGCACAAAATTCTTGTATTTGTTTATCAAATACTCCAGTGCGTCACTGTCACCTTGGCGTACCGCTTCCACGACATCTTCGTCCGTTTTGCAGTCATATTCGTGCATTCTCAATTCTCTGAGGTCGATGCTCACGAACTATCCCTCCGGCCTGCAAGGCGTACACTCTCGAACTCTATGAAACATAGAATCAGTATACATTATGTAACCTGAGACCGTCAACAACGCTTTCGCCGAAAACCCCGCTTTTATCTAGCAAAAGTGGAACCACCTAGCAATTCACGACACTATTTAGTTAGATAAACTTCCACATATATGTCACACATGTCATTGTGATCCATTACTCATGTAACCTGTAACCGGCTTTATTCTTTGTCGCCCCTGCGGAGCTTCTCGAGCTTGCTCTTGATATCCAGACTAAGAATACCATCAAGAGGATTTCTCTTGACTGGCGGATTGCCTTTTACCGACTGCTCGATTTCCTTGCGGTTCTGCTCGATCTCGATGAAGAGCTCCCTGGCAGAGATACGGAGCGCACCCTTACCAAAGGCCACATGCTGCTCCACTAGATCGGAAGTAGCCACATAGATATTCCGCCCACGCTTTGTGAGATCAATGACGAGTCGTTCGATGCATTCATCCGCCGTTTCCTTCTCTTTTGTATAGATCACGATCAGTTTGTACTGAGTGAACTTGGCCCCCTGCCCGGGAACCTGATGAGCATCAAATACAACATATACCTGCATGCCCGAAAATCCCTGATAATCCGCCAGTTTATCCAGCAGGCGATCCCGCGCGCTCTCCAAGTCGGTCTCCTTCAACAGCTCGAGTTCCTTCCAGGCGCCGATCATATTGTAGCCATCAACCAGTAAAATGTCCTGCCGCCCGGAAACCATGCTAACCGTTCCGCTGTGTTCCCGAAGCTGAAGAGCCTTGCGCTCCGCGCTGCCTGACCACTTCGTACATCAGCACTCCGGCAGCTACGGAAGCATTCAGCGAGTTAAGGCGGCCATGCATAGGGAGCTTCACCAGAAAATCACATTTTTCACGAATCAGCCTGCCAATCCCTTTGCCTTCGTTGCCAATTACTAAAGCCAGCGGAAGATTGAAATTTGCCCGGTATACTTCCTGAGCATCCGTTACATCCGTTCCCGCTATCCATACACCCTGATCCTTCAGCCGGTCGATGGTCTGGGCGAGATTGGTAACCCTTGCAACCGGAACATATTCCACCGCCCCGGCGGATGTCTTGGACACCGTTGGTGTAAGGCCAGCCGACCTTCGCTTCGGAATAACGACCCCATGAACACCCGTACATTCGGCCGTCCGCAGTATGGATCCAAGATTGTGCGGATCCTCGATCTCATCCAGCAGCAAAATAAAAGGCTCTTCCCCCTTTGCCTTCGCTGCTTCCAGGATTTCTTCCAGTTCAGCATACCGGTATGCTGCGGCTTGCGCTACAACCCCCTGATGGGGAACGCCCTGTACCATCTGATCGAGCTTGCGCTTGTCGACAAACTGCACAATAATTCCCCGTGTTTTGGCTTCGGCGATAATAGGCTGGGTCAGAGACCGCTGCGATTGCTCGGCAATCCAAATCTTATTGATTTCCCGCCCCGCACGCAGCGCTTCCATGACAGGATGCTTGCCTGTAATCCACTCTTGCTGTTCGTCGTGCTCTGTCATCCTAAATCTCCTCCTTGAATTGTCGACAAACTTCTGCCGTCATCCGGCTGTCCGCCGGTGCCAAACGCAGCATCCATTAAGGTCTGCAGCCGATCAAGGCGGCGGCAGTAGTATAGATACCCGACCAGACATTCCAGTGCAGTTGCATGCCGGTAGTCCTGATGATCGGCATTCTTCGGAGGCGTGCCCGATTTGGCATTACGCCCCCGTCTTACAATATCAGCTTCCTCCTCCGTCAAAAGCGGCTGCCACTTCTCGAGCAGCTCCCTCTGGGCTCTTGCGGATACAATCTTAGTTGCGCTCCGGTGTAGATGGTCACTCTTCAGATTCGGCAGGGACACAAGATACTGTCTTACATACAGCTCAAACACCGCGTCTCCCACATATGCCAGCACAACAGGCGGGAGCAGCTGCGGCTGCTTAGCAGGCGGATGCATAAACAGCAGATCGGTGCGGCCATTCATCCCTTCATTCATTTGCGCCGCCACCTGATGCCCTGCGGGGTATCCTCAAGAACAATCCCTTGCTCCGCAAGCAGGTCGCGGATTTCATCTGCTCTTGCCCAGTTCTTCGTTTGTCTGGCCGCCGTACGTTCTTCGATAAGCCTGTCGATCTCTTCGTCGAGCAGACCGTCCGCAGCCTGAGTATTAATGAATCCGAGAACGGAATCGAATGAGTGCAGCATAGTAATTAGGACCTGCAGGGCCTCACCCGCCACTACCTCACGTTTCAGGTACAGATTAGCTTCACTAACCAAGTCGAATACAGCGGTCACCGCATCCGGTGTGTTAAAGTCGTCACTCATCTTCGCATGGAAGCGGGTACGAATTTCAGCCAGCTTTTCATCCAATTCAGGCACTCCCGTTGACGAGCTATTATCCGCTCCGCCGGCTGTGGCGCCCCGTTCCCCAAGTGCTTCAAGCCTGTGCTGCAGGTTTGCTGCGCAGTTGGCAATCCGCTCCACGCTGTTTTCCGCTTGTACAAGCGTCTCATTGTTGAAGTTCAGCGGACTGCGATAATGCGTTGTCAGCATGAAGTACCGTAAAGCCTGAGGCTTGGCACGCTTCAGCAGTTCTTTGACCGTAATCCCGTTACCAAGCGATTTGGACATCTTCTCGTTATTGATATGGATATATCCGTTATGCATCCAATAGCGTGCCAGCGGCTCGCCATTCAGGCTTTCGGACTGTGCTACTTCGCATTCATGATGCGGGAATTGAAGATCAAGACCTCCGCCATGAATGTCAAGGGTATTACCCAAGTACTTGCGAGCCATCGCCGAGCATTCGATATGCCAGCCTGGGCGACCGTTACCCCATGGGCTTTCCCAATAAATCTCTCCGGGCTTAGCAGCCTTCCACAGCACAAAATCCTGCGGATTCTCCTTCTTCTCCCCCACTTCAATCCGGATACCGAATTGCAGCTCCTCGAGATTTTGATGAGACAGCTTTCCGTATTCCTCAAACCGGCTCGTTCGGAAGTATACGTCTCCACCGCTCTCATACGCATATCCTTTGTCAACCAGACCTTCTACAAACGCTATGATCTCCGGTATATTCTCCGTTACCCGCGGATTATAGGTCGCCGTATGCACGCCAAGCGCTTCAATATCTTCCTTGAATGCTGCGATGAAGGTCTCCGCCACCTCCGGAACCGTAGTGCCCATCTGCTCCGCTTTGCGGATCAGCTTGTCGTCTACATCTGTAAAATTGACGATATAGCGCACCTCAAAACCGGCCAGTTCCAAATATCGCCGTACTACATCAAAGAATATAACAGGACGCGCATTGCCAATATGTATGTAGTCATATACCGTCGGGCCGCATACATACATCTTCACTTTTCCCGGTTCGAGCGGGATGAATGCTTCCTTCGTCCGCGTTAGCGTGTTATAAATTTGAATCGTCGTCATGCTCCCTTCCCTCCATCCTGATTTTGCTGCCTGAGAGCGGCGATTTCGCTCTTCAACTCATTTATTTCCTGATGCATTGTACGGAACATTTCAATAACCGGGTCAGGAAGATGGGAGTGATCAAGCCGTCCTGTCACACGCTTTCCGTTACTCTTGACAATCTTGCCCGGAATTCCCACTACCGTGCTGTTGGGCGGTACTTCCCGTACGACAACGGAGTTCGCCCCTATGTTTGAATTATCGCCTACTTTGAAGGACCCCAGTACCTTGGCTCCCGATCCGATAACTACATTATTGCCAATCGTGGGATGCCGCTTCCCCTTTTCCTTGCCTGTTCCTCCTAATGTGACCCCTTGATAAACGACAACATCGTCACCAATTTCGCATGTTTCCCCGATTACAACACCCATGCCATGGTCAATGAAAAACCGTTTGCCTATTGTGGCTCCCGGATGAATTTCAATTCCCGTCATAAATCTGCTTGCCTGGGAGATGAACCTCGCCAGCGAGAAGAATCTTCTCTTGTACAGGGCATGCGCAATGCGATGCGCCCAGATGGCATGCAAACCCGAATAAGTAAATATGATTTCCGCCGTACTTCGCGCTGCCGGGTCATTCTCATAAATCGCTTGAATATCTGACCTTAAATTGCGAAACATAGGATAACCCCCTTCTCTCTGCATCAGCCGAGGCCGCCGGTATTTGTCCCCTTACCAGCACTAGAGCACTAGTATGAATTAAGGTTGTTAATCCAAAGGGACGGCTTTACCTGGCTGTCTCTCCATAGCACGGACATGCCCTCACCGTCTCTCATCCGGTTAAGCCTGAAGCACATGTCTGACGATCACGATTTTGAAGCAAAAGGTGATAGCACCACTGGATAACGCACTGACGTAAGGAACGGACAACAAGAAAAAACGCCTCTGCAGCCGGCATGGCTGCAGAGGCGTAGTAACGCGGTTCCACTCTGCTTGTTCGGGCAACGGAATTTCTCATTCTGCCCTCTCTTGCCGCTGCTAACGGGAACGACCCGTTGCCGCCTACACCTTCAGCGTCTGCCGGGATCTTACCAGCATGAGCTCTTAGGTTCGGGGCAAGGCTTACAGGTGCATATTCGGCTCCGGTAACTGGACAACTCCCAGCCAATCATTAACTGCCGCACAAGCAGCTGTATGACGGTTGTCCTCTCTGTAAAGTCCCTTGGAACTTACTTCTCCTGATCATCGCCTGTGTGACTATAGTCACGGATTATTAATTGCTTAACAGTAAGTATACCTGCCACTCCTGAATCTGACAAGTAAATGACAGGATTACAGGCGGGCGGACAGACGTTCCAGCACCCTGTCTCGACCGAGAAGCGCGATGGTCATGTTAAGGTCTGAGCCATGCGTCTGGCCGGTTAATGCCGCCCGGATCGGCATGAACAGCTGCTTGCCCTTGGCGCCTGTTTCCTTCTGTACCTGCTTAATCAGCGCCTTCACATTCTCTTCGTCAAAGTCTGCATCAGGCTGACTGGATACAGCCTCGTGGAACGCACGAAGCACGCCCGGCACCTGTTCCTCAGCGAGTACCTCTGCCGCGTCGGCTTCATCCGTTACCGTATCGAGGAAGAACAGCTCCGTGAGCGGTACGATATCCGCGGCATAACGCAGCTTCTCCTGATACAGGGCAACAAGCTTCTGCACCCAGCCGTACTGCTCCGGCGTCAGCTCGGAAGGCAGTCTACCCGCCTGCTGCAGATGCGGAATACACAACTCAGTTACACGGGTAACATCCGCCTTCTTCATATACTCATTATTCATCCAGCTGAGCTTCTGCGTATCAAATACAGCAGGACTCTTGCTGAGCCGGGCAGCATTGAAAGCCTCAACCAGTTCTTCGCGTGTGAAGATCTCCTGCTCTCCTTCCGGTGACCAGCCAAGCAGCGCTATGAAATTATACAATGCCTCCGGCAGGTATCCCAGTGCATCATACTGCTCGATGAATTGAATAATGGACTCGTCCCGTTTGCTGAGCTTCTTCCGCTGTTCGTTCACAATCAGCGTCATGTGACCAAATACCGGCGGCTCCCAGCCTAAAGCTTCATAGATCATTAGCTGGCGCGGCGTATTCGAGATGTGGTCTTCGCCCCGAAGCACATGGCTGATCTTCATCAGATGGTCATCCACCGCGACGGCAAAATTGTAAGTGGGAATCCCGTCCTTCTTCACGATAACAAAATCGCCGAAGCCATCTGACTCAAAGCTGATTTCACCCTTGACCATATCTTCAAACCGGTATACCCGGCCTTCCGGCACACGGAAGCGGATGCTCGGTACACGGCCCTCCGCCTCGTAAGCAGCCTGCTGCTCTGGAGTCAAATCACGGTGTTTGCCCGAGTAGCGGGGCATCTCGCCGCGTGCGGTCTGCTCCTCCCGCTCCTGCTCGAGCTCCTCCTCGGTGCAGTAGCACTTGTAAGCCAGACCCTTATCAATGAGCTCCTGCCAGTAAGTACGGTACAGATCAAGCCGCTCAGTCTGCCGGTATGGTCCATACCCGCCCCCAATATCTACGCTCTCATCCCAATCAATGCCAAGCCACTTGAGGTACGTCAGCTGATTTTCTTCGCCGCCGGCAACATTCCGCTTCACATCCGTATCTTCAATACGAATGATAAATTTACCGCCAAGACTACGGGCGAATAAGTAATTAAATAAAGCCGTTCTGGCATTGCCAATATGTAAATGTCCTGTTGGCGACGGCGCGTAACGGACACGCACTTCTTTTGTCATAATCACCAAGTCCCCCTGTATCGAATCATTTATTCAACCGATCATAGCACATCGCGCACCAGGCAAACAACAGACTGGGCAGCAATCCCTTCGCCACGGCCCGGGAAGCCAAGCTGCTCGGTAGTCGTCGCTTTTACGTTAACCTGCTCGGTATCCGCTTCAAGTACGCGTGCGATAACTTCCGTCATCTGCGGGATGTAGGGCAGCATCTTGGGCCGCTGTGCGATGATCGTGGAATCGATATTACCAAGCTTATATCCGCGCTCCTTCGCCAGCACCCATACCCGTTCCAGCAGCTTGACGCTATCTGCGTCCTTAAAGGCAGGATCGGTATCGGGAAAATGCTTGCCGATGTCCCCCAGGCCCAGTGCGCCCAGAATGGCATCGGATACCGCGTGCAGCAGCACATCCGCATCGGAGTGACCTAACAGCCCTTTCTCATACGGAATCGTTACTCCGCCAATAATACAGGGCCTGCCCTCCACCAATTGATGCACATCAAATCCTTGTCCAACCCGAATCATGCTTCTATTCCCCTTCCCTATTTCGGCTGCGCCGGCCACGCTCCTCCAGAAGAAAAGCAGCCCACGGCAAATCGTCAGGCGTCGTGATCTTAATGTTCGTGTACTCACCCTCCGCCACAGTCACCTGCTGTCCCGAACGCTCTACCAGCATAGCATCGTCTGTACCAACAAAACCCTCCGAATCTGCTCTGGCATGGCACTCCCTGAGCTGAACGCTGTTGAAAGCCTGCGGCGTTTGAATTGCCCACAACCTGCTGCGGTCCGGCGTATCCTCTACTACCCCGTCAGGGCTCACTTTTTTAATTGTATCCTTCACCGGTACAGCGAGGACTGCTGCGCCGCTGCGCACCGCAGCCGCCATGCAGCGTCTGACTGCCGCGGGTGATACGAGCGGCCTGACTGCATCATGTACGAGCACCCAATCAGAGCCAGCTGCTTTCAGCCCCTGATAAACAGAGTGTTGGCGCTCCGCTCCGCCAGGCACCACTGCCCTCACTTTCTCCAGACCATATTCCCGGATTAGCTCCTTGCATCGTACAATATCATCCGGTCCCGTAACCAGTATTGTCTCCGTTATGTCCTCCATCAGGTCGAACAATTGAAGGGTATGTATTAAAACAGGCTTACCGAGCAGCGGCAAATATTGCTTACTCTCCGCAGATCCCATACGGGTTCCACGTCCGGCCGCTACTACAATCGCGCTCCAGGTCCTCTTCTCACTCATGATTCTCTTGTCCTCGCTACATGGAATACGTCTATCATACACCACTTTTTCCAGCGCATACAATAACCTGCACAACGCTGCAGCAAGCATAAGCAGCCGGCGTTACCGCGCATGCAGAGCATCCGCGATAAGACCGGCTGATAACTTTGATCTATATACGCAGCACGTTCACTGCGCCTTCTCCAGAAGCTTCGGCTTGGCGAATATCATGCGACCTGCCGAGGTTTGCAGCACACTTGTCACAAGCACTTCCATGGTAGTCCCAATGAAATCCCGGCCGCCCTCCACCACGATCATCGTACCGTCGTCCAGGTAAGCAACTCCCTGTCCATGCTCCTTGCCATCCTTAATGACCTGAACCACTATTTCCTCGCCCGGAAGAACAACCGGTTTAACCGCATTTGCCAGATCATTGATGTTAAGCACAGAAACACCCTGCAGCTCGCACACTTTATTGAGGTTGAAGTCGTTGGTTACCACTTTCCCGCGAAGCGCTTTAGCCAGCTTAACCAGCTTGCTGTCCACTTCCCCGATTTCCTCGAAGTCTCCCTCATAGATGAGAACCCTTACGTCAAGCTCCTTCTGAATCTTATTCAGAATGTCGAGTCCCCTGCGACCACGGTTGCGTTTAAGCAGATCTGAGGAGTCGGCAATATGCTGCAGCTCTTCCAGGACGAATTCAGGTATGACCAAGGTGCCCTCAATGAATCCGGTTTTGCAGATGTCTGCAATCCGTCCGTCGATAATAACGCTGGTGTCCAGGATTTTGTGCTCTTCATAAAAACGGTCTTCCTCTTCCACGGGAGCATGCTTACGGGCCTCCAGCAGCGCCTTTACGCCTGCCGTAATTTCCTCGCGCTTGTTCAATCCGATCCGCATGCCCATATAACCGCACAACAGTGTTAACACGGCCGGCAAAATCATGCCCGCTCCGGTCAGTCCAGCGGTAACCGGATATAGAAGTGCAGACAAGCTCAGACCGGATAACAAGCCTATACCGCCGCATACCAGCTCCGGCATCGGAATAGCGGTCGCACGTTCTGCCCCCGTCTGCATCCAGCGGATAATTGAACCCGCCAGTACTGTTGCTGTCAGCAAACCGCAAAATGCTCCCAGACCAACATTCGTATAATAAGCTCCACTTTGCTTCATCATCCCGAAGGCAGGCTCGTTCCAGACAGCACCGGCATTCATCCAGCCGTATGCCAAATCCCCGCCCATTCCTCCAAAGACTATCCCCATGATTTGTATCATGCGTTTCAACATTGGGTTCACCTCCATTACAATTATGCGCCAATATTTCACGGTCTAACCGTAGGAGGTAAATTTTTACGACAAGGTATACCATAAAGATTTTTGTAACCGGCCCTGCCATGTTCTATAATAGAAGTGGGAAAGCAAATTATGAAGTGAGGTGGAATGCATGAGCGCCCTTACGCTGGAGCAATTTCAGCAACAGGTATCAGAACTACTGCTTCGTCACCGCAGTTTGCTGGATGTTATGACTAAATTTGGACAATCGGGTGCTTCTGTCAACCGAGCTGTCACGAAGGCTGTTACCGAATGCGGCTGTGTCGAGCTTCATGCCCGGAAGCAGGACTTCCCCGACGAGCTGGAGCAGGCTAAGAGCAAGCTTGACCATCATCTGAACGGCCAGCTCTGCGAGCATTGCAAGGATGCAATCCGCTCGGAAATCGGCAGAAACTTATTTTACTTATCGTCTATGAGCAATCTGCTCGATATTAAACTTGAAGAAGTGCTGGATCAGGAATCGAAGAAATGTTCGACGCTTGGCATATTCAATCTGACTTGATCGCCCAAAATACCCCAAAAATATAAAACCGCCTGACCATTAATGGCAGGCGGTTTTATTCGTGCTGACAAACCTAAGCGGCAATCAGGCGCTGTGTTCTGAGTGTTTAGGTTCTTCGCCGCTGTGGCGGGTCTTCCCACGTTTGCGGGTTTTCGCCAAGCGGCGGTCAACGTTTTTTTTTAGACCGTAGAGCGCGTACAGCACAAGCGGAATAAAGATGATCTTGGATAAGTGCTCTGGCAGATAAATGCCCAGAACCACCACGACAGCAACGATTAACGGAACCGCCCAGACTGCTCCGCGCGGTATACCGACCTTCTTGAAATTCGGATACTTAATATTACTAACCATCAGATAGGACAGCACAAGTGTGCTGATTAACAGCACGGACACCGGAATATCCTGATAGAACAGTGCCAGCGTACAAACGACACCACCGGCAGCCGGGATCGGCAGGCCGATAAAATAGCCGGGTGTTCCGGCGACAACATTGAACCGGGCGAGCCGCAGCGCTCCGCATATCGGGAACAGGGCTGTAACAATCCAGGCTACAGCTGGGTTAAGCTCTTGAAAAGCGACTACGTACATAATAAATGCCGGCGCTACACCAAAAGATATGACATCCGACAAGGAATCCAGTTCCTTGCCAAACTCGCTCTGAGCATTAAGAGCACGGGCGACTCTGCCGTCCACGCCATCAAGCAGCATGGCGATGATAACCATCATCGCCGCCATCTCCGGCTTTTCATTAAAGACCGAGATGATGGCAATAACACCCAGGAACAGGTTGCCAATCGTGAAGAGACTCGGTATTGATTTTGTGATCATTGGCTCCACCTCATTTATACTATACCCCATTTTGCGTTCTTCGGAGCGGAAAATCGACAGAAAGCTTCAAGGTCAGACAACTTTTTTTGAACCCATCAGAAAATTTTACCTATTTTAGATCTGTCTGTCAATGAAAACCTGCTCCTGAATACGCTTCAAGCCTTCCTTAATTGCACGGGCACGAACCTCGCCGATACCGTCCACTTCGTCCAGCTCTTCGATAGTAGCCATTACAATATGAGGCAGGTGGCCGAAACGCTCGACCAGATTGTTCATAATGATTATCGGCAATCGCGGTATCTTATTTAACAGGCGGTAGCCCCTTGGCAGAACCGATTCCTCTGACATGGCTCCCGCTGCAGGATAACCCAGAAGCTTAATAATGATGTTGACATCCAGCAGCTCTTCTGAGCTCAGCTTCTTGAGGCCCGCGCGTATCTCCCGGATTTTGTCATCAACATTGTCTCGTACGTAATCCTTCAGCAGGAACCAGGCATCCTCTTCCACGCCTCCGACAAGTTCTTCCATCTGCATGCTGATCAAGCGGCCCTCTGTGCCGAGCTCGTTCACATACCGCTTAATCTCCGTCTTAATCCGCAGCACACGCTCCAGCCGCTGGATCACGCCAGCTACCTCCTGCAGCGTCACCATCTCTTCAAATTCAGAAGCAGACAAGTTCGTGAAGTCCTGGCTCAGTACTGCCTTATACTTCTCCAGAGTCTGAATGGCCTGGTTCGCCTTTGTAAGGATAACCCCTATATCCTTGAGCGAGTAACGAAGATTCCCCTGATACAGGGTAATGACATTCCGGCGCTGCGAAATAGACACGACCAGTTTGCCGGTCTGCTTCGCAACCCGCTCAGCCGTACGGTGGCGGATACCCGTTTCAATTGACGGAATGGAGCTGTCCGGGATCAGCTGCGTATTCGCATATAAAATCCGGCGCAAGTCTTCGCTTAATATGATGGCACCATCCATCTTGGCAAGCTCATACAGATAGTTCGGTGAGAAATCACAGTTGATCGAGAATCCGCCATCGACCACTTCCATGACCTCTGGACTGTATCCCACCACAAGAAGCGCCCCCGTCTTAGCCCGGAGCACATTCTCCAGGCCTTCACGGAACGGCGTGCCCGGCGCGATCAACTGCAGCAGTTGATTCATAATTTCTTGTTGATTTGACTCTTTCATGATGGCCCCCCTAGCCAAGCGCAGCCTGCAAGGCTTCCGCCACCGTTCCTACGCCGATTATTTCGATACCCTTCGGCGGTGTCCAGCCTTTCAGGCTCTTCTCTGGCATAATAACCCTCTTGAAGCCCAGCTTTCCGGCTTCCTTCACCCGCTGTTCCGCGCGGGACACCGCACGCACTTCCCCTGTCAGGCCCACCTCTCCGAAGAATACATCGAAGGGACGAGTGGGCGCATCCCTAAAGCTTGAGGCAATACTGACGGCCGCTGCAAGATCAACAGCCGGTTCATCCAGCTTGACTCCCCCTGCTACGTTCAGATAAGCATCCTGATTTTGCAGGAACATGCCCATCCTCTTTTCAAGTACCGCTAGTATAAGCGCCATCCGGTGATGGTCAATGCCCGTCGACATACGCCGCGGAGACGGGAAGTTCGTCGCCGCGACCAGTGCCTGCAGCTCCACCAGCACGGGGCGGGTACCCTCCATACTGGCGACTACTGTCGAACCTGATACGCCGAGCGGCCGCTCCGACAGGAACAACTCCGAGGGGTTCGCCACCTCGCGCAGTCCTTCCTCACCCATCTCAAATATTCCAATCTCATTCGTGGAGCCGAAACGGTTCTTCACTGCCCGCAGCAGCCGGTAGGAATGATGACGCTCTCCTTCAAAGTAAAGCACACAATCCACCATGTGCTCCAGTAGCCTCGGGCCGGCGATGGCCCCTTCCTTCGTAACGTGGCCGACCAGCACCGTAGCAATTCCTTTAATTTTGGCCAGCCGCATAAAATACGCCGTACATTCGCGAACCTGCGCGACACTGCCCGGCGCTGACTGTACTGACGGCTCATACACCGTCTGTATGGAGTCAATGACGAGAAAATCGGGTTTTACCGCTTCAATGGCATCACCGATCTGTTCAATATTTGTCTCACAAAGCACGAACAGCTTATCAGTCAGGGCTCCAAGCCGGTCTGCACGCATCTTGGTCTGCCGGACCGATTCCTCGCCGGATATATAAAGCACGGTTAGCCCAGTAACCGCAAGTGCATGGGAGGTCTGCAACAGCAGCGTCGACTTGCCGATTCCCGGGTCTCCGCCGACCAGAATCAGCGAACCCGGAACCACACCGCCTCCGAGCACACGGTTGAGCTCACCCATTCGGGTTTCGATTCGCGGCTCACGCCCGCTCTCTATGTTTATGATAGCCTGCGGCTTTTCTTTCGTCTGAATAATGGAAGAACCGAAGCCTTGGGTCTTGACCACCGTTTCCTTCTCTTCCACCATCGTATTCCAAGCACCGCAGCCGGGACATTTACCCAGCCACTTGGGTGACTCTGTACCACACTCTGTGCAAACAAACTTTATTTTTAATTTGGCCATCAGCCGCTCCTTTAACCCATTACGTATCATTCAAAGTTTACCATTTCCCGTCCAATGATAAAACCCCTGAACGAATATCCGTTCGAGAATTTAACAAAAAAACCACCTGCATACACCGTTCCCGTTTATGCAAACGGCCTGCAGAATGGTTTCTGTCTTATGTCACCCCGTAATTCCCCGGTTAAAGCCGCCTAGTACTGGATGGCAAAATCTCGCGCTTCCGTTATCCTGTATCCGGTTTGTTCCTGATAGCTGACCATCACTCTCTCACCCCGGGCAAACCGCTCGCTCGCATGAATATCAAGCAGCAGATTGGTATCCGATTTAACAACATAATGATATTCCTTGCCCTGAAACTGCACATTGACGATTTCGCCCGGCAGTCCTGCCTCCGCTTCCTCCTGTCCAGGACGATCCAGCTTAAGCTCGTCAGGCCTTGCGGGGAACAGCTGGGATGATTGAAAGGACAGTGCCACATGGCGTCCCTCCCAGCTTTCCCCCTTGCCCTCCAAACCATGAGGCACAAACCGGGTGCCCTGCCAGCTGCCGGGTATCAGATTCGCCTTGGAAACGAAGCGGGCGACAAATTCCGTCTCCGGCCGTAAATAGATCTGCTCGGGGGTACCCACTTGCTCCATGCGGCCCCCGTTCATGACTACAATACGGTCTGCCATCGCCAGCGCCTCGCCCTGGTCATGGGTCACATAGACGATCGCCGCTCCGGTGTTATGGTGGATATTCTGAATCTCCCGGCGCATGTCCATCCGCAGCATGGCATCAAGGCTGCTGAGCGGCTCATCCATCAAGAGCAGCCCTGGTTCGGCGGCAATCGCCCGGGCAAGCGCCACACGCTGCTTCTGACCGCCAGACAGCTGGTGGGGCTGCCGGTCAGCCAGATGAGCAAGACCTACAAGCTCCAGCACGTCTGTCACACGTTCATTCATCCGCTTCCGAAGAGCCGCTGATACACCTTTATGATGCTTAAGCGGGAAGGCCACATGCTCGCGGACAGACAGGTGCGGCCACAGCGCGAAGGACTGGAAGACCATTCCGATCAGCCGCTGCTCGGGCGGCATCGTCCACCCCGGAGCGGACAGGCGCTTCCCTTCCAGGACGATCTCACCTTCCGTCGGCTCTTCAAAGCCGGCCAGCAGACGCAGCAGCGTTGTTTTCCCGCAGCCTGAAGGGCCCAGAATGGCCACGAATTCCCCGGACTCGATGGTCAGGTTAATACGCTGGAGCACCTCAGTCCGGTCAAAGCGCTTGGTGACACTGGTAATTTGTATACTCATTACGAACCTTCCTCCTGTCTTCCGCTGAGCCGCTTAACCAGCTGCAGCAGGCCAAATCCGATCAATACCAGCAGCACAATCAGGCTCGACAAGGCCGTCGAATAGGCGGTGTCACCTGCCTGCTCAAAATTAAATATCGTCACCCCGATCGTCCGGCTTCCCGGTGACCAAAGTAATGCCGATACGGTTAGCTCCGTCAGTGCCGTCAAGAATACGAGCAGTGCTCCGCCTGCCAGTCCCGGCAGCAGCTGTGGAAGAAGGACGTAACGCCACAGCTTCCATGAACCAGCCCCGAACATTCGTGAGGCTTCTTCTGTTGACGGGTCTACCTGCATGATTGCCGATACGGAGGCCCTTACCTGAAGAATAAGGAAACGGCAGAAGTACGCGATCAGAAGGATGCCTGCCGTGCCATAAATCCCCGGATTCCATCCGGGAACCGGCTCCATCCAGGCCAGAATCATCATAAGCCCAAACACGATACCAGGCAGCGTATAAGGGATACTGATTGCCGACTCTGCCAGCTTGGTGAACCAGGATGGGCGGCGCACTGAGGCATAAGCGAGCGCCGTTCCGGCCACCAGACAGCTAACAAGCGTAACAAAAGCGAGCATGAGACTGGTTTCCACCGCTTCCCACACCCTTGGATTATCAAACAGCACATACTTGTAGTTGGTCAATGTCACATTGCTCCATGTAAAAGGAAGCCCGTATGCCCGCTTCAACGATGTCGCTGCCATTGACAGCAGCGGAACGAAGGTAATAAGAGCAAAGCCGCCCCACAGCAGCACTTCCAGCCATACTCTATACCTGCCAAGCCGGATTCGCGGACTGTCATCCTCTTTTACCGAATCCCCCGTACGGATACGCCTCACCGCTGTCCACTGCATCAGGGTGCCTACCAGCGCCAGGAGCCCGAGCAGTATGGACAAGACCGCAGCACGTGAGAAGGCAGAAGGGCCAAATCCGGCAATCTCTTCATAGATCAGTGTGCTCAGCACCGAGATTCCTACCGGTATCCCCAGGAAGGCAGGAATGCCGAAGTTATCAAGGGAAGCCAGGAAAGCAAGCAGCGTGCCACCCGCAAAGCCCGGCATCGCCAGCGGGAGTGTAATCCGGAAGAACGCCTTCCAGCGTCCCGTGCCGCTTACTCTGCCTGCCCACTCCAGATCGCGGGGAATTTTTTTCAGCACATTGAGAGTCAGCAGATATACAAGGGGAAAATGATGCAGCCCCATCACAAAGATAATGCCGCCATAGCTGTATATGCTGAATGGCCGGGCACCCGGATCGAACAAACGGAGCAGCTGCGCTGCCATTCCCTGATTGCCCAGAAATGAAGCCCACGACAAGGTAAGAACATAGGATGGCAGGATAAAGGACAATAGCATCACCAGATGCAGGGCCTGCTTGCCGCGAATATCGGTATAGGCCATCACCCAGGCTGCTCCGATTCCACAAACAGCAGACACCATCGTAGACCCTGCCACAATCCACAGGGTATCCTTGAACGTCTTCCACGTGCGCGGCTCCTTCAAGACATCCGTATATGAACTCAAGCCAAAACTGCCCTGCCCCTCGAAGCTCAGCAGCATAAGCTTCAGCAGCGGAATAATAAAACAGAACAGCAGCACCAGCAGGAGGATGAAGAGCCAGGTTTTGCGCAGGACTATACGGATATAAAGAGAGGGACCGCCATCACTTCGGCCGATCCCCTGTTTTTGGTTTGCTCGTGTAGGTATCGAGTTCATGTTCCAATCCCTTCTTACTGCCCGAAAAGGCCGATGAATGCCTTTTTGTCCTCTTCACGAGCTTCAGTGAGCACCGAAATATCACTGGACAATACCTTCATCTCGCTTACCGTCTTCAGTCCCTCTGGCGCTGCAATTCCTTCACGGATCGGCGTATAACCCGTTCCAGCAGCTAGCTTCTGCCCTTCCTCAGACAGGACAAAGTCTACAAAGGCCTGTGCAGCAGCCTCATTCTTCGTTTCTTTCATAATGCCGATCGGCTCGGTGATGACTGGCACACCTTCCTCAGGGTAAACCAGCTCCACCGGAGAGCCCTTCTGCTTTTCCCTTACCGCAAGGAAGTCCACGACCATGCCGTATGATTTTTCACCGGCCGCTACCGCCTTGATCACCGCACCGTTGCCTTTAATCACGGTCATGCCATTTGCTTTCAGCTCCTCAAAGAAGCTCCATCCAAATTCTTCACTGCGGGAGAACACGCCCACATTGTAGGCTGCAGCACCGGAGTATACAGGGCTTGGCATAATTGCTTGATCCTTATTGTCCGGTGCCGTCAGCACGGACCAGGAAACCGGCGCTTGCTGCACCATTGCTGTATTATATACGAGCGCCGTAGCCATCACTTTGGTACCCGTATACATACCGTCCGGGTCAGCCATTTCAACGGGTATATTCGCGAGCTCCGGAGATTCATATTTCAGCAGCATGTCCGCTTCCTTCAAGCCTTCGAATGTAACCGCATCGGCAACCAGCAGCACATCGGCCTGAACCCTGCCCGCTTCTTTCTCTGCCAGCACCTTGGCAATAACCTCTTCTGTACCTGACCGGAAGGTTTGCACTTCCACATCCGGATACTGGCTGTTAAAAGCATCCACAAGCTTCGTAACATCCTCCTCAGGCTGCGAGGTGTAGAACGACAGCTTACCGCTTATTCCCGCATCTCCCGCCTCGCCGGCTTGTCCATTATTCGAAGCAGACGCTCCTGTTGTCGTATTTCCTCCAGCCTTCTCCGCCGTATTATTAGTCCCTGTCTGGTTTCCGCCGCATCCGCTCAATGCCACGATGACCATCAAGCCAGCCAGCAGTGTCTTGAATTTCATAGCTGCATCGTCTCCTCTATAAAATCTATGTACAAGGGCAAATTATAGAGAAGGTTTGTTAGCCATATGTTATCCGAGGTTTATCGGGCCATCAAATTTTAATCCATGCAAAAAAACCGCAAACGCTCTATGATACGGAACGTGTACGGCTTTATGGATTCATTTCTAATTCATTCAACTGATGAGCAGACACTTCTGCAGTTATGCCTGTTCCTTAGGGTGTGTGAACAGCACCTGATGGATGGTGAGTTTGGCACCCAACATAATCGGGCCTTCACCCGACTGTTCGGCTTGTCCTTCTGAAGCGGGCCGACCATGCTGACCGCCTCCCTGCGAGGGTGCCCCGCCCTTGCGCCCATGCGCTTCCTTGAACGCATCGCTGTTGACCCAGCTGTCAAATGCCTCCCGGCTCTCCCAAGTCGTACATACCTTTAGTTCGTCATGCTCCTCTACACCTTCGGTCTTCAGCAGCTCCATCCGGACAAAACCCGGGGCATGCTGCACTCCCTTTGGGTTCATGAACCGCTCGGCCACCGCATCCGCGTGACCTGCTTTGATTTTGATCGTATTGGTTACAAGAATCATATTCATTCCTCCTCTGAAGCGTATAGCTTAAGTTTACCAATGATCTCCATCCTGTACAAACAAGGCTAGCCAAAATACATAAAAGCCGCCTCCGGCAGCTAAAAGCTGCAGAGACGGCTTTCATTACTGGGAGCCTGGTTAGCGGCTAATTGCAATTCATTAATTCTTGCCAGCTGGCTCTTCCGATGAAGCGCCTGCCGGTTCAACGACCAGCGTGCCCTCACGCTCATCGATCACCAGTGTATCTCCTTTGGAAATTTTACCCATTAGCAGATCCTCGGACAGACGGTCTTCAATATGCTTCTGGATAGCACGGCGGAGTGGTCTCGCGCCATACTGCGGGTCGAAGCCTTCCTTCGCCAGGAATGCTTTTGCGCTATCTGTGAGAGTGAAGTCAACCTCCTGTTCACGCAGACGCTTGCGAAGCTCCTCGGACATGAGCGTTACGATCTGGGCAATATGCTCCTGCTCGAGTGAGTGGAAGACAATCGTCTCGTCGATCCGGTTGATGAACTCAGGACGGAAGTTCTTCTTCAGCTCAGCCATCACTTTGTCCTTCATTTGGTTAAATTCTCTGCCTGCATCCTGTACAGCCGTGAAGCCCAGTGTCGAGTTCCGCTTGATCTGGTCGGCACCAACATTGGATGTCATAATGATCAGCGTGTTGCGGAAGTCAACGACGCGGCCTTTGGAATCGGTTAGACGGCCGTCCTCCAAAACCTGCAACAGGATGTTGAAAACTTCCGGGTGAGCCTTCTCGATTTCGTCGAGCAGCACAACCGAATACGGCTTGCGGCGAACCTTCTCGGTCAGCTGGCCGCCTTCTTCATAACCCACGTATCCCGGAGGCGCTCCGACCAGTCGGGAAGTCGAATGCTTCTCCATGTATTCGGACATATCGATCCGGATGACAGCCTGCTCATCACCGAACATCGCCTCGGCAAGAGCCCGTGCGAGCTCCGTCTTACCAACACCTGTAGGACCAAGGAAAATGAACGAGCCCATCGGTCGCTTCGGATCCTTAAGACCTGCACGGGCACGGCGGATCGCCCTTGCTACCGCTTTGACCGCTTCATCCTGACCAATGACACGGTCATGCAGAATCTCTTCCATTTTCAGCAGGCGCTCGGTCTCTTCTTCCTTCAGCTTGCTGACCGGAATCCCCGTCCAGCTCGCCACCACCTGTGCAATATCCTCAGGCGTCACTTCGGAGTCCGTACGGCCCTGCTTTTCTTTCCACTGGTTCTTCGTTACATCCAATTCTTCACGCATCTTCTGCTCGGTATCACGCAGAGCAGCTGCTTTCTCAAACTCCTGGCTTTGAACAGCAGCGTCCTTTTCTTTGCGGATGTCATCCAAACGCGTCTCCAGCTGCTTGAGGTTTGGCGGTACAGTATAGGAATTCAGTCTCACCTTGGAGCCTGCTTCGTCAATCAGGTCAATCGCTTTATCCGGCAGGAAGCGGTCGGTAATGTAGCGGTCCGACAGCTTAACCGCCTGCTCAATCGCCTCATCGGTAATCTTCACACGATGATGAGCCTCATAACGGTCACGCAGGCCGCTGAGTATCTGGATGGCTTCTTCAACCGAAGGCTGATCAACCGTAATCGGCTGGAACCGGCGCTCAAGAGCAGCATCTTTCTCAATATACTTGCGGTATTCATCCAGCGTGGTCGCACCGATACATTGCAATTCACCCCGGGCGAGTGCCGGCTTAAGAATGTTGGAAGCGTCAATTGCCCCTTCCGCACCGCCTGCCCCGATCAAGGTATGCAGTTCGTCGATAAAGAGAATAATGTTCCCGGCCTGGCGAATCTCATCCATGATTTTCTTCAGACGATCCTCGAACTCACCGCGGTACTTCGTTCCGGCTACGACAGAACCCATATCAAGTGTCATGACTCGCTTGTCACGAAGCGTCTCCGGAATTTCATTGGCAATAATCTTCTGTGCAAGTCCTTCGGCGATCGCCGTCTTACCTACGCCAGGCTCACCAATCAGTACCGGATTGTTCTTCGTCCGGCGGGACAGCACTTGAATAACACGTTCGATTTCCTTGCTGCGGCCGATTACCGGATCAAGATGGCTCTCGCGTGCGCTCGCCGTCAGGTCACGAGCCAGACCGTCGAGGGTCGGCGTGCTGACATTGGCAGGTGTGCCATGGCTGCTTGATACCGCTTCACTGCTTCCAAGCAGCTGGAGCACCTGCTGGCGCGCCTTGTTCAAGCTGATGCCCAGGTTGTTCAGTACGCGTGCAGCTACGCCTTCGCCTTCACGAATGAGGCCAAGCAGGATATGCTCGGTGCCGACATACGTGTGGCCCAGCTTCCGCGCCTCATCCATTGAGAGCTCGATTACCTTCTTGGCGCGAGGCGTATAGGCAATATTCGTAGGCTGCTCCTGTCCGCGGCCGATTAGCGTCTCCACTTCGTCTTGGATCTTCTCCAGACCCAGTCCTAGACCGATCAGCGCTTTAGCCGCTATGCCTTCACCTTCCCGGATCAAGCCGAGCAGAATATGCTCCGTTCCAATGTTGTTATGACCGAGTCGAACCGCTTCCTCCTGTGCAAGAGCAAGCACCTTCTGCGCACGTTCTGTAAATCTTCCAAACATCATGTTCAAACACCTCCGCTTTCCGATTTCAATAGCTGCCCGCGGATTAATTCCGCCCGGCGTATGTCACGCTGCTCGGGGTTCAGCACCTCGTCAAACACCTGCTGCAAAAACCCGGGCTGCGTCATTACCATTAATTCATTCATGACACATGGCGGCACATCTTGAATGATGCCAAGATCAATACCCAGTCTCACATCCGACAGCCGCTGAGCGGCTTCCTTAGAGTCCATAATAGAGGCGTGAGACAGTATGCCGAATGAGCGGTTCACCCGATCCTCGACACGAACACGAGATTCTGACATTAGCCGCTCTCTCGCCGCTTTCTCATGTTCAATGATTTGGCGGGCCACACCATACAGGTTATCAATAATTTCCTCTTCCGACTGTCCCAGCGTAATCTGATTGGAGATCTGGAACAGGTTGCCTACCGCTTCACTGCCCTCACCATACAACCCTCTGACTGCCAATCCAACTTGGGTGATAGCCGACAGAATACGGTTAATCTGCTGGGTCAGCACAAGCGCAGGCAGGTGCATCATTACGGAAGCCCGGATTCCAGTACCGACATTGGTCGGACAGCTGGTCAGATAACCAAGCTTCTCATCGAAGGCAAAATCAACTGCCCCCTCAAAAGTATCATCAATCCGGCTGGCGACTTTCCAGGCTTCCTTGATTTGAAATCCTGGATACAGACACTGGATGCGGAGATGGTCCTCCTCATTAATCATAATGCTGACGGATTCCTTCTCATTCAGAAGCAGTGCTCCTCCCCTGGACTCGTTGGCAAGTCCGGGACTGATCAGATGCTTCTCAACCAGCACTTTCTTCTCCAGCTCATTCAGCTCGGATAATATAAAAATATCAAACCTTCCGAAAGATTCCAACCTTTCATCCCGCGCAACACCTGTCAGCTGCTCCATCACTTCACGTGATTGCTGGTTTGTGGCCAGCATCGGGAAGGGATGGTCGCTTAAATTGCGGGCGATCCGAATCCGGCTGCTGATTACGATTTCCGAATCCGGCCCATCGGTCTTCATCCACTCACTAAGCGCATCCTGCGCGAACCGCCGGCGTACCATACGCGCTACTCCCCCTTCCGCTTAAGCATCCGCCAATCGCTTCTCCAGCTCACGTATCCGGTCACGGATCTGAGCCGCGCTCTCGAACTCTTCATGCGCTATTTTCTCCTGAAGCTCCAGCTTGAGCTTTTCAATCTCCCGCTTGGATTGGATTTGCTGGCCGCTGCGCACCGGAATTTTACCCACATGCACCGTATTGCCATGCACACGCTTGAAGAGCGGATCAAGCCTTCCTGAGAAATGACGATAGCAGGAGCTGCAGCCAAAACGTCCAATCTTGCTAAACTGGCTGTAGGTCAGCCCGCACTCCTCGCAGCGGATGGTCTGGGGTTTGGGACCAAGTCCCGATTGAGCCGCCGGCTCAAAATCGAGCAGCCCTGACAAGAGACTATGAATCGAAAAACCACCAGGTGTGCCCGGGATCATTTCTCCCTTCTCCCGAGCACATGCCTCACAGATATGGAATTCAGTCTTCTCCCCATTTACAATCTTCGTAAAATGAAGTGTGGCGGGCTTTTTTCCGCACTCCTGACATTGCATCTGGAATACTCACTCCTTCTCCCGGTCATGCCAAGCACCGGGCGATGATCAGCGTGCCAACAGGGAAATCAGCATGGCCTTCAGCAGCCTTGCCCGTAGTTCGTCACGCTGGGGAAGCTTAAGTGCGATCGTATTTCGGCATACAGCTGCTCTAAGCAGGTTTGCCTCCCGCTTTGCAATAATACCCGCTTCCTCCAGCTGATAAATCAGGCCCTCTGCTGCGGTCTGGTCGACTCGTTCTCCAATTGTCTGATGAATGTGGGTATGAATCACCTTGAGCGTCGGAAGCTCGACACGCTGGATGCGGATATAACCGCCTCCCCCGCGCTTGCTCTCTACCACATATCCCTTCTCCAATGTAAAGCGGGTACTGATTACGTAATTAATTTGTGAAGGAACGCATGAGAACTTGTCTGCCAGTTCATTACGCTGAATTTCAACGGCTCCTTCGGAGCTTTCCTGAAGCATCTGCTTAAGATACTGCTCAATGAGATCGGAAATGTTGCGCATCTCACCAACCTCCCCAAGCCGCGGCAGAAATACGAGACTATATATTTTCG
This sequence comes from Paenibacillus tarimensis, assembly GCF_021532315.1. GTDB lineage: Bacteria > Bacillota > Bacilli > Paenibacillales > Paenibacillaceae > Paenibacillus_I > Paenibacillus_I tarimensis. The sequence continues at coordinate 66,200 of NZ_JAKGAO010000029.1, forward strand.
CCCTGCTTGACTTTGACTTTCTTTGACTTTAATTTAATTATACGCAATTTTATCGTGCCGTCAAGCCTGTTCTCCATGATGTTCATTAATTAGCTTGGGGCGGATACGGCACGATTTATACTTACCCTTACCCTGTTTTCCAAACTTTGATTGTTAGGCGGGCCTTGGGTAATGGCAACCGTATCTGCCCCAACTCAACATAAAACCTTAAAAGAAATCTGTCAGGTATGTTGTCCGCTTGGGAATCAGCAATTCCAGGAGTTTAATCGTCTCCTCACCAGCCGACAATCTGCCTGCTGCGGAGAGCATAGAAGGACGCTTAAAACCAAGCAGCATAGCTGTTAGCGTCTGAATATCGCAGCTGGCATCCGGCGTATGAGCTTCTTTCTTGTCACATGGTTGAACTGATGCTGCTCCTTCAGCGGAGATTTCAATAGTCCAGGTGCCTTCATTCCAGGGAGCATAAGGGTCGGAAAGCTGAATGGTGAATTCATGCGATTTCCCAGGCGCTTGAAGGCTATACTGCTCCAGGAAAGGCTTTACATCAACGATTCTGGCCATAAAATACGGGATTATCTCCTGCTTAAAGCGCGGATTGCTTACGACAAATGGAGTATAATCATCAATAGGTGCAGTCATTTCAACGCGATCGATCATCGAGTCATGGTTGCCAATGAAGGTCCATAGCGCCGTCCGTGCTTCTTCATCCAGCGGCACAAACTCGTGTACGGTAAATACGCGGTCCTTGACCGCATACAGCATATAGCCGGCGGGTTCTCCACCCGCCCTGTAATAAACAGCAGCATGTCCTGGCTTCCTGTCAAAAACCGCTTCCTTCCACCAGCTTTCCTCCCGTTTCAACATACCGTTATACCGGATAGCGTATTGATTGTAGATGGCATCCAGCAAAGGAATATCGCCATTGCAGCGTTCTACCTTCCCCTGGTATGGCTGCCGCTCCGGCAAAAGTGCCGCTTCAATGACATAACGCTTATATTCGCAGTACATTTCATATCCATATTTATGATAAAAGGCAAAAGAAAACGGGTGCAGACAAGAGACGGTTTGACCTTCCTTCTTCATCGTCTCCAAAGTGTGAGAGAGCAGCATAGCAACCAGGCCCTTGCGCCTTTCCTCAGGCCAAGAGGCAACAGATGCCACACCACCCATCTGGAATACTCGACCGTTCACATATAACTCAAAAGGCAGCAAAGACAGCGAGGCTTTCAGCTTGCCTTCCTCGAACACTCCCCAGTTGTGCTCTGGTTTAAACTGGCTTCTATTCTCCTCCCTTTCTTCCTGGGTAAGCTCTGCTTGAAAGGCATACAATAGTAATTCCATCTGCGTATCAAATTCCTCTTGGCGAAACTTCCTGATTTCCACCATGAGATCACTTCCTTCCCGGTTCAATTATGACCAGTATGTATTAGAGCACGATGTAATCCCATTATATACCTCTCTCTATGCAGCTTCAAAAGGCAAGAAGCCGGAGACTACAAGTCTCCGGCTGATCGGGCTGCCGCTGCATTGTCTATGATAATGGGTAGCCGATCCTTATTACGTGATATAACAACAGCACTATCTAATGCACCAGAATATTCGCCAACCGAGAAGTAACAACACTGTGAACACACCAATTACAGCACGGAAATCCTAGCGATACTCATCCGGATCAGCTTCAAGATGCAGCCCAATTTTTGCAGCTTCCGCTATGGCATTACTTACTTGTTGTGAATCACGACACCTAAGGTCTTGGTTAGTATGGTTATGCTGCTCATCTGCTTCTGCAATAATCTCCTTGATTATTGCTTTAGCTGTCGTCGACCGATGACCTATGTCCTGTCCTGTAAATGGCTGCTCCTGCATCTTACCCTCTCCTCTCTAAATGGTTTAGTGCGCCGGTTATTCTTCCAATAGGATGCACAAGAACACAGGCATTACTCATCATGATGGAATTGCAAAAAGAGCGTCTGCCCAAGTTATCGGACAGACGCTCTTACGTATAGGTTACACCCTGAAAACCGGATGCGAATGAAGTGTTTAGAACTT
>NZ_JAKGAO010000003.1 GCF_021532315.1 Paenibacillus tarimensis
CGAGATATCGTTGCGCCAGCGGTCGAGTGCGTGGAAGCCGCCCTTGTCAGCGTCCATCGTCACGGTAACATCGCTGTTGAATGCACCGTAGCCGTCTGCGGCCGCGAACAGGTTCAGGCGTCCCCAGCCCTCTGGATCATCCAGTACCGGATAACCGGAAGGCAGGCCGGTCGTAGCCAGAACGGCACGGCGCTGCTCACCGTCCAGGTAAGGCAGACGGGTTTCGATCAGCACCTCTGCGCCCTTTGGCACAACCATCGGCTTGTTCGTCGGGTTAATCTGCTTGAATCCGTAAGTCAGACGCTCCATATACTGGGCTTTGTTCTTCTCGTAATCACTGAAGCGGTCTTCCGCTGTACCGTTCTGTCTCAGCAGGACATTATGGGCCTGGTCGTAGGCTGCCTTCTTAAGCTCGGCATTCTCCGGATCATTCAGCGCGGCTGCCGCCAGGGCTGTTGCCATGACACGGCCGCCGATAACATCCAGCGGAGAGTGCATGCCGGCTACAATCCGGCTGTTGCCCATCTCGGAAGCGCGGGTCACCATTTCCTGGTAGCGCTCAGGTACTGCATAAGCCAGTGCCAGCGAAGCGAGATACGAAGCGTTCGTATGTCCGCTTGGGAAGCCGCCGTCCTTCTCAGGAGTCATGCTTCTGACAGGATAGAGAGTCGGCGTGATGATTTCTTCGCCAGCCCAGCGCCATGGACGCTTGTACTGGTAGTAACCTTTGGCCGGGTTTGTGGAAGCGTAATTGCCGCGCACCTTGCCGATCAGGTCGACCATCTTGCCAAGCTCGGAGTTCGAGTCGCCGCCTTTATTGCCGTTGGGATTGTTGTCACTGTATTTTACCGAAGTAGCATCCGCCGGAATGTCGGTGATTGTGGTGGCCGTTCCCGACAGCGAGCGGTATACGTCCGCCAAAGCACCAAGGCCCTCGGTCGCACCGTAGGTCTGGTTTCTACGGTCATCGTAGTAAGCTCTCTCTTCATCCTCAGCTGTGCGGGTTTTGGACAGATCCACTACATATTGAATGTTGTAGTCCAGCACCTCGCTGTTCAGTATCGTTCCGTTATCCCAGGAATCGCCAGGCGTCCATAGTTCATGGAAACCGGACAGTACGCCGATGGCAGGGTTGGAATAGACCGAATTGTTAACCGAATTATTGTTCTTGTAAGAGTCGACAAAGTGACCCCATGCCGGTTCAGAAGGCTGATAGACAGCTGATGTTACCGAGGGTACTGCGTCAATTGGTTCGGCTGCCGCTGAACTGGAGTAATTGACGGGGAAAGTACCCAGGAGCAGGGATAAGGATAGTGCTACGGATAAGTTCTTCTTGATTTTCATGTTCAGATAACTTCCTCTCTGTTGTGAAAGTCGTTACGGATCTTGCAGGTTAGTCTGATTACAGCTTCTTGTAGACAACTCCAAGCTTGTCAATGTTCGCGCCTGCACGTCCGAAGAAGCCTGCTATGTAGCTGCCGGACGGCGCAGTCAGTGTGGTTGAGGTCCCGCTCTTCGTTCCGGCGGCGACCTTGCGGCCTTGGTTCGTAGTCAACTCCAGGTAGAAAATTCTGCTTCCTCCGTTGTACGTATTCTGGTAAATAAGCGCACTGGTGAAATATTCGCCGCTGGCAAGCGTAAGAGCAGCTGCAGTTCCGCCGGTTCCGCCGCTTGCCAGTACCGTTCCGTTCGCATAGGTCATCGATACGGCGTCAAGCCGGCTTGCGCCTCTTAGCGTGACAGAGACAGGTCTGGATGTCGCCGGGGCTGAGCTTCCAAGGAAGTTGAAGGCCGTACCTCCGTCTCCTCCCGCAAGGTCGCTGTAGGTCAAGCTGGTATGGGTGGAGTAGGAGAAGTTCGTGCTGATGGCATAATGGTCAGATAGCTGATGGCCGGTAGAGTCGGTAAAGTACGTGTTCTCCACCTTGTAGGTATTCGCCTGAAGGAATACACCAGCACCGCTTCTGTAGAAAATCTTGTCTACAACCTCGTTGTTCGGACTTGTATCTCCCGGGGTGCCGACCAGTGCCGGAGCACCCATAGACGGGTAACTGCCGCCTCTGATCTTCTCGATCCAGGCGTCCTTCATCCCAAGTCTGTCAACGAACAGGCTCTTCAGATTATCCTCCGACCTGGTGTATCTGCAGTTGGTATCCCCGAATACGATGACCGCATGGCCTTGTGAATTCGCTTCGATGTAAGCTGCGAGCTGGCTCAGGTTATCGCGCCTTGCTTCATTCGACTTCTCATCCACATTCGCATCGGCATGCAGATTGTAGACGTCGATGTAAACCCCCTCTGCGACCTTGACTTGCACGTAGGTAAATCCCTTGGGTGTCAATTCATCTGCTCCGTTGTCAATAAAGCCGTGCCTCTTGTTCCAGGTCACCCTCTTCAGATCATGAATCGGGTAGTTAGACAAGGTGTTCAGGCCGCTGCCGAACCCGGCGCCGCCAGAGGTAGGCGTGCGGTACGGGTGGTTGTCATTGGCATACAGCGCAGCATGATAGTTGAAGTCCTCCTGCACATTGACGATTTCATACGGAGCAAGCTTGGCGCCGATCATGGGTGTGTATTTCTCCGGATCCGCACTGCTTGACAGGAATGCCGGCAGCCCTCCTATGTTATAGGTCAATACATCGAAGCTGCCTGCTGCTGCACTTGCCGGCTTTGTGAAAGGGCCCGCGATTCCGAATGGAATCAGGAGCGTCACAGCCAGCATGGAAATCAGCAGTTTCCTACGTTTCGTCATTTGTTCTCCTCACCTTCTTCATACCAGATTTGACTACGCCTAGAACGTAACATCCGGCAGGAAGGCGCCTCAATAGAACAATTTCCTCATGATATAAAAATCGTACGCACTAGCTATGTCCATGCGGATTGCGGTTCTGAAGAAGGGTCTAATGACAAGCTCCTAGACCGGGAGATAGAGTGCTGCGATATGAGTTCCATTCCCGCCCATCCGTGGTGTTAAGTTTTAGTTAAGGCCATAAACTTGTCCAACTCATGCTGTATAATGTGGAATTGGAAGGAGGGGAGGATACTATGAAGAAGCTGAGCTCTGTGTTTACGAGTCTTGCCGTTTCATATATGACGATCGTTCTCGTCATCGTTCTCTTGCTCTGCTCGATCTTCTATATCTATCTGCCCCGAAACTATAATGAAGAAATCCGCAGCAAGAATCAGATGATGCTGAAGAACGCAGCCCATACAATTGAATCCGCCGTCTTTGACCGGGTTAATAAAATCTATTTGGATATTACGCTGCGGAAGACGACAAATGCCGACTTATTTACGAAGGGTCCGCACGGGGGGCAGTCCAGTACCATTATCGACATACAGGAATCGCTTAAGCAGGAGGTTATCAACAATTCCGATCTTGTCCACGCCATACATCTGTATTATCCGCGGTCGCACGCGATGATCTCGTCGCTGTATGGTCTGCAGTATGAGGTTTCTCCGGGCAGTGAAGCATTCCAGACGTTCGACTGGATCGACAGCATGCAAAATAACAGTACGAGCTATCTGTGGACCGTCCCGCGTATGGTGCCAAAGGATATTTATGCCGGCGAGTCGAGCAATAACAGGAAGGTTCCGCTGATAACTTATGCACACAGCTATCCCTTTAATTCAACTGGCGAAGCATGTGACCTGATGATCGGGATTGACCTGAAAGAATCGGCTTTCAGCACAATAATTGAACGAATGATCCCTGCTGAATACGGAGGCACGTTCCTGATTGATGCGAACGGGGTCATTATCTCGGCTGCGGACAAATCTATGCTGGGGACCAAGGCCAGTCAGACGGCTTATTCCAGGACGATTCTCGCATCTGAGGCACCGGCGCAGAGCTTCAACGTGAAGATCGATGACGTTTCCTATGTCATATCCGATCATAAGCTTCAATCCAATGGGTGGAAAATCTATAATGTGATCCGGGAAAATAACTTCTACCAGAAATCGCTTGATCTGCAGAAGGTTATTTTATTCATCTGCTTAATTGCCATCCTTATAGGCATCGGGCTTTCCGGTGTCTTCACTGTAGTCAGCTATCAGCCGGTGAAGCGGTTAATGAGCAAAATCAAAGGCCTGTTCGACGATCCTGCCGAAGCCAGGCACAACAACGAGTACAAGCTAATTGACACGGCCATTCACCAGCTGACGGACAAATTAAGCAGCCTGGAGGAGACCCTACAGGCCAATAAGCCGGTAATCAAGCATAATGTAGTGCTTAATATGCTGCGGGGGAGCTACAGCGTTGAAGAATTGGAAGAGCAGCTGTTATCGATTGATTTGTCACTGGACTATGCTCATTACTGCTGTCTGGTAATCGATCCGGTCAGTAAAGCCTTTAAGGAACTGGACTCCAAGACGAATCAATATGCCGTATACAAGCTGATTAATCTTTTGGAGGCAGCGGGCTTTGAAGACACATGCTTGATCGCTGAAGAGCTTCCGGACCGCAAAATTGTCGTTATCGTATGCGCGAACCAACCCGAAGATTCCCTGCTTGCAGCTATAGCTGATCTGGCTCTGACGGAAGTGAGAACCCATTTTGATCTGAATTTAAAAATCGGGATCGGCTTGTGGGTGAATGAATGCATAGAGGTACATCGAAGCTTTGTCGCAGCACAGACCCTGGTCAAATATGGCTATCTGTTCCCTGTAGCTTCGATTCTACAAGAATTCAGCCTGCTGAACAGGGAGCACAGCAATCAGGAAATACCGCAGTCCTTGCTTGTGAAGTTTAAGGAAAAGCTTCAGGCGAGAAGTCTAGAGGGTGTCGCGGGTGCAATTGAGAATGTGCTTGGAGAAATGACAGGCGGCATGTATTCGGCTGACCACTGCCAATTTGTTCTCATGAACATGATATCGATTTACTCCGATTTTCTGAAGAAAGTGAAATTTAAGCAATCCGGACAGTTCAAGATCGATTTATATAAGCAGTACAATTCCGTCTATGATATTAACGGGTTCCGGGAATGGCTGTTGCAATCTATAACCGAGTGTTACAGCCATATGGAAAAGCGCAGTGACGAGCGGGCGGCTGACAGCATAGAGGATGTTAAAGACTATATCTGCTCACATCTGGCAGATGACCTGTCCCTCGATGCGGTTGCGGCGAAGGTATACATAAGCCCGAAGTACTTAAGCAAGATCTTCAAGGAAGAGACCGGAATCAGTTATACGGAATTCGTAACACAGAAGCGCATGGAGAAAGCGGTGGAGCTTATGAACAATGACAGTCTGACGATTGAACAGATCGCAGGCAGTGTCGGGTATGCTACAACAGCCTACTTCATCAAGAAATTTAAAGAAATCAACGGATGTACGCCGAAAAATTATGTCCGGACCATGCTGAAGCAGGGCTGAATGAATATGTTAGAGGAAAGGTTACGGTTATGAACGATTATGGAAATCGCCGGCTTGCTCTTCTCCTCCTTGTGATGCTGTTCACCCTCAGTGCCTGCGGAACCGCAGAGGATATGGATGCAACGGACAGGGAATCTAATGAATTGGAGTCACTTACGCAGGACAAGCGGTACACCATCACCTGGACGATGCATCTTAATGAGGCTGTTCCCGAAAATGCTGAGATGCTTCAATATATTGAAGAGAAGTTCAATGTCGATTTTGATATCTGGAATCTTGAAAATAATAATTACGAAGCGCTCCTTGACCTTAAGCTGGCGCAAGGCGAGATACCGGATCTCTTCCGTATCCGGCAGTCGCATGATCTCCTGAAGTACCGGAACCAGAATGTCCTGGCCGAAATCCCAGGCGGTATGCTGGAGGAATATGCGCCTAACATCATAGAGTCCATTAATACCCATGCGCCGGGGTATATGGAGTACGGGAAGATTGAGGGCCGCCATTACGGGATTCCGGTTGTGAATCAGACGAATAGGTACCGGGTTCCGGTTGTATACAGGGAGGACTGGCTGAATAAGCTTGGGCTTAAGCCTCCTGAAACGCTGGAGGAGCTAGAGAGGGTGGTGTACGCATTTGCCCATGACGACCCGGACGGTAACGGGAAGGACGATACCTATGGACTCTCGATCGAAGGGATGAATGTCATATTCGGAGCGTTTGGGCAGATGGTGTTCACCGAGCAGCTATATTTTGCAGAGAAGGATAACGTTCTTGTTATTGGGGCGTTGGAACCGGAGATGAAGGAGGCGCTTCAATATCTGCAGAAGTGGTACCAGGATGGGGTCATAGATCCTGAATTCGTCACCGGCGAGAATAAGGGGGGATACAAGCATCTGTCCCATGCCTTTATCAATGGCCGGATCGGAATGACCTCCATGGGCAATTATTACCATTGGGTACAGGCTGGAGATTATTCGGTTTATAACGAGAAAGGCGAAGAGGTTCCTGTGGAAGCTTCCTTTAATGCTATGGAGCTGACGAGGAAGAACAGCCAGGCAAGGATCGTCTTTGGTAAGCCTGTAACCGGTCCCGGCGGCAAGAGCGGTTCGAAGGCCTATGATAAGCTGATGAGCTTCACTGCAATTGGCGCGAATGCAGCGGAGGAACCAGGGAAGATGGCCAAGATATTGGAGATTCTTGATTACGTGAGTGCGAATCCCAATCTAGAAGAGAGAATGACGATGAGATACGGGATGAGGGGGAAGCACTGGGAGTGGGCGGGACAGTCCAAGGATGACGTGGTCACATTGCCGCCGTACAATAAGCAGGTTAATTATACGAATCGTATCGGCGCTAATATCGGGATGCTTGTTCCCGGCATGCCTGAGGCTCGGAGAGAGCAGTGGGCCTCGACGCTTGGGCTTGATGAGCATGGCATATACAATGCGCTGAAGGTATCCGTACCTTCGTTGATCCAGAGCAGCCCGGAGCTGATACCGCTCCGAAATAAAGCCTATATCTCCATCATTTCTGGGGATAAGCCAGTTTCTTATTTTGATGTCTTTGTTAAGGAATTTATGAAAGCTGGCGGCGAGCAGGTGCTTAAGGAGGCCAATGACTGGTACCGGAGCCATTCGGGCGGCTGATAAGCGAATGAAATAAAACCTTCATTAATACCCTGGTTGATATCCAGGGTAATTAATGAAGGTTTTTAGCTGTTTACGCCGCGCCGTATCCGGGCTGAATTACTGCTTAACCATGCCTTGCAGCAGCACCGTCAGCATCTTCGCGGCTTCCGCTCTCGTTGCACCGCCCTGAGGGTCGAATTGCTGATTGCCTTTACCGCTAATGATGCCTGCTGCATACAGGTCTCGGACCGCATCCACCGCCCATGCGCTGATGCGCTGTTGATCGGCAAAGCTGGCAGCGCCTGCGCCGGCAGGCAGGGTGTAGCCGCTCATAGAGGCAAGCCGCGCCAGCATGACGCACATTTCCTCACGGCTGATCCGGTCATATGGCCGGAATTGATTGTTAGCGCCGCCTTTGACGATTTCGTTCTCAGCCGCCCAAGCGACATAAGGCATGAACCAGCTGCCAGCTTTGACGTCTGTAAAAGTTGAACCGGAATAATCCGATACATCGGCATTGACGAGACCTGCCAGCATTTTGGCAAATTCGGCTCGTGTAATATTGGCATTAGGTGTGAATTTGCCGTCACCCGAGCCGGATACGATACCGCGTGCAGCCAGGTAAATGATATTGCTGCCAGCCCAATGCGCGGAAGTGTCGCTGAAGCTGGTTTTGTTATAGCTGACAGCATAAGTGCCTGGATGGTCGGTTACAACATACAGCTGTCCATCCCGCTGGTTATAGTCCGATTGAGGGATGATATGAAGCTTGCCGTTAGAATCGACATAGCTGATGACCAGCGTGCTGCTGTCTTCACCCTGCACAGGCTGGTACGGGATGCCAATCTTAATGCTGCTGCCGCCAAAGGAGGTGATGGCATCGGCTCCGGATTGGATTGTAAACTCCAAGGCCGGTCTAGTACTGATGAGAAGCTTGGCATCAGCTGGGTATGCCGCTGTGCTTGCTGCAGCCATCTTGATCCGGATCGTATCGCCCGAAGCGTTCCCCAGATTGTTCAATACGGCTTTGTTCAGCGTCATGCTGCCGGCGTGGCTTGCAATGACCACGTATGCAGCTTTGCTGCCTGCCAGCTTGCTGACCGCTTCTTTGGTAAGGGCCAGCTCTATAACATTTGCCTTCACAGCTGCTTCGATCTTAATCTCCGCCGTTCCGTTTGCTCCAGTCAGTGCATCGACCTTGCCAAGCAGATCATTCAGAAGGGAAGCTTGCAGCTCAGCAGCCGCTCTTCCATTCGAGTCTGTCTCTGCAGCTATCGAGATGCTTGCCTTCTGCTGGATGCTTGTGCTTGGCGGGGTGTTGTCCGCAGGGGTGGCTGGAGACGGGGTATTGTTTGTTCCGTTCATAACCAGCTGGATGCGGTCGTCCTGGTAGCTGACCTTCACTTTGTACTGTTTAGGCAAGCCTGTCGTCGTGACGGAGTCGAATTGACCTGTCCGGCGGCCCTTGCCGTGAGTCAAGATCGTGATCACACTGCCTTCAGCAGGCACGTAATGATCTGTAAAATTCACATGCAATTTGCCGTCAGCCTTTACTGCACCCTTGACTTCAATCACATCATCGGCACGGCCAACGTTCAGCTCAAGTGTAGTGCCTTCAGCTTGCAGGTAGCTGCCGCCAATGGACAGCTTTCCGTCAACCTGCTCGATCAGGGTGCCTCCCTGAACGGTAACATTGCCGGTACCGAAGGCAGTCGCGGATTCGCCCATAAGCTTGCCTGCTTTAAGCAGTGTGCCGCCGGAGTAGGTATTGCTGCCCTGCAGCACTAGTGTACCCGATCCCTCCTTGGTCAGCTTGCCGGTACCGGAGATATCGTTGCGCCAGCGGTCGAGCGCATGGAAGCTGCCTTTGCGGGCATCCATTGTAACGGTAACATCGCTGTTGAAAGCGCCGTATCCGTCCGCGGCCGCGAAGAGATTCAGCCGGCCCCAGCCTTCCGGATCATCGAGCGCCGGATAGCCGGAAGGGAGGCCTGTCGTAGCCAGAACGGCCCGGCGCTGCTGGTCATCCAGGTACGGCAGGCGGGTTTCCAGCAGCACTTCTGCACCCTTAGGCACGACCATTGGCTTGTTCGCCGGTTTAATCGGTCCAAACCCGTAGGTCAGGCGCTCCATGTACGCTGCTTTGTTCTTCTCATAATCACTGAACCGGTCTTCTGCTGTACCCGTCTCCGTGAGCAGGTTTGCGCGGGCCTGCTTATAAGCCGCCTCCTTCAAGGATGCATTAGCCGGGTCAGCCAGTGTTGCCGCCGCCAATGCTGTACCCAGAACCCTGCCTCCCATAATATCAAGCGGAGAATGAACACCGGCTCTAATCCGGCTCTCGCCTATCTCTGAAGCCTTCACCAGCATTTCCTGGTAACGTTCGGGTACGGCATAAGCCATTGCGAAGGCGCCGAGATAGGCGATGTTGACACGCCCGCTCGGGAATCCTCCATCCTTTTCTGGCTTCTCGCTGAGAGAGGATAATAGTGTAGGCACGACAATATCCGTACTGGTCCAGCGGAACGGCTTAGCATAGCTGTAGAAGCTTTTGGCCGGGCTTGTGGATGAATACTTGCCTTCCAGCGTTTTGACCAGTGACACCATTTTGCCCAGCTCAGATTCCGGGTCGCCAGGGTTTACTCCTTCATCATTGTAGAGCACCTTACCGGCATCAGCCGGGATGTTAAGGATCGTTGTCGTGACCCCCGCTTTGGCACGGTACACATCGGTCAGTGAACCCAGACCCTCGGCAAGGCCATAGTTTTGTTTGCGGCGGTCATCGTAGTAGGCCATCTCTTCATCGGCCGGAGTCCGGTTAGCGGCAATCTCCACAGCCTTTTGAATGTTGGCGTCAAGCACGCTGCCGTTCAGCTTAACGCCGCTCTCCCAGGTGTCTCCAGGCTTCCAGAGCTCCAGGAATGGGGAGAGCACGCCGATAGCAGGGTTGGATTCGACCGTACTGTTAGCTGTTATGTTATTTTTGTACGTGTCAACAAAATGTCCCCACGCAGGCTTAGGCGGCAGAGCGACATTTGCTGATGAAGATACCGATCCCGAGGCGGCCGTTCCCGCCGCGCTTGCCGGATTCCCCGGGAAAGAGCCCAGAAGCAAGGATATGGTTAGTGCAATGGATAAGTTGCGTTTGAAATTCATGTTCAGATAGCTTCCTCTCTGTTCGTTTGTCTTCATAACGGGAACTTGCGGCAGCTTCCTTCTCCAGCCCCAATGCTCCGTTTTGTATCATTGTATTATAGTCTAACATGCGGGCCAAAACGCCTCAATACAGCAAGAGCGGGAGCTTACAAAAATCATACTTTCTGCATGGTGTTTTGTCGTATAATGCTAACTAACTGGTACAAAATGACTATTAGGATAATGAGATAGCGGAAGATGGATCTATGCCGTAAAGAGCCTGTTCATTCTATTCCGGCTGCTCAGGCGTTTGAATGGGTGTATGAGAAGGAGGGGGTGGGCTATAGTCACTCTGCCGAACGGTGAGCAGATGGCCGGTATAGTTCCAGGATACGGTCTGGTCTGTTGTGGCGGCGGTACCGAAGTAGAAATCACCGCCGATTTCCTCGAAGGACATGGCGTAGGTCTCATATTTAAATCGGAATAGCTCCTGCCACTCGGTAAAGTCGGTTGTCTTGTATACGAGCATGGTATAGTAGCGGTCAGGGTATTTGACGTAGGTTAGAATATACGTGGCATCTGGGCGAGTCAGAATATCTACGGGAACAGCGCCCAATTGCGGGAAAGTGATTTTGCTTGCTTCATTGATCCCGGTCGCCAGAAAAATACCCTGAGGGTCAATCTGATGATCATTATAGGGTTCTCCAGCAATGTACATCATCCCTGCGGTTACCTGTGTAATCCGGTCCATCTTGGTGAACGGCCAATAATTAAACCGGAAATTCGGGAACATCAGTTCACCATATACCCGAACGGAGGCCGTGTTTAAATACGGCGAGATCTCCAGTACATTCTGATACGCATGTCCTGCTACGAGCAGTCCGGCTGCGTATAAGTTTCCGCCGAGAATAAACAGGGAATAGGCACGGTTGCCGTAGCTGTCGATGGTGCCAAGGATGCGCCAGGTCAATCCGTTATCCTCAGAGACGACAACGGTAGGCTGGTTACCTGTCCCAAGTGCAGCAAACAGTTTGTTCTCATAGATGATCATATCGTAAACATGAGCGGCGCCTGGTATTGTCTGATATTTAAACCACCTGTTGTTCTCAAGTCTGTAGAAGCTTCCGGTATACCCCGGTTCCCTAGCATCATGTCCCGGAATAACGAGATTGCCGTCAAGTATTAGAAATTTATCAATCTGCTGCTCATCGGCGACATTTCGAATCTGGCCGCTGAGCTTGTTAATTATAGTGTTAGCGGTGAAAAAGCGATTCTCCGCGGGTACATATCCGATAATGCTGCATGGACCGGCATTTGGCATAGGGAACGAATTGGAGCTGTTGCCATGTCCGATGTACAGGCGATTCTCAAAAGCTTGTAAATCCCATACATTCGCAGCGTAACCTATCTTGGGCGTTCGTTTGCCGAGAAAATTAGCTTCTATCATCGTTTAAATGCCTCCTTTCTGTAATTGTGAAGAGAAGGGTTGTCTTGGTTTCATCCTATGCCACCTAACGGGTATTGGTTTGGATTTTATGGAATAGTAAGATTGTGGCGGTTTAAGCAACCGTGGTTCTGCCCTTTTCTGAGCAGCAAGTCAATCAAGCAGAAAATCTGCTTGGCAGGGTTTGGGATTCTGCCGATTATTTCTCCGAAAAGGAATTAGGCAGAGCTCACACCTACAAGCACGAATATTTTTCAATTTTCCTGCCAATTATTCTATGGTATGATAAGTTCTATAAGTTCTATTAACGTTAATTGATTAACCGTATTAAAAACTATAACATTCGTATGATGGAGGAAGATGCATGAGTTTTGATGTGAAAGAAGCCATCCAAAGCGGCAAGACAGTACTGGGGATTGAACTTGGTTCTACCCGGATTAAAGCGGTTCTTATTGGTGAAGATCACACCGCAATCGCTTCCGGCAGCCATGACTGGGAAAACAGCTATGTGAACAATATCTGGACCTATAGCCTTGAAGACATTTGGAAGGGCATTCAAGACAGCTACCAGAAGATGGCCAGCGATGTGAAGCAGCAGTATGGCGTTACGCTGCAATCTATCGGCGCAATCGGCTTCAGCGGCATGATGCATGGTTATATGGCTTTTGACAAAGCCGGTGAGCTGCTGGTTCCTTTCCGCACATGGAGAAACAATATTACTGAGCAAGCTTCCGAGGAATTGACGGAGCTGTTCAACTACCACATCCCTCAGCGCTGGAGCATTGCACATCTTTACCAGGCGATTCTGAACGGGGAAGAGCATGTTGCGAACATCAGCTTCCAGACCACCTTGGCAGGATATATCCACTGGAAACTGACCGGCCAAAAGGTTTTGGGTGTCGGCGAAGCATCCGGTGTATTCCCGATTGATATTCATACGAAATCCTATAACGCTGCAATGATTAAGCAATTCAACGAATTAATTGCCTCCAAGAATCTCCCTTGGAAGCTTGAGGATATTCTTCCTGCCGTTCTGTCCGCTGGTGAAAACGCTGGCAGTCTTACGGAAGAAGGAGCAAGGCTGCTGGATGTTTCCGGAGAGCTCAAGGCCGGTATCCCGCTTTGCCCGCCTGAAGGCGATGCAGGAACGGGTATGGTTGCAACGAACAGCATAGCGAAGCGTACCGGTAATGTATCGGCCGGCACCTCCGTATTTGCAATGGTTGTCCTGGAGAAGGAATTGTCCAAGGCTTACGGTGAGATCGACCTCGTGACAACACCTACCGGCAACCTGGTGGCTATGGCACATTCCAACAACTGCTCCTCTGACCTGAACGCGTGGGTTGGCTTGTTCGAGGAATTTGGCAAGGCTATGGGCCTGAATGTAGATATGAACACGCTCTATGGAACACTATACAACCTGGCGCTTCAGGGCGATCCGGATTGCGGCGGCTTGCTGGCATACGGCTATCTCTCGGGCGAGCATATGACTCATTTTGAGGAAGGGCGGCCGCTGTTTGTTCGCTCCTCCGACAGCAACTTTAATCTGGCAAACTTTATGCGAGTCCACTTGTCTACCGCACTCGGCGCGCTGAAGATCGGCATGGATATTCTGCTCAAGCAGGAGAATGTCAAGCTGGACGAAATTCTCGGTCACGGCGGCTTGTTTAAGACCAAGGGTGTAGGACAGCGCATCATGGCTGCTGCGCTTAATGTTCCGGTTTCCGTTATGGAAACGGCGGGAGAGGGCGGTGCATGGGGCATTGCCCTGCTGGCATCCTATATGATCAACAAGTCCGGCAATGAAACGCTGGAAGAGTATCTGAACGAAAAGGTATTCGCCGGCCAGACCGGTGAGACCATCGCTCCTGAGCCGAAGGATGTAGAAGGCTTTGAAGTATTCATGGACCGCTATAAGAGAGGACTTGCGATCGAGAGAGCAGCGGTCGATCATCTGAAGTAAGACCATGGCTAACGGATAAGAACGAATTCAGGAAGCGCTCCATAACCGGAAATTTACAAGTAAGACCACTGTCTGCGGACAGTGGTCTTTTTTTTAGTTTGAGCTTCTTCTTTGTGCAGCATGCACGATCATACCTCGGCAGTGGTTTGTTTCGTATGGTATTCACTTGGGGCGGAATTTAGAAGCGATAGACCTTCCCGCGTCATTAAGAGGTCTGCAAAGCCGCAATCGCCCTCATAAAGCAGCACCTCCCCAGCACAAAGCGCAGGCGTCCTAGGAAGGCCGCCTGCTTGCCACTGCGCCATACGTAGACGCTTATCATTATCAGTCTTTATTCAGCTTAGCTGCACAAGCATATTAATATGCGGGATGCCGTCTTCGAGGTACGGCTCGGAGGTTGTCTTGAAGCCGAAGGATTGATAGAAGCCCTCCAGATGTGCCTGCGCCGATATGCGTACCGCCTGTTCATTCAGTTCATGGCGGACATAATGAAGTGCCTTCCCGACCAGCTCTGAGGCGATTCCCTTCTTCCTATACTGCTCTGCTACAAGGACTCTTCCGAGTGATGCCTCTGTGTACGAAATGCCAGCCGGCAGGATGCGAAGATAGGCGATGATGCGCCCGGTTTCGTCGGACTGGTACAGATGGTAGGATGCGAGATCCTTCCCGTCCACCTCTTGATATGGACAGTTCTGTTCCACGACGAATACCTTGGTCCTCTCCTGCAGGATATGGTACAGCTCTGATTTGGTCAGGTCGTCATAATGCTTGATTTTCCAGGTCAACGTGTATCACTACTTCCCTTCTTGTAAGCTTCTACCTACCGATGATGATACCTGAAAAACACATGAATCAAAAGACTGCAGGTCTCTATATTCCCATTAATATACTAAGTAAGCAATTCCATTGGTAGATATAGGGCGGATGATGCTATACTAAATCTGTGTCTTACAAAAACATTCACAGGGAGCCAGATGATGAAGAAAAGCAAAACCTTCTACAATATGTTCATTCCTATCCTCCTTCTCAGTATGGTGCTTGTATTCAGCTTTGGCAGCTACATCTACTATGCCACGATCGGTTCGGTAGTTGAACGCATCAGTGACAGCCAGAAGGGCTTGATTACACAGATCCGGAATACGATGGAGCAGAAGATACAATCGATAGAATACGCCTTCAACACATACAGCACCACCAAATCCTTCAGGGACGTGATTCAGAGTCCTATGACGGCGGACAATTTTGAAGCTTACCGGGAGCTTAATACCCAGCTGAACTACATAGCCAGCATGAGCCTGGAGGGCATTCAGTATTCCCTGATCAGCCTTGAGGAGAACTGGAGCATCCGCAACGGATCACTGTCACGGCTGACGGAAGAGGAACAGAGAGAGATATACCGCAGCTATATTGAGGATGATAAGGAGGGACTGTTGTGGATGAAAACGGATCACGGCCTCCGTTTTGTGCAAGCGCTTCCCATGTACTCAAAGGTGAAAAAGGCACTGGCTATGTCAGATATATCGCGCCAGACGCTGGATCGTACCCTGCACACGAAGCCGGACGCCTCCGTCTTCATCCTGAACAAGCAGGGGGAGCTGCTCTATGCCGCAAGCAGCGGCGGTGATGCTCTCTCGCATGGCCAAATCCGGCAGATTAGCGAGCGGGCTGCAGAAGCCGGAATGCCGCAAACCGGGGAATTGGAGCTGCAGGGGGAGGAAGCCGGAACGGTTACCGCCATTTATGCCAAGTCCGCCTATAACAACTGGATTTATGTCACGCTGCTGGATGAGCAGGAGGTGAGCGGGGCATTAGCCGCGACTCGCATCGGCTTGGTCGTAATGGGCGTTGTCATTATGCTGCTGATTGTCATTGCCGCCTATGTTCTGTCTCTCTATCTCGCCAAGCCACTGCGCAAAATTCAGAGCAGGCTGGCCGGTAGCGAGGAGCCGATGCAGAAGGATGAGGTGGACTGGATTATCCGGTCGATCGATTCGATCGTGACGGAGAAGGAAAGTCTGGAGAACCTGATGGAGCTGGAAAAGCCCAAGCTGGAGACCCAGTTTATGCTGAATCTGCTGCATAACCGGCTTAACCGGGCAGAAGCGGAGCGAAGCATGGAGAGGTTCGGTTATGCGGCTGGTGAGGATACCTTGTTCGCCGTTATGCTCTTTCAGCTGGACAGCTATGGAGACAGGCAGCCTTCGGATAAGGATGTGCTGCTGCTTACGGTCAATAAGCTGGTGCAGGAGATGGTGCCGCCATCCGGAAGAATGCTTCCTGTGGTGCTGAATGAGAGGACACAGGCGACTGTACTGATTTTCACGAAGGATAGTGCGCACCATGCTCAGAAGCAGATCCTTCAGTATGCCAAGGCTGTAATCAAGGCAACGCGCGAGAGCTGGAAGTTCTCTGTCAGCGCAGGCATCAGCAGCTTGTACGGCGATATTCTAAGCAGTAAGGAAGCCTGTGAAATGAGCCTCCAAGCCCTGCACCAGAGGCTGAAGCTTGGCAAGGAATCGGTCATATTCTTCGATGACATTTCGACCGACATGCAGGGACCGGTGCTGATGCATTATCCCGCAGAGCTGGAGGCGAAGCTGTTTGATGCGATCAGGCTGGGAGACGAGCAGGAGATATCACGCTACCTGTATCCCATGCTCGCCAATATGATGAAGCACAGCAGGCATCCGGTAAACCTGGAGGTGAACCTGATCCGCTTCGTGAACAACCTGATTCAGCTGGAGCAGCTAATCGGGGCGGAGGTGCTGCTTACACCGAATAACGCGGACCTGTACCACCGGCTGCTGAATACCCGTAACCCCGAGGAGATTGAGCGTATCCTTGTGGAAGAGGTCATTCAGCCGATGGTCAGAACAATGAGAGAGCGAACCAACCAGCAGTTCCGGTCCATAGCGGACAAAATCGCGGCCATCGTCCGCACCGAATATGATCAGGACCTGTCGCTCGATTCAATTAGCGACCGTCTTCATTATAGCCCGAACTATCTGAGCAGCATCTTCAAGAAGGAGTACGGCGTTACGTTCAGCGATTATGTGCTGAACTACCGGGTGGAGATGGCCAAGAAGTGGCTGGTCGAGACCGATATGACGATCAAGGATATCGCGGAGCGGCTGCGCTACCAGAATTCCCAGAACTTTATCCGGTCCTTCCGGAGGAAGGAATACGTGACTCCGGGCGAATACCGGAAGAAGATGAAGGCCGTGTGAGTGATGACGAGATGCTCCGCGATATTTTGATACTAGCCTTTAACAGCACCCAGCAGAGCGCCCTTCGTAAAATGCTTCTGGACGAATGGGTAGGCGATCAGCATCGGCATCGTGGCGACCACGATCACGGCCATCTTGATGGTTTGCGCTGGCGGAACGACATCAACGGAATTGCTCTCTCCGGACATGCCGCTTGCGACAATGACAATCTGGCGGAGCAGCACCTGCAGCGGCCATTTGGCCGAATCGGTAAGGTACAGGATGGCAGTCATATATGTGTTCCAGTAGGTTACAGCATAGAATAGGGACAGCGTGGCAATGGACGGGAGCGCGAGCGGCAGCATAATTTTCCACAAAATACCGAGATCGTTGGCTCCGTCTATCTTCGCCGATTCCTCCAGACTGTCCGGCAGGGCCTGGAAGAAGTTCCGCATGATGATCAGGTTAAAGGCATTGATGGCCACGGGAATAATCAGCGACCAGTAGGAATCGATCAGCCCGACAGCCTTGACGACCAGGAAGGTCGGGATCATGCCGCCGCTGAAGAGCATGGAGAACAGGACAAGAAAATTAATGAAGCTTCTTCCATACAGATACTTGCGTGATAAGCCGTAAGCCATCAGTGCCGTTAAAACCATGCTGACGAGCGTGCCCACCAGCGTCGTGCCAATCGAGACTCCGAGCCCCTTAAAGATGGTTGGCGTTGAGAAGATATAACGGTAAGCATCGAGGGAGAAGGTCGTCGGGAACAGGATGAATTTCTTCTCGACGATTTCCTGCGTGGAAGCGAATGAGCTGGCTATCACGTTCACGAAGGGCAGGAGGCAAGCGAGCGAGATAAGGAGCAGCAGCGTATAGTTGACGATATCAAAGATCCGGCTTCCGAGAGTTGCTTTCTTCAATACGGATGTTGTCATGGCATGTTTCCTCCTAAAGTAATCGTTTACATAACCACCTTAGCAAGCGGGAAGCGTTCCGTATATAATCATGTCCTATGGCATGCGTAAGTGGTCGAACAGGCAGGCAGAAGAGCAGAAGGCGGAGGATAATCCAGATCCCGGATGATAAGCATGAGCTACATGGACCCGCTTGTCCCGCCTGGCGTTCACGGCCGGCGATAGCAAATGATTATATACGTAACGGCGGAACAGCGGGTAACCTTGCCTTGTAACCACAATGCCAAGCAAGGAGGTCGACAGCCCGTGAAGGCAGCGGATGCGCCACTCGTTCCATTACAAGTCAAGCCAAAGAAGAAGAGAGAGCCGCTTCAATTATCCAAGAGTCTCAGGAAACACAAGCTGCTGTATTTAATGATTCTTCCGGGGTTCATTTACTTTGTGATCTTTAAGTACTTTCCGATGGGCGGACTGATTATTTCGTTTCAGGATTATCAGCCGTTTTTGGGGGTCTCGGAGAGCCCTTGGGTAGGGTTCAAGCACTTTGAGCGCCTATTCACCGAGCCGACGTTCGTCATGCTGCTGCGCAATACACTACTATTGTTTGCAATGGAGATTGTTTTCTTCTTCCCGCTGCCCATTCTCCTTGCCGTTATGCTTAACGAAGTCAGGCACAAGCTGTTCAAGAATTCAATCCAGACGATGATCTACATTCCGCATTTCATGTCCTGGGTCATTATTGTCTCTATTACCTACGTGTTTCTTAATGTAGACGGCGGCGTAGTGAATCAGATTCTGGAAGCGATGGGCTTGCAGAAAATCAGCTTTCTGACTTCGCCGGAATGGCTACGTCCGATGTACATCGCACAGATTATATGGAAAGAGGTCGGCTGGTCGACGATTATCTATCTGGCCGCCATAACGGTTGTCGATACGCAGCTCTATGAAGCGGCGGAGATGGATGGCGCCACCCGGCTGCGGAAGATGTGGCATGTCACCCTGCCGGCTATCCGGCCGGTCATCATCACGCTGCTGATCCTGAAGATCGGCAACACGCTTGAGCTGGGCTTCGAGCATATGTATCTGCTGCTCAACTCGCTGAACCGTGAGGTCGGGGAAATTTTCGATACGTATATCTATACAGCGGGTCTGAAGAACGGGCAGCTGAGCTTCAGTACGACAGTCGGCCTGTTCAAGGGGCTGGTCGGACTGATACTCGTTATGGCAGCGAACAGGCTGGCCAAGAAATTTGGCGAGGACGGGGTTTATTAATTTCCATCAGGCGCGTTTGCCATCAACCATTATTACGATAAAAGGGGACATGGATATGAAAAGAAGATCTTTCCGTATGATAGCGTTGACATTAGGCTGCGGGCTGCTGCTCAGTGCATGCAGCGGCAATCAAAGCGGCGGCAGCGCAGGAGAAGCTCCTGCTGCAGACGGCAAAGCGACAGTCACCTGGCTGAACATTCTGCATACGCCATCGCCTCCAACCGAAACCGTCCTGAACAAGATTGAAGAGGCGACGAATACGAATATTGAATTCTCCTGGATACCGGATGCCTCCAAAGAGGAGCGCCTGAATACATCTCTCGCATCCGACTCCCTGGCCGATATTGTAACACTGACCATTCTGGACAATTCCTCGGTTCGTAATGCCTTGAAGGCAGGGGTGTTCTGGGAAGTGGGTCCTTATCTGGATGAGTTCCCGAACCTTGCGGCAATCTCGCCGGAAATGCGCACATCGGCATCGATTGACGGCAAGCTGTACGGTGTGCCGATGCAGAAGCAGGTGGCCCGCAATGGCGTTATTATCCGCAAGGATTGGCTCGACAAGCTGGGACTTGAGGTTCCGAGAACAACGGATGAACTGATGGAAGTGGCCAAAGCGTTCACCGAGCAGGACCCCGACGGCAACGGCGTGAAGGATACGACCGGTTTTATGGACCGCAGTGATCTTGTATACGGTGCATTCAAGACGCTCAGCTCCTATTTTGGCACGCCAAGCGTATGGAGTGTCAGTGAGGACGGCAAGGTTACCCCGGAATTTGAATCGGAAGGCTATATCAAGACAATGGATTATATGAAACAGCTTTATGAAGGCGGTTACATTAACAAGGACTTTGCCGTTACCGCGAAGACCGACCAGCAGCAGAATTTCTCGCAAGGGAAAGCAGGCATCTACGTCGGTGCGCTCTTCGACAGCAAGAACCTGCTTAACGATGCGAGGGGGGTACAGGACAATATGGAGCTCGTCCTGGTGAATGATATTACGTCGACAGGCAACGAGAGCGACCGGGCAATCTGGTCGACAACCAATGGTGTGGGCGGTCTGCTCTCCTTCCCAAGATCAGAGGTGAAGGATGAGGAAGAATTGAAGAGAGTGCTGAAGTTCGTTAATGATCTGATGTCGGAGGAAGTTTATGCGCTGATGACATACGGCATTGAAGGCGTTCATTATACAGCAGACGAGAAGAAGGCTGTAACGATTACGGATACCAGCCTTTGGGAGCAGGAGGTACAGCCTCTCGCGGGCTCACGCCCGAAAGAGCCGGGATATGAGATTCATGATGCTAACCCGCTGAAGGCGGAAGCGGACCGTCTAATCCAGGAAAACACTGAATTTGCGGTGCTTAATCCAATGTTCTCCCTGGAGTCGCCGACGTTCTCTTCCCAGGGCTCGGAGCTGCAGAAGATCATCACGGATGCCACTTATAAGTATATTCTTGGGAAAATCAGCCTGGATGACTTCAAAGCAGCCGTCAGCAGCTGGAGAAAAGCAGGCGGCGACCAGATTATCGCCGAGTATGAAGCGGCGTACAAAGCGGTGAACGGCTAGCAAGCATTAAAGCCGGAGGCAGGATAACACCGGCAATCCATCAGCCATTCCGTACTGCCCTGCGGCAGGCGGAATGGTTGTTCTTACAGGAGGAACGGCTATGGAACAAGCGAAATGGGCGGATAGAACGGCGGAATCCATTATGGAGCGCACGCCGAGGCTTTATGAGGATAAGGGCTACAACGGCAAATGGTCTTATGATTACGGGGTTATCCTGAAAGGGTTTGAACGGCTGTGGAGGCTGACCGGCGACCAGCGGTATTGGCAGTACATACAGAAGAATATGGATTATTTTATCGGGGAAGACGGGTCAATTCGCGGATACAGCCCGCTAGAGTACAATATTGATCATCTGAATAACGGCAAGCTGTTGTTTGGGCTGTACCGGGAAACCGGGGAGATGAAATACAAGCAGGCGGCCGCTTTGCTGAGGAGTCAGCTGGATCACCATCCGCGCACCTCAGAGGGGGCATTCTGGCATAAGCAGATTTATCCCTATCAGATATGGCTGGACGGTCTCTACATGGGGGCTCCTTTTTATCTGGAATATACGCTCTCCTTTGAAGAGGGAAGCCAAACGGATGATGTGACAAGGCAGTTCATTCTGTGTGAGAAGCATACGAAGGACAAGAAAACCGGACTGCTCTATCATGCATGGGATGAGAAGCGCGTGCAGCCTTGGTGTGATCCGGAGACCGGCCTGTCGCCAAATTTCTGGGGCAGATCGCTGGGCTGGTATGTAATGGCGCTTGCCGATGTGCTTGAGCTGCTGCCGCGCGACCATAAGGATCGCGCCGAGCTTACGCGTATTTTTGGCGAGACGCTTACCGCGCTCCGCGGCTACCAGGATAGGGATAGCGGTGTGTGGTACCAGGTGGTCGACAAGGGGGGCAGAAAGGGCAATTATCTGGAAGCCTCCGCTACCAGCATGATCATCTATGCAATAGCAAAGGGCATGCGCCTCGGCCTGCTTGGCGGGGAATGGCAGAGCACGCTTGATTGGGCTTATGCGGGTCTGATTGCGGAATTTGTGCTGGAGACGAAGCAGGGCTGGATCAATTTGAATAAAACCTGTCAGGTGGCGGGTTTAGGCGGGGAAGAGAGGCGCGACGGCACATATGCGTATTACATCAGCGAGCCGATTATTACGAACGATCAGAAGGGACTCGGCGCCTTCCTGCTCGCCTGCACGGAATATGAATATGCGCAGCAGCGATAACACAAGCGCTGGCTATACATTAAGAGGAGGGGTGGTTGTACCCGTGTTATTTAATATAGCGGATTATGGAGCAAGGAAGAATGCACAGGGCCTTTCGACGGGCGCGATAGCGGCTGCTATAGATGCCGCGGCGGCAGCAGGAGGCGGTACCGTATATGTTCCGGCTGGCGTCTACCGCACAGGAGCAATTGTTCTGAAGAGCAATATTGAGCTGCACTTAAGTCCGGGTGCCGTGTTATCGTTCAGTGACCAGCCAGAGCACTATCCGGTAATACACTCAAGCTGGGAAGGCGTCATGCGTGAGGTGCATGTTTCCTGCATCTATGGAAGAGACCTGGAGAATGTGTCCATAACAGGAACCGGCAGGCTGGAGGGGAATGGGCAGGCGTGGTGGGATAAGCAGCGGAACCGTCCGGAAGAGCTGCAGTATCCGCGGCCCAAGCTGATCAGTCTGGAGAGCTGCCGAAGAGTGACGCTGCGGGACATAACGCTGGCCAACTCGCCAAGCTGGACCGTTCATCCGCTGCTGTGCCGGGATGTGACCATAGACAACCTGTCGATTCTGAATCCGGCGGATTCGCCCAACACGGACGGAATTAATCCCGAATCCTGTACGAATGTACGGATCAGCAGCTGTCATATTGATGTGGGAGATGACTGCATTGCCATCAAGGCCGGCACCGAGGATACAAAAGAGCGGATGCCGTGCGAGAATATTACGGTAACAGGCTGCACGATGGTTCACGGCCATGGCGGGGTGGTCATCGGCAGCGAGATGAGCGGAAGCATCCGCAATGTCGTGATTACGAACTGTGTGTTCAAACAGACGGACCGGGGCATTCGCCTCAAGTCAAGACGCGGAAGGGGCGGGATCGTCGAGGATATTCGGGTGAGCAATATAGTCATGGAGGATGTCATTTGCCCGTTCATCATGAACCTCTATTATTTCTGCGGCCCCCGCGGCAAGGACAAATATGTCTGGGACAAAAATCCTTACCCGGTTACGGAGGAGACGCCGCAGTTCCGCCGCATTCATTTTGCCAATATTACAGCCCGCGGTGTGCATGCGGCAGCCGGCTTCATCTATGGCTTGGCGGAACAATACGTATCTGAGGTTACATTCGATAACATCGACATCTCTATGGCTGAGCAGGCAGTTCCGGGACATCCCGCTATGATGTCGGGCCTGCAGGAGATGAATAACCGCGGCTTCTTCCTTGGCAATGTGAGAGATATCCGGTTCCGCGGCGTAACGGTTGAGAATCACGAGGGGCCGGCCTTCTATGTCGAAAATGGTGAAGGGATCATACTTGAACAGTGTGAATCCAGGAACACGAAGCAGACCGAGCAGCTGCTGGAGCAGGTCACGGTTTCGCCGGCGCAGCAGGACTTGAGCACGCCGCAGCGTTAACCGCTTCGGTTAAAGTGAAGGCTAGGGAGGCGGAAGATCAATGATTACAGATAGCAAAGCGGTAAATGTCATTCATAATCCGGTACTGCCCGGCTTCAATCCCGATCCTTGTATAATAAGGGTCGGAGAGATTTACTACATTGCCGTTTCATCATTTGAGTGGCTGCCTGGCATCCGGGTATACCAGTCGGATAACCTTGCGGAATGGGAGTACTGCACGGATATTTTGACAGACCAGATAGACTTGAGGGGAAACCCGAAGAATTGCAGCATCTGGGCGCCGCAGCTCAGCTTTCATGACGGGCTGTTCTACCTCCTGTATACCGATGTGAAGAGCACGAAGCGGCCGTTCAAGGACTGCCATAACTATTTAATTACCGCGTCATCCATCCATGGACCATGGTCGGAGCCCGTGTACCTGAACAGCAGCGGCTTCGACCCGTCCCTGTTCCATGACGATGACGGTCGGAAGTGGCTGCTTAATGCCCTGTGGGATTACCGGATTACAGAGGGCAATAAATCAAGCGGAATCGTTATCCAGGAGTATGACCAGACCGAGCGCCGGTTGACAGGGAAGCCCCGCAAGCTGTTTGACTGTACGCCGCTTAAGAAGACGGAGGCACCGCATATCTATAAGCGAAGCGGCTATTACTATCTGATCACGGCTGAGGGAGGAACGGGCAGTGGCCATGCTGTCACAGTAGCGCGCTCAAGCGAGCTGCTTGGCGAGTATGAAGTAGACCCTCTTAATCCGATGCTCACCTCGCGCGGCAACCCGGAGCTGGCGCTGCAGTGTGCGGGTCATGGGAGCCTCGTTGAGACTCCTTCGGGCGAATGGTATATGGCTCATCTGTGCACCCGCCCCCTGGAGGGACAGTACGCCATTCTTGGCAGGGAAACAGCACTCCAGCAGGTATACTGGAATGATGAGGGCTGGCTTCGTCTGACCGCTGGCGGAAGCTCTCCTAAAACAGAGGTTCCGCTGCCTGGAGGGGCCGCGCTGAAGGGAACAGGCAGCCTGGACTTTAGGGATGAATTTGATTGTCCGGCATTGAAGCCGCAGTGGAACACGCTCCGCATCCTGCCTGATGAAAGCTGGTGCTCGCTCAAGCAGCGTCCGGGTTACTTGAGAATCACCGCAGGCGAGTCGGTCCAGAGCTTGTTCCGCCATCATATTGCGGCCGTCCGGCAGACGAGCCCTTCGTTCCGGGCGGAAACCGCACTCGAATATGAGCCGGCGATGTATTTGCAGATGGCTGGGCTAATGCTATATCTGAATGAAGATAACTACTGGTACGCCTATGTCAGCCATGAAGAAGAATGGGGCAAGGTGCTTAGGCTGATGCGCTGCGAGCGGGATGAGTTTACGGTCGAGCCTTACCGGATCAGTGTACCCGAAGGGGGCCCGGTGCAGCTGGCGGTGGATGTCACGGGGGTTATGGGGCAGTATTATTACCGGATTCAGGCGGAGGGCGAGTGGCTGACTCTCGGCGGATCTCAGCATCTCGGTTTCCTGTCCGGCGGATTCACGGGCAATTTCATCGGTATTGCGGCCCATGACATGAACCAGTTTGGCGGGAGCTATGCCGACTTTGCCTATTTCCGGTATCAGGCAAGGGATTAGAAAGCCAGCTAAACCTAGTCACAAAGGGAGCTTTCCTTGGTAAATGCGGGTACACCCAGCCTTTACCGTGGAGAGGCTCCTTTTTTTTTTCATCTATTATCACAGGGATGTAGCTGTGTACCCAAGCCAAGAGGACAGCTGCTCCATATCCGCGGTATGCGATTGACGAAGCTTAATGGTTTTTCGCTCTGGAGGCCCCTCGAAGCTTCCTTGCGGCAGTTCAAGTGAAGCAGCATTGAATAGAGTGAAGCTGACGGCATCCTTCGATACGGAAATTACAGCGGCATACTTACCATTTTTCAGAAAATGGGGCTTCTTGTACTGAATGCGTTCTTGAACCCCGGGGATGACTTGGTGAACCACATCGCGAAGCTGATGGCACAGCTGGACCTGCCAAGGCTCAGGCAATGCATCGATGAAATTTACGACATCCTGCGTCATCGGACATACTCCTTCCAAATTTAAGCTTCATAAATTCCATTACCTTTTTTATAGAGTTATTCGAATACTCAGCAAAAGCATAGCATTTAATTTTACACGTGTAAAGTAATGCTTACCAAGTGTTAAGTAGAGTTGACTTGATCGTAATATGTCTCTACGATGTTAGGTAATGGATACACAGGATGGTGAGCAACTTGGGAGAAATACGCAACGCCGAACGAACTCGCAAGGCAATTCTGCAGGCTGCGAAGGAAGAGTTTTTTGAGAAGGGTTATACGGGGGCAAGAATTGAGTCCATAGCGAAGCGTGCTGGAATTAATAAGCAGTTAATCTATCATTACTTCAAGGGAAAAGAGCAGCTGATCAATGAGACTATAGAAGACTTTATGGCATCCCTGCCATCAGGGAATTTTACGCTGCCGGCTGACCCTAGGGATATCGCTGAATTCCGGTTTAACGTCAATGTGAACCACTTGATGGAGTTCTTGAAATTTACGGCATGGGAAGCTGTCGATACAGTTCCTGAGAATGTGAATGGCGAGGAACATCGGAGGCGGGTACTGCAGTCTTATAATGAAGATATGAAGGCTAAGCAGGAAAAAGGGCAGGTTCCGAAGGAGCTAGACCCGGCGCTGCTTACACTGATGCTCTCCAGTCTGACCGTGTATCCCCTTCTCTACAGCAGTGTGACGCGAATGATAACCGGCCGCGCGCCGGATGATCCGGAATTTCAGCAGAGGTGGGCACAGTTCCTGGGCTTAATCAGCGAACGGATTTTTAAGATGGATGTGGAGCAGGAATAGCTTGCAGCTGTTCTATCGTTAGATAAAATAATTGCTAGTTAAGAAGCCTGCCGCATTTGATTCGGCAGGCCTTCTTCGTTAGGTGTCATATAGCCCGCTTATCTCGCGGGAGCAAAGTCCTTGACCTTTGCCAGTACAGCTTCGATTGCATCCAGGCTGTCTTGGGTAAGTGTGAATTCAACAGCCTTGACGTTCTCTTCGATCTGGGCCGGACGGCTGGCTCCGATCAAGGCAGAGCTTACGCCCGGATGGCGGAGCACCCAGGCCAGCGAGAGCTGTGACAGGGTCATGCCGAGCCTCTTGGCAATGGAGTCAAGCTCCTGGACGCATTCCAGCACATCGTCACGCAGATAACTCCGGATTACCTGGTTTACGCTGTCATTAGCCGCGCGGCTTCCGGATGGCAGCTGCTGTCCCGGCTTATATTTGCCGGTCAGGATGCCCTGCGCCAGCGGTGAGAAGACGATCTGCCCGATCCCTTCCCGTGCGCTGACCTGCAGTACTTCCTGCTCGATATAACGTTCGAACATGTTATAGATAGGCTGATTAGAGATGAGCGGACGCAGGTTCAAGCGCTTAGTGATGCCTGCCGCGTCCGCAATCTGAGCAGCACTCCATTCACTGACGGCCGCATACAGAATTTTACCTTGAGCCGTCAGATCATCGAGTGCCCGCAGCGTTTCCTCAAGAGGCGTCTCATGATCATAACGGTGGCAGTAATAGATGTCGATGTAATCCACACCAAGTCTTCTAAGGCTTGCTTCACATTGCTCCATAATATGCTTGCGTGACAAGCCGCGGTCATTCGGTCCGCTGCCCATCGGGAAGAAGACTTTGGTCGAGAGCACATAGCTGGATCTGTTATAAGACCGCAGTGCAGCGCCCATTGCTTCCTCGCCAGCTCCGGTATTGTATGCATTGGCGGTGTCGAAGAAATTAATGCCGTGCTCAAACGCCGAGCGGATACACGCATCCGCAGCTTCCTGCTCGGCAGCTGTTCCATAGGTCAGCCAGCTTCCCAGACCGATTTCACTTACCTTAATACCGCTAGATCCCACGCGTCTGTATTTCATAGCGATCCCTTCCTTCACCTCATAGTATGTAAGACTGCTGAGACAACCTGACTTGCCTCTATCATGTTACACCATTTCGCTATCCGGTTTAAAGTATGGCCCGGAGGTATTGGACAAGGCCGCAGGCGGGTATAAAGGATAAGACGAGTTAAATGAGCTGCAGATGCGAAGGAGCAGGGCGATAATGCTTCAGGAGGGATCACATGGCTGAAACAAGGACCAGCAGCACATATAGAAGACGTAATATAGGTTCCGGCTTTTTGTTTGGTATAGGTCTGGTGGCCTTTATTGATGAAGCTGTCTTTCATCAGCTGCTGCACTGGCATCACTTCTACGACCGGTCGACAACTGCTGTGGGACTGGTCTCCGATGGTTTATTTCATGCATTAAGCTGGTTTGCAACAATTGGGGGCCTCTTCCTATTCGCCGATCTGCGGCGGCGGGAGGCGCTGCAGCTGCAAGCCTGGTTGGGAGCCGTACTGCTGGGGAGCGGCGCTTTTCAGCTGTACGATGGCGTGGTTCATCACAAGCTGATGCGTATCCATCAAATCCGCTACGTGGATAATGTGCTGGTTTATGACTGGGCATGGAACATAGCGGCCGTACTGTTGATTGCGGGAGGATGGTTCCTCTTGATCTATTCCCGCCGGACAAGGCAGTCATAAGCGGAAGGGGGAGAAGCATGCACGACCACTCTAGCCACCTTGGCCAGTATCCTATGCCGGTGCACGAGCATCTGCTGTCCGCGCTGCCCTTTGCACTGCTCATCCTGCTGTACGCCGGAGCGGCAGTCCTGTCGTCCCGCCGGTACGGGCGGCAATGGCCGCTCTCCCGCTTCGTGCTATGGCTGCTGGGTGTCCTGTCTGCCGCGGCAGCTGTTGTCGGGCCGCTTGCCGAGCAGGCACACCGGATGTTTCAGGCGCATATGGCAGCCCATCTGCTCCTGGGCATGCTAGCTCCGCTCCTGCTCGTTCTGAGTGCGCCGGTTACTCTGGCTTTAAGGGTCATTAATACGGGAGCCTCAAGACGTATATCACGGATACTAAGAGGGGCCTGCTTCGGATTTCTGACCCATCCCGTCACAGCGGCTTTCCTGAACATAGGCGGGCTATGGATTTTGTATACGACAGAATTGTATGCACTTATGCAGGAGCATCTGCTTGTGCACATAATCGTACATGTACATATCTTCTTGTCAGGCTATGTCTTTACAGCCTCGATGATTTACATTGACCCTTCCCCTCATCGAACGGGATATGTACTGCGGGCCGTTGTAATGGTTACGGCTTTGGCAGGACACGGGATTCTGGCGAAATATTTGTACGCGAGTCCGCCTGAGGGTGTGCCTGCTGTGCAGGCTGAATCCGGGAGTCTGCTGATGTATTACGGAGGAGATGGCATACATATATTGCTGATCGTTCTGCTGTGCGTTCAGTGGTATAAGTCGGCCAGGCCGCGGTTATCGGTTGACAAAAAAACCTCCCGAACCGCATAGAGCGATGCGGGTCGCAAATCAATAGTACTTCTATTTAATAGACAAGAAGATCAGGAATGCCGGCCTTTTAGTCCGTATTCCTGATCTTTTCTTATGTTTATTTATGCTCCAGTCCTGCCTTTTGTTCGGCTTTCAACCGTTCAAGCTCGGCGCGGATTTCTTCTTCTTCATCAAGCCGGCTGAGAACAGCGGATGGTGAGCCGGTGCTGTCAGGGCTGTATATTTGAGCTCCTGCTTCCTGACGCATAACACACTCTTCAAGCCGTGAGAAGCTGCGCATAATTCTATCCGTGTGCAGCTGGGGCACCGCCCCAGCTGCTGTGTGCATTGCATGGGCGGCGTGGGCACGGGCAGTCAGGAAGAAGAGCCTTGTCTGCAGCTCTCTCAACAGCTCGCTGATTCTTGTCTCTTCCTGTCTCAATACATTTGCCTGCTGGTTCAGCGTCTCACGCTGTCCGGTATAGGTAACGAGCAGCTTCTGATGATGCAGCTTGTCCTGAACGGCCAGCTGAGCGACCTGCTCATTCTCGTGCTCTACAGCCAGCAGCGCCTGCCGGTTTCGCTTGTCAATTACATCACCGGCCCTGGCAATTAACAGCTCCAGCTGCTGGACTGCTGCATGCTGCCCGGCTAGTGCTTCCCGGACGGCGTCCAGCTGTTCTTCCACCTTGCGAATGTGCTGCCTCGCCATATGTACGGGATCTTCCATCCGGTCGAGAAGCCCGTTGACATCAGCGGCGGCAATAGCCTTTAAACGTCCCAATATCCCCATTCTCTGTTCCTCCTCATCAAATCTTCAAAAGATCGATTCATCATCGTTTTCTATTGCTCCCATGCTCAGTGCTTCTGCTTACGCTCCCACTCATCCAGAAATGCGCCTCGCTCGGGAGCTATCCCCGTGCAGGCAGAAGAGGGGTAGACGGGCATCTGGCCTTTACCGGCAATTTGGCCCGTTCTGCCTTTGAATACAAGACCAGCAGCCAGGATCGTGATCACAGCCCAGGTGAACGGCAGCAGTGCAAACAGCATGATAAGGGCGAATGCGCAGCCTGCCCATTTCGCAAGACCAGTGGACATGCGCCAGATCAGGATGCCAGCAGTCAGCAGGGTAAGCTTCAGTAGGAACAGAAGTGTCCCGGTTATGTCGAAGAATCCAATTCCATGCTGCAGGTAGCGGTGGTGTCCGCCGTGTCCCTGGACCCACTGGCTTGCCTGGCCATGCGCACCTCCGAACCGTCCGTACATCAGATGCTGAACAAGCTCCAGTCCAGCTGCAGCCAGTGCGATGAGTCCGATAATGCCAAGTGCCCACCACATTATTCTTGTTGCTTTCATTTGAGCGCTCACCTCCTATGCCTTCTCTTTGTCTTACACGGTTAGTATAGGCAGGCAAGCTGAAAGGAGCGTGAGGCTGCGCTGAAGGTTTGTTGAAGACAAGCTGAATACTGGCTGAACATGACCGGCGCACCCGGGGACTAGCTTCTCTCTGGCCTGGATGCTGCTGCACGGCTTACGAATCCCACAAACGTTAAGCAAGGGGCTGTCCTTAAGTCGTTATGACTTATGGGACAGCCCCTTAATCAGAAAATAACGTATTCTGCTGTGAAATGCGGTCACACTGGCTTGTCGTGAATCGGGAGGCATACAGTGAATGTGCTGCCGGCGCCGGGGGAGCTGGAGACTTCAATGCTTCCGCCATGTGCCTCTGTGATGGATTTGCTTATGGCTAGCCCAAGCCCCGCACCTCCATACTTCCGGGTCCTGGAGCTGTCGCTCCTGTAGAACCGGTCAAACAGATGCGGAAGGTGAACCGGATCGATTCCGCTGCCATTATCTGAAACCTTGATAACTGCCATGTCCCGCTCGCGCTCAAGTGTAACGGATATCCTGCCTGTATCTGGATCGGAATGCTGCACCGCGTTGTGGTACAGGTTCAGCAGGACCTGTCTGATCTTGTCGGCATTCAGAAAAGCAGGTACCGGGTCTTCTTCGGGGAGATTCAGCTCCAGGGAGCGCGAAGCTGCGAGCAGCTTCAGCTGAGGCTGCATATCAAGCAGTATTCTGGCAAGTGATGTCTGCTTGCGCTGCAGCTCGGGCGCACGGTCCAGCTTCGCCAGCAGGAGCAGATCCTCAACAAGCTTCTTCATCCGCCGTGATTCGCCCTGCATGCTGTTCAGCGCCGGATATAGCTGCTCTTCACGTTCAGCGGCGCCCCGCAGCAGCACCTCCAGGAATCCGTGAATAGAGGTAAGGGGCGTGCGCAGCTCATGGGAAGCATCGGCTATGAAGCGCCGCATCTGTTCCTTCGCTTCCACCTCAGCGGCAAAGGAAGCCTGCAACCGCTCCAGCATGCCGTTAAACGACTTGGCTAGAAGGTCGATTTCTTCCTGGCCCTGAGTAGCGGGGAAGCGTTCAGTCAAATTGCCGGCATCTGTGCGCTCCACCGTCCGGACCATATTGGACAGTGGAACTAAAGTGCGTCGCAGGACGGACACATAGAGCATGAGCCCGCCGACCAACGCCAGGGCGGACAGGCCGCCAAATATGAACAGTTGCTGCATCAGAACAGAACGCAGTAGGCTTGTGGGAGTGCCCATCTGCAGTAGTTCGCCGTTTTCACCGGGCCCAACGGCAGAGCGGAACACGAGCAGCTGCTCGGTGCCCTCTGCATCCTCGGCTACGAGATAGTGGACGCCGCCCGGACCGCTCACCTGTCTGCGAATATCAGCAAGCTGATTGGCATTAAGCTGGGGCGAAGGATGGGCGGCAGTCTCCAGCAGCTCGGTGTAGCTTCCTGCCTCATCGACTGAAGCCAGCGTCATATCAGGAATGACGAGCAGACGACCCCCGCCCCTTTCAGGCGGTACAGTCTCCCCGCTCGGCTGTCTGCCTGCGGTACGGCCTTTTGCTCCTCTATTATCGCCTTCATCGAATTTGTCTGCTGTACCAGTCTTCATTGTAAAATCCTTGGGGAGTGAACGCAGCTGCGCATCCATTGTTTCAGCCTTGCTGCGGTAAAGGGACTGCTGCATAATAACGTATTGGAATGAGCCGATCAGCAGCAGCAGGACACCGAGAACCAACAGGGACCGCATCAACAGCTGCGAGCGGAGCGATTTGGGCGACAGCTGCCGGGTCCATTTCTTCAGGATACCTGAATATAACTTCATGGCAGGTCCACCCTGTAACCTGCCCCGCGGAGGGTTCGGATAAGCCGGTGCTCGCGGTCCTTAAGCTTCTCCCGGAGCGAACGGATATACACTTCGACGATATTCTCCTCCCCTCCGAACTGATACCCCCATACCTTATCCAAAATTCTCGACTTGCTGAGTACAATACCATGGTTGGTGACCAGATACTTGAGCAGCTCGTACTCTGTGGGGGATAGCTCCAGAATGCTGTCCCTATAGCGGATTTCCTTGCGGCTGTCATCAATCCGGAACGGTCCTGCCGTAACCTCGCCGAACAGGGCGGGAAACTGGTTCCGCAGCCGCGCATAAATCCGGGCCAGCAGCTCTTCAAAGCTGAAAGGCTTGATTACATAATCGTCAGCCCCCAGATGAAGGCCCTTCACCCGGTCATCGACCTCATCCTTGGCCGTCAGCATAATGATGGCGGCTTCTATGCCGTTTTGCTTGAACAGGCGGCACACCTCAAACCCATCCATCCCTGGCATCATGACATCGAGCACGATAACATGGGGGGCATAATCATCCGCCGCCGTTACGGCGGTCAGCCCATCCGGGGCCGTTTGTACAGTAAAGCCTTCGTTAAGAAGTCCAATCTCCAAAAATTGGAGTATATGCGGTTCATCATCCACCAGTAAAACCTTCATACCTCTGCCGTTCATCATTGACTTCTGCCTGCCCTTCACGCTTCTCTTGTGTCTATATTATAATCGACTAAGCTTAGGAGCGGCTGAATACTTGCTGAATGACAGCTGAATGAGGTTATACACGTACATGGGCGGGATTGCAGGCATACGATAACAGAGAAGCTGCCAGAAGGGAGTTAGTGCCCATGCCTATGCCAATCCGCGAGAGCTGTGAGCTGCCCGCACTCAGGGTGTTGACAGTGCTGGTGCTATTTGTACTGCTTGTGCTGATCCTGCTGCTTGCTGCTTAAGACACAAGGCGGCCTTCCAGAGACGGAAGGCCGCCTTTTTGTTTCGGATGGCATAACATGCAGCGACGCAACAAATAATGTTAACCGTAAGAAGGTTTAAGAACAGGGAGGTGCTGCGGCTTGGCCGGGAAAGCAGCGGACAAAGGCAAATACAAGAATATGACAATGTCCTCCAAGGAATACAAGGCGTTCGCGAAGTCACGCGAGCCGGGCCGTTCCGTCCTGAAGAACTGCCTGCGGGCTTTTGTGGTGGGCGGATTGATCTGTGTCATCGGACAAGCGATTCAGAACGGGTATATGGCTTGGCTGCATTTGACGTCGACGCAGGCTAGCGGGCCGACGGTCGCGACGATGATTTTCATCTCGGTTGTACTGACCAGCCTGGGCGTGTATGACAAAATGGCCCAGTGGGCCGGAGCGGGTACCGCGGTTCCGGTAACGGGCTTCGCAAACTCCATGTGCTCGGCTGCGCTTGAACACCGCAGTGAAGGGCTAGTGCTTGGAGTCGGCGGCAATATGTTCAAGCTGGCGGGCTCTGTTATCGTTTATGGAGCGGTGGCCGCGTTCTTTGTGGGTATTGCCCACATCATTCTCGGAACGGGAGGGCAATAGGATGCTCAGAGGCAAGCAGACCTGGTGGTTTGACAAGCGTCCTGTCATCATCGGTTCAGGTGCCGTAGTCGGTCCTGATGAGGGAGAAGGGCCGCTCGCCGAAGATTTCGATCTGATCCATCCTGAGCTTGATCTGCAGCAGAAGAGCTGGGAGAAGGCAGAGCGGCTGCTGATGGAGCAGGCAGCCGATATTGCCGTCAAGCAGTCGAGTATTGAGAAGCATGACCTGCAGTTTTTTATCGGCGGGGATCTGCTGAACCAGATTATCAGCAACAGCTTTACGGCCAGAGAGCTTGGAGTCCCATACCTGGGCGTATTCGGCGCCTGCTCCACGTCCATGGAGTCCCTTGCCCTTGCTTCCATGATTGTCAATTCAGGAGGCGCACAGTATGTAATGGCAGGCACATGCAGCCATAACTGTACGGCGGAGAAGCAGTTCCGCTATCCGACCGAATACGGCTCCCAGAAGCCGCCGACCGCACAGTATACCGTAACAGGCGCGGGGGCCGCGGTGCTTGCAGCCGAAGGCGACGGTCCTGTCGTTACCTGCGCCACAATCGGCAAGATCGTGGATCTCGGTATTGCTGATCCGTTTAACATGGGAGCGGCCATGGCGCCGGCTGCCGTCGATACAATTCAGACGCATTTCAACGATACCGGCCGTGTTCCGGGAGATTATGATCTGATAGTCACAGGAGACCTGGCCCGGGTGGGCCACCAGATCGCGAAGGATTTGCTGGAGCGCAATGAGGTTCCGATGGACGATACGGTCTTTAACGACTGCGGCCTGATGATCTACGACCTGGAGAAGCAGGGGGTGCAAGCGGGAGGAAGCGGCTGCGGCTGCTCGGCTGTTGTGACCTACGGCCATCTGCTGAAGCGGATCAAGAACGGTGAATTGAACCGTGTGCTAGTCGTGGCGACCGGTGCCCTTATGTCGCCCCTGTCTTTTCAGCAAAAGGAGACCATCCCGTGCATCGCACACGCAGTCGCCATTGAGAAGGGGGGATAAGGATGCAGTTTCTCTGGGCTTTTCTTGTCGGGGGAGGAATCTGTGTTATTGGCCAGCTGATGTTTGATGTGGTGAAGCTTTCACCTGCGCATACGATGTCAACGCTTGTAGTTGTTGGTGCCATATTGGATGGCTTTAATCTGTACGAGCCTCTGATCAGGTTTGCCGGAGCGGGAGCAAGCATACCCATCACAAGCTTCGGCAATGCGCTTGTTCACGGGGCGTTGACCGAGCTGCATGCCACAGGGCCGGTAGGTGTCATTACAGGGATGTTCAAGCTGACCAGTGCGGGGATTTCATCCGCTATTATATTCTCGTTCCTTGCGGCACTCATTGTGCGGCCGAAGGGATAAATGGGGGATCCTGTGTGATCCTCCAGTTTTTTTAGAGGATGTTCAATTGTACAGCCATGCTTAATTCCTGTAAAATAGAATAGAATGGCAGTTTGTCCCTGCTTCGGTTAAGAGATTCGGACAGAGGCTGACTAGATTTGCGCCATGAACGATCTATAATTACCGGGAGGTTGAGCGATGGACGTACGCACCAGTGACATGCAAACCTGTAGAGCAATTCAAGACAGTCTTGAACAGAGTATCCTCGGGAAATCCGAAGAAATAGAACGCCTGCTGACCGCATTGCTGGCCGGCGGGCATATTTTGCTGGAGGATGTGCCCGGAACGGGCAAGACCCAGCTGGTTAAAGCGCTTTCTAACGCTGTGGGCGGCCAATTCCGTCGTATTCAGTGCAACCCGGATCTGCTTCCTACCGATATAACTGGAGTTTCAATCTATCATCCCAAGGATGAAACCTTTGTGTTCAGGCCGGGTCCGATTATGGCGAACATCCTGCTGGCTGACGAGATTAACCGGGCCACGACCAAGACGCAGTCCGCACTGCTGGAAGCAATGGAAGAGCGGCATGTTACCGTAGACGGCGCATCCCATCCGCTGCCGCAGCCCTTCGTTCTTATTGCCACTCAGAACCCTATTGAATTTGAAGGCACCTACATGCTCCCTGAAGCCCAGATGGACAGATTTATGATGAAGCTGACGCTGGGCTATCCTGATGAGCAGACCGAGCACCGTATGATCATGAACAGCTATGCGGACCAGGCTTCCGCCAGAGCTACGCAGGTAGCCTCCATGGCCGATATCGTCAATATGCAGGAACAGGTTAGGCGTGTTCACGTGGATGAGGCGGTCGGTGACTATCTGGTGCGAGTGGTGCGCGGCACGAGAGAGCATTCGGGCGTTCATCTTGGCGCGAGTCCGCGTGCGGCCATCTCACTGATGGCGGCCGTAAGGGCACACGCTTTTATTAAGCAGCGCGACTATGTCATTCCCGATGACGTCAAGGAGCTTGCGGGACATGTGCTCGGCCACCGGATCATCCTGCACACGGAAGCCCGGATGAACGGAGTCACCCAGGATGAGATCATCAGGCAAGTAATTGAACAGACGACCGTGCCGGTCCGCTTGGAGCGTTAAGAATGGACACCGCCAGAGCCATGGTGATGAGGTGGCGCCTGACGGCCCTCATCTACGTATGCTGTTCGCTGTATCTATTATTTCAGGGCGGCAAGGCATCCTTTATGATTTTTTGCATGGTAAA
The DNA here is from genome assembly GCF_021532315.1 of Paenibacillus tarimensis. Classification (GTDB taxonomy): domain Bacteria; phylum Bacillota; class Bacilli; order Paenibacillales; family Paenibacillaceae; genus Paenibacillus_I; species Paenibacillus_I tarimensis. The sequence goes on from NZ_JAKGAO010000003.1 coordinate 35,932, forward strand.
TGTACTCATTCTTTATCTTGTGCTTGGCAAATACAGCGGCATCGCCCATGTGAAGGGCAGCCGCTCCATCAGCGGAATCGGCGGCTCGAGCGACAATGTGCTCACGTCGGGAACCAGGCTGGACGTGAAGCTGGCTGTCCGGATACCGGGCTTCTGGCCGATCCCTTATGTGCTTGTGCATGACAGACTGCAGCGCGAGAACGGCCAATGCATGCAGTTTGAGTCTTCTTTTGTTCCGGATATGAAACGGACGGGGACTGTCCGCTACTCCACACCGCCGCTGCAGCGGGGACGGTATACCTTTACCGGCTCAGAATGTGTGACGCGCGACATCTTCGGCTTGTTTGAGCATAAGGGGACCTTTCAGTCAGAGCTGTCGTTTACGGTACTGCCTCAGACCGTTCCCATCCGGAATTGGTCCCTGCTGCGCTATGGTCTGAGAGGGCCCTATGCCAATGCTGCAGTCAGCCGGTCGGCGAAGGAAACGACGCAGTTAAACGGAGTGAGAGACTACCATTACGGCGACCGGTTATCCCGCGTTCACTGGAATGCCACTGCGAAAACAGGGGAGTGGAAGTCCAAGGAGTTTGAGCGTGAATCGGTACCTCGCACCGTGGTGGTGCTTGACCGCTGTGCAGCTGCGTACGGCAGTGCCGACCAGTTTGAATTAGCGGTGTCTGCAGCAGCCTCGCTGTTTGAGTACGGCATGCGGCGCGAGACCGCAATGGGCATGGTATCGCTTGGCGCGGCGGCTGTCGGTTTTCAGCCCCGTTCGAATACCGATCAGCGCAAGGCCATCATGAATCATCTTGTGGGCGTGCAGGCTGATGGTCAAGCGGGGCTGTACCGTTCGCTCCGTGAAGCTTCAGCTATGCTGCCTAACGGCTCCTCGGTTATTCTCGTGACTCCGCATCACGGAGAGGAAGCGGTTCGATCCATGCAGTGGCTTGACCGAACTGGGATGTCACCGGTAATGCTTCACGTGCAGGGCTCTGAGTCAGGAAGTGGCAGGGGGCAGCAGGAGTGGCAGCAGATCCTCCGGATGAAGGGCTGGCCGGTCTACCAGATCCGTCAGCTGCAGGAACTGCCTGTTGTACTGGAAGGAGGTGCTGTCTGATGCGCACTTCACGTTCCTTCTTGTCAGCCTTATTCCGTGACGGATACGGCAAGCTCGCGCATTTGTTTGCAGCCATTCTGCTCTGGCAGTGGTTTGACAGCCTCGATGATTACTGGTGGGATGAAACCTACGCTATCGTGCATGGCATCCTGATTGCCGGTGTAATAATCGAGTGGCTTGTTCCAGCGCCGAGATGGTTGAGGCTGCCGCTTCACATTATCGTCATGCTGTATCTGAATATCAGGTACAGCGATTTCCATTGGCAGCCCATGCCGGGCGCAGCTGATGGCCTGGAGGCTTGGCGTGACTGGTTCTCGTATGTATTCGGACAGCTGGATCCGTTCATATGGATATCAGCTCCAGTTCTGGCCTTGTTCCTCTTCGCGGGGGCCTTCACGCGCACTCGTCTGCAGGTAACGATCTTTGTGGGCGCTTGTATGCTGTCGCTTGCCGTTCTGGATTCCTTTACACCGATTTATCTCTGGGACGAAATAGCCTGGTCGATTTTTGTGGGGCTGGCCTGGTTTGTGGCCGAACACTACAGCCGCTTTAAGCAGAAGCATCCGGAATCCTGGCGGCATATACTCGAATACCCGCTGACCTTTATTGTCTCGGTTGTGTTTGTGCTTGGCATCGTGATGGCCTCCGGCCTGTTTGTCCCGAATATCCAGCCGATCCTGAAGGATCCGTACACCGTTTGGATGGAAGCGAAAGGGAAGACCGTGCCCTCATTTGTCGGTGAGAAGCTGGAAGCCAGGATGCCCGTGGAACGGAATCAGGATACCAGGTCAGGCTACAGCCGGGAGGATGGCGAGCTTGGCGGAGGTTTTGAATTCGATTATTCGGAAGTCATGACGGTAACCACAACCAAGCGAAGCTACTGGCGCGGCGAAACCAAGAACTTCTATACAGGCTCCGGATGGGAAGAAAGCAGCGCAGAGAACAATGAGCGTGCTGTCTCAGGATTAACAATGGGAGAGCAGCTGCCCTCTCAGCTGGATGGCCTGAAGGTGGAGACAGAGGAGATTACCCAGACCATAACCATGATCCGTGAAGATTGGTACCCGGTATTGTTCGGAGCGGCAACTATTCGTTCGATCCGTTCTATTGACGGGGAGGAGGGCGGCATTCCGTACTCGCTTGCCTGGTTCAGCCAATCCGGCGAGCTCCGGTGGCCCCGTTCGGACAGAACGCCTTATCCTGATACCTATAGCCTTGTCTCCGAGGTGCCGGTATTGGATGAGGAGAAGCTTCAGAAGGCTGGCCCTGTCCGGAATCTTAATCTGCTGTCCGAGTATACGCAGCTGCCGCAGATTCCGGCAAGGGTTCAGGAGCTGGCGCATGAAATTACGGCCGACGCTGAGAATGATTATGACCGGGTCAGACTGCTTGAAAGCTATTTGAAAAGCAATTTTCAATATACGAACACACCCGATACCAGCCTTAGGACTAGCGCCGATTTTGTGGATGCTTTCCTGTTCGAGGTACAGGAAGGATACTGTGATTATTATTCCACTGCACTTGCTGTCATGACCCGTTCCCTGGGGATTCCGGCAAGGTGGGTTAAGGGATATTCACCGGGTACAATGCCGGTGGAATTCTATTCGGGTATCCCTGAATATGCACAGGAATTTAATCCGAGCGGGAGCGGAACGTATACGGTCAGGAATGCGGATGCGCATTCCTGGGTGGAGGTCTACTTTGAAGGCTACGGCTGGGTGCCGTTTGAGCCGACTGCAGGCTTCACATATCCGTACAGCCTGCCGGCTGACGCGCCGGAAACAGAAGAGGTTGCACAGCCGGAAGAAACAGAGCCCGCCGCTCCTGCGGATGCAGAGACCGAGGGCGGCGGTATCCCGCTCGTCTGGAGCATGACAGGGCTTGCGCTTGTGCTCGGCTGTGCGGCCTTCTTCGGCAGACACAAGGCCGCAGCTATGCTCTACCAGTTCCGGGTCCGTTCATTGTCCGGCAATCAGCTGATTGTTTATGAAATGGAGAGATTCCTCCGCTACTGCCGCAAGCATGGTCTTGACCGCAGCGACAACGAGACGCTGCGCGAGTCCTTCGCAAGATGGTCGCGGGAGAGAAGCTCGCTTGCCGGTGAGCTTGAAGAGATACTGGCCTTGTTCGAGAGGGCCAAATACAGTGCGGTAGAATCATCCCGTGAAGAAGCCGAACGTGCTGCTGTCCGCATGAGAGCGGCACGGGAGCATGTCGGGTGATGTGAGGCTTCAGCTAATGAAGCATTGGGAAAACAATTAATGGTAGAGGGGCTGATTTTGCCGTCAAGGCGGCATAATCAGCCCTTCCTCTGTTGGATGACAGCATATTTGAAGCCCGGTAAGGTTAAGCTTCAAACGAACAGGCAGCCAGTAATAATTTTTGATTTGGCATTTTGCAACGGCTTCCCCTTATATGATATAGTTTTTCGTATAATGGCAGCATATTGGCTGTTTTTCCCTGCTGTGCTTTCATGACCATGACAACGGCAGGCGGAACAGCGCAAAATGAAGGAGTCGACAGAATGTTCGAATGGCTTTTACCGCATATGCTGGTAAATACGATATATGATATCGATCTTGATGTGCTGAAGAAGAATGGCGTCAAGGGTATTATTACGGATTTGGACAACACGCTGGTAGGAGCAAGGGACCCGATTGCGACTCCGGAGCTTGTTGCGTGGCTCGACCGGGTGCGGGCTGCGGGCTTCAAGGTCGTCATTGTTTCAAACAATAATCAGACCCGGGTATCGAAGTTTGCCCAGCCGATTGGCATTCCATTTATCCATGCGGCCAGAAAGCCGGCCAATAGAGCCTTTCATAAGGCGCTTGCCGTCCTGGGACTGTCCGCAGAGCACACAGTGGTCATCGGCGACCAGATGCTTACGGATGTGCTGGGGGGCAAACGAATGGGGCTCTACACCATACTTGTCACCCCTATTGCACCCAAGGATGAAGGGTTTATGACCCGCATTAACAGAAGGATTGAGAAGTATGCCTTGTCCAAGCTGCGTAAGAAAGGACTATGGCCCAAGGAGGACAAGAAGTGACGGACATTCATATGTCTACCAATCAAGAGAAGGATTCATGCGCCGGATGCGGAATAGCGCTGCAGACGGAAACCGCGGACAAGCCGGGCTACATTCCGCAGGCCGCGCTCGAGAGGGAGCCTGTAATATGCCAGCGCTGCTTCCGGATCAAAAACTATAATGATGCGTCATCGGTTACGGTTGATCAGGATGAATTTTTACGGCTGCTCGGCAGCATTGCTGCTACCAAGAGCCTGGTTGTACACATCGTGGATCTGTTTGATTTTGAAGGCAGCCTGATATCGGGTCTGCAGCGGTTTGTGGGCAACAACCCTGTGCTGCTCGTCGTGAACAAGACGGATTTACTGCCGAAGTCGGTTAATCTGAACCGCATCCGCAACTGGGTACAGCAGAAGGCCAAGGAAGCGGGACTGCGGACTGAGGACGTTGTCCTTTGCAGCGCCATGCGCGGCAGCGGATTTGATCATGTGCTGGAGGCATTGGATGAATTCAGGAAAGGGCGCGACATCTATGTTGTAGGTGCGACGAACGTCGGCAAGTCGACGCTCATTAACCGGCTGATCCGGGATTACAGCGACCTCGAACGGGAGCTGACAACCTCCAGATATCCGGGAACAACGCTGGATGCCGTTCATATCCCGCTCGAGGACGGCAAGTCCATCATCGACACACCGGGAATAGTTTATCCATCCAGGCTGACCGAGCTGGTGCCGAGAAGGGTGCTGCAGTCCCTGCTGCCCGAAAAACCGCTGAAGCCGCTTGTCTATCAGCTGAATGAGCGGCAGTCGCTGTTTTTTGGCGCCATCGCCCGGTTTGATTTTGTGTCGGGAGCGCCTCAATCGTTCACCGTATATATTTCTCCAGCTATGAAGGTGCACCGGACGAAGCTGGAGCGGGCGGATGAGCTCTATGCCGAGCATAAGGGAGAGCTGCTTGCTCCTCCGTCATCAGCTGAGCTCGAGGAGATTCCGGACTGGACAAGGCACTCGCTGCGCATTCCGCGCGGCAGCGACACCGATATTTTCATCTCCGGTCTCGGCTGGATTCATGCGAACAGCAGTCAAGGGGCGGAAGTCGATGTCTATGCGCCCAAGGGTGTCAAGGTTCTGCTGCGCGATGCACTCGTATAGCCGGGATTCGAGAGGGACCGCTGTGTGATCTAAGCTTAAAGCCAAAGGGGAGAGGCTGATGGCAGACCAGGCATTAATGGGGAACAAGGTGGACAGCCATACCACGGTATATGGTGTGATCGGTGATCCGATCCGTCATTCCAAATCGCCGGTTATGATGAATCGCGCCTTCCGTGAAACAGGTGTGAATGGGATTTACGCTGCCTTTCACGTTAAGACCGAGCAGCTTGGCGGTTTCATTCAGGGAGTACGTGCGATGGGTATCCGGGGAATTAATGTGACAATACCGCACAAGGTGGATATCATGAAGCACCTGGACGCCATCGATGACAGCGCGAAGGCAGCAGGTGCGGTCAACACGATCGTGAACGATAATGGACAGCTTACCGGATATAATACAGATGGGATCGGCTATGTCCGGTCGCTGAAGGAAGAGGCTGAGCCTGAGCTTGCCGGAAGGCGGATCGTTCTGCTAGGAGCAGGGGGCGCTGCACGCGGCATTCTGCATGCCCTGTTGAAGGAACAGCCGGCTTCTATTACAATAGTCAACCGTACAGTCGAGCGAGCAATGGAGCTGGCAGGCTCAGCTGCTGCAGAGGCGGACATCCGCGCAGTTGGCCAGCACGGGGCTGAAGCGGTATGCCGCAAAGCGGATATTATTATCAATACCACCTCTGTCGGTATGGCACCTTTAACGGAGGGCGTGCCGATGGATATCCAGCCGGGGTGGATCAGGTCCGGTGCCGTAGCAAGCGAAATTATATACAATCCGATGAAAACCCGGTTTCTTCAGGAAGCCGAACAGGCAGGCTGCCGGATTCATGGCGGTCTAGGCATGTTTATAAACCAGGGCGCGTATGCGTTCGAATACTGGACGGGCAAGCCGGCACCGGTCGCAGCGATGCGGGAAACCGTGCTGGAAGCGCTCGGTCCTACAACTTAGATGAAAGAAGGATGCACACATCCATGCTGACAGGTAAACAAAAACGCTATCTGCGTTCCATGGCCCATCATTTGACCCCGATCTTCCAGGTCGGCAAAGGCGGAACGAATGAAAATCTGATCCGTCATATCGAGGAAGCGCTGGAGGTTCGTGAGCTCATTAAAGTATCCGTGTTGAACAACAATTTCGACGATCCCAAGGCAGTCGGCGCAGAGCTGGCGGAAGGGGCCGGTGCTGAGCTTGTCCAAGTGATTGGCAAGACAATTGTGCTGTACAAGGAGTCCAAAGAAAATAAAACCATTGAACTTCCATAACACGGGAAGGTACAAGGGAGGACGAATTAGCTGATGCTTCGAGCAGGAATCATGGGCGGTACGTTCGACCCGATCCACAACGGACATCTGCTGGCCGCCGAGACGGCGAGAGACGTCTTCGGACTGGACGAGATATGGTTCATCCCTGCCGCAACCCCGCCGCTCAAAAGCAGCGGTCCGGACGCATCAAACCGCGTGCGCTTTGAGATGGTACAGCTCGCGGCGGAAGGCCATCCGAATTTCCGGGTGCTGGACATGGAGCTAGACCGCGGCGGGGTTTCATACTCGGTCGATACGGTTGCAGCTCTGCAGGAGCAGTGGCCGGGGACGGTATTTTCCTATATTATTGGCGGTGACAGGGTAGGCGATCTGCCTAAATGGCATCGGGTATCGGAGCTGGCTGACCGGCTAGAAAGCTTCATCGGCTTCGACCGGCCGGGATATCCGGCTGATGTATCCGCGCTTCCATACCCGTTAAGGGAGAAGGTTAAAATTGCCGGTATGCCTCAAATGGAAATCTCATCCACAGATATCCGGCAGCGAAGAGCGGAAGGTCGCTCCATCCGATTCCTTGTTCCTGACTCTGTGTATGAATATATTATGAGGAATGATTTATATGGATCGTAATCAACTGATGGAGTCAGTCAGAGCCCAGATGCCCGAGAAGCGCTGGAACCATACGCTTGGCGTCATGCAGACAGCAGTCGAGCTGGCTAAGCGGTACGGGGTTGATGAGCAGCAGGCTGATCTGGCGGCCATTCTTCATGATGTGGCCAAGTACTGGCGTACCGATACGATGGAAGAGATCATGCGCGGCAACCCGGAGCTTGAGCCGCTGCTGACGCAGGATAAGGAGCTGTGGCACGCCTTTGTCGGAGCTGTTGTTGCCGAACGTGACTATGGCATTACCGATCCGCTGGTACTTGACGCAATCCGGTATCATACCTCTGGCCGGGAAAAGATGACCATGCTGGACAAGGTCGTGTGCCTGGCCGATTACATTGAGCCGGGACGTGAATTTCCCGGAGTGGATAAGATTCGTGAATTGGCCAAAGATAGTTTAGAAAGGGCACTGATCGCCGGATTTGATTCTACGCTCTCGTTTCTTATCGAAAGAGGCAAACGGATCTTTCCGCTGACTGTGCTTGCCCGAAATGATCTAATAATGACTCTTAAAGAGGAGGCTGATGTATGACGATACAACCTAATGAATTAATGCAGACGGTCGTGGATGCGGCGGAAGACAAAAAGGCTCAGAAAATCGTGGCCCTCGGCCTGCAGGGTATTTCGCTTGTAGCGGACTATTTTGTAATTTGCCACGGTAACTCTGATACACAGGTGCTGTCCATCACGACTGAAATCAAGAAGCGGGCTGAAGAGAAGGGTGCCCGTGTGAAAGGAATCGAAGGCACCGACACGGCAAGATGGGTGCTGCTTGACCTGGGGGATGTCGTGGTGCATATATTCCATAGGGATGAACGCGAATATTATAATCTGGAACGTCTCTGGTCGGATGCCAAGGTTGTGGAATTTGCATGACGCTGACCGCGGGCACGATCGTAAAGCTGCTGACCGCACGGGAGGTACCGCCTAACGGCTATTTTCTGACCGACGGCGAGCAGGATGTTCTGCTTCACTACAATGAAATTACAGGAGAGCGGCCCCAGCCGGGGGATGAAGTGGAGGTCTTCCTCTACTTCGACACCGAAGACCGGCTGGCCGCTACCATGCGCAGGCCTTATCTGACGCTTGGCGAGGTTGCCCGTCTGGCGGTTGCGGACACCCACCCCCGCTATGGATGCTTCCTTGAAATGGGGCTGGGAAGGCAGCTGCTGCTGCCAAATGCTGAGCTGCCGGAGGCGCATGAGCTCAGACCGGTTGTCGGCGACGAGGTGTATGTCCGGATGGCGCATGACAAGGCTGGCCGGCTGGTTGCCAAGACTGCCGGCGAGGATGAGCTGGGACCGCTAGTGTTTCCGGCACCTGCATCCTGGCATAATGAGTGGGTCACCTGCTGGGTAACCAAGACTCTGCAGATTGGCTCGTTCGTGATCGTCGAAGGAGGCGTGACCGGATTCGGAGTATATGGGCTTATTCCCACAGCGGAACGGTCTCATCCGCTCCGGCTTGGTGAGAAGGCTGAAGCGCGGATCACCTTTATTCGCGAGGATGGCCGTGTCAATCTGTCTATGTTTCAGCGTAAAGAGGTAGGCAGGCTGGAGGATTCGCAGCGGATCCTTGCTTTTTTGCGTGAGCGCCCGAATGGGGCTATGCCATACTCAGATGAGACGCCGGCCGACATAATCAAGCAGAAGTTCGGCATCAGCAAATCTGCTTTCAAGCGGGCAATGGGGAAGCTGATGCGTGACGGGCTTATTCAGCAGAAGGGTAGTTGGACGCATCTCAACGATAGCAGACCTGAAGTAGGGGACAAATAATAGAATTAAGAGTACCGGGAGTTCATAACAGCTCGGTGACTACCGGTTGAGGTGGAGGCACTATGCGCGCTTACAAGCAATTCGCGTCGGTTTATGACCGGCTGATGGAGGAAATGCCTTATCCCGAGTGGCTGAGGTTCGCCAGAGAGTGCTGGCAGCGGGGAAGCATGCCGGAGACGGTGGTGGACCTCGGCTGTGGTACAGGCAGTATCTCGATCCCGCTTGCCCGGTCCGGCTTCCATGTTTACGGCATTGACCTGTCAGCGGATATGCTGACGGTTGCCCGAAGCAAATGGGAGGAGTCGCCGCGCCAGGCCATTGCCTCGAATGCCGGTTCCATCCGCTGGCTGCAGCAGGATATGCGGGACTGGGAGCTGCCCGAGCCGGTGGATACGGTCGTTTCCTTCTGTGACTGCATCAACTACCTGCTTGAGGAGGAGGATGTCGAGTCCGCTTTCCGCTCTACATTCAAAGGGCTGAAGGAGGGCGGGGTATTCCTCTTTGATGTACATACGCCACTCACGCTTCAAAGGTATGCCGATGAGCAGCCCTTTACGCTGGATGAACGGGATGTCGCTTATATATGGACAAGCGAGCTCGAGAAGAAGCGGCTGGAAATTGAGCATCACCTGACGATCTTTGCCCGGGAGGGAACGGCACGGGATGCCTCTTATGTCCGGTTTGAAGAGACGCATGTGCAGCGGGCCTATGAGCAGGCGTGGCTGCGCGGAGCCTTGGACCGGGCTGGCTTCGGACGAATCGAGGTTTATGCGGACTTTAGCTGGAACGAACCGGATGAGAAGAGCGAGCGGTTGTTCTTTGTGGCTTACAAGTAAGCTGTACCCGCTGCATGCATGATGCTTGACAGCAGGGTTCGCCTTTTTTTATAATCGAACTAACATTTTTTATCTATAATTCAGCTGAGAGAAGGAGTAGTACTTTCGGTCATCCGGATCAGAGAGTCGGCGGCAGGTGCGAGCCGAACCGGTAGCGAGACGAACTCGCCTTTGAGCTGCATCGGTGAACTGCCGTTAACCTGGCAGACAGCCGTGCCGTTAGTCCGCGATAAGGACGAACGAGTGAGCAGGGGCAAAGCATGCATCTGCTAACTAGGGTGGTACCACGGGAAAATCAACCTCTCGTCCCTAGCGGTTTACGCTATGGATGAGAGGTTTTTTTGCTGATAATAAGGGGGCAAATGATTCCAATGAGTGAGAATCAGAGGCAAGGCTACAATCCGTTAGTAATAGAACCAAAGTGGCAGCAGTACTGGGATAAAAACAAGACATTCGCTACAACCGAGGATCCGGCGAAGCCGAAATTTTATGCACTGGACATGTTTCCGTATCCTTCAGGAGCAGGGCTGCATGTCGGCCACCCGGAAGGCTATACGGCGACCGATATCGTATCGCGTTATAAGCGGATGCGCGGCTATAATGTACTGCATCCGATGGGATGGGATGCGTTCGGTCTTCCCGCCGAGCAGCATGCGCTCAACACAGGCGAGCATCCTCGTGATTTTACCGTCTTCAATATCAACAACTTCCGCCGCCAGATTAAGTCGCTGGGCTTCTCCTATGATTGGGATCGCGAGATCAGCACGACAGATCCGGAATATTATAAATGGACGCAGTGGATCTTCATCCAGCTGTACAAGAAGGGCCTTGCCTATGTGGCAGAGGTGCCGGTTAACTGGTGTGAAGCGCTGGGTACGGTGCTGGCGAATGAGGAGGTCATTGACGGCAAGAGCGAGCGCGGAGGCCACCCTGTTGTGCGCCGTCCGATGCGCCAATGGGTACTGAAGATCACCGATTATGCCGAGCGGCTGCTGGAGGATCTGGAGGAGCTTGACTGGTCGGAGAGCATCAAGGATATGCAGCGCAACTGGATCGGCAAGTCGAAGGGCGCCGAAGTTACATTTGCCATTGAAGGGCATGACAAGGACAGCCTCGTCGTCTTCACGACAAGACCGGATACGCTGTTCGGTGCGACCTACTGCGTGCTGGCTCCTGAGCATGAGCTTGTTGCCCGCATCACAACTGAACAGCAGCGCGCTGCTGTCGAGGCTTACCAGGAAACCGCTGCCCGCAAGAGTGATCTGGAGCGGACGGATCTGGCGAAGGACAAGACCGGCGTATTTACCGGCGCTTACGCTATCAATCCGGTCAGCGGGGCGAAGGTTCCAGTGTGGATCGCCGATTATGTGCTTGCAGGCTATGGCACCGGCGCTATTATGGCGGTTCCGGGACATGACCAGCGCGACTGGGAATTCGCGAAGCAGTTCGACCTGCCGATTGTGGAGGTTGTTGAAGGCGGCGATCTGACGAAAGAAGCCTATGCCGGCGACGGCCCTCATGTGAACTCGGACTTCCTGAACGGCCTGACGAATGAAGCGGCTATCGCGAAGGCGATTGAATGGCTCGAGATGGAAGGCAAGGGCAAGGGCAAAGTTACGTACCGCCTGCGTGATTGGCTGTTCAGCCGTCAGCGTTACTGGGGTGAGCCGATTCCGATCCTGCATCTGGAAGACGGCACAATGAAGCCGGTTCCGGAATCCGAGCTGCCGCTCCTGCTGCCTGAGGTAGATGAATTCAAGCCATCCGGCACGGGCGAGTCCCCGCTTGCCAATGCAGAAGACTGGGTGAACACGGTTGATCCCGAAACAGGCATGAAGGCACGCCGGGAGACGAATACAATGCCTCAGTGGGCGGGAAGCTGCTGGTATTACCTGCGGTTCATTGATCCGCACAATGATAAGGAAATCTGTTCACCGGAGAAGCAGAAGCAGTGGCTCCCGGTTGACCTGTACATCGGCGGAGCAGAGCATGCCGTGCTTCACCTGCTCTATGCCCGTTTCTGGCATAAGGTGCTGTATGATCTCGGTGTGGTTGCTACGAAGGAGCCGTTCCATAAGCTTGTTAATCAGGGCATGATTCTCGGAACGAACAACGAGAAGATGAGTAAATCCCGGGGCAATGTCATCAATCCCGATGACATCGTCAATGAGTACGGCGCTGATACGCTGCGTATGTATGAGATGTTCATGGGTCCTCTTGAAGCGACCAAGCCTTGGAACACGAACGGCGTGGAAGGCTCTTACCGCTTCTTGAGCCGTGTATGGCGGCTGTACATTGGAGAAGACGGTGAGCTGAACAGCAGAATCACGGACGGGGAGGGCAGTGAGTCGTTCAAGCGGACCTGGCACCGGACGATTAAGAAGGTAACGGAAGATTATGAGCATCTGCGCTTTAACACCGCAATCAGCCAGATGATGATCTTCGTGAACGAAGCATATAAGGCGGATGAGCTGCCTCGCAAGGCGCTGGAAGACTTCCTGCAGCTGCTGTCACCGGTTGCTCCGCATATTACGGAAGAGCTCTGGGAGAAGCTGGGGCACACGGAGACGATAACCTATGCGGCTTGGCCGACCTTCGAGGAGAAGTGGACGGTGGACCAGGAGGTTGAGATCGTGGTGCAGGTCAACGGTAAAATCATGGACCGTATCGCCATCGCTGCTGATACGGAGGAAGCGGAGATGGAGCGCATTGCCAAGGAAAGCGCGAAGGTGCAGGAGGCAACAGCCGGCAAGACCATCCGCAAAGTTATAACCGTAAAAGGCAAGCTGGTTAATATCGTAGCGAATTAACATAACGACCAGGCAGAATCGCGCAGACGCGCTTTAAGGCTCCGGCTCGAAGCGGGCTGTGGGCGGCTGGGATGCCTATAGTGCGGACGCCTCCCGAACACAGCTGCTCCGGCCAGAGCGAGGGCGCAGTCTACCTGATGACGGTAAAGGATTGGTCAACCTTCTCCAGATCTTCTCTAAATTTTGCATGAGTGGTCTTGATAAGCCGCTGAAAGACGCCATCCAGCTCGTTGCTTAGCATTGTGAGAGCCTTGGCGGTAATCCCGCCGGGAACGGAGACCCGGTTCTGCAAAGTTTCAGGCGTCATTCCGCCTTCAGTCAGGAGCTGGCCGGTTCCTAGCAGCATATTGCTTGCCAGGCGCACCGCTTCATCACGGTCAATACCGGTTTCCTCCACGGCGGCATCGACGAACTGCTGCAGAAGAAAAGCCATGAACGCAGGACCACAGCTGGAGAGATCCGACACAATACGAGTATATTTCTCGTCAATCCGGATCGGTTCACTGATGTGGGAGAGAAGGCCTTCAAGCATTTGCCGTTCCTCCATCAGCACGCGTGCACTGTACATGCACAGTGAAGCGCCGCTAAGCGACAAATTCGTAATACTTGGAATGACCTTTGCTACCTTGCAGGGCAGCCATTCCTCCAGATGGGCCAGAAGCACTGGACTCGTGATCGAAATGATCATTTGTTCCGGCTGCACGCTGGCCCTTATTTCGTCTATGACGCTCTTGAATTCCAGCGGCTTGATGCAGAGGAAAATAAGGTTGCTTCCCGCGATTGCTTCGACGTTGTCAGGATAAGCCCGCATGCCGGGGTGCCGCACGGCAATCTGTTCGGCTTTGGCGAAGGTACGGTTGCTGATGGTAATTTGTGATGGCTCCAAGGCGCCTGAGCGGACGAACGAGTCGATCAGGATGCTGCCCATGCTGCCGGTTCCAATGAAGCTTACTTTCATTAGGATCTCTCCCTTTCATAAAGGGTAGTATGGTGCTCTAACTACACTATGAGCTGCGGTTCGTCCAGCATTCCGGCTTTTTTTTGTCACAGGAGCGTAATTGATAAGTTTGTATGTAAGTTTCTGTAAATTAAAATTAGGATAGAAGGAGAGTGTGCAGATTGATGAAACGGTTATCGTCTGGCGGGCTGCTGCTTGTGGCCGGTATGGCCCTGACAGGTGGTGTTCTGTTGTGGAATGCGCTCTTCGCGGGGGATGACAGCGGTCTGCCGCCCTGGGAGCCGGCAAATGTACGGTTAGAGGCATCTCTGCAGGCCATGAACGGGGGGAGCGGGGAGGCGTCCGTAAACGGCAGCGGCGGCGTAACGAGCAGCGGGACAAGCGGAGGGGTGTCAGGTGCCGTCCGCGGGGCAGGGGAAGAAAATTCTTCGCAGAATAAGCCTGCAGCTGCCGAATCCAGCGGGGGAACAGGTGCCGGTACAGCAGACAGTGAGAGCGGCATATCCAAGCAGGCAGACGGGGAAAGCGGAAATACGGGCACTGCTGTCGTAGCGGATGCAGCAGAGGGTAATGCTGCGAAAACTGCTGGTGCTCCGGAAGCCGCAGTTGAGGATGACAGACTGAATCTGAACCGTGCGACTGCCGAACAGCTTCAGGAGCTGCCTGGAATCGGGCCCTCCAAAGCGAAGGCTATTGTAGAGGACAGGCAGCAAAACGGATTATACCGCTCTGTGGATGATATAACCCGTGTGAAGGGAATCGGTCCCAAGATGCTTGCCAAGCTGAGGGAGCTGGTTACAGCCGTTCCCTAACCGAGACTTGAAAAAGGGGTAAGACCTGACAACGAATGACATTATTGTTGTGGTCCTGTATGTCTTATGCGAGAATAATAGATGATAGCGTTAACAAGGAACAACAAAGGAGAGGTTGATATGAAGGAACAACGTAAACCAAGCTTGGACACGCTGGCCGTCCACGGCGGGCAGGAGATCGACCCGACAACGATGTCCCGTGCCGTGCCGATCTATCAGACTACTTCATACGGCTTCAAGGATACGGACCATGCTGCCGATCTGTTCGCACTCAAGGAATTCGGAAACATCTATACGCGTCTGATGAATCCTACAACGGATGTATTTGAGAAGCGGGTAGCGGAGCTTGAAGGAGCGCCTGCTGCACTCGCGGTTGCTTCCGGGCAAGCGGCGATTACATATGCTATTCTGAACATCGCCGGGGCAGGAGATGAGGTGGTTTCGGCTGCCAGCCTGTATGGCGGAACTTACAATCTGTTCTCCATGACACTGCCTAAGCTTGGCGTCAAGGTGAATTTCGTTGATCCGTCGAATCCGGACAACTTCAGGGCGGCAATTACAGAGAAAACGAAAGCGCTCTATGCCGAGACGGTCGGCAATCCGAAGGGGGATGTGCTTGATATCGCCGCTGTGGCAGCAATCGCTCATGAGCATGGCATCCCGCTGATTGTGGACAACACCTTTCCAAGTCCTTATCTATGTCGTCCGATTGAGCATGGAGCAGATGTCGTGGTCCACTCGGCAACCAAATTCATTGGCGGTCACGGCACGTCGATTGGCGGCGTCATCGTGGACGGGGGCAGATTTGATTGGAAAGCAAGCGGTAAATTCGAGGGACTTACGACACCTGATCCAAGTTATCACGGGGTTGTCTACACGGATGCGGTTGGACCGATTGCCTATATTATTAAAGCGCGTGTTCAGCTGCTGCGTGATATGGGAGCCGCACTGTCGCCGTTTAACTCTTTCATGCTGCTCCAAGGTCTTGAAACCCTTCATTTACGGATGGAACGGCACAGCAGCAATGCCCTTCAGGTGGCCCGGTATCTGGAGAACCACGAAGCGGTGGAGTGGGTGAATTATGCGGGACTCGAAAGCCATCCGTCCTACAAGCTGGCCCAGAAGTACATGCCGACCGGACAGGGCGCAATTTTGACCTTCGGCATCAAAGGCGGTCTTGAAGCGGGTAAGAAGCTGATTCATTCGGTTAAGCTGTTCTCTCATCTGGCCAACGTTGGCGATTCGAAGTCTCTGATTATTCATCCGGCCAGCACAACACACCAGCAGCTGGGTGAAGACGAGCAGGTTGCTGCAGGTGTATCGCCTGGTATGATTCGTCTGTCGATCGGCACTGAAGGCATCGCGGACATTCTGCATGACCTCGAGCAGGCGATCCAGGCCAGCCAGGCATAACGCTGCAGGATAAGCGGAGACTTCCGTTAACGATGGTATTGTCCCGTCATAGACTTGAAGCCTTGTGCATTCCGTTTGCGATTCGGGTATAATGGCTGCATAACGGATCAGGCGGGGCGGAGGATTCTCCAGCCAACTGTCTGAAGTCTGGCCGCGAAGGCGGAGCAGGGCCGGTTTTAATGGAAAGGAAGAAACGGGATGTCAAGCACAACCAATGTCCGCAAGGATTGGGACACTTATTTTATGGATATTGCTTATATGGTTTCAACTCGGTCAAGATGCACCAGACGCCATGTCGGTGCTGTTTTGGTTCAGGGCAAGAAGCTGCTGGGGACAGCCTACAACGGGGCGCCGTCCGGTGTGCCGGATTGCTCAGAGGCAGGCTGTATGATTGCGGAGCAGTATGAGCTAGCCGTTGTGGACGGCGTTGAGCAGATGGTTAAGAAGGAACGGTGCATCCGGACGATCCACGCCGAACAGAATCTGCTGCTGTTCACAGACCGGATTGACCGGGAGGGCTCTACGGTGTATGTGACAGACCAGCCCTGCTGGACCTGCGCCAACATGCTGGCGAACAGCGGAGTGCAGGAAATTATATACCACCGCGCTTATCCGAAGGATAGCGATAAGGTGAACTGGCTGATGGAGCAGAAGGGCTTAGCCTTCCGTCACATGACCGGCTATGTGCCGCCGGATCAGACAGCAGGGATAACTGCGCCATAAGCTGGCAGGACTGTCCCTTTCTTTAATCAGCTGCAAATTGAATAGAGCAGGTTTTATAAGTTGAGGAAGAACCTCCTTGTATGCATACAAGGGGGTTCTTTTTTTGTTTTTTAAGGGCCAAAATCTCAGATAGAGAGAGGGGTTATAATAGTGCCGGAGCTAAATCGAAGGCCGATTATCTGGTTTACCGTCTGCTATGTCGGCGGCAGCTCGGCAGCCGCCGCTTTAGACATGCGCGGCCTGCTGCTTGCGGGAGCTGCGCTTCTGCTGTGGCTGCTGGCGCTGCTGGCCGTCGGCAGGCTGTCGCGTCCGCTGGCGGCGGCATGCCTCGCCGCCTTCGCGCTGGCTGCGGGCGAGCGCCTATGGGCCGACGCCCGCAATGTAACGGGCCTCGGCCTCTGGACAGAGGCGGCCGAGGCCGGAGCCCCACCGGAAGCAGCGGTGGAGGCAACGATTGTATCCGCGGTCCGGATTGACGGTGACCGCGTTTCCTTCCGCGCGGCGGTCCATTCCGCCCGCGTCCGAGGTGAGGCTCCGCTCGGACTCCGCGAGCGGATGCAGGTAACGGTCCGGCTGAGCGAGGAGCCGGACCTTGCGGTCGCCGCCCGCTGGAAGCGCGGCGACCGCGTCAGCTTGGCCGGCCGGCTGGAACGGCCGGCGCAGGCCAGCAATATCGGCGGATTCGATTACCGCCGATATCTGTACAGCCAGCGGATCCACTGGCTGTTACAGGTGAAGGGGGCGGCCGGTGTGAGGATAACCGGCCGCGAACAACTCTCCACGGCAGCGCTGATGGCTCATGTGGATACAGCAAGGGAGTGGCTGGGCAGCCGGATGGATCGTCTGTTTCCGGATGAACAGTCGGGGTATATGAAGGGGCTGGTCCTCGGCATAAGGGATGACCTTGACCCCGAGCGCTTCCGTCAATTCGCCGAGCTAGGGCTGACCCATATTCTGGCTATATCAGGCCTCCATGTGGCGGTATTCCTCGGCGGTCTTGGCTGGGTGCTGCGCCGGCTGAGGGTGACACGGGAACTGATGTACTCGGTGCTCATAGCAGCCGTACCTTTATATGTTGTTATGGCGGGAGCGGAGCCGTCTGTGATGAGGGCAGGTATCATGGCCGTCATCGGGCTTGCGGCAGCCAAATATCATCTGTTGAAGGACGGGCTGCATGTGCTGGCAGCAGCTGCCCTGCTTATGCTGGCCTGGAATCCGTATTATTTGACAGAAATCAGCTTCCAGCTGTCCTTTACGGTGACCGCAGGTCTCATACTGGGTGTGCCGCGGGTTCGTTCCCTGATGCCGAAAGGCGGCAGATTTGGACCTTTGATGGATCTGGCGGCGGTGTCCCTGGTTGCTCAGGCGGTCAGCTTTCCGCTGTCGATTTACTATTTCAATCAGTTCCATCTTCTTTCGCTTCCGGCAAATATGCTGCTTGTACCTTTTATCAGTATGCTGGTGCTTCCGCTAGGCTCTGCTGCAATGCTGCTCTCGCTTATCTGGTTTCCGGCGGGTAAAGCGGCAGCCTGGCTGGCGGAGTGGGCCAATTACGCGACCTATGCGCTTGGCGGCTTGCTGGAGAAGGGCAGGTTGTTGCGGTTAATATGGCCAACGCCGCCGGTTTGGTGGATAGCCCTGTGGTACGCCGCCCTTATACTGCTATTTAACCTGCTGGCACGGCAGGGCGGCAGATATCCGCCAGGACCGGGCGCTTTTTATGGTCGCGGACCGACCCTGATACCTGTTCTGCTCCTAGTCTGTTTAGCCGTGTATGGCTATACACCGGACCGTTTTCAGCAGGCTGCTATAGTTTCTTTCCTGGATGTGGGGCAAGGCGATGCCGTGCTGGTCCGGACTCCTGCAGGCAGGCATTATCTTATAGACGGAGGAGGAACGGTAAGCTTCCGTAGGCCGGGCGAGGAATGGCGGAAGCGACATGACCCTTATGAGGTAGGCAAAGACACGGTAGTTCCGTTATTGATGAAGCGGGGCGTCCATACGCTCGATGCGGTGATCGTATCGCATCTGGATACCGACCATATTGGAGGCCTTCAGGCGGTGCTGGATACAATCCCGGTCCGAATGCTCATCTGGAATGGCACGGTCAAGGAATCACCGGATGCAAGCAAGCTGCTCGAGACGGCTGTCCGCAGAAATATTCCTGTGGCGGCTGCCCACCGTCTGCTGCCCGGTTACCAGACTGATGATGACAGCAGTATTCGTTTCCTCTGGCCTGACAGGCACGTGTGGAATGAGCTGGCTGGGGATAGCTCAGCTATAGACACGAAGCTCTTGTTGCTGCCTGAGGCCCCGGATCAAAATGAGCTCAGCGTAAGTCTCCTCTGGAAGCTGTATGACCGGACGTTTCTGTTTGCAGGCGATTCAGGAAGTGTGAGCGAGGAGGCTATTATAGCAGCCGAGCGGCGGGATTCAGCCGGGCCCAACCTCTTGACTGCCGGTGAATCAAAGGTGAATTCTGTCGATGTCATGAAGCTGTCCCATCACGGCAGCAAGCACTCGAACTCGGCCGCATGGCTGGCATACTGGCAGCCTGGTGAGGCGGTTGTATCAGTTGGCCGGAACAACTTCTACGGGCATCCCCACCCGAATGTAATAGAGCGGGTAACGGATGCGGGTGCTGCGCTCCGCAGAACGGACAAACAGGGCGAAATTCAATACAAGATTACAAGAGGCAGTATCGAAATCAGAACAGCCTTGAAAGGGGCTTCGGGCGGCTCTTGATTTGACAGGCATATCAAAATATTCTTCTTCCTACCAGTCCAGTGTCCATATACGCTGGGCTTTTTTTCTGTTATGCTGAGAGGTGGACGGTCGCCAAGCAGCTGTCCGTTTTATTTGGCTTTTCAGGAATTGCAGCCTGTTTACGCTTTTCTAAATCGGGCTTTAAGAGCCACAGCCATTTTATTCCTAAAATTTTTATAAAATCATATGACTGTTACCGCAACCTTTTGCCTGGTGTTTCCGTCTGAGAGGTTGCAAGAGAGGGGGATCCTTCGTGGTGGAGCCTGGTCTCATCAGAGCCGCTCAATTAGGCGATCGCGACGCCTTAATTACCCTGCTGCGCGAGATTGAAACACATGTCTACCGGACGGCCTATTACATTCTGGGCAATGAACAGGACGCGATGGACGCTGCGCAAGAAGCGCTCATCCGCATTTATACGAAAATAAATTCCTACGAAGAAAAGGCTTTGTTCAAGACATGGGTTCAGCGTATCGTGACCAATATCTGCATCGATAAGTTCCGGCGGAGTAAGCCGACGGTTTCCATCGAGGAGCATGAACTGGTTTTCCGGGAAAAGCAGGATGTCGAAGAGGAGGTTCTCTCGACATATGCGGCCAAAGATGTACGTGAGGCAATTGACAAGCTGCCTGAGCACCA
The DNA here is from genome assembly GCF_021532315.1 of Paenibacillus tarimensis. Taxonomy (GTDB): domain Bacteria; phylum Bacillota; class Bacilli; order Paenibacillales; family Paenibacillaceae; genus Paenibacillus_I; species Paenibacillus_I tarimensis. The sequence continues at coordinate 55,880 of NZ_JAKGAO010000003.1, forward strand.
CCGGGCTGTCGTTGTTCTCCGTTACTTGCAGGACTTTTCTTACAATGAGATAGCAGACTCACTTGATCTGCCGCTTAATACTGTTAAGTCGTATTTATTCCGGGCAAGGCAGCAGCTGCAGGGCTTACTGCAAGATTATCAGAAAGGTGGTGTCCGAGGATGACTTGTCAAGAGGTGATGGAATTGATGCAGCGACAGCTCGATGAAGATCTGGATGAGCGCGAAACAGCCGACTTGACGGAACATATCAGGCATTGCCCCGAATGCGAAGCCATGATGGAGCGCTTAAACCGATTGTCAGGTGAACTAGCAAATCTGCCAAAAGTGCAGCCTAAATATAGCTTGGTCGATACGATTCTTCCGCAGCTCGAACAGATCGACCAAATGCGTGAGGAGAACATGCTTCTGAGTCAAGCATCCGATGATCTGGAGATCGAGCAGGCGGCAGCCTTGGCCTCGTCCACTTCCGGGCGCTCACGTGTTGAACGCCGGTCATCAAGCTGGTTCGAACGCCGTTCGATCCGCTGGTTAAGCGGTGTAACAGCTGCGGGCCTGGTCATTGGTTTATTCCTGTTCACTTATGAACCGCAGCGGTTCGGCCAGGGCACGCAGAGCTTCGTGCTCGAGTCACGGACCGGCGGCTCAGATAGCGGAGCAGGTGATGAGGCTGCAGATTTTGTTGAACCTTATTCGATGCAGGATCAGATGGGCGGTGCTGACGCAGGCAGCACTGCAGACAATCAAGCGGACTCCGGGAACGAGACTTCAAGCGATGCTCGCGAGGAACGTTCCGCATTGCAAAGCGGTGCAGACGAGGACCACAGCTCTCCGGCCTCTCCCGCAGAAAGCGGTGAATCCAGCGAAGGCTCTCGTCCTGCTGCCCGGCAAGATATAGGAGGTAACAGCGGCTCTGTGGTGAAGAGGCCTCCTGCTGCAGAATCGAACAGCTCACCGGGGAATGCCGCTGACAGAGACCCTTCCGGCAGGGCCAAACAACCCGCAGCGGTTTCGCCGCCAAGCAGCAGCGACCAGCCGGGTACTGACAGCGGTGAGAATGAGAGTGCCTCGGCGCTTAATAACGGAAGCAGCGCAGAAGCAAACGGAAGCAGTACGTCCGCTGACAATGGTAACATGGCAGAGGACAACACAGTAGAGGAGGAAGGAATTTACTCTGCTGCCGTTCCTGAAAATGATGAAAATACAGGCAGCTACGGAAACATGGGGATTGCCGCTGAATCCTCCTCGAGCGCAGAGCCTGAACAGGAGCGGGTTTCGCCAAACGCTGTTTACCGGGCGGCAGTAACTGACCGCAAGCTGATTATTGTGGAGGAAACGGCCGGCGGCACCGTGTTTGAGGGCCGTACGAAGAACGGCGAAATTTCGATTACCGGCTGGACAGCGGACAGTACTTCGGTTGAATACGAGGTGCTGACGAAGGACGGAACGGTTGAGCGTTACCGGGTTGACATCAACCTCGGTACTGAAACGAAAATTTGATTATGCAGCACAGATGTAATGACGCACACTTTCAGCGGTTTCGACGTATGATAGTGCATAGAGATTAGCCGAAAGGGCCTTGATCTTCGTTATGACCATCCGCGGTAAACCGGGTACCATGGACCCGGATCGCTGATGTTTATATAGATTATCAAGGACAGAGGGATGAAGCCGCTTGCGGCATCATCCCTTTGTTGCGCATAATGTGTTAGGATGCAGGGGGGAAAGGAGCAATGAATATGAATCCCAGTACTGCTGCCAAGGAAATCAACAGCGGACAGTTTCGCCCGGTATATGTGCTGTTTGGCAAGGACAGGTATCGGATGCAGGAGTTCGTTACCTATTTGACGGACAAGCTGCTGGATAAGGAAGAACGCGAGCTGGGTGTTGTGAAGTTTGATACCGCAGAGACGCTGGTGGACGAGATTGTGCTCGAAGCGGAGACGATGCCATTTTTCGTTGCCCGCAAGCTTGTTTTAGTCCGTGACCAGACGGTATTTGCCGCTGGTGGCAAGGAAGGGAAGCTGCAACATGATATCGACCGTCTGCTGGAGTACTTGAAGCACCCTACAGAGTCGTCTGTTATTGTGTTCTTGGTACATAGCGACAAGCTTGATGAACGCCGTAAAATCGTCAAGCTGCTCAAGGAAAGGGACAACGTAATTGCCTTCCAGGAGCTGGACGGAGCGGAGCTCATCCGCTGGATTACCCGGCGTGCTTCCAGCCAGGGAAGAACCATATCGGAGGCAGCTGCCGAGCGGTTAATTCTTAGAGTGGGGACGGGCCTGCAGGCGCTTGCACAGGAGACGGATAAGTTGTGCCTGCACGCGGGTACCGGAGGCACCGTCCGTGAGGAGGATATTGAGCTGCTTACGGCTCCTTCGCTTGAAGAGGATGTGTTTGCCCTGATCGATGCCATGTCAGGTTCACGCGTTGACCGGGCACTGCAGCTGTACAGGCAGCTGCTGGTCCGTAAGGAGGAGCCGATCAAGATCACAGCTCTCGTTGTTCGGCAGTTTCGTATGATGCTGCAGATTAAGGAGCTTGAAGGCCGCAGTTACTCGCATCAGCAAATGGCTTCAATAATAGGACAGCACCCCTACGCGGTTAAGCTGGCAGCGGAGAAAGCGCGCACCTGGAAGGCAGAGCGGCTGGGCCGGCATCTGGCAGCGCTGGCTGACCTGGATTACCGCATGAAGACGGGGCAAGTGGACAAAGAGCTGGGGCTAGAACTGTTCCTGTTGTCGCTGGGAGCCTGATTTTTTATATAACGAAAGAAGGCCGCTGCTCGTCATCTAATGAGCAGAGGCCTTCCTGTTTTTAAACAAAAAAATAGAGGGTTTCCCCTCTATTGTTGCTGTGCATCTATTCTCGTCTTCGACTAAGCTTGCGCAGAAAGAGCGTTCAGCTTTTTCGCCAGGCGGGATTTTTTGCGGGCAGCGGCATTTTTGTGGATCAGACCCTTGGTTACAGCCTTATCAAGCTTCTTGGAAGCCGTGACAAGAGCCGCTTTTGCAGCTTCAGCATCCGTGCCTGCGATTGCTACGTCAGCATTCTTAACAGCTGTGCGAAGTGCGGATTTTTGGGATGCGTTAAGCGCGCGGCGCTTCTCGCTTGTTTTAACGCGTTTGATCGCGGATTTAATGTTTGGCATGTGGTTCACCTCCCGTAATACGGAAATACCCAGTCTCAATCAGTCCTTACCGGCGGTTGTCCAGCGTATGTACGTACCCCCGATAAAGGATAGACCTCGAGACAACAACTTGAAATATTCTATCATGCACGGTGTTAAAAAGCAATAGCTGATGTATAAAACGGAACGCGGGACACATACTAACAAAAAATAGCTTGATTGGGGGAACGATACGCTATGCAGGAACTGGACTTGGGAGCCTATAACATCCGTACTGACCTGGCGTTGGAAGCCAAGGAGCTTGCCGAGTCAGGCAGTGGTCAGCCTGTACCCGGGTTGTTGTCGGAGGTCGTCCAAGAAGAGGGGATTACGATCACGAGAATGATTGTTGAGAACGAAGCCGCTTCGAATGCAATCGGGAAAATGATCGGACACTACGTGACCCTGGAGGTGCCGGGGCTGCGCGGACAGGATACCGGGCTGCAGGATCATGTCGCAACAAGCTTCGCCAGAGAGTTTGAGGCCTTCATGAGCCGGATTGGCGTTTCGGAGCAGGCAAAGACATTAATCGTCGGTCTCGGGAACTGGAATGTGACACCCGATGCGCTCGGTCCACTGGTCGTTGAGAATACCATGGTCACCCGGCACTATTTTGAACTAATGCCGGATCAGGTAGCGCCGGGCTACCGGCCGGTCAGCGCTGTCGCGCCTGGGGTGCTGGGGATTACCGGAATCGAATCCAGCGAAATTGTACAGGGCATAATTGAGCGGACGAAGCCGGAGCTTATTATAGCGATTGATGCGCTTGCTTCCAAGGCGGTAGAGCGCGTCAACACAACCATCCAGATCGCGGACACAGGCATCCATCCGGGTTCGGGGATTGGTAATAAGAGACGCGGGCTGACCAAGGAGATACTCGGAGTACCGGTCATAGCTATTGGCGTACCTACAGTTGTATATGCTTCGACCATTGTTAATAACTGCATTAAGCTGATGTCCGAGCATTTTGGCAGACAGACGGGCAATACCGGTCCGATACTCGGCATGCTCCCTAGCCTTCCCGAGCAGGAACGGCTGCAGCTGGTTAAGGAGGTTCTGCAGCCTGTCGGACACGACCTGCTCGTAACCCCCAAGGAAGTAGACCAGTTCATTGAGGATATCGCCAACATCATTGCTAGCGGCTTGAATGCAGCACTGCATGAAGCGGTGGATAAGTCGAATGTCGCTGCCTATACACATTAAGCGGGTTCGTAAGCTGAACTGCACGAATCATAACCGTCTGACCCATGCCGGGTCGGACGGTTTTTGATGTGCTCACGGCCTGTCCTCTCGTAAATGGTTCTATGAATCTGTACTATCTCATAGGTTGATAGTAGATCACTAAGCAACCCGAACGAGGAGGACAATAACGAATGAAACGTGTAACCGTTCAGTGGCATGCACCACGGAGCAGCGAATCAATCCGCAGGCTGCTCGTTAAAGGCCGCACCTTCGCGGCGCTGTCTCTTTGTTCCATGATGCTGATTGTTGCGGCCGGGCTGGCAGGAATGCTCCATAAGTCGTCTGCGGACTCGCCGATTTCATCGATGAAGGGCTTCGCGGCCGCCGTATCCAGCGCGCTCTTCTCGGATATGATGAGTATGGAGCTTCCGGCCTATGAATCTTCCGGAACGGCTGCAGAGATCAGCGGCAAGCAAGCCGCTTCATTCCTGGTCAGACTGCTTACCGATATTAATCCGTCTGATCCAAAAAGCATGATTGCCGGGGAGCTGCCGGGCCTCAAGGACGATAATGCTTTTCTGCTCCGTGGCGGTACGGGAGTGGACGTCGCCATAGGTCCGGAGGATAACAGGCCGCTCCCGGCAGAAGGGGATGTGGAGTCTGGAGCCGAGCAGCCACATGAAGATGGACATGTCCCGAGCAGCGGTAATTCAGAGCCGCGTGAGAGCGGTGAAAGCCATCCGGAGGAAGATCTGGCAGAGAACGCGCAGCCCGAGGAGCCGGCCAGACAGACGACAGGCGGACGTAAGGTTGTATTCATCTATCATTCGCACAGCCGTGAATCCTGGCTTCCTGAACTCAAGGAAGGCGCGAAGGACCCAAGCTCTGCTACCAAAAATATTACACTCGTCGGCAAGCGGCTGGCCAAGATGCTGGAGCGGCGGGGAGTAGGCGCAGAGCATTCGGCTACCGATTATCCGACCGCCATAGACGGCTACAGATGGGAGCTGTCCTATAAGTATTCCGGAAAGACGGTAACAGATGCGATGGCTGCGAATGAGGATTTATCCTTCTTCTTCGACATTCACCGTGATTCTCAGCCGCGCAGCCTGACGACTGCAACCATTAACGGCAAATCTTATGCCCAGGTGTACTTCATCATCGGGCATCGTAACCCAAGGTGGAAAGAGAATGAGGCCTTTGCAACGAAAATACACAATGCGCTGGAGAAGGCCTATCCCGGTATTTCGCGTGGTATCTGGGGCAAATCCGCTGCTACCGGCAACGGAGAATATAACCAGTCCCTGTCGACCGAAAGTGTAATTATCGAGATTGGCGGGATAGAGAATACACTGCAGGAATCCTACCGCACCGCTGATGCGCTCGCTAAGGTCATAACGGATATCTATTGGGAGCATGAGAAGGTTGGCGGCAAGAAGGGCTCGTCAAAGCCGGTTGCATCGTAAATCATACCATTTTTAAAGAGGAGTGAAAGATATGAAGCGGAAACCCTTCCAATGGGCACTGGCAGGCGCACTGCTGGTTATAATTCTGCTCTATGGGCTCGAAATGTCAGCGGACGGAATCAGCAGAATTTATGGCCCGCTTGATCATGCTATCGAGCAGCAAGGGGCGGAGGCACAGCTATATAAGGACCAGCCGCCGATAGAGCACGCGCCGCCGGAGAATGACCCGGCTGCAGAGCTGCCCGGACTGTCCGGCGGGACGGCAGCCGGGTTAACCGGACCGCTGCCGGATCCCGCTGGGCAGGGACTTTCGGGCTATTCACCGCCTTCTGGTGAAGCTTCCGTAAATAAAGCAGCGGAAGGAGCGGCCGGATTCCTGCAGGGCTTGTCCAGCGGGGGAATCCGATTGGTGGTTTCACTTTTTGACGCCATTACAGGTTAAAACTTCCGGCTGGATCGGCACGAAAATCATCCTCCGATTGCTGCCCCCGCCTTCTACTGTTATAATGGTAAGAATGGTTAGCATTAAAGAGGTGTGGGGGATTCACTATGACTGACGTCCGCAAACGACAAACAAAAATTCGTAACTTTTCTATAATCGCGCACATCGACCATGGCAAGTCGACGCTCGCGGACCGGATTCTGGAATACACCGGTGCGCTTACATCCCGTGAAATGCAGGAACAGGTACTCGACCAGATGGATCTGGAGAGAGAGCGCGGCATTACAATCAAGCTGCAGGCTGTACGTCTGTCCTACAGGGCGGATGACGGCGAGGAATATATATTGAACCTGATTGACACACCGGGCCATGTCGACTTTACGTATGAGGTATCCCGGAGCCTTGCTGCCTGTGAGGGCGCACTGCTCGTCGTCGATGCTGCCCAGGGAATCGAGGCGCAGACACTTGCCAACGTTTATCTGGCACTGGATAACAATCTGGAAATCCTGCCTGTCATCAACAAGATTGATCTGCCAAGCGCTGAACCAGAACGCGTAAAGCAGGAAGTTGAGGATGTTATCGGGCTTGATGCAAGCGATGCCGTCCTGGCTTCGGCGAAAGCGGGAATTGGCATCAAGGAAATTTTGGAGCAGGTTGTGCAGAAGGTGCCGGCTCCAACAGGTGACCCGGACGAGCCGCTTAAGGCGCTTATTTTTGACTCTCATTACGACCCGTACAAAGGGGTTATCGTTTATGTGCGCGTAGTGGACGGCAGCATCAAAGCCGGAACGAAAATTCGTTTTATGGCAACCGGCGCTGAGTTCGAAGTGATTGAAGTCGGTGCCTTCAAGCCGCGCATGGCGATCGTGGACGAGCTTGCGATCGGCGATGTAGGCTTCGTGGTGGCAGGAATCAAGAATGTTAAGGATACGCGCGTCGGTGATACGATCACGGAAGCGAAGCGCCCGGCGCCGGAACCGCTTCCCGGTTACCGCAAGATTAATCCGATGGTATTCTGCGGTCTGTACCCGATTGAAACGCAGGATTACAATGATCTGCGCGAGGCGCTCGAGAAGCTGGAACTGAACGACGCTTCCCTGCGTTATGAACCAGAGACGTCTTCAGCCCTTGGATTCGGATTCCGCTGCGGATTCCTTGGCCTGCTTCACATGGATGTTATCCAGGAGCGGATTGAGCGCGAGTTCAATATTCCGCTTATTACAACCGCACCGAGCGTTGTGTACCGGGTTATGCTGACAAACGGCGAAGAGCTGCAAATTGATAATCCGTCTAACTATCCGGAGGTTGGCAAGATCGATTACGTAGAGGAGCCGTATGTTAAGGCTTCGATCATCGTGCCTAACGACTATGTCGGCGCAATTATGGAGCTCTGTCAGGGCAAGCGTGGCGAGTTCATTAATATGGAATACCTGGATACGAACCGGGTGACGCTGACCTACGATATTCCGCTCTCGGAGATCGTATATGACTTCTTCGATCAGCTGAAATCGAATACGAAGGGATACGCTTCCTTCGATTATGAGCTGTCGGGCTACCGCAAATCGAACCTGGTGAAGATGGACATCCTGCTCAACAACGAACAGGTGGACGCCCTCTCGGTTATCGTACACCGTGACCGTGCTTACCAGCGGGGCCGGGTTGTGTGCGAGAAAATGAAGGACCTGATTCCGCGCCAGATGTTCGAGGTGCCGATTCAGGCATCTATCGGCACGAAGGTTATTGCGCGTGAAACCGTTAAGGCAATGCGCAAGAACGTCCTCGCCAAGTGTTACGGCGGTGACATCAGCCGTAAGCGCAAGCTGCTGGAGAAGCAGAAGGAAGGCAAGAAACGCATGAAGCAGGTAGGCAGCGTAGAAGTGCCGCAGGAAGCATTCATGGCTGTCTTGAAGATCGACGAATAAGAGAAGCAGAATAGGTTATATATATTGTTGCTGTCCCGGACGCTTGAAGTCCGGGACTCCTGCGTTTGCGGGACGAATAGGCTTAGAGGAGGTTACTGCTGCATGCTTCATACAACACCAGCAGCGTTATATATACACATCCCCTTCTGTACGAACAAATGTCACTATTGTGACTTTAACTCCTTTGTACTGAAGGGACAGCCGGTTGACGAATATCTTGAGGCGCTGGAGCGCGAGATGGAGCGGACGGTACAAGCTCTTCCTCCAAACGAAATTAAGACGGTTTTTGTCGGCGGTGGAACACCAACCGTATTGACACCCCCGCAGATGGAACGGTTTCTCTCAGGCGTGGCGCGTTATTTTCCGCTTGCAGAATCGGTTGAGTTCTCGATGGAGGCGAACCCCGGCACAACCGACTTGGACAAGCTTCAGGTAATGAGGGCGGGCGGTGTCAACCGGATCAGCTTTGGTGTGCAGTCATTCGATAACGTACTTCTCGAGCGGATCGGCCGGATTCACGACATAGATGACGTTTACCGGAGCATAGAACTTGCACGCCAGGCGGGCTTCCATAACCTGTCCATCGACCTGATGTTCGGTCTGCCTGGCCAGACGATGGAACAGATGGATGACAGCGTGTCCCGTGCACTGGCACTGGATCTGCCGCATTACTCGCTGTATGGGCTCAAGGTAGAGGAGAATACGCTGTTTCATGCCCTCTATGAGCGTAATGAGCTTCCGCTGCCTTCCGAGGAGCAGGAGTTGGGTATGTACAAGCTCATTATGGAGCGTTTAAGGGGATCAGGCCGCAGGCAGTACGAAATTAGCAACTTCGCGCTGCCCGGCTTTGAGAGTCGTCACAATATCACCTATTGGCGCAATGAGCCATACTATGGTCTTGGCGCAGGGGCACATGGGTATGCGCATGGTATCCGGCATATCAATATTAAGGGTGTCCAGCCGTATATTGACGCGACACGCGCAAGGCTGCCGCGTCTCGGAGAGGAAGCCGTACCGGAGCATGAGGCAATGGAGGATTTCATGATGGTCGGCTTGCGGATGCTCGAAGGAGTCCGTGATCAGGATTTCGCCGCGCAGTTCGGCGGGCGGACAATCGAGTCAGTGTTTGGTGAGGTGTTGAAGCCGCTTATTAAGAACGGTTTGCTGGAGCATTCGGCCGATGCCGGAAGCTATCGGTTGAGCGAACAGGGGATTCCACTCGGTAATGAAGTATTCGGCGCATTTATCGCATCTCTTCCTGTGAAATAATCCTTGAGTGTTTATTCTCTCTGTTGTATATTTATTCATGTTATGTTACGCGGGCAGTTGAATGCCAGGGGGGAACATCATGGAAGCGGTATGCAGAAGAGCGACAAGAGAAGATGTGAATACGTTGTATGTATTAATAGAAGGCTATGCCAAGAAGGGCATTATGCTGCCCCGGTCGAAGGAGGCGCTCATCCGCCAAATCGACACCTTTGTCGTAGCTGAGGTGAAGCAGGAAATAGTAGGCTGTGGCTCACTGTGCCGTTTGGGTTCGGAGTTGGTTGAGATCCGCTCGCTTGGCATCTCCGACGGTTACAAGGGTTTAGGTATCGGAAGCAAGCTGGTGGACCGTTTGATCGAGGAAGCGAAATCACAGCGCATACCGAAGGTGATGGCCTTAACCTACGAAGCCAGGTTCTTTCAGAAGAACGGCTTCGAGATCGTAGATAAAGAGATATTCCCGGAGAAGGTATGGACAGATTGTGTCAATTGTCCCAAGCAGGAGTGCTGCGATGAAATTGCCGTACTCAAAATATTGAACTAAAAAACTAATCTGTTCAAAATTATGATACAAAAGCTGCCCTGCTGCATGGCCATAAACAGGCCTGCGGTAGGGTGGCTTTTTGCTGTTGGTGGAGCAAACGGCCGGCGTTTTAAATTTTTTCTAAAATGGGGGGGGTTTATATATTTTATGGTAGTATAGATACGAAATGTATCATAGATAAGGTGGAGGTATTGCCGTGAGAAAAGCAGCAGCCATTATTTTAACAGCCGTCTTCATGTTTGTGTTAATGTTTCCCGCAAGGAGCGAAGCAGCAGCGCCATCGTACAGTTACTTCAAGAACCCACACTTTTACGATTATGACTCGGAGCCACTCCATAATAAGACTTTAAATTATTATGGCGCCTATGAGAATCAAGGTTACATAAGGCTTCAGCTGCAAGATCATACAGCATCCCGGACCTACAAAGTCATGCCTTACAATAGTCCCGGGTTTGCTGTATGCGACGAGACCCGGGAGGTGTCGGTTGAGTCTGCGGAAGGACTAATAACGCCTAATAACGAGGAAAGATACATTGATCTGCCGATCAAGGATGACTATCGTTCCGAATGTACGGAGATCCTGGGAATCTGGATTGGCTGGCCAGGGAAGGAAATTGATACGTACAGGGAGCCCGATGCATTACTTTATGTATTCGATGATGACCGCCCCGTTGTCACGTTTACGAGTACTTCTAACAAACATAATCCGATATACAGTGTAGTGGAAGATGGCAGAGATTATAAATCTCCCAGTGCCAAGACGACGTGGCGGCAAGGCCTTGCAGTTATCGGTGATCTGAGGCAGCCGGTATCTGCTGAATTGAAGGTGTGCCCCGAATGCGCTGAACGGGGAGCCGATTTTATAGCTGTCGAACAGATGAGCTACGAACCGGATGTTTACTATGTTTTTGATCCGGCTGCAAGTTATGAGTATTACGCGAATCCTTTTCAAGGGCACGAGGGCGCATATTTTAAGTCTATTGAATCGCTTGTAAAACCCATCGATGACAGCGAAGTGGAGATGAAGGCGGAGAGAGTGAAGCTGAAAATTCACAGCCTTTCATCAAACGCGAAGCTTGGACCCCATAAGAATGCCACCGTTCAAATTATAGATAATGACCGTCCGAGCTTTTATTTTTCTAAACAGAAGGTCTATCTGGATTCCTATAGCTTCACTGCAGAGATCGCTGTAGCACGTAACAAGGCCGATGATGAAGCGAAGGTGTTCTTGGCAACCGTTGAGAAGCCTGAACGCTTTAAGGGTACCGACAGGGACGCGACCCCAGGCGAGGATTATGAGCCGCTTGGACAGTGGGTGACATTTGCCCCCGGCGAGACGGTTAAGAAGGTTACACTGAATATCATCGACGACAACTGGGACACATGGGAAGAATATAATGAGTACATCTTCCTTGAGCTCCAGCAGCCTAGCAGAGGGTACCAGATCATGAATGAGATGGAGGTCGTGCTCGAGGGTCTGCTGGATGCAGGATAATTAGACGGTGCACTTGCCAAACAGCTTGCATGTTTAAGTCTGCAACAGGTTCTCAAAATACCGAACTCACTTGACAATCGTCAAGGCGGTTTGGTATTTTTGTATTATTGGTTAGCACTCACTGCTAACGAGTGCTAACGACGAGTTGGATGGACGCATTATGCAGCAGATATTCAAGCATTACCCCATACAAGTAATCGGGCAGGAGGGATTCGCGGTGTTGACGGAAAGACAACGAATGATACTGAATGCTATCGTGGACGACTATATTCGTTCGGCTGAGCCCGTCGGATCACGGAGCATATCGAAACGGGGAGGCGTAGGCTTCAGTCCTGCGACTATCCGCAACGAGATGGCCGACCTCGAAGAGCTCGGTTTTTTGGAGCAGCCGCATACTTCTGCAGGCCGCATCCCGTCGACTAAGGGGTATCGATATTATGTCGATCACTTGGTTAAGCTGGAAGAGGTTAACGAAGGCGATCTTCAACGGGTTCGTTCCTTCTTCGCGAAGAAGATGAACCAGATGGAGCAGATTATTCAGCATGCCGCAATGATTTTGTCCAATATGACGAATTATACCTCGATTGTGCTTGGGCCTGAGACATTCGACAATTCCTTAAAGGCATTTCAGCTTGTTCCGCTCAACGATTCTTCTGCGGTGGCTATTATCGTGACGAATACCGGCCATGTTGAGAACCGGACGATATCGATTCCGCCTGACTTTGATATGTCGGAGCTGGAGAAGGTCGTCAACATCCTGAATACCAAGCTAGCAGGGGTGCCGCTCCACCGGCTGCAGTCCAAGCTCTTCACAGAAGTGGGCGAAGAGCTCGGCCGCTATGTCGATCATTGTGAGATGATCATGGATTCCCTGGGCAAGGCGCTCTCCTCCGAGAGTGAGCATCGCGTGTTCCTCAGCGGCGCTTCCAATATGCTGACTCAGCCGGAATTTAAGGATGTTGACAAGGTCAAGACTATTATGGACTGGCTGGATGAGACACCGGTTCTGATGAAGGCATTCACATCGCTGCCCTCAGGTATACAGGTGCGGATCGGGAGCGAGAACGATCATGATGCTATACACACCTGCAGCCTGATTACAGCGAGTTATTCCATTGATGGCAAATCACTGGGGACAATTGGACTGCTGGGTCCAACGCGGATGGACTACGGAAAAGTTATCAGCCTGATGGATGTATTGTCTAAGGATATGGCGGTTCTGCTTGGCAGATGGTATAAATAAGAGGGCTTTTCCTTATACGGGGTGAGCCCTGCATTTTAAGGAGGTGAATGATACGTGGCAGAGCAAGAGAAGGTAAACACGGCTACTGAACAGGATGAAACCTTGAACCAGGCGGAAGAAACACAAGATACTGCCGGGGTCAACCAAGATATAGACAGCAGGGAAGAAGCCGAAGAGACTGTGGAAGCTACACAGACGACCGACCGGGAGAAGGAGCTTGAGCAGCTTGTGGAGGAGCATCAACAGCGGCTGCTTCGCACCCAGGCGGACTATGATAACTTCCGCAGACGGACTCAGAAGGAAAAGGAAGAGCTGGCACAGTATGCTTCGATGAAGCTGGTTGGGCAGCTGCTGCCGGTTATGGACAATTTCGAACGGGCAATCGGAGCCTCCAAGGAAAGCGGCGACTTTGATGCCCTATCGAAAGGTGTGGACATGATCTTCCGCCAGATGGCGCAGCTGCTTGAGCAGGAAGGTCTTCGTCCGATGGAATCCGTGGGTCAGCCATTCAACCCTGAGTTCCATCAAGCGGTGATGACGGTCGAATCGGATGAATATGAAGAGGGTACTGTTGTGGAGGAGCTTCAAAAGGGCTACATGCTCAAGGAAAAGGTTTTGCGCCCGGCTATGGTTAAGGTCAGCGGTTAATCCCTGAATCTGACCATTGTGAGCGATACTTACAGCATTTCTTTCAACATGAACCTTACTTAAGTTGAACTGACGATACAAGGAGGAAGCTGAATAATGAGTAAAGTTATCGGTATTGACCTTGGTACAACTAACTCCTGCGTGGCCGTTATGGAAGGCGGAGAGGCAGTTGTCATTCCGAATCCGGAAGGCAACCGCACCACGCCATCGGTCGTAGGTTTCAAGAAGGACGGAGAACGTATTGTTGGCGAGACAGCCAAGCGCCAGGCAATCACCAATCCGGACCGCACGATCATTTCGATCAAGCGCCATATGGGAACGAGCCATAAGGAAACAATCGACGGCAAAGAGTACACGCCGCAGGAAATTTCCGCTATCATTCTGCAGAAGCTGAAGTCCGATGCTGAAGCATATCTCGGTCAGCCTGTTACACAGGCAGTCATCACAGTTCCGGCCTATTTTAACGACAGCCAGCGTCAAGCGACGAAGGATGCGGGCAAGATCGCAGGCCTGGAAGTGCTGCGTATCGTCAACGAGCCGACAGCAGCAGCGCTTGCTTATGGTCTTGAGAAGTCCGAGGATCAAACCATTCTTGTGTATGACCTTGGCGGCGGTACATTCGACGTATCGATTCTGGAGCTTGGCGACGGCTTCTTCGAAGTAAAAGCAACGAGCGGTGACAACCGTCTCGGCGGTGACGATTTTGACCAAGTCATTATTGATCATCTGGTCTCCGAGTTCAAGAAGGAGCAGGGCGTAGACCTGTCCAAGGACAAGGGTGCTGTACAGCGCTTGAAGGATGCAGCTGAGAAGGCGAAGAAGGAACTGTCCGGCGTGCTGACGACAACGATTTCTCTGCCGTTCATTACGATGGTTGACGGTGTTCCTCAGCACTTGGAGATGAACCTCACCCGTGCTAAATTCGAAGAGCTCTCGGCAAGTCTGGTAGAGCGCACGATGGGTCCAACCCGTCAAGCGCTAAGCGATTCCGGTTTGTCTACAAGCGATATTGATAAGGTAGTTCTTGTCGGCGGCTCTACACGGATTCCGGCTGTACAGGAAGCTGTTAAGAAGCTGATCGGCAAAGATCCGCATAAGGGCGTTAACCCGGATGAAGTAGTTGCGCTTGGCGCAGCTGTCCAAGCGGGCGTACTGACCGGTGATGTGAAGGACGTTGTTCTGCTTGACGTTACTCCGCTGTCGCTCGGTATCGAAACAGCCGGCGGCGTGTTTACGAAGATGATCGACCGGAATACCACGATTCCGACAAGCAAATCTCAAGTGTTCTCCACCTATGCGGATAACCAGTCGAGCGTAGAAATTCACGTCCTGCAGGGCGAGCGCTCGATGGCCCGTGATAACAAGTCGCTGGGACGCTTCATGCTGGGTGATATCCCGCCGGCGCCGCGCGGTGTACCACAAATCGAAGTTACCTTCGATCTGGACGCTAACGGTATCGTGAATGTATCCGCACTTGATAAGGGAACTGGCAAGTCCCAGAAGATTACGATCACATCTTCCAGCGGTCTGAGCGATGAAGAGATCGAGAAGATGATGAAGGATGCCGAGCTGAATGCAGAGGAAGACCGCAAGCGCCGTGAGCTTGTTGAAGCGAAGAATGGCGCGGACCAGCTCGTCTATACCGTCGAGAAGACTATTAAGGACCTTGGCGATAAGGTAGACGCAGGTGAAATCCAGAAGGCGGAAGAAGCGAAGGAGAAAGTTAAGAAGGCGCTTGAAACCGACAATCTGGAAGAAATCAATGCGGCAACGGAAGAGCTTACTCAAATCGTTCAGCAGCTGTCGGTTAAGCTGTATGAGCAGGCATCGGCTGACCAGCAGGCTAACGGCGGCGCTGAAGCAGGCGGAGAAGCGAAGGGCAAGGACAACGTAGTAGACGCAGACTACGAAGTCGTGGACGACAACAAGAAATCGGAATAACCTGCTAGCGGCCGCAGCTATGGCATGCGGTTGTGATGGAGGATGGCATATCGGCCGGTATATGAAACGGTGGCGCCCTTCTTGAAGGAGGGCGAGCCGTTTTGTGCTTGTGTCAGGACTAAGCTGTCGGCCAGCAATATTGCGGGGGTGAATACGTGGCGGAGAAACGGGATTATTATGAAGTGCTGGGGCTTGGTAAGGATGCTTCTACCGACGATATCAAGAAGTCGTACCGCAAGCTTGCCCGGCAGTATCATCCGGACGTGAACAAGGCGCCGGATGCGGAAGCAAAATTCAAGGAAGTCAAGGAAGCTTACGACGTATTAAGCGATGACCAGAAGCGGGCCACATATGACCGTTATGGTCATGTGGATCCGAACCAAGGCTTTGGCGGCGGTGCGGGCGGAGCTGACTTCGGCGGGTTTGGCGATATATTCGACATGTTCTTCGGCGGCGGCGGGGGACGACGTGACCCGAACGCGCCACAGCGGGGTAACGACCTGCAGTATACAATGACGATCGAGTTCAAGGAAGCGGTATTCGGGAAGGAAACCGAGATAACCATTCCGCGGACAGAGACCTGTGATACCTGTCATGGCTCTGGCGCCAAGCCCAGGACGAAGCCGGAAACCTGTACGGTCTGCCGTGGAGCAGGGCAGCAGGAGGTTGTCCAGAACACGCCATTCGGGCGGATCGTTAACCGCAGACCCTGCTCCAATTGCGGAGGCTCCGGCCGTGTGATCAAGGATAAGTGCACAACCTGCGGCGGAGCGGGCAAGGTGAAGAAGCAGCGCAAGCTGAGTGTGCGGATTCCGGCCGGTGTAGATGACGGTGCCCAGATCCGTTTATCGGGTGAAGGGGAAGCCGGCGCCCGCGGCGGTGCGCCGGGCGATCTGTACATTGTCATCCGGGTGAAGCCGCATTCCTTCTTTGAACGTGAGGGCGACGACATCTATTGCGAGGTGCCGCTGACATTTGCGCAGGCTGCTCTCGGCGATGAGATCGAAATTCCGACGCTGACTGAGAAGGTAAAGCTCAAAATACCGGCCGGTACGCAGACGGGCACCTATTTCCGTCTCAAGGGCAAGGGCGTGCCTCGGCTCCGCGGCTATGGCCAAGGAGACCAGCATGTCAAGGTAACCGTAGTTACACCAACGAATCTGTCAGAGGAGCAGAAGGAGCTGCTGCGCCAGCTGTCAGGCTCTATGGGAACGCCAAGCACATCGGGTTCTGCTCAGGAGGAGCATCACGAATCCATCTTTGAACGGATGAAGAAGGCATTTCGGGGTGAATAGACAGCTGTATATTTTGGTGTGCGCGGTGCATCCTATCTTCGTATGACGCGGCGGTTGATGCCGAAGTCACGCGAAGGAGGGACTTACATGACGGATAATAAGCCGGACAGCATGAACCGGAAGCTGCCTGTAGCCAAATTCGAGGATGTGGAATATTCGGAAGAGCTTGCTGACCAGAACGACCGCGAGGCCCGGGAACGGGCTGAAGCGGCGGACCGTCGGGCTGAGCGTTCTTAGGATCGGGGTATCAGCATGGATACCTACGAGGTCAATGCTTCATTCGAGGGAGCGCAGTCGGTCCGGGAAGCCGAGCTGAAGCTGATAGCGCTCCGGGCATCCGGTATTATGACAGGCCGCGACGGACATTCCTTAACGGCTACCTTAGACGAGGCTGTCGTGGACCGTGCCGTGCAGGTGATCCGGGAATCCGGAGGCACCGCAGGGATACATTCGCTATCATGAACGGATAGGCAAGGGTATGTTCCAACTGCCACAGAAGTGGCAGCTTGGGCGTACCCTTTTTTGATTGGGGCAATTCTTTGTGCTGGGAGAGGTTCTGGTGTAAAATAGACGCTGGCAGGTTTACCGTTCAGGGGAGGAAAATAAGAGTGAAATGGCATGAGCTTACCATTTCGACGACAGAAGAGTCCGTCGAGATGATCACGAATTTTTTGCATGAGATGGATGCCGACGGCGTATCTGTCGAGGAATCGGGTACACTTAACAAACCGCGTGATACATCGCTCGGGCAGTGGTATGAGGTACCGCTTAATGATATTCCGGAGGGCCATGCGGTCATTAAAGGCTATTTTCTGGAAGGAACGGATATGGAGGATGTCAAGAGTGTGCTTAGAACACGGATTGACGAGCTGCGTTCCTATGATATTGAACCAGGAAGCTATACGTTTGCGGAAGCGCTGGTGGATGAAGAGGACTGGGCGAATGCCTGGAAGCAGTACTTCAAGCCGCTGCGGGTCTCGGAACGGTTGACGATCAAGCCTACCTGGGAGGAATATGAAGCCGGACCGGACGAGCGGATCATCGAGCTTGATCCCGGCATGGCGTTCGGTACAGGTACCCACCCGACAACCGCGCTCTGCCTGAGAACGCTGGATTCCGTCATTAAGGGCGGTGAACAGGTTATTGATGTCGGTACAGGCTCGGGGATATTGGCAATCGGTGCTGTCCGGCTGGGAGCCAGCAGCGTGTTAGCTCTGGATCTTGATCCGGTTGCTGTATCCAGCGCGAAGGAAAACACCCGGCTCAATGGCCTGGAGTCGGCTGTTCAGGTACACCTGAGCGACCTGCTTGGCGTACTGCGCAGCAGTGAGGCGGGCGATGGAACAGCTCTGAATGTTCAAGTGCCGGTAGATTTGGTTGTAGCCAACATTCTGGCGGAGATTATTCTGCTGTTTATCGGAGATGTTTATGAGGCACTTAAGCCAGGCGGCATCTACATCGCATCCGGGATCTACGAGAATAAGGAAGCTGCCGTGGCAGAAGCGCTGGAGATCGCCGGATTTGTAATCGAGAGCCGGGAGCGCGAGGACAAGTGGACCGCGATTGTGGCCAGAAAGCCGCCGGTGGGCTAAATGGATTTTTTGCAGAAGCTGCTGTGGTACCCGATTGAAGATTTCCCGTTTATTATGATTACATTGGTGGTGGCGTTCACGCTGCATGAGTTCGCTCACGCATACAGCGCCTATAAATTCGGTGATCACACTGCTTATAATGCCGGCCGGGTAACCTTAAACCCGGCTATGCATCTCGATGTGCTGGGAACGATTCTAATTATGATCGCGGGTTTTGGCTGGGCCAGGCCGGTTCCGGTCAACCGGGGCCGGTTCAAATCTCCGAGGCTGATGGGAATCATTGTTTCCGCGGTCGGTCCGCTGAGCAATCTGTTGATTGCAGCGGTCAGTATTCTGGCTGTTTACGTGTTAAATGAGACGGGTCTGCTTCATACAGTATCGTATGGGATGCGGAGTGCGATTATCCATCTGCTGAATTATATGATATTAATTAATGTTCTGCTCTTTATCTTTAATCTGATTCCGCTGCCGCCGCTGGACGGCTACCGGATTATTGAAGATTTGGCTCCGCAGAGAGTTCGTATCAAGATGGATCAGAACGCTCATTGGGGGATGTTCATTTTCCTGCTGATTGTGTTTATCCCGTCTCTGCGTGAGGTTACCCTTGACCCGCTGTTCTCGCAGTCCATGCCGATTATTTACTGGTTTCGGGATCTGTATGAGCTGGTATTCAGTCCGGTGGACTGGTACAACTTCTATAGGGTTTTTAACCGGTAAGGCTGGAGCTGGAAGGCTCGCAAGCCGGGAAATTCTATGGCGAAAGCCGAACAAAACGTGTATGATGAAGGTTGGTTAACGAGATGCAGCGATATTTTGTGGCGCCGGAGGCGTTTGCGGACCGGCAGGTTACCCTTGCGGGAGACGATGCCCGCCATATCGTCCGCGTCATGCGGATGAAAGAAGGCGATGAGGTCATTGTCAGTGATGGAGCAGGGCGCGAGGCACTTGCCGTACTGCGCCGCCTTTCGCCGGAGCTCGTTGAAGCCGAGGTGGCGGAGTTCAGGCCGGTGACGGGAGAGCCTGCCTGGTCGGTTACCATAGCACAGAGCCTCCCAAAGGGAGATAAGATGGAACTGGTCATTCAGAAGGGAACGGAGATAGGAGCGGCTTCGTTCCTGCCGTTCGAGTCCGAGCGGATGATCGTGCAATATGATGCGAAGAAGGAAGGCAAACGGCTGGAGCGCTGGCGCAAAATTGCCAAGGAAGCGGCCGAGCAGGCTCATCGCAGTATGATCCCGGATGTCGAACCGGTTTGCAGCTGGAAGCAGTTAACCGCCCGTATGTCCGGCTACGATGCCGTCCTATTTTGCTATGAGAGGGCTGGCGGATCTGCGTCGAGCGGATTGCGCGGGCTGTTGAGAGATCTGGCATCTCTGGATGCGGCGAGGCCCAGGCTGTTGATCGTCGTTGGTCCGGAAGGGGGCTTTACGGAACGTGAAGCTGAGGAAGCGGAGGCGGCCGGAGCCCGTCTTGTCGGACTTGGTCCGCGGATACTGCGGACGGAGACGGCAGCGATGGTTGCACTAACTTGTATTATGTATGAATCCGGAGAGATGGGAGGCAGTTGAACTACAATGCCATCGGTAGCGTTTTACACCTTGGGATGTAAAGTCAACTTTTATGATACGGAAGCCATATGGCAGCTGTTTAAGAATGAAGGCTATGAGCAGGTCGACTTCGAGACGAAGACGGCTGATGTCTATTTGATTAATACCTGCACGGTAACGAATACAGGGGATAAGAAGAGCAGACAGATTATACGGCGGGCGGTACGCAGAAACCCTGATGCGGTGATCGCGGTGACAGGGTGCTACGCCCAGACCTCGCCAGCGGAAATCATGGCGATTCCGGGTGTCGATCTGGTAATCGGAACGCAGGACCGGGACAAGTTGATGACCTACATTCATCAAATTCAGGAAGACCGCAAACCGGTCAATGCGGTGCGCAACATTATGAAGACCCGTGAATTTGAGGAGCTGGATGTACCGGATTTTGCAGAGCGGACGCGTGCGTTTCTCAAAATCCAGGAGGGCTGCAATAACTTTTGTACCTTCTGCATTATTCCTTGGTCGCGTGGCTTGTCCAGAAGCCGTGATCCGAAGAGTGTTATTGCCCAGGCAAGGCAGCTTGTGGCGGCAGGATACAAGGAAATTGTACTGACAGGTATTCATACGGGTGGCTATGGGGATGATCTCGAGAATTACAAGCTGGCCGACCTGCTGTGGGATTTGGATAAGGTGGACGGGCTGGAGCGGATTCGTATTAGCTCTATTGAGGCAAGCCAGATTGACGATCGGGTTATCGAGGTGCTGAACCGCTCCCCGAAAATGTGCCGCCATCTGCACATTCCGCTGCAGGCGGGCGATGATTCCGTGTTGAAGCGCATGCGCCGCAAATATACGACAGAAGAATTTGCGCGTAAAATCGAGCTCCTCCATGAAGCGATGCCGGGTGTAGCGATTACAACAGACGTAATAGTCGGTTTCCCTGGTGAGACGGATGAGATGTTTGAAGCAGGCTACGACTTCATGAAGCGGATGAAATTCGCGGAAATGCATGTGTTCCCGTATTCCAAACGGACCGGTACGCCGGCCGCGAGGATGGAGGACCAGGTGGATGAGGAAGTGAAGAACGAACGTGTTCACCGGCTGATTGATCTTTCGGAATCCATGCAGCTTGCCTATGCCCAGCCGTTTGTCGGGCAGACGCTGGATGTGATACCTGAACGGGATTACAAGGGTGCACCGGGAACGGGGTACGTGATGGGTTACTCGGGTAACTATATACAAGTTGTGTTCAAGGGTGATGAATCGCTGATTGGGCAGCTCTGCAGCGTCCGGATCACGGAAGCAGGCGTGAACGAATGCAAAGGTGAGCTGATCAGCACAGCTGCGAGCATGGCGCATCAGGCAACGGCAGCAGGTTAAGCAGCCGAAGACAGCAGGGATTTCCGGACGCGGCGCAAGCTGTACTGGGAATCCCTTCTGCCTATACATAGAGGATCTGAGGGAGGGGAAGCGGGACATGAAGGAAATATCCGCGGGAGGAGTCGTCTACCGGAAAGTCGGAGGCCGGCTGCAAATCCAGTTAATCCAGGACCGTTACGGCAAAATCTCGCTTCCCAAGGGGAAGATGGAGCCGGGAGAAACGGTTGAAGAGACCGCACTGCGTGAAATCGCGGAGGAGACAGGGCTTAAAGGGCGGATCATCGCTCCAGTCGATCAGATTAAATACAAATACCATAACGAAACAAAGGGGATGGTAAATAAGGAGGTTCATTACTACCTGGTGGAAGCAGTGGGCGGCAAGCTGCAGGCTCAGGTGGAGGAAATCCGGGGAGTGGATTGGTTCACGCCGGAAGAAGCTTGGCGGAGGCAGAAGCAATCTGGCTATGACAATAACGACCGCATACTGGCCGGTGCTTTAAAGCTCCTTGGTATCCCGGTGGAAGGCTGAGCAAGCAGCAGCAGGAACCTGCAGCTTGGCTCCGGCTGCCGAGCAGTCGGAGCTTCCGAATAAAATCTTCTACGCTGCTTCAGATTCTGCAGGAGGGCTGCCGGGCGGCGCTGATTTTCGTTTCCATACAGGCAGGTAGCAGAGCGGAAAGGCAAGCAGTGAGCAGACGAGGTTAAAGATAGTCTGGGCATGGGCAACCTGACTGCCAGGCGAAGCGGTAATGAAGGCTGATACAGCAGTCAGCTCTCCGATGAGCGGAAGGAACAGCAGGGTTCCGCCGACGTTAAGGGCCACATGAGACCAGGCTACGAATTGGCCGGCTGCAGTCCCGCCAATCGAGGCGAGCAGCGCGGTAAAGCAGGTTCCGATATTGGCGCCGAGCACGGACGCTATCCCGAGTTCAACTGGCAGTGCACCGAAGGCAGCTAGTCCCATCATCATGGCAATCACGGCCGCACTGCTGTGCACGGCGGCTGATAGGACAGCGCCTGCAATGATTCCCCATAGCGGGCTGCTGGCTGATTTGTCAATGAACCAGGTGAACAGTGCCGTCTTCTCAATGGCTGGCGCGATCGACTGCATGACCGTCATGCCAAGCATCAGCAGGGAAAAGCCGAATACGGCTACCGATCCGTAGCGGAGAGGAACCAGCCATGCGGGCTCCGGCTGCCGTTCCGACCGCCGTGGTGAAGCTTCCCATAGAAGCACGCTGGCTACCCATCCGACAAATGAGAGAGCCATCATAGGGATGGCCAGCTGATTCAGATTTAACCCGATTAGCTCAGTGGTCAAACAGGTTCCGATATTCGTGCCCAGCACGATTCCGAGCGTGCGCGGGAAGGTTAGGAGCCGGGCGTTGACAAGACCAATTGTGATAACAGTAACAGCCGTACTGCTTTGCAGAACAGCTGTGGTGGCAGTGCCGGTAATTAGCCCGTGCAGCGGCGTTCGGGTGGAGCGTTCCAGCACGGCTTTCAGATAAGGGCCTGCCCACCGGTGCAGGGCCAGCTCCATTAGCTTCATGCCGGTCATAAAGATGGTGAAGCCAAGCAGCATGGGGAGAATAACGGCGTGAACCATCGTAAGGCAGGCTCCTTTCATGCGATTCTACCCTACTTTATGCTCGCAAGGAGACAGGCATGACAGGCATGGCTAGCAGGACCAATTCGAACAAGAGAGCAGGAGACGATGCGTATGGCTTTACAGGCAGCAGTTCGTTTACATAAACAGAGGAAGAAGAGGTTGGAGCAGGGGCATCCGTGGATTTACGGGAACGAAATCGAGCGGCTGGAAGGGGAGGCGGAGCCCGGAGATCTGGTAGCAGTCAAGGATCACAGGGACAAGCAGCTTGCTACAGGTTACTATAATCCGCAGTCCCAAATAACCGTGCGGGTTGTCTCATTCGGAGAACTGGCGGAGATGGACACTGACTTTTTCGTGCGCCGGTTTGAAGACTGTATGGCTCACCGCCAGCGTTTTCTGGACAATCCGCGCGACTGCCGGCTCGTTTACGGGGAGGCGGATTTTCTGCCGGGACTAACCGTTGACAGGTTTGGGGATGTCCTCGTTGTCCAGCTCCTTACGCTTGGTATGGATATCAGACGGGAGCAGATCGTGGAGGCGCTGGTCCGCGTCTTTAAGCCGCAAGGGATTTATGAACGATCCGATGTTTCGGTGCGAACGCTTGAGGGACTTGAGGAGCGTACAGGGGTACTATATGGAGACTGTCCCCGCCATGTGACGATTGTTGAGAATGGTCTGTCGATGGAAGTGGATATTATCGGGGGACAGAAGACGGGTTATTTCTATGACCAGCGCGAAAATCGGGCCTCCATTGCACCGCTGATGAGAGGCTGGGGCTTGCGAAGCGGCATCCGGCTGGAGCAGTGGGCGGCTGAAGAGCTTCCGGCCCCCCTGCCTGCGGGATCTGTGCAGGCGGACGGTGCGGTGCTGGTGCCCGTTAATCCGAATGGGAAAATCGTTACCTTTCCTTATTGGGACGGAGCAACTGTGCTGGAGTGCTTTGCTCATACCGGAAGCTTCACTCTGCATGCCTGCAAGTACGGTGCCAAGCGGGTTACCTGTCTGGATGTATCGGAGCATGCAATCGCAACGGCCCGTGCCAATGTTGAGCGCAATGGCTTTGAGGATCGGGTAGAGTTTGTCGTTGCGGATGCTTTCGACTATCTGCGCAGTCAAGCCAAAGGGCTGGATGAGCGTACAGAGCGAGCGGCTGCCGGTGAGGCAGGAAGGAAGGTAGATACATCCAGGCCGCTGACAGCACAGGGGCGGACCTGGGATGTCGTCATTCTCGATCCGCCGGCCTTTGCCAAATCCAAAAGTGCGGTATCCGGTGCCTGCAGAGGCTACAAGGATATCAACCTGCAGGGAATGAAGCTCGTCAATGAAGGCGGATATCTTGTCACGGCAAGCTGTTCCTACCATATGCGTCCAGAGCTGTTTCTGGAGACGATTGCCGACGCAGCCGTTGATGCGGGCAAGACACTTCGCCTCATCGAATGGCGGGCCGCCGGTAAAGACCACCCTCAGCTCCTGGGTGTAAATGAGGGACATTACCTTAAATTTGCCATCTTTGAAGTCCGCAGCCGATAATCTAACCTGTCTCACAAACACAAAAAATGTCCGTCCTCTGCATGATAGCCATCATACGGATGACGGACATTTTTGGCAGCTGAAGCAGCGTCTGGACGAAGCTCCTCCGCAGCCGGAGAAACTGCGATCCGCTCTCTTATGGCAAATCCGGATGAGGGTCCGGCTCAATTTCCGGCTGAATAACGGGCGGAACATCTGGTGTAATCGACGGTTGGATTTCCGGAGCAGGCTCTGGCTGTATGTCTGGCGGATTCTCGGGTTGGATTTCCGGTGTACCGGGAATTCCCGGCGTATCAGGCGAATCCGGTGGCGGCATAATATCCGGCTGAGCTGGCGGCTCAATGTTCGGCATCTCAAAGGCTTCAATGTAGAGCTCTCGATATTCCATGGCCTTCTGCCTCCTTTCGGTGTACAGGTATCTATACCCGATTAGAAGCCTCGTGTATCTGCTGGCGGGAGGTAAAAGCTGGAGCGGTGCGTGCTCAATCCGCAAGACGTGTTTTTAAGCTTCGGAGAAACTCCGGATCCTTGGTCATAATGCCGTCTGCGCCAGCCTTTATCACTGCCACTGCCTGCCGTTCCGAGCGAATATCCCATACATAGACCTGCATGCCGCTCGATTGAATAAGCCGGATTGTCCAGGTGCTGAGCCCCTTCCGTGACGGATTGATATAGTCGGCATATTGCGAGATTTTCTTGAGTTCGCTTTTTTTTAGCTTACCGGCTCTTGTGACGAGAAGGCCGATGGAGAGTCGGGGCAGCAGCACCTTAAGCTTTTGCATGGAGGAACGGTCAAAGGATTGAACGACGATGCCGCTGACCGCGGAATTGTCCAACCTGCGCTTCTTTAGCATACCGGCTATAATTTCTTCAATGCCCGGGGACTGCTTAGGGTCTTTCAGCTCAATGAGAAGCGGGGTTCCCGGACTGAAGGTATCCAGCACCTCTGCAAGTGAAGGGATTCGCTCAGCGGCAAAAGCCTGACGAAAGTGCTTGCCAGCATCAAGCTCGCGGAGCTGCTTGTAGGTCATGCCGGATACCTTCCCTCTGCCACTGGTGGTGCGATTGACCTTGGGGTCGTGGATGACGACAGGAATGCCGTCCTTCGTCAAACGAACATCCAGCTCAATCATATCAGCATCCATTTCAACAGCCTTGTGGAAGGCTGCCATTGTGTTCTCGGGTGCAAATAGAGAAGCGCCGCGGTGAGCGATAATAAGGGGCTTGTCGGTCCCGCTCATAGGATCAGCTGCGGCATTCGCGGCCTCCGGATGAGCTGGAATCGAGAAGAGCATAGAGGCAATTAGTATAACGCTTACACTTCGAATGATGAAAGGTTTCATGGGAGGTCCTCCTTCGCTGACTTATCACAGATGCTGTTACTAGGATTTCCTGGCGGAGCGGCGGCATGCATGATTACCCAAATATTACAAGCCAAAGAACGAACAGATGTTTGTTTAATGGCATGAAATCCACAGCTTGGTATGATAGAATGATTTTTAATAGAAATAGACAAGCAACAGGCAGCGGGAGGGAAAACCGAATGGCATTGCGCTTTGTGCTGGGACGGTCAGGTGCCGGCAAGACACGGTTATGTCTGGACGAAATTCGCAGGGAGCTGGAGCTTGGCCCGGACGGGCCGCCGCTTATTATGCTGGTGCCTGAACAGGCTACATTTCAGACAGAATATGCGCTCGCACGCACCCCGGGGCTTGCCGGCACCATCAGGGCTCAAGTGATGAGCTTCCGGCGGCTCGCATTTCGCGTGATGCAGGAGACGGGCGGCACAGCGCTCATCCCGATTAGCGATAATGGCAAGAACATGCTTTTATATAAAATCGTACAACGTCTTGGCCCGGAGCTCAAGCTTTTTTCTGCTGGTCTTCAGCAGCAGGGCTTTATTGAGCGCTTAAACGAGCTTCTCACGGAATTCAAACGGTACGGTGTCACGCCGGACATACTGGACGGTTTGGCCCAAGTCGAGAGTCCGGCTGCCAAAGGCCCGCTGCTCGGGGGGAAGCTGCAAGATGTACAGCTTATATACCGAGAGATGGAGAATGCGCTTCAGGGCTTGTACATGGACGCAGAGGATAGTCTTGGATGGCTGTCCACAGGATTTCCCAATGTGGAGTACCTGCGTTCTGCCCGGATATGGGTAGACGGCTTCTATGGCTTTACCCCTAAGGAGATCGAGGCGCTTGGCGTTATGATGAGCTGTGCGGCGGATGTAACCGTAGCGTTATGCCTGGACAGGCCTTACGGTCCAGGTGAGCAGCCGCATGAGCTGGACCTGTTCCATCCCACGGCGGAGACTTACAACCAGCTCCGTGAGCTGGCTGAGCATGCAGGAGTAGACCTGCTTCCGCCGGTTCTGCTTAATGAGCAGCCGCTTCGCCGGTTTGCGGACAGTCCTATGCTGGACCACCTGGAGCGTCACTTCCGCAGCCGGATGCCGATGCTTGTGCCGGATGAATCAGCCTGCCGGCCGGAGGACCCGCGCTGCGGAATCTCGATACACGCTGCCGTCCACAGGCGGGCGGAAGTGGAAGCGGTCGCCAGGGACATCGTCCGGCGCGTGCAGCAGGATGATCTGCGCTGGCGGGACATCGCTGTAATGGTGAGGACAGCAGAGGATTACAACGATTACATAGCCGCTGTGTTTGGCGACTATGACATTCCGGTCTTCCTGGATCAGAAGCAGAGCGTCAATCATCATCCGCTTGTGGAGCTGATCCGTTCCGCACTGGAGACGGTCAATGAAGGCTGGCGGTATGAGGCTGTATTTCGCTGCGCGAAAACCGAGATGCTGCTGGGTGAGAAAGACGGGGTGGACCGGGAGGCATTGGACCGGCTGGAAAACTATGTGCTTGCAGCGGGAATTGACGGCTGGCGCTGGCTCGATGACAACAGCTGGAAGCCGCTGATGCAGGATGCGCTCGAGGATGAGCCGGGGCAGGCGCGTGAAATGGAGCCGGAACGCTTTGGAGAGCTGCTCAGGTCCAGGGAAGCCATAGTCAGGCCGCTGGAGAAGCTGGCAAAGCGGCTGAAGAAAGCGGATGACGTCAAGGGCATGTGCATGGCGCTCTACCGTCTAATCGATGAAGCGGAAGCAGCTGACCGGCTGGAGGCCTGGAGCGCCGAAGCGCTTGAGAGAGGTGAAGTGCGCAGAGCCCGTGAGCACCGGCAGCTTTGGGATGGCGTGATGGATTTGCTTGACCAGCTTGTGGAGCTTGCCGGCGATGAACGTGTGACGCCGGAGCTGTTCGCTGGAATGGTTGAGACCGGGCTGGACAGCTTGAAGCTGGCATCCGTACCTCCGGCTGTTGATCAGGTGCTGGTCGGAAGCATGGACCGAACGCGCTCAACAAGTGTACAGATTTGTTATGTGCTGGGCGCCAATGATGGTGTGATGCCGATGCGGATTCAGGAAGACGGCCTGCTGACCGAGCAGGAGAGGGAGCGGCTGACGGATGCCGGCATCCGAGTAGCGCCAAGTGTAAGAAGAAGACTGCTTGACGAGCGGTTTTTGATCTACGTGGCTTTGACCACGCCATGCCGTCATCTGTGGATTAGCTATGCGCTCTCGGACGAGGAAGGGAAAAGCCTGCTTCCGTCCGAGGTAATTCGGCATATCAAGCTGATGTTCCCCGGTGTGAAGGAACGTCTTGAAGGAGGAGAGCCGTCTCCAGATATGCCGGAAGAAGAGCAGCTCGGGTTTATCCGCCATCCTGAACGCACGCTGTCTTACCTGATTACCCAGCTTCGTGCCTGGCGGCAGGGTGCGCAGATAGCGGATTTCTGGTGGGATATTTATAACTGGTATGCCAAGCGGCCGCAGTGGCATGACAGGCTGCTGCTGCTGACCGGATCGCTGTCCTTCTATAACGAGGAAGTCTATCTTTCTGGAGAAACGGCCCGGCTGCTGTATGGCGATCATCTGAAGGCGAGCGTCTCCCGCATGGAGCGCTTCGTGGCTTGCCCGTTCCAGCATTTCGTCAGCCACGGGCTGCGGCTGCAGGAGAGGCGGCTGTACCGTCTTGAAGCGCCGGATATCGGCCAGCTGTTCCATGCAGCCCTGTCACGTCTTGCAGAGACGCTGGGAAGCGGCTACGGAACCGTGGCGCCAAGCCAGATTCGCCAGGCTGCAGGCGGTATTGTCGATGAGCTCGCCCCGCGGCTGCAATCCAGTATTTTGCTGAGCAGCAGCCGGTACCAATACATTTCGCAGAAGCTGAAGGAAATTGTTGCACAGGCGGCGATTGTACTGGGCGAGCATGCCCGCAGGGCTGCCTTCAAGCCGGTCGGGCTTGAGGTCGGCTTCGGTCCAGGCGGACAGCTGCCCTCGTTGAATCTGCAGCTCAAGGGCGGAAAATCCATGGAAATAATCGGACGTATTGACCGCGTAGACGCAGCAGAGACCGAGGAAGGTCTGCTGCTGCGCGTACTGGACTATAAGTCCTCGGAAACACAGCTTCGTCTGGAGGATGTTGTGCACGGCCTCACTCTGCAGATGCTGACCTACCTGGATGTTCTTCTGACCCATGCGGAAGGCTGGCTGGGCAGGCCTGCGCTTCCCGCGGGTGTACTGTATTTCCATGTTCACAATCCGCTTCTAGGAACAACTAACAATCTTAGCGAGAAGCAGGCCGGCGATCTTATGCTGAAGCGGTTCAAGATGAAGGGGCTGCTGCTGGCGGAGGAGCACGCAGTCAGGCTGATGGACGCAGATTTGGAGAGCGGCCATTCAGAGCTGCTGCCGGCGGCGCTTAAGAAGGACGGAGGCTTCTACAGCTCCTCCTCTGTCGTATCACGGGAACAGTGGCAGGTGCTGCGCGGCTCGGTCCGTACGACGATCAAGCGTATCGGCAGCCGGATTATGGATGGGGAGATTACGATTTCACCTTACCGGATGGGAGCCAAGATGCCGTGCCAATTTTGCTCGTATAAGCCGGTATGCCAGTTTGATCCGCTGTTTGAAGGCAATCGTTATGTGAAGCTGGCCAAGCCGCCTAAAGAACAAATCTGGCAGCTGCTTGAAGCAGGAGCCGCTGAGAGCGTGGAAGGTGCTGACGATATAAGCGTCTTCGGTTCTCCGGGTTTGGAAGAGGTTCGCGATGGTGGAAGCAGCAGCGGTGATCAGACCGATAAGGGAAGGGGGGGTGCAAACCATGACAACGAGTACTAACAGAGCGGTGGCCGGCTTAATCCCGTCCAAGCCCGAAGGCAGCTCCTGGACCGATGACCAGTGGCGCGCCGTGGTGACGGGCGGCCGCAATGTGCTGGTAGCCGCTGCTGCCGGGTCGGGTAAGACAGCGGTGCTGGTGGAAAGGATTATCCGGAAGATATCAGCCGATACGGACGTGGACCGGCTGCTCGTGGCAACCTTTACCAAGGCAGCGGCATCTGAGATGAAGGAGCGGATCCGCATTGCGCTCGAGAAGGCGCTGGACTCGCAGCCTGAGTCCGAGCATATGAGGCGGCAGCTTGCGCTGATGAACCGCGCGGCGATCACGACATTGCATTCCTTCTGTCAGGATGTTATCCGGCGCTTTTACCCGCTTATAGGTCTTGATCCCGGCTTCCGTATTGCAAATGAAACCGAGGCTGAGCTTCTGCGGATGGAAGTCCTGGACGAGCTGTTTGAAGCCAAGTATGAGGGTGCAGCAGATAATGGTGCCTTCCTGCGTCTGGCCGATGCATTTGGCGGTGAAAGAGGCGATGAGCCGCTGGTCCGGCTTGTCCAGCAGCTCTATGATTTTTCGCGCAGTCATCCATGGCCCGAGCATTGGTTGCAGCAGTCAGCGGCTTCCTTCCGTGTGGAGGATGCGGACAGCCTGGAAACAAGCGTATGGGTGGATTGTCTGAAGAGCGATCTGCTGATGTCGCTTGAAGGCGCTGCGGCTCTGCTGGAGCAAGCACTGTCCGCTGCGAAGAAGGCGGGAGGCCCGGCAGCTTACGTACCAACCTTTGAAGAGGATTTGGCGATGGTGCGCGAACTGCTTGACGTGGTCATGGATGAGGGTTGGACGGTGTGGCATGACCGTTTTCGAGGAGCTGAATTCGGCAGGCTGAAGGCTGTGCGCGGCAGTGATCTGGACAAGGAGCTTCAAGAGCGCGTGAAGAAGCTTCGGGAGCAGGCCAAGTCAATTGTGACTGATTTGGCAGACGAGCTGTTCGGGCGGGCGCCGGAGGCATTCGCTGATGAGCTGCGTCGCCTTGCGCCGCAGATGGAGGCGCTCGCTCAGCTAGTAATGGAGTTTTCGGAGCGCTACGAGGCGGCCAAACGCCGCCGCGGTCTGCTTGATTTTGGCGATCTGGAGCATTACTGCCTGCGAATTCTGCGGCATCCGGATTCGACGCCGGAGCAGGCGATCCCATCGCCGGCGGCGCTTGAGTATCAGCAGCAGTTTGACGAAATATTGCTGGATGAATATCAGGATACGAATATGGTGCAGGAGGCCATCGTCTCGCTTATTGCACGTCCGGGGCTTGGAAACCGCTTCATGGTAGGCGATGTGAAACAGAGCATCTACCGGTTCAGGCTTGCGGAGCCGAATCTTTTTTTGGCCAAGTATAAATCGTTTGTGTCCTTGTCGGACGTGTCGTCAGACGTCATTTCAGACGGCGCGTCTGCTGGAATATCGGACCGCATCTCTGATGAATTCCCGGACACCCAGCAAGCGGTATCCGCTGCCTCAGCCGTGTCTGGCAGTGATAGCTCGCAGGGCCTGCGCATTGACCTGGCGCGCAACTTCCGGAGCCGCCCCCAGGTGGTCGACGGGGTCAATGATGTGTTCAGAGCGATCATGCATGAATCGGTAGCGGAGATGGATTACGACAAGAGCGCGGAACTGGTCTGCGGCGCTCCTTATCCGGAGCCGGCTCCCGAGGAGGCGCCTGCCTATGAGGTTGAGTGCGTCATTATTGACAGGGGCAGGCCGCTTGATGGCGAGGAGCAGGGGGAGACATCTGCCGGGGAGGAGGAGCCTTCGGACAGAGTGGCTGCGGAGGCTGTGGCCGACATGCAGACCGCCCAGCTTGAAGCCCGCTGGATCGCCTCCCGTATTCGCAGGCTGATGGACGGAGACCCCGCTGCGGGCGAGCCTCCGCTTCGAGTCTATGACGGAAAGCAAGGCGTGCACCGGAAACTGCAGTGGCGGGATATTGTTATTTTGCTGCGGGCGACCCGAAGCTGGGCGCCTGTGCTCGTGGAAGAGCTGCAGGCTCAGGGAATACCGGCATATGCGGAGCTGAGCAGCGGCTATTTTGAAGCAACAGAAGTTGAAATTATGATCTCCCTGCTGCGGGTCATTGACAACCCGTACCAGGATATACCGCTGGCTGGCACACTGCGCTCTCCATTATTCGGCCTGACCGCGGAGGAGCTGGCGCGAATCCGGATACATGCGGGCAAAGGTCCATACTATGAAGCTGTCCGAAGGGCGGTTGAGCAGTCCCTGCTGCCCGGGGAAACGGATCACAAGCTGACGCTTTTCATGGAACGCCTTGCCATATGGCGGAATGAAGCGCGTCAAGGCTCGCTTGCCGATCTGCTATGGCGCATCTACCGGGAGACGGGGTTCTTTGATCTGGTCGGAGGGCTCCCGGGCGGCCAGCAGCGTCAAGCGAACCTGCGCGCTCTGCTAGACCGCGCACGCCAGTACGAGGCGACGTCCTTCCGGGGGCTGTTCCGCTTTTTGCGGTTCATTGACCGGATGCGGGACAGCGGAGGCGATCTGGGAACGGCGAGAGCGCTTGGCGAGCAGGAGGATGTCGTTCGGATCATGTCGATTCATAAGAGTAAAGGTCTTGAGTTTCCGGTCGTATTTGCAGCCGGGCTTGGGAAGATGTTCAATATGCAGGATTTGAACGGTTCCTTCCTGCTCCACAAGCAGCTCGGATTCGGTCCCAAATTCATTGACACTGACCTGCGGATCAGCTATCCGACGCTGCCGCATATGGCCGTGAAGAGGCGGATGCGCATGGAGACGCTGGCCGAGGAGATGCGGGTGCTTTACGTGGCAATGACAAGGCCTAAGGAGAAGATGATTCTGCTCGGCAGCGTCGCGGATTCCGCTAAGGCGATGGAGCGCTGGCAGGGCGTAGCGGCAGGAGCGGAGGATGGCCGCCTGCCGAGCCATGAGCTGTCTGCTGCGAGGCGTTATCTGGATTGGATAATGCCGCTCGCAGCGGCCCATGGTATACCTTCGGCGGATTCGGAGCTTGCAGCGGATGAAGCCGGCGGTTCGGTTAAAGTCAAGGGCTGGCGCATTGGCATTGCCCCGGCAGCTGTCTTCGGACTGGAGGCGGCAGCGGCGGCAGAAGAGCCGGACGGGATCGAAGTTTCACGTATGGAAGAACGGCTGGCAGCTCTCCGGACAGCCGGGCTTGTTGAAAGCTCGGCGGCAGCAGCTCTAGTTGAAGAAAGACTGTCATGGCGGTATGCATACGAGTCGGCAGCAACAATTGCTGCGAAGACATCGGTCACCGAGCTGAAGCGGCTTACAGCGGAAGCACAGCATGCCGCGGATGCCGAAATTCTGGAGCCGCTGCCGGAAGGCAAGCTGCTGCCGGATTCCCAGCGGTCGGCTGAACTGCCGACCCAGGCGGGGTCGTTCCGGCTTCGCCGCCCGCGCTTTATGGAGAGCAGGACACTAACTGCAGCGGAACGCGGCACCGTCAGCCACTTGGTCATGCAGGTTCTGCCGCTGGAAGGACCCAAGGATGCGGATACGATCCGAACCCTAGTTGAGGACATGGTGCGGCGCCAATTACTTAGGCCCGCACAGGCGGAGGCGGTGGATGCAAATACGATTGCCGCCTTCTATGCCAGTGAGCTGGGACAGAGGATGGTGAAGGCTTCCTGGATCAAGCGGGAGCTGCCGTTCAGCTGTACGGTGCCAGCCAAGGTTGTGCACCCTGTTATTCTGGACAGCAAATCAGCGGAGGAACCGGTCTTCATCCAGGGTGTAGTTGACTGTTTGTTCGAGGATGAGCGGGGACTTGTGCTGCTCGATTATAAGACGGACCGGATCGTTAACGGTGATTATGAACAGGCGGCCGAGCGGCATCGCTTCCAAATGGAGCTGTATGCGGAAGCGGTTGGCCGGATACTTGGCAAAAAGGTGACGGAACGCCACGTCTTTTTCTTTGACGGGGGAGAGTCCGTTCAGCTGCCTGGACAATGAAGGGAGCACGGTTATGCGAATATTGCATACGGCGGACTGGCATTTTGGCCGGACGCTGGAAGGGAGAAGCCGTCTGGAGGAGCAGGCGGCATTCATAGATGAGCTGGCAGACATCGTGAACCGTGAGGAAGTGGACCTGGTTCTTGTGGCAGGTGATGTCTATGACTCGGTGAATCCGCCTGCTGCCGCGGAGCAGCTCTACTTTGAGGCGCTCTCTCGCCTTGCAGACGGAGGCCGCCGTGCGGTTGCCGTTATTGCAGGGAATCATGATCAGCCGGAGAGGATCTCCGCCGCTGCTCCGCTTGCACGGCAGAGCGGAATTCATCTCGCAGGCCTTGCGACCGGACAGGCGCTTGAGATCGGAATACCGCGCACAGGAGAACTGGCGGTGATAGCGGCCCTGCCGTACCCGTCTGAATCACGCCTGAGGGAGCTTCTTAGCGAAGATACCGACGAAGGCAAGCTTCGCAGTGCCTATTCGGAACGGGTGAGCAGGCTGATGCGAGGTCTCGCTGGAGGTTTCAGGCCAAGTACGGTGAACCTGGCGATGAGCCACGTTTACGTGCTTGGAGGGGCGGAGACTGATTCGGAGCGCCCGATCCAGGTAGGGGGTGCCTACACGGTTGATCCGTCCGCTTTTCAAATCGGGGCCCAGTATGTAGCCCTAGGCCATCTCCATAGGCCACAGCGTGTTCATGGTGCAGAGACCGTCCGCTACAGCGGATCACCGCTAGCTTACAGCTTTTCAGAGGGCGGCCAGGCCAAGTCGGTCATGCTGTTTGATGCCGCGCCCGGAGAGCCGGTGGAACCCCGGGAGCTGCTGCTGTCCTGCGGCCGGCCTGTTGTTTCCTGGAAGGCCAAGGGCGGGATTGCTGAAGTGCACAGCTGGCTGGATGAGAAACGGGATGCCAAGGCTTGGATTG
The DNA here is from genome assembly GCF_021532315.1 of Paenibacillus tarimensis. Taxonomy (GTDB): domain Bacteria; phylum Bacillota; class Bacilli; order Paenibacillales; family Paenibacillaceae; genus Paenibacillus_I; species Paenibacillus_I tarimensis. The sequence continues at coordinate 90,265 of NZ_JAKGAO010000003.1, forward strand.
ATCTGGAGATCACAATGAACGAGATGATTACAATGGAACAGATTCAGCAGCTGCGCAAGCTGCACGCCGGTATTATTCACATCCGTCCTGTTTATCCGGATGCGGACAAGCCGGCCTTGGCGGATGCGGCGGTGCGCGAGCAGCTGCCTGTAGAAGAGTTGTTCCGCCGGTTCTTCACCCGGCAAACGGGTGGAGCCGTTCCGGATGACGAAACGGTGCGGCTCTTCCTTGAGCTGATTGATGAACAAGACCGCGACGGGGCAGAGCTTGAAGCGGCTGCTCATGAAGGAGAGTGATCCCAGGTGAAACCGATCAAGCTGACCTTAAGCGGGCTTCAAAGCTACCGGGAGCAGCAGGAAATCGACTTTGAGCGGCTTTGTGAAGCAGGCGTCTTCGGGATATTCGGCCCGACGGGCAGCGGCAAATCCAGTATCCTTGATGCGATGACTCTGGCCCTGTACGGGAAGGTTGAGAGAGCTTACGGCGGCACGCAGGGCATCATGAACCAAGCGGAAAAAACACTGGCCGTATCCTTCACCTTCGAGCTGTCAGGAGGGGGCGGATCAACCCGTTACCGGGTGGAGCGCCAGTTCAAACGCGGTGGTGACGTGTCGGTTAATAATACGGTTTGCCGCTTCGTTGAGATGACATCCGCCGGAGATGCGGTGCTGGCCGACAAGCTGTCTGATGTAAATCGTTGTGTTGAACAGTATATTGGACTTACCATGCAGGACTTCACCCGGGCGGTTGTATTGCCCCAGGGCAAGTTCTCGGAATTTCTGTCGCTTACAGGCAAGGAAAGGCGTCAGATGCTTCAACGGCTATTCTCGCTGGAGAGGTATGGTGACGGATTGGCGGCAAGGCTAAGCCAGCGGGTGAAGGCGGCGGAATCAGCGCTTGGAGAAGCGGCAGCCGAGCAGCAAGGACTCGGAGATGCTTCCGAGGAGGCGCTGGAAGAAGCAGCGGCAGCCAAGGCAGCAGCCTCGGAAGCCGCAGCCGCAGCCCGGGCCGAGCTCGCCCAGGCGGAGGCAGCACATGCGGAACTGCGCGAAATTCGGGAGCGCCAGCTTGAGCTGGCTGACAGGAAGCAGCAGCTCAGCCTGCTGGAAGCGGGTGCCCCCCGTATGAAGCAGCTTGAAGTCAAGGTTAAGCTGTTTGAACAGGCAGAGCGTCTGCAGCCGGCCGTAGAGGATCTGGATCTCGCTGAACAGGATTGCTTGGATATGGAACGCCGCAACGAAGCTGCTCTCCGCATATACAGAGAACGGCAGCAGGCAGCAGAATCGGCAACGGCCGTGTGGAATGCGGTTCGTCTGGAGGCCGAAGAAGCTGAGCCGCTGCTCGCGCAGCGGCGAGAGCAGCTGACGCAAGCTCTACGTCTGGAGAGGGAAACCGAGGAGCTCAGGAAGCAGGTTGAAGGCAATCGCGGCAAGTTAGCTGAAGCGGAGAAGAATATGCAGGACTTTGCTGAGCAGTCAGCCAAGGCGCGAGATATTGTCAAGCGGGCACAGGAACGGCAGCAGGAGCTGAGAGGTATCCTGAAGAAGCTGGAGCTTACGGAGGAGGAACGCTCCAAGTGGGCGTCCATGACACGCCGCCTCCAGCAGATCGAGTACCAGAATGGGCTGCTTAAAGAAGCTGGGCAGGAGCTCGCTGCGGCTGATGAAGCCTTCAATCGGAGTGCTGCTGCCTGTGAGGCAGGCAAAGGGAAATGGGAAACATCTGCAGCTGCACTTGCCGGGCTCTTGGCCGGACTGCAGCCGCGCTTTCTGGAGCTTGAGCGGCTTGAGGAAGCTGCCCGCCGGCCCTCCCGTCTTCTGCCTGGACTGCTTCAGCAGGCAAGAGAGCATGAGAAGGAGCTTGTACGCAGACAGCTCGCGGTAAAGCTGGCAGAAGAGCTCCAGGACGGTTCGGCTTGTCCGGTGTGCGGTTCAACGGAGCATCCGGGTGCTCCCCGCCATGATGGCGCCGTAGACAGGGAGCTGGAGGATACAGCCGTTCAGATCGCCGAAGGGGAGCGGCTGACGGCAGCTGTCAGCAGCCTGATGCTCCGGCTATCTTCGCTCCGCGGAACGGCCCGCCAGACCATGGAGCGGGTCAGAAGGGCTGCGGCGAATTCGGATTCCGGCTATTCGGCTCAAAGCTCTGCAGCTGAGGTCACAGCACCAGCTGGTTTCGATTTCCGCGCCGTAGCGGGAGCAGAGGCTGCAGCTGCACTGGAGAATAGCTGGAGCAGTGAAGCTGTTGAGGGCTCAGCCGCTTCCAGGTCATCTCTGCTGGCGGGGCTTGCAGCTGCGGTTGAAGCGGCAGAGGCGGCTGCCGCTGGGTTGGAACACAGCTGGGAGTCCGCTTCATCGCAGGCGGAGCAGCTGATTGAGCGCGCCGCAGCAGCAGAGAAGCAGTATGCTTCTGCGTTAGCGGACAGAGAGGCGAAGGCAGCTTCGCGTACGGCTGTTCAAGACCGGTACAGCAAAGTCTCGGAAGGCTGCCGCCAGCTGCTGACGGAATGGGAAGACCACTTCCGGGAGATTAAGCCGGAAGCGGCGGGGGCTTGGATTGCGGATTGCGAACGAAGGGATAAGGAAGCCAGATCCGCTCGCGAGGGCCTGGAGAGAAGCGTGGCTTTCATTGAAGAGAAGCATGCGCTTCTCCAAAGCAGCGAGCAGGGACTGCAGGATGCGAGGCTTGCCTCAGTCGAAGCCGCAGCCCGTCTTGAAGGCGGGGAGAGATTGCTTCAGGAGCAGACTGCACGATTACACGAGTGGACGGGCGGTCAATCGGCCGAACTCCTGTTAAACCAGGCTGAGCAGGAGAGGGCGAGTCTTCAGGCACGCGCCCGATCCTCGCGTGAAGCCCATGACGCAGCTTCCGCTGCGCTGCAGGAGGCAGCCGAGAACCGAAGCTCTGCCGCGGAAGCGTACAAATCAGCCGCCGGCAGAAGGCAGTCGGCAGCACAGCGGCTGAATGAACAGCTGGCCAAGACCGGTTTCACGGATTTGGGGGAGGTCAGAGAGCTGCTGCCGCTCCTTCCAACAAAGGAGAAGCTCGCAGCTGAGCTGGAAGCCTACAAGGAGAAAGTTAGAGAGCTGAACGTCCAGATCGCTCTTCTCAATGAAAAGCTGAACGGCCGTTCAGTCGATGAGGAGTACTGGCAGGCGGCCGAGGGCAAGCTGGCAGCAGCACGGATTGTATGCGAGGCCGCCATTCAGAATGAAGCGAAAGCCGAGCGCGGTGTAGAAGAGCTGGCCCGGAAGCATGAGCGGTGGAAGGCGCTTGAGCATAAGCGTCTTGAGCTCATGGAGCTCAGCAGCCGGCTGGCCCGTCTGCAAACAGTCTTCCGCGGTAATGCCTTTGTCGAATACGTTGCAGAGGAGCAGCTTGTTCAGGTATGCCGTGCTGCATCCGAGAGGCTTGGCTTCCTGACGAAGCGGCGGTATGCGCTGGAGGTGGACTCAGGCGGCGGTTTTGTCATCCGTGACGATGCCAATGGCGGAATACGCCGGCCTGTTGGAACGCTCTCAGGCGGAGAAACCTTCCTTGCTTCACTGGCCCTTGCACTTGCGCTGTCGGCGCAAATTCAGCTAAGAGGACGATATCCGCTTCAATTTTTCTTCCTGGACGAAGGCTTTGGCACGCTTGATTCTGAGCTGCTTGAGACTGTGATCTCTGCACTTGAGAAGCTGCATACAGATAAGCTGTCTGTAGGTGTGATCAGCCATGTGCCCGAACTGCGAGCCCGCCTTCCAAGGCGGCTGATCGTGTCGGCTGCTGACCCGGCGGGTGCGGGCAGCCGCGTCCGGTTGGAAACGCTGTGACGGACATGATACACTTCTGAAAGGAAAGGAGTGGCGGAAGTGGACAGCCCTAGGGAAAGTAAACGAAGTTTATTTACGCCCATTATGCTGATACTGCTTGTGATCAGTCTAATTGGCAACGTCTTTTTCTATTCACAGTATTTGCATGGCACCAAGGAGAAACGTGTTGAAGAAGGCAGCCGTATCATCCGGGCAGGATGGGATACGAAGCTGCATTTTGGCGGCATCCTGGACAATGTCCGGCTGCTGCTGGACAGCGGGGATGATATGGGCAAACGCATAGCGGCGAAGCAGGGGATTGTTGACTGGACAGGTTATGCGGAGCAGGTACAGGCCTTCGTATGGGGGGCAGACGGCCGGAATGGCAGGGAGCCGCTAACTTTCGAGAGAAGAAACGCGCTCACCTTTGTATCCCAGGTAGAAGCATCCCTGAAGCATATCGGCACGCATGGCGGCCCGCTGACGGTTAAGGAGCGTCGGTACCTGCTGTCTATCGAGAAGCTGTACAGCACACTAAGCGAGATTGCCGAAGGCTTTACGGTTGATACCATTAATGACTCGCAAGCGCAGTTGGTCCTGTCGGGCGGTGACTGGGTTGATGCAGCGTACGACCTGGCGGCTGTAATGGACCGGGAGGAACAGATGCTTTTTGAAGGTGTCAAGGATCCGCTGCTCACAGAGGATTAATATAGAGTGAACGCTACAAGAAAAGCTGCCAGGCTGCGGTTATCCGCAGTATGGCAGCTTTTTATTTTACAGCGGGCTGCAATTGATTCCAACCTGTCTTCAAATCCTTACATCAAATGCCAACCAGCTCTGGAAGATCGGCACGAGCTGCCGCAGCAAGCTTTGCAGCAGCACTCCTGGCGCTTGAGAAAGCGCGCTCGGCCAGCTCGCCTTTGCCTTGACAGCCGTCACCGCAAAAGTAGAATGGCATATTCTCGATCCGGACCGGGAGCAGCTTGTTGCCGGCTATATTTTTTACACTCTGCACCATTGCCTTCTTGGAAACGCGTTTGACTGCGACGGCATCACGCCAGCCGGGGTAATGCTTGTCAAACAAGGCTTCCATCCGGGCTGTTCGTTCATCGAGATATGCTTTGCGCTCCTGATCGCTGTCGAAATCGTCACCTAGGTACGCGATTCCCTGCAGCAGCTGTCCGCCTTCGGGCACAAGCGTGTGATCCGTTGCGGACACATCGGTAATGAACAGCTTATTGTTCATGTCGCTGATGTAGCTGAAGGGCCGGGCCACGACATGACTCAGTCCCACATCGTACACCATGACCTCCGTGGCCTTGTTGTTCGCGTATGGTGCCATGAAGGGTTCCCAGGGGGTATCCTTGAGCAGCTTGATGATCTGCTGGACCGGCATTGCAAAGACAATGTTATCAAAAGCTTCTTCCCGAGCTTTGGTCGTCAGCACATACCGGCCGCCCTCGTAACGGATGCCATCGACACCTTCCTGCATGGCGAGCTCCCACCGGCCTGACTGATCCATTTTGGATTTGAGCTGGTTCGTGATTACGGCCCAGCTGCCGAGAATATAATTAACCGGCCGCTGAGACAGGAAGAGGTTGTGATAGTACTTGCTGATCACGTGGCCAGGCACCCTGCGTGCATCCTCCGGCGTGATGAAAAAGTTGGAGCATACGAGGTGCTCCCAAAGCTCCTTCACATTCTCGTCAGCCTCTGATTCAGCGAGATAGTGACCAAGAGTCGGGTAATGCTTCAGCTGATGAATATTAGTAATGATGGCTGTAATTTCAGCAGCAAACCGCACTTTTTGCCGGGTGCTCAGTATATCGGTTTTCATCAGATTGACAAAATCAAGTGGGGCAGGGGACAGCTGATCGTGCTTTTCATACATAACCTTGCGCTTATCCACCTGCCGGCTGCCAAAGGCAAGCTGCAGTTCCTTTTCCATGACCGATATCGTATGACGGTCCAGGCCGTAAATGGCATGAGCGCCATAGTTTAAGGTGAAGCCGGCTTTTTCGTAGGTAAAGGCGCGTCCCCCGAGCTGGGGACTGCGTTCGAACAGCACTCCTGTAACATTAGGCTGCTCTGACAAATAGGCGGCAGCGGTCAAGCCTGCAAGCCCTCCGCCGATCACGGCTATCTTCATGTCTACTCCTCCTTCGCGGCTAAGCTCTGCCCCGGGTGCGTTGTGATCATAACATATTACTGATTCTATCTATTAAAAATGTTTATAGGTCCTATTAACAACCATTATAAGGGGGCTCTGTTGTCGAATCCATGCCGATTTGGTCTGATATTTGTATCAATTTGAGAACGATTGCAACGGATGCTGAGCCATCCTTTCACGATATGAGGATATTTAAAGAAACCGGCACCTGCGGAATTTTTTTATAAAAAAACAGCTGCGATAGTAGCCTTTTGCCTATTGCTGAATAGGATAAGAGCAGACTAATAATTCCGGGAGGGAATGGATGATGGAAAAACAAGAACTGCACAAATGGTGTACGGAGCATGTCCACCGTTATGTGCTTGCTCACACCAAAGACGGGCTTTGCTGCGACGGATTTATTGAGCATATTGATGAGACGCATGTCTACCTTGCGGTACCTTATTGCGGGAGCGGACACGATACAATGCGTGCCTATGCTCCATACGGCGCGGCTGTTCCACCATATGGCGTGCCTTATCCGGGATCGCCTTTTGTCCAGCCGCCATTGTATCCGTACCCGTACTATCCGCGCAGACGCTTCCTGCGCACAGTCTTCCCGCTTGCGGCGCTGCTTGGCCTGTCGCTTCTTCCTTACTACTAGAACCTGCTGCCAGCCGGGGGGCGCTGCTTGAGTCGGCGCCCCTTGACGGCTGCGGCTGCTGGTACGTGTCAGCTGGATAAGATCTGCTCCTATTGGACGAGCCCGGTCTTTTTCGGTATGATGGAAGCACAGAATGATCTAAATACATAACGGCAGCATTATATAGAGAGGAGATGGAGAGTTGGATTGTATCTTCTGCAAAATCATTGAAGGAAGTATCCCTTCCCGGAAGGTTTACGAGAATGAGCATGTCCTCGCGTTCCATGATATCCAGCCGGCGGCACCTGTGCATGTGCTGATCATTCCCAAGAAGCATATTGCCACTATGAATGACGTGCAGGCTGAGGATGGTCAGCTAGTTGCCGAGATTTTTGCGGCTGCACGCCATATTGCCAAAGAGCTGGGAGTGGACGAGTCGGGGTACCGGCTTGTTAACAATGTAAATGCTGACGGCGGCCAAGTAGTCTACCATTTGCATGTGCATCTGATTGGTGGCAAGAAGCTGGGTGCATTAATCGGTAATGTCTGAGTTGACACCGGGTTTCCTTATACCATATAATGAAGTTTGATTACCGTGTTTATTGTTCTGGGACGGTCTGTTTCGGAGGGAGGGAAAACTGGTGTCTGAAACGAAAGTTCGTAAAAACGAGACAATTGATGCTGCACTTCGTCGGTTCAAGCGTTCCATTGCTAAGGACGGCGTTTTGGCCGAGGTCAAAAAACGCAAGCATTATGAAAAGCCTAGCATCAAACGCAAGAAGAAGTCCGAGGCTGCGCGTAAGAGAAAGTTTTAGGAGGATCCTTCCATAATGAACCTTACCGAACGATTGAACGACGATATGAAGCAGGCGATGAAGAGTAAGGATAAATTCAAACTCTCCACGATTCGGATGGTCCGCTCCACGATTAAGAATCAAGAAATTGAGCTTAAGCGTGATCTGGATGATAACGAAGTGCTTGATATATTAAGTCGGGAAATCAAACAACGTAAAGATTCCCTCCAAGAATTCGAAAAAGCGGGCCGCAATGATTTAGCGGAACATGTAGCCGCAGAAATAGATATTATTAGTGAATACCTTCCCGAGCAGCTGACTGAAGAAGAAGTCAAGGAGATTGTAAAGCAGACCATCCAGGAAACCGGTGCTTCTTCCAAAGCTGATATGGGAAAAGTCATGGCAGCCTTAATGCCGAAGGTAAAAGGCCGCGCTGACGGTAAACTAGTAAATCAGCTCGTGCAGCAATTTCTGCAATGATTGGCGCAAATGGACCGCTTGCTCTGGCAAAGCGATTCTTTTGTATGAAATAGGGAGCGCGTTCTTAGCTCCCCTGTCAAGAAAGCACCCTGACCAGGGTGCTTTTTTGTTATCTGTGGAACTATACATATAGAGCCTTGAGTTCCTGTTGTAATACTGTCATCATGGAGGGGGCCGCCTGAAAAGTTGAAACGCTGGAAAGAATAAGACGTATAAGGACTATATTATGAGAGGGGTGTCAGATTATGCAGAACGCTGTAATCATTCGGCGATTCTCGATGCTCACCGTGCTCTGGCTGCTGGCCGCCGTATTCAGTGCCGTGCTGTCTACTGCAGCAGCGGCGGCGGATGCACCGCCAAAGCCGTCATCAGCGGGAACGGCCGTATATATAGTTCCCGTTAAGCAGACAGTGGAGTCAGGGCTTCAATCCTTCCTCGAGCGAGCCTTTAATGAAGCAGAGCAGGCTAATGCCGAACGGATTGTACTTGTTATCAACACGCTTGGAGGGAGAGTGGACAGCGCCGATGAGATCGGCAAGCTGATCCGAGAGAGCCCTGTTCCGACTACAGCGTTTGTAGAGGGCAAAGCGGTGTCTGCAGGCACATTTATCGCCTTGAACGCTGATATGATTGTGATGCAGCCAAGCAGTACCATTGGCGCGGCTGCGATCGTAGATGCACGGGGTACGTTGATTGAAGACCCCAAGGCAAGATCCTACTGGGTGTCCCGGATGGTCGGAGCGGCCGAGCAGAACGGGCGCGACCCGGACATCGCTGTTGCAATGACGGATCCGAAGCAGCGGGTTGAGCTGCCTGAGCTGGATAAGGTGAAGTCGGAGGGTGAAGTACTCAGCCTATCAGCCGCTGAAGCTGCCAAGGTTGGATATGCCGATCATATTGCCAATTCTGTCGATGAAACACTGGCCTGGCTCGAGCTTGAAGGTCGCCCGGTCGTGGAGATCAATCCCACCTTTGTAGAGCGCATGGCAAGATGGCTGGTACAGCCATGGGTGCAGAATCTGCTGCTAATCGCAGGTATTGCCGGTATTGCCATTGAATTGCTCGTGCCCGGGTTCGGGGTACCGGGTATCATCGGATTGCTTGGCTTCGGCTTGTTCTTCTTCGGCCATTATGTCGCGGGCTTCGCGGGAATGGAGTCGGTCGTGTTGTTCGTGATCGGGATTGCGCTGCTGATTATTGAGATCTTCGTCCCAAGCTTCGGGATATTAGGCACACTCGGGATTGCTGCGCTTGTCGGAGGCGTTACGACTGCTGCTTATGACTCCGAGCAGGCAGTCACGTCGCTATTATTTGCTTTCCTGTGCGCATCCGTTATTGTAGCGGTTGTCGCCTATATATTCCGGAGAAGAGGCGTGTGGAACCGGTTTATCCTACGCGACCGTCTGACTACAGAGGAAGGATATATATCTGCGGCCACCCGTCCGATGCTGCTTGGTCAAGAGGGAGTTACCCTGACGCCGCTTCGACCTTCGGGCACCATACAGATCGGTCAAGAGCGGATCGATGCGGTAACAGAAGGAGGCTTCATCGCTTCCGGAGTTAAGATAAGGGTAACCCAGATAGAAGGAACAAGAGTGGTTGTCCGCGAAATATAAAGATGGGCTGCCATATTTAACCTAACAATGGAGGTAAACACACATGTCTGAATTGGATCCAACAATTATGTATCTGGTGATTGGCGTTATCGCCTTCATCGTTCTCGCCGTTTTTCTGAGCTTCTTTCCGGTTATGCTCTGGATTTCGGCGCTGGCTTCCGGTGTGCGGATCAGCATCATCACCCTGGTAGCTATGCGCTTGCGGCGTGTCGTTCCGTCCCGGATCGTCAATCCGATGATCAAGGCGACCAAAGCCGGTCTCGGCTTATCTATTAATCAGCTGGAAAGCCATTTCCTCGCAGGCGGTAATGTGGACAGGGTAGTCAATGCCCTGATTGCCGCACAACGCGCCAACATTCCCCTGGAATTTGAGCGTGCGGCTGCAATCGACCTAGCAGGACGTGATGTTCTTCAAGCGGTGCAAATGAGCGTTAACCCGCGTGTCATTGAGACGCCAGTCGTCGCAGCGGTAGCAAGAGATGGTATTGAAGTGCGGGTAAAAGCGCGTGTAACGGTACGCGCCAACATTGACCGGCTCGTTGGGGGCGCAGGTGAAGAAACCATCATCGCCCGTGTCGGCGAGGGTATCGTTACAACGGTTGGTTCTGCGAACACCCATAAGGATGTGCTTGAGAATCCCGACCTGATCTCCCGCACGGTACTGGGTAAAGGGCTTGATGCCGGGACAGCGTTTGAGATCCTTTCCATTGATATTGCGGATGTCGATGTAGGCAAGAATATCGGTGCCCAGCTGCAGACTGAACAGGCGGAGGCAGATAAGCAGATTGCTCAGGCCAAGGCGGAAGAACGCCGGGCGATGGCTGTGGCGCTGGAACAGGAAATGAAGGCGCGCGTGGTCGAGATGCGCGCACGTGTCGTCGAGTCCGAATCGCAGGTGCCAATCGCTATGTCTGACGCATTACGCAATGGCAAGCTTGGCGTTATGGACTATATGAACCTCAAAAACATTGAAGCTGATACGCAGATGCGCGGCTCCATCGGCAAGCCTTCGGATTCGGGGCGCGGCGACAAAGACGGTGTCTAATCTGGAGTCTAGGATTATCCAGCGCTTGAGCACATCGCGGAAACCGGGGGTGATGGAATGATCGAGAACCTGATCTATTTTTTGCTGGATAACATATTTATCGTCCTTGTTATCGGCGGGTTTCTGCTGTCTTTGTTTGGCAAGAAGGCCAAGGCGCCCAGCCGGATGCCGGATTTTGGCGGACAAGGGCGTCCGCTGCATCAGCCGGATAATCAGCCGGGTCAGCTTCGGGAAACGGAGACCCGCAGTGCCAGCCAGTCGTCGGAGCAAAAGCGGGAGTCCCGTCCACCAACCCCGGAACCGATTCCTTCCAGGGAGGGCTCGAGGTCGCCCTTTGGCGGGGGTAGCGGCAGTTTGTCAGCGGAAGGTGCCAGCCCGGGCTGGTATGGAGAAGGCTCGCCCGCACAAGCGCGGGCAGCCCGCCCTGCACCGGTTCGCCCGGCCCGGATATCGCCTGCTCGTCCAAGCGATGAGGCAGAAGTACTCAGAACAGATGCGGATGAGCTGCGCCGTGCTGTAATTTGGGCTGAGGTGCTTGGCCCTCCCCGGGCGAAACGGCCCTATCATCGAAAATAACAGAGTGTATAGAAGAAGGCTGCCACCAGCATGTACTGGTCCTGGCAGCCTTCTTTTTGTTATAACTCGGTGAAGTCACGGCTACTTCATTTCATAAATCGGAGGGCTGGCGCATAGGTTGTAAGGTACAGAGGAGGGAGTGCATCCGCCATGCGTCGATTTGGCCAGAAGTTGCGAAAATGGACCGCTGAAGTGCTTGATCTACCCCAGGACGTCGTTTTCGATCTCCCGCGTATGACGATGATTGGCGACCGGCAGCTTTACATAGAGAATCATCGCGGTGTGCTTCATTTCTCCCCGGAAAAGCTGCGGCTTGCCCTGCCGAGCGGCGAACTGGAGGTCTTGGGTCAGGAACTGGTGATCCGGGGCATCTGGACGGAGGAAGTTTTTATAGAAGGCATTATTGTGCAGGTACAGATCAACGGGTAGGAGGCGTCTTGCCGATGAGGTTATCATGGCTTGATAAGATGAGAGGTGTCGTAACGGTCCGGCTTCGGGGGAACGGGTTGGAGAGTCTGATGAACGCGGCGGCTGCGGACGGGCTGCAGCTGCTTTCTCTGCGGCGGACAAGCCTTGACGAAGCATTGTGCGGGCTGCGGCTTCAGGATTTGTTCCGTATCAGGCCTTATTTGAGGAGGACAGGCTGCAGGCTCCGTATAACAGGCAGGCACGGGCTTCCGTTCATGCTGGCGAAGCTGGAGAGAAGAAAATTTTTCGTGGCGGGCATGCTGCTGTTCTTTGTCGGCATGTATTTGTTATCGTCACTCGTCTGGCGTGTGGAAGTAAAGGGCAATGACAAGATCTCTGCTGACCTGGTTCTACAGGCTGCCAGGGAGGAAGGGATATATCCGTTCCAGTGGTCGTTCCGGCTGCAGCCTTTTGATGCAGTATCGAAGAGAATGGCTACCAAGCTGCCCGGTACTGCATGGGTTGGCGTCCAGAAGCACGGCACGAAGGTGACGATTGAGCTGGTGGAAACTACGACACCGGATGCAAAGCCGCTGATGAGCCCGAGGCATCTAATCGCATCGGAGGATGCGGTGGTTACCCATATTATGGCTGAAACGGGACGTCCGGTAGTCAGGAAGAACACCAGGGTTAAGAAGGGTGATGTGCTGATTTCGGGACTGCTGGGCGATGAGGAGAAGGAAGAGACTGTTGTAGCGGATGGCACAGTCAAAGGACTCGTCTGGCATGAATATAACATTGTATCTCCACTGACAAGAACCGTCAAAGTCTATACCGGGGAACGCAAGGTTCAGTGGTTTGCAGTTGTTGGCGGGCGGGCGCTGCAGGTTAGTGGCTTCGGGAGCGCGCCGTTCGGGCAGTATGAGAAGGTAAGGCAGGAGCAGCAGGCTGCATGGCGGGGAATTTCCCTTCCGTTTGGCAGAATGAAGCAGTCGATTATGGAGACGAGGCTGGAGAAAAGACCGGTGACAAAGGAGGAGGCAAGGGCAGATGGACTATTGCAGGCCAGGGCAGATATTTTGACCAAAGCGGGCGAGGATGCCATTATACGGGACGAAAACCTTTTGCATGAAAAGACGGAGAATGGTAAAGTTTATATGAAAGTGCTTTTCGAAGTGGAGCAGTCCATCACGACGGAAATGCCTTTAGTCCACATACAAGGAGAATGACGATTTGCAAGAAACGACGGGAGTTGTGAAAATTCCGCTGGAAAACGCCGCCGAGGGGTTGGCTGTATTCGGTCCGCAGGACAAGTACCTCAAGCTTGTGGAAGCGGAGATGAACGCGGAAATCCGTTCACGGGACGCCGAGATTGTCATTACCGGAACCGCAAGCGAGCTTGCTTCACTTGAGCAGCTGTACCAGGTACTGCTGCAGTTGGTAAGGGGAGGCTATACGCCATCCGAGCGGGATATCATGTATGCACTTGAGCTTGCTCGGGAGATGAAGGCGGAAGAGCTTCTGGATCTGTTTAAGTCTGTCATTACTACGACTCATAAAGGAAAGCCGATTCAGGTTAAAACGATTGGCCAGCGCCACTATGTGGCCACAATCCGCAAGAAGGATATCGTATTCGGGATCGGACCCGCCGGAACGGGCAAGACATATCTGGCCGTTGTTATGGCAGTAGTGGCTCTTAAGGAAGGTGCAGTCAAACGTATCATTCTGACACGGCCTGCCGTCGAGGCGGGAGAGAGTCTGGGCTTCCTGCCGGGTGATCTTCAGGAGAAGGTAGACCCGTACCTGCGCCCGCTCTATGATGCGCTGCATGATGTGCTTGGGCCAGAGCAGTCTGCCAAAGCCTTTGAGCGGGGTGTCATCGAGGTTGCGCCGCTTGCCTACATGCGCGGCCGCACACTGGATGATTCATTTATTATATTGGACGAAGCGCAGAATACGACCCCTGAGCAGATGAAGATGTTTCTGACCCGCCTTGGCTTTGGTTCCAAGATGGTCGTAACCGGGGACGTAACGCAGATTGATCTGCCGCGCGGGAAAAATTCGGGACTCATCGAAGCCCGCCGGATTTTGCAAAATATCGGAGAAATCGGTTTTATTACCTTCTCCGAATCCGATGTTGTCCGTCATTCGCTTGTACAGAAGATTATCATGGCTTATGATTGGGACGCGGAAAATCATTAATAGAGAGGAATGTAGACTGCATGAGCCGGAACCAGACCACGAACCGGGCGGTGTCGCTGCCGTCCAAGTCGACAGGATGGAAACACGGCGCCGGAGCCCGGTGGCTGCTGCTGCTTCTGTTCGTGCTGCTCTTTTATTCCAGCCTTTCACCGCATCTCATTCCGAGAACCTATGATATCAAGCTGGGAACGGTAAGCGACCGGGAAATTGTTGCACGTAAACAGTGGAATGACGAGAAAGCGACCATTAAGGCCCAGGAAAGGGCAGCCGAAAACGTCGAACTGAAATATTCGATTGTCGCCCTTCGTAATGAAGGCCTGATCGAACAGATTTTTAACCGGATGGAGCAGCTTAACGCAGAAGATCAGGTGACCTTTCAAAATAAGGTTGATATTTACCGGAGAGAGATACCAGAGCGGTATGTCTCTTTTGTCAATAATTTTGTAAGAACCAACCTTAACTCGGATACGTACAGCGCCACACTGCTGGAGGAAATGGCGAAGAACGTCAAGGACCAGCAGTATCAGATTCCTGAGGAGACATACTACAAGCTGCCGCTGCTCTCTAGTGAACAGATTGAAGAGATGGAGACCGTTGGCATCGATGTCGTCCGCAAGCTGATGAGCGAGCAGCTCAGGGATGCCGAGACGGCACGCGCCAAGGTGGCGGAGCTTGTGAACACCAGCGCCCTTACCGACCGGACAAGCCGGGAAATTGTCGCTGAGCTTGCCCGCTATGCTATCATGCCGAATAAGTTTTATGACAAGGAAGCAACGGAAGAGGCCAGGGTACAGGCGAAAGAGGATACACAGCCGGTTGTAATCAAGGAAGGCGATGTCGTCGTCAAGCGCGGCCAGCTGATTACCGAGGAAGTATACGAGCGTCTTGAGGGACTTGGCCTGCTCCAGGACTCAAAGAATTATTGGCCGCATCTTGGTCTATTGCTGCTGTCGCTGCTGTTCCTGCTGCTCATCTACTTCTATCTGGAGCAGTCAGGAATCCTCAGCAGCGGACCGGACCGCAAGTATAATAACGCCCAGCTGCTGATGCTGTGGCTGATCTTCGCACTCAATCTGCTGACGATGTCGATCATATCGATGATTCAGACCATTGAGCTGTCACACATCGGCTACCTGGCACCCGCTGCTCTTGGAGCTATACTGATTGCGCTTCTTCTAGACACGAATCTTGCGATGGTATGCTCACTGCTGTTCGCCACTATTGGCAGTATCATGTTTAATCTGGATAATGACCATTTGTTCGATTTCCGGTACGGATTTGTGATAGCGGTTGTGTCCTTTGCAGCTATCTTCGCAGTGCACAGGGCAAGTCAGCGTTCAACGATTCTGAAGGCGGGCATTATGGTCAGCCTGTTCGGAACCGTCTCCGTGCTTACACTGCTGATGTTTGGGAATGCGCTGCCGCGTACGGAGCTGATATATGCAGGAAGCTTTGCCTTTGCGAGCGGGCTGCTGACAGCGGTACTCGTTATAGGTCTGATGCCGTTCTTCGAAATATCGTTCGGCATTCTCTCAGCTCTCAAGCTGGTAGAGCTATCCAATCCCAACCACCCGCTGCTTCGCAAGCTGCTGACCGAAACACCCGGCACTTATCATCATAGCGTTATGGTCGGCAACTTATCAGAGGCGGCGGCGGAAGCGATCGGCGCGAATGGACTGCTGTGCCGGGTAGGCTCCTTCTATCACGATATCGGCAAGACGAAACGTCCGAGCTATTTTATTGAAAATCAGACGAACATAGAAAATCCTCATGATTCAATAGAGCCAAAGCTCAGCAAATCAATTATTATCGCCCATGCCCGGGATGGGGTAGACATGCTTAAAGCCCATAACATTCCGAAGCCGATTCGCGATATAGCCGAGCAGCATCATGGAACGACCTGCCTGAAATATTTTTACCACAAGGCGGTTAAGCTGGCAGAGGCGGAAGGTGAGGAGCCGGATTTCACGGAGGATGATTTCCGGTATCCGGGACCGAAGGCGCAGTCCAAGGAAGCGGCAATTGTGGGCATCGCAGACTGTGTGGAAGCTGCCGTACGAAGCCTTCGCAATCCGACGATGGAGCAAATTGAAACGATGATTCAGAAAATTATCAAGAACCGTCTGGATGACAATCAGTTTAACGAATGCGATTTAACGATGAAGGAGCTTGACAGCATCTCCCAGACGCTGAAGGAAACCGTCGTCGGCATATTCCATTCGAGAATTGAATATCCGGAAGATGTTAAACCAAAGGAGCGGCTTGGATGAGTGTGCAATTGGAATGGAGCAGCGAACAGGAACTGATGGAAATACCGGATTCGCTAGTCAGCCGGCTGGAGCAGCTGCTCCAGCTGGCCGCGGAAGCGGAGAAGGTGGAAATGGGCGAGGTAGCGCTGCTGTTCACTGATGATGCCGGTATTCACCGTCTTAACCGGGATTACCGCGGAATCGACCGCCCGACTGATGTTCTATCCTTCGCCATGCAGGAGGACAGCGCAGAGGAACCGGAGATCGTTTTTGAAGTGGAGCATGAATCCGAGGAGGACCCGTTCTCCGGCATGCTTGGCGATATTATTATCTCGGTGGAGCGCGCCCGTGCGCAGAGTGAAGAATACGGCCATTCCCTTGAGCGTGAGATCGGTTTTCTATTCGTTCACGGCTTCCTGCATCTGCTCGGATACGATCATGGCACCGAAGAGGAAGAGCAGCAGATGACGTCCAAGCAGGAGGCTATTCTGCAGCAGGCAGGGCTGAGCCGGTGATTGCCCGGCTGCTTCGCAGCTTCGGGTATGCAGCAAGCGGGATTGTTTCGGCTGTAAGGCGTGAGCCCAACATGCGTATTCACGTTGCTGCGGCAGGTTCTGTAACGGTGCTTGGCGCCCTGCTTGGCATTACGAGGCTGGAATGGGCCATTCTGCTGCTGGCCATGGGGATGGTAATCACGACAGAGCTGATCAACACAGCCGTTGAGCGTGCGGTGGACCTATGTACCCTAGAGCCTCATCCGCTTGCCAAAGCGGCGAAAGATACAGCGGCCGGCGCGGTTCTCGCGGCGGCCGTGTTTGCTGCCGTCATAGGCGTGGTGATTATTATACCGTACCTGTGGCGGCAGATTACATAGTAAAGGGGCAGGAATAATGATGAATGGGAGCACAATTGATAACGAATTGGCGGGACGTCTACTCGAAGCGGCGAAAGAAGCAAGGAACCGTGCCTATATTCCATACTCCGGGTTTGGCGTGGGGGCAGCTCTGTTGGATCAGGAAGGGAACATTCATTACGGCTGCAACATTGAAAATGCTGCCTACAGCCCGTCCAATTGTGCCGAGCGAACCGCTATGTTTGGCGCGATTGCGCAGGGACATGCGCCACGAAGCTTCAGGGCGATGGCAGTTGTGGCGGATACGGAGGGCCCTGTCTCGCCATGCGGCGTCTGCCGGCAGGTGATGTCAGAGCTGCTGGGGCCGGATACCCCAGTTGTGCTGGGCAGCATAGAGGGGCCATGGGTAATAACGAAGGTTTCGGAGCTGCTTCCTGGCGCCTTCTCGCTGGAATCAGAGAAAAAATAAGCGGATAGAGCAATAGTAGGGAACATATTTCAGGAGGTTACAGGATGTCCAACCAGAAGAGCGGCAAGCCGGACAAATTCCGTTCAGGATTTGTGGCAATTGTCGGTAGGCCCAATGTAGGCAAGTCGACACTGATGAACGGTCTGATCGGCCAGAAAATCGCCATCATGTCGGATAAGCCGCAGACAACACGAAACAAAATTCACGGCGTGTATACGACGGACAGCTCGCAGATTATTTTCCTCGACACACCGGGAATCCACAAGCCCAACTCAAAGCTTGGCAACTTTATGAATCAGTCTGCGCAAAGTGCGCTAGGCGAGGTGGAGGCGGTGCTGTTCC
Organism: Paenibacillus tarimensis; assembly: GCF_021532315.1. Classification (GTDB taxonomy): domain Bacteria; phylum Bacillota; class Bacilli; order Paenibacillales; family Paenibacillaceae; genus Paenibacillus_I; species Paenibacillus_I tarimensis. Next base: position 107,885 of record NZ_JAKGAO010000003.1, read on the forward strand.
TGACCGATGTGTCCGAGGAGCTGGGCGGAGGCGACCGTTATATCATTGAGATGCTTAAGAACAGCAAGGCTCCTGTCATTCTGGTGCTGAACAAGATCGATAAGGTGCACCCAGAGGCGCTGCTGCCGATTATTGATAAGTACAGGGAACTGATGGAGTTTACGGAGATCGTTCCGATTTCTGCGCTGCAGGGCAATAACGTAAATACGCTGCTTGAGACACTGACCAAATATTTGCCCGAAGGGCCGCAGTACTATCCGGCTGACCAGGTAACGGATCATCCCGAGCAATTCGTCTGTGCGGAGCTGATCCGGGAGAAAATTCTTCACATGACGCGTGAGGAAGTGCCGCATTCCATTGCTGTGACGATCGAAGACATGCGCGTTCAGGAGAACGGCGTTGTCTATATAGGCGCTGTGATCTTCGTGGAGCGTGATTCGCAGAAGGGGATCGTCATCGGCAAGCAGGGTTCCGTTCTTAAGGAGGTTGGAAAGCTGGCGCGGCGGGATATCGAAAATTTGCTGGGCTCGCGTACGTTCCTGGAGCTATGGGTAAAGGTTAAGAAAGACTGGCGGAACCAAGATCGCGTACTGAAGGACCTCGGCTTCCGGAACGATTAACGGATTAAGCGGGTAAACGTGACAGACCATCCCCGGTTTACGGCTGGTTTATAACAGGATATAAACACCAAGGATACTCAGCATGCATTCATCGCAACCTATTCTCTGTATCGGAACTGCAAGCATTTACGGAGAAAGGGATGAATCGCATGCGTGATTTTTCTTGGACGTATTTTACGTTAACCGGAGATGTGGACGCGTTCTTACTGTACAAACAGGTGGACCAGGTCCGGGCTCTGAATGACACCGGAGGTCCGAAGGAAGCAATGGATTCGCTGGAAGAGTGGGAGGAAGCGGAGTAAGCTCCGCCCTTCCGGTTGGGGGAGAGGCTGTTGCTTAACCGAGTAGAGGGCATCATCATTCGTTCAATGGACTATGGGGAAGGTAATAAGATCGTTACACTGCTGACTAATACCAGCGGGAAAGCAGGCGTGCTGATAAGAGGCGCCAAAAAGCTGAAAAGCCGGTACGGCTCGCTGTCCCAGCTGTTTACACACGGAGAGTTTGCATTCTTCCGGACAAGCGGACTGGGGACGTTAAGCAGCGGAGAAATTATAACGTCCCATCACAGGCTCAGGGAAGAGCTGGATTTGATGGCTCATGCCTCCTATGCAGCTGAGCTGACGGACCGGGCGCTGCAGGATGATGAGGCGGGCAGTTATCTGTTTGAGCAGCTGAAGGCTTGCTTTCAGGCGCTTGAGGACGGCAAGGATCCCGCTGTCACCATCCATTTGTACGAAATGAAAATTTTGCAGGCGGCAGGTTATGCGCCTGTTTTGCATGCGTGCACTTCTTGCGGCCGGGAGGAAGGGCCGTTCGTCTTAAGCCCCCGTCTGGGAGGATTGCTCTGCCCTCGCTGCCGCCACACAGATCCGGCAGCTCTGCGTCCGGGCGAAGGCGCTATCAAGCTGCTCAGGCTGCTTGGGACGATGGATATGCGGCGGCTTGGCACGATTCAGATCAAGCCGGAGACCAAGGCGGAATTAACTGAAGCGGTACGAGCGCTGGTGGACTACCACTTGGGCTTGCGGCTTAAGTCAAGGGCATTCCTGGATTCACTGGCAGTTATGCAGGCCGCCGCACCAGAACGCCGGCGGCCGCCGGGTGACGGAATGGACAAGCCCATTTGACAAAATCGTCAATTATCGCTAATATAGGCCAATATGAGTATCGGACGATGATGGAGAAAGTAACCGACGATAGCGGCATTCAGCGAGCAGGGGATAGTGGAAGCCCTGCAGCCGGACGTTGGTGAAGGGCGCTCCGGAGGACGCTGGCAGGGCAAGAGGTGGGCTACCGTGTTAAACGGGGCCAAGTAGGGTGGAACCGCGGGATTTTAACTCCCGTCCCTACGTCTGGGAACAGGCGTAGGGACGGGAGTTTTTTGGCGTCCATGCAGGTCTTGGCTCTCGCACCGCAGCCTATTCCGATTGCTTGGTAATTTGCTAATTCTAATGATAAGGGGTGCGCAAGTGATGAATTTTCAGGGCATGATTCTGACGCTCCAGCAGTTCTGGGCGGAGCAAAACTGTATTCTGGTACAGCCGTATGATGTGGAGAAGGGCGCAGGCACCATGAATCCGATGACGTTCCTGCGATCCATTGGTCCTGAGCCATGGAATGTAGCTTATGTGGAGCCGTCCCGCCGGCCGGCTGACGGCCGCTATGGCGAGAACCCAAACCGCCTGTACCAGCACCATCAATTTCAAGTCATTCTGAAGCCGTCGCCGGATAACATTCAAGAGCTATATCTGGAAAGCCTGAAGCGGCTTGGAATCGACCCGGCCCATCATGATATCCGGTTTGTCGAGGATAACTGGGAATCGCCTACGCTTGGCGCATGGGGCCTTGGCTGGGAAGTGTGGCTGGACGGGATGGAAATTACCCAGTTTACTTACTTTCAGCAGGTGGGTGGCATTGATGCGAATCCGGTATCCGTTGAAATTACATACGGTATGGAACGCCTCGCCTCCTATATACAGGACAAGGAAAATGTTTTTGATTTGGAGTGGGTAGAGGGCGTCACCTATGGCGATGTGTTCCTGCAGCCGGAGTTCGAGCATTCCAAATATACATTCGAGATTTCGGATGCATCCATGCTGTTCTCCCTGTTCGCCATGTACGAGGCGGAAGCCGGAAAAGCGCTTGAGCATAACCTGGTGTTCCCTGCCTACGACTACGTGCTGAAATGTTCCCATACATTTAACCTGCTTGATGCGCGAGGCGCGATCAGTGTGACGGAGCGGACGGGTTACATCATGCGTGTCCGCAACCTTGCCCGCAAATGCGCGGCTGTCTATTTGGAGGAACGGGAACGGCTCGGATTCCCGCTGCTTAAGAAAGGGGCTGAAATCAATGGCTAAGGACCTGCTGCTAGAGCTAGGACTTGAAGAGGTGCCTGCCCGGTTTGTGCGCGGCGCTTTAAATCAACTGAAGGAAAAAACAGGCAAGTGGCTGGAGGAAGCCAGGATAGCACATGAAGGCATCGATGCCTATGCCACCCCGCGCCGGCTGACCGTGCTTGTCCGGGCTGCGGCTGAGAAGCAGTCCGATATAAGCGAGGAGGTCAAGGGACCTTCCCGCAAGATCGCCCAGGATGAGTCGGGGGCTTGGAGCAAGGCCGCTCTCGGCTTCGCTCGCAGCCAAGGAGTGGAGCCGGATCAGCTTTTCTTCAAGGAGCTCGGGGGTGTGGAATACGTATACGCGAACAAGAGCAGCATCGGCGTAGAGACGTCAAAGGTCCTGCCTGCCGGGCTAACGGATATTATAAACGGTATGGTTTTCCCGAAGAATATGCGCTGGGGCGCTTATGAGATGCGTTTTGTCCGTCCGATCCGCTGGATGGTCGCACTCTATGGAACCGAGATCATCCCGCTGCAAATAGCGGACGTAACGAGCGGCCGTATATCACGGGGCCACCGGTTCCTTGGAGCTGACACGGTTATTGATGAGCCGTCCGCTTACCTGGATAAGCTGCGCGGGCAGCATGTCATCGCCGATCTGGCGGAACGGGAAGGGCTCATCGTCAAGCAGATTGAGGAACTGGCAGCAGAGAAGGGCTGGGATATTGCGGTCAAGGAGGATCTGCTTGAGGAAGTACTGTTCCTAGTGGAGTATCCGAGCGTGCTGTACGGCACCTTCGATCCGTCGTTCCTCAATATCCCGCAGGAAGTGCTGATCACCTCCATGCGCGAACATCAGCGGTATTTCCCGGTGCTGGACAAGAACGGTAAGCTGCTGCCTTACTTCGTCACAGTGCGCAACGGTGACCGTACATCAATCGAGCAGGTAGCAAGGGGCAACGAGAAGGTGCTTCGCGCCCGTCTGTCCGATGCAAAGTTCTTCTATTCTGAGGATCAGAAGCTGGCGATTGCAGACGCGAACGCCAAGCTGGAAAATATCGTTTATCACGAAGAGCTCGGAAGTCTGGCGGACAAGGTGCGCCGGATACGGAATCTGGCTGACCTGATTGCCGGCAGTCTCGCGGTAGATGAACAGTCGCATCTTGATATCAGCCGGGCGGCAGAAATCTGCAAATTTGACCTTGTGACTCAGATGGTATACGAGTTCCCTGAGCTTCAAGGCATTATGGGAGAGGATTACGCGCGTAAAGCAGGCGAGCGCGAGGCCGTGAGCAGGGCGTTATTCGAGCATTATCAGCCGCGGTTCGCAGGGGACCGTGCGCCGGGATCATTGATTGGTGCAGTGGTGGCTCTTGCCGACAAGATGGATACGATTGCAGGCTGCTTCTCGATCGGTATTATTCCGACCGGCTCGCAGGATCCCTATGCACTTCGCCGCCAAGCGGCGGGCATTGTCCAGATCATGCTGTCGCACAAGCTCCGGCTAACGCTGGGCGAGTTGTTCGAGCTGGCGCTGAAGGTGCACGAAGCCCGCGGAATGAAGCGTGACCGGTCAGAAGTCCGTCAGGACTTAATGGATTTCTTTAGTCTCCGGGTTAAGAATGTGCTCAGCGAACAGGGCATCCGCTATGATGTAATTGATGCGGTTATGGCATCCGGCTTCGATAATCTTTCTCTGACCATTGCCAGAGCTTCCGCTGTACTGGCAGCCGTATCCGGCCAGAGCATGTCGGACTTCAAGGCGACAGCGGATGCGTTCAACCGCGTTTGCAACCTTGCTGCCAAAGCGGAAAGCCGCGTCATAGACCCGTCGTTGTTCACCGATGAGGCGGAGAGCAAATTGTTCGAAAGCTGGCGCACGACCCATACGGCCTACCTCGCGGCATTAGAAGCAGGTGATGCAGCAGAGGCGCTGGCAAGGCTTGCTGGATTAAAAGAACCTATAAACGGGTATTTCGATCATGTTATGGTAATGGTTGAAGACAGCAAAACGAAGGATAACAGGCTGGCGGCGCTTGCTGCGCTGGCTGATGATATCAGGCAGCTTGCTGACTTCTCCAAGATCGTCTGGTAAACAGCAGCGGCAGAGAGGAGATTCGAACATGAGCATGCCACTTGAAGGCGGCGCCGGCAGATCCGATATTATTATCTATGTCGTGTCTGATTCCGCCGGTGATACGGGCGAGGTAGTCGTCCGGGCGGCGGTGGCCCAGTTCCACCCTGCTTATGCAGATGTCAGGCGGGCTCCTTTCGTTCAGGACGAAGGCACAATCGAGAGGGTTCTGATCAGGGCCCTTTCCGAGAATGCCGTTATTCTCTATACGCTAGTTATTCCGAAGCTGCGCGAGTATATGGCTATGCGGGCTGAAGAAATGAACGTGCAGGCCGTTGATTTGCTCGGGCCGCTGATCGAGAGCCTTGAACGGCAGACCGGCAGTAAATCAAGGCAGGAGCCGGGTCTTAACCATGTGCTTGACGCTGATTATTTCCGTAAAGTGGAGGCGGTGGAGTTTGCCGTTAAATACGACGATGCGAAAGACCCTACGGGCATATTAAAGGCTGACATCGTACTTGTCGGAGTATCACGGACGTCCAAGACTCCGCTGTCCATGTATTTGGCCCACAAGACCTACAAGGTGGCTAACGTGCCTCTGGTGCCGGAGCTCAAGCTTCCTCCTGAGCTGTTCAAGCTGCCAAAATCCAAAATCGTCGGTCTTACAATCGGGACCCATTATCTCAATATTATCCGCAAGGAACGGCTGAAGGCGCTGGGACTGCCTGACAATGCATCTTACGCAACGACAACCCGGATTGAATACGAGCTGGAATATGCCGAATCGGTCATGAAGCAGCTTGGTTGCGTGGTTATTGATGTATCTCATAAGGCGGTAGAAGAAACGGCCAGCCTGATCCTTGAGACGGTCCGCGGATAAAAAAGCGAATGCTTGTACGCGGTTTTGCAGGATTTTTTGTAAAGCCATCGTATATAATAGTACGGTACTTTTCCAGAAATTGCGGTGATAACAGTTGGAACTTCAGGCTCCTCGTATCGTGGTTGACGCCGATGCCTGTCCGGTAAAGCGGGAAATCGCCGAGACGGCAAGAGCATTCCGGGTCCCCGTCCTGCTGGTTGCATCCTATGATCATCGTATGGAGGCGGCGGATGGTGTCGAAATCAAGCAGGTTGACCGCAGCAGTCAATCGGTTGATCTGTACATTTCGAATTTGGTTAACGCTGCGGATATAGTCGTGACCCAGGATTTCGGTCTTGCGGCTGTGGCGCTGGGCAAGCGGGCGATCGTATTGTCCAATCGTGGTGAGCAGTATACGAATGAGACGATTGATTATCTGATGGCGCGCAGGCATGATCACGCCAAGATCAGGCGCGGGGGCGGCCGGACCAAGGGCCCCAGGGCGATGACAGATGACGACCGGAGGCAATTTCAACAAAAGCTGACAAAAGTTTTGGAGGATTTGCAGGAGAATCGGGAGCCATAGCGAATAGTTATACGTGTCATTAGGATGAAGGTGATGTTGAATGACCGTCGGTAGAATTCCTGAGGAAGCGATCGAAGCTGTTCTGAGGCATCACGATATTGTTGAGACGGTCGGCAGACATGTGCATCTCACGAAAAACGGGAAATATATGAAGGGACTGTGTCCGTTCCATTCAGAGAAAACGCCGTCCTTCACCGTAACCCCCGAAAAGCAGATCTTTTACTGCTACGGGTGCGGTAAAGGGGGCAATGCGATCCACTTTGTGATGGAGATGGAGGGATACAGCTTTCCTGAAGCCGTCAGGGTGATGGCCGAGGAAGCCCATGTACCGGTTACCTGGGAGCCTTCTCAGCAATCCGGAGAGCAGACAGCCGAACAGAAGGACAGGCAGATTTTGCTGGAGGCCCACGAGTATGCCGCCAAGTTCTACCACTATCTTCTGCTTAATACGGAATTTGGCCGGGGGGCCAACCAGTATTTGCGGGATCGCGGAATGAGCGACAAGCTGATCAACCAGTTCATGCTTGGCTATGCACCGGACCGTTGGGATACGCTGGTCAATTTTCTTCAGAAGAGAGGGTATGACCTTGCTCTGATGGAGAGAGGCGGGCTGGTTTCGGCTAAGTCGGATGGCAGCGGGTATGTGGACAGGTTCAGGGACCGTATCATGTTTCCAATATGGGACAAGGACGGCAAGGTTATCGCATTCGCCGGCCGTGTGCTCGGTGATGCGCAGCCGAAATATCTGAATTCCTCAGATTCGATGCTCTTTCACAAGAGCCGCACGCTCTATAACCTGCATCAGGCCAGACCATCCATCCGCAAGAGCCGGACTGTCGTTCTGTTCGAAGGCTATATGGATGTAATCAAAGCCTGGAGTGCGGGTGTCCGTAACGGCGTAGCCAGTATGGGTACTGCTTTTACAGACGAGCATGTGGAGCGGATCCGCCGCAACGCTGATGAAGTCATTGTCTGCTATGACGGGGATGATGCGGGGCAAGCGGCAGCCATGAAGACCATTCCGATGTTCGAGAAGGCCGGGCTAAAGGTGAAGGTAGCGGCGATTCCGGGCCGTAAGGACCCCGACGAATACATTTCCGAATACGGGCCCCAGGCATTTCTCCGTGAGGTGATCGACAGTCCGCTGACGGTTACGAAATTTAGACTACTATTTTTAAGAAAAAGCCATAAACTCCTAGAAGAAGAGGGCCGTAAAAACTACGTCCTTGAAGGAGTACGGATTATCGCAGAGCTGGAATCTGCGACAGAGCGCGAATTCTATTTGCGGGAGCTGTCAGGCGAGTTTGGTATTTCACTGGACACGCTGAAGCAGGACTGCCACCAAATTTTGCTGAACCGGCAAAAAGTGCGTGGCGGCGGGGATAATAACGATAATTCGTGGAATAATGGTAGGAATGAAAGTCGCCGTGCGCCCAAATCAATGCCGGCGGTATCGGTTCACCACCAGATTGAGCGAAGGCTGCTCTACTGGATGATGCATGACACCGAGGCGGCGGAATTTGTGTTTGACAAGCTTGGCGACGCTTTTAACGTAGAGGATCATGCAGCTCTGGCTGCTTACCTATATGCCTATTATTCGCAAGGAAACGATCCGGAAGTCAGCCGTTTCGTTGCTTCACTCCGCGATGAACGGCTGGAGCGGACCGCAGCTTCTATCCTGAGCATGGACATTATTCCGCCGTACGACAACGAGGTTCTTGAAGCCTATGTCACGGAGGTGCTTAAGCAGCCCAAGCTGCGCGAGCTGGATGAGCGGAGGGAAGAGTGGATACGCGCGGAACGGTCAGGTGACGTTGTGCGGGCCGCGGTAATTGCAAGTGAGATTATAGCCCTAGAGAGACAGCTGAAAGGAAGACAGGATGACCGTGTCTAGGGAGGAGGGAGTCGGATATGGCGAACGATCAACATACGGAATTGGATGCGGAACAGAAGCTGGAGCTGGTCAAGGATCAGCTGATTGAACAAGGCAAGAAGCGTTCTTCCCTGACGTACAAAGAAATTATGGAGAAAATGTCTCCGTTCGATCAGGATCCAGAGCAGATGGATGAATTTTTCGAGCAGCTTGATGACATGGGCATTGAAGTTGTCAATGAGAACGACGATCATCCGCTTGGAAGAAGCGATGAGGAACGGGAGCATGACGATTTCAATTTTGACGACGATCTGGCTCTTCCGCCAGGCATTAAGATCAACGATCCGGTGAGAATGTACTTAAAAGAAATCGGACGTGTTCCGCTGTTATCAGCCGATGATGAGGTGGAGCTTGCCAAACGGATTGAGAATGGTGATGAGGAAGCCAAACGCCGCCTTGCGGAAGCGAATTTGCGGCTGGTCGTCAGTATTGCCAAGCGTTATGTCGGACGTGGTATGCTGTTCCTGGACCTGATTCAGGAAGGCAACATGGGCCTGATCAAAGCCGTCGAAAAATTCGACCATACAAAGGGCTACAAGTTCAGTACGTATGCAACCTGGTGGATCCGTCAAGCTATCACACGTGCGATTGCGGATCAGGCGCGTACGATCCGGATTCCTGTTCATATGGTGGAAACGATTAACAAGCTGATTCGGGTCTCCCGGCAACTGCTGCAGGAGCTTGGGCGCGAGCCTACGCCGGAAGAGATCGCTGCTGAGATGGATCTTAGTACCGATAAAGTTCGGGAAATTATGAAGATAGCTCAAGAGCCCGTATCGCTAGAAACACCGATCGGTGAAGAGGACGATTCGCATTTGGGTGACTTTATTGAGGATCAGGAAGCCTTGGCGCCAGCTGATGCTGCAGCATACGAGCTTCTTAAAGAACAGCTGGAGGACGTGCTTGACACGCTTACAGAGCGTGAAGAGAATGTGCTGAGACTGCGTTTCGGACTGGATGACGGCCGTACGCGTACGCTGGAGGAAGTTGGTAAGGTATTCGGGGTAACCCGTGAACGGATCCGTCAGATCGAAGCGAAGGCGCTGCGGAAGCTGCGGCATCCAAGCCGTAGTAAGCGGCTGAAGGATTTTCTGGAGTAAGAATCGACTTGTGACCTTTCTGCTCGTGCAGTCAGGTCTTTTTTTTCATCATGGGCCTGGGGAGGCCGAAAGGGTTGCATGGGGATGGATCAGGAACGACGGACAGTCATCATTAAAGAAATTGACTATTGGCGGCGGAACAAGCTGCTGCCTGACCAATACTGCGATTTTCTGCTGAATTTGTACGCGGTGCAGGATCAGGAGAGATCTCCCTCAGGGTGGACGGGAAAGGCGGCAACGGCGGTTCAGAAATCCAGCGGCAAGCAATGGCTCCTTGCTTTTGGAGTATTTTCCTTGATTTGTCTCGTTGCTTTATATTTTAACGCTTTTCACCCTCTATTGCAAACCGGGTTATCACTGACCGTGGTCTCTTTCTTACTGTCTTACGGGCAGCGGAAAAGAGCCGAGAATGAGTCAGCGGGGCTCTCCATTATTGGAACGGGTATTTTGTATAAGCTCGGTATCGGCCTTTATATGCTTCAGCTTCATGACATACAGGCCTGGGGCTGGACGGCTGCTTTCCTGGCAGGCTGTTCAATTTTCTGGATTATATTTGGCATGGGTGCCGGAATACCCCTCCTCCATCTAGGCGGCTGGGTCGCTGCGATTCTGGTTTATGCTCTGCTGCTGGCCAAAAACACGGCAGACCCCGCCTGGTATGAGGTTCAGCTGTATTGGGTTCCGATCACCTTCGTATTCGGCTGGTTCAGCTGGTTCGTTCAGCGCTGGTCCAAGCCGGCTTCTGCGGTGCTGCTGCTGACAGGTGTGCTGCTCTGGTTTATGCCTGAGGTGTATGCTGTATTGATTCTGGCGGGACAGGACTGGATTCAGATTCAATTGATCGTTAAAATCGGACTAGGGGGAACGATGCTGTTCCTCTTACGAAAACAATGGATTGCGTGGGTTGCCTGACATGTTAAAATTATCTAGAAGGCTGCAGACCATCGCCGGTCTGGTGCCGCAGCATTCGCGCGTGGCAGATATCGGCTCGGATCATGGGCTTCTGCCTGTCTATCTGCTGCAGACAGGACGCTCGGATTTTGCCGTAGCCGGAGAACTCAATGAGGGGCCGCTTCAGGCGGCCGTGAGGCAGATAGAAGCAGCCGGACTGGGAGGCCGTATTGCAGCGCGCAGGGGTAACGGTCTGGCGGTCATTGAACCGGGTGAAGTAGAATGTGTGACCATAGCAGGTATGGGTGGAGCGCTTATGGCAGGCATCCTGTCAGAGGGGCTGGCCGCGGGAAAGCTTGAAGGCGTAACAACGCTTGTTCTGCAGCCGAATGTCGGCGAAGATCTGGTTCGCCGCTGGCTTTTACAGCATCACTGGTCTCTTGCGGCGGAGCGTCTTGTTGAAGAGGACGGCAAGTGGTATGAGGTGCTGCTCGCTGTCCGGATTACGGATGCGGATACATACAATACCATGCTATACAACACGTCGTTCCTGCCTCTGGACAGGGATACAGAGGAGAAGCGGAGACTGCTGCTTACTATGGGTCCCTGGCTGCTAAGGCAGCCAAGCGATGTGCTGAAGCGCAAGTGGCAGAGTGAGGCGGACAAGCTGAGGAAAATATGCGCACGGATCAATCGCTCCGATTCTGCAGAAGCGGCTGAAAAGCTGCGCGAGATGGAACGGGAGATTGAAACGATCGAGGAGGTGCTCGGATGTTTGCAAACGGACAAACGGTCATTCAGCTAATGGAACAGCTGGCCCCCAAGCAGTATGCTGTGGAGGGGGACAAGATCGGCCTGCAGGTAGGCACGTTGAACAAGGAAATCCGCAAAGTGCTGGTTGCGCTCGATGTAACGGAAGAGGTAGTTGATGAGGCGATCCGCGAGGGCGCCAACCTTATTATTGCGCATCATGCTGTCATCTACCGCCCGCTGGCAAAGATTGATACCGGTACGCCAGCCGGCAGATTGTACGAGCGACTGATCAAGCATGATATTGCCGTCTATATTGCCCATACGAACCTGGATGTCACTGAAGGCGGAATCAACGACTGGATGGCGGACATGCTTGGCTTAACAGACCGTGATCCGCTCGAAGAGGTGCATACGGACAAGCTGTATAAGCTGGTTGTTTTTGTACCGGAGGACCATCATGAGCGTATGCTGAATGCATTATTTGGCGCGGGGGCAGGACAGATCGGGAACTATAGCAAATGCAGCTTTAATATAAACGGTACCGGCACCTTCCTACCTGGCGAGAATACGAAGCCTTATCTGGGTGAAGCCGGCAAGCTTGAGCGGGCGAAAGAGGTAAGAGTAGAGACAATTGTACCGGGGCAGCTTCAGCGCCGGGTTGTTCAGGCGATGCTAAAGGCTCATCCGTACGAGGAAGTGGCATATGACCTGTACCAGCTGGATTTGAAGGGGCGGTCATTTGGCCTAGGACGGGTCGGGAAATTGCAGGAGCCTGTGACACTGGGGCAGCTGGCAGAGAAGGTTAAGCAGGTGTTTGAGGTCCCTGCTCTTCGTGTTGTTGGCGATTTATCGGGACAGGTTCGCAAGGTAGCTGTACTGGGTGGCTCAGGTGCACGCTATACCCGGCATGCGATTTTTGCAGGGGCGGATGTGCTGGTCACGGGAGACATCGATTACCATACTGCGCATGATGCTCTGGCCGCCGGGCTATCGATTATCGATCCCGGTCATAATATCGAGAAGCTTATGAAGCCGCGAGTAGCCGATTATTTAAAGCAGGAGCTGGCCGGACGCAAGTCATCTACTGAGGTAATGGCGTCCGCGGTACATACCGAGCCGTTCATTTTTCTGTGATCTGCACGCCATGGCAGGAGCTTTTCCTGATTTCCCACTTGATCACAGTTGAGCTTTGAGAAGATTTCTAGTATACTAAGCATCGTGTCGCTCACAGGAACAACCTTAAGGGCTGTTCCTCAGGGAGCGGTAGGACAGGAAAGTTTGACAGACAATCGCCGGCAGCCGCAAGGCTGCGGGAGGAAAGTCCGGGCTCCACAGGGCAGGATGCTGGATAACGTCCAGTCAGCGCGAGCTGAAGGATAGTGCCACAGAAATGGACCGCCGATGGCCGGCATGCCGGCACAGGCAAGGGTGGAACCGTGGTGTAAGAGACCACGAGCGGCATTGGTGACAATGCGGCTGGTAAACCCCATCTGGAGCAAGACCTAAGAGAACGCGGCTGTCCTTGACGGGCAGCAGCCTTAGCCCGAGGCGCGTTCGGGTTGGTCGCTTGAGCCGTTCAGCAATGGACGGCCTAGATAGATGATTGTCACTTCCGCGTGGGAGGGTCGTTCCCGCTTGCACCACTGGAAGTACAGAACCCGGCTTACGGCAAACTTTCCTATAACGGATAATAAGTAAAATGAACCACCAGAAGCGGACTGCTTCCGGAGGTTCATTTTTTTTGTGCCCATATACCGGCTTAGCGGTTAATGCCAAACTCGCTGCGAAGCGAGCTTACCCGATTCGCCAGCCTGCTGGAGTAATTCTCCAGTGAAAGGCCGGTATCGTCAGCCGCCTGCAGTGCTCTTACGACGTCAATCTGGCCGTATCCGTAGTAAATATCCTTGCCTTCCTCGCCCAAATCGGTTGCGGTCTCCCGCATCACTTGCATCACTTCCTCATTGCTGAGGGTAGGATTGACCGAGCGGATCAAAGCGGCCAGTGCCGCGACATGCGGGCAGGCCATGGATGTGCCGGATAGTGCGGCATACTGGTTGCCTGGATAGGTGCTTGGAATGGTAGCACCCGGAGCGGCTGCATCGATATAATCACCATAGTTGGAGAACGACGCTTTACGGCCGCTCGAATCCGTTGCTGCTACTGCGAATACCTCCGGATAGGCAGCTGGGTAGCCCGGCCGCTCTGTATTGTCGTTGCCGCTGGCGGCGACAAGCACCACATCGTGGTCATAAGCATAGCGGATAGCATCATGAAGGAACTGGGCGGACGCATAGTTGCCGAGGCTCATATTGATGACCTTGGCACCGTGATCAGTGGCCCAGATGATGCCTTCGGCAACCGAATATGTTGTGCCGGACCCGCTGCTGTCCAACACCTTGACCGGCATCACTTTATTGTTCCAAGTCATGCCCGCAACGCCTTCACTATTGTTGACATTGGCAGCAATTACTCCTGCAACATGGGTCCCGTGACCCACATCGTCCTCTGGCGGCGTCTCGCTCACAATATTAAGGCCTTCCTCCAGTTTACCCGTCAGATCAGGGTGATCCAGCTGTACGCCCGTGTCAAGTACGGCTACGGTGACCTGCTCGTTTCCTTTGGACAGTTGCCATCCCTTCTCCGTCTCGATAACAGGCAGATTCCACTGGTACTGGTAGTAAAGGGCATCATTCGGGATGATTGGACTAATATCCCGGGAACTTGTCTCGCCTGTTCTTGTATTGGTTAAATAAAGATAATGGGGTTCAACATAAAGCGGATTCCACTTATCCCGAAAATAGTTCATGAGCTGCTCAGCTTCCATCGTCCGTGAGGTAAAGATATGCGTGTAGCCAAGCTTTCGGGCGGATTTGCCGTCGATCGCCTGCATGATCTGCTTAAGTTCCTGCTCTCCTGGCTCTTGCTTAAATCTGACGACGACTTCATGAACATGGTAATGGCTTGCATTCTGGTTGCCTTCACCTGTACGGACCGTGACATCGCGTGTCGTGTTAGGTTCTGCGGATTCAATGCGGTAATCACCTTCAGCCGGATAGGGAACCAGACGCAGGTTGCGCTTCTGATGCTTGGCGACTTCGTCTACAATATCCTGCCGGATGATACCGCTGATCAGTGATCCGTCTGCAGATTTGACACCCATCACGATATAACGATGGCCGTTCCGGCGGAAAGGCTCAGACACATAAGGTGTAGAAGAGGTTGCCTTGCTGCGAGCTTCTGCAAAGAGCTGCCGGGCTTTATCTGCGGTACCTTGGGGTATGGACCCGAAGTTCTGCGGTTTGCCGCCGGCCCCGCTTACATCCAGCCTGATATAAGCCATGTGAGGATGCATAGCAAGCAGGTGTCTGACTTCATCGGAGGTTGGCCGTTCTTGGGCAAGCTTGCGGAATTCTTGTGCGCATTCCATTGTGCACAGCTCTGCCGTTGCATTCGTGTCGTGATCGACGGCTGCTGTTTTGAGGCGTCGTTCTTCCGCTGCATCCGGCGTGGCGATTTGGCTGCTGTTATCCTGTCTGTCAACCGCTGCCCACATGGCCAGGGGAATAGCGATGGCAATGCCGGCAAGCATAGCTAACCAGCGGGACCGTTTATGTCTTGCTGACATGTTGTATACCTCCCGGTGTGCAACCGCACACTGCTTTGTTCGTACGTTTAGGTTAGGATTTGGAAGACCAAAATATACGGAAAACCGGGCTGTAAACAACAGTACCGCTGAGAAGAAATTTGTGGTACCATGTTGGTGATGTACAAGCGACACCTACTATCCGGGTTTTCGTAACATGAAGGGGGACCACCGATTATGCCATCTGCCAATGTTAAACCGCTTACTGAATCCACACATGCGAAATTAAAACAAGCAATTGGACAACTCGAATCTTTTCTGAATGAGAACGCTCTTCCGCAGCTGGTATCGGAAGGCGATGGAGAAGATACCGTACGCTTTTACAAGGGACTGTTGTCTGACCTCAGACATTTGCTCGTGTTCTCAGAAGTATCCTACGAAAAGCTGGGGGTTGCACTCCGCAGACCCAATTTCGATATTGATTTTGCTGAAAAGGCACTTTATGAAACCTATCACAACAGCGTAAATGCATACTTCTATCCGAAGAATGAAGGCTATTCGGAGGATGGACGCTATGCGTATACGGGCCAGGACGCTATCCGCTTCCGTGCTAAGCCGGTTCGTGCTGCTCGCGACATCGTCCTTGGCGTATCCAAGATTTATGAAGACCTTCGTGAAGAGCTTGCTTATTACGAAAGTGAATATATGACTCAGCGGAGAATGCAGAGCCAGAAGTAACAGGCCGCAACCTCCAAATATAAGGCAGACTTACTCACCTCCGTTCGGGGCAACCTGATTAACGGAGGTGATTTTCTTATGCCAGAAGGCGTAAAATGCAGTGTGTCCAACTGTACGTTCTGGGGACAAGGAAACCAGTGCAACGCCAACCAGATTATGGTTGATATTGACAAGCATGGTGCAGTCGATTACAGCTCCGAATTTGCCGAAGGGCTGGGCATGAACCACAAGGATACAGCACCGCAATCATCCACTACATGCTGCCATACCTTTAAGCCGAAGGAGTGACGTGAATGCCTGAACAAGAACGAGAGCAGGAACTCCTGAAGCCCGAGGCAGTAAACGACGTTGAACTTAACCGGGAGCTTGGGGACCGGCAGGAAACTGCCGCTATCAGGCCTCAGGGAGATGGTAAAGACAACCCGGACGCACAGGAAGAGATGGCGGCGGATTTCGCAGTAACACCCGGAATGGTTGCTGCTCCGCCGCTGACCGCTCGCGGTGCGGACCGTGAACCGCTGCAAACCGATGAGCTCCAGGTGATGGATACCTCGCGTTCAGGCGCCCAGGCGCTTGGAATGTTTGCACTGGTGTTTGGCATCGCGGCGTTATTTATTTGGCCGCTTCTGCTCGGTTTGACGGCCGCTGTGCTGGGCTATATGGCTTACCGTCAAGGCAGCAGGGCACTTGGCGTATGGTCGATTACGATCGGCCTGCTTGCCGCAGCGGCTTACCTGGTGTTTATACCGATTTATTACATGATTATTTAGCTTAAGGCAGCGGACTTGTTCCGCTGCTTTTCGGCATGCTTGATTACATATCAAATAATTACAGATTGTTTTTGTACAATTTTTTAACAGACTGACCTGAGGCTTCACTTTTTAACTGGCGGCGCCGATATAAAACGTGTACAATAAATGTGTTGAATATCAACCATGGATTGAATCCA
The DNA here is from genome assembly GCF_021532315.1 of Paenibacillus tarimensis. Taxonomy (GTDB): domain Bacteria; phylum Bacillota; class Bacilli; order Paenibacillales; family Paenibacillaceae; genus Paenibacillus_I; species Paenibacillus_I tarimensis. The sequence continues at coordinate 124,313 of NZ_JAKGAO010000003.1, forward strand.
TCAAGTGGAGGCATTCAGGATGAGCGATCCAAGAACAATTAAAGCGGTACTGCAGGTGCAGACGGCACCTCATGTTGATTATACATCTACGCGGTCTTCGAACGGGAACAGCCTGTCATCATCAGACGCTGCTAAGTTCGATCAGCTGCTTCAGGCTTATATTGCCGGCACAATGGGAACATCAGTTGAGTTTCCGGAGGGGCTTGCCGACCCTAACGGGATACCCGTTGAACTGCTGGCTCTTGGAACACAGGGCTCGGCCGCAATGGCAGCTGCCTTAAACGACGGTTCCTACAATACGGTATTCATGCCGGAGCTTCAGCAGGGCTCTCAGGTCGCCGCGTCTTCGCAAATATCCCAGATTCAATCGGGGTACACACAAGCTTCGGGGCAAGGGAAAACAACGGCTTTTGACAGCATGATCGAGCGTGCGGCAGCCAAGCATGGCGTTAACCCGGCCTTAATCAAGGCTGTTATTCATACGGAATCATCCTTTAATCCGAACGCGGTTTCATCGGCTGGGGCCAAGGGACTCATGCAGCTGATGGATGGAACGGCAAGAGGTCTTGGCGTTGCGAATTCGCTTGATCCAGCGCAGAACATTGACGGCGGCACACGGTTCCTTAAATATCTTTTAGAAAAGTATGACGGAAACGCAATGGCGGCACTGGCTGCCTATAATGCCGGACCTGGACGGGTCGACCGGAGGGGCATCCGTACTGACAGCGACCTGCAGCAGAAGCTGCATCTGCTTCCAAAAGAGACACAGGGCTATGTCGGCAAGGTTATGAAAGCAATGGACTTATATTCGTAAATGATACGATGACAACTCATGGAAGACAGCAGCAAGCATAATGCCCTTGATGGAACCGGTGCCGCCAAACAGCGGCGGCGGTTCCATTGTTTTGTAAGGGGCAAAAGCGTATACTGCTGTGTTCCAATCCCGCAAAGGGGGAATGATAATATGCTGTATTTTGACCATGCGGCTTCCACGCCGCCCCATGAGGATGTAATCCGTACGATTAGCGAGGTTATGAAACTCCAATACGCCAACCCCTCTTCTTTGCACCGAAGTGGCGCAGAGGCCGGTAAGCTGGTGCAGCGGGCCCGTGAATTGGCAGCAGAATTGTTTGGAGTCAGCCCAAAGGAATGGATATTTACCTCGGGCGGGACGGAGAGCAACAATCTCGCTGTTCTAGGCGCCGCACGCCGTTACCGTACACGCGGCAGCCATGTCATTACAACGGAAGTGGAGCACGCATCCGTATATGAGGCGTTCCAGCAGCTCGAGCAGGAAGGTTTTGAGGTGACGTATCTTCCAGTCGATCACAATGGCCGTATTCGAATAGCTGATCTAGAGCAGGCATTGACTGACCGTACCATATTAGTAAGCATCATGCAGGTGAACAATGAGACTGGGGCAGTTCAGCCCGTGAAGGAAGCCGGACGGCTGCTTGCCGGGCGGCCGAGAACATTGTTTCACGTCGATGGTGTACAGGCTGTCGGCAAGCTGAAGGTGGACCTCAAAAGTTGTTATATCGATCTCTTCAGCATGTCGGCACATAAAATAAACGGCCCCAAAGGCACTGGCTGGCTGTATGTGCGTGATGGGGTGGAGCTGCAGCCTCTGATGTTTGGCGGAGGACAGGAGTCGGGCATTCGCTCGGGCACGGAGAATGTCCCAGCCGTTGTGGCAGCTGCAAAGGCGCTCCGGCTCGCCATGGAGTCGCAGGAGGAGCGGGAAATGAGGATGATGGCACTGAGGCACGTACTGGCGGAAGGGATTGAGAAGATTCCCGAGCTTCTGCTCAGCGGGCCGTCCTCTGATGGAGAAGGAATTATGGCACCTCATATCGTGCACTTCTGTTATCCGGGAATGAAGCCGGAAGTGCTGGTGCATGCACTAGAGAAGCACGGCATTGCGGCTTCAACCAAATCCGCCTGCTCCTCGAAGAGTGACAAGCCGAGCAGAGTGCTGCAGGCCATGGGCCGTAACGCTGCGTGTGCTGGCGGCGGTGTTCGGCTCAGCTTTGGCGATGAGCACCGGCTGGAGCATATTGAGCTGGTGCTGGAGAGACTGAAGGCGGTTGTAACCAAGCTGAAGCCGCTTGAGAGGAGAGAGAGATAGTATGGTTTTTGACACGGTACTGCTTCGCTTTGGCGAATTGACGGTGAAGGGCAGGAACAGGGGGCGCTTTGAGCAGCAGATGATGCGGCAGGTACAGAGTACCCTCTCTATTTTTCCGGCGCTGACCTTCACGAAGACATATGGAAGAATCTATATTTCACTTAACGGCACAGCTTACGAACCAGTCGCTGAGCGGCTGCAAACCGTATTCGGGATCGTGTCCTTCAGTCCGGTCAAGAGTGTCCCCTCCGAGACGCAAGCCATTCTGGACGGCGCCCTGGAGGTTATGCGCAGTTACCCTGACAGGGAACGGACATTCAAGGTTTCGGTCCGACGCGTCTACAAGAAATTTCCCTATGACTCCCAGGAGATGAATCGAATGGTCGGAGGCCACGTGCTTAGGGCTACGCCAAAGCTGAGTGTGGACGTGCACAGGCCGGATCTTGAGCTGCGCGTGGAAATTAACGAGCAAGCCACTTATATCTTTACAGAGGTTACGGCGGCTGCGGGCGGATTTCCATATGGAACCAATGGCAAGGCAATGCTAATGCTCTCAGGCGGGATCGACAGCCCGGTAGCCGGTTATATGGCCATGCGGAAAGGGCTGGAGCTTGAACTCATCCATTTCCACAGCTACCCGTTTACAAGCGAGCAGGCCAAGGATAAGGTGATTGATTTGGCGGGGCGTCTTGCGACCTATGCGGGACAGCCGCTGAAGCTGTATCTTGTGTCATTCACGGATATTCAAACCTCGTTCACCCAGGCGAAGCAGGATCACCTGATCATTACACTGATGCGCCGGGCCATGCTCAGAATTGCTCAGCAGCTGGCCGAGTCGAACGGCGCGCTGGCTGTGGTTACGGGGGATTCGCTCGGGCAGGTGGCAAGCCAGACGCTAGGCAGCATGAATGTCATCGGCAGGGCGCTTGAGCTTCCGCTGCTTCGTCCGCTGGTTATGATGGACAAGCAGGAGATCATTCACATCGCCGAGCGGATCGGAACATATGAGACATCCATACTGCCTTTTGAAGACTGCTGCACATTGTTTGTCCCGAGGTCCCCGAGCACCAACCCTAATCTGAGGGTGGTAGAGACAGTCGAAGCACATGTTCCCCAGCTGCAGCAGATGATCGAACAAGCGGTCCAGGAGACCGAGATTCTGGTAATCGAGCCGGGCGGCACCAGCGCCAAGCAGGCAGTAGAGAGCGCCGACTGGTTCTAAACAGGCTGTAATTTGAAGTATCGTGGAGCCTGCGGCTGCAAGCTTGCCGGCTGCCCAAGCATATCCAAGCCCTCCCTGTCATACATTGGTGTAGCGAGGGGGCGAAATCCTTGGACAGTTTGCTTATTTTTACACAGATTATGCTTATCAATATTTTGCTCAGCGGGGACAATGCTATCGTTATTGCCATGGCAAGCCAGCATCTGCCGCCTAGACAGCGACAGAGGGCCATCTGGTGGGGAGCGGGGGCAGCAGTCGGCTTGAGATGTGTTCTGACGCTGGTGGCGGTTACGCTTCTGCAGGTACCATACCTTCAGGCTGCTGGTGCGGTGCTGCTGTTTATGATCGCTGTCAAGCTGCTGCTGGATTCCGGCTCTGGAGAAAGCGGACATGCGGTCCGTAAGTCGGACACGCTGGTCATGGCGGTGTGGACGATCGTTGCTGCGGACTTTGTTATGAGCCTGGATAATGTGCTGGCTATAGCGGCAGTCGCTGAGGGAGATCCCGTCTTGATTATACTAGGCATCGTCCTCAGCATACCGCTGATCATATGGGGCAGTCAGCTGATCGGCAGCATGCTCGCCAGGATGCCGCAGCTGGTTTATCTGGGTGCCGGGCTGCTCGGATTCGCCGGCGGCAAGATGCTGGTTCATGACCGGGGGCTGCAGGAAGTGCTGTTTCATGGCTCCCGTACAGCGGCTGAAGCCGTTCCGCTGCTCTCGGTTCCGCTTGTCATTGTGCTTTATCTGCTCTGCCGCCGGGCTTAACTGCCGGGCGCCTTTTTTTATGCTATAATATCCGATTGCAATGTTTTTCATAGCCTTATGTTTTTTGACTGGTTTTTTACCTGCAGTTCCATTACACTAGAGTAGAAAAACATGTCGTCTTTCGTCACTATTTTCGCTGACGGTGCAAGAACGGGGGAAACAGATGTCCAAAAACCAATATTCCGTCGGCATCCTTATCCTGGCTGCCGGCGTCGTTATTCTGCTTGGAAAGCTCGGTGTGTTCAGTTTCATCGGCAGTGTGTTTTGGCCGCTGTTTCTTCTGATACCGGGCATTCTGCTGCATGTGCTATATTTCGGACGGATGCTGCCGGCCGTGCTGCTAATACCTGCGGGCATGCTGTCGGTCTATTCATTGCTGTTTTTGTTTTGCAACCTCTTCGGCTGGACTTATATGCGGTACTTATGGCCGCTGTTTCTGCTGGGTGCCGCTGTCGGGCTGTACGAATATTATCTGTTTGACTCCTCAAAATCGCGGGTCGCGTTTGTTTCCGCAGTTGCGCTTGGAGGATCGGCATTATTGCTGTTCACGATGATGCTGCTGTGGGGCTTCGGAATTTATCTAATTGCCGTTGTGCTGATTGTACTGGGGGCCTGGATGGCCTTCGGGCGTCGGATACGCTGGTAGTCAGGTGAGCTTGCAGGTAATAAGGTGAGGGGAACGGGGACTAGAACTCCGTCCAAGAGGGAAAACAAGAGAGAAAACCATACCAATTGTAGAAGGGATTTTTGAAATGCAAGCCAGAGAAAATATTCGTAATATCGCGATTATCGCGCACGTTGACCACGGTAAAACTACGCTCGTCGACAAGCTTCTTCAGCAGTCCGGCACATTCCGTGACCATGAGGTTGTTCAGGAGCGGGCCATGGACTCCAATGACTTGGAGCGCGAGCGCGGCATTACCATTCTTGCGAAGAACACTGCAATCACGTATAAGGAATATCTGATTAACATTGTAGATACACCGGGCCACGCCGACTTTGGCGGCGAAGTGGAACGGATCATGAAGATGGTAGACGGCGTTCTGCTTGTCGTTGATGCCTTTGAAGGCTGCATGCCGCAGACCAAATTCGTACTGCGTAAGGCGCTTGAGCATAATTTAACTCCAATCGTCGTGGTGAACAAGATTGACCGTCCGAACGCTCGCCCGGCAGAAGTAGTGGATGAAGTGCTGGATCTGTTCATTGAACTCGGTGCCAATGACGAGCAGTTGGACTTCCCGGTAGTTTACGCATCTGCTCTGATGGGAACTTCGAGCATGGACGCTGAGAAGCAGGATGAGAACATGCAGGCACTCTATGATACGATTGTCGGCCATATTCCTCATCCGACGGAGAAGACGGATGAGCCTATGCAGTTCCTCGTTACACTAATGGACTATAATGAATACCTGGGCCGCATTGCGATCGGCCGTATTAACCGCGGCATCATCAAGCAGGGCCAGTCGGTAACCGTTATTAACCGTGAAGGCGGCCACAAGCAGGCACGTATTGAGAAGCTGTTCGGCTTCCAGGGCTTGAAGCGTGTCGAGGTTCCTGAAGCGGGCGCAGGCGATATCGTGGCAATCGCCGGCATTAAGGACATTAATATTGGCGAGACGATTGCCGATCCTGCCAATCCGGAAGCACTGCCTGTCCTGAAGATTGACGAGCCTACACTCCAGATGACCTTCCTTGTGAACAACAGTCCGTTCGCGGGCCGCGAAGGCAAGTGGGTAACCTCCCGCAAGCTGCGTGAGCGTCTGATGAAGGAGCTGGAGACGGATGTAGCCCTTCGCGTGGATGAAACCGAGAGCCCTGACGCGTTTATCGTATCCGGTCGCGGCGAGCTTCATCTTGGTATTCTGATCGAGAACATGCGCCGGGAAGGCTACGAGCTGCAGGTATCGAAGCCTGAAGTTATTATCAAGGAGCAGGACGGCGTTAAGGTTGAGCCTTATGAGCGTCTGCTGATTGATGTGCCCGAAGAGAGCATGGGGGCTGTTATGGAGAGCCTTGGTACGCGTAAGGCCGAGATGGTCAATATGATTAATAACGGTACAGGTCAGGTTCGCCTGGAATTCATTATTCCGGCACGCGGACTTATTGGTTACCGGACCCAGTTCCTGACGCTTACCCGTGGTTACGGGATTATGAACAATGCCTTTGAACATTATGGTCCTCTAGCGGGAACGGGTGTAGGCGGACGTCATCAAGGCGTGCTGATCGCAAGCGAAAACGGCACCTCCACTTTCTATGGTATGCTTTCTGTTGAAGACCGCGGACAGCTGTTCCTGGAGCCGGGAACCGAGGTTTATGAAGGTATGATAGTCGGCGAACATAACCGGGATAACGACATCATCGTCAATATCTGTAAAGAGAAGCAGCTGACCAACGTCCGTTCGGCGACAAAGGAAGACACCGTCAAGATGAAGACGCCGATCATCTTCTCGCTTGAGCAGGCGCTTGAGTATCTGAACGATGATGAATATTGTGAAATTACACCTAAATCGATCCGGTTGCGCAAGAAGGTCTTGAACAAGAGTGAGCGTGACCGTGCAGAGAAGCACCGCAAAGCGGCGCAATCGGGTATATAAGAGCAGGGAGGCGTGAACCATGCAGCAATGGTTTAGCGACCACAAGCTTATATCGTATTTGCTTATATTGGGCTTTACCATCTACATCTTCAACAAAGTATTCCGTGCTCAGCAGAAGCTGCCGATCCTCAAGGAGATCCTGGTTTACATTCTGATGGCTTTCGGCAGCGGGGTGCTGCTTATCATGCAGGTTGACAAGCTGCCGATCATTCAGTGTATGGGCGTTGCCGTTCTGATGATGCTGATCCACCGCGGGCGCCAGCTGTATGATAAGTGGAAGGACAGAAGCGCCGGAACAGGCCGGGATGCCATGCAGGCGGATAAGCCGATTAAGACTGATCAGGCTTAGGAGGCGGATTTTTGCATCTGGAAGATGCTTTGTTTAACTGGCTGCAAATGAACATAGTAGCGGAAGCAAGGCCCGATGACCGGGCCGCTTCCGATACCCGTGATTTTTTTCTGCAGATTTTGACGGAGGATCATCATATTGTAAATGTGGGCGTTGCACAGACGGATGATGCTGTGATTCATGTCATCTATGAAACGGGCGATGGTCTACAGACGCAGCTGATCCCGCGCGAAGCTGCGGAGCAGCTGCTTGCAGAAATCGTCTCCAATCCGAAATATAATGAACAATGAAGGTGTTTAATAATGAATCCAGGAAGCCAGCTTCCTCCACGGGCAGCAGCCCGAAAGACGCAGTCCAAACCCAAATCAGGCAAGAAGTCAAATACGAAGTCGAAGGGCGGCTTCCGCTGGGGCCGCTTCTTTTTCATTTCGTTTTTTTTAATTCTGCTGCTTGCAGCTGCATTTGTCGTTTATTTATGGTGGGAGACCAAGGGCGCATTGCAGGACATCAGTACAGATAACAACAATGGTGTGGAGACGGTGGTTGCTCCAGAGGAATCCGTTAAGGTCAAGCCGACCGCATTGCTCCTGCTTGGGCTCGATCACCGGCCGAAGCTTGGAACCATGAATACTGACGTCATTATGGCTGCGGCCTTTAATCCGAAGACCAAGTCAGCTGTCGTAGTATCCATTCCGCGGGATACGCGTATTGAGCTGCCCGGCTACAAGACACAGAAGGCGAATCATTATTATGCGGGCTTCTACATGAACGCGGAGCAAAGCACCAAGGAAGCTAAGGAAGCGGCGGCACGCGATGGCGTGAAGAAAATGTTCAGTGAATTTTTTGAAATCCCTATAAATTATACCGCAGTTATTAATTTTGACGGTTTCTCTGCTGTAGTGGACGCTTTAGGCGGGATTGAAGTGGATGTTGATATGGACATGCGCTATAAAGACAGCGTAGATGGGACAGATATCAATCTTACCAAAGGCTTTCAGAAGCTGAACGGCAAGCAGGCGCTGGACTTTGTCCGCTACCGCAAATCGAACAACGGCACGAAAGCCTCAAGCGATTTTGAACGGAACAAACGGCAGACCGTTGTGCTTGGAGCGGTAACAGATAAGATGAAATCCCTTGGCGGTGCTGCCAAGATGGGGGCTGTCATCGACCGGGTCGGCAAGAACATGAAGATGGATATGCCGGCCAAGGAGATCGAGAATATGATGTATACCTACTTTGGCATCAGCAAAGAGGATATCACCTTTATTCCGGTTGAAGGCACGTGGCGCAGTCCGTATGTTTATTTGGATGAAGAAAAGCTCGCCGAAGCTAAGGCTGCGCTTCAGGCCAAGCTTGCTGAGTAATGGTGGAACATCTGCAGGTGCTTATGCTATAATGGGAGAGAAATACAGCTGATCTACTTCCAAGGAGGTCATGCGGATGACCGAACCATTAACTGCACTGCCTGAAGCACTCTACACAGCACTTCAGTCCGAATCGTTCGTTCTTCTGCATACCACGGATGCTGAAAGCGGCACGCCGACATCGAATGCTATTTCGTGGGTATACGCAGTTAACCCGAACCGTCTGAGATTTGCCGTTGATGGCAGGTCCCGGCTCGTTGCCAACTTGTCCGCGAAACCGGAGGCTAGCGTAACGGTGTTCGCAGCGGGAACGGTTTATGCTGTTTATGGTTTGACGAACCTTGTCACGGAAGCGCTCGAAGAAGTTCCCTTTAAGCTCGTATGCTTCGACATCGAAGTAAGTGCGGTAAGGGATGCGATGTTCTATGGCGCAAGACTATCCGTGGCCCCCGAATTTGAGAAAACATACGACAAGCGTGCAGCGGATAAATTGGATGGACAGGTGTTCGCTGCCATGAGAAAAGCCTAGTGATGTATAATCACTAGGCTTTTTGTCATCTTAGGACGTTATTTAGGATTTATCTGCTGGTGCCGCTGTTTTGTGCTTCAGGTGCATCGATTGCCGTCGTATCCCTTGGAAGCTGCGGAACAATCCGTCCGATGATGTCTGCCATTTCCTCAGCGAAGCCGGCAACCGGACGTCCGCGGTCAAGATCTTCACGTATTTCCCGAATACGTGCTGCCAGATCCATATCTGCCGTCACGAATGCTTCCGCACCTAGAGGATCCTTACGGAAAGCTTCCGCAACGGTATATTTCAGTGTTCCGACCCTGGCACGCTCCAGATTTTCTTCCACATCAATGCCGACTACCGCCGTGCCGCCAATCACAACACAGCGAGCACTAAGCACGCCGGGAATGCTCATGGCCAGCTGCTCCAGATGCCGTGCGGTAAGCTCAGCGTCATTAGAGGTGTCTGTCTGCGTACCGCTCTGCTGGATTGTGAGGTTTGGATCTTGTTGTGGGGAGGGTGATGATTCATTGCGTGCGGCTGTTCCGCAGCCTGCCGTCAGGCAGATTATCAACGTTAGCGCCAGCCATTTCAATACCACATGCGCCACCAACCTTTCGTCTCACGTATCGATCATCGCCCCTAGCTTACCCGTAATGGATTGCAGCTATGTATGCCGTTAATCCGATAATCCGACGCCGGGAGGTTTCACAATGAAAAAAATATTCGTGCTGGATACCAACGTGCTTCTTCATGATCCGCAGGCCATATTCGCCTTCGAGGATAATGAAGTTATTATTCCCGCCGTGGTGTTGGAAGAAATCGATTCGAAGAAGCGTCTGGCAGATGAACTGGGCCGCAACGCGCGCCACATATCACGTCTGCTGGACGGACTCCGGGATCTCGGGCATCTTCATGAAGGTATAGAGCTGGAAGGCGGAGGGGTGTTAAAGGTCGAGCTGAACCACCGCAGCTTCCTGCGCGTGCAGGAGATGTTCGGCGAAATGTCCAACGACAACCGGATACTGGCTGTGGCCTTGAACTATCACATTGAAGAAACAGCGAAAGAGGCAGCGAAGCAGGTCGTACTGGTGAGCAAGGATGTATTGGTCAGGGTAAAAGCGGATGTCTTCGGCCTAAAGGCACAGGATTACTTGTCCGACCGTACGGTAGAGCCATCAGAACTGTACTCGGGCTACATTAACATCCACGTGCACCCTTCGATCATAGATGAGTTCTACACCTACCGCTTCCTCAGCATCAAGTCCGTTCCGGGAGCTTCCAGACTGTATCCGAATGAATTTGTTATTCTGAAGGATGAGATGGGCACATCCAAATCCGCCCTGCTTAAGGTAAGCGGAGACGGCGCCCGGCTTGAGCCGCTTTTCCTGAGCAACGAGGCCGTGTGGGGCATAACCGCCCGCAACGCCCAGCAGCGAATGGCGCTCGAACTGCTTCTTAACGATGATATCCCCCTCGTCACCTTATCGGGTAAGGCTGGAACAGGCAAGACGCTGCTTGCGCTCGCGGCGGGATTGTCCAAGGTGGAGGATGAACATAAATATAAGAAGCTCCTTATTGCGAGACCGGTTGTGCCAATGGGTAAGGATATCGGTTACCTTCCGGGTGAGAAAGAAGAGAAGCTTCGCCCCTGGATGCAGCCGATCTATGATAATCTGGAATTCTTGTTCGATACGAAAAAATCCGGTGATATCGACAAGATTTTGATGGGGCTCGGAAGTATTCAGGTGGAGGCTCTTACCTATATCAGGGGGCGATCGATTCCCGGCCAGTTTATTATCATTGATGAGGCGCAAAATCTATCGAAGCACGAGGTAAAAACCATCGTTTCCCGTGTGGGCGAGGGCAGTAAAATCATTCTAATGGGGGACCCGCAGCAGATCGATCATCCATACCTGGATACCGTGAGCAACGGATTGACGTATATCGTGGAACGGTTCAAAAGCGAGAGTCTAAGCGGTCATATGATGCTTGAAAAGGGCGAGCGCTCCAAGCTGGCCCAGCTCGCGGCCGATCTGCTGTAAAAGAGAAGAGGGGGCCATCCAGGCCCCTCTATATTGAATTTCCTAAGGCTTGCCGCTGAACTCGGTTACGAGGCAGTGGTAGGCTTTTCCTATGCTCTCGGCAAGAGGCAGAAGCTGCCGGTCGATCACATAGAGCCGAGAGGCCTGATGCAGTGCGATGGCGTGCTCCTCAAGCTGCATACTGGCCGGATGTATTTCAGCCCCCTCAACGTTACCCTTTAGCTGAACCGCTGCAGCCAGCTGGCTATCGGCGAACAGGTTGCCGGAACGTGTTTCTACCCCGTAATCCATCCATAGAGAACGGGTTTCCCAGCCGTCGTTAGATGAGCCCAGCAGCAGCCAGGGACCGGTCTCTGTTTCGGCTTTGTAAGCGTGAAGAATTTCCATGACGGCCTCCAGCCGGTCGGGATGAACGAACAGCAGGTTCTTGTCCCGGTCGGCTATGCCGCCGGAAGATGCGAGCTTCTTAATGACTTGGGCATAGAAGCCCGGCAGCTTTCCTTCAGGCAGTGCCATCTCAATTCCGGTCATATACTGAACATTCAATGTGGTGCACCTCCAAGTTGGCCTGAATTAGCAGGTTCGAATTAGATAATAGAAGTACTAGTATTATGGATGAGTCTTGAGGGGCATGCAAGGCCGCAAGCACGGAGAGGTGAGAGAACAGCGGGGCTTGTGGATAAAAAAAGCACCAGCCGGCCTTTATCGGCCAGCTGATGCACGGGTGAACGGTGCGGTCCCGCCTTATTCCAGCACCACGGAGAGCTTGATAACAAGCTCGCCATCTTCAATGACAATAGAATCTGCTTTAACGAATGATACCAGGCGCTGCGGATAAAAGCTGAGATCGAAGCTGTTTTCCAGATCGCGTACGGTTGTGTCGGGGAGCGTTAAGCCATTAAACTTGAGCTCATCCGTGTAGAACCGGATAGCATGCACAGGCTCATCCTCAACAAGGTAATGGCCGGTCAGGCTGATTTCCATGCCCTCGCGTCTTCCGCTTGCGGCAATCAAGCCGTTCTCAAACCGGAACTGGAAATTATCGAACAGGTCATTCTGTTCACGCAGGAAGCGGTTGAGTTCATCATCGGGCAGGCGCAGGGTATAGGAGAGACCGTTCATCTCCATCAGCCCGGGATTCTCCTGCAGCCATTCAGGAAGCTCCTTCATCGTTTCTGCCAGGGCGCGGAAATAGCGCTTGACCTCATGCATGCCCGCTGTTTCCCAGTAAGCAACCAGCTCGTCGATCAACACGCGCAGGCGGTCTGCGTCACTGCTGCTTGCAAGTGAGCTGTCGACATCGCTCTGAAGCCTCACAATCCGCTCCCGCTGGGCAAGCAGGCTGGTCTCCAGCGAGGTGAGCCGGGACTCGTCCTCCGCCAGCTTCTCGCGTTCCTTCTGCAGCTCACGGTACTGTTCCTTATATCCGTCAAGCGATTTTTTGTCGTTCGCTATAATGACATCGAAATAGTCGAGCATAAGGAATAAGTCCGGCAGGCTTTGAAAGGAGAGAACAGCGCCAATAAGTGAATCGCGTTCCCCCGTATAATAGGCGCGGATAATATCTCCCGCCTTCGCTTCCAGCTCTTTAAGCTCCACACTCTTGCTTTCGATGAGCTGTGACAGCTCGGAGATTCGTTTCAAGGTCTGTTCTTTCTGAACGCCGATCCGTGCGATCTCCTTATCCAGCTCGGTAATGGATAAACTTTTCTCTAGCAGCAGTCTAAGCTCCTCTTCATCGGGCTCCTGAGCTTGTCCGACCGCGTGAAGGGGCGTATGTACAAGCCAGATAAACAGCAGAAGGGCGCTTAACCCGGCTATCTGCTTGAAGCATCGGGACATCACAATTAGAGGGTCCTCCTTGTATGCGGTTATGGGAACCATATTATGCAAGCAATGCTACTATTATATCGTTTGGCGGACATTTTGTCCTTAAGAAACAGTAAAGTGCGACGGGGAAGAGATGCTGGGTGGATAGAGAATCTTTGCTTCAAGCGCATATACGGGATTGTATTATGACAGAGGGAAGAGCAGGCTGGCTGCCGGATGACATGAACGCACACTCCTGTGCTACAAGCGGCATGTTGCCCATGATAATCCGTATAGAGAGCCGGGCAGTCAGGACATTACGGCTCTTGTTAATTTTACGGCTGTGCGGAAGGCGGCGGAAGAGGAGGGTTGGCAGGTAGCGGAATACGCTCCCAGCAGCAATTTCTAATCCGGGCAGACATACTTGAGGAGCTGCGGGAGCATTGTAATGCCGACCCGTTCAGTCCGGAAGCAAAGCGCAACCGTGCTGTTCGTCAGCTGCTGCTGATTGACGGGATGAGCGAACGCTTTCAGGTTATGGTGCTGCGCAAGCACGAAAGAGGGGCAGTTTGACTCGGGGTTTCGCAAACCCCGCTGTCAAACTGCCCCTCTGCTTGGCGGATCAGAATGGGAGACCCATCTCGAAGACCGACCAATATGTGAATCCGACAAATGAAATAATCATATATCCCCAGAACATCAATATGTATGTGCGTTCCGAGAAATTCAAGTAGCCCAACAGGACGAAAACAGCCGTCTGGAAAAAAAACAACATTGCCATCTCGATCATATGACCTGCAAAGGCCATCAGGCCGATGACAAGTGTCCAGAAGCCAAGTACCCGAAACATACGTGCCACGCATTCAGCCCCCTCTCGTATCGCACGATCTGATTACTACACAACATTATAACGCCGCGGCTTGTTCGATGTAAACTGTTTCGGCCTGAATTTGAAAAAGATTTTGACGAAAAATGATTTTTATTATGGCAAGTATCCCCCGATTTGTCCTTCAGCATGTATGAGCCTCACAAAAAGTGGATATACATTTTAGTATGCGATAGATTCTATGAACTCTACCAAGGGCATAGTGATAAAGTAAGCGTCTTTTACGTTAGGAGGTTATCAATGCATGACAGCAGTCAGACAAGATGCGTGGAGCCCGGATGACGACATGATCCTGGCGGAAGTCACGCTGCGGCATATCCGTGATGGCAGCACGCAGCTTGCGGCTTTTGAAGAGGTCGGGGAGCGAATCGGGCGGACGTCCGCAGCCTGCGGCTTCCGGTGGAACAGCTGTGTACGCAAGCGCTATGAAGAAGCGATTCAGCTGGCCAAGCAGCAGCGGCAAAAACGGAATTATATGAAGAAGCAATCGGCGTCGGCCGTTCCGCATGTGTCATCGGTCGTCCTGGATACAGAGGACCGCCCGTACAAGAGCGAAATCGCTGGTGAAGAGACGCTGACGATGGATGCGGTCATCCGCTTCCTGAGACAATGGCGGAATGCCTATCAGGATCTGAACCGCCAGATTAAGACTCTCGAGAAGGAACTCAAGGAAAAAGATGAGGAAATGTTCGACCTGAGAGTGGAGAATGAACGGCTGACACGTGAAGTGAATAATGTGCAGACGGATTACCGCTCAGTCAATGATGATTACAAAACACTCATCCAAATCATGGACCGGGCCCGCCGGCTTGCGGTTCTGAACGAAGAAGAGGACACGAAGCACCGGTTCAAGATGGATGCCAACGGCAACCTTGAACGAATAGAATAATCAGGGTAAGACGACAGAAGCATTCCGTTGCGTACGGAGTGCTTTTTCTTTTGGCCTATGTCCTTTTTTGTTACAATAAGATGGAAGATTGGGGGCGGTGGGGTTGCGGTTTCATATTATCGGCGGTGGGGCAATCGGTCTTTCTTACGCGGGCAGGCTGGCCCTAGCAGGAAGCTCGGTTATGGTATGGACGAGAACAGCGGCGCAGGCCGGAATGATTGAGGAAAAGGGGATATCTGTTCAGGGGAGCGGCGTAGCGGCTGTGGCTGCAGTTCAGGCTGCCGCAGCAGCGGAGTTCCCATCCTGGGTGGAGGCAGACAAGCGGTGCACGGAAGAGTGCCTGCTGCTTACGGTCAAGCAGACACATCTGAGTAATCCCGCTTTGGTCAGGCTAATCGGAGAGCTTGCGGCGGAGCGCTATCCGGTGCTTTGCCTGCAGAACGGAGTCGGCCATATTGAATACCTGCAAACGGAGCTTCCCGACGTTACCTTTATACCGGCGGTGACAACGGAAGGGGCGTTCAGACAAGACGGCAGAACGGTTCTGCTGACAGGTCACGGTGAACTCCATATGGGTGAGAGCGAGGATATAGAGTGGCAAAAAATGTTGCTGAACACGCTGAACGAGGCAGGAATAGCAGCCTTTATGTCGAAAGACATCAACAATCGAATCTATCGCAAGCTGATGGTCAATGCCGTTATAAATCCTCTGACTGCACTGCTTGGTGTCCGAAACGGTGAACTGAAACAGCAGCCCGGAGTCCCGGCGCTGATGAAGGCACTTCATGAGGAGACAAAAGCGGTTCTCCAGGCGGCAGGTCTGCCCGAAACAGGGCAAGAGTGGGAGGAGCTGCTGACAGTTTGCGAGAAGACGGCAGACAACCGCTCCTCAATGCTGGCTGATATCCAGCACGGGAGGCAGACTGAGATCGCCGCCATTAACGGCGGGGTCGTGGGACTCGCGGGGAAGCTTGGCATAGCCGCGCCGCTTAACGAAGCGCTCGTCGATTTGGTTGAAGCGGTTGTAGAGCAGAGCGGGAAGGGGCGTAGTGCGGATGGGGACGATACTGGCTAGTATCCAGACAATATATGCAGTTATGGCCGTGATGCCAATTTTACCTTTTGTCGCCGTATACTTCGGGTACGCGGCCTACAAGAAGGATCGCAAGAAGGGCTTCAGACTGGCGATGGACGTGACAACATTCCCATTGATCGGCTGTGTCGCTGTGTTATTTAACGAAGTGTTCAGCACAAGGTTTGGCTTTTACGGTATACTGCTTGTTCTGCTGATTGGCGGCGGACTTCTCGGCAATCTGCAGTACCGGTCCAAAGGGGAAGTGAACGCGAAAAGGATCGCAAGAGCTGTTTGGCGGCTAAGTTTTTTTGTTATGAGTGCGATGTACCTGCTGCTTATGGTCATCGGGATCGGCCAGGCGTTCTGGAAGGTGATTTAGACGGCCGCTCGCATAAGCACCAATAATTATAACTATACATAATTGCATACATATTGATTATCAAGGAACTGGAAATCAACGATGGCAGAGGTTCGTTAGCGTGTGGCTGTATATTTTTATCTCTCGCCGGAGTTTTTTTTGACGTTACTCTCTCGCGTTGTGTACAATCAAGGCATACTCGCGCATGACAGGAGGTTCAGGGCAAATCATGAATGTTGAAACGCTGACTGTGCCGGTCGGCCATCCCCTGCCCTTCGCGTATATACACCGCCAGGATGCAGCCCTTGAAAGGCATTTCGGCGGACACCCGGCGAATCCGGGGGATTGGCGCCATAGAGCGGATTGGCTGCGCTCGAGTGAGCGCCCCAAGGCTGACCCTCAGGAAATTGCAGGCGTGCTGCTGGCGTTTAACCGGCGTTATGGCTGCTCCAGATTGACAGAGGAGCATATTGCCGTGATCGGCAGCGGTGCATATACGGTGGCAGGCGGCCATCAAGCCTGCTTGTGGACAGGTCCAGCCATGGTTATACATAAAGCCGTATCCATTATAAACGCGGCCAAATATGCGGAGCGCGAGCTCGGACAGAGGGTCATCCCCGTATTCTGGATTGCTGGTGAGGATCATGACTGGGATGAGGCCAACCATGCTTATGTGATTGGCCCGGAATACGAGCTTAGCAAGCTTTCGGCCGACCGGCCGGAGCATCCGCGGACTTCGGTCACCCGCACGAAAGTGGATCCGGCAGTATGGCGGGAACAGACCCGTCAGCTGGCGGACACGCTGCCGGATACCTTATTTAAGCCCGAGATGCTGGAGATGCTGGAGAAAGCTGCAGAACGAGCCGAAACATTAACCGATCTGTTCGCTTCCCTGCTTACTATGCTGTTTGCTGACGAGGGCTTGGTGCTTTTGGATGCGGACGATCCTGCGCTGCGTAAGCTGGAGGCTCCAATGTTTGAGCGCATACTGGCAGAAGGCCAGCGGCTGGAGCAGGCTTATACAGCTGCTGGCAAACAGCTGACGGCCATGGGCTATCCGCTCCAGGCGGAAGCTCAGCCGAACTGTGCTCATCTGTTTTTATACCGGGATGAGCGTCTGGTCCCCACTGAGCGCCAGCAAGCGGGAGAGCGAATTCTGCTTTACCGTGGAGAAGCCGGTTATACAGACAGGAAGGGAAGCTTCTCCATCTCGCCAGACAAGCTGCTGGATGCAGCCGGCCGGTGGCCGGAGCTGTTCAGTAATAATGTGCTGACGAGGCCGCTAATGCAGGATTACCTGCTGCCGGTTCTGGCAACCGTGCTGGGGCCGGGTGAGATCGCATATTGGGCACAGACAACTGAAGCATTCCGCTCATTCGGGATGAGCATGCCGCTCGTGGTCCCCCGGACATCCTTTACAATAACCGACAGCTCTATCGAGAAGTGGATGGCCCATTTCGGAATAAGCATGGAGGAGGCCCGTTCAGGACTAGACGAACGGAAGCAAGCTTGGCTGAAGAGTCAGGATGACTGGCAGCTGGATGAGGTGTTTGCGCGGACTGAGCGGGAGTTTGAAGCGATCTACGCTCCGCTGCTGGATAGGCTGCCGGAGCTGGAGAAGGGCCTTGCTCCTATAGGCGCCGACAATAAAGAGCGAATTCTTGCCCAAATCCGATATTTGCACGGCAAGGCCAGGGAAGCGCATGAACGGCGTCACGCAACGGAGCTTAACCGCTGGAACCGGATCAGCACATGGGTGCAGCCGGGAGGCAAGCCGCAGGAACGGGTGCTTAATCTTACCGTACTATGGAATCGCTATGGTTCCCGCTGGCTGGAGGAGCTTTTGGGTGTTCCTTTCAACCCGGCGGGAGGGCATTATCATATCCGGCTGTAGCCGGTATTATTTAACTGGGCAAGTGGATAGGCTAACAAGCACAAGAGGCCGGTGACGGCAGCTAATCAGGGAGGATCAGATAATGAGTACAGCAAACAACAGTATTGTGACGGATATGGGACTGGCCCGCGAAGGACATCTCAAGATTGATTGGGTACAGGCTCATATGCCGGTATTGAATAAGATTCGCGAGCAGTTTGAGAAGGAGCAGCCGTTCAAGGGGCTCCGCGTTGCGATTTCGCTTCATCTCGAAGCAAAGACAGCCTACCTGGCCAAGGTGGTAAAGGCAGGCGGAGCGGAAGTAGCGATTACGGGCAGCAACCCTCTTTCCACTCAGGATGACGTGTGTGCAGCGCTTGTGGAAGACGGTATTACGGTCTTCGCTAAGTATAATCCGGACCCGAAGGAGTACAAGGAACTGATGGTGCGCACGCTTGAGACGAAGCCGGATCTTATTATCGACGACGGCGGCGATCTCGTTACGATTCTGCATTCGGAGCGCACGGACCTGCTTGCCGGTGTCCGGGGGGGAGCGGAAGAGACGACAACGGGCATTTTGCGTCTCAAGGCGATGGAGAAGGAAGGATCGCTGAAATTCCCGATGGTCGCTGTGAATGATGCATTCTGTAAATATTTGTTCGATAACAGGTATGGTACAGGTCAATCGGTATGGGATGGCATTAACCGGACGACTAACCTGGTTGTTGCAGGCAAGACGGTTGTCGTTGTCGGTTATGGCTGGTGCGGCAAGGGCGTGGCGATGCGGGCCAAGGGGCTGGGCGCCAATGTCATCGTAACCGAAATTGACGCTATCAAAGCGGTTGAAGCCTATATGGACGGATTTGCCGTTATGCCGATGATTGAGGCTGCTAAGCAGGGCGACTACTTCGTAACCGTAACAGGAAACCGGGATGTCATCCGCGGCGAGCATTATGAAGTGATGAAGGATGGCGCAATCCTGTCGAACGCAGGCCACTTTGACGTCGAAGTGAACAAGCCGGAGCTTGAGGCAATGTCGACAAGCGTCCGCACGGTTCGCCGTAATATTGAAGAGTACAAGCTCAAGGACGGCAGAAGCATTTATTTGCTGGCTGAAGGCCGCCTTGTTAACCTTGCAGCAGGTGACGGACATCCGGCGGAGATTATGGATATGACCTTTGCCCTTCAGGCGATGTCTCTGAAGTACGTGAATGACTGCTATCAGAAGATTGGCAATCAGGTTGTGAATGTTCCTTATGAGCTGGATGAGCAGGTAGCGCGGATCAAGCTGGCTTCGCTTGGCACGGATATTGACCGGCTCTCCGAGGAGCAGAAGCAGTATCTCGACAGCTGGCAGGAACACTGAGTCACGTAGAATCGGGGCTCATAATCACCTTTCAACAGTAACGATGGCGCCACCGGGTCTTATACCTGTGGCGCCATTATTTATTTTTGTTCAATTGCAGCTTTCTTCAGCAGTTGAGGTACCCTCCAGGCCATCTTTGATGATTAGGGACGCCCTCTCGCTGTTTGGCAGTTTATTATGTTCTGGGCCAGCTTTAAGCTTTATTGCGAAAGCCCTTTTCTATCTTTAGCGCAGCCTTGCTTCAAGGCAGGTTTTGTGAGGAATCTCTCATTCTGGTTACTTATCGCAGCCAAAGGTTATTTAATAGTGTGCAGATCTCACACTACAAGGAGGCGTTACAGATGAATGAACGTAACCATGTAATGGAAAAAGACGGCAGTGTTCAAACGAACAATGTAGATGAGGCAATTGCGAAGATCAAGCCGGAACAGAAGGAAGAGATCCTCAGCAACTTCGATACCTTTATCAGCTATCTCGGCAAGCGCGTCCAGCTTGGGCAGAAGCTTGGTCTCGGAGAAGAGCAGCTGGCGAAGACAGCTGAGAAGGTGGCAGATTACCTGGCGGCTAACGAGGAGCCTCGCAATCGTGAGGAGAAGCTGCTGCAGGAGCTTTGGAAGGTAGGCGACAAGGAACAGCGTCATATGCTCGCGCATATGCTGGTTCGTCTGGCTGACCAAGCGAAGTCCTAAACAATTAGAGATTTTTAACCTCATAAAATAATTCAAAAAAATCCTGCTCTCGGAGCAGGATTTTTATTTTAGGTGGCGAATATTTCATCCGGAGTGGAGAAAAGTGGGGCAAAGTGGTGATTGCGGGGGAAGGGGTGGAGCGGCCGGATGTTTATGGGGGAATATCAGCATAACATTGATGACAAGGGCCGGTTGACCATTCCCGCGAAGTTCCGCGAAAGCTTGGGCTCCCAGTTTATCGTCACCCGTGGACTCGATAACTGTTTATTCGTTTATCCGATGAGTGAGTGGAGTGTACTGGAGCAGAAGCTGAAGTCGCTGCCCCTGATGAAGTCGGATGCTCGGGCATTCTCGCGCTTCTTCTTCTCAGGAGCGACCGAATGCGAGCTCGACAAACAGGGAAGGGTAAATTTACCGAATCATTTGTGTGAATATGCCAAGCTCGATAAGGATTGCGTCGTAATCGGCGTATCCAACCGGGTGGAGGTATGGAGCAAGGCGATCTGGGAAGGTTACTACCAGCAATCGGAGGAAACCTTTAATGAAATCGCCGAGAAGCTGGTTGATATGGACTTCAACTTCTGACAGAAGGCCCCGATTCGGAACACTACAAAGCCGGGAGGGCTAAGATTCCGATGTTTGAACACGTTACGGTGCTTAAGGAAGAAGCAGTGGAGGGCCTGTCTGTTAAGCCGGGCGGCATCTATGTGGATTGCACGCTTGGCGGTGCAGGGCACAGCGAGCTGATCGCGTCTAAGCTGGGAGACAGCGGACGCCTCATTGCGTTCGATCAGGACGACTTAGCGCATGAGAATGCGAAGCAGCGGCTGGCGCCTTACATACATAAGGTAACACTGGTCAAGAGCAATTTCAGGTATTTGGAAGCGGCTTTGAAGGAAGCAGGCGTGCCGATGCAGGATGGCGTGCCTCAGGTGGATGGCATTTTGTTCGATTTGGGTGTATCGAGTCCGCAGCTTGATGAAGCGGAGCGGGGTTTCAGCTATAACCATGATGCGCCGCTTGATATGCGGATGGACCAGTCGGAGACACTTACGGCCAGAGAGATTGTTAACGAGTGGGAAGAACGTGAAATCTCCAAAATTCTGGACTGGTACGGTGAGGAACGTTTTGCCCGGAATATTGCCAAGAAGATCGTGAAAGCCCGTGAAGAAGGGCCGATCGAGACAACGGGACAGCTCGCGGAGCTGGTCAAAGCCGGTATCCCGGCCGCTGCCAGGCGAACAGGCGGACATCCCGCCAAGCGTTCGTTCCAGGCGCTGCGAATTGCTGTTAATGACGAGCTTAAGTCTGAAGAGGAAGCGCTGCTGCAGGCTGTAAGATGTCTGAAGCCGGGCGGGCGTGCATCTGTCATCACCTTTCATTCTCTTGAGGACCGGATCTGCAAGCAGATTTTTGCGAAATTTGTAGAAAAATGCACCTGTCCGCCGGATTTCCCGCTCTGCGTATGCGGAAACAACGGTCAGCTCAAGCTGGTCAACCGCAAGCCGATCGTCCCAGGGCCACAAGAGCTGGAGAGTAATCCGCGGGCAAGGTCCGCCAAGCTGCGCATTGCTGAGAAGCTGTAAGGAGCGTCGGCAGGGGAGCAGGCCGCTACAGCTCCCGACTGCCGGCTTATGTCGCCATTTTCATCCGATAACGGATGAATATTTAATAGCATTATTTATTAATGATCTAATCGTTTTGAAGGGGGCAAACCAATTTTATGGCTTACATGCACGGTAACCTGGCTATGCAGCCGAAGAAGCAGCCTGAGCACCGCCCGTCCGTACAAGAGCGCAAGCGAGTCGTAGTCCGCAAGAAGACAATACCGGTGCAGGAGAAGCTGCTTTACCTGTTCACTATCTTCATGTGTGTCGTGGTGGCAGGGGTTATCATTTTCCGTTATGCGCAAATCTATCAGCTGAATGTTGAAATCAAGGAGCTTACGCGGGATCAAAGCGCATTGATGCTGGAAATCCGCGAGCTGCAGAAACAGGTTGAAACCTTAAGTGATCCGGGTACGATTATCGAAAAAGCGAAGCAGTCCGGGATGGTAAAGTCCGAGGAACCGGTCATTGCAGTAGAAATCGGCGATCGGAACAGCCAGACGGCCATGCGAGAGTAGGTGGCGGGTATGACGAAACGAATAAAGCTTCGCACGCTTCTTATAGGGGGGATCATGACCCTCCTTTTTGTTGTTCTGCTCGGCCGTGTCTATTTTGTTCAGGTGGTCAATGCAGACCTGTGGTATGAGAGGGCAAAGAACTCCTGGGCTGCCTTTCAGAAAATACCTGCTGTGCGCGGAACCATTACGGACCGCAACGGCAACGTGCTGGCAATGGATGTGGCAGGATACACGGTGGCTGTCAATCCGGAGATTATTAACAAGCTTGGTATTGCCGATCAGGTGGTGTACAGGCTCCATACTTTGCTTGGCAAGAAGGAGAGCGAGCTGCGGGAAGCTGTTACCAAGAAGAATGAGGAAGGGGAGTATTACCGTCATCGCGAGCTTGGAAGAGAAGGCAAGAAGCTGGACAAGGAGATGCAGGAGAAAATCGTTGCATTCCGGGAGGAGCTTCAGAAGGCAACAGATGAGAAGGACGTAGGCATCTACCTGATTGAGGAGCAGAAGAGATATTATCCGAAGCAAGACATGGCCTCACATTTGCTTGGATATGTCAATAAGGAAGGCGAAGCGGTAACGGGTATGGAGCTGTCGCTGAATGAGGAGCTCGCAGGCACAGACGGCAAGCTCGTCTACGAACGGGATGGTCGTCAGGTCCAGCTGTCCAATGGTGAAGTCGAGTATGTACCAGCGAAGGACGGCAAGGACGTGACACTGACCATTGATACGGAGATCCAGTACTATGTGGAGAAGGCGATTAAGGAGGCATACGATAAGTACAAGCCGAAGAGCATCACTGCGATTGCTGCGGATCCGAATACGATGGAAATTCTCGGGATGGCTAATTACCCGGATTATAACCCGAATGAGTATTGGACGATGAAGCCGGGGTCGGACTATAACTATGCTGTTCGCGCCCTGCTTGAACCGGGCTCGACCTTCAAGATGGTCACACTGGCAGCAGCGGTAGAGGAAGGAGTATTTAATCCGGATGAAATCTACAAGTCCGGCAGCCGCTATATTGGGGGCTGGACGCTCAACGACCATAAACGCGGCGGCTGGGGACCGATCACGTTCCTGGAAGGTCTGAAGCGTTCGAGTAACGTGGCTTTCATCGAGCTTGGCTACAACAAAATGTCAACCGAGACGCTAATGAAGTATATTACAGCGTTCGGCTTTGGCGCCAAGACCGGGCTGGAGGTCGGCGGAGAGAGCACCGGTATGGTAAAGTACCGGTACGAGAGTGAGAAGGCGACACTGACCTACGGTCAAGGTACGGTCCAAGTGACTCCGATACAGCAGGTCGCTGCGATTGCTGCAATAGCGAACGGCGGCAAGCTGATGCAGCCGCATCTTATCAAGGAAATTGAAGACCCGGTGACGGGGAAGAAAGAGGTTGTTCAGCCGAAGGTCGTGCGGCAGGTCATCTCGGAAAAGACTGCCGGCAAGGTAGGCGAATACCTGGAGCAGGTTGTCTCCGACCAGGAAATTGGCACGGGCAAAAATGCGTATATTGAGGGCTATCGTGTTGCGGGCAAGACCGGTACGGCCCAGAAGGTAACAAGCTCTAATAAAAGCGGATATGCTGATGACAAATATATCGTCTCCTTCATCGGCTACGCGCCGGTTGAGGACCCGCGTATTGTTGTTTATGTCGTAGCCGATGAGCCCGAGGATTCATCTCTAGGAGGCGGTACCGTTGCCGCCCCGGTATTCAAGGATATTGTGGAGCAGAGCCTGCGCTATATGCGCGTGACGCCGTCGAATGCGATTAAGGCTGAAACGGACGGCCGCAAGGACAGGGTGCTGACCGCTCCCGAGCTGACCGGGCTTAAAGTGTCGGAGGCCAAGTCGGAGCTAAAAGCGAATGCCATGACTTACGAGGTTGTGGGAAGCGGAACGACAGTTTTGCAGCAGGTACCCAAGCCGGGTACGGCCATGGCCTCCTTCCAGCGGATTTACCTGATCACAGAGGAGCGGAGCAAGCTGCCGGTGCCGAATGTCAGGGGGTTGTCGCTGCGGGATGCCCTTGAGGTTTGCTCATTGCTCGAAATGCGCTGCATTACCGAGGGAGAAGGGTTCGTTAAGTCACAGATGGTAGCTAAGCAGCAGGGGGAGCGGGTCTTCAAGCTGGTATTGGAGCCGCCCGGTGAAGCGATCGTGAAGCCGGAGCCAGCCGAGCCGGATGGGGCTGCCGCAAGGCAGACAGAGCAGACTGGCGGTGAAGCGGACACGGCGGGGGAAACATCGCCGCCGTCAGGCTAATCAGGAACGGCTATTAATTTCCCGGCCGGAAGCCCTGTCATACAGGGGTTGTTCTAATGGATACCTCGTCCGAATAGGCTGAAATGGAAGCGGCTTTCGCGGAAATTTCGGCTTTCGGAGGAGGATATAGCATGAAAATATCTGGGGTAACGGTCAGACGCCGCTTGCTGTATATACTGCTGGGCGTCATTGCCGCTTTCATGGCATTGGTGTTTCGGCTGGGTTACGTGCAGCTGGGCATCGGCAAGGAGCTGTCAGAGAAGGCTGAGAATTCCTGGCGGAGGGAAATTCCATTCACCGCCAAGCGGGGAGAGATCCTTGACAGAAACGGTGTTCGACTGGCCTATAACATCAGCTCTCCGACTATTATGGCGATCCCGGTACAGGTGAAAGATGCCAAAACAACGGCTGCCAAGCTGGCCAAGGCGCTTAACCTGAAGGAAGAAACGGTATACGGGTTGATCACCAAGAAGGAGAGGATCGTCCGCATTCAGCCCGGGGGCCGAAAAATCTCGACGGAGAAAGCACAGGAAATCCGCGAGCTTGCGCTTCCGGGCATTGTTGTGGCGGAGGATAACAAGCGATACAACCCTTATGGCAGCCTGGCGGCTCATATCCTGGGTTTCACCGGCATTGACAACCAGGGCTTGACTGGTGTTGAGCTTACTTATGACAAGCGGCTGAGCGGCATGTCAGGCCACATCTCCTATCTGTCGGATGCCAAGGGCGATCTGATGCCCGGCTCTACGGACACCTACCAAAAGCCAAGGGACGGCCTCAATCTGCAATTGACCATCGACAAGCAGGTCCAGACGATAATGGAACGTGAGCTTGATCAGGCTATGGTGCAGCATCAGCCGAAGCAGATCATTGCCATTGCGATGGACCCGGCAAACGGTGAAATATTGGGCATGGCCAGCAGACCAACCTATGAACCGGACAAATTCCGGGAGGTGCCTTCCGAAGTATATAACCGGAACCTCCCCATCTGGATGACGTACGAGCCCGGGTCCACATTCAAAATTATTACACTGGCCGCTGCGCTCGAGGAGAAGAAGGTAGATCTGCACAAGGAGACGTTCTTCGACCCTGGAGCCATCGAGGTTGGCGGAGCAAGGCTGCGCTGCTGGAAGAAAGGCGGACATGGCAGCCAGACCTTCCTGCAGGTAGTGGAAAATTCATGCAACCCGGGTTTTGTTACACTAGGCCAGAGGTTGGGTAAAGAAAAGCTGTTTGAGTATATCAAAGGCTTCGGCTTCGGAACGAAGACGGGAATTGATCTGAAAGGCGAGGAGAACGGCATCCTGTTCAAGCTGGATCGAGTGGGGCCTGTCGAGCTGGCGACAACTTCCTTCGGCCAGGGCGTATCGGTTACACCGATCCAGCAGGTGGCTGCCGTGTCGGCGGCTATTAATGGGGGCACACTCTACAAGCCTCATGTAGCCAAAGCATGGATCAACCCGGAGACCGGCAAGGTGGTCGATACGATTGAGCCGGAAGCTGTGCGGAAGGTAGTTTCTGAAGAGACATCGAAGCAGGTGCGGGAGGCGCTGGAGAGCGTGGTTGCCAAGGGAACCGGACGCAATGCATTTATAGACGGTTACCGGGTCGGCGGTAAAACAGGTACCGCCCAGAAGGTCATTAACGGCCGGTATTCGGCTGATGAGCATATTGTCTCATTTATCGGATTCGCGCCGGCAGATCATCCGAAGCTCGTCGTATATGTAGCTGTCGATGATCCCGAAGGCATTCAGTTCGGCGGAGTCGTAGCAGCGCCGATCGTCCGCAATATAATGGCGGATGCCCTGGTTGCGCTTGGCGTGGAGCCCCGCAAGGACCAGGTGGAGCGGGAATACAAATATGGCGAAACACCGGTTGTTGAGGTGCCGAATCTGGTTGGCAAGAGCGTGTCTGAGATATACGAGGACCTGAACATGAATTTTAACTTATCCTCAGCCGGCACGGGCAGCTATGTGATCCGGCAGGCTCCCGCAGCAGGCGAACGGATGGAGCGCGGTTCCACAATCCGTATTTATTTGGGCGAAGAAGCGCCTGAAAATCATAAGCATGGATCATAATGATACTAGAAGGTTCCGGGTGAACCATATAATGGAGGAATAGATATGCTGCTGAGTGAACTGGCGGGTCTCCTGCTAACTTCCCGGCTGGAAGGGGAAGACATTACGGTTACCGGACTGCAGACTGATTCACGTAAAGTCAAGCCGGGTAATCTGTTTATCTGCCTGCCGGGACATACCGTGGATGGTCACGATTATGCCGGACAGGCGGTTGCCGGAGGAGCTTCTGCTCTTGTTGTAGAGAGGCTGCTGCCGCTTCAAGTGCCGCAGATTATCGTGAAGAGCTGCCGGCTTGCTATGGCTGCGATGGCGGACCGGTATTACGGGCATCCAAGCAGAGAGATGAAGGTAATCGGTGTAACCGGGACCAATGGCAAGACAACAACGACTTATCTGATCGAACGAATTATGCAGGGAG
Source organism: Paenibacillus tarimensis (assembly GCF_021532315.1). GTDB lineage: Bacteria > Bacillota > Bacilli > Paenibacillales > Paenibacillaceae > Paenibacillus_I > Paenibacillus_I tarimensis. Next base: position 151,124 of record NZ_JAKGAO010000003.1, read on the forward strand.
CAGGCCGCAAGGCCGGGGTGATAGGAACAATTGAGCGCCGCTTCGGAGGCAAATCATACCCGATGTCGGGAACGACGCCTGAAGCCCTTGAGCTGCAGGAGTATCTGGCCGAGATGGCTGATGAAGGTACGGAATACTGTGCGATAGAGGTTTCCTCCCATGCCCTTGAGCAGGGACGGGTAAAGGGCTGCCGCTTCAAGACGGCGGTGTTTACGAATCTGACGCAGGATCATCTTGATTACCACGGAACGATGGACCGGTATGCTGCAGCGAAGGAGCTGCTGTTTGCCCGGCTCGGCAATACATTCGGGGCTAGCCCGGACGAACGGGTTACAGCGGTGCTTAATGCGGATGATGAAGCTTCGGCAGCTTACGCCCGGGCTGCTGCTGTCGAGGTGATTACCTACGGAGTCGATAGGGAAGCGGATGTTCGAGCGGTTAATATCCGCATTACGGCTCAGGGAACGTCTTTTCATGTGCGTACCTTCAAGGGAGAGACGGATATAACCCTGCAGATGGTCGGCAAGTTTAATGTCTATAATGCACTCGCCGCTTTGGCTGCTGCCCTTGCGGAGGGGATTTCATTGGAAGAAGCCAAGGCTAGTCTGGAGGCTATACCCGGTGTTCCGGGGCGTGTGGAGGCGGTTCAGGCCGGCCAGGACTTTGCGGTCATTGTAGACTACGCGCATACGCCGGACGGTCTGGAGAATGTACTTAAGGCAGTCCGAGAATTTGCGGAGCGCAAGGTCATATGTGTGTTTGGCTGCGGGGGTGACCGTGACCGTACCAAACGGCCGATCATGGGGAAGATTGCGGCAGACTATGCTGATTACGTCATCGTGACGTCGGATAATCCGCGCACCGAGGACCCGCAGACGATTCTGGCTGATATTGAAGCGGGGCTTGCGGAAAAGGGCGTCTCTGCTGACCGCTACATCATGGAGATAGACCGGCGTGCAGCGATTCAAAAAGCGGTTGAAATGGCAAGCTCTGACGATGTAGTATTGATTGCGGGGAAAGGCCATGAAACCTATCAGATTGTCGGCAAGGAAGTTCTTGACTTCGATGACCGGCAGGAGGCCAAGGAAGCGATAAGGAGATTACATCCGTGATTAATCGAACGTTTACTGAGCTGGCAAGCATGTGCGGAGGTACGCTCAACGAGGCGGCGAAGAAGAGAGGCGGCGATCGGTTCTGCGGGACAACGACCGATTCGCGCAGAGCGACTGAAGGCCAATTGTTTATTCCGCTTGCAGGAGAACGGTTTGACGGTCATCAATATACTGCTGATTGCTTTGACAGAGGAATTGCTATCGCGTTCTGGCAGCAGGACAGGTTGGTGCCGGAAGAACTCAGTTCCAGGCCCCTTGTCTTCGTGCCGGACACGCTGGCTGCACTGCAAAAGCTGGCATCCTCATACCGCCGGCAGCTCCCTGTAAGAATTATTGGCATTACGGGAAGCAACGGCAAGACCACAACAAAGGATTTGGTAGCGGCTGTGCTTGCGGTCCGCTTCCGTGTACATAAAACCGAGGGCAATCTTAACAATCATATCGGACTCCCGCTTACCATTCTGGCAATGGATGAGAATGTGGAATACGCTGTGCTGGAGATGGGGATGAGCGGCTTTGGCGAAATCAGCCTGCTGACCCGTATTGCGGAGCCTCAGATTGCCATGATCACCAACATTGGAGATGCACATCTGCTGCAGCTCGGATCGCGGGAAGGCATCGCTAAGGCGAAGCTGGAGATCGCAGAAGGTGTAACACCCGGCGGCGTCCTGCTGATCAATGGCGATGAGCCGCTGCTAACCGGGCCAACCGGGCAGGCTGCGCTGGCCTCGATGGCTGAAGATGTTAAGGTACAGACCTTCGGCTTCACTGAGAGCTGCGACTGGCGGGCGGAACCGGTAAGCATTGACGTCCAGTCATCTGCATTCCGGCTATACCCGGCATTAAATAGTACGGCGGACACAATGCTGCTGGAGCTGCCGGTTCCCGGCCGTCACAATATTTCCAATGCAGCGGCGGCTGCAGCAGCAGGGCGCCTTTGCGGCCTGACCGAAGAGCAGATTGCCGAGGGGATGGCGGGGACGCGTCTGACTGGCATGAGAATCGAATCGCTGCGGGCTTTTAACGGAGCAACCCTTCTCAACGACGCGTACAATGCCAATCCTACTGCAGTTCGTGCCGCCATCAGCCTTGTCAGCGAGCTGACAGGCTTCAGCCGCAAGTGGCTTGTGCTGGCGGATATGCTGGAGCTTGGACCGGAGGAGCAGAAGCTGCATTATGAGATCGGCGCTATGCTGAGGCCGGGGTCGGTGGATCGGCTGCTTACGTACGGTCCGCTGTCTTGGCATACGGCTGAAGGGGCGAAGCAGCATTTGGGCGAAGAGAATGTCAGGCATTTTGAAGATAAAGCTGCGCTTAATGCTTATTTGCGGGAACATCTGGCAACAGAGGATCTTGTGCTTGTTAAGGGCTCACGGGGCATGCGCATGGAAGAAACCGTTCAGGCATTAGAGCGGTGACAGGGGGAGTCGTCTTGGACATAAAGGTCATATTATTTGCGCTCGGTGCATCTTTTCTGCTAGCGGTTGTTCTCGGGCCTTTATTTATTCCGCTGCTGCGGAGAATGAAGTTTGGCCAGCAGATCCGCAGTGACGGGCCGCAGAGCCACTTGAAGAAGAAGGGTACTCCGACAATGGGCGGCATTATCATTATGCTGGCCATGGTCATTTCGTTTCTAAAGTTTGCAGACCACACCATGGATTTCTGGGTGCTGATCACCGCTTCACTCGGTTTTGGCTTGATAGGCTTTCTGGATGATTATATCAAGATCGCCTTCAAGCGGTCGCTTGGGCTAACGGCCAAGCAGAAGCTGTTTGGACAGCTGCTCTTCTCCGTTATCATGTGCGTCCTTCTGTATCAGATGGAGCACAGCACGGCTATAGCCGTGCCAGGGACGGATTTGAGCTTCGATCTGCAGTGGTTCTACTATATTTTTGTTGTAATTATTCTATTTGCGACGAGCAATGCCGTTAACTTTACCGATGGTGTCGACGGCCTGCTGTCGGGGACGAGCGCTGTCGCATTCGGAGCCTTCATCCTGATTGCGCTGCAAACAGCGGAATATGAATCGGTTGTCTTCTCGGCCGCCATGATCGGCGCTGTGCTGGGCTTCCTGGTTTATAATGCACATCCGGCCAAGGTGTTCATGGGGGATACAGGCTCGCTTGGCATCGGGGGAGGTCTTGCGGCGGTTGCGATTCTGACCAAGACAGAGCTGCTGCTGATCGTAATCGGCGGTGTCTTCGTACTGGAGATGCTCTCCGTTATACTGCAGGTCGGATCCTTCAAGCTGCGGGGCAAACGAATTTTCAAGATGAGCCCGATTCATCATCACTTTGAGCTGTCGGGCTGGTCGGAGTGGAAGGTTGTGACCTCATTCTGGGCGGTCGGCATTCTCTTCGCGGCAGCCGGGCTTGCACTCTACCGCTTCATGTAAAGCGGCACGGCGAATGGCATCCTGTCCGCCGAATCTATCACAGTCAGCAGCCTTGCTGCTTTCCAACACGAAGGAGTGTCACCATGAATCATCCGCTAACCTATCGCGGCCGGCGCGTTGTCGTGCTTGGTCTTGCCAAGAGCGGCGTCAGCGTCGCCAAAGTGTTTCACTCATACGGGGCAAACGTCGTCGTCAATGACCAAAAAGAGCGGGAAAAGTGTCCCGAAGCATCTGAATTGGATGCTTTGGGTATTTCTGTCATCTGCGGCGGTCATCCAGAAGATCTGATTACAGAGGATACAGCGCTGCTCATTAAGAACCCGGGCATTCCTTATCATGTCGGACCCGTACGGACTGCGGAAGCACTGGGGATAGAGATTGTGACTGAGGTGGAGGTTGCCTACTGGCTCTCTCCAGCGCCAATCCTCGGCATTACCGGTTCGAACGGCAAAACGACAACCACGACCTGGACCGGCAAGCTGCTCGAGGCGGCTGGCATGCTGCCGATAATAGCCGGCAACATTGGGCGTCCGTTATGTGAAGCTGCTGAGGAAGCGACAGCTGAACAGTGGCTTGTGGCCGAGCTAAGCAGCTTTCAGTTAAAGGGGACCTCCGAATTCAGACCGCGGGTAGCCGTTCTGCTCAACCTTGCGGAAACCCATCTTGATTATCACGGGGACATGGACGATTATGTAGCATCCAAGGCCAGGTTGTTTGCGAATCAGACTGCTGAGGACACTGCCGTATTGAACTGGGATGACCCGGTATGCCGCCGGCTTGCGGATATGCTCCAGGCTAGATTGCTTCCTTTCGCCGCTTATCAGAGGCTGGATTCGGGAGTCTATATGGAGCCTCCTTATCCGCCTGCCGGAGAGGAAGACACCAATTCGGATACCAGGCAGATTGTCTGGAAGTCGGATAAAGGCGTGATTCCAATAGCGGCCGCTGCTGAGCTGGGGATTCCAGGGAGGCATAACGCGGCTAATGCGCTTGCAGCTGCCGCAGCCGTTCTGGCGGCGGGAGCGGATCCGAAGCTGCTGGCCGAGCCGCTTCGGAATTTCCGCGGTGTAGAGCACAGACTGGAATTTGTCGGTTCGTTCCATGGCGTGGCTTATTACAATGATTCAAAAGCGACGAATCCGACCGCAACAACGATGTCCGTAGGTTCTCTGAAGGAGCCGATCGTGCTGATAGCGGGCGGACTGGACCGCGGCTCGGATTATATGGATCTGCTGCCGCTGTTCAAGAGCCGGGTCCGGGCGGTAGTGGCAATCGGGCAAACGAGGGAGAAGATCAGCCGGGTTGCGGAGCTTGCAGGTTTAACGGCGGTGGTAACGGTCGATCCTTTGGAGGATGCCGAAACCACACTCCGCCACGCGGTTCGTGAAGCAGCCGCGCTTGCGCGCCCTGGGGATGCCGTATTATTGTCTCCTGCCTGCGCGAGCTGGGATATGTTCCAATCTTACGAGCAGCGGGGGCGAATTTTTAAGGAATCGGCGCATACCTTGTAATAGAGGGCTTGTCCCTACTATTCATAGCAAGAGGTGTCGCTTAGATGACGAAAGCCCGCAAGGCCCCGGATATCTGGATGATTGCCGCCATTGCCTTCATATTGACAATGGGTATTGTCATGGTATACAGCGCAAGTGCCGTACTCGCGTTTCATGACTTTGGTGACTCTTATTATTATGTTAAGCGGCAGTTGCTGTTCGCGGCGCTAGGAATCGGCGCGATGATCTTCACCGCCAATACAGATTACTGGGTGTGGCGCAGAATGGGGCTTGCCGCACTGCTTGTCTGTTTCGGCTTGCTGCTCCTCGTGCTTATTCCCGGCGTCGGCGTCGTGCGCGGCGGGGCGCGCAGCTGGCTTGGCATCAGCTCCTTCGGGATTCAGCCGTCCGAGTTTATGAAGCTGGCAATGGTAATCTTCCTGGCCAAGTATTTGTCTGATAAACAGCAGACGATTGTTCATTTTACCAAAGGCCTGCTGCCGCCGCTCGGCATCATGGGTGCAGCGTTCGGGCTCATTATGCTTCAGCCTGATCTCGGCAGCGGGGCGGTTATGATGGGAGCGGCATTGCTGGTTATATATACGGCGGGTGCCCGTCTCAAGCATCTGATGTCGCTGGCACTCGTCGGGGTCGCCGGGCTCGTCGGCCTGATTATTGCTGCTCCTTACCGGATGCAGCGTATTACAGCCTTTCTGGATCCCTGGCAGGACCCGCTCGGAGCGGGCTATCAATCGATCCAGTCGCTGTATGCAATAGGTCCGGGCGGGCTGGTTGGACTCGGGCTCGGCATGAGCCGGCAAAAGTATAACTATCTACCTGAGCCGCAGACCGATTTTATCTTCTCCATCCTCTCTGAGGAGCTGGGATTCATTGGCGGCTCAGCCTTGATTATCTTATTCCTTATCCTTGTATGGCGAGGCATGCGGACTGCTATAATGGCTCCCGACTTGTTCGGCAGCCTGCTGGCTATCGGTATTATTGGCATTGTGGCCGTACAGGTTTTTATCAATATTGGCGTTGTTATCGGCATGATGCCTGTAACGGGCATCACACTGCCGCTTGTCAGCTATGGGGGCTCATCGCTAACCCTGCTGCTCACAGCGCTTGGCATCTTAATTAATATATCCCGATATTCGAGGTGAGCCAGATGAAAGTTGTATTGACCGGAGGCGGCACAGGCGGGCACATCTATCCTGCAGTGGCTATCGGAAGACAGCTGCAGCGTGAAGAGCCGGACACTGAGCTGCTGTATATCGGGACCGGGCGCGGTCTGGAAAGCCGGATCGTGCCGGAGCTCGGGATACCGTTCGAATCGGTAGACATAACCGGCTTCAGACGCAAGCTTTCGCTGGAGAATATAAAGACAGTTATCCGGTTTGTGAAGGGTGTCAAGCGGGCCAAAGGCCTGCTTCGGCGCTTCAGGCCCGATGTGGTAATCGGCACGGGAGGATATGTATGCGGACCTGTCGTGTATGCGGCAGCGAAGCTTGGTATACCGACAGTAATTCATGAGCAGAATGTTGACCCGGGCCTGACCAATAAATTTCTCAGCCGCTACGCGGACACGGTTGCCGTCAGCTTCAAGGAGTCAATTGGCCGTTTCGGCAGCCACAGCAAGGTTATTCATACTGGAAATCCCTGCGCAACAAATGTGCTGCATGCCGATAAAGCGAAAGGCTTTGCATCACTCGGGATCCCGGCGGGAAGCCGCATTGTGCTGTTTGTCGGCGGCAGCCGGGGTGCGAAGGCCTTTAATGACGCGATGGTGGAAATGGCACCGCAACTGGACGACATACCGGGCGTCCAGTTTGTGTTTGTTACAGGGGAAACCTATTATGAGAAAACCCGGGAGCAGGTAGCTTCCCTGAAGGGCGGATCACTATCGAGACTGCATATTGTGCCTTATCTCAACAATATGGCGGAGGTGCTTGCGGCTACCTCGCTGGTCGTCAGCCGTTCAGGCGCTTCCTCACTAGCGGAAATTACGGCCCTCGGGATTCCGTCCATTCTGATTCCTTCACCTAATGTGACGGGGAATCACCAGGAGCCTAATGCAAGAAGTCTGGCGGATGCCGGCGCGGCCGTCATGATTTTGGAACGCGATCTCACAGGGCAAAAGCTGCTTAAAGAGATTGGTGCCATTGTCAGCAAGGAAGACAGGCTGCGTGCTATGGGGGAAGCGGCACGCAAGCTGGGCATGCCGCAGTCCGCGAATGTTATAGCCTCCGAGATAAAGACGCTGATCAAGCGCAAATAAGAGGACTGTCCTGGGCGATTGTCACACTCCCTGTCATACGGGCATAAAATACCGTATAACTCGTGACAGCCGCCTGACGGCGAACGGTTTCCGCGCCTGAACAGCCGGACGGAAGAGGCGCTCGGCCCATTCCGCTCAATTCAAGCACAAGGAGGATCGACCATGGAGCAATTAATCGAACAATTGAAAGAAGCCGGAGCAGGAACCGTACTGATCCAGGAGCCGCTTGCGGAATATACCACCTGGAAAATCGGCGGACCGGCGGATATCCTCGTCATACCAGAGACCAAGGAAGAGCTCATTGCCGCAGTCAAGCTTCTGTCTGCGCAGGGCCTGTCTTGGACGAACTTGGGTCGCGGCTCTAATATGCTGGTGAGCGACAAGGGGATCCGTGGTGTTGTAATCAAGCCCGGCAAAGGACTGGACTATGTCCGGTTTGAAGGCAATCAGGCTTATGCGGGGGCCGCATACTCCTTTATCAAACTGTCCGTGCTTGCGGGCAAAGAGGGGCTGACCGGACTCGAATTCGCGGGGGGGATTCCGGGTACGGTCGGCGGGGCCGTCTATATGAACGCCGGCGCACACGGGTCGGATGTGTCACGAATATTCAAATCGGCAGACATCGTACTGGGTTCTGGTGAATTGGTACGCTTCGGGCTTGACGAGATGCAGTTCTCCTACCGTCATTCCTTCCTCCATGATACGCCGGGCGTTGTTGTGGAGGCAGTATTCGAACTGCAGCCGGGGGACCGCAAGGAAATCGCGGCGGCCATGGCATCGTACAAAGACCGGAGACTGCGGACACAACCGCTCAAGATGGCTACTTGTGGCAGTGTGTTCCGCAATCCTCCGGAGGATCATGCTGCCCGCCTGATTCAAGAAGCCGGACTTAAAGGCTTCCAGATCGGCGGTGCTCAAGTATCCGAGCTGCATGCCAATTTCATCGTGAACACCGGGCAGGCGTCTGCCGAAGACGTCCTCACCCTTATGTCACATATCAAGCGGACGGTACAGGAGCGCTTCGGCGTCGAACTGGTACCTGAGGTGCTGGTGGTGGGTGAGCGGTAAATCGGAGGTGAAGCATTGGACAAATTGGTGATTGAAGGCGGCAAACCACTCTCCGGAACAATTGTCATCCAAGGTGCGAAAAATGCCGCTTTACCGATTCTGGCCGCAAGTTTGCTGGTGGATGGCACAGTGATCATTGATCAGGTGCCCAAATTGCTTGATATTGATGTGATGCTGAGCATTCTGCGTGACCTTGGCTGCAGAGCCGAGCATATCGGACAGTCGGTCGCTTTAGATACGGCATCACTGCATTCATCGCATGTGCCGGAGACGCTGATGAGACAGATGCGATCGTCGATTTTCCTTATGGGGCCGCTCTTGGCCCGCTTTGGCCGGGTGGAAATCTACCAGCCGGGGGGATGCGCAATCGGAGAGCGTAAGATTGATCTTCATTTGCGCGGGCTAGAAGCACTCGGAGCAGAAATCAAGGAAACGGGCAGCCGGATTATCTGTACGGCCGAACGGCTGAAGGGTGCCGATATCGTGCTCGATTTCCCAAGTGTTGGCGCAACCGAAAATATTATGATGGCCGCGGTGCTGGCTGAGGGCATTACCACTATAACCAATGCAGCCCGGGAGCCGGAAATCCAGGATTTACAACACTTTCTGAACCAGATGGGTGCAAAAATTCTCGGCGCCGGAACCGATACAATAACAATAGAGGGTGTCCGGTCGGTCGTACCGTGCAGGTACCGGATCATCCCTGACCGGATTGTGACGGGGACAGTAATGGTAGCCGCCGCAGCAACACGCGGGCAGGTTACCCTGCAGAATACGAACCCGGCCCACCTGACCTCTTTGATTCATGTTCTGCGCCGTGCAGGTGTTCAAGTTGTGGTTGACGGTGATATAATAAAGGTCGGCGGTGCAAGCCGTCCAAAGGCGGTAGACCGGATTGTGACGAACCCTTATCCGGCTTTCCCGACGGATCTTCAATCCCAGGTCATGGTACTGCTGGCATTGGCGGATGGCACCAGTCTGATGAAAGAAACCATCTTTGAGGGACGGTTCAAGCATGTGGATGAACTCGTTAGGATGGGTGCTGATATCAGGATCGACCAGAACTGTGCGTTTGTACGCGGGGTTCCTCGCTTATATGGCGCAACAGTGGAAGCAACGGATTTGAGGGCAGGAGCAGCGCTTGTTATCGCCGGATTGGCGGCACAAGGGCAGACAGTCGTGGAGCAGGTGCATCACATCGACCGCGGCTATGACGAGATCGAGACGCTCTTCAACCGTCTGGGTGCCAAGATTACGAGATACAGCGCGGCGCTTAATAACCGCGTGATTCCAGGCTGAGATTAGCTTCATTCCCGGTTTTCGTGATGAGAACCGGATGTTTTTTCATGGAAGAAGGGACAAGTTATGCCGGATCAGATGCCAGTACTACGTGAACCAAAGCCTGCGCGAAGAGCTAACCGCAAGCTGCTGGCTATCATTCTGTTATTATTCGTCGTGCTGCTCTCTATACTGTTTTTTCGATCATCAATCAGTAAGATATCATCGGTCACGGTTACCGGCCACCAGCACATAAGTGCTTCTGAGATTCAAGAGGCTGCTGATATTGCGGTCGGTGACCCGTTCTTCTACCCGAGTGAATCGGAGTTTGCAAAGCGGATTAAGCAGCTCAATTCAGTTGAAGAAGTTGAGGTAACGAAATCATTCCCTGGGGCTGTCCACATAACCGTCAAGGAATATCCAACCGTTGCGTTTGAGTTGTCGGATAAAGGCGAGATATCAGCTATTTTGTCTAATGGCACCGTTCTTCCGGCAGGCAGCAATTATGTCGTGGACAAGCCTGTGCTCAGCGGCTGGCCTGCTGACGACCCTGTCCGAGAGGAGCTCACCGCTGTGCTGGCCGATATCCCGCCTGACCTGCTGGCTGATTTTTCCCAGATCATGCCCTTTCCTTCTAATTCATATGCTGACAGGATCAGAATATATACCCGGACGAAGTTTGAAATCATAACAGCCGTTTCTCTGCTGCCTGAGAAGGTGGAGACAATTAAGGCGGTCATTGAAACACAGGACCCGGGGAGTGTGACGCTGCTGCTGTCGGACCGCTATGTGCCTTATATTTCCGAGGCTGAAGGGGAGCAGGAGCAGTAAAAAGAGACTACTCAACGGTAAAAAACAGTGGTACAATTTTATTTATGGGGTTTGACAGAATCTTGGTTTTTTGCTAGCGTAATGGATTTGGTATTACCGTTAGCAAAAATTGGAAGAGTACAACACCTAAAAAAATTGTAGAAAAAAGAGGGAAAATATAAAGGACGTTGAATTAGTAGTACAGTGTCTGCACTACTACAGATATGTTAGTATTATATGATGTACTCTTAATAATCATAGTTAACTATTGAAATCAACATTTATTGTGAAACGGAGGTGCCATGGGTTGAGCAGTAATGACATCATTGTCAGTTTGGACATCGGTACATCCAAAGTTCGTGTTATTATTGGCGAAGTGACAAACGGAGCCATTAATATTATAGGGGTTGGATCTGCCGACTCGGAGGGTATACGCAAGGGAGCTATCGTTGATATCGACCAGACCGTCCAGTCGATCCGCAATGCGGTTGATCATGCTGAGCGCATGGTTGGTATAGAAATATCCGACGTATATGTAGGCATTCAAGGTAATCACATCGCCCTGCAAACGAACCATGGAGTAGTTGCCGTATCGAACGAGGACCGGGAGATCGGTGAAGAGGATATTGAACGTGTGCTGCAGGCGGCCAAGGTCGTAGCATTGCCTCCCGAGAGGGAGATTATCGGACTCGTTCCTAAGCAGTTCCTGGTGGACGGGCTGGATGGCATATCCGACCCGCGCGGGATGATTGGCGTCAGACTGGAAGTGGAAGCGACGGTTATAACCGGTGCTAAGACCGCTATACATAACCTGATGCGTTGTGTGGAGAAAGCAGAGCTGCAAATTTCGGGCGTCATCCTTATGTCGCTCGCATCTGGCCAGATGGCACTTACCAAGGATGAGAAAAACATGGGTACGGTTCTGGTTGATATCGGTGCCGGGTCATGTACAATTGCGGTGTTTGACCAGGGCAGTCTGGTTGGAACATCGACGCTGCCGGTCGGCGGTGAGTATGTAACGAATGATATTTCGTACGGACTCCGGACGCAAACTGAGCAGGCGGAGAAGATTAAGCTTAAGTTCGGCTGCTCGCTTGTAGATGAAGCGGCGGAAGATCAGAAGTTTAAGGTTATGCGAATGGGCAGCAATGTGGAGAAGGAATTCACCCAGGTGGATTTGGCTAACATTATTGAGCCGCGGATGCAGGAAATCTTCCATTTGGTACGCCAGGAAGTACGACGGATGGGGTTTGGCGATAAGGTGAACGGCTATGTGCTGACAGGAGGCACCGTGTCGATGTCGGGTGTCCTCCCGCTCGCACAGAGCGAGCTCGAGGCGACTGTACGGATTGCTGTGCCTGATTACATCGGTGTCCGCGATCCGGCATATACGAGCGGGGTCGGGATGATTCAGTATGTCTCCCGTTACATGCGAGTCCGCTCAGGCGGTTCACCCAAAAAATCGGCTGCCCGGAAGCAGGGGCCGACGACATCTGCGCCCTCCAAGCCTGGGCTGTTCGAACGGCTGAAAAATATGTTTAGCGAATTCATTTGATCGGGGGAAATCATAAATGTTGGAATTCGATTTTGATATGGAACAACTGGCGCAGATAAAAGTCATCGGTGTTGGCGGCGGCGGCAGCAATGCGGTTAACCGGATGATTGAGAATGGCGTCAAGGGCGTTGAGTTTATTACGGTAAACACAGATGCACAGGCGCTTCATATAGCAAAATCAGAGCAAAAGCTTCAAATCGGGGACAAGCTTACCCGCGGCCTCGGCGCCGGGGCAAATCCGGAGGTCGGCAAGAAGGCGGCCGAGGAATCCCGTGATATGATTGCGAACACACTGAAAGGTGCAGATATGGTGTTTGTCACGGCTGGTATGGGCGGCGGCACCGGAACGGGTGCTGCACCGGTCATTGCCGAGATTGCCCGTGAATGCGGCGCTCTGACGGTTGGCGTAGTTACCCGTCCGTTCACCTTCGAGGGACGGAAGCGTTCGGGTCAGGCGGATCTTGGCATCGAAGCGCTGAAGGAAAAGGTAGACACCCTTATTGTCATTCCGAACGACCGTCTGCTGGAAATCGTCGATAAGAAGACGCCAATGCTCGAGGCCTTCCGCGAAGCAGATAATGTTCTTCGCCAGGCTGTACAGGGCATCTCCGACCTGATCGCTGTCCCTGGACTGATCAACCTCGATTTTGCGGATGTGAAGACCATTATGACCGAGCGCGGTTCGGCCCTGATGGGTATTGGCGAGGCAAATGGCGAGAACCGGGCGGCTGAAGCAGCCCGCAAGGCAATTATGAGCCCGCTGCTGGAGACGTCCATCGATGGCGCCAGAGGGATAATCATGAACATTACCGGCGGAGCCAATCTGTCACTCTATGAAGTCAATGAGGCGGCCGAGATTGTCATTGCCGCTTCCGATCCGGAAGTAAATATGATCTTTGGCGCTAGTATTAATGAGGATATGAAGGATGATATTAAGGTAACGGTTATCGCGACCGGCTTTGAGCTTAAGCCTCCTGCCAGCCTGCGCCGTAATCCTGCACAGGGGCAGCAGCAGGGTACCGAGCAGCAGTCGTCAGAATCACGTCCGGCTAGCGCTTCGAACCTGAAGCCTTTCGGTGGCGGCGTATCAAGTGATCAGCTTGATATTCCGGCATTCCTCCGTAATCGTCCGCGTGGCGACCGTTAAACGCATTAGATAAGCAGCTGTTTTCTCCGGGACATTCCCTGAGAAAACAGTTTTTTTTTATTCCGCTAAGCTATGTCTGCATGATCTCCCCCTTCTCGTTCTACAGGAAGTCCTCTTAATGTGAATCTCTTAACCGGCATTCAAGCTCTCGCAGTTGGTACGACATCATTTTTGCACCAGTCCGGCTGTTTCGCGCAAGGCCTGCCGATTAACCGCGTTCTTTCTTTCAACCCGACAAAAAAAGATCGGGCATGACGGCATGTTTAGACAGACATTGAAATATGATTTTACTATACTAATCTCAATCGTTCCCATAACGATAAGGGTTGCCTCAAGACAGGGGCATGCAGAAGGGGGAATCCCGCTGGTCGTCTATGTGGATCTAGTTTTTTTTACGAATTTGCTCATTGATGGGGCGGTTCTGCTGACAACGGCCTGGGTTAGGGGGCTTCGTCCAAAGCTGCTTCGTCTGTCAGCCGCAGCAGTCATGGGTGCATTGTATGTTGTGATGATGTTTGTGCCGCCGCTATCCTTCCTGTTTACGTTCCTTCTCAAATTTGCCCTGTCTTTGCTCATGCTGTGGACAGCGTTCGGGTATGCGAGTCTCCAGCATTTCATCCGTAATGTAGCCGCCTTCTATGGGGTTAATTTTGCTGCCGCTGGGGGTGTGCTCGGATTTCACTATTTATTGCAAAGCTCCGGAGAGCTGTGGGATGGTCTGTGGTTTACTCGGACAGGCGGGCTGGGATTTGAGCTGCAGCTGGGACTGCTGTTTGTTGCCGGGACTTGCGCTGTGTCCCTGTTAATCTACCGGTATGTCTGGAACAACCGCCGCAAGACCGAGCGCGTGCAGGGACATCTCGCGGACGTTACGGTCCAAATAGGGAATCAGGAGCGATGCTGTACCGGCCTGATTGATACGGGCAATCAGCTGTATGATCCGCTTACGAGAACGCCCGTCATGGTCATGGAGGCGTCGCTATGGCAGTCGGAGCTGCCGCCTGGCTGGATCAAGCGAATTAAGGATTCGGAAGTCGATCTGCTGCTGGCAGGCCTGGAGCATGATGACAGTCCCTGGAGAGACCGCCTGCGGCTTGTGCCTTACCGGGGCATTAACAAGGGAACACAATTCATGCTGGCTCTGAAGCCGGACCGGGTCATTGTAACGCACAGCGGTCAAGTCTATGAAACTCACAAGGTGCTGATTGGTTTGGATGGAGGAAAGCTGGTTTCAGACGGCACCTATCAGGCAATTATTCATCCGCTGCTGGTGGAAAGCCTGAAAGCCGGCTGACCGGTCACTACATTATGCTTTACGGGGAGGACTGGCTTTACATGGTCGTGAAATGGAAATTAATCCTGCAGTTATATTATTACCGGATTTTGTTTTTATTCGGGCTGAAGAGCGATGAGATTTATTATATCGGCGGCAGCGAGGCGCTGCCACCGCCGCTTACCCGGGAGGAAGAAGAGTTCCTGCTGGCCAAATTGTCCTCCGGGGATACTGCCATTCGGGCGATTCTGATCGAACGGAATCTCCGCCTGGTCGTTTATATTGCCAGGAAATTCGAGAATACGGGCATCCACATCGAGGACCTGGTTTCCATTGGAGCGATTGGACTGATTAAAGCGGTGAATACCTTTGACCCGGAGAAGAAGATCAAGCTGGCAACCTATGCTTCCCGCTGTATCGAGAACGAGATCTTGATGTATCTGAGGCGCAACAGCAAGATTCGCACCGAGGTTTCCTTCGATGAGCCGCTCAACATCGACTGGGATGGTAATGAACTGCTGCTGTCGGATGTGCTGGGGACCGAGAATGATACGATATACCGGAATATTGAGGAGCAGGTGGACCGGAAGCTGCTGCACAAGGCGCTGGAGAAGCTCTCTGACCGGGAGCGGACGATTATGGAGCTGCGTTTCGGGCTGGCTGACGGCGAGGAGAAGACCCAGAAGGATGTGGCCGATCTGCTCGGCATTTCCCAGTCCTATATTTCCCGGCTGGAGAAACGGATTATCAAGCGTCTGCGCAAGGAGTTTAACAAGATGGTATAGCCTGCGCTCAGAATAACAGAAGGAGTATGGCAGCTGCCATACTCCTTCTGTTTGTTTTGCAGTAAGTTAAAAACATTCTGCCAGGGGGAAAACCGCTTGTCTGGCAAGGCTTCCGGCGGGGATTGAGGAACAAGCAAAGGAGAGACATGGGGTTGCTGATGAAAGCGATTGAAACCCAGATGTGTCAAGCATTTTCCGGGTTTAATGGCCACTCTCGTGCTGTTCCCCGCGCATGCTCTGCTGCCTTGCGGGCTGGAATAAAAAAGAAGGCCAAGGGGATAATGTACATTAATGTTTCTCCTTGGGAGGTAATCACGTTGACCCGAAATAAAGTTGAGATCTGTGGAGTGGATACCGCTAAACTGCCCGTACTGACGAATGCCGAGATGAGAGAACTGTTCACGGCACTGCAAACACGCAACGAGCTGGCAGCAAGAGAGAAATTAGTAAACGGCAACTTGCGGCTGGTGCTCAGTGTCATCCAGCGGTTCAATAACCGGGGCGAGTTTGTGGATGATCTGTTTCAAGTCGGCTGTATCGGGCTGATGAAGGCTATCGATAATTTTGATTTGGGACAGAACGTCAAATTCTCTACATACGCAGTCCCGATGATTATTGGGGAAATCCGCCGTTATTTGCGTGACAACAATCCGATCCGTGTATCCAGAAGTCTTAGGGATATCGCCTATAAAGCACTTCAGGTCAGGGACAGCCTGACCAACCAGAATTCCCGCGAGCCGACGATCTTTGAAATCTCCGAAGCGCTGAATGTGCCAAAGGAGGATGTGGTCTTCGCTCTTGATGCCATTCAAGACCCTGTATCGCTGTTTGAACCGATCTATCATGACGGAGGAGATCCCATCTATGTGATGGACCAGATCAGTGATGATAAGAATAAGGATGTATCCTGGATTGAGGAAATTGCCCTCCGGGAGGCTATGCATAAGCTCGGCGACCGGGAGAAAATGATTTTATCGATGCGTTTTTTTGAGGGGAAAACCCAAATGGAAGTGGCCGATGAAATCGGCATATCGCAGGCGCAGGTTTCCAGACTTGAGAAGTCAGCCATCCAGCAAATGCAAAAGCATGTAAAAACGTGAGCAACAGGCGGCACGGCCGCATTTCGCTCACCCGAAGCTCCTCCGTCCTCTTGGACGGCGGAGCCGTTTACTTTTTTCAACTGTCAAATTTAAGATGCTAGGGGCATATGCCGCAGATTGATCATATAGTATATAGAGGGAAATTAGGAACATACCCAATCTTTGATGCGGGGCTGGTGGCGGCATTGGTGAAAATATCTGATTTTCAAACGAAGGACGTCATCAATATCGTGGACGGCAGGAAGCTCGGCCAGATCAGTGACCTGGAGCTTGACTTAAGGCAGGGGCGGATTGACTCAATCGTGGTGCCGAATTATACGAAGTTTTTCGGTCTGTTCGGCGGAGGTACGGAAGTGGTTATCCCTTGGCGGAATATTGTTAAGATCGGAACGGACGTTGTCCTTGTACGGCTTGATGATACGAAGGCTTACCGGCAGGATGATGAACAAGCCGCACGCTGACGGGAACAGCTGCTCGCCGCCGCAGCGATCCTGTGGTACACTGGGCAGGAGGTGATGTTCGATATGGAGCCTTTTGTACGCCAAACTAATGATGGTGAGCCATCCTTACATATGCTGCAGAGATGGATCGAGGAAGTGCCGGGGCTTACCGCTGGTATAACCGGCCGTGAGGGGGGCGTTAGCGGAGAGCCGTGGCGTTCGCTGAACTGCGCCTTCCACGTCGGTGATGAGCCGGAAGCAGTCATCCGCAACCGGAGGCTGGTAACCGATGCGCTGGGCTGGCCGCTTGATGCCTGGACATGTGCCGAGCAGGTGCATGGGACGGCTGTTTTTCGGGTAATGGAGAAGGATAAGGGCAGCGGATCGCTCAACCGGGAGTCGGCTATACCTGACTCGGATGCGATTATGACGGATGTCCCCGGTGTTCTGCTTGCTTCGTTCTACGCGGACTGTGTACCGCTCTTCTTCCTCGATCCTGTAAACCATGCGGTAGCGCTTGCCCATGCCGGCTGGAAAGGGACTGTCGGGGAGATCGCCCGGAATACGATAGCGGCTATGTCTTCGGCCTATGGCACAGATCCGGCTTCACTCCGGTGTGCGATTGGCCCTTCGATAGGCGCCTGCTGCTATGAGGTGTATGGACCGGTAAAGGATCAGATAGTGGAAGCGGCAAGCCGCCTGTCACAGGAAGCCGGCGTGTCTATGGACGCATTGGTCACAGTGGAAGGTAATGAGACCGCAAGGGTTAACTTGAAAGAAATAAACCGACAGATTATGATAAAAGAAGGAATATTGGCGACGAACATCGAAATAACGAAGCAGTGCACAGGCTGCCTTACCGGAGAGTTTTATTCCCATCGCGTTGAACAGGGAAGGGCAGGGCGAATGGCCAGCTTTATCGGGTTTGCGTAAGGAGAGGTGAGAGGAACCATTGTCAGCAGCTGACAGACTTCGTGAAGTAGACCGCCGGATCACAGAGGCATGTGAACGCAGCGGGCGGGAACGCTCGGAGGTCGGCGTGATAGCCGTTACCAAATATGTGTCGGCTCCCGCTGTTTTTGAGGTGCTGCGCACCGGTTTAAAGCATCTGGGGGAGAACCGCTGGCAGAATGCCGAGAGCAAGTGGCGGGCGGTAGAGGAAGCATCCGGAAGCGATCCGGATATCGGACAAGCGGTGTGGCATTTTATAGGATCGCTGCAGACGAACAAAGTGAAAGAAGTAGTGGGAAGGTTTACATACATCCATTCGCTGGACAGGCTCTCGCTAGCCAAAGCGATCGACAAGCAGGCTGGACAGCTGGGGATTCGTGTTCCTTGTTTCGTGCAGGTCAATGTATCCGGAGAGGATTCCAAGCACGGCCTTGCGCCCGGCGGGCTCGAGGATTTCGTTCGGCAGATTGCCGACTTTCAGCATCTCGAGGTAGCGGGGCTGATGACGATGGCCCCTTATGAAGCAGAGCCGGAGGCGACACGGCCGGTGTTCCGGGGGCTTCGGGAGCTGCGGGACAAGCTCAATGCAAGCGGGTTGCTGTCCTATGAAGTGAAGCATTTATCCATGGGGATGTCGAATGATTTTGATATCGCGGTGGAGGAAGGAGCTACCTGGCTCAGGCTTGGGAGTATTCTCGTAGGGAAAGAGGAGGGTGTACAATGAGTGTGATGAACCGGTTTATGAATTTCCTTGGTCTGCAGGAGGAAGAGGAGATTATCGAGCGCGAACGCCAGCTGGAACGAAATCAGAACCAGCAGGACGCTGAGCAGGAAATTGAAACCCCGGCATTCGAGCAGCGTAAGAATATGAAAGGGGCTAACGTCGTCAGCATCCACTCACAGAAGAATGTACGTGTTGTTCTGAATGAGCCCCGCTCCTACGACGAAGCTCAGGAGATTGCGGACCACCTTCGCAGCAGGCGATCGGTTATCGTCAATCTGCAGCGGGTCCGCAAGGAGCATGCTGTGCGTATTGTCGATTTCCTTAGCGGCACGGTCTACGCGCTGAATGGCAGTATCTCGAAGCTGGGCCCGAACATCTTTTTATGCACGCCCGATTCCGTCGAAATCCAAGGCTCTATTACAGATATACTGGCGGACGACCCGAACTACAATCAAATGAGGTGACTTAGTGAATCAAATTGCAGAATTTATCTGGCGAGCACAAGAAATCTATTCGTTTATTATAATAGCCTACATCCTGCTGTCGTGGCTTCCGAATGCCCGTGAGAGCTTCATTGGCGAGTTTCTTGGTAAGCTGGTTGAACCTTACCTGGCGCCGTTCCGGCGTATCATTCCGCCAATCGGCGGCATGCTGGATATCTCTCCCATCATCGCACTCTTCGCCCTGCGCTTCATCGCAGCGGGTTTGATTGCGGTCATCAGGTTTTTCGTAGGCGGTTAGGATGAGCAATCACGAAATATACACGCATTTCCATCCCGATGAGCGGGCTTTTGTCGATAAGGCGATGGAATGGGTTGAACGGGCGGCGGTAGGTCACGAGGACCGCCGTACGGATTTCCTCGATCCGAGGCAGTCTTTTATTCTCACCACCCTTGTCAACAGAGAACCGGACGCCCTGCTTCGTCTAGAAGGCGGCTATCCGGAGGCGGAACGGAAGCGTGCGATTATTGTGCCTGCCTACCGGGATCCCGAATATGAGCCGGCGGGCATTGTGGTACTGGCAGTCCGTTCAGGCGACAACCGCCACCTGGAACTGGATCACGGCGATTACATGGGTGCGATACTCGGCCTTGGCATTAAACGGGATGTGATCGGCGATATTCATGTGCATGAGGATGGCTGTCATTGTCTGGTGACAGAGGAGTTTGCGGATTTTCTTAATATACATCTGCGGCAAGTACACCGGGTTCATGTCCTGACGGACATTCTTCCGATCGATCAACTGAGGGCGGTTAAACCGGATTTGGAGGAAATGAACTTTACGGTGGCTTCTTTGCGTCTTGACGGGATATGCAGTGACGTTTACCGGATCAGCCGGGCCAAAATCGTCGATCCGATCCGGGCCGGACGCTGCCGGGTGAACTGGAAGGTAACCGAAGATCCGTCCGCACAGCTGCGCGAGGGCGATATCATATCCTTCCACGGTCTCGGCAGGTTTAAGATCCTGGCCGTGGAAGGGCAGACGAAAAAAGGCAGAACCAGGGTAAAGGTCGGAAAGTTTATTTAGAACCGGTCTTCACCACATGATTTCTCCCATACTGTCTGACGTAAAAATTATAATGAAATTGACTTCATGTGCAGGAATTTGGATGGTTCTGTCGAATCCCTCCTTATATAATCTGCAGCCTAAACCGTCACTCATATAGGAGGTGCGCCAATGCCGTTAACGCCATTGGACATACATAACAAAGAATTCGGGCGCCGACTGCGCGGCTACGATGAAGATGAGGTCAACGAATTTCTGGATCAGGTGATCAAGGATTACGAGGCGCTTATCCGTGAGAATAAGGAGCTTCAGAATCAGGTGCTGAACCTTCAGGAGAAGCTGAATCACTTCGCTAATATCGAGGAGACGCTTAGCAAGACGATCATCGTGGCCCAGGAGGCCGCTGATGAAGTCAAGAACAACTCCAAGAAGGAAGCGCAGCTGATCGTTAAGGAAGCCGAGAAGAATGCGGACCGGATCATCAATGAAGCTTTGTCCAAATCACGCAAGGTTGCTCTTGAGGTGGAGGAGCTCAAGAAGCAGGCGTCTATCTACAGAGCCCGCTTCAAAACACTGGTGGAGGCGCAGCTTGATCTGCTGAGTAACGAAGGCTGGGATTCACTCGAAGGTGAAGCACCGCGCCGCCGTGAGGCAATTGAGCAGGACTAGGTCATGGGGCGTACGGCTGCACAGCCAGGTTGACAAACGGGTATCCGAACGCGTATAACTATAGTATTGATCGGCACTATGCGACAATTGAATGACATCTATCATCTTCGTTGACGGGAACAAGTAAGCCGCAGCCCTGTCCCTCAGAGAGCCGGTAACCGCTGAAAGCCGGCGTTCAGACTGCAGCCGAATATCATCCCCGAGAAGCTCCGCCGAACCGTAAGTAAGTGGAGCCGGCTATCCACCGTTACCGGGAATGCGGGCAGTTGATGCCTGCGGCTAAGGAGCTGTTGTTCATAGCCGGGTTCGCACAGGCTTTCAATGTGCGCCGGACGAACAGCGGAATTAGGGTGGTATCGCGAGTTCAAGCTCGTCCCTTATCAGGGGCGGGCTTTTTTTGTATGATAATTCAGGATACGGGAGTGAGCCAAAAGCATGGAACGCGTAGACGTAAAAGAAAAGGCAAGGGCGCGTGAGTCCAGAATATTGGAAAAGTGGAGACAGGAAGACACCTTCAAGGCTTCAATAGAGAACCGTGAGGGCCATCCGCATTTTGTCTTCTACGAAGGGCCGCCGACGGCTAATGGCGCGCCGCATATCGGCCACGTGCTCGGGCGGGTGATCAAGGATTTTATCTGCCGCTATAAGACGATGTCCGGTTATAAGGTGCTGCGTAAGGCCGGTTGGGATACGCACGGCCTTCCGGTCGAGCTTGGAGTGGAGAAGCAGCTCGGCATTTCGGGCAAGCAGGAGATTGAGAATTACGGGGTTGAAGCCTTCGTAAACAAGTGCAAGGACAGTGTCTTTGAATATGAGCGCCAATGGCGCGAGCTGACGGAAGCAATCGCATACTGGACCGACATGGATAATCCGTATATTACGCTTAAGAACAGCTACATCGAGAGCGTGTGGCATATACTGTCCACCATTCATAAGAAAGGTCTGCTGTACCGTGGACACCGGGTAAGCCCGTACTGTCCGGACTGCCAGACGACCTTGAGCTCCCATGAGGTAGCTCAAGGCTATGAAGATGTGAAGGATCTGAGCGCGACGGTCAAGTTCAAGCTTGCGACTGGCGAATCGATTTTGGCCTGGACGACAACTCCATGGACACTTCCGTCGAATGTGGCCCTTGCTGTGAATCCGGAGCTTGCTTATGTAAAGGTGAAGAAGGGCGGAGAAACTTATATTGTTGCTGAGGCGCTGGCGGAAAGCGTGATGAAGGAGGACTTCGAGATTATTTCCAGTCTAAAGGGCTCGGAACTCGTTGGCCTGTCTTATGAACCGCCATTCCGCTACGTATCGGTCGAGAAGGGGCATATCGTCATAGCCGGCGATTTTGTCAGCGATACCAGCGGTACTGGTATTGTTCATATTGCGCCTGCGCACGGCGAGGATGACTACCGCGTCTGCCGTCAGAACGGCATCAGCATGCTGAGTGTTGTGAACAGCGAAGGCAAGTATACGGCTGAAGTTACGGACCTGGCAGGCCGTTTCGTTAAAGACTGCGATGTCGATATCGTAAAAATGCTCAGCGAGCGCGGGCTGCTGTTCTCGAAGGAGCGCTATGAGCACAGTTATCCGTTCTGCTGGCGCTGTAAATCACCGCTGCTCTATTACGCAACGGAGAGCTGGTTTATTGAAACGACTGCGGTTAAGGATCAGCTGATCGCCAATAATAATGGGGTAGACTGGTATCCAGGCCATATCCGTGAAGGCCGCTTCGGCAAATTCCTTGAGGATTTGGTCGACTGGAATATCAGCCGGAACAGGTACTGGGGCACGCCGCTTAATGTGTGGGTGTGTAACACATGTAAAGGCGAATATGCGCCGGAGAGCCTTGCTGATCTCAGAGCACGTGCAGTCGGACCGGTTGCCGAGGATTTGGAGCTTCACAAGCCTTATGTGGATGAAGTGCATTTGAATTGTCCGCACTGTGACAGCGGCGTCATGACACGGACCTCTGAAGTAATCGATGTATGGTTCGACAGCGGCTCCATGCCATTCGCACAGTACCATCAGCCGTTTGAAAATGAGGAGCTGTTCGCTTCCCAATACCCTGCTGATATGATTTGCGAGGGCATCGACCAGACGCGCGGCTGGTTCTTCAGCCTGCTGGCCGTATCGACCCTGTATAACGGTAAAGCGCCTTACAAGGCTGTTATATCGACAGGGCATATTCTGGATGAGAATGGTCAGAAGATGTCCAAGTCCAAGGGCAATGTAATCGACCCGTGGGAAATTATCAACGAGTATGGAACGGATGCTTTCCGCTGGGCCCTGCTTTCGGATAGTGCACCGTGGAACAGCAAGCGGTTCTCGCGGGGGATTGTAGCAGAAGCGAAGTCGAAGGTAATCGACACGATTGTCAACACACATGCATTCTATGCGCTGTATGCTTCCATTGACGGATTTGACCCGGCACAGCATCCGCATGCAAGATCAGGCAACAAGCTGGACCGTTGGATTCTATCGCGTTTGAACAGCCTGATCAAGCTGGTGGCTAAGGGGCTGGATGCGAACGACTTCCTTAACCCGGCGAAGGCGATCGAGGGCTTTGTAGATGAAATGAGCAACTGGTATATCCGCCGTTCCCGTGACCGCTTCTGGGGAAGCGGCTTGACAGAGGATAAAGTGTTTGCTTATCAGACGCTTCGTACAGTGCTGCTGACATTGTCGCGGATTATCGCTCCGTATGCGCCGCTTATTGCCGAGGATGTATATGGCAATCTTGGCGGAGGCAGGAGCGTCCACCTGGACGATTATCCGAAAGCGGATGAAGCTGTAATTGACCTGACGCTGGAGCGGGATATGGAAACAGCGCGCCAGATCGTCGAGCTTGCCCGCAATGTCCGGAATGAGTCGGCGATTAAGACAAGACAGCCGCTCTCCGAGCTCATTGTCTCGCTGGACAGGGATTTCGACCTGACGGACTACGAAGCGATTATTAAGGACGAGATCAACGTAAAGACAATTGTAATCGAAAGCAGCGACAGCGGCTTTGTAGATTTTACCTTCAAGCTGAATTTGAAGGTGGCCGGCAAGAAATACGGCAAGCAGGTCGGTCCGATTCAGGGCCATCTCAAATCACTTTCACCGGATGAGACACGTGAGGCTGTCCAGAAAGGCGGCTTAACGTTCACGACTGCCGAAGGTGAGCGGCTGGAGATCAGCATGGATGAGCTACTGGTTGAGAAGCAGGCAAAATCCGGCTTCGCGTCAGCCTCCGGTTATCAGCTGACTGTTGCCCTTAACACCGATATCACTCCTGAGCTGGAGCAGGAAGGATGGGTGCGGGAGGTTATCCGTGCCGTTCAGGATACCCGCAAGAAGCTTGATCTGCCTATCGAGAAGCGCGTGCATGTCACGCTGGACGTGGACAATGAGCTGCGGGCTGCTTTGGAGGCCTTTGAGAATGTACTGTTCGACAGCGTCCTGCTTACCGGTGTAGCATATGACCGGGTGGAAGGCATGGAGAGCGTACAGCTCGGAGAGAAAACGATTGGAATTTACATTGCCTCCTAAGGGCATAATAGGCATCACAACGATAGGAAACGAGCTTGAGCACTTCCCGTTCAGCCTCTCTTGCAGAGAGCAGGACGGGAAAGGCCGGCTCGTTTTTCGCATCGAAAGGAGGCCTTGGTTATGAGTGGAAAGACCGAGGATTTGGATGGCGTAAAGCAGTCCTTGAATACATTGAAGACCAGACTGGAACGTATATCGGATGATTTGGAGAGGGCGAAAATCGCCGAATATGTAGACCTGCTGAACCGTCCGGTTTCGCTTATGTGGCGTAACCTGCTCGGCGGCACGGCGCGCGGCGTCGGAATCGCGATCGGTTTTACATTCTTTGCCGCAACTATTCTATATATGCTGCAAATGCTCGGCAAGCTGAATCTGCCGATCATTGGAGATTATATTGCGGATATCGTTCGTATAGTACAGCATCAGCTGGAAGGCAGAGCTTATTAAGCACGAGGAACTGGTACCGCTGCCGGTAATGGGCTAATGGAAAGACCCGGCAGCTTGCAGCCGCCGAGTCTGAATCTGTCACGCTAGTTAAGCGAAAGATAGGCCGGTTCTCAAACTTCTTCGTTCGTTTCCGCCTCAAGCAGCGGATCGCCTTCACCGCTCTCGAGGTATTGCCGGTATTTCCGGCTGCGCACGACAGACACATGCGTACCGGTAATATCTGTAGCGAGAAAGCTCTCATACGATTCCACGAAACCCTCGTTCTCATCGGCTTCGATCATGAATTTCTCATATTCAATATCTGTGTCTTCGGCCAGCGCAGGTGTATTGGAATTCCCCCAGCTCTCCACAATCTGCCAAGCATCCTCCCCGTCAAAGCCGGCATACGAGCTTTGTTCATCCATACTGGAGCGTCCAAATGGGGGATTGAGGAACTCCTCTTCCACTGGACGGTGATGGGACTCATCCCGCTGGGGAGAATGCTCCACGCAATAAAGAGTTTCGGGCAGAGCCTGCAGCCTCTCAAGAGGAATAGCGGCTCCGCAGGAGCGGCAGAGGCCATATTCACCTTTGTTCATTGCCTCAAGCGCTTCGTCAATACGAGCCAGATGGAGCTCATCCTGCTCGAGCAGCGCGATATCCTTACCCCGTTCATATGTCTCGGTCGCCAGATCACCGGGATGGTTGTCGATCGGGGACAGTTCGCCGGTCAGTACGCGCTGGGAGTCGCCTAAGCCGTAGTGCTCATTATCGATGAGCTTCTGCTCGATGCGCTGGCGGTCCTCAATCAGCTGATTCCGGAGCCCGGCCACAGCCTGCTTGGTCAATGGTTTCATGAACGTGTCCTCCTTTACGTCTGTTAAGCATTAGCCTGCACCTAATGAGCTTATTTTAGAAGAGCGGAAGCCTAAGATTGATTGGTGCTTATGGCAGGATTAATCGTCAGGACCATATGAAGGGTTTTGTCCCCGGCATTGTCCGGCTGGATGCGCTATGCTACAATATTTTGGGTGTATGCATTTCTGGACGTGAGAGCGGAAGAAGAGGAGCCGGCCCTAACCGGTGATACAGGCGGAGGCGAAGCGAGTGAAGGGGTATTACTATTGGATTGCGCTGGTTGTGTTCATCATTGACCAGGTCACGAAGAAGATTATTGCAACACAGCTGGAGCTGGCCGAGCAAATTCCGGTGATTGGTAATTTCTTTATCATTACATCGCACCGGAATCCGGGTGCGGCATTCGGCATTCTGAAGGAGCAGACGACACTCTTCATCGTCGTAACGCTTCTGGTGGTAGCCGGTATTATATGGTACATACAGAAGAACCGTCATTCAGGCAACACCATGCTGCTGGCCGCACTTGGGCTGGTACTCGGCGGTGCCTTCGGTAATTTTCTGGACCGTGCGCTGTACGGAGAGGTTGTTGATTTCCTGCAGTTTAATTTCGGCTCGTATACCTTCCCGATCTTCAATGTCGCTGACATGGGCATTGTAATCGGTGTAGGCCTGATACTGCTGGATACCATTCTTGATATGAAGAATGACTACAATAAGACCAAACAGGATGGAGCTGCAGCTAACGATGAAACAGAACGAAACGCAGACACCGACGAATCTGTCCGCTGATCAAGCAGAGGAACTGCTGGAATGGATTGTGGCGGATACGTTTGCGGGTGACCGGATCGATAAGTATGTGACGGAAGCCTATGGCGAAGAAGGGACCTCGCGGACGCAAATCCAGGACTGGATTAAATCCGGCGCAGTCAAGGTAAATGGGCTTCCTGTTAAGCCCAATTACAAGATCGCTGAAGGGGACCGTGTTACCGTACAGCCGCCAGAGCCGGAAGAGACGGAGATTCTGCCGGAGGACATTCCGCTTGATATCGTGTATGAGGACGAAGACGTAATCGTTATCAACAAGCCGAGAGGAATGGTTGTCCATCCGGCGCTGGGGCACTCCTCGGGTACAGTCGTCAATGCGCTGCTGCATCATTGTAAGGATCTTTCGGGGATCAACGGTGTTAAGCGGCCGGGGATTGTGCACAGGATCGACAAGGATACTTCGGGCCTGCTGATGGCGGCCAAGAATGATATGGCACACGCTTCGCTCGCCGAGCAGCTCAAGGAGCATACTGTTACCAGGAAGTACATAGCCCTGGCACACGGCATCATCCCTCATGATCACGGTACTATCGATGCGCCGATTGGCAGGGATCCCCAGGATCGTAAGCTGTTCATGGTAACGGACCGAGGGGCGAAGCATGCGGTAACCCACTTTCTTGTCCTCGAGCGCATCATCGACTATACGCTGCTTGAGCTTCGGCTTGAGACTGGGCGTACGCATCAAATCCGTGTCCATATGAAATATATCGGGCATCCGCTGGCCGGTGATCCGGTATACGGCAGGGCCAAGACGGTCGATCTTAAGGGACAGGCTCTGCATGCGGCTGTTCTTGGCTTCATACATCCCCGCACAGGCGAGGAACTGGTGTTTGAAGCTCCGCTCCCGCAGGATTTTGAAGACGTGCTTCATGGACTGCGTACGCGGTAACGATTGAGCAGGGAGACATCGCTAAGCGAGGGCAAGTCTCTCGGCATTCCTCGAAATGAAGAGTAAGCCGTACAAATAGTGCAAACTTTCGATTAGATTCTGCATTATGCGGCGGCGAAAAGTAAGCTATGCTAATGAAAATGAAGCCGGTCTGCTACATGTCCGGAGGGAATGGTCGTTACGAGGGAAACCCGCGATAATCGACCCCACATTATACAGAAGAAAGGTGATCAATCCATATGGCAACAATTAATCAGAATTTCCTGCAGCTGCAGGGCAGTTACCTGTTCTCCGAAATTGCGAAGCGCAGAACCAAGTTTATCGAAGAGAATCCGAATGCGCAAATCATCAGCCTGGGCATCGGCGATGTGACACGCGGCCTTCCAGAAGCGGTTACCAAAGCCATGCATTCGGCAGTGGATGAGCTGGCTGAGTCCAACTCGTTCCGCGGTTACGGTCCGGAGCAGGGCTACGATTTTCTGTTGGAAGCGATTATTCAGAATGACTACAAGGCCCGCGGCATCGATCTGCAGATGAATGAAGTCTTCGTAAGCGACGGCTCCAAATGTGATGTCGGCAACATTCAGGAGATTTTCAGCCAGGATGCGGTCATTGCGGTACAAGACCCGGTATATCCGGTTTATGTAGACACTAATGTTATGGCAGGCCGTTCCGGTTCCTTCAACAAAGAGAAGAACCAATATGAGAACATTGTGTATCTGCGCTGTGATGCGGACAACAATTTCAAGCCGGAGCTGCCGTCCCGCAAAGTGGATCTGATCTACCTTTGTTATCCGAACAACCCGACGGGTATGACACTCACGAAGGAAGAACTGAAGAAGTGGGTTGATTATGCGAAGGAAAATAACAGCATTATTCTGTTTGACTCTGCATATGAAGCCTTCATTCAAGAGGAAGACGTACCGCACAGCATCTATGAAGTGGAAGGTGCGAAGGAAGTGGCGATTGAATTCCGCAGCTTCTCGAAGACAGCGGGCTTCACGGGCGTACGGTGCGCTTACACGGTTGTACCGCGGGAGCTAAAGGCCAAGGACGCCGACGGCAATGACGTAACGGTTGCCGACCTGTGGAACCGCCGTCATACAACCAAGTTTAACGGTGTGTCCTATGTGACCCAGCGGGGCGCTGCAGCCATCTATTCACCTGAAGGCAAGGAGCAGATCAAATCACTTGTTGATTACTATATGACCAACGCCGGTATTATCCGCGACGGCTTGAAATCGCTTGGCCTGGATGTGTACGGCGGCGTCAACGCGCCTTACATCTGGCTTAAGACGCCAAGCGGTCTTGATTCATGGGCGTTCTTCGACAAGCTGCTGGGCGAAGCCAATATAGTCGGTACGCCTGGTGTCGGTTTTGGACAAGCGGGTCAAGGCTATTTCCGCTTGACGGCTTTCGGCAGCCGTGAGAATACAGAAACAGCGGTAGAGCGGATTCGCAAGCTCAGCCTGTAATTTTATACTGAAGTGGTAAGATGAGGAGGCGGACTGCTGGTCATTAGACCGGTATGACCGCCTCCTCTTGACTTCTTCTTCCGGGCATGGCATAATGCTACTAACTTCATAACAGCAGTACCTTTAACTCAGTCCCGTGAGGCTGGCAAGGTAACGTGAATTGCAATTGGAACGCCCCGATAATTCGGGAGCGGGTGGTTTCTTATACCCGTCTGCCCCGAACTTCCGGTGTCCCTTCCTTATGCGCGCCGACTCCTTGCTAATAGCAAGGAGTTTTTTTGTGGCCAATTGCGGGAATCATCAGATGAAGGCTTGCTGAACGGCAGAAGGGAGCGGAAGCTTGGTGAGTGAAGAACAGCATATTATTATGGATGAGCTTGGCATACGGCGGGCATTAACACGCATTGCCCACGAGATACTGGAGAAGAACAAAGGCATCGACAACTGTGTGCTGATTGGAATCCGGACAAGAGGGATATACCTTGCAAACCGGATGGCTGAGCGCATTAAGGAAATCGAGGGTACGCCAGTACCGGTTGGCGAGCTGGATATTACCCAGTACCGGGATGACCGTGACAACGCCTCTGGCGGCACATCTGTACTGGAGAAAGTCTCCAGCGGTGAAATAACCATTCACAATAAGCGGGTCATCCTGTTTGATGATGTCCTGTTCACCGGGCGGACGATCCGCGCTGCGATGGATGCCATCATGGACCTCGGACGGCCGCAGCTCATCCAGCTGGCGGTCCTGGTTGACCGGGGACATCGCGAGCTGCCGATCCGGCCTGATTATGTCGGCAAGAATGTGCCGACGTCCAAGCTTGAAGCGATAGAGGTATCTCTCTTGGAAGTGGACGGCGGAGATAAGGTAACGATTTTTCAACAGAGGGGGCAAACCGATTATGACAGCAACAGAGCTTAAGCAGCGGAGTTTGCTCGGCCTGAAGGATTTATCTGAAGATGAGATCACAGCAATTCTCGACCGTGCGCGGTACTGGGAGGAGCAGCCGGAGAAGGTTCAGCCGGTCATATCAGGGAAGTTCGTGGCGAATATGTTCTTTGAGAACAGCACGCGCACGAGATTCTCATTTGAAGTAGCGGAGAAGCGGCTGGGCGCCGAAGTGCTCAACTTCTCAGCAGCGGTTTCGAGCGTACAGAAGGGCGAATCGATTTATGATACGGTGCGTACGCTCGAGTCTATGGGGATAGATGCGGGCGTGATCCGGTTGAAGCCGATCGGCGTGCTGGCAGAGCTGGCACAGAAGATACGAATTCCGCTGATCAACGCTGGCGATGGTAACAATGAGCATCCGACACAAGCGCTGCTTGATCTGTACACCATGCAGAAGCAGTTTGGGAGCCTTCGGGGACTTACGGTATCCATCGTAGGAGACATCCTGCACAGCCGCGTAGCCCGGTCCAATCTGTATGCACTGAGGAAGTTCGGAGCCAACGTCCGGTTCTGCGCACCGCCGAATCTGGAAGCAAGAGAGCTGGATGCCCCCTATGTAAGCTTCGACGAAGCGCTGCGGTCGGATGTTATCATGATGCTCCGTGTGCAGCTAGAACGGCATGAGGGCGGAATGATCCGGTCAGCTGAAGATTACCGCGAGCATTACGGTCTAACCGCAGATCGGATGGCTAAGGTACAGCCGCACGCGATCATCATGCATCCGGCTCCGATCAACCGCGGCGTGGAGATTGACGACGAATTGGTCGAGCACCCGCAGTCACGCATCTTCCCGCAGATGAGCAACGGGGTACCCGTACGAATGGCTGTCATTGAACGGTCCATCAGAGGGTAATGAAGCTTGAAGGAAAGCCGGAAGAGCCGGTTGGAAGTAAAGCCGGGATGATGTGGAAAGATAACCGAAGGGAGAACAAAAATCGATGGCATTATGGATCTTGAACGGCCAGGTATGGAACGAGG
The DNA here is from genome assembly GCF_021532315.1 of Paenibacillus tarimensis. GTDB lineage: Bacteria > Bacillota > Bacilli > Paenibacillales > Paenibacillaceae > Paenibacillus_I > Paenibacillus_I tarimensis. The sequence continues at coordinate 181,634 of NZ_JAKGAO010000003.1, forward strand.
AAGCCGGGCGGCTGGAAAGCCGGCATGTACGGATTGAGGGCGGCTTGATCGCCGAAATCGTAGAAGGCCAGCAGCAGCCGGACACGGCGGGCTGTGAAGTAATCGACGCGGCCGGCAAGCTGGTATCCGCCGGATTTATCGATATGCACGTCCATTTGCGTGACCCCGGATTTGAATATAAGGAAGATATTATAACAGGCACCAGATCGGCGGCTAAAGGCGGATTTACGACAATTGCCTGCATGCCGAACACCAGACCGGTGACCGATACGCCTGAGACGATTGAATATATCCGCAGCAAGGCGGCAAGCGAAGGTGTTGTTAATGTCCTGCCGTATGCGGCAATTACGAAGAATGAGCTGGGGCGTGAGCTGACTGATTTTGCAGCCTTGAAGGCTGCTGGCGCAATCGGCTTTACAGATGACGGAGTCGGGGTGCAGAACGCACAGATGATGAAGGATGCCATGGCGTTGGCGCATTCGCTTGGCATGCCGATTATCGCGCACTGTGAGGATGACTCGCTGGTTGAAGGGGCAGCCGTATCAGAAGGAAGCTTCGCCAGAAAGCATGGATTAAAGGGGATTCCGAATGAGTCAGAAGCGATTCATGTAGGCCGGGATGTACTGCTGGCTGAAGCGACAGGTGTTCATTATCATGTATGCCACGTCAGCACAGAGCAGTCGGTCCGGCTGATCCGGCTGGCTAAGCAAATCGGGGTGAGGGTTACAGCAGAGGTGTGTCCGCATCACCTGGTATTGTCGGATGAAGATATACCTGGACTGGATTCCAACTGGAAAATGAATCCCCCGCTTCGCACGCCGAGGGATGTCGAGGCGGTCATTGAGGGACTTGAGGACGGCACGATCGATATAATCGTAACCGACCATGCGCCGCACAGCGCGGAAGAGAAAGCGAAGGGCATGCAGCTGGCGCCATTTGGCATAGTTGGATTTGAAACGGCGTTTCCTCTTCTCTACACCAAATTCGTTCGGACAGGCCGTTGGTCGCTGGGCTTTCTTCTGCAGCGCATGACAAGCGATCCTGCCAAAGTATTCGGACTGGCATCCGGCAGGCTAGAGCCGGGCGCACCGGCAGATATCACTGTGGTGGATTTGGAAACCGAACGTAAGGTTGATCCGGAGACCTTCTTGTCCAAGAGCAAGAACACTCCGTTTGGCGGATGGAAGCTGTACGGCTTCCCGGTTGCAACAATTGTTGCCGGAAGAACAGTATGGGCGGACGTTTAATAACCTGCATATAGTGAAACTAAGACTCAAGGAGTGGTGATAACGGATGCAAGCGAGATTATTATTGGAAGACGGTACCCTGTTCACCGGACGTTCGTTCGGCGCTGAGAGTGAAAAATTCGGTGAAGTGGTCTTTAATACCGGAATTACCGGTTATCAGGAAGTATTGTCTGATCCATCCTACTGCGGTCAAATCGTGACCATGACGTATCCGCTGATCGGCAACTACGGCATTGCCCGCGATGATTTCGAATGCATTACGCCAGCTGTTCACGGTTTTGTAGTCCGACGGCATGAGCCGATTCCAAGCAACTGGCGGGCAGAATACTCGCTGGAGGCGCTTCTGAAGGAATCCGGCATTCCAGGAATCAGTGATATCGACACACGGATGCTGACACGTAAAATCAGGCATCACGGCACAATGAAAGGCGTACTGACGACAAGCAATGCACCGGTTGAAGAGCTGATGGAGCGTCTTGGCGTGACCTCAATTATGACGGATCAGGTACCGCGCACATCGACGAAGAGCTATATCAATGTACCGGGCAGCCGTGAGCGTATTGTCTTGATTGACTACGGTGCGAAGAGCGGCATTCTCCGCGAGCTGACTAAGCGCGGCTGTGAAGTGATGGTAGTCCCTCACGACACCTCGGCTGAACAGATCCGTCGTCTTAACCCGGATGGGATTCAGCTGTCCAACGGTCCTGGGGACCCGAAGGATGTGCAGCATGCGGTCAAGGTTATCTCTGAGCTGCTGGGTGAATACCCGATCTTTGGCATCTGTCTCGGCCACCAGCTGTTCGCACTTGCCTGCGGCGCGGATACAACCAAATTGAAGTTTGGCCACCGCGGCGGCAATCATCCGGTTAAGGATCTGAAGACGAACCGCTGTTATATCACCTCCCAAAATCATGGTTATACTGTACTGGAAGAATCAATAGTCGGTACAGGTCTTGAAATTACACATATCAACAACAATGACCGTACCATTGAAGGACTTAAACATACAACCTATCCGGCTTTTTCGGTTCAGTACCATCCGGAAGCGGCGCCGGGTCCATTCGACTCCAGCTACCTCTTCGATGAGTTTCTGGATATGATTCGTGAACATAAGAAGAACAACCCGCAAATCCCGCGCCAGGCACGGTTGTCGGAATCGCTGAGAGGAGAACTGAGCTATGCCCAAAAATAATGAACTGAAGAAAATTCTTGTTATTGGCTCGGGTCCAATCGTCATCGGCCAGGCAGCAGAATTTGACTATGCCGGCACACAGGCCTGCCAGGCTCTGAAAGAAGAAGGCTATGAGGTTGTCCTGATCAACAGCAACCCGGCAACGATTATGACCGATACGAACATGGCAGACAAAGTATATATTGAACCGATCACCCTCGATTTTGTTACGCAGATCATCAGACAGGAGCGTCCGGATGGCCTGCTGCCTACCCTCGGCGGCCAGACAGGTCTGAATATGGCGGTGGAGCTGGCGCGTGCTGGCGTGCTGGACCGCGAGAATGTAAAGCTGCTTGGCACACAGCTGACAGCGATCGAGAAGGCGGAGGATCGTGACCTGTTCCGTGATCTGATGCGTGAGCTGGACCAGCCAGTGCCTGAGAGCACAATTGTTACCACTGTTGAGGAAGCGCTCGAGTTTGCCAATGAGATCGGCTATCCAATCATCGTTCGTCCGGCATATACGCTGGGCGGAACAGGCGGCGGTATCTGCTCCACTGAGGAAGAACTGAGGGAAATTGTGGCTTCGGGCATCCGTTACAGCCCGATCAGCCAGTGTCTGGTTGAGAAGAGCATCGCGGGTATGAAGGAAGTTGAATACGAGGTAATGCGTGATGCGAACGATAACTGTATCGTTGTTTGTAATATGGAGAACTTCGACCCGGTAGGCGTTCATACGGGCGATAGTATCGTAGTGGCGCCAAGCCAGACGCTCTCAGACCGTGAGTATCAGATGCTGCGTTCCGCATCTTTGAAGATCATCCGCGCCCTGAACATTGAAGGCGGATGTAATGTGCAGTTTGCGCTTGATCCGCACAGCTATCAATACTATGTCATTGAAGTGAATCCGCGGGTAAGCCGTTCATCGGCTCTGGCTTCTAAGGCAACCGGTTATCCGATCGCGAAGATGGCAGCAAAGATTGCAATCGGTTATACGCTGGACGAAATTGTGAATCCGGTCACCGGCCAGACTTATGCCTGCTTCGAGCCTACCCTTGATTATATCGTATCGAAGATTCCGCGCTGGCCGTTCGATAAGTTTATCTCAGCCAACCGCAAGCTGGGTACACAGATGAAAGCGACGGGCGAAGTTATGGCGATAGGCCGTACCTTTGAAGAGTCCATGCATAAAGCCGTACGCTCGCTTGAAATCGGTGTTCACCGCATCCATCTGAAGGATGCTCAGGGCCTTGAGGATGAAGTACTGCGCACGCGGCTCGCGAAGCCGGATGACGAGCGGATGTTCCTGGTCGCCGAAGCATTCCGCCGCGGCTACAAGCTGCAGGAGATTCAGGACCTGACGAATATTGACTGGTGGTTCCTTGACAAGATTGAGGGAATCGTGGCCTTTGAAGAGCGTCTGAAATCAGAAGCGGAGCTTACAGAAGAGCTGCTGTACGAAGCCAAGCGCAAAGGCTTCTCCGACCGCTCAATTGCCGAGCTTCGCCGGGAAGGCGGAATTGCGGCCAACTATACGGATGAGCATGAGATCCGCTCGCTGCGGAATGAATTGAATCTCAGACCCGTATACAAGATGGTTGATACCTGTGCGGCTGAATTTGAAGCGACTACACCATACTATTACTCGACCTACGAGGTTGAAAATGAAGTAACCCAGACCGAGAAGGAAAAGGTTCTGGTGCTCGGCTCTGGTCCAATCCGGATAGGCCAGGGTATCGAATTTGACTACTCAACGGTGCATGCGGTCTGGGCGATCCAAAATGCGGGATATGAAGCAGTCATTATCAACAACAATCCGGAGACCGTATCGACGGATTTCTCAACCTCGGACCGACTGTACTTTGAACCGCTGTTCTTCGAGGATGTCATGAATGTCATCGAGCAGGAGAAGCCGATCGGTGTAATCGTGCAGTTCGGCGGACAGACAGCGATTAATCTGGCGGCTCCGCTTGCGAAGGCGGGCGTGCGCATCCTTGGTTCAAGCCTGGAAAGCATTGATGCAGCAGAGGACCGCAAAAAATTTGAAGCACTGCTGCGCAAGCTGGATATTGCCCAGCCGGAAGGCAGCACGGTGACTTCAGTGGACGAAGCGGTCAGCACAGCCAGCAAGCTCGGCTATCCGGTTCTTGTCCGCCCATCCTACGTGCTTGGCGGCCGTGCGATGGAAATTGTGTACTCTGATGAAGAGCTTCTCCGCTACATGGCGGAAGCAGTCCGGGTTAATCCAGAGCATCCGGTGCTGATCGACCGCTACATGCTTGGCAAAGAAGCGGAAGTGGATGCAATCTCTGACGGCGAGACGGTTCTTATTCCGGGCATTATGGAGCATGTTGAGCGTGCGGGCGTACACTCTGGCGACTCGATCGCCGTCTATCCGCCGCAGTCACTCTCGGAGGAAATCAAGCAGGAAATTGTAGATATAACGATCAAGATTGCCAAGGAATTCAAGGTCATTGGCACGGTAAACATCCAATTCGTCATTTACAAGGAAAAGGTATATGTGATCGAGGTGAATCCTAGATCGTCCCGTACGGTGCCATTCCTGAGCAAGGTGACGAATGTGCCGATGGCAAATCTGGCTACACAGGCGATCCTCGGCAACAAGCTGGCTGATCTTGGGTACAGCGAAGGGCTTTGGCCGGAAGATGAATTTGTTTCGGTTAAAGTACCGGTCTTCTCCTTTGCGAAGCTGCGCCGGGTTGACCCGACGCTTACGCCGGAGATGAAATCGACGGGTGAGGTTATGGGCCGTGACATCCAGTATGCCAAGGCGCTCTATAAGGGCCTCATCGGTGCTGGCATGAGGATACCGCCAACCGGATCGATCATCGCGACTGTCGCAGACAAGGATAAAGCTGAGACAATTGATATTTTGCGCGGCTTCTACGAGCTTGGTTACAATATTATCGCTACAGGCGGTACCGCGACTGCGCTTGAAGAGGCTGGTCTTCGGGTAACCCGCGTGAACAAGCTGAGCGAGGGCTCGCCGAATATTCTGGATCTGATCCGCAACGGCCAAGCGCACTTTGTCGTCAACACACTGACCAAAGGCAAGACGCCTGAGCGTGACGGCTTCCGGATCCGCCGTGAGGCTGTCGAGAACGGTATTGTCTGTATGACATCGCTTGATACGGTACGCGCTCTGCTGAACATGCTGGAGACGATCAACTTCTCTTCTCGTGCTATGCCGGTGCTGATGCCAAACACATAATATAGAACGGCCACCGCTCTGCCGCTGGCCGGCCCTTAGAAGGCCGGTTCAGCAGCGGCGGGTGGCCGTCTTATATGTCTGTGGGTTTGCAGGTTGGTTTAACTACATATAAAAGCAGTACGATGGCGAGTAAGTTGTAAAGAGACGGGAAGGGAGCAGTTGATATGTCGTTAACACGGAACGAGGCAGCTTCGCGAATTATGGTAGCCCTTGATTACCCGGATGAACAGGCTGCTGAAAGGCTGCTGGCGGAGCTGGAAGGAGTCCCCTGCTATATGAAGGTAGGTCTGCAGCTGTTTTATGCGGCTGGACCGGGCTTTGTATCCAGCTTGAAGGAGCGGGGATACCGGGTCTTTCTCGATGTCAAGATGCATGATATCCCCAACACGGTGAAGGGTGGTGCTAATAGCGTGACCAGGCTCGGTGTCGATATGTTTAACGTCCATGCCGCTGGCGGCTTACGCATGATGGAAGCCGCGCTTGAAGGAGTGGAAGCGGCTGCCGAAGGCGGTCACCGACCATTGGTCATCGGCGTTACCCAGCTCACTAGCACCAGCACCCAAATGCTTAATGAGGAAATCGGCATTCCGGGCACAGCAGAGCAGGCAGTGGTTCGTTATGCGCAATTAGCCGGTCAGGCCGGGCTTGATGGCGTGGTGTCTTCCCCGCAGGAGGTCAAGGTTATCAAGGAAGCATGCGGACAAGCTTTCGTTACCGTTACACCGGGGATTCGACCAGCAGGCTCTGATATTGGAGACCAAGCCCGCATTATGACACCGGTTGAAGCACTCCGCGAGGGAACGGATTACATGGTAATCGGGCGGCCGATTACGGCTTCCCCCAATCCCCGCCAAACGATCGAAACCATTATAGAGGAGCTGTTATAAATATGACTTCTGTCAATCTGGCTGAACTTCCAGCGCAAATTGCGGGCGAACTGCTGAACATTGGTGCAGTGGCTCTGCGCCCGAATGACCCCTTCACATGGTCGTCGGGCATGAAATCGCCGATCTACTGTGATAACCGTCTGACGATGTCCTACCCTAAGGTGAGGGAGACGATCGCTGCCGGTTTTGCCGCTGTTATCCGTGAGCATTATCCTGCCTGTGAGGCAGTAGCCGGTATAGCAACAGGAGGAATTCCTCATGCCGCATGGGTGGCTCAGAAGCTTGATCTGCCTATGCTGTATGTGAGGGACAAGGCCAAGGGGCACGGCAAGACGAACCAGATTGAGGGTCATTACCAGCCGGGTCAGAAGGTTGTCTTAATTGAAGATCTCGTCTCTACTGGCGGCAGCTCGCTTAAGGCAGCTGTTGCGGTCCGTGAAGCAGGCTGCGAAGTGCTTGCTACCGTTGCGATCTTCACTTATGAGTTCCCTCAGGCTGTTCAAGCATTTGAAGAGCAGGGTATCCCGCTGCATACTTTATCCGGTTATTCAGCTCTTATTGATACCGCCCTGCAGCGCGGCGCTGTAGAAGCTGGCGATGTGGAGCTGCTGAAGTCATGGCGTGAAAATCCGCAGGCGTATGGCGAATCGTTTAATTCCTAAACTCCCATATAAATTACAGCATGAAAGCAGGAATTTTCAATTTTCAGACGTTCCTATGCAGCAGCCTTTATCCGAGAGGATAAGGGCTGTTTTTATGCCGTCATTTAAAAGTTTTTTTATTTCTTTCAAAAATTGATGTTTAAAAACGTAACTTTTTGGATAGCCCGGCCGTCTATACGTTATCAGGAATATTTTTGGAATTTCTAGAACGGGAGGGGTCATAGGGAAGCTATGGCATTGTGGAGAAGAAAAAAACAGGCAGCTCCGGAAGAAGCTGTAGAAGAGAATGATCCCGGAGCAGGAGCCAGAGTAGCGCTCAAGAAGGAGACGAAGGTTCCCATTCGGGATGAGGAGCCCGTCAGCAGGGAGCCGGTCCTCACGGTTCGCGGGGTGCAAAGGTCCTTTCAGGTTGGAGGACAACCGCTGCATGTGCTAAAGGATATTAATATGGAGCTGCGGCCTCGTCAGCTGGTGATGCTGCGGGGGAGATCAGGCTCCGGCAAGACGACTCTGCTGAATCTGATCGGCGGGCTTGATCAGCCGACACAGGGAGAGATTAACTTCCGGGATTACTCCTTTCACAAGATGAATGACCATGCAAGGACCAATGTTAGGCGCAAGGAGATGGGCTTCATCTTCCAGGCATTCGCGCTTATGCCGCTGCTGTCGGCTTACGAGAATGTGGAGCTGTCGCTTCGGATGGCAGGTGTGCCGCGAAGCGAATGGAAGGATAGGGTAACCGAATGTCTTGGCCTCGTAGGCCTGTCGAAGCGAATGCATCATCGTCCCTTTGAATTGTCAGGAGGCGAGCAGCAGCGTGTTGCTATTGCCAAAGCGATTGCACACCGTCCCAAGCTGCTGCTGGCCGATGAACCGACGGCAGAGCTGGACTCCCAGATGGCGGCACAAATCATGTCTGTATTTCAATCAATCATTGAAACGGAGCGTGTGACGATCTGTATGACAACACACGACCCGACGATTTTGGAGGTAGCTGATCATGTTTACGAAATGGTGGACGGAAAATTTATCTAGCAGGCGGAATGAAAGGCAGGACGGACAGCTTGCGCCGAATCACATGCGGAGCAGATGGGGACGGATGGCAGCAGCCTCGGTCCTGGCTGTTTCCCTAGCTGTAACGAGCGGCTGTGCGCTGCTGCCCAAGGAAGAGGAGGAAGAGGTTCTTCCGGAAATTACCCCTCCGCAGATCTCGAAGAAGCCGGAGTACGAAGTAACCACCACCACGCTGGAATCACGGGTACAGGGCACCGGCAAGCTGATGTCCATGCAGGAGGAGACCCTCTATTTTACGTTGGATGGCATGCGGCTTAAGGCTTTGAACGTTAAGCCAGGAGATCAGGTAAAGGCCGGCCAGCTGATTGCTGAGCTGGATGTGGAAGAAATGCAAAAACAGCTGCGTCAGAAGCGGCTGCAGTTCCGCAAGGCAGAGGTCACGATGAAGGAGACGCTCCGCAAGCGCGATGAGATGGAAGCCATTGAATTTGAGGAGGCGGTCATTCTCTTTGAGGAGCAGCGCCAGGAAATTGTCGATCTGGAAGCGGAGATTGCCAAATCCACGCTCACTGCACCATTCTCCGGTACGGTGGTTCAGGTAAACGTGGAGAAGGGTGCTCAAATTAAATCTTATGATCCGATCTGTATTATTGCCGACACGAGCAGCCTTATTGTTGCTGCGTCGTTATCCAAGGATGATCTGTCCAAGGTGACGATTGGCATGCCTGCTGTCGTTGAGATCAGCGGTTCCGGCAAGGTGGAGGGCAAGGTCAAGCAGCTTCCAGTTCCTTCGACGGACAACAAAAACGGAAACGGCGGACAGAATGGCGGTTCGGGCGGAAATGGTGCACAGAAGCCGGAACGCCCGGAAGATTTTCTCATTGTTGATGTCGGCAAGCTGCCGAAGGATGCAGTCCGCGGCACCAATCTAACCGTAAGCATCGTAACCAAACGGAAGGAAAACGCGGTTGTAATCCCGGTGTCTGCTCTTCGTACGATCGGGGCACGGACTTACGTTCAAGTAGTTGAGAATGATGGCAGCAAGCGTGAAGTGGATGTAGCGGTAGGCCAGCAAACGTCAACGCAGGTGGAAATTCTTGAAGGATTGACACCGGGGCAGAAAGTCGTAGGTCGATAAAGGATGGGAGTACCGCTGCTGCGATTTTTGTTTCGAAAAATGTGGAATACGAGGTGGCTTACGTTAAGCACCCTTGCAGGTCTGATCATTGCCGTGGCCTTTGCGACCAGTATTCCGATGTACGCGGATGGCGCCTTGAAGCGGGTTGTGGCCAAATCGCTTCAGGAGCAGAGCACAGGCCTTCCGGCAGGCTCCCTGCTGATGCGCTACCAGTCTACCGGAGGCGACAAGACCGATCTGGCGAAGCTGGAGCAGGTAAACCAATACATCACAGGCGAGCTTCCAAAGGATATAGGCTTTCCGCATGATACTTACGTGGGGAGCATGACGATCCGGGGAGCGGATATTTCGCCGGTTGACCCCACCACAGTTGATGCGAGCCGCAATCGGCAGATGACAATTATGACAATGTCAGGACTGGACCAGAAGGCCGAGCTTGCACAGGGACGCTGGTTTAAGGATGCGGCCGCGAGCGGCGACACCATTGAAGCGGTGATGATGGAAGAAGCGCTGTACCGCAGCGATGTCCATGTCGGTGATGAATTTTATTACCCTATATACGGCGGCTTGAATATCACGCTGAAGGTCAAAATTGTAGGTGCCTATAAGCCGCTTAAGGATACGGACCCTTACTGGTATCAAGGGATGGAGTCGGTGATGGGTAATCTGCTCATCAGTGAGCAGGCGTTCAAGGATACGCTGCTTGGGAAGCTGAAGATTCCTTTGCAGAATGCAAGCTGGTATTACGCATTTGATCTGCGTGAGATCCAGACCAGCCAAATTTCGCCGCTTGGCCGTAAGCTGGAGAGGCTCAATATTGAGCTGTATCAGCTGCTGCCCGATACACGGGTGGACATCTCGTTTGCGGATACCCTCGCGGATTTCAAACGGCAGAGCGTGCAGCTGCAGACGCTGCTGTTTACTTTGGCGGCGCCAATGATCGCTATGGTGTTCTATTATATTGCAATGAATGCCAGACAGTCGCTTGAGAAGCAGCGGAGCGACATAGCGGTGCTGCGGAGCCGCGGTGCCGGAACCCGGCAAATTATTATGATCTATCTGCTTGAAGGACTGCTGCTTGGCGTGATCGCGATGGCAACCGGTCCGCTGATCGGCTGGTTTATGGCCAAGAGTATTGGCTCGGCCAATGGCTTCCTGGCATTTGTCGACCGCAAATCGATTCCGGTGGGCTTCTCAATGGATGCCATTATCGCTGGAAGCGCGGCTGTGCTTCTGGCTGTCCTATCGACGGTCATTCCGGCGGTCATGTTTGCCCGCTCTTCGATTGTGGGCTACAAGCAGCAGCTGGCTAGGTCCGACCGCGGGCCTCTGTGGCAGCGTTGGTTTCTGGATGTGCTGCTGCTGGGTCTGGCGGGCTACGGCTGGTACTTGTTTAATGAGCGCCAGATGCTGACATTCAAGACGGGCATGACGACAGACCAGCTGAATGTCAATCCGTTCCTGTTTTTCGTGCCGGCGATTGCGATATTCTCGCTTGGTCTCTTCTTCCTCAGGCTGTTTCCGCTTCTGCTGAAGCTGTTCAACCTGATCGGAAGAAAGTTCTTGCCGGTGCCGCTTTACTTGACGCTAACGCAGCTCTCCCGGTCTTCGAAGCAGTATTATCCGCTAATGATCCTGCTGATTCTGACGATTGGGTTAGGGGTGTATAATGCGTCGGCAGCCCGTACCATTGATTTGAACTCTACAGAGCGGACGCTGTACCGTTATGGATCGGACGTGATTATCAAGACGGTGTGGGATGGCAGACCTGAAATTAGTCCGAATGCGGGTGCAGGCGGTGGAAGCGGCGGCGGTAATGGCGGCGGTTCACCTGGCGGCGGCCAGGGAGGCGGAAATCCCGGCGGTGGTGGCAACCCTGGCGGCGGTGGCGCTTCTCAGGCACCATCCAAGATTATCTATAATGAGCCTCCTTTTGAAATTTTCCGCAGCCTTGAAGGTGTAGATGCTGCGGCACGTGTGCTGCAGACCAAGGGGAGTGTCGTTATATCCGGCCGATCGATTGGCCAAGGTACCCTGATGGGCATCGACAATGTTGATTTCTCCAAAGTGGCTTGGTTCCGTAACGACTTGCTCCCTGCACATCCGTACCGTTATCTGAACCTGCTGGGTGCTTATGAGCATGCAGCCATTATACCTTCGGGCGTTGCGGAACGTTATCAGCTGAAGCTCGGGGATGAAGTATCGGTAGGACTGACAGACGGGAAAATATCGTTCGTTGTCGTGGGCATTTTGCCTTATTGGCCTACACAATATCCGGATCAGTCTCCGTTTGTCATTGCCAATCTGGATTATATCTACGATCAGGTGCCGCTCATACCTTACGAAGTTTGGCTGAAGATGAAGGATGGAGCAAACGTGGCGCCTCTGGTCACGAAGCTGATGGACAGCGGCATTGAGCTTGCTTCCGTTGATGATGTGCGCTCTGAGCTTGTGGTGCAGTCCAAGCATCCGACTCGCGGCGGTGTCTTCGGTATTCTTAGTCTCGGCTTCCTGGTTTCTGTTCTAGTCTCACTTACCGGCTACCTGCTGTACTGGTTCTTTAACCTGTCTGGACGAATTGTACAGTTCGGTGTTCTGCGGGCGATGGGATTGTCACGTAAGCAGCTTACCGGCATGCTGCTTCTCGAGCAGCTGTTTACCGGCGGCCTGTCGATTGTACTTGGGCTAGGGATCGGGACGCTGGCCAGTGAGCTGTTCCTTCCGTTCCTGCAGACTGCAGAGAATGTGGAAAATGCCGTACCGCCGTTCCGGGTTGTGTTCGAGCAGCAGGATATGCTTCAGCTGTATGTCGTCGTCGGCTTCATGCTGCTGACCGGTGCTGCGATGCTCTTCCTGCACATCCGCAAGCTGCGGGTTCATCAGGCAGTGAAGATGGGAGAGGAGCGGTAGAGAATGACAGCGATGATCGATTGTGAAGGCTTGGTTAAAATTTACAAAACAGATGATCTCGAGGTTGTCGCGCTGCAGGGCCTTAACCTGACGGTCCAAAGAGGCGAGATGATGGCGATTATCGGAAATAGCGGCAGCGGAAAGTCTACCCTGCTGAATATACTGGGCGGGCTGGACCGCCCCTCCGCCGGCACGGTGAAGGTCGGGGAATGGGATCTGCTCAAGATCACCGATAACCAGCTTGTAGATTATAAGCGCAAGACGGTAGGCTTCATCTGGCAGAACAATGCCCGGAACCTGCTCCCTTATCTATCGGCGCTGGAGAATGTCGAGATGCCGATGATGCTGACCGGCAAAACCGACCGTGCTTATGCGAAGCAGCTGCTCGAGTGGGTCGGCTTGAAGGAGCGGATGCATAACAAGCTTCATCAGCTCTCCGGTGGCGAGCAGCAGCGGGTGGCAATCGCCATTTCGCTGTGCAACCGCCCGGAAATGCTGCTGGCCGATGAACCGACCGGATCAGTCGATACCCGGACATCCGACATGATCATGAACATTTTCCGGCGGCTGAATCGTGAAATTGGGGTAACGATCGTAATCGTTACTCACGATCTGTCGCTGGCAAGCAAGGTCGACCGTGTGGTAGCTATCCGTGACGGCCTTACCAGTACGGAATTTGTAAAGCGCAACTCAAGCCTTGATGAAGCCACAGGATTTGCAGCCGGTGCCGGCGGGCTTCAGGAGGTACATGAGGAGTATGTGGTCGTCGACCGTGTCGGGCGGCTGCAGATTCCCAAGGACTATTTGCTGTCCCTGGGCATAAAAGATAAAGCGTCCATGGAATTCGACGGCGAGAAAATTACCATAACGGCACCGAAACAATTGGAGGGGTAAGAAGAATGATGACGAACAACATGAAGGAGACCGGTTCCACCGGGAAAGTAAGGAGGCCGCTGCTGCTGCTGCTCGTATTAACGATGCTTGTGTCGCTGCTGGCCGCTTGCGCGGATGGCAATGGGGACACCTCAACAGAGAAGAGAGTGCTGCGGATTGGTACTCTATATGGCAGCCCTCAGGACGAATCCTATTTCCGGCAGCAGTATACGGATGCATTTGAGCTCATGAACAGCAATATTGAGATTGAGATCGTATCGGCGATTAACTACAACGATCAGCGCTTCCAGACGCCTGATGAGAATAACAAACAGCCGGACATCTATGAAGAGCTCACCAAAATGCTCACCGGCTCCAACCCGGTTGACGTCATGGTGGTGGATTATTCTTTTCTGCGGCGCATGGTCCAGGATAACCTGTTGAAGCAGCTCGATCCGCTGATCCAACAGGATAAGTTCGATTTGTCCGATTATGTGCCTGCTGTAATGGATGGAATTAAATCGGCCGGGGACAACAATATTTATGCCTTGACGCCAACTTTCTCATCTACTGCACTGTTCTATAACAAGAAGCTGTTTACAGAGGCCAGTCTCGATTTCCCAACCGATGGTATAACTTGGGATGAAGTCTTTGCCAAGGCTGAAATGCTTGCGAAAGGTGAAGGAAAGGACCGGGTATACGGCTTGACGTTCAACCGCTACGGCAGCGACGGCTTCTGGGATATTCAGAACTATACGGCTCCTCTGCAGTTAAAATTCGTCGATGACAAGGGCGAGAAGATGCTCGTGAACAACCCGCAGTGGGAAAAGGCGTGGACGGACATCACAGAGATGTACAAGAAGAAGATCATGCCGAACATGGAGGATATCTATCGCGAGCGTGATCCGGAAAAGCCATATAACCAGTTTGAGGGCGATCTGTTCCTGAGCGGCCGTGTAGCCATGGTAGCGATGGGGGACACCAACTATATCAATGAAATCACCCTTATGAATGAAAATGCTGAGAAGCTTGGCATGGAACCGATTGACTGGGATATCGTGACATCACCACAGCATGCTGAAGCTGAAGGTATAGGCGGTAATGTGTACCTGAGCAGCCTGATGGGGATTAACAACAAAGCACAGAATGACAAGGACGCATGGGAGTTCATCAAGTTTATGAACAGCAAGGAATGGGCAAAGCTCAAATCGCGCAGCTCTTACGAGCTTACAGCCCGCAAAGAATTCCTGAAGCCTATGAACGGACTGAACTACAACATTGATGCGTTCACCAAGCTGAAGCCTGTACCGCCGCAAAGTCTGGAGCAGGAAAAACTGTTCCGCGAGAATTCAAATATGTACCAGGTCCAGTATATTGCCCAGCCGTACTTCCAGGAAGTTATCAAGGGTGACAAGACGGTCAAGGAAGCGTTGGAAAAGTGGGAGACTGAGGGCAATGCCATGCTCCAGAAGATCAAAGCTAACCCGAACGGACCGCTTGAACCAACTGACGCCGGCGTTATGAGTGAAGTTTACTAGTCCTAACAGAGAAGTCCCGGTGCTCCCTTCAAGGAGCAGCCGGGTTTTTCTTTGTCATGATGCTGCTGTCGTTTTCTGCTGACCGAGAGACATGATTTTATTGCAGGCTGCTTGTTTTCACTCCAAAGCGGGTATTCTAATAGGGCATCCATTTATTTGAATGCCGTAATTTCTGCCCGAGCTTAGGCCATATGGTAAATTGCGAGTAGAAACAGGAGGTTGAACGTATTGAGGTCCAGTTGGATCTATTGGGTCAGGCTGTATGAAACGAAATTCCAGGCAGGCTGCCTTGTGAAACGGATGGAGAATGATTGGTGGATTTACGGTTATGATTGCCCGCAGGAGATTGAAGTGTTCCGGTCGAGAAAAGGCAGGTATGGCGTTCGGTATATGCCATAGTTTCTTGCCAGAAATCTCTTGACTTACTCAGTCTTCATGTTGTATATTATTAATTGTCGCCATTAATGATTGTTTCATATTGGTACCGTCGCGGGGTGGAGCAGCCCGGTAGCTCGTCGGGCTCATAACCCGAAGGCCGCAGGTTCAAATCCTGCCCCCGCAACTTACTTCCTAACATGGAAACTGGAAGGGCCCTTAGCTCAGTTGGTTAGAGCGGTCGGCTCATAACCGATTGGTCGGGGGTTCGAGTCCCTCAGGGCCCACCAACATGAACAATTACCATGCCGGGGTGGCGGAACTGGCAGACGCACAGGACTTAAAATCCTGCGGTGGGTGACCACCGTACGGGTTCGATTCCCGTCCTCGGCATACCTTAACTTACACAATCAGCATACATAAGAGCTCTGTTTGGCAGAATGCCGTTCAGGGCTCTTTTCCATTCTAATCCGAGCTCTTGTTACCGTGCAGTGTAATCGAATAGGAAGGGTAATAGAGAGTGAACAGGGCAGGAAGCCTGCTTAGAGGCAGCGGCATACAACCGCTACGAAGCAACCAGAACGATAGGAGGGAACGGAATGTCGGTTCAGCTTCCCCATGATTGGCCCGCTGTGCTGGAGGGAGAATTCGATAAACCATATTTCATGGAGCTGCGTGCGAAGCTCGCAGAGGCATACCGGACAGAACAGGTGTATCCGGCCCAAGATCATATTTTTCAGGCGCTGCAGTATACCCCTTATAAGGAGACCAAGGTTGTGATTCTTGGGCAGGACCCCTATCATGGACCCGGCCAGGCACATGGCTTAAGCTTCTCGGTACAGCCCGGGGTGCGTATACCTCCCTCCTTGCGGAATATATACCAGGAGCTGCAGTCCGATATCGGCTGCCAGCCGCCGAGCCATGGCTGCCTGACGCCCTGGGCCAAGCAGGGCGTGCTGCTGCTGAATGCGGTGCTAACGGTAGAAGCAGGGCGGCCTAATTCTCATCAGAAGCTTGGCTGGGAGCTGTTTACGGACCGTATTATTGCTGCATTAGGACAGCGGGAGCATCCGGTTGTATTTCTGCTATGGGGCAAGCATGCCCAGATGAAGGCTTCGATGATTGATGCTTCCCGTCATTGTGTAATCGAGAGCGCGCATCCGAGCCCTTTTGCAGCCCGTCGGGGGTTTTTTGGCAGCCAGCCATTTTCGCGTGCGAATGCTTTTCTGCGCTCGATCGGGTCAGAGGAAATTAACTGGTGTCTGCCTGCCAATCCGGAGGGTTTGAATGATTGCCGTTAACGAAAGGCGCCCCTCCAAATGGCTAACGCCTGCGAGTGGTTATTTAACCGGATATACGCATACGCTGAACCCTTACACCGGCTGTACTTTTGGCTGTTCGTACTGCTACGTCAGGCGCATGCCAGTCGGTCTGTTCCGCAAGGAGTCATGGGGTGAATGGGTAGACATCAAGAGAGACACGGCGGGCGGGTTCCGCCGGGAATGGCTGAAATCCATTTCAAAGGGGCCCGTTACTGTATTCATGGCGTCGGCCACTGACCCTTATCAGCCGGTCGAGTACAAGGAGAGGGTCACTCGCTCGATCCTCGAGACGATGGCTGAAGCACCACCGCAGTTTGTGCTGGTGCAGACAAGGAGCCCGCTTGTTACTCGGGACATAGACCTGCTGCGTAAGCTGGGGGAGCGCGTCCGTGTCAGTATGACGATTGAAACAGATCTGGAGGATTCTCGCAAGCATTTTGCGCCATCCTCACCGCCCCTGGCTGCGCGCTGGAGAGCTGTTCAGGAGCTGAGGAAAGCCGAAGTGTCTGTACAGATTGCCGTCTCGCCTCTGCTGCCCCATTCCGGTCGGTTCGGAGAGCAGCTGCTGCAGTCATCACGGCGAATAGTCGTAGACGATTTCTTTCGGGGCGACGGCAGTCTCGGGAGGAGAACCTCCCAGTTGGGTGTCCGTGCGCTGTATGAAGAACTTGGAATACAGCAGCAGTACAGCCCAGAGACGGCTGACAGCTTCTTCGAAGAGCTTAAAAGCGAGGCAGGTGGCGGCTGTGAGGTGCTGTGGGGACAAGAAGGCTTCCTGCCTTAGCCAAATAATCTAGAACTAAATAAATAAAACTGCCCGCCGCTCTACCGGATTATCGCGAAATCCGGTGGAGGGGGCGGGCAGTTGTCGTATGGGTCAGCAAGGCAGCGTTACTTCATGCGGACTAACAGTGGTGCCGCTGGGTTTGATTATTTCATAGCCGGCAGTTCCACAGGAGCTAAAGGTGCCTGATCTGAGGGGGTTGATGATACCTCGTCATTCGGGTTACCTGGTTCTTCGGGAAGAACCGGCTTAAACTGACTGCTGACATACGTTACGGTTTGAACCTCTGTAATGACCTGCGGATACATCTTGTTGGGATCAGGCTGTACGGCCTCGACCATTATTACGGCCTGGCCTTTCTCGTCAAAGAATATGGAGGAAATCCGTATTCCATATCCGGGATGAGGAGCCTGTGCTTTTACCGTAACTTCGTTAATATCAGCGTTCACTTTCTTGACGGACAGCTGCAGATCGAAGAGCGGGCTGGCGCCGGCCGGTTGATCCGGAACGTTATCGGTATCCGTATGCTCTTTCACAAATTTAATGCCGTCATACAGCCAACCGGCTGCCTCGCTGCGTGTAATGCCGTTCTTTGGTCTGAAGGTATTGGTGCTGTCCATATCAACAATATCGGTCGTCAGAAGCTTCTGGATGCTGTTCATGTATGCCTTGTCTACCTCGGATTCATCTTCAAACATCTGATAAATCTCGATGAAGGCATAGTCGCCCCTCGATATAATGGCATTGAACAGATGATGCGCATACTGCTCGCGTGTCATGATCTGCTCCGGCTTTACATCCTTTGGGATTTCAAGACCGTTGTGGTGAGCGATGACGAACGCATCAGAGTACCACATGCCATTTTTGACATTCGTGTAGTAGTCGGAAGCTTCAGGGGCCTTAATGAACTGTACATGTGCCAGGCTGAGCTCAAAGCCTTTTACAATCATCGATATCCCCGCTGAATAGGTCAGTTTGCCGCTAGGATTGAACATATCCTGCTGTTCTCCGCTAATGATTCCCGCTTCTTTAAGCGCTTCAATCTTATCCGCGTTCGGGTCCTGCTTCGTGTCTGAGAACGCCCATGCTGCTTGGCCGACAATTAGTATAAGCGCCGCGGCCAACAGGACAATTAAGACCGGCTTCTTCATTTGCACATCACCTCATTCTTTAGTATTAGCTGCAGCTATTCTCCTAGACGGGGAGGCTGAACAAAATGTTGCAGGATGCGGATAAGAGTTGTTGCTTTATGAATTGCTCCGATATGTAGCAATGACGGCATGACTTGTAGTACAATCAGGGGAAAGCTTGCAGCAAACAACGCTTCATGCTGAATTTATTCTGGTCAGTCAGGAGGTTCTACAGATGAGAAAATGGTATACGGGCGGTTTAATCGCAGTCGTGCTTGCGGGCGCTTTTCTTGGATCCCTGCTGGCGGCATACGGGTTCACTGTCATGATGAAGAACGAGGCTTCCTTCAAAGATGTGACGATGATCAACGGCATTCCCTATCTTCCGGTTTATGAAGCAGCCTCGGAAGTGGAGGCAGAATCCACTCCTGCGGCCATGCATGCGCAGCAGGCGGGGGATAACCGGCTATCGGCTTCTACCGGAACGGAGGAAGTGTTCAGAAGCGGTGAATTCGCCTTTCAACAATTAATTGTGAAGCAGGAGGAATTCGGGCCGGATGTAACCGTTGAATTAATGAATGAAGGTAAATCTGAGGCAGACTCCGTCGTGTTCACAGCATCCTTTTATAAAGAAGACGGGGAGCGGATCGGTACCGCTTCCGGATCGGTAACCTCGCTGGGGGCAGGGGAGAGAAGAGTGGTCCGGCTTCTGACTGGTGAGCAGAATTTGAACGGTTTTACGGAAGTGCGTTTTCAGATTGACCATGTATCAACCAGCTGATGCTTAAGACAGGTAGTATGTATAGGTTTACGGTCTGACAGTTCGACAATTTTCTACTGGTTTAAATCGACATTTAGTGACAATTCTCATTAATCTGGTGTATGATAAAGGAAAATAAATACTCCTGATTAAGTGCAGGTGATTGTCGTGTTCAGAAGGTTGAATTGGACCTGGGCAGCTATTATCGGAGGTTTGCTGGCTTTCTGGGCTGCAGTTTTCTATTGGGTCGCTTCTTTGTAAAAACTTCATAATAAACGGGTTGTATCTGCTGCCCCCACCGCATACGTTGAGAGAAACAGCTTAGAGGAGGAGCGATACGATGGTTTGTTATGACATTCGTACTGGCAACCGTCTCGGGGAATTAACGATACGGCCCATCGAAGGTGAGAAGCATTATTTTGGAGGCGTCATCTTTGTCTGCCGAAGCTGCGGCGAAATTGCATTGTTTGAACAGATCGTATAGGTGCCGGTTGCCCGAAGAAATCATAGCTTCAAAAAGTACTAGAACAACCGTGGGTTAATAACCTGCGGTTGTTTTATTTTTTGTGAGAACGGAAGGATAATTTACTTGACTACATTGTCCAGTATTAGAATAGGTCCAGAGTGTACCATCTTCTTATGCAAGCATGGGTGGAGAGAGAGACATCATACTGTCTTATCGTTTCACTTCTTAATGAAGGATTAAATGCAAGTACAGCACCGGCAGTCAGAATGATGTATCTAGATCATCATGTGAAAACACCCAAGTAGCCCGTTTTATTTTGCTAAATGCACCTTATTAAGCATACTTTGGAATTAGATGGTTGTTATTAGTGGCACGCTCTGTTAATCTAATTATTTGATTGCCGGAGCGTTTTGTATAATTATAAACGGGAGGAATATTTAGAGTGAGTAAGATCGATATAGTTCCTTTTGAAGGAATCGGTCCTGTTAAACTGAGGATGAGCAAGAAGGACGCTGAATATACCTTGACGAAGAATATATCAGGTCGTTCCTTAAATTCTATTTTCACGAGAATTGAATACGACGGTGACGATAAAATTGCTTTTATTGAGGTGACTAATCCATATCATAAAGACATTGTTTTCTTATACAAAGGTCTAGATGTATTTAATTTAAAAGCCGAGGAAGTGATTAAAGAAATATCAAAGGAGAATGACTATGTAAGAGACGCTGAAGCAGAGTCAGGTCATTCTTTTCTATTTAAGGAAACCCAGTTATCTTTTTGGAGATCACACATCTTAACTGAAGGAGATTTAAAATCTGACTGGTTTAAAGAATTGAATCTTGAGGATCAAGAAATAGAGAAGAGGAACCTTTACTTTATTACCGTTGCAATAGCAATACCAGGATTATTAGGGTAAAGGAAGCTTGGCGAGTTGGTGCTTCAAATACTGATATTACTCTATCAACAAGCGGATTCCAAAAGGAGAAGTTTAGAAGGTTAAAAGAGAGTGCTGCCGTAAATGGCACCCACTTTTGCTTTAGTCAGATAAAAGGCACCATTTCGGCACCAATTGTGTAATATCAAGCAAGACATAAGGCAGTAAAAAAGCAAAAACCCTTGATTTCTCAAGGGTTTTCTTAATGATCTGTAGTGGGCTCGAACCACTGACCCCCACCCTGTCAAGATGGTGCTCTCCCAGCTGAGCTAACAGATCGTGTTTTGAGGACAATTAATAATATATCAAAAATTAGAGGCAACGTCAACACTTGAATGAACAAAAATAAAACAGCAGGCTCTAGGCTTCCCAGAGTCTCTGCTGTCTTACCGATGCTGTTAAACCGGATGATTATTCTCTTCCCGGCCATTATCAATCGCGCACTTGTTTTTAATAAAACTCATCTGGTTAGCACAGCGGTTAAGCAGCTGCTGTTCCTCACTGGACAGATGCTGCTTGAGTTGAAGCTGGGCGATTTCTCTCTTGAGCTCATACAGATCTTGCGATGCATTAGCGCAGTTATAATTGCTTTCCAGCTGGTCGATCATGGAGCACCTCCTGCAGGTTGATAACAGCATCCTCTATTATGTGCGTTTGTGGGCTGCCTATGCCTGCTTCAATCTGCCTGCATAACAAAAGCCGAATACAGGGAATAAGCACCGGGCGGGAAGGGGTATACTTCCAGCTATAAGCTCGCCAACTACGGTAAAGGCTAGGTGGAGAACATGAAACGAAATAGCTGGACAGCCATTGCAGCGGCTGCATGTTTACTGATGGCTGCAGGCTGCAACCCGATTTGGACGGAGACAGGGCCTGCTGAGTCGGCTTTTAGCGGAGAGGACTTTGGCAAGTCTTATTCGCCTGGCAGTCTGATGAGTCATGTCTATAGCGAAGGGGAGCAGTCATTAACTCCTAAGGACCCCCTTGGCCAGACAGAATCACTGCATGATCAAGAAATCGGCAGAGAATAAAGGGCTTTGGATCGGCCAGCGGCAGGCAGCTAACTTGAGGAGGATGCAGAATGGCAAACGGTAATAACAGGGAAACGTTCGTGGCTGTGCAAAAGAATGGAGACGGCGATATTACTTCCTTTCAGACATCAGGCGGCCGTGTGCTGGATTACCAGCAGGCGCTGCAGGAAGTAAGGAACGGGGCAATTGCCGGTGTGAACGCGTTCAAAGGCCGTGACGGGGAAATGTATATACGCGGTGATGCAGACGGAGACCCAACCAACAATCTCGATAATCTTCCGACGTTCAGCTAAGGCTTCGCGTGAAGGATAGGAGACCGGTACCCGGGATGGGGTTGCCGGTCTCTTTATTTCAACCGATTATCCCTAACGATTAAAACTCATACTCCTGATGCTGCTCCACGAAAGTCATAGCTCCGGTACGTCCTACAAAATCATCCCGGTCATCTCCGTAATGCATCAGATAAATTCTGCTCTGCACATCTTCCGGAAGGGTTAGAAGCTCGTCCAGAGCAGCATGCACGGCGCCAGGCGGATGAAGCTGACAGTCGTGAAATACGATGCAGTCTCTGCGGCGCACCATATCAGTCACCAGTTCAGGGGCGAAGCGCATGTCTGCTGTATAAAAGAGCTTGTCGTTAAAGACAAACGAGTAGCTGCTTTTGCCCTTAATATGCTCAGTCTGCATCAGCTCGACTTGTATGCCAGGATGGAGGGGATGAACAACTCCCTCGCCAAGACGGTGCACCTCAAAGTAATCATCTAAGGTTTGGGCCTCCTCGGTCTGCATCGTTCCTTTAAGCGTATGGTTCCAGAGCGTGTCCGCAAGCGGTTCGGGAATGTAGAGCACAGGCTTGCGCTGAAGCTCAAATTTCATCCTGAAGGCGATCTCCTCGAGCCCGCCGACATGGTCGCCGTGAAGATGCGAGATGAGAATACCGTCAAGGGAGGCAAGAGGGATCCCTAATCTATGGAGGGCTGCCGGTGCCGTAATGCCGCAGTCCAGCAGTAGGGTGAATGCTTCCGCAGTGAGGAGGGCATTGTTGTTATAATATTTCTTGGCAAATGCGCTTCCAGTACCCAGCATCTGAATTTTCAAAGGAATGATCCTCCTGAACTCTTTTTCTAAAATTTATCATGTTTTGTTGTATAAAACAAAGCTTAATAACGGATTGGTACAGGGCAAGGAGCACATTGCATTTCCCGGGAAAGCGCAGGTTGTTCCATCAATAGACATTATTCGTTCCTTGGAGGGGATCCTGGGGATAAAAAAATTGGCTTCTGTCCGCAACTTTGGGCAGATATCCGAGTATAACCAGACATCCAGACAACGGATGGAGGGTTTATATTAATGAAAGTAAAGAAGCTGCTGGTCCTCGTCGCCTTGTTATCCGTATGGGGCGGTACGATGATATTTGCGGATTCCGCAAGCTCCAAAATCAGAGTAATTATTAACGGTTCAGAGTTGGATGAGGCAGGGGTTATGAACGAAGGCAAGACGTATTTGCCGCTGAGACAAATTTCCAACTCGCTGCAGGCACTGATCAGCTGGGATGAAGCATCGAAGAAGGTGACGATCAATAAACCGAATGTACATATGTTCCTGTTCCAGAACAATACGGTGTTCGGCAAGGTAAGCAAGGGAAATCGTTACACATTCTCCGTATGGGCTCAGGTAGACAGTCTGCGGATGAATATATCCGCTCTGAAGGTAACAATCGCGGATCCCTCCGGCAGGGAGGAGCTAATCCAGTCGCAGGATGTCAATTCACAGAAGGATAATTTCTGGTTCCGGACGAAGGATATCCGCTATGCCTTTGAAGCTGGGGGAAGCTACAAGGTCCGGTTTTACATGAAGCCTGACGGTGACGAGTGGAAGGTCGTATCGGAAAAGCTTATTATTGCCGAATAAGGCACTGGCGATCATCGCAGAACGTGGAACAGTCTCTTGTTATCAGACGAACGCTCGCTTGTTTGACCCGGGACGGCCTAAATGTTACGATACGTGTGATAAAACTTGTGAAAAGAGGGTTTCCCATGACTGAAGAGCATAAACATGGAGATGATTGCGGCTGCGGACATGATCATGAGCATGAGGATCATGTATTTGTTGTAACGGATGAAGAAGGCAACGAACGTGAAATGGTAATGGTTTACACGTTTGAGTCCGAGGAAATGGTATATGCCGTTCTGCTGGACCGCAACGATCCTGAGGCTGACGGCGTAATCTTCCGTATTGAGGAAGAGAACGACGAGGCGTTTCTTGTTGGTATTGAGGATGACGAGGAATGGGAACGCGTTACGAAAATTTACGAGGAAATTGCCAAGCAGGAGAACTAAGGTTCAACCTGAGCAGTATAGGCAGTACTCAATTAGGCTGTATAGCCGGGTGTTCTCCCGGTCTGTACAGTCTTATTTTATTTGCGCAATTGTATAAGGATATGCGGCAGCCTCATACTCCCATCCGAGCTGCCTGAATTATATGTAAGCGCTCTGACTCATTGGCGGCCACCTCCAACAACATAATACTACCTTTTCCAATACGTGGCAATCATTTTAAGCGCTTAACCCAAGACCTTGGACATGCGGAAAATAAAAAAGCGAGGCTGGCCGGTTTTCTAACGCTCCGGTCAGCCTCGCATGTTGGGACAGACATTTCTTCATCGCGAACGGTCAGAAGATCGCATTTTCCTCGACAATAACCTTTACAAACTCAATGCTGCGGTCTTCAGGACCCTTAACCGGCAGCCCGACCTCAACGTGGTCGACAATGTAGTCAATATTCTGCTGGGAGATAACTTCTCCCGGAAGCAGGATTGGAATTCCAGGCGGATATACATAGATGAATTCCGCAATAATACGCCCGGCTGATTCACGGAATGGCACAACTTCCGTCTCGGCGTAGAAGGCATCCCTTGGCGTCAGCGACAGCTGTGGGATCTCTGGTATCTTGACCACGAGCTCCTGAACCTCATTGACCTGGTAGAATTGCTCGGACAGCTGACGCAGAGCGGCGAGAAGCGTATTGATAGACTCGCGGTTATCCCCCGGCGTCACCAGGCACAGAATGTTATACATGTCACTGAGCTCAACCTCCAGGTTGTAGTGCTCACGGAGCCAGTTCTCGGTCTCATATCCTGTTATGCCAAGAAGGCGGACATGAATGGTAAGCTTTGTAGGATCGTAGTCAAAGGTAGCCTCATCGCCTAATATATCATCTCCGAAGCAGTATAAGCCCGGGATCTGATTGATGGCTTCTCTCGCTTCCTTAGCCAGTCCAATCGCCTGCTCCGCCAGCTCGTGGCCGTGGAGCGCGAGATGCCTTCTCGACGTATCGAGCGAAGCAAGCAGGATATAGGAGGTAGAAGTCGTTGTGAGCATGCTTATAATGGTCTGAACGCGCTGCGGATTAATTCTTCCGGCTTTTACATTCAGGACCGAGCTCTGTGTCATCGAGCCGCCTAATTTATGCACGCTTGTTGCGGCCATATCGGCGCCAGCCTGCATGGCGGACATCGGGAGATCCTCGTGGAAGTGGATGAGCACCCCGTGAGCTTCATCCACCAGTACTGGTATATTGTAGCTGTGGACCAGTTCGACGATTTCCTTCAGGTTCGCACATATCCCAAAGTAGGTAGGATTAATTACAACTACGGCCTTGGCGTCGGGATGGCGCGACAGGGCGCGGCGGACCGAGCGCAGGGTAATGCCGTGGTCAATTCCGAGATTCTCGTCCCGCGCTGGTGAAATAAAGACAGGGCGGGCGCCGGCAAAAATAATAGCCGACATAATTGATTTGTGCACGTTGCGAGGCACAATAATCTTATCCCCCGGCGAGCATACGGTCAGAATCATCGTCATGATGGCGCCGCTTGTGCCCTGTACGGAGAAAAAGGTATAATCAGCACCGAATGCATCGGCGGCAAGCTTCTGGGCTTCCTGTATGACGCCGGTAGGCTGGTGGAGGTCATCCAGAGGCGCAATATTAATTAAATCAATCGACAGGGCATTATCCCCGATGAAAGAGCGGAACTCGGGGTCGCTGCCTGTCCCTTTCTTATGTCCGGGTATATGGAATTGTACGGGATTTTGCTCCGCATGACGGCGGAGTGCAGAAAACAGCGGTGTGGCCTGATGATCCATCGCAGCATCCCAGCCTTTCTCTTAAGGTTCTCATTAAACAAGCTTGAGTATAGCAAAAACAGGGGGGATTGCAAGTTTGTCTTGAAAGTGGACGACCAATTCACGATACGAAAGGAGCAAGGCTATGGAGCCTGTTCTAGCTCAAACCAAGAAAAGCGTGCTTCGCTCGCCATTTGTTATCCAGCTGCTGCTGATCATGTTCGGCGTGGAATTCGTCAAGGGGGCGCTGCTGATATCGGTGCTTCCCGTCTATATGGAGTCGGCGCTCGGCCTGTCGGCTTATGTTATCGGATGGGCGCTCGCATGCCAGTATATCGGTGATAATGTGCTCCGGAGTCCGCTCGGCTTCATTATCGACCGGATCGGCTACCGGTTGGTCATGCTTACGGGTGTGCTGCTCACTCTGCTGTCCGTCATTATTATGGCGGTGTCGGATCAGGCAGGCTGGCTTATGCTGGCATGTGCGCTTCTTGGCCTTGGGACCTCGCCCTTGTGGCCCTGTGTGATTACAGGCGCGACAGCCGTGTCGGGTTATGAGGCAAGCGGCATTATAATGAGTGTTGTGTATATGGCCTGGCTGACAGGGGTCGGCTGCGGCCCGATCGTCATTAATTTCTTCATCATTCAATCCTTCACGCCGGCCTTTATTCTGCTGCTTGCTTTTATGGCGGTTGTGTTATTCGTCGCGCTGTTCTTGCCCGGCCGGAGTCGGAAGACGGCTTCGGAGGAAGGCACAGCTCAGGCTCCAGGGACGCAGGTGAATAAAGCTGTACAGGAAGCCAGCGCCGCCGCTGAAGGGGACAAGCAGTCGCACCGAGGTGTTCTGAGGCTTTTCGCTGCCTACCTGGATCGTGTGAGGAGGACCGTGAAGGCAAGCCGGCTGCTGTATCCGGCCATGTTCGCCCAAACCTTCGCCCTTGGCCTTCTGATACCGGTGCTGACTCTGTTTGCCCGCAACGTCCTCCTTCTGTCGCCGCAGGAGTACAGTTTGTACCTGACAGCCGGCGGGGCGGTGACGGTACTCGGGCTGATTCCGGTCGGAAAGTGGGTGGACCGGGTGGGAACAGCCCGGTTTCTCCATGCCGGCTTTCTCGTGACGGCAATCTCGCTGCCGCTGCTTGGATTTGTCCGGGATGCCAAGCTGGCGCTTATTGTGATTGCGGTTATTGGGCTTGGCTACGCCTGCATTATTCCGGCATGGAACGCTTTGATCGCCTATGCTATCCCTAAAGAGGAACGCGGAGCGGTCTGGGGCTTTTTCCTGACGATCGAGGGCGCTGGTACGGTACTCGGCTCTATCCTCTCAGGAAAGATGTGGGATTATCTTGGACCGCATGCCCCGTTTATGATAAGTGGGATCGTCTTGTTCATCCTGTTTGTTCTTCATTTGTTCATTTCTCATCGGCGTCCGGTTATGGTACGATAGCTTGGATGGAGGGAAATAGACATGTTGAATAAGCAGCTTGCGGTTGTTATGGTCATTCTGATGACTGTTTTTATAGGGTTTGGCATTATTATTCCGGTCATGCCGGAACTGGTCGTTCACGTCGACCCCGGCAATGCGGAGATACATAATGCCTTGATGCTGTCCATCTACTCGGCGGTATCATTCTTGCTGTCCCCGCTGTGGGGCGGCTTGTCTGACAAGATCGGCCGGCGTCCGATTATTATGACCGGTATAGCGGGATTTGCAGCAAGCTTCCTGCTCTTCGGCCTTGCTTCGGACCATCTGCCGCTAATGTACGCTTCACGTGTGCTTGGCGGCTTGTTCTCGGGTGCCGTAACCTCGGTTATCGTCGCTTACGTCGCTGACATAACGCCGGCTGAACACCGGACCAAAGGCATGGGACTTGTCGGCATGTCCATTGGACTCGGCTTTACAATCGGGCCGGGTGTGGGCGGCATGCTCAGCCGGATTTCGCTTGAGACGCCGTTCTATACAGCGGCCGGCTTGTCGGCTTTGCTGTTCATCACCGCCTTTGCCGTTCTTAAGGAATCGCTTCCTCCCGAGAAGCGGCGCTCCCGCACTGAGACGCCGACTTCCCGCTGGACGGCCTTCACAGGACCGCTGAAATATCTTTATCTGCTTGCTTTCTTCGTCACCTTCTCACTGGCAGGCCTGGAGTCGACGCTTCAGTTCTTCGGTATGAGGCGGTTTGATGTTACGCCGTATCAATTCGGTATTATGTTCTTTATCTGCGGCGTTGTTGGCGCACTTGTACAAGGCGGAGTTGTACGGAGATACATCAAGAAAGGCCAGGAGCCGGCATATATCGCAGCAGGCTTGATAATATCAGCGGCTGGCTTCTTCCTTCTGATCACGGCCTACGAGCTGTGGACGGCTACCTTGTATCTTGCCGTCTTCGGGGTTGGCAATGCGCTGATCCGCCCGTGTGTGACCTCGCTGATCACCCAAAAGACAACGGTGGGACAAGGGGTTGCGGCAGGTCTCAGCTCATCGATGGACAGTCTCGGCCGTATAGCCGGACCATTAATCGCAGCCGGCCTGTTCAGGGTCGAGCTGCGGCTGCCGCTTATTGTTGGAGGTGCACTGTCGCTGGCTGCGCTGGTGCTGCTCTCCCGCTTCCGCGCCCTGGATAAGAGCGAGGATCAGGCAAATTCCCAAATTGCTTAGAATAACAAGATGTCGGCTGTGATTTAATTGTGATTAAATAGAGGCTGGTTAGAAGATTGCTCCTTAGAGCCGCTGCAGGCTGCACTAAGGAGCAGTCTTTTTTTTGTATTCCATAAATTTACATCCAGCTCTACTGTGGTCCTGTAAGCTCCCCGCCTTAAGACGGGTGATAAAACCCGCCTGCAGTCTTCGACAAAACCCGTCCTCGG
This sequence comes from Paenibacillus tarimensis, assembly GCF_021532315.1. Taxonomy (GTDB): domain Bacteria; phylum Bacillota; class Bacilli; order Paenibacillales; family Paenibacillaceae; genus Paenibacillus_I; species Paenibacillus_I tarimensis. The sequence goes on from NZ_JAKGAO010000003.1 coordinate 210,097, forward strand.
ATGTTTTCGGGCAGTTCGGGAAGCTAGTAAGCTATTACCTAGGGCGAGGGAAAAGCAGAGCGACCGGCGATAGGCTGCAGCATTCCGGGTAAAGGCTTTACCGCCCATCCATACATAACCGATTTGGAAAGAGTGAGAGGGGATAGCTTAGTATGAGCTGGTTAACGAAGTGGTCTTTCAAGAACAAGGCAGCGATGTCACTGGTTGTGGTGATGGCGCTTGTCGCGGGAGTGTTTAGTTATCTGATGCTGCCCATGGAATTTCTACCGGAAGCAGATAACCCATCGGTCACGGTTACAACAATCGGCCCGGGCTATGATGCGAAGTCGATGGAAACGGGCGTGACAGCTCCGATTGAGCAGGCGGTCAGCTTCATCAAGGGGAAGACGGATATGTATTCCGCCTCAGGGGACGGCTACTCGCAGGTGGATATCATGTTTGATTCCAAAACGGATATGAAGCAGGCAGCAGCGGATGTGGAGAAGGCGGTAAATGCAGTCTCACTGCCCGACCAGGTATCAAAGCCATACGTTGTTCAGCTGAATACTTCAATGATCCCCATCTCCTGGGTAACCATGGTTTTTGATGAGGGGTTAAGCGACGCGGCCAAGCAGGAGCTCGAAGCCAAGGTGATGGAAGAAATGCAGCAGATCGAAGGCGCCGGTCACATTCAGCTCAGCGGCAAAACACAGCCGTCCGTAACGGTGACCGCGGATCCTGCCAAGCTTGCTGAACTCGGCGTACCGTTCCAGGCCTTAATGGGGGTTCTGCAGGGTCGTGATCTCTCGGCCGCAATCGGGGAGAGAACAATCTCGGGGGTTACGGGTAATGTTAAGGTCGTATCAGATATATCGGACGCGTCGACACTTGCCAAGCTGCCGGTTGCCCCTGGTATTAGTTTGGACCAGGTAGCGAAGGTGGCGGTTACGAATGAGCAGGAATCCGTAACACGAATTGATGGTCAAAACGCGCTTCTGATTACGGTATCCAAGGGGCTGAATGCCAATGCAGTTGCCGTAGGCAAGGATGTGGAAGAGACTGCTTCCAGGCTGACGGAAGAGCTTGATGGTGTTCAGGTAAAGGTGCTGATGAGTACAGCAGATCAGGTTGTTCATTCCGTGAACAGCATGCTTCGTGAGGTACTGCTCGGCGCGTTGTTCGCCACCATCGTTATTCTGCTCTTCATGCGGAATTTCCGGGCGACAATCGTAACGATCGTGTCCATCCCGTTATCACTTGGCATCACGTTGTATCTGCTGCACTTATCTGGTGTTACTCTGAATATTATTACGCTTGGCGGGGTGGCTGTTGCGGTCGGTCGTCTGGTGGATGACAGCATTGTAGTCATCGAAAATATTTACCGCAGGCTTCAGAAAGAAGCCTTCTTGATTTCACTGGTAACCGAGGCTACCAGAGAGGTAGCAACGGCGATTACATCGTCCACACTGACAACTGTGGCTGTTTTCCTGCCAATGGGACTGCTGCGCGGCTCACTTCAGTCGTTCCTGCTGCCTTTCGCACTCACGGTTTCCTATTCATTGCTTGCATCACTGCTGGTTGCTTTAACTGTTGTTCCTCTTCTCAGCGCTGTATTCCTGAAGAATACGACACTAAAGGAGCACGAGCCATCCCGGCGGTTTACCGCATTTCTGTCCTGGAACCTGAACAGGAAGTGGCTGCCCCTTACGGTTGCCAGTCTGCTGTTCATCGGTTCGATTGCCGGCTATATGATGCTTCCTAAGGGAGCGCTTGATACCTCCAATGCTGAATCTCTCCTTGTGAAACTGGAGTACCCGGCTGAGACACCGAAGGAGAAGGTAGCTGCTGAAGGCGCAAGACTTGAAGCGTTCCTGGTTAACCAGCCTGAGCGCGAATGGCTTGCGATGTCGCTTGGAAACAGCGAAGAAAGTGCCAAGATGGGCTCGGTTGGCTCGTCCACGCTGGTCACCTACCAGCTGTCGGTTCGCAAGGGGGCGGATGCCGACAAGCTGATTGAGCGCATTATGGGGCAGGCCGGTGAGTATCCGGGGGCAGAGCTCACTGCCAGTGCCATGAGCATGATGTCGGGCGGAAGCTCAAGCGAGGTCTATATTGATGTGACAGGCGGGACAGAGGAGGCCCGGTCTGAAGCGGCAGCCAGAATTTCTGACAAACTTCAAAGCATCGAGGGCGTGCTGAAGGTTAAGACAAATCAGGAGCAGAAAAAATCGGTGTACACCTTTGAGGTTGATCCGGTGAAGGCTCAAGCGGCAGACATAGCGCTGCAGCTTCAGGGCATGCTGAACCGCATGCCGATCGGAACCCTTCAGACAGGGACCGCTAAGATGGATGTATTCCTTGAGCCTGTGGTAAACCCCAAAACAGAGAACGAGCTGAGCAAATTAACGGTCATGACCGGCGTGGGCCCGGCACCGCTTCATTCGGTAGCGAAGCTCGTCCGTTCAGAAGAACCCAGCACATATTTCCATAAGAACGGGGAGACATATATCCGTGTCACAGCAGCAGCAGATCCTGATAAGCTGTCCATCGTTGGCGCCGCAATTACTAAAGCGGCAGATGAAGTAGAGCTGCCTGCGGGAGTAACGCTGCTAAGCGGCGGTGCCTCTGCCGAGCAAGCGAGCGATTTTGCACAGCTGGGTATGACAGCGTTGGTGTCAATTATGATCGTCTACCTGATTATGGTGGTAACTTTCCGTACGCTGCGCGCGCCGCTCGCCATTCTTTTCTCGCTGCCGCTGGCTGCGATCGGAGCCGTGCTGGGCTTGATTATCAGCGGCGTAACGCCTGACTTTACCGCAGCGTTCGGTGCTCTGATGCTGATCGGCGTCGTCGTTACGAATGCTATTGTGCTGATTGACCGGGTGAAGCAGAACGAGGAAACAATGTCCATCCGAGAAGCGCTGCTGGAAGCTGCAGGCACCCGTATGCGACCGATTCTGATGACCGCAATTGCAACCATCTGTGCCATGCTGCCGCTTGTATTCGGCACATCAGAGAGTGGGAGCATCGTCTCACAATCGCTGGCCATTGTTGTCATCGGCGGTCTGGCTGTCGCAACCGTGCTTACCTTGGTCGTCGTGCCGGTAATCTATGAATTAATGTACTTCCGCAAATCGGCCAAACAGCGCCGGGAGGAGAGGTCTGAGCACATGGCGGCGGCATAATAGAATCAAATAACGCGGTCACCTTGATTCCGTGATACAGCCCGATAATAGATGACGTTGATTGATTGCAATCTAAAATGTACAAAGAAACCGTTTCTTCCGTAAATGGCGGCAACACTCCCATTTACTTAGAAACGGTTTCTATTTGTTAGCACTGTGTTGAAGGGACTTTCCAAGCCGTTATGGTCATCGGAACAGCTTCTTCCTGTTACAGGCAAGCGTCAGCTAACGGCTACCTTATCGCGGTCAGCTTAGAATGCCATACGGTACAGGGGCATCAGCGTTTCGAAGGTTTCTTCCGCTTTGGCAATCAGAGCCTCGCCGTCTGCGGCCAGGGGATCATCGCGCTTGATGTGAATGCCGCACAGAATTTCTGAGGCTTTGACCGTTTGCAGGCGTTTGATAAGGCTTGTCAGCTCTTCCTCCTGCATGCTGCTGTGCGGGGCGGCATCCGGGATGGTATGGTCGCCTGACCATACATACTGTTCCGGTACAAGGGCGCGGATTTCATCAAGCTTACCCAGTGCATGAGCGGCGAATGTTCCTTTGTTGACCGCTTCATAGATAATGGCAAACTGAATGAACAGATGGGTATCAAACATGCCAATCTGAAAATGCGGGTGAGCCTTGTAGCCCCGCTTGTTATTTGCAAATGCGACCCAAGTGTCCTTTGGCGGGTTGATTGTGCGGCGCGCATGCTTGGCAACGTGGGCAAACATTTCTTCTCCGCACTGCATGCTGAGGAATGGGGCGAGCCGGTCGCCGAGCATATGGAGCTTGGGGCGGACACGGGCGATAAGCGCCTCCATACGGGCCTCAAGCCCGGGAATTGTAAATACGTCAAAGTCTTCCTGTGTAAAACCGCTAAAAGGTACTGCTTCCGTATTGATGCTCATGCTGACACTCCTTATTCGTACCGGCTCACACGGCCGGTTCGGTCTGTTATCCTATATCGTATCGTCAATGGATACTTGAATCAAGCTGATTACGGCTTCATCTTTAAATAAAATATGGCGATTTGAGTACGGTCCCGCAGCTCCAGCTTGCCCAGGATTTCGGATATGTAGTTCTTAATGGTGCCCTCGCTCAAAAACAGGGCAGCGGCAATTTCCTTATTGGACTGTCCCTCTGCGATATGGCGGACGATTGTCTGCTCAGCAGGTGTGAGCCCCAGTTCCCTGAGCCGCTTGGCGGCATGCTCCTCCCAGCCGGTATCGGATTGATTCGCCCCGGAAGCATCTGTCCGTACGCCGATCATCCCGGCCAGCTTGCGGGCGATATCGGGATGAACGAGCATTTCGCCCTGATGTACCGTCTTAATGCCTGCGATAATGCGGGCAGGGGGTACATTTTTGAGCAGATAGCCGTTCGCGCCGTTGCGGATTGCCTCAGCAATATAATCATCATCGTCAAAGGTGGTCAGGATCAGGACAGCTGGCGGACGACCCAGCGCTTTCAGCATCTTCGTCCCTTTCACCCCGTCACAGACAGGCATCCGGATATCCATTAGCACCACATCAATGCCCGCATGCCCGGTAGCTGTCCTGGCTGCCTCCTCGCCATTGCTGCACACTGCGGCAACATGCAGCTCAGGGTCTAAATCAAGGATTACCTTCAGACTCTCTCTGATGAACGGATCATCATCCGCTATTAGCACATTAATCATCCTGTATGCTCCTCTCTTGCACGGTAATTGGTTTGTTCTCGATGAGGAACGACGGACAAGATGCGGAATGGAGGCTCGCACGAGATCTCCAGCCTGCCACCGAACAAGGCAAGACGTTCTTCCATGGCGCGAAGTCCAAGACCCCGCCGGATGGCGTGGCTGTCGGGCACACGTCCGTTGTTGGCTACTTCCATCACAATCACATCCGCTGTGTACCGCAGAGTGACAGTAACCTCATTTGCCCCGCCGTGGCGGACGGCATTCGTGATGGCTTCCTGTGCGTTGCAGTATAGGGTGTATTCAAGACTCGGGTACAGCGGGAACGGGCGTCCCTCAAGCCGGAAGAAGACTTCAATCTGCAGATCTCTCGCAGCATTCGCAATCAGCCGGTCCAGCGCATACTGCCGGGCCTGCTCAGAGCCAACGGGGCGGAGCCTGCGGACGGTGCGCCGCATGTTCTCCATGCTTTCCTCCAGCTGGCCGCGTACCTGCTCCATCATGCTGCGCCCTTTCACGGGATCAGCAGTCAGAAGCTGAAGTCCGGCTTCCATCATCATTTTAAGGCGGATTAGACGGTGACCGAGATCATCATGGAGCTCGTGAGCGATCCGGTTCCGTTCTTGTGCCTGAGCATGCTGCTCGACAGCGCGGGCATCTATAATGATCCGTCTGCGGGTGAGCTCAAGATTCTCCTGTTTGCGGCTGAGCGAGAGCAGCTCGCTCTCCAGCCTTTTGCCTTCGGATTGTACCTTGCGCATGGCAGCCAGCAGGGCCGCAGCGCTCAGCCAGCTGATATGGGCGGACCACTGCATGGCAGGCTCCATGCCATGAACTGCTGTAAACAAGGCAGCCCAGCCAAGAGCTCCGAGGAGGAGCAGATATGGACCGCTTCTTGTATGCTGAAACAGAGCGATCAGACTGGAGAGCAGGGTAAGGTAGAGAACACCACCGTAAGATACCGCAAATATGCCGTGAACGACAATCTCTACGGGCAGCAGAAGGGCGGCGGCGGAAGGGATTAGGGCTATGACGCGTACAAGCAGGAGCAGGCTGAGCAGGGTGCATATATAGAAGCTGTAGTCCATCAGGTCCGTAATAAGGACGGTTATAACGGCAGGCAGTATGATTAACGCATTACGTATCCATACAAGAATTGACATGCTTTCCTCCGGCCCGTCTTAATCATTCATATTGGACTATTATACCATACAGGCGCACATTCCGGGGCCAATGTGACTTTAGTCATACGAAGAGGAGGGGATTGGTGACCAAGGACAGCTGCCGCATGCCCCATAAGCCGATACAATAACTGTATTGCTGCTTGGATAAACGGGGCATACAGCAGAATGGATTTTTGAAGGGGGCATTGCGATGTCGTTCGTGCATTTTGAGGAAGTGGTCAAAAGCTATGGAACGAAGATGAGTGTCAACCATTTGACGCTCTCAATCCGGGAAGGTGAAGTATTTGGACTGCTCGGGCCTAATGGCGCCGGTAAAAGTACAACTATTCATATGCTGGCCGGTCTGCTGAAGTCAGATGCCGGTACAATTACCGTGGATGGCTACAATGTAGCAAAGCGGCCGCTCGACATCAAACGCAGAATTGGCCTGGTACCGCAGGAGCTGGCGATCTATGAGCAATTTACAGCACGAGAGAATGTCACCTTCTTCGGCAGGCTGTACGGGCTGCGGGGGAAGGAGCTGCGGGAACGCGTGGAGGAAGCGCTGGATTTTACAGGACTTCTGGAACATGACAATGGCAGGCCTTCGACTTTCTCCGGCGGTATGAAGCGGAGACTTAACATTGCGTGTGCGATCATGCACCGTCCCAAGCTGATCATTATGGATGAGCCGACAGTCGGCATTGATCCGCAGTCGCGCAATCACATCCTGGAATCGGTAAGGGAGCTCAATCGTCTGGGTTCAACCATCATCTACACCAGTCACTATATGGAGGAAGTCGAGGCGATAAGCACAAGGGTAGGCATCATGGATGGCGGGAGGCTGATCGCGCTGGGCGACAAGGAGGAGCTTGGCAGGCTGACCGGACAGGAGAGCAAGCTCATTCTTCAGACTGACCGGGGCTCTGAGGAAGCGGTGGCAGAAATCAGGCGGCACCCCCGCGTAAGCTCGCTGCGTGAGCTGGAAGGCCATACTCTGGAGCTGGGACTTAGTGAAGCGGGCACTTATCTGCAGGACATTCTGTTCATACTCGGCAAGCATGGCCTGGCTCTTCTGAAGCTGACCCGCGAGGAGCCGGATTTGGAGAGCCTGTTCCTTCAGCTGACCGGACGCTCTCTGCGGGACGGATAAGCGGGCTGGTGCTTCTCATGTGCGATGAATGGAAGGAAGGATGAGTGACGAATGAGAACGGCAATTTATTCCACCCTATACGAACTGCTGCGTATGACCAGGATGCGGTCAGTTCTGCTTATGCTCTTCGCACTGCCGCTGCTGCTTATATTTCTGCTGGGTTATGGACTCGACACGACAATCCGCCCGGTTGATGTTACCGTCTACATCGGTGATGACGGAATGCTTGGCGAGCGGTCGAGGGAGTTTTTTGAAGCAGATGAAACAGGCGAGCATATCCAGGTGAAAATGGTTTCTTCCCAAGATGAAGTGGAGAAGGATATCCGGGCAGGTGCCAGTGATTACGGCATAGCCGTGCCCGCGGATTTTACAGAGCAGTTTATGGCAGGGAGCGGGAAGATTGTGACCTACCCCGGCAAGCTGATGGAGCGTAATATGGCTGCCGAAACTGTACTGAGCAAGCTCACCGGACAGTTTGAAACCGGATATCTGTCAGAAGCAATGGGCGTTCCTATTCCTGAGAGGGAGGTGCCTGAGGAGGGTTATGTACAGACCGGCACTATCGTGGCAAACGGCAATGCAGAGTTTGGTCCGGTATCCTCTCTACAGTATTATGCGTCTGCCTATCTGGTAATGTTCCTTCTCTTCTCCGGTATGGCTGCCGCCATCAGCATGATGGAGGAGAAGGAGTACGGTACGCTGTCGCGTTTACTATCCCTGCCACTGACGCTGAGTTCTTTCCTGCTTGGCAAATTTATTGCGTATATCATTATCGCGGTTATTCAATCTGCAGTGATCGTATTGTTTACCCGCTACGTCTACGGAGTCGATTGGGGAGGGAACTATGGAGTAATTCTGCTGACCGTACTGTTAACTTCCTTATCAGCGATATGTCTGTCCGTTATCATTGCGTCGATCGTGAGAAGCCGGAAGGCAGTTGAGTCTGTCTTCTCCATGGTTGCCGTCATTATGACTTTTCTTAGTGGCGGGATGATGGCAGGATTGGGACCTGTAATTGAGACGGCCGGCCGCTTTACGATCAACCACTGGGCGAATGAGCTGCTGAAAACGGTCATGACCGGCGGAGTATGGAGCGAGCTGCAGCAGCCTTTGCTGGTGCTTGCGGCGATCGCAGCTGGATTCATTCTGCTCATGCTGACAAGAATCCGAAAGGCGGTGGTGTAAGTGAATGTTCTTACAATAGCCTGGGGTGTGGTTAGACGAACGGCCGGCACGCGCAAAGGACTTATTACACTCGTCCTGATTCCGGTTGCCGTCATAGCCGCCATTGTTTCCTTGTTTGGCCATGCTTCCAGTGAACAGGCTGTTATTCTCGTTCAAAACGAAGATAACGGGTACGCCGGTGAAGCGCTCCTGTCCGCCATCGCAGATCAGCCATTATACCGGATTGAGCACGCTGAGCACAAAACAGCCGGGCAGCTGCAAGAAGCGGTCAGTGCGGGTGAAGCGGACGCCGCTCTATATATTCCGGCTCAATATACCGCCCGGCTGCTTGAAGGGCAATCCATTCAGGTGCAGGTATACCGGAAGAGCGAGCAGCTGTGGAATGCGGCTCTGGTGCTTGATCTTGAAGCCGAAGCAGAACGGCTAGCCGGAATGGCGGCAGTGGCTACTGCTGCAGGCGGAGAGGAGGCGGTGCAGGCTTTTCAGGCCGTCCAGCAGCTTCGCCACGCTGCTTCAATTGATGTGGAGGAAAGGGTGGTCGTTACTGCCGCAGATAATGGCTTTGTGCTGGTGATCGGCATGATGGTGCTGTTTATGATGATCCTGGCGAGCCAGGCCGTCAGCGGTATTGTAGATGACCGGAATAACCGGACTATGATGCGCATGTTTGCCGCGCCTGTCCGTTCTCTCGAGATCGCTGTGGGTAACTTCCTGGGCTGCCTGGTGCTGGGAACACTGCAGCTTGCTGCGATTATTCTCCTCGCCCGTTATGTGCTGCAATATGATTTCGGCGTGCCGCCTCTGACGCTGTTTGTCGTGCTGGAATGCTTCCTGATTACAGCCGTCAGCCTGACGACGGCAATAGCGGGGCTTGTGCGCAGCACAGCACAGCTCGGTCATATGAATAATCTCATTGTGATACCGACCTGTATGATTGGCGGCTGCTTTTGGCCGGTCGGCTTCATGCCGCCGTTCATGCAGAAGCTGTCCTACTTTACTCCGCAGCGCTGGGCGATCAAAGCAGTAGAAGACCTGTCAGCTGGCGTCCAGTTTGGCGGGATTGGCATAAATCTGGGCATACTGCTTTTGGCTGCTGCTTTCATGCTGGCTGTTGGGGCATCCATTCTCCAGCCTGCACAGAAAGCTTCCGCCCACTGAGAACCAAGAGCATTAATCGGTCAGCAGCTAATGCGGCCAGAAGGAGGATTGACTACCGTCGGAGGACGGGTCAGTCCTCTTTTTGCACTTTTCCTGATAGGACAATGGCCTTTCGGGTTAAAAAATAGTCAATAAACCAAGTTGCCAGATCATAAAGTGAAGTATAAGATAAAAGTAAAAGCAAATTGTCAGAACATTTCGTCAAATCGTTCATTTTAGGGGAGGAATTGCCGTGAACAAGAGCTATGAGGTTGAATATTGCAATTTGGAGATACGATTTGACAGACGGCAAATTCATCATCTGGTCAAGGATCTGATCCAGTCGGGGTATTCGCTGTACTGGAGTGAAAACGATACCCAGTTCTTCGTATCCATCCGTACGGGACGCAAGCTTGTGAAGCTCCGGTTCGAGCGGATCCATGACCGTTTCAAAATGATAGGCGACTACATTATAAAGGATGAGAAGCTGTCCGCTCTGCTTGAGAAATTGATCAATGACGCACGCGGCCATGCGGTTGTGAAGCGGATGAAAGACAGGCAGATTGTAATAGAAAACATTATGTTTGGCGAAATCATTCGATTAGTGGAGGTGTCCGGTATGGAACACAGAATCATCTATCAGAAGAAGACGACGATAACAACGGAGGAAATGATCAAGGCATTTCAATCCAAGCGGGCGGAGGAGCGAATCCCTGTCGTGCTGATAGAACTGGATTATGAGCTGGCCTCCCTGCATGAAGCTGTGCAACAGGGGCGCTTGGAGGATGCGGAGAAAATCAAGGAGAAGCTGTCCCGCCTTCGCTGCGAAATGCTCCAGCTGGAGATTTGAGCAGCTATGATGAATGGAGTTGAAAGCCGTCAGGGTGACTGCGGCCCAGCTATGGGCCAGCGGGATCACGGGCGGCTTATTATTATTTTGCAGCGGAATAAGAAGTGGTTAAGAGGTTAGAAAGCAGCATGGAGGGCAGAGTAAAAAAAGGGGATAATCGAAGGAGTGATTCAGAAAGGCGTGAAAGGGGTAAAATTCAATTGTTTTCTATTCCGCGTTGATAAGTCGGAAAATTTCTGATAAAAAAAGCGAATAACGGTTTTCATCTGCCCGCAAAAAGAGTAAAATGAGGTTATTGTAAAAAATAATGATTCTAAAAAAGGATGGAAGAAACGACATGGCGAAACAGCAAATCGGTGTCATCGGTATGGCCGTTATGGGCCGGAACCTGGCGCTCAATATCGAAAGCAGAGGTTTCACAGTATCAATCTTCAACCGTTCGCGGGAGAAGACGGATGACGTGATGAAGGAAGCGGCCGGCAAGAATCTTCACCCTACATATACGATCGAGGAGTTCGTGGAGTCCCTTGAAACGCCACGCAAAATTCTGATCATGGTACAGGCAGGCGCAGGCACGGACGCCACTATTGACGCGCTTGTTCCTCTTCTCGACGAAGGCGACATCATTATTGACGGCGGCAACGCATATTTCCCTGACACGCAGCGCAGAAGCAAGGAGCTGGAGGCAAAAGGCTTCCGCTTTATCGGAACGGGCGTATCCGGCGGTGAGGAAGGCGCGCTGAAAGGCCCATCCATCATGCCGGGCGGACAAGAATCAGCTTATAAGCTGGTTGAACCGATTCTTACAGCAATCTCCGCTAAAGTCGGCGATGACGCTTGCTGTACCTATATCGGACCAGACGGTGCCGGCCACTACGTTAAGATGGTTCACAACGGAATTGAGTACGGCGACATGCAGCTGATCTGTGAAGCGTATCACCTGCTGAAATCGGTGCTGGGCGTATCAACTGAAGAGCTGCATAATATTTTCAGCGAGTGGAACAAAGGTGAGCTGGACAGCTACCTCATTGAGATCACGGCTGATATCTTCTCCAAGTACGATCCGGAGACAGGCAAGCCGATGGTAGATGTAATTCTTGACTCGGCCGGCCAGAAGGGTACAGGCAAGTGGACAAGCCAGAGCTCGCTGGATCTCGGTGTTCCGCTGTCGATTATTACCGAATCGGTATTCTCCCGTTTCCTCTCCGCGATGAAGGAAGAGCGCGTAGCGGCAAGCAAGCTGCTGAAGGGACCTGAAACTACTGCCTACCAGGGCGATAAGAATGCCTTCATTGAAGCCGTACGTAAAGCGCTGTTTGCTTCCAAGATCTGCTCGTACGCTCAGGGCTTCGCGCAAATGCGTGCCGCTTCCGAAGAGTACGGCTGGAATCTGCGCTACGGCGATATCGCGATGATCTTCCGCGGCGGCTGCATCATTCGTGCACGCTTCCTGCAGAACATCAAGGACGCTTATGACAAGGATCCTGAGCTGCGCAACCTGCTGCTGGATTCCTACTTCCAGAACATTGTGCAAAACTACCAGAACGCATGGCGTGAAGTCGTGTCAACAGCTGTTGCATACGGTATTCCGGTTCCTGGCTTTGCAAGCGCGCTTGCATACTATGACAGCTACCGTACGGAACGCCTGCCGGCGAATCTGCTGCAGGCTCAGCGCGACTATTTCGGCGCTCATACATTCAAGCGTCTGGACAAAGAAGGAAGCTTCCATTTTGAATGGATGGGTGATTCCTCGAACAGCTAATGCCGGATATCTCTAACCGACTCGGTTAGCTGGCTGCGGAGGCGGTTGATCTCCTGCTCGGAGCCTGGTCTCCGATGGATGAGAAGCATAGCCGCTTCTGCAAAATAGCTGAATGTTTTCAACAACTGTGGCTGCGGAAGATCCGATAATACCGGATCTCCGTCAGCCACTTTCTTTTTAATATAATCAAGCATCCATATGACATCCTCTTTGCACAGCGGATGATCGGGATTAAGAATTTGTTGCAATCTTTTGTCTGCGGGATGTTCAAAGGGATGGGACATGCGGCTCTCACTCCGGGTTTACAAGATAATACCATCCATACGGCAAAATACTGAATTTTATACACAGTTTAATAAAAAACACATCATTGCCCGCTGCTTTGCCGCTGTGGTATGATAAAGCGAAATACTTTGGACACCGGTGGTGACAGGATGGACAAACCGAGCAAAATCGTACTGATCGGCTTTATGGGCACCGGCAAATCAACGGTAGCCAAGGTTTTGGAGGAGCGTCTCGGTCTTCCGGCAATCGATTTGGACGCAGCAGTCACAGCCCGGGAAGGACGCACGATTGCCGATATTTTCGCGGCTAGAGGGGAAGCGTATTTCCGGAAGGTAGAATCGGAGGTGCTGGCTTCTGCCATGACAGCTGATAGCCCGTCGGTGATCGCAACAGGAGGCGGAGCGGTACTGGCTGAGGCCAACCGGTCCATCATGCTGGAGAACGGTTTCGTTGCTGCCCTGAAGGCAGACGCAGAGCACATCATAGCACGCGTGCGGCACGACAAGGGGAGGCCGCTTCTTGAGGGTGATGTTGAACACCGTGTGAGAAGTCTGCTCGAGTCGCGCAGAAGCGCTTATGATTTTGCTCACCTGATCATTGATACGACTGATTTGACGCCTGAGCGGGTAGCGGATCGTATTCAGGAAGCCTGGGTCGCCTCGAGGGACTCATTCAACCGTTAATGCAAGCTTAAGTAACGCATACATATATTTTGTTAATATCGAAGGAGATGCGATCGAAATGGACGTACTTGTAACCCCAACCTCCAGGCTGAGCGGCGAAATTCAGGCTCTTTCCTCTAAAAACTACACGACACGCTATCTGCTTGTCGCAGCTTTGGCTGAAGGAACCAGCACAATTTACTATCCGGCCCACAGCGAAGACAGTGATGCGATGCGCCGCTGTATACGTGACCTGGGCGCAATTGTTGAGGAAGATGAAGAGAAGATCGTCATTACTGGGTTTGGCGGCTCCCCAAAGGATGTCAAGGAGCTGAATGTCGGCAATGCAGGAGCGGTGCTTCGTTTTCTGATGTCCATTGCGGCATTGTCGCCGGAGGTAACCTTTATTAATGTATACCCGGACTCTCTTGGCAAGCGGCCGCATGATGACCTGATTGACGCTCTGCAGCAGATGGGTGTAGAAGTAGAGCACAGGGAGGGCAAGCTCCCGATAACGATTCGCGGGGGACAAGCAAGGGGCGGCAAGATTAAGGTATCCGGCAGCGTGAGCTCGCAGTTCCTGAGCTCGCTCTTGTTCCTTACCCCGCTGCTGGCCGAAGACAGTGAAATTGAAGTGCTGCATGATCTGAAGTCCAAGGTAGTGGTCGGCCAGACGCTTGAGGTACTGGAGCAGGCCGGAATTGTCATCCACGCTAGTGATGATTTGATGCACTACCGGATTCCAGGCGGCCAGACCTACAAGGCTCAATCCTATACTGTGCAGGGTGACTATCCGGGCTCTGCGGCTGTGCTTGCGGCAGCTGCGGTTACGGAGTCGGATGTGACGATTCACCGGCTGGAGGAGAATAGCAAGCAGGGGGAGCGCGCGATTGTTGATGTCCTGCGAATGATGGAGGTGCCATTAACACATCATAACGGCGTTGTGAACGTTAAGGGCAACGGAAAGCTCAAAGCGCTGGAATTCGACGGAGACGCGGCTACCGATGCTGTGCTGGCTATGGTGGCGGCGGCTGTCTTTGCGGAGGGTACTTCCCGCTTCTATAACGTGGAAAACCTGCGTTACAAGGAGTGTGACCGGATTACAGACTATCTTGCTGAACTGCGCAAGGCAGGCGCCCGTGTTGAAGAGCGGCAGAGTGAGATTATCGTTCATGGCCGTCCGGAGGGGGTTGAAGGCGGAGTGGAGATCGATGCGCACTATGACCACAGGGTGATTATGGCGCTTACGGTAGTCGGCCTGCGCGCCAAAGCGCCAATCCGGATTCATGACGCGCATCATGTTGCCAAATCTTATCCGATCTACTTCGATCATCTCAGGGCGCTCGGTGCCAATGTGGAATGGATTGAAGCTTAGTACAGCAGCTTGAAAGGGAAAGGAGAGAGTCTGATGAGCTATGTGATGCCGTCACGCGAGGAGATTAAGGCGCTGCTGGAGCGTACGAATACAATTGCTGTGGTAGGCTTGTCGGATAATCCGGAACGCACCTCTCATATGGTATCAAAAGCGATGCAGGCGAAGGGTTACCGGATCGTGCCGGTCAATCCGAACGCAGACCGCATTCTGGGAGAGACGTGTTATCCGTCATTGTCGGACATTCCGTTTCCCGTTGATATGGTGAATGTATTCCGAAGAAGCGAGCACTGTCCGCCTGTAGCGGAGGAAGCGGCAGCAATCGGCGCAAAATCGATCTGGCTGCAGCTTGGCATCTACAGCGATGAGGTAGCGGATACAGCAGCCCGTGCAGGAATGGATGTGGTTATGGACCGCTGTATCAAGGTGGAGGACTCCATTTTGCTGCCGAAAGGTAAATTCAGTTCATAGCTTTGGATAAAATGTGCGTTGAACTCCTACAATAAGAGAGGCTTCAAGTTGCCGGGACAACCGGATATTGGAGACTATTCCTCTCTTCAAGGAGGCTTTCCCGCATGTATCAGCAAAACTCGTTCCAAGGTAACCAATCGTTTGGCCAATCGAACAGATACCAGCCGGCTGGATTTGTTCAATCTCAGTATCAAGGACAGCTGAAAAATTCGGCAATCGCAAGCCCTGTAACATCCCAAGCTGGTTTCCAGGGCGGAAATCAGCAGCAGCAAAGCTTCAGCGGACAGGCAAGCCAACAGTTCAATCCTGGCTTCCAAAACCCGGTTATTGCACATACGGGCCTGACTGCCGGCCAGTCGAACTTTGGCAGCAACCAGCCAAGCTTCGGCCAAACAAACCCTGTGCTGAACCACGCAGGTCTGACTGCTGGCCAACATCAGCAGCAGCAGTTCCGTCAGCAGGAACCTTCGTTCCAACAGCAGAGCTTTACAAACAGCCAGCAGCCTGTGATCTCCCAGTTTGGCTTCCAAGCCGGCCAAGAGTCGCGCAGCCCTGTAAACCAAGTGTTCCAAAACCAAGGCACGGGCCAATCTTACCAATCGTCCCAATTCGGCGGCGGCTTCCAGCAGTCCCAGGGTGCGATAACTCCTCAAAACCCAGTATACCGTGCTACGAATGCACGGGAGCAGGATGGTCCGGTTATCCAGCACGCGGGTTATCAAGCGGGACAATCAACCGGTTCCCAGTTTGGCCAAACAGGCGGCTTTACCGGAGGCTTTTCCAACACTGGTTTCCAAAACCGTTTCTAAATAAGCAGAAACCGGAACCATTTATGATGCGGCGGGCCACACACGGTACCGCCGTATTTCTTTTGACAAACCAAGTGTGAACGCTTACCATCGTAATAGACGTTAAACAATCCGGCATATGCTGGTGTAGGGGGGAGAGGGTGTAGTTGATCGGCAATTTGCAGCAGTTTGGCAGAGCACTCATGCTTCCGATGATTGCCCTTCCCGCTGCCGCGGTTTTCCTGAGCTTGAGCCAGCTTCCCTGGGAATCATGGGGAATGGCATCCATGGCGCTGCATCTATCGCAATCTGGCGACATGATCTTCTATGTGCTGCCGTTCCTGTTTGCGCTCGGTGTGGCGATGGGGCTGACCGGCAATGCCGGTTCGGCCGGGATGGCCGCTTTATCAGGCATGTTCATTTATACGGCGGTTACTGGCTCTTATAGTGGTCTGGAGATCCAGCCAACCGTGCTGATCGGCGTGCTGATTGGCATTATGGCGGGGTACAGCTATGAGCGTTTCAAGGAGTTCAAGCTGCCCGAATACATACAGTTTTTTGGCGGGCCAAGGTTTGTGCCGCTATTTGTCAGCTTTATGTCGGTGGCCTTCTCGATCATTATGGTCCAAATAGCCCCGGCGGTGCAGGACGGAATGCTCCTGCTTGGCCAATCTGTCGAATCGGCTGGCGGCTTTGGCGTGTTTTTATTCGGCTTTGTATACCGGATACTCGTTGTTTTCGGGCTTCATCATCTCGTGAGTCATGCGTTCTGGTTTCAGGTTGGCAGCTATACGACGGAGAACGGCTCCATGGTATATGGTGACCTGCCGCGTTTCTTCGCCGGTGACCCTGCTGCAGGGGCATACATGGGCGGTATGTACCCCGTTATGATGTTTGCACTTCCGGCAATCGCATTGGCTATTATCCAGGAGGCGCGTGAGGATTTAAAGCCGAAAATCCGCAAGACCTTTCTGTCGGCAGCCTTGTCATCCTTTTTGACAGGGGTGACAGAACCGGTTGAATTCGCCTTTATGTTTGTGGCGCCATTCCTGTATGTCGTGCATGCCGCCTTGTCTGGTGTTGTTATGTGGGTTACGTATGAGCTTGGCATCCGGCACGGCTTTTCCTTCTCGGGAGGGGCGTTTGATTATATCATTAACCTTCACTTGTCCACTAAAGGCCTGCTGCTCATCCCGGTTGGACTGGCTTCCGGTATACTCTATTATGTGCTGTTCCGGTGGGCGATCCGCCGGTTTCGACTGCCGACGCCCGGGCGTGAGGAAGGCTCCCAGCTTGATGAGTGGGCCGGTGACATTCCTTACCGCGCCCCGCTTATTCTGCAGGCAATTGGCGGCAAGGACAACATTGTCCAGATGGAAGCCTGCATCACCCGCCTGCGGCTCAAGCTGGTCAACGATAAGCAGCTTGATATCAATGCGCTGCGCAGTCTTGGCGCAGCCGGCGTTATCCGGCTTGGAGGGGGCAATGTTCAGGTCGTATTCGGCACGTTCTCGGAGCTGATCCGGGAAGAGATGGTCAAGGTGCTGAAGCGGGACCTGGCTAGGGTGCTGTTCAGCTCCCCAGTGCAGGGCAGGATGATGCCGTTGACCGAGGTGCCGGATGAGATTTTTGCTGCCAAGCTCGTCGGAGAGGGAGTGGCCTTTATGCCGGAGCGTGGCGAGGTGGTATCGCCGGTTAAGGGTCAGGTGATCAACTTGTACCCAACCAAGCATGCGATCGGCATTCGGACGCCGGAGGGACTGGATGTGCTGCTGCACATCGGAATCGATACTTCCCACCTGCAGGGAGAGGGCTTCAGCAGTTATGTCGAAGTAGGGGATGAGGTTGTTCCGGGCCAGCTGTTGATTCGCTTCGATCTGCTGGCGGTAAGAGAGCAGTGCAAGTCGCTTGCCACGCCGATGATTATCACGAACCCTGACCGGGTTCGTTCTTGGAGCTTTGCTCCTTTTAAAGGCGTCAAGAAAGGCCAGGCATCCGTTATGTCGGTCGTATTGGAAGAGAGCAATGGTGGAGGAGATAGACAATGATGCAAGGGATAGGAGCTTCTTCAGGAATTGCCATCGGTAAATCGTTCGTGCTTCCAAATTGGGAATGGGAACTGCCGGATCAAAAAATCGATGTATCGGACCTGGCGAAGGAATTTGACCGTTTATATGAGGGAATACGCACATCCAAGGACGAAATTGAACAGATCAAGGATGAGCTTGCGGAAGTGGTGGGCACGGAGGAGCGTAATATCTTCGATGCACATCTGGCCATACTGAGCGATCCGGTCTTTATGAATGAGATACAGGGCATTATCAAACGCCAGTACAAAGCGGCTGAGGTTGCGGTTAAGGAGGCAATCGACCACTTTGTCACAATGTTTGATTTACTGGATGATGAATATATGAAGGAGCGGGCGCTGGACATCAAGGATGTCGGCAACCGGCTGCTGAAGCATTTGCTTGGCGCGCCGGAAATTACACTTCCGTCCGATACACAGCCCTTCATTCTGGTGGCACGGGAGATTTCGCCATCCCAGCTTGCCCACCTCAATCCGAAGCATGTACTTGGCATTGCCACGATTGCAGGAAGCACAACATCCCACTCGGCCATTATGGCACGGGCACTTGGCATACCGCTCGTGGTGGGGCTTGACCCGCAGCTGGAGGAATTAATCGAAACAGGGGATCTAGTCGTATTGGATGGTGATACGGGGAGGGTCATTACGGATCCCTCCGAGGAAGAAATCGCCAGTTATACAACGCAGCAGCAGCTGCAGGCCGAGTATCAGAACCGCCTGAAGAGCCTCGCCGGTGTCCAGGCCATGACACCTGACGGCAAAGAGCTGGAGCTTGGCGCCAATATCAGCTCATTGAAGGAGCTGGAGGTGGCCCTTCAGGTTGGAGCACACGGCGTAGGTTTGTTCCGAACGGAATTTCTGTATATGGACCGCAACAGGTTCCCTCTGGAAGAGGAGCAGTACGATGTTTATAAAACGGTAGCAGAGCAGCTGAATGGCAAGCCTCTTATTATCCGTACCCTGGATATAGGCGGAGACAAGCAGCTGGATTATTTCGAACTGGAGGAGGAAGACAACCCGTTCCTCGGCTACCGCGCGATCCGTATCTGTCTGGATCGTAAAGATCTGTTCAAGACACAGCTGCGGGCGATTCTGAGGGCCAGTGCCTACGGCAATGTAAAGGTCATGTATCCGCTTATCTCTTCCGTGGAGGAAGTAAGGGCGGCCAAGGCCGTACTGGAAGAGGTTAAAGATGAGCTGAAGCAGGAAGGAAAGCCATTCAACCCGGCGATCGAGAACGGAATTATGATCGAGCTGCCGGCAGCGGTCAGCATTGCGGATTTTCTGGCGGAGGAAGTGGATTTCTTTAGTATTGGAACCAATGATCTTGTGCAGTTTGCCCTCGCTGTCGACCGGATGAATGAGAAAATCTCGCATATGTACCAGCCTTTCCATCCGGCCGTTCTGCGCATGCTGAAAGCGACGGTGGAAGCAGCCAAACGCAAGGGTATTCATGTGGGGGTGTGCGGGGAGATGGCAGGGGATCTTCGTGCCCTCCCGGTGTGGCTGGGTTTGAATGTCGATGAGCTCAGTATGTCTGCGCACGCGATTTTGCCAGTGAAGGAAAGGCTTCTCAGCACGTGCCGGAGCGACAGCGAAGAGCTTCTGGAGCAGCTGTGGAAGTGCAGGACGGCTGAAGAGACCATTCATCTGCTCGAAGAATTTAAGCGGAGTGCCGACAATAAGCATCCTGCCGAAGCGGCCCGCAGGCCTTGCTGAAGCATTGATGATTAGAAAGATGAAGAATCGGCTTCA
>NZ_JAKGAO010000030.1 GCF_021532315.1 Paenibacillus tarimensis
GGGGTCTTACTAAATTGGGAAATCTCATCTTGAGGGGGGCTTCACGCTTAGATGCTTTCAGCGCTTATCCCGTCCGTACTTGGCTACCCAGCGGTGCTCCTGGCGGAACAACTGGTACACCAGCGGTACGTCCATCCCGGTCCTCTCGTACTAAGGACAGCTCCTCTCAAATTTCCTGCGCCCGCGACAGATAGGGACCGAACTGTCTCACGACGTTCTGAACCCAGCTCGCGTACCGCTTTAATGGGCGAACAGCCCAACCCTTGGGACCTACTTCAGCCCCAGGATGCGATGAGCCGACATCGAGGTGCCAAACCTCCCCGTCGATGTGGACTCTTGGGGGAGATAAGCCTGTTATCCCCAGGGTAGCTTTTATCCGTTGAGCGATGGCCCTTCCATGCGGTACCACCGGATCACTAAGCCCGACTTTCGTCCCTGCTCGACTTGTAGGTCTCGCAGTCAAGCTCCCTTATGCCTTTGCACTCTCCGAATGATTTCCAACCATTCTGAGGGAACCTTGGGGCGCCTCCGTTACTCTTTAGGAGGCGACCGCCCCAGTCAAACTGCCCACCTGACACGGTCCCTCTACCGGTTTCACGGTAGCAGGTTAGAACTCCGATACGATCAGGGTGGTATCCCAACGGCGCCTCCACCGAAGCTGGCGCTCCGGCTTCCCAGGCTCCCACCTATCCTGTACAGATCGTACCAAAGTCCAATATCAAGCTGCAGTAAAGCTCCATGGGGTCTTTCCGTCTTGTCGCGGGTAACCTGCATCTTCACAGGTATTAAAATTTCACCGGATCTCTCGTTGAGACAGCGCCCAAGTCGTTACGCCATTCGTGCGGGTCAGAATTTACCTGACAAGGAATTTCGCTACCTTAGGACCGTTATAGTTACGGCCGCCGTTTACTGGGGCTTCGGTTCACAGCTTCGGGTTACCCCTAACCGCTCCCCTTAACCTTCCAGCACCGGGCAGGCGTCAGCCCGTATACTTCGCCTTGCGGCTTCGCACAGACCTGTGTTTTTGCTAAACAGTCGCTTGGGCCTTTTCACTGCGGCCCCCTCGGGCTATTCACCCTACCGAGGCACCCCTTCTCCCGAAGTTACGGGGTCATTTTGCCGAGTTCCTTAACGAGAGTTCTTCCGCGCGCCTTAGCATGCTCTGCTCGCCTACCTGTGTCGGTTTGCGGTACGGGCACCTTCGCCTGGCTAGAGGCTTTTCTTGGCAGTGTGAGCCCATGACCTTCGGTACTTAATATTTCCCTCCCCATCACAGCCCAGCCTTA
>NZ_JAKGAO010000031.1 GCF_021532315.1 Paenibacillus tarimensis
TGTCTAACTGAATGCAAGCTTTTTATTCAAAAAAGTTTATCACCGTACGGAGTGATATCTATTATAAGAAAAAGCTGCCCCGCAATTGGGGCAGCATCCTGTTATTCTTCCGAACGCATATGCGGGAACAGCAGAATATCACGTATAGATGGTGCATCGGTAAGCAGCATAACCAGCCTGTCCACACCAATGCCGAGCCCGCCTGTTGGCGGCATGCCGTACTCCAGAGCACGGATAAAATCTTCATCCATCTCATGTGCTTCATCATTGCCATGCTCACGTTCCACAAGCTGAGCTTCAAACCGTTCACGCTGATCAATCGGGTCATTAAGCTCTGTGAACGCATTCGCATGCTCACGCGCAACAATAAACAGCTCGAAGCGGTCCGTGAACCTTGGATCTTCCTCATTCTTCTTCGCAAGCGGTGAGATCGCCACCGGATGTCCGGTAACGAATGTTGGTTGAATCAAGGTATGCTCTGCGAACGTCTCGAAGAAGGCGTTAAGAATATGACCAAAAGTCATATGCGGCTCTACCGGTACTTTATGCTCCTTGGCAAGGGCATGAGCTTCTTCATCCGTCATCTGGATACTGAAATCAACGCCAGTCAGCTCCTTAACCAAATCAACCATTGAGACACGGCGCCATGGCGGTGCCAAGTCAACCTGCTGGCCCTGATATGTAATCGTTGTCGTTCCGAGTACTTCCTTGGCGATATGGGCGATCAGATTTTCGGTTAACGCCATGATGTCCTTATAATCCGCATAAGCTTCATACAGCTCAATCATCGTAAACTCCGGGTTATGCCGGGTTGAAATTCCCTCGTTGCGGTATACCCTGCCAATCTCATAGACCTTCTCTAGGCCGCCCACAATCAAGCGCTTAAGATGGAGCTCAATCGCAATGCGCATGTACAGCTGCATATCCAGCGCATTATGATGCGTAATAAACGGACGGGCTGCAGCTCCCCCGGCAATCGTATGAAGGGTCGGCGTTTCAACCTCCAGGTATCCGAGTGAATCCAGGTAACGGCGCATCGACTGAATAATTCGCGAACGGGCAACAAAGGTCTGACGCACATCCGGATTTACAATGAGGTCTACATAGCGCTGGCGGTAGCGCAGCTCCACATCCTTCAAGCCATGATACTTCTCGGGAAGCGGCAGAAGCGATTTGGTCATCACTTCAAGCTCCTTCACCTTAACCGACGTCTCACCGGTCTTGGTCTTGAATACCGTTCCCTTAATGCCCACCATATCTCCGAGATCAAGCAGATCAAATGCCTGATACTTCTTCTCGTCCACCGTATCCTGTCTGACATAGATCTGAATCTTGCCGGAGAGGTCCTGAATATGCGCGAATGATGCCTTGCCCATTCCCCGCTTCTGCATAATACGGCCGGCCAGCGATACTTCTACTGCCTGTTCCTCAAGCTGCTCTTTACTGACGTCCTGATAAGCATCCAGTATTTCTTTTGCCTGATGTGTCCGCTCAAATTTCTTCCCGAACGGGTCTACCCCGAGAGCCCGAAGCTCGTCCAACTTGTTGCGTCTGATTTGAAGCAGTTCACTTAGCTCCTGGGCTTCCTGTTCCTGGCCCTGTCCCTGATTAAGATCCACAGTTATCATCTCCCTCTCTCTGCTACCCGTTCCAAATGCCCACATGTCCCAAAAAAAGCTTCCGGTATGGAAGCTTCTTTGTCGTTCAGAACCATATCCATTTGGTGAGGCTAAAACCGAACGCATGCGCTAGGATGCTATTTTTTGATATCAATAATCTTATATTGAATGACGCCGGCTGGTACGTTTACTTCTACAATTGTACCCTTTTTCTTGCCCAAAATTGCTTTTCCGACCGGACTTTCATTGGAAATCTTATTTTGGAGCGGATCAGACTCAGCCGTGCCGACAATGGCATACTCCATCGTATCCTTAAATTCTACATCTTCAACGGTTACAATGGAGCCGATGCTTACCGTATCCGTATCGATTTCGTCATTATTGATGATACGCGCATTGCGCAGCATTTTCTCAAGGGTAATGATCCGGCCTTCAATAAAGGCTTGTTCATTCTTCGCATCCTCGTACTCGGAATTCTCGCTGATATCCCCGTAGCCGATGGCGATCTTAATCCGTTCAGCCACTTCCCGGCGCTTGACAGACTTGAGATTTTCCAGCTCCTCTTCGAGCTTTTTCAAGCCGTCCTGCGTCAGAATGATCTCTTTATCGCTCATCTTACCGATTCTCCTGTCGTGTGCAAAATTTTCATACTCTGTATGAATTCACTGTTACTTAATATATTGACTCCAACCCGTGACATGACCTGAAAAAAAGCGTTTCCGCTGCCTTATCACCGCACCTAACTTCAAGGTGCCTTCGGCCTGATCTTACAGCCGGTAATCGAGTATAAATCCTCATATCCCATAGCGGGACAAATGTTATTGCATGATTATATTTCATATCCAGCCCAAATGTCAATGACAGCCAAATGGCTTCTGAAACCGCTTAAGCAGGCGCTGTTAAGCCAAAACCAGCAGCTTCGTATAATCTTCCCTGCAGCTTCCCATACGACGAATGATTCAGCCGGACAGGCTGCTACGCATAGCATAAAGGCCGCGCAGCAAGCCGCGCGGCCTTGTTAATTATTGAACAACAGCTTCCCCGGCTTCATCAAGCGACTGGACATAATCATTTAGGATTTTCACCATCTGATTCCGGCTCGTCTCCTCCATAATGACATCCTTGACTCTAGCTGCGCCAGGCAGTCCTTTGAGGTACCAAGCAAGATGCTTTCTCATCTCACGGACAGCCGTGGATTCGCCTTTTAGCGCAACCAAGCGATCCATGTGCAGCACAGCAATCCGCATTTTCTCCGATGGATCCGGATCTGGCAGCAGTTCACCCTCGGTCAGATAATGAATGGTCCGGTAAAGCATCCAAGGATTGCCGAGTGCGCCCCGACCAATCATAACGCCATCACAACCCGTATGCTCGAGTATCCGCTTCGCGTCCTCTGGAGAAAACACATCGCCGTTCCCGATCACGGGGATAGATACCGATTCCTTGACTTCCTTAATGATATCCCAGTTGGCGGTACCAGTGTACAGCTGCTCCCTGGTTCGGCCGTGAACACTGACCGCCATGCCCCCGGCACGCTCAACCGCCTGGGCATTTTCCACTGCGAAGATATGCTCACTGTCCCAGCCAATACGCATCTTAACCGTTACCGGCTTATCGACCGCATCGACAACAGCGGATACCATCTCATAGATTTTATTCGGATCAAGCAGCCAGCGTGCACCCGCATCACATTTCGTGACCTTGGGTACCGGACAGCCCATGTTGATATCGATAATATCAGCATTGGTCTGTTTATCCACAACCTTGGCTGCTTCCACGAGCGTTTCCCGGTCGCCTCCGAATATTTGCAGGCTGAGAGGCTTCTCTCTCTCATCCACATACAGCATCTCCATTGTCCGTTTGTTGCCATGCAGGATGGCTTTATCGCTAACCATCTCCGCACATACCAGGCCGGTTCCGAACTCCTTGGCGATCAGGCGGAAAGCCGGATTGCAAACCCCGGCCATCGGCGCCAGCACCACTTGGTTCTTCATCTCGATGTCTCCAATTTTCAACATGGTGCCTTATACTCCTTTCCTAAAGCCTGAACCTTATTCGACTACGCCTATCGCTAGCCGCCAGCCGTCAGCTCTTCATAGCTAACTCCGAGGGATTCGGCGATCCTTTCGATCAGCTTGGTCTCGGGCTTGCGTGTTCCCCGCTCCAGAGAGCCAAGTACCGCCACCGAAACACCGAGCCGTTCAGCCAGCTGCTGCTGGGTATATCCTTTTAACTTTCGAAAAGCGCGGATGCGCTGTGCCAATTGATCGTATTCCATCGTGCAATGCCTTCCTTTCCCTGTCCCAATGCCTGCTGTGCAGCCGTTACAACTTCATCGTACTGAGGCATTGATTCATCCAGCACCTCGCGAAGCGGAACCAGAACGAAGGCTCGCTCCATCATGCGGGGATGTGGAATGGTAAGCTGTTCGGTAGTCATCGTTACGCCTTCCATCATCAGCAGATCCAAATCGATCGTGCGCGGCCCCCAGCGTATATCGCGGACACGCCCGAGCTCATGCTCGATCTTAAGCAGTTCATGCAGGAGCTGGTCAGGCTCCAGGGTTGTTTGCACTGCTGCGACCATATTGAGAAAAGCAGGCTGCTCGG
This sequence comes from Paenibacillus tarimensis, assembly GCF_021532315.1. Classification (GTDB taxonomy): domain Bacteria; phylum Bacillota; class Bacilli; order Paenibacillales; family Paenibacillaceae; genus Paenibacillus_I; species Paenibacillus_I tarimensis. Next base: position 4,229 of record NZ_JAKGAO010000031.1, read on the forward strand.
TATATCCTACGGGATCGGTCTCATAAACAGCAGACACGCGGATTACCCGCACATCCCTGAGGGCCGATAGCCTGTCAAGTGCTCTGCACAGCATAGCACCCCGGTCACCTTGATTGGTGCCGAGGGCAATGTAAGCTTCCCGCTCTATGCCGCTTGCCGAGCCGCCTGCTCCACTATCAGGATAATCAAGCGGGAATAATCGTACCATCTTTATCACGCTTTCTGCGAAGTTCAACCGTTACCCCGTCAAAATGGATATCAAACGGCGGGTGCGGCTTCGTCACCCTTACAGTCACTTCATTGATAATAGTATAAGTGTCCAGAACAGCTGATGCAATACGGCCAGCCACAGCTTCGATTAATTTCGACGGCGGTCCTTCGACAACGGCTTTCACCACTTCATATAACTCCGCGTAATTCACTGTCGTATCAATATCATCGGCATTAGCTGCCTGCTCCAAATCTAGCAGAAGCTCCAGCTCCACGCCAAACCGCTGGCCCAGCTTGTTCTCCTCGGGTATGACCCCATGATAGCCAAAAAACTGCATGCCTTTGAGAATCATTCTGTCCATATGCCATCACTCTCCGTTCTTATCCGTCAAACCCTCATTCAGCCGCTTGCTACCGTAAGTCAGCAAACCGGTACACTACAGCATCCGCCATACGAGCTGCACGCACATTCGCCTGTACGTCGTGTACCCGTATTAGCTGGCAGCCCTGCATGATCCCCATAACCGTTGTTGCAGCTGTCCCCTCCACAACGTCATTCGCAGGGAGATCAAGTGTCCGTTGAATAAACCTTTTACGTGAAGTGCCGAGCAGAATCGGATACCCCAGCTGCGACAGCTCGTCCAGTTGCCCCATCAGGAGCAGGTTATCATTATAATCCTTGGCAAAACCAATTCCCGGGTCCACCCAGATCTGATCCTGCTGGACTCCCGTCTCCAAAGCATGCTGAATAGACCTCTTCAGGTCAGCGGCTACTTCAGCAGCAAGATTGATATATCCCCCTGCCTCACGGTTATGACCAATGATGACCGGACAGCTGGCTGCTGCAGCGATACGGGCCATATCCGGGTCTGCCTGAAGGCCCCATACATCATTAATGATATGAGCCCCTGCTTCCAGCGCTTGTCTGGCCGTCTCCGCTTTATACGTATCAATGGAAATCGGAATTTGCGGCAGCGCCTTATGAACCGCTTCAACTATGGGGATGACCCGTGCAAGCTCCTCCTCCAGCGGTACTAGTGTACTGCCGGGCCTGGTCGATTCACCGCCGATATCAATAATATCCGCGCCTTGAGCCACCATCTCCCTGGCATGCTCCACAGCGGCATCTACCCGGGTATAGCGGCCGCCGTCTGAGAAGGAATCCGGCGTCGTGTTCAAGATACCCATCACAAGTGTCCGTTCCCCAAGCTCCAGCGAGGCTTGTCCCCACCTGTAGCTGCGGCGGTAAAATACCGGTCTGACCGTCATCGTGCTTCCCTCCTTGATGCATCTGTCCGCTCTGCTGGCTCTCACGTATCGCTAAACCTTAGCCTATCCACCGCTGAGCTCACTCATTAGTGGTCTTCCGATAAGCGGCGATCAGCCTAGTGGCAGCTTCACCTGCATACCCTTCTCCAACTATAACCTTATCTCCCTGCTGATCCACAAGCCGCGAGATCGGCATCACCTCTTGGATCGAGCTCGTGATCCATACTTCTTCAGCTTCCAGCAGATCGTCCCAGCGATAAAAGCCTTCCTCCGTTCGATATCCGAGCGCGGCCGCGAGCTCCAAAACCTTCTCTCTAGTAATTCCCGGCAAAATGCCAGTGTCGATGTGCGGTGTGCATACCACTCCACCGCGCAGGAAGAAGAGGTTGGACACAATGCCTTCAGCAAGCAGGCCTTCGCGGGTTAGCATAAGCCCTTCCGCCCCCGGCGCGGCTCCCAGAGCTGCGAGTTCACGTTTTGCGACAATATTATTCATATAATGCAGCGACTTAAGACGAATGTCGGTTTCCGGCGTATTACGCCGGGTCTGCAGCAGCCACAGCTCCCGACCTTCGACATAAGCCGCTTCCGGCAGTGCCGGGAGCGGCTTGGTTATGATCAGCACATTCGGGCTATCATAATCCGCTGCCGGCAGACCAAGCTCAGCCTTACCCGCCGTAACAGTCAGCCGGATATAAGCGTCCTCCAGCTGATTTGCCTTCATAATCTCCGCGATCCACTCACGGACCGTTGCCGCTGTCAAACGGCAGTCAATGAAGAGTGCCCTGCAGCCGTTCTTGAGGCGCTCCATGTGCATATCCAGCAAGTAAGGCTTGCCGTTGTATGTCCTGAAGGTCTCAAATAACCCCATACCGTATAAAAAGCCGTGATCATAAACCGGGATCACGGCTTCATTCGCGTCTACAACAGAACCGTTATACATTACCTTAAGACTCAAGAAGCAGCTCCTGCCTTTGTCTGAAGGAAGTTGCGCAGAAGCAGCATGCCATGATCGGTGATAATGGACTCGGGATGGAACTGTACCCCTTCGACCGGATAATCCTTGTGACGGAGTCCCATAATTTCACCCTCAGCGGTTTCGGCCGTGATCTCCAGGCAGTCCGGAAGCGTCTCCTTCTTCACAATCAGAGAATGGTAACGCGTAGCCGTGAACGGGGACGGCACCCCCGCGAAGACTCCTTTACCATCATGGTGAATCTCGGAGGTCTTGCCATGCATCAGATTATCTGCCCGGATGACTTCCCCACCGAATGCCTGGCCAATTGATTGATGGCCAAGACATACACCCATTATAGGAATCTGCCCCTTAAACCGTTCAATCAGCGCAAGACTGATGCCCGCTTCGTTCGGCGTACACGGACCTGGAGAAATTAGCAGATGGTCAGGCATTAATTCCGCTACGCCGTCCAAATCGATCTCATCATTGCGCTTGACCACAATCTCTTCGCCAAGCTCGCCCAAATACTGGACCAGGTTATAGGTGAACGAGTCATAGTTGTCGATGACCAAAATCATGGCTTGTCCTCCTCAGAACGGACCTTTTCGTATCCATTTTTGATAAGTATACCCTATCGCTTAATATGAAGAAAAGCGTCCCCTTACCCATAGGGGACGCTCGCACTTCTGTTCTTTAATTCTCGAAGTTGAAGAGCGGCGTGCTTAAGTAACGCTCGCCGTTGCTTGGAACTACTGCGACAACACGCTTGCCCTTGCCAAGCTCCTTCGCGACTTTCAGTGCGGCATAGATAGCTGCACCTGATGAAATTCCGCACAGAATGCCTTCTTCTTTCGCTGCACGGCGTGCATACTCGAAAGCATCGTCGTTCTCGACGGCGATGACGCCGTCATAGATTTCACGGTTCAGGATATCCGGCACGAAGTTGGCGCCAATACCTTGAATCTTGTGCGGACCCGGGTTACCCCCCGACAACAGCGGGGAAGCTGCAGGCTCTACCGCATAAACCTTAACACCTTCAAAGTTCTTCTTCAGCACTTCGCCTGCGCCTGTAATTGTACCGCCAGTACCAATACCCGCGACAAAAGCATCCAGCTTGCCGTCCAGCGAGTTGATAGCTTCCACGATTTCGGGACCTGTCGTTTCGCGGTGAATCTTAACGTTCGCCTGGTTCTTGAACTGCTGTGGCATGAAGTAGCTTGGGTTCTCGCGCTGAATCTCTTCAGCTTTGCGAACCGCGCCGTTCATACCTTCTGCGCCCGGTGTAAGAACGATCTCCGCTCCATAAGCACGAAGCAGATTGCGGCGCTCAATACTCATCGTTTCAGGCATAACAAGGATTGCCTTATAGCCTTTAGCAGCTGCTACCAGAGCCAGTCCGATCCCAGTGTTACCGCTGGTAGGCTCAACAATTGTATCACCTGGTTTAATGCGGCCTTCCTGTTCGGCCACCTCAATCATGCTGATTGCAATCCGGTCTTTAACGCTGGCACCCGGGTTTTGATATTCGAGCTTTACGTAAATCTCTGCACTATCTTCCGGTACAAGACGGTTAAGACGTACAAGCGGCGTATCGCCAATGAGTTCCGTTACACTGTTCACAATTCTAGCCATCCTGGAGCCCTCCCTATTTCCGACTAAATTAGTTGGTTTTCATCTTTCTTCATCTTATAACCGTGGGCTTAAGTTGTCAATAGCAACTTTACCGCTTGGAATTGGCTGCTAATCTGATGTACTTATGATAGCTGGCCCAAAGGTCATTTCAGCACTTCGCCATTATATTTCTCAAGCAGCTCGCTCTCCAGCTGTGCCAGCGGTGTTGCCGCTTCAAGCGCCAGCTGCTTACGAACCTCTTCTTCCACGAGGCCGCGATCCGGGCGTTCGATTAGAGTACGCTCATGTACAAGCAGTACGGCCCACCCTTGTTCCACCTGAACCGGTCCTCCGGCTTCACCTACTCCAATCGAAGGGAGGGCTTGCCTGACTCCAGGCTCCAAGTAGACATCATTCGCCTCTACCGTGCCGATCCAGCCTCCATTATCCGCCGTAAACTCATCTATGGAATAAGCGCTGGCCAGTGTCTCGAAGGATTCTCCTTCCAGCCACCGCTGCAATATGTCTGATGCTTCCTGCTTTGTGCTTCGCACAATCCAGGAAAGTGTGACCCTCTCCGAGGGCCCAAGCTCTTCGGGATGCTCCGCGAGATAAGCCTCCACATCCTCTTCGGGCACCTCAATGGCTGCCGTAGCCACCTTCTCGAGCAGAAGCCTGTATTCTGTATCCTCTCGTACCGCTTCCTCATTCATGCCCAGCTGCTCCCGCATCGCATCATAAAAGGCTCTCTCGCTATCATAGCCCTCCATCGCCTGTTCCAGTGCGGAACGTACTTCATCCTGACTGACAGACAAGTTAAGCGCCTCAGCCTCAAGCCGGACGGCTTCCCGCAGCATCAGCTGCTTGAGCACAGACTCGCCATGCTGCTTAATCAACTCTACCTGCAGGTTACCTGCCGTTATAATCTGCTTCCCCACCCGAGCAATCGGCCTGCTATCCTCATCCGTACCGCCTTCGCCAAGCGCTGAGTCTGGCCTTACCATTCTAACCATCACGACGATGGAAAACACGATCATACACAGCGCCTGGGCGATGATTACAGCCTTTAACAGTTGTATTTTCCCCATACTTGCCCCTCCGCCGGTTTATTGCATCGGCTTTGGTTTGGCATGTTCAAGAAGCCTTTCAAGCTCCGGCTTGTCAAACTTGTATGTTTCATTACAGAAATGGCATTCCACCTGCGCCTTGCCTTCTTCATGGATAATCTGGTTTAACTCAGATTCACCCAGACTGATTAATGTTTTCTCAACACGCTCAGGCGAGCATTTACATTGAAAACGGATCGGCATGCTGTCCATAATTTGAACATCATCTCCAAGCGCAAACTGAAGAATGCCCTCTGGCGTTTCCCCCTGGTCGAGAAGAGCGGTTACCGGCGGCATTACAGAGAGCGCCTGCTCGAGCCTTGTAATATCTGCGTCGGTGAGTCCCGGGAGCAGCTGCACAATAAAGCCGCCTGCCTGCAGCACAGAACCGTCTGTATCTACGAGTACACCGAGCCCTACAGCGGACGGGGTCTGCTCGGATGAAGCAAAGTAATACGTAAAGTCCTCACCAAGCTCGCCGGAAATAATCGGAATACTGCCCCGGTACGGCTCCTTCATGCCCAAATCCTTAATAATATGAATATGACCAGAGCGTCCGACGGCTCCCGCTACATCCAGCTTGCCCTGTGCATTGCTTGCCAGGTGTACCTGCGGATGGTCTGCGTAACCACGTACCTCTCCATGCGCATTGGCGTCTACAACAATTTGCCCGATTGGGCCGTCACCTTTAACCTGTATAGTCAGCTTCTCTTCGCCCTTGAGCATCGCACCCATAATCGCTCCTGCTATCGCCGTACGGCCAAGTGCTGCGGTTGCGGTAGGCAGCGTGCCATGACGCCGGCGCAGCTCATCAACCAAATGGGTAGCACGGCAGGCAAATACACGGATCTTGCCATTCCAGGCTGTCCCGCGAATCAATATATCTTCCATCCTTGTCCACTCCCTTCATCATCCTGGTTATATCTATTCCATATTTCGTTCATATATAATCCTAAGCCCCTCCAGCGTAAGCAGCGGATCGACCTCTTCAATTGTGGATGATTCCCCCGCAATGAGCTCAGCCAGACCACCGGTAGCGATCACACGCGGGTCTGTTCCAAACTCCGCACGAATCCGGTTCACGATTCCATCAACCTGGCCGGCATAGCCGAAAATAATTCCTGCTTGCATTGAGGTTACCGGATTACGCCCAATGACACTCTTCGGCTTTACCAGCTCAATACGCGGCAGCTTGGCTGCCCGCTGGTACAGCGCTTCAGTCGAGATGCCTATGCCCGGTACAATGGCACCGCCCAGATAATTGCCTTCTCCATCAATATAATCGAATGTGGTTGCTGTGCCAAAATCAACAACGATTAATGGGGTTCCGTATTTCTCAATTGCCGCCACCGCATTTACGATTCGGTCTGCTCCAACCTCACGCGGATTCTCATACCGTATATTCAAGCCCGTCTTAATGCCCGGTCCTACAATATAAGGGGACTTGTCAAAATATTTGTGGCACAGCTGCTCCAATGTGCGCATAAGCGGCGGCACGACGGAGGAAATCATAATGCCATCAATGTCCTTCATCGAGACATCCGCAAAGTGAAATAAATTATGGATCATCATGCCGTATTCATCAACCGTAGCTGACCGGTTGGTACTGAGCCGCCAATGGTGAAGGAGCTCTCTGCTTCGGTAAATTCCAAGCACGATATTCGTGTTGCCTACATCTACAACTAGTATCATCAGAGAGACGCCCCCGTTTTCCTCTCGTTCAGGTCCAGACTGATATCCAGTGCATTAAACGAGTAAGTTAGTGCGCCTACCGATATGATATCCACACCGGTTTCGGCGATTTTCCGGATGGTATCGAACCGGACGCCGCCGGATGCTTCGATCCGCACGTGCGGGGCTGACGCACGAATGATCCGGCAGGCTTCTGACATACGCTCAAGCGGCATATTATCAAGCATGATAATATCCGCTCCGGCCTGCAGCGCTTCCTGCACCTGCTCAAGCGATTCGGTCTCCACCTCGATGGTCATCGTGTGGGGGATCCTCGCCCGGGCTGCTGCGACAGCCGCCGTAATGCCTCCCGCGCCCTTGATATGATTGTCCTTGATCATCACGGCATCATACAGGCCGAACCGGTGATTGGCTCCCCCGCCGACCCGTACCGCGTACTTCTCCAGCAGACGGTGTCCCGGCGTAGTCTTGCGGGTATCAACCAGACGGACCGGAAGCCCCTCAATTGCCTCCACGTACTTGCGAGTCTTGGTCGCAATACCGGACAGACGCTGCAGCAGGTTAAGCGCCAGCCGCTCTCCCGTCAGAAGACTGTGCGTGCTCCCAGCCACCTCAGCAAGCACATCACCCTTGCTAATTGTCTGCCCGTCCTCCTGCTTCGGAGTAAAGGCAAGTGAAGGATCCACGATGTCAAATACAAGGCGGGCGATTGGCAGCCCAGCCACAATTCCGCCCTCTTTGGCATGAATAATCGCTATGGACTGGTGGCCGTGCGGGATCGTCGACTCAGTCGTCACATCTCCATAGCCTATATCCTCAGCCAGCCAGCTTCTAATCTGTTCCCGCAGCGTGTCTTGATACCGGTCCAACTCAAACATCGTCTATCCGCTCCTCTGTCACGCCATGTTCGCGATGCAGCACAGTGTGCTTGCGCCACAGCAAATCATCCCGTTCCGGAAAATCATCCCGATAATGCGCGCCTCTGCTTTCCTCACGGGTAAGGGCCGCCTGCGTCGTCAGCAGTGCACAGGTGAGCAGATTGGCAAATTCGTACTGCTCCCGTTTGGTCAACAACGTCTGAAAAATCGGCAGCTGCCGCTTCAGCTCGTCCAGTCCCTTCGACAAACCGTTTCCATCCCGCCGAAGTCCTGAGTAACGGACCATGATTTTTTGCAGCTTAAGCCGCTTCTCCACAACGGCCTGAATGGAGGAAGCCATCCGTACAGGTGATTCAAGTGTTGACGGCACATCCTTACATAGAGGCTCCAGGTTGTTGATCCGGTGTACAATCCTGCGTCCAAACACAATGGCTTCCGACAAGGAGTTACTCGCCAGCCGGTTCGCCCCATGAACGCCGGTGGAAGATACCTCGCCGCATGCGAAGAGACGCTTGATATTGGTCTCCCCATTGAGATCGGTCTTAACCCCGCCCATCATGTAATGGGCCGCCGGCGCAACCGGAATCCAATCCGTCGTCAGATCGAGCCCGTAATTTAGGCAGAACTCGTAAATGGTCGGAAAGCGGCGCCTCACAAGGTCTGCCGATTCATGTGTTATATCTATGTACACGAAGGTAGACTTTGTAATCTCCATCTCACTGACAATTGCACGAGCCACCACATCCCTTGGCGCGAGCTCCAGCTGTTCATGATACCGTTCCATGAAGCGCTCTCCCTTAATATTACGGAGCACAGCACCTTCACCCCGAACCGCTTCAGAGATCAGGAATCGTGGGGCACCAGGGTAACAAAGTGCCGTAGGATGGAACTGGATAAACTCCACATCCCGAATGTTAGCGCCCGCACGGTACGCCATCGCTATACCATCACCGGTTGCTACATCCGGATTAGTTGTGTACCGGTAAAGCTGTCCAGCACCGCCAGAACACAGCACAGTCGCCTTCCCCCGGACATAGACACGCCCTCCATCCGGCTTTTGAACCAGCGCCCCGCAGCATTCTCCTTCATGTGTAATCAGGTCTATAACAAAGTGATCATCCCACGACTCAATGTTATCATGATCCTTAATCTTCTCCGATAAGGCACGAACGATCTCATAGCCGGTCGCATCCCCGTTCGCATGAAGAATCCGCCGCTGGCTGTGTGCGCCTTCCTTAGTCAGCGCGTAAGTCCCATCCTCCTGGTCAAACTGTGTTCCCATCTGGATCAGATCGGCCACACCCTCGGGTCCTTCATGGACCAGTACATCAACGGCGTCATGAGCGCACAGCCCAGCACCGGCAATCAGGGTATCCTGCCTGTGATAGGCCGGTGAATCCTCATCTGAGATGACCGCCGCGATCCCGCCCTGAGCATAACGGGTATTGCTGTCAAGCAGCGATTTCTTCGTAATCATCAAAACTGAGTTATGTTCACTTGCCTTAATAGCGGTAAAAAGACCGGCAATGCCGGCCCCGATAACGATCACATCTTTGTCGATGACGGGCAGCTGAGACAGCTCGACGTCCACCAGATATCTAGGTATCATGACAGTCCTCCGTACAAGCGTAAACGGCTTACCCCGGCGAAGGGGTAAGCACCGTTTTTGGCATTGAATATAGCGAGCTCCATTAAGACAATTATTTGACCTGAAGCATACGCTCCAGCGACAGACGAGCTTTATCTGCAATATGAGGCGGCACATAAATCTGCGGCTGCATCGTCTCGAGACATTTAACCAGCTTCTTCAAATTATTGACCTTCATATTCGGGCAAACCAGATACTTGGTCGCAAAGTGGAATTCCTTGTCCGGGCTGTCCAAACGAAGCTGGTAGCCCGTTCCGTCCTCTGTACCCACAATAAACTGCTTATGACTGGACTCCTTGCAGAATTTGAGAATGGCCGTCGTGCTTCCTACAAAGTCGCCCAATTCGACGACCTCGGGGCGGCATTCGGGATGAACAACGAAGAGCGCCTCCGGATACTTGGCTTTCATCTCTTCGACATCTTTCACCGTCAGCATGTCATGCGTATTACAGTAGCCTTCCCAGATGATCATCTTCTTGTCCGTGTGCTGCTGCACGTAATGACCAAGGTTCTTGTCCGGAACCCAGATCACTTCGTCCGAATCCACTGAATTTACAACTTTCACAGCATTTGCTGAAGTACAGCAGATGTCCGTTTCGGCTTTAATTTCAGCTGATGAATTGATGTAAGTGACGACCGTTGCGTTCGGATGCTGAGCCTTCAGCTTGCGCAGCCCGTCTACGTTAACCATATCTGCCATAGGACATCCTGCACGCTCGTCAGGAATAATGACCGTCTTGTTCGGGGCCAGAATCTTCGCGCTCTCACCCATGAAGTGGACCCCGCAGAACACGATGGTTTCCGCATCGGTCTGTGCAGCCTTCTGTGCCAGAAGGAAAGAATCCCCACGGAAATCGGCTACCTCCTGTATTTCGTCACGCTGGTAATAATGAGCAAGAATAATGGCGTTGCGTTCTTTCTTCAGCTGCATAAGCCGCTCGCGAAGTACACGGTTCTGTTCCGCCTTGCGCTCGAGAGCCAATGCTTCCATGGATCATCCACTCCTTAATTATGTCAAAGGGCTCGTGTCCCCCGTCAAAAGATGCCCTGATGATGTTTAGTGTGACCAATGACCGCAAAATCAATTGGTTAACAACTAATTTACACAACGCCGTAGGGGCTGTCAATAAAAGGACGGGGTCGCTTGTGAAAGCAGGAACGAGCACTGCTCCCCATTTGTGGTGCAGTTCGCCCTTCTTACCCTTCCAATAACTTTCGTGTGCTGCGTGACCATCGTCATCTGCAAGCCGGACTACAGTCAGCCTATATAATGACTTCCTTCACTTGGGGAGCAGGGCCCTGCATCTTACACTTAATACAAACCTCAATAATAAAGGAGATGTATACCTTGATGAATCTCTGGCTGGTCCTTCACCTGATCGGTGCCGTCCTCTTCATCGGCAATATCCTCATCACGGCCTTCTGGAAGGTAAGTGCCGATCGCAGCGGGAATCCGGACGTCATAGTGCTGGCCACCCGATCCGTTATCCGCGCTGATCTGGTCTTTACCCTGCCCGGCATATCACTATTGCTGTTCTCCGGTCACATGATGATCGAGGAAAGAGGATATTCGTTGTGGGAATGGTCATGGCTGACTGCGGCCTACCTTCTGTTCCTAACCTCCGGTATACTGTGGCTTGGCGTATTGGTTCCGGCTCAGCGTCAGATGCTCCGTCTGGCACAGCAATCATTCACATCTGGTATTCTATGTGACGATTACCGCCTTGCAAGCCGCCGCTGGAATATTGGAGGAACAGCAGCAACCGTGCTGCCGCTGCTTGTTTTGCTGTTGATGGTTGTTAAACAACTGCCCTAGCCCTGTTGAACATCATTCAACAAAAAAAGGAAAGAGCTTCTACCTTTCGGTGGAAGCTCTTCCTCTATTATTGGAGAATCTGCAGTTTACCGCGGATCCATTCCGTCATTACCATTATCATCGCCGCCTGGAGTGGCGTCGCTGCCAGGTTCCTTCTTCTGAATCCGAACCTTGACGTTGCCCAATGTATCAATCGTTGGTTCGCCTCTGGTCTCCTCTGGGGTGTCACCGGAAGAAGTACCGTCACTGTCGCCGCCTTCAAGCGAACCGGTATCGATTAGACGCTTGATCTGCTCAAGTTCCAGCGTCTCTTCTTTAAGAAGCGTCTCAGCAATCAAAGTAACCTCACGGCTCTTCTCATTCAGGAGATCCTTCGCGCGTGTATAGCAGTAGTTGATCAGGTTCTGCATTTCCTGGTCAATCTCATAAGCAATCGCATCGGAATAATTCTGTTCATGACCAATATCGCGGCCCAGGAACACCTGGCCTTGCGAATTGCCGAACTGCATCGGACCAAGCTTCTCACTCATGCCGTACTCCATAATCATGCTACGGACAATGCCCGTTGCCTGCTTGAAGTCACTGTATGCGCCAGTGCCGATCTCGCCGATGAAGAGCTCTTCTGCTACACGCCCGCCCAAGAGGCCTGTAACCTTATCCAGAAGCTCCTGCTTTGTAACCAGCATCCGGTCTTCCTTCGGAAGCATGATCACATATCCGCCGGCACGGCCGCGCGGGATAATCGTTACTTTATGAACCATATCGGCATGCTCCAAGAAGTAACCGATAATGGTATGACCCGCTTCGTGGAAAGCGACGATTCGCTTCTCCCGGTCGCTGATCACGCGGCTGCGCTTCTCAGTACCTACGATAACACGGTCAATTGCTTCATCCACTTCCTGCATGGCGATATCCTTCTTGTTACGGCGTGCTGCGAGCAGCGCCGCCTCGTTCAGGAGGTTCTCAAGATCCGCTCCTGTAAAACCGGTTGTCCGCTTAGCGATAACATCCAGCTTCACGTCCTTGGCGAGCGGCTTGTTACGCGCATGAACCTTCAGAACAGCTTCACGGCCCTTAACATCCGGGCGGTCAACTGTAATCTGACGGTCGAAACGGCCCGGACGGAGCAGCGCCGGGTCGAGAATGTCCGGACGGTTCGTTGCCGCAACGATAATAATGCCCTCGTTGGCACCAAAGCCATCCATCTCAACGAGCAGCTGGTTAAGAGTCTGCTCACGCTCATCATGGCCGCCGCCAAGGCCTGCGCCCCGCTGACGTCCAACGGCGTCAATCTCATCGATAAAGATAATACATGGCGCATTCTTCTTCGCGTTCTCGAACAAGTCACGAACACGGGAGGCGCCGACACCGACGAACATTTCAACGAAGTCGGAGCCGGAGATACTGAAGAATGGAACGCCTGCTTCACCCGCTACGGCACGCGCAAGCAGCGTTTTACCGGTACCTGGAGGACCTACTAGCAGTACGCCCTTCGGAATACGTGCGCCAACAGCGCTGAACTTCCGCGGGTCCTTCAGGAACTCAACGACTTCGACAAGCTCCTGCTTCTCTTCGTCGGCCCCTGCCACATCCTCAAATGTAATCCGTTTCTTCTCTTCATTATAAAGACGCGCGCGGCTCTTGCCGAAGTTCATGACTTTACCGCCGCCGCCCTGTGCTTGATTAATTAAGAAGAAGAACAGGATGAAGATGATCACAAACGGTATAATGGAGGTCAGGAATGTCAGCCAGATGCTCTGGCCTTCCATCTTCTCCATATTAAATTTGAACCCGTTCGCAGCCGAAGAGTTCTGAACTTCCGCGGTTGCGTACTCCTCAGCCGGCATACGTGAGAAAAATTGCAGACTCTCTGCATCGCTCGGCTGTGTTCTATATTTACCAGTGACCAAATAGGTGTAGCCGTCAAACTTCAGAGTAACTTCCTCGACGTTGTTATCAGCAAGTACCTGACGGAACTCGTCATATGAAAGCTCCTGTGTTGAATCGTTCTGGCCGCTGATAAACTGGACGATCCCGACGGTCACCAAAAAAATAAGTAAATAAAATCCAGTATTTCGGATGATCCGATTCATCCCCTACCTCCTCTCAAGGCGCTTAAAATATTTTACCATAGCAGGTCTCCCATTCTCAACAGAACCGGATTAGACCCGATAAGGATGATCCCTGGTACGATGATTGCTGCTATTTGCTGTAAACTTCCGGCTTCAGGATGCCGATGAGAGGCAGGTTGCGGTACCGCTCGGCGTAGTCAAGGCCATAACCGACAACAAAAGCGTCCGGTAGGGTGAAACCGGTATAATCAGCCTCCAGATCCACTGTCCGGCCGGCCGGCTTGTCAAAGAGCGTTGCAACAGTTACCGACTTAGCATTTCGCCGCTCCAGTACATCAATAAGGTAGCTGAGCGTCAGACCGCTGTCGATGATATCCTCTACAATCAGAACGTCACGACCTTCAACCGGCGTGTCCAAGTCCTTGATAATCTTGACCACTCCGGATGACTTCGTCGATGCCCCGTAGCTGGATATCGCCATGAAATCAAGCTCCAGCGGAATATCCATATTCTTAACCAAATCGGCCATGAAGATAAAAGCACCCTTAAGAATACAGATTACAAGCGGATTCCGTCCTTCAAAATCACGGCTCAGCTGTCCCCCCAGCTCCTTTACCTTCTGCTGGATTTGTTCGGCGTCGTACAGTACTTCTTGAATATCATTCAGCAACTTAGGAACCCCCAATGTCTTATCTACTTATCTTTATGAATCCACGCTTCCATCCATGCGGCCTCCGGACTCTTCATTGTCCGTGTCTCCCGACCATACAATCCGCAGAAGCCTCTCGGTACCAGCCACGATCGGGGCCACCGAAGATCTGCGAACACCAGGTATCCAGAGCAGCCTTCCCTCGGCGTCCCATACAAGCGGAACCCGGTCTCTCCGTGATGTCGGGATCTTACTGTCAACGAACATATCTTGCACTTTTTTGGTGCCGTTTAAACCGAAAACACTCATCCGGTCCCCAGGTCTTCTGCTGCGGACGGTTAAAGGAAATCGGACGGCCTCAGCATCAAAATAAACTTCGCTGCCATTCCCGCCATATGTATGGTTGTCGTTCTTTCCGGGCTCTGTCCTGCCGATACCAAACAGCAGCTCCTCTCCTGTCTCGGCGATCAGCAGCCGCTTGTGCTCTGGCATGACGGAATATTCAAACTCCATAGGCATGCCCCTGCTGCCGCTATCCTTAATGAAACGCAGTGTATCATACTCGCGTACACACCGCACTCCGCCGCCTGTATCCAGACTCCAGGAGGTTCGTGCTTCATCAACAGCGGACAGCCGAATCTCCTCAATACGCTCAAAGGAAATCGTTTCCGTCTCCATAGTGAGATAGTTTAATATTAGTTTAATCAATCTCCTTTGTAAAGCGACGTGGAGGCCGGCCAAATTACTGCATTTGAGCTTCCAGCCCCCATCGGTCCGCACGGCGTGTTCCTGGAGCGCGGCTTCCGCCTGACGCTGCATGTAATCATGCTCGGCGCTGCTGACCTCCGCCAGCCGGACAAGTGATTCGCGTACACCGGGGTTCATTGTCTCCAGGTAAGGGAGAACATCAAGCCGCAGCTTGTTGCGCAAATAATACCGTTGGGTGTTGCTGCTGTCCTCACAATATTCAATATCTGTCTGCTGGCAGTAAGCCATTATATCCGTCTTGTTCATACGCAGAAAAGGCCGGATAAGTTCCACGTTTTTTTCGCGGCGGATGGGCGCCATGCCAGAGAGTCCGCCAAGTCCTGTCCCGCGGAGCAGCCGCATCAGCACGGTCTCGGCCTGATCGTCTGCATGATGAGCAAGTGCGATTTTGGAAGCTCCGTGCGCCGCTGCAACCTTGTGCAGGAACGCATAGCGCCGCCGGCGGGAGGCCAGCTGCGGATTCTCGCTGACAGCAGCCAGCTCGGCCGGCATATCAAGCTCCGTTATCTCGCATGGGATATGCAGTTGGCGGCATAAGCGCTTAACAAAATCCGCCTCCGCTCTGGACTCTTCCTTCCGGAAGCCATGGTTGACATGCGCCGCAATCAATCTGAGCTTCTCTTCTTCAGCCAGCCGGTGGAGCACATGGAGCAATGCCGTCGAATCCGGCCCGCCTGATACCGCTACTACAATCGTGTCCCCCGAGTTCCAGAGACCTTCCTGCAGCGCCGCTTGTTTAGTACGTTTCACCAGTTCCTCCATGACTCCACATCACACCCCGGTAACTCTATTGTAAATTTACACCAACCCGCTATCAGTCAAACAGCTGGCCCCTCGTCCATCAGCATCGGCCCCTGTGTTACCAGAGTCCGTCAGGAATAACGCCTTCTGCGAACATCCAGACCACCGTCGCAGCCAGTACAACCATCGAAGCGGTGAACAGCCCCTTGACCCACCCGCTGCCCTTCTGTCTGCGCATCCGTACGCCCGGCCCGTACATGAGCCGCTGCCAGGCAGCCGCCCCTTCCCGGGCGCTGGAAAATCCGCCCTTTAACGCCTGATCAAGCCAACCATTGAACGGCTTCAAGGTTGGACTGGCCGCAGCCAACTTAAGCAGCTCCTCTATATTCCTGTTCTGGGGCAGCAGAGTCTGGGTCAGCTGCAGTAGCCGTTTTCCTTCAAACTGCTGAATACAGAGCACAGCAAACGAGAAGAGGTCATAGCTGCCCTCAGCGGTACGCGTGCCCCCATTCCAGTAGCCCCTGTCGTAGATTTCTGTGAACTGCCTGACGCTTTTGCCCGCAGCGGTTACACCTCCGTAATCGACAAGCTCGACACGGCCGAATTCCCCGACCATAACATTCTCCTGCTTCAGATCGCCAAAAGCCCAGCCCGCTTCATGAAGCGCCGCAAGCCTTCCCAGCAGGTGGAAGCCGATGAGCGGAAACCAGTCCGCCCCCTCCCTGTGCAGGAACTCGTTCAGGTTGCTCCCCTTGACATAACGCATTACGTAGAACGGATATTCCTTGCCATCCTGATGGCGAAAATCATCCACGGCGATCAGGAAGGGCTCAGCCCCCTTTTTTTGAACAGCGAGGCTCTGCAGCACATTGATTTCCGACTGCAGGTCGACGGCATCTCCGCCTATCTTCAGCGCGTAATGCCGACCCAGGTGTTCGACCAGATAAACCTTGCCGTTAGCCCCTTCGCCGAGCAGCCGTTCCACCCGGTACTGGCCCTTCTTCCACTTGCCGGTCAGCACCGACCCGCGCGCGAGCCGGATATCAAACGACGTAGTCACCGCTTATCCCATCCGTTTCTCTTCTAGTAGTTCTACCATAGCCGCCTTTGCCGTAAAAATCAATGACCTGCATCAGAGCCGGACCGGTCGGCGTCGTTCCCCGCATTTGCAGCTTCGGTATTATGCTGCGCATACCCGTGAGATTGTCTGTCCAATCCAGATCACACATACAATCATCCCCGCTGCTGGAATGCGGAAAATGAAACACAGCGATCTCACTGCGTCCCGACCGGGCCTGCAGACTAAGCATCAGGTCACGGATTGCCTCTTCCACCGCCGCAAGCTTCGGCTTCATGCTTGCACTCGCATCGATTAGAAGAGCCACCTTTAAATCCGATGTCTCGCCCAGATCATCAATGACTCTAACAACCTGCCCCCGTTTCTCCGGCGGAAGCTCTTCTATTGCGTCTGCGCCAAACACCTGCTTCAGCTCCCGGTTGACCGCCTGCTGAATCGTAGTGACAACCGTCTTGCGGGTCATTAGCTGCACAGTCTGCGACAGCTGGCGTTCATGAACGATCCGGCTCAAACCACCACCCGCTCTAGCTATATCGGCAATTTCCTCTCTGCCCGCCATAGATGCCTCTTCATTATTATCTAATACACCGACTACATTGACTGTAATTCCCTCGGATCTTGCATGTGCAGCTGCAACGACCGGACTCATGCCGACATTGGAGCAGCCGTCTGTTATAAGCAGAATCTGCCTCATTCGCCTACGCCTCCCTATTCTCCGTTACTAGTAATTAGACTGCCTATGAATCAGCATTCCCGGAAATAGAGGGCTTATACCAATCTACTGCCGCTATCCTAGCAGCCGTTCCGCCAAATAATAACGCCCATTGAAAAAAGACCGTACCGGAAGGCCCGGCACAGTCTACTTCTCCATCATAAAGAGGGTTTCTCCACCCGCTAACTTACCGTGCGAGGACGCTCAAACTTGGACATCCCCGGCCAGCGGAAGGTTGCCCACTCCGGCTGATGCTTACTCACCTTCGCTACTACAACGGTCATATCATCCACAATCTGACCTTCATGATGGCGGACCACATGCTCCAGCAGCTCATCGGCCATATCCTGCGGCTCTTCCGAATGCAGCTCCTGAATGACGCGCTTCATCCACATTTCCTTATTCACCGCATGGCCCGGCGCATCGTAAATGCCGTCTGTCATCATGATGAGCGTATCCCCCGGCTGCAGCTGAATGCGAATCAGATCTACGTCGATATCCTGCAGAATGCCAATCGGCAAATTGTTGGCGGAGATCGGGATCACCTCGCTGCCTCGCCGGATGAAGCTTGGGGTCGAGCCGATCTTCATAAAGGTTGTCTTCGCTGTATACATATCGATCAGGGCCACATCCACAGTGGCGAATACCTCATCGGAGGATCGCAGCAGTAGTACCGAATTAACCGACTTGATAGCCAGCTTCTCATCCATCCCCGATTTCAGCAGCTGCTGCAGAATCGAAAGAGCCGTGCTGCTCTCCAACCGTGCGCGCTCACCGTTCCCCATACCATCGCTAACGGCCACCGCAAACTTGCCGTTGCCAAGCTCTACCGTGCTGAAGCTGTCGCCCGAGAGCAGGTCTCCCCCTTTAGCAGCCCCCGCCACCCCCGTCTCCACTTCAAACTCCTTCGCTGAGCCGAAGGTGACGGACGCCGGCTCTCCGCTTGTATCAGGATAACGCTCGGTCTTGACCGCAATATGCTCACCGAGGATATCAGAGAGCAGCGGCGCAACGATTTTGCGGCATTCATCGTAGCCCCTGCCGAAGGTATGGGTAACCTCAATGTCGACATTCCCTTCTTCCAGGCTGATAATGTCCACGCTCTGGATGGACAAGCCCAGTCCCTCTAAAGCTTCCCGGATTTGCTCCTCCTGCAGGTGCAGCTCCTGCCCTTCACGCCGAATTTCCTTCGCCAGATCCTCCATGATCTGCGACACGCCGTAGAGCTGATCCGCGACAAGCTGCCGCGACTCCTGAATCTGCTTGCGCCAATGCTGATCATGCTCGAACAGATCATACTGCTGGCGCATAGTGGCCAGTACCTGCTGCGGCCGGACACAATGGGTTGTCCACTCCTTCGGCAGTTCCTTCGTTACGCCGCGGCGGTTATTCTCGACTGATGACATCATATCCGTCATCACTTTATAGGTCTGATAAAACTTACCATCCCAGCACATGTCCTTCCGGAAGCAGGTCGCACAGGTACGCTCAGCTACCGCATTCATGAAATGCGTCTTGTCATCCTCGCTCTTCTGCCAGGCATCAGTCTCCTGCATCTGGCCGAAGCTGCGGGACAGCTGACGGAAAACCTCGGAGAACTGCGTAACCCGCTGAGCGGTAACATCCCTTACTCTGCGGGCATACTCATGCTGTGTCTTGGCATGCTCGCTTGTCCCGGGCACATAACGGGCGATTGTTCGCAGCAAACTTCTAGGTGTCATCAGGAAGAGTGCAGCTGCCGCCACTGACTCCCAGGCAGAGGTCAACACATCCGTCTGACCGCCTACATATATAGAGAGGATAGAGGTTCCGAGCAGCATTCCGAACGCCACCGCTGTCTTGCCTCCCTCACGGAGCAGTCCGGCAAGCAGTCCCGAGAAAGCCAGCAGGCTCATCTGCACAATTGCCTCAAAGTCAGCAAGACTGAGGATTAATCCGCCAACCACCCCTACGGATGCCCCCAGCGGAGCGCCCCCGACGAGTGCGAACATCAACAGCAGGTAACGGGACATGATATGCTCGGCAGACATGCCATACACTACCCAGCCGACTGCGCCGGTCATAATGGAAGCTAGCAGGATCATTAGGCAGATAATTTCTTCGTTCTTCAAAGCGGAGGTTTTCTTCGTCATGGTCAGTACCGGCACCGCTTGAATGAAGACGAGCGTGAGAACAAAGGCGAGACTCGCCTCCACGGCCACCATCATCAGGTGATACCAGTCAAGCGAGGAGGTTAAGACGACCCCGAATAATTTAACCAGCATAGTAGATATAAAGACAATGAGCGGCGCATAGGATAATTCAGATCGCTCATACGCTTCCATTCCTTTCACAAGCAGGTAAAAGGCAGACAGCTCCATGGCGATCCACAGGGTGGATGGCGTTGCAGCAAACCAGCTGCCAAGAACAAGCGAGGCGGCTACGATCAGATGGACATCCCGTCTCAGGAAATAAATCACAGCAAAGTAAGCAATGGCAAAGGGGGCAAGAGACTCCAGAATCATGGCCCTGCCGAGCAGAAAAGCAACCACCGCGAGCAGCACAGTCCACTTCTTGGAAGCTATAGTCTGTGTGATCCGCTTCATCCCCGCAGAATTCCAGCCTTTACGAACCGTCTCCTGAACGACACCTGTCTGCTTTGCACCCGGGAACATAACCAGGTTGCGTTTGTTCATCATTATTCTGGCACCACCATTCCGAATTTTAGAACTTCCACCATTCATGATGGATGGACAGGCTTAAGCTTATGCCGAAGCCCTTACCGCTCTGAGTGTTACCCATTATAGAATTGGGAACAGGGGATGTTTGTCATAACCCGTAGGGAGCAGCAAAGTTTTTTCCGACAAAAGCCCCTCGGACCGGCAGCCATGTCAAACGGTGGGCGAGCCCAATGGCTGTGCATGTTTACAGGCAGAAGCCTTAAGCCCGGCAGACGGCTTGTTCAACAAAAACCGGGTTGACCGTTCATATGTTCGCGGGTGCAAGGCGTCCGAACCTGTCGGAGATGATGGAGATATACGGGAAAGTATTTGGTCTGTGCCAAAAGAAAGAATATTGGCGCCTTGCGCAGACGGAGAAGTGCTGTCCTTCAGCTATTTCCTGCGGACGACAGCCCTATACATAGCTTTACATAGCAAATACGCCGCCCCTGCTTGCAGGGACGGCGTACTTATACGACTCTATAAAGATTGGTTACACTCGCTTCGCGCCACGGCCTCCACGCTTGGACTCCGTGTTTTTCTTGAGGGAAGAAATACGTTCTTCACTGTCTTTCAAGAAGCGGGAGACTTTATCCTCGAAGGATGGTTTGCCAGGGGCAGCCTTGAAGGGACGTCCTCCACGGTCGCCTCCTCCTGGACGTGGTCCAGCTCCGGGACGGGGTCCACCGCCTGGACGAGGTCCAGCTCCGGGACGAGGTCCGCTAAATCCTGGACCACGGTCACCACCGCGCTGCGGTGGCACATAACCCTCCGGCCGATCGATTGCCTGTTTAATAGAAAGTCCGATTTTTCCGTCCTTGTCCACATTGATTACCTTCACTTTGACAACATCGTCAATCTTCAGGTGATCTTTGACGTCTTTGACGTAATTATCGGCAATTTCCGAAATGTGAACGAGCCCCGTGACACCCCCCGACAAATCGACGAATGCTCCGAAATGCGTTATGCCTGTCACTTTGCCCTCTAATTTGGCTCCCACTTCAATTGCCATAGAATAAAATGTTCCTCCCTAAGATTTTTGCAAAGCAAATGAACCATACCATAATTGGATTGATTCTTACTTCTTGGTATACCTATCGTGATTATACCCGAACGCCTGAACTAAGGTCAACAGACGGTTGCCCGTATTAGTCCCCGGCTTCGGTGACCTGGATCGGCTGTTCACCCGGTAAAATATAGCCGTGCTTGCGGGCGATCTCCCGAATGTATTCGGAATCATTCAACCGGTCAACCTGCTTCTGCAGCTTCAAACTCTCCGCTTCGGCTTCCGCAAGGGTCTCCTGAAGCGCAAGCCGCTTCATCTCCGTCTCGCCGCGCTGCTCCATCTGACTGAAGAGGGTATAGAGAGCCCATGCCATAAACAGCACAACAAAGGCGAACCAAATCTTCAGACGGCGCTTGGAACCAGGGTGTGTGGTTGTCCGATTGGATGTTTGGGCTTTGGCCACGCTATGTACCTCCTAAGACTTATGGTTTCGTATCCGCTCGAAGAACGCCTTGATGCGGGCTACCAGCCCCGGCAATCCCAGCTTCTCCCCTGTCTGCTTCATCCAGCCCCATAAGGGACGAATCAGCGGTGACAATATCCAGGATAGGAAAAGCCAAAACGGACGTAACAATTGTACCACAATACGGAAGAGGAACATAGTACAAACAATCAGAAACCCAGCGGTAATCTTCAGCAGCCGGTATACCAGTATTACCGGCTTGATGAACAGCACCTCAAAGGCACGGACAGCCGCCGCCCATAAGCTGCGCAGCGCATCCATAAGCCATTCAACGATTCGGATAATGATCCGGCTCAGAAGCCAGAAGTAAAAGCTGATGCCAATAAACAGACCAAGAAATACATAGAACCTGACTTCCCCGTCATTACTTGCGATCAGCATCCGGAAAACAATCAGTGTTGCCGCTGTCCAATACAACAAATCCAGAACCGGAACCCATATACGGCCAATCCGCAGCTGATTCGACACGACGCGGTAGCCGTCAAAAGCCGCCCCCATTCCGACCCCGGACAGCATCATTACAGCCAGCGACAAAAACTGAATCTCCAGGTTCACTTAAACAGCTTACCCAGGAAGCCCTTGGATTTGTCTGCGGCTGCCCCGTCCAGGTAGGCGATGGAATGGACGAGTCCCTCGATTGCAACGAGGCCCTGCTCCAGGCTGAGATGCTTCATGTGAAGGTTCTGTCCGCGGACGGTTACAAATCCGCACTCGGTCTCCAGCAGAAATTCCTCGCTGTCAAAGCTCTCGACATTACTGACGCCGGTCAGCTCCAGGACCTTACGGTTCAGCATCTTGACTTCCTGGCGCTTGGCGGATTTTCCATGTTCATTCATAGCTCGGCCCCTCCTTCATTACTACATGCATATGGAGGAGGGACAAGATTTAGAACCGGGTGACGGCATAGGTGCATTACCCGATCCGGGCAGGGGTGAAACATCCCGGAAATAAAAAAAAGAAAGCCCCGGTGACGGGGCTTTCTCTCTCATCTGACAAGATGCCGGATTAGAAGAGGTTACCGCCTTCCGGGCTGTTCTCCGGCTTGCGGGATTCCTCTTTCAACAAGGTATAGAGTTCGGCAGCTTCATCCTTACGGGTCGTATCAGCAATCCGTTCCACACGGACTGTCACAATCTTCTGTCCGAACTGGATGGTGAGCTCGTCGCCGGCTTTGACGGTGCTGCTCGCTTTCGCTTCCCGACCATTGATCCATACGCGCCCCTGCTCAGATACATCCTTCGCTACGGTGCGGCGTTTAATCAATCTCGATACCTTGAGAAATTTATCCAGACGCATTCTTTACTTTACGGCTTCCTTCAGTTTGTTGCCGGCTTTGAATGCTGGAACGTTGGATTCCGGGATTTCGATTGTCTTGCCTGTTTGCGGGTTGCGGCCTACACGACCGGAACGCTTGCGGGTCTCGAATGTGCCGAAGCCGATCAGCTGTACTTTGTCGCCGTTTTGGAGCGCTTCTGTAATTTCGCCGAGGAAGCCGTTCAGTACCGCTTCCACGTCACGCTTGGTCAAACCGCTTTTGTCCGAGATGTTGTTGATCAGATCTGTTTTGTTCATTATGAGTTGCCTCCCAGCAATAAAATTAAGTAAGGCCAGACGCACGTATGACGCCTTAATCCTTATGTATAGCCCTTTATTAGGGTACTTCAAGGTGTACTATTCTTCCCGTTCCTGGAAAACTCCTGCTGGTCCGCGAAGTTTTTTTCGATTTTTGGTGAAAAAAGACGATTTTTGACGACGAAGTGGTTATAATTCACGCTTTGCCTCTTCCCACCAGCGGTCCATTTCTTGTAAGTCAGTCTCGTCAAATGTGCGGCCGCTTATACGGAGCTGCTCTTCAATATACGCGAAGCGGCGCATAAATTTCAAGTTCGTACCGGCCAGCGCTTCCTCAGGGTCGGCGTCAATGAACCGGGCAGCGTTCACGGCCGCAAACAGCAGATCACCCAGCTCACGGGCCTGCTCCTGCTTGTCCCCATCCCCAATCGCCTGCCGCAGTTCAGCGGTTTCTTCCTCGATCTTCGCCAGTACAGGCTCCACATCATCCCAGTCAAAGCCTACCTTAGCGGCCTTCTTTTGCAGCTTATAAGCCTTCATAATAGCCGGCAAGTCCTTCGGAATACCAGCTAGCAGCGACTGCCCCTCCCGGCTGATACCCTTGCGGCGCTTCTCCTCGGCCTTCATCTCTTCCCAGTTCTGCAGCGCTTCGTCGGCATTGTCCGCCCCGCTCTTGCCAAACACATGCGGATGCCGGAAAATCAGCTTCTCGTTCAGCGTCTGAATGACGTCGTAGGCATTAAAGGCACCCTGCTCTTCTTCCATCTGGCTGTGGAGCATAACCTGAAGAATCACATCGCCGAACTCCTCCTGCATGCCGGACGGGTCATCATTATCAATAGCCTCCAGCGCTTCATACGTTTCCTCGATGAAATTCTTCCGTATGGACTGATGCGTCTGCTCGCGGTCCCACGGGCATCCCTCCGGGCTGCGCAGAATCGAGACGATCTCATGCAGACGGTCAAAGGACCTGTTCAGCAGGCGATCGTCCTCCGAACGGGGAATCCAGATCAGCGACAGGTTGCCGTAGCCTTCGATCCGGTCCAACTCATACAGCGGCACCGTCTCAATCCGCTCCTCGCCCGCTACGCCAAGCGCATGCCCGACGGTGACCAGGTGCTCATCCGGATACCGTTCCATCAGCGTAAGCTTCACATCAGATGCTGTAAATTGGTCGTAGACCTGCCCGATAACCGTATGAAGCTTAGGCTGCAGAAGAGAATGGTGCAATTCACCCGCGTCCAGCAGCTGGAAGCCCTCAATCGGGTCGAAGCCAAGCCGGACGAATGCCTGGTCGAGGAAGCTCTCTCCGCCCAGGATATGCAGGGAGATCCCTGCCTCAGGGCATCGTTCCCGCAGCAGCTGCACGGTGCGCTCGGCTACCATCGGGTGACCGGGCACCGCATAGAGGACCGACCTGCCCTCATTGCTTATGGCCGGGCTATCCGATTGGGCTGCCTCTATAAGAGCTGCCGCAATGGCCTCATACACATCAGGGAAGGACTCCATCTGTTCATACAGGTAATCAAAGGATGTATAAGAAAGTCCGTTCTTCTCAAACAGGCTCATCATCGGATGCTTGTCCGTACGGACGTAGCGCACCTCCGCTTCTTGAAGCCTGCGCCAGACACCAAGCGTCAGCTGCTCTTCATCGCCGGACCCGAGCCCGGCTACCGTAATGGTTGGTTGCATGCCAATCCTCCTCACGAATCATGCCGCTTCCAGTATGTCCCTATACGGAAGCTGTGCGTTTATATTATAGCCCTCCGGCGTGTTCGTTGAAACTAACAAATTCCTTTAAGCCCCTTTAATAGTTCATCAACAACGACTGCATTAACTGTCCGCAAGCCCGGTTCCATAAGTATTCTTTTCTGTCCATTACTGATATTACCAGCTGCTCCTGTAACAATCACTCCAAATGCAATTATCTGCTCTAGTTCACTATAATAATTGAAGTTGCTTAAAGATACCCTTAATGCCAGTTAGATCTGAATAGCGAGAGATACTGTATAACGAGTGGCGGGTACCTGACAGTAGGCGGCATATCACCGATGCATGCCCTGTATGTGTCTTCAACCTCGGGAGCTCAACCTCCGCATATACGGAAAGAGGACGAATCTAGCACTGTTTCCAGCACTTAAAATCCGCCCTTTAACTGCCCTATACGGGACCTGTTTATTCATTTGCATTTTTGCAAGTAATTCCGATACTAACCGAGAGACGAATTAACACTTTATTCCTCTATCGATTTAAATACTACCTTATGAAATGTACCGTCGGTAAAATTAGCTTTTTGAACAAGCAGAAACACCGAACTAGAACTTGCCTGATATCCAGCAAGGTCGTAGGACAAGGCATCAGGAGCGGTTTTAGATTTTATGATTTGCTCACCATTAGTACGATATAGCGACCAAGCGTTGGTGTTCCCGTTTTTGAGCAACATCATATCCCCAGACAACGATGTTACCCATCCTCCATTCTCATCATCCGAAAATTGCTGCTTCACATCATGAATAAGCCTGCCGGTTGCACTGCTGTATATCTGTAATACGGGTTGCGGCTTAGACAGATCTGGCCAATTTACATTAGCACCATGAGGGCCATTATTGTGAAACGTGTGCACGATTGTTGTAGCATTAGTCATCTTGATATTAAAGCTGGTGTTAAAGTTGTCAATTGTAATCGCTGACTTCTTGTACAGATTAACGATGACAAGTTTATTGTGAGTAGAGGCACCGATCTCATCCAATGTGACCTTCAATGCTACATAGGGATACTTACTATAACTGATTTCGCTAATATACTCTCCAGTCTCTTTGAGATAAGAGGTCAAATCACTTTGAATGACTGGCTTGTTCCAGGGAGATTGATAAACCTTGAATACATTGTCTTCGAGAGTCATGATCCGTTCCGGTATCTGGTTATAAGGTATGAGCCATTGTACAGCCGCAGTTTGCTCTGAGAGACGAATCGGATAGTTGCTGTTACCTAACATTTCGCCGTGTTGGTTGAGCACTTTTTTCTCCAGCTTGTGGTTATTCCGGTTCAGGATAATGAACTTGTTCGAATTGAGGACATCCGCCTGCACAATCGTTTCCATGGTATGCGACCAGTTGATCGTACTGTTCTCCATATCCCACAGTGATACCCTGCTTCCGCCTTTATCCACTACCAACGCCTTCCCGGAATCCTCCACTTGTTGGATTTGTACCTGTGACAAGTAACCATCCACCGATTCAGCCGCATACAGAGGAGATTGGAATAACAGAAGTGAAAGAGCAGCCGATATTATGAATGCATATAATTTTTTCATAGTTAGCCTCCAGTTCCATTCTATTTTTGCCTGGAAGTATTTCTGTAGTTTTCATCTCTGTCAGTTGAACTAATGACATTCTTTACAAAATCTATTTTTCCATCGTGTGTCCATACTGCTTCGCTTAATTCCGACACATTAGACACTGGATATACGGAAGATGAACCATTGTCAATTGTGGATGGTGTATCTAGTAAAGGCTTGTCTCGTCTGTCACTACTCGTTCTATGAACTATAGGGCAGGATGTAAAGCAGTTTGTCATTGATATATGCATCCTTCACCCTTTCACTAAATAAAATGTCCATACTCGCTAACGATTGCCCCTAAAGACAATTAGTGTATTATCATATTCGAGAATTGCGGTGGAGCAGGGCGGCAAGCTTCGAGCCGCCCGGCAGCGCGCGCAGCTCGCGCGCGCCGATGCCGCCGCCAAGCACCAGCGCGGCGGCGAACACCACTGCGCCGACGGCTGTGCCCGTCAGCGCGTGGACAGCCGCTGCCGCCCGCAGGGGCAGCGGCCAGAGCCCGAGCAGCGCCGGCAGGCCGCGCTCGGTGAGGAGCAGCGCCGCGGCCATGCACGCGAGCGCAAGAGCCGTGCCCGCAGCAGCGCGGGGCACGGCAGGGCCGCCGCCGGCGGCGCGGCGCACGGCGCCCGCGCCCAGCAGCGCGGCGGCCGAAAGCGCCGCGAAGCCTGCCCAGGCGGCGCCTTCGATGCCGAACGCGGGCACCAGCACCGCGTTCAGGCCGGCCTTGCAAGCAGCGCTGCCCAGAATCAGCAGCGCCGGCAGCTTGACCCGGCCGAGGGCTGGCAGCATCGCCGCCGTAACCGCGCTGAGCGTCCCCGCAAGGGCTGTAGCGCTCACCCAGGCGAACGTCCGCCCCGCTTCATTGTCCGTGTACAGCATAATGTTGATGGATGGCGCAAGCAGCACCAGCCCCACAGCTGCCGCCGCCCCAACCTGCCAGGCGAGGCCAAGCGCAAGGCCTGCCTGTCCCTTCACCGCTTCGCGATCTCCCCGCAGCCTGGCTGCTGCCAGTGCAGGCACCAGTGCGCCTGCCATCGTGCCAGCTACCATAACGACTAGCTGAACCAATGTCTGGCCCCTGCTGTACAGGCCGAACTGCCGCATCGCCTCCATGGCGCTCATACCGTCTCCGCTGAGCAGTCTGGGAACCGTGAACGCATCGACAATTCCTGCGACCGGAACCGCTGCTGCGCCGAACGCTGCAGGCAGTCCGACTCGCAGCAGCAGCCCCATGTCCGGTCCGAGACTATTCTTCCTCGCCTGCCGCACCCGGGAGGCTTCCCTGCACTTATGAAACCTCTCCGCCCTGCCATCGCGCTCTACATCTCTACTCCTCTTCAAGGCTGCCGCCGCGCCGCTCTCCAAGCTCAGCCGCCCGCTTCTCCGCTCTGCGAGCCAGAAGAGCAGCATGACCGCAAGGCCAGCCGCTCCTCCTACCGCAGAGCCTGCCGTAGCGCCAGCAGCCAGCATGGCATCACTCCAGCCCCAGCTCCATCCAAGGAGCAGCAGAGTCAGCATGGCAGCCACCCGGAAGCTCTGTTCGGTAACCTGCGAGACTGCAGAGGGCAGCATCCGCTGCCGGCCCTGAAAATATCCCCTAAGCGCCGCCACGAACGGCATGCTAAACAGCGCAAGCGCAGACGCCCTGATTGCCGGTCTGGCCAATTCGTCGCCCACCATCAGGGCTACCGCGCCTGCACCGAACCACATTAGGGCAAATCCCGCCGCCGCGCTGATTGCCAGCCAGACCATGGCCGCCCGGACCAGGCCCTGACCGCTATCTCCTTTCTCCACCCGCTCCGCGACAAGCAGCGACAAGGCTGCCGGTATCCCCGCCGCAGTCAGGAACAGCAGCAGCTGATAGAACGGGTATACCGCATTATAGAGACCAAATACGCGGTCTCCTGCGATATTTTGCAGCGGCACCTTCTGAATTGTGCCCAGCAGCTTCGATAGTGCCGCCGCAGCCCCCAGCACTGCTGCTCCCTGCAGCCACGAAGTGCGGGCACTGCCCCTTTCCGGCTGTCCTTCATCCCCAGCCCGAATTCCCGCTTTCTCTTCAGCCTCCGGCTGCTTGATCTTGTGCTCCATTGCCGCCCTTCACCGCCTGTCCGCTCGCCCTAGTATAATTGAGATCATTATACTCCATTTAAGCGGTCCGGTCAGGCAGGAACGTACATCTATGAAGGAGCTAGCACTACATTGGACGGCTGCACGCAAAGAAGCTTCCTCTGCGGAACGCCATCTGCTGGCGCGGTTACAGGGAAGCTTCATCTTTGTATAAGTAAACGGTTTATTGCTCCATCTGCTTAGCCAGAAATCCGGCTGCCGTCTCGGCCATCTTGATTTCCATTTGAGCCATCTTCACATTCTCTTCCTTGCTCAGCAGAGCCACCGCTCCGATTGGATCGCCGCCTGCAATAATCGGTGCCACGACAAGCGAGCTGTATTCATCAGTGGTATCCTTGACAATCTCGAAGGAACCGCCGTCCTCCTCCGCTACGGCCTTACGGCTTTCCATGCACTGCTCAAGGGTAGCGCCAATGGATTTTTCCAGAAACTC
This sequence comes from Paenibacillus tarimensis, assembly GCF_021532315.1. Classification (GTDB taxonomy): domain Bacteria; phylum Bacillota; class Bacilli; order Paenibacillales; family Paenibacillaceae; genus Paenibacillus_I; species Paenibacillus_I tarimensis. The sequence continues at coordinate 33,140 of NZ_JAKGAO010000031.1, forward strand.
CTTCTTCGACGCGCCTGCAACAGCAATGATGGTGTCACGGTCACAAATGATCGTGGTATGGTTGGTGCTCTCGTACAGCGACTCCGCGTATTCCTTGGCAAAATCACCAAGTTCACCGATCGGTGAGTATTTCTTGAGAATCACTTCACCATCACGGTCAACAAAGATCTCGAGCGGATCTCCTTCGCGTATGCGAAGCGTGCGGCGAATTTCCTTAGGGATGACCACGCGTCCGAGATCATCGATACGGCGAACAATTCCAGTTGCTTTCATATCTAGATGCCCCACTTTCCTTGAAGATTTAGAATCGACTGGAGGATACGGCCTGCCTTATCTGAATAAGGGAATACCATGCGGCGGAAGGTGCTTGCGAATCTGACCATAGTATTCATCCCCTCCCATTTTCTTATACACATCCATCTATCGGTCCGGATTCCGCGCTCTCCTGATCCTGCACTGTCAGCAAGCATGGGCATACCAGCATTACAGAAGGCTCTGCAGAGACTGCAGCATTCGCGCCAGTACAGTTATAGATTGTTACCGCAGGGCATGAACTATACCTGCACCCAGTTCTGCCCCAAGAACCCAAGACCCTCATATACAAAAAAAAACAAACATCCGCCGCAACCATGCTGCAGGATGTCTGTTCTCTGTTCTTCATTGGTTATACTGTCAAATACCGCATAATGACCTCATCGCTTAGAGCATCCAGTCCGCCCTCCCAGGCGATGGCGCCCTTCTCCAGAATATAGAAGTAATCCCCTACACTCTTTACAAACTCCAGGCTCTGCTCCGCCAGCAGAATCGCTGTCTGGCCCTCTTCTTTGATGGAGCGGATGACATCCCGGATATCATCCACAATAGAGGGCTGAATCCCTTCACACGGTTCATCCAGCAGCAGAACCTCCGGCCGGGAAGCCAGTGCCCTGGCGAAGGCCAGCTGCTGCTGCTGCCCGCCGCTGAGATCACCGCCCCGGCGCTCGTACATGGCCGGCAGCACCGGGAACTTCGCAATGGCATCCTCCGGTATTTCCCTTATTTTCCCCGAGCTTGCTTCAAGTCCGAGCAGAATATTCTCATAGACCGTCAGCTGCGGGAAGACCTCTCTTCCCTGCGGCACATAGCCAATACCCGCCTTCGCCCGGAAGCCCGGCGATTTTTTCGTCAGATTCCTTCCGTTATAGGACACCATTCCTTTGCGGGCCTTCAGGACACCCATGATGCTGCGCATCAGCGTGGTCTTGCCGACTCCGTTGCGCCCCAGCAGACAGACCACCTGGCCCGGCTGGACCTTCAGCGACACATTCCGTAAAATAATGCTTTCCCCGTATCCTGATTCAAGCTGTTGAACGGCTAACATCAGCATCCCGCCTTTTTCCAAGATACACTTCCGCGACCCGGTCGTCTCCCTGAACCTCATCCATGGAACCTTCCTTCAACAGCTTCCCTTCATGCATGACCGTTACCTTGCTCGCAAAGTTCCGCACGAATTCCATGTCGTGCTCCACCACGACGACCGAGCGGGACTTGGCAATTTCGTGCAGGAGTTCACCCGTCTTATCCGTCTCCTTATCCGTCATGCCGGCAACCGGTTCATCCAGCAGCAGAATCTCCGGCTCCTGCAGCAGCATCATGCCGATCTCAAGCCATTGCTTCTCTCCGTGTGAGAGCAAGCCTGCCCGCCAATCCGACTTGCGCTCCAGGCCGATCATTACCATCTGGGCAATAATCCGTTCCCTGTCCGCCTTTGTCATCTTCGCCCTGAGTGTCGCGAATACCCCGCGGTTCTGGCTCATCGCGATCTCCAGGTTCTCGAACACTGTCATTGTCGGGAAAATGGACGGCGTCTGAAATTTACGGCCGATGCCAAGCTCTGCAATCTGGTGCTCCTTCTTCCTCGTGATATCGATATCACCCTTGAACACTACCTTGCCCGAGGCCGGCTTCACCTTGCCGCAGATTACATCCAGAATCGTCGTCTTGCCTGCACCGTTAGGACCGATAAGAAACCGCAGCTCACCCTGCTCCAGATGCAGATTCATTCCCTGTACGGCCTTAAATCCGTCAAATTCAACCGTTACCTGCTCGCACTGCAGGATGGCTGATTGCTGCCGCTCCGTCATGCTCCTCAGACTCCTTTCGCTTGCGGAATGTGATGCGTGAGAACAAGCCGACCAGGCCTTTTGGCAGGAAGACGACTACAATGACGAACAGCAGGCCGAGGAAGAACAGCCATGCATCCGGATAGTTCTCACTAAACACGCTCTTCGCCGAGTTCATCAAAATCGCGCCGAGCGCTGCTCCCACCAGTGTTCCTCTGCCGCCAATGGCTACCCACAACACCATCTCGATGGATGGCACAATGCCCATCATGGAAGGGGAAATAATTCCTACGTGCAGAACGAACAGCATGCCTGCAAGCCCCGCCAGCGCTCCGGATATACTGAATACTACCATCTGGTAAACCGCTGGGTTGTAGCCGATGAACCGCGCCCGGTTCTCTCCGTCACGAACTGCCCGCAGCACCTTGCCGAAGCGGCTCTTCACAATAACCCTGCACAGGACGAAAGCCACGATCAGGAGCGCCGCTGTCACATAGTACAGCGTATGCTTCATTCCCGTACCCGCCAGTGACGTTCCGAACAGGGTCGAGAAGCCGGTCAGACCATTCGTCCCGCCCGTGAATGCCTGCTGGCCAATGAACAGCGTCGTTGTGATGATGACTAGCGCCTGGGTCAGAATCGTAAAGTATACACCCTTGATCCGGTTGCGGAAGGTAAAATAACCGAGAAACAGGGCGAGTAAGGCGGGGATGAGCAGCCCGGCCGCTACCGCAAAGCCAAAGCTCTCGAATGGCTTCCAGAACAGGGGGAGCGACGATAGCCCGCTCCATTCCATGAAATCTGGCAGCCGCCCTCCGCTTGCTTCTAGCTTCAGGTACATAGCCATCGCATAGGCGCCAAGTCCGAAAAATACGCCATGGCCAAGACTGAGAATCCCCGTGTAGCCCCATATAAGGTCAAGGCCAAGCGCCACGATAGCAAATGCCAAAAACTTGGCCAGCAGATTCAGGCGAAAATCATTCAGATATAGCGGCGCGCAGAACAGCGCAGTTGCCGCAACCGCATAGCCGATCAGAATATAGATCCGCTGCGGTGTTAATGTTCGCAGTTGCACACTGCATCACACCTCTCATCATTTCTTTGTCAGAGCTAGTGGAAGGGACCCGGGTCATGTTGTTCTTTAGGAGTCAAGCTGACGGGTCCGCATTGCCACCAGCCCTTTCGGCCGCCACTGCAGAAAAGCCACAATACAGACGAAGACGAGAACCTTGCCCAGCGATGCAGTCGTCCAATACTCAAATACTGTATTCGTGACACCGATCCCCAGAGCACCGAATACCGTTCCGACGAGCTTGCCTACACCGCCCAGTACAACTACCATAAAGGCGTCTACAATGTAATAGGTGCCAAGCGATGGTCCAATAGGTCCCAGGAGCGTTAAGGCGCAGCCGGCAATTCCCGCTATACCCGAACCAATCGCGAAGGTAAGCGCGTCTACACGCCTTGTCGATACGCCCAGACAGGCAGCCATATCGCGGTTTTGCATAACGGCTCTCATCCTGCGACCCGCGTTAGAGCGGTAAATATACAGATACATGATGAACAAGGTGATTGCCACCAGAGCGATGATGAACAGCCGCTTATACGGGAACACAACACCGTCCATTACTGTTAATCCGCCGTTCAGCCAAGAGGGGCTTGTGACCCCGACGTTCGGAGCTCCGAAAATCGTGCGGGCCAGCTGCTGCAGTACAAGCGCTACCCCCCAGGTAGCCAGCAGGCTGTCGAGCGGACGGCCGTAGAGGAAACGGATTAACGTAAATTCCAGAATAAGACCGATTACGAATGCGACCAGAAAACTGACCGGAATAGCCAGCACGAAGTACCAGCCAAACATCGATTCGGGAAACAGATCCATAAAGATATTTTGTGTCACATAGGTGGAATAAGCCCCAATCATGATCAGCTCGCCATGCGCCATGTTAATCACATTCATCAAACCAAACGTAATGGCCAGCCCGAGGGCAATGAGCAGCAAAATAGAGCTTACGCTGATTCCGTTAAACAGCTGAAGGAACAAGACCTCCATAAATTCACCCCTTCTCTTCCTGGTCCCCATCTATAAGGGTATAAGGGAAGGGAAGCATCCCGCCTTGCCGCCGGCCGGACACTCCCCTCCATTAAGCTGGTTAGCTTTCCCTTTGTTAGCCGCCCGAGCTTAAGCTTGCCGCCCAGTCATAGCCCTTCAAATAAGGATCCGGCTTTACCTCCTCGCCCGTGCTCCACAGCTCCTTGAACTGGCCGTCCGCCTGTACCTCGCCAATCCGGACCGGCTTGTAAATATGCTGGTTCTCACCATCTATGGTGACCTTGCCTTCCGGCGCGTTCCACTCCAGCCCTTTCGCCGCTTCCTTCACAGCTGCAACATCGGTCGATCCCGCTTTCTCAACGGCTGCGGCCCACAGATAAACGGCTGTATATCCAGCTTCAATCGGGTCAGCCGTCACACGGTCTGCTCCATACTTCGCTTTATAATTCTCAACGAATGTTTTGTTCTCCGGTGTATCTGTCGTCTGGTAGTAGTTCCATGCTGCCAGATGACCCTCCAGCACGTCAGCTCCAATTCCCCGGATTTCTTCCTCTGCCACACTTACTGACAGCGTCGTCATATCCTGTGCCGTGATACCGGCATCCTTAAGCTGCTTGAAGAATGCCACGTTGCTGTCACCGTTTAGCGTGTTAAAGACAACATCCGGATCAGCTTGCTGAATCTTGCTGATGATTGTACTGTAGTCGGTGTGCCCAAGCGGGGTATATTCCTCGCCTGCCAGCTCTCCGCCCTCTGCCTTCAGCTGTTCTTTAATGATTTTGTTAGCGGTACGCGGGAATACATAGTCCGAGCCCAGCAGATAAAATTTCTTGCCGCGGTTCTCAAGCAGCCATGTCACGGCCGGTACGATCTGCTGGTTCGTCGTTGCGCCGGTGTAGAAGATGTTTGGTGATGATTCTAAGCCTTCATACTGTACCGGGTACCAGAGCAAGCCGTTCATCTCTTCAAATACCGGGAGCATCGCCTTACGGCTTGCCGATGTCCAGCCGCCGAACACGGTAGCGACCTTATCCTCCGAGATAAGCTTGCGCGCCTTCTCCGCGAAGGTCGGCCAATCCGAGGCGCCATCCTCGATGACTGGCACCAGCTTCTTGCCGAGCACGCCGCCCTTGGCATTGATCTCTTCAATCGCCATCAGCTCGGCATCATGTACAGATTTTTCACTGATTGCCATCGTGCCGCTGAGTGAGTGCAGAATGCCAACCTTGATTTCACTTCCGTCACCTGATGAACCACTGTTACTGCCGCCCGAAGCCGTTTCTGCTCCCCCGCTGGCAGGGGCTGTACCTCCATTGTTTGAACCGCAGCCCGCCAATATCAGACTCAGCGACAATACCAACAACAAGACCGAAGACCACACTCTTTTTCTCATGCTTCCACTCCCCATAATCGTTGTCTGTAGTTTCCGAACGTTCGATCGTTTTTCCAGTTGCTTTGTTCGTGGTTTTATTATAGACGCGGTCTCATTATGATGTCAATATATCTTACATAAAAATATGATGGCGAACAGCAAATATGTCTGAAGCCCTGCAAAATGTCGGATTTTAAGCAGAAATTACGTAAATATACCTATCATATCGGTTGAATATCCGTCATTATCACTTCAATATTTCTCTGTACATAACATATATATAACATAAAACTTTCACTTTACTATTGCCCCTTTGTTCGCCTTTATCCTATTATTGGAAAATTCCCTTTCCCCTAATTGTTCCCTAAGAACGACAAAAACCCTTGGCATCATGCCAAGGGCTTCCTCTTTCGCCTAAGCAGCCGCAATTACTCGGCTGTATTACCTTCTGTTGCCTGCCCGCCTTCCGCACCCGCGTTACCGGATGCATCTGTGCCTGCATTACCTTCAGTCGCCGCATTACCGGCATCTTCAGCCGGGGCAGGCTCTTCTTGCGGGAGGGAAACCTTAATTTCCAGCTTCTCCTGTTCTTGCGTCATGAACTCATTCAGCTTCTCAACCGCGATCGATTCACGAAGCTGATCCTTTTGCTCCTGCGTCATCTTGTCGAAGGTAACCTCTTCGCGCTTCTCTACCTTCATAACATGGTAACCATAGGTTGTTTTGACCGGATCACCAATCACACCGATCTCCTGGGTAAGAGCGGCATTCTTGAATTCTTCTACCCAAGAATTAACCTGCTGCTCCTCATACAGACCGCCATTTTCTTTGGAACCCGTATCATCGGAATATTCCTTAGCCAGCTCGCCCCAGTCGCCGCCCTTCTCGAGCTTTTCCTTCACTTCGTTAGCTCTCGATAGTGCTTCTTCTTCTGTACGGCTCTGTTCTCCTGTGGCCGGATCCGATGTTCCAACCAGGATATGGCGGACAGTCGCCACGGTATAGTCAGCCTGCTTTTCGTTAAACGCAGCCTTCAAGTCTTCATCTGGAATATCCTCGCTGAACTCGACTCTCTTCGCTTCAATTACTGCACTAGCCGCCAGCATTGTCTTGGCGATAGCTTTCGCGTCATCAACCGTCAAGCCGCTGTCTGACATGGTCTTCTTCAGTTCTTCATTTTCCTTCAGTGCTTCCTCAATATTCTTCCGGAAGGTTTCGGCCTGCTCCTCCGCCGTCTTAAGCTGCTCCTCGGTTGCCTTCTTCTCATATTCCTTGTACACGATATAACGCTTAAGCTCTTGCTCCTTGTACTGCGGAATCATCAGATACATCGCGTTCTGAGGATCTGTAATCTGAGTCAGTGTGATGTACTTGTCAAACTCAGCTTCGGTAACTTGTCCACCATCTTTATAAGTTGCCACGACCGTAGCGCTGGTCTCTCCTGTTGCGGGAGTATTACCACCACCTGTTGTATTCGTATTATCCTTCTTACCGCAGCCCGCCGCCATCGTCAGGACGAGAACTGCCGCCACAACAAGCAGCAAGCCTTGCCGCCATGACGATTTGCGTTTATTGAAGAGCATTTTGGAGTTCCCCTTTCGGTTTAAGTGCTTCCTTGTATTGTACCAGAAAACGCTCAAGCATTTCCAATTTCTCATGATCGGCCAGCCCCTTGCCAAGCAGCTGGATAACCGGCTGCTCGCCTTCAGCTGTTCCGGAACGCATAAACCGGTTCTCAAAAGCCAGGCAGAGCTTGTCAATTTTCTTGTTATCCATCCGCTGTCTCTCAGAGGCCGCGAATTTCAGAATGAGATCCTCCCCGCGCTGGATGATCTGCTCAATTCCATATTCTCTTCCGTATACCTTAAGCCGCGCAACAGACAACAGGTTGTCGACTGCCTCGGGCAGATCGCCGAAACGGTCAACGAGCTCCTCACGCAGATCCTCTGTCTCTTCCACACTGCGGATGACCGCAACCTTCTTGTAGATCTCAATCTTCTGAATGCTGTCATAGATGTAATCGGAAGGCAGATAAGCGTCCATGCTCAGGTCAATTTGTGTATTCACTTCCTTCACCGTCTCTGCGCCTTCACCGTACATCTCCGCTTTCCGCTTAGCAATCTCATCGGCCAGCATTTGGGAGTACAGATCAAAGCCGACTGAAGCGATAAAGCCGTGCTGCTCGGCACCCAGCAGATTGCCTGCTCCCCGGATAGACAAGTCGCGCATAGCGATTTTGAAGCCGGAGCCAAGCTCGGTGAACTCCTTGATTGACTGCAGGCGCTTCTCCGCAACCTCTGTCAGTACCTTATCGCGCTGGTAGGTAAAATAGGCATACGCGATCCGATTGGAGCGCCCGACACGGCCGCGCAGCTGATACAGCTGGGAGAGACCCATTTTGTCCGCATCATGCACGATCAGCGTATTAACATTCGGGATATCCACCCCTGTCTCAATAATGCTGGTGCTAACCAGAACGTCGGATTCCCCATCCAGAAAATCTAGAATGGTCTTCTCCAGTTCCTGCTCCGTCATCTGCCCGTGGCCGACCGCTACCTTGGCACCTGGAACAAGCGCCGTAATCTGCTCGGCCATCTGGTGGATGCCCTGTACCCGGTTATACAGGTAATACACCTGCCCGCCGCGGGCCAGTTCACGTTCAATTGCCTCCCGCACAAGGGATGTATTGTACTCAACCACATAAGTTTGTACGGGAAAACGATTCTCCGGCGGCGTCTCGATAACGGACAGATCCCGTACGCCAAGCATCGACATATGAAGCGTTCTCGGGATCGGCGTCGCTGTCAGCGTCAGCACGTCCACGTTCGTCTTCAATTTCTTCAGCTTCTCCTTATGGGATACGCCAAAACGCTGCTCCTCGTCCACAATAAGGAGGCCCAGGTCTTTAAAGACCACATCCTGGGACAGCAGGCGGTGAGTACCAATGACGACATCCACCGTACCGGCCTTAATACCCTTCATCGTCTCGTTCTGCTCCTTACGGGAGCGGAAACGGCTCAGCACCTGAATGTTAAACGGATAACCGGAGAACCGCTCCTTGAAGGTTTCATAATGCTGCTGGGCCAATATGGTGGTTGGGACCAGAACAGCAACCTGCTTACCCTCAATGGCTGCCTTGAAAGCCGCGCGCACCGCGACCTCCGTCTTCCCGTAGCCTACGTCGCCGCACAGCAGCCGGTCCATTGGACGGGGCGTCTCCATATCCTTCTTGATTTCTTCAATTGCTCTTAGCTGATCCCTCGTCTCATCGTAAGGGAACATCTCCTCGAATTCCTTCTGATAAGGCGTATCCTGCTGGAAACCGAATCCCGACGATGCCTGCCGCTGGGCATAAAGCTTGATCAGGTCATCCGCGATGTCTTTAACGGATGACTGCACTTTGTTCTTGACCCGTGTCCATTCATTGCCGCCAAGCTTATAGATTTTCGGTTCTTTGTCTTCGTTGCCCACATACTTCTGGATCAGATCGATCTGCTCGATCGGCACAGACAGCTTGTCGCCGCCCGCGTACAGTATATGGAGGTAGTCCTTATGAATGCCGCCAATCTCCAGCGTTCCGATTCCGACATATTTGCCAATCCCGTGATTCTGATGGACGACATAATCGCCTACCTTAAGCTCGGTATAGCTCTTAATCCGTTCAGCGTTGTCAATCTTCTTGTCCACGCGGCGCGCTTTGCGCTGCTTCTGTGAGAACATTTCGCCTTCCGTGATGACAACCAGATGGGAGGAAGGAAGCTCAAAACCGCTTTGCAGATTGCCCTCCACCATCGTCGGCAGATCAATGCTGTAGTCCATCAGCACACGCTTCATCCGGTCCATCCGTTCCGGTGTGCCGGAAAGCATCAGGATATTCGCCCCTGCCTTGCGCCAGCGTTCCATCTCTGCCTTAAGCACATTCATCTGTCCATGGAAATCCTGCATCGCCCGGCTGACGATATTGAGAATGTTCTGCGGCTGGGTATGCGGAATCTGTCTCAGGAACAAGGACATGAACAAGGTCGGGAACGGGCGCTGGTACAGAATCGGCTCCGTATCTCTTGCCAGCACGAAGCCCGGCAGCGATTTGCCGTTCTGAAGCAAATGGGTAGCCCATTCCGCCTCATCCCGCTCCAGCTGCTTCGCTGTCTCAATCAGTCTGGTCGGTTCATCCATGATTAGCAGCGTATCCTGCGGCATGTAATCATATAAGGTTTCCCGCTCCGGATAGAGGAGGGAAATATACTTGTACATCTCAGGGAAATGAATCTGCCCGCGGAGCTTCTCAAGCTCAGAGCCAATCTCCTCACGCAGTCTCTCCTTGGCAAGCCGGTCTGTCATCTTCTCCAGCTGCCGCTCGAGCAGCTCGGCTGCATGCTGCGCCGCATTCAGCATCCGCCGCTCATTGGCGATTACTTCTCTGCATGGAGGAACAGTATACGATTCTACCTTGTCAATTGACCGTTGATCGGCCGGATCGAAGGTACGGATGGAATCAATCTCCTCATCAAACCACTCCACCCGGTAAGCAGCAGGAGAGGTCAACGGATAGAAGTCGACGATCCCGCCGCGTACGCTGATCTCACCCTTGTTCTCGACACGGTCAGCCCGTTCGTAACCGAGCTCCACCATGCGCCGTAAAAACGCTTCCATCGTCAGCGTCTCGCCAACCTTAAGCGAAATTTGTGCTTCCGCAATCACCTCGCGAATCGGCAGGTACCGCCGGACACCGGAGAAAGGCACGACAACAACGCCCCGAAATCCTTGCGATAACCGGATTAGAACTTCCATCCGCTGAGCAAGTGTTTCCGGACTCGATATGGCAGCCTCCGCCGCCACAAGCTCATTAGCCGGGTAGAGCAGAACCTGCTCCTGAGAGAGGCATTCAACCAAATCTTCCGCAACCTTCTGCGCTGCAAACATATTGTGTGTCACAACCAGCATCGGCCGGTCCATCTTCTGCTGCAGTGCCGCCATCCATAACTGACGGGATGAACCGGCCAGACCAGATACCATCTGCTCACGCATACCGCTCTCAAAACCCGCTAAGACGTTCTGAAAATCCGGATCAGCAGCTACTGCTTTTATTAATGTTTCCAACGTACAAGGCACCTCGCTTCTATAAAAAAGGACCACATGCAACTAAACGCCCCTAAACCATCAAAGAGATTAGGCGCGTTTACGAGAGTCCGGTTCACACAGGAAAAAGAAGCCTCGGCATCCGGGCCGAGGCCGTACATCAGCCGGCGGGGAACTCCTTCTCTATTGAAGAGGACTCTCCACCAGCAGCAGTTCGGGATTAGCTTCAAGCGCTTCACGGCAGTATTCACAGACCACCTTAACGGTCACATCGCCATTCGCGTTATACGCTATTATATCGCTGCGCTCCTCGGGGGTCAAGAAATGGAAGCCCAGTCTGGCTTCTGTCAGTTCTTCATTGTGTAATGTTCCAACTTCGGTCCGGCAGTGCCGGCAAACATAATTTACAGCCATTGTATGCCTCCTGAGGGTACAGTATACCCCCAGTATGCCCCTTTTCGGCAAAAACTAACGGTTATATCTCGCCATGGTTTGCTCATATGGATGTGAAAGTGCATACTCAAGCGCATCAGCAGCCGCCTCAATCATCCCGGCCAGCTGGTCATGCTCACTCTTGGCAAAGGGGGATAATACATAATCGGCTATATTAACTCCCGGAGCAGGTCGCGATATACCCATGCGGACCCTGTTAAAGCTTTGGGTTCCGGTATGCTGAATAATCGACTTGATTCCGTTATGCCCGCCGGCACTGCCCTGATAACGGAGTCTGATTTTCCCGATCTCCGTGTCCAAATCATCATACACCACAATAAAATCGTCCAGCTCCGCCTTATAGAAATCCATAAAAGCCCGGACCGTTTCACCGGATAAATTCATATAGGTCATGGGCTTGATCAAGTATACTCTCTCACCCTGCACGTGTCCTTCACCGACAAGCGCCTTGAATTTGCTCTGCGTAACGGATATGCCCCAACGCTTCGCCAGCGTGTCCACAACCATAAAACCCACATTGTGCCGCGTCGATTGATAGGTGCTTCCGGGATTGCCTAATCCGACAATCCATTTCATATTTCAATTCCCCGCTTCCAACAGAATAATATTTTTTTCGCACGTGCAACGTTCTATTCTTCTAAATTGTCATTATAAGTAGAGGTGATATCATGGTCAATGAAATCATGCATCTGTTCGATTTGGAGATTCCGATGTACATCAACGGTCAAATTCTAACCTCCGACCAGCAGCTTCTGGATCACATCGAGCATGAAGTCCCGATACAAGTCTATTGGGGGAAGGAACATCGAGACATCGGTTTTATTGAACAGTTCTGCCCTGATTATGTTAAGGTTAATAATGTATTCTATAACCGCCGCCAGTTTACCTTCAAATCAAGGCCCGGCTACTAGATTTCCTGATGTGCCTGCCCAATGGTTCATTGTCCATGAACCACATGTCCGGTCTTTTCTTCGCTATGCACTCTCCTCGGTCCCAAATGGAGTAGGCCCATGTCCAAGCGACACGGGCCTACTCCATTTTGTACGAAGAGCTTGTCCAGCCGATTTACGCCTTGGACGCCTCTTCTTCCCTGACTTCCTCGGCACCGGCTTCTTCCGCGCGAGAAGCTGCTTCCGCTTCCTCAACAGCCGCATCCTCTGCTTCTTCAGCAGTGAGATCCTTCTGCGGTGCAAGAACCGTCACGACGACCGATTCCGGATCCGTCTTTAGCTCTACACCCTCCGGCAGCTTTAATTCGCCAACCAATATATTCTCACCCACCTGCAGGGAGGAGACATCGACAGCCAGCGAATCCGGGATCCGGCTTGGCAGACACTGAATCTCAACTTCATGAAGCATGGTCTGCACAATACCGCCTTCCTTCTCGCCCGCGGACACTCCTGTCGTTTCTACTCTTACCTGCGTGCGGATAGCTTGATTCATATCAATCTGGTGAAAATCAATATGGAGCAAATGACGGCTCAGCGGATCGCGCTGTACATCCGACAGCATAACCGATTGCTTACCGACAGCAGGAACCTCCAGCTCCAGAACCGCATGCGGATTTGAGCGGATAAGAGCCATCAGCTCTTTTTCCTCCACGGCAATTGCCGTTGCTTTGCTGATATTTTTGCCGTATACGACACCTGGGACTTTACCCTGCTCGCGCAGCTGCCTCAGATCCGCTTTGGTTTGTACAAGTCGCTCTTCGGCTTTCATGGTCATCGTCATATGGAAACCTCCTCTTATCGTGCATGTACGTTTCCATATATTCTTACCCATTACCATGGTTGTTTAACCGTAGGGAAGCTTTTTTTGCCAGCGCCTCCATGAAGAATGCCGGCTAACCCTGCGGTCAGCCGGCATTCTTCTTCGTGCGGTTTCATTAACCCTAGAGGATGTTAGCTCTCGCCGCCGCGTTCCTTCTTCAGCTTGGCTCTAGCACGGATTCGTTCCGCATACCCTTCCTTGTTAACCTGACGTTCTCTGGCGATTGCCAGATCGCCTGCCGGCACATCATGCGTTACCGTCGATCCGGCTACCACATAAGCACCCTCCCCAATCTTAACCGGGGCAATCAGGTTACAGTTGCTGCCGATGAATGCGCCGTCGCCAATCTCCGTTACCGATTTATTGATGCCATCATAGTTAACCGTTATTGCACCGCAGCCGATGTTAACATCCTTGCCTACTACCGCATCTCCCACATAGCTTAAATGGGAAACCTTGCTGCCCTTGCCAAGCGACGCATTCTTCAGCTCGACAAAGTCGCCGATCTTGCAGTCGCGGTCAAGCTTCGAGCCCGGCCGCAGATTCGCATAAGGTCCGATTGCACAGGCATCCCCCACTTCAGCTTCCAGCAGGACGGAATATCTGACCTGCACGCCGCTCTTCAGCACCGAGTCGGTAATATCAGCCTGCGGGCCAATGTGGCAATCCTCGCCGATAACCGTGCGTCCGCGCAGCACTGTGCCCGGATACAGGACCGTATCCGCTCCGATTGTCACACTATCTTCGATATAGGTATTAGATGTATCCATGATCGTTACACCGTTCAAGAGGTGACGCTTAATAATACGCTCGCGCATCAGCTTCTCGGCTTCAGCCAAGGCAACACGGTCATTGACGCCAATTGCTTCCGCAAGGTCTGATGTGCAATAAGCCTGCACGATATCACCTGCCTCCTTCAGAAGGCCAATGACATCCGTCAAGTAAAACTCACCCTGCGCATTATCGTTACGTATGTTAGCGAGCGCCTCGAACAGCTTCTTGTTATCAAAGCAATATGTACCGGTATTAATTTCCCGTACCTTCCGCTCCTCTGCAGAGCAGTCCTTATGTTCGACGATTCGTTCCACTGCACCACCGGCACTGCGGACAACCCGTCCGTACCCTGTCGGGTCCTCTAGCTCAGCTGTCAGGACAGTTGCCGATGCACCGGAAGAAGCATGAAGCGCCAGCATAGACTGAATGGTAGTCGCGGTAACCAGCGGAGTATCGCCGCATATCACAATGGTCGTACCCTCTTCACTTCCCAGCAGACTCTCAGCCTGGCGAACAGCGTGCCCGGTTCCCAACTGCTCGGCCTGCAGCACAAATTCGGCGCGGTCACCTACATAACCCTGAACCGCCTCCGCACCGTGTCCAACGATGACCACCACACGTTCACAGGACGCATCGCGCACCGTATCGAGTACATGTCCCACCATGGGCTTGCCGCATACCGGATGCAGCACTTTATACAATTTGGACTTCATCCGCTTGCCTTGACCCGCAGCAAGCACAATCGCCATTTTCTTCATAACTACTCTTCTCCTCCCCGCAACCTGCCCACCCGGGGGCGAAATATAATCATTACTGACTATATCATTACTTCATGCCAAAAGAAAAGAGAGCCTTAGGGCCCTCTTCTCTCATGACACGAATTCACGCACCTTCTTCAATTGCGGTTTCTTCCTCAGTCGCTGCGCGTTCATATTCAGCCAGGACAGCAGCTTGGATTTTCTCCCGAGTAGTGGAGGAAATCGGATGAGCGATATCACGGAATTCTCCATCCGGAGTACGCTTGCTCGGCATAGCCACGAACATACCATTGTTACCATCGATCACGCGAATGTCGTGAACTACAAATTCATTGTCAATGGTGATGGAGGCGATAGCCTTCATTCTTCCTTCGGAATTTACACGGCGGAGTCTAACATCGGTTATTTGCACTTTGTGTTCACCACCTTTGCCTTTCGAAGACTTGGTGTATAATTCCACATTTCTCCCCCAAATCCTTCTTGAATTTGGAAAATTTACGCCACTTTAATAAGTTTTTTTTGGAGTAAAAAATGGTTCGCTACTGTTCGACACCTATCGATGCGATGAGTTCAATTTCGACAAGCACATCCTTCGGAAGACGTGCCACTTCTACAGTTGAACGTGCCGGCTTGTGCTCGCCAAAGTATTCCGCGTAGATCGCGTTAAGTTCTGCAAACTGATCCATATCCTTAATAAATACCGTTGCCTTGACTACATCATTCAGTCCGGCCCCTGCAGCTGCAAGAACTGCCTGAAGGTTACGGAATACCTGGTGCGTCTGTTCCGCGATTCCGCCCTCAACAAGCGAACCGTCCGGTTTAAGAGGGATTTGCCCCGAGGTGAAGAGCAGACCCCCGATCTTTACCGCCTGTGAATATGGACCAATTGCTGCCGGCGCTTCTGTCGTAGTCAGCGGAATCGGCTGTTGCTTAGACATCATCTATTCCTCCCTACTCATTAAAATAATTACCCGGCACCACAGTCGTGTGCTTGGTCTTCATATCAACAGCAGTCAGCTTGGCAAGAGAAATATAATCCTCAAGCAGCCGTTCCTCGATCTCTACTTCTCCCGACTCCACGAACACGCCCACACCAGCAACGGTTGCATTAAATTCCGTCAGAAGATCGATCATACCCTGCACCGTTCCGCCGGCCTTCATGAAATCGTCAATGATCAGAACTCTGGACCGCTCCTTCAAGGCACGTCTTGCCAGCGACATCGTCTGGATACGCTTATTCGATCCGGAAACGTAATTGATGCTGACAGCCGAACCTTCCGTCACTTTATTGTCACGCCGCACTATAACAACGGGCAGATTGAGGAAGGTTGCAGTCGAGTATGCCAGCGGGATACCTTTGGTCTCTACGGTCATGATTACGTCAATGTCCCGGTTTGCAAATGCCGTAGCAAATATACGCCCCACATCGCTCATAACCGACGGCTGCCCAATCATATCGGTCATATACAGATAGCCGCCAGCCAGCACCCTCTCCGGCTGCTCCAGCTGCTTGCATATGTCCTGAATTGTAGACAAGGCCGCTTGTTTATCAGTCTTTGGAATATACTTCACCCCGCCGGCCGCACCCGCTAGGGTATGCAGCTCGCCAAGTCCTTCACCTTCGAAAACTTCTTTAATAATCGCCAAATCCTCGCTGATGGAGGATTTTGCAGACTGATAACGGTCTGCAAAGGCTGTCAGCGAAATTAACGTGTGAGGCCGGGATAACAGGTACTGTGTCATCTCTACCAGCCTTGCGCTCCGCTTTAATTTCTTCATGGGCCCATCTCCCTGATAAAAACCGAATGTTATACAGTCAATATAACATTTTTATACGGTTTTTTACAAGAAGAACGTAACCTTCATGTAAGCATTCTTACCACATATACTTCCTTGCAAAAGCCCCGCAGTCCATTATAGATTCTGGCCACCTTGGATTCTTTGGATACCAGTCCGAATACAGTAGGTCCGCTTCCTGACATCAGCACGCCGTCAGCACCCAGCCGGATCATACTTTCCTTCAGCTGTGCGACCTCCGGGTAGAGGCGCAGTGTGACCGTTTCCAATACATTTCCCAGCCTGTCACACACCTCCGAGAAGGACCGGTTCCGTATCGCTTCCACCATCCCGGCCGCAGAAGGGTGGCTCTTCAGATCGTCAACACGGAAGCGCCCATACACATCTGCCGTTGAGACATTAATGGGAGGCTTCGCAAGTATTACCCAACACTGTGGCGGGTTATCGATCGGCTCGAGCTTCTCACCGCGTCCTGTAGCTATTGCTGTCCCGCCGGTTACACAGAACGGCACATCCGAGCCAAGCTCTGCTCCAAGCTCGCACAGCTCCTTCTCGGGGATATGAAGGCCCCACAGACGATTTAGCCCGCGCAGCGTAGCAGCCGCATCGCTGCTGCCCCCTGCAAGCCCCGCAGCTACGGGAATATGCTTGTCCAGGTGGATATAGACGCCTTGGCGCACCTGGTAACGTTCTTTAATCAGCTTGGCAGCCTGAAAGGCCAAGTTCTTCTCATCAAGCGGAATGTAACCAGCCTGACTGGAAATAATGATCGTATCCCGCGGCAGTTCCTCCATCTCCAGGCGGTCTGCCAGATCAACCATAGTCATAATCATCTCGACCTCATGAAATCCATCATTCCGCTTGCCAAGCACATCCAGCAGAAGATTGATTTTGGCCGGCGCTTTCTCATAGATCTTCATCTTATTCACCCGCTCGCCTTATCTCCACTAAAACGATCTTGTACTTCATGCTATTATAACAAAT
Organism: Paenibacillus tarimensis; assembly: GCF_021532315.1. Classification (GTDB taxonomy): domain Bacteria; phylum Bacillota; class Bacilli; order Paenibacillales; family Paenibacillaceae; genus Paenibacillus_I; species Paenibacillus_I tarimensis. The sequence goes on from NZ_JAKGAO010000031.1 coordinate 50,279, forward strand.
GACGTATGTAAAAGCGAAAGAACGGCCCATCCGCGTATAACGCGTAAAGGCCGTTCATTCATAAGACGGATATCGAAGCTACTGCCGATTCGGATTACTGCTCCCTTGAGCGGACTGCTCAGCAAGCTGAATAGCCCGTTTGACCATATTTCCTGCATCTTTTGCACGAATACCGCCCCAACCTTCCTTCTGAACGGTATCGTAGAAGCCAAGATCCTTGGCAAGCTCATACTTAAGCTGCTCGGACATCACACTGCGTCTTCTGCGGCTCATATTATGTGGGCCTCCTTCTCTGCATTGTCATGCTGAAAGCTGTCCCCTACATAATATGCGCCGCCGGCATGCCTAACATGCGGGAGCAATCCAGTCAGTGCTGAATATAGGTGATACGAACCTGCCCTTCGTCATTAACCACCGTTACTTCAACCGATTCCGTTAATATGTCAGCATAACTGTAAGAAACACGCTTGAAGGCGTGCTGGTCTTGATCGAGTTTGACGATGAAAACAGATGGGTAGATTTCTTCCAACACACCGGTACGTTCAATGGTCTTCCGTCGGCCGCCATTGGCCCGAAGACAAATCTTGGAACCCACATGTGCCTCTAAGTTTCGTTTAATTTCCAACAGCGCATTTTTTGCCATTGTCCACTACCACCTCTTTCCTTGTCCATTATACCGGACAAAGAGGGTGGTGTCAAATGAAGCAAATAATTATAACAACCAACCAAATAATCTGTCAACGGGCATTTTGCCTTTTTTAGCGTAAATTATGCATTGAGTACTTAAAAAAGCCTCGTTAGCGCCCTTGGGCTATAGCCTTTACTTGTTTGGGCCTGGGCATACCTACCCGGTAAGTCCCTGATGTCTCAATTCCCCCAACCCCCGCCGCACCGCTAATCGTTCCGTAGATGGCATCATTAAGGCTAATCGTTTCGCGTATCGGTGTTTGACTTGCTTTAACCGCTATATACACAGGATCCAGCGCATGAATCAGAATCCGGTCCGGTGAGCTTGCAAAATTAGCACCTGCCTGCAGCAGCGCTTCAAAGTGCGATTGACAGGCACCTGCTATAATAATCAAGCTGTCCCGGTTATGGTCATAATTCCTTGCAACCCGTACAGCATTGACAAAGTTTTGAGAATTCTTGTAACTGCTCAGCTGCTGCAAATTAGGCTCTGGCCGATTCTTCAGCAGACCATCATGACCCGTGATTACAATAATATCCGGCTGCAGACTCGGTAGAAGCTGTTGAAGCAGACCGGGCATCTGGGATTCGTGGGCATGAAGGCCCTGTGCGGGAACACGCATATGGTTATATAGCTGCATGCTTTTTCTAAGGTAACTGCCATCACCGTCCAGATGGAGTACCTTGCCGGGTACTTCAAAATAGGGACCCCCTCCCTTGGGCATACCCGGCCGCGGCCCGTAGTACATACTCCGCTGCTCTTCAAGCCTGGCTGTCTGCTGCTGAATCCGACGCATCGTCTCGTTCACTTTAATCTTCACTTCCTGTGATGCCCCCGTCTGCTCCGGGTTAGCAATCACATCCAGATCACCAAGCGGTGCATCCGCTAACAGCCTGTAATCGATTCCTTTCAGTATAGCGGAATGCTGCCAGAATGATTCAATACGGAACAGAACATCGCCGCCGTACGATTTACGCACGACATAATCCCCTTGCTTCATGAGCCTATCACCTCTTCGTCTATCCTATGGGATAATAGCCCGTTTGGTGTTTGGTATTCAGGCACAATAAAAGCCCCATCATCCTTTCTTACAGGATGTGGAGCTCTCGCTGATACCCGTTTTACCGCCTTACGGAGAACGGCTGATGAGGTTCAGGATGCATGCCTGGATGGGGCCCAGCGGCAGCCTGACATTGGCGGTTTATGTATTCTGCTTGATGCAGGGAATCAAACAAGGTCACGACATAGATGACCGGGATCATAAGGGACAGGAACACAATCGCGAGTACCTTAAGTGGAATATCATTCATTCCGGCAAAGACCAGCATAACAATATTGCTGATGAGCAGCACCATAAAGGCAAGACCTCTTGGCAGCTCACCGAGATAGAGATGACCTGTTCCCGGCAGCATCAGAGACAGCATCGCCGCAGCGGCCTTGCTGCGCTTGCGTATCATGACGGGCGCCGGTTCTCCAACATGTACATACGAATCCACCCTACTATCACCTCCATTCGTCTCACGGCCTCTAGCCTAGAAGCCCTTCCTTAATTTAGAATACCCTATATTCCGGATTCATAGCTCAGCCTGAGGTTCAGTCTTAAACTGGACTTAAGTCGGGCTCCTACAGCCAGCCCTTGTCCGCGATAGCATTGCTAAGACGTGCAAACTCCTGCAGGGACAACGTCTCGCCGCGGCGTGAAGGCTCTATCTCACAGCTCGTCAGGAGGGCATTGATCTCATCCCGCCGCTCTTTACCCAGGAGCGCAGAGAGATTGTTAGCCAGCGTCTTGCGCCGCTGTGCAAATGAACCCTGCACGATACGGAAAAACTGCTCTTCATCCTTTAATTCAACAGGCGGTGTCTTGCGGACGGTAAGCCGGATAACAGCCGAATCTACATTCGGCTGGGGAATAAATACCGTGTGAGGCACAATGCATATCATACGGGGCTCACAATAGTACTGGGCAGCCACACTGAGACTACCGTACGTTTTGGACCCGGGAGCCGCTGCGATCCGTTCTGCCACTTCCTTTTGAATCATCACTACGATGTGCTCAAGCGGCAGGCGCTCTTCCAGCAGCTTCATCAATATCGGAGTTGTTACATAGTAAGGGAGGTTGGCAACTACGCTCACACTCTCCATATCTCCAAAGCGTTCCCTAAACAAAGCCTGGAGGTCGAGCTTTAGGACATCCCCGTGAATGACTTCGGTATTCTCATAATCAGCGAGCACCTCCGCCAAAATAGGAATAAGCCGCTGATCAATTTCAACTGCCGTCACCTTGCCCGCTGTCCTGGCCAGCTGCTCGGTAAGCGCGCCAATGCCCGGCCCAATCTCCAGGGCTCCCTTGTGTTCGTTAAGCTCTGCTGCGTCTACTATTTTGTTCAGGATATTATGATCAATCAGAAAATTTTGCCCGAGGCTCTTCTTAAATGAAAAGCCGTGTCTTGCTATGATGTCCTTCGTCCGCTTCGGCGAAGAAACAACCGGCCTGCTACCCGTATCCTCAGGCATCGGCTTCACCTCTTCCCTTATCATTCTCCAGCAGCTGAACAGCCCGATCAAATTCTGCTCTTGTTATCTGAAACATCGTACACCTCTTGAAGAACTGCTTGCCGTTCGCATAGCCAATACCGAGCGCATTGCCTGCGATGAGCCGGCGCGAAGCTGCCTCCGGGTGCACGATGAGTCCGGCTCTAATTAGGTCATCCCAGGTTATTTCCGCCTCTAAACCGGCCGTTTCGGTGCGCAGCGTCGCTAACGCCCGCCTGATAGCCTCAGGCTGTGCGTTCTCGATTCCAATGTCTCCCTTATACTCCGCTTCCTCCTGAGGCAGGAACGCATGCTTGCATCCCGGTACACGGCGGGAGACAATCTTGCGTATCCGTTCACCGGCGTGGTCCGGATCAGTGAATATTATGATGCCCCGCCGTTCTGCAGCCAGCTCGATTCGCCGAAGCACTGCCTCCCCGATCGCTGATCCGTTAGTTTCTATCGTCTCAGCTTCAACCGCACGGCGGATGGCAGCCGTATCGGACTTGCCTTCCACTACAATAATTTCTTTTATCATGGAAAAATCCTTTCAAAAAAGCCTGCCCTTATGCAACCTAAGGGTAGCCTAGATCGTCTAATGCTATACATGAAACTAACCCTGTGCCGCTACTGGCTAGTATACAGGACTGTCTGTCTAAATCACAGAAAAACCTCCAGCACAGCCATCCCCTGCCGGAGGATAAAACTGCGCATAGAGGTTTATAGATGATACCGGTTTAGCTTGCCGATGGTTTGTTCGGGCCAAGGACATACACGGTGTAACCCTTTTTTCTGCCGAACTTCAATGCATAAGACTCACTGTCAAAATAGACATCAATCTTATTGCCTTTGATGGCACTACCAGTGTCTTCCGCACGGCGGAAGCCAATGCCCTCAATGTAGACCCACCAGCCGATCGGAATAACCTTCGGATCAACTGCTATCGTCCGCCCTTCCTTCACGCGGGCTCCGGAAGCCGTTATACCATACTGAGGATGGTTTTCGCTCTTGCCGGTTGAAGCCACGCCGGCCGAGTAGGCCGTTAAGGTGACGTTCTTAAGTACCTTCTTGGACTTAAACGATACGCCTTGCTTGGTTACAGTAGCACCTGCACTCGATGATTGCGCCGTCAGGATCTCAACCTTTGGTTCCGGTTTCTTCGTACCGACTGCCACGATGTGATCCCGCTTAGACGTCTCCATATATTTGGTGACGAGCCGGTTTTCGACCAGCTGTCCGTCCTCGTATACTTTTTCGAATTGTTTAACGATAAGCCCTTCCTGACCCTCTTGAACGACCTTCTGCTGGCCGACCTCAAGATTAGGATCTTTGCGCTTCACCACAGTGAAAGGCATCGTATGTTCGGTTTCGGTCAACTTCTTGTCGACACGGGTAACCGATACAGCCATATGGGCTTTAAGCTCAGCATTCAAGGCCGGGAAAACCTTATCCTGCTCGCGAATCGCAATATTTGATTGCTCGATCGCTGCCCCAACTGTTTTTCCTGTCGTGTAGAACGTTTTTGATTTCCCGTCAGCCTTTACGGTTACTTGTACAGCTTGGTCGATGACAACCTGGTCTCCATCCTTCACTGGCGCATCCAGCGGATGTGACACCTTATCATGCGGACCAACCGTAATGGCCTGTTCATCCAGTAGGCGTTGCAGGACCCATTGCTTCGTAGAAACAACGGTTTCTTGTCCATTAACTACTACGGAGACGCTCTTATCAGCCGTTCCGTACAACAACACCAAAAACATGAAAGTCATAGCGATTGAGATAATTCCACTTAAAAGAATCAAACGCAAGTTTTCATGCTTCCATCGCAATGCGAAAGTCATGCTGGATGATCGTTTACCATGGGATTCCTTGATTTGGAAAGCGCCCACTTCTTCGGTCCTCCTTCATAGCCCCGCCGCCCTAGAGTGACATGAGTATAAATGACGCGACTATTGGTAGTATGCGTGCAAGCACGCTGTTCCAGTTACACCGCAAAGCCCCACCCCCATGATGAAAACCTATGACGTCCTTTTACGTATTATTCAAAAAATAAAAGAAGCCGACGTCAGAGGATCCTTCGTGGCTTCCGGCAGGAATGGATTCATAGGCTAGTGGATGCACGAGATCTCTCTATGAACGCTTACGAGGTTAGCTGTCGGGTTCGGGCAAGAGAGCCGCCCTAATGATCAACGCCCAGCCAATATGATGACCGGATCGTCTTACAAATTCACCCCTAGAAGAATTCAAATACAGTCCTTGCCCGTGGGTTAGGCAAAAGGATGTATCGGTTCCCCCGCTCTCCATACGGAGATTAAGCGCAACTGGAAATGGATACAAACTCAAAAGCTCTGAGAAGAATCATACCGTCTTTGGACCAGCATTGTAAAGAACGCGAAAAAGACGATTTAAAGCTTATTTAAGGAAAATCACGCAAAAAAGTCGCGATTCGGCGAAGTAAAATCACTTTTTTCACCGTATAGGTCGCTTTTTCTAACCTTTTTACGTGATTTCGCTAGAGGCCAAACAAAATTTTGGCATTATCCGTTGTTATTTTTTCAATTTCCTTCCTGTCTTTACCTAATATTACCGCAGCCGCATCTGCTACATAAGCCACGTAGGCAGACTCATTTCGTTTGCCCCGATAAGGCTCCGGAGACAGGTAGGGAGAATCTGTTTCGATCAAGAGCCGGTCTTCCGGCACCTTGGCGAGCACTTCCTTAGGCACCCTGGCATTCTTGAAGGTAACCGGTCCCCCAAAGGAGATATAGAAATTCATGTCCAGGCACTGCTTGGCCGTTTCCCAGCTTCCCGAGAAGCAGTGCATGACCCCTCCCACCTCTTCAGCCTTTTCCTCACGCAGGATACGAACCACATCTTCGTGCGCATCCCGGTTATGAATGACAATCGGTTTTCCTACCCGCTTAGCCAGCTGGATTTGTTTGCGAAATACTTCATGCTGAACATCCTTGGGGGATGTATCCCAGTGATAATCCAGACCAATTTCTCCAATAGCAACTACCTTAGGATGGGCGGATAACCGCTCGATCCACTCCAAATCCTCTTCCCGCATATGTATGCTCTCGACCGGGTGCCAGCCGATAACCGCGTATATAAATTCATATTTCTCAGCCAGCTCCATAGTGGACGGAATGGTCTCTCTATCGAAGCCGACATTGATCATGATTTCGACACCAGCTTCTCTCGCCCGCTGAATAGCAGCTTCCCGGTCGTTGTCAAATTTCTTGGAATCCAGATGGGTATGCGTGTCGATTAACATAGGTTCTTGGCTCCTCTATTCTGTCGATTTAGCATTTATACATTAAAAAGTTGTCGAATTTCATCATCTAATTGATTATTGTGTTTCAAAAGTTCTTCTTCGGGGTAATAAAGGTGATACTTGCCTCTATGTAGCCCGGCGATTGACCGGATAATATCCGACTTACCGGATATATCCTCCAGTTGGTCCTTACTGCCGAGCAGTAGAATAGGCGCTTTTTCTTCGCCTTCAGAGTTGCCCGGACGGTATACATGATACGGAAGATCGAAGGGATAATCAATTTCCAGATGATAGTCAGGATGAAGACCGATTTTTTCAAAATTTGCGCGAATCTGTGCATTGAGAGACTCATCCATTTGTTCAACTGTTACATATTTATACAAGGCCCGGTCAATGAACCGCTGGCACAAATTAGCCAGGAGCTGATCCTGCTCATTCATCCATTGGCTAAAGACAGTTTGAACAAGTGCTTCATCCAGCTGAAGATAAGCCGCGACATCCAGATTGTTGCTCAGCAGCTTATCCAGCGGCTCCATCATATATTGAAATGTATACGTACCCGCATAAAGCTCTTTTGCTCTGCGAAATATCTGTCTGAGGATAATTTCAGAACTGCGGGTAACCGGATGAAAGTAAACCTGCCAGTACATCTGGTAACGGGACATCAAATAGTCCTCAACGGCGTGCATACCGCTTTCCTTGACGACAATCTTGTCACGGTACGGACGAAGCACGCGCAGAATCCGGTCCAGATCAAAGGTGCCGTAATTAACGCCCGTATAGTAGGCATCCCTCAACAGGTAGTCCATACGGTCAGCATCCATCTGGCTCGAAACGAGGCTGATGACAATCGGTTGAGGATAGGTTTTACATATAACCGATGCCACCTTCGCCGGAAAGTCTTCCGACACCGAGCGCAGCACCTCGTTTATCTCAGTATCTTCCATTATAATGCGACAGGTCCATTCCTCATGGTGGGTATCGAACACATCCTCTATGGAGTGGGAGAAGGGTCCATGTCCTACATCATGAAGCAAAGAAGCGCATAATGATACCAAGCGTTCTTCCTCTGGCCAGTCAGGATATTTATTCCGTTCAAATTGTGAAATAATCTTGCGTGTTATTTCATATACACCGAGCGAATGGGAGAATCGGCTGTGCTCCGCTCCATGAAAAGTTAAATAAGAAGTTCCCAGCTGCCTGATTCGCCGGAGACGCTGGAATTCTTTTGTATTAATGAGATTCCATATTATCTGGTCTTGCACGTAAATATATTTATGTACCGGATCTTTGAACACTTTCTCTTCAGCCAAGTCATGCCGCATGCTTCTCACCTCGCGTATAATGGATACTATTAATTCGACAAAAACTTTATCGACTGTGGTCTTTTGTCGAATTATGTCGATATATCATTTCCAACCCTTCTCCTCCCGAATTATGGAAATCGAAACCGTTTTATTGAACACACTGCACTTTTTACGAAATGTGCATAAAATATCTCATTTTCCTGTTGACTATTATGGGAATGGTTGGTACTATAGATATTGAGAAAAAAGTAAAACGATGTCGAATAATGTTGAACTCATTGAGAGGGGAAAAGATAAATATGATGAAATCTACAGGTATTGTACGTAAAGTTGATGAACTGGGACGGGTTGTTATCCCGATTGAGCTTCGCCGCACACTGGGCATTGGTGAGAAGGATGCTTTGGAGATTTACGTGGACGGCGAGCGGATCATGCTCAAAAAATATGAGCCTGCTTGTATCTTCTGCGGTAATGCAGAGAATGTCACGTATTTCAAAGGCAAAATTGTTTGCAATGAATGTATAACAGAATTGCCTACACCTGTGACAAAATAAGAATTATAGGTTATAATAAAGGCACATTCCATTTGTTAATTCTAACCTTTTTATACTCCTTGCTGCCTTCCTGTGCTAGAACCCGGCCAGGAAGGTCTTTTTTTTTCCATCCCCATTTTTCCAGCCGTATTACGCTTCTGCTTCTTTTACGTACCCTCCTGCTCTTCTAGCACCTTACTGTACACATCTCGCTTCGACATCCCCCGGTCTGCTGCTGCTTTCTTCATCGCTTCCTTGCGGTCACCCGATTGCTCTTCATAATAAGCTACATGTCGGGTTAACGTCCACTCCTTCCAGAATGCTTGCTCAGCTGGATCTGGCCTATCACCTGCAGCCGCGCCGCTTATTACGATACAATACTCGCCTTGTGGAGGATGCTCGGACAGAAGCGCCAGAGCTTCTTCAACCGTGCCTCTCGCTACTTCCTCATGGCGTTTGGTCAGTTCTCTTACTAGCGCAACCTCCCGGTTTCCCCATACCTCCCTAACAGCATGCAGAGTTTTGATCAGCCGATGCGGCGACTCGTAAAACAATAACGTTGCCTGCTCATACTGCAGCTCGGTCAAAAATGCCTGCAGAGGTTTCCGGTCTCTCGGAGGAAATCCGGCGAATAAGAACCGTTCCGTCGACTGCCCGGACACAACAAGAGCAGAGAGCGCTGCGTTTGGGCCCGGAATCGGAACAACCGGAATTCGACGGCTGATGGCATCCCTCACAAGATCAGCACCTGGGTCAGATATCGCGGGCATGCCTGCGTCACTGACAAGCGCGATCGACTGACCTGCCAGCAGGAGACGAACTAGTTCAGGGCCGCTGGCATGCTTGTTATGTTCATGATAGCTCACCAGACGTGTGGAGATTTCAAAGTGTGTAAGCAGCTTCCTGGTCTGTCTCGTATCCTCGGCAGCTATCAGATCCACTTCACGCAGCGTCCTCACAGCCCGGTAGGTCATGTCTTCCAGGTTGCCGATCGGTGTTCCTACTATATATAATGTACCGGCCTGTGACTCCCTCTCACCAGAGAAGCTCTTCTGTACGATCATTCCCCTACCTCCTTCTTACCCACATTAGCAGTTCCGTAATAAATCTCCATCAGCTCATCATGATACTGCTTGTTCTCCTTGTAAACGATAAGCGGCTGCAAAATTTTCACTTCCGGCCTGGCATCCCTCATCGCTTCAATTAATACCATATTAGCCTCCGACCCCAGATAAGGATGGACAAAGCGAATGCGCTTGGGCTCCAGCTTAACCTGTTTCATATATGTGATGATTTCCGCAAGACGTGTGGGTCGGTGAACCATTGCCACTTTCCCGCCCGATTTCACCAGTCTGGCACAAGCTGTCACCACATCCTCCAGCGTGCAGTGAATCTCATGCCTTGCAATGGCGTAATGGCTGTTCACATTGGCATCGCCCGTATGAGCCGGCATATAGGGGGGGTTGACCGTAACCGCATCATACACACCATACCCGCTGCTCAAGTGATAGGTTCTGAGGTCTCCCTCATGGACCGTAAGCCGGTCTTGCAGTCCATTAAGCTTGATACTGCGTCTGGCCATGTCAGCGAGGCGCGGCTGAAGTTCAACAGCATCAATAGAGGCATTCGTACGTGTTGACATTAGCAGAGGGATCACCCCATTCCCGCTGCACAAATCCAGGACGCGCCCCCTCATCGGGATATGAGCGAACCGGGCCAGCAGTACAGCATCCATTGAAAAGCTAAACACCTCAGGGCTCTGAATAATATGTAAATTATGGGTAAGTAGATCATCTAGCCGTTCAGACGGCTGCAGCTCAATTGGCGGCTCTGACATAGAATCTCCTTCTTCTGCAAAAGAGGACCCCTACGGGTCCCCAGATGTGTTCATTCATTTACTTGTTCAAAAACGACAGACAGAACAGGCAATCGCCTTCAGTTCTCAAATGACCATAATATACATTACAGATATGAAACCCCTCATGGTACAGTCTTGCCAGATTATCGTACCCTTCTCCGACAGGCGGCTGAACAAACCCTGCAGGGCCCAATTCTTGTTCGGCTTCATCGTCTGCCTGCTTCCGGCGGTCTTCCTTGGCCGCATCAGATGCCCCGGCCTTCAGCATCTTGCGAAGCTGCTGGTTCTCAAAGCTGAGACGGTTGTTCTCTTCAAGCAGCGTCTTGATCTTAAGCTTCATCTGACCGATTTCCGTATGAAGTTCGCTTATACTTGACTCCAGCTTGTCCATTTGTGCAAAAAGATGATTTTTCTTCTCCACTTTCCCACCCCAGAGCATGCACGAAACGATCGTTTATTTTACGACAACATCATCAAACGGAAGCTCCTTCGGCTTGCCTCCCGTTTCAAACAGCTGGACATACACGGTCCTCGAAGAAGCATTAATGCCGGTTACTTTGCCTTCCCCTAAGGAAGTAATAACAACTTTGCCGACTGCAGGCAGTTCCTCCCGGACGCTTTCATAATTATCATGCTCAAATTTCAAGCAGCACATTAATCGGCCGCACAGACCAGATATCTTCGTTGGATTAAGGGATAAATTCTGGTCCTTGGCCATCTTAATCGATACGGGCTCAAAATCCCCAAGCCAGGACGAACAGCACAGCACTCGGCCGCAGGGACCGATTCCGCCCAACATCTTGGCCTCGTCACGCACACCAATCTGGCGGAGCTCAATTCGGGTACGAAATACACTTGCCAAATCCTTGACCAATTCACGAAAATCCACACGGCCTTCAGCCGTGAAATAAAAAATAATTTTATTGCGGTCAAACGTGAATTCCACATCTACCAGCTTCATGCGAAGCTTATGGTCACGTATTTTCTCTATGCATGTTGCAAAAGCATTCTTGGCAGCGTTCTTGTTCTCTTCCACGACTTTGGCATCGGCATCGCTCGCGATGCGGATGACCTTCTTAAGCGGAAGGACAACATCATCTTCACCTACCTGCTTTTGACCAACAACGACTTTGCCGTACTCGACTCCGCGTGCAGTCTCCACAATGACATGCTGATCGCTTTGAACAGGATGTGTGGCCGGGTCGAAGTAATAAATTTTGCCTGCTTTCTTGAAGCGGACACCGACTACATTATACAAGGACTTAGCCCTCCTGTATGCTAACTAAAAATTGCTCAAGGGCAAGCTGCGGGGATACATGCGCACGAATACGCCTTTCCGCCTCCAGAGCCAGTTCCATGTGCCTCACCCATGTCTCCGGAGGTCTCTGAAATGCATGCTTGCTGAGCCAGTCTGCTTGGTCTATATAAACGAGATCCTGCTTCCTGCCTGCTTGTATATGAAGCAAATCTTTATACCATAATACTAGCAAAGCAATAAGCAGATCGGATGAGTAATCAAGACCTGATTTGAAAACCTGTTGGCCTGCTGTCACAATAGCGGACGAAAACCTCTCCAGGCTGTCCTTCCCTAATTGTATCACTACGTTTCTTGTTTCTGCAAACCCCTCTTGCTGGATAAGCCGGCGGCTTGCATCAAGACCCGATGCTAATTGTACCGCTGCGCGTGCGAGCAGCTCCGGTTGACCCTCCTCAAGCAGCTGTCCCAGCATCTCACTGCGAGATACAGGCAGGAAGGGAACGAGCTGTGCCCTGGACCGAATCGTTGGCAGCACAGCGTGGCTGTTCTCCGTAATCAGGATCGCAACAACGGAAGCAGCAGGCTCCTCAAGAAACTTAAGCAGGCCGTTGGCGGCCTGCAGTGTCATTTTTTCCGCTTGCTCCATAATATAAACCTTACGCTTCGTACTCTCGGCGCGATATGACATATCCCGCTGAAGCTCCCGGATCTGGTCGATCTTAATGGACGCACCCTCCGGCGCAATACGATGCAGATCCGGTTCATTCCCATGCATGAATTTACGGCAGGCCAGACATTCTCCGCATGCATCATCGCCAGCTTTTTCACAGAATAGAGCCTGGGCAAAAGCAAGGGCCGCAGCCTCGCGTCCCGTACCCTGCGGCCCGCTGAATAAATACGCATGTGAAACCTGTTCGCGGCGCAGGGCAGTCTGCAATATACGCTTAGCCTTGTCCTGACCCGGTATCGTTTGAAATGACATCTCGTTAATCCCTCTCTGTCACCCTTCGAAGCTTAATATAAAAGGTTAATCAGCATCCCCCTGATTTCCCCCATATGTCCCAAGAGTGCGATCCGCCCCTGTTCGGACTCGAGCAGCTCTTCTGCCATTTGTACGAGGGCTTCATCAATCTCATCCAACAGCTTATACCGTTTAGTCCGTCCCTTACGGTCCCAGCCTTTTGTTTCCTTCAAGCCGACTCCCCGTCTTGCTGTATCCTCCAGGAAGCGCTTGACCATCTCCCGGTACAGCTTTAGCTCGCGTACAGTCATATGCCGTGCGAGCCGCTCACCCTGATTATGAATGTCCTGCAGCTTCCGCTGCAGCTCTTCTTGTGTCCGCTGCTTCTCTTGACCTCCCATAACGTCCGAGAAATTTGGCAGCTGTGCAGGCCGGGGTGGCATATCGGCACGTGTTCGGTCCTGACCGAGCGGCCGGTAGCCCGGATTTATTTTCATGTGTGATCTCACACCCAATTCGCAAGTTATAAAATACCTGTTGTTTCAGGCACTGCAGTTAATTAAAAATGTTCAAACCGCTCTACCGGCAGTACAAAGACGGCGGCACCGCCGACCTGGACTTCTACCGGAAAAGGCATGTAGGAATCCGTCGAGCCGCTCATTGGTGAAACAGGTGTGACGAGTTGGTCGCGTACTTTACAGTTGTTACGGATAACCTGCAGCACATCCGGCACACGTTCATCCTCAATACCGATCATGAATGTAGTGTTTCCCGCGCGGAGAAACCCTCCGGTACTGGCCAGTTTCGTGGCACGAAAACCTTCGCTTACCAAAGAATTGGATAACCGGTTGCTGTCCTTATCCTGTACAACGGCAATGACTAGCTTCATCCTAACCCCTCCTGCTTCACAATAGTCATAAATCCAGAAATGGTGCCTATTTCTGTTTATTATTTGACACGAAGGTATGAAAACCCTTTAATCCGTGCTGCAGTTTCAGTAATAACTTGTAGAAGAACATCGTCGATCATCCGGTTTGCATCTACCTTAATCAGCCGTTCAGGGAATTTCTCGAGCAGCTTAAGATATCCTTCTCTTACCCGTTCGTGGAAGGATAGTCCCTCCAGATCGAGGCGGTTGATCTCACGCTGCTTAGCCTCGTGAATTCGCTGCATACCGAGTCTCGGGTCTACATCCATATATAGTGTCAAATCGGGCATGGCGCCTTCAATCGCAAACCGGTTAATCTTCCATACCTCCTCCATGCCGAGTCCGCGCGCATGTCCCTGGTAGGCCAGGCTGCTGTCTACAAAACGGTCACAGAGCACAATACAACCTGCTTCGAGAGCCGGCAGCACTCTCTCCATAAGATGCTGTCTTCTTGCGGCAGCATACAAAAGCGCTTCGGTTCGCGGGTCCATCATAGTATGGACAGGATCCAATATTATGGACCGGATTGATTCGGCAATCGGAATACCGCCTGGCTCACGTGTAGTAATCACCTCATAGCCTTGTTCCTCAAGATAACGGGTGAGTCCTGTGATTACAGTCGTTTTACCGGCGCCTTCGCCACCTTCTATTGTCATGAAGAAACCTTTGCGCACTTGTTATACCCCTTCTGCATCATCATGGATAATATAATTTAACCTTACCTTAATAATAGCAGAGGCTTTGTTAAACCTGAACCTTTTTATTATGTTCATCCTTTCGCTTCATCACACGGATGCTTGGTAACCCTGCATATTCTGCCTGTTGAAAACGGGCACCGCTGGCAGCGAGCTCGCTTATGACCCGGATTACCTGCGAGCTAATAATTTCTCCATGATAGACAAGAGGAATGCCTGGCGGGTAGGGGATGATCATTTCTGCCGCCTTCCTTCCCGCCGCTTCCTCTAATGAAACCCGTTCTGTCTCCTCATCCTCCGGCAGCCAGCGCTGAATGCGAAATGGAGGCTGAACCAGATCTGCAGAAGCAAATGCCAGCCCCGTAGAAGAACCAGCAGATAACTTGACTGATTCCTTTTTCCCCCTGGGGTGTGCATCCAGCTGATCCATTAGCGTTATTAAAACATCCGCGATCCGGTCAGCCGTTTCCACCTCCGTATAGGCGCCAAACAGCAGCACAACATGACGTTCATCCGCCATTTCTGCCCATATCCCTTGATCTGACAGCAGCTTAAGCAGCATATAACCGCTAACACGGCCTGACGAATCATAAATTACTGGCCGCAGAGGATCAAGTGCCGTATAAGCGTGATAATTAGGTCCCTTATCTCCAATCAGCCTTATAGGTAGGCCTGCTGACAGTAGACGTGCTTTGAAGCGCTCTGCTGCAGCAAGCCCCTTCCTAAAGTATTCGGGGCCCTTACGGGCCAGCTGAGCTCTTGTAATGTCCAGCGAAGCAAGCAGCGGGTAAGAGGGACTCGAGCTTTGAACCATTGTTAACGCATGCTTCAAGCGTTTGGCACTCACCAGGTTTCCTCTCGTATGCAGCATGGCTGCCATTGTCATAGCCGTAAGCGTCTTATGCGTTGATTGAACGACGACATCTGCCCCTTGCTGCAGGGCTGACTTGGGAAACGCTGGATGAAGACCATAGTGAGCTCCATGTGCTTCATCGACAAGCAGCGGCACTCCCGCTAGATGAGCAGCGTCGGCATAAGACTGCAGCTCCATACTCATCCCGTAGTAGTTTGGTGTAGATAACAGTACACCCTTTGCAGCCGGATACCTATGTAAAGCATCCTTAATCGTTTGAAGCGCAGGTACCGTTGGAAGTCCTGTCTCTGAATCTATATCAGGCATGACAAAGACCGGTTCAGCCCCGGCCAGCATTAATCCATGAATAACCGACTTATGGACATTTCGCTGAACAATAATCTGGTCTCCCTGCTCACATACAGCCAGTATCATCGCAAGATTGCCAGCAGTGCTTCCCCCCACCAGGAAGTGAGTTTCCTCAGCGCCAAAGCACAATGCCGCCAACTGCTGCGCCTCCAGAATCACCCCTTCCGGATGATGAAGATCATCCGTATCCGCCAGTTCTGTTACATCAATTGAGTATACGTGCAGCAGCTCTTTAAAGTCTGTATCTTCGAGGCCTTCTCCCGACTTGTGGCCGGGAACATGCATACTGACTGGACTACCTTCCCGATGCTTCAATAATGCTTGGTATAATGGTGCTTCGACCATCTCATCTTTCATGAAAGCTTCCCCTCTGCCAGTCATTTCACCTTAAAAATCAAATTTATTTTATCAGAATATAAATAACCGGCAAGCCGTCCTCTCCCGAAGACTCGTCTTACCGGTCATGCATGCCTATAATAAGACTATGCATTTTTCTGTATCCAGATTTGCTTCAATTGATGAACGAAGAAGAGATATTTATCGTCCTTTACATCAGTCCGGACCATCTCCGATTCGCAAGTCTCACATACAAACTCCGTTATTATACGAATTCCGTCTGTTTTCTCCTGCCCGCATATAATACAGTGACGGGTATCAACATCATACATATAGGTATCGCCGCCCTTTTCCTCAATCTCTTACCTACCATTATGCCACATATCCTATAATGCTATACTTGTTTCATAGCCTAATTCAAATATTTATACACTATATGTGCATCATGGCTGTCCTGTTCCAGTTGGGCGTTTTTTGCGCAGTTCAAGTATCCTCCATTCATTTCCCTCTCTCTTCTTCCGATAATTAACTATAGAGCAGCCTATCTGCCCCTTATTTTTAATGGAGGAAGCGTATGAAGAGAGAACAGCAGCTGAACCGTAATGCAACAATCTATCATTATCAATTAATACATAAAATAAATATACCGCAGGAAATCATGGCAAGCTATATGTCCATTAGTCTAATCTTGGGCTTATTCCAGTTCCTTATGTATCAATGGAGCGGCCTCTTAAGCTGGATGTTAGGTATTCTTATTATTCAAGTCATCCACTATCTCATCATTCGTTTGACAATGATCCGTGTAGATGAGCCAGATGACCGCAGATGGAGCTGGCGTAGTACAATACCTTGGATCGGATATGTCCCTGTTCAGATGGTGGAGCATGGTCTGTTCCGAAAACTTCACCGTCATTTACTCTGGTTTGGTCTCTGTGTTATCACTGTTATCTATCCTTGGGTACCTGAACCCTATATGATTAGTTTAATTTGCTGGCATCTCTGGACATTGATGCCCCGTCTTGTAATTCTTCATAGGCTGCGTAAGGGCAGAAAAGACGGCGTAATAAAGCTCCAATCCAATGAGGTTTGCTTCTATCATCGCTAAGCCGGTCGTCAGACCGGTTTATGTTGTCTTCAAAGTTATTATATAAACAAAACCCATAACAAAAACCCGTTAAGCATTATGCTTAACGGGTTTTACGT
>NZ_JAKGAO010000032.1 GCF_021532315.1 Paenibacillus tarimensis
TGTTGAAGATAAATATAGCCTGTTGAGGTTTCTCAACAGGCTGACCGCTGTCTTGGAAAGACAGCGGCCTGCCTGATTTTGCCATTGCGGGTGAGCTTTCAACGCTGCTCCTTAGATCTTAACCTTTCCGGCGGCTTAAGCTAATGTGAAGGGGACGATGAAGATGAAGGTCGAGCCGACCCCTTCCTCACTATCTGCGGTTATATGCCCTTCCATCAATTCAACCAGCTTCTTGCAGATTGCGAGTCCAAGCCCGGTTCCGCCATACTTGCGGTTAAGCGAAGGATGCAGCTGGGTGAAGGATTGAAACAGCAGATCCTGTTTAGCCTCCGAAATCCCTATGCCGGTATCGGTTACGCGGAACTCCAGCAGGCAGGTACGGCTGCCATTTAACGCTTTTAGTGAGACATCCACGGAAACGGTGCCTTCCTCCGTGAACTTGATTGCATTGCCAATCAAATTGACGAGAATCTGGCGGAGTTTTAATTCATCTCCGATTAACAGCTCCGGTATTTCGGGGGCGATTGAGATGGACAGCACAAGGCCTTTCTCAACCGACCTGGCTGTGAACAGTTCCACAACCCCATCCAGCGTTTGCCGAATGCTGAACGGCTCGGGCATTAGCTCTGCTTTACCCGCTTCCATCTTACTGAAGTCCAGAATCTCATTCAGCAGCCGCAGCAGAGCATCGTTGCTGTTCCGGATAATATGGATATATTCGAGCTGCTCCCCGCTCAAGGAGGTATCGGCCAACAGGTCGGTCATGCCGATGATACCGTTCAGCGGCGTACGCAGCTCGTGGCTCATAACGGCCAGGAATTCAGATTTTGCACGGTCAGCCTGTTCGGCATGCTCCTTGGCCTGAATGATCTCCTTCTCGCCGGTCTTATCCCGGAAGACAATCACGGCTCCCTTGCGTTCTCCGCGGTCAGCCAGCGGCGTCACCTCATACTCTACGAAAAAGCTGGACCCGTCCTTCCGCCAGAAGATCGCGTCGCTGCTCTCTAATGAGGTTCCAGTCTCCACAGCCTTTACCAGCGGCGATTCCCCGGGAGTATAGTGACTTCCGTCTGCATGTGTGTGCTGCAAAGTGTACAAGATTTGTCTGTTATTCCAATCCTGTGCTTCCAGACCGAGAAGCGAGGAGGCAGCGGGATTATAGAACATTACCCTGCCGCTTGTATCTACGCCCACAATTCCCTCTGATACGGAATTGAAGATGAGCTCGCGTTCATAGCTCAGCTTCTCTACTTGCTCCAGGTAACGCTTGCGTTCTGTAATATCGACAGCGATTCCGTAGACGCCGACAATATGGTCGTCCACAATGATGGGCACGTTGGTAATACTCGCTTCAAACTGCATTCCATCCTTGTTGGTAATGCGTATTTCGTAGGTCTGGGGCTTCCCATTCTTCACTTCCTCGAAGTGCTGAATGGTCCGATGCAAGTCGGCCGGGTCAACCAGCTGCTGAAAATGCATACCTGTTAACTGCTGCCTGGTGTATCCTGTCAGCAGCTCCATATTTACATTGCCGGAACGGAAACACCCGTCGAGATCGAGGGAGAATACGCTGGAGGGATTGTATTCAAACAGTGATTTGAACCGCTGCTCGCTCTCCTGCAGGCGCAGCTCCGCCTGGCGGCGCTCGGTAATATCACGGGAAACGGCGATAATATCCTGGAGCTGTCCGTTCTCATCCCTGGTATACCTGCTTGTCGTCTCGAACCACAGATAACTGCCATCCTTCTTCTTGAAGCGGAATATAATAGTACCGCCTGGTGCATTCTCCGGCTGGTTGTCTGCCAGGAATTCCTCGACCGAATTCCGGTCATCCGGGTGGATATACGCATACCCGCTCGTGCCGACGAGTTCCTCAGGCGTATACCCGAGCAGAGGCAAGCATGCCGGTGAAGCGTAGAGAAAGGTGACCTCATGATTGACGGCATGCCTGGAGATCATGTCCCTCGAATGGTCCTGAATCAGGCGGTAGTTGCGCTCACTGTTCTTGAGCTGCTCTTCCATGGCTATTTGGGCCGTTATATCCTGGACCATTCCAATAATCTGAACCGGCTCGCTGTTATCGCCGTACGTAACCTCCCATTGCGAATGGATAGTCTTGACTGACTTGTCCGGCAGTACAATCCGGTATCGCATCTGGGAGGTTTGCTCGCCTTCCAGTGTCCGTCCGATAACATGCCCGACCTGCGGGGCATCATCCGGATGAATAGCGGCCATAAAAGAAGCATAATCTGCTTCGACCGGCTGAATCGTGTTGCCGAAGATCCGGCGCATTTCTGCCGAGAAGTACAGCTTGCCTGACAGCAGATCCCATTCCCATGAGCCAATAAGAGCAATTTGCTGAGCCTTGGCAAGTGTCTGTTCATTCTTGATCCGTGCGGTAACGTTGCGGCCGATCGCGAGGATCCGAATGACCTCGCCTGCCGGGCTGCGCATGACTTTGCAGGATGTCTCAAACCACAGATAGTGCCCGTCTTTGTGGCGCAGCCTGCGTGTGTATACGTCCGTGTCGGAGAACAGCGAGGTTTCCCGCATTTCTTTTGCATCCTCGGGATGGTAGAATTCCAGCCGGTTCCGGCCGATAATCTCCCGGGGAGCATAACCAAGTGTTTCTTCTGTGGATGGTGAGATATACAATATCGTGCCATCCGGGCTGCTGAAAGAAATCAGATCCTGTGCATTCTTCGTGATTAGGTCATATAAATCACGGGTTTCCAGCAGCTTTTGGTCGTCTGCCTTCCGCGCGGTTGTTTCAATGAAATGGGTGACCAGGTATATTGGTATTCCGGTATCCTCTTCGCGGATAAGCGAAGTATACAGCTCTGCAGAGATGATTTTGCCATCCTTGCGGACATAGCGTTTTTCGGTTTGCATGACGCCGTCCGGGTTGTTCAGAAGGTAGGCCATGGCTTCATGATGGTTGGTTACGCCGCGGTCCTCAGGGTAAGTAATATCTATATACGAAAGCTCTAGAAGCTCAGACTCCGAATAGCCAAGCATCCGGCAGAAGGCGGGATTGATCATCCGCCAGCGGCCGTCTTCCGGTGTCATGACGATAATACCACCGGGCGCGTGACGATACATATATTCATAGATGGATAAGCGATCCCTCGTTTGATCCCTCACAAAAACCCTCCTTAGGATGCGGGACTTACGATTAGTGGTGTTATTGTACTCTATATAGTATACGGTATTTTTGAAAGTTTCCTAGTGGAGCGTGGTGAAATACGAAAGGGAATGAGCGGAAACATAAGACACCGATTTACTCGGCAAAGGGGTTAGAGCTAACCTTCCGGGACCATAATAAGCCCATGCCATAGTTCATGATTAAAGAATGAGGTGAAGCTGTATGTCTTATATTCTGCTGGTCGTCGGATTTGCCCTGTTGATTAAAGGGGCGGACTGGTTTGTTGAGGGGGCATCCAGCATCGCGGCGCTGCTGCGTATATCCCCGATGCTGATCGGCCTGACCATCGTGGCATTCGGAACAAGCTCGCCGGAAGCGACCGTCAGTATACTGGCTGCCATGAAAGGAAATGCAGATGTTGCGCTTGGCAATATCGTAGGCAGTAATATACTGAACACGACGCTGGCTATCGGACTCACCGCATTTCTGATGCCAATGAAGGTGGAAAGTACGACAATACGCAAGGAAATACCGTTTACGGTCCTTGCAAGCGTAGCGCTGCTCGTGCTTATCAGTGATGCTGCACTGCAAGGTGCCGAAGCAGGAAACAGCTGGATAACCAGAGGGGATGGCATCATCCTGCTGCTGTTCTTCGCGATCTTCCTCTATTACATAATTGAAGCCGCGCTCAATAACAGAGAGCAGCCTAGTGAAGATTATGCAGCAGCCGGAGCCAAAGGATGGGGAAGGAACATATTGTTCACGCTGCTTGGACTTGCCGGCATAATTATCGGCGGTGAGCTGGTCGTTCGCAGCAGCACACAGATTGCGCTCGCGCTTGGCATGAGCGAGACGCTGGTGGGGCTGACGAT
The DNA here is from genome assembly GCF_021532315.1 of Paenibacillus tarimensis. Classification (GTDB taxonomy): domain Bacteria; phylum Bacillota; class Bacilli; order Paenibacillales; family Paenibacillaceae; genus Paenibacillus_I; species Paenibacillus_I tarimensis. Next base: position 4,018 of record NZ_JAKGAO010000032.1, read on the forward strand.
CGTGGCAATCGGCACCTCGCTGCCGGAGATCGTGACCTCTGTTACAGCTGCGCTTAAGAAGAGGGGAGATATCGCTCTTGGCAATATTGTAGGGAGCAACATTTTTAACCTGCTGTTCGTGCTGGGAACGGCATCGGTTGTTGCTCCGCTTGGTGTCGACCCGAAGATTGCTTCAGATATGCTGATCATGATTGGCTTGATGGTCGTGCTGTTCATCTTCTCCAGAACACGCTACACGATAGCACGGTCGGAGGGGATCATTCTGGCTGTCTCCTACTTGGTGTATCTTGTCTATATTATTATCCGGAATTAGGGCGCACGAGCGGCTGTGAATCGTCCGCAGAGGAAGACCCCTGGCTTCCTCTGCAGGCTGGAACAGCCGCTCTATGTGTGTCGGCCAAGATGGGATAGGTCTGATAATTGAACACTTGTATCGGAAATTTAACAGATCGTTCCCGCGGGCTGCCCCATATAATTGAAAGAGGTCTTTATAATGAGATAAAATGAAAGCGCTTAACTCATATTAGCGGGGTGATGTCGTGAGGTTTAACAGGCTGCTTGTCAAGCTTCCTGAGAAAGCATGGCGCAGGCTAGGGGACAGGGGAAGCTTTTACCGCCAAAGTCTCATTCTGTTTCTGCTAATCGCTAGTATTCCAGGCTTCATAACCGGTGTCTGTATCTATTTTTTCGCAGTAGGCGGAATGGAGCGGGATCTTAGCGATATGCACCGCAGCCAGGTGGCGGAGAGGGTACGCAATATTGATGATCAGCTTGCTTATCTTGAAATGGATTTGTCTCATTGGGCCTTCAACCCGCGCTTCGGCTCGGAGCTAAAGGAACTGGATTATGTATACAATTTTCTGGAAACCTATGACATTACAAAGACGCTGGTTGTCGTCAATGGCTCCCATCCGCTGATCGATAATGTCGAGCTGTTCATTGACCGTGAAGAGCCGGTGCTGTTCAAGCCTGGCTATTATAAGATGGCGGATCCGGAAGCTATTCAGATGTACCGGAATTTGCTGGCGGACCGAAGAAGCATCTACTGGACGGGCCGCGCGGTAGAGGAGGGATCAGCTCGCAGCTGGACTAGTAATGGGGGTAAGAGCAATGTGGAAGCTATGCACCCCGAGGACGCCGACGCACTCGGAATGGATGAACTGTCACGTGAGACGGCAGCTGTCCGAGATGGAGCAGAGGATGATTCTATAAGGCTGGTCCACCGTATTCCGGGTGAAAGCCCGTCTCCGTTCGGTGTGCTAGTGGTGACGGTGAAGCAGGACAGGCTGGCTAATCTGCTGAAGACGATGACCCCCTACAACGAAGGAGCAACCTTCCTGCTCGATGGCAGCGGACAATATATTATTTCGGACAAGTCGGAGGGAAGGGAGCTTCAGGCTCGCCTGCGTGAAGAGGTACTGAAGCGTAAGGAGAAGGCAGGTACATTCTTATGGGAGGAAAGCGCGGTAACCTATTCGGTCTCCTACGGGCCCATCAGGCGGGTGGAAGCGGAGTGGACTTACATTTCAGCTGCGCCCGTGACAGCGATAACGTCGCCTGTCGTAACCCTATCCAATATTATCCTTCTTATAAGTACAACCGGCCTGCTGCTTGCGCTTCTGCTCTCCTGGCTTGCCTCGCGGCGGATATACTCGCCTGTTGAGAGGCTTATCAGGCGGTTTGACGGTGAATCGGGACGGCCGCCGAGAGGAATAAACGAATTTCAATATATTGAGAGTCAATGGAGCCAAGCCGCCTCGGTCAGGCGGGATCTGGAGAACCGTCTGACCGACCAGCTGCCAAGCCTGCGGACCGGCTTTCTCTTCCAGCTCATGCAGGGTCACCTGTACACGCATTCCGAAGAACATCTGCGGGAGCGAATGAAGCGGTACGGCTGGGAAACGGGAGGCAGCAGGTTCTATATCCTTCATTTTCAGCTGACGGGCTGGGAGCAGGAAGGACGGTTCACCTATGGGGATGAAAGCCTGCTGACGTTTGCGGCGGCCAACATTATGGAAGAGCTGGCAGCGGCCCGGCTTGATCAGTATAATGTGCTCAATTTCCATGACCTGTCAGTCGCTTTGTTCGTCATATTACCTGCGAATCAAGAGGGCTCCGAGCTGCTCAGTGAGCTTGCCGGAGAGGTAACCTCTGCTGTGAACCGGCTGCTGCGCGTCCAGGTGGCAGCCGCCCTCAGCCGGCCGGTAAACGATGTAAGCCGCGTAACGGAAGCCTACATGGAGATTGAGCGTGCTGCGGGCTTCCGCCGTCTTATCGGACGCAACCAGCTGCTTAATATGCAGGACCCCGGCGTCTATGATTTGCCCGATGGCGGTGCAGAGTATCCGTTCGGCACCGAGCTGGAGCTGGTACAGGCCATGCGCCGGGGCAAGCGTGAGGAAGCGGAGGCGGCTGCCGGACGTTTTCTTGAAGAAGCCGTTAAGGCGTGCCGGACGGAGACGGAGCTGCAGCAGACCATGCTGCAGCTGCTGGGCAGCATTCGCCACATGATGCTGGAAACGGGCGTTAACCCCCTGCGCCTGTCAGGGGGAGCTAATCTGTTCGGCAGGCTGTCCCAGCTGCGTGATCCGCAGCGGATGCTGAAGCTGCTGAAGGAAAAGGCGATTCTGCCGTTTTTGTCCGAGCGCGAGGCCCTGGCGGGTGTTGAGCTCAGACGGCTGGTGGAGCAGACCATTGATTACATTCAAAAGCACTATGGCGAGGATATCTCGCTTGAAGGCTGCGCCGATCTGGCCGGAACCAGCTCTTACACGCTGAGCAAGCTGTTCAAGCAGGTTACCGGTACCAATTTTATTGATTACGTCACCGAGCTTCGCATTAACCGGGCTAAGGAGCTTCTGCGAACCACAGACATGAGGGTGGCAGAGGTGGCGGAGGCGGTCGGCTATCAGCAGCGATATTTTAACCGGATCTTCAAGAAGCACTCGGGTGTTACGCCCACCCAGTACCGGGAGAAGGCTTGACAGGCAACAAAGTACATGGCTGCAAAAGAGTACCACTGCGAGCGGAAAAACCGTTACTTCATAAGGATTTCCGCTTGCAAAAATGTTGAATTGTAAGCCTTTACATTTTCCTTGCATAATCGGGTCAAGGAACAGCTGGATGGAAGGTGCCGGGAAATTCCGGGCTTCCAACTACATTCCAAACCGAAAGGATGAGCCGATGAAAACAACGACGCTGCCTGCCGAACCCGTTATTGCCGCTGGCCGTTCGGACCCGGTGCCTGGGAAGAAGAAAAGGGGTTTAGCCGGCAGGCTTAAGAAGGACAGATGGCTGTATGTGCTTTTGCTGCCCGGGCTGCTTTACTTTCTTGTATTCAAATATTTACCCATGTGGGGGGTGCTGATTTCCTTCCAGAATTATCAGCCGTTCACGGGGTTTTGGAACAGCGAGTGGGTCGGCTTCGAGCACTTCCGTACCTTCTTCTCCAATCCGGATTTTGGGAGACTGCTGCGCAATACCTTTATTCTGGCGGTCTATGACCTGGTCTTCTTCTTCCCGGCTCCTATCATCATCGCCCTGCTGCTTAATGAGATCCGGGTGGGGATTTTCAAGCGTGTTGTTCAGACGATGGTCTATGTGCCCCATTTTATCTCCATGGTGATTGTGGCCAGCATGACTTATGTGTTTCTGACTACACAAGGAGGCGTGATCTACGAGCTGGTTGTTCAATTGACGGGAGCCAAAATTAATTTTCTGTCCGATCCGGACTGGTTCCGGCCGCTGATTATCCTGCAAATCATGTGGAAGGAGACGGGCTGGGGCACCATTATATTCCTTGCGGCACTGGCCTCGGTTGATATGGAGCAGTATGAAGCGGCGGTTGTGGATGGCGCGAACCGCTTTCAGCGGCTCTGGCATATCACCCTTCCGGCAATCAGCGGGGTGATCGTGATTTTGTTAATTCTGCGGCTCGGGAACTTCCTCGATAACGGCTTTGAGCAGATCTTCCTGATGACCAACTCGCTTAACCGCACCGTTGCGGATGTGTTCGATACGTATGTCTATTTTGTCGGCATCACCCAGGGGGCTTTCAGCTACAGTACGGCGATCGGGCTGTTCAAGTCAGTGGTCGGCATCATATTAATCTTCGGCAGCAACTGGCTGGCCAAGCGCTTCGGCAAGGAAGGGCTCTATTAATGGGAAAGGGGGCGTCTGCTCATGGGAAGCAAGCATGATTCACTCGGGGAAAAATTATTCGACGGTATGAATTATCTGTTCCTGGCGGCCTTGGCACTGATTACCGTACTGCCGTTCATCTACATTATCGCCGGCTCGTTCGCCACGGAAGCGGAGCTGTCCGAGCGGTCCTTCTTCCTCATCCCCCGTGACTATTCGCTCAGTGCGTATCATTATATATTCTCATCCGAGACGATCTTCCGGGGGATGGGGGTATCAATCTTCATTACAGCAGTCGGCACGCTGGTCAATCTCGCATTCACGCTGACGATGGCTTACTCCCTGTCGCGGCGGGAGCTGCTTGGCAGGCGGCTGATTATGAACCTGGTCATCTTCTCCATGCTGTTCAGCGGAGGGATGATTCCGACCTATCTTGTTGTGAAGGAGCTTGGTCTGCTCGACAGCTATGCCGCTGTTATACTGCCGGGCGCGATCAGCGCTTTCAACCTGATTATTATCCGCAACTTCTTCCAGGAGCTTCCCGCTGGACTGGAGGAGTCGGCCCGGATCGATGGCTGCACCGATCTCGGCGTGCTGTGGCGCATCGTGCTGCCGCTCTCCAAACCGATTATCGCCACCTTCGGGCTGTTCTACGCGGTCGGTCACTGGAATAACTTCTTCTCTGCTCTGCTCTACCTCAATGATCATACGATGTGGCCGCTGCAGGTGCTGCTCAGGGAAATCGTCATGCTCTCGCAGATGGCTATAGGCGATGTAGGCAGCATGGACCCGAACTATGTGAAGCCGCCTGAGCAGTCGGTCAAAATGGCCGTAATTGTAGTAGGTACCATACCGATTCTGCTGGTTTATCCGTTCCTGCAGAAGCATTTTGCCAAAGGTATGCTGCTGGGCTCCATTAAGGGGTAACAGCTGTTCATTCCGTATAAAGCTAGCTGGTCACCGGCCTTGGGCCGTAAAACATCCGAGGAGGAAGATTCATGAACCTGTATGCGAACAAGAAGGGCCGTAAGGCCAAGGGCTTTGCTGTGCTGCTTTCCTTAGCTATGCTGCTGTCGCTGCTTGGAGCTTGTTCTGGGGGCGGCGGGAACAGCGGCGGGTCCCAGCCAGCGGATACGAAGGCCGAGACGGCTGGGGAAGGCGCTGGCTCAGAGAATTCACCGCTGAAGCTGAGCATTATGGTACCGTCATTCAAGACCGACCTGCCGGATAAGAACAGCCCGGTTCTGAAGGAGCTGGAATCTTACACGAACACCGACATCACGATGCAGTTTGTACCAAACAGCTCTTATCCCGACAAGATGAATATCACGCTTGCCTCCGGGCAGCTGCCGTCTATCATGGTGGTTGACCGTACGCCAAGCTTTATTAATGCCGCGCGGGCGGGAGCGTTCTGGGAGCTGTCCCCTTATTTAAAGGACTATCCAAACCTCAGCCAGGCGAATGACGTGGTGCTGAACAATTCTTCTATTGATGGCAAGCTGTACGGAATCTATCGTGCCCGGACGCTTGGGCGGATGGGGGTAACCATTAATAAGGATTGGCTTGAGAAGGTTGGCATGGAGCCGCCGAAGACGATTGATGAATTTTACAGCATGCTGAAGGCATTCAAGGAACAGGACCCGGACGGCAACGGCAAGGACGATACCTATGGTCTTGTCGTAACGAAATACGCCGGTCCGTGGGATATTATGCAGGTCTGGTTCGGCGCGCCGAACAAATGGGGCGTAGGGGAGGACGGCAAGCTGGTGCCGACTCATATGACACCGGAGTACAAGGAGGCGCTCGCTTTCTTCCGCAAGCTGTATGAAGAAGGGCTGGTTAATGAAGACTTTGCGGTTATGGACCCTGCCGTCTGGATGGACCCGCTGGTTAACGGCCAGGCTGGCGCAGTTGTGGACGTAGCCGACATGGCACGCCGGATCGACGGCCGGATGCAGGATAAGGCAGAGCGTGAGACCTCCTATATGTCGGTGCATCAGGCACCCGTTGGTCCGAAGGGCCATCGGGATATGCCGACACAGGGCTATTCATCCATGCTTGCCATCTCCAAGTCTGCGATCAAGACCGAGGAGGAGCTGAAGCGGGTGCTGAAATTCCTTGATCAGATCAATGATCCGAAGATGCAGCTGCTGCTGTCATACGGTATGGAAGGACGCCACTACGAAATGAAAGACGGATTCCTGATCTCGACCGTCACGGAAGCGGATGTGGCTTTGGTGAAGGAATATGAGGCGATGAACCAGATGCTGATGTTTATCCCGCAGGTTCTGCCGCCGCTGGAGCAGACGGATGTGAACAAGCAGATTGAAGAGGTTTACAAGGCGAACGAAGCGATCATCGTGGCCAATCCTGCCGAGCCGCTTGTGTCTCAGGTCTATGCGCAAAAAGGACAGCAGCTGGACAATATTATCGCTGACGCAAGAATAAAGTATATTGTCGGCCAGCTGGACGAGAAGGGCCTGGATGAAGCGATTGCCCTTTGGAGAAGCAGCGGAGGAGATGAATACATCGCTGAAATTAACAAGCTGTATGAGGAAGCCAATTCCTGAAATGCAGCATTAGTAGCGGTCTAAAGGGTCACAAGCAATAGGTAGCAGGGAGCATTGCCTGCGGGGTAAGCTGCCGGGCAGCACACACCCGCAGGCAATGCTGCTATCAAGGCAGGAACATTGAAGGGGGAAGGGCGATGAATAGCAGGAATACGGTGAGCAGGGATGCGGTACTGCTGCGCAAGCTGGATATCGGGCAGGCCGGTGTGCGATGCAAGATGCTGCTCGGCGATATCAATGGCGACGGGCGAATGGAGATAGTGATGGTTCAGGCGGACGGTGGCATCGATGACCGGTATGTACCGCATCAGGTCCAGTGTATGACCGCCTACGATCTCGATGGCAGGCTTCTCTGGCAGGTGGGGGTTCCCGACCCGGCCGCCGGCCGGTCGGGATCGGACTATCCGGCGCAAATATGTGATATCGACGGCGACGGCCGCTGTGAAATCCTATGTGTAATGAACAAGCGGTTCCGGGTGCTGGATGGCGAAACAGGAGAAGAGAAGCGCTCATGGGAGCTTCCGGGCGAAGAAGCCCATGACTGCATCGTCATTGCCAATTTAACAGGCGGCTCTCATGCAGGGGATATCATTCTGAAGGACCGCTACCGGAAGCTGTGGGCAATGGACCGGGAATTTCGCCTGCTGTGGACGCATGATGGCAATCCCGGTCATTATCCCTGGGTATTTGACCTCGACGGAGACGGACGCGACGAAGTAATGGCCGGTTATGATCTGCTGGATCATGACGGCACAAAGCTGTGGTCCTGCCGGGAGCTGGAGGATCATGCGGACTGTATCTGGATCGGTGATGTGGACGGTCTGGACGGCAGGGAAGAGATCGTTGTCGGCGGCAGCGTGACCGTTATGTATGACAGAGAGGGCCGGGAGCTCTGGCGGTATGAAGGATCGATTGAGTCTCAGCATGTGGCGCTAGGCAAATTTCGCGCTGACCTGCCGGGCCTGCAGGTGGCCGGTCTCGACCGGATGGAGCGCGGGGACACAACCGGCATTTTGACGGAGTCCGGCAAGGATGCGCTCTTCCTGCTTGATGCGGCAGGCCGCGAGATTTGGAAGGAAGACCGGGTGACAAGCGGCTGGCTGACTATTATTGAGACGCTGCGCAATTGGGACGACGGACCGCTCGACTACATCCTCGCTTACCGGCGGGGGGGCGGTGTAATGCCGACCCTGTACGATGGTTATATGCGGGAGGTAACGGTGTTCCCGGTTGACGGCTATGCGGCGCACGCGGACCTGACGGGAAGCGGACGGGAACAGGTGCTGATCTATACGGATGATACGGTATCGGTCTACGGGCATACTGCGTCTGACCTCACGGCCGCTAACCCGGGAGTTCCGCTGCCGCAGCCGAAACGGCTGTACAGCTCCACGCTGTACCCGGGCGGTGAGTATCTGTGGAAGGGGGAACCCGCAGAATGAGTGATTGGGATGCCGGGACGCGCGGCAGCTTTGGGGGGAGTATGGCGGATGACGGCAATGATCCCCGCCAGATCGTGCAGCTGGTGGCGGAGCGGTATATCGCGGACCAGCCTGAAGTTCCTTTCGTATATAGGGGTTATTGGAAGGATGGCTTCCGGCGGGGCAGTGATTTCCGTTACCTTTTTGACATAGAGTCCAGGTTTCCGCAGATGCGGGAAGGCCAGGCCGTGTATGTGTGGGCGAAGCTTTGGAACGCAGAAGCCGGCATGCGGCCGTTCAGCATCAGCTGCTTCGGACCCGCCGTGCTCTATATTAACGGAGAGGAAGCGTTCAAGTCGAATATTGAGCAGGAGGTGTTCCCGGAGCGCCGCTATTGGTTCCGGCACGGGCTCAGGGAGGGCTGGAACCAGCTTGTGCTGCGGTTTATTAAGACCGGAACCGGCTGCGGAGGACATTTCGGAACGGGCTCGGTCAAAGGTATGCCCTTCCATACGGTTATTCCCGCAGAAGGACGTGAGGGCCAGGAGGGCTGGCTGTTTACAGAACCGGTTGATTATGCGGGCATCGGAAGCCAGCCGGATGCCCTGCTGTTGAACCCGTTCGGCTCCCAGCCTGCTTCCCTTAAGTGGCTGCCCCGTGCGGATTGGACGGAAGAGGAGCTGGCAGGCGGCTCGCTTGTCAGGCTGTTTGGCAGGCAGGATGGAAGGGCAGCTTACGGATGGACCCGGCTTGCAGCCGATTGGGATGCTTCAGAGGAACGGATGGTTCTGCTTCATGGGCGCATAGCGGGTCAAGTCAGTATATTCATGGGAGGCTTGCCGGTTCATCAATCGGCAGGATCAGAGCCGCGCAGCCTGGTGCTGGAGCTGGCCGTCCGCGGCGGCACCCATGATCTGCTGATTCGAGCCGTTTGTGCAGAGGGCAAGTGGGAAGCAGAGCTTGCGGCTCCACAGGCCGCAGGGGAATGCCGCCTTGTCAGGCCCGTTGAAGTCTGCGGCTCGGATTTGGGCCCATGGCTGTTCCTCGGCCCTTTCACGGCGGGAGAGGAGCCGGAGCCCGAAGCGCTGTGCAGACTGGATATCCCTTACGAAGGGAGAGGCGGCTGCTGGGTGTATTGGCAGGTGGACCAGCCGGATACCGTCATCCGTCCTTATGCGGAGGCCACTCATTACGGGCGCTGGAACTATCCGCTAGGCGTAACGCTGTACGGTCTGCTGGCGGCGGGCGAAGAGCTCGGGCGTCCGGATTTCTCTGCTTACGTGCTGCGTCACATCGGTGCATGCACAAGAATGGACCGTTATGCCTGCCGGGACCGGGAGGTCTATGGTGCGCCGGGGATCAATCACCAGCTGGTTGCGATTGACAGCCTGGATGACTGCGGCTCCTTCGGTGCTGCCATGCTGGCGGCAATGGAGCGCGGAGAGCTAACGGGAGCACGAGCCGCTGCTGACCGGATTGCCGGCTACATAAGCAGGAGGCAGGACCGGCTCCCTGACGGAGCACTGTACCGCGTGCGGGGAAGCACGGACTTTATGCAGCATACGCTGTGGTGCGATGACCTGTACATGAGTGTGCCCTTCCTCACCCGCTATGCCGGGCTTACCGGAGATTCATCCTTGCTGGACGATGCAGCGAAGCAGTTCAGGCTGTACCGGCGCTACCTGTTCATGCCGGATAAGCGGATTATGTCGCATGTATATGATTTTAAGTTTGGCAAGGCGACCGGTGTGCCTTGGGGCAGAGGGAACGGCTGGGTGCTCTTCTCGCTGGCGGAGCTGCTTGCCGCAATGCCGGCAGAGCATCAGGACCGAAGCTGGCTGGCGGACTTCTTTCGGGAGCTGTGTGAGGGTTATCTGCCGCTGCAGGACGAGGATGGCATGTGGCATCAAGTGCTGGATGATCCTTCTTCTTATGCGGAGACTTCATGTACCTCTATGTTCGTTTACGGGATTGCCAAGGGGATGAGGCTGGGCTGGCTTACGGCGGAAGAGCGCTACAGGCTGGCTGTACGGCGCGGCTGGCACGGAATCAGCGCCAGGGCAGTTGATGATAAGGGGAATGTCTATGGTGTTTGCAGAGGGTCGGGCTATTCCTTCTCCCCCCTATATTACAAGGAGGATTTGCCCTGGCTGCTTAACGACACCCACGGGATCGGGATTCTCATGCTGGCAGGTGTGGAGACCGCCCGGTTCAACCGCTGGTTCAGCTTAAGAGAACGGGAGGGGGCTATTCATGAGTAAAGGGGCGTCTCGGCAGGAGAGGGAATTGGACCTGACACGTAGCGGACCGGTCCCTGGAAGGCTGCTGTACGAGAATTCACTGGCGCGGCCTGAGGATGCGGAGGGCTTTGTAATGGAAGGCGACGGGGTGGCGACGTTTCCGCGCGGCCGCATGCGTCTGGAAAGCATTCGGAGCCCGGAAGACGGCCAGGCGGCTAATATTGTGTATTGGTGTCCGGTGACGTTCCCCGGGCGAATCGTGATCCGGTGGGATTTCTATCCGGTTCATGCCGAGGGGCTCGCGATGATGTTCTTTGCTGCAGCTGGCAGCGGCGGGGAGGATCTGTTCGACCCCCGGCTCCCTGCGCGCAATGGTCCATATGACGAGTACCGCTATGGCAGCATGAATGCTTACCATATCTCCTATTTCCGCAAGAGCAGACCCGAAGAGAGGAGGCTGCAGACCTGTAATCTGCGCAAGAGCAGAGGCTTCCACCTGCTCGCCCAGGGCGCAGACCCGCTGCCGGCTGTACCACCGGGAAGCGGCCTGTGGGGCCCCTACCGGATGCAGATTGTGAAGAGCGGCGGAGCGCTTAGCTTCAGTATGGATGATATCCAATTATTCAGCTGTATGGACACTGGGAGCGGCTATGGGCCAGTACTGGGCGAAGGTAAAATCGGCTTCCGGCAGATGGCGCCGCTTATTGCCGAATACGCGAATCTGCGTGTGTATGAGCTGCCGGAAAGCGGAGAGGGGGAGCTTGGATGACCATCAGAACGGCGGGCACGAATACAGACCCGGTTACAGGTCCGGGTACAGGGGCAGCCTTGAGCTGGCTTGGCGGACACAGGCCGCCTGCAGCCGCAGGTGTCACCTGGGGAGTTCCGTGGAAGCGCGGAGAGCTGCAGCGCAGTGATCAGCTTGGATTGCGGGGATCCGCGAGTGAGGAAGAGCCCGCCAGCGGTTGCGGCAATGTGCCGGTACAGAGCTGGCCGCTGGCTTACTGGCCTGACGGCAGTGTCAAATGGACGGCTCATGCGGCTGTCTTTGCTCCGGAGCAGGCAGCGCATGACTACCGGATAGTCAGGACTGATGAACATGAACAGCCGGCAGCATGTGCCTCCAAGGTGACCGTTACCGAGAGCACCACAGAGGTTGTGGTGGACACGGGGGCCATCCGCTGTTGTCTGCCCCGCCGGGGTCCGTATATCATACGGGAGATTATCCGCTCTATGGAAGGCACGCAGGTGTGTGCCGGAGGCAAGCTGACAGGTATCCGCGAGGTGCAAAAGCGGGAGCCGGATGGCAGGACGGTAAGGGAAGAGCAGATGACAAGCGAGGTTGAACTGCTCCAACTCGAACAGCCGGGCCCGCTCCGGGCAGTAATCCGCGTGAGTGGGCGGCATGTGACAGCCGGCGGAAGGAGATGGCTGCCGTTTCAGCTTCGGCTGTATTTTTACGCAGGCTTGGAGCAGATCCGGATCGTACATACCTTCGTGTATGACGGCAATCCGCATCAGGATTTTATCCGGGGGCTGGGACTGGAGTTCGCTGTTCCGATGCGCGGGCCTTGCTATAACCGTCATGTGCGTTTCGCCGGCGAGACGGGCTGGTTCGCGGAGTCGCCCAAGGGGTTAATGATGTTCCGGCTGAATCCGCCGTACGACGAGCTGTACCGGGAACAGACGGCAGGCCGGTCTATTGAGCTTCTCCCTGACAGGGATGCTGATTTTCTATTAATGATGGACAACGCGGCAGTGTGGAATGATTACAAGCTCAGCCAGCTTACACCCGATTCCTATACGATGAAGAAGCGGACAGGCGAAGGCTGCAGCTGGATTAAAGCCTCTTCCGGCAGCAGGGCGAGGGGGCTGGTATATGCGGGCGGGGAGGGTGGAGGAATCGCGGCGGGCCTGCGGTATTTTTGGCAGAAGGCTCCGTCAGCACTGGAGGTTGCGGGCGCTGCAGGCAGCACAGCTAGCATAACAGTCTGGCTGTGGAGCAGGGATGCGGAGCCCATGGACCTGCGCCACTACGACACAGAGACGCATGTAGCGTCGGCTTATGAAGGGGCAGAAGAAATGCGGAGCACGCCCTATGGCATTGCGAATACCAATGAATGCACATTATGGTGCTTGGGCGAGACCCCTGCAGCGCAGGAGCTGGACCACATGGCAGACTTACTGGAATCTCCGCCGCTGCTGGTATGCAAGCCGGAGCATTACCATGCTTCAGGCAGCCTGGGCGTCTGGAGCCTGCCCGACCGGAGCACTCGGGTCAAGGCGCATCTGGAGGATACGCTGACAGGATTGTACAGCTTCTATAAGGATGAGGTGGAGAGGCGCGGCTGGTACGGCTTCTGGGATTATGGCGATGTCATGCACAGCTATGATCCCATCCGGCATACATGGCGGTATGATATCGGCGGCTGTGCCTGGCAGAATACCGAGCTTGCGCCCAATATGTGGCTTTGGTATATGTTTCTCCGCACGGGGCGGAAGGATATCTTCCGGTTCGCGGAAGCCATGACCCGGCATACGAGTGAGGTTGACGTCTATCATATCGGTGAATACGCCGGACTCGGCAGCAGGCATAATGTGCTGCACTGGGGCTGCGGCTGCAAGGAGGCGCGGATCGCGATGGCGGGTCTCCACCGTTATTACTTCTACCTCACTGCCGATGAGCGGATCTCAGACAGGATGGATGCCGTCCGGGATGCGGACTATGCCACAGTGACGCTTGATCCCATGCGCGCCTATTATCCTAAGGATCATTATCCGACTCATACGCGCAGCGGCCCCGACTGGTCGGCATTCTGCTCGAACTGGCTGGTGCAGTGGGAGAGGTATGAAGATAACGCTTATCGTGACAAAATGCTGCGCGGGATAGACTGCCTGAAGCGGATGCCGGACCGGCTGCTGACAGGTCCCGTGTTCGGCTATGATCCGAAAACAGGCGAGCTGCATCATATGGGAGATGAGAATTGGGGCCATCATCTGATGATCTGTATGGGCGGGGCCCAGGTATGGATCGAGATGGCGGAGCTGCTGAATGACCCGGAGTGGTGCGACATGACAGCAGAATACGGAGCATTCTATACGCTGCCGCCGGAGCGGAAGGCGGAGCTGACGGACGGCCGCATTCAGGGCGTGGACTGGAACATTCCGATGCTGGCGACATCGATGATGGCTTATGCGGCAGTCCGCCGGGATGATCAGCAGCTTGCCAGGGAGGCTTGGGACCTGTTGCTGCAGGGCGGCGACCACTGGTTCATAGCGGGTCCGCCCGAGCCGCTGGAAGTGCCGGGGCGGGAGTACATGAAGCGGATGGTTGAAGTGCCCGGCATCTCGACGAATACGGTGTCCCAGTGGTCCATTAATGTGATCGTTTGTCTAGAGCTGATTGGCAGGTGGCTGGATAACGGGCAGGAATGATTATCTCCATAAAAATAAAGCAGAGTGCCGTTATCCGGCTCTCTGCTTTTATTTTGCCCGAATTTCGCCGTCCTCGCCTTACACTACTGCTTAAGCATAAGCCGGTGAACCATGACACAAACCTCTGCTCTTGTGGCCGGATCTTCAGGTGAGAACCTGCCATTGCTGCCACCCGTTACGATTCCCGCAGCGGCCAGCTTCGTAATGGAAGCATGGGCCCAGTGCCCCGCCTTCACATCACGGAAGGACGCGGCCTCTGCAGCTGTTGACGGGTTATCGAGAAGCCTTGCCAGAATCGTCGAGATTTCCGCGCGGGTAATCTTGTTATTCGGCTTAAAGCTCATAGCGCCTGTAGCTTTGTCCTTGTAGCCTCCAACAGCGCCTGCTGCAGCTGCAGCCGTCACGGCATCGTAATACCAGTCGTCCGGCTTGATGTCGGTAAGGACTGTCCCGCCTGCGGGCTTAATTTCCATACCCAGGGCTACAACCAGCAGCTGGACAAACTCTGCCCGGGTCATTGCCTGCTTCGGACGGAAGGTATTGTGCTGATTGCCCTTTAGTGCGCCGAAATCGGTCAAGCTGGCGATCGCTTCCTTGGCCCATGGGAGGGACTCGATCTCCTTTGCATCCGAATAGGCGGTGATAACCTCGGATGCTGTCTGGCTCTTGCCTTCCGGAGCGGCAGTCCCGACCTCCTCAAGCTTCTCAATTGGAGGCTTGTCCGAACCAATGTGAATGGTCAGGCTGTTATGGGCATGCTTGACGTTAAGACCAGCCAGTCCGGGGAGAATCACCAGCGAGTCCGTTATCTGGAAGGTGGAAGACCCTTCCTTCAACGCTCGGAAGGTTACCGACCCGATCTTGCCGCTGCCTGTGAAATAACCGCTTTTGCTCTTGGGAGGAAGAGTTTGGGCAAAGGCGATTTTCCCCTTCTTGTCCACGGTGTTGCTCCAGGTAATCGGCTTGCTGGCCTCGGGAAACAGCTTAGCCTCCAGCTTGCCTGTGCTTCCGTCCACTACCGGCTCGACCAGAGCGGGATCAAAGGCCAGGTGAAATTCGATTCCCTCTACACGTTTGTAGTCGCCGACAAAGCCCTGCATCCAGAAATCCGCCTGGAAGGTGTCGTTTACCTTCGGGGTGGTATTGGACAGTACCACTTTGAGCTGCGGCGTCTTAACCGGATAGGCCTGTCCGGCTGCAGCGGCGGCCGGGAGTGGAAGGGAGCATAGGATTAGTACGAGCAGCATCATCCATTTCAACGATTTGTTCAAGAGTAGAACCCCTTTCAGTAAGCAGCAGGATGTATGGAATGAAAAGGACCGGCGGGGCACAAGCCCCACCGGCTGTTAGGTCTGAAAGTGCTTCGGGAACCGGTTACTCGTTCCCGCCGTAATTTTTCAGTATATAAGAGATATCCAGAATATTAACTGCTCCGTCACGGTTAATATCCGTCTGGCCAACAGACTTGGAGGACCAAGGTGCGGATTTGCCGAAGGCTCTGGCCGCTTGGTTGAGGTCAGCCAGGTCGATAACAGCATCGTTGTTTACGTCGCCTGCAGTCAGCGGTCCGAAGCTTACGCTCTTCGCTCCGTCAACCTTCACAGTCTCGGACTTGCTGATATGACCCGGTACGACAACGCGGATCGTGTACGCTCCAGCCGGTACGCTGATAGCATACGTGCCGTCCGCTTTCACGGTACCCATCTTCACAACTTTGCCGGAAGCATCAAGGGCTTCAACAACGACCTGGAGCTTGCCGTCTTCGCCTTTGTACCATACGTCATCATAGCTGACCTCATCACCGAATGCCTCGGCGCGGATGCTGCCGCTGATGATATGTTCGCCCGGACCTGGGCCGGCAGGCTTCTCAATGACCGTTACACTTCCTCCGGTAATAGTTCCCGGCTGAATATCCTGGCCTTCGCTTCCGAGGAAGCGAACGTCTGACAGCTTGAAGTCATAGCTGCCTTCAGCAGCTGCAGAGAAGTTGAATTCTGCCAGAGTGCCGCTGCCGGTAAAACCGCTAACGTCTCCTACCATGGACAGAATATAATCTGCACGGTGCTTGCCGTTCCCCAGATCGACCAGCTTCTCGTCGAAGATGAGGGATGCGCCGGGATTAGCCTGTTCCAGATAAGTGGCCATTGTTACACTTGGCTTGACCGTTCCTTTCGTGAGTGCTGTGTCATAAGTCAAGCTGAACTGGGCGGAGTACAGATCCGTCAGCTTGGCGAATTCAACCTCTACCGTGAACGGATCACCGGCCGTAACATCGGATTCCGGAGTCTTCACGGTTACCGCTGCGCCGGACGGGTTCGGATTGGCTGCGGCCGTATACGTAATGACCTTGGCAGGAACCTTCATGCCATTGCCAGCCAGATCATACACGTACACTTCGTAAATATTATCGCCCTCATATACAGGGACAGGGATAGTGACAGCCCCGTTTGCGGTAATGGTACCGTCAGCCTGCAGCCATTCCCCGTTATGCTCGTACATGACTCCTGCTCCGATGCCGGAGTAATCGCCAAAGATATCGACCAGCAGGTCGGAGTGAACCTGTCCGGTAATAACCGCGGAATCCTCGGTAATCTCACTAAGTTCATCCTGTACAGTTGCCGCAGGGGCGCCTGTATCGACAACAAAAGGTACGAGTTCATCTGTGACAGGATCAACGTCTCCGCCGTCAGTGTTGACAAATGGTACTAGAACATACAGGTCATCCGGCAGTGCCGAAATTTTGCCATTCTTGACAACTTCGCCATTCCAGTCGCTCAGCTTGTAGCTGCCCGGAGCAAGACCGTCGTCTGTTTCAAAGACGGTGCCAAGCCAGGTGCTGGTAGCATCATCATAGGCATCAAGTGAAACATAATCATTCTTCGAGTTCACCTTAAAGGTGATATCCGTCGTATCAACCGATCCGTCCTCATTAGGAGAGAAAGCGTCCGGGGTCAATACGATGTCTGACACCACGCTTGGCGTTTCGATGGTTTCCTTCACATACACGGCTACCGGAATGCGAAGCACACGCTCTCCTGCGGTCTCGGTCAGGATGACTTCTCCCTCGTACCGGCCGTCAGGCATATCAGCTTCAATTGCCAAATTAACATCAAAGGAGGCGCTTGCTCCGGCGGCCACTGTAACCTGTCCGCTGCTGGCTGCCAGACTGCCTGGTGCAGTACCGTACCATACCGTTGTAATGTCATAGGAGACGCCTTTGCCGCTGATGTCCATGACATCAACTGTACGGGATGCTTCACTGCCCTTCTTCAGGACGCCGTAGGATATGCTGCCTGTATGATATTCGGTCAGCTCCTCGGATGCAACAGCTGCGGTTGTTTCCCGGACCATGGCAATTGCGTTTGCTTCCAGGACGGAGCCAAGGTCAAGACGCCCGGCGCCCTGCACCATGTGGGAATAACGCTCCTTGCTGCTGTCCTGCAGTTTAACAGCGGTGTTCATCATGAGCGATTTGATTTGGTTAGGAGTCAAATCTCCGTCATGATCCAGCAGCAATGCGGCTGCACCGGCCACATGCGGAGCGGCCATGCTTGTTCCTTGGAAATAGTCATACGCATACTCATAATTGCCGTCGAAGGCTGGGACGGAAGAGCGAATGGATACCCCGGGAGCGGAAATATCCGGCTTGATCTCGTACTCCGGCAGGGAAGGGCCGCGGGAAGAGAAGTCAGCCATCTCATCGCCCGGGTCTTCATAGCTGCCGAACCCGGTCAAGGTGAAGGTTCCCTCACCTGCTTCTTCCAGAGCGGCAAGCAGCTTTCTGCCATCGCTTCCCTTCATGTCAAAGGTCGGGATATACTTCGGCGAATCCTCAAGCAGATTGCCCGCATGACCGTCCAGATCATCACGGTTGAAGATGATAGCCGCTACTGCGCCGGCTGCTTTGGCGTTGGCGATCTTTTCTGTGAAAGCAATTTCGCCGCGCTTAATAAAAGCGATCTTGCCGGTCAGGTCCTTGCCTTCAAAGTCTTCCGCCATTCCAAGTCCGGCGTAAACCAGAGGCAGATCCCGGCCCTTCAGCTCTTGGTAATTGCTGCCGGCCTTGTAGGCCATTACGCGCAGATCGTAAGATATTGAATCGGTCAGCGAGGATGTACCCTCTGCCAGTGGAACCGTTCCGGGAGGCGTTGATGCTCCGACAGAAATGGCCAGCTCGGAAGTGGCCGGCGTACCCGCTGTGGCGTCGCCGGGGCCCGCGTTGCCGTTGGAGGTAACCGTAACGACTCCGGCGAGTACAGCGTTGTTCAGAGCAATGGAATCAGCAGAGAACTGATCGTTGATTTCGTCGCCAAGCGACAGGTTAATGACATCCATGCCGTCTTCAACAGAACGTTCAATGGCGGCTATAACATCTTCCGTCGTACCGCTGCCGCCAGGGCCCAGTACACGGTAAGCGTACAGGTCGGCGCCAGGGGCGACACCGCGTACCCAGCCTGTAGAGCCGTCCGGATTCTCAGGATTTCCTCTGCCGAGCACCGTACCGGATACATGTGTACCGTGATCGGTAGCTGCTTCAGGATCATTCGGATCCGGCAGTGTCTCCATCGGATCCGAATCGTCATCCACAAAGTCGTAGCCGCCTTTGTAGGCGTCCTTTAAGCTTGGGTGGTTATAGTCGACACCGGTGTCGATAACGCCAACCTTGATACCCTCGCCGTCGTAGCCGCTGTCCCAGTAGAGGCCGGCTCCGATATGCGGGGCGCTGTCATTCATCAGCGGTTCCACTGACATAGGATCAACTGTGTAGGTGCGGGAAGGATAGACGGCCTTAACCCCGGGGAGCGCGGTCAGACGGTCCACCTGGTTAGCCGGAAGCGTAATGGAATAACCGTTAAATACCTTGGTATACTTACGCTTGAGCTTGGCGCCAGGCACGCGGGCTGCTGCTGCTGAGAAGGAAGCCTGTTCTTTAGCAATAATGGTCTTATGATTGCTGGCTGCTTTCATTTTCCCTTGCTTCAGCTGGGCTTCATGAACCGCAAGCGGTTCGGACTGCAGCTCGACAATAACGGTAACCGATTTGCTGCTCTCCGATGCGGGGACAAAATTAAGCGCTGCCGGCTTATTCTGGATGGCTGCAGCCCGATCCTCGCTTATCTTCTCAAGCGTATAGGAAGCTTGCTCTATGGAGCTGTTCTCGCCAGCGAGCCGAATCTTCTCGTCTGTCTGCTTGAGTGAGAACTTGCTGGAAAGCTGCAGCTCTTGTCCGGAAATTTGTGAAACGAGCTGTTTCCCTTCGGGCTTTACGGCGGCCACAACGCCGGCGCCTTGAGCGGTTAACGATACGAGCATTGCTGCGGTTAATAGTCCGGCTATCTTTGCTTTTTTCAAATACGTTCACTCCTCATACTGTGTACTGTATTCACTGCTCTTTGGGCTGTACTTGACTCAGCGTGATAGATAAAGCTTGTGTTTGTCCCACCTCTCTCGCGAACAATATCGTTATGTAAGCTAACCTACCCAATGGGTACGTCATTCAGTTGAGTGTGTCATGTAATCTAACACAACATACAACTGTTTTCCAGTATTATACACCTTTCGATACATCTTGTAACTAGTTTTTTTTGTCATTTTTTAGTTTGACAAAATAAAACACCAGTCTACACAAGGTTATTGCTGCTTATTAGTTTTTCGACATAAGCGGCTGTAGTATGTGAGGTTACATTACGTATCGTCTGGGTGATTAAAAAAGTCCACTCCTTCATGTTGAAGGAATGGACTTTTATGTAAGCAATTCTAACTGGGATTAATCCCTGAAAAAGTAAGCGGCTGCTCTCTCAGCGACCTGCTCTTCTTCCTCTTTCTCTCCATAGAACACCTTATCCATCTCGATATTGACTTGTTCTGTTTCGGTCTTGTCGGATACGCTGCTAAATTCTGTTTTCGGTTCCTTGTCCTTGTCTGCCATGGCTTTGCTCACCCCCCAATCCGCAGGGAACATGTACGCGCTATCGTCACTGGGTGCTCGTACCTGCGGCGGATTTATCTTCTATAGCATTGCCCGGGCAGCCCCTGTATAACCGGAAAGCCGATGTGGCATTGTCAGTGTCCATATACTCTTGGCTACACATCCACATCATGCTTGCTGCCCGCGATTTCGATGGTGCCGTTCTCTTCGCGACGTTTCCAGATCCTGTATGCGTGCTTGGCGATGATCCGGATGACCATGTACAGCGGAATAATGAGCAGCATGCCTACAATACCTGCCATGTCGCCGCCGACGAGGAGCAGGGCAACGACCGTTACCGGGTGCATGGCCAGGCTTTTGCCATAGATGAGCGGCGAGACGACATTATCCTGTATTTGCTGAGCGATGAAGATTATAATAACAGACCAAAGCGCCATCATGGGAGACTCGATTAATGCCACAATTACTACCGGCACAGTGGCCAGCAGGGCGCCGATATACGGGATGAAGTTAAGAATAATCGACACCAGGGTGAGCAGCAGGGAATACGGCAGACCGATGATCAGGAAGCCGATGTACATACAAACACCCAGTGCGACGTTGACAACAACCCGGCTAACGATGTAACTGCTCAGTGCCTCGTCAATTTCATTGAGCGCTTCTCCGCCTTCGGCGCGGTAGCGTCTCGGAATGAGAGCTTCCAGCCTGGGCTGCAGCTTGCCGCCTTCCTTAAGCATGTAGAAGAGCAGGATGGGAGCGGTGGCAATGACTATGACGAAGCTGGATACGAATGAGACGGCACGAGACATATAATCGGACGCGCCATTAATGAATTTATTCATGTATTCGCTGGCTCTTGTCCACAGCTCACTCTGCTGGGGTATAACACCGTTAACCATGTCATTCTCCATGAGGCTGTTCACCTGCCGGGTCAAATCGTCGGCAATCTCAGGGGCCTGTTCAATGAAGCTCTCGATCTGCTCGCGAAGAGGCGGCCAAACCCATATTCCCCCCAATACCAGAAGGACTCCGGTGAGGATGAAGAGAAGGGGAACGGACCACTTGCGGTGGAGGCCAAGCTTATCAAGCCACTTGATGAGCGGGCGCAGCAGATAGTAGAAGAAGCCTGCGAGCATAACCGGTATGAGCAGCAGATTAACAAGTGATACGAGCGGTCGGAATATAAAGCTGACCTTTGTGCCGAGATAGAGGATCAGCAGGATACAGATAATTCTCAGACACCAGCGAAAGAACCGACTTTGCAGCAGCATATACAGCCCCCCGTCCTTTTTTACTCCTACTTACCCCTGGGCTTCCAGGTTGATTCATGGACTGGTCAGCAGCAGAGGGTAAATGCACATAGATAATCAAATGCCAGCGGTTCATTGTATAGACGATTCGGGCAAAATAGTCGATAATTATTCAAAATTTTGGTTGACAAGCTCAAAAATGGCGTGCTACGATGTGTTCAATCTTACGACGGATGAAAAGGGAGGTATGGAAAATGCGGAGCTTAACATCGACCTGCGAACTGCTGGCTCATGGCGATCAGCTTTACATGCAGATTTACCATACCTGCCCTACTTCACGGACGCAGCTTGTTTTCATGATTGATCAATGATCCGGCATCAGCCGGTGCTACGGTTTTTCAAACATGAGAAGAACGAGACAGGCTGCGCTCCCGCAGCCTTTTTTCATGGATTCATGCCTTAATATAGGGCCTGGATACTGGAAGAGAGGCGGGGGGACGCAGCTTCTTTGCTATTAGTAACTAAGGAGGCGGGTACAGTGACACTGCAGAAGAGAACAGGTATGAATTCCTATATAACGAGACAGCCCTGCTTACGGGCAAATTGTTCGGCGAAGACACAAGCAGGCAGGTTGTACCTGCCTGCTGAACGGTTCGCTGTACGACCAGCTTAAAGCATGGCTTAAGAGAGGCCGCTTGTCCTTGGCAGGCAGCGGCAGCTTCCTGGGCACCAGAGACTGTCTCGCATGATATGCGGACGGTCTTTTTTTGATGTTCACTATACAACGAAATGTAAACAGGAAAGAGGATAACGACTTATATGACTAATGAAATGAACCATAACATGAACAGCAGGCTGACAGGCGGCAGGGGGGTTCAGGCCATGAACGGGCCGGCTGCATGCACAGGGAAACAGGTATCGGACGGAGACTGGAAGCCGGTACAGGCGAGTCTCCTCACTTTCGGCGATGACACGGTCCATGACCTGCCGCAGTACAACAATTATGCCGTGGCGATTGACCGGATCAGCTCTCTGCTGGAGAAACGGTTCGGTTCTCCGTTCAATCTCTACTTCAGCGAGGACTCCGGAAGAGATGAGTTTTGGGACCTGCTTGAGGAGGATATCCGGACAGGCAGCCAGGATGTAGAGTATATGGCCCAGGTATTCGACCGGATTGAAGCGAGGGCATTCGAATACCGCTCGGAACCGGACGATACCGGGTATAGGGTTTACCCGGCGCTGCGCAACAATCTGTTTGCGTATCCTAAGTGGAAGGTGGCGCTGGCGAAGGTTCCGGCCTTTAATGAGCATGGCGTTTACTGCGAGGACTATATCTTTGCGGAATCGGATGCTGCGCTGCACGCCTTCCTGGTGCATATGCAGAAGCGGGGCAGGGAGTCGGACCGCAGCAGGGTGACGGTGTTTACTGACGGAGAGCATGGCGTCGTCCGGCATCAAGAGCCCATTACGAGAACGGTTGACAGGGAGGAGGTCCTGCTGCAGGAGCCGCTTAAGCAGGATATCTTCCGCTCCATTGATGAATTCTTTCTGGAGGACCGCGCATTCTTCCAGACGTACGGTATACCTTACAAGCGGGGAATTTTGCTGTATGGCAAGCCGGGGAACGGCAAAACGACACTTGTCAAATCCATTGCGGGAAGCGTTCAGGCGCCGGTGGCATACTGGCAGATTACCGAGCATACCTGCAGCGGCTCCATACAGGAGGTGTTCGAGGAGGCGGTGAAGCTGGCACCCATGGTGCTCGTTATTGAGGACATTGATTCAATGCCGGAGCAGGTTCGATCCTTCTTCCTGAATACGCTGGACGGGGCTACGTCAAAGGAAGGGATCTTCCTGATCGGAACGACGAATTATCCGGAGAAAATCGACCCGGCACTGATGAACCGGGCTGGACGGTTTGACCGCGCCTACGAAGTCAAGCTGCCGGACACGGTACTGCGGGCTGCATTCATGAAGCTGAAGGGCTTCAATAAACTGATCGGCGAGGAACAGGCTGCGGAGGCGGCCCGGCAAACCGAGCAGTTCTCATTCGCTCAGCTTGGCGAGCTCTATGTGTCGGCTGCACTGCAGAAGCATTATGAGGGGCGGGTGGACCTGACGGGGCTGATCCGCCAGATGAAGGAAGATCTGCATAAAGGCAGGACGAATGTCTGGGTCAAGGACGGCGCTGACGGGCGGGTCGGGTTTGTGACCGCCTGACTTAACTTTTAGCCGGGCGGACGGCAGTCTAAACTTAGACAGATACCGTGACAGGGTACAAGCATTAATCATACGATGGAGGGTTTTCTACTCATGGTTTATCAAGTTATAGATGGTGTCCGGGTATGGGGTTCGCCAGACCCGGGAGCTCTATTGCAGGCTTTGACCTGCGCACAGACGGGCAGTGTCGTCAGAACGCTGCTGATGGCGGACCATCATAAGGGCTACAGCCAGCCGATTGGCGGTGTTGTGGCCTATGAAGGGCAGGTATCGCCCTCGGGTGTCGGGTACGATATCGCCTGCGGCAACAAGGCGGTGCGCACCAATCTGATGGCAGCTGACATAAGGGCACAGCTGCCGAAGCTCATGGATGCAATCGGCTCACGGATATCCTTCGGGGTGGGTCGGGTGAATAACGAGCGTGTGGACCACGAGCTGTTCGATGACCCGGATTGGGATGTGTACCGTCGGATTGGACAACAAGAGCATGACAAGCTGAAGATGCTGGCACGAAGCCAGCTCGGCACGGTTGGCAGCGGCAACCATTTTGTCGATTTGTTTGAGGAGCAGGCAACAGGCAGGCTGTGGGTGGCGAACCACTTCGGAAGCCGGGGCTTTGGGCATAAGACCGCGAGCGGTTTTATTAATCTGGCAGCCGGGCGGGAATTTGCGGCCAAGGCGCCGGGGGAGACAATGGACCAGCCGCCGGTGCTGCTGGAACTGTCTTCCGAGCTCGGTGATATGTACGTGCGGGCAATGACGCTCGCAGGCCGCTACGCCTATGCCGGGCGTGACTATGTCATGGCTCAGGTGCTGGATATACTTGGCGCTGCTGTGGATTTCGAGGTGCATAATCATCACAATTTTGCCTGGAGAGAGCAGCATGAGGGCCGCGACTGCATGGTCGTCCGTAAGGGGGCAACACCTTCGGCGCCCGGGCAGCTTGGATTTATTGGCGGCAGCATGGGAGATATATCGGTAATTGTCCGCGGCAGGGATACCGACGAGAACCGGGATGCGCTGTACAGTACAGTACACGGGGCTGGCAGGGTGATGAGCCGCACGCAGGCTGCGGGTAAAATGAACTGGAAAACGCGCACACGCTCCGGAGGAGCCATCAGCCAGGAGCGAATGCTTGCGGCAGTGAGAGCCTATGGTGTCGAGCTGCGGGGCGCCGGTACAGACGAGAGTCCGTTTGTGTACAGGAAGCTGCAGGAGGTTCTGGATGCGCACAGCGAAACC
Source organism: Paenibacillus tarimensis (assembly GCF_021532315.1). Lineage (GTDB taxonomy): Bacteria > Bacillota > Bacilli > Paenibacillales > Paenibacillaceae > Paenibacillus_I > Paenibacillus_I tarimensis. Next base: position 28,465 of record NZ_JAKGAO010000032.1, read on the forward strand.
GTCGAGGTGCTCCATGTTTTGAAGCCGATCGGCGTCTGTATGGCCGGGGCGAATGAATTTGATCCGTATAAGGATTAACAAGCGTTAATTTAAGGAATGGACAGAAAGAAGGATTGTGAACCAATGGGAATTTTATTTGACATTATGACATCAGAACCGCGGGAGGCGGGACGTATTGCCGGTCTGCCGGCATCTCGTGAAGGCTTCGAATGGAAGCCGGGGCAGCCGGAGCATGCTGCAGAGACACTCTCTGCTGCGGGAGGAAGCCGGCTGCCTGAGGGCGGGAGACAGAAGGGGCATCTGCCTGGCAATGACTCTGGCGCAGAGTGATAACCAGAGCCGCCTGAAGCTCCATAACAGAAGGGCCATCCAAGGGAATGCTTTCCCGGGATGGCCCTTCTTCTTGTTGCACAAGCGCCTTATCTTACGGAACGGCGAGCCGGCTTTCTTGTCTTCTTCCTGCTTCGCATTCCTGTAACTTGCGCTGCTGCGTCTGCTACGGCTGGCGGGCACCATACGTCCCGGACGGTCACAACAGGATAATGACGGTACACGGGTACCATGTGATGCCGGGTAATGATTTCAACCGGATGGATTACGTTGACCGGCTGGGGATGATAGACATCCCGGTACTGCACTACCGGCGGCTTTACGATTTCTTCCGGACACTTGCGAGCTGTCATCGGCGGGCACCTCACTTTCTTCAGGATAATCCATCCTATGACGGAATCCCAGAGCTCGATTGTATGGTTGCCTTGCTGACAGAACCCAATAATGGACGTCAGTCTCCCGTATTTCCGCCTTCTTGTGCTTACGGATTAAGCAGGCGGCGGATGATCGCCGCAACGCTCTCTGCTTCATGTGCCGCTGCCGATTTCACATCGGCGTGGCTGGCTGCCATGGCATAGCTGTGCGGAGTACCGGCGAACATGGATATATCATTGAAGGAATCCCCGACACATACGGTCTCTTCCGGACTGATCTTCAGCCGCTCCTGCAGCACCTTGACACCCGTGCCCTTCGATACACCGGCAGGCATAACATCCATGCAGTCAATATCTGAAATGTAAGCGTCGATTGCGCTGCCGTGTTCAGCTTTCAGTTGCTTCATAAAGGCCCGCAGCTTCTCGACCTCGCCGAAGAACGAGATTTTCCCGCTGACAATATCCTGGCCAAGCCTGTTTCTGGCGTCTGGAATAACATGCATAGGCGCCATCAGGCGGCTTCCAATCTCCTCAGCGTGAGCTGTCAATTTCTCAACAAAATAGTGATCCGGCCCGCACATCATGGTCAAAAACGGCGTGCCCTCGCCTGCTTTCGCTAGTGCTGCCAGTCTATCGCGGTCGAAGGCATGCTGGGAGACCAGTTCGCCGTCTGACATATGGACATATGCCCCATTCTGCGAAATGGTATGCACGCGCAGGTTAAGCTGCTGCATGACCGCCTCGATCTCAGGCTGCATCCGGCCGGATGCGAACGCAATTTCAACACCGGACTCCGCAGCCTGGTGAAGGGCGTCGATATCCTCCTGGTTAATGGTCGAATGATTATGAATAATGGTGCCGTCCAGGTCGCTAATCAGCAGCTTCATCATATTCCCGCTTCCCTTCCTATCCTGTTATTAGTCTCTCTATAGCTAACATCATCTTGAAATTGTCGCCGCTTGTCAAATTTGTGCCGGGCTTTACGCTTTCTTATTATCAGCCAAATACGACACTGATCTTTGTCCCGCATACTGAGTGAAGTTTTGTACAAGAGAGTGGAAACAGGAGGATTGGAGAGCAATGAACATTAAACAGGACTATCGCATTTATCGCATTCTGCAGCTGTTCTTGGCTGTGGCAGTACTTATGTCTGCCCTTATGCCGGCCGGTTATGCGGCACAGCTGCCGGATACCGGATCCGGCCGCGTGCTGGATATGCGTACAGCCGAGCTTGCCCCGGGGGCGGATTATACCTGGTACAACATGGAGACGGAGCGGGGTCTGCAAAACATGCACTTCGTTACCTTTGATCCGCTTAATCCGAGCCTGGAGCTCAAGGCGGGTACGAAGTCGGGCAAGGTTTACGGGATGCAGGGCGTTACTCAGATGGCCCGTTATGCTGATGGCCCTGGAAACCGCGTCGTTGCGGGTATAAACGGCGACTTCTATGAGATTAGCGGAAATGCGACAGGCGTGCCGAACGGGCTTTTTATGGAGGATGGAAAGATTCTTAACAGCGGCATCTCGTCTTTTGCCTTTGGCTTGAAGGCGGACGGCAGCTCCATATACGGCGTTCCGAAGCTTAGCAAAACCATTACGATCGGCGGCATCACGAGCGAGTTAACTCATATTAACCGCTTCCGCGGAGATAACGAAATCGTCCTGTATACATCTGATTATCACACATCGACCAAGTCGGGCCAGACAGGTGACGAGGTTGTGCTGGATATTATGGACGGCGAGGTGAAGAGCGGCCAGACCCTGAGGATGACCGTGGCTGAGCTTCGTAAGGGACAAGGCGATACTCCGCTTGCGGATGGAAGGGCTGTGCTGTCGGCCTCGGGGAGCGCACGGATGCTGCTGGAGGGTCTTCAGGTAGGCGATGAGGTACAGGCCAGCTTTTCCCTCGAAGGAGAGTGGAGCGAAGTCAAGGTGGCGATCGGCGGTCAAGGCCCGTTAATTAAGGACGGTGTCTTGCAAACGGGGGTCGGTCCGGCGGGCGTTCATCCCCGGACTGCGATCGGTACCAAGGCGGACGGCTCTATTGTCCTGTTCGTCATTGACGGGCGGGCGCCGGGATACAGCGAAGGTGTGGAGACAGCCGAGCTGGCCCGCATTCTGGCGGATATAGGCGTTGTAAATGCCATGAACCTTGATGGGGGCGGCTCCTCGACCTTCGCTGCCAAGCTGCCGGGAGAGCCTGCATTTCATATGCTGAACCGCGGCTCGGATGGCGGAGAACGGGCGACCGGCAATGGACTTCTGCTCGTTAACAAGGTGCCGGAAGGTCCCGCCGCCAAGCTGGTTGTGCAGCCTGGGATGGAGCGCGTACTCGCAGGCTCCAGCCTTCAGCTTAAAGCTGCGGCTGTCGATGAAGGCGGACATCCTGCCGCGTTCAACGGGTCGCCGGAATGGTATGCAGAGCCTTCCATCGGAACGATTGATGCAGGCGGCCTGTTCAGGGCAGGGCTTTCGGCAGGAGCCGGGTCGGTAACAGCTTCGGTCTACGGACTGGAAAGCGGGGCTGCAGAGATTGAGGTTGTGGACACGCTCACAGGGCTGGCACTCCCGGATCAGGTGCGCACCTTCACATCCGGTGAGACTGCAGCTCTGTCTGCCCAGGCTCTGCGCGGTGGACAGATTATTCAGGCGGATGGCGGAAGTCTGCAATGGCGGGTAGAGGGACCCATTGGCACCATTGACGGGCAGGGGTTTTTTCGGGCAACAGAGGAATCAGGGGTAAGCGGAAGCATTCATGTCAGCTACCGTGATGTCGAGGCGTCGATGACCGTCCATGTCGGGCTGCCGCCAGTCTTGCTGGAGGATTTCGAGAGCGGACTCGACCGCTTCGTGGCTGGCAGTGCAGCGGCGAACACCGTAACGATTGAGGCGGAGACCAATCCGGACTTTGTCCGATATGGTAAGGCAGCCCTTAAGCTTTCTTATGATTTTACGGGTAAAACGGGCACTTCGGGTGCTTACCTGCAGGCCAGGGGAACGGATACCCGCATCCAGGTGCCGGGTTATCCGGCCAAAATCGGCATGTGGGTATATGGCGACGGTAAGAAACACTGGCTGCGCGCCCAGATGCGCGATGGCAGCGGAGCGGCATTCCCAATCAATTTTACAGATTCCACGACGGGTGTTGACTGGACAGGCTGGCGCTATATTGAAGCGGATGTTCCGGCTGGAAAGACGGCCCCGCTGTCGATGGATATGCCTGTCCGTTATATGGAGACCAGCAACAACAATAAGACCGCAGGCGTAATCTACATTGATCAGATAAGGGCCGTATACGGCCCGCTGGATGAAGACAGAACGCCTCCCGTATTGAAAGGCTTCAGCCCTGCCGACAACGCGGTGATTACGAACACAAAGCCGACTATTACGGTATATGCCGAGGATGACGGATATGATCCGGTGAAGCATCCGGGCACTACGCTGATTGATCCGTCCACAATTCGGATGTATGTGGACGGGATGCAGGTTCAGCATGGCCTTTATCCGCCTGAGGGACGAATAACTTACGTGCCTGCAGACCCGCTCCAGGAGGGGGTCCATACCGTGAAGCTGGCAGTCAGGGACCATGACGGGAACCAGACCATACAGACCTGGATGTTCGCGGTGGATACCGGTTCGGCGAAGCTTACTTATACGACGCCGGAAAACGTGTTCGTCGGTCGGACCTATACAGTGGATATCGGTACCAGGCAGCCGGATGAGCTGCGGGGCGGCCATCTGGAGTTTGGGTTTGATCCGTCTGTCGTTGAGGGGCTTTCGGTAATTAGGGGCGGCAAGATAGAGGAGCATCAGCTGCAAACGGTGCTTGATCCAGCAACAGGTGTTGTCCGCCTGACCTTTGACGGGCTGGATACGGCTGCACTTACGGAGGAAGACCGCCTTGCGCAAATCTCGTACCGGGTGAGGCCGGATGCAGCCGGCAGCCATACGATTGCGTTCCGGTCGGGCTCCACTCATCTGGCTGGCTCCGGCAGCCCGGCCGGGTTTACAGGCCTGCCGCTGAAGTCTGCCATCGGGCACGAGCTTCAGCTGGCTTGGGATGACCAGATCGGCCAGGGCTTCCCGACAACCTTCACCGTAACGGATACGCAGGGCCAGCCTGTAGCTGATGCTGTACTGCTGGCAGATGGAATAGAGGTTGGCGACGGCTCGCTGCGGACGGATGCCGAGGGCAGGCTGAAGACCGACAGGCTGACAGCCGAGGTGAAGAAGCATCGGATTCAAGCGAACAAGGGCATGCAGTACAGCCCGGTTCAAGCGTTCGAGGTCCTGAAGCTTGGCGGAGCGGTGAAGCCATATAATGTGACGATAGCAATGGGACAGGACCCGAGGTCATCAAGACAATTCAACTGGAACACGCATCCGCATACGGATAAGACGGTTATCGAGGTGGTGTACGGTGAGGAGCCTTTCGAAGGCCCGTCCGTGATCCGGACAGAAGGAAACAGTTATACACATAATACGCTTGATGCCGGTGTAATCCGCGTGCATAAAGCGGCGGTCACAGGGCTTGAACCCGGTACGCTTTACCGGTACAGGGCTGGTGATGGAGAGAGCGTATGGAGCGAAGAGGGAATTTTCCGTACCGCTCCGGCTGACTCGGACGAGACAACCTTCCTGGTCTTCGGTGATTCCCAGGCGGCAGACCAAGCCGGTTACCGGTTGTGGGGGAACACGGCTGCCCAAGCTTTTGAGGCTTACCCGGATCCTGACTTTATGATTCATCTTGGCGACATGGTGGACAACGGCTTCAAGGAGCAGGAGTGGAATTGGTGGTTTGAATCGGCAGCCGGGGAGCTCAGGAATACTGCACTGGTATCGGTTGTCGGCAATCATGAGGTCACTGGCACGAAGAAGAATGGCGATTTTCTGGCGCACTTCAACCATCCGGACGGAGGGATTGACAGCCTGAAGGGCACGAACTTCTCGTACGATTATAACAATATACATGTTACTGTATTGAACAGTGAATACGATTATGAAGAGCAAGCCGAATGGCTGCGCAGGGACCTGGCCGCTGCGGACAAGCTGTGGAAGGTGGTGGTGTTCCACCGCGGGCCTTACGGCAGCATGTACGACACAGCCTCCATCAGGGAGCAATGGGTTCCGGTCTTTGATAAGTATGGTGTTGATCTGGTCCTGAACGGTCATGATCATATCTATCTGCGGACGCATGCTATGAAGGGGGGGAAGCCAGCGGAAGAAGGCGCTGGCACCACCTACGTTATCCCGGGGCAGACAGGCCCCAAGTATTACGGGTTGACCGTGCAGCCTTGGCAGAAGGTAACCGATACTGAACAGACACAGATGTACGCAGCTGTGGAGGTGAAGGGCAGGACGCTGAAGTTCATCACGAGAACGGTCGCCGGCCGCGTGGTGGATGAATTTGTATTGGAAAAGAAAGAAGCTGCTCCGCAGCCAGAGCCGCAGCCGCAGCCAGAGCCGCAGCCGCAGCCGCAGCCAGAGCCGCAGCCGCAGCCAGAGCCGCAGCCGCAGCCAGAGCCGCAGCCAGAGCCGCAGCCAGAGCCGCAGCCGCAGCCAGAGCCGCAGCCAGAGCCGCAGCCAGAGCCGCAGCCGCAGCCGAGTCCGGCGCCGCAGCCGGTGGTTCCAAAAGATATATCGGGACATTGGGCTGAGAGGAGCATAACCCGCGCGCTGATGGAGGGATGGGTGACCGGCTACCCGGATGAGAGCTTCCGTCCGCAAGGCTTAATTACAAGAGCGGAATTTGCCGTCATGGCAGCCAAAGCTCTTGGACTGCCGGCAGGCTCCGGTACAACGGACGTGTTCCGGGATACAGCAGCAATCCCGGCTTGGGCGAGAGAAAGTGTTCAGGCTGCGGTTGAAGCAGGTCTCTTGTCCGGTTATGCGGACCAGACATTCCGGGCCGGACGTCCAGTCACGCGAAGCGAGATGGCAGTCATCGTAACACGCGCCCTGAAGCTGAGCCTGCCGGAGAAAGCTGCCCCATCATTCGCCGATGCTTCAGACATACCAGAATGGGCAGGACCGGCTGTTGCAGCCGCGGCTGAGGCGGGGCTGATGAACGGACGCGGGAACGGCCGGTTTGCACCAAAGGCTCAAACAACCCGCGCTGAGGCGGTGGCTCTCATCGTATCTATGCTGGACTACGGGCAATAACAGGACTGTTCCAATGCTGTGATACGAGACAAGCGGCAGGATCAGGCGGGCTGGAAAAGTGTGGTATAATGTAGAAAAAAGCCGGGAGGTGTTCAGATGCCGCAGTTAACCGTGAGAGGCATCCCTTCGTCGTTAATGGCTGCGATCAGCCTGCCGCTCGTTGAAGAGCTTGCAATCCTATGCGAATGCGGAACCGATAATTTTACAGTGGATTGCATCGAGACCGCAAGTGTTATGGGCGGCAAGAGGGTCGATACCTTTCCTTTTATAGAAGTGGCATGGTTCGACCGCGGCCGTGATGTAAGGGACCGGTTTGCTGAAGCAATCAGCAGACATGCCAGGCTGGCAGGGGTTGCGGAGCTTGAGATAGCCTTTAAAGTGTATCAGCCCGACGCATACTATATTAACGGCAAATCATGCTCCGTTGATTAAGGAAACGCCTTGCGGCTAGTCCGAATAAACAGCAGTGGCGCCCACCTGTTATGGTGAGCGCCACTGCTGCTTTATTATTACCACATCGACTCTTCCTTCTTCTTCCGCGGAGCCTTGTGCTTCTTCACGAGCTTGGGCAGATGCTTCATGCTGCGGCCCATAGGACCCTTGCAGATTGGACACTCCGGATTGGCAGAGGAGGCCAGCTCAGCTCTTACCCAGCTCTTGCATTCCTTGTTCTTGCAGCGCCAAATAGGAACCGGTATAAGCTCGGGTTTTTCATTTCCCATCTCCAAAATTACCCACCCCCTGCTATAACATTGCCAAAAGTAGCGCCGGTCATGCGAAGCGTGCCGCTTCTGTCTGTGTCAGCGCACCTTGAGTAGCATACTTTAATCCGCCGCTGCATGGCAAGACCAGTCAGCAAATTCTCAAGCCCTATAATCTGCGGGTTGTACAGCCGTCTTCACGGAACCTTAGCGTGCACCCCAGCGCGCATGTGGTATACTGGGCGGTGGGGTGATAGAGATGAACCTGATCCGCTTGAAAGCAAATCTAGAGATGAAGAGTATTGAGGACAGGCTGCAGTATAATCCGTCCATCATTGAATTTTACTTGAGCGCTGACGACCTGGAGAGTCCAGAGCTTATACATGAACGGATCCGGCTCGTCAAGCAGCAGGGCTGCCGTGTATATTTACATCATCCGCCGAAATACGCGGGCCGGTTCCTGGACATTATGAGCACCGATCCGGTGATGGAGCGCTTCTATATGGACTCTTCGAAACAGCTGGCGGAGATCTGCCGGCGTGAGGAGGTGCGCTGTGTCATCCACGGGAACTACTCGGGCACCGAAAGCTGCGCCAGAGTGGACCGGGAGCTGACAGCGCGCATGCGCGATAGAATTGCGGCTGTTGAATCCTTTGCCTCCGGATATTTCCTCTGGGAGGATTCCATAGAAGGGCTGTTCAGCTATGCGAACCCTTATCTGATTGAAGAGGTGGTTGTCCCTCTTAAGCTGCCGGTGAACGTTGATGTCAGCCATACCTTCATCGCTTTCAAGGGCGATAACGGCAAGCTGGAGGAAGTTCTGAAGCGGACGAAGCCGTATGCGCAGTATTATCATCTGGTGGACAGCATGGGCCAGTCGCATGATGCGCTCCCGCTCGGGCAGGGCCGGATCAATTGGCAGATGGTGAAGCCTTACGTGCAGGACAGCGACTTCATATTTGAGATCGGCCTTTCGGGCGATCATACCGACTGTACACCAATGGTTGAAAGTGCGAAATATTTTGAGCAAGTCTGACCTATGTGTAGGGGTTACGGCCTGACCCGGCCTTGCGGCCGGTCTTGCAGTTTCTGCAGCATATCCACGACCCATTTGGCGAGTGAGCCCATGATGAACAGGCTGATGAAAGATGAGTGAGCATTCCATTTCCCGGTTACGTAAATCTGAGCCCATTCCATGAACGGCAGCATAATGTAAGAAATGACGGCTGAGGCTGCTGCGAGCGCAAGCGCAAATCCTTTCCAGCCTGGCAGCCGGTAATATAATAAAGTTAATATTGTGGGAATAGCAAACAGATTTGCAGGCAGCATGGTAGGGATGATCGGTTCGAGCTGCATCCGGTAGTCGTACCAGTCCATGGCTGTCGCCCAGTCATCCACATTCTTGTTGATCAGATAGATCACACCGTAATAAGCGGCTGCCTGAACAAGCTTATCCCGTTTCAACAGCAGGACAAGGGCAACCACACAAAGCAGGCACAGGGCGACTAGCGACCACCACTGCCAAGAGAACAAAGTGTACATATGCCAAAATTCCCAGCGCTGCCGGGTGAGCTCGTTAGAGAGCCTGTCGATTTCTTTGCCCATTTCCTTCATGTCTGTTCCTCCTTCGGCATACGCCGATGATCAACTACTGGTAAAGTGTTTGCTGTAAAATGCAGTTTTATGAAAATAGTCTGATTATAGCGAGTGTAATGATCCTTAATTGGTGTTGCAGGCGGCTTACAGCCCCCTGCAGTATTTTTTTGTACAGATAGCCGTAACTGATGGTTCCAAGGCGGCGGTTTCTGTGCTATAGTACGGTGTGCAACTAAAGAGATTCTGAGCTCTGGTCTCCTGGACCTGCGCTCAGGAGAGGTTCGCGAACTCCCTCTATAAAAAACTACGGATGAACGGCATCCTCAATATTGGCGATGCTTATTTATCCATCTTTAGGAGATGACATCATGAATAAGGATAAAGCGGTCGTCGTGTTTAGCGGCGGTCAAGACAGCACGACCTGTCTGTTCTGGGCTAAGCAGCGCTATGCCCATGTAGAAGCCATTACCTTCCAATACGGCCAGCGCCATGCCGCAGAGCTGGACTGCGCCGCCTCCATTGCTGAAGAGCTGGATATTCCGCACCATGTGCTGGATATGTCCCTGCTTAACCAGCTGGCACCTAGCGCGCTTACGCGCGATATCCCCATTGAGACGATGGACAACGGGCTTCCCTCCACGTTTGTGGAAGGGCGCAACCTGCTGTTCCTTTCCTTTGCCGCCGTACTGGCCAAGCAGATTGGCGCCCGGCATATCGTGACGGGTGTATGTGAGACTGACTTCAGCGGCTACCCCGACTGCCGGGATAACTTTATCAAGTCCCTATCTGTGACCCTTAATTTGGCGATGGATTATCCATTTGTAATAGAGACGCCTCTCATGTGGCTGGACAAAAAAGAAACCTGGGCCCTTGCGGACCGGCTCGGTGCTTTTGATTTTGTGCGTACACGAACGCTGACCTGCTACAACGGCATTGTGGCGAATGGCTGCGGAGAATGCCCGGCTTGCAAGCTTCGTGCTGCAGGCTTAGAGGAATACCTTCTTGAACGGGAAGGCGGTGTGCGGTCATGATGCAGCAAATGTACCCGCAAGTCAATCACCCCTACCAGTTTGAACTGAACAAGGATTTTCATTTTGCAGCTGCGCATTATGTTCCGGCGGAAGCGGCGGGCAAATGCCGCCAGGTACATGGCCATACGTATTTTGTCAACATTACGGTAGCTGGCGATGAGCTGGATGACACCGGTTTTCTGGTGAATTTCTCCCTGCTCAAGAAGCTGATTCACGACCGTTTCGACCATACCCTGCTTAACGAAGACAGCGAGCAGTTTGACGATACGGTTCCGTCACGCTTCCCGACAACTGAGGTGGTCGCGAAGACAGTGGCTGAGCTTGTGCAGCGGCAGCTGGATACCCAGCCGAACAGGCCGCGCTGCGTGCAGGTGTTTTTGCGTGAAACACCGACCAGCTATGTCGTTTACCGGCCGAAAGCAGGCAGTCTATGACTGGCGGACAGCTGCAGAAGGCAGAGGCCTTAGTCCACAGCCGCAAGACGGACTCCGTCCGGTTGCCCGTGCTGGAGATCTTCGGGCCTACAGTACAGGGAGAGGGGATGGTCATCGGGCAGAAGACCATGTTCATCCGGACAGCAGGCTGCGATTACGCCTGCTCCTGGTGCGACTCCGCCTTCACTTGGGACGGCACGGCTAAAGCTGATATCCGGCTTCTAGAGGCGGATATTATCTATGAAGAGCTGTGTGAAACTGCCGGGGGCGAGGACCGGTTCGGCCACGTAACCTTGTCGGGAGGCAACCCTGCTCTGCTAGCCGGTCTTGGTGAGCTAATTAGCCTGCTGCACAGCAGGGGCAAGCAGGTAGCCTTGGAAACCCAGGGAAGCCGCTGGCAGGACTGGTTTACCGAGATTGATGAATTGACGCTTTCACCGAAGCCGCCGAGCTCCGGAATGAAGACAGATTGGGAGATGCTGGATTCCATTATCAGCCGTTTGTCCGCAGCCGGGTCGGCCTTCAGTTTGAAAGTGGTTATATTTGATGAGCGCGATTTGGACTATGCTGTGCAGGTTCAGCAGCGCTATCCGGATGTGCAGCTGTTCGTACAGGCTGGCAATGACCGATTGGACGAAGCGGATGCCTCCCTGCTCCTTGTTCACCTGGCAGGCAGGTATGAGCATCTTGTCGGACAGGTCATGGAGCGTCCGGAATTGAACCGGGCCCGCGTACTGCCACAGCTTCATGCATGGATTTGGGGAAATAAACGGGGCGTCTAGAACACAAGATACTCGCAAATAAGCATACTAGATCAGGAGGATATCAGAATGGCAGGAAGAGAAGATCATGAGCTGGACGGTGTAACTCTGCTAGGAAACCAGGGGACCAGCTATTTGTACGATTATACGCCTTCGGTTCTGGAGGCTTTCGATAACAAGCATCAGGGTCGTGACTATTGGGTAACTTTTAACTGTCCGGAATTTACGAGCCTGTGTCCCAAGACGGGACAGCCGGATTTTGCGACCATCACGATTCGCTATATACCGGATGTGAAGATGGTGGAGAGCAAATCATTGAAGCTTTATCTGTTCAGCTTCCGTAATCACGGCGATTTTCACGAGGATTGCATGAATATTATTATGGATGATCTGATCCGGCTTATGAACCCGCGTTATATTGAGGTTCAAGGTGTTTTTACACCGCGCGGCGGCATATCGATTGATCCGTACTGCAATTGGGGCAGGCCTGGAACTAAGTATGAGCAGATGGCGGAATTCAGATTAATGCGTCACGAAATGAAATAATGATTATTTTTTCCATAAACAAGTAATTTTCTTGGAGGAGAAAACACGCATTCGTCGAAAGACATACAGAGACTACTAACATGATGCCGCTTGATGGCTCTCATGAACAAGGGGGTTCTATCTCATCGTGCCCAAGCTGACGGGTCTGGCTTTTCTACTCTTTATTCTTATCGTAGCCGCTCTGTCGGTCCCTTCTTTTCTGCTAGCGGAGAAGAAGCCGCCGGGCCCGGTTGTTGCCAAGTGGCAGCTGAAGTGGATCACGGATAATGAACCTGTCCCTGCGCTGCCCGCTTCCATGCAGGGCGGAGAATGGATTCAAGTGACCGCCAACAATCCGATAACGACCAAGCCTGACGGGGTTAACCGCGCATGGATCCGTTTTGAAGTGCCCCCGACTAATCTGGAGCGGCCCGGATTACTTATTGATAAGCTGTATGGTCACAGTATTGAGGTTTATAACAATAACCGGCTTGTTTATGAGAGCAATCGGACCTTCATGTTTGATAATAACAAGCTCCTGCTCCCGCTGGACAAAGGTCCGGAGGACAGGGAGTATCTGATCGATTTGACCACGATGAGCGACCGGATCGGTATTCAATCGGAGATTCGCGTAGGTGATTTGACAGCTCTCTCCGAGAGCTATGTCAAACGGGATCTGCCTGATCTGCTGCTTGGCGGATCGGTTGTTTTCATCGCAAGCATCATGCTTGTATGCTCCGGGTTCTTGACGCGGCGGCAGCGTGATATCTGGATATCCCTGTGCCTTGTCGCGCTTTCGACTGGCGTCCTGCTCGTCGTCTACTCACCGATCACCTACATGTTATTCGGACAGTACGGACACTCGATCCTGCTGCTGTTTGATGTATCACTGTTCGTGCTGCTTCCTTCGGTGACATACTTCTTTGACCGTGTGTTTGAAGGCAAGTATCCGGTAATCCGTAAATTTTGGATGTTCCAAATGGCCTATTCCCTGTTCAGCATCATTTTTCTTGTGGTGAATGTGCTGACGGAGGACCGTTTTTACCACACTTATTATTTCTTTACGGTCACCATTATGGGAATAGCAATGATACTCCAGTTTGTTCTGCTGACGGCTCTCGCATTGATGAATGCTGCAAAAGGCAACAAGGACGCCGTTATTTTGTCTGTGGGTATTGCAATGGTAGCGGTTGCAAGTATAGCGGACCTTGCGATCTTTTACGCCCGTTCCACCCATTATGAGCTGTTTCTATGGAAAATTGGAGTCATCTGCCTGATCGGTACGCTGGTGGTACTGCTTGCGCGCCGAATCGCTGCCGATCACGATAAGCTGCTTGCTTATTCCAAGGAGCTGGAGCTGTTCAATCACAAGCTGCAGCGTACCGAGAAGATGCAGATTATTAGTGAGCTTGCGGCATCTGTCGCCCATGAGGTGCGAAACCCGCTGCAGGTTACAAGGGGCTTCCTTCAGCTGTTGTCTGAGAGGACGGATAATCAGAATCGTGTTTACATGCAGATGGCTATCGATGAGCTGGACCGGGCTTCAGGCATCATTACCGACTTCCTGACCTTCGCCAAGCCGGAGCTCGATGAGCTGGATGTGCTGAATGTTGCCAAGGAAATCAAACAAATTGAGGGCATCTTATCGCCGCTTGCTACTCAGATGGGAGGATCGCTCGTTGTGGATATCCCCGAAGATCTCCTTATTATGGGCAACTCCTCCAAGTTCAAGCAGGCATTCATCAACATGATGAAGAACAGTGTTGAAGCCTTGAACGGCAACGGTTGTGTAGAGGTATGGGCGTATGAAGCCAAGGAAAAGGTGGTAGTCCATATCCGGGACAACGGCGAGGGGATGGATGAGCAAGAGCTCTCCAAGCTTGGAGAGCCCTACTTTTCAACGAAGACGAAGGGGACCGGGCTTGGTCTTATGGTTACCTTCCGCATCATTGAGGTTATGAATGGAACAATCGAATTTAAGAGTAAGAAAGGGGCCGGAACGGAAGCAATTGTTAAGTTTCCGGCTGTTGACAGGGGATCCTTACCAGACGGCGTTGGCGCCTGACTTACCATCATTCAGCTTCGCAGGGCTTGGCGGAATAACAAGATACACGTTATCCGCCGACTCTTCGACGGCCGTGATTTTCACGGATTCAGGCAGCTGGATGCCGAAGGCTTCTTTTACTGCCGCGACCGGGTCAGTCAGAAGCTTCTGTTTAAAGCTTGGGTCAGACCATGCCTTTTGGATAATCTCCGATTGGATAGCTGCAGCTGTCATATACATACCCCTTCCACAAAATTGTTATAATTACAATATTAGTATAACATCAATATTTAAACCTATCTACCATTATTTTACTAGTTTTGATAACCAATAGGATAAGCCTCCCTGCTCGAGCATCATGCGGCTGGACTCTATCTGCTTGACATCGTCTTCAAGCCGGCTGCAAACATAGTCGTGAAAAGCGGTCAGATGCTCAGGAACATTGTCTATTTGGGCAAGACGTACCCGGTTGGTTAATGCCAGTGAAACATAGGGCTTAAGAGCATGATCGACATAAACAGCATGCTTGACAGCTTCTTCGGTTAATCGTTCTTCCTCCCCTAGTTGAAGTTTCTCCCGGATCAGCGCAAGCAGTGCATTATTACTCTCCACATTTAAATCATCCCTCCAGTCTGCCCAATCGTCTGCCAGCTGAAGAGTAGTAAGGACAAGATCAACCGCTTCGGAGAAGTCGGGGATTAGGTTACCTGATCCGCCAAGCAGCAGTATCGCCGAGGAGGACAGCTTGAGCGGCCCGGCCTTCCGGGCAATGGAAGCCAAATCGCCGGTTGAGGTTCCGCTGATCCGTTCCGCAACGACATGCTCCGCCCAATCTCTTATATAGTTTTTGTAAAGCTTCCAGAGTGGGGAAGCGGCCGGAAAATGCTGTCTGTAACAGTCCATGAATGCCTCGTAAAACAGCTGCCCTATCGGTAAATACAGCCAGCGCTGGCTGTTATCCGTATCCATTGCATCGTCTATAATGAAGAAGTGAAGCATGGCCATGACGTTGGCGGCGGCGAGGTCCCGGCAGACGGCGGGCTTGACATCAGCTTGTCCCATTAGCCAGAATGGTAGTAAGTAACAGATGTAGTTCTTGCTGCTGTGCTCCATGCGGGGGTCAAAGTGGCTCAGATAAGCCAAACTCTCCCGGTCGAGCGGTGCGGGAAAGCCGGCCGCCACTTCCTTCACGCGGGCAAATACCCGTGTCAGTTCTTCCTCATAGTCATTAAGCCATTCCATCTCTCCACCTGCCTGCTTAAATATCGGTTATCCTCCGGCACCGGTTAAGCGGGGTTAAGCCAATAATGATATGTTAATTGTCTGGTGCGCGCATAATGCGCCGGGCTTTGGCCACACTGTTGGTAAGCCAAAATTAGGTTTGGAAATTATTGGTGCCAGTAAATCAAGCATAAGACAAAACAGACGGGATGTAAATCCTGGTAAATGCAGCAGTTATCGCAGCCGCCTTATTGCACGTTTTACAAGAAAATGTGTGCAGGTGATGATGATGAAGCGGAAAATAAAGGCTGTAAGGTCTGACGAGCTTGTGTTTCAGAATGTTTCTGAAAGCGGGATGACGCTAGAGCAGGTTAAGGAGCGGATTTTAGCCTATATGGCCAAGGATCCGCAAGGTGAATACCACTTTGTGATCGGCACGGATAGTCAAGTATTTCGCGGTCATACCAAGTTCGTTACCGGTATCATCATACGCCGGATGGGCAAGGGAGCATGGGCCTGCTACCGCCAGGTGGTAGTACCGCGCGAGCTGCGTTCCATTCGTGAGAAGCTGGCTGTCGAGACCTCCCTCTCACAGGAAATTGCCGCATGCTTCATGGGCGGAATACTGGAGGAGATGGAGGAAATGCTTCTCCCGTATCTGTACAAGGGCGCATTGCTGGAGCTGTTTATTGATATTGATGCGGGAACACACCCGACCATTAACAAGACGTCACAGTATGTGAAGGAAATGGTCGAACGGGTGGAGGCTATGGGACTTTATGCGGCAAGGGTAAAACCGGAGTCCTATGGTGCTTCAGCATATGCCAACCGCTGGACGAAGAAGAGCGTTTAGATTTAAGAAGCTGAACAATAGAGCATGTTACGGCCTGAGCACCCGCCGAACTGCTCTTTTTTTCTGCCCGCTCCTTTAGTCCTTAAAGTAAACGTTTATTCAATTTTTAGGGTTCATGTAGTGATTTTGTTCACATAACTCTTCATCCGGTTATTCTATACTGTCCCTATGCTAGCAGCTCATCTCCAGCGACTCCCGCATCCGCAGGCTTTGGGCACCGTTCAAGCGGACTCAATACGGCGGCAGGCAGGCAAGCTGTCGGTGACTGATATGGGGAGAGTGTTCAATATGTTTAAGGAAACCGTGCAAGCGGCGATCGAGAAGGCTGTTGACAAGAAGGAGCTGCTGGACTCCAGCAGGGCGAGGTATTTGCTGGCGGCAGGTCTGGCAGCAGTATACGTGGGGTTTGGAATTATATTAATCTTTACGATCGGTGCACCGCTAGCGGCAGCCGGATCACCATTAACGCCAATGCTGATGGGGATGTCCTTCGGGATCGCGCTGACACTGGTCGTATTCGCGGGTGCGGAGCTCTTCACCGGCAATAATATGTATTTTGCGATTGCTCTGTTGTCGGGGAAGACGACCTGGAAGGATACGCTGCGCAACTGGCTATATTGCTATTTGGGAAACCTGGTTGGCGCGCTGTTCTTTTGCCTGCTAATAGCAGGCACCGGACTGTTTGCTCACGTGGGGCAGGATAACCTGCTGTTTGCGGCAGCAGCAATGAAGATGAACCTCAGTTATTACGAAGCGTTCTTCCGGGGTGTATTATGTAATTGGCTAGTCTGTCTGTCGCTGTGGACGTCCATGCGGGCGAAGGAGGATACAGCCAAACTGATCCTGATCTTCTGGATGCTGTTCGCCTTTATTGCATCAGGATATGAGCACAGCGTCGCCAACATGACGGTCCTGAGCCTGGCGCTATTGCTGCCTCATCCGGATACGATAACAATTGCTGGCTGGTTCCATAATATGATACCCGTTACCTTGGGTAATATTGTCGGCGGAGCTTTTTTTGTAGGAACCATCTACTGGCTTATTTCTCCAGTGAAATCCAGGCATATAAAGGCGAAGAAACAAGAGCAAGCAGCCGAGACTGGGGAGCCCGTATCTGCTGCCATACCTGCAGGTAATCACTAAGCGGGTGATTGCTGCCGGGCTGAGGGGTGAGTTATTGTCCGGTTTGTTACGGCTGTAGAGTTTGCTAGCTAGAGGCGGGGAGACGTGTGTGATTTATCACATCGCGTATATCCCCGCTTCTTTATACTGAGGATATGCTAAGCAAACAAGGAGGAACCGGACATGAGAATGAATAATAACAAGATGAAGCTGGTACTCGTCGGCAACGGCATGGCGGGCATTCAAACAGTCGAACATATCCTTAAGCTTGCGCCGGAGCGTTATGACATTACGGTCTTTGGCAGTGAGCCTTATCCGAACTATAACCGGATTATGCTCTCTTATGTACTCGAGGGCAGTAAGAACATTGACGAGATTATGCTGAATGACTGGAACTGGTATAAGGATAACGGGATTAGGCTCTATACGGATACGACAGTGATCAGGGTGGATACACAGCTTAAAGAGGTATACACCGCAGATGGCCGGAAGGAAATGTATGACAAACTGATTCTGGCGACGGGCTCTAAGCCGTTCATCCTGCCTGTACCTGGAGCTGACCTGGAAGGCGTGGTCGGCTTCCGGGATATCAAGGATTGTGAAATGATGAAGGAAGCGGCCGGACAATACGGCAAGGCTGCCGTAATCGGCGGAGGGCTGCTCGGTCTGGAGGCTGCCAAGGGACTGAACAACCTTGGCATGGATGTAACGGTAGTCCATCTGATGAATGACTTGATGGAGCGCCAGCTGGACCCGGCGGCTTCGGGCATGCTGAAAGACGAGCTGGAGCGTCAGGGGCTTAAATTCAAGATGGGGGCTCAGACAACGGGTATACGAGGCGAGAACGGCCGTGTCCAATCGCTTCAATTCGCTGATGGTACAGAGCTGGAGACGGATTTTGTTGTCATGGCTGTCGGTATCAAGCCGAATACAGAAGTAGCAGCAGCCAGCGGAATCGGCGTCAACCGCGGTATTGTCGTGGATGATTATATGCTGACAAGCGCGCCGGATGTCTATGCGGTAGGCGAATGCTGCGAGCACCGCGGAGTTTGCTATGGACTGGTCGCTCCGCTGTTTGAGCAGGGTCAGGTTCTGGCGAAGTGTTTGGCGCAGGTAGAGACTGGCCCCTATGAAGGATCGGTTACATCGACCAAGCTCAAGATTTCCGGTGTGGACGTATTTTCTGCAGGTGAATTCCAGGATGCGCCTGACCTTCGGGTCGTCAGCATACGGGATGACTGGAAGCGGGTCTACAAGAAGCTGCTGCTTCGGGACGACAAGATCGTTGGCGGCATCCTATTCGGGGATGTAACTGAATCCTCGCGCCTTCAAAAGTGGGTCAGAGAAGAGGCTGAGCTCACGGCCGATATTCATGCTGCATTAATGGGCGGCGGCGGATGCTGCGGCGGAAGCCAGCCTGCCAACCTGGCGGCTGTAATGGAAGACGATGAAATTGTCTGCGGCTGTAATGGTGTGACTAAGGGAACGATTGTAGGCTGCATCAAGGACCAGGGCATGACGAGCGTGGATGAAATCAAGGCTGCGACTGGGGCGACCCGGTCATGCGGCGGATGCAAGCCGCTGGTTGAGCAGATTCTGTCCCATGTGCTCGGAGATTCGTTCGATTCAGCTGCTGCTAAGCCAGCCGGGATCTGCGGCTGTACGACAATGGATCGTGAGGATATTGTAGCAGCTATTCGCGACAAGGGACTCCGGCATGTGCGTGAGGTTATGAATGTGCTTGGCTGGAGCAATCCTGGGGGCTGCTCGAAATGCCGCCCGGCGGTGAACTACTATCTCGGAATGATCTATCCCGTTGAATATGAAGAAGCACGCGATTCGCGCTTTGTTAACGAACGGCTGCATGGAAATATCCAGAAGGACGGCACGTTCTCCGTTGTTCCAAGAATGTATGGCGGGGTTACTTCGCCGGATGAACTGCGGCGCATTGCGGATGCAGCAGATAAATACCATGTCGGCATGGTGAAGGTGACAGGCGGCCAGCGTATCGACCTGCTTGGCGTCAAGAAGGAAGACCTGCCGCAGATCTGGGAGGATCTCGGCATGCCTTCAGGTTACGCCTATGCCAAGTCAATCCGGACAGTCAAGACATGCGTAGGCTCTCGTTTCTGCCGCTTTGGCACACAGGATTCAATTGGGATGGGCATTGAGATGGAGAAGAAATTTGAGCGTCTGGATATGCCGGCGAAGTTCAAGATGGCTGTAAACGGCTGCCCGCGGAACTGTGCGGAGCCGGGTGTGAAGGATCTTGGAATTGTCGGTAACGACGGCGGCTGGGAAATCTATGTCGGCGGCAATGGCGGCATCAAGATGCGCGAAGCCGACCTGCTGTGCAAGGTTAAGACGGACGAAGAGCTGATGGAGATATCGGCAGCCTTCATCCAATACTACCGGGAGACGGCTAATTATGCGGAGCGTACGTCGGATTGGGTAGAGCGTATCGGCCTGGAGACTGTGGCTGAAGCCATCGTGAATAATATGGAGAACCGGAAGGCGCTTGTTGTGCGGGTGGAAGAAGCGCTGGCAATGGCAGCCGACCCATGGAAGGTCATGCGCGAGACAGGCAGCCTGCGCAAGACATTCTATGAGAACATTGAGCTGGAAGTCGACGGCGCTGAGCTGAGTGCCCAGGCGGCTGGCAATGTAATCGTCGAGAGCCGAATCGGAGGGGCGGATGAATTCCCTTCACTGGTCGGCAAGACAGTACGGGCGGGATCGAAGGAGGCAGCTGTATTCCGTCTGGCAGATGGAAGGCTGTTCGCTGTAGATAACACCAGCCCTCACCAGAAGGGCGGCCCTCTGACAGAAGGCATTGTCAGCGGAGAGTACCTCTATGAGCCGCTGCACGACTGGAAGATTCACCTGCCGACGGGTGAAGTTCAAGCGCCGGACCGCGGCCAGGTTCGCACCTATCCAGTCCGCGAGGACCGCGAAGGCGTCCATATCGGCTGGAGTGCAGCAAAATAATCGTTCCATACAGCAATAACAGAAGAGGCTGACTCAAAAGGTTCATTAGATTTGACTTTTGCGCCGCATGATCTGCCGGGCAGACCCAACTGTCTTCCTCCGGCAGGTAAGTCCAGTTGTCGAGCTTGCTGATGTCCGCTCGCCAAGCGCGCGTGTTCTCCTTGTGGTAGGTACTGTATTTGACGATGGCTGTGACGTTCTCCGCTTCCATGTAGGC
>NZ_JAKGAO010000033.1 GCF_021532315.1 Paenibacillus tarimensis
AGCATCGCGCCCTTCGGCTTGCCCGTCGTGCCCGAGGTGTAGATAATGTACGCCAGATCGGACGGCTCATTGATGGGCTCAGGGCCGGCATACAGGCCATCAGCGTCAGCTAAACCGAACTGCTGCCCCGCATGTAGGGATACCTGGCCCGCGCCCGCTATGCCCGGCTTACCCGAAGGTACAGCCTGCTTTCTGTCCAGCATGACTACCTGCCCCTTGAACGTCATCGGAATTTCACCGGAGCCATCGGTCAGCAGCCATCCCGCACCGCTGTCCTCCAGCATGAACTCCACCCGTTCCTGCGGGTAAGCGGGATCGATCGGGAGATACGCCCCGCCTGCCTTCAGAACAGCCAGCAGAGCCGTAATCATGCCTGCCGAACGCTCCATCATGACAGCAACTACCGTCTCTCTGCCTACCCCTCCTGTGCGCAGACGGTGTGCCAGAGCGTTAGCCCGGCTGTTCAGCTCCCGGTAGGTCAGCCGCTGTCCTTCATGCACGAGTGCCGTCCGGTCTGCCCAGACTGCAGCCTGCTTTTCGAATAGCCCATGTAATGTCTTGTCACGCGGATATTTCGCAGCTGTCCGGTTCCACCCGTACAGCAGGTTATGCTCCTCACCGGCAGACAGCATAGCGATGTCCTGCAGCCGGACATCCGGATCTGCTGTTATATGCTCGAGAATCCATACATAATAACCGGCGATCCGTTCCGCTGTCTCCCGCCGGAACAGCCGGGTACTGTACTCCAGACTGAAGCCAATCGAGCTATCCTGCCTGTCTTCCACCGCGCTTAAGGTCAGATCGAACTTGGCGACCGGGTGATCGAAGGCATAAGGTTCAACGGATAAGGCTCCCGGTTTGCCCTGGCCAGGACTCATGTTCTGCAGAACGAACATGGTGTCGAAGAGCGCATTCCGGCTAACATCGCGCTTCAACTCAAGCTTTCCGAGCACATGCTCGAGAGGCAGCTGCTGATGCTCGAAGGCCTGCATCACATGCTCCCTTGCTTCCTGGAGGAAGCTGGCGAAGGTTTTGCCAGCCTGCGGATAGAGCCGGAAGGCCAGCGTATTAACAAACATGCCGACGACTTGCTCCAAGTCCGGATGGCTGCGGCCGGCGATTGGTGAACCAACGATAATGTCTTCCTGGCCTGACAGCCGCGCCAGCAGCACCTGATAAGCGGACAACAGTGTCATGAACAGCGTAACGCCCTTCTCCGCGCTCAGCCGCTGAAGCCTGGCTGACAAAGCCTGATCGAGCTTGAAGGTCAGCCGGTCTCCCTCAAAGCTGTATTGAGCCGGGCGCGGCTGATCGTAAGGTAGCTCAAGGACCGGAAGCTCTCCGCTGAAGCGCTCCAGCCAGAACCGCTCTGCCTTTTGCATGGCTTCAGACTGCAGCCACTCCTGCTCCCAGACCGCATAATCCTTGTAGTGCAGTCTTGCCGGAGCAAGCTCTTCTCCTTCATAGCAGGCTACCAGCTGGTCCAGCAGCAGTCCCATCGACATACCGTCCGTAATGATATGATGCAGATCGAGCAGCAGCACATGGCGGCTGTCCGTGATTGCCAGCAGCTCAGCCCGCATCAGCGGTGCACTCGTCAAGTCAAAGGGCCGGATGAATGCTCCAATCCGCTCCCCGATTTCATGCTCCTGTACGGGATGTGCAGCCAGTGTGAACGGCACCTCCGCATGAACCTGCTGAACCGGCACCCCATCGACCAGCGGAAAAGAGGTTCTCAGTGCTTCATGATGGGCAATCAGCCTGCGGAATGCCTCTTCTAGCCGGTCCCTCTGCAGCGAACCGTTCAGCTCATAGACACCCGGCACATTGTAAGCCGCCTTCGCCGACTCCAGCTGCTGCAGCATCAGCATCCGCTTCTGTGCGGAGGATACCGGATAGTAATCGCGCTTGCGCGCTTCTGGTATTGGCGGCAGCTGCTCGGTGTCCCCCTGAACCAGCAGCCCTGCCATCCGTGATAAGGTCGGCGCTGCGAATACCTGCTTAAGCGGCAGCCGCACCTCCATTCGCTTCTGTATCAGCTGAACTAACCGGGTCGCCTTTAGTGAGTGGCCTCCAAGATCGAAGAAGCTGTCCTCGCGTCCCACACGGGCGACGCCCAGCACTTCCATCCAGATCGCCGCAAGCTGCTCCTCCGTTTCACCTGCCGGTGCTTCGCTGGCTGTGCCGGTTGCCGATGGTTCCGGCGGCTCAGGCAGGGCCGACTTGTCCACCTTGCCGTTTGGCGTGAGCGGCAGCTGCTCCAGCTTCACGAAGGCGCCGGGAATCATATAGTCAGGCAGCCGGTCGCTTAGCCATTCGCGCCACTGAGCCGCTGTTAGTTCCTCTTGTCCGGCATAATAGGCGCATAAGTACTTGCTGCCGGCGATATCCCTCTCATCCTGCCCAGCATGTACCTCCCGTACGACGACTACCGCTTCCTTAACCGCGGCATGCTCCAGCATGCGGATCTCGATCTCGCCGGGTTCGATCCGAAAGCCGCGTATCTTTACCTGCAAATCAATTCGTCCCAAATATTCGATCCGCCCGTCCGGCAGCCACCTGGCCAGGTCGCCGGTCCGGTACATCATCCCGCCGGGCAGGAACGGATCAGCAGTAAACCTGCTGCCAGTCAGGTCCTCCCGGTTGAGATAACCCCGACCGACTCCATCTCCGCCCACGCACAGCTCTCCGGGTACGCCGACCGGTGCCAGCTTGCCCGCTTCGTCAACAATATAAGCGGTCGAGTTGGCAATCGGTCGGCCGATCGGTATATTCTGACTGTAGTCACGGTCCACACGGCCGCAAACCGAGAATGTCGTATTCTCAGTCGGCCCGTAGCCGTTAATGATAACGAGCCCCGGGCATTGCCGTCTAACGCGGTTAATATGGACTGGCGACAGCGCGTCACCGCCCACAAGCAGCTGCTTCATGCTGCGGAACATGTCCGGCTTCTCCTGCGACAGCTGGTTGAACAGCGGGGAAGTAAGCCACATGGTCGTGACACCGTACTGCCGGATGGCCGTCTCCAGCTTCTCCGGGTCCAGCAGCGTGTCCTCATCCGCCAGACAGAGAGTCATCCCGTTCAGCAGCGCGCCCCATACCTCAAAGGTACTGGCGTCAAATACAGCCGCACCGGTTTGCAGCAGCCGGTCACCCGCCCGCAGCTCGGCATAATCCGTACGGCAGACCAGCCTCACAATATTGCGGTGGGTGATCATGACCCCCTTGGGCTCGCCCGTTGTGCCGGATGTGTACATCATATACGCGAGCTGCTCGGCACCTGCCGGCGGGAACACCGTCCCATCCGTCATGTCCTCGGATTCTGAGGCCCCGGCAATCTCCCTTACTGACATCAGTTCCCCGTTATAGGAAAATCCTCCGCTGCCTGCATCATTGACGGCACTCACAGCATTCGCAGCGTCCATCGTATCCACAGCGTTCAGCATCAGGCGGATGCCGCTGTCCCGGACCATATACGCAATCCGCTTGGCAGGATAATTCGGGTCAATTGGCACATAGGCGCAGCCTGCCTTCAAGATGCCCAGCATGCCGACTACCGTCGCAGCCGAACGGTCAGCAAGCAGCCCGACCGGCTGCTCCGCAGACACTCCCCGCGCCAGAATTGCAGCCGCAGCCCGGCTGCTGGCTTCGTCAAGCTGCCGGTACGTCATTCCGCCGTCTGCCCAGCGTATGGCCTCATCTTCGGGCCTGGCCTCTGCTTGTGCAGCAAACAGCTCAGGAATACTGCGGTCTGCGGGATAGTCACGCCGTGTGGCATTGAACTGAAGCAGAATTTGCTTCTGTTCTTCCTCTGTTGTCACAGGTATCTGCGATACCCGTATAGCGGGCTCTGCGACAACAACCTCCGCTGCCTGGCGGAAATGTCCGCCAACCCGCTCCATGAAGGCGCGGTCGTATACCTGAGGGTTATAGCTCAGCTTGACGAACAGGGAAGCGCCTGGACCGATTGCTACTGTCAGGTCATAGCCGGACTGCTCGAATACATCCACATCCTCAATGATAAAACCAGTATCCGACCCTTCATTTGACTCCTCAATTTGCTGTGCGATGGGGTAATTCTCAAAGGCCACAATATGGTTAAGCAGCCTGTGCTTCAGCTGACTCTCGGCCTGAATATCATACAGCGGATAATAGTGATGGCCTTCCGCAGCCGCGGAAGCGGCCTGCACCTCCTGCAGCACGGCGGCAAACGGCTTGTCACCGCCCATAATGCGCACAGGCACAGTGTTGATGAACAAGCCAACCATCTGTTCAATGCCGGATATATCGGCCGGTCTGCCCGACACAACCGATCCGAAGACGACGTCACTCGTCCGGTTATAATACTGAAGCAGAACGCCCCACAGGGACTGGACCACCGTATTTAGCGTGACGCGCTGTGCACCCGCCAGCTCCCGCAGGCTGCTAGTCAGCTCCTCTGACAGCCGGAACGAAACCTCCTCCTGTGCTGCATTACCTTCTGCTTTTGCCCGCTCCGTCCTCGCCGGCAGTCCGGCAGGCTGCTCGTAACCGCTCAGATAGCTGCGCCAGTACTCCTTGGACTCCTCCCGGTCCTGCTTGTCCAGCCATTCCACAAACCGTCTGTATGGAACAGGCTTGTCGAGCTCTGCCGGGCGGCCCGAGGCACAAGCTTCGTACAGCTGCATCAGCTCCTTCATGATGATGCCGATGCACCAGCCGTCCATCAGAATATGATGATGGCTCCAGAGCAGCACGGAACGGCTGTCATCCAGCTTCAGCACCGAAATGCGGATTAGCAGATCGCGCGCCAGGTCAAAGCCCCGCTCCTTGTCCCTCTGCTTGAATTCCTCCAGCTTCCACTGCTTCATCTCTTCCCCGTAGCCGGACAAATCCTCCGTCTGCACACGCAGCTGCCTGTTCTTCAGCACGACCTGCTGCGGCATCTTCGTCTTCCCGTGTATGAAATTGGTCCGCAAGCTATCATGCCGCTCAATCAGCCCGTTAAAGCTTCGTTCCAGCCATACAATGTTCAGAGTACCGGACAGGTGAAAGGCGGTCTGTTCAAAATATGCCTGCGATTCCCCGTCAAGCAGCGCGTGAAACAGCATTCCCTCCTGCAGCGGCGTACACGGATAAATATGTTGAACCTCCAGCTTTGCGGACATGCCAGCTACCACCTCTGCCTATAAATTGTTGAAAAAGTCCTCGATATCTTCCACTTCTTCTAGCGACAGCTTCGAGTTGCCAAGATCGCTCGGCGTCAACTCCGTCTTCTCCCGGCCTGCACAGTGTTCGATAATGGCCTGCAGGCAGTTATGGAAGGAGCGGACCAGCTGCTCCATTTGCTCTGCTGAATATTCATAACGGTTGTAGCTGACTGCCGCGGCCAGCCGCCCGCCTGTAATCATCGCCGTCACATCCAGTACGGCCGGGCGCCGGAAATCCGGACTGACCGTCGGCCCCATGGAATATGGGGAGGTCAGGATGCCTGCATCCTCCCGGGCTGCATCAAACTGCCCCAGGTAATTGAAATTAACTTCCGGCTGGAGCGACCACTTAAGCGCCGCCGTCTCTTCATGCGGTGCCAGGTACTTCAGGATGCCGTAACCCATACCTTTGCCAGGGATCTGACGCAGCTCCTCCTTCACCCGCTTAATCCGGTAAGCCAGCCGTTCACCCTCGCTCGCTGAACCAGACCCCGCTTCCATATCGAGCACTACCGGATAGGCCGAAGTAAACCAGCCCACTGTTCTGCCGAGCGGCAGCGGCTGCCGAAGCTGTTCTCTGCCATGCCCCTCCAGCTGCAGCAAAATCCGGCTATTACCCGTCCAATCTTGAAGCGCCATCCCCAGCGCGGCCAGCAGCAGATCATTCATCTCTGTGTTGTAAGCATGATGAACCTGGTTCAAGAGACGGGAGGTCTGCTCCGCATCCAGCGTCATGACCGCCTCCTCGCTGTCCGCAATACGATTCGTCTCGGACTGCTTCCTGTAAGGGAGCGGTTTGATATCCGCCGTCTCCATCGCCGCCCAGTACATCTTCTCCCTCTGCAGCTCGCGGGAAGCGGCATATTCATGCAGCTCCGCCGACCAGGCCTTGAACGATTCGGTTTTGGCTGGGAGGCGAATCGCCCGCGCTTCCAGCGCCTGCTGGTAAGCATCCACCATATCCTCCAGCAGAATACGCCAGGATACCCCATCCACCACCAGATGGTGGACGATGACAAGCAGATGATCGCCTTCCCCGGTCCGGAAGAGAGCAGCCTTGAAGAGCGGTCCCTCCTGCGGATTCATGCTTGCCTGGAGCATCGCCGCATGCTTCTCGATATGAGCGCCTGCGTTCTCCAGCTTTGTCATGTCATGCACATCCAGTGAATAGGCACCCGGCTCATCAACCCCTCGTATCCAGCCGGCTACCTGATCCCCTTTCCGGCGGAAGACAGCCCGCAGCGCATCATGATGCCGGACGATCTCCGCCATCGCGCGGTCAAGTGCCGCTTCATCAAAGCCATCCGGCTTTAGCAGCATGACGGACTGGTTGAAATGATGCAGCTCGTCTGCATGCTCCTCAAACAGCCATCTCTGAATCGGCGTTAATAAGAATTCACCCTCTACCGGACCCTGGTCGACTGTATGCTCGGTTGCCCGGATGCAGCATGCTGCGTGACGGATTGTGGGATTCTGAAACAGATCACGGATACTCAGTTCTAACCCCTGCGCCTGGAGGCGGGCTGTCAGCTGAATCGCCTTAATGGAATCACCGCCGAGCTCGAAGAAGTGCGAATCCCTTCCCGCCCGGCATCCGAGCACCTCCTGCCAAACCTCCGCAAGCCTGCACTCCATCTCGGTTTGCAGATCAGCCAGCTCACCGGCAGCAGCCTCCTGCATGATGGTTTCCGGCGCCGGGAGCGCCTTGCGGTCAATCTTGTCATTAGGTGTCAGCGGCATCTGCTCCAGTGCAACCATATAGGCCGGTATCATGTAATCCGGCAGACTGCCGGCCAAGTACTGTCTGATTTCACTGACCGTTACATCAGCTGCAGCTGCATAGTACGCACACAAGTATGTGTTTCCCTGTCCGTCTGTCCGGTCTATTACCACAGCTTCCGCAAGCTGCGGCATCCTGCCGAGACATGCCTCGATCTCGCCGGGCTCCACACGGTAACCGCGGATTTTGACCTGGTGATCGATCCGTCCGATGTAGCGCAGGTTGCCGTCCGGCAGCCAGCTCGCCAGGTCGCCCGTCCGGTACAGTCTGCGCGGACCGTCAAGCTCGGCCTGGACAAACTTCTCTTCAGTGAGCTCTTGGCGGTTCAGATAGCCCCGGACCAGTGATTCTCCAGCCACGCACAGCTCGCCCGGTATTCCGGCTGGCTGCAGCTGTCCCTGATCATCAAGGATGTATACCTCTGTATTGGCGATCGGCCGGCCGATTGGAACGGTGTTCAGCGGCGAACAGGATTTCTCATAAGGCCAGACGGTCGTACAGATGGTCGTCTCGGTCGGTCCGTAAGCATTGTAGTAGTTGACGCGTGTGCTCCACTGCTCCGCCAGCTTGGGTGAGATTGCGGAGCCCGCGGAGAAGAGCTTCTTGAGAGTCTTGATGCCTTCCGGATCAAGCTGCTGCAGATACGTTGGGGGAAGTGTTGCCACTGTGATCCGCTCGTCATTCAGATAAGCGACAAATTGGGAGGGATTCATGATGATGTCTTTCGTTGGAATGACCAGACTGGCGCCGGTCAGCAGGCTCATCGTCATTTCCCAGATGGAAGCGTCGAATGAGCTGCTGGCGAACTGGATAACCCGGTCCTCCGGTGTAATGCCAAGCTGATCAGCAAAGAATGTCTTCAGGTTAGCGAGTCCCCGGTGCTCTGCCATAACGCCCTTAGGCCTGCCGGTGGAGCCGGATGTATAGATGATATAAGCAAGATCGTCTGCCTGAGGCCAGTCATGGAACGCACCCTTATTCAGGCCGATGTCTGTTTCCAAAGCGGCAGGGACAGTATTCAGCAGCAGCACCTGAGTCTCGGCTGTACCCTGCGCAGCCGTGGTGTCTTCCGCCGCACGGGCGAGTACAAGCTTCGCCCCGCTGTCGCGCAGCATATGCGCCACACGATCCTGCGGATACCCGGGGTCAATCGGAACGAATGCCGCGCCAGCCATCATCACGGACAGGGCGCCGATCACCGCCTCGGGACAGTGGGAGCTCATCAGCCCGACAATGTCCCCGCGTCCGATGCCCATCTTCTTCAGCTCGGCAGCCGTGCCGGCCGCCTGTTGATAGAGCTGCCGGTAAGACCAGTTCCTGCCGCCGCCGCGCAGAGCGGTGCGGTCAGGTCCTGCCAGTACCTGCTCCAGGAACAGGTCCGGGAATGAAGCGCCGGAGGGGTATGGAATACGAGTCGCATTGCAGGTGTACAGCAGCTGCTGCCGTTCCGGGTCAGGCAGAATATCCTGCTTGCGGACCGGCAAGTCCGGCTGCTCCGCCATCGCCCGCAGAGCTTGCGTGAAATAACCTGCCAGACGTTTCACCTGCCCGCCCGAGAACCGGGAAGGATCATATATGATATGGGCGGCGAACTGCTGGAACGTATTCAAGATGGAAAAATCGAACAGCGTGTTCGTCTTTTCCTGTCCCTGCACGGCCAGCGTCTCGTCCATTCGGCTAAAATGCTCCATCTGTTCATAGACATGGAAATCAACGTAGTTGAACACCGTGTCAAACAGCGGATTTTCGTCCTGTGACGGCTCCCCGGCCGCCTTAAGGATTTCGTAGAGCGGCAGCCGGCCGTAATGCTTCAGCTCAATCAGCTGGCGGTGAATGCCGCGGACATACTCGTTCCAGGTCACTCCGCGCTCCATGCGGACCCGGACCGGCACCGTATTCAGGAAGCAGCCAAGCAGGCGGTCCGAGTCATCGCATACCGGACGGTTGTTCTCAATCAGGCCAACGATGAAGTCGCTGTCGTAGGACAGCATGCTCATCATGCTGGCATAGGCTGCAAAGCAGTAGGTTCTAATGCTGATGCCTTCCCGCCTTCCGCTATCCGTGAGCTTATGCAGCAGGCCGACATCCAGCGCCAGCGTGTATGTCCCCTGGTCTTCAGCAGGGTCCATATCCGCATTCTCCGTTACCTCCGTCAGAATTGGCAGGTTTAGTCGCTTGTAGCCGTCAAGCTCCTGCTCCCAGAAGGCATGGATAGCCGGGTCTGCCTTAAGCGCCAGCTGCTCGGCCACATAGGACCGGTAATCGCTGCGGAGCGGCTCGGGCCGGAAGGCTGGCTCCTCCTTCAAACGGAAATAGGTGTTCGACAGCTCCGTCATGAACGAGGCATTGCTCCACCCGTCCAGAATGGCGTGGTGGAAAATCCAGCACATGCAAAACTGGTCAGCTGCAATCCGGAACAATTTGATCCGCCAGAGCGGCGCTTCATGCACCTGGAATGGCCGGGCAAGGTCCTCCTTCAGCACCTGCCTTACCCGCTCCTCCTGCTCTCTGCGCGGCAGAGCGGTGATGTCCGCCCATTCGATATCAGGCTGCACCTCCCGGCTGATCACCTGCATCGGACTGTCAAAGCCGCTCAAATTAAAGCTTGTCCGGAAAATGCTGTGCTTGTCCGCCATCAGCTGAACTGCCTGCACGAAGGTTTCCAGCTCAAAGCTGTCATCAGCGAAATGGTAAATGAATTGATCATGATAGACGCCTTCACCCGTGTGTATGATCGCGTAATAGACCATTCCCCGCTCAATATCACTCATGGGATAAACATCCTCGGCATCGGCTGGCAGCAGGGCGCGAAGCTTGGGATCACCCATAATCCGTTCCTTTAGCTCGTCCAGCTCCTGCCATGCCTGATCGATCGGGAGCAATGGCCGGGATGAGTCTGGCCCTGAGGAAGGCTCTGCCGGTTCCGCCTGTATTGCCTCTGCTCCAAGCTCCTGCGCTGCCTTTGCTTCCAGCTGCTGCTGCAGAATTTGGCCAAGCTCGGCAGCAGATTGATGCAGGTACAGATCCTTGATCTGCAGCTGCACACCGAACTCACGGTTAATCCGGTTAATCAGCGTAATAGCGGAGATGGAGTCTCCCCCAAGGTGGAAGAAGCTGCTTGTCACACCTGCCTTCTTGACTCCCGCCACCTCGGCCCATAGAGATGACAGCTGCTGCTCCAGCTCCGTGCGCGGCTCAACCAGCTCATCCGCCGGTACGATGCCCAGCGGGTCAGGCAGCGCTTTACGGTCGACCTTACCATTGGGCGTCATCGGAATCTCACTGATCTGGATCAGATGGGCCGGTATCATATACGACGGCAGCAATCCGGCCAGATAGTCCCGCAGTTCAGGCGAAGACAGCCTGCCTTCTGCCGTATAATAAGCACAGATATCGGACTGTCCCCGGTCCGAGCGGGTCAGCACAACCGTCTTGTTCACAGCTGGATGCTGGAGCAGCCGGTTCTCAATCTCACCAAGCTCAATCCGGTAACCGCGGATCTTGACCTGATGATCGAGCCTGCCCAAATACTCAATATCGCCGCTTGGCAGCATTCTTGCCAAATCACCGGAGCGGTACAGCCGTTCACCAGGCAGGTACGGATTGTCTACGAACCGTTCTGAGGTGAGCTCCGGCCGGTTCAGATAGCCCCTAGCAACGCCCAGTCCCCCTATGCACAGCTCGCCGGCAATGCCCGAAGGCAGAAGGTTTAGGCCGCTGTCCATAATATAAGCCGTTAACGTTGGAATCGGCCTTCCGATATTGCTGCGGGCCGATGCCAGCTCCGCAGCCGTCAGCTCCTTGAAGGTGACATGGACAGTCGTCTCGGTGATGCCGTACATATTGATCAGGCGTGTCTCCGGGTAGATGTCCTGCCATGGCCGCAGCAGCTGCGGGTTTAACGCTTCCCCGCCGAATACAACATACCGCAGCTTTAGCGCGGGCCTGTAGCCTGCCCCGGCACCCGCCGCGTCTACCAGCCTATAAAAGGCGGACGGAGTCTGGTTGAGTACAGTCACGCCTTCACGCTCCAGCAGCCTCAGGAATTCGGCCGGGTCCTTGGCCTCTTCCTTGTCCACAATCAGAAGCTGTCCTCCATAAAGCAAGGCTCCGTACATTTCCCATACGGAAAAATCGAAGCAGAACGAGTGGAACATCGTCCATACATCATGCTCGCTGAAGCTGAACTGGAACCGGTCATTGAACAGCAGCCGCACCACATTGCGGTGTTCGATCATGACCCCCTTCGGTCTGCCGGTTGTTCCCGATGTATAGATGACGTAAGCCAAGTCCTCCGGGCTGCTGTGATCAACCAGGACCGGGTGCCCGCCGGCAGAAGGCTCACGGCTCAGCTCAGCGTCGTCAGCTTCCACGACCGTATAGCTGCCGCCCGTCAGCTTCAGCCGCTCCTTCAAACGGCTCTCCGTAACCAGCACCTCCGCTCCGGAGTCCTCCAGCGTGTAGGCGATCCGGTCTTCCGGATAATCGGGATCTATGGGCACATATGCGCCGCCCGCCTTCAGAACAGCCAGCGCCGCAACCGCCATCTGTGCGGACCGGTCCAGCAGGACAGCAACAAGCTTGTCACGCGAGATGCCAAGGCCTTGCAGCCTGGCAGCAAGCCTGTCCGAACGCTGGTCAAGCTCCTGGTATGTCATCCGCATGCCGCCCGATTGTACAGCCGTGCGATGCGGATGCCGTGATGCCTGCTCCCTGAACAGGCTGTGAATGGTAGCCGTATCCGGATAGGCTGCCTCGTTCTCACGCCGCTGTCCCAGCACCCGGTCCTTTTCAGCCGCTGTGATCAGCTGAATGTTCTGAAGCGGCTTCTCCGGCGCAGCCAGTGCCTGGTCCAGGAACAGCTGCAGCTGGCCGGCTAACCGGTAGATCGTCTCCTCCTCATATAACGCCCCGTCATAGGAAACCTCGAGCAGCAGGTCATCCGGGCCGTGCGAACGGAACCTGAGATGCAGATCGCTCCGCTCATTTTCCGGTAATTCCCGATGAAGGGCGTCAAGTGACACACTTGTATGAAAATAGTGGTCCGAGCCCCAGGAAAGCTGCTTATGGGCGGCAATTGCTCCGAATGGCAGGCTCTGGTGACGGTCGGCGTCCATCACAATTTCTTTCACACGGCCTAACAGGGATTTCAAGCTCCCTGCTTCCTCCATGGCCAGCCGCAGCGCCAGCATGTGGCCGCCGCCCTCCGCTTCTCCTTGCCGGAGCATCGGCATGCCGACCGTCAGGTCATCATTGCCGGTATGCTTGTACAGCAGGTAAAAAACGCCTGCTGTCAGAATCATATACAGCCCGGCCTGAGAGCCCCCGCATAATGTATAGATGCGCTGGGTCAGCAGCGGATCAAACCGGTATGGCTCCGCCTTCATCGGCACCGGCCCCGCCGCTTCATGCATATTGGCCGGGAACCGTCCGAACTGCAGCTCACCCTCCAGCTGGCCCAGCCAATAATTGCGTTCAGCCTCGAACTGCTGGTCGGACAGCATTACGTTGTACGAAAGTCGGTCAATAACGCTCATGCGTGCCTCCTTGTGGCTTAGCTTTCTCCAGGCGGTATTCCGCCATGGTGCTGTTTTTGCCCGATGGCCCTCAAATTCACAACAATTGCAGCCTTGTCAGAACTGGAACACAACATCATCCGTGAGCGTCCTGCCGACCGGCGCAGCAGGCTTGCTGCCTGCAAGTGACAGCTCGCCAAGCTTCACATCCGGGCTCCCGCATACCTGTTCCAGCACAGCGGTGAAATCCTGATGCATGATGGCAACTGTCTGCTCCTTGAACAGGGAAGCCGCATACTCCCAGCTGCAGTGCAGCTCACCCTCATGCTGCATCACCTGCAGCGTTAAATCGAACTTGGAAACACCGGTATCCTGCTCAAGCGGCTCAATGCTAAGGCCCCGGGCCGATCTGCTGCCCATGTCCATGGACTGCAGCACGAACGCCGCATCGAACAGCGGGCCCCGGTCTGCACGCCTCGGCAGCTTAAGCTCCTTCACCATTTCCTCAAATGGATAATCCTGATGCTCCAAAGCACCAAGTGTATGCACCTTCACTTCAGCCAGCAGCTCACGGAAGGCTCTATGACCTGCCGGATGGCTGCGAATGACAACGGTATTGACGAACATGCCGACGACAGCCTCCAGATCCTCATGGGTTCTTCCCGCTACCGGCGAGCCGATTATGATATCCTCCTGGCCGGTATAGCGGTAGAGCAGGCTCTTCAGACAGGCCAGCAGCACCATAAACAAGGTAGCTCCATTCTCCGCTGCCGTTCGTTCAGCCGCTTCGGCAAGCGGAGCCGCAATAGCCGCCTCAACTCGCGCACCGCGAAAATCCTGTACAGGCGGCCGCTTGTAATCGGCCGGCAGCTCCAGCCTCGGGAGCGTCCCGGACAGCACGCTAAGCCAGTAATCCCGTTTGCGGCTGTAGGCAGCCAGCGCGAGCTGCCCCTGCTGCCATTCCGCATAATCCTTGTATGTCGCCGGCAGCGGCTTCAGTTCCTCCCCTTCATACAGCGCGACCAGCTCATCCATGAATATCCCCAGTGATGTGCCGTCGGTGATCAGGTGATGCATGTCGCACATGAAGAGGAAGCTGTCATCCCGGTACTGGACAAGCTCCATCCGCAGCAGCGGCGGCACCGACGTATCAAATGGCCGGATGAAGGAAGCAAACCTCATGCGCAGCTTCTCCTTAAGTAAATTCAAATCTTCGTCCGAGCCGGAGCGGATATCGCTAACCACCAGCTCCGGCATCACTTCCGGGTGAATGCGCTGAACCGGCCCCTGATCGGTAAAATGGAACGATGTCCGGAGCGACTCATGCCGGCCGGCCAGCTGCCTCAGCGCCTGCCGGAACCGTTCGGCATCCAGACTGCCGTGAAGCAGCAGTGCAATCGGGACATTGTAAACATGGCTCTCGCCCATATACTGCTGCAGGGACAGCAGCGCACGCTGTGCGGCGGATACAGGATACTCCTCCTTCAGGGGAGCGGCCGGTATATGATTACCGGAGCCGGCGGCAGCCGCTGCTGAAGCGATGACCTCTGCCATCTGGTACAGCAGCGGGTTTGCAAACACCGCTGAAACGGACAGCTCCGCCTGACACACCTTCTGCACCTTGGCGATCAGCTGTGTCACCTTGAGCGAGTGACCGCCGAGTGCAAAGAAGTCATCTTTTCTGCCGACCGTCTTCACCCGGAGCAGCTCCTTCCAAATATCAGCCAGAGCTTCCTCTGTTCCCCCCTGAAGCTCCTCAGCAGGCGAGTCACGCTCGCCGGGCTCCGCTGGCTCCGGCAGCGCCGACCGGTCCACCTTGCCATTGCTTGTAAGCGGCAGCCGCTCCAGCCAGATGAATCCCGCGGGAACCATGTGAGGCGGCAGCGAGCCGCGCAAAAAGGCCCTGAGCTCGGAGACCGGGAGCTCGTCAGCTGCTGCATAATAAGCGATAAGCTCATGATCGCGGTCTTCTGTTCTAAAAACGGTCACGACTGCTTCGCGCACGTCCGGATGCCCCAGCAGATGATGCTCAATCTCACCGGTTTCAATCCGGTAGCCCCGAATCTTCACCTGCTTGTCCATCCGCCCGATATAATCGAGCCGGCCGTCGGGCAGCCATCTGGCCAAATCACCTGTCCGGTACATCAGATGCCCGGGGCGGTAAGGGTCCTCCACGAACCGCTCGCTGGTCATTTCCGGATTGTTCAGGTAGCCTCTGGCCACTCCGTCGCCGCCGACACAGAGCTCCCCCGGTACTCCCGGAGGCTGCAGCTGCAGGCCTTCGCTTAGAACGTAGGCCGTCGAATGGCTGATCGGGTAACCGATCGGGATGGATGGCCCATCCTCCCGGCGGACCCTGCCGCATACGGAGAAGGTAGTATTTTCCGTAGGACCGTAGCCGTTAATAACCGCCAATCCCGGACAGGCATCCATGACCCTGTGGACATGAACCGGCGACAGGGCATCCCCGCCGACGAGCAGCTGCTCCATGCCGCTGAACATCGCCGGATTATAGCGGGACAGCTGGTTAAAGAGTGGAGAGGTCAGCCACATGGTTGTGATGCCGCAGGTGCGGATGGTCTCTTCCAGTTTTGCAGCGTCCAGAATGACATCCTCACCGGTTATGTAAAGTGTCATGCCGTTCAGCAGCGCACCCCATATTTCGAATGTACAGGCATCAAAAGCAACGGAGCCGGTCTGTAGAATCCGCCCTCCAGGTCTGAATTCCGCATAGTTCGTATTCTTCACCAGACGGACTACGCTGCGGTGGGTGACCATAACACCTTTGGGCTTGCCCGTGGAGCCCGAGGTATACATGACATACGCCAGGTCAAGCGGGCTGTTGACGGGTTTAAGCGGAGAGGCTGCAACGTCCATGCGGCCGCCGTCCAGCACGGGCAAAATGTCCAGGTCCAATCCTTCGCCGCCGTATGCGGCATTCAGCCCGTCGCGCTCTAACCCGCTGTGTACAAGCAGTACGCGTGCGCCGCTGTCCTCCAGCATGTAGCGGACGCGTTCTCTGGGATAAGCAGGATCAATGGGCAGGTAGGCTCCCCCGGCCTTGAGCACGGCCAGCGAGCCCAGCACCATCTCGGCGGAACGGGGCGCCATGATGCCGACCAGCTGATCCCGTTCTACCCCCTTGCCCCGCAGGATGCGGGCAAGGCGGCTGCTCTCCTCCTCAAGCTGGCGGTATGTCCACTTCCTGCTGCCTTCTGCGATTGCCAATCCGTCCGGATCAAGCTCCGCCTGCTGAGCAAACAGCTCCTGCACCGTCTTGTCTCTCGGGTATTCGGCTGGCCCGGGATTCAAGTCATCTACAAGCTGCCGGGCCTCCTCATCCGCCACCAGCACCAGAGACTGTACCGGCAGCTCCGGATTGGCGGCGATCTGACGTGCAGCCGTTCCCAGATGACTGCCTATGCTGCGGACAAAGCCGGTGTCATAACTCGCCGCATTGTACAGGAATTTAACTGTCAGCTCCCTGCCGGGATGAATAATAACGTTAAAGTCATAGTTGGTCTGGTAATGGATCTCAAACTCGCCGACTGTGAAATGAACCGCTTCGTCTGCCGGGACAGTCTGCACCCCCGCAGAAGCCTGTGGAGCAATCTCAAAGTCAGCCCCCATACTTTGCTGCAGAACCGGTTCCTGCCCGTTGTCAGCCTGGCCCGGGACATTTTCGAACACAACGATATGGTTAATCAGCTCGTGCTTCAGCGGCGAAAGCGACTGAATATCGGCAAGCGACAAGTAGGCGCGCTCCTGTGCCTGCACCAGATCCTCCTGAAGGCGCTGCATGACTGCCGATACCGGCTCCTCCCCCTCCGTACGCATACGGACCGGAACAGTATTAATGAACAGCCCAATCATGCCTTCGATGCCCGGAACTTCAGGCGGTCTGCCGGATACGACCGAGCCGAATACAACATCGCCGGCGTAATTGTAGCGCTGGAGAAGCAGCCCCCACAGCGATTGCACGACCGCGCTGAGTGTAATGCCCCTCTCCTTTGCCAGCTGCTCCAGGCGGCCGGTAAGCTCGGCATCCAGGCGGAATTCATGCTCCCCGTGCTCGTAGGCACTTGAGCCGGTGCGCTGCTTCGGTACGGACGCTGGTTCATCCGCATCCTCCAGATATCCGGTCCAGTATGCTCTGGCTTCATCCGCATCCTGACGCTCCAGCCACTGAACATATGAGCTGTAGGGATAAACCGGGTCAAGCTTAGGCTCTGAACCGGTCTCGCACTGCCGGTAGAACTGCAGGAAATCCCCGAACAGAATCCCCGAGCACCAGCCGTCCATTATGATGTGGTGATAGCTCCAAATAACTCTGAAGCTGTCCGGTCCGGTCTGCAGTACGGCAATTCGCATGGGAATGTCCCTGGTCAGGTCGAACCCGGTTATCCGGTCCTGTTTTTTGAAAGCTTCTATATAGTCGGCCTGCGCATCCGTCCCCAGCTCCGCTATGGATTCATACCGGATTCGTGCCCGGCGCCCGCGCAGCACGATTTGGATCGGCCGCTCGACCTTGCTGTACTTGAATACTGTCCGCAGCACCTCATGCCGTTCAATCAGCCGGTTGAAGCTCTGTTCCATATAAGCGATATTCAGCAGGCCTCTGGCCTCGAAGACCAGCTGCTCCACGTAAGCACCGCCCGCCTCCTTAATGGAATGGAACAGCATGCCTTCCTGCATCGGCGTCAGCGGGTAAATCTTCTGAATATCCGCTTTACCTGCCATAACCTTCAGCACCTGCCTCTCTTAAAACCGTGCCTTGAGCCGCTCATGCGGCATCCGGCACCATAAAGTTTCAACCTCGCCCTGCAGCTGGGGGCAGCAGCCATACACGCCCGCCTTTTCCCTAATCGTCCAGCAGATCAGCCAGCTCAGCTGACAGCTCGTCAAACTCTTCAAGTGACAGCGCTTCGTATCCCACATCTGTTGGCGTCTGCTCCGTCCCGGTTTGCTGCTTGCAATGCCGGATCAGTGCTTCCAGCTGATGCAGATAGGCGTCTGTAAAAGCCCGGATCGTCTCTTCCCTGTATTCATCCCTGTTATAGGTCACAGCGACGGCAAGCTGTCCGTTCTCTACTACGGCCGCTATATCCAGCGCATACTCGCTTGTATTGCTACCGCTCGATTCATAACCGCCCGAATAAGCTGACGGCTCGAACACGCCTGTCGCTAGATCATTGTCGAACTGCCCCAAATAGTTGAATACAATTTCCGGCGCCTGAGGCTCTGCCGCAGCCTCCACATTCCCGGCCATAGAGCAGCTCAGCTGCCTGTACCTGCCGTAGCCTGCGCCCTTGTTCGGAATCTTCCGGAGCGCTTCCTTCATCCGGCGAATCCGGATGCCCGGCGAATCCTGGCTCTCCTCTCCGCCTTCGGCTTCCAGCAGCACCGGGAACACCGAAGTGAACCAGCCGACCGTCCGGTTTACATTCATTTCCGGCAGCAATTCCTCCCGGCCGTGGCCTTCCATTGCAATACGGTGCAGACTGCACCCCGTCCAGCGGGTCAGTGCAGCGGCAAGCGCCGTCAGCAGCAGATCATTAATCTCAGTGTTGTAAGCGTGATGGACAGAGGTCAGCAGGTCCCGGGTCAGCCCTGCAGGAAGTGTATCCTGCAGCACTGCCGAATCCTGCAGCAGCCTTGGCCCACTAAGCCTGTTGTCACGCGGCAGCCGCGGCACGGCAGTCTGGTCCTGCACCCGCCAATAATCAGCTTCCGCCTTCATAGCCTTGTCTGTACCGTAGGCCTCCAGCAGCTCCGACCACCGCTTATAGGACACAGTCTTGTCCGGCAGGCGGATCGCCTGATGCTGCTCCTGCTGGCGCATAGCCAGCTCGAAGTCCTCCAGCAGTATCCGCCATGATACGCCATCCACCACCAAGTGGTGAATAGCCGCCAGCAGATGGTCTCCACTGTCCGTGCGGAATAATCCGAGCCGTACCAGCGGACCTGTCCTTATATCCATACTCCGCTGAATCGTACCAGCGAGCTCATGAATGGCCTCTGCTTCCTGCTTCTTCGATTCACTCAAGCCGCGAAGCTCATGAACCGTCATCTGCAGGAGCGTCTGTTCATCCTCATCAATCCCGCGGTTGTAGGCCGTTATGCCATCATTCTCCTGCCGGAAAATCATCCGCAGCGCGTCATGATGCTTCACCATCGCGAGCCACGCCTGCTTCACAGCTTGTTCATTGAAGCCGCCGGCCCGGTAGAGCATCACGGACTGATTATAGTGTGAAGGCTCTGCATGCCCCGTTCTGAAGAAGCTCTCCTGAATCGGAGTCAGGCGCACCTCGCCCTGCACCGGCTCCTGACTGACAGCCGACCGTGCCGCCTGCACGTACAAGCTCAGCTGCGCGATCTGCGGGTACTGGAACAGGTCTCTCATCTCCAGCTTGAGGCCGTGGCTGTACAGGCGCGAAACAACCTGAATCGCTTTAATGGAATCGCCGCCGATGCTGAAGAAATGATCGCGAATGCCGACGCGCTCCACCCCCAGTACATCTGCCCAGACAGCGGCCAAAATCTCCTCCGTGCCGCTGCGAGGCGCTTCATAACCGCCGCTGTCCGCCTGCAGGCCGGAATCTGGTGATGGCAGAGCCTTGCGGTCCACCTTGCCGTTCGGTGATAACGGCATCCGGTCAAGGAAGAGGAGAACAGCCGGGACCATATAATCCGGTAGCTGCTGGGCCAGATTACTCCTTATGGCATCCGCTGTGAGCGTCTCCGGGCTCGCGTCCAGAATCTGCGGGTCAACCTCAATATAAGCACAGAGAGCCTGATTGCCCTGCTTATCTGTAAAATCCGTGACTACCGCTTCGCGCACGCCCGCGTATCCGGTCAGCCTGGCCTCAATTTCGCCAAGCTCGATCCGGAACCCGCGAATCTTCACTTGGTAGTCCCTCCGCCCGTAGAATTCAATTGTCCCATCCGGCAGCCAGCGTCCCAGATCGCCTGTCCGGTACAGACGCACCCCCGGTTCGTCTGTGAACGGGTCTTCCATGAACACCGCTTCTGTCCGCTGCTTATCATTCAAATAGCCGCGCCCTACACCTATGCCTGATACACAGATCTCACCAACCGCACCTGCCGGGCATAACCTCATCTTCTCATCGACAACATAGAGGTTCATGTTCGGAATCGGGCGGCCAACCGGTATGTGTGCCGTGTCCGGCAAGCTTGTCATCACATATTGGCTGACATCATCCGATGCCTCCGCCGGCCCGTAGGCATTGATCATCGGAATATCCGGGCACAGCTCAAACCATCTTCCGACCATGGCCGGCTTCACCGTCTCACCGGTTATCATCAGATACCGGAGAGCTTCCAGCTTAAACCCGCCTGCTTCCATGGCATCCAACAGGACAGCAAGATAGGAGGGAACGACCTCCAGGATGCTTACCTTATCCTCCTGCAGCCGGCTGATCAGCCGCTCGGGCTCCATTATGAGCGCATTCGGATAGATGGCTGTTGAACCGCCGACCAGCAGTGCAGCAAAAAACTGCCATACCGAGACATCGAAGCAGTGGCTCGCATTCTGGGCCAGCACCGTACCGGCGCTGATTCGAAGCTCCTCAATCTCTGCCAGCATATGGTTTAGCATGCCGGCATGCTCGATCATCGTACCTTTCGGCGTACCGGTGGAGCCTGATGTATAAATGACATAGGCCAAATCTCCTCCGGACACCTCCAGCTCCAGATTCTCCGGCGCCTCAGCGCCAATCTGATCCTCTAGCTTGTCGAGGCACAGCATATTCACGCCGTCGAGACTGGCTGCCGGCTGCAGCTTGTCTGCATATGCGGCCTCCGTCAAGACATAGCGAGCGCCTGACTCCCGGAGGATGGTCAGCTGCCTTTCGGCCGGATACTCAGGGTCAATCGGGACATAAGCGCCGCCCGCCTTCCAGATTGCCAGATAAGCTTCAAGCATCAGCGGGGAGCGTTCGAGCAGAACCGCAACCAGCTCTTCCTTCCGGGCTCCCGCCCTGCGCAGATAACGCGCCATTCTGTTCGCGTGCTCGTTCACCGACCGGTAGCTGATCTGCTCCCCGCCGAATAATACAGCGGCCTGCTCCGGATGAAGGGCAGCCTGCGCTTCAATCAGCCGGTAAGCCGGCACGTCGAGCGGATAATCTGCCCGCCTGCCTCTCGAGAGCTGCAGCAGCTCAGCTTGCCCGGACTCGCCTGGCACCCGGATTTCACCGACCCTGACCTCAGGATTCACGGTTACCTGGCCCGCAAGCTCAAGCAGATAAGAGGCTGCCTGTTCGATAAGACGAGGGTCATATACGGCCGCGTTATAGGTGAACTTAATCTGGAGCGTGTCCTCTGGAATGACCGTCAGATCCAGGTCGTAGTTCGTCTGTTCGAAGATTTCCACATCCGTAATGGACAGGGCGAGTCCGTCTTCTCCGCCCGCCTGCTCTATCTGCTGGCCCACCGGATAATTCTCGTAGACCATGATCATATCCACCAGATCCTGCTTCAGGGCCGACGTGCCTTGAATCTCTGCCAGCGGCATGAATTCATGTGCTTTTGAGGTAATGGACGCCTCCTGAACCTTCTGCAGCAGACCGCTGAACCGCAGCTCATCCTCCGAACGGATCCGGACAGGGACCGTATTAATGAAAAGTCCGACCATTGTCTCAATGCCGCTGATTTCCGGCGGCCTGCCGGAGACGACGGAGCCGAATACCACATCATCCGTTCCGTTGTAGCGCTGCAGAATTATCCCCCACAGCGTCTGGAGCACCGTGTACATCGTCACGCGCTGCTGTCTGGCCAGCCGCTCCAGCTCTCTTGTCAGCGTTACGCCAAATTCAAGCGTGTACTCCTGCTTGCTGTAGCCTTCACCCCTCCGCGTTCGCGGTAGTGCCGCTTGGCGGCTGTAGCCCTGAAGAGCTTCCCGCCAATACGCAAGCCCCTCATCCTTATTAACGCCTTCCAGCCATCTGATATAGTCGGCGTAAGGCTTCGCAGGCTCCAATCTTAATTCCGTACCCTCAACGAGCGCACGGTATGCTTCAAGCAGATCACGGGTGACCGTTTCCATGCACCATCCGTCCATTACGATATGATGGTGGCTCCAAAGCACCTGATACGCCTCATCTTCAATTTGCAGCAGTATCATACGCATCAGCACACCCTCCGCCAGGTCAAAGCCCTGCTCCCGGTCCAGGCGCTTGGCAAGCTCAACATGCTCCTTCTGCCGCAGCTTCGGCATATGCCGGATATCCTGAAGCTCTACAGAGACATCATGATGTCTGCGGACAACCTGCTGCGGGACCGCAACCCCCTCATACACGAATGCCGTCCGGAAAATATCGTGCCTGCGCAGCAGCTCATTAAAGCTTTGCTCAAATTTTGCAAAGTCCAGCTTTCCCCTCAGAACGAAGGCGAACTGTTCAAAGTAAGCCTCTGATCCGGCATTCATAAGCGAGTGGAACAGCAATCCCGACTGCATAGGCGAGAGCGGGTACACCTGCTCCATGTCCGGGTAGCGCCGTTCGAGCAGCTCCAATTCAGCAATGGACAAGCTCCGGCTGCCGTAATCGCTTGGTGTCCGCTCCGGCGCCTCCTTGCCGGCGCAATGATTAATGAGCTGCTCCAGCCGCCTCCTGTAGCCCTCCGCAAACTGCCGGATTGTCGCTTCCTTGTATGCGTCCCCGTTGTAATGTACCGTCATCTCCAGGCAGCCGCCCGTAATGATGCCGGTCAGGTCAAGCTTGCTGCGCCTGATGGTATGCGGATGAACCGGGCTTCCCATAGGCAGCGGCGAGACACCGAACACACCGGTTTCCACATCCTGATCGAACTGGCCGAGGTAATTAAAGCTGATCTCCGGCTCCGGCAGCCCGGATATGGCAGCAGCCTCTTCTTCTTCGGAAGCCATATAGTTCAGCAGGCCGTAACCAAGCCCTTTGCCCGGAATTTGCCGCAGCTGCTCCTTAACACGCTTCACATAAGCGGACAGCCCGCCGTGTTCAGCATCCCGGTCATCCAGTCCCTGCAGCTCGAGCGCAACCGGATATACGGCGGTAAACCAGCCGACCGTGCGGCTGATATTTACATCCCGTCCAATATCCTCGCGTCCGTGGCCTTCAAGCTCCACAAGCAGCCGGTCCATCCCGCACCAGTCCCTGCAGGCGAGCCCCAGGGCAGCAAGCAGCAGATCATTCGTATCGGTTCCATATGCGTGATGGGCCTGTCTGAGCAGCTTGGCGGTTAATTCCTCTGTTAACCGGACGGAGAACGAACGCGCCCGGTGCACTTTGTTGTCTGCAGGGACATCGTCTGTCGGCAGCGTCCCGTAGTCACGTTCTGTGATCGCCCTCCAGTATGCCGCCTGTTTGCGAAAATCACTGCTCCGGCTGTAAGCCGCAAGCTCCTCCGCCCAATATTGGAAGGAATCGGTCTTGCCCGGCAGCTGCAGCGGCTCTCCGCTTACGGCCTGTCCGTGGAGCGTCAGAATATCCTCGAACAGAATCCGCCATGAGACGCCATCAACAGCCAGGTGGTGAACCGCAACCAGCAGGTGATCTCCCTCAGCGGTCTGGAACAGGCCCAGCTGCACCAGGGGCCCCTCCTCTAGCGAGATGCTGCTCTGCAGCATCTCCGCTTCTTTGGCAACCAGCTCCGCCGGATCAGCTACATGGCGGAGATTGCGCACAATCAGCTTGTAGCTGGTATGGTCTGGTCCCTTGTTGTACAACCGCAAGCGGCCTTCACAGCCCGTCTGCGCCCGGGTCAATACCATGCGCAGCGCATCATGATGCAAGGTGAGCTTGTCAAAAATACTGCGGACGGTATCCGCTGCGATACCTTCGC
This sequence comes from Paenibacillus tarimensis, assembly GCF_021532315.1. GTDB lineage: Bacteria > Bacillota > Bacilli > Paenibacillales > Paenibacillaceae > Paenibacillus_I > Paenibacillus_I tarimensis. Next base: position 23,328 of record NZ_JAKGAO010000033.1, read on the forward strand.
GGAAGTGAAGCATTACCGACTGGTTGTAGTGATGCCTGACTTCCTCCGGCTGCTCCAGGAACCGGTCAATAATTGGCGTGAACGAGACCTCGCCCTCAACCGGTCCCTGACTGATCACCCTGTTAACCGTAGTAATATGCTTGCTCATTCCGGCGATTGTCGGATGCTTCATCACATTCCTCAGTTCGATCCGCAGGCCTTGTGCATACAGGCGGGAAGATACCTGGATCGCCTTGATCGAATCGCCGCCAAGCTCGAAGAAATTGTCATGTATACCGGGGCTCGTAATCCCAAGCACCTGCTCCCAGATTTGCGCGAGCGTCTTCTCCAGCGTGCTGCCCGGCGGTGTGTAGCCGCCTTCAGCAGCTGTGCCGCTGCCTGGCGCAGGCAGCCCCTTACGGTCCAGCTTTCCGTTCCCGGTAAGCGGCATACGCTCGAGCAGCGTGAAGCTCGACGGAATCATATAATCCGGCAGGGTCTCTGCCAGCCAGCTTCGCAGCTGCGGCACAGACAGCTTGCCGTGCGCGGTCAGATAAGCGGCTAGCCCGGTCCGGCCCTCGGGGTCCGTGTAAGGGACAACCGCCGCTTCCGCCACCGCCTCATGAGCAAGAAGCTTGGCCTCAATGCCGCCCGGCTCCACGCGGTAGCCGCGGATTTTGACTTGTCCGTCGGCCCGGCCGTGGAAGGCAATCATGCCTTCCTCGGTGTAGCAGCCGAGGTCCCCCGTCCGGTACAGCCGCTGCATCCGGCCGAGCACGTCCGCCGTTACGAATCTCTCCGCCGTCAGCTCCGGCATGCCCAGATAGCCCTCGGCCAGCCCTTCGCCGGCGACATACAGCTCGCCGGTTACGCCAGGACGCAGCGGCTGCAGCTGGACATCCAGCACATATATGCGCGTGTGATCGATGGCTCTGCCGATCACAGGCTGGCGCTTGAAGCCCGCCCACCGTTCAAAAGGGATCATCCCTGCCGCGCAGCCGATTGTCGTCTCGGAAGGCCCGTAATGATTCATGAATGCCGTGTTCGGGAACTGCTGGCGGAACCGCTCCACATCACCCGGATGCAGCGCTTCGCCGCCAAGCACAACCAGTCTTAGCGCATCCAGGCGGCTGTTCACCAGCCTGTGGCTCTGCACCAGCGTCCCAAAGAGGGACGGCGTCATTTTCACCAGCGTAATCCGCTGTTCCTCCAGGTACGACAGCAGCTGTTCCGGATCGCTGTATACATCCTTGGGCGGCAGATGCAGCCGAATGCCTGCGCACAGGGCTGGGAATACGGCCGTATACCCAAGGTCGAAGCTGTAGGAGGACAGCAGCGCCGTGCTGTCTCCGTTGTCCAGCCGGGAGCTGCGAATGAACCAGTTGACATAATTGGCTAAGCCTCTATGCCTGATGACCACACCCTTAGGTGTACCTGTTGTGCCCGATGTATAGATGATATAAGCAGGATCGTCCGGCTGCGGCCCCTCCAGAGTCTTCATCCCGGAGATGTCCGGCCCGCCTTCTGCGCACAGCTTCCCGAATTCCAGCACCTCACAGCCTTCCGGCAGCACGCCCTCTAGCGTACCGTCAGCCGTCAGAACCGCGCTGCTGCGGCTGTCCTCCAGCACATACGCTGTGCGCTCCGCCGGATTCGAGGGATCGACCGGCACATAAGCCGCACCGGACCTCAGAACCGCCAGCATGGCTGCCGCCATCTGAACGTCCGGCTTGAATACGAGCGCCACCCGGTCGCCCCGGCCGATGCCGCGCGCCGCCAGAGCGCGTGCCGCCTGGTCCGCTGCGGTAAGAAGCTCCCCATAGGTCAGCTGCTGCTCTCCGCTGACCACAGCCGCCTCCATCGGCAGAAGCCTGGCCTGCTCCTCGAACATGGCGGTAACGGTCTGTTCCCCGGCCGCCGGCTGCGGGCCTTCAGCTGTCTCGCGCAGCCACTGCCGTTCTTCCTCCGCCAGCAGCATTTCCTTCCGGAAGGGAGCCCTCTCCTCCCGGACTGCCAGTTCCGCCCCGCGCACGTAGCTCTCGGCCAGGCGCCTGACGTCCTTCTCCGTAAATACACGCGTGCTGTACATGAAGCTGAGCTTAATTTCCCCTTGATGGTGCACAACTGTAAAATCCAGCAAAATATCATTGCGCACGTAGCCTTCCACTTGTACGCCATTCCCGCTCTGTGCGCCTGCCCTGGGGTCAAGATCGTTATAGACATGGAAATCGATATAGTTGAAAAAGGTATCAAAGAGCGGCTGCCCGTCGCCGGATGCAGCGCCTGCCGTCTTCATCACTTCCGCGAGCGGCAGACGTCCATAATGCTTCAGCTCCTTCAGCTTGGCATCGGTCCGGACCAGCAGATCCTGCCAGGTATCGCCGGCCTCTATGCGCTGCCTTACAGGCACCGTATTCAGGAAGCAGCCCAGCAGCCGGTCCGCATCCTCGGCGGCAGGGCGGTTGTGCTCCACCATTCCAACCAGCAGGTCGTTATCCCGGCTCAACAGGCTCATGACAGCGGTATACAGGGCAAAGCAGATATGCTTCAGGCTGGTCTGATAACGGTTGGCCAGCTGAGCGAGCTCACGGTTTAATTCGCCGCTTAACGGGTATTCGTAAAATGCCGTTTGTTCCGGCTCATCCGAATTCCGGACCGGCAGCTTCAGCCGTTTGTATTCCTCCAGCTCCTGTGACCAGTACGCATTCATGACCGCATCCCTGCGGATCGCACGCTGTTCGGTAACAAAGGTCTTATACGAGCTCTGCAGCGGCTGGAACGAAGCCGCCGGCCCTCCGCCAGCCTTCAAGGCATAATAAGCGTTCGTCAGCTCGGTGACGAAGGCCGCCACGCTCCAGCCGTCCAGAATCGCATGATGGCAGATGAAGAGCAGGATATACCTGCTGCGGTCAAGCTGGAACACGCAGATCCGCCAGAGCGGCTGCCCGAGATCAAAGCCGCGCTGCCTGTCTGCCTTCATGTAAGCATCGATGCGTTCCTGCTGGTCAGCCGGCTGCAGTCCTGTAAGATCAACTGCCTCGAACGCCGGCTTATAGGCTGACAGCACAATTTGCACCGGCTCCCGGAAGGACTGCAGATCAAATACCGTGCGCAGGATGCCGTGCTTGCGGGCCATACCTGCAAGAGCGGCTCTTAGAATAGTCTCGTCATATGAATCATCCTGCAGCGGAAAAGGCATCTGGTCGTGATAATGCGCTTCGTCCGGATTCTTCATGTTGTCATAGATCATTCCCGCCTGAATATCGCTCATCGGGAACAAATCCTCCCAGCCTGCAGGCAGGAGGGCGGATAATGCTTGATCGCCGCAGATCTCCCGCTTCAGCTGCGCAAGCTCTTCGGCCGCTTCCAGCAGGAGGAGACTCATCCCCTCCCCGCCTGCAGACTCCAGGTGCGCGGCTAAATCCCGGATAACCGGATGCATATACAGATCCTTGATCTGCAGCTGCACCCCGAGTGTATCGCTAATGCTGCCGATCAGCCGCAGCGCACGGATGGAATCGCCCCCCAGTCCGAAGAAGCTGTCCTCTGCGCCGACCCGCTCCAGACCGAACAGCTCCTGATATAGCCCGCACAGCCGTGCTTCCATACTGGTGGCCGGCGCTGTATAGCCTGCCTCCTCATCCGTCCGGCTGAATGGATCCGGCAGCCTGCGCCGGTCAACCTTGCCGTTACCGGTAAGCGGAATATTCTCCAGCTTAATGATCGAGGATGGTACCATATATTCCGGCAGATAGCCGGATGCATACTCCCGCATATCCGGGCCCGCAAGCGGTTCATCCGAAGCGTAATAGACACAGATATGCGTCTGTCCGCCCGCATCATCGGCAGCGATTGCGATCGCTTCCTTCACAGAAGGATGACGCATGAAGACCGACTCTACCTCACCAAGCTCGATGCGGTGTCCTCTGATCTTCACCTGATGGTCGATCCGCCCGTAATATTCCATGTCGCCGTCCAGGCGGATTTTGGCAAGGTCGCCTGTCCGGTACAGACGCTCCCCCGGCTTGTGCGGATGGTCAATGAAGCGCTCCGCTGTCAGCTCCGGACGGTTCAGGTAACCCCGGCCTACACCGGCTCCGCCGACATACAGCTCACCAACCACGCCAGCGGGCATCAGTCTGCCGCCGCCGTCCATAATATAGGCTGCAAGCGTAGGGATCGGCCTGCCGATATTGCTGGCATTCACCTCGATATCCCGGCTCGTCAGCTCCTTATAAGTGACATGCACGGTCGTTTCCGTTATTCCATACATATTGACGAGCTTGGTGTCCGGACACAGCTGCCGGAACGGCGCAAGCATCGCCGGCTTCAACGCTTCACCGCCAAAGATGACATAGCGGAGCGCCAGCCCTTGCGCAGCATCGGCGCCTGAGCGCCTAAGCTCCTCGATAACGTAATAGAACGCTGTCGGTGTCTGGTTGAGTACGGTCACCTGCTCCTGCCGGAGCAGCTTCGTAAACTCTCTCGGGTCTCTGGCCGTCTCCTTCGGCACCACGACAAGCCTTCCGCCGTACAGCAGTGCGCCGTACATCTCCCATACCGAAAAATCGAAGCAGACTGAATGGAACAGCGTCCACACATCTCTGCTGCCGAAATCAAAGGCGAAGGAATCATTGAACAGCAGCCGGATCACATTGCGGTGCTCGATCATGACGCCCTTGGGTCTTCCTGTCGTACCCGAAGTATAGATGATGTAACACAGATGGTCCGGCGTATTTACGGAAACCGGATTGCTGCAGCGGGTATCCAGGCTGTCTGTGTCCGAGAGGTCAATGACAGTGCCCGTAAAACCTAAGTCCGCTGCCCGCGCAGACCCGCTGCCGCTTGTGACCAGATAAGCCGCACCGCTGTCCGCAAGGGTATAAGCAATCCGGTCAGCCGGATATTCGGGGTCGACCGGGACATAAGCGCCGCCGGCCTTCATAATCCCCAGCATGGCTGCCAGCATATCCTCGGACCGGTCCATCATGACGGCAACAAGCGCTTCAGGAGCGAGTCCCCCGGCACGCAGCGTCCAAGCCAGCCGGTTCGCCCGCTCATTAAGCTCCCGGTACGTCAGGGCGCGCCCTTCACAGCGTACTGCCGGACGGTCCGGTTGCTTGGCCGCCATCTCTTCAAACCGTCCATGGAGCGTGAGCTCCTCCGGATAGGAAGCAGTCAGATGGCTGCTGCCGTGCAAGAGCTGCTGTCTTTCCTCTTCGCCGATTACTTCAATTTGGCCAATCGCTGCTCCCGGTTCGGCAAGCGCCGCTTCGTAGAAGCGGAACAGATGCCGGGCCAGCTGCGCTGCGAATGCCTCACTGTACAGCTCGGCGTTATAACTGAGACGCAGAGATATGCCGCCGCCGCCATAATAGAAACCGAATACCAGATCGGAACGGATCGCTTCCAGATGCTCCGGCTGATGCACACCCTCCATGTAGACTGCCGTTGTCCAGACCGGCAGAATGTCTGACCCGGTATGGCCGAGGAGTGTCAGCAGCTCCGCAAACGGGATTCCCTTATGCTCATCCGCCTCCATTACCAGACTGCGGTTCTTCATCAGCCACTCTCTGTAGGTCAGCTGCCCCTCCACCGTTATGCGGAGCGGAAGACATGGCGCCCCCATCGCCCCAGAGGCATCCGAACGCCTGTGAAAGCCCGGCATCGCCACCATTACATCTTCCGTCCCGCCATAATAGGCAAGCAGCCACGTTACACCCGACAGGAGGATCATATACATGCCGGCTTCGGACTGTTTGGCCGCGGCGGTAATTCTGGCCGCGGTTTCGGGCGGAATCCGCTCCGCCATACCTTCCATCACCTGCCCGGCTTCCCGGGAACGAGGCTGATCCCCCGCGATGGAACTGAACATCGGCCCGTCTTCCAGCCGCTCCCGCCAATAGGCCAGCTCCTTGCGGATACGATCCCGCGTTACGGCTGTCCGGGATGGTATTTGCGTTTCTTTCATGAAGGGCTCCTCCTCAACTTTACAGCTCGAACACAATGTCTCCGTCTATCGCACGGTCTTCACCCGCAGGGGTCTCCGACAGCCGGATATCATCCAGCCTGATCATCGGGTCTTCTGCAGCCGTCTGCAGGATGCGGCAGTAATCATCCGCCATTTGCCGGATGGTTTCCTGACGGAATAATGCCGTGCAGTACTCCATACTGAAGCTGAGCCTGCCGTCTTCCTCCACGGCCATCAGCGTCACATCGAATTTTGCGGTCTTGTTCGCCACCGGATATGGACGAAGTGTCACTGTTCCCAGGTCCACTTCCGGCTCATCCAGATTCTGAATAACCAGTACAGCATCAAACAGCGGGCTTCTGCCAGGGTCAGCTGCCATCTGCAGCATCGGCACCAGCTCATCCATCGGATAATCCTGGTTCTCGTAAGCGCCCAGCGCCAATTCCTTCGCCTGCTGCAGCAGCTCGCTGAATGTCCACTCTCCGCTGCTGCGGATGCGCAGCGGCAGCGTATTGACAAACATGCCGCATACCTGCTCAAGTCCTGCGTAATGCCTGCCTGCCACCGGCGAACCGACAATGATATCCTGCTGCCCCGAGTACTTGGACAGCAGAACATGAAAGGCAGCCAGCAGGTACATATACAAGGTCGATCCTGTCTCCGCAAGCCTTGTCTGAATGACGGAGGCAAGCCGCTCATCCGCTTCAAATCCCAAGCGGTCCCCGTCATAGCTCTTATAAGGCGGGCGCACGTAGTCCGTTGGCAGCTGCAGCACTGGCAGCTCTCCGGCCAGCTGCTCCAGCCAGTACCGCTCCTGTCTGCTGAACAGCCTATCCTTCATTTGTTCCTGCTGCCAAACGGCAAAATCCTTATATTGAACAGCAGGCTGCGGCAGGGTTTCTCCGCGGTATAGGGCTGCAAACTCTGCCGCGAGCAGACCCGAAGTAACGCCGTCCGATACGATATGATGCACGTCCAGCATCAGCAGCGTCTGCTGCTCCGACAGTCGGATAAAGCCTGCCCGCATCAAGGGGGCGCTGCCAAGGTCGAATGGACGGACGAACGCTTCGATAATGGTCTGTACAGCCTCATCCACAGCCGGCTCTTCTACATCCCCGCCCAGCCGGTATGCCTCAAGCTCAAGCCGGGCATCGCGGTGAATCCGCTGAACCGGCTCTCCGCCAACAAGCGCAAAGGATGTTTGCAGCGCTTCGTGCCTGCGAACCAGCTCCTCCAGCGCCTGCCGCAGCCGGTCTTCATCCAGCCGGCCTTCCAGCAGCGTAAACTGCGGAATGTTGTAGCTTAGCTCAGCACCCGGCATCTGGCTTGCGATGAACATGCGCTTCTGGGCAGAGGATACCGGGTAGCTGTCGCGCTTCTGAGCCGGCTTAATGCTGTGTGAGCGGCTTGAATGCCTGCCTTCCAGCAGAGCGGCCTGCTCCCGCAGCACCGGGCTTTCGAAGATCTCCCGGATTGTAAGCTCCGCCCCGAGCTGCCCCCGAACCTGGGCGGCAAGCGCCATCGCCTTCAAGGAATGTCCGCCAAGCTCAAAGAAGGAATGCTCTCTGCTGATCTGGCCGGAATCAACTCCCAAAATTTGTGACCAGATCTGCGCCAGCCCGTGCTCCATATTGGTAAATACTTCGGCTTCAGCCGCATCTCCGTTCAACCCGTCAGCCTGCAGCCGTGTTGGCTGCGGCAGCGCCTTGCGGTCGATTTTCCCGTTAGGGGACAGCGGCAACTCGTCGAGGATCAGGAACACGGAAGGCACCATATAATCAGGCAGCAGTGCTGCCGCATGCTTCCGCAGCTCGGCTGCGCCAATCTCCCCTCCGCTGCTCACGAGGTAGGCACACAGGTAACGGCTGCCCTGGCTGTCTGTAGCATCCAGCACCACCGCCTCGCGAACCTGTGGATGCTCGACCAGCTTCGCCTCAATCTCGCCGAGCTCCACGCGGTAGCCGCGTATCTTCACCTGGTTGTCTCTGCGTCCATAGAACGCCAGCGTACCGTCCGGCAGCCACCGACCCAGGTCACCCGTTCTGTACATCCGAACACCAGGCTCTGAGGCGTACGGATCCTCCATGAACACGGCCTTCGTCCGTTCCTCATCGTTCAGGTACCCCCGCCCGACGCCGATACCGGATACGCAGATTTCGCCCACCGCGCCCACTGGCAGCAGCCGCAGCTGCCGGTCGACGATATACAGATTCATGTTGCGGACCGGTCTTCCAATCGGCACCGGATCAAGCTCGGGCGCCTGCTCCATCATATACTGGCTGATATCGTCCGCCGCTTCGGCTGGACCATAGGCATTAACCATGCGAATATCCGGGCACAGCTCAAACCACTGCTTCACGATAGCCGGCTTGACCGTTTCGCCTGTAATCATCAGATATTGCAGGGCCAAACCGTGCCCCTGCCTCTCGCGGATTTCATCCATCAGCAGAGCCAGGTAGGAAGGCACTACCTCAAGCACCGTAACCCCGTCTGCGGCAATCTGACCCAGGAACCGCCGCGGCTCCATAATCACATCATTGGAAGCAATCGCCGTCGTACCGCCGATCGTCAGCGCCGCGAACATCTGCCAAACCGAGATGTCGAAGCAGTGATTGGCGTTCTGCGCAATAACTGACTGGCTGTCAAGCGACAGTTCCTCAATCTCGGCGTTAATGTGATTCAGCATGCCCGCATGCTCGATCATGGCCCCCTTCGGCTTGCCTGTAGAGCCGGATGTATAAATGACATAAGCCAGGCTGTCACCCGAAGCCACCGGTGCCAGGTTATCCGCCGGCCGGGAGAGAAGCGTCTCCTCGTCACGGTCCAGCAGGATGCAGTTCACTGCAGATAGAGCCTTCTCCGGCAGATCAGCCATATAACCAGAGGCCGATACCATATAAGGCGCACCGGATTCCTGCAGGATTGCAAGCTTCCTGGAAGCCGGATAGTCCGGATTAACCGGGATATAAGCGCCGCCCGCCTTCCAGATTCCAAGAATGGTCTCAATCATGCGCGGCGAACGCTCCATCAGTACGGCTACGAGTGTCTCGCGGCCCACACCCCTGCTGCGCAGCTCATGCGCCAGCTGATTGGCATGCCGGTTAACCGCTTCATAGCTGTGCTTCTCTTCCCCGAACACAACCGCTGTCCGCTCCGGCATTGCTGCCGCCTGCTGCTCGAACAGCAGCGGAACCGTCTCCCGCATATCGACCGGAGCCTTCCGGGCATTGAAGCCCGCTGTCAGCAGATGCTTGTCCGCCGCTGTCAGCAGCTCGAATTCTTCCACAGGATGCTCCGGCCCGGCAGCAGCCTGCTCCGCGATCTGCCGGAAGTGGCCGGCGAGCTGGCGGATGATCGCCTCGTCGTAAACGCGGGTGTTATAGCTGAACTTGACGAACAGCTCCTCGCCCGGGCCTACCGTTATATCAAAGTCGTAGCTCGTTTGCTCATATACTTCGGTGTCAGTCACCGAAAAGCCCAGTCTGCTCTGCCCGTTCCGTGATTCACCGTCCTGATGTGCCGGCGTATTCTCGAACACCAGAATGTGATCGAACAGATGCTGCTTCAGCGGGCTTGCAGCCTGAATGTCCGCCAGTGACAGGTAATCATGCTGCATGGCCTCAAGCGCGGACTGTTTGGACTCCCGCAGCAGCCCGCTAAAGCTCTGTCCCGCGAACCGGAATCGCACCGGTATCGTGTTAATGAAGAGTCCGATCATATCCTCGATCCCTGCTACCTCCGGCGGCCGTCCCGAGACAACTGAGCCGAACACGACCTCATCCGTATCGTTGTACCGCTGCAGCACTACCGCCCATACAGCCTGCACAACGGTGTTCAGCGTTACTTCTTGCAAGCTGGCCAGACGAATCAGCTCCGATGTAAGGCCGCGGTCAAGCGTAAAGCTGACGACCCCCTGCTCGTAGCCTTCCCTGCGGCCTGCAGCCGACTTTGGAAGGGTAACCGGCTCTTCATAGCCAGCCAGATAAGCCTGCCAGTATGCTGCTGCCTCCTCACGCTCCCGCTCCTGCAGCCAGTTGATATAGTTCCGGTAAGGAGCACGGGCGGCCGGTTCAGGCGTTTTGCCTGCAAGAACAGCCTCGTAACAGGTGAACAAATCCTCGAACAGCGGTCCAAGGCACCAGCCGTCCATCAGAATATGATGATGGGTCCACACCAGACGCCATTGCTCCCCGCCCAGCTTCATAACCGTCAGCCTGACAAGAGGATCACGCGTCAGATCAAACCCCCTTTCCAGATCCCCCTGTTTGAACCGAGCCAGCAGCTCCTCCTGTTCCTCAGCCGGCCTGTCCGACCAGTCCGCCAGATGAATATCCGGTACGGCTTGGTCCAGGACTACCTGGTACGGCCGGCTTAAGCCTTCATACACGAACATTGTTCTGAGCACAGGATGGCAGTCGAAGAGGGCAGTAAGACTGCGCCGTAAAGCCGCCGCGTCCAGCTCTCCTTCCAGCCGCAGAGACATCTGCTCCACGTAAGCGGATGAATCCGCATCCTTCAGGGCATGGAACAGCATGCCCTCCTGCATCGGAGTGAGCGGATACAGATCGGCAATTCCGGCGCCTCGTTGTGCAGCCAGCGTCTGAATCCCTGTCCACTCCTGCAAGCTAAGGTCATAACAGCCATAGTCGCTTGGCGTGCGCACCGTCTCCGTCAGCTGCGAGCAGTGGCTGATAATCTCCTCCAGATAATGACGGAAAAGTCCGATCAGCCGTCCGGCTGTACCATCCTCGTATTGAAGACCGTTATAGGTAAGGGAGAAGGTCATTCTGCCTTCCACGACCATGCCGTTGAACTCCAGCTCAGCCTGCCGCTCCATATCCGGACTGATCAGCTCGCCCATGGACAGGCTGGACAGCTCGAACAGCTCGCTTGTGATATCCTGGTCGAATTGCCCCAGGTAGTTGAAGCTGATTGCCGGCTGAACCCTGCTGCCCACGGAAGTCTCTGCCCAGTCCGCCGGGCGCCTGCCGAGCTGAGTCAGAATGCCGTAGCCAATGCCGCGCATCGGAATTTTGCGCATACTCTCTTTCATGCTCTGGATGCAATCAGCCAGTGTACGGCCTCCCGCCAGATCCAGCCGCACAGGAAAGGTGCTGGTAAACCAGCCGACTGTCCGGGAGATGTTCATATCATCCCGGATCTTCTCCCTGCCATGCCCCTCCAGCGTCACAAGCGTCTGCTCCAGACCGCTCCACTCACGAACAGCCAGCCCCAGTGCGGTTAACAGCAGCTCGTTCACTTCCGTTCCATAGGCCTGTGATGCCTGCCGGAGCAGCCTGCCGGTATCCGCTTCGCTTAGCGTTACGGTTAAATTCCTGCTGGTCCGGTACGTATTCGTATCCGCGCGCCGATCCGCCGGGAATGCCCCGGGGCCTTGTTCTGCCGCCGCGGCTGTTATATTCCCCCAATAAGCCGCTTCCCGCTGCAGCCTTCCGGTATCCGCATACTCCCCAAGGGCTAGTGCCCAATCCTTGTAGGAGAAGGTTTTCTCCTGCAGCGTAAGCGGCATCCCCTCCAGTGCCTGCCGGTACAGAAGGTTGAAATCCTCCAGCAAAATCCGCCAGGACACCCCATCCACTACGAGATGGTGCACCGTTAGCAGCAGATGGTCACCCTCGGGCGCCTGCATCAGTACCGCCTTGACAAGCGGCCCGTCGTGCAGGTCGAAGCTCTGCTGCGTCCGTTCAATGAGCTGCTCCATCCGCTGCGCAGGGTTCGGTTCAGACCGCATATCCCTTACCTGGAAGTCGAACGTCTCGCCCTCAAGGCCACGAATGATCTGCACGGGCTCCTGCCCCTCTCCGCCGTAGCGGAATACGGCGCGCAGGGCATCGTGATGCTGCGTCAGCTTGTCCAGCACCGCATACAGCTTGGCCGGCTCGAACCGCTCCCTGCGGAAAAGCACGACCGACTGGTTGAAATGATGCGCATCCGTAAACTGCCGGCCGAAGAACCAGCGCTGGATCGGCGTCAGCGGCACCTCCCCGGTTACAGGCCCCTGCTCCGCCCTCTTCAGCACCTTGGAGAGCGTCGCTGCAAAGCGCTTCAGCACAGGCTCCTGAAACAGCTCCTTCATCTCCATGGCATAACCCGATTTATATAAACGGGACGAGACCTGGATCGCTTTAATCGAATCGCCGCCAAGCTGGAAGAAGCTGTCCTCTCGTCCAACCCGGCCGGTACCGAGCACCTCCTGCCATATGCCGGCAAGCAGCTGCTCTGTCTCTCCGCGCGGAGCTTCATACCTGCTGCCGCCCGGCTGTCCGGCTGGCTCAGGCAGCGCCTGCCGGTCCGCCTTGCCGCTAGGCGCAAGCGGAATGCTGTCCAGCTGCATGAAGCGGGTCGGTATCATATAGTGCGGCAGCCTTCCGGATAGAGAAGCCTGCAGCTCACCGGTCTGCAGCGGGCCGTTCCACTCCTGCTCTGCCACTACATAGGCACAGAGATAAGCGGCTCCGTCTTCGCCGGTCCGGTCCATTACAACGGCTTCCCGTACGCCCGGACAAGCAAGCAGTGCCTCCTCGATTTCTCCAAGCTCAATACGATAGCCGCGAATCTTCACCTGATGGTCGATCCGCCCAAGGTATTCGATCCGGCCATCCGGGCGGAATCTGGCAAGGTCACCGGTCCGGTACAGCCGCTCTCCCTTCCGGTAAGGATGGTCCACAAACCTCTCGGCTGTCAGCTCCGGCCTGTTCAAGTAACCTCTGGCCAGACCCGCACCGCTCACACACAGCTCACCCGGCACTCCGATCGGCAGCAGTCGCTGACGTTCATCAAGAATGAACGCCTGCATATTACCGTTCGGTCTGCCGATTGTAATGTCGGTCTCCCCGCCGGACAGAACAAGATGCGTCGAAGTGACGCTGTTCTCAGTCGGACCATATTCATTAACTAGCACGGTTTCGGGGCAGTGATGCCAGTGCGCCTGGACCACAGCAGCGGTCAACCGCTCCCCGCCCAGCGAAGCAATGCGCAGGGTCTTCAGCTGTTCCGGCTCGGAGCAGCCGAGAATACCTGCATACAAGGATGGTATGCACATCAGGTGCGTGGCCTGCTCGGAGACGATCTTGTCCCTGATGCCTGCCGGATCTCTGGCTTCCCGCTCATCCAGCAGGACAACCGCCGATCCGCCAAACAGGGGCGACAGGCAGCCGATGATAAAGCCATCAAAGGCGTACGGATAGATGGCCAGTGCCGTGTCCCGGCTGCTAAACCGGTATACGCTTTGACGCCACTGCAGCGTGGCTGCAATGCTGCGGTGTTCAACCATAACACCCTTCGGCAGGCCGGTTGAACCCGAGGTGTAGATGACATAAGCCAGATCCCCGGACTGTGCGGTCCGCGGCAGGTTGTCGCCCTCATACTGCTCAAGCAAAGCATGGTCCCTCATATTAATCACGCGGACGCCGTCAACCGGCAGCAGTTCCGCTGCAGCATCGTGGTTCGTCACGATCAGCCGGACTCCGCTGTCACTGGCAAAATACCGCAGCCGATCCGCTGGGTAGCTTGGATCCAGCGGCAGATACGCCGCTCCTGCCTTCAATACCGCGAGCATCGCCGTTACGACATCTGCGGAGCGGTCCGTCGATACTCCGACAATCTGCCCTGGTGCGGCTCCCTCACGGCGCAGCAGTCTGGCCAGCCGGTTCGCCCGGTCATTCAGCTCAGCGAAGGTCAGTCTCCTGCTGTTATCAGACAGTGCGGTGTGTTCCGGCGCGCGGGCCGCCTGCTCTTCAAACAGCTCATGCAGCAGCTTGTCCGCCACCTCCAGCTCCGTGCGGTTGAACGCATGCAGCAGCAGCTCCTTCTCCTGCTCCGGCAGGCAGCTCACATCCGCCAGAGTCATTTCCGCATCCCTGGTAATCAGGTGCAGAAGCTCCTGATAGTGCGCAGCCCAGCGCTCCATCGTCTCCGGATGGAACAGATCGGTGCTGTATTCCAGCTCAAAGCTCAGACCGCCGCCATGCTGCGATCCAATTAATGTTAAATCGTATTTGGCCATATCGGCCTGTACAGCAAGCGGCGTGACTTGCAGCCCGCTCAGCTTGAGCTCTTCCTCATCCATGTTCTGCAGCGCAAACATCGTATCAAACAGCGGATTCCGACCGGTATCCCGCTCAGGGGCAAGGCGGTGAACCAGCTCCTCAAACGGGTAATCCTGGTGCTCCAGCGAATGCAGGACAAGCTCCTTGATTTCCAGCAGCAGCTCGAGCACCGTCTGTTCCGGCCGGGAGGCCGTGCGCAGCGGCAGCGTGTTCACGAACATGCCCAGCATCTGATGCATGTCAGCATGCGTCCGCCCGGATACCGGCATGCCGATTACAATGTCCCGCTGGCCGGAATGGCCCGCGAGCAGCAGATGATAAGCGGCGAGCAGCACCATGTACAGCGTGGAGCCGGTATCTGAAGCAAGCTGCTCAAGCCGTGCCGTAGTGGCAGAGTCCACGGCAAACACCGTACGGCTGCCGGCAAACCGGCGCACGGCCGGCCGGGTATAATCGGTTGGCAGCTGCAGAACCGGAATGCCATCTGCGAAGGTGTCCAGCCAATACTTCCCGTCTTCTTCGCTTCCCCCAGCTGCAAGCCGCTCATGCTGCCAGACCGCATAGTCCTTGTAATGAAGCTCAAGCGGAGCAAGCGTCTCTTCGTTATACAGCTCTATAAAATCACGGACAAACAGCGCAGTACTTGTACCGTCGGTAATCAGGTGATGCATGTCATACAGCAGGACATGCCTGTCCTCTCCAAGCTTCAGCAGCTCCATCCGCATCAGCGGCGCATGATCCAGCTCGAACGGCCGGATGAATTCGGTCTCCATGTAAGACTGAATATAACGTGCCAGCCCTGTCCCTTCTCCAAGCTCCGCTGGAGGATGCAGTTCATGCACCGGCAGCCTGAACGGTGCAGGCGGCATAATCTGCTGGACCGGCTCGCCATCCGCCATAACAAAACGGGTACGCAGCGCTTCATGCCTGTCCAGCATCCGCTCCACCGCCTGCTCCAGCTTCTCTCTGGACAAGGAGCCTTCCAGCAGCAGGGCGCCAGGCAGATGGTAGCTCGTGCCGATACCTTCCATCTGGCTGAGCACATACAGACGGCGCTGAGCCGGGGAAAGCGGGTAATACGGTCGCACTCCTGCCGCCGGAATGCCTTCCGGACCGCCGGCGGGCGCTTCTTGTCCTCGCCTGCGCTCTTCCAGCAGCTCTGCCAGCTCCCTGATTGTCGGGCAAGCGAAGATATCGCGGATTTGCACCGGTATATCGATGCTCTGCTGCAGTTCCGCTACCAGCATGACCGCCTTAAGGGAGTGGCCCCCCATTTCGAAGAAATGGTCCTGCCGTCCCACCTGCGGCAGTCCGAGCACCCTGCCCCACAGCTCGGCAAGGTGATTCTCCAGTTTCCCCTCAGGCGCCTCATAACCGGAAACTGCGGGAGCAGCCGGCTTCGGCAGCGCCTTGCGGTCGACTTTTCCGTTCACATTAACCGGTATCCGCTCCAGCTCCATAAACACGGCCGGAACCATATAATCCGGCAGACGCTCCTCGAGCTGCTTCCGCAGCTGCTGCGTCTCTGCCTCGCCTTCCTGCTGCGGGACAAAATAAGCACAGAGGTAAACCTGGTCGTTGTCATCCTTAAGCGGTACAACTACACAGTCCTTAACGGCTGCCAGCTGCATCAGCTGGGTCTCAATCTCGCCGATCTCAATACGGTGGCCGCGAATCTTCACCTGCTGGTCAATCCGGCCTAGATACTGGATGTTGCCGTCCGGCATCCAGACCGCGAGATCACCCGTCCGGTACATCCGCTCGCCGGGCTCATATGGGTTGGCGATAAACTTCTCATCCGTCAGCTCCGGCTTGTTCCAGTAGCCCCTGGCCAGTCCGCTTCCGGAAACACACAGCTCGCCCGGTACGCCTACCGGTACCTGCTTCCCGCCTTTATCGAGCACATAGACGCGATGATTGTGGACAGGGACTCCAATCGGAATGTTGTCCTGTTGCCGATCCACATAATAGTAGGTAGTGATGACTGCATTTTCCGTCGGCCCGTAGTTATTGACCAGCTTATAGGTCTGGGGCACATACTGCTTCAGCTTGTCACCCGCTGTCAGAAGCATCCGGAGTGAACGGTTCTGGACCTTCATAAACTGCTCCGCAAACTGGGTTGGCAGGTATGTAATAGTAATGCGGTTGGTTTCAAAATAACGATTCAGCCGCTCGATATCGAGACGGATGTCCTTGTGAAGCATATAAATAGAGGCCCCGCATAACAGGTAGGGGAAAATCTCCCACACCGAGCAGTCAAAGCTGAAGCCCGCATATTTGGCTGTCCGGTCCTCCGGGGTGACACCGTACTCGTTGTTATGCCAGAAGCACAGATTGACGAGCGCGCTGTGTTCAATCATGACGCCCTTCGGCTGTCCAGTCGAACCGGATGTATAAATAACATAAGCCAGGTCATCCGGCCTGCTGATTAACGGCAGACTTCCATCCGGGAACGGGACATCCACGTTATACAGCTCTTTATCCTCCAGGTTAAGGCATTCGCCCGCGAATGAAATAGTGCCCATAAAACGGGTTTGCGTAAGCAGAATTTCCGCTCCGCTGTCCGCGAGAAAATACTGTACTCTCTCCTGCGGATAACCGGGGTCGATCGGCAGGAATGCTCCTCCTGCCTTCAGTACCGCCAGCACGCTGACGATCATCTCGAGCGACGGCTCCACCATGATGCCGACGATGCTTTCACGGCTTACGCCCCGCCCGCGCAGACGTGCTGCGAGCCTGTCTGCGCGGTGGTCGAGCTCCCCGTAGGTCAGCGAGGCATCCTCGAATACCAGCGCTCTGCGCTCCCGGTGCAGCTCCACTGCTTCGGCGAACAGCTCCATGTAGGACTTATGCAGCGGGTATTCTCTTGCCGTATCGTTAAACGAGGCCAGCAGCTCAGCTTCTGCCTCCGTAATGATTTCAATGGTATGCAGCGGGACGGCAGGATTGCCGGCAACCGCTTCGGCAAGCTTCAGCAGGTGACCGCCGATAGCTGCGACAAAGCTGCTGTCATAAACAGCTTCGTTATAGTTAAAAGCCAGCTTGAGCTGTGCCCCGGGAACGACCATTAGGTTAAAGTCATAGCTTGTCTGCTCGAAGACGCGGACATCCTCTATTGCAAAGCCAAGCCCCGGGTAGCGGCTGTCGAGCGCCTCATCGATCGGGTAGTTCTCAAATACGACAAGGTGCTGAATAAGCCCGCTGCGCAGCACGGAATCCGCCTGAATTTCGGCAAGCGGGAAGAAGGCGTTGTCGTTTGAGCGGAGTGACTGCTGCTGAATAGCCTGCAGAAGCTCCATGAAGGTTTGTCCCGGTGTACTCTGCACACGGACCGGAATCGTATTAATGAACAGTCCCACCATCTGCTCCACGCCGGTTAACGCGGATGGGCGGCCTGATACTACCGTGCCGTAGACCACATCATCGCTGTAATTGTATTTCTGCAGCAGCACGCCCCAGAGTGCCTGCAGCACGGTGCTTAAGGTAACGCCCTGAGCCCTCGCAAGCTGTTCAAGCTGCCGTGTCAGTTCCTCGGGAAACCGGAATTCATGCTCTGAACCGCGGTAAGGACGGTCCGTCTGATCCTGACGCATTCCCGGCACCACAGCTTGCTGCTCGTAACCTTCCAGGCATTCCTGCCAATAGGCTCTTGCTCCGTCCTTGTCCTGCTGCAGCAGCCATTCCATATAATCGCTGTATGGATAGACTGCCTTTTCCAGGATCGGAAGTCCGCCAGCGAGCGCTTCGTAAGCCTGAAAGAAATCGTCCAAGATTATGCCGAGACACCAGCCGTCCATAATGATATGGTGGAAGCTCCAGACTATTACGCAGCTGTCCGGCCCGGTGATCAGCACCGATACCCGCATCAGCAGGTCGCTGGTCAGGTCAAAGCCCTGCCTGCGGTCTTCTTCCTCATACCGGCGGATGAAGGCCCGCTGCTCTTCCTCCGGAAGAGCAGCGATATCCTCCTGAATCAATGTAAGCGTCCGCTCCTGCAGCACAACCTGCAGCGGCTGCTCGACATTTTCAACCAGGAACACCGTCCTCAATACATCATATCTGGCGATCAGCGCGTTCATGGATTGTTCAATATAATCAAGGTTAACCGTGCCTTTAAGCGTTAAGGTCATCTGCTGGTGATAGGCGGGATGATCCTGATCCAGCAAGGAATGAAACAGCATGCCTTCCTGCATCGGTGTCAGCGGGTAAAGATTTTTGATCTGTACGCCATCCACTTCGTTTCACCTACTTTAGTTTTTTGTTGAGCAGCTGGCTGATCTGGCTGAGCTTGTCAATCGACAGCTTGTTGTACACCAAGTCCGAGGGACTGACCTCTGTGCCGGTTTTGCCCATGCAGTGGCTTATTATGGCCTGCAGCTGCTCCTTGTAAAGGCCGGTGAGCTCTGCTATCGCCGCTTCCTCATATTCGCCGCGGCTGTAGCCGACCGTCATCCGCAGCCTCCCGTCCGCCACCATGCCTGTCCACTCCATTGCATAAAGCTTGCGGGCACTGGGGCTGATATTCGTGCCGCTGCCGAGCTTCGACAACGAGAATACTCCGTTATCCTGCGCCTGATCTGACTGGCCCAGATAGTTGAAGCTAATCTCCGGCTGCAGTCCGAACCGCAGCTCCTGCCGCTGCTCCTGCGGTGTCAAATATTCCAGCACGCCGTAGCCGATGCCATGGTTAGGAATCCGGCGCAGACTGTCCTTGACCGACTTCAGCATATATCCCATGTCATCGGGACGGCTGGCATCCAGGACGACGGGGTACTGGGCAGTAAACCAGCCTATTGTCCGGGAAATATTGTACGGCCTGTCGAGTTTCTCCCTGCCATGGCCCTCCAGATGAATAAGCGTCTTCTGCCGGCCCGACCACTGCCTGAGCGCCAGCGCCAATGCCGTAAGCAGCACATCATTAATCTCCGTACTGTAGGTCCGGTGCACCTGCTTCAGCAGCTGTTCAGTCTGCTCCCGCGTGCATTCCATGACCGCCTCGGCCTGCTCCTCAGGCCGCCGCTGGCCTGCAATCCTGCGGGCCGGAAGCGGTCCCGGATTATCCTGTTCCACCGCCTGCCAGTAAGGGATCTCCTTCAGCAGTTCACTGTGGACCGCATACTGCCGGACCTTGTGCGCCCACTCCCGGACTGACAGCGTCTTCGCCGGAAGCCGAACCGCCTCTCCGCGTTCCGCCTGGACATAGGCCTCAGCCAGATCCTCCAGCAAAATACGCCAGGAGACTCCGTCCACCACAAGATGATGAATTACAATGTGCAGGTGGTCACCACCCGCGGTCCGAAGCAGTGTGAAGCGGTACAGCGGGCCCTTCTCTATATCGAGGCTTCTCTGAGCTGATTCCACCTGCCGGGAAATATAAGCCTCCCGCTCCCCCTCTGTCATGCTGCCTGTCTCGACGATATTCAGCGTGACCGGGCCAATCTCATGTGCGCTGAGATTCCGTGCTGTCCAGGTCCCACTAACTTGTCTGAACACCATACGGAGCGCATCATGATGGACAACTATTGCCGTTAGCGCCTGCTTGAGGGCATCCGTGTCAAAGCCGCTGCTCCGCTGGAGCATAACTGCCTGGTTAAAATGATGCTGCTCCTCAAAGGCTTGGCTGAAGAACCAATGCTGAATGGCCGTAAGCGGCACATCCCCGGTCACCTCATCCTGGCTGATCGTCTCCTCATCTTCCTTGATATGAGGTGCCAGCTGCATGAGTACCGGATGCTGGAACAGATGCTTCATCTCCAGCACCAGCCCCTGCTGATGCAGACGGGATGAAACCTGAATGGCCTTAATTGAATCGCCGCCCAGATTGAAGAAATGGTCATGAATGCCGACCCGCTCCGTGCCCAGCACCTGCTGCCAGATTTCGGCGAGTCTGCACTCCATCTCGGTACGCGGCGCCTCGTAGATCTCAGAAGCCCCGCTGCTTACATCCGGTGCAGGCAGCGCCTTCTTGTCGAGCTTTCCATTAGGGCTCAGCGGCAGACGCTCCAGATGGACAAAGTAGGCGGGTACCATGTAATCCGGCAGCGCCTCCTCCAGGAAGGTGCGGTACGCTGCCGCCTGCCTGGCTGTGACGGTGTAAGACGGGGCCGGACTGCCGCCGTCTGCCCTGCCCGCCGCATCCTCCGGTATAATATAGGCGCATAGATAGGGCTGCCCATGCTCGTCCTTCCGGTCAAGCACGACCGCTTCCGTGACACTCAGATGCAGACGCAGGCGGGCGGCAATCTCCTCCAGTTCAACACGGAAGCCGCGGATCTTGACCTGCTCATCAAGCCTGCCAAGAAACTCAATCGTACCGTCTTCCAGCCACCGCGCCATGTCTCCCGTCCGGTACATGCGGCGGCCGGTTTCCGGATGCGCAGTAAACTTCTCAGCCGTCAGTTTAGGCTTCTTCCAGTATCCGCGCGCTAGGCCGGGACCTGCCGCACACAGCTCGCCCGGAACACCGATCGGTACCGGTTGTCCAGCCCGGTCTACAATATAGATTTGATGGTTGCCGACAGGTCTGCCGATTACTGCAGTCCTGCCCGGTTCAATCCCAATCTGGGCTGCAGTCGCAATCGTGTTCTCGGTCGGTCCGTATTCGTTAATCAGCAGCGTCTTCGGCAGCATCCGCCGGCTTCTGGCCACGAGCTCTTCTGCCGGCCGTTCCGCCGCGAGAATGACGGTCTTCAACTGATCCAGTCCGCCGCTCGTTTCCGCAAAATCCAGCAGCGCCTGATACATCGAAGGGATCGCGCTGAACGACGTGACGCCATGCCGGGAGGCAAGCTCCCGGATAACCTTGTAATCCTTGCTGTCTTCATCTCTCACAACTACCAGGCTGCCGCCTGTTAGGAGTGCAGAGTAGAGGCTTGCTCCATATCCGTCGAAGGAGAACGATATCATCTGCAGCGTCCGGTCATCCGCACCGATGCCGTAAGCCTGCGTCCGCCAGGCCGCATAGTTGACAACGCCCCGGTGCGCAATAGCCACACCCTTGGGCAGCCCGGTCGAGCCGGACGTGTAAATGATGTATGCAAGATCATCTGCCTGGACGTCCAGACCTAGATTCTCCTGATTCGCCAATACACCCTGACCTGGGGCAGCAACCGGCTCCTGGCTCAGCGGGAGCACCTTAATGCTTCCGGGCAGCAGCTGCGATGCTTCCTCCAGATCCGTTAAGACGAGCTGCATGCCGCTGTCCTCTGCCATGTGGGCTATCCGTTCGCGCGGATAGGAGGGATCAATCGGCACATAGGCCAGACCTGCCTTCAGAGTGGCCAATACAGCGGCAATCCGGTCAACCGGATGCTTCGCCATAATGCCGACCAGCA
Organism: Paenibacillus tarimensis; assembly: GCF_021532315.1. Lineage (GTDB taxonomy): Bacteria > Bacillota > Bacilli > Paenibacillales > Paenibacillaceae > Paenibacillus_I > Paenibacillus_I tarimensis. Next base: position 44,681 of record NZ_JAKGAO010000033.1, read on the forward strand.
GGCCGTCCTCCTGCCCGCGCCGGCGTTCATGCGGTACGTGAAGGCCTGGATGGCTGGCCCGGATGGACCGCGCCAGCTGGTTCGCTCTGGCGTTCAGCTCCGCATACGTAATCGTGTCATCGTTGTACAGCACCGCAGGGTGCTGCGGCCGCTTCATAACCTGCTCCTCGAACCGCTGGTGGATGGTCGCCGGCCCCGTTACCGCCCACCGGTTGACGGCATATTCTTCCGTAACTTTTGCCCGCTCTTCCCGCGACAGCAGGCTGAGCTCTGACAGCCGAATCTGTCCTCCGCATTCCGCCAGGCTGCTGAGCAGCTGCATGTAGTGAGCAGCCATCCGTTCTACTGTTACCTGCTGGAATAGCTGTACGCTGTATTCGAAGCCCGCACTGATGCCGTCCAGCTCTTCAGCGGCAAACAGCGTCAGATCGAACTTGGCTGTACGATGCAGGTAATCATAAGGTTCAATGCTGACCTGGTCCATCAACAGGCTGCTCCGGTCCACATTTTGCAGGATGAACAGGACGTCGAACAGCGGATTCCGGCTCGCGTCCCGCTGCAGCCCAAGCTTGTCCACCAGCTGCTCGAACGGGTAATCCTGGTGCTCGAAGGCACGCACCACGCGTTCTTTCAATTGATCAAGCAGGCCGCCGAAGGTCAAGTCCTGTCTCGGCCGGCTGCGCACTACCACGGTGTTGACGAACATTCCCACTACCTGCTCGAGGTCTGCGTGGGTTCTGCCGGCAACCGGCGAACCGATCAGGATATCCTCCTGATCCGAGTACTTGGATAACAGCACGCTGAAAGCAGCCAGCAGGACGGTGTACAAGGTTGTTCCCGAAGCATCAGCCATTGACCGGAGTCTTGCTGTCAGCTCCGCATTTATCCGGAAGCGGACATGGCCGCCTTCGAAGCTTCGCACTGATGGCCGCGGATGATCCGTTACCAGATCAAGAACCGGAATCTCGCCCGAGAGCTCGTTCAGCCAGTAGGATTCATGTTCCCGCTGGGCCTGCTGATACGGCTCCTGCAGCTGCCAGCAGGTATAGTCTTTATAATGAAGCGGAACCGGCTGAAGCTCCTGCCCCTTATAAAGCGCGCACAGCTCCTGCATCAGGAGAGGCACTGACATCCCATCCGCAATGGTGTGATGAATATCAATCAGGAACAGGTGCCGGTCACCCGCGAGAGGCAGCAGACCGGCTCTGATCAGCGGGCCCTTCTTCAGGTCGAACGGCTTGAAGAATTCTTCCACCCGCCTCCGGACGTCAGAGCTCTCTTCCTCGCCTGCTTTCACTGCTGTCCGGGGCAGCTGCTCAATTACCGCGGCCGCCTGCGGGTCGATCCGCTGCATCAGCTCGCCGTCCACGTAAGCAAACGAGGTGCGGAGCGCTTCATGCCGCTCCACCACCTGCTGCCAGGCCCTTTGCAGCCGGGCTTCGTCGAGTGTTCCCGTCAGGCTGTAAGTCATCGTAATGTTATAGCTCATGCCAGCGCCGTCCATCTGGCTTAGGGCAAACAAGCGCTTTTGCACCGCGGAAGCCGGGTAGAACGGCTGCTTCGGCGCCTGCGGGATGCGGGTGTACGCTTCTCCCTG
>NZ_JAKGAO010000034.1 GCF_021532315.1 Paenibacillus tarimensis
CTTTACCATCGGAGTTATTCCGAAGTCCATACTCTGGAGCTGTGGTGTAGAGGCCTAACATGCCTGCCTGTCACGCAGGAGACCGCGGGTTCGAATCCCGTCAGCTCCGCCATTACCATCATGGCTCGGTAGCTCAGTTGGTAGAGCAGAGGACTGAAAATCCTCGTGTCGGCGGTTCGATTCCGTCCCGAGCCACCATGTAAGTTTGAAGGAATTGCATATGCCGGTGTAGCTCAATTGGTAGAGCAACTGACTTGTAATCAGTAGGTTGGGGGTTCAAGTCCTCTCGCCGGCACCACCTTGGAGGATTAGCGAAGTGGCCAAACGCAGCAGACTGTAAATCTGTTCTCTGACGAGTTCGGTGGTTCGAATCCATCATCCTCCACCAGTTTACCTTAGGGGCATAGTTTAAAGGTAGAACAGCGGTCTCCAAAACCGTTAGTGTGGGTTCAATTCCTGCTGCCCCTGCCAATTGAATAGTATGGCGGTCGTGGCGAAGGGGTTAACGCACCGGATTGTGGCTCCGGCATTCGTGGGTTCAAGTCCCATCGATCGCCCCATTACAACTAAATCTAAAATGTTGGGGATTAGCCAAGCGGTAAGGCAACGGACTTTGACTCCGTCATGCCTAGGTTCGAATCCTAGATCCCCAGCCATTAACGCGGAAGTGGCTCAGCGGTAGAGCATCGCCTTGCCAAGGCGAGGGTCGCGGGTTCGATTCCCGTCTTCCGCTCCATTTTTTTATCTGGCGCCATAGCCAAGTGGTAAGGCAGAGCTCTGCAAAAGCTTTACCCCCAGTTCGAATCTGGGTGGCGCCTCCACTATTTTTCACAACGTGTGCCCTTAGCTCAGCTGGATAGAGCGTTTGACTACGAATCAAAAGGTCAGGAGTTCGAATCTCTTAGGGCACGCCATTTTTTTTATTTAAGCCGGCGTGGCGGAATGGCAGACGCGCTCGACTCAAAATCGAGTCCGAAAGGGTGGAGGTTCGAGTCCTCTCGCCGGTACCATTATATAGAATTAACAATGCTCTCTGAAATGAATCATTTCAGGGGGCTTTTTTGTTGTCTTCTTCATGGCTCCTTTCGTAATGCTGCTGTTATCTCGAGAAAGGCTGTGAAGCTCTAAGACTGCTGGTCCTGACTTCCCCGTCCAAGGTCTAGTATCAGAAACCGACGCAGGTCTGTTTTGCGGAATCATAATATCACCTACAATAAGAACATAAGCAAACGACATACAACGAAGGGAAAGGCGGTGAGCATAAATGAATAGTAAAACAGCAATTGGTGCAGTGCTCGTATTTTGTGGAGGTTGGATGGTGTTGAATATGCTTGGCATTACGCTGGGCCCCATATTCGGTTATATCTTCCCCTTCATTCTGATTGGTCTCGGTATCGTTGGGATGAAGAATGACAAGAAAATCGTCGGAGCGGTCTTGCTGACAATCGGCTTGATCTCCTTGCTTGCCAAGCTGTCCGGCTTGATTATGCTTGTGATCGCAATTGCTTTAATCGTCGGCGGCGTATCCTTGTTTAAGAGCAAGAACCGGGCGTTCTGATAGCAAACGTTAAAGGAATCGGAGGATATAAAAGATGAGCTTAATGCGGCGCATACGAGATATCACGGTAGCAACATTGAACGAACGATTAGAGAAAGCTGAAGATCCGGTACGGTTAATTGACCAGTTCTTATGGTCAACCCGTGAAGAGATCATCCAGGCTGAGAAGCTGTACCAGCAATATGCCGGTCATGCTAACCACTTGAAGATGCAGTGGCTGCAGGCTGAGCAGCAGAGAGAGAAAAGAGAGCAGCAGGCAATCACGGCTTTAAAGGCCGGTGAGGAACATATCGCACGGATTGCACTGCAGGAAAAAGCAAGCCATGAGCAGAATGCGGCTCAATATAAAGAGCTATATGAGCAAGCTCAGCAAAATGTGAGCGAGCTCGAAGACCTGCTGCGCGAGCTGCGCAGCGAGTACCAATCGGTATATGACAAGCGGGAGTTTTATGCGGCACGTATGGAGTCGCTGCGCCTGCAGCAGCGGATGAACCAGCGATATTATGGCGGCGGCCCTGGCGGACAGCCGGAAGGCATGTTCCGTAAGCTGGATGACCGTATTAGCGATATGGAGCATGAGGCTAGAAGCCTGCGTGATCTTCGCCGGGCAGGGCAGGATTACGGCATGCATTCAAACAGCTCGGCTCAATCCGCAATCGAGCGGGAACTGGAGCAGCTTAAGCGTAAACTTGAGAAGGAGGGGTGAATCACTTGAGAAAATTGTACCGGTCCACGCGGGACAAGAAGCTATTCGGGTTGTGCGGGGGGCTGTCCGATGCAATGGGCGTAGATGGAACACTCATCCGGATCCTGGCTATCGTGCTGGCCGTGTTTACAAGCGGAGCGTTCATATTAGTTTATATCCTGGCAGCACTTGTTGTGCCGAAGGAACCGAATATGTATAACAACTTCGGGCAGGGCGGTTTCAACGGTTATGGTGGTGGCCCTGGTTACGGCGGCGGTGGTGGCTATCAAGCGCCTGGCGGCGGCTATTACAGCCAAAACCCGAACCAACCGGGTCCTGGCTGGAATAATTGGCAGGGCAGCAATAGTCAAGGTCAGCACAACCAGCCGCCTCGTCCCGGCGATCTTGATTCCATGATGGATGATCTGGAGAAGAAAGCACTTCGCAGGGAACTTGAAGAACTGAAAGCTAAACTCGCGAAATACGAGAAGGGAGAATAACACAATGGGAATTTTTAAACGCATGAAGGATATGACAAAGGCTTCGCTTCACGATCTTCTGGATAAAATGGAAGACCCGGTTGTTATGCTGAACCAATACATTCGGGATATGGAAAGTGAGATTCATCAGGCTGAGGTAACTGTTGCCAAGCAAATGGCCAACGAGCGCCGTATGAGACAGCGCTATGAAGAAGCGGCACGCAGTGCAATGGACCGTGAAAGCAAGGCAGAACAGGCTATGCGCAGTGGTCATGAAGAGCTGGCACGTAAGATGCTGGAAGAGAAAATCTTCTTCGATCAGAAGACTTCGGAGTATAGTGATCTTCATGCCCAGGCCAAAACGCAGGCAGATGAGCTGATGGCTCAGCTGCATGAAATGAAGGAAGAGTTTTATCAGCTGCGCAACAAGCGCAATGAGCTGGCAGCTCGTGCACAAATGGCGAAAGCACAGAAGCAAATGTCGCAGATCAGCAGCACACATTCCATCGAGAGCGGCAATGCTTCGAGAGGCTTCAACCGGATGGAAGAGAAAATCATGCAGATGGAAGCCGAAGCAGATGTACTCCGTGTTCCCGGCATGCTGAGAACATCCTCGACACCTCTGTACAGTGCCGCAGATGCGGAGAAGCAGATGAAGGTCGAAGAGCAGCTCCAGGCGCTTAAGAGCAAGCTCAATGGTCCGTCGTTAGACAAAAAAACTGACCAAGAATAAGCCTTGTACGGTGTACCTTGCATCTGATAGGAAATAGGCGGAGACCATGCCGCGGCGCCTTACCAGGCAGCCGCGGCTGTCTCTTGTCAGATAGGCTGGGCGGCAGTCAGATGACTGAAACTTTGGGTTATTAAAGCTCGTTATATAGATTAATCAGCATTTATTGTGCCTATACATAATATAGTCGCCATCCATGTGAGCTTCAGCAGCAGAGATGGCTGCAGTACAGATATAGATGGCTGCTTGCAGCCTCATGAAGGGGGATCAAGAAAATGGCCGACGGACAGACTGGGGTTCATTCACCTTCAGCGCCAACCGCGCAAAAGGAACAGCCGAAGCCTGTTAAGCCGCCATTGAAGCCTGCCAGATCAATGAAGCCCAATATAGCAGAGACGATGATATGGCTGCTTATTATTACAGGGCTGCTTGTATTAGTACTGCAGGGTATGGGCGTTGTACAGATCTTTTTCCTGCAGGGGAAAGCGGCGGCGGTCGTCTTAGCAGTTATCGGTTTGGGGCTTATAACGGCTGCTGTCTATGGTTACCTCCAGAACCTGAAGCTGAAGGAAACCTTGCTGCGACTGGCCGAACAGCAGCGGTGGAAGCGTCGATCCGTAACCATTACAGACCGGGATGATACCGGACAGGATGATGAAGAAGAAACACTGGAGGAGAAGGTACGGACGGAGAAGGTAAAGTTCTCTGCGGTGATCGAGGAACGCCAGCGGCTTGCCCGAGAGCTGCATGACGCGGTAAGTCAGCAGTTGTTCGCCATATCCATGACAGCAACGGCTGTGAAGCGGACGCTGGATAAGGATTTTGAACGTGCCAAGCGTCAGGTTGAGCTGATCGAGGAAATGGCCTCAGTCGCCCAGTCTGAAATGCGTGCGCTGCTGCTTCATCTTCGTCCGGTTCATCTAGAAGGCAAGAATCTGCCGCAGGCACTCGAAGCGCTGCTGGAGGAATTGAAGCAGAAGGTACCGATGGCTATATCGTTAGACATGGATGAATCCATCGTTATGATGCCCCAGGTCGAAGATCATCTGTTCCGGATCGTGCAGGAGGCGCTGTCAAATACGCTACGTCATGCAAAAGCGGAGAAAATGGAGATCGGGCTTCACGTATACGGGCATCAGGTTAGGCTGACCCTGCGGGATGATGGAGTCGGATTTGACCTGGAAGAGAAGAAGCAGACGTCATACGGGCTCTTGACCATGGAAGAGCGCGTAACGGAGATGGGCGGATCGTTCCAGATCGTATCGTCACCAGGTGATGGAACGAGCATCGAGGTGTGGGTACCGGTTATTTTGAACGAAAGAGGAGAAGGTGTATAGGATGGAAGAGCCTATTAAGGTGCTGCTTGTTGATGATCATGAGATGGTACGGATTGGTCTGGCCGCTGTGCTGGATACGGAGGAAGGCATTGAGGTGGTCGGCGAGGCGAGCAATGGACAGGATGGCATTCGCCTTGCTCAAGCTTACAAGCCTGATGTCGTACTGATGGATCTGGTAATGGAAGGTATGGACGGTGTAGAGACGACCCGTAAGCTGCTAGAGCTTTATCCGGAATGCCGAGTTATCGTGCTCACAAGCTTCATAGACGACAGTAAAATGTATCCGGTGCTGGAGGCGGGTGCGTTCTCTTATCTCCTCAAAACTTCCCGCGCGAACGAAATCGCCGATGCGATCCGTGCGGCCGCCCGCGGTCAATCGGTATTGGAGCAGCAGGTGGCAGTCAAAATGATGAGCCGCTTCCGCGAGCCGAAGAAGCCGGAGCAAAAGCCTCTCCATGAAGATCTTACCGAACGTGAGATGGAAGTGCTGCAGCTGCTTGCCAAGGGCAAGCCGAATCAGGAAATCGCTGACGACCTCTTCATCGGCATCAAGACGGTAAAATATCATATTACGAATATTCTGGCCAAGCTGGAGGTCGATGACCGGACGCAGGCGGCAATTTATGCCCATAAGCACGGGATAGCGGAGTAGTTCGTTTGGGAATTAGACGCCTGCTAGGGTGCGTACAAGACGGTACAGCGGCTCGAGATCATCTATAGCGAGAACAGGAAGGCCGAGATTCGGCAGGTTTTGAGCAGCGGGAAAAGCAGGCCATTGTACGGCGGCAATGACATTGTCTAGCTGGAGAAGCTCTAGATCGGTCTCCTGGCGAAGCAGAATGAGCTTGGGGTAGGGAGCTGTTTTGAAGCCTTCTGCCAGGATAATATCAACCTCCTGCATACCCGTAATAAGCTCATGAAGTTCTGCAGGCCGGTTCATAAGCCAGGCTGTCCTGCGGGAGGACGAGATGGCGGTTATATCGGCACCAGCTTGCTGATGCTGCCACGTATCTGTGCCGTCTTGATCCATGGTAAAGTCGTGGGCATCATGCTTGACCGTGCCGACGGTGAGTCCGTCTGCCTTTATCCGTTCTACGAGCCGGCAGAGCAGGGTAGTTTTGCCGCTGTTCTTGTAGCCGGCGATCTGGATGACGGGCGGATGGAGTGCAGGTTGGGGCATGGGCAGTTCCTCCGGTTGCTTGATAGAGTAGGATACATGATTACCTATACATAAGAATGGCTTATGGCCGGTTCGCTGACAGGGCGGGCCGGTTTTTTTGATGGGATGAAGCAGGCGGAAGCCAGGCTGCATGGCCACTGGTCGTTTCAAGAGCTGCTGCTTTCTGCTAAACTGGTAGGTAGACAGGAAGCGGTATGCGCTCCTCTGGAATAAGAGAACTATTCATCTTCATCGCTGCGAAAAGTCAAGGAAGCGGCAAAGGCCGAACCAAACAGGAACAGCAGTCCAACGCTCCACCCGATGAGCGATGCGTTAGGAACCTGCTTGGTTAAGGCTTGTCCGACGATGACAGCGGTAAAGGAAAGCATAATCAGGATAATAGTCCAATTGGAAGGCTTCTTCATTCGTTCACCTCAGCGTAATTGTAGCGGATTCTGCCCGTGAGCGGCAAGGGAACGGGCAGTGGAGGATTCCTGCCGGGAAGCCGAAGGAGGCAGGGAGATCGTGAGTTTGCAGGGAGAGGCGCGGTTTAACCGCCGCGCCGTGAAGGTCGCCGAAGCGCAGCGGAGAGTGCTGGAAGCGGTGCAGCCGCTTCCGCCGGAGACAGCTGCGCTGTGGCGCTGCGGCGGCCGGTATCTGGCACAGTCATGCGAAGCGACTGTGGACTGGCCGCCCTTCGCGCGCGCAGGCATGGACGGGTATGCGGTCCATGCCGCGGATACGGCGCAGGCGACCGCCGAGCAGCCGGCGGTGCTGCGCGTGACCGGCACGGTGGCGGCGGGGCAGGTCTACGCCGGGACCGTGCAGCCGGGCACAGCCGTGCGCATCATGACTGGCGCGGCAGTGCCTGCAGGGGCAGATGCTGTCGTCATGCTGGAGCAGACCGCAGAAGCAGCAGAGCCCGGGCCCCGGTCGGTGCTTGTGAAAGCACCGGCCCTCCCGGGCCAGAATGTAGCGCCGCGCGGAGAGGAGTTCCGCCGCGGCGCAGTGATCGCCAGGCCCGGCACACGTCTCGGGCCCGGCCACATCGCGCATCTCGGCACCTTCGGATATGCCGAGCTGCAGGTGCACAGGCGGCCGCGCGTTGCGATCTTCGCGACCGGAACAGAGCTGCTGCCGGTCGGGGCTCCGCTGGAGCCGGGCCGCATCCGTGACAGCAACAGCGCGATGATCGCCGCGCTGGTGGAGAGCTGCGGCGGCGAAGCGCTCCCGCTCGGCCGCCTCGCCGATGACCCGGCGGCTGTATCGCTCGCGCTCGAAGCCGCTCTGGATGAGGCCGACGCCGTTATTACGACCGGCGGCGTATCGGTGGGCGATTATGACGTCATGGCTGTCATCATGAGGAAGCTTCGCGGCGGTGCCAGCAATAGGGCGGATGCTGTTATGCCGGAAGCCGCAGCCCATGGCCTGCTGTTCGATAAGGTAGCCATGCGTCCCGGAAGCCCCACCTCAGCGGCAATGGTGAACGGAAAGCCGTTGTGGGCGCTGTCAGGCAACCCGGGAGCCTGTCATGTGGGCTTCGAGCTGTTCGTCCGCCCGGCCCTTCGCCGGATGCAGGGCAGCAGCTCACCGCTGCACCGGACCGTCAATGCCCGCTTGGGCGCTTCGGTCGGCAAGGGCTCTCCGCATGACCGGTATGTACGGGCGGTTCTTGGAGAGCGGGATGGCAGGTGGACAGCTGATCTGCTCGCCTTTAACAAGTCGAGCATGATGGCCTCTCTGCCAGAGGCCAATGCGCTTGTCCGTATACCAGCAGGTCCGGCAGGCGCTGAAGCGGGCGCCGAGGTATCAGTCTTGCTGCTCGGACCGCTTCATGAATAAAGAATAGCGGCAGATATACGTAAACCAAACAGCCTTTACAAGACACCTGAGAGCCAACCGGCATCGTGCTTGTAAAGGCTTACTTATTTCATCTAATCTTCATAATTACGGCGTGGCTGGTGATGCGGGTCTGCTCAGGACAAATCATTGACGACCAGGCCATAGGTTGGCAGCTGCCAGTGCACTTCCCGCCCCGGCCTGTAGAGCGTGTAACCGGATAGCGCCGGGGCATTAGGGTCGAGCAATTCAACGACTGGCAGCTCGCGGAACTGCTGCAGCAGCTTCTGGACATTCTCCGCCCAGCCGGTCACATCCCGCATCTGGAATCGTACGAGCTCAGGCGAGACCTCGGCGAGCTTCATCAGCAGGCCGGTATTCAGCACGGCATGGCCGTTCTCATTCTTCGATATGCCGAGCTGAGCAGCCTCAGTGGTGAAGACTGCCGCTTCGAGCCTGCCCGGCAGGCTGTCATGCAGGTAACCGGCATAACGGTCAAACACGGCAGCGAGTGCTGATAGTTTAAGGATGGCGGCCTCCAGCTGTTCGGCCACCGCCTTCAGATCAGGCCCGATCCTGACATGAACGGCTTCTTCCGTAACCTGATGAAAGGTAAGCCTCACGGTGCCGCCATACAAGCTCACGGTATTGGAAGGGGCATCAACCGGCGGACTGCCGTCTATACGGAAGCGGGCGTTGCCGGCTTCTCTAGCCACATTCTGTATGCCGCTTGAGGCAGCCGCACTGCCGATGTGGTCAGCGATCGAGAATCTTTCCCCTTCGCCTGTAAGCGTACCGGTGATCTCTAACCGGACCGTCCGCTCTTGTTTGTCGGCTTCCACTTCGGCAGTTAGCCCAATGTCAGCAGATAGAATGACACTGCGGATTTTGGCCAGCGCATGCGCGTTAGTATCGGATGGAGAAATCATGACCGAGGCTTCAACGGATTGTCCTCCGGCAGACAGAAGCAGGGTGTGAAGCCCCGGTTCGACAATGGAGCTGCCGTCTCTAGGCAGGGTGTACCCCTTGTTCATCTGTCCCACAGCAAGCTGCTCGGCCTGAACGGAGATTAACCGGGCGGCAGCTTCATACGAAGCGCTTCCTGTAACCGAATCAGGGTCGCTGGTCTGAACGACGGGCTGCTCCCATGCTGAAGTGGCGGGGGAGGTTACAAGCCGGAATGCGGCCTCCGCATCCATGGCGGCCTGAAGCCATGCTGCGGCTCCGGTAGCAGCCTGTTTGGCTTGTCTTGACCAAGGCGCATTCTTGCCGGCTGGCGGGTTCGGCGTATGCTTATCCCGATTCCGGTATGGATTGCCCGCATGTGGAGAATACGGCTGTATGGGATCAAACGTGCCAAGGGGGTGTATGCCTCTGGACAATGGTGGAATATGCATCACGTGTTCACCTCCGGGGGCTTATATTCGAATAGCTAACTTAAACTGTATATCGTCATGCTGAACATGTAAATGAAGTTCGTGTATATGCAAGAGCAAGGTTTAAGTTAAGGAGGGGAAATCAGGCTCGCTCTAGGATTCATGTGCAGATTATGTAGTTCCCGGCCTGAGGGCCGGGTCGCCGTGCGACCAGTCAGCTACAGTACGAGCAGCAAGAGGGCGATCAGGGCGAGATCAAGCGTAACTGCGGCGCCATAAGGGTAAGCGCCGGGATAGCCGTAGCCGTAGCCATAGCCATAGCCGTAAGGGTAGGCAAGGGTCTGTGCGGAACCGGCCTTCTTGCCGCTCCGTTTCTTCTTCCCAGCTGTACGTGACGCTTGGCTGCTAAGACGTGAGCTCTTCCTGCGGGTTCCCGAAGGCTTCCCCTGGACTGCCGGAGCGGCGTCTCCATTAAGCGTCAGCTTCCCGCCTTGGCAAGTGCTGAGGAAGCCGACATGCCTGGTGCCATCCTGCATGACAACACAGACAAGATTGCCGCAGAAACCGCGGACTCTCTCTTCAGTAAGCGGATAGATGGGCTGCATGTTGGTTATTACACCTCCAGTAAGGCTTCTTGCACACAGTGTATTCACCCAGGGGCGTATGCGTATGGTCAGATACCCAAGTGTTGAAGCAGAATACCTAATGAGATGGATGAAAGAGGGGAATTATAACTTGGAACAACACCTTGTAACCAGCCGAAAAGGACAGCGCCGCCCGGCCGGCGGCAGCCCGAAAGGGATTTTCATAGCGCTTGCTGTGCTGCTAGTCGCGGCGGCAGCAGCCGTATGGATGAGCCGCCAGCCCGGCGGTGAAGGACTCGCTCCCGGGATATCGGGTACGAACGGCTCCCTCCGGGAAGATGCAGCCAAGCTGTGGGACTGGGCGGATGATGAATTGGCAGGAGGAGCGGAGAAAGCAGGATGGTCCGCACGATGGGACAGCAGCATGACAGCGGAAGAGACAGCGGTACTGATGAAGAAGCTGGAGCTGACGCCATCTAGCAAAGACCGGGCTGAGCAGGACGGACCGCTGTTTCGCGTCCTCTTATGGCGGGAAGAGGGTATCGGTTTGCCGGGCGGCGAAGCGGGAAGCAGCGGAGCAGAGAGCAGCCAGCCTGGGGTAACAGAAACAGAAGTGGAGGCTGAGGAGCACGACTCCCGGTCTGTCCTGCTCTTCGAGGGCAGTCCGGGGCTTGCAAGGTCAGATTTTTTGCAGCGGATCAGCCTGATCGACAGTCTGCTGGACGCATCGGCGGGGAGAAGCCTGACATTCCGCGGGGAAGCGCGTTCGGTGGGGTCGGGTGAACGGATTGCAGAAGCTGCGGATGCCAGCAGAGTGGAGTCCTATGACGGCGGAGGAACAGCCAGTGATGTTTATTTTACATCCGGTCTGAGGTTGTACACATACAGCGGGGATAACAAGGTTAATCTGCAGCTGGCCTCTCACTGGGACAGGGAGGCGGGACGCTTGCAGCTGACGGGCGGCGTGCCGCTTATAACAGGGGATTACAGCAGGGTGCCATAACCCTCCCTTCTCTGGTACAACGGGATGGATGAGTCCGCGGCGGGCGTTACCGGAGTCTCCGCCTTTATCCCTGGCTTAACCTGATATATTCGCGGTTTTTTCAATCTTCATCAATTATTTTTATAGCGTCATTAATAGCGATTCTCATTCGAGTATGTTAAACTACATATCATGAAATGACGGTCTGTCAATACTTAAAAATACATAAAGGAAAGAATGAGGATTATGACAGAACAATACAATCAAGGGCAAATGCCGGCACCATCCGGCGCCGTTTTTTATCTGTTCGGAGCAACTGGAGATTTGGCCAAGCGCAAGCTTTTCCCTGCGCTGTTCAGTCTGTATAAAGAAGGCAAGCTTGCGGAGGATTTTGCTGTTGTGGGTCTGGCCCGCCGTCCCCGTACGAACGACCAGTTCCGCAGCGACCTGTACGATTCGATCAATGAGTTCTGCCGCTATAAGGCAACTGATGCCGAGCTGTGGAACCGGTTCGCGCAGCATTTTGTCTACATGTCGCTTGACATTAACAACGTGGACGGTTTCCGTGAGCTGAATGTGCTGTCGGAAGAGCTGGACCGCAAATTCGACATTAAGGGCAACCGCCTGTTCTATCTGGCGCTTGCTCCTGAGCTGTTTGGCCCGGTATCGTTCAACCTGCGCGAAGGCGGTCTGCTGCAGTCGCCAGGCTGGCACAGACTGGTCATCGAGAAGCCGTTCGGTTATGACCTGCCGTCCGCACAGCTGCTTAATGAGCAGCTCAGCCAGGTATTTAAGGAAGAAGAGATCTACCGGATCGACCACTATCTGGGCAAGGAAATGGTTCAGAACATTGAAGTTATCCGCTTCGCGAACGCATTCTTCGAGCCGCTCTGGAACCGGGATCATATTGCCAATGTGCAGATCACACTGTCCGAGACCGTTGGCGTTGAAGACCGCGGCGGTTACTATGACAAGTCAGGCGCACTCCGCGACATGGGCCAGAACCACATGCTGCAGATGTTGACGATGATTGCCATGGAGCCGCCAAGCCGGGAGCATCCGGAGGATATCCGCGATGAGAAGGTGAAGGTGCTCCGCTCGCTCCGCCAGTTTGCGTCATCTGATGATGTGCGCAAGCGCGTGGTGCGCGGCCAGTATGCGAAAGGCTCGTTGAAGGGCAAGGAGCTGAAGGGCTACCGCGAGGAAGATTCCGTTAATCCGGAATCGACCACGGAAACCTATTTTGCGGCGAAGGTGTTCGTGGACAACTTCCGCTGGGCCGGTGTGCCGTTCTATATCCGGACAGGCAAGCGCCTGCCGGTCAAGACAACCGAGGTTGTCATCGAGTTCAAGAACGCCCCGGATAATGTTCTGTTCTCGCGGAAGCATTCCCTTCAGCCGAACCTGCTTGTTATTCGCGTCAATCCGATGGAGGGTATCTACATCAAGATCAACGCGAAGAAGCCGGGTACGGATTCGCAGATCCAGCCGGTCGCGATGGAATTCTGCCAGAGCTGTCAGGTGGGCATCAATACACCGGAAGCCTACGAAACGCTGCTTCACGATGCGGTACAGGGCGACTCGACTTATTTCACCCGCTGGGATGAGGTGTCCCATGCCTGGACGTTCGTAGACAAGATTGCCGCTGCATGGCGGGAGTCGACTTCCGATCTGATGCAATACGCCGCTGGCTCATGGGGCCCGCAGCAGGCAGACAGGCTGCTGGCTGAGGACGGTTACCACTGGTGGCCGGTTAACGGCCAGGAAGAAGATAACGTCGTTTGGATCAGCAACTCGGGCAAATAAGGAGGAGGGCTCCACGATGTTCAAAATTATCGATATTTCCATGACCATTGAAGACAGCATGCCTGTCTACAAGAATAAAGAGGAAAAGAAGCCCAAAATCTACAACTCCTCGAATTTTCAAACGGGCAAGACGCATGAAACACGGATCGACGTAGACTGCCACGGCGGCACGCATATTGATGCTCCGCTGCATATGCTGGAGGATGGCGCTACGGTTGAGACGATCGGGCTGGAGCAGCTTGTCGGCACCTGCCGGGTGCTGGATCTGACACATGTCGAGGACGGCATTACGCGGGAGGATCTTGAGCCGCATAACCTGCAGAAGGGTGAATGGGTGCTGCTGAAGACGAAGAATTCGTTCACCGATGCGTTCGATCCGGAATTTATCTATGTGAAGGAAGACGGCGCACGCTACCTGATCGAAGCGGGCATCCGCGGCGTCGGGATCGACTCGCTCGGCATTGAGCGCGCGCAGCCGGAATATACAACGCACCGTCCGCTGTTCCGCAACAATATCATTATCGCGGAAGGGCTTCGGCTCAAGGATGTCCTGCCGGGCACGTATTTCATGGTCATCGCCCCGCTCAAGCTGACGGGAATTGATGGCGCGCCGGCGAGGGCCTTCCTGATCGCCAATGCTTAAGATGAAGGGATAACACGATGAGTAAACCGTTAACGGAAGAAATAAAATCAGAAGTCGATCGCAGACGCACGTTTGCGATCATCTCACACCCGGACGCGGGTAAAACCACACTTACCGAGAAGCTCCTCCTGTTCGGGGGAGCTATCCGGGAAGCCGGTACGGTCAAGGCACGGAAGGCGAGCCGCCATGCCACATCCGACTGGATGGAGATCGAGAAGCAGCGCGGCATCTCGGTTACCTCCAGTGTCATGCAGTTCGATTACAACGGACACCGGGTCAACATTCTGGATACGCCTGGTCACCAGGATTTCAGTGAGGACACCTACCGGACGCTGACAGCTGCTGACAGCGCGGTCATGCTGATCGACGTCGCCAAGGGCGTCGAGGCGCAGACGATCAAGCTGTTCCAGGTATGCAGCAAGCGGGGCATTCCGATCTTCACCTTCATTAACAAGCTGGACCGTGAAGGCCAGAGCCCGTTCGATCTGATGGAAGAGATTGAGCGGGTTCTCGGCATCCGGTCCGTTCCCATGAACTGGCCAATCGGCATGGGCCGGGACTTGTGCGGCGTCTATGACCGGATGAAGAATCAGGTCGAGCTGTTCCAGGGCAAGGACCATACCAAGATTGAGGTTCGCAAGGTGGAGGACTACAACGATCCGATCATCCGCGAGATGGCCGGGGAGTTCATGCACGACCAGCTTAAGCAGGATTTGGAGCTGCTGGACGTTGCCGGTGACCAGTTCGATTATGAGAAGGTGCGCCGCGGCGAGCTGACGCCGGTCTTCTTCGGCAGCGCAGTTAATAACTTCGGTGTGCAGACGTTTCTGGAGAACTTCCTGCAGCTTGCGCCGTCTCCAACACCGCGCAAGTCGACCGAAGGGGAGATCGAGCCGGTATCGGAGAAGTTCAGCGGCTATATCTTCAAAATTCAGGCGAACATGAACCCGGCCCACCGTGACCGGATCGCATTCCTGCGGGTTTGCTCGGGACGGTTCGACCGCGGGATGAGCGTCAAGCATGTGCGCGCTGGCAAGGAGATCAAGCTGTCGCAGCCGCAGCAGTTCCTGGCGCAGGACCGCGATATTGTTCAATCCGCTTATCCCGGCGACATTGTCGGCCTGTTCGATCCCGGCATCTTCCGGATCGGCGACTCGCTGTCGCAGGGCAAGGAGGTGGTCTTCGACGAGCTGCCAACGTTCTCGCCGGAGATTTTCGCCAAGGTAACCGTCAAGAACGCGCTGAAGCACAAGCAGTACCAGAAGGGGATCGACCAGCTGACAGAGGAGGGCACCATCCAGGTGTTCCATACGACCAGCGGTTTTGAAGAGATAATTCTGGGCGTTGTGGGCCAGCTGCAGTTCGAGGTGTTCGAGTACCGGATGAAGGGTGAGTACGGCGTTGATATCCAGCTGCACCGGATGACATTCCAGTTCGCGCGCTGGATTGTCGATGACAATGTCGATCCGTCCAAATACCGGATTAACTCTACGCTTGTGAAGGACAAGAAGGGCAATTATGTCGCGCTGTTCGAGAATGAATATGCGATGCGGACCGCGATGGATAAGAACCCGACCACGAAGTTCCTGGAGACGGCGCCTTAAGGGGCGCACGTATCCTGCATGAATACTCGTCTATCATGACTCTACAAGACTTCCGAATGACAGAAGATATCTCTTCTATCAACTCGGGAGTCTTTCTTGTATATGCGGCATGCTGGAAGTTATCAGTGAAGGCGGATGTGCCATTGACCCAATAAAGGAAACGGCTTTATGGTTAGAGGTATGTATTGGCAGCAGGACTGCCTTTCACACCAGCGCCAGAAAATGGTACAGTGAAGGTATGACAGGGTTTAGATTAACAGCAGACGGGTACTAGGGAAGAATGGATACATAACAAGAAGAGGAGGCGGTAGGGTTGACTCTGAACAGCATGAAACCGGCAGATCAGCGGTATTGGCTGGTTTTTACAGGATCTTACGCAGAAGCGGAGGCACAAGGCATTAATGTTCTAAAATTTGACTCCGAGACGGGTAAGCTGGAACAGCACAGCGGAATAAGAGGCGTGTCCAACGCATCATTCCTGGCTTTTGACGAGAAGAGGTACATTCTGTATGCCGTCAGCGAGAACGAGGACGGGGATGTCGTATCGATTCGCGTCAACCGGGAGACAGGCAGTATGGAGCTGGTCAACCGCCAGAAGACAAAAGGGGATGCGCCCTGTCATCTCAGTCTGGACCCGAATGGAGGGTGGCTGTATGCAGTTAATTATGAGAGCGGCGGCGTATGTGTCCATCCAATCGGCCAGGATGGCTCGATCATGCCGATGACGGATTTTGTTCAGCATGAGGGATCAAGCATCCATCCGCACCGCCAGACGAAGCCGCATCCGCATTCAATCATCAGTGATCCGTCTGGAGAGTACCGGATTGTGCCGGATCTCGGCACCGACCGGGTCGTTACCTATACGAATGATCCGGGGACGGGCGCATTTCAGCCCGTTGGCGAGCTCGTATGCGAGCCGGGAGCGGGGCCGCGCCATGCCTGTTTCCACCACGAGCTGCCGCTGCTCTACGTACTGGAGGAGCTGAGCTCCACCATTACTGTCTTCTCCTTTAACAGAGACGAGGAAAGCGGGCGGGTGACAGGCGAGCAGCTGCAGAAGATCCCGATGCTTCCGCTGTCCTTTGATAAAGAAAGCACGGCTGCTGACATCCACCTGAGTGTGGACGGCAAGTATCTGTATGGCTCCAACCGGGGCCATGACAGCCTGGCTGTATATGAGCTGGAGGAAGACGGACGTCTTAAGCCGGCGGGCCATATATCGACCGGTGGCATGACGCCGCGCAATTTTGCAGTAGCCCCGGACGGCAGGCATGTGCTGGCAGCTAACCAGGATACGGATTCCATCGTTGTGCTGCGGCTCGATCAGCAGGGCATGGCGGTGCCTGCCGGGCCTCCGTACAAAACGGCTAAGCCGGTCTGCATCGTAATGACAGCCGCTCCGGAATCCGTTGTAACCGGAACATAGATTATACGTATTGTAAGGTAACACTTATCCGCCGGCAGGTTTGCGGAACGGTGAAAATAGGAGCATAACCGCGGGGTATGGACATAACCCTGGGGTGAGGGAGAGATGTTGATGAGTCCGGCAAGAATAATGCTGTGGGTGACTTGTTTGGCAGAGGCTTTTCTGGGCATTCCGCTGCTTGGCGGTGCCTTCATTATCGCGATGGGCTGGACACCGCTGTGGGTGATGTTCTTCCTGCATATCGTGACGTTAGTGCTCTGCCTGCGTGACCGGAAGAGCTTTGTGGGCAGCGGGGCAGGTATCGCAACCTCTCTGATCGGATGGATTCCGATTGTGGGTATGATCATGCACTGGATTACAGCACTGATTCTATTGGTTCTGGCTATCCAGCCTGACCGCGCTAACCGGGACGGATATATACCGCCGCCGCCTCCACCGCAGCGCTGGTAAATTGTCAGAGGAACGGGCAAGGAGCGGAATGGGCTCCTTGCCCGTTTGTCACGTAAGTTTATTAAATATGATATTGCGTTAGGGGTAATTGATATGCCGGCAAGCAATAAAGACTATAAGATGATTTTCGGCTGGGAAGGTGATAACGGGCTCGGAGAGCTGTTAATCCAGCAGATCATAGAAGGCAGGAAGACTGCAACCTGTGCACCTAAAGAGCAGTACTCGGCAGAGGAGCTGAAGGAAGTGTACGAACCCATTGGGGAGGTTCTGTCCGTATGCGATAAGCAGGGGAACATAAGGTGCAGAGTGAGGCTTCATGCCGTTATTGAGACAACGTTTGGCAAGCCCGATAGCCGTCTGGTTAGAGGAGAGGGGAATGGTGAGGACGTGAAGCAGTTTCAAGAGGATCACCGAATCGCCTGGGCTGACAGCGGTATTGATCTGAATGACAATACCATTCTGGTTGCTGAACTGTTCGAGTTAGTAGGAGAGTAAGCACTGGGTTGACCCCTAAGCAATATCTGACTGGTTAAGGTCAGATATTTTATTTTTTGCGTCCGTACTAAATTAGTCCGGTAAGGATTGACAGAGACACAGAATGGCGATATAGTTATATCCAAGTAATCTTATTGGAATTGTATTTTAGAGATGGGAATAGCTTTCCCGTAAGGGATAAATGATAGAAGGATGACCGCTGGCAGCGCAGCAGGGCTGGACGGCCGGCGTGCGATATTCGGGAGGATGATTCGTAACATGGAGAAGACAATTGTACTGCGTCACGAAGGCTTGGAGCTTGCGGCAACACTGCATTATCCCCGGATCGATGACGAGCGTCACGGCTGCAAGGCTCCGGCGGTCATCATCTGCCACGGCTTTGTCGGAAGCCGGATTGGTGTCGACCGCTTGTTCGTGAAGACGGCAAGGGCGCTGTCGGAGGCGGGATACTATGTGCTTCGCTTCGATTATGCCGGTTGTGGCGAAAGTACGGGCGATTACGGTGCACTCGGCCTCGATTCAATGATCAACCAGACGAGAACAGCGCTTGATTACCTGCATGATATGGACTGTGTGGATGTCAGCCGGATTACGCTGCTGGGACACAGCCTCGGCGGTGCAACAGCTCTGCTCACGGCCGTGAAGGACAAGAGAGTGCGCAGCCTCATCCTCTGGTCGGCTGTCGGGTATCCATTCAATGATATCGTCCGCATTATCGGGCGTGAGGGCTATGATGAGGCGATTGAAAAGGGCGGCACCGATTATGCCGGTTATACCTTCCAGCCTGCATTCTTCGAATCGCTGTCGGAGCATCAGCCGTTCGAGGCAGCCAGACGTTTCAGCGGCGATGTGCTGCTGCTGCACGGAACCAGCGATGATGTGATTCCAGCCGACTACAGCTTCCTGCTGCAGAAGGTGTTCTGGACTCGCCAGGAGGGAAGCTGCGACAAGGAGATTATTTTTCAGGCGGATCATACGTACTCCACGCGCAGGCATCAGGAAGAGGCGATTCAGCATACTGTGGAATGGCTGGCCCGGCACCAGAAGCGGCAGCAGGAGTGGCATCACTGGAGCATATAATGACAAGCGGACGTTCAGCCGGCGAAGTGCCGGAGAGCGTCCTTTTTTTGGTTCCAAATAGGGACAAACCCCATTAACTATGGTTTAATGTAAGAAACTGAGCACAAGTGGCTATAGAGAGGGAAGGGATTGTATTGAATGGAATAACGCGTAGAATCCGCTTGATGCTGCTGCTCGCGGTATCTGCTGCGATGGTGCTGTCAGCATGCGGTCAGTCGGGTGAGCCCGCAGAGCCTGCCCAGACGGAGGTGCAGGAGGAGGAAGCTGTGAACAATGAGCCTGCTGTGGAGCCGGAGCCGACTGGACCGGTTGCGCCATTCACTGGACTGATTACACAGGCAGACCCAACTGCTCGCCCGGTAGCGGTTATGATCAATAATCACAGTAAAGCACGCCCCCAGTCGGGACTTACGCATGCCGATATGATCTGGGAGGTGCTCGCAGAGGGCGGCATTACACGGCTGATTGCGGTATTCCAGAGCGACACGTTCACCGATCCGGTCGGACCGGTACGCAGCATTCGGCCATATCTGATTGATCTGGCTGAATCATACCAAGCCATTATCTCGCATGCGGGCGCCAGCAATGACGCCTATGCGATTCTGCAGCGGCAGAAGAAGCCGTACCTGGACGAGATATCGAACGCGGGCAGCTACTTCTGGCGGGACAAATCGCGCAAGGCGCCTCATAATCTGTACACGGATATTGAGAAGCTGCGCTCTGGCGCGGCGAGCAAGAAGTATGAGGAGTCGGTGACGATTCCGGTCTATCGCTTCAGCGAGAAGGATGCCATGCCTGCAGGCGAGGATGCGACCAAGCTGGAGATCATGTTCCAGATGCAAAATTATAAGGTTTCGTACGTATATGATGCGGATAGCCGGTTGTATGCGCGCTCGGTTAATAACGAGCCTCATGTTGACATGAACAATAGCGAGCAGCTGAAGGCATCCAATCTGGTCGTGCTGGGGACTGCCCACCAGGTACTGGATAACGTGGGCCGTCTGGCAGTCGATCTTGACAGCGGCGGACCGGCGATGCTCTTCCAGGGCGGTAAGGTCATTGAAGTGGAGTGGCAGCGGGGCGGGGACGATGTGATCCGGATCATGAAGGACGGCAGTGAGCTTCCATTCATCCCGGGCAAGACCTTCTACCACATCGTACCGATGCAGCCGTCCTTCGACAGTCACCTGACGTATGGCACGGATGCATCCGGAGCGGACAGCCAGCCGGAGGGCGCGCAGAAGCAATAGCAGCAGGCTGATGCGCTCGAGCAGAATGCGGTGGTACAAGCCCCTGCCGGTTGACCGGCAGGGGATGTGGAGCAGCCAGCCAAGTCTGGCTGCTCCATGGATTGCACTGCTGAGCGGTTTGTCTTCATCAGGCCATACCTCGAAAGCTATCAATGAAGCGGCGGGCGCTCCTTGAGAGGTAGCGGTCCTTCTGCCACAGAATGCCAACATCGGATTGAAAGTCTGCATCCCGGATGCTCAGCATCTTCACGACGTCAGACGGGAATGAAGACATTACAGATTTGGGGAAAATAGTGGCACCGATGCCGCCGGCGATCAGCGACATGATAATAGCAACGCTTGAGCACTCGCATACGATATTTGGTTCAAAACCGTGACGTCTGCATTCGCTCATCACCTGCTCATGCATTCGTGTTGTCTGATCGGTCTTCAGCGCCAGGAAGGGCACGTCAGCCAGCTCCTTCATATCAATGGCGCTGACACCCGAGAACCCGGTCCAGATGCTGGGAATGACCGCTACGAACGGATCGGAAGGCAGCGGAAGAATCTCGTATCGTGCGTTCGCCGGCTGGGCTTCGAACGGCAGCCTGGCGACGACAAGCTCAATCGTCCGCTTCTCCAGCTGCTCGCCGAGATAGAAGTGGTCACCCTCCAGAATCTTGAAGGTTACCTGGGGGTATTGCGAACGAAACTGCTCAATGCGCTGCGGGAGCAGAGAGATGCAGGAGACGACAGAGCCGATGGAGAGTCTGCCCCGCAGGCCTTCATCCGTCTCCTTGACCTCGCGGATCGTCTCGTCAACCTGCTGCAGCAGGATTTCGGCCTTCCGGCGCAGTGTCTCGCCTGCTTCCGTCAGCTTGAAGCGCTTGCCGCTCCGGTCGAACAGGGTGACGCCGAGTTCTTCTTCCATCAGCCGCAGCTGGCGGCTGAGGGGCGGCTGCTCCATGTTGAGCAGCTTCGCGGCCCTTGTTACCTGGCCTGCCTGCGCAACGGTAAGGAAATACTTTAGCTGGCGCAGATCCATTACAATTCACATCCTGTCTATAGCAATGGAGTATATCTTAAAGGTATCATTAAAGAATAAAACCGATATTTTCAATATAGCTGATATGGTGGTAGCATTCAATTAACTAGAACAGAAGGGGCGTTGCAGGGCATGACGGAAATCAGAGTTGAGCGGACCAACAAGAAGAAGAATAAACCGGAGCAGGGCAAGCTGGGCTTCGGCAAGCATTTTACCGACCATATGTTTATTATGAATTACACAGAAGGCCGCGGCTGGCACGATCCCCGGGTTATTCCCTATCAGCCGATTGCACTGGACCCTGCAGCGAAGGTATTCCATTACGGCCAGACGATCTTCGAAGGCCTGAAAGCATACCGGACGGATGACGGCCGCATCCTGTTATTCCGCCCTCACCTGAATTTTGAACGGATGAACCGTTCCAATGAGCGGCTCGGCGTACCTGATGTGGATGGCGAGATCGCCATTGAAGCGCTACGCAAGCTGATTGAGGTGGACCGGGAGTGGATTCCAAGCGAGGAAGGCACATCGCTCTATATCCGTCCATTCGTTATTGCAACGGAGCCAGAGCTTGGCGTATCACCTTCTCTGGAGTACCAGTTCATCATCATCATGTCGCCGGTAGGGGCCTATTATCCGGAAGGCGTTAACCCCGTCAAGATTTATGTGGAATGCGATTATGTGCGCGCGGTCAGAGGCGGTGTCGGCGAAGCGAAGACGGCAGGCAACTATGCCGGCGGTCTGAAGGCGCAGGAGCTGGCAAAGGCCAAGGGCTATACACAGGTGCTGTGGTTAGATGGCGTACAGCGCAAGTATATCGAGGAAGTCGGCAGCATGAACGTATTCTTCAAGCTGGAGGGCAAGGTGCATACGCCGGTTCTGAACGGCAGTATCCTGGCTGGTATTACCAGACGATCTATTATCGAGCTGCTTCGCCACTGGAATATTGAGGTTGTCGAGCGGGCGATTACGATTGAGGAGCTGTACGAGGCAGGCCGCGACGGCCGCCTGGAGGAAGCCTTCGGCACCGGTACAGCTGCCGTGATTTCACCAATTGGCGAGCTGAACTGGCAGGATGATCCGCTTGTCATCAACGGCGGCAGGACGGGCGAGCTGTCCGCGAAGCTGTACGATACCTTGACGGGTATTCAGCAGGGTCGCATTGCCGATCCGTTCGGCTGGATGGTGGAGGCTGCCGGCCCGGAAACGAAGTAACGGGAACGGACGCATACAGCAGACTTTCAGTAAACATAAGAGAACCCCTTGGCGGCTGCGATGGCAGTTTCCAAGGGGTTCTTGTTATGCTTGGGCTTGCTGATCTTCATTCTGTAAGCTGGGCTTATTCGAATGCGGGAACAACAGCACCTTTGTATTTTTCTTCGATGAACTGTCTGACTTCCTCCGTGTTCAGTGCAGCGGCAAGCTTCTGGATCGCTTCGCTGTCCTTGTTGTCCGGACGGGCAGCAAGAATGTTCACGTAAGGGGAGTTCGAATCCTCAATGATGATTGCATCTTCAGTCGGCATCAGGCCGGCTTCAAGCGCATAGTTCGTGTTGATTGCCGCCAGTGCCACTTCATCCAGTACACGCGGCAGAGTAGCTGCTTCAAGCTCAACGAATTCGAGGTTCTTCGGATTGTCGACAATATCAGCGATTGTAGCTTCCACGCCAATGCCATCCTTCAAGGTGATCAGGCCATTAGCTGCGAACAGCAGGAGGGAGCGGCCGCCGTTAGTTGCATCGTTCGGGATGGCAACCTTGGCACCGTCAGTCAGCTCGTCCAGACTCTTGATCTTGTTGGAGTAAGCGCCGATTGGCTCGATATGAACACCGTTAACCTTCACAAGGTCGTAGCCCTTCTCGGAGTTGAACTGCTCCAGGTAAGGCACGTGCTGGAAGAAGTTTGCGTCCAGCTGCTTCTCATATACCTGTACATTCGGCTGTACATAGTCAGTAAATTCAACGACTTCCAGCTCTACGCCCTGCTCCAGCAGCGAATCCTTCACGAAGTTCAGGATCTCGGCATGTGGAACCGGTGTAGCAGCAACGCTCAGCTTAACAGGCTCTGCATCAGGTGTTGCAGGAGCTGGCTCAGCTGTACCTTGATTCGTGCCAGCCCCTGTGTTGCCGGCTCCGGCATTGCCTGTGTTGCTGTCTTTCCCGCCAGCGCCGCACGCCGCAAGGGTGAACGCCATAACGATGGTGAACAAGAGTACGATAGATTTTTTCATGATGATGTAACTCCTCCTATCCGGTTAAGGGATATAGTTTGGTTTATATTTATTGAACAGCAGGGACCCGGTTTGAAACGGAGCCCTGCCAGTACAACCTTACTTGCGGGTAAGTCTGCGGACGAGCCAGTCGCCCAGTGTTTGCAGCAGCTGCACGAGCACGATCAGTAGGCCGACGGTGACGACCAGAATATCAGGCCGGAAGCGCTGGTAGCCGTAGCGGATCGCAAGGTCGCCAAGACCGCCGGCGCCGATTGCGCCTGCCATAGCGGTATACGAGACCAGGGTAACGGCCGTAATCGTGATAGCCGCTATAATACCGGTACGGGCCTCGCGCAGCATCACGCGCCAGATGATCGTCCACTTGGAAGCACCCATGGCTTGAGCGGCTTCGATAACACCGCGGTCTACTTCGCGCAGCGCCGTCTCAACCAGACGTGCGAAGAACGGAGCGGCGGCAATGACCAGCGGCGGGATCGCCCCTTTTACCCCAATGGAGGTGCCAACAATGATCTTGGTCAGTGGTATAATGGAGATCATCAGAATGATGAAAGGCACTGAACGCAGTATATTAATGACATAAGACAAGACCGTATAGACAATCTTATTCTCCAGAAGCTGACCGCGGGTGGTCAGGAACAGCAGGACGCCGAGCGCAAGACCGAGCAGCACGGTGAAGAGCATGGAGAAGCCCAGCATTTGGATGGTCTGCTCGCTCCCGCGCCAGATTTCCTTCCAGTTGATCTCGGCAAAAAAGTCGATGAAATCCTGGTAAGCTGACAGGGTTCTCATCCGATCACCTCCACATCAAGGCCGCGCTTGCGGAGTCCTTCGAGCACGCTGCCCGTATCAGCCGCGCTGCCGCGCAGCTCAACTACGAGCTGGCCGTAAGGCGTATCCTTCATCCGGGAAACCGTGCCCTGCAGAATCGCGAAGGTGGCGCTCGTCTTCTTCACTTCCTCGTAGAGGATAGGCTCGTACGTCACTTCACCGATAAAATGCACCCGCACTACGATACCCTCAGGCCGGTTATCGAAATGCCCGGAGTCGATTGTGTCGGCAACCTGCGCGACAAAATCCTTGGTAACCTGCATCTGCGGCTTCAGGAAGACATCCAGCACATCGCCGGTCTCAACGACGCGGCCCTTGTCCATGACAGCAACCCGGTTGCAGATGGAGCGGATGACGTTCATCTCATGGGTGATGAGCAGAATCGTGATCCCGAGCTGCCGGTTAATGTCGAGCAGCAGGGACAGGATCGAGCTTGTCGTCTGCGGGTCGAGCGCCGAAGTCGCCTCATCGCAGAGCAGGACATGCGGGTTGTTCGCCAGTGCCCGGGCAATGCCGACGCGCTGCTTTTGTCCGCCCGACAGCTGCGCCGGGTACTTGTCGCCATGCTCGCTGAGCCCGACGAGCTTGAGAAGCTCATCCACCCGGTTGCGGATCTGTGCTCTCGGCATCTTGGCCAGCTCCAGCGGGAACGCAACGTTTGCCCGCACAGTAGCCGTGGTAAGCAGATTAAAGTGCTGGAAAATCATGCCGATCCGCTTCCGCGCATCCTGCAGCATGCCTGACTTCAGCGCCGTCAGGTCGGTTCCGCCGACGATCACCCTGCCTTCGGTAGGACGCTCCAGCAGGTTGACGCATCGGATCAGTGTGCTTTTGCCGGCGCCGGAATGACCGATGATGCCGAATATATCGCCCTTGTTAATGGTAAGGGATACGTTATCGACCGCTGTCGTGACGAGCTTACCATTCTTATAGCGCTTGCTGATCCCTTCTAACTGTATCAGGGTAATCCCTCCATCGTAATGCCAAACTGGAGAGGGCGGATTGTATAAACATAGATTTAAAGGAATATTTATTAATTCCGACCTCAGTACTTGGTTTATTTTAAAGGATGTGGATGGTTTTTTCAATACTATTTTCTCGATATCACAAAAAAGGTTTCATCCCGTGTCATTATCATGAATGAAGTAAGTTTTACCATCGGCTAACAAGAGGAGGGAAGCCCTGTGTACCAAGGAAAAGACAAGTCTTCAACCAGCGGTGAATCCCGGTATGTACAGCAGCATCTGGCCAACGAACGGACGTATCTGGCATGGGTTCGGACGACGGTGACCGTCGGCGGTCTTGGCTTCCTGGCCGCAGGCGTCGTGTTCCGTTCAACCCGGCATGAGAGTGCAGGGCATACACTGGCGGCAATAGCCGGTATAGCGGCCGTAATCCTGGCAGGTGTCATCCTGTTACTGGCGACCAGGGAATACTTCCAGAAGCGTGACGGGATCAACAGCGATTCCTTCCGCTCCGCCAGCGGCATCATCTGGTTCCTGTTCGCCAGCTTGGCTGTGATGGATATGCTGCTGGCTGTGCTGGTAATTCTGCTGCTGCTGCCTTAGCTTCCCGGCTCGTGAGACACACATAGGAAGGCAGGCACAGCTTGGCGATATGACAAGTAAGAGTCAGTGGTCAGTGGTGTATAAGACATCTGGCAAACAACAGCGGCACACCGCCTCGTAAGTAGAGGGACGGGTACCGCTGCTATTTTACATACAGCTCTTGAGAAGTATTGATTGATTACGGCTGGGCGCTCCGCTCATGCGTCAGTTCCTTCAGTTCGGCAATAAGCTTCTCCAGCTCGCGGAAGCTGCTCAGCGTCTGGTCGACCATATGCCGCTGGTTATCGACGTTGGCGGAAATTTGCTGGAATGCGGCTGTCGACTCTTCCGTCACACTGGCAATCGTGCTGATCTCACTGACAATATGATTTGATGACAGCTTGATCTTGTTCGTCTTCTCCTCGACCCCGACAGCCTGCGTGACGACCTGATTGGTAAATTCGGTAATCTGGTAGAACACCGCCTCGGATTTCTCCGCTGACTTCTTGCCGTCTACCAGTGCCTCCTTACCGCGCATGACCTGAGTTGCAAGTGAGATGAACGAGTCCTTGGAGCCGTCCAGGATCGAAGCGATCTCCTCGGTATATTTCTGCGAATTCTCGGCCAGCTTCTTCACTTCATTCGCGACCACAGCGAACCCGCGGCCATTCTCGCCTGCACGTGCAGCCTCTATGGACGCGTTCAGGGAGAGAAGGTTCGTCTGGCTCGCAATTTCCGAGATGGTTGAAAGGATGCTGCCGACCGCCTGATTCTGCGTGTTCAGCTGTTCCATCGACATGACGATCGCATCCATAATCTCTTCCACTACGCGAATCCGGGCAACCATATCCTGAATCTGGCCTGTTCCTTCAGAGGTAACCTTGGCTGTCTTCATGGACACATCCTTCATTCCGTTCGTATTCGCCGATACGGCAGCTATCTCCTCGTTTGAGAGGGCCATCGACTCAGACATTTCCGCTATGCTGGCTGCCTGGCTCTCAACACCCTTCTTAATCTCCTGGAAGCCGCTTGCCACTTCATTCGTAATCCGGCCGGTTGTCTTACTGTTCTCCTGCAGCCCCTGATTGAACTGGTCCAGTACGGATACGGTCTGCTTCACCTTGTCCAGCAGTGAGGTGGTCTGAGCGGTAGCCTGACGAGACATCTGGATATTAAGCAGTGCCTGCCGCAGCAGCTTTTGTCCAAGCAATGACCCCATAATCAGCAGGATCAGAGTAATAATAAGCAGCATATTGAACATGATTAAATTCTCGTGTACCGGTACGGTGACCGCCCCGGCAGCTATCAGACTATTCACCCCAGCCAGGGCAACAATCGAATAAATCAGCAGCGGGCGGTAATTCGGGTATAGACATAGAATGACGCCCGATAGGATGAAGATATCATCATTAAGAGAAGCCAGATTCAGCATTGTACTAATGATTAATAGAGAGGCGACAACGATATAAGGGGTGGATGTCAGCCCTTTCTTCAGACGGATAATCCCATACAGCACCCCGCTGGTTACGCCAAGCAGAACGCACAGAGGGAGGAACTGCCAGCCTTGGGCGAGAACGATTACCATAGCACCCAGCAGGAAGAGTGATCCGAATAATCCGGCCATAACCTTGGTCCGCTGGAGATAAACTTGCTCGACGATACTTAGTGACTTAGGTGCTGGTGATGCGGATGCTTCGGATGCTGCGGGTGGTGTAACGACATTCATGTGATGTGATCGCTCCTTGGTAGTTTTTGTCGTAACGTGTCGAATTAGATGGGGGGTAAATACTCCATAGCAGACGGGAAAATCCTTCTTGCTGGTGTGAAATTAATCATTCTTCCCTGCTGGACGCTGCCATCATGCGATAAGCTGATAAGTGCCTATGTACAGCGGAATCACGCTTATATTTTATCGGCAGGAGAGGGTGGATTACTAATAGGGCCGAGCGGGAAAATGACAGCTGCTCGTGCGAAGAATTGCGGGCTTAGGTTGTGAGTGTGGGGGCTGTTTGAGAAGAGAGGATGTAACTGCGCAGCGTAATCTCACCGCACCTCTCCAGCGGGCAGCTGCTCGGTCTTCTCCAGCACCATGGTGCGCTCAGTCTCATTTACTAGGAAGGAGAGGCTGCATATTGTACAGAAAATAAAGGAAGACGGCCTGCGCCGTCTCCTTTGTCCCTGCCTTATTTTCCAGCCTTCACAGGAGGCCAACTGCTGCTAGGTTCACTTCAAGCCTGCCCAGGCGGGCTCACATACTTCCTGCCACCGGCGGCGGATGTCGTTCATTTCCGGGTCGCTGAGCTTGCCTTTGTTGGCGATGGCGATATTTTCGAGCACATGCTCCGGCTTAGTCGTTCCGACGATCGCTGTATCGACCTGCGGCACGGAGAGCGTGAAGCGCAGCGCATACTCCAGAATCTTATCCGGCGACTCGGTCATGAAGGAGTAGTTCAGCTTGTCCAGCCGCTCCTTGTAGATGTCCGGGTTGTTCGGAGCCCCTGGCCCACGGTTCCAGACCACGTTCGCCACCGGACGTTTGATGATGACGCCCATCTGGCGTTTCTCCGCTTCATCCAGCGTCTTCAAGTCTATCGGCTCCTGATCCGCCAAGTTTAGCGAGGTCTCCAGCACGTCGAATTCATCCGTCTGAATGGCATAGAGGGCATTCGTGCTGTCGCCGCTGTACCCGATGTAACGGACGAGCCCGTCCTCCTTCAGCTTCTTCACTTCCTTAATCAGATCTCCCTGGCGCAAAATCGCCTCCGAGCAGCTGTGAATGAGCACGAGGTCGAGGTAATCGGTCTGCAGCCGCTTGAGGCTCCGCTCGACGCTTGGGCGCACATTACGCGCGTCCCAGTCTGGATAATCCAGCCCTACACTGCTGCCCTCGCCGCATTTGCTGAAGAGGTAATACTCCTGCCTGCGATGCGAGATGGCTCTGCCGATCTTCTCTTCACTGGTGTTGTAGCTGGACGCTGTATCAATGACATTAATGCCGCTGTCGAGCACCTTGTTCAGCAGTTGGTTCGCATCCTCCTGGGAGACATTCAGATCCTTGTCCATGCCGATCTCGGCACTGCCAAAGCCAAGCACGGTCACACGCATATCCGTTTTGCCGAATTGACGTTGTTCCATCGCTCTTTTCACCTCCAGTTGGTATCTGTTAGTATTACCCGTTATCGGAAGCGCTTTACCTAATGCGACAATTATTTTCCGGGAAATAGTACGCTGGTCTTAACAATGTTCTTTCCAGGAAGAGAATCCCATCAGGCACGCTGGCTTGCGTCATGACCGGTGCGGGGAGGGTATAAGGAATACAAATGGACTTGGGAGGCTGATCAGCATGAAACATCTGAATGAGGAACAGCTGCAGCAGTTGAAGCAACAGCTCCTTGAAGAGCGCGAGCAGCTGGCGGGTCATTTTGATATACGGGATGAAGAGATTGACGGCGAGTTTACGATATCCCTGCAGGATTCTGTCGGTGAGCTGAGCTCGGCGGATAACCATCCGGCGGATCTCGGTACCGAAACGTTCGAGCGGGAGCGCGACATGGCGCTGAACGACAATTACCGCGGGCGTCTGGAGGAGATCGAAGCGGCGCTGGAGCGGATGGAGGAAGGCACATATGGCGCATGCACGGAGTGCGGGGCCGAGATCCCGTTCGAGCGGCTGGAGGCCGTGCCGGAGACGCCGTACTGCATCGATCATGCGCGCGCGCATCAGACCATGACGGAGAAGCGGCCGGTTGAGGAGGATGTCATGACCACTCCGCCGACTGGCGCCGGTGAAGCAAGACAGGCGAACAACGGGCGCTTCGACGAAGCGGATGCCTGGAAGACGCTTGAGGAATACGGTAATGCCAGCGACACGGTGAACATTCAGGAGATGGCAGCGGATCAGGATGACCGGGGGCTGCAGCGCGCGAATACGCGGGCGAGATAACAGTGCAGTCTGCTGCGGATGCAGACCGGTCGTTTACAGATGCACATAAGAGGAAAATCATACAGGAGCCACATTGCCCTATCCGGGCCTTGTGGCTCCTGTTGTGACTGCAATCCGCAGACTGCTTCTGCTCTGCCGGGGAGCCTGCTTGCTTCCCGTGTACCGCTCTCCCTATGTGCGGGAACGGCGGCGCGATTTGCTCTTGCGCCGTGAGCCGGTGCCGCCAGTGCCGCTGCGTCTGCGAGTCTTACGGCGTCTGCGCCGGCGGGATGGCCTCCATTCGCCTTCATCATCGTCGGAAAGCACAGAGGCTGCACTCTTCTTGCCGATGGAGCCCATCAGCAGCTTCAGCATCGGAGCCATCTGCTGCACATTTGAGAACAGCTTCTGGACCTTAGTCATCGTGCCGAGAATGCCGTCCAGACCGCCCATGCGGTCGATTAATCCCTTCAGCTCACCAAGGTTTGCCAGTGAGAAGCCGCCTTTGCCGCCTGTTGGTGCTGCATCTGCGGAAGGAATAACAGCCGGCAGGTTGGGAGATTCACTGTCTGGCACAGGGGTGCCGCCGAAGGGGAAGCCTGCGCCGGGAGCGCCGCCTCCAAAGGACGAATTGTCATTGAAGCCGGGATATTGTCCGCCGTCCGCCGTTGGCTGGTAAGCCCGATGGCTGCGGATGCTGCGATAATACGGATTCACGCGATCACAACCCTTTTCTGTCAGATTATCAGAACGCCGGCGAGGAAGAACCCGCCCGCTCGCTTGCGACAAGGAAGCGTCCAGCAGGCCGCCAGAATCGCGAGTAAAGCGGGCTTTCGCCGTTTCCACTTGTTAACAGTCTATGGGTTAGGCGGGCGCGGCGATTGGACGAATGCCCGGTTGCGGCGGATTTCCTGGGTGAATGAACAGATTTGTGAATGGAATGGACGGACTTAAGGTATGGCCTGGGAGCCTGCACAAAAGTAAGGGTTACTTAGGCTGTCAGGTATAAACCGCTATACCGCGCCCAAACCCTTCTGTTCTGTAAAGCGTGACTACGGTGAAGGTTGATAAATGCTGTCAAAGCCTATACAATTGAGAATAATTGTTCTCATAAAAATAGAGGTGACCTGTATGCAGCTTAAGAAGCTGAATGATAAATCCATTGACCAGCTGTTCGAGGCGATTCTGACGCTCAAGACAGTGGAGGAATGCTATATATTCTTTGATGACCTGTGCACGGTGAACGAGATTCAGTCGCTGTCGCAGCGTCTGGAGGTTGCCCGCATGCTTGGCAAAGGCTCAACCTACAATCAGATCGAAGCGGAGACCGGAGCAAGCACGGCTACTATTTCGCGTGTGAAGCGGTGCCTGAACTATGGCAATGACGGCTATACGATGGCGCTGTCCCGCCTTGGGAGATAGCAATGAAGCCGGGCGTTCTGGTTACCAGCCACGGCTCGCGCGATCCGGAATGGGTGGCGCTGGTCGATGAAGCGGTGCGTGCGGTTCATGTGCCGGACGGCGTGCCGGTCTATTCGTCATTCCTCGAGATCGTAGAGGGAAGGCTGATTCAGGATGGCGTCGATGCGCTGGAGACAGACGGCGTTACCGAAATGCTCGTGCTGCCGCTGTTCGTCTCTTCGGGCAGTACCCATGTCGATGACATCGGGCAGTCCTTCGGGTTCCCGAAGGCGGCGTTCCGAGATGGCGACATGGCCCCTTTTACCGTCCGCCGTGCGAATGTTACGATGGGGCTGCCGATAGACGACGATCCGGTGATCGCGGAGCTCGTGTGGGAGAACATCAAGCCGCTGGCGGAAGAGCCTAAGCATGAGACGCTGCTGCTGGTGGCGCACGGCAGCCGCGAGAAGTTGCTGAACCGCATCTGGCGGAATGGGATGTCGCAGCTGGCGGAGCGGGTGCGGTCGCTGGGCGGTTTTGCCCGGTCGGAGATTGCGATGCTGCTGCCGAACCAGGCCGGATGCGTAATGGGCGCGCTGCGGCGCAAATACCCTGGCGAAGCGGTGGTCGTGGCGCCGCTGTTTCTGAGCCGGGGTTATTTTACGAGCACAGTGATCCCGGAGCGGCTGGAGGGCTATGAATACCGGTACAACGGCGAGGCGCTGCTGCCGAATCCGTATGTGTCACGCTGGATGGAGCGGCAGATCGGCGAGTGGCTGGAAGGGCTGAAGGAGCTGCGTGCGGCTGGGGTGGAAGCTTCGGGAGAGCGTAAGCTTTGCGGTGAGCAGGACAGCGGCGATTCAAGCCTGGCAGCAGGTGAGAATCCTTCCGGTTCTGGGGCTTCTGACGGACAAGCTTCTGCGGGCGGACTGGGAATACGGCGAATTTTGCGGTATGATGGAACCAGACGGCGCCTTGTGCGTATGTAGATTGGAACTTAATGGTTTATGATGGAGCCGGTTACGGTTAATCTGTTAGTAAAGCACAGTCAGTACGGTGGGCTTATCTGCACATCGTGCTGATTTTTCGATTGCACGCACAATTGCAGGGCATGCTCTGGAGGGGCCGGGGCGGGAGCCGAACAGGATGGAGAGTGACGTAAGTTTGGCGATTAAACGGGCAAGACTGATATACAATCCGACGTCGGGACGGGAAGAGATCAAGCGGCGTCTGCCGGACATACTGCAGCGGCTGGAGCTTGGGGGCATCGAGACGAGCTGCCACGCGACTGTTGGCGAAGGCGATGCTTCGCTTGCGGCCTCGGATGCCGTGGAACGCGGCTTCGACATTGTCATTGCAGCCGGCGGGGACGGCACGCTGTATGAGGTTATCAACGGGATGGCGGAGCATCCTGTCCGTCCGCCGCTTGGCATTCTGCCGCTCGGCACCACCAACGACTTCGCCCGTGCACTCGGCATCCCGAAGCACTGGGAGTATGCGTGCGACCTGATCATTCAGCAGTATGCGCGCCCGATTGACCTCGGGAAGGCGAATCAGCGCTACTTCATTAATATAGCCGGCGGCGGCTCTCTGACGGAGCTGACCTATGAAGTGCCGAGCAAGCTGAAGACGATGATCGGGCAGCTGGCTTACTATATGAAGGGTCTGGAGAAAATGACCCGCCTGCGTCCCTCTGAAATGCTGATCCAGGCCGCAGGCCAGGACGACATTCACGAGGAAATTTTGCTGTTCCTCATCTGCAACAGCAACTCCGTCGGCGGCTTCGAGAAGCTGGCGCCAAGCGCCAGCCTGGAGGACGGCCTCCTTGATGTGATCGTACTCAAGAAATGCAACCTGGGCGAGTTCATCCGCATTGCCTCGATGGCGCTGCGCGGCGAGCATCTGAACGATCCGCATATCCTGCATTTTCAGACCAGCCAGCTCAAGGTAACGACACCGGGCTACGTGCAGCTGAATCTCGACGGCGAATACGGCGGCACCCTGCCATGCACGTTCTCCATCCTGCCATCTCATCTGCATATCTTCGTCGATGAGCATGGGGAATCGTCTTACCGGTAGCGGCGTTGTCGAATGGGAAACGGGATATGTGCGCGATTGTATGAGTTAGCGGTATCTGAGAGACGGCATGAGCTGTATGGTAATCATGTATAAATAGATGAAGCTCAGGGATTACATGCTTTTTTATAGATGAATTATGGTTTGTGTTTGGTTTAAACTGGTTGTTGAGGTGATAATAGACTTTCGCGGGAATTGTCTAGTCTGTTGAGTATGCGGTTAGTCGTGAATCAGGTGCATGTCGAATAGAACGTGAAACGGCCTTGCCGGCCGATTGTCGAATGCATGACTAGTGGAGGGAACATGAGTATTCCAGTCAGCAAAAATGAAGAAGTCACGGCCGAGATCGTCGGCTTGACGCATGATGGCGAAGGGGTAGGCCGGGTTAATGGCTTTACCCTTTTTATACAGGGGGCGCTTCCTGGGGAGCGTGTCCGCGCGAAGGTTATGAAGGTGAAGAAGCAGTATGGCTACGCCCGTCTGATGGACCTGCTGGAGACGAGTCCGGATCGCGTCGACGCGCCGTGCCCGATCTTCAAGCAGTGCGGCGGCTGCCAGCTGCAGCATATGAGCTACGAAGCGCAGCTTGACTGGAAGCGGCAGCATGTCATCGACAACCTGACGAGGATCGGGAAGCTGCAGGTAGCGAATAGCGGAAGCGGGAAGGCTGGAGCGGAGCTTGCGTCGGGTGAGGATGCTGCGGACCGGGAAGGCATTGTGGTGCATCCGACGCTTGGCATGCAGGACCCGTGGCGCTACCGGAACAAAGCCCAGGTGCCGATCGGCATGGCGATGGCTGATCTCGACAATGGCGCAAGCGGCTCGCTAATCGGGGGCTTCTACGCGCGCGGCTCGCACCGGATCATCGACATGGACGAGTGCTTGATCCAGCATGAGCGAAACGATGACGCGGTGCGGCGCGTCAAGGAGATTGGCTCTCGGCTTGGCGTGACCGCATACGATGAAGCAAGCGGCCGCGGGCTGCTGCGTCATGTTGTCGTGCGGACAGGCTTCATCTCCGGCGAGACCATGGTCGTCCTCGTGACGAACGGACGGAAGCTTCCGAACGTTGAGCTATTCGTGAGCGGCATCCGTGAGATTTTGCGGGATGTGAAGAGCATCGTGCAGAATGTGAACATGAAGAACACGAACGTCATCTTCGGTGAGGAGACACTCGTGCTCTGGGGTCAGGATGTCATCTACGATGAGCTGGACGGCATCCGCTTCGCCATCTCGGCGCGTTCGTTCTATCAGGTGAATCCGCTGCAGACTGTCGAGCTGTACCGTAAGGCGGTAGAGTATGCAGGGCTGACAGGTACGGAGAACGTGATTGACGCGTACTGCGGGATCGGGACGATTTCGCTGTTCCTGGCGCGGAAGGCCGGGCGGGTGTACGGCGTGGAGATTGTGCCAGAGGCGATCGAGGATGCGAAGCGCAATGCGGAGCTGAACGGCATTACGAACGCGGAGTTCGCCGTCGGTCTGTCTGAGGAAGTCATACCGCGCTGGCGGGAAGAGGGCATTGTGGCAGATGTAGTAGTCGTAGATCCGCCGCGCAAAGGCTGCGACCAGGCGCTGCTGGACACGATCATTCGGATGAAGCCGGAGAGGGTAGTGTACGTGTCGTGCAATCCGTCAACTCTGGCACGGGACCTTAGAGTGCTCGAAGACGACGGGTATAGGACGGTGGAAGTGCAGCCGGTGGATATGTTCCCGCATACCGTTCACGTAGAATCGGTGGCTTTGTTGGTGAGGGATGGTACAGAAGGCTGAGATTGCTGTAGTGGTGTGGGTTTGAGGGGGAGTACAGATGGGATGGGAATGTGAAACAACGGCGAGAAAATGAGAGAGTTGACTGATTGTTGACGGAATAAATTAATGTAACGTAGCGGGGTTCGTCCCTCCCCCCCAATGCCGCCCAACTGGTCGTGGGGAAAACATGCGGTAATGGCCCGCCGATTGGCTTAGACAGGTGAAAACGTTAGGTGAACCGGTTCCCATTCGGTATGTCCGAGTATTGGGTGATCAAGTACAACGGACGTGGGCGAGGGTACAGCTTAATAGATGCGAGAGCAACCGCACATCCGAAGCCGGCCGACCTGAAGCAGCAGACACTATTCCGGTATGCGGGCAGGAGGCAAACTTAGAGTTGCTCCCGCAAGTCGAGGCACTGGAGAACCTGGAGTGCGCATCGGGGGAAGTGGAACAGATCGAGTGGAACGAACGCGGCAAGCTTCCGTACGAAACGGTGAACGGCTCGATCAAACAGATACCGACTTCGCGCTGCTTCGATACCAGAACGCACTACAGCGGGCTGGCGTTCTCGAGATCGGCGGCACCTGGATTACGTCGTGAGCCGGATGCCGGAAGGGCAGCACTCCAGAAGGCGAAGATCCTGTTGTTCCGGATCGCGACTGCGTTCAGACATATGGAGCACCCCAAGCTTCGAGACGCTCTCCGCAGGCCGTAGAGCTCACGTTAGGAAACTTGCCGGAGTTCGGTGAACGCACCGCGATCTTCTAAGACATCTCCGGATCGATGGACGGTCGGTATTTGGAGTTCGGATCGGTATTGCATTGAAGTTGTACAGGAAGACATGATTTTTTTTAATCA
This sequence comes from Paenibacillus tarimensis, assembly GCF_021532315.1. GTDB lineage: Bacteria > Bacillota > Bacilli > Paenibacillales > Paenibacillaceae > Paenibacillus_I > Paenibacillus_I tarimensis. The sequence continues at coordinate 35,128 of NZ_JAKGAO010000034.1, forward strand.
AAGGGGCCGTCTCAAAAGTATAAAAATATACTTTGAGCAAAGCCCGCCGCAAAATATGAAAGAGGAACAGCGAAATAGCCGAGAAGGAGGTCGTCCTTGCTAGGCTATTTTGTGATTCTCTTCAGCTACCGCCTTCTTTTGCGGCATATATTTGAGACCTACCCGAATTTCTTTTCCATGGGCCATCCTTCACAACGGCTGCTGAGGTAATATCTCAGCTACGTTACATAGCCACTAACAGTTTTCCCCCTACTTTCCCGGTGAAAATCCATGCTTTTTACAGGAGTGGAAGCAGATCTTTGTGAATTTGACGCACCGCTTTGCGAAGAGGCTTGTCCTTCGGCTTTTCATAAATGAATGGTATGACAAAATGCCCATCCATAAGCACGGACTGATATCTTTAAGGAAAATTTATATGACTTTTTAACAAACTGTGGTTTTTATTCTAGAACAACGTTTCAGAATAAAACAAAGACTAGGAGGGGGGCCCCCCAGTCTTTGTTTAGTCATCGTCACTGTCCACCAACTCATCTATATTCACAGGCATGAGGTGACTTAAGTTTCCATTGTTTTCTCTGTAGAGTTTTAGATATTCTTTTAATATTTCGAACCGATTCTTCATCGATACAACTTTTGATGAACCTTGTTGTGTCAGTCGATCGAACTCAAGAAGCACAGTGTTTTTTTCGGGATCCTCGGTAGTTCTGTTCAATTTTCTGATTCTTTCAAATTCAACCAAGAATTCTCTAATATCTTCGCCACTAACGTTGTTAATGAATAAGTAGTACGCGGGAATTATTGATTTATTATTAAGTAACGGGTCTTTTTCAATGAAAACACCTGTCATTACATCTAACTTTGTGATGGCTTTTTCTACAGCTTCGCATATGAGGGAGTTTTCTGTTCGATTATTCCGCACAAACCTATCTAAATTTGTTTTTGTAAAGGGAATAAGCTCTTCTATATGAAATTCTAAAAAGAACAGTCTTACTAAAACATCATAGTAGTCATAACGCTTGTTTTTAAAGCTCACCTTTTCTGTGAAGAAAGTGTGTGTTGAGGCAATATGTCTAATTTTATCTGTTATGTACCCGGAAATTGCATTACGTTTCTCTGCACTGTTCAACTGTTTGCCTTCGTTTAATCTCAAAAAGAGTTCATCTATTTTTTCACGTTCATCTGTGACTACGAGAACGACATCTAATAAATAATTATATATATGGTATTGGATTTTTGGATAGTGTTGCGTAATTTCCTGAAAATTCATTCCAGATAGATTGACATCAGAGTCTTGATAGTATACAAAATCACGGTGCAATCTAAATCCTCCATCTAAAAAATCAATAATGGTTTCCATACGCTGCTTACCGTCTATAATTGCATATGTAAGTTGCTTATCATTAAGTGGATTATTCCTACTTGGGAAATAATGCAAGTAAAACTTCGGGAGATCCAAGCCGTTGATAATACTATCAATTAATAGTTGTTTGTTTTCAGTACTCCAAACGCTGCTAACACGCTGGTATTCCGGATTGAAATCAACAGAATCTTTACGAAAATACCACTCTTTAATTGTAGATTCCTTTGCTCTTGTAATTTCAAACATATTATTCACCGCCTTGCTCCTTGAGTAACAAATTGTCTTTTAATTTGGTTGGCAACAGATTCTAGGGAAGGGTACAAGGTAGATTCACTGATACCTATATTCCGAAGATCGGTACTAATACTTGTTATGTTTTCTTCTTTAATTATTATCTTTAACAAGAAATTATGACTATTTGCAATCTGCTCCATAGCACTGGGGTTGCTGGACTTTGGGAATAATGTGAAAACCCCTTTTTGGGCAATTATTCTATTATTATTTAAGGAACCGATCACTGCGATAGGGTGGGGTGTATTAGTTAATGGACGAGATTCAATGTCAAAGTTGCTGGATATATACTCCATTTCAACATTAGGTATGATGCTAACACCATTTAAATTAAAAGCTGAATTTAGCTCGTAAGGATCCAAGCACCAAACCACAGCATCATGATTTTGATGATGTTCTTTTCTGAATAAAACGGCAAATGCGATTGCAATAAGTGCATCTTCTGTCCAATCGAGAAATCGTGTTGGTAGTCCATAATGTTGCATTAAAAACTGCCAATCCCAGTTAGAAGAAGGTGAAAAATCGATAAAAGGGATGGCTCTTGCTTTGAAGCTGTGGTAAAAATCCAATTCACATTCAAGCGAATAAGGTTCTCTATAGATCCCAGGCAAGAGCTTATAGGTATCATCTGAGCTTGCTTGCCCCCTATACCAAATTTGCCTACGATTATTATTATACTCAGAGATATGAGTTAAATACTCAGCTATACTTGTAACCGTTCTTATTTCGATAAACTCGTTCATGTGCACCTTACCTTTTTGTAGATTATTAAAGGCTATAAAGTTAATTTAAGGCATTAACTGGTGCAAGGCAAGGGTTGGTTTGAGTTTTATTTATTTACTTCAACACATTCCTCGTTTAGGGATAATCCATGTTTCAAATCTAGTACTCGGACTCGAGCATATTACCGTCATCATCGAGAAAGGGTGATCCAGCGCAAGAGCAAGCATGCCAAACAGCTCGGACGGCATGAAAAATGTGTAGGGAAGTTTGCAGAGGGTAAGATTCATTGTTCTTGTCCTATTGCAGTTCCTAAGTCTGAACTAGTCAAAGTGGAATGTGTTGATGACATGGTTGAGTGATATTGTAATTGAATCAGCTTGTTGAAAAGAAATAGATGTATTATGGTTGAATAAACGGGTGCCAGACCGTTATATGTGAAAAAAGTTTGTGGGCTAGTTCACGGTGAGGGTGCAATGTTTCAGTGGAGAAGAAAGCGAGCCCAGCGTAAGGCGGTCAACCTTTTTGGCGGTGGGTGATCGCTTTTTTTCTTTTGTTTTATTGCAACAACTATTTTAGAGGCGTTTAAGTGTCCTAGATCCTTTCTATAGTGCCATGGATATAAAAATAGGCCGCGCTGGAAGATCCAGCACAGCCTTATCTAACCATTCTTCTTTTCTTTCTTTGGTGGCACCAACGAATCCAGTTTATTCGCTGCATCCCTGTCCGCTGACTGTAAGGCATGCCCATAGATGTTCATTGTGGTAGAAATATTGGAATGCCCCAAGCGTTCCGATATGAGTTTGGCATGTACGCCTTTGTTGATCAATAAGGTGGCACTCGTGTGGCGAAGATCGTGGAACCTAATGTATTTTAATCCGTGTTTTTTTAGAAATGCTCGAAACCATAGATAAGGTGTCTCTGGATAATAAGCTATTCCTTCATCATTAGAAAAGACAAAGAAGTGGTCTCCGCCTTTCCAAGCATCACCTAGGGCCAGACGTTTTTTTCGCGCTTCTAAATAATATTCTTTGAGGTGTTCGATTACAGTATCAGATAAGCTTACCTTTCGGTTTGACTTAACAGTTTTTGGTTCAGTTATGATTCGTTCGCCATTAATTGAATGAGAAATGCTTTGCTTGACTTCAATGATGCCCTTATCAAGCGAGATGTGCTTCCACTCCAAGCCTACCAATTCACCACGGCGAAGTGCTGTTGTTATTGCGAGCATGATCATGATACGCCATTTCATTGGTTCCTTTTCTAGTAGTTCGAACAACAATGCTACCTCATCTTCATCGTAAACTTTGACCCTGCCCCGAATAGATGGACACGTAGAAACCCTCTATAATAATAGATGGAGGGATTTACATGGGGCAGAAGAAATTCGATAAAGCATTTAAAGAGCAGGTCGCACTACGAATCTTGGGTGGAGAGTCAACCATTCGAGAATCCGCAACAGAGCTGGGTGTTCATTATACTACGGTTCGAGACTGGGTCCAGAGTTATAAGCAAGACGGCAGCAATGCCTTTCCAGGCAAGGGAAACTTGAAGCCGGAGGATGAGGAACTGCGCAAACTCCGAAAGCAACTTGCCGATCTAAAGGAAGAGAATGAAATCCTAAAAAAAGCAGCGGCCTACTTCGCGAAAAATCTGAAATAAACACATTCGAGTTCATCTTTAAACACCGCTTCGAATTTCGGATTGCGAAGATGTGCCAGGCCCTCAAGGTATCAAGAAGCGGCTACTATGCACATATAACTCGTCCTGTAAGCAAGCGGGGCCAAGAGAATCGCGAGTTGCTAGAGGCGATTAAAGACATACATGAGAAGAGTCACAAAATTTACGGATCACCACAGATTACGAAGAATCTGCCTCCTGAGAAGAAGGCTAGCAGAGGCCGTGTGGCTCGTCTAATGAAAGCAAACGGTATCCGATCCAAGGTAGTGAAGAAATACAAGGCGACAACTAACTCCAATCATAATCTTCCTGTAGCCGAGAATCTTATCGCGCAGGATTTTCGGACAAGTAAAGCAAATGAAAAATGGTTGTCAGATATTACGTATATTCCAACAGCGGAAGGATGGCTTTATCTCGCTGGTGTCATGGATCTTCATGGTCGAAAGCTGATAGGTTGGGCAATGGATAGTAGCATGAAGACTGATCTCATATCAGCTGCACTGAAGCAGGCTATTGGTCGAACAGGTGCTGCAACTGGCGTTATTGTGCATTCAGATCGTGGTGTACAATATGCCAGCAAGGAATACCAACAGCTATTGAAGAAACATGGATTCATCTGCAGTATGAGCAGGAAAGGCAATTGTCACGATAATTCCCCAATGGAATCGTTCTGGGGGAAACTCAAGATGGAATGGCTCAACGAGCACAACTTCAAGACGAGAACAGAGGCTAAGAAAGCCATATTCGAATATATTGAGCTGTTTTACAACCGGCGCCGTACGCATTCTTCTAACGGATATGTACCACCTTTTGCCTACGACATTCAGCAATAGTTTCGATTGTCTAATGGGTTTGAAGAGGGATTCAAGCTGTCCATTTTTTTAGAGCAAGGTCATACATAAGCCCCTCCGTCCTTCTTTCTTCTGTCCTTACGGAAGGTCATCCCTTTACCGCAATCAGCGCAAACGGCGATGTGAGCAAATAAGCTTTCATTCCCGTTGCTTTTGTTTTGCCCTTTTTGTTTCATCTTTTCTAGTGCCATGATACGTTCATCCATCGAAATAATAGCAGGGTGGGCATTTTCATGAACGATTTGTTGTTTTGGGTCTACCTTCTTACGTTTCTTCGATATAAAATCTCTTGTTTCTTCCTGATGATGGACAAGAGTACCCGTATAAACAATGTTTTTTAGAATCAATCTTATTGTACTTTGTCCCCATAAAGTTCCTGCATTACTACCGCCCGATACTGCTCTAGGAGTGGGGATTCCTTTGTCAATTAGATAATTGCTAATTTTGTACATACCCCAATCCTGATAAAGATAAAGGTCGAAGATTTCTCTAACGATAGGAGCATACTCTTCATCAAGTTCAAGTCGTTTGCCCGTGCTGTCCCTCTTGTAACCAAAAGCGGGAAGAGAAGCCTTGTAAACTCCTTGCACTGCACTCGCTCTCAAACCCATTTTTATTCTTTCCGAGGATTTGGAACTTTCTTCTTCTGCAAGTACCGCTCTCAGATTAAAGTTTAGTTTGCTTGCTCCTCCTGTCTCAGAGTCGTAACAATCTTCAGGTAAGATTAAGCGGATTCCTTGATTTTCAATTTCACGGGCAGTCAGAAGATTTTCAATGGTGTTTCTGCCTAGCCTCGAAACCGACTTTGCAATTACAGCATCAAACTTATTCTTTTTTGCGTCTTGAAGTAACTGAAGTAGTTCTGCTCGTTTCTCTCTAGTAGCCCCGCTGATTCCGTTGTCCACGTATTGCCGAACAACAGTCCAACCACTTTGGGTGGCTATTGAAGTCGCAAATGAAATCTGATTCTCAAGACTGTTCTTCTGAGCGTCTCTTTTTGTACTCACACGTGCATATATAGCAACTCTCATATTACCTTACCGTCCCTTCCGTGTCCGATTCAGAAGGAACAGCATTTGCTCTTTCTTTATGGTAAGAAGTACCGATAACTTTGTCAATTTGACTACTCAGAATGGATAGTAAGATGTCCTCTAAGTTGGACGTTCCAGTAAAGGTTCGTTTGATTTTCATGATGTCATCCCCTCCTACTAGTAGTGGTCACTCTATATAGGAAGAAAGGTGCGAACCAATTTTGATAAGAAGTTGTGTTGAAGAAATGTCTTGTGGGATACTGGAATTAAAATAAGCATAAGTCAGTTTCAGATATTAATATTTAAGTATCGGGGGGATTGAATATTACAGACACTATATATGTACATGTTCGACACTGGCTATTTTGGTATGGAGTATATGGATTCTGCGACAAAAGTTGTAATGATGAAATTACATTGTTTTCTGACAAGGACAAAAATAACTTTTTAGGATATTTCGATTTATTAACTCAGCCCTGTCTCTTAAATTTATTGAATAATGAACTTGATAAAACAGAAGACAAAGAATTTTGTGACGAGATTGAAGAGTTCATAAAAGGAAATAAGGACATCGACTATAGTTATATATATCCGAGGGATGAAGAAGATATCTTATGTCAAGTTGACCACTTTGCACCGATGAATGATAAAGGCCACAAGCCTACCTACATTTATGTATGGTCAAAGCTTTCAGAAGATTGGGATATGATGAGTATTGATAGAATAGTAAAAATACTAGCAAACGATTTTTTACACATGGATATTAAGAAAGTGCAACTGTTAGATATACCGACATATGAAGAAACGAATGTGTCATATGAAAGGGATTATGAACCTTACATCTGAAAACAACAGGTGGGGAAAAGGAGAAGTTATAAAGTCTTGGGAGGATTTAGATGGCACTAGAACATGAGTTTTATCTCATTCCTATTACAATAGATGTAGAACAATTTTGGATGAATAGAGAAAAGAATCCTAAAGTTATAGATAGTGTAGTGATACATGATGACATTGTTCAGTACGTTAGTGATACATTAAAATGGATTCCGAGTAGAAATCCAGCTTTACATGGGACACCAGCTGGTGCAGGGATTAACTATCACGGCGTGACTCTTTTTGATGAGGTTTCTGCTAGGAACTTAAAAAGTGTATTTTCCTCTTGGAGAGATTTATTTCTGAACTCACCGACAGTATTGGAGCTTACAGGAGAATTTGTTATGATTGAGGATGGGGAACAATCGGGTTATTATGAAAAGTTAGTTTATAATCGACATGAAATCATTAAGCAATTCGAAAAGATAATTTCATTTTCTGATAGATTGTCCGAAGGTAAATTTTATTTATACCATTGTGGAATATAGAGCTTTGCTTTCTATTGCATTTCCCGCCGTGGAGTAGTTATTTATCTCTTGCCCTGCGCTTCGCTTGGTCAAGGCTTCGCTTCGCTCAGAGGGTTCGCTCCGCTGCGCTCACGGGGCTATCGCCTTGTTTATAAGTATTTGTATTTGTGTTTTGAGGGAAAACAGGTGGATAAGGAAACATTACTCCCCCCCACAAGGGGGAAGAGTAAAGGAAACAGGTGGATTGAGGTTTCCTACATGACATCTGACGTGCTCAGGTACGGCTTTACCACGTGTGTACTTACGTACAGCTCTATCATGACTCCCTTGCCTATCGGCAACCGTGACGGGCTACTTAAGTAGAATCTGAGGTTGAGTTACTAACTCAAAACTCATTACTAACCATCTAACGGGGCTACATCGACTGGTGAAAGTCGAGCCAGTTTTTAACGTGTTCTCCTGTAACCACGGGTATAGATGATATGAAGTTTCATACTAATTATGGACACAATATTACATTGTATACCTAATATTTAACCCTCATCGAAAAGCTGCCTTTAGATTGCGCATGTATGAATCGACGTACTACGGCTTTTAATTATTCAAGCCTACTTCCATTGAACAGATAGTGAGTTCCTGATCGCTCTACAGAAGGCTTCGAAGCTTCTGAGGGAAGCAGAAATGTTCGTTCATATTTTGAAAGGTATGGGCAAAGGCAAGCTAATGTATTTGGGGTCTTTCACGATGGTAACTAGGGGAAATAAGGTTTTTGTCGGGAGCAGATAGGAAGAATAGGGCACTTTTTCAAGCATTTTATTTGATAGAGATTAGGATAATGGCAATTTTCATTTCAATATCAGTCACGCCCCGCCGATCTGGTTGGGGTTTCTTTGTGCGTACAGATGGACTTTGTAAAATTTTCAGGCGGGTATAGTGAGCCTTAACTGCGGCACATAAGTAATAACTTTTTCACTAGTCACTGGGTGGGGGGATAATAAAAATTAAAGCTTGGTAATGTCTGGGGATGATATAATCAGAGTGGTGAAATGGCATTGGCATATAACAAAACTTATCGTATTTTAAAATAAATGAGTAAAAGTGGTGTACATAACATGGAAAGAATTATTCATTGCAAGGATTTTTTTGAATTATCTGATGATGAACATATAGACATTGACGTTGCATTTAGATTTAACGGCACTAATGTCTACACTTCTGAAGGTCAACTTATCATTGAAAGTATTAAAGAAATCGATGAAATCGATGGCCCACTTGAGATAAAACGGTATATCCGCCCAGACTTGTTGGTCATAGAAGGAATACTGACTTATTTTACAGGTCGTCTATTTACCGTCTATCAGCTTACACGAAGTGAACAGCATATTGTAGATGACAAATCGAAGTTTCCTGAAGAAGAAGTTTCACGAGGTAAGTTTTTATTTGAAGGTTATGATTACTCCAATGATTTAAATATCCTTCTTGAAAAATTAGAGAAAAGAGAGTTTAGATCGTTAATTATAACTTTATTAGATAGATGGCGAAAAGCATTATATATGGAATTTGAAAGCGAAGTGAATACATTTCATGACGAGGCAATCCTTACTCACTTCCATATCTTTGAACTACTCGTGGGATATTACTATGAAGACTTTAAAAGAGAAGCCCATGAAAAGACAAAGGAATTTTTGATATCATTTGCTACAGAAACACTCAATCAAAGAGGGAATAATCTTGAGAATACTGTAAATTCTAAGTTCAATTTACTAAAGGAGATACTTGTAAGTGACGAGGCTTCAATTGCAACTAAAATAAACTACTTTCTCAAGAAATACGGTATTCTTGACGATCAAACCTATGCTTTAATAAACAAACTTGTAAAAATTCGCAATTCCATAGCTCATGGAAGGATAACATACAAAGATAAATTTATTTGGCCTCTCCCCCCCTTCTTTAATTTAACGAATGAATCTCACGTTATAACTTCACAAATTTCAATCATGACTGCTAGAGCAATAGCTTTACATCTTGGCTTAGATGCTTGGAAAGAAGAATGGGAGGATACACACAGGAGTCTTCCCACTTCCGATGAGGTACTATTACAATTTATAAAAAATGAGACAGAGCATGTATTAGTTTCTTCATCGGGGCTATTAAGTGGTGAATATAAAAATATCACTGTTTTCTCGATAATAAACTATTTTCTTGAAAATCAGAAAAAGTGTAGTGTATTAGATTTGGAAAGACTGTTATCTAGAACTATTAAAGAAATACCCATCAATGAAGATAATTGTTGGCAATTATACCTAGCATCTGTTCTTCTGTGCGATTCGGAAGATCAGGAACTATCTTGTATTGCAAAAAAGAATGTTGAGCTTACCCATCAAAACGACTGGTATGGATATTCAAACATAAAAGATATTGTGCGCTATTTTGATTATTACGGAATAACAGTTCAATGGCTTTATTCATGGATTCAAAGTGAAGGTCATTTAAGAATCAAATAAGAATATTAAAAAAATATCGTTTTGAGGTGAATAATTTGGCGAAAAAATTAAGCATGTATGATAGCTTTGAATACCGAGGTTTTTGGTGGAAACCAAACAATCCCGATAAAAGAGTTGCGGGAATTTTAACGTATTCAATGGAGGGTATTAATTTAGAACTGTTTGATACCCTAAGTTCAGTGCATAATACTTATGGAATGGATGCTCAAAAATATGATTTCGTACTAGGGGAATGTGATGGAAATAAAACTATCACTCTATATGATGGTTTCGAAACGAAGCTTAAGATGTCAGGGATAGTAACGTCAAAATTAACATTTAATAAAATGTTGATAGGTAGCCATTATGAATCAGTTGAAGAGATGAATTTTCATTCTGTCTCAGTTAACTATTCGCATATCGAGGAATGGATGAGGTACAACCCATTTGAAGAAATATATGAGTTTGATGAGGGTCAAAAACTAAAACGCTTTGGTACTACATATAGGTTCCCGCCAATATTTGAAGCATATGTAGAAAGCCTTGAAGCAACAATTAAAGCAAACTACCACTTTAATACAGACGGTGAAATGTTTAAAACTAAGATTTTTCAGCATATTGGCTCTCTTCAAATAATCCCCAACGAAAATAAAGGACTTGAATGGTTTCTTGAAAACATTCACGAATTACAGGATTTGCTTAGTCTGCTGAGTAACAGGGCTATCTACCCTAAGCGCATAGAGTTTAAGGGAGATATAATCAACAGTGAAAAAAACATAAGGGAAAAGATTGAGCTCTATTTACTACCGATGGAAGAATATAAAGAGAAAAAAATTCACCCAGCTGAGCTTTTTATTGATTACAAGAAAATCGAGGGAAAGATACAAACAGTTATTAACAATTGGTTTAAAAAAGAGATAAACTCGCCTAAGAAAATTTATCTACGTAATATATACGATGCTGGGGCAGATTGGGAAACTAAGTTTTTAAATTATGCTAAGGCAATTGAGAGCTATCATAGAGAAACTTCTGGTGATGCTGGAAAGTTTTTAAGTGATGCGGATTATGAACCAATAAAAGGTATTATGTTGGAATCCATTCCAGCGAACACTGAGGCGGGTTTCAGAAGTAAATTAGCGAGTACTTTAGCTTACGCTCACCACCACGGTTTCGAAAGACGGGTTAGGGACACGCTCAGGGATTTAGATGAGGATGTTAGAGGTATAATTTTCGAGAGTAATCAGAAAATGAAAGCATTTGCGGGAGATGTTACTAAATCGAGAGACTATTATACTCATTTCGGTGATAAACCTGAGTATTTACTTAAGGATTGGGGATTATATTTTGCAAACATAAGGCTTCATACTGTACTGTTTTATGAATTATGCATCTATTTGGATGTAGATAGAGACATTGTATGTCAAGCCATCAAAGATGACTTTAATCTGATACAGAAATTAGAGACAGCAAAACAAGAGTTACCTAACTAAAGAAAGTTATATGTAAAATTCTGGTCTTTTATTGTAGAGATTGAGTGGATAAGTAGGGGATAGAATTGAATTGCTATATTTGTGATATTAAATTAACGAAAGACAACGAAACTGAAGAGCATATTCTTCTAAATTCAATTGGTGGTAAATTGAAGTCAAAGAAATTAATGTGTAAAGATTGCAATTCTAGGTTTGGAAGTGACATAGATCATCAACTATCGAAGCAATTAAATCCGATTGCAAATCTCTTAGATATTAAGAGAGACAGAGGTGAACCCCAAAATATCAAGGGTAAATATAGAGATAGAGAAGTTATAATTGAACCAGGTGGAAAAATAAAGTGGGCTAGACCGTATATCGAAAAAGGTGAAAAGGTTATTCATATAGAAGCTTCTTCTGTTGGCGAAGCTACTAAGGTATTAAAGGGATTACAAAGAAGTTATCCTGAGATGGACATTGAAAAAGCATTACACAATCATAAAAAAGGAAAAAAGTATCTGGAGTCAGTCACTATCGGCCTAACATTTGGCGGAATAGATATAAAAAGGGCAATATGCAAAATGGCTGTTAATTATTTTGTTGATAAAGGCGGAGACCCTTCAGTAATTAAACATCTACTCCCATTTATTGAGAGTAAAGAGAATTGTGACAGTATTAAGTATTTTTATCCTAGAAGAGAAGTGTTTTATAAAGAAGCTGAAGAGATTCTGCACTCGATAGTATTAATTGGAAATGCCAAGACAAAGTGCTTGTTTGTATATGTTGAGTTGTTTAATGAGTTTAAATTTGTTGTAACTCTAAGTAATGATTACGATGGAATGGAGTTATATGAGAGCTATCATTATAATCTAGTAACAAATGAAGTAGTTATATATGATGCTCCATTAACCATATCGCCTAGGGAATTAAAACAATATTGCTCAGATGATATTGATGAATCTAAATTTCGAGAGCGTATGAAGCTATTATTTCAAAGGATCGATAAAGTAACAGTCAGCAGAAGGATTCACACTATTACTCAAAATGCTATGGATGAGATGGTCGCTAAGTTTCCTCCAGACAAATACCCAGTATTTACAACAGAAATGATAAGTTTTCTTTCACAAAAAGTAGCACAAGAATTTGTACTATCCTTTCAAAATAGATTTTTCAAAGATGGTAAAGATAAAGATGAGGAGTGCTAAGGTATCAATTAAAGACCTTTTGAAAGTATAAAATCACATACGATTTGGGAGCGGCGACTTTGTCACCGCTCTTTTACTGAGCAAATGCTATTCCTTTAACTGTTTTCACTGTCTACACAACACATGTGGAGTGCTGTTCACTGTTGGTGAGGGATGGTACAGTGGGCTGAGAATTGCTATAAGAATGTCCAAGCTTCTTAACCGAGGCTTGGACTATTTTTATTCATGCCTATGCTAGTTTGTTGCATTCTCAAGAGTAGATAGGTAGGGAAATTACGAGTTGTCCAGATACAGGGAGTAGTTAATATAAGCTATCCAATAACAGGAAAAAAATAGGGGGTTATAAATAAAACCTTGTTTATTGGAATATCATTAAATGCAGAGGAATGTTGGATAATGTTGCGTATGCCGAGGAAGTGGGTCAAGTAACGCTAAGGACGGAAACTATAGGCCGATGAATGTTAACTCAGATTAATGAATGAATGGGTTGGGGAAAAGAAGAGAATTTGCTGACTCGCTGGTCCGCAAGAAAACAGGCGACGAATTCGACTATGAGCCTAAGGTCAACCCGATCAACGAGTATCTGGAGAATCTCTGGACCGTCGGCAGCGGGAACCATTTCGTCGACTTGTTCGAGGAAGCGGGAACCGGTCGGCTGTGGGTTGCGAATCATTTCGGAAGCTGAGGATTTGGGCATAAGACAGCAAGCGGGTTTTTACACTTGGCAGCTGGTCGAGTGTTTCTAGCGAATGCTCCGGGCGAGAAGATGGACCAAGCGCCGCGGCCGGTCGAACCATGAGCCGGACGCAGGCCGCGGGTAGAATGAACTGGAAAACCCGTACCGGCAGTGGTGGCCACATCTCGACAGCGCAAATGATGCTATTCGCTTCGCACCATCACCCCCAGGCCTTGGCTAGAAGAAAGAAAAAACGACCTGCTTAATAAGCAGGTCGCAAGCTTGAATCGCTTATTGGAACCAAGCTTTCGCAAGATTGGATTGGAAGTTAGCGTCATTCATAGGAACGTTGGCATCCTCGAAGCTGGTTGTATTTAATGCATGTCTTGCGGCAGCAGATAAATCGTTCCAGCCAATTAGCGGTTGATAGCCGCCATCGGTACTCGTATGATATAGGGCGTTGTTCAGCGGGAAGATACTCTTATATTCAATCTTAGGATGAGTTCCATTCGTGTTGGAGGTGCTAGGAGCTTTATTCACGAATTTGCCGTGCTGAGAAGCTGCGATGGACAGAATTTTTGGATTCGCAGCTGCAGGATTATCTACCCACACGACAACGGCTTCCCAGTCATGTCTGTGGCCCGCTTGCGTAATTGGACCGTCTTTAGGGAAATACCAAGAATACATAATTGCCCACACGCCATTGTACCATGCTGAACGTTCATATACTTGGCCAATGCTGGAGCTGCACTCTCCGCTAGGTGATCCTGAAGGGGCCAAACCGCCACTGGTATTACCATTCACATCTACTGCAGGGAAGGGCACACACGCATTAGAAACCTTTAATGTGGGTTGAAAGAGTTTCGCTGCTTTTTGAGTAACTGTAGTCGGGGTCACTTCCTTGAATCCTACCACTTGGTGATGATTGATGACAGCTGCACTTACTATGGAAGCTATGCTCAGAGAAACGATCATGGTCAATAGAAGAGCGTACCTAAGGGTTCTGCTAGACATATTTTTTAACCTCCAAATGATTTAGGATGGACAAACCGATCTTCAGACTACAGTCCTCATTCTCTGTTATTAAATCTCTATTATTCGCATTCTCCTTTCCCGATCGGGGATACGGTGCCGGCCGCCGCTCGCCATCATCGTAGTTCAGGGAGCTGCTAGCCCTCAATACAAATCTTTTGGCATTGTATAATTATCTCGAGATAGGACTAGTAATATTTTGTGATTCGGGTTTCTGGGTGATCTTTACGTATTGTTTTACTGATGATGAACTGCAAGAAATGCTGGATGCTCATGCCGAAACGATCGAGGTCATGCATGTGCATGTGCTGAAGCCGATCGGCGTCTGCATGGCGGGAGCGGTTGAGTTTGATTAGTACCATCACTCCAGCCTAAGGGATGAGCTCGCTAAACAGCTAGGCTGGCATGCAAAGCACTCCGGGAAGTTCGGGACGAAGTCATTAACGGGGTAAACAACTTCACTGACAGCAGTTGTCAGTGAAGTTGTTTTATGATGAGGATAGCCATTCATTATAGATGAAAGGCTGCTGTTACCTAATGAACTTTATGAGGAGACCTGAAAATGAATAATACCGTATATCTTTATGTGTTTGATACCATGTCCGATTGGGAAATTGGTTATTTAGCCGCCGAACTGAACTCTGGAAGATACTTCAGACCGGGGCTGGCTCCAGTAAAACTAGTCACTGTTGGAATAGACAAAACTCCAGTAACGACAATGGGCGGATTAAAGATAATGCCTGATATTAAAGTGGGTGAGTGCAGCATTAAAGGCATAGAGGCACTGATTTTACCTGGTGGAAATACATGGACTGAACCTGTTCACGTACCCCTATTAAAAGTTGCCGAGATGTGTTTAAAGGAAGGGGTAGTCGTTGGAGCAATATGCGGTGCTACCTTAGGACTTGCTCAAGCCGGATTGTTAGATTCACGCTCGCACACAAGCAATAATTTGGACTACCTTAAAATGGTTTGCCCTTCTTACACGGGCCAAGAATATTACAAAGCGGAATCTGCTGTCACCGATGGTAGATTGATTACTGCATCCGGTGTAGCACCATTAGAATTTTCTGTTCATGTTTTAGAAGCGCTGGATGTTTGGTCTCCCCAAACATTAGACGCTTGGTATCGTCTTAACAAGACTCATGAACCTCAATACTTCTACGAGCTAATGAACTCCATTCAATGACAGTATAAGGATACAAGGCATGTGAAAGCAGTCGCAGCAGTCAACTATGTAAATAGGCGATTACTTGCGAATGAAGGAGAAAAACAGGAGACATGCAGGGAGAATACTAGAGTTATCCACAGATTAGATTGCCAAAATCATCTTTTTTGACGAAATACCCATTTCGATATTCGCGCTTATCTTTCGTTATAATAAGATTCCAATCCATAGAAGGGAATCTCTTACGAATGTCATTAAGAAAGCTGCGCTCTATTCAATCCTATTTATCAAGTAAATTTGTAGAGAGAGAAGAAATTGTCGACCTGCTCTTGATAGCGCTGCTATCGAAGAAGCATTTACTCCTTATTTCACCTCCAGGAACTGCTAAGACAGCTATCGTATCTGAATTCGCCTCCCTCATTACCGGCTTAAACTATTTTCAATGGCAACTAGGCATGTTTACAACACCCGACGAAGTATTTGGCCCAGTTAGTTTGAAGGGACTAGAGAATGATCAATATATTCGTCAAGTTGAAGGGAAAATGCCTGCGGCAGAGCTTGTTTTTCTCGATGAAATCTTCAAAGCGAACTCAGCATTACTAAACAGCTTTCTAACTGCGATAAATGAACGGCTGTTTTATAACAACGGTAAGGCGCTTCGTATCCCTTTAATGACGATGATTGGTGCATCGAATGAATATCCTATGGAAGGCGAAGGGCTGGAAGCCCTCTATGACCGGTTTCAACTCAGAGTCGAACTCGGCTATATAAAAAGTGACCGCGGTTTTATGACGATGCTTACAGGCGGGCTTGATCACACACCGACCCCAAAGCCTGCCCTGACACTTAAGGAGCTTTCCAAAATGCAACAGGAGGTTGCAAAGTTACCGATTCACGACACCGTGCTTTCTTCAATTACTTCGATCCGCCAAGAGCTTTATCAGCAAGGTATCGTTATTTCAGATCGAAGATATATGCAATCGGTTCGTTTGCTTCAAGCGCATGCATTTTTGCAGGGCTTCAAACAGGTTACATGCGATAATCTGTCCGTACTCATACATAGCCTGTGGGATAAGCCAGAAGAAAGAGATAAGATAAGTGATGTAATCAGGCGGTACCAGAACGATACAGCTAATAAACGAATTGATCATATCCGTGCCCAAATTCAAGAGATGAGCCATCAAATCCAGCAGTTAAATGGGATAGAAATATCAGATGCTGTCAGTGGTTTAGAGGTGTTAAATAAGGTGGAGAAGCTCAACAAGGATTGCAAGGCCTTGGATCAAATGCTTAGGCGAGAAGGGATTCACGAGCATGATTCAGTTGTAAAGGCCCTAAGTGAATGGATAGATGACACCAGAAAAATAGTCGCCGCAAAGGTACTAAAGCTCTAGCTGGAGGTCACGATGGAGTTTCATTACGTACTTGAAACGGATTATCTGGAGGAGAAACGTTGGGCGTTTTTGTTTCAAGTTTCAAGGTCCCTTCAAGAAAAAGCGAGAGCGGGCTCAACGACATATAGTAGCTTTCCGTCCTTGCTAGCAGATATGTTTATGCTGCTCTTTCAAGAAAATCCCCGTTTGCGGCAAAATATCTCGCCCGTTGCTGTAACCAATGAGCCGTGGATTTCATTCTTACTGATACAAGTGTCAATAGCCGAACTAAGGGATCTAACCAAGTTAAATGACCTGGCTGCTGCGGTTGCCACGATTATTTTAGCAGACAAGCTTCTTCAGCAGTTCAATTATAGAGGTACTGAATTATCTTCCTCATCAGGAGCTTCTAGTATAAGAGGGAGTAAGGCTAATTTAGATAGACACTTACATGAGGCGACTAAACAGACGAAAGAAACACTTGAGGCGTTGGATCGCATGATGGGCGGTCTCCGTAGCCAGCAGGGCAGGCAGGAATTAAGCCGTATCCCGCTTCAGGATAAACTTCTGCTTGCTGAGAAACTGAGACATCATCCCAAGCTAAAAAAGATCATGGAACATGCGGGGAGATTCATCCAAACGGCCCAAATAAAACAACGGCAAAAGCATAAAGAGAGCATGCAATATGGTGAGATAACCTTAGGAGGGGAGCTCGCCAGGGTATTGCCAAGTGAATGGGTTAAGTTTCTATCTCCGGAACGCAGGAGAGTTTTTCTTAAGGAATGGTCCGAAGGAAAACTGATGCAGATGGACCGAAGCGGGAAAGAATCACTTAAGCGAGGGCCAATCGTGCTTATCCTAGACCAATCGGGGAGCATGCAATCTCAGGATGAGCTATCTAAAGGCTTCATGCTTGCACTGATGTCGATTGCGAAGAAGCAGCTCCGTGATTTTGCTTACATTCCGTTTGCGAGTCATGTTAAGGAGACCTACCTCTTCCCAAAAGGTAAGATACAGGCCAGCCAACTTATTGAGCTTGCCGAGTCCTTTTTGAATGGCGGAACTAACTTTGAGGCGGCTCTAAAAGAAGGGCTAAAGCTAATAGAGCTTAATCCATATCAAAGGGCGGACATAATATTTATAACAGACGGGATGGACAGTTATACAGAGTGGTATGCTGACACTTTTGTGCCAGCCAAGAAGCGGAAGGGCTTCCGTGTGATCACGATACTTATGCATACACATCCCAGCAGCACGATTGGGCTATTCTCTGATGAAGTCATTGCAGCAAATTCCTTGCTGGACGAGTGTGTATCAGATGCGTTCAAGTTATAGATGCCCGAATCACGAAACGGGATACGATCGAGCAAGGAACGCCGGAACCGATGCGCGTCAGCCTGAGCCGTCTCATCAACAAAACAAGGAGCTGCCCTCCGTCACATATGACAAGGGACAGCTCCTTATGCTCTTATTGATGTTAACGAAAATTCCCGCCTAGAACTATACCTTCTAAGACAGGAGCACCTGAAGCACCGGTCAACGAATTTAACGGGCGTACTAACACACGTGAGTTTGGCGTAACGGATGCAGCGGTCGGAAGTTCTACTCGGGATGACCAAGTAGGAGGATCTTCAGGAGTAGCGAACAACTGGTTTCCAAAGCCGCCAATATCGGGAATGAGTATTTC
>NZ_JAKGAO010000035.1 GCF_021532315.1 Paenibacillus tarimensis
GAAACAAGACAAAGCCCCGAAGTGGGGCTTTGTCGACAGTCTGAATCAGCAGGCACGCATGCCTGCTGATTTCCCTTTTAACGATCCAACTCTATGCTCTCTAGCATCCTTACAAGCATCACGGCAGCTTCTGCACGAGTGGCAGAGCGGCCGGGCTTTAGGTTATTCGCCTGGTCTCCCGTCAGAAACCCTGCAGCGGTAAGCTGCTGGACTGAACTCTCGGCCCACGCAGCGACCGATGCCTTATCCGTATAAGGCAAGTCCGCCCCTTCTTCATTTATTGCGTAACCCTGAGACTGCAGCGCCCTAGCCAAAATAACGAATAATTCCTGGCGGGATACTGCTGCATCAGGACGGAACGTTCCGTCTGCATATCCTTCGATCCAGCCGGCCTCTTGTGCTGCCTGTACGTCCACAGCGTACCAGCGACCGGAAACATCGCTAAACGCTGCAGATGAATTGTCCGTGACCAGGCCGAACATTCTTGCCAGCATGCTGACAAGCTCTACCCGGGTAACCGGTCGTCCTGGCTCAAATTTGCCTTGGCCGGTTCCCTGGACAATAAGTCTCGCCGCCAGCAGTTCAGCTGCACTCTTCGCCCAATGCTCTTGCATGTCCACGAACGAATTTTGGACCTCAAGCAGCGTATACCATACTCCTGCATTCAGCCGAAGCTCCGTCGTATCTGGCCCCTTCCCTCGCATAGCGACATAGGATAACGTTTCGGCGAGGCCATCTACGGCCGTGACGGTAACGCCATTTCCTGCGCCAGTGTTGGTCACAGAGGGCAGGAAGGTAACCTTATCTCCGCTCATAACCAGCAGCTCTGCTAAGCCCTTCTGATCCAATGCTTCAACAGACAGCATAAATGGCTTCATGAGCAGGCTGGCCCCCAGCCTGCTGGCCATCTTGTTCACCTTCGACTGCATCTCATCCTCTGCTGTACGGATGGATATACGGATAGCCTCCGAGTCAGCGGATAAGCCCTGGCTGTCAAGATTTGCGAGAGGAAGAATCATCGTCCCAAGCGGTGTACGCCACTCCAGAGACATAGCAGCATTCATCTGCCTGAGTTGATCCAGTGCAGAACGTTTCATTAGCAGCGTCCATTCCCGGTTTCCTTTACTCGTTTCAATTACAATCCGGCCGGCCGCCAGTTGATCCGGATGAAGCTGAATAACCTGACTGCTGTTTCCATCAAGCTGCAGCTCTATCGTTATGGCTGGTTCCTGCACCTGGACTGGAGTGGTCGGCCCGGCAACGCCACCTCCTTCACCTCCTCCTCCCGTCTCTGGTTGAGAAGGAGCGGCAGAAGCTGAAACATCCACGCCTGCTGTAACACTTAAGCCTTCGAAGGTTACGGTTAATTGCGATTGTCCGGGTCTCAGCCCCAGCAACCTCCCCGACGCGTCAACGGACGCAATGTTGGCATGATGCACGTTATATGCGGCCTCTGCGGTCACATCCTTCGTCGTTCCATCGGAATATTCCGCGATCACGCTGATCTGCGCATACCCGCCTTCCTTCATGGAATACGGCGAGCCTTCAAGCACCAGCTTGGTTGGTACTGTGTAGACGGTGACCGGTGCGCTGGCGATGAGCATGCCTGACTGGCCTTGATATACGGCCTCAATCACCGTCTTGCCGGTGTGGAGACCGGTCATATACCAATAACCGTCATCTGCCATAGCTACCTGAATGACCCCATCGTCATACCGGAAATTGGAGTCAGAGGTTCGGTCCCACGCCGCTCCGTCATAAGTGACCTCAACGACGGTCCGCACAGATTCTCCGACCGGTATTTGATAGGAGGCTGGCGTAAACCAGATTCCATCCGAGAACGTCACCTGCATGCTGCCTGGGACAGGCTCTCCATCAATCCAAGCCTTAATGTCAGCTATCCCGGCCTCTGTAGAACTAAGCTCGGCCGTATAGGTACCAGGTCTGCTGTACGTTACTTCTGTGACCGTCCCATGAGTGGTCTGCAGCCGGACTTCGCCGAGCGCAGGGTTGCCGTGCGCATCTCTGACGTTAATCGTCAGCGACGCATACGCTGAACCATTGGCCGGCACAGACGTGCGGTCAGTCACAAGCTCTGAGGCTACAGCTGACGCAACGTCTGGAACAAACTCGATACTAAGGCTGGCATTCAGCAGAGAACCATCGAGGAAAGCAGTAAGGTCTGCGCGTCCCGATCGGGTTGATGTTAACCGGGCGGAATATTTGCCTTCTCCTGTGTAGACTGGATTTGAAATACTGCCTAATGAACTGAATAATACTAATGATGACAAGGATTGTTCGTCGGTTAAGTTATTCCCGGATACATCCTTCAGCTGCAGCGTAATCTGTGCGGCCTCCATGCCGTTCGCAACCAAACGTTCACGGTCACTATCGATTGTTGAGGACACGAGCGATGGCTTGCCTGGGACAAATGTAACGGCTGCTTTGCTTGTCAGCCTGGCATCATTGATGGTCGCCGTGATTACCGCTTCACCGGCCTGCCGAGAATGAAGCTGTGCCGTATAACGTCCCTGTCCTGCATAGACAGGCTCCGTGAGGCTGCCAAGTGTTGAAGCCAGCTTCAATTGATATGCGCTGTTATCGGTTGTCAGATTGTTACCGAAAGCATCTTTAAGCTGGATCGACACTTCTGCGCTGCTTCCTTCATCCTTAGTCAATATGCCGCGGTTCACCGACAGCAGTGATGTGTCTGCTGCAGGAGGCCCCGGGAGCAGCTGTACCTTAATACTGTCCGCCAGAGGCTTATCATCGACAGTGCCGGATATTTCAGCAGTCCCTGCTGCAGTTCCGGCGGTCATAACAGCTGAGTAAGTGCCGTCCTGGTGATCCAGCACAGAGCTTAACTCGCCTGCGGTTGTCTTCAAGACAACCTGATTACCGCCAGTCTGAAGAGGATTGCCGTATTCATCCTTTAACTGCACAAGGATTCTTGTAGACTCTGTACCATTTGCTGTGAGCTCTGAGCTCTCTGCCGTCAGCTCAGATACTTGGACAGAGGGTTCACCAGGCAGGAATTCAACCTGGGCGGAATCGCCGAGTGGTACGCCGTTCACTTCAGCGCTGATCATGGACGTACCAGTCGAGGTGCTTGAGGTTAAAATCCCCGTATAGCTGCCGTCACCGTTATCCTTGACCGAACGGATGCTTCCTGCAGTAGCAGTAACCAGAACCACATCTCCCCCTGCCGTCAGCGGATTTCCGTAGACGTCCTTCAGCTGAACGGTAACAGAGGTTTGGCTGCTGCCGTTCGCTGTCAGGTAAGAATCACCGGCTTCCACAGTCGATGCCGAAGGGGATGCAACTCCCGGAACAATAAGAATGTTCAGTATTCCCGGGACCCTTGACCCATTCACCTCAGCGGATAATCCAGCTGTACCCGTATTGGATGAGGCTGTATATATGGCCGAATAGGTACCGTCACCCTGGTCCTTCACATCACTGATGTGTCCATGGTCAGTCTTGAGGACTATCGTATCTCCTCCACTAATTAGAGGATTGCCATGTGCGTCGATAAGCTTTACCGCCAGACTGGTTGTGCCAATCCCGGCTGTCAGCCGCGCACTATCTGCTGTCAAACGCGATTGAGCGGCTGATGCAGGACCCGGAACAAACTGGACGGATGCCTTTTGCCGGATGGAAGAACCATCTACCGCAGCTGTAACCGTGGCAGAGCCAGCGGTTGTGGGTGCAGTTAATGAAGCGGAATATCTGCCGCTGCCGTGGTTTTGTACAGTCCCAAGCACTCCGCCAGTTGTACTGAGCTGCACGCTATGACTTCCGGAGCTCAGCAAATTACCGTTGGCATCTTTCAGCTGCACGGTAATTGTCGATGTGCTGCTCCCGTCAGCTCTAATCGAGGCCGGACTTGCCGTAACGGTTGAATGGTCGATTGAAGGAGGCAGCGGTGCCATATACAGGCTTGCAGTGGTATTCATCGCATTCCCATTCAACGTTCCCGTTATGACCGCCGTTCCCGATTCCATGGATGCTGTTAATTCGGCGGAGTAGGTTCCATCGCCGTGGTCGGTTACCGGTCCAAGCTGGCCAAGTGTCGAGCTGAGTTGTACGATGCCTTCGCTTCTTCCAATTGGCAAGCCCCTCCCTTCAAGTAAGGTTACCATGACCAGTGCTTTGTTTGCCCCGTCTGCATCCATCCGTGTCTTGTTCAGGGTTATCTGGGATCTTGCGGGATAGACCTGAACGGGAGACCCGACATAGATCTGGGGAGATGCAAAGGATATGCCTAATTGTCCGGAATCTGTCCAGCCTACGCCCCAGACCGTCCCATCCTTCTTGAGGACAAGGCCGTGATTGTCTCCGGCAGCCATTTGCGCTCCATTACTTGTAAGGTGCATTGCAACCCGAAGATTCGAGTTCTGCATGCCCCACCACCAGACGGAGCCATCCTTCTTAAGTGCCATGGTAACCCGTTTTCCGCCAGCTAACGCCACAACATCGGTAAGCGGAACCGATCCGGCTTGCAGCACCTGCAGCGCCTTGCTGCTGCTCGTAACATCTGCACCTACCCCCAGGTTATAATTCTCATTATAACCCCAGCTCCAGACCGTTCCGTCCGCCTTCAAAGCGAGACCTCCGAGGCGGTGGGCGCCGATGTCAACCACATTGTTCAAAGGCTGATCCGAGGAGTCGATGACCCGCACGGGATAGACCGAATTGCTGCTGGACCCGTTGCCAAGCCCATCGAATACGTTGCTTCCCCATGCCCAGACCGTTCCATCATTCTTTAAGGCCATGGAGTGGTATTCGCCAGCGGCTACGGCCTTCACATCGGTAAGGTAAGAGCTGCTGGACGCCTTCAACCGAACCGCCCGGTTAATGCGGTACTCATAGTCGGTCAATTCACCCGATGAATTGGAGCCCCAGCCCCACACCGAGCCATCCTCCTTAACTGCCAGCGCCTGCCCGCTGCCCGCGGCAATACTGCGCACTCCGCTGATCGGTGTCCCGTCGGACTGAACAACCTGAACAGCTCTGTGTTGATTGTCTGTCAGACCGTTCCCGAGAGAGCCATAGCCTCCTCTTCCCCATGCCCATACGGTGCCGTCATTCAACAAGGCTAGTGAGAAATAAGCTCCGCCGGTTACCTGCTTTGCACCTGTTAGAGGAGTACCGTCAGACTTTGTGACCTGCACAGGACGAAACGATTTCTGTGTTGTCCCATCTCCTAGTTCCCCGGCACTGTTGCCGCCCAGGGTCCAGACCGTTCCGTCTCCGGCGATAAGCAGGGAATGTCTGTCCCCTCCTCCAACAGCTTTTATTACAGCGGGCGCTATGAAAGCTGCCTCGGCAGTCCTCATACCAAGCTGCGGCATGAGCAGCGCGAATATAAGCAGGACTGCCACTTTTTTACGTAGTACTTGCAAATAAAACCTCCCCTTCGACATAGTGATGCTGCCTGATTTTAGGACAGAAGACATAATTACAGCTCAGGTGAATTCCGACCCTATTCGACATCGTAGCAGAGAAGCCAGCAGCCCACAATTAACCAAAGTTAACAATCCGTGATAAAACACACACAGCGCAGCCGCAGCACCCGGGATAGTTCCCGCTATGCTGCAGCTGCGCTGATTACATTTTCCTAGTATTGTTATTGGCTTGGACTACTCGGAGATGGAAAGGTAACCCGCGGCTGCCGGAGTAGTGACCAGGACGGCCTGGGTACGGGTACGAACGCCCAGTTTGCTGTAGATCCGGTTCAAATACACTTTGACCGTGCCAAGGGTTAGTCTCATCCGCTCCGATATCTCTCGATTGGTATAGCCAAGATGAAGCAGCCTTACAACTTCGGTTTCCTGAACGGTTAACCCAAACCCGTTGGTGTCGGACGGATGGTCTGACTTTTGGTCAGCTATTTCCTCTGTCATCGTAGTTAGAAGCGCAGCAGCGTATGCTTTCATTTCCGGTTGGTCGAATGCTGACACAGCCAGCATCTCCTCTAATATACTGCGCATCCACTCTCCCTCATCTATGAAGGTTCGCACATAGTGGAATGGCATTACACGCTGGACAGCCTTCTTTATACGTCTCGAAGCTTCCTTGCATCTGCCCTGCTTAATATCCGCGAAGGCCTGCAGAATCATCACCGAGACAGCAAGATTAACCATACCGGATTCTTCGACCAGCAGGGAGAGCCGCATCAACAGAGTATGCCCTTCCTCTGTTTCCCCTCTGGCAATTAGCAGACGGGCAAGTGTGAGGGTCTCCTGTACTGCGCCCAGGTGAACACGGTGATTGCTGGAACTGTTCACGCTGTGCAGTCTTGCCTCCGCATGGTCAACAGCTCCCTCCGCCAAATCTATATCGGCCAGAAAGATCAATAATGACCTGCGCCAAGGGCTTTGAGATGGTTGGTCCAGTCGTCTTAGCGTCTGGTCGATTACGGCTCTTGCACCCGTGCGGTCTCCTTCGAGAAGACACAATCGGGCCATCGTCAATCTTACCGGAACAAGCAGTCCCGGCACTTCCAAGTAACGTTTCCCGGCGGTAATCCGGTCCAGCAATTCCCTGCAGCGGTCAAGCTCATTCCATTCATAATAGCCTTCAGCCAGCGACTGCAGTACATATTGACACATCAGCGAGTCTTCCCATCCATTCCGGCTAAGGAGGGACGTTATTTTCCACCCCATTTCCGCTGTCGTATCCGTCAGGGCACCATGCAGACCAAATGAGGTATAACGGACAAATGGCTGGTTGTAGTTATAATTAAAATCAAAAAAGACAGGGTCATGCGGAAGCCTTTCATGAATAGCCTCGGAGAAGCGAAACCATTCCTGAAACTGTCCGGAGTGAAAGGCATGATTAACTTTAACGAAGAACAAGCCGCTCATCCTATCCAGCTGTTCAGACTGTGAGGGAGAAGTCTGCAGCTCCTCTTCCAGATGTTCCATCACCCTGCCCGCTTCCTCATGCTTGCCCTGAACCGTACTTACAAAGGCGCTTACGAGCCGCAGTCTGGCTGGTATCGGGAACGCCTCGGGGAAACGATTAAACCATGTCTCGAGAAGAGAGAACTCCCCTTTCATAACCAGACCATGCAGATGTTCATCAAGCAAACCGGATGCCAAATCGTATGCTTTGGCCGTAAAGGCATAATCCACTGCCTTTTCGTACCATCCCTCTCTAGCATAAGCCAGGCAGGCGTTCCGCTTGAGTTCGCTCCATCTCTCGGGGGATTGCTGCCTTAATAAGGCTTCATAGAAATCGCCTGCCAGCTGGTGGTAACGATAGAACCCTTGACCAATAGATATGAGGAATAGACCATTGTCCTGCAAAAGGGCTAACTTGTCATCACACTCCGGCAGCCCCGTCACTTCCTCGCATAGCCTGGCATCAAACCGCGTTAATACGGAGGTTTCGAGCAAGAACCGTCTGGTCGGTTCGTCCAGACCGCTCCAGACCACCTTAAGAAGATATTCCTTAATATAATTGCCCATGTCCTGGTCATGAAGCCAATAGGACCACTGCTTGCTCGGCCGCTGCTTCAATGTGATCAGAGCAAGCTGAAGACCTGCAGCCCAGCCTTCGGTACGCGCGACCAGCGAACTCAACCAATCACTGGAGAGCGACTGGCCCAGAATGGATTGACACAATTCCTCTGCCTGGTCAACTGTAAATGCCAATTGTAACGATCCAATTCTCTGCAGCTTGCCCTTGACGTTCCAGGCTTGCAAATTCGCCAGCGGAGGCTCTGAGCGTGAAGCGATCATCACATGAACCTTCGATGGCAGGTGGTTTAGCCAGTAATTGAGACTGGCGTGAATCTCCTGCCTGGTAATGACATGGTAGTCATCCAGGGCTACGCTGACCGGACCGGATGTATCGAAGAGCTCGTTCAGAAACTGGTCCAAGAACGGCTCAAATGAACGATCGGCATACTCAGCGAGCAGTGCCAGTAAACGGCCGCACGCATCTGCTGCAAGACAGGGCTGCAGCATATATACGATGTGCCGCCAGAACCGGCGCAGATCATTATCGTTCTCATCGAGTGCATACCATGCCGTCTGCTGATTGTATTGGTGGACAAGCTGCGTCATAACCGTTGATTTGCCGCTGCCAGCCGGTGCGGTAATTAAAGTGATGCCTTTAGGCGGTGTTCCTTCTGGCGGTACATGCAGCAAGGCTCTGTTTACCCAATGCTTTTGGGTAGCTGGTATCTCCAGCTTATATTTCATGATGCGGGGACTAATTCCCATGGTGTCGCCTCCGTTTGGTGAACCAGGTGAAAGGATGAGTCAGTAGAACTAGACGAGCTTGAATTTCCTTTTTCTCCATTGTCTGCAATTCGGTATCAATGGTCAAGTATTTATAATTCCGGAAGTTGAAGCGTGGTTTGGCAGCACCTTACAGGTGTAATACTATTGAAACCATACTTTGAAGAGGTGATTTGGTAATGAATACGGTAACGGATAACCATGAGGCGGTTGAGAAGGTGAAGGACTTAATCCGTGACATTGATACGGCTATGCTGACAACAATCTCGGACGAAGGTCTGGTTTCACGCCCTATGAAAACCCAGGAAGTCGAGTTTGACGGAGACCTTTGGTTTCTGACCAAGAAGGACACCAGTAAATTCCATGAGATTCTCCATAACAGGCAGGTCAATGTGGCTTATGCGGATAAATCCTATGTATCCATCCGAGGAGAAGCAGAACTCGTAGACAGCCGTGAGAAGATCAAGGAATTCTGGAGTCCGGCCTATGAGGAAATTCTCGATACCACAGCCGATGATCCAAATCTTGTGCTCATCAAGGTGCAAGCCGAAACGGCCGAGTATTGGGACTCCGGCAACAAGTTCCAGATGATGAAGTTCATGTTCCGCAGGATGATTGACAAGAACACAGAAGGTACGGCTATCAACCAGCAAGTTGATTTGCATTAAACATGATAGACCAATAGCAGTTCCAATCGAAGTCACCCTTATTTATGGGGTGGCTTTTTGTATGTACTTCCCTCATTTGAGTCACTCATACTGTTAATTACAATTTATTCATTTAGAGTTTATTGATTTTTTACATATCTGCTATATAGTAACAAAGTCAGCAGGACTCCGGAGTTCATTTTAGCTGAATGTAAGAGCCTATTAAACGGAGGTATCGATGATATTGGTTCGTAAAGTGAAAACACTTTCGTGTGCGCTTATCCTGTGTCTGCTGGTTTCTGTCTACGCGGTTCCAACAGCTAATGCAGTTGTGATCGCTCATACTAATGTCATTGGATTTAAAGAAGTTATACCAGTTACCACCGCTCAGAAAGCGGCAAAGCTATTTCAACCGACCTTAAAGGTTACAACCGGATGCGTGCCATTCCCGGCTGTAGATGCACAAGGAAATACAAGCGGAGGTCTGAATCCGACCGGCGGCTCCAGCGCTGGCTGTAACTCCAGTACCGGACAAGTCTACTCCCGTTCTACATGGTACAATGGCGTGTGGGCAATTATGTATGCCTGGTATTTCCCTAAAGACTCGCCGTCCTCGGGACTCGGCCACAGACATGACTGGGAGGCGGCAGTAGTTTGGGTAGATAATCCGGCAGCAGTCAATCCGAAGATTCTGTCTATTGCCTATTCCCAGCATGGGGATTTCAAGAAGGCAGCACCAAGCAGCTCGAACACGAGTGGAACGCATCCGAAGATTGAGTACAAGAGCACCTGGCCGATTAATCATGCCATGTTTATTACCAATCAAATTGGCGGAACACAGCCGCTGATCGGCTGGGACGACATGACTGCTGCTGCCCGGAATGCATTAAACACAACGAACTTCGGTTCAGCTAACGTCCCTTTGAACGACTCGAACTTTATGAGCCATCTGGACAAAGCCTGGTTTAGATAATCCGGCCAGTCATAGGACTATGCCATGAGTAAGTCTGCTTACCATGCGTGAGAGTGCGCATGATGAGTAATATGTGAAAAGCCCCCTCGCAGCTTGTCTAACGAAACTGACAGTCGTTAAACCTGCAAAATCGTAGCTTGTTCAATTGTAACGAACCTGAGCAGCCTTAATGGGCATTATTCGTTATATTTCTTGAAATATTAGGGGAATAACGACGCTCAGGTTCGTTACAGACCTGAATAAGGCCTTTTCGGGACTAATAGCGATGATGAGATTCGTTAAAATTTATGGTTCGACCCGGTTCATTCTAACCTCCCCGACCAATTCGCTCGGCTACTCTTTATTCCCCCGCATAACAAATTCAATATCCGCTTTCATTTGCAGGTAGTTCGCTGTTTGTCCTCCCTGTGTGTCGGCGAATATGGGATGGAACTCAGCATATCCAGAGACTTTATATTCTCCGTAAGGAAGCGTGCCCTCCTGAATAGACTCGAATAGAGAATTTATAAAATCAACATACTCCTTCGGGTCATGAGCCCCGTATCCGCCGCTGCCTGTGTACCTCTCTCTTAAAGGCTCTCCCCTTTTTAAAGTAGTAACGACATAAGGCTGATCCATTGAATAGTCAATTCTATGTATAACGAACAAATCATTGACAATGTTGCCAAGCCATAAATGAGAAAAACCGCTGTTTCAGCGGCATTGGGTTGCAGGATATATTCGTGTCTTATGCATGCAACAGAAAAGAGGAGAATCGCTTCTCCTCCCCTCTGCAATCTTACTGCTGCTCTTTGCTCTCTTCTTCCGTTAGCGTTCTGAAAACATGTGCTTCTCTGAGAATACGTTTGCCGTCGCTAAGCGTAATGGTTTTCTCATTATATCCGCTTATCGTATTGATCGGGCGCTGACGGACACCATTCTGAGAAACATGAACCAAAACCTTGTGCTTGATAGCTGATTCAAAATCCTGATCGGATACCAATACTTGCCCTGCTTCAAATGTCATGGTTAGCCCTCCAGTAGTGAGTCTAGGATGCAATAATATCGCAGTTCTAAGCAAGATGCAACAATACAGGAATCAGCTGCCATCTGAGATCATAGCCGCCGGTCCTAGTAAAGCTGGGCGGATATGAAAATTAAGGAAATTGTGAGATAATGTCGAATGACTTATCCGATAATTAACGACAATTACCCAGGGGGCAGAGCATGAATATTCAGGATAAAATAAAACAGCTCGAAGACCGGATAAACGGTCTTCAGAATGAAGTGAACTATCTCAAGCGAAGGGTCGGCGTACCGATAGATGAGCCTGCCATTCAGCCTGTCAGGGCTGCCCGGCCTGTAGAGCCTTCCCCTCCAAAAGAAACCGCTGAGCCGGTTAAACGCGAGGTGGACTGGGAGCATCTTATTGGCCGAGTATGGCTGCCGCGGATTTTCGTCGTTGTACTGCTTATAGGCGTCTTATGGGGATTTGGAGCTGCGGTATCTGCCGGAATCATAACCGAACCGGTCAGATGCCTGGTGGGAGTGGTGGCGGCAGGTCTTCTGCTCTGGCAGGGGGAAAGGCAAATGCGTAAGAACAGACCGGCTTTAGGGCAGGTTCTGCTGGGCGCCTCTGTATCCCTATGCATGCTTACCATCTTCGCCGCTCATATGCTTTATGGATTGCTGCCGACCGCATTAGCTTTTGGCCTGAATATGCTTGCCATAGCCGCAGGGGTATGGATCAGTATGAGGCATAAATCGGAAGCGATGATGATTCTCTCAGCGCTCGGAGGATTCCTTGTCCCTTTTCTCGTCGTGTCGGATATCCCCAACTTCTGGGTGTTCACGATGTATGAAGCCATATTCTCCATCACATTGCTATATGTTTCTGTGAAGTACCGGTTCAATAAATTATTCTATGTCGCCTTCTCCCTGCTCCATCTCTCTCTTTTTGTTGGCACAGCGGAGGGAACGGTTGACCGCTACCATGGAGGAGCAGCGTTTGTTGCAGCAGTAAGCTTGCATCATCTCGCTTTGTTTGCTCTCCTCGTCTTACGTAAAACGCAGGAAACAAGTCGGATCGCCCTCTTGTTTGTCAGCTTTTCATTCACATGTGTCTGGGTAAGGGCGATTGATTATTATTTCGAAGCATTTGTTCTATTTCTTGGAGTGGCCTACTTGCTCTGGACGATTATGGCGGTTATGCGAAACCGCGCGGAGAAGTTTGTAACCATGTCCGCTGCCACCTTGTCACTATTTCTCTGGATTAATGAGATTACCGACGGGCCGGTGACTGGTCTTATGTTTATTGTGCAGGGATTCTTGGCTGTCGCAATCGGCAGCAGATTCAAGTCCAAGCTCCAGCAGATAACAGGTACAATCGTATACATCACAGGTGCTTTATCTATATTAAGCAGGGACTTGGATGCTTTCTTCTCCATGGAAAGCTTGTCGGGACTGCTGCTGATTGT
This sequence comes from Paenibacillus tarimensis, assembly GCF_021532315.1. GTDB lineage: Bacteria > Bacillota > Bacilli > Paenibacillales > Paenibacillaceae > Paenibacillus_I > Paenibacillus_I tarimensis. The sequence goes on from NZ_JAKGAO010000035.1 coordinate 12,329, forward strand.
GACCCTGTATTTCCTCTACGAGCTGCTGAAGAGAACGTATACGGAGAAGGCTGTACAGCTTCAGCGGCTCCTGTGGCTCAATTCCCTCCTCATCTTGTGGTTTATTACGCTGCTGACAAGTACATTAACTGGTGATCTAAACTACGAAATGCAGCATTTAGTCATTTCTTTTGTTTGGGCAGCATATGCGATCGCCATCATGGTGCTCGGGATATGGGCAAATCGGAAAAAGGTGCGGCTGGCAGGCATATTATTCTTATTCATCACGCTGCTGAAGATCATATTTGTTGACCTGCCCGATGTATCGGTAGCTGTCCGTGCCGTGCTGTTTATTGTGCTTGGGTGCATCGGAATACTCGTATCCAGATTATCGTATCGCAATAATAAGGCCAAATAATGTGATATAGTTCCGGGTTACTAAAGGCATCTTGGGGGGCGCCGCGAATTCTGCGGCGCCCTCTCTTGAGTTTATTCAGCTTTATCTAGAGCCGTGCAGAGCTAGCCAACCTTGCTGCTAACGCTCTTTCCAAGCTTGAATAGTAGAATCTTAAGTTATTTCAGTACGATCTTCTTCTTCTGCCTCCTCAATAACTTCAAATAGGTGTATAATCGCTTTGTTTATTGAATTTTCCATACGGTCTGGTGTATGCGCTTTCGCTCTCTGTTGCTTTATCAAAAAAAACCATCAGAAAAGAGAAACAGGTGATTAGACAGAATGTTTGAACTGAAATGGTTATGGAAGAATCTCGAAGGAAACCGGGCAAGGTACATACTGGCGCTGTGTCTTTCCGTGATCGGCTCGTCGCTTATGATTGTTAACCCGTTTCTCACCCAGCGTATCGTCGATACGTTTATTGCCGGTGATGATGCCGTTCAGAACCTGGCGAATGAACGCGGGCTGCTTATCCTGCTCTGCCTTGGCATGGTCGGGTTTACGCTGCTCCGGTCCGGGCTGGCTTACCTGACGATGATGCAGTATGAGCATGCTTCCCAGAATATGCTCTACAATGTCCGTATCTTCCTCTACAACAAAATTCAAGTTCAAGATAAGGAGTATTTCGATCGCAACCGGACAGGAGACTTGATGACGCGGATGACAGGTGATCTCGATATGGTCCGTCACACAATCGCATGGATCGTGAAGACGATCATCGAGTCGCTGACCATCTTTGCAGTAGCAGTCGGTTACTTCTTCTTCATTGATGCCGAACTTACGTGGTGGCTACTCATTCTCGCGCCGCCGATCTTTATTACTTCCTTCTTCTTCGCCAGGCGCGTTCGACCAATGTACGTGAGCCTTCGCGAGCGCCTGTCCCAGTTGAACTCGGCTGCTCAGGAGAACATTGCGGCCAATCGTGTCGTCAAGGCGTTCGCCCGGGAAGATTTCGAAATTGAGAAGTTTCATGAACGGAACGCGAACTATCAGAAGGCTAACAAGGCAGCTGCGCTTGTATGGCTGGACTACTTCCCTTATCTGGAGACATTTGCACAAGCGTTCAGCGTCATCCTGATGATTGCCGGCGGCCTGTTCGTGATGGAAGGACGAATTACATTTGGCGAATATGCAGCCTTCTCTGCTCTTATCTGGGCCATCTCGAATCCTATGCGCAGCATCGGGATGATCATCAACGATATTCAGCGCTTCTTCGCAAGCCTTGCCAAGATTGTAGAGGTCTATTATGCAACCCCAAGGATCGTCAATGAACGTCTGGCGGGAACCAAACGCCGTTACGAAGGAAGCATCCAATTTGATCGTGTCACCTTCAAATATGACAATGTGAGTGTTCTGCATGATGTGAGCTTTACGGTCAGACCCGGTGAGACGGTCGCGATTATGGGACCAACCGGAGCAGGCAAAACGACGATTGTTAATCTCATTCCGCGTTTCTACGACGTCACGAGTGGACACGTGTTTATAGATGGTGTTGACGTCCGTAAGCTGAATCTTGACGAGCTGCGCAGCAACATCGGCATCGCGACGCAGGACGTGCTGCTCTTCTCCGACACAATTGACGGCAATGTGGCATTCGGTGATCCGGAGCTTTCGGAGGAGGAGACGAAGAGATACGCCAAGCTGGCAGCAGCTGACGATTTTATCCGTAAAATGCCCGAAGGCTACGATACGATCATCGGTGAACGCGGTGTCGGGCTGTCCGGAGGGCAAAAGCAGCGTCTTGCACTCTCCCGTGCCCTAGCTGTCCAGCGGCCAATCCTTATTTTGGATGATACAACCTCTGCTGTCGATCTGGAAACCGAGGAGCATATTCAGCACAGCTTGAACAATCTGGACACGAGCTGTACGAAAATCATTATCGCTCAGCGTGTTTCGACGACAGCCAAGGCTGACCGTATTCTTATCCTGGACGGCGGCCGTGTCATCGAGGAAGGCACCCATGCTGAGCTGTTGGCAAGGCGCGGGTACTATTACGAGGTGTTTATGCTGCAGAACGAGGGCTTAGAGAGGCAGGTGACCGCTGGTGGCCAGAAATAAATTTGATATTGATGAAAATTTGGAGTCCCCTTTTGACATCAGGCATTTCAAGCGTGCACTTGTATATATCAGGCAGCAGAAACGTGCGATGATCATCGCGCTCATTCTGAGCGTATTGTCGGCCGGCATTGGACTTACGGCGCCGCTGATTATGCAGCATGTCGTGGATGTAACAATTCCGGAGAAGGCGGTCGGAGCGCTGTTTGGCTGGTCGGCACTGATGCTGCTCACCATCGTCGTCAGCGTCATTCTAGCAGCGATCCGGGGCCGGATTATGACAAGCGTCGGGCAGGATATTATTTTCGAAATCCGCTCAGACCTGTTCAAGCATCTTCAGGCACTGCCCTTCAAATATTATGATGACCGCCCGCAGGGTAAAATCATGATCCGGGTCGTCAACTATGTGAACTCGGTATCGGATGTGCTTTCCAATGGTATTATTAATTTCATTATGGAAATATTGAATCTGGTTTTCATTGCCGCCTTCATGTTCGCCGTCGATTACCGTCTGGCGCTCGTTACCCTGGCTGGTCTCCCTGTCTTTGCAGCATTTCTGCTGCTTATTAAGAACAGGCAGCGTCGCTCCTGGCAGTCCGTATCGAACAAGAGCTCCAACCTCAACGCCTATATGCAGGAAAGCATAAGCGGCATTGGAGTAACGCAAATTTTCACCCGGGAAGACCGTAACGAAGGGATCTTTACGCGCCTTGCAACAAATTTCCGTACGGAATGGATAAAGGCGATCCACTATAATGCCTTGATTCCATTCACTGTCGATAATCTCGCTACAATTGTTACCACCATGATTTATGTTGTCGGTCTGCTGATGCTGAGTCCGCAGACAGTAACGTTCGGCGTTATACTCGCAATGAGCAGCTACGCGGCACGCTTCTGGCAGCCGATTCTGAACCTGTCGAACCTCTACAACGGCTTCATTAACGCTGTGGCTTATCTTGAACGAATATTCGAGACGCTGGATGAACCCGTCTCAATCAAGGATGCACCGGGAGCCAAGGAATTACCGCGTATACAGGGCCGTGTGACATTCGATAACGTAACCTTCGGGTATGACGCCGGGAAGCATGTACTTGAGAACCTGTCGTTTGACGTGAAGCCCGGGGAGAGTATAGCACTTGTTGGTCCGACGGGCGCCGGTAAGACAACGGTTGTCAATCTAATTTCCCGATTCTATGATGTGACTGGCGGACGTATTCTCGTCGATGGGCATGATATTTCACAGTCAACGCTCCAGTCACTCCGCAGCCAGATGGGAATCATGCTGCAGGACAGCTTTATTTTCTCGGGGACGATTATGGATAACATCCGGTATGGCCGGCTGGACGCAACGGAAGAAGAAATTATTGCTGCAGCGAAGACAGTGCGGGCTCATGATTTCATCCGTGAATTCGAGAATGGTTATATGACGGAGGTGAATGAGCGCGGCTCAAAGCTATCGCAAGGCCAGCGCCAGCTGATATCATTCGCCCGTACACTGCTTGCCGATCCGCGTATTCTCATTCTTGACGAAGCGACCTCTTCCATTGACGCAAAGACAGAACGGCTGCTGCAGCAGGGCATGAATGAGCTGCTGAAGGGACGTACGTCATTCATTATTGCCCACCGGCTCTCTACGGTCCGGGGCTGTGATAAGATTATGTACGTCATGGATAAAGGCATCGCCGAGGCGGGTTCACACGATGAGCTAATTGCCAAACGCGGCTTATACTACAAACTGTATACGGCACAGAAGATGGAAGCCGTGTAGACATTAAGACAGCCCCCGATCCTTGCAGATTGGGGGCTGCGTGTTTCACAGAATATATGCTAAACGCCTATTTCAGAAATCTTAGTGTCTCCTTACTTAGTTCCTCTTCATGAATAATACGGTCAGCAAGTTCTATATTCTCGTGAACGTTATATTTCTACTTTATAGGTGTAACTTTAACCCCTCATGCGATGCCTTAAAACCTAGCTTTTCATAGAAATTAAGTGCCTCGGGTCTCTTTTTATCTGTTGATAGTTGTACCATACGACATCCACGCTCTTTTGCACGTTGAATTGCCCAGCGTATTAACATAGATCCAATACCTTTATCACGCTCTGAGGATGCTATGCGAACACCTTCAATTGTAGCTCTCCATCCTCCTTGATAAGTAAGATATGGAGTAAATGTAATTTGTTGCACACCAACAATATTCTCGTTATAACATGCCACTATCAATTCGTTGTTAGGGTCTGAGTTAATGGATTGAAATGCCTTAATATAACATTCTGGCAAGGGGTCTTGGTAAAGTTCTCTCGTATTTCCTAAAACATCATCTGAAAGCATAAGTACAATTCTGTCGAGGTCTTGTATTGTGGCTTTTCTAAATATAACTTGGTTTGTATCCATAACAATCCCCCTTTTATGTGACCATGAGTGTCCGATCAATAAATAGCTTAATAGGGCCACCGATATTCGTAAAGCCTCATTCTGGTGCTGCAGTGAAATTCCAGTCTCGTGGCCCTATGCCCACTCGTCGATAATCGTATAATCTTCTACGTCTATCCGGATGTTATGCTTTCGTCCGTCGGCATCTTGAAGCTCAAACAGAAACTGTTCCTCCTGCTCATCATAGCCCAGTGGTACTGGCTTTAGCGAGCTAAGGTCAAGTGCTTCGTCATACTGAGTTAGCATCTGTTCCACTGCTGCCTTCGTCTGTTCGTTCAATTCGTCATATTCTAAGTGAAGCGCCAGACTCTCCATGTCCTTCTGCTGCAGCGCTTGGACATAACGCTCTGCATCCCGAACAGCATTAGGGTACTCCTCAATTAGCGGTGAGTCGAATATTGGCTCACGTTGGTCGTCATTAAGGATATGTTCTATATTCTGTGACTTGGAGTATTTTATAATAAAAGGAATTGAATATTCCTGATTATCCTTCTTTCCTGCTATGGCGTAGTGCTCAACGTAGTACTCTTTGTTTTGCTCGTTGGACTCGTAGCGCAGCTTCAGCTCCTCCAGCCGATCAAAGTACAACTGGAATCCTTCGAGCACTTTGACCATATCTGACTCTGTATATTCATTCTCCGCATGCGCCATGAGGCCAGATAATGCCTTCGTATCCTGCTGCTTGAGCGCGTCCAGAAACTTGCCGCCGTCCTTCGCCGAGACTTGCTCAAGCGATGGCACGCTGTCCCCGTCAGAACCTTTGGTCCCCGGATCGGTCGATTCCACCTCCGTTTCTGGCTGATTATGCTTCGGGATCTCTGCTGACGAAGACGGTCCCTCCGGCTGTCCGCCATTATTCGTTACGGCCGGTGAGGAATCCGAATTTGAGGTGTTCTCCTTGCCGCAACCTGCACTTGTTGATAATAGCGTTACCGAGATAGCCAGCATTAAAATGATTGTCTTACGTCGATTATTTCTCATTGTAACAATCCTCCTCTTTCTTACACAGTACTACTGATTAGACAGTTCATTAAGACGAAAGGTTCCCTATTATGTACAGCGAATTAATAATTCCGCCAACAAAATAAAAGCCCGCCTATGATCAGGCGGACTCTCTTACTGCTTGCCAAGACCCTTATGCTATGACTGCAAATCAACGGTCACTTCAAGTTCTTCCAAGAAATACGGGTTATATTGTCCGGTACAAATGTTCAGATCCGCCAGATTATTTATATCCGGGAAAGTCATTTGATACCGGTTGTCATAGCCCTGAATTCTGACGGGTTCGGGTCTTTTCTGAGGATAGATTCTTTCTCCAGACTTTTCCTCAAGCCAGATATCATTCACTTGATCGTAAAGATGTTCCCCAGAAACCTCGTAAGTAAGTGTGAGTCGGTTCTGTTCGTATTCCTGATCCAGGATGGTCATTGTTCCGGCTGAGCCTTGGGACAAGGTTTTGGGTTGTCCCATCCATTCCGCACTTACCTTAGTCGCAGAGGTTGCGCTGCCCACGTATGGCTTGATGGTTATGGTTTTTGGAATAGTATCGATTGGTTCAAAATAGTACTTGGATTCGCCAGTTTTCTTGAACGCCCGACTGCTGTGACTTAATGGCTTAAGAACACGGCCCCGTTCATCGTATAGTTGTATGTTCCAAAAAGCACTATCTGTATTGCGGTGTTTAAAAACCAGCTCTGTTGTAGTAGGGAACAAGGTAAACCGCTCATAGTCAATCTCAATATGGTTCCAGCTGACAGATTTATCAATTGCGAGAGGGTAGCTTTCACCACGTCGCTCAACCGGGATTTCAGCTAAAATCTGCTTTGTTTCTTGATATACAATACTAAGCATGAACGAATCCGGCAACTCATTCCTAGGATTAATACTCTTGATTCCTGCGTATGTCCCGTCATTCAGCCTCTCAATCGGTTCTCCCCCACCATATTCCAACGATTCCCCGTTTACTGTATAAGAGATTCTCTCTTTCTGGTATTTCTCAATGTCAAATGATGAAGATGCCTCCCATCCAAGATAAATATTGGCTCCATCATACAGCACCTCCGTAATTGTCAGCACTTGGCCATCGATTTGCAGCTGATGTTCGGCTTCCACTGCTAGACCAAGCCGGCTGCCTCTCTTTACCCCTTCATCGCCAAGCGTCTCGAATACAGAATTGTCATGTTGAAAAGATTTCAGAACGTCGATAAAGGTTGGAGACAGATACGACATGCTAACCATATAAGTCAGAGCAACTGCCGCCGCTGCTATACCCATACGCAGCCTGGATTTATGGACAGGCTTTCTTTTCAGCTGGTTAAGAGTGGATTGGATGCGCTGGTCGATTTGTTCAGGCAGCGCCCTATTAACTTGTTTGGTTAATTCCTGCTCCCATTTTTCCATTGCGTTCCCTCCTGTTCTCCCCATACTCTGCGTGCATGCTCACGCGCACGGCGCAGCCATGTTTTAATCGTGTTTTCGGGCTTCTGATAAATTTCTGCCAAATCCTTAACCGAGATGTCTTCGATATGGTAAAGCTTCAAAAGGTCTCTGTCTTCCTCGGGAAGAGTCTGAAACAGCTGTTCCAGTTCAACCTCTTCATAGCCGCCTTCGTGGATAGAAGGTATTGTTAATTCGCTGATTTCAATCACTTTTTTGTTCTGCCTGTGGATTTGATTGCATTCATTAATGACAATACGCAGCAGCCATGTCTTGAAATACGCAGGCTCTCTTAAGGTCTTGATCTTCTCAAAAGCCTTGAGGATCGCTTCCTGAATGGCGTCTGCGCAATCGGAATCGCTGTTCAGCATTGTTCTTGCCACCTGATACATAATGACTTTGTGAGTCATAATCAGATGCTCGAAGGCTTGGATGTGGCCTAGTTGAGCTTTCTTCACAGCTTTGATGGTGTCCATCCTATCTCCCCCCTTGGCGTTCGGACGTATATTAGATGTGCGGGCTAGCCTAGAGGTTTCAAACGTTTATGTAGTTTCGTATGCCGTTGAAGTTTGACAACGTAATTGGTGTATGAGGAGGCTATACTGGTTTCAGACTGATTCTCAACTATTTTGGAGGATAGAGAGTCTACAATCGTAGAGGTGATGAGATGAAGAGAACACGTTTCCTGCTCCTATGCGGTTTGGCCGTGATCGTTACTATTATATCGGTTGTGTTGGTGCAAGTTTATTCTGCGAGGTATTCTCACAAACTTGATAGCGTAAAAATTCACGAAGCATTTGAGCAGCAAGGGATTCCACTTACCAGATCCTCCGGGATCACAGATCATGTATTTACGATGACGCTCCGTGATGTTGCGCCAGAAGTCTTCACGATAAATAACGGCCAGTCGATAAGTGTATATCTATACGACTCGAGCAATGAGGTTCCAGAAGCTATAGCTGATTTTGAAGCGAAGACTGCAACCGCGGATGTAACAGATCATGAGAGATATGAGATTGGAAATGCGTTAATCTTTTATAATGCAGAAGGTCCTCAACAAGATATACGTGTACAACTCGCAATGGAACGATTAGCCGCTATACTGGACTAACAAGAAGGAAGTATAACGTAATAGCAGCCGGTCTTTAAGACCGGCTGCATACCAATCTGAGCTTAACGCCCGCTCACACCTTTCTGGACGACGTATAACCCATGAGAGCTCATACCTAATATGCTGCGCTCCCTGCATGTCTTAAAGTGGTAATGAAGCCAGGAGTCAAACTGATCGTCGTCGAGTCTGTCAATGTATTCTTGTATGGTGTGGCTGATCCCGTCGGTTGCCGCATGCTCAACTGGAATGACATCAAACTGATTCATAAAAGCTTCGATTTCATCTGGACTTGTGAAATAGGCATCCGTCCAAAAGCAGTCCTCGTCTCCTTCCCTAATAATACCTTCGTTAACGACCTTATCGATCACGCTATAACGAATATACTGCTGCTCTCTCGTAGCAAGCATGGGCATGATGGAGAATTTGTTAATATAAGCAACCGCTAGATGCCCTCCTGGTTTTAGCACCCGTAGACATTCCCTGATACAGGCGATTCTGTCATCGATATTGGTAATATGGTACATAGGGCCGAAGCACATGACAAAATCAAATTCTTCTGAATGAAACCCGCTCAGATCAATAGCATTGCCGACATACGCATCAAGGGTTATGCCTGTTTGTTCCGCTTGCTCGTTAATGATATCGATATGCTTGGGCGTGATATCAATTGCGACAACCTTGTGCTTCCGTTCAGCGTAATAGAAGGAGTAAATGCCCGTGCCTGCACCGACATCTAGAATCTTGCCTCCTTCAGGTATGATCTTCTCCAGGACATGATTGGTAGTCAAAAATTCAATTCTTCTCGAATTTCTCGAAAACCGGGAAGCTTCATCGATAGATTCGTAATAGCTGGCTACATTCTGCATAAACAGGCTCCTCCTTTAACTGCCTTCATAATAGTTCACTTGTCTTCGAGGATGGAAAGATCGATTGCCGCCGCTTTACTTCCGCTGTTTCCAGATCCTGCCGCAACAGCTCCTGCCGCTGTCCACATAAATGCTCTCTTGCTCATATTGTAAACTCCTCTCATGATAAGGTTGAACATTAGATGAATTACCATCATTTTACCATAATTGTATTGTACCGCTGTTTAAGGAGCCTTCATAATAAAATGCAAAAAACCGACCGTTTGAGGGTCGGCTCTATAGGTCCGGTTCTTAGGTTGAACAAGCCCCGAATGTCTATATCTTGCTGTGAGGGACTGTCGGTGACGAGGCACTGACATCAATTAAGACAGGCCTCTCAGAATGAAATGCTTCTTCCATGCACTTGCGGAGTTCTGCAGAAGAAGTGGCCCTGTATCCCTTTCCCCCTAATGCTTCAGCCAGAAGAACAAAGTCGGGGTTATCCAGTGTGCTTCCAATCGTGCTTAGTCCGGTCAATTCCATCCGATTTTTCTCAATTGCGTAGGCATTATTATTAATAACCACTAAGATAAGCGCAAGACCTTGCGCCGCGGCGGTTCTAAGCTCCATAATGGTCTGCACGACTCCGCCGTCGCCTGCAATAGCCACGACAGGCCGTTCAGAACAAGCGTGCTTGGCAGCAATGGCTGCCGGGAGCGCAAATCCCAAAGTGCGCCAGCGTCCAGACAGAAGTATCCGCTGGCCGTGGTTACTGAAGACACGATTGAACCAGATGGTGTGGTCACCTGTATCGACTGCGATGATCGCATCCGCCGGGATCATATCTGCAAGGTCACGCATGATGCGCTGTGGAGCCATTGGGGATCCTTCCTGGCTAGTCTCCTGCTCCAGCCGTTCCGTCCATTCGCTGCGTGCCTCCGAGATACGCCTTTTCCATGCAGCCTGCGCTTCCTCGTTCTTAGCAGAGCGCTTAGCCAGCTTGGCAAGACGCGGCATTAGATCACGTAAATCCCCAACAAGCCCGCGCACGAGCAAATGTCCCATCCCGATATTCTCACGTGCAGCATCTATCTGGATGATATTCGCACCCTGAGGTGTATATTCCTCAGGCCACCAGGTAGCGCCCAAGATAATAATCAGATCGCTCTCTCTCATTAATATACTCGTCGCTTCACTGCCTGCCAGTCCAAGCCCGCCCACGAACAGTGGATGGTTATGGGGGAACAAATGCTTGGCCGGCATAGTAGCTGCAACAGCCGCACCCATTTCTTCCGCAAACATTACCGTTTCGAGTTCCGCGCCCGAGATCCCGCCACCCACAAGCAGCATTGGCTTACGTGCAGCAGCCACCAGCTGAAACACTTCCTCAACATCCTTATCCGGGGCAAGCAGCGTTTGATGGAAATGTGGAGAATAAGGGAGAACGGCTCCCTTGACCTTCTCGGTGAACATCAGCTTGGGAATTGATAAATGCGTGACTGCGCCTTGAAGGCGGCTCAAGACAAGACAATGCTGCAGCAGGTCCGGAAGAGCGTCCGGATGTGCAAGCAGCTCCGAGAATGCCGCGAGTGGCGTTACGGTTAGCTGCTGCTGTACATACTGCTTTGTATGCAGTCCAATCTTCGGTGCATCCACCTGACCCGTAATCGCTAGTACTCCTGCCCGATCGGCAAATGCATCTCCCAAGCCATTCAGCATGTTAACGAGGCCTGGTCCGCTTGTGCCTATAACGACGCCAATCCCGCCGTTAAGCTTCGCATCTGCAGATGCGGCCAGCGCTGCCGCATTCTCGTCCAGAAACGGGATATACTGGATTGCCCGCTGCCGGGATATCGCGTCAAGCAGGAGCAGGTTCGCATCACCAATTACGCCATAGATTCGGGTAATGCCCCAGCTCGAAAGCTGTTTAAGAATAAAATCCGCTACCGTCAGCCCTTGATCGGGTTTCTTCATGTCTGCATTGACCGGCTGCGGCTTGACTGAACGTTCCTGTAACAGATCCGGCATTGAAGCCCACCTCTCCCTTCAAACGATAGTCTTGAATTGCATCGTTTAGTATAACTTGGGAGCCTATGCGCTATGCATTTACAGCTGGGCAAGCTTATACTGGAATAATTACCTAAAATACTGGTCTCGGAGCTCTTCAAACTGCCCCGGTAGAATCATTGTTTTGTTAACCAGCCCATTGCTGGAGATGGTCAGAGAGGTGTCAGTCAGGGTTATACTGCCGTCAGGGGTTAGCCTCGTAAATAGCGGTCGTTTATTAAATGTAGACCCTGGATGCTCGGCGACAATCCGCTGAATTGTATTACAATTCTCTAGATCAATCGGCTGACCCGAATCGAAAACATAGCCTGTGTGCCAATCATGATCCTTATGCCGCAGTTTCATCTCGAACATATAATCACCATGCACTGCATGGTCACCCTCTGCCGGTCGTACACGAAAAAGGCCGTTGGCGCTTTCGACCGGCTCACCCGAAGTCGGCACAAGCCGAAGCGGCAGGTTTCCCCCAAACCCTGTATCAGCGAGATAATTCCGGCCCTCGTGCTTAAGCAGTATGGTAACATGTGTTCTGCCAGTAGCTGCGTATGTATGACTGTCGGCATAATACACGATGCCTCTTACCAGAACGGCTTCGAAGCCATTGGCGAGCAGGAAGGCATGGAACAACGTATTCAATTCGTAGCACAGTCCTCCCTCGCCATTAATCAGTACTTTGTCCGTCAGGTTCGTTCTCGTGACCGGACGAATCCGGTTCTCGATTATGCTCATATTTTCAAAGGGCAATGTCCGTCCCGTAAGCTCTAGTATGGAATTCAAATCCGTGAATGACAACGCGTCAGTTCTTGAGTACCCTATCCGCTTGCGAAACAGCGTGTCCAGAAGACGTTCATCCATTCCGTTTCCTCCAGTCAATCAAATTATTGACATAATATTTCTTATGTAAACAAATATTATTTCTCTAATATAGTCCCCCTTATTTTACCACATGTTCCCTTCCCTGCGTGGCCCGCTGGTATGAACAAAAAAACAGCTGGCCGCAACCAGCTGCTTTCTATTTATTGCATTTGTTATTTGCTTTCGTTGATGATCTGGGTTAGAGCCTCTTTGATTGGCGTCAACGGCCGGCCGATCAGCTTTTCCATATCATTGCTTTCGACCTCCAGAGCGCCTTCCCGGATGCCTCTCTCAATGCCTACCAGGATAGGGATGACAAAATCGGGCACACCTGCATCCTTCATAATCCCGGCAAATCTGGAATCATCGACTTGCAGAACTGGCACCTCCTTACCTAGGACCGAGCTAATCTCGGATACTAACTCTTCCTGTGTCAGGAGCTTGCCGCCAAGCTCATAAGTCGTATTCTCATGCCCGCTGCCAGCCAGCACGGCTGCTGCAGCCTCCGCATACTCTTGCTGTAATGCCCAGCCTGCTCTACCTGAACCTGCGGACGTTACCCAAGGCTGGCCGTTAGCAGCGCCTTGAATTTTACCGATTTCATTCTCCAGGTACCAATTGTTGCGCAGGAAGGAATACGGAATGCCTGTTTTGAGAATCGCTTCTTCTGTTACACGATGTACTTCTGCAAGGAATAGCGAGCTTTCTCTGGCGTTGGTGGCACTAGTGTAAGCAATGAACCCGATTTTGGCTCTCTGAGCTGCTTCTACTGCGTTGGTATGCTGCCTGATTCTCGTATCGGTATCGCCATCAGTCGAAATGATCAACAGCCGGTCTATGCCGGCAAAAGCCGAATCCAATGTCTCAGGATGGTCGAAATCTCCCTGTCGTACTTCTACTCCTCTAGCCTTTAAAGCTTCCGCTTTCTGCGGATCTCGGACACTAACGGCTAGCTGGCTTGCGGGCATCGATTTCAACAGCGTTTCGACTACTCTGGCTCCTAGTTTACCTGTTGCCCCTGTCACTAACATTTTCATACGTTTGTTCCTCCCAAGCGATAATTGTAATTACAACGGTTATAACTATAATGGTTACAACGAATGTATAAAATAAAAGCTCTTAAATGGGCTCTCATTTATTCAAACCTAGCGATGAGCTTGCTCAAAGTTGTTTGTGCCAATCGCTGCTCCATAGCCGACTGAGCCTCATTCAGTTCGAATTGGAGAATAGACTCAATATTCCGTCCAACCTGGCATCGTACATTGGAATCCTGATGCACGCCAAACAACCGGTTACCTTCGATCACATGAACGGCGTGATAAATATCAAGCAGCGTAATATCTTCGGGCGCTTTGAGTAAGAATGCTCCTCCTACCCCAGGACGGACATCGAGCAAACCTGCCTTCTTTAACATTCCCATAATTCTGCGAATTACCACCGGGTTAGTATTTACGCTCCCGGCTATGAAGTCACCGGTAACTTCATTCGTACTCGTTGTGATGAGGGACAAGATATGTACAGCCATGGAAAAGCGCGTGCTTATTTGCTTCAGGATAACCACCACCGTTATAACTAGTATAGTTACTTTATATAATTTAGTCAACCCGAATAGGTTGCTATTCGTCCCTTCGTTCACGGGCGGGCGGTTTACTGCAACATGGAGTGGATCTTTATCGTCTAATATTTGGAAACCGATTCATTTCTGGGAGGGAATAACGAATGCGCTACTTTCTTAAGTTAAATGCCTTGAGCGCCATCTTTGCCTTGTTGCCATTTATTATTAGTGAACTATTAGTTAATGTCTATAGAATTAGTCGAATAACGGGGGTTGATATAGCAATTATTAATTGGGTTAGTGTCATTGTCGGTCTTTTATGCTTTTACTTTTCAATCGTTACGTTTTTCCTCATGATAAGAAAACGATTTCTTCCCTCGAAAAAGGCTAACTTTCTTTCATCCATAGCCTGGGTTCCGTACTACTGTCTATACATTAGTATTTTTGCATCCCAATTTCCAATGGATCATCCGGCAGATGACGCGAATCCTGCTTCCGGGCTTATCATTATTGTAGGTTTATTGTTCTACCCGTTCATTTTGGCTGGAATTAATGCTATTGCTCTATTCTCTCAAAGAGGTATAACGCGCTAAGCTAACGGGTACGTTATTGCAATGAAACAGCGACAGCCAAGGATTATATTCTCCCGTCCTTGGCTGTCGCTGTTTCTATTTTCAGGCCAGTCTAACACTTATTCTTTTGGAGCTGCAGTTTCCAACAGGGTCAATCAGCGGACTGTGAGCCTGCCCAGTCAATATTTTTACTGGATAGTAACATGTAACCCACCAATCAGATCTTGAAGCCGTCGTCTTTGCGTAACAATATATTTAGTAGTCGTAGTAACCGCCCTTACGACTCGCCCGCCTCCCACAAGGCCATTTAATCAGCAGGAACAATCCGCCACTTCTGATTGGCTCCGCCCCAATAGCTGTACTGAATGACATTGGATCCATTCGTGGTACCGGTGGCATCAAGCGCCTTGCCGCTGTTGCGATTCACGATCCGGAATGCGCCGCCGCCGGCCTCCACCAGGCTCCACTGCTGGTTACTGCCCCCCCAATAATCATACTGGATAACATTGCCGTGGTCGGCGGTGGAAGAACCAGATACATCCAGCGACCTGCCGCTGTTTATATTCACGATCCGGTAATAATTGCCCACCTGTTCAATCCGCCACTTCTGATTACCGCCGCCCCAATAGCTCCATATATCGACATTCGCCCCGTTATCCGTTGACTGCTGGCTGACTTCCATAGTGAGTCCGCTCTGCACGTTCTCGATCTTGTACGCCGTGTTCGGGTTAAAGAGCCCCCCGCTGCTGCTGCCTGTAATGACACCGGTTGCCGTGTCGATATCAATACTGGGATACCAGTTCATCTCAAGAGTGTTAGCGGTCGGGAATGTAAGCGGAAGCCATACGTACTTGGAGTTATTTACTGGTTCGCTCCAGGCGCCTGCCCACCGGTCTCCCATATACAGATAGGACGTCGTCGTGCTGCCGCTGACCGGAATGACATATGTCGATTGTGAGCCGTAGGTCGTCGAATCCCCAAAGTTTACAGGATTCGTCCAGGTTCCTTCAATACTTGTCGCTGTCGAGTATTTGGCCTGGTTTGGATTCCAGCCGGTTGCGCCGGATGTAATCAGGAAATAGGTCGATCCCCGCTTGAAAACGGCCGGTGCTTCTCGGTATTGTCCGACGAACATAGTCTGAACAAGTGAATCGACAGTGAGAAAATCAGACGACAGACGGAACACATTCATGTCTGCGTTAACACGTGTTGAGGAGAATAAGTAAGCTGTTCCATTATCGTTATACACCGTCATATCCCTGGAATCGTATCCGAGCGGACGGAAGCTGCCATGATACGTATAGGGCCCTTCAATGCTCGACGCAGAAGCCACTGCGACACGTCCTTCACCATAGTCAACCCCATTTTCCTTATGCATCCACATCACGTATTTTCCCGTCGACGCGTTATAGAGCAGCTTCGGACGTTCAATATTGGCTGTTGCCAGCTCACCGCCCATAGCCTTCGTCAACAGGTGGGCGCGAAACTCCCAATTCTTCAGGTCCGTGGACCGGTACAAGGAGACCAGATTGGTACCGTCACGATTTTCTCCGAGCCAGTAGTAAAAGCTGCCTTGCTTCAGCATGCCACCGCCGTGCGCATGAACGACATTCCCGTTCGTGTCCTTGAATTGAATGCCATTGGATACATTTACAGCGGCAGCCTTTGCTACCTCCGCCAATGGGACTAATCCTGTCATGCAGCCAAACAACAGAGAGGCGATCAGAGCCAAACTAAGCTTGCTTTTCATCATAAATCCCTCCTCAACACCATAGTATTAAGCGCTTACATCATTTATTCTTTATTGATGTTTACTCTGCTCCCCCCCCACTTAGAGACTTATTCTTAAATTTATCTCAGCATGTTCCGACATCACACTCTATATTATTATATGAATTTTACACTAATTTACCTGGTAGTTTTCATGAATTAAAGCGATATAATTATTTTGTAAGCGCTAACAAAAAGTTGTTTGACATTATCAGCGCTAGCTCATTCAGGAGAGGAGGCTTAAGTAGTACTTTTAACTTTCAGAGAACGAGCTATTGGATTGCACCGCCACAACACTCAAATAAAGGAGATGGACTAATGAAGAAAAAACGGATTGGCTTATCCCTGCTTGTAGCACTGGCTGCGGTCGTTTCGTTAACTGCAAATGCGTTTGCAGCTGTCTGGAGTACATCAGAGCAATATGGCAACTGGACGAATGGCGGATATATTGTGTATAACAACATTTGGGGCTCCGGAGCCGGCCCGCAGAGCATATGGGCTAATTCGTACAGCAATTGGGGTGTGTGGGCCCAGCATCCTGGAACGGGCGGTATCAAGTCTTATCCGAACAGTACGAAGGATGTTGGCAAAAAGCTTAGCGCCCTGTCCAGTGTCAAGAGCAGCTTTAATGTAACGGTACCTACAAGCGGCACCGACTTTGTAACTGCTTACGATATCTGGGCCGGCAACTATGCCTATGAGATTATGCTGTGGATGAATCACTATGGCGGTGTTAAGCCTATCTCGCATAACTGGGATGCTCAGGGCAACCCTGTACCAGTATATACGAACGTCAATGTCGGCGGACATACTTGGAACGTTTATCGCGGCACCAATGGACATAATGAAGTATTTTCTTTCGTTAGAACAAGCAAGACTAATTCGGGAACCGTGGATGTTCTGGGAGTCATGAATTGGATCAAGAACAGAGGCTGGTACAACGATGTCGTGCTCGACCGGGTACAATTCGGCTTTGAGATTACTTCCTCCCCTGCCGGATTGAACTATACAACCAACAGCTTCTCTGTGACAGCTAACTGATCAGAGGAATTGAACACAGTACTGGAATGAGCCTAATAAACAAACCACTGCGTTATACAGCCCTGAATGGATTGTATAACGCAGTGGTCTTTTCTTTAGATTCACTATTAATTACGGATAAGATAATCGAAAGCGCCTAATGCAGCAGTTGCACCTGAGCCCATGGAGATAATAATTTGCTTATACGGGCTGTTGGTACAGTCACCGGCCGCAAATACGCCAGGCATGCTGGTGGAACCATGCTGGTCCACAACAATTTCACCAAAACGGGTGCGATCCACGGATTCACCTAGCCAGTCCGTATTCGGAACCAGTCCAATTTGGACGAACACGCCTTGAAGCTCGATGTGTTTGGTTTCCCCTGTTTCCCGATCAACGTAGGAGATTCCGTTGACTTTATCTTCACCAGTAATTTCTTTGGTTTGAGCGTTCTTAATTACTGTAACGTTCGGCAGACTGTACAGACGATTCTGGAGGACTTCATCTGCCTTCAGCTCAGTATTATACTCGAGTACCGTGACATGCTTGACGATACCGGCAAGGTCAATAGCAGCCTCAACGCCTGAATTGCCTCCGCCGACAACCGCAACATCCTTGCCCACGAACAATGGTCCGTCACAGTGCGGACAGTAAGCCACACCTTTGTTCTTGAACTCTTGTTCGCCTGGTACGCCGATGTTACGCCAGCGAGCGCCTGTCGACAGGATAACCGTCTTACTCTTAAGTACAGCGCCGCTTTCGAGCTCTACTTCGATCAGGTCCTTCCGTTCCAAACGCTTGGCGCGCTGCAGCTTCATGACATCGATATTGTACTCTTTCACATGCTCTTCCAGACTTGCAGCCAGTTTAGGCCCTTCCGTCTGTTTCACGCTAATAAAGTTCTCAATACCAAGGGTGTCTAGAATCTGGCCGCCGAAACGCTCTGCAACGATACCGGTACGAATACCTTTACGAGCTGCATAGATTGCTGCGCTGGCACCAGCTGGACCACCGCCAACAACAAGAACATCAAAAGGTTCTTTGTTAGCAAGCTCGGATACGTCGGCAGTGCTGCCCAGCTTGGCGAGAATTTCCTCAATAGTCATACGTCCGCTTCCGAACGTTTCACCATTCAGGAAAACTGTTGGAACAGCCATGACATTCTTGCTTTCCACTTCTTCTTTAAACGCCGCCCCGTCAATCATCGTATGCGTAATGCCTGGATTTAGGACGCTCATCAAATTGAGGGCTTGTACAACATCTGGACAGTTGTGACAGCTTAGGCTGACGTAAGTTTCGAAATGGTATTCGCTGCGAATGTTCTTGATTTGGTCGATGACACTCTGATCAACCTTAGGCGCTCTGCCGCTGACTTGCAGCAGTGCCAGGACCAGCGACGTAAACTCATGTCCGAGCGGGATACCGGCAAATGTTACACCCGTGTCTTCGCCAGGGCGATTCACACTAAAGCTGGGTGTTCTGTAAAGCTCGGTATGCTCAACTGTAATTCTTGACGACATGCCGGCTATTTCATTAACCAATCCCGTCATTTCCTGAGACACGTCGTCAGTTCCAGCACTGACCTTCAACACGATGTCGCCTTCCATCAGTTGAAGATATTGTTCTAGTTGTGTTTTAATTTCGTTATCCAGTGCCATTCTAATTTCTCCCTGCTTTAGATCTTGCCAACAAGATCAAGACTTGGCTTCAGTGTTTGGCCGCCTTCTTGCCATTTTGCCGGGCAAACTTCACCTGGGTTATTTCTTACGTATTGTGCTGCTTTGATCTTATTAACCAACGTGCTGGCATCACGGCCGATACCGCCTGCATTGATTTCAACAGTCTGTACGATACCGTCAGGATCGATGATGAACGTACCGCGCTGAGCCAGGCCATCAGCCTCGTCGAGTACTTCGAAGTTGCGGGAAATCGTGTGCGATGGGTCACCGATCATGATGTAAGTGATTTTGCCGATTGTTTCCGAGCTGTCATGCCAAGCCTTATGGGTGAAGTGCGTATCAGTGGATACGGAGTATACTTCAACGCCAAGGCTTTTCAATGTTTCGTACTGATTCTGCAAATCTTCAAGCTCAGTCGGGCAAACGAATGTGAAATCCGCCGGGTAGAAGCAAACGACACTCCACTTGCCTTTAAAGTCAGCGTCGGTAACCTCGATGAAAGAGCCATTGTGATATGCGGATGCTTTAAACGGTTTAACTTCAGTTCCTACTAGTGACATTAGAAAATCCTCCTTGGTTAAGTTAAGTTTAGTTGGTCTTTCCTTGGTGCTGGTAATATGCTTCCTTTTTCTCGAATATGAAATTCGATTTACATCCATTATTATATTAGAATGATAATAAATATCAAGGGCTTTTTGCAAATTCATATGTGTACATTTTTTTACGACAGGTGCTGCATCCGCCGTTTTCGGTTTAAGTACAACCATTCACTAACAATATAATAGCTGAAATAGCATGCAGATGCCAGGTGTTCATATGCAGGAGCTTCCATTCCTGAACAGACACAGCAAAAAGCCCCTTATCCGTGTGTGGATAAAGGGCTCGAATATTTGAGTTAGAATTCGCGCGCATTAAAAAACTGGTGGAGGATGATGGATTCGAACCACCGAACTCGTCAGAGAACAGATTTACAGTCTGCTGCGTTTGGCCACTTCGCTAATCCTCCAAGGTGGTGCCGGCGAGAGGACTTGAACCCCCAACCTACTGATTACAAGTCAGTTGCTCTACCAGTTGAGCTACATCGGCATATGCTGTTTTCACTTCAATAAAGGTTTGGTTGCGGGGGCAGGATTTGAACCTGCGGCCTTCGGGTTATGAGCCCGACGAGCTACCGGGCTGCTCCACCCCGCGTCAATATAGGAAATAGCGGCGAAGGGAATCGAACCCCCGACCTCACGGGTATGAACCGTACGCTCTAGCCAGCTGAGCTACACCGCCATGGCGGAGAGCGAGGGATTCGAACCCTCGATACGCGGTTAACGTATACACGATTTCCAATCGTGCTCCTTCGACCACTCGGACAGCTCTCCAGGTGAAAGAACCATTGTTCTTCCAAAACTGACAACGAACGATTAGCCGTCTAATGTGCACTCATGAGTGCTAGTATTGTTCCCACAACGGGAAACATTAATTCCTTAGAAAGGAGGTGATCCAGCCGCACCTTCCGATACGGCTACCTTGTTACGACTTCACCCCAATCATCTACCCCACCTTCGACGGCTGGCTCCCGAGCATCGCTTCCGATGTGCGTTTCTGACGAAACGCTTCAGGTTACCCCACCGGCTTCGGGTGTTGTAAACTCTCGTGGTGTGA
>NZ_JAKGAO010000036.1 GCF_021532315.1 Paenibacillus tarimensis
GAGCCATTAGCTCAGTTGGTAGAGCACCTGACTTTTAATCAGGGTGTCGTAGGTTCGAGTCCTACATGGCTCATGTTTATGCGCGTATGGCGGAATTGGCAGACGCACCAGACTTAGGATCTGGCGGGAGACCGTGGGGGTTCAAGTCCCTCTACGCGCACCATACATACAAATGTACTCACGATCTTATCAGGTCGTGGGTTTTTTGTTATTATACTAGTTTCTTCTTATCAGCGTGGATAGACAGAACACCTTTACTTTAAGTTGAAGCACTTTCTAGACATATCGTTGAAGTTTGCTTTCTCTGAGCCTTTACTTTAAAGTCAGGGTTAACATCAGAATACAGTGGTTGTGAGATGGGGGATTATTCACAGACGAAATAGACACCAGTGATATACCAGTTATGATTATAGAGAGGAATTTGATGCATTGGAAATACATAATTTAATTTGGTTATTTGTTGTGGTATTTATGTTACATGATTTTGAGGAAATTATATCAGTGGAGAAGTGGGCCAAGCAGACAGAAGAATATATACGATTGAAGAGGAATCGTCTTTCAGCTTGGATATGGAACTTTTGGAACGTAAATTCCTATAACTTTGCCAAAAGGGATGTTGTAATCTTTACAGTAATGTCTGTTATCGTTTTCTTAAGAGCTCATTTTGCCGAAAGTCCATGGAGTGCGGTGCTTTTTATCAGCTTCCTTATTGTTGTATTAGCTCATAATGCTGTACATTTATTACAAACGGTGGTGTTAGGAAAATATACCCCAGGGTTATACACGGCTGTGTTTCTTGTAACTCCTTATACAACCTATTTATTATATCATATACTGTAAATATTGAATTACTCTTTAGATGGCTCTCCAGAGCTCTCTGGTGCCCTCAGAACCCCTCAGAACCCGTGATACAATCTCCAACAGGGGGAAAACCACTGTACAGTCAGCAGAACGCTTCTGAGAAGTCACGCGGACCGATGGACGTTTAAAAGGATCCCTAAGCAGTTTGTATCGACTCAGGGACAACCTTTAATTACAGCCTCCCCTTTTTAATGTGAGGGGTATAACAATTACGTGTCCAGGTAACAATTCATTTTAACAGGATGATGGCCTCTTCAGTAAAGTTCTACCTCAGGTATTTAGGCAGCGCATGCCAGTTCATTAGGCAGTTGAAAAAGCGCGTCATTACAGTTTTTTTGAGAACATCACAAAAAAAATAAAGTTTTTTTCGAAAAACAGTTGCATTTAGTTTGAGGAGGTGGTATATTATCAATTGTCGCCTCTGACAAAACGTTAAGAGAGCAACACAAGCGGAAGTGGCTCAGCGGTAGAGCATCGCCTTGCCAAGGCGAGGGTCGCGGGTTCGATTCCCGTCTTCCGCTCCATTATAAGTAAGTGCCCTTAGCTCAGCTGGATAGAGCGTTTGACTACGAATCAAAAGGTCGGGAGTTCGAATCTCTCAGGGCACGCCATTAAGTTTTAAATGTCGGGACGTAGCTCAGCTTGGTAGAGCACCTGGTTTGGGACCAGGGGGTCGCATGTTCAAATCGTGTCGTCCCGACCATATTATCACGCGGGTGTAGTTCAATGGTAGAACTCCAGCCTTCCAAGCTGGTAGCGTGGGTTCGATTCCCATCACCCGCTCCACTACATAACCCTAAGATCCTGAGCAATCAGGATCTTTTTTATTTCTTTCATCACATGATTATGAATAAATATGCATCATGCTAGTTGCTGTATAGATACCAGTTTTCCTAGCAGTTATGCGGCTTGGTAACTATAAAGCCTTGATAATCAAGGCTTTTTTTCATACAACCTAAAGATGAGAGGGCTTCAACCTTGTTGCATTTTGTAGTATGATAAGGAAAGTATGTTTTTACGAAAGTCATGAAGTCAGGAGGAAGGGTATGTCCGAACAGGTGGTTTCACAACAAGCGGCGGGCCGTCCGCAAACCAGTAATCTGCTGCGGAGGGACGTCCGGTTTCTAGGAAATATATTGGGCGAAGTGTTGGTCCATCAGGGCGGACAAGAGCTGTTTAACGAGGTAGAGAAAATCCGGGAGATGAGTAAGGCGCTTCGTGCGGAGTTCACCACTGAACGGTATGAAGCATTCAAGCACGTTATTGAGTCACTTAGCCCGGAGATTCGCCATCAGGTCATCCGCGCGTTTGCGATTTACTTCCAGCTTGTTAATATTGCCGAGCAAAATCATCGTATCCGCAGAAAACGGGATTACGAGCGATCAGCGGGTGAAGCTGTTCAGCCGGGTTCCATTGAAAGCGCGGTCCAGGATTTGAAGGACAGCAACGTTACGGTTGAAGACGTGCAGGCCATTATGTCCGAGATATCACTCGAGCTGGTCATGACAGCACATCCGACTGAAGCAACGCGCAGAGCGGTACTTGATATTCACAAACGGATGGCGAACGATGTCATGGAACTCGACAATCCGACACTTACATTCCGTGAGCGGGAGAAGCTTCGTGAGAAGCTGTTGAATGAAGTGCTGACTCTATGGCAAACGGACGAGCTCCGCAGCCGTAAACCAACCGTAATTGATGAAGTACGCAATGGGTTGTTCTATTTTGATGAAACACTGTTCGATGTGCTGCCTGAGGTTTACGAGGAGCTTGAACGGTGTCTGGATAAGTACTATCCGGGCGAACACTGGCATGTACCAGCGTACCTCCGGTTTGGTTCCTGGATCGGGGGAGACCGTGACGGCAATCCTTCGGTGACGTCAAACGTTACATGGGAAACCCTGACGCTCCACCGTAAGCTCGCTGTGAAGAAGTACCGTGAAGCGTTCCGGGAGCTTATGCAGCTGCTGAGCTTCAGTACCTCGATCGTGAACGTATCCGACGAGCTCATGGAATCGATCCAGAAGGATAAGCAATTCTTGGATACAAGTAAGTGCAAAGAGCTATGGCGCAATGAGAAGGAGCCATATCGCATCAAGATCGGCTTTATGCTGGAGAAGCTGGCCAACACTCTGTCTGACGATATGAAAGGCCAGCCGCAGCGGTACAATAACCCGGAGGAGCTTAAACAAGACCTGCTCATTATTGACCGGAGCCTGCGTCAGCACTTTGCTGATTATGTCGCAGATACTCAGATCCGCAAGCTGATCCGGCAGGTCGAATTGTTTGGTTTCCATATGTCAGCACTAGATATCAGACAGCACAGTAAAGAACATGAGAATGCAATGACAGAGATCCTGAATCAGATGCACATTGTCGACGATTATTCGGCACTGGATGAAGAGGCTAAGATTGAGCTCCTGAATAGCTTGCTGAATGATCCGCGCCCGCTGACAGCAAGCCATCTGGAATACTCAGATTCCACAAGGGAGTGCCTGGATGTATACCGTACGGTATACCGTGCGCAGCAGGAATTTGGTGAGCATTGTATCTCAAGCTACTTGATCAGTATGACCCAGGGCGCAAGTGACCTTCTTGAGGTAATGGTTTTTGCTAAGGAGGTTGGCTTGTTCCATAAGGACGCTAACGGAAATGTGCGCTGCACCCTGCAGTCCGTGCCGCTCTTCGAGACGATCGACGATCTGCACGCAGCACCGGACATTATGAAGCGGTTGTTCGAGCTTCCGATCTACCGTGCAGCTGTTTCAGCCCGTCAGGACCTCCAGGAGATTATGCTGGGCTACTCTGACAGCAATAAGGACGGCGGGGTAGTAACCGCTAACTGGGAGCTGCGGGTAGCGCTCAAGGATATTACGAAGGTGGCTAAGGCCTATGACATAAAGCTCAAGTTCTTCCATGGCCGGGGCGGAGCGCTGGGCCGGGGCGGCATGCCGCTTAACAGAAGTATTCTGGCTCAGCCTCCTCATACAATTGGCGGCGGCATCAAAATAACTGAGCAGGGCGAGGTGCTCTCCTCCCGCTATGCTATGCAGGGCATCGCATACAGAAGCCTGGAACAAGCCACATGGGCATTGATTACTGCAGCGAAGCAGGCAAAGTTCCCTGAAGCAAGGCTAGGAAACTTTGACCGGTTTGAAGAAATGGCGAAGTCGATTTCCGAGCTGGCGCAGGTAAAATACCAGGATCTGATCTTCCGTGATTCGGACTTCCTGACCTTCTTCAAGGAATCAACACCGCTGAACGAAATCGGAGAGCTAAATATCGGTTCAAGACCTTCCAAGCGTAAAAATAGCGACCGCTTCGAGGACCTTCGCGCAATACCATGGGTGTTTGCATGGACGCAGAGCCGTTATTTGCTTCCTGCCTGGTATGCAGCGGGCACGGCAATGGTACAATATACTGCCGGCAGTGAAGAGAAGCTGAACTTGCTTAAGCAGGCTTATAATGAATTTCCGTTCTTCCGCTCGCTTATCGATAATCTTCAGATGGCTCTTGCCAAAGCAGATCTTCATATTGCCGAGGGCTATGCGGGTATGATCAAGGATGATTCAGTCCGCAGCCGGATTTTTAGTCTAATTGAACAGGAGTATGAGCTTACTTCGCAGATTATCCTGCAAATTACCGGACAGGAAGAAATCCTCGACAATGTTCCGGTAATACAGGAATCCATTAGGCTTCGCAACCCTTACGTAGACCCTCTGAGTTATTTGCAGGTACAGCTGCTGAAGGAGCTGCGTGCACTCCGGTCTTCGGAACAGGATGACGCAGAGCTGCTGCGTGAAGTGCTGTTGACAATTAACGGCATCGCAGCTGGCCTTCGGAATACAGGCTAATCGGCCTGCTGAACGTTTAAAGATTACACACCGGGTTTGAATGGTCTATCCATTCATCCCGGTTCTTGTATTACAGCCGAATTTCTAATACGATTTCTTACGTATAGAAATGTACGGTATTGCCGAACGGTCGGCCAAGATCCGGCCATGCGGCACGTCTGGAGGAACGATGGTGTGATATCCATGGAAGCGCGACTGGCGCGGCTGGCTTTGAAGGGCGATCAGCGGGCTTTTGCCGAGATCGTCGGGCTTTATCAGGACAAGTTGTACCATATGGCTTATCGGATGCTGAACAACCGGCAGGAAGCAGAGGATGCGGTACAGGATACTTTTTTACGTGTGTATAAGAATCTTGACCGCTACGATGAGAACATGAAATTCTCGACATGGATTTATAGGATAGCCACAAACCTGTGTATCGACAGGCTTCGCAAACGGAAGCCGAGCTACTCGCTTGATGCGGAGTCCAATGAGCATGAAGGATTAGATGGCTACTCGATGATCCCGAGTGACAACCGGACGCCTGAAAGCGAGACGCTGCTTTCTGAAGTTCAGCAGACGATACATAAAGCGATTGACACCTTACCAGCCAAGTACAAAACGGTGATGATCCTCCGCTACCTTCAAGAGCTGTCGCTCCAGGAAATCGGGGATGTGCTTGATATGCCGGTAACAACCGTCAAGACGAGAGTTCACCGGGGAAGAGAGTTTCTGCGGAAACGGCTGGAGCGGGAATTTTAATGACGTATCGCATTTCTAAAATTTTCTTAAAAGCTTTTCTAAAAAAGTTGAAACGGATGCCTTCCTGGCACGTATCGTATAGCACAAGCATGTGTTCAGCAAACTAGGAAAGGACTGGCTGCCATGAATTGCAATGTCGCCACGTCATGGATTCACGACTACTTGGACGGCGAGTTGCCGCGGGAAGAAGCGATCCAACTGAAAGCCCACTTGCTCGCTTGCCCGGCATGCAGGTCCCGATTTGAACAGCTTGAACGAACGGAGGCGTACGTTCAGGCGGCGTTCTCTGCGGATACGAGAAGCCTGGCTGGCTCAGATGCTTATAATGCGGCTGCGCTTACGGACCGGATTATAGGCGCACTGCCGACAGCACCAAAGAAGCGCTCTTGGACACGCTGGCTTCGTAATCATCCTGCAATAGCGGTAGCGAGCGTGTTTGCAATGGTCATGCTGTCAAGCTTCATCACAATGTGGGAGCAACATGGAGAGCTCGTCGTACGCGGAACGGACCTCGATCAGGTTGTAATCACTGGTAACAGAGTCATCGTCCCTGAGGGGGCGAGAGTGAACGGCGATTTAACGGTGGAGAATGGAATAACTGAGGTCGCTGGAGAAATACAGGGGAACTTGACCGTCATTGATGGAACGTTGAATATGGCCTCTACTGCCAATATTATCGGAGAAGAGAAAACCATAAACCAAGCGCTGGATTGGGTATGGTACAAGTTGAAACGGACGGTAAATGATTTAGCATCATGACAAATAACAGCCTCCCGGACAATTCGGGAGGTTTTTTTTCTATATATAAGCTACAATAGTGATAAAGGGATGGCCTGGAAGGATTTCAAGCGGGGAATCCCGAATGTAGACTAATGGTTCATATTACAGACAGATGAAGGTGCAATCGCCATAGGAGGCGGGTGTGTGAATTATTTTGCGAATTTGACTTGGAACGAATGGATTAAGGATATCATCGATGTAGGTATAGTCAGTTATATCATATATAAGTTGATTCTGCTTATTCGGGGAACAAGGGCTGTACAGCTGATCAAGGGGATATTCGTATTGGTTGCGACTTGGGCGATCAGTACCTGGCTGAACCTGTATACGCTGAAGTGGCTGATGAACCAGATGTTTACGTTTGGTGTTGTTACCGTACTCATCATCTTTCAGCCGGAGCTCAGGCGTGCTCTGGAGCAGCTAGGCAGGGGGAAGCTGTTTGGCCGGACAACCTATGTGGACAGGGATATCAGTGACCGGATCAGTGAAATTATTAAGGCTGTCAATTATTTATCCGCCAGAAAAATAGGGGCATTAATTGTTTTTGAACGGGATACTGGCCTGAATGAATATATTGAATCTGGCATCTCAATGCAATCCAGAATTAGCTCGGAGCTGCTTATTAATATCTTTATCCCAAACACGCCGCTTCATGACGGTGCGGTGATTATCCGGGGCAACCAGATTATGGCGGCCGCCTGTTATTTGCCGCTTTCCGAAAATCCGTTTATCAGCAAGGAGCTGGGAACCAGACACCGGGCAGCAATCGGAGTGAGCGAGGTTTGTGATGCAATTTCCATCGTTGTATCGGAAGAGACAGGACAGGTTTCGTTGGCCGTACATGGCATGGTGGTACGCGACATTAAAGAAGAATCATTGATCTCAAAGCTGTTCGAGGAATTAAGTCCGAAGCGGGCAGCCGAGCGGGCTAAACCAAAAATGTCCTTCTGGAAACGGAAGGGGGATCAGAATGGATAAATGGCTGAATCATCCTACGTCACTTAAGATTATTTCCCTCGCTCTGGCATTGCTGCTGTGGGCGGTTGTTCACTTTGACCCGGAATCACCTAATACGGTCACGGCAACCACAGATACCAAGATTTATGAGGCAGTCACTATTCATGCTGAAGGGCTGGATGAGAAGGATATGGCGCTTAGGGTCATGGAGCCTACGGTCGTTCGCATGATGGTAGAGGGAAGCCGTTCTGATCTCTTGTCGGCGTCTCCGGATGCGTATAAGGTCTGGGTGGATTTAAGCGGGCTGTCGGAGGGCGAACATGAGCTTACCTTGCGATATGAATTACCATCCAGGGTACGGCTGCGCGATATTTCGCCGTCCAGAGTGAGGGTTGAATTGGTATCTGTACAGACGAAGGAATTTGTAGCTGAGGTCAAAACAAGCGGACAGCCTGCGAATGGATATAAGGTGGGCACTCCGATTGTGAAGCCGAACAGCCGTGTATTTGTTACCTTGCCAAAGGATCGAATGGACCGGGTTGCCATGGTAGGCGCCATTGTGAGTGTAGATGGTGTAGGCGAGAATCTGGTGGAGAAGAAAGTGCGGCTGGCTGCTTACGATGCAAACGGCAAAGAAATCAGCGATGCGGTCCTTAACCCGAATGTTGTAGAGGTGGAGGTCCCGATAACGCTGCCGTTCAAGTCACTGCCGCTGCAGCTCAGTTATACAGGCAAGCTGCAGAATGGCCTTAGCTTAGCATCTATTCAGCCTTCAGTAGATACGGTGACTGTATATGGACCGCAGGAAGTTCTAGATCAGCTGGAATTTTACGACGGAGCGGTTATTAATCTTGCTGCTGTTAAAGAATCGGGCATGATACCGCTGGAGCTGAAGCCGACAAACGGACTAACTGCGGTAGAGCCTAAACAAATTGAAGTTACCGTGGAACTGGAGCCGTCAGAGACGGTAACCCTTCCGCAGCTTGAGGTAACAATCGCGGGGTTATCGGAAGGGCTGGAAGCAGATTTTGTAGAGCCTGCCGAAGGCATGATTGATATCCAGGTTACGGGAGCGCCTAGTGTCCTGGCCGGACTTACAGCTAAGGATGTGCAGATTATCGCCGACTTGAATGGACTGCCGCCGGGGCAGCATGATGTCAGAGTAGATATACATCTGCCTTCGTCTGTAACGCCAGGCTTCGCAGAACCGCCCGTGGTGAGCGTGAATATAGTGGACCCAGCGAAGGAGACATCGGCGGAGGCAGAATCGGAGGAGCGAGCTCCAGTAAGAGATCAGGCTGAGCAGCCCTCGGCAGAGGATGCAGAGGAAGGCAGCAGCCAAGCCGAAAATGCAGGTACAGGGAACTCAAGCGGAGAAGCGACTGATAGTACAGGAAAAGCACCGGCTGAGCCGAGGCAAAATGGGACCAATGAAGGGCAGGAATCCGGGGATCCGGGTTGAATAGAATGATAAGGCGATTAACTACTGCCTTTAATGACAAAAGGAGATTGGATCTGACAATGGGGAAATATTTTGGAACAGACGGTGTTCGCGGTGTAGCGAATCGTGAATTAACACCTGAGCTTGCTTACAAAATCGGACGCTGTGGCGGATATGTTCTGGCAGGAAAAGCAGATAAACCAAAGGTAATTATTGGACGGGATACACGGATATCGGGTCCCATGCTTGAAGCGGCATTAACGGCAGGTCTTCTGTCGATTGGCGCAAGTGTAATCCGCATTGGTGTCGTGTCAACACCGGCCGTGGCATATTTGACAAGACTTCTGGGGGCGGATGCAGGAGTAATGATCTCGGCTTCCCACAACCCTGTTGCCGATAACGGCATAAAATTCTTCGGCGCGGATGGATTCAAGCTGTCCGATGAGACTGAGCTTGAAATTGAGCGTCTGATGGATGCTGAAGCAGATGCGCTACCGCGTCCTGAAGGCGCAGGTATTGGTACGGTAACTGTCGACGATGAGGCCAAATACCGCTACCTGGACTACTTGAAGACGACTGTACAACAATCCTTCAATGGCCTCAAAATTGTTCTGGATTGCGCTCATGGATCAGCGTATGAGCTGGCTCCGACTGTATTTCGTGAGCTGGGAGCCGAGATTATTACGGTTGGTGCACAGCCGAACGGCTTGAACATTAATGATGGTGTTGGCTCTACGCATCCTGAATATCTGAGGGAGCAGGTTCTTGCGCATGGGGCAGACCTGGGCCTGTCATTCGACGGGGATGCAGACCGCTTGATTGCTATAGACGAGCAGGGCGAGGAAGTGGATGGCGACTTTATTCTGTGCATCTGCGGCGATGCGATGAAGCGGAGCGGCAAGCTGAAGCATGATACAGTTGTAACGACTGTAATGAGTAATATCGGATTCTTCAAGGCAGCAGAAGGATTAGGGCTTAAATCAGCGCGTACGGCTGTAGGTGACCGCTACGTGATGGAAGAGATGCGCCGCGGCGGGTTTAATCTGGGCGGTGAACAATCCGGCCATGTTATTTTCCTCGATTATAATACGACTGGAGACGGCATTTTGACCGCGCTTCAGCTTGTTGATACACTGGTGGCTTCCGGCAAGAAGCTTGGGGAGCTCAAAACCTTGATGCGTAAATATCCGCAGGTTTTGGTTAACGTCCGCGTTGGCGATAAGAGCCTGTACAAGGGCAATGCAGCCATTGCTGCAGCTGTTGAAAAGGTAGAGCTGGAGCTTGGTGACAACGGCCGGGTGCTGGTTCGCCCATCCGGTACGGAGTCCCTGATCCGCGTTATGGCGGAAGGTCCTGACAAGGCTCAGATCGAAGGCTATGTCAATCAGATTGTAGAAGTGGTAAAGGCGGAGCTGGGTGCTGCTTCAGCAGTTTAAAGCTCCCGCCTGATTCGCACACCCCTCTGCATGTGTACTCATGTGCATAGGGGTTTTTATTTGCCTTGAGATAACAGCGAATGATGGCTCAGGCGATTTGTTTTCAGAAAAATAGGTCTATAAGCGGGTGTAGTCGGCTGTTATATCTTGTTTGTTCGACCAGGAGCGACAAAAATCTCGGTTGCACGCGAGGCGGAAAATGAATATGATAGGATAAGTGATTCAAGAAGGAAAGGCAGGGCAGAGGTTGACCATAAAGCTTCATAAGCGCCAGAGCTTGTGCGGGTATCATGGAAGGGTAAGCTTGGTTGGCCCGACTGTTGATACGGCAAGCTGACGAGGTGGGGGTGTTCGAATTGTTCGGCGGGGACCTCCCGGCTATTCATTCAAGCCGTAAGCTGAAACGCAAAACGTCCGGGCGACCGGGCGGACAACGAATCGGCGGAATGACAGCAGGTAAATCGCGATACGGAATCGTTATATGATATGCATTTCTCGAATGTCCCCGCTGCCGTGGAGCATGGTTAGGACAGCAGGTTGTTGCGCACCGGAACACGTTCGGGAAATAACAATTGAATGTATGTCTTAAGCAGCCACGCACGGTATCCGGGGCTTCGGTATTTTCACAAAAAACCGAACAAGCGGAGGTCTATTAAACATGTGCGGAATAGTTGGCTATATTGGTAAGAGAGATTCACAGAGCATTCTGATCGAAGGTTTGAAGAAGCTGGAATACCGCGGCTATGACTCGGCAGGTATTGCAGTATTCACGGAGCAGGGACTGGTTGTGAAGAAGTCCAAGGGACGTCTTGCGGTACTTGAGGAGAAGCTGACGAATGCACCGCTCGAAGGTTCTGTCGGGATTGGACACACACGCTGGGCAACGCACGGCAAGCCGTCGGATGAGAACTCTCATCCCCATACGGATAATTCCTTTAAATTTTCCGTTGTTCACAACGGTATTGTAGAGAACTACCTGGAGCTCAAGGAAGAGCTGATGATGAACGGACACAAGTTTGTATCTGAGACGGATACAGAGGTCATCTCTCACCTGGTTGCTTCCGAGTACGACGGCGACATCGTCAAAGCGGTACAGCGCGCGGTAAAACGCATGCGCGGCGCATTCGCACTTGGCGTACTCACCGAATATGAGCCCGACCGTCTGGTAGCTGTTCGTTTTGCCAGCCCGCTCGTGATCGGTATCGGAGAAGGCGAAAACTTCATCGGCTCTGACATTCCAGCTATTCTGGAGCATACGCGTGATGTATATATTCTGAACGACGGCGAAATGGCGATTTTGACACGTAATGGTGTCGAGCTGATGACGACTGAAGGCGAAATTATTTCCAAGGAAATATTCCGTGTCGATTGGGATCTCATCACTGCTGAAAAGTCCGGTTTCGACCATTTCATGCTGAAAGAAATTCATGAGCAGCCGAAGGCTTACCGTGATACCATGCGCGGCCGTATCTCGGATGATTCCCGCAAGGTGGTACTGCCTGAGGTGGGAATGACTCCTGAGCAGATCAAGGGTATCAACCGTGTCCATATTGTTGCCTGCGGAACGGCCTATCATGCCGGCCTGATCGGCAAGACGGTGATCGAGCAGTTGGCGCGCATTCCAGTTGAGACGGATGTCGCTTCGGAGTATCGTTACCGTAACCCAATCATCACGCCGGACACGTTGGTTATCGTGGTCAGCCAGTCAGGAGAAACCGCTGATACGCTTGCTGCATTGCGTGAGGCGAAGCGCTGCGGAGCCCGCGTGCTCGCGATCACGAACGTGGTGGGCAGCTCGGTAGCCCGTGAGGCGGATGATGTCATTACAACTTGGGCAGGACCGGAAATTGCGGTTGCGTCTACGAAAGCCTATACGTCACAGCTTGTGGCATTCTATCTGCTGGGCCTGTATCTGGCACAGACAATTGGCACACGTGATGAAGAGTTCATTGCGGGTGTGCTTAGTGCGATGAATGAGCTTCCGGAGCAGGTTGAGCTGATTCTGGAGCAATCCGAAATATTGAAGAAAATTGCCGAGTCAATGGCGAAGCACAGCAGCCTGTTCTTTATTGGCCGAGGACTCGATTGGGGCGTTGCACAGGAAGGCTCGTTAAAGCTGAAGGAGATCTCTTATATCCACTCTGAGGCTTATGCGGCAGGCGAACTGAAGCATGGCACGCTGGCATTGATTGAGGAAGGCACACCGGTTATAGCGCTGGTGACACAGGAGGATCTCTACGAGAAGACGCTGAGCAACATCAAGGAAGTAACGGCTCGCGGTGCTTATGTACTGGGTGTCACGAACCAGAACAACCAGCTCGAAGTAGGCAAGTCTGTTGACGAGCTGTTCGCGATCCCGAACACGCTGCCGCTTTTGACACCGGCACTGTCGGTTGTACCGCTGCAGCTGATCTCCTATTACGCTTCCCTGGCGCTCGGCCATGACGTCGACAAGCCGCGTAACCTGGCGAAGAGCGTGACAGTGGAGTAGTAAATCCTTAAATTTGTCGTATGATGATGATGTCTGTAAAGATGTCTGGAACCAGTTAAAGATGATGTGTGGAACCGATAAGAAAGATGATTGAACATCTAAAAGGGAGCCCCGAGAGAGAAATAATTGGGTGCTCCCTTTTAAATTTGTGTATAAGTTGATCTACAAAGAACTACAGACTGGTGAAATTGAAGAGTGACAATAGCTATAGAATCAAATGTATCCGCAAAGAAAATAATATATAGGCCTATCACAAGGGAACTTGAGTGAAATTGAAATGGGAAATAGTCATTTCTCTGCGGAAACACTTCTATCTATCCGAGCCCAATATACTGACGCACTCTTTAAGACTATACAGTATGTTCTTTTGAACTACGTCAAAGGATCAACTGGCGCTGGGGTTCCATTTTCCGCTATAAAATCATATGTCACTAATCCAGAAAAATTCATTGTAGCCATTCACTTCGTGATATGCGCACGATGCAGCGCTTATTTTCCAGTCACGTTGTGTCTATTTATGACATCGGTCTTTTAAGTCT
Source organism: Paenibacillus tarimensis (assembly GCF_021532315.1). Lineage (GTDB taxonomy): Bacteria > Bacillota > Bacilli > Paenibacillales > Paenibacillaceae > Paenibacillus_I > Paenibacillus_I tarimensis. The sequence goes on from NZ_JAKGAO010000036.1 coordinate 13,101, forward strand.
GTACCGGCATCGCTTGTTAATGCATTAAACCACTGGCGGCCGCCAAAATTCCTTGTACTCCCACGCATTAAATCTATACAAAAATTTACTGTACGGATGAGCATTAAAACCATTCTTATTGTTCATAATTAAAGAGTAATATAACTCAATATCAGAAAGGAAATGATTAAAAAAATGACAAAAGTATTGTATATAACAGCACATCCACATGATGATACTCAGTCTTATAGTATGGCGGTAGGAAAGGCTTTTATAGATACTTATAAACAAGTCAATCCTGGTGACGAAGTAATCCATATGGACTTATACAAAGAAAATATTCCACAAATTGATGCAGACATTTTTAGTGGATGGGGAAAACTTCAATCGGGTGCAGGTTTTGAAGAGTTATCCGAACAGGAGAAAGCGAAAGTGGGTCGTCTTGGTGAATTAAGTGACCAATTTGTTACAGCTGACAAGTATGTTTTTGTCACACCACTGTGGAATTTCTCTTTCCCGCCGGTCATGAAAGCATATTTGGACTCCGTATCAGTTGCTGGTAAATCATTTAAATACACGGAGCAAGGACCAGTAGGATTATTAACCGATAAGAAAGCCTTACACATCCAAGCGCGCGGTGGTATTTATTCTGAAGGCCCTGCAGCAGAAATGGAAATGGGGCATCGTTACCTTGGCGTTATGATGAGATTCTTTGGTGTGCCGTCTTTCGATGGGGTCTTTGTGGAAGGACACAATGCCATGTCTGATAAAGCACAAGAAATCAAAGAAAATGCAATTGCTCGTGCAAAAGATGTAGCACATACTTTTTAACTCACATTAATATCAAACGTATACAAAATCGAAGGATATCTCAGGAACTTATTACTGAAGATATCCTTCCTTTTTCTTGGGAGAAAACTAATAAAATTGAAACTCTACTGATTCCTCAACTGTTGACCCTCCTTCCCGAAATTGACTTCACGAAAGACTTCACGAACATCAACATTCATCGGAAACTACCGCATTGTCAGTCTCTGAAATCAGGTTTATCTTCACGTATTACGGGTGTTGCTGCCTCGATTTATATTGACTGGGGGTCACACCTACGTATTTCTTAAATTGACGCATAAAATGAGATTCATTTGCGTAGCCGCACGTTTTGGAGACAGCGGCAACGGATAATAGACTGCTGTCTAAAAGAAATTTGGCATATTCGAGTCTGCTTTTGATAATGTCTACAGTCACGGGGCATCCAAATAAATCTTTGTAGATGTGTTGGAAATACGATTTGCTCAAATTTAATTGTGCAGCTAGCGAGCCTACGGATTGCTTAATTTGCGGGGTGAGATAGATCTGATTGCGAAGTTCGCTGAACTCGGAAAGATAACGGTTGGTTATTTCGGGAAGTGCGGCTCTTTGCTGCTGCATATTGCTCAGCTTAAGAAAAAATGACTTTAAATCAGCGTCAATAATTTGCTCGCACAGCGGTCCTCCCTGAAAATTTATATGATGCAAATCGAATATGTATTTGGACAAGTGAAGCGGGTCCACTGCTCTCATTGGCGTATCGACCGGGATCTCTAGATCCGATAGTAAATCTGCCATTTCCTCATCACCATTGCAATGAAACCAGTCGTTGATGAAGGGCTTCTCCAGGTCGCGATAAAGATAACTGGTGGAGGGGCGGATGAGAATATAGGAGTTTTTGTCGACGATATAAGACTCGTTATTGATGATCACGTTTGTCTTGCTCTTGAAAAGCACAAAAACATAGTGTTCAATCCCATATGGACGATCGATCGTAACTCCATCCGGATGCGTAAAGTTGTAGCCCCCTTGGATTATTCGAAGCATGACATTCCTCCTTTTGAATATAGCGGTTGATGTCAATTATTATATCTCAAAAAGCACATAAGATCAGTAAATTGCTATTATCGTTTATTTACTTGCCGCCTCATCGGAGCCTATAATTAATAAAACAATGAAAGCCCTTACCGAGGAGAGTCCGTTTATCCAAAAGTATTTGGTCAAAGGTATGATGATTGGAGCGTTGGAAGCCTGTCGCATCTGGAACGGTCGATCCATGCCGATCGATCATGTTTGGTCTGATTACATCATCTAATAAGGGGTGGAAAAGAAAATGGTAACGGAAACGGCATCGACGTATTTTACTGAAGTATGGAGCAAGCTTGAGGAGAAGGTTGACCGAATGGCTAAACAACTGGGTGACCGTTGTCCCCACGCAGCAGGAGCAGACGGTAAATACGACGATAATCCTGCTGGATGGTGGACCTCGGGCTTCTGGCCGGGCATTCTGTGGCTGATGCACGATATAAATGGAAAAGCCCATCTGCGGGAACTCGCTTGGAAATGGGATGAAACGATAGAAACGGTCATGAACACGAGCATTAAATTAGATCATGACGTAGGCTTTCAATTCCTGAATACGGCGGTTATGAAATATTGGATCACAGGAGACAAAGAGGCCCGGCGCCGCGGAATTGCCGCCGCCAATTACTTGGCTGGCCGATTTAACCCTGTGGGGAACTATATCCGCGCCTGGAATGATAACTTATCCGGTTGGGCCATTGTAGATTGCTCCATGAATTTGTCCTTGCTGTTCTGGGCTGCGGAGGAAACCAAGGATCCCCGGTATAAGCATATTGCGATGAAGCATGCCGATACGGTGCTGCAGTATTTTATCCGTCCGGACGGTTCATGCAATCATATCGTCAGTTTCAATCCCGAAACCGGTGAAATGCTGGAATCGATAGGCGGGCAAGGCTATGGGCCGGAATCAGCCTGGAGCCGCGGGCAGTCTTGGGCGCTTTACGGAATGGCCAACACCTACCGATTTACGAAAGACATTCGATACCTGGATGCATCCAAAAGGGTAGCCCATTATTTCCTTGCCTCACTGCCTGAAGATTATGTTCCGTATTGGGACTTCCGTGTTCCGAACCGGGAAGGTGAGCCACGAGATACATCAGCCGCGGCGATTGCGGCCTCAGGGCTGCTGGAGATTGCAGAGCTGGTCCCTCAGGAGGAGTCCTCCTTGTACTACCGGAGCGCGTGCAGAATCCTTCAAGCACTAACGGAGCAGTATGGCACTTGGGATATGCCGGACCACGAGGGCATTCTGCTTGGCGGCACCAGTCATAAGCCGGCCAACGCGAATGTGAACGTCTCGCTGATTTATGGGGATTACTACTACGTGGAGGCTCTCGCCAAATTGCAAGGTTGGAAGCGGAAAGTATATTAGAAGTAGAGTGTCGGTAAAGTTTCGAGCGAAGTAACCAATAGACAACGTACAGCTCTTGTATCCCAGTGCTGTGCTTTGTTTTGGAAAAGGGGAGATCAGGGATGGAAGGGAAATCGGACCGTCAGTACTGGATCGATACGATGCTGCAAATCGTATCGCCTGTGCTGGAGTCATGCTCACGCAGACAATTAAAAGCGAATATGCCCGTTCATGGGAAATTGGAGGACAGGCCATCGTTTACCTATCTTGAAGCGGTTGGAAGGTCCTTGATGGGTTTGGCTCCCTGGTTGGAGAGGCAGGCACAGGACTCGGAAGAGGAGCGGGTAAGAGCGCATTACGCGTCACTTGCTCGAAAGACGATTGAATCTATAGTCGATCCGGACTCCCCTGATTATTGTAATTTCACGGATGGCCATCAGCCTATCGTCGATGCGGCATTTCTGGCTCATGCGTTTCTAAGAGCACCCAACGAGCTATGGAAAAATCTGGATGGGCCGGTTCAGAAACATGTCGTACGCGCTCTTGAACAGACCAGAACCAGGAAGCCTTTTTTCTCCAACTGGCTCTTGTTTGGTGCGATGATTGAGTCGGCCTTGTTCAAGATGGGAGCTGCATGGGACCGCATGCGGGTAGATTTCGCTTTAAAGCAGCATGATCAGTGGTACCTGGGAGATGGCATGTATTCGGACGGACCAGAATATCACTCCGATTATTACAACAGCTTCGTCATTCAACCGATGCTGGTCGATATTATAGAGACCATAGGGAACCTTGAACCCGATTGGATGGCACTCCGTGAACCGATTCTTAGAAGAGCCGTCCGATACGGAGATATACAGGAAAAGCTAATTTCTCCTGAAGGCGCTTTTCCTGCCTTAGGCCGCTCTATTACGTACCGTTTCGGCGCCTTCCAGCATCTAGCCCAGATGGCCTTGCAGCATCGGCTGGCCGATCATATACATCCCGCTCAGGTTCGGTGCGCGCTTGGCAAGGTGATCCGCAGGATGATGGAGGTTCCCGGCAATTTCGATGATAATGGCTGGCTTCAGATTGGATTTTGCGGTCATCAGCCCGATCTCGGGGAAGCGTATATATCAACCGGCAGTTTGTACCTGTGTTCGGCTGTATTCCTTCCGCTCGGCTTGCCAGAGGAGGATCCGTTCTGGAGCGGGGAGCCTTTGCCGTGGTCTTCTTGCAGGATTTGGACCGGCGGGTCAGTACCGATCGATCGGGCTCTTGTTTGAAGGACAAACTAGACCGGATGACTTCACATCTGTAGGAGATACGGTTCTCCAGCATTTTATACGGCCGGACGGGTGTTTTCGCTGATTTATAGTGACTGCTTCTATGTCGAGGCTTTCGCAAATCAATGGGTTGAAATCTAAGGTTTATTAAATCAACGTTGTAGGTAAGAGGCACACAGAAGAGCCCACCGTTGCTTCAGAAGCGGTGGGCTTCTCATCGTTTCGACAGGTCCATTTCAAGTTACAGATGTCCCGTATAATCGAAGTTAATATCTGAGGCATAAGAGCTCATTAAAAAGATAATGGAACGTCTGGAGTTGGCTGCATGCGCATCCGGTCACGGTCCAACCAGGCTACTTTCTTCAGGTTCATGTTAAGTTATCGCAAAGCGCAAGGATTCGGAGCGCTGGTAGAGAATCTCTACAGGAAGTAACCCCCAAATTATCCAGCATCCCACCTGGATGTCGACACGCGTCAAATTCCTCGATTGATCGCTAACCATCACCAACGTTCTTCTCCATTCACTCTTTTCAGGCGAAAATATTAACATATTATGTTGAATCTACTAAAGTTAACTAAAGATTTATTATTCATTACTCAAAATCTTGATATAATCCTACATGGAACACCTTACCTGTTATGTTAGAAGATAGGATAGGAGGGGGTTTACCCCGATTCATGCTGTGCGCGAGAGACCAGTCCACTGGCTGCCCGGCAAGCCGGCATGCGGGGACCGACAATTGCGGAAAATGACAGCCGAGAATATGTTGCTCTATGACGTCAGAAGGTTCAGAACGGATGAACCAACCATATCCCAATTCCGATGGAGGATGAAGCGCGTGAGCATTTATGAAAAGCTGGAATCCAACGTAAGATCTTACTGCAGAAGCTTCCCGGTGGAATTCGACCGGGCCAAGGGGGACCTGTTATATTCTGAGGACGGAAGAGCCTATATTGATTTTTTTGCAGGTGCCGGCGCACTGAATTACGGTCATAACAACGATTATATCAAGGACCGGATTCTCGATTACTTGACCTCCGACCGAATTATGCACGGTTTGGATATGTATACAATAGCCAAGCGCGAATTCATCCAGAGCTTCTCGGAGCGGATCCTGGAGCCGAAGAAGCTGAATTACAAGCTTCAATTCTGCGGTCCTACGGGGACGAACGCGGTGGAAGCGGCCCTGAAGCTCGCTCGCAAGGCGAAGAAGAGAACCGGGATATTCGCATTCATGGGCGGCTTCCACGGCATGTCGCTCGGCAGCCTGTCGGCGACAAGCTCCAAGTCCATGAGGGAAGGGGCAGGTCTTCCTCTGGGCGGAATTACGTTCATGCCGCACCCGAGCGGGGCTTACGCGGGCATGGATACGCTCGGCTATATGGAGGATATCCTGACTGATTCGCACTCCGGAATCGACAAGCCGGCCGCCATTCTGCTTGAAACGGTACAAGCCGAAGGCGGGGTTCACGTCGTGGACGCGCAGTGGCTGCGCGGGCTGCAGCAGCTTTGCCGCAGGCACGATATCCTGCTCATCACCGACGAGATTCAAGTCGGCTGCGGCCGGACAGGCGAATTCTTCTCCTTCGAACGTGCGGGGATCGAGCCGGATCTCATTACCCTGTCGAAGTCGATCAGCGGGTACGGCCTGCCAATGTCCCTTCTGCTGCTGAAGCCCGAACTGGATCTCTGGACGCCGGGCGAGCACAACGGCACCTTCCGTGGCAACCAGCTCGCTTTTGTGGCCGCCAAGGCCGCTCTCGAGTTCCGGGACAGATCCGACCTGGAAGCCCAGGTGAAGCAGAAGGAAGAGTTTGTGCGCTCGTTCCTTGACAAAGAAATCAAGCCTCTGCATCCGTCCATCGACATCCGCGGACTCGGCTTGATCTGGGGCATTGACGTCTCGGGCTTCACGGATGAAGCCGGTGCGAAGCGGATGACGGAGATCTGCTTCGAGAACGGGCTCATCATTGAGAGAGTCGGCAGAGGAGACCGTGTGCTGAAGATCATGCCCCCGCTGACCGTCTCGATGGAGCATCTGGCGGCCGGCTGCGACATTATCAAGTCCAGTATGCAGCAGGTGATCTCCCAGGAGACCCACGATATGCTGGTAACGACCTAAGGGATCGGCCAAGCCCGGTGGTCGTCCAGGCAAGAGGCGCGGAAGTGCCTTCCGGAGCATTCTTTGAGGCTTATGCAGTACCATTGTCACATCTAACCGTCAGGATATCGCGCTCCCCCGCAGCCGGATCTCTGCTTATCCATACCAGGGCTGCGGGGGAATGCACTAATCGTACATAGAGTGTTTCCATACCCCTTAAACATAGGCTTTGACAAAGGCAGCTCCGGTGCCGAATCCGGAGGGGACGGGCGATTTCCTGCTGGCCGGCCAGGACCCTGCAGCAAGCCTTACATCGATGGGAGGAACATCGCTTGTCCACCCCCAAATTTAATTTCGAACCCAATGTTAACCCAAAGCCCGTCGAAGTCCATTGACATTGTTGTCACATGACCGAAAAGGCGGGGAGCAAGGCTGGAGCGTTGCTGGGGCATATGCTCCGCCGGATTGCTTTTACCGATGAAGAGAGGGGAACGATCCAGGTGGCTTTTGAAAAAGAAACGTTGTTTTGGAACGAGAAATTCGGTAGCGACGATTACACCTTGACACGGCTGCCTTACAGCAAAGCGCCAAGCTCCCTGGCGCCCATTATGAAAACCGTCGGCGGTTCGCTCTCGGAGGAAGCGGCGCAGCGCGTCCTTCAAATGAGCAAGGGCGCTCCGCTAGCCGCTTTTATGATTTTGCTCGCCGGTGTTCAGTCGCTCTTACATAAATATACAGGCGCTTCGGACATTCTGGTCGGTATGCCGGTTGTACGGAAACGGGCAGAGACGCGCCGATCCGTTAATCATACGGTCATTTTGAAAAATTCGCTTTCGGCGGGTGCGACTTTCAAAACGCTTCTGAGCGAGCTGAGGACTTCTTTGCCGGAGGCAATTCAGCATCAACATATTCCGTTCTTGAAAATGACGGAGAAGCTGGACCTGCAAGCTGCAGACGGGATACCCGTCGTTCATACGCTAGTATCCCTTAAGGAGCTGCATCTGGATGAAATCGGGCAAAACGTGGTCACGGATTGTTCTTTTGAATTCAGCTTAACCGGCGGGACGATCCAGCTAGCGCTGTCCTATAACGAGCACTTATATGACTCCGAATTTATGACTCGGGTCGTCGGCCATCTGAATCGCTTGCTGGCCGTGGGGCTTCACGAGTTGGAGCTGGACATCGTACGGGCGGATATGCTGCCTAAGGACGAGAAATTTCAATTGCTGCAAAGCTTTAACGATACCGAGAAGGACTATCCCCGTGACCGGACGATTCATCAGCTCGTGGAGGAGCAGGCGAAGCGGGTGCCCGAAGCGACGGCGGTTGTCTTTGAGGGGCGGCGGCTTTCGTACGCGGAGCTGAACGAACGGGCGAACCAGCTGGCGCGGACGCTGCGGTCGGTCGGCGTGCTGCCCAATCAGCTGGTAGGGTTGATGGCCAGGAGATCGCTGGAGATGGTCGTTGGCATTCTGGCGGTTCTGAAAGCTGGCGGTGCCTACGTGCCGATCGATCCGGAATACCCGGAAGAACGCATCCGCTATATTCTGGAGAACTCGAACGCGCAGCTGCTGCTGACTCAGAGGGAGCTGCTGCAGCAGGTGCCATTCGAAGGGACTTTGGTGGCGCTGGATGACGAGCAGTCCTACAGCCGCGATGGCTCGAACCTGGAGCCGGCCAGCGGTCCGGACGATCTGGCTTATGTCATCTATACATCAGGTACCACGGGCCAACCCAAAGGGGTCATGCTGGAGCATCGCGGGCTGGTCAGCCTGAAACTGACGTTTGCCCATACGCTTCGCACGACCGAACAGGATCGAGTGCTGCAATTCGCCAGCCTATCATTCGATGCGTCGTGCTGGGAGATGTTCAACGCTCTGTATTTCGGGGCGGCCTTATATATCCCGTCTACTGAGACGATTTTGGATAATCGGCTGTTCGAACGTTTCATGAACGAGCATGCAATAACGATCGCCACTTTGCCGCCAACATATGCGGCTTATTTGAATCCAGACCGCCTGCCGAGTCTGAGCAAGCTCATCACGGCGGGCTCCGCCGTTTCAGCTGAATTCGTGCAGCAGTGGAAAGACAAGGTACAGTACTATAACGCGTACGGTCCGACGGAGGCCTCGATCGCAACATCCGTGTGGGCAGCGTCTGCGTATGACGCCGAACGCACAGCGATTCCGATCGGACGTCCGATCTGGAACCATCGGCTGTATATACTAGGCGCACAGAATCAGCTGGCGCCTATCGGAGTGGAGGGAGAATTATGTATCGCGGGTGTCGGCCTCGCCCGGGGATATTGGAACCGGCCGGATCTGACGGCGGAGAAATTCATTGAACACCCGTTTGAGCCCGGAGAGAGACTGTACCGGACGGGCGACTTGGCCCGCTGGCTGCCGGACGGAAATTTGGAGTACTTGGGCCGGATCGACCATCAGGTGAAAATCCGTGGATTCCGGATCGAGATCGGCGAGATTGAAGAGCAGCTTCTGAAGATCGACTCCGTGCAGGAGACGATCGTAATCGCGCGGGAAGGCAAAAGCGGGCAAGAATTGTGCGCTTACCTGGTCGCGGGCCGCCCGCTTACGCTCGGCGAGCTGAGAAGCGCACTGGCGCAAAAATTGCCGAATTACATGATTCCGGCTCATTTTGTTCAGCTTCCGCGGATGCCGCTCACGCCGAACGGCAAAATCGACCGCAAGGCTTTGCCCGCTCCGGAAGGAAACGCACTGACCGGCGGCGCTTACGTAGCTCCCCGCAATGAAGTCGAGCGGACGCTTGCCGATGTCTGGCAGGCGGTATTGAACGCCGATCGCGTTGGGGTAACGGATCATTTTTTCGAGCTGGGCGGAGACTCGATTAGGTCTATTCAAGTATCCTCGCGGCTTCATCAAGCCGGATACAAGCTGGAAATCCGGGATTTGTTCAAATACCCGACGATTTCACAGCTCAGTCTGCATGTGAAACCGATCGGTCGTACCATCGATCAAGGCGAAGTAACGGGTGAAACGGCGCTGACGCCGATTCAGCATTGGTTTTTCGAGAGCTCCTTTGCGGACCCGCATCATTTCAACCAGTCGGTGATGCTGTACCGGAAGGAACGCTTCGACGAAGAGACGGTCCATCAGGTGCTGCAAAAGCTGGCCGAGCATCATGACGCCTTGCGGATGGTGTTCCGCAAGACGGAGCAAGGGTTTAGCGCGCGGAACCGCGCGATTCAGGAAGGCGGGCTGTTCACGCTGGACGTGTTCGACTTCAAGGACGCTGCGGAGAATACCGCGAAGGCTGTGGAAGCGAAGGCAACGGACATTCAAGCGGGCATCGATCTGGAGAACGGGCCCCTCGTGAAGGCGGGACTGTTCCGATGCGAGGACGGCGATCATCTGCTGCTCGCGGTTCATCATGCCGTGGTGGACGGCGTTTCTTGGCGTATTTTGATGGAGGATTTCGCTCTGGGTTACGAGCAGGCCGGCAAAAACGGGGAAATTCGTTTCCCGGCGAAAACGGATGCGTACCGCACTTGGTCCGAGCAGCTGGCCGCTTACGCACAAAGCCCGGAGATGGCGAAGGAACGGGCCTATTGGCAGGCCGTGGAACAAATTGAGGTGCCGGCCTTGCCGAAGGATATGGAGGCGGACGTTACGACGCAGCAGGACAGCGAATCGCTGTTCGTACGTTTGACTCCCGAAGAAACGGAGCTGCTGCTGAAGCGGGTTCACCGGGCCTACAACACCGAAATGAACGATATTTTGGTAACGGCGCTCGGCATAGCCGTTCGCAAGTGGACGGGACACGAACGGGTGCGGATCAATCTCGAAGGACACGGACGCGAGTCGATCGGAACGGATATCGACATCACGCGAACAGTCGGCTGGTTTACGACCAAGTTTCCGGTCGTCCTGGAGCCGGAAAAAGGCCGGGATTTGGCTTATCAGATTAAACAGGTCAAGGAAAGCTTGCGCCGCATTCCGAACAAGGGGCTTGGGTACGGCGTATGCCGCTATCTCTCCAAATCGGAGGATGGCTTTGTTTGGGGCGCAGAGCCGGAAATTAACTTTAACTACCTCGGCCAGTTCGACGATGATGTCAACCAGGACGAGATCGGCATATCTCCTTATTCCAGCGGAAGCCCGGCCAGCGACCGGCAGGCCCGCAGCTTTGTGCTGGATATCAACGGCATGGTGCAAGGCGGCGCTTTATCGCTCGATCTCAGCTACAGCCGGAAGCAATATCGCAAGGAAACGATGGAAGCCTTCGCCGAGCGGCTTGAGCAAAGTCTCCGGGAGCTCATTACTCACTGCGCAGGCAAGGAAAACACCGAGCTCACGCCGAGCGACGTGCAATTTAAAGGCTTGACCATCGCGGAATTAGAGCAGATTGCCCAGCGCCCGGGCCATCCCGGGGAAATCGAAAATATATACTCGCTTACGCCGATGCAGAAGGGCATGTGGTTCCACAGCGCGCTTGACCGGCAAACGGCCGCTTACTTCGAGCAGACGCGGTTTACGATGCGGGGAGCGCTCGACGTCCAGCTTTTCGAGAGGAGCTGGATGGAGCTAGCGAAACGTCATCTGGTGCTGCGAGCGAATTTTGTGAAAGGATCGGCGGGCGAGCCGCTGCAAATCATATACCGCGACAAGCCGGTCGGCTTTGAATATGAAGAGCTGCTACATTTGCAGGCGGACGAGAAACAAGCGTATTTGGATCAAAAGGCCGAGGATGACAAGCTTCGCGGCTTCGACCTGGAACATGACGCGCTCGTTCGGGTTACGATCCTGCGCACCGAGGATCAAAGCTATCATGTGCTGTGGAGTTTCCAGCATATTCTGATGGACGGCTGGTGCCTGGCGCAGCTGACGCAGGAGCTGTTTGAGACGTACTCGGCCTTGGCATCCGGCAAGCAGCCAGCGGGAGATAAGGGCTCGGATTATGGCGCCTATATCGAATGGCTGGAGAAACAGGACGACCAGGCGGCGTCCGGCTATTGGACGGCATTCCTGGCAGGTTATGAAGGGCAAACCGTACTCCCGGGACAAAAGGAACCGGCGCCAAGCGGCAAATTTACGGCTGATCACGTCACCGCCGAGCTGGGCAAGGACCTTAGCGAGCGGATGGACCGGGTGGCGAAACAACGCCTGGTTACGGTCAATACGCTGCTGCAAGCCGCTTGGGGCGTGATGCTGCAAAAATATAACGGAACAAACGATGCCGTATTCGGCAGCGTCGTGGCCGGAAGACCAGCGGAAATTCCGGGCATTGAGTCCATGATCGGGCTGTTCATCAATACGGTGCCGGTCCGCGTCACGAGCGAAGCGGACACCGTGTTCGCCGACCTGATGGCGAAGCTCCAAGAGCGGGCGCTGGAGTCCGGGCGTTATGATTACTATCCGCTGTATGAAATTCAAGCCCGCAGCGTGCAAAAGCAGAACCTGATCAACCATATCATCGCTTTCGAGAACTATCCGGTGGACGAGCAGATGGAGCAGGCGGGCGACCAGCAGCACGGCGACCTGACGATCGCTGACGTTCAGATGGAGGAGCAGACGAACTATAACTTCAACGTGACCGTGGTGCCGGGAGCCGAGATCGAAATCCGGTTCGACTTTAACGCCGAAGTGTTCGATAAAGACAGCATCGAGCGCCTCAAGGGGCATCTCGTCCATCTGCTGGAGCAGGTGACGGATAACCCGGAAATTACCGTGGGCGAGCTGGAGCTTGTGACGGAGGCGGAAAAGGCTGACCTTCTCGGACGTTTTAACGACACCACCACGGAGTTTCCGCGCGGGAAGACGCTTATTCAATTGTTTGAAGAGCAGGCGGAGCGCATCCCGGATGCAGCCGCCATCTCCATGAGTGAGCAGGAGCTGACCTACCGTGAGCTGAACGAACGCGTCAACCGCCTTGCCCGTACCTTGCGAAGCCATGGAATATCCAAAGGCTGTCTGGTCGCCATTATGGCTGAGCGTTCCATCGAAATGGTGGTGGGCATGCTGGCGGCACACAAAGCCGGCGCGGCTTACGTGCCGATTGACCCGGAATATCCCGAGGAGCGTATCCGTTTCCTGATCGAGGATTCGGGAGCGCAGGCTCTGCTGACGCAAAGCCGCTTGCAGGGGCGCCTGGCGGGTTCGGACTCCGTGATCTTACTGGATGAAGAGTCCTTCTATCACGAGGACGGCACTAATCTACATCCGGGCACCGAAGCGACGGATCTGGCCTGCATCATCTATACGTCAGGCACGACGGGCAAGCCGAAAGGCAACCTTGTTTCGCACCGTAACATCGTGCGGATCGTGCGAAATACGAATTATATCGACATCACTGATCGTGATCATGTCCTCCAGCTTTCGAGCTATTCATTCGACGGAGCAATCTTCGATATTTTCGGCGCTTTGACGAACGGAGCGCGGCTGGTGCTGGTTCCCCGCGAGACGCTGCTGGAAATCGGCCGGCTGGCGGATCTCATCCAGCGAGAGCGCATCTCGGTCATGCTGATTACGACGGCTTACTTCAACGTCCTTGTAGATGTGAACGTCGATTGCTTGCGGGATGTCCGGGCGATTTTGTTCGGAGGAGAGCGCGTGTCGGTCGGCCATGTGCGTAAAGCGCTTGCCCATATCGGACCGGGCAGGCTCAACCATCTGTACGGCCCGTCGGAAAGCACGGTGTACACCACGTACCTTCCGGTCGACTTCGTCGATGAGTCGGCGGCTACTGTACCCATCGGACGGCCGATCAGCAATACGACGGTGTATATCGTCGACAGCCGGAACAAGCTTCTGCCGATCGGCGTGGCCGGGGAGCTTTGCGTCGGCGGAGAAGGCTTGGTAGGCGGCTACAATAACCGGCCGGAGCTGACAGCGGAGAAATTTGTGGACAATCCGTTTGTACCGGGAGAACGAATGTACCGGACGGGGGATTTGGCGAAATGGCTGCCGGACGGCACGATCGAATACGTGGGACGGACGGACGACCAAGTGAAAATCCGCGGCTTCCGTATTGAGCTGGGCGAGATCGAAGCTCAGCTTCAGAAAGTGGAGGGGATTCGGAAAACGACGGTATTCGCGCGGGAAAATGCCTCCGGCGAGAAGCAGCTTTGCGCCTATTATGAAGCGGACCGCGAGCTTCCGGCAGCCGAGCTGAAGAGCGTGCTTTCCCAGGAACTGCCGGCCTATATGATTCCGGCGTACCTGATCCAGCTGGAGCGGCTCCCGCTGACGACGAACGGCAAGGTCGACCGGAAGGCGCTGCCGGCGCCGGAGGAGAGCTTGCAGCCGGGCGAAGGACGTATTCTGCCCCGGACGCCGCTGGAAGCCAGCTTGGCTGAAATTTGGACAAGCGTGCTCGGACTGGAGCACATCGGCGTTCATGACAACTTCTTTGACCTGGGCGGCCATTCCCTGCGGGCGACGACACTGGTGAGTAAGGTGCATCAGGAGCTGAACGTCGAGCTGCCTCTGCGCGACGTATTCCGCTGCCCGACGATCGAAGAGATGGCTCTCGCCATCTCCCGGACCCGTGAGCAGTCGTTCTCGTCGATTCCGCTGGCAGACACAAGAGCCTATTATCCGCTTTCCTCAGCACAGAAGCGGCTCTTTATTCTGAATCAGCTGGAAGGGGCCGATCAGAGCTACAACATGCCGGGCGTGCTTCAGCTGGAAGGATCAATTGACCGGAGCCTGCTGGAGAAGGCTTTCCGCGGGCTAATCGCACGGCACGAAACGCTGCGAACCGGTTTTGAGATCGTACAAGGCGAAGCGGTACAGCGCATTTACGAGAGCGTCGACTTTGCCGTCAAGTACCGTCATGCGAGTGAGGAAGAAGCGCCCGGAGTCGTGCAGGCCTTCATCCGGCCTTTCGATCTGGCGAAGCCTCCGCTGCTGCGGGCGGAGCTCGTAGAGCTGGCAGCCGAACGTTATTTGCTGATGTTCGACATGCACCATATCGTCTCCGACGGGGTTTCGATGGACGTGTTAGTCGAGGAGCTTGTTCGTCTGTACGGCGGCGAGTCATTAGAGCCTTTGCGCATTCAATACAAGGATTATGCGGTATGGCAGCAGTCGGACGAGCAAAAAGCGCAGTTGAAACGCGAGGAAGCTTACTGGCTGGACCGTTACCGGGGTGAGCTGCCGGTTCTGGAAATGCCGACGGACTATCCGCGTCCGGCCGTGCAGAGCTTTGAGGGACAGACGCTGACGTCTTTCGTGGATGAGGCAACCAGCCAAGGCTTGAAGCAGCTGGCCGCTCAAAGAGGAACGACGCTGTATATGGTGCTGCTGGCGGCATATACTGTGCTTTTGCATAAATACACAGGTCAGGACGATTTGATCGTCGGAACGTCGATTGCGGGCAGAACGCACGGAGACACGCAGCCTTTGATCGGAATGTTCGTCAATACGCTGGCGCTTCGCAACTATCCGGCTTCGGAGAAGACCTTCCTGTCGTATCTGGAAGAAGTGAAAGAAACGACCTTAGGCGCTTACGAGCATCAGAATTATCCGTTCGAAGAGCTCGTCGATAACGTGCAGGTCAACCGTGATTTGAGCCGGAACCCGTTGTTTGACACAATGTTCTCCCTGCAGAATCTGGAGGATAAAGAGTTTGAGCTGGAAGGACTGAAATTGTCGCCGTACCCTAGCGAATACGGCACAGCCAAGTTCGACCTGAGTGTGGATGTAACGGAAGAAAACGGCGGCCTGGAGTGCAGCTTTGAATTCGCAACGGCTCTTTATAAAGAAAGCACGATCCGGCGGCTGTCGGCTCATTTCGGACATTTGCTTGCGGATATTGTAAGCCGTCCGGATGCGAAGATTGCCGAGCTGAACTTGCTGACGGCAGAGGAAAGAGAACAAATCCTCGGCATGTTCCACCCGGCGCAGCCGGAAGCGGCTCCTGCGGCCGCATTCCACCGGCTGTT
>NZ_JAKGAO010000037.1 GCF_021532315.1 Paenibacillus tarimensis
TCTTTACAGCAACAATATGATATGCGGTCGTGGCGGAATTGGCAGACGCGCTAGATTCAGGTTCTAGTGGTGTAACAGCCGTGGAGGTTCGAGTCCTCTCGACCGCACCATATGCGGAAGTGGCTCAGCGGTAGAGCATCGCCTTGCCAAGGCGAGGGTCGCGGGTTCGATTCCCGTCTTCCGCTCCATAATTACTCCAGGGTTCTTTATTCCCTGTCGGGTATACCTTATGCAAGTTTTTGTCGGGACGTAGCTCAGCTTGGTAGAGCACCTGGTTTGGGACCAGGGGGTCGCATGTTCAAATCGTGTCGTCCCGACCATATTTTTTACGATTATCACTATTATTGGTCACAGTAGACCATTGAATAGTGTTTTTTTGTTTTTCAGCTATTTACTCCTACATAAGTTACACTTCCCCTTTGATTTGCCCCGTACGTTACTTAGGTTTGCCTGGTGCTCCTCTTCTCCCTGATTCTTTATAATTCTAATTGTAAATAAAGAGGGGAGGCTTTCAAAATTGAAGAAAATTAAAGCGTTTACAAAGACAGTTCTGGTTGTATCAATATTGATGATGCTGCTTGCGGCATGTTCAAACAGTAACAACGGTCCGTCTCACCAAGAACCCGGGGGGACTGCAAAGAGTTCGACCACTAATGAAAATGAACCCATTACATTGACGTATTTCTTGAACGCACCTGGGGACAATGTCCCGGAGCATTTCAAGCTCGGTGATCTAATCACGGAGAAGACTGGAGTAACAGTTAAGTATGAAAGGCTGGTTGGTGAGATCGAGCAGAAGCTGGGAGTCATGATTGCAGGTGGTGAGTATCCCGATATGATCTATGCGGGCGATAGAACCTCCAAGCTTATTGATGCGGGGGCCTTACTTCCACTCGAAGATCTGATAGAGGAGCATGCTCCGACGTTGAAGAAGCTCTACGAGCCGTATTGGGACAGAATTAAGGCTGCCGACGGCCATATTTATGCCCTCCCCAATTCTGTACCAACAGGCCAGCCAAACAGGTGGGTAAATGCCGCCTTCTGGATTCAGAAGGATGTGCTTAAGGACGCAGGATATCCGAAAATTACAACTTTCGATCAATATGTCGAGGTACTTAAAGCATACGCAAAAAAATATCCGCAGATTGATGGGCAAGATACTGTGCCATTCGCCATTCTCACTTACGATTGGCGTATCTTCACATTAACGACAGCCATGCAGTTTCTTGCCGGTGGTCCGAATGATTCCAGAGCCATGGTGAACCCGGAGACGGGTGAGCTAAACTTCTACCAGACCGACGAGAACGTATCCAAGCGATATTATGAAAAGCTTAATGAAATGTGGAATGAAGGACTGATTGATAAGGAAGCCTTCGTGATGAACTATGATCAGTATCTCGCGAAGCTGTCCAGCGGTCATGTCCTTGGTATGCATGATCAATCCTGGCAGTTCCAGGATGCTACACAGGCGTTGAAGCAGCAGGGGAAGCTGGACCGTATGTATGCGCCTCTACAGCTGACCTTTGATGATAGCATCCCGGGAGATTATCTGGATGTTCCGTCAATCAACTATGGAATTGGCTGGAGTATGTCGGTGGATAACAAGGACCCAGTACGGACAATTAAATTTATCGATCAGCTTGCGACGGACGAAATGCAGATCCTCCGCAACTGGGGAGTCAAGGACGAGGATTACAAAGTGGACGAAAATGGCCGTTTTTACCGAACCGAGGAGCAGCGGAAATGGTTTGAAATTAGCGAGAATGCACTTGGATGGGATGGTAAGATATTATGGTTTTACCCGAACGCTGCTGGAACGCTGCCTGATGGCAACAACTATATGCCTGGGGAGCAGCCGGAGGAGATTGCGGCAGGCTATTCCGATACGGACCGGGAGATTCTTAAAGCATATGGCGTTAAGACTTATCCGGAGCTGTTCAATCCAGCAAATCCGAAGCGGAAGTATTTTCCACTATGGAGCATTGAGCTGACGGAGGATATGAAGCTGTTTGATCAGAAGCTGGGTGATTTGAACCGTAAATATCCTCCACAAATGGTTGTGGCAAAATCAAAGGACGAGTTTAACGCCATTTGGGATGAATATGTTAAGGCTGTAAATAAACTCGATGTCGAGGGATGGATGGCTTATCATACCAAGCATGTGAAAGACAGGATGGATAATTGGTAATGTTGACACGTACGCAAACCGAAGCAGGGTCATGTCATGGCCCTGCTCCATTGTCAGGAGGATTGCTATGGAACTGAAGGTTCATCGTACGTCCGCGAAGGCCGGAGCAAGCAGAACCGCTGTCCTGTGGAAAAGAATAAAGCAGCAAAAACTGCTGCTGCTTATGTCTGTCCCGTTTGTCGGGTATGTAATCGTCTTTAACTATATGCCGCTCTGGGGCTGGCTGATGGCTTTTCAGAATTACAAGCTTGGTTCAAATATTATGAACAATGAATGGGTGGGTCTCAGCCACTTTCGGGAGCTTTTTGAAGATGAGATGTTCATCCAGGTGCTTAGAAATACATTGGCGATGAGCGTGATCAATCTCGTCTTTGGTTTTGTCAGTTCCATTACACTCGCCCTTATGTTAAATGAAGTGCGCAAACTGCTGTTCAAGCGTTTCGTTCAGACAATCAGTTATTTGCCTCACTTTATCTCATGGGTGGTAGCAGCTAATCTGATTATGACGGTGTTCTCTCTTGATGGTGTCGTAAATGCCTTGCTGCTCCAGTTGAACATCATAAAAGAGCCCATTCTGCTGTTGTCGGAACCTAAAGCGTTCTGGTGGATGATTGGAATATCTAATGTATGGAAGGAAGTAGGCTGGAACGCTATTATCTATCTGGCTGCGATGTCCATGATTAATCCTTCTCTGTATGAAGCTGCAGAGATTGACGGAGCCGGCAGATTCCGTAAGATGTGGAGCATTACGCTGCCTAGTATGGTACCGTTAATTGCCATATTATTAATTATGAACATAGGAAGACTGCTTGATGCAGGGTTTGAGCAGCAGTATCTCCTGATGAATACGATGGTTGTTGATTATGCGGAAACAATAGATATCTATGTTCTTAAGTACGGAATAAATCTGTCCCGGTATTCCTTCGCTACGGCAGCAGGTATCTTCAAGTCGGTAATCTGTATTATTCTGCTGGTGTCAGCTAATCAGCTTGCGAAGCGAATGGGACATTCCAGACTTTTTTAGCCGAAAGGAGGCCATCAGATATGAAAGCAGGCACAGGGAGCGGAAGATCGAGTAAAATACGCTGGACCTGGTTTGATTTCGTTAACTCAGCTTTGCTTGTCTGTCTCATGGTGGTGACCCTGTATCCATTCGTAAATATGGCCGCAGTTTCCCTTAACCAGGCCGTTGATACGACACTTGGCAGCAATTTTATATGGCCGCGTGCTTTTACGCTCTACAACTATGAAGTGATATTGAAGGACAGCATCATTTATCATGCTTTCGTGATTTCTGTGCTGCGTACTTTGCTTGGGACGGTCACAAGTGTATTTTGTACTGCTATGCTGGCCTATACATTAAGCCGTCCGGAATTTATGCTTCGAGGGACGATCTCCTTGCTGTTTGTATTTACGATGTATTTCAGCGGGGGACTGATTCCCGTCTATATGTTAATTAAAAGCATGGGGCTTACGAATTCATTTTGGGTCTATATCATACCCGGGCTGGTGGGCGCATTTAATCTGATCGTTATGCGTTCATTTATTGAAGGACTGCCAGAGAGCCTGGTTGAATCGGCAAAAATAGACGGGACCAACGATTTTGGCATCTTTGTCCGGATTATCCTTCCGCTTTGCATGCCGGCCATAGCCACGGTCTCATTGTTCGTAGCTGTTGGTCAGTGGAACAGCTGGTTCGACACATTCCTGTACAATTCTTCTAATCTGAAGCTGTCCACATTGCAGTATGAACTGCTTAAGAAGCTGCAGTCAGCGAACATGAGCATAGGCTCTTCGGCCACTTCGGCTTTCCTCAATAATCAGAACGCTGAAGCCAATCAGGTGACGCCAACATCAATGCGAGCAGCTATTACGATGCTGGCCACCTTGCCGATTCTATTCGTGTACCCGTTCCTGCAAAAGTATTTCGTAAAGGGAATGACCCTTGGAGGAGTGAAGGAGTAAAAGCGAAGTGAGTACGAATTAGGCCGCTCAGCCTCTTTACCGGTATACTGGTTGTTTGTTATTATGATAACGATAATAGGGTATAACAAAACAACCTAATCGTTAGCTCGTTTTGTAAGCGTATACAATAGGTGAGGGAGGGTACGTTGTATTCACGTCTTCTAAAGCGATGGAACAATATCCGACTGCGCAACAAGCTGTTGATCCTTTACGGTGTAGCTGTGTTTATTCCTATGATTATGACCAATCTGATCTTCTATACCATTACGGCTGATAACGTTCGTGCTCAGAAGATTACAGACCTGAGGCATTCGCTGGAAAAGGGGAAGGAAGCGTACCGTAAGGCGCTGGAATCCATTGTCGGCATCTCGTCCATGCTGTATACCGATAGTGAACTGAGTGATGCTCTGGATCATCATTATGATTCAACCAATGAGATGCTTTCTGTCTACGATAGCGTTGTTAAGAATGCAATAACCCGCTATGTCTCGCTGAACAAGCAGTTTTATAACGCGACACTGTACACGGATAATGAGACGTTGATCAGCTCCGGCGTCTTAAAGCTCATTGACATGCATACGGTTCAAGAGGAATGGTACCAGGAGGTTCAATCGGTACAGGTAATAGGAGAGCTGCTCCTATACTCAAACTTCCCTGCAAGCGGCAAAGCTGGGATTGGCTCGCGTGCTGCTTGGGACCAGCCATATCTCAGTATCATCCGAAAGCTGGATTTCTTTCGCAAAAGCGGTTCACATATGAAGCTGCTTAAGATCGATATTCTACCGCAGTTTGCGGAAGAAACGCTGCGGGACATATTCCCGCTGGGTGAGCTTTATCTGACAGGCCGAGCCGGCGAGGTTCTGTATGCCTCTAATGGTTTACCCGGTACGCTAGCGCATAGGATGAGTGATAGTCATAATGTCAGCCTGGTTAGTTCCTTTGACAATGTGAATTATTTGAATGGCTGGAAGCTGATCGGCATATATCCGAGAAAACAGATTGACAGCGCCATGCAGCAGTCCAGACTGTCTTTTGTGTATCTGACAATAGCGAATCTGATTCTTCCAAGCCTTATTATTATGGTTCTGTCACGTACGCTGAATGCACGGATCGTTCTTTTGTGGAAGCAGATGAAACAGGTAAAGAACCAACATTTCGATCTCCCTGAGATGGAGCAGGCTAACGACGAGATTGGCCAGCTGACAGGTGAGTTCAACCGGATGACCGCGCAGATCAGCCTTCTCATCCGTGACGTATATGAAGCTGAGCTTGGAAGAAGACAGGCTCAATTGAATGCTCTTCAGAGCCAGATCAATCCCCATTTTCTATTCAACACCCTGGAGACCATCCGTATGAACAGCTTGATGAAGGGGGAGCAGGAGACCGCGCTAGTTATTAACCGTCTGGCCAGGAGCTTCCGCCGTTCCATCACGTGGGGAAGTGATACCGTCCCCATTCGCGAGGAGCTTTCATTTATTGAAGACTTCCTGGCTATACAGAAGTTCCGATTTGAAGACAGGCTGGAATACCGGTTCGACATGGAACCGTCCATTATGGATGTGCAAATTCCTAAGATGAGTGTTCTGCCCATTGTTGAGAACGCTTGCATCCATGGTATTGAACGGCTGGAGGGTTCAGGACTTATTGAGGTGATCGGTACCCGGGATGCAGCTGCCGTTCAGATCGTTATACGTGATAACGGCGTGGGCATGTCGGATGAGAAGCTTAATGATGTAACGGGAGCGATGAGAAAGGATGTACTTAATCAGGGCCAGCATATCGGAATCCGGAACGTGTACAACCGTCTGAAGCTTTATTATCAAAGAAATTTTGAGTTAATTTATCATTCCGCTCCGGATAGAGGCACCGTGGTGACCATGGTTTTTCCGGTAGAGAAACAGGTGTAGCCTGATAAAGGGGGAAGGCATGTGTACAGAGCACTTCTGGTTGAGGATGAACCGAAAATGCGGGAAGGCATGAAACGGATTGTATCTTGGGAAGGATACGGCTTCCTCCTGTGCGGTGAAGCGGAGAATGGCCGGGAGGGTCTTCAGCTGATCGAGAAGGAGAAGCCTGATCTGGTTGTGACAGATGTACGCATGCCTGTCTTAAGCGGGCTCGAGCTCATGATGGAGGTTTCAGGACGAATTGACTGTCAATTTATTGTTATAT
Organism: Paenibacillus tarimensis; assembly: GCF_021532315.1. Lineage (GTDB taxonomy): Bacteria > Bacillota > Bacilli > Paenibacillales > Paenibacillaceae > Paenibacillus_I > Paenibacillus_I tarimensis. The sequence continues at coordinate 6,326 of NZ_JAKGAO010000037.1, forward strand.
CCGGTTACAGCGAATTCGATTATGTAAAAGGTGCTTTAAAGTTTGGAGCTGTAGATTACCTGCTTAAACCGCTTGATGAGGAGCAGCTTGCAGATGCTCTGCAGCGCGCAAAGCGGCGTCTGGACAGAGAAGCGCTGCTGCCGAAATCTCTTCCTTCCCACTTGTCGGCAAGTGGTGCTGTTGGTGACGTTATCCGTTATATAAAAGACAAATACCCCTATAACATTACGATTAAAGACATCGCAGGCCAGCTGTACATGCACCCCATCTATCTGGGTCAGCTGTTCAAGAAGACAACAGGCGTTTATTTCAACGATTATGTTCACCAGACTAGGCTGGAGGAAGCGCAACGGCTGCTCGCGACCACAACCAAAAAAATCTATGAGATCGGCCTGGATGTCGGCTATAAAGATATTGATTATTTTGTCCAGCAATTCAAGAAGCGAGCGGGCGTTACGCCCTCCCAGTACCGGTCAAGCGTTAGAGGCTGTATGCCATGAACAAGAGGCTCTCTGCACTGCTCCTATCTGCAAGCTGTCTGCTCAGCATGATGTTTACGGTATCATGTTCGGTGAACCCCGGCTGGAAATCGAAGAGTCACGACCCGGTAACATTCCGCTACTTCCTTAATGCACCGGGTGATAGAGTGCCGAACCATACGCTTATCGGGGAGGTGATTAGGGAGCAGACTGGTGTGACGATTCAATATGAACGTATTGTCGGTGAGATTGACCAGAAGCTGGGGGTGATGATTGCCGGCAAGGATTACCCGGATTTTATCTATGGTGGTGACAAGACCTACCGCTTACTTGAGGCAAAAGCATTGATCCCGCTTGAGGATTTAATTACGGACCATGCCCCCAACCTGCAGCGATTGTATGAGCCTTTCTGGGAAAGGCTCAAGGCAGAGGATGGACACATCTATACCCTGCCGCTATCTGTCCCGACCGGGAAGCCGACAAGGTGGATCAATGCGGCGTTTTGGGTCCAGAAGAAGGTACTCAAGGAGGCGGGATATCCCGTTATCCGGACCTTTGATGAGTATGTGGAGCTTCTTCGGAATTACTGGCATAAGCACCCGTTCTATGAAGGGCAGCCGACAATACCTTTTGAAATTTTAACTTATGACATCCGAAATTTTACGCTGACAACAGCTATGCAGTTCCTTGCTGGAGGCCCGAATGATTCCCGGGTAATGGTCGATCCGGCATCGGGCAGCCTTCATTTTTATCAGACGGATGAATCGATAACGAGACGCTACTACAAGAAGCTGAATGACATGTTTTTGGAAGGCATGATTGACCGTGAAGCATTCGTTATGACTTACGAGCAGTATCTGGAGAAGCTGGCAGGCGGGAGAGTATTGGGGATGTTCGATCAATCCTGGCAGATTCAGGAGGCCCAGCTGGCATTGAAGGAAGCGGGGAAATTCGAGGAGATGTACGCCCCCCTGCAGCTGACCTTTGAAGCGGATACCCGGGCAGAGTATTTGGAGAATGCTGCCATGAATTATGGTATTGGGCTTGGCGTTTCGGTAGGCTGCGATGACCCGGTCCGCGCCATCCGATTTGTGGATTATATGGCCAGCGAAGAAGCTCAGCTGCTTCGGTATTGGGGAATCGAAGGCCAACAGTATCAGATCAGCGGGCAAGGTAGGCTTTACCGGACGGAGGAACAGAGAACTTGGCTGCATAACAAGCGCAACAGACTGCATCTTAGCGGGGATATCTTATATTATTGGCCGGGCTCAACCGGAACCATGCCAGATGGCAACAGCTATGATCCGGCCGTTCAGCCGGAGGAGGTCCAAGCAGAATATTCGGATGTGGATAAGGAGCTGTTAGCGGCCTATGGGGTGCAAACCTATGAGGAGCTGTTCCATCCCCCGAATCCGAAGCGTATATATTTCCCGGCATGGAGCATTGAGCTTTCAGATGAGGCTAAGGTTTTTGACCAGAAGCTGAGTGATTTGAACAAGCGGTATCCTCCTCAGATGGTGGTGGCCGAAACCAAGGCGGAATTTGATCACTATTGGCGGGAGTACGTTGGAGCAGTCAGCAGGCTCGATGTTGAAGGATGGCTGAGTGAATTGAAGGAGAAGATTCATAAGCGCCAAACTGATTGGCAATAAAGAAGAGGAGGATACCTAAATGATTGGACGTAGAACGCTCAGAACGCTTATGACGGTGGTTCTTGTTGTTCCACTGATGACTCAAGGGACTGCGATCGCGTCGAACGGGGCTATAAGCCCTGCCAAGGAGAAGGGGAAGGAACAGGATAAGACGATGTATTTTGCCGATGCGAACGCCACGCCAGAAACAAGGTCATTATTAGCATATCTGAACCGTATAAGGGGCAAGCAGGTGCTCTTCGGCCATCAGCACGCGACTACAGAGGGACTATCAATCGCGGCGAAAGACGGAACGGAATCGGAGGTGGAGAAGGCCGTCGGTGAGCTTCCTGGCATGTTTGGCTGGGATACGCTGAGCCTCGTTGGTGATGAGAAGCCCGGTTCCTGGTCCAATACAAGAGAACAGAACCGTGACAATCTGATTAAAGTAATGAAATCCGCGTACCAAGCGGGTGGCGTACTTGCGTTAAGCGCGCATATGCCAAACTTTGTGACGGGCAATAATTTCTACGATACCAAGGGCAATGTTGTATCCCATATTCTGCCCGGCGGGGACAAGCATGCAGCATATAATGACTATCTTGATATGATTGCTGACTTTGCCAATAACCTGAGGGACGATAAGGGTAATCTTATTCCTGTTATATTCCGGCCGTTTCATGAGCAAAATGGCGGATGGTTCTGGTGGGGAGCGCCTTACCGTACCAAGGACCAATATATAGAGATTTACCGCTATACCGTGGAATATTTGAGAGACAAGAAGAATGTGCATAACTTCCTGTACGCCTTCTCACCCGGAAGTCCGTTCAATGGAGACCCGAAAGTGTTCCTCGAAACATACCCTGGTGATGAATTTGTCGATATTCTAGGCTTTGATACATACTATGACGGTACTAGCGCCGGCTGGTTTGATATCGTGGTACAGGATGCAAAGCTGGTCTCACAGCTCGCGGATGCCCGCGGTAAAGTGGCGGCTTTTACGGAGTTTGGCTATTCGGGCGTGAAGCCGACCGGCACGCAGGATCTTGCCTTCTTTACAAAGCTGATTGCAGCCCTCAAATCTGACCCGGATGCCAAGCGGATGGCTTATATGCTGACATGGGCGAATTTTTACACAGATAATATCTTTGTTCCTTACCGAAATGCTCCGAACGGGCTTGGGGATCATGAGCTGCTTCGTGATTTTGTAGCGTATTACCAAGATCCTTATACAGCATTCGTCAGGGAGGTGACAGGGGCTTATACGAATAAGATGAAGGCGGCCAAGAAAAAGCCTTTCCTCCACATCGCATCGCCTACAGGCATGCAGACAATACCGGCAACGAAGGCAACGACAATTCGTGCACGTGTGCTGGATCAAAAGGAATGCAGGGTTACTTATCAGGTGGGAGATGAGGAGAAGGAATTCAAAATGCAGACGGATAAAGAAGGGTTCTATTATACAGCAGATTGGATACCCGGCGAGGAACTTGATGAGTCTGGTGTCCTGCTGACGGTAAAATCCTATCCCAAGAACGGAACGGTGATATCTGAGACTGTACAAGTCTTCATTAGTGATGCACCGGAGATGCTGGATCCGAGAATTGTAGATCAATTTGAAACATATAAGGGCAGTAATGAGCTGCTGGATATGGCGTACAGCCCGGCTGGGGACTTAAGCTCCATCAAACTGGAGAGTGCGGCCAAGGCGGAAGGGAACTACAGCCTGAGGTTTGACTATAACGTAAGCGGCCAGGGGTACGCCGGCCAAGTCAAGAACATGGAGGGGGTTGATTGGTCGGGAGCAGGGAAGCTGAAGCTCTGGCTGAAGCCGGACGGAAGCGGAAATAAGCTTGTTCTACAAATCAATGCCAGCGGAATATCTTTTGAAGCGTACCCCTCGCTGAACGGTACAGATGCAGGCTGGCTGGAGATCCCTTTTAACGAATTCAGACCCGCTCCGTGGGATACAGCACATGCAGGCAAGACAATGGATGCCGATAACTTGAAGGATATCCGGTCGTTTGGCATATATGTGAACAAGCAGGAAGGAAGCAAAGCCGATAAGGGGACCTTGTATATGGACGATATACGGGTAGAATAGTTTATTAGGTAGAAAGAAGTGGCAGCATTGCGGTGTCGAGTGCCTTTTCTAACGTGCGTTGTGCGCGCTTGGCAGGGGCCTCTTGTTTTTGTGAAGAAATGTGCTGAATAGCCCTAACGAGTCATGTCCAAATGGAGAGGAGCATGCAGAATAGAGAAAGACTGATTGTTTAGGAAAGGAAGATAACAATATGAACGATAAACATTTGGCTACATATTTGTTTGGCGCGTGGGCCGTTTCCGTGCTTGCGACGGCTGGAAGCCTCTATTTAAGCGAAGTCATGCAGTTTATGCCTTGCAGCTTGTGCTGGTTTCAGCGCATCTTCATGTACCCCCTAACGATAATGCTTGGTATCGCATCAGCCAAAAACAGCCCAGCCGTTATCCCCTATGCCATACCGCTTGTAATTATTGGGGCAGCATTCTCGCTCTATCATACCATTATTCAGAAACTGCCTCCCAGCCTGAATACTGCCGCTTGCGGGCCTGTCCCCTGCAGAGGCGATTACTTGGATTGGTTTGGTTTCATAACGATCCCCATGCTGGCGCTGACTGCTTTCCTGATTATATTAGCGGCACTATTGAGGGCGCACAGGCTTTCGCGGTAAGTATTCTGGGTAGTTTTTTAGGAAGGCCCTCCGTTACAAAGAAAGTAATGCAGCAATTTTTCCTTCATAAAGAAGGTAACTTAAGTCTTATTCCTACAAAATAGCATGTAACAATTTATTCTGAATATGTACACTTGAACCATGAGTAATTGAATATGTGAAGGAGGCTTGTCAATGGCATTGGAAATGAAAGGCAGCTGCCAAACATGCGGCACAGCGTTACAGATGGATTCGGATGCATATATTTGTGTATATGAGTGTACATTTTGTCCGGATTGCAGCAGCAATTCGCATCATATCTGTCCGAATTGCGGGGGTGAATTGGTTAGAAGACCTCGTAAGATGACTTCGTAAGATGGTGGTGAGTGCCGGGCTGTTTGGCGCAGCGGGGAAGCGGGATAGAAGTCGGCTGTGAACGGTTAGCGGCGGTACCCGATAGAAGGATACGAGTTACAGGTGATCGTTTATTGATCCATGAGGAGAGCGCAGCTCTCTCTTTTTTTTTATAAATGATTATTGACGGCAAAAGCATCCGGTATTATGATAGGAAACAGTTGTGAAATTAGTCACATGTGATAATGGGGTCATTATTCTTTCATCAGAGGAGTGTTTTTACTTATGAACGCTGCAGAAACGATTCAGACGCCCAGTGCGGACAAAGAACAGCAGACAACCCAGGATCTTACCCAGATTCTTGTACAGCTGTCGAAGCCCGAGGTCCAGCAATCCCTGGTCGCGCTTATTGACAATCTACCACGTTTGACTGAAGCAGCCGGCAAGCTTGCTGATTTGTACACGCTGTTGAACACGCTTGCAAATGATTCTGTATTTGTAAACGATGTGAAGGGCGGATTCAACGAGATGGTCATGCCGGTAGTCGATGGTGCAAAAGGGATTGCATCAGCTGCGATAGAAGCAAAAGACAGAGCCGAGACGGAAACGGACAAGATTGGAGTATTCGGCCTGTTGAAAATGATGAACGATCCGCAAGCTCAGAAGATGTTTCGCTTCTTACGTGCATTCCTGGCGGTTACCAATGAGCGGGAGAATGCTCAATAAACGGCTTCATTTCTTATATAGGGGGATATGGATATGCAACAGATTGTGATACTTGGCGGGGGTTACGGCGGGTTGTTAAGTGCGCTTACAGCCAGAAAATATTTGTCACCGAAGGAAGCGGAGATTACGCTTGTCAACCGGGATAATGCACATCAGATCGTGACAGAGCTGCATCGTCTGGCGGCTGGTAATATTGATGAGAAAGCAATAGGTCTGCCGCTTGATAAGCTTCTGAAAGGGAAGTCTATTAACCTGATGCTCACATCGGTAGAGCGTATAGATCCGGATCAAAATCGGGTATGGGTCGGGGGCGGACGCTCGCTCAGCTATGATCATCTTGTGGTCGCTCTTGGCAGCGAAACGGCATTCTTCGGCATCCCGGGCCTTCAAGAAAACAGCTTCACACTGAAATCCATTGAAGATGCCAACCGTATCCGCAGCCATGTTAATGGCAAGCTGGCCGAATTCGCCAGAACGAAGCGGAAGTCGGACGCAACCATCGTTGTGGGCGGCGGCGGTCTTACGGGTGTTGAGCTGGTTGGGGAGTTCGCGGATGAAATGCCTGAGCTGTGCCGCAAGTACGGAATCAGCCGGGAAGATGTTTCGCTGTACTGTGTGGAAGCGGGTCCTTCCATTCTTGCAGGGTTTCCTGCTGTGTTGGTTGAGCGGGCTAAGACAAGCCTGGAGAAGCGCGGCGTAACCTTCCTGACGGGCCAGCCTATTACGGAATTTAAAGATGGTACGGTATTTATTAAAGACGGTACGGCAATTGAGACCGGAACATTAGTGTGGTCCGGCGGTGTTCAGGGGAATCCGGTAGTAGCGGATTGCGGAATTGAAGCGGCACGCGGAAGAGCGATGGTAAACGATTATCTTCAGTCGACATCTCATCCGAACATTTTCCTGGCAGGAGACAGTGCCGTTGTTATGGGTCCAGAAGGCAGACCTTATCCGCCATCTGCCCAGCTGGCTTGGCAGATGGGTGAAGCGGTCGGTTACAACTTGTTTGCCAGCATTCGCCAAGCTCCGATGCAGACCTTCCAGCCGGTATTCTCGGGGGTTCTTGCAAGCCTTGGAAGACGGGATGGTGTGGCCACAATTGGAGCTACGAAGACGGAACTGAAGGGCTTCCCGGCATCGGCGATGAAAGAGATGAGTAATGTACGGTATTTGTCGCATATTGGCGGCTTGTTCTCTCTTACTTACTAGTTCAAAACGAAAAGGAACAACACAGAAGCAGTTAGATCTTCTTCTGTGTTATTCCTTTTTAGCTGGAAGTCACCATTTCAGGACTAAGCCATGTAAAAACCGCCACTCTCGATGAGAATGGCGGTTTCATTACATAAATGACGGAGTCCTCTCTTAAGAGGCTTGACCAGTTACATTCATACCGTTCTTTGTAATCGTATACGTGATCTTCTCGCCGCTCCAGAAGTGGAAAGTCAAGATAACCTTGCCGTCCTGCACTTCATTAAAGAAAGCTGGAAGAAGTGAGATTTCATTGGTGTCGTATGATGGATTAAAGGTATTGCCAAATTCCTTATATGATGTCCAGTTTTGAGGCCCGGCATTGCCGCCAGCTTCGTATACGGCCTCCATGGTTGCGAGACGGTCGCCGTTGAAGGCAGTCGGGATTGAGAATTCGTTGGTTGTACCGACAGCATCCTTGAGGACTGGCGTGTTATAGGTAATTACATTAAATCTCCAGTCGGCGCCTTTATTGAAGTGAGCGATAATCTCGGCTTGCTTGCCTGTTTGCTTGCCTTTGCTTGTCAAAGTACAGAGCAGGCAGGATTTCAAGGTTAAGACTTCACCGTTCAGCTCATATTCCTTACCCTTGCGCAGCTTCTTGCCGTCTACCGAAAGACCGGTGAGTTTATTGCCGTTTAACTGCAGCTGAACCTGAACGTCCTTGAACTTATCTCCTTGCTTCAAGAAAATTTGGTCTGTCTCTGCAGTAGACGAACGGCCTTTCCAGCTGGCTTTCATCATGGCAAACAGCTCAGGATCGTTCCACTTAAGGATGGAGCGGTTCAAATGCTGACCGTTGTCCCAAAGCATATGGGTAATATTCTTCTGCTGGAGGTAATGGATCAGGAACTCAAAAAATTTCAGCTTCTCGCCCTGCTCGATGACATTCGTGTTCTTGTCAAAGCCGAGTAATCCGAATTCTCCCAGAACAACAGGTATTCCTCTTGCCACCAGCGTATCATGCACCCGGTCGAAGGTAGCCGTAATGTCACTTCGGGTATCCTCCTCAAAGCGTGTGTACCCTGCAATGTTAACGCTGAATGGCCAGAAGCCATAATAATGTACTGTAGCAATCAGATTAGGATCATTCAGCTCGGTGATGGTTTCGTAGAGTGCATCCAGGTTGTGCTGCGCTGTAGCAGTTTCCAGCGTAGGCAATACCAGCGGACGTTCGCTGTTTTTCCCGCCAGAGCTGCGGACAATGTGATAGAAGGAAACGTTCAGCTCCTCCAGGAGTTCAAAGTGTACAGGGTCTTCCGCTCCCCAGCCGTCGGTGAAACGCGGTTCATTGATGCTTTCGAACATTAGCTTGTTAGAGTGGTTTCTGAAACGGTCGGATATTTGAGTCCATGCCGCATTGTAACGGGCCAGAACCTGATCATGCTCCTGCTGCATGCGGTTAACCCACATCCAGGAATCATGATGAAGGTTAATCATAACATACAGGTCAGCTTCAAGCGCCCAGTTTACAATCTCCTCCACACGGTTCATAAAATCAGGATTAATTGTATAATCGGGTGCGGCGCCTAGCCGCTGGTCCCAAGTGATTGGAATCCGGATGCTGTTATAGCCTTCCGCGGCAATATGGTTAATAAGCTCTTGCGTAACACGCGGATTTCCCCATGAAGTTTCGTCTTCTCCCGTCGCATCAAGGGTATTGCCCAGATTCCAGCCTGGCTGCATGGCTTCTACATAAGACTGAATGGTGCTTTTCTTACTCTGTCCTCCTTTATTGTCTGAGGCTGCAGTGGCAGCTGATGCAAATGAGGTGAGCAGTAAAATAGCAGCAAATACCAGTGATAAAAAAGGTTTGATTCTCGTTTTCATCATGAATAAAGGTCTCCTTTAGAACAGTATTTAAGAGTGGGCTGCGGATAAGTAAATGATTGACGAATTCTACTGATACCGTTTTCATTAAAGGGCTGCATTAACTTTAAATCGCTCATTTGCGTAAAGATAGGCACCTCCATTTCTATATTGTAAGCGCTTGCAATACGATCTTAACATAGCCTGATGCATTGAAAATACCCTAAAAAATAGATGAGTGTTCATGTAACATTTTGGACTTCGACAATGAACGACATTAACCGATGTTAGTTGGCAAGCGGAAAATAAAAAAAACCGGACTGCTGAGCTGCAGTCCGGTTGACCTTTTGGCTTAAAAAGCAAATGAATCGTCAATGTACCATTTTCCATCAATTTTGATAAGATCAAAATCATCAGTGTCGGTATTTGTCTCGCCGTCCAACGAAACTTCAACACGATACTCAACATGAGCAGTATCTTCATCAACCGTAACGTCAAGTATCTCGAAATCGTTGACCTTTATATTTCCCAACATGCCTAAGAAAAACTCTTCTGCTTCTTCCAGCTCGTCCGTGTCCGGCTGATTTTCCGGAGAATATAGGGAAGCGAGTGTCTTAATATCTTTGTTGTCTACCGCATGGACAAAGGCTTCGACAGTTGCTTCAGGAGAAGACATTGAACCGCTGCTCTCCCTTAACAGAAGGAAGCCTACGATCAGTATGAGCACTGCAGCTGCCATAAATGCAGGCTTCTTATAAATAGGGGTGGCAGCCTGCGGATGAGACGGCGGCACGGGAGCACTCGGTGTTACTACAGCTCCGCATGAGGAGCAATGTTGTGCATTTTCTTCCAGCTTGGTTCCGCATGAGGTACAAAACACGGGACTAATCAATCCTTCCAGGTATGTAGTATTTGTAACAGCCAAGTGATTATAGCACTAAAGACCCAGTCATCCTATCTTTTTTAGTATTTTTTTAAGTTTCATATATAATCTATCGAATCTTCATCTAATCCTCATGAATCGGATCTCAGCGGGGAGTATGATGTTCTTACAATAACATTTAGACTTAATATAAATTTATGAGGATCGGATATTAGGAGAGGAGCCATCTCATGGTATACAAAACAGTTATTATAGGAACAGGTCCAGGGGGGTTAACAGCGGCAATATATCTTGCACGTGCAAATATGGAGCCGCTTGTGATTGAAGGGCCTGAACCTGGTGGCCAGTTGACGACGACAACAGAGGTTGAGAATTTCCCTGGCTTCCCGGAAGGGATTATGGGTCCGGAGCTAATGGCGAATATGCGTCATCAGGCAGAGCGGTTCGGAGCGAAATTCCGGACAGGCTGGGTTCGCAGTGTAGACATGTCCAAGCGTCCGTTCACCATATTTATTGAAGGCGCGGAGAGTATACAGGCTGAGACGATTATTGTCTCGACTGGCGCTTCAGCTAGATACTTGGGAATTCCGGGCGAACGTGAGAATGTCGGACGCGGTGTCAGCACCTGTGCAACCTGTGACGGCTTTTTTTTCCGGGGGAAGAAAATTATCGTCATAGGCGGCGGAGATTCCGCTATGGAGGAAGCCGGTTTTCTGACTCGCTTTGCTTCAGAGGTGGTGCTTGTAAACCGGCGGACAGAGCTGCGCGCCTCCAAAATCATGCAGGATCGTGCGCGGGCAAGTGATAAAATTAGCTGGTCGCTAGACCGTACGCCGCTTGAAGTACTCTCAGGACCACTGGGTGTCACTGGGCTCAAGGTTCGGAATAACGCCAGTGGAGAAGAGGAAGTGATTGAAGCGGACGGCATCTTCATCGCAATTGGGCATATTCCGAACACCGCTTTCCTGGAAGGCCAGCTCGAAACAGACAGCAGCGGTTATCTGATTGTGAAGCCGGGTACGTCCCAGACCAATGTACCAGGCGTATTTGCATGCGGCGACGTACAGGATAACCGTTACCGCCAAGCGATTACGGCTGCGGGGTCTGGATGTAAAGCGGCTATTGATTGTGAGTATTATTTGGAGGATGTGCAGAGCAATACAGCTGATGTTCAACTGAAATTTTAAAGACCTGGAGCGGCGGCTCCGGGTTTTTTTGCCTATTGTCCATTTACTGGAATAATAAACAGTCATTTTGTTTACGATAATGCTGGTTATGAATAGGGGTTGCCGGGCAAATGCAGGAGTATGGTAAAGTAGAGGTGATGGAAGATAAAGGAGCTGTTGGAACGACAATGAGAAGAACTTATACAGCTAGTATTGTGTCGGTTATGGCAGCGGGTCATAAGGATTCTTTTGTGACCGCTGCTGCTGATTTTATTCACGTAGAGCTTGGGGGTATTCCGGGTGATCGTCATTACGGCATTATGGTACCTGCTGATGTACGGCAGAATTGGTATCCCAAAGGCACAATGATCGCTAACAGACGCCAGATCAGTATCGTTTCCGCAGAAGAATGCGAAGAGATCGCCGTACGGATGGGGCTGCCCGAGGTGCGTGCTGAATGGCTTGGCGCCAATATTTTAGTAAGCGGCTTAGAGGGACTTACCTCCCTGCCCCGTGGCAGCAGGCTGCTGTTTCCAGATGGTACCGGACTGATATGCGAGGGTGAGAATGAGCCGTGTACAGGCCCCGGCGCTGTTATTGGCGAGCAGTATGGACGGCCAGAGTTAAGCGGTATGTTCGTTAAGGCGGCTTATAAGAGAAGGGGCATTGTTTGTTCGGTAGAACGCGAGGGGACTATAAACCGTGGGGATTCGTGTGAAATACTTATTCCCAGATGATTAATAGCGAGAATACCAAAAACGTCGATATTTACAACAAGATCATCTATAGTCAATGCTATGGGGAAGGCCTAAGATAAGAGATGGATACGTTCATACGATCAAATATAAAGGAGAGCGAAAAATGTCCAAAATTAAAGTTGCCGTAATAGGCTGCGGATCGATCTCTAAATACCGCCATATTCCCGAATATGCGGGAAATCCCAATGTTGAACTTATTGCATTCTGTGATATTGTTGCCGAAAGATCCCAGCACTTTGCTGATGAATACAATGCCAAGGCTTACACGGATTATAAGGAGCTGCTTGAAAAAGAGAAGCCGGACGCAGTAAGTGTTTGTCTGCCGAATGCCTTGCATGCTCCCGTATCAATCGCCGCTGCCAAAGCCGGTGCCCACGTTCTGGTGGAGAAGCCCATGGCAGCCACGGAAGAAGAGGCGCTTGCGATGATTGAGGCTGCAAAAGCAAACAATGTATTCCTGATGGTTGGTCATAATCAGCGGCTTATGCCTCCTCATGCAAAGGCCAAGCAAATATTGGATTCCGGTGTACTGGGTCGGGTTCTTACTTTCCGTTCCTCATTTGGACATCCGGGGCCAGAAGGCTGGAGTGTCGACGGACGCAACAGCTGGTTCTTCAATAAAGAGGATGCCGTGATGGGGGCGATGGGAGACCTGGGTGTACATAAGGCGGATCTGGTTCGTTACCTGCTGGGTGACGAGGTTACTGAGGTGTCTTCATTCATCAGTACTCTTGATAAGGGAGACGCGGATGTGGATGATAACGCGCTGACTATCGTTCGCATGAGGAGCGGTGCTATTGGTACGCTTGTTGCAAGCTGGACGTATTATAAGGGTGAAGACAACAGCACAGTTCTATGGTGTGAGAATGGGGTCATGAAGATTGGTACGGACCCTGTTGACCAGGTTATAGTTGAGCTGCGTGACGGTTCAGTCGAGAAGCATAGTGTAGGGGCAATTGCTACCAACGAAGCCCAGACGAGCAGCGGTGTGATCGACGCGTTTGTCGATTCTATCCTTACTGGCAAGGAGCCGAGCATATCCGGAGAGGAAGGCATGAAATCCCTCAAGGTCATCCTTGCTGCTTTTGAGTCGCAGGCAACAGGTAGAACGATTTCCCTTTAGTGGGAGCATGAAAGTTAGGGAAGGGGCGCCGTCATGAACGGTGCCCCTATTTTTTGCGATTATAGTGATTTAAAGCCTTGTCAGCTTGTAACCTTCGTTCTCCAGTCGTTTAACAATACCCGAGTCGCCCAGGAAATGGGCTGAGCCAGCTACGACAAAGTAAGTATCGCCCGAACCGTCGTTCAAATAAGACTTAATCTTCTCTGTCATTCCGACATTGCGGTCATCGTTCAAGTATTGATAATACAAGGTCATCGCCTGAGATGAAGCAGATGCGGCGTTCAGCACGGACAGCATCTTTTCATTATCCCCGTATTCCCAAGCCAAGGCCATTGTATCCAGAGTTTGAGAGTCGTTTCCTGATGCCGGGTTATTCAATGCTTCGTGTAAGAGCTTTTCTTGAAACGAAGGGCTCATGCTGTCAAAATAATCGATCTGGAATTCCACGCCCTCGAGCTCCAGAATTTCACGTTTACCAGCACGGTTCAGGAAGTATTGATCGATCCCTTCAACCTGAGTGTATTCTTCGCTTATTCCGAGAAGATTGGCCAGCAGCATCTGGATATACCAAGGTTCATAGGGGTCAAATGTATCGGCAGGCAAGCCGATCGACTTCAGCAGCTCTTGAAGCTGGCTGTACAGCTCGGGCGATATATGATCTTTTAATGTTTCGCCTTCCGGGTAGGAGGCCTTCTCAAGCGTGTACAGTCCCATTTTCTCCGCATCCGTATTCGCAATATCAGCCTCGACAACGAGCTTGTCTGATTCTGCGAATGCCTTTTCAATTGCCGAGCTTAACGGATACATTTCCTTTGTAGCTACATGGATCGAGCCGAGCAAGTAGACCGAATTGTCGCCCTTCTCAAGCTTCCAAAGATAGCCTTTGGATTCATCCGGAGACTTGTTATTTGCCGCGCTGGCTTGCGGCACTGGTATAACGAGTGCCAAAGATAATACTACTGATAATGCTGCGTAAAACAACTTCTTCACCTTGGTCATCCTCCCTTTGGATATATCGCTCTTATATGCTTTGATACAGAGCGTATACATTTTATACGAAAGAAACACCTGTGCGTAGCATAATTTTGCAAAAATGTTTAGCATATTGAGGTCTTAATAATATGTAACGTTAACTAGTAGGTGCTAATCTTGCATAATAACTGGCTTGCTTGTTCATAATAGCCCATTATGAAAAGGACCAAGAGATGGATCAGCCTAAGTGTTTGCTTAATAGTCGTCGGTTTTGTTGTGGTTTATCATAGCTGGACTCCGGTCGTCTATTCCACATACCAAGCAGCAAAGCTTAATCCGTGGGAGAAGGAGGTCCGGCGAATTGAATCCAGCTATGGAGGGCATTACCCCCAGGGGGCAGTTGTGTTTATCGGCAGCTCAAGTATTCGTGCATGGCGTACGTTAGAGTCTGACATGTCCCCTTTTAAGGCTGTCAACCACGGCTTCGGAGGTTCGGGAATCCGGGATGCGATTAATTATATCGACAGGTTAATCGTACCTTTTCATCCAGCAGCAGTTGTCTGCTTTACAGGAACTAATGATATTAACGGCATTCCAGGGAAAACAAGGACGGGGCGGGAGGTTTATAAGGACACTGCTTATTTTATTCAAAAAGTGCAGCGGCGTCTTCCGGGGGTACCTGTTTTTTATGTTTCCATCACACCGACCGAGCTGCGTTGGAAGGTGTGGAACGAGGCACGTACGGCAAACAAGCTAATAAAATCTTATTGTGATAAGCGGAAAGGCGTTTACTACATTGATTTGGCTGCCCTCATGGTGAACGCTAAGGGGATGCCCGATCCAAAGTATTATAAAAAAGACAAACTGCACCCTAATGAAGCGGGATACAGAGTATGGACAGATGTGATAAAGAGGGCATTAGCTGAAGAATTAATGTGAGCGCATAGGAATTAATAGTTCGACTTGATTAAGACTGTGCATCTGTGATATATTATAAAACATTGCAGAACGAGCTCACATTATTGTGAATGATAGCTCAAGAGACAGGAAAATATTGTCGATTGCTATTAAACGAGCTGCATGATATATTGATATTCCGGTCGCGAGAGCGGCATGGACAAGCAAGACAGAGTAAGACAAACGAAGTAATTGTTCTTTGAAAACTGAACA
>NZ_JAKGAO010000038.1 GCF_021532315.1 Paenibacillus tarimensis
AATATTCGAAATGCGCAGTTGCTTTTGTTTAACCCGAATTAATACAGGGGGGCCCCATGTCATCTTGGATGACTTATGGGACACCCCCTTGTGCATATCTACCTATTCAAATACAATAATGCTGCCACTCAAGGAGCAGATTACTCAATGCCTTCCAGCCATTTGCCTACCTTATCCGCATTGGCTTCTACCCATGCGCCGGCTGCTTCTTCAGGCGATTTGCCCTCTTGGATCGCGATCATGACCGCTGCCATATCGTCCGCCGTCCATTCGAACTGGTCGAGGAACTTATAGGCGTCTGCCTTATCCTCCGCCAAGCCCTTGCGTACGATCGTATGAATTTGCTCCTCACCGCCGTAGACGCCCTTCGGATCTTCCAGGTACTTCAGCTCCATATTAGCGAACATCCAGTGCGGTGTCCAAGCCGTTACAATCACAGGCTTTTGCTCATCATAGGCTTGAATCAGCTGCTGAGCCATTGCGGCCGAAGAGCTTTCAACCAGCGTCCAGTCAGACAGCGCATATTCCTCAAGAACACGTTCTGTAGCCATCATAATACCAGCACCCGGCTCAATACCGATAATCTGGCGGTTAACAGTTTCACCTGCGGCCGCATCTGTCAGATCTTCAATGGAGTCGATATCCATGTATGCCGGTACGGCAAGCCCGGTCTTCGTGCCGTTCAGGTTGGCACCAAGGTCCTCAATGTCCTGCGCATACTTCTCCATGTAGGATTCATGCGTGCTGGGCAGCCATGCCGCTACCATCGCATCAGCGCTTCCGTCCGCAATACCGACCCACATTGGTCCAGCGTCAACCTGCAGCATTTCTACCTTATAGTTCAGCTTGGATTCCAGCACATGCTTGACCACGTTCGTGCTCGCAATCTCCGAATCCCAGGCCACGTAAGCAAGCTTAATCGACTTATTCTCCGTTTTGGCACTGCCGCTGCTACTTTCATTTGCGCCGTTCGAGCAGGCGCCGAGCAGGGCCACCACGAGGATTAACGCCGTCATAACTGTCCATTTCTTCATCAAGATTCATTCACTCCTAGTTTGCTTTATTTTTGGTTTTGAAGACATGCTGAGTCAGGCGGTCCAGCAGTATCGCCATGATCACAATCGCAATACCCGCTTCGAATCCGATACCTGTATTCGCCTGGGTAACCGCACGGTAAACGTACGAGCCAATGCCCTGCGCGCCGATCATGGAAGCGATGACAACCATCGACAGCGACAGCATGATCGTCTGGTTAATACCCGCCATAATCGTCGGCATCGCCATTGGCAGCTGCAGCTTGAACAGCTTCTGCGCCGGTGTCGAGCCGAAAGCATCGGCCGCTTCAACCAGCTCGGCCGGCACCTGCCGGATGCCGAGAGTCGTGAGGCGGATCGTCGGCGGGATTGCGAAGATAATCGATGCGATTACACCTGGAACAACACCCAGCGAGAAGAATGATACCGCCGGAAGCAGGTATACGAATGCGGGCATCGTCTGCATGAAGTCAAGCACCGGTGTCATGATACTGCGGAACATGCTGCTCTTCGCACAGCCAATGCCTATCGGAATCCCGATGACGATCGACAAGATGGATGCTGTCAATACCAGCGACAGGGACTGCATCGACAGCTCCCAAAAGCCCAGATTATCAATCAGCAGCAGTCCGATCAGCGTGAAGATGGAGAATTTCCATCCGACCATCCGCCAGGACAGCAGCGCAAGCAGCACGATCAGAATAATTGGCGGCAGCAGTGTCAGCACATACTCAATGTTTGCTACCATCCAGCCGATTACAGTCCGGATCAAATCGAACAGCCCGCCGAAATAGGTCTTCATCCAGCGCTCCAGCTGTTCTACTCCCTCGCCTATTGGAATCTTGGGAAAATCTATCATTGTCCTTCACCTGCTCCCGGAATGGCATTGCCAGCTAATGCGGCAAGTACTGCTCCCTTGATCAGGACGCCGCGCAGCCTGTTGTTCTCATCCACGACTGCAACAGGCAGCCTGGTATCCGCCATAATTTCAAAGAGCTCATTGAGCAGAACGTCAGGACCCACCGTCGGCATTTCACGCTCCATGACGTCCTCAATCGACTGCCCTTCCTTGATGGCTGCCGAGGCCTGCTCAGCTGTCAGTGCGCCAAGCAGCTTCATGCTTTTGTCCGTCACGTAGAGATTCGAAATCTCCCGCTCACGCATCAGCTGCAGGGCAACACGAGGGCCCCTGTCAAGCATAACGGTCTCCGGCTTGATCATCACATGCGAGGCCGTCAGCACCTTCGACATGTCCACATCCTCCACGAACCGCTCAACGTACTTGTTGGCAGGCTGAATGAGGATTTCTTCCGGCGTCCCAATCTGCACAATTACTCCATCTTTCATTAGGGCAATCCGGTCGCCGATACGCAGCGCTTCATCCAGATCATGCGTGATGAACACGATCGTCTTGCGTACCTTGGACTGCAGCTCAAGCAGCTCGTCCTGCATATCCTTGCGGATCAGCGGATCAAGCGCGCTGAATGCCTCGTCCATCAGCAGAATATCCGGATCCGTGGCCAGCCCTCTGGCCAGTCCGACCCGCTGCTGCATACCGCCGCTCAGCTGATCAGGATAGCTGTCCGCCCAGTTCTCCAGCCCCACAAGCCGCAGGGATTCCATGGCGGTATCACGGCGCTTCTTCTTGTCGATCCCCTGAACCTCCAGGCCGTATTCTACATTCTGCAGAACCGTGCGGTGCGGGAATAGCGCGAATTTCTGGAATACCATCCCCATGCTTCTGCGGCGAAAATGACGCAGCTGCTCTGCACTCATCGTCAAAACATCAGTGCCTTCGAATAATACCTGTCCTGCCGTAGGCTCAATCAAGCGATTTAGCAAACGCACAAGTGTGGATTTACCGCTGCCTGAAAGTCCCATAATGACGAATATCTCGCCCGGTTCTACGCTGAAGCTTGCGCTGTTCACGCCTACCGTAAGTTTGGTTTCTTTCAGGATTTTGTCCTTCGTCCATCCCTGCTCCAGCAGTGGTATGGCCCGCTGCGGATCTGGCCCGAATACTTTGGTCAATCCTTTAACCTCGATAATTGCCATGCCCAACCTCCTATTGCCTTACCTGTTGACTCCGACAAGTGTAATAGGTCCTGGTAAATTAGGCAAAGTGCGAATTCTTGAAAATATTTCTGTACAGTTTTTACTTTACGTACTTTATGTATGGTTTACTCCGTATTTCTTAAATTTACTTAATAAACTGTTTCTTTACTTTTATAAAAGGGTATGCTTACAATACGTGTAGTGACCGAGCAACTTACAACTCAGGAGGGAACCATGAAAGATCTTGAGGATCTTACATCCGAACAGCAGCGCAAGCTGGACCGAGCCCGCCAGCGTGTGATTGAATCTATAGGCAAGAACATGGATTTGTATGGCATCACCCTCTCCATCGGTCATCTGTATGGCCATATGTACTTTCAGAACACTCCGATAACGCTTGACGAGATGAGTAAAACGATGGGGATGAGCAAGACATCCATGAGCACAGGAATGAGAACACTCATGGATTTGAAGATGATTAATAAAGTATGGGGAAAAGGAACCCGGAAGGATCTGTACGAGGTTGTTCCGGACTGGTACCAGAACTTCAGCGATTACTTCTCAATTAAATGGCGCAAAGCTGTTGAAGGAAATATGCATGCACTCGCCA
The DNA here is from genome assembly GCF_021532315.1 of Paenibacillus tarimensis. Classification (GTDB taxonomy): domain Bacteria; phylum Bacillota; class Bacilli; order Paenibacillales; family Paenibacillaceae; genus Paenibacillus_I; species Paenibacillus_I tarimensis. The sequence continues at coordinate 3,700 of NZ_JAKGAO010000038.1, forward strand.
AGTCACTGGCGGAGATAAACAGTCTTAAAGGCGAAGCAGAAGGCGACCCGGAATTCCTGCAGCTCCTCGAAGTTGATGAAGCTAAGATTACGGAAGCCCTCCACTATTACAAATGGCTGCTCCGGCTGATTGAGACGCTGGAAACCGGCAAAATATTCGAGTTTATCCCCAAGGAATAGACGGCAACAAACAAGAAGGCGCGCAGCCCATAGGGCTGCGCGCCTTCTTGTTTGTTCCTCCGTTCCTACTCCTCCAAAAGCATGGTCCCCATCCGCTTAGCCGAATCGATAAGGATTGGAACTTGTTCGCGCATTTTCTCCAGCGTAAGCCGGCCCGAAGGCCCAGACACAGACAAGGCGGCCGCAAGCCGGCCCGCACGGTTAAAGATGGGGGCAGCTACAGCCGCAGCGCCCGGCTCCCTCTCCTCAATACTTGTGGCATAGCCCATTTGGCGGATTTGGCGGATTTGCTCGGCATACACAACCTTATCAATCACCTCTGGCCAATCCGCCGAATCCAGCAGCTGCCCTAGTGCATGCTCCCCGCCGAACGCGATCAGCACCTTGCTGGAAGCACCAACATACAGCGGCAGCCTGGCCCCAACGGGAGCAACTCTGCGGACTGCCTGATTACTCTGCACCGCCTGGATTCGGATTCGCTCACTACCATCACGGATGTAGAGGCTTATCGTTTCCCCAAGCAGATCTCTGAGCCTTTCCATCTCGGGAAGGAGCATGACCGCCGGATCGTCGCTGGTGGACAGATGCGTCGAGAGCTCCCAGATCCGAATGCCTAGCCGGTAGCGGTCTGTCAGGGCATCACGAGCTACGAACCCCCGGTCCTCCAGGGTAGCCAGCATTCTGTGAACCGTACTCTTGTGCAGCTGCACCTTGTCTGCAATCTCGGTCATCGCCCATTCACTCTTCTCATTAAAGCACAGCAGTATATCAAGCGCACGCTCTACCGCGCGTACATTCGCCTTATTCTCCTCCACCTATACTCACCTCCGGGAGTTTCATCACATGAAACACAATTACATACAGTATAACCTAAATGAAATCAATCCGCCAAGTAGGCCCCTTCTTTTACAGCCAGATTACAAGTGTTTAACAATGTGCCGACATCAATTGACAACCTGGTTCAAAAGACATACGATTATATTAATAGAAATTGTGAAGCGCTTTCATTTTTTTTGATTATTGTTGATAAGGAGGGATTCTTCCATGCGTATGACCGTGCTGACATCATTGCCGCTTTTTAAAGGCGGGCTTGCTTCCAATCCTTATGCCGATCTGCCTGAGAAAAATCCCGCCAAGAGCAGACGGAAAAGCCGCTGGCATTTCCTAGTCTCCCTGGTCGCATCGGTGCTCGCCCTGCTGCTGTTTTCGTTCGTAGCCTTCCACGGCTATGTCGCCTGGACACTGGCCCACCCTTATGTGGCCCCGCTGACGTCCAACCCGATGCTTGCCAAAGGCCTTGAATACGAAGAGGTAACCTTTCCGAGTGCAAGCGGACGGAGCACTGTTGACGGCTGGTACATTCCGTCAGCAGCGAACACGGAGCGGACGGTCGTCTTCAGTCATGGCTACGGCGCAAACCGTGAAGAAACATGGGTTCCTATGTATGATCTGGCCAGCCTGCTTCACGGCCTGCAGTATAACGTCCTGATGTTTGATTACGGCTATGCTTCCGCTACCAATCGCCTGCCGGCCACCGGCGGCGTAGAAGAGGCCCAGCAGCTTCTGGGTGCTGTATCTTATGCGAAGAGTCAAGGCGCAGAGGAAATCGTGGTCTGGGGCTTTTCGATGGGCGGCGGAACGGCACTACAAGCCGCTCTGGTATCCAAGGATATCGATGCCATGATTCTTGACAGTATGTTTATTACAGACGCCGATACGTTATATCATAATTTGACTCAAATCGCCCCCGTTCCGCGGTATCCGTCGCTTCCGCTGATCGAATGGATGCTTCCGCTGTGGACCGGCTTTAATATGAATGAAATTCCGGCGAAGAAGGTCCGTCAGACTAATTTTGACATTCCGATCTACTTTGTCCATGGTACCCAGGATGCCAAAGCACCAGTCGAAATTGCCCAGGAGATATCGTCCAATCAGACGCATATGCTGTCGAACGAATGGATCGTGCCCGGCGGCAAACACGAGCTGATCTTCCAGGTCTATCCGAAGGAATATATCCAGCGGGCTGTTGTTTTCCTGAGCCAGGTGCATCAGACGCTTAACGGGAACTCGTCCGTATAGACACAGGCCATAAAGCGCGTCATAGCCATTCCCTCTTGCGAATATCCTTCATGGAGAAGGTTTTCGAAGAAGGAGGTTATGACGTGCTTTTTGTTTATGGTCCCTATATGCCCCTTAGGTGGCTTGAGGAAGTCCGTTCTTGGAAGCAGCAGGAACAGCAGTATGCCGCGGTCATTAAGCAGCTTGTGCCTAATCTGGAACCCGAGTATGCAAGAGTACTGGAAGAATGGGGGCCTGTCTTCGAAAGCACCGAGCGCTGTGCTTCCATGTGGATTCATCACTGGCAGCAGGACCCTGCACGGCTTCCTGTAACTGCCGAGACTCAAGTGGAAGCGCTGCTTCAGGCCGCCCAAGCACAATCGGAGGCGTTCATTCGCCAGCTTCGGCATATTCAAGAGAACAGCGCCGCGCTATCCGCTAATCCCGCCGCACCAGCACTAACCGGTCATGTCATCCGGCAATCCCGGTCTTTTCTGCAGACGCTTGAAGCAACAAGACTATCAGCTTCAGCATCCGAACCAGCTTCCTCTATAAACGCCGATAACTCTCAGGGGGATACCCGGACGCCTGAGGAAGCCCCTGAAGAGCAAGAAGAGCCATTCAGACTTGCAGGAGACGGACACAAGCCTGTCCCTGTCGGCGGGCATACGCTGCCTCCGCTGCCGTACCCCTATCATGCCCTTGAGCCTTATATTGACGAAGCGACTATGCGGGTCCATCACAGCAAGCATCATCAGAGCTATGTCGATGGCCTCAACAAAGCAGAGAAAATGCTTCGTGACGCCAGACAGACAGGGAATTTTGAGCTCGTCAAGCATTGGGAGAGAGAACTGGCCTTTAACGGTGCCGGCCACTACCTGCACACGATATTCTGGTTTGCCATGAAGCCAGGCGGTTCTGAGGAACCAGCTGGACCGCTTGGCGAAGCCATCAAACGGGACTTCGGCAGCATGCAGGCCTTCAGGAAGCATTTTTCCGAAGCGGCGGATAAGGTCGAAGGCAGCGGATGGGCGATTCTCGTCTGGAGTCCGCGCAGCAGCAGGCTGGAGATCCTGCAGGCCGAGAAGCACCAGAATCTGTCCCAGTGGGATGTCATCCCGCTCCTGCCTTTGGATGTCTGGGAGCATGCTTACTACCTGAAGCACCAGAACCGCCGCGCGGATTATATTAAGGACTGGTGGAATGTCGTCAATTGGCCGCATGTCGAGGAGCGTTTCCGCGCAGCCTCAACCATCCGCTGGACGCCCTACTAAGTTCAATGCAAAAGGGGCTGTCCCTAAGCAGGATAACTGCTTGAAGGGACAGCCCTCATGTATGGTGTTCTGCCTGATTAGAATTACTTGCCCAGAAGTGACATGAACTCCGTGCGAAGTGCCGTATTGGTTCGGAATTCACCCCGTACAGCAGACGTTACGGTCTTACTGCCAGGCTTCTTGACGCCCCGCGCGCACATGCACAGATGTTCGCCCTCCAGCACGACCATCACGCCGTGAGGCTGCAGCACTTCTTCCATGATGTTTGCAATCTGTGTGGTAATGCGCTCCTGGACCTGAAGCTTGCGCGTAATGGCTTCCACCAGACGAGCCAGCTTGCTGAGACCGGCGATCTTGCCGCTCGGGATGTAACCGATATGCGCAACCCCGAAGAACGGTGCCATATGATGCTCACATTGGCTGTAGTAGACGATATCCTTAACGATAACAAGCTCCTCATGCTGTTCATCGAAGGTAACGCCCAAGACATCACGCGGGTCCACATCATATCCGGCGAAAATCTCCTCATACATCCTCGTTACACGGGCAGGTGTGTCAAGCAGGCCTTCGCGCTCGACATCCTCACCGATCAGCTTCAGGATTTCCTTAATGTGATGTTCAATCTGCTCTCTATTGTCCGAAACTCTGCTGTTCAGATAATCCTTGACCCCCGCCATTATTCAGTCTCCCTTCGACACCTGGTAAGGCTGGCAGATTATCTGCGGCCCGGCCTGTTTTGATTTTTCATCATGTGCTGCGCACGCTGAATTTGCTGCTTGTTCATGTTGTAGCCCATCTGCTTGGCCATCTTCTGCAGCATTTCCGGATTGCTCTGCATCTTCTCAAGCTGCTTGCGCAGATAAAACACGCCGACGGCAAAGCCGATGACCAATCCGACGATCAGTGTAATAATTGGAATGATAATATTCCACATGTGTTCAAATCACCCGATCCTTTCTCTATGTGAACATCCTTAAATTAACCAGCAATGCTCCCTATCATAGCATGTCCTGCGGTCAACTTGCAATCCTCTAAGCCGAGCCTTCAAGACCCAGCAGATATGTCTTGATCCCAACCCCGCCGCCGAAGCCGACCATGGCCCCGTTAGCCCCGATTACACGGTGACACGGGATGATAAGGGGCACTGGATTCCGGTTATTCGCACCGCCGACCGCACGCACCGCAAGCGGTTTGCCGACCAGCTCCGCTATCTGCTTGTAGGACCGCACTTCACCATAGGGAATTCGCGCCAGCTCCCCCCATACGGCCTTCTGGAATGGGGTGCCGCGAAGCTCCAAAGGAAGGTCGAAGCTGCGTAGTCTGCCTTCAAAATAGTCATGAAGCTGCCGCTCCGCTTCATCAAGCAGCTTAGACGGGCCTGCTGCAGCGTCCGCCATAATCGCCCCGCTGCCAGGCCAGTGCTTCTTCAGCCAAGCCTCTATCTGCTCCAGGCGCTCGGCATAGCCGCCGAATTCAACATGGCAGATGCCCCCGCTGCTCGTACAGACGAGAAGCCTTCCGATCGGGGAATCCATCTCTCGCCAATTAATCCGTTCTGCTTCCACTCGTCTATACCCCTTCCCTGTCTCGGTCGCCGGCTTCTCCCGCCCGGTCGCCAGCCGTCATACTCAGTCCTTCCAGGGACTCCTTAATCATGGTAAGCGCCTGCTCATCGGACTCCCGTCCTAATGCTTCTTCCAGCACATCAGCTGCCTTCTGGCCGCCTATCCGGCCGAGTGACCACGCAGCTGTTCCACGAAGCTCCGGCCGGGGGTCCTGCAGCAGCACATCCCGCAACGGCTCGATAGCGGATGGATCCTTGAAATTGCCCAGCGCGATAACCGCGTTACGCTGAATCGGCTTACGGCCACGCCACGCAGAAGCGCTGCTGCCATAAGCTTCTTTGAACGCGCGGTTTCCCATCGTCAGCAGCGGTACCAGCAGCGGCTTGACCTTCTCGGGGTCCGGCTGCAGCTCAGGCTGATGCGTCCAGTTAAGGCCCTTGTTCACCGGACATACGATCTGGCAGGTATCACAGCCGTACAGCCGGTTACCGATTTTGCGCATCATCTCGTCGGATACGAAGCCTTTGGTCTGCGTGATGAACGAGACACAGCGCTGGGCATCGAGTTCACCCGGCCCTACAAGGGCTCCTGTCGGACAAGCATCAATACACTTGGTGCAGGTGCCGCACTGGTCGGTTACGGGCTTGTCCGGGGGCAGCGGCAGATTCGTAATCATCTCGCCCAGATACACCCACGAGCCGAATTCAGGCGTAATAACCGCGCAATTCTTGCCGCTCCAGCCGATGCCCGCGCGTTCGGCAACCGCACGGTCGACAAGCTCGCCTGTATCCACCATGCTCTCCGCTCTAAGCTCGGGAACTCGTTCACGCAGCCACCTCTCCAGCCTTGCCAGGCGGTCTCGCAGAACATGATGGTAGTCCATCCCCCAAGCTGACCTGGAAAGAATCCCGCGTCTGGCTCCAGGCTCAGACTTCGGTGCATCCTGAAGCTTGGACGGATAAGCAATCGCTATCGCGATGATCGACTGCGGGCGGTCGAACAACAGCGCAGGGTTAGTCCGCTTATCCAAATCCGGTTCCTCAAAGCCCGACTCCCGCCCCAGTTCCCGGTGCCTGATCAGCCTTTCCTTAAGAGCCGTGAAAGGCTCTGGTGATGCAATGCCGAGCTTATCAATACCCAGCTCAGGCAGCGCCTGGAGCAGTTCTTCTTTCAGCTGCTGGTAGTAACGATCCGTGGTTTGCCCTTCCGGCATCCGGTATCCCTCCTCCACTGCGCCTGGATAAAACAAATTGCAAAATCCGCTGGGACAGCCGCCAAAATCGCTTCTCGCGCCAGCTTGCCTCAGCGGTTATTACATTCGTTAACAACGTTCTCTTCAAGCTAACCTTCGCTCCTACAGCTTATTTATATGGGTAATCGGCCAGATCACGAACTGCGCTTTTCCCTTGATCAGGGAGGAAGACACAGGGCCGAATGTACGGCTGTCCTTGCTCGCACCCAGATGACGGTTGTCCCCCATGACGAAATAGGTGCCCTCCCCTACCTTCTGCGGGCCGTAATCCATATCCTCGATGTCCGCGTCGGTATAAGCTTCAACGAGCTGTTCCCCATTCAGATACATTCTGCCGCTGCGTATTTCGACCGTGTCCCCGGGGACTCCGATGATCCGTTTGACCAGATACTCCGTCTTCCCTTCCGAATCCGTCGGATCCTCCAGAATGACGACATCCCCCCGCCCCGGCTCGCCGATCAGATAGCCGATCTTGTTAACAAACAGCCACTGCTTATCCTCCAGCGTCGGCTCCATCGAATGCCCCTCCACGGTCGACAGGTTGAAGACAAACAGATGGACAAGCAGGACGAGGACAAAAGCAATTCCCAGCGTACGTACCCAATCAAGCAGCTCCCTGAGCCATCTAGGCCTGCGCCGGTCCTCCCCTGTATCTCCGTTTTCCTGCTTTCTTCTGAGCCTTGTGCTTCTGCTTCCCGTTTCCTCCGTGCTTTCCACTGCTTGTCGGTCCATCCTACACCCCGGTTTCTGATTTCCATGTGTTATAGTAGCTTCTAATCAGGTCATCCGAACGAAAAGGAGGCTCGCTCCTGCGGATTTTATCAAGAAGAACACCAAGACCGGACGCCACCTTGTTGCGCAGGTCTCCGGGGTAATGGTACAGCTGTTTGTTCATTTCGTATTCTTCCCGGTCCACCACATGGGTCGCTCCATCCGGATACCGGATAACGTCCAGGTCGTAGTCAATATAAGTGAAGACATTCTCATACTGATGAACAGGCGAAGCCACATTACAGTAATAGCGAATACCCGTATGCTCCAGTAACGCAACGACGTTATACCAATGACCTGGCGCAAAAAAGGTTACAGCAGGCACCTTGCTGATCCAGCGCTTGCCGCTCCCCTCCAGCACCGGTGTCTCCTCGTTAATCAGAACACTCATGGATTCCGCAGCGTGCTCCTTATGGAGCCGCTCCGCTGGCACCAGCCAGTTTTCCAGCCACATCCGGTGCAGAGAACCGTTATGCTTGAAGCTCTTGATGATTCTGCTCTCGTATGATGTCATCATTTAATACCTGCCCTTGCATCTATTATAAGAAAAACGTCTGTCTCCGTATACCCGGTAAGCCTGCCAGCAGCCTTTCCCCTTGGCTATAGTATCGGCTTCTCCCACCGATTATCGTATAGAATCCTGCTCTAAAAAAAGATAAGACCGTATAAGGGAGTCCTTATACGGTCTTATGCAGGGCTGGCTATAATTGTGCTGCCTGCCAATTATCCTGCTACAATACTGAGCTTTTGGAAGGACTTAAAGAAATCCTTGGCTGCATAGCCCATTGATTCGTAGAGCGATAAGATTGGTTCATTATACTCATCTGCAGTGATTAGAATCTGGCTGACATTCCGCTGTTCGAATCGTTGGCGAAGTGCGCCGATCAGCAATTTGCCGATCCCCTGGCGCTGATATTCGGGATGAACAGCGATCCGGTAATAATACCCCCGGTTCTGGTCGATCGTGCCGATAATCATACCGACAACCTCTTGGTTAAACGTCGTAGCCACGAGTACAAGATCACTGTCCCATGACAATTGCCGAGCAAAGGCTTCCATCGTTTCTTCATAGCAAACTTCCGTCAAAGTCGTTTCCAGTAGCTGCGTTAAAGGCCGGTAATCCGACAGTTGAAAAGAACGAACCTGCATGAACGTAAGTCCCCCGCAATCACGTCATAGTATTATCTAGTATATAGAAATACGACAGAATTTAACGAAATCCTGCACAAACCTTAAAAAAACGTTAAAAATTTTAACAAAACGACTGAATTAGGGTGAAAGCGCTTTATTTTAAGCGTTTTCACCCTAATTGTTTTTATTATTGTTAGGGCGGTATAAAATTTGGCGATTCATGGCAACCTATTCCGGGTAAATATAAGTGGGCTATTTCGCCTTGGACAAGCACCGACTTTCTAAACATTCATGTTGATTTATTATCCCGAATAGGCGATAATGAGCTTGATAAAAATTACATATAGGAGGTTTCAATAACATGGCACATCAACTACCAGCACTTCCTTATCCGAACAATGCACTGGAACCGCACATCGATGAAACGACGATGATGATTCACCACGACCGTCATCACAACACATACGTGACGAACCTCAATGCTGCACTGGAGTCCGCTCCTGAGCTGCAGAGCAAATCCGTTGAAGAGCTGATCGCTGACCTGAACAGTGTTCCGGAATCGATCCGCACCGCGGTACGCAACAATGGCGGCGGCCATGCCAACCACAGCCTGTTCTGGGAAACCATCGGTCCTAACGGCGGCGGTCAGCCGACAGGCGCTCTGGCTGATGCTATCAACAACGAGCTCGGCGGCTTCGATAAATTCAAGGAAGACTTTGCGAAAGCTGGCGCAACCCGCTTCGGCTCCGGCTGGGCTTGGCTTGCTCTTACGCCGCAAGGCAACCTGAAGGTTTACAGCCTGCCTAATCAGGACAGCCCAATCATGGAAGGCGATACGCCTCTGCTTGGCCTGGACGTATGGGAGCATGCGTACTACCTGAAATATCAGAATAAGCGTCCGGACTACATTGCTGCATTCTGGAACGTTGTAAACTGGGAAGAAGTAGGCAAGCGTTACGACGCTGCGAAGAAGTAATCGCCTGCAAATCTCTGTTATAGAGGCTGACTCAAAAGGTTCATTAAATTTGACCTTTGAGCCCCATAATCATCGTATTAACAGTAAGAATGGCGTCACAGGGTCTTATCCCAGTGACGCCATTCTCTGTTTTCGGTCAATTGCGGCTTTCTTAAGCAAATTGTGGGCAAGCGAAAGCCACCCGACCTCCAGACTTACTTTTTGTAAGCCTCGAAGCAGGAAGCGTCGGAAACCCCGGTTATTTTTGATTTGGCCGAACACACTCTC
>NZ_JAKGAO010000039.1 GCF_021532315.1 Paenibacillus tarimensis
TCCGGGTAGAGCTCCGCCTGCTCTTCGAACAAGCCGTGAATCGTCTGCTGCCGCGGGTAGTCCGCCTCCGAATCATTGAAACCGTGCACCAGCTCGCGGATTTCCTCCTCCGTGAGCATTTCCAGCGAGGCAATATCCCCGTCCGGCGCTTCTGCGATGGTTTCAAGCAGCCTGTCATAATGTCTCGCGAACCGCTCCGCGGTCTCCTGTTTATACAAAGCCGTAGCGTAATCCAACCGGCATTCGAGCTGACCATCCAGCTCCGAAATGTCCAGGAGCAGCTCGAACTTGGATGTCCGGTTTTCCAGCGGATAAAACGATTGCTCCAGCCCCTCGATGACAATCTGCTCGTTCTCCGTATTTTGCAGGGAGAAGAACGTATCAAAGAGCGGATTCCGGCCGGTCGCGCGCGGAATGTGAAGACTTTCCACCAAGTCTTCGAACAGATAATTTTGGTGTTCGAAAGCCCCGAGCGTGATGTCCTTGATTTCCTCCAGGTACGAAAGGTACGGCTTGGAACGCTCCGGACGGCTGCGAATGGCCAGCGTGTTGACAAACATCCCCACGACCCGCTGCACTTCTTCCTGCGTTCTTCCGGCAATCGGCGTTCCGACGATTAGATCTTCCTGACCCGAATATTTATGCATAAGGATGGAGTAAGCCGACAGCAGCACCATGTACAGGGTCGTCCCCGTCCGTGCCGCCAGCTCTTGCAGCTTCTCCGTCCGCTCTTTCCCGATATAAAACTTCACGGTCCGGCCGTCAAAGCTTTGCACCGCAGGCCGCGGGAAGTCCGTCGGCAGCTCCAAGACCGGAAGCTCGCCCGACAGCTGTTCCAGCCAGTACTCCTTCTGCGGCTGGAGCATCTGCCCGTAGGCCTCGGAATGCTGCCAAACGGCATAATCTTTGTATTGAATGCGCAGCGGGGCCAGCTCCTCGCCCCGATACAGGCGGCTGAACTCGTCGAAGAGCAGCGCGGTCGAAATACCGTCCGATACGATATGGTGCATATCGAACAGCAGAATGTGGCGTTCCTCGGCGACTTCGATCAGCCCGATGCGAAGAAGTGGCGGCTTAGTCAGATCAAACGGGCGATAGTAAGCTTCCACCACCTGATCCACTTCCCGCTCGCCCACCTGGAAATAATCAACAGCAAACTCCACCTCGTCATAGATGCGCTGAACAAGCTCGCCTTGAACCTGCTCGATCCCGGTACGCAGCGCCTCATGACGCTGAATCAGCGCCCGGAACGCGTCTTCGACGCGCATGTGGTCCAGCCTGCCTTCGAGAAGCAGCGCCGCCGACATATTGTAGCTGCGCTCGGCCCCGTCAAGCTGGCGCAGGACGTACAGACGCTTTTGCTCGGATGAAACCGGATAGTACTCGGCCTCAGCCGCCTTTGTAATCTCATACGTCTCCTGCTGCTTTAAACCGTCAATTCTTTGGGCCAGCTGTTCGATGGTGGTATAGCGGAAAACATCCCGCAGCGGAACCTCGACCTGCAGCTCTTTCCGAATCTTGGAGACAAGCGTGGAGGCCCGCAAGGAATGACCGCCCAGTTCAAAGAAATCATCTTGGACTCCAACTCGCGCAAGACCCAGCACCTGCTGCCAAATGAGAGCAAGTCTTGTTTCCAGCGTTGTGCGGGGAGCCACATATTCACGAATTGCTTCTACCTCTTCGGTCGGTTCAGGCAGCGCTTTACGGTCAATTTTGCCGTTCGGCGTGAGCGGAAGCTTATCAAGCGACACCAACCGGGCCGGAACCATATGGGCCGGCAGCTCTTGCTTCAATCGGGACAGCAGATCGCTCAGCTGCAAGGAAGCATCCGCCGCCACGTAGCCGCACAAATACTTTTGCCCCTGCTCATCCGTACGGTCGGTCACCACAGCCTGCTTGACGCCCGGGTAACGCAGCAGGGCGGTTTCAATCTCGCCGAGTTCGATCCGAAAGCCCCGAATTTTCACCTGGTAGTCGATCCGGCCGATGAAGTCAACGTTGCCGTCTTCCAGCCAGCGGGCCAAATCGCCTGTCCGGTACAGACATTCGCCCGGCACAAACGGGCTGTCCGCAAACTTCTCGGCCGTCAGGTCCGGACGATTCCAGTACCCGCGCGCCACCCCGGCGCCGCCGATGACAAGCTCGCCCGGAACCCCTACCGGAACCGGCTTTAACGCGGCATCGACTATGTAAAACCGGGCGTTCAGCCAAGCTTTGCCGATCGGCACATGACCCGACGGCGGCAGCTTGTCCAGCGGCTCATCGTAGAAGCTGCTGTCAATGGCCGCTTCGGTAACACCGTAGCTGTTGATAATGCGGAATTGTCCGCCGAATCTTTCCTGCAGCAACCGATAATCGTTGACACTGCAGGCATCCGAGCTGGTGATCAGCAGCTGCATGGAGCTGACGTCCAATCCTTCTTCATAGATATGCTGCATGAACGGCAGGATGAGCGCAGGCGTCGATTCGAACACTGTGATGTTCTGGTCCCGAATCCAGCCGTATAAGCGGTTCGGATCAATCCTGTCGTCCTTCGGCACAATCACCATCGTGCCTCCGTTATACAGCGTCCGCGCGATATCTCCGACGAACACGTCGAACGAGAAGCTGGCCAGCTGCAGCAGCCGCACCGGGAACTGACCCAGCCGGTACTCGCGACGGTACGCATCCGCTGTATTCACAAGACTGCCGTGCTCGATCATGACGCCTTTCGGGCGTCCCGTCGTACCCGAGGTGTAAATTACATAAGCCAAGTCCTGCGGGGCGCTGCAGGCAGATTCAAATTCCACGGATAAGGCATCGCCGTTATAAATCTGTTCATCGTCCATGGCATAGACAGCTTGAAGCTTCAGCCGGTCATCGGAGAGCCATCCTTCGGCCCGCTCAAGCAGATGACGCTGCGTAAGCAGCACCGATGCTTCGCTATCGCTGAGCATGTACTCAATCCGCTCCGCCGGATAATCGGGATCCAGCGGCACATAGGCTCCTCCGGCTTTCCACACGGCGAGCACCCCGACCAGCAGTTCTACCGAACGCTCCGCCCAGATCCCCGTAATCGTCTCCCTGCCCACACCCTGTTTGCGAAGGAGGGAAGCCAGCCGCTCGGCACGTTCGTTCAATTCGCCATAGGTCAGCTGTTTGTCCATGTAGACGACTGCCGGATGATCCGGAATTTCCTGGGCGAACTTTTCAACATACCGATGAAACACTTCTCCCTCGCTCAGCTCTGTCACCGGCGGGTTAAAAACGTTCAAAATGCGGTGTCTCTCCTCATCGCTCAGCAGCGAAATCTCGCGTACCGGCAGTTCGGGAGTCTCAAGAAACTGGTCCAGAACGGTTACATACTGTTCCATAATCCGTTCAATCTCGGCCGTTTCGAACAGGCCGGTACGATAGGAAGCATGGAGAATGACATGGCCTTCATTCAGCATATGGTCGAAGCGCAGCAGCAGATCGTCCATCTCGTGCCTAGCAAAGTGAGCCTCCAGGCATACCTTGATTTCTTCGTACTCCACGATTTTCAAAGGCAGATATTCCAGCGACGTGCGGAACAGACCCGAAAGATCGTTGCGGCCATGTTGTTCGCGCAAATCCTGGATCAATTGGTTATAAGGGTATTTCTGATACCGCAAATCCGCCATATTTTCCTTGGAAACCGTTTGGAGCAGGGAAAGCACGTTCCCGTCTGGATTCAGACGAACCCGCGTGGCCACGGTGCTGACGAACATGCCAATTGTTTCTTTTTCCTTCTTGCTGGTGCGATTGGCAAAAACCGTGCCGACCGGAATATCGGTGCTGTCGGTCAGCTTGTACAATAAGGCGTACATGGCGGACAGAAATAACGTATATAAGCTGACCTGATGTTGTTCACTGAAGGCCAGAATGCGTTCATACCGGGGACCGTCCAGCGAGATGGCCAGTTTATTGGATTCGCTGCCAATCGAGAATGGCGGATAGGATTTAATGCCGGTCGTTTCAGGCAACGTGCTGTACTTCGTCAGCCAGTATTCCTTGCCTTTCTGATAACGCTCCGACTGCTCATATTCACGCTCCGCGAAAATATAATCCAGATAGGAAGGAGCCTGGTAACTGCTGGAGAGGCCTCTGCGCAGCTCCAGGTATTGCTCCATCACCGCATGCAGCAAAGCATTGAGGGACAAGCCGTCAGCGATAATATGATTGACCGTCAAATTGAGCCATACTTGGCCGTTCGCAAAATGGATAATCGTAAATTGGTGGAGGTGTTCGTCGAACACGCTGGCCGGTTTTTCGCTTACTTCTTTCACCCAGGCATAGAATTGTTCGGTTGTACCTATTTCGAGGCGGCTTATCCTGGCCTGGGCTTTCTCCGGCTCTTCGAACCACTGCGTTGGATTTTGCAAATCTCCGCTAATGCGGATTCGGAAAGCGTCATAGGCTTTGACAACCTTCGCCGCCGCTTGCTCCAGAAGCTGTGTGTCGATTTTACCCGTAATCTGGTAGGTCGCGGAAAGCGTTGTAATAGACGTTCCCGGATTCATAACTTCCATGAACCATATTCGGCGCTGGGCTTGCGTTAATCCATAGTGCTCGTTGGTATTCTCTCTCACATTGACACACTCCCGGTTTAGAGATTCTTTATCGCGGGTCTAGCCATACAGCCGAGCGTAATAACCTCCGAGCGCCAACAGGTCCTGATGGCGGCCCCGCTCGACGACCGTCCCTTGGTTCATGACGGTAATCACATCCGCATGTTCCACGGTGCTGAGACGGTGGGCGATCAGAATGGTGGTGCGCCCCTTCATCAATTCGTTCAGGGCCTGCTGTACCCAATGCTGGGATTCGTTATCCAGCGCGGAAGTCGCTTCGTCCAGCAGCAGAATCGGGGCGTTCTTGAGAATCGCCCGGGCGATCGCAATCCGCTGCCTTTGTCCGCCCGACAACGACGCTCCTCTCTCTCCCACCGGCGTTTTATACTGTTCCGGAAGCTCCCGAATGAAATGGTGAGCGTACGCCGCTTTGGCCGCTTCGATCACTTCTTCATCCGTTGCATCCGGGTTGCCGTAGCGAATGTTATCTTCAATTGTGCCGGTAAACAAGAACGGCTCCTGCGGAACGTATGCAATCTGCCTGCGGATTTCGTCCAGCGTGTAATGGCCGAACGGTTTGCCCTGGAGCAGGATTTCTCCGCTGTCCACAGGATAAAAGCCGAGCAGCAGCTTGATCAGCGTACTTTTGCCGCTGCCGCTTGCCCCCACGATAGCGGCCACCTGTCCGGGAAACACCTGCATGGACATATCGACAAGCACTTTTTTATCCGCCTGATAGGAAAATTCCACATCGCGGAACTCCACCGCAGCCTCCGACATGAGCTCGCTGTGGGGAGATCCCAAACGCTCCGGTTCCTCTTCCTCTCTTAGTACCTCTTGAATCCGGTGAGCGCCCGCGAGCGAATTTTGGGTCATCGACAGAACCATCCCCAAGTTCAACAACGCGTGCGTCAGATTCACTTGCAGAACCGCCAGAGCGGCGACGCTTCCCATTCCCATCAGTCCGTAGGAATATAGGAGACTGCCGATGACGATGATGCCGCAGAACGTGACGTAGCTGATAAAATGGTTCACCGCAGCCTGCATGCCGTTCTTCTGGGCGGTTTGCCGCAGCGTCTGCGTCATTTGTTCGTTCAACGCCTCGTACTGGCCGTAAATCGTGCGGATGCGGAACAGCTTCACAATTTGAATGCCGCCCATAAAATCCTTGAATTTTCCGGTCATTTTACCGAGCGTTTGCAAGCCTTGTTCGGACAAGACGCGGATATCCCGCGCAAATTTCAGGCTGACCGCGGAGGACAGCAGCGAAATAACGAAGGATACGCCGGCAAACCGCCAATCGATCAACACCATGGAGACAACGGAGCCGATGCATAAGACAACTTGAAGCAGCAAAACGAAGTAAACCTGCGAGAATGTAAACTCAACGGTCGTTACGTCGTTGTTCACCCGCGACAGCAAGTCCCCATGGTGCGTCTGCTCCAGGAATCTCGGCCGCACGCGGCACAGCTTGTCATAAAGACGTTCGCGGATATTCAGCACAGTCAGCTCGACACTGCGCTGGTATAAGTAAATGAACCAGGGAGATATCATATTTTCCAGGAACAAGGCCACGCCCAAAATAACAAAGGCTTCCACCATCAGAGACGTATCTCGGGACACGGCGAAATCAACCAGGTTCTGCACGACCAAACTGAAGGCGATCAGGAATAATGTCTGGGTGAGCGCCGTCACGGCCAGACCAATGGCGTACTGGATTTTGCGCTTACGGTTCATAAACGTCAGCAAATAGCCGAGTTCTTTCACTTGCGCGAGCCATCCGCCCTGTTTCATGTGTACGCCACCTCCCTGCGTTCGGCAGACTCGGTAAATTCCTGGTAGTACGACTGGGCGTACAGTCCCTTCATCTCCAGCAATTGCTCATGCGTGCCCTTTTCCACAATATTTCCTTGTTCCATGACCCAAATTTCGTCGGCGTTTTGTACCGTAGAAAGCCGGTGGGCAATAACCATGGTCGTTCTCTGCTTCATCAATACGCCCAGCGCTTCCTGAACCGCGCTTTCCGACTCTGGATCAAGAGCCGACGTTGGCTCGTCCAGCAGCAGAACGGGAGCATCCTTCAGAAAAGCCCGGGCCATTGCAATACGCTGGCGCTGCCCGCCGGACAAAAAGCCTCCGCGCTCTCCGACATACGTTTGGTAGCCGCCCGGAAGCTGCATAATGAAGGAATGCGCCTGGGCGGCTTTGGCGGCTTCGATAATCTCGTCCATCGACGCATCTTCCCGCCCGTAGCCGATATTTTCGGCGATCGTGCCGTTAAACAAATAGGAGTCCTGGGTTACCACGGAAAAATGCGACCGAAGCTGCTCCGGATCGGCGCCGTCGATCCGGCTGCCGAACACGCGGATCTCGCCCTGGCCCTCCAGAAGCGGATAAAAGCCGCATACAAGCTTAAACACCGTGCTCTTCCCTCCGCCGCTCGCTCCGACAAGCGCGATCGTCTTCCCTTCCGGCACCGAGAAGCTAAGATTCCGCAGGATCGGGGAACTCTCCTCATACCCGAAGGTTACGTTCCGAAACTCGATGGGGGCGGCGCTAGCCTTCGGAAGTGAACGGCCATTGTCCGTTTCGGTCGGCTGCTCGACGATTTCGGAGACCCTTCTCAGGGCACCGGCCATTTCGAATGTCCGCGTGATGAGCTCGGGAATATGCTCCAGCGGCTCCAGACACAGATTCAGCAAGTACAGGAAGGCGACCAGCTCTCCCGCACCTAGCTCCCCTTTGTAAATCAAATAACTTCCGTAACTGACGGCGAAAATGATCGGGCTGATCATCAGCGTGGACAGCAGCGGATTGACCCAGGCTTCCCGCTTTTTAACGGCCAGCTTTTTTTGGGCCGTCAATTGCAGCAGCACTTGGTAGGAGCGGGATAACATGCCGGATAGCAGGTAGCTTTTTACAATAGGCATACCCCCAAGCGTATCCTGGAGATTGACGTTCATTCGGCCCATGTTCGCCTGAGCTTCCTCCGTCAACCGCTCGAGTTGCTTGCCAATCCACTGGGAAACTAGCAGCGCTGCGGGAAATAACAGCAGGCTGTACAGCATCAGCTCCCATTGGAGATAGATCAAATAAGCGAAACAGCCGATGAACAGCAGCGGATGATAAAACCACTGGGCGAGGTCCCGGATCATAAACTGCTGGATAAGCTGCAGGTCATTGTTGATCCGCGACAATACGTCGCCGGAGTGCTGCTTTTCCAAATAGGAGACCGGGAGTTTGCCGATATGACGCATGACATGGTTGCGGATATCCTGCACCGCAGAGGCGCTGCTTCGCTCCACGCCGAAGCTCATGAAGAACTTCGCCGGCACACCGATTAAGATGACCACAAAGACCGTGTACACGGTTTGCAGAACGACCGGCCCCGCCCCCTTCTCGGCCTCGGTGGTCAGCTGCTCGATCAAACTTCCCGTCCATATCTCAATAACGGCGGCGGCAATCGCGGACAAGGTGCCGACGATCATCCAGCCTTTGTGACGGCTTACATAGAACATCAGCCAGCGGAACGCTTTCCAGGCGGAGTAAACGGTTTGGCGCTTGGAAGGCGCCGCTGTGCCTTGTTCTTGAACAGACAGCTGGCGGTCAGCTTCCATGCAGTACCATGGCCTCCGCTTCGATCTGCCGCTTGACTTGCTCTAAGATGTCCCGGATGACGGCAGCCGTTTCGTCCACGCGCGAAAGTTCCAGCAATTCCTCGTGCGCGCCCTCCAGCCGGTAATCAGCGTAAGCTTGCGTCGTTGCCCCCCGCCAGGACGGCAATTGATGCTCCAGGCGGAACGCTTCGCTGTCCTTCGCGATCAGTTCGTAAATCCGGGCCGGGATCGTACCCGAATTAATAAGCTGCGCTTCGTACGCCAAGGTCGCTTTGACCTTCCGGTGAACCCGCTCCCGCAGGAGCGGGTTGCTCATTAACTCCTTCTCTTCTTCGTCGAAATCGGCAAGCGTTTCTTCAAGCTCTTTCGCCGATGTTTCGGAAGGCGTCAACGTCTTCTTAATCCACGAGTCCACCATGAGCACGTCCGTTACGGAATATCCCCTTTTTCCCATCGTTTTGGCTACCTCGAACGTCAGGTTGCCGCCGAAGCAGTAGCCGAGCAGCACGTAAGGTCCTTCCGGCTGGATGCGGACGATCTCGTCCACATAACGGTTCAGCATGGCCTCGTAATCGGCGGCATCGTCGATAAAATCAATGCCGTAGAGCACGAACCGGCCGTCGAGCCTGCTTGCGAGCTCCCGGTAACCGATGCCGAAGCCGCTGCCCGGTGGGAAGCAGAATACGTTCAGATCTCCTGCTTTATTCAGCTTAATAAAGGATTCTCCCCCCTTATCCAGTCCGAGGTCTCCCTCGCCGAAAGCCATGGCTTCAACGGTTACATGGTGGAATTGGCGGTTCAGCGGTATCTCGATGCCCGTTTCATCGTATACGGCTTGAACGAGTCTCATCAGACTTAACGAATTGCCGCCGAGCTCAAAAAAGTTATCCTTTACACCGACCTGCGGAACGCCAAGCGTATCCTGCCAGACGCGGGCGATCTTCATTTCGAGCAGCGTTCTCGGCGCGACATATTCCGCTCCTCCGGCTGCGGCTTCCTCCGGCGCGGGCAGCGCTTTGCGGTCGATTTTCCCGTTCGGGGTCAACGGCATCTGCGAAAGCTGCACGAGGTGCGAAGGAATCATATACCCCGGAAGCTGCCCCGCGAGCTCCTCCTTGAGTTCATGCGCCGCCAGCCTCGTTTCCGCGACGTAGTAAGCGACAAGCTGCTTTTGGCCGTTCGCGTCGTCGCGGTCGAGCACGATGGCTTCTTGCACGGCGGCGATCTTCAGCAGCTGTACTTCGATCTCGCCGATTTCAATCCGGTATCCGCGGATTTTGACCTGATGGTCGATCCGGCCCAGGTATTCGATGCTGCCATCCGGCAGCCAAGCCGCCAAGTCGCCCGAGCGGTACAGCTTCTCCCCTTCCGCAAACGGGGAATCGACGAACTTCTCCGCCGTCAGATCCGGACGGTTCAGGTAGCCTCTCGCAAGGCCTTCCCCGGCCACGTACATCTCGCCCGCTACGCCGATCGGCACAGGGCGGCGGTTCTCATCAAGGATGTACACCCTCAGCGTCGGGATCGGCTTGCCGATATTGCTCTTCGCCGCCTCAATCTCGGCCCATGTAATTTCCTTATACGTTACGTGAACCGTCGTCTCGGTAATGCCGTACAT
>NZ_JAKGAO010000004.1 GCF_021532315.1 Paenibacillus tarimensis
CGGGCTCTCAGGGCTTCAACGAATGCCTTGCCGTAGGGTGGAAGATCAGGGGGTCTGCGAGCCGACACGATATTACCGTCTACAACTACAGCTTCATCGACCCATGTCGAGCCCGCATTCTCCATGTCATCCCGGATCCCCGGCGTGGAAGTTACGGTCCGTCCTTCCAGAATCCGGGCAGAGATCAGAACCCAGCCGGCGTGGCAGATTTGGCCGATAGGTTTGTCCGCATCATTCATTTCACGAACAAGCTGGAGCACCTTCGGGTAGCGGCGAAGCTTGTCCGGTGCCCATCCGCCAGGAACGAGAATGCCGTCAAAGTCGGCACTTTCCGCTTCGTCAAAGGAAATGTCGGCGACAGCCGGTACGCCATACTTGCCGATATGCTTCTTGCCTTTTTCGGGACCGGCGAAGATGACCTCGGCTCCCTCCTCGCGGACCCGGTAAACCGGATACCAGAGCTCCAGATCCTCGAATTCGTCATCGAGCAGGCATAATACTTTCGTCTTGCTGAGTGTCATTTGGATTATCCCCTCCTGCGTAAGATTGGTAATAAGGTGGCCTGGTAATAAAAACATCTGCTTAATTATTTTATCGAAGGAGCCTATATGAAGCAAACTTTAGCCCCCAATAAAACTAGCAGGCGGCAGCCTTACCGGCCGCTGCGCTGGCTGGCGCCTATACTTGTGATGGCCTGCATTTTCTATTTTTCGTCGCGAACCGGTGATGATCTTGGAGCCATGCTCCCCTGGTTTCAACGCTGGCTTCCCTTTATGACGGGCTTTGACTGGGGCCATCTGGTCGCATACTTCCTGTTGGCCTTGTCCTTCGAGTATGCGTTTGGACAGCGATCTACCCGGCCAGCCGTTAAGCTTTTAATCATCGTGCTATGTGTGCTCTACGGTATTACGGATGAATACCATCAATCTTTTGTGGGCGGCCGGACACCGGATATTCATGATCTGGTCAACGATGCCATCGGGGCTGCTGCTGCGGTTGGACTTACAGCACTGTCGCCAGTCCGCAGGCTATGGGCCGCCCTGCTGAAGTAGCAAAAATTACATAGCTAAATTAGAAGGAGATTATCTCTGTTCGGTCGAATACATTTAGCGTTGAAATACGGCTAACTAGCTTGCTAGATGAGCACCGGCGTCGCCGGAGCCGTGTTTTGTTGTTATATGAAGGAGTGACCGACTTGCAGAAAATGTGTCCATGCGGAAATGACATGCAAATCAGGCTGCGGACCGTTATTTATTCGGGCAAAGTGGAGATCGACAATGTGCCGATCTACTCCTGTTCGGCTTGCAGCAGAAACGAAGTGTTCCCGGAAGTGAAACCGGATTTGACAGGACTTATAGGACAATTAGGCGCTAAGCCTGCCAAGCAAACCTTCTTGTTTAATGAATGGAACGAGTGGGCTGATGTGTTGATGGAGGCGTGCGCGGTAACCAAACAACCGGCTCCTGCAGAGGTCAGCCGTCTCCTTATGGAGAGGGTTGATGCGCTACTGGATATGTATTTGCTGGCTCAAACACTGAAGGACGAGGCCTGGAAGGAAGAGATTCGCAGAAGGCTGTCCCAAATCAGTGTTAAAATGCCCATTACATAGTCATCTGTTCCTCCGCCAGCCCGGTGCATTGCGAAAAGTAAAAAATTGTCGTATGATTAACGGTAATGATTTATTTTCATATATGACCGGCCCGAAACAAAATATGAATTAATGGAGAGAAGGAACGTGACGGTAACCATTTATGATGTGGCAAGAGAAGCAGGAGTTTCCATGGCAACGGTATCCCGTGTTGTCAACAACAACCCTAACGTAAAACCGCAAACCCGCAAGAAGGTATATGAGGCAATCGAACGGCTGGGCTACCGGCCGAACGCGGTAGCCCGCGGTTTGGCGAGCAAGAAGACGACGACGGTAGGTGTCGTTATACCAGATATATCGAATGCGATCTTCGCGGAAGTAGCCCGCGGAATTGAAGATATCGCAAACATGTACCATTACAATATTATTCTTTGTAACGCCGACAAGCGCAAGGAGAAGGAAATCCGGGTCGTTAACACATTGCTGGAGAAGCAGGTCGACGGTCTGCTCTTCATGGGCGGTACCGTTACGGACGAGCATCTACAGGCATTCAAGACAGCCAATGTGCCGATTGTACTCTGTGCAACGACTGATGAGCACGGCGTTATGCCTTCCGTTGACATCGATCATGAGGCGGCTGCTTATGACGCAGTCAGCGCCCTGATTGCTCAGGGCCATCGAACGATCGGCATGATCAGCGGTACGCTGCAGGACCCGGCTAACGGCTATGCCCGGTTCCAGGGCTATAAGCGCGCGCTGGAAGCAGCGGGCATCGCCTATGACGAGTCGCTTGTGCGCGTAGGCAATTACCGTTACGAATCCGGTGTGGAGGCCATGAAGTTCTTCCTTGAGAGGGACAAGCATCCGACCGCTGTATTCTCGGCTACGGATGAGATGGGGATTGGCGCTGTACACTGCATTCAGGACTTTGGTTTAAAGGTTCCTGATGATATTTCCGTGATCAGCGTTGACAACACACGCATGGCATCGATGGTTCGGCCGCAGCTGTCCTCTGTAGCTCAGCCTATGTACGATATTGGAGCCGTGTCCATGCGTTTGCTCACGAAGCTGATGAAGAAAGAGCATGTGGAGCATGCACGTGTAACGCTGCCGCATGAGCTTATAACGCGGCAATCCGTTGCTTCGCTGACTTAGAGTTGTCAGTGAACCAATAGGCGGCTATATGAATAGAGGGAAGCTCCTGGCTGCAGGAGCTTCTTTCAACTGTTAGCAGCAAATGGCTTGGTTGAGTAGAATAAGACAAGAAGAGGAGCGATACATATGGCGTACCAGAAGATTGGTATCATCGGAGCAATGGTTGAGGAGATTGAGCTTTTGCACAAGCATGTGGAAGTTTCCGGTGTTATCACGAAAGCAGGCATTACATTTACCGAAGGAACACTGCATGGCAAGCATGTGATTTTCTGCAAGTCGGGTGTCGGTAAAGTGAATGCCGCAGTATGCACGCAGGGACTGATAGACCAGGGCGTGGACTGTGTGCTGTTTACAGGAGTGGCAGGTGCGCTTGATCCTGAGCTTGAGGTGGGAGACATTGTCGTATCCACAAGCTCGGTCCAGCATGACATGGATGTGCGGCCGCTCGGTTTTCCGCTGGGTGTAATTCCGTTTCAAGAGATATCGGAGTTCCCTGCTGACCCTCTGCTGGTTGATGCAGCCGTACAAGCCGCTGAGGCTCATTTTGCGGGGCGCTACCGTAAAGGTAAGATCCTTTCAGGAGATCAGTTCATTGCGAGCCGTGAGGCGGTTCTTACGCTTCGAGAGGAGCTGGGGGGAACCTGCGCTGAGATGGAGGGTGCGGCTTTGGCACAGGTATGCTTCATGAATGATATTCCTTACGTTGTAATCCGTTCCATGTCAGATAAGGCTGACGGCGGAGCGCCTGAAAGCTTCGAAACCTTCACCGTTCAGGCGGCGAACAACTCCTATTTGATTATCGAAACGATGTTAAAAAATCTGGCTTAATTAATACCAGACAAAGGCTGCCTTGCGGGATTTCCCGGGGCAGCCTCTTTTCGTTTCATAAGCCCTCAATGGCTAGAAGTCCTGCACCGCGAGCTGCATGGTCGCCCGGTTCCGCTCCGTGATTTCTGCACGGCGGGGCATCGGCTGCCAATTGTCTTTGGAATCCAGCCATGTCGCCGGCAGCGGTCTTTCACCTTGGGCCGTCCACTTGTCAATCCAGGACGAGGGCAGCCTGGCTTCACGGTCTCCTGCCCGCAGCTGGGCGGCCAGAGGATGGCCGCACATCTCCAGCCAGACGAGGGCCCAAGCCCTTGGAACGACCCGGCGAACGTCATAGCCTCCCCCGCCCATGGCGACCCATCTGCCTTGTGCGTAACGGTGTGCCAATTCATGGATAACAGCAGGCATCTCGGCGTAGATTTGCATGCTGCATTGTGTATGGGAGAGCGGATCGAAAGCATGGGCATCGCAGCCATGCTGGCTGACAATGACATCCGGCTTGAAGGCAGCGGCAGCTTTTTCTACAGTGTACCGAAAGCATTCCAGCCAGGAATCGTCTTCCGTATAAGGCTCTACCGGCACATTGCAGCAGGCGCCGAAGCCGTCTGCAGAGCCGCGTTCATGAACGAAGCCGCTGCCCGGGAACAGGAATTTGCCGGTCTCATGTATGGAATAAGTCAGCACATCCCGTTCTGCATAGAATACCCATTGAACCCCGTCGCCGTGATGGACATCCGTATCAATATACATTACCCTGGCGCCATAGCGGCGCCGGATATGAGCGATAGCAACGGCTGCATCGTTATATACACAGAAGCCGGCTCCTTTGTCAGGGAAGGCGTGGTGAAGTCCGCCAGCTAGATGATAGGCATGTTTGCAGCGGCCCGACATGACCAATTCTGCCGCTTGGACCGTACCGCCGACAATGAGGGAAGCGGCATGGTGCATGCCGGGAAAATAGGGAGTATCCTCCGTACGGAGTCCGTACTTGTCTGCTTCCTCAATCAGCTCCCGGTCGGGTCCTGCCAGGCTTAAGCTGCTAACCAGACGGATATAGTCAGGCCGGTGTACTAGCGAGAGCAGTTCCTCGCCGGCTGCTTGCTGCGGGAGGATATCGTTCTGCCGCAATGCTCCGCATTGTTCCAGCAGATCAATGGTTAGTGTCAGTCGATGAGGGTGGAAGGGATGATCATCACTAAACTTATAGAGAGCCGTATCAGGGTGATGGATGAATAAGGCTTCGGCCGCTGCCATAGTCAACGTCCTTTCAAGTGGGATAGCTTAATACATAAACCTTTGACGAAAGCGGATCCGGTCAAATTGTTCGATCGACTCCATGGGGACCTCGCGACCGATTCTTACCATAAGGCAATTGGCTGGGTGTGAACAGATTTCCGGATCGTCTGTGGCATACCAGACCATGTCAACCGTCTTCATCAGCCTCTCCATCATTGATCTGTATTCCCATACATTGAGCCCGCTCTGCTCCAGATCCCAGTGCCAATAATATTCGGTCGTGTAGACAATGGCGTTCTCGAGCTGATCACCGGCAAAGGCACAGCGTATCATACGTTTGCCAAGCCCCAATGAACGATATTCATTCGCGACTTCAACAGCACCCAGCTCGATCAGATCATCCATGCCGGCCTCAGACCATCTTTCCATCTCATCAGGATAATGGAAGGTGACGTAACCGACAATCAATTCATCCAGCCGGGCGACCACGATGCGTCCTTCCGGCAGACCGGCTATTTCCACAAGTGCTTCATGCTGCTCGGCAGGCCTCCTGAAGGCATCCAGATCCTCATGCATACGGTACCCGGCCAGCCGTTCAGGCGGGACGGGACCTTCAATGATCACCTCACCGAACGAGGAGGAGAGTCGTTCCATATGGTGGTGCTTGCGGTGGTCCACTGCAGTCGACTCCTTTATATAGTCTTATCCCCTTGCAGCCGGGTTGGAAAAGACTGTGACGCAAGGAAAGGGATTGTGCTATAATAATGGCGATATTGTGAACAGCAGGTACGGTTGTGCCCGCTGAATAGATTTACTCTGTACAGGTTAATTGTAAGCGTATTCTTCGGCGTTTGTAAAGGCGATGGCAGGTAACCCCCTGCTGGAAAAGGCGATGCATCCCAGAATGGAGCTCAGATGACGAACGAATTCCGATGTACAGGAGGTCGAGAGTAATGAGTGTACAGCATCAAGAGTGGCTCCCGGTGGAAGGCGGCAATCCGAATATGAAGGATTATGAGGAAGCCTGCCGGGCATTCCGGCTGGAAGAGGTTGAGCAAGCTTTTTCCTGGCATGAGACAGGAAAGGTAAACATGGCTTACGAGGCGGTGGACCGTCACGTACATAGCGGCAAAGGCGGGCGGATCGCCTTGTATTACAGTGACAGCAGCAGGGAGGAGAGCTATACCTTTGAGCAGCTCAGCCGTGAGTCCGCGCGGGCAGCTAATATGCTCCGCAAGCTGGGTCTTGGCAAAGGTGACCGTGTATTTATATTTATGCCGCGAACGCCTGAGCTGTATTTCTGTCTGCTGGGTGTTCTCAAAATCGGTGCCATCGTGGGTCCCTTGTTTGAAGCGTTCATGGAGACGGCAGTTAGGGACCGTCTAAGAGATTCGGGCGCGGCCGCCATCATTACCACACCGGCCCTGTTGTCTCGTATACCGAAGGAAGATTTGCCGGACTTGAAGCACATAATTGTTATCGGTGACGATGTTCCGGCCGGGGAAGGCCTCGTAGATGGTACAGCAGAGCTGGCTGCCGCGTCGGAGGAAGCGGATATTGAGTGGCTTACGCGTGAAGATGGTCTTATCATTCACTACACATCCGGCTCCACGGGAAAGCCAAAAGGTGTGTATCATGTGCAGAATGCGATGCTTCAGCATTATTATACCGGCAAGGTCGTGCTTGATCTTAAGGAAGACGATGTCTACTGGTGTACAGCAGACCCTGGCTGGGTTACCGGTACTTCATACGGCATTTTTGCCCCATGGCTGAACGGTGTGGCCAATGTTGTTAGAGGCGGCCGCTTCAGTCCGCAGGATTGGTACCGGACCATCGAAAAGTACAAGGTGACCGTGTGGTATAGTGCTCCGACCGCATTTCGCATGTTGATGGGCGCAGGCGATGAGGCTGCGGCCTGCTGTGATCTGTCGAGCTTGCGTCATGTACTGAGTGTCGGTGAGCCGCTGAACCCGGAGGTTGTACGCTGGGGCAAGAAGGTCTACGGACAGCGTATCCATGATACCTGGTGGATGACGGAGACAGGCGGCCAGCTGATCTGCAATTACCCGGCGATGCCTATCAAGCCCGGTTCCATGGGCCGGCCGGTCCCAGGCATAGAAGCCGCTATAATTGATGATACAGGTCAGGAGCTGCCGCCTTACCGTATGGGTAACTTAGCCATTCGTACCCCTTGGCCATCGATGATGCGAAAAATATGGAATAATCCGGCAAAATATGAGGAATATTTCCGGATCCCGGGATGGTATATTTCGGGTGATTCGGCCTACCGTGATGAAGACGGCTACTTCTGGTTCCAGGGACGGATTGATGACGTCATCAATACATCTGGCGAGCGTGTGGGTCCATTTGAAGTCGAGAGCAAGCTTGTGGAGCATCCGGCAGTCGCAGAGGCGGGAGTGATCGGCAAGCCGGACCCGATGCGCGGCGAAATTATTAAAGCATTCATCTCACTGCGGGAAGGCTATGAGCCGTCTGATGAGCTGAAAGAAGACATAGCCCGCCATGTAAAGATCGGTTTATCAGCCCATGCTGCGCCAAGAGAGATTGAATTTAAGGATAAGCTGCCGAAGACGCGAAGCGGTAAAATTATGCGCAGGGTGCTCAAAGCCTGGGAGCTGAATCTGCCGACAGGTGATCTGTCTACGATAGAAGATTAACCGGACTAATAGAAAAACAGACAGCTGACACATAAGGTGTGCAGCTGTCTGTTTTGTTGTGTCTGAAATCCTTTGTTTAAGGAGCTTTAACCGTAGAGGATGGAGCTGATTCTCCGCCCTCGTTAACGGCTGTAACTCTATACCTGCCGCCTTCGGCTCCTGAGCTGTATTCGAATCTTGCTTCGCTGACAGTGCCAATCCTGGTGAAGCGGCTCTGGCCCTTCTCACTGTAGTAGATATGGTAACTGGTTACCTGATCGGATACAGGGTTAGGCGTCCATGACAGCCGAATACCGCTGCTGGTTGCTTCAATGGTTAAACCCGAGGGGGCGGATGGGGCAGGGAGAGCCTGCTCGGACTGGTTATTAGCGCCAGTATTGCTGTTATTGCTGCTATTGTTGTTGCCGCTATTGCTGCTATTGCCTTCGTTTCCGGCATTGCTATTCATGCCGTCGTTTGCATTGCTGTCTGTGCTGCTGTCGCTGTCAATCGCATCCGGCGTCGAACCCTCATCGAGTACATCTGGGGATGGCTGTTGCGCAGCAGCCCCCGTTGAAACGATCAGGCTTGGCGATGATTCGCGTCCGGCAACGTCGACAGCTGTTACATAATAGCTGTATTGGTAGCCTGCACTGATCCCGGTAACAAATTTCTGCGAATCGCCCTTCACGATCGAGCTGCCCGACTTCTGATAAGCGCTGCCGTTCAGTGACCGGTATAACCGGTAGCCGACGACATCATTCTCCGGGCTGTCCGAGAATGTAATCTGTACAGATGAAGCAGACACCGCTGACAGTCTTACGTTAATTGGCGCAGATGGATTACTTCCGTCATCCTTGCGCGGATCCGTCTTTGAAGGTGCATCCAGTTTGGCATCCGATGGCAAATAATAAGAGAGCGATCTGCGGCTGCTGCCTGGGATTTTGGATTGCGCCTTCTGGATTTCCTCAAGCAGCTCGTCGAGCGGCTTCTCCCGCCGGATAACAATTTGGTCGCTGACAAAGTCGGAAGGCGTAGTCGATTGTGCAATATAATTTACGCCATTGTAGCGAATATATGACATCTTAACGAGTGCGTCATCACTCTGCTTCGGCAGGTACTTCTCATTGAACCAGTCCGTCACGAGTCTTCCCATCTGATAGGTAAGCTGTGTCGGCCGCTTCCCGCTTACACTGGATACGGTAGCCTTGACGACTCCATCAGGCTTGGCGAACGATTTGTTCTTGAACAGCTCAGGCCGTTCTTCGATGACGGTGTTCATGATCTTGGTCCAGATTCGTTGGGAGCGGAGGCGTCCTTCTCTCGTCAATGTATCCGCCTGCTTCTCATACCCCGACCAGACGCCCAGCGTCACATCCGGGGTAAAGCCCATGAACCATACATCGCCATAGCTCTGAGTGGAACCGGTTTTTCCTGCAATCGCGATGTCCTTGCCCTTGTATTCACGGTTAACGGTAGAAGCCGTACCGTTCGTAATGACAGTCCGGAGCATATCGGTAACAAGAAAAGCGGTCTGCTCGGAGAACACACGCACAGGCTGATGCTTGTGCTCGTATACCGTCTTGCCTGTTGAGTCAGTTATCTTGCGGATCATGTACGCATCATTGAACTCACCCATATTGGGAATAGCGCCGTAAGCATTGGTGAGCTCCTCAACCGATACACCTACACTGAGACCGCCGATGACGCCTGTTTGGGCGTGGTCATCTTCAGGCTGAATCGTTGTGATTCCCAGATTGCGGGAAAACTCCCAGGCCTTCGGAATTGTTACCTTATCCAGAAACACCTTCAGAGCCGGCAGGTTTAGCGACCTGTTAAGCGCTTCGCGTGCGGTAACAAGACCGGAGTACCTGTCGTTGGAGTTCTTGGGGATATGAAAGCCCTTTTGGCCGTCTTTCAGTACAATCGGCGCATCATCCAAAATACTGCCCGGCTGTACCAGACCCTCCTCAATAGCAGGGAGGTAAGCGGCAATTGTCTTCATCGTAGAGCCTGGCTGGCGAGTCATCTGGGTGGCATAGTTCATCTGCTCGGTATAGAAATCCCGGCCTTCGAGCATGCCCAGAATAGCCCCCGTTGAATGATCCAGCAAGATGGCTGCGGTTTGCTCCATTCCCTTCTCGGCGCTGTCAGGCGTAAAGTTAGCCGGATCGGAGCCGATTTTGCGCATGATGTTGTATATCCCGCGGTCAATCGTCGTATAAATCTGGTAGCCGCCTCTCAGCAAGGCTTCCCGTTCCTCCTGCACAAGCTGCGCGTTTTCCTTTTTCCGCAGATCCGACAGTGTGAGTTCAGGATTTTTCTGAAGCAGCAGTATTTCAGCAGCTTGCCGTTCCGCCTCAAGCATCAGGTATGGATAAGTGGCATAAGCTTTCTTGTTGGGCTTGGCAAGCGATGCACGGATGTCGAAGGCGAGCGCCTCCTCATACTCCGCCTGGCTGATTCTGCCCGTTTCGAGCATACGGCGAAGCACGAGCTTTTGCCTCTCGAGCGCGAAGCCGATGCCCTCCTCATTGATTTCCCCTTTGCCGTTAAACGCCGTGTAAGCGGAAGGGCGCTGGGGCAGGCCGGCTAAGTAGGCAGCCTGGGCGATATTAATTTCCTGCAGGTTGCTAATATTGAATATTCCTTTGGCAGCCGCTTTAATTCCATATAGGTTGTAACCTGAGCTGCCATTGCCGAATGGTACTTTATTCAGATAAGCGGATAAGATCTCGTCTTTCGTGAGAAAACGTTCCAGCCTGATCGACAGGAAGATTTCCTTGACCTTGCGGCTGTCGGAAACATCCAGGCTCAGGAACACACGCCTTGCCAGCTGCTGTGTCAGTGTGCTTCCTCCGGTTTGAACATCCTCATTAAGAAGCTTCTGCTTGACTGCTCTGCCCAGTCCGTTGATATCAACTCCGATATGCTCATAGAAATTGTTATCCTCGGTGGCGAGAACAGCATCTATTACGTTCTGGGGGATGTCCTTCAACTCAACGAGTCGTCTGTCCTCATCTGTCCTGAGCTGGCCAACGGCAGAATCATCATTAAAGTAGACGAAGCCTGTAATGGCATTCTCACCAATCTTTTCCTCAATTTCGGCACGCGAGCGTACGGGATCATCCTTAACTAGAGAAGCGACATAACCGGTTAAGGCGCCGCCTGCGAAAAGTCCGATAATAAAGCCGAATATGACCAGCCACTTGGTGGTGATCCATACGACCATCCCGAACGTCCGCCAGCCGCTCCGTTTTTTCGGCCGTTGCTGTTCGTCCATGCTATGTATTCCTCCTCCAAATTACCGTCATTTATTATAGCACATTCTACCGGAAAAAGGACTGAAGATTACATAAAGACTACCTTTTCGACAGCAGGTTATGAATTGACTTATAGGATGGTATGTGTTATAAATTCATGTAATATAGAGTTATGAAAAGCGATGACAGGTCCTAGTAGCTTGACGGAGAGCCGTATACAGAGAGCCGGTGGAGGGTGCAAACCGGCTGCGGTCCGCATGCGAATTACCACCTAGAGCTGGATAGATGAACGACATGGCCTGCTTGCTGGCGATTAGCCGGGGCAGTGTGACTGTCCGCTAGTCCGTCCCGGTGCGCATCCGTTATATGCAATGAAGTGAAAGCGCAGGGACGGCTGTTTTAGTGATCCCGGTTCACGGCAAAGCCGGACGCTTTAACGAGGGTGGTACCGCGGGCTTAATCCTTCCCGTCCCTTGGCAAACAGTAGGGTTTTTTGTCATGTCTACAAACAGTCAAGGGAGGAAATGATTATGGAAAAGAAAATCAACCTGTCGGCGGAGCAGGAGCGGGAGCTCGAACGCCAGCTGGCCGTCATACGCCGCGGAGTGGTGGAGATAGTACCCGAGGAAGATCTGCGGGAGAAGCTAGCAGGGTCCATCCTTTCAGGCAAGCCGCTTAAGATTAAGCTGGGTCTGGATCCTTCAGCCCCTGACATTCATGTCGGTCATACCGTAGTGCTGCATAAGCTGCGCCAATTCCAGGAGCTTGGCCACGTGGTTCAGCTGCTGATAGGCGATTTTACCGGCAGAATAGGGGACCCCACTGGTAAATCCGAGACCAGAAAGCAGCTGTCCGAAGAAGATGTTAAGCATAATGCTGAGACATACCAAAAGCAGATATTCAAGATTTTGGACCCGGCCCTGACAACTGTCCACTACAATTCTGAGTGGCTGGCACCTTTAACCTTTGCGGATGTTGTGAATCTTGCTGCGAAGCTTACAGTTGCCAGGATGCTGGAGAGAGATGACTTTACGAAGCGTTATCAGTCCGGACAGCCAATCAGTATTCATGAGTTCTTCTACCCGTTGATGCAGGGTTATGATTCGGTTGCGCTGGAATGTGATATAGAGCTCGGCGGCACTGATCAGAAGTTTAACCTGCTTATGGGGCGCACACTGCAGAAGGAATACGGTAAACAGACGCAGGCCGCAATCATGCTCCCGCTCCTTGAGGGTCTTGACGGCGTTAATAAAATGAGCAAGAGCCTTGGCAATTACATTGGAATCGATGAAGCGCCGAGTGAAATTTACGGTAAGTCCATGTCTATTCCCGATGAGCTGATGGCTAAATACTACGAGCTGGCGACCGATATCAGCAATGAAGAGCTGCAGCAGCTGAAGGAAGGACTGGAGAACGGGATGGTTCACCCGCGTGATGCGAAGATGAATCTGGCCAAGACGTTTGTTCGCATGTACCACGGCGAGGAAGCGGCACAGGCGGCTGAGCAGCACTTTGTAACGGTATTCCAGCAGCGGGCGCTCCCGGATGATATAGCTGAAGTTGAAGTCCCGG
Source organism: Paenibacillus tarimensis (assembly GCF_021532315.1). Lineage (GTDB taxonomy): Bacteria > Bacillota > Bacilli > Paenibacillales > Paenibacillaceae > Paenibacillus_I > Paenibacillus_I tarimensis. The sequence goes on from NZ_JAKGAO010000004.1 coordinate 12,300, forward strand.
ATTCCGAGCTGGAGGACGGCCAGATCCGCATTGTAAAGCTGTTGACAGTGCTGGGACTGCAATCATCGGGCAGTGAGGCGAGAAGAAGCGTCCAGCAGGGGGCAGTCAAGATCAATGAAGAGAAGATCGACGATCCTAATGCTGCCATAACGCCTAAGAGCGGAGATGTGATCCAAGTAGGTAAACGAAAATTCGCCAAAATTAAATAAAACGATGATAAATGATCAGCAAAGCCTGAAGCCGTTCTTATATATGGCCTCAGGCTTTGCTTTTACAGTATATAAAGAAAAAACCGGACCCAGGGGGTCCGGCTTACGATTAACGGCTGTAGAACTCGACGATTTGCTTCTCGTCGATATCTTGGGAGAGCTCTGCACGCTCAGGAAGACGGATGTACTTGCCTTCCATTGCATTGTCGTTGAACTCCAGGTAGTTAGGCAGATGGTGACGGCCTTCCATTGCTTCCTTAATCGTTTTCAGACCGCGGCTGCGTTCACGCAGACCGATTTGGTCACCAACGGATACGGTGTAGGAAGGAATGTCTACTTTCTTGCCGTTTACAGTTACGTGTCCATGAGCTACCAACTGACGTGCACCCGCACGCGAGTTGGACAGGCCAAGACGGTATACGAGGTTGTCCAGACGGCTTTCAAGCAGCACCATGAAGTTTTCACCCGCGATACCCTTCATCTTGTTAGCCTTGTCGAACAGGTTGCGGAACTGCTTCTCGTTCAAGCCGTACATGTGGCGAAGCTTCTGCTTTTCTTGCAGCTGAATGCCGTAGCCGCTCATTTTCTTGCGTTGTCCAGGACCATGCTGTCCAGGAGGGAATGCTCTCTTCAATTCTTTGCCTGTACCGCTCAGGGAAATACCCAGACGGCGGCTTAACTTAAACTTAGGTCCAGTATAGCGTGCCATTATGTGGTTAACTCCTTCTTCAAATGGAATGTTTGAAAATGGGGTTAGTGTTTCGCCGATTGTTGTCTGTTAAGATCTATAAGAGATCCTGACAGGAATCTCAGCCGCTGTCCCGCCAGCGACAACAACCGTGAGGGTGACACAAAACCGCTGCCCTATATTTCAACAATTAATATTATAGGAAATTCAGGTGGAATGTCAAGATGCTTTGCTTGACAATCTATTTGCTGTTCGCCTTGTTAGCGGAATGTACGGCTGTCTAAATGAAAATTAGAAAATGTTAATGGGCCAAAGGTCCTTTGGTACGCCTCTAAAACTAGTGCAAACTTCTTAAAAATAAAGTATGATATTAAATATCGTGTAATTATGGATTTATGATGAACAGCATCGATTTAATACAGCCTATCCCTGGATGAAAGGAGTGGACGAGCCATGAAAAGATCGTTGGAAACGGGGCAATTGCTGCAGTGGGTTCAGCCGCCTCTTCAATCCGCGGAGACGGCTGCGTCCGGCTCCTGGCTGGAATATATGGATATTAACGAAGCCGATATACCCTATGCGGGCGCTTTGCTGGCAGAGACCTTCTCCAAGTGGCTCGAAGAGTCCGCGGAGTTCGATATATGGAACAGATATAGTCTGTTTCTATTCGACAGGCAGCAGGAGCAGATCGCTGGACCTGCGGTTCCGGCTGAACAACAGGAGGCAATGGCGGGCTTGATCTCGGAAGCTATGAGAACCGGAGCAGTTGCCGGACCAAAGCCGGCCGAAGACAAGCTGGTTTACGGCGTTCCGGTCATGAGCCGCTCTGCCGGTCTTCCTTTTGCGGCACTTGGATTTATTACCGGGGACCGTGAAACCGTAGCGGACAGCACCGCTTTGCTAGCCATGTGTCTGCACTTCAGGAGCCTGTTCTATCAGGGATTTGAGCGGCTTCTTACGCAGGAGACAACGGCTAAACGCCGTCTCCAAGACAAGGAGAACGAGCGCCGGGACGCGATGTTCCAGACGGCAAAACGGCTGTACGACCAAATAGATGTATCCTCCGTGCTCAAAGAAACGGTGCAGAGCTTGGAAAGCTTATACCCTGGCTCAACTATTGATTTATTCCTGTCGCAGGATTACACGGCTGTAGATCCCAGGGTTAAGCCCTTGGTATTCAAGCACTCATCAAGCGATATCTGCGCCCGCGCCTTTCTGGAGGGCAAGCCTGTTTCCGAGCGTGATGCTGACGGAGTTATCCACCTTGCAGTACCGTTCTCCGGCAAGCAGGCTGTTTATGGTGTGCTGCAGGTTTCCATGACGGTGGAACAGTGGAAGGAGTCTAACCGGGCTTCCTTTATGATGCTGGCCGACACGGCCGGATCTGCATTTGAGAACGCCAAGCTGTATGAGCAGTCCAATTTGCTGATTGGTGAGCTTCAGGTCATAAATGAACTTACCAAACGGCTGAATCAGTCGCTTAAGCTGTCGGAAATTTTCGGGTTTGCTACAGGTGAACTGCTTCAGGTTTTTCAGGCAGAATACTGCTGTATTCTTAAGCTGAACAAGCAGTCGGGCTGCTTTGAAGTAGTGTCCGGTAATATACCGTCGATGCTGCACGAACAATTTTTAACAGATTACGGCTTTTGTGGAATAGTGAATGAGAGTAAGGAAGCCTTGATCATTTCTGATTATAAAGGCCCGAAGCAGACCCCCTCCAAACTGATGGAGAGCACGAATGCACGTTCGCTGATTGCTTCCCCTATAATGGTGGAGGGAGAGGTGGGAGGAGTTATACTGGTCGCCCACCGGGTACCGAATTATTTCTCATACGATAACTATAAGCTTCTGCAGGTTTTGTCCACGCATATCGGGCTGGCCATCACCAACGCAACCCTGCATGCCGAGGTGCGCCGGATGGTCATCACCGACAACTTAACCGGACTGCATGCAAGACATTATCTTGACGAACAGATTAGTCTGCGCCAGCGCGAGGATGCCTGCGGCTCACTTATCCTTGTAGATATTGATTATTTCAAGCGCGTTAATGACACCTACGGCCACCAGATTGGAGACCGCATCCTGAAGCAGGTGAGCGGTGTTATCAAATCATGTATCCGTGAGACGGATATCGCGGCACGCTGGGGTGGCGAAGAACTGGCGGTGTACCTGCCCAAGGTGAGAACCGACCAAGCTTATCGCATTGCTGACCGGATTCGTCACCGCGTGGAGAGTGAGACGGAGCCAAGAGTAACCGCTTCATGCGGGATATCCGAATGGACATATGAAGATGATAAAATCAGTGTAGAATCGCTCTTCTATCGTGCTGATATGGCTATGTATGATGCGAAGCATCATGGACGTAACCAGGTTCAGGTTGGTTAGGACGGCGACATGATATTTGAATTCAAGCTGGTACCGGGTCATTCCGGTACCAGCTTATTTGATTTTCACAGACCTCGGTCTGTGCCGCCCGCTGCTCCTGTATAAGTCGCTGCATCCTGGGAAATCTAGTTGCGAATGGAATGAGGGAGTCACTATCCTATGAGATGAGGGAACGAACCATGTGCTACAGAAATTATGGAAGACTGACATATGTCCCGGTTTTGTTATTGTTGGGTTTGTTTGCGGCCTTTGCACTGGCAGGCTGTACCGGGGATAAACCGAACAGGACGGCGGAGGAAACATTTGAACTGGTAACCGCTGGACTTATGGCAACAGATAAGTACCGGTTTGAGGTTAACATCGGAACGGCAACAGGCGATTCTCCTATAAGGAATCATGCCGCTTATGAGGGCGAGGTGCAAGGTCACACGAAGCTGCTGGTCAAACAAACGGGTGAGGGTCGTTCTCATCCTGAAGCAATGACCAGTCACAAGCCGGCAGATGCTGTCATCTATCATCCCACAGAACGGATGCGAGAGCTGGAAAGGCTGGGCAAATCGGTATCGTACGGCAGAACAGCTGAAGGCGGGCGAACCTGGCTGTTGGATCTCCGCTTGTCTGACAAGGCGGCCAAAGAGGATACGGCTGTCCGGCTGCGTCAGGATTTTGAGCGGGTGGCGAAGCTTTCCTCTCAGGACATTATGGGGAAAGAAGCAAAGGAGGCGGCTGCTTACAAGAAGAGACTTGACAAGGAAATCGCCGAGTCGCGACGCGAGCTTGAGCAAATTATAAAGACGCTTGAGGTAGAGACCGAGATTCATCTGACGGTCGATCGCCAGACGCTTCGGCCTATGCAGCTTGAAGAAAAATCCATTATGCATTATGTAATAAACGGCAGACAACAGCAGGAGACGCGGGTGGCGGCAGTAAGCTTTACCGGATACGACAGCAGTCCCGGTTAGCAAGTGCAACTTACGGTAAATCGTGGTAGGATGATAAAGGTGTGAAGCTATAGATAATTAAGGAGGAGACAGCAGATGAGAGACCCGCGGATTCAAAAGCTGGCGCAAAATCTGACTGCTTATTCAGTCAACGTCCAGCCAGGCGAAAATGTGCTGATTGACATGATTGGAAGTGAAAGGGAGCTTGCAATTTGCCTCATTGAGGAGGTTGCCAAGCGCGGGGGACGCCCCTTCGTTGAGACAAGCGACCGCTCCGTGCTTCGTGCGATGCTGATGAATGCTACGAAGGAGCAGATGGAGCTGTGGTCTTCGCTGGATTTGAAGCGAATGGAAGCGATGGACGCGTATATTGCCATCCGGGCAGGTGAGAATGTAAATGAGCTTTCCGATGTACCGGAGGATAAAATGCGCCTGTATGAGCAGATCTATCGTCATCCCGTACATATGGAAGAGCGCGTGAAACGTACCAAGTGGGTCGTTCTGCGTTATCCGAACTCTTCGATGGCACAGCTGGCTGGTATGAGCACCAGGGCCTTTGAGGATTTTTATTTTGACGTGTGCAACCTGGATTATGCCAACATGGACAAAGCCATGGACCCGCTTAAAGCTTTAATGGATCGCACCGACCGGGTGAGAATCGTCTCGCCAGGTACTGATTTGAGTTTTTCCATCAAAGGTATAGGCTCAAAGAAATGCTCGGGAAATCGGAACATTCCGGATGGTGAAGTGTTTACTGCGCCGGTACGCGACTCCGTGAATGGAACGCTTCAATACAATACGCCGACCGTATATTCCGGTGTCTCCTTTGAGAACATTAAATTTACGTTTGAGAACGGCAAAATTGTGAAGGCGGAATGCGACGACTCGAAGCGGTTGAATGAAATTCTGGACGCGGATGAGGGAGCGCGCTATATCGGCGAATTCAGCCTGGGCTTTAACCCGTATATCCTTCATCCGATGAAGGACATTCTGTTTGATGAGAAGATTGCCGGAAGCCTCCATTTTACACCCGGCCAGGCTTATGAGGATGCGGATAACGGTAACCGTTCCTCTGTACATTGGGATCTGGTGCTGATCCAGCGGAAGGATTACGGCGGCGGTGAAATATATTTTGATGACGTGCTAATCCGTAAAGACGGCATATTCGTACTGCCAGAGCTTGCAGGGCTTAATCCGGAAAACTTAAAGACCTCTTGAATTTGATAGGTAACCCTCTTGTGAGTTGTGGGAAATCAAGGTATGATGAAGAAAGTTGTAACATAATCGAAAGTGGAGGGATTCAGCATGTCCAATAACGCGGCAATTGTAGACATCTCCCAAACTGCCAATCAGTTCCGTTCATCCATTGTTCTTCAAGCCGAGAGTAAGTATATTGATGTGAAGAGCATCCTGGGATTGTTCACGACGCTTGTGAGCGGCCATTCCTATGAGCTGCATGTACATGGACCGGATGCAGAGGAAGCCAAGGCTGCAATGGCTGAAGTATTCAGCAAGCATAACCTTCAGGTTCGCGTCGTTTCCGAGTAATAACAGCCGTTAAGGCTGGGCAGTTAAGCGTCTTTTCCTCAATGAGGATAAGGCGCTTTTTGTTTTGTCCTTGTGTATTGCGACATTTTCGTCTAATATAAAAGATATAAAAGACGGCAAGGATTGCACACAGGGGGGAGTACCGTGTCTTCATCGGATGTGATGCTGCATTTGCATCAAAAGGCGCTTCATCTTCTACAGGAAGATGCCGACAAAATCGAGAAGCTGATAGAAGTCCAGATGGAGAATTTGGCGACCCGGAAATGTCCATTGTATGAGGAAGTGCTGGATACCCAGATGTACGGATTTTCCCGGGAGGTCGATTTTGCGGTGCGTGCCGGTTTAGTCCCCGAGACGGCAGGCAAGCAGCTTTTAAGTATATTGGAACGGAATCTGGCGCAGCTTTATGAAGCGCTCGATCAAAAAAAGTAGTCTCCAGCCGGAGACTACTTTTATTTTTATTACGTGACAGGAGACTGCTGTGGCGGTTAGACCAGGTAAAAAGCAAAGCCCAAGATGACGTAGACCATCAGCAGTAGCGCCCCTTCATACCAGTTGGTTGAGCCGTCTCTAGAAATGGATTTGGCAATAAAGACGGATACACCAATGGCTGTAAGCTCAATCGGTGTGAAGACGATGTCCATCGTCCGGCCGAAAAGGGCACTGATGAAGATAAGTACCGGTGCGACGAACAGAGCAATCTGCAGGCTGCTTCCGATGGCAATCTCGACAGCTGCTCCCATTTTGTTCTTCATCGCCATTATGACCGCTGCACTGTGCTCTGCGGCATTACCGACTATAGCTATGACGAAGGCACCCAAGAACAGCTCCGACAGGCCAAATTGATGAGAGAAGGTCTCAAGTGTACCGACGAGCCATTCACTGACGAGAGCGACCATAACCGTAGCCAGCACGAGGAAGATAATGGAGGTTCGCTTGCTCCAGACCGGTTCTTCTTCATGTACAGCTGGCGGCAGCTCTTGATCAGCAAGCACATCCTTGTGCGTGACCATTGAGAAGACAAGCCACAGGATGTAAGCAAGGATCAGAATACCGGCAACCGTCAAGCTGAGCAGCGTATCCTTCTCCACTGAGAAATTTTCCACGCCGACAAACACTGCCGGTACAAACAGCCCGATGACCGCCATAAGCATTAGAGTGGCATTGTGGCCTGCCACCTGGATGTTATAGCGCTGTTCCTTGAACTTCAGCCCGCCAAGCAGAATACTCAGACCAAGGACCAGCAGCAGGTTGCCGATAATAGCCCCGGTTAAGCTCGCTTTAACCATGTCATATAGCCCTTCCTTGACAAGGAAAATAGCGATGATCAGCTCGGCTGCGTTACCGAAGGTTGCATTCAGGAATCCGCCCATCCGCTGCCCGGCATAGTGGGCAACACTTTCTGTGGCACGGCCTAGAAAACCGGCTACGAACAAAATCGCCACACAGGAGATCGCAAATTCGGCAATATCACCGAAATGTGTGTAATGCGCGATCCCCGCCAGCAGGAAGGATACTGCCAATGCGATGTAAAATCCATTTTTTTTCACGTTTTGTGCACCTCTATTTTCCAGAATGTTAGCTGTTGAACCCGAAATCTGTTAATAATATAAACCTTAAGCGGGGGGAAGTAAACTTTACCATATCTTAGAGCCTGTCTTCTTGCATTCGGAACATAGGTTCCTTTACAATGAAATTATATGGAATAGAGGAGTGAGACATATGACCGAAGACATTCAAACTGGCATCGTCCGTATTTCTGACGATGTTGTATCCACTATCGCCGGATTGGCAGCGCTCGAAACACCGGGCATTGCAGGCATGTCAGGCGGTATATCCGAAGGGCTGGCCAAGCGATTGAGCGGTAAAAACGTTCAAAAAGGCGTCTCGGTCGAAGTCGGACAGCTGGAAGCGGCAATTGATCTGCGGGTAATCGTCCAATACGGCATCCCGATTCATGAGGTCTGCAGGCAGCTGCAGGACAACGTAAGGGAAGCTGTGGAAAATATGACAGGTCTTCATGTAGTGGAGGTAAACGTCAAAGTGGAGGGCGTTGCCTTCCGCGAGGATGAGAAGGAAGAGACGGCGATTCTACGGGTGAATTAATTCATTAGTCAAGTTAAAGCATGTGAAGAAGGCTCTCGCGCGATAACAACACACGTTATCGCGCGAGAGCCTTTGTTAGCTAGCCTGTATAATCTATCCAGTAACCGGATGAAACCTCATGATCTACTTAACCATACGCAGCTGCGGCTTGCCCGAAGAATCCAGGGTGCGGCCGCGGCCTCTCTCCGTCTTCACCGGCTTGTTGTATTCCCGGGAAATGCTAAGCAGTATACCGAGTGATGCTAACGTTACGAGCATCGAGGAACCGCCATAGCTGATCATAGGCAGTGTCACCCCGGTAATCGGAATAGTTCCCGTTACCCCGCCAATGTTTACAACCGCCTGAATTGCGATCAGCCCGATGATGCCGACACCGACAACGGTTCCGTATACATCAGGGCAGCGTAAGGCAACGAGCAGTCCCCGCCAGATAAACAGGAGGTAAGTAAGCAGGAAAATGGCACTGCCGATAAAGCCGAATTCCTCGGCGATGATGGCAAATATAAAGTCGTTATAGGCAAAAGGGAGGTAATGCAGCTTTTGGACGCTATGCCCAAACCCGGCTCCCGTTAACCCGCCGTGCCCAAGCGCTTCCAGTGAACGGCTGAGGTGATAGCCGGTGTCACTCTGGTCTGCCCAGGGATCCATATAGGAGGTAAATCGATCGATCCGGTATTCCCAGTTGGTATTGCCGGACAGGATTGAGATGCTGACCACGACTGCAGTTACGGCGGCAACGACGAGGACAGAGCCGAATACCTGCTTCAAGTTAGCGCCGCCTGCGATAATGACAACGCCTGCGCTGGCTGCAAGAATCAGGCAGGAGCCCAGGTCAGGCTGAAGCATGACCATACCGCAGATTATGCCGACAATGATCATGACCGGCAGCAGTCCGCGCTTGAATTCCCGGAATTTCTCGCCCTTCTTCGTAATGAGGGAGCCGAGGTATAAAATAATGCCCAGCTTGGCGAACTCTGTGGGCTGAATCCCCATTGAACCAACGCCTAGCCAGCTGCGGGCCCCGTTAATCTTCTGGCCGATGAATGGCACAAGCGCCAGCAGGATAAAGACAGGGACGAAATAAAGGATAAACCCCTTCTTGAACCAGCTGTAGGTAAAGTTCATTAGAATGAACATGGAGCCGAGGCCAAGGGCGATCCACATAAACTGCCGTTTGGTGAAGTATAACGGATCATGGCCGTATTTATCAGACACAGCCGCAATGTTGGAGCTTGCGCTGAATACCATGACAAGCCCGAAGCCGACCAGGATCAGCGTCAGAATCAGGAGCATGAAGTCCGGTCTGCCCCGCGGACTTTGCTGCGTAGGTTTCATAGAAGTTTCCCCGCTTTAGTCGAGCAGTGCTTTAAGATCCTGCAACCGCTGGGTTGCCGTGTTCAGAATAGGCTTTGGAACTGGCGATTCGTATTCCATTCCGTGCGGAAATGTAGCCCGACCGATATAGACCGACTCAATTTGCAGAACCGCATGGGGGGATTCAAGCTTGCCCTCGATCGCGCGTGTATTGATGCGGAGGAAATATTCGGCCTGATTGGAACGGTCCTCCAGCTTCAAATCATATGTAGCACGGTAGTATTCCCACTGCCAGCGGACAAAGCCGAGCTTGTGAGTGGATTCATCTAAGTGAGCAAGGTCACTTGTTTTGCCTTCAAGGCCGGAATTTTCAATAATCATGGAAGATCCTCCTTAATCTATCGTACAAGGTCAACACCTTTAATCATGATAGTATGTTTCCCTACCGGGCGCAAGCCTTAGTCATCGCTCTGGACGGACTTTAGAGGGAGATTATATTTAAAAAGACGCGGGGAACAGATTTGTATGGTTCTTCCTACCCGCGTCTGGTTCTGGTACACTTAAAACACAATAAGTAACGCAAGAGTAGAGATAGAGTGGACTTAGGAGGAGTGGCGTATGGACAATACCGGGTATGCAGTGGCGCTGCAGAAGCATTACGCCAATATGGTTTCATGGCGGCGGCACCTGCACCGAAATCCCGAGCTTTCCTTCCGGGAAGAGAAGACTTCGAGCTGGATCGCGGAGAGGCTGAAGGAGCTGGGCTGCGAGGTCCGTACCAATGTCGGCGGGCATGGGGTTATAGCGACGATTCGCGGTAATCTTCCGGGCCCGGCTGTGGCGCTGAGGGCCGATATAGATGCGCTGCCGATACAGGATGCGAAGCAGTGTGAGTATGCATCAACAATACCGGGGGTCATGCATGCGTGCGGTCATGATGCCCATACAGCATCGCTGCTTGGTGCCGCAAGCTACTATATGGAGAGACGCAGCACACTGGCCGGTGAACGCAGGCTGTTGTTCCAGCCGGCGGAGGAAGTGACGCCAGGCGGTGCATTGTCCATGATCGCCGATGGTGCCCTAAGCGGCGTGGATGTCATCTACGGCGTCCATCTGTGGACGCCTCTGCCGTATGGCCAGGCGGCAACTAAGCCGGGACCGTTCATGGCTTCGCCTGATGAATTTTATATTGATATTACGGGAAAAGGCGGCCATGGTGCCCTTCCTCATGAAACGGTTGACGCGGTAGTGGCGGGCTCAGCCTTCGTACAGGCGGTCCAATCGGTCGTGAGCCGATCGGTTAACCCGCTCGACCCTGCAGTTGTAACGGTTGGATCGTTCCAAGCAGGAACGACGGCTAATGTTATAGCCGAGCAGTGCCATCTCAAAGGGACGGTTAGAAGCTTCACAGAATCCGTCAGAGAGCTGGTCAAGCGCAGGATGGAGGAGCTGCTCCTTCATGTCTGCAGCCAGTACGGCGCCAGCGGTGTTATGGATTACCGGTACGGATACCCGCCGGTGGTTAATGACGTTCAGGAGACCGAGCGTTTCTTCCAGGTCGCGGACTCGCTGTTCGGACCGGGCGGCGTGCGGGAATCAGAGCCTGTTATGGCGGGAGAGGATTTTGCCTATTACCTGCAGCAGGTACCGGGGTGCTTCATGTTTGTCGGTGCCGGCAACGAGGCATGCGGCGCGGTCTACCCGCATCATCATCCTAAGTTTGACCTTGATGAGCGGTCCATGGTTCATTCGGCCGCTCTTCTTATCGGTATGGCGGAGCATTACGCGGCGGCACACGGTAAAGCATAGGCGGTACGCTGATAAGGATTGCCACATGTAAGCCTGCATGGTCGTGTTCCGTTAGGGTGAAGCTAATGTACGGACATAGTTCCGATTTTGCCGGTAACGGAGGAGGCTAACCCATGACGATGAAGAAAACGGTCAGAGACATCATGTCTACCGATTGCGTGACAGCTACAACGAAGGATAACATCTACGAAATTGCTGTAATGATGAAAAATCATGATATTGGTTTTGTGCCTGTTTTGGAGGGCAAGAAAATGATCGGGGTTGTAACAGACCGTGACCTAGTAATCAGAGGTTATGCGGAGAAGCATTCCGGATCGACCGCAGTGTCTGAAGTGATTACGAACACGATCAAGACAGTATCGCCGGATACAACAATTGATGAGGCAGCGAGAATGATGGCCGCGAATCAGATCCGCCGCCTGCCTGTCGTGGAGAACGGCGATCTGGCTGGCGTCATCGCGATCGGCGACCTCGCTATCCGTGAAATCTTCGTGAACGAAGCTGGAGATGCACTAAGCGGAATTTCTGAGCATACACACAGAGAGCCGGCCGCAGTTCATTAATGGATTAACATGCATCCTCCGGACAGCGCCTGAAGGCGCAGCCGGGGGATTCTTCATATGCGCAGTTATCTATATTCTTTATACATAAAATCAAGGGAGACTGACAATGAGGAGAATTAACCGAGAACAGGTCACCGGTCTTTTTGGCAAGCCGTTAATATGGTGTATATACCTGCTGCTGCTCGCCGCTGCCGCGGGCTGTTCGGGACAAGCTGTCAACCAGCGGGTTTCTGCGGACACAGCGTATATTTTGCAAGCATATCCCGAGCTGGCGGGGAGAGAGGCTGAGACAGCGGAGGTGTTAAGAGTAATTGACGGGGATACTTTCGCTGCGGCTGACGGCCGCAGAATCAGGCTGGTCGGCGTAAACACACCCGAGACACACGGTACAGTGGAATACTACGGGAAGGAAGCATCCGCATATGCGAAGAAGATGCTGGAAGGCAGGAAGGTCGTGATGTTTAAGGATGTCTCTGAGACAGACCGGTACGGACGGCTGCTGCGGCTTGTTTTCATTGAGGGTGACACCGAGATGTTTAACGAGCGGCTGATCAGGCAGGGCTACGCCAATACGATGACAATCTCGCCTGATGTTACATTCGCTGAACGGTTCAGAAAGCTTGAGCGGGAAGCACGGGAAGCGGGAGCCGGCTTATGGGCAGGCGGCAGCGAGGAGAATGCAGACGATTCTGCAGGCACAGAAGATGTCCGGGAAGGGGGCTTGGATGAAACTGCCAGTACAAGGGGCAGGCAGTCCGCTTCCTGTGCCGAACCGTTAATCAAAGGGAATATCAACTCCAAGGGAGAGAAGATCTACCATCTTCCTGGCAGCTCACACTATGACAGGACGAAGCCGGAGAAGTGGTTCTGCACAGAGGAGGAGGCGGCTGCAGCCGGCTTTCGGGCTCCTAAGAAATAATGCCGCCGCACCCTAGGGGCGGCTTTTTTTGTTTTTATGCGATTTATCGGTACGGCAGAGGCATATTTTCCCCTGCTTTCTTTCATACTGAGAAGATAGAGCTATCGGATAAGGGGGAAAAGCATGCTTACCCAGGATGGTCCCTTGATTGTACAAACTGATTTCCATGTCCTGCTTGATGCCAGACATCCGCATGCGGAGCATTATCAATCTATGTTGGCCCGGTTTGCCGACTTGGTGAAACGGCCGGGGGACTTACATACCTACCGGATTACCTCGCTTTCGATATGGAATGCGCTAGCCTCTGGAATGACAGCAGGAGAGATTCTCAGCTTTTTAGTTTCTGGAAGCCGTTACGACGTCCCGGGAGGGGTGCTGGATGCCCTGGAGCTTCTGGCGTGGCGCTACGGCAAAATTCATCTCGAACGCAAGGATGGAGAGGTTCAGCTGGTCTGTCAGGAGCGGCAGCTGGCAGATAAGCTGGAATCTGACCCATGTGTGCGGGAGAACACCTGCAAAATGGAGGATGGCAGATGGCAGCTCAAGCCGGGTAAGCGTGGTCTGATCAAACGGGAGCTGCTGAGAAGCGGTTATCCGGTTTTAGATCTGGCCGGGTACGATACGGGGGAAGAGCTGAAGATGGAGCTGCTTCCGCAGAGCCGAAGCGGACGGCCTTTTCAGCTGCGGGATTATCAGGCTGAGGCAGTAGATCTCTTTCACAGAGAAGGGGATGTTTACGGCGGAAGCGGGGTGCTCGTGCTTCCCTGTGGTGCAGGCAAGACGGTCATTGGCATTGCTGCGCTCGCCAGACTCAGCTGTGCAGCCTTAATTCTGACTTCGAGCATGACCTCGGTCAGACAGTGGCGCAATGAGCTTCTGGACAAGACCTCGTTAACGCCTGATGATATCGGCGAATATGCCGGACGCGTCCGTGAAGTGAAGCCGGTCACGATCGCCACCTATCAGATGGTGACACACCGCCATCCCGGAACTGGCGAATATTCGCATATGAGGCTGTTTGATGAGCGTGATTGGGGACTGGTTATCTATGATGAGGTCCATTCACTGCCAGCTCCCGTATTCCGGCGTACGGCGGACATCCAAGCGACTCGCAGACTGGGCTTGACCGCAACGCTGGTGCGGGAGGATGGCAGAGAGGAGGATGTATTTTCCTTAATCGGGCCCAAGCGTTATGACCTTCCATGGAAGAAGCTTGAGGAGCAGGGGCATATCGCGGCTGTCACCTGCACAGAAATTCGGGTGGCGCTCGAAGGGGTTAACCGGGACCGTTATCATGCGGCAGCCCCGAGAGACCGGAACAGGCTGGCAGCAGAGAATCCGGCCAAGCAGGCGGCTGTCCGTGAGCTGCTTGAACGGCATCCAGGCAGGCCTGCCCTGGTTGTCGGCCAATACTTGAAGCAGCTTGGCGAGCTGGCTGATATGCTGGGCGCTCCCCTTCTGACGGGCCAGACACCTCAGGCCGAAAGAATGCGACTGTACGAGAGTTTCAAGCAGGGGGAAATCCCTGTGCTGGTTGTCTCGAAGATTGCCAACTTCGCGGTAGACCTGCCTGATGCTGCCGTTGCTATTCAGGTATCAGGAAGCTTCGGTTCCCGCCAGGAGGAGGCGCAGCGGATCGGACGGCTTCTGCGGCCCAAGCACGGAGATAATACAGCATGGTTTTATACGCTTGTTACCGCGGACACGAAGGAGACGGAATATGCGAGGAAGCGGCAGTTGTTTCTTGCCGGTCAAGGCTATACGTACCTCATTGCGGAACAAGCCGGCAAGCTGGAAGACCAAGGCAGAAAGGATGTGTCAGGATCGTGAATACGCGCCAGGTATACAGCAGGCTTCCGGAGGAGGCCAGAGCACGGCTGGCAAGGCAGCCGCTCTGGCGCGGCGGTCCTGATCCCGGGGGGATCAGCAGGGACCGCATCAGGGAGGTCAGGGGAGAGCTCACAGCTCCAGTCCAGGATATCCTGGCTTTCATTGTCCGCTCTTGCGGGCCCCGGCCCTTTTCGGAAGAGAAGCTCACCCAGCAGTTCGCGGCAGCCGCAGGCCGTTCTGTCTGCGAGAGCAGACTGGCATGCGATGAACTGAGGCGGGAAGGCATTTTGTTCACTGTGCGCAAGTCCTGGGGGGAGTGCCTGCATTTTATTCCCGCAGATGCCTACAGTGCATGGAACAGAGAGCTGGCTCCCGTTGTGCCGCAGCCTTGTAAAGAGACGGCCGGCATCCGGGTAACTTCTCCGTACAAGCCAAGGCTGAGCCTGCAGCTGCTCGGTATGATGGCTGAGCTTGCGAAGCAGGGTATTCCGATTACGGCAAAAGGGCTTATTGCGAAGAAGGCCGCCGCTGCCGCTTCTTCCCGGCTGGCTTACACGGAAGCGGATTTAGCTGTTTTTCGGTCAGCGAATACTGACAGCAGTCACTATGCTGTTTCATTTGCAGTGGGGCTTGATGCAGTGGTGAGAACAGGGCTCCTGGAGCTGGGGGGAACCAGCGCGTCCTGGAAGGAACCTGAGCTGGCGGAGTGGCTCGCGCTTCCGGATGGGCAGCGGGAATGCCGCCTTTTGGACTGGACAGAAGAGCGTTTTGCCGCCTATGATGAGCGGTTTGCTTGCTCAGCCTCGCTGCTGCGTGGTTTACGTGCAGGGAGCTGGTACAGCCGCCATGAGCTTGAGCAATGGGTTAAGGCTGCAGGAGGAGCTGCCTGCGGTGAGTGGCTCACGGACTGGCTTGACCTGATGGCAGCCTTCGGCTGGCTGCAGACGGGCCGGTCGGGTAAAGGTGTAGAGCTTGTCCGCTGGATCATATATCCGCTGGCTGAAGAAATTCCTACCCCGCATCCGGCAGCAGGCTCTGTACTGGTGCTTACTGGAGGGGAGCTGGCTGTCCCGCATGACACGGATTACCGCAGCAGATGGGAGATTGAGCTGATGGCAGAGCCGGAGCGCGACGGGCCAATGACAATTTACAAGTACAGCCAGGCCACGATAAGCAGAGCGGCTGACAACGGCAGGACATTCGAACAGCTGATTGACCGGCTGGCCGCTGCATCAGGAAGCCCTCTTCCAGAGCATGCGTTTCAGCTGCTGGAGGAATGGGGCAGGGCAGCAGGCCGTGTCAGGTTTGCCGATGTGACGATCATGAGCTGCCAGGATGAGCCGGCTGCTGACAGAGCGGCCGCAGACCCGTCAGTGGCCCGACTATTGATCCGCCGCCTCGGTAAGCTGGATTTCTTAATCGAGCGCAGCAATATACCGCTCCTCAGAAAGCACTTGAGTGCCGCGGGGCTTGAGCCAAGCAGGCTTATGGGAGGGGATACGCATTGCCCTTACCCGCTATCCGCATTTGGAACCGGAGGAGAGCTGCTGCAGGGAGCAGCCGAGAATGCATTTACAGACTACAGGGATTCTGCCGGTCTGCTGCAGCATCCTTGTCCGCTCTATCTATATGCACTGGAACCGGTGCCGACGGATAAGGAGAAGCGGCTTCCGGGGACAGCAGATATACCGGCGGCATGGCTCCAGGCTATGCGGGATTATCATCCTTCAACCCGCAAGGAAATACTGAAGCGTGCGATTGAGCTGGGAGTATTGGTCAAGCTCGACAGGCACGGGAGTGTAATTGACTTTATCCCGCGTAGGCTGGAAGAGGAAGGCGGGAATTGGTTCGTGGCAGGCCAGCTTAGCGGGGAAGGGGACAGCAGTTTGCGTCTGACACCTGATATGTGGAGTCGGATGCAGCTTGCAATTCCACCTGGACTGCCTGCTAAATGACTTCTGTTTTGGGAGCGATTCGTGATATGATAGAATGCGAGACTATAGCATAGAGGTGAGTGGATGGCAATAACAGAAGAGAAGGCCGGCAGTATGCTGCCAGCAGCGCCTGTAGAGACAGTTGATATGGCCGGTCTGCTGACAGCCGCATATGAACTGGGCGATATGATAATCAATTCGGCTGATGCAGCCGATTATGAATATTGGAAGAACGAGGTTGCCGGTAATCAGCCGGTACAGGAGCTGGTACGCCAGTTCGCTAAGGCGAAAGAGCTGTTCGAGGAATGCCAGCGCTTCGGCAGGTTCCATCCCGATTTTCACGCTGCCAAGGATAAGGTGAAGGAAATTGAGGGCCAGCTTGCCGAATACGAATGCGTGCGTAACTTCAAGGCCGCAGAGAAGGCGCTGGATGATCTGCTGTATGATGTATCGCATGTCATTGCCCGTGCTGTATCGGAGGAGATTAAGGTTCCGGCTAATGAGGGTAAAGGCGGCGGCGGATGCGGCAGCGGAGGCTCCTGCGGATGCGGCAGCGGCGGATGCGGATAACGGCAGCCATATGTAGATTACCTGCGTTCATGATGGAGGAGAGATTCGATGGAGCAAATCGACAAGCCGTTCCTGCTAGCGGAACGCACAGGCTATATTATATGGGTAAGTGATTTGAAGGCGGCAAGAAATCTGGATAAATACGGAACCGTCCATTATGTTTCACGTAAAATGCATTATATCGTGATGTATGTCAATGCGGACAAGGCCGAAGAAACGGTACGCAACATTCAGCGGCTTTCGTACGTTAAGAAAGTAGAGCGTTCATTCCGTAATGAACTAAAAACCGAATATGAGAAGGATATTCCGGATAAAACAAGCTATTATGGCTTGTAATCAGGCTAATTAGGACTAATAACCCGGCGTGCAGGGAATCAATAGTGGACCAGACCTGCTGCTGTTCCATATTTTATAGTTGAATTACCTATTGACGATGCAGTAAAATAATTAAAACTTGATATGTAAACGTGAAAAAATAAATACCTGCTTCTTGGGGGAGGGGTGATGGGGATGAAAGACAAAACGACAGAAAGATGGAGTACCTATGAGTCCTTTCATGTCGTATTGGGTGATAAGAAAGTAGCCGACATCGTCATCACTAATCATGCCCGGAGCCGCTGGACTGATCGTATTGAGAGCGAGCAGACCGGTATTGAGGACATTGCCGACTTCATGTGGCAGGCGCTCAAGCAGGGGCGGATTGAACCCTATTACCGCAATGAGCAGGATGTTTATCTGATTGATGATGACCTTGTGTTTGTAGCTGAGTTCTCTGATCTGCCCGGCGAGACGGATCTGCTTGGCAACCCGCTGCATAAGATGATTGTTGTGACATTTCTAGGACGGATGTCCGAGACCATTGAGCTGAGGGATTTAAAGTCCTATTATTCCTGGCTCCGCCATTCCAGAAGAATGACACTCATCAAGAACAGCCGCAAACGCAAATAAACGGGCAGAGGTCAGTCTCGCTATCAGAGAGCCTTTTAACCACTGCCATACAGACGAACACATGCGGAAGCTGCCGCATGTGTTTTTTTTTATATCTGAAAAAGGGCATGCTGGATTGCTGTCGCGCCTTTGTCTAACGTTTGGTATAATTCAGTTCAGGAAAGGATGATATTCGGATGGCTCTTAACTTTCATCAGCTGCATATCTTTTATACGGTTGCGGACCGGGGAAGCTTCTCGGCAGCAGCCCAGGCACTCCATATGACGCAGCCGGCCGTAACGATGCAGGTGCAATCGCTGGAGGATTATTTTGGGACCAAGCTGCTGCTTCGTTCGACGAAGCGGATTGAGCTGACGGAAGCGGGACGGGCTTTAATGCCGTTCGCTCAGCAGTCCATTGCCCTAATCCGTGAGACGGATGCCACAATGTCCAAATTCACACGCCAGCTTAAAGGCAGGCTTCAGCTTGGCGCAAGCCTGACGATCGGCGAATACATTCTGCCGCGACTGCTGGGGCCCTTCGGCCAGGAATTTCCGCATATATCCATCAGCATGAAGGTTATGAACACAGGTCAGATCATGGAGGAAATACTGAATCATCAGCTTAACTTTGGCCTGGTTGAAGCACCTGTCAATCATCCCGATATGCATATGGAAGCGGTTATGAGTGACGAGCTGAAGCTGATTGTCCCAGCCGCCCATCCATTGGCTGACAGGACGGATGTTATGCTGGAGGAAGCGCTGACTTATCCGTTTGTACTGCGAGAGCAGGGGTCAGGAACCCGCCTTGTGATGGAGGAGCTGCTGCGCGAACGCCAGCTTGATCCGTCGAAGCTGAATATCGTGATGGAGCTGGGCAGTACAGGGGCAGTCAAGTCAGCGGTTGAAGCAGGGGTGGGCGTGTCGTTCGTATCGGCTTCATCTGTGAAGCATGAGATCGCGCTTGGACTCATAAAGGTGGTTCCCCTCCTGGACGCGCGCTTTAAGCGCCAGTTTTTCTCTATCTATTTAAAATCGGCCTTACTGCCTATTTCGGCCGTTACCTTTTTAACCTTTTTAAGAGAGAGGGATCTCCAGCAATGGCTATAACCGGACCAGCGGATCTTCATACCCATACCAATGCCTCTGACGGGACCGGCGATCCGGCGGACAATGTCCGCTTGGCCAAAGCGGCCGGTCTTGCTGCAGTGGCAATTACGGATCATGATACGATGGCAGGTGTGGATGAGGCGATACTAGAGGGAGAACGGATAGGCATTACTGTAGTGCCGGGTGTCGAGGTCAGCACGGTCAGCGATGGCATCGATATCCACATACTCGGTTACTATGCGGATTGGCGCAATGAGGAATGGTTGGCACGTCTTCGTTCGCTGCGTGACGTCCGCGGAATACGCAACGAAATGATGGTACAGCGCCTGCGGGAGCTTGGAATTGACATCACGCTGGATGAGGTGTTTGCGGCAGCGGGTCGGGATGGCTCTGGCGAGGAAACGGTCGGGCGCCCGCACATCGCCCAGGTTCTGCTCAAGAAGGGCTGCGTTGCTACCATGGCAGAGGCCTTCGACCGCTACCTTGGCACCTCAGGCGCGGCGTATGTCAACCCGCCAAGGGCTACGCCTTTTCAAGCCGTTGACTGGATCAGAGAGGCTGGAGGCACAAGTGTGATTGCCCACCCGGGACTGTACGGCCGCGACCAGCTTGTAGAGGAGCTGATTGCCTACGGTGTCGATGGTATAGAGGTTTATCATTCCGATCATACGCCTCTGGATGAGCAGCGCTACAAGGAACTTGCAGAGCGGAGCGGGCTTATTATAACCGGAGGCTCGGACTATCACGGTGCAAGGGGCGGCGTAGTGTTTCATGGACCGATGGGCGGGAGGAGTGTGGACGCGTCCGTGATTAGCCGGCTTCGGCATCCGTCAGGCAGGTCTTCATGAAGCAAAGCCATAGATTATACACAATCAAGGAAGTAGCCAGCCGCACGGGGATATCCACCCAGCTGATCCGCAAGTGGGAGGAGCGCTACGGAGCGGTTGCCCCTGTCCGGCTGCCTAATGGGTATCGGGGTTATACCAAGCAGGACCTTGACACACTGATCTGGCTTAAGAAGCGTGTGGATGAGTCAGTGCCGATTGGAATGGCAGTGATGGAGCATAAATCGAGGTCTGCCGCCGAAGCGGAAAAAGAGAGGGAACCAATTCTGCGGGAATGGCTGAACCCGGCGGAACAGGAAGCTCCCGCAGCGGATCGGCAGGCAGCGGTAAACCGGATGCTGGATTACTTTGAGCGGCTGGATTATCCTTCGGCTCAGCGTTACTTTGAACAGCTTATGAATATGCACAGCTTTGACGATCTGCTTATGAACATAATGAAGCCTGCACTGTTCGAGCTGGGAGAACGCTGGGAGAGCGGCCGTATATCCGAGTATCAGGAGCATTTCGGGAGCCATTTTATCCGTGACAAGCTGATTACCCTGAGGAATTTGTTACGTGCCGCCCCGGACAGCCCGCTGCTGGTTACGGCATGCGGTCCGGGCGAACGCCAAGAGCTGGGCATACTGTTCCTTGGCTTCTTCGCTACGCAGCAGGGCTTCCGTGTAGCCTACCTTGGAGCTTCTCCGGCTGAGAAGGGGATTTTGGATTGTCTGCGGGAGATGAAGCCCGCCGCCTTTGTCTTCAGCTTCTCGTCGCATGACAGATATGAAGCTGCTTTACCCTTCCTGAGGCTGCTTGATGCCCGGATTCCAGCCGATTCCCCGCATACGCTCGTCTTTATTGAAGGCAGAGGAGTGGAAGAGGACAAGCCTATACCAGGTGGTTCGGCGACCTTCTTGATTGCCGGGGACGGACCCGCAGCCCTTGCAAAAATAAAGTCACGGCTGGGTCAGCCGTGACGAAGCCGTCTATGCTTTTACCTGAGACGGGAGCGATTTGATGCGCTGTTCATCCGGAGTGATGAACAGCGTTTTTTGATGATCATAGATGACGAATCCGGGCTTGGCACCGCTTGGCTTGCGTACATGCCTGATCAGCGTGTAGTCAACGGGAACAAGGCTGGAGCTCCGTGCCTGGCTGTAATGTGCGGCCAGCATGGCCGCCTCCTCCAATGTGGCATCACCGAAGTCCTGTCCGCGGATTACGATGTGCGAGCCTGGAATATCCTTGGTATGCAGCCAGGTGTCGCCCGGTGATGCCAGTCGGTTGGTCAGATATTCGTTTTGGGTATTGTTCTTGCCGACATAGATCGCGATATTCTCGCTTGATGTATAGCACAGCAGTGCCGGCTTGGCTGTTTTTTTCTTCTTGGGTCCTTTGCGGCCGCGTGCACGCATATAGCCTTCGGCGACCAGCTCCTCGCGGATTTCCTCAATATCCTGCAGGGAGGCGCTGTCAAGCTGCTGCAGCAGCGTGTCTAAATAACGAATTTCCTCGTGAGCTGCCTCCATCTGTTCGGAGACGACGCTCCGGCTGTTCTTCGCTTTCGTGTAGCGTCTAAAATAACGTTGAGCATTCTCCGAGGGAGTAAGCTGGGGGTCCAGCTGGATCGTTACCGTCTCCTGCTCCTCGCTGTAATAGTTAACGACCTCTACGGAGGCGTCACCACGCTTAATCTGATGCATATAAGCGGTCACAAGCTCTCCAAGGATCCGGTGTTTGTCCGCATCCTTAGCCTCCTCAAGCGTCTCGCTCAGCTTCTCCAGCTTCTTCACATTCTTACTCTTCTCATTCTGGAGGAAGCGGTACAGATCAGCCGCACGCTGCTTAACCGTGTCGCGCTCAGCCTTGTCGCCGTAATAAGCTTCCAGGCAGCTGCTGATAGTAGGATAGAGCTTCGTTTCGCCATCCAGATGAGTCAGCCTGGTTACAGAAAACTGCTGCCTGCCGTCCGCATCCGTCACGATAACCGGTTCGTATTCATGCCGCGCAAGCTTCTCGAACAGGGCTGCGAAGGCATCCCACAGGGCGCGGGGGTCGCCTAGGCTTCCGAGCGTGCCTGCGCGGTGGGTGATCTCTCTGGCAAGCAGCGGACTGATGCCGCTGAAGGCGGCAACGATACGCTTGTCCGCGGCGAGCTCGGCAGATACGGCTTCGAGTGCTGATTCGAACTGCTCATAGGAATGAATGCTGAACGGGTCTGTCTTATCCTGCGAAGGCGGCGCCGTGTAGGAACTGCCCGGCAGTACGATCCGGTAGCTGCTGATGGCCGGGGTGACGTGATGGATGCCGTCATGGATTTGGCCTGAAGCCGGGTCCACCAGAATAATGTTGCTGTGCCTGCCCATCAGCTCGACAATGACCGTCTTAAGCGAGTAATCCCCGAGCTCATCCCGCTGGCGGATGCTGAAGTGGAGAACGCGTTCGTTCCCCGGCTGGCGGATTCCCTCGATTACGCCACCTTCACAATGCTTGCGCAGCAGCATGCAGAACATAGGTGCCTCCAGCGGATTCGACTGGGAAGCTGTGGTCCAGTGCAGCCTTGGGTAGGTGGGATTGGCAGAGATCAGCAGCTTGCCCTGTGCTTTGCCGCCCCTTGTTTGCAGAACGAGCGTGTGCTCGTCCGGTTGATGAATTTTATGAATGCGTGTCCCCGTTGCTTCCTGCAGTTCGGCTGCCAGTGCGCGGGTAACGATACCGTCGAGTGCCATGTTTGTTTAACCACCTTTGTCAGATCATTCTTCTATCATGCCATACCCGGAGCAAAAACTTAAGTCCTGGCATGGGATATTTTCCGGGTTGTCCGAATACATTTAGCCTGAAGAGGCTGTCCGTCCGGCAGTTCTAGAGCTTAAGCGGGCGGCAGGCTGGAAACAGGAGGGAGACAGGATGGATCAAAAGCTATGGCATCAGATGGAGACAGAAGCGCTGACTGAAGCGTTGTCGAGCAATCCGCAGACCGGTCTGACGGCGGACGAAGCGGCCCGAAGGCTGGAGGAGCAGGGTCGCAATGAGCTGTCCGAAGGCAAGAGAGTATCGCCCCTAACGCTGTTTCTTAATCAGTTCAAGGATTTTATGGTCCTGGTGCTGGTCGGTGCGACACTTGTGTCCGGACTGCTCGGGGAGTATCTGGACGCGGTCACGATTGTGGCCATTATTGTATTGAACGGCATACTTGGGTTCGTGCAGGAGTTTCGTGCGGAAAAGTCGCTGCGCTCACTAAAGGAGCTCTCAGCCCCGACGGCCCGCGTTATTCGCGGCGGTGAGATCATGGAGGTGGCGGCGGTTGAGCTGGTTCCGGGTGATCTGATTTTTCTCGAGAGCGGAGACCGCATTCCTGCCGATATCCGGTTGCTTGAGGCGAGCAGTTTATACGTGGAGGAGTCTGCGCTGACCGGAGAGTCGGTGCCGGTGGGCAAGCATTCAGAGCCGATTACGGATGCTGAGCTGCCGCTTGGCGACATGAAGAATACGGGTTTCCTGGGCACGATGGTTACGCGCGGCACCGGGGTAGGGATGGTAGTCCGTACGGGAATGAACACGGAAATGGGGAAAATCGCTCATCTGATTGAGCAGACGGAATCCATGGAAACTCCGCTGCAGCACAGGCTGGAGCAGCTTGGGAAAATACTGATTGTTGTGGCCCTCGGCCTTACCGTTATGGTCGTAATCGCGGGCATTATGCATGGTCAGCCTGCCTATGGCATGTTCCTTGCTGGCGTCAGCCTGGCTGTTGCGGCCATACCGGAAGGGCTGCCGGCGATCGTCACGATCGCGCTTGCGCTGGGTGTTCAGCGGATGATCAAGCGCAAGGCGATTGTCCGCAAGCTTCCCTCGGTCGAAACGCTGGGCTGTGCTTCCGTCATCTGCTCGGATAAGACGGGTACGCTTACCCAGAACAAGATGACGGTCAAGAAGCTGTGGACCGGCGGCAGAACCCTGGACGTTACAGGCGAAGGCTACGAGCCGGTTGGCGAGGTGCTGGAAGAAGGAGCACACGCAGATCTGAAGAAGGATGCAGCGCTGCGGAGGATGCTGCAGATTGCGGCACTCTGCAACAATGCCAGGCTGGTTAAGGAAGGCGGAGAGCCGGAGAAGCGCAAGGGCAAAGGCAGCACAGGGGAGCAGGAAGAGGCCTGGAAGCTGAAGGGGGACCCGACCGAGGGGGCTCTCATTGTCCTGGCCGCCAAGCTCGGGGTTACGGTTCAGTCACTCGAAGGGTTATATAAGCGGGAGAAGGAGTTCCCGTTCGACTCGGAGCGGAAGCGGATG
Organism: Paenibacillus tarimensis; assembly: GCF_021532315.1. Taxonomy (GTDB): domain Bacteria; phylum Bacillota; class Bacilli; order Paenibacillales; family Paenibacillaceae; genus Paenibacillus_I; species Paenibacillus_I tarimensis. The sequence continues at coordinate 36,269 of NZ_JAKGAO010000004.1, forward strand.
TCGGTGGTGGTCGGCCATCAGGGAGGCAAGCTGCTCTGCACCAAGGGCGCCCCTGACCTTCTGATGGAGAGATGCAGTTATATCCTGTGGGAAGGCAATGTCGTGCCGTTCACGGCAACCCTGAAGCAGAAGGTTGCGGCTGCCTCCGAAGCGATGGCGCAGTCTGCCTTGCGGGTACTTGGGTTTGCCTACCGTGATATCAGGCCGCAGGATGCCTGCGGGGAAGATAATGAAGCGGAGCGTCAGCTTATTTTTGTAGGCTTGACGGGAATGATTGACCCGCCGCGCAGGGAAGTGCGCGATGCCATTACAACATGCCGGCGGGCAGGCATCAAGACGGTCATGATTACAGGCGACCACCAGCTGACGGCGGAAGCAATCGCCCAGCAGCTCGGCATTATGCAGCGCGGCGGCCGGTCGATGACGGGAAGAGATCTTGCTCAGCTGGATGATAAGCAGCTGGACGAAATTGTTGATGATGTGTATGTATATGCACGCGTGTCACCGGAACACAAGCTGCGCATTGTCAAATCGCTTCAGCGCAAGGGCCACGTTGTCGCGATGACAGGTGACGGCGTTAATGACGCGCCGGCGATCAAGGCGGCGGATATCGGAATTGCCATGGGGATTACCGGAACGGATGTATCGAAGGAAGCCTCGGCTCTGGTGCTGAGTGACGATAATTTTGCGACCATTGTGGCTGCCATAGAAGAAGGACGCGGCATCTATGAGAACATACGGAAGTTCATCCGCTACCTTCTGGCTTCCAACGTGGGCGAGATCATGACGATGTTCCTGGCCATGATGGCGGGTCTGCCGCTTCCGCTCGTGCCGATCCAGATCCTCTGGGTTAATCTGGTTACAGACGGCCTTCCTGCGATGGCGCTTGGGGTGGATCAGGCGGAGAACGATCTGATGCAGCAGAAGCCGCGCACAGCCAAGGAAAATATCTTCGCGCGCAGGCTTGGGTGGAAAATTATCAGCCGAGGCATCTTGATCGGCGTATGTACGCTGGCCGCCTTCTGGATTACGCTTGAGCCGGGCGGGGGCAATCTGATAGAAGCCCAGACTGTGGCATTTGCCACGTTGGTGCTCGCTCAGCTTATACATGTGTTTGACTGCCGCAGCTCGCGGTCAATTTTCCACCGGAATCTTTTCGAAAACCGTTATCTGGTGCTTGCTGTTCTATCGTCTCTCGTGCTTATGCTGGCCGTACTGTATGTTGAAGCGCTGCAGCCGATTTTCAAGACCGTGCCGCTCGGATTCCGTGAATGGTGCTTGGTGTTCGTGGCCGCAGGCATTCCTACTTTCCTCATGGGGATTGGCAGCGTAGCCAGCTCCTCCAGAAGAAGGCGCAAAGGCGGCCGCGTGACGTACGGATCAGCGAAGCGGGCGGCGTAAGGGCAGTAGTGCATCGGGCTTGTCGGGCGTCTGCTGACTGCAAATAAGTGCAAATAATGATGTAAAAATTCAATAGCCAATCTCCCTGCATTGCGGTATGCTAATAAGAAATAAGACAGCTTGTTTCTCAAGTAACCGATGGATAAAGGGAGTGCCAGAATAATGGAATTCACAAAAATGCATGGTCTCGGAAATGACTTTATCGTTGTGGCAGGCGAGCAGTCGCTGCCGGATAACGCTTCCGAGCTCGCAATAGAATTGTGCAACCGGTTTTTCGGAATCGGCGCGGACGGTCTGGTATATATTCTGCCATCCGAGCAGGCGGATTTCCGGATGCGGATCATCAACTCCGACGGCTCGGAGGCAGAGCAATGCGGTAACGCAATCCGCTGCGTAGCGAAGTATGTCTACGATAACGGCCTGATTGACCGCACCGAGATAACAATCGAAACACTCGGCGCCGGTGTGCAGAAGGTGCAGCTGACCGTTCAGGACGGCAAGGTGGAGAAGGTTCGTGTCGATATGGGCGAACCGATCCTAAACGGCCTGCAGGTGCCGACAACTGTGGATGCCGCGCAGGTAGTGTCTCACCCGATCGAGGTAGACGGACGCGAGTTCCGCTTTACAGCTGTATCGATGGGCAACCCGCACTGCGTCATCTATGTTGATGATGCTGTCGGGTTCGATTTGCAGACGTGGGGACCGAAGCTGGAGACGCATCCGCTGTTCCCGCGCAAGACGAATGTAGAGTTTGTTACGGTAAAATCGCGCGATTACGCCGATATGCGCGTCTGGGAACGCGGCGCCGGACCTACGCTGGCATGTGGAACAGGTGCTTGCGCAACCCTGGTATCCTCCGTTCTAAACGGGCATACCGACCGTACGGCAACCGTATCGCTTAAAGGCGGGGACCTGTTGATCGAATGGAATGAGGACGATAACCACGTTTATATGACTGGTCCTGCCTCTGTTGTTTTCCGCGGCACATTAGCCCGCTAATTAAATAGCACGATAAACAGTTTCGGAAAAGCGGCTGCCTCGGCAACTGCTTTTCCGTTTTGTTCAATATATATCTATGTGCAGCTGCACAGCTGTAAGGGGAGGGGACGGCCGTGAGGAAGGATTTGAGACAGGCGCTGAAGACATCACTGCTGACAGGCGACGGCGCAATGGGAACGTATTTGTATCAGCTCGGATTTCCGGTAGGGGTATCCTACGAGGAATTTAACTTAATTAAACCGGATGTGATTGAAAGCGTACACCGCAGATATTACGAAGCCGGAGCCCGTGTGATTGAGACGAATACATTCTCGGCCAATGCGGAGAATTTATCCAGGTACGGGTTGGAGCACGAAATTGAGCGTATGAACCGCGAAGGCGTGCGGATTGCCAGACAGGCGGTCGGTTCTGATGCTTATGTAGTGGGAGCGGTTGGCCCGGTTGGGGCGGGCAAGCGGAAAAGTATCGGAGCTGGGCAGATGAAGCAGGCATTCGAGCAGCAGATCGGCATCTTGCTTGATTCCGGCGTGGACGGGCTTATATTGGAAACGTTTTATGATCTGGAGGAGCTCTTGACAGCCCTGCGTATCGTCCGTGCCGGCTCCGGGACACCGGTGATCTGCCAGCTGGCGGTTGAGGATTCGGGCCGCACAAGAGAAGGCACCTCGCTGCGGGAAGCTTTCCGCCGGCTCCAGGAGGAAGGCGCAGATGCGGTTGGCTTCAACTGTGTAAGCGGGCCGAACGGGATCATGCGAGCTATTGATATGGCAGATCTGCCGGCTGGTCTGCCGCTTACGGTGTTCCCTAATGCGGGCATACCGGATTATGTGGACGGCACTTATATGTATACGGCTGCACCAGATTATTTTGCCGAGTCTGCCCGGCATTTTGCTGACCGCGGAGCCCGGTTAATCGGCGGCTGCTGCGGTACCACTCCGGAGCATGTGGCGGCTATTGCGCAGGCTCTCGCAGATTACACGCCGGACTCGTCAAGGACTGCCCCGGCGGTGCCGCCGCGTGAGATGCTGTCTGTCCAGGCTCCCGCTGCGGAACGCAGAGTGCCGCAGCCGGCTGAAGCTGCGGGCGGAACCGAGGCGCCAGCCCCTTCAATCGTTGATTTGGTGCGTGAACGCCACACAGTCATTGTAGAGCTCGATCCTCCTCGCGATCTGGACATCCGCAAGTTTATGGACGGCGCCGCAGCTCTGGCAGATGCCAAGGCAGATGCCGTTACGATGGCCGACAACTCGCTTGCGGTCACCCGGATGAGCAATATCGCGCTTGCAGCGCTTGTACAGGAACGGGCAGGCATCCGGCCGCTCGTACATATTGCCTGCCGGGACCGCAACCTGATCGGTACGCAATCTCACATGATGGGCCTGGATGCGCTGGGGATCGACCATGTGCTGGCGGTCACGGGAGATCCGGCGCGTTTCGGTGATCTGCCCGGGTCCAGCTCTGTTTATGACCTGACGTCCTTCGAGATGATCCGGATGATCAAACAGCTTAATGAGGGAACGGCTTTCTCTGGCAAACCGCTTAAGCAGAAGGCGAACTTTGTAGTCGGCGCTGCTTTTAATCCGAATGTGAAGTATCTCGATAAGGCTGTACAGCGACTGGAGAAAAAGATTGAGTCCGGCGCGGACTATATCATGACCCAGCCGGTATATGATAAAGCGTTGATCGCGAAGGTTGCGGAGGCGACAAGCCACCTGTCGGTACCGCTGTTCATCGGCATCATGCCGCTGGCGAGCGGCCGCAATGCGGAATACTTGCATAATGAAGTGCCTGGTATACAGCTCTCGGATGAAGTGCGCGAACGGATGGCCGGGCTGGAAGGCGAAGCGGGCAGGGCCGAGGGCGTGAAAATCGCAGAGGAGCTGTTGGACGAGGCCATCAATCATTTCAACGGCATTTATCTGATCACACCATTCATGTTCTACGACATGACGGTTCAGTTGACGCGTTATGTATGGGAGAAGACGGCCGCAAGAGTATAAGCAATAGGGGGTTATCGCCAAAACCTCCGGTTAGGATGGCGGAAATTCCGGTTCACCGCGCAAACGGCGATTGGCAGAAAACCCCTGCGAATCCGCCGTTTACTTGCAATTTCGCTTTTTCTCTTGTTCCCACGCCCGAAATGAATTAGAATATGGGGTAATGGATGCACTTGCCATCGTTGAGGTCTTTTGGCCCGGGACAGGCGGTTCCGAATACGGCGGTTTCCCGTAACCATCAGACGCACGAACGTATGCTCCGGGATATTTTGGTCTAAACTAGAAGAATCCGGCAGCATGCAGAACGGCAGAATGATACTTGGAATCATACTATTTGTGATGCGCGAGGAAGACCGGAGGGGAACCAGTCATGGCTATCAAACTTATTAATATCGGTTTCGGCAATATTGTGTCGGCTAACCGGATCATTTCGATCGTCAGTCCGGAATCCGCACCGATCAAACGGATCATCCAGGAAGCGCGGGACCGGCACATGCTGATCGACGCGACGTATGGCAGACGAACGCGAGCTGTCATTATTACGGACAGCGACCATGTCATATTGTCTGCGGTTCAACCGGAGACCGTGGCACACCGGTTGTCCACGAAAGATGACGACAACGACGAATAATTGATGGAGCGTAACATGAGAAAAGGATTGCTAATCGTTTTGTCGGGACCATCCGGCGTTGGTAAAGGCACCGTATGCTCGGTGCTGAGACAGAAGATGCCTGAGCTCGTTTATTCGGTGTCGGCCACCACGCGGAGACCCCGTCAAGGCGAAACCGAAGGGTTGAATTATTTTTTCAAGAGCAAGGATCAATTCGAGGAAATGATTGCCCGTGATGCGCTGCTTGAATATGCGCAGTACGTGGACAATTACTATGGTACGCCCCGTGACTTTGTGGAGAAGACAATTTCCGAGGGGAAGGATATTATTCTGGAAATTGAAGTGCAGGGCGCGCTTAAGGTGAAGGAAAAGTTCCCTGAGGGCGTGTTTATCTTTTTGCTGCCTCCTTCACTGGATGAGCTGAAGCAGCGTATAACGGGCAGAGGAACCGAAACCCAGGCTGTTATCGACCATCGTCTGACAGTGGCGCGTGAAGAGATGAGCTTGCTGCGTTATTATGACTACGCGGTTATTAATGACGAGATCGATGCCGCCTGTCACCGGATCCAAAGTATTGTCACGGCAGAGCACTGCCGGAGAGAACGGTTCCTGGCTGACTATGCGGAACTGCAGGCTGTTATCGAGAAAGCGTAAGCGAGGTGAATTTGAATGTTATACCCATCTATTGATGAAATGATGAAGAAGGTCGACAGCAAATATTCGCTTGTAGTCGCGGCGTCACGGCGTGCAAGAATGCTGAGAGACGGTGTGAAGACAGACATGAAGACACCGAAATCGCATAAATATGTCGGTGTGGCTTTAGAAGAAATACATCATGATCTGCTGAAGGTCGAAGCTGGCGTAGATGCCAAGGACGGCAAATCATAAGGTTAAACAGTGACAACCCTCACCTGACGGGTTGTTCTTTTTTTGAGGGAAAAGAGGCTGCTGCGCTGCGGCTTGGATGCGAGGGGGGATTCAGATGGTAACAGACAGCTTAAAGGGGAAGACAATTCTGCTTGGAATTACGGGCGGCATTGCCGCCTATAAGGCTGCTGCGCTGTGCAGCAAGCTGGTGCAGAGCGGAGCAGCCGTGCATGTAATCATGACCGAGTCGGCAGCCAAGTTTATCACGCCGCTTACGCTGCAGACATTGTCACGCAACCCGGTTCATACTGACACATTTGATGAGCGAGATCCTGCCGTTGTCTCCCATATTGATTTGGCCGACCGGGCTGACCTGGTTGTTGTAGCGCCTGCGACAGCCAACATACTGGCCAAGCTGGCGTGGGGGATGGCGGATGACATGCTCAGCACAACGCTGCTGGCGACAAGGGCTCCGCTGCTGATTGCTCCTGCCATGAATGTGCATATGTATGCTCATCCGGCCGTGCAGCATAACATGTCGCTGCTCAGCCAGCGGGGAGTGCGTTTTGTCGAGCCAGGAACGGGCCAGCTGGCCTGCGGCTATGTCGGCAAAGGTAGGTTGGCCGAGCCTGAGGACATTGTTCAGGCCGTTCACCAATGGTTTAATCCACACGTACAGACGCAGGGTCAGCCTCAACCGCTCAAGGGCCGGAAAGTGCTTGTAACCGCTGGCGGGACAGTAGAACGCATAGATCCTGTCCGTTATATTACGAACGATTCTTCTGGAAAGATGGGCATCGCTATTGCTGAAGCTGCCCGTAATCTTGGTGCGGAGGTTACTCTTGTAGCAGGCCGGGTATCTGCTGCACTGCCGGATGGCATGCGGATTATTCATGTCGAATCTGCGGAGGACATGCTTAAGGCGGTTCTGACTGAAATGGCTGATAGCGACATTGTAATTAAAGCGGCAGCGGTGGCGGATTACCGCCCTGTAGTCCGGCATGACGCCAAGATGAAGAAGAAGGACAGCACGCTCACGCTGGAGCTGGAGAAAACAACCGACATATTGGAAGAAGCAGGGCGCCGCAAGCAGCATCAGCTGCTGGTCGGCTTTGCGGCCGAGACAGGAAACCTGGAGCATTACGCAATGGACAAGCTGCGCCGGAAGAACTGTGACCTGATTGCAGCCAATGATGTGTCTATAGAAGGAGCAGGCTTTAATGGGGACACGAATATTCTCCATCTATTCGACCGAAGCGGCAGTGTGGCCGAATGGCCGCTGCTCTCTAAGCGGGAGGCGGCTGACCGGCTGATGATTCTGCTCTCCGAACGGCTGAAGCGGCGCGATGCGGGGGAAGAACAATGATTGCCAGGGTTATTGTCGATGTGCCGAGCCGTCAAACCGACCGGCCGTTCGACTACAGGGTAGACAGGGACATGGCCGGCTGGATTGAGGTGGGTAGCCGTGTCGCGGTTCCATTCGGCGGGCGGACGCTTCAGGGCTTTGTGGTCGGATTTGCTGAAGAGGCCGAGGTGGAAACCGGCCGTCTGAAGGCGGTGGCCGAGCTGCTTGATCCGATGCCGCCGCTTCTGCCGGATCTTATTGAACTGGCCCGCTGGATGAGCATTACTTATGTCTGCACATGGACAACCGCTCTGCAGGCCATGATCCCGGCGGCCCTGAAAGGGAAGGCCGAACGTTATGTTTACATAACAGAGGGCCGGAGCGAATATGATGATAGCAGGACTGAAGAGCGGGACGGCCATGATAGCGGGTCCGGACAGGGACAGCTGAGCCTGGGAGCCTCTTCGCTGCCGGAGGAGCTAGAGCTGTTCATCCGGCAGCAGGAGCCGGTCAAGCTGTCACTGCTGCAGGAGCGCTATCCGCAATGGAGCGGTCTACTTAAGTCGGCTCTTCGGGAAGGAATGCTGACTGAGACGGTATCTGTGCGCAACCGGGTATCGGTCAAGAAGGTGCTGACCGTGTTTCCCCCGGAAGACCGGGAGGCGGCGAGAGCGGCCGTGGCGGACATGCCCGCAAGGGCGGCCAAGCAGCGTGATGCGCTTGCCTATATGCTGGAGCAGGAGAATCCTGTCCCCCTTCAGCAGCTTCTTGCGGGAGCCGGTTTATCGGCGAGCAGTGTGAGGGCGCTCGCTGACAAGGGGCTGCTGCGAATTGAGGAAGTCCAGCAGGATAGAGATCCTTACGCAGGCCGTGCTTTTGTCCGGACAGAGCCGCTTCCGCTGACCGAGCTGCAGGCCGCTGCTTTCAAGCAGATAGCAGCGGCTGTCCAGTCGGAGCAGCCGGGAACGATGCTGCTGCAGGGGGTGACGGGAAGCGGCAAGACAGAGGTGTATCTCCAGGCGATCGAACAGTGCATCCGGCAGGGCAGGCAGGCTATCGTGCTTGTTCCCGAAATTGCCCTGACACCTCAGATGGTAGAACGGTTCAAAGGCCGCTTCGGTGACCTGGTTGCCGTACTTCACAGCAGGCTGTCAACCGGCGAGCGTTATGATGAATGGCGCAAAATCCGGGAAAAACGCGTAAAGGTAGCGATCGGCGCGCGATCGGCTATCTTTGCGCCGTTCGAGCGGATCGGTCTTATTATTATTGATGAGGAGCATGAAACCTCCTATAAGCAGGAGGAAAGCCCGAAATACCACGCTAGAGATGTGGCAGTCCGGCGTGCCGAGCAGCATGGTGCTGTAGTTGTACTCGGCTCGGCGACGCCGTCTCTGGAAAGCTATGCTGCGGCCGTATTGGCTCAAGCTCCCGGGCACACATCCGTTGACGAGTTGGCTGCTGCGTATGGCAATCAGCGGCAGGTTAATGCTTCTCAGGCTGTGGAAACGGGGATGCTGCAGCGAGCCGTTCTGCTGCCGCTGCCTGAGAGGGTCGGCGGTAGGCCAATGCCCGGCGTGGAAATTGTGGATATGAGGGAAGAGCTGCAGGGAGGCAACCGGTCTATGTTCAGCAGAAAGCTGCACCAAGGACTGGCGAGCCGCCTTGAGCGAGGCGAGCAGTCTGTGCTTCTGCTGAACCGCCGGGGCTACAGCACCTTTGTTATGTGCCGCTCCTGCGGCTACACGGCGGGCTGTCCGCACTGTGAAATTTCCCTGACCTTCCATCAGAAGAGCCGCGCACTGCGCTGTCATTACTGCGGTCATACCGAGCGCTCGCCGGAAACCTGCCCTTCCTGCGGGAGTGAGCATATCCGGTTTTTTGGTACAGGTACCCAGCGGGTAGAGGAGGAGCTCGCCAAGCTGTTTCCCGGCATCCGTGTCATCCGGATGGATGTGGACACAACGACGGAGAAGGGCTCGCACGAGAAGCTGCTCTCCCGCTTCGGCAAGCGCCAGGCGGATGTGCTGCTTGGCACGCAGATGGTGGCCAAGGGGCTTGATTTTCCCTATGTAACGCTTGTGGGAGTCATAGCAGCGGATACGTCGCTGCATCTGCCCGACTTCCGGGCGGCCGAGAAAACTTTTCAGCTGCTTACACAGGTGGCGGGCCGCGCGGGCAGGCATGAGCTGCCGGGTGAGGTAATCGTGCAAACTTATACTCCCGAACATTATTCAATCCTTACCTCCCAGCGGCATGATTATGAATCGTTTGTCCGCGAGGAGCTGAAGCAGCGGCGCATTCTGTCCTATCCTCCTTATTGCAGGCTGATTCTGGTTACCTTGTCACATGAACAGCTGCCCCAGCTGGTATCAGTCTCGGAGAAATTCGCGGAGGAGCTTCGGATGCTGGCGGCAGAAGCGGGGGTGCTGGTATCCCTGGATTCGCGCGAGGCAGATGCGATGGAGGTGCTTGGTCCGGTTGCTTCGCCTATTCCGCGGCTCAAAGATCGCTACCGTTTCCAATGTATGATAAAATATCGGGGAGCCGTTGACGCGGCAGCCCTTGTAAGGCAAGCCGCCCGACCCCACATGGAAGGATCGGCGGCAGGGAAGGTGCTGATCGGTATCGATGTTGATCCGCAGGTTATTTTATAAGTTCCGGCTTGGAGCAGGCTGCTCCGCTTCGGTTCATACAACTTACGATAAAGGAAGGGAAGGCAATGGCCATCCGACTTATAGTGAAGGACCCGGATCCCGTACTGCGGGAGCGGGCTATTGAAGTAACGAAATTCAACCGCAATCTGCATAAGCTGCTCGATGATATGGCGCAGACCATGTATGATGCGGAAGGCGTTGGTCTTGCGGCGCCGCAGGTAGGCATTTTGAAGCGTGTTATCGTGGTGGACACGGGAGAAGAGCCCGGTCTGATCGAGATGGTGAATCCGGAGCTCGTAGAGAAGGACGGCGAGCAGCTCGGCCCTGAAGGATGTCTCAGCATCCCGGGTCTCAGCGGGGACGTGCGCCGGGCACAGCGCATTAAGGTCAAGGGGCAGGATCGCAACGGTGAACCGTTCACGGTGGAGGCGGAGGGTTTTCTTGCGCGTGCATTCCAGCATGAGATCGATCATCTGAACGGCGTACTGTTCACGGATCTTGCGGAGGAGCTCTACGAGACCTCGGCGAAGTCCAGAAGAGACGGAGAGTGAGTCAATTGAGGATCATATTTATGGGGACGCCGGATTTCGCCGTCCCTTCTTTACATAGTTTGGTGGATAACGGCTACGAGGTGGTGGCGGCTGTATCACAGCCAGACCGCCCAAAGGGGCGCAAGAAGGTGCTCACCCCTACACCCGTGAAGGAAGCGGCCCTGTCCCGCGGCATTCCCGTATTGCAGCCGCAGCGGATGCGCAGCCCTGAAGCGGTAGCTGAGCTGGCTGCATTTGAGCCGGATCTGATTGTGACGGCAGCTTACGGACAGATTCTGCCTAAGGCTGTACTGGAGCTGCCGCGGCTCGGCTGTATTAATGTGCATGGGTCACTGCTGCCCCAATACCGCGGCGGTGCGCCGATCCAGCGGGCTATTATTAATGGGGAGACTGTCACAGGTGTGACAATTATGTATATGGCCGAAGGCCTCGACACCGGTGACATGATCAGCCGTGCAGAGGTTCCGATCGGCGAGGACGATACGTCCGGCACAATGTTTGAGAAGCTTAGCAAGGCCGGCGCAGAGCTTCTGCTAGAGACACTGCCGTCCATTGTTAACGGGACCGTGAAAGCTGTGCCGCAGGATGATGCGGAAGCGACCTATGCCCCGAACCTGACCCGTGACGACGAGCGGATCGACTGGACGCGCAGCGCCAGAGAATTATACAACCAGGTGCGCGGACTTGTCCCGATGGCAGGAGCCTTTACCTATTTGAACGGTGATGTCTTAAAGGTGTGGGACTGCCGAGCGCTGGACAAGCAGAGCGCCCTGGCTCCCGGCACAGTGGCGGAAGTCTCGGCTTCGTCACTGCTCGTTCAGACCGGTGCAGGCATCCTGGAGCTCCTGCAGGTTCAGCCTGCAGGCAAGAAAGCAATGCCGGTATCCGAATGGCTGAAGGGCACTCGGCTTGAACCGGGCATCGTGCTGGGCGGGGGAGATCAATGAGCGGGCGCAGAGCGAACACAGCACGTGAGGTGGCATTAAATGTGCTGATTCGTATCGAATGCGAGGGTGCCTACAGTAATCTTGAGCTGAATCGTGCGCTTAAGGAGTCCGGCTTGAACCGGGCGGATGCCGGACTTGTGACCGAGCTTGTCTACGGCACAATTCAAAGGAAGGCCACCCTGGATTACTGGCTGGACGGTTTTGTGGCCAAGGGCACGGCAAAGCTGCAAACCTGGGTTCTGCTGCTCTTGCGGATGAGCCTGTACCAGATGGTGTATCTCGATCGCGTCCCTGCGCATGCAGCTGTGCACGAGGCGGTCCAAATCGCCAAGCAACGCGGCCATCAGGGAATATCGGGCATGGTTAACGGCGTCTTGCGCAATATCGACCGCAGCCGGGACCGTCTGACGCTCCCTGAGGAGAAGGATGATGTCAAGCGGATTGCCCTCAAGCATTCGTACCCGGAGTGGATGGTGCGACGCTGGCTGGAGGCGTACGGGGTAGAGGAGGCCGAAGCAATCTGTGCGGCCGGCAATGAACCGCCGCGTCCGAGTATCCGGGTGAACCGGATGCGCAGCGGCCGTGATGCGGTTGTTGACCGCTTGAGGCAGGCGGGCTATGCGGCAATGCCCTCTCCGCTGTCGCCCGCTGGCATCGTCGTGCAGGGCGGGGGTAATCTGGCGGATCATGAGGCGTTTCGCGCCGGAGATTGGACTGTCCAGGATGAGAGTTCGATGCTAGTGGCCGAGGTAGCTGCGCCTAAGCCAGGGATGCAGGTGCTGGACTGCTGTGCGGCTCCTGGCGGAAAGTCGACACATTTGGCCGAAATAATGGAAGACGAGGGGACAGTCTGGTCTAATGACATTCATCCTCATAAGGAAGAGCTCATCAAGGACCAGGTTGAACGTCTCGGCCTGCGTGCCGTACGGACAACGGTAATGGACGCGGAGGATTTGCCACAGCGGCACGCTCCCGGCTCGATGGATCTCGTCCTGCTTGATGCGCCCTGCAGCGGATTAGGGGTGATCAGGCGCAAGCCCGAAATCAAGTGGACAAAAGACCCGGCTGATGTAGCTGCCATTGCCGCTGTCCAAAACAAGCTGCTGGATGCTGCTGCTGTACTTGTCCGTCCTGGCGGACTGCTCGTATACAGCACCTGTACCATAGAGCGGGAAGAGAATGAGCAGCAGATTGAACGGTTTCTGGACCGCAACCGGCAATTTGAGCTTGACCGCGATTGGCCGGAGGCGATCCTTGATGTACTTACGACGGCTGGTGTGCTTGCAGGAGAGCCTGCCGGTATGGTCCAGCTGCTGCCCCATCATTTTGGCAGTGATGGCTTTTTCATTGCCAGAATGAGAAGACGCGGCTAATTTACCCTTTGTAGTCCGTCCCGCCCAATTGTGGTAAAATAGGACGATGGCTAAGACGAATGAACCAACACCAAATACCACAACAGAACGGGTGAAAAGAATGAAGCCGTTTATATACGATTTTACATTGGAACAGCTGCAGGACTGGATGAAGGAAAACGGGGAGCCTGCGTTCCGTGGAGGCCAGTTGTTTGACTGGCTGTACGTGAAGCGGGTGCGCTCCTTCGAGGAGATGTCCAATCTTCCCAAGCAGCTCCGTGAGAAGCTTGAGGACAGCTTCCGCTTCGTTACATTGAACGAGATCACAAGAATGGAATCCAAGGACGGCACGGTGAAATATCTGTTCGGGCTTCACGACGACCACGCAATTGAAACAGTTGTCATGCGGCACAACTACGGCAACAGCATCTGTGTGACGACGCAGGTGGGCTGCCGGGTCGGCTGCACCTTCTGTGCTTCCACGCTTGGCGGGCTGAAACGCAACCTGACGGCCGGTGAGATTGTGGCCCAGGTTGTTACGGCCCAGCGGATGATGGACGAGACGGAAGAGCGCATCTCGAGCATCGTCATCATGGGCACGGGCGAACCGTTCGAGAACTATGATGAGACGATGAATTTCCTGCGTATCATGATCCATGAGAAGGGCCTTAACATCGGTCAGCGGCATATTACCGTGTCAACCAGCGGCATCGTGCCAAGCATGTACAAGTTTGCCGATGAGAACACGCAGATCAATCTGGCGATCTCGATTCATGCGCCTAACGATGCGCTGCGGTCAAAGCTCATGCCGGTAAACCGTCGCTTTCCGTTCGAGGAAGTTATGGAAGCGATCCGTTACTACATCGCGAAAACTGGCCGCCGGGTGACATTCGAGTATGCCTTGATCGGCGGCGTGAATGACCGGCCGGAGCATGCTGAAGAGCTGGCTGATGTCCTGCAGGGCATGCTGTGCCATGTGAATCTGATCCCGGTTAACTATGTGCCCGAACGCAACTACGTACGTACGCCGCGGGAGGATATTTTCGAATTCCAGCGCATATTGGAACGGAAGAAAATCAACGCAACGATCCGCCGGGAGCAGGGGCATGACATTGCCGCCGCCTGCGGACAGCTGCGTGCGAAGCATATGGAGTCTACGAGGTGAATAAGGATTGAAAACCGCAAATCGCAGTGATATTGGAAGGATTCGGCTTGTAAACGAAGATCGCGCCTGGGCGCAGATGACTGCCGCCGGCGTGGGAGTGGCCATTGTGGCTGATGGCATGGGCGGACACCAGGCCGGTGATGTAGCGAGTCAACTGGCGGTTGACACGTTTCGGGAGGCCATGAGCGGCGTCAGCGGTGAACTTACCCTTGAGGCCGCCAAGACGCTGCTCAGGCAGGCGATCCTGCAGGCCAATGAGGTTGTTTACGAGCTGGCTTCGCAGAATGACCATTATCATAATATGGGCACCACGGTAGTGGCTGCCCTGCTGCTGCAGGACAGCGGCGTGGTAGGCCATATCGGTGACAGCCGTGCCTATAAGCTCCGCCAGGGGGATCTGCGGCAGCTGACTGAGGATCACACGCTGGTCAACGAGCTGGCCAAATCGGGGCAGATCAGCGCCGAGGAAGCGGCCAGTCACCCGCGGCGTAACGTCCTGACGAGAGCCCTGGGCACGGATCGGGAAGTAGAAGTGGATATTAAAGGTTTCTCCTGGAAAGAAGACGATCTTCTGCTTCTCTGTAGTGATGGTCTGTATTCTATGGTGAGCGACGAAGAGATGCGGATGACGCTGATCGAAAGCGAGCTGGACCTTGACGGCAAGGCTGAACGGCTGATCGAGCAGGCGCTGCGCGCCGGCGGCGAGGATAACGTAACTGTTCTGCTGGTACATAGCAATTCCGGTGAGGGGCAAGAGGGGTGAGGGACCAATGATCGGACATGACTTGGGCGGACGGTATGAAATCCTCGAGCGAATTGGCGGCGGAGGCATGGCGCTGGTATACAAGGCGCATGATGTGCTTCTAAGCCGTAATGTCGCCGTCAAAATATTAAGGCAGCAGTTCGTTCATGATGAGGAATTTGTCCGCCGCTTCCGGCGAGAGGCTCAATCGGCCGCTTCCTTATCGCATCCGAATGTCGTCAGCGTCTATGATGTCGGCCAAGAGGATGAAACGCATTATATTGTCATGGAGTATGTAGAGGGCAGCAACCTGAATGAGGTTATTCAGGAGCGCGCTCCCTTGCAGACGGAGGAAGCGGTCCGCATCGCCCTTCAAATCTGTGATGCGCTTGAGCATGCGCATCAGAATCAGATTATTCACCGGGACATCAAACCCCATAATATTCTGATTGGCAAGAACGGACGGGTGAAGGTAACGGACTTTGGAATAGCCAGAGCGGTTACCTCCTCGACAATTACCCAGACAGGCTCGGTTGTCGGCTCGGTTCATTACTTCTCGCCGGAACACGCCAAGGGAGTCAGTACGGGGGAAAAGTCGGACTTATATTCACTTGGTATCGTCTTATACCAGATGCTGACTGGGCGGCTGCCTTTCCTGGGCGAGAGCCCGATCAGCGTGGCGCTTAAGCATCTGCAGGAGGATTTTGAGGAGCCGCGCGCTGTCAACCCTCATATTCCGCAGAGTGTAGAGAATATTGTGGTCCGCTCCATGCGGAAGAATCCTGGTGAGCGGTATTCGTCTGCCCGTGAAATGCTGAATGACCTGGAGACCTGTCTGCTGCCTGAACGGCTGCATGAGCCGAAGATCACCTTTGATTTTGACATGGATGAAACACGTGTCATGCCGGCTATCCGTGCGGGCGCCGCACCGGCAGCGTCATTCAGCGCTGGATCTGCATCCGGCTCATCTATGAAAGGAAAGCCCGAAGGTAAGACAGGCAGCGCTATAGCTCCCGATACGAAGCAGGGTAAGAAGTGGGTCAAACCTACGGTAACCGTGGCGGTCACTCTCCTTGTGCTGGCGGCCGTGTTCTTCGGAGTGCGTACTGTGCTCGGCATACTGGATCCTGGCGAGGTTGATGTTCCTTATGTAGTGGGCATGAAGGAAGACGAGGCCATACGGACATTAATGGAAGCCGGACTCAAGATTGAAGAGCCCATCGTCTATGATTCGGAGCCTAACATTGAACCTCATACTGTCTTTGATCAGAGCAAGTCCAATATGAAGGTGAAGCAGGGCTCTTATATTAAGCTCTTCGTCAGTACCGGGCCGGATATGGAGGTAATGGAGGACTTTACCAACCGGAAGGTGGATGAAGCCGTTCAAGCTCTGATGGATTTGAGTGTGACACGCGAGCGTATCAAGACCAATGAAGTGTTCGATGAAAGCGAGCCGGGGACAATACTCGGACAGTCAATCCCGGCTGGACAGGAGTTCAACCCGCTTGATAGCAATATAACCTTCACGGTAAGTAAAGGCCAGGAGACGTTTAAGATGCCTAATCTTATTGGGATGGATGAACAGAAAGCCCGAAACGAGCTCCAAAAGCATGGCCTGGAGCTGGGTCCGGATTCCGGTATTGTGAAGGAAGGCAGCTATAAAGGGGACGGCAAGGTTCTGGATCAGTTCCCGTACAAGCCGGGGGATGATGTAGCCAAGGGAAGTGAAGTCACGCTGACGATCAGCTTCGGTCTGCCGAGCGACGCGGTCAAGTACACTTTCAATATTGCGATTTCGCCTGCCATTGCCGGTGAGCCGAGCGAGGTTCGTATCGTCTATTCCGACGCACGAGGTGAAAATATAGAGTCCACTAAGCGCACAATAGAAGATACGCAGACTTTCCCGGTTGATGTCGTCCTGAAGCCTAACGGGGAAGCGGTGGCCAGGGTATACCGTGACGGACAGTTCGCAGATTCCTTTACGGTCACCTATGATGAAGCCAAGAGCGGCGGAAACTCCAAGCCGCAGTCTGTACCTGGCCAGCAGGTTGAACCTCCTGTTACGAGCGAGCCGCCTGCCGAAGAACAGACTGGCGAGGAACCGCCTGCCGATGAGCCTGCCCAAACCGAAACGCAGTCTGAAGAGGATGGTGGCGAAAGCGATGAGCAGCAGCCCGAATAGCAGCCTTACCGGAACGATCGTCAAAGCGCTGAGCGGTTACTATTACGTGGTTCCTGACGGCCAGAGGGACCTGAAGGACAGTATGATTCAATGCCGGGCGCGCGGCGTATTCAAGAAGAAGGGCCTCAATCCGCTGGTCGGAGACAGGGTTGTCTATGTGATGACGGATAATGGGGAGGGCACGGTGTCTGAACTGCTGCCCCGCCAGTCCGAGCTGATTCGTCCTCCGGTTGCTAATGTAGAGCTGGCGGTTCTGGTGTTTGCTCTTACCGAGCCGTCGCTTAATCTGCAGCTTCTGGACAAATTTCTTGCTCATATCGAGCATTCGGGTATTGAAGCTGTATTGTGCCTGAGCAAGCGTGATTTAGCGGATGATTCGAATACCAAGGAAGCGAAGGAAGCATTGGAAGCAATGGAGGCCGTGCAGCGGATTTACCCTCCGATTGGCTATGATATCCTGGTGACAAGCTCACGCAGCGGGGATGGAACCGAAGACCTGCGCAAGCGGATGCGCGGCCGGGTTGCTGTATTCTGCGGTCAATCCGGTGTTGGCAAGTCATCACTGCTCAATGCGCTCGTACCTGGCCTTGAGCTGGAGACCAATGCTATCTCCGCTAAGCTTGGCAGGGGCAAGCATACGACCCGTCATGTGGAGCTGATCCGGATTGAAGCGGATACGTTTATAGCTGACACGCCGGGATTCAGCCAGCTGGACTTCCAAGAGCTTGGGATCGAGGAGCTAAGCTCCTGCTTCCGCGAATTCCGGGAGCTCTCTCCGGACTGTAAGTTCCGGGGCTGTACCCATGTGCATGAGCCGGGCTGTGCCGTAAGAGAGGCGCTGGAGGAAGGGCGGGTTGCTGCAAGCCGGTATGACAATTACTTGCAGTTTCTAGCTGAACTGAAGGAAAAGAAGCGGAGGTATTAAACGATGACGATTATTGCGCCGTCCATTCTGTCAGCCGACTTCGCCCGGCTGGCAGATGATATCAGGGATGTGGATAAGAGCGGGGCTGACTGGATCCATGTAGACATCATGGATGGCCACTTTGTTCCCAATATTACATTTGGGCCGCTTGTTGTGGATGCAGTCCGCAGCGCAACGAAGCTGCCTTTTGACGTGCACTTGATGATTGAACAGCCGGAACGGTATATTGCCGATTTTGCCCGGGCCGGTGCCGACCGGATAACGGTTCATGCGGAGGCTTGTGTTCATCTGCACCGTGTATTGTATATGGTGAAGGAACTCGGGCTGCCAGCAGGTGTTGCCTTGAATCCTTCAACTCCCATCCAGGTCATTGAGCATCTGCTGGATGACCTGGACTTGGTGCTCTGCATGACAGTAAACCCCGGTTTTGGCGGACAAGCCTACATCCCGCAGTCTGCGGCCAAGATTCGTCAGATCCGGCAGATGCTGAACGAACGAGGCAGGACGGATGTACATATTGAGGTTGATGGCGGTATCAATGCGGAAACGGCAAAGCTCGTAAAGGAAGCCGGTGCTGATGTGCTGGTGGCTGGGAACGCAATATTCAGCCGTGCTGATCGCGCGGCGGCAATTGCGGAGCTGAGAGGATAATGGAGCCTTTAGAGGACAACAAGTGGAAGAATTTATTCTGGATGCTTGGGTACAGCACGGTGATCGGACTGCTCCTCGCCGTGTTCTCCTTTATTCCCGGTCTTATCCGGTTTGTGTTCTCGCTTGGCGCGCTGCTGCTGGGTATCCGTTTCTTTGGCAAGTATGACAGCATTGGACTGCGGATCGGCATGATTGTGCTTTCAGTTGTATTCATCGTACTCTTCATTATGATTGGCGTTATTATTATGTATGCGAACGGTATGCTGGACCAACCGGCAGTCTAATCTCGAATGCTTGCTGTTGGTTGTTCATTTGGAATAGGACTTCCTTAGGGCGCATAGGATGGTTACATGAGTGCAGTTCTCGTGTGACCATTTTTGTTTATTGCGTATATGATAGACAGAAAGCCGATGATGAGCGTGCCTAAGGAGGGAAGGAGCATGAAATTTTACACGATCAAGCTGCCGAAGTTTTTGGGTGGTGTCGTAAAAGCGATTCTGAACACATTCCAAAAAAACTAACGCCAGGGGCCTTTCCTCCGACGGCCGTAGGCCGGAACGATGAAAGCTACCCAACGGCCGCGTCGTGCAAATAAAAAGCACCTGAACGAGTCAGGTGCTTTTTGTCTATGGCGTGCAAAAACCATTATACGCGAGTAACTTTACCCGATTTCAGAGCGCGGGTGCTTACCCATACGCGCTTCGGCTTGCCGTCAACCAAGATGCGAACCTTCTGGACGTTAACGCCCCAAGTACGGCGGTTCTTGTTGTTAGCGTGGGAAACGTGGTTGCCCGAACCCGGCGCTTTGCCTGATACGTAACACTTGCGAGACATGAAATACACCTCCTTCAAAGCTAGAGACCGCTGCAAATAAACACTTGAATATCATATCACAGCAGATTATGAAAATCCACTATATCTTTCTTGAAAGATGATAACAGCGCGCAGCAGCCAGCCAGAATGAGTAAACCGTAGAAAAATGAAGTCAAAGAGCGGATAAGACTTCAATGTCGCTTTTTTTTATAGTACAATGGGGATTAGTCCATAATACATATACAAAGGAGTGATCTTCCATGCCATTGCAGTTCAATACCGCGCTCGGAAACGTTAACGTAACAGACGAGGTAATCTCCGTGATTGCCGGATCTGCAGCCATGGAATGTTATGGACTTGTCGGAATGGCGTCCCAAAAACAGTTGAAGGACGGCATCGCCGAGCTGCTTGGGCGGGAGAACCTGTCCCGTGGTGTGGAAGTCCGCCGGGAAGACGAGCAGCTTCATATTGATTTGTACATCATCGTAAGCTACGGAACCAAAATATCGGAAGTTGCGCACAATATTCAATCTAAAGTTAAATATGTGCTGAATGAAGTGGTGGGCCTGCAGGCTGACCACGTCCATATTTTTGTCCAAGGCGTACGTGTATCTCGGTAGGGGGTTATCCGGTGGGTAAGCGCTTTATTAACGGAACGGATTTTATGCGGATGGCGCTCTTAGGCGCCGAGCATCTGGAGCGTAACGCGGAGCACGTTAACGCATTAAATGTATTCCCTGTCCCAGACGGGGACACAGGCACGAATATGAATTTGACCATGCGGTCCGGGTCAGAGGCACTACGTGCCCGACCTTCCGATTCTGTCGGAAAGGCGGCGGAGGCGCTGTCCAAGGGGCTGCTTATGGGCGCGCGAGGCAACTCGGGTGTTATTTTGTCTCAGCTGTTTCGGGGGTTTGCGCGCGGTGTGGCAAACTTGGATGAGGTGAGCCCCGTTCAATTCGCGGCTGCTCTTCAGCAGGGTGTGGATATGGCTTATAAATCGGTTGTCAAGCCGGTTGAGGGAACGATTCTTACGGTTGCCCGGGAGGCGGCCAAGCATGCGGTCACAATTGCACGGCGTACGGCAGATGTGCCCCAGCTAATGCAGGAGGTTCATGCCAAGGCTCATGAGGCGCTGCAGCGAACACCCGATATGCTTCCGGTGCTCAAGCAGGTTGGTGTAGTGGATTCAGGCGGACAAGGCCTTGTATTTATATATGAAGGATTTGTAGAAAGTCTTTCCGGTATACATGTCGAGCTTCCTGTTAAGGAGGCTGCCGCACCGGCGCCTGCTCCGGCTGCCATACCGCAGAGAACAGCTTCCAAACAACCGCAGGCAGGTACAACGGCCCAGTCCAGGCTGGAAACGGAGTCCATTGAATTCCTGTACGACATGGAATTCTTCATCAACCGGCGGCTCGGCAGCATCAATGCCATGAAGTTTGACGAATCCTGGTACAGACGTGCCCTCGCCAAGGACGGAGATTCTATTATTGTCATCGCCGATGACGACATCATTAAGGTGCATGTTCATTCACGCAAGCCGGGAGATGTGCTTAATCTGTCGCTGCCTTACGGGGAGCTGACCGATATCCGGATTCTGAATATGAGGGAGCAGCACAGGGATCTGCTGGAGCATGAAGGCATGTCACCTGAAGAACAGACTGACGAAGCGGGCGTCGCTTCCGGCACGGCCGGAGCCATGCCGGAATGGGCGGCCCCAGAAGTGCTGACCGGAGGGGTGCCCGTACAAGGAGTACCTCCCGAAGAGGTGCATGAATTTGCCCCGTTCGGTATTATCGCAGTAGCAATGGGCCAGGGCATTTCGGACATATTCAGCGGTAATAATGTGGATGTAGTGTTGTCCGGAGGGCAGACGATGAATCCGAGTACGGAGGATTTCGTACAAGCTATCCACTCGCTCAGTGCAGAACATATTTACCTGTTGCCTAATAACTCCAATATTATATTGACTGCCCAGCAAGCAGCTGAGCTCAGCGAGCGCAGTGTAACGGTCATACCAACCAAGACGATTCCGCAAGGGCTGGCTGCACTGCTGGCCTTTAATGAGGATGAATCGGCGGAGAGCAATGCAGAACGTATGACGAAGGCTGCCGGGGATGTGCAGTCCGGTCAGGTTACGCTGGCGGTACGCGATACGGTTATGGATGGCCTGACCATACGCGAGGGTCATTATATCGGGATTCGGGAGAAGGAGATCGTCTCGAGTTCGGAAGATCTTCAGGAGGCATGCCGGGTCCTGCTCAGCAGCATGATGAAGGATGGCGGAGAGTTGATTACGCTTCTGACCGGGCAGGATGCTGCCGAGCAGGACACGAACGAGCTGGCTATCTGGATCGAAGCGGAATTTCCGGATGCGGAGCTTGAGGTTCATCCTGGCGGCCAGCCGCTGTATCCGTATCTGATAGCAGTTGAATAACGGCTCAGCCGGAAGAAAGAAGTGAGCTTTCCTATGTGTGCAGTGAAAATTGTAACAGACAGCACATCCGATGTGCCTCGCGAGGTTCGTGAGAAGCTGGGAATTGAGATGGTACCCCTTAAGGTGCTGTTTGGTGAAGAGTCCTATCAGGATGCGGTGACACTTGAAGCGGAGCAATTTTATAAGATGCTGTCAGCCTCACCCGCACTGCCTACTACGTCACAGCCGTCGCCGGTCGAATTCATGGAGGCTTTTGAACGGATGCTGGCTGAGGACCCGGAGGCACAAATTATTTCGTTTCATCTAAGCTCCCAGTTCAGCGGCACGTATCAATCCGCAGTGCTGGGCAAGTCGCTGCTCGAGCGCGATGCTGATATTACGGTAATCGATACAAAGTCTGCCTCTTCCGGCTTCGGTGTTCTGGTCGTCCGCGCTGCGGAGATGGCCCGAGAAGGCCGCTCGAAGGAAGAGATTCTGGCGGAGGTCGACCGGATTGCCGCCAGCCTCGAGCTGTATTTTCTGGTGGACACGCTGGAATATTTACAGCGGGGAGGACGGATTGGCAGGGCTGCGGCCTTGTTCGGTTCCATTCTGAATATTAAGCCGATCTTGACGATTGATGATGAAGGCTTCGTGGCGCCAGTTGATAAAGTGCGCGGCCAGAAAAAGGCGATGCTGCGCATTATGGAGCTGCTCGAACGGGATTTCGGCGCGGGTGCTGAGCTTAATGTGGTAATGGCCTGGACGAGTGATGAAGCGCCTGCGATGGAGATGCTGAGTCTGATTAAAGCACGGTTTAACGTCAAGGAAGTTAATTATACGACAATTGGCGCCGTTATCGGGACGCATGTCGGTCCTGGTACAGCAGCCGTGTTCGCTTATAAGGTGTGAGGATTCATATGACGACGGCATTACATGAGATTGCCGTCCGGCAGATCAAAGGCGTGAGCGCTCAGAAGGAACAAGAGCTTCACGCCTTTGGCATTCAGACCGTAGCTGATCTGCTGGACTATTTTCCATTCCGGTATGAGGATTACCGGGTAAGGGATTTGGCGGATGTGAAGGATGGGGAGAAAGCTACTGTCCAGGGGAAAATTATGAGTTCGCCTTCGCTGCAGCGGTATGGGCGCGGGAAGTCCCGTCTGTCCTGCAGAGTGGCAGTAGACCATTTACTTTTGACTGGCGTATGGTTTAACCGCAATTTCCTGCAGAGCCAGCTGGTTCCGGGACGGGAGATCACCATTACGGGCAAATGGGATCAGAACCGGAGGCAGATTACCGTATCCGATTCCGAGTTTCCCGATAAGGGGACGGCTAAGACAGGAACACTGCAGCCGGTTTATTCGGTAGGCGGCGCTATCACCCAGAGCTGGATGCGGAAAATAATAAGACAGGCTCTGGAGCAGTACGGTGCTATGATTCCGGAGGTGCTGCCGTATGTACTTACCTCCAAATACGATCTTGTCCCTCGCAGGGAAGCTGTTATGCGTATGCATCTGCCGGGTGATGCCGTGGAGGGCCAGGCGGCCAGACGCCGTATGGTCTATGAGGAGCTCTTCTTGTTCCAGCTGAAGCTGCATGCCTTCCGTGCGCAGACACGAGGCAGGGCGGATGGGGTGGTACATACGACGGATAATGAAACAATCCGGTCCTTCGTTAAGGGACTGCCCTTCGAGTTGACCGATTCTCAGAAGAAAGTCATCAATGAGATTATGTACGACATGCGGCAGTCTTACAGTATGAACCGGCTGCTTCAGGGGGATGTGGGTTCTGGTAAAACAGTCGTTGCTGCGGTTGCGCTCTATGCTGCCGTGAAATCTGGTCATCAAGGGGCCTTGATGGTGCCGACCGAAATCTTGGCCGAGCAGCACAGCCGGACGCTGGACAAGCTGTTCAGTTCATACGGTATTCAGATTGCTCTGCTTACCGGCAGTCTTGGCGAGCGCAAGCGCCGGGAAATACTTGCAGGACTGCAGATGGGGCTGATCGATATTGTGGTCGGCACCCATGCACTTATACAAGAGGATGTATTCTTCCGGAGCCTCGGGCTGGTAGTAACCGATGAGCAGCACCGATTCGGTGTCAACCAGAGGAGCATCTTGCGGCGTAAGGGCATGAATCCCGATGTGCTGACTATGACGGCGACGCCGATTCCGCGTACGCTGGCTATTACTGCGTTCGGTGATATGGATGTATCAACTATTAAGGAACGGCCGCAGGGCCGGAAGCCGATCAAAACATATTGGGTCAAGCATGAGATGCTGGACCGGGTACTCGGTTTCATCCGGCGTGAAGTCGGGGAGGGCCGGCAGGCTTATGTGATTTGCCCGCTGATCGAGGAATCAGACAAGCTGGATGTACAGAATGCCATTGATCTGCATATCCAGCTGCAGCAGGCCTTCCCGGACCTGCAGGTTGGCCTGCTGCACGGCCGGCTGCCGGCCTCTGAGAAGGAGGAGGTCATGAGGCAGTTCAGTGAAGCAGAGACGCATGTTCTGATTGCGACAACGGTCATCGAGGTGGGCGTCGACGTACCGAATGCCACGCTGATGATCATCATGGATGCAGAGCGGTTCGGTCTCTCCCAGCTGCATCAGCTGCGCGGCCGGGTTGGACGCGGCGGCCATCAATCGTTCTGTGTGCTGGTTGCTGACCCCAAATCGGAGACGGGGCGGGAGCGGATGCAGGTCATGACGGAGACCGACGATGGCTTCGAGGTGGCTCGCCGTGATCTGGAGCTGCGGGGCCCCGGGGATTTCTTTGGTACGAAGCAGAGCGGGCTGCCGGAGTTTAAAGTGGCGGATATGGCGGCTGACTTTGCAGTATTGGAGACGGCGCGCGATGACGCGGCCGAGATGGTGGCGCAGCCTGATTTTTGGGAGCGGCCGGATTATGCGCCACTCCATCAGATTTTGCTGCGGGATCAGATTTTTCAGGGCGAATTGCTTGATTAAGGGGCTTGCAGGCAACAATGGCACTGGGACCGCATATCCTTTTACAGATTGCCTGTGAAATCGGATGGAGGTGCCCCAAGTTGAGTTACCAAAAGTATGGCATTCGGCCTGAACTGGTCGGCCGCGTTAAGATGAAGATGAAGCATCCGGCTGCCAAGGAGCGCGTGAAGGCGCTGCTGCAGGGATTGACCAAAGCGGATCTTCAGGATAAGGCTAAGGTAAAGCGGCTGATCCGTTCAGTTGCGGCTGTTCTTAACGAGCCGTTGAGCGAGACACAGCAGGAGCAGATGGCAGCTTTCGTACTCGGTCAGAAGATTGATCCGAATAATACATTTCATCTCCTAAAGCTGTGGAGCATGTTTCGCTGAATAGAACCGCATGTTCTCATGACATTAAAGCCGCTTGACGGCCATCCGGTAGGGTGCCGCTCAAGCGGCTTTTGTGTGCCACGAATAATACGGATATGCATGGACGGGTTCGTCTCTCAAAGCGGTTCAATACAGGATGGGTCATCCTGGCGCACGCTGCCGACTATCGGGCTGACCGGGTAGGCTTCCAGCCGATCCGCGGGATAGGGCTTGAACAGATGCTGCAGGGCTTCAGGACGCTGAATCTGCCGATCCAGCCAAAGAGATTCATCCTCTTGGTGCAGGATAACAGGCATCCGGTCATGGATTGGTGCCATCAGCTCATTCGGCTCCGTAGTCAGAATGGTACAGCTGCTCACTCTGCGGCCATCCGGAGCGGTCCAGGACTCATACAGGCCGGCCATGCTGAACAGGCCGCCGCCTGCTTTGACAATCCTCATCGGCTGCTTGGCGCGGGCAAGCCGCTGCCATTCGTAGAAGCCGTCTGCCGGTATCAGGCAGCGCTTCTGACGGAGCGCATGTCTGAAGGCGGGCTTCACAGCGGCTGTTTCGGCGCGGGCGTTAAGCATGCGGCTTCCAATTTTTTCATCTTCTGCCCAAGGGGGGATCAGTCCCCATTTTAGTCCGCCCAGACGATTGCGTTCACCGTCATGAATGATAGCGGGAATGAGCTGACCGGGCGCGATGTTATATCTCGGCTCGTAGCGAGGAAAGCGACTTTCTTCAATTAAATAGTGGGCCATCAGCTCCTCGAGTGTCACGGTTATCGTATACCTGCCGCACATCGTTGTTCCCCCTCTGCCAAAATAAAATTTGCCCGTATAAGGACAAAGAGTTCTATAGGTTAAGTATACGGTTCCGAAAGGCCTTAAACCAGAGGTGCGTGCTGCCAGCCGGCTGCTTCACCCCCCGGTACGTTTAAGAATAGGCTGAAGGTAGATACTGGTTATAGAAGCTTAAGGCAGGCTGACAGCTGCAGTGCTGGAAGGGAGGACCTATACTTGTGAACGGATTCAATAAGCGAAATAATAGACAGCGGATACGTTCCAGCTGGATGGATCGGCTGACAGGCTGGCCGCAGGCGGTTGGCCGTTATGTGCTTGGAAAATGGAAAGGCATGTCCGCCTCTCATGCGATGACCAAGGCTGCTGAGCCTCTTAAGCTGGACAGAACAGCGGTGAAGGAATTGGAAGCTTATTGGAAACAGATGACTCTGCCTGGTCAGGCATCCCCGTCCGCCTGGCTGGAAGCTGCTGCTCCGCTCGGCACCCCCGCAGCAGAGGAAGCGGGTTACGGCTCTTCTGCCTCTCTGGGGTACCCGCCGGACCTGCCGGGTGACGCCTATGACGCGATCATTCACCGGATTCGTGAGGAGACTGAGCGTCACAACCGGAACAATGTCACTCGGACGGAAGCATACCGGGCGGTGTATTTGCGCTGCCCTGAGCTTCACTGGGCCATGCTGGCTCACATGGTTTCCCGCAATGGCGGCTGGAATATGACGGATCTGCAAGGGGAATGGCTTCCCCGGCTGCTGGGACTGGATAAGCGTGAACCGACATTCCAGTTTCTGGAGCGGGCCAACTGGCTGATCTTCGGAGATGCTTATCCGCAGCTCCTGCTGTATGAGGCAAGCCAGCGGTACGGACGGGATTTGTCGCGACTGCTTCCGGCCTTCGGGGTCTCCCGCTTTATGCAGCCGGTCTGGGCCCAGTTCTGGCGCCGCAGGGATCCGGTGCCGCTGACGGTTTCTCTTATCGTGAACGAGCAGCATGTAATTGAGAAAAGGGTTGTGCAGCATCCCTATTATCAGAAGAAGGTCCTTGGCACGCTGTTCTTCGGCATGCAGTCGCTGCTTCAGCTGAACCAGGTGGTCTTTCCTTACCATCTTGATCCTGCAGCTTATCTGGAAAAGCAGAACGGGCGCCAGGCGGGTTCGGATTTGCGGCTCGCTGGACTTGTATTGGAAAGCTTCGGCAGCTTGAAGGAGAGGATCGAGTTTGGCAAACGGCTGTACGCCATGCTGTTTGGTATTCCAGAGGTGCGAGAGGGCGTACACCGGTTTGCGCGGCAGATCAGACATACTGGCTCCCGATCGGATTACGCGCCTCACCTGTTCGCTCCACTGCGTCATGGCCCCCCGCAGCGCCCTTACCGGGAACGCCTGTCCGGCCTCAGGCTTCGCCCGCAGGCTGAGCCGCTGTACAGCCCAAGGCTTACGGATGCCTGGCCGGATTGTACCGCTGACCCGGCAGAGCCGGGAGACTGGTTCACTGCCTCTGCTGCGGAAGCGGTAACCGCTCACTTGGGGGAGCTTCGTATGCCGCTCAGCTTTGAAATGACGAATGAATACGGCTTTGGTCTAAGCAAGGTCGAGATGGCTGTATTGACAGCTCAGGAAATTGGAGTGGCGCGCTCCCGGCTTTAGCCGGCAGCGGGATGCCCGGGGACATGCATCTAGGCTCAGGGCCGTACCACTCTAGGTAGACTCTTTCACATCAATTTCCACATCATCCTCCGGACCATCGTCTGTACGTACTTCGAGAATGTCCGCAACGGGAATCCAGGTGTCGCCAAGCCGCACTCTTTGGCGCAGGGGATCCACCCCTGTAACGGTTCCGCTGAGCTGCCGCTCCCCGTATTCTTCGTAAAGCGTGGCGTGCAGCGTCTGTCCGCCTGTGTAGGCGGTGCTGATCTGCTCAGCGATAGCCTCCATATGCTGCTCATCGAGCTCCGGGCGTCGCTTCTTCTTCTTGCCTGCTTTCCGGTCGAGCAGCGAATCACGATGCTCGAACAGCATCATGCGGGAGGATTCCCAAAGACCGTTGCCTGTCAGTTTCTTCATTTGTAATGTCCTCCGATCTTGGCGTTCAAAAATTTCAGCTGGCTGGACTGCTTCAGGGACGAGCCATAGAATACGGCCGCCGGTCCGAAGGCATCCTGGAGTTCATCCATAACCGATTCGAGCTGCATGATTCTCTCCCGGTCACCGAAGAGGGAGAGTTGGTGAACTGAATCATCCTGCAGCTGGTCGAGCGACAGCCAGATTTTCCGTACGGGCTGACGGTCCCAGTGCCGGTCGAACAGCTGCCGGGCGGCGGCATAGACTTCGCGGGTAATGTTGGTTGGCTCCGCGACCTTGATCTGGCGGGAGAAGCCGCCCGGCTGGTCAAAATCCGCTCCCTGTGCGCCGGCATGCACGACGCTGCCCATGTACCCCTTGGCTCTGGCACGCCGGCAGATGAGCATGGCAAGCTCCCCAAGGATGACATCAATGTCTTCCGGCTTGCGGTAGTCGACAGGCAGCGTCGTCTGCCGCCCAATTCCCTTCTGCCTGCTGAAGGCGTCCGGCGTAACCGGTGAATCGTCATAGCCGTTCGCCGTACGCCACAGCACCTCGCTCCATATATCGCAGTTCTTCTTCATATACCGCTTCATCCGCTGTTTGAGCTCGGGGAGCGGTGTCCGGGCAAGCTGGCCAATGGTGGTGATGCCGATCCGGGCCAGATGGTTCGTTGTGCGGCTGCCGACGCCGAACATCTTGTGGGGAGAGCACTGCCAGAGCTCATCCAGATTAGCGGCTGTCAGCTCATATATCCCTGTGTCATTCTTCTTCGCAAAATTATCGCAGGCCATCTTCGCCAAAATCTTGTTATGGCTAATGCCCACCCTTATGTAAATGCCCGTTTCATGAAAAATCCGCATCTGAATATGTGCCGCCAGCTCGGTAGCTGAGCAGCCAAAATGCTTGAGGCTGGCGGTGACGTCCATGAACTGCTCATCGATGCTGAACGGTTCGACCAGCTCGGAATAAGATTCGAGAATCGATGTAATCTGCAGGGATACCTGGATATACGTCTGCATCCGCGGCTTCATGACGATCAGGCCGGGGCACTTGCGCTGTGCTTCCCCGAGCGCCTCGCCGGTCACAATGCCGGCTGATTTGGCGAGCGGACATCCGGCAAGTATAATGCCGCTCCTGCGGGAAGGGTCTCCCGAGACGACGAGCGGCTTGCCGCGGTAAGCCGGATTGGCGGCTTTTTCGACCGAAGCATAGAAGGATTGGCAGTCCGCCAGGAAAATAATCCGCTTGCCCTTTGCACCCATGCTAATCCCACCTCCTTAATCACCGCTGATCTGAAAATGCGCCGCCAGCGCCACCTCGATTTCGGCCTTCACAATCTCCCAGATTAAATCCATCTTATGCTCATAGCCGCGGCACAGGTAGCGGGCCCGCAGACAGGCCGTCCGCCGTTCCTCGTGAATAACCTTCATCCCGCGGCGAGCAAGCTCCTTCCGAAGGGCGATCTGCCGCATCAGGACGGTCTTCTGAACCGCCTGCAGGCTGCGGATATAGAAGTGGGGCAGTTTCAGGCGCAGTGTATCCATCGTCTGGATATCCCGCTCGAGCACATCGAACATGACGGGAAGGAGGATATATTCCTTAATGAGCTGTATTTCTTCTTCAGTTTGCAGGGGAGACGAGGACATGCTGACCAACCTCCAGCCGGGCATCGGTTTCGTTCTTATTATATAACGAACATCTGTTCCCTATGCAACCGGAAAAACCTGTATGACATGTAAGCTGATTCATTCTAAGGAAGAGAGGCTCTAGCAATCTATGAGATAACGGCCTTTTCTACTAAAATCAGGCGGATACCGGGGGGCCCGTCCAATCCCTGAACAAACCTGTCTCATAAGATACATTATCAAACCAAAAGGAGATGAATGTTCAATGGCAAATCGTTTTCTTGATGCTCAGATGAGCCAGGCCCGCAGCTTCCCGACAGCAACCGTTACGCCTGTTCCAGCTGCCGGACTTACAGTAGCGACACTTGGATTAAATCTGACGGGGGCAGGCAGCAACACCCAGGTACACTTTGATTTCACAGCAGGCTTCGATGTTACAATCGGAATCGTGGGCCTGACGGCTACTGTCTACAGAGATGGCGTTCCAATCTACCAAGCTATCGAAAACTTTGACGTTGGCGTGAACCAGCTTCTGTCGTTCTCAGGCGCAGATTATCTGCCTCCCGCAGCCTTCCATCTCTACCGCGTTGAATTAACAGTCAGCGGTCCGGGAGCAGTGGGTCTTATTGGTCCGGTCAGCTTCACGGCAGCCGGATACTCGGACTAACTTTCGGTCCGGCAAGGCCCTTGACAGGGTCTTGCCCTTCCTACATAGCGGACATGACATTTTGGGCCGGCTAAGGGTTCAACCGTCGTGCCCCTGCAAGAGCGAGGCTAATATAGTGTACTACTGGTAACAGGACCGCATGGCGGTGAGAAAGGACGTGAGGTATGAACATTCTGCTCTGCACGTTTTGGGCTGTGCCCCATGTGGGCGGAGTATGGAACTACATGCAGCAGCTAAGACGGGAGCTGGAAGCAAGGGGACATACGGTGGATATGCTGGGCCATGGTCCAGGCAACAGCAAGATCCATAACGTGACGCGAAATCAGGAGATACAGAAATCAGTCCTGCTGCCGCTGCTGGAGAAGAAGCTTGACAGCGCGCATTATCCGCAGCTTCAGGACCCTGTCATCCGCTTCTACGAGCTGGAGCGCTACTGCTTCGAGCTGGGGGCGGCCTGCATAGGCGTTGAGGGCTACGATATCATTCATGCGCAGGATGTAGTTGCGGCCCGGGCGATCCGCAGGATCAAGCCGGATGCGCCTCTGGTAGCTCATGTGCATGGTTCGGTGGCGGTAGAGTATATGCTGCATTTTCAGCTGAATCCGCAGCTGGGCGTGACGGAAAACTCGCCGGCCTGGAAATACTTTGAGTCGCTTGAGCATCACGGAGCAGCTTCGGGTAAAAGAACCGTGACGGCGAACCAGTGGCAAAAGCGGCTTCTCGTACACCAGTTCGGTGTGCCTGAGGAGCGCATTGACGTGTTTCCCTATGGTCTCGACACCCGGACATTCCGCCGCAAGGCCTCTCTTGGCACGCCATACCGCAGGCCACCGGGCAAGAAGGTAATCATCTGTCCAGCGCGGCTTGTGTTTGTAAAAGGCGTTGATGTCCTGCTGGCCGCGCTTGGAATCCTGAAGCAGACACGAAATGACTGGGTATGCTGGATTGTCGGAGACGGTGACCAGCGGCAGGAACTGGAGCGGATGAAGGCGAAGCTTGCTCTGCATGAGGAGGTCTTGTTCCTTGGACAGCGAGACGATGTGCCTGCACTGCTGCAGCATTCGGACATCTTCGTCCATTCCTGTATTCAGGATAACCAGCCATTCTCCGTCATGGAGGCTCAGGTCTCAGGTGTTCCCACACTGTTATCGACAGCAGGCGGATTACCGGAGATGGTAGAGCCCGGCAGGACTGGTCTTGTGAGCCCGGCAGGCGATTCCCGGATGCTGGCCAAGCAGCTTGCTGTGCTGCTGGAGAATGATGACTACCGGAAGCAGCTTGGGCGTAATGCGAAGCAGTGGGCGGAATCGCATTGGTCCCTGGACCGGATGATGGAGCGGCTGCTGACTGTATATGACAATGTGCGACACGGACGATAGGGGGTAAACGGATGCAGCAAGGAGCTTTTATGGTGATGGGGGATCTGTACAACCGGATTTTTGCTGTCCAGACCAGTACACCCGGGCAGCTTGTGGATTATGTATACTGGAATCAGATTTTCGCAAACCTGCCGAAGGGATATACGGTGCCGGATATGCCGGTCCTTTCCCTGAAGCAGACTGCGAAGCGTGCGACCATATAGTGAACCCAAACAGAGGGCTTGCCGATAGGGGCGCCCTCTGTTTGGGTTCTGACGGTTGAATGCCTCACCCCGACGTAACCAGGATGCCGCTTAGCAGCTCTGTCCAATAGCGGCTGTTGCCCGTCAGAATGTCGCTGGAGTTCGGAAGCTGGACGGCTGTAACATGGCGCAGCGGCCAGTTAAGCGGTGTGATGCCTTCGACAGGAGCATGGTTGACGAGCAGCACGCGGAAATCTCCTCTTACAAGATTTGCGAGCACTTTCTCTAGCTCTCCTGCCTCCTCGTACGTGCCCTCTGTCCGGATAAACAACATGCGCCGGCTCGACGAGCACTTGGCAAGAAAGCGTGACACCCGGCGGTCGTATTTAGCCTTGATCTCCGGATAAGCGGCAAAGTGCGGAGGGAAATTGTTATGCGTAAAAAAGTCATGATTGGAATAGACGTTGTACTCGGTTTCCTTCACCAGGTAGAGCTTGTCGCTGGCCTGGCCGGCGAGCACGAGATGAGGATAATCCATAAAGCGGGCAAAGCGGTTGGCAAGGAGCCGGTTTACATCAGACAAGCTTGGCGATGACATCCAGTCGAGCGGACCCGCGAATGGACGCAGCCCATTTTTCTCCAGCTGAATACCTGCGATGCACAGGTGTCCGAGGCTGAATACAGCGTCATACGTACCTTTCAATGGTTTCAGCTGCATAGATTGTTCTCTCCTTTCCTTCCTGTTTGCAAGCGGAATAGTCCTGCTTTATATAATGATGGCGGCGGCCGGCTTGCATGGACAGATGGGGCCTGCCTGGCGGATATGGGTGACTGGACCTGACGGTATGCCCTTTCGGCCCGCGCGGACGAAGCATACGATGTAGGAGAATGCAAGCGGGAGGAGAGACAGCATGTCCGTATTTCGTCTGGAGGCCGCACCGAATACCAAGGTGGACTCCCGTTATATTGAGAGTGTGGACTTGACCATTACCAATATAGGGAGCGAATCGTTTGAAATGCTGATCCACGGCTATAAGCCGGAGGGGGTATTCCATGTGGGGCTCATTCATGTGCCGGTTGGCGCGGCTATAAGCATTCCGGGGCTGGTGACGCAGTACTCGCCTTTCAGCCTGCTCCTGGTGTCGAATTACCATACCTTTCATACCACAGGCATCGCGGCGCATGTCAAGGATCAAGGGGCTGTTGTAGCCGTGTTCACACAGGATGACTTTACGAGGATGCACTAGCTTCGTACAGGAGTGGCACGCGACCACACGGGCAAGGGAGGGAACGAGGAACGATGAAAGTACTGTTCGTTTATTACGTGCCGAGCGGCGGGGTTGATACGCTAAACAGGCAGCGCTGCCGGCTGCTGCGGCAGTTTGGCGTCCATGCGGAATGCCTTTACTACGGGTGGGGTGCAGGCCTGCAGAACGCGGCTGATTTTCCGGTTCATGTAACCAGGAATGATATCGCGATCAAGCACATTTTGGATTCTGGGAACTACGAGGCCATTGTGGTTACAACCGATCATATAAGCCTGCAAAGGCTGCGGGTGCTCGGCTTCGGCGGTAAGCTCATACTTGAAATTCAGGGATACGGCCCGAAGGAGGTGGCCCGGCAGCAGCTGACTGCCGCAATGCCTGTCATCAATGCCCATGCCTCCGCACTTCTTAACCCGCAGACGCCGCATATCAGTGCACTGTTCAAGGAGCTGTATCCGCATATTCCGAAATTCCAGTTTAACAATTGTTTTGATGCCGCCCAGTTCACCTACCGTCCAGGCCCGAAGGCGGAAGCGCCGGTTATCGCTTGGCTGGGCAGAATCGAAGATAACAAGAATTGGCGGGAGTTTCTGCATATTGGCCACCAGCTGAGCGCTGTGTACAGCAATCTGCAGCTCTGGATGTTTGAAGACCCGAACCTGGCGATTCCGGCCGAGAAGGAACAGTTTGTCCGGCTGGTCGATACGCTGGGGCTAAAGCAGAGGCTGACCGTCCGTTCGAATGTGCCGCATGCGGAGATGCAGCAGTACTTCTCGATGGTGGGCGATTCGGGCGGGTTTTTGTGCTCAACATCCAAGGTAGAGGGAGCGCCGTATGCGGTGCTTGAAGCGATGAGCTGCCGCTGTCCGGTCCTTTCCACCAATTCCGACGGGGTCTCTACCTCCATCTACCATAACCAGACGGGCAAGTTTTATAAGCTTGGCGACATCGCGCATGCAGTCTGGGAAGCGCGTGAACTGATGGAGAATCCGCTGCTGCGGGAGCAGATACGGGCAGGAGCCCAGCAGCATGTCAGACAGCATTTTGATTCTATGGCATACGGAAGGCATTTTCTTGGTATGCTGCAAACCATTTAACCATATGAAGGGCAGTGTTGCTTGTGATTCAGCGTTATCATAAGGTGGAGGCGCCGGCGGGGAGCTTCCCGGTGTTTGATATAGGCAGGTCAGAAGTTGTGCTGACATCGGTTTCGCTGTTCCCGGTGAATCCGGGAGAGCAGATTATGCTGCGCATGGAGATCGGCTGGGAAAGGCCGGTGCAATGGGATACCGGGGAGCTGGAGGTTGCCGTACGGCACGGCTCGAAGGTTGGGCCAGTCGTTTATTGGACGACGGAAAATTGCTTCCAAGAGGCGAAAACATCGGATTCCTTCACGGTAAAGGCCAGCGGATTTGCTGAGCATTTCTACCTCACGGTACGGTCGGCTGAAGGCCGGGCGCGGATTAAAGGACCTTTCCAGCTGGAGGGAAAGGTCGGGATTGCAGGAAGGAGCACAAAAGAGCAGCCTTGATTGCTGGCCCGGAGGCAGTGATCAAGGCTGCTTCTTGTTAGCGGAGCTTGGCGTTCAGCCGGGCACGGTAGGTCTCCTCAACCCCCTGCGGGAAGGAATATGCGGGGCTCCAGCCGAGACTGGCGGCTGCTTGGTCCGCAGATAAGCAGCTGTGGCGTATATCACCGGCTTTAGCCGGGCGGTACTTCACGCTGACGCCCGCAGGATGCAGGCGGTCCAGCAGCCGGATCAGCGTATTGACTGTGGTCGGCTGTCCGGTGCTGGCATGCAGCGTTTCACCGTCTCCCTGTGATGCGGCGGCCAGGTTGGCCTGAACGATATCGGCAACGTAGATGAAATCACGGGTCTGCTCGCCGTCCCCGTTCACACCAAGCGGATCGCCTGCGGCTATCCGGTCCATGAAGACGGCAACCACTCCGCCTTCCCCTTTGGCTGTCTGGCGGGGACCGAATACATTGCCGTAACGGAGAATGGTGTACGGAACGCCAAACAGGCGGGCGTACAGGCGGATATAGTGCTCGGCCGTCAGCTTCGACAGCCCATAGAAGGAGATTGGCCTGGCCGGATCATCCTCGGTAAGGATATCCTTTGCAAGATCGCCGTATACAGCGGAGGTGGAGGCGAAGACGAGCTTGCAGCCGCCGGCCAAGCGGCAGGCTTCCAGCATGTTAATGGTGCCCTGGACGTTAACCGAGAGATCAAGACCGGGGTTCTGGATGGAGCGCTGCACATCAGCCTGTGCGGCCAGATGGTAAATAACGTCGGGCTTGATGGCTGCCGCTGTACGGCAGGCCTCCGGACTGCATACGTCCAGCTGATGCAGACGCGCCCTCGGGTTCGCCCGCAGCCAGTCACCGGATGATAAATCGTCGATTATATGAACTTCCGTTCCGGCGGCAAGCAGGGCATCGGTCAGATGAGAGCCGATAAAGCCTGCGCCGCCGGTTACGATGGCTCTGCCTGGCATTTTCATGATGGTTGAAAGCTCCCTTCCTGGTTCTGCTTTATCGTACGCGGCGTGCCGCTGCCACGCGTGAGCGTAAGTCCAGGGGGCAGGAAATATCAGCGGCATGTGGATTTTTTCGAATGGTTTGTTATAATAGGGCATGACAACAACTGAATGCAGCAACCAGGGGAGCTGGGCAGGCCGGCTGAGAGGGTATCCCGAGAGAGCATGACTATGATACCGACCCTTATACCTGATCTGGGTAATGCCAGCGTAGGAAAGATGGCGGTACAGCCGCCGCAGGGCTTCCGCATGCGAAGAAGGCTTTCGCGGCCGCAGTCTCCTGAATGAATACGTGAACACGGCGTCTCCCGGATCGGGGGGGCGTCTTTTTTTGCGCAGGAGTTGTTGAAGACAAGCTTATAAAGACAGAGAGGGGAAACAACATGCTGAACGGAAAGAAGCTTAAGGGAATGAAATGGGGTCTTGCGCTGACGGCGTTAATGCTGCTGCTAACAAGCTGCGGCGGCGGCAGCGGCGGGAATTCGGACAGAGGTAATGCGGGCGGAGAGAATACAGGCTCTGGGAATGCGCAGCAGGAGGAAGCGGACAAGCCTCTGACCAAGGTGCGTGTCGTGCTGGACTGGACGCCGAATACGAATCATACAGGCCTGTATGTGGCGCGTGACAAGGGATTCTTCCGCAATCACGGCCTTGATGTAGAGATTGTTCAGCCGGGTGAAGGCGGAGCCGAGCAGATGGTTGCTACAGGCAGCGCGGAATTCGGCGTAAGCTATCAGGAGCAGCTGACGATGGCACGCACCAACGGGGTGCCGGTCGTGTCGGTTGCGGCCGTCATTCAGCACAATACGTCTGGCTTTGCTTCGCCGGAAGCGTTGAATATCAAGTCGCCGAAGGATTTTGAAGGCAAAACCTATGGCGGATGGGGAGCGCCGGTGGAGGAGGCCGTAATTGATTCCCTGATGCAGCAGGAGGGCGCCGATGTGTCGAAGGTCGAGATCGTCAGCGTAGGCGACGCGGACTTCTTCACAGCAATTGAGCGGGACATCGATTTTCAGTGGATCTATTACGGCTGGACAGGCGTTGAAGCCGAGCTGCGCGGCGAGAAGCTGAACATGGTCTACCTGACCGATTACAGCGACAAGCTGGATTATTATACGCCGGTGCTGGCAACGAGCGAGCAGCTTATTGCCGACAACCCGGACCTTGTGCGTGCATTCGTGGCAGGTGCCTCGGAAGGCTACCTCCACGCCATTCAGAATCCGGAGGAAGCAGCTGACATTCTGATTGCCGCAGAGCCGGATCTGAACGCCGAGCTGGTTCGCGCCAGCCAGAAGTGGCTGAGCCCGAAATACCAGGATGATGCCGCGCGCTGGGGCGAGCAGAAGCTGGAGGTATGGCAGGGCTACGCCGAATGGATGACCGAGCACGGCGTGCTGGAGGGTGAATTTAATCCGGAGCAGGCATTTACGAACGAGTTCCTGCCTGAATAAGGGGCGTGCTGCGCCGTGTACCGGCGTGTAAGAAGATGGAAGAGGGAGAGATGGGGCAATGGCAAATGCACTGCTTAGTATACAGATTATTCCGCGAACGCCTGGCGGCGAGGATGTTATTCCCTACGTAGACCGGGCGATTGATATCATCAAGGCGTCCGGCCTGCCGTATCGCGTTAGCCCGCTGGAGACTACCATTGAAGGCGAAATGGACGTGCTGCTGATGCTTGTGAAGGATATGAATGAAGCAATGGGAGAAATGGGCTGTCCGTCGGTCATTTCCCAGGTCAAGCTGTACTACAATCCGAAGGATGGCGCTTCGATGGGCCGCCTGCTGGAGAAGTACCCTGATGGGCAGTAAGCTTCGCAGAGGATGGCCGCCGCTGGCGGTCATCCTCCTTTTCCTTCTTGCCTGGCAGGGCGTGGTCATGTACGGCGGCATCAAGCCTTATCTTCTGCCTTCGCCCATTCAGGTTATTCAGGAAGCGCTGTCGGACAAGGTATGGCCGCGTCTTGTGGAGCACACGCTGGCGACGGCACAGCGGACGCTGCTCGGGCTGTTTTTGGGCACGGCGGCGGGGATTGTGCTCTCGATGCTGCTGCATCTGCTCCCTGGTGCGCGCAGGGGGCTGTCCCCGATGCTGATTCTGTCACAAAATATTCCGATAATCGTGCTTGGACCGCTGCTGATGATCTGGCTCGGCTTCGGCGAGCTTCCGAAAATCGTCCTCATTGTTCTTGTATGCTTCTTTCCTATAACGGTGGCGATGATGACCGGCCTGCGTCAAAGTGATCCGAGGCTAGCCAACTATCTGGCGATGATCGGGGCGGGGAGATGGACGATGTTCCGGCGCCTGGAGCTGCCAGGGGCGGTGCCTTACCTGTTCTCCGGCATGAAAATAGCGGCCGCCTACAGTGTAACATCCGCGATAGTAGCCGAATGGCTTGGGGCGAAGAGCGGCCTTGGCTACTTCATCAAGCTGTCGGCAAGCGGCTTCTTCACAGCGCGGGTGCTCGCGGCAACCGGCATTATTGTGCTGTTCAGCTTGCTGCTGTATGGGCTTGTGGCTGCGGCCGAGCGCTGGTTTGTCAGGTGGAAGCCGCAGGGAGAAGGAGGGGGGCTGCAGCCATGACAGAGCATGCGCTGGACATACGCAATATAAGCAAGCAGTTTGGCGGCATCCCGGTTCTGGACAATGTGTCTATCACGGTGTCCGAAGGCGAGTTTGTCGCGCTGCTCGGTCCCTCGGGCAGCGGGAAGAGCACGCTGTTTCAGATGATTGGCGGCATGATGAGGCCGGAGGCGGGAAATATCATGATCTCGGGCAGGCAGGTGACCGGAGAACGCGGACATATCGCGTATATGCCGCAGCAGGCGTCACTGCTGCCATGGCGCACGGTAGCCGCCAACGTGGAGCTGGCGCTGGAGATTGGCGGAGTTCCCAAGGCAGCGGCACGGAAGGAGACCAGGCAGTGGCTGGCCCGCGTGGGCCTCGGTGAATATGCGGATGCTTATCCGCATGTGCTCTCGGGCGGGATGCAGCAGCGGGTTTCGTTCATCCGCGCGCTGCTCAGCCCGCAGCGGCTGATGTGTCTTGACGAGCCGTTCGGCGCCCTCGATGCGCTGACCCGGATGCAGATGCAGCAGTGGCTGCTGTCGATTTGGGAAGAGAACCGCCGCTCAGTGCTGCTCGTTACCCACAGTATAGAGGAGGCGCTGCTGCTGTCTGACCGGATCGTGGTGCTGTCAGCCAAGCCTGCTTCCGTGCTGGAGCAGATTCCGGTGCCATTTGACAGGCCGCGTGATGAGCGGCTGTGGAGTACGCCGTTGTTTAACGAAATGAAGGAGCAGATCTATGAGCTTCTTAAGCCCGCGAACGGAGCGGGAGGGGCGGGTCAAGCTTGATGCCGACAGGAGAATGTAATGGCGAAGGGGGAGTGCACAGTGGCAGCAGGGCGGATGAATGCCGGCTTTGCATGGATTGATGCGCACATTCATTTGGACGCATACGGGGATGAGGAGCGGGACGGGCTGCTGCAGCATGCTGCGGCAGCCGGCTTAGAGGCAGTCGTAGCGGTATCTATGAATCCGGAGTCTTGCAGGATAACGCGGCAGCTGGCGCTCGCAAATCCCGGACAGGTCATGCCGGCTTATGGTTATCATCCGGAGCAGGCGGTCCCGGATGAAGAGCAGATAGAACGCCTTACAGGGTGGATTCGGAGGCTTCACCAGGCGGGGGAGCCGTTTGCGATCGGGGAGGTCGGCCTTCCTTATTACAGACGGACAGAAGCGGAAGCGGCGGGGGGAATTTTCGACGAAGGGCCTTATTTGCAGCTGCTTGAACGGTTCATCAGCCTTGCGGCCGAGCTGGACCGGCCTGTTGTGCTGCATGCCGTCTATGAGGATGCGGCGAAAGCCTGCGACCTGCTGGAACGCTACGGAATCAGAAAGGCGCATTTTCATTGGTTCAAGGGCCCTGCTGAAACTGTCGAGAGGATGGCCGCGGCGGGGTACTATGTGTCCATCACGCCCGATGTCCGCTACGAAGCTGAAATTCAGGAGCTGGTGCGGCATTACCCGCTGACGCAGCTGATGGTCGAGACAGACGGGCCGTGGCCGTTTGAAGGACAGTATGCGGGGCGCCGGACGTCGCCGGCTATGGCAGCCGATGTGGTCGCCGAAATTGCGGCGCTGAAGGGTCAGCCGCTTCCCGAAACGGCCGCGCTGCTGCTGCAGGGCACGAAGGCATTTTACGGAATCGGATGACAGTTATTCGGACGGCGGCCTATCCGTACAGGGATAACAGCTGCCGTCCATCTGTCCCGGCTATTTCAGGAACAGGCGGAACAGGTAGGCTCCAAGGGACAGCACGACACTGATAATAATGCAGGTAACGATCGGAAAGTAAAACTTCATATTTTCCTTATCGATGGCAATGTCACCCGGCAGTCTGCCCAGAGGAATATACTTGCCGACGAGCATCCAGAGTAGCCCCGCAGCAAAGAGAATGGCTCCGAGAATCATTAACAGCTTAGGCACCTGATTCATGATGATCATCCTCTCCTTTTTGTACTAAGGATAGCCGAAACAGCATGGCAATGCCAAGCCTGGCTGAAGAGGCTCGTTATTTATGGAACAGTGGTATGGCCGGAAGCAAGCAGTACAGTACAATGCATGACGTTGACACACTTCATCGATAATGATAATCTTTATCAATTAAAGAGTGATCGGGATCTCTATCGAGCGGGGTGTGCATATGAAAGCATTGGAGCGGCAGGTCTGTCAGGTTGACTGTACAGGGCAGGGTGCTGCTTGAATATGCCAAGCAGGTCATGAACCTTTTGGAAGAAGCTGCCTTTCAAGTGCGAAAATTAGGGGAAAACGGTGACAGGCTGGCCTAATGCGTGATAAACTTATAAACAGGAAACGACATTAATTACCAGAGATGAGGTATAGATGATAATGAAGAAACAGGGCTATCTCTTCGTCGGCATTTTGGTTGGGGCAGCACTCAGCTTCAGTCTTAGCGCGTTTGGCGCCGAAACAAGTTTTGTCGGCAAGAAGATCCAGGGAGAGAAGGATCTGGTCATCCAATATGAGCCATCTGGCAAGGTCCTCATTGTAGACGGCAGAAGCTATGCGCCGGTTCGAATGGTTGGAGAGTCCGCAGGCTATGATGTAGCCTATACAGGCAAGCAGGTTATTATGGTCAAGCCGGGAGCTGACCCGACGCAATCGTCGACAGAAGAATAGCGGCGCCGCTTGGTTAAGCAGGCCATTATAGATACTCTTAAGCAAATACAGCCGGGTCTCCCGGGGTGCGTAAGTCCATCAAGCGGATTTCGCTCTCCGGGAGTTTTTTTGTCATGTTCCTCTACAACAGTATGGCACGGCAGCGGCCGCCCACTCCGCTTAGCCCGCAGAGTCATAAGCTGAGCAGAGAGGAGGAATGCAGAAATGGCGAAATACCGGTTAATTGTGGATCTGTCTGACCGCAAGCTCTATCTGCTGGAGGGGGACCAGGTAGAGCGTCAATATCCTGTAGGCATCGGCAGGACAGCCATGGAGACCCCGCAAGGGGAGTTTACGATTGTTAATAAACAGGAAAATCCCGGGGGGCCGTTCGGTGCTTTCTGGATGGGATTGTCCAAGCCCCACTACGGCATACACGGTACCAATGATCCTTCATCTATTGGAAAAGAAGTGTCCCATGGCTGTATCCGGATGCATAACGGAGACGTACTGGAGCTGTCGAAGCTGGTACCGGTAGGTACGGCGGTAACAATCCGGCCTTAAAAGAGAAGTTCAGTGACAAAAAAATCGGGACCCCTTTCGGGGTCC
The DNA here is from genome assembly GCF_021532315.1 of Paenibacillus tarimensis. GTDB lineage: Bacteria > Bacillota > Bacilli > Paenibacillales > Paenibacillaceae > Paenibacillus_I > Paenibacillus_I tarimensis. The sequence goes on from NZ_JAKGAO010000004.1 coordinate 77,528, forward strand.
CTTTCATGGGAGAGGAGAAACCGGACGAAGAGCTTATGGGGAAACGTAAGTCTTCTCCGCGGTTGTCTACGGCATCTCTCGACGCCGATAATGTAAGGATGGCCAAAGACGGCAGTTATTATACATATTGTCCTAAAATTAAATAAAAAGCTGCCGGATAAGGCATGATTAAGACCTGTATAAGGCCTGTTATGTCAGGCGGTTGCACGGCGTGCAAAATATGGTACGATAGCTAGTACAGCTAGCAGAGGCAAGGGGGTATTGGTTGTGAGAGTAATTGCGGGCGAAGCCAGAGGACGCAGCTTGAAGGCAGTCCCCGGCAGCCATACACGTCCGACCACAGATAAAGTTAAGGAAGCAATGTTCAGTATGATCGGGCCATTCTTCGAAGGAGGAACGGCGCTGGATCTGTTTGCGGGCACAGGAGGGCTGGGCATTGAAGCGCTTAGCCGCGGCATGGAGCTCGCAATCTTCGTGGACAGCGACAGGCGGAGCGTGGAGATTATAAAGTCCAATTTAGAAGCAGCGCGTATGAAAGAGCACGCGGAGGTATATTGCAACTCGGCTGATCGGGCCATCCGGACCTTGGAGAAGCGGGATATCCGGTTTAATCTTGTGTTTCTTGATCCGCCATACCGGATGAAGAATGCGGACGAGCTTATGCTGGAGCTGGCTGCCCGCGGTCTGCTTGCCGAGGATGCGACGCTGGTTGTCGAGCATGAATCAGGACATCGTTATCCCGAAACGTTCGGAGATTTCCAGCAGCGCAGATTAGCTCTGTACGGCGAAACAGCAGTGGCTATATATCATTACGGGCCGATTGGCGAGAGAGGCGGCATGGCAGATGATGGAGAATGAATGTCCCCAGAGGATTGCGGTTTACCCTGGCAGCTTTGACCCGGTCACATTAGGGCATCTGGATATTATACAGCGTGCGTCCAAGCAGTTTGACCGGTTGATTGTGGCTGTACTTAATAATACAAGCAAGAACCCGCTGTTTTCAGTGGAAGAGCGTAAGACGCTGCTTGCCCAGGTTACACGGAGTATGCCAAATGTGGAAATCGACAGCTTCCGCGATTTGCTGGTCCGTTACATGCAGAGCAGGCAGGCTAATGTCATTATCAGGGGAATACGGTCGGTGTCGGATTTTGAATATGAGCTCCAGCTTGCTTCCACTAACCATCAGCTGGACAGCGAGATTGAGACGATTTTTATGATGACCAATCCCAAATTTTCTTACCTTAGCTCAAGCATCGTCAAGGAAATCGCCAGGTTCCAGGGCAATGTGCATGACTTGGTGCCGGCAGAGGTGGAGGCGGCACTGCTGGATAAGTACCGGGTATAGAAGTTACCGGCCTGTATGCTTCATGTGAACAAGCAGGGATAAGATGGCCATTATGCCAATTATGCATGCCAACAGGGCTGCACTAGCAGCAGCGGGGAACCAGAGACCGGGTATGCCCGCAAAAGATATCGAGCCGCCTTGGGAGGCGAACACGGCTTCTGTTATGCCGTCCCAGCGGATAACCACAGGCTCCAGCTGTTCCCACATCCGGCTGAGCGGCTTCCACAGCATGAACGTGCTTCCAAATGCAAGTATGGCATGCAGCAGCTTTCCGCGAAGAAGCGGGGCAAACCGGAGTCCGGCTGCAGTTAGGCTGCTCTGTGCGCTGAGAAGAGCAGCCATGCCGCTCCAGGCCAGAAAGGCGGACAAGGAAGCGGCTGCCAGCGGTGCTCCCCATTCAGCGAAATGACCGGCGATATCATAAGCGCCGAGATGGACTTCGAACAGTCCCGGATATATAAGCAGCTCCATCTGCCCGGGGAGAAGCCGCTGCAGGAGACCGATTAGAACAGAACCGGCGATCATAAAGCCGCCGATCAACAGCAGCTTCTGGACGCTGGCAGAGATAGCCTCTCCGAGCGCCTTGCCGAAGCTGCGGCCATCGCGCTCCTGTGCTTCCTGCATCGCTGCGAGGGCCATCCTCAATCTTGAGGGGCGGGCCGCAGAACGGAGAAGCTTCGAACCAGTGGAAGCAGCTGATTGGCCTCGGCTGCCGGGCAGACGGGCAGACACGATGGCGGCCATTGCGCCGGACAGCCATACGGCAGCTGCTATTGTGAGGGCGGTGGAAGGCTGATGAAGGAAACCTGCCCCGATGACGACCAGCATCAGAATCGGACTCGGCATATGGCTGAGCGCTACCAGCCGCTGTGCTTCCGGGCCGCTGAGCATTCCTCTGTTTTTCATGGAAGCTGCAGCATCCGGTCCTGAAGGGAAGCCGGCTGTCCAGCCGAGGGCGACTACCCACCCTGCGCAGCCGGGAATGCGAAACAGTTTGTACATTAGCGGATCCAGCAGCACACCTAGGGCATGGATGGCGCCGAAGGCAAGCAGCAGCTCGGATAAAGCGTAAAAGGGCAGCAGTCCGGGGAATACAATTTTCCACCAGACGGACAGGCCTTGAACGGCAGACTGAAAGGATTCACCCGGGCTTTGGATGATAGCGGCAACAAGCGCAAGCATAACGGCTCCCACCATAATGGTTCGCAACATACTCAGCTTCCCTCCTGTACGTGGAACGTGAAACTCCCGGCCGCAAGGGCGGGAGCAGCAGACTAGACAGACTATTGTCAATGTACGCGGACAAGCGGGGCTTTAGACCAGACATGAAAGGATAGGCTGCGGTGAACGGATTCAAGCTCAGGCGGCCTGCTGTTTCGCTCCCGCTTAAATGGGCGCTTGCGGCAGCGGTGCTGATGATTTTGCTATTGTATGTACCGGCCCCTTATCTCGTCGCAGAACCGGGACCGGCACAGGAAGCTGCGACGCTGGTGCATGTGGCGGAGGAAGCGGGGCAGCGAGACAGCGGCTTTCTTGTCACAACCGTCTATATGGCGGGTAAGTCCAATTACTGGATGGTATTGCAGTCTCTGTGGAGGGACGACCTTGAATCCTATCCGCGTGATGAAATATTGAAGGGCGGCACAATAGATGAATATGCCCAGCGGATGCATGTATTGATGGACAATTCACAGAGCAGTGCTGTTGAGGCGGCTTACCGGCAGGCGGGTATCTCATATGCAATCGGTACGAAGGAAATTGTGATTACAGACCCTGGTGATGGAACGGGCTTTGCTCCTGGAGACCGTATTACGGGGCTCAACGGCACCTCGCTGTCTGATATCGGACAGCTGCTTGAACTGCTGAAGGCTGCCGATGAGGATAGCAGGCAATCCGCCTTACGCGTTGCTGTAGAGCGCAGGGGGATTAGTGCACAAGTAGAAGTGCCGAAGAGCGGAGTTCACCGAACGGAGAAGCTGGATGAGCAGGATCTCCCCGGTCTGCTGGGAGTTGGTGGGTTGACCGTGATGAAGGCGGTCATGCCAGAAGATCCGGCCTTCCGGGTGGAGATAGAGGCGGGAGAGGTGGCCGGGCCTTCGGCAGGCCTGGCCTTCGCGCTTGAAATTTACGACAGGCTGACTGGCGGGAAGCTGGCTGAAGGCCGAAAAATAGCTGCTACCGGTACAATCAGTCCCGACGGCACAGTGGGTGCCATCGGGGGAGCGGCGCTCAAGGTAATTGCTGCAGAGCGGGCAGGAGCCCAAATGTTTCTGGTGCCGAAAGGGAACTATAAGGAAGCAGCACGGCAGGCGGAAGCGATCGGAACCCGCATGATGATTATCCCGGTTGGTACTCTGGCAGAAGCACTTGTAGGGCTTGACGCTAATGGCTTGTGAACCTTTGTGGCATATTGGGCCGGTTAAACGATAATCGGAGCGTCAAAATAATCACGGAACAGATCGGGCGGGCCTGCATTGCCAAAAGCAAGGGCATAGACCGCGCCTGCTTTTGTATCCAAATCCAGCATCCGGAAGGCAGCCGGGGGCCTTGCCGCGCTGTGCAGCACCGGAAGGGAAGCAGTAGTCCTCATTTGCTTGAGCAGGGCTCTGCCTTTGTCCGTAAAACCCAGTACCCGGATATATTCAACGCCGGAGGCCAGGCTCGCGGCTGTAAAATCCTGCTTCCGGTGGCCGAGCAGAATGGCGAGCAGGGCACGTTGGAGCCTCGTCCGGGTATACCTTTTGGTTTTGAGCGCTTCCATTAAGGAGTCAAACTCGAGCGAGGGAAGGGTTGGGATGGCCTGCTTGATGCGGTATTCCAGCCCTTCATTCACCTCCCGGTAAGCGGCCAGCTCGTCCGGGCTGCTGCGTACAATTTCATGCAGGAGCCTGGGCAGGAAGCCGTTCCAGTCAATCGGTGCCCGGTGCGCTTCCCATTCCTGCTTAAGCAGCCGCAGGGAAGCCGGCGGTACGTAAGCTGCGATCGCTTCAGGTTTCAGGTGTTCGGCCAGCAGCCTGCGTAGAGCGGTGGCGCTGGCTATAGCGTTATCTGATATGCTCTCTTCATGGTAGCCTGCTTTCTCTCTCTTGACCGTATAAGGCACGATTGAGCTCCCGATCTTTTCCAGTGCGATTAAGTAGTGAAGGCCCAGCGTGTTGTTCGGCTCCTGCAGCGGGAAATCTGCAGCCTTGCTGAGCCCTAGGCCGGATAAGTAAGAACGAACGGCTGAGCTGTAGGCGGCAGGGTAATTGCTGCCTGACTGCAGCGCGGCTGCGAGCAGAGCACGGAAATCCTCCGGCTCGGCGGCCAGCATGCCGGCAATGCGGCGAAGCGTGTCGATATCCCCGGTCTCGCTTCCGAAGCACAGCGTGTCCACGATACCTGTGGCATGAAGGAGGGAGACGGCACCGTGCGCAAACCATTGAGCCGCATTCGTTGCATAGGCGACCGGAAGCTCAATGATTAGGTCACACCCGCTGCGGAGGGCAGTTTCGGCCCGGGCCCATTTGCTCAGCAAAGCCGGTTCTCCGCGCTGCAGGAACGGCCCGCTCATGACGGCTACCACAGCCTCCGCGCCTGTCAGCCGCACGGACTGCTGCAGATGATAAAGATGGCCGTTATGAAACGGGTTGTATTCCACAATCACGCCGACAGTGCGCATAACGATCCCTCCATCATTCATATTTCTTGCATTTTGCAGGCTGCTAATGCTATTCTACCAGAACCGCGGTCATCGGCGGGACTGATGCCGGCAGACCCGCAAGTAATCGGATGACTGTTCATCCGACATACAAAGAATATATCACGCTCTGAAATTGTTGACAAAACCTGTGCCTGATCGATATAATAATCTTTGTTTGTTTGGAGTGATGACTCGTGAATATTCATATGCAGGAAACGTTAAAGGGAAAAACCCACACGTTCGACACCGAGCTTGACGTTTCGTCACTGGTGGATGGAAGGCGCGATGTAATCCGGAGCAGTCCTTTGAAGGTGCGCCTTGAAGCCCGCTCCGAGAGCGGTGCCGTTCAGGTGGAGGGCGGGCTGGACATTGATCTTGAGATGTCCTGTTCTAGATGCCTTAAACCGACTACTGCCCACATTGCGGTGCCGTTCCAAGAACAGTTCAAACCGGCCTCAGCTGTCACGGCTGCTGAAGTCGAGGAAGACGAGGTTATCCCGGTTGACGGAGAATGGCTCAATCTTCAGCCTTATGTTGAACAAGCGCTGCTGCTTGAACTGCCTTTTGCCCCGCTGTGCGGTGAAGACTGCAAGGGGTTATGTGCTGAATGCGGGTCTGATCTCAATGAAGGGGAGTGCGGCTGCTCCCGTGAAGTGATCGATCCAAGGCTTGCAGGGCTCAAGGATTTCTTTAAATCGTAAGCTGTTGATGGATAGAGCAAGGGGCAGGACACGATCCTGCTAGTCTTTGAAGGAGGTGGGAAACATGGCAGTACCACAAAGAAGAACATCCAAAACTCGCCGCGACAAACGTCGTACGCACTTCAAGCTGGCGGTTCCAGGCATGGTTAAATGCGAGCAGTGCGGAGAGTTGAAGCTGGCTCATCGCGTTTGTAAGGTTTGCGGACATTACAAGGCAAGAGAGATCATTAAGCAATAGTTTTGACAAGAGAGTAGTACTTCATCTTAGGATGGGGTGCTATTTTTTTTGTCCATAGAATGATAGGTGTGAAATCCTGTGGTAAATGGGTCTTGCTTTTCCATTGCTTCCCCGTTTAATATTCTTTATACTGGATTAGTACCAGGTGATAGTAGCAGCTGCCGATATTTTGTCATGTTTATACATATCGCTGCTTAATAATAATATAGAGGGCGGTGCGGACCATGGAGCGTCTGCCAAAACGGCAGCGGCACCAGCAGCTGTCCCGACTGGTCGAAGAAAATCCGTTCATGACAGACCGGGAACTGACCCGGCTGCTGAAGGTAAGCATTCAAACGATTCGTCTGGACCGGATGGAGCTGGGTATTCCGGAGCTGCGTGAACGATTGAAGCTGATGGCCGAGCGTTCTTATGATGCGGTTCGTTCGCTTCCTCTCCATGAGGTAATCGGCGACATCGTCGATCTGCAGCTGGACAAGAGCGGTATTTCACTTTTCGAAATCCGTGAAGAACACGTATTTTCCAGGACAGGCATTGCCCGTGGGCATCACGTTTTTGCTCAGGCAAATTCACTTGCTGTAGCCGTTATTAATGATGAAATCGCACTGACAGCAGCGGCCGACATCCGGTTTGTCCGTCAGGTTAAGCTTGGCGAGAAGTGTATTGCCAAGGCATACGTGAGATCAGGCGGCAGGAGCAAGGCGAAGGTGGAGGTGTTCACCTACGTGGGAGAGGAAATGGTGTTCCAAGGCCACTTTATTATCTATCGTTCAGCAGGGGAGCAGGTCATCGAAGGAGGAGACGAACGTGCGGATCGCAATTGACGCTATGGGGGGCGATCACGCACCGGCTGAAATCGTCAAGGGCGCGGTTCAGGCGGCTGCGGAATGGAAGGATACCGTTATAGTACTGGTTGGAGACCGGGAGCGGATTGAACCCTATCTGGCCGGACAGGCGCAGGCCAATCTCGAGATCCGGCATGCTGCCGAGCAGATTGGACCGGATGAGGAGCCTGTGCGCGCGGTAAGACGGAAGAAGGATTCTTCTATGGTTGTTGCAGGTAAAATGGTGCGCGAAGGGGAAGCGGATGCCATGATATCCGCTGGTAACACGGGGGCGCTGATGACAACGGGACTGCTTGTCGTTGGGCGGATTGAAGGCATTGAGCGTCCGGGGCTGGCGCCTATGCTGCCGACTGCTGATAACAAAGGCATGCTGGCGCTTGATTTGGGTGCCAACATGGATGCAAAGCCGGAGCATCTGCTCCAGTATGCCCTGATGGGCAGCATCTACCGCTCGAGCGTTCACGGCATAGCCAAGCCGCGCGTCGGCTTGCTAAATGTTGGCAGCGAAGCCGCCAAGGGCAATGAATTGACCAAGGCGGCATATGAGCTGCTGGACAAGGCACCGATTCATTTTGTCGGCAATGTCGAGTCCCGAGATGTGCTCCAGCGAACCTGTGATGTGCTGGTATGCGACGGATTTGCCGGCAATATACTGCTGAAGGCGATGGAAGGCACGGCCAGCATGGTTATGGGGGCGCTGAAGGAAGAGTTTACGCGGAACTGGCGCACCAAGCTGGCGGCAGCCATCATGCTGCCGGGGCTGCGCGGGCTGCGCGATAAAATGGATTACAAGGAGCATGGCGGTGCTCCGCTACTTGGCGTGAACGGGTTGGTGATCAAGAGCCATGGCTCCTCCGATGCCAGAGCGGTCAAAAATGCAGTCAGACAAGCCAGAATTGCGCTGCAGGGTCAGTTGATCCGTTCGATTAAGGCTGAAATCAGCGGGAAATGAGAGGTTGCTTTTGATGAGTTTACAAGCAGTTGGCATACTTGGAACCGGTAAATATGTGCCGGAGAAAATTTTAACGAACCACGATCTGGAGCAGATGGTGGAAACGAATGACGAGTGGATTGTTACCCGGACAGGCATTCGGGAGCGTAGAATCGCCTCACCGGAGGAAGCGACCTCCGATCTCGCATTTATGGCTTCGCAGGAGGCGCTTCGTAATGCCGGGATTGGCGCCGAGGAACTGGATCTTATAATTGTAGCGACGGTTACACCGGATAAATTTTTTCCTTCCACTGCCTGCCTGCTGCAGGAACGCCTGGGTGCCCGCAAGGCCGCCGCATTTGACTTGTCGGCAGCCTGCTCGGGCTTCATTTACGGGCTGGCCAATGCAACCAGCATGATTGCGAGCGGCATGTACAAGCATGTCCTCGTAGTGGGAGCGGAATGCCTGTCACGGATAACGGACTATACGGACCGCAATACCTGCATATTGTTTGGGGATGGGGCTGGCGCTGTTGTGCTTGGCCCTGTGGCTGAGGGACGCGGTTTCCGCTCCTTCGAGCTTGGTGCAGACGGCGGCGGCGGCGAACTCCTTAAGATTGACGGCGGGGGATCCCGTATTCCTTTGGACAAGGATAGCACTGCGCAGAACAGGCACTACATTCAGATGGCCGGCAGCGAAGTGTTCAAGTTTGCGGTGCGGATCATGGGCAACGCAGCTGAGGAGGCGCTCCGCAAGGCGGGTATTAACAAGTCGGATATTGATCTGCTGGTTCCGCATCAGGCGAATATTAGAATTATCCAGTCATCTCTTAACCGCCTTGAGCTGGAAGAAGATAAGTGCATGATCAATTTGGACAAGTACGGTAATGTATCCGCTGCTTCGATTCCAATCGCGCTTGCGGAAGCGGTTGAGCAGGGAAAGGTTTCCGAAGGTGATTGCGTTGTGCTTGTAGGCTTCGGGGGCGGACTGACCTGGGGCGCAACCGTGCTGATTTGGTAGTGCAGGAGGTAATGGTAAATGGGTAAAATAGCATTCGTATTCCCTGGCCAAGGGGCACAAACGGTCGGAATGGGTAAAGATGTTTATGAAGCATCCGAAGCAGGACGTTCGTTATTTAAGCGGGCGGATGAGGCGCTGGGCTTCAAGCTGTCCGATATTATCTTTGACGGCCCTGAAGCGGAGCTGAAGCAAACGGCCAATACACAGCCGGCACTGCTGACGGTTAGCCTGGCTCTGCTGGAACTTATTAAAGAGCGGGTTAAGCCGGATTATGTTGCCGGGCACAGCCTTGGTGAGTACAGCGCGCTTGCAGCAGCGGGTGTTCTCGCATTTGATGAAGCTGTTCGGGTTGTAAGGGCCAGAGGAGAATTCATGGAGTCTGCTGTACCGGGGGGGCAGGGAGCAATGGCTGCCGTTCTGGGTGCGGACCGTGAACAGCTCGCCGCGCTCTGCCAAGCGGTTTCGGGTGAAGCCGGAGCCGTTGAGCTGGCGAATGTGAACTGCCCGGGACAAATCGTCGTCTCCGGTACGGCGGAAGGCATAGCCGCCATCGTTGAACGGGGCAAGGAAGCCGGGGCTAAACGGGTGATTCCGCTTGAAGTAAGCGGCCCGTTTCACTCTTCGCTCATGAAGCCGGCGGCTGACCGGCTGCAGCAGGTGCTGGAACAGGTTAATCTGAAGGATAGTGCGGTACCGGTTGTTGCTAACGTGACGGCAAGACCGGTACAGTCAGCTTCAGACATCCGGGGCCTGTTGACCGAGCAGGTCATATCTCCGGTTCTTTGGGAAGATACAATTGTCTGGCTGATTGAACACGGTGTGGATGAATTCATCGAGATCGGTCCTGGTACGGTGCTGGCTGGTCTCATTAAGAAGACGGACAAATCGGTGCGCGTGCGCTCGGTGAACAGCCTGACGGCTGCAGCTCAGCTGGTGGATGAGCTTCGCTGAAGCCGGCCGCTCCAGCTTTAATTGAAGGAGGGCAATCAATGTTTGCAGGTCTAGAAGGAAAGAAGGCGCTGGTCACCGGCGCGTCCAGAGGCATTGGAAGGGCAATTGCCGTAGCGCTGGCGGAAGCGGGTGCGGATGTAGCGGTTAACTATGCAGGCAGTGAAGGCGCAGCCGCCGAGACGGCAGCCGCTGTGGAATCGTTGGGACGCCGTGCGCTGCTGATCAAGGGGGACGTGGGGAAGGCTGATTCCTTCGATGCGATGGTTAAGGAAGTGCTTGAGAATTTCGGTTCCTTGGATATACTGGTGAATAATGCCGGTATTACTCGGGACAATTTAATTATGCGCATGAAGGAAGAAGAGTTTGACCAGGTCATTGAGACGAATCTCAAAGGGGTGTTTAATGGCATTAAGGCCGTTACACGCCCGATGATGAAGCAGCGGTCGGGCCGGATTATCAATATTTCGTCTGTAGTGGGGGCGGTCGGCAATCCTGGCCAAGCCAACTATGTGGCGGCTAAAGCCGGCGTCATAGGACTTACAAAGGCGAGTGCAAGGGAGCTTGCTTCACGGGGGATTACGGTTAACTGTGTAGCACCGGGCTTTATCGCAACAGATATGACTGATAAGCTGTCAGCCGAAACCCGTGAGCAGCTTAGCGGACAAATTCCGCTTGCCCGCCTGGGACAGCCTGACGATATTGCCAATGCCGTACGCTTCCTGGCATCTGACGCAGCCGGTTATATGACAGGGCAGACGATCCATGTGGACGGCGGCATGTATATGGGCTAAAGGAGCCTTTTAGACCCCTATGGCAATTTGTCCAACATTCTCGTATAATACCAAGGAGGAGGTGAACCGGATGTCCGACGTATTGGAACGCGTAAAACGCATCGTCGTTGACCGCCTCGGCGTAGACGAAGCCGAAGTAACGCTCGAAGCCAATTTTAAAGACGACCTCGGCGCGGATTCTCTCGATGTCGTGGAGCTTGTTATGGAATTGGAAGACGAGTTCGATATGGAGATCTCTGATGAAGACGCAGAGAAGATCACCACGGTGGGAGAAGTAGTCAATTACATACAATCTCATACGTAATGTACGAAAGTCCCGTTTAGCAGACGGGACTTCTCTCCATATCAGGGTGCAGGAAAGAGTGCACCGGGATCGAATCTGTATCCATTCTCTTAGGAGCGGCGCTTGCCAAAGGCTGTACAGACATTATCGAAAAATCATTATTCAAATAATTGATACTATAAATGAATCGGCAGTTCATGGCTTTAACTTGTTTGGCTGTCGTTAGAGGTGATAGATATGAAGCAAAGAGTCGTAGTCACCGGCATGGGAGTCATGACCTCGCTCGGATCCGACCTGGAGACATTCTGGGGGAACCTTATGGCAGGGAAGTCCGGCGTTTCACTGATTGAAGCCTTTGATGTATCGGAGTATCCGACACGGATTGCCGCGGAAATCAAAGGTTTCAATCCTGAGTTATATGCAGATAAGAAGGAAGCGCGGCGCATGGACCGCTTCGTACAGTTTGCCGTGGCGGCCAGTACGCTTGCCGTAAAGGACTCCGGCATTGAAATCGGCGGTGAGGTTGATCCTGAACGGGTCGGCGTTATGGTCGGTTCCGGTATCGGCGGGCTGGGCACGTGGGAGGACCAGCATAAGATTTTACTTGAAAAGGGTCCCAAGCGCGTCAGCCCGTTCTTCATTCCAATGATGATTGCAAATATGGCTTCCGGTCAGATTTCCATGACTACAGGTGCCAAAGGGCCGAACAGCACGGCGGTAACCGCTTGTGCAACCGGCACGCACTCCATCGGCGATTCGTTCAAGCTGATTCAGCGCGGTGATGCGGATGTGATGATTTGCGGGGGTGCCGAAGCAACGATTCGTCCAACTGGCATGGCGGGCTTCTGCTCGATGAGAGCGATGTCCACCCGCAATGATGAGCCTGCAAGAGCCAGCCGTCCGTTTGACACGGACAGGGACGGCTTTGTTATGGGTGAAGGAGCCGGTATTCTTATATTGGAATCCTATGAGCATGCAATCAAGCGTGGTGCCCGCATCTATGCTGAGGTTATTGGTTATGGCATGAGCGGTGATGCTTATCATATGACAGAGCCTGATCCGGATGGGGCTGCCCGCTGCATGACCAGGGCGGTTCGCGATGCCGGTATCAGTCCTGAAGAAGTGGATTACATTAATGCGCATGGCACATCAACCCCAGTTGGTGACCGGTCAGAGACAATAGCCGTCAAGAAAGCTTTTGGTGATCATGCGTACAAGCTTGCTGTCAGCTCCACCAAATCGATGACCGGCCATCTTCTCGGCGCCGCAGGCGGTGTGGAAGCGGTTATTGTCGCCTTGACGCTGCAAAATGGCGTAATCGCGCCAACGATCAATCTGGAGAATCAAGATCCGGAATGCGATCTGGATTATGTGCCAAACAAGCCTCGCGAGGCGAATGTCCGGACTGCGGTTTCGAATTCCTTCGGTTTTGGAGGCCATAATGCTACGATCGTCATGAGGAAATATGAAGCATGACCGGTTTGACGAGCTGCAGCAGCGGCTCAGTGTCCGTTTCCGCCGGACTAAGCTGTTAAGACAGGCTTTTACGCATACATCGTATGTAAATGAGCATAAAGGCGGAAATACACAGGATAATGAACGGCTTGAGTTCCTGGGAGATGCTGTACTGCAGCTGCTGGTGTCGGAGTTTCTCTATACGACGCACCCGCAGCGGCCTGAAGGCGAACTGACGCGCATGCGCGCCTCCATCGTATGTGAGCCGTCATTCGCCCGCTTCGCCGAATCGCTGGAGCTCGGCCGGTATGTGCTCTTGGGACGCGGAGAAGAGCAGCTGGGCGGCCGGCAGCGGCCGGCACTGCTGGCTGACTTGTTCGAGTCCTTCGTCGGTGCGCTATATCTGGATCAGGGTTTAACGGCTGTTAGAAGCTTTCTGGAAGCCAGCATCTTTCCGCTGATAGATTCGGAAGATCATTTGCCGGTAAAGGATTTCAAGTCCAAGCTCCAAGAGCGGGCCCAGCATCGTTCCCTTGGACAGATTGAGTATGTCATTGAAGAAGAACGCGGTCCTGCGCATGACAGGGAGTTCGTGATCCGCGTGTTGATCGGCGGTGAGTCCTGGGGCTCTGGCACGGGACGAACGAAGAAGGAAGCAGAGCAGCGGGCGGCATCTGAGGCATGGCGCCAGCTATCGGCTGATGATAAGAGTGATAAGTAAACCCCGGCATCGGTGGTCTAGATCCATTAGTGAATCTGCAATGGATCTAGACCAGGCTTGCCGGTTTTTTTATTGCGCCAATGAGCTTTCCGCTATTATCCGCTGATGTCGAATGGTTGCGGGTATGGTACAATAACGCTAGAGGTGAAGGTATAATCATGTTTCTGAAGCGAGTCGAATTAGCCGGGTTCAAATCGTTCGCAGACCGGACGGAATTGGAATTCGTGCGGGGCATTACCGCCGTTGTTGGACCAAACGGCAGCGGCAAGAGCAATATATCGGACAGCATCCGCTGGGTCCTTGGCGAACAGAGCGCCAAGAGCTTGCGCGGAGGGAATATGCAGGATATTATCTTTGCCGGCAGTGATGCCCGCAAGGCAGTCAACTATGGTGAGGTTTCGTTGACGCTTGATAATACCAGCGGCTCCCTTCCGCTTGAATACGATGAGGTAACAGTAACCCGCCGTGTTCACCGCAGCGGCGAAAGTGAATATCTGATTAACAAGCAGGCTTGCCGCCTTAAGGATATTACCGAGCTGTTTATGGATACCGGTATCGGCAAAGAAGCGTACTCGATTATCGGTCAAGGCCGGATAGAGGAAATTTTGAGCACTCGCTCCGAGGACCGGCGCGGTATTTTTGAAGAGGCCTCGGGTATTGTCAAATATAAATCACGTAAACGGGAAGCACAGCGGAAGCTTGACGATACGGAGCAAAATCTCCTGCGGATAAACGACCTGGTGACTGAGCTTGAGGATCAGGTTGAACCGCTGCGTCTGCAGTCAGAAAAGGCCATTCACTATAAAGCCTTGCGCGAGCAGCTGAGGACGAAGGAGATTTCAATGTATGTGCATCAGATTGAGCAGGTGCACAGCAGCTGGAAGGAAGCGACAGCTAGGCTTGAGAAGCTCCAGAACGAGCAGCTGGAGCTGTCAGCCGTTGTCAGTAAGCACGATGCGCATTTGGAGAAGGACCGCCTGCAGCTGCGGGATATTGAGGAAGCGCTGGAGCGTCTGCATGAGGATATGCTGCGTTACAGCGAAGAGTACGAGAAGTGCGAGGGCCAAGGCGAGGTATTGAAGGAGCGTACGCGCAACCTGGAGCAAAACCGCCGCCAGCTCGAAGAGTCCATAGCCGCCCAGTCGGAAAGAATTACGGCACTGACGAAGGAAGAGACGGATTTCCGAGCGAAGGCTGCCGGACTAGAACAAGAGCTGCAGACACTGCGCCAGCGGCTCGAAGAGGAAGAATCGACGCTGATTGGTGTAGCAGGCGGTATGGGCAGCGACGCAGAGGAAAAGCTGAAGGGTGAGCTGCTGGATGTGCTAAGCAGCATGGCTTCCACACGCAATGAAATCCGGTATGCCGATCAGCAGAAGGAAACGCTGCAGAAGCGAATTGAACGTCTCGGGGAAGAAGAAGCCAAATGGCAGGAGCAGCTGGGCGCGCTTGAGGGCAAGCGTGAGGAGCTGCAGAACCGCCTGGATCGTACCGTTGCCGAGCTGTCCGTGCTGCGGGATCGCTACATACAGGAAGGGGACCGGCTCAAGAGCTCACAGCAGCTGCTTGAAGAGGCCCAGATGGCAGTGCGCAAGTGGGAGCAAAAGCTGGACGCGCTGACTTCCCGGCGTGACACCATGAAGGAAATGCAGAATGATCTTGACGGCTTCATGCATGGCGTCCGGGAAGTATTGAAGGCTTCGCGCCGCAGCGGCGGCGGGATAGACGGCGTGCATGGGGCTGTTGCCGAATTGATTCGCGTTCCTGAGAAGCTGGAAACAGCAGTTGAAACCGCGCTTGGCGGTGCCCTGCAGCATGTCGTTATGGAGGACGAGCGCTCTGCGAGGGCAGCGATTGCTTTTTTGAAGCAGCGCCAGCTTGGCCGGGCGACCTTCCTCCCTCTCGATGTCATTAAGGGAAGAAGCGTACCGGAACAGGAACGGAGGCTTGTTGCTTCGGTGGAAGGCTTTGTCGGCGTAGCGGCTGATCTTGTCGGCTCGGAGCCGGCTTACAGCTCTATTGTGGCGAACTTGCTCGGAAATGTGCTGATCGCGGAGACGCTTGAGCAGGCCAACCGGATTGCGGCTAAATGCCAGTACCGGTTTCGTGTTGTGACACTCGATGGCGATGTGGTAAATGCCGGCGGCTCGATGACAGGCGGCAGCCTGCAGAAGAAAGGCGCTAACCTGCTCGGCCGCCAGCGGCAGATCGAGCAGCTGGATGAGGATATCAAGCAGTCCGGGTTGCAGCTGGACAAGCTGCGTGATAAGGTATCGGATCTGCGCAAGGAGCTGTCCATACTCGGACAGACCATTGAGGAGCTGCGGGACCAAGGTGACAAGCGCAGGCTGGAGGAGCAGCAGCTTCGTTCGGAGCTGCAGCAGGTGGAGCAGGAGACGCGCTATCTGCGGGAGCAGCATCAGATGTCTCATGAGGATCGGAGCAGCCAGATGTCTGAATCGACGAGCCTGGATAAGCTCAAGGCTGCAGCCGAGGAGAGGCTGGCCCAGTTGACTGCTCAGGAAGCCCGGCTGCAGCAGTCGATCAAGGCAGCGGAGGATCGGCGCAAGGCCAGTGAATCGGCCAAGGAGGAGCTTCAGACACATCTGACCGATCTCAAAATCCAGGTCGCCAAGACGGACCAGGAGAAGCTGTCCTTTGAGGATCAGGCAGTGCGCATCCGTTCGGATATCAACCGGGCGAAGCAGGAGCTTGCTACGCTGCGCAGCCTGGCTGTCCAGCAGGAGGAAGAGCAGCGTAAGCTGGAAGCTGAGAAGATCCGGCAGACAGAAGAGCTTAACCACTACCGTCTCAAGAAGCAGGAATGCGCGGAGCAGACCGATTTCAAACGTGCTGAGCGTGCCGGGAAGCTGCGCCAGCTTGAGGATGGGGAGAGCGAGACGAAGGAGCAGCGGGCGCAGCTCCGTCAGGTGGAGGATGGCATCCGCCAGACAGAGATTGCCGCCAACAGGCTCGATGTCGAGCTTGACAATGTGCTTCGCAAGCTGAGCGAGGAGTATGAGCTCAGCTTCGAGCTGGCCAAGGAGCGTTACCCCGTGCCGGAGGATGTGCAGGGCACACAAAACCAGGTCCGCGACCTCAAACGTCAAATTACAATGCTGGGCGATGTGAACCTGGGAGCCATTGAGGAGTACGAGCGTGTCCGCGAGCGCTATGAGTTCCTGGATGCCCAGAAGAATGACCTTATTGAGGCCAAGACCACACTGTATCAGGTCATCCGTGAGATGGACGAGGAGATGGGCAAGCGGTTCCGCACGACCTTCGATGCCATCCGCAGCCACTTCGGCTATGCGTTTACAAAGCTGTTTGGCGGAGGCCGAGCTGATCTGGTGATGGTCGATCCTGACCGGGTGCTGGAGACGGGGATCGATATCGTAGCCCAGCCGCCCGGCAAGAAGCTTCAAAATCTTCAGCTGCTCTCCGGCGGTGAACGCGCGCTGACAGCGATGGCGCTGCTGTTCGCCATTTTACAGGTTAAGCCGGTGCCGTTCTGCGTGCTTGACGAGGTCGAGGCAGCGCTTGATGAAGCGAATGTGGCCCGGTTTGCCCAATATCTGCGCGAGTTCTCGGAGCAGACGCAGTTTATTGTTGTAACCCACCGAAAAGGCACGATGGAGGAGGCCGATGTGCTATACGGCGTGACGATGGAGGAAGGCGGCGTATCCAAGCTGGTGTCAGTGCGGCTTGAGGATGACGAAGCGGCCGTTTCGGCCTGATAACGCGGCTGAATGAAGAATTAGATGTAGAAGGCTATGCACGCTGAATCAGTCGTGGATAAGGTCGGTGTGCTTATATACAGGAAGGCAGGCGATTAGAAGGATGAGTTTCTTTAAACGGTTGAAAGAGAGTATTTCGAGCAAGACCGAAGCGGTTACCAATAAGTTTAAGGAAGGCCTTGAGAAAACAAGAACCGCCCTCGTTGAGAGGGTCGAAGAACTGGTTATCCGCCGCAAGAAAATTGATGAAGCCTTTTATGAAGAGCTTGAAGAAATTTTGATCGGCGCGGATGTAGGCGTAAATACGGTCATGGACTTGATCGATGACCTTCGCGCAGAAGTGAAGAAGCGTAAAATTGAGGATGCGGCCGAGCTGCAGCCCGTACTGTCCGAGAAGCTTGTCGGTTTGCTGCGGGGTGAAGAGAACCCTAAGCTGAACATGGCGCCCGAAGGAAGCATTACTGTGCTGCTGTTCGTCGGTGTGAACGGCGTCGGCAAGACGACGACGATCGGTAAGCTTGCACACCGCTTCAAAAGCCAGGGCAAGCGTGTGCTGATGGCTGCAGGCGATACGTTCCGCGCAGGGGCCATTGAACAGCTCGAGGTATGGGGTGAACGGGTTGGGGTCGATGTGATCAAGCAGCAGGCAGGATCAGACCCGGCAGCAGTGATGTACGATGCGGTTCAGGCTGCCAAGCAGCGGGGCGTGGATGTCCTGCTCTGTGATACCGCAGGACGGCTGCAGAACAAGACGAATCTAATGGAAGAGCTTAATAAGATCTTCCGTGTTATTCAGCGGGAAATCCCGAATGCGCCGCATGAGGTCCTGCTGGTGCTGGACGCGACGACTGGACAGAATGCACTAAGCCAGGCCAAGCTCTTTGGCGAGAAGAGCGGTGTTACTGGTCTAGTGCTGACCAAGCTTGACGGCACGGCAAAAGGCGGGATCGTAGTGGCAATCCGTAATGAGCTTAACCTTCCTGTAAAATTCGTAGGTCTTGGCGAGAAGATGGACGACCTGCAGGAATTTGATTCCGAGCAGTTTGTCCATGCGCTGTTCGCCGGTCTGATTGCGAAGGAAGAGAAGCAGACCGAGGAGGTCTGAGGTTAAGGGCGGGCGGCATGCAGCCTGACGAGTTTGTTTGACGATAACAATAACGATTGCTGTTCATGTTCGGCCGTTTCCGCAGGGAGACGGCCGTTTGTTCACTTCAGCTTTCGTAAGGAGTTTCCTGTCGCTTCTTTTATTTGCGGCTCCTTTTATTGTGCCGGTCATCCGCTTCCGTGAGATAACTGACAAGTAAAAAGACTTGACACATGGTCGCGGGTTAGGATATGATAAGAAACGTTGTACAGCTGTAAAGGTTTTTCCCTTGACGGAAGGAGGGCGGACGGTGGCGATGAGCGAACCGGGTGCCCTGGAGAAAACAACCAGGATTAATCTGTTGTTTGACTTCTATGAGTCGCTGCTGACTGACAAGCAGCGCACATTTCTTAAATATTATTTCCACGACGATTACTCGCTTGGCGAGATCGCGGCGGAATTTGAAATCAGCCGGCAGGCTATTTACGAGCATATAAAGCGGGCCCAAGCGGTCCTTGAAACGTATGAACAGAAGCTGGGCCTGGTGGCACGGCATGAGAAGCTGATGATGTTAATCGACCGGCTTGACGAGGCGCTCGAAGCTGGAGAAGACGAAGCGGCACTTACAGAGCTGCGCGGCATTGCTAGAGGGCTTCGGCATGCGGTAGAGATCGAATAGTTGCATGGGAGGTGAGGTTCATGGCTGCTTTTGAAGGATTGACAAGCAGGCTGCAGAACGTATTCGGCAAGCTGAGAGGCAAGGGCAAGGTATCCGAGGATGATGTCAATGAGGCGATGCGCGAGGTTCGGCTGGCGCTGCTGGAAGCCGACGTTAACTTTAAAGTTGTCAAGGATTTCATCGCCAAGGTGAAGGAGCGGGCAATCGGCCAGGAAGTCATGAAGAGCTTTACGCCCGGCATGGTTGTCGTAGACATCGTTAACAAGGAATTGACCGAGCTGATGGGCGGCACGCAGAGCAAGCTTGCCAAGGCGAGCAAGCCGCCGACCGTCATTATGATGGCGGGTCTGCAGGGTGCGGGTAAGACAACGACCTCTGGTAAGCTGGCGAGATTGCTGCAAAAGAACAATCACAAGCCGCTGCTGGTAGCGGGTGATATCTACCGTCCCGCTGCGATCAAGCAGCTGCAGGTTCTCGGCGAGCAAATTAAAGTGCCTGTTTTCTCACTTGGTGACAAGACAAGCCCGGTAGAAATCGCCCGTCAGGCCATGCAGCAGGCCAAAGAGAACGGCAATGATTATGTGATCATCGATACGGCGGGCCGTCTGCATATTGACGAGGCGCTCATGGATGAGCTGAAGCAGATCCATGAGGTGACGAAGCCGGACGAAGTACTGCTGGTTGTCGATGCGATGACCGGTCAGGATGCTGTTAATGTGGCACAGAGCTTCCATGAGCAGCTGGCGCTGACAGGCGTTGTTCTGACCAAGCTGGACGGTGACACCAGGGGCGGTGCGGCGCTGTCGGTTAAAGCGGTAACCGGGCAACCAATTAAATTCGCGGCCATGGGTGAAAAGATCGATGCGCTAGAGCCTTTCCACCCGGACCGGATGGCTTCTCGTATTCTCGGGATGGGAGATATGCTCTCGCTCATCGAGAAAGCACAGTCCGGAATTGATGCGGACAAAGCGGCTGAGATGGAACGGAAAATGCGCAATGCAGAGTTTACGTTCGAGGATTTCCTGGATCAGATGGCGCAAGTTCGCAAGCTCGGACCGCTTGACCAAATTTTCGACATGCTCCCGGGGATGGGCAAGATGAAGGGCATGAAGGATATCAAGGTCGATGAGAAGCAGGTCAACCGGGTAGAGGCGATCGTCAGGTCCATGACGATTGAAGAAAAGCAGAAACCGGAGCTGCTTAACCACAGCCGCCGGAAACGGATCGCTGCGGGCAGCGGCACTTCGATCGCGGAAGTTAACCGCCTCATTAAGCAGTTTGACGAAATGCGCAAGATGATGAAGCAGTTCTCTTCCATGATGGGACCGAAGGGACCCAAGGGCGGCATGAAAGGCTTGAAGGGGATGCTTGGCAAAGGGAAGTTTCCTTTCGGCTGATCCGCTGGACATCGATGTGATACAAGGCAATGAGAACGGCAATTTTTTGAAGGAGGTGAATCAACAATGGCAGTACGTATTCGTCTGAAACGTATGGGTGCGCACAAAGCGCCTTTCTATCGTGTAGTAGTATCCGATTCCCGCTCGCCACGCGACGGTCGTTTTATTGAAGAAATCGGTACTTACAATCCGGTTGCACAACCGGCTCAAGTAAGCATCGATGAGGAGAAAGCTCTGAAATGGCTGCAAACGGGTGCACAGGCATCTGACACCGTTCGTAACCTGCTCAGCAAACAGGGCATTCTGACTAAGTTCCATGAGCTGAAACAACAGAAATAATAGCCACAGGCATGCTCAGCGGCATCCGCATTTTGCGGAGGCCGTTTTGACATCCTGCTGCGGAGGGCCTTGTGATGAAAGATCTGATTCTTGTCATAGCTAGGGCTTTAGTAGATCATCCGGAAGATGTCCGCATTGACATCCGGGAAGATGATCGCGGAACCGTGTACTCGCTTTCGGTTCATCCCGATGATATCGGGAAGGTAATCGGCAAGCAGGGACGTATTGCCAAAGCGCTTCGGACCGTGGTGACATCTGCGGCCGTCAAGGACGGGCGGCGTATTATTGTTGATATCGTCTCATGAAATAATAGCAGTGGGCGGGGGTTAGGATGAATGTCCTAACCCTTTTTCGTCGCATAGTAAGGTAAGCGTTCATTCGAGTGGCAAGGAGGATCAGGGATGGCAAACAAATGGTTTACCGTCGGCAAGCTTGTAAACACGCACGGCATTAAGGGTGAGGTCAAAATCTATCCGTCCACAGATTTTCCGGATGTACGGTTCGCTCCCGGGAGTCAGCTCAGCCTTCACGATGCCAGCGGTACAATTGTACCAGTGGAAGTGGAAGCCGCCCGTGAGCATAAAGGTATGTTTATTGTCCGTCTGAAAGGCTTTGACAATATTAACGAGGTCGAGAAGTATAAAGGCTGGACGGTCAAAGTATCGGATAATGAGCTGGTTGATCTGGAAGAAGGCGAATATTACTACTATGAGATTGTGGGCTGCCGAGTGGTAACGGATGAGGGCGAGGAGCTGGGAACAATTTCGGAAATCCTGAGTCCCGGAGCTAATGATGTGTGGGTTGTAGAGCGTCCGAAGGACAAGCCTGTGCTGCTGCCGGTCATTGATGATGTGATCCGCAGTGTGGATGTAAAGGAGAAGCTTGTGACGGTCCATTTGATGGAAGGGCTGATCTGATGAAGATTGATGTGCTGACCCTTTTCCCCGAGATGTTTGACGGCGTATTCGGCGCAAGCATCCTGGGTAAGGCGCGGGAAAAGGGTATTGTCGAGCTTGCCGCGGTTAATTTTCGGGCATATGCCAATAACAAGCATAATACCGTAGACGACTATCCCTATGGCGGCGGCGGGGGGATGGTGCTCAAGCCCGAGCCGATGTTTGCCGCTGTGGAAGATCTGGTGAAGGACGCGGGACCCGAGCCTAGGATCGTTCTGATGTGCCCGCAGGGGGAGCCTTTTACCCAGCGCAAGGCGGAGGAGCTGTCTGCAGCAGAGCATTTAATATTTGTGTGCGGCCATTATGAAGGCTATGATGAACGCATTCGGGAGCATCTTGTGACGGATGAGCTGTCTATCGGCGATTATGTGCTGACAGGCGGGGAGCTGCCTGCGATGGTAGTGATTGATGCGGTAGTCCGGCTCCTTCCCGGCGTGCTCGGCAATGAAACCTCTGCGGTAACCGATTCGTTCAGCACAGGTCTGCTCGAATATCCGCACTACACGCGGCCAGCTTCCTTCAGAGGCATGGACGTTCCAGAAGTGCTGATCTCGGGTCATCACGGCCGTATTGACGCCTGGCGGAGGGAGCAGTCCCTGTTAAGGACCCTGCAGCGGCGCCCGGACCTGCTGGAGAAGGCGGAATTAACCGCGAAGGAGCGCAGCTGGCTTGAGGAGCAGCGGAGGCTGCTGAGCCATAAGGAACGAGATGGATGTAGCGGGCCTGCTGCGGATGACAGCGGTACGACGTAACAAAAAGAGCCTTGTCCTAGGACAACGCTCTTTTTGTTCATTATTAGGCTTGTATGCTATGGCGTATAGAAATTCTGGGTATAATAGAGCTTATAGGAGCCGCCTGCATATATACCGACTCCCAATTTGGTCAGGCGCTCATTCATCAGGTTGGTTCGGTGACCCTCCGAGTTCATCCAACCGATATGGACGTGAAACGCATTGGCATGACCGGCCGCGATATTCTCGGCAGCCATACGATACGTGATGCCTTCCTGGCTCATCCGGTCAAACGGGCTTTCATCCCGAAGGTTCGTATGGCTGAAGTAGCTATTCACGGCCATATCCTTGCTGTGCTTGCGTGAGCTGGCAGCCGCCTGGTCATCCCAAACAAAGGGTTGAAGGCCGCGTCTGAAGCGCTCAGCATTGGCGAGGTCAAACACTTGGCGCTCCATGGCTGAAGCGCGCTCTGCGCTTACTGTCTGGTTTGTGCCGGCAAGCTGGGTGCCTTCTTCAAGGACCAGTATGGCAGCGAGCTTGTTGCCATCCAGTTTGTCACGATACAGCTGATAGCTGTTCGGCCCGGCAGTGAAGCTGTAGTAGTCTTCACCCCGCAGTATACTTGTGGCACTGTGCTTCGACCGGAACACTTCAAGCGCTTGTTCTGCATCCATGCCAACCTGGATAAGGTTAGAGCCGTTCCAGCTCTTGGCATTGGAGAACAGAGCGACGACTTTACCGGACTTTATACCGATCATAGCAAAGTCAGCGTAATTCGAATTATATACATACCACTGCATTCCATTATCAGCCGTGTCCTTGCGGCTTGGCTCTCCCAGACGGGAGGTAACGGATGCTGCCGTATCACCGACTGCAATGCTGCGAAGGGAAAGAACAGCCTGCTTGTCCGGTTGCTTGGCTGCCGGAAGAACTGGCGATGAGCTTAGCTCCGGCTTGTACTGCTTCTGATTATAGATGAACGTCAGCGCTTCTGCCCTGGTCATCGTATCGGCTGCCTTGAAGCCGGCAACGGTAGGTGCGGTCTTACCGTTTGACAGTCCTTCATCAAGCAGCCACTGGACCGCCGAGTTGACGGTTAGTGAACGGCCATTGGCCGCTGCGAGAAGGACAGCCGCTTCTCCGCGCCTGAATGGCGCTATGCCGGTCGGCCAGTTCAGCTCTTCGGCCTTCTCGTACGAGGGTTCATACCATTTGTCCTGCGGACCTGCCTGGCGGAGCTTGAGCTCCGGATAGGCACGCATCAGCATAACGATAAAGTCCCTTTCTTGTACAGTACGGTCAGGACGGAAGGTTCCGTCTCCATAACCTGCCGCAATCTGGCTGCGTGATGCCCACTCTATAGTGGAAGCAGCCCAGTGGCCCTGAGTGTCCTTGAAGGAAGAAGCAGCGGCTGCATGGGCGCCGCTAGGATGCGGACCTGGAATGACAGAGCCAGCAAGCAGGGTAATCATGGCTGTCAAAAAGGCAATTCTGGTGATCAGGGAATGAGGCTGGTTTCGTATCATGCTGTGTTCTCCTTTCCTATCCCGGAATAAGGTTTATGTTAACGTATACGATGAGCTTCTGTCATTCGTTTTTGGGAATCGCTGGTTCTGAAACTTTTCTCATTAATACCAGTTGGATTCAAATTAAGCGGCAATGCTGGAACTTTAATAATAATAGTTGTGTTTTAATCTAGCGTATGGTAAAATTTCAAATGTTGTTTGTAATAGTCGGGCGGTCCGCTGTCGGCCAGGACACGGCTTCCAAGGGAAGCCGGAGAGCTTATAAGAACGCCTGTTGTGGAAGGAGGGAACATGAATATGAATATCGTACAAGCGATTACGCAAGAGCAGCTCCGTAAAGACATCCCAAGCTTTCGCCCAGGCGATACGCTGAAGGTATATGTTAAAGTTATTGAGGGAACCCGTGAGCGGGTCCAGCTCTTCGAAGGCGTCGTGATCAAGCGTCGCGGCGGCGGAATCAGCGAGACGTTTACAGTGCGCAAAATCTCCTATGGAGTAGGCGTTGAAAGAACGTTCCCGGTGCATTCTCCGAAACTCGACAAGATTGAAGTAGCTCGCCGTGGTAAAGTGCGCCGCGCGAAACTGTACTACCTTCGCAATCTGCGTGGTAAGGCAGCTAGAATCAAAGAAATTCGTTAATTGTTCTACCAAGGGGGGCTTGCGCATACAAGCCTCCCTTTCTCTTCTTCGGAAATGGGGAGCGGCTTCATAAATTGAAGGCTTCTTAAGATAATAGACTTAATGTGCAGCGGAAGGAAGGCGTATTAATGGACGAATCGCAGAAGCATCGCTCAGGGAATCCGGCGGAAGGCAGCGATACGGAACAGGCAGCTGTGCCGTCATCACCCGATACTGGCACACAGCCCGGTCAGACGGTCGAGGCGTCAGGTCAGGCCCCCCGCGGCGGAAGCAGACTATATAAAGAAATTATTGAATGGCTCAAAGCGCTTGCGATAGCCGCATTGCTAGTATTTGTGATCCGCTGGCTGCTATTTGCACCGTTCATTGTCGACGGCCAGTCGATGGAACCGAACTTTGAATCCGGGGAACGGCTTATAGTCAATAAGATTATTTATGATATCAGAGCACCGAAGCGCGGAGAGGTTGTTGTGTTCTATGTACCGGATGAGAAGCGCGATTTTATTAAACGCATCATTGGTCTTCCGGGCGACAAGGTGAAGCTTGAAGGCGATACGATCTACATAAACGGGGTCGAGATGGACGAGCCTTATCTGAAGGAAGCGATCGCGGAAGCGAACAGCCGTGGCGAGCTGTACAACACGAGAGAAGGATTTCCGAATCCATTCATAACCGAGGATACAGTGCCTGAGGATAAGGTGCTTGTTTTCGGGGATAACAGAAGTAACAGCAAAGACAGCCGTATGATTGGCTATGTGAATTACGATTCGATCGTAGGCCGTGCAGATTTCATATTCTGGCCGCTGGATAAGCTGAGCTTGGTTGAACATACCGCACCCGTGCAAGCTGAGGAACCCGCGGGTAATGCCGGGGAGCCGGCTGAGAATACGGGATCTTGATTAAGATAACGACGGGACGCGCGCGTTTGCGTGCGTCCCGTCGACGCATACAGAGAAGGTGATACTTGTGACGATACAATGGTTTCCGGGACATATGACAAGGGCCAAGAGACAGATACAGGCCAAACTGAAGCTGATTGACGTAGCGATTGAGCTGCTGGACGCCCGGGTGCCGCTGGCAAGCCGCAATCCGATGATTGATGAAATTTTACCCGATAAGCCGCGGCTGATTGTACTGAACAAGTCGGATTTGGCCGACCCCCGGATGACGGAGGAATGGATGGCTTATTTCACAGCCCAGGGGCACTCCTGTGTTGCTGTGGATTCTTCTACTGGGACCCGTGTGGGCGAAATACCGGTGAAGGCCAAGGCGCTGGTTGCCGAGAAGTGGGCCCGAATGGCCGCCAAAGGAATGAATCCGCGTGCGGTCCGGGCTCTGATCGTCGGTATTCCGAATGTGGGCAAATCAACCTTGATCAACAGGCTGGCAGGCCGGAATATTGCCGCAACCGGCGACAGGCCGGGCGTAACGAAGGGGCAGCAGTGGATCAAGGTGGGAACCGAGATGGAGCTGCTGGATACACCAGGTATACTGTGGCCAAAATTTGAGGATCAAATGGTCGGCTACCGGCTTGCCATGACTGGAGCCATAAAAGAAGAAATTTTAAATGTGGAGGACATTGCGTTCTTCGCAATCAAGGTCATTGCCGCCCGCTATCCGGATGCTCTGTCAGAACGCTTCGGCGTCGCGGAGAAGGAGCGGGATTTAAACAACGCAGATGAAGTCGTCGCAATTATGGAAGAGATCGGACGCAAGCGGGGGTGTCTGGTGAGCGGAGGCCGGATTGATCTGGAGAAGACCTCCGGCATTATTTTGCGAGATATGCGCGCAGGCAAGATGGGCAGGCTGACACTGGAGACGCCGGATGAAGCAGAAGCCGGGGGGATCGATAGCCTGTGACGGGAGAGCAGGAGAACTCGGTTGTAGAGCAGCGCAGGGGAAGACAGAAGGCTAAGCCTGAAAAGCAGGCGGAGGAAAAAGCGGTAGACATGCTCGCTTTCGAACGTCCGCTGTGGGAGCAGGGATATGCCTTCATTGCAGGGGCTGACGAGGTTGGCCGTGGTTGTCTGTTTGGCGATGTGGTGGCAGGCGCGGTTATTCTTCCGGCTGGTCTTGTTCTCGAGGGCATTAACGACTCGAAGAAGCTGACCGAGAAGAAACGGGAGTATTATTATGAGCGGATTGCAGAAGAAGCGCTGGCTTGGTCAGTCGCCTGTGTAGCTGCGGATGTAATTGACCGGATCAACATTAAGCAGGCGGCAAGGCTTGCTATGAAGCGGGCTCTTGGTCAGCTTGCCTTAAAGCCCGATTATGTGCTTGTAGATGCCGAAAGGCTGGATATAGAGCTGCCGCAGCTCCCGGTTATTCACGGTGATGCGCGAAGCCAGTCCATTGCTGCCGCTTCTATCATGGCGAAGGTGACCCGCGACCGTCTCTGCATGGGGGAATGGGACCGGTTATATCCGGAGTATGGAATTGCTTTACATAAAGGGTATGCGACCAAGCATCATCGTGAGCAGATTCTGGCTTATGGTCCCACGCCGATGCACCGGCGTTCCTTCCTTGGCAATCTGATGGTCGAGCAGCAGGAGCTGTTCTAACCGTCTGGTTCGGCTGCCGAGTGAAGCAGCGGAAAGGATTAAGCAGGCCGGATACAGCAACAGCAAGAGCTCCCCGCTTTAAGCGGCGGAGCTTTTGACGGTTTAAAGGGGTGCTTTATAATTTGGGTAATCAGGCCGATATATATATTAGGACGATGAAACCGGCAGCGGCCGGAATTATCATAGGTCAGATATCAAGTATGACAGGTGGAAGGAGGGGCGAGGCCAGTGAATATAGGACAGCTGATGCGGGGGATGCTTGGCGAAGCGCAGCCTGCGGATGGAAAGGCGCTCGAATTGAAGGTCGGACAGATTGTTCGCGGCGTTATTATGCAGATGATGGAAGGCCAGGATGCAATGGTGCAGATCAATGGTGTGGCTGTTCGCGCCAGGCTGGAGTCGGTTCTCTTGCCGGGCCAGACGACGATGCTGCAGGTGCAGCCGGAATCGGCGGGCGGTCTGGTTACGTTAAAAGCCGTGGATTCTTCCGGAGCCGGTATGCCAGAGGAGAGTCTTAAAGATCTGGTAAAAACGCTGGGGCTACAAGACCGGAAGTGGGCAATGGATATTGTCCGCGACTTGAAGCGCGAAGGTTTCCCGGTTAATCGTGAGACGGCGCAATCACTTCAGCAGGCTGCTGCAATGAAGCCGGCGAGAGTCAACGAGGAGCAGTGGATGCAGGCCGCCGGAACAGCGCTAAAGCGGGGGTTACCGGCCACGCAGGGTGTTCTGTCCGGGCTGCATCAGGCACAGTCCGGCAAGCCGGTAACACAGCTGATGGAAACGCTCCGTCAGCAATTGAATAACCTGACAGATAACTCTAATACGCAGCCTTCCTCGGCAGGCACAGCTAGCGGGAAGCTGCCCTCTGCGGCAGCTAAAGTGCTGTCTCTGATAGCTGATGGTGCTGCTCTGATGAAGGGAGCCGCTGCAGCGGCAGCTGCCCCGGCGGCTGTTCAAGCCGGTCAAGGCGGCCCGGGCCCTGCCTCTGCCGCCCGCGGCGGCAATGAGATGGCAGGCCAGCATACGCAACCACAGCAGGCAGCATCCGGCTCAGCGGCGGCTGGCGGACAAGCTGCTTCAGGTAAGCTGGATGCGGCGTCTGGACCGGAGCAGGCAGGTCATGCCGGCGGAGCTGCTGCCGGCAGGACGTTTTCAGGAACGTCAGACACAGGCCAAAGCTGGGTAGGCGGTTTAATGAAATGGCTTGGCGTGCATCATGAGAATATGCTTGCCCAGACATTGAACGGGCAGGGCAAGCCGAGCGCATCGGGACAGCAGGCTGTTGATGACACGGCGCTGCAGCAGTATCCCGACCAGAAGGCCGATGCGACCACGGCAAGGCAGCCGGTTCAGCCTGCTGAGCTTCGGCAGGGACAGATGCCTGAACGCTCCGCACTGCAGATGGCGCTCCAGACAGGCGGACCGCAGCTTGAACCAGCTGCACAAGCAGAGTCGGTGAAAATTAACGCGGCCGAGACATTGAAGGGAGCTTTGCTCAGTCTGATCAATAGCGATGATGTGCCTGCTGCCGTTAGGGAAACAGCACAACAGCTGGTACAGCATATTACGGGCCAGCAGCTGCTTCTTTCCCCAGAACGCGGAGGTTCACTCTTGTCTCATGTGACGCTGATGATACCGTTTCACGGACCGGATGGTGCACAGACTGCTTCTGTTCATGTACAGTCGAGACGGGGCAAGAGAGGCGAGCTTGATGCGGATAACTGCCGGCTGCTGTTTGACCTGCAGATGAAGCAGCTCGGGGCTACGGTAGTGGATGTGCAGGTGGTGGAGAAGATGGTCAGCCTGAGTATTTGGAATGATCATCCGGTTATGGGCTCGATGGTCAGGGAGGCGCGCGCTGAAGTATCAGCAGCGCTGGCTGGAGCAGGGTACCAGCTGTCGGCGCTTAATGCCAGGCCGCTGCCAGACCCTGGAGAAGCAGCTGCCCAGGCAGCGGATAAGAAAGCCCCCCAGCTTCCGGAGCCTTCTGCGTATCAGACTAAGCGGTACAAAGGGGTGGATTACCGGGCATGAAGCAGGACAAAGCCGCAGGCAGGGCCGATGTGACTAAGGCGGTTGCGCTCAAGTACGATGCCGAGAAACGCAGTGCTCCTATCGTGGTGGCCAAGGGAAAAGGCGCGATCGCCGAATCTATACTGGAGAAGGCAAAGGAGCATGATGTGCCGATTCAGGAGGACTCGTCGCTTGTCGAGGTGCTATCCAAGCTGGATGTGGATCAGGAGATACCACCTGAGCTGTATACGCTGGTTGCCGAGATATTAAGTTTTGTCTACCGATCTGACCGGCGCGCGAAGGAGTGGAAGGATGAGCAGTAGCGGAATGGACAGGAATGCACCCAACGGCCGCGGTAAGGAGCTGTCCCGCCGTAAGGAGACAGGCAGCCGCGGGGAGGATGCGGCCGCCGAACTGCTTGTAGGTAAGGGGTACAAAATTCTGAGCCGCAACTGGCGATGCCGCAGTGGCGAGCTGGATATTGTAGCAGACGATAGTGGAACGACTGTGTTTGTTGAGGTCCGTACGAGACGGTCTGGCAGCCGTTATGGGACTGCAGCTGAATCAGTTGACTGGCGGAAGCAGAGAAAGCTGCACCAGCTTGCCCAGTTCTATATGGCTGTTCACGGAAGCGCTGTAAGCCTGGCTATGCGTTTTGACGTCATTGCGGTTTCCTATGAAGAGGCGGATGGCCCGCTCGTGTGCACGCATTATGAGCATGCATTTTGAAGACCCGTAAGGCGAGGGCTCCCACGCTGTACGGGTCTTCTGTTTTTTGAGGGTACCGGTTATAACAAAGGAAGAAGCTTGCGGTCCAGACAGCGGTACTGGACGGCTTCGGCGATATGCTCAGCCAGAATATCTTCCTGCTCTGCTAAATCGGCGATCGTCCGCGCCAGCTTTAAGATGCGTTCGTGGGCTCTCATGCTGAGACCGAGCGTTGTATACACATTATCGAGAAGGACAGCAGCTTCCTTCCTCAAGTGGCAGGCAGCGTACAGTGCCTTCCCCTGCAGATCACTATTCCATGGAACCCCGGTAACCTTCATGCGGTATTGCTGCCTTTCAACGGCGGCCTGCACCAGCCGGGACATGTCTGCTGATGACATTCCAGGCTGGAGGCTCTTATCCATCCGCGGTCTTGGTACATCCACCTGCACATCAATCCGGTCAAGGAGAGGGCCGGACAGCTTCGCCATATAGGCAGATATCCGGTGCGGCGTACAGGAGCAGCGGCGTTCGTCGGTTTCGTGACCGTAATAGCCGCAAGGACAAGGGTTCAGGGAGGCAGCGAGCATGAAATGTGCTGGGAAACGCAGGACCGCCCGGGCACGAGAAATCGTTACATGCCTGTCCTCAAGCGGCTGCCGCATGACTTCAAGCGCCTGTCTTGTGAACTCGGGGAGCTCATCCAGGAACAAGATGCCCTGATGAGCAAGTGTAACTTCACCAGGACGCGGCACCGTGCCCCCGCCGATCAGGCCGCCTGTGGATATCGTATGATGAGGTGTCCGGAAAGGACGCTCTCTAAGCAGGACCGGACCGGATCCATTCAGCTTGCCGGCCACGCTGTAAATTTTCGTCACTTCCAGCGCTTCCTGCTCGGTAAGCGGAGGCATGATGCCGGGCAATCGCTTGACGAGCATGGTCTTGCCGGTCCCTGGCGGTCCGGAAAGCAGCAGATTGTGTCTGCCGGCTGCGGCTGTGAGCACGGCACGTTTGGCCGTCTGCTGCCCAAGCACGTCGGCATAATCAAGGGATGGCAGGCCAACTGACCAGGCAGGAGCATCAGCCGCGATGTAGCTGCCGGCAGTGCTGCATACCTCAATACCAGATGCCCCGGCTTCGCCTTCCCGGCCATCCAGCCTGCTTAAATGATGCAGGCCGACGACCTTTAATCCGCCAATGAGCGAAGCCTCCGCAGCGTTGGCTGCAGGCAGCAGTACTTTGCCGATGCCATGGCGCCGGGCCTGCTCGACCATGGGCAGAACGCCGGGGACGGCTCGCACTTCCCCGCTTAAGGCCAGCTCTCCGATCAGCAAAGCACCGTCATAGGCCTCCGGCTTGAGCTGTCCGCTGCCGACCAGTATACCGGCGGCTACGGCTACATCGAAGGCAGTTCCTTCCTTACGGAGATCTGCTGGTGCCAAATTCACCGTAATGCGCTGAAGCGGAAATTGATAACCGCAGTTCTTGAGCGCAGCGCGCACACGTTCAACGGATTCACGCACAGCCGGGTCAGGCAGACCCACAATATTAACCTGCGGCAATCCAGGAGAAATGTCGACCTCTACCTCGATCAACCGACCTTCCACACCTTGTACTGCCGCACACAGCATTCTTGTATACATAACAAAAAGCACCTCCATCACATAGCGGATGAAGGTGCTTCCTTACGTTCCTCTAACGTTGAGCGGCGTTGGCCGCACGTCATTCGATTGTTGATGATAGTCTAATGGATGATGAGGGACCCTGTCAATTCTTTCTCTGAAGGGCAGCCCTAGTAATAGAAGCAGTAGTATAGTCTAACGGAAATTGGAAAAAGTTATGGTAAAATAATGATTGTCCGACCATAATAAGAGGGGGTGCGGCCTGAGCCCAATGGGTTCCATTCGCAATTCGAGATGATACCCATATCAAATTCGCATAAAAAAAGCTGTGGGATTTTATGCGAAAAAATAAGGAAAGCCGATTGGAATCATGTTACAATAACAATGGTCTGTGTACATATCGAGACTGAAGCTGCGGATAGGGAGGATTTCGGTAATGAATATCCATGAGTATCAAGGCAAAGAAGTCCTGAAGCAATACGGGGTCGCAGTACCGGAAGGCAAAGTCGCTTTCACAGTTGATGAGGCTGTAGAAGCGGCACAAGCGCTTGGTACACCGGTAGTCGTGGTGAAAGCGCAAATCCATGCAGGCGGACGCGGTAAGGCAGGCGGTGTTAAGGTTGCCAAGAGCCTCGACGAGGTCCGGCAGTACGCGGGAGATATTTTAGGAAAGACGTTGGTGACGCATCAGACGGGCCCTGAAGGCAAAGAAGTAAAGCGCTTGCTTATTGAGCAAGGCTGCGACATCAAGAAGGAATATTATGTTGGCGTCGTGGTTGACCGCGGTACAGGCCGCGTCGTCATGATGGCTTCGGAGGAAGGCGGCACTGAGATTGAAGAGGTAGCTGCGCATACACCGGAGAAGATTTTCAAGGAAGTGATTGACCCGGCAGTCGGACTGCAGCCGTTCCAGGCGCGCAAGCTTGCTTACGCGATCAATATTCCGAAGGAGCTCGTAAATAAAGCGGTGCAGTTTATGACGGCTTTGTATACGGCTTTTGTGGACAAGGACTGCTCGATTGCAGAGATCAATCCGCTAGTTGTAACCGGAGACGGCAATGTCATGGCGCTCGATGCCAAGCTGAATTTTGATTCGAATGCGCTTTACCGGCATGCCGATATCCTGGAGCTTCGTGATCTGGACGAAGAAGACGAGAAGGAAATACAGGCTTCCAAATTCGATTTGAGCTACATAGCGCTGGATGGCAATATCGGCTGTATGGTTAATGGTGCCGGACTGGCGATGGCTACGATGGACATCATCAAATATTACGGTGGAGACCCGGCAAACTTCCTCGACGTAGGGGGCGGTGCCACCAAGGAGAAGGTTACTGAAGCGTTCAAAATTATCTTGTCCGATGAGCAGGTTAAAGGAATATTCGTCAACATTTTCGGCGGCATTATGCGCTGTGACGTGATAGCTGAAGGTGTTGTGGCAGCAGCCAAGGAGCTTGGTCTCAGCCGTCCACTTGTTGTCCGTCTTGAGGGCACGAACGTGGACCTCGGCAAGAAGATCCTGAACGAATCGGGACTCAATATCGTCGCTGCGGATTCGATGGCAGACGGCGCTCAGAAGATCGTTGAACTCGTAAAGTAACAAGTGCATAAGCAGGGCTGTCCGGAGACGGATATCCGGCGGCTGTCTGACAGGCTTCTGATCAGACTGAAGGAGCAGTTTACCGCACGAATTCATATAGGGGATGTGAGCCTTCGATGAGCATTTTGGTAGATAAAAATACGAAAGTCATTACGCAAGGCATTACAGGCAAAACCGCCCTGTTCCATGCCAAGGGCGCGCTGGACTATGGCACGCAAATGGTAGGCGGTACATCGCCGGGCAAAGGCGGCACTAATGTGGATATCACATTGGAGAATGGCAGTACGGTTTCTCTCCCGGTATTCAACACTGTTAATGAAGCGGTTTCAGCAACCGGCGCCACGGCTTCGGTCATCTACGTTCCACCAGCTTTCGCGGCGGATGCGATTATGGAAGCGGTTGATGCGGAGCTGGAGCTTGTTATCTGTATTACAGAGGGCATTCCGGTTCTTGACATGGTAAAGGTCAGCCGGTATATGGAAGGCCGCAAGACACGCTTGATCGGCCCGAACTGTCCAGGCGTGATTACGCCAGACGAGTGCAAAATCGGCATTATGCCGGGCTACATTCACAGAAAAGGCCATGTCGGTGTTGTCTCCCGCAGCGGTACGCTGACCTATGAAGCGGTACATCAGCTTACAACACGCGGCATCGGCCAATCCTCGGCGGTTGGTATCGGCGGTGACCCGGTTAAAGGCTCCGAGTTTATCGATATTCTGTCGATGTTTAATGATGATCCGGACACGTATGCTGTCATCATGATCGGTGAAATCGGCGGTACCGCTGAGGAAGAAGCTGCAGAGTGGATTAAAGCAAACATGACGAAGCCGGTCGTCGGCTTTATCGGCGGTGCTACTGCTCCTCCTGGCAAGCGGATGGGACATGCCGGTGCGATTATCTCGGGCGGCAAAGGCACAGCTGCTGAGAAGATCGCAACACTGGAAGCCTGTGGTGTCAAGGTTTCGCCTACACCTTCCGAGATGGGTGCAACTCTTGTCAGCGTTTTGGAAGAGAAGGGTCTTCTCGACAAGTGCGTTACCTGCAAATAAGCAGTTAAATGAATATCTAGTTAGAAGGCGGGCAGCCTTCCAACACCTTGAGACAAGGTGACGGGAGGCTGTCTTTTTTTTGTCCGCTCACGCTTCCAAGCAGGTTGATGACGAGTGGCAGAGAGTGATTATTATGGCCGCGCTTGCATTCTTTTCCCGAGTGAAGCACAATAAGGTATGGAGTTCACTGAATATTGTGTATTTCTAATGAAGAGAAAGTGAATGCCTGCCGGTCCTGAGAAGGAGTGGCTTTGAATGGCAACGAAGGATTTAATGGAATGGTCAGACAGAGAAATCATTTTTACGCTGCATGAAACCAGGGGGATTGGCGCTCAGACGATACGCAAGCTGGTTAAACAGGGGCTTCTTCGACGCTGCCTGGCCTTCTCTCAAGAGGCATGGCGGGAAGCGGGATTGAATAGATCTCAGGCGGCTGCCGCAGCCGAAACGATGAACCGATCGTTTTTCATAAGGCGTTCTTACTACTACAAGGAAGCACAAATTCGCTGGATGACCGTGCTGGATACGAATTATCCTGAGATGCTCAGGCAAATCGCTGATCCACCCTGGGTTATCTATTATATCGGCCGTGAGGAGCTGTTAGTCTCTCCAGCAGCGTCTATAGTAGGTACCAGGGGGCCAACGGCTTACGGAAGGCGACAGGCAATGAAGCTTGCGGGTGAGCTGTCACATGCAGGAATTACGGTAGTAAGCGGAATGGCCAAAGGTATTGATGCTTATGCCCATGAGGGAGCGTTAGCAGGCACGGGAAGCACGATCGCTGTACTTGGTACGCCAGTTAACCGGATTTACCCGCCGCAGAACGCATCGTTGTACAGGGCTATTGCAGAGCGGGGACTGATCCTGTCAGAATATCCTGTTGGCAGCCCTTTTCATCCGGGGATGTTTCCCCAGCGCAACCGGATAATTGCGGGTCTATCTAGCGCGACCGTAGTTGTGGAGGCGACCAAGGGAAGCGGATCTCTGATTACCGCGGGTCAGGCAGTGGATTATAACCGCGAGGTGTTTGCCGTTCCTGGCCCGCTTGGCGCTATCAAGAGCGAAGGGGCGAACGAGCTGATCACCCGCGGTGAGGCCGCACTTCTAACAGGAGTGGAGCCGATTTTATCACATATTATCAGGACGGCAGAGCCTGAGGTCATTCGGTCAGCATTAAGCGACCCGCCCACGTGTGACAATAATGCAGCGCAGGAAGCGGAGTCACCGAAACAGGACAACAGCAGACAGCTGCCGGATAAGGCGGGCCAGGTGACTGATGCCGAAGCTCTGATACTGAGCCTGCTGGGCGATCAGCCGCGCACGGCGGATGAGCTGTGTGAGCTTACCGGTATGGCTTTTGGACATTTACACGCACTTCTGATAAATTTATCTATAAAACATAAAATCGAACAACATCCGGGTTCATTATATAGCGCCGTTTAGCGCATTTTACAGAACCATTGTCGGGAGGAGGGGCAGTATGGCGGATTCATTGGTTATTGTGGAATCACCCGCAAAAGCGAAGACAATCGGCAAATATTTAGGCAGTAAATTTATCGTAAAAGCTTCGATGGGGCATATCCGGGATTTGCCCAAAAGCCAGATCGGTGTAGAAGTCGAGAAAGGCTTTGAGCCCAAATACATTACGATCCGCGGAAAAGGCAGTGTCCTCAAAGAGCTTAAGGATGCCAGTAAAAAAGTCAAGAAAATATATCTGGCGGCTGACCCTGATCGCGAAGGCGAGGCGATCGCGTGGCATTTGGCCCACTATCTGGATCTCGATGAAACGGAAACATGCCGGGTCGTATTTAACGAAATTACAAAGCAGGCGGTCAAGGATGCGTTCAAATCACCAAGACCAATTAATATGGATCTGGTTAATGCCCAGCAGGCACGGCGTATACTAGACCGTCTTGTAGGTTATAAGATCAGCCCTTTATTATGGAAGAAAGTGAAGAAGGGTCTGTCGGCCGGCCGGGTACAGTCGGTTGCAGTGAAGCTTATTATTGACCGGGAGAATGAAATAGACGCTTTCGTGCCAGAAGAATACTGGTCGATTACAGCGTCTCTGATGCACGGAAAATCGGCTTTTGAGGCCAAGTTTTATGCCATGAATGGGGAGAAGAAGGAGCTTTCCAGCGAAGCTGACGTTCAGCAGGTGCTGCAGGCTATGGATGGTTCTGACTTTGTGGTTCAGGAAGTTAAGGAGAAGGAAAGGCTCCGGAATCCGGCACCGCCCTTTATAACAAGCTCGCTTCAGCAGGAGGCTGCCCGCAAGCTCGGGTTTCGTGCTGCCAAAACGATGTCAGTTGCCCAGCAGCTTTACGAGGGTGTAGATTTAGGCAAGGAAGGCACTGTCGGTCTCATCACTTATATGCGTACAGATTCGACTCGTATTTCCCCTGTCGCACAGGAGGAAGCCAAGGAGTACATCATCGATAAATTCGGTGAGCCATACGCACCCGAGCAGTTTCGCAATTACGTCCGTAAGAACGCCAATGCCCAGGATGCGCATGAGGCTATCCGTCCTACTTCGGTTCTCAGGGGACCCGATGAGATGAAGCCTTTTCTGACGCGTGACCAGATGCGCTTGTATAAGCTGATCTGGGAACGGTTCCTGGCGAGCCAGATGTCCTCAGCCGTTCTTGACACAATGACTGTCGATATTGCAGTCGGCCCCGTTACGTTCCGGGCAGTCGGCTCGAAGGTGAAGTTCCACGGCTTTATGAAGGTATATGTTGAGGGGAACGATGACGGCACTACAGAGGAAGACAAGTTTCTTCCGCCTCTCAAGCAGGGGGATATAGCGGAGAAGCAAGCTGTCGATCCGAAGCAGCACTTCACCCAGCCGCCTCCACGCTATACGGAGGCAAGGCTGGTTCGTACGCTGGAGGAACTGGGGATCGGCAGGCCAAGTACGTATGCCCCTACACTGGAGACCATTCAGAAGCGCGGTTACGTGGCGATTGAAGAGAAGAAATTTGTCCCGACTGAGCTCGGCGAGCTGGTCATACAGCTAATGGAGGAGTTCTTCCCGGAAATATTGGACGCTGAATTTACCGCCCATATGGAAGGCGATCTGGACAGCGTGGAGGATGGCAAGGAAGATTGGGTTAAGGTTCTGGCAGCCTTCTACGAATCGTTCGAGAAGCGGCTTGAGGTCGCTGAGGATGAAATGAAGGAAGTGGAAATTCAGGACGAGGTCTCAGACGAAATTTGTGAAAAATGCGGCCGTCATCTTGTGTATAAAATGGGACGGTTCGGCAAGTTCCTGGCCTGCTCGGGATTTCCTGACTGCCGTAATACAAAGCCTATTGTCAAGGACATTGGCGTAAAGTGTCCGAAATGCGCCGAGGGCAAAATCATCGAACGGCGCAGCAAGAAGGGGAGAATCTTCTACGGCTGTGATCAATATCCCGGCTGCGATTATGTATCCTGGGATAAGCCGACCGACAAGCCGTGTCCGGAATGCAGTACGCTTATGGTGGAAAAGCGCAACCGCTCCGGCGGGAAGCTGCTGTGTACGCAGTGCAGTCATTCGGAGGAGCTTCCGGATGATCAGGAGCAGGCTGAATAGCAGATTACAAGCCGGAAATTAAAGCAGCAGTCTACAGCCGGTTGAGCTGGAAAGGAAGGAATTTAAGTTGAATCAGGTTAAGAAGGTAACAGTAATTGGAGCAGGGCTTGCCGGAAGCGAAGCTGCCTGGCAGATTGCTTCTCAAGGTGTGCCTGTCGTGTTGGTTGAGATGCGGCCGGTCACACGGACGCCTGCTCACCATACCGATAAATTTGCAGAGCTCGTCTGCAGCAATAGCCTCCGCGCTAATGGTCTTACCAATGCCGTTGGTGTATTAAAGGAAGAAATGCGGCGGATGGACTCCCTTATTCTGAGCTCGGCGGATCGTCATGCTGTGCCGGCCGGGGGCGCGCTTGCGGTTGACCGTGACGGCTTCTCGGGTGCGGTGACAGAAGCGCTCCGCAATCATCCTCTGATCGAAGTGCGCAATGAGGAGCTTACCGATATTCCGGAAGACGGGATAACTGTGATTGCTACAGGCCCCCTGACGTCTCCAGCATTATCAGAGAAGATCCAGCGCCTGCTCGGCGAATCGTATTTTTACTTCTACGATGCTGCAGCTCCGATCGTGGAGAAGGAGTCTGTGGACATGAACAAGGTCTATCTGGCTTCCCGATATGACAAGGGAGAAGCGGCTTATCTTAATTGTCCGATGACAGAGGATGAATTCAACACGTTTTATGATGCCCTAATTACAGCAGAAACTGCTGCCTTGAAGGAATTTGAGAAGGAAGTATATTTTGAAGGGTGTATGCCGGTTGAAGTAATTGCATCAAGGGGGCGCCAGACGCTGTTATTCGGACCCATGAAGCCGGTTGGACTCATTAATCCGCATACAGGCAAACTTCCTTACGCGGTCGTACAGCTAAGGCAGGATAATGCAGCTGGTACGCTGTATAACTTGGTAGGTTTTCAAACCCATCTTAAGTGGGGAGAGCAGAAGCGTGTATTCTCCTTAATACCTGGACTGGAAAATGCGGAGTTTGTCCGCTATGGCGTCATGCACCGCAATACCTTCATTAACTCTCCGAAGCTTCTGGAAAAGACTTATCAGTTCAAGGGCAGAGAGAATCTCTTCTTCGCCGGCCAGATGACAGGTGTAGAAGGATATGTCGAATCTGCTGCATCGGGCCTTATCGCGGGCTTGAATGCCGGACGTATGGCTAGAGGACTTGAACCGTTGGTACTGCCCGCGGAGACGACCCTTGGCAGTATGGCGCAGTATATCACAACAGCAGACTTCAAGCATTTTCAGCCGATGAATGCCAACTTCGGGCTTTTCCCGCCCCTCGGCACAAAAATCCGTAACAAGAAGGATAAGAATGAAGCCATTGCGGGCAGGGCTTTGGAGAAGTTGGAGCAGTTTAAAGCGGAATATATGGATCAGCCGTCTTAAACGGAGATCTTTAACATATCAGATGCATAGCAATCGGGAGCGGGTAAGCCTCCACTATAATACGGAAGGTGTGAGCGGAAAGTGGAAATGCAGTTTCATGCCACAACGATCTGTGCGGTTCGTCACGAAGGAAAGGGCGCCATCGCGGGTGACGGTCAGGTAACCTTCGGAAACAGTATGGTGATGAAAGGCTCGGCTAAGAAGGTTAGAAGGCTGTATAGAGGACAGGTCGTTGCCGGATTTGCCGGATCGGTGGCCGATGCTATTACCTTGTTCGAGAAGTTTGAAGGCAAGCTTGAGGAGCATCACGGCAATTTGCAGCGTGCGGCGGTAGAAATGACCAAGGAATGGCGTTCCGATCGTGTGTTGCGCCGGCTCGAGGCGATGATGCTCGTTATGGATAACAATGGTCTGCTGCTGCTGTCTGGTAATGGTGAGATCATAGAACCGGATGACGGGATACTGGCTATCGGGTCTGGCGGCAGCTTCGCTCTGGCTGCAGCCAGAGCGCTTAAAGCGCATGCACCTCATCTGAATGCCAAGGAAATGGCTCAGTTTGCACTCGAAACTGCTGCCGATATTTGTGTATTTACCAACCGTAATATTATCGTTGAAGAAGTCTAATTCCCGCGTGCCGGCAGCGGCACAGAATCGGAGGTATGTCGAATGGGCAATGAGGCGCTGACGCCACGCCAGATCGTGGCTGAGCTCGATAAATATATAGTTGGCCAGAAGGCGGCCAAGCGGTCGGTGGCAATTGCGTTACGCAA
Organism: Paenibacillus tarimensis; assembly: GCF_021532315.1. Lineage (GTDB taxonomy): Bacteria > Bacillota > Bacilli > Paenibacillales > Paenibacillaceae > Paenibacillus_I > Paenibacillus_I tarimensis. Next base: position 116,876 of record NZ_JAKGAO010000004.1, read on the forward strand.
CCGTTACCGCAGAAGCAGGCTGGAGGAATCATTGCGGGATGAGATAGTCCCGAAGAATATCCTGATGATCGGCCCAACCGGTGTAGGTAAGACGGAGATAGCGAGACGGCTGGCTAAGCTGGTGAATGCTCCTTTTGTTAAAGTGGAGGCGACCAAATTCACGGAAGTCGGTTACGTTGGCAGGGATGTAGAGTCGATGGTGCGTGATCTGGTTGAGACTTCAATCCGTATGGTAAAGGCCGAGAAGACAGAACAGGTCCGTGATAAAGCGGAGAAGCTGGCTAACGACCGTATCGTTTCCCTGCTCGTGCCTGGTGCCAGCAAGCCCAAGACAGGCCGCAATCCGCTCGAAATGCTGTTTGGCAATCAAAATCAGCAGCAGCCGGAAGAGGAAGAGGCGGATGCTTCAGTGTCTGAACGGCGCAAGCAGGTCAAAGAGCAGCTTGCGCAAGGCAAGCTGGAGGACGAGGTGATCGAAATTGAAGTAGAGGATGCCAGTCCGAATATGCTCGATATGCTGTCCGGTCAAGGGATGGAAAATATGGGCATGAATATGCAGGAAATGTTCGGGCAGTTTCTTCCGAAACGGATGAAGAAGCGTAAGCTTCAGGTTAGGGAAGCGCGGAAGGTGCTGACGCATGAAGAAGCACAGAAGCTGATTGATATGGACGATGTCATCCAGGAATCGACGCGGCGTGCAGAGCAGACAGGGATTATTTTTATCGATGAAATTGATAAAATTGCCAGCCCATCCCGCGGAAGTGGTCCGGATGTGTCAAGAGAGGGCGTACAGCGTGATATTCTGCCAATTGTGGAAGGATCGACTGTAATGACCAAATATGGACCGGTCAAAACAGATTATGTGCTGTTCATTGCAGCAGGAGCTTTCCATATTGCCAAGCCGGCGGATCTTATACCCGAGCTTCAGGGCCGATTCCCGATTCGCGTGGAGCTGAGCAATCTAACACTAGACGACTTTGTCAGTATATTGACTGAGCCCAAGAATGCACTTACGAAGCAGTACACGGCTCTGCTCGAAACAGAGGGAATCCGTGTGGAGTTTTCCGAGGAAGCGATCAGGGAGCTTGCCGGCATAGCGGCAGATGTAAACCGGAATACGGAGAACATTGGGGCAAGGCGGCTGCATACCATTTTGGAGAAGCTGTTAGAGGATCTTTCCTTTGAAGCACCTGAGCTTTCTCTTGAGCAGATGGTCATTACACCGGAATATGTAAGGGATAAGGTTGGCGATATCGCACAGAATCGAGATTTAAGCCAATATATTTTGTAGTGTAAACATTGTGGGGGGCAGGAAATGAGTTTATTAGCGAAGACACGGACACTTAACCGTCTGTTGCAGCGGGCTGCGGGCAAGGCGCTGAATTTCCGTGAGATGGCCGAGGTGCTGTGTTCAACCATTCAGGCACATGTATTCGTTGTCAGCAGAAGAGGCAAGCTGCTGGGCTGTGATGCTGTAGGCGCATGGGAACATGAGCGATTGCGGGCAGCTACTTCTGGCGAGACGAGGTTTCCTGTAGAAACCAATGATCGTTTCCTGCAAATGAACGAAACGGTTACGAATGTGCAGCTAGACAGCGGTATCGTTGAAACCTTTCCGGATGTTTCCGCTCAGGAGATCATGACCGTCGTGCCAATCATTGGGGGGGGCGACCGGCTCGGAACACTGGTGCTGACAAGACAGCAGACCGCTTTCAATGATGATGATTTAATTCTTGCGGAATACGGATCTACGATTGTAGGGATGGAAATTCTGCGAGAGAGAGCAGAAGAAATAGAATTAGAGGCCCGGAGCCGTGCAGTGGTTTCGGTAGCGGTTAATTCCTTGTCCTTTAGTGAATTAGAGGCGGTTGAGCATATTTTTGAAGAGCTCGATGGTAAGGAAGGCCTGTTAGTCGCTTCGAAAGTGGCAGATCGGGTGGGAATTACAAGATCGGTTATCGTAAATGCTCTACGCAAGCTGGAAAGTGCGGGAGTCATTGAGACCCGGTCACTTGGTATGAAAGGCACCTATATAAAAATATTAAATGACCAGCTGTTACAGGAGTTGGATAAGATCAAGATCTAAAATTACAAATAAATTACAAGAAAATAAGAAAAAAGCCCTATTTCTTTAACAAAGATAGGGCTTTTTTCTTATTGTCCCAAGTTAGGAAAATATGGAATATTAGTTTATCGGCATCAATCGACACCTCGCTCTCATTTTTTTAATAAAGGTTTGTCGAATTTAGAAGGAATGAGGAGTGTTCTGTTGAATACATAGCTTAGATAATTGACGGAGAAAGTGGTGGACGATAGTTGAACGTATTGAATGGTGCAGGATTCAATCGACTTACAACTGCAATCGGTGCTGCAGAAATGAGACAGCAGGTCATCTCGAACAATGTGGCTAACGTTGATACGCCATATTTTAAACGGTCGGAAGTAGTGTTTGAGTCAATCTTGGAGAAGCAAATGAATGGTTTCGGGCCGATGAAGCAGTTGGCAGGAAGGAAGACCAATGAGAAGCATATTCCAATCGGTCCAAATTCCCAAGCCCTGACGCCAAAGCTGGTAACGGATCAAATATCTGTCATGAATAATAATGTAAACAATGTCGACATTGATCGAGAAATGTCACTTCTCGCTAAGAATCAACTCCGATATAATGCATTAGTCCAGCAGTTGAATCACGAAATGAGTATGATGCGAATAGGCGTTGAAGGGAGAGCGGTATAACAATGAGACTTACGAATGGATTTGATGCGAGTGCTTCAGCCTTAACGGCTCAGAGGCTGCGGATGGATGTCATTTCATCCAATATAGCCAACGCAGAAACAACTCGCGGTAAAGTGGTGAATGGCGAGTTTCAGCCCTACGCTAGGAAAATGGTAGTGATGTCACCTGTGAAAGGCTCGTTTGCTGATGTGCTTGATCAGAAGCTAGAAGGCGGTAGCGGCCGCTCAAATGGTGTGAAGGTTACAAAAATCATGGAAGACCGTACGCCGCCAAAGCTGGTGTATAACCCGACCCATCCGGATGCGGACGCTGACGGGTATGTAAAAATGCCTAATGTGGATGTCTTGAAAGAGATGGTGGATATGATATCCGCCACACGCTCTTATGAGGCGAACGTAACGGCCCTTAATTCGACAAAATCAATGTTTATGAAAGCATTAGAGATAGGCAAATAATTTCCTAACATGGAGGGTTTATAATGATCACGAACGCGTTAGTCGGTACAGCTGCACCTCTGAAATTAACAGAAGCAGGCTCCGCGTCCAAGACAACACCGGCTGAAGCAGCCAAGAGTTTTGGCAGCTTCCTGCAAAATGCGATCAATAGCGTTGCGGAACAGGAAAAGGGTGTTCAAGAGATAACGGATAAATTTATTATTGGTCAAGCAGATGTATCCGAAGTAATGATTGTCTCCGAGCAGGCCAAACTCGGTCTTCAGCTCACCGCTCAAGTACGCAATAAGGCGATCGAGGCTTATCAAGAGATCATGCGGATGCAAATTTGATCGCACTTTTGACTTAGCAAAGTAACTGGGTGAGGTGGAATTGTGAACGAGAAATGGGCCCAATATCGAGAACGTGTCTCTCAGTATTGGCAGCAGTTTAGCAAGAAACAAAAGGTGATGCTGGGTGCGACGTTAGGCGGCCTGATCCTTGCGATAATCCTTCTGACCTATATGTTCTCGAGGACAGAATACGAATTGGCCTTCAAGGGATTGGATGCAGCTGATGCGGCTGCTATCATGGAGTACCTTGACGGGAGCGGAATACCATATCAGCTGGGACCTGATGGGAGCAGCATTTCGGTACCGGCCTCTGATGCAAACCGGGTTAAGGTGAATGTGGGCTCGCAGGGCATGGTGCAAAATGGCTCCATTGGCTTTGAAGAGTTCAGCGAAGGATCATCACAGTTCGGTATGACCGATAATGAGTTCGGTGTCCGGTATAAGAATGCGTTGAATGGTGAAATACAGCAGCTGCTCAACGATATGACAGGCGTTCAGAAGTCAAATGTGCTGATTAATCTGCCTAAAGAATCCGTGTTCCTGAATCCTGCGGAACAGGAGAATGCATCAGCTTCCATTATGATGACCTTTAAGCCAGGCTTTAGGCCGACCCAGGAACAGATTGATGGTTACTACAACCTGGTGAAAACAGCAGTCCCTAACCTCTCGGTAGATGACATCACGATTTCGAGCCAGCAGGGAGAATTGATTGCTTCCTCCAAAATAACAGGAGGATCTGCGCTGGCTTCTGCCGCAGTAGATGCACAGTTTCAAGTTCAACAAAAGTATGAGGCTGATCTGAAACGCAACATTCAGCAGTTCCTTGGAACTATTTTGGGCCAGGAGAACATTGTAATCAGCGTGACGAGTACGATGAACTTCGACCAGAAGACATCAAGGCAAAACCTTGTTCAGCCTCTGGAAAACAACAACAATAATGGGATTATTATCAGTGAACAGACGCAGAACAGTACAAGTACCGGCGGTGACGCTCAAGGTGGTGTGGCTGGGACAGGCGAAACGGACGTTCCTGGCTATCAGGCTAATGAAGGCACGGGCGGATCAACAGCCGAGAGTAATTCCCGTACGACAAACTATGAAGTGAGCCGGATTCAGAATGATATCGTTTCTTCACCTTATGTCTTGAAGGATCTGTCCATCGGTATTGGTGTTCAGGAGGGAGCATTGTCTGAAGACAATACTGCCATTGTTACATCTTACTTGACGGAGATGGTGCGTGCTCAGTTGCGGGAGTCTGGTCAGAACGTTGAAGATGATACGGTCATGCAGCGAAAAGTTTCCATTATAACACAGCCATTCGTAGGTGCGACCGATTCTGCTGCTTCAAGCGGCATGCCGCTTGCTTGGGTGATTGGTATAGCGGTAGCAGTGCTGGCACTTGCTGGCGGTGCGGTGTTCTTCATTCTCCGCAAGCGTAAGCGTGCAGAGGCGCTGGAAGCTGAAGAAGAGATGATTCAGCCGAACAGAGTCGAGCTTCCGACGATCGACCTTGATCAGGTTACATCGGAGAGCCAAGTGCGGAAACAGCTTGAACAGCTCGCTAACAAGAAGCCGGATGAATTCGTCAATCTCCTTCGTACTTGGCTAGTGGATGAATAGGGGTGAATTAATTGGCAAAAGCAGCAAGTTTCCAGGGGTTAACGGGACGGCAAAAGGCGGCTATCTTGCTGATCACCCTTGGTCCTGAAGTATCTGCTCAAATCTTCAAGCATCTGCGCGAAGAGGAAATTGAGCAGCTTACGCTCGAAATTGCGAATGTCCGCAAGGTGGACAGTGGAGAAAAGGATGCCATACTGGCTGAGTTTCATCAGATTTGTATGGCTCAAGAATATATTTCGCAGGGCGGCATTCAATATGCCAAGCAAATTCTTGAACAGGCGCTTGGCGAAGGTAAAGCGCTTGAGGTTATCAACAGGCTGACTGCAACCTTGCAGGTGCGCCCGTTCGATTTTGCTAGAAAAGCAGATCCAACGCAAATTCTTAACTTTATACAAAATGAGAATGCTCAGACTATTGCGCTCGTCTTGTCTTATTTGCAGGCTGACCAAGCCTCTGCCATTTTATCATCGCTTCCGCAGGAAAAGCAGGCTGAGGTTGCCCGCCGGATTGCTCTTATGGACAGCACATCTCCTGAAGTAATATCGCAGGTTGAACGGGTGCTGGAACAGAAGTTGTCGTCGACTGTTACTCAGGATTACACAATTGCAGGCGGAATTGAGTCCATTGTACAAATTCTGAATGGTGTCGACCGAGGGACAGAACGTACTATTCTCGATTCCCTGGAAATTCAGGATCCGGAGCTTGCCGAGGAAATCAAGAAGCGGATGTTTGTCTTCGAGGATATCGTCAACATCGACAATCGTTCTATCCAGCGGATTATCCGCGATATCGAAAATGCCGATCTGCAGCTTGCACTCAAGGTGGCGAGCGAAGAGGTCAGAGAATCGATCTTCCAGAATATGTCCAAGCGGATGGCAGAGACATTCAAAGAAGAGATGGAGTTCATGGGCCCTGTGAGGCTGCGTGATGTTGAAGAAGCACAGACGCGCATCGTAGCAACAATCCGCAGACTCGAAGAGTCTGGAGAAATTATCATTGCCCGCGGTGGAGGAGATGATATCATTGTCTAATTTGATTAAATCCTCGCATGTTGTATCTCTTGAAGAACTGAAGCTGCTTGAGTGGACGAAGCACCATGCAAGCCGGCCGTATGATACGGCGGGGGCGGAGGAAGAGGAACAGCAGGCTCCGGATCAAGAGACGATATCATTGAAGGAACAGATTTTAAGAGATGCCGAAATCGTTGCCGAACAGCGGGTAGCAGATGCAACAGAAGAAGCGGAACGACGCCTTCAAGAGGCCAATGATCAGATCGAGCAGTGGTGGCAGGAGAGAAGAGATCAGGACTTGCAGTTAGCGGAGTCGGCAAGAGAAGCCGGCTTTGAACAAGGCTACTTGGAAGGCCAGAATCATGCCGTCCAAGAAGTGAAGCAGCTGTGGGAAGCACGTCTTGCCGAGGCGGGTAGTTTGCTAGATAATGCCTACCGGCTAAAAGAACAGATCATTCAGGAAGCGGAGCCTTTCCTTGTTGAGCTCAGTACCAGAATTGCAGAGAAAATTATCGGCCAGCAGCTGACGGTCTCGCCGGAGATCGCGGTTGAGCTGGCACGTAAATCACTGCAGCGCAGAAGGGAACAAGGCGTGATAACCCTATGTGTAGCCCCGTCTCAGCTGGCGTTCGTGCAAGCAGCCAGAGAAGAATTAAGTCTCGCTGTTGATTCTCAGGCTGAACTGCAGATTGTGCCTGATGCGACGGTTAAGGATCATGGCTGTGTTATCCGGTCATCATTCGGAAGCATCGACGCACGTATCGATACCCAGTTGGAAGAAATCAAACGCGAGCTGATACAGATCGCACTCCAAAGTGAAGAGCAGAGGCAGGCGGATGATCATGAATTCGCGACTTGACAGTAATAAGTATACAGAGCATCTCCGGCAGCTTGATCCTGTTCGCGTTAACGGAAAAGTTACACAGGTGATCGGGCTTACTGTTGAATCGGAGGGGCCGGACGCAAGTGTTGGTGATGTGTGTTATATCTATCCCGCAAAATCAGCCAAGCCTCTGAAAGCAGAGGTTGTTGGTTTCCGGGATAACAAGGTTATTCTTATGCCTCTTGGCGAGCTGCATGCGATCGGTCCTGGCTGCGATGTTGTGGGAACAGGCAAACCGCTTACTGTACAGGTCGGATCGGAGCTCCTAGGCAAAGTGCTCGACGGGCTCGGCCAGCCGCTTGACGGCTCCTTTATTCCAACACGAATGCCGCATTATTCTACACATAATGCGCCCAGCAACCCGCTTTTCAGACCGCGGGTAACAGAGCCGCTCGGGATTGGTGTGAAGGCGATTGACGGCTTGTTAACTGTTGGACGCGGGCAGCGGGTCGGTATATTTGCCGGTTCGGGTGTCGGCAAGAGCACCCTGCTCGGCATGATAGCCCGCAACACATCGGCCGACGTCAACGTAATTGCGTTGATTGGTGAGCGTGGCCGTGAGGTGCTTGAGTTTGTGGAGAAGGACCTTGGTCCTGAAGGATTGGCACGCTCGGTTGTTATTGTAGCAACTTCAGATCAGCCGGCCTTAATTCGCATTAAGGGTGCGCTAATCGCGACGACTATTGCCGAATACTTCCGTGACCGCGGCTTGAATGTGATGCTGATGATGGATTCCGTGACCCGTTTTGCCATGGCGCAGCGTGAAGTAGGCTTGGCTATTGGTGAGCCCCCTGCGACAAGAGGGTATACGCCGTCTGTTTTTGCAACACTGCCCAAGCTGCTTGAGAGGGCAGGAACCGGACCGACTGGCTCGATCACAGCATTTTATACCGTCCTTGTTGATGGCGACGATATGAATGAACCGATTGCCGATGCGGTTCGCGGGATTTTGGACGGGCACATCGTTCTTAGCCGGAGCCTGGCCACCAAGGGCCATTTTCCTGCCATTGATGTACTGGCTTCGGTAAGCCGGGTTATGAACGAGATTGTATCCGATCAGCAAAAGGATGCAGCTAATACGCTTAAAAGACTGCTTGCCATATACCGGGATTCAGAAGATTTAATTAATATCGGAGCTTATCAACGCGGCTCCAACGAAGAAATCGACCAATCGATCGCCTTCTATGACACCATCCGTTCATTCACGCAGCAGAAGACGAATGAAAAGGTTAGTCTCGCGGATGTGCAGGAAAGGCTTCTAAAAGAATTTGGCGGAGGCTGAGCCCAGGAATGAAGCATTACCTATATCCTTACCAAAAAATCGTGGATTTGAAACACAGTGAAAAAACTCAGGCGGAATGGATGCTCTCGTCAGCACTTGGAAAGCTTCAATCTGAGGTAGATAACCTGAAACGATTGAATGAGGAACGATTGGAATGGATGGAGAGGCTTCAATCGGCTGCAGGCGGCGGAATTCCTTTGATGGAGCTTCAAAACATCCAAAGCTATGTTGAATATCTGGATGGATCTATTGAACGTAAGACCAGTGATGTGAAGCATGCTCGCAAAAACGTCGAGATTAATCAGACCAATTTATCCGATAAGATGAAGGATGAGAAGGTTTGGGAGAAGGCAAAGGAAAAGGCATTGCATAAATTTATGCATGCTATGCGGTTGAAAGAGCAAAACGAGCTGGACGAAATGGCAACGGTCCGTTACGTTATGCCTGCACGTTAAACGGGCATACAGAGTGGGCTAACGAATAAGCCGGGAATCAGGCTTTTCGGACAACGCTGCCAAGGGAGGGAGTTACATGGCTGATACGGAGAAGGAGAAAGGCTACAGCGGCATGGAACGGTTTATGTTCTTCCTGACGCCAATCCTTTTTACACTCGTTCTACTCGGCGTACTGATGACATTATTCAATATTGATCTGCGCAATAAATTTCTGGAGATCGGAAACAAGGTTCCTGTTCTCGAGAAGGTGCTGCCAGAAGTGCCGAAGGACCCTAATGCCCAGGTAGAGGAATCTGACACAGAAACGCAAGCTGCTGAAGTGGATAGTAACCGGGTGAAAGAGCTTGAGAAGAAGCTGGCTGAGAAGGAAGCAGAGGTAGCCAAGCTATCGGCTGATCTTGAGGGCCAGGAGCAAGCTGTCTCCGAGCTTCAGGCCAAGCTCGATGAGATGGATAAAGTCGGAACGGTACAGCAGCAGTCTGACGAGGAATATCAGGCAAGGATATCTGGATTGGCGAATATGTTCGGTCAACTATCCGCAAGTAAGGCGGCACCTATCCTGCAGAGTATGACACTCGAAGAAATGGTGCTGATTATGGATGCCATGCGACCTGATGTCCGTGCTTCCATTATGGAGAAAATGAATCCGAAGATCGCTGCTGAGGCAACTGTTATGCTGAAGGATACAATGCCAGTGAAGGATAAGCAGATTGCCGCTCTGCAAGCAAGGTTGAAGGAACAGCAGACTACGACAACGCCAACAAGCTCCAGTTCATTCCTGGATCAGACACAGGTAAGCTCTACATTTGGGAATATGCCGCCAGCTAGCGCTGCCAAACTGCTGCTGCAAATGGCTGAAGTGAGTCCGTCCAAGGTTCTGCAGGCGTTAAACGCCGTTAATGACCAAGCCAGGTCCAATATTTTGGATGAAATGAGCAAGCTGAATGAGAAATATACTGCCCAGCTCATGACTAAGCTTATGTCGGGTAAATAAATTACTACTATTATATATACCTTGTTCTAAGCCTTCATTACACACGAAGGGAGGTGACAACAATATGGAAATGATGATAGGTCAAATGTCGGCCGTTCCCGTGCAGCAGACTGCTAAGACAGGAGTCACTGAAGCAGGAAAGGGATTTGCAAACATGCTAGTTCAGTCAGTCGGCAAGCCGGCTGGAACATCTGCCTCTGGATCTGCTGCAGAAGGCATGGCTGCTGCGGTAACGGCTGTAAATGGCGGGTTTGCCGGGATAATGTCTGGTACTGCGGAGGAAAAGCTTAGTGCAGAGCTCGATGAACTGCTGGCTCTTCTTGATGAAGGGGCAGCCGCTGAAATCGACGCTGGACAACTGGAGAAGCTGCAGGAACAACTAGCGGAATTAAATGAGCTGTTGTCAGCATTATTCCCCTTATCTTCAGTTGTGATTCCGGTACAGTTGACAGAAGAGACGCCGGCTCTTACAATTTCGGCTTTGAAGGCGCTAGTTGAAGAAGGGCAGCTGAAAACTTTAACGAAAGAGCAGCTTACAACAATAAGCAGCAAACTTGAGCAGATCAAGCAATTGGCGGACGGTACCCTCAATGCTGATGCTACTGGCACACAGGTTGACAATGATGACTTGGCTATGAAAAACTCCGGGCTTGACTTGAAAAATAATGAGCAGCTGATCGTCAAGACGGCGAAGTCCATCACGCCAGCTGATAATATGCTTGGACGTCTTGGACAGCAGCCGGTACCGATCACAGTCTTATCTGCGGTCGTTCAGGATGCGGGTGATTCGGCAGCATTATCTGGAGTTGATTCTCTGGCAAGTCTGGATCAGACGGCTTCGCCAACTTCGGTTACAACTACTGGATCAGCTGTACAAGAAACGGTTAAGACTGCCGGTACTGAGCAAGCCAAGCAGCCAGCAGCGGAACAGGTACCTGTACAGCGGTTCGCCGAAACGGTTAGCGGTACGTTTGTCAAGCAGTTTGGTCTGTTGAAGGGCAACGCCGTGTCAGAAGCAAGGTTAACACTGCTGCCTGAGCATTTGGGTCAGGTGGACGTGAAGATCACCATGCAAAACGGTCAGCTTACCGCACAATTTGTAACCGATAATGTGATGGCCAGGGACATGATTGAGAGCCAGATGGTTCAATTGCGGGCATCACTACAAACACAGGGTCTTCAAGTTGAGAAGCTGGAGGTAACCCACAATCCGGTGCAGGGACAGACCTTCCAAAATCCCGAGCAGCGGGGAGGGAACGGCCAGGCATTCCAGCAGAAGAGCAAGCAGGGCGGTCTGCACGACGATTCAGCTCCCTCCTTTGAAGGCGAGCTAGTCGAACAAGTGGTCATTAACGGACTCGGCTACGGCAGGTCAATCAACGTCAAGGCATAAGCCATGATTGAACGGAGGTGACGATAACATGTCGAGCGGCGACAGCATTATATCAACACGCAACGTGTGGCCTTACTATAATTCCACGAACATAAAGGCGGCTGGCAAAGCGAGTTCAGAAAGCTCAACACTCGGCAAGGATGACTTCTTGAAAATTCTTGTGACCCAGTTGCGTAATCAGGATCCGATGCAGCCGATGCAGGACCGTGATTTTATTGCCCAGATGGCTCAGTTCTCCTCAGTGGAGCAGCTGATGAACATGTCCAAGGAAATGACGGCACTGCGCCAAAGTCTTGGTACAGCTAGCGGGCTAATCGGCAAGCAGATTGAATGGTTCGAATATGACTCCAATGGAACGCTCATCACAAAGAAGGGCATTGTGGAGTCGGTCGGAGTCAGTGACGGCATCCAGTATGCACAGAGTGGTGAATCCAAGATTCCAATGGAATATGTGACCTCCATCTCCGAGCCGAAGGAGGAGGTCGACAATGTCTGATGCCATGCGTATTGGGCACCTGTATCCTTCTCAGGGCATGCCAATTGGCGTTCGTAAGCCAGCGGCTCCCGATAGTAAACCGGTTTCCTTCGATACCTATCTTAATGCAAGCGAGCTAAAGTTCAGTCATCACGCCGAAGTGCGGATGAAGCAGCGGGGGATTAGCCTGAAGCCTGAACAGCTAAACCGGATCGCGGATATGCTAAACCAGGCGGAAGCCAAAGGTGCCAAGGATTCACTCGTGCTGTACCGGGACATCGCTATGATTGTGAACGTTCCAAGTAAAACAGTTGTTACAGCAATGGATCATAAATCGCTGGAAGGCAATATTTTCACCCAGATTGATAGCGCCGTCGTTCTTTCATAATCAGGGCTGGACCTTACAGGAGGCCCGGGGCCGCTGACCGATTGATGCGGCCATTCATAACAAAATTCAAATAGGGGGCTAACAAACCTATGTTAAGATCGATGTATTCCGGCGTATCCGGCATGAGAGCATTCCAGACAAAGCTTGACGTAATCGGCAACAACATTGCCAACGTCAACACGGTGGGCTTCAAGGCGAGCCGCGTTATGTTCAAAGATATCCTTAGCCAGACCGTATCGGGTGTGACAGCACCGGAAGAAGGAGCATCAGGCGGTGTAAATGCCAAGCAAGTGGGCCTTGGTGTAACTCTTTCGGCAATTGATACCATTCATACACCTGGCAGCGCCATGACGACTAACATTGCAACGGATGTACGCATCGATGGTGACGGGTTCTTCGCCGTCAAGTCTACACCTGATCAAGAGGTACCTTACCTGACTCGTGCGGGTAACTTCACACTTGATGCCAACCGGCAGCTTGTCAATGCTGACGGCCAGTTCGTTCTCAGTGCTGACGGCGAACCAATTGTTCTTGAAGAGGATGTAACAGCATTCTCGATCGCTCAAGATGGCCGGATTATCTCGGTCAGTGCGGACGGTACCAGTGAACCTACTGATTTCCAGCTTGCTGTCGTAAAGGTAGCGAACCCGAGCGGTCTTGATAAGATCGGCGGTAACCTTTACCGCATGACGCCGAACGCTCATCCTGACGGCGAGGTTGTGCTCAGCACAGCAGGAGACATAGAAGTAGGAACAGGCGCAATTATTTCCGGCCAGCTGGAAATGTCCAACGTTGATTTGACTAACGAATTTACAGAAATGATCACCGCACAGCGCGGTTTCCAGGCAAACTCAAGAATCATTACTACATCGGATGAAGTGCTGCAGGAAGTTGTTAATCTCAAGCGTTAATGATCATTAATTACGGGGGGCGCCAGCCGCCTCCCGGGTATTATAGGGAGGTAGCTCATGATTGAAGTAACACGGCTTAACGGTACCAAGATCATGGTTAACGCACTTCTTATCGAAATGATTGAAGAAGTTCCAGATACACTGATCACGCTGACGACTGGTAAAAAATTCGTGGCAACGGAGCCTGCGGCTTTGCTGCAGGAGCGGATCCAGGATTACTTAAGAGGAATTGGTTTGGTGGCAGCTGTATACAGGAACGAGCAAACGGAGGGGCCATCATCATGAAGAAAATGTTGCCTTGGCTGATTACGATCCTGCTGGCCATTGCTTTGATTGCGGTAGTAGCGGTGTTTTTGTACAACCAGTTTATGAACAGTGAGGAAGATCCTGCGCTTAAAGCGGAGCACAGTGTTCACGAGGTTGAACCCAAGAAACTAAGCGCAGACGAGCGGGTTGAAATGACTACAGAAATTCAGGATATCAAGACGAATCTCCTGGATACGGATTACCTGGTGGTTATGAGCTTCGCCTTTCAGCTGGATGACAAGAAGTCCAAGGAAGAGTTTGACAAAATCAAAGATATTCAGATCAAGCCGATTATTATCCGCGAACTTGCAGACATGATGCCGGAGGAGCTTAAGGGCTCGCAGGGCAAGGATGCACTCAGCGCCAAGCTGATAAATGCGATTAATAAGGAACTTTCTGCAGGAAAAGTGACAAAAGTTGAAGTCACTAACTTTATCGTAACAATGATCTAACATATTACTGGCAGAATGTAATTGCAGCTCTTTAAGGGGGGTGAGACAAATGGTGGATGTGTTATCGCAAAATGAAATCGATGCGCTGCTCGCGGCTCTCTCGTCCGGTGAGATGGATGCCGAGGAACTGAAGAAAGAAGAGACCACGAAGAAGATACGCGCATATGATTTCAAACGTGCCGTCCGTTTCTCGAAAGACCATCTTCGGAGCCTTACCCGTATACATGAAAATTTTGCCCGTTATCTGACAACGTATTTCTCAGCCCAGCTGCGTACCTTCGTACAGATTAACGTGGTGCAGGTTGAGCAGCTTCCTTATGATGAGTTTATCCGATCAATACCGAAGATGACGATCTTGAATATCTTCGAAGCGGATCCGCTCGAGGGCCGCATGGTGCTTGAGGTTCATCCCAACGTTGCCTATGCAATGCTGGACCGCATGCTGGGCGGACAAGGTATAGCACCAACTAAAATCAGCTCACTTACGGAAATTGAAACGATTGTCATGGAACGGATATTTAACCGGGCATTCGAGAGTTTACAGGAAGCGTGGAAAACGGTTGTCGATATCTCCCCCAGATTGGAAGCGTTGGAGACGAATCCGCAATTCATGCAGATTGTCTCTCCGAACGAGACAATTGCTTTGATATCACTCAGCACCAAAATTGGTGATACCACGGGTATGATTAACTTGTGTATACCGCATGTTGTCATTGAGCCGATTATGTCACGCCTATCCGTTCATCACTGGTTCGTATCACAAAAGAAGAGCCGTGCGCCGGAAGAAGTGGACATGCTCAGCAACCGGGTCAGCAAAGCCAAGCTGCCGATTGTCGCAGAGCTTGGCGCTTCCAGCATCTCGATACGGGAGTTTCTGAGCCTGTCGGTAGGGGATGTAATCACGCTGGATAAGCGGGTGGAGGATGGGCTTCAAGTAAAAGTAGGCGAGAAGCTAAAATTTATCGGCAGCCCAGGGACTATCAGAGACCGTGTAGCCGTACAGGTCGACGAGATTGTAAGTGAAGGAGTGGAAGAAGATCATGACGAGTAAGGATTATTTGTCGCAGGAAGAGATTGATGCACTGCTGCGGCAATCTTCCGGGGACGGAGATTCTTCCGGAGAAGGCGAGACTCTGGCCGCTGATCAGTATTTGGATCCAATGGAAGAGGATGCGCTTGGGGAGATTGGTAATATCACTTTCGGCAGTGCGGCAACAGCTTTGTCGACGCTGCTTGGCAAGAAGGTCGATATCACTACTCCTAAGGTTTCCCTGATTAGACGGGAAGATTTGGACAGTGAGTTTCCAAGACCCCATGTGGCTGTCCATGTAGAGTATGTGGATGGTTTCCAAGGCATTAACTCCCTTGTCATTAAGACGATGGACGCTCAGGTCATAGCAGATCTGATGCTTGGCGGCGAGGGGAATGTGACAGCTGAAGAGCTGAACGAAATTCACATCAGTGCCGTTCAGGAAGCGATGAATCAGATGATGGGTTCGTCGGCGACTTCTATGTCAACCATCTTTAACCGGTTCGTCAACATATCGCCGCCAGGTATTGATATTCTTGATGTATCGAGCGGGGAAGGCGTCAGTAATCTGCCACCGGTTGATGTATTTGTAAAAATATCATTCCGCCTGATGATTGCGGACTTGATAGATTCAACGATTATGCAGCTGCTGCCTGTTTCGTTCGCAAAGGAGCTTGTATCGACCTTGATGGGCGGAACAGCCCCGGAACCGGCACCTGCCCCGGCAGCGCCGCAACCGCAGGCAGCAGTGCCAGCACCGCAGGCTCCAGCGCCTACAGCGCCTCCAGCGCCTCAGCATACGCCGCCTATGGCACCGCCACAGCCGCAGTATGCACCGCCTATGGCGCCTGATTACGCAGGAGGCGGTATGCCGATGCACGCTCATGCACCTCAGTCGCTCGGCTCTATGCCTGGCCGGAACGTAAACGTGCAGCCTGTACAGTTTGCTAATTTCCAAGGTGCACCATATGTTCAGGCGGATGATTCCAACCTAAATTTATTACTCGACATTCCGCTGAAGGTGACTGTAGAATTAGGTAGGACGCAGAAGCAGATCAAAGAGATTCTTGAGCTTTCTCAGGGATCCGTCATTGAGTTGGACAAGCTTGCAGGTGAACCGGTAGACATACTGGTTAACAACAAACTGATCGCCAAAGGCGAGGTTGTCGTCATTGATGAGAACTTCGGTGTACGCGTGACGGATATTGTCAGTCAATGGGACCGGCTTCAAAAAATACAATAACTTCTGGGAGGAAGAAATAAGATGGCAAACCGCATTTTAATCGTAGACGACGCAGCATTCATGAGAATGATGATCCGGGACATTCTGACTAAGAACGGCTACGAGGTCGTCGGCGAAGGACAGGACGGCGCACAAGCGGTGGAAAAGTATAAAGAACTTAAGCCCGACCTGGTAACAATGGACATCACCATGCCGGAGATGGACGGCATCGCAGCGCTGAAGGAAATCAAGAAGCTTGACGGCAACGCCAAGGTCATCATGTGTTCCGCTATGGGTCAGCAGGCTATGGTTATCGATGCAATTCAGGCTGGCGCTAAAGACTTTATCGTTAAGCCTTTCCAGGCGGACCGTGTTATCGAAGCTATCAAGAAGACGCTGGGTTAACGGGTAGTGCCATGAGGACAACCAAATGGATGACGGCTGGGCTTGCGGCTATTGCGATGGCTGCTGCCCCGGCTGCGGCTTTAGCCGCGAGCAACGGCAACGACTTGGCCGACCTTAACAGCGGAATTGAGTACGCACCTGACACCAATGTTGCCGGCAGTTTGGTATGGGTCATTATCGCTCTCCTTCTCGTTATCGGTTTGATTGTTCTCTTCATCAAGTTTCTCTCCGGCCGCAACCGGGCAATGGGAATGAACAGGTCGCTCCGTACATTGGGCGGAGTCGGGCTTGGTCAGAACAAATCAATGCAGGTGGTCGATATCGGAGGCTTGCTCTACGTTGTTGGAGTTGGGGAGAATGTGACACTTCTCGATAAGATCGATGATCCCGGGCAAGCTGAAGCGATCATCAGTATGCTGGAAGGCCAGCAGTCAGAAGGCTGGAAGGCCAGCAGTATCGTGGCGGTCCTCGATCGCTTGCGTGGACGCTCCAATGCAGAGGGATCGCAGGGGAAGGGGACAACGATGGACGCAGAGAGCTTCCGCACAATTTTACAGGATAAGCTGAAGCGTCAATCGGAACATAAGCAGCAGGTTGAAACGCTGCTCCATGACGCAAACCATACAGATCGGTCGAGAGATGAATGAAGAAGAAATTATTGTTAACTGTACTGCTGTTGTTGGTTGCAGCATCAGGGCTTTATATGAATCAGGCCTATGCGGAGCCCCTCCCGAACATTGATATTTCAATCGGCGGAGAAGGGGAGGAGGGGCCGAATACGTCGGCGGTATCCATACTGCTGCTTATCACGGTTCTAAGTATCGCACCTGCTATCCTGGTATTAATGACCAGCTTTACCCGTATCGTCATTGTTCTCGGCTTTGTCCGTACCTCGCTGGGTACACAGCAAATGCCGCCGAATCAGGTATTGATCGGGCTTGCGCTTTTCTTAACCTTCTTCATTATGGCTCCTACGCTTTCACAAGTGAATGAAGCAGGACTTCAGCCTTACCTGAAAGGTGAACTTACCCAGACGGAAGCATTGGAAGCTGCCAGTAAACCGATGAAGGAATTCATGTTTTCACACACGAGGGAGAAAGATCTTCTGCTGTTCATGAAGTACAGCCGGATGGAAAAGCCTAGCAGCTACGAGGAAATACCGCTTACCGTACTGGTTCCGGCCTATGCGATAAGTGAGTTGAAAACCGCGTTCCAGATGGGTTTTATGATTTTTATACCATTCCTGGTTATTGATATGGTCGTTTCCAGCACCCTGATGGCCATGGGTATGATGATGCTTCCGCCGGTCATGATTTCACTGCCGTTTAAAATATTGCTGTTCGTACTTGTAGACGGCTGGTATCTGATTGTGCGGTCACTGCTGCTGAGTTTTAATCCATAGGTTATCGAGAGGGGCGGCGTCATGAATGCGGAATTTATAATCGGGCTTGCCGGGCAAGCTGTGTACGTTACACTGAAGAGCAGTGCTCCGATGCTGGTATTGGGACTTGCGGTGGGTTTGATCGTCAGTATATTCCAGGCTACAACTCAAATTCAGGAACAGACACTGGCATTTGTACCGAAAATCGTCGCAGTTTTGGTCTCTATTCTAGTTTTTGGTCCCTGGATTTTGAACACGCTCGTTGACTTTACGTACAACCTATTTAATAACCTCTATAAATATATCGGATAGGCTGTGGAAAGATGAATACATTTCTGCAGGCGTTCCCAATTTTTTTATTAATTTTTTGTCGAATAACAGCGTTTTTCGTCGTAGCACCAGTCTTTTCGACCCGAGGCGTTCCGGCTATGTTTAAGATAGGGCTTGGTTTTTTCTTATCTGTAATCGTCTATCTGAGCTATGGAACAAGTCAGGCAGCAGTACCTGCAGATGCAACCTATCTGCTGCTGGTCGGAAGAGAGATCTTAGTAGGACTTCTAATCGGATATACCTGTTATTTATTCTTTACGGTGGTTCAGACAGCCGGCGCCTTTATTGACCTTCAGATGGGACTGGCAATGGCGAATGTGTATGATCCGATGACTGGTGCATCGGCGCCAATTACCGGTAACTTCAAGTTTTATGTCATGGTGCTGGTCTTCCTGGGTATGAACGGCCATCACTTTCTGCTAGACGGTATTGTTCAAAGCTACGATTGGATTTCGATTGACAACGGATTGTTTACACAGATAGCAGCCGGAACGGTAACGCAGTTTCTGACCAAAGCGCTGGTGATCACATTTATGCTGGCCCTGCAGATATCCGCACCGCTGGTCGTCGCACTGTTTTTAACGGATGTGGGACTGGGATTTCTAGCCAAGACGGCGCCGCAGTTTAACGTCTTTGTAATCGGAATGCCGCTGAAAATCATAGTTGGTCTGCTGCTGCTGGCGCTCGTAGTACCCGGTTTGACGGGTTTGTTCTCCCACTTGTTTAGCCAGATGTTCAACGCTATGGGAGAATTGATGGCAATCGTGAACGGCAGTGCCGGAGGTAGCTAGTGTGATGGGTCGAATGCTTACAGGAGGTGGCCCTACTTGACCAAGTTCAGGTTGACGCTTGATCTACAGCTTTTCTCTCAGGAAAAGACGGAACGTGCCACCCCGAAGAAAAGGCAGGATTCACGGAAGAAGGGTCAGGTAGCCAAGAGTAACGAGATA
Organism: Paenibacillus tarimensis; assembly: GCF_021532315.1. Classification (GTDB taxonomy): domain Bacteria; phylum Bacillota; class Bacilli; order Paenibacillales; family Paenibacillaceae; genus Paenibacillus_I; species Paenibacillus_I tarimensis. The sequence goes on from NZ_JAKGAO010000004.1 coordinate 135,883, forward strand.
CCAGCCTCATTGATCCTGCTCAGTATCTTTCTCAGCTTCATGATGCTAGGCGGTTATTACTGGGAACGTCTTCTGCGGCTGTTCGGTGATTTCTTCGAGGAATGGCTGACATTCGATGTAACAATAGGGAATGTGATGCCATTATTCACCAATCTGCTCTTGCAGTTGCTGCTGCTGCTGTCCCCGATTCTCGGGATTGCTTTTATCATTGCGATTGTGGGCAATTATCTGCAGATAGGCTTCCTGTTTACCGGCAAGCCGCTGCAGCCCGATTTTAAGAAGCTGAATCCGATCGAAGGATTCAAGAGAATATTCTCGCTTCGGTCATTAGTTGAGTTTAGTAAAACTTTGCTGAAGCTGATCGTCATCGGCGTTATGGTATACATTTCGCTGTGGGGCGAGCGGGGACATATCCTGCAGCTTGCACATTTGGCACCCCAGGATATTTTCAGCTTTACCGCATCCACCACAATGACGCTTGGTATAAAGATAGCCGCGATACTGGTGGTGCTGGCAGTGTTTGACTACATGTATCAGAAATACGAGTACGAGAAAAACCTTAGAATGTCCAAGCAAGACATTAAAGATGAATACAAGAAATCAGAGGGCGACCCGCTGATTAAAGGTAAAATCAGGGAACGCCAGCGCCGGATGGCGCTTCGTCGAATGATGCAGGATGTACCGAAGGCTGATGTAGTAATCACGAACCCGACACACTTTGCGGTTGCGCTTCGCTATGATGCATCCAATATGGATGCGCCGGTTGTGCTGGCCAAAGGCGTTGATTATCTCGCACTGCGCATTCGGGAAGTTGCAAAAGAGAATGGTGTCATGACTATGGAAAACAGGCCGTTGGCACGAGCTCTTTACGACAGGGCGGAAATCGGCGAAGCGATTCCGGCCGACCTGTTCCAGGCCGTTGCCGAAGTACTGGCTTATGTATACAAACTTAAAGGCCGCGGGCGCGGAAAATCATCATAGGAAGGGTAATGCCTGATGAAAATTAAAGATTTAGCTATATTGATCGGTATCATAGGCATTGTGCTGATGATGGTCATTCCTATTCCGCTTGTGCTGATGGATCTTCTGCTCATCGTCAACATATCCGCGGCGTTAATGATTCTACTGATCTCTATGAATACGCAGAAGGCGCTGGATTTCAGCATATTCCCTGCCTTGCTGCTTATCACCACACTGTTTCGGCTGGCGTTGAATGTGTCCTCTACGCGTAACATATTGTCCAAGGCAGACGCGGGTGATGTGGTAGAGACGTTCGGTCGTTTCGTGGCAGGTAACCAAATTGCGGTTGGTTTTGTCGTCTTCCTCATTCTGGTCGTTGTGCAGTTCATCGTCATCACTAAGGGCTCTGAACGGGTAGCTGAGGTTGCAGCCCGCTTTACTCTCGATGCGATGCCTGGTAAACAGATGAGTATTGACGCAGACCTCAACTCGGGATTGATTAACGAACAGCAAGCCCGTGACCGCCGCGAAAAAATCGAACGGGAAGCGGATTTCTACGGGGCAATGGATGGTGCCAGTAAATTCGTTAAAGGCGATGCCATCGCTTCGATCGTCATTCTTATTATTAACCTGCTTGGTGGCTTTGTAATCGGTATGTCGGTGCATGGTATGCCATTTCAAGAAGCACTAGGCACCTATTCAATCTTGACGATTGGCGATGGCCTGGTGAGTCAGATCCCTGCGCTTCTTATATCTACGGCTGCTGGCTTGATTGTAACCAGGGCTGCATCTGAGGGCAATCTGGCATACGATCTAACGAACCAGATGCTCCAGCAGCCTAAGCTTCTCTACATTGTTGCCGGAACGGTTGCCCTGCTGGGCATTGCCACACCAATCGGTCCGTTAGCCACACTGCCATTTGCGGCCGTGCTGGTATACGCAGGTTACCGCATGTCAGCCAATCTCGCGAAGAAACAGCAGGAAGAAGAGCTTATTATCGAGGAGCAGCAGATTGAAGAGGTACGCAGTCCCGAAAGTGTTATCAGTCTGCTGCAGGTTGATCCTATTGAGTTCGAGTTCGGATACGGGCTGATCCCGCTCGCTGATACTCAGCAGGGAGGCGATCTCCTTGACCGGATTATCATGATTCGCCGGCAATGCGCGCTTGAGCTTGGACTGGTTGTCCCCGTCATCCGGATTCGGGATAATATTCAGCTTAAACCGAATGAGTATGTCATCAAGATCAAAGGTAATACAGTAGCAAGAGGAGAGCTTCTGCTCAATCATTATCTGGCGATGAGCCCCGGCTATGACGACGATTCGATCATTGGTATTGAAACGCAGGAGCCTGCTTTCGGGCTTCCGGCTCTCTGGATAGATGAAGTGACGAAGGAACGGGCTGAGATTTCCGGATATACGGTTGTGGATCCGCCTTCCGTTGTTGCGACCCATCTGACAGAAATTATTAAACGGCATGCGCATGAGCTGATCGGACGCCAGGAGACGAAGGCACTGGTTGAGAATGTGAAGGAGACCTACCCGGCACTGGTTGATGAGTTGATACCTAATATTCTGACTATCGGCGATATTCAGAAGGTTCTCGTCAAGCTGCTGCGTGAGAAAATATCGATTCGGGATCTTGTCACCATATTCGAGACGCTTGCCGATCACGGCAACTATACGAAGGATCCAGATGTTCTTACCGAATATGTGCGCCAATCACTATCAAGACAGATAACGAATCAATTCTCCGCTGCCGGCGAGTCGCTTAAGGTCATTACAGTCGGGCCTTCGCTTGAGAAGAAGATTGCCGAATGCGTACAGCAAACGGATCAGGGAAGCTACCTTGCGCTTGATCCGGTAGCTACCCAGCAGATTTATCATCGGCTGAACGAGCAGGTTACCCGGCAGATTCAGTCCGGACAACAGCCGATCGTGCTGGCATCACCAACTATCCGAATGTATTTAAGACAGCTGGTTGAACGAACTATGCAGGACATTCCGGTCTTATCTTACAGTGAATTGGAACCAAGCGTTGAAGTCCAAAGCGTCGGGGTGGTGAACCTATGAGGGTGAAGAGGTATATTGTCAATGATGTACCGGAGGCGCTGCCGTTAATTCGCAGCGAGCTGGGCAAGGATGCAGTGATCTTGAACACCAAGGAAATATTCGTAGGCGGCTTCATGGGCATGTTCCGTAAGAAGAAGATGGAGGTTATCGCCGCAATTGAGTCCGGGGCTGCGGCGCCCAAGCAGAAGCCCAAGCAGACGGCACCTAAGAGTCCGGCTATGCAGCAGGCAGGCGGCAGTGTTATGCCAGCTGTGGCCGATCCACTCAGCGCAGAAGCTCCGCGGCCTACGGCGGATGTGAGATCAGGCAGTGTATCTGGCGCAACATCCAATCAGGGCCTCGAAGCAGGCGGCAATGAAGATCTGATGACACTGCTGAAGCAAGCGGCAGCGCAAGCTGTCGTACAAGAAGCTAAGCCGGCTGAACGCCCTCAGAGCAAACAGCTGGCGGAAGACCAGTCAGCCGTGCTCGATGAATTAAAGGAAATGAAGGAACTGGTGGTCCGGCTTGCCAAGCAGCAGGACAGCCGTAATGAACCGGAAAACTTGGCGCCCTTGCGCAGCAGGCTCCTTGACCAGGAAGTCGAGGAAGTATGGGTAGACAAGCTGGTGGGAGAGCTGCTTGAGCATCCGGACTACAGTACCGAATGCAGTGCTCAGTCAGTTATGGATACGGCTGGTCTAATCCTTGCCGGCTGGATGAAGCCTTTCGAGACAGCCGGAGTCGAATTTGCCGGACGTGTTGTTCATGTAGTCGGGCCCACAGGGGTTGGCAAGACAACGACTATTGCAAAGCTAGCTGCTGAACAATCCTTGAAGCTCAAGCGCAAGGTAGGTCTGATCACATCAGATACGTATCGGATTGCGGCTGTCGATCAGCTTAGGACCTACGCCAACATTTTGAACATTCCGCTGCAAATCGTATTTTCTCCGGCTGAGCTTAACCGGGCATACAAGGAGCTGGAAGACCGCGAGCTCATCTTTATGGATACGGCCGGACGAAATTTCCGTAATGACCTTTATGTATCTGAAGTGAACAGCTTGATGCAGGCCGGCAACAGCAACGATACCTATCTTGTGCTCAGCCTTACTGGCAAGACAAGGGACATGGAAGCAGTGGCGGAACGCTTCTCGCAATACGGCGTCGGCAAACTTATTTTCACAAAGATGGACGAAACCGACACGTACGGGGCCGTTCTGAATATGACGATGAAGCATCAGCTCAAGACCGCCTATATAACTTATGGTCAAAATGTACCGGATGACATTGAACCATTTCAGTCAGTCACCTATGTAAAACAGCTATTGGGGGCGTCCGCTCATGAATGATCAGGCACATGCGCTCCGCAGACTTGTGGAGGTGCAGGGTAATGACTCGGGTGCCAGATCCACCCGAATCATTACGGTGACAAGCGGCAAGGGAGGTGTGGGCAAGTCGAATTTCAGCTTGAACTTCGCTTTGTCCATGCAGAAGCTCGGCAAGCGTGTGCTTGTATTCGATGCCGATATCGGAATGGCCAACATCGATGTCCTGATGGGCTGCTCGACTCCTTACAATCTGTATCACCTGCTGAAGAGAGACAAAACGATATGGGATATTATCCATGAAGGGCCGCTTGGACTGCATTTTATAGCCGGGGGTTCGGGATTTAAGGATTTGCTTGATTTATCAGACGAAGAGCTGGATTACTTCGGCAGCCAGATCGATAAGCTCCATGGCCACTATGATTTTATCTTGTTTGATACTGGAGCCGGGTTATCACGCGAAACGGTAAAATTCATCGTTGCCGCACAAGAAACTATCGTTGTTACCACACCAGAGCCAACATCCATTACCGATGCATATGCACTCATTAAGATGGTAAAGTCCATGAACCATGAGGTTGACTTCAAGTTAATTGTGAACCGGGCAATGGACAATCGTGAGGGCAGGCAGACGGCTGACAAGATCGGTTTGGTTGCAAAGCAGTTTTTACAGATGGAAATCCCGGTGCTTGGCGTGGTTATGGATGACCCTTCCGTAACGAAGGCTGTGAAGAAGCAGGTGCCCTTTACTCTGGCTTTCCCTTCAGGAAGTGCGTCCCGGGGAGTGGAGGAAATAGCAAGACGTTTCCTGGCGGACGAAACAGTTACCCGAGGGGGCGGCATCAAAGGATTTATAAACCGCATGTTCAGACTATAATCTAATCCTTTGCTAGGGGTGAGCAGCATGACGCCTTACCGTATTTTAATAGTTGATGATTCTGCTTTTATGCGAAAGCTATTCTCGGATATCATCACACAAGATTCATCCTTTACAATTGTTGGCACAGCTTCAACCGGGTCAGAGGCTGTGCGATTAGTAGAAGAGCTTAAGCCGGATGCCGTAACGCTTGATCTTGAGATGCCCGAGATGAACGGATTGGAAGCTTTGAAGATTATCATGGCAAAAAGACCGATACCGATCATTATGCTTTCGGGAATCAGTGAAGATAACACTCGGCAAACCATTGCCGCCCTCCAGCTTGGCGCATTTGACTTTATTCGGAAGCCATCGGGTATCACTGATGATATAGCCAGCGTGGGAGAAGCGCTTATTATCCGGTTGAAGCTTGCAGTCAGCATCAGGAAGCATCAGCCTGTGCTGATGATTCCCGATAAGCCGGTTTCGAGCACAATCATACGTGAAGACCGTCCGGCTGTAGTGAAGAAGTCCGAGCCCAAAGTCATGCCTCTTCCTTTGACCGCTCCACGCAAGGACAAGGTGCAGGATAGACTGACCGGAAAAAGCCAGGCGCCCAGCCGGCAACCGGACATATCCATACCACGTCCGGCCAAACCGGTAACAGCCAGTCCACTGGTGCGTCCGGCAGCTCCCGCAAAAACGGCAGGTATGCAGAAGACGATCCGGCCTGACAAGGAAACGGTTAAAGTGCCGAAAAAGGATAACCCGACCGGAAATGGGAAGCCGATAGTACCTGTTAAGGAACCGGCAGCTGGATTATCTAAGGAGAAGAAGGTTGAGGGAGCAGCTAAATCACAGACTCCGCCAGTAGGAGCGGTGAAGAAGGCCCATACAGCAAGCTTCAGGCATTTGGTTGCCATTGGAACGTCGACTGGGGGACCGCGGGCGCTACACCAGGTGCTGTCGTCCCTGCCCGGTAATCTGCCTGCACCGGTGCTGGTCGTACAGCATATGCCGCCCAAGTTTACGCATTCACTCGCCCAGCGTCTTGATACGTACAGCGAACTGACTGTGAAGGAGGCTGAGCAGGGAGATGTGCTTGCTGCCGGTGTTGTTTACATAGCACCCGGAGGCTATCACATGAAGCTTCAGAAGGACGGCGGCTTCTACCGGATACGGCTGACAGAGGATCCCGCCCGTAACGGGCATCGTCCTTCCGTAGATGTGCTGTTCGAATCGCTTGTGCCTCATGGCGAGCTTAATCGTCACGCTGTCATTATGACAGGAATGGGAAGTGACGGCGCCAAAGGGATGAAGGCATTGGCAGAGAGTGGCGCGAGGTCCACGATCGCAGAGTCGGAAGAAACCTGCATCGTTTACGGGATGCCTAGGTCAGCCGTGGAAGGGGGAGCTGCTAAAACTGTTCTTCCCTTGCAAGGCATCGCAGGACAGATCGTCTCTGCGGTGATGAAATAGTTAACAAGAGTAAGTTACAGTCCAACAGGAGGTGCAATGGGAATGGATATGAATGCGTATTTGTCCATGTTTATTGATGAGTCCAACGATCATCTTCAATCACTCAATGAAAATCTATTGAAGCTGGAAAGTTCTCCAGATGATATCAGTATTGTTCAGATCATCTTCCGGTCGGCTCACACACTGAAAGGTATGTCAGCTACGATGGGGTTTGAGGACCTAGCTGCCTTGACTCACGAGATGGAAAATGTTCTGGACCTGGTTCGCAACAATAAGCTCAAAATGGATGAATTTATTTTTGATACGTTGTTTAAAGGTTTGGATGCTCTGGATGCAATGGTTCAGGATGTAGTTGGCGGGGGCACTGGAAAAGCGGATGTTTCGGCAATCGTGACGAATCTTAAAGCTATTGTCAATCCGGATTATAAAGCCCAGGGCGCGCCAAAAGGGCAAACGGAAGCGAGCCCTGAGAAGTCGGGCGGGGAAGCGGCAGCGGAAATTGAACTTGATCAATTTCAAATATCCGTATTGAAGCAGTCCATAGAAACCGGACACCAGGTTTTCCACATTCAAGTAACAGTACAGGAAACCTGTGTACTTAAAGCAGTTCGTGCCTATATGGTATTTGAGCTTCTTGAGCAGAGCGGGGAAGTCGTGAAATCCGAACCGTCTGTCCAGGATATCGAGCAGGAGAAATTTGATCGTTCCTTCTCGGTTTATCTTATCACCCAGCAATCTGCCGAAGATTTGAAGGCGCGGATCGAGAATATTTCGGAAATCGAGTCGGCCCAAGTAACGGTTATGGACGAAGAATCCATCGCGATGCTGTCCAAGCCGTCAAGACCAGAGGCGGCAGCTGTAAAGCCAGAGGCACAGAAGGAGAAAGCTGAAGTCAAGCCGGCTGCCGGAGCACCTGCTGCAGCAGGCGGTGGAGCAGCAGTTACCAAAACCATTCGTGTCGACATCGACCGCCTCGACGTCCTGATGAACCTGTTCAGCGAGCTGCTGATTGACCGTGTTCGGCTTGAGCAGCTGGCAAGCGAAATCAAGCGCGGTGACCTGACGGAGACGGTTGAGCATATGGCAAGAGTCAGCGGAGACTTGCAGAACATCGTTCTAAAGCTTCGGATGGTGCCTGTAGAGTCGGTGTTCAACCGCTTCCCGCGGATGGTACGTGACCTGGCTAAGACGCTTGATAAGAAAATCGATCTGGTTATCTCGGGTGCAGACACCGAGCTTGACAGAACTGTTATTGATGAGATCGGCGACCCGCTGGTCCATTTGCTCCGGAACTCGCTTGACCACGGCATTGAGTCCGTTGAAAGACGGGTGGAGGCAGGTAAGCCAGAGACGGGAACGGTCAATCTTCGCGCCTTCCATAGCGGCAATAATGTCTTCATTGAAATTGAAGATGACGGTGCGGGCATCAATCGTGAGCGCGTACTCAGCATTGCGGTGAAGAACGGTGTTATTACAGCCGAGCAGGGCGCCGGAATGACAGATGAGGAAGTATATATGCTCCTCTTCGCACCGGGCTTTAGTACGGCGGACAAGATTTCGGATATTTCGGGGCGTGGCGTTGGACTTGATGTCGTGAAATCCAAGATTAACTCACTTGGCGGTGCTGTGAGCGTCAAGTCTCAGCTTGGCAAAGGAACGATCTTCTCCATCCAGCTACCGCTTACGCTGTCAATAATTTCGGCGATGCTGATCAAGCTGGGTAGTGAAAAGTATGCAATTCCACTGTCTTCCATTATGGAGACGTCCATCGTTCGCCGGGATCAGGTACATCATATTCACGGGAATAGCATGATTGAGTTTAGAGGGGCAATTATCCCTGTTGTATCACTCAGCAAGCTGCTGGAATCACCAGATTTCGATGAGCTTACCGAAAATGAAACCGAGGTTGTCATTATCCGCAAGGGTGAGAAATGGGCGGCCGTCATGGTGGATGAATTTATCGGACAAAGTGACATCGTACTGAAGCCGCTTGGAAAATATTTGTCGAATACTGCTGTCGTTTCAGGTGCTACTATTCTAGGAGACGGTCAGGTAGCGTTAATTATCGATCCGAATGCACTGATTAAGTAAAGGTTTTCCTTACAAGAACTTAAGGAGGTTTATCCCATGGGTGAGGAATTAAAGGTTATTGTATTTGGTCTTGCAAGCGAGTATTACGGCGTTGAAGTTGACAAGGTACGGACAATTGAGCGGATGATGCCGATTACCCGCGTTCCGAAGACTCCAGCATTTATTAAAGGGGTTATTAATCTGCGAGGCGTGGTTATCCCGGTGATCGATTTGCGCGGCCGCTTCGATATGGAGCAGGCGGAGGCTACGGAAAACTCACGGGTTATTATCGTAGCCGTGAATGATATTGAAGTAGGCTTTATCGTCGATTCCGCCAACGATGTCATTGACATCGACTCGGACGCAATCGATTCGCCGCCCGAAGTGATTGGCGGCATCAGAGCGAAATATTTGCGCGGCGTAGCTAAGCTGAACGATGGAAGGCTGCTCGTTATGCTTAACTTGGCCGAGGTACTGAATAAAGAAGAGATCGTCCAGATCGAACAGTTCGAGGACTAGGTTTTGAAGCCGGTCAATGAATTTTCCCATTTCAAGATGGACGTCTTAAAAGAGGTCGGGAATATTGGGGCAGGTAACGCGGCCACTGCCCTCTCCCGTCTGTTGGACAAGCCGGTTGATATGGGCGTCCCAACGGTTGCTCTCGTCCCGTTCGAAGAAATTGCCGAACGGGTCGGCGGCTCCGAGCAAATCGTCGTCGCTGTATTCTTGCGCGTTGAAGGTGATGCGCCCGGAAACATGTTTTTCATTATCCAGGAAGAATCGGCGAAGAGGCTGCTCAGTAATCTCTTATCGATAGAACTGGATAGCGGAATGCCATATTCCGAGATGGAATTCTCGGCACTGAGCGAAATCGGCAATATTCTGGCAGGCTCTTACTTATCCTCGCTGGCTGATTTCACAAAGCTCTCCATGGCACCTACCGTTCCTTCGCTGGCTGTTGATATGGCCGGAGCTATTCTGAGCTACGGTTTGCTGCAGTTTGGAACGATGGGTGATGATGCCCTTCTCATTGAAACTTCCTTTTTGGAGGATAAAGAAGAGGTGGAAGGCCACTTCTTTTTGATACCCGATCCGGAATCATTTGAGAAAATCTTCGTTGCACTGGGAGTGCCGACTGAATGAAACAACAAATCAAAGTAGGAATGGCCGATCTGAACATAGCTGCCGAAGGAGAAGTACTCAAAACGACAGGTCTTGGTTCCTGCGTTGGTTTGACGCTTTATGATTCAACCGCTAAGGTAGCGGGAATGGCCCATATTATGCTGCCTTCGTCCGAGATAGCGAGAGAAGAGAACTTTAATAAGGCCAAATATGCCGATACGGCACTCCCGATGCTAATTGAAAACATGCTGAAGCTAGGCGCCTCTATCGGCAGAATGACTGCTAAGATAGCCGGCGGGGCTCAGATGTTTATGTTTGCAGGACAGCAGGATTCAATGCGGATCGGCCCACGGAATGTGGAAGCCTGCAAGACGCTGCTTGGCGGGTATTCAATTCGGCTGGCGGCAGAGGATACAGGGGCCAACTATGGCCGTACGATTGAGCTGGACAGTGCGAACGGAATCTTGCTAATCCGGAGTGTCCAGCATGGTGTAAAGGAGCTGTAGCATGCTGGGGTCAGTGCGCTGGAATCTTGTAATTGGCGGTATCGGAATGCTTCTGACATTCCTGGTCTCGCTCGAAAAGAATGGATTTGCCATTTCGTCATTACGCGGGCTGTATGCGTTCATCGCCCTTTTTCTGATCGGCTTCTTATTTCGAGCGGTTTTGTCCCTAATCGTAGTCGGTTCTCCTGCACGTGCGACGGAGACTTCGTCAGCAGGGCTGGGCGGACAAGTGGATGCTGTTACTCCTGATGAAGGAGAAGACCTGAACGAACTGCTCAAATCTCAGCTGGAAGGCAGTTTGGAGCCGGATGGAAGCGAAGAGAATGCTTTCAAGCCAATTGAGCCTAAACGGCTTGTTTCGACACAGAACAAAAATCCGGAAGAATTGGCGAAGGCTCTTCGCCATCTATCAGAAGAAGGGAAATGACCGAACGGATGAAGGGTATGCTTTCCTTAAGCAAAACGGGAATCATCCTGACATGATCGGTTTTCCTTAAGGAAAGCTTTGGGAGGGTGAGACGATGATAATGGAACCAAAAGCGCCTCATTTGTCCAACATCGAGTTGTGGCAGAAATGGAAGGAAGATAAGGATATACAGGCGAAGAAGCAGCTCATCGAGCACTACCTGCCGCTTGTTGACTATGTTACAAACCGGATGGCTATCGGCTTGCCCAAAAATGTATCACGAGATGACCTGGCAAGCAACGGAGTTATGGGTTTGATCGATGCCATAGAGAAGTTTGATTATCAGCGGGGCTTGCAGTTTGAAACCTATGCCTCGTGGCGTATCCGCGGAGCGATGATTGATGGATTGAGACAAGGAGACTGGGTGCCAAGATCGGTTCGCGAGAAAGCGAAACGCATTGAAGAAGCGTATCAGCACCTGGAGCAGGAATATCTTAGAAGTGTATCAGACAAGGAAATCAGCAGTTTCCTGAATGTAAGCGAGCGTGAATTCCAAACGATGCTGCAGGATATTGCGGTTACGACAGTTTGTTCGCTGGAAGATCCGATCCGCGAGGAAGAGTCGGAAACACGGCTGTCCATGCTGATTGATGAGAAGGCGAAGAACCCTGATTATAAGGTGCAGGAGTTTTTCTTGAAGGAAACGCTTGTTAAGGGCATAGAGCGGCTGACCGAAAAAGAACGTATTGTGGTTTCCCTCTTCTACTATGAGGAGCTATCACTCAGCGAAATCGCCGAGGTGATGCAGCTTTCGCCTTCACGTATTTCACAGCTGCACTCCAAGGCTATTCTCCGGTTAAGGGGCGCCCTGGACAAGCAGAAAAATCAGCTGATGCAGCATTAATATTAAGGAGGGGTTCGATGTCGAATCCGGTAGCGTTAAATACGTTTATCGGAGTCCGCCTGGCAGCAGACAGCATGAGTGCAGTACTTACATTCAAGAAAACCGACGGACTTGGCGATATTACAGTAGAAGAGCTTAGGGAACTGCTTCATAACGATGGAATTGTATTCGGTCTCAAAGAAGATACTCTGGCGGCTATAGCGGCTAATCCCAAGGCTTTTTATAATAGTGAGACGGTAGTGGCAGCCGGCATACCAGCCGTGGACGGGCAGGACGGCCAAATAAACTTTGTTTACCGGATGGACAGTGACAGCCGAAAGCCCGCCGAGCTTGATGATGGAACGGTTGATTTTAAAGAGATAACACAGCTTAACAATGTCCAGAGGGGGCAGCTGATCGCAGAGCGGCTGCCGGCTGTTGAAGGAATGCCGGGCAAAGCGGTTACCGGTGAAGTTATTAATGGAAGAAGCGGCAAGGAAGCAAGATTCAAGGTGGGCAAAAATGTTGTGCTGAACCCAGAGCAAACGGCTCTATACGCAGCTATTGACGGCATGATTACTAAGACGGACCGTGATAAAATCAATGTGTTTCCGGTATACGAGGTTAATGGTGACGTTGACTATAACATCGGCAACATTGATTTCGTTGGAACCGTCGTCATACGCGGCAATGTCCTTACCGGGTTCCGTGTCAGAGCCGCGGGCGATATTCGGGTCATCGGCGGGGTGGAAGGCGCTGAACTCGAGAGCGACGGCTCCATCGAAATAACCGGAGGAATAGTTGCAGGCAATAAAGGCCTAGTCAAAGCGGGTAAGAATGTTAAGAGCTCGTTCATCCAAGACGGAAATGTGGTAGCGGGTGAAGATGTGCTGGTTTCCCAGTCCATCATGCATTCACAAGTAAGGGCTGGCCGCAACGTGATATGCTCGGGTGCCAAGGGACTGCTGGTAGGCGGAATAGTCCAGGCTGGAGAGAGGGTTACAGCCAGAACGGTTGGGAACACAATGTCCACAGCGACAACGATAGAGGTGGGCGTGCTTCCTGAACTTAGAGAAGAGCTAGCCGAGCTGCGCCAGCAGACGCGATCCATGATGGACAACCTGGATAAGACGGAGAAGGCGCTCGTGCTGCTCGATCAGATGGCTGCTGCGGGACAGCTGTCACCGGATAAAATGGCTCTAAGAGTGAAGCTTAACGCCACGAAGCGCCAGACGAGTCAGGAGATGAAGGATGGCCGGGAACGCATCCTTGAAATCGAGAAGACCTTAGAGGATACGGACCGTGCACGTGTGGAAGTATTGAACACGGTATACGGGGGAACGAAGGTCGTTATCGGGCGATACACCCGTTTTGTAAAGGATGCGGCGCAGCGTGTGTACTTCCATTACTCCGAAGGGGACGTCTTGATGTCGGCAATCTACTGACAAGGCCGCTTCGGGTGAAGGGGATGATCAGATGACCTTTAAATCCATCGATCTTCAGATGTCGATTCCGCGAACGCAGGAGGCTAGCGGATATCATGGCCAGCAGCTGCAGCGTTCAGCCAATGAGCAGGCTATGCTGGCTGGGGATTCCCACAAGCAGGCTGTGAAGGAAAGACAGATGAGCACAGGGATTGAAGAGACAAGCGGACAGACGATCCGGGACAGGGAACCGGGGAAGCAAGGCGGCGGTCAGTCCAAGGAGCGCCGGAAGGATACGAAGGCTGGCGCGGAGGCCGCCCCGGCTAAGGAGCATCCTTACAAAGGAAAGCATATTGATATTTCTTTTTGATTTACACAAATACTAAAAGAATGCGGGTGATGGCTATGTCCCCTTGGCAGCTGGTAGTCCTGTTAGGCGCATTCGCCATCGTATGCGCAATGGTAATACCTCGCAAGAAAGCAGAAGCCGGAAGTAATTCAGATGATACGGTTGAGCAGATGCAAACTGCGCTGGAGCATTTCATGGAACAGATGGAATCAGACAGCAGGGGTATGGTTGAAACCATAGCCAAGGCGCGCAATGAGCAGCGGGAAGACAGCCGTATCCAGGAACAACGTATTGCTGTACTTGAGCAGCGCTGTGCAGAGCTGGAGCATAAGCTTGCTGGCCTTCAGGAATCAGCTAAGCAAGCAGTGAAAGAATCAGTGCAGCCTCTTCCTCCAGCGGAAGCTATACAAGAGAAGGCAGTGGAAGAGACGACCGAGGAACTGACAGATGAACTGGAGCATAACCAGCCCATCAGGGAGCGTTACGCCGAGGTGTTTGACCTGTATGGTGAGGGTAAATCCGTGGAATGGATCGCCAAGAAGATGGCGATGAACAAGGGTGAGGTCATGCTGATTCTTCAGTTGGCCAAGCAGGAGGAGGAGCGGCGTGTTTAGAAACCGGACGTTCCTTTTTGGCTTAGGAATCGGGATCATTGCCGGTGCCCTCCTGTTGCAGCTGATGATGGTCTCAGAGCAGCAGGCGGGCAGGGCCCAGCTGGGTCCCGATGACTTGTACACACAGGAGCAGGTGGATGAGCTGCTCGCAGAGAGAGAGCGGCAGCTTCGCAACGAGCTGCAGGATCCCGCCGCCAAAGAAGTAGATCAAGCTGAAAGCAACACCAATACGGAAGAGGCTCCACTGTCAGGTGAGAAAGCCAAAGCATCTTCTCAGCCGCAAGAAGAAGAGAAAGCGCCTGCTGGGAGTGCCGGTATATCAGAGAGTCCAGCGGCCGAGCCTGAGACCATGACGGTGTCCATGCTCCCAGTACGGATTAAGAGCGGGATGAATCTGACCCAGATTGCCTCGCTGCTCAAATCCAAGGGTGTAATTGCCGACGAAAAGGTATTTCTGACGATTATGGCTGATTACAGCAGCAAGATTGTCGCAGGCTTCTACTATTTCGACGGCGAGCTTACCTATGCAGATGTTAAAAAAATAATTACGAGCCCGCCATTTGCAACTTAAGATGGGGGCTTTTTAACCATTTAAAGGCAGTTGCAAGGCTAATGTGAATATGTTATAGTAATTGACGGTGTTAAAAACACACGGCTGTCAATTTCGTCAAGGGTGCTTGCATGATTGCGCGAGTCTTGCCGAAAGATGCGACAGGCGGAGGTAAACAAAAACCATACTAGGAGGTGTTGTGGAGATGGCGGTAATTTCCATGAAGCAGCTACTTGAAGCTGGGGTTCATTTCGGTCATCAGACCCGTCGTTGGAACCCGAAGATGGATCGTTATATCTTCACCGAAAGAAACGGTATTTACATCATTGACCTGCAGAAGACAGTTAAGAAAGTAGAAGAGGCGTACAACTTTGTACGTTCGATCTCTGAAGAGGGCGGAACTGTCCTGTTCGTAGGTACGAAGAAACAAGCCCAGGATTCCGTGAAAGAAGAAGCGGAACGCTGTGGACATTTCTATATCAACCAACGTTGGCTCGGCGGCACGCTGACCAACTTCCAAACGATCCAGAAGCGTATTGATCGTCTGCGCCAGCTGGAGAAGTGGGAAGAGGACGGCACCTTTGAAGTGCTTCCTAAGAAAGAAGTAATCATTCTCCGTAAGGAGAAAGACCGTCTTGAGAAATTCCTGGGCGGTATTAAGGGCATGAGAGGCCTGCCAAGCGCCCTGTTCATCATCGACCCGCGCAAAGAGCGCATTGCGGTTGCTGAAGCACGCAAGCTTGGTATCCCGATTGTAGGTATCGTTGATACAAACTGTGATCCGGACGAAATTGACTATGTCATTCCGGGTAACGATGATGCAATCCGTGCTGTTAAATTGCTGACTTCCAAGATGGCTGATGCTATTGTGGAAGCCAACCAAGGCGAACAAACAACGGCTTAATGGAAATTTGGCCATGACAGAAAGGGTGGTTGGAAGGTGAAAACCTCTCACCGCCCTTTTTTTAAGAGCCGACACCCAATTGAGTCATCCCGTGTGTTACATACAAGCAGTCCAAACATTCGACTTATAACATTTCAGGAGGGTTTATAATGGCAGTTAATGCGAGTGCAGTTAAAGAATTGCGCGAGAAAACGGGAGCAGGCATGCTTGATTGTAAGAAAGCGTTGGAGGAAGCGGGCGGCGATCTGCAAAAAGCCAGCGAAATTCTTCGTGAAAAGGGTCTGGCGGCAGCAGCGAACAAGGCGGGCCGTGCAGCAACGGAAGGCGTAGTTGAATCCTACATCCATGCTGGCGGACGTATTGGCGTCCTCGTAGAAGTTAACTGTGAGACGGACTTCGTTGCTAAGACTGACCAATTCCGTGATTTCGTGCGCGATATTGCCATGCAAATTGCTGCAGCGAATCCGAAATATGTTCGCCGTGAAGAAGTACCACAAGAGGATCTTGAGAAGGAGAAGGAGATTCTTAAAGCTCAAGCTCTGAATGAAGGCAAGCCGGCTAACATCGTTGAGAAAATGGTAGAAGGCCGCATGGGCAAGTTCTACGAAGAGTTCTGTCTGATGGAGCAGCCTTTTATTAAGGATCCGGACAAGACGGTATCCGCTCTTCTGAACGAGAAGATCAGCACGATCGGCGAAAATATCTCGATCCGCCGCTTTGTTCGTTACGAACTGGGCGAAGGCCTTGAGAAAAAACAGGACAACTTCGTTGAAGAAGTTATGTCGCAAGCCAAATTGTAATCCGACGATAACGGCGGGGCGGTACTTCTGCCCCGCTTTTCCATACCCTGCTTGAACTATTTATGCTGCCTCGCGAAAGAGGTCAAAGATGGAGGTAATATAGTGGATCATCCCGTGTACAAACGAATTGTCCTGAAGGTGAGCGGTGAATCGCTCGCAGGCCAAAACGGTTATGGAATCGATGCTGCGATGATTTCATCGATCGCTGAACAAGTTAAAGAAGTGGTCGAATTGAATGTGGAAGTTGCAATTGTTGTCGGCGGAGGTAACATATGGCGGGGGATTGCCGGTACAGCCAAAGGAATCGACCGTGCGACAGCGGACTACATGGGAATGCTTGCCACCGTCATGAACTCGCTTGCTCTGCAGGACGCGCTTGAACAAATCGATGTCCCGACCAGGGTGCAGACATCTATTGCGATGCAGCAAATTGCTGAGCCATATATCCGCAGACGGGCGATCCGCCACTTGGAGAAGGGGCGCGTCGTTATATTTGCAGCAGGAACGGGCAATCCGTTCTTCTCGACGGATACGACAGCCGCACTCCGTGCAGCTGAGATTGAAGCGGAAGTTATACTGATGGCCAAAAATAAAGTGGACGGCGTGTATTCTGCCGATCCATTCAAGGATGCTTCGGCTGAGAAGTTTGAGCAGCTGACCTACCTTGAAGTACTCAACCGCAACCTCGGCGTTATGGACTCTACCGCTTCATCGCTCTGCATGGACAATAACATACCACTTGTTGTCTTCTCGATTACCGAGAGCGGCAACATCAAGCGCGTTGTTATGGGTGAAAAAATCGGTACCATCGTTGTGAAAGGGAGTGCCAGCTAATATGCCACAGGACATCAAGAAAAATGCGGAAGAGCGTATGGGTAAAGCAATTGACGCTCTGAAGCGTGATTTGTCAACACTGCGCGCGGGTCGCGCCACTCCGGCCATGCTTGACCGGGTACAAGTAGAATATTACGGTGCCATGACACCGGTTAACCAGCTAGCAAACATTAACACGCCGGATTCCAGAACCTTAATCATCCAGCCTTGGGACAAATCCTCTTTGGCGGCTATTGAGAAGGCGATTCTGAAATCGGATCTTGGTTTGACTCCGTCAAATGACGGAGCGGTTATCCGTATCGGCATTCCTGCTCTTACGGAGGAACGCCGTGCAGAGCTTGTTAAAGCAACGAAGAAATTTGGCGAGGAGGCGAAGGTTGCAATCCGCAACATCCGCCGTGACGCCAATGATGATATTAAGAAGCTGGAGAAGACAGACATCTCCGAGGATGAGTCGCGTCGCCACCAGGATGATATCCAGAAGACGACCGACCGCTACATCGCGGAAGTTGATAAAGTACTCGTCAACAAAGAAAAAGAAATTATGGAAGTTTAGTCCCGATAATTGTGCCCCTCCGACAAGGTGGGGCTTGTTCAAATCGTAAGCATGCCAAACAGGCGCTTCTCCGCTGTGCATACCAGTCATACCGATGCTCGCCCCGTCGTAGACGGCGCGGGCCGTTTAACTTCGTGAGAAGCAGCTGTATTCATACATACAATCATGAAGCTGGTTTGCCAGTTGCCTGTATTTGCCCTTGTGGGAGGAAAACGAATGTTAGATCGGATTCGCAGCCGGTTCCGCCGAAAGCCATCAGGAAAGACGCTGTCACCGGATAATATACCGCAGCATGTTGCCATCATTATGGACGGAAACGGCCGCTGGGCCAAAAGTCGCGGACTTCCGAGGGTTGCCGGGCATCATTCTGGAATGAAAGCAGTTAAACGGATCACGATGGCAGCCGACCGGCTGGGTATCAAGTACCTGACCCTTTATGCGTTTTCAACAGAAAATTGGAAGAGGCCGAAGTCAGAAGTCGATTTTCTGATGAAGCTGCCCCAGGAATTCCTAGCTATTGAGCTTGAGGAACTGATCGCTAATAATGTGCAAGTAAGAATGATGGGTTATAAGGAAGAACTGCCCCCTCATACGCTGCAGGCGGTTGAGACGGCTATGGAGAGAACAGCGGGCAATACAGGCCTAGTTCTAAATTTTGCCCTTAATTACGGCAGCCGTAAGGAAATGATGGATACTGTCCGCCAGCTATGTGATGAAGCTGCCAAGGGCCAATTGGAACCTGACAAGCTGACTGAAGCCGATTTTGAGTCGCGCCTGCTGTCGGGCGGGATGCCGGATCCCGATCTGCTCATCCGCACAAGCGGGGAACTGCGGATCAGTAACTTTATGATGTGGCAGCTGGCGTACAGTGAGCTGTGGTTTACAGAGGTTTACTGGCCGGAGTTCTCTGAGGAGCATTTCCTGGAGGCGGTCAGCGAATACCAACGGCGAGCACGACGCTACGGCGGGTTGTAAAGCCGACAGGAGAGTGGCGAAGCAGTGAAACAACGAATTATTACAGGCGTATTCGCCGGTCTTGTGTTTGGCATCATGGCTATCTTGGGAGGCTGGTTCTATGAGGGCCTGCTCCTCTTTCTGGCGGTAGTGGGCTATTTCGAATTTGTCCGGCTAAACGGATACCGCTGGTTCGATATCATGTCGCTTGTCGGGTTCGGAGGTATGCTTATTATCGTAATTCCCTGGAATCATACAGGATTGCCGGAGCCTTCGCTGGCTGTTGTCATATGGATTTTGATGCTGCTGCTTTTGTCGGTGACGGTAGTTACGAAAAATAAGGAAACGCTGGATAATTCAGCTCTTCTCCTGCTTGGGGCGATATATGTGGGGTACGGCTTCTCGGAAATGATGACGGTTCGTGCCCAGGAGGAGTTCGGACTTCTGTATACAGCTTTAGCCTTTGGCTGCATTTGGGCGTCGGATATAGGCGCTTACTTCGTTGGGCGGGCAGTAGGCAGAACCAAGCTGTGGCCTGCGATCAGCCCGAATAAAACCATCGAAGGTGCGGCAGGCGGGATTGTAATGTCTCTTATCGTCGGAGCCTTGTTCTGGATTGCAGCCCCGTCTGTTCTTACAATCGGACAAGCTCTGCTCGTGGGTCTGCTTGCCTCACTAGCCGGGCAGTTTGGTGACCTGATTCAATCCGCTTATAAACGCTTGAGGGGTGTAAAGGATTCGGGCAGATTGCTTCCTGGGCACGGAGGCGTGTTGGATCGCTGTGACAGCTGGCTCATTGTGTTCCCGCTGCTTACACTGACAGGATTACTGGCTTAGGAGGACAGGACTATTGAAGCAAATATCGATTCTTGGCTCTACCGGATCCATTGGAACACAGACTCTCGATGTAATTGCCAACGATCCGGAGCAGTATGAGGTTGCCGGGCTTGCAGCAGGCACGAATGTCCGGCTGCTTGTGGAACAGGCGCTGCGCTTTAACCCGAAGAAAGTCAGTCTCGCGACCAGAGAAGCTGCCGAGGAGGCTAGGGTAGGACTGCCCGCCGAGATTAAAGTGCTGTATGGGGAAGAGGGTCTTGATGAGATCGCGGCTGATACCGGTGCCGAGTGTGTCGTAACTGCTCTTGTCGGCAGTCAAGGCTTACGGTCAACATTGGCCGCTATAAACGCAGGCGCCAGAATAGGATTGGCCAACAAGGAGACACTTGTGACGGCGGGTCATCTTGTAATGCGGCAAGCTGCCGACAGAGGTGTGGATATTTTGCCGGTTGACAGTGAGCACTCGGCCATTTACCAATGTCTAAACGGTGAGAACAAAGCCGATGTCAAGAAAATTACGCTCACTGCTTCCGGGGGCTCCTTTCGGGATAAGAGCCGTCAGGAGCTTGAAGGCGTAACGGTCGAACAGGCTCTGCGTCATCCGAATTGGTCGATGGGCTCCAAGATCACGATCGATTCGGCGACCATGGTGAACAAAGGTCTTGAGGTCATTGAAGCCCACTGGCTGTTTGGCGCTGACTATGAAGACTTGGATGTCCTGCTCCATCCGGAAAGCATCATTCATTCCTATGTTGAATTTGTCGATAATAGTGTTATTGCTCAGTTAGGCTGGCCGGATATGAGAATCCCGATTCAATATGCACTCTCTTATCCCAACCGCAGGCCGTCGCCGACTGAACCGCTGGACTTAACCCGGCTCGGGAGTTTGAATTTCCGCAAGATGGACTTCGAACGGTACCCATGTCTCCGGATGGCGTTTGAGTGCGGCCGTGCCGGGCAGTCAGCTCCTGCTGTCTATAATGCGGCGAATGAAGTGGCTGTGGCAAGATTTTTAAAGGGTGAGATTAGCTTCCTGGCTATTGAACAGGTGATAGAGCGTGTGCTCTCACGGCACCAGGTGTGCGATCTGCCTGATCTGGGTGCCATTGCGGAAGTGGATGGCTGGGCACGCAGAGAAGCGGCAGCGCTCAATATATAAGGGGACGCAGATCGTCATGTGCGGTTCTCTTGTATCGGCCGATGGAATAATGATAATCTAAGTACAGGCCGTTACGAACAGGAGGCTGCTTCGAAGATGGATATGGTTCAAGTCGTTTTATTGACCGTGCTAGTGTTTTTTGTGATCGTTTCAATACATGAGTGGGGTCACTTATATTTTGCCAAGCGGGCCGGAATATTGGTCCGGGAGTTTGCGATTGGCTTTGGTCCGAAGCTGTTTTCTCTCAAGCGTGGAGAAACGAGGTATACGCTTCGTCTTATTCCGGCAGGCGGTTTTATTCGCATGGCGGGAGAAGACCCGGAAATTGTGGAGGTACAACCCGGGCAGACGGTGGCCGTGAGGCTGGTAAACGGAGCGGTTACGCGGGTATATCTCGACCGGTTGGATGAACGAAGCAATGTGGTACGCGGTGAAGTGGTATCCATCGATCTGGAACACGCGCTCAAGATTGTTCTGGACGTCGACGGGGAGAAGGAGCGGTTTGACGTTGACCGGAAGGCAGAGATTGTAGCTCGCGGGCGCGAGACCCAGATAGCCCCGTTTGACCGGCAATTTGGAAGCAAGACTGTCGGCCAGCGCGCACTGGCGATATTTGCCGGACCGGCCATGAACTTTGTTCTTGCGTTCGTACTCTTCATGGCTTACATTCAGATGACGGGTGTGCCTGTGGACAATCCGGATAAGCTGCTGATTAACGAGGTCATTGCGGGTGCGCCAGCTTCCAAGGCCGGGCTTCAGGTCGGTGACGAGATCAAAAGCATTAACGGTGAACTGATCGGGACCGATTACGACAAGATGATTGCCCTGATCGGCAAATCTGCTGAGAAGCCTATGAATTGGGTCATTATCCGGGAAGGCAGCACACTGGAGATTGAAGTGACGCCTGCTTTTGACGAGGAAGCGAAAATGGGCAAGGTTGGTGTTTCTGCGCTTCCGCCAACGCGAGCCGCCGGTATCGTTGAAACGGTAACCTTTGCCGGAAAGGCCATGAAGAATACGACCATATTAATTATGGAGATGTTCCAAAAGCTCATCATGGGCCAATTTAAGCTTGATGATTTGGGCGGTCCGGTTAAGACAGCGAAGTTTACAGGCGAAATAGCTGCCAAGGGGATTGAACAGCTGACATCATGGACGGCTATCCTCAGCTTGTACCTGGGCATCTTCAATTTGCTGCCCATTCCTGCACTGGATGGAAGCCGGTTAATTTTCCTGGGACTTGAGGCTGTAAGAGGCAGGCCGATCGACCCTAACAGAGAGAGTATGGTTCACTTTATCGGCTTTGCCATGCTAATGCTGCTGATGCTGGCTGTCACGTATAATGATATACTGAATTTGATACAGGGTTAAAACGGAACGCCTGCTGACCAAGGCTGTATAGGCCGGCGCAGGCGTTTTGAGCTCATTTTGTCAGAACGGGGCTGGGAGGCAATTATGTCGAAGGATAAGCAGTTTGTAACCGAAATTACACCGCAGGGTGAGGATTTCTCAAGATGGTATATCGATGTTATTAAGAAAGCGGAGCTGATGGACTATTCACCTGTCCGCGGCTGTATTGTATTCAGGCCGGAAGGCTATGAGATTTGGGAGAATATCCAGCGTGATCTGGACCGACGGTTTAAGGAAACCGGTCACCGTAACGCTTATTTTCCGCTTTTCATTCCCGAGAGCTTCTTCCAGAAGGAGAAGGAGCATGTGGAAGGCTTTAACCCGGAACTTCCGTGGGTAACGGAAGCGGCAGGGGAGAAGCTTGAGGAGCGGCTCGCTATACGTCCGACCTCGGAGACGATGTTTGGTCATATGTACGCCAAATGGATTCAATCCTATCGTGACCTGCCAGTACTGATTAACCAGTGGGCTAACGTGGTGCGCTGGGAGAAGCGTACCCTGCCATTCCTGAGGACGAGCGAGTTCTTATGGCAGGAAGGCCATACGGCGCATGAAACAGAAGAAGAAGCACGGCAGGAAACCATGCAGATGCTGGAAATCTACCGTGACTTCGTAGAGGAGTTCCTTGCAATTCCGGTTGTAATGGGGCAGAAGACGCCTTCTGAGAAATTCGCAGGCGCGGTTGATACGTATTCAATCGAAGCTATGATGAAGGACGGCCGCGCCGTTCAGGCGGGTACCTCGCATTTTATGGGTACAAACTTCGCTGTTGCCTTCGATATTAAATACCTGGACCGCAGCAACAACCTGCAGTTTGCACATACAACGTCCTGGGGGGTAAGCACCAGGCTGATCGGCGCGATGATCATGGTGCATGGCGATGACCGGGGCCTGGCACTGCCGCCGAAGGTAGCGCCGACGCAGGTCATTATGATTCCTATCGGGCCGCCGAAGACACGTGAACAGGTGGTTGGCCGGGTGGACGAGCTGTACCGTGAGCTGAAGCAGGCAGGCATCCGGGTTCGGGTGGATGACCGGGCTGATGTCAGTCCGGGCTGGAAATTCAATGAATATGAAATGCGCGGCGTTCCGCTTCGTCTAGAGCTGGGACCGCGTGATATGGAGAATGGACAGGTGGTGCTTGTCTCTCGTATAACGGGCGAGAAGCGTATAGTGGCACAGGATCGTCTGGCGGAAGAAGTTGCATCCATGCTGGATGAGATTCAGCGCGATATGTTCGAGAAGGCCAAGTCGTTCCGCGAAGAGAACTTCAAATCACTGGATACACTGGATGAGATGAAGGCGTTTCTGGAAGACAAGCGCGGCTTCGTAGAGGCAGGCTGGTGCGGATCAGAAGCTTGTGAACGCCAGGTCAAGGAAGAGACAGGCGCGACAAGCCGTAACATTCCGTTTGAGCCGACAGCTGTGAAGTCAACTTGCCTGGTCTGCGGGGATAAGGCGAAACATACAGTCGTGTTTGCCCGGGCCTATTGATAGACACATAGCAGTACAGCAGTACGGGGGAGGAAGCAATGAGCCACACGGGGGATAAACGCCAGCGGTTCGAACTGCTGTTGCAGCAGGCGGGCTTGCCGGAAGAGGTTATGAACACCTATTTTGGAGATGGATATATCGATCATGTGGCCGTTAGCGCAAATAACCGGGAATGGACGTTTTGCATCCGCAAAGCGTCCATACTGCCTTATAAGGCATACCGTTTGTTCTGCGAATCGGTACGCAAGAAGCTAGGACATATTGCAGATATCTCCTTTGTTATGGATTATGAGGCAGCTGTTACAACTGACCAGATACTTACAGCCTACTGGGATTTCTTCGTGGAGTGGGCCCAGCAGGAGATGGCTTCTGTTAACGGCTGGTTGGGGAAAGCCAAGTTCGAGGCAGAAGGGGAGCTGCTTACACTCACGCTGCGTGATGATACGACGCTCGAGATGGCCCGCAAGAAGAGGATCGATGAGGAAGCTGTCCGCTTCTTTACGCGGTATTTTAAGCGTACCTGCAAGGTCAAGCTTGCTGTCGGCCAGTTTGGCCAGGAGGATTATGAGAAGTTTACCCAGCAGCGGGTACAGGAAGAGCGCGAGGTTGTTCAGCAGATTATGGCAAGCGTTCAATCCGAGCCGCCTGATGATAGTGGTGAAGCTCCGGAGAGGCTTGTCGTTGGTTATGATATTCGGGAAGAGCCTGTGCCTATTATCAAAATTCAAGAGGAAGAGAAGAAGATCACAGTCCAGGGAGCGGTGTTTGGTCTTGAGTCCAAAGAGCTGCGTAACGGCAGCACGCTGTTTACTTTTAACGTAACAGACTTTACCGATTCGATTATGATGAAGATGTTTGCGAAGACCAAGGACGATGTGAAGATGCTGAGCCTGCTTGCCAATGGCAAGTGGATCCGGGCCCGTGGCCGTGTTGAATATGACCGGTTTATGATGGAGCCCGAGCTGGTTATGATGCCCAATGATCTTCACGAGGTTAAAGCTCCTCCCGAGCGGACAGATGATGCTAAAGTGAAGCGCGTTGAATTCCATCTGCATACAACCATGAGCACGATGGATGCTGTGACACCGGTTGATGCTTATATCAAGACCGCTGCCAAATGGGGACACCAGGCGATCGCGATCACTGATCACAGCGGGGTACAGAGTTACCCGGAAGCCTATAAGGCAGCGAAGAAGAATAACATGAAAGTACTGTTCGGGCTCGAAGCTAACGTAGTGAACGATTCGGTGCCGATGGTTATTAATCCGCGCGAGCAGGACCTGCAGACAGCTGAATATGTCGTATTCGATATTGAGACAACAGGCTTGTCGATTATTAACAACAAGATCATTGAGCTTGCAGGCGTCAAAATGCGGGAAGGGAAGGAGATTGACCGCTTCTCTACCTTTATTAATCCGCACGAGAAAATTCCTTATCATATTCAGCAATTGACCAATATTAACGATGAGATGGTCAAAGACGCGCCGGAGCTTGCTCCCAAGCTGCGTGAATTTGTTGAATTTATTGGCGATGCCATTCTGGTTGCGCATAACGCCCGCTTTGATATCGGGTTTATTCAGGCGAACTGTAAGGCAATCGGGATTCCCGAGGTCATGAATCCGGTGCTTGATACATTGGAGCTTGCCCGCTTTATCCATCCAAGTATGAAAAATCACCGTCTGAATACGCTGGCGGACAAATATAAAGTTAGTCTCGATAATCATCACCGGGCCATTGATGACTCGATCGCGCTTGGAGGCGTGCTCTTTGGCTTGATTGCTGACGCGGCGGCCCGGAATATTACCGGCCTCCATCAGCTCAACGATTATGTAGGACTGGATTTCTCGAACAGCCGTCCTTTCCACTGCGGGATCTATGCCCTTAATGCAGTCGGCAAGAAGAACTTGTTCAAGCTCGTGTCGCTATCGCACACAGAATACTTTAAGCGAGTAGCCTGCATCCCAAAATCCAAGCTAGTCGAGCTGCGCGAAGGGCTCCTGGTTATCTCGGGCTGCGAGAAGGGTGAATTTTTTGAAACGGTGCTGAACAAGACGATGGAAGAGGCTGAGGAGACAGCTCGGTTCTATGACGTATTGGAGATTCAGCCTGTCGACTTTTACATGCACCTGGTTGATAAAGGGCTGGTCGGAAGCCGGGCAGAAATCGAGCAGGCGATCCGGCGTGTATGCGATATCGGCTACAAGCTGGACAAGCCGGTCATCGCAACGGGTAATGTGCATTACTTAAATCCTCGGGATAAGATATACCGTGATATTACGATACACGGTATAACGGGCTTTAGTCCGCTTAAGGATATCCGCAAGCCTGATGCGCATTTCCGCACAACGAATGAAATGCTGGAAGAATTCAAGTTTCTCGGTGAGGAGAAGGCTTACGAGGTAGTGGTAACGAACACGATCGAGCTGGCTGAACGGTTTGAATCCTTCGAAATGTTTCCGGATCAGCCGTTCTTCCCGGTTATCGAAGGGGCCGACGAGGAAATGCGGGAGACATGCTATAATACAGCCCGTACGCTGTATGGCGATCCCATTCCCGAAGTAGTTACCGAGCGGCTTGAACGGGAGCTGATACCGATTATAAAAGCGGGTTTCTCAGCCTTGTATCTTATCTCGCAGCGACTCGTTAAGAAGTCGAACGAGGACGGTTATCTGGTTGGTTCCCGGGGATCAGTCGGTTCCTCTGTTGTTGCGATGATGCTCGGAATCTCGGAGGTCAATCCGCTGCCGCCGCATTATCTGTGCAGGTCCTGTAAGCATTCGGAGTGGTTCACAGACGGCAGCGTTCCAAGCGGCTTTGATCTTCCGAATAAGGATTGTCCAAGCTGCGGTTCACCGATGAAGGGGGACGGTCAGGACATTCCGTTCGAGACATTCCTGGGCTTTAAGGGCGACAAGGTACCGGATATTGACTTGAATTTCTCAGGTGAGTACCAGCCGCATGCGCATAACTATACGAAGGTATTGTTCGGCGAGAAGAGTGTATTCCGGGCCGGCACGATCGGTACGGTTGCCGAGAAGACGGCATACGGTTTTGCGAAGAAGTATGAAGAGGATCAAGGGAAAAAGTGGCGAGGCGCCGAACTGAACCGCCTTGCGAGCGGATGTACGGGCGTCAAGCGGAGCACCGGCCAGCATCCCGGCGGCATCGTGGTTGTTCCGGATTACATTGAGGTTGAGGATATTACGCCGGTCCAGTATCCAGCAGATGATACAAGCGCTGAATGGAAGACGACGCATTTTGACTATCATGCCTTCGACGCTAACCTGCTGAAGCTTGATATACTTGGCCACGATGATCCGACGATGATGCGGATGCTGCAGGATCTCACCGGCGTTGACCCTACGACCATCCCGATGAACGATCCAAAGGTCATGAGTATGTTCAATTCCACGACAGCGCTGGGTGTTACCCCTGAGCAGATCCGGACACCGGTCGCCACTTATGGCGTGCCGGAGATGGGGACAAAGTTCGTTCGCCAAATGCTTCAGGAGACGCAGCCTTCGAGCTTTGCCGATCTTCTGCAGATTTCAGGACTGTCGCACGGCACTGGCGTATGGCTTGGCAATGCGCAGGAGCTGATCAAGAACGGAACCTGCAACATCAAGACTGTTATCGGCTGTCGTGACGATATTATGCTGTATCTGATTTATAAGGCAGGCATGGACGCCGGGCTGGCCTTTAAGATTACGGAAAGTGTCCGGAAGGGTAAGGGACTTACGCCGGAATGGATCGAAGAGATGAAGCGCTGCAAGGTGCCGCAATGGTATATTGATTCCTGTCTGCGGATTGAGTATATGTTCCCGAAGGCGCACGCCGCCGCATACGTTATATCCGCAGTCCGTACGGCTTATTTTAAGCTCTATCATCCGATTGCTTATTATGCGACCTATTTTACCGTACGCGCTGAGGACTTTGATCTGGAGCTGCTTTGCCAAGGGTATGATGCGATTAAGAAGAAGCTGATCGAAATTGAAGAGAAGGGCTTCCAGGCGCTGCCGAAAGAAAAGAACATGATCTCTATTCTGGAGATGGCGCTAGAAATGACAGCACGCGGCTTTTCGTTTAAGCCGATTGATCTGTACCGTTCGGATGCCACCAAATTCCTGATCGACGGCGATTCCCTTATACCTCCGTTTGCAGCGGTTGGCGGGATCGGCGAAAATGCGGCCCGAAATATTGCAGCGGCAAGGGAAGAAGGTGACTTTCTGTCGGTCGAGGACTTCCAGCAGAAGTCTCGTGCATCCAAGACTATTGTTGAGCTGCTGGCCGGCATGGGCTGCTTCCGCGGACTGCCAGAATCGAATCAGCTGTCCCTGTTCTAGCCTGAAAACGGAAGAGGCCATTTTCATTTGTCTTGTCACTATAGACTGGTTATGCTATAATTTTTCTGGTAATGCTGTTGATATTGTGTCTGCAGAAGAGTGGGGAAACCCACTCTTTACGTTTTGTCTGCGGACCTTTAGAAATATTTCCCCCGGGAGGTCACACACTGGTGAGCAAAGCTAATATAAAATCCACTATCGATGAGATGGTTCGTCCGTACATAGAGGATAACGGATTTGAGCTGGTTGATATCGAGTACGTCAAGGAGGGAAGCAACTATTTCCTCCGCATTTTTGTAGATAAAGAAGGCGGTATCGATATTGACGAATGCGGCCGGATCAGTGAGTACGTGAGCGAACGTCTCGACCAAGAGGATCCGATCTCAGATGCATATTTTCTCGAGGTCTCTTCACCGGGTGCGGAGCGTCCGCTTAAGAAACCGGAAGACATGGCGAAGGCGGTCGGAAAGCATGTCTTTATTACAACTTACGAGCCAATCGGTGGCCTCAAGGAATTCGAAGGCAAGCTGCTTTCGTTCGACGGGGAAGAAGCAATAGTGGAAGCGGGCAAGAAGAAGTACACCTTACCTTACGCCAAGATCGCCGGCGCGCGCTTGGCTATCGTGTTTTAATTTGTTGAGAGGGGGAGCAATTTTCCAATGAGTATGGATTTTATAGAAGCGCTGTCGGAGATCGAGAGAGATAAGGGAATTGCCAAGGATGTGCTGTTGGAGGCTATTGAGGCAGCACTGATCTCCAGCTATAAGCGCAATT
Source organism: Paenibacillus tarimensis (assembly GCF_021532315.1). Classification (GTDB taxonomy): domain Bacteria; phylum Bacillota; class Bacilli; order Paenibacillales; family Paenibacillaceae; genus Paenibacillus_I; species Paenibacillus_I tarimensis. The sequence goes on from NZ_JAKGAO010000004.1 coordinate 164,541, forward strand.
TTAACACGGCGCAGAATGTCCGCGTCGAAATTAACCGCCATACCGGCGTTATCAAGGTGTATGCCCGCAAGACGGTGGTGGAGGAGGTGCTCGATCCTCGGATGGAAATTTCCATTGAAGCATCGCGTGAGATCAACCCGCATTACCAGCTGGATGATATCGCGGAAATCGAAGTCACACCTCGTGACTTCGGACGGATTGCAGCCCAAACGGCAAAGCAGGTTGTAACACAGCGCATACGAGAAGCCGAGCGCGGACTGATCTATAATGCCTACATTGATAAGGAAGAAGATATCGTAAACGGGATCGTGCAGCGCCAGGATGTGCGCAACCTGTTCGTTGATCTGGGCAAGGTGGAAGCGGTGCTGCCGCTTACCGAGCTGATGCCGACGGATAAGTTCAAGCATGGCGACCGTGTCAAATCCTTTATTACAAAGGTAGAAAACACCACAAAGGGTCCGCAAATTATTCTGTCGCGCACGCACCCGGGTCTGCTGAAAAGGCTCTTCGAGCTTGAAGTGCCTGAAATCTATGACGGCGTTGTTGAAATTCGTTCTGTTGCACGGGAAGCCGGATTCCGTTCCAAGATAGCGGTATACTCGCGCAATCCCGAGGTGGACCCGGTTGGCTCCTGTGTAGGACCAAAGGGGCTTCGGGTACAGACGGTTGTCTCGGAGCTTAAAGGCGAGAAGATCGATATTGTGCGCTGGTCGGAAAACGTGGAGGAGTATGTGGCCAACGCGCTTAGTCCTTCCAAGGTTATCGAGGTCATCGTATTCGAGCAGGAGAAGATGGCACGTGTTATTGTGCCTGATTATCAGCTGTCGCTCGCCATTGGCATAAAGGGACAAAATGCCCGTCTGGCCGCCAAGTTGACTGGCTGGAAGATCGATATCAAGAGCGAAACGCAGGCGGAGCAGGAATTTGACCGTCCAAGATCCTCTGGTGATACGATGCCGCAGGATTCGGTTTCCTACGACGGTTAACCAATACCGCGGCGAGCGTAATAGAGCGATTCGGAGGAGAGAACAATGAAACCTAGAAAAGTTCCGCTCCGCAAATGCATCGCCTGTCAGGAAATGATGCCGAAGAAGGAATTGATTCGGGTCGTCCGCACTCCGGACGAAGAGGTACGGATTGATCTGACAGGAAAAAAAGCGGGCAGGGGAGCGTATTTATGCGGCAAGGCGGGGTGCTTCAGGCTCGCCAAGAAAAGCAAGGCGTTCGACCGTGCGCTGAAGCTATCAGTCGATCCGGAAATTTATGATCAGCTGGAGCAGGACTTCATTGCGGTGGAAGATGAGTTTCATGCAAGCAAGGAGCTGGCTTCAGATGACGAATAAGGCGCTGTCGGCACTTGGTATGGCTATGCGCGCGGGGAAGCTTGTTACCGGTGATGAAACGGTGCTCAAGACTGTCAAGCAGGGTAAAGCCAGACTGGTTATTGTGGCGGCAGACGCTTCGGACAATACCAGGAAGAAATACCGTGATAAATGTGCGACTTACGACGTTGAGCTGGTGGAAGCATTCGACCGCTACTCGCTCGGAGCAGCCATCGGAAAGGAGGCGCGTGTTATAGTCGCCATTGCCGATGAAGGATTTGCGAGCCTGATTCGGAAGCAACTCGGTAAACATTCGGAGGTGGAGAATATTGACTAAACAGGACAACAAGGATAAATTACGCGTCTATGAATATGCGAAATCGATCAATATGAGTAGCAAAGAGATCATTACGATCCTGAAGCGCTTAAACTTGCCTGTTAACAATCATATGAGCGTCATGGAAAATGAAATGGTGTCAAAGGTGGAGGGCTTCTTCCGCGACATTAAGGAAAATGCGGCAGCCAAGCGTGTGAATGATACACCGAAGCCACAGCAGGAACGTAAGCCTGCAGGGGCCGCACAAGCCGTCATCCAAGGAAGCAGTGACTCCAGTCAGCCAGCGCTCCATTCCCAACCCGATCAAGCCGGAGACCAGCGCGTCCCACAAGGGGCGGCAGGCGGCAGCAGTGAGGCAGTACAGAAGATTGACAAAAACCAAAACCAGGATAAGCAGGGGATTATGAACTCAACTACATCGAAAACTCAGAATAATAACAATAGTAGTCAGCAGCCGCGTTCAGGCGGCAGCACGCAGAGTGGTCAGCGTCCGCAGCAGGGCGGCGGCCAGAGTCAGAATCGTCCAAGCGGCCAAAGCGGCCAAGGCGGCCAGCAGCGGCCTAACAGACCGGCACAAGGCGGCCAGGGACAGGGTGGACAGCGTCCGCCACAAGGCCAGGGCAGCAGCGCACCGCGCACAGGCCAGGCACAGGGTACGCGCAGCGATTCGCGTCCAGGAGCAGGCAGACCGGCTGGCGGAGGTGACGCATCACGCGGACCGAAGAAGAACAACACAGTCGGAGGCGGCAACCGTCAAGGCGGCGGCAAGCGGTTTGATGACAATCGCGGCGGCTTTAAGGGCAACAGCCGTGGCGGCCGGAATAATAAGCGCGGAGGCCAAAACCAGAATTTTGAACGCCGTGAGAAAATTGATAATACACCTAAGAAAATTATTGTCCGCGGCAACATGACCGTAGGCGAGCTTGCCAAGCTCCTTCATAAGGATGCTTCTGAAGTAATCAAGAAGCTGATGTTCCTTGGCGTTATGGCAACCATTAACCAGGAGCTTGATCTAGACGCCATCCAGCTCGTTGCTTCTGATTATGGAATCGAAGTCGAAATCAAACTGCCGGTTGATGAGGATAATTTTGATACTGTGGAAGAAGTGGATGAGGAAGAGAATCTTTCCACCAGACCTCCTGTTGTAACCATCATGGGTCACGTTGACCATGGTAAAACGACGCTGCTAGATGCGATCCGCGAGACGAATGTAACAGGCGGAGAAGCAGGCGGCATCACCCAGCACATTGGTGCCTACCAGGTAGAGGTTAATGGCAAGAAAATCACGTTCCTCGATACACCGGGTCACGAAGCCTTTACAACGATGCGTGCACGCGGTGCACAGGTAACGGATATAACCATTCTGGTTGTAGCAGCAGATGACGGCGTAATGCCGCAAACGGTGGAAGCGATCAATCACGCCAAAGCGGCTGGAGTGCCTATTATTGTTGCGGTCAATAAGATTGATAAGGAAGGCGCTAATCCTGACAAAATCATGCAGGCCCTTACTGAGTATGAGCTTGTACCTGAAGCATGGGGCGGCGACACGATCTTCGTAAACATCTCCGCCAAGCAGCGTCAGAATCTTGAAGAGCTTCTCGAGATGATTCTGCTGGTTGCGGAAGTTAATGATTATAAAGCAAATCCTGACAAGCGCGCACGCGGTACCGTAATCGAGGCCGAGCTTGACAAAGGCAAGGGACCGGTTGCCCGTATTCTCGTTCAGCACGGTACATTGTCGGTGGGCGATGCTTTCGTGGCGGGCAACTGTTTCGGACGTGTACGTGCCATGGTTAATGATAAGGGACGCAGGCTGAAGGAAGCCGGTCCATCGACCCCAGTCGAAATTACCGGCTTGACCGAAGTGCCGCTTGCGGGTGATCCGTTCATGGTGTTTGAAGATGAGCGTAAGGCACGGGCCATTGCAGACCGCCGAGCGATCAAGCAGCGTCAGACCGAGCTGGGCTCACACGCAAGAGTTACGTTGGACGATCTGTATAAACATATCAAAGAAGGCGAAATTAAAGACCTGAACGTAATTATTAAATCCGACGTTCAAGGCTCGGCAGAAGCGCTGAAGGGCTCGTTAGCCAAGATTGACATCGAGGGCGTTCGCGTGAAGATCATTCACAGTGGCGTCGGTGCGATCACAGAATCCGATGTAACGCTTGCCTCAGCTTCCAACGCGATCGTCATCGGCTTTAACGTCCGTCCTGAGCCGCAGGCGAAAGCTAATGCCGATCAAGAGCAGGTAGATATTCGTCTTCACCGTGTTATCTATAACGTCATTGATGAGATTGAGCAGGCAATGAAAGGCATGCTGGATCCGGAGTACAAGGAAGTGGTCATTGGCCACGCTGAAGTCCGGAATCTCTTCAAGGTAAGCAAGGTCGGCACCATTGCAGGTTGCATGGTTACATCCGGCAAAATCACCCGTGCGGCAGAAGTGCGGATCATCCGCGGCGGTATTGTCGTATTCGAAGGCAAGATCGATTCCCTTAAGCGTTATAAAGATGACGCGAAGGAAGTTGCACAGGGTTATGAGTGTGGGATAACCATCGAAAACTTCAATGACCTCAAAGAAGGGGACACGATCGAAGCGTTCATCATGGAAACCGTTGAGAGGTGATGAAGCATGGCTAAAGTAAGAGTTGGGCGTGTTGGTGAACAGATCAAGAAGGAATTGAGCCAGATTATTCAAACAGAGCTCAAGGACCCGCGTATCGGTTTTATTACCGTTACGGGAGTCGATGTAACAAGTGATTTGTCACAGGCACGCGTTTATTTAAGTGTACTCGGATCGGATGAGCAGAAGGAAAATACGCTTAAAGCACTGGCAAAAGGGTCAGGGTTTATCCGCTCCGAGCTTGGCAAACGGATTCGTCTCCGGCATACGCCGGAGCTGGAATTCCGGTTTGACAGCAGTATTGAGTACGGAAGCCGGATTGAATCGCTGCTTGAAGAGATCAATCGGGGGCATGATACGGTATGACCGTTCTAACAAAGGAATATTTGGCTGAGCTGGACAATGCGCTCGCATTTTTGCGTGAGGGAGACGACTTTCTGGTTGTCTCCCATGTTCAGCCTGACGGGGATGCTATCAGCTCAACCTTGATTATGAACTGGCTTCTCACGAAGCTTGGCAAGCGCGTTACCATGATCAATGAGGGCAACTTTCCAGCCAGGTTGGCTTATTTGGAGAACTCGGAACAAATTATCGACTACTCCTTAACCAATCCTGGCCGTACATATGACCGGATCGTAACGGTCGATTGCGCCGATTTTCGGCGGATAGGCCGGGTTAGTGAGCTGTTTGAGCAGGGCAGAGACCTTCTGAATATTGATCATCATCCCACTAATGACGGCTTTGGCACCGTTAATCTCATACGCAGTAATGCAGCAGCAACAGCAGAAATCCTGTTCGATCTAATCGAGCGTTCCGGTATTCCGCTTGAGTTAAATGCAGCTACGGCCGTATATACCGGCCTGTTGACGGATACCGGTGGCTTTCGGTATTCAAGTACAAGTCCTCATGTGATGAGGATCGCTTCGAAGCTTCTGGAAACAGGGGTCAAGGGGTTTGAGCTGGCGGACCATCTTCTCGAGAAGATGACCATGCCGCAGCTGCAGGTGCTGCAGCGTGGACTGTCCCGCTTAACGTTCACAGAAGACGGCCGGGTAGGATGGCTGTATATTGAACCATCGGATATGGCTGAAACAGGTGCGGCGCCCGAGGATCTCGAAGGGCTCGTTAACTATGCGCGCAATATTGACGGTGTGGAATGCGGCATGCTCTTCAAGGTTACCGCCGAAGGCGATGTCAAGGTGAGCCTGCGTTCGGCGGGCCGCCTCGATGTGGCCGCTGTTGCGCAGCTGTATGGGGGAGGCGGGCATGTCCGTGCAGCAGGCTGCCGGGTGCACGGACCTCTTGCAGAAGCTATGGCAGCTGTTGTGGATACCGTTAGAAAGGCGTTGGACTGAAAACTATGGATGGAATCTTGGCGGTATGGAAGCCCGCCGGCTGGACTTCACATGATGTGGTGGCCAAGGTCCGGAGAATGGTGAGGATGAAACGTATTGGACATACGGGCACGCTTGATCCTCAGGTTACTGGTGTTCTCCCGCTAGCTTTGGGGCGGGCGACGCGAGTCGTTGAATACCTGCAGGAGCTCCCGAAGACATATGAGGCGGTTCTTCAGTTGGGCATTGCTACTGATACCGAGGACATGACCGGTACGATTATAGAGCAATTGGACCATGTTGAGGTGACCGAGGAACAAATCCGGCAGGCTGTAGCCGGATTTGTAGGCGAAATCGAGCAGATACCGCCCATGTATTCCGCTGTCCGTGTTGACGGCAAGCGGCTGTATGAGCTGGCTCGCGAAGGCCAGACAGTGGAACGTAAATCCCGTCAGGTAACGATTCATGAGATTCGTCTACTGGATATGGATTTGCAGCAGCAGCTGCCGAAAATTCGTTTTACCGTATCCTGTTCCAAAGGCACATACATCCGTACTCTCTGCGTTGATATCGGTAAAAAGCTTGGCGTGCCGGCTTCGATGGATTCCCTGGTGCGTACGGTGTCTGCCGGCTTTACCAGGAACGAGTGTCTGACGCTTGAGCAGATTGAAGGGATGGCAGAGAGCGGGGAGCTCTCTGCCAGGTTAATTCCTTCCGACCAGGCGCTTGGTTACTTAAGCAAAGCGGTAACAGATTCTGACTATGCCCGCAGAGCGACGCAGGGTCAGAAAATACCGCTGACTGCTGTGCATATTGAGGAAGACGCACTGGGACAAGACAATGCCCGTCTTCGTCTGTACGATGAGGAAGGCAATTTTGTCGGTCTCTTCGAAGCGGACCGGAGTGCAGGGTTACTGCTTCCTATAAAAGTATTTTCCTGATCAGTACAGAGGATAGGAAAAAGAAATGCAGGTGTAACAGCTGTGGAAATCATACGTTTGCGTTACCCGTTTGACAGTCATTCACTTGTACACGCCAGCCAGGGCAAAGTAATGGCTGTCGGGCATTTTGACGGGGTGCACCTCGGACATCAAGATGTCATCTACCGTGCCGTAAGGCAAGCAGCAGAGACTGGACGACTGGCTGCTGTAATGACTTTCCATCCGCATCCCAAAGAGGTGCTAGGCCATGGAAGGCAGTATGCGTCAGCGCTGACTCCTATGGAGGAGAAGCTGCAGCTCTTTGCGTCTATTGGAGTTGACCTGGCTTACGTGGTCCATTTCGATGAAACGCTCGCGGCATTATCACCGGAGCAATTTGTTCAGGAACTGCTGAGAGAGCTTCGAGTCGAAGAGGCGGTCGTCGGTTTTGATTTCACATTCGGCAGCAGGGGGGCAGGAACACCGGAAACGCTGCAGAAGCTTGGCGGTCGGGATTTGTCCGTGACCGTTATCCCGCCTTTCGTTGACCAGGGAATCAAAGTGAGCAGCTCGCGGATCCGGGAAGCTCTACTTGCTGGCGAAGTGACTGCAGCGAAGCGTTTGCTGGGACGTCCATACCGGATATCCGGAATCGTGACGCATGGGGAAGGCAGGGGACGTATGATTGGCTTTCCAACGGCCAACATTGCACAGGATGCCTACTATACGCTGCCAAAGCTTGGCGTGTACGCGGTAACCGCAGTGCTGGAGGATGGTTCAGCTTGCCCTGCCGTAATGAATTTGGGCGTCAAGCCTACGTTTCATGACGTTCCGGGGGAAGCGAAGCTGGAGGTCCATTTATTCGATTATAGCGGTGATTTATACGGACAAAGGCTTGCGGTTGACTTCGAATCCTTCTTAAGGCCCGAGCGTAAATTCAGCGGGGTAGAGCAGCTGGTCCATCAGATTAAACAGGATGCTGAGGAAGCCAGGACAATCTTGGCTGGTCTCCAGCCTGGTTCAATTACTGAAAACGGCTGCTAGTCATTGTTTGCAAGAGTAATACGAAACATTTACTTTGTCCGCCCGGTTATGTTATACTAATTCTCGTTGCTCCTAATTGGGCGCAATCGAACCATGGCTTGGTCGTCCGCTCTCACCGACGGCGTCGAGGCCATCGGCGATTATATGAAGGAGGTGAACATAGGATGGCAATCACACAAGAACGTAAGAATGAACTGATCGAACAGCATAAGACACATGCTAGCGATACGGGATCACCTGAGGTACAAGTGGCTATCCTGACGGAGAATATCGTCAACTTGACGCAGCATCTTCGGGAGCACAAGAAGGATCATCACTCCCGCCGCGGTCTGCTCAAGATGGTAGGTCAGCGCCGTAAGCTGCTGGCATACCTGAAGAACAAGGATGTTCGTCGTTACAGTGCTTTGATCGAAAAACTCGGCCTGCGCCGCTAATTATGTGGGAGAAAAGCAACCTGGTTGTCAAGCCGTCCGGATTCCGGCGGCAAGGCCTTTACCGGGTTGCTTTTTGACATATGAGGACGTTATGGCAGGAAAGCCGGGGATTTTGTAGAATGGATTTTGTAAAACGGATAATGAATACATACTGCCGGAAATGCTACTTGTATCCCGGCAGCAAGGAGGATGAAAATGACTCATCGCGTTGAAATGCAGCTTGGTGGGAGACCGCTAGTTCTAGAAACCGGCAGGCTGGCCAAACAAGCTAACGCAGCTGTAACTGTACGTTATGGCGAGACGGTTGTGCTTTGTACCGTAACGGCTTCTTCTGAGCCAAAGGATCTGGATTTTTTTCCGCTTACCGTGAATTATGAAGAGCGTCTGTATGCAGTTGGTAAAATTCCGGGCGGCTTCATTAAGCGTGAAGGGCGTCCAAGTGAAAAGGCCATTCTATCCAGCCGACTGACTGACCGTCCGATCCGTCCTTTGTTCCCTGAAGGTTTCCGGAATGATGTTCAGATCGTGAACATTGTTATGAGTGTTGACCAGGACTGCCCGCCGGAAATCGCGGCCATGATCGGCACGTCAGCCGCTCTGTCCGTCTCCGATGTTCCGTTTAACGGGCCGATCGGCGGCGTGAGTGTTGGCCGTGTGGACGGCAAGTTTGTGATCAATCCAACTGTCGAGCAGGAAGAGAAGACTGACATATTTGTTGTGGTCGCTGGTACGAAGGATGCCATCATGATGGTGGAGGCAGAAGCCAACGAAGTACCGGAGGACGTGATGCTTGAGGCAATCATGTTCGGTCACGACGAAATTAAGAACATTGTGAAGACCATTGAAGATCTTGTGGCTGAAGCAGGCAAGCCGAAGATGGATGTTGTCCTCCATGCGGTGAATGAGCAGGTCAATCAAGACGTACGTGCCTTTGCTTCCAGCCGGCTGGTAGAAGCGATCAAAATTCCGGAGAAGCATGCTCGTCAGGAAGCGATTGATGCGGTAAATGCGGACACGGTTGCCCACTTCGAGGAAGCTTACGCTGAGACACCCGAGCTTCTGAGTGATGTGAAGGAAGTGCTTTACGACATCGTTAAGGAAGAAGTCCGGCGCCTTATCACCCATGACAAAGTTCGTCCGGATGGCCGCGGCCTGGATGAAATCCGTCCAATAGAATGTGATGTGGCCCTGCTGCCGCGCACGCACGGCTCCGGCTTGTTCACACGCGGTCAGACTCAAGCGCTCAGCATATGTACGCTTGGTGCGCTTGGTGATGTCCAGATCTTGGACGGTATTGATCTTGAGGAAACCAAACGGTTCATGCATCATTACAATTTCCCGCCGTTCAGTGTGGGTGAAGCCCGTCCGCTTCGTGCACCTGGCCGCCGTGAGATCGGTCATGGCGCTCTCGGGGAACGTGCGCTTGCCAAAGTTATTCCTTCTGAAGCCGAATTCCCTTATACAATCCGTCTGGTATCCGAGGTGCTGGAATCGAACGGTTCTACATCTCAGGCAAGTATCTGTGCCAGTACGCTTGCCATGATGGATGCGGGTGTGCCAATTAAAGCTCCTGTAGCCGGTATTGCAATGGGACTGATCAAGGATGGCGAGCATTTCTCAATCCTGTCCGATATTCAAGGCATGGAGGATCACCTGGGAGACATGGACTTCAAGGTAGCAGGTACGGCAGAAGGCGTTACGGCCATCCAGATGGATATTAAGATCGACGGTATCGATCGTGCTATTCTGGCTCAAGCCCTTGAACAGGCCCGTGAAGGCCGTATGCACATCCTCGGCAAAATGCTTGAAGTCATGCAGAAACCGCGGACAAGCCTGTCTCAGTATGCGCCGAAGATTCTGATTCTGCAGATTAATCCCGACAAGATCCGTGATGTAATCGGAGCAGGCGGTAAGATTATTAACAAGATTATCGAGGAAACCGGTGTTAAGATTGATATCGAGCAGGACGGCAAGGTGTTTATCGCTTCTTCGAACGAAGAGATGAATCAGCGTGCCCGCCAGATCATTGAAGGCATCGTCAAGGAAGTCGTGGTCGGTGAAGTTTATTTGGGAACCGTTAAGCGTGTTGAGAAGTTTGGTGCGTTTGTCGAGATCATGCCGAATAAGGAAGGCTTGGTACACATTTCCCAATTGTCATCCGAGCGTGTTGCCAAAACAGAAGATGTTGTCAAGATTGGCGATCAAATTACTGTGAAAGTAACGGAAATCGACCAGCAGGGACGTATTAATCTCTCCCGCAAAGCTGTACTGGCTGCGCAAGCTGAAACCGAATCCTGATGATGTAATCGATCCAATAAGACACCCAACAAAGAGCCAGAGCAATTCTGTCTCTTTTTTGTTTGCCTTTTTACGAATCCCTTACATAATCTTGTCCACCTTCACATAAAATGGTAGCAGTGATGTGAAGAGCAGGAGTGGTGGGTGTGGATAGAAAAAAAGCGCTGCTAATGGTCATCAGCTTTGTTACCGTTATGATGCTGGGTACAGGCGGGTGGGAGCTGGGCCGGTATATTGAAAGCTTAAAGGGTAATCCATTCAATCAAGCGGCTGCGGTGCTTGCTGCGGCTGACCCCTTATTGGAACAGATCAGGCAGGAAGCACAAGCCCGGTACCAGAAGCCGGTTAATGCAAAGGTCGATCCGGTTTGGAAAGCGATTCCCGGCTACAGCGGCCTTGCGGTAGATATAGATGCCACTTATTCCCGAGCCTCTTCAGGTCCCGCCGGGGCACCGCTGCAGCTCGTGTATAAAGAAGTTCCGCCTGAGATTAACCTTGAGGATTTGGGGCCTTACCCAATCTACAGGGGGAATCCGAATAAGCCAATGGCTGCGATTATGGTCAATGTCGCCTGGGGTAATGAATACCTGCAGGATATTCTTATAACGCTTGATGAGGAAAAGGTGAAAGCGACATTTTTTCTTGATGGTTCCTGGCTCAGTAAGAACGAGGAGCTGGCCAAAGAGGTGATGGCGCGCGGTCATGAGTTGTCCAACCATGCTTATTCTCACCCGGATATGTCCCGAATAAGCCGTGCTGCCCAGCAGCAGCAGATCTCACGGACAGAGGAGCTGCTGAGAAGCAGGCTCCATGTAAAGAATCGCTGGTTCGCTCCGCCTTCAGGCGCTTTTAACCAGACGACGGTTGAGGTTGCCGCAGCTGAGGGGTTGAAGACGATACTGTGGACAGTCGACACGGTGGATTGGAAGAAGCCTGCTCCGGAATGGATTATAAGCAAGGTCTCGCGGGAGGCGGGCCCAGGCTCCTTGATATTGATGCATCCTACAGCTTCTTCACGTGATGCGCTGAAGGGCATGATTACAGCTCTGAGGAAAAAAGGACTGGCTTTGGGCACAGTGACAGAGACGCTGTCTCCCGCCCGTTTCCCGGAAGTTGAGGCAGGTAGTTAATTCTGCTATAGTGGTATCATTGATTTTTTTAGGAGGAGACCCGGTGAACAGATACACATTACAAAACGGATTACGAGTTGTCATCGAGAACATACCGACCTGTCGATCGGTCTCGTTTGGAATTTGGGTAAAGAACGGTTCGCGTAATGAAACTCTGCTGGATAACGGCATTTCACACTTTATCGAGCATATGCTTTTTAAAGGCACCGAGCAGCGGACCGCAAAAGATATTGCAGATTTATTTGATGGAATCGGCGGCAATGTCAACGCTTTCACCTCAAAGGAATATACCTGCTATTTTGCCAAGGTGCTTGACCAGCATTTGCCGCTTGCTGTGGATGCGCTGGCTGACATGTTTTTTGAATCCCAGTTTGATGCGAGAGAGCTGGCGAAAGAGAAAAATGTTATTCTTGAAGAAATTGCAATGTATGAAGATACGCCGGATGACAAGGTGCATGATGAAGCCTCTCGTGCTTCGTTCGGTGATCATCCGCTCGCTTATTCCATCCTGGGTTTGGAAGAACGGCTGACTGCCATGGGACCTGAAGATTTGCGTTCCTACATGAACTCTCATTACAGAATTGACAATACGGTTATTGCAATGGCTGGCAATGTAGAAGATCGTCAGGTACTGGAGCTTCTTGAGCAGCATTTTGGCCGTTTTGACAGAAGAGGTGCGTCGCCCGAACTCCAATCACCTGTATTTAAAGGGCAATATCTCTTCCACAAGAAGAAGACCGAGCAGAATCACCTTTGTCTTACGTTTCCGGGCTGTTCGATTGCAGATCCTCAGCTGTATGCCATGATTTTGCTTAATAATGCGATAGGCGGAGGAATGAGCTCGAGGTTGTTCCAGGAGATACGCGAGAAACGCGGGCTCGCATATTCCGTTTACTCCTATCATACTTCCTATGCGGACACGGGCTTGTTCACCGTCTATGCAGGAACAGCGCCGAAACAGACGAAGGATGTGCTTGACCTTACTATTGAACAGCTGGGTGAAATATCAGCGGACGGCCTGACAGAAAGTGAACTGCACCGCGGCAAGGAACAGCTTAAAGGAAGCTTGATCCTTAGTCTTGAGAGCACGAGCAGCCGAATGAACCGCATCGGTAAGAATGAGCTCATGCTTGGCCGGCATTATACGATTGACGAGATGCTGGAGAGAATTGATTCAGTCAGTATGAAGGATATCAAGGATGTAACCAGAAGGATGCTTGAGGTACCGTTTGCAGTAGCTATGGTAGGTGCAAGCGATAAGGCTGCTGCTTCAATCGGGAGGGATATTCTTGTACCACGTTAAATTCAAACGGCTGCCTGGAGGTGAAAATATTCAGCTCCCGCAAAAAATGTCCGAGTGGGCAGCGGGCTTTGATCTTCATGCCGCCGTTCAGGAACCGGTCATACTTGCCCCAGGAATGCGACAGCTCATACCGACAGGCTTTGCAATGGCTATGCCGCCGGAGCTTGAAGCGCAGATCCGTCCGAGAAGCGGACTTGCCTACAAGCATGGCATAACCTGCCTTAACTCTCCAGGCACCATAGATGCTGATTACCGGGGAGAAGTAAAGGTTCTGCTCATTAATCATGGACAGGAGCCGTTTACCATTGAACGCGGTGAGCGCATTGCCCAGATGGTATTTCAAGTTGTACCGGGTGTTGCCATTGAAGAAGTGGACGAGCTTCCAGATACCGTCCGGGGTGAAGGCGGATTCGGCCATACCGGCAAATAGGTATGTTAGAACAGTGAAGGACTATCTGCGGCAGATGCTGCAGATGGTCCTTTAGTTGTTTTCACCCCCTTCTGGGCGCGAGCATAAGATGGTTTATGGCTCATGAAGCACAGGAGAGGAGTGGAAGTGTTGCTCACAGGGGTAAATGTAGTTCTGCTGGGTGGAGATGCAAGGCAGCTGGAGGTGATCCGCAAGCTGACTGAGCTTGATGCGACGGTAACCGTTGCAGGCTTCGACGGTCTTCATACGCCGCTGGATGGGGCCGTTCATGCGGAGCTCGATTGTGAAATGCTGAAGGTAGCAGATGCTCTGCTGCTGCCGGCTGTCGGCACGGATGATGAAGGTGTCATTACAGCAGTGTTCAGTGACAGAGAGCTCAAGCTGCTCGATGAGCATATTGCCCGCCTTCCCAAGCATTGTAAAGTCTACACCGGGATGGCCAAACCGTACTTAAAGAAGATGTGTGCCAAGCACAACATCGCATTGGTTGAACTGTTTGAAAGGGATGATGTAGCAATTTACAACTCCATACCAACCGCAGAGGGCGCCGTCATGATGGCGATGCAGAACACGGACATTACGATCCATGGCTCTGTCTCATTGGTACTCGGGTTTGGCCGGACAGGATTTACGCTGGCACGGACGCTGCAGGGAATGGGTTCTAAAGTTATGGTGGGTGTACGCCGGGAAGATCATTTTGCAAGAGCGCTCGAGATGGGTTTCGAGCCGGTAGACACCAGCAATCTGGTCCATTATACGGGGAATATCGACTTGCTTTTTAATACAATTCCGACTATGATAGTCACAGCGCAAATTATTGCTAAATTGCCATCTCGCGCCGTCATTATTGACATTGCGTCAAAACCCGGCGGCACCGATTTCCGCTTTGCTGAGAAGCGTGGAATCAAAGCGATGCTCGCCCCCGGACTTCCCGGTGTTGTGGCTCCCAAAACGGCTGGTCGGATTATAGCAGACTGTGTCAGCCGCTTGATTCAGGAAGACACGATGGAGCGGAGGGATGAGCAATGAATTGGCAGGGCAAAACGGTCGGGTATGCTTTATCCGGGTCCCATTGCACATTTGCTGAAATTATGCCGCAGATTAAGCGGTTTGTGGATGCTGGTGCTAATGTAGTACCGATTGTCTCACAGACGATTATGACGACGGACACACGGTTTGGAACATCGGCAGAATGGCAGCGTAAGCTGAAGGAAATAACGGGGAACGAGATTATTTCCAGCATTGTGCAGGCCGAACCGCTTGGACCCTCCAAGCTTCTGGATGTACTTATTATTGCGCCGTGTACGGGCAACACCACGAGTAAGCTGGCTAATGCAATGACCGACGGGCCTGTTCTTATGGCCGCTAAATCACAGATGCGTAATGGCAGGCCGCTAGTGTTGGCCATTTCTACGAATGACGGTCTGGGTCTTAATGCAGCTAATATTGCTAAACTTCTTGTTGCCAAGAATGTTTACTTTGTGCCTTTCGGCCAGGATAGTCCAGAGCAGAAGCCAAACTCGCTAGTAGCCCGGATGGATTTGTGCCTGGAGGCCTGTGAAGCCGCACTACAGGGGTATCAGCTGCAGCCTCTGCTGGTTGAGCGGTTTAATTATTAATCGTTTTCATAAACATAGGTTTCTACTGCGTAAAAAAAGGTATCAAGGTAAGTTTGCGGCAAAGCTTGAAGCAGTGAAAGAGGGGAGACGGAACCATATGTCAAATCAGAAATTGTTTAACGTTGCCGTGGTTGGGGCGACAGGTGCAGTAGGAGAACAGATTATTGGACTTCTCGAGAAGAGAGATTTTCCGATTAACCAGTTGAAGCTGCTGTCTTCCGCAAGATCAGCCGGTACAACAATCAAGTTCAAGGACCAGGACATAACGGTGGAAGAGGCGACGCCGGAAAGCTTCAAAGGTGTAGACATCGCACTATTCAGTGCTGGGGGAGACGTTAGTAAGGCACTGGCTCCTCACGCTGTAGAACATGGCGCGGTTTGCATCGATAACACGAATGCTTTCCGAATGGATCCGAATACACCGCTCGTTGTACCAGAGGTTAATATCAGCAAGGTTGAGGAACATAACGGAATTATTGCCAATCCAAATTGTTCTACTATTCAGATGGTTGCGGCGCTTAAGCCGCTGTATGACCGGTACGGAATCAGCAAAATCCTCGTTTCAACTTACCAAGCTGTTTCCGGTGCGGGAAGCCGGGCGATAGATGAACTGCTGCGTCAGACGAAGGAAGCCCTAGAAGGAAATCCGGTAAACCCTGATATCCTGCCTGTCGGTTCCTTGCCTGTGAAGCATCAGATCGCGTTTAATGCCATTCCGCAGATTGATAAGTTCCAGGATAACGGCTATACCTTAGAGGAAATGAAGATGATTCGTGAAACGAAGAAGATCATGGGCGACGAGTCGATTGATGTTACAGCGACATGCGTCAGAATCCCAGTCGTTCATGGCCATTCTGAATCCGTATATGTCGAACTGAAATCTGATTACGAGCTGGAAGACGTCAAGAAGCTGTTGTCTGAGGCTCCAGGAGTCACAGTTGTTGATGATATGGAAAATCAGCGGTATCCGCTGGCTACAGAAGCTGCCGGCAAGCCGGATGTATTCGTCGGCCGGATCCGCAGAGACCTCGGTAATACCAAAGGTCTTAATCTGTGGATCGTTTCTGATAATCTGATGAAGGGTGCGGCATGGAATGCTGTACAGATCGCAGAGTATATTGCAGCCAAATAGGAATTCATTCTAAATTAATCCCATCTGATTTCTTATCTCGACCTATGACAGCTGATTGACGTCTTCCCGATTTAGGGAGGACGAAACAGTGGCCATATTAGTACAAAAGTTTGGCGGAACGTCCCTTGCAACGGAAGAAGCAAGGCAGCATGTGATCGAGCATATTAAGCGGGAGCGTGCTAAAGGGTATCAGATCGCAGTTGTCGTGTCCGCGATGGGGCGCAAAGGTTCTCCATACGCAACCGATACGCTGCTGTCACTTGTAACTGGTTCACAGTCAGCCCGGGAACAGGACTTTTTGATGGCCTGCGGGGAGATGATCTCCGCGGCCGTGCTATGCTCCTTGCTGGAATCCGAGGGAATACCCGCTGTAGCTTTAACTGGCGGTCAAGCGGGTATTCGTACGGATAACCAATATGGCCACGCCCGAATTACCCGTATTGATCCCGCCGCTATGATCCGCCATTTGGATCAGGGGCGGGTTGTCGTTGTAACGGGCTTTCAGGGGATGACTGATGACGGCGAGATTACCACGCTGGGCCGGGGAGGCAGCGACACCTCGGCAACAGCTATAGGCGCAGCGCTGCATGCTGAAATGGTGGATATCTACACCGATGTAGAAGGCATACTAACGGCTGACCCGAAGGTGGTTGAGAACGCTCGTCCGCTTGAGTCGGTTAGTTATAATGAAATCTGCAACATGGCTCGTCAAGGGGCCAAGGTTATCCATCCCCGTGCTGTAGAAGTCGCGGCACAAAGCAATATCCCGATTCGTGTAAGGTCGACTTTTTCTGATCTGGAAGGAACATTGGTGTCATCCAGACAAACCTCGCATGTACAAGATGTTAACGACAGGCCTGTTACTGGAATTGCCCATGTTGCGCCTGTGACTCAGATTACGGTAAGTAACACTGAAGGTCAGTCAGATGTTCAGCTCGGTGTATTTCAGGCGATGGCGAAGCATGATATCAGTGTTGACTTTATTAATGTCACACCTAGCGGAGCTGTTTATACGGTTTTTGACAGCGAAGCTGACCGTGCGGTGGCTGTGCTGGAGAAGCTTGGCTATCAGCCGGCTGCCATTCGAGATTGTGCTAAGGTATCTGTCATCGGCGGAGGCATGAATGGTGTACCGGGTGTTATGGCCCGGATTGTAGAGGCATTGACAGATGAAGGCATTTCGATTATGCAATCAGCAGATTCCAATTCAACGATTTGGGTCCTCGTTCGTCAGGCAGATATGATTGCGGCGATCCGGGCGCTCCATACAAAGTTCGGCTTGGATCTATAACAAGAAGTTTTACTTACTTATACAGCCGGTGGCAGGCTGCTGCTGATCCGGCGAATTATTGGCGTTCACCCGGAATAGAGCATATACGAAGTCAGATATGAAGCATTGCTTTCGACTAACGGATAAGCGCTCGCTCCGGCGCATGGACACTTCACAGGAGGAGTCATAATGGATTTCGGAAGACTTGTCACCGCGATGGTCACCCCTTTCGACAGCAATGGTCAGATCGACTGGGTCACGACGGAACGGTTAATTGACTATTTGATTAACGAGCAGGAGAGCGACAGCCTCGTCGTTGCGGGAACAACAGGTGAATCACCAACGCTCAGCGACGAAGAAAAGCTAGAGCTGTTCCGGTTTGTTGTCAGTAAAGCGGGGGGACGCTGTAAAGTTATCGCGGGTACAGGCAGCAACAGTACCGCCCATTCCATCCATATGACCCGTGAGGCTGAGAAGTGTGGGGTTGATGGTGTGCTCGTCGTTGTGCCTTACTATAACCGGCCAAGTCAGGAAGGTTTGTACCTGCATTTTAAAGCTATTGCGGAAGCAACATCCCTTCCGGTTATTCTATATAACGTGCCTGGACGAACAAGTGTGAACCTGTCTGCAGAGACGACAATACGCTTGGCTGCTATTCATAATATTGTGGCTACAAAGGACTGTGCTCCTCTGGATCAGATCACGAAGATTATAACCGGCACACCAGACAGCTTTAAGGTTTACAGTGGGGATGACAGCACTACGCTCCCTGTCCTTACAGTCGGCGGGTATGGAATTGTCAGCGTCTCAAGCCATATTATTGGCGCTCAGATGAAGAAGCTGATTCAGGCGCATCTGGACGGCCGAACAGAAGAAGCAGCAGCTCTGCATAGAGCATGCTATCCGGTATTTAAGGGTATGTTTGACTGTCCTCATCCGGTTCCTAACCCGGTTGCTGTCAAATATGCGCTTAGGCTAAAGGGAATTCCAGTTGGCGGTGTTAGGCTGCCGCTGGTTGATGTAACCGAGGCAGAAGCGGAATTTATCAAGAAGCTGCTGTGATATTTTCTCGAAGAACCGATGCATAGCATCGGTTCTTTGTTTTTGGGGACGCTAATAATCCAGCTATCTTTCGGCCTTCACTTGTGTTTTGTCTTTTCAATCATGTATAATGATGTCAAGTGACTGGGTGCGGCAAATCTTTGAAAATCAAATAATGTTTGGATCGACGTCCAACGTATACAGGAGGTACTGATTTACTTGTCTAAGAAGAACAACCAAGATAAGCTGCTTATATTTGCTTTGGGCGGCGTCGGTGAAATCGGTAAGAATATGTATGTCATTCAATATGGTAATGACATTGTTGTGGTGGATTCTGGTTTGAAGTTTCCGGAAGAGGACATGCTGGGGATCGATATCGTTATCCCGGATATTACGTACTTGACCGATAATCGGGATAAAGTTAGAGGCATATTAATTACTCATGGTCATGAGGACCACATCGGCGGGCTTCCGTACGTTCTTCGTCACCTGAATGTACCAGTCTATGGAACGAAGCTGACCCTTGGTCTTATTGAAGGAAAGCTGAAGGAAGCAGGTCTGCTTGGCGAAACCAAACGGATTCTGATTAATGCGGATTCTGAAGTTCAGCTTGGTACAATCAAAGCAACATTCTTCCGTACAAATCATAGTATTCCGGACTCGGTTGGCGTATGCCTCGATACTCCGGAGGGCACGGTTGTCCACACTGGTGACTTTAAGTTCGATCATACACCGGTCAATGACCAGTATGCGGACCTTCAGCGCATGGCTGAGATCGGCAGCAGAGGTGTACTCGCCCTGCTGTCTGACAGCACAAACGCCGAACGTCCCGGCTTCACACCGTCCGAGAGTAAGATTGGCACAGAATTTGAGGATATATTCCGGAAAGCTACCCAGCGCGTGGTAGTTGCCACATTCGCTTCAAACGTACACCGGATTCAGCAGGTTATCAACGCCGCAATGGCGACCCGTCGCAAAATCGCTGTTATTGGCCGTAGTATGGTCAATGTCGTTACAATTGCTTCTGAGCTTGGTTACCTGAACATCCCTGAGGGTATGATCATTGAGCCTGAGGAAGTAGGTAAGATGGCGGCTGACCGCGTTGTAATTCTGTCGACCGGAAGCCAGGGCGAGCCGATGTCAGCACTGACTCGTATGGCTCGCTCGACTCACCGCAAGGTGGATATTTTACCTGGTGATACTGTCATTATTGCGGCTACACCGATTCCAGGCAATGAGAAATATGTGGGAAGAACTGTAGATGAGCTGTTCCGCCTTGGAGCGAATGTCATCTACGGACCGGGCTCTGTATCGGGTGTGCACGTATCAGGTCACGGCAG
This sequence comes from Paenibacillus tarimensis, assembly GCF_021532315.1. GTDB lineage: Bacteria > Bacillota > Bacilli > Paenibacillales > Paenibacillaceae > Paenibacillus_I > Paenibacillus_I tarimensis. The sequence continues at coordinate 184,121 of NZ_JAKGAO010000004.1, forward strand.
CCAGGAAGAATTGAAGCTGATGCTGAATCTGATCAAGCCGAAGTATTTTATTCCGATCCACGGTGAATATAGAATGTTGAGACAGCATGCCCAGCTGGGAGAAGCAGTTGGTATCGAGAGGGAGAATATCTTCCTGCTGGATAACGGGGATACGGTTGAAATTCAGGGCGGTAATGCGCGTAAAGGTAATAAAGTACAGGCCGGCAATGTCCTGATTGATGGTCTTGGTGTGGGTGATGTAGGCAATATCGTACTGCGCGACCGCAAGCTGCTCTCTCAGGATGGTATTCTGGTAGTAGTCGTAACACTCAGCAAGCAGGATGGAGCTATTATGTCCGGACCTGACATTATCTCACGCGGCTTTGTTTACGTCCGTGAGTCGGAAGGCCTGCTCGAAGAGGCCAACCGGATTGTCACTTCTACGCTTAACAAGCTGATGAGTGACAACGTGAATGAATGGGCATCTCTGAAGACGAATGTGAAGGATGCGCTGGGTCGTTTCCTTTATGAGCAGACACGCCGCCGTCCGATGATTTTGCCAATTATTATGGAAGTTTAGTTATAACCCTTAACTGTTCGAAAGATCCCGACCCGGTTCCAATAGAACAAACATTAGCAGCTTTATGGAAGCTTCTTCGGAAGTTATCCATAAAGCTGTTTTTGTTTGGTATAAAAGTCGCTCTTGATTCCATACTATGACAAGCCGCACCATCAAGGGTTAAACAGGGAGGAATTGAGATGACAACCGAACACGAAGCGTATCAGAAGTTTACAATGGAGCAGCCCGATCCAGGTACTGTTCCTATGGATCCCAATAAATTAACGAACCCGATTGTCCAGACAATTCAACAGCTGGGTCAGACATCTACACCTGCTGCCGAGTCCAACCTGTTCTGCATGACTATCATCGGCCAGGTGGAAGGCCACATGGTCCTCCCGCCGCAAAACAAAACAACCAAATACGAGCATTTGATTCCCCAGTTGGTCGCAGCAGAGCAGAATCCGAAGGTTGAAGGTATTCTGATCGTATTGAACACAGTTGGTGGTGATGTGGAAGCGGGACTGGCGATTGCGGAAATGATCTCTTCCCTAACCAAGCCTAAAATTACGCTTGTCCTTGGCGGCGGACACTCGATCGGTGTGCCTATTGCAGTAGCAGGGGATAAGTCGTTCATCGCTGAAACGGCAACCATGACCATCCATCCGATCCGTCTTAACGGTCTAGTAATTGGTGTTCCGCAAACCTTTGAGTATCTCGATAAAATGCAGGAACGGGTTGTACGGTTCGTTACTTCACACTCAAACATATCAGAGACGCGTTTCAAAGAGCTGATGTTCAAGACAGGTGAATTAACGCGTGATATCGGTACGACGGTCATTGGCTCGGATGCTGTTAGCGACGGCTTGATTGATGAAGTGGGCGGTATTGGACACGCTATCGCAGAACTTAACCGCCTTATTGACGAGCGCAGGCAAGGCCTGCTGGGGGGGACCCTGCAATGACGCTTCATACGATACTGCCCCTCGAGGTTGTACTGCAGGGCTTTCATCAGAACAACGAGCATAAGCCGACAATCGAGCTGCATTCGGGCAATATGAAGCTGGAGCTGGAGCCAGTGTACCCGGGAATCGGTAAAATTGTCCGTATTATTGAATGTCCGCTTAATCATTATCTGAGACCCGAGCTGTCTCCGGGTATGCTCTACACTTATGGTCCACAGCTAAATGGATAATCTTTTGTCATTAAGAGACAAAGTCGAATAGGAACATCTGTCCTCTTATGGTATAATCGTATACCAGAGGTGACCGATGTTGGCTAAACGTAAGAGAAAGAAGAAATCGATCGGCGCGCAGCTTAAATATGAAGTATACGGTATACTGCTTATTACCGTTTCGGTAATTGCCTTGTCGGGAGAAGCGGCTGTAGGACGCTCATTGTCCAAGCTGGCCGGCCTTCTGCTCGGCAAGTTTTATTTTGTCCTGCCGCTAATAGGAATTTATGTTGGACTCGCGGTAATGGTGAAGCGGACCTGGCCAAGCGGTTGGTCAAGCCGCAAGACAGGCATTGTCTTAACAGTGCTTGCTTTAACGCTTATGAGCGCTATATCCGAAATCGACCGGAAGCTGGCGCCCGCCGGGTTGCTGTCTAGCGGTGCGATCCTGCATCAGCTTGGGAACGACATCAGAGGCGCGCTGCTGACAACTGCAGTGCCGGGTGACAGTTCGATGCTGAATAAGGATATCAGCGGAGGATATGCAGGTGCTATCCAATATGCGCTGCTGTATGCTCTGTTCGGTTATTTTGGCGCAAAATTTATCATGATTGTGATGTTTGCTATATCCTTCATGCTGATGACCGGAAAGTCATATGTTGAGCTTGCCAGGATACTGAAGCAGCGAGGAGGCCGCATGATCAAGCTGCTGCGGTTGAAGATGAACGCAGGTACAGCCGCCTCGCAGCCGATTCAGGCCGTTTCCAAGCGAAAAGCTGGTAAAACCCCGGAAGTCCCGCTTATGGTCTTGGATGATGATGAAGTGATGGACGACGATGATGCATTTGAACCGCTTCCGGAGAGGAAGCGTAAGACATTGTTTTTTAATATGTTTCAGGGGCAGAAGAAGCCATCAGAATCAGCTGCTGATCATGCCGCAAGGGAGAACGGTGAGCCGCTGGAATTCGACGATGACCAGGACGAAGTGCCGCTATTCGGACAGCAGAAGAAGGACTGGCAGCGGGAAGAAGATGAAGCTGTACTGGCAGACACGCCGAGCTTCCCACCTATTGAAGATGGCGTTGACGGGACGGAATCCGTTCAAACAGAAGTCCTGCCATGGGAAGAGACAGGAGCACCTCAGACTCAGGAGGAACCACCGGCAGCTCACTGGCCGGACTCGCTTGCACCTCCTGTACACCTAGGAGAAGACAATGGTTCTTTGCTGGCTGACGGGGAAGACACAGCGGTTGAAGGAACGGAAATACGGTCTGATGTTTCCGCGAATCCAGTTCAAGCAGCTCACAGTGGACAAGCTTCACCAGCGTCAGCAGAATCAGATGCTCCAGCACAGCTGTCCAGACCTTATCTGCTGCCTCCGCTAGGACTTCTTGCCAAGCCGCAGCATGGCAAGTCCGGGCCGGCAGATACCTCCGATTCAAAGCGTAAGCTGGAGATGACCCTGGAGAGCTTCGGGGTTAAAGCTAAGGTGCTGGATGTCGTTCGGGGACCAGCGGTTACGCGGTATGAGGTGCAGCCCGCGACCGGCGTTAAAGTAAGCAGGATCGTCAGCCTTACCGATGACATAGCACTCGCCCTTGCAGCGAAAGACATCCGGATGGAAGCACCTATTCCAGGGAAATCCGCTATTGGAATTGAAGTGCCGAACACGGAGGTATCGATGGTTACGATGCGGGAGGTAATGGAGACGGCAGCCTTCCAACAGGCTCCAGCCAAGCTCTCCATCGCTTTCGGACGGGATATTTCCGGACAGCCGATTGTCGGCAATCTGGCAAGAATGCCGCATCTGCTCGTCGCAGGTGCAACCGGCTCGGGTAAATCCGTCTGTATTAACGGGATTATCACAAGCATCTTGTACAAGGCGGCGCCTGATGAAGTGAAGTTTTTGATGATCGATCCGAAGATGGTCGAGCTGAATGTCTATAATGGTATACCACACCTGCTCGCGCCGGTGGTAACCGATCCGCGGAGAGCTTCACTAGCGCTTAAGAAGATTGTAGTAGAGATGGAGAAGCGGTATGAGCTCTTTTCCAAGTCGAGTACACGAAACATTGAAGGCTACAATACCTTGATGAAGGACAATCCGTCAGCCGTGCTGCCATACATCGTTGTAATTGTCGATGAGCTGGCTGACCTGATGATGGTAGCGGCCGGTGATGTCGAGGATGCCATAACCCGCTTAGCCCAGATGGCAAGAGCGGCAGGCATTCATCTGATTATCGCAACCCAGCGTCCGTCTGTAGATGTCATTACCGGTGTAATCAAAGCCAATATTCCATCGAGAATTGCCTTCGGCGTCTCCTCTCAGGTAGACTCACGCACCATCCTGGATATGGTAGGCGCCGAGAAGCTTCTCGGTCGCGGAGATATGCTCTTCCTGCCTGTTGGTATGTCCAAGCCAATACGTGTACAGGGCGCCTTCCTATCCGACCAGGAGGTGGAAGCGGTTGTTAACTTCTCCCGGGAACAGGCAGAAGCGGAATACAAGGAGGACTTGGTTCCGGAGATAGAGGAAAGTGCCCAAGGCGAGCAGGATGATCTGGATGAGCTGTTTGACCAAGCCGTACAAATTGTCGTGGAAGCCAAGCAGGCCTCTGTGTCTCTGCTGCAGCGGCGCATGCGCGTCGGATATACTAGAGCAGCCAGGCTGATTGACCAGATGGAGGCGAAAGGTATAGTCGGACCGTATGAAGGAAGCAAGCCGAGAGAAGTGCTGATGTCCATCGAACAAATGCAAGCAAGCCGTATAACCTCATGAGGGAAACCTCATGAGGTTTTTTTGTTGTTGAATCGTGGAAACATCAGCGTTTTTTGCATAGGTTCAACGGCTTTACCGCATACTATGAACGATTCACAGCTACTCCATTATGCGATAGAAAGGCTGAATTAAAAGCATGAGAATTCGACTGATTATCGTAACTGCTGTCATTGTGAGCCTGCTGTTCGGCGCATTTACAATCCAGCAATTCGGCAAAAGGATGTCAAGCGAAACGTTCAGCAACGCAACTTTGCAGCTAGGCTCAAGCGGCAAGGATGTTTATGAGCTGCAGGGCAGGTTAAAATACTTGGGCTTCTATGATGGTAAAGTCGATGGCCATTTTGGCGGGAAAACACAGAATGCAGTCACCTGGTTTCAATGGCGGTTCGGATTGAAATCTGACGGAATTGTTGCGGGCAAGACCAAGCTCAAGCTGTGGGAGGCAACCAAGAACTGGCGGCCTACAGCTGATGAGCTGCCGCCTGCTGCAGGTGGTACTGGCGGTACTGGCAAGGCAGCAGGCAACCGGACTGGAGCTGCTGCCGGCGGCGGTAATAAAACTGGTGGAACAAAGCGGGCAGGTGCAAATTTAGCGCGATCAAATCATTTGGGCTTGTCAGAGAACGATATCCGGATCATGGCCAATGCAGTCTATGGCGAGGCACGCGGGGAACCGTACGAAGGACAGGTAGCTGTTGCTGCGGTTATACTGAATCGCGTAACTTCTCAAAGTTTTCCGGATACAGCATCCGGGGTGGTATTCCAGCCCCGTGCCTTTACGGCGGTGGCTGACGGGCAGATCTGGCTTACGCCTAACGAACGGGCGCGGCAAGCCGTTCAAGATGCCATCAACGGCTGGGACCCTACCGGAGGCTGTCTCTATTATTTTAACCCGGATACCGCGACCTCAGCGTGGATATGGACCCGGCCGCAGGTGAAGACAATCGGGAAACATATATTCTGCATGTAATCCTTTTTGTAAGTAAGCCTCGCACAAAAGTGAGCAGCCCGCCCGCTACAGGAGCGGGTTGCTTCTTGCATTTACGATAGGTTAGAATGAACGTAACCACTGAGTTGGAAGGGTTTGTATTTAGATGATCAGATGCGAAAGGGAGCTGAGGGCGTGACTAAAGCTAGTATGGAACGGGGACAATTGAACCGGATCAGACTCCATGTGATACCGACCAAACGGTTCAAAACATTCGCCATTGCGTTATACGCCGGTGTGCCGCTAGCGGAATCTTCCGTTACGAATGCGGCACTCATCCCTTTCGTGCTTAGACGGGGAACGGCTTCTACACCGGAAACGAAAGCTTTTCGTGAACGATTGGATGATATGTACGGAGCAGGCTTTGGTTTTGATGTCTTGAAGCGCGGGGACTCCCAAATCGTACAGCTTCGTATGGATGTTATACATGACAGGTTTGTATCTTCTGATGAATCGCTGCTTGCAGCATCGCTGCGCTTTCTGGGTGAGGTCGTCACGGACCCTGCCCTTGACAATGGCGCTTTTAGAACCAAGTATGTGGAAGCGGAGAAGAACACCCTGAAGAAGAAGCTGGAGTCAATCATTAACGATAAAATCCGCTATGCTGCCGAACGCTGCCTGGAAGAGATGTGCGAAGGCGAGCCTTACCGTCTGAATGCACTGGGTAAAATTGAGGATTTAGAAAGCATAACACCGGAATCGCTGTATGCGTATTATCGGGAATGGCTGCAGCATGCAACCTTTGATTTGTATGTATGCGGGGATACTTCGCTTGATGAAGTGAAGGCTCTTGTCGGGGAATCATTTAGTATGCCAGCTGGCGCTCCGAGCATCTACGGAATGCCTAAGACCCGTTATGAAACAAAAGAGCGGAAGACGGTTATCGAGCGCATGGAGGTTGGCCAGGGTAAGCTGAATCTGGGCCTTCGGGCGAATGTGGGCTACAGCGATCCAGATTATCCCGCAGCCTTGATGTACAACGGAATACTCGGCGGCTATCCACACTCCAAGCTATTCCTGAATGTTCGTGAAAAAGCGAGCCTCGCTTATTATGCCGCCTCCCGATTTGATGGCCATAAAGGTTTGTTGACTGTGCAGTCTGGAATCGAAATCGATAACTATGAACGTGCAACAGATATTATTAAAGAACAACTGGCGTCGATGGAGAATGGTGATATTAATGAGCTGGAAATGTCGCAGACCAAGGCGATGATTGCCAACCATCTTCGCGAGCTGCAGGACTCGGCCTTTGAGATCATATCGTTTGATTTCAATTCTGTATTGTCAGGCAAGCAAAGAACGGCTGCCGGTCTGCTTGAAGCGGTAGAGGCCGTAACGAAAGATGATATTGTACGTGTCGCCAAGCAGGTGAAGCTGGATACGATATATTTCCTGCGCGACGAGAAGGAGGCATAAGCGGTGGAAGCGATTGTGTATCCTGCTGTCCAGGAAACGGTTTATTATGAGAAGCTGCCTAATGGTCTTGAAGTATATGTGCTTCCCAAGGAGGGCTTCCAGAAAACATATGCTACCTTTTCGACGAAGTACGGGTCGGTCGATAATCATTTTGCGATAGGAGACGGCGAATTCACGAAGGTGCCTGACGGTATTGCACATTTTCTGGAGCATAAGATGTTTGAGGAGCCGGAAGGCGACATTTTTGCTACCTTCGCATCCCAGGGAGCTTCTGCAAATGCGTTTACTAGCTTTGACCGGACCGTGTACTTATTCTCCGCCACCCAGAAGATTGAAGAAAACTTGAACACGCTGCTTGATTTTGTCCAGCATCCCTATTTTACTGACGAGAATGTAGAGAAGGAGAAAGGCATCATTGAGCAGGAAATTAATATGTACCGGGACAATCCGGATTGGCGGGTTTATTTTGGCCTGATCGACGCTATGTACCACAAGCATCCGGTTCATATTGATATTGCGGGCACAGCAGAGTCCATCGGGGAAATCACAAAGGAAACGCTATACCGCTGTTATGAAACCTTCTATCATCCAACCAATATGATTCTCTTCATCGTTGGCGGGGTGAAGGCGGAAGATGTGATGAGGCTGGTCAGGGACAATCAGGCTAAGAAGACGTTCGCCGAGCAGGGGGAAATCAAGCGGAAGTTCGACGAGGAACCTGCCGCTGTAAAAAATGCAAACGCAGTTATTACACTGCCGGTTTCGCTGCCTAAATGTCTGTTCGGATTCAAGGAAAAGGAGCTGCCTAAGACAGCGGACGAACTCATACGGAAGGATATCAGCACCAAGCTGATGCTGGAGTCTATCATGGGTTCAAGCTCATCGCTGTATCAGGAGCTGTACGATGATAATTTGATATCGGATTCCTTTGGCAGCGAGTACAATGCTAGTCTTGATTACTGTTTCTCGGTTATGGGCGGAGATACCCGTGACCCGGATGAACTGTTGAAGCGTATTCGTACATCGGTTGATGCTCTCAAGGAGAAGGGGATCGAGCAGGAAGCATTCGAGCGTACGAAGCGCAAGCGTGTCGGCGGGTATTTGAGAATGCTGAATTCCCCTGAAGCAATAGCCAATGAATTTACCCGCTACCGGTTCCGGGATGCGGATTTGTTCAAGCTGCTCAGCGTCTACGAGTCGATCGGGATAGAAGAGATTAACAGCCGGCTTCAAGAGCATTTTGACTGGTCGCAGATGGCGGTTTCGATTGTGAGGAAGGAGCAAGCTTAGCAACTATGAAACCATTGAAAGAAATGACAGTGCTCGTGACCGGGGGTAGCAAGGGAATCGGGGCTGCCATTGCCAGCCGGTTTGCGGCTGAGAGCATGAATGTCGTGATCCATTATCTGAATTCGCATGAAGCTGCGAATGAAACGGCGCGCAAATGTATGCGTTCGGGCGCTAATGTGATGACGATTTCCGCAGATATCCGCTCCCGAGAACAGCTTCTTCGCATGAAGGATAAACTGGAGCAGCGGGGAATGATACCTGATATCGTGGTTAACAATGCGGGCATATCGCATTTTGGCATGTTATCCGATGTAACAGAGGATACGTGGGACGACGTAATGGCCGTTAACTTGAAGGGAATGTTCTTGTGTACACAGATGTTTATGCCGGCGATGGTGCGCCAGCGCTATGGCAGAATCATCAACGTTTCTTCCATATGGGGAATGTCTGGCGCTTCTTGTGAAGTGCTGTACTCAACCACCAAGGGCGGCATGAATGCTTTTACGAAAGCGTTGGCGAAGGAGCTTGCACCTTCGGGTGTTACGGTGAACGCGGTAGCCCCTGGTGCGGTAGATACAATGATGCTCGACAATCTGGAGCAGGCTGATAAGACGGCCCTGCAGGAAGAGATTCCTGCAGGGCGGTTTGCCCAGCCAGATGAGATTGCCTCGCTTGTCTATTTTCTTTCGCTGCCCGAGTCCAGTTACATAACCGGTCAGATTATTAGTCCGAACGGCGGATGGCTAACCTGATTGCAACAGACAGGAAGCGCAGTTAAAACTTATCCATGTCCTTATTCGTCGAATAATTAGTGCTTGTAAGGCCAAACTAGAACTGTTGATCAGTCCTTTATTGTACCAGTAAACCCGAGGAGGATGAGGAACATGACAACCGTTCTGACAAAGTTTGATCACTGGAAGGAATTTCTCGGTGAGCGCGTGCAAGCGGCCAAGCGGATTGGTTTGACAGAAGAGACAATTACGAAGCTTGCCTTCGAGATCGGTCAATTTCTGGATGAGAAGGTTGACCCCAAGAATGATGAAGAACGTGTACTGAAAGAGCTGTGGGATGTCGGCGACGAGTCTGACCGCAAGACGATCGCCAAGCTGATGGTAAAGCTGTCGGAGAACAACGCCTAATCTCCCTTGTCTGCAGAAGAGCCTCCCGGTTTAGGGGGCTTTTCTGCAATCTTTTGCAGGCCATTTTATATTTAACGGGCGGAATAATTAATTTAATTACGAAGTATGGCGAAAAATGTAGAAAATAATGCTATACTTAAGGAAGTCTTTAACTTTTATTCGCAGACGGAAATCTACTATTATAATTCACCTATGGGGTGCGGGCATGGAAGATAAGCAGTGGTACATGGAGTACAAAATACATAAGAACCGGCCAGGCCTTTTGGGCGATATTGCCTCGCTGCTCGGTATGCTTGAAGTCAACATTATGACCATTAACGGGGTAGAGGACCGCACACGCGGCATGCTTCTGCAGACCGATGACAGCGAGAAAATTGAACTTCTCGGCAAAATGCTGAAGAAAGTTGACAACATTACAGTTAATGCTCTCCGGCCACCGAAGCTGGTTGATATTTTAGCGGTGCGGCATGGCCGATATATTGAACGTGATTCAGATGACCGCAAAACTTTTCGTTTTACAAGGGACGAACTTGGTTTGCTGGTTGACTTTTTGGGTGAATTGTTTAAAAGAGAAGGCAACCAGGTGGTTGGACTTCGCGGGATGCCGCGGGTGGGTAAAACAGAATCCATCATAGCAGGGAGCGTGTGCTCCAACAAACGTTGGGCGTTTGTTTCTTCAACCCTTCTTAGACAAACTGTCCGCAGCCAGCTTTCGGAAGAGGAAATGAACCCGAACAACATCTTTATTATTGACGGCATAGTAAGCACCATACGCTCGAACGAAAAGCATTTTACACTGCTGCAGGAAATTATGGCGATGCCGGCTACGAAAGTAATTGAGCACCCAGATATTTTTATCAAGGAATCTCACTATGACTATGGCGTGTTCGATTGTATTATCGAGCTGCGCAACACGCCGGATGAAGAAATTACGTATGAGACGTTTACGTCCAACTATAACGATCTATAATGACAGAAGGGGGTGAGCGTATGTCAGAACTAGGCAATCTCCTGAAGAAGGCCCGCGAAGAGAAAGGGTATTCCCTAGAGGATATCCAGGACCTGACGAAGATCAGGAAGCGTTATCTCGAAGCGATAGAGGAAGGGAATTATTCCGTACTGCCTGGGAATTTTTATGTGCGAGCTTTTGTGAAAAACTATGCGGAAACTGTCGGTCTTGATGCGGACGAAGTGCTCTCTATGTATCAGCAGGAGATCCCGTCAAAGGCATCAGAGCCAATCCCGGAACAGCCAATTATACAAAAGAGGCGTTCCGCTCGTTCCTCTGACCGTTTCAGCAAGTGGGGCTTCCGCATTATGATGTGGTCCTTTCTGATTCTGATCGCAGCGGTGGTTTATAAGTTTGCCGCAAATTCACCAGAGGATCAGGGCAATCGGATTGTGGATGACTCCAAAATAACAGACCGTGCTGAAGCTCCAGATCCCGCTTCCGAGGATCCGGCAAAGGACACTGGCAGCGGGAACACCGGTACGGATAGCAATCAGACGGCCGATGATATTCCGGCAGACAGTACGGGCACCACGGACGAACAGACTGAGATCGAACCTGAAGAGGAAGCGGCCACAACCATTACTTTCGTCGAGAGTGTCGGCAATTCTACTGACAAGATGGCCTTAAGCACAGGCGGTGTCCATAAGTATGAAATTTCTGTCACAGGTGAAGGGAACAAGAGCTGGGTGGAGCTCCGCAAGAATAACCGGACTGGTGAGAAGCTTGTATTTGAGACCATTACCGGGCCTAATACCGTAACACGCGAGGTTGAAGGAACGGTATATATAAGTATCGGTAATACGACCAGTGTGGAAGTGAAAATCGACGGCTCGCCGCTTGATCTTGGGGATAAGGTCACCAAGCGCTTTATTATAGAGCCTGCTGCCGGTGCAGCTGAATAGGATTGTGAATAGGATGGACCGCTTGCGGGAATGATGATGGACGACACCATTTCATGACAAGCGGGAGGTACAGCATATGACTGTCAGTTGGATAGTTGCCGGTCTTGGCGTTGTCGTCAGCCTTTTGGGCTGGTACATGTCACCGAGTGCCTGGGGATACGGCATTCTCGGATTTGGCCTTGCACATATCGTGCTCGGTGTCCTGGATATGTTCCGGAATCCGGTACGCGCTCGTTAAATCATGTTCTGCTTTCAGCAAAGGCTCTCTCAGGAGGGCCTTTTGTGCTGCCTTAAATTTGCATCCGCCCGGCAAAATCATGTATAATTTTGGGCATAAGAACATATGTACCGCTGAAGGAGCTGTTGAATTTGAGTTCGGAAAATTCCTTTGATATTGTGTCCAAGGTGGATATGCAGGAGCTTAGCAATGCCGTGCAGCAGGCGGAGCGGGAAATTGAGACCCGCTTTGACTTTAAAGGCAGCAAGAGCAGCATCGCACTAGAGAATGAAGAGCTTGTTGTCGTCTCGGACGATGACTATAAGCTGAAGAGTGTGATTGATATTCTACAGGGAAAGATGGTAAAGCGCGGCGTCCCGATCAAGAACCTGGAGTATGGCAAAATCGAGCCGGCTTCCGCGGGAACAGTCCGGCAGCGGATTAAGCTAAAGCAGGGAATCGAGCAGGATGCAGCAAAGAAAATCAATATTTTGATCCGTGATTCCAAGCTGAAAGTGAAAAGCCAAACCCAAGGCGACCAAATCCGTGTGACTGGCAAGAGCCGTGATGACCTGCAAGCGGTGATGCAGCTTCTGCGCGGTGAGGATCTTGGAATTGAGCTCCAGTTCACCAATTACCGCTAACCTGCAACCCTCCCGAAATACCGTATCGCATACGGCCGGGAGGGCTTTTTGCTTTTTTGACACGCAAATCAACCATGTATTATACTTGTCTAGAACGTTTAGGGGATTAGATTTGGGGGACTTCAACAATGACAGAAAGAGTGAAAGTGGTCACGCTTGGCTGTGAGAAAAATCTGGTCGATTCGGAGATCATGTCGGGGCTCATTCATCAGCGAGGCTATCAGCTGGTTGATACGCCCGAGGATGCCACGGTAATCATTGTGAATACATGCGGCTTCATAGATGCTGCCAAAGAGGAATCCGTTAATACGATTCTGGATATGGCGGATTTGAAGGAAACCGGAAGGCTTAAAGCGCTCATTGTATCCGGCTGTCTGACCCAACGCTATAAGAAGCAGTTAATGGAAGAGATGCCGGAGATCGACGGTATCGTTGGCACCGGTGATTTTCATGATATTACAACAATTGTGGATGAAGCGCTTCGCGGGAAGAAGCCCGTCCGGGTTGGCAATCCAGCTTTTGATTATGACCGGGATCTTCCGCGCCAGGTAACGACCCCGCGTTATACGGCTTATGTCAAAATTGCCGAGGGCTGTGACAATGCCTGTACGTTCTGCAGCATCCCGATTATGAGGGGCAAATTTAAGAGCCGCTCGATTGAATCAATACTCGGGGAAGTTCGGCAGCTTGCTGCTCAAGGGGTTAAGGAAATCAGCCTGATTGCTCAGGATTCCACCAATTATGGCACGGATCTGTACGATCGTTTTATGCTGCCAGAACTGCTGAACCGCGTAAGTGAGGTTGAAGGGATAGCGTGGGTACGCCTTCATTATGCATACCCCGGGTTCTTTACGGATGAATTGATTGATACCATTGCTGACAACCCTAAGATTTGTAAATATATTGATATGCCGCTTCAGCACAGTGAAGACAGGGTTCTCAAGCGGATGCGGCGGCCAGGACGCCAGCGGGACGTGCGTGAGCTGGTCGCCAAAATCCGGGCCCGGATACCGGAGGCAGCCATCCGTACGTCCATTATCGTGGGCTTCCCGGGTGAAACGGAAGAAGAGTTTAATGCTTTATGTGATTTTGTGCGTGAGCTCAAGTTTGACCGCTTGGGTGTGTTCACATACTCTTGCGAGGAGGATACACCTGCTTCAAGGCTGCCCGACCAGGTTCCCGATGAAGTGAAGGAATGGCGTGCCAATACGCTAATGGAAATTCAGCGCGATGTATCTAAGGATCTCGGCAGCAAATACATCGGTAGAGAAATTGAAGTGCTGGTTGAGCGCTATGACGGTCGCAGTGATGTGTTTATTGGCCGTTCTCCTTATGATGCGCCGGAAATCGACGGGGAAGTTTTTATATCGGGCTGTAGACCCGAGATCGGAGCCATTCAGAAGGTCCGGATTACGCATGCTTATGAGTTTGATCTCTCCGGGGAGGGAATTGCGTGAACCTTGCCAACCGTATAACGCTTGCACGCATATTCCTGGTGCCAATCATCATGTTTTTCCTGCTTGTGAATTTGAATCTGGGGCGGCTCTCGGTGGGTGATTTCTCGATCTCGTATACCCAGATCGTGGCTACCCTTATCTTCATTATTGCTGCAAGCACAGACGGGTTGGATGGTTATATTGCCCGCAAGAACAAGCAGGTGACAAACCTCGGCAAATTGCTAGATCCGCTTGCTGATAAGCTGCTTGTTGCAGCTGTACTCATATCCCTTGTCGAAATGGATAAGCTCGAAGCCTGGATTGCCATCGTGATTATCAGCCGGGAGTTTGCGGTAACAGGGCTGAGGCAAGTAGCGCTGCTTGAGGGCTCCGTTATGGCAGCAAGCAAATGGGGCAAGTGGAAAACAGCGGTGCAGATCACGATGATCATTGCCCTGCTGCTTAATAATTTTCCTTTCGCGTTTTACGGTATACCATTTGACAGAATTGCGACCTGGGCTGCCGCATTAATTACGGTCTATTCCGGGATTGACTACTTTGTCAAAAATAAAAATGTTATCCCGCTGCGGTGAGCAGCGGGAACCATCTCCAATCGGAAGCCCGTTAACGGTGCAGCATGCCGTTGGGTCATCTTGACATCATTCCTGGCGGAATGATGTTTTTTATCGGCTGCAGGCTGGATGGACGATCTAATACATAACAGGAGGGTCAGGATGAAAGCAGAAATAATCGCCGTAGGTACGGAGCTGCTGCTCGGCCAAATCGTGAATACGAATGCCCAGTATCTGTCCCAGGGACTAGCGAATCTGGGTATCGATGTTTATTATCAGACAGTAGTAGGTGACAATGCTTCCAGACTGCAGCAGGCCGTTGAAACGGCACGCTCCAGAGCGGATTTACTGATTTTCACCGGCGGCCTCGGTCCTACTCAGGATGATCTCACCAAGGATGCGCTTGCCGAAATGCTGGGCAGGCAGCTGGTCATGCATGAGCCGTCGATGGCCAAGATTGAGAAGCTCTTTTCCTCCCGAGGCATGCATATGGTTGAGAGCAACCGCCGGCAGGCGCTTATGGTTGAAGGAGCAGAGGCGCTGGATAACGAGACTGGCCTTGCTGTTGGAAACGCGCTGACAGTTGACGACAAGCACTACCTGCTGCTGCCAGGACCGCCCCGGGAGATGAAACCAATGTTTGACGGCCCGGCAACGGATTGGCTGCGTCGAATCAGCGGGAATGCGAATGCTTTATACTCGCGGATTCTACGCTTCTCGGGTATAGGCGAATCCTCGCTTGAGGCTGCTCTGCTGCCCTTAATTGAAGGACAAACCGATCCTACCATCGCTCCTTACGCGAAGGAGGGAGAGGTTGCAATAAGACTGTCGACCAAAGGCAGCAATGAGGCGGAGGCGTATGCCCGGATTGATAGTATGGTGAAGCAGATCGAGGCCCTGGTCGGACAATATCTGTATGCCAAAGAAGATATACCGATCGAACAGGCCGTCATTAATCAGCTTCGTAATGCTGCCAAGACCGTTGCGACAGCAGAGAGCTGTACAGGCGGCCTGCTGGCCGAGCTTCTTACAAGCGTTGTAGGCAGCAGCGGAGCGTTTGGCGGTGGTGTCATCACGTATACTAACGAGATGAAGCATACGCTTCTGGGGATACCGCTGAGCCAGCTGGAAGGTGAAGGGGCACCGGGAGCAATTAGTGAATCGACGGCAGCTCTGATGGCGGAGCGGGTCATGGAGACAGCTGGAGCAGATTACGGGGTGTCAATTACAGGCGTGGCGGGTCCTTCTAGCTCGGAGGGCAAGCCGGTTGGACTGGTGTATGTGGCGATCGCTGCCAAGGGGCTTAACACGGAAGTCCATGAACTGCAGCTTAGCGGCAACAGGAGCGCTATCCGGCTGCGGGCAGTCAAGAGCGCGCTGTTCCGATTGTGGAAGAGAATGAGTGCAATTTGACGAAAATGTGAACGGCATTGTAAAAATATAGCGAACGGGCTATAATCATATTCAGATGACGGAAGAACCGTAGCGAAGATTACTTTGCTGCGGTTTTTATTTTTTTACGGGAGGAAAATTGGATAAAGAATCAAGCAGAGGTAGCTGCTCAGAAAAAAAAGCGAATGTATGTTCGAAAAAATGCTTGGCAAGGACCTAAAAATGAGGTATGATTTAAATATCACGGAATAAGGATGTGAGTGTGTTGTCTGATCGTCGCGCTGCATTGGAGATGGCATTACGCCAGATAGAGAAGCAATTCGGTAAAGGTTCCATAATGAAATTAGGCGAGCACGCCGGTATGCAGGTTGAAACGGTGCCGAGCGGATCGCTCGCTTTAGATATTGCCCTTGGTATTGGTGGTTTGCCAAGAGGCCGCATTGTAGAAGTATACGGACCGGAATCCTCCGGTAAAACGACAGTGGCGCTTCATGCCATTGCGGAAGTGCAGCGTGTGGGCGGACAAGCCGCATTCATTGATGCCGAGCATGCTCTTGATCCTCTTTACGCAAGCAAGCTGGGCGTTAACATTGATGAATTGCTGCTTTCTCAGCCCGATACGGGCGAGCAGGCTCTTGAGATCGCTGAGGCACTGGTGCGCAGCGGTGCAGTCGACATTATCGTAATTGACTCCGTGGCTGCTCTCGTGCCGAAAGCCGAGATTGAAGGTGAGATGGGTGATTCCCATGTTGGCTTGCAGGCACGCCTGATGTCTCAGGCGCTTCGCAAGCTGTCAGGCGCCATCAGCAAGTCCAAGACAATCGCTATCTTCATCAACCAGCTTCGTGAGAAGGTAGGCGTGATGTTCGGTAATCCGGAGACGACACCGGGCGGCCGTGCATTGAAGTTCTACTCTAGTGTGAGACTGGAAGTAAGACGTGTCGAGACGATTAAGCAGGGGAACGATATGGTCGGTAACCGTACTCGTATTAAGGTTGTGAAGAATAAGGTGGCTCCACCGTTCAAGCAGGCTGAGATCGACATTATGTACGGCGAAGGCATTTCTCGTGAAGGAAGTCTTGTCGATATCGGTACGGACTTGGATATCGTTCAGAAGAGTGGTGCCTGGTTCTCCTTCAATGGTGAACGTCTTGGTCAAGGACGCGAGAATGCGAAGCAGTATCTGAAGGATCATCCAGAGGTTGCTGAAGTTATTGACCGCCAAATCCGTGAAGCTCACAACCTGACAGGAAGTGTGGTCACGGTTACGGAAACACAGGATGATGAAGAAGAACTGGAAGAAGAATTTGAAGGACTCGTATAATCCGTTATTATTTAGGAAGCAAGGCACCTTTACGGAGGTGCCTTGTTTTGGCATGAGGGGGAGTTAGTCTCGGTTAGTTATCACTAAGGAAAGGTTCTTGGAACTACGCCGGGAAGGCTGACAGGAAGGAGTCAATCGTGTCCATGCAGATAGAAACACAAGATGGAATGTTCCAGATTGCCTCTGTCTCCCAGCTGCGCAAGCAGAAGGGACGGTATGCTATTTATAAGGAGGGGACAGAGGAGCCGGTGCTGTCTGTCCACGAGGATATTATAATTAAATACCGGCTGCTGAAGGGGGCTTGGGTGAAGGAATCGGATCTGCCGCTTATTAGAGCGGAGGATGACCGTCACAGAGCCTATTCGCTTGCGGTATCCTATCTGGGTACCAAGCCGAGGACAAGGAAGGAGATAGAACGGTATCTCGCGCGTAAGGAGCTAGAACCGGATACCATAGCTCTGATCGCTGACCGTCTGGAGGCCGAGCGGATCGTGGATGATGCGGATTATGCGGTTCAGTTCGCCAGGCAGCGGGCACGCAGCCAAGGCAAAGGCAGGCTGAGGATCAAGCAGGAGCTTCTGCAGCGCGGTATCAGCCGGACCCAGGCAGCAGATGCCGTTGAGGCACTTGATCCGGGGACTGAGCTGAAGGCGGCTGTTAAGGCTGCAGCTAAGAAATGGCCCTATATGAAAGGGGAATTCCGGGAACGGAAAATGAAGCTGTCGCAATTTCTGATGCGCCGGGGCTACACAGGGGAGACAGTCAGGAAGGCCATACAGGAGGTTATCCGTGAATCAGATGAGCAGGATGAAACGGATTGGCTTGACAATTGAATTTGTGAACGGATAAAATAACTCTGTATTCCTTTCTTTTTTGAATCGATTTTCCTTCCAAAAATTGATTCAGATCGATTATTTTCGACTAAGCTGCAAACAATCGGTATGGAAACCGGCTGGAAAACCTAATATTATCCAATGCTTTAGCCTTGGTGCAACGAGGAGGTGAGAAAGATGCTAGAAATCTGGATCCCGATCGTTCTCGTTGTTGGCGCGATTTTCTTTGGGGTAGGTTATTATGTTCGAAAGTCGATTGCCGAAGCCAAAATTTCCAGTGCGGAAGAAGCCGCCGGGCATATTGTAGAAAACGCCAAAAAAGAAGCGGACGCACTGAAAAAAGAAACGGTGCTCGAAGCAAAAGATGAAGTCCATAAACTCCGTACCGAAGCAGAGAAGGATATCCGTGAACGTCGTAATGAAATTCAACGTTTGGAAAGACGGCTGCTGCAGAAAGAGGAGTCGCTGGATCGAAAGCTTGAAGCGCTAGAACGCAAAGAAGAGCAGGTAGCCAACAAAGAGAAACGGATCGAGGAAACGCAGGAACAGATCGACTCGATTTATAAAAAACAAACAACCGAGCTGGAGAGGATCTCCAACTTGACGATGGAGGATGCTAGACAAATCATTCTCACAAACGTCGAGCAGGAAGTACGTCATGAGACAGCTCAAATGATTAAAGAAATTGAGCAGCAGGCGAAGGAAGAGGCCGATAAGAAAGCGCGGGATATTATCTCGCTGGCTATCCAGCGCTGCGCGGCTGATCATGTGGCGGAGACCACAGTATCTGTCGTATCACTGCCTAACGAAGAGATGAAAGGCCGGATTATCGGCCGTGAAGGACGTAACATCCGAGCACTCGAAACATTGACCGGTATCGATCTCATTATTGACGATACGCCGGAAGCGGTCATATTATCGGGATTTGATCCGATTCGCCGGGAGATTGCGCGTACATCCCTCGAGAAACTTGTGGCGGATGGACGAATTCATCCGGCACGTATCGAAGAGATGGTCGAGAAATCCCGTAAAGAAATCGATGAACGGATTCGTGAGTACGGTGAACAGGCAACCTTCGAGGTTGGCGTTCATGGTCTGCATCCGGATCTAATCAAAATTCTCGGCAGGCTGAAGTACCGGACAAGCTATGGACAGAATGTGCTTAAGCACTCGATGGAAGTGGCTTATCTGACCGGACTTATGGCAGCTGAGCTTGGTGAGGATATTACACTGGCAAGAAGAGCCGGTTTGCTGCATGATATCGGCAAAGCGCTTGATCATGAAGTCGAAGGATCACATGTTGAGATCGGTGTCGAGCTTGCGAAGAAGTACAAGGAGCATCCGGTCGTCATTAACAGTATCGCATCTCATCATGGCGATTGTGAGGCCACTTCGGTCATTGCAATGCTCGTGGGAGCGGCTGACGCTCTGTCGGCAGCACGTCCGGGAGCCCGCAGGGAAACGCTCGAAACCTATATCAAGCGTCTGGAGAAGCTTGAGGGTATTACAGAATCGTTCGAAGGTGTTGAGAAATCGTACGCTATCCAGGCTGGACGCGAAGTGCGCGTTATGGTCCAGCCAGATAAGATCGATGATACAGAAGCCTTCCGGCTGGCACGCGATATAACGAAGAAAATCGAGAATGAACTTGATTATCCGGGACATATTAAAGTTACGGTTATTCGTGAGACGCGGGCGGTCGAATACGCCAAATAAAAACGGTCCGATAAGGACACACCGAAAAGTGGCTGGTTTCCAGCCACTTTTCGGTGTATTAGAAAGAGGTTCGGTTATGAAAGTGTTGTTTGTAGGTGATATCGTCGGGAACACGGGACGAAGCGCATTGAAGCAGGTGCTTCCTGCCCTGCGAAGCAAATATAACCCTCATATTATTATCGTGAATGGGGAAAATGCGGCTGCCGGACGGGGTATAACGGGAGCTATTGCACGAGAGTTTTTTGAGTGGGGCGTGCACGGTATTACGATGGGGAACCATACATGGGATAATAAGGACATCTTTGAGTGGATTGATGATGAACCCCGCCTGGTTCGTCCGGCGAATTTTCCGCCAGGGGCACCAGGGCAGGGCAGCGCCTTAATCAAGGCTAACGGTAAATCGCTGGGCATCATCAACCTGCAGGGCAGAACGTTCCTTCCGCCGATAGATTGTCCGTTCCGGGCGGCTGATGAGCTGATCGCGGATCTGAAGGAGAAGACACCTTGTATTCTTGTTGATTTTCATGCAGAGGCTACCTCGGAGAAAATTGCAATGGGCTGGTATCTTGATGGCCGGGCATCAATTGTTGTCGGAACCCATACGCATGTGCAGACGAATGACGACACCATTCTTCCGAATGGCACAGCTTATCTGACAGATTGCGGTATGGTAGGCTCGAAGGAAGGTGTGCTCGGAATGGAGCGTACGGCTGTTGAGCACAGGTTCCTCACCCAGCTTCCTGTGCGTTTTGTGGTGGATGAGGGAAAATGGCATTTCCATGCCTTAATTGCTGATCTGGATGAGCAGACGGGCCGGGCGAATTCCATTACGAAGATCCGGCTTACTGAAGATGAGTGGCTGCTCATGTAGCCTGATGTTAACGAAGACAGCTAGAACAGGCCAGCCGTGAAGGCTGGCTTTTTACATGCGATTCAACGAGCAGGTCATTCTGCAGATCGGAACATCTTACTTAAACAGCCCTGAAGTGTCGCACAATTCCGAAGAGTTTGCGAATTACCTCCTCAGGAAGCAGGAATTTTTTATCTGCCCGCGAATATGATTGAGTAATGGGTCCCAACCATCATTCCCGAGGAGGTACTTTACATGGAAGTATTAAAAGTTTCAGCAAAGTCCAACCCAAATTCTGTTGCCGGTGCGCTGGCAGGAGTGCTGCGCGAACGTGGAGCTGCAGAGTTACAGGCCATCGGGGCTGGTGCGTTAAACCAGGCGATTAAAGCAGTCGCAATTGCACGGGGATTTGTGGCGCCGAGTGGTGTGGATTTGATCTGCATTCCAGCGTTTACGGATATAGTGATTGACGGAGAAGACCGTACAGCGATCAAGCTGATTGTGGAGCCCAGATAACAGCCGTATAATAGTCAAAGGGCCTGTTTACGCCAAGTAAGCAGGTTTTTTTGCGCTTCAGTAAAGCTGCAGTGGCTGTAAGATATAGCATTTATGAGACGTTGTTTGCAGGAAAGGTGAGTGATGAAATGAAGCAGGGGATGATCGATTTTCATTGTGATGTGCTTGCCAAGCTCTTAACCGGCGAAGCTGCCGGGTTTAAAGGTCCCGTTTCCGCTGGTCTTGATGTTACCTGGGAGCGTCTTCAGCAGGCTGATGCTCTGCTTCAAACCTTTGCCGTATATATTCCCGAGCAGCTCGATTACAGTGTTCAGAACCTGCTGAGAGCTGTTGATCATTTTTATCAACAAGTATTAACCTGTCCGGAGATCATGTTCGTGCGCTCCACCGAAGAGCTTCGTGCCTGCGCTCAGGCTGGCCGGACTGGTGCTGTGCTGGCTATTGAGGGAGCGGAATCGCTCCAGGGAGATTTGGCGCTGCTCAGAGTCCTGTACCAGCTGGGTGTCAGGTCACTGGGACTCACATGGAATCATGCCAACTGGGCGGCTGACGGCATTATGGAGCCAAGGGGCGGAGGGCTGACCGGCAGGGGCAAGGAGCTGGTGCGCGCATGTAATGAGCTTGGCATACTGATCGATGTTTCTCATCTGTCTGAACGTTCGTTCTGGGACACAATTGAACTTACCGGAAGGCCGGTCATCGCTTCTCATTCCAATGTCAGGTCAGTATGCAGCCATCCGCGTAACTTGACTGATGATCAAATAAGAGCCATTATTATGCAGGGCGGGTTAATAGGCCTGACTTATGTTCCATGGTTTGTGAAGAGTGAAGGTTCAGCAAGAGCTTCTGATCTATTCAGCCACATTGACTATATATGTAAGCTGGGCGGTGCGGATAACATCATGTTCGGTTCAGACTTTGACGGATTCGGACAGCATATTGCCGGCCTGGCTAACCCCGGTGACATACCGGCTTTTATAGATGAACTAGAGAAGCGTTACGGTAAGGAACTGACACATAGGTGGGTTCAAGGTAATGCGTTTCGATTCTTGGCTGAAAATCTGCCCGAGCATTGACCGTGCTGTGAGAAGTTCCCGGCAAGGCTGCGGCAGCAGGCTCCGTTCTCGTTTTGATATGAATTCAATCGAAAAGAACTATGTTTGAAACGGTGATAAATGTATTGAAATTTGTGCCCCTAAGTCATAAAATTTATTTGACCTTTGAAAAAAATAATTTATATGTCGATAAGTGTCATAGAGACACGTTAACAAAAAGAGGAGTTGGGCATTTTGATCAGTCAATTGTCTTGGAAGATCGGGGGACAGCAGGGGGAAGGCGTTGAAAGTACAGACCGTATTTTTTCGACTGCCCTTAACCGCTTGGGCTATTATCTTTATGGATACCGTCATTTCTCCTCGCGGATTAAAGGCGGGCACACGAACAACAAAATCCGGATCAGCACAACACCCATGCGTGCGATATCGGATGATCTCGATATTCTAGTAGCGTTCGACCAGGAAACGATTGACTTGAATGCTCATGAGCTGCGCGGAGGCGGAGTTATTGTGGCGGATGCCAAATTTAACCCGACCGTTCCTGAAGATGTGAATGCCCGCCTGTTCGCAGTGCCCATCACTTCCATTGCAGAAGATCTTGGTACGTCACTAATGAAAAACATGGTGGCCTCCGGAGCTTCCTGGGCACTTCTGGGTCTTCCGATTGAGGTGTTCAACAAAGCGGTGGAGGAAGAGTTTGGGCGCAAGGGCCCTGCTATCGTAGAGAAGAACATTGAGGCGGTAAAGCGGGGTGCCGAGTTTGTACTGGAGCAGGCTGGCGGCCCTCTAGAGGATTTCAGGCTGGGACCGGCAGACGGCAAGCAGAAGCTCTTCATTATCGGCAATGAGGCAATCGGCCTCGGCGCAATTGCCGGCGGATGCCGGCTTATGTCTGCTTACCCGATCACGCCTGCATCCGAGATCATGGAGTATCTGATCAAGAAGCTGCCAAAGTTCGGCGGCACGGTCGTTCAGACCGAGGATGAAATTGCAGCCGTTACAATGGCGATTGGCGCCAACTACGCAGGCGTCCGGACAATGACCGCCTCTGCGGGTCCAGGCCTTTCGCTCATGATGGAGGCCATCGGCCTCTCAGGCATGACGGAACAGCCTCTCGTGATTGTCGATACGCAGCGGGGAGGCCCTTCTACAGGTCTTCCTACCAAGCAGGAGCAGTCAGACCTGAATGCCATGGTTTACGGAACACATGGAGAAATTCCCAAAGTTGTCATTGCGCCGGCTTCAATTGAAGATTGCTTCTATGATACGATTGAAGCGTTCAATATTTCCGAGGAATATCAAGTCCCCGTCATTGTCATGACAGATCTGCAGCTGTCGCTAGGCAAACAGTCCTGTGAAGTGTTTGATTACAGCACAGTGGAGATTCGCCGCGGTAAATTAGTTCAGGATGCACCCGCTGAAGATAATGCAGAGCTTTTCAAGCGCTTTGAGTTCACAGAAGACGGTATTTCGCCACGTGTCCTTCCTGGCGTTAAAGGCGGTCTGCATCACGTAACAGGCGTTGAGCATGATGAGGTTGGCCGTCCGTCCGAAAGTGCCGTTAACCGGGTGAAGATGATGGATAAGCGCCTTAACAAGCTGAACAATCTGCAGATTAGGGATGCGATCCGGGTGGATGCGCCTCACCAGTCTCCAGAGCTGCTGATCATTGGAATGGGCTCGACAGGCGGTACCATTGATGAGGCAAGAGAGCGGCTGGCGGCGGATGGTGTAACGAGCAATCATGTGACAGTTCGCCAGATCCATCCTTTCCCGGCAGCTCAGCTTGCGCCGTATGTTAACCAAGCGAAGAAAGTCATCGTTGTAGAGAACAATGCAACTGCCCAATTGGCTGCACAGGTTAAGCTGCATGTCGGCTATGGCGATAAAATTAAGAGCCTGCTTAAGTATGACGGCAATCCGTTCCTTCCTGCCGAAGTATACAAAGCTTGTAAGGAGATGAACTAACGATGGCTACTTTCAAAGAGTTCCGCAACAATGTAAAGCCGAACTGGTGCCCTGGCTGCGGGGACTTCTCCGTGCAAGCAGCGATTCAGCGTGCAGCCGCCAATGTCGGACTTGAACCGGAAAGCCTGGCCGTTATCTCGGGGATCGGCTGCTCAGGCCGTATATCCGGCTATATTAACGCTTACGGCTTCCATGGCATTCACGGGCGGGCGCTTCCGATCGCTCAAGGCGTTAAGCTGGCTAACCGCGAGCTCACCGTAATCGCATCTGGCGGCGACGGCGACGGCTTTGCAATCGGTATGGGACATACGGTTCATGCGATCCGCCGTAACCTGGATATGACGTACATCGTCATGGATAACCAGATTTACGGTCTGACCAAAGGACAAACCTCACCGCGCAGCGCCGAAGGCTTCAAAACCAAGTCTACACCGGAGGGCTCGATTGAATCGACGCTTTCCCCGCTTGAGATTGCCTTGTCTGCTGGCGCTACCTTCGTCGCTCAATCCTTCTCCAGCGATCTGAAGCAGCTGACGAGCATGATTGAGCAGGGGCTGCAGCACAAAGGCTTCTCGTTAATCAACGTATTCAGCCCTTGTGTTACCTTCAACAAGGTGAACACTTACGACTGGTTCAAGGAGCATGTTATTAATCTGGAGCAATTCCCGGATTACGATCCAAGCAACCGAGTTGCGGCAATGAACAAAATCATGGAAACAAATGGTATGCTGACAGGCCTTATTTATCAGAACAAGGAACGTAAGCCTTACGAGGATATGATCTCCGGTTTCAGTACTGACGGGCTGCACAAGCAGGATCTGGCGCTTTCTCCCGAACAATTTGACAAATTGGTGGCAGAATTCAAGTAAAAGATTCTTTTTCGGCATACGACCCATTTGGTCGTATGCCTTTTCATGCATGGGGTAATAGTGATGGTAGGATCATTCATTCCAAACAATTAAGCAAAACTGAAAGGATGTTGAATTTATCATGAAACAAGTACCAGTAGGAGTATCCGCGCGTCATATTCATCTGTCACAGGAGCATGTAGAGAAGCTGTTCGGAGCAGGCTATCAGCTGACAGAGATGAAGCCGTTATCGCAGCCGGGCCAATATGCAGCCAATGAAACAGTAGAAGTTATCGGTACCAAAGGCAGCTTCCCGAAGGTCCGTATTTTGGGTCCTGCACGCAGCCGTACGCAGCTGGAGATTTCCCGTACCGATGCCTTCTCGATTGGTGTTAACCCTCCGGTGCGCGAGTCCGGTAACATTGCGGGCACACCTGGCATTACGATCAAAGGCCCTGCAGGCGAAGTGACGATTGAGGAAGGCGTCATCGTGGCAGCCCGCCATATTCACTTCCATACCTCAGACGCTGAGAAATGGAACATCGCGGACAAGCAGCTTCTGAAGGTGCGTCTTGACGGAGAGCGCGGCATGGTGCTTGAAAATGTGGTCGCTCGCGTATCACCTGACTTTGCGCTTGATATGCATATTGACACAGATGAGGCTAACGCCGCTGGCGCCAAAACAGGCGACATGGCGGAGATTGTCGAGTAACCAGGTCACAGCCTGCCGTCAAATACAAGCCATACGTTTAGCTTGACGGTAGCCCGTGCGGTCATTTCATGCTATAATTTGATACAATGTGGGCAGGAACAAGCGGAGCGAACAGTCTTGGCATTGGCTCCTGCCCGATTTGGCATAAAGGAAGTGACATGCATCGTGACGAAAGAGACGAAAGATTTCAGTAAATATTTCGACTTCTCGGGCGCAAAGATCATTTCCGAAGATGAACAAGGCAAGAGAATCAGGATCGGCGGACGAGACATTCACATTATGTCGGAGCCGAACTACCGCCAGGAGAAGCAGCGCGGCAAGGAAGAAGTGCGCGTGCTGTATGACCAGGCGGTGCCAGAGGAGCTGCGTTCTCTCGGAAACGGGAAGCATTACCTTATATATACGTATGGCTGCCAGATGAACGAGCATGATACCGAAGTGATGAAGGGCATGTTCGAACAGATGGGCTATACCGCTACCGAAGACCGGAACCAAGCAGATGTCATCCTGCTGAACACATGCGCTATTCGTGAGAATGCGGAGGACAAGGTATTCGGAGAACTGGGCCATCTCAAGCACCTGAAGACGGAGAAGCCCGGACTTATTCTGGGTGTATGCGGCTGCATGTCCCAGGAAGAGTCGGTAGTCGGACGGATCCTGCAGAAGCATGCCTTTGTCGATTTGATCTTTGGCACACACAATATACACCGGCTGCCGCAGCTTCTGAGTGATGCGCTGTTCAGCAAGGAAATGGTCGTTGAAGTGTGGTCCAAGGAAGGCGATATCATTGAGAATCTGCCGAAGAAACGTGAAGGTATGCGTGCCTGGGTTAATATTATGTACGGCTGTGATAAATTCTGTACGTACTGTATTGTTCCTTATACGCGGGGCAAGGAAAGAAGCCGCAGACCGGAAGACGTTATTGCAGAGGTTCGGGAGCTGGCTCGTCAGGGATATAAGGAAATTACGCTGCTTGGCCAGAATGTGAACGCATACGGCAAGGATTTCGAAGACATTACGTACCGGTTCGGTGACCTGATGGCTGACATTCAGAAGATTGATATCCCGCGCATCCGTTTTACCACCTCTCATCCGCGGGACTTCGATGATCATCTTATTGAAGTGCTTGGCCGCAGAGGAAACCTGGTCGAGCATATCCACCTGCCGGTACAATCGGGCAGTACAGAAATTCTCAAACGGATGAGCCGCAAGTATACGCGTGAGTCCTACCTGGAGCTTGTCCGTAAGATCAAAGCGGTTATACCGGATGTCGTCTTGACATCAGATATTATAGTCGGCTTCCCGGGAGAGACGGAAGAACAGTTCGAGGAAACGCTGTCGCTTGTGCGCGAGGTGGGCTATGATTCGGCTTATACCTTCATCTACTCGCCGAGAGCGGGTACACCTGCTGCCGGCATGGAAGATAACGTGCCGATGGAAGTGAAGAAGCAGCGTCTTCGCCGGCTTAATGATCTGATCGGTGAATTAAGCAGGGAACGGAATGAGCAGCTACGCGGCCAGATCGTAGAGGTTCTGATAGAAGGTGAGAGCAAGAATAATGCCGAGGTGCTTTCCGGCCGTACCCGGACAAACAAGCTGGTTCACATTGAAGGGCCGAAGGAATGGATTGGTCAATTCATTCAGGTACGAGTGACCGAAGCGCAGACCTGGTATATCAAGGCGGAACCGGTTCATCAGCAGACGGCCGAGGCGGTATCCTGATTCCAGGCAGCCTGCGGTAATAGGAGTGTATACATTAATGGCAGAACAAACAGCAAAACAACAAGTGAGCAGCTCGAAGAATGGACAAGAGCATGCACACGGGCATGATTGCGGACATGGTCATGAGGAAGGGCACAGCTGCTCAACGGTACCCGTATTCGATACACGTGATCTTCTGATTCGTGAAGACATTATGGCTAAGGCCAAGGAATTGGCTGAGATGATTTATACCTCCGAGGAGGTTCAGCATTACCGCCGGGCCGAGAAGCAGATTAACGGCAACGAACGGATCCAATCCCTGATCAGCCAAATTAAGAAGAAGCAGAAGGAAATTGTAGCCTTCCAATCATTCCAGAATCAGAAGATGGTGGACAAGATTGAAGGCGAGATCGAGGCTCTGCAGGATGAACTGGATGCGATCCCGATTGTTTCGGATTTTCAGCAGAGCCAGTCCGATATTAACTATCTTCTCCAGCTGGTTATATCGGTTATCCGTGATACGGTAGCCCAGCGGTTGGATGTGGAAAGCGCGAGCGCTCCTGAAACGGAAGACTGCAGCGACTAAAGCATCGGCGCGGTGGGATAGCAGAGGTAAGAAGTAAAACAAAAAGCCGGCTGACCGCCAGGAACTTTGTTCCTTAGGGTCAGCCGGTTTTTGTATGTACTCCACTCCCTTTTTAAGGGGAACATTATTTAACCGGAAGATCCGAACGAAGACCGCTCTTCACGGCTGTCTGCCGCTGCTGAAGGTTCGGTATATAACGGTACATAGCGCCTGTCACAACCGCCGCTAGAACAGCTTTGGCGAGGTCGAACGGTATAAACGGATAACAGGCGAATGCCAAAGACTGCATGATGGTAAATCCTTTTACCGCTGCGTACCAAGGAGCGCCGATGACGTAGCTCGGCAGAATGCCTGCCAGCACGAACACCAGAAACAGAACTATGTAGAACAGGCTGGTGCCAAGCTTGCGCCGGTTGGCGATCGTCTTGCGGACCAGGAACCCGATGAGCAGTGCCTCAATCAGGAAGGCTAGCAGGAAACCTCCTGTCGGACCCATAATTCTGGCAATTCCTCCGTCTCCGCCAATCGGCACACCTACCGCGATCAAAGCAACGATTAATCCCATACTGATAAATCCGTATCGTGCGCCCAAGAATGCGCCTGCAAGCATGACACCCAGGTTTTGCAGGGTAATGGGTACGTCGCTAAAGCCTAATGGGATACGTGTGTACGTGAACGCGACGAACAGGGCGGCAAATAAGGCCGTGTAAACTAGACTGCGAACATTTAATGACATAATTGCACCTTCTCCTTTTATTTGTTAACCTTTAATTATTATATCGGTTAACCAAAATGGATTTTAACACAGGTTTATGGATTCGGGAAGAGGGCCGGTGATATTTCTTGACGATAGCTGAATCACAAGCACTTCAGTTAATAGATGTAAATGTATATCTGTCTGATCAGGCGGACGGCCAGGGTAAGGAAGGGGAACGGGTCCACCTGCTCAGCGCGGTCACGATGGATATTGAGCCGAGTGAGTGGATCCAGCTGGTCGGTCCCAACGGGAGCGGCAAGAGTACGCTCGGCATGCTGCTTGCTGGGCATTCCGAACGAATTGCCCAAGGAAATGCTTCGGCGGAAGGGGTTATGATCCGGGGATTTGCCGGGGAATGGCCGCTTCCCGTCGTTACGCAGGACCCTGAAGCATCGATTGTTGGCCAGACACCGTGGGAGGACCTGATTCTACTGCTGGAGCAGCAGGGAATGGCGACTGATGATGTATTTCTAGCGGCTGAGGAATCCTTGAAACGCTGCAGTCTGTGGGAGCTGCGGGATAGGAAGGTTGAGACGCTCTCTGGCGGCCAGAAGCAGCTTCTGGCGGCTGCCGGCTGTCTGGCCTGCGGTGTTCCCCTTCTGCTGTTTGATGAAGCAGATACGATGCTGGACGCCACATCCATGGAGGCTGTACGCTCAGCGGCGCGAGAGTTATGGAGGAACGGGATGACGATCTTATGGATCTCTCATCGTCTGGACGGGCTGCGGCATACGGACCGGGTCGTCGGCATGGAGAAGGGGCGAATTGTTTATGATGGTCCTGTAGAGGCCTTTTATCAACCCGGCCAAGGGACTGGGCCCTCACCTTGTACACGGCTCGGTTATGAGCCGCCTTATTCCGTTCAGGCAGCCTTGGAGCTCAATAGGCTTGGTTTCCCGCTAACCCCTCTGCCGCTCTCGCCGGTCATGCTGGAAGAGGCGGTGAGAAGCCTTGGCGGCTGATATACGCGTAGAGAATTTAACGGTAACTGCAGATGGCGCTTCTGGAAGCAAGCTGCTGCAGGGGATCAATATTACTTTTCATGCTGGAAGAACGACGTTGATTACAGGAGCCAATGGAGCGGGGAAGACGACATTGCTCGAGTCGATAGCCGGTCTGCGCACTCTGGAATCTGGCACTGTCCGTTACGGAGATTATCCCTTATGGTCCGAGGGCAAGCTCCAGCAGCGCGCTCTGCTGGAATTCGGGATAGCGCAGCAGCGCTCGTCCAGCGGCTGGTTTCGCCAGACCATCCGCGAGGAGCTATCGTACTCGATGCACCCGTATAAGATCGCGGAGGAGCGGCTGGAAGCGCGAATGGTGCGCTGTCTGGAGGAGTTTGGCCTTGAGCCGGCAGAGCAGATGCTGCAGCGTGAGCCATGGTCGCTGAGCGGGGGACAGCAGAGGAGGCTGACGCTGGCCTGTCTGACTGCTGCAGAACCGTCTTGGCTGCTCCTGGATGAACCGACCGCAGGTCTTGATGATGAAGGCATCTCCCTGTTAAGACGGCTCCTGAACAGACAGGCGGAACGGGGAGACGGAGCGGTTATAATCACACATGACCTGGATGCTCTATGGCAGGTCGCAGACGACATTGTTGTGCTTGAAGACGGCCGAATACGCGAAGCGTGCTCAGCGGCCGAGTGGGCGGAGCGATTTTCCCGGGATGAAGAGTATGCTGCAGAAGGAGTGCGGCTGCCAGAATCCGTACGAACGGCTGCACTTCTACGTATTAAGCGTGGGGAGCTTGCAGGGGAGAAGCGAATGGCGGGGACTGCTAAGCCGCTGAGTGCTGCCGAGCTTGCTGCTGTAATTGCCCGAAGGGTGAAGGATGGAAGCGGCGGCAAGATGTATGAGCGGGAAGCAGTTACAGCAGCAGGAGATGCTGGCGGGCAGGCTTATGAAGCAAAATCGCATAGTCATCTGCCAGTGGATAAGACAACTAAGCTGTGGGAACGCTGGTCACAGCGGGATCCTCGCGCCCTATGGCTGGCTTACATACTTGTATCATTCGGCCTGCTGATTCAGCAGACCTGGATCGGTGCAGTGCTTGGATTAGGGGTAGCGGCAGCCGTGGCGGCATGCTTATTTCCGCTGGTGCGGCCCTTCAGAGTATTGATCAAGATGTACCTGGCTGCACTTGTGGTTACACCGGTAATTGCAGGTCTGGAACTAAATCCTCCCGGCTTCTCGCTTGCAGATGCAGAGCCTCCGCTGTTCCGGCTGTTCCGCCTGTTTCAAGTCATGCTGCTGGGTCTTCCTCTGCTTGGGCTCATGACACCCTTCAAGCTGCAGCGGGCAATTGAACAATCACTGCTGGCGCTGCGGCTTAATCCTTCAGCTAGCAGAGCAATCGCGCTGATGATTTCTCTATTATTCCGTTTCATTCCGCTGCTGCTCAGCGAGTGGGCGAGATTTTCCAAGATAGCAGTCGCAAGAGGAAAGCAGGCGGTTATGCCGGGCAAGGTGCCGATACGTATGCTTCATACTGTTATTATTCCCTATATGCATGCGCTATTAAGGATGGCGGATCTGATGTCGAACTCGCTCGAAATCAGAGGCTTCGGGAATATGAAGCGTGTCAAGCGCGCAGTGAAGCTTAAGCTGGATCGCAGGGATGCCGAATTCATTGCTGCGGCAGCAGGAGTTATGCTCCTGCTTTGGAGCGCTGCCTTGCTGCAGCGGTTCCTGTAAGGCATCACACTTATGATGGTTATACAGCGGATAATGAAAGACAGCCAACAAGCGGCGAACCAGCTGCATGTTGGCTGTTTTGTTAATGCTCCGCTGCCTTTCCTCGGAAGGCTGATCTTTAGAACCAGCCCGCCCGCAGGATGATGACAAGCAGGATGAAGAGAACCAGGATAATGCCTGTATCCGTCCAGAGACCGCCGCCGACTGGTACGCATCCTGCAGCCGCGCCTGTTCCGCCAACCGGATATGCCATGGAAAATCCCTCCCCACTCATGTTTGTGTAATCCGGGTCACACAAACACTATATGCGGGAGCCTGCTGCAGGTTTGGACGTATGCCTGTATCAGCCAACTATAGCAATGATGCTTGACCACCTACAATTTTGATCTTCTTCAGCCTGGCCTCCGCATCGACCTCACCACAGCTTCCGACAAGCAGCAGGGAGGAGCCTGCCATTGCGGTTATGCTCACAGTTCCTACCCGGATTGCGTGATTGACATCTGTTTTGAAAAGGGTAACTGTACCAGCCTCGTCAGCAGCTTCGGCTAACGACTCAGGCCACTCCGGCCTTGGCAGCTGGAAGAGAGGGTGAGCGGGAAAATACAGCTCTTCTGCCCAGCCATTGTTTGTTTCATCCAGTACTTCGATTCCTCGAAATCTGGGCTCGAATTGCTCCTGATCGCCTATGCGTACGGCACTGCTTAGTGACACATCAATAATAGACAGCATGCCGATGATCGAGGTTCTGCGCAGTGACATTAGTTGTTGTCCTCCTGAAGATTGTGCAGTGCCTCGGCCCAAAACTGCTCATGCAGCATTTCCAGTGTATCGGCGTTACCTGCTTCCCACTCGTTCATGGATTCCCAGAAGGACATGCTTGTATCGGGAGGATCAAGCTGTTCGTCCAGCGGATCTGGAGCACCTAGCGGAGCCAGCGGTAAGCGTACCAGTGAATCAGCAGGCGAGTCAGAATAGGAATACAGGCTTATCCGATCTGTATCTCCCACCTGAACCAGGGATGAAGATGAAACGTCGACTATTTGTATGGTCCCAACGGTTAGGCTGTGATTTATGATATGTACCTGCATTAGCTGTTCCTCCTTCGTAGTCAGCGGCAATCGGCTGCCGATTGTTAAGGAGTACCGGTTGAACCGTCTTGATTATCATCGGGACTGCTGCCGGCTATCCTATCCTTCAACTTAAGCAGATACAGCCGGATAGCCTGCTTGAGATCACGGATCGTCCGTGACGCGGCTTCCTGCTGCCGGGTTATCGTCCCGGGCACATCGGAATTTGAATCCTCCTGAAGCTTGCTCCAATAGTAGCGGGCTCTTGTTGCGGCCTGGCCTTTGATATCCCGCACAATCAGTCTGCGATGATGCGCGTCAAGTGTTATCTCCTGTTCCTGCTCCAGATGCTCGATATCATGCAGGGCCTGGCTGTCGATGAAGAACGACACGCGCTCTAACACCTCTTGAAACGCTTCTTCCTCCTCTTCATGGACAGGCGGAACAGCCTGCTGGTCGGAGACGCCAGGTTTATCCGGCACCGCCAACTGGTCAATATTCTTTGAAAGCTCGGTTCCTGGCGGAGTCATGCCAATATTTAATGTTCCTTCAAGCTGCTGAATCTTTAGCTGATCAAAATGATATTCCAGCCGCTCTACCGTGTAGAAAGGCTTTCGTTCCAACTCGCTTATTCTTTGCTCAAGTGATGCTATGCGGCTTTCCATTGCTTGAAGCCGGGCTTTCTGTTCCAGAATAACATGATGCATATTGTGCCAGTATTCATACCATGCCGACCACGAAGCTTGAGGATCATGAACCACGTTTATACCTCCTTCTAGGAAGGATTAGGGAGCGGGACCAGCCCTAGGGTTGCAGACTTCGCCAACAGTCCCCCGCTGGCAGAATCAGGTGCTTCGTAGGCATGAGACAGAGCCCTGATTGATCCCGCACTTCCAACCTGCAGAACGGAAGAGTTAGTTATATTATTCACCCGCAGCTGTTGAATGGTAATATGCTGATGCACAGTCAGATTCATGGCAGCTATACCACTTGCGCTTGATTATTGGCACTGTCTTGGACATCGGGGTCCACTGAATTTGTTGCACTTAAGGCATTATTAGCGTTCGTTAATGCTCCTGTCAGAAAGGAGCCTGATCCGGCGTAAGCTTTGGATGTACTGTTGGGAGAGAGTCGCAGCGCATCACCGAATTGAACGATGCCGGAGGAACCGACACTCACTATATTCACATATCCAACAATTGCAGGCATTGATACACCTCATTTCCGGCTTGGTGCCGATATTCAAGACTTATACTAACTATATGCAGGCAGTAGCCCAACAGTTCCAGTATTGGCGGGATTAATAGGCTTGGTGCGTATGTCCCTGTAGTTCCCGTCCGCAGCAAGTCAGAATAAACTATTCTTGTCGTTAATGATGAATGGACAGGAACAGAGGTGAGGATTTATGCCGGAAAAGGATCAGAAGGCGGGCGGCAGCCCGCTAGATTTTAACCGTATAGAGGAGTGGCTGGAGCATCAGGGATTACTTAAGGGGCTCGGTATGTTCAGCTCTGCGGACTGGATTAATGAGATGGTAGGCAGGGCAGTGAGCGGCTCGCTCCCCAAGAAGCCTAGTGCTATGAACGGTAAGATGCGCCCCTCCGAGAAGCAGCCTGATGTTTTTGAAACCCACCGTTTTGTTATCGTTAAGTTCCAGCTGGCAAGAGATACCGACTTTTCGGCAATTCGGGTTTTTGTCCGGCCGGACCGGGTAAAATTGTCTGGAATGCCGGAGGGGGATCTTAACACTGATTTGCCTAGGCTAGTCGTCCCATCAAGTGCAAGAGCGTTATACAGCTCAGGTGTGCTTCAGATCAAGATTAAGAAGAGACGTATGGACACTGGTTATGTAGAAGTTGGAATTCGTTTCGAGTAGTGAAGATATTGTGGACAACCGCACAAGTTTTTTGCCAAATTATTGTGTACATGCTGGCGGTTCACAGGCATTTCCCTTATAATGCAAATTATAAAAACCTGTACCGGGTAAGGGAGTGTTGAAGCTGTGTCGCTCGTGGATGTTAGTGATGTTTCCGCCGGCCTGTTTATAACAGGGGCGGTCTTTATACTGCTTATTTTCTCGCTTCTCAGTCTTGGCATACTGCGTATGTTTCAGCTGCGGTATAAGGCGGGCTGGATCTCCTTCGCAGGGGCGGTCGTAAGCTCAATTGTATTCGGGTTTATCCTGGACCGTTGGTTCATGTAGCCGGCGCCCAAGCAGGAAACGAACTGAGGAACAGACGACAGACAGCCCCCGTGTGATGTCCCTGGTTAAAGGGACACCTTCACGGGGGCTGTCTGCGGTTACGCTATGCAGGGCTAAACCCCGGAATACTCAGGAGTAGGTGTAGGCTCACCGGATTCTGCATACCTCGCATCGATATACTGTCTGATTTCGGGAATGGACAATCCTTCCTTCTGCTTCATAACAGCGGTAAATGCAATGTCCAGACATGTGCCGCAGCGGGTTCCATGATCATCCCATACAATGGCTCCGTCTTCACTCGCTTCATAGATGAAGCAGTTCCGGCTGCTGATGTGGCCTGCTATAGAACCGCACCCACAATAACATGGAATCCAATCGAGGAGGTCGGAGTGTTCTGCCGCAAGGCGGTATACATTCACAAGCTCCTCAGGCTTGGCATTCAAGAAGGAGGGGAGCTCGTCTGCAGACGCTGTTGCTTCCCGAAGATCTCCGTTAGCTGCAGTATGGCTTTGGTGATGCTCCGCATGATGTCCAGCTGTTTCTGAAGGCTGTTCCGGCTGGCTGGGATTGCTTCCCCCACAGGCGGAAATCAGAAGGATAAGTACAAGGGCTGCAGAGATGCCCGAAAATTTCATTCTCACTTACGTTCAACTCCTAACATTGTGATGTATAATACAATTTTACTATGTTGACCGTCTAGCCGGTATTCGAATAATTGTCCAAAATGTGAACTGCACAGACAAGCGTTCGCTGGTTAGAAGGTTAATCGGGAAAAGGATGGGATCTGATGTATACACTGCTCTGGTTTGGTTGTAATATCTGTTTTGTTGCTCTGCTGATTCTCTTCTTGTTTCAAAACCGCAGCTATCAGGAGGCTCGCAGCAGCGGCGATACTGGGAGGGCGGCGGTGCTTAACCGGCGGCGGCTGCTGTCTGGCATGATGGCGGTTGTCGCCTTTGTGGCGATGGCAGCTGTCCTGCTGATCGACATGCACTTGAATGGTTAACGGCTAGCCCTGGAATCTACATTTCATACTTTTTAATACTTTTTTACGCAACTTTTACGTTTCCAGGGCGTTTAAGGGATAGGTCTGCACAACAGGGAAGCGAGCACGGCAAGATGGAGTCCTTGAAGCTTACTAGCGAATGGGGCTTGCGATCTAGAGAAATCAGAAGGTGAAGGAGACGAAGCATGAAATCGTTGAAATGGTTATTGGTATTATCGCTGCTTATTATTTCGGTACAACTCTCTTCAGCAGAACCAGCTGCTGCACGCAGTGGCGGGAGTATCCTGCAGATGAAGAAAAATAGTGACGTGCTCTTCTTTAACGGCAATGAAATGAAAGCTGCCCAGCCGGTCACTATTATTGAGGGCTCGGCATACCTGCCGCTGCGCGGCATCGCGGCCCCTTTTGGCTACACGTTATCATACGATAAGAAGACAAGGGAATCGGTGGCGAAGGGCGGATCGAAGGAAATCCGTTTCAAGGCAGGAAGTTCGGTCATTAAGATTAACGGCGCCAGTGTGCAGGGTCCTGGACCTGCATATAACCAGAAGGGATTCCTCATGGTTCCGATTCGCATGTGGTCCAACCTCACTGGCAGCACAATCACGGCCAAGAGCGGGAATATCACAATTACCTGGAGTACGGTTCCCGTTGCAACCTTCAAGGTGAGCCCGGACATCATCTACGCAGGTCAAACGAAGGTAACTTTCGAGGACTTGTCATCCAGCAATGGTCCTTACAAGATTATAGACGAACGCTGGGAAGGCCGGCAGGAATACT
This sequence comes from Paenibacillus tarimensis, assembly GCF_021532315.1. Classification (GTDB taxonomy): domain Bacteria; phylum Bacillota; class Bacilli; order Paenibacillales; family Paenibacillaceae; genus Paenibacillus_I; species Paenibacillus_I tarimensis. The sequence continues at coordinate 220,236 of NZ_JAKGAO010000004.1, forward strand.
ACGAGTCGGCGGGCTCTTATGTTATCACCAGATGGGTAATGGACGAGAACGGGACATGGAGTGAGCCTTACAGTGTTACGATTACCGTTCGTACACCGAATCAGCCGCCGGTAGCGGATTTTGCAACAGAGAAGCCAACCTACAGAATTGGTGAGCAGGTAACCTATATAGACCGGAGCTATGACGATGAGAACGCAATCACCCGCAGAGAGTGGACGGGTAACGAGCCGGTGTTCTTCGAGCCAGGTGAGAAGCGCGTCACACTGGAGGTTGAGGATCAGCACGGGATGGTTAACGTTGTGACCAAGCTCGTGACAGTCACGGAGGAAGTATTGTACACCCGTGAAGAATATAACCAGCTGTATACGCCGGCTGGTGCCAAGTACGAGATCAACGGTGCTAAAGTGCTGGACTATGAGATAGTAAAACACAGCTTCCACAACGAACCGTCGCAAATGGTGCGCAGTAACAGTCCCGAGCAGTGGCTCACGACTGGCATTGCCTATCAGGATGATTTGACTGGCAAGACAAGATTCATGTTCCACAACCGGAACAGCACAGGTTACAATGTCAAGATGTATCTGCTTGCGACGAACATTAACGGCACGGTGGCCCAGGTGGGTACCGGACCAATCGGCATCGGCGGTCCGACAACCTATGTGTCGACAGCCGGCCGCCAATCTGTCACACGCTATCTGCAGGCCTTGAACGAAAATGCCCCTTATACGTATGAGTCCTTGCGGCCGGGCGAGACGAAGATAGTAGCATCCGATTTGGCCAAGGCGCCTATCAAGGATACTCAAGTCTTTTCAGCACATGTCGACATGATGTCGGACCAGCCGATCCGCTATCAGATTGTAGTGGTGCGGGAGAACGAGGATCCGGTTACAGCAGTAAAATCAATGCAGCTCATGTCGCGAGATGAGCACCATGTACGTGGAACCTTCTATAATGCGGAACGGGTAATTGATGGCGCAGAGGTCGACGGATTAGGCAGGAAGCCTCAGCGTATCGTGCTTGGTGATAAGAAAGTTGATACCTACCTTGACGGCATCGATAACACTACTGGAGGACTGGAGTGGAATACGGGTAACTTTGGCGTCCTTTATAAGATGAAGCTCACCAATGTTGCTCCACGGACTCTAATTGGGATTAATGCTCGAGGCGGCCACTATGCAGGCGCATTCTCCGTAAACGGGAAAGTGGTAGGAGCGCCGCAGACAGGCATCTTGAATAACAACGGGGAAACCGTCGTGCTGCACCGCACAGGTAATGTCCCTGAAACGGTTGAGATTATGTTCGTATTGGCCTCCGGAAGCAATTTGCCAATCAATATGCTGTTTACCCCGCTGCCGGATATCCGGTGGTAGACATCTGATTACAGGACTCATTTCACCCCTGATTCCGACTGTGGAATCAGGGGTTTTATCTTTTGCGCAGCGGTCTTAAAGAATTGACGGGACGAGCTTTTTGCGGCATGATGATATCATTATAGCGCCGGAGGTAAGATGAGATGCAGACTGATGAAATCATCCGGTTGATGTCCGAGGCGGGGCTGCGTATCACTGATCAGCGCAGGACGCTGGCGAAGCTGTTTGCAGATGCACCGGGATATTTATCGCCCAAGGATGTATACGACCACATGGGTCATTATTATACAGGATTAAGCTTTGATACAGTCTACCGGAACCTCAGGGTCCTGGATGAGCTGGGGGTGCTGGAGCAGGTTATGTTTGAAGAAGGTGTAAAGTTCAAGGTGCACTGCCGCGAAGCCCACCATCATCATCACTTGATCTGCCTGAGCTGCGGGAAGACTTACCCGATCACCCTATGCCCGATGGAAATGACGCAGGTTCCAGAGGAATTCAAGGTCGTGAAGCATAAATTTGAAGTGTTCGGCTACTGTAAAGACTGCTCGGCAGAAGCAGAAACGGCGGCGGCCGGCTCAGACAGCTAGGGAGGTGTCTTTTCCAGGATGCGCAAAGTGCTGCAAGGTCCGGTCCGTTTTTACCGCTCATTCATATCGCCATTGAAGCCGCCGACCTGCCGTTTCTATCCGACCTGCTCCGCTTATGCGCTGGAGGCGCTGGAGACACACGGAGCGCTGCGGGGGAGCTGGCTGTCCATCAAGCGGATTTGCCGCTGTCATCCGTTCCATCCGGGGGGAATCGATCCCGTTCCTCCGAAGGCTTCTAAACCTTGACAATACGGGATCAATTAGGTACGATTCTGTCAGGATAATTGTTGAATAACCAGTAGACCAATGAACGGATGAGTACACGGTGATTGCCCTTTTCAGAGAGCCGGATAAGCTGTGAACCGGTAAGGAGCGGCTGTGGAAGATGGTCCCGGAGGTATTCCGGCTGAGCTATGTCCCAAGTAAGGGCGGCAAAGCGGAACGTCAGGCCGCGTTACAGGTCCTTGCCGCTGTTGGGCGGCATGAATGAAGCTTCCCCGCGCCCTATGCGCCTGGAAGGAATTTGGGTGGTACCACGTGAGCCAAGCTCTCGTCCCATACGGGCGGGGGCTTTTTTGTGCTTCATCGGGTTTTTGAACCTGAACAATTAAGAGGAGGAATGACTGGATGACGGCAAACAAGAGCTTTTACATTACGACACCAATCTACTATCCAAGCGATAAGCTGCACATCGGACATGCTTATACGACGGTGGCTGGCGATGCTATGGCAAGATACAAGAGGCTGCGCGGGTACAATGTGTGGTACTTGACAGGGACTGATGAGCACGGGCAGAAGATTGAACGGAAGGCCAAGGAGAAGGATCAGACACCACAGCAGTTCGTCGATGGCATCGTCGAAGGAATTAAGGACCTATGGAAGAAGCTGGACATCTCCAACGATGATTTTATCCGTACGACCGAACCAAGGCACAAGCAAGTAGTGGAGAAAATTTTCACACGACTGCTGGAGCAGGACGATATCTACAAGGGAACCTATGAAGGCTGGTACTGTACGCCTTGTGAATCCTTCTTCCTGGAAAGACAGCTTGAGAGCGGAAACTGCCCGGATTGCGGTCGTGGTGTGGAGCTGGTCAAAGAAGAGAGCTACTTCTTCCGGATGAGCAAGTATGCGGACCAATTGCTGAAGTATTACGAAGAGAATCCGGGCTTCATTCAGCCGGAATCGCGCCGCAACGAGATGATCAACAACTTTATTAAGCCGGGATTGGAAGATCTGGCTGTATCACGTACAACGTTCGATTGGGGGGTAAAGGTACCGGGTGATCCAAAGCATGTTATTTATGTCTGGATCGACGCCTTGTCTAATTATATTACCGCACTTGGCTACGGGTCGGAGGACAGCAGTAAATATGAAACGTACTGGCCTGCTGATGTCCAGCTGGTCGGTAAGGAAATCGTCCGCTTCCATACGATCTACTGGCCGATTATGCTCATGGCGCTGGGCCTGCCGCTGCCGAAGAAAGTCTTTGCTCACGGCTGGCTGCTGATGAAGGATGGCAAGATGTCCAAGTCCAAAGGCAATGTGGTGGATCCGAATCTGCTGATTGACCGTTACGGCCTGGATGCTGTCCGCTATTATTTGCTGCGGGAAGTTCCTTTCGGTGCAGACGGGACATTTACGCCAGAGAATTTTGTAGAGCGGATTAACTTTGATCTTGCCAACGATCTTGGCAACCTGCTGAACCGGACGGTAGCTATGATTGACAAGTATTTTGACGGTGAAATTCCTGCCTACGAAGGCAGCGTAACTTCCTTTGACGCCGTGCTGAGTGAAATGTCTGCCGAAACAGTTGCGGGCGTTGAGCGTGCGATGGATCAGATGGAGTTCTCGGTGGCACTTGCTTCGATCTGGCAGCTGGTGAGCCGGACGAATAAATATATTGATGAGACTCAGCCGTGGGTACTGGCCAAGGAGGAGACGACAAGACGCGAACTGGCATCTGTCATGGCACATCTTGCGGAATCGCTGCGAATCATCTCTATTCTGATTCAGCCATTCCTAACCAAAGCGCCTTCAGCGATCTGGCGTCAGCTGGGTATTGGACCAGGCGAGCTTACGACTTGGGAGAGCACGAAGCGTTTCGGCAGCCTGGCGGCCGGTACGAAGGTAAACAAGGAGCAAGCGCTGTTCCCGCGTCTTGAGGTAGCCGACGAGGTTCAGTATATCGCCAGCTCCATGACAGGCGGCCAGCCGCAGGCTGCGGCTGAGCCAGCTTCCATGAGCGGGGCAGCGCAGCCAGAGGCAGCATCGGCTCCGGAGATTGAAGGTCTGCCGGAGATCGGGATTGACGACTTTGCCAAGGTGGAGCTTCGCGTGGCTCAGGTGCTCGAGGCAGAGCCCGTCAAGAAGGCGGATAAGCTTCTGAAGCTGCAGCTTGATCTTGGGTTTGAACGCCGCCAGGTTGTATCCGGCATTGCGAAGCATTATAAGCCCGAGGACCTTATCGGCCGCAAGGTTATCTGCGTAACTAATCTGAAGCCGGTCAAGCTCCGCGGGGAGCTGTCTCAGGGAATGATTCTCGCAGCGTCCCAGGGTGACCAACTGACAGTGGCAACGGTACCGGACAGCATGCCGAACGGCGCTATTGTGAAGTAACGAGGTTATAAGCAGTCCCGTCTCATAAACACGGGGCTGCTTTTTTATGCAGCTTTAATGACTAATTCGGCCAGCACAGCTCATGACAGGGTTATAATCGGATAGGCATTGACAGCTATTCCACCCGGCTATATAATCATAAACGTAATTGTAACGATTACGAAGAAGAGATTATACGCGAAGCGGGGATTAAACGAATGAATCTATTTTTACGAGTAAAGGGCAAGCGTGAGTGGAAAGCTGCAAAGAACCGGTTGATCCGTACAGGGGGGCTGCTGCTGCTGGCTTCGATACTGCTGTTGACAGCTGCTTGCTCTGGCGGCAACAAGGCTTCAAATGACGATCCTGATAAATTGAACATTGTCACAAGCTTTTATCCCTTATATTTTCTTGCAAGTGAAATCGGCGGCGACCGGGTCGATGTCATGAATCTTATTCCTGCTGGTATAGAGCCTCACGATTGGACGCCGAAGAGCCAGGATTTGACGAAAGCGTCAAACGCCGCGCTGTTCATCTATAATGGAGCCGGGCTTGAAGGCTGGGTAGATGATTTTCTGCAGGGACTGGGTAACAATCACAAGGTGGCAACACTGGAGGCAAGCAAGGGAATAGCTCTGATTGGCGGTAATCCGGAAGAGGGTCATGACCACGAGGAAGAGCATGCGCAAGAGGCTGAGAGTGAAGCGGAGCACGGCCATGAGGAAGAGCATGCACATGAGACGGGGAGTGAAGCGGAGCACGGCCACGAGGAAGAGCATGAGGCTGAGGGTGAAGCGGAACAAGGCCATGAGGAAGAGCATGCCGCCGAGGCGGAAGCAGGCCATAACCACTCGCTGGATAAAGATCCGCATACCTGGGTCAGCCCGAAGTCGGCCGTTAAGATGGCAGAGAATATTAAGGACAGCCTGGTGAAGATCGACTCGGCCAACGCGTCCGAATACGAGGCAAACTTTGAGGATTTAATCGGTCGCCTGAAGGAGCTTGACCAGAAGTTCACAGAGGAGCTGTCAGGGCTGCCAAAGAAAGATATTGTCGTATCCCACCAGGCATTTGGTTATCTGTGCAGAGACTACGGCCTGAACCAGATTGCCATCATGGGCCTGTCACCGGATGCTGAGCCGAAGGCACAGGATATAATCCGTATCGCAAACTATGTGAAAGAGAACGATATTCAGTATATCTTCTTCGAAGAAATGGTTTCATCGACACTGGCAGATACGTTAGCGAACGAAGCGAAGGTGGATACGCTAGTTCTGAACCCAATTGAAGGCTTAACGCCTGAGCAGGAGGCCAAAGGGGACAATTACTTCACGCTGATGGAGACAAACTTGCAAAATTTAAAGAAGGCATTACAATAATATAGACTACGCAAGTCTGCCAGGCGCCTGCTTAAGGCCCCTGGCAGCTTCTATTGAAGGAGGGTGGACGGTAATGAAGGATGAGGTCAGGATCAGTCCTTCGGCTGGCTGTCACCAGGAAATTATAACGCTGGAGGATGTATCATTCGGTTACGATCATAACCGGGTTATACAAGGGCTTAACCTGTCTGTCAGAGAGCGGGATTTTGTCGGGTTGATCGGCTCCAATGGTGCGGGCAAGACGACTCTGCTAAAGATGATTGTAGGGCTGCTCAAGCCAAAGTCGGGGACGGTGTCTCTGTTCGGCAAACCGGTTAACGGCTTTGACCACTGGGAGAAGATTGGCTATGTGCCGCAAAAAAATTCCTTCAATCCACTTTTTCCTGCTACAGTTCGCGAGGTTGTCTTGTCCGGTCTGTACAGCAGGCGCAAGCTGTTCCGGCGGATCAGCAGAACAGATCAGATCAAATGCGACGATGCCCTGCAGGCCATGCGGATTGAGGATCTGGCCGGCAAACGGATCGGTATGCTGTCAGGCGGGCAGCAGCAGCGGGTTTTTCTCGCTAGAGCGCTTATCAATAACCCGGCACTGCTAATATTGGATGAGCCGACGGTTGGCATAGATGCTGAAACGCAGGAAAACTTCTTCCATATGATTCAGCACATGCACAAGCATCATAATATTACATTCTTAATGGTTTCCCACGAAATGGAACGGATGCGTGCTTACTTAGGCGACCATCCGGTTCAAGAGAGCGGGAAATTAAAGTTTTATGTACGTCATTCTCATGATGTGGAAAACTGTGTGGAATCCGATTTGACACACAGCCTCAAGGGGCTCCGTCATACCATGGAACAGCAGCTTGCGCATTCATAATATACTCACCCGAGGACAGCAGCTTCCGACTAACAGAGTCTGCGTCCGGTTAGGAAGGAAGGCATTATTCCATTGGAACTGTTAACAAGTGAATTTTTTCAGCGCGCGCTGCTCGGCGGTGTGCTGATTGGGATAACGGCACCGTTAATGGGCCTTTTTCTCGTTTTAAGGCGGCTAGCCATGATTGGCGATACGCTGGCTCATGTATCAATAGCCGGTGTAGCGTTAGGCTTTCTGGTCGGCGCATACCCGCTTGGGGTAGGATTATTATTTGCATTAGCGGCTTCTTTCGCGATTGAAAAGCTGCGCAAGGCTTACAAAACGTACGCAGAGCTGTCTATTGCCATCATCATGTCAGGCGGTGTTGCACTGGCTTCCTTGCTGTTCTCTCTTGGAAGAGGATTTAGTGTCAATATAGACAGCTACTTATTTGGCAGTATTTATACACTGAACGATACAGACCTGTTGGTAATCGGGGCAGTAACACTGGTAGTGATCGGAGCCATCGTAATGCAGTTCAAGGAGATGTTCCTCATGACCTTTGACGAGGATGCGGCGGCTGTTAACGGCCTTCCGACGCGATATTTTAATCTGATGATCAGCGTGCTTACAGCTCTCGTGATTAGTGTATCGATTAAAATTGTCGGGGCCTTGCTGATATCCGCGCTGCTCACTATCCCGACAGCCTGCAGCCTGATTGTGGCCCGCAGCTTCAAACAGTCTGTTGTGCTGGTCGTACTGGTGGCTGAATCGGCTGTTATTGCCGGTCTCATGATGGCGGGGTTTTGGAACCTGGCTCCGGGCGCGACAATAGTACTGCTCCTCATCGCCATTATGCTGGTGCTGATGATCGGGAAAGCCGCAGTGAAGAGATAAAAAGGGAGGTAAACGATGACTGATGTTAATATATGGCTGGCGTTTGGCGCAGGCTTTGCTTCTTTTGTCTCACCATGCTGCCTGCCGCTTTACCCATCCTATCTGTCGTATATTACCGGCATATCTGTCAGCGAGCTCAAGGATGAGAACAAGCCGAAGCAAGTCAGGCTCCGTACGATGTCTCACACGCTGTTCTTCATCCTGGGCTTCTCGCTGCTGTTTTATACGCTGGGTTACGGGGTTAACGCCTTCGCAGACTTTTTCAGTGACTACCAGGAACTGATCCGGCGTTTGTCCGCTATTCTGATCATGCTGATGGGACTGTTTTTGCTTGGCGTTTTTCAACCGCAGCTCCTGATGAAGGAGTTAAAGCTTGACCTTCGGACAGGTAAAACGGGATACATAAGTTCTTTTATATTTGGAATTGGTTTCTCGGCCGGCTGGTCGCCCTGTATTGGACCCATCCTTGCTGCTATTCTTGGCCTGCAGGCCACCTCGCCAGGCTCATGGTTTTCCATGACAACTGCATACGCATTGGGCTTTGCCATACCTTTCTTTATCCTGGCCTTCTTCTTAGGCTCTGCCCGGGCTATACTGAAGTATTCTAACCGGATCATGAAGGTAGGCGGAGTGGTGATGATCGTCATGGGGATTCTGCTGTTTACCGATCAGATGACAAGAATCACCGTTTGGCTGAACGGAATCACCCCAGAATGGCTTAAGTTTTGAGAATATTCTAGGTAAAATAGTCGATATTCGCATCGGGAAAATGTTCAAATATGCGCTCTGAGATATACATGCGGAGCGCATACGCTTGTTCATCGGGATAGACATACTTCCCTTGTCCCCATCGCCCCCATTTGTATTTCCGCTTCTCGATATCCATCTCCAGCTTAGTCTTCGGATACCGCTTTTCAATGACGGACTTCGCCGTTTTGGTAAACCGGTGCTGTATGAGCTCAAAGGTCAGTCCGCCAGATGCTTCTCTGGGCAGAGCCTTTGCCAGCGAGTCCAGCAGTTCGCCATATCCTTCTTCCCAGTTGTCATGCCAGATAATCGGAGCAATAATAAAGCCTAACGGGTAGCCGGCCCCCGCGACCTTCGCTGCTGCTTCTATACGCTGTTCAAAGCTGGAGGTTGCAGGCTCGAAATTCTTGATGACATATTTACTGTTGACGCTGAACCGGATCCGGGTGTTGCCGTTATGCGTAAGCCCCAGAAGCGAGTCTACATGGTGAAATTTGGTAACAAAACGTAGCCGGCCCAACGGCTGCTCAGCCATAAATTCAATCAGCTCAGCGAGACTGCCGGTGATTGGTTCAAGTCCTACGGGATCTGATGTACATGCGGCTTCGAACCGGGTGATCTCGGGAGCCCGTTCCTCGATATACCCCTTGGCTGCTTCCATGATATCGTCCGTATTTACGTATACGCGGATATACGGCTTGGCACCGAGAGTTGTCTGCAGGTAGCAGTAGTGGCAGTGTCCCATACAGCCTGTTGCGATTGGAATGGCGTACTCGGCCGATGGCTTGGAGGTATCGAACTTCAGGGTTTTGCGAATACCGACAACCAGCGTCCTTTTGGCAATTTTGTATTGTTCAAGCTCTGACTCGCCAGGCAGGTTGGTAATCCGGTTATGGGAGGTCGTCATACGATACGGAATACCGGTTTCCTTGACCCAGTCAAATATTCGCTGTCCTTTGGGGTAATCAAGGGCATTAGGTTCAAAATAAACGAGCTCCGGCACAAAGGATCCCTTCGTGCGGGCAGGGCGTTCCATGGTTGTTGTGCTCATTGGCGGCACCTCCGGGTGGTGTGAATTTGTGAGTGGTCCAGCTTATTCGATAAAGGTTAGTCTATGGAATCAGACGCCTGTTCATCACAGGTAAGATCATGCTCGTCTGAGTTAATGGTGGCGATTCAGGACAGGGTATGGTACAATGAATACTTGTTCAACGAGAGCCGTATCGGTTAATCAAGGGGGATCTTTCAATGCCGACACCGAGCATGGAAGACTATCTGGAGCGAATATATAAGCTGATCGACGAGAAGGGCTATGCGCGTGTGTCCGATATCGCCGAAGGCTTGGAGGTTCACCCGTCTTCGGTTACGAAGATGATCCAGAAGCTCGACAAGGATAACTACCTGATTTACGAAAAATATAGAGGACTTGTACTAACCAGTAAAGGGAAGAAGATGGGCAAACGCCTCGTAGACCGCCATCAGCTGCTGGAGTCCTTTCTCGAAATGATTGGTGTTCCTGAGGAGACGATCTACAAGGATGTAGAAGGTATTGAACATCACCTGAGCTGGGATTCGATTACCTGCATTGAAACACTAGTGGAGTATTTTAACCGTGACAAGACAAGGCTGGAGGTATTGGCAGCCATCCGCAAGGAGCTTGAAAGTGAATAAAGACCGGGTACGCAAACGAGCGTGCCCGGTTTTCTTTATTATAAATTCTTACATATCGTCCTGGCTTCTCTGCATATCGTGAACCGATGCCTAATCTCTTAATACAGGTTCAGCGGATCGGAGAGACATAGCTGACATGAAAATTAATGCAGTATTTGAGGGCGGGGGAGTCAAGGGCATCGCCTTGGCCGGGGCCGTGTATGCTGCTGAGCAGAGAGGGATTGCCTTCAACAGGATGGCGGGCACCTCGTCGGGCTCCATTGTGGCTTCGTTACTGGCTGCCGGGTATAATGCGGTCGAACTTAAGACAATCATCGGACAGACGCCTTACCGCCAATTTCTGAAGCGGAGCCGACTGAGCAGCGTCAAATATATCGGGCCGGCAATGAGGCTGCTGGTAAGGAAAGGGCTCTACTCGGGTGAGGCGCTGGAATCCTGGATGAGGAGGCTGCTTCTTGAACGGGGAGTTAGGACCTTTGAGGACCTGCCTAAGGGCAAGCTGACCATTGTCGCCTCGGATATATCCAATGGGCGAATTCTTGTCCTGCCGGATGACATGGTGATGTACGGGGGAAATCCCATGAAGATGGAGATTGCGCGTGCGGTAAGGATGAGTACGAGCATACCCTTTTTCTTTGATCCGGTCATCCTTCGGTTGAAGCTGCCGTTACAGAAGCCGGTAAGAGGAGAGCTGTCCTTCAAGCACCGATTCGCTTACATTGTTGACGGAGGCCTGCTCAGCAACTTTCCGCTGTGGCTGTTCGAGGGGACGGAGGATGGCAAGCTTGCAGCAGGCGGAGGGGTAGTTACGATCGGATTTCAACTGGTTGGCAAAAATGAAAACGAACCGCGGGAAATCCGCGGTCCGATATCCATGTTCCAAGCGATATTCGAGACAATGATGCAGGCGCATGACGAGCGCTACATCGAGAAGCAGTACCGAAGCCGAACGGTGAAGATACCTACTCTTGGCGTTCGGTCCACCCAATTTGATCTTAACAAGGAGTTAAGCGAGAAGCTGTTTAACGCGGGTTTCAGTCAAGCAGATACCTTCTTTGACCGATATTTCCCGCTTAACTAATGGTATTTCGGCAAATTGTCGTCGTCCTTGCCGCCTTCAATAACGCGGAAGGGGACTGGCTTGCGGCTGCGGGTGCTGCTCTTGGACCGGCTGCTGGCAGATGTTTTGCGTACAGCCGGTTTCCCGCGCCGGGCGCCTCCTGGCGGGAATTTGTAGAGCAGGAAGACGGTGCCGAAGATGAGCAGCGGGATCAACAGCTGAATCGGATTATAAGTTAAATCTTCAATTAGCCCGATGATGATTAACGCAAGCAGTACAATCATCAACGGATTCCATTTTCTACGCAAGGCGATCCATCCTTTCCAAATGGAACTTCAGCTGCTCTAAAATCTGCAAGAAACGAAAGTTAAACCACCTTGACGGCAGCAGACTGTCCGTCCAGCTCGCGCATGCGGTTGAAGGAGGCGATCGATACAGCGACCTGATCGTCTGTCGGCTCCTTAGTGGTTAGCAGCTGGAGCCAGAGCCCCGGATAGCCCAGATAACGCAGCACGGGTGTATCGCGAAGGGCATTGGTGAAACGAAGCACTTCATACGAAAGCCCAAGCACGAGAGGCAGGAGCAGCAGCCGGATGTACACTCTTTCCCATAAACTGTCCCAAGTAAAGAAGGAGTATACGATGACCCCGACAATGACCGATAAAATGATGAAGCTGCTGCCGCAGCGGTAATGAAGACGCGTGAACTTTTGCACGTTGCTGACCGTCAATTCTACACCGGCCTCATACGCGCTGATGACCTTATGTTCAGCTCCATGATACTGAAACAGCCGCTTGATCAGCGGGGTCATAGAAATAACATACAGATAGGTGAGCAGGAACAATATTTTTATTGCGCCTTCAATAAAGTTATGCACAATGACATTTTCAAATGCTTTGCCGAACAGCAGCTCCTCCACGATGGCCGGGACTGCCGTGAATACGACCTTGCCGACTACGAAGGAAATGATGCCTGCGATGGCAACCCCGAAGAGCATCGATAAGCTCCAGCCGGATTTAGGTTCACCGCTCGCCGCCTGCTTGCTATCCTTTGCCGCTCCTTCCTCTCCCGCTTCATCCTCCGCATAAGCCTCTATGGAAAAATTAAGATGCTGCGACCCTTTGGCACTCGACTCGGCGATGCCCACAACCCCGCGAATCAGCGGGATCTTCTTGAGTGAGCGGACCCAGTTGGCAGAAGTCTTGGGCACCTCATAAAAAACAATTTCGTCGTTCTTCCGCCTTACGGCGGTTACGTTAACGTTCTTGCCTGCGAACATGACGCCTTCGATTACTGCTTGTCCGCCATAGATGTTTCTTGCTTCTTGAGACAACTCGTGCTCCACCTTCCTTGTTCGGTCTGATTGTCCTGCGCCAGGAAACGGCGCCTATCATTATTTTACTTGATTTAGCAGTGGATTGCTACCGCCAGCCGAGCCGCTTTAGCCGCTGTTTGAAGGAAAGACCTCCTGCATATACTAAAGCCCGTAAACTTACCCTTAAGCTGGAGGATGATGTGACGGATGTCCAAGTTATTGATGCAGGTTCGCAAGAAAAAACAGGCGGAGCGTACCAACCCTTGGCTGTATTGTCTTGAGATAGGCTTTTTTGCCGGTCTGATTTGGGGATTGCTGCACTGGCTGCTATACTCGTTGTCATTTACCAAAGTGATACCGGGTTATCTCGCCGAGCCGTTTTTCCGCAGAACCTTTCTGGTCACGTACTGGGGTCATGCGATGGGAATTATGATGTATATCGGATTCTCCGTTGCTGCTGCCCTGCTGTATTACCTGCTGCTGGGACGGTTTAAGGGTCCTTGGCCGGGTCTTATCTACGGAGGCGCCTGGTATGGCGGGGTCATTATTATCGGCGCTCCGGCTCTTAAGATTATTGGGCCGCCAAATGTAATCGGATGGAACACATTGTTCACGATGCTCAGCATTTACCTGCTGTGGGGACTGTTCATTGGTTTTTCTATCGCATTTGAATATCATAGCGAAGCCGGCCGGGAACCGATGACCATTCATTAAGAGCTCTTCTCAAGGTGCAGCAGATTATGGTAAAATGTCATGTAATCTTTTTACGTAATCGCTATTAATCGCCGACCGGAGGTGGCCTTATGGCCAGGGTGCTCGTTATAAACGGACCGAACTTGAATATGCTTGGCGTTCGCGAGCCAGGTGTATATGGCAGCCGGACGCTGTCAGACATTGAGAACATGCTGAGGGAACAGGCGGCCGGGTTGAAGCTGGAGCTGGAGTTTTGCCAATCCAACCATGAGGGTGTGCTAATTGACCGGATTCATGCCGCCTATGGAACGATGGACGGAATCCTGATTAACCCGGGCGCTTTGACACACTACAGCTATGCGCTTAGAGATGCACTCAGCTCGGTGGGGCTGCCGGTTGTAGAAGTTCATATGTCCAATATACATAAGCGGGAGCCTTTTCGGCACGTGTCCGTCATTGCTCCGGTTGCGGCTGGACAGATTGCAGGCTTTGGGGCAAACAGCTACACGCTTGGTCTCCAGGCGCTGGTTGACGTAATCAGGCAGTAACGCGGCAATAGCCAGCATAACCTGCATATTTAGAGGAGGGAAGAGCAATGAAACAACGGATCGACAAGCTGAGAGCCAAGCTGGAAAATCTCGGACTTGACGCGATACTGGTTGCATCGGATGTCAACCGAGCCTACTTGAGCGGATTTACCGGATCAGCAGGCATGCTGCTCATAACCGGGACGAGCAGCTACCTGCTGACCGATTTCCGGTATATGACGCAAGCGCCCGAACAGGCGAAGGATTATAAGGTTGTGGAGCATGCGCAGAACTGGCTGGATACGGTTAAGGAGCTGGCTGGGAATGAGCAGATCACTAAGCTCGGTTTTGAAGAAAATCATGTCGTGCATGCGGATTACCTGGCTTGGTCTGAAGCGCTTGCACCGGTTACACTCCATCCGACAGGCGGGGTAGTTGAAGATCTGCGTATAATCAAGGAGCCGGGTGAGATTGTGATTATGCAGGAAGCCTGCGAACTGGCAGACGCAGCATTCAAGCATATCCTTGGTTTTATTGAAACCGGGCGTACCGAGCTTGAGCTTTCCCTGGAGCTGGAGTGGTTTATGAGGCGCAACGGCGCTTCCGCCGTATCGTTCACAACAATCGTCGCCTCGGGTGAGCGTTCCGCATTGCCTCATGGGGTAGCGAGCAGCCGGAAAATCGGGCGAGATGAGTTTATCAAGTTTGATTTCGGCGCGTTGTACAAGGGATATTGTTCGGATATTACCCGCACAGTAGTTTACGGGACGCCATCAGACAAGCATAAGGAAATTTATAATATCGTCCTGGAGGCCCAGCTGTATGCGCTGGAGCATATTAAGCCGGGAATGACAGGCAGGGAAGCGGATGCCTTGACGAGGGATATCATAACACGGTATGGTTATGGAGAGTTTTTTGGACACGGCACAGGCCATGGTCTAGGCATGGAGATTCATGAAGCTCCGCGGCTATCCCTGAAGAGCGATACGATTTTAACACCCGGCATGACGGTTACGGTCGAACCAGGCATCTACATACCGCAGTTCGGCGGCGTCAGGATCGAGGACGACATTGTCATTACCGATACCGGGATTAAAATATTAACCTCATCCCCGAAAGAGCTGACCGTTCTGGGTTAAGGTCCATGATGCAGATTTATTAGGAGGGAATTTTCAGTGATTTCAGTTAACGATTTCAAAACAGGCCTGACCGTTGAGGTGGACGGCGACATTTTTACGGTTGTTGATTTTCAGCACGTTAAGCCGGGTAAAGGTGCGGCATTTGTGCGCTCCAAGCTCAAGAACCTCCGCAACGGCAACCTGGTTGAGAAAACATTCCGTGCAGGTGAAAATATCGGACGCGCCATTATCGAGAACCGCGAAGTGCAATACTTGTACAATTCCGGCAATGAATATACATTCATGGATAATGAAACGTACGACCAATTCAATCTGGACAAGAGCCAGCTTGAATGGGAGCTTAACTTCCTGAAAGAAAATATGAATGTTAACATCGCAAGCTATAAAGGTGAAATTATCGGTATCACGATGCAGAACAGTGTAGAGCTTAAGGTTATTGAGACAGAGCCAGGCATCAAGGGCAATACGGCGACTGGCGCAACGAAAAATGCGAAAGTTGAAACCGGCCTTAATGTTCAGGTTCCTCTGTTCATTAACGAAGGCGATGTTCTGCTCATCGATACGCGGGAAGGCAAATATATTTCCCGTGCCTAGCAGTTCTACCCGTCCGGCGAAATCCGGACGGGTTCTTTTATATATTATATATATTTTAAGTCCTATTCGCGCTTTTATCTTTTTGCTATAATAATTACTTGTATGCGAATGACATGGTGAGGAGTTGAACGACATTGTCATTGATAGTGATGAAATTCGGCGGCAGTTCCGTAGGTTCGCCTGAGCGAATGCAGCGGGTTGCAAGCCGGATTATCGAGAGACAGCAAGAGGGTAACAAGATCGTTGTTGTCGTATCGGCTATGGGGGACACAACGGATGATCTGATTGATCAATCGAAGCTGCTGAATCCGAATCCTCCAGCACGCGAGATGGATATGCTGCTCACAACCGGCGAGCAAATTTCGATTGCGCTGTTGTCGATGACCATTCAGGCACAAGGCGGCAAGGCCGTATCGTTTACAGGCTGGCAGGCCGGTATCCGTACGGAGTCCGTTCATGCGAAAGCCAAGATCACCGATATCAGACCGGAACGGATTTTCAAAGAGCTGGATCAGGATCAAGTTGTTATCGTAGCAGGCTTCCAAGGAATGTCGGAAGAGGGCGATATCACGACACTTGGACGCGGCGGTTCCGATACAACGGCCGTTGCGCTGGCAGCTGCCATTAAAGCTGACTTATGTGAAATTTATACGGATGTGGACGGTGTTTACTCAACAGACCCGCGTGTCGTCAAGAATGCCCGTAAGCTGGATGAGATCTCGTATGACGAGATGCTTGAGCTTGCACACCTTGGTGCAGCTGTGCTGCATCCGCGCGCTGTTGAATATGCGAAGCATTACAATGTATGTCTTGTAGTACGGTCAAGCTTCACGAAGAACGAGGGCACGTATGTAAAGGAGGAAGCGGTTATGGAGCAGGGGATAGCCGTCCGCGGTATCGCCTTTGACAAGAATGTCGCAAGGATTACAATTCTGGGCGTTGAAGACGAGCCGGGCGTACTGGCCCATGTATTCGGGGCATTGGCGGAAGTCGGTATTGATGTAGATATTATCGTACAGAGCGGTGTACTGGATGGCAAGGCTGATTTCTCCTTCACCGTATCGGGTGAAGATAAAGCTAAAGCGATTGAAGTCATAGAGAGCATCAGAACGCGGGTTCCGTATCGTGAGACATCTTCCGAGGACGGGCTGGTTAAGGTCTCTATCGTTGGTGCTGGCATGGTCAGCAACCCTGGTGTTGCCGCCACAATGTTTGAAGCAATCTCAAGCCTGGGCGTCAGCATCAAGATGGTCAGCACATCAGAAATCAAGTGTTCCTGTGTAATCTCAGGTGATCAATTGAACGAAGTGGTAAGATCGCTTCATACCGCTTTTGGTCTTGATACGGCAGAGCATGCCTTTGTTGGCGGGCCTCAGGAGCGACGGTAGTCGTAGGTAATTATAGCATGAAGAAGGACTGAGCTTTCCCTGACAGGGGAACTCAGTCCTTTCTTTGTATTGCAATGCAGCGTTCGTCATGAAATTCTGTCGGAGAGCAGGGAAAGCAGCTTATAGAGGATAGCTGTAATACCGGCTGCCATCAAGGGGCCGACTGGAATGCCGCGGAAGAATACAATACCGAGTATGGAACCTATGACCAGACCGACAATGAGCTGCGGATCGAACTTCAGCATCTCAAGACCTTTTCCGTTGACATAAGTGGCAATTGCGCCGCCAATCAATGCTATCCAGCCGGGCCAGGATGTGAGTGCGCCGATAATTTCCTTGGTTTGAATCCGTCCGGATGCAAAGGGAACAAGAACACTAAAGGTAAGACACAGCAGCCCGATTTCCAGTCCCCTGCGCTCAATAGCGGGCAGAAACCGATCGAGTGATATCAGTTTGACGATCAGCAAAATGCATGCAGCCGTCGATATGATGGGCGATCTGCCGATAAGTCCGATAATGATCAAAACGACAAGTATAACTTCACCGCTCATGCCGATTCTCCCAGCCTGACAGATTAACCTAAAGATCAGGTTTCAATCCATTGTATGTCCAAGCCGGGGAATTATGACAAGCTGTGAAATGGATTCAAACGTCATCGCTGTACTCAGCTATACGATTGTCATGGTGTCGCCAGAGAGTCTTGGAACAGCATCAAACAGATTGACCTGGGAACAGAAGGTAACATCCTGGGCATAACCCAGCTTTGTCAGTCTCTTACCAGAAGCCGAGCGAAGCAGTGCTTCCGCGATGCTGTCCTCGTTGCTGCGGTAGAAGCCGAGCATAGCAAGACCGAGATCATCCGTCTCGGTCTCTTCGCCGGCTATCTTAAGCAGCCGGTCAATTAATAGACCGGCACAGAGACCGTCTTCAAAAGCAAACTCGTCATGCGTACCGGCACAGAACATGACAATATCCCTGCGAAGCAGGGCGGCTGCGGATGCGCAGGCCTCGGCGTTGAGCAGAGAGCCCGCTAGCACATGATCGCTTCGGCCGGCTTTGTGAATAGCTCTGGTGCCGTTCGTTGTAGTGAGCAGTATCCTCCGGCCGTAAATGGCACCGGATTGATAATCGGACGGTGAATTACCCAGATCAAATCCGGCAATTTTGCGGCAGAACCGCTCTCCTCCGAGTAAATCTCCCTGCCTGTGCAGGGTTTTGGCTTCCATAACCGTTTCAACTGGCAGAACACCGCTGGCTCCTTCCGCAAGCGCGGTGACGATCGTGCTGGTTGCACGGAGCACGTCGATAACGATCGTCGTCTTGTGCAGGAACTGATCCGTCCTTGCTTCGCCAGTATTGGGGATGACCTGAATTCTCATCATAGTAGGATACCTCCGGCCTTACCCTTATTAAATCATATACGCGGACGGCTTATTGGATACCGCAAACGTATCATTACGCAGGCCGCGCCTCATAGCCTCCAGCGCCATCACATCAGCAGGTGGAATATTCCCCAGATGCACATCTGCCCCGATTGCCTTGATAAGGAATACCTGCTGCTCCTTGAGAGGAGCTTCCCACAATAGGCTCTCAGGCTTCTGCACAGTATTCAGGATCTTAGAGAAAGTATCCTGACGGCAGCTCCCTTCCTTATCGAACAGCCCAACATCCATTCCGGATTCCCTGGCTTCTATTGTGACCAGATCCGCTCCTGCCTGCCAGTCAGTTTCTGCTGTACGTGCAAGCTCCTCCGGGTCAATAACAGATCCGGCTTCCTTCTTTCCATACTCTGTACAGACTGTCAAACCTCTTGAGACACCTTCGCGGATTAATGCAGTCCGATGCTCACGCGTGAGCTCGATTGTGCCATCCGAAACCTCAATCCCGTCAAAGCCAAGCCGGCACACGGAATTGAAGAACGAATCCTCCACTCCCATGTGAACAGCTGCTTCGAGCAGTGTTCCTCCCGGCATGATGACAATGCCGTGCAGCTTGGCATAGCTGATTTTACGCAGAAGCAGCTCGGTCGGATATAGAGGAGCAGTTCCGAATCCAAGCTTTATGAAGTCAATGTAAGTCCCTGCTGTGTCAATCAGGTCGGTAAAGCTGTTCAAGCCCAGCCCTTTATCAAGCACCATGGTTCTGCCGCCGCTTAGAGCCTTGCGCCCGGCACCGCTGCCAGTCAGACGGCTCGCGTCACGCTGGCCGCCCGGATTGCACAGAAGGGGGTGCCATACCTTTCTCGGGGTTACCTCCATAGTCGAATGTCTCCTTACTTCACAGTTTCGGTTGCTTGTAACAACCATGCAGCAATATATGCAGCGGCAAGAGGGCAGGTGCCCGGCATGAGGAATGACAAGCCCGCATAGGTTGTACTAAAGGCATGTCAAAAGGAGGCAATCAAAGGTGATTAATAAAGTCGTTCTGGCCATGGGGATGCTGCGGATTCTATCAGGAAGTATTGAAATATTGGCCGCGCTTCTCATTCTGCGGCTCAACTCGATTGAGAAGGGGCTTGTTGTCAATTCATCCTTGGCGCTTGTCGGTCCTCTTATTCTCATAACGACAACGACAATCGGACTAATCGGTATTTCCGACAAGCTGTCGCTTGGGAAATTTGCCTGGGTGCTTGCAGGAATTACCTGCCTGCTCATAGGCATTCTCAAAAAATAGCAGACTTCTCTCGTAAAACATTAAACTGCCTGTCATAATTCGCGAGCAGCCAAGCATAGGCTAGGAACGAACAAGCAATCCACACCGGGAGGCGGTACAGGATGTTGAACCAGGTAAAGCATCTTCTGCCGGCGGAAATATACCAGATGCTGGGCAAGCTGCCTGCAGAGGTACTGGAGAGTCTGGAAGAGATTCGAATCAGGGAAGGCAGGCCTCTAGAGATCGGATTCGCGGGCGGATACGGCTTTACGGGGGAGAGCGGATGGATGGGTACCAACCCTCGAGAAGCGTACAAGCCATCGGCAGAGGCCTGCAGGAAGCTGCTTGAACGAATTACGAATCATTCCTTATACGCAATGGAGGAGGAGCTTCGCAGAGGATATATTACGGTTGCTGGAGGGCATCGCATTGGTCTTGCAGGCAGAACGGTACTGGAAGACGGGTTGGTTAGAGGGCTGCGGGATGTCAGCGGGTTTAATATACGGATAGCGAGAGATCTGAAAGGGGTCGCCGACCAATTAATGCCAAAGCTGCTGGACCCGATTAAGGGCAATCTGCTGTCAGCTCTTATAATCGCGCCTCCGATGCAGGGCAAGACAACCATGATCCGTGATATTGCCCGGTCAGTCAGCTACGGCAGGTGGGGGCGGAGCGCTGGACGAGAATGGCCGGCCCGCAAGGTTGGTATCGTGGACGAGCGTTCGGAGATCGCAGCCTGTGTCAGAGGTGTACCGACCTTTGATGTCGGCCCGCGAACCGATGTCATAGACGCGTGCCCGAAGGCGGAAGGAATGATGATGATGCTGCGTTCCCTGTCGCCCGAGCTGCTAATCGCTGATGAGATCGGCCGAATGGAGGATGGGGCTGCGATTCGTGAAGCTGCCCATGCAGGGGTCGCCGTAATGGCTACTGCCCATGCGGCAAATTTTGAAGATGCGGCGAGGAGACCGGTGCTGTACAGTCTGCTGGAAGACAGTGCTTTTGATTTATTAATTGAGCTGAGGCGCACAGCGGCAGGGACGGCCCACAGGGTGATTCCGGTCAAGGGCGGAAGGGGCCAACCAGGAGCGAGATCACCAACACTGCCGGCAGATTGGAGCTCAGCTGCTGCACAAATCCCCGCGGCGGCTGTGAAGATCGGAAGGGGGGCAAGCCCATGATCAGTACCCTCGGTATGGTGCTGATTATGTTTGCTGGTACGATGTTCGGGTTTCAGCAGGCGGCCAGGTATACAGACAGGACTGCACAGCTTCGTCAGCTGATTCACGCATTGCAGCGGCTGGAGACGGAAATCGGGTACGGACAAACTCCGCTTCCCGAAGCGCTCGAGCGCTCGGCAGGACATATACCGGGCCCTGTGCCGGAGCTCTTTCGCAATGCTGCTAGCCGCCTTGTATCTGAGAATGGCTTATCGTTTCGTGAATGCTGGGAAGGAACGCTCGAAGCAGGATGGGGAAGAACGGCTATGCGGCAGTCGGAAAAGTCATCGCTCAGCAGGCTGGGCGCCGCTCTTGGCATCAGCGACAGGGAAGATCAGTTGAAACATCTGCGGCTCGCGATGCTGCAGATTCAGACGGAGGAAGAGACGGCTCGCGAGGAGCAGGCCCGCTATAGCAAGATGTGGAAGAGCCTTGGTGTTCTGGCTGCCGCTTTAGTCGTCATTCTTATCGTGTAGCGGGGGGCCGGAAGATGAATATTGACGTCAGCGCCATTTTCCAGATTGCGGGCATCGGCATCATCATCGCGATGATCCATACCGTACTGAAGCAGATGGGCAAAGAGGATATGGCACATTGGGTGACCGTTATCGGATTCGTAGTTGTGTTGTTTATGGTTGTCAGGCTGCTGAATGACCTGTTTCAGGAAATCAAGACGATCTTTCTGTTCCAGTAAACACGGACAAGTAGGTGACTGCAGTGGAAATTATTCAGATCGTCGGTCTTGGACTGATTGCAACGGTGCTGATTCTAGTCATCAAGGAGCACAAGCCGATGTTCGCCTTTTTGCTGGCAGCATTTACGGGGATTTACGTGTTTCTGTTTCTGATCGGGAAGATCGACGCGGTCATACAGGTACTGAAGGAGCTGGCGGAACGATCCGGTATACCCAGTGTTTACCTGCAGACCATACTGAAAATTATCGGAATCGCTTATATTGCCGAGTTCGGTGCGCAGATTGTCAGGGATGCGGGACAGGAGAGCATTGCCACGAAGATTGAATTTGCGGGGAAGGTGCTCATCCTGGTGATGGGCGTGCCCATTATCGGAGTCATCATCGAGACTGTCCTCGGCCTTATGCCGGGAGGTGGATAAGAATGATCGGTGCTGCAGGGCGAATCGCGTATACCAGAAAGCTCATTGCAGCGGCTCTGCTCTGCCAGCTGCTGCTGCTTATCTACACGCCCATGCTCTCAGCTTCCGCCCCTTCTCCGGCAGAAGGAGGCAGTCAGACGGCCGAAGCTGGAGCGGTAACCGGGGCAGTTACGGAACAAGGGCTCGAGGGTCTCGATACCCAGCCGATTGAGCGCTACTGGGATAAGCTGATGAAAGATTACGGCGGGTTGTTTCCGGACCGGCATATGCCGAGCTTTATGGAGATGATTATTCCGGGGGGCGAAGGGCTGGACTTCAAGACCGTCCTGCAGGGGTTGCTCCGATTCGTTCTCTTCGAGGTCTTATACAGCGGGAAACTGCTTGTTACGATCGTTCTGCTGGCCGTTTTTTGTATGATATTGGAAACCTTGCAGAATGCCTTCGAGCGCAATGCGGTAAGCAAGGTGGGATACGCAATTGCCTACATGGTGCTGCTGGTGCTCGCTGTCAACAGCTTTAACTCGGCAATCGGCTACGCCAAAGACGCGATTGCCGGCATGATACAGTTCATGATGGCGATGATTCCGCTGCTGCTTACGCTGCTTGCATCAATGGGCAGTGTCGTGACGGTTACCGTCGTCCATCCCCTTATCGTCTTTATGATTCATACGGTAGGAACCCTGGTATATGCGCTTGTGTTTCCGCTGCTTTTCTTCTCGGCGGTACTGCACATTGCTAGCGCCCTCTCGGACAGGTTCAAGGTGACACAACTGGCAAACCTTCTGCGGACGATCGGGGTCGGTCTTCTGGGGCTTCTTCTGACCATATTCCTAGGTGTTATTTCGGTACAGGGGGCAACGGGCTCAGTTGCGGATGGGGTAACGATCCGGACAGCGAAATTCGTAACCGGAAATTTTGTTCCGGTCGTAGGCCGGATGTTCTCGGATGCTGCGGATACAGTCGTATCTGCTTCACTGCTGGTCAAAAATGCTATCGGTATTGCAGGCGTAGTCATCCTACTGTTCCTGTGCGCGTTTCCTGCCATCAAAATTCTGGTCCTTGCCTTTATTTACCGGATGTCCGCAGCGATTATGCAGCCGCTTGGTAACAGTCCGATTGCAGTTTGCCTGGAAACAATCGGCAAGACGATGATCTTTGTCTTCGCATCGCTCGCGGCAGTCGGAATGATGTTTTTTCTGGCAGTGACCATTATTATTACAGCCGGAAACGCTGCGATTATGATCAGGTAAGCAGGAGGGGGATCCGTATGATGGTATGGCTGAGCGAATGGCTGAGACAGATATTGGGGATAGTTCTGCTGGCCGCCGTCATTGATTTGCTTATTCCCGGCAAGGCATACCACCGGTATGTCAGACTCGTGCTCGGACTTCTTATTCTGCTTGCCATGCTGTCACCGATTTTGTCCCTGGTAAAGGGAAACGCGGACGAGCTGCTTGAGGCAGGGCTAAGAAGCTGGGAGCAAGCATCAGACAGGGAGATACCCAGGATGCCGAGCCTGGAGGACATCGAGCAGCGTGCGGAAGAGCTCCGTGATAAACGCAATAAGCGGGCGGCTGAAATCGCGGCGAGGACGCTAGGGGGGGAAATTAGGGTGGTGGCCGAGGAAGCGGTTGGCGGTGAAATAACAGATGTCTCAGTAGAATTACAGGTTGATGAGGCAAGCGGACCCATCCTGAGGTCTGTCACGATTACAATGGCCGATCCTCTTGATAACAAGGCACCAGTAAATAGTACCGGGCGTGCAGAGCAAGCCTCAGAGCCTCCTGCGTCTGCAGGATCTGGCGATGCGTCTGATCAAGAGGGGGAAGATCTCCCGATTACAATAGAACTCGAGGCCGTAAGACCGGTTCAGGTTGAACCCGAGTCTTCTGGTTCTCAGGAGGACCTTCATATATGGGCCAGTAGTGAGCAGAAGTGGGTTGAGGCCGATACGGAGGCTGCCCGCATGGTCAGGGCACTTGTATACCAGCGCTGGGGGGTGAAGCCGGAACAGGTAGTCATCAGGATGCCGGCCTAGGAGCCGGTCTAGGAGTTGATGGAGGGAGAGAGGGAAGTTGGCAAAGTGGCTGGATGGTCTGGAGTCTGCGGTCGGAGGCGGGCCTGGGGGGCCTAAGCGGGTCCGGTCCCTAAGATGGCTGCTGCTAATCGGCTGCCTGGGAATCGGTCTGGTTATTGTGAATTCGTTTTTGACCATGCAGGAAGTTGAGCCGGCTGCGGACACGGAAAAACAGCCGCCAGCCGACCAGGAAGCTTTTGCGGGACGGCAGTCTGGTGAAGGCTCCGCTTTTGAAGGAATCGAAGGCCCGCTGGAGACTCGCCTTAAAGATATACTGGAGAAAATCGTGGGGGTCGGCACAGTTGATGTTCTTGTGACGGTGGATGCTACAGAAGAGATCGTTTATGAGAAGAACGGGAAGACAGCCGAGCAGGTCACAGAGGAGACGGACGGAAAGGGCGGCAGACGCCATATTACATCCGAAACCGAGGAAGGCCAGGTAGTGGTCTACGAGGTTTCCGGAGACGGTGTTCCCGTCGTAATCAAAAGGATTCAGCCGCGTGTGAGGGGAATTCTGGTGGTGGCCAAAGGGGCCGAGAATGCAACGGTTAGAAAACTGATTGAGGACGCAGTACAGCGAGGCGTGAATATCGCGTCCCACCGCATCTCCGTTGTGCCGAGGAAGCAGGGGTAAGCAGCCCGATGTTCTTCGGCAAAAGACAGATTATCTTTAATAGCCTATATCCAGGAAGGAAGAGGAGAATATGAATACGAAGAGACAAACGGTTTGGTTGGTTTCCATGCTGAGCTTGATGGTCATACTGTCAGCGTATTACCTGTTTACAGAAGACTTGGACAGCGGATCGGGAAGTCTGACGGCGGATACAGTCCAGCAAAGCGGAACGCAGGATACTGTCGAGGTCAGTGAAGGCCCTGCGGGGGCTGAGTGGCTTGCCGAGTCCGAAGTGCAGACCGGAACAGGAACCGGTGCACTGACAGACGAAGAGGTACTGAAGGGACTTGAGACGATGGGGGCGGAAACAGGCGGGGATGAGTTCGAGAAGTACCTGTACGCTCGGAATGAAGAGTTCCAGAAGGAAATGGACCGGCTGATGGGAATTGTCTCGGATACCAAGCATGACGATACGGAAGCGACGGCTGCTCTGGAAGAGCTTGATAAGCTAGAACAGATGGAGGAGAAGCTCACATCCATCGAAATGGAGCTACAAAACACATTCAGCAAGGTGGCGATTGCTGAAGAGAATGGGACGTACAGGGTGCTGGTGGAGAGTGAGCAGCTCGAACGCTCGCAGGCTGCGGATATCATTAACATGGTGACCGAAACCATGGAAGTTCCGGCCAGCAGCGTATCCGTTCAGTATATTCCTTGAACAGCCAAAGACCATCCGTACCCCGCCGCGACTTAAGCGAGCGGGGTACAGTTTATTTGCCGGCAAAAAAATGGGTTCGTGTTCCGATCTGTTTATGCTATAATACAAACGTTATGTGAAAGCTTGGTTTAAATAGCCAGTGTTACAAAGTCTAAGGAGTGAAGCGTCCATGTTCAAGCTCAGCGAGATCAAAGAGTTGGTCAAGCTCATCGACTCAACCTCGGTGCAAGAACTCGAAATCGAGAATGAAGGCAGCCGCCTGCTTATCCGCAAACCGGGAAAGACAGAAGTGATCCAGTCGGCACCTGTCACGCATACATATACACCGGTTACGGAACCGGTACAAGCCGCACAGGAAGCACAAGCACCAGCGGCACAGAAGCCTGAAGCTGCTGCACAGAGCAATCTGCACCCGATCACCTCTCCAATGGTCGGCACATTTTATCGCTCGCCGTCTCCAGAGGCGGGACCGTTCGTTAATGTTGGCGACCGGGTAACCGAGAAGACGGTCGTCTGCATACTGGAAGCCATGAAGCTGATGAACGAGCTTGAGGCAGAAGTACGCGGAGAGATTGTAGAAGTGCTTGTAGAGAATGGACAGCTTGTTGAATTTGGTCAACCGCTCTTCCTGGTGAAGCCGGAGTAAATGCGGGATGTACCTCAAAGCTGAAAGGGGTTTAAGCATTGAAATTTCATAAAATCCTGATCGCCAACCGCGGTGAGATCGCTGTGCGGATTATCCGCGCGTGCCGCGAGCTCGGCATTCAGTCGGTTGCCGTCTATTCAGAGGCAGACCGCAATTCACTGCATGTCCGGCTTGCGGATGAAGCGTACTGCATTGGCCCGACATTATCGAAAGACAGTTATTTACACCTGACTAATATTATGAGCGTTGCCACACTAACCGGCTGTGACGCGATTCACCCCGGATATGGTTTTCTTGCCGAGAATGCTGACTTTGCTGAAATTGTGGAGTCCTGCAATATGACATTTATCGGCCCGTCACCGCAGGCTATCTCCCGTATGGGCGATAAGGCAGTCGCCAAGCAGACTATGAAGGAAGCGAATGTTCCGGTTATCCCCGGCTCGGACGGTCTTGTGGAAGATCTCGATCAGGCGATAATAATCGCGAGGGAGATCGGTTATCCCGTGATCATTAAAGCGACTGCCGGCGGCGGAGGGAAGGGCATCCGCATCGCGGACAATGAAGAGTCTCTGATCCAGCAGATCACGACTGCCCAGCAGGAAGCTCAGAAGGCATTTGGTAATGCCGGCGTATACCTTGAGAAATATCTGACCGGCATGAAGCATGTTGAGATTCAGATTATGGCAGACAAGCACGGTAACGCGGTGCACCTGTTTGAGCGGGACTGCTCCGTTCAGCGCCGCAGGCAGAAGCTTGTTGAGGAAGCTCCATGTCCGGTAATGACGCCTGAGCTCCGTGACCGTATGGGACAGGCAGCTGTACGGGCCGCGCTTGCGGTGGAGTATGCCGGCGCCGGCACGCTAGAGTTCCTGCTCGGACCTGACGGTAATTTCTATTTTATGGAGATGAACACCCGGATTCAGGTCGAGCATCCCGTAACTGAGATGATAACTGGTATCGATTTGATTAAAGAAATGATCTCGGTAGCTGAAGGGAATCCACTGTCTTTCCGCCAGGATGAGCTGGTCATTGACGGCTGGGCTATTGAATGCCGGATCAATGCCGAGGACCCGGACCGGAATTTCATGCCAGCTGCAGGCCAGATTGAGTTCTACCTGCCTCCGGGCGGATTCGGTGTCCGTGTGGACAGCGCGGCATACCCTGGCTACGTTATTTCGCCGCATTATGATTCCATGATAGCTAAGCTGATTGTCTGGGGTAAGACCAGAGAAGAAGCGGTCAGCAGGATGAAGAGGGCTCTTTCCGAATTTGCCGTTGAAGGCATCCGGACAACGATTCCGTTCCATCTGAAGCTGCTCAATCATCCGAAGTTTGCAGAGGGAGATTTTGATATTAAGTTCCTTGAGGAATACGATATTAACACACCTTAAATGCAAGCGTGGCGCGGCTTTGTGACATTTCCACAGGTTTGTCATAAATCACGTCAAATGTTATAGTATAGTAATAAGATTGCGGGATAAGCTGTTCAGCATGAGTGCTAGAGTCAGATGTTCCGCAACTTTTCGGGAGGTGTAACATGGAGATCAATACGATAGCCGCCGATTACGAGAAAACCGAAATGGGCAGCATCCAGATTGCGCCTGAAGTCATCGAGGTCATAGCAGGTCTTGCAACCGTTGAGGTTGAAGGCGTGGCGGGAATGAGCGGCGGGTTTGCAGGCGGTATTGCTGAGCTTCTCGGACGCAAGAATTTATCTAAGGGCGTTAAGGTTGAAGTCGGACAGCGAGAGGCTGCAGTGGATGTGTCCATCATTATCGAATACGGCAACCGCATTCCCGAGATTGCAGCAGAAATTCAGCGTAACGTTAAGCGCTCAATCGAAATGATGACAGGCCTTACCGTTGTCGAAGTGAACGTTCATATTCATGACGTCCACTTCAAGAACGCTGATAAACCGGCAGAGGAAGATGCGGTTTACAGAGTAAAGTAATTGGAACGATCGCTTGGGTTATCTCCCCCTCGTGGACGGCATGCCGCTCGCCTGTAGGGGGATTATTTTCTTATATGCCCAATTCAAGCGGTCATTTCTACATAAGGGGGTAAGAACGTTGGCCAAAATTATGGACCGGCTGCTGCTGCTTGTATACAGTATCATCGGCTTTGCCGTCAGTGTTGTGGCACTTCTTCTGGTCAGCAGGATCATTCCCGAGAGGGAAGCGTTAGACTGGGTGGAATCCTTATATGGAACGGACCGGCTGCTGCAAGGAATAGTTATTACCGTTTCTGTGGTTATTTTGTTAATCAGCCTGCGTTTTCTGTATGTGGCTTTGCGCCGAGGAAACGCATCTTCTCCTTCCATCGACCAGCGCACTGAGTTTGGGGATATCCGCATTTCTGTGGAAACGGTTGAAAATCTGGCACTTAAAGCCGCTGCCAAACAGCGCGGAGTGAAGGATTTACGCGCACGCATCCGGATTGTAGAATCAGGCCTGGATATTATGCTGCGTACGGTTGTAGACGGGGAAAGCTCCCTTCCGCTTGTTACAGAGGAAATCCAGCGTGCCGTTAAGGAACATGTGGAGGAAATAACGGGAATACCGGTATCAAGCGTTTCAGTATTTGTAGCCAACATCGTACAAACGCAGACGTTCAAGAGCCGCGTCGAATAAAGGAGGTCATCGGCGATGTGGAGGGAGATCCTGTCAACGTACGGAGGCCGGATCGCCGGCGTGGCGGCCGGTGTGTTCTTCGGGTGCATTTACTTGATTGCCGGCTTCTGGGACATGCTCTTTTTTGCTTTACTAACGTTTATCGGCTATTATGTTGGAAGACTGAAGGACGAGCGAACCGGACCGGTCTTTCCATGGGAGCGTTTAACCGGTTGGTTAAACGAGCGGTGGAGATGGTTCAAATAGCCCTGTGATTTCCTCCGTACGCCGGACGTCGGCTTACAGTCCGTTCGGGGCAGGGAGGAGATCATAGGTTTTTTTCGTTGTTCCCATAACAATTATGCTGCCAGGAGGACATATGAAGCGGAGATTAGCGCGTGAGATTGCGGTACAGAGCTTGTACCAGATGGAAATGAATGAAGTATCGGCCGAGGAAGCAGTGGCCATGATTGTCGAAGAAGCGGGACAGGAGGACAGTGAAGTGGAAGCTGGCGGGAGCGGGCTGCAGGCGCTTAGCCGGTTCGCATACGAGATGGTTGCAGGTGTAAAGGATCATCTGGCTGAAATCGATGATATGCTCCAGCAGTATTTAACAGGCTGGCAGGTGGACAGGCTTTCACGGGTTGACCGACAAATTCTTAGGCTTGCTTACTATGAGCTGGTCTATCGTGAGGATGTGCCGCCGAAGGCCGCAGTGAATGAAGCCATAGAACTCGCTAAGCACTTCGGAACGGATGAATCCGGTAAATTTGTTAACGGCGTGCTGGGCAGATTGCTAAAGGCTGTAGAAGAGTTAAAGGCAAAGGACAAGCAGTAAGCGAACAAACGAACGGAGAGTGGGGATATCATGTCAGCACAGCGAATTGAAGGTAAGGCGATTTCAGATCAAATCCGTGAAGAACTAAAGAGGGAGACAGCGGAACTGGCAGCCGAGGGCATTAAACCGGGCTTGGCAGTTGTGCTTGTGGGTGAAGACGACGCTTCGCAGGTTTATGTCGGCAACAAGGAGAAGGCCTGTCAGCAGATGGGGTTTCATTCCGAGGTACACCGTCTTCCGGCCTCGACAACGCAGCAGGAGCTGCTTGATCTCGTCGCTTCTCTTAACGCGTCTTCGGCGGTCCATGGAATACTAGTACAGCTGCCGCTGCCTTCTCATATCGACGAAAAGGCGGTTATTGATGCCATTAACGCTGAGAAGGATGTGGACGGCTTTCATCCAGTCAATACCGGCAATCTGGTCATCGGTGATGATAGCCTGCTGCCTTGTACGCCAGCCGGATGTATCGAGCTGATCAAACGTTCGGGTGTATCTATAGCAGGTAAACATGCTGTTGTGATTGGCCGCAGCAATATTGTAGGAAAACCGGTTGCCATGCTGCTTCTGCGCGAACACGCAACCGTGACAATCTGTCACTCCCGTACCGAAGGAATGGCCGAGATCGCTAAGCAGGCGGATATACTAGTCGTAGCAATCGGTAAAGCCAAGGCGATTGACTCGCGTTACATCAAGCCGGGCGCAGTTGTGATTGACGTAGGCATCAACCGTCTGGAAGATGGCAAGCTTGCAGGTGATGTGGACTATGCGGACGCAGTTCAGACAGCCGGATACATTACACCTGTACCAGGTGGAGTAGGCCCTATGACAATTACTATGCTGCTCAAGAATACATTGAAAGCGGCTAAACGGATACACGGCATCGGGGAGTGATGATGTCTATGGCTAAACAGCCCCGCATTTATTCCATAAAGGAAATTACACGTTATATACGGATGAAGCTCGAGTCGGACAATCTCCTTGGAGATGTTTGGCTCCGCGGCGAAATCTCTAATTTCACGCATCATTCAAGCGGGCATATGTATTTTACGCTGAAGGACAGCGACAGCCGCTTGAAATGCATCATGTTTGCCTCTCATAACCAGCGTCTTCCTTTCATGCCAAGAGAGGGCGCCAAGGTAATGGCAAGGGGCAATTTCTCTGTTTACGAGCGCGACGGCAACTATCAGTTTTACGTGACCCAGATGCAGCCTGACGGTATTGGCAGCCTGTATCTCGCTTTTGAGCAGCTTAAGAAGAAACTGGAGGCTGAAGGGCTGTTTGATCCGGCCCGAAAAAGGCCCATACCGAGGCTTCCCAAAGCGATTGGTGTGGTCACCTCTCCGACGGGAGCGGCTGTGCGGGATGTGCTTATCACGCTTGAACGCCGGTTTCCGAATGTTCATGTGAGTCTTGTTCCCGTGCTTGTCCAAGGCCCGCAGGCGGCTCCTGCTATTGTAAAGGCTATTGAGCTTCTTAATCGGGAACGGCAGGTAGACGTGCTGATTGTGGGGCGGGGCGGCGGTTCGCTTGAGGAGCTATGGGCATTCAATGAGGAATCAGTAGCAAGAGCGATCGCGGGCTCGCTCATCCCGGTCATATCAGCTGTAGGCCATGAGACGGATTACACGATTGCCGATTTTGCTGCGGATTTGCGTGCTGCTACGCCTACCGCTGCTGCAGAGCTAGCAGTTCCTAACATGCTGGAGCTAAGGCAGCAGGTTGACCAGGCCTCACGGAGGCTCGCAAAGGCTCTTAGACATACGGTACAGGTAAGGAAGGAACGTCTGGCACGTGTGAAGCGTTCACCGTTATTCATGCATCCGCGCAGATACCTGCTTGAGCCTGCACAACGTCTTGATCGCTTAAAGGAGCAAATGCGTACTCGTTTTGTGCGCCGTGCGGAGCGCAGCAGAGAGCGTCTGATCCGTCTTCAGGGAACACTTCAGCGGTCTCATCCCGGGACGCGGGCGGAAGCTGCTGCGGTGAAGCTTACCGATCTGCAGAAGCAGCTTGAAAGCGTTATGCGCCTTAAAATAAGAGAGAGGCGATCGTTGCTTGGCTCTGCGGTAAGGCAACTCGATGCCCTTAGTCCGCTTAAGGTAATGGCCAGAGGATACGGCCTTGTATATGACGAGAAGGAAGAACGATTGGTGAAATCGATCCAAGATGTCCAGCCTGGTGATCTGGTTCACGTCCGTCTGGCGGACGGAAGTTTAGACTGCCATGTTTGGGGAATGAAAGGAGAGGGTAAAAGCGGTGGAACAGAAGGAAAAGACACAGACATTTGAAGAAGCGATGGAGCAGCTTGAGGAAATCGTGACAAAGCTTGAAAACGGCGATGTACCGCTCGAAACAGCCATTGAGCTGTTTCAAGAGGGAATGAGGCTGTCCCAGCTCTGCGGCAGCAAACTCGAGCATGTGGAACGCAAGATCGAAATGCTGATTGAAACGGAAGACGGAGTCCAGCGCAAACCGTTTGCTCCAGGCCAAGAGGATCGAGGGGAATAACTAGATGCAGATTAGCACAGCTGACTATATAGCAGAGAAAGCCGCAGCCGTACAGGATGCTCTCCACCAGGCGCTACCGCAGGAATGGGATGTGCCTGAGCGCCTCCGTGAGGCGATGATGTACTCTTTAAACGCAGGAGGCAAGCGTCTTCGCCCCGTGCTTGTGTTTGCGGCTGCCGAGGCAGTACATGGTGAGGCGGAGGCGGCAGATGCGGCAATGCCGATTGCTTGTGCGATTGAGATGGTACATACGTATTCGCTTATTCATGACGACCTGCCTGCTATGGATGATGATGATTTCCGCCGCGGTAAGCCTACCAATCACAAGGTTTTCGGGGAGGCGGTTGCAATCCTGGCTGGTGACGCCCTGCTGACACATGCTTTTTATTGCGTTGCTCAGGCAGCAAAGACGGGCCGTGTATCTGCGGAGGCGACATTGGCTATTGTAGAGGAGCTCGCTCGTCTTGCCGGTGCCCCGGGCATGGTTGGAGGACAGACAGCCGATTTGCTTGGTGAACAGGGGATTACCACGATCGAGGAGCTCAATTACATACATCTTCACAAGACCAGTGACTTGATTGCGTTCTCAGTGCAGGCAGGGGGACGGGCAGCAGGGGCTAGCCCCCGACAGCTTGAGGCGCTTGGTGTATTCGGCAGAAAGCTGGGTCTGGCGTTCCAAATTCAAGATGATATTCTGGATTTGGTTGGTGATGAGGTCAAACTCGGCAAAAAAACGAACAGTGATGTGGAGCAAAGCAAGGTTACCTATCCTTACCTGCTCGGTATGGATAAGAGCCGTGCAGAAGTCGAAAGGCTCACTGCAGAAGCGAAGCAGGCTGTGGAAGAAGCCGGTTTTGCTATTACAGACAGGCTGCTGGGTATAGCGGATTACCTGATGAAGAGAGATCATTAACGCCAAGCCGGAATGCGCAGGCATTGGGATGAAATGGCGACATGTGATATAATAGACGACAACGTTGGACATTCTTTGGACAACAGTGTTTTCAGTCCAAGAAAGCGAGGAAAACACATGCTGCTCGAACATATCCAGTGCCCTGAAGACCTCAAGCGTCTATCAGCGGAGCAGCTGGAGCAGTTGGCGGTAGAAATCCGCCAATTCCTTATTGAAAAGCTGTCGGTTACAGGCGGGCATCTTGCCCCTAACCTGGGCATTGTCGAGCTTACGATTGTGATGCATTACTTATTTGACAGCCCGCGAGATAAATTTATCTATGATGTTGGACATCAGGCTTATGTACACAAGATGCTGACAGGGCGAATGGGGCGCTTCGACACGCTGCGCAAGTACAAAGGATTGTGCGGTTTTGTCAAACGTGCGGAAAGTGAGCATGATGTATGGGAAGCGGGTCACAGCAGTACTTCGCTGTCTGCAGCTATGGGCATGGCTCTTGCAAGAGATCTTCAGGGCGGTAACAACAAGGTGGTGGCCGTCATTGGAGACGGAGCCCTGACAGGCGGCATGGCTCTGGAGGCGCTGAATCATATCGGCCATGAGAAGAAGAACCTGATCGTTGTACTCAATGACAACGAGATGTCGATCGCTCCGAATGTTGGGGCCCTCCACAACTACCTGGGCAAAATCCGATCCGACAAGCATTATATTAAAGCCAAGGATGATCTGCAGCATTTTCTTGGCCGAATACCGGCAATTGGCGGGAAGCTGGCCAAGACGGCGGAACGGCTCAAGGACAGTGTAAAATATATGATGGTGCCCGGCATGTGGTTCGAAGAGCTGGGGTACACATACTTAGGGCCGGTCGACGGGCATGATATCGATAAACTGCTGGAAACCTTCCAACAGGCTGCTAATGTTGAAGGTCCTGTGCTTATTCATGCATTAACGCTAAAAGGCAAAGGATACTCGCCTGCCGAAGCGGATTCGCATAAGTGGCATGGTATTACGCCATATAAGATTGAATCGGGCCAGGTGTTAAAGGCAGTCGGGCCACCCATGTACACAGAGGTATTCAGCCAGATGCTGATCGAGCTGGCGGAGCAGGACGACAGAATAGTGGCTGTTACTCCTGCTATGCCGGGCGGATCGGGTCTTCTGAAGTTTGCGGAACGGTTCCCGAACCGGATGATTGATGTGGGGATCGCTGAGCAGCATGCCGCGACCATGTGCGCCTCGCTTGCCATGGAAGGTCTGAAACCAGTGTACGCTGTTTATTCGACATTCCTGCAGCGTGCATATGACCAGGTGGTTCATGATATCTGCCGCCAAAACGCAAATGTGATATTTGCTATTGACCGGGCAGGCTTTGTAGGTCCTGACGGTGAAACGCATCATGGTGTATACGATATGGCTTATTTGCGCCATATCCCTAATATGGTGCTTATGATGCCCAAGGATGAGAATGAGCTGCGCCGTATGATGCGAACGGCAGTGGACTATGATGATGGACCAATCGCTGTCCGCTACCCTCGTGTAGCCGGCCGGGGGGTTGAAATTGATCCTGAACCGCTGCCGATACCGATTGGCCAGTGGGAAACCGTTCGCGAAGGTGATTCCGCCGTTGTGTTAGCTGCCGGTCCTATGATCCAGGTAGCCGAAGAGGCGGCAGAGCTGCTGAAGCGCGAGGGGCTGTCCCTGCGAATCGTTAATGCCCGTTTTATAAAGCCTCTAGATGCCGAGATGCTGCAGCTTCTGGCAGAAGATCGGCTGCCGATGATCGTTCTGGAGGAAGGAACACAGCATGGGGGACTGGGAAGTGCCGTGCTGGAGCATTATTCGCTGCGCGGCGAATATGGCTTGCCCATTCGCATTGTCGGAGTTCCGGACGCCTTTATCGAGCACGGCTCGATCAAGGAACAGCGGGAAGAGGTTGGATTAACGGCGGAGCGGGTTGCTGCAGAGGTAAGCGGCATGATGCCGCGTCAGCGGCAGCGGGCGACAGGCCAATAATGCAAGATGACAGGTGATGGTGAGTGAATGGCCGACAAGGAACGGATCGATATTTTGCTAGTAGAGCATGGGCATTATGAGAGTCGGGAGAAGGCAAAGGCTGCCTTGATGGCCGGCCTTGTTCTCGTGAATGGCGAACGGATTGATAAGAGCGGTACAAAAGTGTCCCGTACAGCAGAGATTACGGTTAAGGGCGCTGTTCATCCCTATGTCAGCCGCGGCGGACTAAAGCTGGAGAAAGCCATCCGGCATTTTGGGTTGAATCTCGAGGGCTGCGTCATGCTCGATATTGGGGCATCTACTGGCGGGTTCACAGATTGCGCTCTGCAGAATGGCGCTTCGTATGTATATGCTGTTGATGTGGGGTATAACCAGCTGGACTGGTCGCTTAGACAGGACAGCCGGGTACTGGTTATGGAGCGGACTAATTTTCGCTATACACAGCCAGGGGATTTGACAGGACCACCGCCTACCTTTGCCACAATCGACGTTTCATTTATTTCATTAAAACTGATTCTTCCCCCGCTATCCGGAGTTATTGAACCCGGATCGGGCGTTGTAGCCCTTATCAAGCCACAGTTCGAAGCCGGGCGAGACAAGGTGGGGAAATCAGGGGTTGTACGCGACGCTGCCGTACATGCTGAAGTTCTCAGCAGTATTCTTGGTTTTGCTGGTGAGCTGGGATTTGGCTTGCATGGTCTTACGTTCTCTCCGATTACTGGAGGGGAAGGGAACATTGAGTTTCTCGCATACTGGAAGTGGCGCGATGGGGAAGCGAACGTACCGGATTCCGCTGCGATTGATGCTCTTGTAGCTGAAGCCAGAGGAACCTTCACTGCTGGTTGAGCGGATAATGATAGGATTTAGGAGTGAAGAGATAAGGCTGCGACTGCGGCTTTATCTCTTTTTCTATGAAGTACTGGAAATCTGATTTATGATCTGGTAAACTGAAAGCAAACAAGTGTTCGCAGTTGATACTGACAAGGAATTGCAACCCCTAGGCGCGAATCTTTAAGGTAATGTTACCTAAAGAAACGAGGGATGAATTTGGGGAATGCGGCTGATTGGGTCATCATGGTGGTGGCGGGTTCCTTTCTTGCCGTTTGGCTGTTCCGCTCTTTCTACGCATGGCTTCATGAGCCTTCAGGATCCCGGGTGGTTCTGCTCGGAGATGGTGAAGAGCTCGCGCCTGACGACGAGAATGTGAAATTTCTCGAGCGATCAGGCTTTGAAGTAGTTTCCGGCAAACACCGGATTCCTGTCACAATCAGTCTGGACGGTGAGAAGTTAAAGACAAGGTTATATGTGGATTACGTGGCCGAGAGGGATGGACTTACTTATCTCGTGAAGACGGCCCGTGACCGAATGCCCTACGAGTGGACAGGCAGCGGGCTGCGGGACAGGCTGTTTATGTACGCACTGCTTGTGCCTGGTACGGAGGGGATTATTATTATGGATGCACGCGACAAATGGATACGGACCCTGACGTTTCGCATAACGGAACAGGGCTAGGAGGAACAGTTGAATGAAGGCAATACGTCACTTGAAGATTAGGGAAATTATTAATAGCGAACCCATTGAGACACAGGATGACCTGGTCGATGCGCTTAAGCGCGGGGGAATGATTGTAACCCAGGCTACAGTGTCCAGGGATATTAAGGAACTGCAGCTGATCAAGGTGCCGACCGAAGACGGAAGGTACCGTTACTCGCTCCCCCAGGAGCAGAAGTTTAATCCGGTTCACAAGCTGCGAAGAGCGATGCTGGATAATTTTGTCCACGTTGATTACACAGACAATCTTGTTGTCATGAAGTGCCTGCCGGGCACGGCGAATTCTATCGCCGCCTTGATTGATAATATGGAATGGTCTGAAGTGATGGGAACCATATCAGGAGATGATACGATTCTAATCATCTGCAGGACAAAAGAACATAGTGATGAAATTGTGCAGTCTTTGCTGGATATGCTGAACTGAGTCACGTTCTCGTTTGGGACTTAATTTTTTAATGAATGGCGGATACGCCAATTACACATGGTAATGAGAGAAGGAGAGGGAGAGAACATGCTTCGGGAATTGTCCATTCGAAATTTAGCGGTCATAGAACAAGTGTCTGTAAGCTACCATCACGGTTTTCATGTATTGACAGGTGAGACAGGAGCAGGCAAATCGATACTTATCGATGCGCTCAGCCTTATAATCGGCGGACGCGGTGCTTCCGATATGGTTCGCTACGGGTGTGACAAGGCCGAAATCGAAGCTGTGTTCGATCTTCATCCGGGTCACCGGGTATGGCGCGTGCTCAGCGAGCTGGGCATAGGCGCCTCAAGTGAAGAGATGCTGGTTATTAGGCGTGAGCTGTCCGCTCACGGGAAGAGTGTGAGCCGCATTAATGGGCAGGTG
This sequence comes from Paenibacillus tarimensis, assembly GCF_021532315.1. GTDB lineage: Bacteria > Bacillota > Bacilli > Paenibacillales > Paenibacillaceae > Paenibacillus_I > Paenibacillus_I tarimensis. Next base: position 257,378 of record NZ_JAKGAO010000004.1, read on the forward strand.
GTTAATCTGACGATGCTAAAGGAAGTTGGCGATTGTCTGGTAAACATTCACGGTCAGCATGAACATCAATCCTTGCTGCGTATTGACCGTCATCTGGAGTGGCTTGACCTGTACGCCGGCGACACGCTTGCGGAGAAGAAACGCAGTTATCAGGCGGCTTACCACAAGCTGCAGCAGACGCGTACGAAGCTTCGGGAGCTTGAAGAATCCTCCCGTCACAATATGCAGATGCTTGATTTGTACAAGTTTCAAATCGAGGAGATATCTTCTGCCGGTTTGATACCGGGAGAAGATGAATCGCTCCAGGAGGAGAAACGAAAGCTGATGCATGCCGAACGGCTTATGGAGCATGCAACGGAAGCTTATTCATTACTATACGGCACCCAGGGCTTAGAAGCCCTAAGCAAGGCGCTCAGCCATCTAGAGGATATACGGTCGTATGATCCGGTCGTGCTGGAGCCACTGGTGGAGCAGCTTCAGTCCGCATATTACCAGGCTGAGGATGTTTCCTTCCAGCTTCGTGATTACCGCGATCAGGTGGAATTTAACCCTGAACGCCTGGCCGAAATTGAAGACAGGCTGGATCTTATCAACGGGTTGAAACGTAAGTACGGCGAGCAGATTCCTGACATTTTGGCGTATTATAACAAGATTTCATCCGATGTGGACAAGCTTGAAAACCGTGATGAGCATCTGCAGCGGCTGCGCGAAGAGGAAGGACGTTTGTACGATCGCGCAATGTCGCTCGCCTTATCCCTGTCTGGTCTGCGTCACCATGCGGCTGACAAGCTGGCTTCAGAGATCGAGAGAGAGCTTAAGCAGCTGCAGATGGAACGTACTACTTTTAAAGTGAAGCTGGACAAACTGCAAGAAGGAGCAGAGAGCTTCCGGTTAACGCCGCATGGGGTCGACGAAGCAGTCTTTATGTTGTCTGCGAATCCCGGAGAGCCGCTTAAGCCTTTGAGCAAAATCGCCTCTGGCGGCGAAATGTCCAGAATTATGCTGGCTTTAAAGGCGATATTCGCAGCTATTGATGAAGTCCCTGTGCTTGTGTTCGATGAAGTGGATACGGGAGTTAGCGGCCGGGCAGCACAAGCGATCGCAGAGAAGATGTCTGTCTTGTCGGGTAGATGCCAGATATTCTCGATTACTCATCTTCCGCAGGTGGCCTGTATGGCTGATCACCATTACGAAATCCGTAAGAGCATCCGTAATGAACGGACATCTACCTCCGTTACGGAGCTGCTTGGCGTCAAACGGATAGAAGAGCTTGCGCGGATGCTGGGCGGAGTTGAGGTCACGGACAAAACCAGGCTCCATGCTCAGGAAATGCTCGATTTAGCCGGCAGACAGAAGGGCGCGTAATGTAAGGTATTACGGGAAGGTTTTATCGGTCATAAAACCCTGGGGCCAAGGTTACCTTATAGGTACGCCATTGGCGAATGACGTTTCGTCAAGAGACGGAAACCTAGGGAGCGTGAAAATCATTGAACGCAAGTAACCGGAAACGCTGGTTTGGATTAATTCTCGTGTTCTTCGTTTGCATGATCGGCTACTCCGCCCCGTTGCAGCATTTCGCGGCTTTTCCAAGTGAACTGAGGCTTTTTTCCGGCCAATTGAAGCAGTTGGACTACTTAATGCCGGTTCACGCCAAGGTTACCGTTGATCCGGGTGTCGTGAAGGTAAATGGATCGGCTAATGCCTCTACACAGGTCGATCTTAGCGAGCCTTTATCATTGGTACCGTCCCACAGCGGTACAACAGAGATGAAGATGAAATTATTTGGTCGTATACCCTTTAAGACAGTCAAACTTCATGTTGTTCCTGATCTTCGAGTTGTTCCCGGAGGCCAGACGATCGGTGTTAAAGTGAAGTCAGATGGTATTATGGTTGTTGGCCATCATCAAGTGGAGACCCAATCAGGAGTGAAGGTATCGCCTGGTCAAGACAGTGATATCCGTTTGGGCGACCTGATCGTCAAGGTCAACGGTATGTACCTGAATGAAGTGGCCAAGATGAGCAAGATTGTGGATAAGGCTGGCCGCTCGGGTAAACCTCTGCATTTTGAGATCAAGCGCGGAACACAGATCGTTACCAAAGAATTAATGCCTGCTTATGATCCGGAGGATAAGGCTTGGCGACTCGGTTTATATATCCGGGACTCTGCAGCAGGCGTCGGTACATTAACCTTCTATGCACCGGACCAAGGTGTTTATGGTGCACTTGGGCATGTGATTACGGACATGGACACACAAACTCCTATCAAAGTAGGAGAAGGACAGATTGTGCAGTCAAGTGTCACCTCAATTAACAAGAGCTCCAGCGGCGAACCAGGGGAGAAGAGAGCCCACTTCGTAAAGGAAGGTAAAGTGCTTGGTAATGTGGAGCACAACACTCAGTTTGGAATATTTGGCAAAATGAAGGAGCTTCCAAAGCCGACTTATACAAGCGGCACTCTGCCTGTCGCGTTTGCCGAGGAAGTAAAGGAAGGACCGGCTCAAATTTATACGGTTGTAGGCGGGCAGCGGGTTGAGAAGTTCAATATTGAAATTACACATGTCTCAAAGCAAGTCACACCTGCAACTAAGGGAATGGTCATTAAGATCACAGATCCTAAGCTCCTGGAACAGACAGGCGGTATTGTTCAGGGCATGTCAGGCAGTCCCATCATTCAGAACGGTAAGATTGTAGGGGCTGTAACCCATGTGTTCGTAAATGATCCTTCCTCAGGTTACGGTTGTTATATTGAATGGATGCTGCGGGATGCAGGAATTTTACTGGAGGGCAGCAATTCAGAGCAAAATCTTAAGGCGGGTTAAAGCGCCTTAAGATTTTTTCTTTAAGCTCCTTAAGATTGTCGAATGGAAACGGAAATGTTCGAACCGGGAGAGTTTGTGTAATAAAATTTTAATTATATAGAAGCTGAGAAAAAAAATAAAGAAAAATAATTTTCGACAGAAGGAATTTTATGGGCGGTGTCGAAAATGTTATAATAGCAAAAACAGATTCATCTAAATCGGTCAAGGGAGGACTCAGACTTGCAAAGAATTGAGGTTTTACTCGCGGACGACAACCGAGAATTTACTAACTTATTATCGGAGTATATAGCAGAACAGACTGACATGACGGTTAGCGGCGTAGCTTATAATGGTGAAGAAGTGCTCAGGCTGCTCGAAGAATCTAGGAAGACGCCTGACATTCTTATTCTGGATATTATCATGCCTCATTTGGATGGTTTGGGTGTACTGGAACGCTTGCGTGACATGAATCTGAACCCAATGCCCAAAATTATAATGCTGACGGCATTTGGTCAAGAGAATATTACGCAAAAAGCTGTCCAGCTCGGCGCTTCATATTACATACTGAAGCCGTTCGATATGGAAATTCTGGCTAACCGGATTCGTCAGCTGGTTGGTAACCCGGCCGTTGTATCTGGTTCAAACTATACATCTACACTGCCGAAATCCAATGTTGTTCCAATAGCCAAGGGCAAAAATCTCGACGCTAATATCACAAGTATTATTCATGAAATCGGCGTTCCGGCTCATATTAAAGGCTATCAATACCTGCGTGAAGCGATTACAATGGTATACAATAACATTGAAATTCTTGGTGCCATTACCAAAACCCTGTACCCGGCTATCGCAGAGAAATTTAAGACAACGCCTTCACGTGTCGAGCGAGCCATCCGTCATGCTATTGAAGTTGCATGGACACGTGGCAACATAGACTCCATCAGTCATTTGTTCGGATATACGATTAACATCAGCAAGTCTAAGCCTACCAACAGCGAATTTATCGCGATGGTTGCTGACAAGCTGCGCATTGAGCATAAGGTGTCCTGAAAGCGTGAGGATTAATTCTTAATCTTGTTTTCGCAGCAGGTCATACAACGAACAACACCGCCCCCGCTTCGGACAGCTCCGAGCGTGTGACGGTGTTGTTTTTACTATAGTTGATGCCGCTTCTAGTGCCCGAATATTATCATCTGGATCGCTCAGGCATCCGGTCTAGGCGGGCGGGGTCTCTTCGGCTTGAAGCGCGGGGCAACGTAATTGCGTTTGCGGTCCCTAAAGAAAATCCAGCCACCAATAAAACCTACACCTGCCATAAACATTAGCATTCCGGCGATAAACTTTCCCCACTGAAATGCTGGAGCCACTGCTAGATTGTTGCCGTATTCCGCAAAGAACACAAACAACGATTCCTTGAGCAGCAAGAAGCCGTAGGTGGCCATAAAGCCGGGAATGACGAGCAGTAGAATGGCGATAAAACGGGCAATAACTTGTCTCACGCCGGTACCCTCCTACAACGACAGTTGCTAGTTACATTGCTCCTATCATAACCTTTTCGATCCAACCTGTCCATTTTGCTAATTTGGACATGTATTTATGTCAAAAAACAGGTACAATAGAGAACGGAAATTGTACTGTACTTTAGAAAGAGGCGAATTAACATGACCATCCAAGTGGATGTTGCAGTGCTCGGCGGTGGACCGGGCGGATATACGGCTGCCATTCGGGCGGCACAGCTCGGTAAGACGGTGGCGATCGTCGAAATGGATAAAATAGGTGGCACCTGTCTGCATAGGGGATGTATCCCAAGTAAATCCCTGCTTAGAAGTGCGGAAGTTTATCATACGGTAAAAGAAGCTGAGCAGTTCGGCGTCGTAACAGGAGGAGAAACTGCTATCAGGTATGACCTGGTATCCAAGCGAAAGTCGGATACGGTAGGTAAGCTGTATAAAGGGCTGCAATACTTAATGAACAAACACAAAATCGAAATTATCAAGGGCAAGGGGCGAATTATTGGCCCGTCGATTTTTTCGCCGCGCAGTGGGGCTCTAGCGGTTGAACTGGCTGATGGGGAGATGGAGACGGTTATCTCTACCAATCTGATTATTGCGACCGGGACAAGACCTCGCAAGCTGCCTCATTTGAATTATGATGGTGTACATATCATGACGAGTGACGATGTGCTGGAAATGGAAGCTCTGCCTAAAGACATGATTATAATCGGCGGTGGTGTTATCGGTGTGGAGTGGGCTTCTATGCTGCATGATTTTGGCGTCGGAGTTACCGTGGTAGAAACGGCGGACCGCCTGCTTCCAAGTGAAGATGAAGATGTATCGACAGAGCTGATGAAGCTGTTTCGAACAAGAGGAATACGGGTTTTGACTAATGTTAATCTTAATTTGGAGTCATGTATATCAGGAGACGGCAAAGTGAGCATTGAAGGAGATTCCGGTGAAGGCTCCTTGCAGCTGGAAGCATCTGCTATTCTGGTCTCGGTGGGTCGCGAGGCCAACATTGAGGAAATTGGGCTGGAAGCGACTGATATCCAGGTTCACAACGGCTTTATAAAGACTAATGCCTCCCTACAGACGCGAGAGCCGCATATTTATGCCATCGGCGACGTAACAGGCGGTGTTCAGCTTGCCCATGCTGCTGCGCATGAAGGTGTTTTTGCAGTTGAGCATCTGGCCGGTTTCAAGCCTGAATTAGTACAGGCACACCGTATCCCGAGAGCCGTGTACTCGAGACCCGAGATCGCTTCATTAGGCTGGACGGAGAAGCAGGCCCGCAGTCAGGGTTTTAATGTGAAGACAGGAAAAATTCCCTTTGCCGCCATTGGCAAAGCAGTGGTTAAAGGCGAGACGGACGGATTTGTGAAGGTTGTGGCTGACGAAGCGTCGGGTGATGTGCTGGGCGTTCACATGATCGGGCCGCATGTAACGGATCTGATTACCGAGGCAGCACTAGCTGATTTGCTGAATGCTTCCGTATGGGAAGTCGGACAGCTAATACATCCGCATCCGACGCTGTCTGAGGCCCTTGGCGAAGCCATGCTGGCTGTGGACGGCAATTCGCTAGCTTTCTGATGAGGCCTGGTATTCATAACGATGCATTTTCTTTTTTTGCCCGCTCGCGTTATAATAGCTATAGCAACAATTAGTACCTGGTGTTAAGACTAACGATTAATACTTGGAACTACAGACTTAAACTAGTGAACTTTACCAGGAAGAGGAGGCTGCATAATGGCTAAGACCGATTCAGTCACCCAATCATTTCGCCACCGTGAAATCGGTTTGACAGATGAGCAGGCCGTACAGATGTATGCCACAATGCTGACGGCGCGGAAATTTGATGAACGGATGCTGCTTCTGCAGCGTGCAGGCAAAATTAATTTTCACGTTTCCGGTATCGGTCAGGAAGCTGCCCAGGTAGCGGCTGCTTTTGCGCTCGATCGTGAGCAGGACTATTTTCTCCCATACTATCGCGATTACGGCTTTGTACTGTCGGTTGGGATGACGCTCAGAGATCTGCTGCTGTCCGTCTTTGCAAAAGCCGAAGACCCGAACAGCGGCGGCCGCCAGATGCCTGGCCATTTTGGCAGCAAGAAGCTGCGCATTGTAACCGGATCAAGTCCGGTAACGACGCAAGTTCCACATGCAGTGGGCTTTGCGCTGGCCGCGAAGATGAAGGGCAAGAAGTTTGTTTCATTCGTCACCTTTGGTGACGGCTCGAGTAATCAGGGCGATTTTCATGAAGGCTGCAACTTTGCCGGGGTACATAAGCTGCCGGTTATTTTAATGTGTGAAAATAATCAGTACGCAATATCGGTCCCTATTGACCGGCAGGTGAGCGGGAAAATCAGCGACAGGGCTCTTGGATATGGCTTCCCTGGCATTCGTGTAGACGGCAATGACCCGCTCGAGGTATACCGTGTTGTGAAGGAAGCCAGAGAACGTGCGGTAGCGGGTGAAGGGCCTACACTGATTGAAGCAATGATGTACCGGTTGTCTCCTCATTCGACGTCGGATAATGATTTGGCTTATCGCACCAAGGAAGAGGTTGAGGAGAACAAGTTGAAGGACGGACTTCCTAGATTTAAACAATACTTGATGGATTGCGGATTATGGTCAGAGGAGCAGGAGCAGGAGCTGGCAGCCGCTATCAAGGGTGAGCTGGATGATGCGACTGCTTATGCGGACAAAGCTCCATTCCCTGCACCAGAGGACATTTTGCTGCATGTGTACGCGGATGAAGGGGGCTACTAACCATGCCAGTCATTGAATATATAGATGCGATCCGGCTAGCCATGAAGGAAGAGATGGCCCGCGATGAGGATGTTTTCGTTCTGGGTGAGGATGTCGGACTTAAGGGTGGTGTCTTCACTACGACCAAGGGACTGCTTGATGAATTCGGCGAGATGCGCGCGCTCGATACGCCGCTGGCTGAGTCGGCTATCGCCGGTGTTGCCATTGGTGCAGCGATGTACGGGATGAGGCCGATCGCGGAGATGCAATACTCTGACTTTATGTTTCCGGCAACTAACCAGATCATTAGTGAAGCGGCCAAAATCCGCTACCGGTCCAACAACGACTGGGAGTGTCCGGTTGTCATCCGGGCGCCGATTGGCGGAGGAATATTCGGAGGGTTGTACCATTCGCAGTGCCCGGAGTCCGTGTTTTTCGGTACACCAGGCTTAAAGATCGTTGCTCCTTATACCCCTTATGATGCAAAAGGGCTTCTGAAAGCTGCGGTGCGAGATCCAGATCCGGTATTATATTTTGAGAATAAGAAGTGCTATAAGCTTGTGAGCGGGGAAGTACCTGACACGGATTACACGGTGCCGATCGGTAAAGCGAATGTGCTGCGCGAGGGCGAGGACATTACGGTAATTGGCTACAGCCTGCCGCTGCATTTCATTATGCAGGCTGCCGAGGAACTGAGCGAGGAAGGCATTGAAGCGCATGTGCTGGACCTGCGTACGATTCAGCCGCTTGATAAGGAAGCGATCCTGGAGGCAGTTCGCAAGACAGGTAAGGTTCTAATCGTTCATGAGGACAACAAGACAGGCGGGGTAGGTGCAGAGGTTGCAGCCATAATAGCGGAAGAGCTGCTGTATGAGCTGGATGCGCCTATTATGCGTTTGTGCGGGCCGGATGTGCCTGCTATGCCGATCAACGCTCCGGGTGAGAAGTTCTTCATGTTAAATCGTGACAAAGTGTATGAAGCCATGCGCAAATTGGCTCTTTATTAGAAGGTTTAGGGGATGAGCAATGATGAAATCGGTAAAGGAAATCGTCATGCCGCAGCTGGCAGAGTCGCTTGTTTCGGCAACAATTGATAAGTGGTTAAAGCAGCCGGGCGATGAGATCGAGATGTATGAGCCGATTTGTGAGATCATTACAGATAAAGTGAATGCCGAACTGCCGTCTACAGTTGCAGGCAAGCTTGTTAAAATTCTGGCTGGCGCTGGAGAGACAATTCCTGTAGGCGAGCCAATCTGTCTCGTAGAGAGCATTACAGCTGATGAGACGGAGCCAGCCGAAGTATCCGCAGCCCAGTCTGCCGGAACCGCACGAGCTGGTGAGGAGGATCAAAGTATGCGAGGCAGATATTCGCCTGCTGTTCAGCGGCTTGCTGCTGAGCATAACCTTGATTTGACGATTATTAGCGGGTCAGGCATTGGCGGTCGTATTACACGGAAGGATGTACTCGCCTATGTAGCATCGGGTAAGCAGGGGGTGGCTGCCGTTCCTAATAACGCAGAGCAGCAGATGACCCGCACGGCTGCATCACCAGCTGCTTCGGCTCAGAATGAGACTAAGCTTCCCAATGTGCGATCTTCCGGTCTGCATTTGTCTGAGCCTCCGCGTATCCCTGACATTCAGGTTGAGCAGCGGTCCGTACCCGGCAAAGGTGAATATTTCATAGATGTGACTCCAATCCGTAATACGATTGCTACGCGGATGCGCCAGAGTGTAACGGAAATTCCGCATGCATGGACGATGATTGAGGTGGATGTCACAAACCTGGTCGTGCTGCGTAACAAGCTGAAGGATGAATTCCGGCAGCGCGAGGGTATTAATCTGACCTACCTGGCGTTCTTAATTAAGGCTGTTGTTAACGCGATTAAGGATTACCCGATCATGAATTCAATCTGGGCAGTTGATAAAATCATCGTCAAGCGTGATATTAACATTTCGCTTGTGGTGGGTACCGAGGAATCCGTTCTGACACCGGTAATTCATAATGCAGACCAGAAGAACATCGCCGGTCTTGCCCATGAGATTGACGAGCTTGCCCGCAAGACCAGGGAAGGCAAGCTGACTGTCGCCGACATGCAGGGCGGTACCTTTACGGTCAATAATACAGGTTCATTTGGTTCCATTCTGTCCTATCCGATTATTAATTATCCGCAGGCTGTTAATCTGACGTTCGAATCGATTGTAAAGCGGCCGGTCGTCATCAATGATATGATTGCGGTCCGTTCAATGGCCAACCTCTGTCTGTCGCTTGACCACAGGATATTGGACGGTGTTATTTGCGGACGTTTCCTGCAGCGTGTGAAGGACAATCTGGAAGGCTATAATTTGGAGACGAAGCTGTACTAAACACTGACAAAAGAGGGTAGTACTATGAGCGAATTAAACCGGTTGGACAGCATCTACATACCTATGATAGGCTATGGCGAGGCTTGGGACCTGCAGAAGTCGCTCGTCCGTCAAATTGATTTGGAGGAAGTGCCTGAGAAGCTTCTGCTGCTCCAGCACCCGCCAACGTATACCATCGGCTCGCAGAAGCATCCGGAGCATCTGCTGCTTAGCGAGGAAGAGCTGGCAGCACGCGGGATTACCGTACATCAGATTGACCGGGGCGGAGATATTACCTATCATGGACCCGGACAGCTGGTTGGTTATCCGCTCTTGTACCTGGATGCCGCGGGACTGGATCTGCACGCTTACCTGCGTAATTTGGAACAGGTGATCATTGACTGGCTTGCCGGCTATGGTATTGAAGGCGGCAGAAAGCCGGAATACACAGGCGTATGGGTTGGCGATGTGAAAATAGCGGCTATAGGCGTCAAGTTTAACAAGAGCCGCAGGCGCAAGGGATTTATTACAAGCCACGGCTTCGCCTTAAACTTGAAGGCTGGTATTGCTGAGGATGGATTTCAGGGTATTATACCATGCGGAATTCAATCCTACGGGGTAACATCCTTCGAGGATCTGACGGGTCGGACTATGCCGGTCAGACAGGCGGCAGAAGAGATTCTGCCGCTCTTCTGCCGCATATTCAACAAGCAATCGAACGGTTTAATAGAAGAACCAGGACATGCTCATCATGACGGTGGAAATTAACATAACACCGACGAGAATGATAGCTGTAATGCGCAGCCATTTGCGATTGTGCATGATGCCGCACTCCTTTCGGGGAAGGGTAGACAACTATTATTGTAAACGATATTACATAGCGGAGGAAAGCCGATGATCTCTGAGAAACGTCTTGTGGACGAATTTATGGAACTTGTCCAAGTGGACAGTGAAACCATGCATGAACAGGCTATAAGTAAAGTATTGAAACAAAAATTTGCAGAGCTTGGCCTGCAGGTCGAAGAGGATGATGCTGCCGAGAAGACCGGACATGGAGCGGGCAATCTCTTCATTATGCTTGAGGCTAATGGCACAGATGGTGCTCCAACAATATTCTTTACTTCCCATATGGACACCGTAACGCCAGGTGCCGGCATTAAGCCGCAGCTGGATGATGACGGCTATATCCGCAGTGACGGCACTACCATTCTTGGCGCGGACGATAAGGCAGGCATCGCAGCGATGCTTGAAGCAATCAAGGTATTGAAGGAACAGAATATTGCCCATGGTCCTGTTCAATTCGTTATTACGGTTGGCGAGGAAGCGGGCTTGCATGGCGCGCGGGTAATGGATGCCTCACGCCTAAAAGCAGACTATGGCTATGCTCTTGACTCCAATGGACAAATCGGCGATATCGCTGTTGCGGCTCCTACGCAGGCGAAGATCGATATGAAGATCATTGGCAAGTCGGCCCATGCCGGTGTAAATCCGGAGGACGGAATAAGTGCAATTCAGGTGGCCGCAAAGGCCATCTCCCGTATGAAGCTGGGCCGGATCGACAAAGAAACGACCGCTAATATCGGTCGTTTCGAGGGCGGCGGTGCAACGAACATCGTCTGTGATTATGTGAAGCTTGATGCAGAGGCAAGAAGCATTGTGCAGGATAAGCTGGATGCTCAGATCGAATCCATGCGGACAGCACTTGAAAGTGCAGCCTCTGATTACGGCGCGACAGCCGAGTTTGAGAGCGAGATTATCTACCCGGCTTATTCTTATACGGACGGTGATCCGGTGGTCGAGCTGGCGAAGAAGGCAATTGAGCAGATTGGGCGTACGCCAAGGACCTTCCATTCGGGCGGGGGCAGTGATGCCAATATCTTCAACGGACTGGGCGTGCCGACGGTCAACCTTGCAGTGGGCTATGAGCACATTCACACAACCAAAGAGCAGATCAAGGTAGCGGATTTGGTAAAGACAACCGAACTGGTTGTGCAGCTGATCAAGCTCGCGGCTGAAGGCAAGTAGGATAACGGTTCATAGAGTCATAGTAAGAGTAGCAAGACTCAAGGAGCCTCAAAGATAATAAAGGGTTGATGGAAGAAGGGCTTCCCCTGTAGAACGGCTGCAGCTGTTTCTATAGGGAAAGCCTTTCTTATTGTTGTCTGCCTGATTGTTATGATCTCGAACGAATCTCCTGCCGCATGAAGAGAGCGTAAGTAAGTGCAAAGGCAAGGGAAGCAGCAGCAATTAGCCCCGTCAAATGAGGCCAGATTAACAGCAGGCTTTGGCCTAAAGGCAGCGGGCTTGGTATGGCGCCGATTACCTGCTCCATTGTTAGTGGTCCAAGAGAGCGGACTTCAGGCACAAGCAGTGTGGTTGTCGCTTCGGTAAATAATTCGGCTGGCGACAGGCGGTTAATGAAGAGCAGCGTCTGCTGATAGGAGAGAATCTGGCTCGTACCCGCCTGTTCGCCAGGCTCAAAAGATTTGGCAAGCAGGTTAACAATTAAGCTGTAGAAGACAGTGAAAAACAGCCACAGTGCTATTCCTGAAAGGGCCGAAGTGGCGGCCTGGCGGAAGCGCACGGAGAAATATAAAGACAAGTTCAGCCAGAATCCAACGTATATAACAGCTGTTAATAGAAATATCACCACCCTGCCGAATTCTTCAGGCGTTGGCGGATAGCCAATTGTGAAGAGCCCGAGTCCCATGACCGAGAAGCCCAGGGAGAAGATCACTAAGGCAACAAGCAATAGGGCGGCTGTAAATTTGGCGGTAATAAAGTCATCACGGTACAGAGGCTGTGACAGCATACGGCTCAGTGTCCCTTTGGTACGCTCGGTATTAACCGCATCGAAGCCAAGCGCAATACCAATTAGAGGCCCGAGAAACGATACAAAGGTGATGAAGTTAGGCAATGTACCATCTGAAGCGGTAAACATTTTTAGAAACAAGTAGTTCTCGCTGTCGCTGTTACCGGTGCCCTGTTGAAGGGCAATTACCGCCGAGTAAATCGAACCTATGCAAGCCAATACGACAATTCCGACCAATATGCCGAACCGCCAGCTGTGAATGTGATCGCCGAGCTCCTTATGCACAATGACCCAAAATGGCGAAGGAGTATGCCGTGCTTGCCGTTCTACTTTCTTACGATCCGGTTCGTTTATCATGTTAGTCCGGTTCCGTATTTGAAGCCTCAGCCTCTTCAAGAGCGGCAGACTGCTATCCGGTATGTTCATCTCTTCCACTCCCCTCGAAGTAATTGTGGTAAATGTCATCCAGCCCGTAAGTTCTGCGATTAATTGCGGTTAGCTCGGCGCCACTTTGAACAGCGGCACGTGCGAGAGAGGATGTCACATCCGCTTGACAAATGACTTGAATATTCATGCTGCCGTCACTCTTTCCAGAGTCCAGCCCGTCTGCCAAGACCTTGCTGACGCCCGGAATGCTGAAGAGATCCTCTGTGAGATGGTCAGGTGCGTTCCTGACCGTCATTTCCACAGTGATCGTTCCGCTAGAATTCAAGGATTCCGCCAGTTCATCTATATTACCGCATGCGAGAAGTCTTCCCTGGACAAATAATCCCACACGGTCACAGATCTGCTGAACCTGATAAAGATGATGTGAGGAAAGCAGTACGGTAATTCCGTCTTCCCGGCTAAGGGAACGGATCAATGCCAGCAGCTCACGGACCCCTTCGGGGTCAATTCCGAGCGTCGGCTCATCCAATATGATAACTTCGGGCTTCTTAATCAAAACATCCGCTAGCCCCAAACGCTGCCGCATGCCGCGCGAGAATGCTCCAACCTTCTTGCGGGCTGACTCTGCAAGTCCTACCGTTTCCAAGAGACGTTCGGCCCTCTCCCGCGCTTCGCCGGCAGGAATCTGGTTTAACCCTGCCGTAAACAGCAGATTATCAAGGGCTGTTCTATCCTCGTAGAAGCCTACATCGTCGGGCATATAACCGACTTTGCGTTTAACCTGGAGCGGGCTGCGCACTGGATCAAGACCACACACAACGGCACTGCCGGATGTAGGCTCGGACAGTCCAAGCATCATAAGGATTGTCGTCGTTTTGCCTGCCCCGTTAGGACCTAGAAGGCCGAATACTTCTCCTTTTCTTACGGTAAGGTAGAGATCATCGACAGCCCGCTGGTTGCCATAATATTTAGTTAAACCAGACAATTCGATAACCGGCTCTTGATTCGTTGGTGTCTGCTCGCAAATCACTTCTTAACGCCTCCCGTATCTGCGGATCAGGTATGCGATGAATCCGGCAACGGCAATAACGATCAGAATACCGACCCAGCCCCACAGAACCGAGGATTTAACCGCCACTCTTATGGATGCCTGGGACGTTTTTTCAGGTGAAGCGGCACTCAGCGAGACAGCGTAGTCTCCGGGCATGGCCTTGCTGTCTGCTTTGATAATAGCTTGAACCGTTTTCGTTTGGCCTGGTTCGATCATCCGTATGGATGATGGCTCAAAGCTGACTTCCCAGCCGCTGGGAGATTGAGCCGACATATTTACTTCAGATAGCGCGGATGTACCGGTATTAGTTACAACCAGATCGAGTCGGCGTGTTGAACCCGCGGTTACATCCGTGTTCAGTCGTTCGTCAGCGGTAGTCAGCTGCAAGTCAAACGTTCCCGTAATTACGACCTCAAGCTCAGCGCTGGCTGAGGTGCTGTTATTTGATGCGCTTACAGGGATTACGAATGTGCCGGCGGACGCATTTTCAGGCGGAACCGCTTCTATGGTGATGGTTTCGGAAGCGTTTGGCTCGGCGGTAACGGATGTCACATTGTTACCACCGCTTTTGAAACGGATGTCCCAGCCGGGATCAGCGGCGGCTGTTAACGAATAGGTCTGTTCTTCAGCTGTGCGGTTCTGCAGATTTGCGGTAAAAGTAAAGGTAGAGTCGGCATGACCCTCCATATTGCTCTGCTCTATCGTGAAAGCAGAGGAATAGGTTCCTTTTTCAGTCACATCTACATGAAGGTCAAGCGGATTTGCTCCAGTAGCATTAACTGTAAAGGTATAGGAGCCCTTCTCCACTTTCAGGGGCACCTGAAGCCTTAGCTCTGCTGACTGGCTCTCGCCCGGCTTGACGGCAATCTGTTTAACCTGCCGCCCATCGGCCGTCAATTCCTGTACCCATCCATCTTTACCTTTAACTGACAATGCTGTCTTCAAAGTCGTACTGCTATGGTTAATTAATTCGATTGGATACGTGATGGATTCCCCGGGGGAAGCGGATATGTCCAAATATGGGGTGTACAGCTCGAGAACTGCGGCTGCGCGGGCTTCCCGTGTTCCTCCTAGCATGAAGGATGTAAATAAAATTGCAGTGAGTAAGTAGATGACCGTGTTTCTCTTGCTTCCGATACATGCATGCAGCATGCATAATCCCTCCTGTAACTGAATGTTAAGGCTCTATGGCCTTCTAAAATGGAATACGTACAAGGACAGCCGGCCGGATTTATCGGAGCCCCAAAAAAGTTGCATTTATTTAGCCTGATCTGCTAAAAAAAAAGTAAAGTGACTGCTGCCGTGTTTATCGGAGAGGAGGCTGGGCTCATGAGCGCCCAACAAGAACCCAATCCATCCGAGCTGCTGCATGCGATGTGCAGGGGATCTGTCGAAGCTTTTGAGCTGTTCTATAGACGGTATGCTCCCCTTGTGCTTCAAATAGCAGGTCGAATGCTCGATGACCGGATGGAGGCGGAAGACTTATGCCATGACATCTTCATGGAAGTGCTCCGTAAGGGAGACAGGTATTCGTGTGATAAAGGCTCTATAGAGGCTTGGCTAGCTGTCATGACTCGCAGCCGGGCTCTGGATCGGATTAGAAGGGGGAGGAAGGTGGTTCTCGAGAAGGAGGATGGCAGTAAGCTCACTTTAACCTCTGAAGCCTCATCTGGGGTAATGGACGCCCTTGAGGAACAAGTGGTAATCAAGCTGGAGCAGGAAGCGGTCCGGGAAGCGATGAGAGAGCTTCCGGTAACACAGCAGAAGGCATTGACAGCCATCTATTACGGCAATAAAACACATAGAGAGACTTCAGAGGAGTGGAATGTTCCGCTTGGCACGGTGAAATCGTGGGTGCGATACGGGCTGAATAATTTGCGGAAGAGGCTGAGTATGCATAGCCACGAAGAGAAGGTTACCCTTGACGTACCGGAAGGGAGGGGTCTTACTTGAAGGAGAGGCCGGAACACCGAGTGTTCAGGTGCTTGCGCTACACGGAAGAGCAGTGGGTGGACAGGATTAGAGGATCAATCAGCGCAGAGGAGAGGTTCTTAATGGACACTCATGCGGAGACATGTGAAGAGTGTCATGGTATTAGAGACGAATGGCACCGGCTGCTTGCACCCGGAGAGATCGAGCCACTCGATGACAATGAAGTTCTCCCTCTTCTTCCGTCATCTTATGAGCGGTCTCTTTTTAGAACCGTTAGAGGGATGCGGCCTAACCGGTCAGCAGTTAGAGGAGGCTGGCTGGCAGCGGCCGCGTGCATATTGGTCATGTTGCTGATTGGCGGGCTTAGCAAGCTGGAAGGGGAGGCAGAACCTCTGGGGGCTTATGTAAGCCGGCAGGTACCGGAAGCTGAGGCAGTCATGCTTGCTCCCGATTCTTCCCGGTACCGCGCCCTGACCATTGGCAGCGGCGAGGGGGAAGGCTATGTCTGGGTAAGCCGGGACAGTCAGGAAGTTCTGCTCATGCTTGACGGTTTGCCGGCACATGGACAGATAGACTACCAGGCTTGGGCAGTCAGCGGGGATCGGCACGATAGTCTTGGTGTGCTAAGCTGGAGCGGGAGCCGGGCACATTTGCATGTCCGTTCGCCGCTGCTTCAAAAGTCGGATAATATATCGATCAGCGTTGAGCCGCTGGGAGGCAGTGTACAGCCGACCGGCAGGGAGACGTTCCTTGTGCTGCTGCAGAAGGACTAACGCGCTGCCTTCCTGGCCGGTTTTCCGAGCATATCCTGGAGCTTGCGGCTGTCGGCTGCCGCCGTACCGCCCAGCTTGCGGAGCTGATAACGGATTTCCCATGCCTTGCCGACTAGACGGAGACCTTTTTCGTTGATATACTGCTTCATTTTTTCCAACCCCTGTCGTGATTTGGTATAATGATCAATATGCAGAGAATGGACAAGATATCCCTCGATGTGCTGTCGGGCGTCTGGGCGGCTTCCTGCTGATCAGAACGGGCAGCAAATTCCAGGGAAAATCAGGACCGGCATAGTCCGGCAAGGAGTGGAGACACGATGACGATATTAGGCAAATCGGAGCAGTGGCAGGAGAAAACAGTCAAGACGGATCATATCTTCAATGGGCGGATGATTACGCTGCAGGTGGA
This sequence comes from Paenibacillus tarimensis, assembly GCF_021532315.1. Classification (GTDB taxonomy): domain Bacteria; phylum Bacillota; class Bacilli; order Paenibacillales; family Paenibacillaceae; genus Paenibacillus_I; species Paenibacillus_I tarimensis. The sequence continues at coordinate 274,124 of NZ_JAKGAO010000004.1, forward strand.
CACGGTTCAGCTGCCAAATGGTGAAACGGCGACACGCGAAATTGTCAAGCACCCTGGTGCTGCCGCGGTTATGGCTTTAATAGATGACAAGCTGCTCGTTGTTGAGCAGTACCGCAAGCCGCTCGAGAAATTTCAGGTTGAGCTTCCGGCGGGCAAGCTCGACCCTGGTGAGGATCCGATTCAGGCGGCTTACCGCGAGCTGGAAGAAGAGACGGGGTATAAGGCCAAGGAAGGTTCAATGAAGCTGGTCAGCGCTTTCTTCACCTCGCCGGGATTTGCCGATGAGAAGCTGTACCTGTACTTTACGGATCAGCTGGAGAAAGGCTCACTGCAGCTGGATGAGGATGAGTTCCTGGCTGTGGAAGCGATCAGCTTCGAGCAGGCTCAGCAGTATATCCGTGAAGACCGGATTAGTGATGCCAAAACAATGATGGCTGTGCAGGCATGGCAGCTGTACCGGCTGACGGGAACAATCTGATATGACTGGCCAGCAGGGCGGTCAGCAGCTTCAAACGGTCTATGCCGACATGCATATTCACATAGGAAGTACCGACCATGGTGAACCGGTTAAGATCAGTGCCAGCCGCAGCCTCACGTTCCGCAACATTGCGCACGAGGCGGCAGTCCGCAAAGGGATACGGCTGCTCGGCGTCATAGATACCCACTCGCCTGGTGTCCAGCGGGATATCGCCGGGCTGCTGGAGACCGGTGAAATGTCGGAGGTCGAAGGCGGAGGCATCGGATATCGCGATACGACCCTGCTGCTTGGCAGTGAGATTGAAGTGAAGGAGCCTGGAAGAGGCCCGGCGCATTATCTGGTGTTCATGCCGGACTTCGACCGTATGCGAGCATGGACGGAATGGATGAGCGCTTATATGCGCAATGTCATGCTCAGCTCCCAGCGCATTTATGTGACGGGCAGGGAGCTGCAGGATCAGGCGCTCGCCAGAGGAGGGCTGTTCATTCCCGCCCATATTTTCACTCCGCACAAGAGCCTCTATGGCAGCTGTACGGATTCAATCGCGGAAGTGCTGGATCCGGCAGCAGTGTCCGCAGTTGAGCTTGGCTTAAGCGCTGACACTGAAATGGCCGGTTACGTAGCGGAGCTGGACGGCTACCCGTTTCTGACGAATTCGGATGCACATTCCCTCTCCAAGATTGGCCGTGAGTATAATGAACTGCTGCTTGGCCAGCCTTCATTTGCGGACTTTCAGATGGCCTTGGAAGGTAAGGAAGGCAGGCGGATTGCCGCTAATTACGGCTTGAATCCGAGGCTTGGCAAGTATCACAAAACCTACTGCCTCAATTGTGAGTCAGCACTAGGTCCAGATGAGCCGGACCGCCAGCCGGAGCGCTGCTCTCTTTGCGGCAGCACTAAGCTTGTCAATGGGGTCATGGACCGGATTCAGGAGCTCGGCAGGCTGATGAACCGGGAGGAGCTTCCTGAGCAGAGCGGACGTCCGCCGTATCGGTACCAAATTCCTCTCGAATTTGTACCGGGTGTAGGACCCAAGCTGCTTGATCGGCTTTTGAAGCGCTTTGGCACTGAGATGGATGTTCTTCACAGCGCCGGTAAAGAGGAGCTGGCTGATGAAGCGGGAGCACAAACAGCAGACCTTATTATTGCGGCCAGAGAAGGACGCCTTAATCTTGAGGCAGGAGGCGGGGGCAAATACGGGAGAGTAAGGAAGTAGTTCCCTTTAGGCCGGAACTGCCAGCCTGCCCGCAGGGGCATACCGCTTGGACGAACGTCATACAATGTACAAGACAGTTCGGACAAGAAGGGGGAACGGCAGATGAACCCTGTACAATGGCTGCGTTCCGGCAGGGAAAGCCTGACCTTGTATGTATTTGTGATTGTGCTCTTTGTTGTCGGCGTTGTCTTCGGCACGCTGATGTATAATGCTTTGACACTGGAGCAGCAGGAGGTGCTGGCAGGGGAGGTCAGCCATTACGCGGAAGTGTTTAAAGCGGGAATCATGCCTGAAGTTGACGGCTCGCTTCGCGACCGGGCAATTTTTTATGGCAAATGGCTGCTGCTGATCTGGCTGCTCGGCATAACAGTTGTGGGGCTGCCTGTCATTCTTGCGCTGGATTTCATGAAGGGTGTTCTGATCGGATTTTCCGTGGGGGCCCTGATCAGCCAGCATGAATGGAAAGGCCTGTTGTTCGCGATGGCCTCCATAGCACCGCCGAATCTCATTGTTATTCCCGCGCTTATAATGGCGAGCGTATCTGGGCTGACCTTCTCTCTCTATGTAATCAGGCAAAGGCTGATCGGTAAAGGAGGCGACCTTGTACAGCCGCTGCTGTCCCACACAGCCGCTTCACTTCTGCTGCTCCTAGTCTTATGGGGAGCAGCGCTTGTGGAAGTCTATTTATCCCCTTATATTATCGCTTGGGCGGCTCCCTATCTGGTCTAGGAGCCGTCCTCCTATTTTCTAGTAAAAGGTTTGACTTTCCCGGCTATTAACCCCTATAATGAAAGCAACTGTCTGGCGCAGGCGGTGCATGGAAGCGCGGAGGGAATAATTATGGAAGCCCGTATCGAGAAAATCAAACAGCAGCTTCAGTCGCAGGGCTACAAGCTAACCCCGCAGCGGGAAGCAACCGTACGTGTGCTGCTCGAGAACGAAGAGGATCATCTGAGTGCAGAGGACGTCTTCATGCTGGTGAAGGAGAAAGCGCCTGAAATCGGCTTGGCGACGGTCTATCGGACCTTGGAGCTGCTAAGCGAGCTTCATGTAGTAGAGAAGCTCAACTTTGGCGATGGTGTGGCCCGCTATGATCTTCGTACCGACAGCAACAAGCATCACCATCATCATTTGATTTGTGTGCAGTGCGGTGCTATGGATGAAATTATGGACGATTGGCTGGGTCCACTGGAAGAACGGCTGGAACTGGAGTATGGTTTTCAAGTCATTGATCATCGGCTTGACTTTCATGGAATCTGCAGCCGCTGCAGAGACAAGAACAATCAACCAGGTAGCTGAATAGTTATAATGGAGAAGTAACAGATGATAGACTCCTGTGAGCAACCGGCATTGTCCGGTATACTCGCAGGAGTTTTTGCATGCTGCCTCCGATTCTTTCTTACTTTATGAATGAATGATTCTGCAAGATAAGGACCTGGTTCGGTCGATTAGAACGGCTGCCAAGGGGCTTCCGAAGCAGCCGCTGCCGGCGGGCGCTGCCGGGATCTGCTGTACGAAAGGCGGTTGGGGAGGCTGCCGCCCGCCTGAGAGCCTTGGCGTTCTGAAGCAGACCGGCGCCTTGGGCTTTGACGCTGAAGCCTAGCTTCCTGGCGCTCGCGGCGAGGAGGTTGCTAATTTGATGCGGTGTCAAGTCTGGCATCCTCAACAGCAAAAGCGCAGTCCCCCCGGCCGCATGCGGTGAAGCCATGCTGGTGCCCGACATTATCTTGTAACCGCCGCGAAGCCATGTAGAGCGAATGTTCAAGCCGGGTGCGGCGCATGTCAACCCGTTTCCCCGGCTGCTGAAACCTGCGATCCTTCTTTTCCTCGTAGAGGCCGCGACGGCAATGACGCCCGCATACCTTGCTGGCGCATCCAGGCTCTTTGCCGCCTTGCCCTCATTCCCTGCTGAAGAGACGATCACAATTCCATGGCGCCTTGCCCTTCTTACAGCTTCCCGAAGCGCCTGGCTGTCTTCCCCGGGCGGCAAACCCAGACTCAGGTTCATCACCTGCATCCGGTTACGAATACACCAGTCAATTCCCTCCACAATATCCGATACATATCCGTTTCCTTCCTGGTCCAATACCTTGACAGCATAAAGGGATATTCGGGGCGCCACTCCCTTTAACTGCTTGAAGCCGGTTCCTGCCGCAATGCCGGCCACATGCGTGCCGTGACCGTTGTCATCCCGGTAGGAATGGCCGCTGATCGTATTGATTCCGCCCGCTATCCTAAGATCGGGATGAGCGGCAATGCCGGTATCAAGAATGGCCAAACGTACCCCGCTGCCTTGTGTAAGCGGCCACACCAGCGGCGCTTGAACCTGCTTGATGTTCCAAGGAGCGTGGCCCTGTTCACAGCTGCTCGAACGTATGGCTCGCAGCGTCTGTGGCAGGCCGTGAGCCCTGGCTTTCACATCTTTTTCAATAAATCTGATGCCGGAATGCCGGGCTATCTTGCTCAAGCTTTTTCGTTTATCGATTGTTAGGCTGAATATTCCTTGCTCGTCAAGCTGTTTGTGAGGACGGAATCCGGCAGCTTTCAGTTCTTTCAGACAGGTGCTGTAGCTGCTTCTATGCTTGAAAGCAAACAGCCTGCGCTCCCCATGCCGGTTCCTGCCGCGGCATGCACAGCTGCTAATGAGTTGACTCAATGATATCATCGTTTTCCCTCCACGTTTCCGGTCTAATGACATAGTATGTAGGCAGATGCGCAGTGTATTGGGCCAATTTCCCACCACGGCACATATTCTCATGTTAATATGGAAAGGGTATCCATATAAGGTCTTCAAAAGGGAGCCGACAAAGGAGGAAATGAACATGCGAGTAGGGGTGCCAAAGGAAATTAAAACAAGTGAATACAGGGTAGCTCTGACGCCGGCTGGTGTAACTGCCTTGCGCCATGCAGGACATGAAGTGATGATCCAGGCAGGGGCTGGGGAAGGAAGCGGGTTTGACGACGAGGCCTATGCAGAAGAAGGGGCAGTGATTGTACCAGAAGCAGCTCAGGTGTGGCGGCAGGCGGATATGATTATGAAGGTTAAGGAGCCTCTTGCAGAAGAGTACGCTTATTTCAAACCTGAACAGCTGCTGTTTACTTATCTGCATCTGGCAGCCGAGCCGGCCTTGACGAAGGCTCTTACTGCAAACCGGGTCACGGCAGTCGCCTACGAGACGATTCAGCTGGATAACGGCGGGCTGCCTCTGCTGACGCCGATGAGTGAGGTTGCGGGCAGGATGGCTGTCCAGGTAGGTGCCAGATTCCTCGAGGCCTTCCACGGGGGGAGGGGGATTTTGCTGGGCGGCGTGCCCGGCGTTCCGCCAGCGGAGGTCATCGTGTTGGGTGGAGGCATCGTTGGCCTCAACGCGGCCCGCATGGCGCTTGGCATGGGAGCCAGTGTTGTTATTTTGGAGCGCAGCCCGGACCGGATGCGTTATATTGATGATGTTTTCGGCGGAACAATTCATACCTTGATGTCCAACAGCTATAATATTGCTAATGCAGTTCGAAAGGCTGATTTGCTTGTCGGCGCTGTTCTGATCCCGGGGGCGCGTGCTCCTCATCTGGTAACCGAGGAGATGGTCAAGACGATGAAGAAGGGAGCGGTTATTGTAGATGTAGCGGTCGACCAGGGCGGTACGATCGAGACGATTGACCGGGTTACCACCCACAAGGATCCTGTGTATGAGAAGCATGGCGTTCTGCATTATGCCGTTGCCAATATGCCGGGGGCCGTTCCGCGAACATCTACGCTGGCATTAACCAATGTTACTCTCCCATATGCAGTTGAACTGGCAACCAAAGGCTTTCATCGGGCGGTTCAAGACAATATCCCGCTGCGCAAGGGCGTCAACACGTATCAAGGCTATATCACACACCCGGGAGTGGCAGAAGCGGCAGGAGCCGGTTATGTACCGCTGGAAAGTCTGCTTGCCGGCGCCGGGCCTGGCTGACAGCTGCCTTCTAGAAGCGAGCATTGATAGAATAGACGTTCAGCCGCCAGCTTAACTGCACCGCATAACCGTCACGGCAGCGACATATGGTGGGATAAGGACGAACTGTCCCATAATTTATGCTGGGGGAATATTGATGGTTGTATCACTGCAAAAGGTTGTCAGGCGGCTGGTCTTTGTATTGTCGCTTATGCTTCTTACCCTGCTCATGTTCTTTACCATCCGGCTTCTGACGCAGTGGGTGCATGCGCCTGATCCGTATGCGGTACCGCAGGGCAGCGCGGTCAAGGTATTCGGAGATCGCACGGGGTCCCTCTCCGAATTCAGCTTCCGCGAGAGACTGTGGTGGTTTTACCGGATTGGCGAATAAGCTGTCATAATTATTGACTTCAATCAGCAGGATATTACAGCATCTGTGTGGAATTATCAGAGGATAAAGGACAGAGAGATTGCAACAGAAAGGATGTCTTCATGAAGGATCAGCTGCAGCCATTTGTCCGTTATCTGTCTGAGGAGCGCGGTTTGTCGCGTTCGACAATTGAATCTTACGAGCGGGATTTGTCGATGTTCTTCGAGTATGCTGCCGGGGATGGCCTTACTTTGCCCGATCATGTGCGCAAGCACCACATTGCGAAGTATCTGCTGCACTTGAAGCAATCGGGCCGTGCGGTGGCAACGCTGTCCAGAACGGTTTCCTCGATCCGGGCATTCTTCAAGTTTCTTGTGCTGACGCAGGTGCTGACGATTGATCCGGCCGTTCACATGGAAACCCCTAAGCAGGAGAAACGACTGCCGGGTGTGATATCGATAGCGGATATCGGGAGGCTGCTGGATGCGCCTGTACCCGATACGGCTGGCGGTGTGCGGGACAAGGCCATGCTGGAGCTCTTGTATGCTACCGGAATCCGGGTCAGTGAGCTGATTGCACTGAACATTGGAGATGTTAACCTCGACATGGGATTTGTCCGCTGCATGGGGGCGTCTGGGAAAGAACGGATCATTCCACTCGGAAGGGTAGCATCCGGCTCGATGAATGAGTATGTCGGCGCTGCACGCAGCAAGTTTGCCAAGCCTGACCGGGAGGAGAACGCCTTGTTCCTCAATCACTTGGGGACGCGAATGACCAGGCAGGGATTCTGGAAGATTATCAAGAAGTACGCCCGTGAAAGCGGAATAGAGCAGCAGATTACACCGCATACACTGCGCCATTCCTTCGCAGCCCACCTGGTTGAGAATGGGGCGGATCTGCGTGTTGTTCAGGAAATGCTCGGACATGCGGATATCTCGACTACGCAGATTTATTCCCAGGTTACACGTTCGCGAATGAAGGATGTGTACGACCAGACGCATCCGCGGGCGAAGTAACGATTGGAGAACACAAGGGTGGAGTGAAAGCAATGCGATTTAAACGTTTAACTGTTATTGTTCTGGATAGTGTGGGTATAGGAGAGCTCCCTGATGCTCCGTCATTCGGGGATGCCGGTTCACACACGCTTGGACACATAGCAGAGCAGGTAAGCGGATTTGACCTGCCGAACCTGCGAAAGCTGGGACTTGGAAATATCGCCCCAATTGGCGATTGGAAGCCTGTGCCGGAGCCGTCTGCAGCTTACGGCAAGATGGCTGAGGTATCCGTCGGCAAGGATACGATGACCGGGCACTGGGAGCTGGCTGGCCTCCGGATCAACGTGCCGTTCCGCACGTTCCCGGACGGGTTCCCTGAAGAGCTGCTCCGCACCTTTGAAGAGCGAACAGGCCGCAAGGTAATCGGGAACAAGCCTGCCAGCGGCACAGAAATTTTGGATGAGCTGGGCAGCCGGCAGATGGAGACAGGAGAATGGATTGTTTACACTTCTGCTGACAGCGTGTTCCAGATCGCCGCTCACGAGGAAATTATTCCGCTTGAGGAGCTCTACCGCGCCTGTGAGATCGCCAGAGAGCTGACGCTTGAAGAGCCATACGCAGTCGGGAGGGTCATCGCTAGACCGTACGTGGGCAATCCCGGATCGTTTAAGCGAACATCCAACCGTCATGATTATGCCGTCTCCCCTCCGTCTCCGACAGTGCTTAACGCGCTGCAAGACGGTGGGTTTGACGTGTGGTCAGTCGGCAAAATTAACGATATATTCAGCGGAGAAGGCATTACGGCCTCTTACCCAACGAAGAGCAATGCCGATGGCATTGAACGGACCATTGAATTAATGGACAAGCCGTTCAGCGGTCTTCTCTTCACTAATCTGGTTGATTTCGACTCGCTGTTCGGGCACCGCCGAGACCCGGAAGGTTATGCGGGGGCCCTCACTGCTTTCGATCAGGCGCTGCCCCGATTGTTGGAGCGGGTGACAGAGGATGATCTGCTCGTTATAACAGCTGATCATGGTAACGATCCGGTGCATGCCGGAACCGATCATACTCGCGAATATGTACCGCTGCTTGTCTATAATCCTAAGATAAAAAATGTCCAGCTTGGCGTGCGTGAGACCTTTTCGGACGTAGCAGCTACTATTGCAGTCAATTTTGGGGTAGCAGGAACCGGTAATGGCCGGAGCTTCCTGTCCGAATTATAGAGTCATAGCTAATGGCATAGCCAGACCGGGCGTTTATCCGCTGGGATTGAGGCTTGCAGTTTGGCGAGACAGGGTAGAATGCTTTACATAGACATACAAGAGAGATGGAGGAACAGAATATGACAGAGATAAAAGCAGCAGTACAAATTAAAGAAGCGGCGGATTTTATCCGCTCACGTGCAGCGGTTAAGCCGGAAATTGGTCTCATTATGGGTTCCGGCCTTGGTGTGCTGGGCGACCATGTTACGGATGCGGTGACTATCGCTTATGAAGAAATTCCACATTTTCCTGTATCGACAGTTGAAGGCCACGCCGGCGAGCTGCTGATTGGTAAACTGGCCGGCCGGAATGTAGTGATGATGCGTGGACGCTTTCATATGTATGAAGGCTATGGTCCGGAGCTTACAGCATTTCCTGTGCGTGTCATGAAGGCGCTGGGCGCGGACAAGTTAATCGTCACCAATGCGGCGGGAGGTATCAATACCGGATTTGAGCCTGGCGATCTGATGCTGATATCGGATCACTTGAATCTTACTGGCCGCAATCCGCTGATCGGCGCGAATGATGACGAGCTGGGTGTAAGATTCCCGGATATGTCGGAGTGCTATAGCCGTAAGTTCCGGGCGATTGCAAGAGAGACAGCGGAAGCTCAGGGCTTTGGTGTTCGAGAAGGTGTCTATGTTGGTCTGCTTGGCCCTTCGTACGAGACTCCTGCGGAAATCCGCATGCTCCGGACGCTTGGAGCCGATGCGGTTGGAATGTCTACTGTATCTGAGGTTATCGCGGCCCGTCACGCTGGCATTGAGGTTCTGGGCATCTCCTGCATCAGCAATATGGCAGCCGGTATACTAGATCAGCCGCTGTCTCATGAAGAGGTTATGGAAACGACGGAGCGCGTAAAATCTCGGTTTTTAGGTCTTGTGCTTGGTGTTATTCCAGCCCTTTAGTCGCAATTTGTAAATAAATTGTTACGTTAGGCTCGACTCATTGTGACATCCTTTGTCCGGTGACCGTCGTATAATGTCCCTTGTGAAATTTTTAAGGGATATTGGAGTGAAATATATTGGATAAGCAGATTTTGTTGCAAATGGAGAGACTTCGCGGAAAAATGAATGCGGCAGCAAACCGTAACCAGGATGTACAGCATCAAGAGGTGCTGCGGCTCAGTCAGTCGCTGGATGGATTGATCGTGCAGTTTATGGTTGAAAAGCGGGCGTCGCAGATGAAAAAATCGTCTGTTTAGGAGGAATAAACGGATGCGGGCTGTTGACATTATTGGACGCAAGCGCAGCGGCGCGGAACTGTCCGCTGAGGAAATTTCGTTCCTAATCGACGGGTATAGTGCGGGAACGGTGCCGGATTATCAGATATCGGCGTGGGCGATGGCTGTTGTATTTCAGGGAATGACAGCTGCGGAGACGGCAGAGCTCACCATGGCTATGGCCCGCTCCGGCGATCAGCTGGATCTGTCGGGGATCGCCGGTATTAAGGTGGACAAGCACAGTACCGGCGGAGTTGGCGATAAGACGACATTAATCCTTGGGCCGCTTGTTGCATCTGTAGGGGTGCCTGTCGCCAAGATGTCCGGCAGAGGGCTCGGCCACACAGGCGGTACTATAGATAAGCTTGAATCGATTCGCGGCTTCCGTACAGAGCTCACGACGGAGGAGTTTATCAAGCAGGTCAATGAGCTCGGGCTCGCAGTTGTAGGGCAGAGCGGCGATATGGCGCCGGCCGATAAGAAGCTGTACGCTCTTCGGGATGTAACCGCGACAGTTGAATCCGTGCCTCTAATCGCCAGTTCGGTTATGAGCAAGAAGATTGCGGCGGGTGCGGATGCTATTGTGCTGGACGTTAAAGCGGGTGGCGGAGCCTTTATGAAGACAGTAGAGGATGCTGAACGTCTGGCACAGGCCATGGTGGCAATTGGCACGGAGACGGGCAGGCATACGGTTGCAGTCATTAGTGATATGAACCAGCCGCTCGGATATATGATCGGCAATGCGCTGGAAGTGGCCGAGGCAGTGGAGACTTTGCGCGGCAGCGGTCCCAAGGACTTGGAAGAGCTGTGCGTTACATTAGCTGCTCATATGGTTGTGCTTGGCGGAAAGGCGCAATCCTTTGAGGAAGCCCGGCTGCTTGTGCGTTCGAAGCTGGACAGCGGGGAAGCGCTCGCCAAGATGAGCGAGTTTGTCGCGGCGCAGGGCGGTGACCCGGGCATGGTGAACAATACGGAATTGCTTCCGCAGGCGCCATACCGGATCGAGATAAAAGCGGCGAAGTCAGGGTACATAACAGCGATTGAGGCGGAGGACCTTGGACTGGCGGCTATGCATCTCGGAGCAGGCCGGCCTACTAAGGATGCGGAAATTGACCATGCTGTCGGCATTCAGTTGACCTGCAGGCTCGGCGACCGTGTAGAACAGGGGGATATAATTGCCTTGCTGCATGCGCGCCAAGACGGGGAGGCGGAGAGCAGAGTAGCGGAAGCCGTCCGGGATGCTTTCCTGATCGCTGATGGGCCGCCCTCAGTTAGACCGCTTGTGCTGTCTGTCGTTTCTAAGGAAGGCATAGAACGGTTCGAACAAGCAAGAGAGCAATAAGCGGAAAGAGGTTGTCCCATGAAGGTTACAGCAAAGGGATAGCATAACAAACGGCCGGTGGGGAGTTATTCCTGACCGGCTGTTATTGTTTACGGATATAACAGGCGCTTAACATACGTATGCGAAATAGTATGAACAAGTGTAACGAAATTCTCAGGGGCACTCCTGGTCATTGCGATGACTTACGGGAGTGCCTCTTCTTTTTCCAAATAGGAATGGAATATTTCAAGCTAAGCTGGTCGATAATGGAAAAGGAGAACGATAGCCAAATTGCGGATGTTCCGCCGCAACTTACCAGGAGGGGACTGTACGATGAAGAGAGTGAAGTCAGCGATTGTGCTGCTGCTGGCTGCTATGGTTGCCATACCTGCTGCTGTGTCGGCAGAGGAAGCGCCAAAGCCACCAAGCGCTGGAGGAGCAGATCTTGCCCCGTCGGCTAAATCAGCCATATTGATGGACGCTGACAGCGGCACCATCATATACGAGAAGAATAGCCACGATAAGCTGCCTCCGGCCAGCATAACGAAGGTTATGACAATGATTCTTGTAATGGAAGCGCTGGATGAAGGACGAATCAAGCTGACTGACAAGGTAGCTACCAGCGAATATGCGGCTTCGATGGGCGGGTCGCAGATTTTTCTTGAGCCGGGCGAGGAAATGACGGTCAATGATATGTTGAAAGGCATTGCGCTTGCTTCTGGGAATGATGCTTCGGTAGCAATGGCAGAGAAGCTGGCCGGCACCGAGCAGGAGTTTGTACGGCTGATGAATGAGAAGGCAGCGCAGCTGGGGTTGAAGAACACACAATTCGCGAACGCGAATGGGCTGCCGGCTGAAAATCATTATTCCTCTGCTCATGATATCGCCGTCATGTCGAGGGAGCTGTTGAAGCACAGCGAGATAACGAAATATACGGGCTTATATCAGGATTACCTGCGCAAGGATTCGGAAAAGCCGTTCTGGCTCGTGAACACGAATAAGCTGGTCCGGTTCTACAGTGGTGCTGATGGTTTAAAGACCGGCTATACCAATGAAGCCAAATTCTGTCTGACCGCAACTGCCATGCGCGATCAGTTCCGCATCATTGCCGTTGTTATGGGTGAACCCAATACCAAGACCCGCAATGCAGAGGTATCGCAGATGTTTGACTATGCGTTTGCACAGTATTCGAATCTGCCGATCCTGAAGAAGGGCGATGAAATCGGCACTGTCCCTATTGCCAAAGGTTCAGTTGCTGAGCTTAAGCTGGTCGCCAAGCATCCATACAGCATCCTGATTAAGAAGGGTTCAAAAGCCGAGGACATACGGCACGAGCTGCGGCTTGACGGTAATCTTTCCGCGCCAATCAAGATTGGCCAGCCAATAGGCAAGCTTATTGTATTTCAAGGGGACAGTGTGCTGACGGAATTCGCGGTTGAAGCGCCGCAGTCTGTGGAGAAGGCCGGCTGGTGGACTCTCTTCAAGCGTACCTGTACCGAGCTGTTCACCTAATCTAAGGTTGTTAACAGAAGCGGGCATAGCGTTTCTTGTCACCTGGTAGCAACCTTCTTCTAGTTTTGTCGGGAGGCAGGAAAGGGCAGGCAAAACGTAGAAATCTCTGTTCTATCCAAGGGGAGGAGTGAACAGAATTATGCGTTTGCAGGTTGAACTGGAACACTACCGCAACGTGCTGATCGTCCGGCTGAAGGGCGAGCTCGATCATCATACGGCTGACAGTGTCAGGCAGCAGATGGAGGAAGCGATTCTCCGGGGAAGCAGCGATCATGTGATTTTAAGCTTGAAGGATCTGGTGTTTATGGACAGCTCGGGGCTTGGTGTTATACTGGGCCGCTATAAGCTGCTCAAATCCCGCGGGGGCAAGATGGTTGTGTGCGATGTTAACCCTGCTGTCCACCGCCTTTTTGAACTGTCGGGGCTGTTTAAGATTTTGACAATACACGATAACGAGCGCTCAGCGCTGACCAGTCTGGAGGTCGTATCATGAACGGATCCAATCATATGACCTTAACATTTGCCAGCCGCTCAGAGAATGAAGCATTTGCCCGGATTGCCGTTGCCGCCTTCGTATCCCAGCTTGACCCGACAATGGAGGAATTGAATGATCTGAAGACTGTGGTGTCGGAGGCTGTGACCAACGCGATAATTCACGGCTATAACAGTGATCCTGCGGGTGTCGTGACGATTGAAGCAGCGATTGAAGGCGATACGGTATCCATTGCCGTTAAGGACAGCGGCGGCGGTATTGAAGATCTCGAACTGGCCCGCCAGCCGCTGTATACGTCCAAGCCTGAGCTGGAACGCTCCGGTATGGGGTTTACGATAATGGAAAATTTCATGGATCACTTTGAAGTCGTGAGCGAGCAGGGAACCGGCACGCAGATCGTGATGACCAAGCGCATCGAATCGAAAAAGGCGCTTTTTAATTAAGCGCATAGGGGTTGGGCCTCATGGAAGTCGATTTGAAACAGAACACGCAGCCGTTTTTGGATGACGCGGAAGTTAAAAGGCTGATCGCCTTGAGCCAGACTGGGGAGACCAGTGCCAGAGATACGCTTGTAAACTGTAATATCCGTCTTGTGTGGTCGGTTGTCCAGCGCTTCATGAATCGTGGCTATGAGCCTGAGGATCTGTTCCAGATCGGTTGTATCGGGCTGTTGAAATCGGTGGATAAATTTGACCTGTCCTACGATGTGAAGTTTTCAACGTATGCTGTGCCTATGATTATCGGAGAAATCCAGCGCTTCCTGCGGGATGATGGGACGCTCAAGGTAAGCCGGTCGCTGAAGGAGCTGGCCAATAAGGTCCGCAAGACCAAGGACGAGCTGTCCAAGGTGCTGGGCCGTCAGCCGACGATCGGTGAGGTTGCAGAGCATCTTGGAATCAGTCCGGAGGACGTTGTATTCGCTCAGGAGGCTAACAAGCCGCCTGCTTCCATCCATGAGACAGTGTTTGAGAATGACGGCGACCCGATTACGCTGATGGACCAGATTGCGGATGACAGTCAGGAAAAATGGTTTGACAAGCTGACACTGAGCGAGGCCATTGAAACCTTGTCCGAGCGGGAGCGGCTGATTGTCTATCTCAGGTATTACCGTGACCAGACACAGTCAGAGGTAGCGAGCAGACTCGGAATATCCCAGGTACAAGTGTCCAGGCTGGAGAAAAAGATATTGCAGACAATTCGGGAACAGATCGCGCAGTAGCGCGGTCTTTTTTTGTGCTACGCTCGAGCTTGGATCCGGCTCTTCAAGTCTCTTACATATCTTGACAGCATCTTGACTGTTGTGTTCTTATAGTAGGGGAAGAATTAATGGGAGGTAAATAACATGAAGAGAATTTTGATTGCTTCACTTGGTTATGCCACCACGGGCTTTGGCTTATATCATGTGCTATTTGGGGATGCGAATATCTACGGATATACGATTTTGCTAGCTGGTTTGATAGGTGTCTTGATGGATATCAATTATAAAAAGCTGCACACAGAGCAGGACTCGAATGGAGTCAAATAGGATCAGTAGAGAACGGTTCGTTATCAATAACGGGCTGTTTTTTTATGTAAATTATTGTATACCCTTTCTGCCTCGGCAGCGTGTATAATTACTTTTGCGCTCCCCGTAGCAATAAGCTCTGGAGTGATGCTATATGTCTATTCCCTGGTGATACTGACATATTTAGATAACTGACACTTTCCTAACAATTAAGACGATATTTTTATAACAATAAGGCCCCATAATGAGGTTAACTCACCCGGTTGGGATTGGGAACCGAATGTTAGAACGAAATGGGTTTAAAGTTATGAAATTTGCCAATTAACAGGAGGGACCAGTTGAATATGGATATCTGCAGGGCGGAAGGATGCTGTAAGACGGTGAAGGCCAAAGGGTTGTGTGCCATGCATCATCAGCGGATGCGCAGACACGGCGACATAAATTACAGCAGGCCGCCTAAGCCGTTATGTATGCGGAGCGGCTGTGAGGAGCCGTCGGTTGCGAGGGGCTACTGCCGCAAGCATTATTACTTTCTGGTTCGTACCGGGCAGATGCAGGTTGGTGTGTTAAGCTGAATAATTATATAGAGGGCTGTCTGGTCGAAATGTAAATTTCGGTTCAGGCAGCCCTTTCCTTATATTACCTGCTGGAAAATGATTATATCTGAACTTCCCATCTCATACTAAAAGGGAAAAAGACACCAAGGAATGATGCTGTATGGCAGCTGCGCCAGACGCAACCTTATACGTAAGGCTTCGCAAGCGGATTGCAATTAGTCCCGGTGAGCAGGTAAAGCTTGGATCGGTATCCAGAATGCTGTCCGAAGCGGGAGTGGAGAAGCAGCTCGCTGGTCTCGAAATCTATCGCCATAAGCCCGAAGACGGTAATCGTGTGGTAATTGATATGCTGCACATTATCCGACTTATTCACACCGTTAAGCCAGGGCTGGCAGTTGAATACTACGGTGATCCCCAGGTTCTCGTCATGATCGATATGAAGGCCATCAAGCCGCGGATTACAGTGCTTCTGCTCGCATGGCTGCTTCTGTTCTTCGGCGCCGGTCTGGCTATCATGAATTTCCATGCGGATGTCAGCATGCGGGAGGTGCATGTGCGGATTACCGAGCTTATCACCGGTTCTGCAGACACCCATCCGCTGTGGTTTCAGATCCCCTATTCAGTTGGGATCGGTCTTGGCATGTCCCTGTTCTTCAACCATATTTTCCGCAAACGGTTTAATGAGGAGCCAAGTCCGCTTGAGGTTGAGCTTTACACCTATCAGGAGAATGTAAATGCATACGTGATCGCCGATGAGATGGGCAAGATGAATGGGGACGACCGGAGCAGAGCAGATGAATGAGCTTATTTCACGAGCCGCAGTACTTTTTATCGGTCTCTCGGGAGGGGTAGCTGTAGGCAGCGGTATGGTCGCTTTGCTCGTTATACTGGATTTGATTCCGCGGCTTGCACAGCTTGCCAGGGCATATCGGCATGCGGTCTGGTTTGAAACAGCCATCGTTCTCGGTTCTGTCTTCTGGTCCCTTGCTGATTTTTTTGACTGGAAAGCCGGACTGCCGCCAACTTACCCGTTAATGCTGGTTGGTCTGCTGGACGGCATGTTCGTCGGGATGCTGGCAGCAGCGCTGACGGAAGTGGTCAATGTGCTGCCAATCATGGCAAAACGTCTTCATTTATCCAAGTATATGCTTGGTCTGGTCATGGCAATGGTGCTTGGCAAAACAGCGGGTTCTCTGTTCGACTGGCTGATATATCAGTGGTAGCCTGCAGACTTGGTGACAGAAAGTTTAATACGGTACAGATGGAGGGGTACATATGGCAGATATGCAGGATGGACAAGGGCGTGAGCATGAGAATGACAAACCGGTGAATGGTATTCCGCCGCAGGAGCCGGACAAGCATGCATCTACAGGCACTCCAGAGACGCTGATCATCCGTCAGCATCGCGTTCGCATGCAGCCGCCGGCCAAGAAGAGCAAGCAAAAGCAGGATGACCTCAGCATACCGTCAAGTCTTGAGGATTTCCGGACACTGCTGAAGAATCAGGTCGGGCTGGGAGCGAGCTTCGACGTCGTCATCCGGGAGATGACCTTCGGTGATCGCAAGACGGCCCTGTTCTTCATGAATGGTTTTGCAAAGGATACGATTCTAACAGAGGTGCTGAAACGCCTCACCTATCTGCAGCCTGAACAAGTTTCATCCGATGCGGTCCAGTCCTTCCTAGAGATGTATATCCCCGCCATACAGGTGGTGAAGGTGACGAAGCAGGATAAAATGCTGGACTCGGTTCTCGCGGGCAGCTCGGCTTTATTCATTGAGAAGGAACAGGCCGTACTCGTCATTGACGCAAAGAGCTACCCGGGACGGACGCCGGAGGAGCCGACATTAGAGCGTGTCGTCCGGGGCAGCAGGGACGGATTCGTGGAGACGCTGATGACCAATATATCGCTCGTACGGCGCCGGCTCAGAGACAGGCACCTCCGCTACGAGATGGTCAAGGTCGGCAGACGTACCCAGACGGATGTATGTATCGCTTACCTAGACGATGTTGCGGATCTCAAGCTGGTTGATGCGGTCAGAGAAAAAATTAATGCGGTGGAGGTTGAGGGAATACCACTTGCTGACAAGCAGCTTGAGGAGGCGACTGTCAAACGCGGCTGGAACCCATATCCGCTGGTCCGGTACTCCGAGCGCCCAGATGTGGTTGCGGCGCAGCTGCTCTCAGGCAACGTCGCCGTATTTGTGGATACCAGTCCAAGCGTGATGCTGCTGCCCACGACCTTTTTCGAAATGGCCCAGCATGCGGAGGAGGACCGGCAGACGCCATTCATTGGGACCTATCTGAGATGGGTCAGATTTGCCGGCATTCTGGCTTCGATGTTCCTGCTTCCTTTGTGGTTTCTGCTTGTTGTAGAGGAGAACCTACTGCCGCCGGCCCTGGGGTTCATCGGTCCGACCGATGCGGGTAGAATCCCGCTGCTGCTTCAGTTCCTGCTTGTTGAAATAGGCGTCGACCTGCTGAGGATGGCTGCAGTCCATACGCCAACACCGCTGGCCACAGCCATGTCGCTGATCTCTGCGATCCTGATTGGTGACATCGCTGTCAAGACAGGCTTGTTCATTAATGAGGTTATCTTGTACATGGCTGTAGCGGCCATTGGTATGTTTGCAACGCCAAGCTATGAGCTGGGTCTCGCCAACCGGATTGTCAGGCTGGTCCTGCTCATACTCGTTGCGGCATTCCGGATTCCGGGATTCATGCTCGGCTGTACGCTGCTTATTGTTTTGCTGGCGGTCGAGCGCTCCTTCAATCGGCCCTATCTGTGGCCGTTTATCCCATTCAACCGCAGAGCGCTCGGCGAGTTAATCGTCAGGCGCCCGTTCCTTAAGCAGCGGAAACGAACGGTGCTGTACAGACCGAAATGATGTTGCCATGACAGCAGCAGGAGCCTTTGGCAATAGACGGAAAGTACAAATGATTTGCTGATTTATCCATTTCTCCGTCGGCGATTATGCGTTATACTTAAGTGCAAATGATGCAAATCAATTTGGGCTTTATGCAGAAAGCAGAGGGGAAAATATATGTACTTGCATGGCACCAGCAAAATTAACGCAGCCGGTCATCTTGAGATTGGCGGCTGTGATGTGAAGGATTTGGCTGCTGAGTTCGGCACGCCGCTATATATCGTTGACGAGGAGCTTGTCCGTCAGCGCGCAAGAGAGTATGTGGAGGCCTTTCGCGCCTCGGGTTTGAAGTTTCAGGTAGCTTACGCGAGCAAGGCGTTCTGCGTTAAGGCTATGTGCGCAATTGCGGAGCAGGAGGATATGTCTCTTGACGTCGTATCTGACGGCGAGCTGTATACGGCGCTGCAGGCCGGATTCCCGGCACATCGCATTCACTTCCATGGCAACAACAAGACCCCGGATGAGATCAACATGGCGCTGGATGCCGGTATCGGGTGTTTCGTTGTCGATAACTTTGTCGAGCTTCACCTGCTGAACGCGCTGGCTGCTGACAAAGGCATGAAGGTAAATGTCCTGCTTCGGATTACGCCTGGCGTAGAAGCTCATACGCATGACTATATCTCCACTGGACAGCAGGATTCGAAGTTCGGCTTTGATCTGGGCAACGGTGCTGCATATGAAGCACTGAAGCAGGCCAAAGAACTGGCTAACCTGAATGTGCTGGGTGTTCATTCACACATCGGTTCTCAGATCTTTGAAGTGGAAGGCTTCCGCATGGCAGTGGACAAGGTGTCCGCCTTTGCTGTACAAGTCCGCAACGAGCTGGACATGACTTTCCAGGTTATTAACCTGGGCGGCGGTTTCGGTATACGCTACACCTCCGAGGATTCTCCGCTTCCGGTTGCAGAATATGTGAAGGCGATCACCGATGCGATTATCAGCCACTTCACCAAGGCAGAGTATCCGCTGCCTGAGATTTGGGTAGAGCCGGGCCGCAGCATCGTAGGCGATGCGGGCACAACCCTGTACACGGTCGGTACGTCTAAAGAAATTCCAGGCGTACGCAAGTATGTTGCCGTTGACGGCGGCATGACCGACAACCCGCGTCCGGCGCTTTACCAGTCGAAATATGAGGCTGTGCTGGCCAACCGTGCCAACGAGCCTCTTGAAGAGACGGTATCGGTTGCTGGCAAATGCTGCGAGAGCGGCGATATGCTGATTTGGGATCTGGAACTGCCGAAGGTGCAAACCGGCGACCTGCTGGCTGTTTTCTGTACCGGCGCATATAACTATGCCATGGCAAGCAACTATAACCGCATTCGCAAGCCGGCTGTCGTATTTGTCAAGGACGGCGAAGCTGATCTGGCTGTTAAGCGTGAATCGCTCGACGATATTGTCGGCAATGATGTGCTGCCAGCACGTCTGCGCAAGGCTTCATCGGCGCAATAAGGCAGTAGAAGTAAGAAAGGGCTGAACCCCGCATTATAGCGGCTGGTTCAGCCCTTTCTATTAGTTCAAACGGATATAACCGGTCTGGAGAGCGGCAAGCAGCAGGACTCCGGTTATCACGAACAATGCAGCAAACGTTATAAACCCGATTCCAATCCATTTATCCGGCGAGCTGAATGATTCTCTCATATTAGGCTTCTCCTTCACCTGAATTTCGTCTTCCCGGCATCCAGAATTCTATGCTCAGTGCATGGTATAACTGCGAGTTAGCTGAATATTCGCGAGCGCTGTCCGTCATGAAGTTCAATTGCTGGGGTGCGAATATAATATCCATTTTGCCTCGTATCGTTACCGTCTGGCTCTAGCCTGATATCAAATGTGTAGGAGCGGCTGGAACGTGCCTCAATCGTAATTGTACTCTTTTTAAATGTGTACCGCTGATTACCATCTGACAATTCTTTCAAGCGAATGACCGGTGTCACCGTCACCTCCCGGCTGCTGTAATTGGTCAATACCAAGCTGCAATTTCCGCGCAGGTCTCCATCTGTCTTCTTGAGCCTGCACTCTGCAGGTGCGTTGTTCATTAAGGCGTGAACCCCGCTCGCAAGTGTGCTCTGATAGGCGGTGAAGAGCAAGCCGGGTACAGCCTGCATAATAAGGCATAGTAGAATAATAGAGATGAACCGGTGGCGGTTAAGGCTGTTGGCCAGCAGCGATATGCTGGTAAACAAAATGAGGATTAGAACAATATTCACATAATGCAGGCCTGTGTGCTGCTCCATATTGCTGTAGATCGGGAGACCGGCGCTGGTTAC
The DNA here is from genome assembly GCF_021532315.1 of Paenibacillus tarimensis. GTDB lineage: Bacteria > Bacillota > Bacilli > Paenibacillales > Paenibacillaceae > Paenibacillus_I > Paenibacillus_I tarimensis. The sequence goes on from NZ_JAKGAO010000004.1 coordinate 294,178, forward strand.
AAGCTGCTCGGCGACAGTTAAGCCGCTTAGCATCGGAATGCGAAGCAGAATTAGCAATCCGGCCAGCACCATAGCGAGCTTCAGATACCGGGCGCTGCATACAAGCGGCGGTTTATCATGGCACAGCAGGGATCTCCAGTTCATATTCATGAGACCTCACCTCTCTTTACCTGGTATTATATCCATTTTTTAGATGACCGTGCAAGCAACAGCCGGGCCGTATAACAGCATGGCAGATTGGGAAGGCTTTTGCAGTCTCGTCCCATTTATAGTATCATGAGAAAAAATGCCAAGGAGTTGACCATTCGTATATGGCTAAGCAAGCAAAAATCAAAATGGCAAACGGAGCAGACATCGTCATTGATCTGTTCGAACAGGATGCACCGAATACGGTAGCAAATTTCGAGAAGCTGGCGAATTCCGGCTTCTATAACGGCCTTAACTTCCATCGTGTTATTCCGGGCTTTGTGGCTCAAGGCGGCTGCCCGAACGGAACAGGAACAGGCGGTCCTGGCTACACCATCAATTGTGAAATCAACCCGAACAAGCATGAGCGCGGATCGCTTGCAATGGCGCATGCAGGCCGTAATACCGGCGGCAGCCAGTTCTATGTCTGCTACCAGCCTCAGCCTCATCTGGATGGCCAGCATACCGTGTTTGGCAAGGTAACCAAGGGAATGGAGCATATCGATGCGTTCCAAGGCGGCGACAAGATGGAGAGCGTTGAGGTAGTGGAAGTCTAATAGTTATGGACAAGGCAGCATCCGGAAGAGGATGCTGCTTTCTTTGTGCATATGGCAGCACAAGGAGGAAAATGGTTGCTTTTTTTAACACACGGTGGTACTATTTCAATCAACGTAATCCAATTGAATAGATTAGCTTTCTTCGGGGCAGGGTGAAATTCCCAACCGGCGGTGATCCTATCAGGAAGAGGACCAGTTCCTCGCCTTGATAAGTCAGTCCGTGACCCGTACCGCAGCTTGTAAGAGGCAGCTTGCCTTGGCGGTCCGGTGGACCTGGTGCAATTCCGGGACCGACAGTATAGTCTGGATGGGAGAAGAGAGTGTGATCAGCGGCTAGACACGTCTGCGTGTAAGTCCGCCCGCCTTGTTATTTTTTTCACAAGCGGTGCAGGCTTTTTTGAGGATGCCGCTGCATGCAGCTCTGTTAACGTCCAACCCCCGAAGAATAGTCTTCGGGGGTTTTTGTAATGATCGAACAGATGAATGATGAATTTTATATGCGTCTGGCGCTGGACATGGCCTTCCGCGCATCCGGCCAGACGGGAATCAATCCGGTGGTCGGCTGCGTGGTCGTGAAGGAGGGGAGAATCGTCGGCCTCGGCACGCATTTACAGAGGGGCGGCGGGCATGCCGAGGTACATGCTCTGAATATGGCTGGCGATGAAGCAGCTGGATCAACTGTTTATGTGACCTTGGAGCCTTGCAGCCATTATGGAAAAACTCCTCCGTGCGCCGACAGGGTCATAGCTTCCCAGGCATCACGGGTAGTAGTAGCGGCATTGGATCCGAACCCGGCGGTGTCTGGGCGCGGAATCGCCAAGCTGCGTGAGGCGGGTATTGAAGTGACTGCCGGTGTAATGGCGGATGAGTCGAGGAAGCTGAATGAAGCCTTTGAGAAATACATCGTCACCCGTATGCCGTTCGTTACCTTGAAAACAGCAAGCACGCTGGACGGCAAGATCGCAGCCAGAAGCGGCGACAGCAAGTGGATCACAGGTGAGCAGGCCAGAATGGCGGTACATACCCTCCGGCATCAGCACCAGGCGATTATGGTAGGGGCCGGTACAGCTGCCGCAGACAATCCGTCCTTGACCACGCGTCTGCCTGTTCCAGGCCTGAATCCCACGCGCATCCTTGTGGACGCATCGCTGAGAGTTCCCCTTGATGCCAAGCTGTATACGGATGGAGAGGCTCCTACGATTGTGCTGACAACGGCAGGCGCAGATTCTGAGCGCAAGTCGCAGCTTGCGGCGCGGGGAGTTGACGTTATCGAATGCGGTGACGGGACAGCGGTTGATCTGCACTATGCCATGCAGAGGCTTGGCAAGAAGGAGATTTCCTCCATCCTGCTGGAAGGGGGCGGGCGTCTTAACGGCTCCATGCTGCAGGCGGGACTTGTAGACAAGCTGGTACTCTTCTTCGCTCCCAAGATTATCGGCGGGGGCCAGCTGGCACCCGGAAGCTTCGATTATGAAGGAGCAGATCGGATGGCGGATGCTCTTCAGCTGCGCGGCGTGGAAGTGCAGCAGTACGGAGATGATATTGCCATAACGGGATACCCGGATTACAGCGGCAGGAAGGAGTGACAGGAACGTGTTTACTGGATTAATCGAAGAAGTCGGAAGCCTTCGCGGGGTTAACAGGCAGGGAGAGGCCATGGTGCTCGATATATCGGCTGATAAGGTATTGGAGGGCGTTGCGCTCGGCGACAGCATCGCAATTAATGGCGTGTGTCTCACAGTAACCTCCTTTACCAGCCGCAGCTTTACAATGGATGTTACACCGCAGACATACCGTCACACGAATCTGAAAGACCTAAAGCCGGGTGATCCTGTCAATCTAGAGCGGGCAATGGCAGCGAATGGAAGATTTGGCGGGCATATCGTTCAAGGCCACGCCGATGGCATAGCACTGCTGGTTAGCAGGCAGACAGAGGGAAATGCTGTGCGGTTTACCTTTCGTCTCGCGGAATCATCATTGATGCGCTATATCGTCAATCATGGCTCCATCACGGTGGACGGGATCAGCCTGACCGTAGCGGAGCTCGCAGAGGACGGGTTCACCGTCTCTATCATTCCGCACACCTTGAAGGAAACAGCGCTCTATCATAAGCAGCCAGGAGCCACCGTCAATATTGAGTGCGATATTTTAGGCAAATATGTTGAGCATCTGCTCCGCTTCGGGCCGAGAACGGAAGCAGGAGAGCAGCCAGCGGCCAAGAGCCGGCTAACCGCCTCCTTTTTAACCGAGCATGGTTTTATGTAATGTGTGCAATCAGGAATGGAGGATAAGTTGATGATTGAGGATACGCGGTTTGACAAGATAGAAGACGCCATTTATGATCTGATGCTGGGCAAAGCCGTGATCGTTGTTGATGATGAAGATCGGGAAAATGAGGGGGATCTGATCGCACTGGCCGATAAGGCTACCCCCGAAATTATTAATTTCATGATTACCGAAGCGCGCGGGCTGGTTTGTGTGCCTATCACAGCAGAACGCGCGGAGGAGCTTGACCTCCCGCCGATGGTTTCGCATAACACCGATTTTCATGGAACTGCTTTTACGGTATCGGTTGACCACATCAGCACCTCCACAGGGATTTCCGCTTATGAGCGGTCCCAGTCGGTAAAAGCGCTGATTGATCCGCAGACCCGGCCGAGCGATTTTCGCAGACCTGGCCACATTTTCCCGCTGATTGCCAAGAAGGGCGGCGTTCTGCGGCGTGCAGGCCATACTGAGGCTGCCATTGATCTTGCAAAAATGTGCGGCTCTTATCCGGCTGCGGTGATCTGCGAGATTATTAATGAAGACGGGACCATGGCGCGCCTCCCGGATCTTGAGAAGTTCCGCAGCAAGCATGATTTAAAGCTGATTTCTATCCAGGACCTGATCCGGTACCGCAATGACAAGGAAAAACTGGTTGAGCGCGTCGTAGAAGTAAAGATGCCGACCGACTACGGGGTTTTCCGCGCGGTAGCCTACACGAATGAAGTGGATGGCAAAGAACATGTCGCGCTGGTTAAAGGGCAGATCGATGAGAACATCCCTGCGCTGGTCCGGGTACATTCGGAATGCCTGACAGGGGATGTCTTCCATTCCCATCGCTGTGACTGCGGCCCGCAGCTTGAAGCGGCTTTGCGTCAGATCAGCGAATCGGGCAATGGTGTTCTGCTGTACATGCGGCAGGAAGGCCGGGGGATTGGACTGATTAACAAATTGAAGGCATATGCGCTGCAAGAGCAGGGATTCGACACGGTTGACGCGAATATTAAACTGGGATTTGCTCCTGATCTGCGCGATTATGGCATAGGCGCCCAGATACTGAAGGATCTCGGCATACGCAAAATGCGTCTGCTCACGAACAATCCGCGCAAGATCAAGGGACTTGAGGGATACGGCATCGAAGTCGTTGAACGCGTTCCGATCCAGATGCAGGAGAATGAGGATAACACCAACTACTTGCATACGAAGAAATCGAAGCTTGGACACATGCTTGAGTTCAATAGTTAAGCTTAGCTTGAATTTATATAACAGAGAAAAGGATGATCGCACATGACGAAGTATTATGAAGGACATTTAGTTTCGCAAGGGTTAAAGTATGGTATTGTAGTCGGCCGGTTCAATGAATTTATTACAGGCAAGCTGCTGAGCGGTGCGCTTGATGCCTTTAAGCGTCACGGAGCGGAAGAGAATGAAGTGGAGGTTGCCTGGGTGCCCGGAGCATTTGAAATTCCGCTGATTGCCCAGAAGATGGCCGAGAGCGGCAAGTATGATGCTGTTGTCACGCTTGGAGCGGTTATCCGCGGATCAACTCCACACTTTGACTACGTCTGCAGCGAGGTTGCTAAGGGAGTAAGTGCTATTAATCTGAAAACCGGTGTTCCAACGGTGTTCGGCGTCCTGACGACCGACTCGATCGAGCAGGCAGTTGAGCGGGCCGGCACAAAAGCGGGGAACAAGGGCTGGGAAGCGGCTGTTACAGCTATTGAGATGGCTAACTTGACCCGTTCCTTGAACAGCTAATATACATTCCGGGAGGTTACGTAAGTGACGGTCCATTACAAGCTGGAATCATTCGAAGGGCCGCTGGATCTGCTGCTCCACTTGGTTGACAAGGCCGAGATCGATATCCATGAAATATCCATCAGTGAAATCACGGACCAATATATGGAGTACCTTGGCGCCATGCAGCAGCTTGAGCTTGAGGTGACGAGTGAATTTCTTGTAATGGCCGCCACCCTGCTGGCCATGAAGAGCAAGCAGCTTCTGCCGAGGCCGCCGGTCATCGAAGAGGATGATTATATGGACGACTGGGCAGATGACGGGCTTGATCCGCGTGATGAACTGATTCAGAAGCTGGTTGAGTACCGGAAGTTCAAGCTGATTGCCGAGCAGCTCCGTGAAATGGAGGCCGAGAGCGGTCTGATTTTTATGAAGGAGCCAGAGGATCTGACGCCTTACCTGCCAACCGTACCGGAGAATCCGGTGAAAGGTTTGCATGTATCTGATTTGATACAGGCCTTTCAAAAGGCGCTGCGCAGGGCAACCCGCCGTAATTTGGTGTCCACGGTGAAACGCGATGAAATATCGGTCAAGGACCGGATACGCGATATCGTCGAGCTGCTGCGGGGGCATGAGATGGTAAGGTTCTCCAAGCTGGTCCGGCAGGAGATGGACAGGCATGAGATCGTTGTAACCTTCCTTGCTCTGCTTGAGCTTATGAAGATGAAGCAGATCCAGTGCTTTCAGAACAGACTGTTTGATGACATCGTGATTCATTGGAGAGGGGAAGCGGAAGACGGTGGACTTTCCGACCTTGAAGTCGATTATTGAAGGCCTGCTGTATATGGCAGGTGAAGAAGGGCTTAGCGCCAGACAGCTGGCAGATATTATAGATAAAGACGCGTCTGTAATTAAGGATGCCATTCAGGAAATGAAGACAGAGATGAAGCGCAGGAAGCGGGGCCTAAGAATCGCGGAGGTAGCTGGCTCCTACCGCTTCACCACACTGCCCGAGCATGCGCCTTATTTTGAGCGCATGGCCTTTACACCCGGCAGGCAGAGCTTGTCCCAGGCCGCTCTTGAGACGCTGTCCATCATTGCCTACCGGCAGCCTATTACACGTGTGGAGATTGAAGAAATCCGCGGCGTTAAGAGTGACCGGGCGTTACAGTCACTGGTTAACAAGGACCTGATTGAAGAGGTCGGGAGAGCGGATGCCATAGGGAGACCTATTCTTTATGGCACGACCAAGTCATTCTTGGATTACTTCGGCTTATCCAGCCTGGAATCGCTGCCTGAGCCTGCATCGTTCGATGAAAGTGAGCTGCTTGAGGAACAGACCCAGATGCTGTTCGAGAAGCTCGATAGTGTCCAAATTACAATTGATGAATTAAAAGAGCCTTAAAAAGGCATGAGATTTGTACGCAAGGTCATACTATATCCGACAACATTAAGGAAGCGTTGGTGATTACAGGTGCTTGGAATCCCAGTCGGATGGTGGATCGCGGCAGGTCTCTTTTTTTTCCTCGCAGTCGCGGTGTTGATGTCCAATATTGTCATTAAGAGTGTGATACGCCGGGAAAACGAGAATGATCACATTGAGATTAAGCTGCTGGCCTTGTTCGGGCTCGTACGGTACCATTTGGAAATCCCGATTGCCAAGCTGAAAGGCATGGAGCTTGTATTCAAAAGGGAACAGTCGGGAACACCAATAACACCCGGGGGAGAAGGCACCTCCGAGGAAACCATTGACCGGCATACAATTATGCGTTTGGTGGAAAAGCTGAACGATCTGCTTAAGTACACCCGTGACTTGACTGGTATCGCTAAGCAGATGCTGTGCAAAACAAGGATTACGGAGTGGATCTGGACGACAAAGCTGGGAACAGGCGATGCCGTTTGGACGGCTATGACTACGGGGATGGCTTGGTCGGCCAAATCGTCTGTAATGGGGGTATTCTCCCAAATGGTCCGGCTGCAAACCATCCCGCAAATGGATGTACAGCCGCTGTTCAACCAGACCAGCTTTACGACGGAAATTGTAAGCACAGCTAAGATCAGGGTTATCCAGCTGCTGGTGGTGGGCGTCCGGCTGCTAGGGCGCATACGCGCTGTAAAAGGCGGATTCAGGGCATGGGGCCGTGTTCTGCTGCCACGACGGTTGTCGCGGAATCTCTAAAGTTCAATAAAGGCGCATGCATAAGAATACCGGTCGCGGGAAAGCTAACAAAGCAGAACTATGCTTATTCGTAAAGGGAGGATGAAGAACATGGAGATGGAACATCCGATTCAAGGGTTAATGGAAACCGCTATGGAAAACATCAAAGCGATGGTCGACGTTAATACCATCGTCGGTGACCCGGTACAAACGCCGGACGGCAGCATCATCATGCCAATCTCTAAAGTCGGCTTCGGCTTCGTTGCCGGCGGCAGTGATTACCGTGTGGACGCCGTTACGGAAACATCGACTGCTAACACAACAATTGAACATCACAATCCGACCGTAGCTATGCCATTTGGCGGAGGCAGCGGCGGCGGTGTATCCATCACGCCAATCGCTTTCCTCGTAGTTGGCTCGCAGGGCGTAAAAATCGTTTCCCTCGATAATTCCACACATCTGTGGGAGAAGGTTATGGATTCTGCGCCAAAAGTGTTCGACAAGCTGCAGAACATGATGAAGGGCGGCGGCGGTTCAATGGGTATGGGGGCTATGGGCTCAACTGGTATGGGTTCCATGACACCCGGAATGGGTATGAGTTCTTCCATGAGCGGAACGTCGATGGGTGGATCTTCGATGGGTTCCTCGGGGAGCTCGAGCACGGATAGCACGAATCAATCGAGTGACGACGACAACAGTCTTATCTAGATCGAATATGCAACCGGCTGTCCCTCTAAACAGAGGGGCAGCTTTTTGCTGGATAGGCTGCCTTTTGGGACATAACGGCTGCGCGTAAGCATATAATGTACAAGACCCCCAGCCGGACAGGCAGGGAAGATTGTAAGGAGGTTGCTGAAGCATGAAATCCTTGGTATCTGCATTGGCAGCATTCGTGCTGCTCTTAACTTCCAGTTTGGCAGGAGGCCATGTGGCTGCTGCGCATGGGAAGCTGTACACCAACGCCAAGGGGGCCGCCTTAATTGATGTGGAGTCCGGCAGGATATTATACAGCACACGCGGTAATGAGCGAATGCGGATCGCGAGCCTGACCAAGATTATGACAGCCATTGTGGCAATCGAGCATGGCAATCTGTCGGATTCTGTGAAGACAAGCAGGCGTGCGGCGGGTAAGGAGGGCTCCTCTATTTACTTGAAGCTCGGGGAAGAGATGAGCCTGCACAACATGCTCTACGGGCTGATGCTTCGTTCCGGTAACGATGCGGCAACCGCTATTGCTGAACATGTAGGTGGGACGGAAGAAGGTTTCGTCTTCTTGATGAACCAAAAGGCAGAGGAGCTTGGACTTGACCAGACTCATTTTATGAACCCGCACGGGCTTGACCATGACAATCATTATTCCTCCCCCAACGACATGGCCCGTCTAACGGCTTATGCTTTGCGAAATCAAACTTTCAAAGAGATCGTCAAGACAAAGGTGAAGTCAGCGCCGAATCCGAATGAGCAATGGGATTATAAGTGGTATAACAAGAATAAGATGCTGTCCATGTATGAAGGCGCGGACGGAGTGAAGACCGGCTATACGAAGCTTGCCTTCCGCTGTCTGGTCAGCTCGGCTACCCGGGACGGCCAGCAGCTTGCGGCAGTCACGCTGAATGACGGTGATGACTGGAACGACCATCGTAAAATGCTGGACTGGGGCTTTGCCAACTACCCGCTGGAGACCGTTATTAAGAAAGGCCAGAAGCTGACCACCGTAGCTGCCAGAACCGCATTCCGGTACCCGCTTGCTCAGGGTGAAAAATCCCGCCTGACGGCCAAGCTGGTGCGCCGCCCTGCCCAGGACGTCCGTTACGCACTTGGGGACGCTGGCGTTATCAATATTTCGCTTGACGGCAAGCTGATCGGTTCCGTACCCGTGAGGGCTATCGCTGCGCCGTCTGACACTTCGGCAAGGACGGATCAGAGGAACGGCAGTGAATCTGAAAATATCGAAATTGGCAGTAAGAGTGACAGCTGGATAAGCGCGGTGCGTGCGGTGTTTGGTGCGCTGTTCGGGGGGAAGGAGGCGGCTTGACATGGTAAATTGGATTTGGCTGATCATGATTGTGTCAAGTGTCATCGTAGCCGCCTTTACCGGGCGCATGGATGCAATAACGGAAGCGGCGTTTGATGGAGCTACAACCGGCGTTACCGTATGCTTCGGGCTGATAAGTGTTCTGGTATTCTGGATGGGACTCATGCGGATCGGGGAGGATGCGGGCTTGCTCGGCAAGCTGGCCTCCCTGCTGGGCCCGCTCGTGCGCCTGTTGTTCCCCGATGTGCCCCGCAACCATCCCGCAATAGGCTATATCATGTCGAACATGAGCGCGAACCTTCTTGGCTTAGGCAATGCTGCCACACCCATGGGAATCAAAGCGATGCAGGAGCTGCAGAAGCTAAATCCCGACAAGGAAACAGCTACCCCGGCGATGTGTACCCTGCTGGCCATTAATACATCAAGTATTACCTTAGTGCCTACCACGCTTATCGCCATACGGATGAGCTACGAATCAGCCAATCCCGCCGAGATTGTGGGGACAACGCTGGCGGCAACTGCAGTGGCAACAGCTGCTGCCATTCTGGCGGATAGGTGGTACCGCAGACGCTCAACTAAGCCTCCCTTACATACCGGCGGTTCTCATGCTGGCGGAGCCAAGCCCACCGCCGCATTGAAGGGTGGCTGATGGCATGTATCAATGGATTACTGTAATTTCAACTTGGATGATACCTGCACTTATCGCATTTATTCCTTTATATGCTGCATTCCGCAAGGTACCGGTGTACGAATCCTTCGTAGATGGAGCTAAGGAAGGCTTCGGTACAGCCGTCTCCTTGATCCCACATCTGGTTGGTATGATGGTGGCGATCAGCATGTTCCGTGCATCCGGTGCTATGGATGCAATCGTAGCTGTGCTGGAACCGCTCTTCGCCTGGATGAGGGTACCCGGCGAGGTGCTGCCCCTTGGTCTGCTCCGGCCGATTACAGGAGCGGGCTCACTGGCATACACGACAGATTTAATCAAGGTATATGGTCCTGATTCAATGATCGGCAGGATTGCATCCACGATCCAGGGCAGTACAGATACGACGCTCTACGTGCTAACCGTCTATTTCGGAGCCGTTGGCATCAGGAAAACAAAATACGCTCTGAAGGTCGGGTTGTTCTCTGATCTTGTAGGGTTTCTGGCTGCTGTATTTATTTGTTTGCTTGTTTTCGGCTGAGAAGAAGATCAGAAGCTGACCATGAGGAGCTTAATGACCGCCTAATGTCTTGCGACATCTGGCGGTCTTCTATTTGTGTGCAACAAAAGATCTCATGCCTTGCGGTACGCTTGTGATTTTGGACTTCTATGGGTATGATGGTAGATGAGGTGAACCAACTTGGAACGTTTACAAAAAATACTGGCTCAAGCCGGTGTAGCATCCCGCAGGAAGTGTGAGGAGCTCATACTGTCCGGCAAGGTAGAGGTTAATGGTGAAATTGTTACAACACTTGGTGTGAAAGCTGACCCGGCTGCAGATGAAATTAAGGTGAACGGCCGCAAGATACGCAGTGAAACGAAGCTGTACCTGATGCTGCATAAGCCAAAGGGCGTCATCACAAGCGCCAGCGATCCGGAAGGACGCAAGGTTGTGGGAGATTTCCTGCCAGGCATTAAGGAGCGCGTGTATCCGGTAGGCAGACTGGATTATGATACGGAAGGTCTGCTGCTGCTTACCAATGACGGTGAGTTTGCCAATCTGCTGACGCATCCGAGCCACCATGTCCCTAAGACGTACCATGCGACCGTTAAGGGCGTGCCGCACGGCTCGCTTCTTGAGAAGCTGGAGAAGGGAATCGAACTGGAGGACGGCATGACTGCGCCTGCAGAAATAGAGTATCAGGATGTTGACCCGGACAGTAAGCGATCGACTATCCGCATTACCATTCATGAGGGCCGCAACCGTCAGGTTAGACGGATGTTTGAGGCCATCGGGCACCCTGTAATTCTATTGAAGCGCGTAAAGTTCGGTGACTTAACACTGCAGGGCCTTCCACGTGGCAAATACCGGCATTTGACGCCCCGCGAAGTGAAGGATTTGATGGGCTCATCCAAGAAGACACATAATGTTCATAAAAAGTGAAAATTGTCGAAATACACGGGTTTAGACATTTCGCTATAATGGAAGGTAAAGCCGTCAAACAAGGGTGGGGATGAACGAATGAAGGGTAAGATGCGTAAGCCTGTCCAAATTGTCATCCTGATCGGCGTCTTGCTGTTGGGCGGTTATGCCATCGGCAAGACGTTGTTTGCGTCCGGAGGGGCGCCGAAGATTGGGGACAAGCCGCCTGCATTCGAGCTGGCAGGACTAGATGGGGAAATTCACGAGCTTGAGGACTACAAGGGCAAGCCGCTTATCATCAATTTTTGGGGCACCTTTTGTCCGCCATGTGTTAAGGAAATGCCGGAATTTCAGAATCAGTATGACAAATGGCGCAGCGAAGGTCTGGAAATTCTGGCGATTAATCTAAGCGAGGATGATCTGACCGTTCGAAGCTTCCTGAGGGATTTTGACCTTAACTATACGATCCTCAGGGACCATGGGAAAACAGTGGAAAAAAGATACGGGTTGCGTTCTTATCCCACAACATTTTTCGTGACAGCCGAAGGAACGATTCAGGACATTTTTGTCGGAGGCATGACAGAGCAGGACATTAATGCCAGAGTTGAAAAACTGCTGCAGGGTTAACCGAGCAGGCGGCAGGGAGGGGGACCGACGCGATTGTTTCAGAACACCAAATGTGAATGCGGACATCAAAATCACGCCGGCACAGTACTTTGTGAATCATGCGGAAAGCCGCTGATTGCGGAGCTCGCGGGGGACAATGCGCCGCTGGAAATGCGGTATGACGGTGCAGCCAGACGATCCCAAAAAGCTAATCCGGGACTGATTGACCGGGTATGGAACTTTTTTTCTTCTGTAAAAATTGCGGTTATTCTGATTGTCATCACGCTGCTTGGCGCCATGCTTGGCACAATCTATCCGCAGGAAGGCACCTTTATCAATTTCAATGATCCGGACTATTATGAAGACACTTATGGGCTGCCGGGGAAAATTTATTATATGCTCGGCTTATCTCATACGTATGAATCCTGGTGGTTTATCGGACTGCTCGTCATGATTGGCACTTCGCTGGTCATCTGCAGTCTCGACCGTGTGCTTCCTCTTTATAAAGCATTGAATAAGCAGCAAATCCGTAAGCATCTGCAGTTTATTACGAGACAGAAGGTTGTGTATACAGGGCGGATTGAAGATACGGACACCGAAGGCTGGACGGCCAGACTTGGTGAGCAGCTGCGCAAGCGGCGCTATAAGGTTTACCGTGACGGGGATGCACTGCTTGCGGAAAAGAACCGTTTCAGCCGGTGGGGACCGTATATCAACCATATCGGTCTTATCCTGTTTCTTCTGGCCGTTCTAGCCCGCAGTATTCCGGGTTGGCATATGGATACGTATGCAGCTGTGCCCGAAGGGGATACCGTCAGATTGGCGGATACCAACTATTATCTTAAGAACGTGGAGTTTTCTGTGGATTATTACAGTAATGAGGAGCTGCCTGAAGAGCTGCAGGACACGGCACGGGCGAAGAAGTATGAGACCAAGGCTGAGCTATATGAATGTGTAGACAACTGCACAGACATCATGGGTGATCCGGTACTGGAGAAGGTGGCAGAACATAACATCATCGTAAACTCTCCGCTGAGCTACAAGGGCCTTAAGGCGTACCAGTTCGATTACGATCCGACTCCGAAGCTGAAAGCCGTCAATCCGATGCTGGTGGACAAGAAAACAGGCGAGGCCTACGGGCCATTTCACTTGTCTATCACGGAACCCGAGCTGTTGTATGAGCTAGGACCTTATCGTCTGGAGTTGATCACCCGCTTCATGGATTTTACCATTAACGAACAAGGGAAACCGGCTACGAAATCACGAGAGCCCAATGCACCGGCGTTTCTGTTTCTGGTGAAGGGTCCGGATTTGGACCCAGCCGGGGAGACATTTATTTATTTTCCCAAGCAGGTGGACAAGCAGCGCTTCAGTCAGGATCTGCTGAATAGGGAGCTTGCGGACCGGATTGAATTCCGGGTAGACAGCATGGAAGAGGTGGAAATATCGGGCGCTACTTCTCACCTCAATATCCGGGTCGATAAAGCGATGCCGTATATATGGGTGGGCGCTGCTATATCTATGATTGGCCTCGTAATGGGGTTTTACTGGAACCATCGAAGAATTTGGCTGCGAATCGACAACGGCATCTTGTCTCTTGGCGCGCATACGAACAAGAACTGGTACGGTATGAGAAATGACGTAGCAGCTGTTCTGCGCAAGGTGGACATTGAGGTGGATCCGAAGTCGCTTGATAACGGAGGGAACAAGACGTGAATTGGTTAGACATTAGCAGCAGCGCCTTTATTGCGGCGTTTTTCCTGTATTGCTTCGCTTTTCTCTTTTATGTGATTGCGGTGGCTGGCCGGAAGTGGAGCAACCGCAAGCCGGAGGAGCATGTACGCAAGTGGTCCAGAATCGGGTTTGTTTTCTCGACGATTGGACTAGCTGCTCATCTTGTGTTTTTCTTCACGCGCTGGGCAGGAGCCGGACATATACCGACAAGCAACATGTATGAGTTCATGACTTTCCTTGGCATGTCCATCATGATCGCCTTCACCATTATTTACTTGATATACCGGTCTCCGCTGCTTGGTATGTTCGCGCTGCCGTTGACCATCGTGATTGTGGCCTATGCTGCCGTATTTCCGCAGAAGGTCCAGCCGCTTGTCCCGGCGCTGCAGTCCAACTGGCTTAAGGTTCATGTAACGACTGCGGCACTTGGAGAAGCGTTTTTCGCGGTCGGGTTTGCGGCCGGACTAATGTACCTTCTGCGTGTAATTGACTTTAAGGGTACAGATAAGGCAGCAAAGCGCGCTCAGCGGTGGATTGAATTCACACTGTATGTGATTATCGTCATTGTTGGCTTCATCGGTGCTGTGTTCCTATTCAGAGGGATGGATTATCAGGCCAGCTTCACCCAGACAAACATCTCATATGACAAGACAGGTGCGGAGTCCATTACAGAAGATACAGTGGAATATACACTTCCGCCGATTGTAAAGCCATACAATAGCGTAACAACTGCTGTTGAGCCTTTCCTCGGCATGGAGTCGCCGCTCTTCGAAGCGCCGTCCTGGATGAATGGCGTAAATGCAGGGCGTAAGCTCAATACGGTGATCTGGTCAATTATTGCCGGTACACTGCTGTATGGAATACTGAGGCTGGTGTTCCGCAAGCCGCTCGGTGCTGTGATACATCCGACTCTGGAAGGAATCGATCCCGAGGATCTGGATGAAATCAGCTACCGTTCAATTGCAATCGGCTTCCCGGTGTTTACGCTGGGTGCTCTGATCTTTGCCATGATATGGGCGGAGCAGGCTTGGGGACGGTTCTGGGGTTGGGATCCCAAGGAAGTCTGGGCCTTGATTACGTGGCTGTACTACAGTGCTTACCTCCATCTTCGCTTGTCACGCGGCTGGCAGGGCCACCGCTCATCCTGGCTGGCTGTAATCGGATTTATCGTCGTAATGTTTACTTTAATTGGTGTCAATCTCATTATTGCCGGCCTGCATTCATACGCCGGGGTTGACGGATAACCGTTCCCAAAGGAGAGTATCAACCTATGTCCGAACAAATTCACCGCATACTAGTCGTTGACGATGAAGAGCGGATCCGCCGCTTACTGAAGATGTATCTGGAGAAGGAAGGCTTTATCATTGAGGAAGCGGAGGATGGTGAGACGGCTCTTAGAATCGCTACCACCGATGAGTTTGATCTCATTCTGCTGGATGTCATGCTGCCTGGTATGGATGGAATAGAGGTCTGCTCGAGACTTAGACAGTCTAAGGCTACCCCGGTTATTATGCTGACAGCCAAAGGCGAGGAGATGAACAGAGTCCAGGGCTTTGAAGTAGGAGCTGACGACTATGTCGTTAAGCCGTTCAGTCCGCGAGAAGTTATCTACCGTGTCAAAGCTATTCTTCGGCGTTCTTCTGCAACAGCTTTCTTGTCTAAGGAGGCGAACACCAGCAACAATATCGTGTTCCCTCATTTGGTGATCGAGCATGATGCCCACCGGGTAACGGCGGGTGGACATGAAGTGAGCCTGACACCAAAGGAGTACGAGCTTCTGCATTACTTGGCTATCTCGCCGGATAAGGTATTCTCACGTGAGGATCTGCTCAAGGATGTGTGGAATTACGAGTTTTTCGGTGACCTTCGCACGGTAGACACGCATGTCAAACGTCTGCGCGAGAAGCTGAACAAGGTCTCGCCGGATGCGGCGGCCATGATAACGACCGTTTGGGGAGTCGGCTATAAGTTAGAGGTGCCGAAGTAAGATGGTGTTGCGGTTCTTGCGCAGCGTAGTAGGCAAGCTGTGGGCTACGATCATGGCTCTGGTGGCCGTGGTGCTGATTATACTGGGTATGTTCCTGCTCCAATATATCGATATCGCCTTTACGAATGCTGATGATGTTAAGATGCTCTTCATCATCACTTGTATAATCGGTTTTACGCTTTCCACCTTCTTTGCTTTTTTCCTATCGTTCAAGATCACACAGCCGCTGCTTCAGCTGAAGAAGGCTGCTGATCTTATCGCCCAGGGCGAATACCGGACCCGAGTGCCTATCCGTTCCTCGGATGAGCTGGGTGAGCTTGCCGGGACCTTTAATCATATGGCAGCAGAAGTGGATAAGCTTATAGGAGATTTGCAGCACGAGAAGGATCATCTGTCGAGCATTCTACGCAGCATGGCGGACGCTGTTATTACCTTTGATGCTACCGGGGAGGTTATTATGACAAACCCTGAAGGGGAACAGATTATGGAGCAGTGGAGCTCGATCTCCAGGGAGCATGATCCTGGACAGCTCCAAAAGTACGGCTCCGTGCCTGCACCTCTTTACGGGCTGTTCCGGGATGTCCTGCGTCAGGGCAGGGACCAGACGGATAAGATGCATGTGCAAAATGATGTATGGTCCATTGTTATGGCTCCTCTGAAATCCAAGGAAAGTGTAAGAGGAGCGGTAGCCGTACTTCGGAATGTGACAGAAGAATACCGTCTTGAGAAGCTGCGCAAAGATTTTGTGGCAAATGTCTCCCACGAGATTCGTACACCGCTTTCCATGCTGCAGGGCTACAGTGAGGCCTTGCTTGATGATATTGCAGCTTCCCCTGAAGAACGCAATGAGCTTGTCCAGGTTATACATGACGAGTCGCTGCGGATGGGCCGGCTGGTGAAGGACTTGCTTGATTTGGCGCGAATGGAAGCCGGTCACATGGAGATGAAGCTGGAACAAGCAGATTTAAGTGAATTGATCAAGCGTGTACACCGCAAGTTCTCGGTCTATGCTAAGGACCGGGGAATTGTACTTCGTTATTATCTGCCTGGTCATCCCATCCTGCTTGCGCAAGCTGATGAGGATCGCCTGGAACAAGTGCTGACGAACCTGCTGGACAATGCTATTCGTCACACACCCGAAAGAAAAGAGATCATCATTTCCGCTGAGGAAACGGTAGTAAAGGATAAATTGTATGCCAGAGTGGCAGTTAAAGATGAAGGCCAGGGAATCCCAAAGGAGGATATTCCGTTTATCTTTGAACGCTTCTATAAGGCGGATAAAGCCCGTACGCGGGGAAATAGCGGCGGAACAGGGCTTGGCCTTGCAATCGTAAAGAATATTATCGAAGCGCACAACGGTACAATAGAGGTTGCCAGTGCGCTGGGAGAAGAAACAGTCTTCACCCTGATGCTTCCTGTCGAAGTGCCCGGTGTGCTGTCCAAGCCGCGCGAAACGTAGGGTTTAATCTTGTTGTTCGTGAAACAATGAACTGCAATAACGGTCGTTCAGGGAAGTATCCCTGCCCGGCCGTTTTTTGTATACGAACGATATGAGGCATACAAAAAGCTGTCCCTGTGTCATTCGCAATGACACAGAGACAGCCCTGAATGGTTATTTTCTACGATCAGACGAGCAGGATTTCCTTAGCTTTGTTAACATCCGGCAGGTTGACAAGCTCAGCGATAACTTCCTTGGAAGCTGCCTTATCCACTGTGAGAACCATAATAGCCGCTCCGCCTACCAGTTTCCGTCCTACCTGCATAGTCGCGATGTTGACGTCATTGTTGCCAAGAAGGGTGCCTACACGGCCAATGATGCCCGGCTTATCGTTGTGCTTGACAAGGATAAGGTTGCCCTCCGGCGAGACATCAACCGGGAACTTGTCGATCTGTACAATGCGGGTGCCATAACCGGTGAGCAGTGTACCTGCTACAAGACGCTCCTCGCTCTGTGTGCGGAGGGTAACCGTCACAAGGTTAGTAAAGCCTTTGTGGGCGGTTGACTTGTTAACCACAATGTTGAGGTCACGGGTCTTTGCCAGGTGCATCGCGTTAACCAGATTGACCTGATCTGAACCAAGATGATGGGACAGCACACCCTTTACAACATAACGGGTCAGCGGCTGTGTATCCACATCTGCGAGATCGCCTGAGTAGCTGACGGTGATTTCTTCAACTGCACCATGCGCAAGCTGAGCGGCAAAGCTGCCCAGTCTCTCGCCAAGGGAGAAGTAAGGCTGCAGCTTGTTCAGGACATCACCTGGTACAGGAGGCATATTAACGGCATTCTTGAACGCTTCGCCGCGAAGAATATGAAGGACCTGCTCGGAAACATCGATCGCAACATTTTCCTGAGCCTCGACGGTCGATGCACCAAGGTGAGGAGTTACGATAATTTTAGGGTTCGTCAGGAATGGGTGATCCTTCTCTGGCGGCTCCACTTCAAATACGTCAAAGGCAGCGCCTGCTACGATACCTTTATCAATTGCTTCCACTAGTGCCTGCTCGTCAATGATGCCGCCGCGGGCACAGTTAACGATCCGCATGCCGGGTTTCATGATTTCGAACTGCGGGCCCGCGATCATGTGGCGGGTTTCAGGGGTAAGCGGAGTATGGACAGTCATGAAGTCCGCATTACGGACGATGTCTTCTACGGAAGACAGCTTAACGCCCAGCTTATTGGCGCGGTCTTCAGTCAGGAACGGGTCATAGGCGAGGATTTCCATGCCAAACGCTTTGGCTCGTGATGCTACCTCGCTGCCGATCCGGCCCATGCCGAGTACGCCAAGCTTCTTGTTGCGAAGTTCTACGCCAAGGAAAGTCTTGCGGTCCCAGATACCATTTATGGTCTTAGCGTAAGCTTGCGGAATGTGACGGGCAAGTGCCATCATCATAGCAAATGTATGCTCACAAGTCGTGATTGTGTTGCCGTCAGGGGCATTGATAACGATTATGCCTCTCTCGGTAGCTGCCGGAAGGTCGATATTGTCAACACCAACGCCTGCGCGCCCTACAACCTTAAGCTGTTTGCCCGCATCCATGATCCGTTCGGTAACACGGGTTTGGCTGCGCACGAGCAGTGCGTCATATTCGCCGATAATAGCGACCAGCTCGTCCTCGCTAAGGCCAGGCTTCTTGTCGACTGATACATCATCAGCATCGACAAGCTGCTGAATACCAAGGTCACTGATGGGGTCCGATACGAGTACTTTAAACATAATGCAACACGCCTCCATAATCATAGTGGTGGTAAAAGGAAAAAACTCCCGTTCCCGGTACCGTTCGCTTCGGCGGGACGAGAGTTAGACCGGCATTGCTTGCTGTTTAGCTCGTTCCCGTTACTCGCATGTGAGCTTACGCTACGACGAGTAACGGCTCTTGTAAGTATAGCTTATTCCATGCTTCAGGTTAATCCTGCTACCACGGAATAATTATCTTGTCCTTTCCTATTTTAAAGCATTAGTGCGCAAGAATGCAATCGGCAAACTTGATGAAATGTGAAAATTTCGTTATCATTCAAGCGTAATTGGCGTATTGTGCCTCTTTATGTCATAATACGGCACAGTGATATTGAACGAGATGGAGGATATAAGATGGCGGATGAGTGGGAGGATATAAGCCCGGTGGAATTGTTCAAGCGGCTAGAAGAGGGCCGGGTGGACACAGCCAGTATTATAGATGTCCGCGAGCAGGAGGAATGGGACTACTATCACCTGCCGGGCACGAAGCATATTCCTATGAGTACGATTCAAGAATCGCTGCAATCTTTGCCTAAGGAGAGAGAATGGTATATTCTCTGCGCCCACGGCGTGCGCAGCATTCATGTGTGCAGCTATATGTCCAGACAAGGCTACAGCCGCCTCCGCAATATTACTGGCGGAATAGCGGCTGCAGCGTTGTTGAACGGATTCCAATACGATTAAGAGATGAAGAACGGCAGCTGCGGCAGCAGCTCCTTGCTGTAGAATCTTGCTTTATTGGACATGAAGTCTCCGCCCCGTACGGCTTCTGTTCCCAGGAGCAGGTCAATGATGGCGGAGACAGTCTTGATTTTCATTTTGGCAGCCTGGCCAGACGAAATGAAAGCATCGATGCGCGCTGTCATATCCTGAGGCTGATAGCTGGTAAGGAGCTTGCGTGCCCCCAGCTGATCAGCAATCAGCTTGTTCTTTACGAGAATAGGCTGTGCTTTCCAGGTCGCAAGATCGAGAAGGCTCGGAGCTTCATAATTGCCGGGTATCTTCTTATTGACAGCAGATCCCCATTTCAGCATGGCACTGTAATATTCCTGCTGGCTCTGCAGGGCATAATCGGCAGCCTGCTTGTAGTAGGCATCCTTGGAGAGCAGGGCGGCAGTATCTGCCGATGTTCTGCTTTGGGCAGCGGCTGCTTGCGCTTCAGCAGCCTGCTTGAACAGCTTGAGACTTTTCAATGTGCTGGTATGAGCGTCGACAAGAAGCGGCGAAGCGGCCGGAAGGGAAGCTTTAGCGGCTTCCTTGTACTGCTTGTCCGCCATCGCAGCCAATTCTTTTAATTTTCCGGCAGGCTCCTCAGTTAAGCCCATCTTCATTCGGTCCGTCTCAGCTATCCATTCATTCAAAAATTCACGATATGGTAAAAATACGGTATGATAGTAGGATACAAGGTCCTGCTGCTGGTACGCGGTGTCTTTCTCAGCAACCTCAGCATTCAACTTTTTGCTCGGGACGTATTTGGCTTCGGTTTCTTCAGCACCGACCTTCATGCCGTACAGAAATGCGGCAACCGCTACGACCAGCATAAAGATAAATCCAAGACTGAACAGCATTTCGGTACGAGTTAAACGCTTTTCCATGACAATCTCCTTCAATATATGTAGTGGGTAAAGTTGATAGATGTCGAATTATGGCGGTATGTGTCTTAAATAGTATAGGTTATAATGACAAAAAAGGGAATAACGAACCTTGTGATAGGAAGGGAATTATGAAAAAATTCGACATCAAGAACATCAAAATCCGGAAAGTTTCAGTAGATGAACTGGATGACCGGATGCTGCTGATGAATTTGTACCTCACACAACTTCTTACACTTATTATCGGTTTGGCATGGATTTTTTTTCAGGGGCGAAATCCTTTTTCGCTTTTGGTACTTCCTGCAGGACCAGCTTTTCTCTATTGGGGGTTCGGTTTGGCGGCAGCTGTTGTGGCGGTCGATCTTATTTTGTCCAGGTGGATACCGGAAGAGGCGGCGGATGACGGAGGCGTTAATGAACGCCTGTTCCGTAGGAGACCTGTCTGGCATATACTGGTGATATCATTTGTTGTAGCCGTATGTGAGGAGATGCTCTTCAGAGGAGCCCTGCAGCACGCCTTCGGCCCATACTGGACGAGTATTCTCTTTGCGGCCATTCATGTGCGGTATTTGAGACACTGGATTCCGACCGGGCTTGTTTTTTCTATCAGCTATGCGCTTGGCTGGATTTATATTCAGACGGGTACACTGTGGGCGCCGATAGCAGCACATTTTGCAATAGATATGGTTATGGGACTCATTATTCGATTCCGGAGGGAAACATGAGCAGGGGAATGAAACGCGGACAGCCGGCTGTGCCGGCCAATCAAGATATCGTGCAAAAACCCGATCAGGAGGCGCTTCCCCCGCGCCGGGTAAAGCACCCATCAAGCAAGCAGCAGGTGACCAAGTGGTTTTACAACTCCTTGATTTTTCTTTTTATGGCCCTTGCTGCCGGGCTTTTCTGGTATGGACGCCAAATGTCCGGGCAATGAATATCCGGCTCTCTTCATATCTGATTAACAAGACAGTCACGGAGGTCGATTGAATGTTCACTGCGGCTGCTTTGCTGTCTGCCGGGATCATGGCATTTGTTGTTATTTGGATGCTGAAGGAGGCATACTGTACAGCAGTCCATTCTGAAGAAGTGAGGCTTAATCATCTGCCTGCGTCCTTTGACGGGACGCGGATTTTTTTTGTCAGTGATATTCACCGGAGGAGACTGCCTCTTAAGCTTCTTGATGATCCGGTGCTATCCGAAGGTGTGGATCTGGTGCTTATTGGCGGTGATCTTCGAGAAGGCGGCGTTCCGCTGGAGCGGACCAGAGCGAATGTACAATTGCTCTCAAGCCTTGGACCGGTATATGCGGTATACGGCAATCATGATCATGATGAGCCTGTCCGGGAGCTGGAGGTTCTGCTTAATGAAGAGCGGGTGCGGGTTCTGGTGAACGAGTCCGTTATGCTTGAAAAGCAGGATGGAAGTGTGATCAGACTGGCCGGTGTCGATGATCCAAAAACCCGCAGAGATCGGCTCGGACTTGCACTGGGAAATAATGACGAAGCTACTGCGGGCAGGAAAGAGCCTTTTACACTTCTTCTCGCGCATGATCCCATTATTGCAGAAAGGCTGCCTGGCGGCGAAGGGAACAGGATAGATCTAATCTTGGCAGGTCATACACATGGCGGACAGATCGTCGTTCCCTTCGCAGGCGCTGTCATTAATTCCAGATCGCTGAAGCTGTTCCCAAGAGGATGGTTTCAGCTGCAGCAATCCGGTGCAGCAATCGGCAGGGAATGCCGGATGTTAGTCAGCCGGGGATTCGGCACTTCCAAAATCCCGCTGCGGCTGCGCGCGCCTGCCGAGGCACATTTGCTTACTCTTCGTTATTGTAATCGGCCTGAATAGTCTTTGGATCAATAAAGCCATATCCCTTGTTTTCCAGCTTAGCAAGCAGCTGCTCAAGAGCCTCCGCTGTCCACGGCAGTTCATGCATTAGTATGTTGGCTCCCGGATGCAGTTGATCCATAACATTGGTGATGACGGCGTCCGGTTTGTTTTTGTTCTTTGGGTCCCAATCGAGCGAACCGTTCGACCAGGTCATGTACAGCATCCCATGTTCCTTAGCGATTTCCTTCACTTTGTCGTCTCCAGAGCCGAACGGCGGCCTGAACAGCTTGGGCTGGCTGCCCGTTACTTCTTTAACCAGCTCCTGAACATCACTTATCTGCCTATTGACCTCATCAGCTTGTTCTTTCTTCAGGTCGATATGATCCCAGGAATGGTTCCCTATGGTGTGGCCGCTGTCAGCAATCAACTTGAGCAGCTCGGGATTTGCTTTCGCACGATAGCCGTTAACGAAGAAAACCGCCTTGGCGTTATGCTTCTCCAGCGTGCCGAGCATGCTTTCCAAAAGCTCATGCTCTTTCGGCCCGTCATCGAAGGTCAGCAGAACCACTTTTGAGGGCGTATTCTCATCAATAGGGATGAATCGGTACGCATCGTTCATACGGTAGAGTGGAGAAGCTGGCTTTTCTTCATCGGAGGAATCTGACTCCGTACTGTCCGCTGCCTCAGCTGCATTCTCTGCGTTACCCCCGGTATTTTTTGGTGCCTGGCCGGGTGCTACTTCTATTGTGTTATCATCCGGCTGGGTAACGGAGGACTCTGGTTTCTCCGGTGAAGTACCCGCCGGGCTGTTGTCAGTTTCAGCGGTTTGCTCGGGGTGAACAGCATTCATGTTTTCGTTTTGCCCGCAGGCCGCAAGCGTGAAGGCAAGGATAAGTATGGCAACGAAAGAATAGCGCTTGGTTTGCATGGTAACCTCCATATGCTAGATAATTGTAATTTATTCTAGCATTACCCCGATATCACTTCCAGAACCCTCACTTTCCTTATTTTGATCCGGATTGCTGAAGATGAACAGGACAAACTAATCCAGGAACCGAATTAATAAGGGAGGTACCCGTTATGAGAATGAGCGGTTTTTTGGTCGGTGGGATCGTAGGTGTTATGGCTGCTGCCTATCTTGCAAAAAGGCGTCCGGGGTCCTTTGCATGGGTTGGGGATGCGGCAAGCGGACTAGTAGCAGGAGCCAAGGGAAAAATGATCGAGAATGCCCTTGACCGTAAATTCGGCAAAGAGAAGCAGCCAAATCAGGCTGCGGCCCAAAATACTGCGGCTCAAAATGCTGCTTTCAACGCGACCGGCAGCAATATCCAGAGCCAGGACAGCTCCTGGAATATGATTGCGCAGCTTGTGACAAGTGACCCTGAGGTGAAGAACCAGGCGGCACAAATCATGACGGAAGCAGCCACTCCGGCTGATACGGCCGCCTCGACTGCGTCGAATTAATCAGACTGTCTAAATTGGCCCGGCCGCCTGTAAATATAGGCGGCCGGGCCAATTTCTTTTTCAGGTCCAAATAGTGCATTTCAGAAGCAGACATGATAACATAGATACATATAATTTATTATCACATATCTTAATACGGTTCATACGATGTTATAACCGATGCTGCAAAGGGGGGTTCCTTGCATGAAGATCGAACGGCTTAGTCAGGACAAGATCCGCATTTTCCTGACGTTCGACGACCTCCTTGAACGGGGGATCCAAAAAGAGGATATGTGGCGCGAAATCCCGAAAGTTCATGAGCTGTTCAGTGAGATGATGGAGCAAGCTTACAGCGAACTCGGCTTCGACGCAAGCGGGCCTCTCGCGGTTGAAGTGTTTGCACTTCCGGCCCAAGGCATGGTCGTGATCGTCACCCGCGGCAAAACGGACAGCCATCATATCGGATATCCCGAGACGGATGATGATCATGATGATGAGGTTTATGAGATGGAAGTTACGCTCGAACAGAGTGATACAGTCATGTATGCGTTCCGTGATTTTGAGGACGTCATCTCGGTTTCCAAGAAACTGCTTTCATCCGGTATCACAGAGGATGGACGGCTTTACGCCTATCAGGGCAAATACATGCTTGCATTTGATCCTGCAGGCTCCGAGCCTTCCAAATATCATGCGATTATAGCGCTGCTCGCTGAATACGGCGATGCTGCTTCCGTTACTTCTGCTGTACTCGAAGAGTACGGCAAGGTTGTGATTGCTGCAGGGGCAGTGAAGGAAATATGCAATCATTTTGAATAATCGTATAACGAAAGAGCATCTGAACCGGATCATAAATCCGGCAGGCGCTCTTTTGTCTTTCCATGGGAGGCGCCATTAACACGCATAGGCAGACGGGCAGCCGTTCATAATAGACTGGTAGAAGGTGGTGGATATCCCATGGCATCGCATAATCATCAGGAGATGCTTGCAGCAACTCAAACAATTATTGAAGAAGCGTTATTAAAGCTTGGCTATGGTACCGATATGGCCGAGCTGTTAAAGGAACCGCTGCGTATGCTGACAGTCCGGATACCAGTCCGTATGGATGATGGACGTGTAAAGGTGTTTACCGGATACCGTGCACAGCATAACGATGCTGTGGGTCCGACTAAGGGAGGCGTTCGGTTCCATCCGAGTGTGACCGAGGAAGAGGTAAAAGCGTTATCCATCTGGATGACTCTTAAATGCGGCATAGCCGATCTCCCATACGGGGGCGGGAAGGGCGGTATCATCTGCGATCCCAGAAGCATGTCGTTCCGGGAGCTTGAGAGACTGAGCCGGGGTTACGTTCGTGCCATCAGTCAAATTGTAGGACCCAACAAGGATATACCGGCTCCTGATGTTATGACCAATTCTCAGATTATGGCCTGGATGCTGGATGAGTACAGCCGGCTCCGGGAACATGACTCTCCGGGCTTTATCACCGGCAAACCGATCGTGCTGGGCGGCTCGCTTGGCAGGGAAACAGCTACTGCACGGGGCGTGGCTATAATGATCGAGGAGACGCTTGCCGTCATGGGGACACCGCTGAAGGATGCCCGGATTGTCATCCAGGGCTTCGGGAATGCAGGCAGCTATCTGGCTAAGTTTATGTTTGATGCGGGAGCGAAGGTGGTTGGAATATCTGATGTCCACGGGGCGCTTCATGATCCGGACGGGCTGGATATTGAGGATCTGATTGATAAGCGTGATTCATTCGGAGCCGTGACGAACCTGTTCCGCAAGACCATCAGCAATGACGAGCTGCTGGAGCTGGAATGTGACGTTCTCGTGCCCGCTGCCATCGAGAACCAGATTACAGCGGATAACGCTCCGCGGATTAAAGCAGGTGCCATTGTAGAAGCGGCCAATGGGCCAACCACGCTTGAGGCAACCAATATTTTGAATGATCGCGGTGTGCTTATCGTACCTGATGTTCTGGCTAGCTCGGGGGGCGTCATAGTCTCTTACTTTGAGTGGGTACAGAACAATCAGGGATATTACTGGTCCGAGCCGGAGGTGGATGCGAAGCTGAGAACGATGATGGTCCGCGGATTCCGTGAGGTCGTCGACGTTCACCGTACACGCAAGGTCAATATGCGGCTGGCCGCTTATATGGTTGGTGTGAGGAAAGCCGCAGAGGCCGCACGGTTACGCGGCTGGGTATAGCTCGCTTTACAGTAAAGGAGGTGACAGGCGTTAGATGCTGCTGCTCTCGATCTTGGCGGCAGCCATTGCTCCAGGCGTGTCTTTGCTAGTCTATATTTATTTGAAAGACCGGTATGATACAGAACCCTTCCATATGGTGGCGAGAATGTTCCTTGTCGGCGTACTGATTGTGCTGCCGATCGTCATTGTACAGCGGGGGCTTATGCTGTGGTTGGGAGAAGAGCCATTCATCTACGCTTATGTCATCTCTGCGGGCGTCGAAGAAGTCATTAAATGGTTTGTGCTCTATCACATCATCTACAATCATACGATCTTTGATGAACCATATGACGGCATTATCTATGCATCTGCTATTTCGCTTGGCTTCGCCACGCTGGAGAATGTGCTGTACGCGCTTCTGATGCCTTCCACGTTTGGTTCTCTGCTCGTCAGGGCTCTGCTGCCGGTATCGGCGCATGCGCTGTTTGGCGTCATGATGGGCTATTACGTGGGGAAAGCAAAATTTGCCGAGAAACAGCAGACTAGACGTCTGCTGGCCTTCTCGCTGGCCCTGCCGCTGTTCTGGCACGGCCTGTACGACTACATCATGCTAACTGCTGAAACGACGTGGATATACTTTATTATTCCTTTGATGATTGTGCTGTGGATTAGAGGCATGGCCAAGATCCGCAGAGCCAATGCACACTCCCCTTTCCGGATTGTAGGGCGTGAGGACGAGGTTAAAATGTGAGTCTTCCGTCCATAATGCCTAAGGACAAAGTTGCTAACTTATCCAGGAGGTTGTTATGGAGAATGTAAGGGTTAAAGTGAGAATACGCTGCAATCAATGCGGTGAGAAGTTTGTGCTGCGGGGTAAGCGTGACAAAGGCGGAATTGATACCGGTTTTAAGCAATGTCTTTGCAATAATACCGAGGATTTCGAGATCGAAGAGCAATTGGTATAACAACCAATAACTCATGCATAAAGCTCCTTTCGACAAACCACACTAATGGCAGGTTTGTTAATGAAAGGAGCTTTTGCCTTATGTACCAACGGTTAAGCGCAGTCCTGTTTCCCGTAGCAGCCCTGCTGCTGGTTGGCTCAGCCTATTGGGGGTATCAGGAGCATCAGGAAAAGAATTCGATTTTGATCAAGGCGGAAAATCAGTATCAGAGGGCTTTTCACGATCTGACCTATCATGTGGATAAGCTGCATGAGGAGCTTGGTAACACCTTGGCGGTTAACTCGACTTCACAAGCTTATCACCGCAAAGGCTTGATCAATGTTTGGCGCATTACGAACGAAGCTCAGAATGAAATCAATCAGCTGCCGCTTACACTGCTGCCGTTCACGCGTACGGAAGAATTTCTCTCGAAGATCGCGAATTTCTCATACAAGACAGCGATCCGGGATTTGACAAAAGAGCCGCTCACGCAAAAAGAATACGATATGCTGCTCACGCTTTACAAAAATTCCGAAGACATCGCGACTAACCTGCAGGGCATGCAGACTAAGGTGCTGCAGGAGAATCTAAGATGGATGGATGTTGAGCTGGCTCTTGCCTCAAGCGAGGAGCAAGAGGGGAATACCCTTGTGGACGGCTTCCGGACGGTTGACAAGAAGGTCAGCGAATACCCTGAGCTGGACTGGGGGCCTTCTGTTACCCGAATGTATGAGAAGCGTACTCTAAAGCTTCTGCAGGGTGAAACCAAGTCCGCAGAAGATATCCGGCAATCTGCCTCTCATTTTCTCGGAATTAAAGACGCGTCAGTCATACAGGTCGAGGAGAATGGACAAGGCACAGAATATCAAACCTATTCTGCGGTGGTAAGCGACCCGAACTCCGACCGGCAAATTAAGATGGATTTTACCAAAAATGGCGGACGGATGATCTGGTACCTGAACCCCCGCGATGTGGATAGTCCTGCGGTAGACGTGGGAACTGCGGAGCAGGCTGCATCCTCATTTCTTCGTACCCATGGCTATCCCAACATGCAGGCAATCAGCTTTGACCGCACAGACAATGCCATTGTGCTGACATTTGCAGCCTTGCAGGATGAGGTTCTGATCTATCCCGAGAAGCTGACGGTGAAGGTAGCACTGGACAACGGGGATATCATTGGGCTGCAGGCAGCGGATTTCGTGTATGCGCACCATGAGCGTACCATCTCAAAGCCGTCCCTGGACAGTAAAGAGGCACGTAAGGCATTAAACCCTGCCCTTCGTTTGAAAAGTGAACGGCTCGCCCTCATTGAAAACGATATGGGTGAGGAGACGCTCTGCTATGAGTTTACAGGTAATATAAACGGTGGCAGCTACAGAATATACATCAATGCCGATACGGGACAGGAAGAGAAGATTGAGCGGTTTGAATCAATGGAATAGGAGAAAAGGGCTATTTTGTGGTAGTTGAATCTCAATCCTCCATGTTATAATCAGCCTTATGGAGGAGGGAGTCCATTGCTGCCTAGAGTGAACCAAATTTTGATTCTGCAGGTTGCTTCTTCAGATGAAGAAGAAGCAAAGATTGAGTATAAGTCAAGGATTGCCGACATACAGGAAGGCCGGCTGCTGATCGAAATTCCGCTGGATGAGAAGACCGGTCGGCTTAAGAAGCTTTATCTAGGGGACGAGCTGTCCGCGTTTTTCCTCAATGAAGAGGGAGTGAAGCATTATTTCACCTCCCATGTGCTTGGCTTCAGGCAGGATGTACTGCGGTTGGTAGAGATCAGGCTGCCAGAGCTGGATTCCATTACCAAAATTCAGCGCCGCAGCTTTTTGAGGGTTTCGGCTGAGCTGGAAATGGCTGTCAGGCTCAATGGTGATAAGCGGTTTATCGTTCAGACAGATGATGTCGGCGGTGGCGGAATTTCCTTTCTAACTGAAGGCTCATTCGAGCTTAAATCGGGCGATACACTGGAATGCTGGCTGCTGCTGACTTACAAGAACGGTTCTGTCGAACATGCTAATTTCAAGGCAGAGATCGTACGCGTGAGAACGCTGGAATCCGGGCGTAAGCAGGTTATGGTGAAGTACATCAGTATTTCGGATGCCGAACGGCAAAAAATTATTCGCTTCTGCTTCGAAAGACAGCTGGAAGTCCGTAAGCAGTAGCCTGCCATATGCGCATAACCGGCAGCTTGGGCGGGCACCCTATACTCTAAACACGGAAGGATGTGCCAGGGGTTTATGGGAAAGCGCAAGCTTGCCGGCGGCTGCACCAATTGCGAAAAATGGAGCCGGATTGCTGACGAGATCAGCTTCCGGCTCTTCTTGTGTCTGATGGCCTTGTTAGCAGCCTTAA
This sequence comes from Paenibacillus tarimensis, assembly GCF_021532315.1. Taxonomy (GTDB): domain Bacteria; phylum Bacillota; class Bacilli; order Paenibacillales; family Paenibacillaceae; genus Paenibacillus_I; species Paenibacillus_I tarimensis. Next base: position 323,105 of record NZ_JAKGAO010000004.1, read on the forward strand.
TCATAGCGCAGGCTGCACTTCAGTATGAACCGGTCAGGAACTGGCTCTTGCTGACCGAAAGACTGGAAGGCATCCCTTATACTGGGGATGCCTTTTGCATCTCTGTTTTTAGTGTGGTATAATTTTCACGTTCGCAGGCCGTGCCTGCTTTTTTCTTGGGGTGCTGTGAAGCTCGGGCTTCCTGCTTACCTGATGGTGGAGGGATTATTTTTTGGCAACGATAGAGCAGCATACTAACAGAGACCGGATCAACATTGCGATTGACGGTCCCGCAGGAGCGGGCAAAAGCACTGTCGCCCGCCGTGTAGCCAGCTTGCTGGGATATGTGTATATTGATACTGGAGCTATGTACAGAGCCGTGACACTCGCCGTACAGCGGTCTGATATCGACATTAGCCGTGAAGATCTGTTAGATGATCTCGTGAGGAATCTGGATATAACATTGAAGCCGGGGGACCCTGTTCAGCGGGTGTTCCTGAATGGAGAAGATGTTACTGGATTAATCCGGTCACGGGAGATAACAGCAGGTGTATCGGCAGTGGCTGCAGTAGAGCCAGTCAGAACCAGTCTTGTTGACAAGCAGCGTAAGCTGGCGCTTACCAAAGGCGTTGTCATGGACGGGAGAGATATCGGTTCCCATGTTCTCCCGGATGCGGAGTTAAAGGTGTTCCTGACCGCATCGGTTGAAGAGCGGGCGAGACGCCGGTACAACGAATCCGGTGCTGATCAGGGATATACGCTGGTGCAACTGGAGAGGGAGATCGCCGAACGGGACCGAATGGACGAGCAAAGGCTTGTGTCTCCGCTTGTTATGGCACAGGACGCAGTTCTGCTGGACAGCACGAACTATACGATCGATGAAGTCGTGCAGCGGATTATGGAGCTGGGCCGCAGCCGGATGGCGGAGGCGAAATCACAATGATATACCGGATATGCCAGTTCTTGCTTGATGTGATATACACACTTTTATTCCGGATTAGAGCCGAAGGGCTGGAACATGTTCCGGCACAGGGTCCTGTTCTGCTCTGTTCCAATCATATCAGTAACTTTGATCCGCCAGCAGTTGGCCTTAAGGTACGCCGACGCGTTCACTTTATGGCCAAAGCTGAGCTGTTTACCTTCAAACCATTAGGCGCTCTGCTTACAGCAATCGGTGCTTTTCCGGTTAAGCGGGGCGGAGTCAGCAAGGAATCCATCAAGCTGGCGCTGCAGCTGCTGAAGGATGGTCATGTGATGGGGATATTTCCTGAAGGAACGCGAAGTGTTCCCGGTATGGAAGGGGCAGCCAAGAAGGGCGCGGCCATGATTGCACTGCGCAGCGGTGCATCCGTTATTCCGGTCGCGATTAATGGCAGCTATAAGCTGTTCGGCAAGGTTGTCGTCCGCTATGGCCCCCCTGTAGACCTGTCCATTTTTGCAGATGATAAGGAGCCCGAGCTGCTTGAGAGGGTTACTGACGTCATTATGGCTCACATTCGTGAGCTGAGCAGGTAACTATTCTTAGTTAGCTTTTCACACATGCCTTATTCTATAATAACAAGAACAATGATTTTATTTTAAATCCTGCGGAGTGTTTCAAAACACTGCGATAGGTTTAAATAAAGTTGGGGTATGAATCGAGGAGGTTATTTCACATGTCAGAAGAAACTAAGGTACAGGAATCCGCAGCAGCGGAAAGCATCACCGAAGAGACGATGGACAATTTGGTATCGATCAAGAAGGGCGATACGGTTAAAGGTACGATCGTCAAAATTGAAGACAACCAAGCCTACGTCAGCCTTGGATATAAATACGACGGCGTAATTCCGCTTCGGGAGCTTTCCGCTGTTCATCTGGATAATGCGGCAGAGGCGGTACAAGTGGGCCAAGAGGTTGAACTTAAAGTGGTCAGCATTGACGACGATAAGGAAAAGCTTGTCCTCTCCAAGCGCATTATCGACGCTGAGCGTTCCTGGAGTGAGCTTCAGGAGAAATTCGAGAAGGGCGAAATTCTGGAAGTCACGATTGCCGATGTAGTCAAAGGCGGTCTGGTTGCCGATATCGGCGTTCGCGGATTCATTCCGGCTTCGATGGTTGAGCGTCATTTTGTAGAGGATTTCAGTGACTACAAAGGTCGTACGCTGCGCGTTAAGATCAAGGAAATCGATAGCGAGAACAACAAGGTGATTCTTTCGGCCAAAGAAGTGCTTGAGGAAGAATATGAGGCGAATAAGCAGCAAATCATGTCTTCGCTTGAAATAGGCCAAGAGATTGAGGGAACAGTACAGCGCTTGACTCCTTTCGGCGCTTTCGTGGATATCGGCGGAATCGATGGTCTTGTACACGTATCCGAGCTGTCCTGGGAGCATGTTGCGCATCCGAAGGATGTTGTAACAGAAGGCCAAGCGGTTCGCGTTAAGGTACTGAAGGTTGATCCGGCAGCAGGCAAAATCAGCCTGAGCATGAAAGCTGCACAGCCTGGACCTTGGGAAACAGCTGCCGACAAGTTCAAAGTGGGTGACGTTGTAACAGGTACAGTAAAACGTCTTGTTAACTTCGGTGCATTTGTTGAAGTAGCTCCTGGCGTTGAAGGTCTGGTTCATATTTCCCAAATCGCACATCGTCATATTGCAACTCCGTTTGAGGTGCTGAAGGAAGGTCAAGAGGTGCAGGCTAAAGTTCTGGACTTCATTCCATCTGAACAGCGTATAAGCCTTTCCATTAAAGAAACGGAAGAAGCACCGGAACCTTCGGCAAGACCGGAGAGACCATCCCGTGCTCCTAAGGAAGAAATTAATAACCCGAACGTAAGCATGAACAAGGAGAGCATGAGCTTTACCCTTGGTGAGCGCTTCGGTGACAAACTCAGCAAGTTTAAGTGATCGCAACTTAATCGCTAGAACTGCCGCCTGCAGGTAATCTGCAGGCGGCAGTTCTTTTTTATATACACGGCTTCGCAGGAGTCAGTCAGCAGACCGAGTATGCCGGCATGCTTTGGCACATAATAGGATTATAAGGAGGTTGTGTCTTGATTGCCGGATATCTATCTGTATGGCTGCTGCTGTCAGGCATGATCCTGATTATGACCGGCTGGCGGCGTGAGCTCCTTGGCAGCTGCAGTGTGCCAGCGGCTGTCTTCTTCACAGTCCCGTTAATCCTGTTCGTGCTTATATCTGCTGGCAGGCCTATTTACTACGTATTGCTGCCTATAGTTTGGTTCTGGCTTTGGGCTCAGCTCTCAATAGCCAAGCATGAAGCAGGTGTCCAACAAACCTATCTTTATTTGACTGCCTTACTTACGGCAGCGGCTTGGATCTGGATCCGTAAGCTCTATTGGTTTGATCCCGTGTTCGTGATTCTTCATCCGGATGCCGATGCACCGCTTCTGGCTGCGCTGGCAGCAGTATTTATGTCTACCAGGTTCCGTGATCAGTTTGCCGTACTGGCGTTTTCTTCCACGATCGGTGAACTCGGTTCCGCTCTGTTGCCGCTGAAGCAGCTGACATGGAGTGGTACATCTCTACTCGACAGCCGTGTTCTTCTGGACAGCTTCCTGCTGTCCATTACGGCTGTACGCCTGATGACCGTCCTGTTGTCCGCCGGTTTAAGCCTCTTTACAAAATTACGCAGAGCAGGCAGGCAGATGCTTGAGAGCATTTCACAGATAAGGGGGAAGACAGGCACATGACGGAATTTCTGGCCGCGCATAAGCAGACGATCGGTATTTTACTGGGCGTCCTAGCCGGTATGGCTGCTCGCCTTTATATGCTTCACACCGACTATCGCCAGTACCCGACATACCCGCATGGTCGTATTATTCATATATCCCTTGGTGTCATAGCAGCAGCATTGGGTGCTGTGGCAGTTCCGGCCTTGCTTAATAAGGACTATACCGCCATAACTTTTCTGGCGCTGGCTGCTCAACAGTTCCGGGATGTCCGCAAGATGGAGAGGGAGACACTGACGGTCATTGACCGGCTTGAACTCGTACCTCGGGGCGCAACCTATATAGAAGGGATTGCCATGGTTTTTGAGGGAAGGAATTATCTGGTCATACTGGCGGCATTTACAACCAGTCTGGCAGCGATACTTTGGGAGTGGTATGCTGGAATTGGAGCAGCTCTTCTAATGCTGCTGGCTGTTCGTCAGCTCCGTTCGGGGAAATCTATCTCGCATATCGCTTCTGCCTCAGTTGCGAAGGTGAGGCAGGATGGGCCGGACTTGTTCGTGGATGATATCTACATGATGAATGTAGGTCTGGAGGTCAACCAAGGGATTATTAGGGAGCGCGGGATTGGCATCGTATTAACTCCGTATAATCCCAACGGAAAAGCTACGATTTCCAATCTGGGACAACGACAGGCTATTCTATATGATTTGTCTACTCTTCTTGGCGTTTACCGGGATGAAGGGGAACCGGCTTTAGTCCCGCTTGCAAAGCTGGATATGAAGGACGGCAGGCTTGCTATCTTTATGCTGCCTCAGGAGAAGAATGAAAGTAAGGCGCGTGAGATCGTCGAGCGGGTACCGATTCTGGAGTCCGCTGTCCGAATGCCGACCGAAGCCGGTGTAAACCATAAGGAGGGAAGGGCGAGTGGCTAAAATTGCAGCCATCGTGACATGTGACCGGGAAACGGTCGCCGGGGGAGCCCCCATATTTGTCGAGTCCAGCCGCGAAGAACAGGAGAAGACCGCGTTTTTACTCGAAAAAATATTGGATGCTAGTGTACACGATTTAAAGAACGGTATTCTGGTCTTGGTGAAACACGGCGACAAATGAAATGTTAGCCAAGCCCGAGGTTTTTTGCTATGATGGTTATCGTGAGAATTTTTGAAGGAGTGGAATAGATGGCAAGACCCGTAGTGGCGATTGTCGGGCGGCCAAATGTCGGTAAATCCACCATTTTCAACCGGATCATTGGTGACCGGTTGGCGATCGTGGAAGACAAGCCCGGTGTAACGAGGGACCGTCTGTACGGCTCCGGGGAATGGAACGGCAGAGCCTTCAGTATTGTGGATACCGGAGGCATTGAGATTGACGGCGAGGACGAGATTATGAAATCTGTCCGTATGCAGGCCGAGCTTGCAGTAGAAGAGGCTGACGTTATTGTCTTCATGGTAGATGCCAAGGCAGGACTTACGCATGCAGATGATGAAGTTGCGCATATGCTGTTCCGGTCACGCAAGCCGGTTGTTGTAGCCGTTAACAAGGTGGACAACCAGGGGCGTTCAGATGATATTTATGAGTTTTACAGCCTGGGCTTTGGCGATCCGATTGGAATATCGGGTGCTCATGGAACAGGGATCGGTGACCTGCTTGATGCGGTGGTAGAGAAGCTGCCGGTCATCGAGGACGATGAGTATGATGAAGACGTCATCCGGGTAGCTCTTATTGGCAGACCGAATGTAGGAAAGTCATCGCTGGTAAACGCCATTCTCGGTGAAGAGCGGGTTATTGTCAGCGATGTGGCCGGGACAACCCGCGATGCTATCGATACACCTTTTGAGCATGACGGCCAAAAGTATGTACTAATCGATACAGCCGGTATGCGCAAGCGCGGCAAGGTGTATGAAACTACCGAGAAGTACAGTGTAATGCGGTCAATGAAGGCAATTGAACGGGCTGATGTTGTTCTAATCCTCATTAACGGGGAAGAAGGAATAATCGAGCAGGATAAGCATATCGCAGGCTATGCTCACGAAGCTGGACGGGCATCTGTCTTTGTTGTGAACAAGTGGGACGTCGTGGAGAAGGACGATAAGACGATGCAGCATTTTGAGCAGAATATCCGGGACCACTTCCTGTTCATGACTTATGCCCCGATCGTATTCTTGTCCGCGAAGACGAAGCAGCGGCTTCACAAGCTGCTGCCTGTTGTTAACCGGGTATCGGAGCAGCATTCGATGCGTATTCAGACTCATTTGCTTAATGATGTGGTAGCGGACGCGATTGCTATCAATCCTCCTCCTACAGACAAAGGCAAGCGTCTGCGGATTAATTATGTAACACAGGTCGCAGTCAAACCGCCAACAATCGTTATTTTTGCGAATGATCCTGAGCTGATGCACTTCTCCTATCAGCGGTACCTGGAGAATAAAATCCGGGCAGCGTTCGAATTTGAAGGAACGCCGGTTAGGCTTGTGACCCGCCGGAAGTCCGAGGAGGATTAGAGGGGCAGATGAATCTGCAGTCTGTTTTAGCGATTGTAATCAGCTATTTACTAGGTTCCATATCGTTCAGCATACTGATTGCTAAATGGGTCAAAGGGATCGACATCCGCAACCATGGGAGCGGTAATGCAGGGGCAACCAACACCTTGCGCGTACTGGGTAAGGGGCCGGCTGCGGCCGTATTCCTCCTTGATGTTGCCAAGGGAATTGCTGCTGTGTGGCTTGGGTATTGGCTTAGTGGCGGTAATGGGTGGATTCAGGCCGCTTGCGGGCTTGCCGCTATTACCGGTCATAACTGGCCGGTCTGGTTTCGGTTCAAGGGTGGTAAGGGAATCGCCACAACAATTGGTGTGATGGCATCCCTTGCCTTTCTTCCCTCCCTAGTAGCGGGGATCGCGGCTATCGCATCCATTGCCATCACCCGTTATGTCTCTCTCGGCTCCTTAATTTTTGCCGGGCTGGCGCCAGTTATGATGCTCGTATTTAATGCCGAAGCGTCCATCTTCTGGACGAGTCTGCTGCTGGGAGTCTATGCATTTATCCGTCATCGTACGAATATTAAGAAATTAGTGCAGGGCAAGGAGAACAAGCTTGGGGCGAAGAAAGGGGTGCCTCATGACCGGTAAGAAAGCGGCGGTTCTAGTTGCTGGCAGCTGGGGAACAGCACTAGCGGTCGTATTGGCGGAGAATGGCTGCTCAGTAACCTTATGGAGCCGGAATGCCGAGCAAGTTAACGAAATCAATGATAATCGGACTAATAGCCGTTATTTGCCGGATATAATCCTTCCTGAACGGCTTGCCGCTACAACTGATATCGAAGCGGCTGTCCGGGAAGCCGATCTGATTCTGTTCGCTGCGCCTTCCTCCGCCATGCGCGAGGTAGCGGCCCAGGCAGCGCCATACATAAGGAAGAGCGCGCTTTGCGTGCATGCGGCGAAAGGGTTTGAGCAGGTAACCCTGAAGCGTATGAGCAGCGTACTGGCTGAAGAGCTTCAAAGAGCCGAGGAAGAGATTGTTGTGATATCCGGACCGAGTCATGCGGAGGAAGTTGTGCGCCAATGTCCGACGACGGTGGTTGTTGCGTCACAGTCACAGCATGCTGCCGAGAAAGCACAGGACTTTTTTATCAATTCCTATTTCCGCGTTTATACAAACCCGGATGTCATAGGCGTGGAGGTAGCAGCAGCCATTAAGAATATTATCGCGCTCGGCGCCGGACTATCGGATGGTCTTGGTTTTGGCGATAATGCGAAGGCAGCGCTCCTTACCAGAGGGCTGGCCGAGATTGGCAGACTCGGTTCCGCCATGGGGGCTAATATGCTGACTTTTGCTGGACTTGCAGGTGTAGGGGATCTGATCGTAACGTGCACGAGCAGCCACAGCCGTAACTGGCGTGCGGGCTCCATGCTCGCCAAGGGCATGGCGCTGGACGAAGTGCTCCGCCAAATGGGCATGGTAGTCGAGGGAGTACGAACGACACAGGCCGCCTATGCACTGGCCAAACATTATGATGTCCAAATGCCCATTACGGAGCAGCTCTATGCTGTTCTGTTTGAAGGAAAGCCGCCGAAGACTGCGGTGGAGGACCTGATGGGCCGGGGCAGAACGCATGAAAGCGGGGAAGTTGCCAAGGACTGGGGCCCGCACTAATCCCGTCCCTCCCACATATGATGCTTAAAGCACGTGTGAGGAGGGAAAGGACTTGAGCAAAAATATCTCGAAGGATGTTCTGAACGCTGTTAAGAAGAAAACAGGCCGGCCGATCAGTGAAAAGGCGGTCAAGAAGCTGGCAAGCGGTGTTACACCAAAGACGATGCAAAGTGAAGCCGAGCTGCGCAAGCTGATCAAGCAGGTTTCTGCCATGGCCAAGGTGCCGGTCACAGAAGATACAGTGAACGAGATCGTTTCGGCCGTCAAGAAGAGCGGTATGAACATGAACAACATGGAATCTTTGATGAAGATGATGATGAAATAAAGCTGTCTGGCATGACATAGCCGGCCCGAAGCTGTATCGAGAACCGATACAGCCGCAGGAGTCGGCTTTTGTCCTTTTTTGTCCCGGATGGTATAATGACTGTTGATTGCTGCTTTCATGATGAGATAGGGTTGGTGGATTTATGGATGCAATGACCAAGATGTGGGTTTCTTTTATTGGTATCGGATTAATGGCATTATCAGCCGTTGTGATTACACTCGCACGCAGCAGGACTAAGGGAATTGTCCGGTTTGTTTTGTCACTGGTGGCATTCGGCATGCTGATTGTCGGCTGCTTCTGCGGGTTTATCTCTATTATCTAATACATACAGCCAAGGGTGGTGCATGAGAGATGATTGAATTGAAGGGGAGAACAAAGTCAGCTGACGTGGAGGCCGAGTCAGGGCTTACAATATTGGATGTAGCTTTAAAAGCGGATATTGATTGGGGATTTTCATGTACAAGAGGGACGTGTGCCAGATGCCGCTGTCTTATTGAAGATGGCGCTGAATTCCTGGAACCGGTAACGGATGCCGAGTGGGACAGGCTGGAGCCGGAGGAGCTCGATGAAGGCTACCGTCTTGCCTGTCAAGCTATGATTAAAGACAATGCCGGAACAATCCGTGCCGTTAACAAACCTTATTTCTAAGGAAGTGTCAGCAATGAATCCGCCTGATTCCATCAGAAGCGCATTAAGGAAGATCAGCAGCTTGTCCGGCGCCGTCGAGGGTGCATGGATTGTAGGCGGCAGTGCAGGTCTTATGCTGCGGGGAATAGCCTTGGCTGAGCCGCCGCGTGATCTTGATATCTATGCGGATAGGGCTGATGCGGCTTACCTGCATGACCTGTTATCCGGCTATGCGACAGATAGTCCAGCTTACAGTGTGACACCGATCTATGAATCGGTACTCAGCCATTATGAGATCGAAGGGGTATCGGTAGAGCTGGTTGGCGGTTTTGTCGTTACAGCGGGAGATGACAGGTATACGGTAAAAGTTCGGGAAGGTTTGATGCCATACGCATCCATGGTTAATATCAGGCCCGCAGAATTGCCGGCTGCAGTCGTTCCGCTTGCGCATGAGCTGATCTTTAACCTGCTTCGGAGCCGTATGGACCGGGTTGAAGTGGTGGCGGCAGCTATGTCAGAGGCTCCTCTGCAGCATGGTCCTGCTTTAAGGGCTCTTATTGCTGCGAGCAGCTTGACTACCGGTACGGAGCAGAGGCTCCTCCGGTTGGCCGGTCTAACAGAAGCGAAGGGAGACGGGGATTTATGGCGGTAACGATTACGTTCCTGCCTGAAGGCAAATCCGCAACCGTTCATCCAGGCACATCGGTGCTTGAGGCCGCACGGAAAGCACGAGTCCTCATAAAGACACGGTGCGGCGGTAAGGCAGGATGTCTCATGTGCAAGGTGAAGGATGTTGCAGGTGAAGGCTTATCAGGTCAAGAAGACCGGGAGAGACGGAAGCTGTTCGGCACAGCCGAAGGCACGCGATTATCCTGCCAAGCTAAAGTGGTTGGTAATGCCGTCGTTGAAGTGCCGGAAGATCCCTTGAAATCGACTGTCCGCAAGCTGCTGGAAAAGCAGCGGGAAGAGGATGAAGGGCTATGGTAAGTGGAGGAGGTACGTTATGAACCGATGGGGCAGGGTGATAAGGCATAGCGGACAAACTGCGCTGGTGCTGCTGCTGCTTACAGCTCTAACCGGTTGTCTGTATCCTAAGGATCGTATGGGACAAAATGAGCGACCCTCGAAGGAGTCTGTACGGTCGATTCAAGATGCTGTTGACCAGTATTTCGAGAGTACAGGCCTTCTGCCGATAAAGAACAGCAGTGAAGACACACCGAAATACGAGAAATTTGTCATTGATATCGCGAAGCTGGAAAGAATGGGTTATATCAGCGACATCCCGGCAGCGGCTTTCGAAAACGGAGGCAGTTACTATTTTCTTCTGCAGAATGAGGAAGTAGACCCGGTAGTTAAGCTGATGAGCATTTCGGTATATCAGCAGATTAACGACCTTCAGGTCAAGGTAGACGCATATAGAGAATCGAACGGGGGACAGCTGCCTGCGGGCGGTGAAGCTTATCCTTCCTTTTACCACCTTGATCTGGGAAAGCTGACTGGCAGCAAGCCGGACATACGCTCCGTTTACAGCAATCAGACGATGAACCTCATCATCCATGAGAATGGTACGGTTTATGCTGACTATGGCGCAGATATTCGCAAGGCGGTAGAGATGAGCGGAACAGAGCCCAGCCCGGAGGAAGATCTCCGGGAACTGCTTGTCAGCCAGTCAGATTTTGTACCCGTCAAATCAGCGGCATACTACTGGGTGAATGGAGACCCGGAGGCAAGGCTGCCTGAACAATAACGGCTTAATAACAGAGTGCGCATAAATGGAACCGTCAGGGAAAGAATCCCTGGCGGTATTTGTTTTTTCGCCTGGCGGCTGTTTTGCTCCAGTAAGGCATAGACGGGGCACTACGAACATATATCAGTTCTTGGAAGGGGATTAAGCGAAATGTGATTATGAGGCTGCAAAGATTTTTGATACGGTTTGGTCATAAAACGGAAGCGGAAGCAATATGATGTTACTAGTCCAAACAGTTGTACGAGAGTTGCAAGGTACGGATACGGGTGGGCCGGATCCGGTTGGCAATGTCTGTCGCTTGCCCCGCTTCCAGCTTCCGGTGGATGGCGGTGGATGTCCTGACGGCTTTGTGAATGCACGGGCAGCTCCGCCAGGTGCGTGCAGCACGGGAGTCCTGCCCAGCGGAGAGCTTCTACATACGTGCAGCAGCACCGTTCAACGGACTGACTCCTTGAACTCGGAAATTTGATTGGGAGGGGATATTCAGTGGAAAAAGTGGATATTTTTAAGGACATCGCCGAACGAACAGGCGGGGATATTTACCTCGGCGTCGTTGGAGCGGTCCGTACGGGCAAATCGACCTTCATCAAGCGTTTTATGGAAACGGTCGTACTTCCCAACATTACAAGCGACGCCGATCGGGTCAGGGCGGTAGATGAGCTGCCGCAGAGCGCAGCCGGTAAGACCATTATGACGACAGAGCCGAAATTCGTTCCTAACCAGGCTGTCCAAATCCGGGTATCGGAAGGGCTGGATGTGAATGTTCGGCTCGTTGACTGTGTCGGTTATGCGGTTGAGGGGGCTAAAGGATACGAGGATGAGAACGGCCCGCGAATGATATCCACTCCGTGGTTTGAGGAGCCGATTCCATTCCAGGAAGCTGCAGAGATTGGTACCCGTAAAGTCATTCAAGAGCATTCTACACTTGGCGTTGTGGTTACAACAGACGGATCGATTGCCGAAATTTCCCGTAATTCCTATGTAGAATCAGAAGAAAGGGTCATCGCAGAGCTTAAGGAAGTCGGCAAACCGTTTGTGCTTATAATCAATTCCACCAATCCTAAAGGGGACGGGGCGCAGCAGCTGCGGGGAGAGCTTCAGGCAAAATATGATATACCGGTTATGACGATGAGCGTGGCCACCATGGGCGAGGATGAAGTCATGACGGTTCTCAGGGAAGTATTGTACGAATTCCCGGTACATGAAGTTAATGTCAATCTTCCAAGCTGGGTAATGGTGCTAAATGATAACCACTGGCTTAGATCCAGCTATGAAGCGTCTGTCCGGGATACTGTAAAGGATATCCGCCGCCTGCGGGATGTCGATCGTGTCGTGGATCAGTTTATGGAATATGATTTTATCAGCAGAGCTGGCTTGAGCGACATGAACATGGGGCAGGGCGTTGCCGAGATTGATCTCTACGCCCCGGATGAGCTCTATGACAAAATACTGATGGAAGTGGTCGGTGTAGAAATACGCGGCAAGGATCACCTGCTGCAGCTCATGCAGGAGTTCTCACATGCCAAGCGGGAATATGACCGCTTTGCAGAAGCGCTTGAGATGGTGAAGACAACCGGCTATGGTATTGCCGCACCGACGCTTGCCGAGATGGCACTGGATGAACCCGAGCTGATTCGCCAGGGATCAAGATTCGGTGTCAGACTGAAGGCTACCGCTCCTTCTATTCACATGATTCGGGTGGATGTGGAGTCGGAATTTGCTCCTATCATCGGAACCGAGAAGCAGAGCGAGGAGCTTGTCCGTTACCTGATGCAAGACTTCGAGAATGATCCGATCAAGATCTGGGAGTCGGATATATTCGGCCGTTCCCTGCATTCAATCGTACGTGAGGGTATTCAGGGTAAGATTGCCATGATGCCAGATAATGCCCGCTACAAGCTGCAGGAAACACTGGGGCGGATTATTAATGAAGGCTCAGGGGGCTTGATTGCCATCATTCTGTAAAACAGAACAGAAGTATAGCTGAGCAAGGGATGGATTACAGCGTTCATGTAGCGCTATATCCATCCCTTGTTTCAGTTTGGTTTCGACATAAAATGATATATCTCACAAATTCCGATTGACACACTCGGAAAAGATGGTAATATGATGAGTAAGTTTTCATATTTATCATTTTGCTGCACAGAGAGGGGAAATTTTCTTCATGAAAAAGTTAACGAAATCATCGATTCTGCTGCTTGTCGCGACCTTTATGCTTGTACTGTCCGCTTGCGGCGGAGGAAGCAAGACGACAACTGGCGGTACATCCGGCAGCACGCCTGCCGAATCGGCGAACAACAGCGGACAAGCTAATGGTACAGAGGCTTCAACGCTTGCAGGCAAGAAGATCGCGCTTGTGATGCAGTTCAATACGGGCACATTCTCCGCCCAATATATTGAAGGTGTAAAAGAGCAGGCAGAAAAGCTTGGCGGTACGGTTCAAGTGTTTGCCTCCGACAACAAGCTGGATGTCATGGCATCGAACCTGGATGCTGCTGTTAATCAGGGCTTCGACGGAATTTTGATTGACCACGGACAAGCTGGCGCTCTGGAGGCGGGCATTAACCGTGCTGTGTCGAAGGGCATACCGGTTGTTGTGTTCGATGCCGATGTTAAAATTCCGGGCGTGACGGTTCTCCAGCAGGATGATCAGGCGCTTGCCGAGATGACCCTTGAGCAGCTGGCTCAAGATGCAGGCGGCAAAGGCAACATTGTGAAGGTATGGGTGGCTGGTTTCGCACCAATGGAGCGCCGAGAAATTGCGTTCAAGGCGTTCCAGGAGAAATATCCGGATATCAAGGTTGTTTCCGCTTTTGGTAATGCGAATAATCCTGCACTCGACACGCAAGCGCAGATGGAAGCAGTCTTGAAGCAGTACAAGAAAGGCGAAATCACTGCTGTATGGGCCGCTTGGGATGAGTTCGCCAAGGGCGCGGCCAGAGCGATTCAGCAGGCAGGCCGTACGGAGATTAAAGTATATGGCATTGATATGAGTGATGAGGATCTGCAGATGATTCAGGACCCTGCAAGCCCGTGGGTAGCTTCAGCTGCTGTTGACCCGAAGGACATTGGCCGTGTTCAAGTTCGTTATCTGTATCAGAAGTTTAATGGCGACAAAACAGAAGATGTGGTCGTGCTAGAGCCTGCCTTCGTCAAGCGTGAGGACCTGCCGTCGGAGAAAATTAATACAACTCAGCTGCATGAGCACGTGGAGGGCTGGGGTACCAGTGAGCAGGGGTACACCGATTGGATGAGAGAGCTCGAAGCAGGCGGCTCGAATTAAGCACAAGAGAAGGAGAGTTCGTATATAATGGCGCTTCTTAGCATGTCGGGCATAAACAAGTCGTTCTCAGGCGTGCCGGCGCTGCGCAGTGTGGATTTTGAACTGCAAAGCGGAGAAATTCATGCACTGCTTGGAGCTAATGGGGCAGGCAAGAGCACCTTGATGAAGGTTCTCTCCGGCGCCTACTCACCGGATTCAGGAGTGATCCGGATCGATGGGCAAACGGTACAGATCCGCTCACCATACGATGCCAAGAAACATGGTATTCAGTGCATATATCAAGAAGTGGATACTGCGCTTGCTGCAGGACTGTCTGTTGCCGAGAATATAATGATGGACAAGATATCTGCAGGCGGCGCAGGCCTGCTGAATTGGAATAAGATCAGGCGCGAGGCGGAGAAGGCACTTGTCCAGGTTGGTGCCGATATACCGGTCCGCAAGCCTGTCGATGAGCTGACGCTTGCCGAGAAGCAGCTCGTTCTGCTGGCCCGGCTGCTGACTGAAGAAGCCCGTATTGTAATCTTTGACGAACCGACGGCGCCGCTCAGCCTGGAAGAAGCTGAGCGGTTATTCCGTGTTATGGAGCGCTTGAAGTCCAGCGGAATCGGTTCGATCTTTATCACTCACCGGCTGCCTGAGGTATTTCGCATGAGTGACAGGATTACGGTCATGCGGGACGGGGAGCGGGTCTTGACTGAAGCCAAAAATAATACGAACGCAGACAGCATTATTCAGGCCATGCTCGGTAAGACGTTTGCGGCTGAGTTTCCGAAGACGGAGGCTGCCATCGGCGAAATACTGCTTGAAGCGGAGGGTCTGTCTTTAGGACATAAGGTGAGGGATGTCTCTTTCACCGCAAGAAGCGGCGAGATAGTAGCTGTTGTGGGCCTTGTCGGTGCTGGCAAGACGGAGCTGTCACGGGTGCTATTCGGAGCTGACCGCCCCGAGAAGGGAACCGTTCGGGTAGGGGGGCGGGAGACTGTACTTCGCGAGCCGGTGGATGCGGTAAATAGCGGTATTGTGCTTGTCCCGGAAGAACGGCGCAAGCAGGGGATTCTCGTTCATGAGTCCGTTCAGCGGAACATCAGTCTGCCGCTGCTGGATGGTCTGTCCTCGCTTGGATTTGTATCGCTGCGCAAAGAAAAGAAGCTCGCGGAAAATATAATCCGCAGGCTGGGCATCAAGGCCTCTTCACCGGGCCTTGCGACCGCATTCTTAAGCGGCGGCAACCAGCAGAAGGTATCCATCGGCAAGTGGCTGGAGACTGGCGCCAGTGTATTTCTGTTTGATGAACCGACCAAAGGTGTCGATATTGGAGCGAAGAGCGATATCTTCCGCATCATTGGAGAACTTGCGGCTAGCGGAAAATCAATCGTTTACTTTACCTGTGAATTCGCAGAAGCAATTGGTATAGCCGACAGGCTGCTTGTGATGTGTGATGGACAAATCGTCAAGGAACTGTCCCGGGCAGAAGCCACACAGGAAAAAATTCTACTTTATGCAAGCGGAGGGGAAGACGGCAAGCATGAAATCTAACATTCTCGAGTGGGCCTATAAATACGGCGCGCTGTTCGTCATCGGTTTTGTTATCGTCTTTTTCTCCTTGTGGGACGAGCACTTTTTTACCTACGATAATCTCTCTGACATTCTGCGTTCGATCTCGATCGTTACTTTTGTGGCGATTGGCATAACGTTCTCGCTCGCTGTGGATGGCTTTGACCTGTCGGTAGGCTCGACTGTCTCGCTGACAACTGTGCTTGCCGCAACGCTGATGGTTTGGCATGAACAGCCGCTTATCGTCGTTATCGCGGTTCCGCTGCTTGCGGGCGCCCTGATCGGTATGCTGAATGCATTTCTGATAGTGAGGATCCGGATTCCCGATTTGCTTGCGACACTGGCTGTTATGTATATTATTTCCGGAATCCACCGGACATACACTAAGGGCTATTCGATTTATAACAATATGCAGATGAGCGACGGCACCAATGCGCCGGGGGTATTCCAGGATTCCTTCCTCTGGCTTGGCCAGGGACAACTGCTCGGTATCCCGGTTCCCGTTGTGCTTATGGTGCTGGCCGTTATCCTTGTCCATCTGTTCTTTACCTTCACCAAATGGGGCAGGCAGATGTATATTACAGGCGGTAATGAAGAGGCAGCGAGGCTTTCTGGAATCCGGGTACGGCGTATCCGTCTGGCTGCATATATGGCATCGGGCGTATTCGCGGCAATCGGCGGACTGCTGTTCGCAGCGCGTACGGGAACCGGCCAGATTGATGCTGGCGCTCCGCTACTGATGGAGTCAGTTGCCGCTGTTTTTGTCGGGTATTCGGTCTTCGGCGCCGGTAAGCCGAATGTCATTGGAACCTTCTTCGGGGCCGTGCTCATCGGTGTGCTCCTGAATGGCCTGACTATGATGCGGGTTCCTTATTATACAAATGATATTATCAAAGGCAGTGTTCTAGTGCTGGCACTCGCTGTAACATTCATACATCTGCACCGCAGACGCGCTTAGTCACAGTGTTTTCCTGCCGGGTCTGAAAACTGCCAAATCTACTTGAAATTCCTATACGGCTGTATTACTATAAAAATTGTTCGGTCGAAATAGGTATATATTTGCAAGTTTCGGTTAAACAGAATGATAATGAATGAGACAGTGTGCAGTCAGGGGAGGTGAAAGCAATATGAACAAAACGGAATTGATTGCAAAAGTATCAGAACTGACGGAATTGTCGAAGAAAGACGCAACCAAAGCGGTCGACGCCGTTTTTGATGCCATCTCCGATGCGCTCCAAAGTGGTGACAAAGTCCAACTCGTTGGATTCGGCAACTTCGAGGTTCGCGAGCGTTCGGCCCGTAAGGGACGCAATCCGCAAACCGGCGAGGAGATCGAGATCGCTGCAAGCAAGACGCCTGCATTCAAGCCTGGCAAATCGCTTAAGGATCTTGTTTCGGGCTAACACATACACCTATTATGTCTAACGTCCGGGCCGGAAGGTCTGGACGTTTTGTCTACCTGTGTGGTCTTTCAATATATTGACAAGTGGTAGATTTTTCAGTACAATTTGTTGTGCTGTTGTCGGGTGTTAGCTCAGCTTGGTAGAGCGCTACCTTGGGGTGGTAGAGGTCGCCAGTTCAAATCCGGTACACCCGACCATTTCGACAAATACCATCAACTGCTTTCCGTTCGTATATACGAGGAAGGCAGTTTTTTTCAGGGAAGGCCTATACAACAGTGGAGCTTAGTGCCGCAGCCTGTTAAGTGTACAAGCCGGCTTGAGAGGAGGAACGGATATGGAACAACCTACTCATGGTGATTATATTGTGGTAAAGGCGAAGGATCAGGGTGTTCAGGTCATCGGGCTGACAAGGGGTACTGATACCAAGTTTCACCACACGGAGAAGCTGGATAAAGGTGAAATCCTCATCGCACAGTTCACGGATCATACATCCGCTATCAAAATTCGGGGAAAGGCAACCGTGTTAACCAAATACGGCTCGCTCGATACCGACGAGTAACAATTACATAAGAAATATGCGGATGAGCAGGCATAGCCTGCTTTTTTCGTATATACAATTAGGTATGGCACGGGAGCGGGGACTGGGTTCAGATGAGAGGGGGATGATGAAGCGTGATGAAGGGCAAGGGGCAAAGGTTGTTAAGAAATCTTCTCGGCGGCTGTCTTGCGGCTGTTATGTGTGCCTTGATCATCACGCTGCTTCACTCTTTAAGCGGCGGAACTCCAACATCACGTGCAGTTATGGTGATCCAGCCGGAGAGGATAACCTGGATCGGCAGTGATAATCTGGTGGATGCGCTGCTCGCCCAGCACTTCTCCCAGCGGATACGCAGGACGGATTTGAAATCGGCTGTTCTGTCGGTGGATTTTGCGATCCCGCAAGAGGCAGTGGATATTGAGCCTATGTATGAGGATGTGCTGAAGCTGATCAAGCTATCCTTTAACCAAGCCCGTAACGTTGACCGGCTGCTCATACGCTTCGTGGAGCCTGCTGCTGGAAACGGACCGCATGCTGAAGTGAGGGAACGGCTGCTGCTGGCAGCCGATATCCGGCGAACAGACAGCTGGCTGGCCGATGCAGAAGCGGTGGAGGTTACGGATCTGCTGGCCGAAGAGAGCTGGTCGCACCGGCTTCGAATCAGCTTTACAGCTCTTGGGGCTCAACGGTTTGGCCGGAGCCACGGACTGTGAGCAAGGCATTCAGCAACTATAGCGGCTAAAGCGGGATAAGAAGCATTACTGTGCTTCACCATTACAGTTGTGATATAATAATTTAGATTATAGAGCTGCAGCTTGGAACATGAACTGCACTGCCCGGAGGCTGGACGATGAATGAATACCGCATACCAGAATTAGCCAGAAAATACGTCGAGCACGACATGATAACAACCCATACCGAGCTTCCGGATTTCCCCGACTTCCGGGTCAGGTTACTATATACGCTGTTGTCTGAAGGCACAGCAAGTGCTGAGCATCACGAGCTATATGCGCTTGTCGTGTCACTGGTTCAGATGGGGCTGGATATCCATGACGTCATTGATACCGACACGGCTGTTCTGTCCCAAATACGCATGCGTGAAAGGCAGCTGAATGTACTGGCCGGCGACTATTACAGCGCACGATTTTACCATTTGCTGTCTCAGGCAGGGCAGGTGGGAATGGTCCGCTGCCTGAGTGACGCCATCTGCGAGATTAACCGTCAAAAGATGAATCTGTATATATTGATGAGGCAGATGAAGCTGACGGCGGAAGAATATATGGCTGCATGCACCGAACTGAAGAGCGGTTTGTTTGCGGGCTTTGGCCCGTTTCTGGGAGAAGCGCATTCCCCCGTATGGCCTGAACTGCTTGCGGCTGTCAGCCGCTGCGATGTTGTGATGGACGAGCTTGAGCGTGTGAGCGAGCCATTGCGGTTTGAAGGCAGCTGGGGATACTGGCATGTGCTTGAGCATGGATCGGAAGAGGAGAAGATGAAGCTGATTCAACACGGGCGTGAGGATAGCTTTATTAAACTCCTGGCTCGAAAATACGACTTGCGCGGACAGCTGATCCGCATGTTGAAGCAGGCGGTTCAGCAGTTTCAGACTGCTGCGGGCCAGCTGGAATCGGACAAGCTCACGGGCGAGCTGGCGGAGCTTGGCGAGAGCATTCTGCGTCCTTTTACCGCGCAAGCGGCTGTATACAACGAGATGAGGTGACAAGATGGATGCGAAGACGAAGGAGAGCTTCGTCCATTCCGTATTTGAGACCATAGCCCCCAAATACGATATGATGAATGATTTGCTCAGCTTCCGCAGGCATAAAGCCTGGCGTAAATTTACGATGCGAAAGATGAATATTCAGGCAGGAGAAACAGCCATTGATATATGCTGCGGAACTTGCGACTGGACGATTGCCATCGCGAAGGCGAGCGGTACAGGGCATGTGGTTGGGCTTGACTTCAGCCAAAATATGCTCGATATCGGCCATAAAAAGCTGGATAAGGAAGGCCTGGATTCCCAGATCAGTCTTGTTCAGGGCAATGCTATGAGCCTCCCCTATCCGGATCATTCATTCGATTATGCGACAATTGGCTTCGCCCTGCGCAATGTGCCTGATCTGCACAAGGTGCTGCAGGAGATGCGTCGTGTCGTGAAGCCGGGAGGGAAGGTTGTCTGTCTTGAGCTCTCGAAGCCAACCTGGCAGCCATTCAAGGGGATTTATTACTTCTATTTCCGCAGATTGCTTCCGCTTGTCGGCAAGCTCGTTGCCAAGAGCTATGAACAGTATAAATGGCTGCCCGAGTCGCTGGTTGCTTTTCCGGATCGGCATGAGCTGAAGGCGATTTTCGAACAGAACGGACTGAGGCAGGTGGAAGCCTATCCGCTGACCGGCGGAATTGCCGCTCTCCACATCGGCACGAAGGAGAATGGCCGGACATGATGCGTAAAATAAAGATTTTTATGGAAATGATTAAATTTGAGCATACGCTGTTTGCTCTGCCTTTTGCCTTCGTGGGAGCCATTCTGGGAGCTGTAATGGAACAGGACAGGCTGCCGGGATGGGGGGAGATCGGATGGGTTATTGTAGCTATGGTGGGCGCCAGAAGCGCAGCCATGGGACTAAACCGGCTGATCGACCGGGCCATTGACGCGCGTAACCCGCGGACGGAAAAACGTGCGATTCCCGCAGGACTGCTGCGTTCGAATGAAGTGCTTATTTTTATTACGGTCTCATTCCTTCTATTGTTTGCAGCTTCCTTCCGGCTTGATCCATTGGCAGTAAAATTGCTGCCTGTTGCGATCTTTATGCTGGTTTTTTATTCTTACACGAAACGGTTCACTTGGCTATGCCATTTATTCCTGGGCTTTACGATCGCGCTCGCGCCGCTTGGCGGATGGGTTGCCGTTACGGGCACAGCAGGGTGGTCCGCTTATCTGCTTTATGTTTCCGTCGCTTTCTGGACAGCAGGCTTTGATATCGTCTATGCTTGCCAGGATTACGAGTTTGACCGCAGGGAAGGTCTTCACTCGATTCCAGCCCGTTTTGGAATCAAGCGCTCCTTATGGCTTGCCCGTTTGTTCCACCTTGTACCAGCCGGCGGTTTCCTGGCGTTATTCTGGATGACCGAATTAAGCTGGGGGTATCTGACAGGCACTATTATTGCAATAGGTCTGCTCTTCTATCAGCATGTCATAATCAAGCCGCAGGACCTTTCGCGTGTTAATTTATCGTTCTTCACTATGAACGGAACGCTGAGTGTCGTATTATTTGTCTTTACGCTGCTTGATTTGGTGGTGCTGCATCAATGGTGAGCAATCGCTCTTATGCCGGCAAATGGGTAGTGGGGATTACGGGAGCAAGCGGCTCTGTCTATGGCATTAGGCTCACCGAGGTCCTGCTTGCCGGCGGCGTGCAGGTACACCTTGTCATTACGGAGGCCGGATGGCGTGTGCTGAAGGAAGAAGCGGGCTGGACTGCTTCGAAGAGGCAGGAGGCGCTCGAAACGCATTTTGGCCCTTATCTGGCTGAAGGTGCTCTCCGGTATCATCCGGTAGCCGATATTGGTGCAAGCATAGCGAGCGGTTCCTTCCGCATGGATGGCATGATTATTATTCCCTGTTCCATGGGGACCCTTGCTTCTATCGCCCACGGCACGTCGGATAACCTGATGACACGGGCTGCCGATGTGATGCTGAAGGAGGGACGGAAGCTGCTTCTTGTGCCGCGGGAAACACCGCTTCATGCCATCCATCTGGAGAATATGCTTAAACTGGCCCGACTTGGCGTGCGGATTATCCCTGCCATGCCGGCCTTTTACTATCGCCCGCAGACTATGCGTGATATGATTGAATTTATGGTTGGTAAAGTACTCGACAACATGCCCTTCGAGCACGATTTGTACCGAAGATGGGGAGATGAGCAGGATGGGCCTTAAACGCCCGATCACCATCGGACGCATTGATTATGCCAATGTATGGCCGATATATGACTACTTGAATGAAGTATTAGCAGAAATGGATGCACCGCCTCTCAAATTTATGCAGGCTGTCCCGTCTGTATTGAATAAAGCATTGGGCGAAGGCAGAATTGACGCTGCTGCCGTGTCATCCTTTGCTTATGCCCGACACAGCAGCGAGCTGCTGCTCCTGCCGGGTTTATCAGTTAGCGCAGACGGCCCGGTGGGTTCTATTCTGCTCTTCTACAAGGAGCCGTTTGACCGGATGCTTAGCGGCAGAATTGCGCTGACAACAACCTCCGAGACATCGATTAACCTGTTGAAGATTGTCTTGGAGCAGAGATATCAGGCGAAGCCGGAGTATCTGTCAATGGAGCCGGATTTAGAAGCCATGATGGAGGTGGCGGATGCCGCGCTGCTGATTGGGGACCATGCGATTCGGGCATCCTGGCTGGAGCATGGTTACCGTGTGCTGGATGTCGGCGAGATGTGGAAGAAATGGACCGGGCACAGCATGACGTATGCGGTTGTAGCGGTCCGGCGTTCTGTGGCAGAGTCTTATCCTCAAGAGGTCGGGCTGCTGCACCGGGCGCTGCTGGAAAGCAAGCGCAGAGGCATACGGTATGCCGGTGAGCTGGCAAGAAAGGCGGCAGCTGAAATCGGCGGTGATTTGTCCTACTGGAATCAGTATTTTCACGGGCTGAGCCATGATTTTGGCACAGCCGAACAGACAGGCCTGATGCACTATTTTGGCTTTGCAAAGCAGTTAGGCTTGCTCAGTCAGGATGTGGGTATCCGGTATTGGTCTGAATCTGTGGCACAGGTGAACGAATGAAACTTCTGGATATATACGCAAAGATGCGTGCCGATCTTAACAAAATAGAAAAAGAGCTGGAGCGGAGCATTACGAGCGATCATCTGCTTCTTAGCGAGACCTCGCTCCATCTGCTGAAGGCGGGCGGGAAAAGGATTCGTCCGGTCATCGTGCTGCTGGCGGGCAAGTTTGGCGACTACCGGCTTGACGTGCTGGAAAAGGTCGCTGTTCCGCTTGAATTGATTCACATGGCGTCACTCGTGCATGATGATGTGATTGATGATGCCAGCACGAGGCGCGGCCAGCTGACCGTCAAGTCTAAATGGGATAACCGCATCGCCATGTATACGGGTGATTACATACATGCTAAGGCGCTGACAATTGTCACAGAGCTTAGTAACCCTGCCATTCACCAGGTGCTGTCCAAAGCGCTTGTGGAGATGTGCATCGGTGAAATGGAACAGATCCGCGACTTTTTCAATACCGGACAAACCGTGCGTAATTACCTGCTTCGAATCCGCCGCAAGACGGCGCTGCTGATTGCTATCAGCTGCCAGCTTGGCGCGATGGCAGCTGGTGCTGGCGAGCAAATTTACAACCGGCTGTACCGGTTCGGCTATAACATCGGGATGGCCTTCCAAATCCGTGATGATCTGCTGGACATATGCGGGACAGAGAAGCAAATCGGCAAGCCTCCCGGCTCCGATATTCGTCAAGGGAATATTACACTCCCCGTACTTCTCGCTCTCCGTGAAGCGGACAAGCGGGAGGAGCTGCTCACTGAAATTGCCAGACTGAAGAGCACCAATGGTGAAGCAGACAGCAGCAGAGCCATTGAACTTATTCGGAATAGCGAAGGAATAGGTGAAGCAGAACGCCTCGCCAGCCGATATATAGATAAAGCGGTTCACGCGCTTTCCGGTCTACCTGATATACCGGCCCGGAAGAGCTTGAAGGATATAGCCTATTTTATTGGCGAACGCAGTTATTAAGAACATCCGTACAGGAGGGATTAATAATGGAACAAACATTCTTGATGGTGAAACCAGATGGTGTTCAGCGGAGTCTAATCGGAGAGATCGTGTCTCGCTTTGAGAAGAAGGGATTACAGCTTGTTGGTGCGAAGCTGATGATGGTTAGCAAGGAGCTTGCGGAGCGGCATTATGCCGAGCATAAAGGTAAGCCCTTTTATGAGCCGCTAATTGAGTTCATCACATCTGGTCCAGTGTTCGCGATGGTCTGGCAGGGTGATCAGGTCATTGCGCTGACCAGATCGCTGATCGGCAAGACCAATGCCGTGGAAGCGGCCCCGGGCACTATTCGCGCCGATTTTGCGGTACATACCAATTTCAACCTGATTCACGGATCGGACTCCGTGGAGAGCGCACAGCGCGAAATCGGTATTTTCTTCGATCCAGCCGAGCTGATTCCTTACGATCATACGATCCAGCGCTGGATTTAATTTAGGCCACAGACTAACTGCAGGACGCGGGAGGAGCGCTTTATGGAAGACACGGATTTTTTATTTTTCATTAAGCAAATCAAGGCGAAAACAAACATCGATCTCTCGCAGTACAAGGAAGCGCAAATGAAACGCAGGCTGACTACACTTCGAGCAAAGCATGGATTTACCACTTTTGCAGCCTACACGGAAGCGCTAAATTCTGATCCGAAGCTGATGAATGAGTTCCTGGACCGGATGACAATCAATGTATCCGAATTCTGGCGCAACCCAAACCGCTGGGCGGCTCTCGAGCAGAAATTCCTGCCGGAGATGCTCAAGACGGGCGGCAAGCTGAAGATTTGGAGTGCGGCGTGTTCTACAGGCGAGGAGCCTTACACGATTGCGATGATACTGGACAAGCTTGGCGCTTTCGAGCGGGCCTCGATCCTGGCCACGGATCTAGATAACAAGGTTCTGGAGAAAGCGATGGAGGGGCGGTATTCGGACCGTTCGGTCAAGGATGTGCCGTCCTCGTACAGGGATCAGTACTTCAACCATGCAGGGGATGATGAGCTTACTGTCAATCCCAAGCTGAGGAAGATTATCCGGTTTCAGCAGCACAATCTGCTGCACAGCGCGTTTGAGACCGGCTTTGACCTCATAGTCTGCCGTAATGTAATGATTTACTTCACGGAAGAGGCGAAGCATGAGCTGTACCACAGGTTCGCGAGCAGCTTACGGCCTGGAGGCATGTTGTTTGTAGGCAGTACAGAACAGATTTTCTCACCCGCCCAATATGGGCTTGATACGGTGGAGACCTTTTTTTACCGCAGAAAAACGGACTAATGTATAAGTGTTCATCTTTTTTCCGATACTGACAGTAAGCATGCATGTCTGGAGGTATAGGATGGATAAGCGCAAAGTAATCGCGGCATACCGCCGTGGGATGATTACGATTCATGAGTGCGCGCAAATACTTGGACTTGAAGCTATACAGGTGACCGGCATAATTGAAGATTTCAAGCTGCCGGCGGATCCGGCTGGCCTGCCCGCTAAGCAACCGATCAGCGGTTGCTGATATGGCAGTATACTAGAACCGCTTCTCCCGTCAATCGGCAACAGCCGACACACGGAGGAAGCGGTTTTTTCTTATATGAGGCCCTTATTATATGTAAAAGACAAAGCCAGCCGGGAATTGTATACATGGCCTTCATTTCTTGTCAAACCGTCAGGGCTATACTATAATGAGCAAAGATATTAGCGGATATACATAGCGAATTAGGGGGAAATCGGAGTGAGTTTACGATACTTAACGGCCGGCGAGACGCATGGTCCTCAGCTGACTGCCATTATTGAAGGTCTACCGAGCAATCTGATGATTGATTTTGAAGAGCTGAACTTTCAGCTGGAGCGCAGACAGAAGGGTCACGGACGGGGACGGAGAATGCAAATCGAGAAGGACCGTGCCAATATCGTGGGCGGTGTCCGTCATGGTAAAACAACCGGTGCCCCTGTCGCTTTAGTGGTCGAGAATAACGATTGGAAGCATTGGACCAGTGTAATGAACATTGAACCAATTGAAGGCAGCGATGAAGAGAAGCGCCGCGTGCATCGTCCAAGACCCGGACATGCCGATTTGAACGGCGGCTTAAAGTATAACCTGAAGGATCTGCGTAATGTATTAGAGCGTTCCAGTGCCAGGGAAACGGCAGCGCGTGTTGCGGTTGGTGCCGTTGCAAGGCAGCTTCTGGCTGAATTCGGCATTAAGGTAGCTGGACAAGTGATTCGAATCGGTGAGGTGGAAGCGAAAGTGAGCCAGCTGCCGGTTGACGAATTAATCCGCATTACGGAGGAATCACCGGTCCGCGTTGTGGACAAGGAAGCGGAAATTAAGATGATGGAGCATATTGACCAGATGAAGGCTGACGGGGACTCCATCGGTGGAATTGTGGAATGTATTATTGAGGGTGTGCCAGTAGGGCTGGGCAGCCATGTTCAGTGGGACCGCAAGCTTGATGGCCGCATTGCGCAGGCTGTCGTGTCTATTAATGCCTTCAAGGGCTGCGAGATCGGCATTGGTTTTGAAGCAGGCGAGCTGCGTGGCTCACAGGTTCATGACGAAATCATGTATGAGGATGGGCGTGGTTTCTACCGGGCCTCAAACCGTGCAGGAGGTTTTGAAGGCGGTATGACAACAGGCGAGCAAATCGTCGTGCGCGGCGTCATGAAGCCGATTCCAACCCTGTATAAGCCGCTTCGCAGTGTTGATATTGATACGAAGGAGCCATTCACGGCACAGGTAGAGCGTTCGGACAGCTGTGCGGTACCAGCAGCAAGTGTAGTGATGGAGCATGTTGTCGCCTGGGAGGTCGCCAGAGCATTTCTGGAGAAGTTCGGCGGTGACTCAGTAGAGGAGATTCGGGGCAACCTGAACCGCTATCTTGAGCAAGTGGGGCAGTATTAAGATGCGTGAGTTAACCGTCGATCTGGGTGACCGATCTTATCCGATCTACATCGGGGAAGGTCTGCTGCAAAGAGCGGCTGAATTGTTTGCCAAGCATGGTGTCAGCCTGAAGTCCCCGCTTATGATCGTCTCAGATGCTAACGTAGCGGATAACTATCTTGTGCCGCTGGAGGAGCAGCTCCGGTCAGCCGGTTACCAGACCGTCTCGATTACTGTACCGTCCGGAGAAGGTTCGAAGTCGTTGTCCGTATTTGAATCGGTCATTACCAAGGCGCTGGAGGCTGGTCTTGACAGGCATTCCACCATTGTTGCGCTGGGTGGAGGCGTGGTCGGCGATCTGGCCGGCTATGCTGCCGCGGCCTATATGCGGGGAATTCGTTTTATCCAAATCCCTACCACCATCCTGGCTCATGACAGCAGTGTTGGCGGCAAGGTAGCCGTTAACCATCCGCTGGCCAAAAATATAATCGGAGCGTTCCATCAGCCTGAAATCGTTCTGTATGATCTGCAAACTCTGCAGACGCTACCTGGACGGGAGGTCCGTTCAGGTTTGGCAGAAGTCATTAAGCACGGTCTGATCTGGGATGCCGGATTCGTCAGTTGGATTGAAGAGAATATGGAGGAGCTGCTCGCTCTTGATCCGGAGGCTTTGGGCTACGCTCTATACAAGGGCTGCAGTATTAAAGCCGAGGTTGTATCCAAGGACGAGAGGGAGCAGGATTTGCGCGCTATCTTAAATCTGGGTCATACGATTGGGCATGCGCTTGAAGCGGTGGCAGGTTATGGAGAGCTGACACATGGGGAGGCTATTGCAATCGGCATGGTCGGCTCGGCCAGAATTGGTGTTGAGCTCGGCGCACCCCAAGAGGTCTATGACGTTACGCTGCGCCTCTTTAACAGCTGTGGTCTTCCGGTAGGGATTCCCGCCAACTATGATACAGAGGCGATCATGAGCGCCATGATGCGAGACAAGAAATTCAGGGAAGGCCGTATGGTTTTTGTCGTACCGACCGCTATCGGCAGGGTCGTCATTGATAAGAACATGTCGGCTGATTTGGTTAGACGGACCGTGGAGCAGCTTAAGGGGGAGACTGGGCAAGCATGAGTGTACGGGGAATTCGCGGAGCGATTACGGTAGATGTGAATGAAGAACAGCCTATTCTGCAGGCCACCATTGATGTGCTGAACGGAATTGTTACGGAGAATAGTGTTTCACCTGAAGATATATGCAGCGTATTGATTACGGTGACGACTGACTTGGATGCTGCTTTTCCTGCCAGAGCCATCCGCGAAATGGAAGGCTGGGAGCTAGTTCCCCTGATGTGTGCGGTTGAGGTTCCGGTCAAGGGCAGTCTTGAACGCTGTATCCGGTTAATGGTGCTCGTTAATACGGACAAGACGCAAGCTGAAATACATCATATCTACATGGGTGAAGCAGCCGCTCTACGTCCCGATTTGGGCAAATCTTGAGTCCGAAACCGGCCCGGCAGCCGGGTTGACGCACGGATAGCTGCTAGTGTATAGTGGTAACAAGTTTTAGCGAAAAAGAAGAGACCAATAGTAATTGAGCATAGAGCAGAGCAGAGTGTATGACGAGTTGAGATGAGCTGAGTTTAGAGGAATTAAGGAAGACGGGCAGACACAGTAGGTAGTGTTTGGCCGCTTTCGCTTCAGGCCAGGCGAGAACATGACCACAGGGTGATGGCGCAGATGGCTGATGAGGCGTTCTTCCGTAAACCTTCATCTTATACCCATAACCGCTCCTGCCTGTGCAGGGGCTTTTTTATATTCCAATACGGAGGGATAAGAGATGACGAGCGAGCGCAACGAAGTAATCCGAATGGCAGCCGAGTACAATTTAATACCGATTGCCCGTCATGTCATGGCCGATACCGAAACACCGATCCGGTTATTTCAGCATTTCAGCAAGGAAGACCATGCGTTTCTGCTGGAAAGCGTGGAGGGCGGGGTCAAGTGGGCGCGTTATTCCTTTATTGGAACCGATCCATTCATGATGATTCGCGGGAAGAACGGAAGAATGGTCCTGGAGCGGGAGGGACAAACGTTCGAGCTGAATGATAAGCCTCTGGAATTGTTAAAAGCGCATCTTAGGGCTTACCGCAGTCCTTCGCTTCCCGATCTGCCGCCCTTTACCGGCGGAGCGATTGGATTTTTCGGATATGATCTCCTTCAATATTATGAGAAGCTGCCGGCCCACCGGATGGATGATATGCAGATGAGCGACCTGCAATTTATGTTTTGTGACCAGATCATCGTCTTCGATCATATTAAACAGCAAATTCAGGTGATCGGTAACGTGCATATCCGGGAAGGTGCTACCGATCTTGAGATCAGTGAAGCGTATGACCGTACGCTGCGACGTATTGAAGCGGTGATCGAGCGGATGCAGCAGCCTGTACCGTACCCTCTTGCAGCCGGCGGCTCGCCGCCAGAAGACCCCGAGCTCGGTGAGGTGAAGTCCAATCTGAGCAGGCAGCAGTTCCTGAATAATGTGGATAGAGCAAAAGAATACATCCGGGCAGGGGATATTTTCCAAGTGGTGCTGTCTCAGCGCTTTCATATCGAAACAAGTGTAGATCCGCTGCATGTATATCGGGTGCTTAGAACGATGAATCCATCACCTTATATGTACTATCTGAAAATGGAGGACGAGGTGATTGTCGGTACATCACCTGAGGCGCTTGTGAAGGTGGATGGGGATAAGGTGGAGACACGTCCGATCGCCGGTACACGGCCGCGCGGGCGCACGCCGGAGGAAGATGCTGCTTTGGAGCTGGAACTGCTGGCTGATGAGAAGGAACGGGCTGAGCACTTAATGCTTGTGGATCTTGGACGCAATGACATCGGCCGTGTATCCGAGTTCGGAACGGTACGCTGTGATGCTTACATGGAGATCGAACGTTATTCTCATGTCATGCATATCGTTTCCAACGTATCAGGCAAGCTTCGCAAGGACAAGGATTTCTTCGATGCCTTCGTGTCCTGCATGCCGGCCGGTACCGTATCTGGCGCACCTAAGCTGCGGGCAATGGAGATTATCGCAGAGCTGGAGAATGAAGCGCGTGGAGCATATGCGGGCGCCATTGGCTACTTGGGATTCGGCGGCAGCCTGAACACCTGCATCACGATCCGGACGATCATATTCAAACATGGCAAAGCCTACGTGCAGGCAGGTGCCGGTATCGTATGGGATTCCGTGCCTGAGAACGAATACATGGAGACCGTCAATAAAGCTAAGGCCATGCTTAAAGCAATCCGAACCGCGGAAGCGATGTTCCCGGTTAAGGAAACGAAAGCAGCCGGCAGTATGATAAACATGGATTATTATCATCGGGTATAGGAGGAATCAAGATGGCGGACACGATTTCGATGCAGCAGGCTTTGCAGCAGCTTGTGGGCGGCAAGGATCTGACACGTGAGCAGTCCAGGCAGGTTATGAACCTTGTTATGCAGGGCGAGGCAACCCCTGTACAGATAGCCGGCGTTGTTACAGCTCTTCGTATGAAAGGCGAGACGGAGGAGGAAATTACAGGTTTTGCAGAGGCAATGCGGGCCTGTTCGAACCGCGTAGAGACTGAGCAAGAAGGACTGCTGGATACCTGCGGCACCGGCGGCTCCGGGATTCATAAATTTAACATCTCCACCGCATCCGCAATTATTGCGGCGGCCGGCGGAGTCCGGGTTGCCAAGCACGGGAATCGTGCTATGTCCGGCAAGGCCGGAAGCGCGGATGTATTGGAGGCGCTGGGCGTCCAAATAAATCTGACGGCAGACGAGGCTGGAAGATGTCTGGATGACATCGGCATCTGCTTTATGTTTGCACAGCTGTACCACCCTTCTCTTCGTCATGCTGCGGTTCCCCGCCGCGAGCTTGGTGTCCGGACCATCTTTAATATGCTGGGGCCTTTGACGAATCCCGCGGGGGCGGACCGCCAGCTGCTCGGCCTATACGACAAGTCACGAACGGAGACGGTGGCAGCTGTTCTGGGCAAATTGGGACTGAAGAGAGCGGTAGTCGTCAGCAGTCACGATGGTCTGGATGAGATTAGCATTTCGGATGCGACCCAGATTTCCGAGCTGCAGGGCGGTACCGTTAAGACTTATGATATCACGCCAGAAGAGCTTGGACTCGAGCGGCGGCCAATCGGTGAAGTGCTTGGGGGTGACGCTGCTCGTAATGCTGACATCATCCGGCAGATCTTCGCAGGCGAAGAACGGTCTGCATACCGGGATATCGTGCTGGCTAATGCGGGTGCGTGCTTGTATGTCGGAGGGAAGGCCAATTCTCTGCAGGAGGGTGTGCGAGCTGCAGGAGAGCTGATTGACACGGGCAAAGCGCAGGCTAAGCTGGCTGAATTGATTATGAAGACGGGAGAGTTGACCCATGTTTCTGGATAAAATCGTAGCCGCCAAGCGGCATGAAGTTGAACTGCTGACTGAGTCCTTTTCCTTACCGGAAATCGAACGGAAGATTACCGGCATGCCGGCGTGCAAAGGCTTTGAGCAAGCGCTAAGGTCCCGGCGTAACCGTCTAATGGGACTGATAGCCGAGGTGAAGAAGGCATCGCCCTCCAAAGGCCTGATCCGCGAGGATTTTCACCCGGTGGAGCTTGCGAAGACTTATGAGGAAGCAGGGGCGGACTGTATCTCTGTGCTGACGGACACCGATTTTTTTCAAGGCTCGAACGATTATCTGAGCGAGGTTCGCAAGCATGTGCAGGTTCCGCTGCTTCGTAAGGATTTTACGATCGATTACCGGCAAATCTATGAGGCCCGGGTAATCGGAGCAGATGCTGTTCTGCTGATTGCTGCAATTCTTACAGCGAGCCAGATAGACGAATATATCGATTTGGCCCGCTCTCTTGGTATGGATGTGCTCGTTGAAGTCCATAACCGGCAGGAGCTGGAATCCATTCTGGAGCTTGGCAAGGCGACACTGATAGGCGTTAATAACCGGAACTTAAAGACATTCGAGACCGATTTGGCCGTTACGGAAGCGCTGGCGGAATTGGTTCCTGAGCATGCCCTTCTGATCAGCGAAAGCGGCATTGGCGGGCCGGCTGATATCGATTATCTGGCTGGTGTGGGAGCGCAGGGCGTGCTGGTAGGTGAGCATTTTATGCGTCAGCCGAATGTCGGGGAAGCTGTACATAAGCTGCTGGGACCGGTGAAAACGTAATGACCACGCGCATCAAGATATGCGGACTTAAAGACAGCAGTACAGTATGGCAGATGAACGGCCTGCCGGTAAGCGAGATCGGACTTGTTTTTGCGAAGAGCAAGAGACAGGTCACCGTAGAGCAGGCAGCGGAGCTGATTGCGGCAGCTGCAGCCATAACAGGCGCAGGGAGCAGGCGTCCACGGATGGTTGGCGTCTTCGTTAATGCGACCACGGAGGAGCTGGACAAGCTGCTCCCGGCTGCCCCTCTGGATGTTGTTCAGCTGCACGGGCAGGAATCGCCGGAACTATGCCGAACCATTAAGGGCAGGTACGATGTAGAGGTTTGGAAAGTATTTGCTGTTGCTCCCCATGAAGATCAGAACGCCGCAATGAGGAAGCTTGAGCCTTATGCAGGAACGGTAGACGCGTTCTTAATTGATACAGCGGGAGGCGGAACGGGCGAAGCATTCGACTGGACGGTTATCGACGGCTATAAGGAGGCAGCTGCTCAAATCGGCGTACCTCTGTATGTGGCAGGCGGTCTGCATCCAGACAACGTAGGTGAGCTTGTTCAGAGCTACAGGCCGGATGGCGTGGATGTATCAAGCGGAGTAGAAACGGATGGCGTGAAGGATATTGCCAAAATAAAAGCTTTTGTGGAAAGGGTGGCTACAGCATGAATCAAGTTCCTGATCAGCAGGGGCGTTTCGGAAAGTTTGGCGGACGATATGTTCCGGAAACCTTAATGAACGCACTCCTTGAGCTGGAGGAGGCCTATCAGCATTATTCTAAGGATCCTGATTTTATTCGTGAGGTCCGCTACCTCCTGAATAAGTATTCGGGCCGGCCGACCTCGCTTTATTACGCTGAACGGCTCACCAAGCATCTTGGCGGCGCCAAGATATACTTGAAGCGGGAAGATTTAAACCATACAGGCGCGCACAAAATCAACAATACGATTGGACAGGGCGTGCTGGCAAAGAGGATGGGTAAAACCAAGATTATCGCTGAAACAGGCGCAGGGCAGCATGGTGTTGCCTCAGCAACGGTAGCAGCGCTGCTGGGTATGGAATGCAAGGTCTTCATGGGGGAGGAGGATACAAAGCGGCAGCAGCTGAATGTATTCCGGATGAATCTGCTCGGAGCAGAGGTAGTGCCTGTTACCTCGGGAACGCGCACGCTTAAGGATGCCTGCAATGAGACGCTGCGGTACTGGGTAAGCCATGTCGAGGATACCTATTATATACTTGGTTCTGTAACAGGACCGCATCCCTATCCGATGATGGTCCGTGACTTCCAGCGCGTTATCGGTGACGAGACAAGAGAGCAGATTGTGGAGGCGGAAGGCAAGCTTCCTGATTACGTGGTCGCGGCAGTCGGCGGCGGAAGCAACGCGATAGGCATATTTTATCCGTTCGTGGGTGATGAATCGGTTCGTCTCCTTGGTGTAGAAGCCGCAGGGCGAGGGGTGGAGACACTAGAGCATGCTGCAACAATGACCAAGGGCAAGCATGGTGTATTCCAAGGATCGCTAAGCTACGTGCTGCAGGATGAATATGGACAGGTCCAGCCTGCTCACTCCATCTCGGCAGGGCTTGATTATCCGGGAATCGGGCCTGAGCATGCTTATCTGAAGGACACGGGACGCGCTGAATATGTACCGATTACAGACGCCGAAGCGCTGGAGGCTCTCCAGCTGCTATCACGCACTGAGGGGATTATTCCTGCGCTCGAATCGGCGCATGCGGTTGCCCAGACGATGAAGCTTGCACCGACGCTGGATAGTGACAAGGTTATTGTCATCAGCTTGTCGGGCCGTGGCGATAAGGATGTTGAGTCCATTATGCATTATCTCGGAGGTGAACCCGGTGAATCGCATTGACCAGGTGTTTGAGGAACTGAGGGCAAGCGGTTCAACCGCGCTGATCCCTTTCATTACAATGGGTGATCCGGACATCCGTACATCCGTCGATATTATCAAGACACTGGTTCAGGCAGGCGCGGATATGATTGAGCTGGGCGTGCCTTACTCAGATCCGCTGGCTGACGGGCCGGTAATTCAGCGTGCATCGGAGAGGGCACTCCGCCACCGTATTTCGATTGTGGACTGCATCCAGGTAGCTGAGGATGCACGTAATGCAGGAGCGGATGTGCCGTTTATCCTGTTCACCTATTATAATCCGGTGCTTCAGCTGGGCCTTGAACGATTCTTCGAGCTGATCACCAGCAAAGGCATTAGCGGACTTATTATTCCCGACCTTCCGATTGAAGAGGATGAGGAAATGCGCGGACTTGCCGAGCAGGCGGGCATCCACCTTATCCCGCTTGTTGCCCCGACCTCTCATGACAGAGTGAAACGGATAGCCGCTAAAGCGAGAGGATTCGTGTATTGCGTATCCTCGCTAGGGGTAACCGGTGTACGATCTGATTTCCATGCGGGCATTGATGAATTTCTGCAGTCAGTCCGGGAAGCGGCTTCCGTTCCAATCGCGGTCGGGTTCGGCATCTCCAGCAGAGAGCAGGTGGAGCGCTTTGCCGAGCAGGCTGACGGCGTCATAGTGGGCAGCGCTATCGTGCGGAAGATCGAAGAGGCATTGCCGCTGCTGGCTGAACCAGACCGCAGGGAAGAAGGCCTGCAGTATATTCATGACTATGTAAGAGATCTGAAAGCTTAAGTCATTCACGCTTTACTAGAGCTCTGCCGTATACCGGCAGGGCTCTTTGGTTCTTGATGAATGGCAGGGGATATGAGACAATGTTCATTAAATGCTAAACGAGTAAGTCTATTGGATAAATTGGATGAGGTGAACGCCGTGCAGCCGAAAAGCAATATTGTACATCTTCCGGTCTATCAGCCGGGAAAACCGATTGAAGAGGTTAAGAGAGAGCTAGGCCTTACCGAGGTTATAAAACTTGCATCAAACGAAAATCCGTTTGGCTGCTCTGAGCAGGCGAAGCAGGCCATTATGTCGGAGCTCGATAACACAAGCTTATACCCTGACGGGGGGGCGGTAGCTTTAACACAGACGCTTGCCGAGCATCTGGGCGTGAGTGGCGACCAACTGATCTTCGGCGCGGGGTCAGACGAGGTGATCTTGATGATTGCCCGTGCGTTTCTCGTAAAGGGTGACGAAACCGTGATGGCGGACGAGACCTTCCCGCAGTACAAGCATAATGCAGAGATTGAGCATGCTACGATTGTGGAAGTGCCGCTGAGAGACGGGAAGCATGACCTGCCAGCCATGCTGGCCAAAGTGAACGAGCGGACTAAAATTATATGGATCTGTAATCCTAATAATCCGACGGGAACAATCGTGACAAGGGAGGAGCTGGACGCATTCCTGTCCGAGGTTCCACCTCATGTTCTGGTTATTCTGGATGAAGCGTATTGTGAATATATTGGCGATCCATCCTACCCGGATGGCGTAGATTATGTGAAGCAGTATAAGAATGTCATTGCTCTTCGGACGTTCTCTAAGATTTATGGACTGGCGTCTCTGCGTATTGGTTATGGTATCGGACATCCTGAGGTAATCCGGTACGTTAATCAAGTGCGCGAGCCCTTTAATACAACGCGGTATGCTCAGGCAGCAGCAAGAGCTTCCATCCTGGACACAGCTTTCATTGACAGCTGCCGTGAGCGGAATGCTGAGGGGCTGCAGTACCTCAAGGAGCAGTTTGACCGGCTGGGGCTTTCCTATTTTGAGCCGTATGGCAACTTCGTAATGGTAGATGTCAAGCAGCCGTCCCAGGCTGTATTTGACGGGCTGCTGCGCAAGGGTATTATAGCACGAGCCCGCTGGACGTATTACCCGACACATATACGTATTACAGTCGGAAGCAGGGAGCAGAACGAGAAATTCATCCAGGCACTGGAGCAGGTGCTGCAGGAACTGGCGGTGCAAAGTTGATATTATGACTAAAATTGCGATATTCGGCGTCGGCCTGATCGGCGGATCGCTGGCATTATGCTTTAAAGGCAAGCCTGGGCTGCATGTGGTTGGCCATTCGGTCCGCCCAGAATCAGTCCGCAAATATTTGGACAGGGGGGTCGTCGATGAGGCGACCACCAAATTGGAGGAAGCAGCGGCGGATGCCGATTTTATTTTCCTCTGTGTACCGGTAGGCAGTTTGGAGACCTATATGGAAGCGATATGCACTCTACCGCTTAAGAAGGGGTGCATTATTACCGATGTAGGAAGCACAAAGGCCAGTGTAGCGAAGAGGGCGCGGACGATGGACTTGAACGGAGCAGTATTTATAGGGGGGCATCCGATGGCCGGGTCCGAACGCTCGGGTGTTGAAGCGGCCAGTTCCCACTTGTTTGAGAATGCCTATTATGTCCTTACACCCGACAGCAGCACCCCTCAGGAGGCAGTTGACCGGCTGACTGGGCTTCTTCAGCATACAGGCGCTCATATTGTACATGTGGAAGCGGGAGAGCACGATGAAATTGTCGGTGCGATTAGCCATCTGCCCCATATAATCGCGGTTGCACTTGTGAACCAGGTAAGGGGCTATAGCGAACACAACGACCTTTATCAGGCGCTTGCTGCCGGGGGCTTCCGGGATATTACGCGTATTGCATCCAGTGATCCTGTCGTGTGGCGGGATATTCTTATTAACAACCGGACGGTTCTGTTAAAGCTGCTTAAGGAGTGGAGGGCGAATACAGAGCAGTTTATGCACATTCTGGAGGAGGGCAACGAGACTTTAATCGAAGAAGCATTCCGGACAGCAGGAGAATTTCGCGAAGGACTCCCAGAACGCCGTAAAGGCATGATAAGAGCCTTATACGAGTGCTATATTGACGTTCCTGACCATCCGGGAATCATAGGGCGGATTGCGACAGAGCTTGGCAAGCACCGGATCAATCTGAGTAATCTGCAAATTATTGAGAGCAGGGAAGATGTCCCTGGCACGCTGCGTTTATCGTTCCGCAAGCAGGAGGAGCTGGACAGGGCGGTGCGTTTACTCGAGTCATTAGAGTTCAAGGTGCATTTTTAAAAAATAATATACGAAAAATGAAAACGGATACTTGACAGAATGAAAACGGATACATATAATAAAAGTACAGTATGGTTTCTCTCCACTCCTATCCAAATCATTCGCACTTAGTCGTGCAGCCACCCGTAATCGGGTGGTTTTTTTTTGTGTTCATAATAAGAGTGATTGGACATCTCCTAATAGGCATATTACCATGAAGATAGGCTTAGGTAATTTCTCTTGGCCGTCAGATTCTTGTACGTATAACACAGTATCGACAAATTCTGAGGTCAAAAGTTGGTAAATTTTAATTTATCCTTTGATTGAAGCTGTGTTAGAATATTCATATGCTTTGTAAAAAACTGGCGATCATCGAAAATTGTCGAATGTGGCAGGGATTTTGATGATCAACTCGAAACCATAAGGAAGTATAACTATATTGGAGCCTTTCATATGCTGTATAGATTTGCTAGACGGCAAGCAATGGTTGAGTAGCGGAAAAGAAATCATTATTCGTTATGATAATTTATTAATATTCAGCGAAACTTTTTACTCTCCGGTAGGTACAATGTGTATACCGTACTGGGGAGCTAACTCCGAAAGCCAAGGAGGGTCGCTTGCATGACCGACTCCCAGTTGATACGAGAAATAAAGGACGGCAACGTACAGCTATATTCGGAATTAATGCGGCGATACCAACGAAAGATAATGGCTTTCATACTGCATATGCTGAAGGGGGCAGGACTCGAGCCGTTGGCTGAGGATCTTTGCTCCGAAACATTCTATAAGGCATATCGCAGTCTGCATTCCTTTCGGGAAGGAGACGCATCCTATTCCACATGGTTGTATACAATCGCAAGAAATACCGTACTCAGCGAGCTCCGCAAGCAGAAAAGTGGAAATGTATCACTTGACGAATCCGGTTACGTGCCCGTAGCGTCGGCTGATACGATACCGGAATACAAGCTTCTGCAAAATGAGCGGATGGGACTGGTACGTAAGGCGATTAATAACCTCCCGGAGAAGCAGCGCTCGGCCCTGATCCTGCGCGAGTACGATCAGCTCGATTATCAGGAGATTGCCTCCATATTGGGCCAGACAGTCAGCTCGGTAAAATCATTACTGTTCCGGGCCAGAGCCAGTGTCAAGACGCAGCTTGAGCCGTACTTTGGGGATTCGCCGATCCTGGAAGAATACGAGGGGATGAAGGCGCAATGAATTGCAGAGAAGCGGAAGAGCTGTTCGGTATTGTCTGGGATCTGCCGGAGAATGATCCGGAACGCCTGGCGTTTGAGCAGCATTTAATAGAATGTGAAGGCTGTGCAGAGCAGTTCGCCATATGGGAAGAAAGCGAAGCCATGATTCGTGACTTGTCGCTCGAAATGCCGGAGAGCGCGCCGATCGATCATGTCAACCGCGGTGTTATGGAGCGCATTTATAAAGAAGAGAGCTGGCTTATGCCGGTAACGGAGCGCTCCTATCGCTTCACAAGGTCATTCCGCCGCAATATTGCCGCTGCTATAGCAAGCTGTATGGCTATGTTTGTAAGCGGGCTGTTTTATTTCCTGTTCGGTTACTCCGGCAATTCATCATCTAACGAAGTAGTTAAAATGACAGGACTGATTGAAACGGCAGATGCTAATAACCCGGGTGCGACAATCAGTCTGGATTACTATCAGGAAGTGCCGGTAGCGAGTATCAGTGACCCGCTTGTCCTTCAGGTTGTACCCAAAATTCCGGAATACTGGATTGCATTGTCAATACTCGGCATCATCATGACTCTCCTGTTTATGAATTGGCTGTCAAGGACAAGGTCGTGACACATTTGAGGTAAAGGAGCGGGTGCCCTTGAGGATTGGGTTAATCCGGCATGGCAGAACGGAGTGGAATGCCCTTGGCAAAATTCAGGGGCAGACTGACATCCCCCTTAACGAAGAAGGGATACGCCAGGCAGAGGCCTTAGCCAGAAGGCTGTCAGCAGAGGAAGGGAAATGGGATGCGATCGTATCCAGCGATTTGAAGCGTGCCTACGATACAGCAGCTATTATTGCGCGGACCCTTGATATCCCTCATCTGCCCCCAGACCCGAGAATCCGGGAACGGTCATTCGGTATCATAGAAGGGACAACAGAGGAGGAGCGTCTGGCACGCTGGGGGACGGACTGGAGACAAGCGGATGCCGGACAGGAGAGCGATGAGTCAATCGTAAAACGGGGCATGGCTTTCATTGACGAATGGAGAGCCAGCCAGCCGGAAATCCGTCTTCTTGTCGTATCCCATGGCAGCTTCCTCGCACAATTGTTTCAGGCGATGTGCCGCCGTGCCAACAATGGATACCTGGTCAATATGTCATTCTCTGTACTGGAGTATGTGGATTCGTCGTGGCAGCCTTTATTGGAGAACTGCACCTTGCATCTTCAGGATTTGGAACAGAGAAGCTAGACTATTTGATTCAAATTTGAACATTTCAAGAGACTGCAAGCAGGTATTTATCCTGTGGCAGTCTTTTTCTATTTATAGGCCTATTACAATTTATTCTATCCATCTGACTAAGACGAGGCGTTATCATCCCATCCAGAGGTTTAAATTTTCCCGAATTTCCCATAATGATAGTAAATCATGCGAAGCGGAGGCGGGAAAATGAACTTGGCAGAGATGCTGGGCTATGCGGATATCGCCCAACTGGCCCGGATTGCCGGTGTTTACCGCTGTGATTGCAGCGGCCACTCAAAGCATGAATTGATTCAGGCTATCCTGGTAGCAGTAAGCGGGAAAGAGCTGTTCGATAACCAACTTGAGGACATGCCTGTCGAGGATCTTCGTTTTCTCAATTCCCTGCTGTTTGATTCCAGAGATGCCTTCAGTCTGGAGGACTTAGTTGCCCGTGCCAGAAACTGCAGCTTTGGCAAGGATGATCAGTCAGCGGTTACAGGTGCAAGAAGCGCAATAAGCGCAAGTGAGATGCTCCCGGGTAGCGAACAGAGCAGGAAAGAGCCTGCAGACAAGCCAGTCTCCAAACGCTCAAGCAAGAAAGTTAAGCCGGCGGCAGAGCCAGGGCCACGTGATACCATAGCGAGGTTTAAGCATTTGGGATGGCTGTTTAACGGACACAGTGGAATGGACCGATATCTGTTTCATGTGCCGAGCGACCTGAAGCAGCGCTTTAAGGAGGCGCTGGCAAGACGATACCGCAGAGCAATCAAGGAATGCGGGGAGCCTCCTGTCTACCGGGATGAGCAGCTGCTGCTGGCGGATGACATTCTGCATTTACTCCGCTATGTGGAACAACAGGAAATTCCGCTTACTGTGGAGGGGGCAATGTACAAACGGCAGACTCTGCAGGTGCTTGAGCTGATGTCCATTACGGAGGAAATGCCTGTCAAGGGAGCCTGGCGTTTCGGTTATGGCCGAAGATTCAAGGATTACCCGGACCGGTTGTCCCTGCTGTACGACTATTGTTATTACAGCGGGCTGATCTCGGAATCGGATATGCGATTAACCCTCACCATGGCGGGTAAAGAAAAACTAGAAGGTAAGCGCAGAGAAGAGCCATCGGAGCTGTATCGCTTTTGGCTTCGCCTGTATAAGGGAGCAGTACCGAATCTGACAGCGATCGTCCACTGGATCGACGAGCTTGCTGTCAAATGGGTCGCAATAGACCCGCTAAGATCAGAACTGCTGCCGC
Source organism: Paenibacillus tarimensis (assembly GCF_021532315.1). Taxonomy (GTDB): domain Bacteria; phylum Bacillota; class Bacilli; order Paenibacillales; family Paenibacillaceae; genus Paenibacillus_I; species Paenibacillus_I tarimensis. The sequence goes on from NZ_JAKGAO010000004.1 coordinate 362,917, forward strand.
TTATCAGACCCTTCTATTACGATTCGGCGGAAACGGTATTCAACCAGCGGGTAATCATGATGATGCTGCATTTGGGTTTGCTGCGTGTAGGAGAGGATGAACAAGGCTGTCAGGTTGTCCGAATGACTGCTGCTGGACATGCGATTGTCCGTGGCGTTCATGTTTCGGAGCAAGACCACATTCAACTTGATTGACAAGCTGTGGGACGGTTGGTAGAATCTCCCCAATATATGGAGAGGGGATAGTCCATCGTGATCATTCCATACAGGGGAGTTGTACCAACTATAGCTGATCAGGTGTATGTGGCTGAAGGGGCCAAGTTAATTGGCGAAGTCATGATCGGGTCTGAGAGCTCGATATGGTTCAATGCAGTATTAAGGGGCGACATGGCTCCAATTGAAATCGGGAAACGGTGCAACATTCAGGATGGCGTGATCGGTCATGTGAATACTGATCAGCCGCTCATTCTGGAGGATGAAGTGTCGGTTGGTCATGCGGCCGTAATTCATGGCTGCCGCTTAGGTAAGGGCACATTAATCGGTATGGGGGCCATCGTACTAAACGGGGCAGACATCGGTGAATATGCTTTAATAGGAGCGGGTTCAATCGTAACCGAAAATAAAAAAATTCCTCCTTATACGCTTTCCTTGGGTTCGCCTGCCAGAGTCGTCAGAGAATTGAACGAGCACGATCTTCAGCGGATGAAAAGGACGATGGAAAGCTACGTGGCGAAAGGAAAGGAATACAGGACGGGATAAACACCGGTATGGGGGTGGATCCTATGGATAAAATGAAAGTCACGTATGAAGCAATGCTTGGATTGGCTGCGGAAATGGTGCTGGATGAAGCTGTTCTTGATTTCCGTAGGAAACGGATCTATGACGAAATTGATAGAGCGCTAGCGGATGGGGACGAGGTTGGCTTTCAGAAGCTTACAGAAGAATTAAAGGCATTATGTAACTAACGGCCATTGAACCTTGCCCGGCAAAGGCCCGTGTCAGCTGTAGAGGACAGCCGCACGGGCTTTTTTTGTTGGCGTAATTATTGGTGCCATGCTCTTTTTACCGTTTGCAGGATTCTGGTGTTGTGGTAACATGGGAGACGCTGCATGTAGATTGATATGGAGGCAGGGGACAGAATGAAATTCAGTGAATTTGACCATACGCGATGGGCGGAGCTGCAGTTATACTTTGACACATGCGTGCTGCCTGTTACCGGAATGACAGGAGCTGAATCGCCAGCCGAAGCGACAGAAAAGCTGGAGCAGCTACGTGATCTGCTGGATCTGGTTGAAGTTCCTTACAAAGGAAGAACAGTTACTTATCCGGCCTTGCACTATACGGGAGAAGGCAGCAGGCTGGAGGAAGCGGTTGCCTTCGCGGCAGGGAAGATGAAGAAGAACGGGTTCAAGCATGTGATTGTCGTAAGCCTGCCTGAGCTGGCCGCTGATGTGCCGGATGTTGATTATGTGATTTCCCCTACACCAGAAGGTGAACTTCCTCATGGTACAGTCGTCACGAATGCCATACAGCAGCTGTGGAGAAAACAGGCCGAAGGCTGAGTGTATGCTTGTCTGTGCATATTCATAACTAGCTATGGGGAAAATTAGGTAATGGAAGCTCAAATGTGACAAAATCGCAACAAATTTACGATTGTAAATGTGGAAAGTTTCAAATTATGTGACGGATTCTTGACGCTCCAAACCGCCTAGGCTATTATAAGTTATGTCTTGGTTCGTCATGGTTTTTGTCGTCCGGACAAGACCAGATATACGATTGGCAAAGGGGGTAGAACAGTAGATGAGCAAACACGAACAACGTGAACAAACACATAACACCGTGAAACGCAAAGAAATGTCCCGGCGTCAATTTTTGTCATATACGCTTGGTGGTGCAACCGCATTTATGGCGGGCGGCGCGGTATTGCCGATGATTCGTTTTGCGGTGGATCCGATTCTGACGAAGAAAAGTGAAGGAACGTATGTGAAGGTTGTTGAGGAGAGCAAGATTACAACCGAGCCTCAGGAATTTAAATTTCAAATTCATCAGGTAGATGGCTGGTATGAGAGTGACCCGCAGCTTTCAGCGTGGATTTCGAAGGATGAATCAGGGGAGATATTCGCCCTGTCACCTGTCTGTAAGCATTTGGGCTGTACGATTAGCTGGAACACGCAGAACAATAACCAGTACTTCTGTCCATGCCATGAAGCGCGCTATACGAAAGACGGCAAGAATCTTGCTGTCGCGCCAAATCCGCTGGATGAGTATGAAGTGGAAGTTAGAGACGGTTTTGTGTACCTGGGACCTGTCAAAGGCAATACACGTGTGGAATAAGGAGGCGTAACAACAGATGTTTAAGACGGTATACAACTGGATTGACGAACGTCTGGATATCACGCCGATGTGGAGGGACGTTGCGGATCATGAAGTACCGGAGCACGTTAACCCGGCGCACCATTTCTCCGCATTCGTATATTGCTTCGGCGGGCTGACGTTTTTTATTACAGTCATTCAAATTCTGTCAGGTATGTTCCTGACCATGTATTACGTGCCGGATATTATTAACGCTTACGCGAGCGTTGACTATCTGCAGCATAAGGTCGCCTTCGGCGGTATCGTACGCGGCATGCACCACTGGGGTGCCAGTCTTGTTATTGTCATGATGTTCCTACATACACTTCGGGTATTCTTCACCGGCTCCTATAAGGCGCCTCGTGAAATGAACTGGGTAGTAGGGATGCTTATCTTCTTCATTATGTTAGGACTTGGATTCACCGGTTATCTGCTTCCGTGGGATAACAAAGCTTATTACGCCACTAAGGTAGGCATTCAGATTGCCGAATCCGTCCCTTACCTGGGACCGTATATTCAAGAACTGCTCCAGGGCGGTGAAGTCGTCGGCGCTCAGACGCTGACCCGATTCTTTGCGATTCACGTATTTTTCCTGCCGGGCGCGCTGCTGGCCATGCTGGGGGCTCACTTCCTCATGATCCGCAGACAAGGTATTTCCGGACCACTATAATAGAAGGGAGAGCTGCACCATGTCCGAAAGCTACAAAGCCAAGGAACGCGTGGTATATGTGGGCGACTCCCGGGTTCGCAAAGGGAATATGCCTAACGTGCCAGCAGATTACACGTCTTATCCAGGTAAATCGGAAGCATTCATTCCGAACTTCCTGCTGAAAGAATGGATGGTCGGCTGTGTTGTATTAGTCGGCTTCCTCGTACTTACCATGGCTCATCCGGCTCCGCTCGGTTATCCGGCTGACCCGACGAACGGTGCCTTCATACCGATGCCGGACTGGTACTTTCTGTTCATTTATCAGCTGCTGAAATATCCATATCTCTCCGAGAACTATGTAGTCCTCGGTACGATCGGGATTCCGGGAATTGCGTTCGGTGCGCTGCTGCTTGCACCATTCCTGGACACAGGCAAGGAACGCCGTTTCTACCGTCGTCCAATTGCATCTTCACTGATGATTCTCTCGCTCATCGCATGCGTATATCTGACCAAGGTATCCTGGGATCACTACACGCATGAGCTTGAGAAGACGAACACGATTCCTGAGCACATCGAGCGTGAGGAGAAGGCTCGTGAAGCGGCTATGGCTGGCAAGGAGCGTCCGAACTACACGAAGCAGCCTGAGCTGCCTGCGGTTGTTGATGCCGGTGATCCGGCAACAAGCATTATCCAGGCGCAGTGTCTGTCCTGTCACGGCACCGAGTACGAAGGCAGAGGAAATATACCTCCGCTTCGTGGGGTAGGCGACAAGTACTCGAAAGAGGAGATCGCTGAGATCGTGACGAACGGCCGTGGCGGTATGCCGGCGTTTGGCGAAGGAAAAGGCGGTAATGTTGAGCTGTCCGCTGAAGAGATCGACCAGGTAGCTACCTGGCTAGCGAAGCAGAAGGCGGCAGCCGAATAATACTATTAACGAAGCCTGACCGTTACTTGTAACGGTCAGGTTTTTTATGTCACAATAAGGGAATTAGGACAAGGTTAAGGATATACATAAGCATTATTTACTGAACAGAAAGAGGTGTTAGCTTGTCAATCTCCTGGTTATGGAGCCGAGCGCTCCTGCTTAACCGCAGCTTTTTATGGCTGCTCTTTGCGGTAAATGCGGCAGGAACGGTCTACGGCTATATGTGGTACGGGGACCAGCTGGCGGAGACGGCCGCGAACCATCCTCTATGGAGGCTGGTTTTCGTGCCGGACAGTCCGACGGCGAGTCTTTTTTTTACATTGTCGCTGCTGTTCCTGCTCTATCCTCCGGGCAGGGATAACCGTTTGTTGAACCTGCTCCGGGCATTCGTAGAAGCCTTTGCTGTACTCACGCTTATTAAATACGGTGTCTGGGCGGTAGGCATCAACTTTGCGCAGCAGGCGCAAGGAAGTCCGCTAGACTGGCAGAACTGGATGCTTATTGTCTCACATGCCAGCATGGCTGTTGAAGGTCTGCTGTATATCCGGTTTATGATCTTTGGCCGTGCTGCAGCCTGCGTCATACTGGGCTGGCTGCTGCTTAATGATACAGTCGATTACACATTTGACGTCTATCCATGGCTTCCCGGTGTGCTTGAACCACATGTGACGGCTGTAAGGAACCTTACTGTTCTGCTGTCCTTAATAAGCTTCTTAGTCAGTCTGCTGGCATTGTCGCTGGTACAACGGGGCAGAAAGGCATAAAAAGGACGACTTCCCCATAGGATGGTAGGGGAGGGGATGTCCATTGAAATTTCACAAGTTAATGCTGCTGTTAGCGGCTCTCTTGATATGCTCCGGCTATGCGCAGGCCTCTGGTGAAGAGGCTGTTCCGCCGGAGGGAGGAAGCAAGCTTGAGCAGCTTGCCGTTTTGGCGGATGGCTTCTATCAGGCATCGATGGATAGCAACCGCCAGCTGGCATACAGCTATTTGACACGTCTGAAGCGCTTGACGGCAGATGCTGAACTGCGGCAAATCGGAAACAGGGAAGGCTGGCACGCGGTTGACGAGCGCGTGATAAAAGCGGAATCTTCCGTAAAGGATGGCCGTACGGCCTACAGGTGGAGGGAAGAGGCGACACAGCTGCGTCTTGCTGTTGATGCCCTGGCCAAGGAGCATCAGTCATTATGGATGCAGTACGAACAGCTGCTTCGCGATGATTTGGGGAGGCTTAAGCAGGCGTGGAAGCGGGGCGGGAGAGATGGAGCACAAGCTGCTCAAGCCGCATTGTCCCAGCTTAAGCAGCACACTGAACGGCTTGAGACAGCGGCTTATGTGGCACGCGGTGCAGAGCCGGTTAACCTGCTCAAGGATCGAATCAGCTATACCGCTAAGCTGATCCGGACGGCTGAAGACGGCGATGTGAAGCAGAGCTGGGTGGACCAGTCGCTCCTTATGCTAACAGACGCCATTGATCAGCTGTTCGAGCCCGGGGAACAGGCTGTTGATGTGCCCGTGGCTGGCAGTCCGGCATGGCAGTGGATGTTTACGATCAGCCTGATCATACTTGCTGCCTTGTTCTATACCGGACTCCAGAAATACCGGTTCGACCGGGATGGAATAACACCGGCCAGACGAGGCTAAATCCAGTCTTATGATTCTTTGAAGCCTTCGCCGATAACATCATGTACTTCGCCGACCACGATGAAAGCCTTCGGATCAATCGATTGAGCGATTAGCTTAAGCCGTCTAATCTCCTGTCTTCCCACGACACAGTACACCATCTGCTTGTCTTGTCCGGAGAAGGCGCCGATGGCGGGAACAATGGTAACACCACGGTCAAGCTGCTTGGTAATGACTGCGGCCATTTCGTGGCCCTGTGCAGTTATGATAGAGAAGGATTTGGCGGCGTATGCTCCTTCTTGGATGAAATCGATGACCTTGGCAGCAATGAACACCACAACGAGTGTATAAAGCACTCTCTCCTTCGGAATGAAGATAAGGGAGAGTCCGATTATAACCGCGTCCATGGCAAGAATGACCTGTCCCATGCTCCAACCCCGGCCTCTTGAAGCGATGCGGGCCAAAATATCGGCTCCACCTGTTGTGGCGCCGAAGCGGAATACGAGTCCAAGGCCCGCGCCAAGCGTCACACCGGCGTATAGTCCGGCGAGCAGGAGGTCGCGGTCTGTTCGGAAAGGGTCAATAATTCCCTGGTGCATAAGCAGCTCGATTAGCCACAGGAAGAAGGTCAGAGACAAGGTGCCATAGATCGTCATGAACATCTGGCTTCCTCCGAGCTTCCGCCAGCCGATGATGAAGAGGGGGATGTTCAATAGCAGTGTTGAAACGAACAGGGGCAGTCCGAACACATAATTCAGCAGAATGCTGATGCCTGTGACGCCGCCTTCCATGAACTGGTTAGGCAGTACAAAATAATGCAGCCCGAATGCATAGATGGCTGTTCCGGCCGAAACCGCAACGAGCAGGCGGAGCTTGATTCCCCGCAGAAACGTAAGCATAATGTTACCTCCATTGATAGCAGCAGTGACTGATTTATTCTTCCATTATACAATATACATTATCACATGCTGATCCGGTATGTGATATTTGTTTATCGGGAGGCATGCCAGGCTCTTTGCGCAGGCATTGTTTTCAGCTGTTCTTTGCGATAACATAATAAGAGAATACTGCTTGCTGGAGGGAACAGGACTTGTCTAATAAATCACTGGCTTCTATTCAGAAGGAAGTCGATCAATACATAGGTCAGTTTAAAGAAGGTTATTTCAGTCCTCTGGCGCTAATGGCCCGTTTAAGCGAGGAAGTGGGTGAGCTTGCACGGGAGGTCAACCACCAGTTCGGTCCCAAGCCGAAGAAGCCGGATGAGGCTGATAACTCCATTGAGATGGAATTAGGCGATATTCTATTTATATTATCCTGCTTCGCAAATTCTCTCGGAATCAGCTTGACAGAAGCTCATGATAAGGTAATGAACAAGTTCAATACACGTGATGCTGACCGCTGGACCCGTAAAGAAACCGAACAGTAAACGCCGTTTGTACATATGCTGTAATAAAGCTGTGTACAAGGAGGCTGGGCGAATGGACGGGGGACAATGCGTGAAGAAGGCTTACGAAAGTATCCTTCATGGCGACTATGAGCTTGCCGAGCATTGGTTCGAGCAGGCCGTCGCCTCACAGCCTTTCAATCCTGCATACCATCATAAATGCTCTATTACATGCCTGCGCAACGGCAAGCTGGATAAAGCGCTGCATTATGCGGAGGAAGCCGTTCGGCTTGAACCGCATAATGACGAATGGCGTTTTCATTTGAATACAGTCCGGGCGCAGATGTTGCTTAAAGAGTCAGCCGCAATACTGTCGGCTGACCTGCCCGATTACGGGATCGCGATAGCCAGGCTGCGTGAGGCGATTGAGCTTGATCCGCTGCTTGATGAAGGTTACCTGATGCTGGCGGCGGCCTACGGCACACTGCGTATGTATGATGAAGCAGCACTGTGCGCAAAGGAAGCGCTCAAGCTTAATCCTCAGCATGCGGGTGCACGGCGGCTGTTCGCCGATTACAACCGGAGACGGCGTCAGGCCCGGGAGCGGCGTAAACAGAAAGGACAATAAGCACCGTATCCGGGCTGCAGTTATTTCTGTGCGGATACGAATGAACAAGGAGATGCACGATGAGCGAACCAATTAAAGTAGCAGTGGCAGGAGCGGGCGGACGCATGGGCCGTGAAGTGGTAAAAATGGTGCTGCAGGACGACAATCTCGTCCTTGCGGCAGCTGTGGACCGTTCGGCGGAGCTGATTGATGCCGGCCTGTTGGTCGGCCTTTCCGCCTGCGGTGTGTCTATTACCAGGGATTTGGAAGAAGCGCTCCGGGATTCGGGTGCAGATGTGCTGGTTGATTTTACGATACCGGCCTTCGCTTACAGCAATACACTGGCAGCCATAACGCATGGCGTGCGTCCGGTTGTAGGTACAACAGGGTTTACGCCGGAACAGATCAAGGAGCTGGACGAGCTGTGCAAGGGCCGTGGGATTGGCGGCCTGATTGCACCGAACTTTTCCATTGGCGCGATACTGATGATGAAATTCGCGGCAGAGGCGGCTAAGTATTTTCCGCATCTAGAAATTATTGAATATCACGGAGACCAGAAGCTGGATGCACCGTCCGGTACTTCCATTAAGACAGCGGAGCTGATTTCCGAGGCCAGACGTGAATTAAAACAGGGCAATCCCAATGAAGAAGAAACCATTGAAGGTGCAAGAGGCGGCTATTATGACGGCTTCCGCATTCACAGCGTTCGTCTGCCGGGTGTATTTGCACAGCAGGAAGTCATATTTGGCGCTTTCGGTCAATCGCTAAAGATTCGGCATGACTCCTATGATCGGGCAGGCTACATGCCGGGTGTGAATGTGGCTGTCAATAAGGTCATGAATTACACTGGGCTTGTTTACGGTTTTGAACATCTAATGGATTAACAGTTGAGCGGCAGAGGCCGGAGGGAGAGTTTTGATATGAGTCAACAGATGAATATTGCTTTTATTGCGCATGACCGCAAAAAAGATGAAATGGTAAACTTCGTAATTGCTTACGAGCAGGTGTTCAAGGATCATACTCTGTATTCCACGGGCACGACCGGCACACGAATTATGGAACAAACGGATTTGCAGGTCCAACGTTTCATGTCCGGACCGCTCGGCGGTGATCAGCAGATCGGCGCAATGGTTGCCAAAGACGAGATGGATCTCATCATCTTCCTCCGTGATCCGCTTATGGCACAGCCGCATGAACCGGACATTACCGCTTTGCTGAGATTATGTGATGTTCAAGGCATACCTGTGGCTACAAATATAGCAACTGCTGAGCTGCTGACGAATGCACTTGCAAGAGGCGAATTCGGCTGGCGTGAGCTTGTTCACAAGTACAAGCCGGGGGAATGGCAGTCATGAGCAGTCTTGACATACTCGCCTTCGGTGCTCATCCCGACGATGTCGAAATTGGAATGGGCGGCACGATTGCCAAGCATGTTCAAGCAGGAATGAAGGTGGGCATATGTGATCTGACAAGGGCAGAGATGTCGTCCAACGGGACGGTCGAGCAGAGAAGGCAGGAGGCGGATGAGGCATCGAAGGTGCTGGGTTTATCGATGCGCTCCTGTCTCGCCCTGCCGGACCGCGGGCTCACCGGCTCGGCGGAGCAAATAGCTGCCGTAGTGAAGGAAATCAGACTCCACCGTCCCCGGCTGGTATTTGCACCTTACTGGGAAGACAGGCATCCTGACCACAACAGCTGCAGTCGTATTATTGAGGAGGCGGTATTCAACAGCAAGCTGAGGCGCTATATGCCTGAGCTGCCGCCGGTGCAGGTTGAACAGCTGTTCTTCTATTATATCAACGACATGAAGGACGTCAGGATGACCATTGATATCAGTGGCTTCTACGAGACGAAGATACAGGCGCTGCAGTGCTATCGTTCCCAGTTTGAACCTGCCCGTGAAGGGGAGGATAAAGTGGCGACTCCGCTGAATCAGAGATACATTGAACGGGTTACAGCCAGAGATCAGCTGGTTGGCAGTCAGCGACAGCTGGCTTACGCAGAAGGCTTTGCCGTGAAACAGCCGCTGGTGGTTGAATACCTGTAATTACTTCTTTTAAGTAATACATAGCTTAAATCGTTCCGCTGTCTCATAAAATATACGATAACGAAGCATTGGGGGTGCGGTAATGGCAAGACCGCTGAAGATTGGCATTACCTGTTATCCGACGCTGGGCGGATCTGGAGTAGTCGCTACAGAGCTCGGAAAGCTGCTGGCTGAGAAGGGCCACGAAATTCATTTTATTACACACAGCATCCCCTTTAGGCTGGGTAAGTTCCAGAGGAATATTTATTATCATGAAGTAGAAATCAGTGACTATTATGTGTTCCGCTATCCGCCTTATGATTTATCTCTTGCCAGTAAAATGGCACAGGTCGCCAAGATGCAGAAGCTGGATCTGCTGCATGTGCATTATGCGGTACCGCATGCAATCTGTGCTTACCTTGCCAAGCAGATGGCCGAACAGAGCGGGCTTAAGACGGTCACGACACTGCATGGCACGGACATTACGGTGCTGGCCCAGGATGAGTCGCTGAAGGATCTGATCCGGCTGGCCATTCATCAGAGTGATGCGGTAACTGCGGTTTCTCAGGATCTGATCCGGGAAACACGTGAGCTTCTTGACATTTCGGATCCTATTGATTTGACTTATAATTTTGTGGATAAGAGGGTTTATTACCCCCGTGAGTGCCGCTCGCTGCGCAGCGAGTTTGTTGATGGAGAAGAGAAGATTCTCATGCATATTTCCAACTTCCGCCCTGTTAAGCGTGTAGGCGATGTCGTTGATATATTTGCAAAGGTGAGCGAACGGCTTCCGGCAAAGCTTCTTCTCGTCGGAGAAGGACCAGATTTATCCCGCATCCAATGGAAGATCCAATCTATGGGACTGCAGGATAAGGTTCATTTTCTCGGCAAGCAGGATGATGTGGCGCAGGTTATATCTATCGCGGATGTAATGCTGCTGCCATCGGAAAAGGAAAGCTTCGGCCTTGTCGCTCTAGAGGCTATGGCCTGCGGGGTGCCGACCATTGGCTCGGTGGCGGGCGGTATTCCTGAACTGGTTGCTCACGGTGAAACGGGATATCTGGCACCGATCGGCGATACGGAGCGTATGGCTGATTATGCGGTCAGTCTGCTTCAGGATCCGGAACGTTATGCGAAATTCCGCAAAGCATGCCTTAGCAGGGCGAGAAGCGAATTTTGCAATGACCGGATAACAGCGGAGTATGAACGGATTTATTACCGTGTATTGGGGATTGATACCGAGGTTACCCTACCCGTCTGCGAATAAGTATGTATCTAACCACTAAGGGGCAGGTTGCTGATGAAGATGGAACTGGATAAACGGATGGCCGAAGCGGTCCCCATTTTGAGACGGTTGAACGAGGCTGGTTATGAAGCCTACTTTGTTGGCGGATGTGTCCGAGATCTCTTAATGGGGCGCCGTCTGTCTGATGTGGATATTGCGACGTCAGCACAGCCGGATTCGGTGATGGAGCTATTCCCTCGCTGCGTGCCCACAGGTCTGCGGCATGGAACCGTTACCGTCCTGGAAGAAGGCAAGGCTTATGAGATTACGACATTCCGCGAGGAGTCGGAATATGAGCAGCATCGCAGACCACAGGCTGTCCGGTTTATACAGAATCTTGAGGGGGATTTGCTGCGCCGTGACTTTACGATCAACGCCATGGCTATGGACGTTAACGGTGAAATCAAGGACCCGTTTGGAGGGGTAGCTGACATGGAGCGAAGGATACTTCGCTGTGTCGGAGATCCCGATGCAAGATTGCAGGAGGATGCACTGCGGATGCTGCGGGGCATCCGTTTTGCTTCTATGTTCGGCTACAGCATCAGTTATTCAACCTGGAAGGCGATGCTCAGACACCGTAATCTGCTGTCCTTTATCGCTATGGAGCGTGTGGGGAGCGAGCTGGACAAGATGCTGAGCGGAACCCTTCCGGCTGCAGGTCTTACCCTTCTTGGCCGCAGCGGTCTATGGAGGCACTTCAAGCAGGTGCCCCCTCTTAACCGGAGCATCTGTGCAGCTGAGCCGTTCGGTAACCAGCCTGCTGGAACGTGGCCGGCAGCGCTTGATCTTCGGTGGGCTTATATCTGGATCAGCCTTATGGCGGATCATGAAGAGCTGAGGAAGTGGCTGCTTCATTTTAACTTTGGCAAGCAGCGGGTTGAGCGTATTGCCGCTTTGGTACATATGAATGCTGCGGCTGTTGAACTTATTGATAGATCGGCTGCAAGTCAAACCGGGGCTGTTTATCTTGATGGATGGATTGATCTCCTATTACGTTTTGGCAGGCAAACGGCCATGGACTGGATTGAACTTAAAATTGAAACAGGAGAAGGTCTGCTGCCTGCCATGACCACTGAGAAACTCAGTGAGCTTAGGAGGACGGCCGAAGAATTATCCGTTCTCTCACCGGCTGATCTCGCGATCGGCGGCGATGATGTAAAGGCTGTAACTGACAAGCCTGCGGGACCTTGGATTAGACGACTGCTGGGAGAGCTGGTGCGGGCCTGTGCACATGGCCAGATTCCGAACACCAAGGAGGCGCTTTTGTCGGAAGCGGCAATACGGATTGAGAAGGAGCAAACATGAGAGAGCAGCTCACAGCATTACTTAAAGAGAGACAAGGCGAATATGTATCAGGAGAGCAGCTTAGCCGGCTGTTGAATGTCAGCCGGACAGCTGTGTGGAAGCATATCCAGAAGCTTGAGGAAGAGGGTTATAAGATCGAGGCTTCCCGCAAGCTGGGATACCGGCTTGTCGACAGCCCGGACCAAATCACGCTGACAAGTCTGCTGCCGCGGCTTACGACAGAGAGGCTTGGCAAATCGGTAAAGCTGTATGACGAGGTGGACTCCACTCAGAATATCGCGCATAAGCTGGCAGAGGAGGGGGCACCCGAGGGCACAATTGTGCTGGCCGAGCGGCAGCTGAGCGGACGTGGCAGATTGGGGCGGACGTGGCTGTCTCCTAAAGGCAGGGGAGTATGGATGAGTATGATTCTTCGTCCTACGATTCCGCTTCCCTATACACCGCAGCTTACGCTGCTGACTGCGGTGGCGCTGTGCCGGGCGCTAAGGCGGTTAACCGGGCTCGAGATCGGAATTAAATGGCCGAATGACCTGCTTATTGACGGCCGCAAGATTAGCGGCATCCTGCTGGAGTCGAGTGCAGAGGAGGAAAGGCTCAAGCATGTTATTGTCGGTGTTGGCATCAGTGTAAATCTGGACAAGCAGCATTATACCGAAGACATGCTGGACCGGGTGATCTCATTAAAAATGGCTGCCGGCAGATCTTTTGACCGCTCCGAGATTATTGCCGGGTTTCTTGCCGAATATGAAGCAGTTTATGCGCTCTACGAACAGGAAGGCTTTGCCCCGATTCGTTCATTATGGGAAGCCCTATCGGTATCCCTACATAAGCCGTGTAAGCTTACGACTCCACAAGGGATAATGGAAGGCGTGCCGGTCGGATTGGCGGATTCGGGAGCCTTGCTGCTTATGCTTCAGGACGGTGCAACTGTACCGGTCTTTTCGGCTGAAATGGGTTGATTCCCGTCTTAACCCTGCATGTGCAGGAAGTAGCTGGGCAACTGAATAGACGGCAAACTTTTTTTTTGCTATACTGGGTTGTAATTGAGGCGGTATTCCTGATGGAAGCTGCACTCTTGGCCAATTTTCCAAAAAAATTTGTAAAGACATGGATAAACGTTCGTTCAGATAAGCGCATTCTGCTCTGAGCCGCAAGGACCGAGACAGAAGGAAGCTCGCAGTCAATGGATGTTTCTTTTTGGACTCTGAAACCTTTTTGGCGGCTCGCTGAAAGGTTTTTTTACGTTTGTTCGTGCCAGAAGGAGACGTTGACGATGAAGCATGCCCTAAGCGTGACCAAGCTGAAGAAAATGAAGAAGGACGGAAATCCGATTTCCGTACTCACGGCATATGATTATCCATCCGCTAAGCTTGCTGAAGAGGCTGGCATTGATGTACTGCTCGTTGGTGATTCACTGGGCAATGTCGTGCTGGGCTATGATACGACCATTCCTGTAACATTGGACGATATGGTGTACCATTCACGGGCGGTTGCACGCGGAGCGGCTAATACCTTCATCGTTGCGGATCTTCCCTTTGCCACCTACAGACTGGGGAAAGAGGCAACTCTGCGTAACGCGGCAAGACTGATGCAGGAAGGCGGGGTCCAGGCGGTTAAAATGGAAGGCGGCGCCGATCTCGCAGATGAGATCGAGACGCTGGTGAGATCCGGTATTCCGGTAATGGGTCATATCGGGCTGACACCACAGTCTATTAACCAGATTGGAAGCTATAAGGTACACGGCAAGATGCCGGAAGAGATCAGCAGGCTTATCGAAGATGCCAAGGCGCTGGAGAAAGCTGGAGTATTTGCTCTTGTGCTCGAGCTGGTTACCGATCAGGTGGCAGCCCAAATTTCCAAGGAGCTTTCCATTCCCACAATTGGTATTGGCGCGGGAGCAGGCTGCGACGGTCAGGTGCTTGTCTACCATGATCTACTCCAGTACGCATCGCCATACCGTGCGAAGAAGTTTGTCAAAACCTACGCAGACATCGGCACAACTGTCCGCCAGGCCATCGGCGAATTTGTCCAGGATGTCAAGAACCGCACGTTTCCTATGGAAGAACACAGCTTCTCGTCCGGACAGGAGCAAGGGTCTGTGCCGGTATATGGGAGCGGTAGTACGGACAAGAAGGAGTACGTGCCTAAATGAAGCGTTGTAACACAATAACAGAACTTCGTAGAACACTGCGGGAATGGAAACAGAACCATCCGGGCGGAAGCATAGGGTTCGTGCCGACAATGGGGTTCCTGCATGAAGGGCATGAGAGCCTTATCCGGCGTGCTGCAGACGAGCATCAGCTTATCGTAGTAAGCATCTTTGTTAATCCCCTGCAGTTTGGCCCGAATGAAGACTTTGAGCGGTATCCTAGGGATCCTGAACGAGATGCCAAGCTGGCTGAGAAAGCTGGAACGGACATTTTGTTTATGCCTTCCGTAGAGGAGATGTACCCAAGGCCGGTGTTGACGAAGGTGATGATAAGCGGTTTGACTGACAAGCTGTGCGGGGCTTCAAGGCCTGGCCATTTCGACGGTGTGGGTACAGTTGTCAGCAAGCTGTTCCACCTCGTTCAGCCTGATGCCGCTTATTTTGGCCAGAAGGATGCTCAGCAAGTCGCTGTCATTGAGCGTATGGTGGAGGACTTGAATATACCGGTGAAGATCGTGGCCTGTCCAATCGTACGCGAGCCGGATGGCCTCGCTATGAGCTCCCGTAATGTATACTTATCTCCGGAGGAGAGGACGCAAGCTGTTGCGTTGTATCAGTCCCTGCAGCAGGCGGAGCAATGGTTTGCCGACCCTGATTTGACGGCAGGCGAGATTAGACAGCGGATGTCAGAACTAATCAGACGAAGTCCGCTCGCCGAGATAGATTATGTTGAAATTTTGACCTTCCCGGACCTAGAGGATTCCAGGCAGGATATCCCATTGGGGGATCTGCCGCCTGGATTCCGCTATATAGCGGCACTGGCTGTTAAGTTTGGTGCGACCCGATTGATAGATAACCGTATTTATACCGTAAAAGGGAGATGAACACCATGTTTCGGACTATGATGAAATCCAAGCTGCACCGGGCGACGGTGACAGAGGCGAATCTTAACTATGTTGGCAGCATTACCATCGATGAGGATTTAATGGAGCTTGCGGATATCTGGGCCAACGAGAAAGTACAGATCGTAAATAACAATAATGGCCAGCGTCTGGAAACCTACGTCATTCCCGGGAAGCGCGGTTCAGGTGTTATCTGTTTAAACGGTGCCGCAGCCAGACATGTTCAGCCGGGAGATCTTGTGATTATTATTTCGTACGGGATGATGACGGAAGAGGAAGCGCGCAAGAACAAGCCGAAGGTTGTTATTCTGGATGCGTCCAACCAACCGGTGAAGACCATGACAGAAGAGAAACATGCAACCATTCTGTAATAACACCCTCTGCATCTGAAGTCCCTTAACATGGATGCTGTAGCGGCTTGCACCTCGTATAGAAGCAGCCTGCTTAACAAAGAATGAGCATAGTCCCCGCAGCGAAGAGACATGTCGCTGCCAGGTCTAGTCTATTCGTGAAGGTGGGGTGCGTGCAGTTGCTTCAGCATGTGTTTGCCGTCATGAACGAGCTTCTTGATGAAATCATGATCTCTTATCCGAATGCACAAGAAGCGAAGCAGAAGGAAATGCAGGAACAAATGAAGATTCTTCAAACGATGAGTGATACCATTATTGATGGATGGCTGCAGGTGGAAGAGAAGCTTGCCTTTCTCCGTCAGAGCAGTGCAGACAAAGAGCAGACAACTGCTCCCGGGACTGCCGAGACCTCTACAAAAACTGCAGCCATGCAGACTGAAGCGTCTGCTGAATGGCTTCCGGCCTTATGCGCCAAGCAGCCGTATCCGGCTCACGAGGCGGTAACTGAGGAAGCGGGACGCAGCCTGAACATCGGCCAGGGGTATTTCAAGCTGTTCATGTTCAAGGAGGCAGTCCCGCATTTTCGCCGGACGGTTCGAATCTGTCCGGATTCGGTAACCGCCAGATTATATCTAGCCATGTCCCACATGCATCTGGAGGAATGGGAAGAGGCGGAACAGCTGTTCCAGCTGATCGTCAAGTGGACCAGTCATCCCAAGTGGAAGGCACTCGGCTACAATGCTCTGGGCTGCATACAGGCAGTCAGAGCGAATATCGAGCAAGCGGAAGCCTATTTCCGGCTCGCTTACGATGCGGACCCGTCCTTTTCGGGCGCGGCCAGCAATTTGAACAGCTGCAAGAAAAATACAGGCAAATTGTCGTTATATTTCGGCAGTGCCGAGCTCAGCTGTATGTGAGAGGAACGAACCGGATGAAATTTGCTGTTTTGGATTTGGAAACGACAGGCCACGGTGCCGATGATGATATTATTCAGGTCGGTCTTGTGCTGCTGGATGAGGAGCTTGAGGTTACGGAAACGTATGTCTCCTTTGTCCGGCCGCGCATACCGATCCCTCCTTTTATTACCCAATTAACCGGTATTACCGATGAAGATGTGGCGGATGCTCGTGAGCTCGATGAAGTGCTGATGGAGATGATCCCGAGGCTTGACGATGCAATCCTGGTTGCCCATAATGTCGGATTTGATGCCGGTTTCTTGAATAATTCCCTCGATCGCTGCGGCTATATGCCTTTTGTCGGCCGGCGGCTTGATACGCTGGATCTGCTCAGGATACTGTACCCGGGTCTGACAACCTACCAGCTAGGTGCCGTCTCAGAGGCTTTTGGCATCGAGCATGAACGGCATCATCAGGCCGACAGTGATGCGATGGCGACAGCCGTTATTTTTCGGTCATGTGTCGAGAAGCTCTACGATTTGCCTCTGCTAACACTTCAGCGATTGGCCTCATTCTTTCAAACCGAGGATGACCTCGGATGGTTTATCCAGCAGGCGCTGATACGAAAAGAAAGCGAAATCGCCGTCGATCAGGACGCTTTCGCTTATTTTCGGCAGTTTGCTCTGAAGGTCGGTGATTGGACAGAGGAGCTTCCCCCCAGGTATGATGATGAGGAGAGCCTTGAACAGATCCGGGGGATGGATTTTGATGCCTACCTGTCCCAGGTTAAGGAAGCCTTTGCGGAGCATGTTCCCGGTTATGAGCAGCGAGAAGCGCAGGAGCAGATGTTCCACGAGGTTTACAATGCCCTGTCGGGAGACAAGCATCTCATGATAGAAGCGGGTACAGGTACGGGCAAGTCACTCGGTTATTTGATTCCTTCCTTGTTTTATGGTGTCCAGCAGGAGGAGAAGATAGTCGTAAGCACGCATACCATTAACCTGCAGGAGCAGCTGAGAGAGCGGGATGTGCCGCTGCTCCAGAGAGTGCTTCCCTTTCCTTTCAAGGCAGCTGTCTTCAAGGGACGCAGCAACTACATGTGCCTGCGCAAGTTTGAAGGCAAAATAAACATGCAGGACTTCATCTCTCCAAGTGAAGACCGGATTACAGCTGCACAAATGATTGTCTGGCTCGGTGAAACCGAGCATGGTGATCAGGAAGAGCTGAACTTCAGCAACCGCGGTGGTGATTTTTGGGATACGGTGTCAAGCGATGCGGATTCCTGTCTGAATCGTTCCTGTCCTTGGTTTAAACGCTGCTTTTATCACCGTGCGAAGAATGAAGCCAATCTAGCCGATGTTGTCATTACCAATCATTCTATGCTCTTCACGGACATTCGGGCTGATCATCGGCTGCTGCCGACCTATGGGCATCTAATTATTGATGAGGCCCATCATTTGGAGGATGTGGCGGGTAAACATCTCGGGCTGCAGTTATCTTACTTCGGACTGCTGAATCCGCTGCAGCGGATTTGTAAGGACTCGCGAACCGGCATGCTGCTTCAGCTTAAGTACAAGCTTGCTGCCGAGGGTGATGAGCGGGTACAGGAATGGACAGAAAAGATCGACGCGGCTGTTCCGGTATTCGGAGAAATCCGGGAGAATTGGGATCAGCTGTTCGATATGCTCTTCGGTTTTGCGGCCGCAACGCGCGATAACAACATCGAGAATGGCCAGACTGTGCTGCGTCTTAAGCCAGACGGACTCCCGGAAGAGTGGCATTTTGCCCAGACAGCCGAATCGAATGTTTATGCCGGGCTTAACGAAATCGTTCGCTCGGTTGATAAGCTGGTTTCCGATATCAAGGAGCATGTAGATGATCCGGGGATTCAGTCTCTGATCACGGATATGAATGGAAGTCTGAAGGATCTAGCGCGGATCCGGGACGGCGTGCATAATTTTATGCGCCTTGAAGAGAAGGGAACTGTCTACTGGCTGGAAGCAAATACTAATTTCCGGGCAAAATCGGTACAGCTTCATGCCGTACCGGCAGATGTCAGCAGTCAGCTGAAGCAGTATCTGTTCGAACCGAAGCAAAGCGTTATCATGACTTCGGCAACCTTGTCCGTCCAGAAATCGTTCCAGTATGTATGCGAGCAGTTCGGGCTGGATTCTTACGCTGATCAAGGAAGGCTTGTAACTGTTCAGCTGCCGTCACCGTTTAATTACAGGGAACAGGCCCTTGTCTGCATTCCCCGTAACTTCCCCAGCCTGAAGGGAGCCTCAGGTGATCCACAATTTGTGGGTGCTCTGGTTGCTTCCTTGGCGGCCGCAGCACGTGAGACAAATGGACGTATGCTGGTGCTGTTTACTTCATACCGGATGCTGAAGCAGGCTTACGAACCGCTTAAGGATGCCTTGGCAGGGTCGGGGATACAGGTTCTTGGGCAGGGTGTGGACAGCGGGAGCAGAAGCAAGCTGACGCGCAGATTTCAGCAGCAGTCTGCCTCAATTCTGCTTGGCACAAGCAGCTTCTGGGAAGGGGTTGACATCCCGGGAGAAGCGCTGAGCTGTCTGGCGATCGTCAGGCTTCCGTTTCAGCCGCCGAATCACCCGCTGGTAGAAGCCAAGTCGGAGATTCTGCAGCAGGAAAAACAGAATCCGTTCATGAAGCTGTCGATCCCGCAAGCCGTAATTCGTTTCAAGCAGGGCTTTGGGCGGCTCGTGCGGACAGCGCAGGATAAGGGGATTGTGCTTATCTTTGATACACGTGTTATTGAAACGTATTATGGAAAATATTTTCTGTACTCACTTCCGGGACCCAAAATCGAGCACATGCATCTGGACCAGATTGTGCCTCGAATCCGCGAATGGCTTGGGGCCCCGCAAGCGATTGAAGAGGGGGCGGAGTAGTTGAAGCAGGCGAAAATATCGGAAGCGGTTGTACGCAGACTCCCGATATATTTACATGTTCTGAATGATCTGCAGCGCAGTGAAATACAGACAGTCTCTTCGCAGGATCTCGGACAAAGACTGGACCTTAACCCGGCCCAAATCCGTAAAGACCTTGCCTATTTTGGTGAGTTCGGACGCAAGGGAATAGGCTATGAGGTGTCTTACCTGATCGAAAAGATCCGCCAGATCCTAAAGCTGGATCAACAGCTTAATGTAGCTTTGGTTGGAGCGGGTAACCTTGGGCAGGCGTTGTGCAATTATAATATGTACATCAAGGATAATATGAAAATTGTGGCCGTGTTTGATGCCCATCCGGCTAAGATCGGCAGCAGGATTAATAATATGACGGTGCTGGATATGGAGCACCTCAAAACAACAGTTGAGTCGCTTGGCATCCGGATCGGTATTATAACCGTTCCGGCTGTTGAAGCGCAGAATGTTGCGGATAAGCTGGTTGCAGCGGGGGTTGAGGGAATATTAAACTTTGCCCCTGCTATTTTGAAAGTGCCTGAGCTGGTACGCATACACCATGCTGATTTTACAACGGAGCTGCTGAGCTTGGCTTACTATCTGGAAAATGGAGCGGATCATAATGACGATGACAAAGTGGTGGATTGAGGGCGGAATTTTCGTAACCATGGCATCCCAGGAGCCAGTCGTGAAGGGACATCTGGTCGTGGAAAACGACCGAATTGTATACATAGGCGCAGAACACCCTGGCAAGCTGGCAGAAGGCGCAACCCGCATATCGGGAAGCGGCTTGGTGTTCATGCCGGGGCTAATCAATACGCATGGGCATGCGGCAATGTCTCTTCTCCGCGGTTACGCAGATGATATGGTGCTGCAGGATTGGCTGCAAACGAAGATTTGGCCGATGGAGGGCAATTTTACGGACCAGGACGTTTATTGGGGAAGCGCACTGTCAGCCCTCGAAATGCTCAAGAGCGGGACGACGGCATTTGTTGATATGTATGATCATATGAATGAGGTTGCAAAGGTCGTTCAGAAATCAGGGATGCGTGCTGTCCTTACCCGCGGCGTGATTGGCTTGTGCCCGGAGGATGTTCAGCGCGCCAAGCTCGAAGAGGCGGTCCGTTTCGTCCAGGAGTGGAATGGCAAGGCTGACGGCCGTATCATGACGATGATGTCCCCGCATGCGCCATATACATGCCCTCCTTCCTATATTGAACAAATTGTACAGGCTGCGCACGATTTGGATGTACCGCTGCATACCCATATGTCTGAAACGGCAGCCGAAGTAGAACAAAACGTGCGCGATTACGGCTGCAGGCCTGTTGAGCATCTGGATAAGCTCGGGTTGTTCTCCAGACCATCGCTGGTTGCACATGCCGTACATCTCCAGGATGATGAAATTGCGCTGCTCGCCGAACGCGGAGTAGCAGTTTCTCATAATGCGGCCAGTAATTTGAAGCTCGCCAGCGGTATTGCCCGGGTACCTGAATTGTTGAAATCGGGTGTAACGGTGTCGCTCGGCACTGATGGGGCGGCCAGCAATAATAATCTGGATATCTTTGATGAAATACGGCTTGCTGCCCTAATTCACAAAGGTGTCACAGGCGATCCAACTGCCGTACCGGCAATGGAGGCTCTTCGTCTGGGTACGGTTTACGGAGCAAGGGCTATCTGGCAGCAGGATCAAATCGGAATGCTGCAGGTCGGAATGAAGGCAGATATGATCGCACTTGACCTGGATCAGCCTCATTTTTACCCGCGGACGGACATTGTCTCCCATCTGGTATATGCGGCAAGCGGCAGAGATGTGCGTCATGTGTGGGTGGATGGTGTACAAGTCCTGAAGGATCGGAAAGCAGTACTGCTTGATGAAGAGAAAATTATAGCCGAAGCTCAGCGCTGTTTTGAAAGGCTGACCAATAAGGTATGAGATCCAGCTCTTCGGCGACCCGTTTCATGACTCCGGGACGGTGGGCTATACTCGGCTCGCTAGCGACCATTCTGATATTGCTGCTGCTAAATTTATATTATCAGTGGGTACAGTCGGATATAAGGCGGGAGGAGCGTGCAGCCGAGCGTATAGCAGTGGATGCAGCTCAATTGACTGATATCAGTGAAACAGAGAAGTTTGTATGGGATGAAGTGGTATGGGTTGTGAGAGGCTCGGCTCATGATGGACAGAAGGTAATGGTCTGGGTTACGGATGGCAAGGCTGATGTTGTTCCGGAAACTCTAGGCGTAACGGAGCATCAGATAAAGTCGAAGCTGCTGGCGGCCAGACCGGAAGCGGAGATTATCCGGATCAGGCCCGGACTGTACAACGGCCAGAAGATATGGGAAGCCTATTATAGCTTGCCGGAGGAGCCTAAGCGGTATTACTACGAATTTTTTTCCTTTACCGACGGCTCACCTATTATCCAGTTCCGGCTTACCAACAAGTACTCGAGTTGAATTATAAGCAACGAACAAGCAAATTATATAAACACTCTAACGTTTTCCTAACCATGCATTAGAAAGTTTTCATATCTGCCTTTTATTTCAGCCCCCTATTCGGACATGTTTTATGATATACTCTCTTATAGCAAAGGTGCTATACGATAATATATCAATCGTCCTTGAAAGGGGGCTTTTTTGTATGAATAAATTACGTCCGCTGCCTATACTCCTGACCGTACTGCTGTCTGGCGCTGTGTTGTTCGGAGGATGGTTCTCATATCAGAGTTTTGCTGTGGAAAGACCTTTCATGGAGTCCTTAGATTCAATCCAGGGTGTGGAGGTATACGAGCCCGTAATTGACCGGGATTCCGTCACTGTTAAGCTGAAGCTTGAGAGCGGCAGTGATCTAATGTCCGTTTATCAAGAAATTAAGAAGCAGGGTTCTGATATAATCGGCAATAAAGAGTTGAAGCTTGATATTGATCAGAAGCCTTCTGCTGAGCTGGAGAAGATTTGGTCTTCCGTCTTGTTTGAGGTGGCTCAAGCGATGGATAACCAGCTATACGCGAGTATACCAGAAGCAGCTGCTAAATGGATGGATAAATATGACGGCCTTGATGTTGTAACTTCGATGGATGATACCAATGTATATATAACACTTGAACAATCGGGGGAGTCAAAGTTTGTGATTCTGCCTCGAATCCCGGCGAAGATGGGGGTATGGCCGAATGCTTAAATATGGTAAAGAGATAGCGATTGGTTTTTTACCGGTATTACTTATATTCCTGTATATGACTGGTGTGAATATACTGCCTCTTCTGCTGGCAGCAGGTGTAATCGGTGCGCTCTTCTATGTTGCACGGACACGCGGCAACGTAGCCGCTGCTCATGGCTCGAAGAAGAGCTCTGTCCGCCAAATGACTCCACTGTCCTTCGAACAGATCGGCGGACAAGAGAGGGCGAAGCAGGAGCTAATTGAGGCTCTGGATTTCATTGTCAAGCCAGAGGAGATTGCAAAGTTCGGTATCCGCCCGCTTAAGGGTATCCTTCTTACCGGCCCGCCGGGAACAGGCAAGACGCTGCTAGCCAAGGCTGCGGCACATTATTCGGATTCCGTTTATGTGGCTGCTTCTGGCAGTGAGTTTGTGGAAATGTATGTGGGCGTGGGTGCCAGCCGGATCCGTGATATATTTAAGGAAGCACGACAGAAGGCTGTGAAGAGCGGGAAGAACAACGCCGTTATCTTTATTGACGAAATTGATGTTATTGGCGGTAAGCGTGATGGCGGCCAGCATCGGGAATATGATCAGACGCTTAATCAGCTGCTCACTGAAATGGACGGCATTCATTCAACTGAATCGCCTAGAATTCTTATCATCGCAGCCACGAACCGCAAGGAAATGCTCGACAGCGCACTTCTACGTCCAGGTCGTTTTGACCGTCATATCGGCGTGGACCTGCCAGATAAGAAGGGCCGTGCACATATCCTTAAGATTCATGCCAAGAACAAGCCTCTTGACGATAACGTCAACCTGGATAAGATTGCAGAGGAGTCGTTCAACTTCTCAGGCGCACAGCTGGAGAGTGTAATGAACGAGGCTGCGATTTATGCCATGCGGGACAAGCAGGAGAAGATCAGGCAGCAGCATCTCAGCATGGCTATCGATAAGGTTATGATGGGTGAGAAGACAGATCGTGAAGCGACGAAGGAAGAGCAGGAGCGGGTAGCTATTCATGAACTGGGTCATGCGATAGCTGCAGAAGCTGTCCGTCCGGGCAGTGTATCAACTGTGGCCTTGTCGCCAAGGGGGCAGGCGCTCGGTTATGTACGCCATAATCCGCAGGATGACCAGTATCTCTATACGAAGCCTTACATGGAAGATCAAATCATGATCGCACTCGGCGGGGCAGCCGCTGAGGAAATGTTCTACGGCAACAGAAGCACAGGCTCCCGCGGCGATTTTGAACAGGCGATGGCCATCGTGCGTAATATGGCCGAATCAGGATTGACGGAAATGGGTATAGTAGATAGAAACATGGTTACTCCAGAAGCACTCTCTAAGGTGTCTGGTCGTATACTGGACGATTTGATGGAACGCACGAGAAGGCTGCTGGAGAGCTACCGCCCTGTGTTTGACGGCTCGCTCGCCATTCTTCTGAAGGATGAAACCTTGTCAGGCGATCAGTTCCGGGTACTTATGCAATACAATAATGGCTCTAAAAGCGCTTAATTTTTCGACATTTTCATGAATTAAGAAGGATGTCCACCTGGACGCCTTCTTTTTTCATGATCAGGTAATGTATAATATAGTGGGTTTGCGACAACTGAAAATACAAATAGAGAAGGTGAGCATCCATGGCAATCAGGAAAGTAGGAGTAGTTGGAGTAGGAACAATGGGTCAAGGGATTGCGGAAATGCTGGCATTCAAGGGCCTGGATGTCGAAGTTTTGGAGAAAACGCCGGAGCAAATGAAAAGCTCAATGCAGCAAATCGAGCTCAGCCTCGATAAACAAATAGAGAAGTGGGCGCTTACCCAAGCAGAGAAAAAGCTGGTACTCAGCCGGATCAAACCGGTTAACAGCTTGGCGGAAATGTGTGACTGCGAGATAATTATCGAAACAATCACCGAGGATCTTGAAGCCAAGAAGAAGATTTTTGAACAGCTTGACCAGCACTGCAACCCGAACGTAATATTGGCGAGCAACACCTCTACCCTCAGCTTGACTGAGCTGGCAAGCCATACATCCAACCCGCAGCGGGTTGTCGGTATGCATTTTATTTATCCTGCTTACAAAATTGATCTTGTTGAAATAGTACGCGGACTGCAAACATCCGACGAAACCTTTGGCAGCATCAAGCATTTTGTAGAAGACGTTATTAATAAGAAGAGTGTCATGGTGTTTGAATCGCCGGGCTTCATTACGACCCGGTTAATTTGTCTGTTCATTAACGAGGCACTGCATGTGCTTGAGGAAGGCGTTGCTTCCGCCGAAGATATTGATAATGCGATGCGCGTAGGTTATTCATTCCAGCATGGTCCTTTTGAGATGGCCGACCGGTTTGGTCTGGATGCCGTCCTCGCGGCTCTTGAACGGATGTTCCGTGAATACGGTGAGTTGAAATACCGCCCATCCATCGTTCTTAAGAAGATGGTTCGCGCGGGCCATCTGGGTGTAAAGACAGGAATTGGATTCTTTAAATATGATAAGGATGGGGACCGCACATGAGAGTACTTGTCATTAACGCTGGCAGCTCCTCGCTGAAATACCAGCTCTTTGATATGACCAACGAAAGCGTTCTGGCCAGTGGCCGGGTAGAGCGGATCGGAATGGATTCATCGATCGTTACACATGAGCCGACAGACAAGCCTGAGGTCAAAGATGTGAGTGAAATTCTTGACCATGTAACAGCAGTGAAGCGGGTTATCGATCTATTAGTGCATCCAGAGCATGGCGTCATCCGTTCCATGGACGAAATCGATGCCGTTGGACATCGAGTCGTACATGGAGGCGAAACCTTCAAGGAATCTGTTCTGGTAGACCAAGACGTGAAGCTTGAGATTCGTAACCTGTTCGATCTGGCACCCCTTCATAACCCGGCTCATATGATGGGAATTAACGCTGTTGACACCAACCTGCCTGAAATACCGCAGGCAGTTGTATTCGACACGGCGTTTCATCAATCGATGCCCCCAGAGGCTTACCTCTACCCAATCCCTATGGTACTGTACCGCCGCCACAAAATCCGCCGTTACGGCTTCCATGGCACTTCCCATAACTACGTGAGCCAACAGGCCGCTGAGCTTCTTGGCAAGCCGCTCGAGGAGCTTAAAATGGTAACCTGTCATATCGGTAATGGCGCCAGTTGTACGGCCATTATGGGCGGCAAATCCGTCGATACCAGTATGGGTCTTACACCTCTTGAAGGCCTCATGATGGGCACGCGCAGCGGTGATCTTGATCCGGCTATCGTACCGTTCACCATGAATAAGGAAGACTTGACGCTGAGCGAAGTGAACTCCATGCTGAATAAGCACTCCGGTCTGATGGCGATCTCGGGTATCAGCAGTGACATGCGCGAAATAGTTGAATCTATGGAAGAGGGAGACCGTAATGCCAAGCTTGCCTTCGATATGTATACGTATCGTGTACGCAAGTACATTGGCTCCTACGTAGCGGCAATGGACGGGCTTGATGTGCTAGTCTTCACGGCCGGTGTAGGTGAGAACTCCGTACAGCTGCGTGAAGCGGTATGCAGCGGTTTGTCTTATTTTGGAGTCAAGCTAGATCCTGAACTGAACAAGCAGCGCTCCAAGCAGGCTCGTATCATTTCGGCTCCTGATTCCCGCACGAAGGTTATGGTTGTTCCAACCAACGAAGAGCTGATTATAGCCCGTGATACGTATCGTCTTGTCCTTGAGCAGGAGAAGCAGGGAATTAACGAAATCTAACCGGGGAGTGACAGCATGAAGGACGGAAACCGGGACGCCTTTGTTCACGGCATGACTGCAGCTATGTCGGGGGGCGGCGTATTTATGCCGGCCGTTCTGCTGCGGTCTTACAGGGCCATTGGGCTCAATGATACGGATGCCATGCTGCTCATTCATATCGCTGCTTTCAAGCAGGCCGAGAACATTGAATTTCCGACTCTGGAGCAGCTCGGTGAGCGAATGGGTCTGAGTGCCAAGGCTGTCGGTCAGCATGTACAGCGTTTGATGAAGGAAGGATTTCTTGCAATTGACGAATATATAGATCCGGTATCGGGTATACAATCCGAGACGTACAACTGGAACGGGTGGATCGTGAAGGCTGCAGAATGGGTAACAGATCACCCTTCAAGGGCCGGCTCAGCAGCCCAGGAGTTGGAGTCCAGGGATAGGAGCTATACATCTCCGTCCCAGCCGCCTGACATTAATTTGTTCTCCTTGTTCGAGCAGGAATTTGGCAGGCCGCTGTCTCCGATGGAGCTCGAAACGATCAGCGGATGGCTCGATGCCGACCGTTACCCGGAGGAGCTTGTCCGATTCGCCCTCAAGGAGGCCGTGTTTGCAGGAAAGCTGCATTTTCGGTACATAGACCGTATCTTACTGGAGTGGAGCCGCAACCGGGTAACCAACAGCGAGGAAGCCCGCGCCCACGCGAACCGGTTCCGCAGCAGCAGTAACAAAAAAAGCTGAGACGCATAAGCGTCTCAGCTTTTTCTTATATTGGGCTTTGCCTGTTTAAGCAGCTCCCAGCGGTATACATATTCGAAGAGGAATTCGAACGCTTCAAGATGCCGTTTGGCCTCAAACGCATTCGCACCCCAAGCATATATCCCATGCTTCCGAAGCATGATACCTGGAACACGCGGGTCAAAACGCTTCGTGACTTCCGGTACAATCTTAGGAATATCCGCATAGTTGGGTATTAGCGGGATGTCAATATGGGCTTCTTCCTCCCAGATATTAAATGCCTTTATCAATTCGACGCCATCTACCGGTATGGAGCCGCGCTCCCAGAACCATTCCGATACGACATTGTTGAAAACAGTGTGGGTGTGAAAGATAGCGCCACAGCCTGTAAGGCGGTAAAGCTCACAGTGAATCAGTGTTTCGGCCGAAGGCTTCAGCCGGGTCGTCTCACACGGTTTGCCATTTTGATCGACGAACAAAAAATCCTCGGGCGTATGTACGGACTTATCCTTGCCGCTTGCCGTGATTGCAAAGTGGAAGCTGTCCGGTTCATAGTCACCGACACGGATAGACAAGTTTCCGCTAGTCCCGGGGAACCAGTTGCGTGCCGCAAACAATGCCTTAACTTCTCGCAGCTCAGTTAATGCGCGCTGCTTATCCTCAGTTGAGATATCATGGAAGTTTAGACTCATTACACTCTCTCCTCCAGCTCGTCGATAACATCATGAAAGGTTTCGAACGGGGTGTAAGAGACCCCTAGCTCCCGGCATTTCTCGATCAGATGGGAACGCGCAAAGACCATATCGGCAATTTTCGCGCCTTCGAAATCCGTCACACTGTCACCAATCAGGATCCGCTCGTATTGATCAGCGGGGAAGCGGCGCATGATGGTGGTTTTACACATGCCGCATTCATTGGAACACTCGTGGTCGCAAGGATGCGGCCATAAAATTTCAATTTGGCTGCCCTCGAAGCTGCTGCCATTACAGAAGATGTGATCTTCCGGAATGTCGAACGGCTGGAGAAGCGGATAAACGAAGAAATCAATGCCTCCGCTGGTTACATAGAAGTCAATGGATTGGTACTTGCAGAAGCGAAGCAGTTCACTAAAGCCTTCACGAATTTGCGCATTGCTGATAGCAAATTCGACAACTTCCTTTCTGCGGGAGGCGGGAAGGAGCCGGAACAGCTCTCCGACTCCTTGGCGGATTGACTTACGTTCACCTACAATATCATCGACAATAGCCTCCCAACCCTCCGGGTTAAAATGCTTAATGATTGCGACAATATTATCGTTTACCGTGATGGTACCGTCAAAATCACAGAAAATGACCTTGCTGCGTGATGTTCTGCTCATTCTTTTACCCCCCACGCGGCTATTGCCGCAGCAAGCTCTGGATGTTTTGCAGCGTAATCGCGCAGCGGGACTCCATTAAGTGAAGCCTGGATAGCCTGACGGAAGGCTTGTCCGCCTGCAGCGGTTCCCATTGGATGGCCGTGGATTCCCCCGCCTGCGTTCACGACTACGTCGCTGCCAAAATCCCGCAAAATGAGAGGGACAAGCCCGGGGTGAATACCGGCCGATGGCACAGGAAAGCTGGTCTTAATGCGCAGATCCGGATCAAGCAGGGCGTCTCTTACGGCCATGTTCTCTTCCTTCGGCATGACCACTGACCCGTAAGGTGAAGGGAACAGGACGAGATCCGCACCGGCGATTCTCATCAGCTTACCCAACAGGACCGGAGCGGCAATGCCATAATGTGGAGAAGGGTAGAAGGCGCCGGCCATGGCCGGGTGAGCGGCAATCGGCACATGGATCTCGGGATCACGGCTGAGCTCGGCCAGCACATCATAGCCATAGGCGAGTACATTGAACAGCAGGGCATTGGCGCCAGCCTTAATCGCCTTCTTGGCATTGGAGGCAATTAAGGAGGTAGGGCCTGTAATATTCACGGCATACAGCAGCTTTTGGCCGGTCTCAGCCTTTGCCTTGGCAGCAGCCTCCATGCAGACCTCTACACGCTTTTCCAGAGGGGTAAGAGGATTCTCGAACAGAATTTCATCATCCTTGATCAAATCGACACCGCCGAGAGCCTGCTGGTAAAATTGCTCCTGCAAACCGTTCAGGTCATGCCCGATAACGGATTTAAAGATGCTCATCAGCAGCGGCCGGTCTGTTATGCCGAGCTGCTGGCGTACACCCGGGAGTCCGAATTTGGGCCCCGGGAATGCCGACAGGAAGTTGTCTGATACATCGATATCAATCAGCTTGATCCGGCCGTCCATGGACAGCTTGCCAAAGATCGTGACCAGAAGGGCAGGGATGTCACGGCTGAAATTTATATCCGGATAGTCAATAACGATATCTGCGTATCGTTCACCGGTGGCAGAGGCATTTCCTTCATACTCGCTCACAGACACAACCTTGCCGAGATGCTTCTCCATATGTGCCTTCTGCGCTTCAGGCAGCTCAGTCCAGCTTCCCACAGTCAATCCGACAGCGATTGACTGTGCCTTCTTCTGAAAATCCGCCTTGTCATCGAAACAGCGGTAGACCGCTCTGCAGTATCCATTCATCGCGTTGTGCTCCTCTCCAGCTCGGCGCCCATCTCTCTGGCCCGTTCGGCTGAACGCCGTACCGCTTTGATTATAGTGGAAGTAAAGTCATGCCGATCCATGACCTCTATAGCTGCTTGCGTTGTGCCGTTAGGTGATGATACCTTCCGACGCAGTACGGAAGGCTCTTCTCCCGTCTGATGAACCATCGAGGCTGCGCCGAGTACCGTCTGAATCGTCAATTCTCGGGAAGACTCCGGCGACAGGCCCAGATCAATGCCGGCCTGCATCATAGCTTCCATGACATAATAAATATAAGCGGGTCCGCTGCCCGATAAGCCGGTGACCGAATCGATCATTGATTCCTCAATTATTGTTGTAATCCCGACAGCCTGGAAGATATCTACAGACAATTGCTTCTGTTCTTCAGTTACTTGGTTATTAAAGCAGAGAGCAGTAGCTCCGAGTCCAATCGTGGAGGAGGTGTTCGGCATGGTACGAACGATAGGCAGCGCTTTTCCGATTAACCGTTCGATCGTCTCGGTTGACAGACCGGCAATGACGGATATAATCAGCTGACCTTCCTTGGACAGACCCGCCAGCCTGCCGAGTGCCTCTTCAGCGTCTTTGGGTTTCATGCAGAGGAACAGAATATCTGCTTCTGCAAGAAGCTGATCTTTATCTTCCCGGCCCGTTGGGATTACCACACCGTAACTACTGTTCAGCTCGGCAAGCCGCTGCTCGTCCGAACGGTTGATAACGCTGATCTGGCCTGCTTCCGCTAGGCCTTGTTCAACTATGCCTCTCAGTATGGCTTCAGCCATCGATCCCGCACCGTAGAAGCAGAAGCGTTTATTCCGGATAGGTGCTGTAACCTTGGTGAGCTGTTCTTTCATGGCATTTAAAATCCCCTTTATCCGCGTATTTGGCCGGTTCCGTAGATCCGGTACTTGGTTGAAGTAAGTGCTGGAAGGCCCATTGGCCCCCGTGCGTGGAGTTTCTGTGTACTGATGCCGATTTCGGCGCCAAAGCCAAACTCAAAGCCGTCCGTAAAGCGGGTGGAGGCATTGTGATAAACAGCTGCCGCGTCTACCTCCTGCATAAAACGGGCTGCATGTTCCGCGTCCTCAGTGACAATGCACTCTGAATGCATAGTGCCGTATTGGCGGATGTGAGCGAGCGCATCATCCAGACTGTCAACGATACGGATATTCAGAATATAATCATTATATTCATGATCATACTCGGGCGCCGGAGCATCAGCTGTCTCGGGCAGCAGGGTCCGGACGGCTTCGCAACCGCGGAGCTCAACGCCAGCTTCTCGGAGTCTGCCGGCAATGCTCTGCAGATGGTTTTGAGCGAAGGAGCGGTGTACGAGCAGTGTTTCCATAGCGTTGCAGACAGAAGGGCGCTGCGCCTTGGCATTAACAGCTATATTAGAAGCCATAGCCGGCTCAGCGGACTCATCAAGATAAGTATGACAGATTCCGGCCCCCGTTTCGATAACAGGGACGGTGGCATTCTCAACAACATTGCGGATCAAGGAGGCGCCGCCTCTTGGAATCACGACATCAAGGAGCCCGTTCAGCTTAAGCATTTCGTCGACTGAGCGGCGATCTGAATCTTCAATCAGCTGCAGGGCATCGGGCGGCATCTTCGTATCAGCTATCGCCCTTCGCAGAACCTCCACGATTTGCTTGTTGGAAGCAATCGCAGCAGAGCCGCCGCGAAGAACAACCGCATTGCCTGTCTTTAGACATAGTCCGGCTGCATCAACGGTGACGTTGGGCCTGGCCTCGTAAATCATGCCAATAACCCCGAGCGGAACTCTGATTTTCTCAATATGCAGCCCGTTAGGCCGTTTAAAGGCTTCCAGCTTGTCGCCGACAGGGTCCGGCAGCTCGACAATCTGCCTTAATCCTTCAGCAATGCCCTTGATCCGGTCTTCGGTCAACTTTAGCCGGTCAAGCAGAGATTCGCTGGTGCCGCCGCTGCGTCCCCGTTCAAGGTCTTCCTCGTTAGCTTCTATAATACTCTCCTGATTCGCGATTAACGCATCAGCCATACGCAGCAGCGCGTTATCCTTCTCTTGCGTAGTTAAGCTGTTCATGAGGGCAGCAGCTTTGCGTGCAAGCGCTGCTTTATCCTTTACTTCGCTCATACGACTACCTCCAGTCAAGTTTATAACGTTACCCATTCGTCCCTGTGGATGACCTCGATGCGTGCGACTTCTACCCGCCTTGCAACCTCGTCAGTGCCAAGACCGGCAACAGCCTGGATTTGCCAAGATTCATAATTAACGACCCCGCGCCCGATAACATTCCCGGAAGGGTCCATGACCTCAACCACATCTCCCGGGTGAAATTCGCCTTCTACCACTTGAATGCCTGCAGGCAGGAGACTCTTGCCGCGTACGGTAAGTGCGGTTACAGCGCCTTCGTCAATCCTAATTTTACCGCGCGGGGTAGAGTGGAAGCCAAGCCACTGTTTCTTGACAGAGAGGCTGTGCAGGGATGTATCAAAATAAGTGCCTTTTCCGCTGCCCCGTACGGCGGATAGCAGATCACCCGGCTCAGATGCGCGCCCGATAAAGGTTGAAACTCCGCCGCGCATCGCAATGCGTGCTGCTTCAATCTTGGAACGCATGCCGCCTGTACCTACGGCAGAGCCAGCCCCGCCTGCAATGGCCATGATGTCCTCCGATATTTGTTCAACCCTGGCAATTCGCACGGCGCTGGCATCCTTGCGGGGGTCTGCCGTATATAAGCCGTCCATATCTGTCAGGATCATCAGCTGCCGGGCTCTCACCAGATTGCCAACCAGTGCGGAGAGCGTATCATTATCGCCGAATTTCAACTCATCTGTTGCGACCGTGTCATTCTCATTAATAATAGGAAGCACCCGCTGACTAAGAAGCTCCTCAATGGTCATCAGCGCGTTCTGAATCCGCCTGCGATTTGAGAAATCAGCCCTCGTTAGAAGCAGCTGCGCAACACCTATCCCGCTCGATGCGAAGGCTTCCTGATAAGCCTGCATGAGCAGCGCCTGCCCGACAGCAGCGGCAGCCTGCTTTTCGTGTACCAGCTTGGGACGGGCGGCATACCCGATTCGTCTAAAGCCGGCAGCAACTGCACCAGAGGTGACAAGGAGAAGCGGATGCCCTGCCTGATGAAGAGCTGACAGCTCAGCAGCGAAGTAGGCAATTTGGTCACGGTTCAGCCCTCCTTCTTCAGAGGTTAACGAGCTGCTGCCAATTTTGATAACAATGCGTTCTTCCATAATGATTCCAGTTCCTTCCTAGGCTGCGTTCGCCACAGTAAGCCTTCCGCCTGGGGGGAAGCAGGGCTGCCGGGCGACAAAAAAAGACTTTCATCCTGTGTAAAGGACGAAAGTCTGGCTTCCGCGGTACCACCTTTTGTTGATGATGCTAATGATCATCCTGCTCCATGACCTGATAACAGCAGGCACTGTCCGGTTCATCACCGGCCGTTCAGGGGTGGGTTCGGTAAGGGTTCGCGACGGATTCTTGCAGCCGGGGAATCCGTTCTCTGAGCGCGAGGATCCAAACGTACTGGTCCCGTCATAACGTTGTATGTTCGATTGTGACATCTAACGTAAGAATACCATGATCGGCAAGGGCTGTAAAGTAAGGCAGGCTGCCCCTGTGGAAGCCCTATATACGCATTCCGTGATCAGCTCCCGAACAGCCCGAGAGCACCAATTCGCCGGACAGCCTCCTGAAGACGGGCCTCATCCGCCAGTAGCCCCAGCCTTACATAGCCTTCGCCATGCGTGCCAAACCCTACTCCTGGAGCAAGGACCACGTTGGCCTCTTTCAGCAGGAGGTCAGAGAAGGATTCAGATGTGTAGCCGTCAGGTACAGGCAGCCAGCAGAAGAAGGAGCCGCCTGGCTTGACTGCTTTCCAGCCGATCCCGCTAAGTGCGTCAAACAGAGCATTGCGGCGCTGCTCATACATGGCGGACAGGCTGTGGACACTGTCCTGAGATCCTGTAAGGGCAAGTGCGGCCGCTTCCTGAATGCCGCCGAAGAGGCTGCAGTAGTAATGATCCTGGATAAGGTTGATCAGGCTGATCAGCTTGGCATTGCCTAATGCAAAGCCGACGCGCCAGCCGGCCATATTATAACTCTTTGACAGTGTATAAAACTCCAGGCCAACTTCCTTGGCTCCAGGTGTCTGGAGGAAGCTGACCGGCCTTTGTCCGTCAAATCCGATGCCGCCGTATGCAAAATCACTGGACACCACGATATTATGCCGCTCAGCGAAGCGGACTGTTTCTTCATAGAAGCTGCTGCTGGCCACGGCACCGGTAGGGTTATTCGGATAGTTGATAAACATCAGCTTGGCCTTGTCTGCAACAGGCGCAGGAATCCGGCTGTAATCCGGCAGGAAATCATTGTCTGCCGTTAGCGGCATAAATGACATATGAGCACCGGCAAGCGAAACACCCGACCAGTAATCCGGGTACCCGGGATCCGGTACAAGGCACAAGTCACCGGGATTGAGCAGACATTGACTGATTTCTACGAGTCCTGTCTTGCCGCCAAACAGAATGGCGACCTCAGTAGCAGGATCAAGATCGACATTATAGTCTTCCTTATATCTGGCGGCAACCGCCTCTTTAAGGAACGCATAACCGCTAAATGGCGGATATTTATGATAAAGCGGGTTGGCCGCTGCTTCCTGCAGCTTAGCTACGATATGAGGCGGCGTCGGCTTGTCGGGGTTTCCTTGTCCCAGGTTTATTACGTCATGGCCTTCAGCCAAGCGGGCCGCCGCTTTACTGACCAGGCGGGCAAAAAACTGCGTCGGCAGTTCCTGCATCCGGTGGGCGGGCTCAATCGTGATGCGTGAATGATTATGGTTCATGGTTTGGCAACACTCCATATCTTCCGGTTCGGAACAGAATATTCCTAATGTAGCATGTACATCCCGGCCTGTCGAGACATGGGCGCTTAAGCAAAGGTTCGGTCGTAATAAGCAGCTACTATAGTCACAGAGCGCTTATACCCGGACCCGATGAACCGGAGCAGGTTATCAAGGTGCTGCGGTTTTCCTCAGGAAAGGCTTAAGGTCTGCTTCAAATTCAAGCAAATACGGCTTTTTGGCCGCATCAAAGACGAGCAGCAGCGGGTCGTTCTCCGGACAATAGAAGAGAAATACATCGTCAACGGCGAATTCTGTTTTGCCGATCTTTAAGCTGACAGGCTTGTCGAGCGGTACCCGGTATACAAAACCGCATTTCTCATCGGGCTTTACTTTCGGGGAAAGCTTGGTTGCCGAACGCAGCCAGCCGGACGCCATGTTCTGGTATTCTGCGTCGTTTGGCAGCGTCCGTACAACTTTACCTGCCTTTACATCAAAAATTTGAACCGGCTTTAATGTAATATCCTCTCCCTGCACGGCTGCCTGTGCATGCCACGCAAAAAGGGATGCAAGCATTAGCAGCGCCAGAATAGCAGCAGCTTGTTTTCGCATGTGAACATATCTCCTTTGACTGAAATATTGGTTGACCTTCCGTTATATTGTTCCCAGCTTGACACCTCACCATGACAGGGTAAGATAGTAAAAAAGGTTTTGTGGACGAATGGAGGGGAAGGCATGACCGAACGTTTAAAAGTAGCACTCCTGCAAATGGATATCCAGGCAGGTGATCCGGAAGCGAACTTCCGGCATGTTGAGGAGCTTTTGCAGCAAGCAGTCAGCGGTCCGGAGAAGCCGCAGCTGATCGTGCTGCCAGAGCTGTGGAATACAGGATATGCGCTGGACATCATTGACTCAATCGCCGACCGGGAGGGACAACGGACCAAGGAAATGATGTCCGCATTCAGCCGCGAGCATCAGGTTCAAATTGTGGCAGGCTCCATTGCGGAGCTGAAGGCGGACGGCGGCGTTTACAATACCATCCATGTCTTTGGTCCCGATGGGGCGGAGGCTGGTGAATATTCAAAAATTCACTTGTTCTGTCTGATGGATGAGGAGAAGCATCTGCAGGCCGGCGGGGAGCTCGGGCGCACCGAGGTGGGCGGCGAGCAGGCGGGCATGATGATTTGTTACGATATCCGTTTTCCGGAGCTGGCAAGAACACTGGCCCTGCAGGGAGCAAAGATACTAATAGTACCCGCAGAATGGCCTAACCCAAGGCTGAACCACTGGCGTACACTACTGACTGCCAGAGCCATCGAGAATCAGATGTATGTCATTGCATGCAACCGTGTAGGAACAAGCGGGAGCACATCCTTTTTCGGACACTCCATGATCATTGATCCTTGGGGTGACATTATCGCCGAGGCGGGAGAGGAAGAGACAATCCTTACGGCTGAGATCAATCCTGAGCTTGTTGCCGAGGTGCGGGGCCGGATTCCCGTTTTCACCGACCGCCGGCCGGATCTCTACAAATTAGGATAAAGGTCAATGGTTTCCTTCATCGTCTGAATAAACGCTTCTGCTGCCTTGGACAGGTACCTCCCTTGACGGCTCGCGATGACCAGCGTCCGGGATGGAGAGTGGCTGAGCTTCTTGTATACTGGGGCAAAATCGCTCCACTTCGCACGGGCTACCATCGCTGGTACGAATGCAATGCCCATGCCCGCTGCCACCAGAGATTGTACGGTCTCGATGTTGCTCGTTTCAAATACGATTCGAGGCTCGAAGCCTGCCTTGGCGCACAGGTCATGCGTTATTTGCCGGAAGCCCTGGCCTTTCTTCAGTACAATGAACGGCTCATCAGCCAGTGAGGTAACCGCTATGCCTTCAGCTGAAGTATTCTCCTGGCCTGCGAGACTATGCTGCGGAGGCAGCGCAAGCAGAATTTCTTCTTCGGTCAGGGGTACACAGTCCAGTGACGGGTCAAGGAGAGGCAGGGAAAGAAGGGACAGATCGGTCTGTCCGCTGGCCGTCAGCTGTTCAAGATTCGCCGAGGTTTCCTCGACCAGCACAATTTCAATTTCCGGATAACGGGACTGGAAGACTGGCAGCACTAGCGGAAGCACATGAGCACCCGTAATCGGCAGGCTCCCCACAACGAGCCTGCCTTTTCGCATGTGATTCAGGTCATCCATCTCTTGCTTTAACTGTTCTACGGCATCAAGTATCCCTTCCGCCTTCTGAACGAAGACGGAGCCGGCATGTGTCAGCTCAACGGAGTTGGTTGTCCGCCTAAAGAGCATGACGCCGATTTCCTTCTCCAGCTTTGAAAGCTGCTGGCTGAGGGAAGGCTGGGCGATATGAAGCTTTTCGGCTGCTCTGGAAAAGTTTTTTTCCATGGCGATTTGAACGACGTATTGTAGCTGGCGTATTTCCAAGGCTGCTGCATCTCCTTTTGTTTGGTATAGAAGTAATAGGGGAAGAATCTGATCGTTAATAGGCTATAACTATTAGTCTTATAGATATTATATCTTGGATCAATGATTTAGAAAATGTTAATATGATAACAACAATTCGACAGGGGATACAACTCCCGTTATTTTATCGAAATTTATGGGGTGACAATAATGGCTAAGAGAACGATGTTTGAGAAGATTTGGGATAATCATGTGATTCATTCAGAAGAGGGAAAGCCTAGCGTTATTTATATTGATCTTCACTTGGTTCACGAGGTTACATCTCCGCAAGCATTTGAAGGTTTGCGGTTGTCCGGCCGCAAGGTTCGCCGTCCTGACCTTACATTTGCGACTATGGACCACAACGTTCCAACGAAAGACCGCTTCAATATCACTGATCCGATATCCAAGCAGCAGATTGACACGCTGACGAAGAACTGCCAGGACTTTGGCGTCACACTCTTCGATCTGAACAATATTGATCAGGGTGTCGTGCACGTTATGGGCCCGGAGATCGGCCTGACGCACCCAGGCAAGACAATTGTCTGCGGTGACAGCCATACATCAACCCATGGCGCATTCGGCGCATTGGCTTTCGGTATCGGTACAAGCGAGGTTGAACACGTGCTGGCTACCCAGTGCCTTCAGCAGTCTAAGCCTAAGACAATGGAAGTCCGCTTCAATGGCAAGCGCAAGCCAGGCGTAACGGCGAAGGATATGATTCTTGGGGTTATTGCCAAATACGGTACCGACTTTGCGACTGGTTACGTACTTGAATATACGGGCGAAGCAATCAGCAGCCTGACGATGGAAGAGCGTATGACCGTCTGCAACATGTCTATCGAAGCAGGAGCGCGTGCCGGTCTGATTGCTCCGGACGCTACGACTTTCGAATATCTGCGCGGCCGCCAGCATGCACCGCAGGGCGAAGAGTTCGAGAAGGCGGTTGCCCGCTGGTCTGAGCTGACTACAGACGAGGGTGCAGTATACGATCATGTTGTTGAGTTTGACGTCGACAGCCTGATCCCGCAGGTAACCTGGGGAACAAGCCCTGGCATGGGAACCGATATTACGGCTGTCGTTCCTGACCCGAAGGATTTCGCAACGGAGAACGAGCGGAAAGCAGCTGAGAAGGCTTTGGAGTACATGGATCTGAAGCCGGGTACGCCGATCAGTGAAATTCCGATTGATTATGTATTTATCGGCTCTTGTACGAACGGCCGGATCGAAGATCTCCGGGCTGCCGCCGAGGTTGCCAAAGGTTACAAGGTTAACGAGAAGGTGACGGCGATTGTCGTACCGGGCTCCGGACGCGTTAAGATGCAGGCTGAGAAGGAAGGTCTTGACAAGATCTTCATCGAAGCAGGCTTTGAATGGCGTGAAGCTGGGTGCTCGATGTGTCTGGCCATGAACCCTGACGTTCTGCAGCCGGGACAGCGCTGTGCATCAACATCCAACCGTAACTTTGAAGGCCGTCAAGGCCGTGGCGGACGCACGCATCTTGTATCTCCGGCAATGGCAGCAGCAGCAGCAGTTATGGGCCGCTTCACGGATGTGCGTGACTGGAATTTTAAATCCGAAGTACTGAACTAATCGGACCGATATAGAGGGGAGCAGCATAACTATGGAAGCCTTTAAAACTATGACCGGCATTGTCGCTCCGGTCGATCGTGTGAATGTAGACACTGACGCTATTATTCCTAAGCAATTCCTGAAGCGCATTGAGCGCAGCGGATTCGGACAATTCCTGTTCTATGAATGGCGATTTGACGAAGCCGGCAATATTAATCCGGATTTTGAACCGAATAAGCCTCGTTACCAGGGTGCTTCAGTTCTGATCTCCCGTGCCAACTTCGGCTGCGGCTCTTCGCGTGAGCATGCGCCTTGGGCTATACTGGATTACGGATTCAAATGTGTAATTGCTCCGTCCTTTGCTGATATCTTCTATAATAACTGCTTTAAGAACGGCATTTTGCCGATTAAGCTAAGTGAAGAACAGGTCGAAGATTTGTTCCAGCGTACGGCACAGTACGAGGGATATGAACTGACCATCAGTCTTGAAGATAAGACTATCACCGATAACCATGGACTTCATATTACATTCGATCTGGATGAGCACCGCCGTCAATTCCTGCTTCAGGGACTGGATGACATCGGGCTTACGCTCCAGCATGAAGACAAGATTTCTGCTTATGAAGCGGAGCGGGCAGCACAAGTATAAGGTATGTTAATGAATCAAATCATCAAGCCGTTCCGCCGGGAACGGCTTTCTTTTTTACACATATACGCGAAAAATCACACATTTAGGTTGATCTAGGGCTGTTTTTCTTCAAAAATCGCATTGTTGCACATTTTTCCCTGACGACGCAACTTTTTCTGCAGGATTGCGTCTAAATATACGTCTGTATTCGTCAAAGCTGACGATTCGGTGCGGGCAACAAATCTGGCTTGAGGTGAATTATGAAGAAGTTTGTAACGATGATGCTGTTGATGTCGTTCGTTTGTGCGCTTCTCCCGGGAATCGGACAAGCTGCCACTGTAGTCCCGAAGTTGTTTCTGGACGGAAATGTCATCCAGACGGATGCGCAGCCGCGCATTGTCAAGTCGTCAACGATGGTTCCAATGCGGGTTATTGCCGAACAGCTTGGTTACAGTGTAGACTGGAATTCGAAGACCAGAGAAGTAACAATCGCGGATGGCAGCACGCTTATCGTGCTTACGGCTGATCAGGATGTTGCTGTTGTTAACGGGACAAGCGTGAAGCTGGATGCTCCCGCGTTCATCGACAAAGGTGTAACGTATGTGCCTCTGCGGTTTGTTGGGCAGAACCTGGGTCTTACTGTGAGATGGGAGCAGACAACAAAGTCGGTTTACTTGATTACGCCGGCCATGCCAGAGTTGCCATCAAACGGTGCTGGTGTAGGCGCTCCAGTAACACAGCCTGCGGCCGAGAAGCCGGCAGCGGATACAAGTGCTCTAATTGAATCGATCAATTATAACGGCATGGGCCGGATCACCATTAAATACGATGGTCAGTTGACGCCTAACAATGCATTCTGGCTGGAAAATCCCGACAGGCTTGTGATTGATATTCCTAATACTGCTTTCTCCCCGGAGTATTCTGCGGCCCTGGCTGCGGCAGGGAGCAGGAGTGAGGGGAAGATCATAACGGAGACATTGAATCTCAAGAGCATCCGGTATTCGCTCTTCTCCTCCGATCCGTCAACTGTACGTGTTGTGCTGGATATGGCGGTAAAATCCGAATACCAGGTTTCCTCGGGAGAGGGCGAGTATTATATTGATGTGGCGCTGACTGACGTTCCGGCTGATGCCATTACTGAGCCAGCTCCGTCACAAGTTATCCCGGTCGGAGGGACTCCAAGTGGTTCGCCGACAGGCTACAAGGTCGTTATTGATCCTGGTCACGGGGGTAAGGATCCGGGTGCAATCAGTGTGATTGGCAAGGCTGAGAAGGAGTATAATCTTGCTATTGCTTTGAAGGTGAATGCTCTTCTGGAGAAGGAGCCGATGATTCAGCCCTATCTCACACGCAGTACGGATGTCTTCATTGAGCTTGAGGACCGTGCCAAGTTTGCGAATAATTTAAAAGCTGACTTATTCATTTCCATTCATGCCAACAGCTACAAATCTACCATCCGTGGTACGGAAACCTACTATAGCCGTGCGGACAGCAAGGCGTTTGCTGATATTATGCACAAACAACTGCTGGTCGGAACCGGACTGCCTGACCGTAAGGTCAGACAAGCCGGCTTCCTGGTTATCCGTAAGACGAACATGCCGGCCGTTCTTCTGGAATCGGGGTATTTGTCCAACAGAGAGGATGCAACTGTACTCTTCACTGAATCCGTTCAAGATCGGACCGCAGCTAGGATAGTAGCGGCCATCAAGGAACAACTGAAGCTGAAGTAAGGAGGCCGTCTCTAATGAAGAAAGTAGCTTTACTGTTGATGCTGTCCGTTGCAGCAATGTCTGTTTCTGCCTGCGGCAAGGGCAGGGATGTGAGCGAGCCGGCGCAAGTGCCGGCTTCATCGCCTGTTCAGGTGGATGATAACAATCCTCAAGCCCAAGAGGAGATTCCAGTCATCAGCATGCCTGTGAACGTCTATGTATCCGATGAGGACATGTCTGATCTCAAGGAGAAGTCTGTCATCATCGAGTTTGGGGATGATACCGCGAAATATTTGTCTGCTCTGGAAGCACTCAAAGGGGAGGGCGAGGGAGAGGTATCGCTCTGGCGGGATGCGGTTTTCCATTCGGCAACATTTGGCGACGGCAGGCTTACCGTTGACCTCAGCTTGCCGGAGGAGGCCCGGCTGGGTGCTCCGGGAGAACAGCTTGCTGTGGATGCTCTTCAGCAGACATGCTTCCAGTTCGATGAGGTGAAAGAGCTGGAAATCCTTGTTGACGGTGAAGCGGTAGAAAGCTTGATGGGTCATGTGTATCTCGACCATCCGATTGTAAGACCTTAATGATCATAGGACCATCCCGGCTGCCGGTAGATGGTTCTTATCTTATCTAAGTAGTTCATTACATATAATAGCGTAGGGGGACTGGCTGAATGCCTCACTCAACATCACATTGGAAGAAGTTGCTGATTTCTACATTAATCTGTTCCATGCTAACCGGCGGAGCTGCATTTGCAGAGACTGCAGGTACAGGTGCGGCATCAGGCGCAGCAGGCACAGAAGGCTCCGCGAATACGGCGGTCGGCGGCTCGGTGTCCATGCTGTTCTCAGATGTAGCCGCAGGTCATTGGGCTGAGAAGCATATTAGTAAATTGTCGCTGCAGGGTATTGTGAAAGGGAACAACGGTAAGTTTCGTCCTTCGGATAATGTAACCCAGCAGGAAGCAGTTGTAATGGCGATTCGTTTCCTGGGCCTGGAGAACGAGGTAGCCGCGGCAGTCATGAGCTTTCCCGATTCATTTCGTGTAGGAAATTATTATACGTCTTATACAGCTCTGGCTTTCCAGAAGGGTCTCCTGGAACAGGAGGCCGAAATGAAGGCCGCAGCAGCTGATACCTCGGTGGATTGGGGCAGCAAGCCGGCTACACGTGAGTGGATCACGAAGCTGGTGGTCCGAGCTATTGGCGAGCAGGAGAAGGCCGCAGCACTAAGCACTTCGGTGCCAGCTTTCCATGACGCTGCTCTAGCAGACAGCTCTTATAACGGTTATATTAATGCGGCTGTGTCTCTTGGCCTTGTGAATGGTGTTTCTGCAAACCGTTTCGACCCGAAAGGGCTTGTCAACAGGGCGATGATGGCGACTCTGCTGAGCCGGGCAGAAGCGAAATATCCAGTTAACTATGAAGGGCAAGCGCAGGGTGTTATATCCGCAATTTCTGATAATCAGATCACGCTCTATTATGCTGATGGACAAACGGTTACCTATGCCATCACGCCGTCTACGATGATATTCCGTTTTGATTCCGAGAAGGCTTCAACATTGGGATCGTTAAACGCCTATACCAATGCCATGGTTATTACTGAGAATGGCACTGCACGTTATATAGAGCAGCTGGATGCCAATGTTCTGGTCGAAACGGTAACGGGTACGATAGGCAGTATTGATTTGGCATCCGGTGAACTCTGGCTTAAGGTAGGCAGCGGATATCAGTCGTTCAAGTATGACGGGAATCTCGTTATTGCGAACAGCAGCGGGGCCCCTCTAGCTCTGACTGATTTGCAAGAGGGAAGCACAGTTGAGGTTCTTCGGGATAAATTCCGCACTACACCGCTCGTTGTGAAGATTATTGTCAAGGGTGCTCCGGTCAGCCGTGCGGGCAGTGGAACCATTACACAGATTCAGGCAGGAAAAATAACCATTCAGGAAACCGAGAGCTCGGTAACCTGGAATGTCTCTTCATCCGTTGCAGTTACAAGAAATGGACGTCCGGCCAGCCTCGGCGAGATTACGGCAGGGGATAAGGCAGTATTCGAAATTCAGAATGATCTTGTAACCAAGCTGGATGTTACAGCAACCGGAAGCCAGAAGTTGACGGGATCGTTCAACGATATCAGTGCGGACGGCAAGACTATTACCTATATCGTGAACGGCCGGCCAGAAGCGAAGTTCATCGCTGCCAGTGCCAAGATTATTATTGATGGTATTACTAACCCGGGAATAACCGACCTTGCCAAGGACGATGAGTTGGAGCTGACCCTAAATGCGGATGGACAAGTTACCCAGATTAAGGTTATCAACCGGGAAGTCGTGATGCTGAATAATGCAACCATATTATCTTATGTGCCGGAGAGCAAGGTGCTTACGGTAGCTGATTCCAGCGGCAAGCCGCATGCTCTGTCTCTTTCCTCTAAGACGAGGATCGACTTTAACGGTACAGCAATGGCGGTTGAAGCTGCGGGCTCGATGCTGGTCAAGGGACGTAAAGTTAGTGTCGGATACTCGGATTCCAATGCTATTATCCTTAAATTTGTATTCCAGTACTCCGGCAAGCTCTCAGGCATCAACTCGTTGACCAACCAGATTACCATTCGAATGTCAGATGACTCGGCAGTAACACTGCCGCTCGAAAGTCCGACTGTTGAACTCCTTGGCAAAACGAATCCTGTATTGGCCGACTTGAAGACCGGTGACAGTGTGACACTTCTTCTGAATGCTACCCAGGATAAGGTGGTACTAATTAAAGTCGGACAGGTGGTGCAGCAAACAGTGTCTTCTGTGGATATAGCTGCGAACAAAGTGAAGCTTACCTCAGCGGAAGGTCAGACCAGCGAGTGGAGTACAGGCTCTGCATTTACTATCTCGGATGAAAACGGCAAGGCGATTGCACTGAATCAGCTGGCGGCAGGCCAAGTGGTCAATGTCACCTATGAAGGCAGAACAGCAGTAGCAATTAAGAAGGTTGCAGTGACGGCAGGACAGCTTGTTGCTGTAGATGCAGGTAAGGTCACGGTGAAGGACTACACTGGACAGACGGTTGTGTACCAGATGGATAACGGCTATCAAGTGATGAAGAATGGCGCTTCCGTCACAGCCGGCACGCTGGCGGTTGGTGACCGGGTAGAAATTCGCAAAAATACGAATGACCAGCTTATCATTACCGTGAATCCTGGTCTGGTCAAAACGTATTGGAAATATGATGCGGCAGCTAAGACGTTGTATACAACCCGTTCTGCTGTAGCGGACCGTTACATGTATACGATCCTTCCGGAGACTGTCATCCAGTCGGCTGATGGCGCCAAGCTGGATATACAGAATCTTAAGAATGGCGATAAGATTACTCTCTATCTCTATCAGGACAAGCTTCTCGAGGTTGTGAAGCAGTAATAAATTGCACGAAAGAGGTGCTATCCGGCAGGCCGGACTGGCATCTCTTTTTGTGTATGATAAATCCTGTTTGCGGTTGATTACGATGTTCTATGATAAATTCGTGAAATCCTTATAGGGCATGCAGGAATATTTCTATTAAACCGTATTCTATGCTTGCGATTCGTGACATTTTTCGCTACACTTTGTACGATAGCCCATTTCTCTTAGAAGAATAGGGGACGCAAGCGCCACAGAGGCGGGCAGGAGAGAAGATATGAACGCTAAGCAAATGCGTCACATCTTGGACTGTATTGCCGAGATGTTTCCTGACGCACATTGCGAATTAAATCATAGTAATCCGTTTGAGCTGACAATCGCTGTTTTGTTGTCTGCGCAATGTACGGACGAAACGGTTAATAAGGTGACAGCGGACCTGTTCCGTAAATATAAGAAACCGGAAGATTATCTTGCGGTTCCACTTGAGGAGCTTCAAGAAGATATCAGGCGGATAGGCTTATACAGGAACAAGGCGGCGA
Source organism: Paenibacillus tarimensis (assembly GCF_021532315.1). Taxonomy (GTDB): domain Bacteria; phylum Bacillota; class Bacilli; order Paenibacillales; family Paenibacillaceae; genus Paenibacillus_I; species Paenibacillus_I tarimensis. The sequence goes on from NZ_JAKGAO010000004.1 coordinate 407,635, forward strand.
ATATTCAGAAGCTGTGCCAAATTCTGCTCGAACGATATGATGGCCAAGTTCCGGAGCTACACGAGCAGCTGACTGAACTGCCGGGAGTGGGCCGCAAGACAGCTAATGTCGTCGTATCCAATGCATTTGGTGTGCCGGCGATAGCGGTAGATACACATGTCGAGCGGGTCTCCAAACGGCTTGCCGCCGCTAAGCCCGATGACTCCGTTCTGGAAGTGGAGAAGAAGCTGATGAAGCTTGTTCCCCGGGATGAATGGACGCTAACCCATCACCGGTTGATCTTTTTTGGACGCTATCACTGTAAGGCACAAAGCCCTAAATGCGACATCTGCCCTTTGCTTGATGTTTGTAAGGAAGGCAAAAGGCGTATGAAACCTGTACAAAACAGGAAGAATAAACCAAAAATAAAACAATCGCAAATCGCCAGTAAAGGATGAGGAACAATGAAATGCATTTCCGTTTACACTGACAATTTTGAACTATTCTCGGACATCTACGAGCAGATTCTTGAATCTCCACCGGCTGATAACGAAGATGTCGTGCTCGAAGGCATCACGGTAAGCGGCTCCGGTGAAGTGCCCGATCAATATATTGAACGGATGCGTGTTAAGCCGGAGGTTGTCGTGATGCGTGAGAAGAAGCGCGGCATTACGATTCTTCAGCACGGAAATGTCTTTGAGATCTGTATGCCTGGCGATGAAGGGGACGCTGAGTAGCGTTCTGCCATATGATAAACCCATGAAGCCGGCGGCGGTTGCCGCCGGCTTCATTTATTAAGCATGAAAGTATGACCATAATAGATATGGGAGAGACAGCGTCATGGACAGCAAAACGTTAGAGACATTGCATCCGCTTGACAATGCTCTGGTCACGATTCGCGAGAGGATGCAGAAGCAAAACGATCCGGCTCATGCGGATAAAGTGGCGGAGCTGCTTGAGAAACGGACAGGAGATGCGCTGATAGCCGCCTTCTGCGGCCATTTTTCAGCGGGGAAGTCGACGCTCGTTAACCGGTTGTGTGGTGCCGAGCTGCTGCCTTCGAGCCCTATCCCAACAAGTGCGAATGTGGTATCGATCCGGGGCGGCGAGCCATCTGCTGTCATAGAGCGGATTAACAATGGTACCAAGGAAACGATTACAGCAGCTCCTGAGCGGTTGGAGGAGTATTGTGTGAACGGAGAGGAATTTGTATCCGTTGCCATCTCTTATCCTTCGGACCTGCTTAGAGAAGACCTTATGCTGCTGGATACACCAGGCATTGACTCCACGGATGCGGCGCATCGGCTGGCAACGGAATCGGCTCTTCACCTGGCAGACGTCGTGTTCTATGTCATGGATTATAATCACGTGCAGTCTGAAATCAACTTCACGTTCGCCAAGCAGCTGACTGACTGGGGCAAGCCTATGTATCTGATTGTTAATCAGATCGATAAGCACCGGGACAATGAGCTCCCTTTTGAAGAATACAAGGAGTCTGTCAAGCGCGCGTTCACCGATTGGCATCTGGAGCCTGCGGGGATCCTATTTCTGTCACTTAAGAAGCCTGATCATCCAGCCTCCCAGCTGGTTCAGCTGGAGGCACTGCTTCGTCAGCTGACCAGCAGCAAGCAGCAGCTGCAAAGCTACAACATCGATGCTTCAGCGCGATTCTTGATAGCAGAACACGTTAGACAGTTAGCATCTGAGGCGGAGCCGGAACGGCAGCGTCTGCTTGAAGCTGCCGGAGGAGAGGAAGAGGCAGCAACGGTTGCAGACAGGCTAAAGACATTTAAGTTAGAGCTCGAAGATGCCAAGCGCCGTCCAGCCAAGCTCCAGGAAGCACTGCGCCAAGAGGTTCAGGCCATTCTCGGCAGCGCTAACATTATGCCTGCTGTTGTTCGGGACTTAGCCCATGAGATGCTGGAAAGCCGCAAGCCCGGCTTCCGTACCGGTATTCTGTTCGCGGGTGCTAAGACAGCAGCTGAGCAAGCCAGACGGCTTGAGGCGTTCCGCCGGGAGCTGGATGAACAAATTCAGGCGGCAGTCTATTGGCATCTGAAGGATCTGCTCCGCAAAGCCGCTGATAAGCTCCGGTGGCGGGGAGATGAGGTAGAGAGGCAGCTGCAGGGAAATCTCGATCAGGAAATGACGGGTGACTGGCTGCTGGCCCAGATTCAGTCTGGTGCGGTCATGGGCAATGAATACACGATGACTTACAGCAGGCAGGTAGCGCAAAAAGTGCAGGAAGACGCTCGCCGGCGAGCCTATGCATTCATCGAACTGCTGGGTGTTAAGGCAGCGGAGCAATCTCTGGAGGAAGAGCGGCAGATTGAGCAGCAGCTTGCAGAGCTGGGTTCGAAATCTCAGGCGGTCATAGAGCTGCAGGCGATGGATCATAAGACAGAAGCTTATCTGCAGAGTTTACTGGCCGAGCTGCCTGCGTCTCCTGAACGGCCGTCACTCCCTGTTCCAGATGCTTCAAACACGATCATATCGTACAGTCCGGATCAGTCCAGTACTCATGCAGTAAAGTCGTACGAATCTTCCGATACCGCGGGTTCCCCGGCTGGTCAGGCAAAGAAAGACCTTGGCAGCGCTGCAATTATTGCTGCTGGGCATCTGGAAGCAGCCAGTAATGTCTCTGCACCTGCCGCCAATAAGGAAATGCTTCATACTCAGCATGCCTCTGCTCGCAGGCTTCTGGAAGCTGCTTCCCTGCTGGAAGGCTACGAAGCAATGATTGATACAGTCGATGCCATGAAACGTAAGGCAGACCGGCTGAAGAACGGCAGATTTACCATCGCCTTGTTCGGGGCTTTCAGTGCAGGCAAGTCTTCATTTGCGAACGCGCTAATCGGATCGCCGGCGCTTCCGGTCTCGCCTAACCCGACGACAGCTGCGATTAACCGCATTGTGGCTCCCGAGGCGGAATATCCGCATGGTACTGCCAAGGTTATCATGAAATCCTACGAGACCATGCTGGATGATGTCCGTTTCTCGCTTTCCATGCTTGGCGGAGATACATCTTCAGCGGACATCAGCGAGCTGCTGGAGCAGGTCAAGGCATTTACACCTGCAGGACTGCACCCGGGCGGGAGACCGCATTACAGCTTCCTGAAGGCGGCTCTGCACGGATGGGGCTCATATGGCGCTCAGCTGGGCAAGGAGCTTAAGGCATCCGCTAAGGAGTATCGGCAATTCGTTGCGGAGGAGTCCAGATCCTGCTTCGTACAGCAGATTGATCTTCATTATGACTGTCCGTTGACAGCGCAAGGAATTGTGTTGGTGGATACGCCCGGAGCTGATTCGGTTAATGCCCGGCATACTGGTGTCGCGTTTCACTATATCAAGAATGCTGACGCAGTCTTGTTCGTAACGTATTACAATCACGCCTTCTCGCAGGCGGACCGGCAGTTCTTGACCCAGCTTGGACGGGTTAAGGATCAGTTTGAGCTTGATAAAATGTTCTTTATTGTCAATGCAGCTGACCTGGCAGATAGCAGCGAAGAGCTTCAGGGTGTTCTAAAGCATGTGGAGCAGAATTTGCTGCAGCACGGGATAAGGTTTCCGCGAATGTTTGCCGTCTCGAGTCTGCTGGCACTTACCGGTAAACAGGAGGGAAATCAAGAGCTAATCAGGCATTCGGGGATTGATGCCTTCGAGCAGTCTTTCCTTGATTTCACAGCCAAAGAGCTCGGGGGCATCGCGATCGAAGCGGCCAGGCGGGAGATTACACGGGCAAAGGATATCGTTGCCGACTGGATCGAGTCCGCGGGACATGATGAACAGACAAGGTATACGGAAGCGGAAGCTCTCCGTGAGGCGGCAGCTAAGGCGCTTCAGCATGTACAGTCAGCTGGTAGCCGGGCACCGTTTGATCCGCTGCGGCAAGAGCTGCAGGAGCTGTTCCATCATGTTCTCCAGCGGGTTCGCTATCGCTTTGGAGAATTCTTCAACTTCTCATTCAATCCAGCTGTGCTGCAGGATGACGGCCGCGACCTGAAGAAAATGCTGGTGTCATCATGGCTTGAGCTGCAGCAGATGCTGCGTAAGGAACTGTCCCAGGAGCTGCTTGCGACTCAGTTAAGACTGGAACTGTCGCTTAAACGGCTGGTGCAGAAGCACTACGAGTCGGAAGCAGCTGATACAAGCAGGCTGCTGGAAGGCTTCCGTGCGGAGGCGTATGAGCCCAGTGATGCTTCCGCGCCTGAGGTGTATGAAGAATGGCAGGCTCGGGAGCAGCCGGATATACGCTGGCTGTCCACCAGATTCAAATCCCCAAGGCATTTCTTCGAGGGCAGCGGCAAGTCAGCCATGAGAGAAGAACTTGAGCAGTTATTGGCCCCCGGTATGCAGGATTATATGGAACGGCGGGCAGAAGAATGGACCGGCCATTATGAGCAGGCATGGAAATCGGCGCTGGCTGAAGTGGCCTCCAGGCTGGAACGAAGTATCCGCAGCTATGAGTCCGGCAGAATGGCGTCCCTTAACCAGTCAGTCAGTGAAGTAGAGCTGCGCCGGTTGTTTGATGCTTTAAGCGTGGTCTGAGAGCAGGGGACCGGACCATAAGCACGAGCTTTATAATTATCGGCATTCACTATGAAATTTATCGTTATTAAACCTGTGCGCTGAAGCAGCGCGCAGGTTTTTTTGCGTGATGCATTCCCACATCATCCAAATGGAAGAAATCAGCTGATATTGCCAGCAATGAGCAATCATTTGGGCGAAATCTTGTCGTTCCCTCTGTTAATTGTGACCATTGCGTGTCAGAAAGCGGAATAACGGGCTCAATCCTGTTTGCCCGCTAACTGCTAAGCTGATAATATTCATTCATGCTTTCACAAAAAAAGATGGACGGGAGAGTGCAACCTTGGATGTGTTCAGGCAGCTGAAACAGTTTTACTGGCCGGAACGTAAGCTCATTATTGCTTCCATTACGGCACTGATGTTCGTGACAGCACTGGGCTTGGTGTACCCTAACATGCTCCGTATTTTAATTGATGACGTTATTATGAAGGAGCAGTTCGGCTGGGTTCCGGCACTCTCGCTGACGGTTGTAGGCGTGATTGCCTTGAAAGCCTCACTGCAATTTGTACACGGTTTCTTTGGCGGCAGGCTGGGCAACCGGGTGGCTTACCGACTCCGTAATTCCCTGTATCAGAAGCTGCAGTATTTATCCTTTCAATATTACGACACGGCGAAGACAGGAGATTTAATGTCCAGACTGACAGCCGATCTGGAGGCGATCCGGAATTTTGTCGGCTTCGGCTTTGCCCAGCTGCTGAATATGGGACTGATGATTGTTTTTGGCGGGGCGATGATGCTGTATATCAATTGGCAGCTGACTTTAATTGCCTTAGCCACCATTCCGCTGCTGGCATTTACGGCCGTTCGGTTTGAGCGCCGGATTCATCCGGGATTCCGGGAAATGAGGCAGGCGATGAGCCGGCTGACTACCGCTGTGCAGGAGAATATCACCGGCGTGCGGACAGTAAAATCATACGCGCGCGAAAAGCATGAGGTGGATAAGTTTTCCCTGCGGAGCGATGAATACCGGGATAATCAGATTCATGTCGCCTTCACATGGGGCCGCTATTTTCCGATTATGGAGTTCCTTGCAAGCCTGTGTGTTGTTATCCTGCTCGTTGCTGGAGGTACATTGGTAATTCGGGGAGCGCTGTCGCTCGGCTCTCTCGTCGCCTTCTTCAGTATGATGTGGTACATAGTCGGGCCGATGTGGGGCCTTGGATTTCATATCAATAACTATACGCAGTCTAAGGCGTCCGGCGAGCGCGTGCTTGAGCTGCTGAACCATCATATACATGTGAAGGATATACCGAATGCTGTCCGGCTTCAGCCTGATGAGGTAAATGGGCATATCAGGTTTGAGCAGGTGACCTTCAACTATCCCGACAAGGCACCTGCCGTAATGAATCTTACGCTGGATGCGAAGCCGGGAGCGGTAATCGGTTTGCTGGGTGCTACCGGCTCCGGCAAATCAACGATTATCCAGCTGCTGATGCGTGCTTATAATATCAATCAAGGTACCATTACACTGGACGGACGCGATATTGCCACAATCAGGCTGGAGGATCTCCGCTCGCAGATCGCGCCTGTATTTCAGGAAACCTTCCTGTTCTCAGCTTCAATCCGGGAGAATATTGCTTATGGAGTCAAGGAAGTAACAGATGAAGAGATAGAGCGGGCGGCGAAGCTGGCAAAAGCGCATGATTTTATCACGGAACTGCCCCTAGGCTATGACACGATTGTCGGGGAACGGGGGCTTGGATTGTCCGGTGGTCAGAAGCAGCGGATTGCAATAGCCAGGGCGCTGATTAAGAATCCGCGCATACTTATCCTGGATGACGCCACCAGCGCCGTGGATATGGAAACCGAGCATGAGATTCAGGCTGGCTTTAAGGAGGTCATGGCCGGGCGGACAACATTCATCATTGCCCACCGGATCTCGTCACTGCGCCATGCCGATGAAATTATCGTGCTTGATAACGGCAAAGTAATTGAGCGCGGCACACATGATGAACTGATCGCCAGAGAAGGACATTATCGCGATACGTATCATATTCAATACGCCGACCGCCCGGATGAACGGCTGGAAGAGGAAAGGAGGGTCGCACATTGAGTGAGCAGCAGGGTAACACCGCACGTAAGCGCGAACGGTTCGTTTACCAGGATGATGAGCTGATCGAGAAGCCGTTTAACTGGGCTCAGCTGCGGCGTTTGTTCACGTACATGAAACCATATCGCAAACAGCTTCTTCCGATTGTCATTGTGATGATGCTGCTCGGCACGCTGACCAGATTGGCTATACCCGCTATTATCATTCTGGCTATTGATAATGTTATATCGCCAACTACAGGTAATCAGGATTATGTCAGCTTGTATATGTATGCCGGAATTGCGTTCGCACTATATGTCCTTCAGTGGGCTGCCAACACATACCGCATCCGGTACACCAATGTAATCGGACAGCGTATAATTTATGACCTTCGTCATGATCTGTTCTCCCATATTCAAAAGCTTTCGTTCCGCTTCTACGACCAGCGGCCGGCCGGTTCTGTGCTCGTCCGTATCACGAATGATGTGAACGCACTGCAGGAGCTCTTTACCAATGGCGTGGTTAATCTTATGATGGACTGTGTGCAGCTAGCAGGAATCGTGGTCATTCTGCTCGCCTGGAACTTTAAGCTGGGCCTTGCGGTTATGATCACGGTGCCGCTGATGTTCCTCGTCTCCACCGCGCTGCGCAAACGGATCCGTTATGGCTGGCAGGATGTGCGGATTAAGCAGTCGCGGATCAATTCCCATCTGAATGAGAGCATTCAGGGAATTAAGGTAACCCAGTCTTTCGTGCAGGAGAAGAACAATATACAGTATTTTGATCACATGAACACGGTAAATCTGAAGGCTTGGAACAAGGCTTCCATGCTGAACCAGATGTTCGGGCCGGTGATCGAAATCACCTCGGCAATCGGAACGCTGATCCTCTTTTGGTACGGGGCTTCACTTATTCAGGATGGCGCGATTACGGTCGGTGTGCTGGTTGGCTTCGCCAACTATATCGGCAACTTCTGGGAGCCGATCAACCGGCTGGGCCAGATGTATTCGCAGCTGTTAATCGCCATGGCTTCCTCGGAGCGTATCTTTGAATTTATGGATGAGCAGCCCAATGTCAAAGAATTGGAGAAGCCAAAGACGCTTCCCGGCATCCGCGGTGATGTGACCTTCGATAATATCGTTTTTGAGTATGAGAAGGGGCGTCCGGCGCTCAAGGGAATCAGCCTGGATGTTAAGGAAGGGCAGTCTATCGCACTAGTCGGCCATACGGGCTCCGGTAAAAGTACGATTATTAACCTGCTGTGCCGGTTCTACGATCCTGTTGAGGGCCGGGTTCTTATCGACGGCATCGACCTGCGCGATGTTACTATAGACAGCTTGAGATCACAGGTCGGAATCGTGATGCAGGATACATTCATCTTCTCTGGCACCATCCGGGACAACATTCGTTACGGGCGGCTCGACGCGTCAGACGAGGAGATTATCCTTGCGGCACAGGCTGTCAATGCCCATGAATTTATCATGAGTTTGCCTGACGGTTACGATACCGAGGTACAGGAGAGGGGCAATGTCCTGTCGATGGGCCAGCGGCAGCTGCTGTCCTTCGCCCGGGCATTGCTCGCCGATCCGCGTGTTCTCATCCTGGATGAAGCGACAGCCAGCATCGATACGGAAACCGAGCTGAAGATTCAGGAAGCGCTGAAGACACTCCTGTTTGGACGAACCTCGTTCATCATCGCTCACCGGCTGTCTACGATCCGCCATGCGGATAATATTGTTGTGCTGGACCATGGGGCTATTGTTGAGCAGGGCAGCCATGATGAGCTGATGCGTGCACGGGGTGTTTACCACGGTCTAATTGAAGCCCAATATCGCTTCTTATCGGCTTAATGGACGCCTTATCTTGATTTTTATACCGGGAACCTCCACAATGGAAGAAAAACGAAGCGCTTGTCCGGGTACTGCGGGCAGGCGCCCGGCTTCTAGGGAGGTTCTTTGTGTTATGTATGGTTCCCCGTTAACACCTCAGGCAAGACGTATAATGCTGCTTGGATCAGGAGAGCTCGGCAAGGAAGTTATTATGGAAGCTCAGCGTCTTGGTATTGAAACGATAGCAGTAGACCGTTATGCGGGCGCCCCGGCTATGCAGGTTGCACACCGCTGCTACGTGATTGATATGCTGGACGGCGGCGCGCTTCGCAAAATCATCAAGCAAGAGATGCCCGACCTGATTGTCCCCGAAATTGAAGCGATTGCCACAGATACACTGGTGGAGCTGGAGCAGGAGGGCTTCCGTGTTGTGCCTACTGCGCGTGCAGCGCAGCTGACAATGGACCGCGAAGGCATCCGACGCTTGGCTGCTGAGACGCTTGGCCTGCCTACTGCTCCCTACAGGTTTGCAGATAGTCTGGAGGAGCTGCGGGCGGCTGTTGCCGAGCTCGGAACCCCATGCGTCATTAAGCCTATCATGAGCTCATCCGGCAAAGGGCAGAGCGTATGCCGTTCGGAGGCAGAAGTGGAGGGCTGCTGGAATTATGCCATGGAGGGTGGCCGTGCCAAGAAGCAGAGAGTCATTGTAGAGGGCTTCGTAACCTTTGAATCGGAAATTACGCTGCTGACTGTTCGTTCCGTGTCAGGCACTTCCTTCTGCGCACCGATCGGCCACATCCAGAAGGACGGCGATTATGTGGAGTCCTGGCAGCCGCATGCGGTGAGTGAACGGGATAGGGAGCAGGCCGAGGATATTGCCCGCTCGATTACCGAAGCCTTGGGAGGCTATGGTATATATGGGGTTGAGCTGTTTCTGACCAAGGAAGGCGTACTGTTCAGCGAGGTGTCACCAAGGCCGCATGATACAGGCATGGTTACGATGGTTACCCAGGATTTATCGGAATTTGCCCTGCATGCCAGAGCCATCCTAGGTCTTCCGATTCCAGCTATACGGCTGCTTACACCGGGAGCATCTGCCACACTGAAGGCTGACCGGGAAGCATCTGTGTACCGGATCGGCGGACTGGAAGAAGCGCTAGCCTTACCTTATACAAGTGTCCGCTTATTCGGGAAGCCGGAGACGAAGCTAGGCAGGAGGATGGCTGTTGCGTTGAGCTCGGCTGACGATGTGGAGCAGGCGCGGGAGACGGCACGTCAAGCAGCTTCACTGCTGCATATTGCTTACGATAGTTAACGAAGATATCGGACCGTAACGAAGCGGACGCAAGCAGTTCAAACAGCTGCGTCCTGCGGATGTTAGCGGTCCTTTTGACATCTGTGATACTGGGTTGGCCATTTGCAAATTTACAGCGGAAGCCTTATGGTAGAGGCTATATGAGAATGGTAAACAATTCTTGGGAGGGAGTCTGTCCATCATGTCATCTAGGAAAGTATGGCTTGCAGTGGGGCTGGTTTCACTTGCCTCGACCGTGCTGCTGCTCGCGGGCTTTGGTTATGCTGTAAGAGATCTTCTGGCACCTGGCGCTTCGGTGTCTTTTCGGACCGAGGCGCCTGAGCCTGCAGCTTCTCCCGTACCGGCTGAGGGCTACCGAATTGTAGCCTTGGGGGATTCTCTCACCAAAGGAACAGGAGACGCTACCGGAGAAGGCTATGTGAAGCAAGCTGCAGCGCTGTTGGAGGAAGCATCCGGCAAGCAGGTAGAGATTATTAATAATTTGGCAATTGGAGGCATGCGGGCAGATCAGCTGTCAGAGCGGTTGAATGAAGATAAGAGCTTTGCCCGTGCCTTGACGCAGGCTAATCTGATCCTGCTGTCAATTGGAGGCAATGACCTTTTCCAGTTCGCGCGTACGGGCACGGGTAGTGGTGCCGCTGTCATTGACCTGGAGCTTGCTTCCAAGCGTCTGGAGGAAGGCCTGAGCCGGCTGTCCGAGGTCATTGAACGGATACGCGAGGTCAATGCGGATGCCAAGCTTGTATATATCGGCCTCTATAATCCGTTCTATGATATACCCGAGCTGCGAAGCGGCAGTCTGGCCGTCCAGGACTGGAACCGTGAAGCTTTCCGGATATTACATGAGAAGGGTAATGCAGTCTTGGTGCCGACAAGTGATTTGTTCGAGGAAACCATAGCGTTTCATTTATCTTCTGACCACTTTCACCCTAATCATGCGGGTTATGGGAAAATAGCCGAGCGGCTCGTACAGAGCCTGGTTCCATAAGGAGAAAGCCTGGTTTTAGTCAAGACAGGTAAGGAGGCATGTAAATATGCGTACGCATAACAGCGCCGATGCAGGGGACAAGCAGGTTGTTCTATCGGTACGCGGAATCAAGAAGAGAATCAAGGGCAAGTGGATCATAGAGGATGTCAATTTTGAAGTTAGGGAAGGTGAGATATTCGGATTTCTCGGCCCTAACGGAGCAGGCAAGACGACGACCATCCGGATGCTGGTTGACCTGATTAAGCCGACTGCGGGCGAAATTATATTGTGCGGGCATAATGTCCAGCGTGAGCCGGAGCAGGCGCTCCGCTATGTAGGCAGCATTGTTGAAAATCCAGAGGTTTATCCTTACCTGACCGGGTGGGAGAACCTTGAGCACTTTGCCAGGATGATACCGGATGTCGGGCAGGAACGAATCCGAGAGGTTGTTGGCATAGTCGGAATGGACAAGCGGATCCATGATAAAGTTAAGACCTATTCTCTTGGGATGCGCCAGCGTCTTGGCATAGCTCAGGCATTGCTTGGCCGGCCGAAGCTGCTCATTCTCGATGAGCCGACAAACGGACTTGACCCGAAGGGGATCAAGGAGCTGCGGGAGTTCGTGAGGATGCTGGCAGACCAAGGCATGAGTTTATTTATCAGCAGTCACCTGCTCAGTGAGATTCAGCTTATGTGCGACCGGGTGGCCATCTTGTCACATGGCAAGGTTTTGGCTGTCGGTGATGTGGAAGCGTTGGTTGGCGGCGCCGAGCCTTATGTGGTATGGCAGCTGGATGATCCGGAGAGAGGAAAAGACTGTCTCGCCGGTGTACCAGGACTGCAATTTGCCGGAGAAGGTACTAGACTGCCGGATGAAAGTCAGCTCGCCGCACTCCCTGGAGCAATCGTAACGACATTGCCGGCGGAACAGGTGCCGGCGGCCGTCAGGTTGTTAGTGAACGCCGGAATCGGCGTCCTGGCAGTGCAGAAGATGATGCCAACGCTTGAGGAGCTATTCTTGACCATGACGGAGGGCGAAGGAATTGCTTAATCTGCTGCCGCTTATTCAGAATGAGACACTGAAGGTTTGGAAGAAGAAACGGTTCTATGTTATTGTGCTGATTCTGGTCGTGCTCATCCCTGTCTTTACGTATGCTCAGATGAAGATGGCGCAGAGCAGTGAAGACAAGGACTGGCGCAGCAAGCTGCTACAGCAGATTACAGATTATCAGAATGCCCTCTCCAGTGACAGGATTCCAGAGGAATGGAAAACGCAGCGCCGCGTCATGGTCCAGCAGCTTCAGTATTATCTTGATCATGACGTTAATCCTAACAGTCCGAACGCAGTGACATTCACAAGGGGCTTCCTGGACAACTCGATAACACTGTTTATTCCCCTTATGGTGCTGGCTGTAGCATCAGATCTTGTATCAGGCGAGCGAACGACAGGAACGATCAAGATGCTGCTGACCAGACCTGTCCGCAGGTGGAAGGTGCTCATGAGCAAGGCGATTACCTTGATGCTGTACGTATCCTTAATTGTTGTTACAACCGCAGTACTGAGTTACTTGCTATCGGGCATCTTCTTCGGTTACCATGGCTGGAACCAGCCGGTATTTACAGGGTTTCAGCTGCAGGGCTCCGAGGTGGACAGCAGTCAGGTGCACGCTGTCCCGCAGTGGCTGTATATTCTGATGCAGAGCGGGCTAATTTGGTTCTCAGCTATGACGGTTGCACTGCTGGCTCTAATGGTTTCGGTGCTGGTTCGCAGCACAGCAGCGAGTATTGTCACCATGATGGCTGCCATCATTGCAGGCACTATACTGGCCAACATGGCTTCCTCATGGCATTCTGCTAAATATTTGTTCGCGGTTAATCTAGAACTCACTAATTATTTGGAGGGAACTCCGCCGCCAATTGAAGGCATGACACTGCCTTTTTCGCTGTTTATTTTGGCAGCCTGGTCTGCTGTTTCATTAATCGTTTCGTTTGTTGTCTTTACGAAACAGGACATGATGAATTAAAATAGGTTTTGTTTGTACGAATACATGTTTGTTTTTCAGGAAAGTGATTGAGGGTTCAGTAATGAAGCAATCCGCCTGCCGGCCCGATAAGGCTTGCGGCGGGGCGGTTTCGGATAAGGGGGGCGCGCATGGCCGATCAATTGGACATCTTGGGTAAGGATGCGGCAATCGCGGAACGTATTTACGATGTTGATGATATTCAAATATTAGAGGGGCTTACCGCCGTACGCAAACGGCCGGGTATGTATATCGGCAGCACGACAACATCTGGTCTCCACCACTTGGTCTGGGAGATTGTTGATAATGCGGTCGATGAGCATCTGGCGAAATACTGCTCAGAAATTTCCGTCGTAATTCATAAAGACGGGGCGGTATCGGTCCGGGATAACGGGCGTGGTATTCCTACCGGTATGCACAAGACAGGCATTCCAACACCGCAGGTCGTCTTCACCATCCTGCACGCTGGAGGCAAATTTGGCGGCGGAGGTTATAAGAAATCGGGCGGTCTGCATGGTGTTGGCGCTTCGGTTACGAATGCGCTGTCCGAATGGCTGGAAGTTGAAATCTTCCGCGACGGCAAAATTCATAAACAGCGCTTCGAATATTGGGTTGAAGAGAATGGTACGGAGCATGTGGGTGAACCGGTTACGGGTCTTGAAGTGATAGGCAATACACGCCAGACTGGCACGAAGGTTACCTTTAAGCCGGATGCACGTGTTTTTCACGGCAATACTTCCATAAATTTTGATACCCTCTCTGAACGACTGCAGGAAATCGCATTCTTGAATTCGGGCCTCAAAGTGAGTGTGAAGGACGAGCGTTCGGATAAGGAAGCGGTCTTCCACTATGATGGTGGGGCAAGCGAATTTGTTCAGTATCTGAATGAGGACAAGGTCGTTCTGCATGATGTTATTCACTTCACGGCGGAGAAGGACGAGATTGAAGTAGAGGTGGCGCTGCAGTATAACGACGGCTATACGGAAACCATTGCTTCCTTCGTCAACTCCATTCCAACGCGGGGTGGAGGAACGCATGAGACTGGCTTCAAGACAGCCTATACCCGAGTCATGAATGAGTATGCCCGTAAGAACGGGTTTCTTAAGGAGAAGGACAAGAACCTTGAGGGCAATGATCTGCGCGAAGGCATGATGGCAGTCATTAATATTAAGATGTCCGAGGTGGAATTCGTCGGTCAGACAAAGGATCAGCTGGGAAGTGCAGTTGCCAGAAGCGCGGTGGATGCCGTTGTCTCCGATAAAATGCAGGTGTTCCTGGAAGAGAATCCGCAGGTAGCCCAGATGCTGCTTAAGAAAGCGCTGCAGGCCTCCAAGGCACGCGAGGCGGCTCGTAAAGCCCGTGAGGAAATCCGCTCAGGCAAGAAGCGGAGCGAGAGCTCGAATCTCAACGGTAAGCTGACGCCCGCCCAGTCTAAGGATCATTCTCGCAATGAACTCTTCATCGTGGAAGGGGATTCAGCCGGCGGCTCAGCGAAGCAGGGAAGAGATTCCAAGCATCAAGCGATTCTTCCGCTGAAGGGTAAGCCAATGAACCCGGAGAAATCCAAACTTGCCGATATCTTGAAGAATGATGAATACAAAGCAATAATTTCGGCTATAGGAGCAGGAGTCGGTCCAGAATTTGAGACGGAAGAAGCCAATTACAGCAAGATTATTATTATGACAGACGCGGATACGGACGGCGCGCATATACAGGTGCTGCTGCTGACCTTCTTCTACCGTTACATGAAGCCGCTGATCGATGCAGGAAGGGTCTATATTGCCCAGCCTCCGCTGTACAAGATAACCCGAAAGTCCGGCAAGCTCGAAACCGTGCGTTATGCCTGGACAGACGAGCAGCTGCAGAACTATTTGAAGGAATTCGGTAAAGGATATGAGCTCCAGCGCTACAAGGGGCTTGGTGAGATGAATCCCGAGCAGCTGTGGGAAACCACAATGGATCCGGACAATCGGACACTGCTTCAGGTACAGATTGAGGATGCTGCGAAGGCTGAACGCCGGGTTTCCACGCTGATGGGAGACAAGGTCGACCCACGTAAACGGTGGATCATCGAGAATGTCGATTTTACCGAGTTCGAAGAATAGGGGAGAAGCTTGAATGAGTATGTCCGAGCAATTTTTGCCGGCTTTCCTGGAAGAGGTTGTAGGCGACCGCTTCGGCCGGTATTCTAAATATATAATTCAGGACCGTGCGATTCCAGACGTTCGGGATGGGCTTAAGCCCGTACAGCGGCGCATTCTGTATGCGATGTATGATGCGGGCAACACGCCCGATAAGACTTACCGGAAATCAGCCAAGACGGTTGGTGATGTGATGGGTAATTACCATCCGCATGGTGACTCTTCGATCTATGAAGGTATGGTCCGGATGGCTCAGCCTTGGAAGATGGGCCATGTGCTTATCGATGGTCACGGCAACTGGGGTTCGATGGATGATGATCCGGCAGCTGCGATGCGTTATACAGAGGCGAGACTGTCCAAGATCGCTATGGAGCTGCTGCGCGATATTGAGAAGCGCACGGTACTGTTCAAGGATAACTTCGATAATACAACGAAGGAGCCGGTTGTGCTGCCTGCCCGTTATCCGAATCTGCTTGTTAACGGAGTCAGCGGTATTTCCTCGGGCTTTGCAACGGAAATCCCGCCCCATAATCTGCGGGAAATTATAGATGCTTGTATTGCTGTAATGGAGAATGCCGATATACCGCTGGAGCAGCTGATGTCTATTGTAGCGGGCCCCGACTTTCCGACAGGCGGTATTATTATGGGCGGGGAAGGCATCAAGGAGGCTTATCAGACAGGGAAAGGCAGGATTTATATCCGTTCCAGAACTTCAATTGAAGAGGTTCGCGGCGGCCGGAAGCAGATCGTTATAACCGAGATTCCATATCAGGTCGTAAAGTCCCGTCTGGTTACGGCAATGGAGAATATCCGCCTGGAGAAGAAGGTTGAAGGCATATCGGAGGTGCGTGACGAGAGCGGTCGGGACGGGATGCGGATCGTCATTGAACTGAAGAAGGAAGCGGATGCTGAAGGAATACTTGCCTATCTGTTAAAGAAGACGGATCTGCAGGTAACGTACAACTTTAATATGGTTGCTATTGTCAACAAGACACCCAAGCAGCTAGGCCTAAAAGAAATGCTCGCCGCATACATTGCCCACCAGAAGGAAGTCGTCACTTACCGGACCCAGTTTGATCTGGAAAAGGCGGAGGACAGGGCGCATGTACTCGAAGGCCTCGTGAAAGCCTTGAACCTGCTTGATGAAGTCATTGCTACAATTAAGGCCTCAAAGAACCGTCAGGATGCACAGAAGAATCTCGTCGACAGATTTGATTTCACAGAGCGTCAGGCTGACGCAATTCTAACCCTGCAGCTGTATAGACTGACCAATCTGGAGATAACATCTCTGGAGAAGGAGCTGAAATCACTGGCCAAACAAATTGCATATCTGCAATCAATTCTGGCTAGTGAGAAGAAACTGCTTGGAGTCATTAAGGACGAACTGACAGAAATTCGGGGCAGCTATGGAATCGACCGTCGTTCCGATATCCGAAACGAAGTGGAAGAGCTCAAAGTCAACCTGGAGGTTATGGTTACTCCTGAAGAGGTGCTTGTGACTCTCAGCCGTGACGGCTATATTAAGCGGACCGGCATGCTGTCCTTTACACGCTCAGGTGGCGAACGGCACACCTCCGGTGTGAAGGAAGGCGATCTCATACGTCATGTGCTTGAGGTCAATACAATAGAGAATCTCCTGCTGTTCTCCCGTAAGGGATTTTACTTCCTGCTGCCTGTCCATCAAATTCCTGAATTTAAGTGGAAGGATGCAGGGACTGCGCTCGTAAATGTGGTTCCACTGGCCAAGGACGACAGCATAGTCAGCATCATTCCGGTTAAGAGCTTCGAGCAGGCTGAGCAGTCGTTAGTATTCATAACCAAGCGGGGGCAAGTCAAGCGGACTGAGCTGAAGGATTATTTTACCACAAGATCCACTGCAATTGTGGCTTGCAAGCTCGCTGAGCGTGATGAAGTAATCAAGGTAGCTATGAGCGATGGCTCAAAAGATATACTGCTAGTCAGCAGTCTCGGTATGAGTATCCGTTTTGCTGAACGTGAAGTAAATACAATGGGCCGTGTCTCGGGCGGAGTGAAGGGAATACAGCTCAAAGAAGGCGATGAAGTTACAGCTGCCGTATGGGTGGAAGGTGACGAAGGAGAAGTGCTGGTTGTATCTGATCACGGATATGCCAAGCGTTCCCTGCTTCTGGATTACCCTGTTCAGGGCAGAGGAGGCAAGGGTGTCATCACCTTTGAGTTCAAGGAAGGCAAACGGATTAAACCCAATGGTGACCGCCTGATTGGCGCTATGCACTGCCTGGAAGACCGACTGGTTTTAGCTGTCAAAGAGGATGGCCAGATGCTGGAATTCCACACGGACAAAGCTCCACTGGAGGAACGGAAATCAACAGGCAGACAGATGGTACAAGCTGACCGCAAGGAACCAGCGATATACATTCAAGAGCCATTCTAGTATCGCAATCTCACTCATTGAGATTGTTAAGCAGATCGAAGAGCCGCTGTTAAGGTGACTACACCTTGGCAGCGGCCTTTTGTTCATATTCGACAGACGCACAAAGCGATTAGTTGTCGTACTTTGTCGATAATGAGCTGAACTTACCGATTAATAGCGCAAATTATTAATTGCATTAATCTTTTATTCGACATGTGCAAATGATATACTTATTACTAAGGCAAGTATTGGAACGGCTGTTATGCTTCAGCAAAATGGAGGGGAATCGATGCATGCAACAGAGTTTGCCCGCTTATGGATGAGGATGACAAAGGAATGGAAGACACATCTTGAAGACGCCCTTGCACCAGGTCTTACAGAAGGACAGCTCAATGTGCTGGAGCTTCTGCTTGCTCATCAGCCGATGAAGCCGTCGGATCTACTGCAGTATTTGTCCACGACTCCAGCGGCAATTACAACTCTGCTTGACCGCATGGAACGCGGGGGATTAATTACGAGGTCCCGCGATCAAGCTGACCGGCGTATTGTCTGGATTAATGTTACAGAAAATGGAGAGCAGGAGGCAAAGCGCGGAATGGAAGTCCGCGAGCGGTACATCCAGCAGGCCCTTGATCGCATCTCCTCCCATAACCAGCAGCTGCTAGTTTATCTTCTAGGAAAAGTCGCCAATACAGAAGCGACAGTCAGCAGCAGATAATACAAAGCCGCAAGCATCAGCTTGCGGCTTTGTATTTTTCCATCCTTCTGGTAAGGACAGACATGGCTTCTTTCATCTGCTTGTAATCAGCGCTGCTTAACCACCTGTCCGAACGCTTCTGGAGCATCTCCTCCATGGGAAGAATACGGTACTTCATCTTTCCTTTTTCCTTGTGGCGATGCACCCATGTGAAATGCGGCGTTATATTCTCAAAACTGATTTGACCGGTTTCTGCTTCCCTGCGAACCGTGATCTCGAAGATGACTCCGTTATCCTTGGTATCCCCGCGTTGATTCGAAATAAAATTGCCCATTGAATACAGGATAACTCCTTGCCTTTTGCGGCCATCCGCGTCCTGAACGGACACCACCTCATATGGCTGAACGACATGGGGATGAGAGCCGGCAACGATATCTCCTCCTGCTTGAATAATTGCGCTCGCAATCTTGCGTTGGTTGGCGTTGGGTGTTGTTTCGTATTCCGTGCCGAAATGCATAGCAACCGTTACGAACTCAGCCCCCTTCTGGCGAAGGGCAGTGATGTCCTTCGCACATGCTTCCTGGTCCCATATAGAGACCGCATAAGGCTTGCCGCTCGGCAGAGGAATGCCATTGGTGCCGTAGGTGTATGCCAGCAGCCCCATGGTTATGCCGTTCTGTTCGATAAGTATCGCTTTGCGGGACTCCGCTCTGCTCCTAGCTGTGCCTTTGGTATAAAGTCCCAGTTTGTTCAGGTGTGCAAGGGTACGCTCGATTCCCTTATAACCTTGATCCAGAGCGTGGTTATTCGCAGTGGTTACGATTGTTATACCAGCGCCCTTGAGAGCCTCAGCAATTTCGTAGGGCGCATTGAAACGGGGAAAGCCGCTGTAATGATCCCCGTCAAGCGGAGCTTCCAGGTTGGCGAGCACCCAATCGCCCTTACGCAGTATACCCGTTACGGGTTCAAACACATCCTGAAAATCGTAGCTGTCTGTTGTCTGATCATAGGAGCCTGGTAGCTGCGGCATATGGACCATAATGTCGCCGACTGCAAGCCATACTGCTTCAGCAGCCTGCACGCTCTGCTTTGGCTTTGTTTGCCCGGGTGGAGGTTGTTCTTCATCAATTTCTTGCTGCGGTTGAGGATTGCCGGTCGAGCTGTTGTTTGGGTCAGATGCTGGTGGTGCTTCATTAAGTGTCTCAGAAGGTTCAGTTGGCTGGGGAGGGGGGCTGCTGCGAAGCATATTCCATCCCAGCGCAATAATGAGCAGCAGCATGCAAAGATTTATGAGGACTAGTCGTCGGATAGCCGTTCATCTCCCTTATGCATATAGCAGGTACAAGCCGATTCAAGCTCTTCACTGCTCCATGCCGCCCAGAAGCCAGTCCGGGGAGGGGCTGCGCGGAAGCTCATCCATTCCTTGGTCACTGGATGGTCTATACCAATAAATGCGGACCACAGTGCGATATCCTCATGTGCCATGCCAGTGCTTGAGCGCCCGGCGGGACGGCCGTATTTACGGTCGCCTGCAAGCGGCGAACCAACTGATGCCATCTGTACTCTAATCTGGTGAGGCCTGCCTGTATGCAGCCGTACAGCAATAAGTGCGGACTGCTGCTTCTGGTCAGCTGCAACAGAGGTATAATCGAGCACGGCTTCTTTCGTGTCCGGTCCCGGTTGATTAAAGGCTTGAACGGTGTTAGTCTTGCTGTCCTTGCGAAGATAATGAACCAGCCGCGCACTCCTGTCTGCAGGTATACCATTTGTTACAGCCGTATAGCATTTGTGAAAGCTGCGGCTGCGAACCGATTCCGACAGGCGTGAAGCAGCTTTGGATGTCTTGGCAAACAGCATGACTCCGCCAACTGGACGGTCGAGCCGGTGGACTAGCCCGAGGTATACATTACCCGGCTTGTTATAGCGCTCCTTAATGTCGGCCTTAAGCAGGGTCAGCATATCAGGGGCTCCGCTATCATCCTCCTGGCTGGGAACGCCAGGAGGCTTGATAACTGCCAGTATGTGGTTGTCTTCATAGAGAACAGATATATCCCCATAGGAAGGGACAGGTATACGATGCAGCATTATTCCGACTCCCAGCGTCCCAGAATGCCGCAAGGCAGGTTGAGTCCTGAACGGGTGATGGGGAGTCCGATTTCGCCGCAGCTGATGCGTCCGTTATGCTTACGGCCTATAGTCATCTTCAGCAGGTTTTGGAGCACGCTTGGCGACAATCCCGTAGTATAAGAATTAATCAGCATGAATAGCGGGTCAGGTGAAAGGATGGACATACAAGACTCCAGGAAAGGGTACAAATTCTCCTCAAGCTTCCACATTTCGCCATTAGGTCCGCGGCCATAAGATGGAGGGTCCATAATAATGGCGTCGTACTGCTTTCCTCTGCGCTGTTCACGCTGTACAAATTTGAAGACATCGTCGGTAATGTAACGGATAGGCTTGTCCGCGAGTCCGGATAAAGTCGCATTTTCCTTAGCCCACTGTACCATCCCTTTCGCTGCGTCGACATGGCATACTTCCGCGCCGGCCAGGGCAGCGGCTGCTGTTGCTCCGCCAGTATAGGCAAACAGATTGAGAACGCGGATGGGCCGGCCTGCTGTACGAATTTTCTCCATAATCCAGCTCCAGTTAACAGCCTGCTCAGGGAACAATCCGGTATGCTTGAAATTTGTTGGCCGAATAAGGAAGCGGAGCCCTTCATAGCTGATCTGCCAGGCTTCAGGGAGCTTCTGGTTGAAGCTCCATTGCCCTCCGCCTGATGAGCTTCTGTGATAGTGGGCATGAGGCTGCTGCCATTCCTTCGTCTCCTTCACGACCGGCCAAATAATCTGCGGGTCTGGACGGCGCAGCACAATGCTGCCCCAGCGTTCCAGCTTTTCGCCGTCACCGGTGTCAATAACTTCATAATCCTTCCATTTGTCTGCTAAGTACATCTGTAGGTCCTTCCTTGGTTTGAAATTTGTAGCCGATACCCCGCACGGTATGGATATACCGGGGGCTTGCCGGATCACATTCGATTTTTTTGCGAAGATTGCTGATGTGCACCATCAAGGTGCGGGTATCCCCAATGCTGTTGGCTCCCCACACAACCTGGTAGAGATCATCAAGGCGGAAAGCCTTGCTCGGATTTTGCGCCAGATAAGAGAGCAGATCAAACTCTTTTACCGATAAAGAGATGCTGCGTTCGCCACACTGCACGGTCCGTCCGTCCAAATCAATGACGAGTTCCCCGAATTGCAGGAGAGAAGCCGGCTTGTTGGCATCGGTGGCATCGGTGGCATAGCGTTCCAGCCGCTTGGTGCGGCGCAGCTGTGCCTGAACACGCGCGACCAGCTGCCGCGGGCTGAAAGGCTTGGTAATGTAATCGTCGCCCCCGACTGACAAACCGTGTATAATGTCGTTATCGTCATCCTTGCAGCTCACAAATAAAATGGGCACACCCGAGGATTTACGGATCTGCCTGCAAACTTCAATGCCGTCGAGCTCCTTGAGCAGGATATCGAGCACGATCAGATCGGGCTTAAGCTGCTCAGAGAGCAGGATCGCGTCCGTTCCGTTGTCGGCTATATGTACGTTATAACCTTCACGTGTCAGATACATTTGAATAAGCTCGGTAATTTCTGGTTCGTCATCGACAACCAGAATGGTATGCACATCCATTCCTACTCCTCCTTACCATTAGCAACTATTATAACGAAAGGGGGGGAGTGGAAGCAATGAGGTTAACCGTTTTAGGGGGAGAAATTGTTGTGTAGAAGAACTTGGTG
This sequence comes from Paenibacillus tarimensis, assembly GCF_021532315.1. Classification (GTDB taxonomy): domain Bacteria; phylum Bacillota; class Bacilli; order Paenibacillales; family Paenibacillaceae; genus Paenibacillus_I; species Paenibacillus_I tarimensis. The sequence continues at coordinate 429,377 of NZ_JAKGAO010000004.1, forward strand.
TCTGATCCTGCTTGCTGTGCTGATTATAGCCGTGACCGGCTGCGATCAGCCAGAGAAGATGCAAGGGACGAATGCGAGAGAAGGAGTGCTGGATTTACGCGGAATTGACTTGTTCGGGAATCAGACATGGGCAATGGACGGGGAATGGCAATTCTATCCGCATAAGCTGCTGGAGCCAGGTTATACGCAAGGGGAGTTCAGTGCTTATTTAAGGGTCCCAAAGTCATGGAACAATTACCCGAAGCCCTACGGTTATTCCGACGGCAAGGGTTATGGAACATACCGGCTGACGCTGCTGACGGATCCCGAGCCATCGGTATTGGCCGTCAGATTGCCTACCATATCAACAGCATATAAGATCTGGATTAACGGCGAGGCACGAGCTGAAATGGGCAGGGTAGGTGTCGATGAAGACAGTGAGATGCCAGCGCAAACCCCTCATGTTGTAACATTTGCCAACGAGAATGGCAGGACAGAGATTGTGCTTCAAGTGTCGAACTTCCATCATCAGCGGGGCGGTATATGGGGGCAGCTGGACATCGGTAACCCTACCGCTATCATCGAGCAGCACACCCGGGATGCAGGGCACAATGCAGGCCTGTTTGGCAGCTTGGTCATAATTGGCTTGTACCATATCGCCTTGTTTGCGCTGCGCAGGGAGGAAAAGTTCACGATCCACTTCGGCTTGTTATGTCTCACAGTAGGTGTGAGGACAATCGTGACGGATGAGGCGCTTTTGCTGCGCTGGGTTCCATCCATACCTTGGGAGACTGGGTTTAAGCTTGAATATTTGACCCTGGTTTTGAGTGCCCTGACAGCATATATGTATGTCAACCGACTATTTCCTCTTGATACCTCCAGACGTCTGCGAATCTATGTTATGTCGGTATCGGGGCTTTTTTCGTCTATCATTTTGCTGCTGCCACCATATGAGCTTTCACGGATTCTGCCGTTGTTTCAGCTGTTCATTGTGGCAATCGCATTATATCTGGTCATCGTGCTGGTCAAGGGGTTTATAAGGAAGAGGGAAGGCTCAGTTTTCGTTCTGGTCGGTGTTATGGTCTTCATCATAACCGTGATCAACGACATTCTTTACTACATGGAATCGCTGCATTCTACGGATCTTGTTCCGCTTGGACTGTTCTTCTTTATATTAATGCAGGCTTTTATCATTTCTACGCGATTCTCGAAGGCGCTCAGAAGTGTCGAAACAGTCTCGGAGCAGCTTCTTGAGCTGAATAATCATCTGGAGGACCGGATTGAGGAACGGACAGTAGCTCTGCGCAAGTCCAAGGAAGAGATTGAGGCAACCAATATAGAGCTTGAGAGGCTCGAGCGCTCCCGCAGACATTTGCTTACGAATATCTCCCATGATCTCCGTACGCCGATGACACTGATTCAAGGCTATCTGGAGGCCATGCAGGATGGCGTTGTTCAAGGCAAGGAGCAGCAGGATCATTACGTTCGGATGATGCTGGGCAAGATCGAGAGCCTTAACCGTCTAATCAGTGATCTATTCGAGCTGTCCAAGCTGGAGTCAGGGCAGGTAACCTTTGATCGAAAAAAAATCCTCCTCCGTAATTGGATTGACGATATTCGGGAATTTTATGAATTGGATATCGAAAATCGCGGCATGCAGCTTATAATAATCGAACCTGAGACAGAAGAAATAGATTCAAGCCGGATTTCAGTTCTTATGGACGAGATGCGGATTAATCAGGCTTTGGGAAATTTGATCTACAATGCGCTCAAGCATATGCAGCCTGGCGGACTTATTCAACTACATTTTGCGTACAATCCGGCCATGGAAAAGATTATACTGGACGTCCGGGATAATGGCTCTGGAATTGCAAGCGAGGACTTGCCGTTCATCTTCGACCGGTTCTACAAGAAGGATAAATCCAGGAATTCAGCTGGTGGCGGAAGCGGGATCGGCCTCGCTATCGTGAAGGAAATTATAGAGCTGCATGACGGGCGGGTATCCGCGAAAAGTGTGCCTGGCGAGGGAGCGAGCTTTCGAATTGAATTGCCGGCGAAGGAGGAAGAGAATACAAGATGAGCCAATATGCATCGGGTAGCGTTAGAGGAAGCGCTAGGATGCTGCTCTTATGCGGCGCAGGAGCTTGTGCGGCGTTATGTCTTGCGCTTTATGCCTGGCTGCCGGCCAAGGGCAGCGAGCGCCGTTATACGGCATTTGATCAGCTGATAGCAGATTGGCTGAAACCGACCGTAAGCGGCATGTTTACCGCTTACGGCAAGTTTCTGACGATCATCGGCAGTACAGGAAGCGTGATAGGTATTACAGTTATTCTGACATTGGTGGCGATATGGCTAGTTAGCTGGAAGCAGGCTGTATGGCTGCCTGTTTCAGTCGCTCTGGCCTATGGAGTTAATACGTGGATTAAGAACTCGGTTGTTCGGCCCCGTCCTGAGAAAGCATGGGGGATCGAAGCCGCAGGCTATAGCTTTCCCAGTACGAATGCAGCGACTGCAATGGCTCTGTATTTGCTGTTCGCATTCATTGTGTGGCGTTCGGAACGGCTAAAGCCGGCAGTTAAGCTGTTCGCAGCTGTACTGTGCGGGGTTCTCATCATCAGTACGGGATGGAGCCGCTTGTATTTCTCTGTACACTATGCAACAGATGTTCTTGCCGGCTTTGCGGTAGGCGGGGCTGTTGTTCTGACAATCGCCGCCTTCACGAAAGCGCGTACATAATTTGGCAAAGCAATGAACGGAATATTATTCCGCCTGCTTTAAGACTTGAATCATTTTATCGATAGAAGCCTTCCGTTTCGAATGATCCAGCTTGTTAAGCAGGCGGATGATCTCCGCTGTATCGGGAGTGAGCATGGGCTGATCCCGATTTTCCCGTTTAACCTGCTCACCGCCAATCATATAATCAAGCGATACGCCAAAAAAAGCGGAAAGCTTGATTAGCGTTTCATAAACGGGCTGCCTATTATTAATTTCATAATGGCTGTAAGCAGAACGGGTAATCCCAATATGCCGTGCGACCTCTTCCTGTGATATGTTCTTCTGCAAGCGCAGTTCCCGTAATCGATCTCCCATCGTCATTTGTTTTGGCTCCTCACACAAATAAATACACAGTCCTAACTACTCCAACTTAACAAAAAAGGTTACTAGTAGTAATTTATGATACAAAGTGTATCATTGTCAAGAGCAGGATACTGCTAAATTAAAGGATTCTTATATCCCCGGCTTGCAGTGAAATTTTTGAAGGGTTGGCCAACCTGTGTTATGATACATAATAAATGATAATGAGAATTATTATCGTAATAAGAAGTCTTTTTTTGGAGAGGTGCTCATAATGGAAACGCAACTGATGCAAGATAAATTCCATACTACCACCCTGAAAAGGGAAGGCACTGTCGCAAGCTACCCGCTGGCAGAGTTGTGCGAGCCCGGGCTGATGAGAGCTTTCTTAAAGGAATATGGAGGCTTCATCAAAGCGATGGAGCCGGCGGCAGCTGGTGCTTATTTTGCGGGTTGGTTAAGCTATCCTGCGCTTGCTTGTCAGATGATGATGTCACTATACGGGAAAAAGCTTGAACTGTCCCTGGATAATTTGAACGTTGATCTGTACCTTCATGGTGAAAGGGCAGCTCTTTCATTCCGATTGAATAAGTGGGCTATGGAGGCCGAGCCCGCGGAGCTCAGTCAGCGCGCGCGGTGGCGCAATGAACTGCTTGCTGCCTTCTATGGGGATTCGGTCCGTCCGCTGCTTGCTGCTGTGTCTGAAGCCTGTGGGGTGCATATTGGTCAGCTGTGGGGACAACTTCCTACTAGGTTTCAGTATGGAATAGATGCGGTAGAGGCAGAAGCATGGCCCGAGCCGATCCGTGAGCGGGTGGAAAGTGACTATATGTATTTGAAGCAGGGACTTGAGGGGGGAGTTTTCGGTCGTGCCAAAAACCCGTTCGATGTTCACTTCAAGCTGGTTCCTGATCTGTATAATCCGGACGAGCAGGTAAGGTTGAAGAATGCGTGCTGCTATTTTTATTGTACCGAAGGCGGCTATTATTGTTACACATGCCCGCGAATTAGCGAGACGGAACGAGAAAAAAGACGTCTGGAATATATTCAGCAGCAGCAATTGACCGACGGCGCCCGGTAAGGCTGCTTTTTTTTGGACAGGGCTGTTGGGTATTTGCTCAATATTTGTTATGATTATTATCACAGTCTGTATATGAATGCCGCCATCTCGGGTATATCCTGTATGGAGTGTCGCTCAATCGTTCACACAAAAGCACACGGAGGTAAGCAGATGAGTAAGGATTCGCGCCTTAGGGCGCCTTGGGAGCAGTATGCGGGTCCCAATATCGGGTATCTGCTGGAGCAGTATGAACGCTACACGCAAGATCCATCTTCAGTTGCGCAGGAATACAGGGACTTGTTCGATCAGTATGGCGAACCGCCTTTCCGTTCCGGTGCAGCAGGAGCAATAGCACCATCAGAGTCTTCCTTTGTACAACAGCCGGATGCCAACCTGCTGAAGAAAATCGTCGCAGCCGGCAAGATCGTCTGGAATATTCGTACATATGGCCATCTGGCAGCAGATATCGACCCACTCGGTCTGCAGAATACAGCGCCGGATACACGTCTGCTGGATCCTGAGACGTATGGTCTTAGCCGTGCGGATCTTGATTCATTCCCTGCCACATGGGTATGGGAGGAGGCGCCGGAGCGCGTCAAGACAGGGTGGGATGCTATTTCCCATTTACGTGCCGTATACACCGGAAGAATCGCTTACGAATTCAGTCATGTGCATGAACAAAGCGAGCGGGAATGGCTTATGGCCCAAGCAGAGAGCGACGGCAAGCCCGAACCGCTATCCAACGAAGAGCGCTGTGCGCTGCTCAAACGGATTGTCGAAGTGGAAGAGTTTGAGCGGTTTTTGCACAGAACATTTGCCGGGCAAAAGAGATTCTCCCTAGAGGGAACTGACATGCTGGTACCGATGGTTGACGAGATTGTACGCCGTTCGGCAGGCCATGGAGCGGAGCATATGCTGATGGGTATGGCGCACCGCGGGCGGCTGAATGTGCTTGCCCATGTCCTTGGCAAACCGTACGGAGCCATTTTTTCCGAGTTCCATCATTCTCCAAATAAGGACATGATACCTTCCGAAGGCTCGATGGGTATTAATTTCGGCTGGACTGGAGATGTGAAATACCACCTCGGCGGCAGTCATGCTGTAAAGCCGAAGGAAACCGTTCAGATCCGTGTTACACTGGCTCATAACCCAAGTCACCTCGAATTTGTCAATCCTGTTGTTGAAGGCTTTACACGCGCAGCACAAGAGGATCGGACGAAACCGGGTTATCCGGAGCAGGATGTTGATAAAGCGGTTACAGTGCTGGTTCACGGTGATGCCGCGTTCGCAGGTGAAGGGGTTGTAGCTGAGACGCTTAATTTCAATCAGCTCACCGGCTACCGCAATGGGGGAACCGTTCATATCATCGCGAACAACCGTCTGGGCTTTACGACAGACAGCAAGGATGCTAGATCGACTTATTATGCCAGTGACCTGGCTAAAGGTTATGAAATACCGATTATCCACGTCAACGCGGATGATCCGGAGGCTTGTATCAATGCCATTCGAATGGCTTGTGATTATCGTGCGAAGTTCCGCAAGGATTTTCTTATTGATCTCATCGGATACCGCCGGTACGGTCACAATGAGATGGATGATCCGGATGCGACACAGCCTCTCATGTATCAGAAGGTCCGCAGCCATCCGACTGTCAGCAATGTGTTTGCTGAAAAGCTGCTCAGCCGGGGACTGATTGAAGAGGATCACCTTGCCAACCTCCGCCAGGAGGTTCAGAGCATGCTTCAGCAGACCTATGAGGTTGTGAAGCAGAATGATAAATCCGATCCGCCTTATTTTAAAACCGAGCGCTTGAACGCCGAAATTGGAACGGACATCGTTACGGCCGTTCCGCTGGAGCGGCTTAAAGCTATCAATGAAGAGCTTCTCCGGTGGCCAGATAACTTCCATGTTTATCCGAAGCTAAGACGTATATTGGAGCGACGTGCGGTGGCATTCAATGAAGGCGAAAAGGTCGACTGGGCCTTAGCAGAAATCATCGCTTTCGCAACCATCCTGGAGGATGGCGTGCCCATCCGAATGAGCGGACAGGATTCGGAGCGGGGTACGTTTGCTCACCGTCATATTGTCTTGCATGACTCCGAGACAGGTGAGGTATACTGCCCGCTGCACCGGATACCACAGGCACGGGCTTCATTTGCCATCCATAATAGCCCATTATCGGAAGCGGCTGTACTTGGTTTTGAATACGGCTACAATGTGTTCTCACCGGAGACGCTGGTGATTTGGGAGGCACAGTACGGTGACTTTGGCAACGCGGCACAGGTCATCATCGACCAGTTCATTGCTGCCAGCCGTGTGAAATGGTCCCAGCGTTCCGGACTTGTCATGCTGCTGCCTCATGGCCATGAAGGCCAAGGCCCGGAGCATTCCAGTGCCCGGCTTGAAAGGTATTTGCAGCTGGCAGGCGATAATAACTGGACCGTGGCCAATCTGACGAAGGCGTCCCAATACTTCCATCTGCTTCGTAAGCAGGCCGGTCTGACGAAGAGTCCGGAAATGCGTCCGCTTATTCTGATGGCGCCCAAGAGTCTGATCCGCAATCCTAGGGTTGCTTCAACTGCAGCGGAATTTACCGAAGGTACGTTCCTGCCGGTTATTGAACATATGCAGGGCGGCGATGACAGCCGTGTTGAACGACTAATTCTTTGCAGCGGTAAGGTAACGGTAGATATTCTCGATGCGATTGACAATGCACAAGGGGATCATAAGGAATGGCTTCGTGTCGTGAGTGTAGAGCAGCTGTATCCGTTCCCGGAAGAGAAGGTTCAAGCGATTATCGACCGGTATCCGAATCTGAGCGAGCTGATTTGGATGCAGGAAGAGCCAGGCAACATGGGGGCCTGGACATTCGCAAGACCATACTTGCAGAAGTTGGCACCGGGTAATGCTGAAGTGCGGTATATAGGCCGTCCGGATCGTTCAAGCCCGGCAAGCGGTTATCAATACATTCACAGCTTCGAGCAAGACTATATTCTGAAGCAGGCACTGCGCCGTACGACAACGGAAAGTATGACCAAGGGGAGGTAAATTTCGTGGCAGATATTATTATTCCTGAGCTCGGTGAATCCATAACGGAAGGCACGATATCCAGATGGCTGAAGAAGGAAGGGGACTCTGTACAGGCAGGGGACCTCTTGGTGGAACTGGAAACGGATAAAGTCAACCTTGAGATCAGCGCGGAAGCGGACGGTGTACTGGGCACCCAGTTGAAGGGTGAAGGCGATTCGGTCCAGGTTGGCGAGAAAATCGGCACCATTACAGCAACTGGCGGGTCTGGAGGCAATAAGGCGGCAAGTGAGCCGAAAGCCAGCGAGGCAGCAGCAGCATCCGCTGCACCTCCTAATCATGAGTCCGCGGGCTCACGGAATATCCAAAACGCCGGCCCTGTAGAAAATCCGACTCAGGTTAAAGCGTCACCTGCTGCACGCAAGCTTGCACGCGAAAAGGGTATTGAGCTGGATGGCATAAAGGGCAAGGACCCGCTGGGTCGCATCTTCCCGGATGATGTCCGCGGCGCAGGCGCTGCCCCGGCTGCCAGCCAAAGCCAGACCAGTCAGCCGGGCGAGGTGAAACAGCAGTCTGCTCCAGCCCCATCAGGTACTGCTCCAGACAGCTTCGGCAGCAAGCCGGTAGAACGGCAGCGGATGTCGCGCCGCAGGCAAACCATTGCCAACCGTTTGGTAGAAGCCCAGCAGACTGCCGCTATGCTGACGACCTTCAATGAGGTGGATATGACGGCGATTCTCGATGTGCGCAAACGCCGTAAGCAGACTTTCCTGGAAAAGCATGATGTGGGACTTGGCTTCATGTCTTTCTTCACTAAGGCTGTTGTAGGCGCACTTAAAGCCTTCCCTTATTTAAATGCCGAGATCGACGGGCAGGATATTCTTGTGAAGAAATTTTACGATATTGGCATTGCGGTAGCTGCGAAGGAAGGACTTGTCGTGCCTGTGGTACGGGATGCTGACCGTCTTGGCTTTGCTGAAATTGAGCGGACGATTGCAGGACTTGCAGACAAAGCCCGCAGCAATACCCTGTCATTGTCTGAACTGCAGGGCGGAACCTTCACCATCACAAACGGCGGTGTATTTGGATCGCTTCTGTCCACTCCGATTCTGAATACCCCACAGGTAGGTATTCTGGGCATGCACAAAATTCAATTAAGACCGGTTGCTATTGACGCTGAACGCATGGAGAACCGGCCGATGATGTATATTGCGCTATCTTATGATCACCGTATTGTTGACGGCAGTGAAGCCGTAAGGTTCCTTGTAAAGGTAAAGGAGCTGCTTGAGGATCCGGAGACGCTGCTGCTTGAAGGCTAAGCGGGAGCAGTTCGATTTCTTTCTATAGCACGCAAAAGTAAACAAAGAAGCCAATCTCCGAAGGAGATTGGCTTCTTATTCATCTGCGCTGCAATTAAACCAGGATTGTGCGGGAGATGATTACCAGAAGAATGAAGAGAACCAGAATTGCACCAGTCGAAGTCCAAAGGCCAGCACCTGTACCTGCACCTACACCTGCTCCGTATGCCATTTCGAAACACTCCAATCTTGTTGAATTATTGTGGATCGCTCATCCACAGAATCATTGTATGTCGAAGCTGCATACTGGTCTGGACGTGAGTCCAGTTCCTCGACATTTTGGGCGAAAGGGCAAATAACATCGTTTGTTAGAACCCTATAGTTCCTTGAATCAATACAATGCCGGCATGGAGGGGGACACGCAGCTTTACGGAAGTCCGGGGCAAGATCAGTGCTTTGATTGCGCACGTCCCGTTGAAATCACTCGTTAACTGGGATAAGATCGATAGGGGGAAGCTAAGAGTTTCCATTGTCTACACTATTAACTTACAGAATGGAGACATCCAAGTTATGTATCGTCATATCGAGGATTGTGTTATAGATTTAGAGAAGCACGGTCATTTGGTCCGCGTTCGGGAAGAAATAGATCCCGATCTGGAGATGGCCGCTGTACATAGACGAGTATACGAAGCGGGAGGGCCTGCTTTGCTGTTCGAGAATGTGAAAGGCACCAAGTACAGGGCGGTGTCCAATCTGTTTGGTTCGATCGAACGCAGCCGGTTCATATTCCGCGACACCTGGCAGGCAGCTGAGAATGTCATCGCCCTGCGCGGCAATCCCATGGAGGCACTCAAGCATCCGTTCAAGCATGTGGGTATAGCGCTTGCCGCATTCAAAGCGCTGCCCCGAAAGTCCTCAGGTCTTCCGCCGGGCTTTCGGGAAATCAGGATATCGGATCTTCCCATGATCAAATCATGGCCCATGGACGGCGGAGCCTTCATCACGCTGCCGCAGGTATATTCGGAAAATCCGGACAAGCCTGGCATTATGAATTCTAACCTCGGTATGTACCGTATACAGCTGAACGGTAATGACTACAAGCTGGATCAGGAAATCGGTCTGCATTATCAGATCCACCGCGGTATTGGCATCCATCAAGAGAAGGCGAGCCGAAGAGGAGAGCCGCTTAAGGTCAGCTGCTTCGTCGGCGGTCCGCCTGCCCATACGCTCTCTGCAGTAATGCCGCTGCCAGAAGGATTAAGCGAGATGACGTTTGCCGGCCTGCTCGCAGGACGTCGGTTTCGTTACAGCTATGTGGACGGTTATTGCATCAGTCATGATGCGGATTTTGTCATTACCGGTGAGATCCATCCGGGTGAAACGAAGCCCGAAGGTCCATTTGGCGACCATCTGGGTTATTACAGCCTGATCCATCCATTTCCGGTTATGAGAATTCATAAGGTTTATGCAAGAGAGCATGCCATCTGGCCTTTTACAGTTGTCGGACGCCCACCGGCGGAGGATACAGCGTTTGGTGCGCTTATTCATGAGCTGACCGGCGATGCGATCAAGCAGGAGATTCCAGGTGTTCAGGAAGTCCATGCAGTTGATGCAGCAGGCGTGCATCCGCTTCTGTTTGCAATTGGCAGTGAGCGTTATACGCCTTATCAAACCGTCAAGCAGCCTGCGGAGCTCTTAACGATTGCCAATCGCATACTTGGCACCGGGCAGCTGAGTCTTGCCAAATACTTGTTCATCACAGCGGAAGACCAGGTGCCGCTTGATAGTCATCGTGAAGAAGAGTTTCTTCAATATATATTGGAGCGGATTGATCTGCGCCGGGACTTGCATTTTCAAACCAATACGACCATAGACACGCTCGATTACTCAGGAAGCGGCTTGAACAGCGGCAGCAAGGTTATCTTCGCAGCTTACGGAGAACAGAAGCGCAAGCTGTGCAGGGAAATTCCTGAAGCTGTTATGAACGTCCGGGGTTTTACAGCACCCTGCTTGGTCATGCCAGGGATTATCGCAATCGAGACGAATACGTTCCACAGTTACGAGGTAGCAGCCAAGGAGTTACGCATGTTCTGTGAGGCATTACAAGCCGGCGGCGGGCTTCCGGACTGTCCGATGATAGTTGTCTGCGATGACAGCCGTTTTGTTAGCGGGAGTTTGTCTAATTTTCTGTGGAGTACGTTTACACGGAGCAATCCATCGCATGACATTTATGGGGTTAACAGCTTCTATGAACATAAACACTGGGGATGCGACACAGTAGTTATTGATGCGCGAATCAAGCCTCATCATGCTCCGCCGCTTGAGGCAGACGCTTCCGTGGAACGAAATGTGGACCGTTTCTTTGCCAAGGGAGCAAGCCTGGGCGGAATCAAGCTAGGCTAGGATTATCCGGATATTATTAAACAGGCTGCGCTCCAAGGAGCACGGCTTGTTTGTGATGTGAGGTTAATCACTGTTTATGAGGATTGGGAGGAAAGAACTAGGTCATATTCATTGAACTTAGGTTAAATAATTCAGGACTTAATACTGTGTGTACTGGTACATTATGTATGTACAATTAAAAGGAGGAGAGGTGATGCGGTTGACATCTCTGATTACGCTCGACCTCAGCACGATTGCGGAACAGCATATTTGCTGCGCCATGAGCGATAAGAAGGCACAGCAAGGCGTGCAGCTGAAGAAGGACTGGCTGGCATGCCGGTTTGAGGAGGGCCTAACCTTTACCAAGCTGGACGTAAGGGGGAAGGTGTTCATTGAATATTTGCCGGCTGAGAAGGTATGGGCTCCAGTTGACGCGCCGGGCTTTCTGTATATTAACTGTCTCTGGGTAGCGGGCAGCTACAAGGGTCAGGGTCATGGAAAAGCTCTGCTGAATGAAGCCTTACGAGATTCGTTAGGAACAAATGGGCTCGTCACCCTGACAAGCGCTACGAAGCGGCCATACCTGGCAGACAAGAAGTTCCTAGTCTCACAAGGTTTCGAGGTCTGTGATACAGCTCCGCCTTACTTTGAGTTAATGATCAAAAGGCTGGATAACAGAGCACCTGTACCACGGTTTAAGGAATGCGCCAAGCGCCTTCAGCTCGAGGGAGAGCTGGCAAGAGGACTGGTCGTCTACTACACGAACCAATGTCCATTTACGGACCATTATGCGAATGCAGAGCTGGAGGAGATCGGGAAAGAATTTGGTATTCCTGTTAAGCGTGTTCGACTGACCAGCAGGGAGGAATCCCAGAGTGCACCTGCCGCATGGACCACCTACAGTGCGTTTTATGATGGTAATTTCCTCACTCATGAGATGCTGACGAAGGGAAAGCTGAAGAGTCTGTTAAAGAATCGGCAGTAAAGCGGGTTTATGTTCATAAACGCTTTACTCACGAACATATACTCGCTAATAAAAGTGAAAAATCCAATATTTAGTAGGAGGGGATGAGATGACAACAACCCATCAACCGGAGCAAGTAGACTTGAAGGATATCAAACTTGCTGGCTTTACGTTAACTGAAAGTCTTAATACAGTGCTGAAAACCGGAATTATCGGCAAGCTGCGGGAGGAATTGGAGCGGCGCTCCGAGGAGATTCCGGCTAGGAGCGGTTCTGGCATTTATTTAATTCAAATCTATCCTTCGGATGGCGAATGGACTCCTGATGTTCCTTATCAGCATATTATCGGTATTCCTGTGGCTTACGATAGTGAACTGCCAAGCGGTATGACAACCTATACGATTCCTGCCGGACGATACTTAAAAATCATACATAAAGGTACAGAGTCGGAAATTAGCAAAACCTATGATTATATGAACCACACTTATGGAGGCAGACCCGTAGATATCGAGTATTGGCATGATATCCATACGCTTGAGAACGAAGATGCGGAGATTGACATCTATATACCGTTGAATGACTAGTAGATAACATGATAGCAGCCTGCAGGGATTGCCCGGCAGGCTGCTTATTTTTTATTTAATCTGAAGCATCATGGTCCACAGCTCAGGAGATTCGTAACCGAGACGCCAGGCGGCAACACCGGCAAGGTCGTACTTTTTAGCGATCTCAATCCGCTTCTTCACGGTGTCGACTGTCTCAGCCCATAACACATAAGTGAAGCCGTCCTTTACATACGTGTGCTTGATCTGCTGAAACTTTGGATCATATACAGAGGTCGCTTCGTTGGAATGAAGCAGCGCCGGAAGATCCTTCATAAAGATCGCACGAGAGTCCAGCAGTCTGCCGTTGTTGTCAATCTTCCACTCCCGGATATAGAATGGAATGCCGAGCATCAGCTTGGAACGCGGGATACCATAGGACAAATATTCCTTGACGCCCTGTTCGGTCCATTGAAGACCGGCTACCGAACCGGGGGATGTGCTCCCCTTCCAATATTGATCATAGGCCATGATCACCACATAATCCACATAGGAGGCCAGCTTCTCATGATCATATGCGGTTTTATGATTCCAGGCCGCATCCCCCCGGAGAAGATCGATTGAAATGCTCAAGCCTTTGGCCTTCACCGCCTTGGCAAGATCACGGACGAATACCGTGTACAGATCCCGGTCCGCACCTGCCAGCTCTTCAAAGTCCAGATTGACTCCATGAACCTGCAGCTTGACAAGCCGGTCGACAAGAGCGGAGATGAACCGCTTCTGGGCTTCCGGGCTGCGCAGGAATGTGCTGGTCATTGCTTTGTCAAACTGATTATGCACAAGCGGTACGACCTGCATGCCCTTCGCTATCAGTTCCGCAACGACCTTGGCGTCTGAAGTGTCTTTAAGCGTCCCGCTGGCGTCAGTGAGTTCAAACCAGGTTGGCGAGTTAATATCCATGCCTTGGGTTGCCGCTACTTGACCCATAATGGTAGTGGTACTGGACGATCCATTCCAACCCAAATACAGGAGCTTCTTCATATTATCCCAGATCAGTCTGCCGTCTGAAGTGACAATCTTCGAATTCGCATAGCTGCGGGCATAGGAGAGAGCAGAGCTGCGAGTATGAAAATGGCGGATCAGCTTGTCACCCTGATAGACTTGAAGATAAGGAATATTCGTCCACCAGACATTGCCGTCCTTTACAATCTCAGCTCCAGCCAGTGTCTTGGCATAGGTAACCGCGTTATCAAGGCCATAGTAACTGCGAACCTCTTTGCCATTCTGATAAATAGTATAAGCAGGGATAGCCGAATGAACGATATCACCTGTTGTCATATTCACAACTTCACTGCCGGCGGATTTATTGGAGGCACGTATGGCATCTAGCAGGAAGCTATGAGTGGTTGGCGATGTTACCCCGTCTGCGGTTATGACTTCATAGACGGGAGCCTTGCTTCGCGCCGCTTCTTTTTGCTCAGTGCTTATATTATCCCAAATCCACTGATTGGTGTCCGTGTCCATAATGTGGGCGCTGCCCCACTTGGCCGCTTCTTTCTTAGCTTCAGCGAGCGTGACGAATGCCCATTGAGGCATTGTCTTATCCCCTTGGTATAGACGATATCTTGTATGGCGGCTGTATACCCAGCCGGGCTTCTCAAGATCGCGGATATGCACATTCGTTAGGGAAGAGGCAGCTTGCCGCGCTTCTGCCAGCGTTTGGAATCCCCAGCTGCTGCGGGTCAGCCCGTTCTGATATAATGCATAGCGCGGTAGATTATCCCATACCCACTGGCGGTTGGCGATTTTCTCGACATGGCTGTATTTGAACTGCTTGGAGTAAGCAACTGCCTGTTGCAGGGAAGGGAATTCTTTCAATGCCTTCTCGTTCTGATATACACGATACTGTGTCATTTTCCCTGCAGACGCCTCAACTGTTGAAGTAGCGGCAAGGGCACCTGCCTGCAGGGCGAGCAGAAGAGTTAAGCCAAGCTTAATCTTGTTGTTCATCGTTGGGGGTTCACCAGACCTCTCTCATTCTATCTACATTAATTAGACGCTGTAGAAGAGAAGAGGTTGCGTAGTAAATTTAGGTAATGTATTAAGCGGATCGGGTCAATCCGCTCGGGTATGATTTTAAACAAAAAAAGAAAAGAAGCTGTCCTTTACCGGATCGCAACCGGAAGAACAGCTTCTGTAAATCATAGTTATGGTAGAATTAACGAGTCAAGCGGTAATCAGATCTGAATGTCGGCCCATATCTCTTCATCAAGCCCGAGCGTAATTTGGGAACGAAAAACGCGGTTGCCGTACTGACGAAATACATATTGTTCAATCGCCTCAAGCAGATTTGCTTCAACGAGATACTGGCTTCGGCCCTGAACCCATACTTCAGCTGTGTAGCCGTATTCTTCATCCCATGCCAGCTGCACCTCGACATCTGTCGGAGCTACCCGTTTACGGTCTGCCATATGCAGGCAAACGGCATTGATGATTTCGTCCATGTAAATCCGCATGCTTAATAGGGTCTCCTGTCGTTCACATCACGGCGGTTACGGAAGTGACGTATAACTGCGCGTATGGCAACAAACAAGATATACAAGGCGAGTACGTTTACAAGCAAGCCAAGGAAATCACCCATAAAGCCCATACCGGCGAACATACTGCCGAACATTAGTCCCGCCAGACCGCCGATCATCATGCCCTTTAACAAGCCGCCGCCGCTGAAAAATCCGCGTTGTCCCGCTGTACCTGCGGTAGTTCCAGCTGCCGGGGTTTTGGTGCCTGGATCAGTTGGCCGAACATTGTCAGCCGGCTTCGACGGGGTTGTTGTATAGCTTTTCTTCGGTGAGCGGAATCCGCCGCGCTTGGCGTCAGCCGGGTCGACTGCCGAGAAAGCAACAAATACGGTGAGTGCCATCATTAGCAGTATGATCTTTTTCATGTTGTGGTTCTCCTCCTGGATAATAATTGACAGGCGTATTGCCTTCTATATGTTATACGTATAATCTAGACATCGGTTTCGATTTTTATCCCACTAAGAGTTTTTGCATTAAATTATAAAGTTGTGAAAGGAGAAGTTGCATGTCGGACTATCCGGAACCCTATCTTGAATACCTGATTCAATTTCATGCTGTTCGAGACTATTTTGAATGTCACGAGCTGCTGGAAGAGTACTGGAAGACTATACCTGCCGAAGAAAAGGGGAGAGAGGTATGGGTCGGTTTAATCCAGATTGCCGTTGCCCAGTATCATCTCAGGCGCCGTAATGCGTCTGGTGCACTTAAGATGTTCGAGCAATCAGCGAAGCGACTAGATTCTTTTGAGCTGTCAAGACTGGGTCTGGATGGGCATGCTGTTATAGAGCTGGTCACCGGCAGGATTACCGAGCTGCGCAGCATGGGCAGCGAGACACCATTTATTGAATTCAATTTACCGTTCCAGGATATGGGCTTGCTCCATCAACTACAGCAGATATGCAGAAGCAGAGGGCTGCAGTGGGGGACACCATCGGACGAGGCAAACGAACAGTTGATTCATAGACATACATTAAGAGACCGGTCCGAGGTCATGGAAGCACGCAAGGCCTCTGCAGCCCGCAAGCAGCGGGAAAGCAAAGGATAAGCATCAAGAATTGGATGACAAGCCGTTATGTCAAGTAAAAGTAAGCCGCCGCTTCCAAAGTGAGAACGGCGGCTTATCTGGATAACACTGTATAATTACTCGTTAGAAGCAGCATCCTTGCTTGGGTTCACATCCGTGTATCCATCAACGACAAGCTCCAGTTCGCCGGTTTCCGGATCAATAAGCATGCCGTGCACCGGAGTTCCAGGAGGAAGCAGAGGGTGGTTCTTGACAATGCTAACGCTGTTCTCCACACTTTCGCGGACGCTGTCAAAGCCGGTCAGCCACTTATTCAAATCAAGGCCCGCCTTCATCAGTGTATCAATCGTCTCCTCCGAGATTCCCCGTTCCTTCATGTGGGTTATAACTGTATCGGAATTCAGTGCCGTCATCCCGCACTGATGGTGACCAATAATGACGATCTCGTCGGCGCCCAGCTCGTATACCGCAATCAGCAGGCTGCGCATAATATTGCCGAAAGGCTGTGTAACAATGGCGCCTGCATTCTTGATAATCTTCGCGTCACCATTCCGAAGGTTCATCGCCTTCGGCAGCAGCTCGGTCAACCGCGTATCCATACAGGTCAATATGGCAAGCCGCTTGTCTGGATATCGGGTCGTACGGTATGCCTCGTATTGCTCATTCTTAACGAATTCCTTGTTAAATGCGAGAATTTCTTTTACATTAGTCATGTTTATGCCTCCTGTATCTTATTCTCTTCAACAATATGTATCAGACGGTGCCAACTACCCGCATATGGTTCGTGTACGTCTGATTATCACTTTTTAGTATAAAAGAATGACTGCTATCCGAGTAGTCTACTTGAAGTGTATCTTCAAAGAAAACCTCAAAACGCGGTTCATACCATACTTCAAAAGGAAGGCTCTCTGCCTTAACGTCGCCCTGAGCAGGAGCTGTAATCCATTGAAGCGCTGGTACGCCGCTCATAACGCAGCCGCAGCCTTCCGTATCATACAGCAGCTTAAGCTTCCCCGTGCCCGGACTGCCGGATTCCAGCTTGCTGACGGCGTTCGTGGTAAAGGTCATTCTCATAATCGTTTCCCTCCTCTGGTTCTGTATGCGGACAGCGCTGTCCCTTAGCATGCTTATAACTCCTAATTTAACCGGACTGCTGCAAGGATAACGATCTCAGCTTTAACCTAGATGAGGTCCTGCGGCAGGGTTAAAGTTGATTATACGATTTGTAAAAAGTATGATCAAGTAGTGATCTTAAGCAAAGAAAGGCGGTTTCGGATAATGAGTGAACAAGCAAGCAGCACACTGAAGGAATTCCGTGAACAGATTAAGCAGATCAAAGGATACGAGGAAGCAATCGCGCTTCTTCACTGGGATATGAGAACGGGAGCGCCGCGAAAAGGGATTGCCTCCCGCTCCGAAGCGGTAGGCATGCTATCAGCAGAGGCTTTCAAGCTGTCAACCTCCGAGAGGATGGGAGAGCTGCTGGAGAAGCTGGAAGGACCGGCATCGTCAGGTGAGCTTAGCCGGATCGACCAGAAGCTGGTAGAGGAAACCCGGAAAGAGTATGACCGTAACCGGAAGATTCCACCGGCTTTGTATCAGGAATACGTCATACTCACTTCACAAGCTGAAGCCTACTGGGAGGAAGCGAAGGACAAGGGGGATTATGCGGGCTTCGAGCCGTATCTGGACAAGATAATTGACTATAACAACCGGTTCATTGATCTCTGGGGACCCAAGGAGACCCGTTATGACACGCTTCTGGACATGTACGAGCCGGATATGACGACGGCTGAGCTTGACCGTATTTTCGGCGGGTTAAGAACCAGGCTCGTCCCGCTGGCTGCTGCGATCGCAGATTCGCCTTATCAGCCGGACCGCTCTTTCTTGGGTCAAACCTATAGCCCGGAAGCCCAGAAGCAGTTCAGCCTGTATATTTTACGGGAGATGGGCTATGACTTCGAGGCCGGTCGGCTTGATGAGAGCGTGCATCCGTTCGCGACAGGACTGAACCCGGGGGATGTGCGGATAACTACACGATATCTGGAAGACGATGTCACAAGCGCCTTATTCGGCACTATTCATGAGGGCGGGCATGCACTGTACGAGCAGAACATTATGAAGGATCTGCTGTACACAACGCTTTGCACGGGTACATCAATGGGTATTCACGAATCGCAGTCGCGTTTTTGGGAAAATGTAATCGGACGCAGCAAGCCTTTCTGGCAGCGGTATTTTAACGTACTGCAGAAGCATTTTCCGGGGCAGCTGGATACCGATGTTGACAGCTTTTACCGGGCGATCAATGTCGTACAGCCTTCTCTGATCCGGATTGAGGCGGATGAGCTTACATACAATTTGCACATTATTATTCGCTATGAGATTGAGAAGATGATCTTCAATGAAGGCGCCAAGGCGGCGGACCTTCCTGAGATATGGAATCTGAAATACAAGGAATATCTTGGCATTACCCCGCCAAACAACAAGGATGGTGTGCTGCAGGATGTGCACTGGTCCGGGGGGGCATTCGGCTATTTTCCATCTTATTCGCTGGGCAATATGTATGCCGCTCAGTTCACCAATACACTGGAGAATGAGATGCCGGATCTGTGGGAAAGGGTAGGCAAAGGCGATTTGTTGCCGGTAAAAGCATGGCTCTCGGATAAGATTTATAAGTACGGCCGCCTTGAAACTCCGTCAGAAATTGTAAAACGGGTAACGGGCAAGCCTCTCGATCCAACCTACCTGGTGTCCTACCTGGAGAACAAGTATAAGGAAATTTACAAGCTGTAAAGCTTGCCAAGCATATCCACTAGGCATAATTATAGAAGAATAACAAGCCTCCGATCGTGCGCCCATGCCGTTCGGGGGCTTTTTGGGCTGCTCCGCACCACAAGTTTACAAGCTGCATAAAGTAAGGTATCAATCTGTTTAACAGGCGGTGTTGGGACGATGAGGCAAGTGGGATGGCGGGCCGCTTCTCTGCTGGTGGGGGTATTAATAGTGCTGCTCGCAGCCGGGTGCGGCAAAGACAGCGGAGATGGAACGGTAAAGCTCCGTATTGGTGAGGTCACACGTTCATTATTTTACGCACCGCAGTATGCGGCGCTTAGTCAGGGCTTCTTCGAAGAGGAGGGTCTTGAGATAGACCTTCAGCCGACTTATGGGGGAGACAAGACGATGACAGCCCTGCTGTCAGGCAGCATTGATATAGGGCTTGTCGGATCAGAAACCTCGATTTATGTATATCAGCAGGGTGCGGATGATCCGGTTATAAATTTTGCACAGATGACCCAGACGGATGGAACCTTCCTGGTGGCCAGGGAGCCAGAGGTGGACTTTCAATGGGAGGATCTGAAGGGGGCTGTTTTCCTCGGGCAGCGCAAGGGCGGAATGCCGCAGATGGCGGGAGAGTTTGCGCTAAAGAAGCATGGCATCGATCCAGCAGCCGATCTGCAGCTGATCCAGAATGTCGACTTTGCGAATATTCCGGCCGCCTTCGCTTCGGGAACCGGGGAGTATGTGCAGCTGTTTGAGCCGCAGGCGTCCATATTTGAGCAAGAGGGAACCGGATATGTCGTTGCCTCGTTCGGCGTGGAGAGCGGCAATCTGCCATATACCGTCTATATGGCGCGTGAAAGCTTCATAGCAGAGAATAAAGAGGCCTTCCAAAAGTTCACCCGTGCGCTGTATAGAGCACAGCAGTGGGTGGAAAGCCAGCCGGCAGATGTGGTGGCCGACGCCGTGCTGCCTTACTTTGAGGATGCGGACAAGGAAATTGTAACCCGTGTTATAGAGCGCTATAAGGAGCAGCATTCTTATGCGGTTGACCCGGTTATCGATGAAGCCGAGTGGAACAATCTGCTGGATATCATGGAATCGGCAGGCGAGCTGAACAGCATGACGCCGCATGCCGCAATCGTCGATAATTCGTTTGCCGAGCTGGCTAAGAGGCCGTGAAGCGGCGAATTACGAGAGCCGGTGAAAGGAGAGTGGGCATATGGCCGCCATGCTTAAACTGGAGAGCGTCTCACATGCTTACCTCGGCGGACAGGGCACGGCCCTTGCCGTTGAAGAAGTGAATCTGGAGGTGCTGACTGGCGAGTTCGTAAGCCTTGTGGGCCCGAGTGGATGCGGTAAAACTACGATTCTGAATTTGCTTGCAGGACTATTTCCGCCCTCTAGAGGTCATGTGCTTCTGGATGGCAAACCCGTACAGGGACCGGATGTCAGGGTGGGCTACATGCTGCAGCAGGATTATCTGTTTCCTTGGCGGACGATTAAGAGTAATGCATTGATTGGTTTTGAGATTAGAGGCGAACAGTCAGAAAAAGCGGAACGTAAAGTTCTTGATCTTCTGAGAGAACTGGGGCTGGACGGATCGGCTGAGCGCTATCCTCAGGAGTTATCGGGCGGTATGCGCCAGCGTGCGGCTCTGGTCCGCACACTTGCAGGTGAACCGGATGTACTGTTGCTCGACGAGCCCTTCTCCGCGCTTGATATGCACATTAAGCTCCAGCTGGAGGAACTGGTTTGGCAGGCGCTTCGGAAGCGGGGGAAGACAGCCGTGCTGGTGACTCACGACCTGCAGGAGGCAGCGGCAATGAGCGATAAGATTGTCGTGCTGGCCGCAAATCCCGGGCGGGTTGAACGGGTGATAACCGTGCCGGAGAGCATCAGGCAGGCAGGCCCGTCAGCATCACGCAAGCTGGCAGATTTTGAGCCATTGGTCGGGCAGCTGTGGACGCAAGTTGCCGAGTACGATGCAGGGCCAGCCGGAGGTGCAGCGTATGAACAATGAACAAGATCACCGGAGCTGGCTTGAAGATTTGGAGACAAGACACTTGGAAGGTGAACGGCGAACAACGGCTGGTGTCCGGATATGCCAACTGTTGCTGCTGACAGCTTTCTTCGGGTTGTGGGAGCTAGCTGGCAGGTATAAGTGGGTGGATGTGCTGCTCTTCAGCTATCCGAGCAAGCTGTTCCATCATCTGTGGACGACACTTCTTGATGGAACGCTGCTCCCGCATATCGGCGTCACCGTGGTCGAAACAGTGGCCGGATTCCTTCTTGGCACCTTGCTGGGGGCAGCCTTCGCGGCACTGCTCTGGTGGTCTCCATTCTTATCTCGCGTGCTTGACCCTTATCTGGTCGTGCTGAACAGTATGCCGAAGGTGGCGCTTGGGCCTATATTCATTGTAAGCTTCGGGTCGGGCTACACATCCATCATAGCAACGACGCTGTCGGTTACGGTCATTATTACCACGCTTGTAATCTATAATGCGTTCCGTGAAACAGACGCCAATTACGTCAAGGTGGTGCGTTTGTTCGGGGGTACCAAAAGCCAGGTTTTTGGCAAGGTGATCCTGCCGGCAGCGTTTCCTGTAATGGTATCTACGCTCAAAGTAAATGTCGGGCTATCCTGGGTCGGTGTTATTGTCGGGGAGTTTCTTGCGGCACGGATGGGTCTTGGTTATCTGATTATCTACGGCTTCCAAGTGTTTAATTTTACAATTGTGCTATCCAGCCTGATCGTCATAGCGATTGTGGCGGCAGCGATGTACCAGCTTGTATCGATGCTGGAGACGAAGTTGACGTCAGGGAGGCGCGGACGGTAGGATAGGATAAAACAACCAGGTGGGGTTTTATCCGATGGGTATCCGTGTCATAAAAACAGCTTTGGCTGCCGTAGCAGCCATCTATACTGCACAATATTTTAATCTCGATCCTCCGCTGTCCGCCGGCCTGCTGGCTATACTCGGCGTGGAGGTCACCCGGATGAAAGGCCTGCATACCGTTTTTGCCCGTTTCACGGCATCGGTGCTGGGCCTTTTGCTCGGTTCTGCGATCTTCTTAATGTTCGGCTTTGAATACTGGTCGGCTTCACTGTTCGTTCTAATTGTATTTCCTATCTTGGCTAAGCTGAATTTAAAAGATGGGATTGTAACCAGTTCGGTAATCGTCTTCCACGTATTTGCAAAGGAAGAGGTATCGGTTCAAATTCTGCTTAACGAAGTTTGGCTGCTGCTGGTGGGACTTGGCTGGGCAACTGTCATTAATCTAATCTATATGCCGCGTGAAGACCGGCTGCTTCAGCAGACTAAAGTTCGAGCGGAACAGCTGCTGGCGGAAATTTTCCAGGAGCTTGGCGGCACGCTGCGCAATCCGGCGCATCTATGGAGCGGCGGGCAGCTGCTGGAAATGGAGCGCGCGATTGAAGAAGGCAGGCGCTACGCTGACATGAGCAGGGAAAACCGGTTCTGGTATCATCCGGCCTACTGGACAACCTACTTCGAGATGAGGAGCCAGCAGTTTGATATGGTTCAGCATATGGTGGAAATTTTGGCATCGGTGTATGAGAAACAGCCGCAGGGTGACCTAATCGCCGATATGCTGGACCACCTCTCGGAAGATATTAAGTCGGATGTATATACCGGCAACGCCGAGAGAGAGCTTTACGAGCTGGAGGAGAGATTCCGCAGTATGGAGCTTCCGCAGACGCGGGAGGAGTTTGAGGTCCGGGCAGCTCTGCTGCAGCTGTGCCGCGAGTTGGAACGCTATCTTGCTGTTGCCAAACGCTTTAAGAAGAAGGAAGCGGTGAAGCATACGAAATAAAATAAAAGAAACAGTCACCGTAGACGAATGTCCTGCATACACTTTAAGTGAATGATTGTATGGAGGAGGTTAAATACATGGCAATTGCAGATAAACAGCTGAAGTGCAGAGAGATCATAACGAAAGCTGTCTGCGGTAAAGGTCGTAAGTTCTCCACCGTAACCCATACTGTAACACCGCCCCATAACCCTACCAGTATTCTCGGCGCGTGGATTATTAACCATCAGTATGAAGCGGTTCGGTCCGGTGACGGCATTGAAGTAATTGGTACTTACGATATCAACATCTGGTATTCGTATAACCAGAATTCGGAAACCGATGTAGCGAAGGAAACCGTATCCTATGTAGAAAATGTCCCGCTCTCGTATCTGGACCCTAAGCACAGGGCTTCAACGGAAGAAGTGTATTCGGAAGCGACGCAGGAGCCTAATTGTGTTGAAGCGAACATCACTTCGAGCGGGAGCAGTGTTGTCGTGCGTGTAGAGCGTGAATTTGCGGTCGAGATGATTGCCGAAACGAAGGTTTGCGTAGCCGTTTGTCCAGGCGGCTGCGATGATGAGGACGGCAAGGATTATGAATTTGGCCTGGAAGACGGCGACTATGAGGATTTGGATCCAGACCTGCTTGATGAGGACTTGTAAACGCCCTTTGAACTTATGGTATAACTTATGCTTCAAGCAGCAAATATTTGAGGGCGTAAGCCCTCTTTTTTGTTGTACTGGTAAAATTGGGCCGAATCATAGTAATTAGACCATCTATATAAAGGGGTTGGGGCTGTGGCTGAACCATTTGGGCTGACTGAACTTGATGAAGGGAACAAGGCAGATGAAAGTGTACTTGCTATAAGCCGGGCAGCCAGCCGGCTATGGGTGCTGAACAGGGTACAGCATGAACTGCGGGACCTCCCTGGTGAGGAGTTAAATAGAAGGCTGAACCTGGCGGGGCTGCGTACGAGCTTAAGCGGGACGCCGGACAAGGGAGGCGTGTGGTCGTCAGAGCTTCGCCGGCTGAGGCAGACGGACCTGCGTTGTTTCAGTGTGCCTGTTTTTCATCTCGAGGCGCTTGGGGTTCGTCGGATTGATCAAGTCAGGCTCTCGGTACCCAGTGATTGGGGCCCGCGTCACCCCTTATACCGGCGGGCAGCATCAATGGCTGTTAAAGCTATCTATGCACTGGGGCTTGATTATGGCGAGGTTCAGATTTCATGTGACAGCAGCGGAAGACTCAGTATAAGCGGTCTTGCCCTGCGGCCGCATGGCAGCAGCTCGCTGCTTTGGAAGGAAGCCGAGTTGAGCTTTAGGCAGAAGGCCGCAGAGGCTGCCGTATCTGACCAGGCGTCAATGGCAGAGGAGGGCCGACTATTAATTGGCGCAGACCCCGAATTCGTTCTGCTGCTGCCAGACGGACGGATTGCCCCGGCGGACCGTTACCTCCGGCAGGGGGATGCAGCCGGCCCAGATTCCCTGCGCGTTGGAGGGAAGCTTAGGTATCCGGTTGCTGAGCTGCGCCCGGATCCGGCGGCATCCCCCGGTCGGCTGGTTCAGAATATCCGGCAGCTTCTGCTGAAGGTCTCACGGCAGACGGAAGGCGCCAGACTGCGCTGGGCAGCCGGAGGCATGCCGGTGGCCGGCGTGCCTCTAGGAGGACATATTCATCTGAGCGGGATATGGCTGAATGCCCGTCTGCTGCGAACGCTGGACAGCTGCCTGGCGATACCGCTGGCGGCAGTGGAGGGAGAAGCGGGATTGGGCCGCAGACCCCGGTATGGTGTACTGGGAGATTTTCGGCATCAGCCGCATGGAGGCTTTGAATACCGCACGCCACCCAGCTGGCTCGTATCACCTGCCGCGGCCGGCGCGGTGTTTGCCCTTGCCCTGCTGGCTGCTCGGGACTACCGGGACCTGCCTGTACTCCCAGGAGAGAATCCGTGTGTGCGCGAGGCTTATTACACAGGTAACCGGGAGGTATTAATACAGGCGGCAAATGAGGTCTTCCGGGTTATTCGTTCTGCACCTTCCTATTCCGGGCTCAGCGGTTGGATCGAACCTCTTGCTCTGGCGGTCAGCAGGAAAGCGACATGGGGAGAAGGGAGAGACATCCGGGTGAAATGGAAGATACCGGTTCCCTTGTGATTGCCGTTTTCCCGGGTTGATGTTTTTCTGTTATAATAGCGGTTGATATGTTAAAGGCCATATGAGGCAAACAGTGAACCTACAGGAGGGGCGGCATGACTACGTATACCCCCATGATTCAACAATATCTCGCTATTAAGGAAGAAGCAAAGGATGCGTTCCTGTTCTTCCGACTTGGCGATTTTTATGAAATGTTCTTTGATGATGCGGTTCTCGCAGCGAGAGAGCTGGAAATTACCTTAACGGGCCGGGAGGGCGGAGGCGCTGAACGCATTCCGATGTGCGGTGTGCCTTATCACTCGGCGGATAATTATATCAGCAGACTGATCGAAAAGGGCTATAAGGTTGCGATCTGTGAGCAGGTTGAGGATCCTTCCGCATCCAAGGGCGTCGTCCGCAGAGAGATTGTTCGTGTTGTTACGCCCGGTACGGTAATGGAGAGCAAGTCGCTTGAAGGGAAAGGCAATAACTTCATTGCAGGCGTTGCACGTCTGGATGGCGAATGCGGCATTGCGGTCTGTGACCTCTCAACTGGCGAAATGTATGTGACCTCGTTTCCTGAATCGCCGGAGCTCGCCGCAGACGAGGTGAATGTCTATCTGCCTGCGGAGATTGTCGGTGATGAGGAGCTGCTTGCGCAGCTGAAGACACTGGCCGGCGGCTTTGGCCGTCCGGTCGTCTTCACACCGCGCGAGCCTATGGACGAGCAGCGGCTTGAGCAGCGCTTTGGCGCAGAGTCGCTGGGGCAGCTATCGGCAGTCAGACGCCGTTCAATAAGTCTGTTAACCGGGTATTTGGAAGACACACAGAAAAGGTCGCTGAGCCATGTAACCCGGTTCTCGGCGTATGAGACTAATCAGTTCATGATTCTGGACCAATTCACGAGGCGCAATCTGGAACTGACGGAAACCGTACAGGAACGAAGCAAAAAGGGCTCGCTGCTCTGGCTGCTGGATCGTACCTGCACATCAATGGGCTCCAGGCTTCTGAAACGCTGGATCGACAAGCCGCTGCTGAACCGGACGGCTATCGAGCAGCGGCTTGATGCAGTGGATAATCTTTACCGCGACCTCATTCTGCGTGAAGAGCTCCGTTCCAGCCTCAAAGATATCTACGATCTGGAGCGGCTCGTTGGACGGGTTGCCTACGGCAGCGCCGGCGGGCGTGATCTGAATGCATTGAAGCACTCGTTGCGGCAGGTTCCAGCGATTGTGCAGCAGTGTTCAGTTTCAGCCTCTTCCACCCTCCGCGAGATTGTTGACGGCCTTGACGGGTGCAGTGACCTGGCTGATCTGATCGACACCGTGCTTGTCGAGGATCCGCCGCTGTCCATCCGGGAGGGCGGATTAATTCGTCCGGGCTATGACGAGTATCTGGATCAGCTTCGTGAAGCGAGCACGAACGGGAAGAAGTGGCTGGCTGATCTTGAACGCCGGGAGCGTGAGGCTACCGGTATCAAGACGCTTAAAATCGGCTACAACAAGGTGTTCGGGTATTATCTGGAGGTTTCCAAGGCCAATATTGCAATGCTGCCGGAAGGCCGATATGAGCGCAAGCAGACGCTGGCCAATGCCGAGCGCTATGTTACTCCAGAGCTGAAGGAGAAGGAGAAGCTGATCCTCGAAGCTGAGGAAAAGATGGTCGATCTGGAATATGAGCGCTTCATTGAACTAAGGAATTATATCGCCGAGGGACTCGACAGGCTGCAGCGCCTGGCGGCTGTTCTCGCCGCTGTGGATGTGTATCAGTCGCTGGCCGCGGTCAGCGCCGAGCAGCGTTTCGTACGGCCGGTCATATCCGAAGGTTACGATCTGATAATAGAAGAAGGCAGGCATCCGGTTGTAGAAGCCGTTATGGAAGGATCGCCATTCATAGCCAATGGTACCCGCCTGACAGCAGACGGGCCGATGCTGCTGATTACCGGGCCGAATATGGCAGGCAAGAGCACTTATATGCGCCAAGTGGCTTTAATCTGTATGATGGCACAGATCGGCTGCTTTGTACCCGCACGCCGTGCGGAAATACCGCTTACAGACCGGATCTTTACCCGGATTGGAGCGGCTGATGATCTGATCGGCGGCCAGAGTACATTCATGGTTGAGATGAAGGACATTCAGGTAATGACCGAGAAGGCAACGCGCAGCAGCCTGGTCATCATAGACGAACTCGGAAGAGGCACATCGACAGGCGAGGGGATGGCCATTGCACAGGCCGTTATTGAATATGTTCATGATTCGATTGGCTGCAAGGCGCTGGTATCCACACATTTTCATGAACTTGCACACCTGGAGGAATCCTTGCCCGGCCTGTCAAACGGCTGTATGGCCGTCCAGGAGAGCGGCGATAATGTAACCTTCCTGCGCAAGCTGGTATCGGGCGCTGCCAGTACCAGCTATGGCATCTACTGTGCCCAGCTGGCCGGCTTGCCAAGCTCTGTTATCGGACGAGCCTATGAGCTGCTTCATGCCGGTGAGCAACCGGCAGCGTCCCGCATCCAGCCGGTGAAGGTACAGTCAGCAGCAGCTGACTATGAGGCCGAAAGCGCGGCAGCAGTCGAGACTACAGCCGTACAAGAACGGCGGATGTCAGAGCTTGACGGTCTGCAGACTTCAGAAGAAGCCGGTAAGACGGCAGAGGTCATGCAGCTGGCTCTCTTCGCCGAGAATTCGGGCACCAGCACCGCCAAGTCTAAGAAAACGGTAAAGGCGGAGCAGCTGGTAGAGCAGCTAAAAAAAGTGGATTTAATGAATATGACGCCTCTGCAGGCAATGCAGTGGATTCAAGATATGAAGATGAAGTGGACGGATTAAGAAGGAAAGGAGGCTTGCAGGCTTATGGGTAAAATCAATGTACTGGACGAGCAGCTGGCAAACCAGATTGCCGCGGGTGAGGTGGTGGAGCGGCCATCCTCGGTCGTCAAGGAGTTGGTCGAGAATGCGGTTGACGCGGGGAGCACAACTATCGACGTTGAGGTTGAGGAAGGCGGACTGACCCTCATCCGGGTCAAGGACAATGGGTCGGGGATCGACCCGGACGATATTGAGACGGCATTCCAGCGTCATGCCACGAGCAAGCTGCTCTCCAGCAAGGATTTATTCCGGATCGCAAGCCTCGGCTTCCGGGGAGAGGCACTGCCAAGTATTGCGGCTGTCGCCCGTGTAGAATGTGTAACCTCACCGGAAGAATCGGGGCTCGGCCGCCGGCTGGTTATGGAGGGCGGGTCCGTCAAGGCTCTGGAGGATGCCAATACGCCCCAGGGTACCGTCATGACGGTTAAAGATTTGTTTTATAACACACCCGCCAGGTTAAAGTACATGAAGTCCATTCAGACTGAGCTGGGGCATATATCCGATTACATCAACCGCCTGGCCCTCGCGCATCCGGGTATTGCTTTCACTCTGTCGCACAACGGAAATACGCTGCTTCGCACGCAGGGTACAGGAGACAGGCTTCAAGTTATAGCAGCTGTCTATGGAACCGGCGTAGCCAAGAGTATGCTGGCGGTATCCGGCGACCATCCGGATTATGATCTGATGGGTTACATTTCCAAACCGGAATTGACAAGGTCAAACCGCAACAGCATAACCGTTATTGTGAATGGCCGGTATATTCGCAGCTTTGTGTTGAACCAGGCGATTATGCAGGCTTACCATACGCTGCTGCCGATCAACCGGTTTCCCGTAGCGGTCCTTGAGATTGGCATGCATCCCGGGCTTGTAGATGTCAATGTGCACCCCTCCAAGATGGAGGTGCGCTTCAGTAAAGAACCGGAGCTGCGGACATTCATTGAACAGGTGCTGCGGGAGAAGCTGGGCAGCATGGCGCATATTCCCGGTCAAACGGCAGCTGAGCGTTCCAAGCCGATCTATGTGCAGGAGCGGATTTCGTTTCACAAACCTGAACCCGGCTTCCAGCTGCCTGTTGATCCCGAGAGGCCAAACAGGGATTCCAGGCTGCCGGAACAGCCAAACTTGGGCATGCGAGACACCAGAGATTACAGCGGCGGCGGCACAGGGGATAGAGGCCGTTCTTGGCAGCCGGCAGCAGGTTATCGCGACCAGCAGCAGGAGCAGCCCATTCCCCCGGATGCGGCTGAACGGCTGTACAAGCCGTCGTCAGCTTCGGGGCTAACGCCCGCCGTTCAAGAAGCCGCAGCAGCATGGGAGGCGGAAGCGCCGGTCATCCCGTCCGATGAGGGGGACAACCAGCGCCCGGCAATAGATTCCGGTATGCAGCCGGGAAGCGGCACACAGCGAGCGTATTCTTCCGGGCAGGGGGACTACGGTCAGTTTGGTCCAGGGAGCCAGGCGGCGATGGCAGCAGACAGGACGGACGGTGGCGGGTTCCCCGAGCTGTCGTGGATCGGTCAGCTGCACGGCACCTATTTTGTAGCCCAGAATGAAGATGGTTTGTACCTGATTGATCAGCATGCAGCCCATGAACGGATCAATTATGAGTACTATTTTCGAAAGTTTGGTGAACCTGAATCGCTGAGCCAGTCGCTGCTTGTTCCACTGACTCTAGAATTTACGGCAGGAGAAGCGGCACTGATCAGAGACAGGCTGGATGCCTTCCGCGAAGCCGGAGTCGAGCTGGAGCCGTTCGGACAGAATGCCTTTCTGGTACGCGCTTATCCACAGTGGCTCCCTGAAGGGGAGGAGCAGCCGATTCTGGAAGAGATGGCGGACTGGATTCTGTCTGAGAAGAAAGCAGTCGATCTTTATAAGTTGCGGGAGAAAGCCGCCATACTTTGCTCCTGCAAAGCTTCGATTAAAGCGAATCACCGGTTGAGCCGTGAGGAGGCGGAGGTGCTGCTGGCAAGGTTGGCTGCTTGTGAGCAGCCCTATACCTGCCCGCATGGCCGGCCGATCGTCGTTCATATATCTACGTATCAGCTGGAGAAGATGTTCAAGCGGGTGATGTCATGATTGTGACGACCTCCGAGAAGCCGGCACCGCTGACTGAGGAGAGGGCGCGGATGCTTGCGGCTGAACTGGCTGGCCGGTTCGTCCCTCGCAAGGATTCGACGCTTGCCAACCTGCGCAGGCGATATCAAGATGATTACCTTCTGGTCGTAACAGCAAATGAACTGCGTTATTATGAAGATGAAGGCTCGCCATTATACTTCCATCCGAGCATGGCCTTCGTCCGCGTGAAGCGGCTGCGTAAGGGCGAGCAGGACCCGCTGCTTGCTGTTTCCGGCTGCATGCCGGGCGATCGGGTGCTGGATTGCACAGCCGGCCTTGCTTCTGATTCTATAGTGTTCGCTTATGGGGTCGGACCGGCAGGCCATGTAACCGCACTGGAGAGTGAACAATTGCTGTATACCATCATTAGAGAAGGTCTGCAGCAATACATAACCGGGCTTAACGATGTCGATGATGCGCTGCGCCGGATTGAGGTTGTGCAGGATAATCATCTTCTGTACTTGTCCAAATTGCCGGATAAAAGCGTTGATGTCGTTTATTTTGACCCCATGTTCCGTGACCCTATCGCTGCTTCAGCCTCGTTAAGACCGCTGCGCGGGCTAGCCAACCATCAGGCGCTTGCCAAACAGGCGGTGACCGAGGCAGTCCGGGTTGCGCGAAAATCAGTCGTCCTGAAGGAAATGGCGTCGAGCGGTGAATTTGAAAGGCTCGGATTCGAAAGGCAGCGATACGGCAACGCGAAAACCGCCTATGGAGTGATACGAATTTGACAACCGGCAGCTTGGATAATCAGAAGAAAAAACGTCTGCTCGTGCTGATTGGACCGACAGCAGTGGGAAAGACGCGCTACAGTCTGGAAATTGCAAAGGCGTGGAACGCAGAGATTATTTCCGGAGATTCGATGCAGGTTTATAAGGGTATGGATATCGGTACGGCGAAGCTCCCCTTGGAAGAACAAGAGGGCATACCGCATCACATGATAGACATATGCGAACCGGAGCATCCGTTCTCGGTGGCCGAGTTTCAGGAGCGTAGCCGGAAGCTGATCGAAGAGATTTCCGGACGCGGCAGGCTGCCATTCATTGTTGGCGGGACAGGCCTGTATGTTGAATCGGTCTGTTACAATTATGTATTCTCGGAGAGCGGGTCAGATGAAGCCTTCCGGGAAGAGATGCGCGTGTATGCCGAACAGCATGGAGCAGAAGCTCTGCACAGACGTCTGCAGGACGTTGATTCTGTAACTGCGCTGCGAATTCACCCGAATGATACCCGCAGAGTAATTCGCGCTCTAGAGGTGTTTCATACTACGGGAACAACCATGTCCGAGCAGCTCGCCGGTCAAAAAAAGGAAAGTCCTTACGAACTCTGTATCGTTGGTTTGACGATGCCGCGAGAAAAGCTGTACGATAGAGTGGAAATTCGGATCGACCAGATGATGGAAGAAGGGCTGATTGACGAAGTCAAGGGCCTGCTGGAAGCCGGGGTGCCGGAGAATGCTATCGCTCTTCAAGGCCTGGGATACAAGGAAATCGTGCCTTATCTAAAGGGTAAAATCTCACTAGATGAGGCGGTGTACACGCTGAAACGTGATACCCGGCATTTCGCCAAGCGGCAGCTGTCCTGGTTTCGCCATATGAAGGGGATACATTGGGTTGATGTTGGCGATGAGCAAAATTTCTACGGGAACCTGCAGGAAATTCATGGTATACTAGAAGGAAAGTTTAAGCACCACCTTGAATAAACTAGTAATCAATCTTTTTGACGGGGGTACGGCCAAATGAACAAACCGATCAATATTCAAGATACGTTCTTAAATCAGCTGCGAAAGGACAGTGTACCGGTTACCGTATATCTGACCAACGGGTTTCAAATTCGCGGCGTAATCAAAGCATTTGACAATTTCACGATCGTTATTGACAGTGAAGGCCGCCAGCAAATGGTATACAAGCACGCCATCTCGACGTTCACCCCCCAGCGCAACGTGTCGCTGATGCAGGATAACAGCGGAGAAGGCTAAGCCGAGGTAGTTGAAACCTTTTGATAGTTAGTTTCGTTAAGATGAATAACGGATGCAGGAGCAACCCGTTTATTGATCGCGGCTCTACCCGCAAGGGTGTGGCTGCGGCGATTGGGTTGTTCTTTTCGTTCGGGAACTATATATAGTACGGGTGCTGCAATATTCACCCGGTATGGGAGGGGAGTCTGCTGTGACAGAACCTAGATCTGCAAGGACAGGCAGCAGCGAACGCGGCAGCAAGAAATCTGCGCCTAAGAAGAAGCCAAAGAAGAAATTTTCAGTCAAGAGAATGATGATATGGATGTTCTTTACCGGAGCGGTTGCGATCGTATGTGCGATTATCGGCTACCTGCTGATCGCTCTGAACGGTGAGCGGATTCTGGCTGCGAACCAGGATGAGTTCGTATTTGCCGAAGCATCCACAATCTATGATGCCAACGGGAACGAGATTACCAAGCTCTATAGAGAGAACAGGGAGTATGTAGAATTTTCGAAGATCCCCAAACTGCTGAGGGATGCCTTTGTGGCCACAGAGGATAAGCGGTTCTACGAGCATAACGGGGTCGACTTCTTCGCAATCGGACGCGCACTCGTGAAGGATGTTATCGCACGCAGCGCAGTTGAGGGTGGAAGTACGATCACGCAGCAGCTGGCCAAAAATATGTTCCTTAGCCATGAGAAAACATTTTTCCGCAAAGCGTCGGAGGCTTCCATCGCTGTTGCGCTGGAGAATAAAAAATCCAAGGACCAAATCTTGGAGATGTACCTTAACCGGATTTATTTCGGCAAGACCGCCTATGGTATACAGGCTGCTTCCGAGCTGTATTTTGGTAAAGAAAACCTCGAAGCCCTGAAGATATGGGAAATCGCTACACTTGCCGGTATGCCGAAGGCACCGAGCCGTTACAATCCCATCAGCAACCCTGAGAAATCTCAGGAGCGGATGGCAGTGGTGCTGTCCCTGATGGTTGAACAAGGCTTGATCACGCAGGCTGAGGCAGATGAAGCCAAAGCTGAGGCAGCTAAATATGAACCGCCGGCAGCCAAGGAGGAGAAAGTAGCTCAACCCTATCCTGCATTTATTGATTACGTTATCAACGAGGCTGAGCGAGTATCCGGGTTAACGGAGGAACAGCTGCGGCTAGGCGGTTACAAAATTTATACAACTTTGAACACGAAGGCCCAGCAGATCGTGGAGAAGGAATTTGCCGATCCGAGCAATTTTGAAGAGAGCGTGGACGACCAGATCGTTCAGGGTGCGATGATTATTATTGACCATCGCAGTGGCGAAGTACAGGCGATTGGCGGCGGACGGGACTATCAGATCAAAGGCACCAACCGTGTCCTTGATACCAGACAGCCCGGCTCGGCTTTCAAGCCGATAACCGTCTATGGCCCGGCTCTTGAGACGGGCGAGTGGTTTCCTTGGTCCACTCTGAGAGATGATAAGAAATGCTATGGCGATTATTGCCCGACTGACTCCAACCGGGTTAAGTATATCGGTCCGGTGAGTATGGAACAGTCGATAAAGGAATCGCGCAATGCGTCGGCTGTCTGGCTGCTGAATGAGATCGGTATCCAGCGGGGGCTTGATTTTGCCAAGACGCTCGGATTTAATCTGGCGCCTGAGGATCGTAACCTGGCGGTTGCTCTTGGCGGCTTATACAATGGGGTAACACCGATGCAGATGGCGACAGCCTACGGTGTGTTTGCCAACGGGGGCAAATCGGTTGACCCGCATGCCATCACCCGTATTGAAACCCGCGGCGGCGGTACGGAATATGAGTACAAAGCACCGAGATCCAAGCAGCTTATTGAGCCAGAGACGGCTTACTACATGACCGATATGCTTCAGAGCGTGGTGGAAAAGGGTGGAACTGGTACCCGCGCCAGGATTGACCGTCCGGTTGCAGGCAAGACGGGAACAACACAGCATGGTGTTCCAGGTCTGGTCTCAAGCGGTAACCGGGATGCCTGGTTTGTCGGCTATACACCAGAGTGGTCGGCTGCCGTCTGGATGGGATATGTAAGAACAGATGCCCAGCATGTTCTCAAGCAGAGCAGTGCGATGTCAGCAGCAATGTTCGGCAAGGTCATGGGCCAAGCGATGGAGGGAATGCCCGTAACCAGCTTCGACAAGCCGAGCAATGTGAAGGAAGTGGAGCAGCCGCCTAGGGTCGGTGGTTTCTCGGTAAAGTGGAGCGAGGATCAGATGGGGGTTCAAATTTCTTGGAGCCGCCAGAGCGATCAGAATCTGCTCTACAATGTTTACCGGAAAGAATCTTCAGAAAGCCAATACACGCTGATAACCCAAACCTCTGACACTTCGGTCTTGGATCAAGGCGTGATGGCCAACAAAACATATGTATATTACGTGGTTTCATATAACTCTGACATGGGGCTGGAGGGGGAAGAATCAACTAAAGTTTCCATTACGGTTCCAGAGCCTACGATGGAGTCACCATCAGATCTGGATGAGCCCGAGAACATGGGGAACGAGCCGATCGATGATTTACCGGAAAATATAGAGGATCTTCCGGATAATATTTCCGAGCCCGACTTATCCGAGCCTACGGATGCAAATGATCCCGCTGCAGGCGGCAATGCCGGAGGCGGCACCAACTCCGCAGGGGGAACAAACGGAAACGGGGGCAACAATACATCCGGCAGTACAGGGGGCGAGAGCACCGGCGGAGACACTGGAGCAGGCGCTAACGGATCAACGGGAGACAACGCCGGAGGAACTAGCACTCGGCCGGGCAGCACGACTGTTGAAGAGCCGGATGGCTCTGCTAATGGCACGGAAACGCCGCCATCAGGTGGAAGCAAGCCCACCAGCCGCAGCAGCCAAAATGTGCCTAAAGTTGATGTCAATCAAGGGGAGAATAATGCGGCAGCAAATGCTGTGCAGCCTTGATCAAGCTGAACAGAGGGATCTGTTTTTGGGAGAAGTGAACGATATGACAATGGCCGGTCGGGAGACTATTCCTGACCGGCCGTTGCCGTTTATGGAGATCGCTGTATGAGCCTATTTTCTCGGTCAAACTGGAGAAGGTGATCAAGATGTGGTAAGCTTTTTTTATGGAATTGTTTAGAAGCAATGTTTTTCAGGAAGGCCCGGCTAGAATGCGGGCGTATTATGATCCCAACGGAAAGGTACGTACCTTATGAAACGAAAATTTTCAGATCGGGCTAACTGGAGGCGTATCCTTCGTAAAAGCTACACATGCCTGTCCCTCGACGGGGATGATTTCAGGGGACTGGTAACCTTCTACCGTATTCACGAGCTGCGTGAACCATTGTGGAAGGAATATAACGGCAAGAGACTTTGTCTGGCGGACAAAGGGTTTCTGTGGATGCAGCATTTTCCCCGCGGGGAGCACTTCGTCGTGACGACCATGTTTGATGACAAGGGTAAAGTTGTACAGTGGTATATTGATATCTGCAAGACGCAGGGACTGACTGACCAGAAGGTGCCATGGTTTGATGATATGTACCTGGATATTGTTGTTCTGCCCTCGGGTGAAGTCTTCCTTCTGGATGAAGACGAGCTGGAGGATGCCGTTCAGGCTGGTGAAGTGACAGTCAGGGAAGCGGAAATGGCGAAGAAGACGGCAGGCCGGCTGTTGTCGCTGATCCGTAACGGACGGTTCCGATATTTTACATTAAGCTTGAAGCATCGGAAGTCGCTTGCTGAACGTGTAAGCGGGAAGGAGCTTTCGTGAAATCAAAAATTGAGACTGTAGCTGCGGTTCAGACAGCTGGGCTTACTCGCGGCCAAAGATTGCGTCGCCTTGTGGTACGCACTGCGCTTGCCATTGTGCTGCTCTTCGTCATCTGGGTGGGCTATCTGCTCTGGATCATTAACCGGTTTGATCCTGGTCCTGTTGGAGAAAGCTATGATGCGGGGATCGTACTGGGGGCATCGCTTTGGCATGATGTGCCAAGCCCGGGTTTAAGGGAGCGGCTGGATCATGCACTTAAGCTCTATGAAGAAGGCCGGTTCGAAACCTTCATTTTGACAGGAGGATACGGCGGGGTACGCTCAAGGCTGGCCGAAGCTGAAGGAATGCGTAATTATTTGCTTGAGCGAGGCGTGCCTGAATCAGATATCCTGCTTGAAACAACATCAACGAGCACTTATGATAATCTGCTGAATAGTAAAGCCATTATGAGAGAGAATGATATAAACAAGGTTGTCATTATTACGCATGAGTTTCATTCCGCACGCGCCTATGACATTGCCCGCTACCTTGACTATCAAGACCCTGATCTGTCCCCCGCAAAGTCGGTGGTCGTGCCGGAGCTTCAGCAGCAGCCACGAGAGGTACTGGCCTTCACCAAGTGGAAAATAGACAGCGTCCTGTTAAAGTTCGGGCTTCGTCTGCCGGATAATTAGCCCCCCTGCTCGGGACATTATGCGGACAAGGGTGCTCAAATCTTCTACTATGCAGGAAATCTGCCGCATATATTGTTCAAGCGGAACAGGACCGTAGAAGCAAGGGTCCTGTTAAGTTTGCAGCTTTGCAAGTGGAAGAGAGGGGTGCCTGTAATGAACGTACGTGCTGCGGCTTCAGCCAACCAACCGGCAGCGGGAAGGCCATCGAGACAGATTAATGTCGTGCTGCGTTCGATGGAGCAGACAGCTCCTGCAGCAGCTCCGCTGCCTGCTTCCGATATACAGGAATCTGCTGGCAACAGCTCTGCGAAGGCGAGCGCCGGCAGTCCGCTGTTTGCGGAGATTCAGAAGGATTTGGACCCCATGGTCGGCATGGAGAACGTCAAGACATTAGTATACGAAATTTATGCACTTCTGCATGTCTCACAGCTTCGGTCTGATGCAGGATTAGCAGGCGGATCACACGTCTATCATATGATTTTCAAGGGTAATCCCGGGACCGGTAAAACAACGATTGCGCGTATTGTTGCAAAGCTGTTTCAGAAGATGGGCGTGCTCCAGAAGGGGCATCTTGTGGAAGTAGAGAGAGCCGATCTGGTAGGCGAATATATCGGACACACGGCTCAAAAAACCCGCGATCTGGTTAAAAAAGCGCTTGGAGGGGTATTATTCGTCGATGAGGCCTATAGTCTCGCCCGCGGAGGGGAGAAGGATTTCGGCAAGGAAGCCATCGATACGCTTGTGAAGGCAATGGAGGACCACAAGAATCAATTTGTGCTAATACTTGCCGGCTACCCTGAGGAGATAGAGACATTCCTCATGACCAATCCAGGACTGCCTTCGCGCTTTCCTATACAAATCGATTTTCCTGATTATTCGGTTGATCAATTAATCCAGATCGCTGAGCTGATGGCAAGGGAGAGGGATTACACGCTTATGCCTCAGGCTGTTCTCAAGCTGAGGCAGCATCTTGCGCAGGAGAAGGAAGAGTCCTATTTTTCCTTCAGTAATGCGCGGTATGTACGCAATGTCATTGAGAAGGCATTTCGACACCAGGCCGTGCGGCTGCTCAATCAGTATGCGACAGGCTCGCCGGGTAAGCATGAGCTGATGTCAATCCGCGCAGAGGATCTCAAATGGGATGTCTGAGCAGATGAGTTTGATTTTAACAACAAAGGGGTATTGGCTATGGCTACGACAACCTATGAAACAAGACATGATATTCAGGACAGGGCAATACTTGTGAGCCTGATTACCGATGAAATCAAACGTGGCGGAAGCGATCCCGAGCATTCGCTTGATGAGTTGGTAAGCCTCGCCGAAACGGCAGGTGTAGAGGTGCTCAGTGCGATTACCCAGAACAGGGAGACGCCTGACAGCCGCTGGTTTATCGGTAAAGGGAAGGTCGAGGAGCTTCGGGCGGCTGCCGAGGAATTAGGTGCGACAACCGCGATCTTCGACCAGGAGCTATCCGGTGCGCAGGTCCGGAATCTGGAAGAAGCACTTGATCTAAAGATAATTGACCGCACCCAGCTCATTCTGGATATCTTCGCCGGCCGGGCGAAAACCCGTGAGGGCATTATCCAGGTTGAGCTGGCTCAGCTCAGCTACCTCCTGCCAAGGCTCGTGGGGCATGGCAAGAATCTCTCCAGGCTGGGCGGCGGCATCGGTACCCGCGGTCCGGGTGAGACAAAGCTGGAGACCGATCGCCGTCATATCCGCGATCGGATTTCCGATCTGAAGCGGCAGTTGGAAGAAGTAGTGCGGCACCGGAAGCTGCACCGTGAACGGCGCAAAAAAAGCGG
Source organism: Paenibacillus tarimensis (assembly GCF_021532315.1). Taxonomy (GTDB): domain Bacteria; phylum Bacillota; class Bacilli; order Paenibacillales; family Paenibacillaceae; genus Paenibacillus_I; species Paenibacillus_I tarimensis. The sequence goes on from NZ_JAKGAO010000004.1 coordinate 467,202, forward strand.
TGTGACCCAGGTCGCGCTGGTAGGCTATACTAATGCGGGTAAGTCTACACTGCTGCGGGAATTGACCGCTGCAGATGTCTATGTGGAAAACCAGCTGTTCGCTACCCTTGACCCTACCTCAAGAAACTGGGAACTCCCAAGTGGAAAAGAAGTTGTTCTCACGGACACGGTTGGCTTCATCCAGAATCTCCCGCATGACCTGGTTGCTGCTTTCCGTGCTACCCTTGAGGAAGTAAATGAGGCTGACTTAATCCTGCATGTTATTGACAGTTCTTCTCCGATGCGTGAAGAACAGATAACCGTTGTGGGCGATATCCTTACACAGCTCGGTGCAGGGGATAAGCCGCAGCTGATGGTTTATAACAAGAAGGATTTATGCTCTTCAGATTGCCGGGAGCTGCTTGCCGGCGGCAAGGAGGCCCTTTTAATTAGCGCCTATGATAAAGAGGACCTAGACAGACTGAGCAATGCTGTCCAGGACAAGCTAATCGGAGACACCAAGTCATTCGCAATACCGGCCGAGCGTGGCGACTTAATTGCTTTGGCCTATCGCTGCGGAGAGGTGCTTCATCAGGAGGCAGAAGAGGATCTTGTCAGGCTTACCGTGCAGTTGAACAAGCATGAGTTTGAAGTGAGCGGGTACAAGCTTGAACCGTTCACCAGTATGGATGAGTTGAGATCGGAAGGATAATCAGAGGAGAGTCGTACATTTTCATGGGATATAACAGCGCGATATGGCAGACATTAGAACGAATGGCGGAGCCGGTAGAGAATAAGATCAGCAGCCGGTTCCGGCAGATTGACCGCATTGCGGAAAAGAACCAGTGGAAGGTCATCCGTGCCTTCCAGAAGCATCAAGTCAGTGATTTTCACTTTAACGGCTCAACAGGCTACGGCTATAATGATCGCGGACGCGAGGTTCTGGATGACGTTTATGCAGATGTTTTTGGAGCGGAGGCTGCGTTGGTACGACCTCATTTTGCATCAGGAACCCACACCATCAGCTGTGCATTATTCGGTATGCTACGTCCGGGTGATGAGCTGCTGTACATAACGGGTAAGCCCTATGATACCCTGCATAAAGTAATTGGTTCGCGAGGAGACGGAACCGGTTCTTTGCAGGACTGGGGTGTAAAGTACAAGGATGTGGCACTTCTTGATCAGGGAGAAATTGACTGGGAAGCGGTTGAAGCAGCTGTTAACGCGCAAACTACAGTTATCGGTATCCAGCGGTCAAGAGGCTACGACTGGAGACGCTCCTATACAGTTGACGATATTCGAATGATGGTCGAGCGGATCAGGGCCATCAAATCGGATGTCATTATTTTCGTGGATAACTGTTATGGAGAGTTTACTGAGGAACTGGAGCCAACGCAGGTTGGTGTTGACATCATGGCCGGTTCACTAATTAAGAATCCGGGCGGCGGCTTGGCGGCAACGGGTGGTTATATCTGCGGACGAGCCCCGTTAGTCTCGAAGGCTGCTTACCGGTTGACAGCACCGGGCATCGGCGGTGAGGTCGGTGCGATGCTGGATACATTGAGAAGCATGTATCAGGGGCTCTTCCTCGCTCCTCATGTCGTCGGTCAAGCCATTAAGGGCTCCGTGTTTGCGGCTGCCATGTTCGAAGAGCTTGGTTTTGAAACGATGCCGCGCTGGGATTCACCTCGCACGGATTTGATTCAAGCCGTACGTTTCGGTTCTTCCGAGCACCTTATTCATTTCGTGCAGGGCATTCAGCAGGCAGCGGCGGTAGACGCTCATGTCCTACCGGAGCCGTGGGACATGCCCGGCTATGAACACCCTGTCATCATGGCGGCAGGTACGTTCATACAGGGTGGCAGCTTGGAGCTGTCAGCGGATGCGCCGATTAGAAATCCTTACATCGCTTATATGCAGGGCGGCCTAACCTATTCACATGTTAAGTATGGGGTACTGACAGCCCTTTCGAACTTAGCCGAAAAAGGAAATATTGTAATTAAACCTCACACAACTTGACACCTTTAGGCAAGAAAGCTACAATGAACCCATACACAACAATTGGAAGGTTGATGCGGTATGGGGGATGATATTCGCAGGAATATGGCGTTGTTCCCAATTGGTATCGTCATGAAGCTGACGGATCTGACGGCACGCCAAATCCGGTATTATGAACAGCATGAGCTGATCGTACCGGCCAGAACGGCTGGTAACCAGCGTCTGTTCTCGTTTAATGATGTAGAGCGCCTGCTGGAGATCAAGGCATTGATCGAGAAGGGCGTGAACATCGCAGGCATCAAGCAGGTAATGAATCCGGTATCGAAGGAATCGGAAGAGGCAACAGTTATTACAGAACAGACAGAGAGCAAGCGAAGAGAACTGTCTGATATGCAGCTTCACCGGCTGCTTAAGCAGCAGCTTCTCGAGAAGAGACCGGGCAAAGCTTCGCTCATTCAAGGCCAGCTGTCCCGTTTCTATAGCAACAAACCTTAAAAGTTGTAGAAGGAGATGATCTCATGAGCTACACGAAAGAGGATATTTTACGCATTTCTCAAGAGCAAAACGTTCGTTTCATTCGATTGCAGTTTACAGACCTGCTCGGTACAATCAAGAACGTAGAAATTCCGGTGAGCCAGCTTGAGAAGGCTCTCGACAACAAAATGATGTTCGACGGCTCCTCGATCGAAGGCTATGTGCGCATTGAGGAATCCGATATGTACTTATATCCTGATCTTGATACTTGGGTTGTGTTCCCATGGGTTACGGAGAACCGTGTTGCCCGTCTGATCTGTGACATCTATATGCCGGATGGAACTCCATTTGCAGGCGACCCTCGCGGTATTCTGAAGCGTGCGCTTAAGGAAGCGGAAGAAATGGGCTTTACAGCGATGAATGTTGGCCCAGAGCCGGAATTCTTCCTGTTTAAGACGGATGAGAAGGGCAATCCGACTACAGAGCTGAATGACCAGGGCGGTTATTTCGATCTTGCTCCTACGGATCTTGGTGAAAACTGCCGTCGTGAGATCGTGCTGACGCTTGAAGAGATGGGCTTTGAAATCGAAGCATCTCACCATGAGGTGGCACCAGGCCAGCACGAAATCGACTTTAAGTATGCGGATGCCATTAAAGCCGCAGACCAGATTCAAACCTTTAAGCTAGTCGTCAAGACGGTTGCTCGTCAGCATGGCCTGCATGCTTCCTTTATGCCGAAGCCGCTATTCGGTGTTAATGGATCGGGTATGCATTGTCACCAGTCCTTGTTCCGCGGCAGCGAGAACGCATTCTATGATGAGAGCGACAAGCTCGGCCTGAGTGAAACGGCTCGTCAGTACATGGCAGGCGTTCTGCGTCATGCACGGGCATTCGCAGCAATCACCAACCCGACGGTTAACTCATATAAACGTCTTGTGCCTGGTTATGAAGCGCCTTGTTATGTTGCCTGGTCGGCAAGCAACCGTTCGCCTATGATCCGGATTCCAGCCTCCCGCGGTCTCAGCACACGTATTGAAGTGCGGAACCCGGACCCGGCAGCTAATCCTTATCTGGCTCTGGCTGTTATGTTGAAGGCTGGTTTGGATGGTATCAAGAACAAGATGCCGCTTCCTGCTCCAACGGACCGCAATATCTATGTCATGACAGATGAAGAGCGTATCGATGAAGGTATCCCAAGTCTGCCTTGGAACCTGAAGGAAGGCCTCGATGAAATGCTGCGTGACGAAGTTATCTGTGAGGCGCTTGGCGACCATGCCCTTGCTCACTTCTACGAACTGAAGGAGATTGAGTGGGATATGTACCGCACGCAGGTTCATCAGTGGGAACGCGATCAGTACATGACGTTATATTAAAAGCGATTAACCAAGAACCCTGACCATTCTGTGTCAGGGTTCTTATCTGTCTAGGGCTAGGTTCTGAGTTCTCTATCATTGTTAGCTGTGGAAAACCAGTATGCGCTTGAAAATAAAGCCGGCATCCCGTTCAGGATGCCGGCTTAGCTTATGAATTAATGGAAATCCCGGAAGAGTCCGATTACTTTGCCCAGAATGGAGACCTGCTTCAAGCGGATAGGCTCCATGGTGGCGTTTTCCGGCTGAAGCCGGATATGATCCTTTTCCTTATAAAAAGTCTTGACGGTTGCTTCGTCCTCATCGGTCAAAGCGACGACAATCTCACCGTTGTTGGCGGTCTGCTGCTGCCTGACAATGACATAATCCCCGTCATGAATTCCTGCCTCGATCATGCTCTCACCGATAACGTTCAGCATGAAAATCTGATCATCTCCGACAAAATGAGAGGGGAGCGGGAAATATTCTTCGATATTCTCGGTCGCTGTTATAGGAAGACCGGCAGTAACCTTACCAACAACCGGTACTTTGGATACCGCGAGAGGGAAATTAAATTCAGCCTCGCTCTCCTGGTCGAGAATTTCGATTGCCCGAGGCTTGGTCGGGTCTCGGCGGATCAGTCCCTTCTTCTCCAACCGGTCCAAATGCCCATGAACGGTGGAACTGGAAGCAAGTCCGACAGCTTCGCCAATCTCTCTTACGGACGGCGGATATCCTTTATCCCGGACTTCATTCTTGATAAATTCCAAGATGGCCTGCTGGCGGTTGGAAATTTTGGACACCTTCATCACTCCATCAACTTGTTTATTGTGACAAATTATAGCATAGAACCGGAGTTCGTACAAACATAAGTTCCTGAAAACAGAGGTTCGTACATGAAGGGGAACAAATGTTCCAAAAGTGGTTGACTACAAACATCTGTTCGTGATATGCTCATTTTAGCAATACAGAACAAATGTTTGGGGTGCTGAATATGATCATAAAAGTAAATGACATGTCCTACCGCAGCTTGTACAAGGAACAGAACAATAAGAGAACCCACATACATAGCAAGAGTGTTACGGCTGGGCGTACTTCACTACGGCTGAGCTGGAAGGTGGGCCGTTTGCTGGCCGCATTAATCCTCATTATTATCATCGTGACGGGTTTCACGCTCGTCCATTCGAACGCCCTCGGAACGCATGCGGAACCCGCACAGCCCAACGAACTGGCGGTTACGGTTTCTACAGGCGATACGCTGTGGTCACTGGCCCAAAGCCATGCACCAGAAGGTGCCGATATCCGACAAATCGTGTATCTGATGAAGAAGCGGAACCTGCTCACAGACAGCAACCTGCAGCCAGGTGACCAGATTATCATTCCTGTGGAGTCCTTCTAATTCGCTGTATAAGTCTATATTACAAGGTTATCATTAAATAGTTATTACGAGTTTTACCGTTCCGGCCTTGAGCTCCTGTGAACGGTTTTTTTGTTATTGCTGCTTGTTCCTCGCCTTGACAACCAAGGCGTGAAAGTGTCAAAGTAATATTGGACAAGAACCGCGCAAGGAGGAGACTCTCATGGAAAAACTGGTCGCACGGATCAATGAACTGTCGCGTAAAAATAAATCCGTTGGCTTGACTGAAGAGGAAATGGCAGAGCGTGAAGAATTGAGGCGCCAGTACCTCCAGCAATTCCGCAAAAATTTCAAGGATCAGCTGGATACGATTAAGTGGGCAGAAGATGAGGATAACGATAAGTTAAAGCACTAAACAAAACATCTGGTACGAAAGCATGATGAACGGGAGGAGTTAACATGGAATATCGTTTGCTTGGCAGAAGCGGACTGGCAGTATCTGAGGTTTGTCTTGGGACAATGACGTTTGGAAACACCACCAGTGAGTCGGATTCAATCGAGATGATCCATCGGTTCTTGGATGCCGGCGGCAATTTTCTTGATACGGCGGATGTTTATGTCGGCGGCAAATCGGAAGAGATCGTAGGCAAGGCGATAAAGGACCGCAGGTCAGAAGTCGTACTTGCAACGAAGGTCAGATTCCAGACGGAGCAGCATCCCAATGGCGTAGGGATATCACGCAAGCATATCATGGATGGTGTAGATGCAAGCCTGAAGCGGCTTGGCACGGATTACATCGATCTTTACCAGATGCATGTGTGGGATCATGCAACCCCAGTTGAAGAGACACTGCGCACGCTTGATGACCTTGTGTCATCAGGAAAAGTAAGGTATATCGGCTGTTCCAATTTTCTCGCCTGGCAGCTGATGAAGTCGCTTGCTTATAGCGATTACAGCCGTTTTGTACGATACATATCTATTCAACCGCAGTATAGCCTGGTCAGCAGAGAGATGGATCGGGAGATCATGTCCCTTTGTATCGAAGAACAGGTCGGTGTCATACCCTGGGCTCCGCTGGGCGGCGGATTTCTTACGGGTCGCTACACTAGAGAGGAGCCAACTTCCGGCAGGTTGACAGCAAAGACAGGTGAGAGCTCATGGGCGTTCCGTGCCACGGAGAAAAACTTTGCCATTTTGGAAGAGGTCCAGAGGGCTGCACGTGAGCTGGACAAAACACCGGCACAGGTTGCACTACGCTGGCTGATACAGCAGCAAGGAATTACTTCACCAATCTTCGGAGCAAGCACGCTGGAGCAGTACGAGGATGATATGGGGGCGGTAGGCTGGACGATGCCGCAGGAAATATGGGAGCGGCTGGATCAGGTGAGTGCGCTGCCGTCCGAATATCCGACCCGGTTCATCCAGAAATTCCGCAGGCCCTTATAACTAGAGAAGGACTGCCAATACAGATATTGAGGGGTGTCAGCGATGTCCCGATCATGGGAACGCAAGGTAAGGCGGAATAGTAATGTTATTAACCGCCAACGCAAGAAATCAGGAACGCAGAGTATTGCAGCTGCGGCGCAGCGGATAGACCGTTTCAAAGGACGCAATTTTATACTGCCGGTCTTTCTGCTGCTGTTTACCGGCGGTTATGCGTATCTGGCAACTATTCCTGCTGCAGCGCCGGAAGGAGAGAATGTAACGAGCTCCGGCATGTTTTGGCTGACAATCGGCTGTTATTTTCTGCTTGCCATGCTGTTCTTCTTCAGGCGTCCGTACTTAAGCGTTGCGAAGGATTATGTAGGCACACGCCGTATGACTGGCGATAAGACGCTTTATGCTTCTTCCATTAAGAGTATAAGTGTGCAGCCGGGTTATGTGGTCATAGAGCAGGCTAAGGGAGCGAACTGGGTATTTTCCCGGGCGATCAACCGGTTTCCTACTGAAGCGATGGCGGAGCGGTTGAGGGCGTTTGCGAAAGATCACAATATCGCTTTTCACGAGAAGGCAGTGAAATAGCAGATTGGGAGAGAGAATATATGGCGAAGAAAGCTGTGCTGTTTGACTTGGATGATACCTTGCTGTGGGATGAGCGGAGTGTGAAGGAGGCTTTTGAAGCAACCTGCCAGTATGCAGCCGACCGCACGGGGGTCAAGGAAGCTGAACTTGAGGAAGCAGTGCGCAGAGAAGCTAAGGCACTGTATGAATCCTATGAAACATTCACATTTACCAAGATGATAGGTATTAATCCTTTTGAAGGGCTGTGGGCTAATTTCCTGGAAGGCGAGCAGGCCGAGTTTCGCAAGCTGCAGGCGCTGGCGCCTGGCTATCGCAGGGATGCATGGACCCGCGGACTAAAGTCGCTCGGAGTAGATGATGAGGCGTTAGGAGCGGAGCTGGCTGAAAGGTTTCCGGCTGAGAGGCGTGCTAGACCTTATACTTATGAAGAGACGTTCAGCATTCTGGATGAGCTGCGCGGAAAGTATATGCTGCTGCTGCTCACAAATGGATCTCCTGATCTCCAACGTGAGAAGCTGGCTGGTGTGCCGGAACTTGTACCTTATTTCGATCATGTTATTATTTCGGGTGAATTCGGGGAAGGTAAGCCGGCGGCGAGTATATTCCGTCATGCTTTAACTATGCTTGGAATTGAACCGGAAGACGCGGTTATGGTGGGCGATAAGCTGACTACAGATATCAAGGGCGCTAACACGGTGGGGATGGATTCTGTCTGGGTAAACCGTCACGGCATGCAGCGCTCGGACGAGATTATACCAAAGTATGAAATCAAGCATCTTCATGAGCTTCTTGATATTCTGACATAATCCGTTCAACGTTTAACTCAAGAAGAGGGCTTCCATGCCGGTTGTTAACAACCGGCATGGAAGCCCTCTTGCGTTCTAAATGCGGTTATATTGCTACTTCTGGAAAGCAGGGTCAGCGAACGGATGCGCGATCCAGCCTTCTGTCTCAATAAAGAGGCGTACCGCAACAATTTGGCGGTTATCCATCAATGTGAAGAAATGGGGCTTGTGCTCAGGCACAGAAATGACATCTCCGGCTTCGAGCTCTACATCGAAATAGCCGACATCGTCTGAACCTTTAATAATGAAGATTCCGCGGCCGGCCGTGATTGCACGCACTTCATCCTCTGTATGGGTGTGGACATTCTCAAACTTCTTGAGCAGCTCATCCAGGTTGGGAGTAGCGTCCGAAAGGGCGATAACATCCCATGTCCGGTAACCGCGGCGCTTAGCCAAATCCTTGATTTCCGAATCAAATGTCGCAAGGATTTGGGATTTATCCTCATCATTTAATACGAATTTATTCTGCAGATCTTGAGGCAGCTTGGAAGCATCCCAATGCTCATATAAGACTTCCTGCTTAGAGAGAAATTCCCGTACATTCTCTTCACCGCTGATCCGCTCCTCGGTATTACGAATTCTGATCTCAGCCAATTTTAAATCCCTCTTTTCCTATCAGGTTTATTCTTATATAATTAGAATGATTCCATTATAAAGCATTTTATGTGCTCTGTCGACCAGGCTATGACTTTTCACACGGACATAGTTCTGTTACACTAAAGCTTAATGATTTGGCGGAAGGGTGTAGGAATATGACAAAACCCGGCTTACAAGAAATGCTATCGAAACGGATCCTGATTCTTGATGGTGCGATGGGCACGATGATCCAGCAGGCCAATTTAACGGAAGAAGATTTTGGCGGAGAGGAACTGGACGGCTGTAACGAAATTCTCGTGCTTACACGTCCTGATGTAATAAAGCAAATACATGAGGCATACCTCGAAGCAGGTGCTGATATTCTGGAAACCAACACCTTTGGCGCAACAAGCGTGGTGCTGGCTGAATATGATATACCTGAGAAAGCCCGGGAGATCAACCTCGCTGCCGCGAGGCTTGCTGTTGAGGCAGCTGCAAAATATACAACGCCTGAGAAGCCACGGTATGTAGCTGGAGCCCTTGGGCCGACGACCAAGACGCTATCGGTTACTGGCGGCGTAACTTTTGAGGAGCTCGTCGAGAGCTATCATGAACAAGTAGTTGCGCTAATGGAAGCAGGCGTAGATGCGCTGCTGCTGGAAACCTCTCAGGATACCTTGAATGTAAAGGCGGGAAGCCTGGGAATCCGCAAGGCATTTGAGGATCTTGGCTTCGAGCTTCCGATTATGATATCGGGCACGATCGAACCGATGGGTACGACACTCGCCGGTCAGAATATTGAATCATTCTACATTTCTCTGGAGCATCTGAAACCGGTTACGATCGGGTTGAACTGTGCCACAGGACCTGAGTTTATGCGCGATCATATCCGGAGCCTGGCCGCGATTGCAAAAACCAATATCAGCTGTTATCCGAATGCCGGATTGCCGGATGAGAACGGGAACTATCATGAATCCCCCGAGTCACTGGCACGCAAGCTTGGTGAGTTCGCCAAGCAGGGATGGCTTAATGTCGCGGGCGGCTGCTGCGGTACAACGCCGGAGCATATTAAGGCTATGGCAGATGAGATGGCTAAATATAAGCCAAGAACGGAATTTGGCGACCATCCGGCTGCCGTTGCCGGTATTGAAACAGTATATATTGAACCGGAGAACCGTCCTTACATGGTTGGAGAACGAACCAACGTGTCAGGTTCCCGTAAGTTCAAGCGTCTGATCAAGGAAGGAAAGTTTGAGGAAGCCTCCGAAATTGCCCGAGCTCAGGTAAAGGGCGGAGCCCACATTATTGACATTAACCTTCAGGATACGGATATTGATGAGGCTTATGCGATGGAGACGTTCCTCAGCTTCGTAACCAAGAAAATCAAGGCGCCTCTTATGATTGACTCGACCTATGACCATATCATCGAGCTTGGGCTTAAGCATTCCCAGGGTAAGGCGCTGATTAATTCCATTAACCTAGAAGACGGGGAGTCGAAGTTTGAGAAGATCGTACCGCTGATCCATAAATATGGGGCGGCTGTTGTCATGATTCTTATTGATGAACGCGGACAAGCAGTATCCCGCCAAGCGAAGCTTGAGGTTGCAGACCGTTCGTATGATCTGCTCGTTAACAAATACGGGTTAAATCCCGAAGACATTATATTCGATCCAAACATGTTTCCGATTGGCTCCGGCGATCCGCAGTATATCGGTTCGGCTGTGGAGACCATTGAGGGTATACGCTTGATTAAAGAACGTTACCCGGCCTGCAAAACCATTCTGGGCCTCAGCAACATCTCCTTTGGTCTGCCTGACGCAGGGCGTGAAGTGTTGAACGCCGTGTATCTGTACCACTGCACGAAAGCGGGGCTCGATTATGCGATCGTCAACACGGAGAAGCTGGAGCGTTATGCATCGATTCCGGAAGAAGAGCGCCAACTGGCAGAAGAACTGATTTTTAATACAACGGACGAAACACTTGCTAAATTTGTTGCCTTTTACAGAGAGAAGAAGGTCGACAAGAAGGAGAAGGTCTCCAACCTGACGCTGGAGGAACGCCTGGCTTCTTATATTATTGAAGGAACGAAGGAGGGGCTTCTACCGGATCTGGATGAGGCGCTGACTAAGTACCGTCCGCTGGATATTATTAATGGACCGCTCATGAAAGGCATGGAGGAAGTCGGCCGCCTGTTCAACAATAACGAGCTGATCGTGGCCGAGGTTCTGCAAAGTGCGGAGGTTATGAAGGCTTCCGTAGCCCACCTGGAGCCGCACATGGAGAAAAGCGAGACATCTGTCAAAGGCAAGATTATATTGGCCACCGTTAAAGGCGATGTACACGATATTGGTAAAAACCTCGTCGAAATCATCTTGTCCAATAATGGCTACAAGATCATCAACCTGGGCATCAAAGTACCGCCTGAACAGATCATTGAGGCTTATAGGCAAGAGAAAGCCGACGCAATTGGTCTCTCTGGTCTGCTTGTCAAATCGGCACAGCAGATGGTGCTGACAGCACAGGATATGCGGGCCGCAGGTATTGATGCTCCGATTCTGGTAGGGGGAGCGGCTCTGAGCCGCAAGTTCACGAAAACCAGAATTAGCCCGGAATACGATGGCTTGGTGTTATATGCCAAGGATGCTATGGACGGGCTGGATATCGCGAACAAGCTAATGAACCCCGAGCATCGCGCTCGCTATGAAGCAGAGCTGAAGGCCTTGAAGGAATCCGGTTATGCGGAAGCCGAAGAGAAGGCGCCGCTGCCGCAGCTCTCAAGAGCTGTCCGCTCTAACATCTCTACGGATGCGCCTGTCTTCGTACCGCCTGATCTGGAACGCCATGTACTGAGAGAAGTGCCGTTAGGCCATATCCTGCCTTATGTTAATATGCAGATGCTGTTAGGGCATCATCTTGGCCTGCGGGGCAAGGTGGAGGACCTGCTGGCTCAAGGCAACCCAAAGGCTGTCCAGCTGAAGGAAACCGTGGATAGTATTCTGGAAGAAGCTGCTGCGGAGAAAACGCTGCATGCCAATGCCATGTACCGGTTCTTCCCGGCTCAGTCATCCGGCAATGACATTATTATCTATGATCCTGAGGATACGAGCAGGGAAATTAAGCGGTTTACGTTCCCTAGACAGCAGGTGGAACCTTATCTCTGCTTGGCGGATTACTTGCGTTCCGTGGAAAGCGGCGTAATGGATTATGTAGGCTTCCTGGTCGTAACTGCGGGGCAGGGCATCCGCGAGCGGGCTACCGTACTGAAGGACAACGGAGATTATCTCCGTTCGCATGCCCTTCAGGCGGTTGCGCTTGAGGTGGCCGAAGGGCTGGCTGAGCGTGTCCATCACATGATGCGCGATGTCTGGGGCTTCCCGGATGCGCCTGATTTTACAATGAAGCAGCGTTTGGGTGCCCGTTATCAGGGTATTCGAGTATCCTTCGGGTATCCGGCTTGTCCGAATCTGGAGGACCAAGAGCTTCTCTTTGATCTCATGAAGCCAGAGGATATTGGTGTAGAGCTGACAGAAGGCTGTATGATGGAGCCGGAGGCTTCCGTATCGGCTATGGTATTTGCGCATCCTGAGGCCAATTACTTTAATGTAGACAAAGCTTAACCGGTTATGTAAAGGCAGCAGGCGCCATTCGGAAGCGGATGGGTTTGCTGCCTTTTGCCTCGAAGCAGGACTTTTTGCCCCAAATGCGATTGTTCAGGCTGGGTGCAGATTAATAATAGGATGGATGGTTGATGATAACAGGAGGAGGTGAAGCACTGATGGATATCACATTTTTGGGAACTGGAGCGGGTCGTCCGGTATCCGGACGTAATGTAACCTCATCGGCGCTGCGTCTCCCGGCCGCTAGAGGGACATTCTGGCTGTTTGACTGCGGTGAAGGAACACAGCATCAGCTGATGAAGACCTCGCATAAACTGAGCCGGCTGGAACGGATTTTCATAACCCATCTTCATGGTGATCACACGTTCGGGCTTCCGGGGCTGCTCAGCAGCAGGGCTTTTTCGGGCGGGACATCACCAGTGACTGTATACGGGCCGAACGGCATCAAGCAGTTAATCGAGATGAGCCTCAGATTGACACAAACCAACCTCGAATACGAGCTGCAAATTATAGAGATTGAGGAAGAGGGAGTCATCTACGAGGATGAACAGTTTACTGTTACGGCAGCGAAGCTGGAACACCGGGTACCCTGTTACGGCTATCGTATTGTCGAGAAGCCAGTTTCCGGCAAGCTTGATGCCATTAAGCTGCAAGGATTAGGTGTGAAGCCCGGTCCGGTATACGGGAGACTGAAGCAGGGACTTAATGCTGAGCTTCCTGATGGTCGGATGGTTTACGCTGATGAGGTTATAGGACCTTCCATACCCGGAAGAGTCATCACAATATTAGGGGATACGTCTCCATGTGAAAATGCCATCCTGCTCGGGGTTGGAGCGGACTTGCTCGTTCATGAGGCAACTTTCGCGGCTGAATTGGCTGATAAGGCGGTTGAATTCGGCCATTCCACAACCGCGCAGGCTGCCGAGGCAGCTGCAAAAGCAGGGGCTAAGAAACTGGTCATTACCCATTTCAGCTCAAGATACCGCGAGGATGATTTGGAAATGCTTGCTGATGAAGCAAGAACACTGTTCCCTGAGACGCTTCCGGCAACAGATCTTCTAACTGTACCCATTCCACGAATTGCCGAACCGAAGGAATAGAACGAATAAGAACAGGGAATAATGCTCCCTATAAGATATCCCCTGCATACCGGAACGGTTCCGGCTCATGCAGGGGATTTGTTAAATAATTGCCTGATAAGTTGTAACAAACTAGTTAACCACGTTAATCGTTTTTGTGAGCCTCATCTTTAATTTCAGAACGGAATCCTTGAATGGCCTCGCGTCTGCGCTCGTTCTTCGAACGAACCTGATTGAATTCAGTCGAACCGATTTCATCAGCATGCTCGGCAAGATAGTCCTCACCCTCATGCAGGTTTTGCAGGGTATTTTGGACTGCCTTTTGCAGGTGCTCTACGTTATCTGCACGGTTATCCGGTTTAGCCATTGCGTATCACGCCTCTCTGAATGGTGTACAGTTATCCGCACGGGATGTACTGCGGGAAGTGCTTCCCGACATTTAGCATGTGAAGACAACGCGCGTATTATGCCTGACAGGCCCATAGCAGGACTGCCGCTTACTTACAATTTCGTCATAACGGTTAAACACAGCGTTAACGAAAGTCTGTTAGGATGTGCGGGAGAACGCATTGCACGATAGGAGGACGGTTGATGGACACTTCTAGCCACCTTTTGTTTGGCGTTACGCTTGCTGGACTGGCAATGATCGATCCGGTAATCGCCGGTACGGACGGTGCTGCAGCGGCGATGATGGCCGCTTCCCTGGTCGGCAATAATGCCCCCGATTTTGACGGGGTAATGAGGGTGAAGGGCAAGGCGGCTTACCTGCGCAACCACCGCGGCTGGACTCATGCCCTGCCCGTGCTCCCTCTGTGGGCGCTGATTATTGGCCTCCCGGCAGCTTATTTGGCTGGGGCTGAAGGGGCGGCCTGGCATATCGCAGGCTGGACACTGGCTGCTGTTTGTCTGCATGTGCTTCTGGATCTGCTGAACGCCTATGGTGTCCAATGTTTAAGACCCATGACGAAGAAGTGGTTCCATCTGGACGTGATCAGCTTATTCGATCCTCTCCTGTTCTCTCTCCATTCGGCAGGTGCCTTATTATGGGCGGCTGGCATATTTGAACCCGGCCCTATGTTTGCCGCAATCTATGGTATAAGTATTGGCTATGTGTTACTGAAATTTTATTATAAACACCAGGCCGCCGGCCTTCTGAAGAAACAGGGGATTCCAACCGACGGGTTAACAATGATTCCTGGTTTGTTCGGAAGGTACTGGCAGTTCGCATCTGAGAATCATCAAGCTTTCAAGCTGGGCACGATTCAAGGTTCTAGGGTTATCGTGGAGGCAGAACTGCCGAAGCAGGAGCCGGGTCATCAGCTACACCCGGTTATTCAGGCAACGATGTCGACAGATGGCGTTCGTTCCTTCCTGAATTTTGCTGACCGCTATCAAGTGGAGTGGAAGGAACGGGAGGAGGGTTATGAGGTAACCTGGAGTGATATCCGTTTCTGGTATAATCACAAGATGCCATTCCAGGCAGCCGTCAGACTGGACCGTAATTTGAACGTGCTGGATGAGCGGATCGGGTGGTACAAGAAATCCTGGGAGCCGCCGCATGTTTAAGTGAATATAATAAAGACCCCGTTTTCCGGCACTGGAAAACGGGGTCTTTACATCTTTTCTTATGATTGCCCTATGTAGAGCGATATTGAGTAATGGCGAATACTATGAGAGGTGCTGGAAAAAGTTCGGCTACCATCATAGCCCTGACCGCAGGCACAGACATACCTAGAAACATTATAGTAATTAGTAATATCACAGGTTTTTGAAGAGGAACTTCCGTCTGGATTTTTAGTTACTACTACGTGGGAACCACCTGAGTCTTTAACTTGTTGTGACCCAGCCAGTACATATTTGTGTTGTCCACTGGAGTAGTAGTCACAAGGTATATACATGGCAGAAACTCCCGAGTTCAGTTCTAAGTTGCTTTTAATATTTCCTTTGTCAGATGCAACCTCTGCTTCAGAAGCTAATGCTGTACCAGCTATTGTAAAGGTAGCTAGTAGCGTTAGCAATGCTAGCATTAAGCGTTTCATTTTCTCACCTCCTTTTACTGATTAAGATACTATAAATATAAAAAAAGTAAACTATTTACATGTAAAATAATAGATGATATATTGGTTGTCATGACAGCAGATGAAGGCCTAATCCAACTAGGGGGAGCACCATGGGGTTAATCTATGCTCAGTCACTATGTAGAGATATTTTGATACATATATTAAAAAGCGAGGGAGTTAAATGCTAAGGAAATTTTTTCACCCCATCCTTATTGTTGTTTCTTTTGTGGTTATTTTATCTGGTTGTAATGAAACAGAAAGGGAAGTCAATAAATCTTTTGATCATACATATGAAGGCATCATTCAGGAATTATCCGATACCAGTTACAAGGGCAGGTTGACGGGTACAAAAGGTAATGAACAGGCGCAGAAGTATATTGAGAAACATTTTGAACGTATCGGGCTTGAACCATACCAAGGAGAATCGTTTGCCATCCCTTATACTCATCAATTTTTTGACCCTGATAAGCAAGCGTATCTTATTGTCATTAAGACTGGTACAGAAGAACGTGAATTAATTTACGGCAAGGACTACCTGGAGCAGCGTGTGACTGAAAGTTTTGACCAGACAGGAACGCCAGTTTTTGTAGAGAATAATTTTTCGAGTGTAAGAGGACATGTTGCAATATGGAATAACGGTGATAGCTGGAATGGATTATTGAACCTTAATCCAATGGCTATATTCATTAAGAAGAATGATTTTACGAAGCACCTGCCAACCGGCTATCATGATATTCCTGTATTTCAACTGTCCGAGGAAGTTTATGAGTGGCTGAATAAAAACAAGAACACTGTCACTGAGATCACAATCAAAATCCAAATGAAAGAGGAGCAGGTTCAGGCACATAATATAGTAGGTATGCTGAAAGGCACACCAAATCAAGATCATAAGGATCTCATTATATTATCAGCACATTTTGATTCGCTCGGCTGGTCCGGCAAGGAAATATACAGTGGGGCTGTAGATAACGCAACAGGTGTAAGTGCATTGATCCAATTGGCTGCCAATCTGAAAAACCATTATAGTGGACACGCGATGCAGCCGGATGTCGTATTTGCCGCTTTTAACGGAGAAGAGTCAGGGCTTCAGGGCAGCAGGGCGTTTGTTAAGCAGATGGACCAGCACTATGACCATATCTATGCTATTAATATGGATTGTATTGGACTGCAAGAAGGTGGAGATTTGCTGGTTATAGGCGATGGTGCGGGGGAGAGCCTGATGAACCAATTGCAAGAATATCTTACGGAGCATGGTGTCCAGGCTGAAGTAATGCCGAGGGGGTATTCAAGCGATCATCTGGCTTTCACGGAAAGCGGAATTCCTGCTGTTACATTAGGGCAGAGCAAGGTGGACATGATCCATACGACAAGGGATGCACCAGAATTGGTTGATCACGATTATCTGCATGATATTGTGACATCAGTCTTTAATTTTGTAGCTAACAGCAATCATATAGAGCTGCCTGTATCAAGTATGGAGACAGTAGTTCAGGTAGATGAAGGATTCCAAGAAGAAATAGAGGCTGAGTTAAATAAAATGACTCTTGGCGATTATCAGAAATATGGAAATGATAAAAACAGCGCTCTTCTCTTTAAATCGGAAGGGGAGTTTGACAAGATTGAAGAGGCTGAGAAGATGATAAAAGGACTGGATATCCCTGAAACGATTCAAGGGTATACATTTCATCGTGTAACTCTAAGTAGCAATTGGAGTCCAAATGAAGCAGACTATTCAATGATACCATACAACAAAATTCATCGTATTGACTCGATTGATGCAGCAGACACCAGCAGTTTGACCTTCATTTATAAAGACAAATCTAATGTAGGGTTTAATCTCACGCTTCAGAGAGAACCAATCGTTTATGAACACTCTGATGAAGTCGAGGGAGCAAGCGAGGTGGAGACTGAAGAGTTTCACGAGGACGGCAAGGAGTACTATTTGTATAAAATCGATGACTTGTTAATGGTGGGCAAAGAACTGCAGGTGGAAGGTAACACCTATTATCTTCAGATTTATAAGGGTAAAGTCGTGACAAATCAGGACAACACAAGTTACGTGACAATTGATTGGACTAAAGCACAGCAAGATGAAGCGTTAGATTTTGTACAAAGTCTTTCACTGGATACAGTGATTGGCGGCATGGGGTTAAAGTAACGAGCAATAAGACTTATCAATATGGCGTATTGTAATGAGTGGTGGACTTCGAAGAAACAAGGTACTTCATTAAAGCGAACAGCTGGTGAAGTGCCTGTTTTCTATGCCGTTATTTAATTATATTAAATATTAATGAGTATAAATAAAATATCATTGTCACCCGAACATGTATTCTGTAAAATATGACGTAGTATATAGGTATCATACTGCCTTTTATGAATTCGCGGCTCAAACCATATATAGATAAATATTTGAAATTGTTCCTATAAATAAGATTGTTCCTATAAATAAGAGATACAAGGAGGCAGCGTATGAACCGACTCACTGGAAAAGCGGAGAATCTGGAGGAATGGTTAAGCATCCTTCGCAAGCAGCCGGAAATTATGGAGAATGTTACGCACTGGCATACCATCCCGCCTAGGGAATCCAAAACTGCCGAGCTGCCAAACGATATGCATTCGAAGCTTGCAGAGGCGCTGCGGGCCAAGGGAATCCACAGTCTGTTCACGCATCAGCGGGATGCCTATCGGGCGGTGAGGAACGGCGAGCATATTGTCGCGGTGACCCCGACTGCATCGGGTAAAACAATGTGCTACAACCTGCCTGTGCTTCAGACTGTGCTTGAGGAGGAATCGGCCAGGGCGCTGTACATGTTCCCGACCAAGGCGCTGGCACAGGACCAGGTTGCTGAGCTGCAGCAGCTGGCTGATCTGATGGAGGCAGATATCAAGACTCACACCTATGACGGGGACACGCCGCCTAATGTGCGGCAGGCCATTCGCAATGCCGGTCATATTGTCGTGACCAATCCAGACATGCTGCATTCCGCGATCCTTCCGCATCATACCAAATGGGTCAAGCTGTTTGAGAATATCCGTTACATTGTAATCGATGAGCTGCACGCCTACAGAGGCGTATTCGGCAGTCACGTCGCAAACGTGATCCGCAGGCTGAAGAGGATCTGCCGCTTCTATGGCTCGAACCCTCAATTCATCTGTGCTTCCGCTACCATTGACAATCCCGGCGAGCATGCCGAGCGGCTGGTAGGGGGACCTGTACGGGTCGTAGACAATAACGGCGCGCCGATGGGGGAGAAGCATTTTGTATTCTATAATCCGCCGGTAGTGAACCGGCAGCTCGGCATCCGCCGCAGCAGTGTGCTGGAGACCAAGAATCTCGCGTCCATGCTGCTGAAGCAGGGCGTTCAGACGATTGTTTTTGCCCGCAGCCGGGTGAGGGTTGAACTGCTGCTGACGTATCTGCAGGACCTGGTACGCAAGGATGTCGGTCCGCAGACGATCCGCGGCTACCGCGGCGGCTACCTGCCGAAGCTTCGGCGTGAGATTGAGCGAGGCCTGCGCAGTGGGGAAATCCGCGGTGTGGTCAGCACGAATGCGCTCGAGCTCGGTATCGACATCGGCCAGCTGCAGGCCTGTGTGCTGAATGGCTATCCCGGAACGGTGGCCAGCACATGGCAGCAGTCCGGACGTGCAGGGAGGCGCCAGGGAAGCTCGGTTACCTTCATGGTGGCAAGCAGTAACCCGTTGGACCAGTATATTATTCAGAATCCGGAGTTCTTCTTCAACCGCCCGCCGGAGCGGGCGTTGATTAATCCGGATAATCTGCTGATCCTGATCGACCATATCAAGTGTGCGGCCTATGAGCTGCCCTTTGAAGAGCATGAAACCTTCGGCTCGGAGCCTCTGCGGGACATGCTGGAATTTCTCGTCGAGGAGAAGGTTCTGCATCACGTGAAGGGCCGCTGGTTCTGGATGGATCAATCCTTCCCGGCCCACAATATCTCCCTGCGTTCAGCAGCGCAGGAGAATTTCATCATTATTGATATGACGAACGGAAGCCGTGTTCTTGGGGAGGTCGATCAATTCAGCGCCCCTACCCTGATCCATGAAGAAGCGATATACATTCATGAAGGCGTTCAGTACCAAGTGGAGAAGCTGGACTTTCCCGAGAAGAAAGCCTATGTGAGGGAAGTGGATGTGGATTACTTCACGGATGCGAGCATGGCGGTAGAGCTTAAAGTGCTGCATGTGGACAAGGAGCTGCAGACAGGCGATATTGTCCGGCAGTACGGCGAAGTCACAGTGAACGCTAAGCCGACGATTTTTAAGAAGCTCCGTCTACGCACCCATGAGAATATCGGCTCGGGGCCAATTCACCTTCCGGAAGCGGAGCTTCATACCAGCGCCTACTGGTTTACGTTCAGCGAAGAGGCCGCTGCGCGCATGGGCACGAATGATATGCAGTTTGCGCTGCTCGGCATAGCGAATGTGCTGGTGCACATCGCGCCTGTCTATCTGATGTGTGATCCGATGGACATTCGGGTGTACCCGCAGGTAAAGGCTGTCCATACCCAGCGGCCGACGATTTACTTCTATGACCGGTATCCAGGCGGCATCGGGCTCAGCGAGCGTCTGTTCAACGTACACGACGAGCTTCTGGAGCGGGCGAAGGATTGGATACGGACCTGCGGCTGCATAAGCGGCTGTCCGGCCTGTGTCGGGCCGATCGAGGAAGTCGGCTTGATGGGCAAGACGCATGCACTGGAACTGCTTCAGGAGGGAGAGGGTAGGTCATGAGCAGCATAAGGGATCGGATGAACAAGCTGCGAGGACTGACGGGGGACAATGGACCAGTGGAGCAGAGGGAAGAAGCTGTTCCATTGGTACTAGCTGATGAAGCTGAGGAGCTCAGCAGCAGCTGGGAGCCGCTCGGAGTCCGCATGCTTCAGAATGACTGGGGCAGCTTCCTGATAAGGCGCAGGGTTTATCCGCTGCCCTACCGCCACGGTCATCATCAGCTGTCTGACCTGCATCTGTATGCGCCAGGGCTTAATGCCTTCCACCCTGGGCAGCCGGCTATCTCAGCCGGACAGATTCTGTTCCTTGACCTGGAGACAACAGGACTTGGTGTCGGAACCGGCAATGTACCCTTCATGACAGGCATTGCTTATGTGGAGGAGGAGCGCTTTGTCATTGAACAGTTGCTCATCCGTCATCCGGCGGAAGAGCGGGCGATGCTGGCTCACCTGAAACAGCGTGTCGAGCGGCATTCGTACCTGGCAACCTATAACGGCAAAACCTTCGACTGGCCTGTGCTGGCAGGACGGTATATCATGAACGGCTTGGGACGCGCCATGGCTGATCCGAAGCATCTGGACTTCCTCCATCCATCGAGAAGCATCTGGCGCAATACGCTGGCTTCCTGCCGGCTCAGTCATGTGGAGGAGGAGCGCTTAGGGATATTCCGTGTCAACGATCTGCCTGGCTCAGAGGCGCCCGCCCGTTATTTCCGGTTTCTGTCCGACAATGATCCCGGGCCGCTGGCTGAGGTATTCACCCATAATGAGCTGGATATGCTGGCGCTGGCATGCCTGGCTGTCCGCTTCGGCCTGCTGCTCGGCGGCGGGCTCGGAACTGCGCTGGAATATCCGGAAGGGTCTGAGGAGCTGCTCCGTACCGGTCTGTGGCTGGAACGAATGGGAATGCAGGAAGAAGCGGAGCGGCTGTATGACAGGCTGATTCACACGGACCCGTCACCATCCTGGTGTCTACCGCTGGCAGCACGGGACAAGAAATGTGGAAATTGGCAGCGTGCTGTGCTATTGTGGCAGAAGGCCGCTAACAGCGCCGAACAATCGCAGCTGCCGGTCAATGATGCACATATTGAACTGGCCATGTACTTCGAACACCGATCCAAGGATTATGAACGGGCGCTTCATTATACGGAGCATGCGCTTGAGCTTGCGATGAAGCGGCTCAGCCTGTACCGCAACGATCCGAAGCGGCGCTCGGAGGTCGATGCAATCCGCAAGCGGATAGAACGGCTGCGCAGAAAAGCCGGGAGGTATCATGCATGAAAGAAATTCGTTTTGCCATGATCGGATTTGGCAATATAGCCAAAACACATATGACTGCGCTGCGGGCGCTGCCTATTGTGAAGCAGCTGCCTGCAGTACCAGTGCTGGACACGCTTGTTACCCGCTCGCCTGAGCGGCATGCGGCCCAAGCAGCCGCAATCGGTTTCCGGAATGTAACGGACTCCATCATGGAGGCTGCTGCCGACCCTCAGGTTGATGTCTTCGATATCTGCACACCGAATGCTCGGCATTTGGAGGATGCTGAAGCGGCGGTGAGCCATCTTAAAGGCATTTACTGCGAGAAGCCTCTCGCAGATACATATGAACGGTCTGCTGCTCTGGTCCAGCTGACTGAAACTCAGCCTCAGCTGCCCTACCAGCTGGCCTTCACTTTCCGGTATCACCCTGCCGTCATGCGTATTCGTTCGCTTGTTCACGAAGGCGTGCTCGGTGACATCCTGCAGTGCAAGATATCGTACCGCAGATCCGGTTACCTGAACCCGGAGCGGCCGGTGAGCTGGCGTCTCGAAAGCGGGATGTCGGGCGGCGGTGCGATAACGGATCTCGGTGTACATGTGCTCGATATGATCCGGCACTGGTTTGGCGATTTCGCAAGCGTAAGCGGGGATGCCCTTACCTTCGTAGGCGAGCGCAAGGCAGCAAGCGGCGAGGGTATGGCTGCAGTTGATGTGGATGACTGGGCGATTATGCATTATCAGACGCAATCAGGCGTTCGCGGTATAGCTGAAGTGTCCAGGATCGCCTATGGGTCGGACGCATTTGATATCCAAATCGTCGGCTCTAAAGGCAGCATCACTTGTGATCTGGAGCGGCAAGCTGTTCCGGCTGTTCACCTGCTAAGCGGGTATACACCGGCATTGCCGGTTCCCGAAACGCTTGCTCTGCTGCCGGATGAGAAAGCTACGATGGGCTTTGCGGTTGACACACATTTTGCGGCCCTGCATCACTATGTACTGAGTTGTGCCGGTGAAATTCGCTATGCAGATCTTGTTCCTACCCTGCAGGATGGTCTTGCTGTTGAATACTGGATCGATCAGGTGCTGAAGGGGCGGGATCGCTGATGGCTGCTTACAGCTCGGAACAGACACAGACAGCGCTGCCTCAGGGGCTGCTGATTGATCTGGACGGAACCTTGTTTCACGGGTCCGTAATGATTGACGGGGCGGACCGGCTCATCCGGCTGCTGAAGGAGCTCGAGCTGCCTTATCTGTTCGTCACCAATAACTCCTCGGCTTCACCTGAGACCGTAGCGGAACGGATGCAGGCAATGGGTATTCCGGCTGAACCAGAAGACGTATGTACCAGTGCCCAAGGGGCGGCGGCATATATTGCGGGTGAGAAGCCAGGTGCCAAGGTAGCTGTTATAGGCGAAGAAGGGCTGCTTGAAGCTGTGCGGGGAGCAGGTCTTAACGTCGTTTACCAGAACCCGGATTATGTCCTGCAGGGCATCGACCGGGGGCTGACTTATGATAAGGTGGCGGAAGCCGTGAGGCTCATAAGGGGAGGTGCCGGTTCGATTATGACGAATCCGGATCTGCTGCTGCCTTCTGAAGGCGGCGTTATCCCTGGAGCAGGTTCAATCGGTGCGATGATCCAAGCAGCTTCCGGTGTCCAACCTGTTGTGATCGGTAAGCCTTCTCCAATATTAATGAATGTCGCGCTGGAGCGTTTGGGAATCGGGGCGGAGAGAGCACTTGTTATCGGTGATAATCTGGCAACTGACATCGCAGCCGGAAATAACGCGGGCTGCCGCTCGCTGCTGGTCATGACTGGGATTACGAATAAAGACAATTACGAGGCACTTCGCCTGCAGGCGGGTGCAGAGCCGGATCAAATCTGCGAGGATCTTAATGAACTAATTTCGTATATATCAGCCATGTTCAGGAAATGAGTATAGATACTAACAACTACACGATACGGTCAGAGAGAAAGAGGTTGATCCCATGCCGGAATGGCCGGAGATGGAGACGTACCGCCGTCTGCTGTCAGAGAAAATAGCGGGGGCCCGGATTACGGGAGCAGAAGTAACAAGAATTAAATCAGTCAACGTGGATGAGCAGCAGTTCGCAGCAGGCACTGTCGGTAGCATTGTCTTATATGTCGAACAGCGGGGCAAGCATCTAGTTTTTCACCTGGATAACGGAAACCGTCTGCTGCTGCATCTGATGCTGGGCGGGCTGCTTTACTGGAGTGTGGATGAAGAGGATAAGCCGGACAGAAGTGTGCAGGTGGCCTTGCGATTTGCGACTGGCACCCTGCATTTCATAGGTCTGAGACTGGGCTATCTGCATTTGCTCACGGCAAAAGAAACCAACAAGAAGCTGGCTGAGCTTGGTCCGGAGCCTTTTGACAAACGAATGGACGAGCAGCTGTTCAGAACCCGGTTTGCCAAGAAGAAGGGGAAGATCAAGACAGCATTGGTCGATCAGTCGGTGATAGCGGGTATTGGCAACTGTTATGCAGATGAAATGGCCTTCAAAGCTGGGATCCGGCCCGACCGGCCAATCCCGGATATATCGGAAGAAGAGTGGAAGAAGCTGTACGATGCCATGAAGGAAGTGCTCTATAATGCGGCCCGTCTCGGCGGATACATGGAGATGCCTCTGTTCAAGGGCGACACCCTCACGGGCGGATATAACGCAAACTGCCTCGTCTATGACCGGGAAGGGGAGCCATGCCACGTATGCGGTACACCAATTGTGAAGGAAGAGCTCTCGTCCCGCAAAGTTTTCTACTGCCCCAGCTGCCAGCAGAAAGGGTGATGGACAGGTGCAGGTACGGATTGGCAGCCACGTCAGCATCAAGCGCGGGTTTAAGGGCGCTGCAGAAGAAGCTAGAGGGCTTGGCGGTCTTGCTTACCAGTATTTCCCCAAGAATCCCCGGTCACTCGGCGTGAAGGAGCTTGACCGCAGGGAAGCGGAGCGCTGCGCGTCTTACTGCAGGGAGAACGGAATTGCTTCTATTGCCCACTCGCCTTACCCTGTCAATCTGGCATTTGCGCCAGGCTCGGATCATGCGCAGCGGACTGCAGTATCGCTGCTGAATGATCTTGAAATTGCAGAAGCCTGCGGTTCGCTGGGAACGGTCGTACATTTTGGCATCTACAAAGGCCCGGATATTCTTGAGGGATACCGGCATATCATCGCGTCGCTGGATCGCGTGCTGAAGGAATGGACAGGCGCTGCCAAGCTTCTGATCGAGAATCAGGCCGGTGACCATGCGCCGATGGGTACAACTTTCGACGAGCTGGTACAGATCCGCAGTCTTAGCCGTTATCCGGAGAAAATCGGTTTTTGCCTGGATACCTGTCACCTGTTTGCAAGCGGGGTGTGGAATGAGACCAATGGGGAGTGCTGGATGGAAAAAGCGAGGGAGCTGGAATATTTTGACCATCTCGCCGCCATTCATCTGAACGACTCCAGGTACGAAAGCGGGTCCCGCCGGGATCGTCATGCGGCTATCGGACAGGGGAGAATCGGGGAGCCGAATCTCCGCTGGCTGCTCGCGCAGCCGGAAATCCGCAGTGTACCGCTTATACTGGAGACACCTGAGCCAGAAGGTTATACGCACAGGAAGCAGCTGCTGAAGGTATCCGATCTGCTCGCCACGGAATAGAGCTATGGAGTACTGGAGGGATGAACGGATGATACATATTTACCTGGATGATTACAGGCGCTGTCCGGCAGGCTTCGTGCTTGCACGGAATGCAGAGGAATGCAAGCTGCTGCTCGATTCTGAAGATGTCGATCTGTTATCGCTGGACTTTGAGCTTGGATACGGAGAGCCGAACGGCATGGAGGTTGTGCGCCACATCCTGGAGACCGGCAAGTTTCCGCGGCGGATTTATCTGCACACCTCCAGCCCGTCCGGAAGGATGCAGATGTATGCGGCATTAATGGAGAGGGCGCCCAAGGATGTCCTCCTCGTTAACGGGCCGATGCCTGATTCGCTCGTTGAAGAGATTGGGCGAACAAGCAGCAATAAGTGAAGGTTGGGGGAACAACACGATGATATCATTATCACAGCTGGTCTTGCAGCGTGACAATAGAGTAATACTGGACGGAGTGAATCTCCAGGTTAATAAAGGCGAGCATTGGGTGATTCTCGGCAGGAACGGATCGGGCAAAACAACCATTCTGGAGATGATCACCGGGTATCTGTTTCCAACCTCGGGTACAGTGGATGTGCTTGGGCAGCGGTACGGACGTGTTGATGTACGGGAGGTAAGGAAGCGAATCGGTTACATCAGCCAATCCGTCATTGAGAAGATGTCATTAAGCGATCCCGTGTGGGAAATTGTCGCAACAGGCGAGTATGCTTTTCTCCGCTTCTATCAGGAGATCGATCCGGCGGTCATCCGCAAGGCGAAGGCTATGCTTGAGGATTTTGGAATCGGCCACTTAAGCAGCCAGCCGTTCGGAACACTCTCCCAGGGCGAGCGCAAGAAAGCTTTGCTTGCAAGAGCGCTTATGTCTTCTCCGGAGCTGCTCATTATGGACGAGCCGTGTGCGGGTCTCGATTTGTACGAGCGGGAGAAGCTTTTGAATGATCTGAACAAGCTTGGTAAACGGGATATGACCGTTCTGTATGTCACTCACCATATTGAAGAAATCATACCGCTCTTTACTCATGTGGCTTTAGTTCATGATGGCAGCATCGCGGCGGCCGGTCCTAAGCAAGAAGTGCTGACAGGCGATATATTGGGCTCGGCTTACGAGCTGCCGATTGAAGTGGATTGGGTGCATGACCGGCCATGGATCCGGGTTGCCCCGAAGGGAGATGCAAGCTGATGCGTTGGCTGTGCACGGCGAATCGCGGATTTGCAAACTACGCACTGGAGGAGCTGCGGCGGCTGGTTGATGTAACAGCCGTGAAGCAGATTGCTGCAGGTGAAATATTTACCATTGAGACAGACCTGGAACGCGAAGCAATGCTGGACGCCGTTCAGGCCAAAGAACCGATCTTCCTCCGTCATATCCAGCCTATTGACCGAACAGTCGCCATCCAGGGGAATACGGATGACCTGAATCATCTCTCCGAGCTGGTACGCAACGCCAAGCCGGTGTTCAGCGGCAAACGGACGGCGGTTCATATCCGGCGAAGCGAGTCGAGCCCTTATCATTATTCCGCTTCGGATACCAAGGCTGTTCTGGATGCCGTGTTGGATGAGCTGGACAGCGAGCCTGTCATGCAGAATCCTGATATTATTCTGTCTATTTATGCTGCCGGTGAGGAACTACTGGCAGGATGGGGAACTCCGATCGAACTCCTGTCTGACTGGCCCGGCGGGGCTGTTCGTTTTCAGCGGGAGGAAGGCCAGATTTCGCGGGCTAAGTTCAAGCTTCTGGAAGCGGAACGGGCTTTCGGTCTGCATTTGGGAGACTATAAGGAAGCTCTCGACATCGGAGCGGCTCCGGGCGGCTGGACATCGCTGCTGCTTGAGCGCGGTTGTGCGGTTACGGCTGTTGATCCTGCGGATCTGCATCCCTCCCTGCTGGATCATCCAAGGCTTGCCTATTTCAAGAAGAATGCCGGTGAAGTCAAGTTTCGGCCAGACACATTCGATCTTCTGGTGTGTGATATGAGTTGGAGTCCGATGTTAATGGTGAAGCTGGTTCTGGATTTGCGGGACTCCCTTGAACGCGGCGGTGCGGCCATCATAACGATTAAGTTGATGCACCGAAAGCCGCTGCAGACGATTCGGGATGTTATCCGGAAGCTGGAGGAATCGTCCTTCAAGCTTCGCAAGGCCAAGCAACTGTTTCACAATAGAGATGAGATTACGTTATACTTGAACAAGATATAGAATAAGTTACAGCAACACCATTCGGGAAAGCATCCCGGTTTGATGCCCAGGCATCAGACCGGGATTTTTTGTGGTTACGTCTGATATTGTTATGAAGGTCCAGGAGGAGAATAGTATGGAAATGTTCAACAGAGGTTTGAGTGCCGGCATCGAATCAGGAGACATTATAGCGGAGCGGTATGAAATACAAGCCCTCGTAGGCCAGGGGGGTATGGGGGCGGTATACGCAGCGGCTGATCTCAGGCTGGGCGGCAAAAAACGGGCTTTAAAACTGCTGCCCACGTCAAGCGGAGCAGGAGAAAATGCTGAAGCTGAAGTAGCCGTGTTGATGCGGATCAATCATCCGCGTCTTCCGCAGATCATTGATTACCTCCCGAGTGATACGCTTACCGGAATGCCGGCTGTTCTGGTGATGGACTTCGCAGAGGGAGTAACGTTGGAGGCATATTTCGAACGCAGCGGACGGAGAATGGAGCTCGACAGAGCGGTAGATATAGCCTGTCAGCTGTGTACGGCGCTAGATTATCTGCATCTCCAGGACCCTCCCATTATTCACCGGGACATTAAGCCCTCCAACATTATGCTGGATTCTACAGGCTTTGTCAGGCTGATCGACTTTGGGATCTCCCGGCTGGTGAAGCATAACCAGCAGCAGGATACAACGAAGCTCGGTACGCCCGGTTTTGCACCGCCGGAGCAGGGAGGTGACACAGGACAGACTGATGCGCGCAGTGATCTGTACAGCGTAGGAGCGCTTCTTTATTACATGCTTAGCGGAGGCTGCCTTCCGAATCTGCAAGCCAACGGGCTGGGGGCTGCTGAGCGTCGGCAGCTGTCGCCTGAGCTGCCGGCCGCAGTGCTTGACTTGTTGGACCGGCTGCTGCAGCATCTGCCCGTCAGACGGCCCTCATCAGCCGCTGAGCTGCAGGCATTACTGATCACGCTTATTGACGGGCATGACAAGCAGGTTACTGTTCGAGGGCGTATACAATATGAACAGCAGGCATCACCTGTTGTTGGTGTCGTTTCTATGTCTGCGGGATCGGGAGGGACCTATACTGCTATTACTATCGCAAAACTTCTTGGTGAAGCAGGCCGCCGGACAATCTATATCGAACATCCTGCCCTTGAGCCTGAAGCTTATATGCTGCTGGATGGAAGCCAGAGACAACGCGCAGTACAGGGCAGGGACAGATCAAATTTCAGGCCGCTCGATACGAGGTATACAGGCTGGATAGAGGGTGACTGCGGGTTTCAGACGTTATGCCCTGATGCTGGCAGGGGAGGGTTAGGCCGGTGTTCTGCCATACTGGAGCAGGCGGAGTTGATCAATGGGCAAGTAACGACTTTCGAAGGAGGGGAGCCTTGTACGTCAGTTCTCGATTTGTCCTCTGCGTGGATGGACCAGGCCGCTTCAGAGTGGCCAGGCAGATGTGATATCCTGTTGATGATAGCAGATCCAAGCATAGCAAGATGGACCCGCCGGCGGCTGGCGAAGTGGCAGGAGATACGCAGCTTCAGAAGCGTACACAGCAGGGCTACCTACTGGATAGCAAACAAGGATATTGACTTTGCCGGGCGCAGAGAGTGGCTGTCACTAATGGGAGAACCGCCGCTGGCTGTAATGGAGCTGCTAACTCCCCGGGAATGGATGGAATGGCAGTGGAAGGGCAGATGGGCTACCGAGCATCGCAAATGGCATGTCACGCTGGAGAAATCGCTTCGCCCAGTGCTGCAGGCAATTGTTTCTTATCAAGGTGAAGCTCAGCGGTAAATAACAGTATGTTAACCGTACCGCCTGCTATGGGCAGATTGTTAGCTGGCATCTTGCAGCACCGGGGGATTTTCTGGCTCAGTTATGATACAATGTTGTCCGGTGGCACTTTGCGGCCTATTTGATGATCTATTATGGATTGGAGCTTGAGAAATGAGTTTATTAACAGTAGAAGAACTGTCTCATAACTTTGGAGAGCGGACTCTCTTCAAAAATGTTTCATTCCGTCTGCTCGCAGGCGAGCATGTCGGATTGGTGGGAGCTAACGGTGCCGGCAAGTCAACCTTGATGAACATCCTGACCGGCAAAGTGCTTAAGGATAATGGCCGAGTGGAATGGACGCCCAAGATTCGTTACGGGTATCTGGATCAGCACACGGCATTGACACCTGGCCATACGATCCGGGACGTACTCAAGGATGCCTTCCTGCCGCTGCTGGAGCTGGAGCAGGAGATGAACGATATAGCCATGCAGATGGCTGAAGCAGATCCGGATACGCTGGAGCAGCTGCTGGAGCGTATGGGTGAAATACAAGAGGCGCTGGAGATCGGCGATTTTTATATGATTGACGTTAAAGTGGAAGAGATGGCGAACGGCCTTGGCCTTAACGCTATCGGTCTGGATCGTGACGTAGCATCACTAAGCGGCGGACAGCGCACGAAGGTACTGCTTGCCAAGCTGCTGCTTGAGAAGCCGGTTGTCCTTCTGCTCGATGAGCCGACGAACTACCTGGACGAAGAGCATATCACATGGCTTACCAATTATCTGCGCAATTATCCTTATGCATTCATGCTGATCTCCCACGATACAGGTTTTATGAATGAAGTGGTGGATGTGATCTATCATCTGGAATTTGCCAAGCTTACCCGTTACACGGCCAACTATGAGAAGTTCTTGCAGATGGCGGAGATGAACAAGAACCAGCATATTGATGCTTACGAGAAGCAGCAGGATTTCATCAAGAAGCAGGAAGATTTCATTCAGCGGAACAAGGCGAGGTATTCTACCTCCGGCCGGGCGAAGAGCCGTGAGAAGCAGCTCGACAGACTGGAGCGGATTGACCGTCCGGAAGAAGCGGCTAAGCCGACATTCCAGTTCAAGGAAGCCCGTACAAGCGGCAAGACGATCGTGGAGGCCACCGGCCTTGTAATTGGTTATAATAAGCCGCTTCTCCCTACAATGGACGTACTGATTGAGCGCGGGGAGAAAATCGCCATTGTCGGGATGAACGGTGTGGGCAAATCGACGCTTCTCAAGACATTACTCGGCAAAATTCAGCCACTGGATGGTAAAGTATACCGGGGCGACTACCTGCATCCGGCTTATTTCGAGCAGGAGGTAAAAGGACAGCCGATTTCTCCGCTTGATGATGTCTGGAACGAATTCTCGCATATGAACCAGCATGAGGTTCGAGCTGCTCTGGCTCGGTGCGGATTGAAGAATGAGCATATTACGCGAAATTTGAACCAACTAAGCGGCGGCGAGCAAGCTAAGGTGAGACTATGCAAGCTTATGCTTCGTGAAAGCAACTGGATTCTTTTTGACGAACCGACAAACCACCTGGATGTAGTGGCTAAGGCCGAGCTGAAGAGGGCCCTGCAGTCATACAAAGGCACTATCATACTGGTATCTCATGAACCTGACTTTTATGAGGATTGGGTTACGAAGGTATGGGATGTGGAAGCTTGGTCGCGGCAGACTGCCAACTAAGCTTGTATACAGGAGTATACACCGGCGATAAATACATTCAGTAAATGATTCTATCAGGCATACAAGGAAGCAGGTGAACACGATGAGTGAACGGTTGCTCGTGATTGAAGATGAAGAAGGCATTGCCCGCATACTGCAGCTAGAGCTGGAGCACGAAGGCTATGAGGTAGGACGCGCAGAGGATGGCCGAACAGGACTTGAGATGGCATCTTCGGGAGAGTGGGACTTGGTATTGCTTGATGTCATGCTGCCCGGAATCAATGGCATCGAGGTGCTGAGGAGACTCCGGAGTGCCGGAAATCCGATCCCTGTTGTCCTGCTGACTGCTCGTGATACGGTGCCTGACAAGGTAAGCGGCTTTGAGACAGGTGCGAATGATTATATAACAAAGCCCTTTGCAATGGAGGAGCTGCTGGCGCGGGTCCGTAATCTTCTCCGGATCTTCCAGCAGCAGTCCAAAGACAGCGAGGGCGCGGATGTTCTGAAGGCTGCAGAGCTGACGATCGAGCTGCGCACACGCAAAGTATTCCGCAAGGAGCTTGCGATCGAGCTGACGCCGCGGGAATTCGATCTGCTTGTCTATCTGGCTGAGAACAAGAACCGCGAGAAGACGCGTGAAGAAATTCTTTCAGACGTTTGGGGCTATGATTTTATCGGGGAAACCAATCTGGTTGATGTGTATATCCGGTACCTGAGACAGAAGATCGACAGAGGCTTCAGATATAAACTGATCCACACTATTCGGGGCGTTGGTTATATGCTGAAGGAGCCCGACGCATGACACTGCGCAAACGGTTTACACTCTTTACAATTTTCTGGCTTATCTTCATCCTCATCCTGTTTAACATTTTCGTTTACTTCTTTGTCATAAGGATCACTACACAAAGTGAAGAGCAGCTTGTCGCCAATAAGATCAGTCTGCTGCTTGAAAATGCAAAAATCAGTACGCCCGGCCGGCTGACGGATCCCAATCTGCTGAATGAATTTTATAACGTAAACGAAGTTATCCGAATCGTAGAGCCGACTGGAAATATTATTAATCAACAGGGTAGTGACCAGGAGCTGCTCCAGCGTCCTGTAGAATTCAGTCGGACACATGAATCGGGCATTACGTATGTCAGCGGCATGCGTGTCCTGTATATGAAGGTACCGATCTATCAGGACCTGAATGTAGTGGGTATGGTGGAGATTATGCGGAAGCTTAACCTGCTGGACAGTTATCTTCAGGTTCTGGTCGCTGCTCTGTCGGTTACGAGCCTTGGCGCCATCTTTTTCGCCATCTTCGGAACCTATTGGTTTACTTCCAGATTGACCGCACCTCTTCAGACGATGGTGCAGACGATGCGAGAAATTGACCGCAGCGGGAAGCTTCGCAAGATGGAGCACAAGGGCAAGGAAGAATCGGCTGAGCTGCTGCAGCTTATAAGGGCCTTCAATCAGATGATTGAACGGCTCGACCGGACATTTGCCGGTCAAAAGCAGTTTGTGGCAGATGCCTCACATGAACTGAAGACGCCCCTCACAGTTATAAGCAGCTATGCAGGCATGCTCAAGCGTTGGGGGCGCAATGACTCGGCGATACGGGATGAAGCAATCGAGGCAATCGCGAAGGAGTCGGAGAGGCTTCAGAAGCTGATTAAATCCATGCTTACCTTGGCAGAAGCCGAGCAGGAAGACTGGCTGAAGCTGGAGACCTTTGACACCGTCCAGTTAGTTGATGAGCTCTCGTCGATGCTTCAGAAGACCTTTAACCGCCCAATCCGTATTCATGCTGAAGGCGGAGGGGTTCGGCTTACAGCGGATAAGGACAAGTTCCGTCAGCTAATGGTCATCCTGATTGATAACGCGATTAAGTACAGCAAGGAACCGATCAATATTACGATAAGCCATACGAAGAATATGGTCCGTATTCTTGTATCCGACAAGGGAATCGGGATCCCCGAGCATGAAATTCCTCATCTGTTCGAGCGGTTCTTCCGGGTAGATGGAGCGCGCAGCCGTTCAACAGGCGGTGTGGGGCTTGGATTATCAATCGCCAAGCGAATTGTTGACCTGCACGATGGTCATATCGATGTGTTCAGCAAACCGGATAAAGGAACAACGATTGCCCTGCAATTTCCGAAAAAAAACAGCTGAACGGCATCAAGCCGTTCAGCTGTTTATTTAACTGCATGTTTATATCACACGCCGTGCTGTTACATAGTTTTTCTTCCAGTAGGAGGAGTCCAGCTTGGAGAACGTAACTCCGCCCTTGCCATAGGTGTGCAGGATTTTGTTCGAGCCTGCATAAATAGCGACATGACCGATTTTATTACCGGTACGGCCAGGGACTTTAAAGAATACGAGATCGCCCTTCTTCAGATTCGATTTAGCGACCTTCTTGCCCTTCGTAGCTTGCTTGGCAGAGGTGCGGGGCAGCTTGACGCCGTTTTTATTATAGACGTATTGGGTAAAGGAAGAACAGTCGAAAGCATATGTGACGCCTGAAGGCGCTCCAAAACGGTATTTAACTCCAAGATACTTCTTACCCGTCGCGATAATCTTATCACCAGTTGTTGTAGATGCTGCCGCAGCCTGATCCGCTTTTGTGAATCCAAGCGCTGAGAAGCCAATGGCAGCACACAGTCCGATCGTCATTACTTTACGGTAAAACTTATGCTGAATCATCACGTTGATGAGCTCCTTTTCTGCTATCATTCGAAAATAATAGGTATTGTGTTAGTCATCTCTGCAAGATTCACTATATCAGACTATAGATTTCATAGATTTTTCCAGGGAGAAACAAAACCTAGCAAGCTAGCGCTTTAAAGCTGCTTAATGAGAATTCCATGAGAATTTATTAATTTTGCTAAAAGGGTGATTCGATGACCGTTATTACGTTTAGGGGCACGGGCGATACGATGGGGGTACCACGTGTGTACTGCCGCTGTGCAGTATGTGAAGAGGCGCGGTCTGGCGGTGTAAACAGGAGGCTTCGTTCGCTGCTTCATATTGATGATCCGGAGAGTGGACATACCTTAATTGACTGTGGACCGGACTGGGGAAAGCAGATGGAGGATGCAGGTTTAAGGGATGTGGACCGGATTCTTGTTACCCATGCTCATTTTGACCATATTGGGGGCCTTGTGGAGTGGGCAGATGCATGCCGGTGGCTGAATAAGCGTGGTCAAATGTATGCGCCCGCTGAAGTGATAGAGGATATCGATGCGCGATTTCCTTGGATCAAAAATCATATTGACCGTCACGAAGCGGACAGAGGGGTACAATTCGGAGACTGGCTGGCAACGCCATGGAGAGTGAATCATGGCAAGAATGGCTATGCGTATGCTTACCGTTTTGATAACCGTGCTTCCGGATATTCCTGGGTGTATTGTTCGGATTCGATCGGCTTGTCCGTATCGGAGATGAAACCGATGGAAGGGTTGGATTTGCTAGTACTCGGGACAAGCTTCTATGAGGAGCCGTATCCCTATCCAACCCGTTCGGTGTATGACATTGTGGAGGCATTGGAATTAATTGATCAGTTAAAGCCCGTAATGACTGTATTTACGCATATGTCGCATGATATTGATCTTAATGCAGATTACTCGCTGCCAGAGCATGTCAGGCTATCCCATACGGGTATGACCCTGCCCGTTGGCTGAAGAAGAACCCCGTCTTAGCCAGTTCATCAGCTTAGCGCCATGTGCCCATGGCAGGTGACGAAGTTTCAACTGCACGAAGACCGCTCCGGAAGCAATTGCAAGACTTAACGTCCCTAGCTTCTTCCTCCTCTGGAAAGGGGTTGTTGCCAACGTGTGCCACTGCACCCTGTGTTTCGGAATAATCGAGTGATGGGTGCTGAAGCTTCCGTGCCGGATTGTCAGCATATCTTCGTCAACGGACCAGCCGGTTTGCCGGTATCGAAGCCAGCCCCATAATAGGGCAATCAGCGGCAGTGCGATCGTGATAAGCCCGTAACCGTCAGGTATCCATATGACTGCTGCAGCTGTGATAACGACTGCTGTCACAACTGGTACGGTGAGGAAGCTGGGAAGAGAGCGCAGCGTAAGTTTGTTTATTTGTTGTGGGAGCTGATATGCCGGCAGGAACTGTTCAAGCAGGCCGGGAAGCTCGGACTTTCGTATCATAGGGAACAGCAGAAAGGATTGTTCGTATTTCTCCGTCGTTCCGGCTATATATACATGAACGCTGGCATAGCCCAGCAAGCGTCTGATGGCATTCTCCTTAAAATAAAATCCTTGCACACGCTTCAAGCTAATGGATGCCTGCTTGCGCTCAAGCAGCCCCTTATAAGTTGTGAGCTTACCGTTATCAGCCTGCAGTGTGAAGCCGTATTCACGCAGTGTTGTCATGATAGCACTGAACAGCCATACCGCTAGCAGCAGAGCGGCTGCAACCCATACCAGTGAGGCGGCGCCAAGCGAGTTCATGACAAAGTTCCAGATGTCGAAGGACTCGGTTAGCCAATCGTCGATCTGCGAGTAAGCAGCCCCAATGACTGCGATAGCAATACCGACCCGACCGGAAGTAATGCTGTATAGCAGAAGCGTTCGCAGCGGGATACGGATCGACGGCAGCGGTTCGACTGACGCTTGCTGTTTGGTATTTTGAGCTCGTTCGTTATTTGTGCTTAAGTCATTGACTGATGCTGCTTCACCAGGGCCGAATGTATCATGTTCAGCCGACTGTAAATCTTCAGAAGTAACAGAGGGTTCATCTTGATCCCTGCGTCCGCTTTTGTACAGTGCTTCGCGAAGCCGGACCGATTCCTCTGTCGATATAGCGGACAGCACGACCTCAGGCTTAGTTCCGCCCGCCGTTTCAATCTGTACCTTCCATAAACCAAATATTCTGTGCAGCACGCCGGCCGACATGTCAAAGGACTGTACCCGTTCACGGTGGATGTACAGCTTTTTACGGATAAACAAACCATGATGCACATGCAGGATGTCATCGCTAATACGGTATGTAAATCGAAGCCAGGAGAGCCATCCGAGCACAGCCGATCCGGTAACCAGAATGAGAACCCCGCCAATAATCCACAATAAATTGATCTCTCCGCGCACGATAGTTGAAATAACAACAGCCAGCAGGGGATACAGCAGGTCCTTGACAAATTTAAATGTAAAGAAAAATATCGAGACGCCATGTAGTCGATGTGTATCAGGATCAAATTTCTTCATCAGTTATCCTCGCCAGCTGTGCGATTTGGTTGCGGACCTGCTCTGCCTTAGATTCCAGCAGGGCGGGGATTTCATGACTTCCCGCTGCTGTGGAGAAGGTTACAGTAGCAAGCTGGTATTTGCGAAGCAAAGGACCTTGTTTTGTATCCACATGCTGAATTTTCACCATGGGAATAATCGTTCTCTTACGAATAAAAAGGCCGTGCAGCAGATCGATCTCGTGCTCGCTGACATCGTAACGAAATCGCCGCCAGCGCCAGACAGGTATGTAGGCGATCTCGAATAAAGCAACCAACACGGCAATTAGGAGGGCGGTGCCAGCAATCCAATACGGCCAATCAAACCGGATCGTCAAAAATACCATTATCCCAATGATAACGGCGTAAACGGCTGCTGAAATCCAGCCTCCCAGCCGCCAAGCCTTTAGCGCATCCTCATCGATACGCTGCTGCGGATCTTGAAGTACCATATTTATACATCACTCCCTGGAAAATTTTCCTTCATTACTATAGCATAAGTACGTCCATTATGTCGCAAAGGTCGCATCGTTTTTAGGATTACAAGCGCTTGACGAACGATTGGTAAGTCGGTTAATATATGGTTATCTCAGGAAAAAAGGGGAATGTTATATGTTGGTGGTTGTTC
The DNA here is from genome assembly GCF_021532315.1 of Paenibacillus tarimensis. Taxonomy (GTDB): domain Bacteria; phylum Bacillota; class Bacilli; order Paenibacillales; family Paenibacillaceae; genus Paenibacillus_I; species Paenibacillus_I tarimensis. Next base: position 503,735 of record NZ_JAKGAO010000004.1, read on the forward strand.
TTAACTCGTAATTGGATAAGCGGTTGAACTTGCTGAACGCGTCTTTGACCAGCCTGTGTTTATGTACAGGTCTGTTTCAATATGTGGTTCTCAGTTTGTTCGCATCCGCTCCATGAGTTGAGAACATGATGATTTCCGCCTGAGACCGCTCTTTGGCGCATTCACCGTGCTCTTTACCGGCACGGTTTTTTTGTGTCTGCTAAAGGGGCTGTGAAGCTGTGCCTATACCGGCAGGATGGAACGCTCATACGTTCTGTCCTGCTTTTTTTATGTAAAAGAACATACGTTCGAGGAGGTTTGAAGCATGAATGATTCAACGTTAAACAATCTGGAATACGACAAGATTAAAGTTATGCTAATGGAGGAGGCAGCCTCACAAGCAGGCAGAGCGTTAATCAGGCAATCCGCGCCTTCATCCAATTACAGCCGGGTGACCGCACTGCTTAAGGAAACAGAAGAAGCGGCAGTATTGATTCGTCTTGGCGCCAGTATTCCCCTATCCGCTATGGAAGGCATAGATACCTTCTTGGAGCTGCTCGGAACGGGTTATCTGTTTCAGGAAACGGAGCTCTCCCAGCTGTCTGTATGGCTGACGTCAATCGCACAGATGAAGCGTTATATGCAATCCAAAGAGCAAGCGGCTCCAATCATCAGCGGGTACGCTGCTTCAATGGATGAATGCAAGGTGCTTCGGCAGGAGCTTGAGCGCTGCATTCGACACGGCTTAATCACGGACCAGGCAAGTCCTGAACTGGCCAAGATCAGGCGTAAGCTGGGTTTGCTTGAAGAGCAGCTGAAACGCAGGCTCGACCAGGCAATGAATAAGTACAGTCGTTATGTAATGGACCCGATCTCAAGCCGGCGCAGCGGACATTATGTGATCCCCGTCCGCAGGGAATTTCGCAAGCAGGTGCCGGGTACCGTATGGGATCAGTCTTCAAGCGGACAGACACTGTTCATTGAACCAGAGGAGCTTGCCCATTTGCAGGGTGAATGGGATCTGTACAAACAGGATGAAGCAAGAGCAGAGACAGTAGTTCTGGCCGCGCTGTCGGAGCTGGCAGAGGAATCGGCGGATTCACTGCGGCTTAACAGGGAGGTGCTAGCCGCCTATGACTACATTTTCGCAAGGGGGAGACTTGGAGTCCTTATGAAGGGAATTGCCCCTGTTGTCGTGGATAAACCGGTTCTCAGCTTCCTCGGAGCGAAGCATCCGCTGCTTGGTCCATCTGCGGTTCCCATCACGGTATCTATCGGACAGGAATACCGCCAGCTGATGATTACAGGACCCAACACAGGCGGCAAAACAGCTGCTCTAAAAACAATCGGGCTGCTGACGCTTATGGTGCAGTCCGGTCTTTTGATTCCTGTCGAAGAGGGAAGCTGTGCGGGTGTTTTTACACGGGTGCTTGCTGATATAGGGGATGGACAAAGTCTGGAACACTCCCTCAGCACGTTCTCAGCGCACCTGACGAATGTTGCTGGCATGCTGCGTCTTGCCGATGAGCGTTCTCTGCTGCTCATGGATGAATTGGCAGCCGGAACCGATCCGGGGGAGGGCATTGCGCTTTCGCTGGCGATACTGGAAGAGCTTCTGGCAAGACGGTCGATCGTCGCGGCAACTACGCATTTTAATGAAATCAAGGAGTTTGCACGGCGTACGCCCGGCTGCCGCAATGTACGAATGGCCTTTGATCCTGATACACTACAGCCTCTTTACAGGCTCGAGATCGGTGAAGCAGGCAGCAGCTTTGCTTTTGCTATTGCGCGGAAATATGGGATTCCCGAGAAGCTGGTCTCAAGGGCTGAGCAGTATGCTGCAGCCGGCACCCGGCAGGTTGAAGAGCGGAAGGCATCCGCAGGTTATTCTCAGGAATTTATGGGGACGGAGGGCAATGAGGATGAAGCAGGGAGCTCCAATCCGGGAGAGGACGTGATGCCGGTTAGCGCAGCAGGAAAGCGCAGCGGGGACACGGGAAATCCAAATCTTGATCCGGCTAGTTCACCACCCGGGCGGCCGCTCCAGCAGGGGGACCTCGTCTACATCCATCCCTTGAAGCAGACGGGAATTGTCTATAAGCCAGCCGACAGCAAAGGAGAGGTCGTGGTGCAGTTCAGGAACCGCAAGCTGACCTTTAATCACAAGCGGCTGTCCCTGCGGATCGCGCGTGAGCACCTGTACCCGGCTGACTATGACATGGATATCGTTTTTGAATCGGTGGAGAACCGGAAGAAGCGAAAGCAAATGAGCCGCAGGCATAACCCCAATCTTGAAATTATTAAGCCGCCTGAGGAGTAACATCGTTCGGTTTTTTGTAGACGGGTGCGGTTATTTAGTCCTTGCTCTGAATAACCATCAGCATGCCGCTCTTCACGGTTATAACGCCTTCTTCCTTCAACAGGATATTGCTGATACCCAGCGATTGGCCCATTTGCAGAACGGCATCTGTAAGTCCGTACTGAAAGCCCTTCAGCGTCACCCCGGTTACAACCGGCGTTAAGGGCAGAAGGGACACCTGTTCAAATCCAGCCTTGCGGATGACGAGTTCAGAGTCCGTAAGGCGGATTTCATTATGGGCGTCATCAATCACAGCGGGGATATTTGCTTCATGAGCCTTCACAAGCAGGTGAATATTGGCAATTGAATGGTCAAAGCGTGTGCCAAGCGCCCCGATAAACCGGATTTCCGAAGGCTGGTAACGAAGTGACTTAATCATGGCAAGCTCGGTATCCGTATAATCCTTGTCGACCGGATCACAGGCTTCTGTCTCGCGGCTCCGGCTTTGTATGAGCTCGAATTGGCCAGCCGTAACCGAATCGAAATCACCGATTGCAAGATGGGGCCTATATCCATTTTCGATTAAGAAAAGAGCACCGCTGTCGGCACCTATTAGGATATCGTCCTGACGGATTGATTTAAGGGCCCAGGGACCTAGCCGTCCGCCAGAAAAAATGAGTACGCGTGGTTGCATATCGATCCTACTTTCTACCTGAAATTCTGTCGAAGTTCCTGTCCTTCAGTATAACCCAAAATAAGGTTGCGTGCCTTAATCCGGGTCGCTACAATGAGGGAGGGCATTCTTAGAAAGCGCACTGTATACTAGCACAGCATCATTGAGAAATGCGGGAGGCTCATACTTTGGATTGGGAAATTTTTAGCATTTTCAGCTTGATTGGAACGATTGCCTTCGCGGTTTCAGGCGCAATCGTCGCGATGGAGGAAGAGTACGACATCTTGGGGGTATTCGTGCTTGGACTGGTGACAGCCTTTGGTGGTGGGGTCGTACGTAATCTGCTAATCGGGGTGCCTATCACAACCTTATGGAGTCAGGGATTCCTGCTTAAGACGGCTATTATAGCGATGGCTGTCGCGTTCATTCTTCCGGTGGGCTGGATTCAGCACTGGCGCCGAAGCGAAGCTTTCTTTGATGCAATTGGTTTATCGGCCTTTGCTATACAAGGCGCGCTCTATGCTACTCAAGAGGGCCATGCGCTAGCCGCAGTGATGGTTGCGGCCGTCATGACAGGTATAGGAGGCGGCATTATACGGGATGTGCTGGCTGGGCGCAAGCCCTTGGTGCTCCGGGATGAGATTTATGCTGTATGGGCAATGGCGGCCGGTGTCGTCATCGGACTTGGCTGGGTTCACCGGACAGGGGAGCTGTTGGTATTATTTATCGTTATTACGGTATTCCGGATGCTGTCTGTGCATTATAAGTGGAGACTGCCTCGACGTTCGCTGAAGTATGCGTTGTCGGAGTCGGTTCACCAGACTCACCAGATCTCACCCTCGGAGCTGCCAGGAGCAAGCGATGAGCAGAGAAAGGAGGAAATGAATTGATTCGCGTCCTGTTTGTCTGTTTGGGCAATATTTGCCGTTCCCCTATGGCTGAGGCGGTTCTGCGGCATCTGACGGCTGAAGCTGGTCTTGATGGTGAGATTCAAGTCGATTCTGCGGGTACGGGTGACTGGCATGTCGGCAAGCCTCCTCATGAAGGAACTAGACAGCTGCTGGATGGCCTCGGCATCCGTCATGAAGGGATGAAAGCCCGCCAGGTTACGGCGGGCGATCTGGACACGTTCGATTATGTGCTTTGTATGGATGCGAGTAATGAACGTAATGTTAGAGCTTTAAGGGAGGCAGCCGGCTCCGCGCGTTTATTCCGTTTTATGGAGCTGGTGGAAGGCCGGCAGGGAGAGGATGTGCCCGACCCGTACTACACAGGGAATTTCCAGGAAGTATACGATTTGGTCCGCACAGGTTGTGGCGCACTGCTTTCACGGATTATAAGGGATCATAATCTAGAGCGGAAATCCACCTAGACGACTCCTTATTATTCAGGATTCAGGAAAGAACCACTTTAGCGCACCTGGAATGTCTTTTTGCCAGAAGCCCCACAGGTGCTTGCCGTCCCGCTCGATATATTCGGGTCTGACGCCCTTGGATTCCAGAATTTGCCTAGCCTGCCGGTTCAGGTCCACGAAGTCGAACACTCCGCGGTCTGTTTCGAAGGCGTTCTCTTGCAGCCCGATTGTCATATAGAGCTTTATATTCTCCAACATTTCTGTCTCCGCATGCTTCAAAATCTCGAGCGATGCCGGATAGTAAGCTCCGGAGAGGGAGAGTACATTGCAAAATTTGGCGGGGTACCGCAGGGCGATATGCAGGGACACACTTCCGCCGAGGGATTCACCGGCAATCAGAATATGCTCGGGTTCCTGCCGGACCGGCAGCCGCGCTTCAATAGACGGGACTAGCTCTTCAGCGAAGAATCGTACATAAGAATCGTGACGGTCGCCGTCAGGGGCATACTCCGCGGTCCGAATCTTCTTGTCTACATCTACGCCAACAATAATCAGCGGCTCAATTTCGCCTTCGGCGATCATATTGGCTGCCTGGGTAGCGATGCGTCCGAAGTTAAAGAAGTCCTCTCCATCCTGGCAGTAGATGACCGGGTAGCTTAACACCTCATTGTAGCCAGGGGGCAGCATGATCCTTAAATTTCTCTCGCCCTCTGGAAGCCATTGGCTCGGTACCGTTTCTTTTACAATCGTGCGTTTGACATGAGGCATATTGGTCATGAAACATTCTCCTTTGTCATTGAATGGATTACTGCGGCTGAGGGTAAACAAAATAGGTAGGTCTTGACGTAGCGGCGGCGATTATGGATGTTGTATTAATCTGTACTACATCACTGCTGTCTCTGTTATACAAACATTCTGGCCGGAAAAGCGCGAAAAAGCAAAGAAACATATGAGTTTTATCATATTTCTCTTTGACCAAAGCGAATGAACAGGTTTATAATAATTCTATAACAGAGGCCTGTAAGATTTCAAATATTTAGATGGGGTGAACGATCTAATGAGCAAGCTGCCATATGAAGTGCAGACGGAGCCGGTTACACCGCTTACCGTCCTTTCACCTGAAGGTGAAGTTGTCAATCCGGATGCAATGCCGAATCTGACCGATGATCAATTGAAGGAAATTATGTACCGCATGGTTTTCACCCGCACTTGGGATGAGCGTGCCGTTAACCTTGGCCGTCAGGGCCGTCTTGGTTTTTACGCTCCAGTATCCGGCCAGGAAGCATCTATGGTCGGCAGTGAGTATGCATTGAATAAGGATGATTTCATATGTCCGGGCTACCGGGATATGCCTCAGCTGGTATGGCATGGCCTGCCGCTGTATCAGGCTTTCCTGTATTCCCGCGGCCACCAGCATGGTGGACAGATTCCAGAGGATGTACATGTACTCATGCCGCAAATCATCATCGGTGCACAGATTCTGCATGCAACCGGTGTTGGTATGGCATTCAAGAAACGCGGCGAGAAGCGCGTAGCTATTACCTATACGGGTGACGGCGGTTCGTCCGAAGGCGACTTCTATGAAGGCTTGAACTTCGCAGGCGTATACAAGCTGCCTGTTATCTACTGTGTACAAAACAACCGTTATGCAATTACAACTCCGTTCGAGAAACAGACTGCAGCTCTCTCGATCGCTCATAAGGCCGTAGCGGCCGGTGTGAAGGGCGTGCAGGTTGACGGTATGGATGTGCTTGCTGTTATCAAGGCTGTTCAAGAAGCGGCTGAGCGCGGTCGCAGCGGAGAAGGCGCAACTCTGATTGAGCTGCTGACTTACCGTTTCCGTCCACACTCGATGGCCGATGATACAACGAAGTACCGGACGAAGGATGAAGAAGGCGAGTGGAGCCTGAAGGATCCGATTATCCGTTTCGGCAAATTCCTTGAGAAGAAGGGACTTTGGTCGGAAGAGGATACAGCACGCGTCAAGGAAGAAGCGAAGGCGACCGTTAACGAGCATATCAAGAAAGCAGAAGCAACGGAGAAGATGACCGTAGCGGGCTTGATCGACTCCATGTTCGAAACGACGCCGAAGTATCTTGAAGAGCAAAAGGCCGATTTTGAATAATTGGGGAGGAACAAGCGATCATGGCTCAAATGAATATGAAAGAAGCAATCCGCGACGCGATGCGCGTGGAATTGAAGAACGATCCTAATGTACTTGTATTCGGTGAGGATGTCGGTAAAGTAGGCGGCGTGTTCCGCGCGACGGAAGGGCTGCAGAAGGAATTCGGCGAAGACCGTGTATTCGATACACCGCTTGCGGAATCTGCCATAGCTGGTATGGCTGTTGGTATGGGGATCCAAGGTTTCCGCCCGGTAGCAGAAATTCAGTTCGTTGGCTTCATCTTCGAAGCGCTGGACCAGATGTTCATCCAGGCAGCTCGTATGCGTTACCGTTCGGGCGGCCGCTACAACTCGCCAATCGTCTTCCGCACACCGTTCGGCGGCGGCGTTAAGGCTGCCGAGCTGCATACTGATGCGCTGGAAGGCCTCGCTCTTCAAACGCCGGGCATGAAGGTTATTGTTCCTTCTAACCCTTATGATGCGAAGGGGCTTCTTGTTGCAGCTATCCGCGATAACGATCCCGTATTCTTTATGGAACATCTCAACTTGTATCATGCATTCCGCCAGGAAGTGCCGGAAGAGGCATATACAGTCGAGATCGGTAAGGCCAATGTTGTCCGTGAAGGCAGTGACGTTACCATCATTGCTTACGGCATGATGGTACACACGGCACAGAAGGCTGCTGACGAGCTCGAAAAGCAGGGTGTAAAGGCGGAAGTGATCGACCTCCGTACGCTTATGCCGCTTGATATTGATACGATCGTTGCTTCTATTCAGAAGACTAACCGCGTTATTGTAGTGCAGGAAGCCCAGCGCTCTGCAGGGGCAGCGGCAGAAATTATTGCACAAATTAACGAGAAGGCCATTTTGCACCTGGAGGCTCCTGTTCTTCGTGTTGCAGGTCCGGATACGGTTTATCCGTTTGCCCAAATTGAGGATGCTTGGCTGCCTAGCCCTGCGAGAATTATCGCAGCGGTTAACAAAGTAATGGAGTTCTAATACTGCACCTCGTATAAGTGGTGCTGCGTAATACGATAAGGAGGTTTTCCAGGTGGCTAAATTTGAATACCGTTTCCCTGAGCTCGGCGAAGGCCTGCATGAAGGCGAGATCATCAAGATCAATATCAAAGCCGGCGATACGGTAACGGACGAAGATATAATCATGGAAGTACAGAATGACAAGGCGATCGTAGAGGTTCCTTGTCCGGTAAACGGCAAGGTTCTGGACGTTCTGGTGAAGGACGGTCAGGTATGCCACGTCGGTGAAGTAGTTGCGGTTATCGACGCAGAAGGCGATGTGCCTGAGCAGGCTGCTCCTGAAACGGCTCAAGGCCAAGAGAAGACTGAACTGCCGGAAACAAAGGATAACGCTGTTCAAAAAGAAGCTCAGCCGCAGTCGGTTGCAGCGAACGAACAGCCTGACAAATCAGACTCCGAGCAAGCAGGTCCGGTTCTGGCTACACCAAGTGTTCGCAAGTTTGCTCGTGAGCAGGGTGTGGAGATTTCCCGGATCAAGGGCACCGGCAAGAACGGCCGTATTACCCGTGAGGACGTAACGAAGTTCGCAGCAGGCGGCGGACAACAGCCTGTTGAAGACGCAGCTGCAGTGGCAGCTAAGGGCGCGGGTGAAGCAAAACCTGCTCATGTTGTAACAGCAGCGGGAGACCGCCCAGAAGAGCGCGTTCCGTTCAAGGGCATCCGCAAAGTGATCGCAAATGCAATGTCTAAATCAGTGTACACTGCGCCGCACGTTACCCTGATGGATGAAGTAGATGTATCGAAGCTGGTTGAGCTTCGCGCTAAAGCAAAGCCGGTAGCAGAGAAGAAGGGCGTAAAGCTGACTTATCTGCCGTTCATCGTGAAAGCTTTGGTCGGTGCGCTTCGTGAATTCCCGGTCATGAATGCCATGCTGGATGAAGAAAAGCAGGAAATTGTCTTCAAGAAATACTATAACGTGGGTATTGCTGCTGACACGGATAATGGTCTGATTGTACCGGTTGTTCAAGATGCGGACCGCAAGAGCATCTGGATGCTGGCAAACGAAATTCGTGACTTGGCAACTCGCGGCCGTGACGGCAAGCTGGCACCGCATGAGCTGAAGGGCAGCACAATGACCATTACCAATATCGGCTCTGCCGGCGGTATGTTCTTCACACCGGTAATCAACTTCCCTGAGGTTGCTATCCTTGGAACGGGACGGATTTCGGAGAAGGCTGTTGTTAAAGGCGGAGAAATTGTTGCCGCACCAGTGATGGCATTGTCCCTGAGCTTTGACCATCGTTTGATTGACGGTGCTACTGCGCAGAATTTCATGAACTACATCAAGCAGCTTCTGGCTGATCCTGAGCTTCTCATTATGGAGGTGTAATATCATGGTAGTAGGAGACGCTTCTCTTGATATTGATACGTTAGTTATTGGTGCAGGTCCAGGGGGATATGCGGCCGCCATTCGTGCGGCCCAGCTGGGTCAATCCGTATTGTGTGTAGACCGTCAGTATGTTGGCGGGGTTTGCTTGAACGTTGGATGTATTCCGTCCAAGGCACTCATTTCTGCAGCTCACCAGTATGAGTCCATCTCTCATGCTGCTGCTATGGGTATTGAAGCAGGCGAGCCAAAGGTTCACTGGGATAAAGTACAAGAATTTAAGAATGGCGTAGTCAAGAAGCTTACCGGTGGTGTAGGGCAGCTGCTGAAAGGCAACAAGGTCCAATTCTTCAGCGGCGAGGTAATGTTCATCAACGAGAACGAGGCGCGCGTCTTTAATGACCAGGAAGCACCTCGTTACCGTTTCAAAAACTGCATCATCGCTACGGGTTCCCGCCCGATTGAGCTGAAGTCCTTCCCTTACGGCGGACGGATCATCTCTTCCACTGAGGCTCTGTCTCTGCCTGAACTGCCTAAGAGCATGATCGTAATCGGCGGTGGTTATATCGGCGTCGAGCTTGGCCAAATGTACTCCAAATTCGGTACTCAGGTAACGGTTATCGAGGGTTCGGATACTATTCTTCCTGGCTTCGATACGGATATGTCGCGTCTTGTTGCGAAGAAGATGAAGGACAAGAAGGTTGAGATTCAAACTAATGCAATGGCCAAGTCGGCTGAACAGACCGATAAGGATGTTACGCTCACTTATGAAGTGAATGGCGAAGAGAAGACTGTTACAGCCGAATATCTGCTGGTTACGGTTGGCCGCCGTCCAAATACAGATGGCGAGCTTGGCTTAGACTTGATTAACCTTAAGATGAATGAGCGCGGATATATTGAGGTAGATGATCAGTGCCGCACGAACATCCCTCATATCTACGCAATCGGTGATATCATTGCCGGTCCTGCTCTTGCTCATAAAGCAACTTATGAAGCGAAGGTTGCTGCAGAGGCTATTGCAGGTATGCCAAGCAAGATTGATTACAAGAGTATTCCGCTCGTTGTGTTCGCTGATCCAGAATGCGCAAGTGTGGGCTACAGCGAGAAAGAAGCGAAGGAAAAAGGCTATAATGTCAAGATTGGACGCTTCCCGTTCAATATCAATGGCCGTGCTCTTTCCCTTAATGCAACGGATGGTTTCGTGAAAATCATTGCGGACGCTGATACCGGACTGGTACTTGGTACACAAATTGCAGGAGCTGAAGCTTCCAATATGATCGCTGAGCTTGGGCTTGCGATTGAAATGGGCGCTACAATGGAAGACCTCGCCCTGACAATCCATGGCCATCCAACTCTCGGGGAGATCGTCATGGAAGCGGCTGAAGTAGGTCTCGGCCATCCGATTCATACCATTGTAAAATAAGATATCATTGACGGAGCTTGATCCGTACTATATGGAGGCCAGTCGCATGTTGCGGCGGCCTCTTTTTGCAAACATACCACATCTGTTTAGGGAACAGCAGGCTTGAGGGAAGAAGGAGGAGCCCTATTATGGCAGAATTAATGGAGCAGCCGGATAGCAAGCCGTGCAGCGCATCCAGATCCATTATGACGCAGCTTATATTTCCGGAGGACACCAACCATCACGGGACAATGTTCGGTGGCAAAGTGATGGAATATATCGATAAAATAGCAGCTATCGCGGGGTTGAGGCATGCTAGAAGGCAGGTAGTCACAGCGTCCAGCGATAGCCTGGATTTTCTGGCTCCAATCCGGCTGGGCGAAGTTATTCAGCTGGAAGCCTTCGTCACATGGACACACCGTTCATCCATGGAGATTTATGTAAAGGTAGAGGCGGAGAATATGTATACAGGTGACCGGCAGACAATGGTGACTTCCTTTTTAACCTTCGTTGCGCTTGATGAACAGGGTAAGCCGGCAGCTGTACCTGCTGTGGTTCCGGAAACAGAAGAGGAAATTCTTTTACACAAATCTGCCCCAGAACGATACGAGCTTAGGCGCAAGCGCAAGCAGGAACGGCGACAAAATAGGGTTTAAATGATACAATAAAACGACAGATACTGTGTGTGAGGTGTAATGGTGAGAAATTATCTGGAATTGCTTCAGGATATTTTAGATCATGGTATTGAAAAGGAAGACCGGACAGGGACTGGCACGTATTCGGTATTCGGCCGTCAGCTCCGCTTTGATCTGTCGGAAGGTTTTCCCCTTGTAACAACGAAGAAAATGCATGTGAAGTCAATCATTCATGAGCTCCTCTGGTTTCTTAAGGGCGAGACAAATGTACGGTACCTTCAGGAAAATGGTGTTCGTATCTGGAATGAATGGGCCGATGAGAACGGTGAACTGGGTCCTGTATACGGGTCGCAGTGGAGAGCCTGGCAGGGCGCGGATGGCAAGAAAATCGACCAGATCGCTCAGGTAGTCGAATCCATCCGGAAAAATCCCGATTCCCGCAGACATATTGTGAGCGCCTGGAATGTCGCGGAGATCGACCAGATGAAGCTGCCCCCGTGCCACTTTGTGTTCCAGTTTTACGTAGCTGCCGGCAAGCTGTCCTGCATGCTAACTATGCGTTCATCGGACACTTTCCTGGGACTCCCTTTCAATATTGCCCAATATGCCTTATTGACTCATATGATCGCCCAGCAGTGTGACCTGGAAGTCGGAGACTTTATTTATTCCGGCGGCGACGTCCACATTTATAAGGACCATATCGAGCAGGTTAAGCTACAGCTCACGCGTGAGCCTTATCCGCTGCCTAGGCTTGTAATTAAGCGTAAGCCGGATTCGATCTTCGATTACAAGTTCGAAGATTTCGAAATTGTTGATTATGTCAGTCATCCGACCATCAAGGCCTCGGTATCGGTATAGAACGATTTAGGAGGGACGCACATGACGATCACAATGATAGCCGCCATGGCGCGGAACCGGGTTATCGGGGCAGACAATGATCTGCCCTGGAAGCTTCCCGATGATATGTCTTTCTTCAAGCGGACAACCCTGGAGACAACGGTGCTTATGGGACGGAAGACGCTGGATTCGTTTCATGGACCTCTTAAGAACCGGACCAATGTCGTATTGACCCGTAATAAGGATTTTCAAATGGAAGGCTGCGAGGTTGTGCATTCGGTGGATGAAGCGCTGCAAAAATATGGCACAAAAGATCTGATGATTATCGGAGGAGCGGAAATCTATAAACAGCTCCTGCCACATGCGGACATCATCCTGCTTACAGAGGTCGATGCTGAGGTGGAGGGGGACGCTTGCTTCCCCGATTTTTCTGACGAGGAATGGGAACTAACCGAGAGTAAATTCCATCCTAAGGATGACCGCCATGAATATTCGTTTCATTTCAATACCTACAAGAGGCGTACCGGTAAGGAATAAATGTGAGTGGTTGATTCACGAATATATGGCATAAAGTGCAAATGATTATACGGATAATCCATTATCGTTCCCTTGTCAAAATGCTAGGATGTTCTAATATAAGCGTCAAAAATTGCAAGCATGGCAGGGTACACAGGCCCATGTCGAAAATGGTATAATAATTTAATATAACTGTATAGCCATGCATTCAAGCTTAGGATTAAGAATTATCCGGTATGTAGTTAATTATCATGATAATAGATTAGTAAAGAGAGTGCTGGATGGTTTTTTTCATTGAATTCATCCGAATTTCCTACTATAGTTTATTGAGAGGGTAGTTACGGCAACTAGCAATTAGAGGGGGAACTGTGAGCATGTCGACACCAACAGGTTTTATGGAATATAAGCGGGAGCTGCCCGCTGACCGCGATCCGCTTGAACGGATTAAGGATTGGGAAGAGTTTCACAAGCATTTCTCGGAGGACCAGCTTCGTACGCAGGGCGCTCGCTGCATGGATTGCGGTACGCCTTTCTGTCATACAGGTATTGAGATGGCCGGAGGAGCCTCTGGCTGCCCGGTTAATAACCTGATACCCGAATGGAACAACCTTGTTTACCGCGGGCTGTGGCGCGAAGCGCTTGACCGTCTTCACAAGACGAACAACTTTCCGGAATTTACTGGACGTGTATGTCCAGCACCGTGTGAGGGATCTTGTACGGTAGGTTTGATCGGCGATTCGGTTACGATTAAGACGATTGAGCAGGCTATTATAGATAAAGGCTTTGACGAGGGCTGGGTTGTACCTCAGCCGCCGGAAGTGCGGACAGGTAAACGGGTAGCTGTTGTCGGCTCCGGACCTGCAGGTATGGCTTGTGCGGCTCAGCTCAATAAAGCCGGCCATTCGGTAACGGTATATGAGCGTGCAGACCGTATTGGCGGATTGCTGACTTACGGCATTCCAACGATGAAGCTGGACAAGAAGGTTGTTCAGCGCCGTGTTGATTTGCTGGCAGCTGAAGGCGTTGAATTCGTAACGAATACCGAAATCGGCAAAGACATTGCAGCCAAAGAGCTGGTTGATTCGTTCGATGCAGTCGTTCTCTGCGGAGGTGCAACGAAGGCACGTGATGTCAGCATGGAAGGCCGTGAGAACAAAGGCATCTACCCGGCAATGGATTTCCTCAACGCAACCATCAAGAGCTATCTGGACTCCAATCTGGAGGACGGTAATTATATCTCGGCCAAAGACAAGAACGTAATTGTAATCGGTGGCGGCGACACCGGTACGGACTGTGTAGCTACTGCTCTCCGTCATGGCTGTAAATCGGTGACCCAGTTCGGTACGCATGCAAAGGCGCCGCTGGAACGGGATCCGATTACGAATCCATGGCCGCAATTCCCGAATGTATATACGTTGGATTATGCCCAAGAAGAGGCCAAAGCAGTCTTCGGTGAAGATCCGCGTGCGTTTTCCGTGCTAACCAAGAAGTTTGTTGGCGATGAGAACGGCAACGTTACCGAGCTTCACACAGTTAATATTGAGCGTTATGTCGATGAGACAGGCCGCAAGATATATAAAGAAATTCCTGGTACTGAGAAGGTCTGGAAGGCTGATCTTGTATTGATCGCTGTCGGCTTCGAGGGTCCGGAGAATACGCTCGTAGAGCAGCTTGGACTGGAACAGGACCGTCGTACGAACGTAAAAGCGCCGTACGGTAAGTATACGACCAATGTGGATAAAGTATTTGCAGCTGGCGATATGCGCCGTGGTCAGAGCCTTGTGGTATGGGCTATTAACGAGGGCCGCGAAGCTGCACGCGAAGTAGATAAATATTTGATGGGATCCTCGATCCTGCCTTAATAGATATCAACTGCTGTGCAGCAGTCAGATCAAGAAGCGCCGAAAGGCGCTTTTTTTCTGACTTTAGGGCAAGTCATATTATGATTGAACCAACCAAGCGAGGAGGCGATAGGTGTGATTAAATATGGATCTGATACGATTACAGAGCTGAAGTTTACCGGCTTGGAACCGGTACGAATGGAGGTGCGTTCTGACCAGTGGGTTGATATAGAACTCAGATTCGAGCTTACTGCAGAAAGTGCTGAAGTACCGAGCGACATCATTGAATTGACCGCGCTGGTTATTACGAATCTGGAAGGCTTGATTGTACAGATCGTTCCTCAGGACGAAGGGATTGACTGCGAATACCAGTTCACCTTTCAGGAGAAGGAGCAGCTTGCATCGTTTATCCAATCGCCCAATATGCAGCAGCGGATCTTACAGCTAGTATCCCAACAAGAAGTTTAATGTGGTAAAATAAAACAAGTATCGGATTTACGCACTCGGGAGGTAAGGGATATTGGCAGAGGAGAAAGCCTCAATCTTATCGATGGAGGAGATCGGGAACATCCGCCAATATGTCCGGTATAAGCATAAGGATCTCACACCGGGCCAACAGGCAGAAATCATAGCTGATGCAATCAAGAGGGTGATATTCCGAAAGCTGCCGGAACTGCCTCTCCCAGGTAAGCAGGAGCTTGCTGATATGCTCATCCGAAGCGTGGTTGCGGCAGAGCAGCGTTCTGTAAATCTATCCGATGTTATGGCCGCAGTATTGGAGATGCCCGTTGAAGAAGAAGAACTGAAGGTGCCCTTACACAATTGGCTTACAAAGCAGGCAGGTATCAATTTACCACAAGACTCAGCAGGGCTTTCCCTGGATAAACTTCGTGATTTCTTACATAGATCCAACGATCCTGAGTCACTCTGGCTTCATCTAAGGCAGACATTTGAAGAAGAAGTGGCGGTCTCAGCAGAGGCCGCGGGAGTTGACGAGAGCTTATCTCAGCTGCAAGTAGAGCCAAACAGACAAGCTTCATGGAAAGGCAAATCCGCTGCAGCAAGCTCTCTTGTACTGTTCCTGATCCTCGGCATAAGTTCGGGTATCCTGTACTACAGCTGGAAGAGCAGCAGGACAGACCTGCCCAAGGAGATGGGGACAGCTGTTGAAAACGTAAAGACATTAGGCAGCACGGGATATCCTGCGATAACCAGCTACTACAAAGGCAATGAACTGCCTGCCGGCCTGCGGTATACGCTAGTAAATGAAGACAGACTAAAACTTTACCTGAAGAAGAGATCATCGATGCTGGCTGAGTCTCCGTATTTTGAAGCGATCATAGATACGGCACAAACATTTGATATTCATCCGCTGCTGCTGTTTGCGATTACCGGACAAGAACAGGGCTTTGTGCCCCGCACGAATAAGCGTGCCCTGCAAATCGCCAATAATCCGTTTAACGTTTTCCACAGCTGGCAGGACTTTAATACTGATATATACGACTCTTCAGCTATTGCAGCCCGGACAATCGTTCGGCTAAGCAGAGACAAGCCAGATGATATGGAGCCGATCCGCTGGTTGAACCGGCAGTATGCAGAGGACCCCAATTGGCACAAAGGTGTTGCTAGCATTTTTGCAAGCATGCAGGCCTTTGTCCAGCAATAATCCTAATAGAACTATTCCGCGACATACATAATAGTTATACCAATGAGCGTGAAAGGACTTCTGATCCACTTGGTACCGTGCCAGGGGACAGGAAGGATTCTTTTGCGCTTTTTGCTGTCTTAACAACGCTGTCAAGTCTGATGTCATTAATTGAGCCTGAGGAGAACGCCTGGAGCTGGGTGATGGATAATTTTATCCAGATTGCCCGGATTAATTCGTATCGTACTTATTTTTTTGATACACACCGCTTGTTGTGTCACCACTGCCCATGGGTGATTAGCTCCTGTGCACGTTCGGGATCGCAGCTCTGGAGCAGCTGCCTGCCGACCTGTCAAGGCTTCAAGAAGGCCAAGTGGATTTAAGACCTTTTCAATTACTGTGGGAGCGAAGCAGGCTTATGGTGGCGCGTATTCAGTATAGGGAATAGAAGTGGATACCGGAGCTAATGACAGCACTAACTCGGACAATAGGTTAGTAGAAGATTAATTAACATGGTATAATGAAGGGTGCCTGATAGAGTATATAGTAGATATAGTTCTAATGTAAGTTTACATAATATATATTATGGAATCTCTTGAGATATGGAGTGCAGCTGCTGTGAAAACATTGATTATTGCCGAAAAACCGGACATGGGGAGAACAATCGCGGCGGTAATCGAGCCGAAGGCTCAGAACCGCCGCACCTATCTTGAAGGGGAGCGGTATATTATCACTTGGGCCATCGGCCATCTGGTATCGCTGGCTGAGCCTGATCAGTATGATGCGCGCTATAAGCGCTGGAATGCGGAGGACCTTCCGATTATTCCGGATACTTTTAAGCTGTGGCCAAACCCCCGGACCAAGGACCAGCTCAAAACAATTGGGGAGCTCGCGAAGCGGTGCGGTGACATGGTCAATGCATGTGACGCCGGGCGGGAAGGACAGCTGATTTTCCATCTGATTGTCCGGTATCTCAAGCTTAGACAGCCGGTGCGACGACTGTGGATATCCGATTTGACGCCGGAGACGATCCGCAAAGGCTTCGAGTCGATGAAGAGCGATACGGACTACGAGCCGCTGACACGCGCCGCGAGGGCAAGGAGTGAAGCCGACTGGCTGATCGGAATGAATGCTTCCAGGGCATTCACTATCCGGCATCGTGCCCTCCTGTCAGTTGGGAGGGTGCAGACGCCCGTATTATCGCTTATTTATGACCGTCATCAGGAAATTACGAACTTCAAGCCTGAAACCTATTACCTGCTGCACGGCCACTTCAAATCGGGGGAAACAGCCTACCGTGGACTGTGGCAGGGTGACCGGCTGACTAACAAGGAGAAAGCAGAGGAGCTTGCTGCCAAGGTAAACGGCAAAGAAGGACGCGTAGCGTCTTATGAGGTCACCGAGCAGAAGGAGTATCCGTTCCGTCTCTATGACCTTACTCTTCTGCAACGGGAAGCGAATGGCAAGCACGGCTTCTCCGCCAAGAAGACGCTTGATATAGCTCAATCTCTATACGAGAAACATAAAGTGATCAGCTACCCGCGTACCAATTCCAATTACGTAACCGAGGAAAATATACCGGTCATGCACAAGACGCTGCAAATGCTGCAGTCCGGCACAACCTACGGTGAGCTGGCTAGACAGGCGGACCGCGGCAGAGTGCACAAGGGGAACAAGGCGGTTTGCAATCCTTCCAAGGTAGAGGACCACCATGCGATTTTGCCGACAGCCAAGAAAGCAGGCAATCTGTCTGCTGACGAACAGAAGATATATGATTTGGTGGTTCGCCGGTTTCTATCGCATTTCTTCCCGCCAGCCTTATATCGTCACCATGAGCTGCTTACCGTTGTTGAAGAGGAGACCTTTAAGACGAAGGTCAAGGAGCTGGTCGAACAAGGCTGGAAAATTGTCCTTCCCGATGCCGGACAAGAACCGGCAAAGGGGCGCGGGAAGCGTAAGAAGGATGACGGAGCGGATGAGGCGGAGGATGAAACGCTTCTCCTTGAAGGAGGCTTTGATCTGCGGGCGGGAGAACCAGCGAAATGCCGAAAATCTGAAATAACGGAGAAGTCCACACAGCCGCCCAAGTCGTTCACCGAAGGCACCTTGCTGAAGGCAATGGAGGGTGCCGGCAGATCGATCGAGGACGACGAGCTGAGGGAGGCTATGAAGGATACGGGGCTTGGTACACCAGCTACACGAGCAGCCACGATCGAGCGGTTAAAGCAAGTGGGCTATATTACGCTCGCCGGCAAGAAGCTTGATATTACCCCAAAAGGCATTGCAGCTGTTGAGCTGATCCGGGATGCCGGAGTAGAGGTGCTCACTTCGCCAGAGATGACAGGCCGCTGGGAGCAGAGGCTTCATCAAATCTCTAAGGGTGAAGCATCCGATGAGAAGTTTATGGATAATGTCAAGCGCTTTGCCGCTATGGTTGTTGAGAAGGTCAGCCGGCAGCTGCCTTCTTCAGCTGAAGTGTTCAAGGAGGAGCGTGAACGCCGCAAGTCGGGAAAGGGGACTAGAAGCACCCGTGTCTCCAGTGCCAGCCGGAGTGCCAGGGCAGCCACTAGCCCCGCTAAAGCGGAAGGAACGGAGTCAGCCAAGCCTGCGCGCTTAGCTAAGGATAGCGTTAAGAAGCAGCAGGCGCTCCCAGCCTGTCCGCGGACAGGCTGCGGCGGTACTTTAATAGAGGGCAAGAGGGGCTTTGGCTGCAGCCGCTTCAGGGAAGGCTGCACATTCGTAATATGGAAAGGGTATGAAGGCAAGACCATAACCGCTTCCATGGCGGCTTCATTGGTTGAGAAGGGTGAAACACGCAAACTGACCTTTAAGCGCGGACAGACAGAGGTAAAGGGGAAGCTGGTTCTTGAGGACCGGGATAGCGGCAAAATAACTACCCTGCTGGACACCTAAACTCATGAGAAGCGTGGGCCTCCGGATAACAGATAGATGAAATGAGGAGAAATGTTGTGTCTAATTTTAATGTAGCCGAGGGGACGGAAGATTACCGGAACCTCTTGAAGGCTGACTGTGAGCAGTGCTTCGGCTTATGCTGTGTTGCACTGCCGTTTGCAGCATCTGCTGACTTCGCGATGGACAAGAATGCAGGCAGTCCATGTCACAACCTGCAAGAGAATTTCCGCTGCAGCATTCATGCCGGACTGCGGGAGCAGGGCTTCCGCGGATGTACAGTCTATGACTGCTTTGGTGCGGGCCAACAGGTTTCGCAAGTGACCTTTGGCAGCCACAGCTGGCGGCAGGCGCCGGAATCCGCCGAGCTTATGTTCGAGGTGTTTCCCATAATGCGTCAGCTTCATGAAATGCTGTGGTACCTGACAGAAGCCCTGACACGTGAGCAGGCTCATCCCATTCACACGAAGCTTCAAGACATGCTCAATAAGACGAGACAACTTACCCGGCAGGATGCACAATCCGTTATGACGATAGATGTCACACGGCATCGAGCCGAAGTGAATGAGCTCCTGATGGAGACAAGTGAGCTAATACGAGCGGGGGCTGAACGGGCTACAAAAGGTTCCTCCGGCAGGCGCAAAGCTTTCGGCCGCGGAGCGGATCTGATTGGAGCCAAGCTGAAGGGAGCTGACCTTAGAGGCGCGAACCTGCGGGGGGCTTACCTGATCGCGGCAGATTTAAGGGATGCGAATCTACGGTGGGCTGATTTAATAGGCGCGGATATGCGGGATGCAGATATACGGGGTGCCGATCTAACAGACAGTATCTTCCTAGTGCAGGGACAAGTTAATTCGGCCAGGGGAGATGAACAAACTAAGCTGCCTCCGGCGCTGTCACGGCCCAGCTATTGGGCCAGCGGCGCTGAGCGCCGGTGACCTAGCATGGGTTACAGAGAGATAAGAAGGGCTTAATGCTGCCAGAATGAGTCTTACTTACCAGCTGCGTACTCGTTGATGGCTGTCGGTACATCGGGCAGGTGCTGGAGGGTTAAGAATTGTCCCTTCGGCTCCACATTAATTTCGACAATGTTATATTGCCACTCAGTCTTCGTAGGAATATAGATGGCATGGATGCCAGCCGTCAAAGCGGGAACAATATCTGTCCGGATGGAGTTCCCGACCATCCAGGTATTTTCTCGGTCAAAGCCTTGTTCACTCACGATGGACTCGAGTGCTTGAATATCCTTATGCTGACGGACATAGATCCGCTCATTAAAGTATCGTTCAAGTTGAAAGCGTTCTATCTTCTTGAACTGGATGAGTGGTTCTCCTCCTGTATAAAGATGCAAATCATGTCCTGCCAGCTGCAGCTTGAGCAGTGTCTCTTCCATATAAGGATAAGGCTCTGTCTCCGACTCGTAGACCGACAGGCCAAGCTTCCATAAATGATCCTCTTCTGCCGAGTTGGTCTTGCGTCCGTAAAGCCCTGAAAAATAGCGGTAAGTCTCGACAAAGGATTCCGGAAAATGCTCGCTCTTAAAGCCGGAGGTCTGTACGCCGGCGATATCGATCTCCGTCTGCCTGTCTCGTATTTCCTCGGTGGTAAGCGGGTGTGAAGCAAACCAGGTTTTCATCAAATCGACAAACTGGTCAATGACTAGATAGAAGTACTTATTGCAGTGCACTAACGTATCATCCAAATCGAACATAATCGTCTGTTTCATAAGGTCTCTCCTTATCTATACATCCTGTCCTGTCTCGTTTCCAATCTACCGTATCTCACTCCATCCGTCAATTCGCATAAACATCCGCCGTTTGCTGCATAATGAGTCGGTGGAGGTGAACCGAACATGCCTTATAACCGCAGCGAGGAGACCGAGCATCAGCAGAATATGAAGTCGAATAAAGAGGAAGCGATCACCCAAAAGCCCAAAAAAGCAGCCGACCGGCCGCCTAATATGAACAATATTGAGAAAGAGCTTCCTTAGTCACTGGAGGAACACATGTAAAAGAAGGGATCGGTTAGAGATCCCTTCTTTACTATTATTCTATGTGAGCAGTCTGTTTAAGCGTATTTTTGCTTCTTGGCAGCCAGATCGCTCTTAATGAAGGAAATTCTCTTGCGTACATAGAAATCCAGGCTCTCACCCTTCAGTTCCTTCGGTGTTACGACCGATTCCGCATTGTTGTCAATAATCGTTAAAGCCCCGTCTGAATAAAACTTAAAGGTCAAATCCCGATATGGCCGGTGACGCTCGATAAATCTGTAGTGCTCGCAGCTGCGCATGATCATACACCTCCGAATAGGTAAGAAATGAATGAGCTCGGGAACATTTGTTCCCTTCCTTATTATACCAAACATTTGTTCGTGTGGAAAGTATTATTTTTTTCCCTTAAACTATTTTCTTAGAGGCATGAGAAAAGGGGAACGTTCATGATCAAAATCGAGCATCTGACCAAACAACTGCCGGCCGGGCAGAAAGTGCTGGATGATATTAATTTGCAAGTTCACCCCGGTGAATTCATTGCGGTGCTCGGCGGGAGCGGAAGCGGTAAATCCATGCTCCTCAAATGCATGGCGATGCAGGAGGAGTGGACAAGCGGCAGCTATAAGCTGGAGGGCGTGGATGTGCGCAAGAAGGGGTTAGCCGGCAAGGCTAAAGTGCGGCGAGAGTTTGCTTATCTAGCGGAAACGCCAATGCTGAACCCGAACAGGTCGGCACTGAAGAATGTTCTGGTAGGGACAAGGCATCAGACACCATGGTGGCGTATGCTGACGGGCATGGTCCGCAGCGATGACTATATGGGAGCCATGGATGTATTGGAAAAGCTTGGCCTGCTGGACAAGGCGCATACCAAAGCCGAACACTTAAGCGGCGGCGAAAAGCAGAGAGTGGCGATTGCCCGGGCACTGGTCCATGGAGCGAAGGTGATTCTGGCAGATGAACCGGTAACTGGACTAGACCCTCATTCAGCGGAAAAAATCCTTAAGGATTTGAAAGCGCTCTGCAGCACCCAGGGGATTACCATTGTGACGGTTCTTACACAGGCCGATTGGGCGGAACGGTTCGCAGACCGGCTGGTTGGCTTAAGCGGAGGAGATATCGTGTTTGACATAACCGGCAGACGACTGATGCAGCGGGAGAAGATGATGCTGTGAGCCGCTGCGAGCTGCGGAGGATGACGGCGGACCATCTAGATAAAGCATACGGGCTGGAGGCGGCATCCTATACAGAGGAAGCGGCAGCAACAATGGAGGCCTTTCGTTACCGGCTGGGCAGATACCCCGGGTGTTTTTGGGGGGCATGGATAGGCGGAAGGCTGGTCGGCATCGTCAATGGCGTCAGAACCTTTCAGGAGGATACGAGTTCTGACGAAATGAAAGGAAGTCATCAGGAACAGGAAGAAGGTCCGAATTTTTGCATACTGACAGTGGCCGTGAGCTCAGACAGCCAGAGGAAAGGAATCGGAAGCCTGCTGGTACGGCAAATCGTTCAATCGGCAGTGGAAGACGGTCTGGCATCCATCATTCTGATGTGCGAGGAGCATCTGATACCCTTTTATGAACAGCTCGGATTTGAATATCTCGGCGAGTCATCCTCTCGGCATGGGGGCATTGCATGGTTTGATATGAGAATGTCTCTCCATGGTCGTGATGCTTGAAAGAAGGGAATTTGACGGTCACTGTCGAATGAAGTTAGGTATCTGACATTAGGGAGCGGCTGCATGGACACCTACCTTATCCTCGTATTGACAGTGTTGGCTATCACAATCATAGGATTACTGCTATTTATAACAAACAGAAACCGCATTAAAGAAGGAAGTAAACGTCTGATTAGAGAGCGGGGGGCAGAAACGGCAAAAGGCCTCAAAACTGCAGGCACTTCGCTAACCACCGGCAGAGGAGATGCTGGCAAAGAAGGGCCTCCCAGCATTCTGATTGTCGACGATCAGGCCGCTATCCGCATGCTGCTGGCGGAAGTCTTCCAATCATCAGGTCTTACCGTACATGAAGCGTCCAGCGGCAAGATGGCTATCGAACAGTTTCGCGACAATGAGATTGACTTTGTGCTGCTTGACCTGAAGATGCCCGATATGGATGGCCTGGAGGCCTTGAAGGAAATACGCCGGATAGATCCGCATGTACAGACGGTCATGATATCGGCATATGGGGACGTAGATAAGGTTGAAACGGCACGCAAGCTTGGCGTTGAGAAATTTTTCACCAAACCTTTTGATATTGAGAAGCTAAGGCGGTATGTGCTGCAGCAGCTGCAGGTACTTGAGCGTTAAGGCGGGCCGCAGCCGGTGACAATTGAGGAGAAGGGTGGACCGTTGATGAGCAAATGGGCAGGTATAGCTGCCAATGCGGCACTTGGCTTCATATTTCCTTACGTGCTGGCAGGTGTCGTCGTGCTGGTATACGGATTTATGCAGCCTTCAGAACGGATCGACCAGATATTCGGCATCCTGATTGCTGCCGGCTACGCCGGGCTTGTTGCCGCTGTGAATTGGATAACGCTGCGCGGAAATTCGGCACCTGCTGTTGCTCAGGGGCTTATCTTAAACGTCCTTTCTTGGACAGTCGCATGTGCGTTAACGATGATCCTTCAGCGATACGGCATTTTATAGATGTCCTGTGCCATGCTCATCCAACGTTCATCATTCTGCCCTGTCAATAGTCTTTCTAGCTTTCATCTGTCATAGACTAACCCTATGGAGGTGGAAGCTATGGGGATTACGTTGGCAGGGCTTCTTGTTTTTTCATTCGTATGCATCGTAATTGCAGTACTGGGCTGGAGGGCCGGGAGCCGGGAAACAGGTTGGGGTCACTATACGGGCGGAACTCCCTTATATATTCGCTTTATTGAAGATAAACAGCAGCTAAACCGCATGGGCTATCCACAGCAGCTGAATCGAAGAATCGGTGCCTTGTCGTCCTTTGGGTTATCGTTCTCTTCCATGTCTGTTCTGGGAGGCGCTGTAATCTGTCTGGGGCCGGTTTTAAGCTATGTAGGACCTGCCGGTTTCGGCTTTGGATGGCCGATAGCCGCTTTTTTTGCTGTGATGCTCTATACAGCCAAGGCGGAGCTTGCTTCAGCATGTCCACTCGCTGGAGGGCCTTACCACTGGACCAAAAAGCTTGCAGGCGGGTGGGCGGGAAATGTAATAGGCTGGCTGCTGCTGGGCGGACAGATGACTCTGGTAGTAGTGGCGAATGGAGTCGCCGCATTACTAATTACCAATCTGGTTCCGGCTCTGTCTGAAAGCTCTTGGAGACTGGCGTTCATGCTTGCGATAGCCGTATTGCTTACGGGATTGCAGATGGCCTGCCATATTTTCGGTTCATCAGCAGTGTCCCGGCTGCCCGCAGCGGGGATATGGATACAGACTGCCGCCGTGATTGCCGTCGTTACATGTGTTGTGTGGCTTGGTGATATAGACCGGATAGATGCAGGGCGTCTGTTCCAGACCGCGGACGGAGAGGATATCAGTTTATACAGCGGAGCTGCAGCGCTTCTGCTGCTGATGCGTATGTTTTTGGGGGCTGATACAGCGGCTTATGCAGCGGAAGAGACGGCGGAGCCGGGCCGTCAAGTTCCGTGGTCAATGTTCTTGTCTGTGTCTTACCAATACATATTCGGTTTTGTTTGTTTCATCTTCTGCATGCTGGCCTTGATGCATCCGGTCCTGCGGTCGGCGGGATACACAGATCTTGTGACAGTTGCTTCGACTATTGGAAGCTTTAGCGGCTTTGGAATAACCCTTCAGTCACTCATTATAGGGGCCGCGTTGTATGGACTGTGGTTAGGCGGTTATAACGGCATATTCGCTTCTTCCCGTCTGCTGTTCGCAATGGCGAGGGATCGAGCATTCCCGGCGGCTTCACTGGTATCACAGGTCTCTTCGAGATTCCATGCACCAGTCAAAGCCACTTTGATCAGTGGTATTATCGTCATTGCCCTTCTAATGGCTGTCTTGCTGGGCGACAAGGGATTCGAGCTGCAAACAATTATGACCATGACCGCCTGCACGACAGGCCTTAGCTACAGCACCTATGGCGTACTGATGATACTGCATTTGCTTCGCTTTGACGAGGAGGCGGATAGAGGCTGTTTCCATATGGGAAAATGGAGCAGGCCAATAGCCTCTGCCGGTTTGCTGTGGTGTGGAGCAGCGGCAGCTGTATCCTGCTGGATCGGCGGGATGACGGTTATATATATGCTGTTCATCTGTCTTTCCGCCGCCACTGCAGCCGTCCTGGGAGCCGGCAGGGGAGAAGGGCGCAAAGCGTACAGAACTTCACGGGCGGTGCCGGAACGCAGCAGATTGCTTGCCGAAGAGCGGAATTATATTTACTTCAGCTAATTCATTTCCCCGCTTGTATTTCCCGGGGAAGCGCAAAAAACTGCAGAAAATTTTCGTAATCGACGAAAATTTCAGGAGCGGCTCGACAGAAGTTGATGGGTCTGGCAAGCGCCTCAAGGAGCAATATGACCGTTTGCCAGCAGGTACCGGGCCGCTTATAATAATGTAAAATAACGGACGGGAAACCGTCCGGCTCTTGGTGATTGACAAGCTGAAGACAGACCGAAGACAGACCGAAGAAGAGGGAGGAATACGCTGATGACAACCAAGGGAACGGTGTTGATTACAGGCGCGGCCGGCGGTATCGGTTCCGTCCTTGTGGAAGCCTACCTGCAGGCCGGCTGGCGTGTAGCTGCTACCGATCTTGAAGACCGGTGTGCCGGGCTGGAGCAGAAGATTATGCGGCATGGACAGGCTTTTGAATATACGATTATACCTGCTGACTTGCAGCAGCCAGCAGAGATAGAAAGACTATTTGACAGGCTGGACAAGCATGGGTGGCTGGTCAATACGCTTATTAATAATGCAGGTTTCGGTATTACGAAGAAGTTGACTGATTTGACGGTCGCTGAATGGGACAGTGTGCTGAATGTGAACTTGCGTGCGGCGTTCCTGTGTGCTAAAGAAACTGCTGCCAGATTAAGGAAGACGGGATCAAGCGGAGCCATAGTTAATATATCTTCTACACGGGCTATAATGTCAGAGCCTAATACGGAAGCCTACGCTGCCTCGAAGGGCGGCATATCAGCGCTCACTCACGCTTTGGCAGCGTCACTAGGCCCAGATGGCATTAGAGTTAATTCTATCAGCCCAGGCTGGATTGAGATCGGGAATTACGAAGCACTGCGGGAAGCCGATCATAACCAGCATCCGGCCGGCAGGGTTGGCAGACCGGATGATATTGCGCGTGCGTGCTTATATCTGACCGATCCGGGGAATGATTTTGTGACAGGGACGGATCTGATTATAGACGGCGGAATGACCAGGAAGATGATTTACGAACCATGAAGGCAGGCGACGAGGAGATGGAGAGCAAGCAGCTGCATGGCAGCCGGACCTGCCCTGAGCAGGAGCGGTTCGCCATCTTTTTGCAGCAGTACGACTGGGAGGAGCCTTGGCGCTGTGAACAACGGGAAAGCGGGATGAACAACACTACCCGAATGATCGATGCCGGAGACAAGCGTTATGTGCTTCGCGTGTACGATAATCACAATGATACTGCTAAAGTGCAGCTGGAGCATGACATATTAATGGCGGTTAGCGGTACTTATTCCCTTAAGGTTCCCGTACCGGTTGTTAATCGAAACGGCTCTACGGTGACCGTATCACCGGAAGGCAAGCTGGCTGCCTTGTACGAGTTTATAGAGGGCGAACGGCCGAATCCCGATCGTGCCTCTCATGTGGCCGGGCTCGGCAGGGCGGTTGGTCTGCTGTCGCTGGCAATGATGGAGATAAGAACGGACAGCAGGCCGTTGTACGAGCCTTACCATGAGCTGGCTGACAGCTACTCGGATTGGACAATGGATGTATTGATTCATCTTGCAGAGTCGAGAGGACTCTCCAATGATGTCCGGAGTGAAGTCGAATATGTCAGTGACCAGGTAGAGCGGCTGAAGCAGCAGCTGTCAGCTATCAAACGGCTCCCTGAGCACTGGATTCACGGTGACGTGAACTTCTCAAATGCAGTAGCGGACGGGGAGCATATAACCGGCATTCTTGACTTCGAATTTGTCACCCGCGACACGGCAGTCATGGAGGCTGCTATTCCAATGCTCGATTTTATCGGAGAGAAGAACAGCGGCGATCCTCTTAACAAGATTAAGTTATTCGCTGATGGCCTAGGCTCCGCTCGTAAATACTCAGAGTCTGAATTATTGAGTATTCCTGATCTGATGAAGCTGAGAATGGCGGATGTCTGGCTGCACTTTGCCGTAAGGCTGTCGAATAGCCTGGATCAACCCGCTGTCTGGATGGAGCAAACCCGTAAGGCAGCGGCCGTGTTTCACTGGGTTGAAAGCCACAGAAAGCAGCTGGAGAGGCTGTTAGAGCAGCGTTTGCGTTGACTGTCTTATTAGAGCCCCGTGGAGAATGCGGGTTTGAGAAAGTGAAAACCCGCCCATTACGGGCGGGTTTTTGTCTTAAGATGAGCAGCGATCTTGCGGCCGTGGAAGCGCCCGGTCTCGATAAAAATTTCATTGGCCTCGCGCCGCGAGGCTACAACACCAGCCAAATAAAGTCCCGGGACGTTGGTTTCCATGGTGTCCTCCTGAAAGAACGGATAGCCTTCCGGTTCAATACGAACGCCTGCTGCGGTCAGGAATTCCCGGTCAGGATGAAAGCCAGTCAATGCCAGGACAAAATCGTTGTCCAGCTGCTCTATGCCTACGGGTGTCCTGATGGTCACTGTATCCTCATCGATAGCTGTAACCTGTGATGCAAACATCATCCGGATTTGCCCCTTGGATACCTTGCTTTCAAAAATAGGGAGGACCCATGGCTTAATGCCTGCCGCATAGCCTGCCCCCCGGTAGACGACCGTGACATCAGCGCCTACCCGCTGAAGTTCCAGTGCCGCATCAATAGCGGAATTGCTGCCACCGATAATAACGACCCGTGTCTTCGTATAGGGATGTGCCTCCCGGAAGAAATGGCTGACCTTGTCCCGCTCCTCACCCGGAATACCGAGCATATTCGGATGATCAAAATAGCCGGTCGCAACGATGACCTGCTCTGCTTGATAGATAAGCTCTTTTCCTGCTTTGTTTCGCGCCTCAAGTCGGAAACCGCCCTCCTCAAGAAGAACAACGCTTGTAACATCGGTGTAGGTTTGAAGTCTTACTTCATGCCGCAGCGCAACATTCCGGTAATAGTTAAGCGCCTCAAGACGGCTCGGCTTGTCACCTGCGGTCGTGAAAGGGATATTGCCGATTTCCAGCAGCTCTGGGCTGCTGAAGAACTGCATATATACAGGATACTGGGTAATCGAATGGACCACATTCTTTTTCTCGATAACGAGCGGATCGATGCCTGTCTGCTGCAGTTCAATTGCGGCTGCCAGCCCGCATGGACCAGCGCCTATTATAATAACAGGTTCCTTAATCATGGTTAGCCTCCTCGGAACGGTAAGTAACAAGTAAACCTATTGTACCTCCTACCCGAAGGCAAGATCAACGAATCGCTCTGTGTACGAGCGCCATTATGTTGTATAATAGGTTGGTACTGTCTACTTACAAGGAGGAATCAGCCATGCGTCGGCGTTTTGTCATTGAAGCCGTTATGGTGGCAACCTACGGTCAACTGCTCGTTCCGGCCCGTCCGGTAGAATATGTCATCCCTTACTCTACCATCATGGAGCTGTATGATATGAAGGAAGGCGCGGAGCCAGTTATGGATGATCCGGAGGATGACCGGCATGTGAAGGCCAAGATCGCGGAGCTGATTCAATTTTTCCAGGAATCGTTGAACCGCAAAAAGATCGAACGCGCACTCCAGTCACCCTGGCGGGAAAGTGCGCCGCTGCTTTTGAACGGGGAAGTATCCTTCACCGTCGTTAATGCGATGGACAATGCTCAATACGGGGAAGTCTTCGATCCGATTGAGACGGAACAGATTCTGACAGCGAGCCGTCTGCAAATCCCGCTCCTGTCTGATCAGCTTGAACTGCAGGACCGCATTGTCAATGCGGAAGTGCCTGTACAGGTGTTTGATATTGAAGATTTTGAGTTTGCTATGGAGCAGGAGATGGAAAGCGGGAACGACTGGGGAGCGACCCGGGACGTATAACTTAATTTACATTGCAGCGGCATGGTAAGGGCTCTATCCACAAGGATAGAGCTTTTTGTTGTTTTATGCTTGGCTGTGGCCTTTTGTGGCTTACAAATCATTCATATGGGGTTGAAACCTTGTTTACAAATTACATTTATACTGCAATCAGAATAAAAACCTCATGAATGCACAACAATCCACATTGGTATTCAGTAGGAGGAGAAACGGATGAAGCATCGGTTAAAGAAGGGGATCATCGTACTGGCCGCATCGGCGCTCGCATTAGGGCTTGCCGGCTGCAGCAAGGAAACCGCAGGCAGCACAATCGACGGAAACTCTCTCAGTCTGGAGGAAATCACCACCAAGGCGAAAGAGGAGGGTGAGGTTGTCAGTGTGGGTATGCCGGATTCCTGGGCGAATTGGGTTGAGACTTGGGCAGATTTGAAGGCGGAGTATGGACTTAGCCACACGGATACGGACATGTCGAGTGCAGAGGAAATCGCCAAGTTTGAAGCCGAGAAGGACAAGCCCACAGCAGATATTGGCGACGTTGGCATCGCATTCGGACCGGTAGCGGTTGAAAAGGGGGTAACTCAGCCGTACAAAACAACGTATTGGGATGAGATTCCTGAATGGGCAAAGGATGAAGATGGGCATTGGGTTCTTGGTTATCAAGGCACGATTGCCGTAATGGCGAACAAGGATTTGGTGGACAAGCCGCCGGCAAGCTTCGAAGATATCAAGAACGGCGATTATAAGGTGGCGATAGGCGATGTGACGAAGGCTGCACAAGCCCAAATGGCTGTATTGGCTACCGCCTATGCACTCGGAGGAGATGAAACCAATCTCGAGCCTGCCCTGGCTTTCTATGAAGAACTGGCCAAGCAGGGACGCATCTCCATGGCCGAGCTTACGGTAGCTAATATTGAGAAAGGCGAAATCTCGGTTGCGATGCTTTGGGACTTCAACGCGCTCGGCTACCGTCAAAGCCTTGATCCGGACAAATACGAGGTGAATATCCCCAAGGAAGGCAGTGTGGTCAGCGGATATGCGACGATTATTAACAAGTATGCTCCGCATCCCCATGCCGCCATGCTTACGCGCGAGTTTATTCTGAGTGATGAAGGCCAAATCAATCTGGCCAAAGGCTTTGCCCGTCCAATTCGTGAGTCAGTAGAGCTCCCGGAGGATGTGAAGAGCAAGCTGATTGATCCGTCACAATACGAGAAAGCCCGGCCGGTTGAGGACTATAAAGCCTGGGAGGAAATGTCGCAGAAGCTCCCGCAGCTTTGGCAGGAGCGTGTGCTTGTCCATATTAATTAACCCCTGGATGCTAAGCGTTAGTGATAAGAGCCGGCCCTCTATAAGTGAGGGACCGGCTTTACGGGAGGAATGTTATGAGACGCAGCCGGCGGTTTGCATGGCCGCTTTTGGCAGCCGTGCTCCCCTTTCTTTTTATGGCAGCCTGCTTTGAAATTGTACCGCTGATCTCGATGCTCTTCAGCAGCTTTAGGGCGGAAGCGGGGTCGTCTCTTACACTGGAGCACTATTTAACCTCATTAAGCAATCCCTTTTATACCAAGGCCATACGCAACAGTGTGCTCATCGCTCTTTATTCCAGCGTTATCGGACTGGCAGTCGGGATGATAGCGGCTAATACCATAACACGCCTGCCGGAGACTGTTAGGGACCGGATTTTGATGATTTCGAATATGACGTCGAACTTCGCGGGTGTGCCGCTGGCGTTCGCTTTTATTATTCTACTTGGCAATAACGGCTTGTTTACGCTGTTATTTGACGATATTGGGCTGCCTGTTCTGGGCGAATTTGAGCTTTATTCATGGACCGGTCTTGTACTCGTCTATGTGTATTTTCAGATACCGCTTGCCATTCTGCTCATGTACCCGACCTATTACGGCATTAAGGAGCAGTGGCGTGAGGCCTCCGGACTGCTGGGGGCGGGAACCGTACAGTTCTGGCGCTATATCGGCCTGCCGCTTCTGCTTCCCGGTATGCTGGGCACCTTTAGTATTTTGTTTGCGAATGCTATGGGTGCCTATGCAACGGCCTACGCGCTAGTGGGCGGGAATTATAACCTGCTGGCGATTCGTATCGGGTCATTGACGGCAGGAGATGTTTATGTGAGGCCAGAGCTCGGAAGCGCGCTTGCCGTACTGCTCGCCGCAGCCATGCTGCTTGCGATGTGGATAAACGAGCGGATGATGCTGAAGGTCAGGAGGGACCTCGCTGGATGAAGAATAAAGGCTATCACTATGCGGTCATTGTGCTGCTGATGGTATATCTGCTGCTTCCTCTGCTGGCCACGCTGCTGTTCGCGCTAGCGAAGGATTGGCAGGCGACCATTTTGCCGAGCGGTTGGACATTGGAATGGTTCGCCGGTATGCTGCAGGACGCGCGCTTCATGGAATCGTTGGGCCGAAGCCTGCTGGTATGCACACTATCAGTGCTGCTTAGTATTATCATAATGGTTCCGACGATCTATATTGTGACCGTATATATGCCAAAGCTGGAGAAGCTTCTCTATGCGCTGGTGCTTCTTCCTTATGCGCTACCTGGAGTTGTGATGGCAGTCGGGCTAATCCGGATCTATTCAGGAGGACCGGTCCCTATAACAGGAACCTTGTGGATTTTGATAGGCGCTTATTTTGTTATCATTCTGCCTTATATGTACCAGGGCATCCGCAATGCGCTGCGTACTGTCAACGCTCGTGAGCTGACGAATGCAGCCGAGCTGCTGGGCGCGACACGGGCACAAGCGTTTAAGCTTGTTGTGCTGCCCAATATTTTACCGGGAATTATGGTGTCGGTTCTGCTGTCCTTCTCTATTCTTTTCGGCGAGTTTGTCCTGGCCAACCTGCTGGTAGGCGGCCGTTACGAAACAGTGCAGATTTACTTGTATAAACGGCTCAGCGAAAGCGGTCATCTTTCAAGCGCTGTGGCTATTGCGTACTTTGGTTTTGTGCTTGTACTTTCCGGTCTGCTGCTTAGGCTGGGCAAATGGGTACTCCGGACACCAGATATCAGGTAGGGAGGATGTAAGCTATGGGTTCATACTTTACGCTGAATGCGATTACTAAATCCTTCAATGGTTCACAAGTACTGAACAATCTGTCCCTCGAGGCCGAACAAGGGGAGCTGCTTACACTGCTTGGTCCGAGCGGCTGCGGCAAGAGCACGCTGCTCAGGTGCATCGCCGGGCTTGACGTGATGGATAACGGCTCGATCCTGCTGGATGGGGTGGAGCTGTCGACGCTGCCAGCCAAGAAGCGGAATGTAGGTATGGTTTTTCAGTCGTATGCTCTCTTTCCGAATTTGACGGTCTACGACAACATCGCTTTTGGTTTAAAGATGAGGGGAGACCGCCGGGAGCAAATTAGGAGCAGGGTGGAGGAGATGCTGGAGCTGGTAGAACTTTCGGGCAAACGGAAGGAATATCCGCACCGCCTGTCTGGCGGTCAGCAGCAGCGGGTTGCCTTAGCCCGATCATTGGCGGTTGAACCAAAGCTGCTGCTGTTGGATGAACCGTTAAGTGCTCTTGATGCGAAGATCCGCCGTAATCTGCGGATGGAGCTTCGCCGCATTCAGCAGCGGCTGAAAATGACAATGATCTTCGTCACGCATGATCAGGAAGAAGCGCTAATGATTTCGGACCGGGTGTTTATCATGAATGAGGGACAGATTATCCAGTCTGGAAGGCCGGAGGAGATTTATACGGAGCCTAGTTCCGCCTTTACCGCCCGGTTTATTGGCCATTACAACGTGCTTAACCGGCAGGAGATGGAGGCAGTGTTCGGACTTCGGGAGCTGGCCGGGAGCGCATACGCCATTCGACCAGAGGCTGTGAAGCTTAGGCCTGCAGATGAAGAGACTGCTCATGGGGTAAAGGCTCAAGATGACAGCTTCCGGGATAGCTCTGCGCTGACCGCACAAGGCCATGTAACAGAAGTAACCGTGCTTGGCAGCCTCATTCGCTGCACGGTTAGCACAGGTGAAACAGAGATCCAAGCCGATATGCTGAATGACCGCTACCGCTTCCCAATTCGTCAGGGAACCGGGGTGACGTTAGCAGTGGATCCGGAGGACTGCAGAAATCTTGATCATGGAGGTGCCATCGGACGTTGTCCATCTTATCAGAAGAACGAAAGCTTCACATCCTTGAGCGGCTCGAGATTCACCGCAAGGTGAGCGCTCCTGAATTGGCCCGCGTACTTTCGGTGTCGACAGAGACCATCCGGAGAGACCTTGCCGCACTGGAAGAGCAGGGTAAGCTGCGGCGGGTTTATGGCGGAGCTGTGAAGACAGGCTTCACGAATGATGAACCGCCGTATCTGCAGCGACAGTCGCATAACCGCGAGGCCAAGCGCAGCATCGGAAGAATAGCAGCGGCCCGTATAGAGGACGGCAGCACAATCCTGATCGACGTAGGGACGACAACCCTGGAGCTCGCCCGCGCAATCAGCGGCTGCAGTCAGGTGACCATCCTGACGAACTCGCTGCCGGTAGCGACTGTACTATGCGAGTCGCTGCAGCAGCATAAATTCAGCGGCAGCGTTATGCTTCTCGGCGGTATGCTTAATCCGGAGCAGCAGTCCTTATCCGGCCCGTTCTGTGAGCAAATGATAGCAGAGCTTCAGGTCGATCAGGCTTTTCTGTCATGCGGAGGGATCTCGACTGAGCAGGGCGTAACCGATTACGATGTGGATGAGGCCGCATGCTCCCGTCTGTTTGCCCGAAGTGCAGCCAAAGTGACTGTGCTGGCCGACCACACCGAGCTTGGACAGCGGACTTTCATCCGGGTTATCGGCCTAGAGCAGGTGAACGAGATTATTAGTGACAGTCCATGCCCCAAAGAGTGGATGACCACAATCAAGGGTCATAAAATCAGCTGGGTTACGGCGGATTGAAGATCACGTGGCCTGGAGGAGGTGCACAATGAATAAGCTGATTATGGTGGTGCTTGACGGACTTCGTTATGATACAGCCAGACAGTCCATGGGCTACCTGAACCATCTAGTTGAGCACAAGCGGGCAGCTGTATATAAGGTGGTCTCGGAGCTGCCGAGCTTATCCCGCCCCTTGTATGAGGTATTATTGACGGGGACGCCAGCCTGGCTGAACGGTATAACGGCTAATCACATCGTTAGACTCTCCAGCCAGACCAGCATCTTTCATCTTGCCCGGCAGCAGGGTCTCCGGACAGCGGCTGCCGCTTACTATTGGGTAAGCGAGCTGATTCAGCGGGCGCCCTTCCATTATGCTGAAGACCGGGAGCAGCACGATGAAACGAAGCCGATTCAGCATGGCAAATTTTATTTTGATGACAGTTACCCGGACTCTCATTTGCTGCTGGATGGCGAAGTGCTGCGGAGGCGTTGGGACCCGCATTTTCTCTACATACACTCCATGGGTATTGATGATGCTGGTCATAAATACGGGGCCGATTCCAAGCAGTACCGGGGCAAAGCCATAGAAGCGGACAGCTTGCTCGCGGCATTGGTGCCCGGATGGATGGAAGAAGGATACCATATTCTAATTACATCCGACCACGGAATGAACACGGACGGCCAGCATGGAGGAACCGGATACGAGGAGCGGGAAGTCCCGCTGTACTGTATTAGCCCGGCATTCCTAGCTGGTGATTATAGCCGGGAGATTGCCCAGCTGTGGCTTGCACCGCTTTGCTGCCGCCTGCTCGGGATACCGATGTCATCCGCCATGATGATACCTGCGGATTGGGAGGGACTGCAGCTGTGAAGGTGGATATGCATTTTCACCTGGAGGAAGGGCCATATACGATGCAGTGGCTGGGAAGAACCATTCAGGCGTTGCAAGCACCCTTGCCTGGTTCGGCATCGTGCCAAGGTATCGCAGAGCCCACAAGCACCGGCAGCGCTTCTCCGCCAGACAGACACTCCCTGTCATGGATGAAGACTGAGTTAGGAAAGCTGAATGAACGTCTGGATAAAGGGGGCTTCTCGAGGGAGTGGCTCGATCGTTACCTGGACTGGGGAAGGGCCAGGGGAATCGAGCGCTTTGGGATTGTGGATCATCTCTACCGATTCGAAGAATTCCAGTCTTATTATGCCAATCATATTATACTGGATGACAGTGAGCTTGGACGGATGCAGCGCAGATGGCTTGATCATGTATGTATAGGCTCCATCCATGATTTTCTTGGGCCTGTTCAGGAAGCTGCGGACCGGTTAGGCACGATCAGTGTCGGTTTGGAAGCGGATTACTTTCCGGAAGCTGATGAAGAGCTGCGCGGCCTGCTTGCTCCATATAAGGTAGATTACGTGATTGGATCGGTTCATTTTCTGAACGGCTGGGGCTTCGACAACCCGGACAGCCAAGCCAGATTCAAGAAGGCTGATCTGCAGAAGCTGTACACCGACTATTATACTGCTGTTGAAGCAGCCGTTCGCTGTGGACTGTTCGACTTCATCGGCCACCCCGACAACCTGAAGCTGTTCGGCTTCCGTCCGGATGAGGAGCAACTGATGCCTCTGTATGAAAGACTGGCCAGAACTATGCAGGAAGCGGGCGTAGGCTCTGAAATCAATACTGGACTTGCTTATCGGTACCCAGCCGCGGAAAGCTCTCCAAGCCCTGTTTTGCTGCAAATTCTCTGCCAATACGGCGTGCCGCTCACAACCTCCTCAGATGCCCATTATCCAGACGATATCGGTATGCTGTTAGAGGAGGCAGTCGAGCTCGCCAGGGCGGCAGGTTACAAGGAATTATGTTACTACAGCGGCAGACAGCGTATTCCTTATCCGATCCCTTAGCAGAGTTCATCCCAGACGCAGACAAGCCACTGGCTACAGTGGTTTTTTTGCTGTATATACAAGAAGCATTGAATAACCGGTCAAAATTGAATATCCGTTCAATATTGATTTGCTATTGCTGCAAAAATCCGCTAGAATTAAGCCATTGGACTCATAAATATAAAGAGTTGAACGACTGGTCAACTTAACAAGGAGTGGAAGAATGAAAGGAATCATTAACTTC
The DNA here is from genome assembly GCF_021532315.1 of Paenibacillus tarimensis. Taxonomy (GTDB): domain Bacteria; phylum Bacillota; class Bacilli; order Paenibacillales; family Paenibacillaceae; genus Paenibacillus_I; species Paenibacillus_I tarimensis. The sequence goes on from NZ_JAKGAO010000004.1 coordinate 539,483, forward strand.
TCGCTGAACAACAATTTTGCGGTATGGATTATGACCATCATCATTACAGTATCCGGCTTGTATGCGGGACTGACGATGAAACAGGAGACACTGCCAGATCTTGAACTGCCTATCGTGCAGGTTACGACAATTTATCCGGGTGCCGCACCTGAGGAAGTGGTGGACAAGCTTACGCAGCCGCTGGAGCAGCGTATTCTAAACATTAGCGGTGTGCAGAATGTATCGTCGCAGTCAATGGAGAATGTGTCTGCCATTACCGTACAGTTCGATTATGGAACCAATATGGATAAGGCAGAGCAGAGTATCTCTAATGAAATCAAGGATATTGAACTTCCGGGCGGGGTGAATAGCCCAAGTATTTCCCGGCTTAGTATCAATGCATTCCCGATTCTGTCTCTTAGCGTGTCCAGCAAGGACGGCTCTCTTGAGGATTTGACGAAGCTGGTGGAGGATCAATATAAGCCGGCTCTGGAAGGCCTGAACGGTGTAGCCAGTGTGGCGGTTGCCGGTCAGCATATCAAGGAGGTTCAGCTTCGTTTCAACCAGGAGAAGATGGCGGAGCTCGGTTTGAGCGAGGAGACGGTCAAAGGCATCGTTCAGGCTTCCGTGCTGAAGGTGCCGCTGGGCATGTTCGAAATGGGAGAGACGGCCAAGACAGTTGTAGTAGACGGTAATATCGTCTCGCTTGAAGAGTTAAAGGCGATCGCGATTCCAGTTATTCCAGCTGGAGCAGGTGCCGCTCAGGCGCCTGCGGCACCTAACGGCGGATCAGCTGCCGGCGCGTCCCAGGGAGCACCTCAGCCTCAAGTGCAGCCGGGAGCACTGCAGGCATCCCAGCAAGGGGCAGCTGCAGCTCCGGGTATTCCTACGGTTCAGCTTAAAGAAGTCGCAGATATCGAGCTGGTCGCATTATCTGATTCGATATCCCGTACGAACGGCCAGGAGTCCATCGGAATTCAGATCGTAAAGGGCGCGGATGCCAATACCGTTCAGGTTGCCAATCTGGTAAAAGACAAGGTTGAAGAGTTTAAGAAAGATAATACATCCCTAGAATTCGTCACGATGTTCGACCAGGCCGAGCCGATTGAGCAGTCCGTTCATACGATGCTGAATAAAGCGCTGTTCGGCGCACTCTTCGCCATTCTTGTCATCTTGGTTTTCTTGCGGAATATCCGGATGACCCTGATCTCGGTTATTTCAATTCCGTTATCCCTGCTGATTGGCATCCTGCTGCTCAAGCAGATGGATATCACGCTGAACATGATGACGCTTGGCGCGATGACGGTAGCGATTGGACGAGTTGTAGACGACTCGATTGTCGTTATTGAGAATATCTACAGGCGCAGTGCACTTAAGAATGAACCGCTGAAGGGTAAAGCACTGATTCTGGATGCAACACGCGAAATGTTCATTCCGATCGCTTCTTCTACAATTGTAACGATCGCTGTGTTCGTACCGCTTGCAGCTGTAGGCGGCATGGTTGGCGAGCTGTTCATCCCGTTTGCTCTTACCATGGTATTTGCTCTACTAGCATCCCTGCTAGTAGCAGTTACGATCGTGCCAATGCTTGGGCACACGATGTTCCGCAACGGCTTGAAGGGTAAACAGCTGCATGATGATGAAGCTGTCGGCCGTTTGGGTAACGGATATAGAAGACTTTTGCAATGGACGCTCAACCACAAGGTTGTCACACTTCTGGCAGCTGTAATTATTCTGGTTGGCAGCTTGTTCCTTACAAGCGTAGTCGGTACCAGCTTCTTGCCTGAAGAGGAACAGAAGTACGCGATGGTCACGTATTCGCCCGCACCTGGTGAGCTGCTGGAGCAGGTGAAGGATGTATCGCTTCAAGCAGAGGAACTGTTTCTGCAGACCGAGGATGTGACGGATGTGCAGTATTCGGTAGGCGGCAGCAATCCGCTGAATCCGGCTGCGACCAAATCGGCATTGTTCTATGTGATGTTTGAAGACGACACAGCAAACTTCATCGATCGGAAGAAGGAGCTGATCTCGAAGCTTCAAGATACAACCGGAGGCAAGGGTCAGTGGAAAGAGATGGATATGTCGGGCGGCATGGGCGGCAGCAATCTGACACTGAACGTCTTCGGCCCAAGCTATGATGAAATTCATACAGCTATTGGCCAAATCGAATCTGTTATGAAGGAAGACGGCAACCTGGAGGATGTAGAATCCAGCGTAACGGAATCTTATGAACAGTATACGCTTGTTGCCAATCAAGAGAAGCTCAGCAGCCTTGGGCTGACGACCGGCCAAATCGCGATGGCACTCAGTCCAGAGAGAGAGCAGCCTGTACTCACTTCAGTCAAGGTTGAGGGCAAGGAATATGAGGTTAAGATCTATACAGATCCGAAGACCTATAAATCGATAGCTGACATTGAGAATGAAACCATCATGTCGCCGCTTGGCATGCCTGTTCAAATTAAGGATGTCGTTGAGGTAAAAGAAGGCGAATCGCCGAACACGATTACACGACTGGATGGCCGCATGTATGCTTCGATTGAGGCAGCTGTAACAACAGCAGACGTGGGCAAGGCATCGAGCCAGCTGCAGCAGAAGGTGGAAGAGCTTGAGCTTCCTGAAGGCGTAAGCGTCGAATTCGGAGGCGTAACCGAGCAGCTGAACGAGACGTTCACGCAATTAGGCCTAGCGATGCTGGCGGCCATCGCAATTGTGTATCTGGTTCTGGTAGTAACATTCGGCGGCGGTCTCGCACCATTCGCGATACTGTTCTCACTGCCGTTTACTGTAATCGGGGCATTGGTTGGCCTGTGGATTGCAGGAGAGACAATCAGCGTATCGGCTATGATGGGAGCCCTCATGCTTATCGGGATCGTGGTGACCAATGCAATCGTACTAATCGACCGTGTCATCAAGAAGGAAGAGAGCGGCCTGTCTACCCGTGATGCGCTCCTCGAAGCGGCAGGCACCCGTCTTCGTCCAATTCTGATGACGGCGCTCGCCACAATTGGCGCACTCCTGCCGCTGGCCTTCGGATTTGAAAGTGCGGGCATTATATCCAAGGGTCTGGGTGTTACGGTTATCGGCGGTTTGACGAGCTCTACGCTGCTTACGCTGCTCATTGTACCAATCGTCTATGAGATCTTGATGAAGTTAAAACCAAAACGTCAGACTAACGAATAATAACCAGCATAGGAGGGAAAGCAATGAACCCGAAAAAAAAGCTGATATTAGACAGCGCCTTAAGCTGCTTTATACGGAAAGGGTATCATGCGTCCTCCATTCAGGAAATTGCCGAAGAAGCAGGAATTGCAAAAGGGCTTGTCTACTTTTACTTTAAGTCCAAGGAAGACCTGCTGCACTCTTGTCTTAAATATCATTTCGAACGAATAACAATTGAGGTTAAGCGTCATCTGGATACGGACAATCTTTCCCCAAGGGAACGATTGTCCGGCATGCTGCGCTATATGTTTACCAATAGTGCCGAGCACAGTGATCTGATCAAGATCTTGATGCGGGAACAAGCGATCCACGTTAATGACGAGCTGGCTGCCTTTTTCGTCCAGATGCGGATGAACAGCCTTCATACCTTCAGTGATTTAATTATCGGGATATATGGAGAGGACAGCAGGACATACGCCATAGATGCAGCCAGTATTCTTCAGGCCATGTGTAACGAATACACCTTCTACCTGCTGTTTAACAACAATTTCAGTGAAGCAGATCGTCTGGTAGCGTATATTGTAGATCGGCTCGATGATATAGTCGGCGGCATGATAGCACGCGGAGCCAAGCCGTTAATAGACTATAGCAGTATCGGCTCCTCGCATGATGAGATGGTCCGCTACTTCGAAGGTGAAAAGAATGGCTGGGTTAAGCCGATAGTTGATTTCAAGGTTCAATTGGATAAAATAAAAATCAACGATACGCAGCGCGAAGAGTTGATATCCTCGATCCAGATTATGGAGGCGGAATTTGAAAGTGAAACGCCGAACAAGATCGTAATCAAAGGAATGCTTGCTTATATCCGAAGCCTGGACCTGAAGCAGCTGCAAGAACCGGCAGACCGGCTTGAAACAATTCTTAATCAGCTTAATTAGTAAAATATCTTATAGGAAAAGCCTTGCCGTTTGCGGACCCGTGTCTGCCGGTAAGGCTTTTTTGGGCTGATAGAAGAGGCAACCAGAGGAAATAATGAGAAGGCAGTACACCAACATGGATTTGAAAGGAGGAGGAATGGTTATGCCAACTAGCCGTAATCATCAGGGTGCACACGGAATCGGACAGGCGGAGGAGCAGATCAAGAATCAGCATCAAGCAGCAGGAGATATACAGGGCACGAACCAAGTGGACCAGCGTGTAGACGAGGCGGCCCGCCGTTCGAAAACTGAATTAGATGAGATCATTGACAGCTAAGCTTCGGTAAGCAGTGGCAAAATTATGTGGACCATGCATATTTCACTCCTATAGGCAGATACTGTACCTAAAGGAGCGGATGCAGGAATGTGCCAATTGTTTGCTTTGGAAGCGGGAGCAGAAGAAATACGGGATCAGTTTCGCGTAAATAAGGTCATGGTGGAGATCTCACCGCGCAAGCAGATTGAGCCGACAGATAACGTCCCCATAATTGTCGGTAAACAGCAGGAGAGGCGTTTGATAGAATCCCGCTGGGGCTTGTTTCCCTTCTGGGCCAAGGATTCCATCAATGCCGATTTGGACGGTGTGCTTTCCAAGGAGATATTTGACCGGATCATCAAGAAGCAGCGCTGTATTATTCCTTGTACCTCCGTATGCAAGGTGGAGGATGACGGCAAACAGAAGCAATCGGTCTCCCTGACCTATAAGGGCTCGAAGTTATTTGGCATGGCTGGTCTGTATGAGGAGAGAGTGGACCCGCACGGACAGATCCATCGTACCTGCACAATCGTAACAACTGCTCCTGGTCTTGGTGTTTCGCACCATTGGAAGGGGCTTCCGGTCATCATTACGGAGAATGAGCTGGAAGAATGGCTGGATCCGGCCATGCGGGAAAAAGACAGGTGGCAAAGCCGCTTCGCCCCTTTACATGCTGAGCATGTGAGCATTAAGGTTGAGGTTGAAGAGCCGGTCAAATTTACGTTTCAGATGCTTGCTGGCGGACGAGCCTAAGGCTAACGAACCCCAATCGATCTGTTATACACAATAACAGCCATACGGCCGGTTGCCGTATGGCTGTTCATCTTGCGCAGGAATGCTGTTTACAAATAGCAGGCTATGTATAATTTATCGGCGATTTTTCATGGACTGCACAATTAAGGTATCTAGTTTCTGGCTCATCGTAATAACTTCAGGGTGAAGCAGGTTAAAATAATTCTTTTCTGCCACTTGCAGAAGCTCATCCTTTAGCACAACAATCTTGTCTGCGAGACTCATGGTTAATCACCCTGACTTTCTTCATGTTTTTTGAGGACAGAGTCAGTATATCCCACAAGTACTAAGAAACTATTAAATAAATGTGAGAATATCGGGTTCATTATACAAACAGCGGACAGAAAACGTACGGATTGAAATTTGCTCTTTATAATATTCACCAGTCAACTTCCAATTGAAACCTGTTTTGTATAATTTATAGGGGGAATTAGATTAGAAGATTCAAATGTGATATTTTATATAAGAGCTTGTCCGAAAACGACTGTAGAGATAGAGGTGAAGGGCAGTGCAGTTCACGACAGATAACACGGTATTCTTGTTTTCCATTCTTCTGATACTCGGCGTATTAACAACTAAGTTCTCTTCACGGCTAGGGTTGCCATCGCTAGTATTCTATATTGGTGTAGGCATGGTATTAAGCCGGTTTATATATTACGATAACGCTGCTCTTACTCAATTATTCGGGATCTTCGCGCTCATCGTGATTTTGTTTGAAGGAGGGATGCAGACCAAATGGAGCCGGGTCAAGCGGGTAATTGCGCCTTCCGTATCGCTGGCTACGGTGGGAGTTCTGCTAACCACAGCTGTCGTTGGCGCGGCCGCTACCTTCATTCTTCAGGTTACCTGGCTGGAAGGTATGCTGTTTGGCGCAATTGTTGGATCTACGGATGCGGCAGCGGTATTCGCGGTGCTGGGCAGTAAAAATATTAAGAAACGGCTGTCCTCTACCCTAGAGGCAGAGTCCGGCACGAATGACCCAATGGCCGTATTCTTGACGGTTGCTCTAATCGAGCTTCTTCAAAATCCTGAAGCGAAATACGGCTTGCTGCTGCTTCAATTTGTCCTGCAGATGGGACTAGGCCTTGCCGCTGGTTTGATAATGGGCAGGCTGACAGTCAAATCGGTTAACCGGATAAATCTGGATTCATCGGGTCTCTACCCTGTGTTTGCCATCGCGTTTGCGATATTCACCTACAGTGCAACCGCGATGGTCGGAGGGAGCGGACTGCTGGCTGTTTATATTATGGCACTCATAGTGGGCAACTCGGATCTTACGTATAAGCATTCCATCATCCGGTTTCATGAAGGCTTTGCCTGGATGATGCAGATTCTGATGTTTATCCTGCTGGGCCTGCTTGTATTTCCCGAAAATTTGCTTCAGGTTCTATGGCAGGGGGTTCTGCTTTCCCTTATTTTAATGTTTGCGGCAAGACCTATCGGGGTCTTCCTCTCTACCATCGGCATGGGCTTCAGCACTAGAGAGAAGGTCGTGATTTCGTGGGCGGGCCTGAGGGGAGCGGTTCCGATCGTGCTTGCAACCTACCCGCTGCTGGCTGGACTCGATATTGGGCAAATGTTCTTTGATGCTGTTTTCTTCGTTGTTCTCACATCGGCACTCATACAAGGCGCGACTATATCGCCGCTTGCTGAGAAACTCGGACTTGCGGGCGGTAGCAAGCCGGTCGTACCCCATTCGCTTGAGCTTGTATCCATTGGGAAGACGAGCAGCGAAATCCTTGAAACCTATGTGGAAGAACACTCGCCTGCGGCGGGCAGATCCGTCAAGAGCATTCCCTTCCCGAAGGAGTGTCTCGTTACGGCCGTCATTCGCGGTGACCGGGTGGTGACTCCCAACGGCAACACCCGGCTTAAGGAGGGGGATACAGTCTACTTGATGATAAACAAGCGGGAGAGGGAGCACGTGAAAAGTCTTTTTGCTGGAACTGATGTGGAGGGCAGTGAAGAGTAGACAAGTTCTGTATCCGGCATGCAGCTACCGGCTGCTGAAAGCGCGGTGGTGGAAGTCATTGATGTAGCGGAACAGCTGCCTGCCGTCAACCGGGAGCGGGTGAAGGGGATCAAAGGAGCAGACCAGTGCCCGGTATGGTTCCGGTACCCATATGTATTGATGAACATAATCTGTTGCCGCGAAGCCGCAGCGCCGCCAAAAGGACAGTCGTCTGGCATTCGTCTCATTATCATCTGCCTCGATCTCGACAATCACGCCTTTGGCTCGCTGCACATCTGCCGCCCGCTGCTTGATCCGGCTTACCAAATGCTCGCCCCATCCATGGCCGCGTAAATCTTCTCGAACGGCCAGATAATCAATCAGCAGGGCATGCTTGTCCTTAGATAAACCGGTCAATGCCATTGCTGCAGGCCCTGCATCGTCCGTACCCACATGCAGCTCACACATCCTCCTTTGGAACATTCTCCTAATCACCTGCTCGGGCTTGGCCCCGCTGGGGAAGGCTTGCTGATAGAGTACCCGGGCTTGTGCCCAGCGTTCCTCATCCCAATGCTCTGTCAGTGTCCAATTCATGAACGATTTCACCTCCATGCTGTTATACCATCATACTAAACATACCCCTAAATGAAGAAAAGCCACACATCAGGAACAATCCCGAGTGCGGCTCTTGTTTATATGGCTATTATAAAACACGGCGTGCCGTAACGTAGTTCTTGCTCCAATATCCGGAGGAGATACTGGAGACCATAACTCCTTTGCTGCTGGAGGTATGAATGAATTTGTTGTCGCCGGTGTAAATGCCGACGTGGCTGATTCCCTTGCCGCTAGTGTTAAAGAATACGAGATCACCTTGGCTCAAGTTATCCTTAGAAACCTTCTCGCCAACTTTCGCTTGTCCTTGTGAGGTGCGGGGGAGTTTAACTTCGGCTTGCTTATAAACGTATTGGGTAAAGGATGAGCAATCAAAAGCATAGTTGATGCCGCTAGGTGCTCCGAATCGGTATGGTACGCCCAAGTATTCCTTGGCGGTTGCGATCATTTCCTCACTTTGGGGAGTCGCTGCGTGCACTTGAGAAGACGAGCCTAAGGCTAAAGCCGAAAACCCGATGGTGGCGCTCAGACTCACAGCGGCAAGGCGTTTCATGAATGATTTCCTAAGCATCTGTTATGTAGTCCCTCCATCTGGATGATTGTCGTTGATGACTGTTAACACTATAACATACCTAAATTTTTGATAAATTCGCAGATGAGTTGATTTTTCCCGTTCTTCCAAGGGTTTCATCTATTTATGAGATTATCGTGAGAATTTTCTCATTTTCGTTTCAATCTCGCATTTCGTGGATTCCGTCTGGTAGAGAATATGGTAGACTGGTAGCATCAAGCGATAAGGAGTTCACACGTAATGAGTGACCAAAACCTGATGATAATGCTGGCATGTACCTTGTTTCTGGTATCTGGTGTACTGACGTTAATTGCTGAGAGCAAGGAGGGTTCTTTCTCGGAGAAGTGTGTAAGCTTTGGGGTGAGCCGCAGCTTGTCTGTCAATCTGCTATGCGGTTTCACGGGACTTGCTGGTGCTGCTTCCTTCTGGGCCCTTATGCAGCTGGTTAAATAAGCGATTAATATGTATAACGCACAGGCGGACAATAGTGTCATATCAAATATAGAGCAGCCCGGAAGGATATTCCTTCCGGGCTGCCGCTGTTATATAGAGCGTTAGAGCAGATAGGAGAGAAAGGCGGTTGCTATTCCAAAGTAGATCAGCAACGACAGTACATCGTTCAGTGTCGTGATGAGCGGCCCGGAAGCAATGGCCGGATCGATTTTCAGCTTGTTGAGCAGTAGCGGGATGACCGTGCCAGCCAGTGTACCCAATATCAGGGTAACCAGCAGGGAGGCGCCGACAACGAGTCCAAGGGTTATACTGCCCTGCCAGACATAAGCGATTATGGTGACTAGCACACCGCAGGTGAGGCCGATGAGCAGTCCCACTGTGAATTCACGTTTGACAAGCTTGAACATTTCCTTCTTGTCCATTTCCCGGCTGATCAAGCCTCTCACAACGACAGCGAGTGATTGTGTCCCCGTGTTGCCCGTCATTCCGGCGATCATAGGCATGAAGAATGCCAGTGCCACGATTTGGTTCAAGGTGTCTTCGAAGCGGCTGATAATTGTGCCGGATACCAATCCAATGAAGAGCAGAAGTATAAGCCAGGGCAGACGCCTGACAGCCGCCGTTCCCGGCTTTGTGTCGAAGTCAATACCTTTGGCACCGCCAGAGAGCTTATGAATGTCTTCATTCGCTTCATGCACGATAACATCCATGATGTCGTCAACTGTTACAATACCAGATAATATTTGAGCTTCATCGACAACAGGCAGGGCCAGGAAGTCATATCTCCGCATAATATCCGCAACTTCCTCTTGGTCTGTATCTACGGTCACTGAAATTACTCTGGTATACATAATGTCCGCTATCTTGTCGGAAGCATCGGCAAGGATTAAGTCGCGGTAGGAGACTACTCCAATGAGCTTCTTCATCTCGTCAATAACATAGAGGTAGCTGAGCGTTTCGGAAATTTCCGCAAATTCCCTGATTTTCTCTACGGCTTCCTTGACGGAATAATAAAGAGGAATCCATACATACCGGTTCGTCATGATGCGTCCGGCCGTCTCCGGCGGATAGTTCATCAGCCGCTGCACATTCTCGGATTCTTCTGCATCCATGTTGGCGAGGAAACGGTTCCGGTCTTCTTCAGACAGAGCATCCAGGAACAGGGCAAGATCATCATTGTCCATCCTGTCCATTACCTCTGTCGTCCGGTTGCGGCCAAGGAGACGGAAGGCATCATATTGAGCATGAGGACTGAGCTCCTGCATCATGTCGGCAAGCAGCTCGGTATCCAGCATGCGAAGCAGTTGAGGCTGCTGTGTAGGTTCAAGTGAAACGAATAGCGCGGCCATATCAAAGGGCTGAAGCTCTTGAAGGACGGCTAGACAGCCTGTGAGATCCCCGGCATCCAAATAGCACTTATACTGATCAATAAAGGACTCATTCCCTTGTTGGTTCTGCATACGATCACTTCCTTTCGGTCCTGCGTAAAGGCTACTCTAGATTATGCCATATTTTGTCCCGCAGAAGAAATCGGCATCACGGATCTATTAGCCTTCTCATAAATGTTAGTACCCCAATCTGAAGCCAGCGACCAGGTCAGGAGTTAGAAAACAAGGGGGTACTAACGGATGACTGCATATGCAAGCTGAAGAGGGCTGTCCCTGCAAGCAGATGAAGACTACCTGCAGGAACAGCCCCTTAAGCAGTGCGGACGTTTGGTTCAGGCCATTTCCCTGGAGTGAAGGTTCAGGCGGAAGTCACTTGGAGTCATACCAAAGGCCTGTTTAAATTTCTTAGTAAAATAAGCGGGGTTATAATAGCCGACTCGGTTCGCAATCTGCTCGATGGTTGACTCTGTCGTCTGAATTAATTCTCTAGCGCGCAAAAGCCTCTCCTGTGTGACGTATTCCACAAAATTTTCGCCGGTAGCAGATTTGAAAATCTTACTAATATAAGCAGGGCTCAGCGACACATGGTCTGCCACGGCATTTAGTGATAAGTCGCCATCCAGATTATCGCTGACATAGCGCTTGATCCGATCGATAATATCTTGGCTTCTGCTGCCCGAACGTTCCTTGCGGATGGCAGACAGGGAGGACAAGGCCGCCAGCTGCCAGAGCGCATATTCGCGGATGGACGGGAAATCCTCCATGCTTCCGGAATCCTGCACATCCAGCTCACCCGGATCAATATTAAGATCCTGCATGCACTGGCGGAAGGTATGCTGCAAGTCCGCTGCTGTCTGATAAGCATAGCCGGCAGAATAAGGGCCGCTTGTGAGCTTGTCCACGACCGTATGAAGGATAGCTGCTGCTTCTGCTTCATCACCTGCTTTTAAAGCTTTCTGCCAGGCAGAGCCCCATTTTCCTTCTAACAGCGATTCATCGGCTTCACGCAGTTTCCAGTGGCCTCCATGGAACCAGTCCACGTCCGGCTTCAGGAAACGATACTGCATATAAGCCTCTGCCTGCTTGTAGGATAGCTGAGTCTCAAGAGGATTTTCCTGCCATTCGCCCAAGGCCCCTGTCAGCTTCAGTCTAAAGTTGGCGTAAGCGTAAGATTGCAAATGGGTGAACCGCTTTATAATCGCGTCTTCCTCCGTGCGGCTGCTGAATGCAATGCCGCTGATCGTTTGGCCATAGGTTTCCACAGCCAATACGAATCGTTCATTCTCATTTCCGCTCTCAAGCATGTCAATTAGATGATACATAATAAACTGGGCATTTTCCGTCGTCATGGACGCCATCGTATGATTATCGAGGCTGATTTTGAAGCCGGCTGTATAAGATTGCGCTGATAATCCCAGCATGTGCAGCCGGTCACCGAGCTCTTCCCGGTTTTTAATCGTATTCTGTAGAAGTCCTGTTACCAGACTGTGCTTGACAAGCGGCATGTTGGCGTCAAGTGTCTTCTCCAGTTGGGTAACCTTGACGGACAAGTTGTCAATCAGACTATTAATCTGCACATATTCATCCACGTCCCTGCGGGCCGAAGCGCTATCCTGGAATAAATGCTTGGTTCGCTCCATGAGCGTCCGTAGCGGGTGGTAGATCCGGCTGGTAAAAATATTGGAGACAACAGCACCGAGAAGAATGGCAATGAAGCCAATTACAAGCAGCACCTGCTGAATGGTTCTTGATTTGGCGTAGAACTGCTCCACAGGCGTTAAGCTTGCTACGGTCCAGCCGTTCGCAGATGGAAGGTGCCGGTAGGACAGCATATGGGCATCTTCACCAACCGAAATGATTCCGCTGCCTCTGTTGACACTAGTCATATTCTCAGGGCGGACAGCTTGTGCAAGCATCTTCTCATCTTCTGGGTCATTAGAGATAAGCAGGCCGCCGGGACCTATAATGGCAAGCCTGCCGTCATCGATCCTTCGGTCGGGAGACTGCAGTATGCGTGCAACTGCCTTCTTGTTAACATTAAATAGTATGTAACCTGAGTTGCTGTCATCGTGAACGTAGGGATAGGCTGCCGCAAAGGTGAATACCGTGCTGGTTGTCGGGCCGGCAATTTCGGCTGGAACATGATCCGACCACAGGAAATTGCTGCCTCCAAAGGGTTGACGGTCGAGCCAATCCAGCTGCTTCCAGTCGCTAGTATTGGAATAAGATTTGTAGCCTTCCAGGGAAGAGATCATCATCCGGTTCTTGCGGTAATAGACCGCTACGGAATCCAGGAGTCCACCGCTGGAATTCACAATGTATTTGAGATGCTGATAAGCTTCAGAGATTTTGGCATTGTTTTCTGTTACCGGCTGTTGAAAGAATAAGAGCACATCGTTCTTGTTGCGATAATTTGAGGACAGCTCAATATAAGTGCTCTGCACCTTGCGAAAGACCTGCTGCTCGACCGTGTGCTGAACATTACTGAGCATACGGTTATGGACGCGTTCAACCTCACGGTTGAAATTGTCTGTGAAATACATGTAAGAAGCCGTTCCCATAAATAACGTGGTTAGAGCGATTAATGCCGCATAGGAGAAGAGCAGTCGGAAAAAGATAGTGTTAAAACGTTTGGGTATGACGGGAAACTTCATGACGCTTACCTCCGTGCCTATGTCCAAGATGAGTCCATTATAACGAAACAATGTCAGCAATTATTTTAAGATTATATGAAGGGAGGGGGGGAGTTGGCTAATAGAAGTGATCGATAGTGATGGCAAAGGGAATCACGAGACAAAAGTAGACATAACATTTATTATGTAATCCATTTGCATCGTTCCATGTTTCCCGCTACGATGAGGTCATAGAGAGCGCCTGGAGGGATGATTAAGATGAAGGCAGAAGCCGTGCAATCAGTTGCTGAGAAGGTCAGAGACAATGTCGGAAGGGTTATCGTTGGCAAGGAAGAGATTATCGACAAGCTGTTGATTGCCATATTAACGGGCGGTCACGTCCTGCTGGAGGATGTACCGGGAACGGGGAAAACGATGCTTGCCAAGGCAATGGCCTTTTCACTAGACTGTAAATTTAAGCGCATACAGTTTACGCCCGATCTGCTGCCATCCGATTTAACAGGCATTCATTATTACAACCAGCACAGCGGACAGTTCGAATTCCGGCCGGGTCCGCTGTTTACGAATGTCCTGCTGGCAGATGAAATCAACCGGGCGACCCCGCGGACACAATCCAGCCTGCTAGAATGCATGGAAGAGCGCCAGGTCAGTACTGATGGCAAGGCAGAGGTGCTGGAGCGTCCTTTTCTCGTCATTGCGACGCAGAACCCGGTCGAAAATCAAGGCACCTTCCCGCTTCCTGAGGCACAGCTCGACCGGTTCTTGTTTAAGCTGCGCATAGGTTATCCTTCCAGTGAAGACGGCGTCGCTATACTGAAGCGTTTCATGGAAAACAGTCCGCTGGATGAACTGGAGCCGGTTGTTACCCGTGCAAGTATTGCAGCTGCTCAGGAGGTTTGTGCCCGTGTAAAGGTACATGAGGATTTACTTCACTATATTGTAGCGATTGCTGAGGCAAGCCGGTCGCATGAGGACATACATACAGGTATTAGCCCAAGGGGCACTCAAGCATTGCTGAAGGCATCTCAAGCTTATGCGGCTTTGCAGGGAAGAGATTACGTGACGCCCGATGATATCAAATCATTGGCCGTTCCCGCGTTGTCGCATCGTATGCTGCTGCGGGGCGGCAGCCGCCTGAAGCCGCAGTCCGCTGAGCTGATTGTGGAGAAACTGCTGCAGCAGATACCGGTTCCCGCTGAACCGGATATGCCGGTCAGATAGGGAGTGCAGTCATGGCCTTTCATTATTTGCTGCTGGCTGCGGCAGTCTTGTTCCTGCTTCAGTCCCTGATCTTCCGACACCTGGGCTTACGGGCTGTCCAGTATAATCGAAGCCTCTCAACTTCGTCCTGCTTTGCGGGGGATGAGATTAAGCTGATTGAACAGATTTCGAACGAGAAGTGGCTGCCGGTCCCCTGGCTGCGCGTTGAATCCCAATTCAAGAGCGGACTTCTCTTTCATTCCCTTGTCAATCTTGAGGTCAGCAGGGGAGATATTTATCAGAATCATAAGAGTTTATTCAGTCTATCGTCCAATATGCGGATAACAAGGCAGCATACTGTAACCTGCCAGAAGCGGGGGCTCTACCGTCTGGAATCTGTTTCGATATCGGCGGGTGATCTGTTTGGCTTGTATCCGGTATCACAGCAGCGAACCTTCGACATTCGGCTGGTCGTCTATCCTGAGCCGATGCCATTCCATGAACTGCCGATTAATACCTCAAGCTGGCAGGGTGATATAGCGGTCCGGCGGTGGCTAGTGGATGACCCGTTCGCTATATCGGGAACAAGAGAGTATAGAGCCGGCGACTCCATGAAGAGCATCAATTGGTCTGCGACAGCACGTTCCGGCAAGCTGCAGGTGCACAAGCGGGAATTCACTTCTGATTGTCGCTTGATGATTGCCCTCAATGTAGAGGATCGTGAGGGAATGTGGAAGGAAGCGACAGATGTAGAGACCATTGAGCTGGCCATCCGTATGGCAGCGGGTTATGCTGAATATGCCGCCATACAAGGGCTAGAGGCGGGGCTTGTCTCCAATGGCGGACAGGCTGAGGCAGAACGAGAATACATATGGCTTCCGAGCGAAGGCGGTATGCGAAACTTAACCTTAATCTACGAGGCGCTGGCCAAGCTTCTTTCTAATAGAGTACTTGCTTTCCACGAACTAATGGATAGAATGGCTGAGCAGCTGCAAGAGAGGACGGATATCCTGCTGATCTCAGCTTATCGTAATACCAAGATGGAAGAAGCAGCTGAGCATTTGTGCAGGCTCGGCCACTCTGTTAATTGGATACTGGTGCCGAATGTGTCAGGCGGGGAGGGTGATGGTGCATGACCCGGTTCTTCGGTACTGTCCTATGGCGCGGGGCCATTGAGACATTAATGTTTTTGCCGGCCCTTATACTGGCTGCTGAATATCTGTCCGCACGGCCGCTCTCCTGGCTGTGGATATTGACGATGCCGATAATTTATCTGGCGGCGTGTTCACTGAACAAGCTGCTTACACGCAGCAGGATCGTCATGGGCTATCGTCTTCTCCTGGCCGTTGTGCTTGGTGCCGCTCCTGCTGTCATTCTGTCAGGCTTGAGCTGGCAGGCTGTACCCGCGATATTCGCAGGCGCTATCTTCGGTTATCGTGGAGCCGCTCCGCTTGACCCGGGAGACCGGTCACAGATTAATCAAATACTGGCACCTTCGATTATTTTGTATTTTGCCGGGTCTGCTGTATCCGGTACCGTCCCGAGCTGGTCCGCATATAGTCAGACTTGGCTGCTAGCAGGCTGCGCCATGCTTCTGATTACCGCTTTACGTTTGAACAGGATTATGCTGCTTAGCGCCAATTTCAATGAACAATCGGATACATCGCTGCCGGTCACAGTGTTGAACCGAAACCGCGGACTTATACTGGTCTTCCTGGCGGTGTCTGTACTGCTGTCAGCAGCCGGGCAAATTCAGCAAGCACTGGTATGGCTTAGGAATCAGCTGCAAGCGTTGCTGGCCATGCTGTCATCAGGTGATGGTACACCTCTTCACAATGCACCGCCACCCGAAGTTCGGCCGCCCGAGGATATGCTGCCGCCGCCTGCAAGCGAGCCATCCATGTTTTGGAGCTGGCTTGAAATAATATTGACATACGCCGTACAAATGCTGCTAATTATTGCTGCAGGGTGGCTTTTATATAAGCTGTGTAGGGCATTGCCCGGTTTATACCGAGCCATCAGCGGCTGGCTGATGCGATTCACAAGCAGAGAGGGAGAGATGGTATATAAGGGGTACGTCGATGATGTGGAGCAAATTCCACCGAAGAAAAATTGGCGGGCGGCTGTACGCGAACGGTTAGGGGAATACCGCAATTTCGATAAAGGGTGGCCCCATTGGCCGGAGGAGAGAAGGATCCGGTATCTGTTCCGTAAACGGTTTGCCGAAGAAATGCGAAGAACAGGCTACAGCTATCAGAAGGCAAAGACACCGAAGGAAAATATACAGCAGATAAATCGGCAGCCTTCGTTAAATGCAAAAGACGGGGAGCTTGCCAACTGGTATGAGCGAGTGCGCTACGGCAGCGAAAGGCCGCCCGACGGCACAGCGGATCGTCTTGGGAAGGGTCATTAAGCTTGGGGTCTGCCGGCTTCGGTTTAAGCAAAAAGATAAAGCATCCATCTTTACGGTGGATGCTTTTTTCGCATATTTTCGCATACTAAAGAGAATTTACTTCAAAAGCACAAAAGCATCTCCTAGCAGGGTTAACTATGTTATAAACGGGTTATGAGTTTTTATGTTAGATTTTCGTTAGATGCAGGAATTAAGCAACTTATGTCGAACTTTGTATTAATTTAAGGATCTATTCTCGATGTGCTGTGAGAATAGAGGACTACATGAACGGCTTACAGGAACACAGCGAACACAGCCATTAACGATAGCGGGTGACAACATGAGGAAGTATCAAGAAGCATTAATCAGCTCCATACAGACACAGATGGCACAGTGGTTTGAGCAGGAACACAACCATCTATCTTATGACGAGCTTTACCGATTTCTCCATTCCGTAAGCGGTACGTCTGGCACGATTGGTATGGATGCTGTCTCGAACAAAGCCAGACAGCTGATGAACGAACTTGGGGAACATACAGAGGAGCCGGTTCCAATTGAAGAGGCCCGCTCCTTACTGCTGCCGCTTCTTGCCGAGTGTTACGGTTCAAATGATCAGGACAGCATGCTGCCGGAAGCACTTCTCACTATGTCTGTATCAGGCCGCAAGGAGCAGCCGATCGTGCTTGTAGCCGATGAGGATGCAACGTTTCTTATATATATGAAAGAAGAGCTGGAAAAGCGCGGGTATATGGTGCTTGCAACTACGGACTCTCATGAGACGATGAAGTATTTGCATGATTATCGCCCGGATTGCCTTGTACTGGATCTTTATTTGAAGCAAATGAATGGATATGATCTTATCTTGTCGCTGCGAGAGAAGATGAAATACCAATATATTCCCACAACGATTGTTTGCGAGGCAGATGACCGGGCGACACGCATTCAGGCTTACAGGCTGGGAGCCGATGATTTTATCGCTAAGCCCTTCGATATGGGAGAATTCACTGCAAGGCTTGAACGGCAGCTGGAGCGCAAAAAACTGTTTGACCGGATCCAGCAGCATGACATGATGACAGGTGCTCTTAAGCAGGAATTATGGCGGGAGGAATTTTCAACGTTTATAAATTGCCTGGAGTCGGAAGAGCATTTTGTGCTTGCGCTGACGGATGTTAATGATCTCCGGACCATTAATGAAGAGAGCGGTCCGCATATGGGAGACCAGGTTATTTGTGCGGCCGGCGAAGCTTTGCGCGGGGTTCTGTCAGCTGAAGATGTGCTTATCCGATATTCGGGTGCGAAATTCCTCATCTTGTCAAAGGATGCTCAGGGAGCAGAAGACAAGATGGAACTTGCTGTGGAACGCTTTGCCCAAGTAGGCTTCCAATCTGACAAGGAAGTTTTCCACGCGAGTATGACGGTTGGCGCTACACGAGTGGGCCGCTCTTCTATTGGAGAGGTATGTGTAGCGCGCGCTCAAGCCGCCTTGGAGAAGGCCAAGCGAAGCGGGCTTCCGGTATATTGTTGTCAACAGGGAGGAGAAGGTCTTCGGCGAACCATCCGGGTGGCTATAATCGACAATGATTTGATGATTCGTTCTCTGCTCACTGAACATGCCAAGTCGGTCTTCCCTGACTATGTGGACGGACAAATCCGGAGCTACCGTTCGGGTGAAGAGCTGCTTGATGATGAATGGCTGAAAAGCAGCGATCCGTACATGATTGTCCTTGACCGGTATATGCCCGGCATGGATGGGCTGCAGGTCCTGCAGCATTTGCAGGGACTAGACAATAAGGATCAGTTCACCATATTAATGCTCACCAAGGATAAGAATGAAACAGACATGGCTAAGGCCCTAGAACTGGGCGCCGATGATTATATGATGAAACCATTCAGTATTCGAGAGCTGGAGGCAAGAATCCGCCGTTTGGCCAAGAAGCTGGGGTAAGTAAGAGTAGATTTTTAACAGGAATGTAATGACCGAATGTGATAGGAGGCTAAAAATGGCTTCAATTCTGCTGGCTGAAGATGAACCCGTGCTGCGTATGCTCGTATTAGATTCGCTGGAAGATGAAGGCTATGAAATTGAAGTGGCTTGTGACGGGGAAGAGGCGTATGAACGAATCCGTGAACGTGAGTATGATCTAATAATTCTCGATTACATGATGCCGAAGATGACCGGTATTGAGGTTATTGAACGAACGCGCGAGCTGGAGAACAGGAAGCATACCAAAATTCTGATGCTCTCTGCCAAGAGTCAGCAGACCGAGCAGGATAAAGTGCTGAAGGCCGGTGCTGATGACTTTATGTCCAAGCCTTTCAGCCCCCTGGATCTGATCGCGAAGGTGGGAGATATGCTGAATGGCTAAATGGAGACGATTTTACCGGATCAGCATAACACGCAGGTTCATGTCTATGCTGATCTTCACAATTTTACTCATTCTGCTTGGCTCCATTCTGATGGTCTGGGGATCCTTCAGACTTCTAAACGATTATGAAGCGTCCACGCGGGAAATGAGGATAAAGCACGAGCTTGTATCGGATATTACACATCATACCAACGATATTATTTTGCGGTCTCGCGGGTATTATGTATACTTGACTGACTACGAATACGAACAGATTTATAATCAGAAGGAAGCCCTCGAAAAGTCGATTAAGGATTTCAAGGGACTGAAACTCACGACTCCAGAGCAAGAGATCATCCAGGCGATAGAATCATTCTTTGACAGTTATTTTTCCACCACTCTGCCTATTGCCATCGAGTATGCAAAAGAGGGAAAATATGAAGCCTTGCGGAATTTAATCCCTGCAGATGCCTCTAACCCTGTAAACGAATTATTTGCCTACGCGAACGACTTTGAAGCTGATCTGCGACAAGCGGAGCAGGAGAAAAACGATGATCTTGTCAGGAATTTTGCCACACAGGGGGTCTTATTTATCCTCTATGTTGGACTTATTCTGGTCATGAGCTTATTTATTGTCCGCCGTATGTCCGTGGATCTTGGCGGCCCGCTCAGCAATTTATCATTAGCTGCCAGCAGATTTGCCCGAGGTGATCACACGCATTTCGATTATCAGGACCGGGAAGATGAGATTGGAAGACTGGCCCGTTCCTTGGAAACGATGATGATTACGCTGCAGTCTAAGGAAGAAGAGCTCGTTGCTCAAAATGAAGAGCTGCTTGCTCAGCAGGACGAGCTTCAGATGCAGCAGGAAGAGCTGGAGCATGCTCTTGGGAAGATGTCCGAGAATGAGAAGTATCTTCAGAAGCGGAATATGCTTGTACAATCGCTTGCCAATACGCTTGATAAACAGGAGCTGCTCAACAGTATTATCACGCATCTGGTTGAGCTTACGGGCTCGGATAAAGGCATGATAATCCTCTCTGGTAATAGCGGAGATTATGCCTCTTACGGGTTGAACGAAAAAGCGGCAGAGCATTTTGCTGTCAATTATGGTGAGAGCTTAATGGCACGTGCAATTCAGACAAGAGAAATCTATACCCATGAACGGGACGCAACCGAATCAGAGAGAGCTTACCATTCGGATGCTATGAAGGTTACAGACACTTATGTTCCCGTGCTTGGTGATAACGATGAGATTATTGCGTGCCTTCTGCTTACCAAGATAGGGAGGGAGCTCAGCCAGCAGGAGTATGAGGAAATCTGCGGGCTTGCTACTCAAATCTCGCTTGCACTTGCTAAGCTTGGCATCTATGAGGAATCGGAATATCAGCGTCAGATTAACTATGATATGTTAAACACGATTCAAGAGGCCGTTCAGCTCGTGGATAAGTCAGGACTTACTCTGCATGTGAACCGCATGTGGTACGAAATGTTCGACCTGAAGACCTGTGTAGAATATGGCGGCCGGATGGAGTTAACAAGCTTCAACGAGCTGCTGCAGGAGAAGGTCGCGGAACCGCAGGCTCTTATTCAATTTATAAGACAGGTCATCAGCGGTGAAGCAGCAGGAGTTACCAGTATGAACTATGAACTCCTTGAGCCTGTTAAGCGTTATGTCCAGATTTATTATGAGCCGCTGTACCGCGGATCCGAATTGTTTGGTGTCCTGCTCGTACACCGTGACATTACGAAGGAATATGAAGTGGACCGCATGAAGTCAGAGTTTGTAAGTACGGTAAGTCACGAGCTTCGTACCCCGCTGGCAAGTGTGTTGGGATTTGCGGAGCTCCTGCTGCACAGAGAGCTTAAACCCGACAGACAAAGAAAATATATTAGCACAATTCATCAGGAAGCAAGAAGATTAACGACATTAATCAATGACTTTCTCGATCTGCAGCGGATGGAGTCCGGCAGGCAAAGCTACGATATGAGACCTGCTAAGCTGGGTGAGCTTATTCAAGAAGCCATTGAACTGCAAAAGATAAACATCGGCAGCCATCATCTGGAATGGAAGGATGATGCTCCTGGGGCAACTGTGTTCGCTGACCGGGACAAGATGCTTCAGGTATTCACCAATTTGATCAATAATGCCATTAAGTATTCGCCGCATGGGGGCACGATTACCATCCATCTTCGAACTGACAAAGATAGGCTGTTGGTTACGACACAGGATGAAGGCCTTGGCATTCCGGCGGATGCTCTGCCTAACTTGTTCAACAAGTTTTATCGGGTAGACAATAGTGACCGTAGAGAGATCGGCGGTACGGGTCTAGGGCTTGCCATTGTTAAAGAAATCGTTAACCGACATAAAGGCGACATCTCTGTAGACTCTGTATTAGGAGAAGGCAGTGCCTTTACGATCAGCCTGCCGCTGTTCGAACCGCAGGAGCAGGGTGGAGATGAACAGGGATACCCGTCTGTATCAGACACCGGCATGGCCGATATTATGCTGATCGAGAACGACAGGAGTCTTGCCGTTATGCTCCGGGAGGAGCTGGAGGGCAACGGTTTCCGGGTACATCTTTTTACTGAAGGAAGCAGAGCCGTTCATGCAATGGACACCATCCGGCCCAAGCTTGTCGTAATAGATCTTATGCTGGAGACAGAGTTTGACGGTTGGGAAGTGATTGAACAGATGAGGAATGATGAGCACCTCAAGCAGATTCCAATTGTTATTTCAAGCGCGTTTGAAGAGCAAGACCGTGCGGCCAAGCTTGGCATCCGGTATTTTCTGATCAAGCCTTATGAGCCTCATAAGCTAACGGTCGTAATTCGGGATATTCTTCATCAAGAACTTACTTGATAAATGATTTCGGCTCCTTGACCCATACTAGGGTAAGGAGCTTTTTTTATTTATGTTATTAATCTGATGAATATTTAACGCAGTTTAATAATTTGGCTTGGACTTATAGCTCGATTATTGGAGACTGAGTTCGGTTAATGAGTAACAAACGCCTGGTGAGGAGATGATGAAAATGAACAGATACACGAACCTTAATGACCAACATTTGGATGTGAATTGGGTAGAAGTGACGAAACGTTACATAAACGAGCAGGCGAGTTCTCCGGATTTGCCTCCCGTCCTGTCGGAAGAACAAGTGAAGGAAGCGGAGGAAAGGCTCGGTTATCCGGTACCTAAGCTTCTTAGACAGTTGTATAGGCATGTTGGCAACGGCGGATTCGGTCCTGGCCTCGGATTTCTGCCGCTTCTGCCAGCAGAGGATGAGGGAGAGTCAATCACTTCGATTGTTGAAGCTGACCGTGAAACTGACCAGGATGGCATACTGGAGTTTTATATGCCGCTGTTCAAGTGGGATGAGAACGGTTATGGCTATCTGCATCTGGAGGAGAATGACAACCATGTTATGATTGCAGATAATGATTACCTGCAGGATGAGTTTGACCGGAATAAACTGCTCGCGGATCAGTATCCGATTATCGCCTCCACGCTGGAGGGCTTAATGCAGGATTGGCTTGCGGGCAAACCAATGACTGCGGAAAGCTACGGAATAAACTCACGAATGTAGGTCTAATGCTGTCATGCCATCAACTGCCAGCCCCGATCTGAATGACTGAAAGCCATAAAGGGAAAAACAAGTTTGGGTTAAGCAGCATTCTTAGCTCAAACTACAGTGCGGAAGGGTGGCAGCAAAAGCATGAAGCGAGCAATTAAAACAGCATTGGCTGCATCGTCTCTAATGGTAGTATTGTCTGTACCGGCGTTCGCTGAGAGCGGAGCCAGTGCCGCAGGTTCTTCCATGACAAACCGCGGTGGTATGGGAACCACAACGGTGACCAATGGAACAGATGAGTATGGTACACGCGGTATGGCTGGTACGACGGCAGGCACCAACGCGTATACGACAGGCAATGGTAACAATCGTGGAATGAACAACTACACCACGGATACCAACAACACTAATGGCTTCCGTCGTTACGGTGTGAACAGCGCCGGCAATGGCAATAACACGATGACTGGTCAACGTCTAAGAACTAACGCTGCGAACGACGGTATGGATTGGGGCTGGCTTGGTCTGCTGGGCCTACTCGGTCTGTCCGGTCTTCGCGGACGCAGCCGTGACCGGGAAACGACCTGATAATAAGTTCATGACTGCTTGAATCCGAAACAGCAAAAGCGGCCTAATCAGCCGCTTTTGCCTATTTTTCATTCTTTTTCTTTGTCGATTGCTTCTGCCATCGTGCGGTCTGTAAGATGCGCGTAAATCTGTGTCGTCTCAGGTGATGCGTGGCCGAGCTGTTCCTGTGTTTTGTATATATCGTTGCGGACATAGTAATCAGTGGCAAATGAGTGCCGCAGCTTATGGACAGACAGATAAGGCTTGCCGAAGCGCTTTGCATATTTGATCACCATCTCCTGTATGGCCCGCTTCGTCATTCGAGAGCCTTCCGACTTTCCGTTCGCCATGGCGAGGAATAATGCTTTTTCCCTCTTGGGCGGCTTATATATTGTTTCACGCTGTGCAAGGTAGGCGGCCAGATCCTCAGAAGCGTCCTTGCGGAAATAGACAGGCGTCTTGAACGTATCATCATTCTTGCCCTTCCGGAAGACATACAGCAGCTTTTTCTTCATATCCACATCATCTACATTCATATTAACAACCTCCGATACCCGAAGCCCCGAATGCAGAATGAGTGAAACGATACATAAATCTCGAATCTTGTTTTTCTCATAGGCGTACAGAGCCTGTTTGTTTTCCGACACATCAGCGGGATACAGGTCAGCTATATAATGAAGGAATTCCGTAATTTCTTCTTCCTGCAGAAGCTTCCCCTCAAGCTTTGCTGCCGTATCCTTAGCTTTATGGGTCCGTTTGATCGCCACTTTAGCCATGACATTACGTTTAAGAAGGGGATAAAAATTCTCATCTTCAGCGATCTGGCTTAAATAGTGAAACAGAGACCGCAGAGACGATAGTTTACGGGAAATTGTCGTCCGGCTGTTCGATTTTTCCTTGTAAGTGGAAAGAAACATCTTGTACTGATCTACGCTGTCCATATGCAGGGTTTCAAGAACCGTAATGGGAATATCCTTCATTGTGGAGGCTTCTGTCAGCCCCTCAGCCATTAGCCAGTTGAAGAAGGTTTCATAATCACGAACATATTCCAGCAAGGAGGAAGGCGATAAATCCGGCAGCTTGTAGTCAATGAATTTCTCGACATACCAGGGCATATGGGGAACGCGCTTATCCAGTTCTTGGCGGTCTTTAATTTTAATCACATTCATATTGCAGCACCTCTTTAAGAATCAGCTTAATATAAGGCGGGAAGAGAATACATAACTATTATTATGTAAACTTCAGTTGTGGTTAATGAATATATTCATGACCTTAAAGGTAACAGTCCCTGCAGTCAGGGTAAAAATTTAGTTCCACGTATTTCTATTATCGCAGAATTAGCGTTCCGTGGATATATTGTTAATCCTGCCGTTATCCATCTAACTTGTGATGATAGCAAAATTGGACTTGTCCTGCAGCCTGGCGTTAATAACTGGGATGCCATGATTTCGGATTTTGTTGAATCCAAGCGCATGAATATGGGACTTGTACCGCTTGAAACCTCCCTTTGGCCGCTGCGCAATGACATGTCGCTTGGTCTTTGGGCCAGTTATGGTACGTTCAGAGGTGACAATGGCCGTGCGGATGCTGCAAATACACCATGGGCTTGGAGCTTTACACCGTCCGGTTCACCGGACGGTTATTTTTGTGCCAATAATTCAGAATTCATATCCAAAAAAAGTTATGGAATAGCGATTAGAGGGTATAACTTCAAGAAGGCAGACGTGTTATTATGTTATAATGGCTCCATAAGGTTGTAATTTTTATCACAGCCTGGCAATCAGCTTATCTCATTAAGGAGAATTCAAATATGGATACGATTGACGTTTTTAAACGAAACCATGTGAATGTGTATGGACGGGGCGAACGGCCTATCATCTTCGCACCCGGGTTCGGCTGCAATCAAAGTATGTGGCGGCTGGTCGCACCAGCGTTTGAAGATAACTATAAGGTGGTATTATTCGATTATGTAGGTACCGGTAAATCAGAGCACCAGGCTTATGATCCGGAGCGATATGGGAATTTATTGGGTTATGCAGAGGATTTGCTCGATATTTGCGAAGCCATTGACGCCCGGGATGCCATACTGGTTGGACATTCTGTTGGTGCTACGATTGGCATGCTGGCGGCAAACCGTAATCCCGAGCGCTTTGCTCATTTGGTTATGCTCGGTCCGTCTCCTTGCTATGTGAATGATCCGCCCGATTATTACGGCGGCTTTACGAAAGAAGACCTTGAAGGGCTTATTGAGCTGCTGGACAAGAACTTTACTGGCTGGGCTAACTATCTGGCAGGGGCGGTTATGCAGAATCCGGATCGTCCCGCACTCGCCGAAGAGCTGGAAGAGAGCTTCTGTTCCATTAATCCGGATATTGCCCGGCGGTTTGCAGTGGCGACCTTCTTCTCAGATACTCGCGAAGAGCTTAAGAAGGTACAGGTGCCGTCACTCATTATGCAGTGTCAAGGTGACATTATAGCTCCTCTTGAGGTAGGAGAATATGTGCATAGACAGCTTCCAGGCAGTACGTATCAGCTTATGCAAGCAACCGGACATTGCCCGCATCTCAGTCATCCAGAGGAAACAATCAAGATTATTCAGACATATTTAGAACCTATAACAGCGATCGATCCGACATAATGACAGGTGGATGTTCTATGGATGAAAGGTTGAATAGCGCTCCTTGCGGCTTTGTCTCCTTAACGGAGAGCCTGAATATAGCGGAAGTGAACACGACTTTGCTGGCCTTATTGGGCTACAGAGAACCGACCTTGCTGATGGGACAACCGTTTAACCTGATGCTTACCAATCCCAGCCGGATATTCTTTAATATTTATTTCACACCGCTCTCAACACTTAATAGCAGGGTAGACGAAATGTTCTTGACTTTGCAGAGCAGCACTGGCGACAAGCTGCCTGTACTGCTGAATGCGGTCCGCTGCGAGATAGACGGTGATATGCGTTATGAATGTGTGCTTTTTCCGATTCGTAGGCAGATGGAATATGAACAGCAAATCAACAAGGCGGAGAATGCGGCGGCCAAAGCGAATTACAAGCTGGAGCTGCTGCAGGCTTCCATAGTGAACAAACAACAAATTGCAGCCAGGCTTGAAGCCCAGATTGAAGAGTACGATAATAATCTATTGCAAAAGAAGCTTGAACTTGAGTCTATTCGCGTTGAACTGGCCCGATTAAAGAACAGCGAAGAGAATTCTGCCGATGAAGATTAAAGAGTTAGGGTTTTATACGTAATGAAGCCATTATTTTTGCAGCAGCAAAGGTAATGGTTTTTTTATGCCCTGATAAGTGATACATAAGCACACCTTGAACAGAGCAGCCGACAAACGGACGATGATAATTATACGAATATTAAAACAGGGTAAAAAGAACTATTCAATCTATGGCGAAAGATGTCGAATATATAGTTAACTGACCAAGAGGTGAAACAATTATGAGCATACTAATTGTCGATGACTCCAGCTTCAATCTTGCATATATAAGAGATGTATTAATTAATGCTGGTTATAACAACATTAAAACTGCTAATTCTGCTCATGAAGCTTTCGGAATCCTTGGAATTGAAGATGACTCGGCACCCCGGCGGCCGGCCGCTATTGATTTGATCCTATTGGACATTTTGATGCCTGAGATGGATGGTATCGAAGCTTGCAAAAGGATTAAAGAATACGCGATTTATTCCGACCTCCCGATTATTTTCCTTACCGGCAGTACAGATTTACTTAAAGAAGCCTTCAACGCAGGCGGAATGGATTTTATAGAACGAGGCAGCCCACAATATGAACTTCTGGCCCGGGTGAATTCAGCTATTCGACTCAAAAGAGAGATGGATATTCGTAAAAACAGGGAAAATCGGATGCATAAGGAGCTTCGGCTTGCTAAGCATTTGCAGAAAAGCGTGTTGAGCTCTCCCATAGCAGAACCGGGTATACAGGTGAATGGAAAGTATATTCAGTCAGATGAGGTATCAGGGGATATGTTCTACTGGACAAGAATAGATCAGAACCGTTATGGAGTCCTGCTGATCGATGTATCCGGGCACGGCCTTTCATCCGCGCTGATCAGCATGTCCGTCCGTTCGATGCTGGAGGAAATTGTCTGCCGCCTGGTTGAACCAGATCTGGTCTGTGCAGAGCTGAACAAACAAATTTTACACCTTTTCAAAAATAGCAAACATACCGTTTACTTCACAGCGATATATCTTCTTATCGACAATGCCGATAACAAAGTTCACTTTTTTAATGCGGGTCACCCTCCGGCAATCGTATTAGAAGGAGATGACCAAAGCTTCTATCTGAAGGGGACAACGATTCCGATTGGGGTAAAGAAAGAAATCAACTCTACTAAGAAAACGTTTACGATAAAAAAGCCCGCGAAAATTGTATTATATACTGACGGATTGGTCGAGACTCCTGGTTTATCAATTAAAAAAGGTATTGAGCATCTTAGAGCCTATGTCTCAAAAGTCCGTTCACTGCCAAATGATGACTTCCTGTTAGAAATCGAAAAACTGGCACAAAACAATGCGGATGATGTATGTATCATTTCAATTGAGCTCACCTAGAACATTGGAAGAATATATTTTTATTTATGTTGAAAAATGTCGAATACGTGGTATAATCGACTCAAATGATAGTTAGTTAGAACTATCTAAGAATCGAAAAAGGCAAACCCATACGAAAGTTGGGGACGCAAAGCCACGGGCCTAAGTTTCTAAGAATAAGGCAGCCGGGTTGCCGAAAGGATAATAGACCATCCTTTTCGGATGGTCTTTTTGTCATCTAAATTTGGAACTTATTTGATATTAAAGCAGAAAGAGGGTGAAGCGATGGAACGTAGTGTTGTATCCAAGGGGAAAACGGTGCTTGAGGCTGTTGATCTAGGATTAGTCTTGTTAGGTATTTCCAAAGAAAGCGCAAACATAGAAATTATTGAATCCGAATCCAAGGCATTGTTTGGATTAAAGTCAAAACCAGCCGTTGTTCGTATCACTGTTTTACACCCGGTTAAGACGGAGCAGGCCGCTGTGCTGCAACCGGCACTATCAATCAATGATTATATAGAACATCTTGCAGAAACCGACCTGTCAGTCCAGGAACAAAGTCGTATTAAACCGGAGAACATTAGTGGTAATACGGAGCATGAAGGAAAAGCGTGGGTCAAGGATGGCCAGATTTTTGCGAAAACATCCCCTAACAATTATCCTTTGATAAGTCCAGTCGGCTTCGCCCGGCTGAAGAAGAACGGAATACCAATTGAAAAGACGGTTATCTTGACGGAGCAGGACAAGATTGAGGTTTCACTAGAAGAAGATATTAAAGAGCCTGATTGGCGTATAGATCTGATTGATGCTGATATGAAAGCCGTCTTAGAAGTAAAGCCTGGATCCAGATTAGAGCGCCGTCTGAAGGATTCGATTCCAAGCACTCACCTGCTGCTGGAAGTAGAAGAGTGTGTGGAAGTTCTGCAGATTAATGAAGAAGAGATACACAACAAACTGGCCGACATGGGTGTTACATGCGGCATTATCCCCGAGGCGATACAAGAAGCGTGCAAAGCCAAGGAGCCCGGAAGCTATGTGGTTGCCAAGGGTGTTGAACCGGTGAAAGGCGAGAACGGCCGATTTGAGATGAGCTTCGATACGATGGCTCGTACGGTTCAACCCAAAAAGCGTGAAGACGGCACGATCGATTACAGAGAAATTAAGGAGTTTCCGGCTGTAGAGGAAGGCCAGATCCTAGGGTTCATCATTCCACGGGTTCCGGGACAAGCAGGCAGCAATGTCAAAGGAGAGCCAGTAGAACCATTGCCGGTTCATGACATTGTCTGGATCGAGGGATATGGCACCACGTGGACTGATAGCGGCAGCCAGGTTGTAGCTACCAGGGCAGGAATGCCGCAATTCCACCAGCAGGGGTTAAGAGTAAGGGTATCCATCATCCCGAAGCTTCTGCATAGAGGTGATGTCACATTAGAAAGCGGCAATCTTCATTTTCTTGGTGATATTGAAGTTACCGGGTCAGTACAGGACAGTATGAAGGTGGAGTCAAGCGGCAGCGTGACGATTCGGGGTAATGTGAATATGGCCAATGTTGTTGCTTCTCAGTCACTAATCGTGAAAGCTAATATTATTTCGAGCAAGATAACCGTTGGTAAAGGGAACCTGCTGTATGCCGAGATGGAGCCGCTGCTGAAAGAAATCACTGCCAAAATTGCAATATTGAGCGCTGCTATTGAACAGATTGGCCAAGCCGCCGCTTTTAAAATGAACGATTTCAAAACTTCGGGACTTCGGCCTTTGTTGAACGTTCTGCTCAGAGGGAAATTCAAGACACTCGCGGATGCGCTTGAACAGCTGACGACCAAGATAGAAGCGAATCGTTCATACCTGGATGAAGAGTGGCATCTGTATGGCAAGGAAATATATAGCGGATTTCTGAATCAGATCAAGAGCCATTTTCGTACACCGGAAGACTTGCGCCTTTTTATGACCAAGACAGAGTACTTCTACTCATTAGTCGAGCCACCGCTGCAAAATCATGTTTTTACAAAGTTTGATTATGCACACAACAGCCAAATATACTCCGGGGGAGATATCAGTATTGGCAAAGGCTGCTACAATAGTATGATTTTCTGCCAGGGTACGCTGGAGGTCTACGGGTTTGTAAAGGGTGGAGTTTACTTTGCCCAGAAGGGAATTATTATCAGGGAAGCGGGAGCGGCGGGCCATGCAACAACTAAGCTTCATGTACCCGAGCAAGCCAGCATCCGGATCGACAAGGTGCTGGAAGGGACGGTAGTCCAGCTGGGTAAGCGAACACATAAGTTCATTGAAGACAGCAGCAGGGTTCATGTCCGTTTAAATTCAGACGGCGAGATCATAATTCGTTAGGAGTGGTTGGGATGTTCACGTATCAATTGGATACGAAGGAAGATATGGTCACCCTTAGTTGTGAGGGTGACATCGATATTGATGCTAGTGAAGTGTTCGAGGATGGTATTCAGCCGGTTGTGTCAGGCTATTCAACGATCATCTTTGATTTTGAACAAATTTATTTTGTTGATTCATCGGGTATCGGGCTTATTATCAAGCTCGTAAACGAATTGCAGGAGGCGGGGAAGACCGTACGTATTGAACGGATCCGTCCTGAAGTGATGGAAGTATTCGAACTCCTGCAGATAGATGAAATACTGGGCAAGGACACGTTTTTGTAACAGCAGAATGAAGCAGTTTGAGCGGTGAAGCTGATTCCCCTTAGGGAAGATAACATACTGGCATCCTCAACATCTTTGTGCCATACAGCTTGGAGAGGAGGTGAAAGCTATGAAATATCGTGTTCTGCGTGTTGTTTATGGTGTGGCTGTTGTTGCAGCATTGGCGCTGGCTACAATTATTCAAAGACCTTGGAACTAATTATCTGAATAGATCATGGGATCGGACCTCTGTCCGATCCCGCTATTTAACCGGTTGGGATGTGATGTCATGTTCTATTTTCTCATAATCGGTTTTCTGATTGCTGCTTTGAAAGGAAATAATCCAATCACAACGCTGCAGCATATTGAATTCAGAGCATCCTATTTACTTTTCATTGGACTCGGTATTCAAATAGCGCTTGCTTATTATACAGCTGCCACGGGAGAATCACTGCCTTATGTACTCGAAGCCGCTTTTATTGTTCTTGTCCTGTCACTCATGATAAATAGGGGGAAGCCCGGCATTAAGCTCGTGCTGGCCGGATGCTCGCTTAATTTGGCTGCCTTGCTCTTTAATGGCGGTAAAATGCCTGTATCTTATAAAGCGCTGCAGATTGCAGATCTTGAACATTTGAGTGATTATTCGTCCGCTTCGCGTCATCAGCATATGGATTCCCAGCATATTCAATGGTTAGGGGACTGGATCCCTTTCTTTACCCCAATTGGAACCAACTATGTATTAAGTCCCGGTGATTTGGTCATTGGGGCTGGATTAATTATTTACATTGTCCGCATTACTAAATGGAGAGTAACTGTGATATGAAAGAGAAAAATGGGTATACGTGGCTGCTGTGTTTATTGGCTCTAGCTTCTTGTGTTTACATTCTCCAAGACATTAATCACGTCCATATTGTGCAAGCGTTGCCCATATTTATGCTCATCATTTTACTGGACCTGTTTCCGGTTAGACTACCCAGCGGTGATGAATATAGTGGTGGTGTCACAGGTTTTTTGATTCTTCTTTTGGCATATGGTCTCGAAACGGCTTACTTTGGAATTGTATTCAGTACATTCTTTTATTATTTGAAAACCTCCGGTTGGAAGCTGCGTCGTATTCCATACTTTCGTATGTCGTGTACGATTGGCATGTATACCGTATGTATATCCGTAACATCGTCTGTGATAAACCATCTAAGCGGTGCTTCGATGTATATTACATCTGCAGTTGGAGCTTTGACCTTCGAGATTGTGAATATACTTCTGCTTGCAGGAATTTTCACCTCGGTTGCGGGAGCCAAATATTTTGAGAATATTCATTTTAAGCTTAAAGAGCTGATCGTCCCGCTAATTTTGTGTACGACGGTCGTGCCGCATTTTATTCATCATCTCGAGACACGTCAACTGGTATTTGAGACGATCTATACGGCTATGTTTTTAACGCTGATTATTTTCTTCTCAAGGGCCTATCTGCATCAGGCTCAGCTTCGGAAGCGGGCGTCAGAAGAGTTTATTAGGCTATGTGAAGTCAGACAGGCCAAACCCTCTCACGGACATGGCTCGAGGCTAGGCGTGTTCGCCGAGTATGTAATAGATAAAACGGGTTATAAAGGCAGCGGCAAAAATGAGCTTGTCATGTCAGCCATCCTGCATGATATCGGAAAAGTGCAAATCCCCCCGCATATACTTACGAAACGAGGAGCCTTATCGCTCTCTGAGGAAAAAGAATACCAGTCTCATAGTGAAAAGGGTGCTGAGACCATCCTGCATATCACTGGGAATAAGAAGGTTGCCGACTGGATTCGTTATCATCATGAACGCTTTGATGGTAAAGGTTACCCATCAGGCCTAAAAGGCAAGGAGATTCCTATAGAATCAAGGATTATCGCGCTGTGCAATCAACTCGACTATGTATTGGCGGAGCCTGTTTCGGATGAAGCAGCCTATCAAAAGCTGCTGCAGCAATCAGGCAGGGTACTTGATCCTGTATTAGTCAGTCAGCTGGAAATAGAAGACATACGGTATTTACGCAGCCGCATCACGTACACAGTTGAGACAGAAGAGGCAGAAGAGCAGGAAGAGTTAGTGGCTGAGAGTGAACGGGGAGGCTTCATTGGAAGTACGAGCCTGATTAGATACAAACCAGATGAAGCGCTGTCCGGCTTGACGGTGCCTGCCTTGGCAGATGAAATCAAACTCCTGGCTGCACGTGCATTCGAGACTAGACAATATTTCTTCGAATTAATGAAAGACAATGGCAGAACCTTTGAGGTGCATTTTCATCCCGAACCCCATGAAGTCAGTATCATCATGTCGGATATCACGCCTGCGATACAATACAGAGACACCATTCATAATAATATTATGCGTTCTTACAAGGATGTAATTGAAACCTTATCGAACAGTAAGGTAGACATCTGCTTATCCAGGGAAGAAATACAAGAACAGCTTGGAACTTATATTGCTTCCATGGAAGTGAAAGAGAAGGGCGATGTGGCCATCAGCCGAACTTTCGTAGCAGAGCATTATCCTGATCAGCAGGATGCCAAGCGATTAATGCATATCAAATTGGCCGTTTCTGAGGGCGTTACGAATTTAATCAAGCATGCAGTTGGCGGCCGCGTATCCTTATATTGCAAAGAGGATCGAATGCAGATCTTGATTACGGACCAAGGTTCTGGAATTCCTCTACATGAACTTCCAAAAACAGTATTGGTATCCGGATACAGCAGCAAGCGATCTCTAGGTAAAGGGTTTGCGCTTATGCATGCATCAACAGATCACGTATCCTTACACACGTATTCAAAGGGAACATCTCTTCTTCTAGAGTTCAATGCTCTAATGAATGGACAAGGGAACGCTTCTTCATACCAACCAGCGGGTTAAGGTTCAAATTCAATATTCTTAGGAAAGGAGGCCGGTAAACAGGTCTCCTTATTTGTTTGTGCGTAAAATTATACTCTACTCGGTACAATGCTAGTTATAAACTTTGGTTTGTAAAAGAAATTGATAAGAACCCCAGTAAATTTTTTTATTAATACTTTATATTCTTCAATAGTGACTTTATTTCCATGAATCAATACTTCGAAAATCGCCCCATATTCGATAATTTTGAAATTTGCATTTCGATATCCATTTCGCAAATAAAAATTCTTGCGCTTAAGCCGTTGTTCATTATTGTCTGATAATTCATCTATTGCTTCGATATTCAATATGATACGATTGTCTGCGTATTTTTGACTGATTTCAGCCAGTATAGTTGTTCCGTAACCTTTTGATTGTACTTCAGGTGAAATAGCCAAATATAACACGAATGTTAAATTTTTATTCGAGATTAGGTAGGCGTATCCAACAAATACATCATCATCGTAAAAGGCATTAAAATCAACAAATTCTTTTCTTGATCTCCATAATAAAAACCATAAAGGAATTCGCTCATTTTCCGGAAATGATATTTTGTATAAATTTTCAATTCTAAATAAGTCTTTTGAGTGTTTTGTTATCGTTTCTGTCCTCATACTTAAGATGAACCTCCTTTAAAGTAGCGCTCCATAGAATTTACAGAAAAAAGACCTAATGATATGGATGATTAGGTCTTTATATAGTAAAAGCTACTTCCTCAATTATGTTACTTTTGTCGGGACAGTTTACCAAAATCCTTAATCGTAGTTGTCAGATATTCTAAGTCAGGAGTATAGTGGTCACCGTTATATTCATACAGGGTTACATCTGCTCCCACCATTTTAAACCTATTATAGGCATTTAGTGTGTTGAAATGTGGTACGATATCATCGTTCTTACCTGAATGGAACATGATTTTTGCTTTAGGAGTCCAACCGCTAATAAGGTTTAGTTGTTCAAGGACACTAGACAATTCCTCGTTATCACCATTCATGATGATTTCTTGTAAAAACGGTAAGTTTATAATTTCGCTTAATTTACTGGAAGGTGGACTAAGTGCATCTAAAGAACTCTTGACTTCGTAATTCCATACCTTTTCTAAGGGTACATCGATGTTACTAAACTTAAGCAAACTATATAATGTCCAATTATAAATACCAGCATTTTCACCCAAATCGTCGCCTTCAAGATCAAGAGTATCGCTTTGGAACATAGATGGCAAATCATACGGTCCAGCTAATGGGGATGTAGCAATAAGATTGAATTCTTTCGAATATTTTTGTTCGATAGCTTTATGAGTTGCTAAAGCAGCTCCTCCTCCTTCAGACCACCCCGTCAAGAATAATTTACTGTCCGTCATAATTTTTAATTTTTTTGTTAGTTCTTTTGTTGCTCTAAGCATATCTACTGAATAGTTTGCTAGTTCGCTTGGTATATTATACGGGTGGTCCAAATGTTTAGAAACATTATACCCGGCATAATCTGGAGCACTCACGACATATCCCTTTGATGCAAAAGTTAGAATCATCATTCTTGTCTCACCAAAATCAGCATCAGGCGTAGCCGCCTGTCCTTGGAATAAGGAAGGTGCATCATTAGATCCTTCGCCACCAGGCATTGGAATAGGTAGCATTGTACCGTGGTGGTATTGCAAGAAAGAAGGTTTTTCTTTACCACTAGGAATCGTTACAAGACCTGATAATACAACGGGTTTTCCATTTTGTACTGACTTGTAAGTAATAGAATAGAGAGAAACATCATAAGCCAAGAGTCGTCTTATATTTTTCTCAGGATTTAATTTATTAATTTGTTTTGTAGTTAAATCATTTACCTTTTTATAGCTGATCAATGACCCTCTTTCATCCTTTGTGGAGATAGGTTGGTTTTTTGAAAGATGAATGCTCTGATATGTTGTTAATTCCGTAGCTGTGTTTTTTTGATCCTGTGCACTTGCAGGAATGCTAACTCCAGCAAGCAGTGTTGATACGGTTAATGTAGATAGTAGTAACTTTTTCATGTGACAAATCTCCTTTTTTAAAAGGCATTGAGAATGCCTTCGGTAATGTTTATAATTACACTATAGAGTCTATACCAGGTATAGAGTAAAGGGGTTTTTATGAAAAACATATTTTCCATTGGTGAGACCGCAAAAATTAATAATGTATCAGTTCAGGCATTACGACATTATGACAAAATCGGATTATTAAAACCTTCATACGTCAACGAAGATAGTGGGTATCGTTACTACAGTCTTGATCAGTTTATCTATTTAGACATCATCAAGTATGCCAAGATTTTTGGCATTCCATTGAAAGAAGTGAGAGATACACTTGTTTCAGGCGATATGCAAGAAATATCAATAAAGGTTAGAACTTATCAAAACATGCTAGAGAAACAGATTGATACATTACTTAGTGTACATAGAAGATTTACAAAGGTTGCAGAACTCATTGAGTACGGTATAAAAGCTGTACAGCAGCAAGAACCGTATCAAAAAAGGATTAGTGAGAGACGTATAATAAAGTTAAAAGATCGTGATGAAGTGATTAACTTTGAGTTGAATAGCAGGAAGATTGAGACAGACATGTCTCAATCTAAATTAGAATTTGCTTTCGAAAGTGGTTATTTCGTTGATATTCCGGAGTTTATCAATCTTGGTAAAGAGTCGTTTACATCAGCATATATGACGATAATGGCAGAGGGAGATATAACAAATTTTATGTCTAACAATGAATATGTCGTTAGTTATATTCCAGAAGGGGAATATGTTTGTCTCACATACAACGAACATAATAAAAAGGAAAGAATAAAAAAGATGCAGGAGTATCTTAACGAAATTCACTTGAAAGAAACTACAGTTATCCTTGTATCTGAACTTTACGATAACTTCGATAACCAATCTCATGAAATACAAGTCTATTTACATCCTTAACAATATACCCAACAACAATCCTAGCTTGGACTGCAAAACGATTGCTGAGCGGGTTCAAACAAAAACAAAAAACCGTTGATGATTAAGTTCCAACGGTTTTGTTTTTTGAAAAACGATTTATGGGCGAAATCAATGGAAAAGGGCAATGTACGGGAAATTGGCGTTTTCTTTTGTGACCACATAATACTTTTGCACAAAATCCGTATTTTGTACATATGTATACATCTCAAGAAACAGGGCTATCCGCCCTGTTGTTGTTGATTTTTCCCCCGTAGTAGCGTGCGTATATAATGTCATACATTATATACGACTTTCTCAAATCTGCAGTTTTTAAGTTTCGTTCTTTCTTATTTTAGATTCTGTGAATTAACCAACATATTCCACCACCGGCGTTCTCATTTATCCTGAGTTATGCAAAGAAGCTCCCGATCGTGCCGGCAGCTTCTTCGTTCCTCGTTAGTTCAATGAAAACGGCAGCCGATCAATGGCCGGCTGCCGCGGTGTTCATTCAGCTATCGTTCCTCGTTAGTTGAACGATAAAATTCAAGGTACCAATCAGTCCGTCTTTCCTTGATTAACCCTATGGCTTCGTCCAATGCCGTTCCTTCAAGTTGCGATAGTAATTTAAAATTTATTTCTCCTGTTCGAATCCAAATCAAAGCAAGGGACTCACCGCAACTCCCTTTAACCATTTCGCTACAAGATGACACATCCGTAGCGACCGTGCATAAAGCTTGAATAACTTCGTCTCCTTCGAAATTACCCAAATCGATTGCAGCATCATCACGTTCATCTTCCCTAGCCATTACATCCAAGAGGACATTTATGAGTTGCTTCACCTTTGATTCCAATTACACGCCTCCTTAGGCGTAATTTCTTTTTTCGCAAATGAGCCGATCCAGACGGCAGCCTTTATTGAGCTATCGTTCTCCGATAGCTTATTCATTTAAGGGTCTAGATGCATTATTTGAGATTTAGCACATACACTTTAACGTATTCCATTAGAAGGTAGGAGAGTGTTTAAATGCCGATTTTAGAAAAATTATCTTTATCCGAGTTGCCCGCATTAGACTCCAGTCCAAACAGCGTAAGAGAAAGGTTTACAAAGTTATACGGATCTAAGCCCGATGGAATTGCGCTTAATAGTGAGACCTATTTTGAGGGTGTGAATCCTGCTATTACGGAGCAATATGGCCATCCTTGTTATAAGACACTCGGTCCCTTTACATACGAGGTAGGGAACGGAAAACCGCCAGAGCAAGCCGTTGTAGGTTATGAATATGCTGTAAATTACGGTAATGACCCTGCTGAAATTACCTTATCTGTAACTGGGAACTGGAATGAAGTGCAATCTTGGTCATCTGCGACTACAACCAGTCTTACTCTCTCCTCCAAGTTTACGATTGAAGGTGTATTTGAATCAGGGGCCGAATTTTCCGTCTCAACCACAGTAGGACAATCAAGTTCAACATCTGTAGAAAGATCTTCTTCAGCTACTGTAACGGTAAGTGTACCCCCTAAAAGCAGAAAAAAAGTGACAATGGTGGGTACGATGAAGCAAGAAATCATGAATTTCCATTCTCCGATAAAAGTACAAGGAATGTTTGGAGCAAACTTCCCTTCCAGAGTAAATGGTCATTACTTTTGGTTTAATGACGCAAGCTCTGTTCTAAATAAAACTTCTGGTGAAATTCGTGGAAGCGTCAAAAATACTGCCGTATTTAACGTACAGACTGAAATTGGAGAATCTGAACCGCTTTGAATCTCTTGCCATGAGGGCGTATAAAAAGCGGATGTAGGAATTTTTTTGTAAATGGGAAACATGTCACCCAAGACGGCTCGCGAGGCTTTGGATTCGCGGGCTATTTTAGTCGTCAGCCTTTGAAAAATAAGTTCTAGACTTGCCCATTAAAAGAAACAGCGGCAGACCAAGACTTGAAAAATAAAGTCTTAGACTGCCGCTGGTGTCATTCAACTATCGCTCCCCGATAACGTAATGATCAAAAATTGATTAAAAGTTTGTCATCTTAAAGCTCCATGGGCAAACAAGCATGTACTCCTTTGACCCCATTTACAATTTGGGTAATTCTAAGATCAATAACAGAACTTCCTAAAGCCATCGCTTCTACACGATTTACTCCATACATCTCTCCCATTAAGTTAAGCATGTCGTTTAACGCCAAAATCGTTGCTTCATTGAGATCTTCATGAAATCCAAATGTAATCCATCTACCTCACCATCGCCTTGAGCAGCGTGACCATCCCCGACAGCAAAAAAATCACCATCTACAGATATAGGTAAATATAATACACTGCCTTTTGTAAGATCCTTACAGTCGATGTTACCACCGCAGTTTCTTGGAGGAAATGTTGAATGAAATCCTCCCTCCTCTGGGGGCATGCCCATCACGCCCATAAATGGTTTCAACTGTACAGAGAAAGTTCTGCCATTCACCGTACATCGGCCGGTCATCGAGTTACGATCTAACTGCCAGTCTAATGTTAGCTCTTCATATTCAGTCAGGTTGGTATTAACATTCTGCCAGTTAGGCCAGTGTCCTGCTGATGTATACCCATAGGATCCAGGTAACATGTCATTAATTCTTACTTCCAAAGCCATGCCTCGCCGTGCTCCGTTTATCATAATGGGACTAATTAATGCATGTCCTGACTTCTCGGGACGATGATAAGGCTTAACACGAACTCCTTGGGATTCATATCCCCACCCAGCGTCAAGTGTCTGAAAACGAACTGTATCTCCATTTCAATAGTTAGAATTGGTGCAACCTCTGTTGAAAAAAAACCAATCAGTGAATCCTGCTCTAAAAAAACCTGATGTATTGTCAATGTAATCGCCTCCATTTGAGAGAAACCAATGACAATTAATTTGACCTAGAACCACAAACCCCTTTTTTATCCAGTTGATATTGTAAGTATCCTGCCCGTCCCTCAGTTTTAAGGGTTTCTCTCACATATACTCACTCATTCGCAGGATTTCACCACCATGGATTAGATATGGAGGCGGAGAAAGCTGGGGGCGAGAGCCGTGGTGTCGACAACTTTAGTCGAATATATTGTTTACATCCTGTCTATCATATAATGTATATTTATGCGGATGCATATTTTTGTACCTGGGCAGCTTATTTTTGTATATAGAAGGTTATTCAAGTATATTCTTGTCCCAAAACAATTATTGTGAAATTAAGCTTTTCAATTCAAGTATGTTCATGTCGCTACACAATTTTTTAGCCTCCTCAACACTCCTGACTCATTCAATACGCCTATCGTACGTTTGCAGTTCAAACGCAACTCGATCTGCAAGTTCTTCTGTAGGCAACTCCAGTAGCGGCTCATCAAAAACAGCTGCGACGCCCCACACTACATCACTCGATTCAAGGAGAATGTGATAGTTTCATCGGGCTGGTAATAAACACGCGTCAAGCGCTTGATGATATTTTAACTTCATATATCCTTTTGGGATAATTATCTCGGACTTATCCATGACAAGATAAGGGGGAAATGCTTTGACTCTATTTATCAAACGTAACATCATAAGGTGCTTAGGCTGTAATGATATATTGGAATCAACACATAGGTATGATTACCGAGCCTGCAGATGTAGGCGTGTATCGGTTGATGGTGGTTTGGACTATTTAAAGCGAGGATTCCCGTCTCCCCCCCCCTGAAGGTTGGTATGAAGAACTGTCTGATTACGATAACTTGGTTGAGAAAGCGAAAACAGTTGAGTAACGAAGCAAGTCGACCCAGCCAGCTTGCTTGACCGCGTCATGAGCCCGTTTTCCCGGGCGGAAACCATAGCTGTACCTTATATGATGTTCCACATCTTATCTTTTTGATGGAGAAAGATACTTCTTTATTTTGTCTCTATTCGAAATGGATTCATTTCCGTCAAGTTTGAACGAGATCTGAGAGATTTCCGCCATGAGTTGCTCTGCTTCAACATTCACCGCGAGGTCTAATCGACTGAACAACATTGATGCAAAGTATAGCTGCTCTAACGCTTCCTGTTCTGATGGATGTATCGAATGGTCATGAGCTAGCCTCGCCTGTAACTAAGCCTTCTTCGACCAACGTCCGCATCATCATCAAGCTCGGCTGCTCTTCATTTACTTCAGGGAAGAAGACGACATAGTCCTTGCGTTCAACTGATACCGCATCACCCCAATATTTCGAAAGCCCTTGAAGGTTCTGCAAAGCTTTCAGTTTACGTTCCGGTACGGATGGGAACTGATCAACGATTTGTTGAATAGAATACCCCTCCGAATATCCGTTGGGATTACCGATGCATAGTGTTGCTACCGGCTCTTTGTTAATCGTACGGTATCGGGTGAATGCCGACACCTTCATCAACTGTGGCAGAAGTTTACGTTCAGCAGGTAAATCTTCCAAACACTCGCGGATGATTTTGAAGTCACCGCAACTTGGACAGTTTATCAGATAAACCTCTGACCTGTCTCTCATTTGTACTGCTTCGTTACCACAAAGCGGACAATTTATCTTCGATGTCAATACCGATCACTCCATTTGTTAAATTCACATGCATTGGCATATGTGAATATTCACCAACAGGAGCCTTAACTCCTGCACCGAAAACACGAATCGACACGAACCCCGTTTGGAGAGAGAAAATATGCGGCTACCCATATTGTATAGCCGCATTCAAAGATTTCTTACCGACTCCATTCATTAAAGGCTTCAGTTATTTCATTTTGCACCGCGGCAATGTCTACAAGTTCTTGTCATAACTCGGCAATGTGCCCATGTTCTTGTCATTGACGCAGGACAAGAACATGGTTACATAAATAAAAAAATCCGCTTAAGTAGCGGAATCGATTGTACGAATGTTCTTGTCATCCGACATGTTGTTGTTGTCTATAGGAGGATCTATTATTTATTTTTTATTTAAGTAGTAATCATGAAGAACGAGTACTCATTCCCGAAGATCAATATGCAATAGGGTTTTCGATCGTAAGCTGAAAAAGCTCCGTTGATCTTAGAAATGTAAGTCCAAACTGTCTCGTAATTTCGATCTTTCTGAGATCGGTTGAGCATGGTCTTCCTCTTTTCATAGTTTTAAGTGTATTGGCGACATTCATTTTCTGTTCGATAGCTAATATATCATTCGTTTTTAGTCCGCTAACAGTATTCAATACCCTTCGACTTTTCCTTTATTTGTTACCCCTTTTCCTTTTTATTGAGCAAATCTGCCCGTTAGCTTAATTTTTCCCCCTTATTCTCACACATGGGCTCATAAAGCAAAAAAGTCGCATTCATCGCGACTTTGAATGGGACAATGTTCTTGACTTCCGGCAAAGGATTTCGGGGGTGTATGAATAGGAGTGTATTTGATCTGGTCCCCAGCCCCAATTTCCTCTTGCGGATCGGACGCAAAAAAACGTACTTTGTTCGCATCCTTGGAACAAAAGACGTTCTTCATTTATCGAAAAATTGCTTCAAATTGCTAAAGCGATTTGTGCTGAAGGTGGTTAGACATTTATACAAAACGCTAGATTTTAGACATATGTCTGGTGTTTACTCTCCAAAGCTTGTTCCTGGAAACAAGGTGTATCGATCTAAATACTGGGTAGATTTCGGTACGATCTTCACCGATTTAATTTTGTTAGTTCCCTCAAATGTGAATTTCCATTTTTCTATTTTGACATTGTAATCATCTTCTGCGGTGACTCGTTGCACAATACGTACAGTTAAAGTATTTTCACTGCGGTCTACAGGTTGCATTTCGACAATGCTGGTCATATTGTAGGTTCCAGTAGGGAAGCTTTCATTGTAAATATCTGTTTTGAATGCCGGTGCGTTTAATGCAAGTACATCTTCCTTCTGTCGATTATCGTAGGCCATAATCCAATTAAATGCTAGATCACGCTGATTTACATAGGATACGCTGCCGGTTTCCGTTTTGAAATTCGGATCGGAATTGACGTAAACTGTTTTACTCTTATTGTTCCATTGAACATTTGCTCCCAGGCCCTCAGATATTGTACGAAGTGGTACATAGACTGTTCCATCAATAATTTTCGGTGCTGTTTTGCTTTGAGTGATATTGCCATGAACAAAGACTTTAGGAGCTACTGTTGCAGCATAAGCACCTGCGCTAAATACGGTTGTGAGCAGGACTCCAGCAAGTCCTATTTTGACATTACGTTTCATTAGTTCTCCTCCAAGCTGTATTTAGATTTTGATATATGTAATTAATAATAGGGCAAAATGGAATAATAATCAAAAAATGCAATTGGGGTGGAGTTACTTCCACCACCAAGTTTCAGAGCATCTGTAGCTTTAGTTTTAGTTTAAGAAAAACCGTACACGGAATTGCTACCCGTCCTCCTTTTTTGGAGTCCAGAGCAGCCCTAATTTCAAAACTCCTTATTCTAGTGAGCTCTATGAACCATCCATTCAAGAACGTGCATCAATTTTACTTTGTTACCGTTTGTCGAGCCCTTTATTAGAAGAATGGTATCCGGCCGAAGCTGTTTAGAAAGTTCTGCTTTTAAATCAGTCATGTTAGTGAAATGTTTAATCTTCTTACGGGCAAAACCGGCTTTCTCCGCTCCGACCCCTATATATCTTGAGTATAGGCCATACGTGTAAAGCTCTATCAGTCCTTTCCGTGCGAGTTTTCGACCCTGTGCCACTTATACTCACTCAGCTCTTCCGGCGTTCCCTCGAGTCTTCCATTCGTGTGTAAGATCATAGGATTATCCCCCTTTTCCCAAAATAAAAAGCCGCTCAAATGAGCAGCTTTATTTCCACATATTGATTCGAATGTATTTGCTAGATAACTTAGTTTTCGATCCTGCTCTCATCCCAAATTACAAAACCTTTGCCGCTATCACCGATCGGCCCTCTGAATTTGACATAGAGTTCTGTTGTTTTATCTGGCAGAACAAGGACATATTAACGTCACTTACCATAAACGCTGCTTCATACTGTGTTTCTCCAAAAATTAAATCATCTTTATTTCGAGTAATACCACTTACATCGTAGCTCGCTGTCATATGTGAAACATTCTTAGGGGATTGTCAATATCCTCGACTACGAACATCGATAATCCACCGGAAGCAGACAAGTTACGTTGTTATCTGTATTTCAGACGCTACAACAAGTTCGATTCTCCGAATTCGATTCTTATCTCTTTCTTGAACGATAAATGTAATTGGTCCATACTGCCACTCTTCGCCTTTCTGCAGTTCGGGATGTCTACTGAATAGCCATCCACCAATGGTGTCCACATCCTCGTCCGTAAGGGGGATTCCTATTAGTTGATTCACTTCGTCAAGTAAGGTATTGCCCTGAACAAGGTATCGGTTATCTCCTATCTTCTCAACTGGTTTTTTCTCATCCGCATCGAACTCATCTCGAATTTCGCCAACAATCTCCTCTAGAATGTCCTCGATCGTGATAAGTCCGGAAGTCCCACCATATTCATCCAGCAGTAATGCGATGTGAACCCGTTGTTGCTGCATTTTTGAAAGCAGAGTTTTGATTGGCATAACTTCTGGTACGGTAAGCAGCGGTTGAATGAGCGATTTCAGATCAAAGTCCGGCTGGTTGTCATAATGTAGAAAGAATTGCTTCGTATTGATAAAGCCAATGATGTGATCCTTGCTCTCGCTTGCAACCGGAAAACGTGTATATTGCTCCTTTTTAATGATCGATATGTTTTCGGACAGCGATTTATCCATATACAGACAGATCATATCTGTGCGGGGCACCATTATCTCTCTAGCCAAGAGCTCATCAAAGGTAAAAATTTTATTCACATAACCGTATTCTGTTTTGTTGATTTTTCCGCTCTCAAAGCTTTCCGATAAAATAATCCGAATCTCTTCCTCGGAATGAGCTTCCTCATGCTCGCTCGCAGGCCGCATGCCTAGCGCTCGGACGAGAAGGTTCGCGGAACCATTGAGTACCCAGATAAACGGATACATAAGCTTGTAGAAGAAAATGATGAGCGGCGCCGTTACTACGCTCACTTGCTCTGCCTTCTGAATCGCAATTGATTTAGGAGCAAGTTCTCCGATAACCACATGCAGAAAAGTGATCAGCGCGAAC
Organism: Paenibacillus tarimensis; assembly: GCF_021532315.1. Lineage (GTDB taxonomy): Bacteria > Bacillota > Bacilli > Paenibacillales > Paenibacillaceae > Paenibacillus_I > Paenibacillus_I tarimensis. Next base: position 583,461 of record NZ_JAKGAO010000004.1, read on the forward strand.
GCAATGGCGAACGATAAGATATGGCCCGCGTCCTCGGAAATCCCTAAATCATGGAACACCGGGTAGAGCAACTTCTCGACCGTAGGTTCGCCGAGCCAGCCGAGACCCAGTGCGGTAATCGTAATACCGAGTTGACAGGCGGACAAGTACCCATCCAAATTCGATGTCACTTTTTGCACGGCAAGTGCGTTCTTACGGCCTTCGTTAACCATTTGGTCGACACGACTGCCTCGGAGCTTTACAATTGCAAATTCGGTCGCAACGAAAAACGCAGTAAGCACAATTAAGATAACAATCATCACAATGTTTAGTGTCATTTTATCCTCCATTTTTTATCGAACACCTCAGAGAAGAGTTCTTATGAACTTATTATAATACGAAGTTGTCTAAGCTTCAAATCTGGTTTTAGACAGAATATCGCTGAATTCACCCAAAAAATCGATACAACTGGCATGAGTCAATGCCGCCTTATTGTTTTCCTTTTGACATCTGCTCAATAGTCCGATTATTATAGGTTCATAAGAACTCATACGAAATGAGGTAGCTCCCATGGAGACACTAACGTTTACTCGCAAAGATATGGCACAATTGCTTTCATCGCTTAATGGGACCATGAGCGACTCTCCCTTAACTACTATCCAAACTGTTTGGAGAGCCAAGCATCTGAAGGAGCTTGAACAAGGAAATTCAATGTCTGCTTTTATTGCTACCAGTCTCCCGCCGGTTCTAGAACGAATGATTAAATCATCAGATGCTGTTCCTTCGTTTTCGCTGCTCGACATCGTTTCATTAGGCGCACAAATTGAATATACGAATTTCTCCATTTCATCGATCCAAAACTGGGTGAAACGTGATTTTAAAGATATTATCGGGCATCCAGAGGACGGTAAAAAATATTCCCTTCAGCAAGTGGCTTTATTTTTCATAATCGAGGATTTGAGGTCTACGCTCGATTATGAAGCGATCCGCAACTTCTTCCGAATGGTTTTCCCCGAGAACACGCAGCGATTCATCAGTCCCTTGAATTTCTATGCTGCTTATGCAGGCCTATTTGAAGATTTAGACGAGAGGTACAAGAGCTACTCCGGGGCTCGTGCCGATCTAGTCTACAAGTGGGATCAAATGATTCATGAATTAGCCAGGGACTATGTGACTGGTCTTACTGAAAAGACCGATCAGGAAAAGGAGACGATTCAAACCGCTCTGCATGTTGCGTTGATTTCTGTGCATACTTCGTGCTTTCAGGCATTATCGCGTCGATATGTGAATGGCATGGTCTTTTTGCATGATCTCAGGTAATCATGCTTCTATTGCGCAGATTGCATCTATATTTGTGTCGCAGTTAGAGAAAGTGACTATGATTGTGTCGCAAAGAATAAGACACAATCATAGTCACTTTGTTTTGAGAATGCTTATTTTATTTAGATTTGAATGCCACTATATTTGCGTCGCTACACAGTTGTCTAATCATCACGATAAATCCAGACGGCGCGATTCATTCACGAACCCATGCTGTTGTAACAAAGTTTTCACGACTATTATAACTTTCTCCGGAAAAGGCACATCGGTATAACTCGCCTGTAGGGTCAAAATCAAGATTATCATCTGTTTCATCATCTTCTTCTGACATTAATCCAAATACGCTTTTTGTGGTGATGAGCAATCGAAGAAAATCAATAAAGTTACGTGCAATTAACTTAGCAACACCATATCTATAGGAATGCTTTCCCACTATTAATTTGCATAGTCATCCATATTCATCCGTGATAATGCCAATTTGCTCATAATAACGGATCGTTAAAATTGGGAGATCAATATTTTTTGCTACTTCACTTATCTTCATGACCATCTCCCCTTTTTTAGCGCTTGCTTTGAAGTGTAAAAATGAGAGAAACCTGCATGAGCAACTTTACAGCCTACTACCAGAAAACAACGACTTCAATAAACCTGTATTAGCACCAGAGGCAAAGAAAAACTTGCGCCACTGGCCTCCTTCAACCAGACACAAGTCTTGACATCTTCAGCTATAATTGCGGTATTTTTCGACGCTAACAATATTGAATATACGGACGAAATTTATAATAAAGAAGTAGAACTTGGCTACATGCCGCTTTACCAGTAGATACGATTACCACTTGGGCATGAACGGACTTCTTCTAGGATTCCATCGACAGCAATAAACGCGTTTCTTATCCGTTTTTCTTCATTCGGTACTGCCCAGGTGTCATGCCTTCCTGCTTACGGAACAGCCGGATGAAATACGAGGGATGATACCCGACCGACTCGGCGATCTCGTTCACTTTGAGATCGGTCGTGCACAGCAGCTCGCGGCCCCGTTCAAGACGAAGTTCCATCACATAATCGACGAAATTTTTGCCATAGGCCAGCTTGAATGAGCGGCTGAGCGTATAAGGACTGAGGCCAAAACGTTCCGCACAGCTCTCCAGAGAGAAATCTGCCGTATAATCACGTTCGATCTCCTCCTTGACTCGTTCCGCGAGACGATCCGTATACTGCCGCTCGGCGCTGCCAATTTCGCGGCCATAAGGTTCCAATACCTGTTCACGCACAAAGGCGGCCATTGCTTTGGGCTGGCGTATAGTGGCAAGACGTTCATACAGCCCCATACAGTCGATATGCTCGGGTTGAGCGCCGTTCCTCATCATCGTGTGCAGCAGACTGCCGAGCAGATGCAAAGTCAGATTGCGCATTTCCGGCTTCGAGGCCGCTCGGCGTGCCAGCTCATCCATAAATTCATCCGTCAGCTGGGCCGCTTCCTCGATTTGGCCAAGCTTGACACTGCGGAGCAGCTCACGTTCGAGCTCGAATGGATAAGTGCTCTGCTGATCTAGATCCGGCCTCCATTCATCGAGATGCAGAACCCGACAATCTTCGTCCTGCTGAATATGACGCAGCGCAGCTCGCAGAGAATGAAGCAGCTCTGGCACTTCCAGAATTCCGGAAGCACTGCCTATGCACACTAGGGTTTGAAGCCGCAGCACAGAGCGTATCGTACCCGCCAACTCTCCCGCCAGCGCTTTTTCTAGATCCGTCTCGGCTGTACAGCCGTTTTCATCTATGGAATAAGGAATCAGCACGGCAGCGGTCGAATCCTGAAAATTTACAACGATTGCACGTTCTGTATGCTGCTCCACAAATTCATGAGCTACGTTGGCGGCAGCGAACGTCATCAGCAGTTCATCTTCTTCACGGAACTTCGATTCCGGCGGCGATAGCACGCCGACCTGCAGCAAGAAAACTAACATCCGCTCGTCGGGATGGATCGACCATCCGAATCTTTCCATTCGTGACAGCAGTTCTCGCTCGCTCCATGTCTGATAATGACCCTGCATCAGCTGCATCAAAAAGGCGGATCTCAATTCGGGATACGTGTGTTCGAGCCGGGCCTCGGCTTCTCGTTTGGCGTCGGACAGACCGCGCCAACTCGCCTCGATATAGTGAAGCTCGTCGTATGGATGCATGGCATTCTCTATTCCGGTACCGTCAGGTCCGCTTTTGGAACGCTGGCTTATGCGTATTCTTCGGAGCAGCCCGCTCAGGCCTTTTTCTCCACCAGACGTTTCTGCCGTCCCCGCAGCCCTGTCAGCCGAAGGTTGACCGAGCGCCGGTGAAAACTGGCTGCCGAGGATATGTACCAATCGACCTATCGGCCGGTGTAACCGATGCGAAGCCAACCAGGCGAGCAGCAGCGCCAGCAGCATACCGGCCAAACTGACGGCGAGCAGCGAACGTGAGAGCAGCACGACAGGGCGAGTTAGCGCTTCTAAAGGCGACACCGTCACATAAGTCCAATCGACCCCCGGACGCTGCAGTTGGCTATGGGAGACGGAGTAGGTTTTGCCCTGCCATTTGAACAGGTAAGAATCCGGTGTTTCCGAAACCTGCGTTCGAAGCTCTTCACGCAGCGCGGATTCGAAAGTCAGGGTTCGCATCGGATCGTCGGACGGCACATCCGACATGCGGATTAAGGGTGGTCCAGAACTTGCAAATAGAAACGAAGCGCCTTTATCATCGAACAATGCCCGGCGCATTCGTTCTTCAATTTGTTTTCTGTCCATGTTCAACAGGAGAGCTCCATAAGGATCTCCGTAACCGGGCAGCTTCCGGACTAATACGACCTCGCCGTTCTCGGAAGCCGTCCAGCGAAAATCTTCCAGCCAATACAAAGCGGACGGGGCATCAACAATGCTCTGAAACCGCTTACTATCTTCTAAGAACGAAACCTTCCTTAACCCTTCCGTATCCGATAGCAAAAGCGGCTCGTTATGAGCAAGCAGCAGCTTTGCATCTTTCAGCTCCGGATAAGACGCTTTCATCAGTCCCAGAAAGCGATACAGCTCCTGGGTTCTCTGGTATTCCATACGAAGATTTGCTCTTCTCAGATCAGCGTCAAGTCTCGGATCTAGCGCCCAACGGGCCGCGGACTGTTCCACCTGCTCGAACAGTTCGTCCATACTTTCTGCCGAGCGTTTAACGAGTGCCCGGTGGCTGCTCATCACCTCGCGTTCGATATGCTCCGTACCGAGCACATAAGACGAGAAACCGATAACCGCTGTTGGGATGCTTGACATGCACAGTGCCAGGATCAGGCTGTAACGATAAAAGCGTCCTTTTCCTTCCCGGCTTCGACGCGGCAGCCGAAAATTTAGCCAGCTTCGAATATCAGTCACTCCTGTTCCCCCCTGCTCTCTAAATACTATTAACAGTCTACATACGACTAATTTTATTAAAAAAGAGGAACATATACAATGAAGCCCCCGTTTCCGGAGGCTCCCCTGTTTACATGCAGCTTTTGCGTAATAACTCAGCCAGCTGCTTATTGCTCCGCTTGACGGTCGGCATAAGCCTGATTCAGCTCATCCGTAATTTTTTGCAGATCGGAATCGTTTTTCAATTTCTCGACAAAATTGTCCCAGTCCGACAGCGACTGCTTGCCGAGTATAATCTTGGTTTTCATATCCTGAATATTCTTTGCGAGCTCAGGTCCCACCGAAATATTCGTTTCCGAATACAATCCAATCGCTTTGTCAGGAACACTTATTTTTGCACGCTCGTCGATGATCTTTTTGTTCCGCTCAAAAATCTCCAGCGGCATACCGCCCCGATACGCGCGCATATATTTGTCATAATTCATGAAGATTTGACCAAGCGCCTGCGAGCCAACAATATCGGTCTTAGCTTTCTCCGTCGCCATCTTGATTCCGTTCTCTTCCGTATAGTGAACCCCTTCCAGACCGTAGCTGGCCAGCGTTCCGCCTTCTTCCGACGCGCCGTAGTCCATCAGTTCAAGCAGCTTTTTCATTTTTTCTTCCGATACCGTTTTGGGGATCACGAACATTCCGAAGAATCCGCCGTCTTTGTTGGTCCAGCCGTTCATCGAGACAAGCGGCAGAAAATCCGCGTCCGGGTTACTCTTCAAATTCGCTTCCATTGGCTCCCACGCCGCTTCGACGGTGTTAACGGCGGCGCCAGCACGGCCCGTGTTCAGCTGATCCTTGGTCTGGCTCTCTTTCAGTACGGCGAGATCCTCCGAAATCAAGCCTTCAGCATAAGCTTTGCTTAACCATTCCAGAGCATCGCGCATTTCCGGCATCAGGTTAACGTTGACCAGCTTGCCGTCGACATCTTTCCAATCACCAGTATTTTGCGTGAATGCGCTGACGATTGCCCCATAGCTGCCGATATTATTTTGATTGACCAATCCTGTGAATCCGATCGTATCGTCTTTACCATTGCCATCCGGATCGTTTTTCGTAAATGCCTTGAGCACTTCGTAAAATTCGTCTGTCGTTTCCGGAATGTCCATGCCTACATTGTCCAGCCAGTCTTTACGCAGGAACAGGAATGGGCCTCCTTCGACCGGACGTACCCGGGGAATCCCATAATTTTTGCCGTCGGCCTGCTTGGTGTTGATCCAGGACTCTTTCGGAAACCCCGACAGGTTAGGGTAGTCTTGAATATATGGCGTCAGATCCCAGAATGCGCCCTGCTTCACCATCGTACGTACCTGAGCCGAGAAGGGATCGTCGACCAGCATCAGATCAGGAATGTCGCCCGACGCCAGCGTAACGTTTACCTTGTCGCCGTAGCTGTTCGGTGATACCCACGTGATATTGAGATCGGTATTCGTCCTCTTCTCGATCTCTTGAACGATTACATTGTCTTCTCCGGGCGGTTCAGGTGTAAAATACATCGACATGATACTGACCGGCATCGGCTTTCCATCTGCCGGCACGCCGGATTCGGCTTTTTGACTGCTGCAGGCTGCTGTAACCAGGGACAGTGCCATAATGGATACCAATCCCAACTTTACTCCCATTTTCTTTCTCATTTGAATCTCCCCTTTTATTCGGATATATAAATTATTTTGCCTGAACCCTGTGCTTACTCTTTCACCGAACCGACCATCGCGCCTTTAGCGAAATGCTTTTGCAAAAATGGATAGACCATCAGGATCGGAACGGTTGCGATTACAACGGCGGCCATTTTCAACGTTTCCGACGGAATCTGCTGCTCGGCGGTTATCTCGGCCGCTGCCGTTCCTCCCGAAGCCGTCGACGAGTCGATCAGCATGTTTTGCAGTAAGACTTGTAGAGGCTGCTTGTTGAAATCATTGATATAGAGCAGCGCGGTGAAGAAGGTGTTCCAGTACGCTACAGCGTAAAACAGGCCAAATGCGGCCAGTGATGGCAGTGACAGCGGCAGTATGATACGCCACCAGACTCCGATATCGTTGCAGCCGTCGATACGGGCCGCTTCTTCCAGACTGGACGGGATACTGTCGAAGAAACCTTTCATCAATAATACATACCACCCGCTGGTCAGCACCGGCAGTATCAACGACCAGATACTGTTGATCAAATTGAGATCGCGGATTAACAGGTACGGCGGAATAATACCGGGATTAAAAAGCGTGGTCAGCAGAATCAACAGCATCATCACCCGCCGCCCCTGCAGTCGTCTCCGCGACAGGGCATATGAGAGACAGGATGTCACAAATAAGCTGAGTGCCGTGCCGACGGTAGCCAGAAACGCACTGTTGCCCATTGCAAGCATAAAAGAATTGGTGGACAACAAATACCGGTAAGAATCAAGACTCCACTTACTCGGGAATAGCGTCGCTTTGTTGCGAATGAATTCTGCCGGGTCACTGAACGACACGACCAGCACATAATACAAAGGAAACAACGTGACCAGACCGATCACAGTCAGAAAAAATAGATTAGCCGCATTGAATAGACGATCGCTTTTGGACTGGAGCATAAAAAACCCGCGCCTCCTTTCCTTTCTTCACACCGGTTGGAACTTCCTATGAACCTTTTATTAATAAACACCGTCTTCGCCGAATTTCTTGGCCAGCTTGTTCGCTCCGATAACTAGGATCAGACCTACAACCGATTTGAATACGCCGACGGCAGTACTGAAACTGAGTTGGCCTTGCTTGATACCAAGCCGGTACACATAAGTATCGAATACATCTGCTACTTCGGATACGGCGCCGTTCATCATCAGGAAGACTTGTTCGAAGCCGACGTCCATAATATGGCCAATCCGCAATATAAGCAGGATGATGACGACCGAACGGATGCCCGGCAGAGTAATATGCCAGATCTGCCGGAAGCGTCCCGCTCCGTCGATCTTGGCTGCTTCGTTCAACTGCGGATCGATCCCGGCCATCGCGGCAAGGAACAATACCGTACCCCAGCCTGCTTCCTTCCAGATCGACTGGACGGTCAACAGACCCCAGAAGTAATCGGGATTGGTCAGAAAATCGATCTTGTTCAGACCGGCCGCCACCAGAAGCTGATTGATGATGCCTTCGCCGGTAGACAGAAGAAGAAACGTAATACCGACGATAATGACCCAAGACAGAAAATGCGGCAGATAAACGATCGACTGAATCGTTTTACGGAACTTGTTGCCGCGCAGCTCGTTCATCATGACTGATAACAAAATTGGCAGCGGGAAGAAAAAGACCAGTGACAGCAAATTGATCGCCATCGTGTTTCGGAACAAGATCAGAAAGTCGGGATTCGAAAAGAAACGGATGTAATGTTCGAAACCGACCCACGGACTTGCCCACATCCCCTGATAAGGCGAATAATCTTGAAACGAGATCACGATGCCCCACATTGGCACGTACTTAAATAGAATAAAGAACACGATGCCCGGCAGCGCAAGCAGATACAAAAAGCGATCGCGCTTGACGCCTTTCCAGATACTTCGTCTTCGCTCCGCAGCCTGACTCTTCCTGTATGCGCTTTCTATTTTTCTTTGGACGACTGTGTCCATTTGGGAAGCCATATCTCCACACCTCCATCTGCTGGTTTACCTTTCACCCGGATCATCCGTGTTCCGGCATGCTCGGGAGCGGTTAATGTCAGCATAGGGGCTGAGGAAATTTCCGGCAACCGACGCTTTTTGCGGCAATCTATGTAACGAAGAAAAGCGTATCATATGTTGTACGCGCTAACAAAAAACAAGAAGGAAAAGTCCACAAATAAGCTGACCCCCCTGCGAATTTCCGGGCATTGACTTTTCTTGCAAGCGTGATTAATTCGCTTAACCACGCGGATTATGGCACTAGTGTATCCTGCTGAGACATTTCCAAAGGTTAGCTTTCCATAACACAAAAAGCCGCGATCTACGCGGCTATTCCTGAGATAATGTTTCTTGTCATCCTTCTTCATTGACTCAAGGCTTATGTTTCCAATGTCTTTAAATAAGCGGATATGTAGTCCTTACTGTAATGAATATGCCGATTGTCTGCTTCTAGCTTGCTGAGCATGATTCCGCCCTCAAGCGCGGCCATAAGAAAAGAGGCTACGCCATCTTGATCGATGTTGGATTTGAATTCCCCATTCGTTATACCCTCTTGTAAGATGTTCTTGATAAATGTGATGAAGCTGCGCATGCGATCCCGGGTTTTCTCACGCAGTAATGGGTGACCATCATCGTGTTCTATGGCGGCATTCATCAACGGACAGCCTCCTGCAAAAGGAGGCGATTCAACCACGTTGCTGTACAATTCAAACATACTGATCAGTTTTCCCATAGCTGATTGCCGGGCATTGACCGCTGCTGCAAATTGCTTGAATACAGTGTCGGCGGCATATTCAAAGGCTTCCACTGCAATTTCATCTTTGTTGACGAAATGTTTATAGATGCCCCCCTTCTGAATCCCCGTAGCGTTTGTAATTTCAGTGAGAGAGACGCCGGCATAACCTTGCAGGTTAAAAAGCTCGGCTGATTTGCTAATGATGTGTCTGCGGGTTTGCTCGCCTTTTTTCATATCCTCCACCTCCGGCTTGTGTCATTCACTGAAATGGGAGTGATGCTTTGCAGCTTCAATAATCGGAATTAGTTTGATATCGTTTTTTTTCTGAACTTGGTAAGTAAAATGCTCGATCATTTTCTGATTAATCCCAAGGCGCGGGTATTCTCCAATAATCTGCTGGATAAGATCTTTTGGAAAAAGATCGACCCGAAAACCTGCATCAACCATCACCCCTAAATGTACCAGAGCAATCTCGGGCTGTTTTTTTTCCGCTTCGACGGTGGCATGCAGTTCTACCGCTTTTTGTACAATTTCCGCTTTTTCAATTGGATAACCATGTTGAACCAAGAAGTGGCAGGCCGCTTCTCCACCCTCGATTTCAAACGTACGCTCTCTGTCTGCGAAGGGTTCGGTCAAACCCAAATCATGCATGATGGAACCAAGATACAGCAATTCCATATCAATGTTCAGTTCATTTTTTTGAGCGATCATATAGCCGAAAGCATATGTTCTCATCAGATGATTGAATAAGGTTTGGGTTGAAAGCTCTCGCACATAATGAGTGGCATCTTCGGACAACTTGCTGTCTGGAACAATAAACAGGGAATTCATGTATTACTCTCCTTTTGTGTTAAAAATAATACGTCCTTCCTATCCAGCACAAAAAAGATACCGATCGGTATCTCTTTAGATTAGCATAGTTGATGATGGTTGCGAAACCGCAGCTACATCTTCTTAGAATGCCTGCTCAAATTGGCCGTTGCGTCTTGCCATTACCAAAAAAACCTGCGAATATGCAGGCTTTTAACCTCTATTGAATGCGTAATTAAAAAAACCTGCAAATGTGCAGGTTCTTCGGAAGATCTCCTCAGTAACAGAGCGCCCCACGCTAAATACCTGCACAAACGCAGGTATTTAGCTGCATGTGGAGATTTAGCGGGAAAATTCCTGCACTATCGCAGGTTCTCATCATTAGTTACCTTGCTGCGTAGTGCCAGTGAGTACCTCGCTGAATACAGGGCATATGGCTTATCACTCGCCTGCTCCCCCTACCCTGTCGTGCCGTGCTCAACAGAATCCATTAGTCTTCCATCTTTCATACGGATTACACGGTCAGTTGCTGATGCAACGATCGGGTCATGCGTGACGATCACGATGGTCACCTGCTTGTCTGTGTTTATCTTACGCAGTAAGGTTACGATCGCCTCTGATGTCACAGATAATTCGAAACCGTTACGATGCCCCTCGCGAATATGACCGTTATCGTTTAAATCATCACAATTGCCATGACCCTATTTATTCTTCCTCGTATACCGAAGACTGCATCCGGTGCAGCTCAGCATACAATCCGTCTTGACGAATAAGCGTCTCATGTGTGCCTGTCTCCGCGACCTCGCCATGGCGAAGAAGCACGATATGATCCGCCAGCTTAGCGGTGCTAAGACGATGCGAGACGATAATGACGGTTTTGTTCGCTGCAAGCGTCCGCAAGCTTCGGATCATTTCGTATTCGGCATATGGGTCCAGCGCCGAGGTCGGCTCATCGAATAGCAGGATATAAGCCGACTCTTCGCGCATATAAGCTCGCGAAGTTGCGATTCGCTGCCATTCGCCGCCGGAGAGGTTTATTCCGTTGAACAACCGCCCAATCTCGGTTTCATATCCTTCCGGCAGCTTCTCCGCTACGCTGCTGGCTCCCCCGATCTGTGCGGCCTTCCTGATCAAATCCGGTTGCTTCATCTCCGGCAAATGTCCGATGCCGATATTGGAGTTCATATTCATCTCGTAACGTACAAAATCTTGAAAAATCGCTGTTGTGTGTCTTCGTAGTTCATGTATCCGGTAATCCCGAAGCGGATTGCCGTTGTAATAAATGGTGCCGGATACCGGTTCATAGAAACGGAGCAGCAGCTTAAGCAGCGTACTCTTTCCACTTCCGTTCTCCCCGATCAGAACCGTAATATGGCCGGCCGGTATGGTCAGATCTTCAATATGCAGCGTATCTTGGTCCTCACGATAAGCAAATCGCACCCGTTCGAACCGGAAGCCCGACGCTGCTGCCGGAGCGGGTTCTTCGCCCGTTTGCTCTGGCAGCTCAGCATGGAGAAAACCCATGATAGAGCTGATATTATTGATCTCTCTCGCCCCTATCGCAAACACTCCGAATAACTGGGTCACCCCTTCGCGAAGCTGATACAGCGCCCCGATAAACAGCAGTAACTGACCCGGTTGCACCTTCCCGGCCATGGCGTTTCGCACGATAAGGATCAGTGCTAAGCCGCAAATGATTGCTTCGAATAGCCCCCAGGCCATATTGTGCAACGTCCATTTACGCTGATCTACGGCGAGCACGGCGATCAGTTCGCGGGTAGCCGACTCGTATTTTGCTTTGAAATACGGGGTCGCGTTGAACAACTTGATCTCATTCGCCGCTTCATGCTGAAGGGGGAGCCCCATGAAATATTCCGCCCGCCGCCGCAACTCCTGAACCTGCGGCCTGCCCTCGAAGGTGACATTATTGAGCCTTGCTTCGACAAACAGGCGCGGCAGCGCCAGCATTACAAATAGCAGTGGCGCATAAGGAAGCACCGTCCAGATCAGCAGTGATCCTGCGGCGATCTGAACAATCCCCCCCAGCGCATTCGCCGTCATGTCCAGCCAGAGCGTGATGAAATATTCGTTGTACCTCGCGACCTTCAGCTTGGTATGGAAACCCGCCTGCTCGAAAGGAGCAATGTCGGTCAAATCATTCGCCTTCTGCATCAAACGTTCGTCGATGTTCCGTTGAATTTGAGCCGTCAACAGTTTCTTGTGCATTTCCACCAGCGGCTGGATCGCATCGACGACGATCGTCAGCAGAATAAATAGAATCGCGAGCCAATAGATCGGCCCGAATGCGGACAAGAGATTAACATCCCGGATGAGTTCGTCGATGATGAACGTACTAAGCCAAATTAGAAGCGGACCAAGCAGCGCCTCTGCGATTGTCATTGCGAATACGATCGCGCACCGTCTCGGGTCTGAACGATAGATCAGACACAGCCCCCACCACGCCTGATGCAAGGCGCGGAGCTTATTATGCATCCGCTCGGAAAGCGGCTGCTTGCAGCTGGTACATGTGCGCATATTCTCCACCTAACTTCATCAGCTCTGCATGCGAGCCTTCCTCAATTATTCTTCCGTCTTGCAAAACGAGAATCCGATTCGCCATCTTGACCGTGCTGAACCGATGCGAAATCAGAAGAACGGACTTCCCTGCCGTCAGCTGGCGAAACTGTTGAAACAGCTCATATTCCGCTTGAATATCAAGCGCGGCCGCAGGCTCGTCCAGAATGAGGAGGTCTGCGCCGCGATAAATCGCGCGCGCGATGGCCAGTCGCTGCCATTGCCCGCCCGACAAATCCACACCGCCCCACTCCGGTCCCAATAGAGTATGATAACGATGCGGCAGCCGCTCGATAAAATCGTCAGCCTGCGCCTGCGCGGCCGCCGACGCCAACTCTGCTGCGTTCAGGCCGGGATGACCAGTAAGGCAAATGTTCTCCTCCACGCTCACCGCATATTGTCCGTAATCCTGGAAAACCGCCGAAATGCGATCTCGCAATTGTTGAATAGCCAGCTTCTCGACCTCCACGCCATCGACGAGAATCGAACCGCTGGTTGCCTGATAGAAGCGGCAAATCAATTTCACCAGCGTCGTCTTACCGGAGCCGTTCGCGCCGACAAGAGCGACGCACTCCCCTGGCGCAATGGAGAAGCTGATCCCCTCTAGAGCAAACTCCCTTGAAGGCTGTTCGATCTCCGCCTGCTCGTCCGCATCCCATTGATCCTGCCAGCCTTCACCCTCGCATTCCTCATTTGCTGCTTCCTCATCTTCCTCCGCTGCGTCTTGCTCGCATGCTCCATCGTTCTCGCGCGAAGATTCGTATTTGAAATAGACATCCCGAAACTCGATCGCCATCGGTGTCCCTTTAACAGTCTCTACAGGAAGTGCGGGCGCTGCGATGTCCGGCTCCGCCTCAATAAACAGCCGAAAGTCGTCCCCCATGCGCCACAATTCCAATGCATCGGCCCCGTCCTTGGCCGTCTCCCGCAGCGCATGGGATAGCTGAAAGACGGCCAGCAAATACATGGCGATCTCCCCCAGCGTAACGTTCCCGCTCCCGATCCTGTACGCGATCCACATATAACCCAAGCCCGCAACGCCTCCAGACAACAGCCCTGTCATCACGGAGCCGTATGCGAATCGGCGCTGGAGCCGCTGATATCGCGTATAAATCCGGGTGAACATCTCCCTGTACATGCGCTTAAAATAATCGCCCGCGCCAAACAAGCGAATCTCTTTGGCCGCTCTGCGTCCAAGCAGCAGGTCGCGCGCATAGTTCATTCTGCGGCGTTCTTCCGCCGACTGCTTCTCATATTCCCAGTCCATTTGTCCGTATCGGTTCTGCTTCAAGGCAAACGGGATGGTGCTGAGGACGAGCAACAGCGCAAGGATAATGGATAAGTTGCCGATAAGGACGATGATGCCTGCCAAGGAAACAAACCCGGTTACGAAGCTCATGCTAATCGTGATTAACTGGACTGGAAGCCACTCTGACGCATCACGCAGCGCCTCCAGTCGGTTGCGGTACGCCTTCTGATCGAAAAATTTCATGCCCGGCACCGATTCCCAAGCTTGCAGCAACATCAGGTTAATCGTAAGCATGGACCGCTCCGATAAAATTTTTCCCGCCCAGATCTGGAGCGAAGAAAGAATAACCAGCACCACCATACTGCCGGCATAAGCGCCTGCCCAGAACAGGCTGTGGCTCCCATGAGAATCACTGACGGTTAATCCGTCGATGATTTGCTTGGACGCATAGAGCTGCAGGACAGGCGCAAGCCCGCTTAGCAGCATGCAACCAATAAGCGAGAGAACGAGCAGTGGCCCCGATTTCCAGATAAGCGCACCCAGCAGCCTGAACGTCCGCCACTGTTCGGACAGCAAGCTCAGCCGCACTTGATGCCATTTCGTATTCTCCATCTGATTCGTCACGATCGTTCACCATGTTTCCGTCATTATTTGGTGCATCCGATGCGCAGGCCCGGATCGCCTACGGTCTCCAGTTCAGCAAGCAAACGCGGATTGCCCGGCCTTGCTCGTTCCAGGACATAATGTCGCCCCATGGCCATCTCGCGCAGCCAGATTTCCATATCGATAACCATGCGCAGAAATTGATAGGACATGCCCAGATCGTTGTTGCTGTCATCGGATCGGATCAGCGTGCTGACCAGATGGTCCCAGAACTTTTGCTTGTCGATGACCTCCAAGTGATGAAGCTGGATATCTTCGGACCGATCGAAGAGCTGAAGCAAATTTCTTCGCTCGTTCAGCAGACTTTTCCGCGCCATGTGCGCATACGTCGTCTTTGTAACTCGATCATACAGATAACGTGGAAGTATATCCACAAAAGCTTTGCGGAGCAGCATTTTAGTGCCGTAATAAAGCTCGATCTTGGCACGATCGATATCGTAATGCTGTTCCGTTGGAACAGAGAACGAAAGCTCGATAATTCGCTTGTCGAAGAAGGGATGCATATTCTGCATCGACACGCCGACCGCATCCAGGTAACTGGCTCTTGGCCAGGTATAGTCGTAGTGATATCTTCTCCCCCAGCTAGCGAGCGGCTTGCTCTCCTTGTATCTGGTATGCTCCGACTGTTTGGCCTGGCTCTCACGAGCCAAATGCTTCGCCGTGAAATACTCCGGCATAGGATATTCCGTATCTGACCAGGCAAGTTTCGCGTACATAATGTCATTCACGATTGGAACGAGCGGTGCGATCCCATAGGTGAGACCGAGCTTCAGCGCTTTGCCCAGCCGTCGGTCGGACCAACTCCACAGCGCTGATTTGAAAACAGAGAACTTCCGCTGGCGCAGCAGCGAATCCAATACATAGCGCTCTCCCGTAAAGAGAAAGTCGCCGCCTTCGCCCGTGAGGCCTGCATCGGTGTCGAATTCGTTGGCAATGGCATTATAGGTTTCGTTGATCAATACATTCGCTCTAGGGTCAGGCCCATCCAAATACCATAACGGGTCACGGCCCAGCTCTGCGTTGGAAATTTGAAGCGTTTGATCGCCCAATATAATAATGCCCGGTATGCCCAAATCGTTGTAGAGCTTTCTCACCACATCCCGGTCATTGCTTTGCACCATATCCTCGCCTTTGAACGAGATGTTCACATTAATGATTTTATCCGCACGTCCCCCCGCGATCGCCGCAGCGAGCACGTTGGCGGAATCGAGTCCGCCGCTTACCTCGACAATCGTTTTGGAATGGTGCAATCGGTCGTTGACCGATTCGATCATGCGTTCCCGGAACTGGGGAATGGCATCCGCTTGAAGAAGGGGAAGCTGAACCAGATCATTAATTCCCCAATAAGATTGAATCTGAAGCTGCCGTTCTTCCCATCTCGCGATACTTGCGGAAGGAAGCTTCCGAATTTCCTGGAAGAAGGTACTGTCGTCAAAGCTGTTCTCCCCGATCGAATATTGCGTGGTCAAGTAAGAGAGGCAGCGATCAAGATCGATCTCGAATGGCACCGCCTCCGCGTGCAGCAAGGCGCGTAAATCATTCGAAACATACAATTCACCCGTTGGGCTGATCCAATAATAGATCGGCCTTGTTCCATACAAATCATTCGCTATGTATACCTGATTACGGTAGGAATCCCAAGCCACGGTTGTAAAATCGCCGTGACATCCGCGCAGCATTTTACGGGGATCATCGGTCATCTCGCGATGCAGAAGCGCCCGGTCATGCGGCGCCAGCGGCTCCAACAGCTTCGGCTGTGACGGCAGCCTTATCCAACCGTCGAGCGCAATCGGCGCCTGCAGCTGCTCGGCTGACGGCTTTCCGGTTCGACGCGTTTCGTACCGATAGGTGAATTCGGCCATGTGAAAGCGATCGTCATTGTAATTGGCATGACGGGTCATCGTCGGCTGCAGCCAATCGGACAGACAGCTTGTCCAGCAGCTCCAATCCCTCTCCGTCCCGCCATGCAGAGCGGTCCATATTTTCATGGGATCGATAGGGCCCACCTTTCCGCTTGCTCTTTCAATCGAAGGACCTTGGTGATGTGCAGGTCGCCATACTTTTCTTGCGGGTCGAGCATTTGACCGTCAGGCATTCGTACCCAGGCATGAGCGAACAGCTTCTCGTCAATCTTCTTCAGGCCGATCAGCAGTTCCGCATCTACCCCGTTGCAGAACAGAAGCGCTTGCATCGTTACTGCCACCGAAACGCAGGTCGCGACCAGTTGATCTTCCTCATCCATGCTGATGAAAGCGCGTCCGATTTCGTATAACTCCTTGTATGAAGGAGGTGTCGTCTTACGCCGCGCTGCGCTCTCGTACAAGGGGAACAGCTGGATACCCAGCTTGCGGTAAGCAGAGGAGAATTCTTCCTCCTGCAGCATAGCGCGAATCATGGCATGAATGAGCGGCGTATAGCATTCGTTAGGAGCCATTTTGCGAAAAAAATTACTCCTCATACGCGGACACCGAGATCAGGTCTTTCTGCCGCAGATGGGCAATTGCTTCTTGAAGCAGCACTTCTAGCGTCTCGGACGGATGCTCATAAATCTGCCGCCAGCGGGCAAGAATCACCGAAGCGTGCTTAGGCCCATCTCCGAGCTCCTGCCATAGCGCCATCGTCGCCCCTTCCAGTCCGAAGTATGCGCCATTGTTCATATCCAGCAGAACAATTTCGTCCCCTAGATCTGTCGTGTAGACTTCTTCTCTCTGGCCTAATAACATCTTAAACCCTCACCTACCCTAGAATGGGAAATGAGAGAGTGGTTGAATGTCCACTCCCTCGTACATAATAAGTAAATTAGCCCTTCTTGCCTCTGCCGAATTTGCCATCGCCCGGCTTGCTTTTCTTCGCAAGCGTGATATTCATGAACGTGCCGTATTCCTTGACGAGACCCGCTTTCAATGTCATGCTATTCACCACCCTTCCTATGAACTGCCTTGCATTCCTAATATTACCGGAGACGCAGCCGGAAGGTTATCCATGTTTTTGATTCGGGCATGGCTAGGGACAACTCCGATTTCCTCTTAGGCAAACAAGTGAGAACCTCCTAAATGGATCTGGGAGATTCGCGCTTGTTTGCTAGATCTGGGATGGGATGTCTTCAAACAACAGCAGTCCTTTCTTCAAGGCGATCTGGGCGGCCTGTCTGCGGTTTTTCACCTGCAGCTTGCGATTGATGTTCGTAATGTGATTATCGATCGTTTTCTCTTCCACGCACAGAATGCGGCAAATCTCGGCTGTCGTTTTGCCGAGATGAACATAGGAGAGTATCCGCCTCTCTTGGGGCGTTAGCAGCTTTCGAGCTTGCTCCTGCCTTAATTGCTTAAATTGGCTGCGGATCGCTTCCGCGGAAGAAGCGTGGATCGCGGCGCATCCGTTATGAGCATCACGGATGGCTTGGGGAATCGTTTGGTAATCCGTGGACTTCACAATGTAGTTTATCGCTCCGAATAAGTAGGCATCCCAAATCACCTTCTCGTCATCGAGTGAAGAGAGCATCACGATCTTCCGCTCGCGGTTGCCTTCCAGCAGCTCATTAATCGCATGAAGCCCGTCGATGGTATGGTTAAACATAATGTCAAGAAGAATGACGTCCACTTCGAGATGCGGAATCATCTGCAAAGCGACCTCTGGAGAAGGGATCGCAGCCACCAGCAGAATATCAGTCGTTTTGCCGATGATCCACTTGATTCCCTCAACCCAATCCGGATCATCCTCGATCAATAACACCCGGATCGTCAATTTCAATCACTCCCTTGTTATAGATAAATACAGATAAACAGTTGTCCCTACACCTTCCGTGCTGACAATTTCAAGCGCGCCCCCGTGCGCATGCATGATGTTCTCGCAATAAAATAAGCCAAGTCCAAAGTTGCTTCCTCTGCGTTTGGTCGAGAAATAAAGCTGCTTAATATAAGGCAGGTGCTCGCGAGCGATGCCCGGACCGTTGTCGGTAACCGTAATCTTGACCGTGGCGCCCTCCTGCACCAGTTCCACGTCGATTCTACCCCCGCTTTCCTTCATTTCTTCGATCGAATTCTGCAGGATATTGTGCAGCGCCTCCTCGATATGAACGGGGTCGTAAGCGAGCAATAACGTCGTAGGACGATAAGCAGTCTGAATATTAACGTCCGGTGCCTGTTCCCTGCAGGAAGCGACGGCCTGTTCAATCGTCTCTATCAAATCGAGCTTCTGCTTGCGTAATACGATATCCGATGTCATATGATTGACCCGTTTCAGTATCCCCATCGCATGCTCGATTTTCCTGCGCATGACAAGCGCATCCCGTTGAAGGGAATCAAAATCGTGGTCGCTCGCGTAATCGCTTATTTTATCCGCGAATAGACCGAGCACGCCCAAATCGTTTTTTATCGCATGGTGGATATACGAGGTACTCGTCTGAACCGCCTCCTTCAGTAGCGTGAGCTCCCGCGCGGATTGGACAATCGTGAGCTGCGTATCCATTCGGACTAGAAGCTCTTCCCTGCTCAACGGTTTGATCAAATAATCGTTCGCGCCGCTGCGGAAGCCTTCCAGAATTGCGGGCATTTCATTCTTGGTAGTAAGCAAGAGAATGGGCAGCTCGCTCTCGGAGAATGTCTTCCGAATCGCGCGACACACATCGTACCCGGTAATGTCCAACAGCTGGATATCCAGCAGAATGAGGTGGA
This sequence comes from Paenibacillus tarimensis, assembly GCF_021532315.1. GTDB lineage: Bacteria > Bacillota > Bacilli > Paenibacillales > Paenibacillaceae > Paenibacillus_I > Paenibacillus_I tarimensis. The sequence goes on from NZ_JAKGAO010000004.1 coordinate 602,509, forward strand.
ACTGTTGACTGGCTGCCCGCTCCAGCGCCTCTTTCCCGGTTTCTACTACGGTAAGGTTCCATCTTCTGACTGACAGATACTCCCGTATAACCTGCACATTCACCGGGTCATCTTCGACGATCAGGATTTCGGTCTCCCTTTCAATCGGGGTCGTCCTTCGCTCCTCCAGCGCTGGTGCCGCTTCTTGTCTGTATGCCGGTTCTGCACCCTGCTCGACAAGTGAGCTCGAGCAAGGTTCCGCAGCCGCCGGCAGCGTAAATCTAAAGGTCGTCCCGCTGCCCGGAACGGAGGAGCAGGAGATCGAGCCGCCCTGCAATTCGATCAAATATTTCGTTATGAACAGCCCTAAACCGGTGCCCGCTACCTTCTGTTTGCCTTCATAGCCCGCTTGTTCATAAGCATGAAAGATCCGATCCAAACTTTCCTCCGGAATCCCGATCCCCGAGTCGCGTACGGCAATCTCGATCACATCGCCCTTCTGTCTAGCCTCGATGACAACCTCGCCCTCCGGTGTATATTTAACAGCATTGCCCATCAAATTGTACAGAATCTGCTCCAGCCGCTTATTTTCTGCCATCACCCATAGCGGACTTGAGATATGATCGACAATTTCTACGTTGGCCTTGGCCAAGACTCGGAGCACATCAGCGACTTCACGGACAGTCCGGGAAACATCTACGGGGTGCGGATGCAGCTCGATGCTGCGTTTTCTTAATCGTGTGTAATCCAGCAAATCTTGAATAAGCCCGCTTAGTCGTTTGGCAGAAGATAATATCATTTTGATATTCTGGAAGGTTCGCTCGGAGAGCTGTTCGCCCGCCTTGCCTAGGATGGATTCACACAGACCGATGATGCCGTTTAGCGGTGTGCGTAATTCATGGGACGTACTGGCTAGAAATTCATCTTTAACCTGGTTGATTTGCAGAAGGAATTGATTGTTCTTATGTAAGTCCTCGTTTCGTTTCTTCAACTCATTGTAGTAGAACACGGAGACCATTTCGTTAAAGGCGCGCGTCAGCTGACCGATTTCGTCCTTTCGCCCGGAAACCGCCTCCGTGCGCAGGTCCCCTTCCTTGACCTGATGAATTTTCCTGACCAGTTGTTGCAAGGGGGAGACCAGATATCGTGTCATGAAATAAGTCGCAAGCAAGCCGAGCAAGATGAACGTGATTGAGATGGCGATCGTTCTGTGCTGATTTGCGGTGAACAGACGATGAATTTCGGTTCCGTCCATGTCGACGCCGAGCACCCCGATAAAGGCATTGCGGCTGTCGAACAGCGGCACGAATGTCGAGACGTTGGCCCCCCATTTTTCCGAGTAGGTCAGCCCGCTAACCGTGATTTTTCTATACTTGAAGGCTTCTTCCAGATCCCGGTAATATGTTCGCTCGACATGCGCTGGCAGCGAGACCTCTGATCCTTCATGGTTCAATGGGAAGCCGTCGACGACGTACATGAATTGCCCCTTAGCATTCTCCGCCATTGTAAATAGATAGGTAAGCCCGTAACGCTTCTTGATAATCGAGAGCTGACGCCGTAATTCCTTGTATTCCTGCATCTCCAATACGGCGTTATTGCTTTGGTTGGCGGCTTGTATTGCAGCGGTTAGTTCCGTCACGCGCCTAAGCTTCTCCATATCGATTCGCTTCACAATGGAAAGCGCGATTTGCCTGGTCTGCGCCCCGAGTGTAGCCTCGACGAGCTTATGGGAAGAGGTCGATAGCATGTAAAATAATAATATATTGGACAATATGACGATGACAGACATCATCAGCAGCATTCTTACCTGAAAACTCATCCTACGCAACATCCTTTGCCCAACTTATCAATATATTACAAATCAATTACTCGCGCACTATAACTTCCATTTCCTTCTATAAAACCCCTTTAATGTTCGGTTTCAGCCCTTTCGCATCCCAACAGGAAGTCGGAAGGGCGTTATTTGTTTTTTTTCGAGACACTTCCCATGCTCCGCACCTTGATTTTTCTCAATGAGATCTGTAAAGAAGGAACTGCCTGGCAGTGATGAATACATCTTGTCCGTCGCCAGTAACATACTGTGCGCGCTTGCTTCTGGAACGCCGAATATCTGATGCGCAAGCTTATCCGAGATAATAACGGTCCCTTGTGCCCGCAAGGTTCCGCGAAAACCTGTTAATCCGCTCTCCTCTGCTACATCACGAATCGTGACTGGCACTTCTTGCCCGGTAAACGAGATTACCATCGTATCACCGGCACTGAGACCCAGCCGCCGTGCTTACGGGACCGATACAATCGCTTCTGCTGTTGTTAGGGGATCCGTAGACCATAGCGGCTGCTGCGGTTCTAATCCTAGGGCATGTTGAAAATCAAATCCCAACGCAACGATGCTGCCTTCCCTCGCTTCAGCATCACTCCAGCTGTGCACAGAAACCACCTGAGACATGTAGGGAAGACTGGCAATATTACGGGTTTGAAGTCTCATCTTAACTTTTTTAATCTGAGCCTCGGTGAGCTCTAGTCCGTTACGCGGATAAATCTCTGTACCAATCACACCAAAGTGCTTCTCTTCCCATAGCGATTTACTATAGGTAATGGATGAAATGACAAAATAACAAGAGAAAATCAAAATGACGCCGATTGACCCAATGCATACGGTGAGCAGCGTCTGCCGTAACTGAGCAGAGAAATTCTTGGCTCCCATTTTCCAAAAAATGCCCATCGTTTCACCACTTTCTCACACGACGCCTAATAATCTTCGTCCCTTTAATACAAACACAAATTGCAAATCTAACTACTCAATCAGTCAAGCTAATTCTAGCACAAGTAGTATAATATGGAAATAAAAGAAGGTTCAGCCCGACCTGAATCCGTGATAAACGAGCTCTTCACACTTCCAACAGACACAATTTATGGATAAAGATATTCATGACCTCCTCTTCTTTCAATTGAACATCGTAGAACCTCGTTGGAACGGCAGGAATGTCTTATCCAGGCACGCTTAAGAAGCCCTGCTTTTTACAGGCAAGACGGGAATCTTGAATGATGCTGGCTATGCAAAAGACGTGAATCAAGCAAATGCTTGGTAAATTCGTCGTACGGTGTTAAGCCAGGGGCTATACTGACCGAAGTTAAACGAAGTCTGCCGCGCATGACGGCTTACCCTGGCCGCAATATAGATAATATTCTGAATGACCGTGCGGATGCGGCGGCGTTTCACCTGTCCGCGAATCGGCGCATCGTCTTCACGCAGGCTTTCCTGACCCATGATGCGCAGAAGGTTATACGCGAACAGCCCCGCATGTAAAATCAGATCATTGGTGTCAAATTTACCAGCGGGCAAACGCTCCAGATCTGTTTTGAGTTCGCTATGAAATTTTTCGCTTGTACCGTGATCGCGGTAAAGCTCAATGACACGCCATGGTGAGCAGGTAAGGGATGTCCAGTAGACGTTAACTTCCACTTCCGGGAGCAGGAGCAGCTGTCCGTCACGGTCGATCGTGCGTACAATGACTCGAAACACTTGCCGCAAATTGCAGTCAAAGCCTTTCTGCGGGAAGACGATGGCGCCAACATATTCGGTTTTGCCGGGGCGCTGCTCACAGAGGATTCCCTTGTCTTCAGCGATGCGCAGCCAGCTGTCCTTGGATGCACCTCGCAGATTGACTTTAATGATATAGTCGACATCCGTTTCGGCGTGACTAACCTGCAGATTCTCCAAGCTATCATGGGCGGAATCCATCCGGACGAGAAGGCGTTCACTCGTCATGCGACGGGCGTAATGGATGCTTTCTCGCAGAAAGTCAGCCCCATCCTTCTGGCTGTGTGTACTGCCCTCCCGAAGCTGTACATTTACGCCGTATCCCTCCTGAGCCAGGTAGGCGAAGATCGGCGCATAGCCGAATGTCCCTTTGTAGGTCAGTGAGACACCATCTTTGTTCGTGCCGGAATTGTCAAAAGGGGATACGTCAATATCTAGGGGGATAAGAGTATGCTCGCCAGCGGCGACGCCGGTTACCGGCGCGTTCACGTTACGAATCAGGTGGGCAGATTCCTGCAGCAGAATCTCATTCCAATTGGCGTCCATCGTTTGAGCAGCCGCATCCAGACGCTGACGAAGCGTGGGACTCGATGGCACCTTACGGACACCAAGGCATGTTTGAAAATACAGGGTCTTTGCGGAAGGGCTCAATATGATCAAAATCGCTTTTGCCTTGGCAGAGAAGGCCCAGGTAACTCTTCATAACATCGCCGTTTCCGTGAATCGGATTCTCCATTCCTTTAACAAGGGATCGATTCAGACGCTGGGGAAGTTGAGTATGGGAAAGCAACGCACCGATCGAGGCCAGACCTGCATGCGTCGTTAAGAGAATTTCCTTAGACTGGGTGAACTGGATCTTCATTATTAACACCTCACAGGTGAAAGTAGGTAATCATCGATTACCTTAACTTTTCGCCACCAGAGATGTGATTTCCTTCCAATAGCTTGTTTTTCTAGTAACTCATATCACGGATTCAGGTTATGTGACAGCACGAAGCCTCGTGAGCGACGGCATGAACAGTAGCGTCAGTACAAGTTGCTCAGGGGCAACAGCAGAGCGATCGCGCCGGTCGTTAACGCAAATAGCCGCGATCTACGCGGCCATTACTGAGATAATGTTCTTGTCACCTGACATCTTCCTTCTTGATTTTCCTTTTGTTCGGAGCCCCCTTAAAGGAACAGGTCCAGACCGCCTCATAACTCTAAGTGCAGCAAGGGATGAGCGCGGCCCGACGGGTCAAGCTCCGACCGCCTGACTTGAACAAAACCAAGCTTTTTGTAAAACAAATACGCGCCTTCGTTTTGTTCGTTCACATCGACTTGTAGCTTCTCCCCTTTTAGCTGTTTCACATGATGAAATAACCGGGTTCCAACGCCCTTTCCGTGAAAATCGGGTGCAACGAACAACATTTCAATCTTGGTTCCGTTCAGTCCGATGAACCCGATGGGTATCTCTTTGTACCGTTCTACCCAAATCTCGACTTCTCGCAAGGCTCCGCTTCGAACAATCTCGTCATAGAATTGGATATCTTCCGTCGTAAGAAAAGTGTGAGTATGTATGACTGCCCGCCGCCAAATTTCCACTAAAGCATCATGGTCTTGTTCCCGGTACGGCACGATGTTTGCGTGTAACATGATTCGGTCCTCCTAAAGCGTTTATCCGGCCGTTGGGTTTGTACCTCTTCAGACCATCCGCTCAATATATATCTTAAACTGGTCTACCGTCGTAAACAGCTCGTCGGGATCTAAACTCCGCAGCAGCTCCGCATCGGCGGTTTCTGCCCAGGCGGCGGACGCCACTGAGACACCGGCTGCTCTAGATGCCGTTATATCGCTTGGTGCATCGCCGATATACAAGCATTCCGACGCATCGACCCCAAGCTGGAGCAATACATTTTGAATGCCTTGAACTTTGCGGGGACCCATCGGAGATCCGGTTTCTATGGCCTCAAAATAGGATCGCAGCCTGAACTGCTCCAGCGTTATATCGGTGCTTCGGCTGCCCTTCCCGGTTACCAACGCTAAACGAACATTTCGTTGCTTAGCGTATGCGAGCACCTCCTCGATGCCCTTGAACGGAGCGTTGCACATCGCATGCATTCTTCGATAATGATGCAAGTAACTCTCGATTCCCCTATCGTAATGACTGGGCAGTAACGCTCTTACTGTCCCTTCTTCGGAAGGACCGAATGTATCAATAATTTCTTGGTCGCTCAGCTCTCTGCCAGCTAGCGGTTCGATCGCCATCTTAAAAGCGGCGATGCACAGAGGCAACGTATTTCCGATCGTACCGTCGAGATCAAATATCAGACATCTGATCACATACTTCCCCTCCCATTGAGTCATGCCAACTTACGCTGTTTACTCACCAAAATCTATAACCATTAACATCCGCCAATCCTCCATTAACCCGGTATAGATGCGTAAGTTGCTAAGAAATGATGTTCTAACCGGCGTAATGATTGAACCACTCCATTCTCTGACTGAGTCCTTCCGTGGCCTCATAACGAATTTTAACAAAGGGAGGTACATCGCGACTATTCCTCGTTCGGTTACTTTTGACGGACGAGAGGTATCCGTTCGGGTACTGTCCCTCCCATATGGAATGCCTGAGTATGATTGCACCCTCAAGCGCAGCCATAAGATCGTCTTGCCATTACCAAAAAAAACCTGCGAACATGCAGGTTTTTAACCTCTCTTGGAGGCGTAATTAAAAGAACCTGCAAATGTGCAGGTTCTTCGGAAGATCTCCTCAGTAACAGAGCGCCCCACGCTAAATACCTGCACAAACGCAGGTATTTAGCTGCATGTGGAGATTTAGCGGGAAAATTCCTGCACTATCGCAGGTTCTTATAGTGTTACTGGCTTATCACTCGACTGCTCCCTCTACCCTGTCGTGCTGTGCTCAACAGAATCCATTAGTCTTCCGTCTTTCATACGGATTACACGGTCAGTTGCTGATGCAACGATCGGGTCATGCGTGACGATCACGATGGTCACCTGCTTGTCTGTGTTTATATTGCGCAGCAAGGTTACGATCGCCTCCGATGTCACAGTATCCAACGCTCCAGTAGGCTCATCAGCCCAGATGACGCGAGGATTATGGACAATCGCGCGGGCAATTGCAACCCGCTGGGCTTGTCCTCCGGACAGCTCATGCGGCATAGCCTTCAACTTATCCGTTAGCATGACATCTTCAAGTGCCGCCTTTGCAGCCTTGTGGGCAACTGACGTCTTAGCACCCTGACTAATAAGCGGCAATGCCACATTATCAAGGACATTCAACACGGGAATCAGATTGTACTGCTGATAGACAAAACCCATCGACGTCAATCTGAGCGTGGAGACATCTTTTTCCCTCATTTGGTGTATTGCTTGCTGGTCGAACCAAATCTCACCGCTGTCTGCTGGCTCAATCCCTGACAGCGTATAAAGCAATGTGGACTTGCCGCAACCAGATGGCCCCATAATGCTCACCATTTCGCCCTTATGGATATGTAAATCTACCCCTTGTAAGGCGACTGTGTGGGTAGTCGCTTCCATGCCATAGTTCTTACGAACGCCTTTGGCTGCAATCATTTTCTAGGAACCTCCTTGCCGCATACGCAGCAAACGCTTCATAGTATTGTGCATCTGATACCTGTATGTTCCATCAGTCCCGCTCCACCATGTTACTCTGTCCGACTGGTCTTTATACGTCTTAAACCGGCTGTGCTGAATCGGTTGAACAACCAGATGAAGATCAGCAGCCCGATGATGAGACCGGTCACTTTCAGATAAGGGAACGAGAAATCCACCCCCATCCACGCCAGACGCATCAGCATTTCCGAACCGAGCCTTCCGACTATAACACCGCTAATCAACCCGACGACCCCAATCAGACAACCCTCTACGATAAAAATCTGTCTCAGCGACTTTTGACTTACCCCCATCTGCCATAACATAACCATATGGGGAACCCGCTCCTGTACAGACCGGATTTGAATCACATACATGCCGAGCAAGGCCATTAGCATCATGAATGACATAATATAAGAGAACAGCGTGAATTCAGCTTTAACGATCATCGTAATGATTGCCTGGTCCTCGCCTGGTGTACTCACCGTAACACCAGCTGTTTTGGTGAAATGGTATTTCAGTGTCTTGATGGGATCTGCCGCCGGCACACCTGTATCAGTCAACTGTAACAGCGCATAGCCTTTGGGGTCCCCAGGCCACTTATAAGCGCCGTTAGTACTATATTTATTGTAGAGTTCGTCAGTCACTATAAATACGCTGCCATAGAAACGGTTATCATCACCAATGGCGAACGTTCCCGCTATCGTGACCATTTCCTCTCCAATCAGGTGCTTCTCTTTGCCTCCGCCTTTCAGTAAACGAAGTGGAACCTGGTCGCCTGCTTGATACGTGCCCTTCAATGTATCACTTACGAGAATAACAGATGCTTGATCGCTCAAGGCCTGATATACTTCTGCATCGCTCTGAAATTGCGGCGCACGGGAGGTGAGCGGCAGTTCATAACCTTCCCCTAGCCACTTTCCCCACACCACTTGCGAAAATGCCCATATGTTATCATTTGTAGGAGGGGTTACTTCGTTAAGAGCAAGTGCATTGTCTGAGGATGAAACGAATATTCGGTAGGTATCCATGTAAGCGGCACCTTGAACGATTTCTTGCACTTCACTCATACTTTCCGTGATCTTATTTTTCTCCCGCTCATCGGCATAAGACATATAGGCGCCGGCAGTCATAAAAGAATCTCTCTTGTTAACAGCGGCGTAATCTTCGACATTGGAAGCGAAGCTTATCATCACAATCAGACAGCAGGATAATACCGTAAACAATAACACGATGCCAAAAGAACGACTAAACCGCATGTGCGGATACTGCGTGCCTAACGTAACAGCCAAACGATCCAGCCACCGGTGCGGCAACAAGGAGGATGCCCGTTTCATCCAGGGTACAAAGAGAAACATCAGATAAGCTGTTGCAATAATTCCGACAAGCCAGCTTATAATCGAACCGAATACTTTAGCATCAAGCCTAGTGACATCTGTAACCTTCTCTGTGGCGAAATAATTGAAATAAATGAAGGCCACGATGACAAGGAGAGAACCTAAGATTTTAAGAACACGCTTTCGAGCCGGATTAACACGATTATCCTCTTTGCCCATGAGATGCAGAATGGACGTGCGCTTAATGAAACGCCCGACAAAACAAGCGAGTAGTAAGAAAACGATAAACATAGTGAGCGCAATCCAGATTGTTGCCGTCACATCTACGTGGGGTTGGATTGGATAAGCGTAAGCGGCATACTTCTCCAGTAATTGTTCGATATAAAATAAATTCACGGACAACAGTCCGAAACCGAGCACATTCCCGAGGACGACGCCCGAGATGGTAACGACCGCACACAATAACGCACACTCACTCACGTAGATGACAAAGCACTTGCGGCTGCTGAGTCCAAGCGACCGGAGTACGCCAAGATAAAATTTACGCCTTTCTTTCAGAATATTAAATAACTGCGCTAACAGCAGGATTCCAGCGAACAACGAAACAGCGACAAAGAACAAAAATGGAGGCGTGAAAATACTCTGCACCATCGACATATGGGACAGCGCTTCTTTTTTGATTGGTTTCTCAATGAGATCCGTAAAGAAAGAAGTGCCGGGTAATGAAGAATACATCTTGTCCGTCGCCAGTAACATACTGTGCGCGCTTGCTTCTGGAACGCCGAATATCTGATGCGCAAGCTTATCCGAGATAATAACGGTCCCTTGTGCCCTTATGGTTCCGCGGAAACCTGTTAATCCGCGTTCCTCTGCTACATCACGAATCATGACAGGAACTTCTTGCCCGGCAAACGAGATAACCATCGTATCACCGGCACTGAGACCCAGCCGCTGTGCTAACGGGACTGATACAATCGCTTCTTCTGATGTCAGGGGATCCGCAGACCACAGCGGCTGCTTAGGTTCTATTTCCCGGGCATTCTGAAAATCAAATCCCAACGCAATGATGTTGCCTTCCCTCGCTTCAGCATCACTCCCACTGTGCACAGAAACCACCTGAGACATGTAGGGAAGACTGGCAATATTACGGGTTTGAAGTCTGGTCTTAACCTTCTTAATCTGAGCCTCGGTGAGCTCTAGTCCGTTACGCGGATAAATCTCTGTACCAATCACACCAAAGTGCTTCTCTTCCCATAGCGATTTACTATAGGTAATGGATGAAATGACAAAATAACAAGAGAAAATCAAAATGACGCCGATTGACCCAATGCATACGGTGAGCAGCGTCTGCCGTAACTGAGCAGAGAAATTCTTGGCTCCCATTTTCCAAAAAATGCCCATCGTTTCACCACTTTCTCACACGGACGCCTAATAATCTTCGTCCCCAAATACGAAAACAACTAGTAAATCTAACTACTCAATCAGCCAAGCTAATTCTAGCACAAGTAGTATAATATGGAAATAAAAAGAAGGTTCAGCCCGACTCCTTTGGAGTGTCCCTTCTCTGTTCTCAAGTAGAACTACGTATAATCAGTGAACTCTTGTAGGTTTTGGCTATAGGAGCAGATTGCATCCCCTTCAATCGCCGGGTAAGGCATTCCGTAACATCCCGGACCATTTCGGGAATACAATTGGTTAACGTGGTTAATTCCGGTGTTGTCATCAATCCCACAGGATGGTTATCAAACCCGATGACGGACAGTTCTTGAGGCACAGATATCCCCCACTGCTCTGCTGCTTTCAATAAACCAGTCGCTACAAAGTCACTTCCCGTTATTATTCCATCTGGCCATTGGTCAGAAGTAAATAATTGTTCCCCCAAGGCATAACCATCCTCCATCGTCACCAGGCCCGTATAACATTGTGATTTGGTACACGGAAGACCGAACTGCTCGTGAGCCAGTTGAAATCCGTTCCATCTCTTCTCTTGCAAGGGTGTCAGGTGATCCATACAGAAAACCAGATTACGGCGTCCCTTGGACAGCAAATATGCTGTCGCCTGCAAGACCGCATCTTCTTCATCCAATCGAAAGGCATCGAGAAACTCTCCGTCCATCGCTACGTTGCATATGATCCCAACGTGAGAACCTATATATTCTTTAATCTCTCTCTCTGAGAAATGGGAATGAGCAATGATTACGGCATCCATTTCCCGGCGTAACAATCGGGCATACACCTCACGTTCATACTCACGGGATAATTCGGTTTGATAGATGACAAGCTGGTACCCTATTGAGCCCAAAGCTCGGCTTAATGCACGAACAAGCTGACTGAAATAGGGATGCTCCACATCCGGGACAAGCACGCCGATATGATGGCTGACCTGCAGGCGCAGCTGAACCCCATAAGTGTTGCGGACATATCCCAGCTCCTTAATGGCTTCTAGTACTTTTTGTCTGCTTTCAGCTGATACATGCGGATGGTCGTTTAACACACGGGATACTGTCGACTTAGAGAGACCGCTTATGCGTGAAATATCAATTATGGTGGGCAAGATAACACCTCATCTAATGAAGTATTGACCTGGGAACGTTCCCTGCTGCTAAGATACCGTTAACAAACTCTGGGAGGGTCACACATGAAGGTTGTCTATACCCCTGCTGTAACCGAATATCTGATATTTTTTGATTTTGACGAAACGTATTACCCGCATGAATGTTTGCCTGACCAGCTTAACAAGGCGTACGAACTGGAGCATTACCTCCAGCAGCTTGCCAGAGATCATCATGTTAAGATCGCTTGGGTCACCGGAAGCAGCGTTCAGCAAATACAAGCCAAGATGAAAATAGCCGGCATGACGCAGCTTCCCCATTATATAGCGAGCAATCTCGGTACTGAGATGTGGGAAGCCCGGCCTGACGGTCAACTGGTCACTATTCCTTCATGGGCCAAGATTATAAGGGAATCCGGATTCTCTCGAAGAGATGTAGAAGATTTAATTAGCGAGTTAAAATTAACCTATAACATTATCCTTCACGAACAGACTCAATTTGGTCAATCCGGATATAAAATGAACTACTATTATTATCCGGTATTAGCAGCCCGCACCCAATATGATCTAAGTATCATCAGGCACCTGGCAGCCAATCAAGGCATCGGAATTAATATCAACAGCTGCAACCCCAAGGCGGGTGATCCGGAGAACGCCTATGATGTTGATTTTATCCCCGCAGGAACTGGAAAGAAAGCGGCTGTGCAATTCTTAGTCGATTATAATCAGGTGCCTCAGTCCAAAACATTGGCCTTTGGTGATAGTGGTAATGACATCGAGATGCTTCGGACGGTTGCCCATGGATATCTTCTCCAGAACGCAACGGCAGAGGCAAAGTCCTGCTACCACAACATTGCCACTTATCCTTACGCCGAGGGGATTTTGCATGTATGCAGAAATTTCTTTGGCAAGTAATCCATAATATCTAATAAAATAAATCCCGGCAAGTTAAGGTGAGACTCCAAAAGGCGCCCGATCATATAAGTCGGAACAGCCGTACCAGAATCTCTTCCTGTTGCCGGGATATCCTCTACTATTCCTTCAACATTGAATACTTTCGATAAGCTTTATAGTAACTGCTGCCTAAGAAGCCGACCATAAGGGCGGGAAGCAGCCTCAAGAGGGCAAAAGGCGTTTCAAAGATAAATGCTTTCCAAAATAATGCACCTTCCATACTCCAAAGACCTTCAGTTTGATATATACCTGTATTTTTATAAAGCCCAAAAGAAAAAGTCAGTAAGACTATACCTGAACCAAATGAATAACTCATCAATCTTTTATAATAATTACTCATTGATTGGCGGTCCGAGAAGAGCTCATTTTGATCATCATCTTCTTTTTGCCAATATCGAATTCCAACAAGCCAAGAGCCAGATATATAGGTCCAGCCGAAGTCTTCATAAATTCCTTTGTAATCTTTGAACTTCCTCTTAGGCAAATAATCTTGATAATCCAGACGCATTACATATCTCTTGTCGGTTCTTTCGAAGGTGTATATCCCTAGTCCGCTTATATTTGTACAACGATAGCCCTTTTGTAATTGCTCATTCAGCCACTTCTCCTCTTTTTCTATATCAAAAAAAATCTTAAATTTCTTCATTCCATTCACTTCCTTCGTACAGGGATAAAATATGCGATAGCCTGCTTCGTTCCTTTTCCAATATGTTCCTTCCTTCCGCAGTTATCATATAGACTCTTCTCCGGCCTGACTCTCCGACAGGCTCAATCCAGCCATGCTTCTCCAAGTTTTCAACCGCACCGTATAATGTACCGGCGGCTAATATAACAGTACCGTTACTCATCTTCTCTATCTTTTGCATTACGGCATAGCCATGGAGCGGCTCACGCAAAGCTAAAAGAATATAATGCATAGTTTCTGACAATGGCAGCAGCTTATGCTTCATATACTCACCTCCAGCTATTCAGTTGAACTATACAGTTGAACTAAATAATACAATAATACAGTTCAACTGAATAGTCAACGGGTTTATCGCTAAGTGGCATAGCCGCTTATTAGTCAGGGTGCTAAGACGTCAGTTGCCCACAGCATTCCATTGGGAACGAACAGTACCCGAACGGATACCTCTCTTCCGTCAAAAGTAACCGAACGAGGAATAGTCGCGACCTACCTCCCTTTGTTAATATTCGTTTTGAGGTCAAGGAAGGACTCAATCAGAGAATGGAGCGGTTCAATCAGTACGCCGGTTAAAACATCTCTTGGCGATTCAGCATCGCAGCTTTCTTATACATCAGTTATAACTAAACCATTTGCGTGGAGAGGATGAATGAAATGAGTCAAGCTGTATCCAATTTTGAAGCTGCAGGAGGCAACAATGTTCTGGCTTTTGTTGATTTGACAATTCTGAACTGTAATCTTAAAGGCGTCTATCAGTATCAAGTAATCAAGGGACAAAACGGAGAGGACGAAAAGAAAACGAAAATTCTCGTCATGCCTACCGATCCTGAAGCTCAGAGCATGACGCTGACGGAGCTGGTTACCGAGATTAATAAGATCATCGAGTCGTTTGGCGGTGGTCAAAAGGTTACCGAGGAGAGCATGAAGTCTACACTTGAATCGCTGGGTCTGAAAACGATCGCAGATATTCAAGTTCAAATCCGCCAACTCTTCGTTTACGTTGATTCTTCCAGCATTAAAGCTAATTCCAAGCCTTGTGAGTACGCCTTTAACTTTGTCATTTTAAATCCGGTTCAACCCGATGCAAGTTTGAAGATCTTTAATATCAAATCTCTCGGCATAGCCGTCTATAACACTAACCGGGAGAAAATCATAGAACGAATGCAGCTTGAAGATATTAATCAGCTCTTAACTTAAACCAAGGAGCCGTCAAAACATGAAAGCTAACGATGCTGAATCCGCTAAATCATTGACCGTTGTGCTGCACAGTGAGTTTAACATCGGGGATGCACTTTTTCAGATTGTTTTTCTCAAGGCCAAAGAAGGACTTGTCGTTGCGGGGAAATGGATCAACCAGGGAATTCCTTTCCAATTGAATGAGATCGCCGATAATTTTGATATCGTATTTCCGGAGTTTTTAAACTTTGAACTATTTGTTGAATCTGTTGGACTTGAATATCTCTCTTCGGAAGACAAATTACGCTTCGAAGCGATCATTCGTCACTTTGGCAATTTGTCGCTGGAAACATGGAAAAGTCCGGCCAATCTGACGAGGAGCTATGAATTGGCTTTGGATTATGACCGGAGGCTGGAGCTTTCCAGTCTCCCTATCATCGGGCGATTCTGTAATCCCGGAGACGGATTCATCTTTGAAGGTTTGCATTTGCGCTATACAGCGGATGTTGAATTTATATTTTCTATTCTTGCAAGTCTGGTCATCAAGCAGCGTGCTGTAAACCTGGATATAGATTATACCCAATCTCTAAAGAATAATCTTGCATTGCCTCAAGCATCAGGAAAATCATCTCAGCCTCAGAAGAAAACCATCCATTGGCTTGACATTCATAAAAGCTTCGGCGTCCTGTATTTCTCCAAAATCGGAGTTAGCCTGGCGGAATCGGAGCTTACCTTATATCTCGACGCAAGCTTTACCGTTTCGTTAATCAGACTAGACTTTTTTGAGCTTAACGTTTCGACTTCTCTGAAGGATCTGAATGACTTCGACTTTGGCCTGGGCGGTTTGATGGTCACAATGGAAAGACAGGGATTCAGCCTGACGGGGGGATTATATAAGTCACCCGAAGAAGCGGTGCTGTACAACGGGGTTCTAGGCTTGAACATCGGTCAATACAGCCTGCAAGCCATCGGTTCCTACGGCGAGATGCCCGGAAGCGGTGAGATGACATTTTTTGCTTACTTGATGACGGGTATACCCCTTGGCGGACCGCCTTTCTTCTTTGTCAACGGTTTGGCGTTTGGCCTTGGAGTGAATCGTTCTTTAAGATTGCCCGACTTGAGCCAAGTCCGGTCCTTCCCTTTGGTGGGAGCGGCCATGGGAGACAATACGGCACTTAAGCCCGATACCCCGCCGCTGCTGGCTTTGAGCGCAATGAGCAAGACAATAGTACCCGCTTCTGGCCAGTATTTTATATCGGCAGGCGTCCGTTTTACGACGTATGGCGTTTTGGAGAGTTTTGCTCTTCTTACTATTGAAACGGGGAATCGCTTGGTCATTTCCCTGCTCGGTTTATCCAATGCATCCATGCCGCCTAAAGTAACAGGAGTAAGCCCTATTATGCGGGCTGAACTAGCACTGCAAGCGGTCTTCGATCCGGGAAATGGCGAGCTGCTGGTTAAGGCGGCTTTGACAGGCCGTTCATTCCTGTTTGATCCTGCATGCAAACTAACGGGCGGATTTGCGATCGGCTTCTGGTTTAAAGGAACATATAGTGGCGATTTCATCATCACCTTGGGCGGGTGTCATCATCCAGCATTTCATAATGTTCATTACCCATTCATACCGCCACTCGGGGTTTCTTGGATCATAAACCGCAATATTTCTATTAAGGGTAAATCCTACTTAGCCGTGACTCCCTCTTGTTTAATGGCCGGAGTCAGCTTGCAGCTGCTGTTTGAGTCGGGAAATCTGAAAGCCTGGTTTTATGCAGCGGCAGATTTTATTCTCAAATGGAAGCCGTTTTTTTATCAAGCCAGAGTACAGATATCCGTAGGCGTTTCTTACCGCATTAAGATATTCGGCATAGGCAAAACGTTTAAGGTGGAAATGGGAGCGGGTTTATCGCTTTGGGGACCCAGATTTTCTGGAAAGGTCAATATTAACTGGACCATTATCTCCTTTACCATCGGTTTTGGTGATAACCATCCGTATGAGACAAGAACAATCGGATGGGATGAATTTGCAGATAGTTTTATTCCCGGATCTTTCGGAAACGGTAAAGCCACGCTTGAGCCCGGGACTTCTGCGGCAGCCCGCGAAGCT
The DNA here is from genome assembly GCF_021532315.1 of Paenibacillus tarimensis. Classification (GTDB taxonomy): domain Bacteria; phylum Bacillota; class Bacilli; order Paenibacillales; family Paenibacillaceae; genus Paenibacillus_I; species Paenibacillus_I tarimensis. The sequence continues at coordinate 618,451 of NZ_JAKGAO010000004.1, forward strand.
CAACTCGGAAGTGTCACCATTAGCAGCGGTCTTCTTAATCAATATCAAAATGCGGATGGTAAAGTCGTTTATGTCGTAGACGGCTTCAGGGCCGGCTTTACGATCGAGCAGAAGACGCCTTGCTCCGATCTGTTCTTTAATGGAAAGAGGCTGCTGCAGAAGAAATCAGAATTCGGTATTGTGCCGATGGGACTGAGCAATGTTCAAATGGAACAGCATGTTAGGATCACAAGAGTGGGAGATGAACAATCCCTGCCATTACTTCAAGCCGTCCCAGAACTGAGGAATATGCCCTCCGCCTTGTGGGGCAATAGGTCGCCAGCCCCGGATACTCCTTTGATTAGGGATTTGCCCATAGGCATGTCCATTAACGTAGAAAATCCTGTTTCATTAATTCATATCCTTCCCAGGGAAGGAACCTACGCCGAATCTGTTCTTAGCTCTTCCGAGCTGGTAGTCCGAACAGCGGTTTATCTCCCTCCCGTGTATGAACCGGCACAGGTATATCCCGCCGAGCCGGAAACCGTCATGAACATTCTAAAGGACACGATCAAGAATAACCCCCATCGTGACCAGCTTTTGACGGATACAGCGGAGGCTTTTGGAACCTGGAATCAGATACAAGCGCGAACGCTGGCCGTTGATCCGCATGCCGTACTATTCGCGGTGCCCGTTCTTCGTACGATAGGCAGCCCAGGAAGCTAGGTCATACCATTACACATAGATAGGAGCCAGAATTATGGGAGAGTCTATCCGTTTCTCGCAAAGGTGTGAACCGCCGTTGAAAGCCGGAACCTACCGTATTCAGGTTGAACAGGTTACCAGCATCAACTGCCGGCTCGCAAGTGAAAATACCGACTTCAAGGTTACTTCCGAAAGATTTTTCTTATCTCCAGATCAGATCTATTCCGTCTACCCGCCTAGAGAGGCTGTCGGCAACTATGCGGAATGTCTTCCCCATATCGTACTGAATCGCAGAACCCTTCCCTGGGAGCGGGCTTTGCTTAAAGGCCAATCACACATGCCCTGGCTCGCTCTTCTTGTGTTCGACGAGACGGAAGACATCCGGCTTCACGAAAGCACTGTTGGAAAAGCCCTGCAGGCGGAAGCTGGAGTTTATGTCCCTTCTCTCCTTCTCGAAGAGCATGAAAAACCGGAAGATCCATGCACCTACGTACATATTCCGACGAAGCTCTTATCAGAACTATTACCGTATCCTGAAGCTTTATCCCTGCTCGCTCACGGTAAGGGCGTAAGCCTGGATCGCAAAGTGACTGATGCTGCCGTTAAGGATGACTGGTTTGCTACAGTTGTCACGAACCGGTTTTGTCTGGAGCCCGACGAGGACCGCCAGATCATTCGTCATACCGCTTGTCTCGTATCATTGGAAGGATACGAGACCTGTCTTGCCAGCAAACAAAGCCGAATTGACACATTGGCCAATGTCCATACGGCCAGGATGATCGTGCTGGCTAACTGGCATTTCTCGATGGCCCGAAGAGACTTTGATTACGGGTCGGCATTTGCTTCACTGGATGCCGCTATGCTGTCAACCCCTTACCATGGAAATAACGAGCAAATTCAGAGGCTGTGCAGACTCGGATACTATCCGATGAATCAACATGTACGGGACGGAAGCCAAGTTGTGTCGTGGTATCAGTCTCCGCTAGTTCCTTATGATGAGCCGAAGAAAACGGTCAAAAGCGTACGTTTTGCTGATCAGCTGCTTGCTTATGATCCGGAATTAGGCATGATGGATATTCGCTATTCCAGCGCATGGCAGATCGGAAGATCTATGGCGCTGTCGGATCAATCTTATGCCCAAAAGCTGTATTCGTGGCGCCAGAGCAATGAAACGCTCGCCCGGACCTCGGTCTATCAAGGTCTCTTAAGCATGCATCTTTCTTCTCCTCTACATGATAAAGGGGTCCGTGATTGGGAGGAACAGCGCTCAATCGGTTACTCATTCGTTAAAAAAGCTCGAGACCCCGAAAGCACCGGCTCACAAGCCAGCGCAAAAAAAATCCTTATAGAGCAGCTTAATGAGCGATACAAAACTTTGCTGAATGAGGTGGTTTCTGATGCAAGCCCGGACGGATTGGGATAATTCGCCACATGTTATTCGCAGGCAGGTTCGCCGTGTGTTGGGAGAGCTTGCTGCGCTTGCGAAGGATCAGCCTGTTAGTCCGGAACCCCACGACGATGAATTGATCGCCTGGCTGAGCCAATTATGCTTGCTGGTGAACTTGCCTTTTCATTACTTGATCCCTGCAGAATCGATGCTGCCGGCAAACTCCATTCGTTTGTTTTATGTGAATCCTAACTGGCTTCAGGCACTAGTTGACGGAGCTTGCAGCTTGGGAAGAAATGCGTCACTGGACCTGACCCACGATCAAGAATTAATAGATGCAGTAATTACCCAAATCGGTAAACGAGTGAAGGCTGTCCGTCCCTTGCTTCAGAACAAGACCGTTACGCCCAAAGAATTAGAAGATGAAGTACAAGCCATAGGCGGATTTCTTCTGCGTTCGCCTTTGGTCCGCGGCTGGAGAGGGCTGGAATTTAAAGCCCTCTCTTCTCAAGGGACCTCCCTGCGGGCATTGCGAATTGAACTTTTGTCCGATGATGTGCTGATCGGACTGTTTGAAGGAGTCCCGTATACACTTGAAATGGCTCAGCCGCCGGAAGGTTTTTTCTTCGGATTCAACCGAATTAATGGAGAGTTTTCGAAGCGATTGAGAGATTTGGATAGCGGCGAGCTGCTCTCTGAATCGGACTCGGTTGAAGTCGTGCTGCAAAACAAAGATATGCGAACCATCGATGTATACCAAACGGCAAAGAATATGGAGACATATTTTCAAAAGGAGGTCACTTCCGCCGAGTTTGCGCTACAGATGATTAAAACTCCCTATATCGGCAGAGTGATCCGGAAAGACGAATAAGAGTACATGGCATTAACGGCTATGAATATGGAATGGAGTGAGGTGCCTGGGAATGAGAATACCAACTTTGCCCAAAAGTAATATACTGTGTGTACCAATGAAGGTCCAAGCGATGATGGTCGGACAAACTCCGTCTCCTACTGTCTTTGCTGATATCGCTGATAATTTTTCCAGAATCGCCAGAGATCCATTAGGCGATCAAGTCCCCCCCCCCAACATGGGCGAAAAGACACAGGAAAAGCCGGGAATCCATCTGAGCTGGATATTGCCTAAAGGCCTAAGACAGGGAGTGCAAAACGAGGAAGATCTTGAGCCGGCATATCCTGTGGTGCCTAACCGCTGGATTGTTTCCCGGCTATGGTCAACTAAGAGACAACCTGACCAGGTATTATGCAGGCACTGGATCGTCGAAAGTGATGCGATGGAAAAAGAAAGAGGCCCGAATTTCGGAAATGAAGATAGTTTGACTTATCCCAAGCTTGATGATCCCCTGTCCCCTTACCGGATATTGGGCCGCTCCTTCCCTTTTGAAGCGAATTTGAACGAGCCTCTGGAAAGGCTTCAAAACCTTAACGCACTGGGGCCTGGTAATCCCGCCTTTTCTGCCATGTACCCCTACCATGTCAATGTATTCGGCTTTTATGATGAACTGATGGACCAGTCTGGGAATCGCCTGGAAGATATCAGCGTCAGCTACGTCATACGGGGCTATTACCACAATTATCCTGCCTTGATCGAATCGGAGGAGGTTTGCAGGAACCGATATGGATGGATGCCTCCGGAAGGTTTGATCTATCCCGCCTTCCCCGTTCTGCACGGCGTTGTAACCGGCCTGAGTTGGGTCGATGACGGCAAGGATTACAACGGCCGGTTTATCAGTAGTCTTCCTATGCCGAAACTGGCCGCTGGCAATTCGTCCGTTGAAGCGGTTTCTGCTTTGCATGCTGCAAATAACTTATCGAACGAGCGTTTGATGCGTGTCTTATTACATGATCAAAGTCATAAGCTTATGAACTTGAACGGCATCTATCATGCAGACTACACAGACCATGAGAGGCGGTTTCAAATTGCTGCGGAACAGAACAGCTATGTACTGCAAAGCAGCATTAGCGACGATAATCAACAGGGTCCTCCAGATTTATCCCCAGATGAGCAGCGTCTCTTCCGGAACCTGCAGCAAGGACTCCGTAACCGTTATAAACATCAATCTGATGCAGATGCGAAACGTGCGGCGATCTACGATCTCTGGTGCAAATATATTATTACTGCCTATACCATTACACCTATGGGCAACGAACCGGCAAAAGAGCGGATGGAACAATATGAGTATGAATTGGCGAGGGAAATCCAGTCGCTGAATCTTACGGAATCCGCGTTGGAAGATCTCGGGGAACACCTCAAGACCCTGGAGCAACAATTGTCCGATTCTATCCAGAGCTTCTATGATTTGCAGCAGACGGCGGGCGACCGGTTCTACGAGCCCAATTCGCCGGTTCTCCTCCTCTCGGGCGCAAGTCGCGGGAATCTCTTCGATTCGAATCCCGCTGACGGAGGGCTTCTAAAGTGCAGGCTGCTTGGCCAGACGATTAAATCTTTGAAGTTTGATTTTAAATTCAGGGAAAATCTTTATTCGCTATCCCTTCATACAGATCAGCTCCTTCCCAGGGGGCAAGTTAAAGGGGTTTATCCTGAGCTGCTGCTTGAAGCGCTGCTGTTCACATCGGACATTGCGGAGCTCCTGGTACCATTAATCGGTCAGCAGCTGGATCTCCTGCCGTTGTCGGAGGATGAGCATAACTATTTGCTGAAAGTCGTTAATCAAGTGCTGGAGGACTTCACTAAGAGAGGTATACAGCATGAGCTGCCTGACCCGATGTTTCTGAATGTATGGAGAGAACCATGGAATCCTGTACTCCTGTGCTGGCGGGGACTGTATTATCCGGATCAAAATCTTGTCGGCAGCCATCCGAAGCTGGATAACTGGAATTTTCAAGGAACGGATTATGTGTATCACACTAACGAACCGGATACCCGGGAGTCAGTGGTCATGGAGGGCAGGATTTTTTTGACCCCCCATATCGCAGAACAGCTTCATGCTATGACGCTTAAGCAATTGGGCGTAGAGGATGCGCAGACGTATGGTGACTTGACTCAATTAGACTACCTCTCTCAGACCTTGGAAGGCTTCAATGAACGTTTTTTGATGAGTCAGCTTGCGCTGCGTTTTCCTATCATGGTGTTCAATAACGGAAGTGCGGAGCTGGCTGACCTTGTCAGGAACGCGCTTGGTTCATTTGCTGCAGAAAAACCGTTGTTCAACTCGTTCTTTTCCCCTTTAAGGGGAGGTTGGTTTAAGCTGGATAAACTCAGATTGATTGATACATTCGGTCAATTTCAGGAGATACGATGCGATCAATATGCGATAGCTGAAGATATGAGAATGTCACCTGTTCCGATTGGACAGTACATGATGCTTCCTCCGCGTTTCATGCAGCCCACCCGGCTCGAATTCAACTGGATTCAGGCACGCAGCGGGGCAAACTGTGACTTTAATCTTCCGGATTCTCCAATTTGCGGCTGGATGATTCCTAATTATTTGGATCAAAGCTTATTGATTTACGATGAAGATGGTTATATGCTCGGAAGTCTGATTGTAACGGCTTTTGACGGGGATCGAATCCATTGGAGAAATGCGCCGGGCACGCCGGAAAGAGAGCCATTGGGGGGAGGCACGGCAGGACTGCCCGATGGAATAAACCCGGATATGAAGGCTTTTCTGAATGAGTTTCTGCGCCGAAGCCGAGAACATCAGGAGGATGTGCTCACCCCGTTTCTTGACCTGATCGACTCGGCCCTGTGGGAAATCCATCAGCCAGATTCCGCAGGTTCTAGCGGTCTTAGCCAATATGCAGGAAAGCCGCTTGCCTTGGTGAAAGCATCTGTAAAGCTGGTTCAGGCCGGGCCGCCTGAAGTTTATAAATTTTTTGATACCTTCAAAGGGCCAGATTCCCCTCCGGATATCTCTATCCAACCGTTTAAAATGCCTCTATGGATTGGCGAAACTCATCACACGGGAGATGGCGCGATTGGTTTTTTTGTCCATGATGGTCAGACCGGCTATAAACAGTTCAACAGCTCTTTTGCCGATACCGGATATGCGTCCGATTATTTCAAACATAATCATCAGGTTGATGTTCCTGCTGATGATCAAGCAAATGGTACAGCTTTATCCCTGATTATGGATCCTTATGCAAGTATACATCTCATTAGCGGTATGCTGCCTGTTTCGGAACATCAACTTCCCCAAGATCGAATTGAAGCTGCATTAAAAAGGCTCTATCTGACCTTTTATCTTGGACCGCTTCTTGCAGGAGGAGAAAGCTATGTCATGCCGCTCACGCAATTGCCCAACAGACAATGGGAATTTATTACGCCCGAGGATGATGGAGAATGGGTTGAAACTACGGATCTCCAGCCCTCCAATGGGAATGCCTTTCTGATTTCATCTCCTCTTCGTGCAGTGGAAGGCTGGCTGAAGTTGAAACTAGCGGAATCGTCCGAATCGGAATCCCAATAAGCAGACAATATGATATTTAAAAAAACTCTTCCTTGAGATATAGATGGCTGGAATCCATCTTCCCAAAGGAGAGTTTATTTTATATCCCTTCCTTCATGGCCTCGAAGCCCCTCCCCTAACTGCAAGGAGACTACTATTTTATTAGAAATGGTATATTTTTGTCTAACTTCATGTAACCAAATGCCCTACTCCCCGATCTAATCACTAGAACTTGAAAAGTTGTGAAGGAGGACATTCGATGTGCAAATGGAACAAGATGTAATAACTGCCCAAAGAGGGGATCGGGAGGCTTTTGTCCGTCTCATAAAAAATGTCGAGCTAAGTTTATATCGGGTAGCTAAATCAATCCTCAGACGAGATGAGGATTGTGCAGACGCTATACAGGAGACGATCCTCAAGGCATATTCGGGGATAAATGTTTTAAAGGAACCGGCTTTCTTTAAAACCTGGATCATACGGATTCTCATTAATGAATGTAACAAAATACTCCAGAAGCAGAAGACTGTTACGAAGGTTGATGAACACCTGCTCGGTGCCGCCTACTTCTCCGATTATGAGAAAGTTGATCTGAGAGAGGCCGTTGATCGATTAGATGAAAAACTGCGAATCGTTGTTATTCTATATTATTTTGAAGATATTTCCCTTAAGCAAATTGCTGAAACGCTTGGAACCTCAGAAGGAGCAATTAAAGCTAGACTCCACCGGGCAAGAAAAATACTTGCTGATTGGCTCAAATACACTCAGGAAGGGAAGGTTGGCTATGAACCATGTTAATATTGATGAAGAAATTAGACCATTCATTGAAGATTCTCCACATGAACTTCCTGATATGATTAGAAACCGTATCGATCATACATTGGCTTCTCTACCACCGTTAACATCCAAACGTAAACAGCGTCTTACTAGAACTATCGTTTACGTATCGACCGCCGCTGCACTCCTGGTTGTTGGTATTATAGGAGCGGGATTCATCTCTCCAGCCATGGCTAATACGCTAAAACAAATTCCGTTCATCGAGTCCGTATTTAAACTTGCAGGTGATCTGGGTCTGCAAACAGCAGAGGAGAAAAACTTGACCACTCCCATCCAACAAAGCGTTACAATCGACGGGGTAACCATCACGATTACAGAAGTCTTCTACGATGGGTCGCGTCTGTCCGTCGGCATTGTTCAGCACTCGCCAGACGGTATTAAAGAGATATTAGAAGTAGAGCCGGTCATCAATGGAAAAAGTGTGCACTTTCCGGGAAGCGGCTCTGATATGGCACCTTCAAACGACAATATAACAGATACCACTGTTATTCAGTACATGCCAGAGTATGCACTTCCTGATTCATTTGATCTAAAGCTGCTCGTGTTCATCAAAGGCATGGAGGATAAAAGGTTTGAGTTTGATTTCAAAGTTAATAAAACCGAAAGCCGTATTGTTACCCCAATGGTGAGTAAGACGCACCAGAATTTGACGGCAACCGTTCAAGAAATACAGATCTCTCCAGGAACAATAGGTTTGGTCATGAACACCAAACTGCCTGAAGGCAAAACTGTGCCGCAGTACGCGTTATTTGATGAACGGGGAATCAGGTTGCAAACCATACATGAACACGGTTATGGCGAGAAATTGAATAATATGATGAACATGACTTCGGAGCTCAAATTTACCCCATTAGAATCCATGCCTCAATCTGTAACTGTAAAAGCTTATTATAAGACTATCGAAAAAACAGTGGATAATAGCGTCCGTGTTGACCGTATGCCATCTGTTAAGGAGCCGATTATTCTCGAGCAAGGTGAACGGGGGCGTTTTGAGATCACGCAGATTGAGAGGCTTCCAGATAAAACTATTGTTCATTATCGTGCTGTCGGTGACGATCCGTATGGAATGGTATTCTGGATAAACGACGATTCAGGTACAACCATTACACACAGGGGACTACAGGTAGTTAATCAGGAGAACTATGAATTTGTTGTGGAATTCCCTGCATTAAGCCAAGCGCAGTCCATTCATTTTGTAACAAACGGAAGTGTTCATATAGATTACATCAACGAATTGGAAATGACGATTCCTCTTCATAACGAATGAATGCAAGGGGCAGCTGCCAGCCGGCACTGCTCCTTCCTGTTTTATTTTATCTCTTACTGAACCTTTCTCGCTGCCGGAGCGAATTAAGGGTTGTAACCTGTTCAGGAGGGGCCCCTATGAATGATAACGAGTTACATATATGGCTTGAAAAAGCAGCAATTGGCGATGAGTCGGCCTTTCACCTTGTCTATCAGGCGACTCACCAGGACGTCTATCGGACGGTTGCTTTTCTCGTCTACAACAAACAAGATATTGAGGATATCGTGAATGAGGTTTACATGCGCATGTGGCGTTCATTTCACACCTACGACCCGAATCGTCCGTTCCGGTTTTGGCTGCACGGAATTACGGTCCGTCTGGTACAGGATTGGAAAAGAAAGGCCTGGCGGCGAATTCGCCTCTTTGAACGAAATCGCCAGCTGATCAGCGAACATTGCGACTGGACGGATAAAGCTGTCCTGCAGTCCGAAATGCAGCATGATCTGTTCGGCCTTGTCCGCCAATTGTCGTACAAACTGCGTGTGGTCGTCATCCTGCGTTATTTTCACGATTATGCTCTGGAAGAAATCGCAGACATTCTGCAAATCCCCGTTGGCACAGTGAAATCCAGGCATCATCTGGCATTGAAGGAACTCCGGAAACAATTCGGAATGACGGGAGGAGACGCGTATGTCAATTGACAAGGAATTGCGTGATGAGCTGCGCCAGGTGGCAGATTCGATGCACTGTCCACCCCATCTAGATGAACGTGTCCGTCAGTCTTATCAACACTATCTAAACGAAAAGAGAGGTAGATCTCCCATGAAAAAACGCTTGATCGCAGGTATAATTGCAGTGGCAATTCTGATTCCATCTGCCGTGTTTGCTTCCTCCTATCTAGCCGATGATATATTCGGTTCTTCTGAAGCCATTGAACAGCGCGGCGGTTCCCAGGAAGCTTATCAAGAAATTGATGGAATGCTTCAAACGGCAAAAGCCAAGCTCACGGAAGACGAATTCAAGGAGTTTAAGGAATCGTTTAAGCAGCTGATGCAGCTGAAGCTGAAGATTACAGACGAGAATGGAATCAAACATGAGGGGAAGCTGACCGAAAAAGAACAGCAGCAGTGGCAGGAGCTAGGCTCCAAGCTGGCCCCTTACTTCGAGAAGATTCAAGGAACTGAGAAGCAGTAAAGAAACTGGGACCCGTCCGATGTGGATTGGGTCCCTTTTCTTCCCCGCTCCACTCTCCCTCTCTACAGATCATGATATCGGTACTAAGCCTGTTTGTTTACCAAATGGATACTGAACTACACCGACTTCCTCGGACATATGGATACGATGTATAGTTATATTAGCCCTAGCCCTTAATGCGGGAGGTGTTAAGTGAAAACCGTGAACACGGAAGGCAAGAAAGTAAAAGTCGTCTGGCGTGATTTTAGCGTGACGAGATCTGCATATATAAAAGGCATCGGGGTCGCGTTGATAGCCGTAGCTGCGCTGATGAGCGGTTGTACCTCTAATAAAGAACTGAGCAGCCCTTCGCTTACAACGTTCCGGGAACAGATCATGGAATCCATCCCAAGCATCAAAGTCTTGCCAGTCGAAGCCAAGCCGACACGAGTGCTGTTTCGATATCGGTTTGACAAGGCGCCTGACGCTAGTATACAGCTGAACATTGTCAAATTGACGGATGACTATATGCGAACTCCACCTTTTGACTCCGAAGTGCTGGCTTCTTATTACGACGAATTTAGCAAAGCGGATCGCATTCCTCCGCACATCGCCCTTGCCATGGACATAGACGATGACGGCGAAGCAAACTTCGAATATTATGCCTCACTGGGCCAAGACGGCGAGTGGTCGTGGCGGTACAGCGATTACAAAAATAAGCATGAAACAGTGACGCTGCCTTAGTTTTTGACGACAACCATTCGATTGGGCCTCCGACAAGCTCATTAATAGTCTGTTAGTCAGTTTTTCTTCTTTGTACTATATAAACGAGATATAAGAAAAATATAGATGCACTTATTAGAATCAAGGGCACTTTCCAGGGCCTGCTAACAATTCCTATTAAATACGCTAAGGGGGCAATTGAAATAATAATAACTACGTTTTCCTTAACCATACTAGGATAAGGAAAAGTCTTTACAATGCGATACAATATTAATAATCAAGACGGTAAAATACACCACTACAAGGAACGTTAGCATCGTCAGTCATCCCCATTCGTAAGTCGTAATATATCGAGATTATATCATAGGAGATTGCTTCTATTTCAGGAGGGTGTCTGCATGGGCGAGAATTCTGTCTACAAACCAAACATCATAGGTGCTGGCGAGGTTGGCCGCGCCATCTCGGTCAATATGAATAAGAATATTGTTCATTAAACTAACAGCTCCTATTGGAATACAAAACGGTCGTATAAATACGGAACTAAGGACAGAACACCGCTTTAGAAGCTTTGTTCTGTCCTTAGTTTTATTCTATGCCGCTGTTTGGGTGGCTGGTGTAACGACTGAAGCGTTCAGCTCCATGGACCAATATTGATCAGAGCTGTTGGCGCTGCGCTGGTGTACTTCGGCAGCTAGTACGTTTACGCCATTAATAAGCTTGCCTTTGAGCGCATCTGTCAGGTCGGCAGTAACGGTCCGGGGTTCGTTTATTGTATTCGCACTGAGCGTCTGGTAGCTGATCTCGCCAGATGGCATGTTCCAGCGGTATACTTCCGAGCCATTGGCATACAGAACGAATCCGTCGTCTACCCCGAATTTTCCGGTGAGACTGATGATTTGGTCGGCTTGATCAACCATAATGGCTTTACGAAAGTACGAAGTAATGTATTTGCGGCTGCTGCTCGGACCGTAGCTGATCGTTGTTTTGACAGGACCCAAGCTGCTGGTTGTCTTACTGGCAGGATAGCCGAGCGGAGCGGCACCTGATTTCCAGCTGCTGTCATCAAAATTGACTGCACGCCAGGCTGTACCTTGATCCGTACCATTATCGAGGTATTTCCAGACAGAAGCGCCATCAACGAGTACGGTGTTACGGACAGTACGGGACGGATCCTTGACTATGGAATACGTATCGACTGCCTGCATGGTGTCGGTGCGGTAGGTGGTAATTGCGAATGTTGTTGGCGTAACGTCCACTGTCGCGAAGGTTGGAACGCGCAGCTGGCTTCTGACACTGGAGTAAGGCTCCGCTGTCGTCTTCATGGAATAGTACTTGCTGCCGCTTGCGGAGTTGGCTGTCAGATATAGAGTGCCCTCTGGGTTTACAACCCTCCCGCTGCTATCGGTCTGCTGGTTCTTAAGCGGAATATCGCCTTTCATTTGATAAGTACGGACATAGGAATGATCATGCCCCATAAAGACTACATCGATGCCCAGATCATCAAAGACCGGAACAAGTGCCTTGCGCAGGTTCACAATATAGGACTCTGTTGAATGGCTGGCGGCACTGTATATGGAATGATGCAGGGTGACGAACTTCCACTTGGCGCTCGGGTGTGCTGCAGTCGCCTGCTGCAGAAAAGCCTTGTGCGAAGCGCCGTTGTTATTATTGGTGTTCAGGACCATGAAAAGCGCATCGCCGTAAGTGTAATAGTAGTTGCCCCCTGCTGCCGTTACCCCATACGTCTTCGACTCATTCGGTTGGTTAAAGTGATACGTATAGTTCACTGCGTTGTCATGATTGCCTGGAGTTGTGGCTACGGGCAGTCGGCGAAGAACGCCTGGACTGAAGTACTGTTCGTACTGCGATTCACTGGTTGCTATGTTTACCTGATCCCCAGCTGACATGATAAAACTATAATCCGGGAACATCCCGGCAGCTTTATTAAGGGTGTCCGTCCAGCCTGCCGCGTCGGCAGCTAGATTGCCTGAACCAATCTGCGGATCACCTATGAACAGAAACCGGAATGAATCGGAGCGTTGTGTTTCTACTGTGTAGACGGGACTCCAATGCCCTTCCAGTCCGTCTCCCAGACGGTAAACATACGAGGTGGACGGCTTGAGGCCGGTAACGGTTACCTTGTTAGAGGCGTATCCGCTCGCAGCACGCGAAGCTTGACCGGTGAAGGTCATTGCCCTGCTTGAAGGAAATTGGCTTCCTGTCATGGCTGACTTTTCCGCAATCTGCACAACGCTGCCTACAGGGTTGACAGGTGAATACCACGCAAAGTTCAGCTCGGATTCATTGCGTCCAGGTGCCATGGATAGATGGGTGGCTTTGTAGCTGCTGTCAGCAAGTGCGCTTGCCTCCTGCTCGGATTGCAGCATACCGGTAGCAGACGACTCGTCGACGGGAGCGTTAAGCTGCCCAGTACTTTCAAAAGCTGCTTGTCCAGCTGCAGGGGACGTCGAAAGCACTTCAGCGTGAGCTTTAATGGCAAGGAAACTGGAGAAGATCATGGCAAAAATCAGTAGTGTAATTAACCAACTTCTTTCTTTTCGATGGTAGCCAGCGTATCGGATCATGTCCGGTTTTCCACTCCTTGTTATTCATTTAGCCGCTCATCCGCGCGGATTTCTCTGAGGGCTTGAGAATACTATAGAATGGTTTCGTCAACAGAAATTAATCTTATTTTGAATAAATGGTAAAAATTTGATGTTCTTATGCCACGATTTACATAACGAGAGCCGCCCTTTAAGGACGGCCCCTCTCATTTCTTTTATCCGCGAGCGCTCTCTTGATTCTCTAATGCAGCCGTCAACAAGGCGAGCGCCAATCCCTGTCCCCAGCCCTGTGCCCATTTGCGGTCGATGCCGAGGTATCCGGCTATATCGTTCATGACAGCGGTACCGCCCGAAACGTTCAGCACCCGTCCCTTATCCGTAATGTTAGAGATCGTTCCGTCCAGCGCCTTTTGGACGTACTTCGCATGCAGCGGATTCCCCTGCGTGATCATTGCGGCTGCAATGCCTGCGGTTGCCGAAACTTCGCCGTACGCATCCGGATAGTCAAGCACAGTGCCCCAGAGCCCGTCTTCCTTCTGCAGCTTCTTGAGCGCCGCAAGCTGGTCGCGCAGTGAACTCCAGATATGCATCATCGGCGGATACAGGTAGGCTTCCGGCAGTACCTTCGCCGCGCGGGACATCGTGTAGGCCGCCCACGCGTTCGCGCGCGCCCAATAGATGCCGGACATATGGTCCTTATTGATATTGTTGTACCCATGGTACCAAAGGCCGGTCTCCTCATCCTGCAGATAGTTGATATGCCAGAAGTACTGGTGCAGCGCATCCTCGATCAGCGCCTTATTCCCCTGCATAATACCGACCCGCAGCATAAAATAGCCCGCCATGAACAGCGTATCGGCCCAAGCCTGTTCAGGAAAATCGTTCTTGGCAGACACGGTGTGCTGGAGCACCCGGTCCCCGAAGCGCAGGGCTTTGTTCTCCAAATAGTCGATCTTGCTCATGATAAGATCCAGATATTTCTGCTCCTTCGTATACTCATATACCGTCACGAGCATGTGCCCCATCGCGCAGGCGTTAACTGTCCAAACCGGGAGACCTGCTTCGATATATTCATCGCAGAACTCTATCATTCGCTCTACATAATTCTCGTTCCCCGTCGCTTCGAACGCCCGGCTGACACCGTAATAGGCAACTCCGCACGGCCAGTCCCAGGTCAAGTCCATGCCTAGCGTGTAATCCGCCACGCGATCGATAATTTGTTTAAGCTCCGCTGGGTCATTTTGCAGTTTCATATCCTATGCCTCCATATCTCGTCATATTCAAACATGCTGCCTGATCTGTCGAAGAACTCGGATTTTATTGCTCCCTATTGCTTACTACCACCATCCTAGCACAAAGGAATGTACATGTTTTGCATATTTTCCCGAATTCATCTCATATCTTGCGCTCTCGCCGGGGTCAGGTATAATGAAAGACAAAGATTAGGAAAGTAGCGAGGTGCGAGCGTTGGGAGAACTTCTCTTCGAGAATAGCAAAGAAACCTTTGTGGTCCATCACCGGAAGGCGATGAGCCATCATATGGTGAGCAGCCACTTTCATCGAACATACGAAATCTATTATCTGATGTCCGGCAAGCGTGAATTTTTCATTAAGGACCGGACCATCGTCATTGAAGAAGGCGATATGATCATCCTGTCTCCGAATATCCTGCACCGGACGACGAACACCGAGATACCCGAGCATGAACGCTTCATTGTGAACATCCACGAAAGCTATTTGACCGCGCCGGATGGTTCTCACGCGGAAGCCCTGAATCCGCTGTTCGGGAAGGAATATATCTATCTGAAAGGCTCATCAAGGGGCAGGGCCATTATCGAGCCGATCGCCAACAGCATTATCCGGGAAGTACAGGAGAAGAAGCCCGGCTTCGAGCGGTATGCGCAGGCCTTAACGCTGCAGCTGCTCATTGAGTGCTGCCGTCTGCTCTCCGAATCCGGTTACAACGCGCCGGCACCGACCAGCTCCAAGCATGAACGGATCTCGGAGGTCGTTCGTTTCATTAACAGTCACTATATGGAGGAGCTGTCGCTCGAGCGACTTGCTGAACGATTTTACATCAGCCCCTACTATCTGAGCAGATTCTTCAAGGAAGCAACCGGCTTTACCTACGTGGAATATCTGAACAATGTCCGGATCAAGGAAGCGATGACGCTGCTACTCAGCTCCTCCATGAAAGCGAATATGATTGCGAAGCGGGTCGGGTTTGGAAGCGTGACGCATTTCGGAAGAGTGTTCAAGCAGATTACCGGATACCCCCCTTCCTTTTATCGTAAAGACGGCAGGTAAAGTTAGAACGACTCACCGGTAACGGCCCTCCGTCCGCAAAAAAACCTCCAGCAACGCTTTGCGTTATCTGGAGGTTGTGAATAACAACCGTAACACTATCCGGCTCCTTACCGCGTATTCGTGTTGCCGCGGACGGTATTGCCGCTGCCGCCTTCGATACTGACAGACGTACCGGATGTGCTCGTAACGTTGTTCAGAATTTGATTGTTATTCGAGTTACCCGTTACCCGGATACCGAAATTCCGGAAGCTTGAATAGGTTGACATGCGATTGCCCGAAACTTCATTGCTGCTTGCATTTGACAAGCGGATCGTCTCCGGATTGAGCGCTGTGTTCACCTGCTGAATGGTATTTCCTCTGAAGTAGTTGTTGTTTGATTCAACAAGAATACCGTGAATGCGGGAATCCACAATCGTGTTATTCTCAATCGTATTGTATCTGGCGCCAGTGGTCAGAAAGATCCCTCGCGGGTAATTGACGATCCGGTTGTTCTTCACCGTATTGTATTCGCCGCCGTTAGGAATGCGGATACCGCCGTACGTATCGCTTTGCTGCACGCTGTTGATAATCTCATTGTCTGTTACGACAGAGTGGGCAGCACGGGACAAATTAATGCCGCTGCCGCCACTGGAATTCGTGATGCGGTTCTTGGTAATCTGGACATTGCGGAATTCCCCGACCGGGTAGCTCTCATGCCCTGCTGCAATCGCATGCCCGCTGGTCCGGTCGAACACGCTGTTCGTAATAATCGAATCCTTCGTTCTTCTCAGCAGCGCACCAATCGTTGTATCCCGGATTTCTACATTAGAGAGGGTCAGTCTGCGGATGTCTGCATCCATATTAATGCCGCCGACCTGTCCAAGACCACGTGCAGCACGGTTTGTGCGATCCGCATCAATTGTCAGATAAGAGACAGTCGCGTTCAGATCGCTGTTCCCCCTCAGGATCGGATTGCCGAATACATAGCTGCCCACCGTGCCAGTCTTCTTGATGATCGTCTTCCCCATTCCGTCTCCGATCAGGCTCACACCTGCATGCAGACGCACGGCATTATCTACATAGTAGGTGCCCGCCGGAAGATACACCGTTCCTTGAACGCCTCTGTCATAAAAATGCTTCATAGCCGCATGCAGTGCAGCCGATTGATCACTAACCACACCCGCCCTCACACCAAAATCACGTGCGTTAACGGTTTCTGCCGCATAGATCTTTGAATTGTTACCCGGGACATATACAGCCGCCACAAGCGTCAGGCACAAAACAGCAATCAGGGAAACCTTCCATTTACTTAACTTCATCTTCACTAGATCCCTCCAAGTCATTATTTGCCTGCCCGTTCTTAACGGCTAGTCTAGCAGTCTAGCAGCAATCTACGGCAGCACACCTCCTTCTTTGGAAATGACCTATGTGTAAAACGCCCCACTCTTGGCAAACGCTTACAGTATAAATTATAGCGAACATTGGAAGCGTATACAATAATCTTGTGACTCGTTTATCCCTTCTTTACCAAAATGAAACGAGGCTGCCGATTTTACCGGTAGCCTCGCCCTTGTATTATCTGTCAAAGCTCGATCTCAACCACTTTACCAGTGATATCGCCGTTATCCTCTACCGTAAATACAAGCACCATTACCTTCCCATCTTCTCTCTCACTGAATTGGATAGGTATATCGCCCGTCTGACCTTCCGGCAATCGGTCAGGGGGTATTATGATGTTCCAGTCACCATACTTATAGTTGATTCTCCCTTGCTCATCGTATGTTACTTTTTGTACAGATCCAGGGATTGTTGTTCCTTTGCCTTCGGAGAATTTATTCTTCCATTGCACTGTTTTTCTCGCCATTTCAGCTACTGCATCGCCGTCGGTCGCCTCTGGTTTCATCAGTTCCCGTAAATACGCATCTGCCTTTGCGGAATCGGCTTTCGACTTATCTAGAGGAAGATCGAACAATACGGCAACCCCCTGATAGTCCGTACGTACGCTCATTTCGCCTGACTTCTCATCGTACGTGATCGCATCAATGCTGAAGAAGCTCGTGCCGCCGATAACGGCCAGATACGCACCTTTGTCAGCAAACTTTTGCACTTCATCGCATTCGATGATTCTGTACATGATACCGTCCGTTACGCTTTCACTATATGCGCCGTGCATCGAGGCGAGGTTGTACTGCCAAGGCTTTAAACCCTTGATGAGTGGCGATACGAAAAAAGGGACTTCACTGTATTCCGGATCGTTCGCTGTGGGCATAGGACTTCCATCTGCCTTGGCAATGGATACGACGGCATAAGTTTTCTCTGGAGACAACTCACTTGACGGATTTTTCAGTCCCTGCAATCCGGCTCCAGAGACGATGCCGTGCAACGTAATCTCATAGCCTTTAGAAACAACGGACTCATTGATTTCAACCGCGTCGCTGCTTGTGAAAGCTTCAGCTAATAATTCTTCTCTCATATGCTCGGCTATCTGCTGGGAACTTATAAGCTTTATGGCTGCAAATGCAGACACCGATATAACAAGCGTACACACAGCAACCAGCACTCCTATAGAAAATCTTTTGATATAAGGGGACCTTGTTTTGCTTTTCTCCTTATACCGGTTCATGATGTCTCTGTTCAATTGCTCTTCAGGCCTAGCATCCGAAGCCAATGCTAGCCGGAGCAGTCGGTCCCACTGATCGGAGTCACTCACAGGGAATCCACCTCCAATTCCTTTTTCATTGCTTTTCTGGCTTGATATAGCCTGCTTTTAACCGTTCCAGACGGGATTTTCAATACAGATGCGATTTCCTCAATAGACATATCCACGGTATAGTACATATACAGCGGAATCTTTAATTTATCGCAAAGACCGTCTGCGGCGGCTTGAATCTTGCAGCGCAGCTCCATAGAAAGTACAGCATCTTCAGGGGAATCTTCACTAATGAACACGTAGGACGTGTCGGCGGCTTCGTTGAACGCTACCGTAGGCGCAATTCTCTGCCTCCAGGAGAACTTCCGGCGCTGGTTCTTGCGGAGTCCAACCGCAATTGACAGGAGAAAAGCCTTCGGATTCCGAGTTCGGTCTAATTTAGAATGCCCTTCTATCGCCTTGAGCAACGTTTCCTGGTAGAGATCATCTGCATCTTCCTTGTTTCGCATAAGTCTGAGGCAAAATCCGTAGAGCGCCTTGCCATGCTGATCGATTAAATCGTTAAGCTCTTCGATATCCAAGTATCTTCTCCTTTCTTAATCGCTCGTTCATTCCTATATGGTCATAACTTGAGTAACGGTTCAATAAGCAAACATTAAAAAAGCGATAAACGAATTATCGTTCATCGCTGAAATAAAAAGATTAAACCTTATGAATTACAGTCGTACAGCCTAAACCAAACGATTATAACATAACTCTTCATCGGCATAATTGCTAGTCTTATTCTTCCACTAGTCGTTAAGTACGTTCTCATCAACTTTCATCTCCGAAGTGAAAATGCATTAACCTTTCCCTATAAAACAAGCGGACCCCACAACGGAGGCCCGCTTGCTGATCATTTATTGCTTATCGCCCTGCGATTGCAGCAGCAGCGCAGCTGCAGCAGAAATCAGGTCGCGATTATCGCTCAGCACATCATCGCGGGTCAGGCGGTGAATGGCATCAGGCTGTATTCCCAGGTCCTCAAGGGGCAGGCCCGCTTTATCACCTACACGTGTCGTCTGACGGATAGCAACCCGCATGAATGTACCGCCGGGCAGCTCCTCGAAGGGAGAGTCTGGTCCTGGCAGAAGAGCTCTTAACAGATCGTGTGTGAACACATTGGCCCCGCCCGCTCCAGTATTATCATCTACCCCGAGTATTTTGCCGATCTTGTTGTCCTGAAAGCCTGCTGCGAAGATATCGGTTGTACTGTAACAGCGGGCGTCTGTAATCAAGACAGCGCTGCCGTTATACTGCCTTCCTATGCTGTTGGTGAGTTCAGGAGATTCAATTGTGAAGCCTTGCGAGTAGATGGAGCCGGTAATCGTGGAGAGGTCAATCGAGTTGACCCATTGTTTGGCAAACCCGCCTAACGCATCTGAATTAGCAATAGCAAGAGTGATTTCGTTATTAATAAAATGAAGTCGTTCGGCTTCAATCTGGTTGGAGCTGAAGAGCTGCAGCAGTCGTTCGCCGTTCATGATGATTCCGCCGCCATTCCCGCGCACGTCAATAATTACGCCTTTCTCGGGCAGCAGCTTCAGAATCCGGATTACCTCATTCACAAAGGCGTCCGGCTCAGGATTGCTGAAGGTCCGAATACGCAGGTAGCCGATTTGTCCATGAGGAGTATCTACTGGACGAAATTGAAAGGTGTCCGGGTAACGGCTTCTGCTCTTGAAGAAATCCTTCTTCTTCTCGTTGAGAGGTTCGTCAGATGTACGGAGATCGGCAGCCTCTTTGCTCACATCAATGGCACTTGGGGAGAACAGCACCTTACGGGCGTTATTAGTAAGCTCCATATTAAGATCCAGCCCGTTAGCAGTTGCAAATTCCCCGGTTGCAGCCGGTGCCAGAATCTCGTTAAACGAGCTGATTTGATTCACCTGCCAGGGCAGCTGGATGCTGTAGTCCTGGTTATCGCTGCTGTACCCGACAATGACCCAATGTTCGGCTGGCGGCAGCGACATGGCAAGCGGCCTTACAGTCATGGCGTCCAGCCCTCGTACGTGGCGGGCTGCCTTGTTGCTGCCTGCTTCACGGTCGGCATTAATGGCCACTGCCTGGTCGATCGGGACGCCGTTCCAATAGTTGATCTCGACTCCTGGTTTAAACGTATCGTGCTGGAAGCCGGGGATCAGCTTGGTAACGATATAATGCCGTTGATCATTGCCATCATAGTACTCCTCTATGAGGAACGGTAGAAACGCAGTAGACTGATTATATGGAGCAGGCAGAATATAATTGGTATGCAGATCGCGCAATTCTTTGAAAATTCGAAGCATTTCGCAGTGAAACTCCCGTTCTGTCAGGGTGTGCATTTGGCGGCGCAGAATCTTCAGCTGTTGTACCGGATTGATGGCATACATAGCTTGTTTAAGCGGCAGGTGAACGTAGACAGAGTCAATTAATACCAGTGCCTGGTCTATGATCGTACGGCGTTCTGCTAATGATAGTTCGAGTTCGTTCGTTGTTTCCAGGAATTCAGCAAGTGTAACGGAGTCTTTAAAAAGCGGGTTCGTAGACTTAATTGTCAATGCCATTCGTGTATCCTCCTTAGCCTGCCAAGATTAACTGCTATTACAGCTAGGGACTGAAGGTTCCGTAACGCCTCGGGTCAATGATTCGCAGGGGTCATTCGTATATCCTAATTGTATGTCCGCTTGAATTTATTGTAAATATAAACTTATCTTACAATTCTGTAAGGCGCTTAATAGGTGTAGTCTACGTACTGCCCTGCCCAACTAAAAAAAGCCGCGTGCTTGCGCACCGGCTGGCCTGATCAAGACCCCTTCCTTCTGGACTGTTCATTAGTCACTAGTATTCAGGTTTGTATAAAATCTGTCTATGTTTCCTTTGCTCAAGGCATAGTTGATTAAAGCTTTGTCGTAGCCGGCGGTCCGGAAAATCCTGCAGATTTCTCTAATTCTGCTCTCCAAGCCGCGGTTCATATTGGTCTCCAGCTGAATCTCCAGCGGGATGACAGGCAGTGATAAGCCGTTATAAGGAACCCGTTTAACGTGCTCCCAGACATGCGGGCCATTCTCCCAAAACCCTGAGCCGTGTATGTACTCGGTTAGCGTTACGGGTCGGATGTTAGCAGCTTCAAGCTTGATACCATCAGCCGCGAGCCGCGCAAACGTCCACTCATTGTCAGCAAAGTCGGTAAATGTCTTAACGGGTGAAGCCGCTGTTGAGAACCATTCCTCAATGGGTATATCCTCTTCTAGTGAGGAAGTATTGTCATGAACAAAAGCACTTAAAGCCACTGTAATCTTATGAACATCACCTGCTTCTGGTACAAGAAGGTCGATATCACCGGGAATAATTTCACAGCCCTGAAGGAAGGAGCTAACTGATCCGGCGAAGACATACTGCACGTCTTTTTCATGAAGTTTTTTTGCTATATTTTCAACTGTATTCTTTACTTGATTGGACGAAGCCAATAGAAGTTCAACCTCCGGTGCAGGATTTAGAATCAAGCTTTTCGAAGCTCCATCCGTCATAGCTGCCATATTTTTTGCCGTACATGCACATAAGAAGAGTTTGATAATCAATAAGCGCCAAAGCCTGTGCTTTAGAAGCAGTATACGTGACCTGATCATTTGTCGATAGAATTCGCTGGATCGTGAATGAGGTTAACGAGATTTCCTCCTCAAACTTGTCGGCATGGATGGACGGTATCTTGAAATCATGCGTAACGTGACAGATATTAGCGCGTCTAAGGTTGATTCCTGAATCCGTAACTTTCTTGTTGTTGTATGCGCGCCGATTCTTCTGTTCTTCATCTGTTTCTATGATACCAGCGAGTCCTTCGCCAAATATGCCGTCAATTTCGTATCGGTTATAATCAAGAATCCATTTCCGGTGTAAATGGTAAAATGGCAGAAGAGAGCTTTTATCAGAACTGAAAACATCACAGCCCCGATCGTCATACATATGAAACAATATGTCTTTTGTTTGGTTATACAGGTAAATCCTTCCCCCGGAGTCAGGCTTACGTATGAAGTCGGTATTCTCAATGGCTTCAAGCAAATAGGGCATTAGAATTTCCTTCGCTTTAACTTCGACAGACCATTCTTTTGTCCAAAGATCTTCATCCGATTCATCAAATTCATATGGCAGGATGCGCGACCGTACTTGTGGTAATCTTGATCTGAAAAAGCGCTTTAACCGAACTTTCCCGACTTGTCGGTCACTTCTGTCATAGCTGGTACGATGGATAAAAACCACATTGTCCTCGGGTTCAATAATGGAACGGTATATGGACCGTGCTCTTCGGAGACTCTCGCATCGATAGGCCTCACCCACCAGATTTTCGAGTCCGAGTTCATAGCGTATGTAAGGACCATGACTGGTCATTTCTTTTACAATATTCACGAAGTATGCCCCCGCCTAACTTATCCTCGATTGATTATTTCCCAGCTTATCAGTTTACAGCC
This sequence comes from Paenibacillus tarimensis, assembly GCF_021532315.1. Classification (GTDB taxonomy): domain Bacteria; phylum Bacillota; class Bacilli; order Paenibacillales; family Paenibacillaceae; genus Paenibacillus_I; species Paenibacillus_I tarimensis. The sequence continues at coordinate 640,909 of NZ_JAKGAO010000004.1, forward strand.
ATGCAAGTCCATAACTTGATCCAGAAAAAGGCAGACATAATAAAAAGGCAGCCGGACGGCTGCCCTACCTTAACATTCATGTATAAGCCGCATATTTCATTTCGCCTGGAATCTCCGGTACATTCTACTCCAAGCAATACGCCCGCAGCTTATCCCGCCGCTCAGGCGTCAAACCGAACTCTTGCTTAAAGTAAGCATCATAGCTTCCATAACGGCCTTTGATTGCATCAAGCGCTGCTTCCAAATAAGCCGGCTTAGCCGCCATCATCGCTTCGAAGCTCAACAGCCCCTGCTCATCGAGATGAGGAGCAAGGCGCGCCTTGATAGCTGCTGTGAACGAAGCAAGTCCTTCATTGGTGAGCAGGTAATCGGCCATGACCGTCTCTTCCGGCACGCCGAGTGCCAGCAGGATCAGTGCCGATCCCACGCCCGTTCGGTCCTTGCCCGCCGCACAGTGATGCAGGAGGCCGAGGCGCGCCGGTTCCTGAATAACCGCCATCAGCCGCTGATACGACGCGTTCCGGAATGGCAGCTTTGCATAGAAGCCGGCCAGCATATCCGGCCCGAACGCAGCCGGCAGTCCGCCGGCCAGCAGCTCCTCGATTGAGCCTGCGGCCGATACTGGCACCGACGGATCGACAGCCAGCGCAGGGATGCACTCGTAAGCAGCGCCTGCAATGGCCGGATTGGGCTTCCGCGCGGCTTCCTCCTCATGCCGGTAGTCGAGGACCGTCTTGATGCCGAGGGTCTGCAGATGCTCCAGATCGCCTGGCGTCAGACCGTGCAGCTCAGCTGAGCGGAAGAACAGCCCGTATTTGACCCTCCTCCCGTCTACCGTTTCATAGCCCCCCATATCGCGGAAATTGTGTACTCCTTCATACGGAATCATCCGGTCATCCGGATATACAGCATAGCTGCTCATCTAAACACCCTCTCGTTTCCGTTAAAATGTATCGCCTAGCCTATCCGATTAGATGGCTGCTTTGTGGAACATCTCATCTTCTTTGCCCTCATATAAATACTGCGTGATGTCGCTCGTCAGCTGGTCGGACGGCCCGTCGAACACGACCCGTCCCGCCTTGATCCCGACGATGCGCGTGGCATAGGCTTTCGCGTAATCGACCTGGTGAAGATTGACCAGGCAGGCGATCCCCTGTTCCCGGCAGTTGGTGTGAATCGCATCCATCACCGTCTTCGACGACTTTGGATCAAGCGACGCAATTGGTTCGTCAGCGAGTATAAGAGAAGGCTTCTGCGCAAGCGCCCGGCAGACGCCGACGCGCTGCTTCTGCCCGCCGGACAGCTCATCCGCACGCTTGTACACCTCGTTCTCAAGCCCGACCTTTTCCAGGAGCGCAATGGCTTCCTCCTTATCGGCCTCCGGGTAGCGGCCCAGCATGCCCGCGAGCGAGCCCATATAGCCAAGCCGGCCGTGCAGCACATTTTCCAGAACGCTGGAGCGGTAGACAAGATTGTAATGCTGGAAAATCATCCCCATCCTTGCCCGGATACTGCGGAGCTCACGTTTGTTCGCACACACCACATCCTCGCCGAGGAAGGTAATTCTTCCTTCTGTAGGCTCAATCAGCCGGTTCATGCAGCGCAGCAGTGTAGACTTGCCCGCACCGCTCGGTCCGATGACCGCAATGAATTCACCCGGCTGCACAGTCAGGTCGATGCCGTTCAATCCCCATGTACCCGCCGAATACTGTTTTTTCAGCCCTTGTATGGTCAGAATCGGTTCCATTATGCCGCCTCCTTAATTTTGCCTGCCCATCCGCTTCCGGATCTGGACCGTACCCATCTCCAGCAGGAACATCGTGAAGAATACCATCAGAATGCCGAGCGATAAATCTGCGAACTGATAATAGCTGATATATCCCTGCAACAGCGAGCCGATACCGCCTGCGCCCACCATTCCGAGAATAACGGATTCAGCAACACTGATCTCGAACCGGAATGCCGTCGTAGCCATGAACGCCGTCAGCAGCGTCGGCAGCAGCCCTTTGGCTATGACATGCCACCAGGTTCCGCCCACTGCCCGGATGGCTTCGATTGTCTCGCCGCCTGCTTCCTCAATCTGCGAAGCAAATGTGCGGATTAGGTAGGACACCGTGGGAAACATCAGACCGAGCACTCCTGCCATCGGACCGAAGCCCATGCTGGCAACGGCAAGCAGCACCCAGATGGTGGTTGGTATCGTCCGGATGATGACGAATACGGCATTCAGCAACCTGCCGAACAGCCGGTTCGGCGTTGTGTTGGCCGCAACCAGGAACGCCAGTAACAGAGCGCCCGCTACACCAAAGATAACGGATAAGAAAGCCACGACAATCGAGGTCAACAGTTCACGCAGCAATTCGCCCCCGTTCGTGAATGACAGCTGCATCAGCTGCCTGCCGATGGCTGGCAGCCGTTCCATACCTGAAGCAATCTGCATCATATCAATATCCGCATAGTAAAGGCTGATGCCCAGCAGTAGCAGCGCGCCGATGCTAAGTACCCGCTGCTGCCGCTGTGTCGCCTTGTGCGCGATCGGGATTTTCCGTACTGCCATTAGATCAACCGCCTCCTAATCCGGTTCGTCATAAGCTCCACCATCAGAATCATCGCCACCATAATGGCAATGACCATCGACGTCTTTCCGTACTGGAACAGATCCATCGTCTGCTTGATCAATGCGCCAATGCCGCCTGCCCCGACAAGTCCGAGCACCGCTGAAGCCCGGATATTAATCTCGAACATGAACAGCGTCCAGGAATAGAAGGCCGGCAGAAACTGCGGGATGATGGCATGCTTAATGCGCTGTCCATAGGTTGCCCCGCAGGATTCAAGCGCCTCCATGCTGTCCTGATCAAGCTCTTCTATCGACTCCGCATACAGCCGGGCAAGGAAGCCGCAGCCGAACACAATAAGCGCGATCAGTCCTGCCGTCGTGCCCACGCCGAAGATCACAACCAGCAGCGAAGCCCACGCGAGGAAAGGGATATTGCGCAGGAATGATATCAAGCCACGCAGTACGGTCCGAACAAGCGGATGAGGCGTGGTCGTGCGCGCCATCAACAGCGCCAGGCAGACGCCAAGCAGCGACGAGCAGAATGTCGCGATGACGGCATAGATGAACGTATCGGCCACCGGCTTGAGATAGCTCTGCAGGTTGGTTGGATCAGGAGGCAGGAAATCGCTGAACAGGAACCGCAGGAAGGTCGGAATGCCAAGCAGAAACTCAGCCGCGTCAAACCGGATATACACCAGTGACAGAACGGTAAGCAGGAGCAGGGCCGTCCCAGCAGCCCACTGCCTCCCCCTCCTCTTCCGGCGGGCTTGCGACCCGCCGGGTATCTTAGTTAACTTCATCATGAAGTGCTCTCCCTCAAATTCTTAGTTTTCGAGCAGCTGTTCCGGACCGAGATGAAGCAGCTCAGCCGTCTCTCGGATCGGATCAAAGTCACTGTCCGCTATGTCTACGAATTTAGCCTGGTCTGAGCCCATGACGGCCTTGAAGTAATTCGGGTCGTCGTAACCGAGAAGGAAGCTCTTCACCTGGTCCTTCATCTCCTGCGGAATGCTGCTGCGGATTGCGAATGGCGTTACGGGGGCCATGGCTTCGCTTGCCGCCAGCACACGGTAGGAGTCCTCTTCAATAATTCCGTGCTGAACCAGCATGTCCGGTATCATGGCAGATGTCGCAGCCGCGTCATACTGTCCCCGTACCACGCCGAGCACAGCGTTATCATGCTTGCCCGCAAACTGGATGCTCTTGAAGAACGAAGTATCGAGCTCTTCTGGTGTAACGCCCAGTTGCTTCACGAGTGTCGCCTTCGGAAACAGATGGCCGGTCGTGCTGACCGGATCGACAAATCCGAATGTCTTGCCCTTTAAGTCTTCTAACTTTTCAATTGGCGAGTCCTTCGGTACGATAATGACCGATGCCGGTGCGCTCGCCAGAGCCGGTATCGATACGCCAACGATCGGTTCGACACCTGCGCGCTCTACCGCTACGATATAAGAGAACGGTCCGAACATAGCCAAGTCCGCCTTGTTGTTCTTCATAGCCTCGATTGCCGCATTATAGCTGGTCGCCTTATACGATTCGACCGGCACGCCGATCGCCTCAGACAGCTTGTTCTCGAAATCCTTGTACGTCTGCTGCGTCTGCGTGTCAGACTCCTGCGGCAGATAGGCAATCACAAACTTGTTCGGCGCTGAAGCCGACTGCGAGCCGCATCCCGTCACGATGGCCGTCAATACGGTGATGACAGCAAGCAGTAACATCCATTTTCTCATTGTAATAACCCTCCCTGAAATGATAAGCTTCTACTTAGATACAACTTGGATACAACTTAAATACAAGTTGATCTTAACGGCCAACCATCAAGCGGACATCAAGGAGAGAATAAGAAATTGTAAACAAGCTTTGCCCTCGGCGGCAGTGGCTTGCGCCTGATAGAGACAGGCTGTAGTATGGACAATATATTGATTTGGGGAGAGGAAAGGGTTATCTATGGCGGCAAATTCGATGGTCGAAACGGCTTATCATTATATAAGAGAACAAATTATTAGAGGTGACCGGCTGCCCGGTTCCGTATTATCGGAGAATGAGCTTGCCGCGGAGATGGGCATGAGCCGTACGCCGATCCGGTCCGCAGTCTCCCGATTGGAGCAGGAGGGTTATCTGCAGGCATTGAAGAACCGGGGCGTGCTCGTGAAGGATATTCCGTTCAAGGACATGCTGGATACGTACGAAATGATTCTGATGCTCCAGACCGCAAGCATTGATCTCGTAACAGAGAAGGAAACAGCCTATGATCTGGCGATGCTTGGCGAACGCCTGCGGCTCCAGGAGGAAGCCACCTTGCAGCGGAATTATGAAGCGTACGTCGATCACGGACTTGCGTTCTGCAAGGGCGTAATCGGAGCCGCTAATAACGTTATTATGCTGCGGGTGTTCGACTCGCTGCATGATAAGTTCAAGCAGGCGGCCATGGTCAATTACAGCTTAACGCCTACTCAGCCCCACTATTCCATGACGGCACTCAATCAGAAAATATATGAGGCGATCCGAACAGCAGACTATGATGAAGCCAAGAGCGCACTCCGAAGTGCCAATCAGGAAGCACGGCGCAGAGCCGTGCGCGGCTATATGTAAGGCTTGATTGTTATACTAGACAACCAGAGTTAAGGAGCAAATCATCTTGCAGACAAATACACATAAAGCAGATAGAACAAGTAAATGGAAGAAAATATTACTCTGGGTAAGCATCCTTATCATTCTGGGTTTGACTGCCGGTTATATCTATCTGAAGTCTGTCACCTACCAGCCATCATCTGTCGCTCAAGCAGGCCTGCAAAGTGACAGCCAAGTGAGAGTAACGCAAGTGAAAGACGGCTACAAGTTTGAATATGCAGATGGCCCAGTGAGGGAGCCCAATATTATTTTCTATCCTGGAGGGTTAGTTGAACCGATGAGCTACTCGCCGTTAGCGAGGGAACTTGCCGAAGCCGGGCATCGGGTGTTCATCGCAGACATGCCCTTGAACCTGGCTATCTTCGGAGAGAATAAGGCGGATTCATTCGTTTCGCAATATCCAGATGAAGCATTCGTTATTGGCGGTCATTCATTAGGCGGTGTCTTTGCTTCGAGGTATGCTGCCGCGCATGCCGATAAGCTTCAAGGTGTATTCTTCCTGGCGTCCTATGCCGATGAACAAGCAGCAATCCGGGATACGGAGCTGTCAGTCCTGCAAATTACGGGAACCAACGATGCTGTGCTGAATTGGGAGGTTTGGGAAAGCTCGAAAGTGAATTTACCTGAGGATACCGTCTATGTGGAGATTGTCGGAGGAAATCATGGCCAATTCGGCTCCTACGGGATGCAGCAAGGCGATCAGCAGCCTGCGATATCCGGTGAGCAGCAAATTGATGAGACGGCAGCGGCCATTCAAGACTGGATTGCTCAGCTGGATCAGGATCAATAAGCTAAGCCCTGCTGGAGGCATACGTTACAGCTATGGATCAATCTTGACACAGTTCAAAGCCAGCATGCATCCTGCCCTGCTGGCTGTACTTTTATCCGCCTATAAATTCGCTTTCACAAATTCATACGTCATCTCCGTTACACGCTGACTGCCTGCCTCAGAGAAACCGTGTCCCTCACCAGGGAAAACCTCAAGCTTCACATGAGGGTAAAGCTCCAGAGCCTTCTCGCCGATTGCTAGCGGCACTACCGTATCTTGATCTCCGTGGAAAATCAGAACATTCTTGTCATACTGGCCGATATGCTTGTATACATCAAACCCGTGAATTGTTTCAAAGAAGATTCTCCCGAGCGTCATCCCCCACAGCTCTTGCGTGTCCGGAATATCTTCAAGCGCAGGGAATATTTCATTCCAGTGGTCGGCGATCAGGAATGCCGGGAATAACAAGAGAACGCCTCTGACATCCTCCCTCCTCTCATCAGCTGTCAATGCGGTGACCAAGCCGCCCTGGCTGCCTCCAAACAGGAAAATGCTGCTGGGATCAATCTGCTCCCACTGCTTTACACTGTCGATTACAGCGCACAGGTCTTCTTTTTCAGTAAATATAGTCATCTCCGTAGTCTGAAGGTCACTCTGTGAATTGACAGACCCGCCACAGAAGTCAAAACAGTATGCTCCTACCCCATTCGAAGCAAGATACCGGCTGTTAAGCGTAAAGTCTGCATGCGTGCCGTTATAACCATGGCTGAAGATGACGATTGGATACTTACCCTCCCCAGTCGGCATATAGGATACACCATGGATTTCTCTGCCATGATGATTAATCTTAACAACCTTTTCCGTATATTCGCCCATGTCGGTCTCCCCCTTAGTATAATCACTTCTTTACTCACTTAGTGCCGGTTTCCTGATGATCAGGTATCCCATTTAATCGTACCTGCAATATGGACGCGCGGTACAATCTCAACCTCCTCTTCCGTATACTATTTCTCCTATAATACTGCCGTTCATATCAGCAAACCCGTATTGGTGACTTGTTGCTTTGGTTTGAATTGATTCATGAGACTCCCTCAATGTAACTGCAGCTGTCAATTTTGCCTTCTATGTAGACAAGTTATTATGTTATCACCCAAGCTGACTTATTTTAATATTAAAGTAACACTCAGCAAAGGTATTATCAATATAAAATACTCTTAATTTACCAAATGTATTCGCAATCTCTGAATACGCGACGGTTATGAGATCCTCCCAAAAAAAAGAAGCCGCGTTTCCACGGCTCTTAAAGTGTCAGATTTGCAATCCGGCTTACTTCCAGATCTCCTCAGCAATCTCCTTAATAAAAGCAAGCTTGCGCCATTGCTGCTCCTCGGTCAGGTGGTTGCCTTCTTCTGTAGAAGCAAAGCCGCACTGCGGGCTGAGGCAAATTCTTTCCAGGTCGACATATTGCGTTGCTTCCTCAATACGTTTCAGAATCTCTTCCTTGTCTTCGAGCTCGCCAAACTTGGAAGAGAACAGACCAAGCACGACCTGCTGATTGTCCTTCAGGAAGCGAAGCGGCTTGAAGTCACCAGCGCGATCCGTATCATACTCCAGATAGAAGCCGGAATAGTTATCGATACTAAGCAGCGTCTGGGCGATCGGCTCATAGCCTCCTCCGACTCCCGCATACGTGGATACATAGTTGCCGCGGCACACATGTGTCGTAACAACCAGATCGTCTGGCAGACCGGCGACAACTTCTTCATTCAGCCTTGCGAATTCATTCGCATATTCGGCAAGGTTCAAGCCAAGCTGATTCATGACAGTCATGAACCGTTCGTCGCACAGCGCGCCCCATGTACAGTCATCAATTTGGATGCTGCGGCAGCCCGCTGCATAGAGATCAAGAATCGCGGCTTTATACGCCTTGGCAATGTCGGACACAAGCTCTTCCCGGCCCTTGTATATGGCTTTAGTGCTCGCCTGATTCTCTTCTCTATCCAGCTCGAACAGGAACTGCGCAGCGGCTGGAATGGACTGGCGGGCGATAACATCATCTCCTGCAATCTTCTGCAAGAACGAATAATGTGCTACAAACGGGTGGCTGCTGTAACGTATTTTATCGGACAACTGGGCTGTCTCGGGTCTGGACTGCGCACCATTAAATTGGTAACCGTTATCGAGAATAGTTCGTTCTACGCCATCAAAACCCCAGAAAAAGTCTAAATGCCACCAAGAGCGGCGGAATTCCCCGTCGGTCACCGCTTGAAGACCAATCTCTTTTTGCTTACTCACAAGCTTTGTGATTTCAGCATCTTCGATTTCCTTAAGCTGATCAGCCGTGATGTCACCATCCTGGAACTGCTGCCTCGCATCCTTCAACGCTCTGGGACGCAGAAAGCTGCCGACAATGTCATATCGGAACGGACTAACGGAACGCTGTTTGGGTGCAATTTGAGTGCTCATAAGTTAATCTCCTTAGCTATGTAATGTTTAATGATTGTATTAAAAATAACATAATAGATTTGTTATAATGCACTACCAATAAGTTATAGCTGGTAATAGCTAAAAGCTATATAGATAGAATGCATAAAAAAAGACAGCCGGCTTACTCGCCGACTGCCTAACATGCTAGACACATCCAGTTTCCATTGGGACGTTCACTTGAAAAGTAACACCGAACTTGTCTTTAACCATTCCGTATAAGGGACTCCAGTCTGTCTTTTGCAGCGGCATAAGGACTTGCCCTCCCTCTTCCAAGGCGGCGAAGATCTCTTTCGCTCTTGTTTCATCACTGGGATGAATGGCAATCTGCACGGCATCGCCCGGCTGATATGGCATACCCGGGTAGGTGTCGGAAAACATAAGCTCCGAGTCGCCGACCTGCAAGTGGGCATGCATGATGCGTTCCTTCATATCCTCCGTCATCGGATGATTCGGATCTTCCGGCATATCGCCGAATTTCATCATACCGAGCAACGTTCCGCCAAGCGCTTTCTCGTAAAAAAGGACCGCTTCTTTGGTGTTGCCATCAAAATTTAAGTAAGGGTTCAAACGAATGGACATTACGCAACAGCTCCCTTAATAATAGTTGGACTTGATGCTTCTATACTATCATTTCAGGGGTAAGGGGATTTCTTCTCGATTGCGCAAATGACGATAGTGCTTCAGATTATTTCCCAATCACCGTAATGATCTCTAATAAAGTGAACTTCACTCTCATAGTGGGCCAAATGCCCCTCATCAATCATTTTTTGAAAGGCCTGGTTTCCGTTAGCGGCAAATTTCTTGATCGTTTCACATAGTACAATTAACCGTTTAATTATCCACTCTTGCAGATTGCTGGGAACAGGGATGCCATAAGATTCAAAGAACAGACGAATTTTTCGACTGCGCTCAGCAGCATGTTTGTCATGCTGATAAGGTACGACCTCCATTGTTCCTGAAGATAAATCAGGCGTGAAACCACCAAGCGGCACCGAGGTATACAGGGTATAAGCAATGTCCCACAAGCGTGGACCCGGACCTGCCATGTCAAAATCGATCAGCGCCGCTGGCTTCCCATTCCGAAAAACCAGATTATAAAACGCTGCGTCATTGTGACAGATCACTTCGTGCTCGGCAACATTTGGGTAAGCAAGCTGCCATTTGGCCTCGCTGCCGGGCTTAAAGGTTTGAGTCGCATCATGGAACTGACGTAAAAGACGTGCCAAGCCGGTAAGCGTTTCGTCCGTCCACCAGATGCACGTTTCAAGCTCGGGCTGATTAATGTCTCCCGTAACAAAAGTTAATATTTCACGGCCATTATCGTCGATTCCAAGAAATCTTGGTGCTCCTTCAAAGCTCTGCCGTTCCAAATGTTTAAGAAGTTCATGAACACTTGGGCTCCAATATCCCGCAGGGCGCCGAACGGTGTCTCCAACACGGACGATATGGTTTACATTCCCGCCGCTTAATACTTCTTCCTGGGCCGTATGCTTGATGTCAATATTATCTTCCAAGAAATCCACCCTCTGATTTAATGACTTGTCCGGTAATCCACTGGGATTCATCACTCACCAGCAAAGCGACGCCGCGTGCAGCATCCTGCGGTGTACCTATTCTTCCCATCGGAAACATTCCCAGAAAAAGCTGCTTCATATCCTCATTCATCCAGCCGGAATCTGTCGGTCCAGGGTTAAACCCGTTTACAGTTATGTTTAAATGCGCTAGTCCAACGGAGAGAGGCTCGACGATCCCCGCTAATGCTGATTTCGTCGTAATGTAAGCCAGGTTGTTCGGCTCGGGACCTCCAGATACCATAAAGACCACCCGGCCAACGGTCTTCTGTGGCATATTAATCTCAAACCTCTTGGCGAACTCGGCAGTAAGCAGGATCGTTCCACGAACATTGACGGCATAGTGGTTATCAAGTGTAAGTGCATCCAGCATCTTGTAATTTGCAGGGCTTTCGAATGTCGCGTTGTTTATTAATATCGCGGGTGTACCAAGCTTTTGTTCTGCTTGATCCATGATCAGGGAAGGCGTTTCAAGCTTTGCTAAATCGGCTTCCATATGGAACGCCCGCACACCTATGGTTTCCAGCTCTCTCTTTAAAGCTTCTGGCCACCCGGGGTCAAGACCGTTACCTTCTTTCGCATCAAATGCACTCCAATGTGTAAAGAAAATATCTGCGCCCAAGCTGGCAAGTGACCGGCATATTGCGGTCCCGATCCCTGTTGATCTGCTAACACCCGTTACAATTGCGATTTTATTCTTTAATGTAATCATCGTTTTCCTCCTTTTGCGGTGCGGAGGATATTCGGGCAGGAATCAATTGAGATGCGTTTTCCCATAAAAAAACGAATACCTGCCAGGTATTCGCATGCTGGGTTTATGATAACCGCTGCCCGCGTACCCTGTAAAGGTGATATGAACAGCAAATAAAAGCAGCAGATTGCCACTTTCATTAAGTGTTCAAACCATGGTTTCCCCTACAGTTTACAGCGTACACATATTAGATTCCTGACCCCTTTGCTTGCATCTCCATGTCATTATATGCTGCTAGACTGGAAACTTCAACTATGTGCCCGTGATCAATGGTGAACGGGATAAGCTCCTAGCGGGCAAACAAGGCGCCGTCAGGCGCCTTGAGCAAGTTCACGGACTACTTTTTCTTCTTGGACAGCAAGCCAATCGACACTACCAGGCAAAGTCCGATGGCAATCCAGACTGCCGCTTCCATCTTCCATCACCCTCTCCAATTTGGAAAGTCTCTCTGCTGACAGGGTAATCCAGATCAATAGGAACGTCAACTGAAGCATGACCCGCTACCGACTGTTTAGGGTTTTGCGTTACTTCATCTCCAAATAGTCAATCAAAACATCCCATGTCCCGTTATCCGAGGTACAGACGAGCTGAATCTCCTGATTCCCGGTTCCATGACTCACATTGTTGATTGTGTAAACCGCAGGATAGCTCCCGCCGAAGTAGAAGGTTCCCTTCGTTACACCGCCGATTTTCAGATCGACCCTGGCTATGTTGGCGTTATTAGAGGCGCCGCGCAGCGAGAAGCTGTGAGTACCGTTAGCAAAATATTGCGTGTATTTCACCCAATCATTATTGGAGTATAGAGCGACTCCCGCGAACGGCGAGCTGATGCTGGATGTGTACTGGCCGCCTTTGGTCATGCTTTCGGCTTCCACCTTCGTACCTGTACCTGGAGAAGGAGTACCGCCGCTCCCATCGTCAGGTGCCACCGCCCGCCCGGTGCTTGGCGAGATCATGCCGGAGCAAAGGCCGCGGCTCTTCAGATTTTGTGCAATCTGCGGGATGGCTTGGAGCGTAGACTGATAGTGATCGTGCATCAGGAAGACATCGCCGTTCTGCAGCCTGCCTGCAGCAGCCACAATCTGGGCGGTACTGGCGCCGTTCCAATCCTGGGAGTCGACGTTCCAGAGCACTTCGGTGAGACCGTTCTGGGCCGCGACAGACTTCAACGCTGCATTCGTTTCGCCATAAGGCGGACGGAACAGCTTGGGTGCCGATCCGGTAGCCGACTGAATGGCCTGCTGGGTCCTCGTGATTTCCGATGACATTTGAGAGCTGCTGAGTGTCGTCATATGCGGATGCGTGTAAGAGTGATTACCGACCCACATGCCAGCCGCCACTTGATCGCGGACCAGTGACGGATAATTTTGGGCATTCTGTCCAAGATTGAACATTGTTGCCCGCAAGCCGGCCTGCTTCAGGGCATGAAGCAGGTTTGCCGTATTGCCTGCATTTGGACCATCATCGAACGTTAGCGCTACATAACCGTTCGCGCAGTTGGATTCGGCTGCATTCACCACTGGTGCTGAGTGAGCGGAAAACAACATGCCTGCAGCAAGGGTCAGGGCCATTGTTCCTTTAAATAGTCTTGTTTTGAACATCATCATACCTCCCATGAAATGAATTAGCATAAGACCGTACCGGGATGCTGTGCTGCTTGAGGCACGGTGGCGATCACGATCCTTTCCCGAGTTTATTGTAAGCGATTACAAATCTATATTATCAAACCCTTCCTTACTTTTAACTCTAGAATATTTAGTCTTTGCTGTATAAAGCTTAGCTGTTATGCAGCGGGCTCCTTTTACAAGAATAGAAGCCGCAGATCTGCGGCTTCTCGGTCATTTATTTGAAACTGAACAAAGATTCCTCTTCCCCTGCCGGTTATTATACTCATAGAGTTGTTGCTAAGTAGATGGATACCACGAGGGCAAAAACACCAGCAAAACCGGTTAGTAATCTTGTTCCCGGGGGATACTTCTTTTCATAGTCTTCCTGATTATATTGATACAATTCGGCTGTCAGAATCAGTTGGGATATGCTTAAAGTTAGGATCATGAGAAAAAGGTAAAGCGCAGACGCTGTACTCGAAAAGGTAAGCATGACGAATAGAACGAATAAAGCATTAAATAGATAGCGCATATATTTAAGTATGGTCAGCTTTTTCACGAATACCTCCCTACTTCAACTGATTATCGCTGCATCCCAAGCATGCTTAAACTCGCTAACCGATTCATATCGCTGTTCCCGTCCTTTGCGTACAGCCCGCAGAGCGACTTCGTACAGTGACCGGCTCGCTTCCCATTTGGAGAACAAATGATCCATTTCACCGCCTAGTAAACCAAATGCGATCGCTCCCATGGTGAAGACATTTGTTCTTGCATCAATAGGCGCACCTAATGTGAACTCCTCCGGAGACTTCGACCGTACTGCTCCCCAAAAGTTCTCGCCCAGATCATTTACAGAAGGAGCTTTCCTATAAAAGTCAATGTCGCAGATCCTGGTTACATCTGTTGAAAAATCATACAAAATGCTGCCGTCATAAAAATCAACCGCCACATATCCTTTTGACTCCACATATTGATAAAATTCATAGATAGCATCAAGTGAACGCAGTCTCTTCTCAATGGGCAGCTGCTTGAATTTGCAGAAAGGCGAGTCAGGGTGGGTATGCTTGGCTTCCCCTGCAAACAGCCAATGGGAATGCAGGCATTCGCCATTAAACCATTCGAATACGGCGGCATATCCATCCTCTGTTTCAAAATGATTAATGAGATTAATTAAATGTGGATGCTCTAAGGTCGTGTAAAGCGGCACGGCAGCAGATAGCCTGGCAACCGCATCACGAGGATCTCCGGAATAATCCATGGGCCGGCAGCCCGCGTACTTAACAAATAGCCTGCTGCCATTCTTTTCAACCCCAAAACTGATGTTGCCGGAATCCTGCTGGTCAAATACGCAGAAGACCGTGCCAAGAGATTGAAGCCATTCAAAATCATGCTGCTCTTGCAGTTCAAACGAAACATGGTCAATCTTACATTTTACCGAAAGGCTTTTCATAACCTCGTCCCCTCTTATTGGGGCGTTCACGTAGTTTACAGGGCTATTGATACGTTATCCCCTTTATTATTCTGACCCTCATATCCATTAATTGTCTTCTCATAAGACATCACTTCTCGCAATTTCCAATGATATCAAACGATAAGCGACAAACGGAATAACACACGGATCAGCAGCAGCTCAATGAATAAGATAAACAGACTAGAGAGTTGAAGCACCAGCACCACGCTGTCTTCCATATTTAACATAAAAGGATAGAATAACAGCTGTATGGCAAACAAGGCCATGTAGAGCTTCGTACTGGAATCAACGGCGGCTGCTAAACCCGGCGGAATTGTTGTTGCTTTTCCAATTCTGTACAACCCCCTGAAAATGAGAATGACACACCACACATGCAGTATGGCCGTAGCTTGAACGTAAGCATGCATGCCAAGCGGTGCGACAGCAAATTGCTCCACGTCAATGCTGCTCTTGAATATAAGCTGCGGCAATGATAATAGAAGAAGAACAAGTGCCAACCAGCCTGCATACCTGAAATGACTGTCCATGGCTCTGATATGGTTCAAGGCCAGGAGAATAATCAGGTATCCAACGAAGTCGGGAAATATATCAAAGCTTCCCAAACGAAAATCTAGAAGCGGAAAGACAAGTCCCCAACCAAGCCTCCTACAAACACTGCGCAGTGAAGGGCTCAAGGCAGCTCACCTCCAGAACGCACGAACCAGTTGACCTGATTCTCGCTTAAGTAGTGATTGAAACTGATCGGGATCCGGTCATGTATGATTTCTCCATCCCCAGTAGTGTAGGTCAGGAGAAAATTAGTCCTATATACCTCAAAGGCCGTCGCTGTGTCCGATGGAATCTTCCATGCATAATCAAAGATTAGCGTATCCCCGGCATCGAGCTGGATAGGCATCTCAGTGACCGGTCCATTCGGGGAAACCACGGAGAACTCGAACTTAGAGTTAAGCCTGTCACTGAAGCTGTAATCGACTTGTTCCAGAGTAATAGCCTCTTCAGCAATCACGGTATACTGGCCGGTACCTTCTGAGGAGCCCCCACTTGAGATTGATTCCAGCAAGCCCTCACTGCGTTCCCACATGACATGAATTTCACCAATGGGCACTTTCTCTGGCGGACCTTCGCTATAATAAACGGTCGCCTCTGTAATGATAAGCGGTTCCTTCTCCATGGGCGGGTTTTCCTCACCATTCCAGAATCCGTAAGCCTTTCTCATAACTTGATACTTAAAATCATTGTTGGGCGGATGAATTTCAAACCGTAGCTGTGGCAGTTTCTCAAGCTCTATCCCTGTCACCTTTTTGCCGATCCTTCTATTCTCTAAAAAGGACAACTCAATCCAGTCGTCTTGATTGCCGTTCAGAGTGATATAATGCTTCAGGAATACCGGCTTATCCAGCTGCATGGAATAGTAGTACCAGATATTACCCGCCCAGCTGGCAGTAACGATCAGCAGAAAAATCGGTAATATATATTTTTTCTTTTTTTCAGGTCGAGAATCAGAATTTATGTACAGAGCTTCTCTCCCCCTCTCATTCACCCAGTTTACTACTTTACTGGAAATTATGTAAGAACCAACAGACGTCTTTCCTCTAAGCGCAGGCCCCATCCAACTATTTCCAGAATACATATAAAATTTACTTTCGCATAATACCTATTTCATACATCCCCTATAAAGTAATAATTCGGGTGGACAAAGAGTCCGCCCTACCCAAATTCGGAATGGAGGGATTTCGTGTTTCAAATGTTAGGAAGAAAGGGTAAAACGACAGTTGTGTCCCTATTATTGGTGGCAGCCTTGTTAGTCAGCACGATTGCTGTACTGCCTCAGACAGCCTCGGCTCTGCCAAGTGGAACACCATCCAAGTCGACTGCACAATCTCAATTGAACGCGCTGACTGTAAAAGCCGAAGGCTCCATGACTGGCTACTCACGCGACAAGTTCCCGCACTGGAGCAGCCAAGGCGGTGGCTGCGACACTCGTCAGGTTGTGCTTAAGCGTGACGCTGATTACTACAGCGGGGACTGCCCCGTGACATCAGGCAAGTGGTACAGCTACTTCGACGGCGTCACCGTATACTCGCCATCCGAAATCGATGTCGATCATATCGTGCCGCTGGCTGAGGCATGGCGTTCGGGCGCCAGCAGCTGGACCACGGAACAACGCCAAAAATTCGCCAATGATCTCAACGGCCCACAGCTGATTGCAGTGACCGCCAGCGTCAACCGGTCCAAGGGTGACCAGGATCCGTCGACGTGGCAGCCGCCGCGTGCCGGCGCTCGCTGCGCCTATGCGAAGTGGTGGATTAACACGAAGTATCGTTGGGGTCTGCACCTGCAGTCGTCTGAGAAGTCTGCGCTTCAAAGCATGCTTAACGCCTGCTCCTACTAGGTCCGTAAGTAGCGTCTGCAGGTGTTATTCGGCTGCCGGCCGGTAGTGCCTGCACCGCTATCATTCAAGCCGGGAAGGGAGCTGCTTTTATGGAAATGAAGTCGTCAATCTTTACCGCTACACATGGTGTGATGACCACGGAGGTTGGTGTAATCAGCGGGGAACTCGAGCTTCGGAGCACCTGCGATAATGATGGCTCCCTTACGTTCGCGATCACGTATGTGGGTGCCGAAGAGTGGTACACGCTCCCGGGTGAGGGCTATCGCCTGTATGATCCGCGTGACCATGAGGTCGTCCACCGCATCCTCGCTACCGTGCTGGAACGCACATCATAAGACCGGGCAGAAATGATTAACAGTTCTAGGGGACAGGTATCGTTATCGTATCTGTCCCCATTTCTTTCTTGCCAGCAGATTCTCTTGAGCCAGCTTCAATTCCTAATTCATAAGTCTGGGTTTGATTGCTGCTGCTATCAGGATCTCTGACCAGCTCTAGCACAACTGTACCCGAACCCCCTCCTGTTGGTTTATAGCTTCTATCCCTCCCGATCTCGATCCAGGCGTTCCACTGGCTTAACGGGTTACTCTAAGTAGTTCATGTCGCGATATAGTCAGCCGCCTTAATGTGTGGCTTATGATCGGGGTAGCTGCTGGTCACATTGGAGACAGACCAATGCTCAGGGATATAATGCCACGCCTCCCCAGTCTTCAGGATCAATCTCAATTGCTGCAACTATGGTAATATAATCAGGACTTTCTTCACGACCTTTTACAAAAACGGTTCCCTCAACAGAGGTATCAACATCGCTAGAAATGGAGCTTATGCTGAAACTTTTGCTCTCAATGAGGTGCTCGTTGACCGTGTACCCTTGAGGAGCTTCTTCTCCAGTTGAAGATAATAAAAAACTAATGGTGACACAGACAATCAATACGGCGAACAGAAAGATTACGAGTCTTTTCTTGACTGGGTATATAATCGTCTCTCCTCTCCCAACTATTTCTATTTTTCGAGTCTAACGCATCATTCCCACCTTAACAATAAGTTCTCCTTTATTTCCCTATAATCGAAACATAAAAAATCAGCAGGCACGCATGCCTGCTGATTCAGCCTGTTGAGAAACCTCAACAGGCTATATTTATCTTCAAC
>NZ_JAKGAO010000040.1 GCF_021532315.1 Paenibacillus tarimensis
ATGAATGTATGCACGTTATCGGAAACCCTAGCAATACCATAATATTATCGAGAGGAATTTTATAGATGTTTTATATTAAAGAAATAAAACAAGAAGACGTTGGATTGTATTGGGATTTAAGGCTGGAAGCATTAAAGACGAATCCCGAAGCATTTGGAGCAACATACGAAGATTCCGTGAAAACTCCGATATCTGAAGTTGTAAAGAGAATACAAAACGAGAGTGACAATTATATACTGATGGCTTTTACAGAGAGAGACCAAGCTGCTGGAATGGTCGGATTTAGAAGAGAACAAGGAATAAAACTTAAACATAAAGGAATGATTTGGGGAGTCTATGTCTCACCGGAATATCGGGGCAAGGGGATTGCTAAAGAACTATTAAAGGAAGTAATTAATAGAGGAAAAGAAATAGAAGGCTTGAAACAAATAAATCTAGGTGCTGTAACTACAAACCAAGCGGCAATAGATCTTTATAAGAAACTAGGGTTTGAAACATATGGAATAGAGAAAAATGCTTTAGAATATAGAGATCAAGGATATGACGAGAAATTAATGACTTATTTTTATAAGTAGACTCGAAGAGGGCAGGGCATCCGTTAACACAGTGTACCAGCTTCGCGGCATTCGCAGCTCGGTCTGCTCGAGGCATTTCGAGGAAGAGGATTCAGGCAGACACATCAATTCTTCTAAGATAAGAGCTATTTAAGGGAAATCGACGTCAGGAGCATAAGAACGTTATATGACATAATTGCAATTGCGATTAAGGATCTTTTAAGGACCAACAATACATATTGGAGATAAGCTATATGATTCTTAGAATCTCAACACATAACTACAAGGACCAGGGAACGGAATGGGATCCAATGTCTCTTTGAATGATTTCAATTCCGTTGGCGTTAATAGGTATTTTTCTATTTTGTTTTCCTGATTTAGTCTGCAATTTTATTACTTTTATCATCTATAGAACTATGAAACCAAATTATGAATTTGAAGAGAATGTACAATATAAAGATCCAAGTAGAATTATAATATGGGCAATCAAGATAATAGGATTGATATTAATTTTGTTTGGGGCTTATCTTTTTTGGAGTGCAGAGGAATTCTATAACAACTGGATTAAAGAAAGATAAGTTGAAAGTAATAACACCATATTCACGCATCGGGCATTCGCCTCGGTCCGGCACGAAGATCGAGGTGGAATCGGAGGGCCATTCCAGTTTCGAGGAAGCAGTGGCAGCGGAACACATCCCACTAAGCGAAATTTCAGGAGGAGGTAACAAAAATGTCAGATCATTGGGACATATATTTTTGTTCAATAGAAGATAATTTTGCATCAATTTTATTAGATATGGGTGTATGGAATGAGGTCGATAAAAGTCAATATTCGTTGGGAATGGGCATAAGGATTCCTATTAAAAATCCAGGTGAGAGCGGCACACCTGCTAGCGATGAGGCTGAACTAATAAATGAACTTGAGGACATGTTAACTCAGAGTCTTGGCCATTTAGCTGTTAATGTAGGGAGAATGACAACGAATGGAATTAGGGAAATTTATTATTATTTTTCTTCTCCGTTTGATTTAGATACCCTAGCGCGGGAAATTTTTTATAAGCAGCATTATTACGATATAGTAGTGTTTAATATGGAGGAAAACACCCCTTGGGAATTTTATTTCGAGTTCTTATATCCAGATAAATATCAATTGCAACATATGGGGAACCGAAGTGTTGTGGACTCGTTAAGTGAATCGGGAGACACTTTAGAGGAAGCAAGAAGGGTAGACCACTGGCTGCATTTTAATAGTGATTCACAACGGAAAACTTTTGAAAATAGGGTAAGAACAATGGGGTTCAATGTTGAACTTGATAGAACAGATGATGGTAATGAATACGTAGTACAAATTTATCGTAATGATTTTGTTGATTTACATTCAATAAACGAAGTTACTGATTTGTTAGTCGACTTATCCAAAGAGTTTGATGGCAGATACGACGGATGGGAAACCATGGTTATCAAGTGAGTTAAAAGAAGAGGAAGCTTGCCAAGCGTCCTGGACATGGGAACGTTATAAGGGAAAAATACAAAATTAAAGACCCCATTACCATAATAGTTGCATTCTGATATGTAGAAGAGATCTAGGTTAATGAGGAAAAAACGTTAAGCCAACAGAAAGAGGGGAATGTTGTATGTCACCAGGGACAGTTATATTTTTAAATGGAACTTCGAGTTCTGGAAAATCCAGTATTTCTTTAGAATTACAACGAATTTTAGACGAACCATACTTACACCTATCAGTGGACAAGTTTTTATATATGTTGCCAGTTGACTACCTTAGTGGGGATAAACCAGCGCATGCAACAAAAGATGCAATGTTGAAAGTTATAAAAGGAATGCATCATGCACTTCCCGCATTAGTTGCTGCCGGGAATAACCTCATTGTTGACCATGTACTCGAAGAAAGACAGTGGTTGGAAGAATGCGTGATGTTGCTAAAGGATTACAAAGTGTTGTTTGTCTCCGTAATTTGTTCCCTAGAAGAACTTGAACGAAGGGAAAGAGAAAGAGGAGATCGAAATATTGGTCTTGCAAAGTATCAGTATAATTTAGTACATACACATGGCGTTTACGACTTAGAGATAGATACGGAATTCAATAAACCTCACGAATGTGCGCTGCAAATCAAAAAGTGTTTGCATGATACTCCCCATTTTAATGCCTTCAGAGAATTAAAGCTTAGCGCGGACTGAAGAATGCTAGAGGGGGTTTTCAAATACGAACCTGAAATCACTTATTACTATACCTATTACATATCGAAAATTAAAGAGATAACTCAAAGTGGCATCGCACCTATGACTGAAAGGAGGATCTACGGCCGCTATAATGAAGAAATATCTATTTACCGTAGTTATTATATTATTAATTGGATGTAGTGATTCAAAAATTATATATGAAAAAAATGAAGTGGAATCGATAACTTTAAGTAGTTGTCTATCTGAAACTCTTCCCAAAACAATAAAATCCACGGATAAACTGAATAGGATTATAAACATGTTGGAGCATACTGAAGAGGATGCTATTCAACACTCAACAGGTAAAGTTGGGTGTTCTAACACGATGACGATTAATTTCAAGAATACCCAGTCACCTGTAATAGTAACAATACCGCAAAGATGTAAAACAACTAGTAAGGGGAATTCTTCTTTAACGAATTGCGAGCCAATACAAGACTACATAATGATTGAAGATAAAATGGCAACAAAAACAGTAAAATCAAGAGAATTATATGAGTATATACAGGAAGGCTGGAAGTAGCCGAAGATGTGGACACTTCATATAACAGCGCATTATTGCAACCCTGTACTGCCTAACCGCATGCCGCGTGAAATTTGACAGAGCTGCTTAAAGGAGTGTACCTATGAATTCAATAAACTGGACTAGTCTTGATAATCAAGAAGACTTAAATAAACTGCTGGATGCTTTCGGTTGGTTTCATGATGCCTGTATTCGAGAGATGCATATGTGGACAGATCACTATGTAAACCCGAATTTGTCCATGTCAATTCCAGTGGGGCTAGATCACAAAGTGAGGCTTTTACTGCAAAGACAAGCTCGTAGTCTTCCCGCAATTGAATTGTTCTTCGAGCAAGTTACGCAGGTTTATATTAAACCAAGCCCTGAGAATTATGATTCAATTATTTATGAAAGCACTTTTATACATAAAAATGGATTATTTTATTGGGCCGATGACCGAAATTGGAGTCCGGGTGGAAATGATTTATACGGAACAGTTAATTGGATCAGTTCTAGGAAGGTTAGTTGGAGAGATGCTAGTGACTGGATTGGTCATACCCTTAGATATGGGCCTAGAGAACATGAATGAGAAGAGGGCTAAGTCCCAACAGACCCGGGTTTATACTCTTCAGCCAGGGAGGGGTCGTGAATACAATAACGTTAGATGTTAATGACGGAGAGAGGATGAATAACACATGCCGCATTTGGTAGGGACAAGGATAATATTGAGAGAATACCAGTGGGAGGATCTGCCGCATATAAGAGAATGGGTTAATGATTACGAAATAACGAACAATTTGCATGACGTTTTTTTGTTTCCTAATACAGTTTATGAAACCGAGTCCTTTTTGAAGAAGATGATTGAGGGAACATCAGAAAGTAAAGGATTTGTAATTGCGGATAAGGCTGCTTTATCTTATATTGGACAAATTGATCTTCATCATATTGATTATAGGAACAGGAATGCGGTTCTTGGCATTGTTATTGGAAAGAAAGATTACTGGGGAATGGGTTACGGTCAAGAAGCAATAACATTGTTGGAACATTTTGTGTTCAATACATTAAATTTAAACCGATTAGAACTGGATGTCTATGAATATAACGAGCGAGCGTATAACAGTTATTTAAAATGCGGATTTAAGGAAGAAGGCAGGATGCGGCAAAAACTATTTAGGGATGGACGTTATTGGGATGTCATAAAGATGTCTATCTTGAAAAAAGAATATGAAGAGCTGTTTTGTAAATAAATCAAGGAAGCCGTCAGCATGACACAACACAGCATTTACGCATCGGGTTGACGCCCTGGGTTGCCCTTGGAAATTTTGAGGAAGCTAAGTCCGGCGACAACTCTGCACCGACTAAGTCTGCCGATCCGAGGGTTCGTGAGTACAAAAACCTCAGATAATAGCTCGATACTATAACATGAGAGGCGTGGCAGGGAAATGGATCAGACAATCGCAGGTATAGTTGTTATTTTTATAGCAACACTTTTGTTTATTTTTTTATACAGATTAATAAGTTTGAAGAAAAAATATAAACAAGAAGAAAATCTATTAGTTGATTATTTATCGAATTTCTATGGAGTTAGTTCAAAGGGAATGAGACAGATAAGAGGGAATGGGATATTACTTTTGTCAAGAAATGATCTGGTTTTTGAGATGTACATACCAAGAAAGAAATATACCATTCCATTAGATACGATAAACGAGATAAGTAAAGTGAACGGGCATTTGGGTAAAGTGGGATTTAATTTGCTGAAAGTAAAATTTAAAAGTGAAAACCATTGTGAAGAAGCGGCATGGGCAGTTAACGATGTGGATGAATGGATTAAACAGTTAGTTATAATGAGCCATATTGCAGAGAGGCGCTAACACCCTCTCTCACCGAATACATGTTGCTGGCCTTTATGGACCTTGGTCTGTAAGGAATTTTTGAAAAGTTGTGTTTTGCAAGCAAAAAGTGCTCAATATTGCAGCAAAAAGTGCCTAAGAGATTTGCCAGGATATGAAGCTATACGGGGACCCGTTCCATCGCTTGCTTGAAGCGGAAGCTCTCTCCCGTGAACGAGAGAATATGAGCATGGTGCACCAGGCGGTCCACAAGAGCGGAAGTCAGCTTGGTATCTCCGAAAATCGACGTCCACTGGCCGAATTCCAGATTGGACGTTACAATCACGCTTTGTCTTTCGTAACAGTCGGCAATCACATTAAACAATAGCTCAGAGCCGGTCTGGCTGAAAGGTACATAACCGACCTCATCCAAGATGAGCAAGTCGGCCTTTCGCAGCTTTTCACGTAATCGGTTCACCGTTCCCGAGGCAAACTTCTCCTGCAGCAAGGCCACTAGATCCGAAGCGCGGTAGAACTGCACTGCCTTACCTTGCCGGCATGCTTCCACGCCGAGTGCTGTGGCCATATGCGTTTTCCCGGTGCCTACTGCCCCCATGAGCAGCAGGTTCTCCTTACGCTCCAACCACCCGAGTTCCAGCAGCATGGCGGGACTGCTACCGCTTGGAAAGGAGATGTGGTCATACACATAGCCCTCAAAGGTCTTAATATGTGGGAAGCCGGCTTGTTGGACAAGCTTACCCAGTATCGCACGCCTGCGGCCATCCAGTTCAGCCGTCAGCAGCTGCAGGACCACACCATGCAGCTGTTCGTCCTGCTGCAGCGCAACATGTTCGACGACATGTGCCAGCCGCAGCTGCCGGCACAAATCGGCCAGTTCTGGCTTCATGTCAGCTCACCCCCGTCAGCTTGTCATAGCGCTGTAGTGAAAACTCCATTTTGGTACTCGGCGGTGAGATCGTCTCCTCTAAAACGGCCGGTATATCCCGGCTACCTGACCTCATGCCGAGAACAGCGGTTATGCGCTCAACGGTTGTTTCCGTGCCTAGAAGGTGAAGGACGTCCTCGATCTCCCTTACCGTATACACGCTGCTCCAATGGGCAAGAGCACGGAGGCGTTCCTTGCGCATATCTAGTTCCTTTACCGTAACATAGAGCTGCAACGTTTGCGGCAGCATGCGAATGAACTGAGAGTGAGTCACACTTCGCGGCTTGCGCAGCAAGTTAGTAAAGACTTGTTCCCACGGAATGTCAGCGGTCTTGCCAGTGTAAGGCCGAGGGATTTCTCTTACGAGCTGGTGGTTGTTATTGAGGATAACCAAGCGGTCCCAGTAGGTTTGGACCATGACCTGGCTTCCTGGTTGAACCAGTCCCAGCAAAGGAATGGTAGTTTCATCCACTCGAATCTCTCCGTATTTATTAACCGCCGCAGCAGATATACGAAAGGCTTCGAAAGCCACCTCCGGCAAGACAAGCAGCTTTGCCCGTTCCTCTTCCCATAAGTCAGCGATTCGCTGCCCCTTGGCATAGTGTGTACGCTCTTGGTCTAGCAAGGCTTGCTTAGCAAACACAGCAGCAAGCTGCTCTTGGCTCTCATAAATCGGGATCGGGACAGCCCAGTTCCGTTTCGAGTATCCGCATTTATTCTCCACATGCCCCTTTTCATGTCCACTGTACGGGTTACAAAATACGGCTTCAAACCGATAATGCGCACAGAATCGCTGAAACCCGTCCGTTAATTGCCGTTCACCATGCTTCTCAATATGTACAACCGCAGCAGATAGATTGTCGAACCAAATCTGGAGTGCTACGATAATAATGCAGTCGAAAAACACCCTCATATGAAATAGAATGAAAGATAATGAGGGGACGGGGGACAATGAATCGGTACGATAAAGCATTCAAAGAAGAAGCCGTAAGATTGAGCGATGAGATTGGATCAAAAAAAGCAGCTGAGCAGTTAGGAGTATCCTACCACACCTTGCAGGAATGGAGAAAACGAAGAACCCTGCACGGCGACGGAGCGCATATCGGAAGCGGAAGCGCTTATGCGTCTGCCGATAAGACTGCACGTGAAATCGAATTAGAAAAAGAAATAGTCGAGCTGCGCCGCGCGAATGAAATTCTCAAGGATGCACTCGGTTTTTTCGCAAAAGACCGGAAGCGGTAAAGGCATGTAGGCTCTATGCTTACATCCGTGAACGACGGGATCGATGGACCGTCAAGGAGATGTGCGATATACTTGCTGTCAGTGAATCGGGCTATTACCGCAGCTTGAAGCCCACACCTAAGCAAGAGAAGCAGCAACGCCTTCTGGTCAAAATCACAGAAATCATCGGTGAACATGAAGACAACAGCAATTACGGTGTCCAGCGTATTCTGCTGGCGCTGTCACAGATAGAGATTCAGACCAGTTACAGCACGGTATACCGAATCATGAAGAAGCACGGCCTGCTGAAGAAAGCTAAGCGTCATCCCAGCGGCATTACACGCGAGGATGCCGCAGCTCAAAAGAGCGAGAACCTGATCCAGAGAGACTTCAGATCCTTAGCACCCAACCAAAAGTGGCTATCTGATATCACCGAAATCCCTTGTTCAGACGGCAAGTTATATCTGTCCGCGGTACTGGATTGTTTTAACGGAGAGATCGTAGGCCTCGCCATGGACGAT
>NZ_JAKGAO010000041.1 GCF_021532315.1 Paenibacillus tarimensis
CGCGATGCGGTTAGGAGTGCAGGGTTGTCCGCCTGATTCGGCTTCCTCGAAATTCCTCGGTGCGGACCTAGGGCCGCCAGGCCATAAGCGTGAATGCGGTGTTATCTAATGCTTCCGCCATCTTCGAGTTACTCCAAACTGATCTTGAATTAGACCATATCAGTTATAAACATTGCAATCGTTCCTTCTTCCGGTTTAAATCCAGCTTTCCTATAGAATGATTCAGCATTCTTATAAGAAATCAGTAATTTATTCTTGTAGCCTTCATATCTAATTAAAATCTTTTCTAACATATTCTTACCAATGCCCATATTCTGATAATTAGGATGTACAAGCATGTAATGAAAATAAACTGTCATCACCCCATCAGATAATGCATTCACCAATCCCACTAATTCTCCTTGGTACCAAGCCGTTACCACAGAATGTGAATTCTTTATTGCTTCTTGCAATTCATTTGGAAAGTTACCTGATTTCCATTCGAGAGCTTTAAACAAGTTTTCTAGCTGTTTACTTGAAATCTCTTTGGAATCACTGTATGTTATCTTCATTGTATTCACTCTCTCTCATCTCTTGTGGAAATTTCAGTTAACGTTCAGGCATTCACGAACCCCCACTGGCTTAAGCCGCGTAGCGGCGGATCGTAAGACTTAGCCAGTGCGGGGTTGTCCGCAGCTCTCGCATCCTCGAAAATACCTCTACGGACCGAGGGCCATATGGTCCGATGCGTGAATGCTGTGTTGTACGAAGTTGCCAGCTTCACTTGACAAACTTACAATATCATTACCCTCTTAACTTATAGTAATTATCTGCTGTATAAATCGGCCAGGTCCAGAATTTCTCGCCCTGACAAATAATAAATCGATCAAACCACAACTCAAAATTCATATTCAAAGGCCTAGCTTGGTGGAAATGATCAATATGTCCCTTTACCATAAGGTAATTACTTAATCCTTCGTTATATGCTTTAAGATCGATTACTATCTCATCTTGATATATGTAGGCAATAATTAATTTCTTGTGACCTTCTTTTGGATCTTCGTATGTTGCATCCATGGTGTCCTGCCATCTGTATATACTAGCTTCTCCTCCATACTCTGGGTGATCAAATAATGAACAACCGTTAGTAATTGTTAAAAAGTTATAATAGTCTTCAGGAATTCTAAGTCCAAATTCTTTTTCAAAATCAAGTAAATCCTTTTCATTAATCGGTTCATTAAACGTACATTTAGCTTCAGTTAAATAACCTTCTCCAAGTTGTAATTCTAATAAATCATTGTTGTTATTTAATCTTTTCTTTAGAGATTTTAAAGTTTTGTTTATTAATTCTCCTTGTTTCATCCTGCTACAACTCTCCTTCCGGTAATTTCTTATAACGTTCCTGCGTTCACCAACCCTCACTGCCTTAAGTGACCGAAGGGAACGGCCGCGATGCGGTTAGGAGTGCAGGGTTGTCCGCCTGATTCGGCTTCCTCGAAATTCCTCGGTGCGGACCTAGGGCCGCCAGGCCAGAAGCGTGAATGTGGTGTTATGCGCTGTTACTGCCATCTTTGAGCTACAATAATTAATTTTCAATCCTTTTTAAATGATCCCAATACTCATTTAGAAACTTGTTATCTGTTTTATACAACGAATCTACAACTTCATATTTTTGAGGATTTGAAATTAAAGCAGATTGCATGATTAATTTATGTAATTGATCGAATATTAAGCATGCTGTCTGTATTTCTATCTCATTTGAAGTAGACATTAATTGGTGTTCATTGCCTACTATATTAATCTGCAAATCATTGGACCTAAGCAAGCTAATTATTTCTTTATTAAGGATTATCCATTCATTAATAAGATGATCCTTCTTTCTTGAAAAGTTACATTGAACGATAATTCCGTCACTAACGTAAAGGAGTGCTCTAACTAATTCCTTTGAGATCACCTGGGCGTTTTTCTTATTAATCACATGCTTTAACTCATTAAACTTCGTATACAATTCATTGAATTTATGTTTATCGATTATTGAACATGGTCTTAAATCAAGACATATCTGTATTATAATCTCGGTTATGTCTTCTATTAGTTCATCCATGTTTTTCCCCTTTTGCAGTAATTGCGTATAACGTTCAGGCATTCACGAACCCCCACTGGCTTAAGCTGCCGACCGATTAAGCGAAGCGATCGGATCGCCGGGTCAAAGACTTAGCCAGTGCGGGGTTGTCCACTAATTCAACTCCCTTGAAAACCTTCGGGCGGCGGACCAGAGGCGACTGTCCCACAGCCTGAATGCGGTGTTAGGTGAAGTTCTTTAAGTTACCCGCGAAATCATTTCTTGTTGTTGTTTCTTATTAAGTAAGTTGCTATCCCACCGGCAAATAACACTATACAAAATGAAACAAATATCCAATTCCACTTGTTGTATTTAAATGCAAGATTAACATAAACGCTGGCCTCCATCCCAGGACCTAGCTGATCAATATCCATTGTCGCACCTGATAATTTATTAGACCTACCGCAATTCGTCACATAGTAATTACCTGAGACCTGGTAAGAGTACAGGAGATAGTCTTCCCCTTCTTGAAACTCAAACTGACAACTGGACCAAGATGTATAAACAACTATCTGAGATTCTTTAATACCCTTCCATATCTCACCCACCTCAATCCAAGCTTCATTAAAAGCTTCTCCGTCAATTTTTGTTTTCTTTATTGATTTGACCTTACCAGTAAACACTGCATCCGACTGCTCCAGGCCTTCTCTTGCACTTTTCGGAATGTCACAGTCACAAGCTTCAGCATTATTAGGAAAGGAAACAATTAGCAACAAAAACAAGCAGGACGTTATTAATGTGCTTGTTATCCCCTTCACTGTTACACCTCCACAAAAAAACACTTCGGATTTCACCTAACGTTCAGGCATTCACGAACCCTCACTGGCGGGTCCCCTAAACAAACTCAAGTAGCCTTCCCTCTGGTTTCTGATATTAAATCCAAAATGTTTTACAAACCATTTTGCTGATCTCTCGATGTTGGCAACAGGAATAACATTGTATGCAATTCCTAGGATCCTTCCATTTCCCATGAGTTAACCTCCGTATTGTTTTATCATGTTTCATGCTATTTCACATAACGTACGAGTATTCACAACGTCCAACACCATTAAGCCCGAAGGGCGGCCGCGATGCGGTTAGGGAGTTGGATGTGTCCGGCTGATTTTGCTTCTTTGCTACTGAAATTCTCATCCCCGAACCACTTCTAATTCCGGCCGGACCGAGGGGCGATTGCCCCGAAGCGTGAATATGTTGTTAGACGTGGTGACCTTCTTCTTTGATTTACATTAAAATGACTTTATTTATAGTTCTTCTTCAATTTTGAAAAAATGACAGCGTCCACAAATCTATTCTGCTTGTAATAATATTCATTAAGTATTCCTTCTTCTTTAAAACCTGATTTCTCTAAAAGCAATCTAGAACTTATATTATTAGGATCTATTAGTGCACCTATTCGGTTTAATCCTAGATCTTCAAATCCATATATTAAAATTGCATCTAGCACTTCTCTCATAATTCCTTGGCGCCAATATTCTGGTGATAGTTCATATCCAATTTCTGCTTTAAAATGCTTTCGAGATAAATTATGAAAACCACAGGTTCCAATTACATGGTCTTCATTATTAAGCGTTATCCCAAACCTAATTCCTTGTTCATTGTTAAATCTCTCTTGCCAATTTGTAATTAAATTCTCTGCTTGACTTAACTCTGTAAAACTGTCCAAATCGTAGTATTTTGTTACTTCATCTTTTGAAAAGTAATGAAATAAATCGAGTGTATCCTCAAGCCGAAGTTCTCTGAGTTTTAATCTTTTAGTTTCTATTGTAGGAAACATATTCGTAGTTAGAATTCCTCTCTTAAGGTCATTTCATCTAACGTCTCATATATTAACGAACCCGAGAGGCTTAAGCTGCGATTGCGATTATGCGAAGCAATCGCCTAGCCGTGTCGTCAGACTTAGCCGGTGCAGGGTTGTCCGCTGATTCCGCTCGTACGAAAATCCATCTTGTGGACCGAGGGGCGTTAGCCCCAATGCGTGATGCGGTGTTAGTGCCTGACTTCTTCGAATCACTACCATAGTCTTGTTATTGAATAGACAGCCACTCTCTTTCCAAGTAGTTCAATATCTCTCTCGTGTTTCATTCCGTTCTTCTCAGCAACTCTCATTGAACCAATATTTCCATTTTGAATTAAGGAAATTAATCGGGTATGTTCAAGATTCATTAATCCGTATTCCTTCCAGGCTTTGGCTTGCTCAAAGCCATACCCCTTACCCCATTCATCTTTGACCACCCAATATCCAACCTCAAGCTCATTAATGTCCTCAATGGTCTGTGGAATCAGCCCAGAGTGACCAACCAATTTACCATCTTGCTTATTAAAAGCTAGATGTAAACCAATTCCTTCATTATTCCAACCAATATACCGGTTAAGGCTCTCTATCGTTTCTTCTTGTGTCCATGGATTTCCATGCCGAATAAATTTCATGATATCCGGATTGCTTGTCATCTCTAATAGTAAATCGAGATCATCACTCGAATATCTTCGAAAAATCAGTCTTTCAGTCTCTATCACTTCACCAACTCCACTCCAAATGAAATCACTAATGATTCAGGCATTTCGTCTAACGTTTCAGTATTCACGACATTCATCAGCCTTAGATAGCTCTTATCTTAGGCTGATGAATGTGTCCCAGCTTCCCACTTCTTCGAACTCACTTCTGGGACCGAGGATCCGTCAGGCGACGACGTGTGAATTCATTGTTATATGCTGTTGGGGCCTTTCTCGAATTACTTAAACCTACTTAATTATTTTTATGCTTTCCACACCTGCCTGCGCTGGGTAGGAAGTATCAACATTTCCGTTATAACCAACTTTCACCTTCATACCTACTTCGAATGATGATGTTTTCCCGACCTTAAATTCAAAAGCTTCATGATTCTTATCTAATATCTCTTGAACACTATTTGATTTAATGTCCTCTTCACTTATGTTATTTATTACTAGAATTGAGTCATCATTTATTTGAACAATTCTACCTTCGAAATACACTTCGGAACCACATGAGGAAACTAATGGTAAGAATATCAATAATAAAAATAATAACAATCTCATAATTAACTCCTCCCACCAAGCTAATTAACTAAGGGTTTTGAATAATTGTTTTTCTCTAAATCTCCTTTTGAATTTACTATTTGCCTATCGTCCCAATTGCATATAAAGTTCAGGCATTCACGAACCCTCACCGGCTTAAGCGCGGAAGCGCGAGTCGTCAGACTTAGCCGGTGCAGGGTTGTCCGCTGAATCTGCGGACCAAGGGCGAATGCCCGATGCGTAAATGCGGTGTTATCTGATGTGACTGCCTCCTTGAGACACTCCATTCATTGTTCCTTATTGATCTCTTCTAATACTTCAATTGCTGCTTCTACTACTTCATCTTCAATTTCATCTCTCGTTGGCTTCTTGACTATTCGTTCTAGTTCATCTTTGAAAGTCGATTTATATTCGAGAGGTAGCTCTTTCAGTAAATAACGAATTACATTGTCTTTCCATATCCCATCGTTTGTATTAAGTATTTGATTTATGTGTGGAATTATTTCTGAAGGATATGCTACTAATTTCTCTAAAATGGGGAATGCAACAGGCCAATTTACATCTTGTGTCCATACTAATAAGTGAGGTATTAAATCAGGTTTTTCTTGCAAGTCGATCTTTAATATTATTATTTCCAATCTTTCGTAGTCCATCTTGCCTCTAAGCTTGAAGTTGCTTATATCATTATTTATTATTATCAACTCCTCGCAGTCATTTCAGATAAACGTTCCTCTCATTCACGAACTCCCGTAGGGATTTGTCGTAGCTATCGCTTCATCGAACTCACGTCTGCGATCGAGGGGCGTCAGGCCCGATGCGTGAATGCGGTGTTATACGAAGAATTCAACCTCTCTGATCAACTTACAATTGATTTATCTTTATTTAGATATATCTCTTTATTCTGCTTATAGATGTGATTGTAATATGTGTGTACTTCTTCTAGACTATTAAACTCGCTAATCTGGAATGGATAGCATGGGTTCTTCTCCTCAAGTAAATATAAATTCCCATCTCTCTCAATAATAAGTGCTGTATGTGCCATCTCTAAAATACTGTCATTGTTTGAATCCAAATAAATCCGTAGCACTTTGAATTGATCTGGGAACTTTAGTTCAGAATCGTCAACTTTATCTAACGGCATATATAATGCCCTGAAAACAGAAATCTACTTGCTAGATAAATTGAACCCTAGTTGTTTTACTTTATTTAACTCTGACTCATACACTTTTATTGAGATTTCCTTGTTGATATCAAAGGAATCTGCGACCAGTAAAAAAAGTGATATTCGGCAGTTAATATCTATATTATCTGCTTCATCTGCAGACCAACCATTTAATGTTTCATTAAAATTAATATCCCCGTACTTTCGATTATTCGTTTTTACCCAACCTGTATTGGTGGATGACACAAACTTAGCTTGCTTAGCATTGTATAATTCAATGAACTTGAACCATCTATCTGCATTTTTATCTGTAATACCACTCTCGTGGAGCAGAGATTTAGTAAAACTAATGACCTCTTCATTGTTCAGATAACTATATCTGAATTCCATATTTGAATCTGGGGAGCACCCTGATATTAGAAGTATAAGTAGACCAAATACAAGGATACAAAAACGTTTGATGGTTTTTACCCTCTTTCAAATTTTTCGCATAACGTTCTTGCATTCACGAACCCTCACTGGCTTAAGCTGCCGGATGATTAAGCGAAGCAATCGGATCAACGGGGCGAAGACTCAGTGCAGGGTTGTCCGCTGAAATACCTCCCTGCCAACTACTTCTCAGGGACCAAAGGCCATTAGGACTGAAGCGTGAATGCGGTGTTATGTGTAGTTATCTCCCTCTTCGAACCTACTGGTTAAATCTAGTCTGTCTCATAAAATGTCCATTCATCACCTCGACCGAATCTATCCTTTGCATGTACATCATTTACTATCTTTGTAGCAAGATATTCAGCCGATTTGACAACACCTTCAATTTCATATGTAATGGTATATCGAATTAGATTGTTCTCATCCTTCCTTTCAATTTCAAGTACTTTTCCACCCTTGGATTTTATAACTCGTTCAATCTCTTGTTTATGTACATCATTCAAGTACTTAGTAACTGGAACTATTAGTATTGCCACAGATACTATAGTTAAAATTATAGGAACTACCATAAACTTTTTGTTAATCATTCCGACAAATAATGATGTGAATAACCCAACAATAAACACTAAAACCATAACTTTGACCCATATCATTTAGTTGGTCTCCCTCGTAAAAACTTTTAAAGTCTTTCGATCAGACTTGCATTAATTACGCATAACGTCTCATATATTCACGAACCCGAGAGGCTTAAGCTGCCGTAGCGATTATGCGTAGCAATCGCCTAGCCGTGTCGTATGACTTAGCCTCGCAGGGTTATCTGCCTGAATCCGCTTCCGCGAATTTACCTCTGGCAGATCAAGGAGCCGTCAGGCGACGCAGCTTGAATATGGTGTTATGCGTTGCTTCCTGCTCCCTGACTTAACTTACGTTCTTTATTCTTATAATGCTCTTTCGGTCTTATACTGTTCCTCGATTTTGGTCTTATTCTTCCTTTGATCTTGTACAGCTCTTCGATCTTGTACTATTCTCGATCTATATCACTTTCAGATTTTATTCTGCATTTCGGTTTTATACTTCTCTTCAGTTCTTCGGTCTCGTAATGCACTTCGGTCTTATACTGCACTTTGATCTTGTTTTGCATTTCGTTCTTATACAGTCCATTAATTCTTTAGGAAGTTACGCATAACGTCTCTTGCATTCACGAACCCTCACTGCCTTAAGGGAACGAAGTGACCGGCCGCGATGCGGTTAGGCAGTGCAGGGTTGTCCGCTGATTTGGCTGCTTCAGGAAATGCTTCTTGCGGACCGAGGGGCGTTAGCTCCGATGCGTGAATGCGGTGTTATGTGATGTCCCCGACTTCCTGAATAATCCCACGTAGGTTTCCATAGTCCTTAATAAGTTCCTTCAGTTCTTCAATAGTATTATTTATATATGACTGGTCAGAGTGTATTTCAAATATTAGTTCATTAATACTATCTGGATGTTCTTGATAGCGACCTTTAATCTCGATAATTCCTCCTGGCTTATACTGCAGTTCAAAATTTAAGGACCGGTCAAAATTACTATATTCCACTTTACCTGAACAATGCTGGTGGACTGTTAGTAATGATTTATAAAAGGTGTACAGTTCACCGGTAGTGAACCAGAGCTCTCCACTAGCAGTGAAGTTCCCGCTCTTTATTTCAACATTACCTGAGACTTCGTACCCCCCAGAAAGAAGTCTGTTCAGGAAATCCTACTACATTACTTAGAGTAAATTTTATAAATCCACTCTCACTCTTTATATTATTATTTCCTGCTTCATTGTCACACCCTCATTCGGGGATTTCACATAACGTCTCTTATATTCACGAACTCGAGAGGCTTAAGTTGCCGT
>NZ_JAKGAO010000042.1 GCF_021532315.1 Paenibacillus tarimensis
ATGTACGGCATTACCGAGACGACGGTTCACGTAACGTATAAGGAGATTACGTGGGCCGAGATTGAGGCGGCGAAGAGCAATATTGGCAAGCCGATCCCGACGCTGAGGGTGTACATTCTTGACGAGAACCGCCGCCCTGTGCCGATCGGCGTAGCGGGCGAAATGTACGTGGCCGGGGAAGGCCTTGCGAGAGGCTACCTGAACCGTCCGGATCTGACGGCGGAGAAGTTCGTCGATTCCCCGTTTGCGGAAGGGGAGAAGCTGTACCGCTCGGGCGACTTGGCGGCTTGGCTGCCGGATGGCAGCATCGAATACCTGGGCCGGATCGACCATCAGGTCAAAATCCGCGGGTACCGGATCGAGCTGGACGAAATCGAGACGCAGCTTCTGAACGTCCGGGGCGTGGAAGAAGCGGTGGTGCTCGCCCGTCAGGACGGCGGGGGCGAGAAGGCGCTTGTCGCCTACTTTGTGGCGGATCGGACGTTGACGGTCAGCGAAATGAGAACCTCGCTGGCCCAGGGAATGCCAGGGTATATGATCCCGTCATACTTCGTGCAGCTGGAGCGCATGCCGCTGACGTCCAACGGCAAAGTGGACCGCAAAGCGCTGCCGGAGCCGCAAGGCAGCTTGCAAACGGGCGTCGAATACGTAGCGCCGCGTAACCGGACGGAGTCCCAGCTTGTGAAGATCTGGGAAGAAGTGCTGGGCTGCTCCGGTATTGGAGTCCTGGACAATTTCTTCGAGCTCGGAGGCCACTCCTTGCGGGCGACGAACCTTGTCAGCAAGATTCAGAAGGAAATGAACGTTGAGCTTCCGCTGCGCGATGTGTTCCGCTATACGACGGTAGAGTCGATGGCCGGAGCTATTGCCAGCTTGGAGGAAACGCGGCACAGCTCGATTCCGAAAGCGGAAGAGAGAGCGTACTATCCGGTTTCCTCCGCGCAAAAAAGGCTGTACGTCCTGCACCAGCTGGATAACTCGGAGCTGAATTACAACCTCCCAAGCGCCTTGCAGTTGGAAGGGGCTTTGAACGAGGCCAAGGTGGAAAAGGCGCTGACTGCTTTGGTGGCCCGGCACGATATGCTGCGCACCGGTTTTGAAATCGTGGATGGGGAGCCAGTTCAGCGTATTCATCCGCTCGCAGCCTTCAAGGTCGAGAAGCTTCAAGCAAGCGAAGATCAGGTTGCGGCCATTCTTGAAGGCTTCATACAGCCGTTTGACTTGACCCGGCCGCCTTTGCTGCGCGCCCTGCTGATCGAGCTGGAGAAGGAGAAATTCCTGCTCGCGCTGGATATTCATCATATTGGCTCCGATGGCCTTTCCATGGACGTACTGCTGCGCGAATTCGTGCGGCTTTATAATGGGGAAGAATTGCCGGAGCTGCGGATTCAATATAAGGATTACGCTGTTTGGCAGCAATCCGAGGAGCAGCGCCAGCGCATCAAACGGCAGGAGGAATACTGGCGCGGGGTATTCAGCTCCGAGCTACCGGTTCTTGAGCTGCCTCTCGACTTCTCCCGACCGGCCGTCCAGCAGTTTGACGGTCAAACGCTCACGTTTACGCTGGACGCGGAGAGAAGTGAAGCTCTCAAACGGCTTGCCGGCGATTCGGGGGCGACGCTGTACATGCTTCTGCTGGCTGCGTACTCCGTATTGCTTCATAAATACGCAGGGCAGGAAGATATAGTGGTCGGCACTCCGATTGCCGCCCGTTCTCACGCCGACCTGCAGCCGATTATCGGCATGTTCGTCAATACGCTGGCCCTTCGCTTGGGTCCGGCGGCGGAGCGGACGTTCCTGGATTATTTGCAGGAAGTGAAGGAAACGACGCTCGGAGCCTACGAGCACCAGGACTATCCGTTCGAGGAGCTGGTGGAAGCTCTTCAGGTGAGCCGGGATTTAAGCCGGAATCCGCTGTTTGACACCATGTTTTCTTTGCAAAAGCATGAAAGCTTGGATTTAATCTTGGATGGCTTACAATGGTCGCTGTTCGACATCGAGGAAAAGACGGCAAAGTTTGATCTGAGCTTAGATATCGTGGAAGAGGGTAACGAGCTGGTTTGCAAGCTCGAGTACGCTACCTCGTTGTTTAGACAGGAAACGATGGCACGGCTGGCGGGTCATTACGAGCAGCTGTTGGCATCAATCCTGGCTCAGCCGGATGCGCGGATAGCGGATTTGGATATCTTGACGGACAGCGAAAAGCATGAGTTGCTGGTCGGGTTTGATGTGTCGTCTTCGGCTCTTGCGAAGCAAACCGCCGCAGAGGGTACAGGCTTGGAAGCGGCTGAGTCATGGAGAGAGAGAACGTTCCACGAGCTGTTCGAGGAGCAGGCGGAGCGCACTCCGGGAGCGCTGGCGGTTGTCTACGAAGGCAGCAAGCTGACGTATGCGGAGCTGAACGCCAAAGCGAATCGTCTGGCGTATGCGCTGCGGGCGCGCGGGGTGAAGCCGGAGCAGGTGGTCGGCATTCTGGCCGGCCGTTCGGCGGAGCTGCTAATCGGGGTGCTCGCCGTATGGAAAGCGGGCGGCGCTTATGTGCCGCTCGACCCGGACTATCCGGCGGAGCGGATCGAGTATATGCTCGCAGACAGCGGGGCGTCGGTGCTGCTCACGCAGACCTGCCTGCTGGAGCAGGCGGAAGCTTGGCGCAGCGGCGGAGCTCTAGCGCTGCAAACGGTGCTTGCGCTTGATGACGCCGCGACGTACAGCCTCGGGGCGGCTGTGGGCGAACAAGCTTTGGGCGAAGCAGGCGCAGCGTCGGAGGCTTTGACGCAGGTGGAAACGGCTGCTGCCGAAACGTCCGCCACGGCAGAAGCCGAGAAGGACGTACAAGCGGGGGATCTCGCATCGAATCCTGCGAATGTGAACAAGCCGGGCGATTTGGCTTACGTCATCTACACCTCGGGTACGACGGGCCGTCCGAAGGGCGTGGCGGTGGAACACCGCAGCCTGGTGAACACGGCGGCGGGCTACCGGCGGGAATACCGCCTGGATCAGTTCCCGGTCCGGCTGCTGCAGCTCGCCAGCTTCTCGTTCGACGTGTTCGTCGGCGACATTGCGCGGGCGCTGTACAACGGCGGCACCATGGTCATCGTTCCGAAGGATGACCGGATCGATCCAACCCGCCTCTACGGCTGGATTCGCGACTACGACGTGACGGTGTTCGAATCGACTCCGGCGCTGATTGTGCCGTTCATGGAGCATGTGTATGCCGAGGGTCTGGACCTCAGCTCGATGCACCTGCTGATCACAAGCTCGGATGCGTGCAGCGTAGCGGATTACCGCACCTTGCAGGAGCGCTTCGGCTCACAGTTCCGAATTATTAACAGCTACGGTGTAACGGAAGCGGCAATTGACTCCAGCTTCTATGACGAGCCGCTGGAGAAGCTGCCGAAGACGGGCAGC
Organism: Paenibacillus tarimensis; assembly: GCF_021532315.1. GTDB lineage: Bacteria > Bacillota > Bacilli > Paenibacillales > Paenibacillaceae > Paenibacillus_I > Paenibacillus_I tarimensis. Next base: position 3,409 of record NZ_JAKGAO010000042.1, read on the forward strand.
GTGCCGATCGGGAAAGCGTGGCTGAACGCCAGGTTCTACATCGTGGATGCGAATCTGAAGCCGGTGCCGATCGGGGTGCTGGGCGAGCTGGTTATCGGCGGAGCGGGTGTGGCCCGCGGTTACTTGAACCGCCCGGATTTGACGGCGGAGAAATTCGTAGACAGCCCATTTGCCGCCGGAGAGCGGCTGTACCGGACGGGCGACCTGGCACGCTGGATGCCGGATGGGAACGTGGACTTCATCGGCCGGATCGACAACCAGGTGAAAATTCGCGGCTATCGGATCGAGCTTGGTGAAATTGAAGCGGCCATGCAGCATGTTGCCGGCGTGCGTCAAGCGCTTGTCATCGACCGGACGGACGAGCGGGGGCAGAAATATTTGTGCGGGTATGTCGCAGCGGATTCCAGCTTCGATCTGGGAGGGCTTGTGGCCCATCTGGATGCCGCGCTGCCTTCCCACATGGTGCCGTCGCGCATCATGCGTCTGGATCAAATGCCGCTTACGCCGAACGGGAAGATTGACCGTAAAGCGCTGCCTGTGCCGGAAGGAAGCATTCGTGCCGAGGCTGCATACACGGCGCCTCGTACGCCTGCCGAGCAAGCACTTGCGTCGGTCTGGCAGGCGGTGCTGGGCGTGGATCAGGTCGGAACGATGGACAATTTCTTTGCGCTCGGCGGCGATTCGATCAAGGCCTTGCAGGTATCGTCCCGTCTTTTGCAAATGGGGTACAAGCTGGTCATGAAAGATTTGTTCCATTACCCGACGATTTCCGCCCTTAGTTTGCAGCTGCAAACGGCGGAGAGAACGGCAAGCCAGGCCGAAGTGACGGGAGAGGTCATCTTGACCCCGATTCAGCGCTGGTTCTTTGAACAAAATCCGGCAGACATGCATCACAGCAACCAGGCGTTCATGCAGTTCTCCAAGCAAGGCTTTGACGAAGAAGCTTTACGCCAGGCGGTGCGTCAGCTTGTCTTGCATCATGATGCTCTCCGTACGGTTTACCGCCAAACCGGGAACGGCTATACCGCCTGGAACCGCGGCGCCGGGGCGAACGAAGCGCTGTTCGATCTGGAAGTTGTCGATTTCAAAGGAGTCGGCGATGTGAAAGAAGCGGTAGAGGCTAAAGCGAATGACATTCAAGCGAGCATCGATCTGGCAAACGGCCCGCTGGTGAAGCTCGGCTTGTTCCGCTGCGATGACGGCGACCACCTGCTCATCGCGATCCATCACTTGGTCGTAGACGGCGTATCCTGGCGGATTCTGCTTGAGGATTTTGCTGCCGGCTATGAGCAGGCGCTGCAAGGGCAGCCAATCCGTCTGCCGCTCAAAACGGATTCATTCCAGACATGGGCGAAGCAGCTCGCTGATTATGCGAACGGTCCGGCGATGGAAAGCGAGAGAGCGTATTGGCAGCATATCGAGCAACTGACCTATGAGCCGCTTCCGAAGGATTTTGAACAAGGCAGATCCAAGCTGAAGGACAGCCGGCTCGTGACCGTCCGCTGGACGGCGGAGGAAACCAAGCAGCTGCTGAAGCAGGCACACCGTGCTTACCATACGGAAATGAACGATTTGCTGCTTGCCGCGCTTGGCCGCGCGGTACAAGCTTGGAGCGGCCGGGAACGCGTGCTGGTGAATCTCGAAGGCCACGGACGGGAAGATATTGTGCCGGATGTGGACATTACGCGTACGGTAGGCTGGTTTACAAGCCAATTCCCTGTCGTTCTGGAGCCGGGTCACGCCCAGGGGCTCGGTCATCAGGTGAAACAGGTTAAAGAAAGCTTGCGCCGCATTCCGAACAAAGGAATTGGCTACGGCATCCTGCGTTATATGTCGGCGCCGCGTGACGGCGAGTGCTTCGCTTTGGAGCCGGAGATCAGCTTTAACTATTTGGGCCAGTTCGACCAGGATTATGAAAGCAGCGGCTCGCAGCCGTCTCCGTTCAGCCCGGGCTCCGATTCAAGTCCGAATGCTGTGATGGATTTTGTCCTCGATATCAACGGTATGGTATCGGAAGGAGTGCTGGAGCTCACGATCCGTTATGGGGAAACCCAGTATAAACGGGAAACGGTAGAGCGTCTAGGCACCCTGCTTCAATCGAGCTTGCGTGAAGTTATCAGCCATTGCGCGTCGATCGAGCGGCCGGAGCTTACGCCTAGCGACGTTCTGCTTCAAGATGTAACGGTGGAGGAACTGGAGCGGCTGGCCGAACATACGGCGGAGCTCGGCGAACTGGAGAATGTGTACACTCTGACACCGCTGCAAAAAGGGATGTTGTTCCACAGTCTGCTGGATGCTGACTCGGAGGCTTACTTCGAACAGGTGACCTTCGATCTGTACGGAAGCCTGAATGTCGAAGCTTTCATCCAAGGATTGGATACGCTGGTGCAGCGGAATGAGGCGCTGCGGACCAACTTTATTACCGGCTGGAGAGACGAGCCGATTCAAGTGGTATTCCGCGAGCGGAAGTGTGAAGTGTACGTCGAAGATATTCGCCCGGTAAGCGATGAAGACCTGGAGAAGAAGATAGCCGATTTCGTCAGCGCGGATAAAGCGAACAAGTTCGATTTGGCCCGTGGCTCTCTTATGCGCGTGACCGTTTTGCGCACGGGTGAGGAGTCCTACCATGTGATCTGGAGTCACCATCATATCTTGATGGACGGCTGGTGCATGTCCTTCATGATCAAGGAAGTGTTCGAGACATACTTCGCGTTCCAGGAGAAGCGTACGCTGGAGCTTCCTCCGGTGACCTCGTTCTCCCGGTATATCGAATGGCTGGAAGCGCAAGATGCCGCGAAAGCTTCGCGTTACTGGTCCGAGTATTTGGCAGGTTACGATCAGCAGACCAAGCTGCCGCAGGAGAGAACGCAGCTTATGCAGGGTGCTTTTGAAGCGGCTGAAATCGATGTGGAACTCAGCAAGGAACTGACCGGGCAAATTGAGCGGGCAGCGCGCCAGCAGCAGGTGACGCTCAATACGTTCATGCAGACGGTATGGGGACTGGTTCTGCAGGTATACAACAACAGCGAGGATGTCGTATTCGGCTCCGTCGTATCCGGGCGTCCGGCGGAAATTCCGGGCATTGAAAGCATGATCGGCCTGTTTATTAATACGATCCCGGTCCGTATTCAAGGCAGAGCCGAGGAGACGGCAGCCGATATTTTGAGAAGAACCCAGGATCAAGCGCTGGCATCGGGAGCTTACGAAACGTTCCCGCTGTTCGAAATTCAGTCGCTGAGCGAGCAAAAGCGCGACTTGATCAACCATATCATGGTCTTTGAAAATTATCCGATGGAAGAACAGATTGAGCAGGTCGTCGGCGGAGACAAGGAAGCGCTCAAAATCGCGAATATCCAGTCGCCGGAGCAAACGAACTACGACCTGGACATTACCGTCATTCCGGAAGAGCATATTTTGCTTCGGTTTACGTACAATGCGCTGACGTTCAGAGAGGAAGACATCAGGCTGATCCACGGTCATTTTGCCCGGGCGCTGGAGCAGGTTGCGGCTAACCCGAACATCCGCCTGAATCAGCTGGAGCTTCTGACAGCGGCGGAAAAAGAGCAAGTTCTCGGCGCATTCAACCCGGCGCAGCCGGAAGCGGCTCCGGCGGCCGCGTTCCACCGGCTGTTTGAGGAACAGGCGGAGCGCACGCCGGAAGCGGCGGCCGTTGTGTGCGAGAACGACCGGCTGACGTATGCGGAGCTGAACGAGCGGGCGAACCGCCTGGCGGCCACGCT
>NZ_JAKGAO010000043.1 GCF_021532315.1 Paenibacillus tarimensis
TCCGGGTAGAGCTCCGCCTGCTCTTCGAACAAGCCGTGAATCGTTTTCCCCTGCTCGTACCCGGCTTCGGTGTCATTAAACCGCTTCAGCAGTGTCTCCCTCTCGTCTGGGGACAGCACCTCAGCTTGTCCGAGCTCCAGATCCGGCTGAGATAAAAGCAAGGACAGCAGCCGAACAAGATGGTCAGCCGCCTGTTCCACAAATGCCCGCTCGTACCGCTGTTCGTCAAAGCTTATTTCCAGCTCAATGGAATGGTTTTGGCGGTCGAAGCAAAAAATCGTATCGGCCGCCACGCGGTTACCCAGCGGCTCCGGATGAATCGGGGCGAAGGATGCGACGGTGTTGACGACCGGGAGGCCGTCCCCCGTATAGTCCATATGGAGCGGCTCCACCATTTTCCGAAAAGGCAGGTGCTGATGCTCCAGCGCCTCGCCGATGGAGGCTTTGATGCCTCCGAGCAGCGTTTTCAGCGTAGTCTGGCGGCTTACGGGCGTCTTGATCACCAAGATGTCATGCGGCGGCGGAGTCCCATCGGAGTCTGCGCTATAAGAAGGCATGCCGACCAGCACTTGATCCCGCCCGGTATATTTGAACAGCAGGCTTTTTACTCCTGCCAAAACAATCATGTACAAAGCCAGATCCGAACCGCTCGCGAGGCGAATGATTCTCTCCGAGAGTTCGCCCGGCAGGGTACGGTGAACCAAGCCCGGCTCGGCCGCAGCTTCTCTGCCCGCGGATAATTTGGAGGATTGACTGTAGGGAAGGAAGCTCAGGCTGTCTTCGGCGTCAAACTTGCCGCTCCAGTACCGTTCTTCCTTTTCAAATAAAGATTTCATTCGTACCTCCCCTAAAAATGAAGTGACTCACGCTTATAGGATTAGAACGCGAATTCGATCGTATCGACGGCACTCTTTGCGCCTGTCGCCGGTTTATGGCATTCAATCCGGCCTAGCTCAAGCTGCGGATTTTCCGCAATTTGAGACAGTATCCGCAGGTAATCCTCGGCTAAGGTACGGATCCTCGCTTCGTTGAACAGCCTGGCGGCGTAGTAGAAGCCCCCGCTCAGCGCCCCGTTGTTTTCATACATAAACAGGGTCAGATCGAACTTCGCCTCTTCCAAATGGTCAAGCTCGTAAGCCTTCAGGCTGACTCCTTCCAGCTCGGCATCCCGTTCTCCAATATTTTGCAGGTCGAAAACGGCATCAAACAGCGGGAAGCGGCCCGGCTCCCGCTTCACATTCAAACGCTCCACGAGCTCCTCGAACGGATAATCCTGGTTCTCAAAAGCACCCAAAGCCGTCTCCTTCACTTCTTCCAGATAGGACAAGAACGTTTTGTCGCCCGACGGACGATTGCGGATCGCCAGCGTATTGACAAACATTCCGATGACCGGTTCCAAATCGGCGTTCGTCCTTCCCGCCACGGGGGTGCCCACGACCAAGTCCTCCTGCCCGCTGTACTTGGACAGCAGCACGGTGTAAGCCGCAAACAGCACCATGAACAGCGTGCTTTCACGCTCGGCCGCCAATTCATGCAGCCGCGCAGAGAGAGGAGCTTCGACGTCGAACTCCAGATGCGCGCCTTCGTAGCTGCGTGCCGCAGATCGTTCGTAGTCCAGCGGCAGGTCCGCCGTCGGCAGCTCGCCTCCGAAGGTTTGCAGCCAGTACGCTTCCTGCCGCCCGATCCGCTCCTGGTGGGCTTCCGACTGCTGCCAAACGGCATAATCCTTGTATTGAATGCGAAGCGGCGGCAGTTCTTCTCCGGCGTAGAAGCTCGAGAACTCATCGATCACAATCGTCATCGATACGCCGTCGGACACGATATGGTGCATGTCGAAAAGTAGAATATGCAGGTTCGGCTCCAGCTCGATGACCCCGGCGCGCAGCAGCGGCGGCTTGCCGAGATCAAACGGACGGACGAAGCCGCGGACGATCTGCTCGATTTGAGCCGCATCCTCTTTATCCGCTTGATGCTGCTCAATAGCAAAATCGACCTGCGGGTAAATCCGCTGAACCGCTTCACCCTTCACAATTTCAAAACCGGTGCGCAGCGATTCATGCCGTGTTATCAATTGCCGCAAGGCGGCTTCCAGCCGGTCTAAATCAAGCTCGCCTTCCAACTGCACCAGCTCCGGCATATTGTAGAGCTGATCCGCTCCATCCAGCGTGTGCTGAATGAACAGCCGTTTCTGCGCGGAGGACAGAGGGTAGTACTCTCTCTCCTCCGCTTGAGGGATGGCCTCATGCTCCTGCCGTTCCATCCGGGCGATCGCCTCGGCCATCGCCGCAATCGTCGAGTGACGGAATACGTCGCGCAGCGGCAGGTTGACGTTTAATTCCTTAAATACCTTGCCCGCCAGCTTCGTCGCCCGCAGAGAATGGCCGCCAAGGTCGAAGAAGTTGTCGTGAACGCCAATCTCCTTCGCAAGCCCCAGCACCTCCTGCCAAATCACCGCCAGCTTCGTTTCCAGCTCGTTGCGCGGCGCGACGTACGCCGCTCCGCTTCCCGCTTCCCCTTCCGGCGCCGGCAGCGCCTTCCGGTCAATCTTCCCGTTCGGCGTCAGAGGCAGGCGATCCAGCTCCACGAAGTACGACGGGATCATGTAGCCCGGCAGCTCCTGCGCCAGCGCGCTGCGCAAATTGTTCACCGCCAGCTCCGCTCCGGTATCCGGCGTGTAATACGCGCACAGCGCCTTCTGCCCGTTCGCGTCACTTCGAACCAGCACCACCGCTTCGCGCACGCCCTCCACCCGCAGCAGCTGCGACTCGATCTCGCCCGTCTCGATCCGGTAGCCCCGGATTTTCGCCTGGTTGTCGATCCGGCCGATGAAGTCCACATTGCCGTCTTCCATCCACCGCGCCAAGTCGCCCGTTCGGTACAGCCGCTCGCCCGCTTCGAACGGGCTATCTACGAACTTCTCTGCTGTCAGCTCCGGACGGTTCAGGTACCCGCGTGCCACCCCGGCTCCGCCGATGACCAGCTCGCCCAGCACCCCTACAGGCACCGGATTCAGGTGCGCGTCCACGATGTAGAATTTGGCATTCAGCCACGCTTTGCCGATCGGCACATTGCCTGTCTGCGGCAGCTTCTCCAGCTCCTCGTCGTAGAAGCTGGAGTCGATCGCCGCTTCCGTCACGCCGTATGCGTTGATGATCCGCAGCAACGAGCCGAAGCGTTCCTGCAAGGTCCGGTAATCCGCCACACTGCAGCTGTCCGAGCTCGTGATCAGCAGCTCCATCCCGCTCATGTCCAGCTGCTGCTCGTGCACGTACTCCAGGAACGGTACGATCAGCGCCGGGGTCGATTCGAAGATGGTGACCTGCTCCCGCTCGATCCAGTAGTGCAGACGAGACGGATCGATCCGGTCGTCCTTCGGCACAATCACCATCGTGCCTCCGCCATACAGCGTCCGTGCGATATCTCCCACAAACACGTCGAACGAGAAGCTGGCCAGCTGCAGCAGGCGCACCGGGAACTGATCCAGACGGTATTCCCGCCGGTAGCCCGCCGCTGTGTTCACCAGGCTGCGGTGCTCGATCATTACACCCTTCGGCTTGCCCGTCGTTCCCGACGTGTAGATCACATACGCCAGGTCCTCTGGGCGGGCTTCATGGAAGCTGCCCATGCCGGCATTCTGATGGCTATCATCGCCGCCGTTCACAGCATCCGTCAGCTTGCCGGAGACAATGCCGGAGCCAATCGGCGCATTCGCCCGCTCGTCGCTGTACGACGCTTCGTCGTCGAGGTACAGCACCGCCGTCAGCGCCAGCTCCTCCTCGCCAAGCCAGGCTTCGGCGCGCTCCCGCAGCGGCGTTTGCGCCAGCAGCACCTTCGCTCCGCTGTCTTCGAGCATGAACCGCACGCGGTCCGCCGGATAATCCGGGTCGAGCGGCACATACGCCCCGCCCGCTTTCCAGACGGCCAGCACGGCCACCAGCAGGTCCACCGAACGCTCGGCGAGAATGCCGACGATCGTCTCCCGGCCGATGCCGCTTGCGCGCAGCGTGGCCGCCAGGCGGTTCGCCCGCTCGTTCAGCTCCGCATATGTCAGCCGGTCGTTCTCGTACACGACAGCCGCCGCTTCCGGCGTACGCTCCGCCTGTTCCTCAAACAGCCGGTGGAATGCGGCCGCAGGAGCCGCTTCCGGCTGCGCTGGGTTGAACGCGCCGAGGATTTGTTCTCTTTCCTCTGCCGTCAGCAAGTTCAGCTCGGCGATCTTCGCATCCGGACGGCTTACGATCGTTTCGAGCAGCTGCTCGTAATGCTTCGCCAGCCGTTCGATCGTCTCCCTTTTGTAGAGAGCCGTCGCATATTCGAAGCTGTAATCCAAGCCGCCGTTCTCCTCGCCCACATCCAAGCTGATATCAAACTTCGCGGTATCCAGTGCGCTCGGATAAGGAACCAGGCGAAGCCCTTCCAGCTCAAATTCCTCGTCCTCCGTATTCTGCATCGTAAACAGCGTGTCGAAGAGCGGATTGCGGCTTAAATCACGGGTGACTTGCACCTTGCCCACCAATTCTTCGAACGGATAGTTTTGATGCTCGAAGGCATGGAGGGTCGTTTCTTTGACTTCGTTCAGGTAGGACAAGAAAGTCTTCTCCGAAGCCGGGTAACTGCGGATAGCCAGCGTGTTTAGGAAAATCCCGATCAACGGCTGCACATCTCCATGATTCCTTCCGGCAATCGGCGTACCCACGATCACGTCTTCCTGACCTGAATATTTGTGCAGTAGAACGTTATACGCCGCAAGCAGCACCATAAACAGCGTCGTGCCCGTTTCCAAGGCCAGCCGCTTCAGGCCGTCGGTTTTCGAAGCGTCGAAGAAAAACTCCAGCGTTTGGCCTTCATAGCTCTGCACGGCCGGACGCGGATAGTCGGTCGGCATTTCCAGCACCGGAAGCTCACCTTGGAACATGTCCAGCCAGTACGCCTCCTGACGCTGAAGCCGTTCCTTCTGCTCCTGCGAATGCTGCCAAACGGTGTAGTCCTTGTACTGAATGCGCAGAGGCTCCAATTGCTCGCCGCCGTACAAGCGGACGAATTCTTCAACCAAGATTTCCATCGAGACGCCGTCGGAAATAATATGATGCATGTCGTAGATTAGGATATGGCGTTCCGGAGCCAGCTCGACAAGGCCTACCCGCAGAAGCGGAGGCTTCGCCAAGTCAAATGGACGGACGAAACGGCGAACCGTCTCTTCAGCCTCTTGCTCATCCGCTTGATAGAACTCCACGGCAAAATTCACATCCTGGTAAATCCGCTGCGATGCTTCGCCATCCACCATCTCGAACCCGGTGCGCAGCGTTTCATGCCGCGCCACGAGCCTACGGAACGCTTCCTCAAACCTTGCCCGGTCCAAAGCACCCTCCAACAGCATCGCTTCCGGCATGTTGTAGCTGAGCTCCGCACCTTCCAGTTGATTCAGGATAAAGAGACGTTTTTGAGCAAAAGATTGCGGGTACACCTCTCGGTCATCCGCCACCGGAATGGCAACGAATGTCTGCTCATCCAGCCGGGAAATGGCGGCCGCCATGCTCTCGATCGTGGAATGGCGGAACACGTCGCGCAGCGGCAGATCCACGTTCAACTCTTTATGAATCTTGCTGACCAGCGTCGTCGCCCGCAGGGAATGGCCGCCAAGGTCGAAGAAGTTGTTGTGAACGCCAATCTCCTTCGCAAGCCCCAGCACCTCCTGCCAAATCACCGCCAGCTTCGTTTCCAGCTCATTGCGCGGTGCGACGTAAGCCGCTCCGCTTCCCGCTTCCCCTTCCGGCGCCGGCAACGCCTTCCGGTCGATCTTTCCGTTCGGTGTCAGAGGCAGGCGCTCTAGCTCCACGAAGTACGACGGGATCATGAAGCCCGGCAGTTCCTGCGCCAGCGCGCTGCGCAAATTGTTCACCGCCAGCTCCGCTCCGGTATCCGGCGTGTAATACGCGCACAGCGCCTTCTGCCCGTTCGCGTCACTTCGAACCAG
>NZ_JAKGAO010000044.1 GCF_021532315.1 Paenibacillus tarimensis
GCCGCAGGCCCATCTGTAAGTGACAGATTACTCCGTCTTTCCCGGTCCCCTCATGCGGGGGAAGCGTGTATCCGGTATTAGCATCCGTTTCCGGATGTTATCCCAGTCTTACAGGCAGGTTGCCTACGTGTTACTCACCCGTCCGCCGCTAACTATCAGAGGAGCAAGCTCCTCTTCAAGTCCGCTCGACTTGCATGTATTAGGCACGCCGCCAGCGTTCGTCCTGAGCCAGGATCAAACTCTCCATTAAAGTGAAGATTTGACTTGCTCATTCTGTATTGCTTATCTATCATCCCATTAAGGAATGACAGGGCAGTTCGCTCGTTGTTCAGTTTTCAAAGAACAATTACTTCGTTTGTCTTACTCTGTCTTGCTTGTCCCTGCCGCTCTCACGACCGGAATTAGAATATACCATACTACGCAGATCATATGCAAGTGTTTATTTTTTTCGTTCTTTCGTGGCCGGCTTTTCAGCCGTTATTAACTACTGCTCACTTCCACTTAACAACCCCTCGCTTGCGGCCGGATTCATAGGTTATCATGGCTCGTGCACTAAAGCAACTGGAAGTTAGCACCGCTGCTCATTTAAGAAGCTAAATATAATCAAAACATCGTTCCATCAAAAATATAGACATTTTCGGACAAGTCGCATCCATATAATACATTGATCGCGAAACTTCGGAGGGAGTGACGACATGTTTTATCATGTAAAGGAGCTGCAATATCAGGCAAAGCCCGACCGGCCGGATCCGATCTTTGCCCGTAAGCTGCAGGAAGTACTGGGTGGGCAATTCGGTGAAATGACTGTTGCTCTGCAATATCTTTTTCAAGGCTGGAGTACACGGGGAGACGGCAAGTATAGAGACTTGTTGTTCGATACTGGTGCGGAGGAGCTCGCTCATATTGAAATGCTGGCTACCATGATTGCTCGTTTGCTCGATGGCGCACCCATTGGAGATACCGAAGAAGCAGCCAAAAACCCCGTCGTCGGGGCTATTCTGGGCGGCATGAATCCGCAGCACGTCATTGTATCAGGCCTTGGCGCTATGCCTGCTGACAGCAACGGCAACCGCTGGGATGCTAAATATATGATCGCAAGCGGAAACCTCTTGGCTGATTTCCGGGCAAATTTGAACGCTGAATCCCAAGGTCGGCTGCAGGTCGTGCGGCTGTATGAAGAAACAAGTGACAGAGGCGTCCGTGATATGCTTTCCTGGCTCATTGCCCGTGATACTATGCATCAGAATCAATGGGCTGCTGCCATCGCCGAACTTGAAGAAAAAGAAGGACTCGTCGTTCCGAGCACATTCCCAAGGGAGCTTGAGAAGAGAGAGGTGTCCTATACCTTATTCAATCTATCCCGCGGAAATGAAAGCGCACGTGGACGCTGGGCGAGTGGACCAAGTATGGATGGCTGCGGTACCTTCCAATACGTTGAAAATCCACAGCCGCTTGCTCCTAAGCCCGTATTGGCCCCAGCGCCTCCATATATTCATGATACACCGCCAGCCGCAATAAAAGACGGTCCCATGATGCCCCCAATGTAAGATGATATACAGTGCACTACATAAAACCTCCCGGCTGACAACACCGGGAGGTTCTTATTCTGTATCTTTAATTCTTCCCGTCGCGCTGCCCATTCATCCGCGAAGGGGCTCTGCCCGGTTCGATGGTTACTGGCTGTTTCGTATAACGAGTCTCATGTGATCGGATTGCCCCCGCCTGGTGCGTGGCTAAATCCCGGATTTCCGGGTTAGTCTCTTTGCCGCTCATCACGTTAACCCTGTGCTACTTTAAGTGCAAGCTGAGCGTTTTCCAGATCCATCTGAATCTGCGCTTTCGCATCACTTGGGATATACCAGCCTTTACTGATCATATAATTAGAAATTTGCTCATGCGTATCGATGGCAGTATTCAGCTGACGCTTCAGCATATTGCGGACTTCAGGAGTTGCAGATTCGGTTATCGCGACGGACAAGTTGCGGACGCCCGTTTTGGCATAAATCAAGAAGTCAGTAGCTAAAACCTTATCGGTCATTACGTTCATTCCAGTCATATTCTCTACAAGAGCATTCATTGCAGGCACCTCCTCTATATATTATTTAACTGCGTTAGACAGAATAGATTGGAGCTCTTGAATAGCAGTTACGCTATTGGTAACATCCGTATTCATAATGTTCTTCAACTCTTGGTCGGAAACAAGCATTTGCATTGTTTTGGCTTTTGTAACACACGTATTTTTGAACATCAGAATTTCATGCAAATCCAGCAATTCATGGGCGCCCAGACCAGTTGGTGTATTCATAGTTGGTTTTCACCTCCTTTACTTCTTCATCACCTTAAACTACAGAGAAGCATTAAACTGCTTTAGATCTTCAATAAATTCCTTCGGCAGCTCTTTATCTTCCCCGAAGCTTTCACATAGCGTATGAGCTACAAACTCAGCGCTTACCCCATAATGCTTCAGTATGGTATTAATTGTATCAAGGTGCTCATGGTTATCGACATACTCATTTAGTCTGCTCATGATTTTCTCCTCCTTCACTTCACACTTATTTTTTGCTTGAACCAATCATTTTTATCCCGGCAAAAAAACATAGACAATTTCCCATTAGCCCGATCTGGGCATATGGTGTCTTATCAAACATTGGAGGGATGACGATCGTGTATTCCGATCAGCGAAACACCCAGCCTCACCTTGCATGGCACGAAACACTGGAGCTTCATGAACTGACCGCTTTCCAAAGCAATTGCCTGATGGCCTTTAAGATGAATGTACCGGACATTAAGGACCCAACACTGCGTGCGCTCTACGCCGAAACGATTGACACGGTGGAGAATAACCTAAAGGAACTGATTCAATACGTACCGAAGGCTCCAACAATCGCACATAGAAGCTCTGCAGATGATCTTACTGGTTTTTATGGCGGGCAGCTGCTTATCTTTGCCAAAACTTCTGTACGTAACTATGCAATTGCCATCACGGAAACTGCCACACCACAGCTTAGAGAAACCCTGACTCGTCAACTAAACAAAGCGATTGAGCTGCACGCCAAGGCATTTTACTTCATGTATGAGCGCGGTTTTTACCCGTCCTACAACCTGCAGAAGCTGCTAACTAACGACGTCATTCTCGCCAAAAAAGCGCTGTCCATGTAATCAAGTCAGGCGAACCGGCTTCAGCCCCCCTTCAAAAAAAGCCTGAAGCCGGTTCTTTATTTTTCCTCCGGTTCATAACCTTCCTGCTCCACCTTCACCTTTCGATCCTTCAGCTGATGTATCCCATCGCTTGTACCCGCCATATATACATCCGAAAATTGCTCATGTGTCAGCTCGGTTCCCTTAAGCTTGTGATTCTCGTCCCGGCTTGTTTGACGCTCTGTCATGGCGCTTCCCACCTTTTCCTAAACATCATTACACGCCAACCATTATCCGCAGGACCAGCTCCGTTTATTCAACCTATATTCAGCACATAAAATCAGGCGCATCTATCCAACATAAGCCGTACCAGATTCAAAATCCATCTTAACAGGAGTGCAGCAATGAAATTCAAACATGGCGAAGCGACAAGCGCAAGGGCACATAACAATCCTGTAAAAAAAGAAGACAAGCTTCACTGGTGGCAGTTGTCTCTGCTTGGTGTGGCTTTCACAATCGGTACAGGTTATTTTCTTGGATCCGGTATAGCTATCAAGATCGGTGGACCCGGCGTACTGATTGCATTTGTTTTAGCCGGCTTCGGTACTTATATTGTCTTTGACGTTCTAGCCCGGATGACATCCGAGGATCCTCTTGAGGGATCCTTCCGATCGTATGCCAAGAAGGCCTTTGGACGCTGGGCCGGCTTCACAAGCGGGTGGGTCTACTGGGCATCTGAGCTCCTCATTATGGGAAGTCAGATGACTGCCCTGTCGCTCTTCTCACGCTTCTGGTTCCCGAATGTACCCATGTGGCTGTTTGCTAGCGGCTATGCCATTCTCGGGTTAATCATCATTCTGCTTGGAACAAAAGGTTTTGAACGGTTTGAAAATGTGTTCGCCATCATTAAGGTTTCCGCCATTGTGATGTTTCTGATCATTGCCACGGCAGCCCTGATGGGCTGGATTGGTACCGGGCGATATACGCCTTCGGTGCCTGGAACGGCCGGAGAATATTTTCCGCATGGCTTTATTGGGTTATGGTCCGCTCTGCTCTTTGCTTTCTACGCCTTCGGTGGTATCGAAATCATGGGTATTATGGCCATGCGGCTTCAAGATCCCAAGCAAGCGCCCAAGGCCGGTAAAATGATGCTGATGCTGCTCACGACTATCTACATCGCATCCATAATACTGGCAATCACTCTTGTTCCGTGGAATACCCTAAACGCAAAAAAGAGCCCCTTCTTGACGGCTCTTGATCAATATAATTTACCGCTGGTTCCGCATATCTTTAATGCCGTACTGATCATCGCAGGCTTCTCGACCATGGTTGCTTCGTTGTTTGCCGTCACTACCATGCTGGTAACACTGGCACAGGATAAGGATGCACCCGTCTTTTTCGCCAAAAAGGTGTTGAAGGGCTGTCCACTTCCAGCTATTGGTTTAACGACTGCAGGATTGATTGCTTCTATAATCTCTGCTCTGCTTATGCCCGGTAAAATCTACGAATATGTAACAACCGCCGCAGGACTGATGCTGCTTTACAACTGGTTCTTCATCCTGGTGACATCCGGCAAGCTGCTCAAGCTCAGCAAATGGGCGCAGGCAAAGCGTTTTACAGGCATGCTAATCCTGCTCACTGCTGTTTCCGGTTCTCTGTTTCATGAGACAAGCCGGCCTGGCTTTTATGTCAGCTTTGCGTTCGTTGCCCTGATTGGGACTGTGACTCTTTTGATGATGCGCCACTGGAAGAAGACAGGGGGACATCGTACGCATATCGCTTCTGCTGGCGGGGAAACTGCGCATAAGATTATAGGTATGGACTACAAGTTAGGGGAAGAGAAGACGAAACGCTTGAATGCCAAAGTAAGATCCAAATCCGATTAGCGATAAGCCCGATAGCATGGAAATAAACTTGAGCAGTCCTGATGTCATCCATTTACGGAATGAGCTGGCCACAGCGGCCATGGTCAGATCCCATAACAGAATACCGAATATAATCGCTCCGCTGTAGAGCAGCAGTTGGCGACTGTCATATTTGGCAGCCGTCTCTGCCAGTACGGAACCGTATATCCCCAGCCAAAACAATATCGTCATTGGATTCGATAGTGACATGAGAAAACCTGAAATAAAAGATTTCAATTTTGTTTCATCTTTACCTTCTGAACTGGCTTCACCTATACTGTCGAGACTAAGTAGGCTCTCTATACCGGTGTAAATGAGTACAAAAGCGCCGAAGAGGTAGAGAAAGGTTTTCATGAAGGGGATCTCAATAAAATGCACAATACCCATATACACCATCATCATATAGAGGGCATCTGCGACCATGGCTCCCACTCCCACCAGCCAGGCATTCATGAAGCCGCTTTTGATTCCTCGGTCCAGCTGGGCCGCGTTGATCGGTCCGATGGGAGCGGACAGGGACAAACCCAATAGGATATAGCCGAAAATTGTACTCATTTTTACCGGAACCCTCCTGCGTCCTAAAGATGTACTTGTACCATCTTATTCACAAGGTTCGGCTTGTACGACTGTTTCTATCAAAAATAATCAAGCTTCCTGGCTGCAGAGTATCGGACTGAAAATAGAATAAAGCCCGTTAAGCATTATGCTTAACGGGCTTTATTAGCTTGGCAACGTCCTACTCTCCCAGGACCCTGCGGTCCAAGTAC
>NZ_JAKGAO010000045.1 GCF_021532315.1 Paenibacillus tarimensis
AAAACCCTGTGGACAGTTTCCTGGTATTCTTGCTTGCTGTCTATCCATCATACTGCCTCCCAACCATAAGTTTCATATTTTATGTGGTTATTTTATGGTATGTGGCAAGGTTTCACGGTATACTCAACACAGGTGAAGATTCCATGAAGCGGGAAGAAACCCCGAAAATAGTAGAGCAGGAGCCATCTCATGCAGCAAATGATACCTAGGATTCATAGGCAGACCAGCATAAAAATGCTATTTTTTATTTATTCCGTTGTTTTAGCTCTAACTTGTTTATTTCAATATAAGGTGATCGCGCTTCCGGCGCATTACCTTTTTGTATTTGTGATCGGTAATGTACTGCTTTGCTTGTATTTATTTTTGGCCAATGGGGCGAAGCCGAAATATTACATCCCCATTCATATCTTTTTGTGGATGTTTTTGTTTTATGCCAGCTATTCTTATATATTTTATAGCGCAGCGCTTATTTTTACCGCAGCATCTATTTATTATATGAGGCAAAACTCCATTAAGCCTTGGATACACATGCTCTATTATATCGTTGTGTTAGCCAGTATATGGACGGCAGTTGCTCTAAATCCGGTATTCTTATTTACGGTCTGCACCTTGTATACCATCGTGATGGTGCTGGACGCTGAACTGAATACGATGCAGCAATGGCATGTGATTATATTAGGGTTATTACATAGTCTGACCATTGCAGCTTGTGCTTCATCGTATTTACCTTATCAGGAAAACACCATTTTTACTTTGCCAACGAGCTTTTTAATTTTTGTTATTTATGTGGCGTCCCCGTCCATACACCGGGTGTTATTCCGCCTTCTGTATCCAGAGTCCATTATCTTCTTATGTATGATTAGCATGTTATTCGGCTGCTCCATAGCCGGCTATAAGTGGGTGTATCTAGGCGACAGCAGTCCATTTGCATTGGTTTTAACAGCCAGCTTAGTGTTATTCGTTATTGCATTTGCAGCATGCTTCAAGCTGCAGAGGATCATCTATGCTAAGTATGGAATACTCCAAAACGGGCTCTCTGACTGGTTCGTGGAAAAGTGGGAGGATGCCTTAAGTCAGCAGGAAAAGGAGGTGTCCTGGTCGGGGTTTGACTCTAAGCTGGCCCCTATTTTTCCGAATGACGGCATTACAATCATGTATAAACGCAAAGTCGTGTATACCAGTGGAGTCTTTCTTAAACCTGACTTTAAGTCAGGCAAGTCCCTTTATGCCGGAGAAGTCTTGCTCGTGATTCATGAAACCCATACACACCAGTCGTTTACGCCCGGGCAATATTATACGGCATATGCCTTAGCCCGTTATCTGCTGAATAAGCTTGACCAATGGGAAGAGATGTCTAGGATGAAACTACTGGATGCTGAGCAAAGCGGAAACTTCAGCAAGGAGTTGAACTTTCGCAAAGAGGTGACGTATTACCTCCACGACAATATTTTGCAGAACATTATTGCCACTAAAAACATCGTGGCCACCTTATCGACGGAACAGTCAGCGCTCAAGGAGCTGGCGGTAGAAACATTGGCGGACCTAAATACGTCGATACGCTCACAAATGCATGAAATTTATCCATCTACACTTGCGGATTTATCTTTTGAACGAAATATTCATATCTTACTGGACGAGATGCGTAAGCGGTATGGCAGAATTCCTAATCCCCATATCCAGTATGAGATCTTCGAGCAAATGGACGAGCAGTCTGCGTATTTGTTCTACCGTACGTTACAGGAATTGCTGGCGAACACCTGTAAATATGCGGAGGCCGATCATATATGGATACATTTGTATAGCTCAGACCATTGGATCATGGAAGTGAAAGAGGATGGCAAACCAATCGTGCAAGAGGACATGGAAGTTAAGATTAAGCATTTGGGGATTTCCAGCTTGAAGCATCAAGCGGGTTCACTTGGCGGAGCTTTTGAATGGGCACAACATGATGGTTATAAATTATTTACACTAATACTTCCAAGGAGAACATATGAAGGTACTGTTATTTGATGATCATAAATTGTTTGCAAAAAGTCTGGAAATTGTGATGGCTAATCATGTAGATGAATTTGTGTGCTTCCAGACACCAGACAACATCATTGAAATTGTGCAGCAGGAAAAGCCTGACTTACTATTATTGGATATTCATATGGGGGCGTATAGCGGGTTAGATGTATGCCGGGAGGTGCTATACCATTACCCTGAGCTCAAGGTCGCTTTTCTATCCGGATACAACCTGCATGAATACCATCTGGAAGCGAAACGCATGGGGGCCAAGGGCTTCTTGGATAAAAATATGTCCGTTGAAAATCTAATTGATAACATCAAGCATATCCATCAAGGGGGCACAATCTTTATGGAAAATATTGCTGAGGATGTTATTGAAGAGTTAACCCCGCGTGAGAAGGAAATACTGCAATATGCCAGTAACGGAGATACGCAGCAGGTGATAGCGGATAAGCTAGGTATTAGCAGGCGCACGGTAAACAATCATCTCATGTCAATTAACGATAAGCTAATGGTGAACTCCACCGTTGCCGCTATTGTAAAAGGGATTGAGCTTGGCGTGATTAAGCTGTCTAACAATCGTTGAAGAGGATCGGTTCAGCACAAAAGGCATCCGTAATGGATGCCTTTTGTTATAGATTTGCAGGAGTATTCATTGTGCCAATACTGCGGATGTCTTTTGAGAGAAAATAAATCGCTGAACACAAATGGCTATGATGACAAGTCCAACAGAGATCGAGAGTAGAATCACATTATCTTTAACCACATTGCCGATTGAGGGATTGTTCGTCCATGCCGCCAGCAAAGCATTTCGTCCGTAGATGATGGGATTAATATAATAAACCAGCTTTTGCAGTAACTGCGGAAACATTTCAATCGGGAACGTTAAGCCGCCAAGGAACATTTGGAACATATAAAAAGCTAAAGAGATTGGATTATAAATAGACGTCTTTCTTAGAACCGAAGTTAAAAGGAACGTAACGGCAAAATGAAAAATCTCAATGACGGCAAGGGTAACAAGGACTGGTATGATATGGTCCATGGGAAATACAGTTCCATTATAGAAGTAAGTAAACACAATAAAAGCAAAAATGACGGTAAGCTGAAAAGCGAAGGTAGCCATGAATAAAGTGAAGGAGAAGCAAAGCTCATTAACACCCATAAACTTAAATTTTTGCAGGTTTCCGCTTTCCCTTGCCTGCACATAAAACGAACCAAACACACTAATGACCGCATTGCCTATGATAATGATGATGTACAGCGGAACGAGCAGATCGGATAATGCCGAGCCGCTGAACTCTACATTTCTCAGCATATAGCCAAACAAAATATAAAAGCCGATGGGCATTAAAAAGGCCATGAGTACAGACGATTTATCTCTAAATAACAGTTTGAAATTATATTTGGTTAAGCTAAATACCGGTTTCATTTGGTTTCTCCCTTCTCATCCAGCTCATAGCCGATTATCTGTAGAAAAGCATCCTCAAACGTTCTCTTCTGCAACTGGATATCGTATCCTCCGCATATTTTTAAGTTCTCAAATACATCTTTTTCGTTATCTTCGTTGTATTCAATCATTAATTTATTGCTCTGCTGCTTATACGCATATTTAAGAGAGGAGAATCTAAAGCTGGAATCCACAAGACAGGTCGCTATTTTTTGCATCGCAAAAGCATTACTGATAATATCAGGAACAGTTCCTTGCAGCTTGACCTTACCCTGTTCAAGGACAATCACATAATCGGACAAGTATTCAACCTCATCTAGAAAGTGGCTGGTGAGCAGTATACTGACGCCTTTTTCCTTACGGATCTTGTTCAATAAATCCCATATCATTCTGCGGGACACCACATCCAGCCCTGTCGTAAGTTCGTCCAGAATAATAAGCTTGGGATTGCCGATTGTCGCCAGTAACACCGCGATTTTTTGTTTTTCCCCGCCGGACAGTTTGTCCAGGTATGAATTCTTAAAGGGTAACATCTGTACGCTTTGCAGAAGCTCATCCACCGTTTCCTGGCTGTTCAGCAGTTCAATATACAGCTGTACAATATCCTTCACTTTCGCGTTTTTTTCGAATGTAGATGTCTGAGTTTGCACCCGGATGTATGTATAGAGCTCCTTTTTGCTAAAGCCATAGGAAATAGAGCCTTCATAGTTTAAGTTTTGCATAATGGCTTGAATCAATGTGCTTTTTCCTGCTCCGTTATGCCCCACAATCGATACTATACTGTTCTCCTCGATAGAGAAGGATACTTGGGTAATCGCATTTCGATCTGCTTTGTGGTAACGTACGGATACGTTCTGTAAATTTAAGATCATCGTTAACATGCTCCTTTCGTTGCTTACAAGAGCTATTCTATAGCAATCATGAGCGTGGAGCATGAGTAATTTGTGCAACAATAGAAAAGATAGAGTACGAACACTAGCCCATATTAAGGGTGGCGGCTTCGGAATAGCAGCCATGAGGCAGACCGTGTTTACTTTGTGTGGCTATGGAGGGGGATTACATGTCCTGGAGCAAATTGAAGCAGCAACTTGAGGGCTTTCTCAGTCCTGCGTTACATGGAAGGGTAGAATACCGCGCACCAGGTTACCGTTATCTGCCTGATAAATCAGGGATTTGTTATATCTCGGTAGATAAAAAAAACATACTCAACATGACCGATAAAACGAACCCTATAAGATGGTATAAGAACGAATTGGAAATCAAAAATGATCCAAGCATTCAAATCCCCATCACTCATGACGACATTGAAGCGGTCAGAGCAGGTGCCAAGGGGCCGGTGCCGGAGGATCGTTTAATCGTAATGGCCAGGAGCAGAAAAAGTTCTGAACATGCCAAGGCGCTTATGTTAGCGCAGGCTGCATTAAGCAAATCGGATTTTAACGTTACAGCTAGTAAGTTCCTGATTACTCCTATAGAGGAAAGCTTGGAGAGTAATGATATCTTGATGAATGTTCTAGCCTTGGTGGACAAAAGAGTCGGGAAGAAGCGGATCCTGGGAATGGCTGAGAAGATGGAGTTCAAGCATCCGGTTGTGCGGTATTTTTATGAGCTGCGGCGGGGGGCATTGTGATCGGGAGAACCATTTGCTTCTTGAAGTCTGCTGTAAAATGACGATCCCGCCGGTGCTTCATTGGCTTATAGTTACACTTCTCAAATACAGTCTTGCTCGGGAAGAGATTGAATGCTTAGAAGGGTGCAGGTTCCCTCAGCCGTATGGTTGGGGGAATATTTCACCGATGCCTTCTGAGAACCCAAAACAAGGAGCTGCCCTCAGTCACATATGACAAGGGACAGCTCCTTATGCTTTCATTAATGTTAACGACAATTCCCACCCAGAATTATACCTTCTAAGACAGGCGCACCTGAAGTACCGGTTAACGAATTTAACGGGCGTACTAACACACGCGAGTTAAACGTTACGGAGGCAGCAGTAGGAAGTTCTATCCGGGATGACCAAGTAGGCGGGTCTTCAGGAGTAGCAAACAACTGGTTTCCAAAGCCGCCAATATCGGGAATGAGTATTTC
>NZ_JAKGAO010000046.1 GCF_021532315.1 Paenibacillus tarimensis
CTTTATTGTCCTTAGCTCTATATCCAGTCAATTTCAGTTAACGTTCTTCTTTTCACGAACTTGCGACAGCAAGTTGTCAGCAGCTCCCACTTCTCTGCAAATAGCTTCTGCTGACCGAGGAGCGACAGTGACGATGCGTGAAAACGGTGTTATGTGAGGTAACGGCTTAGAATCATAATCATTCAATCCTATTTTTATTTATTTGTTCTAAACGTCCTAATTGCTCATCAAAATTTATTTGTTTCTTAATAAGATTTATAGCACTATTATATTCATCAATTAACTTATTTTTTTCATTTTCACTACTAGCATTAATAATCATATCTCTTAATAAATCCATTCTAATTAATTCATAGTACATTTCACTAAACTCCTTACTATTAACGTTAAGCAACACTGTCTTCCATTCGATTTCAGTATTTAATAGTTTATATCTTGGACCTATTGGGTCACTTTTATAAGTGTTAATTAGTTGAACAGCGTTTTCTAATTCTATCTTTGCTGCCTCGCTATCAACTGCGAAATTAAAAGATAAAGTTATATATAACACAAGTAATGTACCAGCAATTCCTATGACTGCCCCTACTACTGTACCTATCAATCCGCTGGTTAAGTGGGATGATCTATTCATACTCGCCCTCTCCTCAAACACTAAAAATTCTTAGTCAAATAAATTTTTAAATCCAGTAATATTCCCGTTATTTCACCTAACGTTCCTGTATTCACGACCTCAGCCTATGCTGAGGTGTCCGGCGTATGCCGGACCAAGGACAAATGTCCGCAGCGTGAATATTATGTTATCCGATGCCTCCAGCACCTTTGATTTACCTACACGATTTAATGTCTAATTTATTCACTTGCTTCAATCAGTCTTTCGTCATTTTCCACTATTTCTAGAACTGGTTTTTCAAAAGCATATTTGATAAACAACAATTGCTCTTCTAAATGTTCTTTGCTATCACCATTAAGTACATTCTTTCCCCATATCCATGAGGTTGGCTTATCATTCTCATAAAAAACTTCACAGATCTCATATGAGATCAAACCATTTCCCCAATCTTTTTTTATGATCCGGTAATTCCAATATGTATTCATTCTTATCCCTTCTTAATCGAAGAATTTTTAATTCTATTTTCTGCCCTTCTAAATCAATCATTCGTTCAAGTTATAATCACGTTATTCTTATGCTGTTTTGGCATTTAGATTTTAAATAAACCGTACTAAATCATAAGCAACTACTTAATTTCATATTTACGTCTGATCCATTTGATGTTCATCATCAATCTAAGCCCTTCTGGAGGTTTCGGATAACGTGAATGTATTCATGACGTCCGACGTAGTCGGATGTGTCTGCTGAAGAGCTTCTACGAAATTCATCCAGCAGACCAAGGCTCCGTTAGGAGTCGCAGCTTGAATATTATGTTATACGACGGAATCACTTCTTGGAAGTAACTAACATTAGTGTTTTGATCGTCTCTTTTATTGAATTAAACTATCTCTGTCCGATCATTCTTGATAGCTAATCTTTCATTCCATCTTTAATCCAGTCGTTAAAAGCCGATTTTACTACATCCCCATGATAGTAAGTTCCGTATGAACTATCGTACTTTTGTGTCCACCAATTCTTCGCCTCCTCAGAAGCTTCATCAATATAGTTACTATAAAAAACCGAAGACATAACAATAGCCTTATTTCCACTTTTGTTACCCAAATCAGATAAATTGGATGCCTTTGCAACAGATTCACCAATCCATACTAAATTATGAATTCCTGAAGACTTTCTTCCGGCTTTTACTGCAAGTGTTGGATTGGTTGCTAAGCCTATCCCCGCTTTAATAGTGGGCAAAGAACGGTTTTCCAATAATTTATTTAACATTTTCATATACGTATTGATATAAAAGGCTCTGTCTGCAATCTCATATATATCCTTTTTTAATGGGGTAGAATAAACAGCAAAAACACAATCACCTCTTATACCTATCTCTTTCAAATCATTAGATTCAAGATCTTTTCTTAGTATTTCAATAATTTCTGATGTAAAGCCCCGGATCACTTTTGCAATATCTACATCATTATTACTGGTAAACAACGTAGTGGAGTCTCTTAAATCAACAAAAATCGCTCCTGCCCACGCTTTATATGCATTCGTATAGGTAAAATCCTCGTCTCTTGGAAACTTATCCACTTCATTAACCTTATCCGTATTGTCTAATATCTCTTCAACTTTCTTCTTGCGATCTTTGTAGTTATAATCTAAGCTTTTCACAGTTAGCCTCCAATATAGATAATTTGATATAAGTACTTGCCCATTGTGAGAATTAAATGTTGCTCAAAAAAATATATAAGAGTAATAAAACAAGATTAACAAAAAGATATTCCATTGCCTTCTTTAAACGATGAGTTTTTATTTTCATTATCTTTGAAACTTCGTACACTTGTCCTACTATCTCTTCTACCATGACTGTTTCATTTGCAGTTAAATATCTTTCTAACACATCAGATTTCTTCATACTTGCTACATGTTCAAAGTAAAAAATAGAGTATTCATCAACCTTATAATTCATTGATAGCCTCGGCTTTAGAACTTGCATAATAATAAAGTAAAGTTGGTAAACTAATAAAATGACAAGAAAAATTCCTACAATAAGAACAAGCATAGACACAAGTGCATCATAAATATCCATCTTTGTGATATTTATAAAACTCATTTTTTTTGCTGTATCCATAAATACAGTTAAAATTAAGCCATACACGACCAAAAGCGCACTAGCCTTAGTATCTATAAAACGTATCAATTCTTGTATGTTCTTCAAGCTCTCCAAGGCAAAAGTGCTATTAGTCATACTATTTTCTTTGCTAAAATCTTCACTCATGCTTTTTCACCTCTCCCTTTAAAAATTTTTACTGGTCAACACCTTGCAAGTAATGGAATTCAATATTAAAGATAAACCAAGCAAGTTTTACAGCTGAAAATTACAACAATCTTTTTGCACTTCTGATGCTGTCATATAACGTTGTTATATTCATGAACCCTCACTGGCTTAAGCTACCGATCGATTAAGCGAAGCGATCGGATCGTCGGGTCGAAGACTTAGCCAGTGCAGGGTTGTCCGCTTGACTCCTCATCCTTGAATCTCCTCGGGCGGACCAAGGGGCGACAGCCCCGCAGCGTGAATGCGGAGTTATACGAAGCCCTGGGCATCTCCGAATCATCTTTCATATCAATTGTGTTTTAATTTCTTCTATCAAGTTTTGCTGAGATTTCTTTCAACACCTGTAAGATGTTATGTAATGCCATTAGAATAAATCCAAGAGCTATGTAAGTTACCACTTCCCCTGTGAAGATTGAAACGACTGCCAATGCTACCGCGAAAAGAATATATAATGCGTTCATCTGTCCCCTCCCAAGTAAAATGCTACTAAATACTTCATTTAATTATAGTCGTTATTGTTGTCTACTACTCTTTCTGTAAATAGGTATGTATTTGTTTAATTGATTATAGAAGAAGCCTTTCCAGGTTTTTGCGGTTTAGTCATTTATACTTGGGTTTCGTATAACGTTCTTGCATTCACGAACCCCCACTGGCTTAGATAGCTCCTATCTTAGCCAGTGCGGGGATTGTCCGCTGAATTAGCTACTTTAGAAAATGCTTCTGCGGACCGAGGGGCGCAAGCCCCGATGCGTGAATGCTGTGTTATATGACGTGGCTGACTTCTCTGAATTACTCCAAAACTGCACTTTAATCATGATAAATCAATTATCATCTCTTCAATATCCTTATATATCTCTTCAACACTGCCTTCTTCATGATTCCATAAATATATTTGCTCACCCATAGCCCCATCGCTTACCCTATAGCATAATAAGTCTCCTGTCCCATCCTCAGCGAATGCAATGTACTCATCAGGTAGATCCGTATCTTTGTTGTTTTTAACAATGTCATCAAATGTCTTATGGATTCTTTGACTATCTTTAATTGGGAACAAAATCCACTCCCCCACCTCAGCTTGATTAACCACATTAACTAACTGTTTGTATTTATTGGGAAATCTGATCCCTAACATCTCTTCTGTTATGTTAATGTCCTCATCTTTAACCCCAGGCTTCCTAGTTAGAATGAGATTTCTTACTTGCTCCATGACTCCACTCCTTTGCCTTATTCAGCCATGTCATATAACGTGCATGTGTTCACGAACCCTCACTGGCTTAAGCTGCCGACCGATTAAGCGGAGCGATCGGATCGCCGGGTCGAAGACTTAGCCAGTGCAGGCTTGTCCGCTGAATCTGCTACTTTAGAAAATGCTTCTCGCGGACCGAGGGGCGAATGCCCCGATACGTGAATGCGGTGTTAGATGATGTTGACCTCTTCCTCGAGACCCATACACACATCTCCTTTTTATATGTTTATCTCATCCCAGTTAAATATTACGTACCCAAGCTGACAAATGAAAACAACCAAATAACATAAATTTACTAAAAAACATAATCTGAGTCTTCGAATCTTCTTGTTGTATTCATCCTTACCTAAATCACTAAATTCTGTTCTATTTCTTAAGTCTTTATATGATTTAACAAATAATTTTAACTCAATGATCCCCAAAACGACCCAAAGTAATGTGAAAAATAAAAGTACTGCATTTACAAGTGATAGCAGCATAGCTATCCCTACATCTGAAGTTCTAGAATACTTAAAGACCATATTCATAGTAAAGGTAAGTGCAAAAATAATTAATCCTATTGAACTTATAATTGGTGTGTTTGAAAGTCTCAATGTTTTTCCGCCTTTAGGTCAATTTCATCTAACGTACTTGCATTCACGAACCCTCACTGCCTTAAGTGACTGA
>NZ_JAKGAO010000047.1 GCF_021532315.1 Paenibacillus tarimensis
TGCGGCATGAAGCCGTACAGGAGGCGGTTGTTCTCGCCCGCGATAACGGAGACGGGCAAGCATACCTGTGCGCCTATTACACCGGGAGGCGTGAAGAAGCGGACAAGGCTCCGGGAGGTTCAGAGCTGCGGAGCTACATGAAGTCGGTAGTGCCAGAGTATATGGTGCCGTCTTACTTTGTACGCCTGGATGCGATCCCGCTCACTGCCAACGGGAAGGTGGACCGAAAGGCGCTGCCGGAGCCGCAGCAGCATATGCAGGCTGACACAGCGTATGCGCCGCCGCGGAACCCGGTGGAAGAGGCGCTCACAGCGATCTGGCAGGATGTGCTGGGTGCTGCCCGTGTCGGAATCAATGATGACTTCTTCGAGCTGGGCGGGGATTCCATCAAGGCGATTCAGGTTTCAGCGAGGCTTCATACCTATGGCTACAGTATGGAAATGAAGGATTTGTTCCGCTGCCCTACCATATCGGGCTTAAGCGAATGGGTGACCGTGCAGGTGAAGCAGATTGACCAGGGAATCGTGGAAGGAGAGGTACCGCTGGCACCGGTTCAGCGTTGGTTCTTCGAGCAGGAGTTTACAGATGCCCATCATTATAACCAGTCCGTGATGCTTCATAACCCGGATGGATTCGATGAAGGGGCAATCCGCCGCGTATTCCGGCAGCTGGTTCTGCACCATGACGCCCTGCGGATGGTTTACAGGCTGGACGGCACCGGAATATGCGGGGTGAAGCAGGTCAACCGCGGCGGCGAGGAGCCGCTGTATGAGCTGCATGCGTATGATCTGCGCGACCGGATTAATCCGGAGGACGAGATTGAAGAGCTTGCAGGCCGGCTTCAAGTGAGCCTGAATCTGCAGGAGGGGCCGCTGCTGAAGCTCGGCTGGTTCAAGACAGCGGACGGCGATCATCTGCTGATGGTCCTTCACCATCTGGTCGTCGATGGCGTGTCCTGGCGAATTCTGCTGGAGGACCTTCAGCAGGGCTTCGGACAGGCAGCCAGGGGCGAGGAGATCGTTTTCCAGCCGAAGACCCACTCCTACAAGGATTATGCGGAGCAGCTGCTGCTGTACGCAGGCAGCCGCAAGGCGCTCAAGGAACGGGAGTACTGGCTGCAAATTGAACAGGCGGAGATTGCGCCGCTCGTTGACGGGGATGCCGGGAAAGCCAGAGGCAGGAGGAAGGAAGCGGAGACCGCCTTCATGGAGCTGTCGGAAAGCGAGACGGACATGCTGCTGAAGCGCGTGCACCGGGCGTACAATACGGAAATTAACGATGTGCTGCTCACAGCGCTTGGCCTGGCCTTCAGGCAGTGGAACAGCATGGAGCGGATTAAGATTAACCTGGAAGGTCACGGACGCGAGCAGATTTTGCAGGGCATGGATATCAACCGCACAGTGGGCTGGTTTACGACGATGTATCCGGTGGTGATCGACACGCAGGCGCCGGCATCGTTGTCCGGGGATGAGCAGCTGTCCTACGTTATTAAGCGGGTAAAGGACGACCTGAGACGAATTCCGAACAAGGGAATCGGATACGGCATTCTGGCCTACCTGTCGCAAGCGGAAGTTCTGCCTGATGGACGGGAGCGCGCACGGCCGGAAATCAGCTTCAATTATTTGGGCCAGTTCGATCAGGATGTTCAGGGCCGCGGCCTGTCTGTGTCACCCTTATCCATGGGGCATTCGCTCAGCCCGGATATGGAGCGGACCTTTGCGCTTGATATTAACGGTATGGTAAGCGGCGGCAAGCTGGCCCTGTCATTTAACTACCATCCGGCAGAATTTACGGAATCAGCCATTCGCCAGCTGATGGACCTGTACAGGGAGCAGCTGCTCCGTGTGATGGAGCACTGTGTATCAAGAGACGGCTCGCAGCGGACGGCATCTGATTATACGGATAAGGACATGTCGCTTGAAGAGCTCGGGGACATCGAGGACATCATCAGTTCACTCTAATGTTAGGTGGTTTGGATATGGGCAAAAAGCCGGAGATTCAGGACATTTACGCGTTGTCGCCAATGCAGGAGGGCATCTTGTTTCATGCCATGCTGGATAGCGAATCAACGGCCTATTTTGAACAAATCGAATTCGACATAGCCGGCCGGGTTGACGTTCAGCTGGTGGAAGAGAGCATGAATGCGGTGATTGCGCGTCATGATGTATTCCGCACGCTGTTTGTGACAGACAAGGTCAAGCAGCCCCGGCAGGTTGTGCTGAAGGAGCGGCCGATCAAGGTTCATTACGAGGACTGGAGAGCGTTCGGGCCGGATAAGCAGAAGGAGAAGCTGGAGGAATTCAAGGCGGCGGATATGGCAAAAGGCTTCGACCTTGTCCGCGACCCGCTGATGCGGCTGGCCGTTATCAGGCTGGGAGAGGCGTCCTACCGCTGGTTGTGGAGCCATCACCATATCGTTATGGACGGCTGGTGCGTCAGCATCGTTATGAAGCATTTCATGGAGTATTATCAGCTGAAGCAGCAGGGCCTTCCGGTACCGCGGGGCAAAACAGCGCCATACAGCAGCTACATTGCCTGGCTTGGCGAGCAGGACAGGGAGGAGGCACTCGGCTACTGGGAGCGCACCCTTGCCGGCTACGAGCAGACCGCATCCATACCGAAGGTAGGGCAGGCGGAACGCACAGGCGCTTACCGCCAGCAGACCGTCAGCCGCAGCCTGCCGGAGGAGACTACAGCGGCGCTGCAGCGGCTGGCGGTCACCAGCCAGGCCACGATGAGCACGGTAGTCCAGTGTATCTGGGGCATTCTGCTTCAGAAGTACAACCGTACGGAGGATGCCGTGTTCGGCGCGGTCGTCTCGGGCAGACCGTCTGGCATTCCGGGCATTGAGGACATGGTGGGGCTGTTTATTAACACGGTGCCGGTCCGGGTCACAGCGGATGGGGGAAGCTTCGCGTCCCTTGTCCGCCGGGTTCAGGAAGCGTCGCTCGAGGCAGAAGCCTACAGCTTCGTGCCGCTGTACGAAATTCAGAACAAGACACTGCTGAAGCAGCATCTGCTCGACCACATTCTTGTCTTCGAGAACTATCCTGTGCAGCAGGAGCTAGAAGATACAGCAGAGGAAACCGGTTCGGATTTCCAGATTTGCGGCTTTCATGCGTACGAGCAGACAAACTACGATTTTGATATTACTGTTGCGCCGGGCGAGGGTCTTACCTTCCAGTTCAGCTTCAACGCGGAAATCTATGATCCGGCCTTCATTGAACAGCTGGCAGCACACGTGGAGCACATCGCGGTACAGGCGGCAGCTGACCCGGATATCAGAATCTCCGATATTGAACTGTTAACGGAGGAGGAGAAGAAGCGGCTGGCTGCAGCGTTCAACGCGACAGACGCGGAGGTGCCGCAGAAGACAGTGCATGAGCTGTTCGAGGCGCAGGTAGCACGTGAGCCGGGGAGGACAGCCGTCCTGTTCGGGAACGAGCGGATCAGCTACGGAGCGCTGAATGCGCGGGTGAATCAGCTGGCCAGGTACCTGCTGGCACAGGGTACGGCCCGGGAAGAGCTGGTCGCTATTCTGATGGACCGTTCGCCGGACATGCTGGCCGCGATTCTGGCAGTCTGGAAAGCCGGCGGAGCCTATGTCCCGGTTGATCCCGGCTACCCGGCTGCCCGTCAGCAGACCATTATTCACGAGTCGGGGGTCCGATTCATTATCGGTAATTCTGAATCCGTAAGTGCATGGGAGGAGTACGCAGCCGGCAGTTCAACAGACCGTGCACCGGAGAGTTCCTCTGGGCGCAGCCGCAAGCTTATTCTGCTCGACAGGCTGGCGGGTACGATCGCACAGGAACCGGCTGACAATATCGGGCTGCCGGTCAAGCCAAGCCAGCTGGCGTATGTCATCTACACCTCCGGTTCAACCGGAACGCCGAAGGGCACGATGATTGAGCATGCGGGCATGCTCAATCATATCCTGGCGGAGACCGAGGAGCTGGACATTAAGGAAGGGACGGTGCTGGCGCAGAACGCCAGCCACTGCTTCGATATCTCGGTCTGGCAGTTCGTCGCCGCCCTGACCGCAGGCGGTGTAACGGCGATCTACCCGAATGAGCTGGTCCTGGAGCCGGCACGGTTAATGGAGCGGATGATCGAGGACAAGACAGCTATTCTGGAGGTCGTGCCTTCGTACCTTAGCGTCATGATGGATCACATGGAGGAGACCGGCATCCGGCTGCCGGACCTGAAGTATCTGATGATCACCGGGGAGACGGTGAAGCCGGCGATGGTGCGGCGGTGGTTCGGGCTGTGCCCGGACATCCGGATGGTGAACGCCTACGGTCCGGCCGAGGCGGCGGATGACATCAGCCAGTATGTGATGGATAAGCCGCCGGAGAGCGAGCCGGTGCCGATCGGCAGGCCGATCCGCAACATGCGGATGTATATCGTGGACGACCAGCTGAGGCTGTGCCCGGTGGGCACAATCGGCGAAATCTGCGTCTCGGGCATCGGGGTGGGACGGGGGTATCTGCGTGACCCGAAGCGGACAGCGGAGGTATTCCTGGAAGACCCGTTCCGGGAGGAGGAAGGCGTGCGGATGTACCGGACGGGAGACCTCGGACGGTGGCTGCCGGACGGCAACATCGAGTTCTATGGCCGGAAGGATTATCAGGTGAAGATCCGGGGCTTCCGGATCGAGCTGGGCGAGATTGAGGCCCGGCTGGCCGAGCATGGCCGGGTGAAGGAAGCGGTCGTGCTGGATGTGGAGGATGCCGGGGGCGTGAAGCAGCTGGCGGCGTATGTGACAGCCGCAGGTGAAGCGGCGCCGGAGCCGGCGGAGCTGAAGGCTTACCTGGCGCGGCATCTGCCGGAGTATATGGTGCCGGCATCGGTGCAGGTGCTGGCGGAGCTGCCGCTGTCGCCAAACGGCAAGATCGACCGCAAGGCGCTGCCGAGGCCGGAGCTGGGCCAGGGGGGCGGCATGGCGGGAGGCCCGCCGCGCACGGAGACGGAGCGGAAGCTGGCAGCGATCTGGCAGGAGGTGCTGGGTACGGCTGAAGCGGGCCGGGAGCTGTCGTTCTTCGAGGCGGGAGGCCACTCGCTGAAGGCGATGACGCTGGTGTCTCGCGTTCACAAGGAGCTCGGCGCGGAGCTGCCGCTGCGGGAGGTGTTCGCCCGTCCGCTGCTGCATATGCAGGCGGATTATATCGACCAGGCCGCAGGGCAGGGAGAAGCGTACACCCGCATCCCGCAGGCGCCGAAGCAGCCCCATTATCCGCTGTCTTACGCCCAGCGCAGAATGTATCTGCTCCAGCAGATGAATCCGGGACAGACCGGATATAACATGCCGGCTGTTGTCGAGGTAACGGGCAAGCTGGATACGCAGCGGGTGAAGCGGGTATTCCGGCAGCTGACCGAACGGCATGAGGCGCTCCGCACCTCATTCCATATGGTGAATAAGGAGCCGGTCCAGCGCATTCATGAGTCCGCTGAGCTGGAGATGAAGCTGGTCGCACTTCCAGCGGGCCTCGGCAGCAGCGAGGAACAGGATAAGGTGAGGGAGCTTGTGAAGAGCTTCATCCAGCCATTTGACCTCAGTGAAGCACCGCTCATGCGGGCCGGCTGGATTCAATGCGCAGAGGACCGCTATATCCTGCTGGCGGATTTTCACCATATCATCTCGGACGGCGTGTCCATGAATATCCTGGTGGATGAGTTTAACCGCCTCTATAACGGCGAAGCCCTTGAGCCGCTGGCTATTCAGTACAAAGACTATGCGGTATGGCAGCAGGAGCCGAAGCAGCGTGAGCGGCTTGCTGAACAGGAGAAGTACTGGCTGTCTGTGCTGGATGGCGAGCTGCCGCAGCTGCAGCTTCCGGCGGACTATCCGCGTCCGGCTGTCAAGAGCTTCGAAGGGGCTACGCTATCATTCAGGCTGGAGCCTGAGCTGGCTGCCCGCATCAATAAGCTGGCGGCTGATCAGCAGTCTACGCTCTTCACTCTGCTGCTGTCCGCCTATCATGTGCTGCTGGGCAAATGCTCGGGCCAGGATGATATTATTACTGGCGTGCCGACAGCAGGGCGGCCGCAGGCGGAGCTTGCGCAGGTGTTCGGCATGTTCGTCAATACGCTGGCTCTGCGGAGCAGACCGGCGGCCGGTCAGAGCTTCCGGTCATTCGCCGGAAAGATGAAGGATCATATGCTCGCGGCCTTCGAGCATCAGGATTACCCGTTCGAGGAGCTGGCCTCCCGTCTACGGGTGGAGCGCGACATGAGCCGCAATCCCGTCTTTGAGACGATGTTTGTCATGCAGAATGCCGAAGAGGCGGAAAGCCGCGACTATGGTCTAACCTTCCAGCCGTACCCGCTTGAATACAGGATGGCCAAGTTCGATCTGACATTGAGTGCGGTGGAGTATGAGCAGGATGGTACCATCGGATTCAATCTGGAGTACAGCACCCGGCTGTTCCGGCAGGAAACGGCTGAGCGGCTGGCAGGGTACTACACACGGGTTCTCGAGCAGGTAGCAGACAATCCGGACATGCTGCTGCAGGATATTACTGTGCTGTCAGAGGCGGAAGAACATAATCTGCTGTATGGCTGGAACCGGACAGCGGCGGAATACCCCCGCAGCAAGACAATTCATCAGATCTTCGAGGAGCAGGCGGCGCTCTGGGCGGACCGGACTGCGCTCGTGCATGAAGGCCGGCGGCTGACCTACCGGGAGCTGAACAGCCGGGCGAACGCTCTTGCTCACCGCTTACGCGCGGGCGGCGCGGGCCGGGGAACCATCGCGGCTGTTATGGCGGACCGCTCGGTGTCAATGGTGGCAGCACTGCTGGCCGTGCTGAAGGCAGGCGGGGCTTACCTGCCGGTTGATCCTGCGTATCCGCGGGAGAGGGTGCGGTATATGCTGGAGGACAGCGGTGCGGCCTGGCTGCTGACCGATGGCACTGGTCAAGTGCCGGAGTCATTCACGGGCCAGCTGCTAAGGCTGGACGAGCTGGAGCCTGTATGGGCAGCAGGGCTTGAGGCAGCTCCGGCGGAGGCCGCTGATCCTGAGCCCATCAATGAGCCGTCCGATCTGGCGTACATCATCTACACCTCGGGCACGACGGGCAAGCCGAAGGGCGCGATGCT
>NZ_JAKGAO010000048.1 GCF_021532315.1 Paenibacillus tarimensis
TGTTCAGTTTTCAAAGAACAATTACTTCGTTTGTCTTACTCTGTGTCTTGCTTGTCCATGCCGCTCTCGCGACCGGAATTAGAATATACCATAATACGCAGAGCATATGCAAGTGTTTATTTTTGTCACTCATTCTTTGCCGGCTAGTACAACCGTTCGAAACCTTATTCACTCGCCAGCCCCGCTTGCGGCAGGATTCATAGGATACCACGAGCAGCATGTGATACGCAACTGGTTTATTAATCCTGCCAAGATGAATAAAAGCAAGTAGTTAAATCCACGTTATATAGAAGTAAGCCAGAATATGACGGAGGAGGTAATCCCGTGGAACGGATCAGTATCTGGACACTAAAGAAGCTGCCCCTAGGCGATATTGTGGACTATATTCAGCTTCATGGCTCAACAGATTTGCAGGCTAGAATGGCAGCATTAGAGCTTGATGACTACATAAGAATGACAGCAGCGGAAGGCGCCTATCGAATAAAACAGCAAATTGCGGCATTACCCGAAGAGGAATACGATGAATTTTTGTTAGAGCTTATCGATGAGTAGCTCTAACTTATCCGTCAGATTTAGTGGATTTCTTCAATCTCGTACAAGTCTTCCACCTTACAGTCAATCGCTCGTGCTATCGAGATCGCTGTCTTAAGCGGCATGATCCGCTTGCCTTCTATATAATCAAGAAGCTTTTCCGGCTTGGCCCTAAGCTCCACTGATAAAGAGATAACGGATAGGCCTTGCTTATCCAAACATTCTTGCAGCAGGCATTTTCCCAGAGTAACTCCCATTAGCCGCCTCCAGTTGTAGCTGTTCAGAAAAGGCTGGACGGAGCCAGCCAGCTTTTTGATTTATCCTTTTAAAGAGTGAAGCCATTCGCTGTAACATGAACTGCACAGCACTTCAATTCGATCTTCGACCCCTGTTTTATCGTAAATCGTCAAACTATGGGCTGTTGTCGATTCCTTACTGCAGTGATAGCACGTATAGGACATACACCCAATCACCCATCCTTGTTATTGTTATGGCAATTAAGGCCCCGAACATCAACAACAATGATCCGGGGCAGCGAATACATGAAGCTTACTTGTTCTTTTTCTTCTTCTTGTTCTGTGTCAATTCTTCAGAAAATTCTGCATCCGTGTTATTTACTTCTGGCATTTTGTTAAGCTCTGTTGACTGAACGTCAGCTTTCGATGCACGTTTGTTCTTTTTCGCCACATCTGCCACCTCCCTTCACAACTGCTTGTTAAGCCTTTGTCTGTCCCGCAGTATATAGAATTGCTTAAAGCGGCTCAGCTTTATCCAGTGTATTTCTGAGATGTAAGCCATTATCATACAAGCGCTAATGCCGACTCTTATACTCTTCTTCAAAACGCTCTTTGACGGAATCATTGCTGCCATGTACGGAGCTGCGTATTTCATCAAACTCCCTTACAACGGATTGTATAGAGTGCAGGTCTTCACGTTTCGCGCAATTTCCAATCTCATCAATTACAGAAAAAGTCAGTGCCTCATAGGCATCGTTAAAACTGTTATCAATATCTGCTGTGATGCGGTTATCCTCATAATAACGTTTAAAGCGCTGTATTAACGCCTCACGGTCTTCCATAAGGAAGTACACCCCCTAAAAAATAAAAAGCCAAAGCCGTATTCCCGCATGGAAAAACAGCCAGGCTTAATCACTTTGTTAATCCTTGTCCTCATCCGAAGCGGATACATATTCGTTGGGATATTCCTGGCCGAGAGGGTTATTGTTCTTGTACTGACTGAGTCTTCCTTTTCTAAACTCACCGCCGTGAACATGAGATTTATCCTGGTTATTGTGGCTAATATTACTATTACGATTCCGATTAAAATTAACGTTTCTGCTCATATACCTCATCCTTTCGTTTAACTGCTTGGTGCTACATTATTTTGTGCTGAAAGGCTGGTCCTATAACAGGTAACTTATACATCGTAAAGAGTTTGTCCAACAATGCGACACGGAAGACGAACTGCGCTGCGTTTTTAAGGTTAACCAAATCGGATGCAAGATTCATAGTTTGAGCTATAATTTATCTTCTAAATGACTGTTCTTCCGATCCCTAGTCTTCATCGTTAGGCTCCCTTATTCCATCTGCATTGGCGATCAATGCCTGTTATTATTATCAGTTTATTTGGAAGCCACTATATGCTAAAAACCAAAATCCTCACGGTAGATTCACCGCAAGGATTCTGGTTCAGTCACTATTCCGTAGCTGTACGCCCTGGTGTACGAGTTGTACCAGCAGTATTACCTGTCATCCCGGTAGTTCCTGTTCCCGTATTCATGCCCATGTCTGTACTACTCATCGGTTTAGCATTCTTCAAGATAGTGCGAATATCTGTGGAGATTGTTCCCTCATCCAACGAGCTAGCTTGTTCAAGCTTATCTTTGACCCGGCGCAATGCCTGCTTCGATTCTTGTCCGCTTACTGTAAAAACATGTGTGTCTCCACTTAGCATGCTTCCGATGCGTGCATGAGAAGCCGTGCGTGACATACCTGTTCTCCCACCGCTTGTACCTGTACCGTTACCTGCATTAGCGCCCATACCAGTTCCTGTACCGCCGGCAGAACCACCATTTTGACCACCATTATTATCATCAGCTACAAAAATGGCATTACCAAGCACTAGGGCATTGTGATAACCAAGTGTTGCAAGCTGATCATCAATAGAAAGGGCAGTCGAGAGACCTGTCATTCCCCCATCGGTCATAGTACCTGTTCCTGTTCCTGTTCCTGTTCTAGTTCCATTTCCAGTTCCGCGATTATTGTCACCAAAACCGAAGAGAGAGCCAATGCCGCCACCGTTTCCTCCGGTGTTCATCCCATTGTTGCGGCCAAACATATTGTCGTCATCATTATTCATGCCGAACAAATCACCGAGGCCTCCAGTACGATTACCTGTGCGAGTAGCGGTATCTCCAGCGGTACTCGTCATACCACCAGCAGTGGTACCGTTCATAACGCCGCCAGTGCGGTTGCCGAATGTGCCATTACCAGTCTGACCAGTTCCAGCAGGATTCATTGTATTTAAGTTGTTACGACCAGTGCCGCCTCCATTGGTTCCTACGCCTGTACCAAACAGCCCATTATCCCTGTTGTTCATGTTGTCCCGCATGCCAATAGCATTGCCATCCCGATAATTGGCTTGATTACGAATAATACCACCACGATTACCTGTACCTTGTGCTGTCATCCCATTGTCATTCGCATTGTCGTTACCGCCACAGCCTGCCAACAGCATTGCAGACACGCCAACCACACAGCCCATCGAAAGTGCTTTTCGCTTCAAAATGTTATCCTCCCTTGTCTGATTCAGCTTGTAGGACTACTGTAATATGATTGCTCACAGCGGCTCAGCTTAGCATAGGGAATTGCAGGACGTTAGAAAAAGGAAATTGTAGAATACCAAAGACAACGCAAAAAAAACAGTCCCAGTTGGGACTGCTGTCTTGATCGGGTATAGGTTACACCCTGAAAACCGGATGCGAATGAAGTGTTAGAACTTA
>NZ_JAKGAO010000049.1 GCF_021532315.1 Paenibacillus tarimensis
GCGCTTCGGCTCGGTGTTCCGGATCATCAACGCATACGGCGTGACGGAAGCAGCGATAGACTCAAGCTTCTACGACGAGGAGCTGGCGAAGCTGCCGCAGACAGGCAATGTACCGATCGGCAAAGCGTGGCTGAATGCGAAATTCTACATCGTGGACGCGCATCTGAATCCGGTGCCGGTCGGGGTGCTGGGCGAGCTGGTTATCGGTGGAGCCGGAGTGGCGCGCGGGTACTTGAACCGTCCGGAGCTGACGAAAGAGAAGTTCGTTGACAGCCCGTTCGAAGCGGGCGAGCGGCTGTACCGAACGGGAGACTTGGCGCGGTGGATGGAAGACGGCAATGTGGACTTCATCGGCCGGATCGACAACCAGGCGAAAATCCGGGGCTACCGGATCGAGACGGGCGAAGTCGAATCGAAGCTTCTGAGTGCAGATGGCGTGAAGGAAGCGGTCGTCGTCGTCAGAGAAGACCAAGAAGGCCAGAAAGCTTTGTGCGCTTATTATACAGCGGAAGAAGGCTTGACGGCGGCGGACCTGAAGCGGGCGATTGCCAGCGAGCTGCCAGGGTACATGATCCCGTCGTACTTCGTGGAGCTGGAACGCCTGCCCCTGACGCCGAACGGAAAGATCGACCGGAAGGCGCTGCCGGCGCCGGAAGGGGGAGCAGGCGGAGGCCGCGAATACGTAGCGCCGCGCACCGAACTGGAGGCGAAGCTGGCCGCCATTTGGCAGGATGTGCTTGTTCGGGAGCAGGCGGTAGGCGTAACGGACAACTTCTTCGACCTCGGCGGACACTCCCTGCGGGCGACGACGCTGGTCAGCAAAATGCATAAGGAGCTAGGCGCCGAGTTCCCGCTTCGCGACGTTTTCCGCTACTCGACGGTTGAAGAAATGGCCGCGGCTGTGGAGCGACTGGAGACCGGCTCGTTCACGGCTATTCCGGCCGCGGAACCAAGCGAGTATTATCCGCTCTCTTCCGCTCAGAAACGTCTCTATATCTTGAACCAGCTGGAAGGAGCCGAGCTGAGCTACAACATACCGGGAGCTATGCTGCTCGAAGGGGAGCTTGACCGGCAGCGGTTTGAAGAAGCGTTCCGCGCGCTCGTAGCTCGTCATGAAACGCTGCGTACCGGCTTTGAGATGGTAAAAGGCGAGGCGGTTCAGCGGGTTTACGAAGAAGCCGGATTCCAGGTGGAATATGTGCAGATCAGCGTGGAGCAGGCGGAAGAAACGGTGCGTGAGTTCGTTCGTCCGTTTGATCTCGCGAAGCCGCCGCTTCTGCGGGTAGGCCTTGCCGAGCTGGCGCCTGACCGGCACATTCTGATGTTCGATACGCATCATATCGTATCGGACGGCGTTTCGATTGACGTGCTGATCGAAGAATTCGTCCGCTTGTACAGCGGGGAGCAGCTGGAGCCGCTCCGCATTCAGTACAAGGATTATGCGGTATGGCAGCAATCGGACGAGCAGAAAGCTCAGCTTGCCAAGCAGGAAGCCTACTGGCTCGACATGTTCCGCGGAGAGCTGCCGGTTTTGGAACTGCCGACGGACTATCCGCGCCCGGCTATGCAGAGCTACGAGGGCCGCTCGCTGCAATTGTTTATGAATAGCGAGACAAGCGAGGGTCTGAAACGGCTTGCAGCCGAGAACGGCGCAACGCTGTATATGGTTCTGCTCGCTGGTTATACCATATTGCTGCACAAATATACAGGGCAGGAAGACGTGGTGGTTGGCACGCCGATCGCGGGAAGAAATCACAGCGACGTTCAGCCGCTGATCGGGATGTTCGTCAATACCTTGGCGATCCGCAATTATCCGGCTGCCGGCAAGACCTTCCTTGACTACTTGAAGGAAATCAAGGAGACGACGCTGGGCGCTTTTGAACATCAGAATTATCCGTTTGAGGAACTGGTGGATAAGGTGAACGTGGCTCGCGATTTAAGCCGCAATCCGCTGTTCGATACGATGTTTGCTTTGCAGAATACAGAGAATTTGGAAATCCAGCTTCCGGGACTCCATTTGTCGACGTATGCCAGCGAAGAAATTGTCTCTAAGTTCGATCTCAGCCTGGACGTCACGGAGATCGAGGAAGGCTTGGAATATCTGTTTGAATACGCAACGGCTCTTTATAAACCCGAAACGGTGGAGAAATTGGCCGCTCACTACTTGCAGCTGCTTGAATCCATTCTTCGCAACCCATCTGCGACGATTGCCGAACTGGGCATGTTGACGGCGGCGGAACAAGAACAAATTCTCGGCGCGTTCAACCCGGCGCAGCCGGAAGCGGCTCCAGCGGCGGCGTTCCACCGGCTGTTTGAGGAACAGGCGGAGCGCACGCCGGAAGCGGAGGCCGTCGTCTACGAGAACGACCGGCTGACGTATGCGGAGCTGAACGAGCGGGCGAACCGCCTGGCGGCCACGCTGCGCGCAAGCGGCATCGGCCGGGAGACGATCGTCGGCATTCTCGCCGAGCGTTCGGTGGACCTGCTGGTGGCCGTGCTGGCCGTCTGGAAAGCGGGCGGGGCGTATGTGCCGCTCGACCCGGATTATCCGGCGGACCGCGTGCGGTTCATGCTCGAAGACAGCGGAGCGAAGGTGCTGCTGGCGCAAACGCCGCTTCGAGATCGCGCCGAAGCCTGGCTCGGCGAAGAAGAGCTGGCGCTGACGGCGGTGCTGTACCTCGACGACGAAGCGTCGTACAGCGACGAGCGGGCGAATGCGCCGATTGAAGCGGATGATCACTTCCATGAAGCCCGCCCAGAGGACCTGGCGTACGTAATCTATACGTCGGGAACAACGGGCAAGCCGAAGGGCGTGATGATCGAGCACCGCAGCCTGGTGAACACGGCGGCGGGCTACCG
>NZ_JAKGAO010000005.1 GCF_021532315.1 Paenibacillus tarimensis
TTGTTGAAGATAAATATAGCCTGTTGAGGTTTCTCAACAGGCTGCGGCCGGATCCGTGATCCGGCCTTATTTTTTTTGTCGCAGAAAGCCGGGCAGGCTTTACAATCCTTCCGTTCTTGGGCACAATAAGGACTAGTTTGCAGATGGAGGACGAAGAAGATGCGCTTACGTGGGAGAAAAGGAATCCGGGAAACGATTGAGGAACAAAAGGATCTTGTTGTGCTGGACGCCGGTCCATTGAAGGGGAAGTGGCATACTTTCTTTGGTAACGACCGGCCGATTTATGTTGAGCTCGGGATGGGTAAAGGCAAGTTCATCAGTGAAATGAGCGGAAAATATCCGGAAATTAATTTTATTGGCGTGGATATGTACGATGAGCTGATCCGCCGCGCCAGCGAGAAGGCCCGCCGCGTATGGGAAGACAAGGGAGAGGCTTCCCCGCCGAACCTTGCGCTGCTCAGAGCTAATATCGAGTTTATTGAAACCATGTTCGAGCCTGGTGAAATCGAGCGGATTTTCCTGAACTTCAGCGACCCTTGGCCGAAGAGCAAGCATGCCAGAAGACGGCTGACGCACCATCGGTTCCTTGAAAAATACAAGGAGCTCCTGAATGAACGGGGAGAAATACATTTCAAGACCGACTCGAGGTCGCTGTTCGAGTTCTCGCTTAACAGCTTCGCCGATATGGAGATCGTTCTCCGTAATATTTCCCTGGATCTTCATAAAGATGGGTTGCGGGAGGACCTGGTTCTGACGGAATACGAATCGAAGTTTGTCGAGAGGGGAATGAACATACACCGGCTGGAAGCGGTTATTGGAGAGGAAGCTCTAAGGATCCACAGGGAGAACAAAGCGGCCGAGCTCGCCGGCATAGGCGGAGCAGCAGCCGCTGAAGATGAAGACGTTGATACGGATACGGATGAAACGGAATAGATTAAGAAATGAGATTGTCATGAACGTATAAGCTGGTGGAGCCGCTGCTTGATACCTGACAACCTGTGCGCTCTCAGGGCAGCCAGCCGATATAGGATGTCCCAAGCGCTGTGGCGGTGCCAAGCAGTCCGCCGACAGCAACGTCTGACGGATAATGCAGCCCCAGGTACATGCGGGACCAGGCGACAGACGTGCCGATGATAAAAGCCAGCGGCAGGAGCAGGGGCATCAGGCTTGCCTCAGCCATCAGCAAAGGAATCATCCAGGCGAAGACAGCCGTTGTGTGACCGGACGGAAACGAAGGGTCAACCAGCGGCTTTCTGCCTATATTGACCTTCTCGAGCTTCTGATAAGGCCTGAGCCGTTTGAATTTGCGTTTTACGATGAAGACGGGAATATGGCTGATTGCGACCGCTGCTAGGCTCTGCCAGCCTGCGGTATTCCATGGGGACGGCGCAAGCAGTCCCAGCAGCAAGGCGGTCACAAGCGTAAAGGTTGCTCCGCCCATATGCGTTATGGTGCCAAGCCATCTTCCAAGCCAGGTATTAACCGAAGCGTTCATTGAGCGGCGGTTCGCCCAGAACAGCATCCGTTGCTCGCCGGTTTGCAGCAGGTGGCGGATTCGCTCCATTAATGTCCCCCCGATATTATTCTTCATGGTCACCTCCATTATAGCCGGCATGTGTTCTCGCCATGTTAACGCCGAATTAAGCGATTTACAAGCCCCGTTTCTAAATCGTATTCAGATGCCAT
The DNA here is from genome assembly GCF_021532315.1 of Paenibacillus tarimensis. GTDB lineage: Bacteria > Bacillota > Bacilli > Paenibacillales > Paenibacillaceae > Paenibacillus_I > Paenibacillus_I tarimensis. The sequence goes on from NZ_JAKGAO010000005.1 coordinate 1,687, forward strand.
GGCTTCATTATGCAGAGGGCGCAATTTACAAATCTTTATGATCTATTCACCGGAATTTGATCTGCCTCTAACACATACCCATTACAATACGATAGAAAATGGCTTAGGGTTGCGGACGGCTGTGCTTGTCTGAACAACCGAAGCGAGGGAGGCGACAGGCATGCGATTGGCGTTGTTCACCGACACCTTCGAGCCGGATGTGAATGGTGTAGCGCGGACACTGGGCAGATGGACCGATTATTTACGCAGGCAGGGCGTCCAAGTCAAGGTGTTCGCTCCTGATCCTGTGAGCAGATCCGAAACGTCACCTTCCCACCAGGTAGAGAGATTTATCAGTCTGCCTTTCTTCCTTTACCCCGAATGCCGGCTGGCGCTTCCTAATCCTATACATCTTCGCAAAACGCTTGCATCATTCCAGCCTACCCTAATTCATGTCGCCACGCCTTTTAATATGGGGCTGTGCGGCATTCACTACGCCAAGAAGCATGATATCCCTCTTGTAGCATCATACCATACTCATTTCGACCGCTACCTGCCGTTTTATAATCTGCAGTGGATGGTTAAGATGTTATGGAGATATATGAACTGGTTTCATCAAGACTGCCGCAAAATTTTTGTTCCATCCCGATCGACGCTGAATGACCTGCTTGACAAAGGCTGGCCTGCTGATAAGCTCGAAATATGGAGCAGGGGCATGGATACACGGTCCTTTCATCCCAATGTTAACCGGAAGGCATGGCTTGAGAGCCACGGGATTGATGCCGACCGGTTCCTCGTTATGTATGCCGGAAGGCTTGCACCCGAGAAAAATGTCGGTACTGCTTTGGAAGCCTTCGCGGCTTTCCGCGCTAACACCAATGCAGATGCCCAGATGGTTGTGGCAGGTGACGGTCCTGCTGCCGAAGCCCTCAAGGAAAGATGCGAGCAGGAGCAGCTGCCGGTTAAATTCCTTGGCTTCCTGAAGGGCCCGGAATTGCAGCAGTGGTATGCCTCTGCCGATACCTTCCTGTTCCCGTCGCCTACAGAGACCTTCGGCAACGTTGTCCTAGAGGCCATGGCATGCGGTGCACCCGTAATCGTGGCTGATGCCGGAGGTGTTACCGATACCGTGGAGCACATGGTTAACGGTATCCGCTGCCCGGCGGACCAGCCGGCTGCCTTTTCGGCGGCACTGTCGGAGCTATATCATAACCGTGCGCTCCGGCTAAGTCTAGCGGCCAGAGGCCGTGCGTACAGCCTACGCCAGTCCTGGGATTCTATATTTTCTAGGCTGCTGGCCCAGTGCAGGCAGGTGGAAGCGGGTGGAGGAAGTTCAGTATTTTGTCACATTGGCAAGTAACTTTTTTGGGGGCTAATTCGTCTAACTGGGTAAAGAATCTAAAAAGCTCAAAAAAGCGTTTAATTGGTGCAAACAACACCAAAAAGGGATTGCTAGCCGTTAGTATAGAGAGATAGCTGACGCTACCTGCTTCAAGCTGACGCTGCTGCGGTTATGCGGCTTTTGACAAAACGGCGGATTCCATGGAAAATCAGAAGGGCCGTATGGAAATATAGAGAAATAGCTGCCGCCGTTTGGACAAAAAGAGCAATACAAAACAGAGAGAATAAAAAATGGGGTCTCAAGGGGGCACAACCGAATATGGTCAATGTTTTTCTAGTTATAGCACAGATTGCGATGGCGTTTGTTGGTGTGTATCAATTCGCGATATCAATGTTCGGCATCGCAAAGCGAAAGCTTCGCAAGGAGCATGCGCCAGCCAAATCCTTTGCCGTGCTGGTAGCGGCGCACAATGAGGAAGAGGTAGTCGGCGCGCTGATTGAAAACCTGCAGAAGCTGGACTATCCGCAGGAGCTGTTTGATATTTTTGTCATCTGTGATAACTGTACGGACGGAACGGCAGAAGTCGTGCGCAGCTACGGCGTGCATGCATGCGTCAGACAGAATCCGCATTTGCGCGGCAAGGGCCATGCAATTGAATGGATGCTCAAGGAGCTCTGGAGCATGCCGAAATCCTATGATGCTGTTGTTATGTTTGATGCAGATAACCTGGTTAACCGCGATTTTCTTAAGCTGATGAACAACGATCTTTGCGAAGGACATCAGGTCATCCAGGGTTACCTGGACACGAAGAACCCTTCGGATTCCTGGATAACAGCGGCATATGGCATTACCTACTGGTACTGTAACCGTCTGTGGCAGCTGTCCCGGACCAACCTTCGCATGGCGAACTTCCTGGGCGGCACGGGCATGTGCTTTGAAGCGAAGCTGCTGAAGGAAATGGGCTGGGGAGCCACGAGTCTGGTGGAAGACCTGGAATTTACGATGCGCTGCATCAAACGGGGCATTAACCCCGTACTGAATTACGACGCGAAAGTGTATGATGAGAAGCCGCTCACGTTCCAGGCTTCGGCCCGTCAGCGCCTGCGCTGGATGCAGGGGCATTTCAATGTTGCCCGCCGTTTCTTCTTTCCGCTGCTATGGCAGAGCATCAAGGAACGGAACTTTATCAAGTTTGACGCAGCACTCTACTCGGTAACGGTATATAATGTGCTGATCGGATTTGTGGCAACTATACTGCTCTGGGCGGACAACCTGATTCCTGCCGATAACGTGTTTGTCTCCATCTATGAGTATTTACCGTCATGGATCATGTTCATCGCGATCTTCGCGGCACTGATTCAGTTCCCGCTGGCGCTTGGCCTCGAGAAGGTGAAGAACTGGAAAATGTACGCTCATTTGTTCACACTTCCGTTCTTCCTGCTGTCTTGGTGGCCGATCACGTTTTATGCGTTCTTCACGCAGAACAACAAGCAGTGGAGCCACACGAAGCATACGCGGGTTATCCGGCTTGAGGAAGTGCAGAGCAAGCAGGTATCCTAATATAAAAGTGTTGACTTTCTTTTGGGATGCTGGTAATCTATATCAGTACGTGATGAGATACTCTTCATCAGCACAAGCAGAAGCGCCCCGCTTCTCACCTACCCGGCCTTGCCGGATGGTTTGCTAGGATTCGAAGAGGCCGACACAATCTGTTTTTACAGATTGAATGCCTAACTACGATGATTGGTAATGGAATGCGGGCCGGATGCGGCTCGCATTTTTTTATTTTAAGTGAGACAGGGTAATAGGTTGAGGAATGTGCTCAAACCATTTTTGGAGGTGGAGAACTATTAGCAGAGATCATCAGATTAATGACGAGATCCGGGCAAGAGAAGTACGCCTGGTGGGTCCGGAGGGCGAGCAGATCGGTATCAAGCCGATCCGCGAAGCGCTGCAGATGGCTATCGACGCGAACATGGACCTTGTCAATGTAGCTCCGACGGCCAAGCCGCCGGTATGCCGGATTATGGACTACGGTAAATTCCGCTACGAACAGCAGAAGAAAGAGAAGGAAGCACGCAAGAACCAGAAGATCGTCGATCTGAAGGAAGTTTGGTTCCGTGCTAACATCGAGGAGCATGACTATCAGGTGAAATTCCGCAATGTCGTGAAATTCCTCGGTGAGGGCGACAAGGTGAAGGCATCGGTCCGCTTCCGCGGCCGTGAGATCACTCATGCGTCCATCGGCCAGCGTATCCTGGACCGTCTGTCCAAGGAAGTCGCCGATATCTGTACAGTTGAACGTGCACCGAAGCTGGAAGGCCGGAGCATGATCATGATTTTGGCGCCGAAGAACAACGCCTAGTATTGACAAGAAAGCCAATGAAGATGGAGGATCATTCAAATGCCAAAGATGAAAACACATAGCAGCTTGAAGGACCGTTTCAAAATTACCGGAACTGGTAAAGTGAAACGTTACAAAGCATACAGAAACCACCTGCTTTCCGGTAAATCCGGACGTCAGAAGCGCGTTCTGGCTAACCAGCCGCTGATGGCAGCTGGCGACGTAGCTCGTCTGAAGCAAGGTCTTGCACAAATTAAATAATTTCGTTATTTGCACGTATATAGCAGATTCCACAGGAGGGTTTACACATGGCAAGAGTTAAAGGCGGTTTCGTCCGCACACGTCGTCGGAAAAGAATTTTGAAGCTGGCGAAAGGTTATTTCGGTTCCAAACATAGACTGTTTAAAACTGCAAAAGAGCAAGTGATGAAGTCCTTGCTGTACGCATACCGTGACCGCCGTCAGCGGAAGCGTGATTTCCGCAAGCTGTGGATTACGCGTATCAACGCTGCAGCACGCCAGAACGGCCTGTCCTACAGCAAATTCATGTACGGCCTCAAGCTTGCGGGCGTTGAAGTAAACCGCAAGATGCTGGCTGACCTGGCAGTGAACGATTCGAACGCGTTCAACTCGCTGGCCGGTATCGCCAAAGAAAAGATCAACAACGCTTCTTAATTGAAGCGCTGACCAATACAAGAAGAGATTGCCTTGCACTGAGCAGGGCAGTCTCTTCTTTTTGTTTCGGCTGTGCCTCTAATCTGTCTATCTTACCGCCCGATAGTAGAACAGGGGGCAGAGGTACAAGAAAATAACCTTATTCCCGAATAGCCTGTAACATTCGAGGATAAGGAGGTTGCAGGCATGGCTAAAGTAAGTGTGAAGCAGGTGCGAAGCCTGGTGGGTAAAGATATCGTCACCGTCTTGAGCAGCGGAGCGAAGGTGAGCGGCAGACTGGAGAGGGTTGATCGCGGCCGCTTATACGTTATACCGGCCGGAAAAGGCAAGAAAGTGCGGGTAAAGGCGCTTCTTCCGCTTCTGCTGTATGATCTGCTGGCTATAGGTGCCCAGCCATACGGCGGGGCCGGATATGGTTATGGCGCCTATGGCGGATATCCGAATGCTTACGCCGGTTACCCGTATGGCGGCGGTGCACTGCCTTACGGCGGTTATCCATATGGCGGGGCAGTTCATCCGCTGTATCCCTATTCCTATTAATTAGCGGGCAGTAAGCTGGCAGCCAGCTCGGCAAGCGCTGGCAGGGTCTTGGCCAGCTCGAAGCAGGCGAGCTGAGGGTGATAGCGGATGGTCTGATAACCAAGCTTGTCGTAAAAACGGTGAGCACGCTCATTCCCGAAGTCGACAAGCAGTCTGGCTGTCCGGCAGCCCTCTGCAATACCGTAAGCTTCGCCGATGACCATCAGCTTTCTGCCGATCTGTCTTCCTTGGCTGGCTGCGCTGACTGCCAGCATATCAACATGCAAAGTATCATTCACTGCAACGATGTGAATAAAGGCATCCGGCATTTCCGGTCGACCTTTACTGCACGAGACATAGCACTTGCCTTCCGACAGCCTCGCAGCCAGCTCGGCGTCAGTTGGAATATTCTTCTTTTGGACCGTGTGGGACAGCGGAATGAGCTCATTACGTATAAGTCTGGCAACAGCTGTGAAATCCTTGCCGGGCTGATAAGCTCGGATCACAAGGCATCCCCCCTAGTCAGTAATCTTGTTGGCTGAACAAAATGCAGGTTATGATATACTATGTAGCTGCTGGCGGGCTTGCGCGGATTAGGATGTATAACTTTTTGAAACAGTGCGGATATTATCCTTGACGAACATACAGGCAGAGCTTATAATTATTCACAAGCAACTATATTGATATCGGCAATGATGAGGACGAAGTGTTAAGGGCTCTTTTGCTCAGAGAGTGGACGGAACCTGCTGAGACCGTCACCAAAATCCCTTTTCTACGAGCTCACCTCGGAGCTGTTTTCCTGAAAAGCTGTCCGCCTATTAGGGAAAATCGCAAGGCATGCGTTACGATGCCAAAGGTAAGGACGTTTTGCGTGCACGCCGTTCTTATCCTGCTGAGGTTATGCATTGCGAGATGTATAACAAATTTGGGTGGTACCACGGAAGCGATAACCTTTCGTCCCTCAACACAGTGATGTGTTAGGGATGGAAGGTTTTTTTGTTGTTTATAACTTAGCTTGCTTTAGAGGAATGGCTTTACGATACGAAAGGAGGATGACTATGAGTGCGCAAGGTGCAACACTACGGTCAAAACAAGAAATCATGGAGAGGCTGTCGAAGCCCGAGGTCATAACCGGCTCGGAAATTTTGCTGCGGAGTCTCGTGCTGGAGGGCGCGGAATGCGTATTCGGTTATCCTGGTGGCGCTGTTCTCTATATATATGATGCCATGCATGGCTTCTCGGATTTTAATCATCTTCTGACCCGCCACGAGCAGGGGGCAATTCATGCGGCTGACGGCTATGCGCGTGCAAGCGGTAAGGTCGGCGTCTGTATCGCTACCTCGGGCCCGGGAGCAACCAACCTGGTTACGGGTATCGCGACTGCTTTTATGGATTCCGTGCCGCTGGTCGTTATTACGGGTAATGTGGTACAGAGTGCAATCGGAACGGATGCGTTCCAGGAAGCGGATATTATCGGTATTACGATGCCGATTACGAAGCATAGCTACCTGGTGCGTGATGCGGCTGAGCTGCCAAGAATTATTCATGAGGCATTCCATATCGCGAACACGGGACGCAAGGGACCTGTTCTGATTGATATTCCGAAGGACGTCTCCGCTGCAACGACTATGTTCCAGCCTGTTAATGAGGTTAGTATCCGCGGCTATAATCCAACGGTTCAGCCGAATTTGAAGCAGGTTGACAAAATGGTTAAGGCTATTGCGGAAGCAGAGCGTCCGGTTATTCTCGCAGGAGGCGGAGTTGTATACTCCGGAGGGCATGAAGGGCTGCTGGAATTTGTAACGAAGACAGAGATCCCGGTTACAACCACACTGCTTGGCTTGGGTGCTTTCCCGAGCGGTCACGAGCTGTGGATGGGGATGCCAGGTATGCACGGAACCTTCACGGCCAACAAGGCGATTCAGGCCTCGGACCTGCTGATCAACATCGGCGCCCGCTTCGATGACCGGGTAACGATGAAGCTTCAGGGCTTCGCCCCTCATGCGAAGATCGTTCATATAGATATTGACCCGGCGGAAATCGGCAAGAACGTACCGACCGATATTCCAATTGTTGGCGATATCAAGACTGTTCTGGAGCTGGCCAACCAGTCAGCCAAACGGGCGGACAAGGCGGACGCATGGCGCGCTCAGGTTCAGCAGTGGAAGAAGGACGTGCCGCTCAGCTATGTAGATTCCGATGCCGAGCTTAAGCCGCAGTGGGTTATTGAAATGATTCACGAAACGACCAAAGGGGAAGCCATAGTCACAACGGATGTCGGACAGCATCAAATGTGGGCCGCGCAGTATTACCGGTTTAACCAGCCGCGTTCCTGGATCACCTCGGGCGGTCTAGGTACGATGGGCTTCGGATTCCCGTCGGCAATCGGCGCACAGATGGCTCAGCCCGACCGGACGGTTGTATCCATTAATGGAGACGGCGGCATGCAGATGTGTGCCCAGGAGCTGGCGATCTGCTCCATTAACAACATCCCGGTTAAGGTCGCTATTATTAATAACCAGGTGCTTGGCATGGTCCGCCAGTGGCAGGAAATCATCTACGACAACCGCTATAGTCATATCGATCTTGCTGGCAGCCCTGATTTCGTCAAGCTTGCGGAAGCTTATGGGGTAAAAGCGTTCCGTGCTTCCAATAAGGAAGAGGCACGCACAGCGTGGGAAGCGGCTCTTCAGCATGATGGACCTGCTGTCGTCGAGTTTGTCGTCCGCAAGGGCGAGAATGTGTATCCGATGGTAACTCAAGGGAACACAATCGATGAGATGATACTGGGGGATGCATAAATATGAAGAAGCATACGATCGCAGTTCTTGTGAACGACCAGCCCGGCGTTCTGCAGCGTGTATCCGGCTTGTTCGGACGCCGCGGCTTTAATATTGAGAGCATTACGGTAGGAACCAGTGAAGAAGAGGGTCTCTCCCGTATGGTCATTGTGACACACGGAGATGACAAAACCCTTGAGCAGATCAGCAAGCAGCTGTATAAGCTGATTGATGTCATCAAGGTAGTGGATCTGAGTGCAAATCCGATGGTAGCCCGCGAGCTTGCCCTTATTAAGGTGACAGCGGAGCCGGCGGCACGACCTGAAATTCTGGGAGTTGTAGAAACCTTCCGTGCGGCTGTCGTCGATATTGGCACCAGCACGATGATGGTTCAGGTGGTTGGCGACACAGATAAGATTGATGCCATGGTCGAACTCCTCAAGCCTTATGGCATCAAGGAGCTGTCCCGAACAGGCGTGACGGCGATGACGCGGGGAAATGCGGCCATCCGTTAACAGGACGGATCCAAAAGCAGCATGCGTTGGGGTTGTGGCTCTGCTGCACAGCTCCAACGATATATTCATAGACTCGTAGACTTGCTTGCTTCAACGCTGTAAACTATAAATGTTTAGCCGCAAGCTTGGAAATAGTGTAAGATAGAACAAACAGATAACGGCTTGTCTTCTTGAAGCGGACGCTAAGCCGTACATAACAACTGGATGAATCCCGTTTTGAGCGGGTGCTCCAGCGGGGGATAACGGGCTGACTGCTGGCACGCTGCTCCCCCTCTCGATCACCCGTTCAAAAGGGTTTAAACTAAAGGAGGCTTTTATTCTCATGGCAGTTAAATTATTTTACGAAAAAGATGCGGACCTCGGCGTTCTGCAAAACAAAACGATCGCAGTAATCGGATACGGAAGCCAGGGCCATGCCCAGGCGCAAAACCTGCGTGACAGCGGACTTAAAGTCGTTATCGGTCTTCGCGCCGGCAAATCCGCCGACAAGGCGAAGAACGACGGATTCGAAGTTCTGCCAGTAGCAGAAGCGGTAAAAGGTGCGGATGTAATCCAAATCCTGATGCCGGATGAAACCCAAGCTAAGGTTTATAAGGAAGAGATTGAGCCTAACCTGAAGAAGGGTGCAGCTCTTATGTTCTCCCACGGCTTTAATGTTCATTATGGACAAATCGTACCTAGCAAGGACACGGACGTTCTGCTGGTAGCGCCAAAATCGCCGGGTCACATGGTTCGCCGCACGTATGTAGAAGGCTTCGGCGTACCTGGACTGATCGCAATCGAGCAGGACGCAACAGGCAATGCTCAAGCAATCGGTCTTGCTTATGCAAAGGGCATCGGCTGTACACGTGCAGGTGTTATCGAAACGTCCTTCCGTGAAGAAACCGAAACCGATCTGTTCGGTGAGCAGGCAGTTCTCTGCGGCGGTGCCAGTGCACTGGTTAAAGCCGGTTTCGAAACCCTGGTTGAAGCCGGTTATGCACCGGAGATGGCTTACTTCGAATGTCTGCATGAGCTGAAGCTGATTGTTGACATGATGTACGAAGGCGGCCTCGCTTCCATGCGTGATTCGATCTCCAACACAGCGGAGTATGGTGACTATGTAACGGGACCTCGCGTTGTGACAGAAGAGACCAAGAAAGAGATGAAGCGTGTTCTGGATGATATCCAATCCGGCCGTTTCGCACGCGATTTTATCCTGGAGAACCAGTCCAACAAGGCCATGATGACGGCTACCCGCCGTCGTGAAGCCGAGCACCCAATCGAACAGGTTGGCAGCCAGCTTCGTGAACTGATGCACTGGATTAAGAAGTAATTAACCGGACAGCTGACTGCCGGCTGAACACATAGTAACGCGATCAATCCCGGAGCGGCGGATGACAGCGCATCAAGCTTGTTACAGAGCCTGGTACCGCTGCGCCTGCTGGTCCGGGATGTCCGCTTTTTAAGGGGTCGCCCAACGTTTCATCCACAGCCACTCGGGAGGTGTTATTCATGCGTAAAATTTATATCTTCGATACCACACTGCGTGACGGGGAGCAATCGCCGGGTGTGAACTTGAACAAGAAAGAGAAGGTTGAAATCGCACTTCAGCTCGAGAAGCTGGGCATTGACCGGATTGAAGCCGGTTTTCCGGCTGCCTCCCCCGGAGATTTGGAGGGAGTCAGTGCGGTAGCGCGTGCGGTCAAGAATGCCACGATTATCGGTCTGTCCAGATCCCGGATTCCTGACATTGATGCGGTAAGGGAGGCGCTGAAGGATGCGCAGGACCCGTGCATTCACCTGTTCCTCGCCACCTCGCCTATCCACCGCAAGCACAAGCTGCGGATGGAGAAGCAGCAGGTTCTGGAAACCGCAGAGGCGGCAATCCGCTATGCCAAGCAGTATTTCAGCAAGATCGAATTCTCGCCTGAGGACGCCGGCCGTACCGAGCTTGATTTTCTGTGCGAAGTGACGGATATGGCTATCCGTGCAGGCGCTTCGGTGGTGAATATTCCGGATACGGTCGGCTACATGACACCAGCTGAGTTCGGCAATATTTTCAAAACACTCAAAACCAATGTACCGAATATCGAATCGATTCAGCTGAGCGCACACTGCCATGATGATCTGGGACTGGCAACAGCGAACGCGCTGGCGGCCATTCAGAACGGGGCAGATCAGATTGAAGGTACGATCAACGGTATTGGAGAGCGTGCAGGCAATACAGCTATCGAGGAGGTAGCCCTTGCCCTTGCGACCCGTTCGGAGTATTACCAGGCCCAAACGACGCTTAATCTGAAGGAGATTGCCAAGACCAGCCGCCTTGTGAGCAAGCTGACTGGTATGGTGGTGCCTGGAAACAAGGCGATTGTAGGCGCGAATGCTTTTGCGCATGAATCAGGTATTCACCAGGACGGGATGCTCAAGGAGAAGACGACTTACGAAATTATTTCTCCAGAGACGATCGGTCTTGTAGAATCGAAGCTTGTACTCGGCAAGCACTCTGGGCGGCATGCTTTCAGGGAGAAGCTGATTGATCTGGGCTATGATTTGGGTGAGGAAGAGCTGAATGCGGCATTTGCCAAGTTCAAGGATCTGGCGGATAAGAAGAAGACCGTCGGAGACGAAGACATCAGGGCCATGCTTGAAGAGAAGCTCGTGGATACACCTGAAGTATATACGCTGGAGCAGATTCAGGTCCATTACGGCAACCAGTCCGTGCCTCATGCCACGGTGTCCATAGCTGTTGCAGGAGCGGGCGTGAAGGAAGACCGCGCCGAAGGCAACGGCTCTGTTGATGCAATCTATAATGCGATTGATAAGGTGACAGGCGAAGCGGTAGAGCTTGAAGACTATTCCATTAAATCGGTCACCCACGGCAAGGATGCTCTCGGCGAGGTGCATGTTGTGCTTAAACAAAATGGCGTAACGGCTTCCGGGCGCGGCGTACGGACCGATATTCTGGAGGCGAGCGCACGGGCTTACGTGGATGCCCTTAACCGGCTGATCGATAAGAGGAACTCACCTGGACGACGGGATAATATGAGCCTGATCTAGACTTATTATGAGGGAGTGTAAGTACACGATGGCAGAAGTGAAAAAAATCGCAGTTATTGCCGGGGACGGAATAGGCCCTGAGGTTGTTGAAGAAGCGATCAAGGTAATGAAGAAGACGGAAGAGCTGTATGGCCTCAGCTTTGAATTCGAGCATGGTCTCTTTGGCGGCATTGCTATTGATGAGAAAGGTACGCCGCTGCCGGAAGAGACACTCGACATCTGTAAGCGTGCGGACGCCGTTCTGCTTGGTGCCGTAGGGGGGCCAAAGTGGGACAGCAATCCAAAGGAGCTTCGTCCGGAGACAGGTCTGCTTGGTATCCGTAAAGCACTGGGTCTGTTCTCGAACATCCGCCCGGCGACGATCTTTGACTGCCTGAAGGAAGCTTCGACCCTCAAGCCTGAAGTGCTGGAAGGTACTGATTTGATTGTAGTGCGTGAGCTGACCGGTGGCATTTACTTCGGTGAGAAGTTCCGCCGTGAGGGAGAGCAGGGCGAGGAGGCAGTTGACACTTGTGTATACAATGCGGTCGAAATTGAGCGTATTGTACGCCAGGCGTTCGAGATTGCGCAAAAACGCCGCAAGAAGCTGGCTTCTGTCGATAAAGCCAACGTTCTGGAAACCTCCCGCCTCTGGCGTGAGGTCGTAAACCGGATTGCACCTGAGTACCCGGATGTAGAGCTTGAGCATGTGCTTGTGGACAACTGTGCGATGCAGCTGCTTCGCCGTCCGTCCAGCTTTGATGTTATCGTAACGGAGAATATGTTCGGTGACATTCTATCTGATGAAGCGGCGATGCTGACCGGTTCGATCGGCATGCTGTCATCCGCTTCGCTTGGAGAAGGCGCATTCGGCTTGTATGAGCCGGTACACGGTTCTGCCCCTGACATTGCAGGTCAGGGAATTGCAAACCCGATCGCTACTATCCTTTCCGTAGCATTGATGTATCGCCTGACCTTTGGTTATGAGGAAGCGGCGGCTTCCATTGAAGAGGCTGTCAAGGCTGTGCTTGATGCCGGTCACCGGACGGGCGATATCGCAGTGGATAAGAGCCAGGCTATCGGAACAACTGCGATGGGCGATCTGATCGTTGCGGCAATGAAATAAGAAATCTGCAGTGTTAAAGGCTGTCCGCAGGAAGCTGTTCCTGTTGGACGGCCTTTTTGTCTGCCTGCTGCCGGGGTAATGAATATTTATAAAGCAGGTTGGATACAGCTTGAATTAAATCGGGAATGCGCAAGCAGGAATTTAACCTCCTGTACTCGAATAGAGTATCGTATGTTTCGTTTCAATCCGGACTGGTTAATAGTATGGAGGTGACGTATATGAGCTTCTGCTGTGGAGCAAGCATGATCGGTACGAATGGCACATTAAAGCATTACCGGACACATATTCATAACGTTCCGATTCTGCTGTGCCCGGTATGTCATCGTGTTGATATTCATTATCTTGTTGAAAGCGAATATGAGATACTAGCGGAATATGCACATGGAGACGGCGCCCCGGAAGTAGATTTCCACGATTATGTGGATCAGGAAGGCTTGGAACTGCTTGAGAACTGCGTTAACCATGAGAACGAGGATCCCATGGAGGTCGTTAAAAGCCAGATTGACATGGCACTTGATCTGATGAGCGTAGCCAAGCAGCTTGGTGATGCGCAGTGGGAGGATCAGCTCAAGCAAAGGCTTGGGGTTCTCAGCCGCCGGCGAAGCCGTTTAAAGCAGCGCCGTCCTTCCGAAAAGTATTGATTTAACCGGGACAACCATGCTGACATGGGTAATAGATGCCTCCTGCGGGAGGCTTTTCTCGTTTATTGACGGTTTTGCAGTCTGCAGCCTGATTTTTATAATTCTGGTACCCCCGAATCAGTGCTGCAGCTGACGAATGTATATAAGAGGTGGAGCGGTTGTTACTCCTTATGATAAAACGCTTTTTCGTAAAAAGTGCCAGCACGAAAGCCGCGGAACGGGCGCATCTTTCTCCTGAATCCATTGTGGAGCGGATCAGATTGGGAGAAGCAGGCCTGCGAGACACCTTTATTGCGGATTACCGGCCTTATATAGCCAAGGTTACCAGTAAGTTTTGCAAACGATATATTGATCCGGAGAAGGACGATGAGTTCAGTATTGCAATGATTGCTTTTAATGAAGCGATTGAACAATTCTCACCCGAGTCAGGCCGTTCTTTTCTGGGCTTTGCCGAGACGGTGGTCAGGCGCAGACTGATCGATCATCTTCGAAAGGAACAGCGTCACCGGATGTCTGTACCCATAAGCGCATTCGAGAAGCCGGAAGAGGAAGAAAGCACCGTTAACCCTATTGAGGTCTCTATGGCCATTGAGCAATATGAGCAGGAGCGTCAACGTGAACGGCTGCAATTTGAAATTGAAGCATTCAGCAAGTACTTGAAGACGTATGATATTACGTTTGCAGATCTGGCCGATAAATCACCGAAGCATGCCGATTCGAGAAGCACGCTGTACCGTATTGGGCGTTTAGTGGCCTCTGATGAGGGATTATTTGGAATGCTTGAAGCAAAGCGCAAGCTGCCGGTGAAGGAGCTGCTTGACATCTGCGGTGTCTCCCGAAAAACCATCGAGCGCAACCGGAAATTTATTATAGCGGCGGCGCTTATTGTTAACGGAAATTTTCCGCATTTGCAGGCTTATTTAAAGCTGCCGGAAAGCCTGCCGCTGCAGGGGGCCAAGGAAGAGGAATATGCGGAAGGAGTAGGATCATGAGGCGCGGCATAGTAGTTGAAGTAAATCCACGATACAGCATCGTGCTTACTCCTGATGGGGAATACAGGAAGGTTCCGGCAGGAAAATACCAGGTTGGTGAGGAGATCAGCCTGCAGGCGGCGAGAAGAAGGAGAAGCAGAGGGGCACTTTGGTACAGTGCGGCAGCAGTGATGGTTATTATGGTCCTGATCATACCTAATCTCTGGCCCGCCGCTTCCGCTGAACCGGCCGTCTACGTCACCATGGATATTAACCCGAGCGTTGAATTGGGGATAAGCCTGCAGGGGAAGGTTGTCTCGCTGAACGGACTGAACGAAGACGGCCGGCGGATTATAGACGGTATGTCGTACGAAGGGCAGCCAGTGCAGCAGGTTACCGCTTCTATCATGAAGCGTGTACGCGATCTGAAGTATCTGTCGGATACGGATAATACGGTGCTGATAACGGGTATAGCGGTTGAGGGCAGGGACGGCGGACAAGTTGAGGAGGAGCTGACAAGCCTTGTTGACTTGGCAGTGAGGGCTGCTGCTGGTGATTCACAAGGGGGGACTGAACCCGGGATAACAGATGTGCAGGTCACCCGGCTGATGGCGCCTGAAGAGCTGAGGGATGCTTCCATTGAAAGTGGACTGAGTCCTGGTAAATTGGCGGTATTCCTGCTTGCTGAAGCTAACGGTTATCCACTTGATCTGACGGATCTGAAGGAGAAATCCATCTCTCAGATCGTGACGGGGCTTGGCGGCTTGGATAAGGTTGTAGGCGGCGATACGGACGGCAGCCACCATCTTAATGACTTGAGAAAACTGCTGTCCCTTCCCAAGCATGATAACGGGACTACTCCTGACCCGGAAAATCCTGAAGCTGTTGTGAATTCATTGGAAGAAAGCATCGATGAGACGGGGAAACAGCAACCGGACAGGGCATTGGATCAGGAGAAGCGGGATAAGAAGGATAAGAAGGAAGATAGTAACAGTAGAGAAAATAGAGACAAGAAAGAGGGTCAAGCCAGTGGGGCGGGCCCCGGCAGTAAGACTGCAGAAGACATAGAGCCGAATGAGACTGGCAAGGCAGCCAAGGCTGAGAAGGAAGCGAAGGCCCAGAAGGAAGAAAAGACAAGCAGGGATGCCGGCAAGATGAGGTCAGAACAAACCGGCAAGTCAAGTCAGTTGACTAATTCAGGCAGCAACGGCAATACGGATAATGCGGTGGATAATACTCAGGACAAACAGAGTAAAGCAGCTGGCGCAATGGGGAAAACGGGACAGACAGGCAATGAGGGACCCGGGAACCCGGAGGATGAGGAAGAGGCCGGCAGCAGCAGCAAGGTGGTATCCCCCGGCCCTCCAGGCAAGGAGGCCCGGGAAGGGAAGGAGGCTGATGCCGGCAGTCCTTCTTCCTCTGCTAAGCCAGAATCAGCCCCTGCGGAACAGAAGGCCGGTCAGGGAGAAACCAAGAAACAAAACCAGAATGGAAAGGAGAGCACCAACTCTAATATGAGCAGCGAAACTGCTCCGTCTCCAGCTGTGCCATCCGGGTCATCGTCAGCTGGCGAGGCAGACAGCTCTACCTCAACTATAGGTCCTGCTGGAGCGGGCGGCAGCCCAGGCAGCGCCAAGGAGCCCGCGGGTAAAGCTAAGATGGAAGGCAAGGGCAGGGATAGATGAGAATCGTGGTTATGAGCAGCTCCAGCGCTTGTATGTGCACGTCAGCATGACAAGCGCTGCTGCATGTTATCAGATACTGCCGTACCTCTTCCCTTTTTACCCTAATCGACAGGGTTATAAGACTTTTAGCACAAAGCCTGTCTTATTACTTCTCGATTCCCGCCTGTTCGACAAAGTCTCCCATTGACACTATATCTCATCCCTAACTATGATTATATTATGTCTATTTGAAACCGTTGAGAAAACGCTTGCAGAAGCGGAGGCGAAAGCAGTTGGAAACATTCCTTATCACCAAGCCTTCTGATGCCATACGTGCGAGGCAGCGTGTACGGGAGATGGCCAGAACGCTCGGATTCGGGCTTGTAGACCAGACGAAGATCGCTTTCACGGTCTCGGAATTTGCCTTAAAGCTGATATCTAGGGCTGATCAGTGTCGCATGAATCTTGATTATGCAGGCAAAGAAGAAGGAAAGACAGGTATTGAAGTGAGATTGTATGAACAGTACCGGTCCCGCGAGAATGTGGATGCCGATTGGGCTGCTCAGCTGGTAGACGACTTGGACGTGAACCGTAATTGTTCGGATGAGACATTTATCACGTTTCGCAAATGGCGGACTCCTGCACTCGCACATGAATCTATCATGTCTTCTCCTGTTTTTGCAGCAGGGGAGGAGCAATAAAATGCAGGCAATCCGCAAGCGGTATTTTCCGGCACTCGCGGAATACATACGCAACGGCAATGAGGCTTCTCTCTATGAGGCAACAGAGCTCGGCAAGATGCTGCATGGCATCCATCCGGAGGAAATCGTCGCCTTGCATGAGGAGACCATGCAGACGCTGGTTTCTAACGTAGAATCGGAGGAAGCACTGGAGCTGTACAACCGCTCGTTTATCTTCTTGATTGAATTAATGGTAGCCTACCGCTTTCGGGTACAGCCTGATGAACCGGAGGACAAGCGTTATTCGGATATGCGCGAGATGCTGTTTCGCTCTCACCTTTCATTCCAGAGTGTTAAGAGCAAGTATGAGAATGTGCTTCAGCATATGGATAGCGGAATCGCCCTGTTCGACAGTGAGGGACTGCTGTCCTTCATAAATCTGCAAATGGCTAAAATTCTCGATATACCAAGAAAAATGCTGCTGGGCTGCAGCCTGAAGGAAATTTTGTATCATCCGCAGCTGCGTAAGAGCGTGAAACGGATGATTATCAGGGTCTGCAAGGAAATGATGCTGCAACGCAGCCGGTATTATGAAATTCAAGACTCGGCGGGCCGGCATTTGCTAATTACGATTACCTACGGTGACCAGCTTGATGGCGACTATTTGATCAGTGTGAAGGACGTATCGGAGTACAAGCAGATTGAACAGACCGCTTATCAGAACGATAAGCTAGCCATGCTGGGGAAGATTGCCGCCGCAATCGCCCACGAAATCCGCAATCCGCTGACTTCCATCCGCGGGTTCATTCAGCTCCTGCGTCCCCATCTGATGCAGCTCGGCAAGGAGGAATATGCTCGCATTATTCTGGCCGAGATCGACAGGGCTAATGATATTATTTATGAATTTCTCAATTCATCGAAGCCTTCCGCACCCATGGCACAAGAGGTCAGAATTGCATCCCTTCTCAAGGAAGTGATCCTTCTGTCGGAGAGCGAGGCGCTAATGCGCGGATGCCAGCTGCAGTTCGAAACCAGCGATGAATCCCTCTGTGTGTCCATAGATGTCAAGCAGATTAAGCAAGTCATCCTGAATTTGGTCAAGAATGCGATGGATGCTATTGGAGAATTGAACGGGGAGCGGCCGGGACTTATCACCATCAAGACATTGCGGAATGAGCAGTTTGTAGAGATCTCGATTCGTGATAACGGAAGGGGCATGGATCGGTTGACGATGAACAAGCTGTTCGACCCCTTTTTCACAACGAAGGAAGCGGGTACAGGGCTGGGGCTGTCGGTCAGCTACCGGATCATCCGCAATCATGGCGGCACAATCCGGGTTGACAGCACCCTCGGTGAGGGAACGGAATTTAATATCTATTTGCCATTGGTGTTATAAATGATTAGAATCGGGATAGAGTCCGATTCTTTTTTTTGCGGCCAGCGGCCGCTGAGGAAGAGCGGATTAATCAGCCCTGCATGCTTGGCGTGTAATAGAAGGAGGACTTACATATATGATTCAATTTCGAGTGGAACCGTCAGCTGTCCATGCATTGGAGGCAGATGTCGTTATTCGTCTGGTAGATGCCAGCACGTTAAAAACCGGTACATTACAAGCGATACCTGGCCTGCCGGCTGTTTTGGACCAGGCTGTGGGCTCATATGTGAATAACGGGCTTTTTAAAGCGGAGCCGGGAGATGTACAGGTTATTCCCACCCTTGGATTAGTAACGGCGGCTCATGTTGTCTATATAGGCTATGGCGGCGAGCCGCTAGGGATGGAAGGGCTCCGCAAGGCAGGGGCTGCAGCGGCCAGAACGTTGAAGAAGCTGAAGGCGGCGAGCGCATCGGTCCTGGTTGAGGTAGGTCTGTACGGAGGCTCGGAGAGCTGCAGCACTGAGCGTGCGGCCCAGGCCTTGACCGAGGGTATTATTCTGGGACACCGCACCCGCCAGCCGCGTCTTAAGGAAACACCTGCCGAGCAGGTTATTGATATTGCCTTTACACCGGTACAACACGAAGGAGGCAGCCTCGCTTCAGAGAGAGCCGACGAATGGGAAGCGGGTATGAACCGCGGCCGTATCTTTGGCGATGCTGTAGCTTACGCGCGGGGGCTTACAAATCTGCCGGGCAATATGCTTACGCCAGAGATGCTGGCCATGGAGGCAGAGGCGCTGGCGGGTGAAATGTCGCTTGATATCGAAGTTATAGATGAGTGGTCAGCGGCTGAGCAGGGCATGGGCGGACTGCTGGCAGTCGGCCAGGGAAGTGCTAATCCGCCGCGTATGATTGTTGTCCATTATGAAGGCGCCCCTGAGAGCAAGGAAAAGCTGGCGCTCGTTGGAAAAGGCATCACCTTCGACACAGGCGGAATCTCGCTGAAGCGCGCTGACGGAATGGAAGAGATGATCTCGGACATGGGTGGCGCGGCAGCTGTACTCGGTGCTATGCGTATTATTGCTTCGCTGAAACCAGCAGTAAACGTAATTGCCGTTATTCCGGCAGCTGAGAATATGCCTTCAGACCGCGCCCTAAAGCCAGGAGATGTCATCACCACGATGAGCGGCCGTACGATTGAGATTGTTAATACGGACGCAGAGGGCCGTGTGGTGCTTGCTGACGGTCTGACAACAGCGATACAGCGCGGTGCTACCCGCATCATTGATGTGGCTACATTGACTGGAGCGGTCATGGTTTCGCTTGCGGATGTGGCGACAGGAGCGGTTACCAATGATGAAACCTTCCTAAATCAGCTCGTGCAGGTCAGCAATCAGACAGGCGAGCGTATATGGCCGCTGCCTTCCTATCCAGAGTTTCGCAAGCTGCTGGACAGTGATGCGGCAGACCTCAAGAACAGCGCTGGACGCTATGGCGGCGCATCGACAGGCGGTCTGTTCATCGGGGTGTTTGCTGAAGAGCTCCCTTGGGTACATCTGGATATAGGAGGCACAGCCTGGTTGTACAAAGACCGTGGATGGGAGACAAAGGGAGCTACAGGTGTGATGACCCGTACCCTCGCGGAATATGTCATTCAGCAAGGCTGATGCGCCCGATAGGACATACTTGAATTTTTACACCATAAGGGGATACGACAGAGATGCCTAAGAGGCCGTATTTCAAGCCATTCATTCTGCGGAAGAACTCCTCCGCGCAGCGCAAATCGATGCAAATTGCCGTAATTGAGGGAATTTCGGCGACTATCATTGCCAATATATTGGGCGGTCCGATCCTGACCGCCTACTTGCTGTTCCTGCACGCCAATTCGCAGCAGGTCGGGCTCGTGCTGGCCATTCCCCCGCTTGCCAATATGATTCAGATTGCAGCTGCCTTCTTTATGCAGAAGATGGAGAACCGCAAGCTGTGGATTCTGGTTACCAGTATTATTCACCGGTCCTTATGGACCATGACAGGTCTGATCCCTTTTTTTGTACCGGATCATCTCCAGGTAGCCGTATTTATCGGCATGTTTCTGGTTTCCTTTATATCTACTTCAATCAGCGGGGTCATCTGGTCGTCTCTCATTTCGGATCTAGTTCCCGCCCAGGTTAGGGGAAGATATTTTGGTATCCGGAACACCATACACTGGGCGTTTGCAAGCGTTACACTGCTGGTTGGGGGGCAAATTCTGGAGCGGGCGGCGTCCGAACAGACAGCTTTCATTATCTTGTTCTCAATTGCGGGTATCTCCACGGTTTGGAATGCCTTTGAGCTGGCCCGGTACCCGAATCCGCCTTTTGAGAAATCACAGGCGGCAACCGGCGCCGAGAGGCTGCTCAAGCCGCTAAAGGACCGGTCCTTTATGCTCGCTACGGTGTTCATTGCCGGCTTCATTCTGCTGCAGAATACCGCGGTTCCCCTGTTCTCCTTCGTTATGCTTGACGTACTGGAGATCAGCTACACGCAGTTGACCGTTGTAACGGTTGTTCAGATGATTGTCATGATGATCAGCTATTATTACTGGGGTACGCTTAATTCGAGAATTCCTACCATTACTCTGCTTCTATGGAGTCTGCCGATCATTGCGCTGTCTTGCTTAATTTGGATTGGAATGGAAATCATCCCTGTCCTAATTATACTTGTGCTGGTGCATATTCTGCTTGGAGTCGGACAAGGTGGCTATAACCTGCTTGCCTTCAACTTTATGATCGGGGAAACTCCGAAGGCAGACCGTCCGATGTATATCGCAATGTTCTCGGCTTTTACCGGCCTGACAGGCTTTATCGGTCCGATGATTGGGGGAGCGCTGTACGAGTGGAGCGATGGAGGCGCCGAATGGATTCAACGTTATGGCATTTCGTTCTTCACCGGTGCCGCCATGCTGATTGTAGCGGTAGGTATCGGACCTTTCATTCTGGGGCGGACTAAGCGCCGGCGCTAAGTGATTTCTCCAGAATGCCATGCTGCTGTAGAGCGGGTTTGTTGCTAACGGATTAAGGGAATGATATACAGCCATAGGAAGATTTTTGAGCTTGAAGGAGCGTGTATTCCATGTCTGAGGCTAATACGGATCGTGTACCGCCGGGACAGACCGTTACGGAAGGGTTCCCGGTGCTGCATTATGGCAGTGTCCCGATATACCGGGATATGGACAAGTGGGATTTGCGGCTGTTTGGGCTAGTCGAAGAGGAAATTAGAATCGGTTATCACGAGTTTATGAAGCTGCCGCGGCAGGAGTTCCGGAATGACATCCACTGTGTGACGACATGGTCGAAGCTGGATAATGTATGGGAGGGTGTTGCTGTTCGCACCATCATGGAGCTGGTGAAGCTGAAGCCTGAAGCGGCTTATGTCATGCTGCATGCGGAGGAAGGATGGACTACGAATCTTCCGCTGGAGGACTTTCTGAAGGAGACATCCTTTCTGGCCGTCAAACACAATGGTGAGCTGTTGACACCCGAGCATGGATATCCGGTGCGCATGGTCGTTCCCCACCTGTATTTTTGGAAAAGCGCGAAATGGGTGCGCGGGATTGAGTTTCTGGCTGCGGACAAACCGGGC
The DNA here is from genome assembly GCF_021532315.1 of Paenibacillus tarimensis. Taxonomy (GTDB): domain Bacteria; phylum Bacillota; class Bacilli; order Paenibacillales; family Paenibacillaceae; genus Paenibacillus_I; species Paenibacillus_I tarimensis. Next base: position 22,935 of record NZ_JAKGAO010000005.1, read on the forward strand.
TTCTGGGAGCGTAACGGCTACCATATGTATGGGGATCCGTGGCAGGAGCAGAGGTACGATTTTGACTAAACACCCCCCTCGGTTATCCTTCGATTAAAATCAACGGGCACGGATTTACCGGGGCCGCCGACGCGACGTTCTACAGGGGCATTAAATGCTCGAACTGTCATCCGTGCATGTCGCAGCAAAAGGATTAAATATGAAAAAGCCCCCAGTAAGGGGGCAGAATGGTATAATAGAGTTAAGTACATAGAATGGCTTGCAGGGGCGGTCGGCTAATCTCCCGGAAGGGAGGTGAGGCCATGGAGGTATATCAAGCTCTGACGTTGATGATTTCATTCGCAACGCTGGTTGTGTTGATACTTTCCTTCGATAAAAAGAAATAGACCGCCCTCAGCAAAGGAATACGGTCTATTTCTGGCTGTTCTTCCGTAGTCACCGCCCTTAAAAGCGGCTGTGTACCCGGACCGTGGATGCTACCAACATCTGCGGTCCTTTCTTATTGTTATCTTATCACAGTGGATTTAGACCTGCAATAAAATAGACCGCCCCGTCGCAAGGTGATGAGTCTTTCAGCTTGTTTACGGTCCGCGGACGCTGGAACATCTGCGGTCCAATTCCTTACATAGCGGCTGTGTACCAAAGACATAGCGAAAGATTCTGCTGTTTGGATCTGTCATTGATGGAGAAGGGCCTGCTCTTGTACATTGATACAATGTAATGGTTGGGAGGTGAGAACAGTGGAGGTTGAAAAGGAAAAAGACTCCAAGCGTTCGCAGCGCTTGAAGTCCCGGAAGTAGTTCCACAGGAGAGCGATAATCGCTCTCCTCTCCTAACACCCATTATATAGCGGAAAGAACGTAGATTCAATGGCGGATCTGGCGCTCATTCGTATGAATAATGGTTAGGCCTTTCCACGTTTCGTGCCACTTCTTTGCGGCGATACGCCGTTCATAGAGGGCAGCCAGCTTATGTGAGTCCCTGAAGAGGGGAGTGGGTCTGATAGTGAGCGAGAGGGCGTCCTGGAGGCCGTGAGGGGCTGCCAGAATGATCCGGCCTTCCCTGGCAAGAGATACACCGAGAGCGGTGGCTGTTTCCGGGAATTTGGACATTGCATCCTCTGAGGACAGGTAGGGAGGCATTGCATTCAGCAGATGCATTCGGGCTTGGTTCTTTACAGACCATGGTACATCCAGCTTGATGGACCGGAGCCTGGCCTCAAGCTGCTTCTCGACAGCCTCATCTAGATCAGACGGGTCGAAATAGATAACATCCACATCTGGAAGGGGTGTTCTGCCGGGAATGCCAAGCTGGACATCCCAGATTTTTGACCGGACAAATCCCGCACATATCCACCAGTCAGGCAGGCGAAGTGATGCCGCTGCTTCCAGTGTCTCCACCATCCATTCATCCTTTTGAATTAATGCAATAAGCTCTTGTTCGTTACGAATGTTCATTATGTGATCACCTGACTTCGCGTTTTGAAGGACCTCTTGCATCCGTACCTTCTCTTATTTCGTATAGTAGCATAGATAGGCTCGCTCGAGGGTAATGAATGGACAAAGGGAGGAGTGGAAATATGGCGACATTAGCAAAAGCAATTGCTCTTGCAGCGAGTGCGCATGAGGGTCAGACGGACAGAGGGGGAAGCCCATATGTTTTTCATCCAATCCGGCTTATGCTTCGTGCGGTGACAGGGGAGGAGCAGATCATCGCGGTTCTTCATGACACGATTGAGGATACCTCACTGACATTGGATGACCTGCGGAAGGAAGGATTCAGCGACAGTGTAGTGGAAGCTGTGGACAGCTTGTCCCGGCGGGAGGAAGAGGATTATGACACCTTTATTCTGCGCATCAAGCAAAATCCGCTTGCAAGCCGGGTAAAGATACTGGACCTGCTGGACAACATTGAGCAGACCAAGAAGAAGAAGCCTTCCGACAAGACTCGGAAGAGGCTGGACAAATACAGCCGGGCGCTGGATACGCTCCTGACTTGAAATGCACATAAGGCTGGATACAAGCTGATAGCAGCTTGTGTCCAGCCTCTTCATCATGGCTCGGATTACAGTTTTTTGCCGTGCTCGATAACTTCGTCTACCAGCAGGTTAGCGGATTTGATGCCCCCGGAGAGATTCCAGATGACTTCATCTACTTTGAAGGTCATGCCCGTTTTGGCTACATTCAGTCCTGCGAAGAGCGGATCATTAAACCACTCCTCCTGCATCTTGGTACCGCCCTTTTCTTCGTCATAATCGGCATTGAAGTAGAACATAATGTCGCCGTCCATGTCAGCCATGCGTTCCTTGCCAATGACCTCCATGAATTCGTCCTTGTTCTGGGAAGCCGGACGTGCAAAGCCAATGTCCTCCAGAATAACGCCGGCAAACGTGTCTTTCATATAAAGACGGACAGCCTGCGGCAGGAATCGGACAAGCGATACCTGCTTGGAGAGCTTGTCGCCGAGTTCCGTCTTGGCTTGCTCAATATGCGCATGATAAGCAGCCATAGCTGCTTCACCTTCTGCCGTCTTGTTGAGTGCCTCGGCATAAAGCATGAAGTTTTCCTTCCAATTGCCCGCAAGATCCTCAGAGAGTACAGTTGGTGCGATCTCTTTCAGCTGGGAGTAAATTTCCTCATGGCGAACCTTGTTGCCGAGAATAAGATCCGGCTTGAGGCTGAGGATCAGCTCAAGATCAGGCTCAGTTTCGTCACCCAGCTCTGTAACACCTTCCATCTGGCTGCGAACGTGCGGGAACCAGTCATCGCCCAGTCCGGAGTTGACGGCGCCCACTGGCTTGATACCGAGTTCCAGGACAGCTTCCGTGCCTTCCTGTGTCAGAACGACAACCCGTTCAGGCGTACCTGTGAGGGTTTCTTCCCCCATGCTGTGCTTAACGGTGCGCGTCTCCGGAGATTGCGACTGGCCAGGCGCTGGCTCGCTGCCTGTATTTCCAGCATTGCCGCCGGTGGATGTCTGATCAGCTGCAGGCGTGTTGGTGCTGCTGCCTCCGTTACTGCCGCCGCAGGCGGAAAGGACGAGCGAGAGGGACAGGATCAGCATGAGGATAGACAGGACTGTCTTGTTGGAATGTGTACGTGACATGATTAGCAATCTCTCCTTGATTCTTAAGTTAGAATAATAATAAGTACACTTATTGAAGTGTTGCGGTTAACCTGCAGTCTTGTGACTGCGCTTTAGCAGCAGATAAAAGAAAAACGGTGCGCCGAAGCCGGCCGTAAATATACCCGCGGGCAGGGCGTGGGGTGCAAACAGGGTGCGTCCCGCCAGATCGGCAAGGACCAGCAGAATAGCTCCAAGCAGCGCCGACACAGGAATAATGGCACGGTGACGAATGCCGGCGAAGCGGCGGGCCATGTGCGGGGCCATCAGGCCGATAAAGGCAATGCCGCCGGCAATGCCGACGCATGCGCCAGCGAGGGATACGCCGATTATTAGCAGCAGCAGCCGGGTACGCTGTACGTGGCTCCCGACGCCGGTTGCCGTCGCATCGCCAAGAGCCAGCACATCAAGATGCCTGGACATACCCCAGGCGAGCGGGATAAATACGGCCACCCATGGAATAAGCGCATAGACATGTTCCATGGATTTGCCGTAAACGGTACCGGTCAGCCAGCTGACTATCTGTACCGCCCTGTACGACTCCCCGCTGATCAGCAGAAACGTGGTCAAGGCGGAAGCGGCAGATGAGATTCCGATACCGATCAGAATCAGCCGGAAAGGCGCAGCCCCCTTCTTCCAGGCCAAGGCATAGATCAATGCCGCTGTTCCGGCAGCACCGGCAAAGGCTGCCACCGGCAGCAGATGGATGCTGTAACGGCCGCTCATGAAGAGCAGAAAAGCAACAGCAGCTGCTGATGCACCGCCATTAATGCCGATGATGTCGGGAGCGGCCAGGGGATTGCGGAAGATGCCCTGCATAATGGCGCCGGCGACGGCCAGCCCTGCTCCGACTAAGGCTGCGACCAATATCCGGGGAAGCCGGAGACTGAAGATCAGCTGACGCTTCATCTCATCCCCGCCGCCGAGCAGAGTGGCGGCCGTCTCAAGAACCGTAAGGTGCATTGATCCCACGGAGATACTCCATGCTGTTATGCCGAATAGGAGGGCGGCGAGCAGAATGCAGAGAGTCGAAAGTCGCTTATTGCTCACTGACACCCCTCCTGGCAAGGTGGATCAGAAAAGGGACGCCAAGCATCGCTGTCGTGACGCCGACCGGCACTTCCTTCGGCATCAGTACGAACCGGGACACTAAGTCCGCTGTTACCAGCAGCAGTGCCCCGTAAACTGCGCAGTAAGGAATCAGCCACCTGTGATTGCCGCCGGCCATATACCGGCATATATGAGGCACGATCAGTCCCACAAAGGCAATCGGCCCGGCGACGGCTACGGCTCCGCCAGCGAGCAGTACGACTGCCGCTACAGCTGCTGCTCTTGCAACAGCCGTCCAGTGGCCGAGCCCCTTGGCTACCTCATCATCCAAGGCCATCATGTTCAGCGATCTACCCATGCCAAATGCAAGCAGTAAACCCGCGCCTATGTAAGGGAGCACAGCCGTAAAATGCTCAACCCTGCGTCCTGACACGGAGCCGACCAGCCAGAACAGCGTCTCGCTCAGTGATTCCTCTCTCAGCAGCATGACACCCGATGTAATGGCGGTAGCAAAGGCTGCCACTGCCGCTCCTGCAAGTGTGAGCTTAAGCGGCTGTAGTCCGCCTGGCCCGGCCGAACCGCTAGCATACACGAACAGAGTCGTAAGGGCAGCTCCTGCAAAGGCAACCCAGATCAGCTGACCGGTACCGAGATCAACCCGGCTGAATGATAACGCGAGTACAATCGCCAGGACGGCTCCCGCATTAACACCTAGCACAGAGGGGGATGCGAGCGGATTACGGGTCAGCACCTGCATCACGGCGCCGGCAGTAGCAAGAGCAGCTCCGACAAGCGCACCGATCAGTACGGTCGGTGTCCGGACAGACCGGATTAGGAGATGCTCCGTTGATCCGTCGAAATGCAGCATAGCATCGGCAAGCTGGTTCAGCGTGAAGCGGTGATAACCGAACAGCAGGGCTGCAAGCATGCTGAGCATGAGAAGCAATACACCGCCAGCCAGTCCTGCAGCTTTCCGTTTAGGGGTGTCCAATAAGCTTTTCATCGTGTACTGCAGACCACCTGTTCGTCTAATTGTGACGGTATCCGACATGAGCTTTTTTACTGTTTTCAGGCACATCTGCCTGAAAAATTTTACCTGGCTCAAATCAGCCCTTTCACTAATAATGATTCTCATTTACAATATAAAGAATAAGTGAAGCGCTGACTATGGATGCCATTATCTCTTTTGCATGGACACTATTGTCCCAGGGGGTGACAGATGAGCACTTACTGCCCTATTATTTACAATCTTCATTCGGTGAAGCGGCACCTGCTTCGCGAGAGGGTTTCCTTAAGGACCTTCAGGCCGGCCAGTGATGCCCTGTGCCTCGTAACCGAGGGCAGGGGGACGGCTCGAATCGGGTCGAACGAATATGCATTAAAGCCGGGCACGTGCCTGCGGTTGAGGCCGGGTGAGAAAGTCTGCCTGATGACCGCTAATAAGCAGGTCAAGCTGTTTTATATTCATGCTTCCGCGGTCATGCTGGATATAGGTGACTCCGAAGCGGCGGTTGCTGCTTCAGGACTGCCGCTGATGGATTGCGGCATTGTCATGCTGCCGGCTAAAGCGAGGACAGAAGCGGCGGCTTTGCTGGAACAGATGTTGCCTATCGCGGCGAGCGGTGAGCAGGTGGACAGGCACCGCTGTCTCAGCCTGTTCCATGGGCTTCTACATTTGCTGGCTCTGTATGCGGGAGCGGGCAGGATGCCGGCCGATGATGCAATTTTGCGCACGATGAAGTGGATGGATAGAAGCTTTAATAATCCTGTCTCGCTGAGCATGCTGCCTGAGCTGGCAGGACTTACCCCCAGCTCATACTGCAGGGCATTTAAGCGGGTAACCGGCCTAACCCCCGGTGCGTATCTGACAAGTGTAAGGCTGAAGGAGGCAAAGCGGCTTCTAATCGACCGGGGCCGTACACTGAAGGAGATCGCGAGAAGCGTCGGGTTCCAGGATGAGCTTTACTTCAGCCGTACCTTCAAGAAGCGGGAGGGTATATCCCCATCGGAATACCGCAGGAAGGGTAACAGGCGGATTGCGATTGTGAGCCAGCTGTTCCTTCAGGATCATATGCTTGCGCTGGGCGTTCAGCCCATTGCCGCACCGTCTTTTCCGAGCATGTTTCCCGGACAGGGTGTGCCCGGTTACCTGAGGCAGATGCTCAGACAGACGATTCCTCTCAACGCAGAACGGAGAATCCGTTACAGTGAGCTGTCGGCCCTGTCTCCGGATATAGTAATTAAGACGAGCTTCCGGCATGATCCGTTCGATCAGGACTGGAGGAGCCAGAGCAATACGGTTGTGCTCGATGGGGTTACGAAGTGGACAGGCTATCTTGAAGCCTTCGCCACGCTGCTGGGCAGGGAGGCAGAGGCCGAGCAGATTATAAGGAATATAGAAGCTCAGCAGCAGGCTGCCAGAGATGCCTTAAGCGGGAAGACAGGCACGGCCAAGTGGGTGGTGATCAGGATATTCGAGAATGAAGTCCGCCTCTATACGGGCCGTAATCATGCCATGACCGATCTTCTGTTTCAAGATCTGGGGCTGGAGCCGCTTCTTATAGATGATGTCAATCCGTATATTCCCGATGCGATCGGCAGGCTGGCAGAGCTTGATCCTGAGCGGATACTCGTGCTCTGGAGTGACCGTGATGCTATGGACAGATTGAGTACCAATCCGCTTTGGCTGAACCTGCGGGCGGTGGCAGACGGGCATGTATATGTGCCGGACAGCCGGGAATGGGATCCATGGGGACCGCTCGGCAGAGCTTTCACAATCAGGGAATGTGTACGGTATTTCGGTCAGCTGCCGCTGCAGGAGCATCTAAGGAGCAATCTGCATCACAATTAAGAAGGGGGCGGCAGATGTGAAACTCTGGAAGAAGATTCTACTTATGCTTGGCAGCATCTGGATGCTGGCCACTGCAAACCATCAAGCCATTATCCATGCAGAAGAACGCTTTGACGATTTGAAGAAGGTCAAGTGGGCAGAGGCCGACATTTATTATCTGGCCGACCGAGGCACAGTTGCGGGTTATACCAACGGATCGTTTGCCCCTTTGCATCCTGTCACACGCGCACAGGCGGCAGCCTATCTCGTTCGGGAACTGTATCCTGCAGCTGAGGAGCTTACAGGCGGGAGCAGCTATACCGATGTGTCAGAGAACCATTATTTCTACAAAGAGATAGAGGCTGCAACCCGTCTTGGATTAACAGGCGGGTTTCCCGACGGCTCCTTCCGGCCGGATTCCCCTGTCAGCCGTGCGGAAACAGCTGTCATGCTGATGCGCGCCTATACAATCAAGGCTGCCGGAGACAAGCTGGAGCAGACAGACACAGCTTTGACAGATATAACGGCTCATTGGGCGGAGGGACCCATCCGCATATTGGCTTCCGGCAGCCTGATCGGAGGTTACCCCGACAGAACCTTTCGTCCTGACCGCCAGGTGAACCGGGCGGAGTTCGCCTCCCTGCTGACACGGGTTATCCGGTCCGAGCGTGAGAAGGCCATAAAGAAGCATGATTGGGACCGTCTTCTGGAGCTCATGAGCCTGCCGGAGAAGGCGGGACAGATGCTCATGCCCGACATCCGGATGTGGGAAGGGAAGCGTACGACAGCTGTGAACGACGGGGTTCGCAAGCTAATTCAACAGCAGCATGCAGGCGGGCTTATTTTGTTTGAGAAGAATATTGACAGTGACTCGCAGCTCACGGCATTTACCGATCAGCTTCAGCGGACAAGAGGAGATATTCCTTTATTTCTGGGCATTGATCAGGAGGGAGGAGTGGTGCGCCGAATTCCCGGCGGCACTAATCTGCCCGGCAATATGGCCTTGGGAGCTGCCCGCAGCACCAGTCTGGCCTTCGATGCCGGTAAGCTAACCGGTGAGGAGCTTAGAGTGCTGGGCTTGAATGTCAACTTTGCTCCAGTAATCGATATTAACGTAAATGCCGATAACCCCATTATAGGAATACGTTCCTTTGGGTCTGATCCCAAGCTGGTCACCGAATTAGGGCTTTCCTTCATGAAGGGTCTTAAACAGGCGGGTGTTGTTGCAGCGGTTAAACATTTTCCGGGTCATGGCGATACATCAGTGGATTCGCATCTCGGCCTGCCTGTGCTTCCTCACGACATGGAGCGGCTGAAAGAGGTAGAGCTTAAGCCGTTCAGTGCTGCTATTGCAGAGGGGGCTCGGATGATCATGACCGCACATGTTGCTTTCCCTGCTGTTGAGCCTGCCGAGGTTCGTTCCAAAAAAGACGGCAGTATGGTGCCTTTGCCGGCCACACTGTCTCAGAAGGTTTTGACGGGTCTCTTGCGGGAGGAATTGGGTTATGAAGGGGTATTGATTTCCGATGCTTTCACGATGAATGCCATAGCCGGGCATTTTGGTGAAGAGGAAGCAATCAGACTGGCCGTCGGGGCAGGTGTTGACATTGTCCTTATGCCGCAGAACGCGGAGAGAGCTCATAAGGCCATTGTTGAAGCCGTACGAAGCGGACGCATCAGTATAGAGCGGGTTGATGATTCTGTGCGTCGTATTATCCGCCTGAAATCAGAATACGGCTTGTTCGAGCAGGAGCTTGATCTGGCGGACAAGCTGAAGAGAACAGAGGAGGTTGTGGGTGCTGATGCCCACAGGGATGTTGAAAGGCGCATAGCCGAAGCGGCCGTGACGAAGCTGGCCGATAAGGAAGCCATGCTGCCATTTAAGCTGAAGAACGGTGACAGGATAACCATAATTGCCGGCACCCGAGACCAAGCTGAGCTAATATCAGAGCAGCTGGCTATTGCGGGAGCTGGAGGGAAATATACGGTCCAAACAGCTTCAGTAGAGCAGCTAGGGGGCAGGCAAGCTGCGGATCTGATAAGCGGGGCTGACTATGTTATACTGGCCTCTTATCAGTTCCGGAGCCCGCTTAAGGATTATAACTGGAAAGACTATCAGACCCTTATTGACGCGCTGAACAAGCAGTCGAAGCATTACGTGCTTATGTCACTCGGGAACCCGTATGAACTGAGCTATGTTGACAATGTTAAGGCGGGCATTGCCGTTTACGGTGCACAGGCGCCAAATATTCTTGCCGGATTAAGGGGGCTTCTGGGACAAATCTCCTTGGAAGGGACGCTGCCGGTGCAGGGTATGGATGCACAAGATCAACCTTGACATTATAAACTGTATCCTTTAATATTACAGTGTAAGTGTAATTCAAATGGTTACAGTTAGCTGGCTGGCATTTGCGGACAATTGGTGCATGGGTGTAAGCAGCAGCAAAGCATGGCGAGAGCGGAATAAAAGCCGGTTACGGCAAATTTAATGAGGTGGTGGATAACCATGAACAATGTTCAAACAGCCGATTGGGTACAAGGGTATACACGAAATGGCGAACTGGTCCATGGATTTGTGGAAGCCATTGATATAGAGAACGGAACAATCCAGATTCATGTTGTTGCTTCCGATAATGAGGAGGCGGTTGGAACCGCAGTGGAGCTGAAGCTCCGCCGGGTGAAGGGGCTGCCGGAATCGGAGATTGAGGGACAGGGATCGCTGGCGAACTTGATTGATTTGGCACTGGCTACACGGGATAAGGAATGGTTTGAACAATTAACGGCAAGACTGAACGTTATGCGGTCCAGAAATTCACAGCGAGGTCAGGCTTTTGGCAAAGAAGACGCTGCAGGTCCAAACAAGCCTGGCTTATATGGGCTGAGATAACTAAGCGAAAGACGGATAATCAGGGTATTGTTGAGAGAAGACTGCTGCGGATTTGGCTCTGCGGCGGTCTTTATTTACGTTTAAAGGCGGCTGAAGGCTTGCACCTTTCGTTTATTCGCAAGATATGCTAATGTCAATATTTGCAGAAGAAATTTAGAAACGAATAGGAGGGGACAAGATATGTTCCGGAAACAGAAGACATTTCTGGTATTAACATGCTTGCTCCTTGTTAGTCTTATTGCAGCAGCTTGCAGCAGTAACAGTGGACAACAAGGTGATCAAGGGGAGACTGCAGGGGAAGCGAAGGAAGAATTCCTGATCGGTATTATTCCGGCGCAGGGCAGCAGCCAGATGAAAGAAGGAGCGGACAAGCTGGCCGACCTGCTGGAGCAGGCGATGGGGAGACCGGTACGGGCAGAAATATATCCCGATTATAACGGTGTTGTGGAGGCCATGGGCGCCGGCAAGGCGCATATGGCTTACCTCGGGCCCTTAACTTATGTAGAGGCGCACGAGCGTTATGGCGTAGAGGCAGTTGTTACTCAATTAATTGACGGTCAGCCATTCTATTATTCTTACCTCATTGCACCGGCGGATTCGCCCTATCATTCGCTCGAAGATGTAGCGGAACATGCCGGGGAAATCCGGTTCGCATTCGGGGACATCAGCTCGACCTCGGGCAGCCTGATCCCGGGAATCACTCTGAAGGAGAAGGGCTTATTTCAGTCCCAGCAGGACCATCAATTCAAGAGTGTCGTATACACAGGTGATCATACCGCGACGGCACTGGCTATCCAGAACGGATTGCAGGACGTCGGTGCCATCGACAGTGCCTTCTATAATAATCTGGTGAAGCAGGGTAAGGTGGACGGGGACAAGATCAAGACTATATGGCAGTCCGAAGAGCTGTTCCAGTATCCATGGGCCGTGACTAAGGATGTAACAGACGAGGAAATCAGGCTTATCCGGGAAGCTATGCTCGGGGCGGATGACCCGGAAATTCTAAGTGCCTTCGGTGGAGCAAGCGGCTTTACGGAAGCCAGCAATGAAGACTACGCGGCGATTCGCCAGGCGGCTATTAAGGATAACCGCCTGAAGCCGAAGCAATAACCCGATGCGGAACCTGCCGGCATTATTTATCGTGCTTATTCTGCTGGTGTGGTCCGGATATGGAATCGGTATAGAATGGTCACTCTTCAAGGATCTTGGCAATTCCGTGCGATTTGTCAGTGAGCACTGGTTTCCGCCAGACTTGTCGAATAGCGGGGCAGCCTGGAGAGCGATGATCGACACGCTTCAGATGGCATTGTTCAGCACGCTGGCGGCACTTGTCATCGCCTTCCCGCTCAGTTTCCTTGCTGCGCGTAACTGGAGCCCGGGCCTGTGGCTGTACAACGGAAGCCGTGCCGTATTCAATTTTATCCGTTCCATTCCGGAAATTGTCCTCGCGCTTATCTTTATTCCGACGCTTGGACTTGGACCTTTGCCTGCCGTCATGGCACTTATCATCCATAATATTGGCGTATTCGGCAAGATGATCTCCGAGATGATTGAAGCCATGGATGACGGCCCTTTGGAGGCTGTCAAGGCAGTAGGGGGCTCAAGGCTGCATGTTGCGGTTTATGGCATCCTGCCGCAGATGCTGCCGCTAATCTTTTCGCAGTACTTCTACAGGCTGGAGGTGGCGATCCGTACTTGTCTGGTGCTTGGTATTGTCGGGGCGGGAGGGCTCGGCCAAATGCTCTATAATGATTTCAAACAGTTTATGTATCAGAAGGTCACCTACGAGGTGCTGCTGATTATGGTGCTGGTAACAGCAGTTGATTATACGGGCGCATTCATCCGGAAGAGGGTGAAGTAGATGCTGGAAATTACAGGTTTAACGAAGCAGTATTCAGGAGAGAAAGAGCCCGCTTTGCAGAATATTAGCCTAACGGTCAGGGAAGGCGAGTTTGTGGCAGTGCTCGGCCGGAGCGGCGCTGGAAAATCCACAATGATCCGCTGTATCAACAGGCTGGTTGAGCCGGACACCGGCAGCATCGTATGGAAGGGCAGGAGCATAACAGGGATGAACACCCGAGAGCTTCGCAGCCTGCGCCGGGAAATCGGTTTTGTGTTCCAGCACTTTAACCTGCTTCCAAGGCTCTCTGTCTTAACCAATGTCATTGCAGGGCGTTTCGGCATGATGCCCAGCTGGCGAAGCGTGACAGGGCAGTTTACAGAGGCGGACCGCAAGCTTGCGCTTGAGGCACTGGAGGAGGTAGGGCTTGGCAGCCTCGCTGCCAAGCGGGTGGAAGACCTCAGCGGCGGACAGCGGCAGCGAGTAGCTATCGCCCGTGTGCTGATGCAGCAGCCTTCTCTGCTGCTCGGGGACGAACCGATATCCAGTCTGGATCCCGTAACGTCAGAACGGATTATGCGATATATTGGCGGACTTCACCGTGAGCGGGGTATGACTATTCTCCTGAATCTCCATGATGTAAACAGCGCCAAAGCGTTTGCTACCCGGATTATCGGTTTAAGCGGCGGGCGGATTGTGTTTGACGGGCCGCCCCAGCAGCTTGGCGATCAGGAGCTTCTCCAGATCTATCCCCTTGATTAACAGCAAATCAAATTATTATTTCCCGGGAAAGGATGATAGGAACATGGAATCTTATGAATCGGTCAAACTGACCAGTCTGTCAAGCAAAGGAGGCTGCGGATGTAAAATTGGCCCAGGCGAGCTCTCTCAGGTGCTTCGCAGTCTTCCTGCAGCTGTACCTGATCCGAATCTGCTTGTCGGGCTAGACACCAGTGATGATGCGGGAGTGTACCGCCTGAATGACGAGATGGCACTTGTCCAAACGGTTGATTTCTTCACCCCGATTGTTGATGATCCTTATGATTTTGGCCAAGTGGCTGCCGCCAATGCGATAAGCGATATATATGCAATGGGCGGAAAGCCCTTGACTGTGCTGAATATTGTTGCCTTCCCAATAACGAAGCTGGACAAGCGAATACTGGCAGATATCCTGCGCGGTGCTTCAGATAAGGTGAAGGAAGCGGGTGCAGCGCTTGTGGGAGGGCATTCCATTGATGACAATGAGCCCAAGTTCGGCCTTGCGGTTACCGGACTGGTCCATCCGGATAAGGTACGAACCAATGCAGGCGCCAAGCCTGGAGACAAGCTGATCCTGACCAAGCCGATCGGCGTTGGCATCCTGACGTCTTCCATTAAGCGCGACAAGCTCAGCTCGGAGGAAATTGCCCGGGTTACGAAGGTAATGACGACGCTTAACAGGACAGCAGCTGAGGTTATGGAGCCATTCGAGGTACATGCCTGTACGGATGTTACGGGCTTTGGACTGCTGGGGCATGCGTCCGAGATGGCCAAAGGAAGTAACATGGGAATTCGCATTAACGCCGGGCTCGTTCCGGTTCTGCCGCGCGTCCGCGAGCTGGCTGAAGAGGGTGTAATACCCGGCGGGACAAAGAATAATTACGCCCATCTGGAAGGTGCCGTGACGTTCCCAGAAACGATGGATCAAGTTGGCCAATACATTCTCTGCGATGCCGTTACTTCAGGCGGACTGCTGATTGCAGTCTCTGGCACGCAGGCAGAAGAGCTGCATGGACGGCTGCGGCAGGCGGGCGTCGATGCTCACATGATCGGCGAGGTAGTAGAGGAGCATCCGGGCCATATTATTGTCACAGACTAAACGCTACATGAGGAGAGGGGAACAGAAGGCATGTTTCAGGATATTACGGTTGATGAGCTGCTGGAGCTGCACCGCAAGGGAAACATCGCGCTTATCGACGTCCGGTCGCCTTCGGAGTTCAGCGATTCGACGATTCCGGGCAGCCTGAATATTCCAATATTCAATGACGAGGAACGCGCCGAGATCGGCACTCTGTATAAGCAGGTAAGTGTGGATGCAGCGAAGGATAAAGGTCTGGAAATCGTATCAGCCAAGCTCCCGTCCTTTATCAAAGCGATTGAAGCGGCAGGATCCGGCCGCAAAGCTGTCTTCTGCTGGAGAGGCGGTATGAGAAGCCGAACGTCAGCAACATTGGCTTCGCTTATGGGATTGAGAATGTACCGGTTGAACGGAGGCTATCGTGCTTACCGGAAGTGGGTCGTTGAAACTATTGAGCGCCTTACGGAGCTTCCGCACTGCTACGTCATTAATGGGTATACGGGCAGCGGGAAGACTGAGCTGCTGGACAAGCTTGCAGAACGGGGCTACCCGGTCATTAATCTGGAGCGCATGGCTCAGCACAGGGGCTCCATCTTCGGGCAAATCGGACTTAAGCCGAATAATCAGAAGACCTTCGATTCCCTGCTCGTTCAAGAACTGATTCGATGCGCAGATTCTCCTTATCTGATATTGGAGGCGGAGAGCCGCAGGATTGGCAAGGTAATCGTTCCTGAGCCGGTAATCGCAGCCAAGGAAAAGGGTACCTCCTTATTCATTGAGATGCCGGTGCATGAACGGGCACGCAATATTGTTCGGGAGTACCGGCCGGGAGAACACAAGGAGGCATGCTTGGAATCATTTGAGCGGATTGAAAAACGGATTCATACGCCTGTAGCCGCAGATATACGCACGGCCCTTCAGGAGGACCGCTTTGAGGAAGCGGTGGAGCTGATGCTGGTCCATTATTATGATCCCCGTTATCAATTTGCTGCGGACCGTTATGGACAAGGTCACCTCACCATTCGCAATGATTCGGAACAGGGAGTGCTGGATCAGATCATCGCCCAGCTGCCGCCCCCTGTATTCCCTGCAAAGTGATGTCTGAGTCCGGCAGAATGAGAACATAATCGCAAAAAAATCTGTCTCATACGGGACCGACCATTATGGGACAGCAGATATGATAGCGGCCGGGACGGAAGATTATTCCTATTCCGGCCGCTTGCTGCGGCAGCAGCACGTGAAATAGGGGTTGTCCTGTAAGTCATCTGTGATGATTTACAGGACAACCCCTTCTGTGTATACCGTCGTGTGCTTGACTTTCGCATGTACGGCTGCGATACCAAGACGGCGCTCACATCAATATGGTATCGCACATTTATGAAAGACATGAGGAAGCTAACCAAATGCCCTATACCTGCCGAAATAATGGTATAGGTAATGATTAGCATCTGGTGCCAGTGTTGACGGTTGGAAGATGACCCGCCTGGCTGGCCGCATGAGGAAATTTATTTTTAGACAAGGTGGGAAAAGGCTTGAATAGGAACAAGAAAAAGAACAGGCTGCTCAAATGGAATTTACGTAATAAGCTGATTGCGGCGATGGGTTTACTTTTGCTCATCCCTTCAATTGTAATCGGTGTTATGGCTTATGGGAGCGCAAAGAGTGAGATGGAGGACAATATTGTTCTTACCGCTGAGCAGAATGTGAAGCTGCTGGATGCTATGATTAGCGACCTGGTGAAGCCGAAGCTGCATGATGCGGATTTCTTCTCCTCGGTGCTGGATCAATCGCTGGTAGAGGGTGAGGAAAGCCCGCTGCTCAGGCAGAAGCTGGCACAATATGTTGGCCTGCATCCAGAAACCGTCAGTATCTATGTGGGGACGACAGAAGGCCTTATGATCCAGGAGCCTCGGAAGGAACTGTCAGCGGACTATGATCCGCGTAAACGGCCATGGTATGAAGAAGCGACGGTCAACCCGGGTCAGGCTGTCTTAACTAGCCCTTACAAGACTGCATCAACAGGCGAGATCGTGGTCACCATCGCGAAGACGCTGGACGACGGCTCCGGGGTTATGGGCATTAATCTCAGGATGGATAGTATGATCAGCCGTGCATCCTTGGCGAAGATTGGCGAGAACGGTTATGCTTTTATTATGGATAAGGACCGCAACTACATAGCGCATCCAGCCCGGGAGATCGGAACAGCAGCAGCAGAGGAATTCATTGGGCAAATTTATGAAAGTCAGCAAGGCGGGTTCTCCTACACCTTCGAGGGTGCTGCAAAGCAAATGGTGTTCGCCACCAACGAGCTGACAGGCTGGAAAATAGCCGGCACAATGTTTCAGGATGAGTTCAGCGAGGCGGCCAGGCCGATCTATGTAACGACAGTTGTTGTAGTCATAGCTGCGCTGCTGGTAGGAGCACTTGTGACTACCCTGGTGATTATCTCGATTACACGCCCGCTTAAAGTCATTAGCAGAACGGCGCAGAAGATCAGCGAAGGAAATCTGACTGAGCGCATTAACATCAGGTCCGATGATGAGATCGGTGACTTGGCAGATGTATTTAACCAGATGACGGATAATTTAAGACAGCTGATCGGAAACGTAAGCATGAGTTCCATGCAGCTTGCGGCTTCTGCTGAGGAGCTGACAGCGGGAAGCGAGCAGACCTCCAGGGCGACCGAGCAGATTGCCGGCATTGTGCAGGATGTCGCTGAGGGCAGCACAGCTCAGGTGAGGAGCGTAGCCGAAAGCTCGGCCTCAATTCGCGAGATGACAAGTTTGCTTCAGCAGGCATCCGCAGATACACAGGCTGGCGCACAAGCCGCACAGAGGACACTGGTGGATGCAGCGGAAGGAACGGCTGCTGTAAATGAGAACATGACACAGATGGGCGGCATCCATGAGAACGTTCACGGTCTGGCGCACACGGTTCAAAGTCTGAATGAACGCTCACAAGAAATCGGAAAAATTCTGTCTATGATTACCGCCATATCAAGCCAGACGAATTTGCTGGCACTCAATGCCGCGATCGAAGCGGCGCGGGTGGGCGAGCACGGCAAAGGCTTCGCTGTTGTGGCAGCGGAAATCCGCAAACTGGCAGAGCAGACTTCTAGTTCGGCACAGCAAATCGCAGACATTATCGGCTGGATTCAGAATGAGACCGCTGAAGCGAACCATGCGATGACAGCGGTTGTCGAACAGGTCAGCAGCGGAATCATCTCAGTGGAAGACACCGGACGCAAGTTCAAGGCGATTAACCGGTCAATTAAAAATCTCGTCGGGCAGTTTGAGCATACGAACGAGAAGCTTGGCGAGATCGCCGGGGCTGCCGAGCAGCTGAATGAATCGGTGAAGCTGGTTGAGGAGATCGCCGGATCTACAGCAGATGGTACACAGAATGTGTCCGCGGCCGCGGAGGAACAGCTTGCCTCCATGCAGGAAATTTCTTCATCAGCTGAAGCACTCAGCAAGCTTGCTGAGCAGCTGCAGGAGCAGACAAGTAAATTTAAATTGTAATCCATGCATGTGGAGCAGCCCTGATATCTTATCAGACAGGGCTGCCTTTTTTATATAGAGCCAATGGATCTTCGGTTGACACCGGAAAATATCCGGCCATACAATGGAGGTTATATGGCTGATACAATCCGAGGTGAGCATAGATTGAACAATTATTCAAGGGAACAATCGGGTGTCTTCAAGTCGGTGTGCCCGCTTGATTGTCCGGACCAGTGCGGCCTGCTGCTGCACAAGGAGGAAGGCCGCATCGTCCGCGTTGAGGGAGACCCGGAGCATCCGGTTACAAGAGGTGCCATCTGCAATAAGGTACGCAATATGGCGGAGCGTATTTATGACGACAAGCGTCTGCGTACGCCTCTGAAGCGGGTAGGACCGAAAGGCGCTGGACAGTTCGAGCCAATCGGCTGGGATGAAGCGGTAAGCACGATTACGGCACACTGGAAGCAGCTGATAGCGGATAAAGGGGCAGAGGCTATCCTCCCTTACAGCTTTTACGGAAACATGGGACGTCTTGGGACAGAGGGAATGGACCGGCGATTCTTCAATCGGCTGGGGTCCAGCAGGCTGCTGTACACGATCTGCCAGATAGCGGGAACGGAAGGCTATAAGGCGACAATGGGCGGCAGCGTAGGCATCGATCCGGAGGATACCCTTCACTCAAAGCTTATTATAATGTGGGGGATTAATGCGGTAAGCACGAATATGCACCAGATTATGCTGGCGGAGAAGGCCCGTAAGAACGGGGCAAAAATTATTACCATTGATGTCCATCATAACCGGACGGGCAAATGGGCGGATTGGTTTATACCGCTCAAGCCGGGCACGGACGCCGCGCTGGCGCTGGGTATCATGCATGTGCTGTACGCGGAGGAGCTTGTGGATGAGGATTTCCTTCAGGCGTACACTGTGGGCTCCGAAGAGCTTCGTGAACATGTGAAGGCGTACGACCCGGTGACTGTTTCGGATATTACAGGAGTACCTGCTGATGATATTTACAAGCTTGCACGGATGTACGGCAGCACGCCGGCATCCTTCATTCGAATTGGCAACGGGTTGCAGCATCATGACAATGGGGGCATGGCGATCCGGTCGGTCTCCTGCCTCCCGGCATTGACGGGGGCGTGGCTGCACAAAGGCGGCGGAGCTATTAAGAGCAACAGCGGTCATGTCCAGCATAATACGCGTGCGCTGCAGCGGCCGGACCTGCTGGAGCAGCCGACCAGGCAGATTAATATGAATCTGCTCGGAAGTGCGCTTCTGGAGCTTGAGCAGCCGATTTACTCGCTCTTTGTCTATAATTGCAACCCGGCTTTAGTTGCTCCGAATGCAAACAAGGTTAGAGAAGGCCTGATGCGCGAGGATCTCTTCACGGTGGTGCATGACTTATTCCTTACAGAAACCGCTATGTATGCGGATATTGTACTGCCCGCGACTTCGTCTTTTGAGAACACGGATTTGTATCTATCCTATTGGCATCATGTCGTGCAGATTCAGGAGCCGGTAATAGAGCCTTATGGTGAAAGCAAATCCAATGTGGAGCTGTTCCGGCTTTTGGCCCGTGAAATGGGCTTTAATGAAGATGCTTTCTTGGACACGGAGGCTGATATGATCCGGCAGACGCTTGATAACGAGTCTAACCCGAATCTGGAAGGCATTACGTATGAGGTGCTGTCTGAAGAGAAATTCCGGAAAGCTTCTGTCAAGCCGCTCTTCCCTGGCCGGCTCGCGACGCCGAGCGGCCGCATTGAGCTGTACTCGTCCTCGATGAAGTCTCGCGGTTTACCGCCACTGCCCACCTATATTCCGCTGCCTGATGAGGGAGCAATGTTCCGGTTCATTCCGGCACCTAATCACAATTTCCTGAATTCGACCTTCTCCAATAATGGCAAGCATGTCCGGATGGAGAAGCAGCCAAAGCTGGTTATGAACGTCGAAGATGCGGCCCGGCTTGGAATCGCAGATGGTGATTATGTGAGGGTATGGAACAGCAGAGGCTCATGTGAACTCGCTGCATCGGTGGGTGAAGATGTGCTGCCGGGTGTTGTCGTGAGCCAGGGACTATGGGCAGACGACACTAATGGCGGAAAAGCGCTGGTCAACAGCCTAACCCCTGACCGTGAAGCGGATATGGGGGGCGGAGCCACCTTTTTCTCCGGGCAGGTGAATGTAGAAAGACTGGAAAAGCAGCCAGAACAATCTGCTTGACCTGACTACTAAGATAGTTGGCAGAGAATAACAGAGTCACTTCCATTCTGCAGGCGTTAGCTGCTGATGGAGGGGCTCTGTTTTTTTTATTTTCAGATAGTAATTAGTGTCGGATGTTGGTCATGGATCTTTTGCCTCAGATAAAGAGCATGGATGCCATTGTGAAGGAAGATAATTGTCGAATGTATATCAAATAATGGGACTAAGTAACTACGCACCTAGGTTTATTGCCATATTTCAATATATAAAGTAGCATTAATGATAAAAAAAGGTTGTACATCCGAATATTTTTTACATAATTCATGGTAAACAAACATTACTTAAAGATTTATTAAAAACAGTGAGAAAAAAAACATTTTGTTTAAAAGACAGGTATAATTTTAAACCATCAGAGTGCTATCGTTATGGAATGCTACCAACTTGAACAAAGGAGTTCAAGCACATGACCTTTAATCCTAAAGTCGGCGACGAAATTGTAATAGACGGCAAAATTTATCGAATTGCTCCGCATCCTGCCTTTTACGATATGCCTTATGGGCAGGAAGGCAGGCAGGGTACGGTATATAAGCTGATCTCGGTTCAGGACGGACAGTCCAAAGCTCTGAAAGTGTTCAGGGCAGCATTCCGCCACCCTGCCAACGTGTATGTGTCGGAGCAGCTTGCGTCAATAGCCAGAGTTGAAGGGCTTCAGGTATGTGAGCGGACAGTGCTTACCCCGCAGAACAATATGGAGCTGCTCGGCACCTATCCGGATCTACTCTATGCCGTACTGATGCCCTGGATCAAGGGGCCGACATGGACGGATATATTGCTGGAGCAGGGAGATTTCGGAGCTGACACATCACTTCATACAGCCCGTTCGCTGGCCGAGGTGCTCTCTTATATGGAGCAGCGGGGACTGGCGCATTGTGACCTTTCAGGACCCAATGTGATGATACCCGGTCTGCTTCATGATATCACCCCAGCGGTGAAGTCCTGGGTACAGCTGATTGATATTGAGCAGATCTATGCCAGCCAGCTCGACAAGCCAGAGCATCTCTCTAAGGGCTCACCCGGTTACGCATCCATCCGCCCAGGCCATCAGCCGGTATGGAATAAATATGCGGACCGCTTTGCAGGCGGCGTACTGGTCGCAGAAATGCTTGCCTGGTTTGATCCGGACATCCGCTCGCTTTCATGGGGGGAGAGCTATTTTGACCCTGAACGGATGCAGGAGGATGAGGAACGGGCGGAGCTGCTGACAGAGGTGCTGCGGCGGACATATGGCAGCGAGGTTGCCGCGCTGTTCCGGCAGGTGTGGGACAGCGATGATTTACTCCGGTGCCCGACCTTCGGTGAGTGGTATATTACGCTGTCACTGATTAAAAGGCCGGGAATGCAGCAGCTTACCGGGGGGATGCCGGCAGTTGAGCGTTCACCAGATGCTGCGGTTTCAATGGTACCAGGAGGCGGCCCAATGCAGGCTGAAGAGGATCCGCAAATTGATGCGGATAGTCCTCCGATAACTGCAGGTAACAGGCCTCAAGCGGGGACTGGCGGTCCCCGGACGGGATTCCTGGGAGACGACAATTCTACAGCTCTGGAAGATGCCAGAGCTATGGAAAGCAGGGGGGAGCTGGCTTCCGCTCTAGCAGCTTATAACAACCTGTTGGATAAAATGCCTGGGGCCTCACCTATCCGTTATGAGATTGAGATGGCGGCGCGCGGGGTGGCTGAGGAGCTTCAGCGGCTGGAAGCGATCCGGTTAGCGGAGGCAGCCTCCCGGAAGGAGCCTTCAAAGAGCAAGCTCAGGTATGCCATAGCAGCAGCAGCAGCTGTTGCCATTGTTGGCGGAGGGATTGCAGCCTATTCAATGCTAGGCAGTAAGGATGACGGCAAGCTTATGGCGGCAGCCGAGCCCATTGAAGCCGTTCAAGCCACGAAGGAACCGGTGAAGGCAGAGCCAGAACCCGAGCCTGAGCCGCTTCCAGAGCCAGAACCCAAGCCTATCGTGAAGGAAGAGCCTCCAGAGGAGGTACCGGTCAAGAGTGAACCGGTAAGAGCAGCTGAGCCGGAGAGCAAACCTCAGCCGTCGAAGGAACCGGTTAAAGAGACGAGGAAGCCGGCTCCGGCAACACAGCCACAACCCAAGCAAACGAAAGAGCCTGCTGCGGCCAAGCCGGCGACCAAGCAGACGACGGCGAGCAGCCAGGCGAAGAAGATTAAGCAGCTTGAGGAGAGCATCCAATATGCATTCAATGTTGAGGATGATACCGAGAAGGTCATTCGCTTGTCCAAGCAGCTGAAGTCTATTGATCCGAATAATGCAGTTGCACGGCAGATGCTAAGTGATCTGACAGGCGAATAAAACAACAACATGAATCAGGAGGTTTTTACTAGATGAAGAAGTTTATTGCAGGTGTAGTTGTAGGCGGTATGCTGTTTGGCGGGGTGTCCGTATTCGCGGCGGAGCTTAAGAATGTCATCTTCAATATAGACAGCGTTGTGGTGGATGGCCAGAGTATAGGGGTTCAGAGTAAGAACAAGCCCTTCACCTTCCAGAATTACGGTTACTTCCCAAGCTATATGCTGTATGAGCTCGGCTATAAGCCTTCTCGTTCGGCAGACGGAAGAACGGTGTACCTTGAATCAATAGGTAAGAATTATTACCCCCTTCTATCCACAGCAGGCGGTCCGGCCGTTGATGGACGAATCCCAACGCAGCAGTTAGTTAATTATTATTCGACAACCAAAATCGGGCATGAAGGCAGCGCGCCCATTAAAGCTCCTGGCGGTACCGAGCACTTCAGCTACATACTAACTTCATTAAACAAGGCATCTGATGGCACTCGTCCTCAAACGGAAATAACATTCCAGCCAGATGAGAAGTTCGTGTATTTTAAGGCAACTGCTGCGCTAGTCACCCATGAAACCAAGAACTTGCCTGAAGGAACTGTGACTTTACGTGTCTATGTAACCAGCGAAACTGGCAAAGAAGTACTATTCAGCACGCATGCGGTGAGTGCCTCCAAGAAGACAGCAGAAGTGGCTGTCCCGCTTCGTTATGTTAGCAAGATAAAGTTCTCGGTGACAGGACAGCCGAGCGAGGAAGCAGAATTTGCTCTGCTTGATCCGGTGTTTGTAAAGTAATCGGCATTAGAATGAGATTTTGCCGGATACCTTACCGGCGCTAGGGGTAGTAGAATGCAGCTGTCATTGCTAACAGAGACAAGGATATATTCATCCGTTCTGCCCGCTAAGCAGAAGGGGCAGTATTGGGTAACCCATACGAACAGCAAGGGCGAAGAAGAGCGAGTTATCAGCGTGGAGGGGCTGGAAGGCAGCTGGATTCTAAAGTCCAACCGCCACGCTGTCATCCTCGACAGCCAGAACCGCAAAGTGCGGGAAGTGGCTGTCGAGCCGATGAACATCTACAACATCAAGCTGACCAGGACGGAGGAGCATGTCGTCCTGTTTGCCGAGCCGTTATCTGATGACCGGAAGGTGTTCCGCAAGCTATTGCTGCCGACCGAAGGGCGGCTGACGATCGGCCGGAGAGAGGGTTGCGACCTGCGTTATGACAACCCCTACATGTCAACCCGGCATGCTGAGCTGATTCTAAAGGACGGCACGCTCTCCGTACGGGATTGTGAGAGTGCGAACGGCACCTTTGTGAATGGCGTTAACGTGACGGATAAGCTGGTAAGCCCCGGTGATACGATTTATATGGTTGGCCTGAAAATTGTGATTGGGCGCGGCTATATTGCTGTTAATAATCCGGATGGTCAGCTTACATACAAGGAAGGCGTCTTCGAGCCCTTCCTCAAGCAGGAGCCAGTTCCCTCGGATGAGGAGGATGATGATTTCGGGGATGAGGACGCCTCGAAGCAGCTCTTCTACCGGTCGCCGAGATTCAAGCGCGATATCGAGAAGAAGGAGTTCAAGATTGACCCTCCGCCCTCGATGGGCAATATGGAGCAGATGCCCCTCATGCTGATGCTTGGACCGTCGCTGACCATGGGGATGGCGGCGATGTTCACCGGTCTTTTTACGCTCTACAACGTGATGTATAACGGCGGCAGCATGATGAATTCCATGCCGATGCTGGTCATGTCCTTCAGTATGCTGATCGGGACAATTCTGTGGCCGATCATGACCAGGCGTTATGAGGGGAAGAAGCGGCGGGAGAAGGAGAAGGAGCGGCAGGACAAATACCGTAAGTATCTGGAGCAGCTCCGTCAGCAGTTCACCAATGAGGTAGAGCATCAGAGGGAGATTTTGCACGAGAACCACCTTCCCGTTGCCCACTGTGTGACCCGTATCCGCAACCGGGAGCGCAATCTTTGGGAGCGGACACACCGTCAGAATGACTTTTTAAAGGTCAGGCTTGGTATTGGGCGTCTGCCTCTGGATGCCGACTTCCGGTTTCCGGAGAAGCGTTTTTCGTTGGAGGATGATGTTCTGCAGGAGGAACTGCAAAAGATGGCAGATGACCCCAAGGTACTGGAGCAGGTTCCAATTTCGCTTGCGATGACCGAGGATTGGGTCAGCGGCCTGATCGGCAGCAGAGAGCTTGTTATGGAGGCGGCCAGGGGACTTATCCTGCAGCTCGCAGCTCTTCACAGCTATGATGAACTCAAGATGGTGTTTCTCTACGATCCCAAGGAGCAGGGGCAGTGGGGGTTTGTCAAATGGCTTCCGCATGTGTGGAACAATGAGCGGGAGCTGCGTTTTATTGCTAATTCACCTGCTGAAGTCAAGCAGCTGTCGGCCTTCTTTGAGAAGGAGATCGCTGCCCGTGAGGAGCTGACAGCGGATGAAGACCTTAAGGATATCAGCCCTCACTACGTGATTTTCTGTGCCAGCAAGCAGTTGGCCGATAAGGCTGAGATGGTCAGCCAGATCTTGAAGCTGAAGCAGAACTTCGGCTTCAGTCTTGTCCACCTGTACGACGAGCTTATGAATCTTCCGAAGGAATGCTCGCTTGTCGTGGAATATGACGAGGGCATTTCAAAAATTTATGACAAGGATGACATCTCCGGCAGCTATATTGCTTTTCAACCGGATGAATATGACCGCCGTGATGAGCTTGACCTGGCGATCCGCCTGGCCAACATCCAGCTGAATTCATCGGCCAGCCTGTACAAGCTGCCCACCATGTTGACATTCCTTGAGATGTTCGGGGTCGGTAAGATTGAGCATTTGAACGCGCTCACCAGATGGCGTGACAACGATCCGACCCTATCACTGGAGACGCCGATCGGGATTGATACGAATGGGGATATTTTCAAGCTTGATTTGCATGAGAGATTCCATGGACCGCATGGCCTGATTGCCGGTATGACAGGCTCGGGGAAGAGTGAGTTCATTATGACGTTCATACTGTCGCTTGCTGTCAACTACCACCCGCATGAGGTAGCATTCATTCTGATTGACTATAAGGGCGGCGGCATGGCGAATGCATTCTCCACGCTTCCCCATCTGGCCGGGACGATTACGAACCTGGACGGCGCGGCTGTCAAGCGGTCACTCATTTCCATACAGAGCGAGCTGAAGCGCAGGCAGTCCATCTTTAGTGAGACTAGCAAGTCGCTCAGCATGAGCAATATGGATATTTATCAGTACCAGAAGCTGTTCCGCGAAGGCAAGGTAAGCGAGCCGCTTCAGCATTTGTTTATTATCTCGGATGAGTTTGCAGAGCTCAAGACACAGCAGCCCGAATTCATGGAACAGCTAGTCAGTGCTGCACGGATCGGGCGAAGCTTGGGGGTCCATTTGATTCTGGCGACACAGAAGCCATCGGGCGTTGTGGATGACCAGATTTGGAGTAACAGCCGCTTCCGGATCTGCTTGAAGGTTCAGGAGAAGGCGGACAGCATGGATGTGATTAAGCGGCCCGACGCCGCCAGTCTGTCGGTAACCGGACGCTTCTATGTCCAGGTAGGCTTTAATGAGCTCTTTGAGCTTGGCCAGTCGGGATGGGGCGGGGCGCCGTATTATCCGTCGGACAGGCTGGAGAAGAACGAAGATGATAGTGTAGCGGTAGTTGATAACTTGGGACGCATCGTCAAGCAGGTCAAGCTTGATAAGCGAAAGGCAATGTTCCGGAATCCGCCGAAGCAGATCGATGAGGTGAACAAGTATCTGGCTTCTATTGCAGCGGAGGAAGGGATTACAGTCCGTTCACTGTGGCTTGAACCTATTCCTGCTCTTATATACAGGGATGAACTGAAGCAGAAGTACGCTGCATCGAAGGCAGAGCCGTTCGTGCTGAATCCTATTATCGGCGAGGTGGACGATCCGGTTAACCAGCGGCAGATGCCCATGACATTTCCCCTCACGCAGGAAGGCAATGCGGTCATCTACGGTTCGGCAGGCAGCGGGAAGACAACATTCCTTACAACGCTTGTAACCGCCATGCTGGAGGAGCATACGCCGGATGAGGTTAACTTTTATATGCTTGATTTTGCATCGGAGACACTGCGTGCTTTTGAGAAGGCTCCTCATGTCGGGGATGTGCTTGTCTCGCATGAGACGGAGAAAATCCATAACCTGTTCAAGATGCTGATGCGGGAGATGGAGCAGCGGAAGAAGCGGTTTGCTGACTATGGCGGAGATTTCTCCTCATACCGCAAAGCCACGGGAGAAGCGGTTCCGGCCATTATCCTGATCATCCATAATTTCTCGGCATTCACCGAGCTTTACGATGATCTAGAGGAGACAATTGCGCTGCTTACGCGGGAGGGGCTGAAGTACGGCATCTACTTCGTGGTTACAGCACTCAACACAGGGGCTGTTCGCTACCGCATTTTACAAAATTTCAAACAGTTGTTCGTTCTGCAGTTGAACGACCAATCTGATTACTCAGGTGTTCTCGGCAACGTGGACGGAGTCTATCCGTCCAAGCTTAAAGGCCGTGGCATATATAAAACAGACCGGGTGTACGAGTTCCAGCTCGCCCATCTGGTGCGGGGCTCCGATCAGCCGTTTGACGCCATCCGTCGTATAAGTGCCAAGCTGGCAGCGGATTGGGGTAAGCCAGGGGCTGTGCGGATACCGATTCTTCCAGACCGTGTAGATTCGGCTTATCTGGCTGATGAGCTGGGCCGTCAGAGCGGCTCTAGGCTTCCGGTGGGTATCGAGAAGAGCAGTCTGAAGGTGGCGTCAGCTGACTTTGATTCCGCTTATATCAGCTTGGTATTGTCCCAGAGCAATGACAGGGCAGATTTCGCCCAGGGTCTGGCTGAGCTGTACGCGCTTCGGGGCAGCGGAAGCTTAATGGTTCTCGATCCCGAGGAGCAGTTCATTGAAGACCCGGCTGCCGGTTACCATCTGGTCTCCGGCGCGGCAGACCTGGAAGAAGCGGTTGTTGAGCTGTTCCAGATGCTTGTAACCCGCAACAATACGTACAAGGATGCGCAGGAATCCGGCGAGCCGGTTCCGGTATTCGACAAGCAGACCTGCCTGATTGTCTCGTTGTCGGGACTGTTACTGCGAGTCTCTGCAGATGCCCAGGATAAGCTGAAGGTGCTGCTGGAGCGCGGCGAGCGTGCTTATAATGTGCAGTTCATAATATGCGACAGTGCTCCTCAGATCTCAGCCGTAGCCTATGAAGCCTGGTACAAGAACAAGGTGTCGCTGGACCAGGGTATATGGCTCGGCAACGGCATCACCGACCAGTATCAGTTCAAGCTGGCTAAGATGTCGGGTGATCTGTATCAGGACATTGGCGATGACTTCGGCTATGTCATTCATAAGGGCAGGCCGACCCTCGTCAAGCTGCTGACTTCCGTTCACTATCATGCGGAGGTGGCGGAGGATGGATAAAATCTTGATCGAGCTCTATATCCCAGCCTCCGGTCAGGTCTATGACGTGTTCATACCTGTCCATCTGAAGGTGTTCGAGGTTGAAGCGCTGCTGATTAGTGCTGTAACAGATCTGACTGGCGGTTATTTTACCGCAGCTGAAGACACCGTGCTCTGTGACAGGGCAACCGGTGAAGTGCTTGATATTAACTTGTCAGTGCAGGAGCTTGGTCTCCAAAACGGCTCCGCACTGATGTTAATATAAATTCAATTTTGCTTAAACATGGAGAGGAGTTTGAAGGATGTCCAGAAAAATTGTTGTTGAACCGTCCAAGCTGGAAGCAGCAGCAGCCAAGATGGAAGCGCAGGCTGCCGACTACGAACGCCAGTACAAGCAGATGTATACGGAAGTTGAGGGTATGGGCGCTGCCTGGAAGGGTGCCGATAACCAAGCATATGTAACTCAAATCAAAGGCTTTACCGAGGACTTCGATAACATGGTGAAGCTGATGAAGGATTATGTTGAATTTCTTCGCCACAGCGCGAAGACGTACCGTGATACCCAGACCGAAACAGTTAATGCCGCTAAACGCCTGACGAACTAATTCTCAATACCTAAATCCGTAAATATAGGAGGAACTAACCATGGCAGATGGAATTAATATTTCGCTAGCGGAAGTAACGAAAACAGCTTCCACGATCAAAACGCTGAACGAGGGCCTCGCAGCCAAGCTTGATGATATTAAGAAGGAAATGAACAATCTGGCCTCTACTTGGCAGAGTGATGCTTCCGAGACAATCCGCGGCCGCTTTAACGCTCTGGCGCCACGTTTTGAGGAATACAAGAATATCGTAAATTCATACTCGGTTTTTCTTGATAATACCGTGACGAACTACAACGCTGCAGAAACAGCGATTAACAGCAACGCAAGCGCGTTCAAGTAATAGCCATAGACCGGAATGGGCAGAGGGAATTAACCCGATGCCCTTCCTTTATCGTTGCCGGTCAAGCCGGAAATTATTGGATTTTTAGCAAGAGAAGGGAACAGGATTACCATAACTATGAAAATAATTTTCTTTTATACATAGAAGCAGTATCGAACAGACGCCGGTTATCTAACTTACAGCTTGAGCGGGAGGGAGTGGGTGTCCGCATGGGAAGAGCATGGCCGGGGTGGCTGTTCCTTATATGCCTATTAATTACCTTGCTGGGAGTGACCGGTTGTATGAAGAATGACAAGAAAACGGCAGCTGACATGCTGGATTATGTGCAGTTGAAGTACGGCGGGGCTTTTGCTGCCGAAGCTTTTGAAGAGAGAGGTCTGATGCCCGAGCTTTACGGCAGTGACAGAATGCTGGTACACCCGGCGGGACAGCCTGATCTTCCGTTCTATGTGTATAAGAAAGGGAAGACCGACAGCTACACGGACAATTATATCGAAGCTTCCTTAAGTGTCCGTTACACGGCTAAGCACCAGAGAGAAGTCATGCAGCTTGATCAACGTGATATAGCCGTCAAGTTTCGCATCGGCTTTGCCGGTGCCCTGGATGATAAGAGCCTGCTTGATGCAGACCCGGACTCGGCGCTATCTGCCATCTCCCATCCTTCTATGCTCTACCTTTATGCGGGTGTCAAGGGCAGCAAAGGGGATAACCGTACGGAATCAGAATTTCTGCACCGTCTGTATCAATACATGATGGAGCTTACAGACCGTGACTTCACAGTCGTAGTGGGCTACATCGACGAAGAGGATTACGAGAAGGCTGACCAGCTCCTCCGGATCGCGCACACGGTCAACTTCAGCTGGGCTATGCTGGATGATCCCGACCTTCCTGTGGCTTGGTTCGAGCGAAGGGACAACGTGCAGGATGCTTCCTTCTTTCTACAACGTTTGGGTGGTGAACAGGAATAATGTCCATTCAACTTCAGGATCTGACCGAAGAGGAAAAATATTTTTTGGCTGAGTTTTCCTACGTGGATCTTCAGCATTCCGTACCGTATTCGCAGGGTAACTCGCACAGCATCCGTGAGGCGCTGGACAGGGCACTGATGTCAAATAATGACCCGGCTCAGGTTGAACGTATTCAATCGCTGCAGGTGCAGTATACGAAGCTTACCGAAAAGTTTAACGGCAGGCTGGAGGATGTCCATATTGTCGGCTACCAGAACACCAATCCGATTGGGAATGCGACGGAATCCTCTAAGACCGGCTTTGTCGGCTACGCTCTTGAGGATGCAGATGGCAATCAGGGCTATCTATTCCGCGGCAGTGAGCCGAATCACCTGGTTGACTGGACGGATAACGCTGCCTCATCGTTTACGGGCAATTCAACCCAGCTGAAGCAGGCGAACGCATTCTTCGAGGAGCATTCGGCCGGCAGGAGCGGGACGATATCGATGATTGGACATTCCAAAGGCAATAACCTGATGACCAGTGTCTATCTCAATAACCTGGATAAGGAAATATATGCTTATGGTATTAATGGCCAGCCCATCTACTGGTATGATCTGACGAATGAGCAGAAGGCCGCGCTTCGCGGCGACCGGTATACATTTATTATTCATGAATACGATTTTGTCAACACGCTTGGCTATGTCGATTATGTGGATAAGGTTATTGAGCTAAAAGACCCGTCCAAATTTGTTGATCCGCAAAACTTTAAAGCGGACCCCTTCCATCCGCATTCACCGGGAAGTGTAGCCTTTGACAAGAACGGTGATTTTGCCGATGTGAAGCCCCATGACCGGATTGGCCGCCAGGTTCTTAATACCGGGATAACCGTTGTCCATTGGGGAGAGCTGCTCACGGTTGAGCGAATTCGAACGCTGTTCAGTGATCCGCTCGGGATTGAAATCGCAGCCCAAATCTCCAAGGACGCTTATTATCTGCTTATCGATACGGTCAAGGTAATTGTGAGCTGTACAGCCGAGCAGCTGCATGCAGTGGCCAACTTTGTTAAGGATCAGACGGTAGCATTTATTGCCAGAGTGGAAAAACTGGCCAGGGGCATTCATGAAAAGCTGAAGAACTGGTTTGATGATGCGACCGCTGTAGTTAGAGGCGTATTAAAAACAATCAGTGACTTGCTCTCTGGAGTGGGTGGGGGGCAGGCGATAGAACCCTGCTTGTCCGTTAATCCGGCCCGGCTTGCCTATTATGCAGGCCGGATTTCATCAATCCGCAACCAAATCGCCGATATTAATGACCGGATCGACGGCTTGTACCGGAGGGTGAGCATTTTTAGCTGGGGGCATCTGTTACGGGCCGATCTTCTGACAACAAGCAGCCGCTCGCTGCAGCAGAATGTCGACTATCTGAACAACAGCGCCCAGCTCGTAAACCGTACGGAATCGCAGATTAACCGCAGAGCCCAAACCTTTTGACGGAGGATGAGCCATGAACGAAATAGATAAGCAGAAGGAAAGAGAAGAAGCGGAGCGCAGGGAAAGATCCCGGACACGTGCGGAGATTAATGAAATCATCAGGCAGCTGAACGCGGTAAGCCGGGAGCTAGATCAGCTGGCCGAAGGTGTGGCTTCAGAGTTTAGGGGGATCGGGTCGCAGATGTGCGCGTCGAGCCTGAAGAGCAATGCGGACAAATACCGCCAGGTTGCGGGTCAATTAAGCCGCATTTAACGACTTAGCTTAGGGTTCATAAACACGAATAAGAGGGTGCGTAAGATGGGGATAAATGTGGGTCTCGCCAGCTCTCAGGCCGGACAGCTCAGACAGCAGGCTTCTGAGCTGAGCGCCAGCCTGAATAACCTCGCTCAGTTTAAAGCGCAGCTGGGCCAGGGTTGGAAAGCAGAAGAAGTGGCCTATATCAATCAGGCCATCGACTCCATTCATAAGGAAATTACGCAGCTGGCCGCTGCCTTGAACAGTCTGGGCGGCGATATCGTTCAGACTGCTCAGGAAATCCGGGAAGAGGAATTAAGGCGGGAAGCTGAAGCACGGGCGGCTGCCGAAGCCGCGGCCAAGGCTGCCGCTAAAGCCCGGGCCGCCAAATAGGTACGCTGTGCCGGGCGGAATTATGCGAGTACTAGGAGGTGCCTGAGAATTGTCACGTATTTCTATTCAACCGGGTACTGTGCTTGACAGTACTGCTGCATTAAACCGTGTTTCATTGACGATGTCTAATGCCGCCTATGTTATTTCCGCTGTAAAGTCAGGGGTAGACGGACAAATTCAGGCGCGCAGAGGGATCGGCGGGCGGCTGTCGCAAGCCAGCAGAGCGGCCTCCAACCTGAACACGATGCTGAATGAGCTGTCTGATTTTGTTAAACAGTCTGTGAACCGATATGTTAAGACCGACCAGTCGATCAGCCGCAAAGCGCAGTATGTCGGATTGCTTACCGGCAGCAGTGTGTCAGATGTGAGTATTCATGCATACTCACTGCTTCTCGGAGACAGAAGGCCGTATATCGCGGCCCGCAATGCATTGCTTCTTTATGCGGCCAACGCGCTAAATTCGGGCAAAAGGCTGAAACTAGCCAAGGACCTTGGCCTGAAGTTTGTCCGAAACGCGGACGGAAGTATTTCGGTGCGGATGACCAAGGCTAATATAACAAGTAATCAGGATTATATCCGATACCGGAATATGATGAGCGAAGCGCTGGGCGGCACAGCCAAGTGGAACCGGGAGTTTCTCACACGGCTTGCGAAGGAAGGGGTGCCGATCTATGATCCCGAGAGAGGCTACTACCGGAGCAATGCGAACAAGCTGTCCAACACGCGCTTTGGTGATTTGAATCGTTACGTAGAGAGTGTTCAAGATTCCCGCGGCCAAGTGATGCGCAGCGCCACCAGGGCAGCATTTATTGATAATTTAAAGGTATGGGAGAGCTTTACCGGTTGGAAGGATGCATCGGCCATGACCAGAGTCGGTAAGGGAATTGGCGCGGCTGGTGTAGGGTTGACCGTATTCGACAATGTGGTGGATAATTTCTATGTCCAGCAAACTGGCGAGTGGCGGGCTGAGCCGGGGAAGGTAAAGGAATTTGTCGTAGATACAGCTGTGGACGTCGGTACTGCGGCCGGATCTGCGGCGGCCGGCGCGGTGGTCGGCTCGTTCTTCCTGCCGCCGGCAGGTACGGTAGTGGGTGCAGCAGCCGGAGCAGGGATTAACTTTGTTCTGAATACCAAAATGATCGGTGACCCGCCGCAGAGCGTGGTCGATGTCACCAAGAATGCGGCTAACGCAGCTGTCGACAAGATTGGCGATGCTGCCGACAGTGTCAAGAAGAAGCTGGACAAAATCTTTTGGTAGGAGGCGCTATGCTTAACCGTCTGAAGGAAGAGGATGTAATCAAGCTGAAGGCGGCTGCCTGGGACCGTCTGCATCCCGAGCGGATCGTCTTCTTCTTCTGGGGTGTCTTCATACTGGGCGCAGCAGCAACAGGTGTTGCGGCAATGGCTGCATACAACAGTCCGCAGCCTGTCAGCGGCGGATTAATGCTGACCGTTCAAGCTGCTATAGCAGTTCTGGCCATCCAGTTCATTGTATCGCTGTTATTCAGTATCGGAGATACAGCTTACAGGCTTCAGAAGCTGCAGGCGGTTTTATTAAATGTCGTGACCGTCAAGGCTTCCGTTGATATGTATGTCGTATTTTTTGTTTTATGTGAAATTCGCGGTGTGCCCGGCTATGTATCAGCTGCAGGAGCTGTAATGCTCGCCGGCGGCATTCTGTTCTTCATCCTCTCTTTGTTCCGCGGAATGAAGAGAGCGGGGAGCGGGGCGTTCCGTGCGAGCGGGCAGGGGCTGTACAATTTTAAGCAGTCGGCTGCTTATGTCAGTATCCCGGTCATCTTTGCGGCTTCCGTATTTGGGGGGTTGATTGCAAAGGCTTCCTCTGACCTGCTCCTGGTAACGGGCCAGCCTGTTGATGCCTATATGCTGCTGCTGCTGGCTGCTATATTGCAGTACAGCATTGCGGTAGCGTGGCCAGAATTCTTCTTGTTTGCTTATTGTAAAATGAGATTCCCCTCCTTCACAATGAAAAAGGAACGGCCGGCAAGAAGAACGCTCCGATAACGTATCTCAGGGCAGATGTCCTGTCCGCAACTTGCAGGGCGGTTCGGGCGTCTAATATAGAAATATGATTCTGCGAGATGACGACTAAGGTAGGGGCTTAGAGATGAAAATAAAACGCAAACCGCTTGTGTTTCATAATGTGATCAGTACGACGGCCACATGCGGGGAGAACGAATGGCACCAAATCGCCCAGGAGCTTCGCAATGCTGTGCTCCAGAACGGGCTGTATGGAACAGGACCGGTTATGTATCAGATCGGAAACGTTAACCCGCTCAGCGGGGAGGCGGAGTACAGCTTCCATATCCCAGTGAATTCACCGGTTAGTATGCCGGCGAATAATAAGTACAGCTTCACCAAGCTGCTGCACATCCCTGATGGCCTCGTATTCCGGCATGCTGATTTGGAGGAAGAGCTGGATCCGTCCTACGAGCTGCTGAGGCAGACTGCCGGGACGAGCGGGCTCACACTCCAGGAGCCATTTTACCATATTTATCTGGATGTGTACGGTGGTGGAATGATTGATATTTTTGCACCGATATCCGGGGAGGCGTGAGCATTATGTCCGTATTAACCGGAGATTTCATTCGGTATACCAATGTCCTGTCACAGGTGCACCGGTTCCACTATTCGGAAATGGATGGTTATATCCGCCGTTTTTTGCGGGATGTGATGTGGACACAGGCGACAATGAAAGGGCCGTTCTTCTACTCGCTGCTTAATGTACCGATGGATGAAGTGGCAAGTGTGGAGTTCTTCATGCCTGTGGAACAGAGTGATATACCGGTGCCTGAAGGGTTGAGATTCCACAGTTATTTTGCAGTCGAGAACATGATGACTTACTGTGTACATACGAATATTGAAACCAGCACGGAAGCGGCTTACAAAATATTGATGGATGAAGCTGAGCACAGACAGCTCCATCAAGTCACGCCATTCTTTCATGTGTTCTCGGGAGACCGGTCGTTACCTTATATGATGATTAAGATCGGCGTTGCGGAAGGCAGCGGGCAGGCAGGGTGATAAAAACATGCTGAAGAACGGACATCTGTTGGGTGGACGCTATGTAGTAGAACAAACAATCGCCAAGGGCGGCATGGGAGCTGTGTACCTTGTGCGTGACCGCAGACTGGGAGATAAGGCCTGGGCAGCCAAGGAAGTGGCGCACTATGATGCTGATGAGCGGGATTTCATTGAAGAAGCGCGCCTTCTAACCGAGCTATCCCACCCTTATATTCCTAAGGTGGTAGATTACTTCGAACCGGATTCACGGGGCAACTGCTATCTGATTATGGAGCATGTTGAGGGACGTAATCTGCATGAGCTGCTCAGCAGCAGCGACACATTGCTGACGCTTTCCAAAGCGGTTCATTATATGGTAGAGCTTTGTGACGTTCTGGCTTATCTTCATGAACGGAGCAGACCGGTCATCTTCCGCGACTTGAAGCCCTCCAATGTGATGGTGGATGAACACGGGCATATTAAACTGATAGATTTCGGCATTGCCCGCAGCTTTAAGAAGGGCCAGATGACCGATACGGTAGCGCTTGGCACGGTCGCTTTTGCGTCACCCGAGCAGCTTGAGAACAGACAGACCGACGGGCGCAGCGACCTGTACTCTCTTGGTGCAACCTTCTATTATGTTCTTACTGGGGGCAAGCACTACTATCAATCGGAAGCATCCTTCTCGATGCTGCCCGTTGGCATTCCCGGTGAGCTGAAGGAGCTGCTCGCGAGGCTGCTGGCCCGTAATCCTGAGGATCGTTTTGAGACGGCAAGGGATGTGAAGGCAGCGCTTCTGGCCGTATCATTGCCGGGTGGCTTCTTATTGACAAGGCCCGAGGAAACGCCAGTGCCAAGAACGATTCAGCAGGCAGATCCGACCGTCGCGCTAAATCCATACATTGCCCGGCGGGAACGGCAGTATACGGTGCTTGCAACGCAGTCTACCC
This sequence comes from Paenibacillus tarimensis, assembly GCF_021532315.1. Lineage (GTDB taxonomy): Bacteria > Bacillota > Bacilli > Paenibacillales > Paenibacillaceae > Paenibacillus_I > Paenibacillus_I tarimensis. Next base: position 58,000 of record NZ_JAKGAO010000005.1, read on the forward strand.
CGGCGCTCATTATTTATCTGATTGATGTCAGCGGCTCTATGGGCATGGAGATGGAAGGCGAGCGGCGTATTGATATCGTTCGGACAGCGCTGCTTACTGCAATCAAGCAGATGGTGTTCCGCTCCACAAAGGGCAGCCGGATAGCCGGCCGGTACCGTCTTGCAATACTGGCTTACAGTGACGATGTGTACGATTTGCTGGGTGGAGTCAAGTCCATCGATGAAGTGGCGAGGACTGGCGCGCTGCCTGAGCTTGTACCGCTGAAATTTACGGATACAGCCAAGGCATTTGCCAGGGCAGAACAAATTTTGCTTGAAGAGCTGCCCGGAATGGATAATTGTCCGGCACCGCTGATCTGTCATATGACAGACGGTGCCCACACAGGAGAAGATCCCGAACCGATAGCAAAGCGGATCATGGAGATGGCTGTTCCTGATGGCCATGTTCTGATCGAGAATATATTCATTACGGATACAGTAGCTGACGAAGCATTGAAGGATGCGAAGAGATGGAAAGGCTATCTGCCCGATACGCCGCTTCAGGATGAGTACCTGCGCAAGCTCCGTAATATGTCATCAATTTTGCCGGAAAGCTATCGCGATATGGTGCTGGAGTCATCCTACTCCTTGGAGAGAGGCACCGTTATGCTGCTGCCGGGAACGAGTACGGAGCTGGTAGGGCTTGGTCTCCAGATGTCGGCTGCCACGCCGATTCGATGAGCGGGAGGATGTGTTTTATATGGAAAGGTTTCACACCGACCAGCATACCGAGATACCGGTTACCAGCCGGGAATACGGTTCTCTTCGCCTGAAGTATTCCTATGCGCGTTCAAGGGAAACCCAGCTGGATGGGGAGGCCGGGCAGGATTATTTGTCCTATCTCGTTAAGGATGGCCAGTTGTCCTTTTGTATATGCGATGGAGTCAGCATGTCGTTCTGCGGCCAGCTGGCGTCCAGATATTTGGGGAATGAACTTGTCGCTTTTATGGAGCACGCAGACAGCGGCGGCTCGGACGGGGTTAGTCTGCAGCGCCAGCTGCAGCAGTATATGAAGGACATTACCGTACCTGCTACCGATATGGTTAACCGTTATGAACTCCCTTCAAGTATTGGCGGTTTATTCCGTGAAGTGCTGGAGGAGAAGCGGCGGATTGGCAGCGAGACGACCTTTGTTTGCGGCAGGGTGCGTACTGTCACTGGGGAGAAAGGCGGTCTGGAGATTGTTCTCGCCTGGATGGGAGATACGAAGATCCGGCTGTGGCATGATATGTTAGAGCGGACCAGCCGGCTGGAGGGTGATTTTTCCAAATGGAATCGCTGGTCTACCTTAAAGGGCGGCATAGGGGAGGGACCCTTCATTTACAAGGCTACCCTTAATTCACCGCCTGCGGCAGCTTTCAATCGTATACAGATCTATACGGACGGCTTGCATGCCTATGACGAGTGGACACGTCCTCTGGAGGATCATGAATTGATGTATCTGGTAAGAGAGGCATATACAAGTCCGGACAGCGATGATCTGACATTCCTGGAGCTTTCCTGGTAACGGGTAGTAGCTTATTAATTTCATTTGTACGTTTAATCGTAGCGCCTTCAAGCGACCAGCATGAAGGCGCTTTGCGTTCCGATTATGTTATGGATATGCAACAACTGGAAGCTCTGGGTCGTCTTGTTTAATAAAAGGCGGTGACCGCAGGATGTTGAAGAAACTTCTGCTGTGCATAGTTTGTGCACTGCTGCTCCTTAGTATCACATTCGTAGCTGACTACAGAAAGGCACAGGCTTGCTCATGTGCTTCTCCAAGGGCCATGGATGAAATTATGCAGGGAGAGGACGAGGTGTTTACGGCAACGGTAAAGGGAATATCCAAGCCGGGCGGCAGACTTTTGTCAAGCATGGACCCTATAGAGGTAAGAATGATTGTCAACAAGGTTTGGAAGGGAAATATAGCGGCCGCGGTAGTCGTCAAGACGGCTCAAAGCTCGGCAAGCTGTGGTTATGATGGTTTCAAGGAAGGCGGCTCTTATCTGGTCATTGCGGAGGAGACGCCGAACGGACTATACACCGGGCTTTGTTCCGGCACTAAATCGCTGGCATCCGCAGGTAAGGAGCTTGCTTACTTGGGAGAAGGATATGCCCCTGGTCCAGCTGCGGCAGAACCTGTGGAATCGAAGCATGATATACAAGTCCGGCAAGGTGAAAATAGCGGTTATGGCCACTATATACTGCTGGCTGCTGCTGTCATGCTAGCGGCTGTCCTCTGGGCAGCTGTCATCTTGAGTAGAATGAAGGGCTAGGTTGACAGCTTATATGCCGAGGGTTGTCTCGGCCGCTTCCCGTATATGGGATGCGGTTTCTTTTTGCATGCATACAAATGGATTCCGCGAGGGGATGTTACCTGTAGAGTGTTGACAATATTAACGGATCGGCGTATATTATACTTCATTGGTAAAATGTTTAGTACTAAACTAAAGGGACGTGCATTAGGAGAAAGAAGGGGATAAAGTGGCAGACAGAGATCAACTGCTAGAGCTTACCGCATTGTTCAAAACCGTAATCAAGCGCTTCAGGGCGGAATGGGCCAAAGGTATTGAAGATGATATGACGGTTACCCAATTCCGGCTGCTCCAGCTGCTAAAGACTGAAGGGCAGAAGAAGACGATGGATATCGCCGAAGCGTTAATGGTCACACCGGGGGCTGTTACTGGTATGGCTGATAAGCTGATTGCGGGCGGACTTGTTGTCAGGAAGAAGAGTGAGCTGGATCGGAGAGTAGCCTATCTGGAAATAACGGAGAAAGGCATGAAACGGGCGGATGAACTGCTGGATAAACAGATCCAGACAGTCGGCAATTTGTTTCGGGACTTTCCCGATGAGGATATTGAGCATCTTAAACGGATCTATAAGAATCTATTAAAAAACCTGGGTGAGAAGGAGTAGAGAGGGCTATGGAGCACTTATCAGAAAAACGCAAATTGACTATCATGATGGCCATTATAGCCGCGATGTTCTTCTCGGCAATAAACCAGACCATTGTCAGTACCGCTATGCCGCGCATTATCTCAGCGTTGAACGGCATGGATTACTACACGTGGGTCATAACTATTTATATGCTGACCTCTACAATAGCAACTGTACTGGTCGGCAAGCTGTCAGACATTTATGGGCGTAAGCCTTTCATATTGGGCGGTATCGTGCTGTTTGTGATTGGAGCACTCATGACCGGCTTCTCAGAAGATATTTTCCAGCTGATTACTTACCGGGGTATACAGGGTGTGGGAGCCGGTATCATTATGTCCTCGGCATTCACTGCGGTTGGCGACTTGTATGCGCCTCGTGAGCGCGGCAAGTGGACTGGTATTATGATGGCGGTATTCGGATTCTCCAGTATCATTGGCCCTACACTCGGCGGCTGGATTGTCGATCATATGGACTGGGAGTGGGTATTCTGGATCTTCCTGCCGCTTGGGGTTGTGGCATTCATCATGATTTTGTCGCTGTTTCCGAAGGTGCCCCGCAAGCAGGCAGAATCGATTGACTATCTGGGCTCGCTCTTCATTACGCTGGCGATTGTCCCGCTGCTGTTAGCCTTCTCCTGGGCTGGCAAGGATTACGAATGGGGCTCGCCGGAAATCCTGCTGCTGTTCGCAGGGTCGGTTATCAGTGCCGTCATCTTCCTGGTTGTTGAGACGAAGGTGAAGAGTCCGATTCTGCCGCTGCCGATTTTGCGCAACCGCATTGTAACGCTTTCCAATCTGTCCGGCTTCCTGATGAATGCCGGTATGATGGGTGCGCTCATATACCTGCCATTCTTCATTCAAGGTGTCAAAGGCATTGCACCTACTTATTCGGGTTATGTTACCATGCCGATGTCAATCAGTATGGTTGTCATTAGTGCTGTCACAGGACGTCTGATTACGAAGACAGGAAAATACAAGCGCTTTGCGCTGCTGGGAACCCTTCTAATGATTGCCGGTATGCTGATTATGGCTTATATGACGACAATTTGGGTTGCGGTTATCGCCATGGTTGTGTTTGGGCTCGGTCTTGGACTTGGTATGCCGGTGTTCAGTCTCACGGTTCAAAATGCCGTCAAGCCGGCAGAGCTTGGCGTAGCAACGGCGTCCTCTCAGCTGTTCCGTAACCTGGGTGGGACAATCGGCATCTCGGTTATGGGTACCATAATGTCCACCAGCCTGGCAAATAATATGAAGGAAAAAATGGCGTCCGCCGAAGCCGCGGCTGACTTAACGAAGCTCGATCCCGTGACAGCAGAACAGCTGTCGGTGCTTCAGGATCCCACAGTGCTGCTGGATCAACCGAAGCTTGAGCTGCTGCAGCAGTCGCTTCCTGAGCAGATTCAGCCAATCTTTACAGGGATTCTTGAAACGCTGCGCAGTGCGCTCAGTGCTTCACTGACCACTGTATTCCTGGCCGGAACAGCCCTGCTGGTTGTCGCGGTCATACTGGTTGTCTTCCTGGAGGAGATACCACTGCGAACTTCCAACAAGATGCCGGAGACGACAGCCGGCGCTTCGAAGGAAGAGCAGGACCCGGCAGGCAAGCCGGCTTTAGGATAAAAATGTATTCATCCGCTGAACAGGTTGAATTAAGTTAAGTTTATATGAATGCAAAAAATCGCTCCAAGGCTTACGATGGAAGTGACCATCCAGCCTGTGGGGCGATTTTTGTGCAGTTAACGTTAATTCGTGAATAGGATACATCGGAGGGACGACTCAAGTACCCGTCTTGAGAAGGATTTCCTTCATCCGGTTCATGTGTACAATCATATCATTAAGGTCTTCCTCTTCAAGACCGCTAAGCATATCCTTAACTCTGCCGGCAATTACGCGGTGGAAGATGCCGCAAATTTGATCTCCCTTAGGGGTGATTTCAATATAGGTTACCCGCCGGTCCTGTGTGCATGGCTTGCGGCAGGCGAGGCCCTCCTGAACCAGCTTGTCAATCAGCGGAGTCATGTTCGGCCGGGAGATGGAGATCTGCTGGGACAAATCGGACACGGTAGCTCTGCGCATCTCGTTCAGAATGATCAAGAGGCGGCCGTTGGCAGGTGTCAGATGAAGGGCTGGCAGGTCTTCCTCAGGTATACGGTCGAATATCTTCTTATGAAGAAGGGGCATCAGCACCATAAATTGTTGGGACAGTTCTTCAATAAGCTCGTCTCGCATGGTCACACCATCCTTATACATTCACGTAGCTTCAGTGTAGCATAAACAATAAGCAAATTGTGTATTGATTCATAATAGTTATTAAATTATAATCATATAGGCGATCGTAAGAAGGGTACGAAAGCCGCAAGTCCAGAAGTACAGAAAGATACATATAAGGAGGAACCACACTTGAATACTGCAAGTACTGGCCTTAACCCGCAGAAGCTGGATTTGGCTAATATTAAGAGGCTTCCCATCATGATCTCTTTGATCATCGGCGCATTTTTTTCTATTCTGAATGAGACGCTGCTGAACGTCGCTTTTCCCGAACTGGTTAAGGAGCTTAATGTCCCTTATACGACGATCCAGTGGCTGTCAACCGCATACATGCTGGTGGTGGGGGTACTGATCCCGGTCACGGCACTGCTGGTTCAATGGTTCTCGACCCGGCAGATGTTTCTTGGGGCCATGTTCCTGTTCTCACTCGGCACACTGGTATGCGCAATCGCACCGGGCTTCGAAGTACTGCTTGTCGGGCGGCTGCTGCAGGCGTGCGCAACTGGTCTGATGCTGCCAGTGATGATGAACACCATACTGGTGCTATACCCGCCTGAGAAGCGGGGGGCCGCTATGGGAACGATGGGACTTGTCATCATGTTCGCTCCAGCGATCGGGCCTACCTTATCCGGACTTATTCTGGACACGATGAATTGGCGCTGGCTGTTCTATCTGGTGCTGCCGTTCGCCATCTTTGCTTTTATCTTTGCCTTTATCTACTTGAAAAATGTCAGTGTTCTGACTCGTCCGAAGGTCGATATTCTCTCTATTATTTTGTCGACACTCGGCTTTGGCGGAATTGTGTTCGGATTCAGCAGCGCGGGAGAAGGTCACGGCGGCTGGAGCAGTCCAGAGGTCTATATTTCGCTGATTGTCGGCGGGATCTCGCTGGTGTTATTCATCATCCGTCAGCTCGCATCCAAGAATCCGATGCTGGATCTGCGGGCGTTCAAATCACCGATGTTCTCGCTGGCGACGGTGCTTATTATGATCGTCATGATGACCTTGTTCTCCACCATGCTTCTGCTTCCTACCCTGTTCCAGCAAGGTCTTATGCTCACGGCCTTCACTTCCGGCCTGCTGATGCTTCCAGGTGGTATTCTGAACGGATTCTTGTCCCCTGTAACAGGGAAGCTGTTTGACAAGTTTGGCCCGCGGGCGCTTGTTGTGCCTGGTGCGGCTATTCTGGCGGGCGTGATGTGGATGTTCACACAGGTATCCGTGACCACTTCGAAGGGTACGTTCATTGCGCTTCACTGCGTCATGATGGTGGCGCTCTCGATGATTATGATGCCAACGCAGACCAACGGTCTGAACCAGCTGCCGCGCAGGTATTACCCGCACGGCACGGCGATCATGAACACGCTGCAGCAGGTAGCGGGTGCGATCGGCGTTGCCTTCTTCATCAGCCTGATGCAGTCGGGAATGAATGACTACCTGGCGAGTCAAGCAGCTAATCCGTCTGGACTATCCGAACAGGATCTTGCAGCAACTGCGCTGAATGAAGGGGTCACTGGCTCCTTCCAGGTCGGCTTCTACTTTGCAATCGGTGCGCTTGTTCTGTCCTTCTTCGTCAGACGTGCTGAAGCCCCGCAGGAGGAGCAGGGGGAAGCGGCCGCTCCTAGTCCTGCCATGCATTAATCCTTACTCATTTGGCGAATAACCGTCCGGTTTCGGACGGTTTTTTGCTTTTTCCCAAGTTATATATGAATACGCTTTCAATTTTCGTTGAATAGTATCATTTTTCGTTGCTCAGGCAGATATCCGCGCTGTCTTCCCTCCCGTACAATAAGAACATAAGAACGAAGCAAGCTGCAAAGGAGAAACGCCTATGGTACAACTACCGCTTGGGAAGGAAGGCAAGCAGCTGCCGGTAAGGCCCGGCAAGCACCCGGATAGGTCCGGTAGGAACGGTCTGGTCCGGTTTGTGAAGCAGCTCGACATTCAACTGATGGTTCTGCCGGCGATGCTGCTTATTCTGGTATTCAGCTACATCCCGATGTACGGTTTGATCATGGGATTTCAGGACTACGATATCTTCCTTGGAGGCTTCCGCGGCTTCTTTGAGAGCCCATGGGTAGGACTCAAGCATTTCGAGATGTTCTTCGATTCGCCGGAGTTCGTCCGCGTAATGCGCAATACGATCGTGATCAGCTTATTGAAGCTGTTCATCGGCTTCCCGGCGCCGATCCTGCTGGCGCTGATGCTGAATGAAGTCCGGCACATGGTGTTCAAGCGGTTTGTCCAGACGATCAGTTATCTGCCTCATTTTCTCTCGTGGGTAATCGTAGCGGGCTTCGTCATGTCCATGCTTACGACCGATAATGGAAGCGTTAACATCATGATGCAGAAGCTAAATTTAATTGAAGAGCCCATTAATTTCCTCTCTATACCGGAATACTTCTGGGGCATTCTCGTCACGACCGGCGTCTGGAAGGAAATCGGCTTCGGTTCGATTGTATACCTGGCGGCGATCGCAAGCATTGATCCTCATCTGTATGAGGCTGCTTCAATGGACGGCGCAAGCAAGTTCAAGCAGATGTTCCTGATTACGCTGCCGTCGATTATGCCTGTTGTTATCATCTTCATGATTCTGGCGATCGGCAACCTGCTCAGCGCAGGGTTCGAGGATATCCTGCTCCTTGGTGTCAATCCGGTGCTGCGGGATGTCTCGGATGTTATTGACACGTATGTTTACAGGGTCGGTATTCAGAACTCCCGGTACTCCTACGCCACCGCAGTCGGATTGTTTAAAGCCGTAATCAGTGTAGGCTTGCTTACAATGGCCAACTATATCGCACGCCGATCCGGCAACAGTCTGTGGTAGAGTCCATTACATTTCACCCAAGGGAGGCGATCGGGTCGTGCTAAAATTAAGCTTCGGCGATCGAGTGATGCACGTAACGATTTATATTCTGCTTGCTCTCCTGGCGTTCACAACGTTCTATCCGTTCTGGAATGCCGTCGTCATTTCACTTAACAGCGGCATGGACACCGCCCAGGGCGGCATCACGTTCTGGCCCAGATCATTCACCTTTGAGAATTATGGCGTCGTTCTTAACGATTCGCGCCTGGTGAACAGTTTCTTCATCTCGATATTGAGAACAGTCGTTGGAACGTTCGCGTCCATCATGGTTACGGCCATCTTCGCTTACGGAATTTCGAAGAAGGAGCTGATGGGACGCAAGTTCTACATGGTGCTCTGCATCATCACGATGTACTTCAGCGGCGGACTGATCCCATCCTATCTGCTGATCCGTGAGCTGGGCCTGATGAACTCCTTCTGGGTGTTCATCATTCCGTCGCTCGTAAGCGTCTGGAATATGATTATCTTCCGCACCTTCTTCCTCGGCCTGCCTGCAGGTCTGGAGGAATCCGCGAAGATGGACGGCTGCGGCAGCTGGGGGATTTTCTTCCGGATCGTTCTGCCCCTGTCGGGACCGGTCGTGGCAACCTTGGCGCTGTTCACCGCCGTGTATCACTGGAATGACTGGTTCCTGCCAAGCATCTACATCACCAATGAGCAGCTGCTCCCGATTCAGACGATGCTTAAGCAGATATTGAACTCGAACATTATGTCGGAGCAGATGTCCCAGCTGGATTCAGCCGCTCAAGGCCAGATGGCCAAGATGCGCAGCGTCACCACGAAGTCCCTGTCCATGGCAACCATGGTCGTCGCTACACTGCCCATCATTATGGTGTATCCGTTCGTTCAGAAATACTTCGTCAAAGGTGTGCTTGTCGGCTCCTTGAAGGAATAGTACCGGGTTCTAAGCGCAAGCTTTGACCATAGATGCAGGTCTGCTTCATCCTATCATTTTCGATTCAACGATAAGAGAGGGGTATTACGGTATGAAGATGAGTAAGAAGTTTATCACGCCGATCGTATCCGCAGTTATGGCGTTATCGCTGCTCGCCGGCTGCTCCGGCAATAATACGAACGCACCTCAGAACTCGGGAAGCACGAATGACGGCAGCGAGACTGTAAGCCAGAGGGTCGAGCTTGGAACGCAGCCGCTTGATTTTAGCTTCTATGGTCATTATGACTGGTACACCATGCCTCCTTGGGGAGAGGATGCTTCTACGAAGTGGATTAAAGAGAATAAGCAGGTTAATATCAAGGCGATTCATTCAGGCGGAAGCGCAGCACAGAAGCTGAACACGATGATCGCAACGAACGATCTTCCGGATGTCATCTGGTTGGAACGGGGGGCCGATGTTGAGAAGCTGCGCCAGGCCGGGATGCTGGTGTCTTATGATGAATACCTGGATAAATATCCGAATTTGAAAAAATGGCTCGGAGAGGCGGGCATTAACATGCTGCGCTCTGAGGATGGCAAGCTGTACCAGTTCCCTAACTGGTATACAAGCCAGCCGAACGGCAACGCCGGTTATGTAGTCAACAAGAAGATCTACGAAGAGCTGGGCTCCCCGAAGCTCGAAACAACGGATGACCTGTACGAGTACCTCAAGCAGGTAAAGGCCAAGTATCCTAATGTCACACCGTATGAGCCTCATCTGGCCAAGGATGGACAGGGACTGGATGTTCTGTACTCTGCCTTCAAGGAAGACAATCAGAAGTTTCCGTCAATCCGTGCGGTTCCAAGCGGCAGTGAGCTGACTTCCATCTTTACGGATGCTGCTTTCCGCGAATCGATGCAGTATACGGCCAAGCTGTTCCGTGAACGTCTGATTACGCAGGATGCCATGACGCAGACTCTCGACCAGGTAACGGAGAAGGTAATGACGGGCAACGTTGCGGTGTTCGCAGCGGCAAGCCCGACTGAAATGGCGATGCAGGCTCATGCGGAGCTGGCAGCGAAGGATCCGGATGCTGGGTACTTCATGATATGGCCAATCCGCAAAGAAGGTCTTGATAAGAACAAAATCTTCCCTGGCACTTATACACAGCTGGGCTGGAACGTTATGGTCATTACGAAGAAAGCCAAAAATCCGGAAGCGATCTTCGCCTTCATGGATTGGTATACAAGTCCGGAAGGGCAGAGTGTCCTGATGTGGGGACCACCGGGACTGTACTGGGATGGTGTTGAAGAAGACGGCTTCACACCGAAGTTCACCGAGAAGTATGTAACGGAAGCGGATGAGCTGGCGAAGCTTCAGGGTACAACGATTAACATGAACTGGCTAGGCAACACCGTATTCGTGGATGGCACGAAAGCGAAATATGAAAGCACGCTTCCTGAGGAAAAGCGCAACTGGTCCACTCGCTGGCAGAACGAGATTACTTGGAAGACTCAGTCCGATGCTACGGAATTCATCAACCTGGACCCGATGCCGGAGAGCGAGGAAGGTATTATCCGCCAGCGCATCGAAGACATCTTCCTGGAGGCCCGTGCGAAAGCATTGTTCGCGAAGAGTGACGAGGAGGTTCTGTCTATTCTTGACCAGGCACAGAAGGATGCCGAATCAGCGGGCTATGATAAACTCCTGAGGTTCAAGACGGAGAAGTGGCAGGAGAATTTGAGCAAGATGGCAGGCAATTCGTAAACCGGGTTGGCGGCTGGAATTTCGTAACAATAATTTTACACACAGTTGGAATGCGAGGGTATACTTTCAGAGTATACCCTCTTTGTGCAGTATGTTCGCACTGCTGGCCTGATAAATTCGGCCGGATATAAGAAGGGGGTTCGGTTGATGTATAAGGTGCTTCTTGCAGACGACGAACGGCTGGATCTGGAGGGGATGAAGGCGTTTATCCCCTGGGAGAAGCTGGGCATGGAGGTAGTGGAGGGCGTTACCAACGGTTTTGCTGCTTGCAGGGTATTGGAGGAGCAAGCTGTCGATATTCTTGTTACGGATATCCGGATGCCGCATATGAGCGGCTTGGAGCTGGCGCAGCGGGCGTCGGAAATCCGCAAGAACATAAAAATTATATTTGTCAGCGGTTATCAGGATTTCCAGTATGCGAAGCAAGCGCTCAAGCTGAATGCATGGAACTATGTCCTAAAGCCGATGGACGATCAGGAGCTGATCGATTCACTGAGCCAGATCAGGAGCCATCTGGATGAAGAACGGACCAGGGAAGCCGCCTATTCACAGATGGAGCCGCTGATGAGGAATGAATATCTGCAGCAGCTGTTAGAGGGCACATATTCAGACACTGCGCGAATCAAGCTTGAACAGGACTACGGGCTGGGCTCGTTCGCATGGCCCGCACGCGCAGCGGTGCTGGAGATGGATGATCTGGCCTGGAAGCTTATCCCGGCGGGTGGCCGCGAGGGTATGGACAATCCCGACTGGATGCACCAGGTAGTTGCACTGTGCATGACGCATGGAATTGAATGTGTCTGCAGGCTGAGCCGCAAGCGTGCGGCGCTGCTTCTGCAGGAGCAGGCCGCGGTGCCGGTCGTTAAGGGCTTACTGGATGCAATCAGGAACAATTTCACCTTTACGCTGACAGCGGGCCTCGGGGGTCCCTGCACCGGGCTGGAGGAAGTTCAAAGCTCTTACCGGCAGGCGGTTGAAGCGCTCGATTATAAGATCTTTCATGGCAAAGGGCAGCTGATTGAAATCGGAGATGTGCGGCGGTCCGAGAAGGAAGATATCAAACATCTGGATGAACGTCTTGGAGCGCTCTTCTCGGCTATGACAAGATATGATCTGGTAGCAATTCATGATGAGATTGAAGCCTTGTTTCAGGCCGCCCGCAGCCTTAAGACGGGTTTTACGATCCGCAGCTTCAGTCTGAATATCCTCATGAAGTTGGATCAGCATCTGCATACGATGAATGAAGACCTGTTTAAGCTTCTCGACATTGAATTTCATAAGCTGGACATCATTATGCAGTTTGAGACGATTCAGGATATTCAGTCCTGGTTAAGGCGTCAGGCATATGAGCTGTCCGAGCTGCTCCACAAGAAGAAGCAGAAGAAGAACTGGAAGCTGGTTCAGGATGTGCAGCGCTATGTGAAGGATCGGCTTTCTGTTAACATGACGCTGAAGGATGCGGCAGAGCATTTTTCATTCTCCCCTAACTATCTGGGACAGTTGTTCAAGGAGGAGACTGGGCGGAATTTCAGTGAATACCTTATAGCCCTCCGGATGGAGAAGGCAGGTGAGCTGCTGCGCCAGACGAATCTCAAAATCTATGAAATCGCAGAGCAGGTCGGATATCGTTATCTGCCCTATTTCAGCAGGCAGTTCAAGGAGACCTATGGCATGACACCGATGGAATACCGCCGTTCCTAGCGTTCTGACAGATAGGAGGGGGACAGCTGTGAAACCAAAGAACAGACGCGAGTATGTCCCTTTTGGCCATAAGCTCATGATCACTTATTGTGTGTTTATTGTTATTCCGGTCCTGCTGGCTGCTTACATGGCTAACAAGATCTTCGTAGAGTCGGCGCGGGAGAACGCCCGGGAGAACTACCAGGGCACGCTGAGCCAGGTGAAGGATAATATTAATTACCGGCTGGACGATGTAGCCAATGTCTCAAGCATGCTGTACTTTGATAGCAGACTGGCTATTCATCTGCGCCAGAGCAAGGGCGGTTATGAGAGCTACGCTTCAATGACAGAGTATGTGCTGCCGAGAATACAGAGTACACTGGAAGCGGCACATAACAAGATGCATTTGACTGTCTATATGCATAATGAGAAACTGCCGGAAATCTACCATGCCTACCCGGGCGGCAATGCGCTTAGCGGGATGGGCTCGGTTTATGATTTTTACCATATTGACAGGATTCGGGGAAAGTCATGGTATGAAGCATTTCCATCTGAACAATACGGGGCAACGGTAGAGTGGAGACAGGTTGAACGTGATGCAGCCTTGGGGCAAATTTCCCTCCTCCGCCGCCTTATTGAGCCTAATGATCCTTTCCGGCTCAAGGAAATCGGATTTCTGCGGATTACGATACGAATCAGCGACTTGTTCGAAAGTCTGGAAGCCGGCCAGCTTGCGGAAGGGTCAAGCATAATGATTGTGGACGAACAAGGAATGATTGTAACGTCCTCGGGCGGAACAGTTCTTCAGCCGGGCCAGCCGTTCTATGAGCGGAGTCTGGATGACTATATGATAATTGAAGAAGACCTCACCCGGCTGAATTGGAGGCTGATCGGTCTGCTGCCGGATGATATAACGAGGGCAGCCACAAGGCAGGTTACGGCCTGGACGATCCTGATCAGCATGCTCTGTTATTTTATATTCGCCATGGCCGGACTCTACATATCCCGCTCCTTCGCCCGCAAGGTTTCCAAGATTGTAGCTGTGCTGGATGCCTTTCGGGAAGGGGATTTTCACAAGCGGATTCATTTTAAGGGCCGGGATGAATTTACGCGTATTTCTCTGGCTTTGAATGATATGGGCCATAACATCCAGGAATTGATTGAGGAAGTCTATTTATCGAACATCCGGAAGAAGGAGGCGGAGCTTGAGTCGCTGCAGGCGCAGATCAATCCGCATTTTCTCTATAATACGCTGTCCTCTATCAGCCGTCTTGCCAAGTTTGGGGAGGTGGACAGGCTGCACCGGATGGTGCTTGATCTGGCGAAGTTCTACCGGTTGTCTCTGAATGAGGGAAGAACGGTCATTCCCATCAAGCATGAGCTTGAACAGATTGAAGCCTACATGAACATTCAGAAGACCAAATTTGGCGAGGGGATGACTGTCTGGTATGCAATTGATCCGAATATTCTCGGTTATGAGACGATCAAGCTTATTCTTCAGCCGTTTGTGGAAAATGTTCTGGAGCACGCATGGTATGGTGACCGGATCAATATTCGGATCACAGGCGCAGTCAGGGAAGGCTGCGTTGTGTTTCAGGTAATCGACGACGGACTCGGTATGCACCCGGATACGCTGCGGCAGCTGCTGGGCCCCCCGGGCACCGTGCCGATTGGCTACGGAATCAGCAATGTCGATCAGCGCATCAAGCTGCATTACGGCCGGCAGTATGGTGTGCAGATCATCAGCAGGCTTGGCGCTGGAACAACTGCCGAGATTACAATTCCACTGCGGGGACCGGGAGTACAGCCATAAACTTGCAGCAGCTGCGACTGATCCTGTTTAATAAGGGGTGATAACTGATGCTGAAGGAAAGGGTTTGATCAGGTGACTCCGGTACTCGAGCTACACCAGCTTGCCAAGCTGCAGTTTGATGAGAAGGAAGAATATCTGTTCCGTCCCATAACCTCTAAGGTGGCAAAAGGGGACCGGATCGCTGTTGTTGGAGCCTCCGGTCAGGGGAAGAGCACGCTGCTGCGCATCCTCGCCAGACTGGAGCGTCAGGATGAAGGCTATATGTCTCTAGGCGGTGTGCGGGATACGGATTGGAAGCCGGCGGAATGGCGGAAGAAGGTCTGCTACACGGCCCAGCATCCCGTGATGCTGCCTGGAACCGTGGAGGATAATCTGCGGACGGTCAGCAGGCTCCACAGCCTCCCGTTCGATGAATCGGCAGCCAAGGAATACATGAGCCAGATTGGCCTTGGGGATATGGATTGGCGGAAGGAAGCTTCCAGTTTGTCGGGAGGGGAGAAACAGCGGGTAGCACTTGTGCGCTCACTTCTGCTGGAGCCGGAAGTTCTGCTGCTGGACGAATTCACCGCTTCGCTCGATCCCGGCAGCAGAGAAGGAGCTGAAATGTGCGTCCGCCAGTGGGCAGATACAAGGAACTCAGCCGTACTGCTGATCAGCCACGATATGGAGCAGGCAGAGCGTATGTGCCGTACGGTATGGTTCATGTCGGGGGGCGAGCTTCTTGAAGCCGCGGACGCAGGCCGCTTCTTTGCGGCACCTGAGACGGAATCGGCCAAGCAGTTTCTGCAGCGGAGCTTAGGGGAAGGGAGGGCCGGGAATGTCTGATTATGCATTGGCTCTAACGCTTGTGTTCGTCGGGATCACCATGCTGCTCTCCATCCGGCAGAAGCTGGGGCTGGAGAAGGAGATTGTTGTGGGTACTGTCCGATCAGCTCTGCAGCTGCTTCTGGTCGGTTATATTTTGCATGTCGTATTCGGCAGCAGGCATCCGCTGCTCATCATGCTGATCATCACGGTTATGATCGGAGTGGCGGCCTGGAATGCCGGCGCCCGGGCCAAGCGTGTTCCCCGGATACGCCTTGCTGTAGCGCTGGCACTGCTCTGTACGGAAACCGTCACGATGGCCGTCCTGCTGGGGCTTGGCATTATTGATGCGACCCCGAGGTTTATTATCCCGGTCAGCGGCATGACCATTGGCAGCTCTATGGTTGTATCGGGTCTGTTTCTCAATCAGATGAAACGCGAGACAGAATCATCAAGGGGAGAGATGGAGGCCTATCTCGCTCTTGGAGCGACGGTTAAGCAGGCGCTTGCTCCCTCGGTTAAACGGGCAGTCCGCAGCAGCATGATCCCGACCTTCGACAGCATGAAGACGATTGGGCTTGTGCAGCTCCCGGGCATGATGACCGGCATGATTGTGGCGGGCGCAGAACCGATTGAGGCGGTCCGTTATCAGATTCTGATCGTGTTTGTACTGGCTTCGGCAGCTGCGATTACGGCTATGCTGCTGGGATTTATGAGCTACCGGTTATGGCTGGACACGGAGGGGCGGCCTTACGGATGACCGCTTGACTGCTTCGCCTTGAACAAGGGCGGGGCAGTTTTTTATTTTTACGAAATATTTAATAGACAAAAATCGACAATCCCATTACTATTAGTACACATTAGTTATTTATAATAGGTCTAATTTACCTAGGAGCCGTCCCCGGCCAGTATGGCTGTGAAATGCTGCCGGCTGGCGCAGCCCCTAGGATTAGAGAATAACAGAAGTCTTGGTACAAGACATGAAGGTGAGTGGGCTTATTGAAACGTCTAAGTTTAGGCATCAAATGGAAATTGATTGGTTTCATCATGCTGATTGTGCTGCTGGGCAGCAGCGCAATCGGCTATTACGCCGTTACCCATGCGAGGGAAGAGCTCTTGGGTGCGGCTCATCAGAAGCTGCAGTCCGATCTTAATACAGGCAAGCTGATGCTGGACACCCTTTACCCGGGAGCCTGGAGTGTTCGGGATGGGCTGCTGTACAAGGGCGATGTGCAGCTGAATGATAATTTTGATTTTGTTGACAGGTTTGGGGAAGAGACGGGTGACACGGTGACGATTTTCCTGCACGATACCCGGATCGCGACGAACGTTAAGAAAGAAGACGGTTCCCGAGCCGTCGGAACTCAGGTGTCTGAGACGGTTGCTGACGTCACCCTGACCAAGGGAGAACTATATGTCGGAGAAGCCAATGTGGTCGGTCAGATCAATCAGGCGGCATATGAGCCGATCCTTAGCGAACAGGGTGAGATTCTGGGGATATTCTATGTTGGGGTACCGAACAAGCCTTACGATCAGGCTATAGATGAATTTAAAAACCGGATCGTCATCTTTATTCTGATTCAGCTTGCCGCTGCTGTTGCGATCGTGTGGGTTGCTGTAGCCCGCCGCGTTAGACCGCTGGTGAAGAGCACGTACATAGCGGAGGAAGTATCGAAGGGGAATTTGCGGGTGGAGCTGCAGGAGTTCAAGTCATCCGATGAAATCGGCCGTCTGTCTTCAGCTATAGGGACCATGACGATGAACCTTCGCCAATTGATGCAGGATATCAATGGACAAGTGGTTTCATCTGCTGACCAAGTAGCTGCATCTGCAGAGGGGATGGCAATGTCACTGGAGGAGCTGACCCAGTCATACAACGAGGTGGCGGGCAGCACCAGACTGGTGGCGGGCCAAGCAGAAGCGGGCAACCGGGCCGTTCAGGAATCGTCGCAAGTGCTGCTGGAGCTCAACTCGCTGGTTCAGATAGCGAATAACAAAGCGTTAGAGGCGCATGCGGACTCAGAGCGGACACTGGAGTCTGCCCGTCACGGGGCCGCAACAGTCAGGTCTGCGATTCAGCGTATGAGCGCTATTCAAAGCCGGACATCAGATACAGAGGAGCATGTCCGAGCGCTGGCCGACTATTCAAACCAGATTGCAGCGATTGCTTCTACGATTACCGAAATTGCAGGCTCAACCAATCTGCTTGCCCTCAATGCATCAATTGAGGCAGCCAGAGCGGGCGATGCAGGCAGAGGCTTTGCTGTTGTCGCGGGTGAGGTGCGCAAGCTGGCAGAGCAGTCCAATAGGGAAGCGGCTGAAGTGAATGCTCTGACAGGAAAAATAACGGCATCCATTCAGGCAGCAGTTCAGTCCATTAAGGAAAGCCGGAAGGAAGTCGAGCAGGGCAGCGGTTCGGCCGCGGCTGCCGGTGAAGCGCTTGAGAGCATCCTTCGTGCGGTTGAAGGAACGGTTGCCAACATTTCCGACATCATGAATGTGACGAATGAGGAAGTGGAAAGCTCCGAGAAAATTATTAAATTGGTCAATGATGTAGCAACAACATTGGAGATGACCCTCGAACGTTCCCGGGAAGTGATGAATGTGACGGAGGTTATATCCGGTGAAGTGGAGAACCTCGCAGCAGGCTCCGAAGAACTGACAGCTATGGCGGGGGAACTGAAGGCGAGCCTTGCAAAAATTACGGTGTAATCCAAGTCCCGATTATAAAGAGTTAAATACAGAGACAGCTAGAATGGACAGGGGAATTGGATAAGATGAAGAGAAACATACTGAAGCAGTCTCGCAGTAAGCTGGGGACGGCAAGCTGGCGGGCGCATTTGGCAGCATGACGAACAGCCTGCGACAGCTTATCCGTGACATAAGCGGCAGCGCGGTACAGCTGGCGGCATCCGCCGAGGAACTTACCGCTGGAAGTGAACAGACGGGCAAGGCGACTGAATCGATAGCATCCGTTATGCAAGATGTGGCGGCGGGGACAGACCGGCAGATGGAGAGCGTCAGCTCCAGCTCGAATCTGATCACCGAGATGGGTGCTGCCGTCCGTGAAGCTGCCGATTCGGCAGCTCATGCAGCAGGAACAGCTGCGACTACGCTGATCCAGACGGAGGAAGGGAAGAATGCAATCGGCTTGTCGGTAACCCAAATGGAATCAATCCATCAGAAGGTACTGGGTTTATCAGAAGTTGTGAGCGGCCTTAATGAGCGGTCAGGCGAGATTGGGAGCATCGTTAGCCTGATTTCGGATATTGCTGCCCAGACGAACCTGCTGGCGCTTAACGCTTCCATCGAAGCAGCCCGGGTAGGCGAGCAGGGTAAAGGATTTGCAGTTGTAGCCGGAGAGGTGCGCAAGCTGGCGGAGCAGTCGGCTGAGTCCGGCAAGAAGATTAGCGAGCTTATCGCTTTTATTCAGAAGGAAACGGGCGGAGCGGCCGCAGCCATGGATGAGACGGTTCGCGAGGTATCCGACGGAATCCGCTATGTTCATACTGCAGGAGATAAGTTTACAGATATCCATGAGGCGGTACATGATGTATCCGGACACATGGAGCGTGTCTCCGCAACCGTAGCGCAAATATCGGCGCATACTTCACAAGTGGCGGAATCCATTGAACTGGTCGTTGAGGTTGCAGGAGAGACTGCACAAGGATCACAGAACGTATCGGCTGCGACTGAAGAGCAGCTTGCTTCCATGGAAGAAATATCGGCATCGGCGGCTTCACTGGGTCATATGGCGGAGCAGCTGCAAGGGCTGATCTCGAAATTTAAAATCTAGCTGCCTTCCTGGTATAATGGACCGGAGATGGGGAGGGTGGACATATGGCAAAGAAGAAACAAGCCGCCGGGTCTCAGCGTCCAAGCGGGGATAAGCCGGCAACGCTTAAGGATCTGCTGAGTGCGGATACGATAAATCAGTTAAAAGTACAGGCTGAAAGGCTGCAGGAACAGGCTGAGCATAAGAAGCAGGAAGCGCTCAAAGCGGCTGAGGAAGCCAGGAAAGCCGAGCAAAAGCGGCTTGAGAACGATTTTGAGTATCTGCTGAACAACAGCAAGATGGATTGGAAATCGCATAAGTAGCGGAGGTGCACAGCGTGGAAAATGGAGTACAGGGCTGGCCCGACTCGGAAGAGGAAGCGCGTGCAGCGCTTGAGGCGAATCCGGACTATGTATTTGAACCGCGCCTGATCGTGGAGATTGAGCCGGAGACAGCCGGATTTTGGACGAGTTTCAGCTCGGAATGGGGCGGGGCGCTCTACCTCATGGATGAGACAAACCGCAAACGGTATGAGAACGGGATGATTGATGAACAGCACTATGAATATGCCAAACGCTCTTACCGGCTGGGTCTGATTGGCCTAACCGAGCTTCATGACCGTCTGGCGGCTTGGCAGTCCGGGAGCGGAGAAGGCGCCTATCCGTTCCAGATGCATACGCTTGACTGCTTCTTCATTCCGGCTTACCTGCAGGATTATGGCAAGATGCATCCCGGCAAGAAGGAGCAGTGCGGGCAGATCGTGCAGCTGATCAGAGACAAGCTGTCAGAGAAAGGGACACTGGAAGAGACAGCCCGGTCTATCGAGATATTGGCTGTAACCTATATCACGCACTTACATGAATACGCTAACCAATCATAACCATTAAGCTGACGGCCGGGAGACCGCCTGTCTGCAGAGCAGGGCAGCATGCTGCCTTGTCCGCAGGCAGGCTCTTTTTGTTAGGGGGCAGGTAAGCTGATTTTGAAAGCCGATTGCATAAAAACGACCCTAAGGGAAAAAATGGTACTGACTGATAAGTCAAACCGTTTAGATGGAGGGCATAACATGGATTACGATAAGCTTACGGGCAGTCCTGTGGCGGGAACCGGGGGGCCTGGAGACGGGCGCATGGGTACGGGAGAAGGGGAACTGACACTTACGAACCGTCAAGGCCATCCAATCAAGGATAACCAGAATGTAAGAACGGTAGGCAACCGCGGTCCGACCACTCTGGAGAACTATCATCTGCTTGAGAAGATCTCACACTTTGACCGTGAGCGGATACCCGAGCGGGTTGTGCATGCACGGGGGGCAGGCGCGCATGGTTATTTCGAATCCTACGGCAAGGTTGGCGATGAGCCGGTATCGAAATATACACGGGCCAAGCTGTTCCAGGAGCCGGGCAAGAGAACGCCAGTGTTCGTCCGGTTCTCAACGGTTGTCCATGGCGGCCATTCGCCTGAAACGCTTCGGGATCCAAGGGGCTTCGCTGTTAAATTTTATACCGAGGACGGCAATTGGGATCTGGTCGGAAACAACTTGAAAATATTTTTTATACGCGATCCGCTTAAGTTCCCGGACATGGTCCATTCGTTCCGGCCCGACCCGGTAAACCAGCTGCAAACTCCTGAGCGTATGTTCGACTTCTTGTCCAATACACCGGAAGCCACCCATATGGTGACCTTCTTGTTCTCACCTTGGGGCATTCCCGCGAATTACAGGCAGATGCAGGGCTCTGGAGTCAATACATATAAGTGGGTGAATCAGAATGGTGAAGCCGTACTGGTCAAATACCACTGGGAACCGCTCAAGCAGGGTATCAAGAACCTGACCCAGAAGGAAGCGGATGCCATTCAGAGCACAGATTTCAATCATGCAAGCCAGGATCTGTATGATGCCATCGAAAACGGAGACTATCCGGAGTGGGAGCTGTGTGTGCAGATTCTGCCGGACGGGCCCAATGAAGAGCTGGATTTTGACCCGCTTGATCCGACCAAGCTGTGGGATCACGAGAAGTTTCCGTTCTTGAAGGTCGGGAAGATGGTGCTGAACAAAAATCCCGAAAATTACTTTGCCGAGGTTGAGCAGGCGGCGTTCGGTACAGGGGTTCTGGTAGATGGTCTGGACTTCTCGGATGACAAGCTGCTCCAGGGTCGTACATTCTCTTATTCGGATACCCAGCGGTACCGTGTGGGGACGAATTATCTGCAGCTGCCTGTCAATGCGCCGAAGAAGCGTGTTGCAACGAATCAGCGTGACGGACAGATGACTTATTTTGTGGATAAGGCGCCGGGCCAGAACCCTCATGTCAACTACGAGCCATCCACAATTAACGGGCTGAGGGAAGCGGAGCCCAGCGGAGCTGAACATGAGCCGCATTACGATGCGAAGCTGGTCAGACAGAAGATTGACCGCACGAATGATTTTGCCCAGGCAGGGGAGACGTACCGCCGATTTGAAGAATGGGAACGTGAGGAGCTGGTTACGAACCTTGGCGGAGTGCTGAGCGTCTGCCGGCCGGCTATTCGCGACAAGATGATTGAATACTTCACCAATGCCGACGCCGATTATGGAAGGCGGGTGTCGGAGGCGCTTAAGAAGGCCTTAGCAGAAGCTGGCCAAGGCGGTAATGCGGCCGATGGCAAGGGCACACGTACCGACGGTTATTAACAGATAGAGAGTAGCAGATAGGAACAAGAAGAGGCTGTCTCCCGGTTAACCCCGATGAGGCAGCTTTTGCTTAGATAGGTTGAGCAGAAAAAAGCCGCAGCCCCTTGTTCTTATAGAACATGGCCTGCGGCATATCTGGATAAGAACCAGCTGCTACAGCAAGCTCTTGATCTCACTCTCAAGTGATTCCGGTGCGTCTGCTGGAGCAAACCGTTTTACAGTCTTGCCTTCGCGGTCTACGAGGAACTTGGTGAAGTTCCATTTGACAGCCTTGGAGCCGAGGAGCCCCGGGGCTTCAGCGGTCAAGTGCTTGTATAAGGGGTGCTGGCCGGAGCCATTGACATCCACTTTGGCAAACATAGGGAACGTGACGCCATGATTAAGCTTGCAAAACTCCGCTATCTCCTCTTCGCTCCCTGGCTCCTGATTCATAAATTGGTTGCAGGGAAAGCCGAGGATTTCCAAGCCTTGTTCACGGTAAGCTTCATAGAGCTTCTGCAAGCCTTCATACTGAGGCGTATAACCGCACTTGCTTGCGGTATTGACGATAAGCAGCACCTTACCTTTAAAATCCGCCATAGATTGCTGCTCGCCATTAATCCGGGTAACCTCGATATCATAAAATGACATAGCTAATCCTCCCTTACGTTCATGGTTTATTCAAATTAAATTTTATACAACCAAAAATGGAATGTCAAATCTCCTGAAGATGCACAGTCCAACATAATTTGATACAATTATTTCATCACACGCGCTTGATCATATAATGGAGGTTCTAATGGACATAGATGAAGTACTGAAGCTGGAGAACCAAGTATGTTTTGCCGTGTATGCCTGTTCCAGAGAAATCACTAAGCTCTACAGGCCTATTCTCGAGGAGTTTGGTCTGACCTATACGCAGTATGTCACCATGCTTGTGCTGTGGGAGCAGGATGGTATTACGGTGAAGGAGCTCGGAAGAAGACTGCACTTGGATTCCGGCACGTTAACACCGCTGCTGAAAAAGCTGGAAAGCGCGGGCTTGGTGACCCGTACACGCGACAAGGCCGATGAACGGAATGTCGTTATTACATTGACGGAGAAGGGTCACAGGATGAAGAAGGATGCAGCTACCGTTCCTGGGCGCCTGTTCAATGAGACGGTGGTCGACGAAGCTGAGGTCAAGGCGCTGCGCGATTTAATTACACGAATGCTGGCCCGAATCAGTCCGCAGGAAACGGAGTGACCGGGCCAGCTGTAATATATACTAGCAAGATATTAAAGCTTGAACTTTTCCACAATGGAAGACAGCTCTTCCGCTGTCTCGGAGAGATACGCGGCTGAAGCGGCTATCTCCTGCATGGATGCGATCTGCTCCTCCACCGATGCGGAGACGGCTTCCGTACCGCCCGCATTAGTTCCGGCGATCTGAATAACATTGTTGATGGACTGAGCCATAACGCCGGCAAGGGCTGCGATTTCAGCCGTGATGCTGCCGAGTGTGCCGCTCATGTCGTCGATCGGAGCGACAGCCTGCTCAATGCCTTTGAAATGACGGTCGGTCTCCTCGACGATCCGGATTCCTTTACCTACCTCGCTGACGGTCTGTTCCATGGATGATACGGCTTCAGCCGTTCCGCTTTGAATTTCGGTTATCAGCTGCTTGATGGAGCCGGTCGAATTGGATGTCTGCTCAGCCAGCTTGCGGATCTCGGAAGCAACAACGGCAAATCCCCGTCCGTGCGCACCTGCACGGGCGGCTTCAATGCTGGCGTTAAGCGCAAGCAGGTTCGTCTGGCCGGCGATCTCCTGAATCACCTTGACGATGGCTTCAATCTGCCGGGACTGCTCGTACAGGCGGGTGATTGTTGAAGATTGCTGCTCGGCAAAGGTGTTGATTACATCCATCTGACGAACGACCTCCTGAACGCTGCCCGTTCCTTCGTTAGACCTGCTTCTGGCCTGCTCGGTCAAGCTCGCAAGCTGCTGGATATAACCTTCAATCTCGCCCATCCGTCCGGTTATAACGGCGATCTGCTCGTGGTTATAGCTAAGCATCTCTTCCTGCTTGGTGGCGCCTTCATGAATTCCCTGGGCTGAATCCGCTATATGCTCAGTCGCCTGGGTCGCCTGTTCGGCGCTTGCACTCAGCTGCTGGGAAGAGGCGGCGAGCTGGATCGCGGTCTCATTAATCCGTCCCATACTTCCGTGTATGCTGTCAGCCATGCTGTTAAAGCTCCTGCCGAGCTTGCCAAGCTCGTCATTGCCGGTTACCGGTATACGTGCCGATAAGTCACCCTGGCTAATCGTTTCTGCTGTTTGGATCATGGTGCGGAGTGTCTTGAATAATCCATACAAAATATATACGATCAGAAGCACAGCGACTAGGATCGCCGCCGTCACGATGACAACAGTCTGATTAAGAATCGGACTTGCTTCCTCAGCATACTCATCTGTTAACATGGTGCCGGTTATTTTCCAGCCGGTCAGCGGGTTGGTGACATAAGCAAGTGCCTTAGGAGTTCCTTCGCTCTCGTAGTTAAACCCGCCTTCATCCCCGCTGAATAGTGTTTCAATATAGGACTCTTCGGCCAGCTCTCCTTCGGCTAGCGAAGGATGGTACACGGCCTTGCGCTCACTGTCGAAGATCATGGCATAACCCTCATTGCCGATGTTTACGGAATGGGTAAGACCTGTCAGTTCCTCGATCTTGACCTCACTGCGAATGACTCCACTTCCATCAGCTACAGCCTTCGTGATACCGATTACAAAATCGCCGGTGATCAGGGAAACATAAGGCTGCGAGACCAGTGGTGTTGTATTTTCCATGGAGGCTTTAAACCATACCTGCTCGCGCGGGTCGCCTTCGCCGGCCCACTCCTTGCCCTGGACATTGCGGTAATAGCTGTTGGTTCCAACGAATTCAAGACTGGAGATCATCGGATGCGTTCTCCAGAACGGTTCGAGAATATTACGCTGCAGAGTTGCGCCTGCTCCTGTGTACGTTTCCTGTGTAATAAGAGAAGCGATGTAATCGACGTTGGCCATTTCGGCGCTTGTAAACTGGGTGATGGTGGCGTTCAAAAGCCGTACATTCTCATAAGCGGCATTAGCCATCTGCTGGCCGATCTCGCTCTTGGCTGTCTGATAGGACAACGTGCTGATGGTTAATACCGGGACTAGCAGGATGACAGCAAAGGTAAGGCTTAACTTGGTGCGCAAGGACAAGTTGCGGACGGGTGAATGCTTGAAATTTAAACCGCTTACATCTGCAGGCTTATTTTTTAAGCCCTGCTGTTTTGCCTCCTTCTTTTTTAACAGTTTCATAAGGTTACCTGTCTTAGAGATTAATGTTTTTGTTATTTTTCTAAAAGGAATTTCTCTTTTTTTCATGCTGCTTTCCCCCCTGTGAGCTGTCTGTCTGAAAACGCTATATCCATTTTATCGACCGTTGTCAGGGAAGAGTTAATAGGATTTGGAAAAATAAAGCCCTGTTTTTTTCTCTATAAGACATTGACATTTTCGCATACCAATTAATGTATTTACTAACAATAAAGTCCCACAATATGTGCTGTAGGTCCGATAGCCGCAGCCTGGTTCATTTGGTACAATAGTATGCGAACGTACATTCCTTGTTCATTTGACTGCTTGCAGGACCCGCCGTCGTTAGCAGGAAAACTTTAAAGCACAGCATGATAGGGAGGGAATCAGCTTATGCAGCCATTTCAATTCGAGCCGTCCCGTTATCCTGAACTGCCCGGCTGCTACATCATGCGTGACGGAGACGGGCGCATATTATATGTAGGCAAATCCAAGAAGCTGCGAAGCCGACTCCGGTCGTATTTTCATCAGAAACATGAACGGAAGCGGATTAGGCAGCTCGTAGCCGAAATTGCATCTATTGAAATTATACTGGTCAATAACGAAGCGGAAAGCCTAATGCTGGAGAACAATCTGATTAAGCTTCATAAGCCGCCTTACAACCGGGCGCTGAAGCGGGATAACAGCGGTTATGCGTATCTGCGGCTGACAGACGGCCCTTATCCCAGACTGGATGTATATTACAGGGACCGCCGAACTGCGAAGGAAGAGCTAGTGGAGCCTACGAAACAGGTACAAGGTCTGGAGGGGGAGGGAGAAGCAGACGGGGAGACGCGATTCGGTCCTTTCGCAAGCGCCAGGTTCCGCAATGAGGTTCTTGCCTTTATTAATGATCATTATCGCCTTCGGACCTGTGTGACGATGCCCAAGCGTGTTTGTCTGCTCTATCATATTGGGCGCTGCAGCGGTATATGTGAGGGTATGATCAGCGATGAAGCTTATCAGGAAGCGGTTCGTTCGGCGTCTTCCCTCCTGGCTGGCGGGGGTGCGGGGTTAATTGAAGCGATGGAGAGGCAGATGCAGGAGTATGCCGGGCGGATGGAGTATGAGAGGGCGTCGGACATGCTGCGGCATATCCGTATTTTGCAAAAGAATCCCGACAAGCAGATCGTGGACCGCGAATCCGGGAACAACCAGGATATCATCAGCTTTGGCCAGGGCAGCGTGCTTATTGGACGAGTCCGGAAGGGTATGCTGATCGGATTCGGGCAGGCCGCTGCTGTTCCGGAGGGCCCGGGTGAGTACGACCGGTTCGTGCTTAAGCATGCGCTGGAGAATCCGTGCGATGAAATTATTGTGAACTGGATGGATGATGTGAAGAGCATAAGGAGCGCGCTGCGGAAGGCTGGCGTCAGACCCCCTCAGATCACAATGCCGAAGAGAGGGTTGAAATATGATTTGCTCCAGCTGTGCAGGGGCAACCTGGAATACCAGCTGGCATGTGCCGCCGCAGAGGACAGGAGAGTACCAAAGGAAGTTCCGCTTGCCGCCGGACAAGAAGGTTCGTAGGCAAGCGGAACATTTTTCGCTGGGAATACGTTTATAACCTGAATGAAGAGATAATGAAGAAGGAGAGGGTTGTATGCTGATGATCAGAATGCGCCGGGCAGCCCTAACGGGTGTAGTTGCTGCAGCGGTCGTGCTAAGCGGCTGCAGCAATAATACGACAGACCAACAAGCAGATACGGAGGTGGTGGAGCCGGCTGAGAATAGTAACGCTGCGGTGAACGCAGAGTTGGCCTCTGAAGAGCTGCTCCAAGAGTTTGACAAGACGGTCGGCGAAGCGGACACAGCCCTGCATGTCAGGGAATTTATTGATGAGCATATCGAACAGGCAGCAGGGGAGGATGCCGATATCATGGTACGGGGGCTGCTGGATTATTATAAGAAGAATTTACCGGCAGCTGAAGCGTCTGTAAGTGAATCATCTCTGCAGATGGCTCTTCTTCAAGCGGATTGGCCGTTTGAGGGTGAGAGTCTGGAGCAGCTCGAGCCTCCCCACAGAAAGCTTGTTCAAGCCCTGCTGGACGGCGGCTATAAGCTGGAAACCCAGGAAGGCTATATCTACCCGATGGTGGATTACGGCTCGCTGCGGAAATATGAGACCTACATAACGGATGCATTAAGTGATTATATCGAGTTGAAAGCGCTGGAGTCGGACCAGCGGACCGCGAGCGATGCGGCCATTGTTATCTCGTGGGATGAGCTGGCCGGCCGTGCGCTTGCCGCAGAAGAATTTGTAAGGAAGCACCCGGATTCTCCGGAATACGAAGAAGTGCTTACCCTCCTGGAACGCTACATGACGGTCTATCTGCAGGGCCTGGATAATACGCCAATCTATGATTATCAGACGCTTAGTCTTGAAGAGGATGTGAAGTCAAGCTATGCCAAAATCGCCGGTGAGAAGCCTGAAACAACGGTAGGCACTATCGTGAAGGGATATCTGGACGTACTGGAGGCGGCTAATTACCAGGTCATGACCGGCAGCGGGGTTGATCAGCAGATCTTGCCCGGTGTGAGAGAGTATTTGGATAGCTTGAAGCGGAGGATATGGGACCATCTTCCATCGTAACGCAGGTTACACAGGGACGGAAGGGCGCGTCAGAAGGAATTGGACAGGCTGGCAAAATTGCTTTGCGTTCATGGCTTGTTTCAAGTATGATGGATAACAAATAATTGATCCTAAAGGAGTTATTCCGTATGCACGCAAAGACAAGCCATTGCAAGATAGTCGATTGCACGATCCGCGACGGCGGGCTCGTGAATAATTGGGATTTTAGCGTGGAGTTCGTACAGCATCTCTATAAGACGTTGAACGAGGCCGGCGTTGACTATATGGAAATCGGATATAAGAATTCGCCGAAGCTGCTGAAGGGTGCCGACTCGGCAGGGCCGTGGCGTTTCCTTGATGATGAGTTTCTGCGTACGGTTATACCCGAGAAGAAGAATACCAAGCTGTCCGCCCTTGTTGATATTGGCCGGGTGGACGAGAATGATATCCTGCCGCGTGAGCAGAGTCTGCTGGATCTGATTCGGGTAGCCTGCTACATCCAGGATGTTGATAAAGCGCTCGAGCTGGTCAGATTATTCCATGAACGCGGTTATGAGACTACGCTGAACATCATGGCGCTGTCCAATGTAATGGAAAACCAGCTGGTCGAAGCATTCGAGCTGATTGAGAAGAGTGTTGTGGATGTGGTCTATATTGTTGATTCCTATGGCAGTCTGACGCCGAACGATTTCAGCTACCTGGTGGACAAGTTCAAGCAGCATGTGCCGAGCAAGCGGCTTGGTGTCCATACCCATAATAATATGCAGCTTGCATTTGCGAACACGCTTATTGCAGCCGAGAAGGGTGTCGAACTGCTCGATGCTTCCGTATACGGTATGGGACGGGCGGCAGGCAACTGCCCGACAGAGCTGCTTGTCGCGAATCTGAAGAATCCCAAGTATGATCTTCGCCCTGTGCTTGATATGATTGAGAAGTACATGATCCCGCTTCGTGAGAAGGAAGAGTGGGGTTATATTATCCCTTACATGATTACCGGTATGCTTGATGAGCATCCTCGTTCCGCGATGGCACTCCGTGCCTCAGATAACAAGGATAAGTCGGTCGACTTCTATGATACGCTGACTACACCGGAAGTTTCGCAGGGCAAGAGCAAGGAATAATGCAACTGACACCAATGGCGCCACGGGATTTAGACCCTGTGGCGCCATTGGTGCGGTTAGTGCTGATAAGCCCAATGTCAGTAGCCTGCAAGCTCGCCATCGCCCCGGATAGCGGCAGCCTGAACATTAATGTTCGGATGCAGATAACCTGTCCCCTCAAACCGGCGGCCGCCGGCCGTGACGGCAGACAGTTCCACCCGTATATTGTCGCTGGTAAGGAATTGCTGCAGCAGGTCAGTCTGTCCCACCCCGTTAATATCAATGTACCAGAGCCTTGACCCCAGGTCGGAGACAACGGCCAGGTAGGCGGAAGTGAACGAGAGACGGCAGTTCAAGCCTTCCTGCCGAACCGTAAGCTCCGCGAGCTCGAACGTATCCATATCCTCATCTCCCTTTTGCATCTATGCAAGTACCCTGATTGTAAACATGCCTGCCGGGGATTGCAACCTCACGGCCCTGGAAGCAAGTGCATCCGGTTTTAGGATGTGCGCGGCGTATTCTGAAGCCGGGAACGGATGAAATAGGCATCCTCCAGCGTGGGGAGCTGCTTCTCGAATGAGGAGAAAGGGGCAGCCGCTGACATAACTCGGACCCGGAACGAATGGCCGTCCGCCCGAATATAGATGATCTGCTCTTCTGGCAGTGTCTTTAGCTGATCCGGCGTGACGCTGCCCTCGAAGACAGCTGCGTCCAGATTACTTGTCCAGGCTGTCAGTGTCCCGTGAAACCGGATCATCCCGTTATCGAGCCAGATGAGCCGGTTAGCCCACGCTTCCCATTCATTAAGCTCATGAGTGGAAACCAGAATGGTTCTGCTGCGTCCTTCAATGGACAGCTGGCGGATAAAGGACAGCCGCTCGAGGCTGTCCAGCGCATTCAGCGGTTCGTCCAGAAACAGATATTCTGGACTTCCAAGCCATGCTTGCGCAAGCACGATCCGCTGGCGAATGCCCTGCGGAAGTGTCTTGATCTTGCGTTTCCTGTAGGCCGTAAGGCGGAAACGCTCTAGATGCTCCGCGAGCTGCGCGGGAGAGAGACCTCCCTTCAATTCAGAGAGGTAGTGAAGCAGCTTCTGAACCGTCATTTCCTCATACAGCGAGACGCTTGTCGGTACGAAGCCGATGGAGGCCCGGACGGAGGCGAGGTTCCGGTCGGTAGTCAGGCCGCCGTAGCTGATCTTGCCCTGATTCGGCAGAACGGCGGTCCCCAGCAGGTGCATCAGCGAGGACTTGCCTGCTCCGTTCCGTCCGGCGAGCAGGGTAATGCCTTTACCTACAGCCAGTCTGGGGATATGAAGGCGGAAGGAGGAGCCGCTCCGCGACCAGGTCAACTTATCAATTTCCAGCATTGCTGCGCACCTCTTTGACTTATTTCATGATTCGGATTCCAAGACTTTTGCGATAGGCGAGCAGAAGCAGCGTTAACCCGGCGGCAAGAGACACATACTGCACCGTCTGCTCTATCATCATGGTATAGCCGGGACGGGAGTGGCCCTTGAAATCGGCCATGTTCCAGATGAACCAGACGATAATAGCTGCACCAATTCCTGTTTTGATCCCCCGCCGCATCATCAGATAAGCGGTAAGCCCGCCGGTTAGGACAAGCAGGGAAAACCACTGCAGAAGAAAAGGCATAAAGGGAAACTGCTCCATTCTTGCAGCCAGATAGACCGAGGCCAGCAGACCGAGCAGCAGGTTCAGCACGATCACGATCAAAAAACGGCAGAGCAGCAGCAGGGCCGGCGGATAGGGCGTAATGCTCTCGATCAGCCGCATTCCCTTATCCCACGTTCGGAAGCTGTACAACATCCCGGCAATCAGAATAGCCGGCGTCAGCATGGTAAACAGGTCGGCAACGCCATTATAGGGAGGCACAGACATTGAGAGCATAAGTGTCATCATGGTGAATACGGCCAGGCTGGCAAGCCAATATGCTTTGGGATAGGAGGATAGCTGCGAGAGCATCAGACGAATTAGAGAGGGCCTGTGGTTCCCCGTCCCGGCTAATTCCCGGATAGCGGTCTGATTCACTTCCTCTTGAAGAGCGTCAAATTCGGGCTGCAGGGCGCTGAGCAGCTTTGCTGTATCGGTTGATGTCACGGGCTTAATCATCCAGCCGGACAGCGGTTTTCGCATTTCATCCTCCAGCTTGCTGCGTTCTTCATCGGTTGGTATGCTCATGACGCGTTCCTCCTTTCGCAGATTTGCTATCTGTCTTCGCTGAGCCTTCACCTAACAGTTTTTTCTTTAACCTGCTTAGTCCTTTATACAGATGAGTTTTGACGGACCCGAGCGGAAGCTCCAGTACATTTGCAATATCCTGAAGCTTCATATCCTGATAGAACCGCAAGGTAATAATATCCTTCTGCACCTCCGGAAGCTCGCTCATGGATGCAAGAATCTCCTTGCGGGTTTCCTGCCGCTCGGCAAGCTCCACTACGGATGGACGCACATCGACCTGCTCGGGCGGATCGGTAATCTGCTTTTGGCGGGACTGATAGTAGCCGCTCTTCCAGTAATCCCGGCACAGATTCAGGGCCACCCGGTAGAGCCATGCCTGTGCATTTTCCGGTATTTTGCCCAGCTTAAGCTGCTTCAGCAGTCTGACAAATGTCTCCTGGACAAAATCTTCTGCCTTGCCGGGGTCCCGCAGCTGCCGCTGCAGGTACCCGGACAGCGGGGCGTGATAACGATGAACGAATGCTTCGAACGACGCCTGGTCGCCCCGCATCATCCCATGCAGCAGTTCTTCATCCGTCATGTCAGGCTTCTCCTTTCCTGGCTGCAGAGTCTGGCGTTACCGGCCATAAGATTCCCATACCCGATGCCAGTCCTCCAGCGTAATTTTCCTGTACTGCCTGCTGTTATATTCTTCTTCTCTATAACTTCCACCGTATTCGTTCAGTTTAATATGAAGTCCTCTCTCATAAAAATGCTTTAACGTGTCCTTCAGCCGCCCAATCTGGCCTTCTGCTGCTGCCGCAGACAGGAAGTGAGACAGGTACTCTCCTGCGGACCCGCCACGGTTATTGCCCGGTCCGGACAGCGGAGTGAAGGTCATCCCCTGCCTGTGCCAGAAGCGGGAATTGCCGGGATGCTCGATATTGTAAATATCCAGTATCGTCTCTCGTAACTCATAGACGATTGACTGCGCAGAATCGTTTTTGTCCGCGAAGGAAACCTCCGAACGGTCGCCGAACAGCATATATCGCAGCACCGTATGAAGGCGGTAGGCGTCCAGGTTGTTGTGGAGCATCTCACCGAGGAAGACGGTATTTCCCGTTCTTTCGTTGATCCACTGTTGATAGCGGCTGCCAAAGGCATCCATCGGGAAGTAGGCGATATACCGGATCCTGTCCAAAGAAGTCCCGAGCCATTCCTCGTAATAGAGCCTTCTCTTGTGAAGCTCTTTCAAAAAGCGTTCGCTCTCACGCCGGTTGCCCCCGGTCGTTATGATGGTAATCGGCTCGCCTTCGATCCGCACTTCCTCAAACAGGCCGCCGTACAGCGTAAAGGCAGCCGTATCTAAGCCGGAGTAATGCTGCACTCCATCTGGAGCCGCCGGATCAGGATTGAGAGTAGCATAGAGCGGCAGATTGCCGAAGCCGCTAACCGTTACGTCAAAGTCGGCGCTCAGATATCGTGTAGTGTCCAGACGTTCAAATAACTGATCACCATTAATATGGAACAAACTGTGGCCACCAGGAAGCGGGTACCACCCGATGCTGCCTGGAAGCATGACAGCATCCCGGCTGGCAAAAGCAAACATAAATTCCCGCGGGCCATTGTACCCCCAACTCGTGATCTGGCCCTCATAGATGACGCTCACGGACTGAATCTCCTGATTAGGTTCGAGCAGCTTTTCATCAATGCTGAAACGGTCGCCCGTTCTTATATAGTCTACGGGCTTACCGTTAACGGCAGCCTGTTTAATCCGCATGCCCGGATGAAGCAGGAAGGTTAACCGTCCAGGCTCCCGGTATTCGGGCGGCTGAGCGGCATTCAGCACGGACAGCGGCCGCCCATTACGGACAGGGAACTCGATGCGGGCCTCGACAGCCAGCGATTCGTCCTCCTGCAGCCTTACATCCAGCTTGACGCGGCTCACTTCAAAGGCAAAGACTTCATTCGCACGAGAGAGATGCTGTTGCGGTGAAGTCTCCATAAGCATTTGACGGCTGCTGTACCGCTCCATCCACATCTGTCCGTAGGGGATATAACCGGCTGCCGCAATCAGCAGGGCTGACAGGCAGATTATCCAGCCCGTACGGCGCGGGCGTTCGGGCCGTTCGTGACCGAGCACCGCCCAGCTGAGGGAGAGCAGAAAGACACCAAACAGCAGGACGAACGGGAACAGCCTTTCAAGCTCTGCTCCAGCTAGCGGCCCGAGCCATCCTTCGTTGAGGAGAAACGGGTTATCCAGCAGATGATTCAGGTAGAAGGCCTTGAGCGGATAAAGGCTGTAGTTGCCCACAATGAACAGCTGAATAAAGACTGAGCCGAAAACCCAGGCACAGAAGCCGACAGGCAGGGCGAACCTCGAGGGCAGCAGGACGCCGAGCGTAATGCCTAGCAGCAGGGATATCGCATGGGCGCCCAGCATGTGGACGGTGACGAGCGATATCTGAGACCAGCTGTACGAGAGCGAGAGCCCTTGTCTCCAGCATGCCAGAAGATAAACCAGGTCAATAAACAGCGGGATGAGTGACAGATACAGAATGCCTGCCGAAGCCTTCGACAACAGGAATGTATGGTTAGTTATTGAAGCTGCCCGCAGCCACTCGTATGCATAATGCAGAATATCGCGCCGCACGAGTAGGATACCGAGCAGCACGGGAAGACCAATTGCAAATGTATGAAGCCGTCCAAGGGCATACAGCATATGAAGATATAAGTCCTGTGAACCGGTAGGAGAAATGTTAATCAGCTGCAGCCACATATAGGCGCCTGCTGCCGGAGGCAGCAGGAGCGGCCAACGCATACGCACAATCAGTATAAGCTCCAGGGCAGTTTGCCTCATTAGTGTTCTCACAGGAAAGCTCCTCCCCCGGACGGGAGGCCGATCAGGGCCATATAACCGTCTTCCAGGCTTGGTTCGGCCAGACGTGCATAGCGGTTTGGCGGCTCTTCGGCCAGTGTCCGGCATATGAAGCCTTCCTCAGTCCGGCGGGCGGACATCAGCCGGCTTGGTCCATATCTCCGCCATTCATCCTGTGCCGCTTCCCAGGTCCATACCTTTCCTTCAGCGAAGCTTGCGAGCCCTGTGAGGTTGCCCTGATAAGCAGCAGTTCCCTCCTTCAGCACAAGCACACTGCCGCAGCTTGCCTCTATATCGCTTAGAATATGGGTGGAGAGCAGAATAATACGGGTAAGAGAGGCCTCAGCCAGCACGTTGCGCAGCCTCAGCCGCTCTTCCGGATCCAGACCCGCGGTCGGCTCGTCAACAATGATGACATCCGGATTAACGACGATCGCCTGGGCGATGCCAAGCCGCTTCATCATGCCGGTAGAGTAGGTGCGTGCGGGCCGGTCTGCATGGCTGGTCAGATTGACATCCAGAAGCACCTTATCAACCTGTTCGGAGGCCTGCCTCCGATCTGGGAAAGGCTTGCCTGGAGTGCTCATGACCCGGTGCATCAGCCATTCTCGGCCTGTCAACGAGGGATACATCTGGAATGTTTGCGGTACATAACCAATTCTCCGGCGCTGCCGCGGATGAATGACATTCAGACCGTCCAGCTCTGCTCTGCCTGTGGTGGGACGGAGCAGTCCTGCCAGCAGGCGCATTAACGTTGTCTTGCCGGCGCCGTTCGGGCCCAGCAGGCCGTGCATTCCGGGGCCAAAATGCAGCTCTGCGGGACGCAGTCCCCATTCGCCTCCGTAATATCGTTTGCCAAGCTTACTGGCGGATAATTTCATAGGTGTACCTCCTGCACTCAATACGAGCGAACGGAACGGAAAGTTTGCGTCAATTTTACACATTTCAATAAGCCATTATAATGGGAATAAGAGGATTAAGCGAGCATGTACGCATTAGAGAGGGGAGCACTTCAATGAGTATTCCGCAAATAACACCGCTGGGAGACTCCGGATTGCTGCTGCTGTTTGATAATCCTGGTGAGGCAGCAGCGGCTGCCGGCTGCCTGACTCGCGCAAAGCCTGACTGGCTGCTGGATGCGGTGCCCGCTTACGCTGCGCTGACGGTGGTCTATGAACCGTATCAGCTGAACAGGCTGCTGCGCAGCGGCAGGCTTCGGCTGCCGGCTGAACGCGAACAGGAGGGCCTGCTCTACGCTGCCGCTGCGGCCGCTGTACGGCAGGTGCTTGGCAGCGATATTTTGAGGTCAATTTCGGAACAGAAGCGCGTAGTGGAGGTGCCGGTCGTATACGGCGGTGACAGCGGTCCTGATCTTGACAGCTGTGCGGCCCGGGCGGGTATGCGCCCGGAGCAATTTATTGAAGCCCATGCAGAAGCGGTCTATACCGTGGCAATGATTGGTTTTATGCCTGGCTTTCCTTATATGACGGGTCTCCCCGAACGGCTGGCTCAGCCGCGCCGGACAACCCCTAGACAGCGGATACCCGCGGGTTCCGTGGCGGTTGCCGGTAATCAGACCGGGATTTATCCATTTGAGTCACCCGGCGGATGGCAGATTATCGGCCGGACATCTATGCAGCTGTTCAAATTTCTGGCTGACTCGCCGACACGGCTGCAGGCAGGCGATACGGTGAGATTTGTACCTGTTCCTGCAGCTCAAGCAGGCAGAGATGAGGTGAGCGGACGATGAGTATGGCAGTAGTGAAGCCGGGGCTGTTTACGACAGTGCAGGATAGCGGACGTCCGGGCTGGCGAAGCCTTGGTGTAACGGCAGGGGGCGCTATGGACAGCTATGCGCTGCGGGCAGCGAATCTGCTGGCAGGCAATCTTCCAGGGGCAGCGGGGCTGGAGATGACGCTCAGCGGAGCAGAGCTCGAAGTGCAGGAGGACCTGCTGATTGCGATAACTGGCGCCAATATGACGCCAAGCGCGGATGGGGAGGAGCTGCCGATGTGGCGTCCCGTCTGGATCAGAAGGGGCACCTGCTTGAAGTTTGGCTCAGCAGTGGAGGGCTGCCGGACTTACTTGGCGGCAGCTGGCGGTATTAAGGTGCCCAAGGTGCTGTCAGGCAGAGGGACGGACGTGCGTGCGGGCTTCGGAGGGCTTGAGGGACGCCCGCTTATAGCGGGCGATCTGCTGTCAGCTGGTAAAGTAGAGCCTGAGCGCAGCCAATGGGCCGCCCGCTGGACGGAGAAGCTGGGCAAACAGGCGGCGGCCGAAGGGAGACGGTGGGCTGCCCCTTCCTGGTATGCCCTTCCGGAAGCTTACGCAGGCGGCGGCAAAATCGAGGGATGCCACATACTGAGAGTGATAGCAGGTGCGGAATATTCAAGCTTTACGAAGGCTTCCCTGGAGGCATTATTCACCGCTCCGTACCTCGTTTCCAGCTCTTCGGACCGGATGGGCTGCAGACTGACTGAAGGCGCAAGGCTGGAGCGGACTGTGCAAGGGGAAGTATTGTCACGGGGAATTGTGCCCGGTACTGTACAGGTGCCGCCAGAGGGACAGCCGATTGTGCTCGGGGCAGATTGTCAGACGACGGGCGGATATCCGGTAATTGCCCATGTTATCTCGGCGGATCTGCCGCTGCTTGCACAGCTGAAGCCTGGTGACAGGGTTTGTTTTAAGGATACGGGACTAGAAGAGGCGCACTCCGCACTTCTGATACAGGAGGCCGCTTTGCGGATGTTATCAGCCGGGCTAGGCGCAAGGCTTTAGGAGGAGGTACAAGTCATATGCATATGGATGATTGTAATACGGATAGACAGAAGCCGCTGCAGGTTGATCTGAACTGTGATATGGGCGAGGGCTTCGGCGCATATGCTTTTGGTCATGATGAGGAGCTCCTGCCCTTGATTACATCGGCTAATTTAGCCTGCGGCTTCCATGCCGGAGACCCGTCTGTCATGCGGCTGACTGTCCGGCTGTGCCTGGAGGCGGGAGTGGCGATCGGAGCGCATCCGGGCCTGCCGGACCGCCAAGGCTTCGGACGGAGAGTGATGGCGATGAAGGCGGAGGAGATCTACGACTGTACGCTCTATCAAATTGCCGCGCTTGAAGGCTTCGTGCGGGCTGCGGGCGGCAGGCTGCAGCACGTTAAGCCGCATGGAGCGCTCTATCATATGGCGAACAGCAGCCGGGATGCAGCTCTTGCCATTATCCGTGCGGTTGCTGATCTGGATGACAGGCTTTATCTGTACGCCCAGTCAGGCAGTCTGCTGATTCAGCTTGCGGAGCAGCGCGGATTAAGAACAGTGGCGGAGGCGTTCGCCGACCGGCGGTACCATGCGGACGGCACGCTGATGCCGAGGCATCTTCCCGGCGCGGCAGAGCTGTCCGAGGAGGAAGCGGCTGCGCAGGCCTTGAGATTGGTCCAGGAAGGGGCTGTGCAGGCGGCGAGCGGGGAGGTCGTTCCGGTACGGGCGGACACGATCTGCATCCACGGGGACAGCGGCACAGCCGTGCGTACAGCTCAGGCCGTGAGACAGGCGCTCGAGGCAAACAACATTAACGTTTGCTCCCCTCATCGTAATGACTGAATGGCATCAGGTCTTTATATATGGCTCTCTGCTTCCGGGGCTTGCCAACCATCCCGTTGCAGCACCCTATATCCGGGGCCGCCGGGCCGGCCGCGTGTATGGTCAGCTGGTGGATGCTGGGGCTTACCCCGCCTTGATTCCGGCACATCCGTCCACAGGACAGCTTGTGCAAGGGCTGTGGATTACAGTGTGCCGGCATGGACTTGCGGCTCTGGACAGGCTTGAGGAGTTTTACGGTTTGGAAGAATGTAATGACTATGAGAGAGTCTGGGTGCGTGATGCGGTGGTTCCGCAGCAGCAGGGCTGGGTGTATGTCTGGTCCAGCGCGCGAGGCTGTAGGTTAATAGAGGGGGGCAGCTGGCCCTCGTACTACAGGTCTAAGAATACCTGCTGGTAATGACCATGCCAAGAGGGGCTCCCGACCGCTACGGGAAGACGGTCGGGAGCCCCTGTATGTGCTGGCCGGTCAACCGGCGTGATTGCGAACGATACGAGAGTCAGCCGGCGGTTGGTATCCCGATTGAGGCGGGGTGAGCAGCTCCCTGCGCACGCCCGGATGCTTCGTACTGATGTAAGCCTAACGGGAGCTGCGGCCTGCCGAAGACCGCCCCGTTAATTTGAACCCAGCCATTCTCTATGGACGGTATGCTGTTCTTCGTCGTACTCGGCTGGCTGCCCCGTTCTCCCAGGGAAAATTGGGAGGAAGAGGATGAGCTTGCCGCCGTGCTTAGCCCGGCTGCCGCAAGTGCATGGAATACAACATCATTCTCTGCAAGCTCAAGCTTGATGGCCTGCCGTCCTTCGCGGAGAGCAGTGCTTAGCAGTCTGAGTTCATTCAGCTTCTCGTCGGCGAAGGACAGGCTGATGCCGTATAACCCTTGCAGTCTCTTCTCCATCTTGACCGACACAGGCAGGTGGAGAAGACTGCAGCATGGCTGCAGAATGAGCCGTTCATCGGAAACCTTGCTGCACAGCAGCTCAAGCTTCTCCAGTGCTGCTGTCAAGTTCGTACGCCAAACACGGAGTCCGTCCACGATGCCTGCGCCGAGCACCTTGTCTGCCGGGAAGCCGGAGCGGGCAAGGTGGAGACCGTTTCTGCCGCCGTCATGGACGAAGTCCAGCCCGATTCCCGCGCATGGCAGGTCAACCAAGGCCTCATAGTTATCGACAGCGCCAAAATAGGTCTGCAGCATAAGCTTAACGCCTGGAGCGGCCAGCTGCAGAACCGTATAAACTTCATTTACCAGCTTCCAGTCACCAGCCTGTATGCCGTTAACTAGTGCCGGTTCATCCAGCTGAACCCATTCGGCACCAGCAGCCTCGAGTGCTGCGAGAATTTGGCCATAGAGCGGGAGCAGG
Organism: Paenibacillus tarimensis; assembly: GCF_021532315.1. Classification (GTDB taxonomy): domain Bacteria; phylum Bacillota; class Bacilli; order Paenibacillales; family Paenibacillaceae; genus Paenibacillus_I; species Paenibacillus_I tarimensis. The sequence continues at coordinate 96,505 of NZ_JAKGAO010000005.1, forward strand.
GAGCGCATGGCGTCATCCCGCTTGCCGCTGTCAATACCTTTAGACAGGCTGACGAATGTATAAGGACCGATCAATACGGGCTTGGTGATTAGACCAAGCTCGTTCTTCGCTTCTTCAAAGGCTTTAAGCCACGGGTTTGCTGTGAGCTCGGGCAGCTGGCCAGGGGTCCATTCGGGAACCGTGTAACGGTAAGCTGTACCGAACCACGCGTTCGTGTCGCAGGGTGAAATCCCGCTGCAGCCGCGGGCCAGCGCAAAATACAAATCAAGAGAAGAGCCGGCAGCTAAGGCTGCGAAACGTTCCGGTATGAGCCCGAAGGCAGCGGTATGATCCAGCACATGGTCGTAACAGGTGAAGTCTCCGGAAGGAATCCAGTTAACCCCGGCATCCCGCTGCTTCTGCAGATGGCGGAGCCTCAGCCGGCTCATCTCCTCATGGAGTTGAGTCTCGCTGTACCCTCCCTGCCAATACTGCTCGAGTGCATGCTTCCACTCGCGCGCTTCACCGATTCTCGGGTAGCCCAGATTGGAGACCGTTCCAATTATGCTCTGCGTCATCTGCTTACTTCCCCCCAGCATATTTATATTAAGATAATATCGTTTAGTTAACAGAATAATTATAAATATACACCGCATTGAATAAAGATACAAGTTTTCTTCTGGTAAAGATCCTTCCTGTAAAGCGGCTGTATTTGAACGTTCTGTGTTCCTGCAGGCATTCTCTTGAGAGGCGACCTGATTTGGAATACACTTAAGATTACTGAAAGAAGGGAAGTGAAATCGTGTATTCCTCGCTGGCAATATCTGCAACACGGCTCGCCCGCAGACATGCTCTAACCATGTGTGCCCTGCTTCTGCTGGCAGCCGCGGCATTAACGGGCGGGCTGCTGTTCCCGCAGCATGCTTCCGCTCATGCTTCGCTGATCGGTGCAGCTCCCGAGCCGGACTCGCGGCTCGAAGCAGGACCGGAGCTCATCAAGCTTACGTTTAACGAACGGATCGAGGCAGGCCTCGGCTCGCTCGAGCTATTCGATTCCAACTCCAGGCCGGTAACTGACCGCAAGCCGGAAACCAGCCAAGACGGCCGTTCACTGTCGCTGACACTCCCTAAGCTGGGGGAAGATGTGTACACCGTAGCATACAGGGTTATCTCGGCGGATGGTCATCCGGTCGAAGGCTCTTATGTGTTTGTGGTCGGAACTCCCCCCGCTGGGAGGGACGCCTCATCCTTCGATCCGCTGAAAGAGCTCGGACATGCCGGACATCATGAACGGGTATCGACGCAGCTGTCGGTTAAGGAATTTATTAACTATACAGTCAGAGTGCTCTATTATGCGGCGCTGCTGCTGGCCTCCGGTTATTTCCTGTGGATGGCGCTGCGCCGTGGCAGGGTAGACAGCCCGTCCGCGCAGGAGTGGTATGCCAAGTGGGGGCTGTGGACGACACGGGGACTGATCGTGGCTGTTCTGCTCTATGTTTTCTTCCAATCCACCGCATTAATGGAGGGACAGCCGGGCTCGCAGTGGGCACAGCTGTTCACGGGGACAGCTGTCGGGCTGGCCTGGTCGGGAGCTCTCGTGCTGTCGTTTACCGGTCCGCTTGTCCGCTCTGCCGGGCATTTAGTGGGCGTAATCTGGGCTGTCTCGCTGCTTGCTCTGGAAAGCTGGAGCGGTCACGCGGCGGCTTACGATCCGCAGTGGCTTACCATAACGCTTGATTTCGTCCATCTTGCTGCTTCTGCCGTCTGGGCCGGCGGACTTGCCCTGCTGCTCGGCCTCTGGTTCAAGGACCGGAAGGAAGCAGGCCGGTTTGCTTCTATATTTACTGGCCCGGCATGGGTTTCCATGGTTCTGCTGGTGCTGACAGGGGTGGCGGTAAGTTTGCTCTACCTGCCCAAGCTGGACTATCTATTTTATACCAGCTGGGGGACGCTGCTGATTGTCAAGACGGCTCTCGTACTGCTGGTGCTTGTAACAGGCACCCTGCTGAGATGGCGCGTGCGCAGGGGGGAGCTTCCCCAAGCCCTGCTGCTCAAAGCCGACGGGGTGCTGATGACGCTTATTATCATCATAGTCGGCCTGTTCACATATATCAGCCCGCTTCCGGCTAATGAGCCGGTTAACCACCATAAGATGGGGACAGATATGCATTATACGCTGCGTATTACGCCGAATGTGCCCGGTACAAACACCATGATGGTAAAGGTGTGGCTGCCTGAGGAAGCAGGCTCCCCTAAATCAGTCGTGTTAAGGCTCTTCTCCGAGGACCGGCAGGAGCTTGGACCCATTGATGTGCCGCTCGAGCCTGCTGACGAGGAAGAACTCACCCCCTTTGAGGGCTACGAGATGGCAGCATACCGTGCGGAAGGTCCGTATATTCCCTTTGCAGGGAGCTGGAGGGCGCAGATCAGGGTGATGACGCCTGACGATGATGAGCTTGTTAATGAGTATGTATTCCGGAATTATTAGCCGTAAACCCGGCTTTCCGGCTGCCGCCTGCCGACTCTCGAAAGCCTCAGGCATGCAGTTATTGTGCGGGCGGAAGAGTGCAGGAGGGTGGAGCAGCCATGACCTATAAACAAATTAAATACCTCATTTTGTGGACGCCGACCGTAACAATCGGGGTTTGGGAGTATCTGAGGCATACGGTACTACTGCCCTATATATCAATGGAGCTCGGCAATTTGCTGGCTCCGGTTCTTGTCCTGCTTGTGACCGTGACGCTGCTGCGCAAGCTGTTCACTATTTTGGAGGAGACCCAGGAGGCTCTGCATCGGGAAAGACTGACTAAGGCAGGGCTTGAGGAGCGTGAGCAGCTTGCCCGGGAGCTGCATGACGGGATATCGCAGTCGCTTTTTCTAATGTCAGTCAAGCTGGATAAGCTGGAGCGGGCGGAATCTGATGAGGACCTGAAGCAGGTTTCAGAGCAGATCCGGTCTACGGTGCGGCGGGTTTATGAGGATGTCCGGCAGTCTATTGCCAATCTCCAGCATCCTCCGGCGGCGGTGAACAGCTCTTGGCAGCAAACCATCGAGGCTGTCATTGCCGAGGCCTTGAACGGCAGCGGCCTGAAGGCTGACCTGGACTGGCGAATCCCTGATCACTTGCTGACCAGCAGGGAGAAGGTAGAGCTGGTTGCGATCGTCCGTGAAGCTCTTCTTAATGCGCGCAAGCATGCGGAAGCAGACACTGTCTGTATCAGCTGTGAACCGCTCGGCTTCAAGGGAGGGTTTCGCTGTATGGTGGCTGATGACGGCAAAGGCACGGAGATGCAGCGGCTGCATTCTGCGGGATGCTTCGGTATACGCATGATGGAGAGCCGGGCAGCGGAGATGGGCTGGTCCTTTGAGGTGAAGACGAGCCAAAACGAAGCCGCAGCAGCGGGCGGTACGGTGGTGACAATTGTGAAGAGAGGAGATGAAGGGGCGGATGACGGAAGGGAAGAAAGGGAAGAAAGGTACGTTCAGAGTGCTGATCGCTGATGATCATCCGGATGGCCGTGAAGGGATGCGGGATATTTTGTCTCTTGACCCGGATTTTCTGCTCGTCGGCGAGGCTCAGACGGGGGAGGAGGCAGTTGAGGCTGCGTCGAGGCTTCGGCCCGATCTGGTTTTGATGGATGTAAGGATGCCGGGCATCGGCGGCTTGGAAGCAACACAGCGGATCAAGCAGGAAAATCCGGCCGTGAAGGTCGTCATGGTAACCGTATCGGGTGATATTACTCATCTGTTTGAAGCGCTGAAGAGAGGCGCGCAAGGCTATCTGCTTAAGAACCTGACGCCATCCGCGTGGCATGAATACCTGCGTTCGGTTGCATTTGACGAAGCACCGATGACCAGGGAACTGGCTTACCAGCTGCTCCGGGAATTTGATACAGCGCCGGGGCAGCGCCCCGGACCAGGCGAAGGACGCAGTCCTGGCGGGAGTTCCGCCGCCTTAGCTGCTGCGGGAGAGTTGAGAGCCCGTGAGCATGTGAAAGCTGCCGAAGACCGGTATATTACACCGCTTACCGGAAGGGAGCGTGAAATACTGGAACGGGTGGCTATGGGGGAATCGAACCGGGTTGTGGCCGAAACGCTCGGCATCTCGGAGCATACGGTAAAGAACCATCTGAAGAATATACTGCAGAAGCTTCATCTGGATAACCGGGTCCAGCTGGCCCGTTACGCTCTGCAGCAGGGACTTGTAGAGCGCAAGGAGTAGCTGCTGCCCTTTAGCAAGCACCAGGGGTGTTCACATATTCGACATGTTCTTCTAGCCCTTTTGAGTCATGCCTTGAACCAGCCGCGGAAGTATACTTCTAGAATGATAGCTTCAAAGCATGGAACGAGAGAGGGCGAAAAAACGATGAAAAAATTCACATTTAGTCTAATCGCAATTGTATCAGCTGTGCTGATGCTTGCGGGTATGGCTAGTGCGCATGTTACAGTCTGGCCCAAGGAGGTCAAGCAGGGTTCCTATGAAGTGTTTACGGTCAGAGTTCCAAGTGAGGAGAAGGGAACCACGACTGTAGGCGTCCGGGTAACAATACCGGAATCGGTGAACATTACGCGTGTGGAGCCGAAAGCCGGCTGGTCCTATGAAATTGAGCGCCGTGCCGATGATACCATAGGCAGTGTGGCCTGGGCAGCGGAGGGAGACGGTCTGAAGCAGACCGAGTTCACGGAGTTCAGGCTGTCCGGCCGTGTTAATGACGATGCGGAGACGATTGTCTGGAAGGCTTACCAAACCTATTCCGACGGCAGTGTGGTGGAATGGGTCGGGGCGCCTGACGCGGATAAGCCGGCATCCGTAGTGACGGCCGTGCCGGGAACGGGCGAAAGCGACGGCCATGGACAGAGCCATGGTCAAGGCACAACAGCGGAAGAGGCTGCTGACAGTGCGCCGGCAGATCAGACGGATGGTGCAGAGGGAGAAGCAGCAGAAACCAGCTTAACCGGTTCTGAGTCATCTGGTAACAGCCAGCTGCCGCTTGTACTGTCGATTATAGCTCTGGTCCTTGCAATGGCTGCTTTCATTACAGCGCTGATTAACCGCAAGCGGAGAGCCTGAATACAGGCTGCTGCCGGCCGAAGGCTGACCAGGAGCTGCGCACTTGCGCATGCCAGACGAATTGCATATAATAGACAATAATTAATGTGAGCATATGCATAAATGCAGGGACGGAGACAAGTAAGCAGTGCTTTCCGACAGGGAGCGGATACCGGTGATTGAGAGTGTCCGCGGGAAATCAGGCTGGTGAAATTCACTCCGTAGCAGGCCTTTTGAACGGATGATCTTGGCCATCCAACTAGGAAGCGCCCGGTAAGCGGTCCGTTAACCGCAAGAGGAACATCTTTAATCCGGTATTGGACTGCTTTTGCAGCAGTTCTCGGCAATACGGGTGTTCGAATTAGGGTGGTACCACGGTCCTTTCGTCCCTTATGGGGAGGAAGGGCCTTTTTGTGTATTTAGGCACGGCAGTATACTGTTTGGAGGCGAAGAGTATGAAGGAGCGTTTGGAAGAGCTGCGGGATGAAGTCCTGCAGGTATTGGAACAGGTTAATGATCCGCAGCAGCTTAATGATGTGAGAGTTAAATACCTGGGCAAGAAGGGTGCGCTTACCGAGGTGCTTCGGGGGATGGGCTCATTGTCGGCAGAGGAGCGTCCAGTCATCGGGCAGGTTGCCAACGATGTCCGGGGTGCCATTGAGGCGGTCATTGAAGCCAAGCAGCAGCAGTTTCAGCAGCAGGAGACCGAGCGCAGACTGCAGCAGGAGACGATTGATGTCACGCTGCCGGGACGCAGGCTGCCGGCAGGCGCTGTCCATCCGCTCAGCAAGGTGCAGCAGGAGATCGAGGATGTATTCATCGGCATGGGCTACTCGATTGCGGAAGGCCCGGAGGTTGAGACGGATTACTTCAACTTTGAAGCGCTGAACCTGCCGAAGGACCATCCTGCGCGGGATATGCAGGATTCCTTCTATATAACAGATGATATCCTGATGCGCACGCATACTTCACCTGTACAGGTTAGAACGATGCAGGCGATGAACGGCAAGACACCGGTCAAGATTATCTGCCCTGGGCGAGTATACCGGCGTGATGATGACGATGCGACACATTCCTTCCAGTTTAACCAGATTGAAGGCCTAGTCATTGGCAAGAACATCCGTATGAGCGACCTGAAGGGAACACTGCTGCAATTTGTTCAAGAGCTGTTCGGCAAGCAGACTCAGATTCGTCTTCGCCCGAGCTTCTTCCCGTTCACGGAGCCAAGCGCTGAAGTGGATGTGACCTGTGTGCAATGCGGGGGACATGGCTGCCGGATGTGCAAGCAATCAGGGTGGCTTGAGATCCTCGGCTGCGGTATGGTGCACCCAAGAGTGCTTGAGATGGGCGGTTATGATCCGAACGAGGTGAGCGGTTTTGCCTTTGGGCTTGGGGTGGAACGAATTGCATTGCTGAAATACGGCATTGATGATATCCGGGCTTTCTATACGAACGATCTGCGCTTCCTGAGCCAGTTCGCGAGAATGTAACGGGGAAGGAAGGAGAATAGGCATGAATGTATCTTATCGTTGGTTAAGTGACTATATCGATTTGTCTGGAATAGAAGCAAGTGAGCTTGCCGAGCGGATTACGCGCGGCGGTATTGAGGTAGACAGTGTTGAATCGCTCGACAAGGGCGTCTCCAAGGTTGTGGTCGGATATGTGACTTCGAAGGAGAAGCACCCGGATGCGGACAAGCTGAATGTGTGCAAGGTGGATGCCGGGCTTGGCGAGGAGCTGCAGATCGTCTGTGGCGCGAAGAACGTGGATGCAGGCCAAAAGGTACCGGTAGCGCTGGTCGGCGCCCAGCTTCCCGGCGGTCTCCAGATCAAGCGTGCTAAGCTGCGGGGCGTTGAGTCCCAGGGCATGATCTGCTCCGCTAAGGAGCTTGGCCTGAACGACAAGCTGCTGCCGAAGGAGCAGCAGGAGGGTATTCTCGTACTGCCGGAATCCGTGGAGACGGGCGTGCCGATCGAAGAGGTGCTCGGAATCCGGGATGAAGTGCTGGAGCTTGATCTAACGCCTAACCGGTCGGACTGCCTCAGCATGCTTGGCGTAGCCTATGAAGTAGGGGCGCTGACGGGAAGACCGGTTAAGCTGCCGGATACGACGGTTGCATCCGCTGCCCTGAAGGCGGCCGATCATATTTCAGTTACGATTGGTTCCCCGGCCCACTGCAGCATGTACACTGCGCGGTATATTAAGGGCGTTAAGGTCGGACCGTCTCCGCAGTGGATGCAAAATCGCCTGATGGCTGCGGGCATTCGTCCGATTAACAACATTGTAGACATTACAAACTATGTGATGCTGGAGTATGGACAGCCGCTTCATGCATTCGACGCTGATAAAATTGATGGCGGGCGTATCGATGTCCGCCTTGCCAGGGAAGGCGAGACGCTGATTACCCTGGATAGCCAGGAACGCAAGCTGGAGCCGCATATGCTGCTGATTACAGACGGCGCGAAGCCGGTCGGCTTGGCTGGTGTGATGGGAGGGGCCAACTCCGAGGTTACGGAGCAGACTGTTAACATCCTGCTGGAATCCGCCAAGTTTGACGGGGCTACGATCCGCCGTACATCCCGTCAGCTGGGGCTTCGTTCGGAAGCAAGCATCCGGTTCGAGAAGGGCGTTGATGCGGCACGCGTCATACCGGCCCTAGACAGGGCTTCGGCTCTGATTGCCCGCTATGCGGACGGACTTGTGGCGGACGGAATTGTCGAGGTATCAGGAGAAATTCAGACTCATACCGATGTTGAGGTCAGCTATAGCAAGCTGAACCGTTACCTGGGTACCGAGCTTTCGACACTGGAGCTTCGCACGATCTTCGAACGACTGGGCTTTGAGAATGAATTTGACGGGAAGGACAGCTTCAAGGTTCGCGTACCGAGCCGCAGAGGCGACATAACCCGTGATGTGGATTTGATTGAAGAAGCGGCCCGTCTGTTCGGCTATGATTCCATTCCAACCACACCGATTGAAGGTCCGACGACCCCTGGCGCATTGACAAGGCCGCAGCAGATTCGCAGGGAGCTGCGCAGAAGGCTGGCTGATGCAGGACTTAATGAAGTGATAACGTACTCTTTTACACATCCGCAGCGGACGGGATTGTTCATGCATCTCAGCGGTGAAACCAAGCCTGTCCGGCTGTCCATGCCGATGAGCGAGGACCGCAGTGTGCTGCGCACCGGTCTTGTTCCGAATCTGCTGGAGATCGCAGCTTATAACCGGAACCGCAAGAATGAGGATGCGGCGATCTTCGAGATCGGCAGCGTCTTTCTGACCGATGAGGAAACGCTGACTCGTCTGCCTGAGGAGAAGCAGCGTCTTGCGGGTCTGTTGACAGGCAGCCGCACGACAGCGCTCTGGAACCGCAAGGCGGAACCGGTTGATTTCTTCGATGCCAAGGGCGTGCTTGAGATGCTGTTTGCGGTTCTCGGAATGGAAAACCGGATCAGCTACGAAGCAGCGGCGCTTGAGCAGCTTCATCCGGGACGGACTGCCGCTGTGATGCTACAGACCGAACGCGGAAGCGAGAGAATCGGATATGTCGGGCAGCTGCATCCTGAGCTCCAGCGTGCAGAGGATCTTGGGGACACCTATGTTTTTGAACTGGACCTTGAGCAGGTATATGAGCATGCCGACTCTTCCATCGCTTATCAGGCGCTTCCCAGGTACCCGGCTATTCAGCGGGATATTGCGGTCGTCTTGGACAGCGGCATAGAGGCGGGCAGCCTGCTTGCTCTTATCCGCGATACAGCCGGCGAGCTGCTGGAATCGGTTCGTGTGTTCGACGTGTATACAGGTGAGCGGCTTGGAGCCGGCAAGAAGAGCGTTGCGGTGTCGCTTGTATACCGTCACGCAGAGCGCACGTTGACGGACGAGGAAGTAACGGAGCTTCATGCAAAAGTAGTCAGTCAGCTGGAACAATCTTTTCAGGCTGAATTGAGAAAATAGGCAGGAAACGCGGGGAGCCGCATCGAAATAGTTCCGGGTGGAACACTCGATGCGGCCTTTGTGTGTCTGCGGGGAAGAATGATTGCCCTTTTAGTGGAAGTGCCGCAAGGAAAGGAAGACTCTGGGCCGGAGGAATGGAGCGCCGCCAGAGACGGCAGCAGGATTTTCTAAGCATCATGTGCGAAGTGCAAGTGGGGAGGACTATACCTGATATGGATGCTGAAAGAGCCCGGGTAACGGTTGATATATACGGACATCAATACCGTCTTACTGGTCACAATAGTATAGATTATATGAAGCGTGTAGCAGCGTTGGTAGATGAGAATATGCATAAGCTTGCCAAAGGCTACCCGCATTTGGATATGCCCCGTCTGGCTGTGCTTTCGGCCGTTCACATGGCAGATGAAACAATTCGTCTGCGCCGGGAGAATGAGCGCCTGCTGGACGAGGAAGTCAGACGCAAGAAGCTGGCTGAAGAGCTGGAGGAGTCTGTCCGGCTGATTGCTAATCTGCAGGAGGAGCTGGCTGTTGTACGGCAGGGAGCTCAAGAGGAAGCGGCTAGGGTGCAGGTTGAGGCGGAAGAACGTCTGGCGGCTGCTGAGGCTATGTGGCGGAAGGAGACGGCTGAGCGGGAGGCGGAGTGGCTGGCGGAACGCGAGTCGCTGGACGCTGCTGTGCAGACTGAGCTTGCCCGCGTGCAAGCAGAGCGTGAGGAGAAAATTCGTGAAGCGCAGGAGGAGCTTCGGCTGGAGCGTGAAAAGCGGGAAGCGGAGCTTGCCGAGCTTGAAGCCCGCAAGAACGCTGAGCTGGAGGAGCAGCGCAGCAGCCGTCTTGAAGCGGAGGAGCAGCTGCAGCAGCTGCAGCTTGACCGCGAGAAGGAGCTGGCTGAGCTGGACGCCGAGAGGCAGTCTGAGCTTGCCGCTGAGCGTGAGCGTCTGGAGGCGGCTTTTGCCGCTGAACGGGAACGGTTTGAGGCAGAACGGACCCGTATGCTGGAAGCCGCTAAGGCCGAGCTGGCAAGCCGTGAAGCAGCGTTTAAAGAGGAACGTGAACAGCTGGAGGCCAAGCTTAGAGAACAGCTGGAGGAGCTGCAGCTAGAGCTCCTGATGGAACGTGAAAGCCGGGAGCAATCTGCCGCTGAGCGGGAGGAAGCCTTCCGGAAGGATAAAGAACGAGCAGAAGCGGAGTTTCATCAGGAACGTGAGCAGCTGCGGGAGGCTTATGTACAGGACAAAGCCAAGCTGGAGGAGATTTGGCAGAGCAAGCTGAATGATCTGTCTCAAGCATATGAGCAGGAGAAGCAGCGGATAGCACAGCAGGCCGCGGATGCGGAAGAGCAGGCTATGCGTGCGTATGAACAGGAAGAGGCGCTTCGCTCAATGCTGGAGAGTGTTGAAGAGCAGCTGCGCGACCGCGATGAACGGCTAGTCCGTGTAACCCGGGAGCTGAAATCTATGGAGGAGCAGGCGAAGAGCCGGGCGGAGCAAGCTGAGGCGCTGCATAAGCAGGCTGAAACACTGCAGTCGCAGCTCGCCGAGGCTCAGCAGGCGGTCAGCCGTTTGGAGGCCGACAAGCATTCGTTAGCAGACAGATTGTCCGAGCTTCAAAAGGAGGCCCAGCAGCGCGCGGCGGATGAACAGCAGCTGAAGGAGCAGCTGTCCCTGGTCAGGAGGAAGGCTGAGGAGGCCGACCAGTGGGTAGCTTTTGCAGAGCGGGCGGAAGAGGAGCGTAAGGCCTCCGAGCACAGGCTGGGTGAGGAAATTGCCAAATGGCGGGACGCCGCGGAAAGCTACCGCAGCGAATTGGACCAAATCCGGAGCCAAATCGAAGCCGGACAAATGGAAGCTGCCGGCCTGCGCGAACAGCTGGAGCGCCTCAGCCGGGAGCGTGAGGAAGAACGTACTGAGCTGGAACGGAAGGCGGCAGAGCTTCGCGAGGAAGCCGAGCTGGCGGAGCTGCAGGCAGAGGAAGAACGCGAAGCAAGAGAGCGGCAAGCGGCGGAGCTGCGTGAACAGCTGGAGCGCCTCAGCCGGGAGCGCGAGGAAGAGCGTGCTGAGCTGGAGCGGAAGGCGGCAGAACTTCGCGAGGAGGCCGAGCTGGCGGAGCTGCAGGCAGCAGAAGAACGTGAAGCAAGAGAAGCAAAAGAGCGGCAAGCGGCGGAGCTGCGTGAACAGCTGGAGCGCCTCAGCCGGGAGCGTGAGGAAGAGCGTGCTGAGCTGGAGCGGAAGGCGGCAGAGCTTCGCGAGGAGGCTCAGCTGGCGGAGCTGCAGGCAGCACAAGAGCGTGAGGCGAGAGAACAGACAGCCGCTTCCCTCAGCGGTCAGCTGGAGCAGCTTGAGCAGGAGCGGATCAGGGAGCGGAAACGTATGGAACAGCAGTATGCAGCAAAGCTGACGGAGCTGGAGGGCACCCTCGAACGGCTGCATGAAACGCTGGAGCAGCATAGACTTGAGCGTTCCGAGGAGCGTATGGCCGCCGAAGAAGCAGCTGCAGCAATGGAGGCTGTCTATAACCGTCTGGTCCGGGAGCATGATAAGCTGAAGGATGAATACACCAAGCTGCAAAATGAATACAATGAGTGGATTGAATTAATGGAGCAGAGCTGAATAAATACCCGCATCGGCGGCATGACGTTGCCTGCCGATGCGGTTTTTTTGGCTGTTATGCGGGCAAAATAAAAAAGCCGTCCGCCACTTTGCTGGCAGACAGCTGCTGATTCATACCGTGTTATTGAACAATTAGCTTGGAGACCATCTTGACATGCCCGACGCCGCAAGGGATGCTGCAGGCGATCTGGTACTCTCCGGGTTTGTCGAAGCTTACCGTCTTTGGCTTGCCTTCGACAAGCTTGATCTGGCCAGCTATGTTAACGCCATGGACGCCTTGGACATTCTCAAGCACGATGGTAACAGGCTCTCCCTGCTTGACTACATATTCTTCTTGATCGAATTGAAAATTGCTTGCTTTGATAACAAGCTCGGATGCTGCTGTATCTGTCGTTTCTGTTATCCCGCCAGCTGTATTGATTGAACCGCTGTCGCTGCCGCTGCTGCCGCACGCTGCGAGTGTCAGCGCGAGAACGGCTGCAGCTGCGATGACGCTAAGTCTCTTGGCCATATAGGAAGCCCTCCGTTCATAGCAGTGATTTTTTCTATCATGCTCATCTATTGTAGATGATTCTGAAGGAAAAATCAGTGACAAACTATTGAACGCCTGGCTGACAATGACGTATGTAATCCTGTTGATCCATTAAAAAGTTAGCAGCCGCCTCTCATGACGGAAAGCACGGCTGCTGTTTGAGGCTCATCTGCTCCGGCTGCGTTCACGACGGCCGGCGTCGTAAGGCGAGCTGACTGGAATGAACAGGTCGATGATACCTACGGCCAGCGCAGCCAGGATGGCACCAACCATCGTAACACGCACGTCTCCGACGATAAACTGGGCTACCCATATCACAACGGCGCTTGCCAGGAAGCCGACAATCCCACGGCCAAAAGGCGTGACCCGCTTGCCGAATACTCCTTCAATGATCCAACCGAGCAGGGCAATGACAACGGCGAGGAATAAGGCACTCCAGAAGCCGCCGACAGAAAAGCCGGGCACGAGAAACCCAACGATCATTAACACCAGTGCTGCAACAATAAAACGGATAATTGTTCCAAGAAATTGCATGGCTTGAGCCCCTTCCTGTATTGGAATGATGGATACGTCCGCATCCAATAGCTTCACCCGAAACCGGCTGGAGCATGTTTGGAAGGTTTCGTCAGCTCACGTGGCGCACGCGCGCGGCTTCGGCTATAATAAGGGACGAGAGGAGTTGTCGGTTTTGGACGGCAAAATTTTAACAACGCTTGAATATTTCAAGATTATCGATAGATTAACGGCACACACTGCTACACCGCTGGGTGCTGCCGCTGCGGAGGCGCTGAGGCCAAGCTCCGATCTGGAGGATGTGAAGCGGATGCTTCAGGCAACGGATGAGTCCTACAAGGCCGACCGGCTGAAGGGCGCGGCGCCGTTCGGCGGCGTCACCGACATTACAGCGTCCCTTCAGCGGGCGCGCATTGGCGGGATGCTGAATGCGGCTGAGCTTTTGGATATCGCATTAACGGTCAGGGGAACCCGCCGCGTGAAGCGGCACATTGTTACGCTGCATGAACAGGATCCGGTGCCGCTGCTGAATAAGCTGGCTGAGCAGCTGTCCGAGCATAAGGCCTTGGAAGACGCTATTCTGGACTGCATTGATGAGCAGGCTGCTGTCATGGATAAGGCGAGTGCCGAGCTGGCGGCGATCAGGCGTGAGCTGCGCAGCGGGGAGTCGCGCGTCAGAGAGAAGCTCGAGCAGATGATCCGGTCGTCATCGGTGCAGAAGATGCTGCAGGATGCCATAATTACGATTCGGGGAGACCGGTATGTTATCCCGGTCAAGCAGGAATACCGCGGTAATTTTGGCGGTATTGTTCATGACCAGTCAGGCTCGGGGGCAACCCTGTTCATTGAGCCGGAAGCGATCGTGCAGATGAACAACCGTCTTCGCGAGCTCCGGCTCTCAGAGGAAAGGGAAATCGAGAAAATTCTCCGCCGCCTTACAGCTTTGACTGCTGAATATGAGGGCGATCTGCGGGCGGATCTGGATGTGCTTGGACAGCTGGACTTTGCGTTTGCCAAAGCAAGGCTCGCCCACGAGATGAAAGCGTCGCTGCCGAGAATGAATGACCGGGGCTTCATTAAGCTGAAGAAGGGCAGACATCCGCTGCTGGCAGCAGACGCGGTTGTCCCGCTAGATGTGGAGCTTGGCAACCAATATACGGCGATTATTGTGACCGGTCCTAATACCGGGGGTAAGACGGTATCGCTTAAGACCATCGGTCTGCTAAGCCTGATGGCCATGGCGGGCATGTTTGTCCCGGCTGAGGATGGCAGCCAGCTGTGCGTCTTTGATGCCATCTATGCGGATATAGGCGATGAACAGAGCATCGAGCAGAACCTGAGTACGTTCTCCAGCCACTTGACGAATATAATCCGTATCCTGCGGTCGATGACGCCTAAGAGTCTGGTTCTGCTGGATGAGCTGGGAGCGGGTACGGACCCGGCTGAAGGCTCGGCGCTGGCTATTGCAATTCTGGAGCATATTCATAAGCAGGGCTGCCGGTTGGTAGCCACCACACATTACAGCGAGCTTAAAGCTTATGCCTATAACCGCAAAGGCATTATTAACGCGAGCATGGAATTCGACGTGCAAACCCTGAGTCCTACATACCGGCTGCTCGTTGGCGTACCGGGACGCAGTAACGCATTCGCGATCGCCGAGCGTCTAGGACTTTCACGGGACATCATCGAACACGCACGCGGAGAAGTAAGCGAAGAAGACATGCGCGTAGAGAACATGATCGCTTCTCTCGAGGAGGACCGTCTGGGTGCCGAATCCGAGCGTCAGTCAGCCGAGCGGCACCGGGAAGAGATGGAAAAACTAAAGGCTCGGCATGCGGCAGAGCTCAAGAAGTTTGAAGACCAGCGTGACCGGATGATGGCCAAGGCGGAAGAACAGGCCCATGAGGCTGTGGCCAAAGCCAGACGTGAGGCGGAGCAGATTATTGCGGACCTCCGCAAGCTCGCTCTGGAGGAAGGTGCTTCAGTTAAGGAGCATAAGCTGATTGAAGCCAAACGCAGGCTTGATGAGGCAGCGCCGAAGACAGACAAGCCGAAGAAGCCTTCCGCCGCCAAGACAGACAAGCCGCAGAAGATTGAGCCTGGCGATGAAGTCCGGGTATACAGCCTGGGGCAAAAGGGCCACATCGTGGATGTAGGCGCGTCTGAAGCTACTGTACAGTTAGGTATTCTGAAAATGAAGGTTAGCTTTGACGATCTGGAGCTTGTCAAGGCAGCCGTAAAGGAGCAGCCCAAGCAGGCGGCGAGCCTGAAGCGCTCCCGGGATGACAGCGTCCGGACGGAGCTGGATTTGCGCGGCTCGAATCTAGAGGAGGCCCTGCTGGAGGTGGACCGGTTTCTGGATGATGCCTTTCTGTCAAATATGGGCCAGGTCTACATTATTCACGGCAAAGGGACGGGAGTCCTGCGCTCCGGAATTCAGGATTATCTTCGCCGCCACAGGCTGATCAAGGGATTCAGGCTCGGTAACTATGGTGAAGGCGGCGATGGTGTTACCGTCGTTGAACTGAGCTAAGAGAGCCTGCAGGCAGAGGCTTGCGAGAGGGGAGATAGGAATGGTTCACGCCGTAGATTCACTGCTCGATAACCCATATTTTGAGACGCTCGCTTACTTATCGGTTGCTGTGCTTGCTCTGATTGTTTTTTTGTACATCTTTGAGGTTGTCACCCGGTATAACTGCTGGGAAGAGATCCGCAAGGGCAATCTGGCAGTAGCCATGGCAACCGGCGGTAAAATATTCGGGATATGCAATATCTTCCGTTTCTCAATAGAAGCGGGCGATTCCGTATACGAGAGCATGATCTGGGCCGCATTTGGCTTTGTTCTGCTGCTTGCAGCTTATTTTCTGTTTGAATTTATGACCCCCGTTTTCCGGATTGATGAGGAAATCGAGAAGGACAATAAAGCGGTAGGCTTTATTGCCATGATTTTATCGGTATCGCTTTCCTATGTGATCGGGGCTGCCGTCATTTTTTAACCTTCATAAAAGGAGTAACAAGGCATTGAAGTATTTATGGGGAACGCTGTTTGTACTGGCACTTCTGTTTGTAATAATCGGAGTTGTCTATTGGGTTGGAATGGAAGAGGAAGGGGAGAACGCAAATGGAAGAACCGGTCATTTGTCCGTGGTGTCACACGGAAATCGTCTGGGATGAGGAGCTCGGTCCTGAGGAGCACTGCCCGCACTGTGAGAATGAATTAAATGCGTACCGCACGATCAGCCTGGAGCTGGACGGGGAAGAAGAGAACGAAGATTCCCCGCAGTCGCAGGTTAAGGAACGGAAAGCGCGATATGGCAGGGATGAGGAGCAGGAAGATACGCTGGATGAGTTTCCATACGGCGGATACCGGGAGATTAGTCCTGCGCAGATGATGCTTCAGGGAAAAGTGGAAGCCATCCTTGACGGACAGGATGAAGTGCCGGAATGCCCTTCCTGCCGGGAATACATGCTTGAGGCTGGTGTACAGGCGATTGGGCCTGAAGGCTTCACGGCCAAGGTTGATAAGCAGAGCGGCGAGCCCCTGCTGGACGCCTCCTTCGGGGTCATCTGGTATGTATGCCCTTCGTGCTTCCAGACGTCCAGCCGCCTTGCTGGGGCGGACAGGGAGAAGCTGCTTCGGCGCATAGCGGCTAGAGAGGCAACGGAATAAACGGCTCTGCCAGTTACTGGGCAGCATGCCTCCCTTCCTGCCGGGGTATCTTACCTGAGGTATACACGGAACGGGAGGCATGCATATGGAGCAGGGAAAACATACGGTACGTTCCCGTCTTGCTGCTGCGGCTTACCGCTTGCCGAGAACAGGCGGAGGAGCCGGCTCGCAGGAGGGAAACCCGGAAGCGGCCGGGAGGCTGGATAAGCAGGCTGTTCTTCTATTAATTGTACAGAGCCTGCATGGCATAGCAACAGCGCTTTCAGGTACTTTTGTACCCGTATATCTGTGGAAGGCAAGCCAATCCTTCAGCGCAATCGGATGGTTTACCCTCAGCCAGCATCTGATTTCAGGCCTGACCTTTTGGCTGGTGGGCAAATGGGTGAAAGAATATAACAAGATGAACAGTCTAAGGGCGGGAGTAGTGCTATCCGGCCTTTTCTATTCCAGCGTCCTGCTGCTCGGCAAGCAGGCTGCGCAGTATGTCGTGCTGCTTGGCATGCTGAATGGAGTCGCACTTGGATTTTTCTGGATGGCTTATAATGTCGTTTATTTCGAGATCACCGAGCCGGATAACCGGGACCGGTTCAACGGATGGGCAGGCCTGCTTGGCTCGGGAGCCGGGATCGTGGCCCCGTGGCTGTCCGGTCTTGTGATCGGTCTGATGAGCGGAGACCGGGGTTACCGGATTATTTTTACGGTATCGCTGGTCATATTCGGTATTGCTACGCTGCTCAGCTTCTTCCTGGCCAGACGGGAATCAGTAGGCAAGTACGAATGGCTGTACGGGTTCCGTGAGCTCGGCAGGGAGAGGAGTCTGTGGCGCAGTGTTACACCTGCTCTGTTCATGCAGGGGATGCGCGAAGGGGTGTTTATGTTCCTGCTCGGTCTGCTGGTATTCCTGTCAACCGGAAGGGAGCAGAGTCTGGGGAACTTCACATTCTGGACCTCACTTGTGGGGCTAATGAGCTTCCTGCTGATCGGCAGACGTCTGAACCCCCGCAACCGGAGCAAGGCCATGTTTGTTGGTACAGCCATTCTTGCAGCTTCCACGACATTGCTGCTGGCAGGGACAGAATTCTATACGCTCCTGACGCTCGGTGTGGCGATAGCGGTATTTATGCCGCTCTATGTCATTCCAATGACATCGGCTGTATTTGATATGATCGGATCAACGAAGGAAAGTGCGGTACACCGTGAGGAACTGATTGTGCTGCGGGAGGCCGCGTTGATTACGGGACGGAGCGTGGGGCTTATCATCTTCCTCGCTGTTGTTGCAGCAACCGATTCCAAGACAGCGTTAACCTGGCTGCTTATAGCTATTGGCGCTGCGCCGCTGCCCGCCTGGCTGTTCATGCGCAAGCTGCTTACCCGTTCTGCCGGCAGACGGCCGGTTTGAAGACGAGCACAGGCATTGGTGTAACGCCGGGGAAGGAGAATCTTAACATGGTACGTGTAGTGAACAATATTGCAGAACTAATTGGAAATACTCCTGCGGTGAGGCTGCATTCGACGGCCCCGGATTCAGGCGAGGTGCTGGTAAAGCTCGAGCGCTTCAATCCAAGCGGTAGCGTTAAGGACCGGGCGGCTTTCTCGCTGATCCGGGCAGCGGAGGAGAGCGGCCTTCTGCAGCCCGGGGGCACGATTATTGAGCCGACAAGCGGCAACACGGGTATCGGTCTGGCAATGAATGCGGCAGTACGGGGCTACCGGTTAATTCTTGTGATGCCGGATAATATGACAATTGAACGGATCCGGCTCGTCCGCGCTTATGGAGCGGAGGTTGTGCTGACGCCCGCCGCAGAGCGGATGCCGGGTGCCATCCGTAAAGCGCTGGAGCTGCAGGCAGAAATTCCCGGAAGCATCATACCGAATCAATTCGAGAATGAAGCCAACCCAGCCATTCACCGCACGACCACGGCAGAAGAGATTATTCGGCAGACGGGAGGCAGGCTGGACGCCTTTGTTGCTACGGCTGGTACGGGGGGGACGATCACCGGAACCGGCGAGGCTCTGAAGGAACGCCTGCCGGAACTATTTATTGCTGTTGTCGAACCGGAAGGCTCACCCGTTCTGTCCGGGGGCTGCCCGGGCCCGCATAAGCTCGTTGGTACGAGTCCGGGATTTGTACCCGCTATCCTCAATACCGGCATCTACGATGAGATCATCCGGGTAACGGATGAAGCTGCGCTGGATACGATGAAAATGCTGGCCAGGCAGGAAGGTCTGCTGCTGGGTCCGTCGTCAGGAGCATCTGTTTGGGCCGCTATGCGGGTAGCTGAGAGGCTTGGCACAGGCAAGCGAGTTCTCTGCATCGCCCCAGATACCGGTGAACGTTACTTGAGCATGAATATTTTCTAGAGCCAGCGCTTCAGCTCATATAGGATAATACGCCGCCTTTCCCGGATGTACTGACGGATGAAGGACGGCTCTTTTTCAAATTCGTGATAACTGAAGGGTCTCGTACGATCCAGGCGAACAGATGGACGGATAGTCCGGTACATGCGTTCTATAACAGAGCTTATGGCGACAGTGTTGAAAGGATGCCGCAGCAGTCTCCGCAGCAGCTTGCGGTATGCGGCTCTGTAAGCCGGAATGGAGAGCACCTTCCTTGTCAGCTTGTTGTAGCCCCTAATGCTGACCAGACCGCTGCCGCAGGGCTTGCCAAAGCAATTGCGCCCCCAAGTCCCCTCGTAATCCCATGGCACTATCCGGTATTTGCCGGAGCGTGCTTCCTCGTATAGAGCATAATTCTGCTCGAAGCCGTCGTAGTTTCCAGTGAGAACCGCACCGGCCAGCCAAGTTAAATAATTCCCGATATCCAGTTTCTTCCGGAGCATATTGTGCAGCGTAGGTCCTTGAAGACGATTGATCGAGCGGATAAAATGATCTAATCTGCGAACTGCCGCAGGTCCGCCTGCCACAAGCTCGTAACCGGGAAGGTGAGAACGAGCGCGGCCGCGGCTTGCCCGATAGGAAAAATCAGCTTGGTCAGTGACCGCATACAATATGGCACGGCACGGTATGTGGCGCGAGGCGAAGAAAGTAGGTGAGACAGCTTCGATCTCAAGATAAACGCCAAGCGGCTGGCCATTGACGGCTAGCTGGCAGTGGCGCGTTTTGGGAGCAGGCACGCCAATCTGGTTAAAGAAGTGGAAGGAGAGGGCGTTACGGATCATGGAAGGATCTTCGTATTCCGCATTCCAATGGAAGGTATGGCCGTCCTTTATCCGCAGCTCATAGGATTTCTTGGGACAGCTCCTGGTATGCCCGCCCCGGATCATCAGGGAGGCGTGGTAGCTACGTCTTCCGCTCGTAATGATGACTGGTATCCGGATGGATTCCGAAGCGCTCCGGTGGATAAGCGCCCACTGAGACGGCGGGGCGGTAATGTGCCGGATGGGAAGCGGTAAACGGGTGGAAGTCATGAGGTCCCCTCCTGGGTTGGTCGAAATGTTTACATACAAAAGCCTATCGTCACCTGACGATAGGCTTATTTTAATAAACAGCATATTCTGGTTACTGCTCGCTTGTTCCGCTCTCATCGGTAATATACCAGTGCGAAGGCCAGTTGGAATTCTGATAGGGCCATGCCCCGCTCTGCCCGGCAGAACGTCCAGACGAGGGGCTGCCGGTGCCGGCAGGCATTTGCTGCACAGGGACGCCCCAGATGCTGTCAGCCGGCTGGTCAGCTCCTATAGAGGAGCTTGGAGCCTGTCCCTTGCTTGCTGAGCCCCTGCTCCTCTTAAGAACCGGTGGTCTAACCTTTTTCTTAACGGTACGTTTGCCAGCTGTTTTTTTTGGTTTTCTCTTCATAACCATTACAATGAGCCCTCCTTCCTTGTCCTCTATAAACTATGAACGGGCTGCGGGCGGGTAAACGGGCTGTTCGCATATTTTTTGAGAAACAGGCAGCTTCCCGGACCGATCAAGCTTGACCCTCATATCGTTGTAGTAGAAAAGGCGGAACGGAGGAGGGCTCGCAGGATATGGTTATCACCTGGAAGGGATGGCTTCAGTGTCAGATTGAAGTGCAGCTGGCAGGTACGGAAAGGACGCTTCGGGGAACACTGGCTGAGCTGGGCACTGATTTGGCGGTTGTGCAAAGCAGCGGAAAGCCTTATTATATTCCTCTTCATCAGATCTGCAGAATGCGGCTTAAGGAGCAGGCTGCGGATTACTGCTCTCCGGTTGAGGATACGGGTGCTGGGCCTCTGTTTCCGGATCTGCTCGGCAAAGCCCGGTCTGAAGCAAATGCGGTGTCGTACCGGAAAATGCTGCTTCATGCAAAAGGAATGTTCACAGAAGCTGTGCTGGACGGATCTGAGGAGATTTTGTGCGGCTATATGTCAAGCATCATGAATGACTACTTGGTCTTTTATTCACCGGTATGGCACACCGTTATGGTCCGGCTTGACCGGATCTGCTATATCTCTCCCTTTAGCGAGGGAGCGGCACCATTTGATCTGCCGCCGGAACAGCTGCCGCTTCGGCCATCCCCCTTGACACTTGCCCGTACTTTTGAGCAGCAGCTGCACAAGATGACGGGACGGCTGGTAGCCTTCAATCTGGATACAGGGCGGGGAGCAACGGGCATGCTTATTCGTGCTGAGGAAAAGATGATTTGCCTTTGCACGGTTACGGGACGGATGGAGTGGCTGCATGCCAGCAGTGTGAGCAGTGTGCACATGCCATAAACCAACGGCCGAACAGGCAATGGAGTTACTGCGTCTAAAGGGCGCATACATATTCCGGAAGCAGGCGGGAATCCTACTGGTGCAGGGTTATTTTGGATGCGGAAGGGGGAAGGAAGCATGATGCAGATGACGGTTAAAGAACTGGAGTATATCGCAGATTCGTTGTCGAATGAGGATTTGCTTATCAAGCAGTGTGCAGTTGCGGCAGCGGCAGCGGGTAACCCTGCGATCCGCCAGATCTGCTCGCAGATGATTGAGGTACACAGACAGCACTATGCATCGCTTCTGGGCATGCTGGAGCAGCATCAACAGACGGCGCCTGGCCATCACGCAGGATAAGACAAGCTCTGAATAACGGAAGGAAGATGAACGTGGAACATACAAGATCCCAGAACAATTTGCAGCAGTACCAGCAGAATATGATGCGCCAGCTTCATAACCAGACATTAGAGAATCCCGGGCAGGGCAGGCAGCAATCAGGAGATAACCAGCCGATACCTTATGCCTCGTCGGTCGTTCAGCATTATAATCAGGCGGATAGCGGTCGCGGCCAGCAACAGGGCATGCAGCATAATACGGGCCAGCATGCTGCGCAGCAAGGCATGCAGCATAACAGCAGCCAGCATTACACCAGCCATGTTCATCCAGCGGAAGGCCAGCATCGCCAGGCCTTGATGTCGGATGAGGACATGGCTGGAACGATTCTTGCAGATTTGAAGAGGGTATCCCGTGAATACGCGACAGCTGTCACGGAGGCCGCTTGCCCGGACATCAGAAGAGGATTTAATGACCTGTTGGCAAGCACGCTTCAGCTGCAGGGTAAGCTGTACGAATTGATGCGTGATCAGCATATGTACAGCACGCCTTCACCAGCGGTCAGACATGAAATTGCAAACAAGCTGCAGAATCATCGTAATAACGCGGGCCAAACGGAGCACTATCTCCGCCAGCTTGGGCTTCTGGGCGGTGTTTCGCACGCCATTCAGCCATTTGCGGTCACGGAAGCAAATGACGGACGGCGCCCGGGCGCAGAGGGAAGCTATCAGCCCGTTTACATGTAAGCAAGGAACGGCCGGCCGGCTGCTTCTCCAGAGAATGCGCCCGGCCGGTTTTACTCACATATAGCCTATAGTCATGGATTCTCTCCTCCTAAGAACTTGATGAAGGCAGAAGCGAAAAAGTTCGACATAATACGACCGGAATCATCTTTTATACCGTCTATAGTCTTTATTTACAAAATGCTTAAGCAGGCCGTTCGAAGCAACTTTCCCGGAGGGTTTTTTTATTTTGCAGAAAACGTGCTATCGTTGTAATATAGGAATAACAATTGCAGACGGTAGCAGGAGGGTGCAGAAAGTGGATGAATTGAAACGTAAGGTTCTTGAGCTGTTGAAGGAAGACGCCAGAAGAGATACGGCTCTAATCGCCACAATGCTGGGCGTGCCGGAGGATCAGGTAGCGAAGGCAGTTAAGGAAATGGAAGACGACCACGTCATCGTCAAGTATACTGCGGTTGTGAACGGCAGCAAGGTGGACAATGACAAGGTAACGGCATTGATTGAAGTTCAGATTAC
The DNA here is from genome assembly GCF_021532315.1 of Paenibacillus tarimensis. Classification (GTDB taxonomy): domain Bacteria; phylum Bacillota; class Bacilli; order Paenibacillales; family Paenibacillaceae; genus Paenibacillus_I; species Paenibacillus_I tarimensis. The sequence continues at coordinate 119,080 of NZ_JAKGAO010000005.1, forward strand.
ACCGGAACGCGGCCGCGGATTCGACTACCTTGCTGAACGCATCTACTTGTACCCGGAAGTGAAATCCGTTTATCTGATGTCGGGCGCCTATGATCTGCTCATCGAGGTAGAGGGAAAAAACCTGAAGGAAGTGGCTTCCTTCGTGTCGAACAAATTGTCTCCGCTGGAATCGATATTATCAACCAAGACTTTCTTCATTCTCAAAAAATACAAACAGGACGGCATAATTTTCGAAGAGACCGAAGGCGACCATCGTCTGGTCATATCGCCGTAAAGGGTGGTTCCCATGATGAACGAGACAGTACAGCAGCCCCTGCAGCAGCGGGGCTCCATGTCCGATTATTTAAATAAAGAGGCGCGTGCGATTAAGCCCTCGGGAATCCGTAAATTTTTTGACCTTGTCAGCGGACGCAAGGACATCATTACCCTCGGGGTTGGCGAGCCGGATTTTATTACTCCGTGGCATGTGCGTGAAGCCTGCGTATACTCGCTTGAGAGAGGCAAGACTCAATACACATCCAATGCCGGTATGCCCGAGCTTCGGGAAGCAATCGGCCAATATTTGAATGACCGTTTTGCGGTGACCTATGATCCGGCGAAGGAGATTCTCGTTACGGTTGGAGGCAGTGAGGCGATTGATCTTGCGCTGCGGGCGCTCGTGGCGCCAGGCGATGAAATACTTATTCCCGAGCCTTGTTACATTTCGTATTCGCCGATAACGGCGCTTGGCGGCGGCGTGCCGGTTGGAGTGGAAACCTTCGCCAAGGATAACTTTAAGCTGCGTGCTGACCAGCTGGAAGCGGCGATTACTCCGCGTTCGAAGGTTCTGATCTTGTGCTACCCAAGCAATCCGACCGGCGGAACAATGACACGCGAGGATTGGCTGCCGATCGCTGAGCTGGTAGAGAAGCATGATCTGATTGTTATCTCCGATGAAATCTATGCAGAGCTTACTTATGATGCCAACCATGTCAGCTTTTCCTCGCTGCCGGGTATGAAGGACCGCACCATACTGGTCAGCGGATTCTCAAAGGCGTTTGCGATGACAGGCTGGCGGATGGGATACGCATGCGGTCATCCGGATTTGATCGGTGCGATGCTGAAGATTCATCAGTACACGGTTATGTGTGCCCCTGTTATGGGCCAGGTTGCTGCACTTGAAGCGCTCACTAACGGGCTGGAAGAGAAGGACAGGATGGTGGAATCCTATAATCAGCGGCGGCGGCTCATCGTTAAAGGCTTCCGCGAGATTGGGCTGGAGTGCCATGAACCGCAAGGTGCCTTCTATGCGTTTCCTTCCGTGCAATCCACGGGTCTGGATTCGGAGACATTCGCAGAGCGGCTGCTGTTGGAAGCGAAGGTTGCTGCTGTTCCCGGCAATGTATTCGGGCTAGGGGGAGAAGGACATTTGCGCTGCTCCTATGCGACTTCCGTTGCTCAGCTGACAGAAGCACTAGAGAAAATCGGGGACTTTGTCGAAAAAGTCAAGAAATCTTGAAAATATTAATAGGCAATTCGGTCTCTAACCTGATATAATTTAACAAGTTATGAAGAAACATGATGTCGTTTGCGCAGCAGGAGCCAGGGAGGGAGAGACAATGCCACATACCGGGAAGAACCAGCCTTCGACAGGCCGGAACGGACGGACAGCCAGAACGTTGTCTTCACCCATTCATTCACTGGAGGATGAAATCTACGTGCTGCGAAGAAAGATGGAGATGACTTATCTGGAGGAGGCTTCCTTCAGCTCAGATAGGGTCATTGAGCTCAGCCGGAAACTGGATATTAAGATTAATGAATATATGCGGTACAAACAGCTGTGCTCAAGCGGTTAAACAGCTGAGCCGTCATTGGAAGCTCCCGCCGGGAGCTTCTTTTGTATGGGCAGGAGAATGAAGCGGGACGGTTATGCTATAGTGGTACGTATAGGCATCAGAAGCATACATACTGAGAGGAGAGGTAATACCTATGAAATTATATACACGGACAGGTGATAAGGGACAAACCTCGATCAAAGGGGGACGGGTCAGCAAGGATGACGTCCGGATTGAAGCGTACGGCACGATTGATGAGCTGAACGCTTTTGTTGGACAGACGGCGGCGGTATTGGGACGTTCCGGCAAGCTTGATGACCTGGCTTCCGAACTTGTGCAGATTCAGCAGGAGCTGTTTGATTGTGGTTCAGATTTAGCTTTTGCCAAGGAGCCTTCTGTTTATAAGGTTGGGCCGGAGCCGGTTGCCAGGCTGGAAGAGCGGATTGATGTTCTGATTACGGAGGCGCCGGAGATTACGAGGTTCATTCTGCCCGGGGGGTCAGAAGAGGCATCGCTGCTGCATGTTTGCCGTACCGTGTGCCGGCGGGCTGAACGAAGGGTGGTTACCCTTGCCGCAGAGCACGAAATTAATGGTGAGGCAGCTAAATATATTAACCGTCTGTCGGATTACTTCTTTGCAGCAGCCCGTGCTGCCAATGCCCGTTTAGACGTACCGGATGTCGAGTATGTCCGCAGTGCGGAAGTATTTCGCAAGCCGAGATCAAAATGACGGATAAGTATTACAGTCCGATAACCTGGACGGTAGGTCCCGAGGATTCAGGCAAGCAGGTGCGGACCGTGCTGGAGCGCAGGCTTGGCGTATCCCGCAAGCTGTTGTCCCGCCTGAAGCTTACGGAGGAAGGGCTTACGCTGAACGGCATTCGGGTATACACCACCGCAGTAGTGAAGGAAGGAGATGTGCTGGCGCTGCGAATGGAGCGTGAGCAGTCAGACGACATTTTACCGCAGGAAATGCCGCTTGATATCGTCTATGAGGATGAATACATTCTGCTGGTCAACAAGGAGGCAGGTATAATTGTTCATCCTACGCACGGCCATTATACAGGCACGCTGGCTAACGGTATAGTTCATTATTGGCAGCAGAAGGGGGAGACGGTCCGGTTCCGACCGATTCACCGGCTTGATCAAGAGACATCAGGACTGGTGGCGATCGCCAAGAACCCCTATATCCACCAGCAGCTGTCTGAGCAAATGCAGCGGGGGGAGATCGGCAAGTCGTACATTGCCTATGTGCTTGGCAAGCCCGAGCCTCCAACCGCAACTATTGATGCGCCAATTGACCGGGATCCGGATGACCCGCATTACCGTATCGTTACACCGTCAGGCTACCCGTCGGTCACTCATTATCAGACGCTTGCTGTGTATAGAAATCAGCAAGCCTCAAAAGTTGCGCTGCAGCTTGAAACCGGCCGCACCCATCAGATACGCGTCCATATGCAGCATATCGGCTGCGCTCTGCTTGGTGATAAGATGTATCACCCGGCAGATGAATGTCATGCTGAGCTAAGAGTAAGGGCAGAGCAGCTGATCTCGCGACATGCTCTCCATGCGGCAGAGCTGTCCTTCAAGCATCCGATGACAGGGCAGGAGATGGTCTTCCGGGCCCGGCTGCCTGAGGATCTTGAGCGCCTTGAGTTGGAGCTTGGCAAGCTGGAATAACCGTACCGTAAACAATAAATTTTGAAGGGAAGTCATCAGAGAATATGAGTAAACAGCTTAAAGTCTACTATTATCCCAAATGCGGCACCTGCCGCAATGCGTTGAAATGGCTGGAGGCCAGAGGTTATGAGCTGGAGCTGCAGAATCTGTTCGAGCAGGCGCCAACCGAAGGTGAAATTATGGAATGGATTGAGCTGAGCGGGCTGGATGTGAAGAAGTTCTTCAACACATCCGGTGAGGTTTACAAGGAACAGCAGCTCAAGGACAAGCTTCCGGGTATGACGCTGGAAGAGAAGGTTTCCGCTCTGGCAGCCAACGGAAGACTGGTTAAGCGCCCGGTTGTGACAGACGGCAGCCGGTTAACGGTTGGCTTCAAGGAAGCGGAGTTTGAGCAGCTGTGGGCGGAATAGTTTCTGCCCAGCTCTATTGGCCAGCTTGGGAGCTGCACACCGGACAGCTCATCGGGCAGCCTTTATACGGTCAATATTTCCGGGGAAATGATGATTGAAGCTAGTGCTGCAAGAAAACAGTACTATTTATGACTGTTCGCCGGCTTGGTTTCGGGGGGATAATAGATAGGGGGAACAGGTGGTTGGACTTTTATGCGTATATCGATTGAATTGATTCCCAGGGATCTGCCCAGACTCAGGCAGGAGCTGGATATGGTAGCTGCAAATTACCAACAGATCAATATGGTTAACATTCCGGACTTGATGCGCCTGCCAATCAGAAGCTGGGAGGGAGCGCTGGAAGCGGTTGGAAGTATGCCGAATGCAGTCCCCCACATAAGGGCAATTGATTTTGATCTGCGGCAGCCGTTCGCATTGGGTGAGGAATTGATTCGCAAGGGTATTCGTGAGGTATTGGTTGTTGCCGGAGATCCGCCTGCTGATATGAAGCGTAAGGTCTTTCCTACGACGTCTACAGAACTGATCCGCAAGCTGAGGCAGGAATACCCGGATATAAAGGTCTATGCGGCAATTGACCCGTATCGGGCTGGCCTTCGTGAAGAGCTCGAGTATGCACAGCGCAAGCTTGAAGCAGGGGCGGCGGGCTTTTTTACCCAGCCGTTCTTCGATCTGCGTCATATGGAGATATTTGCGGAGCAGCTGGAAGGTATTGAGCTCTACTGGGGTGTTTCGCCCGTCATGACTGACGGCTCACAAGGCTATTGGGAAACGAAGAATAGAGCGGTGTTTCCCAAGGATTTCAGGCCAACCTTAGAATGGAATGTTGAATTCGCCCGCCGGGCACTGCAATTTGCGAAGGAGTCGGGCGGCCATTTTTATTTTATGCCGATTAGAGTTGATCTGGAGACTTATCTGGATGGAGTTTTTGATGGAATGGAATAACATGGCGGGTCCGGCTGGGACCCGTTTTTTTATGTAAATAATCCCTAAGACCGAGATTTATCGAGTCGCTAGACCTAAAGATTCACCAAATAAACCAGAAGATTATTGACGATTTATGTCGTAACTTTATATAATTTAATTGCTTACTGTATTGGTATTATTATACATGCACCTACTGTCTCCATCAGGAATTGTCATTCGGAGCTGTACGGCATAGTGGGGGGACAGAATGGATAAGCTGGCTGTATTTAATGAACGTAATAGACTGCTTGTGAAATTATCGTGGTTGTCGGTTGTGCTTGGAGTTGCCGCTTCGATATTAGCGAAGAGCAATACGGAGACGGTTCTTGTTGTGGCTGGTGTGGGAGGAAGTATATCGGCTGTCTTTACACTGCTTACCTATAAACAATGGCTCGTTCCGTACATTCAATACATTGCTGCGGTGCTGTTAAGTATTCTCGTATATTCCTTCGCGGCTACTACGCCCAATGTCAACTCGCTGGTTCTTCTCTTTTATGCTTTTGCGATCATTACACTCTACCATAATTACATTTCCATTTTAATAAACGGATTCATTGGACTTATACTTATCAATATATTCTATCAGATTTACCGGACTGAAATATTCGGACAGCTTGGGATCGCAGGCTTTATCTCGCTTAATGTCGTCTTTAGCTTGGTTATGCTGATTACGGCTCTGCAGGCTAGAATCGGCGCCAAGCTTCAGCAGGAGACGGAGAAGAAATCGGCCGAAGCGCTTGCTTCCCGGCAGCATATTCAGGATATGCTGAAGGAGATCAAGCAGACTGTGGGTACCTTGTCATCGGTTCACAATTCTCTTGACAGCCATCTGACTGAATCCGGAGAGGTTACAGCAGAGCTTGCGGCAACGTTCCAGGAAGTATCGGCTGGTGTGGCTTCCCAGGCCTCCAGCGTCAATGGCATCAGGGACTCTATTCAGGGGATCGACGCAAAAGTAACAACTGCTAGTGACAGCTCCCGCATCTTGATTGAAATCTCGCATAAGACAACGGATTTGACCCGGACTGGCAATGAGGAGCTCGGATCGCTAAATGAACGGATGCGCCAGGTATCAGGTACAGTAGACCAGGTTTCTGTGCTGATGAAGGAGCTGCAGGAGCAAAGCCGCAGCATAGCAGAGCTGCTGCTGCAGATCGAGGAAATATCCAATCAGACGAATTTACTCGCGCTCAATGCATCCATTGAAGCAGCACGGGCGGGCGAGCATGGCCGGGGATTCGCCATTGTAGCCGGTGAGGTGAAGAAGCTGGCGGAGTCGACCGGCAGCGCCGCAGAAAAGGTGGAAGCGATGATACGGTCCATGCTGGATAAGACAGCACATGTGGCGGATTTTGTTGAGGAAAGCCGCGTTGAGATGAAGCAGAGCCTTGCAACCACGGAAAAGACCAATCAGGTATTTCATGAGATCCATCAGAACACGGTAAGTGTCCAAGAGCAAACGGATGGCTTGACGCAGCTTCTTGGCGCTCTTAAGAATGATTCGAACATCATTGTGAATGAAGCCGTCTCAATTGCCAATGTCACCGATCAATCCAGCGCTTCGGTCGAGCAGGTACTAGCATCTGTTGAGCAGCAGAACGGGCGTATGAGCACAGTTATGGATGATTTCCGGAAGCTGACGGATATTATTGAACAGCTGGAGAATCTGACCAAGCGGGCTATCTGATCCGAATCTATGATATAATGGCTGAAAAAACATTGGAGCGATAGATAGATGGAACAGGCACAAGAGCGTCAGCCGCGGGCGCTGTTAGTTGATGGAATGGCGCTGTTATTTCGTGGATTCTTCGCCAACTCGTACGGTGGTTACATCCGCAAGACCAACGCGGGGCTGCCTACGAATGCGGTTTATGGATTTGTGAAATACTTGCTGGATGCCTGTAAGGCATTTCAGCCTACCCACGTTGTGTGCTGCTGGGATATGGGCAGTACGACTTTCCGGACGGGGCAGTATGCCGGTTATAAAGCCAATCGTCCTGAAGCGCCGAATGAGCTGATTCCGCAGTTTGAACTGGTCAAGGACGTTGTGGAGAGCTTTGGCATACCGAATGTAGGTGTGGCCGGATTTGAGGCAGATGACTGTCTCGGTACTTTGGCCAAGGTGTACCGAGAGCATGCTGAGGTATTCATTCTTACAGGTGATCATGATATGCTGCAGCTGGTCGATGACCGAATAACCGTTGTGATCATGAAGAAGGGGCAGGGGAATTACGCGGTCTATACACCGCAGTTCCTTCTAGAAGAACGGCAGCTCAGCCCAGCTCAGATTGTTGATCTCAAGGGGCTCATGGGGGACACCAGTGATAATTACCCCGGGGTTCGCGGCATCGGTGAGAAGACAGCCTTAAAGCTGGTGCTAGAATATGGATCAATTGATGGAATTTTAGCCAACCTTGAAAATCTGTCGAAGTCGGTTCGTGCGAAGATTGAAGCAGATCTTGAAATGCTTCATATGTCCCGGGACCTGGCAACAATACGCTGCGATGTTCCTGTGGAGCTGGAGTGGGAACGCTGTTTATGGGTAATGGACAGGGCAAGCGTGGCAAACAAGTTTGAAGAACTGGAATTTGGCAGTCTGATGAAGCTGATCGGTTAAGCGATCAAGCCCTTATGCATGTGAAGACCCGGCTGGCAGCGTGCCACACGCTGCTGCCGGGTCTTTTTGCATGCTTATAATGAGGGCCGATTCATTCGTGAAGCATGGAGCCGCTTGACAAGGAAAGAAAGGTGCTCTACTATTGTATAGTAATAATTACGATTAAATAATATGCGGGTGTTTACAGAGTGAAGGACGACGAAACGTAAAGGTTGCTCTCAGGCTTCATTCCGTCATAAACCCGTAAATATTACGCTTGGGAGGCTTGTATGGCTATATTAGATACCACCAGCTGTGCTACTAAGCTGCCTGTTACCGTACTCAGCGGCTATCTTGGCTCCGGTAAAACGACGCTGCTGAATCATGTGCTGCATAACCGGCAGGGATTGCGGGTAGCTGTTATCGTCAATGATTTGAGCGAGGTGAATATTGACGCTGGTCTGATCAAGAATGGAGGCGGTCTGTTACGAACAGAAGAGAAGCTGGTGGAAATGTCCAATGGTTGTATCTGCTGTACGCTTCGTGAGGACCTTCTGCAGGAGGTTCAGAGACTGGCTGAAGATGGACGATACGATTATATACTCATTGAATCGACCGGAGTCGGCGAACCGGTTCCTGTGGCTCAGACGTTCTGCTACCGGGATGTAGAACAGGGGATAGACTTGACCGAATACTGCAGGCTTGACTGTATGGTAACGGTGGTGGATGCTTACCGGTTTTGGCACGATTTCTCTTCCGGTGAGACGTTACTGGATCGGGGACAGGAGGTTGGACAAGAGGACCACCGTGATGTAGTCGACCTGCTGATTGATCAGATCGAATTTTGCGATGTGCTGGTGCTGAATAAGTGTGACCTGGTGAGTGAAGAGGATCTGGCAGAGCTCGAAGGTATTCTGCACAAGCTTCAGCCAAGGGCGAAGTTGATCCGCGCCGAGCATGGGGTCATCGATCCGTCTGAAATCATGAATACCGGGTTGTTTAATTTTGAGGAAGCTAGTACCTCCGCTGGTTGGATCAAGGAGATGGAGCAGTCTTCGCATTCACCTGAAACGGAGGAGTACGGTATATCATCGTTTGTATACGAGCGGACGAGACCGTTTCATCCAGAGCGGCTTGCTGCTTGGATGGCGGATTGGCCGGAGGAAATTGTGCGTGCTAAAGGTATCGTCTGGCTGGCTACCAGAAACTTAACCGCGCAATCAATCAGCCAGGCGGGTCCTTCCATCCAATTCGGCCCAGCCGGCTACTGGGTGTCCGCATTGCCGGAAGAAGAGCGGCGCCAGCTTTTGCTCGACGAGCCAGAGATAGCTGATTCTTGGCATCCGGTATACGGAGACCGGGTCAACAGGATTGTATTCATTGGAATCCGTATCGACCGTAAGGCGCTGGAAGCTGGACTTGACTGCTGTTTGCTGACGGATGAGGAAATGGGCACAAGTTGGAAATCTTTTGCCGATGTGCTGCCTGGAGCAGCTATGGAGGCTGAGACGGCCTCCGTTAACTAACCGAGAGGGGCAAATAATCATGAGAGTAATCGTAACGTTGGCCTGCACGGAGACAGGCGACCGTAACTATACGACGACGAAGAATAAGCGCGCTCATCCGGGTCGTCTTGAAATGCGCAAATACTGTCCGCGGCTGAAGCGGCATACGCTTCACAGGGAAACCAGATAGCGGAGTGGTCTTTGACGGTCTGCAATAATCAAAATAATCAAGGCTGCCGGTTTGGACGGCAGCCTTGATATGTTGTAGAGATACGGGATTGCTAGCTGATCATGGTCCTAGGGTTCATCCATTACCTCAGGAGCGGCATTGCCCATGCCTTGATCTCCGGGAAAATCACGGTCCAATCCTTTGTGGAGGCTCCGATTCTCATAATCGAAGCGATTGATCGGACGCTGGTCGATTCTCCATGGTCGGCTCTTCCCAAGTGATTCGGTGAGCAGTGTTGCTCCATAAGGACCTTCCGGAAATTCCTCGGCGGTCAGATCATTGCGCTGTGATTCGACCGTACTGACATCACGGTACGTTCTCCGGTCTTCCTGCTTGAAGCCGTCAGCCACTAGAATCCCTCCCTTATTGGTGGTCTGTCTTTAAGATGCCCCAGTTAATCGGTAAAATTCACCGTACCAACAACAAAGTAGAGAAATTGCTCCAGCTCAGCAGCTTCCTCTTCAGTGAGCTTGAAGACATGGGCGAGATAGCCCTCTTCCTCCAGGTCATCGGCCCCCAGTATGGCTGTAATGCCATTCTGCAGATCCGTTACGAGCTTTTTTCCGTAGAAACGGCTTGTAGTTGTGATGGCAAGATCAAACCGCTTCATACCGGGAGTGATGAAGGTTACGAATCTCGTGGATGTATCTTCAGTCGTATCAGACATAAAATCGTATTCGGGCAGCATATCAGACCTCCGTGTGCAGATGTGTATTACCTTCATTATACATCTACTACGCAAAAATCAACACGTCAACACATCTTCTGTTCGTCTTGCCAAAAGGATACAGAGGTGGTATATTGAGTGCAGTCGAATATTTGATCGTGAGGAAGCACCTCTCCGCAACCAAGCCGGAGGGGTGTTTTTTGTGTTTACAGCTGTGCAGTGGAGTTGCGGAGAGAGGCACCCGGTCAGGGTTCGCAATTTCTGGAGGTGCAGAAGATGAGAGTTGTTTTCTTGAACACATTGGAGAAGCAGCAGGAAGACGGCCGGATTGTAACGGCTCAGGTAACCATCGGGGAGGAGCATGGACGCTGGAGTGTGGAGTGGCGGGATGAGGCAAGCGGCGAGACAAGCGTATGGTATGAAGGCACATCATGGGAAGAGATGCTGGCGGCCTTCCGGCACGGTGCTGCCGTAAAGATGGGGGATGGCTATGAGCCGATGCTGGATGGCATACTGGAAGACCGCAAAGCAGCTTCCGGTGGAATTGCCGGCATGCTTCAGTGCTACGCTGAGCAGCATGTAAGGGAAGAGGTATTCGAAGAGCTGCGTGAGTGGCGCCGGGGCCGTGCGGCAGAAGAGAAGAAGGCAGCTTATGTCGTTGCCAATAACCGGATGCTCCGAATGATTGCAGCATTTATCCCGCATACGGAGGAGGAACTTAAGAACATACCAGGCTGGGGAGAAGCGCGTAGTGCTACCTATGGTTCTGCCGTCCTGGACATTACAACCCGTTATGAGCGCTCCACGGTATTCCCGCTTGACTGGGTGGCGGGGCAATTGGACCCGGAGGCCTACACCAAGTGGCTCTACCGGCAGAAGGAAGATAAGTACCGGCTGGAAATGGAGCGACATCAGGTGAACCGGCTAATCTTAAGCGGAATTCAGGATGGAAGCAGCCTTGATGAGCTTCAGGAAGTATCTGGCATGCAGCGCCGAGATCTGATTATTCGGATCGAGGAGCTTGATGAGGCGGGCTATGATACGACCCCGCTGTTAAGGCAGGAGCTGGATCGATATCCGCAGGATGAACAGGAGAAGATTATTCAAGCTCTTAACCAGGTAGGGGATATGTATCTGAAGCCTGTTCTTCAACATGTCTATAAAGAGGATGAACTGCAGGGCAAACCGCTGGAGCCGCTGTATGAAAAGTTGCGGCTGATGAGGCTTTACTACCGTCATAGCACAGGAGCACAAGCGGGATAAATGAGCGGTACTGCCGATTTGACAGAAGGGCGGAACTGACAAAACAATAGTATACTTGACCCATGCGTTCAAGTATAATAGGGTCATAGACAATGATCGAATAATGTCGAACAGAAAGGGGAAATGACTTAATATGAAGGCAGAATATATCAATCCGTTTCTGGAATCGGCAAGAGTCGTCATTGAACAGATGGTCAGTATCCGCCCGGAAGCCGGGCAGTTGGGCATTAAGGAAGTTATTTTCGTCGAAAAATATATCTGGATACAAATTGGTATGACGGGTCAAATGAGCGGTGATATAGTGTTTGGTATCAGCGAGCCCGTTGCGTTGAGGCTGATTTCGGCGATGATGGGCGGGTTCGCCATATCCGAGATCGATGAGATTGGCAAAAGCGCGATATCGGAACTCGGTAATATGATCAGCGGCAATGCCAGCACAATGCTGTTTAACCAAGGCGTTAAGGTCGATATAACACCACCGAAGGTCCTGCATTCCGCTCAAGCAGCCGGTTTTACCCCTCATAAAGCACTTACCATTCCGCTTATTATAGAAGGAATCGGTGAACTGGATATCCAGGTGCTAATCGCTTAATTATATTCACTCCCCTGCAGGGGAGTTTTTTTGCTTATTGTGCCAGATTTTTAGTAAACTGATAAACAGGTGATGTGAATGTTGACAGGAAAGAGAGTACTGATAACCGGTGCTGGCAGCGGTATTGGCGCCATAACGGCGCAAATGCTTGCGGAGCGGGGGGCTGTCCCGATTCTGACAGGACGTAATGAAGCGAAGCTCAAGGAGGCCGCGTCGCTTATCAAGGGCAGCCACGGCGTTTATGTTCTTGATGTGAATGACAACCGCGAGGTGAAGCGGGTGACGGAACAAATCATAGCGGATTACAAGGGTCTGGACGTGCTTCTTAATAATGCTGGCTACGCCGTCTTTGACTATTTTGAAGAGGCAAAAGTTGAGGACTTTGAAGAAATGATGAATACCAATTACTTGGGGATCGTCCGGTGCACGAAGGCCGTCCTGCCTGTCTTCCTCCAACAGGGGCATGGGCAGATTGTGAATGTTGCCTCGATGGCAGGGAAGATTGGAACCGCGAAGTCCACAGCATATACGGCGACCAAGCATGCCGTACTGGGCTTTACGAATGCCCTTCGGGCGGAGATGAAGGACCGGGGGATAACAGTGTCAGCCGTCAACCCTGGGCCGATTGACACACCTTTCTTCACCAAGGCTGATCCTGAGGGAACTTACGTACGTAACGTGAAAGCCTTCATGATGAAGCCCGAACGGGTAGCTGCCGCCATTCTGAAGGTGATTGATAAAGGAATTGCGGAAGTGGACATTCCTTTGTCGGCCGCCGCTGGAATCAAGCTGTATCAGCTGTTCCCGAGACTGGCTGACAGACTGGTCGGCCCTATGCTTAATAAGAAATAGATTACAATCGAGAAGCGGCATGAGGAGGATCATCATGGTGACAAGCTGGGAGCAGCTGGAACTCCGTTCCGAGCTTATCGGACAGTTAAAGGACTTTGAAATAACCGAACCGACCACGGTTCAGCAAGAGGCGATTCCCGCAATCGCATCCGGAAGAGACTTATACGCGAGATCTCAGACAGGTACTGGTAAGACACTCGCCTATCTGCTGCCGCTGCTTAACCGCATGGATACGGCCGTCTCTGATATTCAGGCGGTAATACTGGCCCCAACACAGGAGCTCGCCATGCAGATTGTCCGCGTAGCGGAGCGTTATGCGGAGGCTTGCGGTTTGCGGGTGCAGCAGTTGATCGGCGGGGCGGCATTGAAGCGGCAGGTTGAGAAGCTGAAGCTTAAGCCGCATCTCATCGTGGGTACACCAGGCCGGATTCATGAGCTGGTTGCCCAGCGTAAGCTGAAGCTGCACAACGCCAGGACAATCGTTATTGACGAAGCGGACCAAATGTTCGAGCTAGGTTCGACCAAGGAGGTTGAAACGGTTATATCCGCTCTGGGACCAGACCGCCAAATCGCCTTCTTCTCGGCGACGCTTCCCGAGGAGATGGAACGGCTGGCCGGCAGATGGATGAAAGAGCCTGTGCGCATTGATGTCCAGCCGGAGCATCGTGTGGCCGAGACGATTAGTCATTATTATATTCTCAGCGAAGGCAGAGATAAGTTCGAGACCGCGAAGAAGCTGCTGCATGCCTTTGCGCCTTCTTCGGCACTTCTGTTCATGAATGACACGGACCAGATCGCCAACTGGGAAGCGAAGCTCGCTTTCGAAGGATTTACCGTCGAGTCGCTGTATGGGGACGCAGACAAGTTGAAGCGGTCTCAGACGCTTGAACGTTTCAGAAGCGGCAGATGCCAGCTGCTGCTGGCAACTGATGTGGCAGCAAGAGGCATTGATATTGAGCAACTGCCGCTTGTACTTAATATTGATGCACCGCAGGACCCCGACCGCTATGTGCATCGTGCGGGGCGGACAGGCCGTATGGGCCGGGAAGGTACCGTTTTTACGATTGTGACCTTCCGTGACAGCTACCTGGCCGAGAAGCTTTCCAAGCGGCTTGGTATTGAGATTAAAGAACGGGTTCTGTACGGCGGGAAAATTCTGGCGCGTGAAGAGCTGAAGCGAGGCTCTAGGAGTGGTTCGCCGCCAAGAGGAGCTGGTACCGGCAAAGCTTCTGCTGACAGAGGGGACAGGGATTTAAGGAATGGAAGAGGACGTTCCGGGGAAACGGGCAGGAGCGTTTCCGGCGAAATAAGCGCAGCCCCAGCGTCCTCAGCAGGACGTAAAGGGCTTCCTTCTGAGCGCGGCAAAGAGGGTGTAAGGAAGCTTTCACCGGCCAGGGCAAAGGCGGAGAAGGAGAAAGAGCGGAAGAACAAGGGAGCGCCCAAATGGCTCAAGGCCAAACGCGAGAATGGCAGCGGCGGAGAACAGCAGAAGTAGGGACGTATGCCCGCTGAAAAGGAATCTGCCTAATGCGGGAGACCAGCTGGCCGCCAGCCTGGATAAGAGCCGCAGTATTGCGCTGGCTGCACCAGTGTATGTCCTGCGGCTTGTTCTTAATAGAAGGCATAATTATGAATGAGAGGTGATACGGTGAGCGGGGAACCGATCTTGAAGGTAAGCGGGCTCACGGGAGGATACAGTCCACGGAAACCTGTTCTGCATGATATAAGCTTCGGTATCCAGCCGGGGGAGATGGTGGGCCTGATTGGACTTAATGGCGCCGGTAAAAGCACAACCATCAAGCATATTCTGGGGTTGATGCAGCCGCACAGCGGCGAAGTGCGCATTAAGGGAACGACACTGGATGATAATTCTGAGGTATACCGTTCGGCTTTCGCATATGTTCCGGAGACACCGGTGCTGTTCGACGAGCTTACAGTAGAGGACCATCTCCGTCTGACAGGGATGGCTTATGACGTGCCGGAGCCGTCCTATTCGCAGCGATGCGGCGATTTGCTCAAGGAATTCCACATGAATCCGAAGAGGAAAGCGTTCGCCGGCCACCTGTCCAAAGGCATGAAGCAGAAGGTTATGCTGATGAATGCGCTGCTTGCGGAGCCGCCTCTGTATATTATCGATGAGCCGTTTGTGGGTCTTGACCCGCTGGGCATACGCTCACTCCTTGAACGCCTTGTCGAGGTTAAGCGTCAGGGTGCGGCAATCCTGATGAGCTCGCATATTCTTGCAACTGTCGAGTCGTATTGCGATCGTTTCCTTGTGCTTCACGGAGGCAGGCTGGTGGCCAGCGGTACGCTGGAGGATGTCAGGGCGGCAGCGGGCGGTTGGGCCTCTTCCTTGGAGGAGGCATTCTACAGACTGGTTACAGACGAGGGAGATACCAATGGACCGGTCGCTTGAAGAGCTGTGGAGCAAACGGTCGTCCGACTTCTGGAGAGAAGCTGCCCCTTACATCCGTTATATGCTGCAGAGCGGTTTTCCTGCCTTCCTGTCTCTCGTCGGCATTGCCCTGCTCGTGAGCTATAGCAGCTTCCTGAGACAGGTGCCGGAGCATTATCCAATTGCTTTGACGGGAGCTGCTGCGCTCCTGCCGTTCGTCTGCTGGTCGCCGCTGCGAAGCTGGCTCGTATCAGCGGATATTGTCTTTCTAATGCCGCGGGAAAGTGGCATGAAGCCTTACATACTCCGCTCGGCAAGGCGAGGTCTAGCCGTTACATCCATCTGGACGGCGGTTGCCTTTATTGCCTTTCTTCCGCTTTACTACAAGGGAGCAGCGCTGGTGCATCCGCTGGCAGCAGCTGCTATGCTGGCCTTGCTGAAAGGCATGCATGCTTACGCTGCATGGATAGAGAGACGGATGACCTACACGGCTGCCCGCAGGATGTACCGCCTGCTGAGATGGGCGCTGACTGCCATAGTACTGGTCTCCTTATTTACCTTTCCATTGTGGAAAACATTGCTGTTCCTCCTGGGAGCCGCCGCTGCCGTCTATGCGGCGCTCAAGCTGCCGCGTAAGCACGGATTCCCGTGGGAGAGGCTGATTATCGAGGAAGCGCGGACGAGACGGGGATATTACCGTTTCTTTAGCATGTTCATTGATGTGCCTGCTGCGGGGACAGTTGTGGCTAAACGTGCTTATCTGGCCTGGCTATCCGCCCTGGTGCCTTATAGAAGACGCAGTACTTATACCTTTCTGTATACCCAGACGGTTATCAGAACGGAGACTGGCGGGATCCTGCTGCGGCTGACAGGTCTTGGGGCACTGTCGTCATACTTTGCCGCCCAGAGCGGATCACTGGACGGGTGGGCGGCTGTCGTGCTCTGCTGCCTATTTACAGCCGTCCTTGGCATGCAGCTCGGGACGGTCCGCCACGTACACAGGTATTCGGTATGGCAGCATGTATATCCGCTGCCCTCAGCGACACGCTTCCAGTCGCTGCTGAAGGTTGCGCGTGCAGCTCATCTGCTTTGTGCCGTGCTGATCGCATGCTTTACTGTGGTGCCGCTGACTCTACAGGGCTTGTGGCTGCCAGCGGCCGCTGCCGCGTTTATAGTTATCCTGTATGCGGCAGTAATTGCGCCTTACCGTCTCATGGCCAGAATGGCTAAGGAACGCGAGGATGACTAGTTGATATTAAGGGGGAAATAAGCAATGGGAGATCCGCGAGTGAAAGAGTTAGCCCGCATACTGGTGCATCACTCTATTAATGTGCAGCCGGGAGAGAAGATATTAATTATAGGAGACGCCGAGACGGCTCCGCTGATTAAGGAGGTTTACCGCACCGTATTGAAGGCTGGGGGGCATCCGATGCTGCAGGTCGGCCTTGCCGAGCTGAACAAGATTTTATACGATGAGGCGGGTGGTGAGCAGCTTGATGATGTAGATGTTCTGGAGTGGCTGTATCATCGTGCCGATGGCCTGATACGTATTCTGGGTTCAGCGAACAACAAGGAGCTTACGAATGTCGATCCGGAGAAGCTGAAGCGGCGCAGCCGTGCAACCTCTAAGCTTTCCCGTTATCTGATGCAGGGCGGTGCCAAGTGGGTGCTCACCATGTTCCCTACCCAGGCGCAGGCACAGGATGCGGACATGTCGCTGGAGGAGTATGAGCATTTTGTCTACAGTGCCACCAATGTGGATTATGCGGCGATGGAGCGTTCTATGCTCGGAGCTGTACAGAAATTTAACGAGGCCAGCAAGGTGCGGATAGTCGGCAAAGAGACCGATCTGACCGTTGATATCGCAGGCCGTTCAGCAGTTATTTGCGCAGGCAACCGGAACGTCCCGGACGGAGAGTTCTATTTTTCCCCCAATCATCTGCTGACAGAAGGCCATATCTATTATGAGTGGCCGACCGTCTACAACGGCAGGGAAATCTCGGGCATCCGTCTGCGTTTTGAGAAGGGCAGGGTTGTGGAGTATTCCGCGGAAAAGGGCGAAGAAGCGCTTGCCGCTGCGCTGGATACGGACGAGGGGGCAAGATTTCTCGGCGAGCTCGGGATTGGCGTTAACTACGGCATAACAAGGCCAACCAAAGATATCTTGTTCGATGAGAAAATTGGAGGTTCAGTCCATCTGGCTCTTGGGCGGGCCTATGAAATGGGCGGAGCCGGTAATGAGTCCGTCATTCACTGGGATATGGTGAAGAACCTGAAGGATGGCGGAGAGATTTACCTGGATGGTATCCTGGTGCAGAAGAATGGACAGTGGGTATTCTGATCCTAAGAAAGGATATATCCTTCCCTAGAACAGCCGGGCTGTCCGTTCCATCTGCAGACAGAATGAACGGTTATGCATGATGAAGAATGAGGACAGATCATAGCGGTTGTCAGCCGGCTCATAGATAACGAGCAGCCGGTGACGCATCTGGTTCATGGCATGCTGTACGAACTGCTCGGCCCTTGTGGTGCGCTTGCAGGTAATGTAAGCGTATAGGGAATGATCATGAGGGTCATCCAGCAGACTGACGCCGGCACAGGAAAATTCCGTTTGAATGCCGGCCTCCCTCAGCGCTTTAAGAGCTGGAAACAGCTCAGCATCAACTACGGTGTAATCCCAGCCGACCGTCTGCTTGGGCCTGGTGACAACCTTGTCCCGTTCCACCCAAGCAGCCAGCTCCTGTTTCCGGCGAATCCACCTTTCCCGGGAATGGGAGCTTATTGTATGTTCTGCGTGATCATGGTGTGTGCTGGTCATCCTCATTACCCCTTTACAGTTCCTTCTGCTGAGCTTCCCGCCGCTATGAATGTCCGGTCAAACGAATAGGTGATATGAGATTCCAGGCGCTCGCCTGCCAGGTGCCGCCTTACTAATTCTCTTCCGGTTTCGGGCGTAATATCTTTATACCATACCCCTTCGGGATAGGCGATTACAACACAGGCGTCCGCGCAGCGCCCATTGCAGCGGGTACGGGTGGTATGAATTTGCCGGTCGGCATGCTGGGCGGAGATTTCCTCTCTGATCGCCTGAGTGACCTCTTCTCCCATCCGCTTCATGCAGCTGCCGCCATTACAGATAAGCAGGTGACAGCTTGTGTCTTGTAAATTCCAAGTAGCCATGACAGGCTCCTCTCTGTTTCAGATAAGAATGTGAATATCCCTGATCCGTTGTTGCAGTCAGTGAGTTAATAGTAATAATTACTATCATAGTAACAACTAAATATCCTATCGTCAATTTTCCCCTTACATAATAAAGGCTGCCACGGTCGTAGCGGCCGTGACAGCCTTATTGCTAGGGCTTCGTACAGACTAATTATATGCTGGCCTTAGCAGACATAACGTCCTGCACAGCCTGATAAATCGTATCATACAGCTCTTCCAGATGAGTCTCCTCAATACAGGAGAAGGCTACCCGCAGGTCGGTCTCCCCCAGGGCGATGGTGCCGATGCCGTATTCGTCCAGCAGGCGCTGACGCACCGATTCGGCGTCGGCATTCTTGAGCTTCAGGCACATGAAGTACCCGGAGTTAAACGGATAGTAGGTCCAGACATCTCCGTAACGGCCGCTGTCGAGAAGCTCCTTGACACGGTTGGCACGGCCCTTCATAATAGCAAACTTCTCTTCCTTCTGAGCTTCGAAATCCGGTGAGTTTAGCGCATGAAGAACGAACGTCTGGGTCGGATGCGGGCCGCTTGAAATGGTGGCTCGGATAATTCCCAGCGTTTTCTGCTCCAGGGCATTCAGCAGGTCAGCTGACTCAGAGGCGTAGGTGATGAAGCCGACACGGAAACCCCATACATACTCCTCCTTCGTAGCCCCGTCCACTTTTACCGCAAGGACACGCGGATGCAAGCCGGCCAGCTTGCCAAAGAGTGATTCTTGTGCGGAGTCCTCGAAAAACAGACCAAAGTATGCGTCATCGGTTACGGCTACGACGTTGACGCCGGCTTCCGCAGCATCATGAATGGCGGCTGTAATTTCCTCGTATTCCTGAACGCCCGGTGTGTATCCGGTCGGATTGTTCGGGAAGTTCAGGAGAACGATGGCTTTGCCTTTGTCTTTCTGTGCTAACAGGGCTTCCCGCAGAGCGGCGCTGTTAAATTTGTATTGTTCATCATAGAGCGGATACTCAACGATTTCGGCGCCGCGGCGGACTCCGAAGGTCAGCTCATAGTTTTCCCAGTTCTTGTTGGGTATTACGACCGCATCACCCGGGCCTGCGAACAAGTCAGCCACAATACTGAGCCCGTGCGTGAGCGCATTGGTTACGATCGGATTGCCGAATGACTTACCTTCGAGAGAAGGTGTTTCCTTCAGCATCTTGGTCCGCCATGCTGTGCGGAGCTCCGGTTTGCCGGCAGGAGGGGCATATTCATACAGATCTTTCGGATTATAAGCGGAGAGTGTCTCCTGAATCACTTTGAGATGCATCGGCTGGCCCCCTTCGGTGGCGATGCCGATCGTTGCGTTGAACTTATTCGCCTTGGCTTTGGCCTCCGCTGACTGGCTAAGGATGCCTACCTTTGGGAAGTAAATCGCTTTGCCAAGGTCGGACAATACAGCGTGGACGTGCGGATTTTCCCGCTCAATCGTTTCATTCAACTGCTGGGCAAGTGGGTTCATGAATTCTTCTCTCATCCTTCCGAATAAGTCGTATCATTGGTCAGTTTACCAAATGTTAGCCTGATGGCGATTATTATATCACTTTTCGGATTCTCGTTACTATGCAAACATGCAATTTTCTGTGAAAGTCAGCATGCAAGTAAATCAACAAATCCTTAAATTGACAATTCAGGATCTGAATATTAAGATAGATACCGACGGTCGGTATTGAAAGAAAGGGGTACATATGGCTAGAAATAAATATCCAGAGCAAACAT
This sequence comes from Paenibacillus tarimensis, assembly GCF_021532315.1. Lineage (GTDB taxonomy): Bacteria > Bacillota > Bacilli > Paenibacillales > Paenibacillaceae > Paenibacillus_I > Paenibacillus_I tarimensis. The sequence goes on from NZ_JAKGAO010000005.1 coordinate 138,987, forward strand.
TGGAGCAGATTTTAAACGTTTCGGCAAAGCTCTTTACAGAAAAGGGTTTTGAAAAGACCAGTATACAGGACATTATTGATGAATTAGGCATGTCCAAGGGAGCGATTTATCACCATTTCAAATCCAAAGAAGATATTCTGGATGCTGTGATGGAGAAGCAATTCAATTATGCAGCTCAGATGATGGATGATCTAATTCAACATATACAGGCACCGAATGTACGGGAAAAGTTGATCAGTATTTTGGAGAATGTTGTAGCGGACGAAGATGTGCATTCGATTGATGGTCTCTTAAGCACGCAGATGAAGAATCCCCAGTTTGTTGTCAGAGGGATTAAGGCGGGCGTGAAACATGACGCTCCAATCCTTGCACAGATCATGGCGGATGGCAAACAGGACGGCTCTATAATAACCGATTATCCGATTGAATGTGCGGAGGTGTTCCTGCTGCTGGTCAATATATGGATCAATCCCACTCTCTTCGATCGGCAAACTAATGAAACATTAAACCGTTTGAAGTTTTTACAGCAAATGATGCGTCTGTTGGGGGCTGATATTGTAAGCGATAACCTTATCCAAAAAATTGTGGAGCATCATAACAAATTAGGAGGCTATCAACCGAATGAGTAATAGCTTTGCTGTAAGAACGGAACGTCTAGTGAAAACATTCGAGGGCGTCGAAATCATCAAAGGCTGTACCATGAGCATACCACATGGAACCATTTACGGCTTTTTGGGACCCAATGGGGCCGGAAAAACAACCGTGATGAAAATGCTGACGGGTTTGCTGCGGCCGACAGCCGGCAGAGCCGAGGTGCTTGGTATGGATGTTGTGACCCACCGGGACCAAATCCTTAGAAACATTGGTGCGATTATAGAGGTTCCCATCTTTTACGAGCACTTGTCGGCCAGTGAAAACTTAAGCATGCATCTTGCTTATATGGGAGCTGAAGGAATCGATATCACGAAAGCATTAAGTAGCGTTGGTCTTGAACATACAGGTGAACTGCCGGTTTCCAAATTTTCTATGGGAATGCGTCAGCGGCTGGGTATAGCCAGGGCGCTGATCCACAGGCCTAAGCTGTTGATTCTGGATGAACCTATTAATGGACTTGATCTCATGGCTATTCGTGACATAAGGACATTGTTTACGGATCTGGTTCAGAATCACGGAATGACCATTCTTCTCTCCAGTCATATTGTTTCCGAAATTGAGCTTATCGCGGACATTGTGGGAATTATTGCGGATGGTACAGTGAAGCTTGAAGTCCGGCTTTCTGAAATGAAGACGCAATATCCCGGCGGGCTTGAGGATTACTTCATTGACGTCATGAGCGGAGGTCATGAAATTGCTTAGGTTGATGAAACTTGAAATCAAAAAAAATAAAATGAACAACTATACGGTTGCGAGTCTCGTTGCGACCTTGGGTTTGGTTGCTTTCATCTATTTTATTGCTTACGTCGCCCAAGTGGAGAATGAGCCGGACTTTCAGAATTACGCTAACATTTTTTTGTTTGTAGGTATCGTCAGTATGATTGTTTTCAGTATTCTATCGGCGGTTATGTACTCACGTTTCGTGATTGAAGAATATACGGGAAAAAGAATGCTTCTTCTGTTCTCCTACCCTGTCAACCGTCAAAAAGTGCTGCTTGCAAAAATGGCGCTGGTCATCGGGTTTACCACTTTTGCGATGGCCCTGAGCAATATTCCTCCTCTTGTTATATTTAGCATCACAGAATCCATCTCTCCTATTGTAAATGACACACTCTCCTCAGAACTGCTGCTATCCATAGTAAAAACCATCTTTGTACTCTCCATCACGGTTAATGGAATCAGTCTGATTGCAATGAGAATCGGCTTTATGAAACGATCGGTCCCCGCTACTATAGTGACAGCTTTCCTCCTCTGTGCTGTTGTCGGGAATATCGTGATCAGCAGCTTTGGAAATGATGTTCTGCTGTTGATTCTATTAGGCGTCGTAGCCTTAGCAGGGGCCATCGTAATTATTGAGTTAATGAAGAAGGTCAACAGCATGGAAATTGATTAGGGATATGGCTGTGAAGAAACAAAGGTTAGGAGTGGATTAGGTGTTAGCCAATAACGGAACGATGCCGGTTCTTAAAGAGGAATGTATCCATGAGGCGGTGACCGATTTATCATTGGATTGGCTTACGGGCGATGTGCAAATTATGCAAGGGGAAGGCGATGTGATTAAGCTGGTTCAGTACGGGGGCGCAAGGTTTCCACAAGAGAAACGATTTCAGCACGAGCTGCGCTCCGGGGGATTAACGATTATTGACGGTCGCAAGCGCAGGCAGATCATCGGGTTTAATATTCACAAAACGACGCTGGCTGTCTACCTTCCTCGTAAACGACTGAACTCTTTAACGGTCTACAGCACAGGCGGCAGCATAGCGCTTCAAGGGATAGATGCAAGCAAATGCACATGTAAAGTTACTTCGGGCGGGTTAAAAGTATCGGGTATGGTTGATGAGCTGAACCTTCATGGCACAGGTGCGCCGATAAAGGGCGAGGATCTTACAGTTGGCAGATTGGACTTGCACGCTACTTCATCTAAAGTTGAGCTTGAAGGCAAGTTTTCTGAGATTGGATTACGGTCAACGGGTAGAGGAGTAACAATCCGTTCGTCCTGTTTGCCTCAAAAGGTCCAATCCGTTTCAACGGCCTGCCAGGTTACATTAGCCATTCTGGATCATGACGGGTTCACTTTTATATTCAAAAAAACATCAGGCAGCTTTAAGAGCGACTTTCCTCTAAGCCATGTTGGTGAAACGTACAGCTACAAGAACGGCGCGAGTATAATCCGTGCAGAAGTCAGAGGCGGACAATTTATACTGCGGAAGCGGTAAAAGCTGTCGTGACAGTTTTCAGGTGGCTATCGTGGCGAATCATAAATAACTATTGATGTGAATGGATCAAAGGAGGAAAAGACAGTGGAACCAGGTTGGATTGTAGGAACGAGTCTTGCGGTGCTTATTTTATTGGCGGGTGTCATTGGGCTGGCAGTGAGCAAACAGAATCGCAGAAAAAATCGGTGGGGATGGTGGTTCGTCATATTTGGTGTCTGCGCGATCATCAGTGCTTTTGTTAACTTGAGCATTTAACGCTATTACCTCGGAGGTGCAGAGAGATTTACGCGTTTAACAGAAATTTCAACTTGCTGATTATCGGACAGATTATCACCTTGTTTGGAAGTTCGATTCTTCGTTGGCAGTTTCGGCCGATAAGTCTATCATGACATAGTTGCGCGTTCTTTCACCCCTGTTGTATCATGACATCATCAAGCCAGACAGGTTGAAGCTTAGGATTAAGGAGTGCCGATATGCTGCATGTTTCGCCCTCATCGCTCGTTCTGCTGCCGGCTTTCGCCAAAATCGTGTGTGAGCCCGGCTGGAAATGGCAGAAGCGGGAAAAACCGATGGCTAACTATGATTTGTTCTATGTATGGAGCGGTGAAGGGGAGGTCGTCCTGAACGGGCGTCCTTACAAGGTGGGCAAGGGAAGCTGTTTTTTGTTCCGGCCGGGCGACCACACCAGCGCAACTCATGATCCGCAGAAGCCGCTTGTGCTGACATACATTCACTTTGATGTAAATGAGCAGGTGGATGTTATACCGGAGGCGTATCGCCGTTTGCATGAAGTGGTTGATTTTGAATATCTTCTCTCACGTTATGTCAGGCTCTTCCTTATCCAGACCTACGCAGCGGAGGAGGAAGCGAGACTGGTGCTCAAGATGCTGCTGATCCACCTGCTGCGCGAGGACAATGAAGGGCCGGTTGAGCGAAAGGCCAGCAACCAGCTGACCGAATCCATTCATGAGGTAGCCAATTATATACGTCAAAATCCGGGCATTGCGCATCGTGTTGAGGACTTGGCGAAGCGGGCGCAGCTGTCACCACGATACTTCTCGATTAAATTCAAGGAAATGACGGGCATGTCAGTTCAGACCTATATGATTCGGACCCGGATTGAGAGGGCCCAGCATCTGCTGATGCACGCAGGCATGAATGTCACAGAAGTGGCGGATGCGCTCGGCTACCGGGATATCTTCTTCTTCAGCCGGCAGTTTAAGCAGTACACGGGGAAGAGCCCTTCGGAAATCCGGTAAGCGGCTCACAAGGCTGCAAGCGTCATACCCGATCTTATCTACAAGCTGCTGCGGGGGGCAAAGCATGATCCGCCTGCACTGCAAGGCCGAATTACCGCGTTCAAAATGGACAAAGAGGAGCTGACAAGCAGATGAATCTGCCTGCAGCTCCTCTTTGCTGTGGTTGGACAGAAGCGGCCGTGAGAAGCAGCTCCGGTTAAGGCTGCTTCAAAGTACCGAGGGCTTCGCCCATCCGCACCTTCTTGCCGGGCATCAGGTCCTCGCGGAGTAGGAAGGTGTCATCTTCCATAAGCAGTACGACCGTGGAACCGAACTCGAAATAGGCGAGCTCGCCGCCGCGTTCCGTGCTTTCAGCCGCCGGATCAATGTACTTGATGCTGCTCACATTCATCGCACCGACCTTAACGACCGCGATTTCCCCGGTCAGGTGCCGGATGTAGGTGACAAGCCGTTCATTACGGCTCAGCACCCGGCGCATCTGTCTGAGACCAAATTCGTTGACCGGGTAAACCTTGCCCTTGATATGCTCGCGCTCGACGATGCGGCCTTCGACCGGGGCATGGATGCGATGATAGTCAGTGGGACTCAGGTAGAGCACCAGGCAGAAGCCATGCTTGTAATTCTCCATTCGCGGCGAATAGGCAAGCAGTTCCTCAATGGTGTAATCCTGGCCTTTAATATTAAAAATAGAGCCGGCATCAACGGGACCGGCGCCGGTTATTAGCGCATCTACAGGGCTGACAACCAAATCGGGAGCTTCGTCAATAATTCTCATCCCCGGCTTCAGCCTGCGGGTGAAAAATTCGTTAAGCGTCTTATATTCACCGATCTGCTTCTCCGCTTCGTCCACCGATATGCCGTAAATTTTGGCAAAACGGGGGATCAGCCTGCGGCTGGCAGTGGATTGGGCAAATCGACCGGTAAGCTGCGAAATCCACTTTCTGGAGGTAAGCTCGGTCATTGACCTCAGCAGCCATCTCATCATGCGGGTAAATTCACGTCCTCTCTGGCAAGCAAACCGCTTGCCTCGCCCCTAAGTGTGCCATATCCACATGTACAAATCAATAGACTCATGGGTTCTGATTGTGTCTGAGTGCCGTACCGGCAGGAACAGGAATAAACCGGCCGGGCAGTCCTCCGCATGAGACTTACCGCACGCGGGGGATGTTTGGATGAAGAAAAGCAGGCCTCTCCGCGTGTAAAGTGCGCGGCTGCAGCATGATTCGTGTTCACACCTCTGTCACATTTGGTCGAAATGTTGTGATTGTAATCACGGCCTGCTGTCGGGGGTGTCTATACAATCTGCGATGGTGATCGGTGGCACTATTGTATTCCTCGGCATTGGGTTTGTCCTGAATCTCGTTGCTGTGTCGAGAAAATAAAGTTGTAGACAAACAGCATGTATTAAGCTATTTGGGCAGGTTAGCGCAGTCATAGCGGCTAAAATATGATGACCATTTAAATTAACAGTAAGCATTTCAAAATAAATGGATTTCCTTTGTAATAAAGCTTTACTGCCTTTAATGCTGTATGCACAATGAGAGCTGATTTCTGTAAGCTTATCAAAGATAGCAAGTGAGCATTTGAGCTATCTAAAAATACAGAATAAAGGAGCATTCTTTGTGATCTCGAACGAAATATATTCTACCACTACAGAGGACACCGATGTCAAAAAAGAAAGCCTTCCATGGTCAGGTCTGCTGGCGTTAGCTATGGCAGGATTTATCTGCATACTGACGGAAAGTCTGCCTGCTGGTCTATTGCCTCAGATTGCGGGTGGTCTTGGCGTAACGCAGGCGATGGCCGGACAACTGGTTACGTTATATGCAGTGGGCTCCTTGCTGGCTGCCATTCCGCTGACCACAGCGACACGAGGATGGAGACGAAAACCGCTTCTGCTGCTCTGTATCATAGGTTTTCTGGTATTTAACACGGTGACTGCCTTATCTTCGATGTATGCAATTACGCTAATCGCACGTTTCTGTGCAGGAGTAGCAGCGGGAGTGTTGTGGGGAATGACTGCAGGTTATGCACGTCGCATGGTGCCGGAGTCGTTAAAAGGAAAGGCCATAGCCGTCGCTATGGCAGGAACACCTTTAGCATTGGCACTCGGGGTTCCGATAGGAACATTTTTCGGAACGTATGCAGGTTGGCACCTGATCTTTGGAACGGTATCCATATTAACGCTAGCCCTCATCGCATGGGTGCTCTGGAAAGTGCCGGATTATGAAGGAGAGCCCGCTCAGAATCAACTCCCATTGCATAAAATCTTGTTCATAGCTGGAATTCGGCCCATTTTGTTTGTGGTTCTCGTCTGGGTGCTGGCTCACAATATTTTGTACACCTACATCTCTCCATTTCTGGACGATACGGCACTAGCCCATAGAGTCGATCTGATTCTGCTAATATTCGGCGTGACTTCCGTGATCGGCATTTGGATTATTGGGTTACTGATTGATCGTTATATGAGGATATTGGTTTTATCAAGTATTGCGATATTTGCTATTGCCTCAGCGGCAATGGGCATCTGGATAAATCAGCCGGTCGTCATCATCTTCGGTGTCATCGCATGGGGATTGACCTTTGGGGGAGCAGCCACATTACTACAGACAGCTATTGCACATGCAGGAGGACAAAGTGCGGATATCGCCCAATCCATGCTAGTAACGGCGTGGAATCTCGGAATCGGTGCGGGAGGAATGGTTGGTGCTATCCTGCTTAATTGGTTTGGGGCCAGATTCCTACCAGGTTCATTGGTTCTCTTATTGCTAATTACCCTTCTTATAGCTTGGTCCGCCCAAAAACACGGATTTCCTGGGCTCGCTAAAGCAGATTGCTAGATCAAAATAACTTGTTAGGTATCCCTTCTGAACGGATTCCTGCTTTATATGAGAGAGACCGCCCGAATCTAAGTAACCAATAGATGGGCGGTCCAAAATAAATGCGTAATACTAGACGAGAAGATTGGTTCCTTCAATCAGGTTTTTATGGTCAATAGGCGAAGACATCGCGATAAGTGTAGTGTAGGTCCCGTATTTGTCACACTGAACTCCAAACAATTCTAGGCTCGCGATGGAGTCTGTCATAACTTTTATCAAATAGTTATGTTCCCCGCTTACACGATAACATTCAACAACTTCGGGCGAAGAACGGCAGAAATCAAGGAAAGCACTGCATTCTCTGGTTCGAAAAAGTAGATAGGATATACTGTGTTTTCCTATTTTTTGGGGATTAATAACGGTGCGATACTCTTCAATCACCCCGCGTTCTTCCAGTCGTTTCACACGTTCCGTGACGGCTGGTTGTGATAGTCCCACCAGCTTTCCCAATTCGGTCATGGACATTCTGGCTTGGTTTTCCATATGAAACAGGATATTTTTATCGATCTGATCCACATTATCACTTCCTTTTATTATATAGGTTTTTGAGATAATTACCGTCAAATTAATGGTGATTGTAGATCAATCTCTTAAAATATTATGTGATAAAGAAGAAATTACCTTTATAATAAACTCATTAACTTTAAATAATCAAGTGGGTATACCTTGGAGAGAGCGGACGAAGAGAGCCCGCATAGTGAAGCTGATTCCATAAATATTAGCTGGTTACACCGATGTCATAATATTCTTAAATAATTTGTCTAACACTTTGCTTTCGCCGGACAGTTGCCTATACGATCCCGGTTATGGATATGCTGCAGTCCGATTCGCCGGGCGCGAAGGGCTATGTGACCTGGTAATATCGCCGCTGGGACAGTGCCGTTCCGGGATGTCTCTTCTGCGTGTATGCTGAATTAAACCATGCGTTGACATGCAGGCTGCAAGGCCTGCCAGCATGATGTCCGAGGAGGGATGCACCCGTTATGGCACCGTCCAAAGCTGCTTTTATTACACCCGGCTCCTTCGTTATCCCGTCACCGAGCGGCAGCTCGGTCGAACGGGTCGTCGAACATATCGTACCGCTGCTTGACCGAAGCAGGGTTGAACCGCGGATTTACGGCAGGTCCAGCCGCAGGCTGAAACGGATCGGCAGCGTAAGAGGCGTCCGTTGTGAACGGTTTCCCGCGGTGGATAAGGCGTTGTACGTCCGTAAGGTAGGGCGCGCGGCTGCACGCTTCGGACCCCGGCTTATCCAGGTGGAGAACCGGCCGGCATACGCGCTCAGGCTCAAACGTCTGCTGCCGCGCTGTGCAGTGTGGCTGAACCTTCATTCCTCCACGTTTATCGGCAGCCGCTATGTCAGCAGAGAGAAGCTGAACCGCTGCCTTGCAGCCGTTGACCGGATTATTGTGAACAGTCACTATCTGCTTGGCCAGGTTGCCGCCATGGCGCCGGGGCATGCCCACAAGATAAGGGTTATCCATCTGGGAGTAGATACGGACCGGTTCATCTCGCGCTTTACGCCGGAGGGCATGGAGCGAAGAGCGGCGCTGAGGGCGGCAAGAGGCTGGAACGGCCGCAAGGTCGTGCTGTTTGTCGGCAGACTGATCCCAAAGAAGGGCGTTCACCACCTGCTTCATATTGTTCCCCGGCTCGCGGCGGCCCACCCTGATGTGCTTGTTGTCATTGTCGGAAGTCCTTACTACGGCTCTCACCGGATGACTGCCTATGCGCGCCGCCTGCGGCAGCTGGCAGAAGCGGCTAAGGGGCATGTCCGGTTTGTTCCGTATGTATCCTATGCCGAAGTGCCGGACTGGTTCATCGCTGCTGACGCGGCATGTGTACCCTCCGGTGCCCATGAGGCATTCGGGCTTGTCAATGTGGAGGCTATGGCAGCCGGACTGCCTGTTGTGGCGTCACGCGCAGGAGGCATGCCCGAGATCGTTGAGGATGGGGTAACCGGGTATCTGGCGGAACCTGAACAGCTGGCTGAAGGCCTTTACGAACGGTTGTCTCTGCTTCTGTCAGACAGCGGGCTTCGCACTGCAATGGGCATGATGAGCAGGCTGCGCGTAGAGCAGTACTTCAATTGGCAGCGGGCCGCGAACCAGTGGGTAGAGCTTCTGAAGGAATTTGAAGAGCAGCAGGAACACTATCGCCAGAGGCTGCTTACACGATAAAACGGGTTGACAAAAGGTACCAACCGCATTTATGCTCAAGACATGAATCCACTAGGGGCGCCCTCGCGGGCTGAGATTAGGCATCTTGCCTTTGTCCCTTCGAACCTGATCTGGGTTATACCAGCGTAGGAAAGTGGGAATGTACGGACAGTTGCCGACATCATTTAAGGTCAGGGCTGCGCAGGTGTATCACCGCGTGCATGCCACAAGCCTGCCGGATGAAGGCCCTAGTCTCTATCATTCTGCCGCTTCCACGCCGGAAGCGGCTTTGCTGTGTTTACGGACAGATTTCCAACGCGGGAATGATGCAGACAGCACGCTGACGGCATGTAAGCGGAAGACGGGGAACAGGCGCGAAGAGCCGCAGCGAGCCGCATTGGCGCGTATGCAGCCAGCCTGCCCGGACCACATTTTCCATGCGCCTCCTACTGGATTCCAATGTACGCAATTGTACGTATACCATGGGGAGGTTTTTTGTGTTATGGCGATTTTGACAAATGCACTGCCGGGAAGCCGGAAAGTATATGTGACTGGCTCAAGAGAAGATATCAAGGTGCCTATGCGGGAAATCGGGCTGTCCGCGAGCGATGTGCGGGGCGTGGAGGTGCCGAATGAGCCGCTGCAGGTCTATGATGCAAGCGGTCCTTATACCGACCCGTCCTATGTAACCGATGTGCGCAAGGGCCTGCCGGCGCTGCGGGCTGCATGGATCAGCGAGCGCGGGGATACCGAGCACTACGAGGGGCGTGACGTCAGACCGGAAGACAACGGCTTCCGTTCTGAAGCCAAGGTGGCAGAGCAGGGTGCGGAGCAGTTCCCGAGCCTGAACCGCAAGCCGCTGCGCGCCAAAGCAGGCCGCAATGTGTCTCAGATGCACTACGCCAAGCAGGGCATTGTGACACCGGAGATGGAATTCATCGCGATTCGCGAGGGCATGGACCCTGAGTTCGTCAGAGCGGAAGTGGCGGCAGGCCGTGCAGTTATCCCGGCTAATATCAATCACCCGGAGAGCGAGCCGATGATTATCGGCAGACATTTCCATGTGAAGATCAACGCAAATATCGGCAACTCGGCCGTAGCGTCTTCTATTGAGGAAGAAGTGGAGAAGATGACATGGGCAACCCGCTGGGGCGCAGACACGATCATGGATCTGTCTACCGGACGCAACATACATACGACACGGGAGTGGATCGTCCGCAATTCACCGGTACCGGTAGGCACCGTGCCAATCTACCAGGCGCTGGAGAAGGTTAACGGCGTTGCCGAAGATCTCAGCTGGGAAGTGTTCCGCGATACGCTGATTGAGCAGGCCGAGCAGGGCGTGGACTATTTTACAATTCATGCGGGTGTGCTGCTGCGCTACGTGCCGCTAACAGCCAAGCGGGTGACCGGTATCGTATCACGGGGCGGCTCCATCATGGCGGCCTGGTGCCTGGCCCATCACAAGGAGAACTTCCTTTATACACATTTCGAAGAAATCTGTGAAATTATGAAAGCTTATGATATTACGTTCTCGCTCGGTGACGGCCTGCGTCCCGGCTCGATTGCCGATGCTAATGACGATGCCCAGTTTGCGGAGCTGGAGACGCTTGGCGAGCTGACCAAGATCGCTTGGAAGCATGATGTCCAGGTGATGATCGAAGGGCCGGGCCATGTGCCGCTGCACATGATCAAGGAAAATGTTGACCGCCAGATGGAGGTCTGCCAGGAGGCGCCGTTTTACACATTGGGACCGCTGACTACAGACATCGCTCCGGGCTATGACCATATTACGTCAGCGATTGGCGCGGCCATGATCGGCTGGTTCGGTACCGCAATGCTGTGCTATGTTACGCCGAAGGAGCATCTTGGACTGCCGAATAAGGAAGATGTGAAGGAAGGCGTTATCGCCTATAAAATAGCGGCCCATGCCGCTGATCTTGCCAAGGGCCACCCGCGGGCGCGGCTGCGTGACGATGCGCTGTCCAAGGCACGATTCGAGTTCCGCTGGCGCGACCAGTTCCACCTGTCTCTTGATCCGGAACGGGCAATGTCCTATCACGATGAGACACTGCCGGCAGAAGCGGCTAAGAATGCCCACTTCTGCTCGATGTGCGGCCCCAAGTTCTGCAGCATGCGGATTACACAGGATATCCGGGACTATGCGGCGGAGAACGGGCTGGAGACCCGCGAAGCGATTGAAGCGGGCATGAAGGAGCAGTCGGAGGCGTTCAAGGCGTCCGGCGGGAAGATCTATGTCTAAACAAGAGCCGGATCAGCTATTGGGCGGGAATGAGCGCTATTCCCGCCAGATCCGGTTTGGCCCGATCGGCCGCGGAGGTCAGCGCCGGCTGAGCGAAGCCGCCGTGCTGATTGTGGGTGTAGGAGCGCTCGGCGCTTCTATCGCCCAGCATATGGTGCGGGCAGGCGTCGGCAGCGTCCGCATTGTTGACCGCGACTATGTTGAGATCAGCAATCTGCAGCGCCAAGTGCTGTTCGATGAGGACGATGCCCGGGAGGCGCTCCCGAAGGCGGTCGCGGCGGCCGCCAAGCTGAAGCGGATTAATAGCGAGGTGAGGGTTGAAGCCTACGCCGCTGATGTGACTGCCGCAAGCGCTCCGGGGTTTGCCGCAGGCGTTGATCTGGTGCTGGATGGCACCGACAATGCGCCGACAAGGCTGCTGCTCAGCGACTTGTGCTACCGGCTTGGTATCCCATTCCTATATGGGGGAGCAACGGCCGCCAGCGGAATGAGCGGCATATTCATTCCAGGCGAAACGGCCTGCCTGCGCTGTCTGATCGGCGGCGAGGATGGCGGATCAACCGAAACATGCGATACAGCGGGAGTGATCTCGCCTACCGTTGATTTTGTCGCATCCCTGCAGGCTGCGGAGGCGCTGAAATGGCTCACTGGAAACCAGGAGGCAGTGCGGCGGACCTGGCTTACGGCCGAGCTGTGGCCTTTCCGTATCCGTGAGCTGCGGATGCCGCCGCCGGACGCTGATTGTCCGGTATGCGGGAAGCATCAGTTCCGTCAGACTGCGGGTGAGAATGCAGAGAAAGATGTTGATTCTGGCAGTAGTGAGCCTGATGCTGGTTCGGCGGCTGTTGTGCTGTGCGGACGAGATACCGTACAGGTTACCATGGCAGGCAAGCCTGACATGCTGAAGCTTGAGGCAAGGCTGAGCCAAATGAGCTGCAGAGTTGAGCGGAATCCGTATCTGCTGCGCGCGGAGCTGCCGGATTCAGGCATTCGGCTTGTCATTTTCCCGGATGGAAGAGTGCTGGTACAGGGAACATCTGATTTGGAAGAGGCGGTGAGGCTGTGCAATGCTTATATGCCAGTCGCACCATCAGGCTGTTGTAAAGAGGAGGAAGTGGACAGCGATGGGTAAGATGCGGGAATTTTCCCTTTACGTCATAACAGGCGAGCAGTACCATCCCGGCCGCTCAATGCTGGAGGTTATGGAGGCGGCGCTGGCCGGAGGTGCGGATATTGTACAGCTGCGTGAGAAAAACATGCCGGCTTCCGAGCTGCTGGAGAAGGCGCGGGCGCTCAGGGAGCTGACCCGCCGCTATAATGTACCGTTTATCGTGAACGATCATCCTGACATTGCACTGGCCGCTGAAGCGGACGGTGTGCATCTTGGCCAGGAGGATATGCCGATTGCGGAAGCCCGTGAACGGATGGGGGCTGACCGGATTATCGGGATCTCGACACATGCGATAGAGGAGGCTCGCGCAGCTGAACGCGACGGCGCTGATTATATCGGAGTCGGTCCGGTCTTTCCTACTGGAACGAAGCCCGGACGGCAGGCAGTGACGACCTCGTATGTCCGGCAGGTTGCGGATGAAATCCGTATACCTTGGGTGGCGATCGGCGGCATTACGCCGGATAACGCAGATCAGGTGCTGGCTGCAGGAGCGTCCAGGCTCTGCGCGGTGTCGGCTATCGTGGGCAGCAGCGATCCGGCGTCCGTATGCAGGCGGCTGAAGGAACAGATCGCGGCAGCCCGGGGAGAACGGGTGACCATTAAGCTGAACGGCAGAGAAGAGCTGGTTAGAGCGGGGACACTGGAGGAGCTGATACAATCCTACGGGCTGGCCGACAAGCGCATTGTGGCTGAGCTTGACGGCGTCATTGTGCAGCGTAACCGGTGGGAGAGCACGCAGGTAAGGGCAGGTATGACGCTCGAGCTTGTGCATTTTGTAGGAGGGGGCTGAACATATGTCATTCGACCAGCATCAGAAGGACGGGTTAACCATTGGCGGCAGAACGGTCAGCTCGAGGCTCTTCCTCGGTACGGGACGATTCCCGAGCCCTGCTGTCATGCAGCAGGCACTGGAGCAGTGCGGAGCCGATGTCATTACATTTGCCGTGCGCCGCGTGAATCTGGACTGGGTTCAGGACGATGCGATTCTGCAGCATCTGGAGGACCGGGGCCTGACTTACCTGCCGAATACATCCGGAGCCACGAATGCGGCGGAAGCGGTAAGGATCGCCAATCTGGCCAGGGCAGCCGGGCTTGGCAGCTGGATTAAGGTAGAGATCAGCGCCAATCCGCGGACGCTGCTGCCCGACCCGATCGAAACACTGAAGGCGACAGAGCTGCTAACGCTGGCAGGATTCACAGTTCTGCCTTACACCTCTGATGACCCTGTGCTGTGCAAGCGGCTGGAGGAAGTCGGAGCTGCCGCTGTTATGCCGGGCGGTTCGCCGATTGGAACAGGGCTTGGCATCCTGAATCCTTATAATATTGGTTTAATTGTTGAGGAAGCGAACGTGCCGATCATAGTGGATGCGGGGCTTGGCAGCGCAGTGGATGCCGCGCAGGCGGCAGAGCTTGGGGCGGACGGCATCCTGGTCAACACGCCGATCGCGAAGGCGAAGGACCCGGTTGCCATGGCCAAGGCGATGGCAATGGCCTTCGAAGCGGGCAGACTGTCCCGTGCTGCCGGCCGGATTCCGAGGAAACGCTATGCATCCGCAAGCAGTACGCCGGAAGGTGTATCGGAAGCATACTGGGCAGGAGGAGACCCGGGGAGCGGGAGCGTCTCTCAGGAGCGGAGCGCTGCAGGTCGAGCGGACACGGGTCTTCAAGCGGGCAGGGGTGCAGATCTCCCGGTGAAGGTGAAGGGCGGTTAACGGTATGGCAGAGCACATTCTGATTCTTGGCGGAGGGATTATCGGATTGTCCTGCGCCTTCACGGCAGCTGAACGCGGCTTCCGCATTACCGTGATTGAGCCGAATATGCCCGGCGGCCAGGCCTCCGGAGCGGCGGCAGGCATGCTGGCGCCGTTCTCGGAGAATACGGAGCAGCCGGATGATTTTTTTCACTTGTGCAGGGAAAGCCTGAAGCTCTACCCAAGCTGGATTGCCCGCATCGAAGATGCTTCCGGTGAGAAGATCGAGTGGCATGAGACGGGGAGTCTTAACGTGGTGTATCACGAAGCGGATATTAACCCGCTGTACAGCCGTATTCTGTGGCAGAACCGCTACGGGGCCGATGCCCGGCTGGTTATGCCGGAAGAGCTGCGTGAGATGGAGCCTGCGCTGACTCATGATGTGAAGGCTGCCGTATACTATCCGAATGAAAGCCATGTGTATGCCCCGGGGCTTGTGACTGCACTGGAGAAGGCATGCATGGCGCGGGGCGTAACCATCATCAGCCAGACCGGGGACATCGAAGAGGTGCGTCTGTCCGGTTCGGATATAGCTGTTGCTACAGCGAATGCGGGAGACCTGTCGGCCGACCGGCTGGTCGTCTGTGCTGGGGCATGGTCAGGCTTGTATGAACGCTGGTTCGGCATCACGGTTCCCGTTCATCCGATCCGCGGGCAGATATGTGCTTATGAGGTTCCCTTCGGCGAGGTCCGCCACATGATCTTCTCTCCGCAGGCATACTGGACGTCCAAGGCTAACGGAACGCTGGTTTGCGGAGCATCGGAGGATGTTGCCGGATTTGACACCTCTGTAACCGACAAGGGGATCGGCCGGCTTGTCCGCTATGGGCCGAAGACACTGCCGATGCTGGAACAGCTGCCTGTGGTGCACCGCTGGGCGGGCCTGCGTCCCGCTACACGCGATGGCCGGCCGCTGCTAGGCTTTGTCAGCGGAATGCCGCAGGTGATCATGGCAGCAGGCCACTACCGCAATGGCATTCTGCTTAGTCCAGTTACAGCGGAAGCGGTCGTCAGCCTGCTGGAAGGCAGGCCGGCACCTGTACCGCTGGCAGCATTCTCGCCGGACAGGTTCACAGCGGTTGCAGGAGGGGGAAGATTTAGATGATGAAGAGGCAGAGTCAGCGCGGGTATCCGCTGGCATTAACGGTTGCCGGCTCTGATTCAGGCGGCGGCGCAGGAATTCAGGCGGACCTGAAGACCATGCAGGAGCTCGGAGTGTTCGGGACGAGTGCTCTAACAGCTGTTACTGCCCAGAACAGTATGGGTGTGCACGGTGTGTTCCCGCTGGCCGTGGAAGCAGTAGCCGCGCAGATGGATTCGGTATTGGCGGATATGGGTGCGGATGCGGTTAAGACAGGCATGCTCTTTGCGCCCGATATTATCCGTGTGGTATCCGAGAAGCTAGGGCAGTACGGAAGTAAACCGGTCACCGTCGATCCGGTTATGATTGCCAAGGGCGGGGCTCCGCTGCTTCAGGAGGAGGCGGTGGAGACGATGAAGGTCTATCTGTTCCCGCTGGCCGAGGTTGTGACGCCGAACATACCGGAAGCCTGCGCTTTGCTCGGACTGCAGGAGGAAGATATCCGGAGCGAGGCGGATATGGTGGAGGCCGGACGGGCGCTTCTTCGTTACGGCTCCAGAGCCGTATTGATTAAAGGCGGCCATCTGCCGGCAGGGGCTGCTGCAGGGGAATGCGTCGATGTGCTGGTTACGGGCGGAGAGGAGCCTCTCATGTTCCGCACGCCCAGACTGCCTACCAAGCATACGCATGGTACCGGATGCACGCTGTCCTCAGCTATAGCGGCCATGCGGGCGCGAGGTGAAAGTCTGCCTGATGCGGTTAGAGGAGCCAAGCATTTTGTCACCGCTGCTATAGCAGCGGCTGTGCCAACTGGGCAGGGAATCGGTTCCTTGTGGCATGCGGCCCACAGGGAGGTTCCCGCAGGACGTTAGTGTGCCGGTGCTCCCATCTGGGGTTAAACTCGGAACGCTGCGATGCCGTCGAAAGACCCTAGAAAATTATCATTGAGAGTGAAGGAGACCACCCAATTGCGGGGAGGTCTCCTTTTTTTGCTAACTGGTGATAAGTATTTTTATATGTCCCAATTGTCGCAATCAGCTTATAATGGTAGGTGTACGTTATTCTACAGCTCGAGGAGACGAAGTCTTGATAGCTACAACATTAAAGTCAGTAAGAGCCTTGTACAAGCCCCAGAATCGGAAAATTAACTTTCTGCTGCTGAATGGTTTGGCGGTGCTGGTCTCACTCGTTCTCTGGATTAGAGAATACATATTTAACGGTTTCGATATTGCCTTCCCGATTGTGCCTTATATATTCTTAAGTTTATTTTGTGCGGTTGTTTCGCTTTGCGGCATTAATGGATATTATGCATGCTATTACTATGGTTTCTTTTGTTTCATCATGTACACCTATTATCTGTGGGAAACAATCGATACAAGAATGATGGGCATGGATACTTTTATTTTGACCTTATTGTTGTACCCGTTTACACTCCCGCCTTTCCCGGCTTTAACTCCGCTCATCACATTCGCAATTGACGTAATATGGAGGGGTAGAAGGAAACATAGGACTTAAAGCGGGTCTTTCGCCAGATTAATTTCCTCTTGATATAAACTCCAATTAATCAGCCTCTGGACAGAGCCTGCCAGTTCAATCTGCCCTTTTCCGCCTCTAGACGCTTATCCCCAGTGACCTGCCTATAGACTCATGCATAAGATGCCCTATATTACCAAGTACGAAGGAGAGGGCACATGGCTAAGAACAGGAAGGGAAGGCCGGTAAAAGGAACCCGAAAGCGCAGGCCGCTTTATTATGTGGATAATCCCAGAACCTCGGAGCTGAGCATGCTGGACGAATGGAATGCGAGCACGGAGGCGAAATTGTCTGCGGGCAGCAGCAGCGGGCCCAAACCGAAGGATACGGCTAAGGTACATGCTGCGGGAAGCCGAATATTTGCACCAGAGCCGGTACTCGAACCCATCGATTATTCACCTTCTTATTGGGATGAGCTGAACGAACTGGATGATTTGGGCGATCTGGACGATCTGGAGAGGCTGAGCGAACCCGAAGAATCGGGGGAAGCAGAAGAATTCGGGGAACCTGGCGAACTAGATAAACAGGAGAACGCCATGCAGGATGCCATGCAGCATGAGCAGGAGCGTTCATACAGGCTGGGCAGGCTTGAGGAGAAGAAGCTTCCCGACAAACCGGCTCCGATAATCTATACGGATGACTTGGCGGATGAATCCGTGACCGGAGCGAAGATTTCGCGCGGGGCAATTGATTCGGAGCGTCTGAAGCCGGGCAGTATTACAGCCAATTCACTCGCAGATTATGCTGTGGAGAGCATCAAGCTGGCGGACCGCTCGGTTACGAGCACGAAGCTGGCTCATGAGTCGGTAGAGGAAGCACATTTGACAGCCAACTCCATTACCGGAAGGAAAATCGCCGACCGCTCCATTACAGGTGACAAACTCGCAGAAGGCAGCATTACATCGGAGAAGCTGGCGGACCGGACGATAAGCTCCGACAAAATCGCTGAGCGCTCAATTGGTCCGAGGCATCTCCAGGAAGCGTTTGTCACAACAGAGCTGCTGGCAGACCGTTCGGTTACAGGTGACAAGATTATCAGCGGGGCGGTGGCAAGCGAGCATTTGGCCAACGAAGCCATAGATACGTCTAAGCTTGCTGACAATGCGGTTACAACGTCTAAACTGCGTAACGACAGCATCACCGGGAGCAAAATTAAGGATGGCGCTATTACAAGCAGTCATCTGCAGGAAGGCTTGCTGCTGGCACAGCATGTAGCACTAGGTGCAATTGAGGGAAAGCATCTGGCCCCGGAGTCGGTATCCGCAGATCACCTGGCGGCTTCATCTGTAGGCAGCCGGGCACTGCAGAACGGCAGCGTCGGAGCCGAACAGATGGCAGCCGGGGCAGTTGGTGAACAGCAGCTGTCAGTTGAAGCGGTTAGGGCAAGGCATATTAAAGCAGGCGAAATCTCTGTCGGTCATTTGGCTGACGGGAGCATTACTTCGGCAAAGCTTGCAGAGCAATCCATTACGACGATAAAGCTGGGGAACCATGCTGTAACGACTACCAAGCTTGCGGATCAAAGCATCATTGCCAGTAAAATTGCGGCCGATGCCGTGACAGGGAGTCATCTGGTGAAAGGAACCATTACATCCGATAAATTGGCCGACAGCTCTATTAATGAGCAGCATCTGAGCCAATCTGCAGTTCGAGCAAAGCATATACTACCGGGATCCATTCAGAAGCAGCATATAGAAGACGGGGCGGTAACAAGCGTTCATCTGGCGGCCGGCACTGTAGGCGACAAGCATATTCAGGCGGGAGCTGTGAAGAATACACATCTGGCAGACGGATCAGTGGACCAGAGCAAGCTCGCTGAGAACAGTGTAAACGGCTACGCGATAGGTAACAGTATCGTACAGAGCAGACATCTGGCTGAAGGGTCCGTTACATTTGATAAGCTGGCGAAAGGTGCGGTTAGAGCCGTACATCTGGCTCCCGGCGCTGTTAACTCAGCTTCTATCCGGGATGGCTCGGTCCAAGCGGATCATCTGGGCAAAGGTGCAGTCGCACCGGTTCATCTGTCAGCTGCGGCTGTTAGCGAAGGCGCAATTCAGGATGGTGCGGTATCGGCGGATAAGCTGCAGAACGGTATCATCAGCAGCCAGCATCTAACAGCAGGTGCCGTGCTTTCCCAGCATATTGGTGATTATGAGGTAAATTCGTTGAAGCTTTCACCTGAAAGCGTGTCGACGGATAAATTGACGGAGCTTGCGGTAACGAGGTCGAAGCTGGCCGACGGCGCTGTAACGTCCGGAAAGCTGGCGGATGAGGCGGTAACCGGCGGCAAAATTGCAGCAGGAGCAGTGGAGACAACTGCGCTGGCGGACGGAGCGGTAACGGCGGAGAAGCTGGCAGCTGGCGCAGTAGGTGCCGAGCACATACTGGCAGGTTCGGTGGACGGAAGCCGGTTGGCGGCAGGAGCCATTGAAGCGGAGCATATCGCCAGTCAGGCAGTAGGCAGCGGACAGCTAGCGGACGGTGCGATTGCAACGAAGAAGCTGGCGGACGCGTCGGTCACGTCCTGGAAATTGGCGGATGGAGCGGTAACCGGCAGGAAAATCACGGCAGGAGCCATAGAGACAGCTGCGCTGGCAGATGGAGCGGTAACGGCGGAGAAGCTGGCAGCTGGCGTTATAGGCGCCGGGCATCTGCAGGCGGGCATAGTGGACGGAAGTCGATTGGCGTTAGGAGCTGTTGCAGCAGAGCATATCGCTGCCCAGTCGGTAGGCAGCAGTCAGCTGGTGGATGACGCAGTCACTACAGAGAAGTTGGCCGACGGCGCTGTAACGTCCGGAAAGCTGGCGGATGAGGCGGTAACCGGCGGCAAAATTGCAGCAGGAGCAGTGGAGACAACTGCGCTGGCGGACGGAGCGGTAACGGCGGAGAAGCTGGCAGCTGGCGCAGTAGGTGCCGAGCACATACTGGCAGGTTCGGTGGACGGAAGCCGGTTGGCGGCAGGAGCCATTGAAGCGGAGCATATCGCCAGTCAGGCAGTAGGCAGCGGTCAGTTAGGGGATGAAGCAGTTACAGCGAAGAAGCTGGCCGACGGAGCTGTAACGTCCGGGAAGCTGGCAGATGAGGCGGTAACCGGCGGCAAAATCGCAGCAGGAGCGGTGGAGACAGCTGCGCTGGCAGACGGAGCGGTAACAGCGGAGAAGCTGGCGGCTGGCGCAGTAGGTGCCGAGCACTTAATGGCAGGCTCGGTGGACGGAAGCCGGTTAGCGGCAGGAGTTGTTGCAGCGGAGCATATCGCCAGTCAGGCGGTAGGCAGCAGTCAGCTGGTGGATGACGCAGTCACTACAGAG
>NZ_JAKGAO010000050.1 GCF_021532315.1 Paenibacillus tarimensis
GCCGAGAGGAAACGGCCGTTCCGAGGGTCATAATAGCGCGCCTGCAGGAAGTACAGCTGCGTCTTCCGATCCCAGTAGTAGCCTGCATAACGGTACGGGTTGTACTTGACCAGCTCCGTTGTAATATCTGCCGTCTCCTGTACAGCCGCGTCGGTTTCTTCCAGCCATGCAAGTGCGTCTTCTGTTTCCGCTGCTGTAGTGTCTGCGGTACCAGCAGTCGTATCTGTTTCAGATGCCGCTGCGGACGATGCTGCCGGTGCGTTGCCGATGCCCGGATGATAGTCCGGCGCTGTATTGCCGCTCTCATCCTCCGGTCCCTGCCTTGAGCCTGGTGAGCCGTTGCCTGTATTCAGGTCGCCCATCCAGCCGATGCCCTCGCGCACCCGCTCCCCGTACCGGTTGTACACCCGGGACAGCGGCCGGCCGCTTTCGCTGAAGGTATAGGAGGCTGCCGTTTCCCCCGCACTATTCTTCTCATCCGTGATGACATACGTATCGCCCTTGTAGTGATACTTCATCGTTTCCTGGATGCTGCCCGTGTGGTTGAACTGCGACTTGGTCATCCGGCGGCCGAACATGTCGTAGGTGTACGACTCTCCGAAGCCGTTCGGGAACGTAACCTTCATCAGCTTGCCGCGCGCATTTGTAGCAGCTAAATAAGAATGAGCAGATTTATCTATTACCGCTAAACAACAGTAAACGGAATTTTCCAGTGGCTCTACATGGAGAAATGGGTGTGTTAGCCTCTAACGGCTGGCAAAACCCTTATGGTTAGTCCTCTTTTGCAAAGAAC
Source organism: Paenibacillus tarimensis (assembly GCF_021532315.1). GTDB lineage: Bacteria > Bacillota > Bacilli > Paenibacillales > Paenibacillaceae > Paenibacillus_I > Paenibacillus_I tarimensis. The sequence goes on from NZ_JAKGAO010000050.1 coordinate 794, forward strand.
CACACCCATAGAGGCTCCATGTCAAGCCACGACGCCCTTCCAGAGAATGCTGAAGCTTATTTAGCGAGTACAGCTCAATTGTATATGGCGGTTACAACGTGTAAGCATAATCCTCCAGACGGATCAGGTTCTCGCGCTTCTGGATCTCGTTCTTCTCGTTATTGCGAGCCCCTCAAATAGACGAAAAACCTCAGGCAACATACCTGAGGTATTAAACTTTATTTATCCATTTCTCATCTGAAGTACTTAGACAGATCTTGAAGCGAATTCTCCGTATCAGATAACTGACAAGCAGAATTGTTGTCCTCAAAACCTTTAAGCTTATTTAAATATCTTTCCTCTCCAAAAACATCCGACAACTCCTTATTGTGCCATGATTTATATGAAGTTTTCAGTAATTCAAACTTACCAGTAAACCTTCCAAGTCTCTAAAAATTAATTCCCCGTCTAAGTCTGCTTGATGGTCATTACCAACTTTGGTAATATTATGGTTTATTCTCTACGATAACCCACGGAGAGTAACAAACGAATATATTCCTTTCCTCCAGATGATTCTCCTCAAAAAAATCCCTTTTCAAATAAATGATTGCTTTATCATTTTGAATTAGTGATGAAATTAATTTTTCGGTTGGGTAATAAGAACCTAAACTTGCTGGTTGGCTTAGAAATTCAATATTAAATAAAAAATCTGACAAAGAAAGAGGGGGGGCTTCCGCATTAGAAATTACAAATAAACTATCTTGATAATAATCGTCTATAATTTCGATTTCTTCATGAGATAGATAATTAATTGGTTTTAAAAATAGACCTTTTCGTTCTTCATTCTGTTCCCAGCCTTGTTTTTTTAATTTATTTCCTTTCGAGAGTTTTTGAATCCTTGTCAAATACTGCGATTTGGTTTCTGGGTAGATACAAGAGTAAACATAAAAATTATCCTTAGTTAATAGGTCGATAAAGCTAACTATATCTTTATACTCAATTAAATATCTATTTATTAGATGTAAATCATTTGGTGGCTCTGCAAAAGAGAAAGAATTACCTTGATTCAGCTTGATCCATCCTATCAAGCCATTTTTCGTGATTGCTGGTTCATGTCTTTCAAATATTATACTCATTTTATACCACCTGTTATTTATTTCTTGAAGGGTTATAACTACTAGGATAATAATAATGGTAATTTCTACCGTCTTTAAAATAGACATTAAAGTGTGGCGTATCAAAAGGATCTTTATGCCCATACCTATCATGGGCTACTTTGTGTCCCTTCTCAGAAAGCCAGGCATCACGTGTTTGATTACTAGATTTATGAGGGTGCCTTGAACCCGGATTTAGCTGTTCATGGACAGGTTTTCTCTTTCCGTGTTTGCCAATTCCAGCATCTCTATATGCAGCTCTCTTAGCAGCTCGTTCAGTAGGGAAATATTGACGAGTCTTATCTTTACCCTTCTCTTTACGTTGACAGTACTCTTGATTTTCATTATGCACCCAGACGCCAATGTCGCTGACGAAGTACGTATGGAACCTGGCTACCTCAAAATTGTAGACTACTTCCTGCCGCGGCTCAAACGTTATGCGTTCAACCTGCAGATGATTACCATTGCTCTGTACGAGCTGGTCCCCTTCGCTCAGTTCCTCTGCCAGCAGCCATCCTTTACCTTCCACCCAGAACGGGTGGTTGCCGGTTGCTTCTATGGCTTGGTCACCCACATAGATCGTGTAGATGGAGTCTGAGACTTTACGGAATAGCTGTACGACTTCCTTGTACTCTACTTCCTCTGACTCGCCGCTCTCATCTCGGGATAGAACCATATCTCCGACTTCAATGTCTTCGATATTCTTCTCCCC
>NZ_JAKGAO010000051.1 GCF_021532315.1 Paenibacillus tarimensis
GACAGGGCAGTTCGCTCGTTGTTCAGTTTTCAAAGAACAATTACCGGAAGCATTCATCTTGCGATCTCCGCTCCGTCTTGCTTGTACCCTGCCGCTCTCGCGACCGGAATTAGAATATACCATACTGCGTAGATCATATGCAAGTGTTTATTTTTGCCACTCACTCGTGACCGGTTTATCCAGCTCAATATGCTACTGCTCTCTCCCGCTATCCAGCCCTTCGCTTGCGGCCGGATTCATAGGTTATCATGACTCGTACATTAAAGCAACTGTTAATTTAATCTATCTTTAATTCTGCCCGCATTCAAAAAATAACCCTGTCCACTCACTTAGAGCTGAACAGGGCAATCATTTTAATACTATACACTATAAGCCTTGTCTCTAAGAAAGTATCGGTGGTAAAACCACTCCGCAACCGCAACTAAAGCCGAAATTATCAGCAATTCCCCTACGCTTAAGTACCAATTATAGAAGTAACTCAGCATCCCAAGATAAATAGCCACCAATGCAAAATCCGACACCGTTGCAAACGTATTATTCGTTGCCCTCAGCAGTACCTGATCACCAAGCAGATATGCTACAACTGTTAGAATGGAAGCAGCAACTGCAGCAGTAGTGAAGGATATACCGGTGTAGAACATAAGCAGCGGGGCAACGATGATTCCGTTTAACAGCCATTTTACAATGAAGTTCATCATTCAAAGCACCTCCTCAGTTCGAGACTATACATATAGTTTGACTCGCGTCGTCTTTTTAGTACTGGAAACTGCTGGCCTTCCATATTCCCCATACTGGTAATCCTTAGCCCCGAGATAATCTGTCTGACCCAACTTCTAAAGTTCACATTCACAAGCTGAGGAAATCAGAAGGCTGTAGCATCTATAAGTTGTTCGATCTCCTATGCTAAGCCATCAATAGAATCTTACATCGAAATTGCACATATTAAATTTGAGATATTAACCACTTGTCCATTATCAGCAAACCGAACTATGGCCTTTTTAAGTAAAGAAACATTCCTTTTTTGTATATTTCAAACTTTACCCAATAGGCTTTCATCCAGATCCTTAACAGAAGAGTTTCCAGAAATCGCGAGTTGAAGTTCGGTTTCAGCTATTAGATTCTGGAGCATATATTCAACACCGGTCTGACCAGCTACTGCCAATGCATACATGTAGGGTCTGCCAATTTGAACTGCTGTAGCCCCCAAAGCTAAGGCTTTAATGATATCCGCTCCACGCCTAATGCCACCATCTAAAAGGACAGGAGCTTTGCCGTTTACCGTCCTTAGCACCTCGGGCAGCGCCTGCATGGTACCAACTGCGCCATCCAACTGCCTGCCTCCATGATTCGAGACGATCACCCCATCTGCTCCATGCTCCAAGGCCAGCAGCGCATCCTCTGGATGAGTAAGTCCCTTTAACAGCAGAGGAAGCTTAGTCCTCTCTCTCACCTTCGTCAGTGTCTTCCATGTAAAACAAGTATTATTGCCTTCGTCTAATGCCTTAAGTACTGCGTCCCTCCCATTATCTTCCGGGGACTGTTTCAACATATCTCTAAATACGGGATCCGAAAAGTAATTGCCCATACCATGGCCGTCCAGGAAAGGAAGATAACGATTTTTCAAGTCTGTTATACGCCATCCCAATAAGGTTGAGTCTACCGTAACTACAATCGCCGAAAAACCTGCTTTCTCGGCTCTTTGTAGAAAGCTTTGCATCAGCTCTTCATTCTTAGGGGGATACAGTTGAAACCAACGAAGTGCGTTCCCCATTGCTTCTGCTACTTCCTCCATACGATGCGTTGACACGTTGCTCAATACATAAGGTACATTTAAATTAGCAGCCGCTCTTGCTGCTCCCAGTTCACCAACCGGATGAACAATGGAATTCACACCGATGGGCGCCATGAGAAAAGGTACGGAAGCTTGCTGTCCAAACAGTTCTATACTTAGATCTCGTTTTGATACATCCGAACAGACACGCGGACGGATCTGATAATTACGGAAACCGGAGAGATTGGCCTCCATGGTTTCCCCTCCACCTGCTCCTCCATGCACATACCCAAAGGGGCCTGCTCCCAATTTCTTACGAGCCTCCATTTCCCATTCGTCAAAGGTTAGCGGCAGCAAAGGTGAAGAAGAATCTTTGGATTCATAAAAATTCATTTGTGTATCTTCGCAGCTTCTAAACAAATGGTATCCCTCCAAGTTAAATCTATCCGTTAGTATTATGTCCCAAAAAACAAAAAGAGCGTCTGCCCAAGTTATCGGACAGACGCTCTTACATATTGGTTACACCCTGAAAA
>NZ_JAKGAO010000052.1 GCF_021532315.1 Paenibacillus tarimensis
TCGGTCACTTAAGGCAGTGAGGGTTCGTGAATGCAAGTACGTTATCGGAAATCGTGCAAAACATAAAGGAGAAATATATGAAGAAATTATCTTCTTTTTTGATTATGAACGTAAGAAAAAGACCTAAACTAGTGATTGCTCTAACAATTTGTTTACTTCCAGTAGCTTTAAACTACATTTTGTTTTCTTGGAAGATGCCTGGATTAGTGGGAGATCTAAATAGTTGGATGGGCTTTATTAGCAACTACTCAGGAGGGATAATTGGGGGGATTGTTGCTTTTATTATAACCAAGTCACAAATTCAAGCACAGAAAGAAGAAAATAAGATAAATAGAATGATAGACCAACTTCCGTATGTTACTAAACTAAGATTTGAAATCAATAAACTTAAAGAGAATTTAAATTCAATAAAACGTATTTCCGAGGGATCTAAAGGAATTCAGGATCTTAGCACTCCCTCTGAATTAGCAAAAGGACTCTCTGGAACACTATTTTTACAAGGTATATTGTCGGAACGTAGATATACACCCTTGTTTTTAGATAAGCTTGATAAACAAATCTGGAATGAAGTTCATTTTATAAATGACATACAACTCCAAACAAAGGTTATAGAAACTTTTAATACTTTTGATAACATTTTCAATACTTTGCAATATGACTTACCTCGTAAATGGATTAGACTAGACGAGGTAGATAAGTTGATTGAAAGATTAAAGAGCAAGGATGATAAATCAATTACAGAAATTGAGCAATTAAGAAAGTATCATAATGAATATTCAAATTTATTATTGCAAAACAATATTTACAGTAATAAAAAGCATCAAGTTTGGGATGGACTATTTCAAAATAATTTTTATTTTGAGACTATCGAGGAAGTAAGTAGCGTTATTGACGAGAAAATCAATGAAATCAATATATTATTAAAAACTAAATGAAACTATAAATATTAGAATGTCTTCCAAGGAAGCACACGACATCCGATAACACCGTATTCACGCTGCGTCGCTAACGCTCCTTGGTCCGGCCGACGCATAAAGAAGCGATTTCGAAGAGGATGATTCAGTAGCAAAGAAGCTAATTCAGCCGGACAACCTTGCACTGCCTAACCGCGTCGCGGCCGTTCCCTTCGGTCACTTAAGGCAGTGAAGGTTCGTGAATACAACAACGTTATGCGCAACTTCCTAAAGAATTAATGGACTGTATTAAGAACGAAATGCAAGACATGATCAAAGTGCAGTATAAGACCGAAATGCATTACGAGACCGAAGAACTGAAGAGAAGTATAAAACCGAAATGCAGAATAAAATCTGAAAGTGATATAGATCGAGAATAGTGCAAGATCGAAGAGCTGTACAAGATCAAAGGAAGTATAAGACCAAAATCGAGGAACAGTATAAGACCGAAAGAGCATTATAAGAATAAAGAACGTAAGTTAAGTCAGGGAGCAGGAAGCAACGCATAACACCATATTCACGCTACGTCGCCTGATGGCTCCTTGATCTGCCAGAGGTAAATTCGAGGAAGCGGATTCAGGCAGATAACCCTGCG
>NZ_JAKGAO010000053.1 GCF_021532315.1 Paenibacillus tarimensis
GGTCAAGAATACGCTAGGCGCCCTGCCCGGCACGGTTATTGGGGATGCCGGTTACGGGGGAGAAGAAAACTATGCCACCATTACAGGAGGAGTAGTGCTTTTGTCTACCTCCGTACTAATAATATTCATCATGAACTACCGCTTGATCTTAGAAATTACTAGACTGCTAATCTTATTATTAAAGAGGGAGATAACAATTAATAAACCAGCAAGAAAGAGTTGAGCTTTATACACAATCCAAAATTCCGAAGGAATGTTTTCAATAACATTGCCTGATACCCTTCCTGTTATTTCAAGCTCTTTAAGCATTAAATAGCGTGTCCATAATAATGCTATTAAATAATGGCTGAACGCACTAAATAAAAAGAATAGTCCGTATTTAAACAACGTCATCTTCCTCCTGTTTTTAGTTATAGGATACTCTATACCTCTAGGAAAGGAAAGGATCTTGTTAATATTGTAAATTCTTGCTTTTTTGGAAGATTGAGTGGTATATTGGTAAGAAAACTAAAATAATGAAAAAAGAGGTGTGCTATGTTTAAAAAATTTTCGGTTTTGATTCTTGTTTTATCAATTATGATTCTTCCAGGTCAAGTGCTAGCAAAGGATGTGGATGCATCACAAAAAGGAAAACCTACGAAAATTGAGTATATTACTACAAAAAATAGTGAAATAGTTCCGTTATTATATTTTGAAAGTTCCGAAGATGCTAATCTGTACAGGCAACAAAAAATGGAGAACAGCAAAAGCTTGCAATACTCTCCAATCGACCAAAATACAAATCAAATTGGTGCAATGGCTTCTGAAGGATTCAACTATCTAGGATATGCTGGAGTCTTTGCGTACGATTATCAGTATGTTTATTACAGAAACACTACTACCACTGAAAAAAAATGGACACGTACCATACAAAGAGGCAGTTCTTCTAAAACAAGTATCTCTGTTAATGCTGAATTCCCTAAAGTTTTCAAAGCTCAAGTTGGCGTAGAGTTTGCCAATTCAACAACTTTCACCGATACTTTTGAAGTACTAGTACCTCCGAATAAACAAGGTGAAATTTGGTCATGGAATGATGCCAAGTGGTATAATTGGTCTTATACTTCCTGCGGATGGTTCAGTTGCTCCACGTCAAATTTTAGTGCGACTAGGCCCACAGACAACTTTGGCTATGAGATATACATCTTAGATTTTAGAGACCCTAGTGGTGGTGCATAACTTTTAATTAACTTCCTTAGTGAAAGCCCTGCAAGAAGAGAAGTTTCAACTTTGTGATTACCTCCTGGTTAAGTTAAAACGGATAGGAACTTAGGGTCAAGAAAAGAAAAACGGCTGATTTTCAGCCATTTTTCTACGGGGGTGTCCCATAAGTCATTCAAGATGACATGGGGCACCCCCTGTATTAATTCGGGCCAAACAAAAGCTACTGCGCATTTCGAATATTCTTAAGGGCCGCTGTTGCTCATGGATTCCTTTAACAATTAAGCAAGGATGGAATCCCCAAGAAAAGGCGGACGCTACCGCTTCTCCAGAAACATTCGACCTGCTCCGTTTTGGTTTACCCT
>NZ_JAKGAO010000054.1 GCF_021532315.1 Paenibacillus tarimensis
CAGCCTGTTGAGAAACCTCAACAGGCTATATTTATCTTCAACAACTTTACCAATTCACCGCTTTAATATGGTATAATATAGGTATTATAACTAAGGCGGTGTTGGAATGCTGCGATCGAATCCGAATGTCCAAAATAGCTTTGAATTTGTTTGCTTGGAGGATCTTGTACCACAGGGACACCTACTGCGAAAAATCCACAAACATATTGATTTTTCTTTTATCCTCGAAAAGGTCAAACCTTACTATTGTGAAGACAATGGACGCCCTTCCGTAGATCCTGTCATGCTTTTTAAGATGATGTTTATTGGCTATCTTTATGGAATCCGCTCAGAGCGTCAGTTAGAGCAAGAAGTTCAGCTAAATGTGGCTTATCGCTGGTTCATCGGTTTGGGGCTCACGGATCGTGTACCTGACCATAGCACCCTCAGCCTAAATCGCAAACGTCTGCAAGACAGTACAGTTGTTCAAGAGATCTTCGACCACATCGTGCTGAAAGCGATAGAACTTCGAATGGTTGCAGGCCGTGTTCTCATTACGGACTCCACCCATTTGAAAGCGAATGCGAATAAACGGAAATTTGTTAAGCAAGAAGTTGAAAAAAGTGTAAAGACCTATTTGGACGACTTAGACGAAGCGATACAAGCTGACAGAGCCGAGCACGGAAAAAAGCTTTAAAACCCAGGAAGGAGGTGACAGAGACCAAGGAAACGAAAGTGAGTACGACAGACCCAGAAAGCGGATATATGGTTCGTGACGGTAAGCCGGAAGGCTTCTTCTATTTAGATCATCGAACGGTAGACCACAAATTTAACATTGTTACCGATGTCCATATCACCCCCGGAAATGTTCATGATTCGACGCCGTATCTCGACCGCCTGGAACTGCAAATGAAGAAGTTTGGGTTTGAAAACTCCTTGGAAGCTGTCGCTCTCGATGCTGGTTACTTTACCGCAGCAATATGCAAAGGACTACATAAACGAAACATCTTCGCTGTGATTGGAGGACGAAGCTTCACCCCGACGAAAGGTCTTATTGCGAAGTGGCGTTTTAAATACGATGCGCAGCGAGATACCTACATCTGCCCTCAGAATCATGATCTGCCTTACTCGACCACGGATCGTGAGGGCTACCGCCAATACAAATCTAACCCCAAAGTCTGTGCCGCTTGCCCAATGCTTAATGAGTGCACTCGCTCAAAGAACAAACAGCGAGTATTAACCCGTCATGTGTGGCAAGACAGCAAAGAATGGGTGAAACAGAACGGTAGAAGCCGGTCGGGGAAATATCTATACCGATTACGATACCAAACGGTTGAGCGAAGCTTCGCGGATGCTAAAGAGCTCCATGGACTTCGCTATTGCCGTTTGCGCGGAAAGAAGAAAGTTCTGGAGCAGGCGCTCATGACCGCCATCTGCCAGAACGTAAAGAAGATCGCCAACCACCTAGAAAGACAGGTGGGATAGGCGATCTTCTTGCTTTCCTTCAGTAAAAACCTACATCCGGTAACATTCCAGAAACAAGACAAAGCCCCGAAGTGGGGCTTTGTCGACAGTCTG
>NZ_JAKGAO010000055.1 GCF_021532315.1 Paenibacillus tarimensis
AGGTTCAGGCTGAGCGGCTGCTCCACTTCGCCCCGGTAGCTGTCCGCCGAGAGGAAACGGCCGTTCCGAGGGTCATAATTAGAAAAACCTTGAAGACTTTGCCCACAAGGTCCCCTAATATTGTCTATCTTCTCAGTATAGTTTTTCGACGATTGAAGTTAAAAAAACCTTGAAGGATAAGTCCCTCAAGGTCACATTCTTAATCGCCTGCAACATGTATAATTTTAATATTGGCATTACTTAAAAATTGTACTGAGCTATTCAAGGTTGAATGATGCGTGGAATCAATAGATACTCTTATTTGCTTTAAATCTTCCACAAAGCATGAAATTTCAGCACTATCGAGCCAAATGTTGGTTTTGTGTTAATCTTTAATTTCGCTTGAGTACATATAACTACTCCAGTTTGATGTACCCTTAAATATAGCCTCATGCAAACTGCTTGGTATTTCTACTAGCCCCACCCTATTCATTAAATCAATTAATATAATATCCAGCCCCATGGCCCCTCCTAATATTATAGCTAAACGAAAACCAAATTATTTCCAATTGGCTTGCCGTTATGGCTTTGTAGAGGGGCTTTAAGTCAGCTGTGACCTTGTGATTATGGGACTCAAAAGTCAACCTTTTGCGACGCCTCTTCATATGAACTTAAATATAATTTTGATTAAAAAACTCTACATTTTTACCATGGATACTTACATATGTTCCTATAGATAATGGGGTACCTAAAGCCTCAATACAGATAATACTCTCCCCTAGCCGTATAACAGTGTAACCATCATCATCTATAGATTCTATTTTTCCAGTAAGAATTAGGCTGCTATCATCCAATTCTATCTGAGAATGCCTACTTGATGACTTAATAATATTATCCCCCCACGATAAATTATCGTGGATTTCGACTTCAACGTAATATTCAATATTTACTGTCGGTGGATCTCCGTTCCATGATGCTTTGCCATTCCCAATATTCGATTGAAAAGAGACTATGTTTTTCTGATCAATCATCAGAATATCAGTTACAAAAATCTTCATTGAAAACTTTATCCTTTCTATTTTTGAATTCTTACTAAAGTGTTAGTAACAGTCATCGTGTCTGTATTTGGATTATATGTCCATGTTTCTTCATGATAATGCCCCTTGTTTGTCCCAATAGAGTCCATCTCATGCTTTGTGAATCTAATAGCGCGTTTACCATCCGCTGACCATACTCTATCGGGGTCAACTTTTCCTCTTATTGGATGGATATTGGTAACATTACCCGGTCCCAGATATTCATTCCATCTCTCATATACTTTACTCGTTTTTATAGGGTTAGGAGATTTCACTTCAGGCAGAGCATTAACTTTTGTACTAATACTTGGGCCACAATTAATATTATGAACCCAAATTCCCAAATCACTTACATAGTACGTATGGAAGTCAGCAACAGTAAAGTTGTA
>NZ_JAKGAO010000056.1 GCF_021532315.1 Paenibacillus tarimensis
CACTTCGCCCCGGTAGCTGTCTGCCGAGAGGAAACGGCCGTTCCCAGGGTCATAATTAGAAAAACCTTGAAGGCTTTGCCCCCAAGGTCCCCTAATTCTCTCTATTTACTCAGTATTAGTTTTTCGTATCTTTAGTCAGCTTACCTTAAGTCTTTTCTTTCTATTAATTCCACTTCATCCACGTGATAATGTTTAACCCTTAGCTTACCATTCAACGTTTCAAGTAATTTTAATATTACTTTATAGCACACAAAAAGGGGGGTTGATCCTTTAGCTTTGTATTCATTTCCTTCCGTATCAACCACTTTAATCTTATATCCGTTTCCAATGTAACACAACTCAAACAGATAATCGTTATCCTCAAGCCAACTTAACATATCATCAAGCGCAGGTATCCATGTCCCCTCTTTATAAATGACTGCATCACTTAGTAAAGTACTTTTGGGTATAACTCTCCCACCGACTACCCAAATTGAATCATCGTACTCATATATATCTTGAGGGTATACTTCATCAGCATAACTTGGGCGCTTAAAGCCCAGTTTGAATAATTCCTCGGCTTCTTTTCTTGTTAAAGACAAATTATCATCTCCTTATTTAATTTTTATCATCTTGCCAACATCACTTTTGTGTTTCCCCTTGATGAAATCACCATATTGGTTCGCATCCGCTACCCAATGCAGTTCTTTTCCGCTTTTTACTTCCTTATATACTTTAAAAGCTACATCACCATTCTGACTATGGTTCGTAAAGTCTTTAGCCCACCAGAACCTGGTCTTCGAATCACGATAAGCTGTTACTGTATTACCATGAAGCTTATAAGTTATCTGTTTATCAGAATATTTTTTGATGTCCCACTTAACACGTGTCGCTTCATATAGTGGACAATCCTTTGTATTCGTATTATGCACCCAAATCCCAATATTCGTTACATAATACGTATGGTAGTCCGCAACAGCAAAGTTGTAAACCGTAACTGGCTTATCCAGTTTAACGAACTCCATCTTGTCAATCGTCAGGTTGCTTCCGTCGGCCTTTTGGAGTATATCGCCCACTTGAAGTTCATCTGCGAAGACCCACCCTTTTCCTTCAACCCAGAA
>NZ_JAKGAO010000006.1 GCF_021532315.1 Paenibacillus tarimensis
TGCCCACTCGGTAGGCAACGATGAGCTGGGGGATGAAGCCGTTACTTCAGAGAAGCTGGCCGACGGAGCGGTCACCATTACGAAGCTTGCGCTGCGCTCCATAACCAGTAGCCATATTATTCCAGGTTCAATAACGACCGACTTGGTTGATACTGCGGCTATCACAAGGGAGAAGCTTGCGCCCGAACTCTTGGGTGAGCTGCTCGCCTCCGTGCCGGTCCAGGAACACGCAGAGACGCTAAAACAAGGCTCTATTACCGGGGAGCTGCTGGCAGCAGGGGCTGTTAGCGAGGGCCATATACAGGATAATAGCATTGAAGGGCGACATATCCGCGAGGGCGCTATCTGCGCAGGACATATAGCGGACGGCAGCCTGAACCCTTCCAAGCTTTCCTTTCAGCCGATTCACACCCCAACCGGCTTAACAGGTGAAGCGCTGCAGCAGTTTGGAGTTGCATTGTTTGCCTTTGAGGGCATGGAAGAGCAGTTGGATATCGTGGTCGCCTTCGATGATGCATTTAAAGATCAGAGCTATGTCATGACAGCTTCAACGAATCAGCCCTACTGTCATGCTTATATTAAACAAAAATTCCGTGACTTTGCCGTCATCTCGGTCGTGAGGCAACGGATCGGCGTAATTGGGGCAGGGGAGCTGAACTGGATCGCAGTCGGTTGAACCTACCCGGGCAATGAAAGCTGAAAGACCAATAGAATGTCTCTCCGGTATAAATCCCGGGGAGATTTTTTTATGCCGAGTTACCTGCTGACGCAGTCAGCGAGAGAAACAGCCTTTGTCTGTCTCCGACCGTACAGGTGCCGATACCGCACCTGTCTCCCGTACATACAATGACATGGAAAAGGCCGGCAGTAGCGGTGGTTACCAAATATCCCTGCCGCTCGCCCATGCAGCCGGCCTCTTACGCAGCAGATGTGCGTTAGGGAGGTGAGGGCATGAAGCCGGTTAGGCAAAAGGCAGCCGGCAGCCGGAGGCGAGGACGGGCCGGAGCCCGAAAGAGGCGCAGGTTAGTCCAGAGCAAGCGGAAGCTGAGTGCCGGAGAGAGAAGAAAACCATCCATTAAGAAGAGTAAGCAAGGCAGGATGAAAAATCCGCCATCAACGGGGTGGAAACCGGAAATGCGGGCCAGCCCTGATTCGAATACGAAATTTTACCCGGTTCCGGCTAATGGGGCTGGTGTGACACCAGCCGTATCGGTGATCATTCCGGTTATGAACGAAAGAAGAACAATAGCGGCAGTTATTAAGGAAGCAAGGAAGGTACATCCGTCAACCGAGGTGATAGCCGTTGTGAACGGCTCAACAGACGGGTCAGCGGAAGAAGCCCGCAGAGCGGGAGCTGTTGTGCTGGAGTATGACCAACCGCTTGGGCATGACGTTGGCCGCAGCATTGGAGCGTTGTCGGCAAGCGGGGAGGTGCTCCTGTTCATTGATGGTGATTTTGTCATTACTGCCGGCGAGCTGCGACCCTATATCCGGGCTGTCCTTGAACAGAAAACGGATGTTGCCCTGAACAATTATCACGGACCCCGGCGGCGCAAACAGGTGCATAATGTCGTACTCGCCAAGCATGCGCTCAATGCCATGCTGGGGCTCCCTGAGCTGGGCGGCGCATCCATGACTGCAGTTCCCCATGCTCTCAGCCGTAAGGCAGTCACCGTTATCGGAGCTGAGGCACTCGCTGTGCCGCCGCTCGCCCAGGTTAAGGCAGCAAGCGCTGGACTGGAGATTCGGCTGATTGAACGGATACCGGTCGGTATTCGCAACCGCAAGCGCCGAACAAGGGGGCACAACAGCCAGCTGGTACGGCTGGTTATGGGCGATCATCTGGAAGCTGCGGCCTTGCTGATCGGTCAGCGGGGCAGACGGGGCGGCTGTACGGATTTGCTGCGCAAGCGGCAGTATTGCGAGGTGAGATGATGAAGAGGAGGCATGGCGCAGGACACTCGGTCAGGAAGAAGCGGGGAGCCGGGGGACGGGGCAGAGCGCGCAGCAAGCGTACAGGACGGAGAAGGGCTGCCGGCATGGATTATGTGCTGCCGGAGCATCTGTCCGCAGCGGCGGTTATATCGGTACAAAATGAGGAACAAACGATAGTTAGGGTGCTCCAAGAGCTGCGAAAGCTTCCGCTTCGCGACATCATTGCGGTTATTAACGGTACGACAGACGGGAGTCTTGCTGCTGCAATGGAGATGCCTGGAGTTACGATTGTTCACATGCCGGAGCCTCTGGGCCATGATGTCGGCCGTGCGGTTGGCGCAGGAATGACTGATGCGGACATCGTGCTGTTCGTGGATGGAGACCTGCCTGTAGCCGCATCTGATCTGATGCCTTTCCTAACAGCTGTAAGCAAGGGGGCAGATGTGGCGCTCAATGACATCTCGCCTTACTTGGGGAGGTTCGACAGATGGGATGATGTATCAATGATCAAAGCCTTCGTCAATACCGCACTTGGACGAAAAAGCTTAAGGGCCAATTCGATGACATCGGTTCCGCATGCTCTATCACGCAAAGCGCTGGATACAATTGGCGCCGGCCGGCTGGCCGTTCCACCGGCAGCGCAAGCTGCAGCGATTCTGGCGGGATTAAACGTAACGGTCTGCTGCAGTGTTGACGTTATCAAGCGCAACCGGGTACGCAGTACCAATACGGGTAAGGGCAATGATGTGGCAAGGCTTATTATGGGCGACCATATCGAAGCGCTTTGTGATGCAATGGAGCAGGAAGGACCAAGGCTCGGATTGCCGGATTTTGTGCGCAGACGCCATGCAGCTGGAGGTGACGGACCATGTCGTACGGGCTGACGAGCATCATCATACCCGGCCACAACGGGCTGCAGCTGCTGCAGAGCTGTGTCGCTTCTATTAGAAGCTATACGGATCAGGCGGTAACTCCTTATGAGATCATTGCAGTGGATGACGGATCTGTGGATGGTACGGCAATGTGGTGCGCGGCTGAACAAATCCCATTCGTCCGGCTTCCGGTCTCAAATGGCTATCCTAGGGCATGCAACGCAGGCTTACGTCTTGCTTCGGGGAGCAATTTGGTGCTGCTTAACAATGACGTGACGGTGGCGCCCAGGTGGCTGCAGAACCTGCTGACCGCACTACACAGCAGTCATGATATAGGGATGGCAGGGCCTGTAACCAATTATGCAAGCGGCCGTCAGCAGGTGAACTACCCTTTTGCGGATATGCAGGAGTTTCAGCGAATCGCCGGGGAGATAAACCGCTCGAATCCAGACAAGTGGGAGGAAGTTCAGCGGCTGGTCGGATTCTGTATGGTGATAAAGCGCGAGGTTTATGAACGTGCAGGCAAGCTCGACGAGCAATTTTCCCCGGGACATTATGAAGACGATGATTACTGCCGGCGCGTACACGGACTCGGCTGCAGGATGCTGATGTGCAAGGATACGCTTGTTCACCATGCAGGCAGTGCAAGCTTCAACCTAAGGGGCCAGCAGGAGCTTCAAGCTTTGGTTGACCGGAACAGAAGGCTGTTTATTGAAAAATGGAAAACCGATCCGGTGCAGTTCATGTAAGGCATGGGCTCCGTCATTAACCGGTGGATAAAGGAGGAATATGGAGTGAGAGCAGTCATACTGGCAGGTGGTACCGGATCCAGGCTGCGTCCGCTTACGAACCTGATCAACAAGCATCTGCTTCCTGTAGGGGAGCAGCCCATGATCAGCCATGCGGTCAATAAGCTGAAGCAGGCGGGCGTGACGAATATCCTCATTATAACTAGCAGGTCGGCTGCCGGGATGTTTACAGCCTATCTGGGCAGCGGGGAAAATGACGGTGTTGCTCTGACTTATAAGGTCCAGGAGCAGGCTGGAGGCATCGCGGAAGCATTGGCACTGGCTGAAGATTTTGTGGGCCGTGATGATAAGTTTATCGTTCTTCTTGGTGACAATCTGTTCGAAGATCCTCTCAAGCCTCACATTGAAGCATTCCGCGAGCAGCCGGATGGTGCGATGGTGCTGTTGAAGGAAGTGCATGATCCCGAGCGCTATGGCGTGCCGGTCTTCACAGGTGACGGCACCCGGATTGAGCGGATTGAAGAGAAGCCGGAGAACCCGTCATCCAGCTTCTGTGTAACAGGAATTTATATGTACGATGCTACAGTGTTCGACAGGGTAAGAGCGATTCAGCCGTCTGCCAGGGGAGAGCTGGAAATTACGGATGTAAATAATGCCTATGCGGCCGACGGCAAGCTAAGCTGCCGGAGGCTGGAGGGCTGGTGGACGGATGCAGGAACATTCGATTCCTTGTATGAAGCTTCGGCGAAAATGCGGGGGGCCCGAGGATGACGGGGCTCGCCATGACGGTGCTCCGTCCAGCGGCAGCTGCAGCAGGGAGGACGCGCCGCAAACGGCGAAAATCGGCAGGTAAAACGCCCTCCCTGAAGCGTGGAAAGCATAAGCGGAGCGGGAAGAAACGTTATGGGAAGCGGAATAGGACAGGTGGTGGTGCTGTTGTCAGAAGAAGGGCGAGGAACGGGAAGCTGGGAACAGCACCCGAGCTGGCACCGTTAACAGAGCCGGCACCTGAGACTGAGATATCCGGTCCGGCTGAGCGCCGAACACCTGGCGGCGGGAAGAGTCCGGAGGGCGAACATAAGTCGATTGATAATGCATGCGAAGCGGCGCTAGAGATGGCAAGGTATGAAGCGGGAGAGAAGCTGCTGGAGGATCTGCTGCCTCCGGGCATGCTGCTTCCTGCCTTGACACTTAAGGATGTAGTGGCAGCGGGTATCCATCAGCTGTCTCCGCAGCTGCTGCCGCTGATGGGATCGCATGAGTTATTTGAGCGTATGGATACTTCGATCCGGGAGCGCAGCCCGCTGTCGGTCGTCAGGCTGGGAGACGGGGAGCTGCTAGCCTTGTCACAGGGACTTGTCTATTCTCCGGAGGAAATTAGCCGGAAGGCTCCTTTTCTAAGCAGCGCAGGTGTTGTTGTTCCGGACTTTGACGCAAGAGACCAGCTTGCAGAAGCGGTAAGACAAGCGGATATTACAGGCGTTCCCGTGTCGCGAAGACTCCACTTCCAGCCGCTCTTGTTCCAGGTTCTCCAGCGGCATGGCATTGATCTTCTTGGGCTGAGGCTGACTACATCCACAATAAATTACAGTCTGCTGCAGGAGGGCTGGCTGAATAGGCTTATGGCTGGAAGACGGGTGCTGGTCATCGGCAACGCAGCGCCTGGACTTGCCGGCAGGCTGGTGCAGGAGGGAGTGCAGATTGCGGGTATGATTGCGCCGGTCGCCGGTTTCCCGGACATAGGCCGGGTTATTCATGAAGCATCCGGTGTGGAATGTGATCTGGCGCTTGTAGCAGCCGGAATTCCGGCTGTTGTGATCGCACAGCGGCTGGCCGCCGAGCAGGGTAAGGTCGCGCTGGACTTCGGCCATGCAGCGGATCAGGTCGCCGCTCAGGCGCAAGCTTGAGGCGGACCTCCTTTAACGGAAGCATATATAGATGGGAGATGAAGGACAATGGCAGGTGTGACCCGACAACGCCCCGGCAGGCGTTCAAGGCGGCGGCGCTCCGCAGGCAGACGTGTGACGGTTGCCGGTGTATTTAAGGAAGGATATGAGCATGGCTATAAACAGGGGGTTACGGCCGGAAGGGAAAGCTTCAATACCTTGTTCGAAGGCACGAGTATCATTATACCGACCTATAACAAGAAGGATTACTTGCAGCTATGTATTGAAAGCATCGCAAGGCATACCGATCTTCCTTACGAAATTATTGTAATTGACAATGCCTCTACAGATGGAACAGCTGAATATCTGAAGAGTGTAAGCGGCCAGATCAGGTACCGCATTCTGGAGACTAATCATGGTTTTGCAGGGGCAGTCAATCAGGGGCTTATGATGGCTAAAGGCCAGACGATCCTCCTGCTGAATAATGATACACTTGTAACGCCCCGCTGGTTGGATAATATGCTTCAATGCCTGAATAGCGACAGCCGGATCGGCATGGTCGGCCCTGTGACGAACTATATCAGCGGAGAGCAGCGAATCGATGTGCCGTATGAATCGGTTGACGACATGCTGCCTTTTGCCGAAGCCTTCAACCAGTGTGACCCTGCCAAATGGCAGCGTACGGACAGGATTACCGGGTTTTGCCTTCTGTTCCGGCGTGAGCTGCTGGAGCGTACGGGATATTTTGATGAGGGTTATGTCGTGGGCAACTACGAAGACGATGACTATAACATACGGGTCAGGCTTCAAGGGTTTGAGCTGGCACTGGCGCGGGATACGTTTATTCATCATTTTGGCAGTATCAGCATGAAAGCGCTCGGCGACCAGTTCATGGAGGTTAATAATGAGAATGAACGCTACTACCTGACTAAATGGGGCAATCCGCACGCATTGGTCTATGAAGCCAGGGAAGCGGCAAGCCGCATGGGGGATGCCTCGGCGGGCTGGCCGCCAAACGGGGAGACAGGGTTCTATCCTTCTAACACATTCGTCAAAGGGTTAGGTGACACGGTTTACTGGATTTCAGAGGGACAGCGGCATCCGGTGGCCGGTGAAGTTCACGCTCCGGTCGTCCGACTTTCCCAATTGGAGCTTAAGCGTTGGCCGATCGGTGCGCAGGTGGCGGCCGCAGAAGCGGAAGCTGTCTGGAGGCTGGTTCCGAACGAGCCGATGACAGGGGGAAGCGCACTTGCCTCCGCACCGGACGGTACCCTGTATTATGTCGAATCCGGTATGCGGCGAAGGGTTGCAAGTCAGCATGCTGCCGAAGCGTGGGGCCTGCTGGATAAGCCGCAGGCTGCTTTTACCTCGGATACACTGATGTCGCTCCCTGAAGGGCTGCCGGTAATTGCTCCAATACGGATCGTTCAGCGGCTGTAACTGGGCAGAATGCTGCAAGATTATTCATTATGAGGCTTGCCATGCGCGCATGGCGGGCCTCTTTTAGCGCTGAGGGGATAGCGAGAGTGAAGTAGCATGTGAGCATAGTCCGCATATGCTGTATATAAAACGGAAGGAATGTGAACCGTGCAGCAGCTAGTCAATGAAGTAATCGGGCATTTGTCCGTTTCCCAGCAGCAGTTGGCCAGAGTCCTTGAAGCAGAACGGCATGTAGCCGTAAGGGTTGCTCAGGTCGTGAACTCATTGCCGGATACCCATCCGGATTTTGGCGGCTTTGAGGGCCTCATGGAAAGCTCGTCGACCGTATGCAAGAGTGTAGTGTCTTATTTGAACGGCTTGGCCGACCTTCAAGAAACGCTGGCCGACCATCTGGCCTCCATTATGAAGGAAATGGAAGGCACCGAAGAGGAGTAAGCATGGAAGGGGCATGAGAGATATGAACCGGGAACAGGCCTATATGCGTATGCTGGACGCATCGGCGAATATGCAGTGGAATGTGGCCATGATATTGGAGGCGAAGGCATCGGAAGCAGAGAAAATCCGCAACTGGATCGTGAACCATCTGACCTCTGAAGCCTTTGTCGCCCAGCAGGATCTGCTTAAAGAAACGATGCAGGTTCATGATCAGGTCATTGAGATAATTGAAGGACTTAATAAGCTCGGCCAAGGGATGAATGGCGTGCTTAAAGCGGTGGTTGGAGCGGAAGGCGAAGGTTCAGAAGATGGCATGGGAGGCATGTTCAGCGGCAGCTTCGATATGGGAGACCAGTAGAATGGTCCGCTACCGCAGCCGTGAACATGAGGTGAAGCTTGAACTGATTGCTTCCGTGGCCAAAAGCCAGCAAGCTATGGCTGTCATTCTGCAAAGTATTGCGGATTTGACGGATGTCTCTCCGCAGCTTGCCCGCTCAATAGGCGAGAATATCCGCCTGCTTACCGGGCTGCAGGAGCGGATGGCCGATTCCATAACGGGGTCCTTCCCGGGGCGAAGGCGCAAGGGTAAGCCCGCTCCGCCATGGATCAGCCTGCCAGGCGGTGAGCAATTACCCGGACGCAGAGTCAGAATCGCAGAAGATTGGGAGGAATAGCAGGTGAAAAAAGCAAGGTTGTCCGTGCGCAAGCGGCGTACACGCAGCACGGCTGTGCGGCGCGGTCCGCTGCTGAAGCGAAGCGTGAAGAAGAGAAAACCATCAACGGCGGCCAGGTCCGCAAGCGGGAAGAAGCAGGCCCGGCGTCTTGGGCGCAAGAGGATCAAACAGCGGAACAGGCTGGTTTCGGGAGTAAAGCGAAGAGTCCGCAAAACCAGGAAACCCCGTACCTATAGTGAAGGTTATAATCAGGCCTATAATGAAGGCTATAATGCAGGCTTTGCCAAGGGCTTCGAGGACGGACATCAAATCGCTTACGAGCACCAGGTTTAGTAAGGTCAAATACAGGAGCCGAAGGACAACAGGCTTGGTTTACCGGAACACGCAGCGCCGCCAATAGGCAGGTGCTGCTTTTTTTGTTCACGTGATTCTCGGACAAGTGTCGTGCAGGGTGTTTGCCGGGTGGCAATCTGCCTTTTTTGATCATGGGCTGACAAGTGTCCATGTGTGGTTGGCGGGGGCGACATATATTTAGGGTGTAAGTACCCGACAAGGCGGTGTTTCATGGATGAAGAAAGATAGCGGGAAGCGGTCGCGTACATCCGGCCGCACAGACGGGAGGCGGGAGGGCTTCGTTCGGGGCTGGAGGGATGGCGCCTGCCGGGCTGCGGTTGCTGCGTCCACTGCATCAGCAAGCCGGATAACAAAACGGCCGCTTCGCATTCTCTATATACCGCAGGGCTTCGATGCTATTGATGAGGGGGTAGCCGCGGCACTCCGCGAGTGTGCAGCAGAGGTGAAGGTCGGTAAGGCTGACAGCATGCGGGAAACAGCTGCCGCCATGCAGCCGGATCTCATGCTGGTGCTCAATGGCCTTCATGTGTTCCCGGAGGACCATCTGGAGCAGGTCGATGATATCCGGTCTATGGGGATCAAGACGGCGATCTGGTTCGCGGATGACCCTTATGTGACGGAATATACAGCGTCTATTGCTCCCCGGTATGATGTCGTATTCACCCATGAACTGAGCACAGTGCCTTTCTACCGGGATTTGGGATGTGACCGGGTCCACTATCTGCCATTCGCCGCATATCCGGGGATCTTCAAGCCGCTTGCGGTTGGTCCAGAGTATTGGAGTGATGTCTGCTTTATCGGACAGGGCTTCTGGAATCGGATCCGGATGTTTGACGAGATCGCCGATGAACTGAGCGGACGCCGTGTCTTCATTGCCGGCGGGCTATGGGAGCGGTTAAACCATTTCAGCCGCCTGGCCCCTTCCATCCGTTCGGGCTGGCTGCCCGTGGAGGATTCGGTCCGCTTTTACAATGGGGCGAAGATTGTCATTAACCTTCACAGGACGGCTGAGCCGGGCAAGGACAACCGGAATACCTATGGCCTCCCTGGCCGCTCCATTAATCCCAGAACCTTTGAAATCAACGCATGTGGTGCCTTTCAACTAACGGACAAAAGAGAGGATCTGAGCACTTATTTTAAGCCGGGGCGGGAAATTGAAACATTCAGCAGCGCAGCAGAGCTCACAGCAAAAATCCGCTATTACCTGCAGCACGAGGAACAGCGCAGCCGGATTGCGGTCCGCGGTCTGCTGCGCACGCTGAGAGACCATAACTATGCCAACAGATTGGATCGGCTTCTATCCTTAATCTAAATACGGTCTGAACAGGAAAGGAGAGGTGCTTCTTATGCAGCGTAAGAGAAGATTACGAAGGTCTGCGAGGCCAGGTCAATCCAGATCGGCTGCCCGCAGGGGAACCCGAATGCAGACTGACGCTGACAGGCTGTACGAGAAAGGCAGGCAGGACGGGTATCCGAACGGCTACCGGGATGGATATTGGCTGGGACAATGCGAATATGTAATTCGCCATGCGGAACAGCCATCTATCGTACGGCCGCTTCATGTCCTCTATGTCACGACAGGAAAAGGATACCCGTATTCGCCTTTGGATGAGGCGGTCTCCGTGTCGCTGCGCCAGCTGGTCAGCAGGGTGTCTGTGGTTGGTCCAGGGGATGGAGTGGCACAGACCGCGCTTAGTCTCCGTCCCGATCTGGTGCTGTTTCTGGATGCACTGGACTTTGACACCGCTGAGGTGGATTTAATACGGGCCGGGGGCATCCGCACAGCTGTGTGGTTTACGGATGATCCGTATTATACAGACAAAACATCGCAGCTAGCAGCTCATTACGACGATGTTTTTACTCTGGAAAGCACCTGCGTAGATTTTTACCGTTCACTGGGATGCGAGCGTGTGCATCATCTTCCGCTTGCCTTCTTCCCGGCACATTTCAGGCCGCGCAATACGGCTGCGGATAATCGCAGGGAGGTTTGCTTCGTTGGCTCGGCCTATTGGAACCGTGTGGCTTTCTTCGATCAGGTGGCCGAAGAGCTGGCCCGCAGAGATGTCCGCATATCGGGCCTGTGGTGGGACCGGCTGCAGACCTATCCGATCTTGTCCTCCAAGATCGAGCTGGGGAGATGGATGGAGCCTTTGCAGACTTCGGAGACATACAGCGGTGCCAAAATTGTTATCAATATGCATCGTTCACCCGACGATACAACCTTTAACTTCAACAGCGCGGGGATCGGCGCGGCCACACCTAATCCGCGTACCTTCGAAATAGCAGGCTGCGGTACGCTGCAGCTGACTGACGAGCGGTCCGATCTTGCGCGCTATTATAAGCCGGGCATTGAACTGGCGACCTATGGGACGCCTGAAGAGCTGATTGCCAAAATCGATTACTACCTGGCTCATGAAGAAGAACGGCAGGCTGTCGCCATACGGGGACTGTACCGGACGTTTCACGAGCATACCTACGTTCACCGGCTTAACTCTCTGCTGCTTACGCTGTTCGGATAGCAGGCAGATGTTTTGGGTACAGTCGTCCGCCGGTTAACCCGCCGAATTTGTACGAATGGCAAGGGTTCAAATGTCGTGCCAGTTAGTTTGTCCCTTTAATATAGTGTACTACCCGTCACAAAGGAGGTGACCCGTACCCGCGGCAGTGAAGAACCGGGTATGGAACCATGCATACTACAAAACCAAGGATGCTCGTGTTTTCCCATCTCTGCAGCCCGACTTACGTGACTGGAGCCGAAAAGCTGCTGCTGTTCATGGTCCGAGAGCTGCTTCCAAGCTATGATTGCACACTGGTTGTTCCCGGTGAGGGGATGATTGCGGCGAACGCAAGGGAGATGGGCGTGAAAGTCGCCGTTATGCCTCTTCCGCTTGTTGTATCACTGTATCTCGGACAGCCTGAGTTCGAGGTTGAGGTACAGAAGGCCATGGAAGGCATGGAATGGACAATGCTGGTGGAACTGCTCGTGCGTATGCAGCCTGATGCTGTACTTGTCAGTACGGCAGTTCATCCGCTGCCGGCAGTGGCGGCCAAGTCGCTTGGTATCCCGACAGTCTGGGCCATTATGGAAACCATGCGTGAAACGGAATATACAACAGCGGCAGCCGGGTGGATGGGACGGCAGGCCGACAGAATTATTGGAATTTCGGCTTCGACGCTCAGACCGTTCCTCAGCGCCGGACTTGCAGACAAATGCACAATCCTTCCGCCTTCCTGGCAAATAGCAGACCTGGCTCCGGAAACATGGACGGTTAACCGGTCCAGCGTTCGAAGGCAGCTGGGGCTCGAGCATCATCATCTGCTCATCGGCTATATCGCATCAGCCATCTATGAAAGCAAGGGTCTTCATCATTTTATGGAGGCTGCCGTACAAACTGCTCAGCTTCATCAGCACGCCCAGTTTCTGATTGTCGGCAATCCAGTTGATGAAGCTTACTTCGAGAACTGTATGGAGGCTGCCAGAAGAGGCGGAATCATGGACCGTATCCGGCTGATCCGGTTTGAGGAGCGGATCGAGAGGGTCTACCCGGCCATGGATATCGTCGTCATCCCAAGCCTGACTGCAGAAGGCTTTGGTATGACAGCGCTGGAGGGCATGGTTTTTGGCAAGCCAGTCGTGTCTTATGCTTCGGGTGGACTGGAGGAAATCCACCGCGCGACGGGTAATGAGGCTTTCGCCGTTCCGCCAGGCAATGTCACAGTCCTTGCAGAGCGGATTAACCAGCTGGCGTCGGATACTGAGCTCAGGAACAGCATAGGCCAGCGCAGCAGCGGGGCGGCAAGCAGCGCGTTCGGTATCGACGGTTACCGTGAGCGTCTTCGTCAATTCCTGGCCTCCCTGCAGGCGGTAAGTCCAGCCCTGCAGGCCCCGATTAAGGGAAGCGGCCCTACCGTCTTTGTCCGGGAAGGCGCTGTTCTCAGACCCTTTGCCACGGAGGAGGCTTTCCTGCGGGAGGGGTATCGTTTTGATCAGGTCAGGCAGGTGCCGGATGTATTGCTGCAGGCCTTACCGCACGGGAGTCCGGTCGGTGATGCTCCCGCTGACACGAAGCGGCGCGGGAACGGCAAGCGGCCGAAGCGGCTGCGCAGGAATCGAGCGGTCAGCGGAAGACGCCGCACCCGGAAGGGATCTCGGGCTAAGCTTGGCAGACCGAAGAAGACAGCCAGCCGGCGAGTCCAGCGTACATCCAGCCGGCGGAGGAGCCGTATGAAGGGAAGCGCGCGGTCAGGCAGAGGAAAGGACAGGTGAACATGTGATGCGCGTTGCAACTATATTGGGCACAAGGCCGGAAATTATCCGGCTCAGCCTGATCATCCGCAAGCTGGATCAGCTCGCGGATAAGCATGTGCTGATATTTACGGGGCAGAACTTCTCGCCCTCGCTAAGTGACATCTTCTTCCGCCAGCTCCAGCTGCGTAAGCCGGATTATACGTTCAAGCTGCCAGGACAGTCGCTTGGCAAGCAGCTGTCCGCCATGTTCGAGCAAACTGAGCAGATTCTGGAGCAGGAAAAGCCGGATGTTGTGCTAGTGCTTGGCGACACGAACAGCGCGCTGTGCGCGGTTCTCGCCGAACGAATGGGAATTCCGGTGGTTCATATGGAAGCAGGCAATCGCTGCTATGATTTGGCGGTACCGGAAGAGAAGAACCGCAAGGTTATTGATGCCGTGTCCACGATCAACATGCCTTACACATCCTACAGCAAGGAAAATCTGCTGCGGGAGGGCTTTCCCGCCCAGCGAATCGTGAAGACCGGAAATCCGATCTATGAAGTCATCAAGTACTACGCAGCTTCAATTGATAGCAGCGATGTGCTGGATAGACTGGCGCTCAAGCCAGGCGAGTATGGGGTGGTTACGGCGCACCGGGCAGAGAATGTGGACGATCCGCAGCGGCTTGACGGCATCCTGGAAGGGTTAAACCGGACAGCCGAGCGGCTGGGCAGACGTTTGATCTGCAGCGTCCACCCCCGCACGCACTCCCGGCTCCTTCACGGAATTAAGAAGCCGATGCACAGTCTGGTAGAGTTTCATGAGCCGTTTGGCTTCTTCGATTTTGTTCATCTGGAGAAGTATGCCTGCTTAGCCATTACCGACAGCGGAACCGTTCAGGAGGAGTGCTGCTTATTCCAGGTGCCGACAATTACGATCCGGCAGACCACAGAACGGCCGGAGACGGTAGACTGCGGCAGCAATGTGGTGTGCGGTCTGCATCCCGATAGGATAGAAGGTGCCGCTGTTGTTATGACAGCGATGACCAGCGGCTGGAAGCTGCCTGAGGGCTATGATACACCGGATGTTTCAGACAAGGTGGTAAAATTCTTGCTTGGAGGGAAATGGAATGTTTAATAATCAGCGTATCTTGGTGACCGGCGGTACAGGATCATGGGGTTATGAGCTGATTCGCCAGCTGCTCCCTCAAAACCCCAAGGAAATTATCGTTTTTTCACGTAATGAGTCCAGCCAGGTTGCGATGAGCCGCACCTTCGAGGATGCTCGTCTGAGCTTCTGCATCGGGGATATCCGCGACAGGGAAGCGATGATTAAAGCCTGCGAGGGAGTTGACTATGTATTCCATCTGGCTGCTCTCAAGCATGTGCCGGTTTGCGAGGATCAGCCGTACGAAGCGCTCAAGACCAATGTAATTGGTACCCAGAATGTTATCGAAGCAGCTATAGCAGGCAAGGTAAAGCGCGTCATTTATATCTCGACGGATAAAGCCGCGAATCCTTCCAACTTTTACGGAATGACGAAAGCAATTGGTGAGAAGCTGATCGTCTATGCCAATCTGCTGAAGACTTCGACCAAGTTTGTGTGTGTACGAGGCGGAAATGTGCTGGGTACCAACGGCAGCGTCATTCACCTGTTCATGGACCAGATCCGGGAGAAGCAGGAGGTCCGGATTACTGATATGCGCATGACCCGGTTCTTCCTTACTCTGGAGGATGCGATCCGGCTGCTGTTCAAGGCATCGGAGGAAAGTGCCGGAGGAGAAATCTTCGTGATGGCCATGCCAACCTGTAAAATATCCGACCTGGCTGAGGTACTGATGGATTCGCTGGGCCGTAAGGTTGCGATGGTAGAAACCGGTATTCGTCCGGGCGAGAAGATCCATGAAATTTTGCTGACCGACTACGAAAGCCAGACGACCGTTGTGTATGACAATAACTACCTGGTTATTCTGCCAACGCTTGATATTCCCGGCCTGCGGGAGCGTTACAAGAATTGCCCTCAGGTAAAATTCGACAGCTACAGCTCTGCGGATTCGCTGATGACCAAGGATGAGATCAAGGCTATGCTGGTGAGCGGGGGGTTCCTGTCATGAGATTGCTCGTCATCGGCGGCCGAGGGATGGCCGGCCATATGCTGGTCCGTTATTTTCGCCGGGTGACGGGGGTTGAGGTGCTCTTCACGGTCCGGGACCCCAAAGGTGAAGCAGGGGAAATCTTCTTGGAAGCGGCGGACATGGGCAATGTGCTGCACGTAGTCCGTGATACAAGGCCGCAGGTCATCATAAACGCGGCAGGCGTCCTTAATGAATATGCCGAGAAGAAGCCTATCGATGCTTACCTCGTGAACGGTCTGCTGCCCCATTGGCTGCGTTATGCAGCCAACGAGGCAGGCGCAAGACTGATTCATATCAGCTCGGACTGTGTGTTTTCCGGTCACGGTGGCGGGTATACAGAAGAACAGCGGCCGGATGGCGTATCTGTATACGCGGTGACCAAAGCGATGGGGGAAGTCTGGGATCCGCAGCATCTGACCATCCGAACCTCCATTATAGGGCCTGAAATCCGGGCGAACGGTATTGGGCTGCTCCAGTGGTTCCTGAGGCAGCAGGGAACCATTAAAGGATACGAGCGTGTAATGTGGAATGGTGTCACAACATTGGAGCTTGCGAAGGCAGTGCATTACGCAATTACGGAGCCGGAAGCTGGAGGACTTGTGCATCTTACAGCTCCCGAGCCGGTAAGCAAGCTGGAGCTGCTGCAGCTGTTCCAGAGGGTATGGAAGAGGAATGACATCTCCATAGAACCGGATGATGCGATACGCCTCGACCGTACCTTGAAATCGACAAGACATGATTGGAATTATTCGGTGCCTGATTACAGGACGATGCTGGAGGAGCTGGCGGCATGGATGCAGGAAAAGTAGGGGGCGCCTGCGCCTCTGGCCAGAAGCTGTTGATAACCGGCGCAGCAGGATTTACCGGCATGCATGCATGCCGGTATTTCTCTAAGCGTGGCTATGAGGTTGCTGCAGCGGTCAGGCCGGAGACGGCAGACCGCGTGAGCAGCCTATCTGATCTATCACTACCGGGCGTCAGGGCAGTAGTTTGTGACCTCGCCAATCCTGCTGCGGTCAGCCGTCTGGTCAAGGAGGTTCAGCCGGATGCTGTCCTGCATCTTGCAGGCCGGAACGCGGTGAGACCTTCGTGGGAGCAGCCGGCAGCGTGGCTGGAGACGAATGTGATGGGAACCGTATATCTGCTGGAAGCCATCCGTGCACTGGGAATGCCATGCAGGGTTCTGGTCGCAGGATCTATGATCCGTTATCACTGGCCTGCGGGCAAGGCGGCGCCTAAGCCGCCCCATCCTTACGGACTCAGCAAGACAATGCAGGTGAGTGCTGCCCTCAGCTGGCATGCCCTATACGGCATGGATGTTATGATCGCCGAGCCGTCCAATCTGATCGGTCCAGGCCCGTCGACCGGGATTTGCGCGCTGATTACAGGGCATGCGGTAAGGGCAATGAAGCGGCAGGGAAGGGATCAAGCTCACGCTGAAGAGATACCGCCGTTTCGGCTCAGCTCCCGCACCGAGCGCCGGGACTACCTTGATGTCCGGGACGCAGTCGCTGCATACGGAGTTTTGCTCCAAGCAGGTTTGCCAGGGGTTTGCTACCCTGTCGCATCGGGTGTTTTCCGGTCGCTGGGCGAGATTGCGGATGCATTTGACAAGCTGACAGGTTCAGCCATCCATTGGGAGGTTGGCAGTTCAGCAGCTGCTTCTCCAGAGCCGGTTGACTGCTCAGCCCTCATGCAGATGGGTTGGGAACCAGCGATTCCATTTGAACAGTCGCTGTTGGATATGCTCACATACAGGAAGAGTATGGGTGAGGCAGAATGACACGGTTACGGCGAAATGAAAAAGCGTACAGCTGGCGGCTGTACGCTTTTTTGGTTGATATGCCTCATACGACTCAGATTGATAGCAGAACAGACGCCAGTATAAGCGGCCGCCGGCCGGGTCAGCTGTATCTTAGGGCTACATGGTGCTCCAGCAGGCTTCTGTAGCGGCTCTGAACGACCTGGACTTCCTGCTGGATCGTTTCCTGATGCCGAATGGTGCCCATCTGGTTATGGCGGCGGTACAGGGTCAGCGGTACAGGGAGGAAGTGCAGATGAATGCCGGAGAGGGCAGCGCGAATCCACATATCATAATCATGAGTATACGGAAGGGATTCATCAAACCAGCCGAGCCCGGCAGCCAGCTCCTTCGTCATCATAACCGTACAGCCGTTAACGGGACAGAACTGTTTGAGCGAGGCAACAAAAGACTTATATGACGGAAATTTGGCAGTCTCGTTATAGCAGGTTATACGGTTATCGGCATCAATAACATGGTAGTCCGTATAGCTGAAGCGGGCCCCCGTTGATTCCATGAATGCTGTCTGGCGGGCGATTTTGTCCGAGAGAAAGCAATCGTCCGAGCTCAGCCAGCAGACATACTTGCCGGAGGCAAGACGCATGCCATAATTAAGGGCGCTCGCCGTTCCCCCGTTTGCTTTGCCGATATAGTGAAATTTGCCATGGTAAGGAGCCAGCAAGTGCTGATTCCTGACCGAGCCGTCATCGACAACTATTACCTCGATATTCTGGTAGGTCTGGTTCAACACACTAGCCAGCGCCTGGCCGATATACGGGCAGTTGTAGAACGGAATGACGACGGTAACGAGCGGTCCGATAGTAATCACCCCATTATGTTAATCTGATAGCTCTATAGCATCATATGGGTGGACAACTTTAGGGGCGCGGACCAATGTACTGTTTCATTCGTCTATTTCGCATCGCATGACAAAGGGAGCAGGCAGCTCATGGAAGCAGCCAGCGAAGGATCAGCCCGGATTGTGTAAGGCCGCCGCCAAACCCGTAGAGCAGAATGGTCTGTCCTTTATCAATACGGTTGTCTTGAATGGCGAGATCCAGAGCGAGCGGAATGGATGCCGCCGATGTATTGCCGTAATGGACCAGGCTGTACAGCGTACGCTCCAGAGGAATTCCGGTACGCTCGCATATGGATTCGATCATCCGCAGATTGGCGCTGTGCGGTATGAACCAGTCGATCTGACCGGTTGCCAGCTCCGCGGCTTCTAGCAGGTGCTTCACACCGGATGTAACGCTGGTGACCGCCCACTTATATACTTCTCTGCCATTCTGGATAATCTTGTCGTTGGTTGTGATCGGGACGCCGCTAATTGCATCCGAGAGTGCTGAGCGGTACAGGTGATGCCCGGAATCTCCGTCTGTCGAAACCGCCGAGGCGATGAAGCTTCCCGCTTCGTTAGTCCGCTCCACTATGACTGCGCCAGCCCCGTCGCCGAACAGGATGCAGGTCGTGCGGTCGGTATAGTCGGTAATCTTGGAGAGAGTCTCGGCGCCTATGACGAGAATTTTGCGGTGCATGCCGGACAGCAGCAGACCATTGGCCAGCTGCAGGGCAGACACGAAGCCGGCACAGGCGGCCTGGATATCGGCTGCGCCGCAGCCGTGAATGCCGAATGCCGCCTGCACGCGGGCAGACATGCTTGGGAATACCGTATCCGGCGACGAGGTGGCGGTGATGATATAATCAACGTCTTCGAGCTGCACACCATAGCGCTCCTGCATATTGCGCACTGCTGCGATACAGAGATCGCTGCAGTATTCATTCTCGGCAGCGATGCGCCGCTCGACAATGCCGGTCCGCTGCACAATCCATTCGTGGCTGGTCTCGACCATCTGTTCCAGGTCGCTGTTGGTAAGCACACGCTCTGGCACATAAGAGCCTATGGCGGTAATCGCCGCATGGGATGTTATTTTACCGGCTTGATGCATGAGTAAATCATCTCGCTTTCATCTGTTAATGGATGGCCCGGGGATCAGCCGTATTGTATAGGTTTATGAAGTTGTTATCAGGTATTAGTATCTGGTACTAATATAGGACAGACGGAGATGAAAGTCAACTTGGTTGGGTTCGTGGTGTGGGTGGCGTCAAAATTGTTAAGAATGTTGCAGGGTTTGTGATATGCACACTGTCCAGGTATTTATACAAAGAAGCAAGCCAGTTGCAGACTAGTTGCGATTGTTTACTCCCAATTCGAATGTATCCTTTATTCACTAGTTAATCCTATCTATGAAAATCCTTCATTTTAATCCTCTGTAATGGGCTTAAGCACCTTAACTGGATTACCTGCGACTATTGTGTTTGCTGGCACATCTTTAATTACTATGGATCCAGCTGTCATGGTTTCCTCCAGGTTAAACGGTTTTACTCAGTATATCCCAAGTCATATTAACATTGAAAATCCTGCCCGTTTGCTTAACTGGTGGTTCTTCGTAAGTCCATTACGCTGAATCATAAGCCCGGTATTGCGCTCCAATTGTTCCTTCCCTATGTCCACGGCCGTTTTCGTTTGTGCGAATTATGTCGATATATGGCTTTATAAATGGATATATATCCCTATATATAGGAGTAAAAGGTCCCATTACATTAAGCAGCTAGACGTAATACGATATAATTTGATTGTCATTTTTAGTTGGAGGGGATTTAGTTTGCAGAAAATGTTGAAAAATTCATTGGTTTACATGCTTGCGGCGGCATTGATGATGACCGTAATAGGGGCAGGTTTCAGTGAAGCTGTATCTGCTTCTGGAAATATCCAAATTCTGAAATCTGACTACGCAGTGGTAGACCGGAAGATGAAAGTCACGGTGGATGTATATAATAGCGGTTCCGGCTCTCAAGGCGGAGCTGTTGCCATCGGGAAGGATGAACAGGGCAATCCGATTGAAATTAAGGGCAAGTCGCAGTATATGTCCAAGAACAGCACAGCTGTATTTGAAATACTACTGGACAGCGGGGCAAGTGTAAAATCGGTCGAAGTGTTGCCGACTGGGAACAAAATCGATGTTGCGCTCCTGGGGTACGGCAGCAGAATCAATGGTGATTACCTCGAAGTTACAGGTGCCGTGGAGAACGGCCAATCCGGACAGACGGCCGGCATAGTGGTATTCGGACTGGACAAGCAGGGACGCACGGTAGAGGTAAAGGGTGCCCACGCTTATATATCTAACGGCTCGGTTGGGAATTTCAATGTTCAATTAAAGCGCAAGGAACTCATACATACGGTTAAAGTGGAAGCAACAGGAGATGCAAATGCCATTACCTTACTGGGTTTTGGTCAGACCGTTATTTCAGGTAAAACTGTTGTAACGGCTAGCGTTGAAAATGGCGGCTCTGGCCGGCCGGTTGGTGTGGTATTCGAAGGCTACGACAGCAATGGGAAGCTGCTGGAGGTGAAGGCGGCTCATCAATATCTAGCAAAACAATCGGTCGGTAATTATGAGGTTACACTGCAAGCGGGGTCTCAGATTAGTACAGTCAAGGCTTTCGCTACGGGCAAAGCCAGCCATCTGGAACTGCTGTCTTTCGGTTCCCGGCTGGTGGACGGTAAATGGTCCGTTACCTCTGTTATTGAGAACGGCGAGTCTGGTCTGACCGCGGGTGCTGTCGTTCAAGGCTTTGATGCGCGCGGCCGTTTAGTCGAAGTAAGAGCGGCAAACCAATACTTGTCCTCGCAAAGCACCGGTAACTTTGAGAGGGTACTGCTGGCAGGCAATCAAGTGAAGAAAATACAGGTACGTGCCGCTGGCGGTTATCAGGTGCCGAAGGCATGGGGCTACGGTATTTATCAGGCAAACGGCAGAAACTTCGTGACCACCGCGGTTACCAATGGCTCGAAGGGGCAGACAATCACGGTTAAAGTCACCCCTTATAATGCAAGAGGCAAATCGATGTCAGTCAAAACATCTAAGAAGTACATTTCAGCTAACGGGACCTCCGAATTTCAAATCGCTCTTGATGGTGGATCTGCTCATGCTTCCGTGACGATGTATGATGAGAACGGACAAGTGGTCACGATGCCTTCGGTATCGGGCATTGATGTGGAAATCGACGGTGTGCTGCAGTCTTACGAACAGCCTCCGGTGAATTTGGGCGGCAGTATTCTCGTTCCAATGCGTAGTATCTTCGAAGCGCTTGGCAGCGAGATTAAATGGAATGGAGCCACTCGCAGTGTAACTTCCGAGAAAAATGGTGTAGTCATCAAGCTGACCATCGATTCCAAGGTCGCAACGATTCAAGGTAAGCAAATCACGTTAAATACTGCTCCTACTATTGTTAATCAAGCCACAATGGTGCCCATTAGATTCGTGAGTGAGGCACTGGGCGCTGACGTCATTTGGGATGCGGATTCGAGCACTGTACGAATAACGACCAAGAAGTAAGCTTTTGAATTTAAGCCATACTCACGAAACGCCGCTGAATTAAGGGGGAAGTTGACGATGAATTCTTTAGCTTACGGTGAATTTGTAAAATTGATAGAGAAGCATAAGATCCTGCCCTTTTCCGGCTTTGTTCCGGAATACCCGTCCTTAACAGCTGCAGCATCCGGCAATGATTGGCACACTGGAACCGAAACAGATCCATGGCTATGGCGGATACGAGTGGTCGAAGACGGTGTTGCTGCGTATGGTAAGTTCTTTAGTGAAAAAGCCTGCTTTATACATAGAGAATTTTTTCCTGCAGTCAGGTCCATCCTTTCATCGGGCAAGACGGTTGATGAACGATACCAGGATGGTCTCCTTTCAAGAACGGCTTACCACCTGTATAAAGTGCTGCGCGAGCATGGAAATATTGATTCGCGGAATTTACGGAAAGCGGCAGGCTTGCATACCAAAGAGAGCAAAAGGGAATACGAAAAATCACTTGTTGAGCTTCAGAATTACGGTGATGTGGTCATCACTGGAGCAGCGCAGCAAAATGATCATACTTCAGGCTGGAGCAGCATGTGTTACCAACCTTCAGATGTATGGTTGAGTTCAATTCAAGCAAATGATGTAAGTGTTCCGATCGACGATGCGAAGAAACAGTTGATAGCCGAGTTATTAAACAGCTGCTCAGCTAAATCTCTTAAGTTTTTCGCAAAGAAATTGCGGCTCTCTGAACTTGAAGTCCATTGAAAAAGAGCAATCACATAATCTTGTGACGGCGAAACTGGCTTGAATAGAAGCAGCGGTAGAACTGGACTAAATAGAGTCCCGGACTACCGCTGTTGTATTGAATTACCCCAAACTAATGACCACATTTCCTTTTTTGTGACCTTTGTCAACATACCTGTGAGCTTCAACAATTTGTTCAAGGGGATAGCGGCGGTCAATGACCGGCTTGAGTTTCCCCGCTATTACAAGGTCTTTAAGAAACTCGAGTGCCTCCGCGGTTTCAGGTGAATTTTGTGCCAGCAGAATCTTCTTCTTGCTCGTCAATTTTGCCCAGAGCATCCGCAGGTCAGGTACAGGTTCGGTAATATTGATGTAGACACCGTTGTTGGTTAATGAATTCATACAATTAGCAAAGGAGCTCTTGTTCACCGCTTCAAATATGACATCGAATCTCGCTCCTTGGGCGGAGAAGTCCTCTGTTGTGTAATCAATGACTTCGTCAGCCCCTAGAGCCTTGACCATCTCTACATTTAAGGTGCTGCACAACCCCGTCACATGCGCCCCAAGGTATTTGGCAAGCTGCACCGCGTAGGTTCCTACACTCCCTGAAGCTCCATAAATAAGAACCTTTTGCCCGCTTCGTACATTCGCTTTTCTTAGATAATGCAGTGCTGTGCGAGCGCCGATGGGAATGGCTGCGGCTTCCTCAAAGCTGATATTATCGGGCTTTATGACGACCGCCCCATTCTCAGGCAGACATTTATACTCGGAATAGGCTCCAAAGTCGTTCAACGTGGCCGCAAAAACTTGATCTCCCTTCTCAAACCGTTTTACAGCTGCGCCGACCGCCACTACCTCTCCCGCCAACTCCATTCCCAATATCGGCCGCTTTGGTCTTCTTAATCCGAGCGCAATCCGGGCTGGAAGCCAAACCGAACGCGGAACCGTGAAACTCCGGGTCCTGATATCTGCTACGGTTACCGTTGTCGCAAATACTTTCACGAGGATTTCATGATCCTTCGGCACTGGTTTTTCAAATTCCTTGATTTGAAGAACATCAGGCGGACCATACTTCGGACAAACAACCACTTTCATAAAATCCCTCCTCGTTAGTAAAGCCATTTTCTTCGTATGGAACTCTTCAGGAATAGTCTATCCGACAGGTATAAAAAGCCAATAAACACATTCTAAAAAAAGTATAAAGAACGAACGGAGTACAACAGATGGCGCAAACCGGGAATCCCCCTAGGGGAGTTTGCGGTGCAAGGGTGATTTTCCTCACAGGATAATTAGGTTTACAGGCAAAGGAAATCAGTATTCCTCCCGATAACGAATAAACGGCCGGCCTGTTATGATTCAGACATCACCAAGGGATACAGCACATGTGTAAACGCAGACGATACGTAAATGTACATCTTATGGTTATGCAGCTTCCGGTATGCGGATCATTTAAATCAGCCTTCGTCTGGTACTCCAGGGGGACGATTCTATTCTGTAATGAAACTGAGCGACGTTATTTCGCTAAAAACCAAAGAAATTAAGCGAAATCTTTCCAATAGGGCTGCTGAGCTTCCTTACAGTTGAGAGTGCCTCGAAATGATGCAATTAGCGTGTGTCAGTTTCGTTAGCCGGGCAGAGAAGGGTCAGGAGGTGATGGTGTCGCATAAACGGCGGCCTGGTAAAAATAGGTGGATGCAGGACAGCCCGCGAATCATGGGGCGGTAACAAGGTGGGGCATTTCCCGCGTCTCATAGGGCCGCAGCAAGATCGGTCACTTGTCGGGTAAGGACTAGCAGGCTGGAGCTTCCTGCTGAAGCAGCAGAAATTCATGACCGCAGCTCTATGGTCTTGGTACTCATTGAGGCAAATGCTTGCTATAATAGGATACAGCTATAGCTTTTAAGGCATTTAAGTCAGATGAAAAAATGCCGAAATTCAGGTAGAGAGAGGCATGGAATACATGATCATTAAACCCAGAACACGCGGCTTTATATGCACAACCTCCCATCCGGTAGGATGCGGGCGTCAAGTCGAGGAACAAATCCGTTACATAAAGGGCAAGCCTGCAATCCAAGGTCCGCAAAATGTGCTTGTTATCGGGGCTTCCACGGGATACGGGTTGTCGGCCCGGATTGCGGCAGCTTTTGGCGCGGGCGCGAACACAATCGGCGTTTTCCGGCCAAGCGCCGGAAGCGAGAAGCGTACCGCTTCGGCTGGCTGGTACAACTCCGCCGCATTCGAAGAGGCAGCCCGTCAGGCAGGCCTGAAATCCTGCAGCGTAACCGGTGACGCCTTCGCTGACGAGACCAAGGACCATGTCATTGACGTTATTCGTCAGGAGCTGGGCCAGGTGGATCTTGTCGTGTACAGCGTCGCTTCCGCGCGCCGCAATGACCCTGAGACCGGTGAACCGGTGAACTCCGTTCTGAAGCCGATCGGCCAGCCCTACAGCAACAAGACGGTCAATTTCCATACCGGAGAAGTGACGGACATCACAATTGAGCCTGCCACCGACGAAGAGATCAAGAATACGGTTACTGTTATGGGAGGCGATGATTGGGAGCGGTGGATGACCCGGCTGCAGGAAGCGGGTGTGCTCGCTGAAGGCGTCCGGACGGTCGCATTCTCCTATATCGGCTCGGACATTACCCAGGCTGTATATCGGCAGGGCTCCATCGGACGCGCGAAGGACGATCTGGAAGCGACCGCCGGCCATTTGACCGATAAGCTTAGTGCTCTTCATGGACAAGCTTATGTGGCTGTGAGCAAGGCGCTTGTGACCCAGTCCAGCTCCGCCATCCCGGTAGTGCCGCTGTATATCTCGGCTCTCTACAAGGTGATGAAGGAGAAGGGCCTGCATGAAGGAACGATCGAGCAGATGTACCGGCTGTTCTCAGGCTTCTTGTATAATGGCAGTGAAACACCGGTTGATGAGAAGGGACGCATCCGGATTGATGACTGGGAGCTTCGGGAAGACGTGCAGGATGAAGTCAAGCGGATTTGGGAGCAGGTGACGACGGACAATATTCACGAGATTACCGATCTTGAAGGCTACCGCCGCGAATTTTTTCAGCTGTTCGGCTTCGAGACCGAGAATGTTGACTACGATGCGGATGTAAATCCGGATGTAAAGGTAGAGAACTTGCGGTAATCTTCAGATTGTAAAATAGCTAGACAAAAGCTTATTTGACCCGTTATGTACGGGTCTTTTTTCGTTGTCCCAGGCTGAAGAAAGCGGTGCTTCCGTTCTGCTTCGGCCTGGGATTTTTGTGCGCGAGAGGGGCCATATTGGAAAAAAATGCTGTACAAGCGGTATCTGTCGAGCTAAAATCTACACATATGTTAACCTAATTATTCATAGAATGGTTAACAAATAATTTAAAGGTGGAGGGCATTCGATGGATTCACGGTATGAAAGGCTTGCTGACTGGGATAAATCCTATGTCTGGCATCCTTTTACCCAAATGAAGGATTATAACCGGACAGACCCGCTGATCATCGAACGGGGCGAGGGCATCATGCTGTACGATGTGCAGGGACGCGCTTACTATGATGGTTTCTCATCGGTTTGGCTCAATGTTCACGGGCACAATGTGCCGGAGCTCAACCGGGCTGTTGAAGAGCAGCTGGGAAGGGTGGCGCATTCGACGCTCCTCGGGATGGCGAACGTGCCGGCTGTCGAGCTGGCGGAGAAGCTGGTCCGCATCGCGCCTGCAGGGCTGACCAAAGTATTCTACTCGGATTCGGGCGCCACGGGAGTTGAGATTGCCATCAAGATGGCTTTTCAATATTGGCGCAACACTGGTGTCCCGGGCAGGACAAAGTTCATTACGATGAACCAGGCTTACCACGGAGATACCATCGGGGCTGTAAGCGTTGGATCGATTCCGCTATACCACGAGACGTTTCGTCCGATGCTGTTCCCCTCTTATACGGTTCCATATCCGCATGCCTACCGCCATGAGGGCGGTGCAGCCGGCGCAATGGAAGAGACGCTGTCGCAGCTGGAGAGTCTGCTTCGGACTAGCGGAGATGAGATCGCGGCGCTGATCGTGGAGCCGATCGTCCAAGGGGCGAGCGGTATGATCGTGATGCCGCCAGGCTGTCTGCGCAGGATGGCAGGCTTGTGCCGGGAGTACGGTGTGCTGCTTATCGCCGATGAGGTGGCAACAGGCTTCGGGAGAACAGGCGCCATGTTTGCCTGCCAGCTGGAGGATGTATCTCCGGATCTGATGGTGGTCGGCAAAGGCTTGACGGGCGGCTATCTGCCGGTGGCGGCAACCTTGGCGTCGGACCTTGTGTACAATGCGTTCTATGCTGATTACGAGGAGCAGAAGACATTTTTCCACGGCCATTCCTTTACCGGAAACCCTCTCGGATGCGCGGTGGCGATAGCCAGCCTCCGGCTCATGGAGGAGCGGGGGATCGTCGAAGCGGTGGACGGCAAAGCCGCCTTGACAGCGGGCAGGCTGGCACCGCTTGCGGACCGGCCGCATGTCGGAGATATCCGGCAGAAGGGACTTATGATCGGCATAGAGCTGGTGCGGGATAAAGCGGCCAAAACGCCTTACGAATGGGCGGACCGGATCGGAGTCCGGGTCTGCATGCGGGCGCGGGAGCTCGGGATGCTGACACGTCCGTTCGGCAACGTGGTGGTGTTCATTCCGCCGCTTGTCAGCTCGGAGACAGAGCTTGCCGCCATGCTGGACATTCTGGCGGAAGCCATCATCGCCGTGACGGAGAAAGGATGGGGAGCATGAGCAGCGTGGAAACCGTTCGCGGCTCAGCTGCGAAGAAGCCCTTATTTCCGGGCCTGTTCGTTGCGGGAACAGACACCGGCGTAGGCAAGACACTGGTAACGGCCGCCCTCGCCGCCGCTCTGCGTGAGGAAGGGCGAAACATCGGCGTGTGGAAGCCCGTCCAGTCGGGAGTGCTTATTGGGAGCGGCGCGAGCGACGCGGAGCGCCTGCTTCAGGGCTCTGGAGTTGAAGAGCGGCCTGAAGCCGTGGCTTCCTTTACCTTCGAAGAACCGCTGACCCCAGTCTTGGCGGCGGAACGGGCGGGAGTCGATCTGTCTATGGATGATCTCTTAGTACCAGGCATCCGGCTTGCCGAACGATATGGCGGCGGCCTGCTGGTTGAAGGGGCGGGCGGGGTGGCTGTTCCGCTGACGAAGGATGCACTGGTAATCGATCTGATCGTCAGGCTCGGACTGCCTGTGCTCATCGCAGCCCGGTCCGGTCTCGGTACGATTAATCACACCTTGCTGACGGCTGAAGCGTTAAGGGCCCGGGGAATCCCGGTCGTCGGGGCTGTCTTGAATGATGGAGCAGCGGGAATGCCTGCGGATGATCCCAGCGTCAGCTCTAATGCGGCTATGATTGAGAAGTACGGAGGAATCAAGGTCTTGGGGAGGCTGCCAAGACTGAATGGCGAAGCGGGCCCGGTACAGCTGGCTGATAAAGTCCGACGGTCGCTGGATCTGGAGCGGGTCCGCCGGCTGCTTGATGAAGGCAAGATAAACTAAGGGAGGAAGAGAACGATGAAGCTGGAGATCACTAATACGGATTGGAGCCTGCTGGCGGATAAAGCGCTGAGCGGGGAATGCCTGAGCATGGAGGAGGGGCTGTCCGTGCTCCGGGCGGATGACGACGAGGTGCTTCCGCTCCTGCAGGCTGCCTTCAAGGTGCGCAAGCATTATTACGGCAAGAAGGTCAAGCTGAACATGATCATCAATGCGAAGAGCGGCCTGTGTCCGGAGGACTGCGGCTACTGCTCGCAATCGATCGTTTCGACGGCTCCGGTTGCCAAGTATACCCTGCTGGATAAGGATACGCTGCTTGCTGGCGCACGGGAAGCGATGGCCCGCCAAGCGGGCACTTATTGTATCGTGGCGGCCGGCAAGGGCCCGACGGACAGGGAGCTGGACCAGGTAGTGGATGCGGTGAGGGAAATCCGGGCGACCATGCCGCTCAAAATTTGCGCCTGTCTCGGCATTCTGAAGGAAGAGCAGGCTGGCAGGCTGGCTGAAGCGGGTGTGCACCGGTATAACCACAATCTGAACACCAGCAAGGAGAATTATCCTTCCATTACAACCACACATACATATGACCAGCGGGTGGAAACGCTGGAGAAGGTAAAAGCGAAAGGCATGTCTCCCTGCTCTGGCGTCATCATCGGCATGGGAGAGACAGATGAAGAGATCGTGGAGATGGCCTATGCCCTGCGTGAGCTGGATGCGGACTCGATCCCGATTAACTTCCTGAATGCGATACCGGGAACCCCGCTTGCTGATGCCGGACGCACCCCGGCGATGAAGGCGCTCAAGGTGCTGGCGCTGTTCCGGCTGATCTGCCCATCGAAGGAGCTCCGGGCGGCAGGCGGACGCGAGGTGAATCTCCGTTCTCTCCAGCCGCTGTCTCTGTATGCGGTGAATTCCCTGTTCGTGGGCGATTACCTGACAACGGACGGGCAGGATGTCTCTATTGACCACCAGATGATCGAGGACCTGGGCTTCGAGATTGAGCAGTGCGCCTTGTAAGGCCGGGTGATCTGGACGATGAGCTTGAGATGGATGGATGATGAATTAGAGCGCCGCGCCGCGGAAGCATCGGAACGGAAGCTGCGGGACCGCTTGAGGGATCCGGGCGGTTCAGGCCGCCTGCTGCAGCAGGAGACCGGCAGCTCCGGCAGTACCAGGCTGCTGGACCTGTCCTCGAACGACTACCTGGGCTTGGCCGGCCACCCGGCAATAGCGGAAGCGATGCGTGAAGCGCTGCTGACGGGCGGCACAGGCGCCGGGGCTTCGCGGCTCGTGACGGGCAACCATCCCGTCTTCGGGCAGCTGGAGGAGGCGGTTGCGGCTTGGCAGGGCTGCGATGCGGCCCTGATATTCGCAAACGGCTATATGGCGAATGCGGGGGTAATCAGCGCTGTTGCAGGACGGGGAGATGCCGTGTTCAGCGACAGGCTGAACCATGCGAGCATAACCGATGGCATTGTGCTGAGCCGCGCGGAGCATGTCCGGTACCGGCATAACGACATGGAGCACCTGCGCGCCCTGCTGGAGAAGCACAAGCATGCGCGCCGCAAGCTGATTGTAACGGATGCGGTGTTTTCCATGGATGGGGATCAGGCTCCTCTCAGGGAGCTGGCCGAGCTGAAGCGGGAGTACGGCGCAATGCTGATGGTGGATGAAGCACACAGCGGAGGCTTATACGGACAGTTCGGAGAAGGCTTGTGCCGTGCAGCAGGTGTGCAGGATATGGTGGATATCCACATGGGGACATTCAGTAAAGCGTTTGGCGTCTATGGCGCCTACGTGTGCGGCAGCCATACGCTGATCCGCTGGCTGGTGAACAAGGCCCGTCCGCTGATCTATTCGACGGCTCTTCCCCCATGCCTTGTTGCGGGGGTGCTTAAGTCGCTGGAGCTGGTGCAGACCGAGCATTGGCGACGGGAGCAGCTGTCCGGCAGCGGCAGGCTGTTCCGTTCAGCGCTGCGGGAGGCGGGCTTGGCGGCGGGAGAGGGAGATTCGCCAATCATCCCGCTGATTCTTGGCGGCAACGCCGAGGCGCTTCACGTAAGCACCGCTCTGGAAGACGAAGGGATAGCGGCTGTGGCGATCCGTCCGCCTACCGTGCCGGAGGGCACGGCGCGCATCCGGTTCTCCCTGTCGGCTGCCCACAGCAGGGAGGAACTGACGGATGCCGTGAAGATAATTATTCGGGCTGCACGCCGGGCAGAAGGAGGCGGGGAATGCTGAACCGCTATTCGTCTTATACAGGCCCGAAGAAGAGAGGCACCGTCTTATGGCTTCCCGGCTGGGGCATGCCGGGGACCATATTTGACGGACTCCGCGCCCGGCTGCCAGAATTCCGCCATGCCGCCGCTGACTTCAGCCGGGCGGAATCGCTGGAGGCGATCTTCGCCGCTGCTGCCAAGGCGGCAGCGAAAGCCCATGCCGCCGAGCCGGAAGGACCGCCTGGCCCGCTGCTCATCGCCGCTTGGTCCATGGGCGGACTGCCGGCACTGCGGCTGGCCGCAGCGGGAATGGCGGACGGTCTGCTGCTAATAGCGTCCACGGGCCGTTTCGCCCGCCCAAGGGCAGAGCGGGACAAGGGCTGGCCTGACGCGGTGATCCGGCAGATGCAGAGGCGCCTTGAATCAGACCGGGCGGCGGTCGAAAGCCAGTTCCGCGAAGCCATGTTTACGGAGGAGGAATGGGCGGCAGGCTGCCAGAATGGTCTGCCGCCGCTGGGCGGTCCCGAAGCATGGACGACGCCTGCGC
The DNA here is from genome assembly GCF_021532315.1 of Paenibacillus tarimensis. GTDB lineage: Bacteria > Bacillota > Bacilli > Paenibacillales > Paenibacillaceae > Paenibacillus_I > Paenibacillus_I tarimensis. The sequence continues at coordinate 29,914 of NZ_JAKGAO010000006.1, forward strand.
TTCTGGCCGGACTTCAGCTTCTGCAGGACGAGAACACTCTGCCCCTGCTGCCCGCTGTCCGCTGTCCGTCTCTGATTATGCACGGCACGCTGGACCGGATCTGCCCGTATGGCGCGGCGGAAGAACTGGCGGCTCTGCTGCCTGGGGCCAGGCTTCTCCCAATGGAAGGAGCAGGACATGTTCCGTTCCTCTTGAGGGAAGCGGAAGCGGCCGAAGCTTTTAGGGGGTGGTGGGATGAGCGGCAGACTGAATCGCATACGCAGACAGTTTGACCGAAGCGCGTCAGGTGGCTATGAAATCCACGCAGCGGTGCAGAGAACAATGGCCGGGAACCTTGCAGCCGGGCTGCCGCATCCTCAAGGGCTGGAGGATGTGCTGGAGATTGGCTGCGGAACAGGGTTTCTTACCGAGAAGCTGGCAGGCGGGGCTTACCGCACCGTGACGGCCTTGGATCTTGCCCCTTCCATGCTGGAGGCAGCCGGGCGGCGGACAGCGGGTACGCCCGCGGACATCTGCTTCGTGCTGGCCGACGCCGAAGAGTGGGCCGCAGAGCCGGTCAGGAAAGCCGAATATGATTTGATCGTCTCCAGCGCCTGCTTCCAATGGCTGGAGCGTCCGGCCGAGACGATCGGCCATCTGCACCGGCTGCTGCGGCCGGGAGGGATGCTTGCATTCGCGACCTTCGGGCCGGGCACCTTCCGGGAGCTTCACGAAGCTTTTGCCCGTGCCTACGCAGCGCTCGGCCTGAAGCCAGAACGGCATGGATTATCGTTCCGGGAACCGGAAGAATGGCAGGCTGATCTCCTAAACGCGGGCTTCTCCCATGTACGCTTCGAACGATCCGAACAGGCAAAGCTTTACGCTTCCGTTCCCGGCTTTCTCCATGCGGTGAAGGGGGTTGGGGCCAGCGTATCGGAGGCTGCGGAGCGGCCTGGTCTAGGCTCCAGAAGACTGTTTCTGGATATGTTCCGCAGGTACGAAGAGCGTTACGGAACCCCAGAGGGAATCACGGCGACGTATGAGCTGATTTATTTTCAAGCGGAATAGTCTGTATCATGCAAATTCTAAAGGCACCGGCTTTATTTTGAGCTGGCGCCTTTTTGCCGTGTATGCGCCCCATCGTAAACAAAGTGATGAAAATGTAATGATTTGGTTATTAATAAAATCGTTGATGGTAACGCTTACCTCTGCATATACATAGACCATAACATGATTATTCAGACAACAGCGGGTTCAAAAAGCAGAGGAGGTCAATGGATGAAGAAGTGGTTAATGGGTTTGCTGATGGTGAGCATGGCGGCCGTACTGTTCGGCTGCAGCAGCGGTACCTCGTCAACGGGTGAAGTATCCGTGCTGGATGACGGGGCAGGCGAAGAGGCGGTGAAACTAAAATACTGGACATTCGTTGAGCTGCATGGCCAGCATTTTCAGTCGATGCTTAAGAACTGGAACGAGGATCATCCTGATCGTCAGATCAAGCTGGAAGTAACGGTTATGCCATATGACGACATGCACAACAAGCTGTCCATCGCTCTTCAGACCGGTCAAGGGGCGCCTGACATTTCGGATATTGAGGTGGGGAAATTCCCCGACTTCTTGAACGGCACGCCGCAGCTGGAGCCGCTTAACGATGTCGTGGAGCCTTATAAGGAGTCCATCGTCCAGTCGAGACTGGATCTCTACACGAAGGATGGGACAATCTACGGTCTTCCTACGCATGTCGGAGCGGCGGTTGCCTTTTATAACACGGAGATTCTGGAAGAGGCAGGTGTAGACTACAAATCCATTGTTACCTGGGAGGACTACAAGAAGGCGGGCATGGCGGTTTATGAGAAGACGGGCAAGTATATGGGTACAGCGGATACAAGTGCCGGGTGGCAGCTGTCGATGATGCTGGCGCAGCAGGGAAGCGATTTTACGGATGCTGAGGGCAAGCCGGTCGTCAATTCTCCGGAAATGATCAAGGGGCTAGACATTCTGAAGGATCTGCAGAAGAATAATGTCCTTGCCACGATAGCCGGCGGCCAGCCTGATACAGAGGAGGCTTATGGCGAGTTCAACACAGGGAACTATGCCAGCGCCATGATGCCGTTCTGGTTCATGTCGCGCTACGTGAACTATATGCCGGATTTGCAGGGTAAAATCGCGATTGCGCCGATCCCGGTTATCGAGCAGGGGATGCCGCCATCCTACGGAGGCGGAGGAACCGGGACAGTCGTCACTAAGCAGACCAAGGAAGCTCAGCTGGCCAAGGACTTCCTGGCATACGCGAAGCTGACGCTTGATGCCAACATCAACATCTGGAATACCCTTGGCTTTGACCCCGTTAATACGGAGCTGTGGACACAGGAAGACATTACGCATAACAAGGATAACAAGTTCGTCCAGTATTTTCAGAACAACCCCTTTGAGGTGCTGAATGAGATTAAGGACGGCATCTCGCTGATCAAATCAACACCTGCTTCGCCAACGATCAACAATGAGCTGTATACGACGACGCTGAATGAAATTTTTGAGAATGACCGGGATGTTACGGAAGCGCTTAACGCAGCACAGAGCCAGATTGAGCAGCAATTGAAGTAATCCGGCAGCAGTCCGGATTCATTTAGCTACCTTGAAGGTTCAAGGTAGCTTTTACTTCCAATCCAAGGAGGGCTGTGCTGTGGTCAAACGCTTTCTCTATTCGCAAAAGGCTGCCCCGTATGTCTTTGTTCTGCCGTTTGTGCTGGTCTTCCTCGTATTCTGGCTGTACCCGCTCGCAAGCTCCGTGGAGATGAGCTTCCAGAAGGTGATGCTTGGACAGTCCGCGCAGTGGGTCGGATTTGACAATTATGCCAAGCTGATTGATGACTCGATGTTTCTGAAGGCAGTCATGAACAGTGTGATCTATACGGTATTGACCTTGGTCATCCTCATTCCGTTACCGATGCTATTCGCGGTGCTGATTAATGCCAAATTCATGTGGGGGCGCGAGCTGTTCAAGTCGGTCTTCTTCTTCCCGGCGCTTACCTCTGTAGTTGTGGCAGGCACGATCTTCCGGCTCATGTTCGGGGAGATGGAGGGCTCGCTGATCAACAGCTTCTTAGCCCTGTTCGGCGTAGAGCCGGTCAAGTTTCTCAAAGGGCATGTGACCGGCTTTATTGCGCTGCTGTCTCTGGCCGTCTGGCGCTGGATGGGCGTGAACATCCTGTATTTTCTCGCGGGGCTGAAGAACATACCGGAGGATTACTACGAGGCTGCCTCGATTGACGGCGCGTCGACGTTCCAGAAATTCAGGCACATCACCATTCCCTTGCTCAAGCCAACAACCATATACGTTCTCACAATCAGCATCTACGCCGGCATGGCCATGTTCGTCGAGAGCCTCATGCTGTGGAATGGCAACAATTCGCCGCAAAATATCGGTCTGACCATTATTGGTTATCTGTACCGACAGGGGATCGAGAAAAACAATCTTGGGTTTGCGGCGACAGTCGGGCTTGTGCTGCTCCTCGTCACCATGATCATCAACCTGACGCAGCTGGCATTATCAGGCCTTTTCAGGAAGGAGTCATAAGATGGAAAGCAGGGAGCGTCTAAGTAAAATTCTTCTCTTCGTCTTTTTCAGCTTGTTAAGCCTGCTTGTACTACTGCCTTTCTACGCCATTGCGATTGCGTCGTTCAAGCCGGGCAAGGAGCTCATCCGTTATGGCCTTAATCTGCAGCTGGATTTCTCCATCATGAGCTTGGATAACTACGTCTTCTTATTCTCCGGCCAGCATGACTATTTTACTTGGTTTACTAATTCCATGCTGCTCACTATTCTGCAGGTCGCCTTGACCTTGATTACCAGCGCAGCTGTCGCTTACGGCTTTACGGCCTATGATTTTAAAGGCAAAACGCCTTTGTTTATCTGCGTCCTGATGATTATGATGGTACCGTTTGAAATCTTGCTGCTGCCGCTGTACCGTCTGATTTTTAACCTGGGACTGATGAATACCTATTCGTCGATTATTCTGCCAGGCATTGCGAGTGCCTCGACGATCTTCTTCTTCCGGCAGTATCTGCTTGGTGTTCCAAGGGAGATGATTGCAGCGGGCCGGGTCGATGGCGCCAGTGAATACGGAATATTCCTGCGCTTAATTCTGCCGGTCATGAAGCCAGCCTTCGCGGCAATGGGTATTTTGAATGCAATGGGCAGCTGGAATAACCTGCTGTGGCCGTTCATGGTGCTGAGCAACTCAAGCAAATTTACACTGCCAATCGGGTTGAAAACGCTGCTAACGCCATACGGCAACAACTATGACCTGCTAATCGTCGGCTCCTTTTTCTCGATTATCCCGATCTTTATTTTGTTCGTAATGTTCCAGAGGTATTTTATTGACGGGATGACAGCGGGTGCGGTGAAGGGATGAAGGACGGAGATCTGGGGCTTTCGGCTGGGCTATTCCTGAAAGAAAGGCTATAATAGAGCGATAATAGTTCCGAGGAGTCCTTGATATGCCCAAAAAGATACCCCCTTCCTTTTATTTTATAGGGAATCATCCAGCCCTTGATTTCATTAATACGAAAATTGCAGCTGATGGCAAGCCGCTGGATTTGCTGGGTTCTTATAATGACGTTCTGGAATGGCTGGTCCTTGTGAATTTTTTTACTCCAGAGCAGATTGAAGCCGCAGGTCAAAAGTGGGGACAAGAGAAATGCGAATCGCTTGTAGCGGGCGCTGTGGCACTAAGAAGCAGCATGCTCACGATGGTCCAAAAAGGGATGAAGAATGAGGACATCGTCAAAGAGGACATCGAATCTGTAAACAGCATTCTAAAAGAGCAGGTCATCACAACCAGGCTGCTCAGGGACGGCCGTACGTTCACGGCCGCGCGTGAGACTGCTATCCGGCAGCCGGTTGATCTGCTCATTCCCGTAGCGGAGGCTGCCGTTGATCTGTTCACGCATTACGATCCCGGGCTTGTCAAGAAATGCGAAAATCCGGATTGCGTCCTGTACTTTTATGATAACAGCAAGAACAGTACCCGCCGGTGGTGCAGCCAAAAAACTTGCGGTAACCGTATGAAGGTAGCGGCTTACCATGAACGGCGCAAAAATAGCGGTTCCGAAGAGTCCTAGCAAACAGCTAGGGCTTTTATTATGAAGATTTCGTTTAATACCCAAAATTAGTGTATACAGGTTAAATCAATAATTATATAATACCCATATGAATTTAATGATGGTTAATAAAAGGAGGTGAAAACGTTGAGCAGTGTGTATCATGCTGGTGAATTAGCTGTACAAAGACTGGCAGGGGAAGAATTGCTGGCGGAGAGGAACCGCGCAAGCATAAAGCAGGTGATTTCAAAAGGGGCGTCGGCATTCCTCCAGAGTCAAACCATCGTCATCGTTTCAACTGCCGGAGAAGACGGCAAGGTATGGTGTTCCTATCTGACCGGTGAGCCAGGATTTATCAAGGTGATGGCTGAATCGGAGTTGTTGATCGCTTCAAGCTGTCCCGAGAGTGATCCTGTCGGCAAAAACCTGCAGTCGAACCCAGCGGTCGGCCTGCTCTTCATTGACTTCAACCGAAGAATCAGACTGAGAATCAACGGGAGAGGAGCCATCCATTCTGGGAGGGGGCTTTCAGTACAGACAGAGCAGGTGTACGGAAACTGCCCCAAGTATATACAGAAGAGGCTGCTGCAGACGTCCGGGTCGTATCATCGGCTGGAGAAGCAGGCGTACCGCAGCTCAAAGTTAAGTCCACAGCAGCAGGAATGGATACGCCGGGCGGATACCTTCTTCATTGGCAGCAGTGGCCAAGAGGGGAGCATGGACGCCTCGCACCGGGGCGGGCCAGCGGGATTTGTGCAGATTACGGACAGAGGCACCCTTATGTTTCCGGATTACTTCGGAAATTCCATGTTTAATACGCTTGGGAATATCCATCTCAATCCCAATACCGGGCTGCTATTTATTGACTTTAAAGCAGGACATTCGCTGCAGCTGACCGGACGGTCCTACATTATCTGGAATGAGGATCAGGCTTCTCTGCCGCCGGGTGCGGAGCGGATGGTCAGGTTTGAGATGGATGAATTTTTAACTATTGAGAATGAGACGCCAATCAACTGGGTTCTTAGCGGAGATCAGAATATATAATGGAGGTTATGGGGATGACAACGACTAATAAATTTGTGATTATAATTCAAGCAGATCAACAGGATATAGGCAAGGCGGTTCATGGATTGTTATACGGGCAGGAGCTGCACGAAGAGGGATTCGAGGTGGAGATTCTTTTTGACGGAGCGGGGACACAATGGCCGGGTGAATTAGCCAAGGCGGAGCATTCATTTAATGGATTATATAAGCAGGTTATGAAGTCGGGTATTATCCGTGGCGGCTGTCAAGCATGCTCAGCGTTCTTCGATACCGCCGGTGATCTTGGGGAAGCAGGAATGTCCCTGGTCGGGAGCGATAAGTCAGGCGGGCATATTCCTTTTGCGCAGTATATCAAGGATGGTTTCCTGCCGATTGTTCTGTAATTAGCGCAGCATCCGTACAATTAATGCGGAATAAGCCGCGGCATAGTTTATGCTGCGGCTTATTCCTATGCCGGTGCTATATGTCGGCAGGCCAGATTGAATAATGAAATCAACCGTATTATGTACATAATGAAGAAAGTAATAGAACGTCCATACTTTATGCTCTTGATTTTTTTTGTTCAAATAAAGTTGATTTTACTGGACTCATAGTAAATGTGTATAATACACTTGGATAGGTAATTACTTTGAGGGAGGATTTACAATGGCATTAGTTTCCATGAAAGACATGCTGAACAAAGCTCTACAAGAAGGTTACGCTGTTGGTCAATACAACATCAACAACCTGGAGTGGACACAAGCGATCCTGGCTGCGGCTGAAGAGGAAAAATCACCAGTTATTCTGGGTGTTTCCGAAGGTGCGGCTCGTTATATGGGAGGCTTCACAGTTGTAACTTCAATTGTTAAATCGCTGATCGAGGAAATGAAGATTACAGTTCCTGTGGCGATTCACCTGGACCATGGCTCCAGCGTAGAGAAGTGTAAGGCAGCGATTGATGCCGGCTTCACTTCCGTTATGATTGACGCTTCGCATGATCCGTTCGAACAAAACGTGAAAACGACCAGCGAAGTTGTTGCATACGCGCACGAGCGCGGTGTATCCGTTGAAGCCGAGCTTGGAGTAGTTGGCGGACAAGAGGATGATGTAATCGCTGACGGTGTTATCTACGCAGATCCTAAGGAGTGCAAAGAGCTCGTAGAGCGTACAGGTATTGATTGCCTCGCTCCTGCTCTTGGTTCCGTTCATGGTCCTTACAAGGGCGAACCGAACCTGGGCTTCAAAGAGATGGAAGAGATCTGCCAAATGATAAAGCTGCCGCTCGTTCTTCATGGCGGCACAGGCATTCCTACTGATCATATCAAGAGAGCGATTTCGCTCGGTACGGCTAAGATCAACGTCAATACCGAGAACCAAATCGCATTCACCAAGGTTGCTCGTGAAATCCTGACTAAGGATCTCGAAGTTTACGATCCGCGTAAATTCCTGGCACCAGGCCGCGATGCAATCAAGCAAACGGTTGCCGGCAAAATGCGTGAGTTTGGTTCCTCGAACAAAGCTTAATAGCATAACTGAAGTGCAAGAAGGATTGGACAAGCTGTCCAATCCTTTTTGTTATGGGTAAGCCCGGCACCGAATGTCTGCTAAACCTTTACTTAACTGCTCGCAGCCAGTCCTGATAAGTCTTGACGACAGGCAGGCTCGCTGCAAGCTTCCACGGCATGTATTTCATGGCATGTGACGTATTAAACAGGACAACCTCATCATTCGGACGAATCCAGCCTTGGTCAATAAGCCGGGTCAGACCGGCCAGCGCTGCCGCTCCTTCGGGGGAAGCGGATATCCCCTGCCTGCCATAGGCAGCCCCGGCCTGCAGAATTTCCTCTCTAGAGACAGCTATTGCAATCCCGCCCGACTCACGAAGAATAGACAGAATTAAGTGACCATCAGGGGGATGTGGTACTCGCATGCCTGTGGGACTGGAATCGACATGCCCGCTCTGTGGCTTGAATCCGCTGCCGCTCGCCATGGAATCAACAAGCGGCTGGCATCCGGCTTCCTGTACGCTTACCATTCTCGGCAGATCACCTTGAATAAAGCCTAATTGCTTGAGCTGCTGAAAAGCATTCCACATGCCAATTACACCTGAGCCGCCGCCTGTAGGATAGATGATGACGTCCGGCAGTCTCCAGCCCAGCTGTTCGGACAGCTCAAGGCCCATCGTTTTCTTGCCCTCCGCTCTGCCAGGCTCCTTCAGTGTCCCCACGTTATACCAGCCTTGTTCCTGCTGCCCGTCTATGATGATCTTCCCGGCGTCATGAATGAATCCATCGACCAAACACGTATGGGCGCCATATTGTACACATTCTTCAACAATGATACCGGGGCAGTCCCGGGGGACAAACACGTAGGCCTCCATCCCAGCATATGCTGCATATGCTGCTAAAGCTGATGCCGCATTGCCGTTTGAGTTGACTGCTACCTTATTAATGCCGTACTCACGGGCAATGGAGAGCGCAGCCGAGAAGCCGCGTGCCTTGAAGCTGCCTGTCGGATTCTGCTCCTCCCTCTTCACCCACAGCTTTCCCAAGGGCAGCAGACGCTCGGCATAATGCAGCCGGATTAGTGGCGACCAGCCTTCTCCAAGTGAGATAATGCTGTCCTTACTCTGTACGGGCAGAAGCTCCCGGTACCTCCACATGGATGTAACTCTATGCTTGAGGCTTTCCTTGGTAAGGGTTCGGCGAGCTCGTTCCAAGTCATATTCGACCAGCAGGGTCCCGCCGCAGCGGCATCTGCTTGTTCCTGGCTGGAAAGAAAGTCGTAGTCCGCAAGCGCGGCATAGAAAGCCGTAATTCATTACCTGAGGTCCTCCTGTCAAGTCGGATATAACCTTTAACAGCTTATGTTCATCCCAATAGACAGTGTGGATATAAGGCAGGGGTGTGTAAAATTCATCTCCTGCCCAGGCAGCCTCGTATGCTGTGAATAGTTTAATGTAGGTGACCTTGCTGGAAAGAGAGGGATTAATTCATTTTGCAAAGACTGATGTGCAAGGGAAAGATTCATAGAGCGACGGTGACGGAAGCGAGCCTCGACTATGTGGGCAGCATAACGATTGATTCAGCGTTAATGAAGGAAGCCAATATCCACCCTTATGAGATGGTGCAGGTCACCAGCCTGCGTAATGCAGCGCGATGGAAAACCTATGCCATACCGGGAGGGGAAGGTACCGGCAAGATTTGTCTAAACGGACCGCCTGCCCATCTGTTTCAGCCTGGAGACCTGGTTATTATTCTGAGCATGGGGATGTTTGAGGAAGAGGAAGTCAAGCGGCTTGTGCCTCGGGTTGTATTTGTGGATTCCAATAACCGGATTACCCGGTGCGAGGACCATCCCTTATTTAACGATAAGGGAGCGGTTAACTGGCAGGACTTACAACCGTGATAAAGTAACCGAATACCATGTGCTAAGAGGCGCAGCCGCAATAGTGAGACCACTGCCGCACCTGGCACGCAGCAAGAGTAATTAACCCCATCTTCTCATCATTATGGTGCGCAGTGCCCCTATATTAACCAGGACGGTCCCCGCAATGATGGTAAGTGCCCCGATGATCGATAGCCAGGTCAGCTTCTCCTGATAGAGAGCAGCACCTGCTGTTAAGGCAATAAGAGGCGAGACATACAGCCAGGTAGATGGAAATACCGGGTTGGTCTTGCTGACCAAATACATGTACAGGCTGTGTCCTACAATAGAGCCGACAACGATCAGGTAGCTGATTGATCCGAGGAATGCAGGTTGAACGACGGCCGTCCACCGAACCTCCTCGGTACATAGGGATAGCACGAGAAGCAGGAGTCCGCCATGCATCATCTGGACGGCATTGGCGGCGAGGGGGGATGTCTTCGTCCGCTCTCTTGCCGTCTGTGCATACAGTGTACCCCCGGCATAGAAAACTTCTCCTGCAATAATTGTCAGACAGCCAAGCAGCCACAGGCTGCTATTGGATACCGAAAGGCTGGGCAGAATGAGCAGCAATACCCCCAGGATTCCTACCATACAGCCGGCCATAGCGGCCGGCTTCAGCTTTTGCCCTAGGATAAAGGTCTGCATCAGCATAATCATCAGGGTGCCGTTCGCAGACAGAACCGAAGCCATCCCGGAGGAGACATGCTGCTCCGCCCAATAGAGTGCACCAAAGGTACCGAATGTCAGTCCGATGCCCATCAGCAGCAGATCACGGCTTATCAGCAGCTTAAGGGGGATTCTCTCCTTGATCCGCATTACCAGGAACAGAATAACCCCTGCTGTGAAGAAGCGAAGTCCCCCTGCAAAGAAAGGCGCCACTCCGGCATCGACCCCGATCTTGATCACCAGAAAGGTTGTGCCAAATATGAGGCACATTACTGCATAATTTACTACAATCATCGATATCCCCTCCATGGAAGTCATCATAACCGGAATACGGCAGAACAGATGGCAAAGAATAGAACAGATGAAGCATTCATGTGATAAACTTGTCGGGAGAGGAGGCGCAAGCGGTGAGTTATTTATCAAGAAAGAAGGGCCAGTCCTATCTGTTTGAACAGGTCTACGATCTGCTTGTACAGCGTATTGAACGGCGGGAATGGAAAGCGCATGAGAAGCTGCCGTCAATCCGGCAGCTGGCGCTGGAGCTGCAGGTTCACCGGCTGACGGTGTTTAAGGCCTTCCAGCAGCTGAAGCAGCAGAACAAGGTCTATGTCAAAGACAAAGCAGGCTATTATGTTCAGGCTGGCATCGCACAGGAAGAATATAGTGATGAGCCGCTTGTAAATGCTTATCCGAAGCAGAACCTTCTGTCCGCCCTTCAATCGGCAGCCGTTGATTATCATTTGACCCAGGCCTTGATTGACCCCAGCCTGCTGCCGAACCAATACTTCTCTGACTATGTCAAAAAGGTGTTTGACCTGTATCCGAAGGTACTGTCCACCTATGCGCCGGTTGAAGGAGATAGTGAATTACGGGATTCGCTCGCCCGTTATTTTACGCGGACCTGCAGGACTTACGTATCTCCGGAGCAGCTACTGATCACGACAGGCGCACAGCAGGCCATTCATCTGATCGCGCTGTCCTTCCTTAAGCCAAGAGACGTTGTTATGCTCGAGCGTCCCAGCTACAGCGCGGCCATCGATACATTCAGGGCACAGGGGGCTCATATTGTAACCACTGATATTACTGAATCCGGCTATGATATGGATGCGCTTGAACTGACTATGAAAGCCTGCAGGCCAAGGCTGTTCTATATGAATCCAACCTTCCACAACCCTACGGGCGCCGTGGTGCCCGCGGATCAGCGCAAGAGACTGGTCGAGCTGGCCGAGCAGTACCGCTGTCTGATTATTGAGGACGATACCTACCCTGATATCTATTTTGAGAATAAGCCCGTCCCCCCTGTCTATACGTTCGATACAGCAGAATCTGTTGTATATATTAGAAGCTTCAGCAAATACGTCTCTCCCGGTCTTCGGATCGCTGCGGTTATCTGCCCGCCAGTTCTGATGAACGTACTGGTGACGGCCAAGTCACTGGCGGATAACGGTTCACCCTTGCTGAATCAGAAGATCTTCCTGCATTATTTTGAGTCAGACCGGCTGCAGCAGCACTTTGACAAGCTTAGGATTGCGCTGCAGATTCGCAAGGAAGTGATGGAGGAGGAATTGTCCCGTACGGACTGGAAGTGGGTCAGTCCCGGGGGCGGCCTGAACCTTTGGGTTCAGCTTCCTGCAGAACAAGATGTTAACCGGCTGCTTGCCTCTGCCCTTGAACGCTCTGTGTCCTTTGTCCCGGGCAGCTACTTTGATTCCGAGAATAGAACGTCCACGCATATTCGCTTAAGTTATTCGTATCTTAACGAGACCCGGCTGAGAGAAGGGATAAGACGTCTGGTGGAGGCGGGGAGGATATACAATTAGAAGGAATTGGATGGGCGCAGAGGGAACTTGTTAGGTTGTACATATTGTTGTAGATACCACCGGAAGCGGCAGAGGGGTGAACAGCTGCATCATTCACGTCTCGCTCGACTTTCCGGTAATCCCGTGTAATAATGGACGTTCGACCCGCAGCTTGTACTTGTAAATGTGGAGGCATAAGAGAAGTGGCGAGATATCCGTTTGACTATGAACCTAAGAGACCGTTCATTCAGCAGGCAGGCGAATGGATTGGGGATGTGTTTTACGATGTGCTGCCTGAAGCGGGCTTCGAGGTCCGCGACGAGCAGATTTATATGGCGTATCAGCTGGAACGCGCCTATATGGACAAGAAGACGATATTTGCGGAGGCGGGGGTAGGCACAGGCAAGACCTTGGTCTACCTGCTTTACGCTCTCCTCTATGCGAGGCATACGGGGAAGCCGGCTGTCATTGCCTGCGCGGATGAATCGCTGATCGAACAGCTGGTGAAGCCGGAAGGCGATATCGCCAAGCTGAAGAAGCATCTGGATTTGGACATTGATGTCCGGCTGGGCAAATCCCCGGACCAATACCTCTGTTTGCGCAAGCTGGATGACGCAGGCACGGGTGCTCTGGAGGACGATGGAATCCGTTTCCGGGAGATTTATGAAGAGCTTCCGGAATTTGTACGCAAGCCGGCGCCCATGCAGTCCTTCCATGCCTATGGAGACCGCAAGCAGTACCCGGATTTAAACGATGAGCAGTGGAGAAGGATAAGCTGGGATGTATTTCAGGACTGTTTTGTGTGTGATAAGAGGCATCGCTGCGGCCAAACGCTGTCCCGTGATTATTTCCGCAAAGCGGCTGAAATCATCGTCTGCTCGCATGATTACTACATGGAGCATGTCTGGACCTATGAGAGCCGCAAACGTGAGGGACAGCTCGCTCTGCTTCCTGAGCACAGCTCGGTTGTGTTCGACGAAGGGCATCTGGTGGAAACGGCGGCCATGAAGGCGCTGGGCTACAAGCTGAAGCATGATGTGTTCGAAGTCATGATCACACGCCTGTTGGAGGGAGAGGTCCGAGAGACGCTCGCTGTACTTATCGATGAGGTTATTGACCAAAGCTCCCTGCTCTTTGAAGTGCTCGCGGCCCAAAGCCGACCGATTGCCGGATCAGACCGTAACCAGCTTGATCTGAACCCGCGGCTGTTACGGGAAGTTAGGCAGTTCAGAACACTGCTGGACGCTATAGAGGAAGAATTGGTGTTCGAAGGCGAGCTGCATACGCTGAATGAATACCAGCTGCGGATCGTTGAAGAGCATATTGAGATGATGCAGAAGGCTCTGGCGCTGTTTAATGATCCGGATACGCTCATTTGCTGGACCAGCGGCACGGGCAGCGGACTGACGCTGTCCATTATGCCGCGGACGGTTAAGGAGATGCTGCGGGAGAGGGTGTTTGCTTCCCGTATGCCGATCGTCTTCTCATCGGCTACCCTGTCGGTTGGCGGCTCCTTCTCGTTCATTGCAGACAGCCTCGGTGTGGAGGATTACCTCTCCTTCTCGGTCCCTTCGCCTTACGATTATGTAGAGCATATGGAAGCGCTGGCTCCTGTGTGGAGGGAAGCGGGCTCCTTCGACGAGAAGCTGAAGGCAGCAGCCCGGCTGATACACCGGACGGAAGGAAGGGCACTTGTCTTGTTCAGCGGCCGCGAGGAGCTGAACAGGTTCAAGGCCGCATCTGCTGTGCATCCTGACTACAGCGGACTGGATTTTTTGTTTGAAGGCGATGCGGAAATCAGTCACCTGATCTCGCGTTTCCAGCAGGAGGAGCAGACGGTGCTGTGTGCGGTCAGTCTATGGGAAGGGCTGGATGTGCCGGGACCGTCGCTGTCCAATGTGATCGTATGGTCCCTGCCATATCCGCCGCAGGACCCCGTCTTTATGGTTAAGCGGAAGGAATCGTCTGCCCCGTTCGAAGAGGTGGACCTGCCTTATATGCTGCTTCGGCTGCGGCAGGGGATGGGCAGACTGATCCGATCCCGCAATGACAAGGGAATATTCGCGGTACTCAGTGATGAGCTGCATACAAGACCTGCGGTTAGAGCGCATATCGATGCCGTGCTGCCGGAAGGCGTATCCTTCCGTGAGCTGGAGTTGTCATAGAAGCAAATTAAGGTATCCTCCGAGCATATTTCGGCAGGATACCTTTATGTTATGTCGAAAATGTGTTTAAATTGTGGGGAGTTTGGGTAAAGAAAACTGCTGGTTGTATTCAACCTAATTACATCTATGTTGGGAGTGCTCAAGTTGAAAATCGGGAGCGATGAATTGTTTGGACAACAACCACTGTTTGAACATGTATTTAACAATGCTCCAATCGGTATAGCCATCATCTCTCTGGACTACGAATGGATCAGCGTTAATCCGGCTGTTTACCGCATATTCGGACTTACGCAAGGTGAGCTGTACGCGGTTGCTCCTAAGGACTTCATCAATCCCGATGGAGAGCGTGAGGATAACTATTTGCAGCAGCTGCTGGATGGCCAAAGTCATGCGTTTGAAATAGAGAAGAGGCACCGGAACAAGAAGGGCGAAGAAATCTACGCGTCGCTCCATGTCTCGCTTGTTCAGGCAGAGCAGCCTAAGAAACCGCTTTACTTCATTTTACAGGCTGTGGATGTGACGAAGAGCAAGGCCGCGGAACGGGGCTTGCAGGAAAGTATAGAACGCTATACATCGCTGAAGAAGTATAATCACGATGCAATTATTTCGTTTGGCCTGGATGGCCGTATCATTAACGGCAACCAAATGGCCGAACAGGTAACCGGTTATGAGATCAAAGAGCTGATAGGCGGCAAAATTTCCAGGCTGATTGGAATTAAAAACATGAACGGCATATTATCCAATCCGCTGAATTACTCCGTTGTTGAAAAGGAAATCAGCTTTATCCGAAATAAAGCTGGCCATGAGGTTGAGGTACTGTCTACGCTGGCTCCGATCATTATCCACAATGAGAATGTGGGCTTCTATCTCATCGCCAAGGATATGACCGAACAGAAGAAGCTGATTATAGAGAAGGAAGCCGCCGAGAAAACGAACCGTGCCAAGAGTGATTTCCTTGCTATGATGAGCCATGAAATCCGGACCCCGATGAACGGCGTAATCGGAATTACCGATCTGCTTCTCGATTCGGGCCTGAATACAGAGCAGCAGGAATATGTTCAGCTCATCAAGCGGAGCGGCGAGACGCTGCTGAGCATTATTAATGATATCCTTGACTTCTCCAAGATTGAGTCGGGCAAGGAGGAGCTTGTCATCAGCCCGTTTAATATCAGGGAAACATTGTCGGATACCCTGCAGGTATTTATTCCGAGAGCGCTGGATAAGAGCCTGGAGATTCAAACATCCGTTGACCCCAAAGTCCCTGCGGTCGTTGCTGGCGATATGATGAAGATCAGACAAGTTCTGATTAATTTGCTCAGCAATGCAGTCAAGTTTACGCCCCGCGGGACGATATCCGTGTCTATTGAGTGCCTGTCTGAGGAAGATGGAGAGATTATCCTTTCCTTTTCTATTAAAGATACAGGAATTGGGATACCGGAGGACAAGGTAAACCGGCTCTTCGAACCGTTCTCTCAAGTCAACCCGTTTATGTCACGGAGTGTGGAAGGCACGGGACTCGGACTGGCTATATGCAAGCGGCTGGTCCAGCTTATGGGCGGAGAAATCTGGTATGAGTCAGCGAAAGATGTAACAGGAGCTGTATTTACGTTTACCTTGCCGTTCAGCACTTCAGATACATTCCAGTCGGTAGAGGAAGAAGCTCACCCCTCAAAGGAAGAACGGGCGGTGTCCGGATCACTCCGTATACTGATTGCAGAAGACAATAACGTGAACCAGATCGTTTTGAAGAAGATCATTGAACGGCTGGGCTACCAGGTTGATATCGTCTCTAATGGACTGGAGGCTGTTGAGGCGTACGAGCAGCACCCCTATGATATGATCTTCATGGATATCCAGATGCCAGTGTTAGACGGGTTGGAGGCAGCCCGGAGAATCCGAATGGAGACGAAGTGGGAGTATAAACCGTTCATTATTGCCATAACCGCCCATGCAATGAAGGGTGACCGGGAAAAATATCTTGAGCTCGGCATGGATGAGTATATTAGCAAGCCTGTCAGCATCGGGGCGGTTTCAAAGATATTCGATGATGCTGCGGAAAAAGGGATAACCGCCCAGCAGGAAATAAAGCTGAGGTAATATGCAGATCGGGTTATCTGGAGACATAGAGGCATACGGAACTACAGTTCCGTATGCCTCTTCTGCGTTTGGGCTCCCGATTAGAAGACTTTTCATAAAGGGTGGCGGATACTGGGAATCCGTGATATATTCACAATGTTGACACAATTATAAGCGCTTACATGAGTAAAGGGAGGTGAATGGCGGAATTGTTTGCTGGTCGTAATTTCACAGCGTTATAAAGGAGGAGTTCCGACAATGGCACGTAAGGATATGTCGCTTAACGAAACCTCTGTATTCGTAACGGAAGAAGAAATGCGCCAGGTAGACCAGTCCTACAAGCAGCAGAGAAAGCTGAGCTTTTCGTTCGGGACGGTATTCTTCGTGGTGACCCTGATGATTCCTTTCCTCAGCGGTACGGCTGAATGGTGGTACGGCAGACCGTTTCTGGCCGGCCTGTCCCTTAATTTCTGGACAACAGTCTTACTGTTTCACCTGTTCTACTGGGTTCTCGCCTATCTGTTTGTAAGAAGAGCGAATCAGCTTGACGAAAAACTCAAGTAGGGGGTGTACCATACCATGCTGAATACGTACGCCATCATGATGGTGCTGACACTGATCATTATCACGATTGTCATTTCGCTTGTGACACGGAAATTTAATTCGAGTACCGCCAACTTCTATCTCGCGGGACGGAAGGTTGGCATGCTGACGAATTCGACCGCCATCTGCGGCGACTACTTCTCAGCGGCTTCCTTCCTGGGCGTGGCTGCGGCGGTGTATGCCTCGGGTGTTGACGGCATGTGGTATGCGATCGGTTTTGGCGCCGCCTTTGTACCGGTCGTGCTGTTTCTCGCGAGCCCGCTGCGCAAGTTTGGCGAATATACGATCCCTGATTTTCTGTTCGCACGCTTTGGCAGAAGCCATGTGGCACGCATCATTGGAGTAGTCATGGTGCAGTTGATTTGTATTTTCTACCTCGCGCCGCAGATGGTCGGAGCCGGTAACACATGGAATGTACTCGTAGGTGTTGGTTTCCTGGGCATGAGTCCTTACCAGACCGGCGTAGTGGCAGTCGTAATCATTATGATGTTTTACGTAGCGGTAGGAGGGATGAAGGGAACGACCCTGAACCAGATGATTCAGTTCTGGGTATTGTTTACCGCCATGTTCATTGTCTTCGCCCTAATCCTAATTAACGGGGTCGGCTCTTATGCTTCCGAGCGGGTGCCGCTGGTAAATCCGTCCACGATGACGGTAGCGAAGCTGATGGAAGGGGAAGAAGGAAGCAGACCGTATGATCAGGCCCGGGAGGTGATGAGTCCCGAAGCGTTCGCTGTCGTAGAGGCCGCTGTGCAGAAGGGAGATCCCGGGGCTACAGTTAATGTGGTTCTTCCTCAGACGAATAAGCTGCATCCTGAGCGGACGATGATCTTCCAGGAGCCCGGGCACCGGTATGACTGGCTGAACCAATTCTCAATGGTCCTTGCTCTGGTGCTGGGAACCATGGGCTTGCCGCATATTATGAACCGGTATTATACGAACCCTTCAGGCAAATCGGCAAGGCTGACAACGCTGTGGGTGCTGGGCTTCATCGGCTTCTTCTATATTATGAGCTCGGTTGCGGGCATGGGGGGGCGCAAGTATGTCAGCGAGCTGGCCGGATCTGATCCATCCATAACAGGCTTGACAGTAGATGGTCTGCTGCTAAAGTCCGATCAGATTATGCCGGTCCTCGGCAAGCTGCTGTTCGGTGAGTTTGGTCTCGGCTATGTAGCTGCGGGTGCCTTTGCAGCGATGTTCTCAACAGTAGGCGGTCTGCTCATCGCTTCAGCGGCATCTTGGGGGCATGACATCTACGAGAATTACGTGAATCCGAATGCACCGGAGTGGAAGAAGGTTCTGGTTGGCAAGATTGCGGTTGTCGTGATGGGATTGTTCTCGCTGTTCGTCGGGATCGGCATCCCGGCGATCGGGCTTGATAAAGCGTATCCGTCGCTTATTGCGATGATGGTCACCTGGGCGTTCGCCATCTCGGGAGGTGCCTTCGTGCCGATGCTGCTATGCTCAATCTGGTGGAAAAAGACGACCCGCAACGGTGCGATCGCCGGTATGCTGGTTGGCGGCGGAGGCAGCATTTTGTTCATCGGACTGAATATTCTCAAGGAGACGGGCGTGTTCCCGGCGGGCAGCTTCGGGGCGGTGCTTGGAAGTCTGGCGTTCCCGTCCATCTTTATTATACCGCTCAGCTTCGCTGTTATTGTGATGGTCAGCTTGTTCGGAAGGCAGGGGCAGCCGGCTTATGTTAACAGCATCTGGGCCCGGATTCATGGCACGGATGCATTATCCGAACGGGTCCGGCTGGCTATGCAGGAGGCGGATAAGCGTCCGGCCGGATAACTTTAACCGCGGATGGACCTCCTCTTTGCCAGGGGAGGTCTTTTTCCTGTTCGAAGCGGGTTGCCTTCAGCGGCCAATAGTATCCTCTGCGTAACTACCCCACTTGAAAGTGCCTACTTCCCGTAATAACGGATTGGCTCTACAATAGCCTGGTACTTACAATTCGAAAGAGGCTAAAGGAGCGGATACACATGGAACTGCAGCTTGCACTTGATCTGGTGGATATTGAGGGAGCCAAGGAAGTCCTGGCTGAGGTGGCTGACTTTATTGATATCGTAGAAATTGGCACACCGGTCGTCATTAACGAGGGCCTCCATGCCGTTAAAGCGATTAAGGAAGCTTTTCCCACACTGCGCGTATTGGCTGATTTGAAAATTATGGATGCCGGCGGTTACGAGGTCATGAAGGCCTCGGAAGCGGGTGCAGATATTATAACCGTGCTCGGCGTTTCGGACGACTCAACGATCCGCGGAGCGGTGGAAGAAGCGCGGAAGCAGAACAAGAAGATTATGGTGGATATGATCAATGTACGAAACATGGAGGAACGCGCCAGAGAGATTGATGCTCTCGGTGTGGACTACATCTGTGTCCACTCAGGCTATGATCATCAGGCCGAAGGTAAGAACTCCTTCGAGGAGCTAATGACAATTAAGAAGGTGGTCAAGCAGGCCAAGACAGCGATCGCGGGCGGAATCAAGCTGAGCACCCTGCCTGAGGTCATCCAGGCTCAGCCGGACCTCGTGATTGTGGGCGGCGGCATAACAGGCGAGCAGGACAAGAAGGCGGCGGCAGCCGAGATGAAGCGCCTAGTCGCGCAGGGTTAATCGGGTTTCGGTCATGGGTGCTCATGTTGATTATGCAGCTGAGATTCTGCGGGAGCTGATGCATTCAGCCGAGCAGCTCAGCATGGAAGAAGCCGAGGGACTGTCAGAGGCCATTCTGGGCGCGGGCAAGGTATTTCTTGCAGGGGCCGGCAGGTCAGGACTCATGGGCAGGGCATTCGCCATGCGCCTCATGCATATGGATATTGCCGCCTATGTGGTAGGTGAGACGGTAACGCCAGGCATTGGGAAAGGGGATCTGCTGATTATCGGGTCTGGATCAGGCGAAACCCTAAGTCTGGCCGCGATGGCCCGCAAAGCATCGGGTGCAGGAGCGAAAGTGGCGGCTGTTACGATTCATCCTGCATCGACCATCGGTCAGCTCGCTGATCTGACCGTGAAGCTGCCTGGAAATTCGAAGGAACAGTCAGAACGCTCGGGAGGAACAGTTCAGCCGATGGCATCCTTGTTCGAACAGACTCTTCTGATTTTCTACGACAGCCTCATTCTGCGGATGATGAACAAGCGCGGATGGAGCTCCGAGCAGATGTACGGCAATCACGCCAATCTGGAGTAAAGACGGTTCCAGCTTCTGACATAAATAAGGAAAGGCCCTTGCTGGCAGGCAGGGGCCTTTCCTTGTAGCCGAGGGACATTCGTTGTATCCTTGTATGTAGGGGAGGTGCCGGACGTTATGGTAGTGGAAATCAAGGACCGCATTGATCTGAAGGCAATCAACTGTGAGAAGGAGCTGACGCTTGCTGTCATCGGGGGCAAGTGGAAGCTGATCATTCTTTGGCATCTTGGACTGGAAGGAACCAAGCGCTTCAGTGAACTGAAGAAGCTGATCCCCAATATCACGCAAAAGATGCTCACGAACCAGCTGCGGGAGCTCGAGGAGGATCTGCTGATCGAGCGGAAGGTATACGCAGAGGTGCCGCCGAGAGTGGAATATTCGCTTACCAGCCACGGGGAGAGCCTGATGCCCGTGCTGAACATGATGTACAACTGGGGCAAGAGCTACGGCGAGAATGTCATCTGGAAGGATGACAGAGGCGCCCAAGCATAACAGCTTGTATAACGCAGGACAGGAGTCAGATGCCGTCAGCGGCCTTTGACTCCTGTCTTTTTTGGGTCTCGCAGCCTGAGGCAGTACACCGGATTTTTAACCAAAACAGCTGGATTTTTGAACGGTTAAAGCGTTTTCATATATGGGATGGTATGAGAAAATAAGAAACCAACACCTATTGGAAAGGGCTGCTGCTCCATGCCACCTTCGCAAAAGACCTTTGACCGCAAGAGATTCAGCTTCAGTACGAAGCTGGTTCTGATGTTGTCGGCTGCCAACTTGATTATCTTCAGCACGGCCGGCTTTGTGACGTACCAGGTTCATCTCTCTTTCTTTAACAAGGAGGTCAGCCGCCAGTATCAGCTGACAACAGAGCAGGTGCTAGCCAGACTGGATGCGCGTGTAAGAGATATGTACCGGATTACCGACTATATTACACTGAACCCTTCGGTTAAGCTGGCAATCAGCGGCCAGCAGCCGAATGCGACCTCCTATGAACGGATGGTCATTGAGAAGGCGTTAAATGAGGAGCTGCATCAGGTACGGCTTGACGCGCCGGAAATTATGGGCATACGGATCTATGATCTCAAGGGCAATGTCATCAATCTCGGTACCATGACGAGCTTGTTTTATCAGCTGGATCCGGATTTCTTGAAGAAGGCGGTGTCTAGACTGGAGGGAACAAGCGGGGAGTATGTCTGGATGCCGCTCCAGGAGCTGAACGATCAGGATGAAGGCGGGGTCAACGGCATATTGGCAGGAAGGCTGATGCGCTCCATTGAGCTGGATACCTATGGCATGATGGTGATTCTCTTCAATTCCTCGCTGTTCGAATCCTACCTGAAGGATCTGCGGGTGCATGAGGATATTAATGCTTACTTATACGACTCGGAAGGCCGGCTGCTGTACACGTTAAACCGGGAGAAAGATGGCGGCACTGAGCTGCAGGAACTGACGGGGGAGCGCGGTGAAATCCGGAGTGAGAACGGGGTCAGTTATCTGTACACGCAGCAGCAGTCGGACAAAGTAAATTTCACGCTGGTCAGCAAGGTGTCGCTGAAGCAGATTCAGAGCCGGAGCTGGGTGATTTTGCAGGTAGCTGTTATCTCGGCGCTGGCCAGTATTTTCTTCTCCTGGATTATTATTACCCTTATTGGCAAGCGGCTGCTCCGTCCACTCAACAGCCTGGTGTTTGGCATGAAGCGGGTCAGGGACGGGGCATTTCATACCCGCGTGGATATCAAAACACGCGATGAGCTTGGTTTCATAGGCGAGAGCTTCAACCAGATGGCTGGGCGGATTGAGACGCTGATCCGTGAGGTGTATCAGCGGGAGCTGAGTGAGAAGGAAGCGGAGCTGAAGGCGATTCAGGCCCAGCTGAACCCGCATTTCCTGTATAACACGCTGGGTATGTTCTTCTGGAAATTTTACGTGCTTGGCGATGAGGCGTCTGCCCGGCTGGTAAATTCGCTGTCCGAAATGCTGCAGTATACGCTGGAGCCAGCAGGTAAACTGACGACACTTGGCGATGAAGTCCGGCAGATGGAGCATTATTTTAACATTCAGAAGGCGAGATATGAGGGAGCGCTGTTCACTACGATCGATATTCCGGATGATCTGCTCGATAGCCGTGTGATCCGGCTGCTGCTTCAGCCGATCGCGGAAAATGCCTTCGTGCATGCATTCATCAACAAGAAGACAGACCGGAATCTGACCATACGCGGGTGGAGAAAGCCGGCTGTGGACGAAGATCCGGATTATCTGATGCTGGAAATATCGGATAACGGCTGCGGTATGGATGAGGAGACATTAAGACGACTGCATATCCACACCGGCATACAGAATGGAGGAAGGGAGCGGATCGGGATCAGCAGCGTCAGGAGGCGCATCGCCCTGATTCATGGCGATCCGTATGGAATGGAGCTCCGATCGCCACCTGGCCATGGAACCACTGTGCTGCTGCGTTTGCCTTATCATACATCGGGAGGATGATGCCAACATGATCGGCCGATTACTGGTGGTGGATGACGAAGCCTGGTTTCGGGAGGGACTGATCAAGCTGATTGGCAACCACCAGCTGGGCTGGGAGGTCGTCGGAGAAGCTTCTGACGGTGAGGAAGCACTTGCTGTTATCGAAGGAATGCCGCCCGATCTTGTCATAACCGACATTAACATGCCGGTTATGGACGGTCTGGCGCTTTGCGGCCGCCTGGCCGAGCAGTATCCGGACGTGTCGGTTATCATATTGACGGGCTACCGGGATTTTGAATATGCGCGCCAGGCGCTGCGTTACGGAGCGGCTGAGTTTCTGCTGAAGCCCCTGGCCTTGGATGAAACCTGCAGAGTGCTGCGTAAGGCTTATGAGCAAATGCGCCTAAGGAAGGCGGAGCAAAGAGCGCAGGAGCGGGAGAAGCAGGCTTCATTCCTGCAGGGCATTCTTCTCGGACTGCCTTGCAGCCCGGCCGGTACGGAGGCATTTGAAGGAATTGGGAAGGACAGGGAGCTGTGGCTGCTTCGGGTGGAAAGCTTCTGCCCCGAGGGCAAATCATACAGCTCCCGGGATGAAGGGCTGCTGCACTATGCGGTCTCCAATATGGCAGAAGAGCTGCTTCAGCTTCACCGGGTCGCAGGGTTTACGCTGCCGATGAGGAAGGACGAATACGCGTTCATGCTCGAACCGGGCGATGATGCGGCCGACTACCGCCGGCATCTGGCCGCAGCCGTGCAGGAGCTGATCGGACTTAGGACGAGCTGGCTGCCTGGAGGGTTGCTGCGGACTGCTGAGGAGGCTGGTCAGAAGTATGAGCAGATGAGATCCGGCAGCCCGGCGGACAAGGCAACGGTTCATGTGAAAACAGATAGTTCCTATGAGCTCCGGGAGGAGCTGCTCAGCATGCTGGTAACCGGAAGCCTGCAGGAAGCGGAGAAACGGATCACTTCGCATATCAGGCAGGCGTCTTCGCTGCCGCTTGCGGACTGCAAGGCCCAAATTTATACCCTGACAGCCGTTTTCTTCGACATCCTGACACAGGATTTTAAGCATTTGCGGGCATGCTCATACGAGGATCTGAAACCGGGTGCGATTCTGCTGATGGACACGGCGGAAGAGCTGGAATCTTGGGCTCTCGCCAAAGGACGGGATTTTATAGCCCTGTTCACCGGCTGGATGCAGGAGAAGCAGGACAATGTTGTGCAGCGGGCCATCCGGTATATTGAGACCCATTACCACGAGAGCTGCTCACTCCAGTCGGCTGCCGCTTATGTCCATGTGACGCCAAACTATCTCAGCAATTTGTTCAAGAAGGAGACAGGGACGGGGTTTACCAACTATGTCAACACATACAGAGTGGAGAAGGCCAAAGCGCTCCTCGCTGGCAGCAGACTGAGAATGACGGAAATCGCAGGCCGTACCGGCTTTGACAATGCGAGCTACTTTACAGCCGTATTCAAGCAGTTGACGGGCAGGTCACCGTCGGAATACCGGAAGGAGCAGGGTCGTGATTAAACAAGGCTGGCCCACCGTTCATGACGATGAAGGGCACAGCCCTGTTTGGGCTGCAGTTGCAGGCTGTGGGATGGCAGAGGTTCCCGGAATACTGCGTACACTGTGTAGAATTTCAAAAGAACTGTTGTAAATATTGAAGGTTTGAGGGCGCTTACATTATTACAATACAACTAGAGCGTTAACAAGCTTATGCAGAAAGGAGCCCTACTATGAATGTTGCCGAGGCGGCTGCCCCGCAGGCGGTACCGGAACATGGGGCCGAAGCAAAGCAGCGGCTCAAGATGCAGAGATGGCGGCGATTCAAATCCAATATCCCGCTGCTCATCATGTTCGTGCCGGTGGCCCTGTTCTTCCTGATTTTCCGTTATGCGCCGATCGGCGGCCTGGTCATTGCCTTCAAGGATTACAATTTCTTCGACGGTGTTCTGAATAGTCCGTGGGTCGGCTTCAAGTATTTCGAGATGTTGTTCCAGGATACGCGCACACTGGAGATTATCCGTAACACGTTCTTTCTCAGTGTGCTGAGCATTGTGTTCGGCTTCCCGGTTCCAATCATACTCGCCATCATGCTCAATGAGGTCAAGAACATGATGTTCAAGCGGACCGTGCAGACCATTGTGTACATGCCGCATTTCTTCTCCTGGGTCATCATCTCCATGATGGTGCTGACCGTGTTTTCTCTGGAGAACGGCGTCGTCAACCGATGGGTGGAGAGCTTCTTCGGTGAACCCTACGCCTTTATGTATAACAAGGAATCGTGGGTGGCCATCTTCATAGGCTCCGGGATTTGGAAGGACATGGGCTTTAACGCGATCATCTTTTTGGCAGCGCTTACTACGATTGATCCAAGCTTGTATGAGGCAGCTGGAATGGATGGAGCGGGCAAGTTCCGTAAGATCTGGCACATAACGCTACCGGGCATTCGCTCTACCATTATTCTGCTCCTGATTCTGTCGATGGGCCGGGTGATGGAGGTAGGTTTCGACCAGGTCTACATGCTGCAAAATTCCAATGTCAACGAGATTGCCGATGTCATCAGCACGTTTATTTACCGGACCGGCCTGCAGGGCGCACAGTTCAGCCTGACGACGGCGATGGGGCTGTTTGAATCACTGGTGGCGCTGATCCTGATCGTAACGGCCAACTATATCGCGCGCAGATTCAATGAGGGATTATGGTAAGGAGGGGCGGAGCTTGAGAGCTACAAGAGGCGAGAAAATCTTCTATGTCGTCAACTATATCCTGCTTATACTGGTTGCGCTGAGCTGTATTCTGCCGCTCCTGAATATTGTCGCATTGTCTCTAAGCGATGCCAAGGCGGTAATGGCGGGCCAGGTGGGCCTGTGGCCGGTGGATTTTACGCTCTTCTCTTACGAGAACCTGATTACCGGAACGCCTATATTGAATGCCTTCTGGAACAGTGTCCAGATCACAGTCATCGGCACGCTGCTCAGCATGGCCTTCACCATTATGGCGGCTTATCCCTTGTCAAGGAAACAGTTTTACGCGAGGCGCTTCTTCACGATGGCGATCGTCTTCACGATGATCTTCAGCGGCGGGCTTATCCCGACCTATCTCATTATTCAGAGCCTAGGTCTTGTGAACAGCTACTATGCGCTGTGGTTGCCCAGCCTTGTAAGTGCTTACAACATGTTGATCATGCGATCCTATTTTGCCAATATTCCATCTGAAATAGACGAGGCGGCCAGAATTGACGGCTGCGGGGAATGGCGCCTGCTGTTCCGCATTGTGCTCCCGCTGTCTAAGCCGCTGCTTGCAACCATCGCGCTCTTCTACGGTGTAGGCTTCTGGAACTCCTTCATGAACGTTCTGATCTATATCAACGAGACGAGCAAATACAATATGACGGTTCTGGTCCAGAACATGATCATGTCGAACTCGATGGTACAGGATTTCTCAGACCCTGATCTGATCGCCAACCTTACTCCGGAAGGCATTCGGTCCGCTGCTGTCATCGTCATGGTGCTTCCAATTCTCGCGGTCTATCCATTCTTGCAGAAGTATTTTGTTAAAGGCGTCATGCTGGGCTCGATTAAAGGTTAACAGACGGGCCCGCTTCCATAACGACATAATAAGAGAGAGGGTTGTTTCATGCGCATGGGAAAATGGATGAAGCTGCCGCTGATTGCGGCAATGGCAGCCGGGCTGCTGGCGGGGTGCTCTAACAACAGCGGCGAAGGCAGTAGGCAAAGTGCGGAAGGCACGCCGCAGACTGCTGCGGACAACGGTGAGAAGCGGGTTAATATATCCTCGACAATCTATGACCGGGGTAGCGTTCCTAACGGGATGGGGACGATTGAGGATAATATGTGGACGAAGTGGATCAATGAAAATGGGCCTGCGAATGTAAAATTCACAGCAGTCCCCCGCTGGGAATCGCAGCAGAAGCTGAACGTGCTCTTCGCTTCCGGAAGTGCACCTGACCTGATCTTTGAATTTGGCACCGGTCTGCGCAATACATTCTTTGACCAGAAGCAGCTCCTGCCGCTGGATGATCTGATTGCAAATCACAGTGTGGAATACAAAGCGTTGTTGGAGAAGTTCCCGCAGTTGAAGCAGGCCGGTACGAAGACGGATGGCAAGCTTTACGAGGTGGGGCGGATCAATGAGGTATATCCGCTGGTCAGCTTCTTCATCCGGGAGGATTGGCTTGAGAAGCTGAATCTGGAGGCGCCGAAGACAACGGAAGAGATGATTGCCGTAGCCAAAGCGTTTACCGAGAATGATCCGGACGGCAACGGTGTCAAGGATACCTACGGGATCGGCGGCCTGCAGTTTGGCGATACGGCGAGCATTATCCGGTATATGTTTAACGCCAACTGGATCAACGTGAATGAGAACGGTGAAATCGAGCTTGGCCTGGCTCAAATGAAAGCAGCCGCAGAGTTCAAGCGCCAGCTTTATGAGGCGGGTGTGGTTGACAAGGACTTCCTGACTGACAAGGACGGCGCAAAATCTAAACAGGATTTTCTCAATGGGAAAATCGGCATGATCGGATGGATGACGGGGGACTACACCGGCTTTGCGACGAAGGAGCTCGATACACTGCTGCACAATGTTCCCGGCGCGAAGCTCAAGGTCATTGAACTGCCCGCTACTCCGGTTGGCCATCATACGGTAGTGTGGAACAATCCTGTCCAGATGACGGCTGTCGTGAATGCCAGGGCCAAGAACCCGGAAGCGGTTATGAAGCATATTGATTTCCTGACACGCATCGAGACCGGCCGCATATTCAAGCATGGCATGGAAGGCGAGCACTATACAACAGGCGCGAACGGATGCCCGGAAATTACAGATCAGGACAAATACAAGAACGAAGTAAGCTGGGCGGGCGATTATGCGATGCTGTACAGCAGGCTGGAGGAAGGCAAATGCGGCTATACGGAAACATTCTTTAATGAATCGATACCGGTTCAGAAGGAGGGGCTGCGTCTGTTCAAGGAAGCCCGCGATGTCTATATGACGGATCTTGTTGTCGGAGAGGGCATTACGCATTCCGAGCATATGCCGCAGCTTCCGAAGGATATGCAGGTGCAGATGACCAACCTTCAGACGGCCATAGGCGATCTGTTCACGCAGTCAATTATCGGCGGAAGCAAATACACGGTTGAGCAGGCGCTGAAGGATGCGGAGGCCAAATGGCAGAGCGGCGGCGGTGCTGAGATCGAAGCCTGGTACAAGGACTGGTGGAGCAGGGAGAAGGATAATCTGCTGCGGTGGGATGATTTCTACGAGATCTACAAGCAGCAGCAGGAGGAATTCGCCGAGGCTCAGTAGTTCGCAAGGAATATGACCGCTAATGGATGCGGACAGCGTGTTTCCCGGCAGGGTAGTTCTGGCCGGGAAACACGCTGTTTCATTCGGCTCATTCTGATGCTGGGGGTGTGAAGGTGAAGGCTGCAGCCGGTGAATTGGGAAGCTTGCGTTCTGTACTGCCGGAGGTGCCGAGGCTGCTGGCCCGCGGCCGGTCATGGGAGGAAGAGCGTGAGCGGCTACATAAGGAGGAAGCCTGCCGCTCTATGATTCAGGAGCTGAAGGCAGGGGCGGAAGAGATGCTGGGAGAGCAGGTGCCGGCGCTTCCTTATTCTCTGTTTCGTTTATATGGGGAAACAGGATCACGCAGCGAATATGAAGCCGTATATTTCAATAAACGGAAGAGGTTGACCCTATTTGGCATACTTGCTTGGCTGGAGCCCGATAACCCCATATACCGCGAAGCCCTGACGGATATCATCTGGTCGGTATGCGAGGAGTACACCTGGTGCCTGCCTGCCCATCTGCCGCAGCGGCCGGATTCGGAGCAGGGCAGCAGGGTAGATCTAGGTGACCGGTACACGATCGATCTGTTTGCGGCGGAGACCGCATTTGCCTTAAGCGAGATTATGATGATGAATGCAGAGCTTCTGCCCTCGCTTGTGAAGCTTAGGCTGAGGGATGAGGTGCAGCGGCGCGTGCTGTCCCCTTTTCTTGAACATGGACCGTTTGGCTGGGAGCGTCTGCCTAATAACTGGGCGGCCGTATGTGCCGGTTCGGTTGGGGCGGCGGCCATCTATATGCTGGATGGAGAAGCGGAGGCTGACCGTCTGACAGCCGTATGGGAGCGGGTGCTTCCGGCGCTGGACGCCTTCCTGGCAGGCTTTGCCGGGGATGGCGCCTGCACGGAAGGATACTCGTACTGGCAATACGGGTTCGGCTTCTACGTTTATGCGGCTGATCTGCTAAAGCAGCGAACCGCTGGCGCTGTGGATTTGTTTGCATCCGATAAGGTCCGGGCAGTGGCATTGTTTCAGCAGAGCTGCTTCCTCTATGGTCGCAAGGTCGTCAACTTCTCGGATTCGCCCGCGGAATATGGTGTGCTGCCGGGCTTGACCCATTACTTAAGTTCCCTATACGAGGACGTGCATATACCGGAAGCTTCGCTATATGCCGGTATTCTGGATGATCATTGCGGCAGATGGGCGCCAGCGATACGGAATTTGCTGTGGGTCCGGGGTGAGTCGGAAGGGGCGCGCTGGCAGGATGGCTCTTATTACCTGGCAGATGCCCAGTGGTTCATTGTGCGAAGCCGGGGGGGAGGAAGCGCTTATACCTTCGCTGCCAAGGGGGGACATAATGATGAGCCGCACAATCATAATGATCTTGGTCACTTCATATTAAGCGTTAACGGGGAGCAGCTGCTGTGCGATCTTGGCAGCGGCCAGTACACGAAGGCGTATTTTGGGCCCGGCCGGTATGACATCTTATGCAACGGGTCCCAGGGGCACTCGGTTCCGGTAGTTAATGGCCAGCATCAACAGTCTGGCCGCCATGCGCAGGCTGTCGTTCAGGAAGCGGTGTCCTCTGATCAGCAGGATCGGTTCAGCATCCAGCTGGCATCCGCTTATCATGTGCCGGAGCTGGAGCAGCTGACAAGGTCCTTCCTGTGGAACCGGGAGGAGGCCGTCTTGCACCTGCGGGACAGCTACAAGTTCAGTCAGCGGCCCGAGTCCATTGTTGAACGGTTCATCTCGGCGTCTCCTCCGATGGCTGACGGGGCGGGACGGCTGATGATGCAGGCTGGAGAACCGCTGATTCTGACATTCCGGGAGGATCACCTGGATTGGCAGACGGAGACGATTATCCACAAGGGGCATTACGGTGAAGAGCAGACCTTTTATGCCATAGATTTTACAGTGAAAGAGTCCTGCCTGAAGCTTGATATGGAGCTGGAATTTAGCTTTTCTATTACGCGCTACTAGGGGGTTAGGTACATGACCTTACAGACGGAATGGGCTGGCGAAGCCTGGAAGAAGATTACGAACAAGGTAAAGCGGACGAGTGCAAGGATTAAGGATGGCTTTCCGCATGCAAGCGTGGAGGGGGTATATAAGCTAGAGCTGGCATCCTGGTGGACGGCAGGCTTCTGGCCGGGGCTGCTGTGGCTGATTTACAATGACACAAAGGATGAGGAGCTTCGCGGCTATGCGGAGTCCTGTGAACGCCAGCTGGATCAGGTGATACTGGACTACTACCGTCTGGACCATGATATCGGCTTCATGTGGATACTTACCAGCGTGGCGCGGTATAAGCTATTAAGCGCAGAGGATTCGAAGCGGCGGGCGCTTCTGGCAGCTAATCTGCTGGCAGCCCGATTCAACGTGCAGGGCGGATACATACGGGCATGGAATCCCTGGAGGGAAGACGAGGATAACAGGGGCTGGGCGATCATTGACTGCATGATGAATCTTCCGCTGCTGTACTGGGCAGCCGGCGAGACAGGCGATCCACGCTTCAAGCATATTGCGGTTCGGCATGCAGATACCGTGCTGGAACATTTCCTGCGTCCCGACGGCTCGGTCTACCACATCGTTGTATTCGATCCGGAGACCGGGGAGAAGACCGGCGTGGAGAGCGGGCAGGGCTATGCGGCGGAATCGGGATGGTCAAGAGGAACGGCGTGGGCAATCTATGGCATGGCGCTCAGCTACCGGTATACCGGCGATGAGCGGTATCTGGATGCGGCGAAGCGTGCCGCGCATTTCTTCCTGGCCAACCTGCCGGAGGACCGGGTGCCACATTGGGATTTTCGCCTGCCGGAAGATGTTACAGCTTACCGGGATTCGTCTGCCGGCGCTTGTGCCGCCTGCGGCATGCTGCTTCTGTCTGAGCAGGTGAGTGGTTCGGAGGCGCCGCTTTATACATATGGGGCTGCGGAAATCCTGCATTCGCTATATGTAAATTACGGAGCATGGGACAGTGAAGAAGAAGGTCTTGTGCTCCACGGCACAAGCCACTATCCGAACGGGACGAATGTTGATGTTCCGCTCATATATGGAGATTATTATTTTGCGGAAGGAATCTCGCGCCTTAACGGGCGCCAGCTGCTGTTTTGGTAGATGGGAGGGGAGAGAATGCACAAGCTTAAGAGCGGTGGTCAGCCGGTCAGTATGAACCCGCTGCGGACAAAGGCAGATTTGCAGCTGGCCGTGCGGCAGCTGACAGAGCCGTTATTGCCGTATTACAGCGAGGGCAGCGCCAGACTGCACTTAGGTAATCATACCGCCGCCTATGGATACCGGATTGCTGAGCTTGAAGGCTTCTCACGCGTCCTGTGGGGTCTTGCGCCCCTCGTCGCCGGCGGTGGCAGCTCCGAACTGTGGGAGATCGCCCTCCGGGGTATTCGCAATGGCACCAACCCGGGGCACGAGGAATACTGGGGCCAGATAGGCAATTACAATCAGACTATTGTAGAGATGGCAGCTTTCGGCTACACGCTGCTGCTTGCGCCGGAGATGACGTGGGGCCGCCTAAGTGAGCAGGAACGCAGCCGTCTGGTGGAATGGCTGAGTCAGATTAACGGCTGTCAGGCCTATGACTGCAACTGGCTGTTCTTCGCTGTGCTGGTGAATATCGGCCTCAAGAAGGCGGGAGCGCCATATGATCAGGAGGTTATGGAACGTAATCTAGAGCGAATTGAAGCGTTCTATCTATCGGATGGGTGGTATGCAGATGGTGCAGGGGGTCACAGCGATTATTATGTGCCCTTTGCCTTTCATTACTATGGGCTGATCTATGCAGCGGCCATGGAAGAGGAAGACCCGGCTCGGTCACAGCAGTACAAGGAGCGTGCAGCCCGGTTCGCGGAGAAGTTTATCCACTGGTTTGCCCCAGACGGCTCAGCGATTCCTTATGGACGCAGCTTAACGTACCGGTTCGCCCAATCCGCCTTTTGGAGCGCGTTGGCTTACGCGGGGGTGGAGGTCTATCCGATGGGTATGCTGAAAGGATTGGTATTGCGAAATTTGCGGTGGTGGTTAGCGCAGCCGATCTTCCAGTCGGACGGCCTACTGTCGGTTGGCTACAGCTATCCGAATATGATCATGTCGGAAGGCTATAACTCACCGGCTTCCCCTTACTGGGCGCTGAAGACGTTCCTGCCTCTCGTTCTTGGAGAAGATCATCCGTTCTGGCAGGAAAAGGAGCAGCCGCTGCCTGTGCTCGAGAAGCTCTGTGTACAGCCGGAGCCGCACCTCGTGCTGTTCAGGCGGGAGGAGAGCGGACATGTGCTGGCTTTTAACAGCGGACATCCGGCCTCCAACGAGCACACCCATACCTCTGCCAAGTACGAGAAGTTCGTTTATTCGAATCATTTTGGCTTCAGTGTGCCACGAGCGGAATGGGGGCTCGGTCAGGGAGCCTATGACTCGATGCTGGCTCTAAGCGAAGGGGATAATCTGTTCCGTGTAAAGCGCAGGAGTGAATCTTCCCGGCTGGGGGGTAACCAGCTGCTCACTGAGTGGAAGCCTTGGCCGGATGTGCTGGTTAAGACCTGGATTCTGCCCGGCCTGCCGTGGCATGTTCGTGTGCACCGCATCAAGACCGGCAGGAAACTCGACGCGGCCGAAGGAGGTTTTGCCCTTGGACTCGAAAGGTTTGATGGGCAGGCGGATGACGGGTACACAGCGGCCCGAGATGAACGCGGCTGGGCCCGGGCGGCAGGCTTTGGAGGCGCGAGCGGTATCAGCCTACTGCATGGGAGCGGCCGGGCTGAGCTGATCTATCCCCAGTCGAACACGAATCTGCTGAACCCGCGCACGGTCATTCCGACGGTGCGGAGTTCGATGGAGCCGGGCGTACATTGGATTGTCACAGCTGTATACGGAGAGCTGGACAGCAGCAGATGGCATTCAGAATGGGAATGCATGCCATCTGTGAACGTAGAAGGAAACAAACTGGTGATTAAGATGAGCGAAGCGGGCTCGGGTTTCTCGCGGTCTGCAGCTATCAATATAGAATAACAGGTGAATAGAAGGGCTTAATGGCGGTACAGGTAACCCCTGTCTCCGCCATTTATTTTGTCTGAATATCTGCCAGATAAGCATCCACTTTATGTATCCCTAGGTTAACGCCTGTCACTTTCGTTCCTCGCGCAGCATTAAGTTTTTTAAGTAGAGGCCAAGGAGTGATATATTAGGAAGAGGATAATAAGTAATATCTATCCTGTATTTCTTCGTTTACGCTTTTAATAGATTGGAGGATAACGCGGATGAGTCAAACTTATATCATTACAGGAGTATCCAGTGGTCTCGG
Source organism: Paenibacillus tarimensis (assembly GCF_021532315.1). Lineage (GTDB taxonomy): Bacteria > Bacillota > Bacilli > Paenibacillales > Paenibacillaceae > Paenibacillus_I > Paenibacillus_I tarimensis. The sequence goes on from NZ_JAKGAO010000006.1 coordinate 63,039, forward strand.
ATTCGAACTGGCCAAACAGTTGATAAACGAAGGAAGCCGCGTCATTGGTTTATCCAGGAGCGATAGCGAGGAGTTGCGGCAATGGGCGAAGGAGAGGGGCGGTATTTATACCTACTATCCTGTGGATTTGTCTGACCCTGATCAACTGGACTCTATCATGGAAACGGTCATGAATGCTCTTGCAGCGGAAGTATCGGCTGGGATAGAAGCGGAATCAGGCGGGGATATCCTGCTTGTTAACAATGCCGCGGCCGTAAAGCCTCTGAATGTAATTGAATTATGTGAGCCGGAGGAAATTACAGCGAGCATCCATCTAAACATTATGGCACCGGTTAAGCTTGCGGCAAGGTTCATAGGGTTGACTCATGGTTGGAACGGCCGGAGGAAGATCATTAATATCTCCTCAGGCTCAGCCAAGTATCCGGCTCCGGGCATGAGTGTCTACTGCTGCAGCAAGTCGGCGTTAAATATGTTCTCGCAGTGCGTGGCAGCAGAGCAGGAAGGAGAGGAGGACCCGGTTCAAATCATGGTGGTTGATCCCGGTATGATGGACACGTCGCTTCAGGAGGAAGCCCGGCGTTCAAATACACCTGTAACCCCCTATTTTATCCAGGCTAAAGAGCAAGGAGCGCTTGCTGATCCGGGTACGGCAGCAGACAAGCTGCTGGCTGCCATCCGTTATGCTGAGCCAGCTGCATATACGGAAATCTCATTATGAGCTTTTCACTCGAAGTATTAAACTGCACAGGGATAAGAAGGTGTCAGTTGATGAGTAGTCTACCCTTATTCCGCATAATCATTCAATTTGAGTCGTCTCTTACCGTGCCCCGTTAAGATTTTTCCCCGGCATTGCCAGCCCCGCTGCCGAATAGGAGTCAGCCTGCAGGCGGATGCTAATCGCAAGCATCAGTGCAGATTAGTTGCAGGTGATTTTCTAGTCGAAACGGAGGTACTTATGTGATGAGACGAACAACACTTGGTCTTGCGGCCATCCTCATTGGCGGATCAATGCTGACAGGCTGCTCCATGGAGCGGATGGGGGATGTTGGTAACCGGAACATTCGTCCGAACAGCGTCCGCTTTGATGCTAATGGCAATCGGGTGATTGACAAGCGCTTTGCCAATGACCAGATGAATGAAATGAACCGCGTGTATGGCCGGCATCTGAACAGCAATAATCTTATCGGCAATCATCAAAATTATCGCATCGAGCTCAGCCAGGATGTTGCCGAAAGGCTCAAGGGCATAGCGGGTGTTGAGTCGGCAACAGTAATTCTGTCCAATGCCAACGCTTATGTTGGGATAGAGACAGCTGAAACACCAGGCGATCCTTCCGGAATGAATGCAGATGGAAGCTCCAGAAGGAGCGAGCGCATGGAGCCTCAAGGATATCCCTACATGTACGGGTCAACAAACCCGGGAAGGGACAGCGATCCCCTGCGGCATGGCATGGGCTTGAAGAGCACACGCACCGATACGCGCGATGCGAACGGCCTGCGGACACCGATCGAGGAGCCGGGGGGCTTAGATTATCCTGGTGGTGGTGAAGCGGGAAACACGGAGTTAAGCGAGGCAATCAAACAGCAGGTGGCCGCTGAAATCAAGCAGATGGCCCCGCAAATTGAACGGGTGTATGTATCGTCCAGTCCCGATTTTCTGGGCAGAATGGACCGCTACAGAAGCGAGGGAGAAGGCGGCAGGCCGATACAGGGCTATATCGCCGAGTTTAATGCCATGGTGGAGCGGATGTTCCCGATTGACTCGGGGCTGAGGATTAGCGAGCGCGCCGACAGCTGGATCCACCGTTGATCATATAATGCCGTACAAAAATAACCCCAAACAGCCGCTGTTCGGCATGCATGGGGTTATTTTAATTTTTAGCGGATTGGTTTGTCCCTCGAAACAATCTCAATTTCTTCAAAATCCTCCGGCCACTCCATCTTGGACAATGCCTTGGTGGCAGGTCCTTCAATGACGTCTCCGGTGTAGGAAAAACGCGAGCCGTGGCAAGGGCAGTCCCAGCTTCTTTCGCCGTTATTCCACTCGAGCTCGCATCCCATGTGGGTACAGGTCGTATCTACAACATGATAGTTACCGTTCTCATCCTTGTAGGCACCAGCCCGTTTGCCGTTCATGGTCACCACAGCGCCCTCGCATTTTTGCAGCTCGCCGGGGTCTCGGTTAATGGACTCCATCTTGCCCTTTACATAATTTTTGGCGACATCCGCATTCTGAACGACGAATGTCTTGATGTCAGACCCGGCATGGAACCGTGAAGGGGTGAACAGCTCAGCGTACGAGTTATCCCTGCCGGCAATCAGGTCGCGGAGCAATAGTGCCGAGAGGGTTCCGTTCGACATTCCCCACTTGTGGAAGCCTGTGGCGATATGGACATGAGGATGCTTGTTCGTAATCGGTCCGATGTAAGGCACTCTGTCCAGCGTAATCACGTCCTGTGCCGACCAGCGGTACGGAATGGAGATATCGACGAATTGCTCCTTCGCGAATTGCTCCAGAGCGCCATACATCTTCAGCGTATCCGTCTCATGACCGGTCTTATGTCCTTCGCCGCCTATAATGATCAGCTGGTGACCCTGATAAGCCGTGCTCCGCAGCGAACGCGACGGCTGGTCTGCGCTGATATACATCCCTCCAGGATAAGGGGTTTCTGTCGTGACGCCCAGCACATAGGAACGCTCCGTATGCAGCCGGGAGAAATGCATGCCAAGGTTGTCGCAGAAGGGGTAGTGCGTAGCAACGACGACATTGCCGCAGGTTACCGTATGACCTTGGGCCGTCTTGACCTTCGGCTTGTCCTCGTCGTCTGTATCAATATCGACCGCTTTGGTATGGGTGAACACCCGCGCCCCAAGCCGAACGGCTTCGTCCAGCAGCTTGTTCAGATACTGCAGCGGATGAAAGCGGGCTTGTCCGCTCATCTTGATGGCCGATTTCGCTCCAAGCTGCAGTGGTAGCTCCTGAAGAAGAGAGCCGTTGATGCCAAGCTTGTCATAAGCTTTCATTTCCTTCTCAATCTTGCGGGTATATTCGTCAGTCGTTGCATAGACCACATTATCTTCCTCATGCCAGTCACATTCGACTTCATACTGGGTTACGAAGTTCCGCATGAAGGACAGTGCCTCTTCATTCGCCAGGTAATACTGCTTCGCCTTCTCCTCCCCGAAGGTGCCGATCAGCTCATCGTAGATGAGGTTATGCTGGGAAGTGATTTTGGCTGTTGTATAGCCGGTCGTCCCGCTCAGGATGTCTGCTGCCTCAATCAGCACAACATCCACGCCGTCCTTGGCAAGCAGGTAGGCTGTGGTCAAACCGGCGATACCGGCTCCAATTACAGCCACTTCTGCACGAATGCTTTCCGAGAGCGGCGGGAAGTCCGGCTGGGTGGTGGAATCCCGCCAGTAGGATACGGAATGCTCAGGCAGAAGCGGCTTTAACGGATTCGGTTCATGCTCATGGTTCATGGTCGTATCGCTCCTTTCAAATGACAAGCTGTTCTCATAATCCATAATTACCACTTATTGCGAGCGGGAAACCAAATGAACATAATGAGCCACATATTAAGCTGAAAGGAATGCTGCTTCAGGAATAATTTATCTGAAGTGGAGACATTTTAATAGCTATTAGGATCGGAGGGGTGGATGCTGTGAGCGCAGATTCGAAACAGCCGAGACGCTTTACCGGGGATCTTGATACAGATAGGGAAACGGTAAGGCAATCTCTCGATGGAATCTCCGAGGTTATTTACCGCGAGCTCACGATCGGCGGCGTTCGCAGGGCTGTGCTCGTCTTCATCAGCACCAATGTGAACACAGAGCTGATTGCCAAGCACATCATCGAGCCGCTTCAAAAGCTTGACCGCAAGCTCGCTGAACAGCAGCAATCTTATGGTATCTTTACCGGTATCCCGATTATTGAACCGGTTACAGAGCTACGGCCCGCCGTCATTGCCATTCTTTCCGGCAAGACACTGATGCTGACTGACGGCCTGGGGGAAGCTTCCTTATTGAACACAAAGGGCGGAGAGAAGAGAAGTGTCCAGGAGCCAACCTCCGAGACGGTCGTACGCGGTCCGAGGGAAGGCTTTACAGAAAGCCTGAACGTTAATGTGTCTCTGGTTCGCAATAAGCTGAAGACAACAGCCTTCAAGACGACATCCTTTTCGGTAGGCAGTCTGACGAAGACGAACGTAGTTATCGGGTATTTGGAGCATCTTGCCGAGCCGGATATGATCAAGGAGATCAAACGGCGCGTAGCCTCTGTTGATATGGACGGTGTGCTGGAATCCGGTTACATTGAAGAGCTGATCGAGGATAACCCGCTGTCTCCTTTCCCGCAGTTTCAGTACACAGAGCGTCCGGATACTGCGGCTGCCCAGCTGCTTGAAGGGCGCTTTGTGATCTTCGTCGACGGGACGCCTTTTGTTCTGATGGGCCCTGTTTCGGCATGGCAGATGATGCAGTCCAGCGAGGATTACTATGAGCGCTCCATCATTGGCACCTTCCTGAGATGGCTGCGGTTTGGTTTTCTGATGATCGCCTTGTTTCTGCCGGCCGTATATATAGCGACTATAACCTTCCACCATGACATGCTGCCGACGAACCTGATTTTGAGTATTGCAGCATCCAGGGAAGCTATCCCTTTTCCTGCTCTTGTTGAGGGAATGATTATGGAGCTATCGTTCGAAGCCCTAAGGGAAGCAGGCGTTAGGCTGCCCAAAGCTGTTGGCTCCGCCGTCAGCATTCTGGGAGCTCTTGTAATCGGACAATCAGCCGTGCAGGCAGGAATTGTATCCGCTCCTATGGTAATCGTGGTCTCGCTCACCGGCATTGCATCCTTCTGTCTGCCCCGATTTAATTTTGCGATCACCATCAGGCTGCTGCGGTTTCCGCTTATGTATCTGGCTGGTATTCTCGGGCTTTACGGAATTATTATCGGCGCGATACTAATTGCAGGTCATATGTGCAAGCTGCGCTCAGTAGGCGTTCCCTACCTCAGCGGAGTTGCACCATACAGAAAGTCGGACAACGAGGATATTTTTGTACGGGCACCCTGGTGGAAGCACGAGAAGCGCCCGACTTTTCTAAATAGCGCCAACCGTAAACGGATGGGATCGACTGCACAAATCGATAAACTGCGCAAGCGGGTACCGGGGTGGTGAACAGCGATGCGAAGCAAACATGCTGGTGTGCTCATGCTATCTCTGGCAATGATCTTGACAACCGGCTGCTGGGACAGGAGGGAGGTTAACGATGTAGCATTCGTCATGGGAACTGCATTAGACAGGGAAGGGGACAAGTATAGAGCCAGTGTTCAGGTGGCCCTGCCCAATCAGCTGGGCGGCAGCAGCTCGGGTGGCGGAGGAGGGGGAGGAAGCGGAAAAGCATGGGCACTCTTCTCCAAGTCAGGGGAAACTATCCGCATAGCGAATAACATGGAGCAGGCCGGTATCCCCCGTCAGCTGTATTTTGCCCATAGACGGACCTTTCTGATTGGAGAGGACATGGCAAAAGAAGGACTGGCACCGATATTGGATATACTGGGCCGCTTGCCGCAGAACAGGCTGTCTGTTTTCATGGTCGTAACTGAAGGGCCTGCTCTGCCTTATATGAAGGTAACCAGTGAAATTGAGAGGTTTCCCTCCGAGATTGTTAGGGAGCTTGCGGCAGCCTACATGAAATCACCTGTAATGGCCAAGACGGTCATTCATCAGCTGCTTTCTGAAGGAGTAGATCTGGCAATACCAACCGCCCGGATTGTGTCGCAGGAAACAGGGAAGGGCGCTTCCGATAAGACAACTATTAAAATGGACGGCATGGCTGTATTTAGGGAAGACAAGCTGGTTAAGCAGTTATTCGGTAAGGAGGCGCAAGCCCTGCTGCTTGCGATGGGTGAAGCTCAGGTGGTTGAAGTCCCTATTAAGCCTCCTCGGGGCAAGGGAATCATTGTGCTTCGTGTACAGCGGCCGAACGTCAAGCTGGAACCGAGGGCGAAGGAACCTGACGATATCCGGTTTGTTTTGACGCTGAAAGGCAATGCCGCCGTCGTAGAGAATGCTTCTACCTTCGATTTGGCCAGTGAGACTCATCTGCACGAGCTGGAGGAAGCGCTAAATAAGGAGCTGGAAGGCCGTTTGAACGGATTAATCAAGAAGCTTCAGACGGAATACCGCTCAGACCCGATCGGCTTCGCCCATACCCTATACTACCGCAAGCCCCAGCTGTGGCGGCAAATAAAGAATAAATGGGAGATAATCTATCCGACCATTAAGGTGGAGGTTGTTTCGAAGATGCATTTGGAGAATACGGGGACGGTATTGAAGCCTTTCGGGATACAGGAGGAGGATTTGTCGGAATGAGCGGGTATATCATGACTTTGTTTGCCTGGCTGCTTTTTGTTGCTGTCGTAAATGGGCCATATTGGGGCAGGACGAGCAGATGGAACTTGTGGCTGTCTGTTATGCTGTCGTTGGCGGCTGCAGGAATATGCTATCTGATGACCGCGCATCAGGGTTTGACAAGCCCGGCTGTATGGATTATGAGGATTCTTAGTCCTCTGACACCTAGCTCCTGATAATCACCCGGGGAGGAAACAATGGAACGCTTATCGAAGCATCAAGTACTGCTCATCGGGGTTATGTACAGCTTTGCCAGTACCAATATTAATGTGCAGGCACAGAGCGCATATCATGTCAAACAGCATCTCTGGCTGGCACAGATCATACCGGCGGTGCTGATTCTGCTTGTGCTCTGGCTGCTGTCTCATGTGATGAAGGAATACCCGGACAACAACCTGTTTCAAATTTTTAAAATCAAATTCCCGAAGCTGGGAAGGCTGCTGATCGTCTGCTATATCCTGTTCTTCTTCTACATTATGTTTCGGGATATTAGAATGACGAGCGACTTTATTAATACAGCCCTGCTTCCAAGGACTCCGCTTATTCTAATTGGCTCTCTAATGGCATACACAGTGGTGCTGATCGCAAGGGATGGAATTGTCCCGCTGGCCCGTATGACAGAGTTGTTCGGGTTCTCGATGCTTACCATAGTCTTCCTGCTGCCGCTGCTGTTCGTGGGAGATCTGCAGTGGATCAACCTGCTGCCTATAACAGAAGTAAATTGGGAAGATCTCTTTACCGGTACTTGGTACCTGATATCCTACACTGGCGAGATTATCGGGATTTTCTTTCTGGCGACCTATCGCAGCTTTCAGTTTCGAACAGCGGCCTTGGCGCTGGGAGTGGCGTTGTACCAGCTGCTGAATATTGCGCTGCTCACTTTGCTTGTCCTGGGTGCTCCCATCCTGGGCCGGGTCGTCTACCCCAGCTTCGAACTGGTGAGACATATTCACCTGACCGACTTTCTGGACCGTATGGATCTTCCTATGGTAGGGATTTATATGCCATCACTGATCATTAAGATTGGTTACAGTCTCGTCATCGTATGCATGGGGCTCAAGGAGCTCTCACCGAAGATATCGGGACGGATGATGACGGCGCCAGTCGGTTTTCTCGCATTTGCCTTTTCATTCTGGTTTTATGAGAGCTTGATTCAGATGCTGAATTTCAATAGAACCTGGACCACAATTGCTTTGCTCTTCGAGGTGCTCATTCCCCTGCTTGTCTTCCCCTTCTTCGTGTTTAAACGCAAACTGGGCGTCCGTTAGCCGGGAACGCCCATTTTCTGTGTGTACCGCACCACCGGATGTCCCGGGTCATACTATATGTTGACTGTATCCCTGAACCTTGTAAACACCATAAAACCCGGCAAGGAGGGGTGACATCTTGAAGGGAGACGACCACAAGAGCAAGTTTTTACTGACTCATCGTGAACGCGAGGTTTTTGAGCTGCTGGTACAGGACAAAACAACACGAGATATTGCACAGCAATTGTTCATCAGCGAGAAAACAGTACGCAACCATATCTCCAATGTCATGCAAAAACTGAACGTTAAAGGTCGTTCGCAAGCGGTTGTCGAGCTGATCAAGCTTGGTGAATTGAAAATTTGACCGGCGTTCGCCATCCGGCACTTCAAAACCTTCTGGCCGCTTTCGCAAGAAAGCCGGCGAGAAGGTTTTTTTGGATGGGACGCGCATGGTCGCGCTTTACCTTCTAATAAGCCTCGGTGGTTTGGTTGTCTGAAGACGCAGGAAGAACGTAGTTATCAAGAGGGAAACGATCATAATAATTAAATAGCCGCAGAACAGCAGGAAGTAATTCATCCACTCGTGGAGCCGGAACAGCCCGATTGAGGTCATAATTGGCTTGAAAATAAAGGCGAAGCCCGCACTTAGGAGGGTCAGGCACAGGTAGCGGCTCTTGCCGTGGTTGATGGCCCACTGATAGACAAGCATGTAGGTGACAGGCACGAGGGAGACATCAAGCATAAAACTGACTGGTGCAAAAGGAATAACCTGATAAGGATACTCCCATAAACCGTGAATAACGCCAAATGTGTCGACATGGGAAAACCACGTATGTACGTTGTACCCGAAGAAGCCAATATGGAAAACTTTGCTGCGATCGATATACAGGTACACAACAACAAGGGGGATAAGCATAAATGCAGCAGAGAGCCAGAACTGCCACGTGCCTAGATGGGAATAATCCATCCAATAGTTAAGCAGCTCGATGGAATAGCTTTTGTAGCCTTGTCTGAGATGCTCAAGAATATCATTCTGCTCCCGCATGCTCCAATGCCTCCAATTATCAGGATACTATAGAGTATTTGCATAGGCGGTAAAGATCATGCGTAAGGAAAGGGGGATGCCAATATCGGTTAACTGGTAAGGGGAAAGAACTCGTTTAGGGAAAAGCCTGCTGCCCTGCTGCCGGTCTACAATAAAGGTGTAAACGATGCAGTCAAGTAGAACTCTCTGGAAGGGGCGGGCTTGTGTGAGGGATATAAGAGTCGGCATAGTCGGAATTGGCAATATGGGTTCAGCACATGCAGTACTGCTCGCTGAGGGTCAGGTCAGAGGTGCCGTACTAAGTGCGGTAGCCGATCTGCGCAAGGACAGGCTTGCGTGGGCCGCAGAATGTTTAGGCAGCGGTGTCGGTTGCTATGAACAGCCAGCGGACATGTTCACCTCGGGAACGGTTGATGCGGTAATTATCTGTACGCCGCATTACAGCCATCCGCCGCTGGCGATCGAAGCCTTTGCTGCCGGCCTTCATGTATTAGTGGAAAAGCCGGCAGGCGTCTACACCAAGCAGGTACGGGAAATGAATGAGGCGGCAGCGGCCAGCGGGCATGTATTCGGAATTATGTATAACCAGCGGACCAATCCCCTGTACGCCAAGCTCAGAGAGCTGGTCCAGGCGGGAGAATTGGGCGAGATCAGACGTATTAATTGGATTATTACGAATTGGTACCGTTCTCAGAGTTATTATGATTCAGGAGGCTGGAGGGCTACCTGGGAAGGTGAGGGAGGAGGCGTCCTGCTTAACCAGGATCCTCACCAGCTGGATTTATGGCAGTGGATCACGGGCATGATGCCTTCACGGATCCGGGCCTTTTGCGGTTTCGGCAAGCATCGTGATATTGAAGTCGAGAATGATGTTACGGCCTATGCCGAATATCCGAACGGGGCCACAGCGGTGTTCATAACTTCCACCTTTGAGACGCCCGGAACGAACAGGCTTGAATTGTCCGGCGAGAAGGGAAAGTTGGTTGTCGAGGACGGAAAGCTCACCTTCCACCGTCTCCGGCTTAGTGAACCGGAGTTCAACCGCACGTATACCGGCGGCTTCGGACAGCCGGAATGCTGGACGATTGATGTGCCGGTCACAGGTGCAGCCTCTGATCATCCGGGAATTATCCGCAACTGGACGGAGGCCATCCGGAACGGAAGCCCCCTTCTAGCGCCAGGGGAGGAAGGAATTAAAGGCCTTATGCTCTCCAATGCCATGCTGTTGTCTTCATGGACGGATAATTGGGTTACACTGCCGTTTGACGAAGATTTGTTCTACGCGAAGCTGCAGGAGCAGGTTAACAATTCTACAAGCCGCAAAGACAGCAGCAGCACAAGGACACTGGATGTTAGCGGGACCTATTAATTACTGTATTTATAAGCCGATCCTGCGGTAATACCGCTGGTTCGGCTTTTTTGTCGTTGGAGTGGCTTTGAAAAGTGCATAAATGTTGTATCTGTCTCCTTGTTGGGGTCTTACAAACAATGCCACCATTAATGAGAACTGGAAAGGTAGATGTACAACAGAGCGATAGTAGAATACAATTGATAGACGACAGAATTCGACAAAGGCGGTTTCCTGTATGCCCAAGTTAAATTTATTCACCAAGATGATCACGCTGATTGTGCTTATGGTCGTCCCTATAATAGTCCTTTACTTATATTCCAATAAAGTCAGCACCGATGTTTTGGCCAGTGAGCTGAATAAATCCAATGTGGATCAGCTGTCATTTTTTCAGACGCAGGTGGATAACCAGGTGGATCAGCTGACGATTTGGCCGACACTGCTCGTGCATGACCCGGATATTGCTGCGTTTAAGGAAGTGCAGCTCAATCAGCCCGACCTAGGTATTGAACAGATATCGATGATTAAGCGTGTGCAGACTAAGCTGGGTATACAAGAGGGTTCTTCTAACTGGGACAGCGATTTATTCATCTATTCGCCTTCCATGAACCGGGTTGTTTCCATCAATGATGCGAAGCCCTATGACCGCGAGGACCTGAAGGCGCGGGTTCACTCGAGATGGCAGGTACGGCAAGAAACAAGTGGAGGAGAAGAACAGTTTGTTTTCTCACTGGTCACCGTGACCCCGTTATCAATGTTTGACCGGCCGGATGAAGCGGATATGATTATTGAAGTCCGTTTTGACAGCGGCAATATTGTAGATATGCTTGACCAGTTCAAGAACGACGGACGGCGTGATCCGATCTACTACAAGAAGGACACCGGAATTATCTACAACCGGACGGCTGACAAGGTACAGACGGAACGGATCATCGAACAGCTTGAAGAGGAGAATGGTGTGGTTAATGGAAGCCTTACGGTGGATATTGACGGGGAAAAATACTTAGTAAACAGTGTAATGTCCCGGTCAACCGGCTGGTATTTGATTGACTACATGCCTTTTTCAGATATTTTGCGGCCCATTCATAAGTCCAATGAGCTCTTTTATATATCAGCAGGCTCGCTGCTGGTGATGAGTTGTCTGGCCGCATATCTGCTTTATGCACAGGTTCAGGTTCCGCTGCGCCAGCTGGTCATAGCCTTTCAGCGACTGAAGAATGCCGATTATACCGTCAGGCTCAAGCCTAAGGGGCACACGGAATTCAGCTTTCTCTACGAGAGATTTAATATGATGGTAGAGCAGATAGAGGAGCTGTTCCAGCATGTGTATAAAGAGCAATTGCATGTCAAGGAAGCGAGGCTAAAACAGCTGCAGTCGCAGATTAACCCGCATTTTTTCTACAACTGCTTCTCCTTCATATCCAGCATGGCTAAACTGGAAAATCATCATGCCGTTGTGGCCATGTCTCAAAGTCTGTCCAAATATTACCGATATACTACCAGGCAGGAAAGGGACCTGGTGTCTCTAGGGGAAGAACTGGATTTTGTAGACAATTATCTTGTGATTCAGAAGATGCGGATGAACCGACTGCATTTTGAAATCCTTGTTTCAGCCCGCTTGAGGCGTATTGAGATACCGCCGCTGGTCATCCAGCCGCTGGTGGAGAATGCGGTTCTCCATGGCATTGAGCCAAATGCCGATGCAGGAGAGATCCGGATTCGTTGCGATGCTGACGGACCTCATATACGGATTGCGGTTGAGGATAACGGTAAGGGGATGGCCGTAGAGGACAGGATGGCCCTGCAGTATAAGATGGATAAACCAATGGATGAAGAAATGGGCTGCGGATTATGGAATGTGCACCAGAGGCTCCAGCTTGGGTTCGGCACAGAGGCGGGGATCCGTTTCGAGCACTCGCAGCTTGGGGGCTTGAAGGTTACCCTGCAATGGACCTTACCAGGTCAAACATGACATCATAGGAGGACATTCAGTTCAATGATTGAAATATTGCTTGTCGACGATGAGTCCTACGTCACTGAAAGCCTTGCGAAGACGATTCCTTGGCAGAGTCTTGGCGTATCCAGTGTTCATCAGGCATCGTCTGCCAAAAAGGCGATTGAAGTATTAGAGGAGCAATCTGTTGATATTGTCGTTTCGGATATCCGGATGCCGGAGATGGACGGTTTGCGGTTTATTGGAGAAATAACGGAGCGCTGGCCTCATATCCGCTGCATTTTGCTGACCGGCCACGCTGATTTTGAATATGCGAAGAAAGCGATCCAGCTGCAGGTGTTCGACTATCTGCTGAAGCCCGTTAATGATGATGAATTTATCCTCACCATTACGAATGCGATTGAATCCCTTAAGGATGAATGGGAGCAGTCCGAGAAGTACGACAAGCTGGTACATAACCGGCATGCCGATATAGGGGTGCTGCGTTCAAACCTGATGCACGATCTGGTGCTTGGCCGTAAGCTCTCTCACCGTCTGATCAAACAGAAGCTGGGTGATTACGACATTCCGATACCTGTAGAGGAACAGGCTGTTATGCTGCTGGTCCAGCTGGGAAGGCCGTTCTCGGCTGCCGATCACCATACTTTGTCTCTTATGGAGTATGCGGTTGGGAATATCGCGGAAGAAGTGTTCGGGGAGCACTTCTCTGTTTGGCATGCCAAAGCCCCCCATGATTGCCTGCTGTTGATCGTTTCTCTGAACCCTGAAATGAAGGAGCAGCTGGAATTATCCCGTAAGACTGATGCCATGCGGAGAGAATTGCTTGACCAGACGGCCCGCTCCCTGCGTATGAATGTAAGCAATTATTTGAAGGGCGATGTATCGATTGTTATTACCGAGTGGTTCACGTTCCCGGATGACATACCGCTTGCTTACCGGTCCGGCCTTAGCTCGTTCTTCATGACTGAACAGAACGAAGGCAGTCCTGTTGTGTTCCTGGAAGACAAGCTGCAGGTATATGGTACGGCGGTTAAATCGCTGGAGATCCTATATAAGCCGCCCACGCTCATTCATCTCCTGGAGTCCAAGCAGTGGGAAGCGGCGAAGGAGAAGCTGGACCATGTGTTCGCTGATTTCAAGCAGGCACGGTTCTCGCGCGAGCATATCTATGAAGTCTATCTGGTCATTACGAATGCTTTTATGTACATGGCCCATAAGCAAGGGGTGTACATGTACCAGATTGACCAGTCGGGATTCGACCTGTTGACAGATCCCAGTGTGATCTTATCTGTAGAACGGCTTGAGCAATGGGCATCCAGCATGATGGACAAGCTGCGTTCCGAGTTGTCGGAAAATGATGAACATACGAAGAGTTATATTATCAAGCAGGTGCATGAGATTGTCTCCAATGAGCTTGGTCAGGAAACTTCAGTTAAGACCATTGCGGACAAGGTATTCCTTCACCCGGTTTACCTGTCCAAGATTTATAAAGCGGAGACGGGCGAAAGTCTTGGCGACTATATTATCCGGATGCGTATGGAACGGGCGCTGTACCTGCTGAAGCATACGAACAAGAAGATTTACGAAATAACAGCAGAGCTGGGTTATCAGAATCCCCAGTATTTTAGCAAAATGTTCAAGAAGCATTATGGGCTGACACCGAATGAATTTCGTGACCAGTAATTGTTGATGAAGTTGTAAAAGGTGCAGAAATGTTCGATTTGTGTCATATGATCAATTTTCCTGTAAGCCTATAATGGGAGTAAGATATACAACAAGCTTTTATCGAGGGGGAACAACATGAAGACCAAGGCTTCAAAAACATGGTTGACCATGCTTACTCTTACGGTCATCCTGTCACTACTGGCCGCTTGCAGTAACAGCAGCAATACGAACAGCGGTAATGCCGGAACATCAACTGTTACTGGCAATTCCGAAAGCGTGTACAAAGAAAAATATGATCCGCCGGTGACTATTAGTACCGTATGGGGTGTTGATCCCGCCCTTAAGTTCAAGAATGGCGAATCGATTGAGAACAACGTAGCAACGAAGTGGGCGCTGGATAAGTTCGGCATCGACATCAAGTCGCTGTGGTCCGTTACCGATACGAACGGTGCATACGCAACTAAGCTTCGTCTGTCGTTGACCTCTGGTCAAGACCTTCCTGATATTGTTGTTGTAGGTAACGATGATCCGCAGCTTGCACAGGACTTGATTGATTCGGGTGCCTTCCAGGATGCTGGTGCATTGTTCGACAAATACGCGAATGACACTTGGAAAGCTGCAATGGAGCTTGATACCAACGTTTGGAATCCTTACATCCGTGATGGTGTTCGTATGGGTATTCCGCTTCTCGACTACGCATACAACCATGATTACCTGCTGTGGATCCGTCAGGACTGGCTGGACAAGCTGAACTTGCAAGCTCCTAAGACGCTTGACGAGCTGGAAGCGGTTCTTGATGCATTCAAGAACAACAATCCGCAAGGTCTGAAGCCGGACCAAGTAACTCCGCTTAGCATTGGCTTCAAGAACTCGCTTAATACGTGGATGGGCGATCCGTCCTGGATCTTCGGTGCATACGGTACAATGCCTGAGCAGTGGAATCTGGCGGCTGATGGAACGCTGGAGTATGGTTCGATTAACGAGGCAATGAAGCCTGGTCTTGTTAAATTGAACGAATGGTATAACAAGGGCTATATTCCTAGAGAAGCGGCTCTGTGGGATGAGAACAAGACGGCTGAGCCTGCCGTAGCAGGTACTGCCGGCATTATTCCGGGACCTTACTGGATGAGCGGCTGGCCGCTGCTTGATACGGCGAAGAATGTGGAAGGTGCAGTATGGAAGCCTTATCCGATTCCAACAGGCCCGGATGGAAAAGCAGGCCGTCACGGCACGCATTTCACGAACGGTGTTATTCTAATCAACAATGATATGAAGCATCCTGAAGCACTCTTCACTTATCAGAACTATCTGTTTGATAACTATGCGAACCCGGCTCCAGGCAGCGAGTTTGATCTCGGTCTGTTCAAAGGCTACGACTATGATATCGACGAGAATGGCAACCCGGTGTTTGGCGATGATATTCCTGGCGGTCAGATTATCGCCCCAGCACGCTACTTCCTGGTACGTGATGGCGCCCGTATCCCTGATGCACAGATGAATGCTCTGCTTGCACTGGCTGATGGCAAGGAGCCAGAGACCCGTCTTGAGAAGGACGTAGCAGTTAATTATGGTCCTGACACACCAGCAGCAGCTAAAGTGCTCTTGTCTCAAGAAGATATCTCGATGAAGAATATGTTTACAGGTCCTACGACTCCAACAATGAAGATGAAGCTGGACTACCTGAACAAGCTTGAGCTTCAAACCTTCAATGAGATTATCTATGGTAAGAAACCAGTTGATGCATTCGATAAGTTTGTAGAGACTTGGAAGTCTTCCGGCGGGGCTGACATTACGAAAGAAGTTAATGATTGGTACAATACGGTTAAATAATAATAGGAAACAATCTGGCGGCTGCTTATGCAGCCGCTTTTTTTATGCCCACAATGAACGCAGGTTGCGGCTCCCGATGTAAGTGGTTACATTTGGTTGCTGCAAGCATTTAAAGAGGTTGCAATAGTGCCATTTATATTGCTTTTGTTGGCTACTTGCTGTTTCGACATGTTGCTATAATCGCTTTAGAGATTGTAACTGGTAATAGGGGGACAAATAATGAAGCTTCTAAAACGTA
The DNA here is from genome assembly GCF_021532315.1 of Paenibacillus tarimensis. Taxonomy (GTDB): domain Bacteria; phylum Bacillota; class Bacilli; order Paenibacillales; family Paenibacillaceae; genus Paenibacillus_I; species Paenibacillus_I tarimensis. The sequence goes on from NZ_JAKGAO010000006.1 coordinate 78,781, forward strand.
ACTGGCCGTTTCATCTGATGATTTTACCATCGCTGATTTTTTTGATTGTGTTCAGTTATGTGCCCATGGCATGGATTGTCATGGCATTTCAGGATTTTAAACCAAGACTGGGTATCAGCGGATCGGAATGGATCGGACTGGACAACTTCCGTTACCTGTTTGAACGGGAGGACAGTGTTCAAGTTATTCTTAACACCTTGGTCATTGCCGTACTTAAGATGGTGGCTAACCTGATTGCACCGTTTACATTTGCTATTTTCCTCAATGAGCTTCGCAAGATGTTCGTGAAGAGATTTGTTCAAACGTTAGTTTACCTGCCGCACTTCCTCTCCTGGGTTATTCTTGGCGGAATTCTGGTAGATATCTTGTCAACGGACGGCGGATTCGTGAACCGGATCATTACGAACTTGTTCGGTATAGAACCGATCTTCTTCCTCGGAGATGGCACATGGTTCCGGATTACGGTAGTCGTTACCGATATGTGGAAAGAGTTTGGTTTTGGTACGGTTGTATTCCTTGCAGCACTGGCTAATGTTAACCCGTCCTTGTATGAAGCTGCAGAAGTGGACGGCGCAAGCCGGTTTAAGCAGACCATGCACATTACAATACCATCGATGATTCCAATCACAATCGTCGTGGGAACACTGGCTCTCGGCAACATTCTGAATGCCGGATTCGACCAGATCTTCAACCTGTATAACCCGCTTGTGTATGATAAGGGCGATATTATTGATACGTTCGTTTACCGCGCAGCCATTCTGAATGGACAGATGGGCTTCGGTACGGCAATCGGGCTTTTCAAATCCGTTATCGGCATGATTCTGATCGTCATATCGTACCGTCTGGCCTACAAGCTTGCAGGCTATCGGATATTCTAAACTACGGGGTGAGCGTAAATGTATCATAAGACGTTATCATATCGAATCTTTAATACGCTCAATACGAGCGGCCTAATCTTGCTAGCTATCGTTTGTATCATACCGCTCTGGCATGTGCTTGCCATTTCCTTCAGTGCCAAATCGGCAGCTGATGCTAACCTTGTCGGCTTGTGGCCTGTTGATTTTACGACAGAAGCATACAAGAAGACGATTAATAACCCGGTGTTCCTCGGATCGATCCTTGTATCGATCAAACGGACGATAATCGGAACGGCAATCACGCTGGTGCTCGCTTTCCTGGCGGCTTATCCGCTTTCGAAGGAAAGCACCGTGTTCAAGGCAAGAACGATCTATGCCTGGATCTTCGTCTTTACCATGGTCTTTAATGGCGGTCTGGTGCCCTTCTACATCGTGATTCAGAAATTGCATCTGATGAACAGCTTCTGGGTGCTTGTGCTTCCAGGCGCGGTCAATGTATACCTGACTATTCTGATGCTGAACTTCTTCAGAGGTATACCGAAGGAGCTTGAGGAAGCGGCATTAATCGATGGAGCTGGCCATTTCCGGACCCTGTTTACGATCTTCCTGCCGGTCTCTCTGCCGGCGATCGCAACACTGGCACTGTTCAGCATGGTCTTCCACTGGAACTCTTGGTTTGATGGGCTGCTCTATCTTCATGACGCGAAGAGCCAGCCGCTTGCAACTTTCCTTCAGACGGTCGTCATTCAGCGGGACATGAGCACAATGAGCATGAGTCCGAAGGAAATGGAGCTTTTATCACAGAAGACGGTTAATGCAGCCCAAATCTTTATCGGTGCACTTCCAATTCTGGTTGTATATCCGTTCCTGCAGAAGTATTTTGTTAAAGGTCTCGTTCTTGGCTCTGTTAAAGAATAGCGAAAATCACTTATGGCACGCGCCTCATGCTTAGATGGGGGCGTGCCTTTGTCTAGCGTTCTCATTACCTATAATTTAGACAGGCGGAAGGAGTAATCAGTATGAGAAAGAATGAAGAAGCAGCAGTACAAGCCCGTATTACACCAGCATTTATTAACGGAATGGATGTTTCCTTTTTGGATGAAATTGAACAGAGCGGCGGTACCTACTCCGATGCAGGCATCCAAGAAGACTGTCTTCAGATCATGAAGAATAACGGAGTAAACTCCATACGCCTAAGAATTTGGAACGAGCCTGCTGGGGGCTATTGTAATCTGGAGCGCACGCTCGTTATGGCCAAAAGGATCAAGGAGCTCGGCCTGCATTTCCTGCTTGATTTCCACTACTCCGACAAATGGGCTGATCCGGGCCAGCAGTCGAAGCCTGCTGCCTGGGCCAAGCTCGGGTACGAAGAGCTTAAGTCGGCGGTCTATCTATATACACGGGACGTACTGGAGGCACTGCAAGCTCAAGGCACACTGCCGGATATGGTGCAGGTCGGAAATGAGATTACGCCCGGGATGCTGTGGGATGACGGCAAGGTGGATGGGGAAGAGTTTAATCATGATGCCCAGTGGGAGCGCTTCAGCGGGCTTGTGAAATCCGGTATTGCTGCTTGTAAGGAGGTAGACTCAGCTATCAATGTTATGATTCATATTGACCGGGGAGGAGACAACGCTTCAAGCGTTGCATTCTACGACAGGTTCGAACAGTTAGGAGTTCGGTTCGATACGATCGGCCTGTCCTTTTATTCCTGGTGGCATGGTACGCTGGACGACCTGAAGCACAACCTTAAGGATCTGGCTGAGCGGTACGGCAAGGAAATTATAGTCGTAGAAACGGCATACCCTTGGACCCTTGACAAGTCAGCTGGCCATACCTTTGTAATAGAGAAGGAGGAGCTGCTTCATGAAGGCTATCCGGCTACTCCAGAAGGCCAGGCCAAGTATCTGAGGGACTTCATTGCAATAGTAAAAGAGGCAGCCGGTGACTTGGGAGTAGGCTTCTATTGGTGGGAACCAAGCTGGATTCCATCCAAACAGGAGTGGTCTGTCGGCCATGAGAATAACTGGTCCAATCTTACGATGTTTGATTTTGTAGGCAGGAAATTGCCGTCGCTTCGGTTCTAAAAGCTGTTGCTGAGGTCCAGGGGGAATTGTTCCTCTGGGCCTTGCTGCATCGCCTGACAAGCAGTGAGGTTACCCTCAAAAGTAAGAATTCTCATGAATAGTCCCGCGGGTGCTCTCGCAGCAGGGGACATCTAATAAGCAGGCCTAATTCCAACCAGCTTGGCAAGCAGTAGGTTCCAGCGAATCTGGAAGGAAGTCCTTCGCATAACCCGGAAGTAGTATTCCTGGCAATAGAGAGGGAGATAGCGCATTGTGACCTTATGCCCATAAGATCCTTTAATAAACTGATATGCCTGTCTGATAAAGCGGTTGCGGGCCCTCTGAACAGCAGGTTCGGTCTCAGCCAATGATGCAGCATGCTTCCAATCAGGAATAGAGACAGCAGGCTGCCTGCTTCTCACATCCCCAGTCTTGTATCGGATGTCGGGTTTCCCTTCCCTGCCCAACTGACCATACGAGCCGGCAGCCCTCCTCTCGGCATGCAGCTGATCATCTGCCGTCCCAATGGCTGTATTGTCGATGTGTAGCTGGTCGTCTGCCATCCCGGTAGCTGTATTGTCGATGTGCAGTTGACCGTCTGCTGTCCCGGTAGCTGTATTGTCGATGTGCAGCTGGCCGTCTGCCATCCCGGTAGCTGTGTGCTTCGTATGAGCCCCCTCTTCCTCTTGGAATTCCTTCCCTGAGATTGAGATTATATGATCATAGGATGGTTCTATATCTAGGTTTATAGTTAGCCTGTCTGGCATGATTACTTCCAATATTCTCTGAGTCGTTATGTATTGCAAAGATTTGATTCCGTTAAGCTTACTCATCATAATTCTGGCGGTATGAAGCAGACGGTAGGCGCTTCTATACTGAACCGCAAGAACCTTTGACAGCTCTGAGGCGGTGATTACGTGGTCGGCAGCAATGTTGTACACTACATACAGCCAATAGGAGAGAGGCAGCCTTGTTCTGTGCATCATTGTACCCGAGGTGACGGAGGTTTGGGCCCCGCATTCCAGGCACTGGTACAGCCCGCGCGTCCCGATATAATAATAATAAGCGTAGTCGCACCGGGGACAGCAAAAGCCCTCAGGCCAGCGTAAGCGTTCAATCAATCTGCGGCAATTACTCTCCTCGCCATACTCCTTCATAAACACGGTAAAAGGTATCATAGTGCCTGCCTCCCTAAATACTCACAACATTGACTAACTGTAATCAAAAGGGGACCATGTGTTCGGTTTACATTATATCAAACATATGTTCCTGTTTCAATGGGCAATACAGATTCCTCTGATTTCAGATCGGTCAACTTTTAGATGACCCTCCCCAGATCACAGCCAAGTCGAAAACTCTCTTCCCCAGAACAGGCTTCTGAGCTAAATACATAAGCCCACCAAGCTCCATCATCGAAAATATCACCACTAGTAATAGAGCACAGTTACTAAGCAGGACCATAATTTATTGTGAAAATACTTTGGTTAATTCGCTCACTCCATCAGCAAATTAACTCGTTATGTAAATTAGCAGCAGTATCAACAGTTCCCGATTCATCTAGTGGTATATCCGGTAAAGCAAACGGATAGGCATTTAACTCAGAAGCAAATTTTAGACATACAGCATATAGCATTTAGGAAATAATGGGTGTCAAAAGAATAACTAAGAAGCATTGTTGAGTATGGTACGTCAGATGGTTCAATCTTACTACAACCGATGGAAGCAGGTGCTTGAGGAGTGAGGAAAAGAGAAACAGCCGGCTCGCCTCAAGCAGGCTGCCCCGACTGTCTCCGTACTTCTTTTATAGAACCGCCGTTTGCGAACTAACGGCAAATTCGATAACCTTGGGCTTCGGCGAGATAAGCTTAGCGGCTAACAGGTTAGCCGTTTACGACGGTACCGCCATTGAGATGCAGGGTTTGACCCGACATGTAGGATGAGTCGTCGCTTGCCAGGTAAACATAGGCTGCTGCAAGCTCGGAAGGCTGTCCGGCGCGTTTCATCGGTGTATTGGCTCCGAATTTGGCAACCTGTTCCTCATCAAAGGAAGCTGGGATAAGCGGTGTCCAGATTGGACCTGGGGCTACCGCGTTTACGCGGATGCCTTTCTTGACAATGCTATTTGATAATGCCCGCGTAAATGAGAGAATGGCACCTTTGGTCGACGAGTAATCGATCAGCATCGGGTTGCCCTCGTAAGCTGTGATCGATGTTGTATTGATGATGGAGGCACCCTCTTTCAGATGAGGCATGGCAGCACGCGTCAGATAGAACATGGAGAAGATATTTGTGCGGAACGTTCTCTCCAGCTGTTCGGCCGTTATATCTTCAAAGTTCTGCTGCACATGCTGCTCGGCTGCATTGTTGACAAGGATATCCAGCTTGCCGAATTCCTTGATGACTTGGTCGATGACCTTCTTACAGAAGGCTTCATCACCGAGATCGCCGGATATCAGCAGACAGCGCTTGCCGAGTTCTTCAATCCGCTTTTTGGTCGCCTGAGCATCCTTTTCTTCGTTCAGGTATACAATCGCAACGTCTGCGCCTTCCTTGGCATAGGCAATGGCTGCTGCATGGCCTATACCGCTGTCACCACCGGTGATAATGGCTGATTTACCATTAAGCTTGCCTGCAGCTTTGTAATTTGGAGATTCTATCTCCGGTTCCGGATTCATCTTCGTTTCGAGTCCTGGCTGCTTCTCCTGATGCTGCGGTGGAAAATTTTGTTCTTTCGTGCTTGTGCCTGTAGCCATAGTTAATCCCTCCTGAATTAGTTTCAGTTTGTGATAACCAGCTTCATAAGCGTCAGCTTAGAACCTAGTTTAGGTTTACCCCTATTCTGGTATCGAAAAACAAGTTTCATGCACGTCCGCATTAGAAAACAATCATCTTGGAGCCTGGAGAGGGACTGTCTTTGATATGCCTGACACAGCATGTTAAAATGGCATAGTACATACGGAGAAAAGTGGGAGGGAATCGGAATGAAGTACAGGCTTCTCGGGAAAACGGGCTTGAATGTTTCGGTTATCGGGATTGGTACTTGGCAGTTTGGAGGCGAGTGGGGAATTAACTACTCTCAAGAAGAGGCAAGCGCTGTCCTCCGCAGAGGCAAGGAGCTGGGCATCAATCTGATTGACACAGCTGAATGCTACGGTGATCATCTGTCCGAGCGTCTGATTGGCGGCTACCTGAAGGAAGATAAGCGTGAAGACTGGATTCTTGCCACTAAGTTTGGACACCATTTCCACGCTAACTTTACCCGTGATGACCGCGCTTCTACAGAGGACGTGCTCAAGCAGCTTGAGGACTCCCTTACTGCGCTGGGTACGGATTATATTGATCTCTATCAGTTCCATTCATTGCCTAACGAGGCTTTTGATAACGATGATTTGTGGACAATGCTGGATAAGCAGAAGCAGGCCGGCAAGATCTGCCATCTGGGCATCTCAATTGGATCAAACGAAAATATTCATCAGACAGACAAGGCCACTGAAGTGGGTGCGGATGTGATTCAAGTTGTCTATAACCGTCTGGACCGCAAGCCGGAGAAGGAAGTATTCCCTTCCTGTGAACGTCAAAATCTTGGTGTTCTTGCACGTGTACCTCTGGCCAGCGGTTTCCTGAGCGGCAAATATAATAAATCCTCGGTCTTCCCAAGCAATGATGTTCGCTCCCGTGCTGCCGGAACGGCGGAGCGTGAACGCCTGCTGGAGGAAGCAGAGAACATTGCGCGGACAGAAGTGCCTGCTGGTGTTCCTATGGCAGAATGGGCACTGGCGTGGTGTCTTCAAAATCCGGTTGTAAGCTGCGTTATACCAGGCTGCAAGAATCCGGAGCAGGTTGAATCCAATGCACGCGCTGCTGAGCTGCTGAAAGACTAACATAACCGGAGAGTTTAACAGTATATAGCCTGGCTTTTCCTGTTTATGGTACAATCATCATTATGATTTAATGAACAGGATGGCGGTAGGATTATGTTTAAATTGTTTTCATTTGGTTTTCTGTGGTACTTGTTCGGTAATCCGTTTGTTGCCATTCTGGTGCTGCTGGTCATTCTTTATCTGCTCGACCGCCGGTTCATAGGGTTGTCACCGAGCCTGGTAAAGCCGCTTAAACGGCGCAGCCGGATTGCAAAGCTGAAGCAGCAGCTGCTTCTTAACCCAAATGACAGGTCGTCCCGTATGGAGCTTGCTCATCTTCTTATTGAGAAGCGTGCTTATCACAAAGCTGGCAAGGTTCTCGCGGAGCTTGGCGATGCGATGGAGCATTCGGCCGAGTATTGGGACGACTTGGGTAATGTATACCTTCACACCGGTGAACTGGAAAAGGGTGAGGAAGCAGTGCTGCGCGCACTCTCCATTAACCCGCGTGTTAAATACGGGCAGCCGTATTTAAGACTGGCCGCTGCCTCGGCGAAGCTAGATACAGGTAAGGCGCTGGCCTATTTGAATGCTTTCCGTGAGCTGCATTCTTCTTCCTGCGAGGCATACTATCGGCTTGGCGTAATATACAAGCAGATGGACCGGAAGGATGAAGCTAAGCATGCATTTCGTGAAGCGCAGGACATATACAGGAGTCTTCCGAAGTATAAAAAACGGCAGGAGCGTGTATGGGCGGTCCGCAGCTTAATCAGCAGAATACTGCTTGGCTAGAAGGTTTATTAGGCTGTAGTTACAAAAGAAGACCGGTTCCGGCTTGCCGGAACCGGTCTTCTTTTTATCGGAAATGAGCAAAGTTTGTACAATTATACCCATTGTATAAATCCTGTAAATCGATGATAATTGAAATAACTGACAGAAACTGTCGAAAATATTAGTAACGATGTCGGGGGCTGGCGATGAATAAAAACATTTGGCTAATCGCCGCCGTTTTGCTGCTTCTACTGCTGGGAATCAACAATACGGTTTACTATTTTTATACGAAGAAGTCACTGGAAGATAGCTTGAGTCATGAGCTGTTGTCCGTTGCCAAGCAAATTGAGCTGTCCGTCGAGCAGTCCCGGTTGGGAGCGGAACGCTTCGAAGAGCAGATCGGACGGGAGCTTCGGGCGGCAGCCATTGCCGCGCAGTACGCGCTGGATCCTGATGTAGAGCTGGTAACCAATGAACAATTGATGGAGCTGGCTCGGAAGCTCGATGTCCTTCATATCACCCTGCTTAAGCAGACAGAAGACAACATTGTGCTGTACCGTTCCTCCGATCCCCGGGAGATCGGGATTAAGACAGGCACGTGGCGACCATGGCATCAAGCCTTCAGGCAGCTGTTTGAAGAGCACAATGTATCCATAGACTGGGGACAGACACTGCCGAACTTCTGGACCGGACCATATGATTATGCTACATCTGACACTAGCAAACTGCGTAAATGGGGGTATTATTACGACGGTTCAACCAACTATATCATTGATCCATATGTAAGCTATGAAGCATTACAGGATTATGAGGAAAATACCGGTGTTGAGAGGCTGATCCGAAAAACGCTTGAGGAAAACACTTCCCTGCTTGAAATAACGGGGATTAATCCTGTTATCTATGAGACAGGTGCTATTCAGACGATTACGTTCTCAGGTGAGACGCTGGATCATGAGACACAGAAACCAATTATTTTTGGTACCTACAATTACAAGACAGCCAAGGACCGCAAGGCGATCAAGAAAGCGTATGAAACAGGAACAAGTGTGACGGTGGACGGCCGGGTAAATGGTGTGCATGTTATGAAATCCTTCATTCCTGTCGATATCGACAAGGTCACAAGCATACTTGATGACAAGGGGCAGCCTATAAACCGCTACGTGCTAACCATAGTGTCCGACTACCAGGTTATTCAGTCCAAGCTGGATCGTCAGTTTACCGGTATCGGTCTCGTCATCGGGGGTCTGACGCTGCTTAGTATTGCAATCGTGTGGATCAGCATGCGTTTGCTGCAGCGTTCGAGAGAACGTGTGGCGGCTGAAGCGCAGCGTACTTATGTGGAAGAGATCAATCAAATGTTCAATATGATCCGTGCTCAGCGGCATGATTTTCTAAACCATGTACAAACGATCCATTCGCTGGTTTAGTTAAATAAAACGGACGCGCTGAAACGGTATGCACAGGAGCTGATTGGCGAGATACGTCTGACTAACGATATTATCAATATCGGGAATCCGGCGATCGCAGCACTGGTTCGCTCCAAGCTGTCACAAGCCGAATCCAACAAAATCACGTTTGAATGCCGTTTCAGCGGCCTGGAGAAGCTGGATTTGGGGATGAAATCACTGGATTTAACCCGGCTGATTGGTAACTTGACCGATAATGCTTTCGATGAGGTGCTGAAGTACCCTGAGGACGAGCGTTTTGTTGAACTGCACGGGGCTCTGGAAGGCGGGCGTCTGGTATTCACGATTACCAACACGGCCAAGGATGCCAAGGCGCTTAGCGAAATGCCGCTCTTTGCCTCTGGCTATACGACCAAGAATGATGGAGGGCATCAAGGCTTGGGCCTCTCGATAGTGAAATCTATCGTTGAGAATTACAAGGGGAGTATTACAGTTCAGGCTTCTCGCGATGACCGGGTTTCGTTTGTAATAGAAATTCCGAACTAATAAAGTACTTGATTGTTTTTAAACCATCTCTGTCAGGCTCTTCTGCCGTTTTTCCTTCGGCAGGAGAGTCGTTTTTTTGTTATACTGTATGAATGACATAACGTACGGGGTGGGGGTAGGCTGCGCAATGAACCGACTGGCGGATGAGCAAGTGGATTTTTTGCAGAGCGCGATTGCCACGCTGATTGTTCCCAACATAATGGAACGAGGGTGGGACTACTACCGCAAGCGGAAGGTAATGGTTACAGAGGTTGTGGAAGGGAATGCGGTGTACGGTGCTGTCAGCGGGGAATCTGTGTACGGTGTCATGCTGGACGCCGATGATTTTGCTTACAGTACTTGTACTTGCCCTTATAAGGGCTATTGCAAGCATATGGCTGCTGTCTTCTTCCATTATTACGAAACAACGGGCGGGAATCCGGATGCCTGGTACATGGAATATTCCGGCAAGAAAATGCCAGCCGGCCTCAAAGGGAATGCAGTTCTGGAAGCAGCTGCCTCCAAGATAGAGGATGCACCGGACCAAGAGTCGGGACCGTCTGCCTGGCGCGACTATTTTCAAAAGGACTACGGGGAGATATGGCGCCATTGCCGGCACTCCCTTCATCCGCTCCAGCCGGTGCTGCAGGAGCTTAAGGGTAAATCCAAGCTGTGGTCCGAACCGCTCCGACGGGTACACTGGCTGCATGTTATAACCTTTGTGCTGGAGCAGGTTGAGTTGGCCTATGCTTCAACAGATGCTTATAACCGCTACTATTACGAGATGTCGTTCAGCCGTTCCGTGGATCCCTGGATCGCTCACTTTAATGAGCTCGTCACGGAGCTGAAACCAGTCGAAATGACTGTGGAGGAACGGGAATGGATCGACAGCCTGAATAATTTATTGCGCCGGAATGCACTCAATGCTTCTTTTACCCTTCTTAGATGGGATTACATGCTGCATGTATTATGGAAGCACCTTGCCGGGAACCCGGAGCTCGCTGCTGCAGAGCGTGTATCGCTCGACAAGCTGCTGGCAGACAAAGGCTGGGATGAGAGGCAGCGGTCGGTGCTGCAGGCGGCTAAAGCACAGCTCAGCTACCGGGATGGTGATGATGTGGGGGCCATTAAGCTGCTGGAGGACACGCCATTTGAACGCACCTCACTCTTTATTTACGAATTTGCGGAGCAGCGGCTTAAGGCCCGACACAAGGAAGGATTGATCCGCTGGCTTGATTTTATCGGAAGCAAGCTGGCTGACTGCCGTAATTCCACGATGCTGAGGCCTTTTATGAGGCTTTGCCGCGAGGCAGATCAGAGCTGGCCGGACTCGGGACGCTGGCTGGATATGATGACACAGCATCTGCCATATTCGTATGCTGAACTGTCGTCCCATCTGTTGGAGCGGGGCAAATATGAGGAATGGGCTGACCTTCAGCTTCTGCTGACCGTCCGGCCGGATGAGCTGGATGTGCAGGATATCAGGGAGGTGGCCAAGTCGGCACCGTCCACCCTGCTCCCGCTCTATCACCAGGCGGTTGATGACTCTATTCAGACACGTAACCGTCAGGGGTATAAGACAGCAGTTAAGCTGCTTAAACGACTTGAGAAACTATACAATTCAAGTGATCGAAGCCATGTGTGGAAACGGTATATCACTTATCTGCATACGAAGCATTCCAGGCTTCGGGCCCTGCAGGAAGAATTGAAGAAAGGGAAGCTGGTGCCATGAGCGGGACGACGAGTATCCGGGCATGCAGCCTGGATGGATTGTGGCTGACGGGAGAGGGAGTATGGCTCACTGCAGATGACTGGCATGGGACAGTTGAACGGCTGAGGAAGGCCCTGTTTGGCTGGCACAGCGGCTCTTGGTTTGGCGAGCAGATAACCAAAAAGATTAATTTGCATACCGAAGGCCTTCTGCTTAGCCCCTTAATGGCGGTTGATTATTTGTCAGATCCGAAGCCGGTTCACCTGCTCGAGGTGGAATGGAGCGAAAGGCTGACGGTTCTAAGGGATGCCGCAGTTTGGATTCGCAGTGCCATGATGAATGGCTGGATTGCTCCGGACCTTCAGCATTGGTCGCAGGGAGACAGAGCTTGGAAACCCGCACCTCCCGAGGACAATCCTGCTGCAGCTGAACAATGGCAAAGGATTCTGCAACGGGCAGAGCCGCTTCAGCTTGAAGGCATAAGCAATTGGCTCAGCGAAGCGCTGGAGGAGCTGTTTGCTGCCGATGAAGAAGCCGGTGATGCGCTTCGAAGCCTCTTGGTAAGAACAGGCGCGGAGCTTTCGGGAAGGTCGGCGGCGGACGAAGATGACTGGCTGGTCGCCATCGGCTGGAAATCTGACGAGACCCCGTTTCGGATCGCCCTCCAGCTGCTTGAGCCGGATGAGGAAGAACAGTGGCGGCTGGCTGTGCATCTGCAGGACAGGGAGCATACGGAGCGGTCATTTATTCTTCGTGAGCGGACTTCTGCTGTGAGCGGAGCATCTGGTCCGGACAGCTGGCCGGGTCTTGAGGCTTGCCCGTCATCTTGGAAGCCATGGTTATCACAACGGCTGGAAAAGGAAGAGGACAAGTGGCTGGCCGTGCTGCCCGAGCTGGGTAATCCTGCTCACCCCGGCATGATCCGGCTCACTGTTACAGAGCAGGAGGCTTGGGAGTTTCTCCAGCACGGAAGCCTGAAGCTCCTTCAGGCCGGATGTGCAGTCATGCTGCCGTCCTGGTGGGAATCGGTGCGTACCCGGCGAATCCGGCTTAAGGCGAAGGTCAAATCATCCGTCGGCTCCGGCGCACAGCCTATGTTCGGGTTGAATCAAATTGTACAGTTTGACTGGAAGCTTGCTGTAGGCCATCTGGATTTGACGGAAGAGGATTTCAGCAGGCTTGCGGCGGAAAACCGCAGGCTGCTCAAGATCGGCGGAGAATGGGTACATCTTGATCCTAAGGATATCCAGCTTGTTAAGTCCTGGATTAAGAAAGCCGGGAAATCGAAAGGCATGACCTTCCGAGATGTGCTCGAATGGCATCTGCGGGGGGAACACCCGATTGAAGAGGGAGAAGGCACGGAAGATAACGGTATGGCAACAGCTGTCATCGAGCTTAATGAGCATCTGGCTGCCTGGATTGATCAGCTGCAGCACGCTGCCGGTCTGCCGCCTGTGAATAAGCCGCGATCCTTTGTCGGCGAACTCCGGCCGTATCAGCTTGAGGGTGTATCATGGCTTGCCTTTCTCCGAAGGTTCGGCCTTGGGGGCTGCCTCGCAGATGATATGGGGCTAGGCAAAACGGTCCAATTCACCGCTTATTTACTCCATGTCAAGGAGCAGCTTGCTGAAGCGGGGGGGGTTACGGAATCAGAACCCGCTCTCCTTATTTGTCCTACCTCGGTTATCGGCAACTGGGAGAAGGAGCTGGAGCGGTTTGCGCCTGATCTCTCTGTATATGTACATTATGGGCCTCGGAGGTTGAAGGGAGAGGCCTTCCGGGAAGCGGTAAGCGGTGTGGATCTTGTTCTGACCTCTTATGCGCTTGCTCCCTTAGATGAAGAAGAGCTCAAGATGGTCGAATGGGATGCCCTCTGTCTGGATGAAGCCCAAAATATTAAGAATGTCTATACAAAGCAGTCATCGGCAATCCGCAGGTTGCCTGCCCGGCACCGGATCGCCTTGACGGGGACGCCGATGGAGAACCGGCTGACGGAGCTGTGGTCGATCCATGATTTTATGAATCCCGGATATCTCGGCAGCCTGGGAGAATTCCGCAGCCAGGTCGTACAGCCAATTGAGCGTTCACGCGATGAATCCCTGATCCGCCAGCTGCAGCAGTGGGTAAAGCCCTTTATGCTGCGGCGTCTGAAGAAGGACCCGGCTATACAGCTGTCTCTGCCGGATAAGAACGAGGCAAAGACCTTTGTATCACTGACGGCCGAGCAGGGTGTCCTGTATGAGAATACGGTCAATGAGCTGCTTGAAGGCCTGGATGATCTGTCACCTATGAAGCGCCGGGGCCTGATTCTGGCAACCTTGACCAGGCTGAAACAGATATGCAATCATCCCTCTCTGCTGCTGGGAGATATGCCGGGAGGCCCGGCCTCCTGGGAGGCAGGCCGCTCGGGCAAGGTGGTCCGGCTCTTGGAGATGGTGGAAGAGCTGGCGGCCGAGGAAGACCGCTGTCTGATTTTCACCCAATTTATTGATATGGGATCCATGATCAAAGCCAAGCTGGAAGAGAAGCTGGGCATGCCTGTTCCCTATCTTCATGGCGGGGTAGCGAAGAAAGATCGTGATGCTATGATTGAAACCTTCCAAGACACTTCCAAGCCGGGCTGTGCTTTCGTGCTTTCCTTGAAGGCTGGAGGAACGGGGCTGAATTTGACAGCAGCCAACCATGTCTTTCATTTTGACAGATGGTGGAACCCTGCAGTTGAAAACCAGGCGACAGACCGTGCATTCCGGATCGGACAAACGAAGGATGTACAGGTTCACAAATTCGTTACTATCGGTACGCTTGAAGAGCGCATTGACGACATGCTGACCCGGAAGCAATCGATGAACGATCAGGTGGTCGGGCAGTCGGAGGGCTGGATAACGGAGCTTGATAAGGATGAACTGAAGGCATTGTTCACACTGCGCAAAACATGGTTCGACGGTTAAGGACAGGGAAAGCGAGGTGCCGTTGTGATGAAGGATGAGGATAGCGGCGGATTTACACAATCGGAGGGCCGGCAAATCCCTGACCGGTTGAGCAGCAGGATTAAGGAAGAAAGCGGAGCTGAAGCGGACCCGGCCGAGGAAAAAACGAATAAGCCAGCCGGGGGAACCGGAGCAAGTGAGGACTGGCAGAAGCTGTTTGCAGCGATCCGCAGGGGTATGGACCGGCTTCGTGAGTAGGCAGTTAACATTAGAACGGCAGATCTGTTCATCGTAACGATGTCCCGATCTGCCGTTATTAGTTTTAATGAAAGCTATCCCAGGCTTGTTTGCCAATTAGCAGGATGGTAACCATGATGAACAAGGGACGGATATAGGAAGAGCCTTTGCGGATTGCGAGCCGGGAACCGACTAAGGCACCTGCGATCATGGCAACCCCCATGATGATACCAATCATATAATTGACCGAGCCCATTAGGATAAAGGTCATCAGGCTTGCCGCATTGCTGGTGAAGTTCAACACCTTTGCATTTCCAGCTGCCGTTACAAAATCAAAACCCAGGAAAAGAAATGCGAAAATCAGGAATGAACCGGTACCAGGTCCAAAAAAGCCGTCATAAAAGCCGATAGCAAACGCAGCTAGGATACTCAGCGCACGGGTCTTGTTCGTCAAGCCTGCATATGTCGATATACTTCCCCAGTCTTTCTTCAGCAGGGTATAAAGGGTAACCCCAATCAGCAGCACAATGACAGCGGGCTTCAGCAGGGACACCGGAACATGCCGGACCGTATAAGTGCCCAGCACAGCTCCTGTTAATGAGAACGGAATGAGATACTTCACGACGCTGTAATCGATTTTGCCTGAACGCGCAAACGTAATTGTGCTTGTTAGGGAAGACATTGTGGAGGCCAGCTTGTTCGTACCAAGCACTACCGGTACCGGCAGGCCGGTTAACAGCAGCGCGGGTACGGAAATTAATCCGCCGCCCCCAACCACCGAATCAAAAAAAGCAGCTAAAAACCCTAGCAGAAAGATCATCACAATGATTTGTAAGCTTATATCAACCATACGTAATCCTCCGGCCTTATGACTCAGATAACTCGTCCAGCGTTCGGCCGAAGCTTGGTGCCATATGAGTTAAAAACCATTCTATTTCGGGCATATCCAAATTTTGCAGGGCCAGCTCAGTCTGACCCTTGGCTACGGCAAACTCACGGTTGCCCGCTGACAGCTCGGACATGCATTTTAAATAGGCATCCAGCAGGTCGGCGGCCTTCAGATAAACAGACAGCTCCTGCATCTCCTTGTCGTACCGTCCCTCAGCCTCAAGCTGCTTGGCACAGAGTAGAGGGGAGTATGCCGGCTGCAGCGGCTCCGGTACCATGGCGAGCAGCCTCTCGGCGGCGAGTGCTTCAATTTCCCTGAAGCTTGTCAGCATCTTGGGGTTATGATGCTTGACCGGGGTGGGAATGTCCCCTGTGAACACCTCGGTTGCATCATGGAACAGTGCCATCGTCACTACGCGGTCAGCGTTCAGCTGCTTGCCGAATACGCGGTTGCCGATCTCACATAGCATGTGGGCCAGAAGACCGACATGATAGGAATGCTCGGCCACCGATTCTCGGGTAGTATTGCGCATGAGACTCCAGCGTTCAATGTAGCGCAGTCTGTACATGTAAGCATAAAAATGGCTTTCCAAGTTATCGCTCCTTCTTGCGGGACCCTTCCAGGAAGGGAAACAGTAATGCGGATAAACCGCTTTCTATGCTATTATATAGCTAATGAATGGATGCTACCAGAGAGGAGCCAATCGTAACGTGATGCAAAATTTTGAACAAAGCGTTTACAAGCTCATTGTAGAGACGTCCACAAACCTGCCGGGCGATGTCCGTCAGGCGATCAAACGGGCACAGGAGGCAGAAGACCGGGCAACCAGGTCGGGGCTGTCCCTGTCCACCATAGCCTCTAATATCGAAATGGCTGAGACTAATATTTCTCCGATCTGTCAGGATACCGGCATGCCCACGTTTGTCGTGCACACCCCGGTCGGGGCGAACCAGCTTATCATGAAGCAGCAAATCCGGAACGCGATTGCACAGGCAACGAAGGACGGCAAGCTGCGTACCAATTCCGTTGATTCGCTTACCGGTGCCAACACCGGGGACAACCTGGGTCCCGGTACTCCGGTGATCCATTTTGAGCAGTGGGAGAAGGATACAATAGATGTCCGTCTGATTCTGAAAGGCGGAGGTTGTGAAAACAAGAATATTCAATACAGCCTTCCGGCAGAGCTTGAAGGGCTCGGTAAGGCAGGAAGAGATCTGGACGGAATCCGCAAGTGTATTATGCATGCCGTATATCAGGCCCAGGGCCAGGGATGCAGCGCTGGATTTATTGGTGTCGGCATTGGCGGTGATCGGACGACCGGCTACGAGCTGGCTAAGCAGCAGTTGTTCCGCCGGACGGATGATACGAACCCGATCCCAGAGCTGCAGAAGCTTGAAGATTACGTAATGGAGCATGCTAACCAGCTGGGAATTGGCACTATGGGCTTCGGCGGACAGGTGACTTTGCTCGGCTGCAAGGTAGGCGTCATGAACCGCCTGCCCGCAAGCTTCTTCGTGTCTGTAGCCTACAATTGCTGGGCGTTCCGCAGACAGGGTGTGCTGCTTGACGCGGAGACCGGAGATATCATTGAATGGGTGTACCCGCAGGGCAGTGAGCTCCCGATGAAGGATGAGCCGGCGGTGAGCAAGGCGGCAGATACAGCAGCTCCAAGCACAGCAGAACGCCGTGAAGTCCGATTGAAGATGCCGCTTAGCGAAGAAGAGGTCCGGTCACTGCGTGTAGGTGACATCGTGATTCTAGATGGCGAAATGCACACAGGCCGGGATGCGCTGCACAAGTATCTGATGGACCATGACTCGCCGGTTGACCTGAACGGCGCCGTTATTTATCATTGTGGACCGGTTATGCTGAAGGACGAACAGGGCTGGCAGGTGAAGGCGGCCGGACCGACGACCAGTATCCGCGAGGAGCCTTACCAAGGCGATATCATCAAGAAATTCGGCATCCGCGCCGTGATTGGCAAGGGCGGTATGGGAGCTAAGACACTGGCTGCGCTTCAGGAGCATGGAGCCGTCTACTTGAATGCAATAGGCGGTGCAGCACAGTATTATGCGGAATGCTTCAAGCAGGTCAACGGCGTTGATTTCATGGAATTCGGCATTCCGGAGGCGATGTGGCATCTGCAAACCGAAGGCTTCGCGGCCATCGTGACGATGGATGCTCATGGCAACAGCCTGCATGCCGATGTCGAGAAGGATTCCTTTAACAAGCTGGCACAGTTCAAGGAACCGGTCTTCACATCTTGAGCCGTATGGAATCTGCCGTAGAGAAAGTAGTGATTGCATGAGACGGTTCGGGCTGGCCTTCAACCGTATATTTGAACAATGGATGTTTCTGTTGATCCCTGGAACTTTGCTCCTGGGATTTCTTTTTGCCGGGCATCTGCTGAGGTTTGTGGGAACCGTTCCCTATCTGTTTGCCTTCGTCACCTTCACGATGGGCCTTGGCTGCGGCTTCAAAGAGCTGGCGCATGTGTTCCGGAGGCCGCTGCCGATGGCATGGACGCTGCTGATCGCACATCTGGCCCTTCCGCTCGCTGCATATGGACTCGGCAGCATGCTGTATGGAGCGGACTCGCCGTATGTCGTTGGCCTCGTACTTTTTGCCCTAATCCCACTTGGTGTCTCGTCTGTAATCTGGGTGGGGATGTCAGGAGGCAGTGTGCCGATGATTCTGAGTCTCGTTGTTATTGATTCCCTGTTAAGTCCGCTGGTCGTACCGGCAGGCATCCGCTTGTTCTTCGGTACTGCAGTCGATGTACATACGTCTCAGATGATGATGGATCTGCTGCTCATTATTGTGCTTCCGACTGCCGCGGGTGTGCTGCTGAACCAGCTGACGGGCGGGCGTATCACGCCGGCTGTGAAGCCGGTTACAGCTCCGGTCTCGAAGCTGTGCTTTGTCGCTGTGGTGGCGCTTAATGCTGCAGCAATTGAGCCTCATGTGTCCGCTCTTCAGTCGGACATGCCGAAGCTTGTCCCCGTAGTCGTTCTGCTGGTAGGAATCTGCTATGCAGCGGGATTCTTCGGGATCAAGCCGCTCGGCAGCCGGGAGCTGGAAGCGACGGTTTCCTATGCGACAGGCATGCGTAATATATCTCTTGGTATCGTGCTGGCGCTTGGCTATTTCAGCCCGCTGGCAGCTGTTCCTGTCGTACTGGCCATTCTGATACAGCAGCCGGTGGCTACACTTCACCATTACGCTTTACAAAAACTTCATAAAGCGAAATCTGGCGAAACTGTACCCCGGCAGGTACGATAGAACGAAGGCAGTGTAACTAGAAGAAGGCAGGTAAACAAAGAATGAACAGCTTTCGTGCAAGACTTGCAATCATTATGATCGTAACGGTTGGACTGGCCGTCTTCTTATCCGGTCTGTTCATGGCCAAGTCGGTGGAGCGCAATTATTTAACTTCCAAGCAGGACAATATGATTAGGGAAATGCGGCTCGTCCTGGACGCAATGGAGTGGAAGCAGGGACAGCCCGAGGAACTGTTTTATTATTACACTAAGGAAGCGAACCGTATTAAGAATATTACCGGCTCCCGGGTAACGTTCATACGGGGAGACGGAACGGTACTGGGCGAGTCCGATGAGGACCCGAGGAAGCTGCTTAATCATGCCAGCCGCCCTGAAGTGGTAGAGGCCAAGAGGGATGGAATCGGCCGGGATATCAGGAAGAGCGAGTCTGTTGGCCAGAATATGATGTATGTTGCTCTTGCGCTCGAGCCGGGCTCGGAAAATTCCGATATCATCCGAATGGCTATGAGTATTGAAGATGTCGAAAACAGCATCCGGGAGCTGTGGTTCTTCCTCATCATGGGGCTGCTGGTCCTGTTCATCATCTCCGCCGTGGTCAGCTACCGGGTTGCTCTCGGACTGACCCGTCCACTTGAACAAATTACCAGAGTGGCGAAGCGCATCCGTAATTCCGAATACCAGGCAAGGGTTACCGTGAGGAAGCAGGATGAGATAGGAGAGCTGGGAACCGCTATTAATGCAATGGCTGAAAGTCTCCAGGAGCATATGAAGCAGATCAGGCAGAAGGAAGGTCAGCTCGAAAGCGTACTCGACAATATGATTAACGGCATCGTCATGATTGACCGCAAAGGCAAGATTCTTCTGCTTAACCGGATGGCGGAGGAAGTGCTTGGCTTCTCGGCGCGCGAGCTTGTCGGCAGGCATTATGCGGAAGCGAAGCAGCAGTATGAGCTCGCACAGATAATCCAGGAGGGACTCGTCAAGAGGCAGCACCTTCATGATGAGATTACATTCTACTTCCCGGAAGAGCGGCTGCTTGAGATTAATCTGGTACCTGTCTTTCATTCAGTGGAGGAGTTTGGCGGCGTGCTGCTTGTGCTGCAGGATGTGTCAGCGATCCGCAGGCTGGAGCGAATGCGCAGTGAGTTTGTCGCTAATGTATCCCATGAGCTGAAGACACCAATAGCGGCTGTCAAGGGATTTGCTGAGACGCTGCTAGGCGGAGCAGTTAATGATCCGGAGGTCGCAAAGTCCTTCCTGCAAATCATCTACGATGAGAGTGAGCGGTTGAACCGGCTGATCGGCGATATTCTGGAGCTGTCCAAGGTGGAATCCAGACGCGTACCGCTTCAGTTCTCGCCGGTTGAGCTGTCGAGCTTTACGGCGAAGACCGTGGAGCTTCTCTCCGCACAGGCTGCGAGCAAGGGAATTACGCTCGAGACTGAAGTTGAGAATGACTTATACCTGGAGGCGGATGAGGACAGGCTCCGACAGATTGTGATGAACCTTCTCGCTAACGGTATTAATTACACGCCGGAGGGCGGCAAGGTGACGATGAAGGTTGAGGCGGTGTCCCTGGGCAAATCAGCGCCGGTCTCTGATGGTGTTGAGAGTGACTACGATCATGTGAGGATCTGGATTACAGATACGGGCATTGGCATACCAAAGAAGGACCTTCCGCGCATCTTCGAACGCTTCTACCGGGTGGACAAGGCCAGATCGCGAGGCTCAGGCGGCACAGGCCTCGGGTTGTCCATTGTAAAGCATCTAGTCGATCTTCATAAGGGCACGATTACAGTGGAAAGCACCGTTGGTGTAGGTTCGACATTCATGATTGAGCTGCCGGTTATCCAGCAGTAGTACGGTGTGCACTTCCGGTCCCGGACACGGGCTGGAGGTGCCTTTCCGGCTGCCCAAATATTAAGATTTTGTTTAGAATTCGACTTTTTTTACAATACGTTTACCCTTCTCTAACAAAAACATGCTATGATGAACGTATTATAAATGAATATGCGGCCAGGGTGGTCCGCAAATCCTCGGGGGTTTTCATGTCTCATAAGATACTGGTTATAGAGGATGAACCGACATTAGCACGTCTTTTGTCCTACAACCTGACACAGGAAGGCTATGAAACGACGGTTGCCGACCATGGCGCTGAAGGACTCCAGATCGCACTGCAGCGTCACTTCGATCTGATTATTCTCGACATTATGCTGCCGGGAATGAACGGGTTTGAAATTTTGACGAAGGTTCGGCAGAATGGCGTCAGGACGCCAATCATCATCTTGACGGCGCGCAATGCGGAGGAAGAAGTGGTTCAGGGGCTTAAGCACGGGGCAGATGACTACATTACGAAGCCGTTCGGCGTAGCCGAGCTTCTCGCCAGGGTGTCGGCTGTTCTGCGGCGTACCCATAATGAAGACGTAAGAGCGGCAGATGTGACGGAGAAAGTGATTGCAGTAGGTGAACTTGCGATTTACCCGGAGAAGTATGAAGTGGTAATTGGCGGAGAAACCGTGCCGCTTCGGCCGAAGGAATTTGAAGTACTGCTGTATCTGGTACAGCGGCCGGGAATGGTTATCACAAGAGACGATCTGATGAACGTTGTGTGGGGGTTTGACTACATAGGCGGCCAGAGAACGGTCGATGTGCATGTTAGCTCTCTGCGCAAGAAGCTGGAGCTCAGCCAGCAATCTGTTCAGATAGAATCAATCCGAGGGGTCGGATATAAGCTCGTTATGCCAAAAAAGCTCGGAGCACCTAAATAAAGGTGAGCCGAGCTTGTTTTATTTGCGGTTCCAGGCGAGCATCTTCTTCTGATATTCCTTGGGGGAGCAATCATTATATTTCTTGAACATCTTGTAGAAATGCGCCATATTGGGGATACCGATTTTTTCACCGATCTCGGATATGCTCCGGTCCTCAGTAAGCAGAATACGCTCGGCCCACTTGATCTTCCGGTAGTTTACGTATTCGGTGAAGGACAAGCCTACGGCCTTCTTGAAAAATTTGACGAAATAGTAATAGCTCATATTTGCCAGCTTACACACATGATCGACATGAATTCGGCTGGTAAGATTCGCTTCGACATAATCGAACACGGGCTTGAGACGTATCCGGTCGAAATCCTCGCCTTCCTCCAAGGCCCGCTCGGGGTCATTGCGGAGAAGCAGCAGCAGAATATTCTTAATCAGGATGCTGACGGCCATTTCGTATCCGGGCGGTTTGGCTGCCGCTTCCTCGAAGATCTCCCGGATAAAGCCGGCGATCTTCTCTTTTACGTGAGGCCGTTCTTTAAAGATATAATTGATTCGGCTTAGCGGATTCTTGGTTTCGGTAAAAAAACGGATATACTGCATCGTACTGTGGTCGAAGAACTGGTCAATGTCGAATTGGAGCACATAATAATCCAGGGGACCGGAGGTGCTCTTGTCACGATGGAGCTGAGAGGAACCGATCACGACGATATCTCCCGGGGTGAGATGATGGTATTCATCCTCAATATAGACATCCAGCTCCCCTTGATCGATCAGCAGCAGTTCGATTTCACGATGATAGTGCCAGCTGATGAACAGATCATCCTCGCGGATGCTCCGGAAGATCCGCAATGACAAGAGAGGGTTTTCAAAATCGACTTTCTCGTTGTAAGCTTCCACTCGTGCACTCCTCACTATGACAACATTGCATAACATTCACCATCAATGCCGTTTCAATATAGTTAGACACTTACCTATACTTTATTCTATTGTGAGTGCCTGGTAAGAATCAAGTCTGAACACAATTTTTGATGGATTGCAGCGCAAGGAGGGAACGGATATGTGGAATCTAAGGACCAGAATGAACAAGAGAGAGGTTGGAAGTGGCGGGTACTTGCCTCTGCTTGCCGCTGTCATCCTGTTAGCCGCCTTGACAGCATGCCAGCCGGACAGAACGAATCAAGAGCCTGTAGATTCAATCGAGGGCCAGACGGAAGGCCAGGATAAGATGACACCACAGGAGACGGCCGAGGGGCTCGTAGTTGAGCTGAATAACCATTCGGGGAGGCTGCTAGCAGGGCTGTCGCTCCAGTACCCCGGCGGACTGCTTGCCCTTACGCCAATTGCTGCCGGGGAAGACATCAGGGTAACGGTAATCCCCGATCTAGAGCAGGGAGGAGAGCTGCGGCTATTGTATCGCGATTCAGCGGATCAAGTGAAGTCTCTCACGCTGCCGGGTCTTCTGTCCGGGGAGACAGAGGGACCGATCCGGGTTCCCATCCATACGGACGGGGCGGAAGGGCTGCAGCTAATCAACGCCTCGTAATGCCGTACAGCAGACTGCGGAGTATACGCTCGTGCTGATGCAAGCCCTCATCCCCCTGAAGGAGGACGCTGTTCTCCGACGATAAATCCCTTCTGCTCGAGCGCCCGTTTGTAAATTTTGAATGAAACAGCTTGTATCTGTGCAGCATCAGCCTTTACACTCTTAATAGAGTACAAGGCTGATAGGGATAAGGAGCATAGGTTATGAAAGCAACCAGTAGAGGAAACCCACAGAATGGGCAGAAGGGAAAGCTCGCCGCATTATTAGAAGTGCTGGCCGTTTCAACGAAGCTGGGTCTTACTTCCTTCGGAGGCCCGATTGCTCATCTTGGTTATTTCCACGGTGAGTATATACGTAAACGCAAATGGATGGATGAACGGAGCTACGCTGATCTGACTGCGCTATGCCAGTTTCTCCCGGGACCCGCCTCAAGCCAGGTTGGAATCGGGATCGGGATTGTGAGAGCCGGCTTGCTTGGCGGTCTTATTGCTTGGCTCGGCTTTACGCTTCCATCTGTTATCGCGCTGGTTGCATTCGCCTACCTGCTGCAGGGCTTTGATATCGGAAGCGCTGGCTGGATTCATGGGTTAAAAATTGCAGCTGTCGTTATTGTCGCACATGCAGTTATGGGGATGGGGCAAAAGCTGGCGCCGGATCGTGAGCGGATGACAGTGGCGGTTATGGCGGCAATTGTAACCTTATTCTGGCAGACGGCTTACAGTCAGGTATTGACTATTGTGGCAGCGGGAGCGGCAGGGCTGTGGATCTATCGGCGCAAGCTGGTTGAACCCAGTCCGATGCTGCCGATTGCTGTAAGCTGGCTAACCGCTGTAACCTGCCTGGTATTGTTCGGTACACTGCTGCTTGGTCTTCCGCTGCTTAGGCAGTGGAGTGAAGCGCAGTGGCTCGCCATGTTTGACAGCTTCTACCGTTCCGGCTCTCTTGTGTTTGGCGGGGGACATGTTATGCTGCCGCTTCTCGAACGGGAGGTAGTGCCCGCTGGCTGGGTCAGCCAGCAGGATTTTCTGGCCGGCTATGGTGCCACTCAGGCAATCCCTGGGCCGCTCTTCACCTTCGCCGGTTATCTGGGCGCTATGGCATCCGGTATAGCAGGCGCGGTAATTGGGATAATCGCAATCTTCCTGCCGGCATTCCTGCTTATTGTGGGTGCACTGCCGTTTTGGAACGGTCTTAAAGGGAACCAGAGGGTACAGGGGGCACTAATGGGCATTAATGCGGCTGTTGTCGGGATCTTGCTGGCTGCTTTATATGATCCCTTATGGACGTCGGCCATCCTTGGACCCTTGGACTTCGCCTTGGCACTGATGCTGTTTGTGTTGCTGGTATACTGGAAGCTGCCGCCTTGGATAATCGTGCTCGCTGCCGCGGCTGGAGGTGTCCTGCTTGACTATCTCTGACCTATTGCTTATTAGCGAGTACCCTGCGGTCAACATTTCCCGGAAGCTTCTCCATCCAGCCATATTTAATTAACAGCTCCGCTCCATCGTTGGAGTAGGCGGCAATCTCGGCTGCAAGCCGTGTATAGGAAGCCGAGATATCCCTTCGCATGGAGACGGACATAGCGGCTCCATAATTCGTAAGGGCGGCCGCATTTAGCCCTGTGATATGGAAGAGCATCAGCTTATCCGAGAATGGGGCTTCCGTAGAGGCCATCACATCGGAATCCCAGGTCATGGGAGCAGGCAGGTCTTCATCTCGCAGGTACGAAGAGAACACTTCGATCTGCTTGTGCGCAATATCCTTGCCGCGCAGGAAATATCCGCGGATTTCCTCTGACTGGGCGCATTGTGCGAATCCGGCAATGAATGCTTTGCCGAAGGCGTTAGTCTGTATATTGTTGTACAAATGATTGATTTCAGCCGCATTCAGCGGACGTCTGTCCCCCATCAGCCCGCTCAGGAAGCTTTCCTTATGCACGTATTCGGCCGTTTCAGGTGTCGGTATATAAGGTGCGCGAATGAATAACCCTTTCTGCAAAAGAATTTCAGCCGCTTTGTTATACAGCTCCGCGGTGGATGTTAGGCCTTTGGTAAAGAATTCCCTAACGTCCTCGCGGGCAGAGCTTGCCAGGGCAATCGAGTACAGGGTCAGTCCATGCTTGGCTGCATTTTTGAGGTAAATGAGAAAGGCGGTATCTGAATACATACGCGCAGCGTCAAGGTTCACATCTTCATCGGTAAAGCCGTGCGGAACAGGGAAGTTATCACTTTTGAACAGCTGGGGGATGAGCTTAAGATGCTTCTCGCTGATACTGCGTGAAAACTCCAGGATCTCTCTGATCTCGGTGTCCTCGACCTTCCGCAAGAAATAATCGAGGATGCGGATCGCCATGCTATCCCCCATATAGTTGCTCCACAACTGGGCGATTTCGGCAGATGTCAGGCGTATGTTTTGCTCGGTGTATGACAAGGCTGCATCCTCCAGACATGATTATTTTTTTATATCATTTGCACATTAATTCGTTACTATACAACGGTCTTACGGCCCTGACAAAAAAAGACACCGGCTCATCTGCGGAATGCAGAGCAGGCCGGTGTCTTAAAGTATTGCAGCGGATAACATTTATTAACAAGCTACTTGGAGTTTCCTTCCGCTTCCTCTGACAGCTGGTGAAGCGATTTGATTTTACCGTGCGGCTTCTGGTCCTGTTTCCGGATCTTCCATGCATTCTCCCTGCGGTTCTTGGATGAACTCATCGGCATATCAGCTCCCCTTGATAATAATGACTGCAGCTATATCGTCTCCACGATTAAGCCGGGTTATGAGCAGAACCGGACCGTTACAGGTTCAGCTTGTTCAGATTGTCGTTAAACAGCTTGCCCTGCTGAAGAAGATGGATGAAGCGCTGCAGCCATTCGTAATATTCTAGTGCGTGTACCAGCTTGTGGTAGACAGCAAGCGCCTCTTTCCGCAGCTCGTCACTGGTGGATGCATCCAGAATGATAGCCTGCACTTCGGGAAGGGCCTTATCAGCTGCTGAGCGCATGACGTCTACCTCGCGCTGCAGCTTTTTTGTGAAGAAAGATTGAAAAGCTTGATAGAAGTCAGTCTCTGCCTTATAAAGCTCCTTGCGTTCGAGCTTTTCATCAAGCTTGTGTACCATCCGTGATTCGATCAAGGAACGGACGGCATAGCTCATGCTCGACTTGCTCATCCCCATCGTGTCCTTCATTTCCTCCAAAGTCATCGGACGGTCCTCGAAGAACATAATGCCATACAATTCCCCGACGGAAGGCGTGGCCCCATATAAATCCATCGTGACGGATATCGCTTCAATCACGGAGCGCTTCAGCCGCTCAAGCTTAACCTCACTGCTCGGGATGTCAGTCATCGTCATTATTTCCTCTCCCGGTAATAAATCTCAGGTAATAGTATACAGGTTAACGGCGCGGTTTGATAGAATAGCAGGCTGTTTTTTTGCTTGCTGTCAGAGTTGTTCTTAAAGAAATCATCATATGGCGTTAACACAGCGTTGACCCTTCGATTTCGACATGAATGTACAATATTTTTTGAACAGTTCAATACTATAGTTAATATTACTGACAAATATCGCAAAAAAGCAAACTCGTTCAATAATTATTGAACATTTAGGAGGAGTTAGTTTGAAATGGCGCAAGAAGCTCGGTGAACCCGCTGCATATGGCTATCTGCTGCCGGCTCTGATCCCGCTGACCTTATTCTGGATCGCGCCGATGCTGTACGTTGTATATCTGGGATTTACGGATTGGGACTTTATGAGTCCCGACAAAACCTGGGTGGGTCTTGATAATTATACGGAGCTGCTGCAGAATGAGGATTTCTATAAGTCACTGCGTGTGACTCTGCTATTCGGTCTCGGGACTGTGGTTCCCGTAATGGCGGGGGGGCTGGCACTGGCTTCCCTGCTGCAGGGCAAGCTCAGGGGCAAAGGAATTTACCAGGCTATTGTCTTCTCGCCTTGGATTACAACGACTGTTGCGGTTTCTATCGTCTGGTCCTGGATATTCGAGCCGCGTGCCGGGCTGGCTAACGAGGTACTAAGACTATTGGGTCTAGAAGGCGTGGAATGGCTGCAGAGCTCGGTGTGGGCTCTCCCTGCCGTTATCATCGTGAGCGTATGGCAGAGCATAGGATGGGCCATGGTCTTCTATCTGGCTGCGCTGCAGCAGGTGCCTCAGGATTTGAAGGAGGCGGCGGCTATCGACGGAGCCGGCAGACTGAGAACCTTCTGGAATGTGACGATTCCGCTCATATCTCCAACGTCATTCTTCCTGTTCATCATTCTGTGGATTCAATCATTCCAGGCTTATGACCAGATCAGTATCATGACACAGGGCGGCCCTGCAGGATCAACACGGACACTGCTGTACCTGTACTATCAATCAGCCTTCGAGCGGTTCGATGTAGGGGAAGCATCCGCTGTGGCATTGGTGCTTGTGCTCCTGTCTGCTGCGTTCTCCCTGCTGTC
Source organism: Paenibacillus tarimensis (assembly GCF_021532315.1). Classification (GTDB taxonomy): domain Bacteria; phylum Bacillota; class Bacilli; order Paenibacillales; family Paenibacillaceae; genus Paenibacillus_I; species Paenibacillus_I tarimensis. Next base: position 106,081 of record NZ_JAKGAO010000006.1, read on the forward strand.
CGGGTGGGTCAGCAGGCGGTTCGTCCATTATACGAATTAGGAGAGAGATTGCTATGAGAGAAACCACTCTATGGTTCCAACCGCTGCGGCATCTGTTCCTGATCGCGCTGTGCGGCTTAATCGCCTTCCCGTTCTTCTGGATGATAACCAGCTCGCTCAAGACCAATGAAGAGATCTGGAGCGTGCCGCCCGTGCTGTGGCCGGACAAGCCGCTATGGGGAACCTTTCTGGAGGCATGGCAGGCAGCACCGTTCGGTCAATATCTGTTGAACAGCATCATGGTGGCAGCGGTTATTGTCCTGCTCCAGATGATCAATTCTGCCATGATGGCCTACGCCCTGACACATATGCATTTTCCGCTTCGCAAGGCGCTGTTCGCCATTATTATCGTTACCTATATGCTGCCTGCTTCGGCGACTTACCTTCCCGCTTATGTGATCTTGTCGGAGCTGAACCTAATTGATACATACACGGGATTAATCATCTCCAATGCCGTCAGTGTGTTTGCGATCTTCCTGGTGAGACAAGCCTTCCTGCAGCTCCCGAAGGAGCTCGCAGAAGCCGCTAAGATTGACGGCGCGCCGCATTGGCGGATTCTGTGGACGATTATGGTGCCGCTGACCCGCTCGACCTTTGTGGTCATGGGCCTGATCACCTTTATCGGTATGTATAACAACTATTTCTGGCCTTCGCTGATAACCAAGGACCCGGATCTTTATCTTGTCTCTGCCGGACTGCGAAGCTTCTTCGTAGAGGGAGGGGCATACGGGATGAATTGGCCGCTTATTATGGCGGGCAGCACGATAACGATATTACCGCTGCTGATCCTGTTCCTGTTTGCCCAGCGGCTGCTGATGAAGGGGGTGAGCCTCTCATTCGGTGTCAATAAGTAGCGGCCGTTCAAGAGGTACAGCAATGCGTTCAAGAGAGCTGCAGTTTTTAAGCGCAATACCGGTAGATTAATAGCGAAAATAACGAAACAAGGGAGAGGAATATGCAAATGAATGGGGTACGCAAACCGCTCGTAATGATCATTATGCTATCCGCCATGCTGGTAACGGCTTGTTCATCTGGTACTAACGGTAACCAAGGCAGCGGGAATACGAATGGAGGCGGCGCTGTTAACACAGCAGGCGCCAACAGCGGAGAAGCAGCGAAGGAACCGGTGCACATTGAGTTCTGGTACGGGCTGGGCGGCAAGCTTGGCGAACAGATGGAGGCCACAATTAAGGCTTTTAACGAGTCGCAGGATGAAGTGGTTGTGAAGGGCGTCGTTCAAGGCAACTACACGGAGACCCAGCAGGCGCTGCAGGCGGCGATCGCCTCGAAGAAAGTGCCTGCGGCAGCACTGATTCAGGAAAATTCCTGGGCTAGCAAAGGCTATTTTGCTCCGCTTGACGATTTCATCGCGGCTGATGCCGCATTTGACAAGGAAGACTTCATTCCGGCATTTCTGGAACAGGGTGTCGTGGAAGGCAAGCAGTATTTCCTGCCGCTGTACGGGACTACACAAGTGCTCTACTACCGGAAGGACATGCTGGAGAAGGCAGGTCTGACACCCGATGCGCTGAACACGTGGGAGAGTCTGGCGGATGCTGCCAAAGCCATGACGGTGACAGAGAGCGGCAAGCCGTCCGTGTATGGCTGGATGCCTATGTGGGGCAGGGAAAATATGATTGACGCTGTATTAAGCCGCGGCGGCAAGATGGTTAGTGAGGACGGCAAGACACTGCTTATTGACAGCCCGGAATGGATTGAAACATGGGAGCAGTTCCGCAAATGGATTCATGAAGATAAAATTATGGCCATCCATTCAGGAGGCCAAGGCTGGGAGTACTGGTATAAGACGATCGATGATGTGATCCAAGGCCGTGCGGCGGGCTATACCGGATCGAGCGGCGACCAGGGGGATCTCGACTTCTCAATCGTCGCCGCTCATCCGCAGCCGGGCTGGGAAGGTCATCCGGCGGCGCCGGTTGCTTCATCACTAACAGCTGCCGTACTGGCTGCCGCTCCTGCCGAGCAGCAGGAAGCAGCCTATAAGTGGCTGACCTTCTTCTCGAATACGTCCAACACAGCCAAGTGGTCGATTAATACGGGGTACATTGCTGTCCGTAAGTCTGCGCTTGAAGATCCTGAGTTCAAGGCATTTGCTGAACAAAATCCGCAGATCAGGGTGCCGCTGGAGCAAGCGCAAACCGCTTCAAGCCCTTATATTGATCCTACTGGCGGCAAGATCAACGACGCATTAAAAATTGCAGCTGATAAGGTGCAAATCGAGAATGTTCCGGCCGAGAAGGCACTGAAGGAAGCGAAGGAAAAGGCGCAAAAAGAGCTTGATAAGGTTACAGGAGCGTAACTGATGAGTATGCAGACCAACTTAATTAAGGCTTCAGTTCGGGAAGAGCTGGTTCTTCCCGAACCCAAAGCCGTATTTTATCCCTTTGAGGTAAATGATGATGCGCAGTGGCTTCAGTTAGAGGTGCGCTATGAGCACGCGCTATGGCTGCAGATACTGGTGCGAGATCCGCATGGACGGGTAAGGATGCAGGTCATCGGCAAGAAACGGTCAGCTCGTGTTGCGCTTGGTCTGAAGCCGGAGCACTGCTCCATCGGTTCGGTGCCGGGACCGCTTACCGCAGGCTCGTGGCAGGTGGAGCTGGTGTCCTACTCCAGGGACGGCAGACTCATGATCGAGCTGGACTGGTTGTATGGCCCCGGCGAACCCCCCTTGTCAACAGAGCCTATGCTGGATGGGACTCTGTGGATGGCAGCCGGGGAAGCTGGCACGCTCGATGAGCCGGAGACCCTATACGCTTGGCAGCAGGTTTCAGATGAGGGCGCGAGGTTCTACAAGGGAGACTTTCATATGCATACGCTGCTGTCCGACGGTAAACAGACGCCGGGACAGCTGCATGATCTGGCTGCCTCCCGGGGGCTTGATTATATTGTAGTAACCGAGCATAATGCAGTGCATGCGGCCTGGCCGCATGGTAAGGAGCTGCTCGTCGTGCCGGGAGTAGAGGTGACGGCCTTTCACGGACATTGCAATCTCCTCGGACTGCGCCGCAGCATTGAACTGTATGACCCGGAATCGGGAGCGCTGACTCTGGAGGATGACAGCGGGATGATGGCTATCCTGGAGGAAGCTCGCAGTCAGGGAGCGGTATGCAGCTTGAACCATCCATTCCTGGTGCCCTGGCACTGGCAGTTTGAGGACACAAGGATGGCGCTGTTTGATGCCATTGAAATCTGGAATGATCCGACATATGATGGTAATGCGGAAGCGGCAGAGAAGGCCCTGGCAGCCTGGGATCAATGCTGGGCGCACGGTATCCGGCTGGCGGGCATAGGGGGAAGCGATACCCATATGCTGCCGGATGAGAGCTATACGGAAGGCGGTCCTCCGTCTATTGTGGGCGACCCGGCGACATTGGTCTGGTGTAACGGGCTTAGCCCCATGAAGCTGCTGGATGGCGTACGCCGCCGCCGCTGCTATGTCACAAGAGGAGTCCGCCTGCAGCTGGATATCCGCAGCGGCGGGGTTTCGTACCTGCCTGGCGATGAGCTTCAAGGGGCTGCCGATCGTAATGAACGGTATATAACATTGGATTATATCGTCCGCACCGCACAGGAAGACAGTCCGCTTATCGCGGTATGGATCGAGAACGGCCAAGAGACAGGGCGGCAGCACCTGGCAGCCTGTGATGCACTTGAGGCGCAATGGGAACAGCCCGACAGGACCGGTGTAGCGGGGGTGGCGGTACAGGGAAGCTTGCAGGAAGCCAGGTTCACATGCAGCTGGCCGCAGGGTGAATACCGCTGGCTGCGCATGGAGCTTCGCCGTCCGGATGGCGAGCTGGTCGCTTTTGTTAACCCGGTTTTCGCCTGGCCGAATACAGCTGATCCGGCGGTAACCTGGGGAAGGATACGGAAAGGGATTGCATAATAATGGTGAACTTAAATAGCGGATCGGCCAGCTGGCCGGTCCGCGGCATTATTTTTGACAAGGATGGAACCCTGCTGGACTTTCAGTATATGTGGGGCAGGTGGACCCTAATACTGCTGGAGAAACTCAAGGCCTGCGGAGGGACGCCGGATTGGCATGCTGCATTAGGCATAACGGTTACCGGGGATACCGTAGTCCATGATCCGGATGGGCCGCTGGCTATGGCCTCCAATGAGCAGACAATCGCCATTCTCGCCTGGCATCTGTACCGTGGGGGCTTACCGTGGAATCGGGCGTTGAGCTATGTGTCGGAGGCGGTAATGGAGACAAACCGGGAACTGGAGGAGCTGCGGCCCGTTCAGCCGATGCCGGGTCTGCTGCTCTTTCTCGAACGCTGTAAGGCAGCAGGCGTCAAGATGGCAGTCGCCACCTCTGACGATACGGCCATGGCCGAGCAGCATCTCGGATGGCTTGGGATTCGGCATTACTTTGAAGCGGTGATAGGCGCTGACCGGGTTAAGCGGGGCAAGCCGCATCCCGATATGGCGGTGCTGGCTTGCCTGGAGCTGGGATTGCAGCCGGAGGAAACGGTCATGATCGGGGACACAAAGGCTGATATCCAGATGGCTGCCGAGGCAGGGATGCAGGCGGGAATTATGATCGGCGGAGCTGACAGCGGCAGAGCGGATGCACACATACTGTCCTATGACTCGCTCCAGATCAGCGGAGGGGGCCAAGAGAATGGATGAGGCGGTTATGAAAGGCTGGCTGCTTCTGCTCGCTGCCATCGTGCTCGAGCTATCGGGTACCGTAGCCTTAAAATATTCGGACGGCTTCAGCCGGCTGCTTCCTTCCATTCTGATGTTCGTCTTATATTTGCTGAGCTTCAGCGCCTTGAATCTTGCAGTCAAGACAATTGACGTAAGTATAGCTTATGCAGTGTGGTCAGGTCTTGGGACGCTATTGATCAGCATTGTCGGCTTCATGTGGTTTCAAGAGCATGTGACACCGTTCAAGATTCTGTCAATTGCCATCATCATAGTTGGCGTGATCTGCTTGAACCTGGCGAATTCCACCGCTTCCAAAACAATGGAAACGGTGGATGTTGGCCAGGATCAACAGGCTGAAACTAAATAAGAGCAGCCGCTAGGTGCTTTGACCATACAGCTCAAGCGGCAATCCGTCCGGATCTTTAAAGAAGGTATACTTCCTGCCGGTTACCGGATCAATTCGGACGGGCTCCACTTCTATTCCCTTGCCCTGAAGCCAGAGAACGGCGGCATCAACGTCTTCCACGCCAAATGCAAGATGCCGGAGTCCTGCGGCCTCCGGCGCGTTCGTGCGTGCGGGCGGGTTCGGGAACGAGAACAGCTCAATCTGGCTCTCTCCAATCTGCAGATCCAGCTTGTACGAATTCCGCTCAGCCCGGTATGATTCATGTATGACGGGCAGCTCGAGCAGCTCCACATAAAAATGCCTGGAACGTTCATAATTACTGCAGATAATGGCCGTATGGTGAATATGATTCAGCATCTTTATCCACTCCTTCTCAACCTTCAGATAGGTATCAGTCCTCAGATTACAGATTACACTTTCCCGCTGATTGTAGCAAAGTCTCCTGAGCATTGAACTAAATAAGAACCACAGGTTTAATCATATGCCGTCTCTGCCATTTCTTTGCTGTCTTCAATTATTCTGCTGTGGTATATTCAGGAAGGTAGGTCTACAGGCCTAGATACATAGCAAATTCTACAGCAGGAGGCAGGACAGATATGGAAAGCAGAGGTTGGCTTTACGGAATTCTAGTAACGGTGCTTGCATTTCTATTTGGTTACTCCGCGCCGGCTTATGGCGCGGCAGGCGCCGCAAGCGGCTGGAGTGCAGTGGATAATCCGGAGTATGCAAGCACAGGACATGCTGTCGCTCAAACATCGGATGGCGGATGGGTGATGGCAGGCAGCAAAGATAGAGTTATGCACGTCAAGAAGGTTGACGGGAAGGGCCGTGTCGAGTGGGAACAGTACTTATATAACGGGCTTGCAGGCTTCTCCATAATGGAGACGGAAGACGGGGGTTTTCTGGCGGCGGGTCAGACTCGTTTTCTATCAGATGAAGAAGGCGTACAGGCCTATATGGTCAAATTGGATCAAGAAGGCATGATGGAATGGGAGCAGATGTATGGCGGCAAAGGCTTTGACAAGATCAGCTCGGTAGTTGAAGTTCCGGAAGGCTATCTGCTCGATGGTACATTGATGAATGAGAATAAGAGGATTCTGCTGGTCACAGACAAGGAAGGGACTGTACTGAAACAGCTGGATTTGTCTCCCTATTTCAAGAAGAGTGAAGGCTATAGTCCAGCCGTTATCAAGACGGAGGATGGCGGTTTTATTGTTACCGGCGGTAATGACAAGCTGCTGTCCGGTAACGGAATCATCTACGGCACGCGGATTGTAAAGCTGAATGCGGACTATACCAAGCAGTGGGCCAAGGATTTGAAGGGCAGCATTCTGGATGGTGCAGCAGCGGGCAATGGCGACGTTCTTCTGTCCATGCGGGGCACCCAGGGCTCTCTATTGGTTTACCGTCTGGACGCTCAGAAGGGCACGATATACTGGGAGAAGGGTTTTTCATCTCCTAAACCAAAATCCTATTATAAAATAAATGGCTATAAGATTATTTCGACACTGGACGGGGGCGCCTTGGTTGCGGGTGATCTTAGCGGCTCAAGCACACAGATTGCTTATATGCTGAAGCTTAGCGCTGCAGGCGCCAAGGAATGGGAGCAGACCTTCTACTCGAATAACTCCTGGTTCACAGGAGCTGCCGCTGCTGATGGAAGGGGCGAATACCTGCTCACAGGGCATACTTATCCGCTAGGAACGGATAAACCGAAATCATTCATGCTGCAGGTAATGACAGGAGAGCTTCCGCCTGTACAGGTATGGCTGGACGAGCAGAAGCTAGAGCTCTCGCAGGATCCGTTAGTTATCTCGAACACGACCATGCTTCCGGTGCGGGATATTTTTGAAGCGCTTGGCGCGTCGGTTACGTACCAGTCTTCTACGAAGACCATCCGGGCAGTCAAGGGTGAACGGACAGTGACCATGTCGCTTGGAAGCAAGCAGGCCACTATCGAGACCGGGCAGCAGATAGAGAAGGTTGCGTTGACAGTGCCTGCGCAGGCTATACGCGGTGTGACTGTAGTACCGCTTCGTTTTGTCGGTGAAGCATTCGGCAATGAAATCCGCTGGAACGGGAAAACAAGAATTGCGACAATTGTGACTGGGGCTTAACATATCAGAGCTATTCTTATTCACAGATCGAAGGTACGGCTGGACTATGGGTCCGGCCGTCCTTTTTTTTGATAGCGGGAGCTGTAAGGAAGAGCTTATCTGACTATTCGAATGAAACGGAAACTGTAGAATTGTCGTATTACTGTTTATATCTGGATATTATTTGGGAGGGGGGAAGGAATGGAGACCTTGTTTTGGGCCTGCTTTTCCGGTGGTGTCCTGTACGCGCTTGTAGCGGTACTACTGGGAGACCTTGTCGGGCAGGCGTTCGATGGAATGCTGGATTTCTTGTCACTGGACGGCATAGACTGGCTGCAGCCGATGATACTTGTGGGCGGACTCACGGTATTTGGCGGTGCAGGTATTGTCCTGCAGGAATACTCGACCTTAGGTCAAAGCCTTGTTCTTGGCTTGTCTGCACTGATAGCAATCGCGGCCAGCATCGGTGTGTATTTCCTGTATGTCCGTCCAATGAAGAACAGCGAGAACACCAGTGGATTCTCACTTCAGGAGCTGTCGGGTAAGCTAGGCGAGGTTTGGGTTCCGATCCCCTCCACAGGTTATGGAGAAGTTGTTGTCAAGGTCGGGCCAGCTGGGGTAACAAGCCAGATTGCGGCCAGCTATGACGGCCAGCCGATTGCCGAAGGCAGCAAGGTAGTGGTTGTAGAGGTGAAGGAAGGCACTCTGTATGTGGCGGCTGTTGATTTAGGAGAATGAAGAAGAGGGAGGAATTGTTATGCCAGAGTTTATGGTTGTCCCCGTTATCGTAATCGGTGTTATCGTGCTGCTTGGCCTGGCATTCTGGGCGCGCTACAAGACAGTCAGCCCGGATGAAGCAATGATTATTACCGGTTCATTTTTGGGCACGCGCAACGCGCTGGTAGACGAAACAGGACGCAGGATCAAGATTGTCAGAGGCGGCGGCGCATTTATTCTTCCTATCTTTCAGAAGGCGGAGTTCTTGTCGCTGTTATCCCATAAGCTTGATGTATCAACGCCGGAGGTCTATACGGAGCAAGGCGTTCCGGTGCTTGCTGACGGTGTGGCGATTATTAAAATCGGCGGGTCGGTCGAAGATGTGGCAACAGCGGCCGAGCAGTTCATGGGCAAGCCGATTGAAGCCCTCAAGGGTGAGGCCCAAGAGGTTCTGGAGGGGCATCTCAGGGCTATACTGGGCTCTATGACAGTGGAGGAAGTGTACCGCAACCGCGATAAGTTTGCGCAGGAGGTACAGGGAGTCGCGGCAAAGGACCTGAAGAAGATGGGGCTGCAGATCGTATCCTTCACGATCAAGGATGTTCGTGACAAGCACGGTTATCTTGAAGCGCTTGGCAAACCGCGGATCGCGGTCGTGAAGAGGGATGCGGATATTGCAGAGGCCGAAGCGATCCGGGATGCGCGTATCCAGAAGGCGAGAGCCGAGGAGGAGGGTCAAAAGGCCGAGCTGCTTCGTGATACGAACATAGCCGAAGCAACGAAGGAGAAGGAGCTCAAGGTGGCATCCTTCAAGAAAGATCAGGATATGGCGAAGGCCGAAGCGGATCAGGCGTATTCGATCCAGGAAGCGCGGGCGAAGCAAAGTGTGGTTGAGGAGCAGATGAAGGTAGAGCTCGTCCGCAAGGAGCGGGAGATTGACCTGGAAGGGAAGGAAATTTTGCGCCGTGAGAAGCAGTATGACGCAGAAGTGAAGAAGAAGGCGGATGCCGACCGGTATGCAGTCGTTCAGGCTGCGGAGGCGGATAAGGAGAAGCGACTAAGAGAGGCCGATGCGCTGCAATACCGCATCGAAGCAGAGGCGAAAGCACAGGCGGAGCAGAAGCGCCTGGAAGGCTTGGCCACAGCAGACGCCGAGCGGGCCAAGGGTACGGCAGAAGCCGAGGTCATCCGGCTGCGCGGTCTGGCCGAAGCCGAAGCGAAGGAGAAGCTGGCTGAAGCATTCGAGAAGTTTGGCGAGGCGGCGGTGCTTGATATCATTGTGAAGATGCTGCCTGAGCTGGCAGGCAAGGTAGCAGAACCGATGAAGGGCATTGGCAAGCTTACGGTTGTAGATACGGGTCATGGTGAAGGTGCAGCCCGAGTCAGCAATTATGTAACTTCCCTGATGGCAACCGCGCCGGAGATGCTGAAGAACGTATCAGGGATTGATGTGGAAGGAATGATCAAAGGGCTGACGGCAGGCAAGCAGACACCAGGTGTCCGTGAAGGAACTCCGTCACGCCCCGGCAGGCAGACCGTGCAGGAAGTGAGCGCTGCAGCGGAAGGAAATTGAATACCCGGAAGTAACAAGGCTTATCTAAACTGAAGAGGCTTGAACGGTACAGTACCGTTCAAGCCTGTTTTGCTTGCCAATATCGTTATATAATAGCGGTATTCGTCTTGTTCGAGTTGTAAGTATAGTCATGAAGAGTCCGGATAACCCGTAATGACTTAAGAGGCGTATTCTGCGGCTGTCTTGGCTTGAAGGTCATGCTGATAAAATCACTGATGTCAACATCCAATCCCGCCTTATGGAAGGCTTCAGTAAAGTCACCTATGGTCGGCTTCTTACCGGATTCTGCGTAGACTGTAAATTCTTTAATTGTTCTTCCGTACCGGTCTGTGTACTCTACAGTAGTATAAAAACGTTCCTTCATGTGTATTGCCTCCTGTTCTATGATGAGAAATCGTAACCGCTAGATGGAACAGGGTCCACAGCGATTTGGCAGCTCAGCCGCCCTAGACAGCTGGAACCTGTCAGTAGGCCTGTCAGCTTTGCGTCCCCGCCTTTCAACGGGTTTGCCTTTGTCACTCGTCTGGTATAGGTATATGGTACTACAGTATTCGACAAAATAATAGATATTACGACATGATATTTATTGCATAATCTTAAGGAATTCACAGACTTACACATCCTAAGACCTATATTAATGATCTGGGTCTTCCTGTTCGTTTATGCTGAAGTTACAACGGTTGTGTCAGGGACAGATAAGCAACCTTATCTTCCACAAAGTAAAGATGGAATTTCAGAAAATCTCCAACCTTGTAGCTCCACCTGGTTTCCGTCGCCAGGTTGGCGGGACCGAGCAGCTCGGTTACTTCTTCACGGGTTGTACCGACGCCAATGCCATCGGGTGTGCGGTATGTCTCAGATGTGAAGACGACTTCAAGGGACAGGGTGAGGATCCCCGAAACAAACCGGATCTGCTGAACCTCTGCGAGCAGATCATCATAGTAAGAGATCGTCCAATCTGTAGTATCTGCGGACTCGGCCAAATCTTCAGACCACCTGTCGTAATCCTTGCCACCTACGGTCAGCCGGTCAGAATCATATTGGAAGGACTCATCTACCGAGCCTCCCTCGTTCGACTCCTGCTCCAGCCGGGCCTTCTCCTTGACCTTGTCCCATGCTGCCAGCGGAGATTCGAGACCGAGCACGTTATGCATCATCATCAGGACCGCATCATTAGCATAGAATCGCTGTCCGGAGATGGCATACGTATTGGTCTCAATGTCGTATGGAACATCCCAGCTTTTGCCTTCGGCTGTATGGATACGAAACATCGTTTGCGGTTTTCCCGAGGATTCTATCTTTGCCATGGCTTTGTTAAGATCCACCCAATAAAGGTTGTTAATAACTGTGTAGATGCGTTCTTCGGGTATTGGAGTCGCAACGGACTCCGCCGAATGGATCCATTCCAGTCCTGTAACGTCTTCACTCTTGAAAGGCAGCAGCACGCCAAGAGTTCCCTCTGGCTCTCCCTCCGGAAATTCAATTTCGAGTAAACTGCCGGCGGGCTGGTCTATGACAGGCGTCTCAATGTCCTCTGGCTGGTTGACAGCCGGTCTATTGCCACCGGGCGGCTGATTGCCCTGCTGCTCTAAGAGGGGAGATATAAAGATAAAGAAGACTGCAGCGCTTAACAATGCAGCGGCAGGCCAAATAATCAGTGATTTTCTGCTCATCGTTTTCTTGCCTCCAGAGGCCGCAAGCAGCTCGATTTGTCTGATTTTATCGGGTGTAAACGTCTTGCGGGCATGCGGACTTCCCTTCAGCCTTGTGTACCAATGCGGATTAGGTTCCTTCAACATGATTCGCCTCCTTCCACCCGGTGTTCATTTTAACGCGGGCCCGTGAAAGACGGGATTTTACCGTGCCTTCCGGCAGCTTAAGCAGCTCGCTGATTTCTTTGGTGGAGAGCTCGTATTTCGCATGCAAGATAAGCACTTCCCTAAGCTTAAGAGGAAGCTTGAGCACAGCCGCCCATATTTCCTCGGACAGCGTATGCTCCAAAGCCGAATGCTCGGCTGATGGAACCGAGGTTTTGGGAGCCACGATATCCATGAGCGTTACCTTACGCATAAAAGCGGTGCGCAGCACGTTGATTGAACGGTTGCGCGTAATGCTCAGCAGCCATGTCTTCATGGAGGACTGTCCTCTGAAGCTGGTAATATTCTGGTATACATTCAGGAATACATCCTGGGTGATATCATCTGCCAGTTCATGCCGGCGTGTCAGCACGAAGGCAAGGTTCCATACATCCTGGCCATATTCGTTCATCAGATTGCGAAAGCTCTCCGGGTCTAACTCGGTCAGGTATGAATAATAGGAATGCTCCACATTCTCACCTCCAACAGATTAGACAGTGAAGCCGCGCTAGAAGTTCCATTTCCGCATCCAAAAATTTCACCCTAAAGGGAAAGAGATTTCCTGCTTGCCCGATGTGCGGGTTGAAGGTAAGATAAAGGATATTTTCGGTAGACAGGCCGGACGGATTAGGGGAGTGGAGCAGATGCTGAAGAATGAGAAAATAAAAGCCAAAGAGGTGCAGCTGACAGGCGTGGATGGGGAGGACCTGGGTGTGGTGTCAACTAAGGATGCCCTTGCGATGGCGAAGGAGCTGAAGGTTGATCTCGTCTGCACATCGATGATGAGCAGTCCGCCGCCATGCCGCCTGGTCCGTGCAGGCGTCGCCAAGGAAGAGGCGCAGCAGGCCCGCAAACGCGAGAAGGCGCCGAAGGTGAAGGAGATCCGCCTGACGACGGGCATCGAGGAGCATGATTATGAGACGAAGAAGCTGCAGGCAGAACGCATTCTGCAGAGTGGTGACGCCGTGCTGCTTGTCGTCAAGGTGCAGGGTAAGGAAGGAGCACGGGCGAAGGAGCTGCTGGAGGAGCTGCGCCGTGAACTGAAGACGTCCGGCACGCCGGCAACGGGCATCCAGGTCAGCGGCAAGCAGGCCGCGGTGCAGCTGAACCCGCTTACCTAACGGGGACTTTGGTTCGCGGGGGATTTAGGTGCTGCAGGCCAGCAGGTCTTCCACCTGGTTTACCCAGTATCCCTCTGGGTCGGCCAGAAGGGTATGCCAGCCGAGTGCGGCTGCAGGGACCAGATTGTGTTCCGCGTCATCGACGTAGAGCGTGTTCCGGCCGGGCAGCAGATTAACCGCGGCTAGCCGGTACAAGGCAGGGTCAGGCTTGCAGCAGCCTGCTTCACTTGAGATGGTTAGAGAAGTCAGATAGTTGCGGTATGGGGCAAGCCAGGGACGAAGCCATTCCGCACGATGGTTGCTCAAGATATGAATATCCGCTATATGATGCCAGCGCGGAAGTAACGCAAGCGCAGGCAGCGGCTTCAGACAGCTCTGAAGCGCTGCCTGCGCTTGTTCGGTTTTTAGTAGCGGACAAGCTTCCGCAAGCCACCCCCAGAAGGCCGCTTCGCTGAGCTCGCCTGTCCATAGGCTGGTTCGCAGCTGTTCCTTGTATCTCCCTCGCAGCACGCTGTAGGACAACCCGGCTGCTGAGGCCGCATATCTCCAGAAATCAGTCAGATTAGCCGCAAGTACGCCGCCGACATCAAGGATGAGTTGAGGGCGGGAGGACTGATTACCAGCTGCCGCCATCTGCCGTTCATTGGTCGGTTCATGGGTTGTATCCATATCAAGCTCTCCTGTCGTTATCCGATGTTATGCAGATGTACTTTTTCTGCAGTGATCTTGCTTTTCCTCTTCCAGGACCGTAAATTATTCCATGTTTTTCAGGAAGATTATCGATGTCGCAACAATTAGATAGCGCTTACAATCTGAGTATATCTAAATACAGCTCAAGGAAACGACAGGCAAATACAGCATAACGAGGTGGTCTTATATGGACGTACCGCTCGTCATAATGGAAGGGATTGAGAAATCATTTCCCGGTGTGCACGCACTGAAGCAGTGCCGATTCGAGCTCCGGGCCGGGGAGATTCATGCTCTTGTAGGTGAGAACGGTGCGGGCAAGTCTACACTGATGAAGGTGTTGACTGGTGTTTACCGCAAGGATGCGGGCACCATCAGGTATATGGGCAAGGAGGTTGAGATACCGGATACGAAGTCGGCACAGCAGCTTGGCATCGGAATTATTCACCAGGAGCTGAACCTGATGCCTGATCTGACAGCGGCGCAAAATTTGTTCATCGGACGCGAGCCCCGCAGGCTGTGCGGGCTGCTGCTGGATGATAGAAGGCTGTACAAGGATGCCGGGAAGCTGTTCCGTCAGCTAAACCTGAATTTCAGCCCCGACACGAAGGTTGGAGATTTAACGGTTGCAAAGCAGCAGATGGTCGAAATCGCCAAAGCCCTGTCTTACAACTCGAAAGTGCTGATTATGGATGAGCCGACGGCTGCGCTGACAAGCTCGGAAATTGAGGAGCTCTTCCGGATGATGGGACAGCTTCGGGAGCAGGGCGTGGGCATCGTCTATATTTCGCACCGGATGGAAGAGCTGAAGCGCATGACAGACCGGATGACGGTCATGCGTGACGGCAGCTACATCGATACGGTTAAGACGGCGGAGACTTCCATTGACCGGATTATTTCCATGATGGTGGGCAGAGAGCTGTATATCAGCGCCAAGCAGTCTGCTCCCCCGCCAAATGCTGAGACGGTGCTGGAGGTTAAGGGGTTGTCCCGCGGCAGGGCTGTCCGGGATGTCAGCTTTACTTTGAAGAAGGGCGAAATTCTCGGCATTGCAGGACTGATGGGTGCAGGGAGGACTGAGACGGCCAGGCTAATCTTCGGTGCAGACCGGCCGGATGCGGGTGAAATCTTCATTCATGGACGCAAGCTTACGATCCGGGGACCGCATGACGCTGTCCGGCACGGGATCGGATACTTGAGCGAGGATCGCAAGCGTTACGGGCTGATGACGGATATGGATGTACGGACGAATATTGCGGTTTCCTCTTACCGCCGTTTCCGTACAGCAGCCGGCTGGATGCAGGATGCCAGCATGGATGAGAATGCGCAGAGATATGTTGAATCGCTTCAGATCAAGACCCCTGGCGTCCGCCAGATTGTCAAGTTTCTGTCCGGAGGCAACCAGCAGAAGGTGGTCATCAGCAAGTGGCTGACGCGGGACTGCGACATCCTGATCTTCGATGAGCCGACAAGAGGAATCGACGTCGGAGCCAAGGCGGAAATTTACAAGCTTCTTGATGAGCTTGCTGCACAGGGCAAAGGAATTATTATGATTTCGTCCGAGCTGCCGGAGATTTTGCGGATGAGCCACCGGGTTCTGGTCATGTGCGAAGGCCGGCTCACGGGAGAACTGAATGGCGAGGAAGCTACCCAGGAGCTGATCATGAGGTATGCCACCATGCGGATTACGGAGGCTGACACTAAGCATGCGTGACAGGCTCGAGCAATGCTTGATGAACAGGCGGCTGACCATATCGTCAATTAGAACAGGAGGGTAAGCGATGAGTGCTGTAACCGAAACGGCCCAAGCGGCCAAGCCGGCCCGAGCGATTTCACTACGCGGCGGGGCCACACAGAAGCTGCTCGCTTTTGCAAGCTTGATTCTGCTGGTGCTGTTCTTCTCTCTGGCTTCAGAAAACTTCTTCCGGTTTGATAATCTGATCGGCATTATGCTGTCCACTGCCGTAATCGGCGTGCTGGCGCTGGGTTCAACATTTGTCATCATAACCGGCGGCATTGACTTGTCTGTCGGTACCGTGATGACCTTTTCAGCGGTCATGACAGGTGTCGTTATCTCATTCTGGGGACTGCCGGTTCCATTCGGGATAGCGGGGGGAATTTTGACGGGCATGCTGTGCGGCTTTGTCAGCGGCTGGTTCGTTGCGCGCATGCAGATCCCGCCCTTTATTGCGACACTTGGCATGATGATGGTGACTAAGGGGCTGTCGCTGGTTGTATCGGGAACAAGGCCCATCTACTTTAACGAGACACCGAGCTTCTCCAAGCTCGCAATGGGCACGATACTCGGTATCCCCTATGCGGTCTTTGTCTTCTTCGGGCTCGCAATCGCCGCAGGCATTGTGCTGAATAAGACGATTATCGGACGTTACAATTTTGCACTTGGCAGCAATGAAGAAGCAACGCGTTTGTCAGGGATCAATGTCCGCAGGTGGAAAATCGCCATCTATGCGATGACTGGTATCTTCAGCGGGATTGCCGGTATTCTGATGGCTTCTCGGCTCAATTCCGCCCAGCCGGCTCTGGGCGCGGGCTATGAATTGGAAGCCATTGCAGCTGTTGTCATAGGCGGCACTTCATTAAGCGGTGGAAGAGGCTCGATTCTGGGGACCGTTATCGGTGCGCTGATCATGAGTGTGATGACGAACGGTCTGCGGATCCTTTCGGTACCGCAGGAGTGGCAGATAGTGCTCGTCGGTCTGGTGGTTGTGCTCGCTGTGTATGCAGATATTCTGCGCCGCCGTAAGAAATAACAGGTATCTACTATACGATAAGGGGAGATTGGAATGAAGAAGCGGATAGGATTTAAGCTGCTGATTGTGTTTGCTGTAGTGCTGCTCACAGCCTGTGGGAATGGCAGCGATAGTTCTACGGGTAACGGCAGTACAGCGGCTGCTGGCAGCAAGGCCGGCACAGCCCAGGGCAAGCCGTATATTCCGGTCATCTCCAAGGGCTTCCAGCATCAATTCTGGCAAGCGGTCAAGCAGGGGGCTGAGAAGGCGGCACAGGAGCTGGATGTGTCCATCACCTTCGAAGGGCCGGAGACGGAATCTCAGGTCGACAAGCAGATCGAAATGCTGCAGGCTGCTCTTGATAAGAAGCCGAGCGCGCTTGCCTTCGCTGCGCTGGACAGCCAAGCCTCGCTTCCGCTGCTGCAGCGCGCTCAGGAAGCCGGCATCCCGGTAGTCGGATTTGACTCTGGTGTGGACAGCGATATTCCGGTAACAACGGCTGCGACGGACAATAAGGCGGCGGCCGCACTGGCGGCTGACAAGATGGCGGAGCTAATCGGCGGCTCTGGTGAAATAGCCCTAATCGTGCATGACCAGACGAGCAGGACAGGTGTGGACCGCAGGGACGGCTTCAAGGAACGCATCGAGTCCCAATACCCGGACATCAAGATCGTGGATATCCAGTATGGCGGAGGCGACCAGCTGAAGTCCACTGACCTTGCGAAGGCGATCATGCAGGCGCATCCTGATCTCAAGGGCTTTTTTGCTGCCAATGAAGGCTCGGCGATCGGAACGATTAATGCAGTCACTGAGGCGGGCAAAACCGGCGAAGTCACTATTGTTGGCTTTGACTCGGGCAAGCAGCAGTTGGAAGCGATCCGCAGCGGTACGATGGCAGGCGCTGTGACACAGGACCCGATCGGCATAGGCTATTGGTCGGTCAAGGCAGCGGTACAGGCGCTGAACGGGGAAACGGTTGAGAAAATGATCGACACCGGCTTCCACTGGTATGATGCAGCCAATATGGATTCGGAAGAGATTAAGCCGCTGCTGTATGAATGAGGAATGAGGAGGGCTTCCTTGATTTGCGTTCTCCTTCTGTTCTGTAATATGCTCTTAATGGGATGCCGATCAATATAGAGTAGATAGGCATCTGGGAGGAGAGCAGGACATGAGCTTACATTATCCGATTGAGCAGTTCAAGAAGTTCAAGGAAAGCATCACACGGTTCATGATGGTATACAAATTTGCGCTCGATGAAATGGAAACGAAAGTGAAGATTCTGAATGAGGAATTTCACCTTCTGCATGATTATAATCCGATTGAGCATACGAAGACCCGCATTAAATCACCGGAAAGTATTATTGAAAAGCTGGTGAGGAAGGGCTGCGAAATGTCGCTGCCGAGCATTAAGCGCAATATTCAGGATATCGCCGGCATGCGGATTACCTGTTCCTTCGTCTCCGACATCTACAGGATCAGCGAGATGCTGGGAAGACAGCACGACCTCAATATTCTGGAAGTAAAGGATTATATTAAGAATCCGAAACCGAACGGCTACCGGAGCCTGCATCTGATTCTGGAGGTCCCGGTTTACATGTCCGACCGGCAGGAGCATGTCTGTATGGAGGTTCAGATCCGGACGATTGCAATGGATTTCTGGGCGAGCCTGGAGCATAAGATATTCTATAAATATAATCAATCCGTCCCTGACCGGCTGCTGGATGAGCTGAAGGCGGCCGCCGAATCATCCGCCTCATTGGATCTGCAGATGGAACGCCTGCACAAGGAGATCAGCGTCATGAGGGAAGAGCAGTCTGCATCTGACCTTAATCTGATGGAACGCATCGTTATTGACAATCAGCAGTTCACAATTCCGACTGCGCTGCTGGAAATGATCCGGGAGGATAAGTAAACAGCCACGCTTTATTTTATATTTGCTCTGAATGGTATTACATAAACCTGTCCTGTCGCCTGCTTCTCGCACTCTGTCATTGGTCGTGGCATGTAAGCCGGCCGGATACATGGATGCCGGCACGGATCAGGCAGGTTTGTGCAGACCGAAATGTAAACGGTTACATTAAATTTTGGTCAATGCTTGTCAGCAGGTGGCCATACCTAGCCCGCACAGGGATGACTGCAGGAGGTGTACGGTGATTGTACACGATTATGCTGGTAGATGATGAGGATGAAGTCAGGGAAGGCATGAAGCTGAAGACGGACTGGGAGGGTGCCGGGTTCCGGCTGGTGGGCGACTTTGCCAACGGCGTAGATGCGCTTGACGGGTATGAAGCGCTTAAGCCGGATGTCGTAATCACGGATATCTGTATGCCCTTTATGGATGGGCTGGAGCTGTCGCGGCACATAATGGCGAAGTCAAAGGATGTGAAGCTGGTTATTGTGACCGGCTATGAGGATTTTGAATACGCGAAGCAGGCGATCAAGCTGAATGTGAAGGATTATCTGCTAAAGCCTCTGAATCTGGCAGAGTTCACTGCATTTCTGTCTGGAATAAAGCAGGAACTGGATGCCGAGAGGGCTCACCGCGAGGATCTCAGTGCCTTGCGACGCAAGCTGAATGAGAGCTTCCCGCTGCTGCGGGAGCGGTTTCTTGACCGCCTTTCTATTATAAGGCTGTCCGCAGATGAAGTGGCGCGCAAGTTTGCCTACTTTCATTTGTCTTTGTCGGGGCCTTCTTATATAGCGCTTGTTGCCGAGCTGGATGAGCCCTCAGGCAGAGGAAGTGAAACAGAGATGGGGAGGGAAGCAGTGGATGGAGAGCTGCTGCGCTTCGCCGCTGCAAACATCTTTAAGGAATGGTTCGAAGGGGAATATGGAGGCATTGTATTCCAGACTAGGGAGGACCGGATAGCGGTCTTCGCAGGGGGAGTGCCGGGACGGCTTGAAGCAGAGGTCGGCGCCCTGGCGGAGCATGCCAGAAACAGTGTGGCCAAATATCTGAAATTGTCAGTTACAGTAGGCATCGGCGGCCTGTGCGAGTCTCCGTGTCTGCTGTCCGACTCCTTCCGGGAGGCAGCGGCAGCGCTGGAATACCGATTTTTGATGGGACGCGGGGCCATTATCTCCATAGGAGACCTCGAGTTTGGCAGACGAAGCGGTCGCACCGGCGGGCAATGGGAAGCCAGGCTGATTGCCGCCGTTAAGAGCGGTAAGCTCATGCAGGTTACGGATGTCATCAGCCAATGGGCCGAAGAGCAGGGGCATACGGGAACGCAGGTATCTGCCTGTATGCAAGGGCTTTATAAAATTCTCGTTGCTTTAATGAACTGGGTGAATGAAGCCGGATTTGATGAGCAGTCGGTGCTTGGGAACGATCCGTTTGGCCAAATCCGCAAGCTGCAAACGCTTGACGAGGCTGGGGAGTGGCTGGCGCAGACCTGCCGGCTTGTGATGAATCATGTGATGGAGAAGCGCTCGTGTGTCCATACCGGGCAGATTGCAGCTGCGCTCGCCTATATAGAAGAGCGGTATACGGACCCTGCATTCTCGCTTCAGGAGCTGTGCGGCCACTTGTACTTGAGCGTCAGCTATTTCAGCAGTCTCTTTAAGCAGGCAACTGGTGAAACATTTGTGGAGCGGCTGACCCGGCTTCGAATCGGGAAAGCAAAGGAGCTGCTGGAATTTTCCGCATTGAAAACCTATGAAATTGCGGGCAAGGTGGGATATAACGATCCGCAGTATTTCAGTGTGCTGTTCAAACGGCATACGGGCGAGACGCCTAAGGCATTCCGTGCGTCCCGCAGGGGAAGCGTCCGCTTATGAAGCGGCTGCGCTGGCTTCAGTTCAAGAGCATACACACCAGCATAGCAATCGCCTTTTCCGTGCTGATCATCTGTACCACGCTGGTGCTCAGCTACAACACTTACCGGGTGTCTTCGGAGGCTGTAACTGATAACTCCCTGCAGTATACAGCACAGCTGGTGGAGCAGGTCAGCCGGAACATCAATACGTACATAGCCAATATGGAGAGTATCTCCGAGCTTGCGGCCAGGCAGGAACCGCTGCGGAGGCTCAGCATGCTGGAGGATAGTGACGGGGCCGAGACGCAGCGCATTAGAGAGGAGACGGAGAAGCTCTTCCAGTCAATTGTATCCTCGCGCAGTGATATTGCGGCCATCATGTTTGCGGGAACGAACGGGGTGATCGTAAGCAGCAGGGGAGACGCAGTGCCGAAGCCTTACCGTGAGCTGAGCCTCCAGGATTGGTACACGCAGGCCATAGAAGCTGGCGGGCAGCTGGTTATTTCATCCTCCAGGGTGCAGCATCTGTTCGAGCAGGAGTACCGCTGGGTCGTATCGCTAAGCTGCACTTTACCGGGGAGAGAGGAAGGGAATCCGGGCGGTGTGCTGCTCGTTGATCTGAATTTCAGCGTCATCAATGACCTATGCAGCCGTATTCATATGGGCAGCCGGGGGTATATCTTCCTGCTGGATCCCGAGGGCAGCCTGGTTTATCACCCGCAGCAGCAGCTAGTCTACTCCGGCTTGAAGTCAGAGGCCGTGGATGCCATTCTGTCGTCCGCTGACCGGACATTTAAGTTCGAAGCAGGCGGCGTTCGCAAATTATATACCGTTCATTCATCCGGGTATGGCTGGAAGACAGTCGGCGTGAATGATCCGGACGAGCTTGTCGGCAGTAAGGGGCATATGCAGCGGGTGGCAGCTCTCTGGGGTATTCTGTGCCTGGTTGTGGCTCTGGGAATCTCGGTTATGCTGTCCAGACGGCTCATGAAACCGGTAAAGGCGCTGAACAGCAATATGAAGCTGGTGGAAAAAGGATATTTCGATACCCGTACCGACTTCGACAGCCCCAACGAGTTTGGCCGCCTGGCGCGAACCTTCAACCTCATGACAGCCAAGATCAAAGAACTGATGGAACAGGTTGTGCAGGAGCAGGAGGATAAGCGGCTCAGCGAGCTTAAGGCCTTGCAGGCTCAGATTCATCCGCATTTTCTATATAACACGCTGGACTCTATCATCTGGATGGCCGAAACGGGGAAAATGAATGAGGTGGTCCGGATGACCTCTGCCCTGTCCAAGCTGCTGCGCACAAGCATCAGCAAAGGGGAGGAGAGGGTTCCGATCCGCCGGGAACTGGATCATATCGAGCATTATCTGACCATCCAGTGCATCCGTTACCGGGATAAATTCACTTACGAGATGGAGGTTGATCCGGACATACTTGACTGCCTGATTCTCAAGCTGGTGCTGCAGCCGCTTGTCGAAAATGCCATCTATCACGGTATTAAGAATATGGCTGACCCGGGACATATCCGGATCAGGGGTTACGCGGAGGGAGACGATATTATGCTCCTCGTGGAGGATAACGGCACTGGTACCAATGCGGATAATTTGAACCAGATGCTTGCGCGGCAGGCTGAAGTCAGCGGTCCGGATATAGGCGGAGGCCAAGGCGTCAGTAAGGGGGGCGGCGGGGGTGTAGGACTGCATAATGTCAGCCACAGGCTGCGGCTAAATTATGGCGAAGGTTATGGGTTAAGGTTCGAGAGTGACTGGGATGAAGGAACAACCGTCTATGTCCGGATTCCCCTTCAGAGGCGGGAGGAGTAGATGCAGATTATGGGAGCAGGCAGAATACTGGCCGTGGCGGCTCTGCTCGCTATAGCGGCAGCATCTATTGTCTTGGTGACAGTCCAGAACTGGAAGCAGCAGCAGGCGTCGGTCATCTGGTTTATGCCAAAGACAACAGCGCCGGGAACGGAGTTCTGGCAGGTGATGCTGCAGGGCGTTCACACAGCTGCTGCAGAGGTGGGAGCGGAAATTCATGTGGCAGGTACCGCTGAAGAAGCAGATGTGGAAGGCCAGATCGCACTGCTGGAGCAGGCGGTGCGGGAGAAGCCGCGGGCCGTTATACTGGCCGCTACGGACTACAACCGCCTGGTACCAGCGGCCAGCAAGGTTAGAGAAGCGGGCATAACGCTTGTCACGGTTGATTCAGGTGTCAGCGAAGAGCAGGCGGCAAGCTTGATTGCGACGGATAACTATGCTGCGGGACGCAAGGCGGGCAGGGCGCTTGGCAGCGGGCTGATGCTAGGTGACACGGCGGTGATTATTAGCTTTGTCAGGGGATCTACCACCGCAATTGAACGGGAGGCAGGCGTACGTGACAGCATGACTGGCATCAGTGGTCTGCGGCTGCTGCAGACGCGCTACAGTGACTCTTCGGTTGAGCAGGCTTATGAGTTGACCAGAGAACTTCTTGAGGAAGAGCCTGATCTTAAGGCCATCGCGGCTCTTAACGAGATGACCGTCGTCGGGTCAGCCAAGGCAATTGAGGAGGCGGGACTGGCCGGGACGGTACGACTAGTCGGGTTTGACAGCTCGATGGATGAGATCGCTTATATGGAGCGTGGCGTGCTCGATGCCACTGTTGTCCAGCGTCCATTCAATATGGGATACCTCGCCGTGCGGACAGCTGCTGCGGCAGCAGCAGGCGAACGGGTGGAGCCTGTGATCGACACAGGCTCAGTCGTGATTACTAGAGCGAACATGTATACGGAGGAGAACCAGAAGCTGCTTTTTCCTTTCATAGAGTAGAGAATGTCAATCTGCAGGCGTCAGACGCTTGACCGAACGGCGGATGAGCAGGTCTGCGGGCAGTACGATTTTATTCCAGGGGGATGCCGTCTCCCTTTCGGCCAGTCGGCCGATCAGCAGCTGGATGCCGAGATAGCCGAATTGATAGGCCTGCTGGGCGGCTACCGTGAGGAAGGGATCAATCTCTGCGAATGGACCCAAGTCGTCGAAGCAGACGACAGACAGGTCGTCCGGCACCTTGAGCCCGCGCTCGTGCAGCAGCCGGATGATAGCTAATGCCAGAACGTTGTTGCCGGCCATGATGGCGGTTGGCTGCTCGGAGAGGCCATCGAACCAGCATTTGATTCCGTGGGGGTCATGGGAAGGTCCGAACCCTGCTTCAAACAGGTATTCGTCACGGCATTCAACCCCGCCTAGCTTAAGGGCCTCCTGATATCCTTGAAGCCGCAGTCTGGCGCTCGATACGGAGGAGGAGCCGTTAACAAGGGCGATGCGTTTATGACCCTGGCTTATCAGATGCTCAACAAGACGCCGGGCCCCGTCCTTGCTGTCTCCGAGCACAATGTCACATTCAATGCCGGGCACCTCGCGGTCCAGCAGTACGAACGGCACGTTGTGCTTCTTCAGCGTATCCAGGTGAGGAAGAGAAGGGTCGCCTGCCGGAGCAATAAGCACGCCATCCACACGGGTCGTCAGAATCGTCTGGATATAATCTACTTCCTTGGCCAGATTCTCGTCGCTGTTGCCGAACAGCAGCCGATAGCCGCTCTTGCGGGCTGCATCCTCTGCTCCCCTGGCGAGTGTGGTATAGAACGGGTTGGTGATGTCCGTGATCAGCAGGAAGATGCTGCGGGTCTGCTGAAGGACCAGGCTCCGGGCATTATGGTTCGGAACGTAATTCAGCTCTTCCATCACTTTACGGACTTTGGCCCGTGTTTTGTCACTGATTTTCCCGGTGTTATTGATAACTCTTGATACGGTCATGGCAGATACATTTGCTTTGGCCGCTATATCATAGATGGTAACCATGTTTAGCTCTCCTTGTCTGCTGCTGCTTATGTCTATCATACCGAAAAGTAAGCGTTGACATCAAGAGATGGTGTTGTTATGGTAATGTTATCGATAACATTTTAATTGCGTTACAACAGGGCTTATAGGCATCCTGTCATACATTAGACATACGGGAGGGATTTGTAAATGAGCAAAGCTCAAGAGTCACGCTGGCTGGGCGGTTTCCCTAGAATAGGCATCCGCCCGACAATCGACGGCAGGCGCAATGGGGTTCGTGAATCACTGGAGGATCAGACGATGCGGATGGCGAAGGCGACCGCGGCACTGCTGTCGGAGCATCTTCGTTATCCCAATGGCGAGCCGGTGGAATGCGTTATCGCTGATACGACGATCGGCGGCGTTGCGGAAGCAGCTGCCTGCGCGGACAAATTTGCTAGGTCGGGTGTGGGGGTATCGATAACTGTCACGCCATGCTGGTGCTATGGCACCGAGACGATGGATATGGATCCCTCAATCCCCAAGGCGGTATGGGGCTTTAACGGCACCGAACGTCCGGGTGCGGTCTATTTGGCAGCGGTGCTCGCTGGATACGCTCAAAAAGGACTCCCTGTTTTCGGCATATATGGTGAAGAGGTGCAGGAGGCGGATGCAGAAGAGGTGCCGGAGGATGTGAAGGATAAGCTGCTCGGATTTGCGCGGGCCGGTCTTGCAGCAGCCTATATGCGCGGCAAGTCGTATCTATCGATGGGCTCTGTATCCATGGGGATCGCAGGCTCGATTGTAAGCGACAGCTTCTTCCAGGAATACCTGGGTATGCGGACCGAATACATTGACATGACGGAATTCGTCAGAAGGATAGAGGAAGGCATATATGATCGCGACGAATTCTCGAAAGCGTTGTCATGGGTGAAGGAGAATTGCAAGGAAGGCCCCGATAACAACCCGGGGGAACGGCAGTCGTCACGTGAGCTTAAGGATCGGGACTGGGAGACTGTTGTGAAGATGACGATGATCGCTCGCGATCTGATGGTTGGCAATCCGCGGCTGGCTGAGCTTGGCTTCGGTGAAGAAGCACTCGGCCATCACGCGATCGCGGCTGGCTTCCAGGGGCAGCGCCAGTGGACGGATCATTTTCCCAATGGTGATTTCATGGAAGCGATGCTCAGCTCGTCATTCGACTGGAACGGAATCCGGGCGCCGTATATTGTGGCAACAGAGAATGACAGCCTGAACGCGGCAGTGATGCTGATGGGCTACCTGCTGACGAATACGGCACAGATATTTGCCGATGTGCGGACATATTGGAGTCCGGATTCGGTTGAGCGGGTGACCGGACATAAGCTGGAGGGTGCGGCTTCGAACGGTCTGCTTCATCTGATTAACTCGGGGCCGGCTGCGCTGGATGGAACGGGCCAGATGACCAGGGACGGCAAGCCGGCAATGAAGCCGTTCTGGGAGATTTCGGAGCAGGAAGCGCAGGCTTGCCTGGATGCCACGCAGTGGCGTGCGGCAACATTGGAATATTTCCGCGGCGGCGGTTATTCATCCGATTATCTCACCAAGGGCGGAATGCCGATGACCATGTCCCGTATCAACCTGGTGAAGGGGATTGGACCTGTGCTGCAGATCGCCGAAGGTTACTCGGTGGATCTGCCTGAAGACGTGCACGATGTATTGGATAAACGCACAGACCCCACTTGGCCGACGACCTGGTTTGCCCCGTCACTGACGGGAGAGGGCGCGTTCAAAAGTGTTTATGACGTGATGAATAACTGGGGGGCGAATCACGGCTCTATCAGCTATGGCCATATTGGCGCCGATCTGATCACGCTGGCTTCCATGCTGCGGATTCCCGTTAACATGCACAATGTGGCAGAAGAGAGGATTTTCCGTCCGCGCGCCTGGTCACTGTTTGGAACGGCTGATCCAGAAGGCGCGGACTACCGGGCGTGCAGCAGTTTTGGCCCCTTGTATAAATAAGTTAGCCGGAGAGGAGTGGATGAGGATGGCAGGGAACAGCAGCAGCATTCGTGAGGAGCTGTGCAAATATGCGCGCAAGACGGTCGCCAACAAGCTAGTGGTCGGTCCCGGCGGCAACCTTAGTGCGAGACATGAAGGCTATATGTATTTGTCGCCAAGCGGCTTTGCGCTGGATGAGATTGAACCGGAGCAGTGGGTAGAGGTGAATATCGAGACGGGAGCCATAAAGGACATCGGCCTGCGGCCTTCATCCGAGGTGCTTATGCATCTGTACGCGTACCGGGCTAACCCGGATATCGGTGCGATTGTCCATACTCACCCGCCGTATTGTATTGCATTCACGCTGGTGGAGCAGGAGCTTCCGGTTATGTTCCCGGATCAGGCGGCGCTCGTCGGCCGGACAGTCTATGTCCCGTACGTACTGCCGACAACCGATAAGCTGGCGGATGCCGTTGTGGATAAAATTAACGAAGCCAGTTCTATTCTGCTGGGCAACCATGGACTTGTAACGACCGGCCGCAATCTGCGTGAGGCGTATTACCGTACCGAGGTGGTAGAGGAAAGCACGAAGATCTATCTGATCGCCAGTGCGATCCGCGAGCCGAAGGTGCTGACAAAGGAAGAATACGAGGAGATTGCATCGCTCGAGAGTGAGGCTTACCGGATTGAGCTGCTTCAGAAGATGAAGTGAGGCTTCAGTCAGACCAGCTGAAGGGGATGAGGAACGATGAGCGACACAGCAGCCGTTCTCGCCTTTGATCTGGGTGCTGGCAGCGGCCGGGCTCTGATTGGCGAGCTGAGAGAGAACGGGACAGGCGGGCGGCGGCTTGAGGTGACGGAGATTCACCGCTTCCCGAATCAGGCGGTAACGACAGGCAGCCATCTGCATTGGGATTTTTTGCGGCTGCTGCATGAGGTGAAGACCGGAATTCGGAAAGCATGCCAGGCCGGGTACGAACCCGGGACGCTGGGCATTGATACATGGGGGGTTGATTTTGGGCTGCTGGATAGGAACGGCGAGCTGCTTGGCAACCCTTATCACTACCGCGACCCGCAGACAGATGGACTGGTTGAGGAAGTTGGAAATCTGGTTGGAGAGGAAGAGCTGTACGCGCATAGCGGCGTACAGTTCATGCCGTTCAATACCATCTACCAGCTCTATGCCATGCGCAAGGCAGCATCACCCAAGCTGGACGCGGCGGATACCCTGCTGCTGACTCCTGACCTGCTGGCGTATTATCTGACCGGCAGGAAGGTGTGCGAGTTTACAATGGCGACTACAACAGGGCTGTATGATCCGCTGGAACAGAGCTGGAACAGAGCGCTTATGGACCGGCTGGGCATCCCGTCCGGCATGTTCCTTGAGCCCGTTAAGCCGGGGGAACACATCGGCCCTCTGACCGAAGAGGTACGGGAAGAGCTTGGTGTGCAACAGGTAACGGTGGTGGCGGTTGGCTCCCATGATACGGAATCGGCGATTGCAGCGGTTCCCGCTGTGAGCGGTGAGCCTTTTGCCTACCTGGTGTGCGGCACCTGGTCACTGCTCGGTACGGAGTTGGCGCAGCCGAATGTGACACCGGAGGCGCGTGCGCTTGATTTTTCCAATGAGGGCGGCGTGGGGAACACGTATCAGCTGCTGAAGAACATTATGGGCCTATGGATTTTGCAGGAATGCAAGCGGCAGTGGGAGGAGCTCGGCGAATCGGCGGAATACCCTCAGCTGATTGCCGAAGCCGACTCTGCCGCTCCGTTCCGCAGCCTGATCAGACCAGATGACAGCCGGTTCTATGCACCCGCTGATATGCTTGCTGAGTTAAATGCCTATATACGCGAGACCGGGCAGCCGGAGCTGGAGACGCGGGGACAGATTGTCCGCTGCATTCTGGAGAGCCTGGCCTTTCGCTATCGGGAAGCGCTGGAGCAGACCGAACAGCTGACAGGACGCCGGTTCGGCGGGCTGCATATGGTGGGCGGCGGCATTCAGAATGAGCTGCTGTGCCGTTTCACGGCTGGGGCGCTGGGCAGGCCGGTATGGGCCGGACCGGTGGAGGCCAGCTCCATCGGCAACATGCTGGTGCAGCTGATGGCTGGCGGGCACTGTGCATCGCTGCGGGAGGCGAGACAGCTGGTTGCAGACTCCTTCGTTATTCGGACCTATGAGCTAGAGGAGACGGAGAGCTGGGAGCGGGCGTACGAGTCGTATAGCAGACTGTAGATTACAGCTAAGCCGGCGCTTGATAGGCATGCCTTGGGCTGCCGGAGCAGCAATTGTAGGCACTGTTGGTATGCGCTGCTTCTGGCTGCCGGAGCGGCAAGCGAAGATACCGTTGGCATTCGATTCTCCAGGCTGCAGGGGCAGCAAGCGAAGGTTCTGATTAGGCATGCGATGTTCAGGCTGCTGGGCAGGCAGGCAAAGCTCCCAGAGCACGCTGCTCGACGTCACAAGACAGGGTCAGCCAGAGGAGCAAGCAGGCGAAGTTCCCAGAGCGCGGTGCACGGCGTCACATGGCGATGCGATCGGCAAGCGAAGGCATTCGCAGGTATTTCACCGAGTAAGCTCTGGGAGCCCAGAATAAGCTGCACATTTGCAGGTATATGTACCTCTACTATTATGAGAGGGAGTCGATGATATGCTGCATGGGATACCGAAGGTAATTTCACCAGAGCTGTTGAAGGTTCTTATGGAAATGGGGCACAGCGACGAAATTGTCCTGGCGGACGGCAATTTTCCCGCTGCAAGCCATGCTGCACGCCTGATCCGCTGTGACGGTCACCGGGTGCCGGAGCTGCTCGACGCGATATTGCAGCTGTTCCCGCTGGATCAGTATGTGGATAAACCCGTATGCCTGATGCAGATTGTCCCGGGAGATACGGCGAAGACGCCGATTTGGGAGGAGTACGGGCGTATTATCGCGGGCCGGACCGGGCTGCAGACTCCTTTTGAAGAGGTGGAACGGTTTGCGTTCTATGAGCGGGCGAGGAAGGCTTACGCTATTGTGGCAACTAGCGAGAGTGCCCTGTATGCGAATCTGATTTTGAAGAAGGGTGTTATCGCAGAAGAGCAGGTGTGAGCATTGGCCCGATGACATGAGCCAGAATGAGGGAGTGTCCCATAAGTCATCCACATGACCTGGGGCACCCCCTTAATACGGTGACTACTTTTTGATTCGCCCTTGCTGCATTCGGCCAGGCAGAGGGAACAGGACTGCATCAGCGGCTAGCTGTTGCCGGAAGACTTCTTGAACAGTCGTGCGGCCCGTTTTGCGAGATAAAGGAAGCCGTAGATGACGACATAGATAACGATCATAGCCAGAAGGCTCTGGGCCCAATCAACCCAGCCGGACGGCAGTACCTCCATACCTCTGTAAACTTTTCTCCAGCCTACGTAGAGGGCGAACGCAATGAAAAACGTGACTTCTTCGGTTCGCTTCTCCTTCAACTCATCCGCTTCGAGCAGGTCTTCGTCACGAATCCTGAAGGTAATATTTCGAATAAAGACGTACAGGATGAAGACCCCAAAGACAGCGGCGCTAAAAGCCCATTCCGACAGCGGTCTGTCAAGGAACACGCCTCGTATGACCATGTCGAGGAAGCTGATGACGGCTACCAGGAAGCCCGCCTCCGCATAGGATCTGTACTCCAGCGCCTGCACCCGTTCATCATCATGCACCGTTATTTTCATCCATTTTCTCATACTATCTTTCATGTTTCTTCCCCTCCCAAAATAAATCATCCAACGTCTTATCCAGTGCCTCCGCCAAATCAATACACAGCTTTAAGGTAGGATTGTAGCTGCCTGACTCAATCAAACTGATTGTCTGTCTAGTGACATTTACTTTACGTGCAAGCTCAATTTGGGTGATCCCTTTCTCCAGACGCGCAAGCTTTACTTTGTTGATAGGCACATTTACGAAGCCTCCTTGTAAGTAAACTAAACCTTTCATACGTAATATATAATTTACATTAGGCAGATATAGATTACATTGCTGGGGGTGAAAATGTCAAGACTTTCCCTGGAAGCTGCAGGTATGTTTTACTGGCAGTAGGTAGAGTTAAGACGGGTTAAGCCAAGCTAGCCTGCTGAAGTCAAGGCTGTAGCAGGGCAGGGTGGGAGTTTGAATAGGGAAGAGGAGAGTGTGGATGTGATCCGGACAGAGGAACAGATTCAGGAGGATATACTGGCAGCTTGTCAGCATCTTATTGGCAGGCAGCAGGATGTTAAGCCGGTTAAGCGCGGCTGGTTGAATTTGAAGTGGAAGGTCGTGACGGACTCAGGCACCTTCTTGATCAAACAGTATAATCCCGAGAGGTACAGGCTGTATAAACAGGACAAATTAATGCTTGCGCTGAATGAGCAGGTAAGGCTGCATGCGGCAGGTCTGGCCTGCCCGCGGCTGCTGACAGAAAACCAGACGATTATGTTTGCATCAGAGCAGGGTGACTTATTCATCGTCATGGAGCATTGCAGCGGGGAGGTGGTTCCGGCAGGTCAATTGAATGCCCCCCAGCTGTTTGAGCTGGGTAAGTCCACAGGCAGAATGCATCGTCTCTTGAACGATGGAGCCCTTAACATTGCTTTACCGGTATTTGAACCTCCACGGAAGCAGGCGCGGATTGATCACTGGAATACCTTGTTCAGAGAACTGCCAGCAGACAAAATAAGCCATCTCGCAGATGAATTTGAGCTGCAGAGAAAAGCGACCGAAGCCTTTAGCATGGATTTGTTAACGTGCCTTCAGTCTGGTTGGGCGCACCGCGACCTATGGGCGGATAATTTGTTGTTTGCAGGAGACAGGCTGTCGGCGATATTGGATTTTGACAGGCTGGATTATGACTATCCGCAGGCGGATGCCGCCCGGGCGGTCATGTCCTGCGCCTGGAACGAACAGGAGCTGGATATGCGCCTGGCTTCTGCATTTATGGAAGGCTACGCGGAGGAGAGGCAGACTGCGGAAGGGTACTTAACCAATGGTCTGCAGCTGCTGTGGTATATGGAAAGCACATGGTGGATCACAGGAGATATGGACAGCCACAGCGTTCCGCCTGCGCGTTTTGCCAGAGAGATGCGGTGGCTGGCCGAGAATATTGCGTATTTGCCTGATATGCTGGACGGCCTCTAAACGGTAATCAGCTGTGCTGCCGGAAGATTGATTTTCACAAAAAAAGGCCTACGCCCTTGAAGACTTCCTCATGGAAATACTCTTCAGCTCGAGCAGAAGCACAACCGGGTACAAGACCAACAAGAATATAGTCAGGTATAACGATGTTTCATAGGCTAGTCTGAACCGCTCTACAGACCAGCGATCCTCGCCGAGTATCCAGTAGGCTGCCTGATTCGAGACGGCAATACCGTCTTCTCCCCGATTGACCAAGCTCTGTGTATAATTCTGGCCAAGACCGATCAGCGCGATGATAGATAATGCTGCTGTAAGTGTCAGACCTTTGGAGTAAGGGCTTACGCAGCCGAACCGCTTGAGCAATAAGTCACAGCTGCGACAAAGAACAGGCTCAGGACTGTAATAAGCATGGCTTTATCCCCCTTATTAAGATAACATGCCGGATGAACCCGGTTATAAGTTGAATATAACATAGCAGGAAGTTATGGTGAATACTGGGTGGGAATTGTAATAGTTGTAATTGCCCCACAGGAAAGGAGGAGCAGAAATGCTAATAAGGAAAGCTGTTGAAGCAGATTACGATGAGCTTGTGCAGATTTGGCTGGAGGGGTCAATCGATGCTCACCACTTCGTCGACCCGTCATACTGGAGGTCTATGGCGGAAGATATGAGAACAAAGTATCTCCCAATGGCAAGCACTTATATAATCGAACATGATGGAGCAGCGGCAGGGTTTGTGTCTATGGTTGACGATTATCTCGCAGCATTGTTCGTAGCTTCGGAGCATCAGCATCAAGGGAATGGAAGAGAGCTGATCCGCCACGTCAAGCAGCTGTATGATCGCATTCAGTTAAAGGTCTATCAGCAAAACGATATGGCCCTGCAGTTTTACAAGCGCGGCGGATTTGTAATCGCAGAAGAGGGGATTGACGAGCACACGAAGGAACAGGAATATGTTATGGTATGGCAAAAGAATGAAGCAGGAGGGGTTGCAGGATGCAGCAGGTGACACTTGGCAAGCCGGAGAGCTTTGAACGTTTTCCAGCGGAGGTAAAAGTAGAGGGGCGCGAATACTATTTGATCCGGCATGAGGGAGAATACGTGCTGTTATCACGAAAGTGTCCACATTCGGGCTATACCGTCGAAGTGGAAGGTGGGGAGCTGTTCTGCCCGCTTCATGGATGGACCTTCGATATGGAGAGTGGACAATGTTTGAACGTGCGGTCTGCCGCGCTCGCTTCCTATAAGGTGGAGGTTCTCGACGGTCTGTTGGTGGCAGAATTGGGGGAGCGCTAACGACAGTCTTCGGACAACGCTCCCTCCCGATTGTTATGAGTTCCTTTTCCGGAATTCAGTCTTGCCCTTCAAGCCCGCTCTTCACACGCTCGAAGAAGCCGCTTATGGCATAGTAGGCTGCGCCCCGCACAGCAGAGCGTTCCTGCTGCTCGGCAAACAGAATTTGCATGCCGCTACGGTGATAGGGGAGTGTCCGCCGGGCAACGGACTGACGGACTGCGTCTCCAATCCAGCTGCCGGCCAGACTCATAGTATTCCCGATAATGACTGCGTCCGGGTTAAATACATTGACGATATTGGCGATGCCGACTCCCAGGTATTCGCCTGTTTGGCCGAGCAGCTTGAGAACCTCCGGGTTACCCGCTTCAGCTTCGGCAAGCACCGCTTCCATTGATGAGAAGCCAATCGGGGCAGCGAGCTCGAGCAGCGCGTTCTCGGAGGCATACAGCTCCCAGCATCCTTTGTTGCCGCACCGGCACTGCTTGCCGTCAAGGGATATAGACAGATGGCCGAGCTCACCGGATAAGCCGGAAGCTCCTTTGTACAGCTCTTTATTGATGATAATGCCTGTCCCGATTCCGATTCCTACACTGACGTAAATCTGATGGGCGATTCCGCGGCCCGCTCCGTATTTCTGTTCCCCTTGGGCGCCTGCATTCGCTTCGTTGTCAATGGTAACCGGCAGATTGAACTCTTCCTCCACCAGCCGGCTGAGCGGCGTGAGCTCCCATTCAAGATTGGGCGCGAAAAGAATCGTGCCTGACTCATCCACGATCCCCGGTACGCCGATGCCAATTCCTACCACACCATACGGGCTTGCTGGAGCGCTGCTGATTAAAGAACGGATGCCCTCATAGAGGAGGGGCAGCACCTCTGCCTGGCTTTTGCCTGGAAGCTTGACACGCGTTTCCTGAATGATTTCCCCGCGAAGGTCTGTCAGGACACCACGGATATAATTGACGCCGAGATCTATGCCAACGGCATATCCTGCCTGACTGTTAAACAGCAGCATGACCGGCTTGCGGCCGCCGCTTGATTCGCCCATGCCGATCTCAAGCACAAGATGGCTTGCAATCAGATCCTGGACAAGGCTGGATACCGTTGCTTTGTTCAGACCAGTTTTCTCGGAAATTTGAGCTCTGGACAGCGGGGCGTGGGTGAGTACGCATTCCAGTACGATAGCGGTATTAATCTTCTTTATGAGTGCTGCGTCTCCTGTTGACTTCTGCATGGAATGACGTCGACCTCCAGTTAGGTAAGGTAGGGCTAATATTCAGATAAAAGGCCATCTTAATAGTGTAGCATGACAGCTATGCAGCAACCAGTGTATTTTGAGGCGCGGGCATCAGCTGATTTGAAGGCGGGCCTGTAACAATTATAACACAAAAAAACTTAGTTTGTTTAGTAGACAAACTAAGTTTGATGATGCTACAATACGGGTGAAACGTTTTCAAAACGTATATGACGATCATTTCAAATCCGGGAGGCGTGTCAAACTTATGGCATACTTTGATAATGTGGGCAAGATTCAGTTCGAAGGAAAAGGCTCCGATAATCCTTTTGCGTTCAAGCATTACAATCCGCAGGAGGTCGTTCTCGGCAAGACGATGGAAGAGCATCTCCGGTTCGCAGTTGCATACTGGCATACCTTTACAGGTGAAGGCTCCGATCCGTTCGGCGTTGGCACGGCTGTCCGCAACTGGGACCGTTACAGCGGCATGGATCTGGCCAAAGCCCGAGTGGAAGCTAACTTCGAATTCCTCGACAAGATTAACGTTCCTTATTACTGCTTCCATGACCGTGACATTGCGCCGGAAGGTGCAACCCTGCAGGAGACGAACAAGAATCTCGATGTTATTGTCAGCATGCTGAAGGACAACATGGCCTCCTCCGGGAAGAAGCTGCTCTGGAATACGGCAAATATGTTCACGAATCCGCGGTTTGTGTTCGGCGCAGCAACGGCTGTGAATGCGGATGTATATGCTTACGCTGCAGCGCAGGTGAAGAAAGGCCTTGAAGTTGGTAAAGAGCTTGGCGCCGAGAACTACGTGTTCTGGGGTGGGCGTGAAGGCTACGAAACGCTGCTCAACACGGATATGGCCCTGGAGCTTGATAACCTGGCCCGCTTCTTCCAGATGGCGATCGCTTACGCGAAGGAAATCGGCTTTGACGCCCAGTTCCTGATCGAGCCGAAGCCGAAGGAGCCGACGAAGCATCAGTATGACTTCGACGCAGCAACCACTATCGCATTCCTGCAAAAGTACGGTCTGGCTGATAAGTTCAAGCTGAACCTGGAAGCAAACCATGCCACGCTTGCCGGACATACCTTCGAGCACGAAATCCGCGTGGCTGCAATTAATGGTATGCTGGGCTCGCTGGACGCGAACCAGGGCGACCTGCTGCTGGGCTGGGATACGGATGAATTCCCGACTGACCTGTACTCCACTACACTGACCATGTTCGAAGTCATCAAAGCCGGCGGCATCGGACGCGGCGGCATTAACTTCGATGCAAAGGTACGCCGCGGCTCGTTCGAGCAGGACGATCTGTTCCTGGCTCACATCGCAGGCATGGATACCTATGCATGGGGCCTAAAGGCTGCAGCCAAGCTGATTGAAGAGCGTGTGCTGGACAGCATTGTAGAAGAGCGCTACCGCAGCTTCCGTGAAGGCATTGGGGCTGATATTGTATCCGGCAAGGCGACACTTGCCAGCCTGGAGCAGTATGCTCTTCAAAACAACCCGATCAAGAATGAATCAGGCCGTCAAGAGCGCATCAAGCTGATGATCAACGAGATCATTTACAGTGTATAAACAATAACGGCAGGGCTAAGCAGGAATCAACAGTTCTGCTGGCAGCCGTATAGGAACAGCCGGTCGCAAGGCCGGCTGTTCATGCCTTATTTTAACATTGGCGGGAGGATGTCTTCACATGAGTTATGTTATCGGGATAGATTTGGGTACGAGTGCAGTCAAGGCGCTTCTCGTTGACCGCGAAGGGAAGATCCGCGGAGAAGCTTCGGTAGGCTACCCGCTCTTTCATGAGCAGACCGGATGGAGCGAGCAGAGACCGGAGGATTGGGTTAAGGGTACGCTCCAGGCGATTCGAGACGCGGTTACAGCTGCTGGCGTTGAGCCGTCTCAGGTAGAGGGAATCAGCTTCTCCGGGCAGATGCATGGACTTGTGCTTCTGGATGCTGACCGCAAGCCCGTACGCAATGCGATTCTCTGGAATGATACACGGACAACCGAGCAGTGCCGGGAAATTGAACGAACGCTTGGCGCTGACCTGCTTAACATTGTCCGTAATCCGGCGCTGGAGGGCTTCACGCTGCCCAAGATACTGTGGGTGCGTGAGCATGAGAAGGAAGCGTTCAGCCGCGCAAGCCTGTTCCTGCTGCCGAAGGATTATGTCCGTTACCGGCTGACTGGCGAGCTGCATATGGACTACTCCGACGCGGCCGGCACCTTACTGCTGGATGTGGCGGATAAAGTTTGGAGCAGGAGGGTGCTGGAGGCGTTTGATCTGCCGGAAAGCTTCTGTCCTGCGCTTATCGAATCGCATGGCTTTGCGGGCACTCTGCTTCCAAGCATCGCTGAGCAGTGCGGGCTGTCGCCAGCGACGAATGTATATGCCGGCGGAGCGGATAATGCCTGCGGCGCCATCGGCGCGGGCATTCTTACTGAAGGCTTGACTCTCTGCAGTATCGGGACCTCCGGTGTAATTCTGACCTATGAGAACAACAAAGACTCCGATTACGGCGGCAGGGTCCATTTCTTCAACCACGGTAAGGAAGATGCCTATTATGCCATGGGCGTGACCCTTGCGGCGGGTTACTCGCTCAGCTGGTTCAAGCAGACGTTCGCCTCCGGTGAATCTTTTAATGAACTATTGAAGGGAATTGGCGATGTCAAGCCGGGCTCCGGCGGACTGCTCTTCACGCCGTATATCGTCGGTGAGCGAACTCCGCATGCTGACGCCCAAATCCGCGGCAGCTTCATAGGAATGGATGGTTCGCACAAGCGTGACCATTTTGCAAGAGCGGTTATGGAGGGCATTACGTTCTCGCTCCATGAATCGGTTGTGATTTTCCGTGAGGCGGGCAAGACGGTGGATACGATTGTATCGATCGGCGGAGGCGCGCAGAACCCGGTATGGCTGCAGATGCAGGCGGATATATTCGATGCCAGGGTAGTTGCGCTGGAGAATGAGCAGGGACCAGGTCTCGGAGCGGCTATGCTGGCGGCGTATGGCGCGGGCTGGTTTGCGAGCCTGGAGGAATGCGCGGGCAAGTTCGTCAAGCATGCAGCCGCCTACACGCCAAATCCAGATACAGTGGAGACGTATAAGAAGCTGTTCAGCATCTATCGCGATGTCTACAGCAGCACGCAGGAGCTTAATAGCCGCCTTGCAGCTTTCAGGGGCTGAGGGGACGGTGTAATATAGAGGAAACAGCCATCCGAAGGGTATTGCAGGATGGCTGTTAGCCGTGCCAGGAAAGCTAGTGGCAAGCCGCCGTTCCAAGCTGTCAGGTTTAAACGGCATCCCGAATTATGGTATGCTATACACGTACATAGCCAAGGGAGAGTGAACACGAATGAGTTCATGCACTGCGTTTGAAGGAATCTATCAAGGCGAGAAGGCGATCTGGCTGAAGGCTGGCCGTTATGAGGCAGCTTTCCTGCCTGGTGTTGGCGCCAATCTGATCGCGTTCCGCGACACAACGAGCGGAAGCCGCTTTCTCCATGAGCCTGCTGAGAATGAAATGCCAGCATTCAAGGCCAATCCCGGCATCCACGGCATTCCTGTGCTGTTCCCGCCTAACCGCTACGAGGACGGCAAGTTCCCGTGGAATGGACGCGTTTACCAGCTGCCAGTGAATGAAGAAGCGACGGGCAACCATCTGCACGGCTTTGCTCATACAGCTGTCTGGAAGGTGCTGCAGTTCGGCGGATCGAACCGCGAGAGCTTTGTCGAGGCAGCGCTTACTGTCGATGAGGAGCATTCAATCTATCAGTACCTGCCGTTTCGCTTTACCATCCGGATTAAGTACGTGCTGAGTGAAGACGGCTTGTTCCAGCACATCTTCGTCCGTAATGACGGTAAGGAAGCTATGCCATGCCTGCTTGCATTCCACACAGCCATTAACGCACCGTTCACACCTAATGGCTCCGCCAAGGACTACCGCTTCAAAGCGACGATTGGCGAACGCTGGGAGCTAAACGAGCGGATGCTTCCGACTGGCAAATTCCAGCCTCTTTCTGATCAAGAGAAGCAGATACAGGGCGAGGGAATCTATCCTTTCTTCGAAGCGCTGGACAACCATTATACGGTAAAGCCGCAGAACGGACGGAACCTGATGGAGCTGACCGATACCAAAGAAGGTATCACGCTTGTCTATGATGTCGGTACCTCGTACAAGCAGTGGATGATCTGGAACAATGGTGCGACGGAAGGCTTCTTCTGCCCTGAGCCGCAGATCAACCTCGTGAATGCGCCGAATGTTGATCTGCCTGCGGAAGAGATTGGCTTGTTCAGCCTCGCTCCCGGCGAAATTTGGGAAGAGCGTGCGCGTCTCTACATTAAAGGCTAACCGGAATGCCCAGACTGATCGGCGGCCGGGTGATGCTGAGGGAGTACCGCGCAGATGACTTTGCGGCGATGCGCAGGTGGGTGAATGATCCGGAGATCGTCAACCAGCTGTCAGACATCTTCCTATATCCGCATACGGAGTCTTCCACAGAGTCCTTCCTGAAAGGACAGATTGAAGGCGGCTCTGACCACAAAGGCTTCGTAATTGCAGACAGTCAAACGGAAGCCTATATCGGCCAGATTGATCTGTTCCGGATCGACTGGAAGAACCGCAGAGCTGAGCTAGGCATCGTCATTGGCGCCAAAGAGCTTCAGGGTAAGGGCTATGGATCGGAAGCACTGCAGCTGCTGCAGGATTTCGTCTTTAACCGCATAAACTTCAACCGGCTGCAGCTTGAGGTTTATGACTATAACGAGCAAGCCTATGCCTGCTACCGTAAGGTCGGCTTTAAGGAGGAAGGGCGTCTCCGTCAGGCTTACTTCAACGGAGGCAGGTATTGCGACATCATTGTGATGAGCCTGCTCAGAGAAGAATATGTGAATCATCTGCATGCTGTGCAAGCAGAAGCGGGAGAGTGAACAATTTGCAGAGACCAGCCGTTATTCCGGCTGGTCTCTCTGTTTTGCCTGCGGCTAATGAATCTATAACTCATAGAAAAAGCAAAAAAATGGATGTATATGTCGAAATTTAACACTCCGTTTACAATTCTCTTGACTGCAATTGATCTAATATACCTACGATTAGGGCATATAGGAGTCTTAGGTCCTTATCAGGTACACGTCTGACGATCCAGCTAGATAGGAGAGGTTGTAGTATGGAGGTATTAGTAAAAGAAACGGGCGCACCGGCTTCAGTTCATTCGGATACGAATGTCTCATTCCATGATAAGGGTCAGGAAAGGCTGACCAGCACAGCAGCGGATTTTATACGGAATACTGCAATTGCGACCCAGGAACATACTTGTGAGGAAGTGGCAAGAATATTTGGGAGGCATAAAGACGCAGAGTGCGTTGTCGTTTGTGATGAACAAAAGCGACCAGCGGGACTTGTGATGCGGGACAAGTTTTTTCGGCAGCTGAGTCAGCGCTTTGGAGCGGCACTGTATTACGAGAAGCCTATTGCTGTGCTCATGGACCATCAGCCTTTCGTCGTGGATGCCGATCTGCCGCCTCAGCAGCTTCTTAAGCAGGCACTTGGCCGCACAGAGGACAGATTGTATGACTGCGTAGTTATTGTGAAGGATAGCAGGTATGCGGGCGTTTTGACCATGGCGGATTTGCTGGGTCTCTCGAATACGCTTCAGAAGCAGGCAGTTACCCAGCAGGTGCAGACCATTCACCGGACGGGCAAGCTGATAGAGGAGATTGAGTCCGCCGTTCTGCAGGTTAATGAAGCGAGCACAGCTGTTGATGCCTTATCGGAGAGAATGACAGTTATGACCGTTACCGGCCAGAAGGAACTGAACGGAGTTTCCCAGGCTTTCCAGGGGCTATCTGAACGGACACTCCGCCAGGAAGAACAAATAGGCGAGCTGCAGCTGCGCGCCAGATCCGTTGGGGAGGTTTCGCATTTCATACGTGAGCTGGCCGAGCAGTGCGGGCTCCTGGCGATTAATGCTGCGATCGAGGCGGCCAGGGCCGGTGAGCACGGAAGAGGTTTTGCGGTAGTGGCTGATGAAGTCGGTAAGCTGGCTGCTCAGACGAAGAGCTCTGCTGAACGGATATCGGGTATGATCGATGCCATCTTTGAAGCTGTTGTTCAGGCAGCTGACCTGGTGAGAGTGACCAGAGAAGAATCTCTGACAGCCGAGAATTCGGTGGTTCGCACCGTTGCCGTATTCGACCAGCTGCTTGCGGCGGCAGAGGACAGCAGTAGAAGTGTAAAGCAGATGCTGGAGCTTACACGTCTCGCCTGCGCGCAGACATCTGATGCACAGGAGGGGATCAGCCGCCTTGCGAATCAGATCGAGACGGATCGGCTGTAACACGCGTATCTAATGTCCGGGGTCCATAAGATAGGTGAGCAGCGTCCTTATGGACTCCGTATTCACATGCTGATCCGGCCATATGGCGTATTGGTGCCATACAGGCAGATCGACTTCATTCAGATCGAGGCGGATTAATCGGCCCCTGTTCCATTCTCCTAGCACAGCTTCAGGCAGCAGGGTTAAAAAACGCCCCCCCGTTACGGTATTAACAATGAAATCGACAGAATCCGAGAAAGCAGGCGAGTTAATAGTCAGATGATTGGCGGCTGCCCAGGTAAGCAGCTGCTCGGTCAGAGAGGTATGCAAAACAAACTCATAACCGCTTAATTTACTTCCTTCGACAGCATTCTGGGCTGCAGCCAGCGGATGGGATGCTGATGCTAACAGACAGACCGGTGATTGTATGATTTCCATGACCTCACTGCCTCCCGGATCTTTTCCAATCCTGCCTGTAAAGAGCACATCAATTAGCCCCTCAGTAAGATATTCCTGTAGAGTATGTTCATTTCCTGTCGTAACCGAAACCGTACTTCCTGACTCCTCCATCCAGAGCGTTAACTTATCCGTAACCCCCAGAGCAGCTGCCATAATGCTTGAGCAGCCAATTCGGTAATTCCGGCATCCGTTCCTTATTTCCTCCATCCGTTCCAGTGCTTCTGTATAAAGTGTATCGATTTGTTTAGCATAAGGGAGAAGAAGCCTGCCTGCATCCGTAAGCAGCACTCGGCCGTTCCTTACCTGGAACAGCTTGACTCCCCACTCATTCTCCATTTTCTTCATGTGAAAGCTGACAGTGGGCTGTTTCATTCCGAGTGCATTCGCTACAGCTGTCACCTG
Source organism: Paenibacillus tarimensis (assembly GCF_021532315.1). Classification (GTDB taxonomy): domain Bacteria; phylum Bacillota; class Bacilli; order Paenibacillales; family Paenibacillaceae; genus Paenibacillus_I; species Paenibacillus_I tarimensis. The sequence goes on from NZ_JAKGAO010000006.1 coordinate 146,405, forward strand.
CTTATAGCGGCCAATCAGCCGCAGTATTTTTAGCTTGAGTAAAGACATTTATCTTCTCCTTAACGAATGTTTCATTATGTATTGAGTTCATCTATATTATACCCGCTCATATATAAATATTGTATATTTATTTTGCATTCAGTTAACATTACGTTAATAGTCCGCAAATGACAAGCTTCTACAATAAACATTGTAAACAAACACAAATAGGGATAAGGAAGGGGAAACATTTAAAAATGAAGAAGTCTTTGATGTTCGTTATGTCTATTGTATTGGTATTCACACTTGCTGCATGCGGAGGCAACAATAACAGCGGCACTGCAGGAGGAAATAATAGCACGAATAAAGGTGCAGCTGGCACGAACGAGGGAGCAGGTACAAACACTGGCACTGGTAATGAAGGAACAGACGCGGGAACTGAACTGAGCGGTTCATACCTGGCAACTGGTTCTTCCGCGCTTCAGCCGCTGGTTGACCAAGCTGCTCAAATGTTCATGGAGAAGAACAGCGGTGTAACGATTCAAGTTCAAGGCGGAGGCAGCGGTACGGGCCTTGCACAGGTTTCCGAAGGACAAGCTAACATTGGTAACTCCGACGTATTCGCAGAAGAGAAGCTGGATGCTGATAAAGCAGCAGAGCTAAAGGATCATCAGGTAGCGGTTGTGGCAATGGCAGCAGTTGTTAACCCAGAAATAACGGTTGACAACCTGACAAAGCAGCAGCTGGTTGATATCTTCACTGGCAAAATCACGAACTGGAGCGAGGTTGGCGGCGCTGATCAGAAGATCGTTATCGTAAACCGTCCGGCAAGCTCCGGTACTCGCGCAACATTCGAGAAGTATGCTCTTGGCACAAAGGCAGAAGACCTGCAGGGTATGATTCAGGAAGATTCCTCGGGTACAGTTAAGAAGCTGGTTGGCGAAACACCGGGCGCTATCGGTTACCTTGCTCTGTCCTACCTTGATGACACTGTAAAAACAGTGAAGTATGAGGGTGTGGAAGCTACAGAAGAGAACGTTGCTAACGGTACTTATCCGGTATGGGCTTACGAGCATATGTACACGAAGGGCGAGCCTGATGCAGCTCTCCAGGCATTCCTTGACTACATGGTAAGCGACGAGGTTCAAAACGGTGTCGTTGTGGAGCTCGGCTACATCCCAGTAAGCAAAATGCAGATCGTTCGTGACATCGATGGTAACGTAACTCAAAAATAAAAGCTCGATCATTTACGATCAACAAGAGGCGGACTCTATCCGCCTCTTGTTGGGCGTCTAAAGGAGAGGTATATGGCTCGGTCAGTCGAAAGAGAGAAAAGAAGTAAACATCTGACGGAAGAGTGGGTAGGCCGTGTATATACGCTGATCTGCGTTGGGCTCCTGGTATTAACGATCTTCTCTATGGTTTACTTCGTGGCATCCAAAGGTCTGAGTACATTTTTTAAAGATGGTGTAAATCCCATCGATCTGTTTACGGGTGTCAAATGGGCCCCTGAGGGTGAGCCGCCATTATTTGGCGCACTTCCTTTCATAGTTGGCTCGTTCAGTACGTCCATTCTTGCGGCACTAATCGCTGCGCCGCTTGGTTTTTGTGCGGCAGTATTCATCGTTGAGCTTATGCCCAAATTCGGCAGGAAGGTACTGCAGCCGGTTATTGAACTGCTCGCAGGCATTCCTTCCGTCGTATACGGATTCGTCGGACTCAGTGTTATTGTCCCGTTCTTCCGGGATATCTTCCCAGGACAAGGCCTTGGCTTGGCGGCTGGCGGCGTGGTGCTCTCCATCATGATTCTGCCGACAATTACCACTATTGCAACTGATGCGCTTGCAGCTCTTCCGGCAGGGCTAAAGGAAGGCTCCTATGCGCTAGGCTCAACCCGCTGGCAGACCATATACAGAATTGTACTTCCCACCACCCTTCCAGCCCTGTTGACAGGAATAGTACTGGGCATCGCGAGGGCGTTTGGGGAAGCGCTCGCCGTACAGATGGTCATAGGTAACGCGCCTCACATACCTACATCCTTGTTTGAATCGGCTTCCACGCTGACAAGTGCGATCACGCTAAGTATGGGGAATACCATTATGGGAACCGCGCATAACAACGCGCTGTGGACACTGGCGCTTATTTTGCTGACCATGACCTTCGTGTTCGTATTTATTGTCCGGTGGCTGGAAAGGAGATCGAAGGTATGAAGGCAAGAACAGTCGACAAAATTGCAACAGGAATCATCATGGCCGTGGCCGGCTTCATTATCCTTCTGCTGGCAGGGTTCTTAGCCTATATTATTGTGAGAGGCTTCGGCCATATCAGCTACGACTTCCTGACTTCTCCGCCGCAGACATTCCGGGAGGGCGGCGGTATCGGGCCGCAGCTGTTCAACTCCTTGTTCCTGTTGGTATTGACCATGATGATTACAATTCCTCTTGGTCTTGGGGCAGGTATTTATATGAGCGAATATGCTAAACCAGGCCGTTTGACGGACTTCATCCGCCTGACGGTAGAGGTTCTTTCGTCCTTTCCATCGATTGTAGTAGGCTTGTTCGGCCTGCTCGTGTTTGTTAATGTATTTGGTTTCGGCTTTTCGCTTTTTTCAGGCGCACTGGCCTTGACCGTGTTCAATTTGCCGCTCATGGTGAGAATCACGGAACAGGGCCTCAGAAGTGTACCGCGGGAGCAGAAGGAAGCAAGTCTTGCCCTCGGTATTTCCAAGTGGAAGACGATTACTTCTGTCATGCTGCCAATGGCCGTTCCGGTAATCCTTACGGGTACCATTCTGGCTTCAGGCCGTGTGTTTGGTGAAGCGGCTGCGCTGTTGTTCACGGCAGGCATGAGCTCGCCGCGTCTCGATTTTGGCAACTGGAATCCGCTAGACCCGACATCACCGCTGAATCCGTTCCGGCCTGCCGAGACACTCGCCGTTCACATCTGGAAAATCAATTCGGAAGGAATTGCTCCCGATGCCAGAGATATTGCCGCCGGAGCCTCAGCTGTTCTTGTTATGACGGTGCTGGCTTTCAACCTGATTGCAAGATGGCTTGGCCGATTGGTTTACCGTAAATTCACATCATCCAGGTAGTGGGAGGAACAACATGCAGGACATTGGGCTTAAATCCAAAAATCTAAGTGTCTTTTATGGGGAAAAGCAGGCAGTAAAGGATATTTCCCTGGATTTCGCCGCCCGGCAGGTGACTGCTCTGATCGGTCCTTCGGGATGCGGCAAATCGACGTTCCTCCGAAGCCTGAACCGGATGAACGATCTGATACCTGGCGCGAAAATTACGGGTGAGGTATGGATTGGGGACCAGAACATTCTGAATCCCAAGACTGATGTGGTGCTGCTGAGACAAAAGATTGGCATGGTATGGCAGCGGCCGAATCCGTTTCATAAATCGATCTACGAGAATATTGCCTTTGGCCCCCGTTATCACGGGATACGGGATAAGAGGAAGCTGGACGAGCTTGTCGAGCAATCGCTGCGCAAGGCAGCGTTATGGGAGGAAACCAAGGACCGGCTGCATAAGTCGGCGCTTGCTCTCTCTGGCGGCCAACAGCAGCGTCTATGTATCGCCCGGTCGATTGCGGTTAAGCCGGACATCATTCTGATGGACGAGCCGGCATCAGCCCTGGATCCGGTCTCGACAGCGAAGATCGAAGAACTGATCGCTGAGCTAAAGCAGGAGTACTGTATTATAATTGTGACGCATAATATGCATCAGGCAGCAAGGGTCTCCGACCGCACCGCTTTCTTTTTGATGGGCGAGCTTGTGGAGTTCGATAAGACCGACAAGATGTTTACTAACCCGGCGAATCAGCAGACAAGTGATTACATATCGGGTCGGTTCGGGTAAGAGGGGCTATCTTTTACAAAAACTTAGCTTAATCCTGTCTTTGAGCAGATAATCGCCTGATATACTCAATGCGCTGAATGGACGCTACCCTATTGCGGGAGCGGTCAAGATGAATTGAAGCCGGAGGAGAAACGCGGATGCAGGTACTAATCGACATTAAGAACTTAGATTTATATTACGGAGAATTTCATGCCTTGAAGAAGGTATCGATGAGTATTCCCGAGAAAGCCATTACAGCGTTTATCGGGCCATCAGGCTGTGGTAAGTCAACACTGCTCAGGACGCTGAACCGGATGAACGATATGATACCGGGCACTAGGATTGAAGGCTCCATCAGAGTTGGAGACACGGATATTTACGGTTCGGATGTCGACGTGGAAACCCTGCGCAAGAAGGTAGGCATGGTATTCCAGCAGCCTAATCCGTTCCCTAAATCCATCTATGATAATGTGGCCTACGGTCCAAGGCTGCATGGCATTACCAAGAAGCATGAGCTTGATGAAATTGTAGAGAAGAGCCTGCGTTCTGCCGCGCTGTGGGACGAGGTCAAGGACCATCTGAAGCGTTCGGCGCTTAGTATATCAGGCGGCCAGCAGCAGCGTCTCTGTATTGCACGCGCTCTTGCCGTTAACCCGGATGTGCTCTTGATGGATGAAGCTACATCCGCTCTTGACCCGATTTCAACCCTTAAAATTGAAGAACTTGCACAAGAGCTGAAAGACCGTTATACAATTGTGATGGTGACGCATAATATGCATCAGGCTGCTCGTGTCTCCAATCAGACGGTGTTCTTCCTTAACGGTGAAGTGATTGAATATGCGGATACCGAGAAGCTCTTCTCCAATCCGACGGATCAGCGCACCGAAGATTACATCAGCGGCCGATTCGGCTAACAGCGGAAGTGAAGGGGGCAAAGCACTCATGACAAGAAGAACTGAATTTGATCAACAGCTAGATGCGATGCAAAAGCTTCTCATTCAGATGGGTACGCAGGTAGAACAGGCAATTGCCGGTTCAATGCGCGCTTTGCAGGAAGTGGATGTGGTATTGGCCAAATCGATCGTTCGTGACGATGCGGAAATAAACCAGATGGAAGAGCGGATTACAGAGATGGGCACCATGCTGATCGCTACGCAGCAGCCGGTAGCCAAGGATCTTCGCCGCATTCTGGTTGCCTTCAAAATCTCCAACGATCTCGAGCGTATGGCGGATCTAGCCGTTGATATTGCTAAGGTTGTACTCCGTCTGGAAGGCGAGGATTTAATAAAGCCACTCATTGACCTCCCGCGGATGGCCGAAATTGTACAGGTGATGACATATGAATCGATCCAGTCGTTCATTAACGAGAATGTGGATTTAGCTTACAAGATGGCTAAGGATGACGATACGGTGGATGCACTGTACAGCCAGATTCTCAGAGAACTCTTCTCGCTGATGGTGGAGAATCCGAAGACTGCCAGCCAGGCAATGCTTCTGAGCTTTGTAGGCCGTTACATCGAGCGAATCGGCGATTATGCGACTAACATCGGGGAAAATGTTGTCTACCTTGTTACCGGTAAACGTCCGGATCTGAACGTGTAGCAGCATCATCAGCTTACAAGAAGAGATCGATATAAGAGCCGCTGGCCGATGGGCCAGCGGCTTTTCCTATCCATACGTTGGCAGTTTATAGGTCTTATTTCTCATAACTTTTACATAAACTTAACACTTCAATGATTCGAATTTCACACTTGACTGGTAAAATATTCGTATATTAAAGTCGTATGTTGACAATATCCGCGAGGAGATCGACAGTGGGCGAAATCGGATTTGGGTTGCTTGACCGGGAAATGGTTCGACGGATTACAGAGAGATGGCATGAGGGTGGAGTAGGTGTCTTATATGTACAGCTTCAGGATGCAACGGAGACCGTTCTGCATTCTCTTGGAGCCTGGGCACAGGAAGAGAGGCGTATTTTCTGGCACTGTCGGATGAACAGGGAGTACTTCTTTTTTTTGAACCGTAAGCTTGGTGGAGAACGGCTGGAAGCTTTGCTTCATAGTACGGTTCAGGAGCTTCGCGACCGGATAGGCTGTGAGGCTGGAGACGTTGTGAATGATATGTATATTGGCATGAGCAAAATCGTCCCTACCCACACCGGTCGTTCTGCAGAAACTCTCATATACAATGCGGTGAAGGAAGCGTGGAGTGAAGCAGGCTCGTTAAGCGGACATTCGGAACCCAACGCTTCACCACGCCGTGAAATGCCGGGACAAAAGGGGACTGGGGTTGAGCATTATGCTTCCCAAATAGGCGAGCTGGCAACAATTATCCCTGTTTTCCCTCTCCACACGAGAGTGGCGGATGCAGCCCGTTTATTTGAGAACGATCCCACTGTGCTTGGTGCTGTTGTGGTAGATGGCAAGCGCCCGGTTGGGCTTATTATGAAAGAAAAGCTGCATCAGCTGCTGGCAGGCCAGTTCGGACTGCCCCTTTACTGGAACCGGTCCGTGGAGAAGGTTATGGATGCCGACCCGCTGATAGTGGAATACAGCACACCGGTTGAACAGGTGTCTACACTGGCCATGAGCAGACATTTTACCAAGCTGTATGATGTGGTGACAATTACAAGAGACGGAGAGATGGCTGGCGCGGCTACGATTCGTTCCATTCTGGAGTACATTACCAAGCTTCGCACAGAGGCAGCTATGACTGCGAATCCGCTAACCGGATTGCCCGGCGGGCAGCGCATTCAACAGGAGATCATGCACCGCATAGATGCGGGCAAGCCCTTCTCTGTCATCTATGCGGATTTGGATTACTTCAAGTGGTTTAATGACTGTTTCGGATTCCGCAAAGGGGACGAGCTGATCCGCTATACAGCGGATTCTCTGCAGCAGGTCGTGGCTCTGCTGGGTTCACCCGGCGACTTCATCGGACATATCGGCGGGGATGACTATATCGTAGTTACGGAAGCGGAGGACCCTGAAGCACTTTGCAGTCATTTGATCTGGCGGTTTGACGGAGGGGTACAGTCGTTCTATGGCGGTATGGAAGTATCGTGCGTTGTAGACCGGAGCGGGAATACTGTGGATTGCGAAGGGGTTACCTTATCGCTGTCTGTTATGCAGTGGGACGGCTATCAGCCGGTTACGCCCGAAATGTTCTCGGAGCTGTCGGCACGCCTGAAGAAGCAGGCCAAGCGCACCAAAGGCAGTGTATACGTAATGGAAAAAATCAGCGATAGCAGCATGGAGTTGAACGGGCATGTATAAACCATTTCGCAAAGCGACTGAAAGCCAGCAATCGGAACAGCATAATGATGGTATGGTCGGGGTTATTTATTTGGGGTTAAAGACAGGGGAAGAATTCCAGGAGCCGGTATACAGCATAAAGTCGATCCCCGGTTGGAGGCAATTTGCGGATGGGGCGCTAAAAAATATCCCCCGGCAGGATGTTGTCATCCAGGCTGTCAGATGGATCGGGGATGATCTGTTTGTCCTGCTCCAGAGACCGGGCCATCCTGAGGAAGGATTCTGGGAGTGGCTGTTGGAGCTGTCCCGCACGATCCGCTCGGAATGGGCTGAAGGCTGGAAGGCAGAGTGTGCAAGCTCGCTATCCTATAGTGATTCAGCCGTGCTTCACGCCGGTATTTCAGCATATCGCGCTTCCTGGAACACAGAGGAAGATATTCAGCTTCGCCATAACGGGATGAAACGTGCACTGGTCCACGGTCAGCATCCCATGGCTATTGAACAGAGTCTGCGAAAGCTGGCATTGAAGAACATTCTCGGGCAGGATGGCCTTTACCCGGTTTATCAGCCCATCATCTCGGTTCAGGATGGAAGCTGCTTCGGCTACGAGGCCCTCACAAGGCTGGTTGACAAAAGCTGGTTTGACGGACCGCTGCCGCTGTTTAAATTTGCTGGAGAAGAGGGTGCGGTGTACTGCCTCGATACCTTGGCTAGAGAGAAGGCGATTCAAGGATTCATGGCTCCCGGGAAGCAGAAGATATTCATCAACCTGACGGCCCATATTATGGATGATCCCAGGTTTACAGCCGGTCAGACACTGCAGCTGCTTAGCAGCAAAGGTCTTTCGCCTTCCAATGTCGTGTTCGAAATTACGGAACGGACATCAATTGAGGATTTTGGAACGGCCAAGAGAGTGCTCTCGCATTATCGCAATCAAGGGTATCAGATTGCCATCGATGATGTAGGTGCCGGATATTCCTCTTTGCAATCCATTGTTGAACTGCGTCCAGATTATATCAAGATTGACCGCTCGCTCGTCCAGAATATCCATCAGGATGAGATGAAGGAGCAAATAATGAGTACGTTTGTAGAATTTTCGGGCAGAATGGGAATCTCCGTTGTAGCGGAAGGGATTGAACAGCAGGAAGAGCTCGACAAGGTCAAGGCAATGGGAGTGGGCTATGCTCAGGGGTATCTGCTCGGCCGCCCCCGGTCGTTTGCTGAAGACCCTGCTACCGCTTGAATGAACCCGTTTAATATAGATATAACAGGGCTGCTGCCGGTATGAGGACATGATGTGTCCAGCCGGCAGCAGCCCTGTTTGGCTGCTGCAAGAAAGCTGAAATAGCCGAATAGAAGTACAGCTGACGGTTCGCAGCCCATCCGCGTTGTATGTTATGATAAAAGGAGAAGATTAAGGTGAGGTGCCAGGATGGAAAAATGGATGCTTATCGACGGAAACAGCATTGCTAACAGGGCTTTTTATGCGATGCCGCCGCTTACCAATTCCGCGGGTTTACATACAAATGCCGTTTATGGATTTACGACGATGCTCTTAAGATTGATTGAGGAAGAAAAGCCAACCCATATCCTGGTTGCTTTCGATGCGGGGAAAATCACGTTCCGCCACGAAGGCTACGAAGAATATAAGGGAGGACGGGCCAAGACTCCTCCCGAGCTGTCCGAGCAGTTTCCTGTTCTGAAGGATCTTCTTAATGCCTTTGGCATCGCTCAATTTGAGCTTTCGGGCTATGAGGCGGACGATATTATTGGAACCCTTACCCGCATGGCGGATGAGTCGGGGCGCGAAACACTGGTCGTGACAGGCGATAAGGATATGCTCCAGCTTGCCTCTGAGCATGTTACGATCGCAATTACTCGCAAAGGAATCAGCGAGGTGGACCGGTTCACGCCGGAAGCCATAGGCGAGAAATATGGCCTGACACCTGCCCAGATTGTGGATCTGAAGGGCCTTATGGGTGATGCTTCCGATAATATTCCCGGCATTCCCGGAGTTGGTGAGAAGACAGCCCTGAAGATGCTGCATGAGTTCGGCTCAGTGGAAGAAGTGCTGGCCAATACGGACAAGCTGAAGGGCAAGATGAAGGAGAAGGTTGAGACACATAAGGAAGATGCGGTTATGAGCAAAAAGCTGGCCACGATTTTCCGTGAGGTGCCGCTTGAGAGCAGTGAAGACGAGATGGCTTACAAGGGCTACGATAAAGCTGTATTGTCCGGGGCATTCCGCAAGCTCGAATTCAAGTCTCTGCTGGAGCGGCTTGATTTGACAGGCGGTGTGGATGGTGAATCCGGGGAAAGCGGGGCTGCGGTGCAGTCAGCAGAACTGGATATTGTCCTGCTATCAGAGGGTGATATGAGTCAGCTGAAGAATGAGGAGCTTGCGTCGATTGAGAGTATCTATGTGGAGGCAGCGGGAGAAAATCCGCATCATGCCGAGGTTCTGGGGATTGCTCTAGCGGCCGAAGGGAAGGTCTATGTCGTTCCCTATGATGTAATGGTTTCCGAAGCAGCCGCGAAGCTGCAGGGATGGCTAGCCGATGCAGAAGTGAAGAAGAGAGGCTATGACCTGCACAAGGCGGCACTTGCCTTGTCATGGAAGGGCATTACACTGGCCGGTGCCGCTTTTGACGTACTGCTCGCGGCTTACCTGCTTGATCCGACGGACAGCGGCCAATCCCTGAATGCACTTGCGCTACGGTACGGCCTTCCTGCCGTTCCGGCGGATGAAGAGGTATACGGCAAGGGAGCAAAATTCAAAGTTCCGCCGCTGGAACAGCTTGCCCTGCATCTGTCGCGCAAGGCTGATTCAGTGCGCCGGATCGCCAGGCATCAGGAAGAGGAACTGGAGAAGAACGGCATGAACCGCCTTTACCACGAGCTTGAGCAGCCGCTGTCGGATGTGCTGTGCGGGATGGAAAAGCAGGGGATTACCGTCAACGCAGGTGAACTGGAGGCTCTGGGAAGTGAGCTGAGCACCCAAATCACACGCTTAATGGAAGCGATCTATGAGCATGCCGGCGACAAATTCAATATAAATTCTCCTAAGCAGCTGGGTGAGGTGCTGTTCGACAAGCTCGGACTGCCGGTCATGAAGAAGACAAAGACCGGCTATTCGACCGATGCCGATGTACTGGAGAAGCTGGAACCATACCATGAGATAGTACGGCTTATTCTCGATTACCGGCAGCTGGCGAAGCTCCAATCCACCTACGTGGAAGGGCTGCTGAAGGAAATCCGCAAGGAGACCGGCAAGGTGCATACCTACTACCGCCAGACCATTGCCGCAACGGGACGTCTCAGCAGCCAGTTTCCCAACCTGCAGAATATTCCGATCCGGCTGGAGGAAGGCCGCAAAATCCGCAAGGCTTTCGTACCGTCTGAGCCGGGCTGGTATATTCTTGCGGCCGACTACTCGCAGATTGAACTCCGTGTGCTAGCCCATATTTCGGGTGACGAAGGGCTGAAGGAGGCCTTCCTCACCGATATGGATATCCATACCAAGACAGCGATGGACGTATTCGGCGTGTCGGCCGACGCCGTGGACGGCAATATGCGCCGGCAGGCCAAGGCGGTAAACTTTGGGATCGTCTATGGAATCAGTGATTTTGGCTTGTCCCAGAACTTGAACATCACCCGCAAGGAAGCGGCTGCCTTCATTGAGCAATATTTTGCCGCCTTCAAGGGCGTTCGCCAGTATATGGATGATATTGTGATGAAGGCACGCCAGGACGGTTATGTCACCACCTTGCTGGAACGCCGCCGCTATCTGCCGGAGATTAAGGCCTCGAACTTTAATCTGCGCTCCTTTGCAGAGCGTACGGCCATGAACACGCCAATCCAGGGGACTGCCGCGGACATTATTAAGCTGGCGATGGTGAAGATGGACCAGACGCTGAGAGAACGCGGGCTGAAGAGCCGGATGCTGCTGCAGGTGCATGACGAACTTGTCTTCGAGGTACCGGAGGATGAGCTGGAGCTGATGAAGACGCTGGTTCCGGAAGTAATGGAGTCGGCCCTTGAGCTCGATGTCCCGCTGAAGGCGGATGTGAACTATGGCGTCAATTGGTATGAGGCAAAATAATGTCTCTTTCGGCTGAAGGAAGCGGGAGAAGCGGGTTTCCGGTATAATAGTCATGAGGTGATTAGAATGCCGGAATTGCCGGAGGTTGAAACGGTCCGAAGGACCCTTATAGAATTAGTTGCTGGACGAACCATTGAACGGGTGACAGTTACGCTGCCCCGAATTATACAGCGACCGGCGGAGCCGGAGCAGTTTGCAGACATGCTGGCTGGACGCAGAATCGAGACGGTGGAACGCCGGGGGAAGTTTTTACGCATAGTGCTGGATGAGCTTGTGCTTGTCTCCCATCTGCGGATGGAGGGGCGGTATGGTCTATACAAGTCCGATGAGCCGGTGGAAAAGCATACGCATGTCATTTTTCATTTTACGGATGGAACAGAGCTGAGATATAAGGATGTGCGGCAGTTTGGCACGATGCATATCTTTTTGCCAGGTGAGGAATTCCAGTATCCTCCGCTGAATAAACTGGGTATAGAACCGCTGGACGGGGTGTTCACGCCTGAGTCGCTACGCAGCGCGCTTGGCCGCCGCACAACGAAGATCAAGCCGCTGCTGCTTAATCAGCAATATATCGTTGGGCTTGGCAATATCTATGTCGATGAAGCCTTGTTTGCAGCCGGGATTCATCCGGAGCGGACAGCCGATACCCTCAAGAAGGATGAGTGGATTCGTCTGCATACGGCTATTGTGGAAACGCTCGGACGGGCTGTTGAGGCAGGCGGATCATCGATTAAATCCTATGTGAACGGACAGGGTGAGATGGGCCTCTTCCAGTATAGCCTGCAGGTATACGGTCGTGAACAAGAGCCATGCCGGCGATGCGGGTCAGTTATCAGCAAGAGTGTGGTTGGCGGACGGGGGACACATGTCTGTATCCAGTGTCAGCCGCTGGGGAAATCACGCAGTACGGCAGCCCGAAAGGCTTCAAGCGGTGTCCTGCCGGCTGTCCGCGAGGAAGGCCGGAAGGGTAAGCAGACGGCCAACCCGGTTAGGAAGCATTTTGGGAATCTGTAAAACCGGTTATCTAAGTCCGCATGGTGACGATTCACCACCATGCTCTCCCCGCATATGATGTTACCAAACATGTGGGCTTAGGCGCGCAGCTTATCCGGTTCGGAGTGCCCGGTGCTTCTGAAGCGACGGATGAGCATGAAGCGCCGGTCCCGGGGAGGTACATCAGTTGCTGTTGCATTTGCTATCGCTGCTGCTGCTGGCGCTGGCTGTCAGCCTGGACGGCTTTGGGGTCGGGATTACTTACGGGCTTAGGCAGATACGGATACCCGTTTTCTCGGTTGTCATTATTGTGATCTGCTCGGGGCTTGTCATCTGGGTCTCCATGCTGGCAGGCGGCTGGTTGACGGGACTGCTGTCACCCGCTTTTGCCAACTATATAGGGGCAGGCATCTTGATTGCTATTGGGAGCTGGGCGCTGTTTCAGTTTTGGCGCCAGCATCTTGCGCTATCCGATGAAGCTTCTGACGACCCGTGCTCAAAAGGGCAGGCTGACGTTGGAGCAAGTCGGGCGGAGGCCCATTGGAACGACAGGACGAAGACCGAACAAGGGGAGCCTGTTTCGGCGGTCACGCTGATTAAGATCGAAATCAAGCGCTGGGGACTGGTTATTCAAATCCTGCGCTCCCCCCAGGCGGCTGACATGGACCGCTCAGGTACGATATCGTCGTATGAAGCCGTCCTGCTCGGTGCAGCCTTGTCACTGGATGCGTTCGGCGCGGGACTGGGAGCCGCGATGCTTGGCTTCTCGCCTTTGTTTACTTCCGTTTTGATCGCTTTTTCCAGCGGACTGTTCCTGCTGATGGGACTGCATGTCGGCTTCCGATTTGCACATTGGGACAGAATTCGTACACTGGCGGTCATGCCGGGATTGATTTTGATTGTACTGGGTATTACTAGACTGTTATGAGGTGAAGGCAATGAAGATCGGGTTGACTGGCGGAATCGCCTGCGGCAAAAGCACGGTTGCGGCCATGCTGAAGCAGCGTGGCGCTATGCTTGTCGATGCGGACCAGGTCGCCAGGGAAGTTGTTCTCCCTGGTGAGCCTGCGCTCTCAGAGGTGACCGCTGTGTTTGGACAAGCTGTCATAAATCCGGACGGCTCGTTGAACCGAGCCAAGTTAGGTGAAATCGTTTTTGCGGATAAGGACAAGCTTCGTCAGCTAGAGGGGATCCTGCATCCGGCTATCCGCAAACGTATGTGGACCATTATAGACGCAGCGGAGCAGGATAATCCGGGACGTTTAATCGCAGCTGATATACCCTTGCTGTATGAGACAGGCCAGCAGCATCTTTATGACGGTATTCTCGTGGTGTATATTCCGAGAGAGCTGCAGCTGAAGCGTCTGCTGCAGAGGAACCCTGATTTGGCGGAGGAGCAGGCCAGACAGCGTATTGATGCACAAATGGACATCGGCCAAAAGAAGGAACTGGCAGACTGGGTTATTGACAACAGCGGAACACTGGACCAAACGGAGCAGCAGGTTAATGCGCTTTGGACAGAATGGGGGCTGCGATGAGATGGCTCCTGAAAAAACGTGTCATGCTGCTGCTCTTTATCGGCCTGCTGGTTCTGCTGTTCGTCAATTCCAGCTGGATGGGCAGGGTACTGTATCCTATTTATTATAAGAGCGACATAACGGCAAGTGCCCAAAATTATGGCGTTGATCCTTACTTGGTAGCAGCCATTATACGAGCAGAATCCAATTATAAGACTGGCAAGGAATCGAAGAAGGGCGCACTTGGCATTATGCAGATTATGCCCGATACCGCTAAGTGGATTGTGGAGAAGGCTGAGTTTACTGAAGTTTCTATGGAGGAGCTGCGCGATAGGGCAGACATTGGAATTGAGCTTGGCACCTGGTACCTGCGCTCTCTGCATGAACAATTTGAGAATAATTCTGTAGCAGTTGTTGCCGCTTATAACGCAGGACCGGGCAATGTCCGGAGCTGGCTGCGTGAAGGAGTTTGGGACGGCACTCATGAGTCAAGCAGCCAGATTCCATTCGGCGAGACAAGACACTATGTACAGAAGGTTATTTATTATTATAATAAGTACAAGGAGCTTTATCCTGTACTTTAGATGCTCTTAGAAAAAGCCTCAGCGCAGCCGTCCGTGCGGGACGGCATGCGCCGAAGCTTTCCTGTATTAAGCCTGAATTATTTAAATTGACCAGCCAGCGATTGCTCGGCGATTTGGACCAGCTTACGTGTGATGTAACCCCCGAGGGAACCTGCATCACGTGTAGCCATGTTACCGTAGTAACCGTCTTGCGGGATCGAAATACCCAGCTCTTGAGCGACCTCAAATTTCATTTGGTCCAGAGCAGCTGTAGCTTGCGGTACTACCAACTGGTTGCTGTTACGGTTAGATGCCATTGCGTTTCACCTCCTTGCGGTTGGTAACTGTATTATGTGCGTATTTCCGAATCTCATTACACTAAATTTAAGGGCAATTGTTACCATGCGCCCGTAAAACCTTACCGGATACCAAGATGGAGGCTCTGTAAACCATGAAATGCCCCTACTGTGATTACGCCGGCACGAAGGTTCTTGATTCAAGACCGGCTAACGAGAATAAGTCAATACGAAGAAGACGAGAATGTGAACAGTGCAGCAGACGCTTTACCACCTTTGAGATGGTTGAGGAAACACCATTGATCATTATTAAGAAGGACGGGAGCCGGGAGGAATTCAGCCGTGACAAGATTCTTCGCGGGCTGATCCGTGCATGCGAGAAGCGCCCTGTATCCATTGAACAGCTTGAGGTTATTGTGTCCGAAGTTGAGAAGGAGCTCCGCACGACAGCTCAAGCAGAAGTCGAAAGCCGCGATATCGGCGAGATTGTTATGGAGCAGCTGTACCCGGTGGATGAAGTGGCGTATGTGCGGTTTGCAAGCGTATACCGCCAATTCAAAGATATCAATATGTTCATGAAAGAGCTCAACAATTTGCTGTCCAAGCATACCTTCCCAGGCGGTGAAAATAACAGTTGACACGTTTATAACAAACGTGCTATTATCTATCTTGTCGTCACGTTGAATAGCCTGCTATTGCAGTCCAGAAGAGATGACGGCAGTATATTTTCCTTCTATTGAGGGAAATTCGGGGCCTTAGCTCAGCTGGGAGAGCGCATCGCTGGCAGCGATGAGGTCAGGGGTTCGATCCCCCTAGGCTCCACCATAACTTAGAACCCGCAAACCCTTGAATATCAAGGGTTTTTTGTATTTTTACTTCGGTATGGTTGCTTTCACAATATTACTGCTTAAACGGATATTACACTTACAGAGCGTATTTTACTTATTCCCGGGACAACGATTGTTCTGGCAGGTATAGAGGAGTTTTAAATGATGATAGAAAACTTTTGGCGTGATTTGCCGCGCCCTTTTTTTGTACTGGCACCCATGGAAGATGTGACGGATGTTGTTTTTCGCCATGTCGTAAGCGAGGCAGGCAGACCGGATGTGTTTTTTACGGAGTTTGCGAATACGGAGAGTTATTGTCATCCGGAGGGGAACAAAAGTGTGCGTGGGCGCTTGACTTTTACCCCAGATGAACAGCCTATTGTCGCACATATCTGGGGAGATAAGCCGGAATTTTTCCGGGAAATGAGCATCGGTATGGCGAAAGAAGGGTTCAAAGGCATCGATATTAATATGGGTTGTCCCGTGGCGAATGTAGCAGAGAATGGGAAGGGCAGCGGACTGATCTGCCGTCCTGATACCGCAGCGGATATCATCCAGGCCGCCAAAGCCGGGGGACTGCCTGTCAGCGTAAAAACAAGGCTCGGTTTTAGCGAAGTAAACGAATGGCGTGAGTGGTTAACCCATATTTTAAAGCAAGACATCGTAAATTTGTCCATCCATCTGCGAACACGAGAGGAAATGAGCAAGGTAAAAGCACATTGGGAACTGATCCCGGAGATCAAAAATCTACGTGATGAGGTGGCGCCCGATACGCTTCTGACCATTAACGGGGATATTCCTGACCGTCAGACCGGCTTGCAGCTTGCTGAGCAGTACGGTGTAGACGGTGTTATGATCGGGCGTGGTATTTTTCAAAATCCATTTGCTTTTGAAAAAGTGCCGAAGGAACACAGCAGTGCGGAATTACTTGATTTGCTGCGGTTGCATTTGGATCTCCATGATGAATACGCAGCAGTGGTACCACGCTCGTTTAGCGCTCTTACCCGCTTTTTCAAAATCTATGTCCGTGGGTTTCGTGGGGCAAGCGAACTCAGAAACAGCTTGATGAACGCCAAATCAACAAGCGAAGCACGTGCATTGCTTTGTGCGTTTGGAAGCAAGGAGCAGGCTTGGTGATGGATTATCTGAAAGCTATCCAACGATTCGCCGATGAAGTGGAGGACCAATTAGAAAGCTCAATCCATATTGATAGGTTGATTGAATTAACGTATGTTTCTAAGTTCCACTTTTATCGATTGTTTAAGGCCGTGGTCGGCATATCGGTTTACGATTATATACGTAAGAGGAAGCTGATCCGAGCTGCTGATGATTTGCGAAAGACTCAGCATAGCGTACTAGACATTGCGATTAAGTATGGTTTTGGCTCGCAAGAGGTTTTTAGCCGCAACTTCAAAAAGTTATATCATACTTCTCCAGCCAAATATCGTTCATGCTATACGGGCGAAGACCGTTTGGCGGAGGATACTGTTTCGAAGCTCGACATCGAGTCCATCTGGCTGGAAATCAGAGCAAAGCATGGCAATGTGATCGTTTCAGACTTCTTTGAAAAGATCGAGGGGCTGAAGTTGATAGGGATCGAAAGGCCGTCTTGTGATGAGAACATAAAAACAATTGATCCCTTTGTCCACGTATTCCTTCAACAGGCGGAGCAGATTCCTAATCGAAAATCGGATCATCTATATCGTCTCTGCTATGATATTACCTTTGTTGGTGAAACAGCCCATTTTAAGGAAATGGTAGCAGTTGAGGTAGAGGAGCTGGTAAACGTCCCGTCAGGTATGAAGCCTTTTGTGGTAGACGGACTCAATATGATCAAATTTGTTCATATAGGCAAACTGTTTTCCGAACAAAAAGACGATATTCTCTCGACCTACCATTTTCTATACCAATACAGGATTCCCGCTTCCAATGCAATATTGACCAGTGAATTGTTGCTTGAGAAATACGAGCCCACATTTGTTAGCCCATATGCTGATGATGCAAAAGTGGAAATCTACCTTTCAGTTGAATAGCGATTGCTGTAGAAGAGAGCAATAAACGTCAATATTTACGTGAGACTCTCTGCTACAGTTAATGCAATCGAACGAAAGGAAGTGGGTCATGTGCGGTTCAGACCTAATCTCTGGTTATTAGCTCTTGCTTGTTTATTCTATGTGGTACCTATTACATCGGGGCTCTATGCGGTAACGGCATGGGTTGCCCCTGCACTGCTGTTGATCTACATATATAATGAGAAGGTGAAACTAGCCTTCCCCCTTGCAACGGTATGCCTTAGTTGTGTAATAATCATAGCCTACCAGGATGTTATTCCTGGTGGGTGGGGGGCCGTTTCCATTACAGTAGTGACTTCTACGATTATGCTGATCGCGCTGCTTGTTGTTAACAAATGGGTGGTTGCCCGAACGGGGAAGGTTACATCCGTCTTGTTTCTCCCAATGCTGCTGACGTCATTTGAATATTTCACAAGCTACGGGAACGTATTCGGGACATTCAATTCTTCCGCCTACAGTCAACTGGAAATAGGACCCGTTGCTGCGTTAGCTTCCATGTTTGGCATTTGGGGGATTGTGTTTATTCAATATTTGGCCGCCTCTTTACTGGCATATGTATTCAAGTCTGGTACCGATGCTAGGCAAAATAAGCGGATCATTATAAGTGCTCTAACCTTGATAATCGTGCTTGTTGGATTAGGTGCCGTGATAAATTCTGAGCGGGATCAATCTTTAACGATTAAGGTGGCAGGAATTACCCCGGATCGTATCTTATGGGACGAGACGATAGAGACATTGTTTGAGAAGTGGGAAACAACAGGACTTCATGATCAGCGCAGTGGCGATGCTTCATTCACTGAACAGATTCAGCGGCTCAATGAAGGTATGATCAATAGGACAAAGCAAGAGCTCGAGTCAGGGAGCCGATTGATCGGCTGGTCGGAGGGTGCTGCTATTGTAATGGAACACGAGGAAGATGGTTTTTTGCAGCGTTTGCAGTCCCTCTCCGAGACCTATGAAGCAGTTCTGGTCGCAGGATATGTGAGGGTCAATGAACAAGCTGGATCGAAGATGGATAACCATTTAGTTATCATTGATGCAGATGGCACGATTAAATCACGATATTCCAAATTTTCGCTGGTGCCCGGAGAAGAGCGCTATTTCAATAAAGGCCTGGAGAAAGTACCGGTTGTGGACACTGCTGCAGGGAGAATTGCGGCGGCCATTTGTTTCGATGCGGATTTCCCGGATCGAGTACGGGAAGCAGGATTAGAGAATCCGGATATTCTAGTTCTCCCCTCAAGCGACTGGAAAGGAATTACACCGTATCATACGGAAATGAGCGCTTTTCGGGCAATCGAAAATCGGATGTCGGTTCTGCGTGTCACCCATGCCGGGATGAGTGCGGTATTTGATTCGCAGGGCAGCCTGGTTGCCGGCATAAGCGATTGGGAAAGCGAGCATGGTTCTATTCTCTCCACTGAACTTCCGCTGCCTCTGCCTGAGAGACAAGACACGGTGTACAAGATGATTGGAGATGTATTACCTTTACTGTTCGGAATTGTTGTTATAATAATTCTAGTCATTGCCGTTTACAGAGCAATCGGCAGCAGATTACGGCGGGTACGAACTTTATCATAGATCAAGGGACAGATCGCGCTGCCGGCCAAAAGTATTTCGTGAACATTAAATGTTTCTTATAATTCATACTTCCTTATAAAAACAGTCGAAACCGGCTGTTTTTATATGGTTAACTAGACGAAATAACGGCATGTCTCTAATAATTCTGTGAAAATGTTAATCTAACAGGTCAAATTTACTATGTTATAATGGCCCGGTAAGAAAAAGTTAGTTATTTAGATCCACTTGCTGAACTGGGAGGTAATTTATGAACAGAGTAAGCAAGCCGGGCCGCAGGTTCATTACCGGCATAATATTAGGGTTAATGCTCGCTTGCATGGGACCTTTCTTCCTTCTGGCGACGGAAACCGCTGCCGCAGCGGATGATGTAACAATTAAGGTGAACGGGAATACGGTTAAACTGGACGATCCCGCCTTCGTGTCCCAAGGCAGATTATATGTACCAGCGGCACAAATAGCCCAGAAGCTCGGTGCGACCTCGAGCTGGGATAAGGAACAAGAAGAGATCATCATACATACGGCATTCAATGATAAGGCAGTTCTTGGCAACGGAGTTCCAGTCGTATATTTCAATGGAGCACGTTACGTGATGGATGCGTTTCCAATGTTCAAGGACGGAAGGCTCTACATGCCGCTTATCCATCTTGCAGAGCTCCTGCACGCCGAAATGACAGTGAAATCAGAGGGCGATCTGATTGAGTTGAAGCAGGTGGACCGAGCCGTGGTGGCCGATAAATACGGCCTTACCGAGATTAGTAAGGAAGCGGGTATTAGCAAGGCTGAGCTGCTGAAGCGCAATGGGCTTGATAGCAAGTCAACCATTAAGCCAGGTGCCAAGCTTAAGATATTAGTTCCCTCATTCATCGGCAATCCGGCCGATCCGTATACCGAAGCTGAGCTTACACTGCTGGCGAAGATCACGATGGTGGAAGCAGGTTATGAGAGCTATGAAGGCCAGCTGGCTATAGCGAACGTGATTTTGAACCGGGTGAAGGATTCAAGATTCCCGGGTACCATACGTGATGTGATTTATTCCGGCCGCCAGTTCCCGCCAGCCCATAACGGATTGCTCGATAAGAGTAAGCCTCATGCAACGGCCCTGCGGGCAGCCAAGGATGCTTTGAACGGAAAGAATAACGTCAAGAATGCGGTATACTTCTTTAATCCTAAGTTTTCCAAAGGTTCCTTCTGGTCCAGCATGGATGTCATTATAACGATTGGCCATCATAGCTTTGCAAAGTAAAAGTAAGTAAGACCGATACGGCTCGGTAAGGGCTGTGTCGGTTTTTTTATGCATCGCGGCTCATGCGGCTGCTGGTTTCATACCGCTCCGCAGTAATCTCTACTTAGGCTAGAGAAGCAAAGATTGTGCTGAACCCTTATAGGCAGTATCATTATTACAGCGTTACCAAATGAGCCAGGATTTATCGGGCTAATAAGGAGCGAGGTATATGCAAGCGTATTTATTTGTGCATTTTAAAGAGAAGACGACGCCGGATGGCGAGCAGGTGTATTTTGCGCTGAGCACGGACGGATTTAACTGGGAGCAGGTTAATGGAGGCCAGCCGGTTCTTTGGAGCGAGAAAGGCGAGAAGGGCGTACGGGATCACACGATTGTGCGGACGAAGGAGGGCAAGTTCTACATCATCGCCACGGATCTCAGTCTTGCCAACTGCTTCAACACCAAATACAAGGGAGACTGGGCGAACATCGGCAGGGAGGGAAGCAAATGCCTGTCTATGTGGGAGTCGGATGACTTGGTGAATTGGTCGGAGCAGCGGCTGATACAGCTCGGAGATGAGGATTTCGGCTGTCTGTGGGCGCCGGATGTCATCTATGACAAGAAGAACGAAGATTACGTAATTCACTGGTCTTCGTCCCATGCCTCTAATAACTATGGGAATAAGGCGATCTACTACACACGGACCAAGGATTTCAAGAGCTTTACGACCCCGCAGATGCTGTGCAGGAAGGATGACAGCGGGATTATTGACTCTGCTATTTACGAGGAGAACGGCACGTTCTACCGTTTCCTGAAGAGTGAGAAAAATCCCGAGGGTATTATTCTGCAGAAGGGAAAAACACTCACCGGCGAGTATGCAAGAATAGAAGCCTTTGATGAGGAAATGGCCAAGCTCGGCCACCCTGCGTATGAGGCCCCTACGGCCTTTAAGCTGAGCGATGGCAGATGGTGCCTCATGCTGGACTTCTTCGGTGTGGTCGGTGAAGGGCAGGGTTATGTTCCGTTTATAGCGGAGGACATTGATTCGGGCCGTTTTATCCGCTCGGATGCCAGCTTTACCTTCCCTTACCGCTTCAAGCACGGTACGGTCCTTCCAATCACAATGGACGAGTACCATAGAATTAAGAGCTGGAAATAATTTATAGCGGCAGCCGGCATGTAACAGGATCATCAGGCATTGCGCAGGAAGCAGGATACTATAGATGAAGCTGAACGTTCATTACTCCACCTTTGGCACACAGGCAATCCAAGAATTTATACAATCTAACTATAAGATCGGGACTGTAACTCGCTGTCACTATCTTCTAAGAGGCATGAACGACACCTATCTGATTGAAACCGGGCAGGAGCCTTACATATTTCGGGTGTACAGGAGCGGCTGGCGCAGTGAATATGACACGGTAGCATTCGAGATCGAATTGTTAAATCATTTGCACAAGACAGGGATTCATGTTTCGCTGCCCGTTGAAGCCGCAAACAAGGACTACATTCATGAGCTGGAAGCGCCTGAAGGGCCCCGCTTTGGTGTATTGTTCACGTGGGCGAAAGGCGCAGCGGTGGATATGGAGACCGAGGAAATGTGCCGCAGATTTGGCAGAGAAGCCGCAGACTTACACAACCGGACGACAGACTTTCACCCTTGTAACCGGCGGCCGGAGCTTGACGTGAATTATCTGATTCAAGAGCCTCTTAAGCTGATTCGTAAGCATATGCAGGACCGGCCGTCAGATCTGAGCAGGATGGAGAGAATCGCAAGCACGCTGAGAAACAGCGTGGAGGAATTCAGCGGCTTGGACTGGGGAATATGCCACGGTGATCTGCATGGTTCGAATGCTCATATCGACCAGGATGAAGTGACATATTTTGATTTTGACCTGTGCGGATATGGCTGGAGGGCTTATGAGCTGGCTGTTTTCCGGTTCACGCTGGAGCTTCAGTATGACGGCAACGAGCAGGTAGAGCGGAGGTGGCAGGCTTTTCTTGATGGCTACCGGTCGCTGCGGACATTAAATGCGTGCGACGTCGCGGCCGTACCCGCGTTTGTCGGCATAAGACGGCTGTGGCTGATGAGCTTAAGCCTGGGACATTTCCGTGATCTGGACCTAACCGGTCCGGCTGGTACGGAGGAGAAGTATTATGAGGAAGAACTGAAGGGCTTTGAGAAGCTTGGCCTTTGACTAGAACCGGTGAAATCGAGATAAACGCAGCCAGCTCGGCTGCGTTTATTCGTTAGGCCTTGGCCTGCCGAGGCCAAACAAAGTATGTAATGGTAATAATGAGATCAATGCCGAGCACGACCGTCCAAATACGCCATACGTTCACAAGTGCCTCTGTCCGTTCGGGAGCCTGAATGGTGAAGATCAGCAAGGCGAGCAGTCCGGCGCCGATCAGATAAGCGAGAACATGCCGGATCCAGCCCTTCAAGTAATGGCGCGCATAGTCCATTCCATACCTCTTGGCGGGGAGGGGGCCTTCTTTCAGAACGTGATGCTTGAACTGGACGTCAGCCCAGTGTATCATGCTTTTGCCATATGCAATGGACACCCCAATATAAACAGCGGCCACGGCATGAGCTGTAGTAGCAACAGCTCCCCGGTACAAATCCATCCCTGTAATCATGAGCAGAATCAGATCGATGACAGGCGTCAAGTAAAGCAGGAACAGGCCAATCTTATGAAGCTTGAATACGTAACGGGCGAGCAAGCCCGACATAATGACGACCCAGAAGGCGATCTCACAAGCCACGATAATCCAGGCAATGAAGCTCAAACCAGACACCTCTTCCTTTTTGATACAACTGTATTATAAAGATCTTAGCAAGTCTATATGGATTGGTTGACGGCATCGCACTTCATGCCATGATGGAGCCTCAGCGGCTGAAACGGGAGCAGATTGTTGACGTTCTTACCCGCCATATTTAGTCAATCTGTACAGAGGCGTAACGAAGAAGCCGACCCAAGGGGGCCGGCTTGTTTGGCGTTGAAAGCTGCAGCAGACATATCGTAATCCGCTCTGTTCTTGTTACAGCTGCTTGGTTACGAGCTTAACCAGTCTCTTAATTCCTTCCGTACCCAGCATGCTTCCGATCGAGGCAATCCATACATTGGAGGACAGCATTTTGACAGCCAGGTAGATCCCCGTTCCGGCAGCCAAGTCGACAATGAGGAAGTTACGGATCGAGGACGCTTTTATGGTATAGATAACGATAACGTTTTGGTTATATTTATTCAGCATAGCCTCACCTTTTTTCTATAAACGTATGAAGAGGCAGGGTTGTCATATGACGTATCCGAAACGTTCGGGTCCCTAAACTGTGAACGTATCCGGTTTATTGCGTATGGTCTATACTAGGAGCTTGCAAATAACCGTCCGGACGAAGCTGTCCGGACGGTTATTTGCATGGGAAAGGTGTAAGAATATGCCTGCGGTCGACCTCAGCGGTTTGTCTAGTATAGGGTGCGCCACAGGTAGAAGGTTGCGTAGGATTCCCAGCCCTTCCACGGCTCGGCAAGCTTCAGAACCTCCTGCCGGGTCGGCTTGCGGTCCATTCCGGTCAGCAGCTTGATGGCATTGTGAAGACCGACATCATCTGCCGGGAAGGCTGTTGGCATCTTCAGACAGCGCATCAGCACATAGTTGGCTGTCCACGGACCGATTCCGCGAATGCTTACCAGTATGGCCTCCGCCTTCTTGAGATCGCCGGTATCCTGTAGCAGCTCTCTCGTGAGCTTGCCCTGTGCAAGCATACGGGCGGTATCGATCAGGTATTCGGATTTTCTCTCCGACATCCCAAGCCCCTTCAGACCAGGAACGCTCAAAGCGGCAATTGTTTCCGGGGCGGGAAATACCCAGTATTGCTCACCCTCAGCGGCAGCAGACCGGCCATACCGTTCTACGATACGCCGTTTAAGAGTATGCGCATAGGAGAGATTAATCTGCTGCCCGATAATTCCCCAGCATAGTGCTTCAAAAAGGTCAGGTATTCCTGCCAGGCGCAGACCGCTGTAGGTATCGATTGTCTGCTTCAGCAGCGTATCCTGGCCCGCCATGGCATAGAAGGGCGCAAGATCGGTATCCAGATCAAACCACTCGGTAACATAGCGGATGATTTCTGGCATAACTTCCGGTTGGGGCGTGACTGCTGTCTCCTGAAGGATACGAAGCTTGAGAGCTTCAGGTCCCGCTTCGCTAATCTCTACCACATAAATACCCTGACCGGCTGGTATGGCCTTATAGATACGGTCATCCGCGACCCGGTACAGGCATTCCCGGCTGGCATTGGCAAGCGCGTTCTTTATCTGGGTAAAGCTGAACATGCGGGGCGTCTTCAGTAACGCTTCATACGCAGTTTGCTCCATATTATCCCTCTTCCAAATGTAGATACCAACGCATCATAATGCGGTTGGACAGATGCCTTTTCTATAAAGATACTGTTTCTTCAAGCTCAACGATTATGGGGACATAATGTATTTTAACACACCGCTGGGAATCCGTACCAGTTATTAGCAGGCGGGAGCAGACAGGCTCTTGCCTGTCTTTCAGCCAACATTCAGTCGTTACTTAGGAAGGCTTCATAATTACAGCTTATAGTAGGGGTATCGAGCAGAGCGGCGGGACGGACCGCGTAACACAATAATCCAATACATAAGGTGTGGTTACAGTGATGAAGGGTAAGAAGCAAGCAATTAAGTTTTCGGTGGGAACGAAATTACGAATAGGCTTTTTCATCATGCTGATGCTGATTGGCACAGTTGGGGCTGCCTCTAATACAAGTATGAAAAATATGCAGCAGCAGGCGGAAACAATTGAATCGGTTTACCTGCCGGCCATGAAAATTCTTGCGGATACAAGAGTGGATTTAATGCTGATTCAGCAGCTTGGGCTGGAAGTGGCTCTGGCCTCAGATGGAGCCGAAATAGAGGAACTGGAAACTGCAATTCAACAAGCGATTGAAGATATGCAGGCACTGGATGAAGCTTTCTATACAATAGCGGGCGAAGGGGAACAAAAGGCGCTGTATATGGAGTTTGACAGCTACCGGCAGCAGGTTGCTGCTATCTTCCCTTCCTTGCTTGAAGCGGGCAAGCAGGGGGAGCTGGAAGCAGCAGGTGCCGCGGTAAAAGCGATGCAGGAGCCATACAGTGGAGCACTGGGGAAGCTGGAGCAGCTGATTGAGCTGAATGAGCAAGAGGGGGAGAAAGCAGCGGATGCTTCTGTTGAAGCTTCCGGTAAGGGACAGGATATCGTTAACCTGGTCACTCTGCTGGGAATTGTGTCAGGCGGAGTGATATCCTGGGCCATCGCCCGGATGATAGCTGGACCCTTGGCATCTATGGCTGCAGCGGCAGCTCAAATATCGGCCGGCGATTTGACGGGGGACGCCATTCAGGTGAAGAACCGTGATGAGATCGGCGAGCTGGCAGGTTCTTTTAACACAATGGCACGAAATTTACGAGGATTGATTAGAGAAGTGTGGATGGGTACGGAGCTGGTTGCCGCTTCTTCTCAAGAGCTGAATGCGGGCACGGAGCAGACACGCGATGCTGCGGATCAGATTATGAGAATTATGGATGCTGTGGCCGAGGGCGCACTCCAGCAAACAGAACGTATAGCGGAGAGTGTATCGGCATTTGAAGAGCTTTCCCAGGGAGCAAGGCATATTGCTGAGAATGCAGAACGAGTGTCCCAGGCAGCTGCCTTCGCAACCGAGTATGCAGAGGACGGAAACCGTACAGTAGTCATGTCAATTCGGCAGATGCAGGCGATTAACGATACCGTAACAGGGCTGGCTGAAGCTGTGCAGCGGCTGGACGGCCGTTCACTGGAGATTGGTCTAATCGTTGAAGCTATATCGAAAATCGCCGCCCAAACCAACCTGCTTGCCCTTAATGCATCCATTGAAGCGGCAAGAGTGGGGGAGCAGGGCAAGGGATTTGCCGTGGTTGCGCATGAGGTGCGCCAGCTTGCGGAGCAGTCGAAGGAATCTGCCGGGCAGATTGCAGAGCTCGTCCAGGCCATCCGGCAGGAGACTACGAGGACAGTCAGCCTGATGAATGCAGGTACGAAGGAGGTTGATGAAGGCATTCTCGCGGTGAACGCGGCAGGTGCAGCCTTCGAACAGATCCGCTGCTCGATTGATGCGGTTGCCCGGCAGATTCAGGAGGTGACGGCAGCATCCCGGCAGATGTCAGCCAGCACCGAGCAGGCCGCCTCCTCGGTATATGTGATATCTCAAATTACGGATACTGCTTCTGCAGGCACACAGCAGGTGGCGACCGCTTTGGAAGAACAGCTGGCTTCCATGGATGAGATGAACCAGGCCGCTGCTCTGCTGTCGGCTAAGTCGGGAGAACTGCAGCATCTGATTGGAAAATTCTCGGTTTAATCGTTATGTAATGCAGGCCGCTCACCAGTTGGTGGCGGCTTTTTTTGATGTGCGTAATAAGCAGCCAAACAGCCTATTGCAAAAACTAATATCATTAGTTATGATAAAACTAATACAGTTAGTTTTTGGGGGGAGGATTGAAGGAAGTATGAAATTTCTTCTGTTCGTGCTGCTGCTGTCGGTTGTAGGAGGCGTTCTGGATGCCAGAATAACAGATCATAACAGAAAGGGAGTGAGGTAGTATGTTTGCGGGACATTTTGGTTTGGCGGCGATCATTAAGGCGAAGCAGCCGCAGGTGCCGCTGTGGGCGCTCATGACCGGCACACAACTGCTTGATATTGCTTTTGTGCCTTTGTTTCTTGCGGGGGTGGAGACAATCGAGACCATTGGTGACGGACACGGGGAGGCATTCATACATGCCGGCTATTCCCATTCACTTGCAAGTGCCTTGCTCTTAAGCATCCTGGCTGGATTGTTATCCTGGCGGAAGTGGGGGAGGAGCAGTGGTCTAGTGATCGGCGGTACGGTATTCAGTCATTGGCTGCTGGATCTGCTTGTCCACCGTCCAGATATTCCAATACTGCCTGGTAACATCGGGGGCTTGCCGCTACTCGGCATAGGTCTTTGGAGATGGCCGGTAATAAGTATAACCGTCGAAGCGCTGCTGGTGCTGATTGGCGTTGTCCTTTACTTCTGGTCTGCTGTCAAACGCAGTGAATCAGACGGTGTTTCCCATACAGCAGGCAAGGGCCGGGCTCTGCTTGCCGGGAGTGTGGTCGGTCTCTTGCTGGTCCTATCCTTGGTTACGGACTTACTGGGGATTAATTGACAGGTCCAGTCTTCTCTCTCCCATACAAAAGATGTTAAGAAACCCTCATTGCGAATAATTTGATAATAAAATATATTCAAAATGAGTAATTTTTAACGAATATTAAGTAGTTGTGGGGGGGCTTGTCGATGGATCTGTATAAGAGGTCTGAGAGGAAATTTCGGACGGAGATTGAAGGCTTGCGTGCTGTAGCTGCTATTCTGGTTGCTGTATACCATATTTGGTTAGGCAACGTATCGGGTGGGGTGGATGTGTTTTTTGTCGTATCAGGTTTCCTGATTACGACTTCACTGCTGTCGAGATGGGAGAAGTACGGTAAAATTGATGCTGCGGGCTTCCTGCTAAATCTCTGTAAACGCTTGTTTCCAGCAGCCTTCACGGTTTTGTTCTTGGTCTCGGCAGCTTGCTTCTTGTGGCTTCCTGAGCTGAGATGGGACCAGACCGTGAAGGAAGTTATGGCTTCGGCATTTTATTTGGAGAACTGGCAGCTGGCTAGAAATTCGGTAGATTACCTGGCGCAAAATAATGAGGCAAGCCCGTTCCAGCATTTCTGGGCTATGTCCGTACAAGGTCAGTTCTATATGATTTGGCCTATTCTGCTTTCGTTATCCCTAATCTTGGCCAAGCGGGTCTTTAAGAAGACAGTCAGATTCTCCTTTCTCGCTGTGCTGCTTGGTGTCTTTGTGATGTCTTTTGCCTATTCGGTTTATCTGACAGCGATAAATCAGCCTTGGGCTTACTTTGATACGTTTACGAGGGTTTGGGAATTCACTCTTGGCGGAATTGTGGCTTTGCTGATTGCCAACATCAAGCTGAACAGAACCTCCAGCCTGCTGTTTGGTTGGCTTGGTTTAGCCGGGCTGGTGAGCTGCGGCATTATTCTGCAGGTTTCTACTGTATTTCCAGGTTACGCGGCCTTATGGCCGACACTAAGTGCGGTATGTATTCTTCTTGCGGGCAACCAGGGTGGTTCTGCTGGGGTTCACCGTTTGCTAAGCTCGAAGCCGCTTGTGGGCTTCGGCAGTATTTCTTATGGATTTTATCTGTGGCATTGGCCGCTGCTCATCTTCTATTATATTCTCTTCGATAAGGAGTCCATTAACTTCCTGCACGGTTTAGTCATCATCGTCGCAGCCTCCGTTCTCTCCTATATAACCACCAGCATGATTGAAAAGCCGATCCGCAACAGCTTACGGCTGAATACGAACTGGAAAATTAGTCTTGTGGCCGCTTCTTTCATGGTTGCGGTGCTTGCCATATCGGCGGTCTGGTATGGTACCATTAAATATTTGCAGTCCGGTGTGCTAACAGCATCGGCTGCAAGTGATGAATATCCGGGAGCAGCTGTTATGGGGGCGGGTGCAGAAGGAATTGGCTCAATTACGACTGTGAGCTATATTCCGAGGCCTATTCAAGCCAGGAAGGATTTGCCTAAGGTGTATGAAGACAACTGCCATCAGGCGGAGGGGAAAGCTGAAGTACTAAGCTGTACTTACGGAGTTAAGGATAACCCGAGGTTTACAATTGCTCTTGTTGGCGGCTCCCACTCCGCTCAATGGCTCCCTGCTCTTGAAGAAATAGCGGATGAAGAGAAGCTCAAGATCGTAAACTATTCCAAGAGCTCCTGCCGATTCACAGCCGATGACACAGAAAAGGAAGATTGCAGACAATGGAATGAAAGCCTGATTGAAATGTTGACCAAACAGGATATACCCGATCTTGTATTTACGACAGCAAATGTCGGTAAGCACTTAAAAGATGATATTCCAGCTGGCTTCATCAAACAGTGGGGGGTGTTGAAAGACGCCAAGGTGTCCGTATTCGCTGTTAGAGACAACCCTTGGTTTGAATTCGATCCTCCAACATGTGTGGACGAGAACGGACCGAACGCCAGCGAGTGTATGGTGAAACGCGAGCTTCTGCTTCCTGAGCCAAGTGCATGGAGCCGTCTGGAAAATCCGCCCGCAAACGTCCATTATGCTGACTTTAGCGACTATTTTTGTGATGAGGAACACTGTGGCCCTGTAATCGGCAATGTGCTCGTGTACCGCGACAAGCATCATATTACAGGTACGTACATGAAAACACTGGCACCTATACTGCGTGAACATTTAATGCCTGTATTGGAGCAAATAGAATCATGAATGGGAGCCCCGGATGATCCGGGGCTTTTTTTGGTTTGTCCGGATAACCGTGTTACAGGAATGGCTGAATGATCTAGCATCGATTTGGAATTGACTGGTATACATAACTGGTGATAAGCCCAAGATTGTTATTATTACATATCGGTAAGGCGCTGGGAGGATTAACAATTGCAATCGGCAAAAACGGGTGTGGGCAGTGAGCTTCAGGTGCAGGGGAATCTTGCTGGATTATTGTGGAGGCAGCTTCGCCCCAAGCAGTGGACCAAGAATCTGCTTGTATTCGCTGCGCCGCTGTTCTCATTCGATGTGCTTAATACGAGACTCCTTATGCTGTCTGCAGCCGGATACATCCTTCTGTGTCTGGTATCCAGCTGTGTCTACATTCTGAACGACTTTGCGGATCGTGAGGCAGACAAGCTGCATCCGCAGAAGAAGCACCGGCCGATGGCTTCCGGGCAGCTCAATCCCTACTTGGCCTTGGCCTTCGGGGGAGTGCTGCTGGTATCCTCATTAGCAGCTTCCATTCTTATTAACCCCTTATTCACGCTGCTGCTGGCTGTCTATTTCACCTTGAATGTCATGTATTCATTCCATCTGAAGCATGTTGTGCTGGTGGATATTATGGTCATTGCCTCCGGCTTCGTTCTGCGAGCGATAGCTGGCGGACTGATTATTGCTGTTCCCTTCACGCCATGGTTCCTGCTCTGCACGCTGCTGCTCTCCTTGTTCCTGGCCATCGGCAAACGCCGCAACGAGCTGCTGCTTAATGAACAGGACAAGACTGCCCACCGGCGGGTTCTGGAGCAGTACTCCTTTCCGCTGCTTGACCAGCTGAGCAGCATCGTCACGACAGCGACCATTCTGAGTTATTCGTTATTTACGTTTACCTCGGGCAGGACGGTCCATCTGATGTGGACAATTCCTCTGGTCATTTACGGTGTGTTCCGATACCTCTATCTGATTCATGTGAAGATGAAGGGCGGAGCGCCGGACCGCGAGCTGTTTGAGGACAAGCCGATCCTAATAACGGTATGCTTATACGTGCTGATGGTAATTGTGATACTGGCCTATTTTGAATAATGCAGGGTGGAGAATGATGGAGAAAGTTAAGATAGCACTCTTCGATATCGATAAAACGGTAATACGACATGACTCGATGTTTCAATTTGTAAAATACAGCGTGCGGGCCAAGCCTTGGACTGCGTACCGGCTGCTGAACATTGCGGCATACACCTGCTTGTATAAGCTGAAGCTGATGCCGCTCCAGAAGGCTAAGAGCGCTTATTTCTATGCGATTAGTCACTTCCGTGAAGAGGATCTGGAACACTTCTACGATACGGAGCTTGCACCGGGCATCTATCCGGAAGCGCTGGCTGAGATGGAGGCGCTTAAGCGGCAGGGATATCGTATTCTGCTTATTACCGCATCTCCTTATGCTTATATGAAGTACTTCAGCAAGCTTCCTGCAGTCGATGATGTAATAGGGACGAACCTGTGCAGGGTTAACGGCCGTTACACCAGCCGGATCGATGGCCTGAACTGCAAGGGAGAGGAGAAGGTGGCAAGATTACAGTCGTATCTGGAGGACAACAGGCTTGTCATTGACTATGAGCATTCGCGGGCTTATTCGGATTCGCTGACGGATTTGCCGATGTTCCAGCTTGTAAAATCCCGTTACCTGATCAACAGAAGCCACCCTGGACTGGAGCAGCTGACATGGAAAATGTAACAAGCGGCCTCATCGGCAAAGGATATATGGTCTTTTCGGCATGGCTGTCCGCGACCGGACAGCTTCTGTGGTCGTTCGGTCTGACGAATTACCCCTTGCTCGCCATGGGATTCCTCTGTTACGGACTGGGCGCCCTATTCATGATTAAGTCACTGGCTTTATCCAAGCTGTCTTCAACCTATCCGCTGCTGTCGGTGGGATATGTGATCGCTATAATCTACGGGGCTTATTTCCATGGGGAAGTGTTCACGTGGAATAAGCTGCTCGCCGTCCTGCTGCTCGGAGCCGGGGTGACCTTAACCGCTTATGAACGATAGCCTGAATCTTGTGTTGCTGGCCGTTATGACGCTTCTCGGTTCGCTTGGGGGCGTGAATTTCAAACTATCTTCGGGCAGCCGTCACAGGCTGAAATTCCTGCTGCTTGGCATGCTCTGCTATGGTACAGGTGCCTTAATCAATATTTATTTGCTGAGCAAGCTTGACTATACGGTTGTGTTTCTCGCCAACTCGCTGACATTCGTCTGGGCATTGGTGTTTGCAAGATGGGTGTTTCGGGAGAGGATCGGCTGGGCGAAGCTGGCCGGTGTTGTCTTGATCCTTGCGGGCGTGAGTCTGCTGGTGTAAGTGTACATATCTTTCTGAAAAAAGCGGTGGATAATATGTCTTTTCTCAATGAGCTGTTCAAGAACAAATCCGACAACCGGATTGCAGCGGCATTAATGCTGGCACTTGCCGGCTTTTATTTTGTACTCAATATGCCTTATCTCCTCTATATCGATCAAAACCAGGAGCTGCTGCAGCGGTTAAGCCCCTTCTATGGAGCGCCGTTCAGCCTGAATTTGTTCAACTTCGATCCGTCCCTGTACTATGGATACTCTAATATCTCATTGATTCATCCGTTTCTCAGCTTCGCCAGTGGAACTCTTCGGCTTGCCGCTGAGGCGGGTCCTGGCAACTGGCTGTTTCTCGTGCTGCAGTCTCTCATTAACGGAGCCAGCGCAGCGCTAGTCTACTATTACCTGCGAACCTGGGGAAATGCTGTATGGCTGCCGCTGTCTCTTGCGCTCTTCTATGGCATCAGCTCGTACAGCCTGTACTCTGCTCTGATTCCGGATTCCTATCCGTATGCGCAGTTTATTATTGTGCTCTCTATACTCTATCTGCGGCTGCGCGCTGTACAGCCCGCAGGGGCTGTCCTCCCTTACGCGTTATTAATGGCCGGAAACTTCGCAGTTACTGTAACGAACGCCATACCTTATGCGGCCGCTCTGCTGCTGCGGCTGTACACGACAGCGCGCGGCAGCTGGTTATACCAGCTGATGCGAATCGCTGCTGTGTCGCTTCTTTTCATTGCGGCAGGTACATTGGCGCAGTACGTACTGTTTGACGGTCGCACGTGGCTGAGCGCAGCAGGCAGCAATCTGAGCAGCGGAGGCTTCAGCTATACGGCCCCCTTCAATCTGGAACAGCATTGGCAGGTCATCTATATGCTGGTCATCCATCCTGTGCTGACACCAACACTGACCCTGGCAGATGCGGGAATAGCTGCCTTTGCTACGGATTTATCTTCAGCTGTTCCATGGTACGTTAATCTGATTGGCGGACTTGTGATCGCTTCGGCGGTCTACGGCATACTGCGGGAGAGGCAATTGCGTGAAACATGGATGCTTGCCGGTTATATTGGTTTTGCCATTCTGCTGCATATTGGTGTGGGCTTCGGTCTAGCCACGTTCAAGTACGACTTGTACCTCTATGCCGGTCACTATATATTTGCCTTCTTCCTGCTAGCAGGTACAGCGCTGATGCGGAGATGCCGAAGCAGAGCAACCGGAGTGCCTGTACTCTTGTTAATCTGTCTCCTTATTCTAGTTACGGCAGGACATAACATCCTGTATCACGGGGACAATCTGGAGCAGATCCGCCAGGCTAATCAGCAGATGGCTGTGGGGCCGATATCCCAGCCGGCGGCAAGTTGAGATCCGGAATGCGCAATTTATAAGAAATGTGACGGGCAGGTTTATGATAGGATGAAGTCAGGAAGCAGAACCAAAATCAAGGAAAGGTGGCATAACAATGGCACTGCAGTTAAACATGATCTTTGTGAACTTGCCGGTTAAGAATCTGGAGAGGAGCAAGGCGTTCTTCACGGGATTGGGATTTGCATTTAATGACCAATACACCAATGAACAAGCAGCATGCCTGGTCATAAGCGAGCATATATACGCCATGCTTCTGCTGGATTCGTATTTTGAGACGTTTACGGCCGGAAAGCCGGCTGCTGATGCGTCCAAAACGTCTGAGGTTATGCTGGCTCTGGCAGCTAAGAACAGGGAGCAGGTGGATGAAATTGCTGAGAAGGCAGTGTCGCACGGCGGCAGGGCACTGGGAGAGCCCGTAGACCACGGCTTCATGTACACCCGCAGCTTTGAAGACCCGGATGGGCACCTGTGGGAAATGATGTATATGGATCCCAAGGCGATGGACTGACTATGATCCAGCTTGCACATTAACGGTTCGCTAGCAGCGAAGGGCTGGGGCTCTGAAGGGCTAATGCGGAGAGGTCCGGTGTTACTTTATACAAAAAAAGAACGGAGCAGCCTATAGGGCTGCTTCGTTCTTTTTGATTCACTGCTGCTCCCACCATTTGAGATACGGGAAGGGATCAATAGAGCTCCAGGACGGGCTCGTCTTATAGATGCCGAAATGCAGGTGAGGATCAAACTTTCCTGATGTGCCTTCCGGGCCGTAACCGGTGCTGCCCACGTAGCCGAGCAGCTGTCCTTTTTTAACGGAGACCCCTTTACCAAGACCAGGTGCATATTCACTTAAATGAGCATAATAGAAGGCCGTTGTGGAATCGACGCGAATGGTGACCCGCCAGCCCCCGTATTCATTCCAGCCGTAGTTGATGATTTGGCCGTCGAGTATGCTGTAGATCGGTGTTCCCTGCTTGGCGAAGATATCGACGCCATCGTGCTTGCGCAGCTGTTCGCCCGCTGGTGTCCAGGACCTTCCGTCATTGTAGTTGTTTACGAGAGGCAGCTGGAAGGTTCCTTTGGCTAGGGGGAAAACACCGTCCGCATAGGCAGCGGGTTGAGCCGGCTTTGGCTGCACTACAGGTGCAGGTGCAGGTGCAGGTGTAGATACAGGTGTAGATAATTTTGTATCGGGAATCCAAACGGTAAGGCCGTTCCATACGTTGTTTGGATTGCTGATTTGTGGATTGGCTTTAATGAGCGCATCTAACGTAATCCCGTATTTTTGGCTGATCTGCCACATGGTTTCATCTTGTACGATGTGAGCCGATGGGCCTGGAACTTCAATCACTTGACCGGGATATAAGACATCGGACGTAAGCTGGTTGCGCTGAACCAGGTCCGTAACGGTAGTTTCATATTTAAGCGATATTTTCCAGAGCGAATCCCCAGGCAGGACCGTATAGGAAGCGCCTTGAGCAGTGCCAGCCATCAACAGCAGGCCGGCGGTGACGCCGAGTATTCCTGTTTTAAACTTCACATCATCACTCCTCGATAGGTGTATACCTACTATATCGAGGAAAAGCTGCCCGGTTGTGAGACTCAGATTTTGGAAACGATGCAGCTTGGTTCACCAAAACTGTCTGTGTTCTTCAGCACGAGCAGTTAATTAACGGTTACTAACCGGTAGATCTGCACGCAGCTCCGATGCCTGCTGCGGTGCCCTAATCAAATCATCATTACCCGAAGCATACTGCACGAGAAGATATATGACAGCAGCGAGCGCCGCACAAACACCCAAAATAATAAATACCGCTTTACGTCCGTCCATGATGTCACCTGCTTTCCGGAACATGTATGTAAGCTATTATACATGATAACGTGGGGCCTATGGAATTGATAACCTTGACAAACGGTAATAAATTGATTATCTTAAATTTAAGATATATGCTTTTAAAGCAATGATTGGAGGCCGGTGACGATATGGCAGAGCATCAAGTAGATAGCACGGCTCAATCTCTTAAGCTCTTCGTTGTGTTGTCCAAAGCTTACCGCACCATTATGGATAAGGCAATCAAGGACATGAAACGGCACGGCTTGTCGCCATCCGAGTTCATGATTCTAGAAGTCCTCTACAACAAGGGTCGTACCCCGCTTCAGCAAATCGGGGAGAAGGTACTGGTAACAAGCGGGAGTGTGACGTACAACATCGATAAGCTTGAAGCCAAGGGACTGTTAAAGCGTATTCCATGCGAGAAGGACCGCAGGGTCACATACGCCGAGATAACGGAAGCTGGCAATAAGCTCCTCGACGGAATTTTCCCTGAGCATGCCTCAGCTGTGCACGAAATGATGGGTGCTTTATCGGAGGAAGAAAAGCAGACGGCGGCCGAACTCTTGAAGAAGCTGGGTAAGGGAGCCGAGACGGGCAACTGGTAGAAGGGTCTCTCTACAGCCCCAATATCTTAAATTAAAGATATTTAGCGGGGCTCCGATAAAGTTGGAATCCTAATGTATATGTGTGCCGGCAGGTACGAATGTTTAATTAAGAAGGAGAGGATCAGAATGAAGCTGCAGTCAGCAGGTATTCACCATATCACGGCATTTGCACGCGATCCGCAAGGTAATGTTGATTTTTATGCAGGGGTGCTGGGATTGCGACTGGTAAAGCGGACAATAAACTTTGATGCTCCGGAGGTGTACCACCTTTATTTTGGCAATGAAGGGGGGAGCCCCGGAACGATCATCACCTTCTTCCCATGGCCGGACTCCCGCAGGGGGAGAATTGGCGGCGGGCAGGTTGGCATAACCGCTTATGCTATACCGAAGGGTGCCATGAGCTTCTGGGCAGAGCGTTTGTCCAGACTGGGGATCGAGACGGAACGGCATGAACGATTCGGAGAGGAATCTCTGCAATTCAGCGACAATGAAGGGCTGCGGCTGGAGCTTGTTGAGCGCGAGGGAGGCAGAGCGAGCAACTGGTCGTTTGACGGCATCACCAAGGATACAGCGATTAAAGGATTTGCAGGTGCGGTCCTATATAGTCTAAAGCCAGAAGAAACCATGGGTGCACTGGAGCGTGTTTTCAGCTTCCGCAAGACTGGAGCAGACGGTCAACACGCACGGTTCCAGGCCGCGGGCGATATAGGCAATGTCATCGATGTTCCTCTCACACCCGTACCTGCCGGCAACGGCGGAGCGGGCACTGTTCACCATATTGCCTGGAGAGCCAAGGATCATGAAGAGCATGAGGCTTGGAGACAATCCGTCGAACAGTCCGGCTATGTGCCAACCCCTATTGTAGACCGGCAGTACTTCAATGCGGTGTACTTCCGTGAAGGAGGCGGCATCTTGTTCGAGATTGCTACTGATCCGCCAGGCTTTGCAAGGGATGAAGCGCCTGAGACGCTAGGGGAGAAGCTCATGCTCCCGGAATGGTTTGAGCCGCACCGTGAGGCCATTGAAGCTAACCTTCAACCAATAGAAGTCCGCAGACCGCAGGAGGTGAAACGTTAAGATGAAGCATGTATTTGAACAGGGTACGGATGCTAACGCTCCTGTACTGGTTATGTTTCATGGAACGGGCGGGACGGAGCGGGATCTGCTGCCGCTCGCTAAGGCGGTCTCGCCATCTTCCGCAGTCCTCAGCCTGCGGGGGAATGTGCTCGAGAATGGAATGCCCCGTTTTTTCCGGCGACTGGCGGAGGGGGTCTTCGATGAGGAGGACCTCGTCTTCCGTACGAAGGAGGTCTATGACTTTCTGCAAGAGGCAGCAGAGCGCTATCAGCTGGATAGAAGCAATATGATGGCTATCGGATACTCTAACGGAGCTAATATTGCTGGCAGCCTGCTGTTCCATTATGAGCATGCATTCCGCGGGGCCATTCTCCACCACCCGATGGTGCCCATACGGGGGGTGAAGCTGCCTGATCTTGCCGGCACCTCCGTGTTCATAGGCGCAGGCTCCAATGATCCGCTATGTACACCGCAGGAGACAGAAGAGCTTGAACAGCTCCTTCGCGATGCAGGCAGCGATGTAACGGTGCACTGGGAACGTTATGGACATCAGTTAACCGGTTCAGAGGTGGAAGCTGCTGCTGACTGGTATCGTAAGCGGTATGGAAATTCCTAAAAAAGGAATGGAGGGGCAGCACAATGGGGACAATGATATCGGTGGATCCAGCCGGGCAGAGCGGACGGGACACGTATAAGCTTCTTATTGGCAGTATCATCCCGAGGCCGATTGCACTGGTAACAACGCTGTCAGATAACGGTGCTGTTAACGCTGCGCCCTTCAGCTTTTTCTCGATTGTCTCAAGCGACCCGCCACTGCTCTCTATAGCGGTACAGCGAAGACAAGGAGCGATGAAGGATACGGCCCGCAATGCGCTTGAGCGGCGGGAGCTTGTCGTGCACGTTGTCAGCGAAGAGATTGTGGAGGCAGTTAATCAGACTGCTGCCAATCTCCCTCCCGGTGATAGTGAGCTGGCTGCTGCCGGTTTGACGCCTGTAACGAGTGAAGCGGTTAAGGTGCCGGGAGTTGCTGAAGCCAGGATTCGTATGGAATGCTGCTTGGAGCAGGCGATCGAGCTTGGAGACAGCGGGCAGCCTTCCTGTGATCTTCTTATTGTACGAGTGAAGCGAATTCATATTGCGGAAGAACTCTACAACGAGCATGGGCATATTGATCCAGGGCTGTTGAAGCCGGTAAGCCGGATGGCAGGAGATGATTATGCT
Organism: Paenibacillus tarimensis; assembly: GCF_021532315.1. Taxonomy (GTDB): domain Bacteria; phylum Bacillota; class Bacilli; order Paenibacillales; family Paenibacillaceae; genus Paenibacillus_I; species Paenibacillus_I tarimensis. The sequence continues at coordinate 184,478 of NZ_JAKGAO010000006.1, forward strand.
CTGATCGGCCGCGTATTTTCATTAAAGAGACCAGAATAATTGGAGCTTGCTGAAGGAAATTGGAATATTATTGTTGCAATCAGGAAGCATCCTTTGTTAAAATAATATAGGTACTTAATAATATTAAGATACTTTGGAGGTAGTTAACGATGACAATGACAAATGAATTTTTCAAAGCGATTCAAAACCGCCGTTCCATCTACAGCATTACTAGCGAATCCCCGATCTCCGATGAACGCATTCAGGAAATTGTAGAAGAGGCAGTCAAGCACACACCATCATCCTTCAACTCGCAATCCAGCCGTGCAGTCGTACTCCTTGGCGCTCACCATCATAAGCTGTGGGACCTGACAACTGAAATTCTGAAGGCCATCGTGCCTGCAGATCAGTTCGAGTCGACCCAGCAGAAGATGGACAGCTTCCGCGCAGGTCATGGTACGGTTCTGTTCTTCGAGGAAATGCGCGTTGTTGAAGGTCTGCAGCAGCAGTTCCCGTCATACCAAGACCGCTTCCCGGTATGGGCTGAGCATGCCAATGCCATGCTGCAGCTTGTTATCTGGACTGCCCTAGAGGGTGAAGGCCTTGGCGCATCCCTCCAGCACTACAACCCGCTGATTGATGACAAGGTTAAAGCACAGTGGAGTCTGCCTGAATCGTGGAAGCTAATCGCTCAAATGCCTTTCGGCAAACCGGGTGCGCCAGCAGGCGACAAGGATTTCCAGCCGGTTGAAGAGCGCACGAAAATCTTCAAATAAGAGCCTGCTGAATACGTTAGTCAGGTCATGACATAAAAGGAGCTGTCCAAAGCCGATAAAGTCCGGTTGTGGCAGCTCTTTTTTTCCAGGGGATAAAATGAATAGAAGCCGTCTTCGCACCTTGCGAAGACAGCTTCTATGTAGTTAAGACAATGATGACTTGAGATTGCTTGGCCGGGCTGCTCTCGAGTTATGCTTAAGCTCTGCCCATAAACTGGCCGATCTGCTCAATCAGTTCGCTTTCCCAGGCATGGCTGTTAAAGTTATGATCACAATTGGCAATATAATGGATACGCGCACGATCCCCGTACACCTGCTCTTTATACATTTGGGATACAGCCGCTGGTACCGTCTTATCCTCCGTTCCGTGGATTAGCAGAACATCCTTCTGGAAGGCCTTCGATCTGCCAAAAACATCAAAAGTCTCCAGATCCACAGAGAACGCTCTCCCAATAAGGTTGCCGCCCCAATCAAATGTTTCCGCATCCGATGATGCAAGATAGTCTCCGGCCGCAGCTTTAATCAGCTCCTTCATGATTCCGGCAGGGGCAAGCAGGATGAGGCGGTCTATATCATCCGGACGGTCCCCGGCCAGTACACTTGCAATGAGCCCCCCCATGCTGAAACCGATTACGCTGATTCGGCTGTTATCAATTCTTGGATCAGCCCTCACTTGGTCAAGTATCGCGTTGGCATCGGCGAGCTCGCCCGAAACCGTCATCTCCTCAAAGTCGCCGTCACTTTCACCGCTCCCGTAAAAATCATAGCGGAACACGGCATAGCCCAGCTTCTCTAGTTGTCTGGAAATTTTTAAGAAGAACCGGTGAGATCCCAGCTTGGTTCCCGTGAAGCCGTGAAACATAATGACAGCAGGGAGGGGACCTTGGGAAGCTGCAGGAATGTGTTCCATTCCGCGTAGTGTTTTTCCTTCATAATTAAGGGTTATCGCTTGTTGCATCAGCTTAAGCAGCCTCCTTGTAATAGTGCTCATAGTTATATTATTCCTTATCCGCTGCGGCTTTTCAATGTTATTACAGGTTCTCCAGTAAACAAACGTTTGCGCCAAGGGGGTTGAGTAAGCCATATGCTAAAGGCTGCAAAAGAAATGAATCACTAAATAGGGTAATGGAAATTGCGTTATCAGTAGCATGCATGAGTAATAGCAAGATTCCTTGAGATAATTCTTACTATTTTTATGGAAACGGTTAAATTCGACGATTGCAAACGCTTTTATAGTTGCGTATGATGAAAGCAAGCAAGCGAGCAACGGAATTATCCAGCGGTTTTTGACAAATTGAAGGCAATGTTACCTAACTGGGTACAACCTCGTAGCATGAAGTTTAACTGCCAGGTTGTACCTTTTTTCTGTCTGGGTATCCCTTAATTTGTTCAAAATGGGTGGACATTGCACTTCCGGACAAACGTTTGCATAAAGAAAATTCGCTTTATACACAAATACTTATAAAAGGTGGGTACGCAATGAAACAAGTTAAAAAGACGGCGGTTATGCTAATGGCTCTGGTGCTTGTGTTTACACTGGCAGCCTGCGGAGGCGGCAAAGCAAATAACAGCGGCAATCAAGGAACCAATCAGCCTGCGAACCAAACGGGCAATAATGGAGGCGCTGTCAGCGAAGAAGCGATTGAAGAAGAAGAGCTTGTACCGGAAGAAGGCGCCAAGCTGATCGTATGGGACAGCGGCGACCAGAAGGCATTCGTAGAAGCGGCGGCTAAAGCTTTTACCGCGGAATATGGCGTACCTGTAGAATTTACGGAAGTCGGTGCAGACAAATCTGTTGAGCGGATGACAACGGACGGACCGGCTAAGGTCGGCGCTGATGTATTCGCTGCGGTACATGACCGTACAGGAAGCGCAGTGTCGGCTGGTCTGATTTTGCCGAACGACTGGTTCGAAGCAGAGACGAAGGAAAGCGCTTATGAGACGGCGATTGAAGCTGTTTCGGTCGATGGCATGCTGTACGGCTATCCAAAATCGGTTGAAACGACAGCGGTGTTCTATAACAAGGATCTGATTGACGAAGTTCCCGCGACATGGGACGGGGTTATCGAGTTTGCTAAGGGTTTCAATGATTCGAACAATAATAAGTGGGCGTACATGTGGGAACTGGGCAACGGCTACTGGAGCTACGGCTTCTTCGGCGGCTACGGCGCTTACGTATTCGGTGATAACGGTACGAATCCGAGTGATATCGGAATGAATACGCCTGAGGCTGTTGAGGCCGGCAAGTTCTACCAAAGCCTGCGCAGCACTGTACTGCCGCTCCAGACATCTGATATTACAGGTGACATCAAGAAATCCCTCTTCGAGTCCGGGAAGCTTGCTATGAATGTCAGCGGTCCGTGGGATACCGGTTCCTTGAAGGAGAAGGTAACGAATCTAGGCGTTGCACCATACCCGGCGCTGCCTAATGGTCAGCCAATGAAGCCTTTCTCTGGTGTCAAGGCATATTATGTAAACGCGTTCACGCCATATCCGGATGCCGCGAAGCTGTTCGCACACTACATCACATCCGCTGAATGGCAGAAGAAGAACTTCGAAATGACAGGCAACCTGCCTGCAGACAAGACGCTTGCTGAGGATGAGGTTATTAAGAATGATCCAATCGCTTCCGGCTTCCTGGAGCAGTTCGAGAATTCGGTCCCGATGCCTTCGATTCCTGAGATGGTTCAGTATTGGAATACAATAGATGCAACACTGGCGGCTATGTGGAATGACGGCATTGATCCGCAGAAGGCGCTCGACGACATGGTGAGCAAGATGCAGCAAAACATGGTCAAATAAGAAGGATCTCACGATCTGACACACTACCCGCCGGGATTCCGGCGGGTAGCTTGTCAGCAGGATCAGGCAGAGAAAGGAATGAACTACGTGCGCAAACATGCGAAGACAGCAGCTTGGCTATCAGTCCTAACGATGGGGCTTGGGCAACTATATAACCGGCAGTACGGAAAAGCCCTGCTCTTCTTATTCGTACATGTGGCAGCTCTTACGGCTTTTTTCACGAGGCTGTTCTACGACATCGGTGGTCTTATCACCCTTGGAGACAAAGCGACACATCTGGAGAAGGTCGGCCGCAGATATGTCAATGTGGAAGGCGATCACTCCATATTTATGATGATTTACGGACTGCTGGCCGTGATCATTGGTTTAATTTATATCGTCGTATATATTGTCAACATCCGCGATGCATACCGCAACGGACAGATTCGCGATAAGGGAGGCGTCGCTCCGTCCCTGGCCCAAACGATCCGCAACGTACAGAATGAGGGGTTCCCGTGGCTGCTGCTGTCGCTTCCGATTGTCGGGGTGCTGTTCTTCACCATTATGCCAATTGCCTTCATGGTCCTCATGGCGTTCACCAACTATTCGGCACCGGACCATATCCCGCCCAAGAGCCTGGTGGACTGGGTTGGATTCAAAACCTTCGGCGATCTGTTTTTTCTGAAGGCGTGGGCGGGTACCTTCTTCGGTGTACTGTCGTGGACGGTAATCTGGGCAGTGCTCTCTACCGTAACCTGTTACTTCGGCGGCATCTTCGTTGCGCTGCTGATCCACCAGAAGGGCATTAAGCTTAAAGGCATGTGGCGCACGATCTTTATCATTCCTTACGCCATACCCCAGTTTATCTCGCTGCTTATTATGCGGAACCTGCTCAACGACAAATTCGGTCCAATCAACCAGTACTTCCGATACTTCGGTCTGGATGGGCTGCCTTGGCTGAGTGATCCGTTCTGGGCGAAGGTATCGCTGATTGTCGTTAACATGTGGATCGGCATACCGGTCTCGATGATACTTGTTATGGGGATTCTGACGGCTATTCCAAAGGACTTGTACGAGGCAGCGGATGTAGACGGGGCTTCCGGGTTCACCAAGTTCAAGAATATAACGATGCCGTATGTCCTGTTTGCGACGGCACCGCTGCTGATCATGCAGTTTGCCGGCAATATCAATAACTTTAATGTTATCTTCCTCTTGACCAAGGGTGACCCGAAGACACTGGAGTACAATATGGCGGGTTCAACGGACCTGCTCGTAACCTGGCTTTACAAACTGACGCTGGATAACAGCCGCTACAATATCGCATCAGCGGTCGGCATCATTATTTTCCTGATTATCGCATCCCTGTCGATCTGGAGCTACAGCCGGACGAAATCGTTCAAAGAGGAGGATATGATTCAATGAAGACGTCAATATGGAAGCTTACGCTCAGTTATATCCTGCTGATCTTGATCGCTCTGGCCTGTATCTATCCTGCGGCATTCACGATCATGTCCTCCTTCAAGGCTGGCAGCTCTCTGTTCAGTGAAACCTTCATACCGCGGGCATTGACACTGGATCATTACAAGAATCTGTTCCAGGGCGCCAATCTTGATAACAAGCAGATTCCGTTCGTGCGCTGGTTTTGGAATACCCTGCAGGTTGCGGTAACGAGTATGATCCTTGGTACCCTTATCCAGCTGATCACAGCCTATGCGATATCCCGGTTCCGCTTCGCGGGCCGTAAGGCGATTATGTCGACGGTGCTCGTGCTTGGCATGTTCCCGGGCTTCATGAGTATGATCGCGATCTATATCCTGCTGCTGCAGATGAACATGCTGGACAGCAAATGGGCGCTTGTGCTCGTCTATTCTGCCGGCGCGGCACTGGGCATGTTTGTCGCCAAAGGGTATTTCGATACGCTGCCAAAGGCGCTTGAAGAGTCGGCACGCATAGACGGTGCCAGTCACTGGACGGTATTCTGGCGCATTATTCTGCCGCTGTCCAAGCCGATTATCACGTATGTGTCGCTGACAACTTTTACGGGTGCATGGGTCGACTTTATCTTCGCCCGACTGATTCTGCGCTCGCGGGAGAACTGGACGCTGGCCGTTGGGCTGTTCGAGCTCGTCGACAACTACCAGAGTACGGAATTTACGCTGTTCGCAGCAGGCTCCGTCCTCGCAGCCATACCTGTGGCCGTTCTGTTCATGTTCCTGCAGCGCTTCCTCATTGACGGCCTGACGGCAGGAGCGACCAAGGGATGAGGCGTATGCATAATGCCCGGGTAAGTCGTTCACTTAGGAGGAAAATGACGGCGGCTTGCGTACTCGCGGCAGCCATTGTTCTGATGATGCTGCTCCTTCAGGGCTGCAATAATGCTGAGCCCGGTAAACAGGAAACGGGCAAGCAGGAGACGGAGCATAAGGAGACGGAGCATAAGGAGACTGTGCAGCAGGAGAATACAAGTACGAAGCCAGTTGGCGGCGATGTGCAGAGCTCAGAGGTGTTCTATGAAATCTTCGTCCGCTCCTTCTATGACTCGGATGGAGATGGGATCGGAGATCTGCAGGGTGTTATTCAGAAGCTTGATTACCTGAACGATGGCGATCCGTCAACGACAGATGATCTGGGCGTAAGCGGCATCTGGCTGATGCCGATCCAGCCTTCTCCAAGCTATCACGGCTATGATGTGACCGATTACTATGAAATTAACCCTGAGTATGGAACGCTGGACGACTTCAAGGAACTGACCGCTGAGGCGCATAAACGCGGCATCAGCGTCATTATGGACCTCGTCGTCAATCATACAAGTGTTGAGCATCCCTGGTTTCTTGATGCCCTGGCATCCGACGAAAGCCCTTACCGGGACTGGTACGTATGGGCGGATGCGGCCGATGAGGACGGCCCTGACCTGTCGGAGACCAGCGCGACCGGCGGGAAAGCCTGGCATAACCGCGGCGGCAGCCATTATCTTGGCGTCTTCTGGGAAGGAATGCCTGATCTGAACTTTGATCAGCCTGAGGTTCGGGAGGAGATGATCAAGGCTGGCCGCTTTTGGCTTGAGGCAGGGGTCGACGGCTTCCGGCTGGACGCAGCCAAGCATATCTATGACGATGTGCAGTCCACGAGCGGCAAGCCAGTGATTACGGACAAGAATGTTGCGTGGTGGCAAGAGTTCCGCGCAGGTCTTGAAGAGGGGGGACACTCTCCTTACCTGGTCGGCGAGATCTGGGATAACTCACCTGTCGTTATCGCGCCTTACTTGAACAAGGCATTCGATTCGGGCTTTAACTTCAGCCTTGGGGAACAGCTGCTGGCAGCTACCAAATCCGGCAGCTCATCCAGTGCGGTCACTACACTGAGCCGCATTCTTGGTCTCTACGAGGATAGCTCGGGTGGCACCTTCATTGATGCGCCATTCCTCACGAACCATGATCAGAACCGTGTAATGAGCGTGCTGGAGGGAGATGTGAACAAGGCCAAGATGGCTGCTTCTCTGCTGCTGACGATGCCGGGAAGACCATTTATCTACTACGGGGAAGAAATCGGCATGTCCGGCAGCAAGCCGGATGAGCACATCCGTGAACCAATGGTCTGGTACGAGGATCCATCAGGAGGAGAAGGGCAGCCGTCATGGCAGTCTCGGATGTATAATGAAGGCGGTTCTGTCTCGGTGGAAGCACAGATGAATGACGAAGACTCGCTGCTTGCGCATTACCGGCAGCTGATCCACCTGCGGGCAGCGGACGCGGTGCTGCGCAGCGGAACAATTGACTCGTATTCTTCACCGGACAGCAGGGTTATGGCCTATGTTCGTGAGCTGGAAGCGGACAAACGGCTGGTGCTGAACAACCTGTCCGCGGAGGAAATCGTTATCGAGCTTAATCCCGCGGAAGGATGGGCGGAGCTGGCGTTCAGCTCTGTCGATGGAGCATCCTTGAAGGACAGTAAGCTGAAGCTGCCGGCTTACATCACGGTCATCGTAAAATAAGGCCGGTATTGACTTTCTGACTGGAAGGAATATACTGTGAGTATTATTCAACCATAGACGAAAGCCATGAAGGGAAATTGTAACCTGATGGTATCTCGTAGCTAACACTTTGTCCCTGCGGGGACGAAGTGTTTTTTTATAAGAAGGCCGCTGGTTTGTTTAGCTTAGTATGGTAGAAGAAGGCAGGGGATCTGCAGGGGGTCTAATGAGAGTTGTATTTGCAAAGGACGAGCATCTGGAATGGATAAGTCGCCGGGACCGTCATCTTGAGAAAAGTCTAATCGGACCGAAAATTAAGGGAAAGGAGATTTACTTATTACAGGATGAAAGTGAAGCATTTATTGAATGGATGCGTTATGGTTATTTTTGGGACAACACACCGTTTATGAATATGCTCTGGATTGATGAACCGTTTCGCAATAGAGGATTTGGACAACAGGTGGTTGAGTTTTGGGAGAACGAAATGAAACGACAGGGTTTAAAGTTGGTCATGACTTCCACACAAGCTAATGAAGGTTCACAACACTTCTATAGAAAACTGGGCTACAGGGATGCTGGATGCCTATTACTCGATGCGCAACCACTAGAAATTATATTAACCAAGAAGTTGTGCTAACGGGTGTCAAATGAAAATAAAGTATTTTCTTAGTGCTTAGGTTAAGATAAGTCCCCTGTTTAAGCACTACATGCTACCCGCGTACGTTCTTTAATAGGTGATTGGAAATGAAATATAATGAGGAGGACGTAGCCCAAGCGAAGGCGCGGGAGCGTTCTTTTTATTGAGCTAACGGGCAGTTTAATGAAGTATAACGGAACTGAGCACCGTTATTTTGCTGAAAGTTGCAAGGGATAAGATCTAACGGAACTGTGCGCCGTTATTGGCACAAAACAGAGTGAAATCCTATGGTTTTTTGGAGAATAAGGTCTCACAGTTCCCTTACAATCTGAAAAGTGGGATAAAGGACTGAATAAGGCCTCCCAGTTCCGTTACAATGCTCATGTGCAGGGAACTTCCCCGAAACTAACGGATACGATAGTGCCAAAAGACTTGACGGCAACCGTTACGATAGCCTCACAAATGATACCCGCCGTCAAACCGACGGCGGGTATTCCTTTCACAAAGCAACAATCACATAGGAGGTAGCCCTGTGTGAAGTCATAGGCATTTATAGATAGGTTGAAATAACACGGGGTTTGCCGACGGTTCTAATGATTATTTCCGGAATGATGAGCAGCAGCACGATAGAGCCGTAAACGCCGATGGTATAGCTGCCCGAATAAGTAAGACCGAATCCGAGATGGAACAAGGAGGTCAGAAGGTGAATTGCCATGTTCGTAAAACAAAAGGCGTAGCTCCGAATCATCCAGTTCCGATGACGGATTACCTGTTTCTTTTTGATTTGGACAAACGCCATAAGGGTGATCATCGGCCAAATCAGATTGATCATATTGAATCCCATGCTGCTGATCTTGCCCCCGGTGGCATAAGGAGCCATATAACCGGAGGTTACAACCACGAGCAGAACGGACGCGATATAAATGTAGCCATTGATCCGGTGCAGTTTGCGGCTCTTTTGCATGAACCGGTTTGAAAAGTTGAGCAGCCCTGCAAGCATGGCGACGCAGGCAAAGGCGACGTGCACGTACATGACATTGAGCCAGACGGGCAGATTCAGTTCCCGGTTCAGCAAGGTTTTATGGCTTAAGAAGCTTTTTGCTTCGGGATCGAAAATGTAGTTTTTCGTTAGGGCGTACAAGATGAACAGGAAGCTGACACCGGCAAGCAGGTTATACCATGTTACCTGTCTCTTCATGGAATTCTTCTGCCCGTTAATTTGGATGCCGGAAGCATGCCGGCCTTCGCGACCCCGGTCAAATGATCACCCTCCACAGCCACTTCAAATTTCAGATTTAAGCGCATCGGTTTTGAAATTTTCAGCAGCCAGGTTAGCTTCCCATCTACTAGAGCCGGGTTAAGAAAATCAACCGTTTCATCCCCTTGTACGGCCTTCCCGTGGACAACGCCATTGTATGTAGCAATGAATAGCCTAACCGGCAGCTTCCCGACCGGCGTAGCAATCGTCGTATCCCAATTTCCATCGAATGCAAAGACATGCTGCGACTTGCTAACCGGAGCGCCATCTTGATTCTCCGCAACTTTCTCCGTTTTCTGAGGCTCTCTGCCCGTCTTCGGTATTGGCGCCATACCCGTCGCCTGCCAGACCGTTCCCCTCCGCTCGTATTCGAACAGCTGCTCGATCTCGTACGAGATGCGCGGTCCCAACTCGCGCTCTACCAGATAGAGGGCCACATCGAGTCCCGACGTGACGCCACCGCCGGTAACCAGGTTGCCGTCATCGACGACACGCGCCGGGATGGGGACGGCCCCGGTTGCACCCAGTAAATCCATACCCAGATGATTCGTTACAGCCGGTCTGCCTTCAAGCAGCCCGGCCATAGCCAGTATCAGGGACCCGCCGCATACCGTTGCGACGATGACGTCTTTTTGTTCGAGCGCCTTGCCGAGCATGCCGGGCAACGCCGTATGGACGGTTCTTCCCAAAAGGGATGGAACCGAATCAGGGCCGTCTCCTTCGATGGGCCCTGACGCCCCGGGCACAATAATAAGGCCCGGACGCTCCGGATCCAGTCGACCGCCGGCCTCGATTTTTAATCCTTTCGTGCCGCTAGGCACGGGTCTGGGCCCCTCGGCGGTAACGAGCGCAACGCTTAACGCATTGTTCGTTATCATCTCAGCAGCACAAAATACCTCGTAGGGAGCAAGGGCATCGAGTAGATCGAAGCCGTCAAAAAGCACGATTTGTACCGATAACATTCTTTCATCCTCCTTCAACTATTCAGTGGTGCAATGGATTGTGTTCACAACTGAAGCATAACAAGCGATAATCTCGAAAGAAGGGGTGGAAAAATCACAAAACTATAAACAATTGATCACAAAACGGAAGGTTGCTCAAATCCTTACGGAATACGTGATAAGATAGCGGAAAGAGGTGGAATTTACGCATGATCGATATCAATACGATTCTCGTCGTGGACGATGACCAAAGCATTGCCGAACTATTAAGAGATTTTTTGGAGAATGATAACTTTAGGGTCGTTATCGCAAACGATACAGCTGAGGCATGGAACCTGTTTCAACTGCATGCCGTGCATTGCATCATCCTAGATATCATGATGCCGGGACAGAACGGTTTTGATTTCTGTCGGCAAGTACGGGCGGAGAGTGGCGTTCCAATCCTGTTCCTTAGCGCGCGCGGTGATGATGTGGACAAAATCCGCGGACTAACGCTCGGGGGGGACGACTATATCGTAAAAACCTCATCGCCCGGCGAGATCATCGCCCGCGTGAAGGCGGTCCTTCGGCGTACAGGTCCGCAGCAAGACAGCCGTTCCCGTGTGCTCGATTATGGCCGTATCAAACTTGATGTAACCACGCGGGAAGTGTTCGTTGACGGTCAAGACATCTCTCTTACTCCGAAGGAATACGACCTGCTTCGGTTGTTTGCGGAACATCCGAGGCAGGTGTTCACCTATGATCAGCTGCTTGCGAAGTTCTGGGACGGTTTTGGCGACCGACATACGATTCGTGTGCATCTAAGCCGACTTCGCGAGAAGATCGAGCTTGATCCGGAAGAGCCGAGATATTTGACCAACGTATGGGGCGTTGGCTATCGATTCGAGGGGGCGTGACATGGGGAGACTTCGTATTCGAACGTCTTTATTGCTGAGCTTGGTACTGCTCCTGTTGTTGCCTTGGATTTTTTTTGTAACAGCATTCCTGCTTGCGACGGGGTCAGTGGATTTTGACGGAGGGCAGCCCGGCTCATACGTAGTTTCGCATATCGCCGCCTCTGGGGGACTGATGCTCGCCTTTTTGATCATTGGGCTTCAAATCCGCCGCTATCTACTCGATCCTCTTGAAAAGCTTGGCGCCGCAGTCCGAAAAGTGGCCGGAGGGGATTGGGACATAGAGCTGCCGCAGTCCGCTGTCCGGGAAATTGCCGAGGTTCGGGACGGGTTCGAATTCATGGTGAATGAGCTCCAAAGCTCGAACTGGAAGCAAGCGGCGCTGGAGGAGCAACGGCGGTTCGTCATCGCGGCCGTCGCTCATGATCTGCGAACCCCCTTATTTGCGCTGCGGGGGTATTTGGACGGGCTTGAGCAAGGCATCGCGCGCACGCCGGAACAAGTTTCAAAATATGTGACCGTGTGCAAGGAGAAGTCCGCGCAGTTGGACCGACTGGTCGAGGATCTATTTACGTTTTCGAGGATGGAGTATCAGGAGGATGGTCTGAGCAAGTGTGAATGCAATTTCCATGAAATTGTAAAAAAATCGATTGAAAGCCTCCAGCCGCAAGCGAAGCAGAAACAGATTGCAATCCTTGCCGGATTCGAATTCGAGACGAGGGAATGCCTGATAAGAGCCGATGCGCATTTACTAGAGCGCGCGATAAGCAATGTCTTGGACAATGCCGTGCGGCACACGCCCGCTCATGGTCGAATTGTCTTCGAGTGCCGACGCGAGAAAGACCGTGTGACATTCATAATTCAAGATTCGGGGCTAGGCTTTACACCGGAGGAGCTTACCCGCATATTCGATCCTCTCTATCGGGGAGAGCAGTCGAGAAGCCGCGCGACGGGAGGCGCAGGGCTCGGCCTAACCATCTCGCAACGGATTATCCATCAGCATGGAGGCGAGCTTGCAGCAAGCAATCATTCGGAAGGCGGCGCCGTTCTATCTGGCTGGATTCCGATATAGGCTTCGCAAAATAATAGTGCCCTATCGACAACTTGTACAATACCTGCCTAAACCGGGGGAGAAGCTCTAAAAAGTTCCCTGCTGGCGTATTAAGCTATTGGGCAGGATAGTTCAACAGTCAACGAAAATATAAGTCACTGCGTGATGCAGTGACTTTAACGTTCTTGCGCTTTTTGTATTTGTTTAAGCCAGAAATCTGGTGGCTCGTAGTTAATAAGTGAATAATCTAGTTCATGTCCATCGGTTGTTGATAATTGAATAAGCAACAACTTTTTCAGGTCTATAGGTTTTAGATCAGCTGTTTTTATAGTAAGCACTTGCACCCCATTTCGCATTGGAGTGCCCACTATAATGACCTGATTCGCCTTTGTATAAACACTGGTTACAGCCGTTTGAAAAACAACTATATACAAATCAAGGTCTGTTTTATTTTGAAACATGGGGAAGTCAATGCCCAAGTTTTGTTTGAAGTTTAACTCGCCTGAAATTCCAATGTCATAAGTGGTAAATAGTCGATGGAGTGCGTAATGTATTCGCATAGGGACATAGCTCCATCTTCCTCCTGAATATGTGCTATGCCATTGCTCTTCATATACAGGTCTTTCATAGTTAGGGTCATTCTTAATAAAATTGAAGTCAATTATCGTTCCTTTATCCATTACGACAGGTATAGGTAAAGTGTCGGTAGGATAATATTTTTCAGCTTCCACTTCCTCAGGAGCTTTAACAATTGTAGTCGGTTTTGGTGGTTCAAGAGTTTTCAATCGGTTCTCCAACTCTTTGACCTGCTTATTTATTTCTTCGGAGTCGCTTGAATTAGAATGCGGTAATTTTTGCGCATAAGAAGTTGTGAAGGGAATGGAGAACGCCATAAATATGAATACAGTAATAAGATAACCCTTGTGTACTTTTGACATCTTCAACACCTCGTGGTTATGTTGTGCTTAAAAAGTGAACTTATGCAAAGGATTTCCTTGTACCAGGGCAAGATATTCAAAAAAATGTTTGAGGTATTGTCATGCTCAAATTTGGTTTTATAGATTAAGATAACGGGGACGCTAGTTCAACACGTCCCTGCTGATTATTAAAACCTCTCCTTAGAAGTAAACTAGATTTAATAGCTTCTAAAGGGAGGTTTTGTTATGCAATTAAGTGAGCTGTGGGGGTTGTATGAAGCTGACAAGCGCATTCAAGGATTCAATACGAGAACTTTAAAAGCGTACGCCCTTCAGCAAAAAATGTTGATGCAAGAGCTTGGTAATCTTGATATCACGGAGGTAACGTTGACTATGCTGAAGGAGTACTTGGCAAAACAAGCTAATCGTTTGAAGCCAAGTAGCCTGGGTCATCGAATTCGGTTTGTTCGTTCTCTTTTCCGTTACGCTTATGAAGAGACGTATCTGACTTCAAATCCTTCTCTAAAATTAAGAGAACCGAAATTAGATAAGCGCATTCCAAAGTTTTTGATTGAGGAAGACGTCATCCACTTAAAGATCTCTTGTCAGTCACTCAGGGAAAGAGCGCTGCTGGAGTTTCTCTACAGTACCGGCTGCCGGGTTGGAGAGGTGGAGAAGATCAATATCGAGGATCTGAACTGGGAGAACTGCTCAGCAATCGTTAATGGCAAGGGATCGAAGCAAAGAGAAGTTTACTTTACGACAGAGTGCAAAGTGTGGTTAAAAAAGTACTTGGCCAGCCGTGAGGACTCCTGTAAAGCCTTGTTTGTTACCGATACGCATCCAACAAAACGAATGGCCATAGCTACGATTAGATGGGCCTCAAAACGGCTTGCAGACGGGGGAGAAATTGAAGCGAACGTATACCCGCATCGCTTTCGACATACTTATGCATGCCAGCTCCTTGATAACGGTGTCCCCTTAGATTTTATCCAAGGTATGCTCGGTCATGAGAAAGCATCGACAACTCAAATTTACGCACAGCTCCGCGGCGAACGTCGAAGAGAGCTTTATCGACGATTCTTTTAAGTAACAATGGCGGCGGATCCTGTTTGCCCGCTGCTGTTCAACTAAAGGGCAGGATTGTCGAAATAAATTTCTTTATATAGAGATGGAATTCCTATATAATTACATTTTTATCAAGGTACCTACATTTAGTGGAGAGGTCGTGTCAATGTGTTCACTGTCGGGTTGATTGGTGATTATGATGAGGGGGTCGTTGCACATATCGCAATACCTCAAGCAATTCAATTAGCAGCAGACGATATTGGTACCGAGATTAATTACGAATGGGTTCCAACGTCTTCATTGGAGCACGATTTCGGACAAAAACTCTCCAAGTATCAAGCACTATGGGTAGTTCCTGCGAGCCCTTACCGTAGTATGCAGGGTGCATCGAATGGTATCCAATATGCTCGGGAACACCAGATTCCTTTCTTGGGAACATGCGGTGGCTTTCAACACATGATAATTGAGTTTGCTAGGAATGTCTTGGGGCTTACTGAGGCCGATCATGCGGAGGAAAACCCTTCGGCTTCTTTGATATTAGTTGCTCCTCTTCTATGTTCGGTAAGTGAAAAAACTCATACTTTTCAGTTAACGTCCGGCTCTAAAGTAATAGATATTTATCGAGCAGATGAGATTATTGAACAGTATGGAATTTGTAATTACGGATTGAACTCTGATTTCAGCCCAATGTTAGAAAGAGCAGGTTTACGAATTGCTGGGGTAGACCTTGAAGGGGAAGTTCGCATTATGGAACTTGATGAACACCCGTTCTTTATCGGAACCTTATTTCAACCCGAGCGTTCGGCATTGAATTCCTTTGATTAAGGCTTTCGTGCGTATAGCTACCCAATCTTAAATTAACTGCGCTAACGAAGACGTTAGTGCTCGTTCGACGAAAAAAAATACAACCTAGAACCTAAATGAGACGGCTACCTGATTGGAGGCAGCCGTTCTTCGATGTTAGACAAGAAAAGGCGCCTATTGTTGAAGGAACGGGGCAGGATAACGCAGCAATGTGCAGCTATTTTCAATAAAGAATTATAGCAACCTAACTTCAAGGAAAACCGTCTAAACATAAACTGGTACGTTGATCCCGGCAGGCAAAGGCAGCCATGTAGAGTTAGGGGTTGCGCTGGCTGCGGGAAATGGGGGATTAAATGTTCAAAATTGGAGCCTTCGCCAAAATGAGCGGCGTGACGGTTAAGACGCTGCGTCATTATGATGAAATCGGCTTGCTAAAGCCTGCTCAAGTGGACGAAGAATCTGGATATCGGTACTATACAGCAGAACAGCTGCTGACTATTCGCCGCATCGCGGGGTTTAAAGAGCAGGGGTTGACACTGGAGATGATACGCCCTCTGCTGAACGGACCGGTTTCACTGACGCAGGCAGAAAGTACATTGCTTGAGAAGCGGAAGGAGCTGGAGCAGAAGATTGATGAGGCTCGGCGGCAACTTGCAGATATCGATAAACGTCTTGGGCAGATCAGTAATCATAATGCAGGTGAGCGGGGGTTCTCCCTGCGAAGAGTGGAGCCTGTTCTAATAGCTTCTGTTCGAGAGGAATTGCCAAAAGGCCAGATTTGTCTGCTTCTTGACGAATTGAAGAAATATCTTACCTTGCGTGGCTTAGAGCCGTATCACGAGACAACGATCATATGGCACAGGAAGGCAGATTGCAACGATGAGCCCTCTGACATTGAAGTCGCTTTTCCTATCCCGAAACCATTCCCTGAAAGCGGCAGGGTGAAGATTAGACAGCTGTCAGGCATAGATTTAGCTGCTTCATATATTCATGAATGCAACCCTTACCAAGATGAATGTAAGGCGAGCGAGGTACTGCGGGGATGGATCATGGGTCATGGCTATCGGGCACTCGATACAATTCCGGTTCGGGAGATTTATCTGACGTCTGATAAGGATATCTACGGGCAACTGCGAATGGCTGAGGTAATCATACCGGTAGAACGAGTTTGAAAATACAGTTAGAACCACTTCTTGACTCTCCCCTTATGGGGAGGGTTTATGATGACATCAGCGAATAAATAAGGAGTGGATTATAATGAATTCTAACCGATTGAAAGACCAAATTGCAGTTGTTACGGGAGCCAGCAGAGGGATTGGCAGGGGGATCGCTCTGCGCCTCGCCGCCGAAGGCGCGATCGTCGTCGTACATTACGGAACAAGGCAGGAAGCGGCGGAGGAGACGGTCTCTTTAATTGAAGCAGCAGGTGGCACAGCCTTCACCGTAGGGGCCGAGTTAGATTCCTTAGACAGCGTTCTTCGGCTCCTTCAGAACTTGGATGAGAAGCTAATCTGCAGGACAGGCAGTAATCGTTTTGATATCTTGGTTAATAATGCGGGCATTGGTACATCTCCATCGTTTGAAGAGACAACGGAAGATGACTTTGATCGGCTGTTCGCGGTTAACGTGAAGGCTCCTTTCTTCCTGGTTCAGCAATCCCTCGAACGTCTGCGGGATGGCGGACGTATTATCAATATCTCTTCCGGAGTAACTCGCATTGCCTATCCGCACATCATGGCTTATAACCTAACGAAAGGCGCCCTTAATACGTTTACTTTGCATCTAGCCAAGCTTCTGGGACCACGTGGTATTACCGTGAACGCAGTGATGCCCGGCATCATCGACACGGATGTCAACGCTGCGTGGCTGCACACGCCTGATGGCCGCAATTTTGCGGTAGAGATGTCTGCGCTTGGACGCATTGGTGAGCCTTCGGATGTCGCAGACATTGTCGCCTTCACGGCATCGCATGAGGGTCGATGGGTAACGGGACAGATGCTTGACGCGACTGGCGGATCCCATTTATGAGCTAGCGGAATAAGCTAGTGCCTATCACTCAGATAAGTTTATATTTCATAGGGAAAGAGGAGGTTTCCGGTTGGCGAAATGGGATAACATGCTCTCCATGCTGTGGATTCTTCGATCCGGAAGGAAGCTCACCGCCGCGCAGATTGCGGACAGCTTGGAGATTAGCGTCCGTACTGTCTACCGCTATATCGACGCGTTGTGTGCCAGCGGTGTGCCGGTCGTCGCGGAGTCGGGCCATGACGGGGGGATTCGCATTCTCGAAAGCTTCAAGGAGACGCCGTTGTTCTTCAACCCCATGGAGCTGAAGGCGCTTGTGGATTCCTATAAATTTGCAAAAGGCGCTGGATATCCGTATACAGAACAGTTGGAGAGCGCGCTGCAGAAGGTGGAAAACGGGCTGCACGAAGAGCAGCGCCACGATTTGTTCCGCCAGACGGGCGGCTTGGACATCATTGCTCCGGCGCGTCCGCCTGCGGTTATCCCGCTGCTGAGAGAGCTGGAGCAGGCGGCCATGGGTGGGCGAACAGTCCGCATTGCCTATCGCAAAGCGAATGAGGAGAAGGCCGGCGAACGTGAAGTTGATCCGTATGGGCTGGCTTACGACCGTAACGAATGGTATGCTGTTGCGTTCTGTCATCGGGCGCAAGCGGTTCGTACGTTCCGTGTGGATCGAATCGAGAGGCTGGCGCCGACCGAAGCGGTGTTTGCAAAGCCGGAGTGTTTCTCCGCGTCCGCCTATTTCCGCGATCAGTCCGAGCAGGGGCGGGAGGCGGACGGACCGCTTACGGTCATCCGCGTTGAAGGGGAGTCCGACACGCTGAATGCGATTTGCGGCCACTGGCATATGCGCCACTATTTAACCGAAAGAACCGATCGGGAAGCGCGTTTTTTACTTGACGCCCCGACGATGAACAAGTATCTGCCCATATATCTGATGACATTTGGCACGGCTATACGAATTCTAGAACCGGCTGAGTTGAAGCACCGGATCCAGGATATCGCCAGTGGAATCGCCAAACATCATGGCCTGGATTGAACTTCACTGACAGCAGTTGTCAGCGAACCGGGTATAAGATATAGATAAGGCAGCGGCAGCCAATTAACGATGACGATAATAGGAAGGTGGTATTCTGCATGCTTCATCACTCCTATCAGATGTACGACTATCATGTTTGGGCAAACGACCGGATCTTCGCCCACCTGGAGCAGCTTCCAGAGAGAGTGTTCAACGGGGAAGTAACGAGCGTGTTCCCGTCTGTTTCGCATACGCTCGGACACATGTACTTATTTGAACGGCTCTACATGTCTGTGCTGGAGCAAGTCCCGAACGAGGTTATTTTTGCGAAGATTCCGGACTGGACGAAGGAATCACAGGGCTTAACCTTGGATGAGATGCAGCGGCTCTTCGCCAGCGCAGCCGGACAGTTCCGCGATTTGCTGCGGCGTACGCCCGATCCGGACAAAGCAATGACGATCGAGCATCCGAAGTACGGCCGGCTCGATACCCGCTTTTCCGATATCTTGGTGCATCTTGTTAACCACGGGACGTATCACCGGGGCAACGTCACTGCAATGCTGAAGCAGCAGGGGTATGCCGGTGTCCCAACCGATTATTTATTTTATTTGCATGAGCGGCAGAATGGTCAGCGCTAAGCTGTTCCGCTTAAGGAAGCTAAAGTATCATGGTCCACAGGGGAGGAAACCCGCATGGAAGAATTCGCAGAATACTTAACAGGCATCGATAACCCCGAACACCGCGAGCGAATGGAAGGAATCTTCCGTTGGGTGTCGGGTAAATTCCCCAATCTAGAATCTAGGATCGCATGGAATCAGCCAATGTTTACCGATCACGGCACCTTTATTATTGGCTTTAGCGCAGCCAAAGCTCATATGTCTGTTGCCCCGGAGAGGGCGGGAATTGAGCGTTTCGCTGAGGAGATCAAGAAAGCCGGCTATGATCACACCAAGGAGCTGGTACGCATCAAGTGGGCTAGTCCGGTCGACTTCTCATTACTAGAGAAGATGATCGGATTTAATATTGAAGACAAGGCGGATTGTACGACGTTCTGGCGTTAATCGCATGAATAACAAAACGAAGCCAGTCTGTACCTTCCTTAGTGAAGGGAGCAGGCTGGCTTGTTGCCTTACATTTAAAATTCGTACGATTCTCCGTCTTCCGGCACGAACACATTAGAAGAGATTCCTCTTTCGGCCAGGAAGCTTCTTAACTCTTCTCGTGATAGAGTCCAGTGATTAATGGCTTCCATATGAACAGAGATGACTATAGCGTTCGGTGCCGCTTGAGACACCTGATAAATATCATCCTTGCCCATTACTAAGGAACCGCTTTGAGTAAATTGATTATCGCCGCCATTTACGATAATGATCTCTGGCTGGTGGGCTTCAATTTCCGCCTGTACAGCGTCATACCACACCGTATCTCCAGCTACGTACAAGGTTTTCTCATCTGGGTGTTTAAATACAACGCCGCATACCTCACCCATGAGTTTTAAGATTTCTCCCCGTCCGTGTTCCCCTTTTGTTTTGATAAGCTGGATATCTCCAAAATGTGAATCTTCATTGAGTATCTCTACATGCTGAAATCCGGATTTGCGAACCTCACTTGCATCTTCTTCATTTTGTACGAAGATTGGGACCGTCTTGGGCAGCACTTCTATGGCTCTGTCATCAAAATGATCTGCATGCAGGTGGGTTACAATAACAGCATCAGCATTTATAATGTTCTCAAGGGCAGTGGGCAGGTCTACCAGCGGATTCATCTGGTCCTGTCTCAACAAGCTCGGGAAAGGCGGGTAAACGCCTTTATCAGCCAAGTAGGGATCCACCAAAAACTTCTTGCCGGCATATTCAACAACTAACGTCGCGTTTCTAATTAAGGTAGTTTTCACTAGAATTCCTCCTATTGTGTTGTCATGTGCTGATTGTATCGGATAGACTATTTGGTTTACATAGATAAAATCAAGTCATTTGGCGGCTAGACTTGAATATTGAAACATTATACAACCTATTGTTCATGGGAGAGGATACGATGGATCAAACCGACAGGCTTATATTAACGGAGTTATATAATAATAGCCGTATTACGATGAAGGAATTAGGAGAACGAGTGCACTTGACCGGACAAGCAGCCGCAAGCCGTGTTATGAAGCTGGAGGATACCGGGGTTATCGAAGGATATACGATTAGAGTTAATCAATCCAAGCTTGGCTGCTTTGTGCATGCATTTATAACAATCATTACGAAGAAGCATGACCACCAGCCGCTGCGCGATTTTATCCAGTCTAAGAAACGCCATGTGCTGAATAGCTATAAGATTAGCGGGGAAGGATGTTACCTGCTTGAGTGCAGATTCCCATCCAATGAACTCGTCGATCAATTTCTGGAAGAATTGAACGAGCATGCAAACTACAAAATATCGATTGTTATTAAGAAGTCATGACAAATAGCTAGAGCAGTCAATAAAGGTGATAGGAAATATATTATCCAAGCAGGTGAGTAATGAATCTTCGTCTATTCTTCTTAATACTGGCTTTTTCAATGGTCTTCTTCTTCTCATATGAGCAAGAGGTTAACGCTTTGTCGTGCGCTTATTCAGATGATCCTCAAGCAGCTTTAGTAAGGGCTGGCGGAGCGGTTTACGGTGATGTTAAGCAAATTAAGACGGACTCAAAGTATGAGGGATTTACGGGCACAGAAGAGAAGGTTAGGTATATTCTGGTTGAAGTTGAACAGAGCTGGCTTACCGAGGTTGATTCGCAGATTATTGCAGCAACTGATTACACCTGGGGCTATGAATTCAAGAAGGGCAATAACTACTTGATATATATTAGCGAAGTGGATGGGGAACTAGTCAGTTCTCCATGCAGCCCTACAATTGAAATGAGCAGCTCAGAGCAAGCAGTTGAATGGTTCGGTGAAGGATTGCGACCTAAACAATTAGTGAACTTGGAACACAAGATGTGGTTTATGTTTGAACTGGATATTGATATGTACATGATTGTTGCGGCGGTACTACTGATAATAATTATAGTCCGATTCATGAGAGCAAGGAACAGAAGGCAAGGGCGCGTTTAAGATGATAAACGAATCTGTGGAAACCTTTCATTTGAAGCAAACCAGGTGTTGGCTTCAGATGGAAGGTTTTGTTTTGATTCCAAGATTTTTTGGGGTCTGATACAACATATATATCCCTCAATACAATACTTATTTATTGAAAAACGATAAATTTTATGCTAAAGTCTAACTAAATTTTATGATAAGCGAGGGGCTTGTAATGGAACGTGGAACAACACTTTTCTTGAAGGCGGCTGTTATTATTATTGGCATCCCGGTTCTTGCTTTGTGCATCTTTGTGGTGCCCGAGATCGCGGAATTCGCAGCCGAATTGTATCCGGATCATCAGTATTTGAGGGTTCTGGTCTTAATCGTAATGTACGCAGCGGCGGTGCCTTTTTACTTTGCGCTGTACCAGGCCTTCAAGCTGCTGGGCTACATTGACAGGAACCAGGCTTTCTCCGAATTGTCTGTACGTGTGCTGAAGAAGATCAAATACTGCGCGTTTACAATCAGCTGCTTGTACGTGGCGGGCATGCCGCTCTTCTATCTGATCGCGGAGAAAGACGATGCCCCGGGTATCATCGTGATTGGCATGGTTATAGTTTTTGCTTCCATGGTGATTGGGGTGTTCGCGGCTGTTCTCCAGAGGCTTTTACAAGAAGCGATTGATATTAAATCCGAGAACGATTTGACGGTCTGAGGTGAATACATGGCGATTATAATCCATATTGATGTGATGCTGGCTAAGCGGAAAATGAGCGTGACCGAGCTGTCGGAGCGGGTCGGCATAACGATGGCCAATCTCTCCATACTGAAAAATGGTAAGGCCAAAGCGATACGCTTATCGACCTTGGAGGCAATATGCAAGGCTCTGGATTGTCAGCCTGGAGATATACTGGAATACCGGTGTGACGAAGACACGCAGGAATAAGCTCGAGCGCAGACTTATTACCGTTCGGGTTAGGCGGCCCGGACATGATAAGGGGATAGGATTGATGAGACCATTCATACAGCTCCTGCATTTCGGCTATCAACAGGCAATGAGCTGTATATTTCCTGTTGCGATCTTTGGGACATTAGCTCTCTCAAGCGTAATTGAGCTGCCCTTCATGTACCGTTATGATGCCATTCTGCTCATCCTGCTTGCGGTGCAGTACTATATGGTTCGAAGCGGGCTTGAGACGCTGGATGAACTGAAAGTGATCTGTGTATTTCATGTCATTGGTTTGCTGCTCGAAATCTATAAGGTAGGTATGGGATCGTGGTCGTATCCTGAGCCCGGACTTACGAAGCTGCTTGGGGTACCGCTGTACAGCGGATTTATGTATGCGAGTGTAGCGAGCTATATGTGTCAAGTCTGGCGCAGACTGAGGATGGATATGACCGGCTGGCCGGGGCTTGCTGCTGCTGGACTGCTCGGAGGAGCGATCTATCTGAACTTCTTCACCCACCACTTTATCACGGATTTCCGCTGGTGGCTGACGGCGCTTGTGCTTATTGTATTCTGGAAAACTTGGATCATCTATCGGGTCCGCTCCAGCACATACCGGATGCCGTTGACCCTCGCTTTTATCATCGTTGGTTTCTTCATCTGGCTCGCTGAGAATATCGCTACCTTCTTCAACGCCTGGAAGTACCCTGATCAGCACCAAGCCTGGCGGCTCGTCAGCTTCAGCAAGATTAGCTCTTGGTTCCTGCTGGTCATTATTAGTGTGATCATCGTTGCGCAGCTTAAGCATGTGAAAGCAGACCGGGTGAATAGAGATATATAGTCCACTTCATTAGATACATTCCTTTCATGATGATTGTTTTTCTATTTTTTTTGACTTTTGTGGAACATTTTCCTGGTTTTTATCGTCTAAGAGAAAGGAGCAACTACGGAAAGGAGAACTAATATATGAAGCAAAAAATTTCTTTTATTGTCCTTGCAGCCTGTTTATTCTTGTCAACCATTCATGCATCAGTCTCTGCGGCTGCCTCAGCACACGCTGATATCCAAGCCTTCGAACCAACCTCCCTGATCAAAGCCGATGGAACATTCTGGGTGTGGGAAAATAGAGCCGGAGGTGCACAAACTGGCCGTTTATCTGTTCCTACCCAAATACACGGCTTGACGGATGTGGCAGCATCCTTTCCGGATCATCTTGTCATGAAGGAAGATGGCACTGTTTGGTTATGGGAAAGGGACCCATCTACTTTAACCTTTCAGGTCTATCCCGTAGAAAAATTGAACAATCTTGCTGCCGTCCTTCCGGGTAATAAGGAGTCCTTGGCTCTAGACGTTCAAGGCAGGGTCTACATCATCCCCAGAGATTACGAACTTACCTACAGCGATCTGGAGAAGATCTTGATGATTCCTGGCGTAACCAACATTAAGGCTGTAACAAATTATTACGATGGGGATTATCAGCTGCGTTGGCTTCTATTGAAGGAGGACGGCACCGTCCTGCGGGATACAGGCTCCTTAGAGACATTCGAGCCGCTCACATCCATGGTTGATATTATTGATATTCAACATAATCTGGCGCTGAAGGAGGATGGGACAGTATGGTCATTACCTAGTGCTGCCAGCGGGTTACAAGAATCGAAAGGTCATGGGAATGCCTCAAAGCTTAACGGATTGTCTGATATTCGCTCCATTACCGGTGGAACATATTCCAGCCTTGCCATTGACAGCGAGTCCAGACTCTGGTTTTGGGGAGCAACCTACACGGGATACTCGGATGGCACAAGCCTTCATGAACACTCGAAACCCGTCCGACTGACCAGCATTAGGAATGTAAAGAAAGCTTATGTCATAGAGCGCTCCATCGTAGCGTTGACCCAGGAGGGCAAGGTTTACAGCGCCTCTATTAACCGGGAACAGATGCCTGCTGATCCTGAATTCACTCTCCTGGCGTCGGGTGTAAGCCAGATCAAGAAGGGCGACCGCCACATCATCATGCAAAAAATTGACGGCTCGTTATGGGGATGGGGAATGAACAAGGACGCGCAGCTGGGGCATGGGGATTTCCAAATTGAATATAAGACCCCCGTTCAGGTTCAGAGGCCTATCTCTGTCGTACTTAACGGTGAATCAGTCGCACTATCGAGCGGCGTCATCATCCGAAACAACCAGGCATTCATTCCGCTTCGTTCTGTATTCGAGAAGATGGGTGCTGGGATCAGCTTTAACACAGGTGCAGACGGGACGAGCAAATATGTAGTCATCAAACGAAACGATAAGGCTGCAGCGCCCGTTGAAATCACCATTGATTATAAATCGGGGAACGCTGTGCTGAATGGACAGACGATTAAGCTTCCGAACAAACCGTTTATCGTTGCAGGAATTGCCTATCTGCCGCTGCGTTTTGTCAGTGAGTCGCTCGGAGCCAATGTGTCCTGGGCACAACAGGAAGGCAGAATTACGATTACGACAGAGCAATGATCAAATAAGTGATTTTACAGGAAACCTGGGTGGGGAAGGCTGGCTCAATCACAAAGCATCCAGCATAGCATTAAACAGACATTGCACTAACTATTATCCCCTTACACAACGGCAGCCGACAGGAAAGAACGGCTGCCGTTGATGCGTTAACAGGCAGCTTAACGTAACTTTTAAATGAGTGGTGACACAGGGAATTGAGGGAATCAAACTGAGTCAGATACTTTGGGCCAGCAGAGTTAAAGCAGCGGATTCAGACTGCGATGCTGAGGCAGCTAGGGTATGCCGGAGGAGGCGGTCTTTTTACAATAGTATGCACAATAGATGGATATGGACAACTATTATAACCTAAAATTGACAGCATACTAAACGTTATCCACAATAAGAGGACACTAAAAGGTGTCCGGTTAAAGGGATGGTACAGGTGAAGGCAAAGGACAGCTGGACTAACTGATTCGGCGGGCTGAAGAAGGATGTAACCGTAATTCATATTATGAAAGGCGGGTTGGCATGAGCGCAAACCAAGAAGATATCGTTATCTCAGGCGCGCGGGAAAACAATCTTAAGAATGTATCCCTGCGCATTCCGAAGCGGAAAATCACGATTTTCACCGGGGTGTCGGGGTCAGGCAAGTCGTCCATCGTATTCGATACAATCGCCGCGGAATCCACGCGACTGCTGAATGAAAATTTTAGCATGTTTGTTCGCAATTTTTTGCCGCGTGTGCCGCAGCCGGATGCCGACGCTATCGACAATTTAAGCATGGCCGTAATTGTAGATCAGAAGCGGCTTGGGGGCGGTTCGCATTCTACTGTAGGGACGATTACTGATATCTCTCCCATTCTCCGTCTTCTGTTTTCTAGAGTTGGTCTTCCCTATGTAGGGCACGTAAATCTGTTTTCGTTTAACGATCCGCAAGGCATGTGTCCCGACTGCAGCGGAATCGGCCGCAAGCTCGGCGTTGATGTGAGCAAAGCGATTGACATGTCAAAGCCGTTGAATGAAGGGGCGCTCCTGCTGCCGGATTATGCGGTAAACAGCTGGGAATGGAACATGGTCGTGCAGGCGGGAGCCTTCGATCTTGACAAGAAGCTGAGCGATTATTCGGATGAAGAGCTGGAACGGCTGTTGTATGCCAAGGCCAGGAAAGTACAGATGGATTTTGCCGGTAAGGCGATGAATATCACCGTAGAAGGCGTTATTGAAAAGTTTACGAACAAGTACATTAAGCGGGATTTGAAAACGATGTCCGAACGCACGCAGCGGGCAGTAAGTCCGTACATCTTGGAGGGTCCCTGTTCGAGCTGCGGCGGCTCAAGACTCAGTCAAGCTGCGCTAAGCTGCAGGATCAAGGGCCTTAATATCGCGGACATGTCATCTATGGAGGTTGGTCAGCTCCTTCACGTCATCCGGGAGATTGACGACCCGAAGGCGGCGCCGATCGTTCAATCGCTGGCGGAGCGGCTGCAGCAGCTCGTGGAGATTGGACTCGACTACTTGACGCTGGACCGCGAGACAGATACGCTGTCGGGCGGCGAGTCGCAGCGCGTCAAGATGGTAAAGCATCTAAGCGGCAGTCTGGTGGATGTCACGTACATATTTGATGAGCCGAGCGTAGGCCTGCACCCCCGGGATGTGCACCGTTTAAACGGATTGCTTCAGAAGCTGCGCGACAAAGGCAACACGGTCATCGTCGTCGAGCATGATCCCGATGTAATCAAGGTAGCGGATCATATTGTAGATGTTGGGCCTTATGCTGGAAGCCGTGGCGGTACAATTGTGTATGAAGGCAGCTACCCAGGCTTGTTGGAGTCAGGTACGCTGACGGGCAGCCATATGAAGCGGCAGCTCGAGCTGAAGCAGAATTGCAGGCAGCCCTCCGGCACCCTGTCCGTGAGGGAGGCCACGCTGCATAACCTTCGGAACGTTAGTGTAGATATTCCGGCCGGCGTGCTGACCGTCGTCACCGGTGTTGCGGGCTCAGGCAAGAGTACACTGATTCATCAAGTTTTTCTCGGCCAGCATCCGGACGCGATTGTCATTGACCAATCGGCGGTAGGCGTGTCATCACGTTCTAACCCTGCGACTTACACAGGAATAATGGATGACGTGCGTAAGGCATTCGCTGCTGAGAACAAAGTCAAGCCCGGCTTATTCAGCTTTAACTCCAAGGGAGCTTGCGAGAACTGCCAAGGGCTGGGCGTGGTGTATACAGATCTTGCATTTCTCGAAAGCGTTAAGCTGCCATGCGAAATATGCGGTGGCAGACGGTTTAAGGAAGAGGTGCTCGCGTATAAGCTGAATGGCAAGTCAATTGCGGATGTCCTGGAGATGACCGTGGATCAGGCGCTGGATTTTTTTCAGTTCAAAGAGGTTGTACGTAAGCTTCAGGCATTGGCCGACGTTGGGCTGAACTACATCACACTCGGCCAACCGCTCAGTACGCTGTCCGGGGGAGAATGCCAGCGCATTAAGCTGGCAAGCGAGCTGCATAAGAAAGGAAGCATCTATGTGATGGACGAACCCACGACCGGCTTGCATATGTCGGATATCGGGCATCTGATGAAGATTATAAACCGGCTTGTGGATGCCGGTAATACCGTGATTGTTATTGAGCACAATCTCGAGGTCATCAGCCAAGCGGATTGGATTATCGATATGGGACCAGACGGAGGCAGCAAGGGCGGCCAGATCGTGTTCGAGGGTGAGCCTTCCCAGATCATCCATGAGGAGCAGTCGATTACGGGAAAATACTTAAGGTAAGAGAGAGTGTATGGCGGCTGGTACCATCAGCCGTTGACCGAAGAGACGATAATAGAGAATGGGAAGATATTGGTGCCTGTTCGCGATATGGCGGAAGTCATGGGAGGACGCGTCAATTGGGATAAAGAAACATACTCTGTGAACATTCAAACAGGGGTAAACCGGCATGAGCAAATGAACACCCCCTTAGAAGCCAGCGAGCAAAAGGAGAGAAAAAAATGCCATATATCAACCTGCAGGTAACCAAAGGTGCGACCCGTGAGCAGAAGGCACAGATAGTTAAGGAATTTACGGAGACACTTGTAGATATTCTCGGCAAAAAGCCTGAACATATCCATATCGTTATACAGGAGATTGAAGAAGAAAATTGGGGATTTGCAGGTATGCTAACCGATGACTATCGAAAGAGAGAAAATGGAGAGTTTGGTAACGGAGAATCTTAGCACAGGCCTCACCAGGAACCCCACGCCGCTGCTGCTGTTCCTCTGCTTGTAGCAGCGCGGGAGCTGCTATTATACACCGTACACCCGGGGGCTCCAAACAAGCAGGAGGGTAAGAGAATGAATGATATGCTTAAAATCAAGCGAGCTGTCAGCGAGTTAAGTCACGATAACCAGCAATCATTTTTGCGGCTTGTTCTAAAGCAGATTAAGCTGCTGAAGGAGCAGAGGGAAACGCCTAACGGAGCTATTTCCGAATTAATTGAGTTGTATGATCACCTTATGGAACTAAATGAGAAGAAGGCTATGTGGGATCCAACTTCAGACTGCACGCATGTGCATGTTGTTGTTGGGGATTCTTTTGCGGGGAGTATGAAGGTGGCACTTAAGCAACAGGGCTGGTCTGCTGCGCACAAGGTTATTACGATACGGGAAAACTACGCCATAGGGCCGCTTGGCAATCTGGATTCTCCGGAAGGGCGCAGGACGAGAAGCGAATGGTTCCAGGATAATATCACGGAGGCATTCGGTACTTACATTTCTAGTGAAGAGGAGTACCAAGGATTGCTGGACAAGCTGGAACAGATTCCAGATCAGGCAGAAGTAATTATCTGGACCAGCCGCAGTGTACGAGAGCAGATAGGGATGCGGCATGCAATGCATCTGCTCCGCGGCAAGCGCAGCCTCATTCGTATGTGTGATGCAACGGAAATCTGTGAGGAACTCTTCAACCGTCCGCACGCCTCCATCGAATATAGAAACTCGGGTGAGATATCGGCGGACGGGTTGCGTGAAGCTCTCGAGCGAGTGAATGCCGTCAGGCAGCTGTCCGCTGCTGATATTAAGCGGCTTGCAGAGGAATGGCTGGAAATTTCGGAACAAGGCGGAATACTGCGCATTTGGACGGACGGTACGGTTCAGGAAGTGCCTGCCGATTATTATGACTCCTATATACTTGATAAGCTGGATGACTTGAGACCTGCCTCCGATCACAGATTCTTGAAGGCTCCCCGATTAATTGGGGAGGCGATGGGGTATTGTGAGCAGGATATCGGGGATTCCTATTTTGAATACCGCCTGAGAGAGATGATTTATGAGGGGGTCCTGCAAATTAAAGGGGTGCCTGCAGGTATGAGATTTTACAGTGTGAGAAAGCAGCGCTTGGGGGAAGGCAGGTAATTATGACCGGCAAGCTGGTAGACTGCTTATTTTGATGCAGGGCTATTTAAGGAGGGGTACATTATATCAACATCAAGTTGGGCGAAGGCTGCCGCCTATGTGACTTCTAAGATTGCGGCTTCCGGGCTTGTATTCCTGGGTTTATTGGCTGTGCTCGGCGGGTTTGACGGATACAATATGTGGAAAATATCCAGAGAGCTGCCGCTGTGGGGGTTCATCTATGGATACGCTCTCTTATTCTCGGTCGCAGTGGATGCCCTGTTGTACAAACTCAAAAAAGGCCCGTCCAAGATGGCAGTCACTGTCCTGCTGTATATACTCGGCGGGTATGTTCCTTTGCTGTATTGGTTTCAGAGCCCATGGTATATGAGCCTGATCGCAGGTGCTTATGGTGTAGCTTGCGCGCTGGTGTATCTTGCTGCGGCTTATCTGTTTCGCAGGTGGTGGCCCTACAGTACAGCGGCTGCGATTCTGCTGCTGGCAGTAGCGATCTACGTATCAACATCTGATTTTACGGTAACGAAGCAGTGGGTAGAGACGAGAACGGCAGACAGCTATTATGCAGAATTCGATTATTTTAACGGAAAGAAGGAGATTCCTATCAGCCTTGATGCGGGCCAGACGCTGACCTATCAGGTGGATTGGCAGATCACGAATGGCGGCGGTTATGGAATGTATCTGGATGCCGAGGATGGCGCGATTGGAACATACATTCAGGAACCGGGGAGCGGGACAGAGCAGATTTCCTATCGGGTCGAGAGGCCCTCAACGGTGCAAATCGTTGTTACGGGCAACCGGGCACAGGGAGCTGTAACGGTAACGTGGCAAATAACCGGGCCTGGTGATGAATAACAATATGCCTAGTCTGCGTGTTAGCTTGAGCCGGGCGTTCAGATACAGCAGGTCAAGACGACAGTAGAGCGGCGATCCGGAACATTTCATGTCCCGGACCGCCGCTGTATTTGCCGTAAGTTACTCCGCCTTCTTGAAGACACGGAAGCCGTACGGCTCGATCTCCAGACCGAGAATTCCCTGCGGGGCTTGTGCTGTGCTGCCGTCCCAGGCATTGATCCAGACGCCTGTTCCGACTGGAAGATTGAGCGCAGCAGGCCGATTCGTATTATTCACCATAATGATAAACTCTTCCTGCTCGGTGTAGCGGCTATATGCCAGCACGCTGGAATTAGGCTCTGCCAGCAGTACGCGGAAGGAGCCGGTCCGCAGCGCTTCCGAGGATCTGCGCATACCGATCAGCGTACGGTAGAAGTCGAACAGCTCACGATCCTGCTTATCCGTATCCCATTCCATACACTTGCGGCAGCCCGGGTCCTGCTCGCCGGTCAACCCCACCTCATCCCCG
Organism: Paenibacillus tarimensis; assembly: GCF_021532315.1. GTDB lineage: Bacteria > Bacillota > Bacilli > Paenibacillales > Paenibacillaceae > Paenibacillus_I > Paenibacillus_I tarimensis. The sequence goes on from NZ_JAKGAO010000006.1 coordinate 214,824, forward strand.
TAATAGATGCACGGCACGCCCACGAAGGTAAGCTGCACGAGTGCGGCAAGCTTCATCAGAGGCTTGTTATCGCCGCACAGGGTCAAGAGTCTCGGTGTGTCATGGCTGTCGAGCAGGTTGAAGGCGGCTTCGGTCACGCGGGTTGGGAACTTGGCGATCAGCCGTCCCATCGCATCGGTCAGCCCTTTGGCATCCAGCTTCTGCTCCACGAAGAAGTCGAGCACAGCCGTCGTGAACGGATAGTTCATAACCGCGTCGAACTGGTCGCCCTGCAGCCACATCAGCGAATCATGCCATACCTCACCAAGGATATAAGCGTCCGAATTAACCTCTTTCACCGTGTCTCTGAATTTGCGCCAGAACCGGTGGTCCACCTCATTAGCCACATCCAGCCGCCAGCCGTCGATGCCGACCTCCTCCAGCCAGTAACGGGCTACCTTGAGCAGGTAGTCCTGCACCTCAGGGTTCTCCGTGTTAAACTTGGGCATATTCCGTTCGAAAGCGAAGGTCTCATAGGTTGGTATGCCGTCCTTGACATCAAGCGGCCATTCGCGCACATGGAACCAGTCCGCATATTCGGAGGCCTCGCCCTTCTCCAGGCAGTCAACGAATGCGGGGAAGGTGCGTCCTGCGTGGTTGAATACCGCGTCGAGCAGCACGCGGATGCCCCGCTCATGGCAGCGATCAACCAGCTCCTTCAGCTTCTCGTTGGTGCCGAAATGCGGATCGACCTTCAAATAATCGCGTGTGTCATACTTGTGATTGGTAGGCGCTTCGAAGACCGGGGTGAAATAGATCGCCGTAATGCCAAGCTCCTCCAGGTAGTCGAGATGATCGATAACGCCCTGCAGATCTCCTCCGAAGAAGTTATCCGTCCGGGGCTCGCCTCCCCACTCCTCTACATTCTCGGGGCTGATGGAGGGATCTCCATTCGCAAACCGCTCAGGGAATATCTGATAGAATATAGCATCCTTCACCCAAGCGGGCGGCGTAAATATGTCTGCCGGGTTCAGGTAAGGAAAGTCAAAAAACTGGTTCGGGTCCGCCGGCTCCTCAGGTTCGAAGCCCTGCTCGGTCATCCAGAGCTTCACTCGTCCGTCATCCAGAGCAAAAGCGTAGCGCAGCCTGCGGTATTCCGGCTTGGCAAATGCCTGCCAGTAGTCGAACAGGGAGTCAGAAGCAAGCTTGCGCATCGGTATATACCGCTTGGTCCGGCCCCAATCGTATTTGTCACCTGCATAAACCTCAACTGATTCCATATCGCTGCGCTTGGTGCGGATCCGCAGCTCAATGGTTTCCTTATCCAGTGCACTTGCCCAGTTAATCTTCGGGCGGTGTTCAATAGCTTCCAGCAGCATGTGAGAAACCCCTTCCAGCACACGCAAAAAACGGAACGCACAAGCCTCGATTCATTGACGAGGTTGTACCTTCCGGGTAGCAGTGCCTTTAAGTTGTAATGGCTTCATTATAGCAGGCAGCTGACTTGCAGACAACAGATAAAGCGATTACACATTTAAACTTAGAGTTTCTTCTTTGGTTTCCTGAACCACTTTATTATTGTGAGCAGGGCCCAGAGGGCTGCCAGAGCAACGATCGCGGTATCCAGCACATTCATCGGGGGCTTAAAGTCGACGAAGAGCAGAATGCCGGCAATAAGGCCTATCATTATAAGGACATCATTTCGTTCCACGCTATACACCACACTTTCATTGAGTTCTGTCTTTGCATTATTTAGCTAAAGGCCCGGGAAGCCCGATAACTGCTGCGGCTGCTGTTTCATTATACCTTTGGCGGGCGGGGGAGTAAATGCGGGGCCTCCGGCGTCGAAAGAGCTGGTTACCCGCCGATACAATGCCCTTGGCACGGCATAAGATAGTGTAAGACAAGAATAAGCTGCTGTAGGAAGGGGTGCATGCTGCATATGACAAGAGAAGAGTTCTTTGCCAGGCTGGCGCCGTTCGCAATTCGTGCAAGACGGGAGGGGTCGCCTATGTTTCCATCCGTCCGGCTCGCGCAGAACCTGCTGGAGACAGGCGGCGTCATCCATCCGTGGAATAATCTTGGCGGGATCAAGGTGGGAAGTGGACGCGTGACTCCGTATTGGCGGGGAGCAAGTGTAAACCGCAAAACCTGGGAGGTCTATGACGGCAGGAAGGTAAACATATCTGCGGACTTTCGTGCTTATGATACCTTATACGACTACTACAAAGACCAGGATATTCTGCTGCAGCTCCCGCGTTACGAGCGAGTCAGCACAGCGGACTCGCCGGAGGAGCAAGCAAGGATGCTGCAGGCTTCAGGTTATGCGACTGATCCCCAGTATGCCAGCAAGCTAATCAGTATTATCCATCAATACAACTTGAAGCGCTTCGACAATGAGGCGGCGGCCGAAGGGGAGGCATATCCTGTACAAGTAATGCTTCAGAACAAACAGGCCGCAACCGGATATCTGGTGGAAGGGCAAACCTGGGTGCCCGCTAGGCATCTTGGTAAGCTCCTCGGACTCCGCATCGGCTGGAACGGCAAGGAAGTAACGGTTAATGGAAAGCCGCGCACCACCCGGATTTTTGAAGGAAGGGGATATGTACCGGTGCGCGAGCTGGCGGAAGCGGCTGGAGCGGATGTCGCGTGGGAGCAGGAAACACGCACAGTACGGCTGAGCCGCTGATGCTTGCCGGCCAGATAACTAGGAGCAGAGCGGGAGGGGCCAGCGCGGTCCTTCCCTTTTTTTATCGGTGAGTTTTGGACGTATGAGTACGGACAGTGTGACGGACAACCCCTTAGGTATCGGAATACAGTAGTAGCAGGAGTATTCACCGGAGGGGGGCATCATCCTGATGAATTTGCAGAACATGCTGGGGGCCGCCGCAGCGGCTGCGGGATCGCTCATTACCTTTATGTTCGGAGGCTGGAGTGAGTCGTTGACTGTATTGATGCTGGCGATGGCGATTGACTATATAACGGGGGTTCTTGCAGCCATTAAGGAGGACAAGGGGTTAAGCAGCAGCGTTGGCTATTGGGGGCTGACACGAAAGGGTGTCGTATTGCTTGTCATTATGCTGGCACACCGGGTGGATATCCTGCTGGGTACCGGCAATGCGACGATGGGAGGGGCGATATATTTTTATCTGGCGAATGAGCTGATCTCGGTAACGGAAAATTACGGGCGTCTGGGACTGCCTCTGCCTGATCGGATCAAGCAATTAATAGAAGTGCTGAAGGGGAGGGAGGGTAACAACTAGCAGGCGTTCTAATGCCGGGATTAATATCCATTGCGAACATCTGTTCTTTTGGTTATAATAAGGGAACAGATGTTCTCTTATGTTCGTGATGGAGGGGTGCGTAATGGTTATGGGTGTTACCGGGGCAGCAGAGAGTGTGCCGGCCGGGCGGCCGCCGGTTCAGACGGAACAGGAGCTGGAGATTGTTAAGCGGTATGTCATAATGGGGATTGCCATGCGCATTCTGGATCATGATATCCGGATCGTGGGGAGAGCTCCGATGAAGCTGCCGCGCTTCTATGAATCGCTTCTCAGAGCACTTCAGGACCGGGTGCTGCTGGAGATGGCCGCCATGCGCAAGCAGTTCAGAGAGGTGGGCATCAAGATTTATGAGGAGCATCGGAGTCCCGAAAGATTGACCGCACGTTATGTGTGCAGAGGATACCATCATGAGTTTTCTCTTCAGTGGAATTTTGTCCGGGTTGAGGCGGAGCGTATCCTCAAGAGCTATACCCCTGAGACGGAAGGGTGAAGAATGTCAATGGATCAAAACTACTTAATAGATCCAGTGTGAAAAAGTTCATAGTTTTGTCATAAACTCAAAAAAACTTTTCCCGTCCCCGCAGTTTAAGGTTGAGTATATCGGACCATCTTAGGTAATATAAAGAGTAGACAATACGAGTAAAGGGGACACGGAGCAATGTACAAGTGGTTGATGTTCGTCGTATTCATTGCGGCTTCCGTCCTGGGGTTGTACCTGATTACGTTCAACCTTCCGGAGAAACCTGTAGATGAATCAGCTAGCCTGCCAGAGGGTATGGTACTTATGAAGATTCAGGCCTCCAATGATTTTGTATTCGATCAAGAGGTGTACACGGTTAAGCAGGGCGACACGGTCCGCATGAAGCTGGTAAACAAGAGCGGCATCCATGGTCTAGAGATTCCAGAGCTCGGCATTAAGCTGGAAGGTGACGAGCTGCAGAAGGACATCGTATTTGATAAGCCGGGCGAGTACAAGATTGCATGTTCCATTCCTTGCGGTACCGGGCATGCGACGATGATATCCACGCTGGTTGTAGAAGCTGCATAAGTTTTGCGTACAGAGGAGCCGCCAGGCTCCTTTTTGTTTAGGGAGGTTAGTTCGGAATAGATCTTATGCTCTGGAGCGTGAGCGGGATCTGCGCCTCTCCCGCAAGATGAGGCGATCTGTAATGTAGCCGATCAGTGCCCATGAGGCGATGGTCAGAGCATACATGAGCAGTACACTGACTTCATGGATATCTACGAACAGATCCACAGCCCAGGCCGGTACGCTGAGCATGAAGAAGATGAAGTTGTGCGGATCATAGCCTGTATAGTTGTACATGCATAGGGCCACCCCGAATAAGGTGGCGGCGATCGTGAATGGATAACGTCTGCGCATAATCTGCCTCCCGCTGCAGAAAGATTGCCCAAAGGCGCCTGTTTCGGTTATTATGTGACAAAAGGGGACCGGCCATTCGCGGCGCCTGACCCTTATTTTAATGGGGGAGTGGATCGGGATATGATTACACACATGGTGTTCTTTAAGCTGAAGGACCGCAGCCGGGAAAGTGCAGAGCGTACGGCCCAGGTTTTGCGGGACATGGAGGGCAAGATTGAGGAACTGAAGTACATTGAGGTTGGAATTGATATTATCCATTCCGAGCGTTCATACGATATCTCCCTGTTAACCAAATTCGAATCGCTTGATGCGCTGGGCGCTTACCAGGTGCATCCGGTTCACCAGAAGGTTGTTGAGCATATTAAAGAGGTAAGTGAATCCTCGGTGACCGTGGATTACGAAGGCTAAAGCAGGTCGTTCCGCGGGATAAGCAGTTAAGCCGAACAAGGAGCCGAGAACAGGATCATGAGAGACGTATATGAAATGATGACATACCTTCTCGTTGTTATTATCAGCTGTATTGTAATGGCGGTATGGCTGAAGCGGAAGGCTAAGAAGAAGAAATCGTAAAGGGCGGGGGCTAACGGTGTATTACGTCAACCGGGAACAAATCGCCGAGCGGCTGGCTGCCGTGCCGGCTGCAGCGGAAGGAATGAGCCAGCTCGCCGAAGCGTGGGATGGAACCCTGCTGCAGGGGCTGGCACAGGAGAGAGCGCTGCATATGGCCATCGAGATCGTGACTGACGTCGGGAGCTATCTAATTGACGGCTTTCTGATGCGGGATGCGAGCAGTTACGAGGACATTATTGATATAACGGGTGCTGAAGGTGTATTCCCGGCTGAGATACGGGAAAAGCTGCTGGAGCTTGTGAAGCTCCGCAAGCCGCTCGTTCAGGACTATTACAAGTGGAACCGCAGCGAGCTGCACCCGCTTACTCCGATTCTCCCGCATATCCTTACTGTGTTTAAAGATTCGGTGGAAGGATATTTAAGCCGGGAGCTGCTTTAGGCAGCGATAACTCCAGGAGGTGACCGTGATGGGAACAGCAGGTAAAGACGAGCAAATGACTGAATCCGGGAACCGGCATGATGGTACGACCCGCCAGATGGTGTTAAAGCTGCTAAAAACAAAAGGTCCAAGAAGCGCAGGAGAGCTCTCCAGGCATTTGGGGATAACTGAGATGGCTGTGAGGCGTCATCTCAGCGCATTGGAGTCAGACGGTTATATTGCGCCTTCGCTGGTGAAACAGCCGATGGGCAGACCGGCGTATGTTTACGGGTTGACGGAGGAAGCGGAGCAGCTGTTTCCACGAAATTACCATACGCTGGCACTCGATTTGCTAGAGGAACTGGAGGACGGCGGGGATACGATTGGCCGCCTGTTTGAAGCCAGGAAGCTGAAGCTGAAGCAGCGCTATGCCGGGGCCATGGAAGGCAAGTCGCTTCGTGAGCGGGTATCTGAGCTTGCCCGCATTCAGAATGCCGGCGGATACATGGTGGAGGTTGAGCCGGCTGAAGCCAATCCGGACACCGGATTTGTCATGAATGAATACAACTGTCCTATTGCCCAGGTAGCCGGGCGCTATCAGCAGGCCTGCAGCTGCGAGCTGGAGCTGTTTGAAGCGCTGCTGGAGGCGAAGGTGGAGCGTACGGAATGCCTTGCCAAAGGCGGCAGCAGGTGCAGCTATACGATAATTCCTACAGAGTAGTCCGATAAGCCGTAGTTTACGGCGGCGGCTGCTCTTTATTTTTTTGTATTTTGCACCCGAAGTACTTCCTTGAAAAAGTTGTGTCAGGTCAAGCCCATGATGACTATACTGTCAGTACGAATTGGGCATTCGTCCATGGGCTTACTGGAAGGAGGATTCTGGCGTATGGTGTTGATATGGTGTGCAGCAACGGCTACAGCGGCTTTTTTGGCACTGGCGGCAATTATGCTTGTCAGCCTGCTTCAGCTAAAGCGCAAGCTCGGCCGGATGGAAGAGGGGGCCGCTGAGCTGCAGAGAGAGACGCTTCTGCTGCTGAAGGAGCTTCGTCAAGCGAGCGGCAGCGCCGCCGAGACAGCCGCGTCGGTTAATCGTCAACTGGCAAGAGCCGACAAGCTGTTTGCAGCGGTTGAGGAGCTTGGAGATGCGGCTATGCATGCAGCGGCGGCAGCGAGCCGGATAACGGCAGCTATAGGCGAGAAGGCTTCCCGGCAAGTAGAGCAGGCTGTAAACAGTCGCCAGAAGCAGATTGGCGAAGCGCTGGAGCTGGCTGAACTGGGATGGGCTGCCTGGACATGGTGGCGTTCGAAAAATATCCCCACCGCCCGATCTCCGGAATGTCAAACCCATGACGTAGGGCACGATAAGATCTGAAGGGAGCGATTAAAATGATGAATCAGAACAATCCATTAAAAAACTTCCTGATTGGAACAGCAGCCGGCCTGGCTGTTGGTGCGGTAACTGCACTGCTGTTTGCCCCGAAAGCCGGCAAGGAGCTGCGCAGGGATATTGCGGATGGCACGCAGCAAGCCTATGATTCCACACGTAAGGTAGCCGGCCAAGTTACGGAATCAACTGCCAAAATCGCAAGGCAGGTAGGAAGCCAAACAGCATCTATCGCCGGCAAGGCGAAGGACACCATCGGCTCGGTTAATCCGTGGGGCAAATCGAAAGAGCAGACGGACAGCCCGCAGGGCGATAATATGTCGGTAGTTTCCTAATTCTTTATATCCTTGCACCCTTAAAGGGCCCCTCCTGATCTTCAGGTTGCGGGCCCTTTTACTGCGGCTGGCAAGCCATTCGCCTCTTCTTGAACCTTGTCTGAATTTACGCTAAGATGTAGGTACGTTTTTGCCCTAATTTTCATATGGTATGGTGACTGAACTTACGTATCTTAAAGACAAGGAAAGCGGTGTATATGTGCAACAGCCGATTGCTATACTAGATTCGGGCGTGGGCGGTTTAACAGTAGCCAAGGAAGTGATGAGACAGCTCCCGCGCGAGAAAATCATCTATTTCGGCGATACTGCGCGCACCCCGTACGGCCCAAGGCCGGCTCAAGAGGTCATTCGTTATACGCAGGAAATCGTAGATTATTTACTGAAATTTTCACCGAAAATGATTGTTATTGCCTGCAATACCGCGACTGCCTTTGCACTTGAGACGATCCGTTCACGCGTGTCCATTCCGGTGATCGGCGTTGTCCATCCGGGAGCCAGAGCTGCCATTAACCGGACACAGTCCGGCTATATCGGGGTGATTGGCACGGAAGGCACGGTGAACAGCGGCGCGTATGAACAGGCCTTGAAGCAGTTGTCCCCGCATGTTGATGTCGTGAGTGTTGCCTGTCCAAGATTCGTTCCGCTGGTAGAGAGAGGGAACTTCCGGTCAGAGGAGACCTATAATACAGTCAATGAATCATTGGCTGGCCTTAGGTCCACACGGATAGACACCTTAATTTTGGGCTGCACGCATTATCCGTTCTTGGCAGAGACCATCTCCGATGTTATGGGCGGTCAGATCGCCTTGATCAGCTCGGCAGAGGAGACAGCGCGTGATATCAGTACGATCCTACATGACAAGGGCAAGCTTGCCCGCGGCGATCTGCTGCCTGTGCACCAATTCTGCTGCAGCGGTGATCCGCAGATGTTCAAAATGATTGCTCAGCAATGGCTGAATGAGCAGATCGAATTAACACCGATTGTGTGGCAGGTCCCGCATATCGGCTGACTTAACTTGGCTTAATACGCAGGATTTGGGAAGCTGCCCGCCAGACATAGTCTGAGGCAGCTTTCCTGCCGTTATAGAGGACGGGCTCAGCCCTTGGCCAGGCGGGTTCGGATACATACTAGGTGCATGCCCCGCATAAACATGGTGGAAAATCCGACTTTTTGGGAGGCAACCGCCCATGTTCCGTTACATCGTACAGCCGGGTGATACGGTGCTGCGCATCGCCAAGATGTTTCACCTTCATGCGGACGCCATCTATACAGCCAACCCGCATATTTCCTCCGCAAACCATCTGTCCCCTGGGCTTGTCCTGTCGATTCCGACGCCTGAGCCCCAGCAGTACTGTATTCAGCAGGGGGATACCATGATGGGCATTGCCCGGATGTTTGGCGTACCGGTTAACCGGATTATGGCCGTTAATCCGTACCTCAACCCGCAGGCGCTGCTTCCTGGGCAGCTGGTAACGATTCCGCCGGGTATGAGCGGCAGAATTGTAGAAGCTAATGAAGAATACGGCCCCCGTCAGCTCGCACGTGATCTGGGCAGGCTTAAGTCTTTATATCCCTTCCTCGAGATTGGTGAATATGGCAGCAGTGTGCTTGGCCAGCCCCTGGTCTATATCAGGCTGGGCACGGGGACACGCCGCATTCATATCAATGCAGCATTTCACGCGAATGAATGGATTACTTCACTGGTGGCGATGACTTATATTGAAGACCTGGCCCGGGCGCTTTCGCTAGGAGAGACTTACCGGGGGGTTGAACCTGAAGCGCTGCTCCGCCGCTGCCAGCTGATTGTCGCGCCAATGGTGAATCCCGATGGTGTTGAGCTGGCTCAACAGGGCGCAACGCCGTCTCACCCCTATTATGAAAGCCTGCTAAAATGGAACCGCTACTCTCCCCGTTTCTTCCGCTGGAAAGCGAATATACGCGGAGTGGACTTGAATGACCAGTTCCCCGCTCATTGGGAAGAAGAGTGTGCGAGACGGGGGACAGACGGGCCGGGACCTCGCGATTATCCCGGAACTGCGCCGCTAAGCGAGCCGGAGGCCGCGGCAATCGCTGAGCTGGCACGCAGGGAACAATTCGATATCATCCTTGCGCTGCATACCCAGGGACAGGAAATTTACTGGAACTACCGGGATATGGAGCCGCCTGGCTCGGAACAGCTTGCCGCACGGCTTGGCTTGGTTAGCGGCTACCGTCCCGTCAAGCTGACAGGAAGCGATGCCGGTTACAAGGATTGGTTCATACAGGAGTTCGGGAAGCCCGGATTTACAATTGAGGCGGGTTATGGTGTCAATCCGCTCCCGTTATCGCAGTTTGCCGATATCTATGACGAAATGGCGCCTTTGCTGCTGGAAGTAATGACAGCGGAGTAAAGGCCAGGCGGTTCCGCATGCAGGGAGGCGGGCGCTTATGCTATAATGGCGCAAAGGAGGGATACGGATGGCACGTAAACGGTCACTGCTCTCTTTGCGCCATTGGAAGCATGTATTTGTGCGGATTTACCGGTTGGTCCGCTCGCCGCAGGTGAAGCTGGTGGACAAGCTGTTGTTTCTGCTGCCTGTTGCGTTATACTGGGTGCTGCCCGATGTGATGCCGTTTGTCCCTGTGGATGATATTGCTGTCACCATGTTCGCCGCGGAATGGTTTACCCGCCTCACCGAATCCAAATATCCGAATATCTGAAGCTGCTGTTGAACTTCGGGTGTCGATTCATTACAATGAAGAAGATTTACTTATCGATGACGCAGTGGTGTTCTCATATAGGGGCACTGACGAAGGAGCTGGAACATAAGTTATGAGATGCAAAATTTCACGCAATGCGGCCAAGGTGCTGCTTGAAGAATTGAACAAGCCTGAGAATGAGGGCAAGAAGCTGAGGGTGTACGTTACTCATTCGCACGGTGACCATGCGCACTACGGCATGACGCTTGATGACGCGAAGGAAGGCGACGAGGTCGTTTCCACGGATAAGGGAATTGATGTGCTGCTCGCTAAAGGTGAGGACATGCTTGACGGTGTTCGTATTGACTACTTTTACGTACCGAAGGAAGGCTTCGCGATTACGAATCCGACCAAAGGCAACCACGGAGACCACTGATCATAAGGTCGGCAGGCCGGCCGTGCCGGAATGAAGGGGAATTATGGCTAACGATATCCGAATTTGTGACAAATGCAAGCATATGCGTGTGAAAACGGCTCTGCCCAAGCTGCAGAAGCTGGCACCAGATGCCGAGATTAAGGTCGGCTGCAAGTCTTACTGCGGTCCCTGCGCCAAATATGCTTTTGTATTTATTAATGGCCGTTACTTAAAGGCGCCGACCGAGGACGAAGTTATTGAGAAAGCCAAGCAATTTATTAAGAAGCCTTAGCAGATCTGTCAGATAAGTGACAAGGGCTCTCTCCGCACCGGATATCAATCCGGCAGGAGAGAGCCCTTGTTCGTTGTTAGAGCCCTATGGCCTACTACGCAACCGCTTAAGCAGGTTGCCCTCCACCACATTCATGGAATGTGTGATTTCTGCAGCTGCGGCCTTGCGTCCTTCTGCGCACTCTTCATGAGGCAGCGGATCACCGCTGTCTGCACGGAAGCAGCCTTGAATGGAGCTGCTGCCTGCCGGCAGATAGAAGATTCGGCCGTCTGTGAATGCCCCGCTGCGGAAGACGGTTATCCTGCTGTCCGCCGGCTGATCCGTCGTAATCGGACGGCCCGCCATGGCCAAGCTGCTGCTGTCGATGCCGAGCAGATGGAGGATGGAGGGTGCAATATCAACCTGACCGCCCACTTCGGTGCTTACTGTTCCGGCCTTGGCTCCGTCGGGCAGATGAATGACAAGGGGGACCTGCTTCAGCGTCTGATAGCGGTCAACCTCGTTCAGCTTGTGCCCGATTATCTTCTCGAATTTGGACCAGTCCCGGATTGAGTTGTCGTGGTCGCCATAGAAGATAAAGATGGACTTATCCCACAGCCCTTTCTCCTTAAGCGAACCGATGAAATGGCCCAGTGCCGAATCAAGATAATGGATGGCTTGCAAATAGTCTCCGAAGAGCGTGTTCTTGTAGACTCCAACGTCCAGCTTCTCATAGCCGGCAGGCAGCTTGTACGGGTGATGGCTCGAGAGTGTGATCAGGAACGAATAAAATGGCTGCTGCTGCTCAGCGATCCAACCAGCGGATTGCCGGAAGAAGGAACGGTCGCCAAGCGACCACCCGAGCGGCTCATCCATCTCATAATGTTTCTTGCTGTAGAACCTGTCATAGCCCATATTCCGGTATACCGTGTTGCGGTTCCAAAAACCGGCATCATAAGCGTGATAAACAGTCGTGCCATATCCGGCATTTCGGAGTGTATGCGGCAGACAGTCAAAGGTGTGGTCGGCATGCCGAAAAAATACCGAGCCGCTCTGCAGCGGATGCTGCGAGCATTGAGCGGCAAAGTCGGCGTCTGAAGTGCGTCCCTGGGAAACCTGATGATAAAAACGGTTGAAATACCAGCTTTCCTTCAGCAGCCGGTTAAGATTAGGTGTAATTTCACTGCCTTGGATAGAGCGGTTAATGACAAAGCTTTGCAAGGCTTCTCCCTGAACCAAGATGAGATTGCGGCCTCTATAAGCGCCGAACAGCTTATCCTGTTGGGCAGCCTTGCGCAGCAGACCGCGTTCTTCAAACCAGCTGGAGGATGCGGAAACTTCTTCGTCTGTTAGCTTTTTGCCGCCAAGCCATTGCTGCGTAATGAAGCGGTACGTGTCATAACCGTGGAAACCGTAGAGACCTGTGACATTATATAAGGACAGGTTCCACCAGTTGCCGGTAAACAATCCTTGAGCCCATGTGTTCTTGGCCTTGGTGACCGGTACATTGACGAATGTTATCCCTGCGGAAAGCAGCAGTATTCCGGCGGCATAACGGAGAGGCCGGAGGTTGCGGGTTAAGCCTTTAGGCTGCAATCCCCGGCCTTCCGCTGAGCGACCGCTCGCGAATACAGCGTACAGGGCTAACGGGATAAGGATGAGCCAATCTGCAGCGAACAGCAGATCGCGGAAATCCAGCAGGGCACCTATGCTTTCACCTAGCGAGCCAAGCTGCCCGGCCTGCAGCAGCACCGGTACCGAGATAAGATCCTGGAAGTAACGGAAATATATGAGGTCGGCGTACAGCACGATCGTAAGCAGGATATTGAGTGCTGCCAGCATCGCCAGCCGAGCCCTGACTGGCAGCCATACGGTCCAGAAGCTGAGCAGCGCCAGAGTGCCTGCTGCTACAAGGGCATCGGTGGGTGTCATCATCATATTCCGTACATGAACCATGCGGTCGAACAGGTAGAGCTTAGCGAGCATAAGAAGATAAAAAAGAAGCACGTCCAGCGCATAAGCCCGTTCCATGAGACGGAACAGGAAGCGGATACCCTGGCGTGCGGGAGAAATCAGCATCGTCAGCATAAGCGGCGGTCCCTTCCTGGTTTACAATATCACAACAACCCGGTTCGGTTATCATGCACCACGGGCTGCTGTTTTATAAACGTGAAGAGAACCTGCCCGCCCGGGAGTCTAAGGGGACTCGTCCTGCTTCGGAAGAGGGGGCAGCGGACCCAGATACTGATACAGGTTACACTCGATCCGACCGTTAAAGAGCTTGCGTTTTTTGTCGGCCGGCTTTCCGTAATAATGCTCAAAGGAACGGGCGGGACTTAGGGCGAACACGGACCAGGTGGACAGCACGGAGGCTGTAAAACCGAGAGAGCGGACGGTCTTCTCTGCTTCACGGTCATCTCCAAGCCGTTCACCATACGGAGGATTGGTCACGATGCAGCCATAGTCGCTGTCGAGCTTAACCTTCGACACGGGCAGAGTGTGGAACTTGAGCTCTTTGGCGAAGCCGGCTTTCTTGGCAGAGGCTTCCGCGACCTCGATCGCTTTGGGATCAATATCCGATCCGCCGATCTCAAGCGGGATATCATCCTTTACCAGATCGTAAGCTTCTTCGCGTGCCTGCTCCCATGCCTGTTCGCCAATGATCGGCCACAGCTCGCTGTTGAAGGTTCTCCGCAGCCCGGGGGCAATGTTCCAGCCAATCATGGCGGCTTCTACAGGGAAGGTGCCCGATCCGCAGAACGGATCATACAGCGGCCTGTGCGGGCGCCAGCGGCTGATCATAATGATGGCTGCCGCCATGGTCTCCTTGAGCGGCGCTTCTGTAACAAGCTTCCGGTAGCCGCGTTTATGCAGGCCTGGACCCGTCGTATCCAGTGTGAGTGTAGCCCGGTCCTTGAGCAATGACACCTCAATCACATAACGGGCACCGTCTTCCGGAAACCATTCTGTATTATAGCGCTGCTTCATCTTCTCCACGACGGCTTTCTTGACGATGCCCTGACAGGCGGGGACACTGGACAGCTGGGACTTATGCGAACGTCCCTCTACAGGGAATTCGGCGTCCCCGGGAATCCAGTCGGGCCAGTCCAGTGCCTTGGTTCCCTCAAACAATTCATCAAAGGTAAGGGCATCAAATTCTCCCATCTTGACCAGAACCCGGTCTGCGGTCCGCAGCCACAGATTGGCGCGGCTGATGTCGGCCGGGGTACCGCGAAAGGTCACGCGTCCGTTGTCTACGGTAACATGCTCATACCCGAGATCGCGAAGCTCCCGGGCAACTATGGCTTCAAGCCCCATCGGTGATGTGGCGATCAGTTCAATTGTCTTCATTCCTATATCGCACCGCTTCCCAGTCGAATTAAGGCACGGTTGTATCCGAAGCCTTGAAAAGTTACAATCTAGTATAGGACAAATCAGGAGGAAATGACAATCGAAGGAGAGGATAACCCGTGCATAATGCGGAGCATTACACGGAAAGCCTGTACCCGCCGGATGCCGATCTGCAGCGCGCAGAGGAAGGCATCCGGGCAGCAGGCATGCCGGCGATCTCGGTCGCGCCGGCGTATGGCAGACTGCTGACCCTGCTTGTCCGGGCATCAGGGGCAAGCAGCATATTGGAGATTGGAGCGCTTGGCGGTTACAGCGGGATCTGCCTGGCACGAGGGCTGGGTGACGGAGGCATGCTGACTTCCCTGGAGGTTCGTCATGAGTATGTGAATGTGGCCTATGCCCATATGACGGGGGCTGGGCTTGGAGGCAAGGTGAATTATCTGATCGGCGATGCAAGAGACAGTCTGGCGGAGCTTGCTGCGGACGGCAAAAGGTTTGACTTCTTCTTCATTGATGCGGATAAGGAAGGCTACCCGGACTATCTGGAGTGGTGCATGAAGCTGGCGCTTCCCGGAGCTATAATAGCAGCGGATAATGTCTTCCTTAAAGGACGGGTCAGTGACCCCGCTAAGCAGGGGCCTTCCGTCCGCGCCATGCGGATGTTTAATGAGCGGCTTGCAGCGGATGAACGGCTGGATAGCACCATACTTCCAGCCTATGACGGTCTTGCACTGGCTGTAGTGAAGAGTTAAGGCAAGCAGCAAAAGGAGCTGCCCCGGGTCTATCTGGACCTTGGGGACAGCTCCTTTTTGCCAATAACGACAGCTCTTACCCACAGAGCGTTGATGAACAGCAGGACAGCGGCAACCAGGAAGACGCCTTCTATGCCAATCCAGCCGGAGATAAGTCCGCCGACGATCGGCCCGACAACGTTGCCAAGGCTTAGCGTACTGCTGTTAAAGCTGTAAGAACGGCTTTCCATACCGTCTGGCGTATACCGCCGGATAAGAGCATTCACGCTTGGGATAAGTCCACCGAGGAAGATGCCAAGCGCGAAGCGGACAACAAGCAGCTGCCACACTTCACCGACAAAGGCTTGCGGAATGAACATAATCGCGGCTCCGATCAAGCAGATGCCAAGTACCTTCTGGGCACCAGTACGGTCGCTGATCCGCCCAAGCAGCGGGGAGGCGATCATGTTGGACAATCCGGTAACAGAACCGACAAAGCCTGCCCAGAAGGCCAGATTTTCAGCAGTGCCGTGCAGATGCTGCACATACAGCGGGATGAGCGGCATCGGGCTCATTAACGCAAACTGAATCATGAAGGTCACCGCAAACAAAGCAGTCAGCTGGGGAATGTGACTGATTTCCTTAAAGCCTTGAAGCACGGAAATTTGCGGAGCTGCCTTGGCCTTGGCCCGGTCAAAATTCTCCTTCACAAGCAGCATTGCACAGAGCGAAGCCAGGAACAGCAGGGTTCCGGTGATATAAAAGATGGGGCGGAAGCCTACAGCGTCAGCGAGAAGGCCGCCGATGAACGGTCCCATGATCGTGCCGGCGATGGCACCGGATTGAACCATGCCCATGGCAAATCCCATCTTTTCCTTCGGTGTTGTGGCAGATACCAGCGCTACCGAGGCAGGGCTGAAGCCTGAGATGGTGCCGTTCAGCATACGAAGCGCCAGCAGATGCCAGGGAAGCTGGGCGAAGCCCATCAGCACCATGACAGCTGACATGCCGAAGCCTGAGCGCAGCAGCATGATTTTTCGGCCGTAACGGTCAGCAAGCTTACCCCACAGGGGCTGAAATAGAAATGAGGTCACAAAATTTCCCGCAAAAATAATTCCCGCCCAGGTTGCAATCTCATGCTCATCGGTGAGCCCGAAATCCTGCTGGAGGTACAAGGACAAAAAAGGGATGATCATCGTCATCCCGGCAAGCACCAAAAACTGTCCAATCCACAGCACGAGCAGATTGATTTTCCATTGTTCCATCGTGCCGCACCTGCCTTTCTCTATATCTAGTTGTACCAGTATACCACTTTGGCCCGGATTCTTCTCCGAACCATTACCCCGTAACGGCCGGTCATGAAATTGTACCTGCTGGGCAAGCTAACAATTAGCACGCCGAGGAGGGTCAAACAGCAATGCCAATCTGGGGAAAAGTCATCATTCAGTCGCTTATAGCGCTTGTCTTCATGTTTGTCCTGACAAGAATTCTTGGCAAGAGGCAGATTTCGCAAATGACCTTCTTCGAGTACATAATCGGGATCACAATTGGCGACTTGGCGGGCAACGTGTCCCTTGAGATGGGCGGGGATTGGTACCTCGGACTCGTTTCCCTGGTCGTGTGGGGCTCTATTCCCCTGGGATTGGAGTATATGCAGATCAAGAGCAGGAAGATGCGCATCATTGTAGAGAGTACACCAACTGTCCTTATAAGGGATGGCAAGATCCTGGAGGATAACCTGCGGAAGGAGAGAATTACGAATGAAGAGCTGGTATCCCTGCTGCGGAACAAAAGTATATTTCATACACGGGAGGTTGATTACGCCGTTATTGAGCCAAGCGGCAAATTCAACGTTATGCTGAAGCGTGATCACCGAACTGTGACCGTAAAGGATCTTGGCCTGAATATTGAGTCGGAAGGCCTTGCTTTTGAGATTATTCTGGACGGTAAAATTATGGACTCAACCTTATCGTTCACCGGCTTCAGCCGGAAGTGGGTGCTGACGAAGCTGAAAGAGAGGGACATCCGGGTCGAGGATGTTTACCTGGCTCAATGCGACAGACAAGGGAATCTGTATATTGACTTATATGAAGATCAGATAGACGAGGTCAGCAAAGATATATAGAAGACAAAAACAGCTTTACAATATTAGCGAATAATTATATGCTTACGTAGTGTTATGGCCGAACACAACAGGGAAAGACCATACATGATGTAACATGAATCTGGAGGGAAATATGACTGGTTTAGCTATAATTATTTTCGTAGTGACACTGACATTTGTCATCTGGCAGCCCAAGGGTTTAAATATCGGCTGGTCCGCTTCTGCGGGAGCGGTGCTTGCCCTGCTCTTCGGGGTTGTAACGCTGCAGGATGTCGGAACGGTAACGGGCATTGTATGGAACGCCACGCTTGCCTTCGTAGCCGTCATACTTATATCGCTTATTCTCGATGAGATTGGTTTCTTCGAATGGGCGGCTCTGCATATGGCAAGGCTTGCGGGGGGCAGCGGCCGGCGTATGTTTACATATGTGGTGCTGCTTGGAGCTGCAGTAGCTGCTTTGTTTGCCAATGACGGCGCGGCATTAATCCTGACGCCGATCGTCCTGGCTATGGTACGTGCGCTGAATTTCCGGGAACGGATGATTCTGCCGTTCATTATGGCCAGCGGCTTCATAGCGGATACAGCTTCACTACCGCTAATTGTAAGTAATCTGGTTAATATCGTCTCAGCCGACTATTTCGGCATCGGCTTCGTGGAATATGCAAGCCGGATGATTGTTCCGAATCTGTTCTCGATTTTGGCCAGCCTCGTCGTTCTGTATTTGTTTTTCCGCAAGGACATACCGGGGGATTACGATGCCGCTTCCTTGAAGAAGCCAGCTGAGGCGATCCGTGATCCGAGGTTGTTCAAACTGTCCTGGTTTATCCTGGGGGTTCTGCTCGTTGCGTATCTCGCTAGTGAGTTCATTAATGTACCGGTGTCTATCATAGCCGGCGTGGTTGCCCTTATCTTTATCTTGTTTGCCCGGCTCAGCCCGGCTGTTCAGACCTGGCAGATGATTAAGGGTGCCCCTTGGGCGGTCGTTGTGTTCTCAATCGGCATGTATGTTGTCGTGTACGGACTCCGTAATGTCGGGCTGACCGATATGCTGGGGAAAGTGATCCAGGCTGTCGCGGATCAAGGGCTGTTCGCTGCTGCCATGGGTATGGGGTTTATAGCGGCCATCCTGTCCTCGGTTATGAACAATATGCCGACGGTCATGATTGATGCCCTGGCGATCGACTCGACCAGCACTGCCGGTTCGATTCGCGAGGCGCTGATCTATGCGAATGTGATCGGCTCTGACCTCGGTCCGAAGATTACGCCAATCGGCTCGCTTGCCACCCTGCTGTGGCTTCATGTTCTATCCCGCAAGGGCGTGAAGATCAGCTGGGGCTACTATTTCAAGATCGGTATTGTGCTGACGGTACCAACCCTGTTTATCACATTAGCCGGATTATATATCTGGCTGCTGATTGTTGCGTAATGTTTGAGATTTACAGCAGCACCCCCATCATCCCAAATAGAAGAGAGGAACTTTCCAATGACTAAAAAACTAGTTTATTTCCTTTGCACAGGCAACTCCTGCAGAAGCCAGATGGCGGACGGCTTCCTGAATGAGCTGGGCGGCGACCAATATGAGGTTAAGAGCGCAGGGCTTGAAGCACATGGTCTTAATCCAAGAGCCGTGCAAGTAATGAAGGAAGCGGGCGTAGACATCAGCGGCAACAGCTCGGATGTAATCGACCCAGAACTTCTGAACCGTGCAGATTATGTTATTACGCTGTGCGGCCATGCGGATGAGCATTGTCCGGTAATTTCCAATACGAATGTTGTAAAATGGCATTGGGGCTTCGAAGACCCGGCGAAGGCGACTGGCACGGAAGAGGAGATTATGACCCAATTCCGGCAGGTACGGGACTCCATTAAGCAGCGGATCGCGGCGTTTGTTAAGGAAGGCAAGTAGAGGAAAGCCTGGCATTGACGACATCAAGAAGGATGTAACAGCAGCCGGCACAAGAGGGGAGATTAGCGGCATGAGTTCAGAACGCTCCTATGACAGCCTGGTCGATAACCGCATCTATATGGGCGGGGCCAAGGATGTAGAGGATATGGTGAAGCGCGAAGGGGTCAAGGTTATTGTCGATCTGCGCGAGGAGGCGGAAGGTTGCGCTTATCCGTCGGATGACGTAAAGTGGGTAAAAGCAGGCTTAAGTGATGAGGCGGCTGAGGTTCAAGCCGAGCAGCTGAAGACGGCGATTGATCAGGTAATAGAAGCCTACAACAAGGGCGAGAAGGTCGGCTTTCACTGCGGCGGCGGCAAAGGAAGAACCGGGGCGGTAGCAGTCGGAACACTGTTGAAGCTGGGACTTAGCCGTTCCCTTGAGGAAGCGGAGCAGCAGGCTAAGGGCAGAAGGCCGGTATTAAGCGTGAAGCCCAAGCAGCGGGAGGCGCTTGAGCGCCTGTTTCCTGCGCAGGGCAGCTAAGCCAGCCGGTGCGCTGCAGCGGACACAGCTGGAGGTGTAAAGCGCATGGAACAATTTCATGATATAGCAGACAAACTTAAGATGCTTGGCGACAAAACACGCCTGACAATCCTAACCCTGCTCAAGGCGCGCGATCTGTGCGTCTGCGAGCTTGTTGATATTCTAGGCATGTCGCAGCCGGGCATCAGCCAGCATCTTCGCAAGCTGAAATCTCACGGTCTTGTATCCGAGAGCCGGAGGGGGCAGTGGGTATATTACTCGCTGACGGTAGAGGATAAGCCCTATATCCGCGGTGTGCTGGAACATATGCCCGATTTAAGCGCTCTGCTTCCAGCACCTGATAAGCTGGGCGCAGCATGCAAGTCATAATACAGCATTCTAGCAGTGATAACTATTATCACTGCTAGTTTTATTTGTCAAAGTATTGTCATAGACACTTTTCGGGCGGGAGTTGTTAGCCCACTCCAAAAAGGGCATAATGGTAACGAAGGTATAAAGAGAGAAATGGGGAGCGCGAATGAGCTATAACGACCGTTTTATCCGGGCATGCCGGAAAGAAAGCGTCGATCGTGTACCCGTCTGGTACATGCGCCAAGCGGGTCGTTATGATCCCGATTACCGCAAGATTAAGGAAAAATATTCGCTGCTTGAGATCTGCAAGCAGCCCGAATTGGCCGCTGAAGTGACAATGATGCCAATCCGCAAGCTCGGAGTGGATGCGGCCATTTTATATTCAGACATTATGAATCCTGTAGGCTCAATCGGAATCGATTTTGATATCGTTCAGAATATCGGTCCGGTAATTGCCAATCCGATCCGCTCCAGAGCAGATGTCGAGCGGCTGAAGCCGATTGATGTTGAGGGGGATCTTCCCCATATTCTGGAGACGATCCGTATACTGGACAAGGAGCTGAAGGTTCCGCTGATTACATTCGCGGGCGCGCCTTTTACCATTGCCAGTTATCTAATTGAAGGACGTCCATCTAAGAATTATCTGCGCACGAAGGCGCTGATGTACGGAGAACCCGACGTGTGGTTCATGCTGATGGACAAGCTGGGGGACATGGTTATTACGTATCTGCGCGCGCACATTGAAGCGGGCGGGAAGGCATTCCAGCTGTTCGACAGCTGGGTGGGGGCACTCGCTCCGGACGATTTCGAGCGCTTTGTGCTGCCGACGATCTCACGTATTTTTGAATCACTGAGCGATCTGCCGCAGCCGAAGATATATTTTCCCGGTGTTAGCTCCGGCGAGCTGCTGCCCAAGCTGGGCGGACTGAAGGCAGATGTGATCGGGCTCGACTGGCGTGTCTCCATCCCCGAGGGAAGAAGACGGCTTGAGAACCGGTTTGCCGTTCAGGGTAATCTTGACCCGGTGCTTCTGGAGGCTCCGATTGAAGTGATTGAGGCGGAAGCGAAGAAGATTATCGATTATGGCATACAGCAGCCCGGCTATGTGTTTAATTTGGGGCACGGCTTGTATCCGGAAGCTTCACTGGACAAGCTGCGGCAGCTGACTGAATTTATTCACCGTTATTCTGCACAGGCCATAGCAGAAGGGACAACTGGGAAAGGGGCTGCAGATCATGGCTGAAACAAGCAGCGGTAAGATTGGCGTGCTGGTCATGTCTTACGGCACACCCGCCAGCATGGAGGATATTGAACCGTATTATACCCATATCCGGCGGGGTAATCCGCCTTCTCCTGAACAGCTCGCAGACCTGACCGACAGATACGAAGCTATAGTAGGCGGCGTATTTCCGCTAAGGGAGAACACGGACCGTCAGGTGCAAGGCCTGCAGGAAGTACTGGACAGGCTTGCGCCCGGTACATATAAATGCTATCAGGGCTTAAAGCACGCCAAGCCTTTTATTGAGGACGGCGTTGAAGAGATGGCAGCGGACGGCATCCGCGAAGCGGTTGGAATTGTGCTGGCGCCGCATTATTCCGTTATGAGCGTCGGCAGCTACATCAAGCGTGCCAAGGAAACAGCCGAAGCAAAGGGGATGAAGCTTGCTTCCGTTGAAGAGTATCATCTGCATCCCAAGCTGATTGCGGCGCTGGCTGATCGTGTGAAGGCCGCTTTAAAGCTGTTCGGTGGAGAGGTTCGGCCGGCGGACGTGAAGGTGCTGTTCAGCGCGCATAGTCTGCCGGAGAGAATTCTTGAGATGGGCGACCCTTACGTCAAGCAGCTGCTGGCCACATCGGAAGCGGTAGCAGAGGCTGCAGGGGTATCCGATTGGCAGTTCACCTGGCAGAGCGCGGGACGGACGCATGAACCGTGGCTTGGCCCTGATATTCTGGACACGATGCAGAGCTTGCATACAGATGGGGTCATGAATATACTGTCCGCGCCGATCGGCTTTGTATCCGACCATCTTGAAGTGCTGTATGATCTGGATATCGAAGCCAAGGCGTTCGCGAACAATCTTGGTATACATTTTGAACGAATCGAAATGCTGAACACAGATCCGTTTTACATGGAAGCATTGGCTGAATCTGTAATGGCAGCAAGGAACGGGAGCGATTAGCGTTATGCGGGGAACAGAGCATGTTGATCAGGTTGTCATTATTGGCGGAGGGATCAGCGGTCTGAGCTCCGCTTTTTATTTATCCCGTAAGGCCAAGGAGCAGGGAAGAGCAGTGCGGATCACAATTGTCGAGCCGGCAGATTCATTAGGCGGGAAAATAAATACTGTCCGCAAGGAGGGCTTCGTGATTGAGAAGGGCCCCGATTCATTCCTGGCCCGCAAGCAGCCGATGATTGACCTGGCGGCGGACTTAGGGCTGGAGGACGAACTTGTGCCCATCAATCCGGCCGCCAAGAAGACATATATCTTGAACCGGGGCAAGCTGCATCCGATGCCGCCTGGTCTGGTACTTGGCATACCTACGGAGATTATGCCGTTCGTTAAGACGGGGCTGTTGTCACCGAAGGCTAAGCTGCGGGCCGCGCTTGATTTTGTGATGCCTGCCAGGAAGGGCAATGACGACGAATCGATTGGCGGCTTCCTTGAGCGAAGGCTGGGAGGCGAGGTAGTGGAGAGGATCGCGGAACCGCTGCTCGCCGGCATCTATGCTGGCGAGCTGCACAAGCTCAGCCTCCGGGCTACCTTTCCGCAGTTTCGTGAGGCGGAACGCAAGCATGGCAGTCTTATTCGCGGCATGCGCCGCAGCCGCAGGTCAACGGCAGCATCTGCTGGAACACCAGAGAAGTACCGGAATATCACATTCCTGACCTTCCGCAACGGCTTAACCACCGTTGTTGAAGCATTGGAACAGCATCTGGCGCATGCCAGTCTGCGGCTTGGACGGAAGGTGGCCCATATCCATAAGCAGAGCAGCCCTTCCTTAGAAGCAGAGCAGCCACTTCCCCGGTATGAGGTAGAGCTTGACAACGGGGAACGGCTGGATGCGGATGCGGTTATCGTTGCTGCTCCTTCCTTCTCGGCTGTCCCGCTGTTGAAGCCGTACCTGGATACGAAGGAGCTGGAAAGCATCCGGTATGTTTCGGTTGCCAATGTTGTGCTGGCCTTTGATAAGGAGAAGTTCGGATTAACCTTTGACGGGTCGGGGTTCCTTGTACCTCGATCAGAAGGGAAGATTATTACGGCTTGTACCTGGACATCGACCAAATGGCTGCATACATCGCCTGACGACAAGGTGCTGCTGCGCTGCTACGTAGGCCGTTCTGGCGAAGAAGCGGCCGTTGACCTCCCGGATGAACAGCTTACAGCGGCTGTGCTGAGGGATATCCGGTCGATTCTCGGGATCGAGGCCGAGCCGATTTTTACGGAAATTACGCGGCTGCGCCATTCCATGCCTCAGTATCCGGTTGGCCATGTCGAGCAGTACCGGGCATTCCGTGAACGGCTCGCAGCGAAGCTTCCGGGCGTATGGGCGACGGGGGCGGCATTTGAAGGCGTTGGCTTGCCGGATTGCATTCGCCAGGCTCGTGATACCGCTGCGCTTGTACTGAAAGAGCTGGACAAAAATTAGGTGTTTCACTATAGCTAGCATACCGACACCCCCGGCAGTGTTTTCTGGTCCTGACCATGAAAGCATGGTAACGGGGGTGTTTCATTTGTTAAAATTTTTATAAATAGCCTGAGGTTAACTATAGTTTCTTAACGCCTCTTAAATGTTTCCTGCTATAATGGGAAAGCAATCTTCTACCATCAACTTAAAGGGGTTATTCACCGTTATGTATGTATCCCGTAAAGACTCCCGCAGCAGTGAACGCAAACGAAAGTCAAGACGCCTGAAGCGTCTTATCATATGGAATGGCATTATGCTGGCCGTAATCCTCGTAATAGCGGCCGTATTTCTTATCTCCGGCGGCAAATTGGGCAGCTTCGGAAACGACCAGCCGGGGTTAGAGTCGGCAGAGGAATCAGGTCAGGCAGATGAGGAAACACGCCAGAATGTACCACCCGGCGAAGAACCGGCTGATGATCAGCAAAGCGGCACGGCGGCAGAGGGCGAATCCCTGGAGGGGTCAGCGCCGGATAACGCAAACTCGGAATCTGGGAGCGACGCAGGGGATTCAATAGCTGATGAGGAGGCGGGCGCCGATGCTGAGGTTGTACTGCCAGCAGAGGATGCCAGACATCCGCAGCTTGAGGATGACGGGGCCAAGGTTCGTCTGGCTTTTGTCGGCGATATACTGCTCGCGGCATCGGTTGAGAAGATTATGCGAACTAACGGAATGGGATTTCCCTATGAGAAGGCGCTGCCTTACCTTCAGGAGCCGGATCTTACGGCAGCCAACCTGGAGAATCCGATCACGACGAGGGGTGTACCGGCTGAAGATAAGCAGTATGTATTCAAGGGACACCCTGACCTGGTTCCATCGTTGGTTGAGGCTGGAATCGATGTTGTCAGTCTTGCTAATAACCATACTCTGGACCAGGGGGTAGAGGGGCTTCTCGATACGATCAGGCATCTGCGTGAGGCAGGATTGCCGAGCATGGGCGCGGGGCACAATGACACCGAGGCATTCGAACCGGCGGTTCTGGAGGCCCAAGGATTCAGCGTCGCTTATTTTGGACTGTCTCGTGTTGTTCCCGACGGAAAATGGAAGGCGGACAAGGACCGTGCCGGGGTAGCGGAGAGCTATGATTCTACGAGAGCTGTAGCAGCCATCAAGCGTGCGCGTGCCGAACACGATTTGATCGTCGTCATGGTCCACTGGGGCGAAGAGACGAAGGATTTTCCTGTGGATACACAGAAGAGACTCGCACGTGATTATATAGACGCTGGCGCAGACCTTGTTATTGGTTCCCATCCGCATGTTCTCCAGGGCTTCGAACAGTACAAAGGCAAGTGGATTGCTTATAGTCTGGGTAATTTTATATTTAATATGACGCATACACCCAGGACGAGAGATACAGGCGTTCTGGATGCGGTGTGCAGCCGTTCGGGGAGCTGCGAGCTTCAGCTTCATCCGATGAAGGCAGAGAACTCACAGCCCGCTCCGCTTGCAGGTGAAGAAGCCAGGAAGCTGCTGAAGTGGGTGGAGTCAATATCGTTTGACGTTGCGATCGATAAGGAGGGCCGGATCTCGGCTAAATAATAATAATAACCAAACTGCTGCGACTGACCGGCGGTTGGATGATAAGGGGGAGGGCTCATATGAATATCAGGTGTGTTGCACACCGGGGGGCATCAGGGCTCGCCCCGGAGAATACGATGGCCGCAATGAAGAAAGCAATTGCTTATCCATTCGTGGATTGGATTGAGCTTGATGTGCAGCTAAGCCGCGATGGTGTCCCCGTGGTCATTCATGACGAGAAGCTGCGCCGGACAACCGGGCGAAGGGGAAGAGTAGGTGCACATGATGCGCAGAGCTTGAACGCTATGGATGCCGGAAGCTGGTTTAACCCCCTGTTTGAAGGCGAGACCATCCCTCTGCTCGAGGATGTGCTGAGTTTAACTGAAGGCAGATGCCGTCTAAATATTGAGCTGAAGACATACCGGGGCCGTTATCCCGGCATGGAGCGGGCGGTTGTCGACCTGCTGCACCGGATGGGGCGTGTGGAAGACTCTGTCATTACTTCCTTTGACGGGCTTTCCCTTCGCGCAATCCGTGAACTATCGCCGGATATCACGACTGGTCTTATCATCGACGGTGCCCCGTCTGGACTGATAGAAGAGCTGAGAAGGCTAGATGCAGGCTTCTTATCGATTGGACATAAGAACCTGAATACTGCACGCATGAGGGAGTTTAGGGCTGCTGGGCTGGAAGTGATGGCATGGACGGTGAACAACCTGTCGAGAATGCGCGAGCTGGCCCGGATGGATCAGAATATTATGATCTGCACGAATTACCCGAACCGCTGGGAAGCGGCCTTTCAGGAGGAAAACTCGCCGCGTAAACGGGGATTACTGTCCTTTTTCCGCAAAAAAACAACGTGAGCAAACTCATTAGCAGCCCGGCAGAGGACAAGCGTCCGCACCGGGCTGTTCCGCCTGTTCTATCATCTCAGTCAGGAGGGAATGAGTAAAGCCATTGAACAAAGGCAGGTGTACGAAATGCGAGGAATATTGGATAACCCCTTGTTGCTGGCCGTATGTGCAATGTTGGGGAGCGGCTTAATTGGATATGCGGCTTACCGGAAAGCTGCGTTGACAGCCTCAGGGGCATGGGCTGCTGCTGTCATGGGTGCTGCTTATGTCATGCTTGGCGGTCCGGTATGGTTTGGCCTGCTGATTGCCTTCTTCCTCTCCAGTACGTTCTGGTCCAAGTGGAAGAGAAGGCATAGATCGAAGGCAAAGGCGGAAGCGAAGTACGCCAAGAGCGGGGGCAGAGATGCTGTCCAGGTCTGGGCTAACGGCGGATTGGGACTGCTGCTGTGTGCCCTGCATGCTCTATTTCCCCATCCGCTTCTTATGTTTGGTTTTCTCGGTGTGATGGCAGCTGTCAACGCGGATACATGGGCGACTGAAATTGGTGCGCTGAGCCGTTCTAAGCCGCGAATGCTGCTGGGCTGGCGGAAGGTGGAGCCTGGCACAAGCGGAGCCGTAACGCTGCTCGGAACGACAGCAGCCGCCGCTGGAGCCTTATTTATCGGCATTGCAGCGCTGCTGCTGATGCCTTTGGACGGAACAATCGCCTATGACATCCATCCGGCTGCGATTGCTGGAGCAGCGGCAGCTGCCGGCATTGCGGGTGCTGTCGCGGATTCCCTGCTCGGTGCTTCTGTCCAGGCCATTTACCGCTGCGGCACCTGCGGCTTGGAGACGGAGAGCGAGATGCACTGCGGAACAGACACGGTGAGGATGCGCGGTGCCGTGTGGATGAATAATGATGTCGTTAATTTCACAGCATCCTGTCTTGCCGGTCTGATTGGAGCGGGTATCGGTATGCTGGCGATGCCGGTACAGTGAACAAGGAAACCGCCCGCTGCGGGTTGGCCGAGAATGCATGGGATGCATCTATCGCCAGCTTGCAGGGGCGGTTATTTAAGTTACCTATAGGCAGCCGCTTAGTGATTCTTCGTGAGTTCTTCCATTTGTCCAATCAAGTCCTCAAACACGCTCATTGCCTGGCTGATCGGCTCGGAGGTGGACATGTCTACGCCCGCCTTCTTAAGAATATTAATGGAGTAGTCGCTTCCTCCGCTCTTCAGGAAACCGAGGTACCGCTCGACAGCCGGTGTGCCTTCATCCAGGATCTGTTTGGAGAAGCTGGTTGCAGCCGAGAAGCCGGTCGCATATTTATACACATAGAAGCTAGTATAGAAATGCGGGATCCTTGCCCATTCCATCTCGATATCCTGGTCAACCACCATGCCTTCGCCATAATACTTCTTGTTCAGATCATAGTAGATGGCGGACAGCTCCTGCGGTGTAAGAGATTCGCCCGCTTCTGCTTTGTCGTGAATCAGCATCTCAAACTCGGCAAACATGGTCTGCCTGAACACCGTGGTGCGGAACTGGTCAGCGTAGTAGGTCAGGAGATACATTTTTTCCTTAGGGTCTGTCGATTTCTCCAGCATATAGTGCATAAGCAGGGCTTCGTTAAGCGTAGATGCGACTTCTGCAAGGAAGATCGTATACTGGGCGTCACGGTACTTCTGATTAGTGTCGGAGTAATAAGAATGCAGCGCGTGACCCATCTCATGGGCGAGCGTGAACATGCTGTTCAGGTTATCCTTGTGATTGAGCAGGACGTAAGGGTGGGTGCCATAAGCTCCCCAGCTGTAAGCGCCGCTGCGCTTGCCTTCATTCTCATAGACATCGATCCAGCCTTCCTCGAAGCCTTCCTGCAGCACCTTCAGGTAATCCTGCCCGAGCGGCTCGAGACTGTCAAGCACTCTGGCTTTGGCTTCTTCATAGGTAATGTCCATCTTGTACTCGTCTACCAGAGGGGCAAACAGATCATACATATGCAGCTCATCGACCTTCAGCAGCTTCTTGCGCAGCTCCATATAACGGTGCATAAGCGGCAGATGCTTGTGAATGGTGCCAATGAGATTCGTATAGACATCCTTTGGAATGTTGTCGCCGTAGAGGGACATCTCCAGGGCGGAAGGGTATTTGCGTGCACGCGCGTAGAAAATGTTTTTGTTGACGTTTGCGCTGAGTGTGGCGGCAAGCGTATTTTTCATTTTGCCGTATGTATCGTACATCGCTTTGAACGCTTCACGCCGTACATCCCGGTTTTTGCTCTCAAGGAATTGAATATAGCGGCCGTGCGTAAGCTCAACTTCCTGACCATTCTCATCCTTGACCTTCGGAAACTTCAAGTCGGCGTTATTCAGCATATTGAAGACAGTTCCTGGCGCTTGGGCAATATTGCCGGCCTGGGCAAGCAGCGCTTCCTCAGCCTTTGACAGAACATGAGCCTTCTGCCTTCTCATCTCCACCAGCGTGAACCGGTATTCTGCCAGATTCGGATTATCGATCAGGCGATCGAGCTCTTCCGCTGACAGGCTGAGCACCTCAGGTGTTATGAAGGAGAGGGCCTCACCTGCTTCGACGCTGAGCTTCTTGGATTTATCCGCAAGCGCCATGTTGGCAGGCTCGGCCGTATCCTCGTGGTGGCGCATATTGGCATACACGTACAGACGCTCGACATGCAGGGACAGCTCATCCTCCAATTCAAAACAAGCTCTAAGCTGCTGCGGGTCGGCGAGTTTGCCCTGATAAGCGGAAATTTTCTTGATTTGTTCCTTCGCTTCAGCATATTCCTGATCCCAGGCAGCCTGGTTAGGGAACAAGTCCTCGAGTTTCCATTGCGATTCAGGGCTGCTTTCGGAACGTTTCGGTACGTTATTCATCGGACTCCTCCTTAAATTATAGGGATGATTGGACAGCCTCCATGAATCGGAAGTCGCGGCTGGCAGGGCATGTACGGCTGAACCGAGCAGGCCTAGGGTGAGCAGAACAGCAAGCCATTTCATGGCACAGCTCCTTCTTTTTACCCCCTAGTATGTACCCTTGCCGCGGATTTCATGATTCCGGATGTTTACGGCTGGGTCGTGCCCATGTTAAACAGGCTGTAAACAATAAGAAAAAAGGCAAAGGCGATAAATACAATGGCTGCCAGTGCGATACCCCTGCGCATGCTTGCGGGAATGGATTCCCGCTTCATCAGGATGACGGCGCCAAGTGAGAATGAAGCGATAATAAAAATCAGAGTAGCTGATGCGTCCATTGGTTCCTCCCGGGTTGCGGTTAATAGCGTAGTGCCTATCATTTCGCCAAGCAGGGAACGACTTCCTTCCGGATGCCGTCTGCTCTGGCTGTACCCGGTTATATTGACCGGAACGCTTCCATAATGGACCGCAGCTCTTCCTCGTTGCCCGCATAATCGGCTGCACGGAACCGGTTCTGTGCCCAGTGCATCATTTCGGGGCGGCTAACGAAGGTGTGGCATTCCTCGCCCCACTGGTCTGAAATTTCCCGAACAATCAGGGTTTTGCCTTGAACCTCTACTGTAAGCATGTTGTACTTGTCTTTTTTGTATATCTCATATTTCTTAAACATTGGCAGATACTCCCTGTGTACATATATTTGTTTCATCATAGCCAACGGTGGAGCGGAAATCAACCCGTAGAATAATGTATAAGGCGGATGTTTTAGATATGGCTAAATGGGTTAAATTAAGTTTGTGTTAACGGCTTGTACGCCGTTTGCATATTCTCCCCCAGGGGGGTATAATAAACATATCGCCGTTAAAACGGCGCCATTTTTAGGAGGTTGTTCATTTGAAAGGAACAGTTAAGTGGTTTAACGCGGAGAAGGGTTATGGCTTTATTTCGGTAGAAGGCGGAGAAGACGTTTTCGTACATTACTCTGCGATCCAAGGCGACGGCTTCAAGACGCTTGAAGAAGGTCAAGAGGTTGAATTCGATATTACTGAAGGCAACCGTGGCGCTCAAGCAGCCAACGTTACTAAGTTATAAGATCCGATATTTCTTATAATATAGTATGACCGTGCAGAGGGACTCCGATCATCGGAGTCTCTCTTTTTTATGTCTTGTTGTGCTGGTTGGCACGCTGGCGCTGCAAGCGATCATGGTGATGGACTATACGGACAGTGAGGCGGGCAAGCCTTTGACCGCGCATTCCTTTTGATGATAAAATTATAAGATGGAATTTGTGCCAGGGGGAGAAGTATCATGCCAAAATTTAAATTGTTCAAGGACCGCAAAGGAAAGGCCGATCAGGCTAAAAATAACAAATTCGTTAAGCTCGGGCGGGAGATTTATATGCAGGCCCGCAAGGGCGGTCCAAGCCCGGAATCGAATTTCGGATTGAAGACGGCCATTGCCAATGCAAGAGCGGAGCAGATGCCGATGGACAATATCGAGCGGGCAATTAAGAAAGCGACCGGAGCGTCGGCAAGTGACGATTACGAAGAAATTGTGTATGAAGGCTATGGACCCGGGGGCGTAGCTATCATGGTGCGCTGCCTCACCGATAACCGGAACCGCACGGCGGCCGATGTGCGTGCAGTTTTCAATAAACGCGGCGGCAATATGGGAGAGAGCGGCTGCGTGTCTTACATGTTTGATGAGAAGGGGCTTCTTGTAATTGACCGGGAGGAGCATGACACGGACGAAGACGCGATGATGATGACAGCACTGGAAGCCGGAGCCGAGGATATTGTCGTCAATGAAGACTCTTATGAAGTGCTGACGCATCCGCATGAATTCGAGCAGGTTAAGAACAGACTCGAGGAAGCAGGATTCACTTTCTCCAGTGCCGGTGTGCGGTGGCTTCCACAGAATACGATTAAGGTTGACGGCGAGAATGCCGAGAAGCTGATGAAGATGATGGATGCATTCGAAGATAATGATGATGTCCAGGATGTCTATGCCAACTTCGAGATCAGCGACGAGGATATGGCAAGCTGAAATAAACATCAATCAGTGCCAGTGGAACAAACAAGGGCTGTCCAGGTCATTATGACCGGACAGCCCTTGACTTATCTGTTGTCACAGGGAGAGCACATGTTAGCGGGTTCTGCCAGTCATATGCATAAGCATGAATCCGATCCCAGCGGTAAACGCCAGCGCAGAAGCACATGCATAGAACCAGTGAGGACCCATCGACTCAAAGAGCATGCCGCCAGCCGTGCCGCTGATCAGCCCTGCAAAGCCTGCCCACACGATAGCATATACAGCCTGGCCGGATGCCCGGTATTCGTCTGGGATGAGGAATGTCAGGTAACGCAGAGCTGTGGAGAAATAAATGCCGAAGGATATGCTGTGCATGAGCTGCAGGACAATCACAAAGGACGGATCATCAATCCGGGACATCATAAAAAATCGGACGGCGTACATTAGGCTGGCAAATGCCAGCAGTGGAAGTTCCCGCAGCTTATGACCATATTTGCCCAGCAAAAACAGTATCGGGATTTCACTTAATGCTGAAGCGAACCAGGCGGTGCCAATCAGACCTTCGCCAGCACCCATTTCGCGCAGGGTTAGAGCCAGGAAGCCTTCATACATCCGATGAGAAACAGAAACAATCAGAATCAAGATGAAGAATATGACAATCCGCGGCTTTGCCAGCAGCTTATACAAGCCCGAGAACTCCATTTTCTTGAGGCTGCCCTGGTAATCGCGGAGCATCACGGCAACTCCGAGCGTCAGTCCTACGAGAGTAATGGTGATCCATAAGGTAGCACCGGAGCCTTGGGCCTTCAGCAGCAGACCGATCAGAATGGCGGAACAGGCAAAGCCTATGGAACCAAATATCCGTATCGACGGGTAGTTGCGTCCAGTTGAATGCGTCGAGAGCAGAATCATGCTGTCGCTGAGCGGCAGGATTGGTGTTTGAAAAAAGTAGAAGCCGGCCATAATCAGGAATACCCAGATGAACGATTCTGCCTGCATCAATGCCGCAAGCATGATCAGCTGTCCGATTAATAAGATGATCAAAAGTTTCTTGATTGTACGGTATTTATCACTTGCAGTCCCCGTCAGCAGGTTGGCGGCAATGGATACGGCAGGTCCAACGGCGTAGATTAGACCTATCTCGGATGGTGAATAACCTTTATCGGCAAAATATAGCGGGAAATAAGAGACAATAAGGGCGACTGTAGAATAAAACAGGTAACAATAAATCCGGAGGAGCGCTGTCTCAGAACCCGCCCGGGGGTTGCGGCCTGGTTCGCTTGAAGCAGGCTTGCTTAAGGTAGTCATGAAGCTTAGGAACCTCCTATTACGGCTGGACGAATTGCGATTTAGTGAAATTGTCATAGCTGGTCAATGAATTATGGCATTTTCGTTCCGACGCTGGATTTGTATTAGCTGAAATGGTACATTATTTGATGGAGGTTTACAATGGGGAATCATGTTTTTAAGCTGGACACCCGGTTGGGAATAGAGCTGCCGTCACTGGATACGGATTGGGATCAGATATCTGTCATGGAGAGATCCGCCATACTGGAACATTGGGAAATGATAAGAGGTACGATCCCAGACCGGATCATTGCACTTGAGCGGCTGATTAATAAGCTGCAAGCCCGTCTCAACGAGGAAGACGATTTCGAGGTATCCTGCAGGCTGAACAGTGATATCGCAGAGCAGGCAAGCCGGATTAATGATCTGCACATCTGGTACCGGGTCAATCAGGAAATCGAAACTCGCCGTCATTCCGGATAAAGATTGGGGGCAACTAGCGTGACCACGGGAACTACCCTGCAAGCCCCACAGCATCCGGTCAGCCTCATGTACCGGCTGTACAAATACATATTCCCTGAAGTGCATGCCAGTCTCGCAGGATGGCGAACGATGGCGAGCGCCATACCGGATCAGGAACTCAGAACCCAGGCGCTTGCAAGCTTGAAGTCAAAGCAGTTTCATTGCGAAGGTGGAGCAGTTTATGCTGCCGCAAGACTTGATATGAAGCATATTCTGATTCCGCTCATTGTTGCACTGCAGACAATCAGTGATTATCTGGATAATCTGTGCGACAGAAGCACCTCCATGGACGCCGCTGATTTTCGGCTGCTGCACCGTTCCATGCTCGATGCGGTAAATCCGGGGGCAGAGCTTACGGATTACTATGCATACCGGAGGGAGAGGGAGGACGGCGGATACTTGCATGCACTCGTGCAAACTTGCCAGGATTGCGTTTCTCGGCTGCCCTCTTACCGTGTGGTACAGCCTTATGTAACAGAGCTTGTCGGGTTATACGGGGATCTGCAGGTGTACAAGCATATAGGCAAGGAAGAGAGGCTTCCCTCGCTTAGTGCCTGGTGGGAAGCCCATAGCCCTCATCACCCTCACTTGCGGTGGAACGAGTTTGCAGCAGCGACAGGATCAACACTTGGAATGTTCATGCTATTTCTGGATGCCTGTCGTCCGGGTTTGCTGGAGCAGGACGCCAAGCGAACGAGAAATGCGTATTTTCCACACGTGTGCGGGCTGCACATCCTGCTCGATTACCTGATCGATCAAGAAGAGGACCGGCTTGGCGGTGACTTGAATTTTTGCAATTATTACGGTGATCGCAATGAGATGCTTGAACGTTTCGACATGGTTGTAAACAGGGCGCGGGAAGACATCCGCTGCCTGCCGGCATCGGGCTTTCACCGAATGATCATAGAGGGTCTGTTGGCGTTATATCTATCCGACCCAAAAGCAAGGACACAGCCGGATGTGAGGGAAGCGACCAGAGTTTTAATGAAACGCAGTCCGGTTACGCGGTTATTCTTCTGGCTGAACAGCGTTTGGATCCGCTGCAGACAGAGGCTGGTACCAGCAACTGAAGAATGAGATGATTTTACAGGGAGGACGAACATCATGACAGCTGTTAACAAAATTGCAGTACTTACAAGTGGAGGAGATTCACAGGGGATGAACGCGGCGGTGCGTGCCGTAGTCAGAAGTGCTCTGTATCACGGGATTGAGGTGTATGGCGTTCAGCGCGGTTATCAAGGCCTCATCAATGACGATCTCCGCTCTATGGATCTTCGCAGCGTAGGCGATATTATCCAGCGCGGCGGAACCATCCTTCAAACCGCGCGCTGCAAGGAGTTTATGACTCCTGAAGGGCAGCAGCGCGGTGCTGACGTATTGAGAGCCCGCGGCATCGACGGATTGATTGTTGTTGGAGGTGACGGCTCCTATCAGGGTGCCAACAAGCTCAGCAAGCTGGGGATTAAGACGATGGGGCTTCCGGGTACGATCGATAATGATATATCCCACACAGACTTCACCATCGGATTTGACACGGCCGTCAGCATTGTCGTCGACGCGATCAACAAACTGCGTGACACCATGACCTCGCATGAACGCTCTTCTGTTGTAGAGGTTATGGGCAGACACTGCGGTGATATCGCCCTTTATGCAGGACTTGCCAGCGGTGCAGAGACGATCATCGTACCGGAGGTATCTTATGATATCGATTTGATCTCGGCGCGTATGCGCGAGAATTTTGAAGCCGGCAAACGCCATAGTATTGTTATTGTTGCGGAGGGCGCCGGTACTGGTGCTGAGATTGCGGAAGCGATCACGGCACGCAACGGCATTGAGCCCCGTGTTACGGTACTGGGCCATATCCAGCGTGGCGGCTCGCCTACTCATAACGACCGTATTCTGGCCAGTAAGCTGGGCGACTATGCCGTGCAGCAGCTTATGTCCGGTGAGTCCGGAAAGGCTTGCGGCGTGATTGATGGTAAGATGGTTTCAACAGATATTGATAAGGTTGTAAACTCGAAGAAACCATTCAACATGGATCTGTACAATCTGGCTTTGCGTCTTTCTCAATAAGCTTTATGCATTATTAATAAAGGCCTGATGCGACCGGCGTACCGGTTGCATCAGGCCTTTTTGTTAAGTGTCTTATAAGGTAAAGGGAATGGAATGATTACTTGTAATGAACACCAGGAGAATACTTGTTGCTCGCATTCCAGAGCAGGTATTCCTCTACGCCAGTATCAGCAAGTGCTTTAATTTGTGCCTCCACCTCAGCTTTGCCATAGGAGATATAATGGCCTCTGCCGAGCCAGCTGGCGGTGAAGTCCTGTATCCACGGCCGGATGACCGGCTTATGGACACCAATGGGATCAAGCTTCTTATGCGTATCAAGCATGGCGCCTTTGATGGTTTCATATGGCTTGGTATCCGGATTCTTAACGTCGAACCAACCGGTTGTATAATGGCTCGGATAAATCATTGGGCATATAACATCCACGTACTTGGATATTTTAACGAAATCCTGGCCGATGCCCTCGGCTGCAGGCACAGATGCTGCATATCCGAAGATATCCACGGATACCCGGACGCCCAGCGGTTCCAGTTGTTCCTTGGCGTATTTGACGAATCCGGCTATAACATCGACCCGGCTTTCTTCGGTGTGATCATACTTAAGCTCATCAGCTCTGTTCTCAAAGCCTTCAGGGAATCGGACGTAATCGAACTGAATTTCCTTAAATCCCAGCTCAACAGCCTCTTTGGCAAGTGCGATGTTATAATCCCATACTTCCTTGCGGTAAGGGTTGACGAAGCTGTCCCCCTTGCCATTCTCCCAGAGCTCGCCATTGCTCTTCCGGAAGGAAAGCTCCGGCTTTTCCCTGGCGAGGACCGTATCCTTAAATACAACGATCCGTGCAATCGGATAAACTTCCTCCTTCTTAAGCTTCTGCATAAGCTTGTCGATATCTCTTATGTATTTTTTGGCGGTGCCCATCTCGAGAAGTTCCTGGTTGTCCGTAGGGTAAGTAATGTAACCGTAGTCATCCTTCAAATCAATAACCATACTGTTCAAGCCAGTCGTACGAACAAGCTCAAGGAGGGTTTCGAGACGCGAACCTCCGGCGCTGTGAGCAGTGACATAGATACCTTTTACCTTCGGTGCATCGGGCTGCGGATCTTTCTTTACATATTCGGCAGGTTCTGCTTTCCCATTCTTGGATTGGCCTGGTTGAAGACCTGCATCGATGACCGTCCCGTCATCATTAGTCTTGACAGTTGCGGCATGCTGAGCTCTTTGCTGTGTAATCATCTTACCTAGGTTTGCAGTTTCCTCTCCGCCTGTTCCTGTAGCTCCATACAGCAGTAAAAATAACGAAAGAATCCATTCCATAAAAGCCTCTCCCCTTAAAGCAAGTGATATCTATTATAAAACAAAATGTCACAGTCAGACACAGGAAATTGATAGGATTTGCGGAATCTTGACGGATCGAAGGGGGATTAGGGAGCTGAATCCCGGCGGAGCCGGTGTTCCTTATGGTGCCGTATAAATCTCTATACTTGAAACCATTATATGAGCCGGAGGATGGGTTGAAGACACAACAAAAAAACGGGAACGATATCGTTCCCGTCCGCTTGCATTCAATGCAGCAAAACCTGTCTCTGTATTTCATAGATGCTGTGCTGCACAATTTCTACGGCGTCCTCCGGCTCGAGTACTGACAATCCGTTCCGGAGTACGATGTTCATATTAAGCTCCCGCTCGGTCAGGAAAGGGACTAGTTCTGGGACGAGCTTCTCCACAATCCGAGATAACGTTACAGTTTCCATATCCATCTTGCATCACCCTTTCCTCGAAATATGTTTCAAAGAAATGCGGGGATTACACAGGGCATGAAACTCTGGGGCATTATCATTATAACAAGACTCATCACAAAAAAATAGGGTGAACCGCATAAAGCGGTCACCCTTACCCTGAAGACATTTGCAACAAATACGTCACTAGCCTCTGCGGAACTCTCCTATGACCCCTACGGTCTCTACTATGTTTACGAATGCTTTGGGGTCAAGCTGGCGGATCATTTTGCGGAGTGCAGCCAGTTCATATCGTGTGGTAACCGTCATGAGCATATCCTTCTCGGCACCGGCAAAAGCCCCTCTGGTTTTAATAATCGTTACGCCCCTCGGGGTAGCGAGTAATTTGGCCAATAGTTTTTCGGTCTCATTGGTTATAATAAAGGCGGTGACCTTCACATGCCGGATGTGTACCACATCGATGACCTTGCCTGCTGCGAACATCGATGCCATCGAGTACATCGCCGCTTCCCAGTCGTTGTTCAGTAAACCTAGCGAGGCGATAACTGCCCCGTTCAGAATGAACAGCAGCATTCCAAGCGGCAGATCCCGCTTACGGGTCACAATCGATGCGACGATGTCGAAGCCGCCGGAGGAGCCGCCGAGCCGGAGAGCTAAGCCGCTTCCGAAACCGAAGATGATACCTCCGTAAACTGCGCCGAGCATCGGGTCAACCGCCAGGGAATACACGGGTACTAGCTGCAGGAAGAGGGTTGCTGCCACAACCGAATAGACGCTCCAGGCAACAAATTGTCGTCCAAGTACGAACCAGCCCCATACGAGTATTGGAAAGTTAAGAACAAAATAAAGCACGCTGATATTCCAGCCTGTGGCATAACCGAGCATCATGGATATGCCAGATACACCGCCACTAAGCAGCTGGTGAGGGATGAGAAGCATGTTAAAGCCAACGGCGATCAGCAGGGCGCCGATGGTCATAACCGCTATGGTTCCAAGGAACCGCATTACCTTCAAAGCGGGTTTCAACTCCTTTTTGGTTATCTGTCGTTTCATGGACCGGGATTTCGTCCAAATACGATTAGTATACCACGAAGTTGCTCGCTGGTATTCATATTCTTACCTGTGCTATAATGGATTAGATATTTTCAAGTAGGCACAGAATAGAAGGAGTTTGAATAAGTTTGAAAACATTTGCTGAATTCGGCCTGGAACCCAAGGTTCTGCAGGCTATCACCGAGTTAGGTTTTGAAGAGTCGACGCCCATCCAGGATAAGGCAATTCCAATTGCCATGGCAGGTACGGACCTGATTGGCCAGGCACAGACTGGTACAGGGAAGACCGCAGCATTCGGTATCCCGCTGATCAACAAGATTTCAACATCCGAGAACCGCATCGTTGCGCTGATCATGACACCGACGCGTGAGCTCGCTATTCAGGTAGCGGACGAGATCGGTAAGCTTTCCCGCTACAAGGGCATCCGTTCGCTGCCGATTTACGGCGGCCAGGATATCGGACGCCAGATCAGAGCGCTTAAGAAGTATCCACAGATTATCATTGGCACACCAGGACGTCTGCTTGACCACATCAACCGCAAGACAATTCGTCTGGATGATGTACAGACAGTTATTCTGGATGAGGCTGATGAAATGCTGGATATGGGCTTCATGGAAGACATCACATCCATTTTGAGCCTGGTGCCGGAAGAACGTCACACGATGCTCTTCTCCGCAACCATGCCGCCGAACATCCAGAAGCTTGCCCAGCAATTTCTGCGTAACCCAGAGCATGTGTCCGTAATTCCTAAGAATATTACGGCACCTTCGATTGAGCAGGCTTATATTGAAGTGCATGAGCGTCAGAAGTTCGAGGCGCTGAGCCGTTTGCTGGATATGGAATCTCCAGAACTGGCAATCGTCTTCGGACGGACGAAGCGCCGTGTTGATGAGCTGAGTGAAGCGCTCCAGAAGCGCGGCTATTCAGCTGACGGGCTTCATGGCGACCTGTCGCAGAATCAGCGGGATGCGGTTATGCGCAAATTCCGTGATGGCAGCATTGATGTTCTTGTTGCTACTGACGTCGCAGCTAGAGGTCTTGATGTATCGGGTGTGACCCACGTAATCAACTTCGACCTTCCACAGGATCCGGAGAGCTATGTGCACCGTATTGGCCGTACAGGCCGTGCGGGTAAAGAAGGTACGGCATGGTCTTTTGTAACTCCACGTGAAATCGATCATCTGCATTTCATTGAGAAGGTTACGCGTCAGCGTATTGCGAAGAAGCCGCTGCCAAGCCTGGCGGAAGCTATCGAAGGCAAACAGCGTCTGACAGCGGAGCGTCTGATTGAAATGATTCAGAACGACGAATTCGCCGAGTACAAAGGAATTTCGATTCAACTTCTGGAACAGTATGATTCGGTTCATCTGCTGGCAGCGGCGATGAAGCTTCTTACAGGTGAGAAGAAGGATGTCAGCATTGAACTGACACCTGAAGATCCAATTCGCGCCAAGAAGCGCAAGCCGGACATTCGTTCGAGCGGACGCCGCTTCTCCGGCGGTCCATTTGGCGGTGGCAACCGCAGCGGCGGCGGATATCGCGGCGGCAGCGGTCGTGATTCCCGCAGCGGCGGCGGATACCGCGGCGGCAGCGGCGGCGGCGGAAGTCGTGAAGGCGGCAGCCGGGACGGTGGGTCACGCAGCAGCGGCGGATACCGTAGCGGCGAAGGCCGTTACAGCGGCGGTGGAGACCGCCGTCCTAAGGGCTCGTCCGAGGAATAAGATTACATTTACCGGGATAACTCCGGCAGCTTGCGTGAAGTTCGCATGCGCCGGAGTGACCCGGTTTTTCATCATGAATAAGTGGCTATTATAGCACTAGACCCAGATAGCACGAGTAATGATAACCAGCAGAATGAAGAGAACCAGAATCGTACCTGTCGAGGTCCAGAATGCACCGCCGTGTCCTACGCCGCTCATTGTTCGAACCCTCCTTTTCAATACGTTGATTAGGTTGTTGTTACAGTACATATAGTATGCTGGCTGAACAGTACAGCGTAGACTGAGGCCTAGTAAGGACATAAATGGGCGTGACCGGTTCTGTCATCTTCTACCGGAGGGGATTTCGGATGGAAATGCGCGGCCTTATGGGCGGCTTTTACAAAATTTCAGAATGGATCATGAGACTTTCCGTTACAAACGTATTATGGGTGATTTGTTCGCTGCCTTTCTTATATCTTCTGCTCGTACCGCTTTTCTTCTCCCAAACGATTGAGCAGCTTATCTCAGGATTGCTGGTATCAGCGCTGGCCGCACCGTTTTTCTTCTTCCCGGCAACTGCCGCACTGTTTACCGTGGCCCGTAAATGGGTTATGGGAGAAGTAGAGGCCCCGCTTTTGAAAACGTTTTTCCGGGGCTATAAGGAGA
This sequence comes from Paenibacillus tarimensis, assembly GCF_021532315.1. Taxonomy (GTDB): domain Bacteria; phylum Bacillota; class Bacilli; order Paenibacillales; family Paenibacillaceae; genus Paenibacillus_I; species Paenibacillus_I tarimensis. The sequence continues at coordinate 254,541 of NZ_JAKGAO010000006.1, forward strand.
ACTACGTTAAGAGCATGCTGGGCGGACTGCTGTACACCCTGATCTTCGTTATTATTGGGGTCGATTACTGGGTTTATTATTCCGGTATGGAAGGGCTCCAGCTGCTGTCCTATATCTTTATGGGCATCGGTATACTGCTTGTGATATCACTCTTCAATTTTTTTTCCATGATCGTGCATTACCACATGAAGACGGTACAGCTGGTGAAGAATGCGATACTAATTACGATCGGCAGACCGATTAGAGCTGTTTCTACGGTCGTAATCGCGGCTGCTGCCATTTTCATCAGTATAAATTTCACGTTCCTGTTTCCATTCTTCACGGGCAGTGTGATAGCCTATATGGCCTTCTTTAACTTCTATCAGGTTTTCCTCAAGCTGAAGGAGCAGCAGGAAAAGCAGGAGCAGGAGGCGCTTGAAGGTCAGGAGCAGGAAATGGCGGAACAGGAAACGAAGCGTCTATAGTCCTTGTCATTACCAGCTGAATGGGACAGCCTGACTGTTTACTTTTGCGATTCAAACATCTATAATAACAATACATCCTGCGATGCTCGTTACAGCTTATACGTTGTTTTGAACCAATGGCTGTTTCTAGGGAGTTCAATATTGAAGCGCGGCTGACATGCCCCCGAACAGGGACCTCAAAAACGTTTCTGCGGACACCCACCTGCGAGAGCGGGTTCAGAAACATGATAAGCGGACGGCATTGGCGGGTTACCTTAACTTTTGACGCTGGTACAGCGTGCTCATAGAGCCTTCGGTAACTGAATCATTCTTGATTCAGCCGAAGGTTTTTTTTATATCCGCGCAAGGTTTATGTAAGCGTATGAAATACCGACTTTTTTCATAGTTGGATTCATGTTATCATATAGGTTAGCAGAAAGAGATGACGGAGGGGGAGATAGTCGTTGTTGAAGCGAACATTGATCGGTATCATCCGCAGTCACGAGCAAACAGGTGACAGGGCCAAAGACCCGGAGCTCAAATCACACTACTACAAAATGTCCAAGGAGAAAGCCTGGGAGGAAGTTGTATCCACGCTGAAGAAAATGCAGGGGTATAAGGTGCTTCATGAGGTGGAATCAGTTGGGGAGATTGTAGTGGAGAAACGTACGGCTACAGGGCGGACGATGGATATCACCGTTTCGGTCATCAGCGTCAATCCGTTATTTACGGCAGTGGATATATACTCCGCATCGCGAGGATCGCTCGGCGACTTGGGGTCAAACTACCGGGTAATTCTTGATATTTACCGGACTTTGGATAAGAAGCTGGCACTGTACAAAGCAGAGAAGCCATAACAATAAGCGGGCGAGGGAATGGATTCCCGCGCCCGCTTTCTTGTGGAGCTGTTCAGTTCGTTGACAGCTGTATCCGTCTTCTGGATTAAACGAGCTGCTTGGCAGCTTCGATTGCCTGATCATAGTTCGGGTGCTCAGTCATTTCGCTTAAGTACTCCACATACTGTACCGTATCATTGGCATCCAGCACGAAGATGGAACGCATATCTAGGCGCAGTTCCTTGATCAGAACGCCGTAAGCTTCACCGAAAGAATTCGTCTTATAATCGGAGAGCATAACGACCTTGTCCACGCCTGCAGCACCACACCAGCGGGATTGTGCGAACGGCAGGTCAACACTGACGGTCAGGACGGCAATGTTGTCGCCAAGAGCGGCAGCAGCTTCGTTGAAGCGGCGGGTTTGGGCGTCGCATACACCTGTATCGATCGATGGAACGACACTGATGAGCTTTACCTTACCTGCGAAATCTTTCAGAGTGACGGTTTCGGTGAGGGATTTATTGAGTTCAAAATCCGGTGCCTTATCACCTTTCTTCAGTTCCGGTCCCACGAGAGTGATTGGGTTGCCCTTCAAGGTAGCAACGCCTGTACGTTCTTGTGCCATGTTTGATGAAGCCTCCTTTATTTGTATGCTTGTTCCGTCATCCATTATAATCGTTAGCAGTTGTCAATGTCCAATCCATGCCAGGAGGAAATGCTATGATATTTTTGCGATATGAGAGCTTTCGCGGGTATCTGCGCGCATACCCGGTTACTTCAGCACTGCTTGGTATCAACATCCTGTTATTCATGTACAATTGGATCGCGGCGGGTGAACCGCTCCTTAACCGCTTCGCGTTCTTCCAGCACGAGCTGCTGGATCCCTATGGCCTTACTGAGCCTTGGCGTTATCTCACTTCAATTTTTTTACACGCAGGCTGGGAGCACCTGCTGTTTAACTGCTTCTCCATCCTGGTATTTGCTCCTCCGCTGGAGCGGTTGCTGGGAAGGTATAGATACCTGTTCTTTTATTTGCTAGCCGGCATATTCGGGAATGTCTTTAGCGCTTTTATCAATACGCTGGGAACCTATGGCGTTCATTACTCAGTGGGTGCGTCTGGTGCGATCTACGGCATATTCGGCGCATATCTGTATTTGGCTGTGTTTCGCAAGCATGCGCTCGATGAAGGGTCGCGCAAGACGATATATACCATACTTGTGTTTGGTTTGATTTATTCCCTTCTCTCCACTAGAATTGATATTTGGGCTCATATGGGAGGCGGCTTGGCCGGTTTTATCATGATGAGTCTGTTTGTACGCAAGAGATAAGAGGGGTCGAATAGAGGAAATGGAATTAAGGCAGCTGTATTACTTTGTTAAGGTGGCCAGCCGTGAGCATGTAACCAGAGCCGCGGAAGAGCTCCACGTAGCACAATCGGCGGTGAGCCGCCAAATTCATCAGCTGGAGGAGGAGCTGGGTGTTAAGCTGTTCGTCCAAAAGGGGCGCAATCTTCAGCTGACACCGGTCGGTCAGCTGTTCCTCAAGCGTGCGGAATCCATTATAACGGATCTGGAGCGGGCCATAATTGAAATCCATGAATTCATGGATCCTGACCATGGTGAAATTCGAATCGGATTTCCTCATAGTCTGGGCACCCACCTCATCCCGAAGGTGGTGGCGATGTTTCGTAAGGCGCACCCGAACGTACGCTTTCGCTTCAAGCAGGGCATGTATCCTTCGTTAATTCGCGATGTTATGGACGGGGAAGTGGATCTCGCCTTTATATCTCCCTTGCCGGAGAATCTGGGGCAGATATGCGGCCAGGTAGTGCTTACGGAGAAACTATATGCTCTTCTGCCGCTTGGCCACCCGTTAGCGGAAGAGCTGTCGATTGAACTTTCGCAGCTGAAGGATGACCCTTTTGTGCTGTTTCGTGAAGGCTACTCGTTACGGCCGATTGTATGGGATGCCTGCCTGGAGGCTGGGTTTACGCCTAATATCGCGTTTGAGGGTGAAGAGACGGATACGATTAGAGGGCTTGTTGCGGCGGGGATGGGAGTCACACTGCTTCCTGAGATGGCTGTGTATCATTCGGGGCCGATGCAGCCTGTTAAGGTAGAGGTTCGTAATCCCGAAATCTCCAGGGAGATCGGACTTATTCACCGGTCGAACCAGAAGCTGCCACTGGTTGCGAAGGTATTTCATCAGTATCTGTTAGACTACTTTGCAGAGCGGAGGGCTTAGAAGGCGTTCTGTAATAAAATAAGGCCGGGAAGGAGAGCAGCTGCTTTCCTTCCCGGCCTATTTGGCATCTAATCGAAGAAATTCTTTATTCCCGGTTAGAGGTGAATATCATAATGTACTTGAGAAGCTCAAGCAGCGAGATTAATGCAGCCGCTACATAAGTCAGCGCCGCTGCGTTTAATACCTTGGCAACTCCCCGTTCCTCATCATTCGTAATGAACCCTTCTGAGATCATCAAATCGCGGGCGCGGCTGCTGGCATTGAATTCAACCGGCAGGGTAACAAGCTGGAAGGCGACCGCTGCGGAGAAGAAGATAATACCGATGCCCACAAGGTTCATCATGTTGAACAAGAAGCCGGCGATTAGCAGGAATGGTGCGAAGCCGGATGCGAAATTGACAAGCGGGAACATTCTGTGCCGGATCGCCAGCATCGGATAGCTGACCGAATGCTGGATGGCGTGGCCGACCTCGTGACAGGCAACCGACACGGCCGATATTGAGTTCTCGTAGTATACGGGCTCGGACAGGCGTACGACCCGGCTGATCGGATCATAATGGTCAGTCAGACGGCCTGGAACCGGTTCAATTGGAACATCATGAAGTCCATTGGAATCAAGCATCCTGCGGGCTGCCTCATAGCCTGTCAGGCCGCTTGATGTGGGAACCTCTGCCCACTTGTTAAACGTACCCTTGACCCGGAACTGGGCCCAAATCGAAATGCCGAATGCAATCAGGATGAGAAAATCCATAGGGTGAAAAAATAACATGCTATTCCCTCCATTGTGTGTGAAAAGTATGACGTTACATGAGGGGGCCTTTGCCGATCAGAAGCATTAACGCTTCGATACAGGCTGCTGTCTGAGGCATCAGCCGCTTGTACACGTTGCGCGCTTGCTGGGGCTTCAGCCGGTCAATGACAGGCTCAAGCTCCTGTACCTCCCGCTGCAGCTGGGTCAATCTGATTTCAAGATCGGTCAGCTTGCGGTTGACCTGCTCCTCCGAAACCTTGCCCCATTGATCGAGTACGGCTTTAATCTCATCTAACGTGTATTTTTCTTTCTTCATTTGTTCTATACGAGCGAGCCGTTCCAAGGTTTCATCTCCGTATAGACGGTAATTGTTGTCAGATCGTTTAGTAGGTGTAATCAGTCCAAGCTTAGTATAAAAATCAATTGTCCGCGGGCTTAGTTCTGCCTTTTTGGCGAGTTCACCGATCCTGTACAGCTTAGTATCCCCAATTTCTTCACCATCCTTTCAATACAAACTGTACTCTATTACTATATGATACCTAAACCCTAACCATACAGTCAAACGTAATGCTTTAGAATTCATCACATAATACGACAAAATTCCACAAATGTTTCCGGTACCTGTGCCGGTGGCCCAAAGATCAATAAAAGCCGAAGAATATTCCATTCGCCCAATTGAATATATGGATTATATGAACGAAAAGTTAACATTAATACTTGAAAAAAGACGAACGTTAGAGATTTCTCTCTTATTTTTCGCAAAAATTCATAAAGTGTATTGTCAAATGAACTAGTTCTGACTATAATGGCAATAAGTCTTTCCTCATGTGTCAGATAACATAACATTAAGGGAGTGGTCGTTGTGGTCAAGAAAGTTTTGCTGACAGTAGGTGCGTTGCTGTGTTTATTCCCGGCAATGGCCTTCGCGGATGAGCCATCCGCAGGAATGCTCAATATGGGGTTAAATACGCTGTGGATTATTCTGGCAGCGGTTCTGGTTCTATTGATGCAGGGAGGATTTATTCTGCTTGAGACGGGGTCAACCCGAATGAAGAATGCGGGTCACGTCGCAGGCAAAACGATATTTACAGTAGGTCTTGCTTCTATTGTATGGTGGGCAGTTGGTTATGGCTTCGCATTCGGGACCGGAGGGAATGCCTTCATCGGATTGAGCGATTTCTTCTATAGCGCTCCACTAGTTGGGACGGATGCTGAACCTTACTCGCCAACCGCGTTCTTCGTTTTCCAGATGATGTTCGTTACGATTTCGCTGTCCATTGCATGGGGCGGGTTTGCCGAACGCGCTAAGCTGTCTGTTTACTTAATCTTCACGCTGATCTTCTCGGCTGTTATTTATCCGGTGATTGCTCACTGGATCTGGAACGCGGACGGCTTCCTTGCAGCGGATGGCGCGCAGGATTTTGCCGGTTCAACAGTTGTGCATCTGACCGGTGCCCTGGCGGCCTTCGCTGCTACAGTATTGCTTAAGCCGCGTATTGGCAAATTTAACAAGGATGGCTCCGCTAATGAAATTTTGGGACACAACCAGGTCTTTACAGCACTGTCGGTTCTTCTCCTGTGGGTAGGCTGGTTCGGCTTTAATGCAGGCAGCTCGCTTAGTGTAGGTGACGGATTCTTCGCTTATGTCGCATTCAACACTCAGCTTGGTGCAGCAGCTGGTGCTGTAGCGGCGCTTCTAATATCCTGGGCTTTCATTGGCAAAGCGGATATTACTACCATGCTGAACGGCGGTCTTGCAGGTCTTGTGGCGATTACAGCTTCTTGTGCTTATGTGGAGCCTTGGGCAGCTGTTGTGATTGGTCTTATCGCAGGTGTACTCGTGTTCTTCAGTGTTAAATTATTTGAGAAACTTCGTATCGATGATCCGATTTATGCCTTGTCCGTACACGGCGCAGCCGGTATTTGGGGTACATTGGCCAACGGCTTCTTCGCAACACCTGAACTGGCGGCTAAGGTAGGCATCGGTGAGGGCGGCTTATTCTACACCGGCAGCTGGCATCAGCTTTGGGTACAGTTTGAGAGCGTCGTGATCTGTGGCGCGTTCGTGCTTGCGGCTTCTTTCCTTGTACTTGGTATCATGAAAGCCGTTATGGGACTGCGCGTTACCGAGGAACAGGAAATTGTCGGTCTTGACCTTAGTGAGCATGGCAACTACGGTTATCCAGAGCAAATGAAGAAAGCTCAGCAAAACCTGAACGTTTAACTGTATACTGGCATCAGGACATACTGACGAAAGGGAGTGGGCGCCCATGAATGATCCAGAAGTGGCGCAGCTTCTCGCACTAATTGGAACAGTTGACGACACAGGGGCACTTCGCAGCCTTCGGGACCGTATACAGGAGGAACTGGAGCGGAAGCTTCCCAATACTTCTGTCGAACAATTTTATAGTGATCTGAATGAGGTGCACGATGCTATAGTCAGTCGGGCTGTACACCTCGCAGAACAGGAGATGGCACGGACAGGGAATGGCTTCCCTCCCGTGCCTTATGCCTATCTGTTGTTCGGAAGCGGTGGACGCAGTGAACAGACACTGTCCAGTGATCAGGACAGTGCCATGCTGTACGAGATCCCGGATAATGCGGATAACCGGGAACAGGTAGAGGCCTACTTTCAGGCGTTCGCGCGGCTCGTTGTGGATATCCTTAAGACAGCGGGCTATCCGCCATGTGAAGGCAATGTGATCAGCACGAATCCGGAATGGTGTGAGTCGCTTAGCGAGTTTAAGCGGAAGCTGAACCGTTGGTTTGAGGAAGGGCATTGGGAAGTTGTCCGTTACCTGTTAATCGTGGCGGATGCAAGAATGGTTGCGGGAGAAGAGCGTCTAATCCAGGAGTTGAAGGACAGCTTCTACCGGGATACGCTGGAGAAGCCGCTGATTGTCAGAAGGATGCTGGACAACACCATGAAGCATAAGGTGCTTATCGGGGTGTTCGGCCAGCTGCTTAAGGAGCGTTACGGCGAGGATGCAGGCAGTCTGGATGTAAAATACGGCGCTTATATTCCTATGGTAAATGCGGTTCGCTTGATGGCGATTCAAGCAGGGATCAGGGAGACTTCGACGCTTGAACGGCTTAAGAAGCTTAAGGAACAGAATCGGCTTCCAGAAGAAGCAGACAAATATGCTGCGGCCTTCCGGCTGTTCCTGAAGCTGAGACTGCTTACAATGGAACGGAATGAAGGCGGCATGTATAAGAATAACGGCAAGATTGCCGGTGATCGTCTGACAGCAGAACTAAGGCGTGACATTAAGGAAGCGCTTAAGGCAGGCAAGAAGCTCCAGCGACTGGTGGCCAGGCAGACGGCGAGTAAGCTTATGTAAGCCGGAGGGGTGAATGATGAAAGAGCACAAGGGCGTTGGAAGGATGTGGCATTTATACAAAATGGGCGGGCTTACCCCGGCCATCGCGTCGATGCTTGGCGCTCAGAACGCCCAGCAAATGGCCTTTATCCGTTCGATGACGAAGGAGCAGCGCAAGCAATCCGTTCTGGATCAGCCGCTTCGCGAGCTTGAGGTGGTTGTGTTTGATCTGGAGACGACTGGCTTCTATCCGTATAACGGGGATGAGATTTTGTCGGTGGGCGGAGTGCTCATGCGAGGCCTGGAAATAATGGAGTCGCGCAGCTTTTACAGTCTGGTCAATCCGGGGCGTAGGGTACCACGGCATATAACAGAGTTGACGGGTATTACAAACGAGATGACCGGGTCGGCCCCGGAGCTAATGCAGGTACTGCATGATTTTATGGAATTCGCCGGTAAGCGGGTGCTGCTGGCCCATGGTTCAGGACATGACAAACAGTTCTTGAATGCTGCTCTCTGGCGTACGTCAAGAGTAAATCTGACACACAGGGTGCTTGATACCATGATGGTCGCCAAATGGCTGGAGCCAAAGCGGGTTTCGTATGGTCTTGATGAGCTGCTCGAGGATTACGGTATTAAGATCACCCAGCGTCATCATGCACTGGAAGACTCCTTCATGACGGCCAAGCTGTGGCAGTCCTTCCTCAGGCAGATGCTTGCCCGCAATATAACAACATTAGATGATATGTATGCTTACCTCAGTAAACATTAATTCACCGGCTGAGCTGTATTGCGGACGGTAAGCCTTTATTACGGGATTACCCGGCTTTGCCAGTGAGATGATCCAGGCATATGTTTGTGTACCTCCGCTCCACTGCTCGATATCAGAGGCTGAAGGGGCAGCTGGAGTAGTGGGATGGGAATGGAAGAAACCGGCGATGGTTTGCCGGTTTCTTTGTATTTTATATAAGGCTGCTACCCAGTCGGTTGGGTCAAATGTATAGGAGTTAACCCGCGTACCCGCCGCATTGCGGACGGCAATGATTTCGGATACGGTCTGGTTGGCAGCAGCCTCTGACGTGAGCGATGAAGCCTTATCGTATGAAGCAAGTACTCCGCAGGCTTCGTCCGGGAATTTATCCAGGCAGATTTGTATCAATCGTTCATAAGCCGGTCTGGTAATCGTAACTCGGTTCAATCCGTGCTTCCTCCCTCATGCCGGCAATGGCACAACTAGAGCTTTATCTACTCAGTATAACCGAATTATGTGAAGCCGTCATATCAGGCTGTATCCCCGGCCACCTTCGGCGGCTTGACCATGAAGAATACGAATGCAAGTGCAGCGGCCGCGAGTATGGCAACGGTTGTAAACAGTACCTGCTTGGAGATTTCGACCAGCCAACCAAAAATCGGCGGCCCGAAGGCAACCCCAAGAAACCGTAGGCTGCTGTATAGGGAGGTAATCATCCCGCGATGCGCCTTATCCACCGAGCCTGTAACGAGCGTATTAATACAAGGGAGGAGAAGTCCTGTTCCAATACTGCTAAGCGTCAACAAGCCCAATAGCAGGTATAGATTTTGCAGTCCCCATATAGCGGCTGTTAAGGATGCTGACATCAATAACAAGCCTACGTTCATAAGCACACGCATCAGGTGGCCTTTGTTCTTGATAATGCGGCCTGTGACGTAAGAGGTTACAACCAATCCGAACAGGGGTATAGCCAATATACCGCCTTTGGCGACGCCATCTATACCGTAGGGCGGCTTCTCAAGCAGGTCAGAGAGGAAGAAGAGCACACCGAACAGGACGAACAAAGCCAGCGAACCGGCTATGAAGGCGGGAATCAGCCATTTCCCTTTCTTCCGGAAGGTCTGCGCAATGTTATGCAAGTAATTATGCAGGGTCGGCGGCTTGTCCTTATGCTTTGGTTCCTTAATCAGGAACATCATAGCCAGCAGCGATAGGGCACAGAAAGCCGGGAAAGCGAAGAACGGGGCGAACCATACAATGAGCGCAAAAAGTGACCCGAGTATAGGGCTGATAACTTTACCTGTCCCGTTAGCGGCCTCAATTAAACCGAGCGCTTCACTTTCATTCCCGTTCTTATACATGTCGCCTACCAATGCCATTGCGATCGGTGCCGTTCCGGCGGCTCCCAGTCCCTGAACAGCCCGGGCTGCAATAAGTATGGTATACGAGTTCCAAACGGCTCCCAAGCCGGCGACGATACCCGCAACGCCATATACAATAAGGGAAGGTATAATTATCGCTTTACGCGACAATCGGTCAGATAAATATCCGGCAACCGGTATAAAGACGCCTGCCGTTACCGAAAATAAGGTAATAACTAAACTGGATTGGAAGGAGCTAACACCGAGCTGCCGCTCCAAATCAGGCAGAATTGGGACAAGCATAGAATTGCCAAGCACCATTACCATCGGGACGGTTGCAAGTGCAATGTATTCCGCCCATTTGGACTTGCGTCCGCCTTTTTCTTTTTTCTCTTTAGGGGTGTGCGCTTCATGCTCATGTGCGGCATGTGAGTGGCCGGCTCCTTTTTGGCGAAGCCAGCCAGGCTTGACCTTTTCCATTGTTATCTGCTGCCTCCGTTCGTTCAGGTAGTAACGCTTAATAAGATGTCCAGATGCTTGAAGGGTCATTCGGGTCATGTTAAGATGTGTGAGTCCAGTTATAAGGAAAGCGGGGATTAGATATGAACCGGAGCCGGGTATGGCTCATTTGTGCCATCGCGATATTACTGGCCGGATTTGCGGTTTACTTGGAAACAGATGAGGAGCCTGTCGTCTCTGCCAATCCTTCTTCGGGGGAGGCCAAGCCTAAGGTGGGCTATACAGCGCCGGCGTTCGAGCTGCCGGATTTGAATGACCAGGCTATACGAGTGGGCGGCATAGGGGACAAGCTAGTGCTGATAAATTTTTGGGCTTCCTGGTGCGGGCCTTGTGTGATGGAGGCGCCTGACCTGCAGGAGCTGCACGAAGCGTATGGAGACAAGGTTACAATTGTCGGGGTTAACGCAACCAAATTTGACCGTGAGCGTGAAGCGCGTCAGTTTGTAGCTGAGTATGAATTCACTTTTCCCGTTCTCATGGACCGCAAGGGGACGGTGACCGAGCTATACCGGGTATCGGAATTTCCGACATCTCTTCTGGTTGATCATACGGGAGTGGTTCGAGAGAGGATCACTGGTGTTATCCCGGCCTCCAAGTGGCGCACGCTAATTGATAAGTGGAGTTGAAAAAAGAGCCTCATTCAAGCCTATTGGGCTGGATGAGGCTCTTATTATGGGTTATGCTCAGTGATTTACAAGACCGAGATGGCCGCGGTTCACCGGATCAGAAGCTTCCTGCTTCTCCGTATTGAGGAGTGCATAGCGGATGCTGTCCACCAGTGCTTCCCAGCTTGCATCGATTATGTTGCCGGATACGCCAACTGTACTCCAGGTATTGTGGAAGTCCGTCGACTCGATCAGAACCCTAACTTTAGCTGCAGTAGCATCCTTCTCATCGATTACCCGCACCTTGTAATCGGAGAGGACGATATCCATAATGCCGGGGTAGAACTGAACGAGCGCTTTGCGAAGGGCGTTATCAAGGGCATTAACCGGCCCGTTGCCTTCTGCTGCGGTATAAACGGTCTGTCCATCGACATTGATTTTCACAATAGCCTCTGACATCATGGCGCCGGCATTGCGCTCTACAATCATCTTGAAGGATTCAAGCTTGAAGATTTCCCTGGCACCGCCAAAAGCATCCCGCAGCAGGAGTTCAAGAGAAGCGTCCGCTCCCTCGAACTGGTAGCCCTGATGCTCAAGCTCCTTAATTTTGTCAATGATGGTTCTTGTGTGCTCCTGGCTTGTGTCAATTTCGAGTCCTAATTCGGCAGCCTTCGAAATGATGTTGCTCTGTCCGGCAAGCTCGGAAACCAGGATACGCTGCTTGTTCCCTACTAGCGCGGGCTCGATATGCTCATATGTTTTGGAATCCTTCATAATGGCCGAAACGTGGATGCCGCCTTTATGGGCAAAAGCCGCTTGACCTACGTATGGCTGCCCGACAGGCATATGAGCATTGGCGATTTCGCTGACATAACGGGCGACTGCTGTAAGCTGCGCCAGTTGTTCGCCTGAGATGCAGTTGTAGTTCATCTTCAGCTGCAAAGTCGGGATGATCGAGCAGAGATTGGCATTGCCGCATCGTTCGCCGTAACCGTTAATAGTCCCTTGAATCTGGCGGGCCCCGGCTTGAACGGCAGCAAGAGTGTTAGCTACAGCGAGCTCACAGTCGTTATGTGTATGAATCCCTAGAGGGGTCTTCAGCTCGGATTTGACCTTGGCTACGATTTCCTGAATCTCGTGCGGCAGGGTACCACCGTTCGTATCGCAAAGCACGATCCAGTCCGCACCGGCTTCCTCTGCTTTCTTCAAGGCAGCAAGGGCATAATCGGGATTATGCTTGAACCCGTCAAAGAAATGCTCGGCATCATAGATCGCTTCCATCTCATGGCGCTTCAGGTAGGCAAACGAATCGAAGATCATGGCGAGATTCTCTTCCAATGTCGTCTGAAGAGCGGTATGGACATGGAAATCCCATGATTTGCCGACTAATGTTGCAGCCTTAGCGCCGGATTCTATAAGCCGCTGCAGGTTAACATCCTGCTCGGCGATGGAGTTCTTGCGCCGCGTACTGCCGAATGCTGTAATCTTGGCGTTTAAGTTGTAGTCCTGTACGCGCTTGAAAAACTCGATATCCTTGCTGTTGCTGCCCGGATTACCGCCTTCAATATAGTGAACGCCCAGCTTATCCAACTTACGGGCGATTTTGAGCTTGTCGTCTGCCGACAGGCTTATGCCCTCGCCCTGCGTTCCGTCACGCAGCGTTGTATCAAACACGAAAATTTCGCTATTCATCGCGGGACGCTCCTCCTTGACTAACCTTCTCCAGTCATAATTTCCTATTATAACATTTAACTTAGAATGCGAAAACCCGTCAATCACGGGCATAATGATATTGTTCACATCCCGGGCCATTGACCAGCACGCTTGAGGACGGTTATCCTGAAGATATCGCGATTCTTCGCTTACATGCGAATCGAAAGGAGAGGGCAGGGGAGTGGACAACAGCAGCGGAAACAGCCGGGAAGCCTATCCGGCAAACGGCAGAGTCATTCTTCATCTGGACATGAATGCCTTCTATTGTTCGGTTCATGAAGCGGAAGAACCTGAACGGTACAAAGGAATGCCGACTGCAGTTGCCGGTAGTGTAGAACTGCGGAAGGGAATTATTGTTACTTCTTCCTATACGGCCAGGGGAAAAGGGGTCAAGACCGGTATGACGGTCAGGGAAGGCCTGAAGCGCTGCCCCGGACTCATTTTGATCAAGCCGGACTTTGATCTCTACCGGAAATATTCCCGCGGCTTTCTCAGCATAGCCCGTCAATACACGCCGCTTGTGGAAAGTGTATCAATTGATGAGTGCTACCTGGATATAACCGGCTCCAAAATCTTTGGTACGCCGCTTGAGATAGCCGCAGCGATCCAGAACAGGATCCGGGAAGAATGGTCACTGCCCTGCTCAATCGGAGTTGCGCCCAACAAGCTGCTGGCGAAGATGGCATCTGATATGAAGAAGCCCAACGGAATAACGGTGCTTCGCCTGCGTGATGTACCCCAGGTACTGTGGAACCGTCCGTGTGTGGAGCTGTATGGTATAGGATCTAAGACAGCAGAGAAGCTGATGAAGCTAAACATCCGGACGATCGGTCAGCTTGCGGCAGCGGATGAGGCAATGCTAGTTAAACAGTTTGGAGTGACGGGGTCCTGGCTTAAGCAGGCTGCTTACGGCATTGACCGTTCCCCCGTCAATCCTGTCCGGGAGCGGAACAAGTCAGTCGGCCATACGACGACGCTTCCAGCGGATGTGACAGACCGTGGAGAGGTACACCGGATTCTGCTGAATCTGGCTGACCAGACGGCGAGACGGATGCGGCGTCAGAGTCTTGTAGCGTCTACAGTTCAGATCACGATCCGCACGCCTGATATGAAGACTATCACAAGGTCTTCCACGCTTGAGACACCCACCGAATCGGCTGATCAGATTCATAAGGAGGCATGCCGCCTCTTCGATACACATTGGAAGGATGGAAGACCGGTACGCCTACTTGGCGTGACGCTGCAGAATCTGCAAAGCCGCGATGCGGCTGCCGTTCAGCTGGATTTGTTCAGTTATAACGAACAGCCGAAACGAGAGGCATTAACGAAAGTGATGGACAATCTGAGGGATAAATATGGAGAGGATGCCGTACTGACCGCGAGCATGCTTGGTGATGATCCTTCCACCCGAATTAGGGATCGTCGAATTCGCGGGACATCCTTGCAATTAGATGAACATTTATTATATAGTGATGAGTGAGGGAAATACGAATAACGGTTGATGATAGATTTTTAGGAGGGAAACCTGATGGCAAAGTATACTTGGGTTGAGAAAGATACATGTATCGCATGCGGCGCATGCGGTGCGACAGCACCGGATATTTATGATTATGATGATGAGGGCCTCGCGGAAGTAATCTTCAAGGACGACGGCAATAAAGGCAACACCGAGATCCCTGAAGACCTGTACGATGATCTGCAGGACGCTTGCGACGGTTGTCCGACAGATTCCATCAAAATCGCTGACTCGCCATTTAACATGTGATGTAGTTAATCGGAATCTTATATATATTGAAGAATCAAGAGACTGGTATTTATGCCGGTCTCTTTTTTGTCATTGTTCGTCGACTTATTTATTGCCAATGCAGGAAGACCTAAACTAGAATAGATATATAGGACAAAAGACAGGGGGCTAACGCCACGAGAGGACATACTGGAAAATGGATCAGAACCGCTGCGGCGGCCTTAATTATTATAATCATATGGTCGCTGATCGCCAGTTTAGGGAGCGGCGGCACCCTGCATGGACTGGAAACAACACTGAGAGATCTGCTTCGTAAACAATCGGACTTTGAAAGACGCCCGCTAGATCAGATTAAGATTATCAAGATTGACCAGCATTCTCTTGACCAATTGGGAGGGTTCCCTTGGGACAGGTCGCTATACGCCGAGTTGATTACCAAACTGGCGGAAGCTGGTGCCAAAGCGATTGCCCTTGATGTTATTCTATCTGAGCCTGGAAGTGATCCGTATGCTGACGCGGCTATGGCGGCGGTCATGAAGCGGTATCCGAATGTTTTTCTGCCTGCGGTGTTTGAGTTTGAACAAAGCCGGGGCAGTGAGGACAGCTTGGAGACGGCGTCCGTAATTTATCCCGCAGAGACGATTTCCTCGAATATAGATCAGACCGGTCATATCAATGTCTTACTGGACAGGGATAGTGTTGTTAGGAGGCTGACTGTAGGGCTGGAAAATGAAGAAGGTCTGGTTATTCCTTCCCTCAGCGTACGGATGGCCAATGCCCTGCTGGGACCTGACGAGCAGATTCGTTGGGACCCTGTCCGAAAGAGCTGGTACAGAGGGGATGAACGGATTCCGGTTAACGAGCGCAGTCAGATCACGACCGAGTATTATACTGAGCCTCAGGAGGAGATGACAGCTGTCACCGGTTATGACGCGCAGTCATTCTCGGATGTTATAAGAGGGATCGTACCCGCTGAGTACTATGCGGGTTCCATAGTGCTTATAGGAGCTTATGCCCCTGGGATGCAGGACGGATACCTGACGCCAATGAGTGCTCATGCCAAGATGTATGGTGTGGAGATACAAGCCAATATGATCCAATCGCTAGTCAACGGAGCCTTTTTTACGGAGCTGCCGGACATGGCTGTCTACTGGTTTATTGCTGCAGCTGTGCTGATATCTGTACTGCTGTTTGACCGGTTCAGAGGCTGGGGCACGCTGGTTTTGTTTCTGACAATGGTATTGCTGTTAGCAGCCGTGTGGATGATGGCCTACATGACAGCCTCGCTGTTTATTCCGATTACGTACCCCTTCCTGGCGCTCACCTCTGTGATGATCTGGGCCGTATCCGCTCACTATTCGGCTGAAAGACGCGAGCGGACACGGGTGACGGAGGTGTTCGGCCGGTTCGTTCCGCCAAGTGTGGTCAGCGAGCTGTTGGCCTCGGGGGTAGATGTGAAGGCAGGTGGACAGCGCCGGGATGTGACGATTGTTTTCGCGGATATCCGCGGCTTTACATCCATGTCGGAGAGGCTCCAGCCGGAAGATGTCATACAAGTACTGAATGAATATCTGGATATCTGTACCCGTGCTGTATTTGCCTGTAATGGTACGCTGGACAAGTTTATCGGCGACGGAGTGATGGCGATATTCGGTGCGCCTGCTGTACTGCCCAATCATACAGAGCAGGCTGTGAGGGCCGCTCTGCAAATGAAGCGCGAAGCAGCAGCCCTTGAACGAAGATGTATAGAACGGTTCGGACTGCCTGTGACCTTCGGAATCGGAATTCACAGCGGACCGGCGGTCGTCGGCAATGTCGGCTCAGAGGCACTTCGCCTTGATTATACTGCGATCGGGGACACAGTTAATCTCGCCGCCCGGCTGGAATCAGCCGCAAAGGCTGGTCAAATTATTGTCAGCAGGGAAGCTGCCGAGCGGTTAAACGGACTTTTCCAACTGGAGAATCTAGGCGAGATAAAAGTTAAGGGGAAGGCAGGTCCGGTGCACATCTATAGGGTTGCAGAGAAGAACGGTAAAGGGGAGCGTGCAGCAAATGAGAAGTAAGTCTTGGCGCGCAGGGTTAGGCTTGCTGTGTTTGGCCTTATTGTTAAGTACAATCAGCGGAATTTATCTGCTGGAAAGTGCGGAAGCGGCATCGAGCCGTGCTGCGGTAATTAAGCAGTTGAAGGGAAAGGTAACAGCCCGGAAGGCAGGCGGAACAAAGACGTTTTCCGCTTTTAAGAACATGAGTTTAAGTGAAGGGGATACGCTGATTACAGGCAAGGGTGCCAAAGTGGTTCTACAGCTGCCGAGCAGCAAAGCGAAACAGGATACAGTGACTATTGCGGAAAATTCTGAGGTCAGCTTTACAAAGCTCAAAAGTGGCGGAAGCACCAAGACCAGGCTAAGCATCTGGGCCGGTTCACTGTGGGTGAAGGTAAAATCAGTAACAGGGGCTGATGATCAGTTTGAAATTAAGACACCGGCAGCTGTTATGGGCGTAAGGGGTACCCATTTTGCTGTCAGCCTTGATCCATGGACGAATATGGTCACGACCAGCTCGTTTAGCGGTACAGTCGCTGTAACGACCCCTGCAGTTGGAGACAATCTGATCTATCCTTCGCAAATGATCGCTATTCTTCCTTCACCTGACGAGAGAAATGTGGACTATAGAATCGGAATCATCGATCCGGCAAGCCTGGTGAAAAACGCCGATCCGGCGGTCATTGAAGCACTGCTGCGGAATGGCGCAGACATTCAGGAGGAGAATGACAGGTTGTTAAGCAGGGACCAGGAAGAGCTGAAATCCATCCTTCAAATTACGGGAACTGGGGATCTTATAACCTACCGTAACAATCTGGAAGCTATTCTGAACAATACACTGCTTGAGGCGCATCGGCAGAACATACTGTCTGATGATGGTATCAAGCTCATTGCAGCTGAGGCCAACCAGCTTGCAGACAGGCCGGTGTATGATTTGAATAAAGAGCTGCCGATTGTAATCTCGGCTGAGCAGAAGCGGGCTCTTGAGGCATTGCAACAGCTGCAGCAGGAAGCTCTTGAGCGACGGCTGGAGAAGCAGGAGAGAGCGGCGGCTGGGCAGCTTCCATTTAACGGCGATTATCTTCTTCTGGAAGAGAGAGCCCAGGCGCTCCGACTGGCGAATGAGCAGGCATTAATAGAAGCAGAGCTGCGATCGTTCCAAGACTATGCTGGGTTGTTGAGTGAGCAGGAGCGGCAGCGGCTTGAGCAGCGCAGAGACGCGCTTGGACTAGAGCAGCCTCCTATGGTTAAACAACCGGTGAGACAGCCGACAATAACCGCACCAGCTGCTGGTCCTGTTGTTCAGCCAGCTGCTTCTCTCGCTTTTAAGAATCCTATTCTGCAGAAGGGGCTCCATAATCCAAAGTTAATGACACCCATTGATCTGAATGTGCTGCTCGGCGGGTTTACCGGCAGCGATGCCGTATACGGCTACGAGGTGCGGATATCGTATCCGTCATCATACGTTAGCTTTAACACAGCGTCCTTCGCGGATCGTTCAAAGACCTTCCGTACCAGCGGGCCATTCAAGGTGGAGCCGGAAGCGGGCTGGCCGCTTGCCTATACGCCTGAGGCTGTTGACCAGGTATTTACGGCAAGACAGCCGGGAGACACTGAGGAGCTGGTCTATTCTGCAGTAAAATATACCGGGGATCCGGTTGAGTTTGCGGATGCTGCTGCGGTGGTCACGATTCCCTTCTATTTAAATAATCTGTCCGGCATACCTGAGGAGCTCTCCTTTCAACTTGCGGTTACTGCGGTTAACCGCAGCGGCCAGGTGATTGAGACTGCAGCTGCAGAGCCTTTGGTGCTCAAGATTGCAGCGGATGCCAGGTAATTGTGATAAAGAGCGACGGGAGAGAAACAATGAATAAATGGATTAAACAAACAGCAGCCGCTTTAACGGCCTCCGGACTTTTGATCATTACAGCCGGGTTTGGCTTGTCAGCCGCTACTGCCAAGGCGCCCGATGATATTGCTGCAAATTTGCCGTTATATGAGCTGGGCACTCTGGCAGGCGGGAGCGGCCCGGGGCTTGCAGATGGCGGAAATGCGGCGGCCCTATTCCGTTATCCGGCATCTTTGGCAGTTAGGGATGATGGAGAACTGATTGTATCGGATTCGGGAAACCAGCGCATTCGCACGATTAAGGATGGAGCAGTTACCACAGCCGCTGGAGCTGACCTCGGTATGGATGCGTACGGCAGCCGGATTGGCAGCATGCTGGATGGTTCCGGCGAGCGTGCTGCGTTTAATGGCCTCGCAGGCCTGGCGGCAGATGCCAGAGGGAGAATTATTGCTGCTGACAGCAAGAACCATGCAATCCGGATGCTGGAGCCGGACGGTTCAGTTGTGACGGTCGCGGGCACTGGCGTACTTGGCTTTCGGGATGGAGCGGCTTCACAGGCACGGTTTTTTAACCCGCTTGATATTGCGGTGACTAAAGATGGTGTAATCTATGTGGCGGATACGCTGAACCATGTCATCCGCAAGATCGAGGACGGGAGGGTCACTACTCTTACATCGGTATCAAAGCGGGTTGTTGAGTATTTTCCTGGCGCTGTAAGCTCAGCCGGAGATTACGCGGACGGCCCAATCGGACAGGCGAAGTTTAATGAGCCCAGCGGGCTGGCACTGGATGCGAAGGGAAATCTATATGTCAGTGATACCGGAAATCACCGGATCCGCTATATTGATTTTGGCAGCGGCACCGTGACAACAGTGGCCGGGAATCCCGAGCTAATTTACAGTGCTGATGGCATGTATGCCGAAGGGGGATTTATGGACGGACCTGCCGGGACCGCGTCTTTTCATGCGCCGCTGGGGCTCACGGTCACGCCGGACGGCGGGCTGCTCGTGGCTGATTCGTTGAACCATGCCATCCGGTATATGAAGAATGGTATCGTGAAAACCTTGGCCGGTACACCGGGAGAGGCAGGTGCTATCGATGGGCCGGCTGCTTACGGTCTGCTTCATAATCCTGCGGATGTCATATCGCTTGACGATGGGAAGTTCGCCATTGCCGACACGGGGAACAGCCAGATCCGGCTAATCGAGCCTTACATCTATCCAGCCGGGCTGAAGGCCGATGGCAAGATTCGAATAGTATTCGGTCAGGATATTCTTTCATCAGATGCAGAACCGCAGATCATTAGAGGGGTCACCTTCGTGCCTGTCCGTGTCATTGGCGAGAGGCTGGGCTATACGGTTCGTTACGATAAGAAGAACCAGCAGGTCAGCCTTGAGAAGAGCGGCCTAACTTACACAATGATGAACGGCTCTAATTCGGTTATGCTGGTCAATGGAGAAGATTCCCGCACGATGCAGCTGCCGGAAGCGCCTTTCATTCATAAGGGGAGAACCTATCTGCCAATCCGTTTCCTTGCCGAGAAGATCGGTCTGGATGTGCAGTGGCTGGCCGATGTTAAGGCTGTTCTGCTGCGATCCAGACGATAACCCGTACGAATAATATCAAAAGCTGCTAAGAGCCGTCCGGCTTAAACGGACGGCTTTATTTTCCGATATTTATACTGTACATGCTTAGGTTAGAGGCCGGTTAGACTTGCAGGCCTCCTGCACGGTAAGATAGATTGTGAGAATAGGCAGCGGAGGTCGGGCTGATGGGAGAACGAGAGGAAACTATTTATCTCAAGCACTATGTGAAGCAGCACCCGGATAACAAGATGGCCTGGTATTTGCTCGGCAAGGAATATACGATTCAGGGCAAAGAGGCCAAAGCGAACTACTGTTATCTGCAATCCGGAACCGTATATGAAGCCTTCGAACGAAAGAAGCATCCGCTTCTTGCGGAAACACCGCAGGAAGCCATCGCCACCTATAATCGCCAGCGCCGCAAGCGGCGTTACCTGTCCAGGGCTGTCTTGCTCTCCATTATACTGCTGGCCGGTTCGGTATTTGCCCCGGGTACGCCTTGGAAGCTTGAGCGAAGTCTGCCGGGAGCTAACAAGTCTGCTGTTCAGGCGGTACCAGCAGCCGTAGAAGCGGATGTATTGAACCGCACAGCGGTTGTATTCGCTTCAGAGGCTACGGCGGAAGCTGCAGGAGAAGCGGCGGCCCCGCTGTTGTACGGGGGAATGAAGCCTGCCTACGGGCTAACCGTCCATCAAGAGGAGCAGGATGAATGGACATTGTGGACCGGAGCTGCGGATGTGCTCATGTCTGTGACAAGCAGCCTGGATGGTTCGCGGTCTGATGTGCGCTGGCACAGCAATGAAGCCTGCCGGTGTGAGGCGGAGCCTGCTGCTGATGCGCCAGGCTTCTTAGAGGAATGGAAGGCAGACCGTGAACGGCAGTGGGTGCTGGCCGGCGCAATTGAGCATTACCGCCAGCGCGAAGGAACTTGGCCAAAGACGCTGGGCGAACTGGCAAGACCCTATCCGGACAACGCACTATCAGGTGTATCAGCAAGAATGTCAGAGCTGTTCCCGCAAGTTATGAAACAGTTGAAGAGTTATCGGGATGAAGGTAACGGCGGTTTTAACGGCAGCAGCAGCCCGCCGGCTGAGGTGTCTGGTGCAGGTGCCGCTGCAGAGCCGCTCAATGCAGGAATAGACGACAATCTGCCGGACGAGCCATTAGAAATTGTCATTGACCGTGCGAACTACAGGCTGGCACTTAAGAGCGGGAAGACGATCATCCGCAGCTACGCAGTAGGGCTGGGCGGTGAGAAGACGCCGAATGGGACTTTTCATATCTCAGAGAAGGTAAGGAATCCGAACGGGCGGGATAACGGTGAGTTTGGGAGCAGAGGAATGACGCTGTCTGATACGTTGTATGCCATACATGGGACAGATGAGCCGGACAGTATAGGCAAGGATGAGTCGCTAGGATGTGTCCGCATGCTGAGGGAGGATCTCGAGGAGCTCTATGATATGGTCACGCTGGGGACGAAGGTAACCATCACGAGCGGGGTGCTTCCCGATCATAAATCGCAGCCCGCTCAGCGATTCAAGCTTGAGCCTAAGGCGGATGAGACGAACCCCTCCAAGGTGTACCGCTGGCTGTAAGTAGCTAGACCTGGCGGGGGAAGCTGGCTCGTCCCGTTATCCGGCCGCTGGGGCTGTCAGATAAGAGCAGCCGTTAGCCGTTTATGACTAACAGGACAGCCATGCCGATGATGACAAAGGCTGCAGCCGCGCCGATCCAGATCAGCGCTTTTCGGTTAACGGTTTCTTGCGGCTTGGCTTTTATCACGGGCGGTTTGCGTCTTGCACTCATGAGATTCAACCTCTCTTTGGTGTGTGATATGCTTATTGTAATCGTTTTCCCCGGTACCCGCAACAAAAGCGGCAGGCAGAAGGTTAACGGGACATCTTTCCTTTTGGAGTGGAAAAAGCTAAACTGTTTCCTAGAGCCTAATTAAGGAACGGAGATGAATGGATGCTGTACCGCAAGTTTGCCAAACCTTTTTTCTTCAAGATGGACCCCGAGAAGGCCCATCATCTTGTTATAGATGGTCTGCATACCGCTGCCCGGATTCCGGGCATGAAAGCTGTTATGAACGGCATGTACGGTGTGCAGGCACCTAATGAGCTGAGGGTGAAGCTCCTTGGCCTTGATTTTGATCATCCGGTAGGGCTTGCGGCCGGTTTAGATAAGAATGCGAAAGCGGTGGAGGGATTTTCACGAATCGGCCTGTCTTTCATGGAGGTTGGAACAGTAACCCCGAAGGGCCAGCCTGGCAATGAGCTGCCCCGGCTTTTCCGGCTGCCGCCGGATGAAGCGCTTGTGAACCGCATGGGCTTCAACAATGATGGAGCCGAAGCGATGGCAGAGCGTCTTGGGAAGCTGCCGGACCGCCGTATTCCAATCGCCGTTAATATCGGCAAGAATAAGGCGACGCCCAATGAACAGGCTTACGAGGATTATCGCGCCTGCCTCCGCAGGCTGTACCGCTACGGTGATTTCTTTGTGGTTAATATCAGCTCTCCCAATACGCCGGGGCTCCGCAGTCTTCAGCATGGCGATGAGCTGCGTATGCTGCTGGCCGAGGTGAAGGATGAAATGGCTAAACAGGCGTCGGCGGTGCGTGAGCCGGTAAAGCCTGTACTCGTCAAGATTGCGCCTGATATGAACGAGGAAGAGCTTGAAATGACCGTGGATACGATCCGCCAGAGCGGCGTAGATGGGATTATAGCCACGAATACTACGCTTTCCCGTGAAGGGCTGCTTCATGAGCATAAGAGGGAAGCCGGGGGCTTGAGCGGCAGGCCGCTGTCCGTAAGATCAACGGAAGTGGTACGCTCGATTTACCGTCTAACCGAAGGGAGCCTGCCGATCATCGGATCAGGCGGCATCTTCTCGGCTGAGGACGCATACGATAAAATCCGCGCAGGCGCGTCACTCGTCGAAATCTATACGGCACTTATTTATAAGGGACCTGGCGTGCTTCGTGAACTGACGGGCGGCTTGCTCAAGCTGCTGCAGCGGGACGGTTTCCGCCATATACAGGATGCGATTGGGGCCGATCATCATTAATTAACAGTCAGGAGGCGGCATTATGGACGGACGGGACTGGAACCTGTTCTTGATCCCCTATGAGCAGGCGGTTGAGGAATTAAAGGTGAAATTCAAGACGCTCCGCGGTGAATTGAAAACGAGGGAGGCATATGCCCCAATTGAATTTGTCACCGGCCGTGTGAAGAGAATTTCCAGCATTTTAGACAAGGCAAAGCGGCTTAATGTCCCGATGGACAAGATTGAAACCGGCATAGAGGATATCGCTGGTATCCGTATCATGTGCCAGTTTGTGGAGGATATTCATCGTGTAGCCGACTCCATCCGCAGCAGGAAGGACCTTAAGCTGGTCTATGAGAAAGATTATATAACGAACTTCAAGGACAGCGGCTATCGCAGCTATCATATGATCGTGGAATATCCCGTGCAGACGGCGCTTGGCTTAAAGAAGGTGCTGGCTGAGGTGCAGATTCGGACTCTAGCCATGAATTTCTGGGCGACAATCGAGCATTCTCTTAACTATAAATATAAAGAAAGCTTGCCCGACGACGTGCGAATCCGGCTGCGCAAGGCAGCAGAGGCCGCATTCCAGCTGGATACGGAGATGTCGAGCATCCGGCAGGAAATACTGGAGGCACAGCGGGATTTTGAGGAAAAATCCAATGTCGTGTCCAAGGTGCTTGCAGACATCCAGGATCTCTATTTTTACAACCGTGTTCGAGAAGCGGCACAGTTTCAGCTGCGGTTTAATGAGCTGTGGGAGAATGAGGATATCTTCGAGCTCAAGCAGCTGTCGCAGGATATCCAGCGAGCCCTCCTGAGAGCGAAGAAGAGCAGCAGAGCCTGATTATTAATACATACGATATGTGGTGGAGGAAGACAGGTGCTTGTTCAGTTCAGGCAGGTGCAGGCGGCTGTCGCCCTCCATCATTAGGGTAACGGGAATAAGAGCGGGGCGGTCAAGCTGCTGAAGCGGCAGTAGGGGCTGTCCATAGAAGATCTGGTATACAGATCCTATGGACAGCCCCTCGCTTCATTACGCTTCTTCCGGTGTAAAGTCCGGATTATACATGGATTCAATTGCGGCTTCAATCTCTTCAAAGGATTTGCCTTGATCAGCCAGCTCCATTACGGTGACCAGCTCCTGCTTGCAGATACCGCAGTGGGCGCTGTGATCGGTCCAGGTTACGCCATCGGCATCCTTGCTGGCGACGTAGCAGCGGAACAGCGAGTCATGCGGGTCATCCCCGCCCATGCAGCCGCAGTAGCAGTTCAGTCTGGTAGCAATATCCTCGTAGCGAGCTACGGCTTGATACAGGTCGTTGGTCAGCTTGGTATGGTTCTTGAGAAAATCGGGCATAACCTCAAACGATGCTGTCTTGTAATACATTTCGCTCTCTAGGCTGCCTGTATCATGGTTCTCATGAGTGCCTTCGCCTGAACCGGCTCCTCCGCCTGAGCAGCCCGCGATGATGATTAGCGTCATGACCGCCATAATAAACCCGCCGAGCAGCAGGTCATATCTGCGCCGGGCGCTGCCCGTGCCGCTGCCAGCAATTGATTGTTTCATTATTCAGCCCCCTGTTCGAATCCCTTCGGATCTTGTAAGAATGCCCGGAACTGTTCTACCGTGCTGCCGGTATTTGCAGGTGCATTCTCTTCACGGAGTCCGCCGACCAGGCGCGCAACCTCCTTGCCGTCCTCGAAGTAAGCAAGCGTAGGTGTAAAATCGATCTGATACTTGTTAAAGTAAGGTTCAAATTCGCGCAGGTTAAACTGCGGGAGATCAATGCCCAACTCCTCGGCAAGTGGCATCAGCTTAGGGGTCGTTCTTTGGCAGTGCTGACAATCTGAAGCGAAGAAGTAGACGAATGTTGCTTCGCCGCTTTGCACTTTCTTGTCCAGCTCGTCCGGCATAATGATGTTCTGGTAATTCGGATCATCGAGAATGGCTCTAGTTGCCGGGTTCAGCTGAGACGACGGCTTGTCATACAGCTCATTCTTATTCTGCTGGTTAAGAAAGAAGAGCGCACCAAATAATACTACAATCAGGCCTACATAAATCCAAAGCTTCTTCATACTTGACGATCAACCCCCATTAGTGAATAATTTTGTACAAGTTTAGTAGCTTCTATTATACAACATGAGCCGGGTGTTTTGTAAAATGGCATGCCGCGGCCAGTGTGAATCGTATCACTTGGGACGCTGGTATGCCAATGGATTACGGACTGGTAAATTAATTCAACAGCTGCAGCCCGTCCCCAAAAATGCATAACAGAAAGTGAGCTGTAATAACCGATGGGCATCAAGCTGCCGGAACCATTCCTCGAGAAGATGAAGCGTCTCTTGGGAACGGAATATGAGCAATGGCTGAATACATACAACCGCAAGCGTCTGTACGGGCTGCGCGTGAATACTCTGAAGATTGAAACGGGCGACTTCCTGGCTGTCTCGCCGTTTGCAGGACTGGCACCGATTACTTGGTGCAGAGAAGGCTTTTATTATGAAGAGGAAGACCGTCCAGGCAAGCATCCCTATTACCATGCGGGTCTTTACTATATCCAAGAGCCGAGCGCGATGGTGCCTGGCGAACTGCTTGGGGTAGAGCCAGGGGACCGCGTGCTCGATCTGTGTGCCGCTCCAGGCGGGAAGAGCACACAGCTGGCAGCGAAGCTGAAGGGACAGGGTCTGCTGGTCGCCAATGACAATGCCAGGGAACGGACCAAGGCACTGGCTAAGAACATTGAGCTGGCCGGTGTCCGTAATGCTGTTGTGCTTAATGAGGATCCAGAGCGTCTTATTCCCTATTTTCGTGGTTTCTTTACGAAGATACTGGTGGATGCGCCCTGCTCGGGTGAAGGGATGTTCCGCAAGGATGAGTCCATGATTGCGGCTTGGGAGAAGCACTCGGTGGAGCGCTGCACCATTATGCAGCGCGATATCCTGCGGCATGCGGCAGAGCTGCTGGCTCCGGGCGGCCTGCTTCTCTACTCCACCTGTACCTTTTCTCCCGAGGAGAATGAAGCCCAGATCGCCCGGCTCCTCGACAGCCGGAAGGATATGGAGATTGTGCCTGTGGAGCCGCAGTTTGGCTGGTCACCTGGCCGTCCCGACTGGGCGGAGGAATTCCCGGGCGTTAACGCGGCGCAAATGGATGCCGATCAGGAGGTACAGCAGCTTCGTGCTGAGCAGGCATTGGCGGGAACCGTTAGACTGTGGCCGCATAAGCTGGCAGGCGAAGGCCATTACGCCGCTCTCCTGCGAAAGCGACGGACGGAAGCGACGGACGAGCCCCAAGCGGAAACGAATCAGCGTATTGATCAGGGAGACAGTACGGTTAGTGCAGCTGTCAAGCCGCATGTGAAGGACAAGTCTGCGCAGCTGGCGTCTGGCACCCTTCGGCGTGTTGACAAGGGGAGTGGCGAGCATAATAGCCGCCGCGACAAGAAACGTCCGGACAATCAGGGGCAAGAGTCAGGAAGGAAGGATAACAGGGGCAAGCACGGACCTGCGGCTGCATCTGATACAGATGTGATGAGCATGTGGAAGGAGTTTGCTGCCGTGAATGTGCCGGATGCCGAGCAGTGGCCGGGCATCTTGCGCGTATATGGGCGCAGATTATATTTGCAGCCTGCCGGGCTGCCGGAGTTATCAGGACTTCGAATCGTAAGAGAAGGGTGGTATCTCGGCGAGGCGGGAACCCGCCGCTTTGAGCCGTCGCAGGCATTGGCAATGGGCTTGCGGAGTGAGGAGGCAGCACGCTATTTGGGCTTAACGGACAGCACAGGTGAAGCGCTGCGCTACCTCAAGGGAGAGACGCTGCATATTGATAGGGAACGCATCGTTGTCGGAGCCGATAAGGAAGTGTCTGCTCCGGCCAGTTCATACGTGCTTGTAGGGATTAACGGTTTTCCGCTCGGCTGGGGTAAATGGGGGGACGGCATGCTGAAGAACGGGCTGTCTCCGGGATGGAGGTGGATGGGTTGAGCAAAAAGATCCGGCTGGATAAGATGCTGGCCAATATGGGCCTTGGAACGCGCAGTGAAATCAAGAAGGCCGTGAAGCAGGGCAGGGTAACGGTGGAAGGGAAGGCCGTTAAGGACAGCGGAATCCAGGTCGATCCTTTCCAGGATCATGTGGAGCTCGACGGCGAGGCTGTCAGCTATCGGGAGACCATCTATCTTATGCTGAACAAGCCGCAGGGAGTTATATCGGCAACGGAAGATACCAGGGACAAAACGGTGCTGGACCTGCTGGAGCCTCAGGACCGTGTCCTTGCCCCCTTCCCCGTTGGCAGACTGGACAAGGATACGGAAGGGCTCCTGCTGCTGACGAATGACGGCCAGCTCGCCCATGAGCTGCTGTCACCGCGCAAGCATGTGGATAAGACCTATGAAGCGGAGGTATCCGGTCTGGTAGGGGAAGCGGACATCCAGGCATTCAAGGCAGGTGTAACGCTAGATGACGGCTATGTCACCATGCCTGCCAGACTGACAGTCCTCCGGACGGAGGAACAGCATGAGGGCACGGCAGTTTCTTATATCTCTCTGGTTATTCAGGAGGGAAAATTCCATCAGGTAAAGCGAATGTTCGAAGCAGTCGGCAAGAAAGTAATCTTCCTCAAAAGGGTAGCGATGGGAACGCTGAAGCTGGACCCTTTACTTGCATCCGGCAGCTATCGGGAGCTGACGGAAGAAGAGCTGGAAAGCTTAAAGTCGCACCGCGGACAGAGCGGTTAAACGGCATGCGAAAGGCCGCCTCAACTGAGCTGTCAAGGAAGCGGCCTGTACGGATGTGGCGGTTACATGCCCATTCTTCGCAGCCCCTTAGGATAGTGATTCTTAATCTGGCCGCCGCTAGCTTTGCCCCAACCGAGCGGGCAGCCGTCAACGGCCACAAGACCCCATCCGGTGCAGCCGCTGCCGGCCGTTATCGTCTCCCCTTTAAGATAAGCTGCTGTATCGGGGTGACCGGGAGCGGCGGTTTGAACCCATGCGGCCTCACTAGCGCGGATATGCTTTGCTAAGGCATGAGAGGGCTCTACGCGGTTCTTGCGGATGTCGCACAGATGCAGACCGCCCCGGGCAATCTTCAGGCCCGGAAGGCTGGCGGAGGTAAAGCGTTTCTCTGCATCGTGCGGAAGCCAGTACAGGGCATCGCCAAAACGGACCGGTTCACCTTGCTGAGAGAGGCTGAAGCCGGGTATAAAATCTGCTGCGAATCGTATGAACAGCTCCAGTTCAGCCGCAGCCGAGGGCGTGTTAGCCCGACCCTTGCGGCCTTTGGATTGCGCTGGATAGACGGCTGCATGCTGATTCATCACATCAGCCGCCCCGCTGTCCTGTTTGCGGAGACGGGCAACGAAATGACCCTCACCCCGCTGCTCATGCGGCCAAATCCGTTCCTGCTGTTCGACGGTGAAGTCAGGGTGAGCCGCTGTGAAAGCTTCAATTACGCTCTCGTTCTCAGAACGGTTAAAGGTACATGTGGAGTACACCAGTATACCGCCTGGCTTCAGCATAATAGCTGCATGACGGAGGATGTCTGATGACCTGCTGGCGCACATTGCGACATGCTCGGGAGACCACTCGGTCATGGCGTCCGGATCCTTGCGGAACATTCCTTCGCCGGAACAAGGTGAATCGAGCAGAATACGGTCGAAGAACGCCGGGAAACGTGCAGACAGCCGATCCGGTGTTTCATTCGTGACAACGGTACGCGCAAAGCCCAGCCGTTCCATATTTTCGCTTAGTATCCTGGCACGGGCTGGGTGAATTTCATTCGAGATTAACAGGCCGCGTTCATTCATCTTGCCTGCTATCTGCGTTGATTTGCCGCCTGGTGCCGCCGCCAGATCAAGTATCGTTTCCCCAGGCTGGGGATCAAGAAGCTCTACGGCCGACATGGCGGACGGTTCCTGGATATAGTAGAGACCGGCATCATGGTACGGGTGTTTGCCCGGCCGGGCGGATTCGTCATAGTAATATCCTGTGGAGCACCATGGAACAGGCTCAAGTTTGAAGAGATTATGTATGCTGCCGAATAAGTCCGGGTTTGATGCAAGCTTGCCCGGATGTATCCGCAGGCCGTATGTTCTAGCTTCATTATAGCTCTGCAGAAAAGCAGCCGCTGCCGCTTCATCGAGCATGTCCTGCATCTGGGCGATATAAGCATGAGGTAAAACCACTTCCAATGTCTCCTTCGCTAACGGTTATGGTGATTCGTTTCTAGTCCGGCTGGTCCGCTGGACTCATTAAATCTTCATGATTATATCATAAGGTTCGATTGCTGGCTTAACGGAGAGGAGCCGGGCAATGCTAAAAGGCCGGCAATTCCTGAGAACCAGGAGGCACCGGCCGGTCTGCCGCGTGATATGCATCACGGACTCTATATTTAGTATAGGGAAATCGTAAGCGTGTCCTTCTCGTTAATTGCATGAAGGGTAGCTTCGCTGCCGGATATCTCGACGCTGATCAGCGAACGGAGGCAGTTTTGCAATGCTTTCTTGCCGGTTTGCAGCTTGCGGTTAAGAACTTCGCCCAGCTTGTCCAGCGCTTTCTTGTTGTTGCTCTCATTCAGATATACAGGAATGGGTTTATTTTGAAGGGATATCATTGTACGCATGTGACAGCACTCTCCTCACCTAATTATTACTTGATGATAGTATAACGAACAATTCTTAAAAAGGGCTTAAAATTTGATTGTAAAAAATTAAAATGAGTAGATTTTCAAAATTCGTTCATAATTTTAACAGATACGCCCTAATTTGCGATCTATGCCCTGTACGGCTAACGAACACCCCATCCTAATACCCGCCTTGTGCAAAATTGAAACACAGCCGGCAAAATAATTGATATTCGCAGGCTCGGCCTGGAGGCCAGCAGGATTTTTGTGGAGGATGCAGAAGGTTAGTACAACAATTTCTTGTAAACAAGACGAGGAGGCAGAAGGTAAAATGGAGATCATGATTACTCATGCAGAGCTTACCCATAATGAAGAAGACGGCTATGTAGGGAAAGTGCATTTGAAGGTGGCTGGACATAAACAGGACTACGAGGTAGCGCTGCAGAGCAAAAAAGGGAAGAATTGGTCCTACGGATTGTTCTTCCTTAACGAATCCGGCAGTGAGGATGATATTTTCGAGGTTGAGGACTATCTGGAAGAGAATGATGAAGCATTCCAAGCCATAATTGATGCGGCAAAAAATTCTTTAAACAGCTGAATATATACAAAGGAAGTTATGGGAGCGCCCCTGCTAGGGGAGGCTCCTATATTTTGCGGTCAAATTTATACATATTGTGGATACTTGTGGAGTAATTTACAATTAAAGAGGTGTGGTGGTCCGGGACTTCAGTCGGGTACATGTAATTATGGTATGTGGGAGGCAGTTTGTTTCAGAGCAGGGACGTCTGGGTAATGTTTGATTATATAATTTCCAGAATGAGGAGCGGTTGATAATGAACGAATGGAGGGCAAAGCGGCATGGAAACAATCGTTAAGCGCGCAACTCTGCAGGAACTGGACGTCATGACGAGTTTATTCGAGCAGTACCGTCTCCTGAACGGCGGCAGTCCCGAAATGGTGGGGTTCGAGACGGAACAGGAGCTCGAGCAGATGCTTGAAGGCCAGCAGTGTATCGTGTTTGTTGCGGTTAAGCAGGTTAATGGGGTTCTTCATTATCTCGGATACGCCAAGCTTGGCTTGTCGGCTGTACGCCGGAACTGCGAATGGGTGCTGAAAGAGTTGTTTGTTCTGCCGGAAGCACACGAGAATGGTGTGGAAGAAAAGCTTCTTACCGCTGCTGCTTCTTACGTTAACCTTAAGGATGTTAAAGCGCTTTTGGCAGAAGCTTCTCTGGAGAGCGACCAGATGAAGCCGTCCTTTGAGGGCATAGGCTAAGAATAGGATTACCGGTACTTATAGCTGCTTGTCAACATATATCTCTGAGCGCCGCGGGCCAACCGCGGCGCTTTTTGATATGCGGTGTGCCTTTGACAAGGAGGGAATCTTCCACAATAATGGTGAGATAAACTACAAGGGCGCGGAGGACTAATTCAATGAAATCAATCGTGTTGGCGGAAAAACCCAGCGTGGCAAAAGAAATTGCACGAGTTCTGGGATGCAGCAGCAAGCAAAAATCACATTATGAAGGGCAGAATTATATCGTAACCTGGGCGCTTGGCCATCTTGTGACGTTAGCGGAGCCGGAGGACTACGATCCGGTATATAAGCAGTGGAGTCTGGATACGCTGCCCTTGCTGCCGGATGACATGAAGCTGAAGGTCTTGAAGGAAACCTCTCATCAGTACAAGGCAGTCGCTGCTCTTTGCAAGCGACCGGATATTGGGGAATTCATAATTGCGACAGATGCGGGACGGGAAGGAGAACTGGTAGCCAGATGGATTATGAAGCTTGTCAAATGGCGCAAGCCGTTCAAGCGGCTCTGGATCTCTTCCCAGACGGATCAAGCCATTAAGGAAGGCTTCAAGCAGCTGCGGCCTGGCAGGGAATATGATCACCTGTACGCGTCGGCAGTATGCCGGGCTGAGGCGGACTGGCTGATTGGTCTTAATGTTACACGGGCACTGACCTGCAAGTACAATGCCCAATTGTCCGCAGGCCGTGTTCAAACGCCAACACTGTCGATTCTGATGAAGCGAGAGGATGAGATCAACACATTCATCCCGCAGCCTTACTGGACGCTGGAGGCTGACTGCGGAAGCTTCAGGGCTCACTGGCGTGAGAAGGAGAATCATGATGGACGGATCAGGGATAAGGAAACAGCCGAGTCGCTGGCAAGTCTGCTTAACCATTCAGAGGCAATCGTGGAGAAGCTGAAGACCGCAGAGAAGCATGAGCCTCATCCGCTAGCTTATGATTTGACGGAGCTGCAGCGCGATGCCAACAGGCGGCTCGGCTTCTCCGCAAAACAGACTTCAACTGTTTTGCAGCGGTTGTACGAGCAGCATAAGCTGGTCACCTACCCGCGCACCGATTCCCGCTATTTAAGCTCGGACATGGTATCTACGTTAAAGGGAAGGATGCAGAGCATCGCTGGAGCGAGCCCTTATGCCCCTTTAGCCAAGAAGCTGCTTAGGGGTTCGCTCGCCGTTACGAAGCGAATTGTCGATGACAGCAAGGTGACGGACCATCATGCCATCATTCCAACCGATCAGTATGTGCAGCTGGGGGCGCTCAGCAATGAAGAGAGAAAGCTGTATGATTTGATCGTCCGGCGGTTCCTGGCTTTATTTTGTGAACCTTACCGTTATGAGGAGACTAGTGTAGTGCTTGCAGCGGACGGTCACCGTTTTTATGCCAGAGGCAGAGTGCCTAAGCAGGAGGGCTGGCGGGAAGCCTACGGCAGCATGCAGAGCCTGGCGGAGGAAGATACGGATGAGCAGGAGGATGATACGCGGGGTGAGCCGGATCAACTGCTGCCTGAACTGAAGGAGGGACAGAGAGTTCCCCTCAAAGCCGTTAAATATAAGGAGCGCCGCACCGAACCGCCTGCCCGCTATTCGGAAGCCTCTTTGCTCACCCAGATGGAGAAGCACCAGCTTGGCACTCCTGCCACCAGGGCGGATATCATTGAGAAGCTGTTGTCTTCCGATACGATTGAGCGAAACGGCAGCCGCTTGAAGCCGACAGGCAAAGGCAAGCAGCTGATTGAGCTGGTAGTGGATGAGCTGCGGAGTCCGGAGATGACGGCAAGCTGGGAGGCGGAGCTGGAGCGTATTGCGAAGGGGAAGGGCAACCGGGAAGCATTCATGACCGGCATTCGTGAGCAGGCAGCCAAATGGGTGGAGGAAATCAAGCAGGAAACGAAAACGTACAAACCCCATAACCTTACTCACTCCCGTTGTCCGGAATGCGGCAAGCCCCTTATGGAAGTGAAGAGCAAGAGAGGACGCTCGCTGGTATGCTCAGACCGTGAATGCGGATTCCGCCGCTCGGCAGAGCCCGCTCTCTCTAATAAGCGCTGCCCGCAGTGCAGGAAGAAGATGGAGATCCATACAGGAAAAGCGGGTAAATATGCCCAGTGCCGCCATTGTAATGTGATCGAAATGCTGGACGGCAGCAAGGCGCCCCGCGGACGGGTTAATAAGCAGGCGATCGAGAAATATTCAGATAATGTATCGCTGACCGGTGGTCTGGCGGATGCGCTTAAAGCGGCACTGGAGAAGAAGGATTAACGAGCTTCTTAGCTCTTCACCAGCAGGTCGGCTGCACCCAGCGCAATTAGATGGACCGGATAGAAGCTGCGCCATATATAACGGGGAATGACTAGCTTATCAATCAGCCGCAGCAGCTGCGGCAAGAAGGCAAGGATGAAGGTCGAGCCCACACTGTACATTTGTGTGAACCATCCCGGCATTGCAGCGGCAAATAATACATTCAAACCGAAGTGGAGCAGCACCATCAGGCTGGAATGTGTATAGCGGTAAATGAGTACCAGCAGAAGTGCGTAGCTGCCGTAGTTAAAGGATAGCAGATCGAGTGACAGGAAGCCGGCGGTCAATATCAGTGAGACAGCGGCCGGATGCTTATATAAGTCGATAAGCCACAATGCCACCAGGCAAACCAAGAGGGTGCCCACTACATTAATGTCATCACCGCCGAGAGCCCACTGGTACGGTACCTGGGATATAACACCGATTAGTGCAAGCCTCAGCATGTAGCGGCGGATATTTCCGGTTAGCCTATAGCCAAGCACTAGTGCATAAGCATAGAAAGGGAAGGCCAGTCTGCCGACTATCCGCCATGCGGGATCATCAGGAAAAAAAACGATGCCTGCGTGATCGATCAGCATGGTGAGCATGGCGAGCAGCTGCATGGATTCACCGCCTGTTCCGCTCAGATTTGAGCATATAATGCAGTATTATAGCGGATTCATGATTCGGCGTAAAATAATAGGTCAACGGATCAACGGCCTGAGCCGAGGGTAAGTGCTGGAGTTTCGCGGGTGGGCTTATCGTGGTACACTAAAAGACAGGACTGTAGTAACCTTGGGTCCTTGGCACCTATTATTCCAAATCCGGGGAGGTAACAAAATGGACAATTGCATGCTGGTAAAGAAACCGTCACTTAACCTGGTAGGAATCAGTTATTCGGGTCCTTATTCCACGTTTCCTGATGAAGCAATCCGGCTGCAGAACGACTTCATGGCCCGAAAGCATGAGCTGAACGATAATGTTAAGTCGGCTGTTTTGTTTAGTCCCTACTTTGGTAATGAAGTGTTTGTAACCTATTGGGCTGCTCTTGAGACGCATCACATGAGCTCTGTGCCGAGCGGCATGGTTCAATTCACCATTCCGGAGCATGAGTACGCGGTTGTGACAACAACCAATAAGCGAATTGGGGAAGGCTATGAACAGATCTCAGCCTGGATGAATGAGAAGGGCTTGAAGAAGCATGAGTTTGCCCTGGCTATCGAGGTGTTCTTCGTAGATGCTCATCTGGATGAAGAGACGGTCGAGCTTTGGATACCCGTTCGGGAGGCCGAGGAATAGGCTGTGGCAGCAGGCATGCAGGTGTTCTGTAACGAGTTGTCTGCGTGCAGGATGACTTTAGACGATGTTGGCGCTTTCTGTTTGCGGATTGCAGCGCAGCTGTGCTCGGTCTGCTGCTTGTTCTGTTCCGTAGCATTTATACATAAGGATAGCTGTTGAACGTTAACATTGCTTTTGATCCGCTATAACAGAGAACAGCCTGACGCTCTTTCGGCGGCAAGCTGTCCTGAGCTGCTGATGCGTGGCAGCCTGTCTTTTTAGGATGATTTGGCACGTGACGGCCGGAAGGCCGTCACTTTATTTTTACCGGTAGTCTTGGATATGTACATGGCTTCATCAGCCTGCTTAACAGTCTCTTCTATGGTAAGATTATCGGTCACCGTGCTCCATCCGACACTAACCGTGACTGGTGTTTCGGCTTCCACTCGTGCACGGATGACTTCCGCTACATCAGACGCTTTGACATCTGGCCGGGCTACAGCTGCTACCAGTTCTTCACCGCCGTACCTCCCTGCCGTACCGCAGCCGGAGGTTTCATCAATTATAATGCCTGCAACCTGCTTCAGCACCAGGTCTGCCTGATGGTGTCCCTGCGTGTCATTGAGGCGCTTGAAGTTGTCGATGTCACAGAAGATGACCGATACAGGGAGACCTCTACTCAGGTACCTTCGGGTTTTCTTCAAGAAATGCTGACGGTTAAACAAGCCGGTCAGGCCATCGCGGATCGATGATACATACACACTGCGCATCCGCTCCACGACACGCTCGAACAGGATGAGAAACAGGAACAGAAAATATAAGGCTGGCAGTATATGAATGCAAGCGCCCACCAGCGAGTCCTGCGGCGCATGTGCCGATGCAGCTATTATGAAGGCGAAGTAGACCGCAAGTGAGAGTGCATATTTGGTCTTTTGCCTGATCCGCGGCAGCACGATGGATAACAGCAGAGCGCAGGCAACGATTCCTGCGAGTCCTAGCGGTCGAAGCGTAATGCCTCCGGGTCCAATACCTCCGGCAGGCAGATCGGCTGCATTCCACTGCAGTGCGGCCGCCGCTGCGGCACCACCTGCAAAAGCCAGCAGCGATAGCCGGTCTAATTTTCCGGGAAGGGTATACAGCTCAAGCATAGCAAAGTTTATAATAATAAAGGAGAGCAGCCCCAGTCCCACATCAGCGGCCGCAGGCAGCCCGGCGGCAGGGACGATCCCAAAGGTATGGATCAAAGACAGGATAAGGCCTGTATTAAGAAGCTTATAAGCGCCGCGCCGCAGATTCCGGCGCTGAAGAAGGATGGACATCGACAGCATCAGCAGATTAATTGTGGCAACGGCTGATGCGCCTGCTATTTGCCCGTTCGGCCCGGAGACCCAATTCAGTATATTCATCATTTTCAGTCCCTACATTTCATTGAAAGTGTCTACATAAGCTTGTTTATGCCAATTTACAGAAACATACGTTCTATACTAACACATCTCAGATAGGTTTTAAACGACTTACTAAGGAGGAGTGCCTATGAATATTTTACAAGCCTTGTTCTTCCCTCCCGAACAGCCTGGCGGAGTGTCCTCCATGGTCCCGTATATACAGGAACGCTTCAATCGGATGGGGTGGAATATGGAGCTGTTCTCCCTGCCGAAGCGGATTCGGGGCAAAGGACAAGGGGAAGTGGTGTTTGATACATTCGATGCAAGTGTCTATGAGGGTTCGCCGATCGTCGACAAATACCTGCAGACATACCTGGATTATGTATGGTGGACCTCTATGCGTATTAAGAAAAAGTACGATTTGATTCACGCGCATCATCCGATACCCGCACTGGTTATGAAGCAGCTGTTTCCGGATACGCCGGTTCTGCTGACAATCCACTCCAGCTACGAACGCGAGCTGATTCTGAACGGCCGCATTAGTCCTGAAGGTGCTGAACAGAAATTTCTCACAGCCATATATGGTGAGCTTGAGAGTAAGATGGACCGCATCTTGACCGTTTCCGATTCTTTCCGGGCTTATCTGGCACCTTATATGCGCGATGCATCTGCCATCCATGTCATTCCGAACGGGTTTGATGAGAAACGGTTCAAGCCGGTCTCTCACGATAACGAAGTGCCACAGCTGATAACGGTATGCCGCCTTGTGCCTGCGAAGGGTCTGGACATTCTCCTGCGTGCCTGTGCGCTTCTGAAGCAGCGGGGAAATCCGTTTGTTTTGCATATTATCGGAGACGGTCCCATGCGCAAGGAACTCGAGCAGCTGGCTGTAGAACTGG
This sequence comes from Paenibacillus tarimensis, assembly GCF_021532315.1. Taxonomy (GTDB): domain Bacteria; phylum Bacillota; class Bacilli; order Paenibacillales; family Paenibacillaceae; genus Paenibacillus_I; species Paenibacillus_I tarimensis. The sequence goes on from NZ_JAKGAO010000006.1 coordinate 291,124, forward strand.
ATTTATACGATGAAATTATATTTTACGGTTACATGCTTCACCCGGAAGAATTCATGCCGTTCTTTGATATCTTTGTCCTCCCGTCCCGGGCAGAGGCTTTTGGCTCGGTATTTGCGGAGGCAGCGCTGTGCTGGCTTGCGCTTGTTGGAACGGACGTGGGCGGCATAGCGGAACAGATCGAGAATGAAGTCAACGGGCTGCTCGTGCCGCCCGAAGACCCGGAAGCCTTGTCTACGGCACTTGAGAAGCTGGTGTCCGATCAGACATACCGATATAACATGGCCCGTGCAGCATGGTCAAAAGCCAAAAATGTTTATTCCCTGCAGCGTGTCATCAGCCAGTTGAAGGATATCTACAAGTTATATCGGACAGAAGGCGCGGAATCATAACGAAGAGAGGAGAAAACGTGCATTTCTCCTCTACGAAGAATATGAACAGGGGATCAATCAGGGGATTGGGCGATCATGCCGCCTGCGAATAATCAGGTACATCCAGCCAAGGCTAACCGCCCCGAACATGGGGTACAGGGTGGATAGGAGCACTTCAAATCCGATCTGGGACAGCAGGAAGCAGAGAATAAGAATGCAGCCTGTTAAAGCTTGACGCGATAGGCCGACCCGTTCTTCAAGCTGCAGCGTTAACCCGTAGACATCGGAGATGAGAGTGGTGAAGATCTCAGCAAAAATCAGGAAGAGGTAGATCCATTGAATACTGGGACCAAGCTGCTTGGCAATGCCTCCCATGGGTATAGCGAGTTGAGAGATGCCCGGCATTTGGGTGGAAAGTGCAATATGCCCGACCAGCAGCATAAATCCGATGCCCACTCCTCCTGCGCAGGCTCCGGCGATAATCGTCCTGCGGTCGTTGATTTTGCTGCCAAGAGGGACCAGCACAGCTTGTGCCAAGGAAAGATTAAAAGCAGCATAAAGAAAGGGAGAAGCCCAGGCTGACAGCGGGGAGAAGTGATCGGCGGTAAACACCCACCGGTCAGCTTCGCTGGTCATCAGCGTGTCAAGGATTAGAATAATGGTGAACAGCAGCATGAATGGGACGACGACGGAATTGACGGTTACGATAGCATTCATGCCTCTGAGCAGTAAAACGTAACAGGCGGCCATTGTTATAATCAGGCCGGTCTGATAGGTGATACCGAAGTGCTCCTCGAAAATGGCGCCTCCGCCTGCCAGCATTACCGCACTGACCCCGAAGAGTACGATCATCATAAAATAACTGACCCATACCCCAAAACGCGGGCCGAATAAGTGCTTGTTCAAATCCTCATAAGACCGTGCGCCAATTCCCGCTGCAATGAGCATCATTTTGGCGCCAAGCCAGACGAAGAGAATCATGGCAATACCGATTGATATCGTGCCCCAATAGCCGTACCGGGTAAAAAACTGGAGTATCTCCTGGCCGGTGGCAAAGCCGGCGCCAACAACGGTTCCTATGTAGGTAAAAGCGATTTGCAGCACTCTAACCGGCTTCATTCGCGGCAGTCCTCCCTGCATATAAGTCATAAAGACGCTGCTCTAATTGCAGCCGTCTTCACCTATATCTATGCGTTTGGGAGGACAGGCATGACAAGCAAGGAATACAATTCGGGAGAGTGAGCTTGGGAAAGAGGTCGGGTGTTATTCTGAGTAAGGGAACAGCTTCATGGAAACAATCCGGCCCGTGTCAGGTTCAAGGTCCAGCTTCAGCATCGTTTGCTCAGCTGTATAAGTGAGGACAAACTTGGTACTGCTGTGAGGAGTGCCAAGCACCTTCTTGGCCTTGTCTCCCTCGTCCCCGATGAGCAGCTTGGCAATACCAGTCTGTAATCCCTCGCCGTACACCTCTACAAAATGGACATGTCCGCCTTCATCGAATCCCACGGTGAACCCTTCATAATCATAGACTTCGACTTGGCTCTTGCGCTCGCTCAGCGAATAGGAATCGGCGGGAGAACCATACTGCTTGGTTACACTGCTGCGAGAATCGCCGAGGGAAATACCCTTTAAGGAAGGGGAGGATAACCAGGTGTCCAGGGCTTCCTTCTGACTGCCATCCGATTCGCTGGCCGTATTGGAAAGCCGGCCTGAACCCTGCTTCCGCTCTTCGGTGGTTTCCGAAATGGCGGGAGATTGATCCGAAATCCGATTGTTAAAGGCTTGCTGCGGACTATCTGCGGCATGTCCGGGCGACTGCGAGACAGGCGAAGAGTAGCTGCTTGGCGAGGTCTCCCCGGTAAGGCCTTCTTCATCTTGCTCGGAACAGGCCGCTGTTACGGTTATCAATGCCATTAAGGCAAGCGGGATTGTATATCGCCTTGAGCGGCGGCTGATTCTATAGCTCACAGCTGCACCTCCTTTCTTCATGGCGGTTAACAGGAATAAGCTTACTTCCAGTCAGCTACCAAAAAAACCATATGTATGTATGACGAAATAATCAGAAAAAAGTTTCGGTCAGAAGCTTACAAATTCCTTAAAGGCAGGGCTGCACAGTCGAGTTGCGTCTCACATGCAAGCTATGGTAATTTAACGTAAAGGGTTTTGGGTGGAAGGAACGTGAATCGATGGATCTGTTAAAAGAAAAAATACTTAAAGAAGCCTCAATAATGACAAGTGATGTCCTTAAGTTAGACGCAATCCTAAATCACCAGGTCGATCCCGTGCTGATCATGGAAATGGGAAGGGAATTTGCCCGGAGATATGCGGAAGCGACCATTACGAAAGTCATCACAGTGGAGTCATCAGGTATTCCAATCGCCTTCGCAACGGCTTTGACGCTGGGTGTGCCGCTGTTATTCGCGAGACGGAAGAAAACACTGCTCGCTGACCCGGATTCATTCAGTGAACGAGTGCCTTCCTTTACGAAAGGGATCGTCACCGATATTATGGTATCGAGGCAGTTTCTTACGCCAGACGATAAGGTACTGTTCATTGACGATATTATCGCCAACGGGGATGCGGCACGCGGATTGATCAAGATAATCGAGCGCTCTGGCGCAGAGCTTGTCGGGCTCGGCATCGTAGTCGAAAAATCGTTCCAGGCGGGAGGTCGCACAATTCGTGAGCAGGGTATACCTGTGGAGTCACTCGTGAAGATCGCATCACTTGATAATGGACAAATAACATTTGAGTAAGAACTTCCCTTGCTCGCTCACTTTCCCTGAGGTGAAATTTAATTTATAATAGGGTTAAGTGACCGAGGGGAGGCAGAAAAATGGAAAAATTAGAGCTGTCCGTATCTTTCTTTGAGACGAAGTTGTCCACGGCCAAGACGCACTTTGAACGTGCGCTCGACTGCAAACATACAGAATTCGATGATTTATACCCTTATATGATAGAACATCCGCAATTTTTCTGGTATAAGCGGTATGTTGCCTGGTCGGAGCTGCTGACGATCGTTAAGCTTTGTGAGGAGCTCAATGTGGAGTGGCGGGCACAGTTCACGGATCGGCAGGCCGAGTATATCGACAAGCGCGTGATGTCCTCCCGTGTACTGGATGAGTGGTACGAGACGAACGATCTGCGTGAAACAGTCGGTCATTCGGAAGAGTAGTATTTGATAGATCCGCGTGTAGACGTAGAGCCCATATAGGACTTATACCGCCTTCAACCAGGACCTGTGGTTGAAGGCTTTTCTTTAATAGATTGGAGGAGCACAGATGATTACAGAGGAACAGCTGGACGAGTATCGGGTGCAGGGCATCCAGGTTCGGGTTGAACGGGATGATATGGAGGCGAATGACGTGGTAGGTATTGTCGTTGCCTGGGATGAGGAACAGGTTATGATTCGCAAGCCGAGCAGACGTGTCGTGAAATTAAGTCGGTCATACCGGTATGTTCCTGCGAGCACGCCACGACAAGCTGGTCAATGGGAGTCATAAAGTCAGGCTCTCCTTCCGCTTGATTTATCAGAAATTTATAAAGATTTTGATAAAACGGCTATTACCCGCTTGTTAATGCTAAATTTTGTGATATGCTATTACAAAAATAGAAGGCTAGCAGGCACACCTGTCATTCAGGAATGCTGTTTCACAAGCGGTTAGCCCGTTTAATAGTTAGGTAGGATAGGAAGTTATAGAGATACCATACAAGGAGATGAAGGTTATGAATCCAACAATGAAACAATACTTCGACGAACTGTATAAGACGACCAGCGAACTGTTGGATCGAATTAAGCGTTATGAGCGTGCAGACAGCAACGCAGAAGAGATCAAGAATATGTATAGGACATTTTATGATATCGAATATACGAAAGCCATGCAGGTGCATGACCGCGATTGGATGGAGAGAGCGGTTATGAAGCTGGAGAATATGAAGCTGAGATTGCTGACCATTATGGAGGACAGACTGTATACAGCATAAGATGGTCCCTATGTTTGACATATAAGTCTAACTGCGCAGTACTACACCTTCCGAAACAGCCCCTTCTAATCCCGGCAGATTGTACAGGACTCCATTCGGCAATGCTATTAAGAATAAAAGTCAGGAGTCCGCGCGGCTTAATCCGCATACGGACTCCTATTCTATAATAAGAGCTGTGGATATATGCCGGACGAGCTGCTTTAATGAAAAAAAGTTTATGAACCAGCTTCAGCTGAATCATAAACTTGTTGGTAATAATATGTATGGTGCGGTCGAGAGGACTCGAACCTCCACGGCTGTTACACCACTAGAACCTGAATCTAGCGCGTCTGCCAATTCCGCCACGACCGCATGTGTTTGAACACAAGAAACAATATAACATGCTGATAATATAAAGTCAAGTTAGTTAGAAAAAAATGTCCTCAGAAGAGGTAAGTGTATAGAGTTTAAACCGACCTATAAACCCATAAAAATAAAAAACAGGATCATAAATGCCTAAGCAATTTACAACCCTGTTGATACCTATGTATGGTGCGGTCGAGAGGACTCGAACCTCCACGGCTGTTACACCACTAGAACCTGAATCTAGCGCGTCTGCCAATTCCGCCACGACCGCATGTAAACCGAATGCCTAACGTCTTATATTAAGACTTCGTTAACAGCCCCGATCACGTAAAACATCTTAGCATGCTGCTCGAAATAAAGTCAAGCTAAACCGCAATGTTCTAATTTTCAGTTTATTGAATCTGATGTAACAGTTCACTCAGCCATGATCATATACTGCCGGATCCCGCTGCATATAGCTTCGGCGATACGCTGCTGCTGTCTGGGATTTGTGAGTATCCCTCTGTCCCGGTCATTGCTGAGAAAGCCGGTTTCTACGATAACGGCAGGACATTTAACCCTTCTTAGAAGGAAGTAAGTGCGGCTCGCATGGGGATTGCGGCTCATCTGCTGCTGAGCGTTAAGTGTATTCTGGATAGAGGCAGCGAGTATGGCGCTTCTGCCTTCCGGCTGATGAATGACAACCGGACCATGAGCGGCTGCGCTGCTCGACCAGTTGACATGAAGGCTCACAAAGGCAGTAACCGGTATTTCCTCGGATAGCTGTTTGCGCTGGGAAAGATCCTTCCTGTGACGGGAACGGGTATAATGCCAGCGATTCTCCTCGCTGAGCGCATAATCGCCGGTGCGGTTCATCACGGCATTAATATGGTGGCTTCGAAGCAGCAGGTAGAGCCGGCTGGCAATTGCGAGATTAATATCCTTCTCTAACACAGAGTTCCAGCTGGTTCCGCTGTCTATCCCGCCATGCCCGACATCGATAAGTATCTCCGCCTCGGGCATCATGCCGCTTGGTTGAGGGCGGTTTTTGTACGGTGCAGATGCAGAAGTGACGGGACTGTTTAGGAGGATTCCCAGAGCCAGGCATGCCGCTGCCAGCCTGCGTACAGTGAATATCGTTGTGGGTCGTGGCATAAGTAAAGTTCAACTCCGCTTATCGTAGAATGGTTAGCATGCTTTTGAAGCTGTTCTTAGAATGTGCAATGTAACCATGAACATACATGCTTGGAGAGTTTAAATGGTCCAGTTGCCGGGAATAATAGACTTACCAGCAGAGAACGGACCTGAAGCTAACCAGGAATGGAGTGCAGAGATGAAAATGAAGGATGGGGCCGAATATGTTAAATATGTAACTGCCCGTTTGGTCAGGTACATTGATACCCCTTCGGAGGAAAGGCGGCGGATCCGGTTAGATGCCAGGAAACGGAAAGAGCCATGGCTTGTCAAATGGTTCGGATGGGCGCCCTATAGTGTTCTGCTATGGTATCGGTCTATGAAGACAAAACTGCGGCCGGGCACCCGGATGCCGGCTGACCTTGGGCAGACAGAAGAGAACAATCATGGCCGGAGCACGAGCTAAGGCTAATCGTAAACGGAAGCATGCCGCTTGACTTCATCGTAGAGAAAATAACGGGTGCCTTGTTCCTGCTCAATTTGAACATAAGCGATTCCCCCGCTCCAGAGATGCAGACCGTTCAATTGAGCAACAGCAAGCCAAGAGCCGTCAAACCACTCGGATGTAAGCCGCAGCTCCTCATTCCTCGCCAGCTTACCTGCCAGCATATTGCTGTTCTTCAGTTGAACCGGCTTGCCGGTTAACCATGGGAGGCGGGCATACAGATCAAAGGCCTTCACGCGGACCGATTTATTGAGCTTGGGGGTGGAAGCCAGGCTGGTAATGCCGGTCATCATGAGGTCAGCTTCGGGAGCCTTTACTGTGCTGGACCACTCTTGATCTCCAACGGGGAGCTCCTCGGCCGTGTAAGCATCCAAGTACAGTGAGGAGCCTTCAGCTGTATGTATATGCCATACAGCTAATAATGGATTAATATACAGCCTCTCCGTAAGGAGGGGCTTTTTGGTGTTGTCTGCTGTTGTGAATCCCATGCGGGCAAGACCGTCTCGCAGGGTGGTCATGGCGAATAACGGATGTTCACCAAGCCCATACTCTGTCAGGTGATATCCTTGACCGTCCGGCAGAGCATGTACAATCAGATAGCCGGCTGTTTTGCTGCCGTGTTTAAAGTGGACAACCCAGCCATGGGTACCGGGACCGATCGGCATAATATCCCGTTTGGCTGTTAGCAGCTCCTTGAAACCTGGCTCAGCGCTGAGTCCTTTCAGCCATGTATCGATCTGTATGTTCAGCTCGCCGGTTGAAGCAGGCTTTACGGCTTGTCTGGCGTAAGCGTCCGCAGAACATGAAAAGAGCAGTGCGGTAATCAACAGCCATGCAGATACGATGCGCAAAATAGAATCTTCTCCTTTGTAATGGAATAAGTATCGACTTCCGTACAGTCATTGTAGCGGACAAGCCGGCGGAAGGCTGTTGCAACCTGTCGCGCGGTTTTTTCTTGCCCGCTTCTTATTTTGCCGGACAGCTGCGAATCACGTCCGTTTCCGCTAATCAATCCCCGCGAGATGAAAGATACCGCAGTTTATAGCGGAAGCCGTCACCCTGGGTGAGAGCTGCCAGCGAATTTCGTCCTGGCGGTTAGCATACTGTGCCGTTATGGCTGCATGCTGTTCTTCATCTTCTGCGCCTGCTATTAGTGGCTCATAATAGAGTTGGATTCGCTCCAGCTCATCGTCAAGCCGCGCCGCCGCCTCTTCTGCCCAGCTGTAATCATAGCTCTTGAGCTTGCGCTCCAGCTGCTGCTCGATCATACCGGCGGCTTTGGTAATTGTAAGGCTGCTTCTTGCAATGTGTATATTGGCAGGCAGCCGGGGCGTCATCTTTAATTTGAGCAGACGGTCATAGAACTGTTCAACACAAACGCCTGTCGCAAGGGAGATGCCGTACGAGTGCAGCTCTTCCCGCTTGCGGTCGCATTCAAAGCCAACCCTTATGTTAACGCCAAGCCATGGGGTGTAAGGCACAGATTCCAGCGGATGAGGCTTGCGGGATTCGGGTTCCTGAAACAGGCATACGAATTGTCCGCCGCTCCTAACAGCTTGAAACAGCTGATCCAGCCGCCGGGAACCAAAGTATAAATCCTCACGCGGCATTCGGACTGCATTAAGAGACCCGTGGATATGGCCGAAGGAACGGCCTAGGGCAGCTTCAACTCCGCCGGGCGGAGCGGAGACGAACGAATGTTCTTTTTCAGCAGCCTTAGCTTCGGCTGCATCATATTTGTCCCGGTCGGTGACAAATAAGAAGGACATCGTTTCCGGCTCCGCGCCGGTCCGGTCCACAAAGCTCCAGTAGTAAGGACGGCCGGTCAGTTCACGGTCAGCGGCTGGCGAGAGCTTGACCATAAAGTGGGACGGGGACTTTTCCAGAATACCGCAGCCTGTCGCTTCCAGATAACGCTCTACGAATTTGTGAATTTGTCGGTTATTCAAGGCCGCACCTCCACGCTATCCCCCAGATTATCAAGCAGTGCACTAAGCGGAGCGCCGTGCTCGGGACTGCTGCCCGCTTCGGAACGCAGCCGGTTTAACGAGCTGCCGAGCGTTTCCAGCTCGCTTTGCAGCTCTGCCTCTCCGGAGGATTCCAGCATCAGCTTGGCCAGCCGTTGCTCTAGTGGCAGTTCCTCCTTCTCGAACCGTTCCAGAATGTGATCCAGCTCCCCGATGACGAGCTCAAACAAGTTGATTTTCTCATGCAGCAGCGAAACGATATGCTCCTCGATGGTGCCTTTGGTACAGAGATTGTATATTTTCACATCATTCTTCTGCCCGAGACGGTGTACACGGCCTATCCGCTGCTCGACTCGCATCGGATTCCAGGGCAGATCAAAGTTAATCATGTGGTGGCAGAACTGCAGATTGATGCCTTCGCCGCCAGCCTCCGTGGCAATGAGCACCTGTGCCCGGCCCTTGAACAAATCCATCATCCAGTCCTTCTTGCCGCGGTTCATGCCGCCCCTGTAAGGGACAGCGGTCAGATCGTGACTTTTGAAGAATTGAAGCAGGTGCTCCTGGGTCGCACGATATTCGGTGAAGAGTATCACCTTGTCATCAATACTGCGAATGAGTTCGAGAGCTTTTTCGGCTTTGGAATTCGCCTTAATCTTCCGGATTACTTCGACAAGCTCCCATACCTTGGCGCGCATGGGCGACTCTTCCGGCATCTTCTTGAACATGTTGACAAGAGTAATGAAGACGGCGTCCCGGCTGCTGCAGACCTCACGCTGCAGCGTAACCAGAGACAGCATGCTGGTCATATCGCCGCCGCTCTCATCATAGCGTTCCTTGACGAATGCGGTTACAGCATGATAGAGCTCCTGTTCCTCCTCTGATAGCTCAACGATAATATTTTTGACAATCCGCTTCGTAAAATGGATGCCGCCGTCACCCCGCCGGTTGCGGATCATGACCTGAGATAGTGCTTCCTGCAGCCGATCCTCATTCTTTGGTATTCGCTTGTCAACGACATAGTTGGCCGAAAAATCACTTTGGCCGCCCAACTGGCCGGGCTTAAGCAGTGTAATCAAATTATAAAGCTCGTCCATATTGTTTTGGACCGGGGTAGCGGTCAGCAGCAGGCAGTATTTTTTGCGCAGCTTGCCGACGAACTGGTAGTTGGTCGTCTTCCGGTTCTTCAGCTTATGAGCTTCATCGATAATCAGCATGTCATAATCCTGATCAAGCAGAATGGAGCGGTGAGGGTCACGCTTGGCTGTATCCATCGAGGCGACAACCACATCATACTGCCATGTGTGCTCCTTCTTCTGGGCGACTGCCGATATGCCGAATTTGGAATTCAGCTCTCTCACCCATTGAAGCACCAGCGAAGCTGGAACAAGAATGAGCGCTTTGCGAACCAGCCCCCGTACCATATATTCCTTCAGGACAAGTCCGGCTTCGATCGTCTTGCCGAGTCCGACCTCATCAGCCAGGATAGCTCTTCCTCCCATTTCATGCAGAACCTTGCGTGCCGTTCCAACCTGATGCTCCATAGGTTCAAAAGCTGGCAGGACACGCAGGCACTGCAGCTCCTCGAAGCTTGTCACAAGTGTCGCCTGTGAAGCTTCCACCGCAAGCTGAAATATCGACCAGTCATCCCAAGGACCGTTACGCTGGATGCGATCATTCAGTTCTTCATGCCAAGAGCGATCCATATATAATGAAGCGTTCGGATGGAGCTTTTTGCCGGTGGTCTCGGTGCCCGGCTGCTCAGTGCTGTTCAATGGCCTCTGCATAGCAGCTCCTTTCCTAACATAAAGTGGGATCGTTAATTGTCGGTTACCATTAGTATGACCCTCTCGCGCCATCTTCATAAGAAAGAGTGAGTTTTATGAAAAATGCCGGGAGGGCAAGCATGGTGCCGCATACAAGGGGACGGACAAAGTTAATTCATAATTTTCATATTGGTATAACAATATATTGTGTAGTACAATGATGTTTGCACACAATATATGGTGTTTAATTTACATATGATAGCATTAGGCTTCATTTGTTTATTGGTGCGAAATTATCGCTTGTACTGGAGGCGTTAGAGTGGTGGAGACAACGAAAGTGAACCGCTTGGAAGGCTTAAGCGAGAAAATTTTTCTGGACCGTTATGCCTGGAAAAATGCCGATTCATCGCAGACAAAGGTCGGAGACGTCGTGCTCGTTCTGACGAAGGACGACCCAAAATTCCCTGCGAAGGAAGTCGGAGAAGTTATAGAACGCAGCGGGAATATCGTCAAAGTCCGTACAAGAACCGGCCAGATTGTGGAGTCAGATGTCGAGAAGCTGACCTTAACGATTGAGAAGACACCTGACGAGATGTGGAGCCGTCTAGCGGAGGCTATGTCGTCAGTTGAGGATACAAAGGAAAAGCAGGAGCTTTGGGCGGAACGGTTCCGTTATATATTGGAGGATTGGAAGCTGGTTCCAGGCGGACGGATCGCGGCAGGGGCGGGTACAAGCGAGGAACTCACCCTGTTTAACTGCTATGTGATTCCGTCACCGAAGGATAGCCGCGGCGGTATAATGGAGACATTATCGGAAATGACCGAAATTATGGCCCGGGGCGGCGGAGTTGGCATCAACCTGTCATCCCTGCGTCCGCGGCGGGCAATTGTAGCTGGGGTCAACGGCTCATCCAGCGGTGCGGTATCCTGGGGCGGGTTGTTCAGCTACACGACCGGCTTGATTGAGCAGGGAGGCAGCCGCAGAGGCGCGCTCATGCTGATGATTAATGATTGGCATCCCGATGTCATGGATTTCATTACCGTGAAGCAGACCATGGGACAAGTTACCAACGCCAACCTGTCTGTATGTGTCAGCAACGATTTCATGCGCGCTGTGAAGGAGGACCTGGAGTGGGAGCTTGTGTTCCCGGATACGAAGGATCCGGATTATGACGAGCTGTGGGATGGCGATTTGGCAAAATGGAGATCGCTCGGCAAACGGGTTGTACATTATAAAACCGTTCAAGCTCGCGACATTTGGCATACGATTATCGAATCTGCCTGGAAGTCAGCCGAGCCGGGCGTTGTATTCATGGAATACTACAACCAGATGTCGAACAGCTGGTATTTCAACCCTATTATTTGTACGAACCCTTGCGGAGAGCAGGGCCTGCCGGCATGGGGCGTCTGTAACCTTTCGGCACTGAATCTCTCCCGCTTCTATGATGAAGCCAACCATGACGTGGATTGGGAAGAGCTGTCGAAGGTAACCCGCTGGTCGGTGCGTTTCCTAGACAACGTAATTGACAAGACGCCTTACCACTTTGAAGAGAATGAACGGAACCAAAAGCGGGAACGCCGCGTCGGTCTGGGCTCCATGGGACTTGCCGAGCTAATGATTAAGCTAAACATCCGGTACGGCAGTCCGGAATCACTTGAATTTCTTGATAAGCTCTACGGCTTTATGGCACGTGAATCATATCTGGCTTCCACTGAGATTGCGGCAGAGAAGGGCTCCTTCCCAGAGTTTGTTGCCGAGAAGTTTTTGCAGAGCGGCTTCATGAAGCAGATGGCCGAGACCTATCCCGAGGTTGCTGAAGCGGTGACAACCCGAGGCATGCGCAATGTTACCGTCCTGACCCAGGCGCCTACAGGCAGTACAGGAACTATGGTAGGCACCTCAACAGGTATCGAGCCATACTTTGCTTTTGAATACTATCGTCAAAGCCGTCTCGGTTATGACAAGCAGCTGGTGCCAATCGCCCAGGAATGGAAGGATGCACACCCGGGTGAGGAGCTTCCCGACTTCTTCGTGACTGCGATGGACCTGTCGGCGGAGGATCATATCCGTGCGCAGGCAGCTATTCAAAAATGGGTGGACAGCTCGATCTCCAAAACGGCTAACTGTCCGTCTGATTTCACGGTTGAAGAGACCAAGCGCCTGTATGAGCTGGCCTTCGATTTAGGCTGTAAGGGTGTGACCATCTACCGTGACGGCAGCCGTGACGTTCAGGTATTATCGACCAAGAGTAATGAGGAAAAGACGGACACACCTGCCCAAACCGGATCAGCTGCACAGGACAAGGCAGAGGAGCGTCCGAATGGAGCTTCCGTCAGCGAGCTGAACACTGCGCTGAACGCGGGTGTATCGAAGCGGGATGAACAGGTATTCGACAAGCAGTACAAGCGCCGCCCGACCGTGCTGCGCGGTGCAACCTACAAGATTAATACGCCATTTGGCATGGCTTATATTACCATTAACGATATTGACGGTACCCCAGGGGAAATTTTCCTGAACGTAGGAAAGGCTGGCTCTGATGTCTTTGCTATGGCAGAAGCACTTGGCCGGGTTTGCTCGCTGTTCCTGCGTTATGGTGACCATGGCAACAAGGTAAACCTGCTGATCAAGCATCTCAAGGGCATTGGCGGTACGGGGGCAATCGGCTTTGGCGCCAACCGTGTCGAGTCGATTGCGGACGCGGTGGCCAAGTCGCTGGAGCAGCACATTGGCGAAACGAACGGAGACCCTGTAAGCCCGCATGCGGAGACAGCACCAATTGCGGCGACCATTGAGATGCCAGATGAAGTGGAGGAGCAGGCATCCTCTTATGTCATCCCTGCTTCAGCGGATCATGGATCTTCGGTGAGCACATCGCGTGACCTCTGCCCCTCATGCGGATCGGCATCGCTGATTAACGTGGAAGGCTGCAAGACCTGCAGCAACTGCGGCTACAGCAGGTGTTCTTAAGATATGTAGTAAAAGCTAAATCACACATGCCTTTGTGATAATTAAATAAGCTGAACAATCGGCGTTGTTGTGAAGGAAGCGAACCACCAGATGTAAGCTCTGGTGGTTCGCTTCTTTTTTTTATATAGGGGAGCGACAGAAGATCTGGTTGTTCTTGTTCTCACATTATTCAATTATTTAGCTCTATCGAGTCATGTAAGATTTATCCATATGAGTAAAAATGGTTGAGTAACAATCAAGGATGATACAGGTCAGGTTGCCAGTTAGGCAATGCCTATTATGATGAGAAAGAAGGGGATCAAGTGAAAGTTACGTATTTGATCAAACTGTTTAGCCTCCTGTTAATTTTTGTTTTTACTGGCTGCAGTTCGACTACTGAGTCACAACCATTGGTAACACAGCCTTATCTGTCCTTGATAGATGATACAGGCCGTGAGGTTATTGTAACCAGTAAACCTGAACGTGTGGTTATTCTGAATCCGGAGGCTCTCAGATTATTTTACCAACTGGGAGGTACTGTGTCCGGGTTCGCCAGTGCACCGGGAATTCCAGTGCCTGAAGCAGCGAAAGCATCAGTGAATGTTGGACAAATTAACCAAGTGAGCCTGGAAAAACTCATCAGTCTTAGACCGGATCTTGTGATCGGGCATCCGTTCTTTCATGAGAATTTGAAGGATTCGCACGAGACCAGCAATGTTCCTCTGGCATTGCTGAGCATCAGCAGCTATGAAGCCGTTCAGAACTATGGGAAATTGTTCGGACAACTCCTCGGCAAAGGCACCGAAGCTGATATGGCGCTGAAGGAGACTGAGGCACGTATACAGTCGATACTGAGCAAGCTTCCGGCTCGTTCAACTACCTTTGCTGCCGTTACGATAATGCCGATGGGAATATCACTGCAGAAGAGCGGGACCTTGACGTTGGATATTGCGGACAAATTAAGATTGATCAATGTGGCCGAAAGTATGGAGTCAGGTGAGATGCCCGGCTCGGTTCCATACAGTCTGGAAAAACTGGTCGAAGCCGACCCTGACTTCTTATTTATAGAAGTACACGGAACACAAGAGTACGGCCAGCGGAAGCTGCAAGAGGATCTTGAAAGCAGCCCAGCTTGGGCATCGCTTCGAGCCGTGAAAGAAGGCACCATGTATTTCTTGCCATCAGACTTCGTCAATAATCCTGGTCTTAATATCGACCGTCCAATCGAATATCTGGCCAAGTTGGTGTATCCCGATGTATACGGCAAGTAAGGCGGTGGTCGAATTTCGGAAGACCGTATCCTGGCGTGTTGCTGTATTTATAATCTTGGCATGTCTTGCGATGGCAGGGATTGTGTTCAGTCTGGTCAGCGGTGCCGTTCAGGTCGGAATAATCGAGATTGTTGACGTATTTACAGGGCAACAAGATGGCTCGGTTCGGGATATTATTTGGAACATCCGTTTTCCTCGTACGCTGGTTGCAGCTTTGGTAGGGGTCAATCTGTCATTGGCCGGCGCCTTACTTCAGGGCATCATGCGCAACGCAATGGCCGATCCTCATATTATCGGTGTTTCTTCGGGAGCCGGGCTGTTCGGCATTGCGGTCTTGGTGCTGTTCCCGGCGTACGGCTACCTGATGACGCCAGCAGCTTTTCTAGGGGCGCTCGGATCTGCGGTTTTAATTTATGCCCTCGCTTGGCAGAACGGGGTTCGTCCAGGGCGAATTATTTTGGCAGGGGTAGCCGTTTCCGCTTTCTTCGGATCTGGGATATCGGCACTGCTTACGTTTTACAGTGATCGGGTTGATGGTGCGCTGCTCTTCCTTGTAGGGGGGCTATCAGCGAAAAGCTGGCCGCATTTGCAGCTCGTTCTTCCATATACAATTGCGGGAACGCTGTTTGCTCTTCTCTCCGCACAGAGAATGAACATTCTAATGCTGGGAGATGCGGATGCAAAAGGCCTTGGTCTGCATGTTGAGCGAACAAGATTATGGGTGACAGCTGCGGCGGCGCTGCTTTCAGCAAGCGCAGTCAGTGTGGTCGGATTGCTGGGTTTTGTCGGAATGATAGTTCCCCATGCAGCGCGTCTCTTGGTCGGAAGTGATTACCGGATCCTGCTCCCCGCAGCGGCTTTGCTTGGAATCGCCGTACTAACAATATTTGATACTCTTGCACGGATCATTTTTCCGCCTGTGGAACTGCCCGTAGGCATCATAATGGGTGCTCTGGGTGCTCCCTTCTTTCTGTATCTGTTGAGAAAGAGGGGGATGCATGAATGATTAGGACCGAACAATTGACGGTAAAGTATCGAGGCCATGCCGTGCTGGATCAAATAAACGTCCTATTTGAGCAAGGGCTTGTCCATAGCATACTCGGTCCTAACGGATGCGGGAAAAGCACACTACTGAAGACGTTGTCCCGTCAGTTGAAGGGAGAAAGCGGAGCAGTGTACGTGGACGGCAAAGAGGTGAAAGATTGGGGAACAAAATCATTTGCAAGGCATCTCGCTATCCTCTCGCAGGTACAGGAACGATCCATAGATATCCGTGTTCACGACTTGGTGTCCTATGGACGTTTTCCTCATAAGGGCTGGATGCAGAAGCTGGATGATGAAGACATAAAAGTGGTACAGAATGCATTGGAATTAACGGGAATGGCTTCGCTTGCAAACCGAAACGTACAGGAACTGTCGGGCGGCGAGCGTCAGCGGGCACGTATTGCGATGGCTATAGCCCAGCAGCCGAAATTATTGCTGCTCGACGAGCCGACAACTTATTTGGACCTCTGTCATCAACTCGAGATCCTGGAGCTTGCCCGTCATCTTAACCGTGTACAAAAAATGACGATCGTTATGGTTCTGCATGATCTTAACCATGCATTGTCGTATTCAGACCGAATAACAGTCATGAAAAACGGCTCCATTTATTCACACGGAGCACCGTGCGAAGTCGTCAATGAGGAGATGCTGCGCGAGGTGTTTCACGTTGAGGCATGTGTAGAAAAGCTGGATGTTGACGGGTCACTGTTTATTAAGTCTATGAAGTTACTCTTGGATAAGCGTCGTTTAATGGGATAACCAATAAAGAGGAGAAGAGAAAAATGAAAGGATTCATATATTACTCGCGCTAATTGCACTATTGACCGGACCCATTGGCCTCAATAAGCGTCTTCGGACAAAATCGCTTGCTTTACACCGTTGGAACGGGGGGATTTATTTATACTCTATCGTGATAAATTTCATCCCGGGCATATTCGTTTCGTTTTTTGCCAGCGGCGGATTATTAAGCACGGTCGGTTTTCTGATCTTAAATACGCTGTGGCTGCTATCTACAATACTGGGCGTATATTATATTAAAAAGAAGAACATCCAACTGCACAGTATCTGGATGACTCGAAGTTTCCTTCTTTCCCTTTGCAAACATGACCATATATATTATCGTTGCAATAACGCATAATGCTTTGAGCTTGCCCTACGGTGTCTCGTATACCATTGCTGTATGGAGTTGTTGGCCGATTAATCTGGTTATAGCAGAAATGGCAACTAGAAAGAAGGCTTTTTTATGATTCTTTCTGTACCTTAAACCTGCATTCAAAGCAGGAGAATGAGCGTAATCAGAAGGACGGCAAATCAGAGCTGCCAAGACTCCGGTGTTTATACGCCGAAGTCCTGGCAGCTTTTTTAGCAAGAGTGCATCAAGCCATTACAGCTGGAATGATATGCTCCTTAATCAGCGGCCACCTGTCACAAGGATTCAAGATGAAGTCCGATGTTATAGCTATGGCCAGGTCTCGGTCCGGGATGCAGCACAGGACATTGCCGCCGTCGCCGAGTGCGGAGTATGTATAGATTCCGTCGTCCTCACGCAGCCACCATAGATAGCCATAGCTATAGGGGGTCATGGCGGTGGATTCGTCAATCCATGTCCCTGAGATAACCTGCTTATTATCCCATCTGCCCCGGTTCAGATACAGCAGACCAAACCGCGCCATATCCCTTGCGGTTAAGGTAAGTCCCCATCCTCCGGTAGAGATGCGGTTAGGATCTTCTACCCAGCCCTTTACTTTATGTCCGAACAAATCGTCAAATCCGAATGACTCCATCCCATAGTCCGGAATTTCCTTCATGCCGATCGGCTTGAACAGTTGCTCGTTGGCAAACTCACGAGCACTTAGTCCGGTGCTTCGGGTGAGGATGGCGGACAGCAGGTGTGTACTTGCGGTGGAATACTTGAATGCACCAATCTTCCCCCCATGGCCTAGTAGATCGAGAATATACTTGACCCAATCTATCTGCATGCACATCTTGTCCAGCGGTTCCTGCCAGTCATCAAACGGATAGGGGGCGCTCATTGTAAGTAGATGGCGTATGGTGATGTTCTGTTGCTGATCAGCGGCACCCGGAACATATTCAGGAAAGAAATCCAGTACCTTCTGGTTTGTGCTCTCTATATAACCGGTATCTATCGCAATTCCGATAAGCGCTGACAGAATGCTTTTAGTTACAGATGCGATATGAAGCGGTTCTTCCGGGTCACGGCCATTATAATAGCTTTCATAAGCGATGTATCCGTGTCTCACAACTGCGACACCGTTTATATTGCTGAACTCGGACTTTATAAGGGAATCAAGCCCAGTAAGCCTTGCGGCGTCCATTCCCAAATCTGCAGGATTCGCGGCCTGCCACTTAGCCGCTGGCGAGTAATCTCTCTTTATGCTCAATTCCTATACCTCCCAAATAGTTAAGAATGTTCAGATTCTGCTGCTCTTTTTCCGCACCGGATAATACACCTCAGTCACGATATCATCAGCAGCAGTGGCTTGGTCAGGATCGGTTACGTAGATTTCATAGGGCGAATCCGCCAAAATATACCCTTCCTTGACTGACCATTCTTTTAGCTTCGCATAGACCGACGTCAACCCGGAATAGGAACCCTTCCATACCGATTTTGCGCAGAGCCCCCCTGGCAGATCTCTTGTTCCCTTCACAGCCTCTTGGACGGGGACGGCAAACTCTATATCATTGCCGGCAGGATTGTATTCCGTACTGTGATAGATCGTTATAGGCGTACCAAGCTGAGTGAGGGGTTCGGACGCTATCTTCTCGTAAAGTCTGCAGAAGTACGATCCGTAGCCGGCGGCATAGTCATCGCTGCCCAGCACCTGACGCGAATAGAGAAGAGTCTTAGGCGAAGTTTCGACAAGCTGTACGTCTATATGATTGAGATATGACATGATGTGCAGACCTTTCTCTAACGTTAAAATATCTTCACTCAACCGCTGCAGCGTGTACTCAAGCTCCGATGCCTTCCTCTGAATCTCTCTTCTTTTACAATTTAGAGCTAAAACAAGCTGATCCTCCGATTGATCTTCTTCCGCATTCAAGATGGCTTTGATTTCCTCAAGCGAAAAATGATAGGACTTCAAACGATTGATAAAGAGCATCTTCTTTAACTGCTTGATGGAATAGTACCTGTAACCATTCTCCGGGTTAATTTCATTAGGGGTAATGAGCTCGATGTCATCATAATACCGGAGCGTTTTTGTCGATACTTCGCAGAGCTTCGAGAATTCCCCGATTGACAGCAAGTGGCCACCTCCCAAGGTTTTGTGTTCTGTCTTACTATCCGCCTTACCCTTAGGGGAAAGTCAAGGGTTATTGGATCATATATTCATCTTAAAAATCCCTATTCGAGCAGATGATTAACATATATTATAGATAAATAGTGTAATTTTAGAAAAAGGTTTGGTGCAACCATTCTCTCGCGCTAATTGACTTCAGGGCTTAGTTCTAATGAGGAGGACATATTGTGGAACAATTTGACGTTGATTGTTATCCCAAGCACTCTCTACGGGTAGCTGTGGCCCAGACGGTCTCGCTTTCTGGTGATATTGGGGCGAACGTGGAGCGCTCGATTCCCATGATTGAATATGCGATACAGCGGAAGGCTGATATCATCGTCTTTCCGGAGAAATTTCTAACCGGCTATGTACCGGAAATCATTATCTCGGATCCTGAGAGGTATGCCGTAGTTCCGAACGATCCTAGGCTTGAGCCGATCCGCAGCGTTTGTAAGCAGCATAAGATATGTGCGATTATCGGAACTCCCACCCAGCTAGACGGCAGCCTTTATATCTCATCTATTGTCATCGAGTGATAATATACGGAACATCTTGATGATCAAAGACTGGAATATTGGGCCAGGTATATGCTATGATGCGGGATTCCCAGAGCATTCTCGGATCCTGGCTCAAGCGGGATGTCATGTCTACCTGGTCAGCTCCCTCTTCAGTAAAGGGGTTGGTTACCTGGAGTCTCGCATATGGTTCCCGGCCAGAGCGCTTGACAATACAATTAATACTGTCATGGCCAATCATGCGGGCAAAACAGGAGTGTGGGAAGCGTGCGGCGGCAGCGCCGTTTGGGATCCTTTTGGTCAGCTGGTAGCTGAAGCATCGGAAAGTGACCAGGAAGTTGTTATTGCCGACTGAAGCCTGCCAAGCTGCGGGAAGCCCGGGAATCCGAACACATGCTAGCCGACTCCTTTGAATTAAGCCTGTTGCCAATGAAGTTGTCACGGTCAGGATGGACTAGTAAGAGCAGGGGTGGATGCGCAAGATGGGTGGGAATTGCCTCTAGATCAAATTTTTTACGAGACCCAAAGAGACCCAAAGAGAAAGCACAGAATATGTCCAACTAATGTTTAACCGAGCCTGCCGGGGAAATAATTGCTGCCAGCAGGCTTTTTTGTGCGAGACATATCTGTACTGTCTGTTATTGAAGATCATGTATTGAAACCTTATATGTCACAAACCGGCTGCACTTCTCGTCATCTATTTAATACTGGAGAGGGGTTGTCATCGATGAGCATTAGAACCTGTGTAATTATTGGAGCCGGCTATGCGGGCATTCACGCGGCTAAATCGATTGCCAAAGCGTTCCATACAGATCTGGTTAGAGGCAGAATGCGGATCGTTATGATCGATAAGAGGGGCTGTCACCTGCGCAAGGTGCTGTTATTCAAGGCTGCAGCAGGTGATGAATCCATTGCTGTTCAGCTATGCGATATTCTCCCTGGCCATATTGAATTCGTGCATGGTGAAGTGATGGATATCGACCCATTATCGCACAAGCTGCAATACCTGAATGAACAAGGGAATCGTGCGAGTCTATTGTATGATAATCTAGTCGTCGCTGTTGGCAGCATAGTAAAAAGGCAGGGTGATGAACAGGGCGGTCTGGCCTTAAGCGATGAAGTGGCAGCCATACGCATCAGAGAACAGTGGCGCAGCAATATGAGGCAGGCTGTGCTGGTATCCGACTCCGTACAGCGGCGGGTGCTGTTGACGGCAGCTGTTGCAGGAGCAGGCATTAGCGGTATTGAAACGTCGGCAGAACTGGTCCATGCTATGAAACGTGAGGCTTCCAAGCAAGGCATTTCGCCTGAGCAGGTGTCTGTTCATCTATTTAATGCTCATGACAGGCTGTTTATGGAAGGGCCGGAGAAGGTAGGGAACAAGCTTGAACGGCTGCTTGGCAGATGCGGTGTACAAGTACATCACAGAGCAAAAGTGCTTCAAGCGAAGAATGGACAGCTGCTTTTGTCGAATGGAAGCTCTGTGGAAGCTGGTCTGTGCGTATGGACACTTGGACTGATCCCGAATCCCATGCTTGCTCAGCTTAAACTTCCGCTCACAGCTAGCGGCGAGGTAATGGTAGATGGCTCGTATCGGGTGAAGGGAATGAAAAATGTATACTGTATAGGAGACTGTGCATGTATCACAGATCCAAGAAGCGGCCGTTCGGATTCCAAGACCTGCAAGGAAGCGTCTGCTCAAGCTGCAAGACTAGGTGGTGTAATGCGAGCAGATGACCGCGGTAAGCCCGTTCCGTCTCACCGTTCTTATATGGACTTCTACTGCTTCGGCCTCGGACCGGGCAAAGGCCTGGTATGGACACGTAAGTGGGGTATCGATATCATCATTGGTGGAAGAATTGGATGGAAGGTCCGTAAATTGACTTGGGATATAGCCAGTCTAATTAAGAAGTAAGTCTGCTGGTGTAAGAAGGGGCTGTATAGCGATGAATGAGCTGTATATCAAGTATAGGCGGCTGCTGTTTACGATTGCCTATCAATTAACAGGGTCAATTGAGGATGCCGAGGATGCCGTTCAGGAAGTGTTTATAAAGTATAGTAAACTTGATGGAGCAGCTGTTGGAGAGCCAAAAGCCTATCTATGCAAAATGGTGACGAACTATTGCTTGGATCAGCTGAAATCGGCCAGGCGCCGCCGTGAGTATATCGGCCCTTGGCTGCCTGATCCCCTTTTAACGCCTGATGATGATGCTATTTCGGGTGTAATCCGTACCGATCTGCTGTCGTATGCTTTATTGGTACTGCTGGAACGGCTGTCTCCTGCCGAACGGGCTGTTTTCGTCCTGAGGGAGGCTCTCCAATATGAGTATAGTGAAATTGCCGAGATTACGGATCGCAAGGAAGCAGGCTGCCGGAAGCTGATGAGCCGTGCGAAAGCCAAAATGGGGTATTCGGATCATGAGGTTATAACTCCAAAGAAGGCCGACGACAACTGGGTCCGCGGATTTCTGGGCGCCCTCGAAAAGGGAAAGGTAGAGGTGGTGCTGGGAATGCTTGCGAAGGACGCAACGCTCGTATCGGACGGAGGAGGGAAAGTGAGTGCGGCCGCTCATCCTGTTCGTACGAAGGAGCGTGTGTCGGGTTTCCTCTTTGGCTTGCTGAGAAAGAACAGCTCATTCGGACATGTGGCCTATGAACTGGCACCAATGAATCAGCAGACCGGTGTCATTGTCCGCTCAGAAGGTTTAATCATTGCTGCGGTATTGCTTCATCGGAATGAGGATGTAATCCATAATATTTATTTTGTTCGAAATCCGGATAAATTAAAACGGCTCACGCTAAATAATACTTGATCCTGTGACACTGGCCAGATGGCCGGTGTTTATTTTGTATGCCAATTTAACGGGGCTCGTCTTGATACTTTTGAACAGAAATCATATAGTAATGGAGTTGCATGTTAATGGATAAAGGGGATGAGTTATGGACGCCGTCCAACGTAAAATCACAGTGGCGCTGTTGATTTCCACTTTTCTGGCTGCGATTGAAGTAACCATAATCAGCACGGCTATGCCCCAGATTGCTGCCAGTCTCGGCGGCCTGGAGCATATGAGCTGGGTGTTTGCGGCATATCTTCTTACGACTGCTGTATCAACACCGATCTGGGGCAAGCTGGCCGATTTGGTCGGAAGAAGGAACATATACATAACAGGGGTCATCATCTTTCTTGTTGGCTCCCTGATGTGCGGCTTCGCTAATTCAATGGGCGTACTGATCGTGTTCCGGGCGGTACAGGGAATAGGGGCAGGAGCCATTAATCCGGTAACCTTCACTATTATTGCGGATGCTTTTAATTTTGAGCAGCGCGCCAGGGTGCAAGGGCTAGTGAGCTCGATGTGGGGAATAGCCGGAATATTTGGTCCGCTGGTGGGCGGCTTTTTCGTTGACTACCTGACCTGGCACTGGGTTTTCTTCATTAACATACCCTTTGGACTCATTTCGATGTGGATGATCGGCCGGCATTTTAAGGAGACGCTGGAGAAGCGAAAACGAAAGATCGACTATGGCGGAGCGCTTACTTTTACCGTGGGAATGACGGCTCTTCTGTACGCATTACTATCGTTCAGTCAGGAGGAGGGGGAAGGCATTGCGGTAAGCGAGGAGCTGCTTGTAAGCTTGTTTGCGATTGCTATCGTATTCCTGGGCCTATTCTTCATCATTCAGTTCAAACACGAGGAGCCGATGATGCCGCTCCGGTTGTTTGGGATTCGAGATGTAGCTGTCGCCAATACGGCCAGCTTCTTGACCAGTTCCATCCTTATTGGATTAACAGCCTATCTTCCGCTGTGGACACAAAACGTATTACAAATGGGAGCTACGGCATCCGGTTTAACGCTGATCCCGCTATGCGTCGGTTGGCCGCTCGGAGCAATGATGTGTGGACCTTTGATAGCAAAACTGGGTACTAAGGGAGTCGCGATATTGGGGGCGTCGTTCATTGCGGGCGGCTCGCTGGCTTTGACAACCATTACGACTACTACGCCCGCATGGCTGCTGGTGCTCATTATTTCGGTAATCGGATTGGGCTTCGGGACCGCATGGACGGTCTACACGCTAGTAATTCAATCTTCTGTTGCTGTTAACATGCGAGGTGTGGCAGGGTCCTCGAATACCCTGCTTAGAACATTGGGACAAACAATCGGGGTAGCCATCCTAGGAGCGGTTATGAATATGTACGTGGCTACAGACGGGGGGCATAATGGTGAATCGCTGGCGGCTGGCCTTCATGCTGTGTTTGCCATTTCCGCAGGAATCGGCGTGGTAAGTTTTCTAGTCACTCTGTGGATTCCAAAGCGCCATAAGGAGTATTATCAGCAGAGAGGGCAGTAAGGTCAATAATCTGAAATGGACTAGTGAAGGGGTAGAGGATATTGTTTAACACACAACTATATACAGGAAGCAAGGAAAAGGACTATCCGCTGGTAATAAGCCAACTGCAGGCCCTGCTTGAAGGGGAATCCAACCGGATTGCTAATTTATCGAACGCATCAGCACTGCTTAATCAGTACCTGGATAATGTGAACTGGGTAGGTTTTTACTTGCTGGAAGAGGACGAGCTTGTGCTCGGGCCGTTCCAGGGGCTTCCGGCTTGCGTGCGAATTCCGCTAGGCAGAGGGGTTTGCGGGACAGCTGCAAAAAATCAGAAAACCGAGCTGGTTCCGGATGTGCATCTGTTCCCGGGACATATTGCTTGTGATGCAGCATCACAATCCGAGATAGTAGTTCCGATAATAAAGGATGGTAATCTGATTGGGGTTCTGGATATCGACAGTCCTCTTAAAAACCGTTTCGATGAACAGGACCAATTATACCTAGAGCAGTTTGTACAGATGCTTGTCCGTTATTTGTAAGACAACTGGAGAGAATTAAATAGAAAGAGGCCTATCGTGATTAAAGTGAAGCGGGGCCTCTTTTAATTAATTGGTTGGATTTTAAAAAAATGATTCAGTATATAAATTTCCTCTTGAAATTAGATTTGAAAATTGTTATTCTATATCTCGGCCCCAAAAAACAAAGTAATTTTGGACGGGCTATGAGCTGATTATCTGCTCGTTGCAATGTGTTAAAAAAGAGCTTTGAAAAAAAGTTAAAAAAACACTTGCAAGGTGTTAGAAAAGTATGATATATTCTAATTCCGGCCGAGAGATACGGCGGGAACGAGTAAGTCGAAGTAATTGTTCTTTGAAAACTGAACAACGAGCGAACTGCCC
>NZ_JAKGAO010000007.1 GCF_021532315.1 Paenibacillus tarimensis
TTTTCAGGGTGTAACCAATATGTAAGAGCGTCTGTCCGATAACTCGGACAGACGCTCTTTTTGCATTGCCTATCCTTGCCTTGGGCAGAATAGAGTACGAACATGAACTCGCTTGCAGGAGGGAAGAGAGAGATGGATAAGCCGAAGTTCAAGATGGGCGCTCGGAAAATGGCTGATACGGAGCACCAGGTTACGGGTCATACGGGTGCTGCATGGGTCAATAAACCCGTTAAGGCAAATGGTGTTACTAAAGCCGAAGCATTTACCAATCGCAGCAAACCGGCAAAATAGCAATATTTCCTTGGAAGGGGAGGGGCGATGATTATCCATGCGAATGGAATTGCGCACTATGTAGAGGCAACGGGTGGCGGTCCAACCCTGCTGTTCATTCATCCTCCCCTCCTGCCTGGAGCAATATTCAATCCGCAAAGGGAAGGTTTGACGGACCGGTTTAGAGTCGTTATCCCAGATTTACGAGGACATGGCCGTTCTAGTCCATCCTCTTCTGAATGGAATTTTACACATGTCATTGATGACTTGAGACAGATTCTGGACCAGCTGAACGTGGATAAGGTCTGGCTGTGTGGATATTCTGCAGGAGGATCAGCAGCCTATGAGATGGCTTTTACCTTTCCTGACAAAGTCAAAGGTCTTATACAAATAGGAGCTGTTCCTGGCATTGACGCTAAGGATACAGCTCTCCAGAGATTGGTCCGCTCTGCGCTCAGTATGACCCGGCCGGGTTGTAAGGAGCTCCTGTCACTCCTGGGCACTATGGTGAATACGAAGCAAAAGCGGAATTTTTGGCCGCTTCTGCAGGCCTCACGCCAATCAAACGGTTTCGACGCTGCTTGTTATTATCGGGCTTACTACCATTATAACTGTCTTGATCGGCTGGAGCAGTTGCAGAAGCCTATCCTGCTCGTTTATGGGGAGAAAGACCGCCTGTTCGGCAAATATGCTGAGATTATGTCTGCACGGCTCCCAGATTGCAGCACAGCCTGGATTTCCAAAGCAAGGCATGAGCTTCCCTGCAACAGACCAGAAGAGCTGAATGAGCTGATTCGTCAGTTCCTCAGCCACCATGAATGAGGAGGAGAACGATGGAGACGGGGGTTGCTTTTGCCGGGGGAGGCATACCGGGAATAGCGGGAGTTGGTGTGCTGCTCGCGCTCGAAGAGGCAGGAATCAAGGTCACGCATGTAACAGGCACAAGCTCTGGTTCAATGGTTGCCGCCCTGTACGCTTATGGATACAGACCGGAGGAGTTGGTCCGGATCGTCCCGCGGTTAAACCGCAGGTATTTAGATTTTGATTGGCGGTCTATATTATTTAAGGCCTTGTTCTGGCGTCCACGTCTGGAAGGCTGGATGAAGGGGGATCGCTTGAGGGAGCTAATGGCTGAGTTAACGCATGATGCGCCTGTGTCGGCTCTCCGTCTTCCCTGCGGGATCGTGGCAACTGATCTTTATCAGGGAGAGACGATCGTTTTTTCTTCCCGCAAGGTAGAGGGATTCCCGGAAGAACAGGATGTGAGCATTGCGGATGCGGTTCGTTCGAGCTTCTCCATCCCGGTATTGTTCCGTCCGGTCTATTATGGCAGGCGGTTGCTGATTGATGGCGGAGTATCCGCGAATTGTCCGGTAAGCATCTGCAGAGCGCTCGGGGCACGGCACGTAATCGCAGTAGATCCGATATCTCCTATTGCCGATACTGATGTGGTGATTACATCTTTCAATGTTATTCATAAGGTTGTGCATATGAATTTGAAACTGCAGATGGCTCATGAACTCAAGCACGCAGATGCTGTAATCCTACCGCAGGTTGGGAAGGTAGGGGTGTTTGACTTTCATAAGGGAATAGACTGTATTGAAGCCGGCTATAAGGCAGCTGTGTCAAGAATTGATGAGCTTAAGCAGTTATTATCCCAAGAGCGGGAATCTGCCGACGTACTGGACAAGTCTGGTAAGGCTGACTCACATGCATACTCATCATCGATTATACCGGGGGACGCTGTCCAGCTGTCACACTGGGCAAGCCGACCAGACGGAGCAGCGGCAATCGCTGATCCAGACCACAGAGCCGGGCGCTAACAGCCTTGGACATCCCCGTCCAAGGCCTCTCTTATCCGCTGCTATTCTATAGCATCTCCGTATCAATAATTCTCCAATGGTATTTGAGAGCGCAGTCCAGCTTCTCAGCATCCTTCTTGCGGAACAGCTCCAGAATGGTTCGATGCTCCTTGTTCACTTCCTTCAGTACCATTGTCAATCGCTGACGATCCTCACTTAAGTAAGATTGACGGATAAAGCTGTTCTTCAGCGAATTTAATGTCTCAATCAGGATTTCATTCTGGCACTTGTAAATGTAAATTTCGTGGAAATGATACTGGTCCCGATGATATTCGGAGAAATTATGCTCTTCAATATCCTGATCCATCTTATGGACAAGCTCCTCCATCTTGGCGAGATCCGTTTCCTCCAGATGCTCCACCGCAAGGGTTGCAGCCAGCGCATCAAGCGAGCCAATAATACGTGAATAATCCAGCTTTTTCTTCGGGTCGAAAGCCTTAACGGTAAAACCCCGCCTTGGGAGATAATCCAGCAGGTTGTCCGAGGTGAGCTGAAACAGTGCCTCACGGGTTGGTGTACGGCTGATATCGAGTTTACGGCAGATTTCCGCCTCATTGATCTTCTGGTTGGGAAGAAGAGTCCCATCCTGAATTTTCTGAGCGATGTAGTCGTACACGTGGTCTTTAAGCGATTGGTATTTTGGCGCCTGCATACAGATTCCCCTTCTAAAAAGCAGTATGTGGTCAAGTAGGATGCAAACCATTGTATGTATATACAGAAAGTGCGGTAAAAGATGTGAGTTAGATGCTGTATCATATCAATTGGCTTGGGGTGGCAGATCATCTCACTTGGAACAGACTAATAAAAATACAATAATATTGCATAAAAAGTCCGATGAAGTTTGTTATTTATATATTAACATTGCTTGAGTCTACTGTTCAAGAGAGTAAATCCCTTGGAATGCTTATATTTAATCTTTTTTATAAATATACAAGCTCAGGCAAGAAAGTAGCTGGAGGTCTATTCTTTGCTCACCACGCATATGTGATAATATATAACATTCCTCTATATTGTATATTGTATACATCAATGATTCAAGTGAGTGTTCTTTTTATGCTTATTAAAAGATGGTCTAAATAGGTTTAAGTA
The DNA here is from genome assembly GCF_021532315.1 of Paenibacillus tarimensis. Classification (GTDB taxonomy): domain Bacteria; phylum Bacillota; class Bacilli; order Paenibacillales; family Paenibacillaceae; genus Paenibacillus_I; species Paenibacillus_I tarimensis. The sequence goes on from NZ_JAKGAO010000007.1 coordinate 3,222, forward strand.
TTTGTTGTTGTACGGGTATTGGAGAGTTGGTTAGGATTATGAGGTGTGATTTAATGAGTCGGATTAAGAAAGTCCTCGCTATACTGGATCACTATATATTCGCAATTGCGTATGATTAAACGAAAACGAGCATAGAAATTAATATTTATTCATATATTTAATCGTTTAGTGTTAAATTTTTGTTGTTGCAAGCAGATCGTGGTGTTATAATTGTTAACATTCTCTAGGTATATTGTACATTGAATACAATATGCAGAATATTCCATTAACTAGACGGCCAGGTGGCATATACAGCTTGATATGCGCAAGTCTAGTGCATACGGATGAGTTGGGAGAGATGGCAGATGAAATAATCTATCGTTAGGGACTGCTAGTGTACTGCCAGCATTTACAAGGGAAGATAGACCATTCTGGTTTTGGGAGGAACAATATGCACAGTAAGACAAGCATCACACGTTATCTATCCATGCTTCTAGCCTTTATGCTAATGATCTCTGCTATAGCACCCGCGGCTTTCGCACAAGAAGAGGCAGGGCAGTCAAATGCCACGGCTTCTGAGGAGGAAGTCAGCACCGCTATTGAACACGCTGCCGGTCCTGTCCCGGTTACCTCAATTGCAGAAAGTGTATATGGCTACAGCGCATTCCAGCATGTCGTAAAAATATCTTACGAGATCGGAACACGCACAGCTGGTTCTGTACAAGAAGCGGAAACGCGCGATTACATAGCGGCTGAATTTGCCAAGTACGGTTATACCGTTGAACAGCAGGCGTTCAGCTATACGAGAAAAGGAAATACAATTAACTCTACTAACGTAATTGCTACCAAGCCTGGACTCTCAAGCAAGACGGTTATTGTCGGAGCTCATTATGACTCGGTAGCAGCAGCTAAGGGAGCAGACGACAATGCCTCGGGCGTAGGTGTCATGCTAGAAGCAGCTGAGCGGCTTGCTGCAGAGAATTCGGCATACACACTGAAGTTCATCGCTTTTGGAGCGGAGGAAGAAGGCCTCCAGGGCTCGAAAGCTTATGTAGCCGGCATGACGGATGAAGAGAAGGCGAACACGGTTGTCATGATCAACCTTGACAGTCTGGCTGCGGGCGATATCATGTACCTGTATGGAAGCGAAGGCCGGGAAGGCTTTGCCCGTGATCAAGGTCTGGCTATTGCCAAGCGGGAAGGTCTCAAGGTAACGACCAATCCTGGCGAGAATCCGGAGTTTCCGGCCGGTACCACTGGTGACTGGAGTGACCACGCGCCATTTAAGGCTGCGGGCATTCCTTACGCCTATATGGAGGCTACCAACTGGGCACTGGGTGATAAGGATGGTTACACCCAGACGGAGCAAGACGGGGGAATCTGGCATACTGAGAAGGACAATTTGAATTATCTCCTGGAATATTATCCGGGCCGTGTGGATGAACGCCTGTCCACCTTCACAGAGCTGCTGACCAAGCTGCTGATTGAGCTTTATGAACCGCAGGAGCTGCAGCTGAGCACCGATAAGGTCTCCATGACGGAGAAGAGAACGGTGGATGTGACCTTCACGCTTCCGGCTGGCGTCGGACTGGAGGATTTGAACTGGACATACGGCGGCCAGACGTTCTCGGAGTGGAAGAAATGGCTCCCTGCATCGGATTCCTCTCCTGCAGGCTACAAGGGCGATCCGTTCATTACACTTGAAGGGACACCTGTCGTAAACGGGAACACAGTTACGGCGAAGATTACCTTTGATCTTGTATATAACAATAAGACGGCACTCAACGGTTCCCCGTACCGCTCGCTTTATCCTGAACGTATGGGTACGAAGGAGCTTGCCGTAACCGGCCCGAACGGAACGGTTGTGGGTTCTGCATCTATCAAGATGGTGCCTTACGACAGCTATCATACTTATGATGAGATTAAACCGGCTATTGACGAGATCACGGCCGCGGCGAAGCAGGGCCGTTATATTGAAACCCGCGTGCTGGGCCAATCCGTTCAAGGCCGTGACATTTATTTTACTATTATGGCCAAAGACGAGGCCTCCGTTAAGCAGTATGTGGAACAGACACTGCCAGCAATGATGAATGACCCGGCGGGTCTGCAGGAGAAAATCCGCAGCGGCGAGCTCACCGACTACAAGGTGCCGATCTGGCTGAACAACATTCATCCGGATGAAGCGCCTGGCGTTGATGTAATTCTTAACTTCTTCCGCACAATGGCAACGGAGGACTATGTATCCTACAAGCCGTCCGGCACTGCTGCAGAAGTGACCTTACACATGGACGAGGTGCTTGACGATGCCATCTTCCTGTTCAACTACACGGAGAACCCGGATGGCCGTTATCTGAATACGCGTGCGAACGCCAACGGGTTTGACCTGAACCGGGATAACTCGTACCAGACCCAGCCGGAAACCCAGATTGTAGCAGCAGAAGTAGCCAAGTGGTCGCCGCTGTCCTTCTTGGATATGCACGGCTTTGTAAGCAGCTTCCTGATTGAGCCTTGTACACCGCCGCATGACCCGAACATGGAGTTTGACCTGCTCATTGACAGCATGGTTGAGCAGGCGACAGCTATGGGTGAGGCGGGCATCGCCAATACAACCTATGACAAGTATCATATTCCTTATTTGGAAGCACAGAAGCTGGCAGCGAATCCTTCCTATGAATCACCAGGTTATCCGACGGGATGGGATGACGCTTCACCGGCATACACGGCCGTATACGCGATGCACCATGGCGCGCTTGGCCATACGCTTGAAATTCCGGACCTGAACGAGGAATCAACCAAGGCGCTCTATTATACGAGCCTTGCAGCAACGAACTACGTGATTGAAAACAAGGAGAAGCTGTTCCTGAATCAGCTGGAGGTTTACAAGCGCGGAATCGAGGGCGTTGACAGCCCATCGGTAGATAAGCATTTAATCAACGCTAAGAATGAAGTGATTGGCAGACCGCGTGCTGAAGGCGAGAGCTTTTTCCCGGATTATTATGTGCTGCCGGTAAGTGATTCGCTTCAGAAGAACCAGCTCGAAGCTTACCGTATGGTGCAGTACCTTATCCGCAACGGCGTCAAGGTTGAACAATCCAACGCAGCTGTTACGGCAGCAGGTATTAGCTATCCAGCCGGTACGTATGTCGTCAATATGAAGCAGGCCAAACGCGGTTTTGCGAACCTTGTGCTTTATGATGGCATTAATGTATCGGATTTCTCTGAAATGTATGCAGATATCGTGCAGAGCTTCTCGTATATGAGAGGGTTTGACCGGTATGTCGTAAGAGAAGCGAATGTGTTTAGCGGCAAGACAAATGCCGTCACTTCGGTTACCATTCCTGCTACAGCACAGGTGGCAGCTGCAGGCAGCTATGTCATTAAGAATACGAACAACGATGCCATTAAAGCAGTGAACGAGCTTCTGGCAGCAGGCAAGCCGGTTTCCATGCTGTATGTGGCAGGAACGGGCTATGAGAAGGGTGACTTCGTTGTATCAGGTGCAGACTTGAATGCAATCAGCGCCAAGTATTACCTTGAGGTTACACCATTCACGGGCAATGTGAGCAGGACAGCTCAGAGTCTGCGTAAAGCGACAGTAGCAGCTAGCGGCGTTCCTGCCTATGTGCTCCGTGGCCTTGGTTTTACGGTAACGACGAGCACCAATGATGCCGATGTGCTTGTTAACCTTGGCAGCAAGTCGCTGGTATCCGGCGGCAAACCGTATATCGGCTATGGCTACAGCGCCATGAATGCGGTCAAATCATGGACAGTGCTCCCGAACTTTGACTTCGTATCAACCGGATTGGTTCAGACAGGAGCAACCTCTTATTACAACAATCCGTATGAGGGCTTATTCAAGACCAAGATGAGCCAGTCCAGTGTGATTACGGCTCCATATGAGGAGTCCGATCATATGTATACAGTATCTGGGTCTTACATCAAGACTGTGCCGGCTGGAGGTAAAACGATTGCTTCCGTAAGCGGAGACTCAGACTTCTTCGTGGCAGGCTGGTGGCCGGGGCATGAAGCTGCACAAGGTCAAGTCATGGCCTTTACGTACCGCCAGAATGGTGTGAATGTTACCATCTTCGGTAATGATCTGACGAACAGAGCGCATCCGCAGCATCAATTCCGCCTGCTTGCGAATGCGATCTATGCATCGCTGCTGAATGAGGATCTGCCAGGCAGCCCAAGTACTGGCGGCGGATATGTTCCGACAGTACCGGCACCTGGCACAACAGCACCAGGAACTGAGACACCTGCAGCGCCTGCGCCAGGCACACCGGCAGAACCGTCCAAGCCAGCGGTACCTGCTGCTCCTCAGTTTAAGGACCTGGGGCCTGTAGAAGCATGGGCAGCAGAAGCTATTGCTGAGCTTGCGGCGAGAGGAATCATCAGCGGTACAAGCGCAGGCAGCTTCTCGCCGCTGAAGGAAGTTACGAGGGCAGAGTTCCTGACGATGCTCGTTCGTACGCTTAATCTTGAGGTAGAAGGCAAGACGGCAGCATTCAGCGACGTAAAGAATACGGACTGGTATTCTTCCTATATCGCTGCTGCAGTCGAAGCGGGACTTGCGAGCGGCACCGGCAGCGGCAAATTCGATCCGAAGCGCGCCATTACGCGTGAAGAGATGGCCATCATGAGTGCGAATGCTTTGAAGAAGATGAAGGATGTCCAGATGCCGGATGTAGACGGCGCCTTGGCAAAGTTTAAGGACAAGGACAAGTTGGCTTCCTACTCCAAGGAGCCGGTTGCTCTTCTTACAGAAGCTGGTGTCATTAACGGCATGACGGCAACCACCTTCCAGCCGAAGGGCAAGGCTAACCGCGCCCAGGCAGCTGTGATTATCAAGAGAATGCTGGATCTGCAGAACCAGTAAGCAAGTTATAAGTAGCCGAATAAAGGAACTGCCTTGGCAGTTCAACATCTTCTACTGTGACTAACACCGTTCATACGGAAAAATGAACAAGACCCCGGCAGCGGACCGCTGCCGGGGTTGTTGTTCTCTACATGCGTACCAGAGCTTCATTTGAAACGGAATAGCCTTTCGAAGGCTGGACGAGCTCCAGGTAGAAGAGCTTGCCCCATTTGGTGGAATCGTGGCCGATCGTATGGACGTAGATGGTTTTAGTCGTTTCTCCGGGAGCAAATTCTACCCACTGCTCCAGGGCTGTAAAATCCACTCCAGGCTGGGCAACTAGATTATCATTAACTTGAGTGGTGTCATCCAAGCGTGTTCGGACAAGCGCCTTGGCAGTGCCCTCTGAACTGTTGCGGGAGATGGTAAACGCTGCTTGTTGGGTCCATTGATTAGCATTTATGACCTGCATATCGAACTTGAAGCAGGGCTTGTCGTTATCTACAATGGCCACGTAGCCTGTCTTGTGGGAACCAAACTTGGCATTGACCGGGTTTGATAGCTTAATCCGGAACACTTCATCCTTCTTCTCAACTTCCTTGTCATCAATAACGGTAAATAAATCTCTTCGCTGAATGACGGGGAAACGGTGCGGCTCATGGAAAATAAAAGGGTTATCGTAATAGGTATATTCTTTGCCATGTTCAAAAACGATCTTCTTAAACGTAATTTTTTCGCGGAGCGGCTTATAGTCACTTCCTTTTGTGGCGCAGCAGTCAATGAATGACAGGTCGGCTGTTACATCTTGACGCAAGTCACCGAGCAGCATAATGCCTTCTGGAATACTGCTTGTGAATACCATTAGCGGACGCTGGCTGGCTCCATCTTCAGATACCTTATACAGGGGTTTAGACTTAGAGCTGCCTGACGTAAACGAGAGGGTTGCCTGGTCGTCGTCAAATACATATAATAAGGCTTCTTGATAAGGCTCTTTTATGTAAGCGTTGTCACTAGTGGATTTTAAGGTAATGACATAATATTCTGTACATTCAGAGCGGGTGTCATCGGCTACCGGTATTGTAAAGCTGGCTGTCTTCGCATCATTGGTGAGAATTAACTCTCCGTACTGCGGAGGGACAGGGGGAATGGCGCATGCATTCTTAATGGCTCCCGTATACTGAACCTGCTTGACCTCATAGGTGACTATGGCTTGCTCGCCAATACCAGGGAGATCTCCGGTCATCCGAACGGGAATGCTCCGGTCTCCGTCCTGCTCATACTGTCCATAGTACCCCTTATCTTCCTCTTCCCAGTCGATCTTGGTCTTCCAGTAATCGAAGCCGGACAGTTCAATTGCTGGCTTGGTAATGGCTGGATTGGCACTGATACCGGCTGGCATAATCGTTGCGGTAAGCAATAGGGTGAGCAGGCTGGTCCATACGGTTCTTCTCTTCATCTGATACCCTCCATCGACAGTATGTTACAATATGTATCAATCTCATTATAAGGGAAGGTATGACGAGTATCAATCCCTATTTTTGGTTGAATCTTATGAAAAATGAGAATTTTATAAAACCTTATACTTATGTTCGGCGGCAGAACATATGCGTCACCATATCTTCAGCTTAATCGCCTTCTTGTATAGGGGATAGAACCATTTCACACCGCTTGGTGTGAGTGTATCTGCAAGCAGGTGGGACAGATAGCCCGCTGCCGCGACTCTTGTCAGTCCCGCAATCTGCAGCTCGGATTCCAGTTCGCGGCCGATGAGAATCCAGAGCAGCAGAGCCCACACCGTGTGGCTTAATCCTCTGTGCTTCAGCCAGGGAACCCAGATTACGAACAGGCCGAATCCAAGCAGCCACTGAATATTAAACTGAAGGCTCGTATACAGGAGGACAGCTCCTACCAGACTGACAAGTGTATTGCGGATAACACCCTCACGCATAACAAGACCGAGGAGAAACAGTGCCAGTGCGATTGCAGTGGTAGCCGGGGTATAGTAGTCATGTATAAAATAAAAATAAACGGCCGAGGCTGCCGACAGCAGGCCGGACCAGAAGGTTATCGTCCGCAGCATCTTCGACAGCTTGCCGATCTTGCGGCTTAGCAGGCTTGGACCATCCAGATCCGCGCTTAGGGCGGATATGACGGCAACGGCCATATAGACCGCCGCGTTGGCTGGGTTGAAGGGATAATAAGCGGCAGCAGCGCCTCCTATTGCTGTTCCGATTGCCAGGTGTGTAGTGCCTCTCATATTGCTCTTCCATCCTATCTCAATTATCTATATAGCAAACATATGTTCGATGTTTCTAGTATAACCTGCAAGAGGACCGCCTGCAACCATTTTAAGGGAAAGGGCGGAAAGGATAGGATGGGGTATCCCATTATTGAATCTGACTTGGTATACTAGAATCGAGACATACCAACAGACGGCATTACATAATGGAGGCAGGAATGGACACCGTTACACACACGTTATTCGGTCTTACGCTGTATGGAGCGGTTGATAAGACCCGAATGTCCCGTAAGGAAAAGGGCGCTTTGATGCTGGCTGCAGTCGGCGGCTCGCAGATACCCGATATTGATGTAATATCCGCCTGGTGGGATACACAGGGGCGATATCAGATGTGGCACAGAGGTATTACACATTCCGTATTTGTTGTGCCGGTATGGGCGGCACTCATTACGCTCGTAGTTCGGCTTCTGTTCAAGGTCAGGGGATGGTTCTGGTTCGGCTTGGCTGCGCTCGCTGTTCTGATTCATGACGGCAGCGACCTGTTCAATGCCTGGGGAACCGGATTTTTGGAGCCCTTCTCCGATGTCCGGGTAACCTTTGGCACAATTCCGATTGTGGATGTGCTGTTCTGGATCATTATGGGCGGCGCTTTCCTGTTTGCCAAGTTTAACAAGGCAAGATGGCGCCCGCACCATGTATTCCGTATTGCCTGGGGGCTTATGGCGCTGCATGTAGCGATTCAGACCTCTCAAGGCTACGCCATCCAGAACAGCTTGAAGGAGGAATACGAGCAGATTGCGCTCTCGGCGGATTTTGTGCCGGGCGTGTTCACGGTCATCGGCAAGCAGGATAACATCGTGGAAATCCGCAAGGGGACCTTGTGGTCGGGGATGGAAGAGGTGGCCGTGCTCACATCCAAAGAGGACGCCGATCTCGACAGGCTTTTTGCGGCTAACCCCAAAGCGAAGACCTTGTATGAGTGGTCGCCGTTTGTTGTTATCGTAGAGGAAGGGAACCGCCTAGGGTTGTATGACCCGCGCTTTTACCGGAATGGCCAATCCTTCTTGTTCGAGTACATGGACAGGGTGGAGACCGGTCAATAGCACAGACAATTAGAGAGCCCTTATCCGGCTCCCGGTTTGGTCTGGGGGGATAAGGGCTCTCTCTATTATTACCGGTAATCATTACCAGCCTAGATCGGCAGCAGGGACACCGACTGCTTCTTCTCCAGCTCCGCTACCATATCCAGCCATGCTTGCGGCTTGTTAGGCAGGACGGTATAGTATCGCCTCAGGAAAGAGACGACAAGCTCCGCAGGAACAGATTCCATCTGCTCATCCATTGGCAGGAAGCCGAGATCGAGCCCTTCAACAGCTTCACCGTCGTTGTTCCAGGATGGGTGAACATACGGGAAGTCCAGGCGCTTGTAGCCGATATGGGACAATACCTCTCGCCGGACATACGGGTCCATTGGCTTAACGCCGCCGAATTCATAGTGCTCGACGCGGTAAGGGTCGTAGATTTCGGCAAACATGCCCGTCAGCTCTTTGCCGTTAGCGGCAGCCAGCGCCTGCAGGTCAGCTTCCCGTTTTTTCCACAGAAAACGCCCGATGCCAAGGCCCGGCTGTCCAATGATTGTGAAATCGGTCATCGCAACGTTAAAGTCTTCATAGTAGCGGTACTCCGTTGCACCGACGACCTGCCCCTCCAGCACGGCGACAAACACCCGAATGCCAGGATCTTCAAGCGGCTCCTTCCACAGGTCATATTCCAGCACCTCTTCAGGCGGAAAAACATGCTGCATCAGTTCATGCATGCTGCGGAAGAGCGGGTCTTCTATACTTGTTATACGGTGATAATCCATCTTAGCCATTCAAAGGCCTCCTTCAAGTTAGAGCCAGCTGGGCTGGCTCATTATGATACGGTGCGGAAAGGATTCCGCCATTCCATTAAGGTGCCGTAATTCCGGGACTGCTCGTCCTCAAGATAGCCGGGTATAACCCTGACAGGCATACGCCCGCAGCGGAGCAGGAACGACAGAACCGGGTCCTTCAGCGTGCCGTTAAGCACGGCTTCCACATACTGCTCGGCTGTCATCTCCTCTGCCTTGTTTCCGTAGCCCGGCATTCGCCCCCCGCCCAGCAGCCGCTCAAGGCCGAGGTGTACGACAACGTCGTACATGGCGAACATCAGCCATTTGCCGAGGCCGAGCTTGCGGTAGGCGGGGCGGACCGCTATATCAACCACATACAGGGTGTTGCCCTGCGGATTATGATTACGGATATAACCGTTATCGGTCACATCCTCCCACGTGTGGTCAGGGTCGCCCGGATGATACTCGGTAAGCAGGGACGTCATAGAGCCGGCGATCCGGCCGTCGATCTCCACACACAGCGCCCCCTCCGGGAACAGGCGCACATGGTTGCTGAGCTGCTCTCTGTTCCACCACAGCTCGGAAGGGAAGGGGGGAGGGAAGCATTCCTGCTGAACCTCAACCAGGCCGTCAAAATCTTCCTCCCGGTAGTTGCGGATTACTGCCGGGACAGGCCGGTCTCCGTCGTAAACGAAAAGCTCTTTCCGGTACACAGGCAGCCTCCTTACGTTTCAGGAATTTTTATTTCCAATCGGTATACAGATCTGTCCGGCGGTCGCGCCAGGTTGTAACCGAGCCGCGTTCACGCACTTCGTACAGCAGCTCCAGGTCCAGATCGGCCGTAACAATCATGTCGTCGTTGATTTCGCCCTCTACCAAGATGCCGCGCGGCGGGAACGGGATATCATTAGGTGTTATGACAGCTGCCTGCCCAAAATTAGCCCGCATGAAATCGACTGTCGGCAGGGAGCCTACTGTGCCTGTCCCAACTACATAGACCTGATTTTCGACGGCACGGGCATGGCTGGTGTAGCGGACACGGTAGAAGCCGTGGCGGTCATCGGTACAGGATGGGCAGAAGATAACGTCCGCCCCTTTGGCTTTGGCCATCCGGACTATCTCTGGGAATTCAATGTCATAACAGGTGAGCATGGCGATGGTTCCTTTGTCCGTTTCAAATACTTCAAGCCCGTCGCCCTGCTTCATATTCCATTCGTTTACTTCTGTTGGCGTAATATGCAGCTTCGGCTGCTCGCCGATCCGGCCGTCCGGGTAGAAGAGGTGAGCGGTATTGTACAGCTTGCCTTCCTTGCGCGTAACATGGGTGCCGGCGATGATATGGGTTCCTGACTCACGGGCAAGACGGGTGAATAGCTCGCGGTACGCATCTGTGAAATCAGGCAGGTCGTTGATCGTCAGGGCGTTGCCCTTGCCGTCTCCAATGGACAGCAGCTGGGTCGTAAAGAACTCGGGAAACAGGATAAACTCCGCGCCGAATTCCTCGGCGGTCTTCATATAATGCTCGGATTGAGCGGCAAACTCGTCAAAGGACGAGATGGTATGCAGATGATATTGTACGGCAGAAACTCTGATCTTGGTCATATGCCCTCCTTGTCGGTCACCTCCACGGGAGGAAGGTGTGCTGCTTATATTATGAAAGGAACGCCGGGCTGATGCAAGCATTAGGATCCGGCTAAGTGTTCAACTATAATTTCTCCCCGGAATGCGCTTTGGCGTAGGGGCTTTTTTCCATCCCTAACTATGGCTGGTGGAAGGAGGTGGCAGCTGTTGTTAAAACTGCAGAAATGTTTGGTTTGTACCATGTTTTATTTATATAGCGCTTACGATAATTAATGTAGCAACACAGCATGTACATAGACTAAGGGGAGGATTGTCAAGATGAGAAGCGGGAAGGGGAGACTAAGTCTTCTGCTTGCAGCAGCATTAATAATGGCCCAGCTAGCCGTTTATCCGGTACATAAGGCAGAAGCAGCGGCTGTTAATCTGGCATTGGGGAAAACGGTTACAGTGAGCTCGGAAAATACAGCTAATGGTGATTATGCGCCAAAGGCTGTAGACGGCACTACTGATACGCAATGGACAGCCTCGGGTTCAATCAGCGGTTCCTCTGAATGGCTGATGGTCGATTTGGGCTCCGCGCACAATATTTCAGGCGCAGAAATTGCATGGAAGGATCAGCCGGGTGAATGGGGCTTTGGCTCAGTTAAATATCTGGTTGAAGTATCCTCTGACGGTAACGACTGGCGTGTTGCATCTGACAAGAGTGCTAACACGGGATTGGAGCAAACAGCTGTTGAACTGTTCTCTGAGAGCAATGTTCGCTATGTTCGTATAAACATTCAATCATATATAGGCCCTAACTATTGGCCTGGTATTAGAGAGCTGAGAGTATGGGAAGAGGTCGTTGTGAGATCTCCAGCTGACATTAGCTCCTATGCTCCAGTCACAGTTACGACATCTGCAGGTGTTGCGCCCGTTTTGCCGGCGGAGGTGACGGCAAATTATCAGGACAATACAACCGGCACTGTAGCGGTGACTTGGAATGCTGTACAGCCATCTCAGTATGCGGCTGTGGGCACCTTCACGGTTCAGGGAACAGTTGAAGGTGCTGCTGTTCAGCCTGAAGCAGCTGTAAATGTCAGCGCCTTCCGTGAAGACTTCATCCGGGGCGTAGATATTTCTACACTGACAGCTATTGAAGACAATGGCGGCAAGTATTACGACAGTAACGGTGTAGAGCGCGACCTTCTGGATATTCTGAAGGACCGCGGTGTTAACTATGTGCGCCTCCGGGTATGGAATGACCCGAAGATGACAAATTTCCACGGTGACACCTACTATAACAATAAGGAAGATGTTGTCCGTCTTGGCCAGCGGGTTAAGGCAAAGGGCTTGAAGCTCCTGGTGGATTTCCACTATTCCGATGATTGGGCTCATCCCGGACAGCAGCTGAAACCTGTTGCGTGGAAGAATTACACACATGAACAGCTGAAGGCGGCTGTCAAATCGTATACGACAGAAGTACTAACGGATCTGAAAAATGCCGGTGCGATGCCCGACATGGTTCAGATCGGTAATGAAATTAACAGCGGTCCGCTGAATGATAAGAACAGCACGCCTGATTTTAATAAGACAGCCGATTACATCACCAGCGGTGTTGAAGGTGTCCGTGCGGTTGAGGGCGGCGAGAATGTCAAGATTATGGTTCACCTGGCCGAAGGCGGCAAATACGGCACATTTAACTGGTTCTTTAGCGAGTTGAAGAGCCGAAATGTTGAATATGACATTATTGGACTTTCGTATTACCCGTTCTGGCACGGCACATTTGCTGATGTCCAGAATACAATGGACCGGATATCGGTCGAATTTGGCAAGGAAGTAGTAATCGCAGAAACTTCTTATCCGTTCAGCTACAAGAACGGCGACGCTCATGCCAATGTAATTGGTAATCCGTCACAGCTGGTCGGAGGCGCAACATTCCCGGCGACTGTTCAGGGCCAGTTTGATGCTACTAAAGCGGTAATGGACGTTTTGGCTAAGGTGCCGGACGGCAAAGGACTTGGTTTCTTCTATTGGGAGCCGGCCTGGATTGCCGCCAATGTTGGCTGGATCGATTCCGAAGGCGATGCCTGGGAGAACCAGGCGATGTTCGATTTCGATGAATTCCCTGCAAACGGAGGCTATTCCTACAAAGGTTACGCTCTCCCCTCACTGGATGTATACAAGGTTGGACTGGCACAAGCTCCGGCTAGCCGTGCGGAGCTGGAGAAGTGGCTGAAGAAGGCAAAGCTGTATACACAGACTGATGTTGAAGGTCAAAGCTGGCAGACGCTGCAGGACAGCATTGCTGCAGCCGAGCAGGCTTACAGCAGCGTATATACCCAGCAGGGTGTAACACAAGCGGCCATTGACGGGGCAGTCAGCAGCTTGATTAGCACGATTGCAGGACTGCAGGTTACAGGTGTGAATAAACAAGGACTGCAAGCGGTTGTAGACGAAGCACAAAGCAAAGAGCAAGCGGACTGGTCAGCCTTTACTTGGGGGAACCTGCAGACTGCGCTTAATGCCGCAGTTGCAGCGCTGAACGATGCACAAGCCTCTCAAGCGGAGGTAGACAAGGCTGCAGCAGACCTGAGAACAGCAGTTGATTCCTTATCTGATATCGATAAGACCGCTCTTGCGAATAAAATCGCAAGTGTCCGGGTTATGGACAGTTCGTCTTATACAATGAGCAGCTGGGCAGCAGTACAGGCTGCGTTAACTGCCGCTGTTGCGGTTAACGACCGGCAGGATGTTGTGCAAGAAGAGGTTGAAAAAGCACTAGCTGATTTGGAGATAGCTCTGGGTAAGCTTGTACCTCTCCAGGAGCTTGCAGCGGGGAAGCCGGCAACAGCTTCTACCAGCGCAGGTACAGGCGGCGGACAGAATAACTCGCCGGCAGGTGCACACGATGGGAATTCGAATACATCATGGGGAACGGACCAAGGTGCAGGCAGCTGGTGGAGAGTCGACCTGGGCACACAGGCATTTATTCGAAAGATAGAGATGAAAATGTGGGCGGGCGACATCAAGTTTAAGATTGAGGTTTCTAATGACGACAAGAACTATGTGGAGATCGCCAATACGACAAGCGATGTCATTGTCTCTATTGATCCTAAAATTGTATTAGCTAATCCTGTAACGGCCCGTTACATCAAGGTAACAGTCACAAGTGCCTCCACCAACTGGGTGGGGATGATGGACTTCTGGGCATACGGCGCATTCGCTATCGACAAAACAGCACTTGCCAGCAAAATTGCCGAAGTGGAAGGCAAGGGCTTGAAGGCGGAAGATTATACACCATCCAGCTGGCGTGCGCTTCAGGAAGTGCTCGCAGGGGCGCAAGCATTAATGACGGACGGTGAAGTGTTCGCAGCTGATATTGATGCCGCAGTTGCGGCACTGGATGCGGCAGTGAATGGGCTGCAGCCGTTTGTACCTGATACAGATCCAGGCACAGGATTGCCGGATACCGGACAACCAGAAACACCAGAAACACCAGAAACACCAGAAACACCAGAAATACCGAATCCGGTAACACCAAATCCAGAAACACCGGGAACACCAGAAACACCGAACCCGGGAACGCCGAATCCGGAAACACCAGACCCGGAAACACCAAATCCAGAAACACCGAACCCGGGAACGCCAAATCCTGAAACACCGCAACCAGAAACACCGAACCCGGGTTCTACACCGACACAAGGATACGTACCGCCGGCGACTCCGACGGTTCCGGCTAATCCTTCTCAAGGCGGATCGGCTTCGACCGTAACGCTTACCGGTGCAATAGCTGACGGTAAATACACTGCCACAGCTGATCTTGCAGCTCTCCGCACGGCAGCGGCTGCAGCAGTTGATAAGCAGGTAACGATTCAAGTGCCTTCCACTGGTGATGCGAAGGAAGTAGCCGTTAATCTTCCGGCAGCATGGCTGGAAGAGCTAAAGACAAGCAAAGTGAAGGATGTTGTAGTTGCGACTTCGGGAGCGAGCGTTCGTGTGTCGGCTGACCTGATTAGCGGCCAGAACGTTGCAAGCAATTCTCAATTGCAAATCGTGATCGCAGGCGTGAATGACGATTCACTTCCGGCAGCTGTGCAGGCGCGGCTTGACGGTCAAGCTGCATATGACTTCCACATGCAGCTTGACGGGCAGAAGGTGGAATGGAAGGGCAATAAGGTTGAGGTAACGATGCCTTATACTCTTAAGCCGGGCCAAAAGACAAATGGAATTGTCGTGTATCATGTGACCGGCGATGGGCAGCTTGAAGCTGTTAATCACGTACGCTATAATGCAGCCGCGGGAACGATTTCGTTCAAAGCGAAGCATTTCAGCATTTATACGGCGGTCCATGTTAACGCAAGCTTTACGGATATCGGCGGCTATCCATGGGCTGTTGATCCGATTGAAGGACTGGCGGCCAAGGGTATTGTCAAGGGGATGAGCGAGAGCGAGTTTGCTCCGCAGGGTTCAGTAACCCGCGCACAGTTCATCCAGATGCTCATGCATGCTTTGGGCCTTATCCAGAAGGATGCGGCAAGCAGCTTCACAGATGTTGAGGCAGGCGGCTGGTATTATGAGGCAGTTGCCAGTGCCCAGGCTCTTGGCATAATTCAAGGCAAGCCGGATGGAAGCTTTGGTATCAATGAGCAGATTACACGCCAGGACATGGCGGTCATGCTGCACAAGGCTATCCTGTTAACGGGTCTGCCGCTTGAAGGAAGTGAAGCTGCGGCTGCTTCATTCAAGGATGCCGGACAGATTTCCACATACGCTGCGGATGCAGTAAGCGCAATTCAGCGTGCAGGCATCATCAGTGGCATAGGCAGCGGAATGTTTGCGCCGAAGGCGGCAGCTAACCGTGCGCAGGCGGCGGTTATTATCGCTAATGCACTGGATGCGCTGTACATTCAGCAGTAAGACAGTAAAAGAACAAACCCGCAGGTTACTCCATACAACATGGAGCAGCCTGCGGGTTTTCTTTAAAATGTAGCAGCTTGTGTTAGTTAACCCACTCTACGATGTCTTCCAGCTTACGCCGGATTTTCGGGTTTTTCGGGTCCTCCGCACGGTAGCCGAAAGCGGCCATGACCGAGACATCATATACCTCTTCGTCCAGCAGCTCTGCTTTCTTGAGAATGGCGTGGACCTTTTCCTTGTTGAAGCCCTCGATCGGGCAGGAGTCAATGCCGATCTGCGCAGCGGCAGTCATCATATTCGCCAGTGCGAGGTAGGTCTGCTTGGAGGCCCAGTCAACCAGGGTCCGTTCGTTGTCGAGCAGATGCAGATCATTTTCCTGGAAGTTCTTATAACGCGGAAGAATGCTCGCAAATACCTCATCCGGCATGCCCTTAACTTCCTTATAGATATACTCGACATAAGGAGAGTCGTATCTCACATCTTTACGGGCGAGTATAATGACAAAATGGCTGGCTGTCGGGAGCTGGCCCTTAGCCCCGAACGATACATCACGGATCTGTTCCCGGATATCCGGATTTTGAACGATGAGGAATTTCCACGGCTCGAAGCCGACGGAGCTTGGCGACAATCTGCCGGTTTCCAGGATGAATTGAAAGTCCTCATCTGATATTTTCTTCGCAGGGTCAAATACCTTGGTTGCATGGCGGAACGCAAACGCATCAAGTATCTCCTGTTTTTTCGTTTCCTTGCTACTCACCTAAAAATCACCCTTTCACAGCCTGGTTATGACAGTTGCTATGATAATGCTAATATACATTACTTACAAGTACGCACATTTTTGTGAGGTAGTATCAAGCTTGTTCCCTAGTATCAATATGATACCATCCATAACCATGCTGGAGATGCGCCTATTTGGACGAATGACCCAAGTAATAACCTGCGAGGAAGATCGTGGAAATAACGATGACATGAAATACTGTCCAGGCCCATCTGCCATAGTAAAAGGATTTGGCCGCAATTGGGTTGCGGTTCTCAGGCGACACGATCCGCCCGCCAATCCATTCGAAAATCAGGAAATATATCCACCACCACGTATACGAGTCCCAGGTATCCCATTTGAAGTCGTAACGGATCAGGTTCGTATAATTCAACGCATAGGTTTCACCCAGCATACCAAGGTGTATAAGCCCCCAGTAAAAGGGAATTTTCCAAGGCCACCTGCGGGGACTGAAGCGTACTCCGATAAGCACATAGAAGGGGAAGAAGGTCGTAATGGCCGTTACCGGCATAATAGATAAAGCGGGAAACAGCCGCACGGGATAAGAATAGAATTTAAATTCTACGAACAGATAACATATTGCCGCTCCTGCAATAGCACTTAGCAGGTAGAGCAGGCCGTATTCCCGCCAATTTTTACGGATTAGCAGGAAGCTGATGATTAGACTTATCAGACTGATAACGACGAGTAAAATATGTTCCTTGCTCCATCTCAAATCCATCAATGATTTGTTACCTTTCTGTCCACAGAGTTACTCCTCATTATCCCACACTGGGAATAATTACATACCCTTAGCGGGCAGTTCTTAGGCTCAAGGGAAGGACAGGTAACTTACAGAGCTTAGGGACGATTATACCTCTTGAACACAACAACGGCGTTATGGCCTCCGAAGCCGAATGAGTTGGATATGCCGATATTAAGCGAGTCTGTACGGGCGGTATGTGGCACATAATCCAGGTCGCATTGCGGGTCTGGGTTGTTCAGATTAATTGTGGGAGGGATCAGGCCATCTTGAAGGCTCTTGACCAGAGCGATCGCTTCAACGGCGCTGGCCGCTCCCAGCAGATGGCCGGTCATTGACTTGTTGGCCGTAACCGGAATGCGGAAAGCATGCTCTCCGAACAGCTTCTTAATGGCTGCAGTTTCGGACTGGTCTCCGATCTCGGTGCTGGTCGCATGTGCACTGATGACATCGACTTCTGACGGTTGTATGCCCGCTTCCTGCAGCGCGGATTTCATAGCCTGATAAGCACCCCGGCCTTCCGGGTGGGTGGCTACGATGTGGTAAGCATCCGAGCTTGCACCATATCCAATAACCTCGGCATAGATGCGGGCATTCCGGCGCAGCGCGTGGGACAGCGATTCCACAACCAGCACGCCTGCACCTTCGCCAATGACGAACCCGTCACGATCGGCGTCAAATGGACGGCTCGCTTTTGCAGGTTCATCGTTGCGGGTCGACAGTGCCGTGGCGTTGCCGAAGCTGGCCAGCGATATGTCGTTGACAGCTGCTTCTGTGCCTCCGGCAAGGATGACATCTGCTGCTCCGAAGCGAATGGCCCGGAACGCCTCGCCGATTGAGGTGTTGCCGATTGAGCAGGCGGTGACCGGCGACAGGGTAGAGCCGAGCGTTCCGAACCGGATGCTGATCATGGCGGCTGCCATATTAGTAATCATCATGGGCACGAGAACGGGACTGACCCGCTCGGGCCCCCTTTCCTGCAGAAGCCTGCTCTGTTCAAGCAGTGTGTTAATCCCGCCGGTTCCTGATCCGACGTATACGCCAACCCGCTCCTTGTCCAGCTCTGATTCATAATCGTCGAGCCCGGCATCCTTCCAGGCTTGCTCTGCGGCATCAATGGCAAACTGGCAAAACCGGTCCATACGTCTGGCTTCCCGGCGTCCAAACCGCTCCTCGGCATCAAAATTCCGGACCAGTCCCGCTATCTGTGAACGATGCCTCGACGTATCGAAGGTATCAATGCGTCTGACGCCGGATTCGCCCGCCGCCAGTCTGTCCCAGAATTGATCTACATTATTGCCAAGAGGAGTTACCGCTCCCATACCGGTAATCACGACTCTTTCCATGTTTGTTGCTCCTTCCTTGTTCAGCAAGTTTATGTCCAGATTGTGTCACGCCCGGTATCCTATTACAAGTTGTTGTTTATACGGGTATAATTAGTACCAGGTAACAAACGGGTGGAAGTGCGATTATAGGGTCCAATTAGGAGGGGAGAAGGAGATATGAACCATCAGACGAGAAGGCAGGTGCTGTCAGCATTCCTGAAAGCCCAGCGGGCCAAGCTGCAGCCGGAAGCGTTCGGGCTGCCGGCCGGGCAGCGCAGAAGAACACCGGGACTGCGGCGGGAAGAGGTCGCACAGCTGGCGGGAGTGAGCACGACATGGTATACCTGGCTGGAGCAGGGGCGGGACATTCAGGTTTCGGCTTCGGTGCTTGAGTGTATTGCAGGAGCTTTGCGGTTAACGCTGGATGAGCGAAACTACCTGTACGCGCTGGCTATGGACACTGGCTCGGGAGCCAGCCTCCAGCCGGAAGCGCCTGTGGAGATCAGCCAGCCGCTGCAGCGGATCATGCATGAGCTTCGTAATTGTCCGGTAATCATCTCTGACCGCAGATGCCGGATCGTCGGATGGAACGAAGCAGCGTCCCATGTATTTCTGGATTTTGAACGGATTCCCGCCGAGCAGCGGAATATGATCCAGCTGCTGTTCGAACGCAAGGAGTTCCGCAGACTGGCAGTGAATTGGGAGCATTTCGTGCGTGAGTTCCTGGCGATATTTCGTGTGTACTACGGCCAGTATGTGGAGGATGAATGGTATGAGCAGTTCCTGAATACGATGCGTGAGAAGCATGCTGATTTTAATCCCCTCTGGGAGCGCAGCGGTGTCCGGGCGGCGCCGGAGGTAGTGCTTGAGTTCCGCCATGCGAAGGCGGGCAGGATGCTGTTCCATCTAACCTCGCTGCAGGTGCAGGGAGAGGCCGACCTGCGGTGCAGCATCTATACGCCGGCCCCGGACTCAGCCACCGAGAGCAAGCTGCAGCAGCTGATGGGAAGCAGGTGAAGAGTTCAGGAGAAGGAGGCCGGATGCCTGGAGGTACATGGAACCGGCTCTAAAACAGAGCACTGAGCCTCAAGAGAGCCGGCTATTAGAGGACTCCCTTCTTCGGTAAGCCCCTGGGGTGAGGCCGGTAGCCTTCTTGAAGGTGCGGCCGAAGTGGGCGATATTATCGAATCCCGCGGCCTGGGCGATATCAATTACCTTCCGGTCTGTGCGTCGCAGCAGCAGCTGAGCTTCCCGGATACGTGTCAGCGTGAGAAATTCGATGAACGAAAATCCGGTGACTCTCTTAAAGCAGCGGCTTAAGTAATAGGGGCTAATATAAAATTTGGCCGCTAATGTCTCTAGCTTCAGCGGTTCCGAATAGTGCGCGTGCAGGTAACGGACAACCTCGGTAATTTTACGATGGACCGGGTCGGGGTGCTCATCCGCCTGCACAGGATGACCGTTAACATCCTCGGCCTGGCGAACGGCAAACAGCAGCAGCTCCGCAAGCAGCAGCTTGACGCCGCTCTGCCAGCCAGTCTTGCGCTCCAGAAGCTCACGGGTTAACTTGTCCATGATGCTGTTGACCAGCATCTGGCTCCGGAGGTTGAGCCGCATCACATGGCTGTTCTGCCGGAACGGTAACATAAGGTCCGCATCCGGCAGGTGGATGCCGGATGCCAGGAACTCCTCGCGGAAATTAATGACAATCCGCTCATGACGCGGGTCGCCGATAACAGATGACTTGTGCACCTCGTGACGGTTGATGAATACGAGATCACCGCCGAGCACATGGTAGGAACGGTCCCGGATAAAGTAAGTACGCTGGCCGCTCAGCAGGTAATAAATCTCATACGTGCCGTGATAATGGTTGCCCCGCTCGAAGGGCTCCAGCCGCTTCGTATGGTTCATATGGAAGGCGTCTTCCTCTGCTCCGTAGTCGAGCTTGATAATCTCCCCTGTATTCTGCATCAGTCAACCACCTCTCTGAAATCTGCAGCGCAAGATATGCATATTTAGATGGTGAAAGCGCAACAAATGTGAAGACATTATACCATTATTGCGTTATTATCAGGATGAATTTTATAGGGAAACGGGAGGGACTCGCGAATGAAGCCATTTTTAGATGAGGATTTCTTGCTTTCGAACGACACGGCTGTCACCTTGTTTCACGATTACGCCAAGCAGATGCCGATTATTGATTACCACTGTCACTTGAGCCCGCAGGAAATCTACGAGAACAAGAGCTTCAAGAACCTAACGGAGGTCTGGCTGTATGGCGATCACTATAAGTGGCGCGCGATGCGCACTAACGGTATTGAGGAACCGCTTGTTACCGGGGGTCAAGATGTAAGCGATTACGACCGTTATATGGCGTGGGCCAGAACAGTGCCGCAGACACTCGGAAATCCGCTGTATCACTGGTCGCATCTGGAGCTGCAGCGTTTCTTCGGCATTTACGAGTTAATTAATGAGAAGCATGCGGACCGCATCTGGGAGGCGGTGAACAGCAAGCTTGAGGCAGGCGGCTATGCAGCACGCGACCTGATCACGAAGTCAAATGTGGAAGTCATCTGCACAACAGACGATCCGACAGACTCACTGGAGTACCATATCAAGATCAAGGCTATCCCCGGCTTCCAGACGAAGGTGCTGCCGTCCTTCCGCCCGGACAAGGCACTGGAGCTCCGCCGGCCAACGTTCCTGCCATGGATCAGCAAGCTGGAGGAGGCTTCCGGAAGCTCAATCACGAATTACGCCCAGCTGCTGGGGGCACTAGAGTCCCGGATTGCGTTCTTCCATACAGCTGGCTGCCGCGTATCCGACCATGCACTCGATACCGTTCCGTATGCGGAAGCATCCGACACGGAGGTAGCAGCGATCTTTACCAAGGCGTTGAACGGAGAAGCTGTCAGCCTGGAGGAGGAGCAGAAGTATAAGACTTACACGCTGCTGTTCCTTGGGCGGCAGTATGCGCAGCGGGGCTGGGCCATGCAGTACCATATGCATGCGTCACGTAACAATAACACGAGGATGTTCGAGATGCTCGGACCCGATACGGGCTATGACTCGATCCACGATGGAAGTCTCGCATATCCGCTTGCCAAGCTGCTTGATGCGCTTGATAGGGACAATGCGCTGCCGAAGACAATCCTGTATTCGCTGAATCCGACTGATAATGACGTGCTGGCCGCGGTTATCGGCAGCTTCCAGGGCGGGGGTGTCGCAGGCAAAATCCAGTTCGGCTCGGCTTGGTGGTTCAACGATACGAAGGATGGCATGTTCGATCAGATGCGTGCGCTGTCCAATATGGGCCTGCTCAGCCGGTTCATCGGCATGCTGACCGATTCGCGGAGTTTCCTGTCCTACCCTCGTCACGAGTACTTCCGGCGGATTGTCTGCAATCTGCTGGGGCAGTGGGTTGAAAATGGCGAAGCCCCGCATGACATGGAGCTGCTTGGCGGCATGGTGCAAAATATTTCTTATTATAATGCTAAACGGTATTTTGACTTCTAGATCTAGAATAAACGCTGTATGCCGCCGGATCGACCCGATTCGGCGGTTTTGTGTGTTTTCGCCAGGAATGGTTAAATTTTTGCTGCCTGCAACTCCGTTCTTCATGAAAGGACAATAAAATTCGGGGGGGATTTGTCTGAAATAAGCCCCTATTGGTGAAAGTCATGGTGCGTGATATACAAATATTTTGTAAAACCACAGGCATAATTCACAATATGTAAGTAAACCTAACACTCGAGAAAAGGAATTTGCCCCCGAATGAAGAAAATTAAGGTTAAACCGGTAGGGATAGACGAGAATCATCCTTCCGGCATTGAGCTTTGCAGTGAGAGAGGAGACATGATTAAGGATGAAGAAGACATGGAAGCTTGTTCTAACTTGGGCGCTTGTTACTCAGCTTGCGCTCGTCAACGTGTTGACGGCAGGGGCAGCTGAGGATACGGCATCAGGCAAGGCCGGACAGGTCAAGCTGCGCCTATTGGAAACATCGGATATTCATATGGAGATCATGAACTATGATTACTACAAGGACGAAGTGACCCATGAGTTCGGACTGGTGAAGGTTGCTACCCTTATTAAGCAAGCACGTCAAGAAGAGCCCAACAGCATGCTGTTCGACAACGGTGACCTGATTCAAGGTAACCCGATGGGCGATTATATGGCACGCGTGAATAAGCTCTCGGACAAGGATGCCGTACACCCGGTATACAAGGCCATGAACCTGCTGAATTATGACGCCGCGACTGTCGGCAACCATGAGTTCAACTACGGGCTGGATTATCTGCAGCGCGCAATGAAGGGAGCGGAGTTCCCTTACGCTACGGCTAACGTGTATGTGGATGACAAGGACGGCAACCCGGACAATGATAAGAACTATTTTACTCCGTACCTGATGCTGGACCGCACCTTTAAGGATGAAGCCGGTCAAGACGTAAAGCTGAAGGTTGGTGTAATTGGCTTCGTGACGCCGCAGATCATGATGTGGGATCAGACGCATCTGGCGGGCAAAGTAATTGCGAAGGATATTATCGAGACAGCCAAGAAGTTCGTGCCGAAGATGAAGGAAGAGGGCGCGGATGTAATCGTCGCAATGCTGCATTCGGGTATGGGCGATACGGAGAACAATGGTGAAGAGGAAAACACAGCCTGGCTGCTGAGCCAAGAGGTTCCAGGCTTCGATGCAATCCTCTTCGGCCACTCCCATGTGGTGTTCCCGTCCGCATCGTTCGCGGGCATGAAGGGCGTCGATGAAAAGAAAGGTACGGTTAACGGTGTGGCTGCTGTAGAGCCGGGATACTGGGGCAGCCATCTTGGGGTAATCGATCTGACGCTGGAGCAGCAGAATGGAGACTGGACGGTAGTGGACTCCAAGAGCGAAGCGCGTCCAATCGCCCAGAAGGTGGATGGTGTGGTCAAGCCGCTGGTGGAATCCGATCCGGAGATCGTAGCCGCTGTGAAGGACGAGCATGAAGCGACCCTGAAATACATTCGCGGTCCGGTAGGCACGATTACGCAGCCGATCAACAGTTATTTTGCGCTTGTGAAGGATGATCCTTCTGTACAGATTGTAACCAGCGCGCAGAAGTGGTATGTCGAGAGAGCTATCAAGGGTACAGACCTGGAAGGAACGCCGATCCTCTCCGCGGGAGCACCCTTCAAGGCAGGCGGCATGGACCCTGAGTACTACACCAACATTCCAGCCGGCACAATCGCCATTAAGAACGTGGCTGACCTGTATGTATATCCGAATACGCTGAAGGCTGTTCTGCTGAACGGTGAACAGGTACGTGAGTGGCTCGAGCGTTCGGCAGGCCAGTTCAATCAGATCGATCCTTCGGTGAAGACGGAGCAGCCGCTCATTAATACCAATTTCCGGACGTATAACTTTGACATTATCGACGGCGTCAGCTATCAGATCGATGTTACACAGCCGAGCCGTTATGACATGGAAGGCAAGCTGGCTAACGAGAAGGCTCACCGGATTGTGAACCTGAAGTACAATGGCAAGCCGGTGACGGAGGATATGAAATTTATTGTTGCAACCAACAACTACCGCGCAGGCGGCGGCGGCAGCTTCCCGGGTCTAGACGGCAGCAACATTGTCGTCGATTCGCCGGATGAAACCAGACAGGTCATTATTGACTATATCCAGTCGCAAGGGAAGTTCAATCCTTCTGCTGACGGCAACTGGAGCCTGGCGCCAATTAAAGGGGATGTGAATGTTACGTTCCTGACGTCTCCAAAGGCGGCTGACTTAGCTACGGCAGCAGCATCCACGATGGCTTGGGTAGGCAATGAGGAATCCGGCTTTGCCAAGTACAAGCTGAACATGTCGTCATCTGCTGCACAGGGCAGCGACGGCACAAGTGGTGAGGAAACTGCGCCGGTGGAGCAGAAACCACAAGCTGCAAGCAAGCCTGCAGGTAAGGCGGACAGCGGCAAGACAAGCCCTACCGAAACTGGCAGCAAGGGTGCACCAGGCAAAGCAGACAAAGCCGAAAGCACCAAGGGCAATGCAGCTGCTGTGAAGCACATTACTTACATTGTTGAAGAAGGAGATTGGCTCTCGAAGATTGCCCGCAAATACGGCACAACCTGGCAGGAGCTCGCGGAGTACAACAAGCTGAACAATCCGGACCGGTTGTATCCTGGCCAGAAGCTGCTAATTCCCGTGACGGCTTAGATGAAGCAGGCTTAGGCCTTAAATAGAAGTAATGAGAAAGGCAGCCTTAGGGCTGCCTTTTGGCTATAATAGCAAGTATTCTCCAAGTGACAAGCTGTATTATGGCCGGTTGTAGGTGAGCATGACAATTTGGCCCAATAATTCCGTATTGGTCAGCCGATATGTGGATGCAGCGCTGCCTTCGGGGAAAAGGGGGATTCCGCTGCCCAATACCTTTGGAATTACTGCGATCTGCATCTCGTCAAGCAGGTTCTCCCTTAAGCATGCTTTCACCACCTGCCCGCCGCCGACAATCCATACGTCTCCGTCTGACTTGCCCTGCAGCTCGGGCAGCAGCTCCTTTAATGGTTTGTCCGTATACTGCGCATGCGGGTTATCCATCTCCGTTGTCTTCGTCCTAGTTAACACGTAGCAGGGCTTGTCTGTGTAGGGGAAATCTTCCTGCAATCCTCGTACAACCTCGTAGGTTAGCCTGCCCATCACCACACTTCCGACTGAGCTGTAAAACCGTCCGTAGCCGTTGTCGCCGCCGTCTCCTTCTACATCGTACAGCCAATCGACAGAGCCATCCGGTCTGGCAATATAGCCGTCCAGGCTCATGGCTATGTAGAGCACAATTTTGTTCTTTGAATGATTCATGATTTATCGCTCCCTTCTGGCCTTTATGATAATCTATATCTGTGACAATATTTGACGTAGATAGTGGGGGATACAGTGAATGAACGCAGATTGGCAATCTTGCGTATAATTGATGCCCGTAAGAAATTCACAGCCCGGGAGCTGGCGGAACGATTCGATGTGTCAGTCCGTACCATTCAGCGCGATCTGGATGCACTTCAGAGCATGGGCGTCCCGCTGTACACGCAGATGGGACCGCATGGCGGCTATCGCGTACTGTCCAACCGGATTCTGCCGCCGCTGCAGCTGACGGAGCAGGAAGCGCTTGGCTTGTTTTTGATGCTTCAATATCTGGAAAGGGTGCCGGATTTCCCGTATGGAACGGTGCGGGCCCATTTGGCGGAACAGTATTACGGGGCTTTGCCGGATGACGTGAGGGATACGATTGACCGGCTGCGGCGGCATGTTCTGTTCAGGCATAATCCACAGCAGCACACACCAGCACCGCTTGCAGAGCTGGCACTCGGCGCAGCAGCTGCCAAACAAGACATTCTGTTTCACTACCATACGGCGGATGGAGTGAAGGAGGTGCATGCTTTTCCGTTGGGAATATACTTCGAGAGAGGCTGCTGGTACATGCCGGCCAAGCGGGCTGACAAAGACAGGGTACAGCTGTACAGGGTGGACCGGATGGAACAGCTGGTGCCGGGCAGCTGCCGGGACGAGACGCTGCCCGACCTGGTACAGTGGATGAACATGGAAGACCACCGGGAGGGCGTGAAGGTGGAGCTGCATTTTACGGCAAGGGGAGCCAGATTGGCTGAGAATGATGAATTGTTTGCGGCGGATGAGAAGATGGTATGGATTGGAAGAGTGCCGGCCGGGGAGCTTCCTTACACAGCCAGGAGGCTGCTTGCATATGGTGCGGAGGTGAAAGTGGCCGGGCCACCCGAGCTTCAGCGGATGGTCATTGAGGAGCTAGAAAAAAACCTTAACCAGTACTGATAATCATTATCAAATTCTGGGTAATAGAAATCAGAGACAACAAAAGAAGGACAGCCTAAGCTGTCCCATACTGCCTGTTAAATAACTTGTTAAATTTTCGGTTGAAAAGTTTTGCAGTCTACTTCACGATTCTGACGCGGCTGGTTCTGATGACCGGCAACATGAATCGAAGAAGCATTACACCGGTTTTGCGGTCCCCAAAACTTGCAGGAGTTCACTTCGCACGTAACATCCTTGGCCATGTGACTCACCTCCTCGCGTCGTTCAAGAGTGGCGGTTCGTACTTCTATATACCGCAATTCATCCCGCTTTGAATCGCCTTCGGCGTATTTAAAGCGGGATGCCGGTGTTATATGTCCGCCTTGAGGGAGCCTGGAGCCTGCCTGTTTTACTTAGCGGGAGGACCAGCCTGCAGCACGGCTTCGCTGAAGCTCAGGCATTCACGGCAGATGGATACACCCGGTCCAATTGCGAGTTCACCCACCTCTTGCTTATCCTTGCGGCAGAAGGAACAGACAGCCGTATAGGCAGTGCTGTCGGAACCAGTGTGCCCGGAACCGGTCTGGCTCACGGCGGCGTTGTACAGCTCATCAATTACTTTAGGCTCGATGTAGTCAAATTCTCCCTTCAGCTTCAGGGAAACCGTGGTATATGCGATGCTCATGCCTTCATAGAAACGCTGCTGGTCAACCGTATCACAGGCCTTCCTCTTGTCTTCACACAGCTCAGTCAGCTTCTCCAGCTCGAGGATGACATCCTCAATCTTGGCGCCGCGAAAGGTCTTCTTGCGAAAATCCTGATCCATGAACCATCATTCCTTTCTGTTTAGATTTGTATACATTTGTATACATATTATAATAGTATATTAGACAATTGCAGGAAATTTCCTACCACCTTCAAAAAAAATTAATCGCAATTGGGAATAAATCCATACAGAAGGGCTGGTATATAATGGTCAGAGGGGACTTCCCTTCCAGCTTAAGGCGAGGGAACAGCCAAACTAGTCAGGAACGGGGATGAATAGGATGGAGCATTATTTATTCGGACAAATGGCCTTCGTCAGGTCGCAGACCTTACGGGCAGCCGGTGCAGTAACAGAGGAGATTGCGGATCAGATTCCAGAGGGCTTCCGCAACTCGATTCGCTGGAATCTTGGGCATATCTATGTCATTGCGGAGCGATTCTACTTTCAATACCTTGGGCTGCCGATGAGGATGCCGGAAGGCTTCCGTGATCAGTTCGACAACGGCACCTCCCCGCTCAATCAATCGCCTGCTTCCGTGCCGTCTCTGGCAGAGCTGACGGAACTGCTCGGAAATCAAGAGGAACGGCTTCGCCAGCTTCTCTCCAACCGGATGCAGGAGCAATTGGTACCCCCGTTTACAACATCATTGGGTTTAACGCTGGGGACACCCGAACAATTCGTGAGCTTTACCCTGTTCCATGAGGGCATGCATTTGGCCACAATTAAGACATACTTAACGCTATTATCCGGACAATAATTGGAACAGACAACACCCCTGCATTTCAGGTGCAGGGGTGTTGTGCTGTTTTCGGATATGGTCAAGTCAGTCCCCTGCGGTAAGACTCTGGCGTCATGCCGGTAATCCTCTTGAATGCCCGGGTGAAGTGGGATGGATGCTTGAAGCCCGTGTCATAGCCGGTTTCCGTTACCGGCCGTTCCGGCTCCAGAAGGAACAGGATTTTGGCCTGGTTGATCCGGCGCTGGTACAAATAGCTGAATATGGTGAATCCGGTCAGTTCCTTGAAGATCTTCGTCATGTAATACCGGTTCAGATGAAGCTCCCGTTCCAGAACCTCAAGATGAATATCCTCCGTATAGTGAGCTTCGAGGTAGTCCATAATGCGCTGAACATGCTGCTCCTTGGGCCCGCCTGTACGGGTTGTGGAACCGGTACTGTCCAGCCCGCCCGCTTCGCAGCAGTCATATACGAAGTGAAGGAGCTCGAGGAAGCGAATGAGAAAGCGGTTGTAAGCAAGCAGGCTGTCCTCCGCATACAGCCTGTGCAGGGTGACTAGCTGCTGCTCAACCTCCTGTTTGCGCTGCCCCGACAGGCGCAGTCTTATATTGTGGATGTTCTGAAACGGACTCAGCACGTTGAGCGCAAACGGAGGGCGCAGCAGCTCATGGGCGAAGGAAGGGTCGAAATGAATAATGGACCGGCAGTAAGGTTTCCGGCAGTCCACCTTGGGGGAGTGCAGCGTCATGCCGTGCATCAGGATCAGATCACCGGGCTCTAGTGTATAGATACGATCCCCGATCAGATAGCTGCAGGCCCCTTCGTGAAAATAATAGATTTCATACTCCGGATGCGAGTGGAACACTGGCTTGGGAAAAGGCTTTTCGCTGTAGATTACCTCAAGGGGCAGTTGGAATTTATCCCTCAGACTCATGCCGCTAAACGCCTCCCCGGTTCGTGAGTTCATCTCTCGTATTGTATCATAAAAGCCCTTACATATAAGCTGTACCCGACCGCAACGACAGTCAAATCGCCGGATGAACGCGCTAATGACAGGTAAGCCGTTGTCCTCGGCTCATGCTACGCTAAACACACATGAGAAGCGGATGGAATGGGGAATGGGCAAACGCTCTGGATACCAGGAGGGGGAGAAAAGAAATGGACCAGGTCAGAGTCGGCATAATCGGGATGGGCAACATGGGCACCTCGCACGCAGACACACTTGCGCAGGGTAAAGTAAAGGGCGCGAAGCTCACCGCAGTCTGCGACAGCTTCCCTGGTGTGCTGGACCGGCATAGGGGCCGGTATGATGCGGAGGTCCTTCGTTACACGGACTTGGAAGAGCTCCTGAGTTCCGGAGCGGTAGACGGGGTTATTGTAGCGACACCACATCTGGATCATCCGTCTGCAGCGATCCGCGCCTTTAGCAAGGGGCTGCATGTTCTGACGGAGAAACCGGCCGGCGTCTACGCCAGACAGGTACGGGAGATGAACGAGGCGGCGGCGGAAGCAGGAACGGTGTTTGGCATTATGCTGAATCAGCGGCTGCATCCGGCTTACAGCAAGCTTCGTGAGCTGGTGCAGGCAGGGGAGCTAGGCGAGCTGCGGCGGACGAACTGGACGGTAACCCATTGGTACCGGGCACAGTCTTATTATGACTCTGCCCCATGGAGAGGCACATGGGCAGGCGAGGGCGGCGGCGTGCTGCTGAACCAGGCGCTCCATCAGCTGGATCTGTGGCAGTGGATTACGGGACTTAGGCCGCAGCGGGTCCGCGCTTTTGCGCAGTTTGGACAGCGGCGGGCCGTGGAGGTGGAGCATGATGTGACGGCTTATGTAGAGTATGTCGGCGGGGCTACCGGTGTCTTCATTGCGTCAACGACAGAAGCGCCGGGTACGAACCGGCTGGAGCTGAGCGGAACAAGGGGCAAGGCCGTGGTAAAGGATGACCGGCTGACACTGTGGCAGCTGCGGCAGGAGGAGCCCGATTTCAACCGGAACTACAAAGGCGGCTTCGGAGCGCCGGAAAGCTGGCGGATTGACATTCCGGTTGATCCATTCCCGCGGAAGCAGCACGGCGGCTTAATCCAGAATTGGGTGGATGCGGTGCTGACGGGTTCCCCGCTGCTCGCGCCAGGTGAGGACGGACTGCATGCAGTCACGCTGGTGAATGCGATGCTGCTGTCGGCCTGGACGGATGACTGGGCGGCTCTGCCGCCAGATGAGGAGCTGTATGTTTCACTGCTGAAGCAGCGGATGGCGCAATCAAGCGGGCATGTGGAAGGGTAATAGACGGAATAGGGGAGGTTGTCCACTCCGCTGATGAATGAGCAGCATAGGGCAGCCGTTGTTCCAATTATGGGGGGAGGCGCAGGTATGGGTGCAGGAGATGGCATGAATTATGCCCCGCAGGGGAAAGCGAAGCCGGTCGTTGGCCGGGGTGATTTTATCTTCGCCGCTATGGCGCTGGATCACGGACATATCTATGGAATGTGCAATGGGCTGATCGAAGCGGGAGGAACCTTGAAGCTGGTGTATGATCCGGACCCCGATAAGGTGGCGAAGTTTTGTGCGGCTTACCCGGATGTGACGGCAGCAGAGTCGGCCGAACAGATACTGGAGGACAGTGAGGTTATGCTGGTGGCAGCCGCTGCAATTCCTTGCGACAGAGGGCCGCTGGGCGTGAAGGTCATGCGTCATGGCAAGGATTATTTTACGGATAAGGCGCCTTTCACCCGGCTGGACCAGCTGGAGGACGCGCAGATAGCCGTCCGCGAAACCGGACGGAAGTATGCGGTGTATTACAGCGAGCGGCTGCATGTGGAGAGCGCGGTCCATGCCGGGGAGTTGGTGCATTCTGGTGCAATCGGGCGGGTCGTTCAGGTGCTTGGATTGGGACCTCATAGACTGAACGCCTCGTCGCGGCCGGATTGGTTCTTTCGCAAAGACCAGTATGGCGGCATTCTATGCGATATCGGAAGCCATCAGATCGAGCAGTTCCTGTTCTACGCCGGCTGCAAGGATGCGACCATAGTCGGCAGCAAGGTCGGGAACTACCGGAATGCGGCTTATCCCGAGCTGGAGGACTTTGGAGACGCGACACTGGTAGGCAGCAATGGGGCAACGAATTATTTTCGCGTGGATTGGCTGACACCTGACGGGCTGGGCACCTGGGGAGACGGGCGCACGGTCATCCTGGGGACAGATGGCTATATCGAGCTGCGCAAATACATAGATATCGGCCGCTCGGACTCGGGCAATCACTTGTATCTTGTGAACGGGGAAGGTGAATACCATATGGAGCTGTCGGGTAAGGTGGGCTATCCGTTCTTTGGCGAGCTCATCCTTGACTGCTTGAACCGTACAGAATATGCCATGACCCAGGCGCATGCGTTCAAGGCTGCGGAGCTGTGCTTGAAGGCACAGAAGGCTGCGGTCAGGATTGAGACGGGCAATGAACCTATTTAACCGGGACGGGGGATTCGAATGAAGAAGGAGCAGCTTGCTGTGCAGCTGTACACGCTGCGGCAGTTTACGCAAACGGCGGAAGCGCTGGATGAAACACTGGCGAAGATCGCGGCAATAGGCTACAAGGCGATTCAGGTTTCGGCAATTGGTCCGATAGAACCCGGGCAGGTGAAGGAAGCGGCAGACCGGCACGGGCTTCGGATATGTGCGACACATGTCGGCTACAGCCGGCTGAAGGAGGATTTGGAACGTGTAATTGATGAGCATAAGCTGTGGGACTGCCGGTATGTCGGCCTGGGCAGCATGCCGGGGGAGTTTCGGGGTGCTGCGGGAGGTTATGACTTGTTCGCGGCTGAATGCTCGGCTATTGCGAAGCGGGTTCGCGATGCCGGACTGCAATTTGTCTATCACAACCACCGGTTCGAATTTGAGCGGGTTGGCGAGGTAGTCAGGGGCTTGACCGGGATGGATCGGCTTATGGAAAAGACAGCCGCAGACGCCTTCCACTTTGAACTGGATACGTACTGGGCACAGGCTGGCGGGGCTGATCCCGCAGCGTGGATTCGCAAGCTGGACGGCCGGATGAAGGTCGTGCATCTGAAGGACATGGAAATCGTGGACGATCAAGCGGTATACGCGGAAGTGGGGCATGGCAACATGAACTGGGACGCGATACTCACGGCCTGCCGGGAAACGGGAATAGAGTGGTACATCGTCGAGCAGGATGAATGCCGCCGAGATCCGTTCGAGAGCCTGGCGATGAGCTATGAATATTTGGCGGAGCGGGCGGAAGGGTAGGCCGCAGCGGCAGGCGGCCAGCTTGCCCAAGGATGGGCAGGCAGGCCGTGGACATGTAGCAGCAGGTGGCCGTTTGCCTGGAGATTAGCTGGAAGGCGTGGACAGGTGCAGCAGGTGGCCGTCTGCCTGGAGATTAGCAAGAGCTTTTTGTGGGGAGCAGCCGGCGGCTGCTCCTTATGTTTACATATTTTACATATAGGAAGATGTACTTCTTTGGAGTCATCGGGTATGTATCCACGGAACGAATTTAAGCTGATGGGATGCGAAGAATGCCATGAGATGAAACGTATATGCCATTTCGGTATAAAGGCTGGTTTTGCACAACGTGTTCCTGCGGGGAGCCTGAGGAATGGTGGGATGCACCCCACTGTTACGATGAAGGTTCGGGAGAAGCGAGCTATGGCTTCCTTCCACTGGGGAGCGGCACTGATATAGCAATCCGTGTGTAGGTTTCCTACGGTTTGGCTCAAGTCAAACCTAACAGAACTCAGCGACCTTATTTCAGTGAATACGGGCCGCTTCAGCAGATAACGGAATTCAGAGGCGCTATTCGGTCAATTTCAAGTGGATCTTTGCTAATAGGGGGACATTAAAGCCTCTGAGTTCCGTTACCATTCAAAATTGACTTTAATTCACTGAATAACGCTTCTCAGTTCCGTAAAGACCTGCTACTCAGTTCCGTAATGACCTGCCGATATTAAGCTGATATGTACGATACCTCTTATTTCCTCCCGCCACCACCAAATGCGTCCCCTCCACCAAACCGTGCAGCAATTGACGAGCGTAACGATCGGTTACGTGAAGATGGCTCGCCAGCTCCATTGGCGTAAACGGCCTGAGCAATCGGCGCGCATATCGAACGGTCTCCGCCTCAAGGCAGCTGAGCTTTGCATCCGCTTCAAATGAGATAAACTTCCCAAGAAACGAAAGAATCAGCTGCTTGCAAAATTCTGGCTCTTCTCGAATGGACAAATATGCAATCGGCAGGTATACCCAGTCATCAAGCGACAGCAGGCTTTGTCTTCGGCATAAGTCCTTGAAGCGCCGCGTATCCAAATCTCTGGCATGCGATCTGTAATCATGAATCTCTATATCGCCCTTAACACCCTCCGGCAGAAACGCCAAGTCCAGATACCGGTATCCATTCGAATAATCCCGAACCTCCCATTCCGGATACAAGTAATCGAAGTTTCCGACGAGCGGAAACCAGATTAATCGCAACAGCTCTACAGTTCCATGGCCCAGTCCTTTTTGCAGAAGCTCTCTTCGTCGATGGTTCTTTTCTTGATCAATTTGCTTCTGCATCCACATTTCATATTGTTCCTTAAACATGACATCCACCCTTTGCTGCTTTCTAAGCACGTTAAGTTTCACCTTGAAAATAGAAATGCCGCCTCGATACATAAAAGTATCAAAGCGGCATGTGCTTCATGTCCATTAGCTTGAGTATAGTGTACAACCTGGCTGGAATCAACGAGTTAGTGACCTGTTCATATGAGTGTTGGCTTATCGTACAGACATTCAGGGTATTCGGTATATAGAGAGCCTGCGTGGCGGGTTGGCAATTACTGCGTTTACCATATTATAATGGCGTTAGGTAAAGTTCAGGTAACGATGCGGGCTTGAATTTTCAGGAAAGGTGTCGGATGCGATGAGTGTGGAAACAATAGATGGCTTGAGGCAGGAATTGAAGCAGATTGAGGCATGGGAGAAGGATCAGAAGGGGCTGTGGTTCTGGGAAAAGCTCGGGAGGATCCCGTTTATGCTGCTGGACAAGATCACGCCGAAGTTCATTCAGGACAAGCTGGGCATAGCGCTAGATGAGCTGGGAAGCTACATCCAGAGCGGCGGAAGGTATCTGATCAGCAAGAAGAAGATGTACCACAGGTTCTATCCCGGCGAGGAGTGGCAGGAGGAGACCTCGATGGCCCGGATTCAGACGCTGCCGCTCAGCCGGATGGATGAAATGGCCAATAGCGTGGTGCAGTCCAGCAGCAATACAGCGACCGTTCAAGGGGCGACTACCGGCTTCGGCGGGTTCTTCACACTTGCGATCGATATCCCTCTTCTGCTGGGCATTTCTCTCAAAGCGCTTCAGGAGATCGCTCTATGCTACGGCTATGATCCGACGGACAAGGCGGAGCGCATCTTTATTGTCAAATGCCTGCAGTTCACCTCATCCGACGTAGTAGGCAAGCAAGCGATTCTTGATGATCTGAATGCCTTCCAGAGCGGGGAGAAGAGCAGTCAGATGATTTCCCAGCTTCAGGGCTGGCGGGAGGTCGTGCTGACTTACCGGGATAATTTTGGCTGGAAGAAGCTCTTCCAGATGATTCCGATTGCAGGCATGCTGTTCGGTGCTTATCTGAACCGTTCCACATTGAAGGATGTTACCGAAACGGGCATGATGATGTACCGCAAGCGCCGGATCATGGAGAAGCTGGCAGAGGCTCAGCAGCTATAGATGTCATGTAAAAGATGTTTCTCGGCGCTGGAGCTGGCGGCTTGGGACATCTTTTTTGTCTGTCATTTGGAGTGAAGATAGGTGTGAAATATCCCCAGCAGCAGGAGGACATGCGCTTCATGTGAAGGATCGGCCAGCCGGAATTGGGCCTTGGGCGGGAGTGTAAGGCTGCTTTTCCACTCGGCTATCGTCGTACCTTGGAGCGTTATTGTTCCCCAATCGATAACCGGCTTATGAAGCTCGTAGCTGCGGCCTTCCAGCTCAAATCCTGTTTTCTCTTCGAGTCCAAACCGCTTCTTGTCTATGATAGGAATGCTCGTACGGGTTCCATCTTCCTGTTCGTAATGAAGGATATACTGCCTCCGCTTGAAGAATGTCCTCACCTGCTTGGCCTCAACCCGCAAATTCCCTGCCCTGTCCGTCACTCGGTAATCCGCGAACACGATTCCTTCCAATAGAAAATCCAGCACCTTCATTAGAGGATTGGCATAAGTCCGCTGAACATAGCCTGTCACCTGATCATGCTCATCTCTGATTTCTGACCTCTTGGTAGAGTAACGATTATGAAACCTATAGGTATAGATCATATCAGCCCAAGCTGCCTCCCTTATATTGATAGTGCTATCGTGATTTCCTGGTATTGTAAAAATATCGAATTATGCTGTCTATTATAGCTTATTGTCTGAAATATTCCTGACCACGTTTCATGCAATCCTAGTGATTCTACATGTAAGTCTCCCTGTACCATAGACCGGCAAAAAACAAAATTCCTAATACACATACTAGGGAAAGAATAATAACTGTTGTCCATAAAACCACTCGTCCAGCAGCCTCTATTGGCTTTTTCATATAATCACCCCTGAAATAATATTACGGAACCCTATTCTCCCTAAGATCAGCCATACTCGGGCCGGCCTTGCTGCTATTAGATTTGTTTAATTATAACTTATCGACTGGAATATGCCAGTCAGCGTCCTGTACATTTCCGCTGCGTGAACGTTTAGAATGGGGGTATGAGGAGGCGAGCGGAAGTATGACAATCAACGAGGTTGCCAAACGGCTAAACATCAGCCGCAGATCGATTCGCTTTTACGAGGAGAAGGGGCTGATTGCGCCCGGCAAGGAGCAGCACAACGGGTACCGCATATTTACAGAGCAGGATGTGTGGCGGCTCCAGACGATTACTGCACTGCGGGAGGTAGGGCTGGGGCTGGATGATATCAAGAAGGTGCTGGATCCTATCGAAGCCGGCAATAAGGATGCGCTGCTGAACTATCTGGAGCTGCAGCGTTCGGTCATGTTCTCCGCATGGCTTGAATACAAGCAGCAGATTTCGGCAGCCGAGCAGATGATCGGTATCTTAAGACAGCAGGAAAACCTGCCGCTGCAGGAAATTTACAAGCTGGCCGAAGGCTCGAGAAGGCTGCGCGAGCTGCGGAGTAACTGGAGTGACCAGTGGAATTTTGACAGCAAGGCCGCCGGTCATGATCACAATGTTAGAGAAGCAAGCGGACCATTCGAGCATTATGATATGGTACTGGAAACGGTGTATCGCTGGATTAACCCCAAGGCGGGCGAGTTCGGGCTGGAC
This sequence comes from Paenibacillus tarimensis, assembly GCF_021532315.1. Taxonomy (GTDB): domain Bacteria; phylum Bacillota; class Bacilli; order Paenibacillales; family Paenibacillaceae; genus Paenibacillus_I; species Paenibacillus_I tarimensis. The sequence continues at coordinate 39,120 of NZ_JAKGAO010000007.1, forward strand.
ATCGGTACGGGTACCGGAAATCTGGCCGGACGGTTTGTTCGGGAGGGGATCGGGATGGCTGCTGTTGATCAATCCAGAGAGATGCTGAGGCAGTTCCGGGTGAAGTATCCGGAGCTTGAATCCAAGCTGGGTAACTTTCTGGCCATTCCGTATATGGACAGGCAGTTTGATTTTGCCGTGTCCAGCTATGCGTTCCATCATCTGAATGAGGGTCAACAGCTGCTTGCGCTGGAGGAGATTCGCAGAGTGCTTAAGCCGAAGGGCAGAATTTGTCTGGCGGGTTATATGGTTGAAGATGATGAAGCCAGGGAGCGGGCTGTCCAGCATGCGCCTGGCGGCGGGGATGAAGGTCTGCTGCGGGCGCTTCGGGGCGGATATGTCCCGCAGGTATCCCGTCTGTCAGCATGGTTCGAGGAGCACGGTTATATGACAAAGCAGAAGCAGTTATCCGATGTTCTTCACATCATCTGCGCTGTCCCGATTCGGTAGCATTCCGATTGTTGACCTTCACGCTGCGGCATACGGTAGTATAGGAGCCGTTCAATTATACAGTCGTGGAGGGGATGAAATGCCGGATCATACGGAGATTTACCAGGCGAAGGCGGAGACCTACGACCTGCTCATCTCAAGGCAGCCTGGTCTGCTTGGGGTCATTGAAGAGGTATGCGCAGTTGAGGGAAAGGATGTTGTGGATTTAGGGGCTGGGACTGGGCGGCTCACACTGCCGATTGCCCGCAAAGCCCGGTCTGTCCTGGCGCTGGATGCATCAGCAGAGATGCTGCGGGTAGCAGGGAGGAAGCTGGAGCAGGCGGGCTTGACGAACTGGCGGGCCAAGGTGTCCGATCACAAAAGGATCGAGACAGAGGCTAACAGCGCAGACCTTCTTGTATCCGGGTGGAGCATCTGCTACACGGCCAGCTCGAATCAGCTGGAATGGGAGAAGGATCTGGGGAAGGTTATGGAAGAAATCGAGCGAGTCCTCCGCCCTGGCGGCACCGCTGTGATTTTCGAGACGATGGGCACAGGTGTGGAGCAGCCGCATCCGCCGGATTTTCTGCTGCCGTATTATGAGTGGCTGGAGCAGCAGTATGGTTTTCACCATAGATGGCTTAGGACGGATTACCAATTTGACAGTGTGGAAGAAGCGGTTTGGTTGACGGAGTTCTTCTTTGGCAGGGAGCTGGCCGGCCGTGTGGAACAAGGGAGACTGACCGTTCTGCCAGAGTGCGCCGGGATGTGGTGGCGGGAGTATTAGCTCTCTGGGATCGTTCAAAGGCACAGTTAAAGGTTAGAGTTCCGCTTGTGAATATTGTGTCTGATTGCAGCGGCTAAGAGCAGCACGGCGGTGACGACACCAATCGTAACCCATACCCAAGTTAACCGAGGCAGGCGTGTCAGGCCATCTGCACCTCCGTCGTGATCCTGATTGGGAGCGTTCAACTGCTCAATTAGTGCTGCCACCAGCGGGCGGGTTGGGGCAATCTCTACGCTGGGTACCCCGGCTGCATGATCAAGTGATGACAGAAAAACCTCAGAATGATCCGGACGATTCCCAACAAACAGGTGGATGCCCTTAATCTCCGCCAGCTTGGGTTTACTGTCCGGATACTGCGTTGTAAAGGTATGATAGGCATTCATCAATTCTTTAGCGGCTCCTCCTCCCGATATTACTTCTAATCTGTTATCAGCCCTTGCCACGGTGAACAGTGATAATGGAGTTCCATCTACTGTGACGACAAACGTCCATTCTTCGTTCTTAACGAGCATTGATTGCAAGGTATCGCCCCTGTCAGCGGACTTTAAGCTTTCATGGTCAACTCTATACGTCTCAAACCCCATTCCAAGTTCAGCCTGGTCCAGCTGGGACTGTTTGAGGTCAAAGGCTTTAGGATCTTCACCCATTGTTGCTTTGAAGCTTGCAATTCCCTCGTTCTCAGCATAAGCCTGAACTTCCTCCGGAACGGCAGCTTCTGTAGTAGAGAGAAGCATACTAATCATTAACGCCGCGCCAAGCATGTACGAACGAATCCTCATTTCTTATCCTCCCATGGATCTAATAGGTTAGTTATTGGAACCTGAAGAATTTCCACACGCTATCACTTACTCGAATGAAGATAAAGTCTCCCGTCCCTTCAACCTGCTGATAGTCCCGACCGGTTGTTATAGTGGAAATCTTAACAATAGCAGCTTCCTCCGCTATATTCCCCAAGTTGTATTCATCCATAACATCCTTGACCCTTGAATTGTCGAGCTCAAGTTTCGTTACTGCCAAAATGTAGGGTTCCCTATCATACAAGACGTCCACATTAGGATCATAGAGGTAATACTTTCGGGTTTCTTCGTCATGTCCTTTGAGAGCCGTTAAGTAATGCATGATAGAGTCGAGCAAATCCCCCGTAACCCCCTTGTTCTCAATATGGTCCAGATCCATCTCGCCTTTGCGTTGTAAATGGCTGAAATCTTCTGTGTCTGCCTCTTCCATAACCGCATTGGTCGGTTCCAGTGGAGTGTAAGTGCTTACGAATACATGATGATCTGGATTAGGTTCGTCGTTGTAATTCTGGTTGTGTTCTGTACAGGCGGTCATCATCAACAGGGTTAGCATGGTTATACAAAACGCTATCCTATTTATTTTATTCACATCCTTAGGTGAGGTCGTTATCGTGGTTCGCAAACTTCTGCTTCCTTATTACAGTAAAATTTGGATAAAAAAGTTATTTTTTATTTTACTTCAAGGTGTGTACAGGGGGTTGTTTATGGAATGACAGTGAATAAGTAGGGTTGTTGATGAGGCAAGAGTCATATAGACAGGGAAGTGGACCACTTGGGCACACCATTGGATATGTACGATTAGCAGGATGAGCACGTCTGGGCCGCGGAGCTGGACATCTACGGCAAATCTCAGTGGCCGGGCTTACAAGGCAGCCCAATGGCTTGTCCGTTCCGTTTGGTTTTAAAAAAAAGGAACCGCCAATATAAACTGGCCCCCACAGCCTAAACACCTTTTTCCAAAGCATCCTTGACGGGGGACCAGTTTAATACGGCGATTCCTTTTTATAAATTATATTATTCGCTTGGAATCTCAGTCGCTGAATCTACGATTTCTTGAGGCACAACAATCTTATCTATCTTGTTGAAGTCACTAAAGAGGGCATAAGTATCTATAATTAGTTTCGACATTACGGCTCCGCTTTCATCCTTAAGGGCTAAGTCCATTACGGCTCGGTTCTCCGTTAACTCATGCGAGTCTTTGCGGACACTTAGGTCATAACGGAAGGAGTTCAATGCAAAGTTTCCATCTGTAAATACTCCATCTGTGGAACTGATAATGAGTTCTTCGATTTCATCCGAATTTTCCGTTGTTTCATAAGAGATGTTATAGACATCACCTTCGTCAGTTACGTTAAGGTCATCTTTGAAACTAAGAAGCAGGTCAAGGAATTTGACTGTCTGTTCTTTGGTGTCTCCAAGTCCAGATAATTCTTCTGTATCGTTACCCGACATTTTAAACCACATTTCTTGACCATCTGGCCTCACATAAGCTGCATTGTTCACAAGGTACATTTCGATCTTTTCTTCAGCTGCTGTCACACTTGCATGGAATTCATCTGGACTAAGAGTCAAGTCACCAACCATTCTGATTTGTTCCTTTTGTGAAGTGCCACCTTCCTCTACAGTGGATAGAAGAGTAGTGTCCAGCTTCATGCTATGTGACGCGACAAATGTTTTCTTTACTGAACGGATTAGTTCTTCAGCGTTTACCACAGTTTCTGTTTGTTGTTTCTCTTCTTGTTTAGCCGGTGTTCCAATTTCTTGTTGGTTTGATGAACAACCCGTTATAACCAGCATTAAAGCTATCATCCCTGCAACGTACCATTTCATTTCTTAAGACCCCTATCATGATTGTAATTTATACTTTTGTTTTTCCTGGGTTTGGGAATTCTAAAGTATTGGCTGATTATATAGGATCGTAATTAAGAAATGTGGGAGATAGGTTATTATTTAGAATATTTTTATAAATAGTAGCAATAGACTAATCTAGACAGCTCTATCCGTAACGCTAGCTAATCCCACGTAATTCCAGGCTTCAATTTGTTCTCGATCGACATTACCGTACCCTGGGGACCACCGGCTGCTTGGGCATTGGCCGTCGATAGCTCGATATATTTCTCGTCGATGGGATTTACATAGATATGAATCGTTTCCGGTGTCAGGTCGCCATCAATCAGATTAATTGTGAACCATTTTGTTGTTGGCAGCTGCGGAAAATGAGTGTGAACGTCGGCAATAATTTCGATTTTCCTCTTCTTATTGTCGGAATGTGCTACCTTCTCAATCTGTGCTGCTTTCTCCGTGTTATGCCATTTACCGATATTGAGCAGCAGACCTATAATCCCCTTCTCGTACTCCAGCTCTCTGCCTGTTCGGTTCTCCATCGTCATCTCTTCATCTCTCCAATCGTCCGTTATATTCATTCTTGTCTACATGTCCGGTAATCCCCGGAACGCTGCCTCGATCGGTATACTGGAGCATGGTCCACTGTGACCAGGCGCCGGCATTCGCCGGAACTTCATGCTGACGGTAGAATGCATACCAGAGCGGGTACTCCGCAAAATTCTTGTCCTTAAGACAGTGTGCTATTGTGTCAGGATTCGAGTAAATGAATGGTTTCCTGCCATGATCCGAGACGCGGACGGCTTGAAGCCAAACCGGTACAGCGGCCGGATCGACCCGGTTGTTCTCGACATCGAGGGCATAGGGCAGGTCAATGGGGGCGCGGCTGCATAATTCTCACCTCCCAAAAATGTATAGATCTATCCTACTCGGCTCGTATACAGGAAAGAACTGAATGCCAATAAAAATAAGCTTGTCCGATGAAGGACAAGCCTGTTTGTAACTTCTTGTATCCACAAACTGGACAAATATTCCGTTTCGGCCAAAAAATTTTTAGGTTCTAGGTAAATTCCCGGCTCCGTAGGATAATGTCGTAAGTCAAAACCAACCGAAAAGGGAGTAGAGACGATGAACAACATTCAACTCAATTTCACGAACAACACGAACCGCGGCTGGAGGTTTGTATTATTTCAGAAGCTTGCCAATGTAGATCAATCGTATGATAAGATCGAAGCCATTGCCTGGCAGGTGCTCCCGCTGAGTCCGGCCCAGAAGCAGACGGCAACGTATCCGATCTCGACTGAGCTTGTAGTTGAGGAGCTTAATACACCTTATACATCAGAAGTCCGCCAGACGAGCCGTGCGGTTGATTTTGGTCAGAAGTGGGAGTTTATCAACAGCGTAGAGAGCACAGACCTTAATTTGCTCGGTACCCAAAATATCGATTCTTCCATCAGCTGCAACAATACGGTCTCCAAAGTGGTGGACATCTCGCTGTTTAAGAACGGTGCAAAGCTGGTTACCAAAAAAGCGGTTCAGCAGGGCGATACAGCGGATTTCCTGCTTACTCCGAAGCTCTATGTTATGTACGCTAATGATATCCAGGTGGGCAACGAGATTCGTTCTTCTGTTCAGTCTAATATAACGGAAATCGATCTGACCGGCCGGATTCTCAGTGCAGACATTGCGCTGGAGCTGGTGAACGCAACCTCCGGCCAGAAAGCATGGAATGTTGTTCTGAACAGTTAGGGTAAAGGGGCTGAACAGTCTTGGACAAAATGATCTACTTTCAGCATGGGCTATCGCAGAACCAGGACGTATCCTTGTACAGGGTAGTTCAAGAGCAGACCGACAATACGCCGGTGCAGACACAGAAGAACATCGCGGCGGGAAGTGAGATTCACTTTCGGGTACAGGATGATACGCTGGAAAAAGTGCTGCTTGCCTGGACGGATTCTGCCCCGGTTCAAGAATCATCGGAGAGCCACAATGACGAGGACAAGGATGCTTCGGACCAATCCCGGACAGCGATAGAAATACTGCTGTATCAGGAACTGATTCAAGTCAATGTGATGGATCAGCACAAGACCAAGCTTACGGTGGAAGCCCAGGGGCCACCGAAAGTTCCGGCTAACGGCAAGCCCCAGCCTGAATATATCGCTAAGGGCGGAAAATGTTATATGGCAACTGCCGATAATCAGGGCAATATCACGATTGTGTATTTCTCATCGACGCAGCCGCTGATTGTCAGTCAGGATAAACCGCTTGTTAAACCTTTCCTCGGCGAGGAATACATTGACGAAATCGCCAAGCTGCCGGATGGCATTATAACGGACCCTCCGGGGACGAATACTTTTGTCATACCATCTGCGGTATGCAAGCTGAATCCTCACCTGGGCATCTATGATCTTGACGGAGGCAGTCAGCTGCAGTGGTTTATTGACCTTGATCTCAGCAAAATATCTGATACAAAGGAGTCTGACCATTCCCGATGATCAGCAAAAAATGGCTGCTCGGCGTAATTGGATTCGCCGCATATCTGGTCAAGAAATATTTTGGATTGGAAATGCCCGCCGAACTGGTCGACGACCTTGCCGAGCTGGTGCTGCTTCTCAGCGCGATCATTCCTATGGTAGCGAATATGTTCAAGCATTCGAGCAAGCCGGCCGGGCAAAAGGCTGATACTGCTTAGTCTGTGGGCAGGCAAGAGGTGGGGTTCGGTTACAGCCCCATCCTTGAAAACGGATCGTTAGTTTTCAGGTATATATAACAATTACGCGGCAAGCATGGCGCATAGAACCTTTTGTTTCGTATGGACATGATAAATTCGTACCTGGTGAACACTGGCTGCTGCATGCAGTGCAGTATATGCTTGATGCACGGGGAACAGAAGCCAACCTGCCAATTATCTTCCTGCTGCTTACGCGTGTGTGTATCCTGAGAGCTGTTACTTATTTTATGAAAGCTGGCTATTCCTATGTCTGGGAATGGTCAGCTTTCTGTTTGTTGTTTCTATATATTTTGGACAAAAGGGAATTGGTATGCTCCTTTCGTGCAGAATTGGTCATTTTTGGAATGGAGTTGGATGGATATACTTGCGGTGAAGGCATTTAAGCTTGAAGGAGGATTTCGATGGGCCAGCATGTTGAGGAAGATATAGAGAGAACGGCATTTCAAGTGTCGTTTACAGAGGATGTGTTTGCAGTTGCGCCTGACTTGTATGTCGGCTTGATTGCAGCGCCTCTGGTGAAAAATCTGGATCAGAATTCAGAGGTAGAAGCTCTTCTGTCCCACATGGAGCAGGAGATTGCAGATACGGGGCTCCGCACGGAGGCGATTAGCGAGCTCCCGACGATTGCCGCGTGGCGGAAGGTGTACAGCCAGTTTGGCGCCAAGCCTGCAAGATATCCCTGTGCGGCGGAATCGCTGATCAGGCGTGTCGTGGAGCACGGCAGCCTGCCACGTATTAACACGATGGTTAATCTCTGCAACGCGATATCGCTCAAGTGCCGGACGCCGATTGCCTGCTGCGACATATCGGATGTTGACCAGCTGACTGTTCGTAAGGCAGCCGGAACCGAGCCATACCTGCCGATCGGCAAGCCGGACCAGCCGGATTATCCGGCCGAGGGTGAGATTATCTACTCGGATGGTTACGGCCGGGCACATTCGAGACGCTGGAACTGGAGGCAGAGCGATACGATCAAGGCGACCGACCAGTCCCAGAAGCTGCTCTTCACCATTGAAGCAGTACATAAAGACGCCAAGGTGCTGGTTGAAGCCACAACTTCGCTGCTCTATGAGCTGCTGCAGCCGTTCACAGAGGAGGGAAGCTGCAGCATGGCGTTCATCCACAGCGGTTCTCCATCACAAGCGTTCGTGTTACATCAACCGGGAGGAGAGGCAGCCCATGACAGATTATCCTCGGAGATTGGAGCAGGTGAAGAGCGGACTGGTTGATTCCCTTCCAATTGTTATGGGATACATTCCCGCCTGTATCACCTTTGGGCTGGTCGGCAAGACATTATCGCTGGGAGATCTAGAGGTATTCCTCTTGTCAGCGGTTGTCTATGCCGGCGCCAGCCAATTTATAGGGGCCAAGCTTCTTGCGGCCGGCACTGCCGGCCCTATCATACTACTGCTCACGCTGGTTATTAACCTGCGATACTTCTTCATCAGCATGTCCTTCCGCCAGAAGGTGAACCCGAAGTCCAGTCTCTGGTCCAGGGGCCTCATCAGCTTCGGTCTAACGGAGGAAGTCTATGCGATGGGAATGCTGTCCAAGACAAACAAGGAGCGGAAGGAAGCGCACACCCTGCCCTATCTGCTTGCTCTGGAGCTCCCGCCTTATCTCATTACGCTAATCTCCACCTGGGTGGGCATTATTCTGGCCGGATATATCCCGGATGCGTATCTGCCGGCGCTGAATACTTCACTCTACGCTCTCCTGATCGCGATTATCGTCCCTCAGCTGTTGGGGAACAGACGCAACACGGCAATTTGCTTATCGGCCGCCGCATCTTCATGGCTGCTTCAGGACTACCTGGGCAACGCCACTGTGCTGGCTGCTATGTTTATAGGAGCCTGGGTCGGCACGATAATGCCGCCATCCACTGGCCGAACCATCTCTTCGCCAGGAAGCGAACAGATAAGGAGTGATGTGGAATGACGGTTCTGCTGATTCTCCTGATGGGACTTATCACGTTCATTATCCGCTTTACCCCGCTGCTTACCATTAAACAAAGCGATAACGCTGCTGAAAGGGGTGATAATCGGTTCCTAGAGCATCTTCCACTAGCGGTGCTTTGCTCCTTGACCGTTCCAGGTGTATTCCTGGTGGATCAGGAGACGCCCTGGGTGGGAATTGCAGCGGGCATAGCCGCTGTCTTGCTGGTATTAACCAAGAAGGTTCCGCTGTTTGGCGTCATAGTCGGTTCCGTACTGGCAGCTGTTGCGGTGAAGGTCCTCTATATCGGATAGAAAGCGGGAGAGGGAGAGGTATTAGCTAATGGAGTCCATTTCTGTTGAATTACTGGCCATCTGCGGATCGACACGGGCTGGCGGTAACACGGACCAGATGCTGCAATTTGCAGCGGAGGTCGCACGTCTAAAGGGAGCAAGCCTTAAGACACTGAATTTGCGTGATTATAATTTTGCGCCAAGCAGTACATGCGGGGACTGCAATTACCGGGAAACCCCATGTGAGCTGACGGATGACATGGCTCTTATCATCGAACAAATGCGCAGGGCCGACGGCATTATCTATGCGGTGCCTGTCCATGGATTCGGCATGGGGCATCTGATGCAGATGTTCATCGAACGCTCAGGAGTCTGCTTCCTGAGGTTTGACCGCCCGCTTACCAACAAGGTAGGCGGCGCCGTTATTATCGGCAGACGCTATAACCACAGCAATGTGCATTCCCAGATTGTGAGTAATCTGCTGCTCAACCGGATGATCATTGTGGGCAGCGGATTTCCGGCTGTTCTGCACGGCGGCAGACCGAATGAGGTCTGGGATGACCTGGAGGGGTTAGACTCTGCCAGACGGATGGTGAACCGGATGATCGATATGGTCCGCACCATCAAGCATTATTTGCAGCTTACGGACCGCTCATTCCTAACATACGAGGAGGCTAACGAACGCACACTGGATAAGGATCAATTGTTTCTCTCTAGAGAACAATTCATCTAATTTATAGTAGTCCATACCAATTTTATACCAATTTGAGAGGATGATATTAATGAATGCAAATGAACTCTTAACCAATGGCGGAATTGACTTTGAGAATATGGAATGGACGACATGGGAGAAGCCGGGGGCTAACGGCCGGGTGAAGATGTGTTTTGTAGATAACAAGCGGATTCGTCTGCTGGAGCTTCCACCGGGCTTTAATGAAGAGAACTGGTGCCTGAGAGGGCATTCCGGATATGTGCTGCAGGGAGAATTCACGATTCATTACAAGGACCGCAGTGTTGCCTGCCGCCCAGGTATGGGTTTCGTCATTCCGGACGGTGACCCTCACCGCTCCCAAGGGAAGGACGGCGAGCCGACCGTTGTCTTCGTCGTCGATGAGGTTGTTTCCTAATAAACGTGTATGGGAGAGTGAGAAACCCTTGAATACGATTACTGTTACGACCGAGTATACCGAGGTGGCTTGTAACGACCCGTTCCAAGCTTACCTATCGCTGAAGAGGCATTTCAATTCGGAGGATGTGTATATCCTGGAATCCTTATCGGGACCGGCCAAGGATGCACAGAGCACCTTTATCGGATTTAATCCAGTGTTCTCTATCTCTGTTTGCGGGACAAGAATTATGCTCAAGGGAGCACCGCATATTGTGGAGCTGCTGGAGCAGCGCGGGATGGAATCGGGTCTGCTTTCGCAGCGGAGCGAAGGCCTCTGCCTGGAGAGCCGGAAGGACCTGTGGGATCTGCTGCGCCAGACGCAGGCGCTCTTCTCCAACACCGTGCCTGACCCGGGCAATGCTTTCTACTTCGGCTTCTTCGGTTACATGGGCTATGATACCGCGTGGTCGGTTGAGGACCTTCCGCTTCGCATCCCCTCCGATGAGACGACGCCGGATATCGTGCTGTCGATTTACCAGGGCCTGCTGGAATATAACATTGCGGGCCGGACAGCCCGATTGATCGTGAATCAGGCGCCGGAAGCCTGGCCTTATCTGGCTATGGAGGATATTAAGGCGGCACTCGGCGGAGAGCCTGACGAGCAGCCGGCAGCACTGGAGACGATGCCTGCCCCGGACTCCATTGACTACACGATTGACCGGTTCTCCTATGAAGATCATGTCCGCAAGGCACTGGCGTATATTTCGATAGGCGATATCTACCAGGTTCAGCTTGGCAATCAGATTCATATTCACAGTGATGTGACGCCGCTTGCTGTATATCAGCGGCTCCGGGAGCGCAACCCTTCCCCTTATATGTATCTGGCAACCTTCGGCGGCATGACACTCGTAGGCGCGAGTCCGGAGTTGTTCTTGAGACTCGAGGGCGGGGAAATCTCGATGCGGCCGATTGCGGGAACCTGCAAGCGGGGTGCGAATCAGCAGGAGGACGAGGATTTGGTGGAAGCTCTGCTGTCGGATGAGAAGGAGCTGGCTGAGCATATCATGCTGGTGGACTTATGCCGCAACGATATCGGCCGGGTCTGCAGCCAGGGTACCTTGGAGGTTAACGAGCTGCTCGTCATTGAAAAATATTCACACGTCAACCATCTCGTCTCCAGTGTAATCGGCAGGCAAAATCCTCAGAAGGACATGTATGAGATTATCGCAGCCACGTTTCCAGCCGGAACCATGACAGGGGCTCCCAAAGTACGGGCCATGGAAATTATTGAAGAGCTCGAAACAACCCGCCGGGGGCCGTATGCCGGAGCCCTGGGGTTTATTGATTTTAACGGCTACGTCAATATGGCATTGTGCATTCGCACCGCGGTTCACCATGCGCCGGGCCGGTATTCCATCCGGGCTTCGGCGGGCGTGGTGGCAGACTCCAAGCCGGAGAACGAATGGAAGGAAACGTTTCACAAGATGGGTGCCCTCTATTGGGCGATTACAGGGAAGGAGGTGCTCCATGAAAGCATTAGTCGTTGATGCCTATGACAGCTTTGTCTACATTATCTATCAATATCTGCTGAAGCTGGAGGTTGACGCGGATGTCATACGCAATGACCTGCTGGACGAAGAGGATGTGACGAGAATGTCACCGGATTTTATCGTACTCGGTCCAGGTCCCGGCCATCCGTCAGAAGCCCGCTATGAACAGCTGATTCAGCAGTTTGGCAAGCAGATCCCGATACTTGGGGTTTGTCTGGGCCATCAGGCCATCGGCTTGTCCTTCGGTGCCAAGGTACTGTGCGCGGATCATCTGATGCATGGCAAGACCAGCCAGATTATTCATGACGGAAAAGGCTGCTTCACCGATGTCCCGAGCCCGTTCCGCGCGACTCGCTATCATTCCTTAATTGTAAGCAAGGAAGAGCTTCCTGACTGCCTGGAAGTGACGGCTGAATCGATGGATGACGGCTACATTATGGGCTTGCGCCACAAGGAATACCCGATAGAATCCATTCAGTTTCACCCGGAGAGCATCTGCACCGATTCGGGATTGCAGCTGTTCCGAAACTTTATGAATACGTACGCTCTTAATCTTAAGGAGGTTAGTATATGAATCAGGAGATGCTAGCGGGACACCGCGCCGAAATCGATAGTCTCGACCGCCAGATCGTTGCGTTAATCGCACAGCGCACACAGGTTGTGAAGAAAATCATGGTGCTGAAGACGGATGAGGAGTCTGTACGCTCCTGTGACCGTGTCCAGCAGGTTCTGGATAAGGTAAGCAGGATGGCGGAGGAAAATGGTCTGGAGCCGGCGATTGCCGTACCCGTCTATGAGACGCTGATCAAGGTTCTGACGGATATGCAGCTGGAGTATTTACATAACCGGAATCTTGAATCCAAGGTCTGAGCGGCCTGATGTCCAAGTCTTCCGGTGCAGCAGAAATAGCCGTTACTGACGTATATGATCTGCATTCGGCGCTGCGGCTGCTGGAGCACAGCGGGGAGAGGCTCCGGCGGGTCAGTGATCCGGTTCAGGCATGGTGTGAGCTCGCGGCCATCTATGCAGCCGAGGGGGCAGGGGTGCCTGTGGCATCTTCTCCCCGGCCAGGGGCCCCCATTCTGTTCGAGCAGGTCATGCCGGCAGGCCAGCCGGTTCTTGCTGGCTTGTTCGGGAGCCGGCGCCACTGCGCCTGGCTGCTTGGGACAGATGAGGAGCATATAGCGGCGGCGCTGCTGGAAGCAGTCGGCAGCCCCATAGCGCCGCAGCATGTTAGCGACCCGCCATGCCAGCAGATCATTCATCAGCAGGTCAGCCTGCACGAGCTGCCAATTCCTACGATGACGCCTGCCGACGCAGGCGCCTATATTACGCTGGGTCTAGTAATGGCCAAGCATCCGGTGACTGGCGAGAGCAACATCTCCATTCACCGGTTATGGGTCAAGAGCGGCAATGAGCTGACCATCTGGATGGTGCCCGGTCGTGATTTGGAGCAGTTGTACCTGGCAGCCAGAGAGCTCGGGGAGCCGCTTCCCGTATCCATCAACATTGGTCTGGACCCGGCTGTCTATATTGCTTCCTGCTGTACAGGGGCACTCGCGCCGAAGGGCTTCAATGAGCTTGCCATTGCGGGAGGGCTGCGCAAGCGTCCTGTCCCGGTCAGTACCTGTATGACCGTGGATGCCGACTGTATCGCGGAAGCGGAATATGTGCTGGAGGGGATCATTACCCATGAATATTCCCCGGAAGGGGAAGCGGGCGGTTATTCACTGCCTGAATTTCTGGGATATGACGGGAAGGCGCATCCAGGTCTTCCCGTCATCCGGGTGACTGGCATAACCCGGAAGCGGAATGCAATCTTCCAGACGGTGATTGGACCCGGCTGCGAGCAGTCGAACCTGCTTGCCTTTGGAATGGAGGCTGCAGTCTTAAGTTATGTCCGCAAGCATGTGACACCCAGAATTCAGAATGCTTACTGCAGCTCGGCGGGCGGCGGGCAGCTGCTGCTGTTCATGCAGTTCCATAAAGCCGGCGACCAGGATGATGCGCTGGTCCGGCAAGCCGGAGTAGCCATCCTTGGCGCCTTCCGGATGATCAAGCAGGTGGTTCTGGTTGATGATGACGTCAATGTCTTCAGCGAAGAAGAGGTGTGGTGGGCGATGGCCACCCGCTTCCAGGCGGATGAAGATATTATTGTGATTCCGAAGCTGCAGGGCTTCCCGCTTGATCCTTCACAGCATCCAGGCTTATCACCCCGCATATCAGCGCCTGGTATTACATCCAAGGTGATCTTTGACTGCACGGTTCCCTACCGCTACCGGGAGTCGTTTAAGAGAACGTCTTTTCAGCACCTATAATGGACAGGGAGGCTAACGGAATGAGCGTGGTTAACGTAACGAAGGATGGGGTTTTTGGTCCGGGTGAGCACGATTTTGGCGGGAGTTATGTACCGGAGGGGCTGCGGAAGGCGCTGGACAAGCTGGATGCCGCTTTTCAATATTATAAGAATGATGAACAGTTTGAGCGGGAATTCGACTATTATCTGCGCGAGTATATCGGAAGGCCGAACCCGCTGTATTACGCGGAGCGTCTGACCCGGGAGCTTGGCGGAGCCAAGATTTATCTGAAGCGCGAGGATTTAAACCATACTGGTGCGCACAAGATCAATAATACGGTCGGACAAGTCCTGCTCGCCAAGCGTATGAACGCGGGGCGGGTCATTGCCGAGACAGGCGCGGGCCAGCATGGCGTGGCGACCGCCACGGTGTGCGCCCTGTTCGATATCCCGTGCACAATCTATATGGGCGAGGTGGATACGCAGCGGCAGGCGCTTAACGTATTCCGGATGCAGATGCTCGGTGCGGAAGTTATTGCGGCCAAGTCGGGCAACCGCACCCTGAAGGAAGCGGTAGATGAAGCGCTTATGGATTATGCCGAGAACTATGAGGACACCTTCTACCTGCTTGGCTCCGCCGTGGGACCGCATCCGTTCCCGCTGATGGTACGCCATTTTCAGTCGGTTATCGGGCGTGAAGCGAAGCGGCAGTGTCTGGAGAAGGAAGGACGCCTGCCGGATCTCATTACTGCCTGCGTAGGCGGCGGCTCCAATGCCATCGGACTCTTTTATCCATTTGTGGACGATCCGGCTGTAAATATTGTCGGGGTTGAGCCTGCCGGTAAGGGCCTGGACTCCGGCGTTCATGCCGCCCCGCTCTGTACAGGCAAGCCGGATGTAATCCACGGCTTCAAGTGCTATGTCATGGAAGATGCCGAGAATTGCCACTCCATCGCCGCAGGGCTGGATTATCCGGGAGTAGGGCCGGAGCACAGTTATTATAAGGCAATCGGAAGAGCTGAGTATACGTCTATCGACGATGAACAAGCACTTAACGCCTTCCTGACCCTGTCGAAGACAGAAGGCATTATCCCGGCTTTGGAGAGCTCCCATGCCATCGCTTACGCGATGGAGACTGCGCCGAAGATGGACAAGGACCAGATTATCATTGTCAGCCTGTCCGGCCGCGGTGATAAGGATGTTGCCCAGGTGTTCGACATGCTGAAAGCCCGTGAAGGTGAGCTGCAGAACGCATAAGCCATCCGGAAAGCTTCAGAACGCATAAACCATCCGGAAATAGTCAAGCAAGTTGATAAAGTAAGCCTCCAGTAGGGTTTCAGGTGCTGGGGGCTTATGCTATTTTAATTATTAGTAAATGGAAAAATGAGTTACGGGAGGCTTATCTTATTGGTTCAGCATCAGTGGCTTGGGATTGATAAAACCAGTAAAATGCCGCTCAACCGGCAAATATACGAACAAATCCAAAATGCGATTCAGAATGGAACCCTGCGCAAGGGTGATTCTGTGCCGGCCTCCAGGCTTCTGGCGGAGCGGCTGCAGGTATCCCGCACGGTTGTGCTCGGCGCTTATGAGCAGCTGCAGGCTGAGGGGTACTTGGAGATGCGCAAGGGTGCGGGCACCTTTATTGCCGATAATGCGGCCGTAGGACAGGATAACCCGCTTGAGCTGGATGATGAGCTGGACGCCGAGATGGTGGTAAATGTGCCGGATTTCCTGTCCTTTGTCCATTCACCGATGTCTGGGCTGGTTGATGTGACCGATACAGTGGCATGTGATTTTCGGCACGGCGTGCCTGCATGGGATGCTTTCCCAATGGACCGCTGGCAAAAATCACTATTGAGGGCGTGCCGCCGGGCGACTCCAGATACCCTGACCTACGGACCGGCGGAGGGCTTATTGGCGCTGCGGGAGGAGATTGCGAGGCTGGTCCGTTCCACACGCTCGATCCCCGCCGTGCCGGAGCAGATTGTTATTACATCAGGTGCAACCCAGGCGCTAGATATATTGGCAAGGCTGTGTCTGCGTGATGGCGAGCAGGTGCTGGTTGAAGCTCCCACGCATCCTGTGCTGCGGGAGATCTTCAGCTTCTCAGGCGGCAAGGTGATCCCGGTTCCTGTCGATGAGCAGGGTCTGTGTACGGACAAGATCACAGAGAGCATTACCCGCCATAAGGGCTCACCGGATAAGACGAAGCTTCTCTATATCACGCCTTCGCATCAGTTCCCGATGGGGGTTACGATGTCGCTGCACCGGCGGATTGAGCTGCTGAACTGGGTGAGAAATACAGGGACGGTTATTATTGAGGATGACTATGACAGCGAGTACCGGTTCGTGGGCAAGAAGGTGTCCGCGCTGGCGGGTCTGGATTCCAGCGGCAAGGTCGTCTATGTCGGAAGCTTCAGCAAAATTCTGTTCCCGTCCCTGCGCATCGGTTATGCGATTCTGCCGCCGGCCTTGATCGAGCCGTTCCTGGCGGTCAAATGGATTACGGACCGGATGTCCCCCACCCTGGAGCAGGAAGCACTGGCAGACTTCATCCAATCGGGCCAGTACGCGAAGCATGTCCACCAGATGGGCAAGCTGTATGCGGGGCGGCGGTCCTGCCTGGTCGCTTGTCTGGTGGAGGAGTTTGGGGACCGGGTGCGGTACTTTGGCGATGAGGCCGGTCTGCATCTCCTGATCGAGCTGGATTCGTCTGCGGATGAGAACGCGATAGCGGAGAAGAGCCTCCAGTACGGGGCGAAGGTGTACCCGGCGAGCGACTATTACTCAAGCTTCAGGCCGGACAAGCCTACCTTCCTGCTGGGCTATGCGAATCTGTCCGAGTCGCAGATCAAGCAGGGGATGAAGCAGTTCGCGCGCGCCGAGCGTGACTGCCGGCCGGGCTGCCAGCGGGATGGATAGGGGGCGGACTTGTCAGATGGATGGAGTGGGCGAGCCTGGCTTGTCAGATGGATGGGGCGGGGGAATCCAGTCTTGTTGTACTGCTGCAGCTGCCGTTCTTTTATTCACGGGCCAAACAGCAGGACAGCGAGCGGTGTCAGCAGTATGAGGTACCAGATCAGGAACAGGAAGTTGATCCAGGCGATAATCAGGTGCCAAGGCGAATCCTTCCTCAACTGAAATGGTCCGGCATAGCTTGCGATTGAACCACCCAAGCTGGCCAGGAAGCCGGGCAACCATTCGGAGCTGTACAGCCCCACCGGCGCGAATAGAAGATAGGTGTTCAGAAGAGCAAACAGGACAGCCAGCAGGGTGAAGAAGGCTTGAATCCGGTATCTGCTATTCATGTGATAACGCTCCTCTCATTTTCATAGATCCTGACATAATTGCATTAACCTTATAGCTGCATGGCTTATCATAACTATAACCAGCGGTTCGCGTACCGGTTGGTTTTGTAAGGGGGGAGCAGCTGCTGTTCTTTTGTTACAGGAACTCGCAGGCGTACCTTTCTGAACAAACCCACATGAATGCCTTGGTGAGGGAGTTGAAACTTCATCAAGGCTTTTTCGCTGCGTGGTTAAGGGTGTAGTTTCTTGCACCAGCTTATAGAGGATGAAGAGTTTGATAAGACCGCCGCTGCCAATGCTCTAGAACAGCATATAGGTTACGCTGACTTCGGGCATGGTCATGAGCATCAGGACATAGAGAATATTCAGGACAGCGAAGAGACTGAGGCTCTGGTACAGCTTGTCCTTATTTTGGTTCCGATAGTAGACCACGAAGATCGCGGCAAGCGCGATTATAAACACGATCAGATCAATGAATTATTTCCACCCCCCGTAAGCTTTATATAAAATCTGGAACACTGGAACAAATGGGCTGTCATGGAGTTTTGGATACTATTGGCTTAATGGTGAACAAAAATAGACTTCCGACATGAAATATAGGTATTAAGGACTATATACGAAAATTTCCAAATATTATAACTTATTAATATCAATTACCTTATTATTCCTTTTTATGAAAGAGGTGTGCTCCCTGATTCGGACCTCGCTTATTATGTTTGCTATATGTTTACTCGCCCTGACCGGCTGTGCTGCAGAGAGCCCTGATCTTAGGGAGGAAGAGATTAGTCTAACTATAGGCTATACGTCTGAAGAGCTCTTCGAACAGCGGTATGCATCCCTGTTGTCTATTGAGTACCCGAGGCTCAAGTATACTGTTGTTCCGATGAATGAGATGACGAAGAAGCAGATCTCAGCGGAACAGTGGTCCAAGGAGATTTCGGCAGACCTTCTGTACATACCTGCCGGCGATTATCAGGAATTCATCGACAGCAGCCTCCTGCTGGAACTCGACACATATATTCAGCGTGATTCTTATCCGCTCGAGACATTAGCGGCCAGTGTGGTTGACCTGACGAAGCAGTATGGCAAGGGCAAGCTGTATGGACTCCCGCCCAATTTCTATTCCAGGGCAATTGCTTACAATAAACAGCTGTTTGATGCCAAGGGGATTGACTATCCTTCCGATCAGATGACCTGGGATGAGTTAATAGCGCTCGCCAGCCGGTTTGACCGGGGCCTGTCACTTGCCTATCCTTCTGCAGCGGATTGGGTGATGGATATGGGACGGCTGCAGAATCTTCAGGTCTGGGATGAAACGGTCGATAGTTCAACTCTCCACAGCCCGGAGTGGGAAGCAGTATTTAATTTAATACGTGAGCCGTTGAAGGATGGCAGAATTGCGGTCCATACGATAAACAGCAGTGGCAGTAATCCCTTCACGTCAGGGGAGTACGCCATGCAAGCCGTATCTTACGAAGAGTTCCGAATGCTGGAGCAGCAGACGGGCATGGAATGGGGAATGGTGACTATGCCTGTAAATCCCGCAGATCCTGATAATGGAAGCTCTATGACGGCGGGTGGTTTCTTCGCGATCCCCGCAGCATCAGTCCATGCCGACGCGGCATGGGAGCTGCTGCAGTACTTTATGTCGGACAGGGTGGCGGAGCTGGAATACCGGTCTTCCTATGGATTTTCCACCCTGACATCGATGATCTCGATGAGCGAAGCTGAAGATGCTTATACGGAGGCTTTCTACAAGCTTCTAAGTACTCCAGCCGCGGAAGAATCCGCCAAAGCTTATTCGCTAGTAGAGGAAGTTGTTACACGGCTGATTAAGGAAGATACCGCAACTGAGGTCATCTTGGCAGAAGCCGGGCAAGACCTGGCTGGCAGCAGTAGGCCTAAGTAGGCTAGCCATCCAATTATCGTTCACTCTCCCGATGTATACGGAAGCTTAAGGTGCTCCGTTTACTCTATTACAGCGGGGGTTCCTACGACCAGGACTACGCTTCAACGTCTTGGTAATAAGCGGAGGGTGGGTTATCCCACCCTTTTTATAATGGAGGCTGCACATGCGAACCGCACTAATCATGATTGTCTTTATGCTGGCTGTGGCAGGCTGCCAGAGCCCTGAGCCGGAAGAGCCGGTAACCATCACGGTGAACTACCCGTCTATACAGCAGTTTAACAAGATGTACGGTTATGCATTTGAAACGAAATTTCCCCATATACAGGTGAAGGTTGTTCAGGACCTGGAGCTGGATGCCGCTAAGGCGGGTACTACAGACCTCGTATACATGAACGGGATCGAAGCTTACAAGAAAGCTGCCCAGGATGGAAAGCTGCGGGCAATCTCCTATCTGGACAATGGAAGTCAGCTTGCCGATGGCTTGTCTCCGGTCGTCACAGCTCTACTGGGAGCGGCCGTACCGGATGGTCAGCTGTATGGGTTGGCCCCCACATTTCACAGCGCAGCGTTGTACTTCAATAAGACGCTGTTTGACAAGTACAGGGTGCCGCATCCGGTTAACGGGATGAGCTGGCAGGATGTCTTCACGCTGGCTTCACAGTTTCCTGCCGAGACGAACGAAGGGGAGCGACTGTATGGACTGCAGATGAACTATTACCGGGATGTAACGCTGAATTTCATTATCCAGGCTGGAGAAGCACAGCAGCTGTCCTATATCGATCCGAAGACATACAAGGTAACCATGAATACGGACAGCTGGAGGAAGATATGGTCTTACGCAGTTGGAGCCTTCCGGACAGGCGCTGTTTATGATAAAGGAGAAGACATGGACTCGATGCGGGCCCCGGCTTTTTTTACACAGGATGCGGCAATGACGGTCGGTTCCCACAATGTGGCTTACAGCATGGAGCCGTTCTCGAGGCAGAATGGGGAGCCGGTGATGGACTGGGGTATGGTGACTGTGCCTGTTGATCCTGCCGACCCGGTATACTCAACGTCTTACGCCGTCTACGATATATTCGGTGTATCCGCGGCGTCGGAGCATCCAGAGGAAGCGGCTGAGTTGTTAAAATTTATCGTAAGCGATCCGGTGAACAGCCGCCTGGTGGCCCGGAATCAGCCAAACTACGGACTCCCGGCCATCACAGATTATATCATCCCGGTAGGAGAACATGACTTGTCACCGCTCTACGCCTTGAAGCCCGCTCCCCATCATGTTGACCCTTATCTGGTCATTGAACCGGAAATCCTGGATGCCTTCAAGACAGCCGCCCAAGCCGTGCTGGACAAGGCAATAGCAGGAGAATTAACGATTGAGGAAGCAGTGGCTGAAGCGGAACGGTCCGGGCAGGCAGCGGTAGATGAAGCTAGGCTGAAGCTGGGATTAGGGTTATAAGGCCCGGGACGCCGCACTAACCCCGCCTATACGTGCGAGGCGAAACCTTGGTGAGCTTCTTGAACATTTTGCCAAAGTGGGAAAAGTTATTATAGCCGACGGCTGCCGATACGTCGAGGATGCTCATGTCCGTGTCCTTCAGCAGCTGCTCGGCTTCTTTGATGCGCGTTATATTCAGATACTCGTTCAGCGTCAGGCCGATCGCCTGCTTGAACATTCGGCTCAGATAATAGGGGCTGATGTGAAAATGGCCGGCAAGCTCCGTTAGCGTCAGCGGTTCCGTATAATGGCTGTTGATGAACTGGGCGATCTCCGTCATCTTACGGTACAGTGGCGTATCAAGCGGCGGTGCCGCCTCCTCCTGCTCGTCATGCCGCGCGGCAAGCAGCAGCAGATCGACGACCGCATGCCGGATTGCGGTTTCCTGGCCTGGGGCGCGGGTCCGCAGCTCCTGCATGATCCGCTCGTTCACGGCATCCAGCTGCAGCCGGGCCTTGGCGGGCAGGCGGCAGACCGGATTTTCCCGCTTGAAGACGCCGAGCAGGTAATCTGCCTCATTCTTATAATGCTGGCGCAGGAACGCTTCATAGAAGTAGATGACGATCCGCTGATGTGACGGCGGCCCGGCGTCCGAGGTCTGATGGACCGCTTGCTTGTCCACGAGCACGATATCCCCCGGCTGAATGTGGTAGGACCGGTCTCGGATGAAATACCGCCGCTCTCCCGACAGCAGTACATACATCTCGTAGAAATTATGATAATGATCGGTCGCCATCCGGAAAGGTCCGGTTCGTTCAATATACTCCAGCGAGAATAATGATCCCGGCGGATCAAACTGCAGCCATTCATTCCGTTCACCCATGGGAGCGGCCTCCTTATGCCCATCTTTATCGCAAATTATGCGGGGTTTGGTGTAAGAAGTCAATTATTGCGGCGTAATGGCTCCATTTTTGCGGTAATCTGAGGGTACATGGTTCACAAGACTTGGAGGGGGACAACGACAATGAGCAGGAAAAAACGGTATGTACTGGTCGGCTCCGGCGGACGGGCGGAATTCTTCTATGCGGCGATTGCCAAGGATTATAACGAGACATCCGAGCTGACGGCATTTTGCGATATTAACAAGACGCGGATGGACTACGCGAATAAACGGCTTGCCGAGCAGCATGGCTACCATGCGGTCAACACCTATAAGCCGCACCAGTTCGATGAGATGATTGAGAAGGAGAAGCCGGACGCGGTGATCGTGACCAGCGTGGACCGTACGCATCATACGTATATTATCCGCGCGATGGAGCTGGGCTGCGATGTGATCACTGAGAAGCCAATGACGGTCGACGAGAAGAAGTGCCAGGAAATACTGGATGCCGTGGAACGCACGGGGCGGAATGTCCGGGTTACGTTCAACTACCGGTATGCGCCGCATCACACCAAAGCGAGAGAGCTGATCATGGATGGCGTCATCGGGCAGGTGACTTCGGTTCACTTCGAGTGGCTGCTCAACACCCAGCACGGCGCGGACTACTTCCGCAGATGGCACCGCGACAAGCGCAACAGCGGCGGACTGCTGGTGCATAAGTCGACGCATCATTTTGACCTGGTGAATTTCTGGATTGGATCGCAGCCGGAGACGGTCTTTGCGTTCGGAGACCTGCTGTTTTACGGACGGGAAAATGCTGAGCAGCGCGGCGTGACGGAGTTTTACGACCGGGCGACATGGCATCCGAATGCGAAGGGGGACCCGTTCGCGCTGCATCTGGATGAGAACGAGCATCTGAAGGCGATGTACCTCGATGCCGAGCATGAGGACGGCTACCGCCGCGATCAGAGCGTGTTCGGCGACGGCATCAATATTGAGGATACGATGGGCGTTATAGTGCGTTACAAGAACAACGCGATTCTGACCTATTCCCTGAATGCGTATATGCCTTGGGAGGGTTATCAGATTGCATTTAACGGCACGAAGGGCCGCATTGAGATGAAGATTGTGGAGAAGTCCTATGTTAATTCGGGCGGTGACAAGGCGCTGGAAGGCGCATTGCAGAACAAGTCGATCCATGTGTTCCCGATGTTCGGCGCTCCCTATGAGGTTGAAGTGGAGGAGGGCATCGGCGGTCACGGCGGCGGCGACCCGGTGCTGCTGAACGATATTTTCGGCGTTCCGGTGGAGGACAAATTCAACCGCGCGGCCGACCACACGGACGGAGCACGCTCGATCCTGACAGGCATTGCGGCGAACAAGGCCATCCGCACAGGCCAGCCAGTACAGGTGGCAGATTTGGTGAAGTTCCACGGGTAAGGCAAGCAAGGCTGACTGCTGAAACATTATTTAAAATGATGAGGCTGTTCCGCGCCATCGTTGATGGCGCTTGGAACAGCCTTGTTTTTTAAGTGTGGTCTGCAGTGCTGCGTCAGCTAGCTAAACCTGCCAGCCGTCAATCATATTCTGCGCCATCCCCATATCGGATCCCTTGCCGGTAATGAGGGCAACTGCGGCTACCTGGATCGGGTAAGCGGGCCACCGCTCAGCGATATGCTCGGCCATCCACGAGCAGCAGCGGTCGGAAGATATAAATTTATTAAAGCTTCTAACGTTTACCTATTGTGTGTGTCATAAGGTCATCATCGTTCTCAATCGTAATTCTTCATCTGATTCATCCCTTTATGACGCTGGACCCACTGATCCTTAGCCTGTTCCAATAATAGC
Source organism: Paenibacillus tarimensis (assembly GCF_021532315.1). GTDB lineage: Bacteria > Bacillota > Bacilli > Paenibacillales > Paenibacillaceae > Paenibacillus_I > Paenibacillus_I tarimensis. The sequence continues at coordinate 62,310 of NZ_JAKGAO010000007.1, forward strand.
GGAGCCCCGGGTATTCTGCACATACTAGCTTAAAGTCAGGGAATGTTTACCCATAATGAACCCAGCCCGGACCATTGTGGTCTGGGTCTCTTCTTTTGCCGCCCTTCATAGGGTCTACCAGAGCTGCTCCTTCTTCATATCCCCGTATATCATGTCCGCAGTATGATGTCCAGCTGGGGTGATTTTGCTACAATAGGAGAGAAGCACCAGGAGGGAGGAAGCTGTATTGCCTCGTTTGAAAACGCTTTATCAGCAGCTTCGCATCAAATTCAAGCTGTTTGTGCTGATCTCGGCTGTGATGCTGACGGTCGGCGTCCTAATTGTATTGATTCAGCAGTATGCATTCGAAATCTATGATGAGGAAATTTACGAGCAGTCGGCGAAAGCTCTTAACCTGACCTCTGTCGGCATCGAAAATGAACTGAGGAAGATGGAGCAGCTTTCCTTCCGGATTGCCACAGATGAATCCATACAGAGCAACCTGACGAAGATCCGCAATGGCGGCTCGCAGTACGACAATTTCCTGGTATCTGCCCAAATCAGGGAGCGAATGATTGACCTGGGCGTGCTTGACCAGTATGTTCTCTCCTACCAGATCACAGATGCCTTTAATGGAGAATACTCCTCGGGCGTTAACCGGGTCACAACAACCGGCAAGCAGCTGCGGAGAATTAAGCGTGAGACGGCAAACAACGATGGCGGTAATACCTGGATACTGCCAAATGAGGATGACAGTGCGCTGGGGGCAGCCCGGTTGATCCGTTCCTTCGACCAGCTCAGCCTGGAGCAGCTTGGCACGATCATGATACGAATTGATATGGAACGGCTGATCCGTAACTTCTCTCTCGGGCTGAACCGTCAGGCTGACTTCATTATCCTGAACGGTGACAGAGCTGTCTATCCGCTTGATCCCCCGGAGACTGTCGCAGGGCTCAGCGCCTTGGGTGCCGGGGAACAAGGCTTTCGAATAATCGACCGGGACGGCAAACGGTATTTCATGACGTATGTCCCTTCCGAATACACGAGCTGGACTTATCTGACGATGATCCCGTACGACGATATCTTCGACCGGATTGCCACCGTCAAGCAGCTTTCTATAGTACTGTTCGGCGCATTGTTTCTTGCTGCGGTTATCTTCTCATTCCGCTTCTCCAAGGGGATTACCGACCCAATTGAACGACTGAATGCGAAGATGAAGCGGGTGCAGATGGGCAATTTCACCTATACGGAGGATCCCGATGACAAGCTGATGCCTATGGATGAAGCGGGCCAGCTGCACCGAAATTTTCGCATTATGCTGCAGCGGATTGACGAACTGATCAAGGAGAATTATGTCAAGCAGCTGTCGATCAAGGAATCCGAGTTCAAGATGCTGCAGGCGCAGATTAACCCGCATTTTCTATATAACACACTGGAGACGATCAACTGGACGGCCAAGATGGGCGGACAGAAGCAGATATCCGTGATGGTCGAGTCGCTCGGCTACCTGCTGCGCAGCTCTATCGGCCTGAAGGAGCCGCTAATTCCTCTGGAGCAGGAGCTGGATATTGTCAGCCATTATATTAATATTCAGAAAATCCGCTTCGAAGAGCGGCTGGCATTCGAGCTGGATATTCCCGGTCACCTAAAGCCATACAGCATCCCCAAGCTCTCGCTGCAGCCGCTTGTCGAGAATGCGGTGAACTACGGACTGGAGCAGATGCTGGAGTGCTGTCAGATCAAGGTATCGGCCTCCGACGAGGGCGACTATATACTGCTCAGCGTGGAGGATAACGGTCCAGGCATGGACGAGTCGCTGCTTGAGCAGTTGAATCAGGGCGTGGTGAAGCCCAAGGGCACAGGCGTGGGGCTGCGCAATATTAATGAACGGGTGAAGCTGCTGTTTGGAGAATCCTACGGCCTGAGCATCCGCAGCAAGCGCGGCGAAGGAACCTGTGTCAGCATCCGATTACCGAAGGAAGTGAGGGATTCTCATGTATAAGGTACTGCTGGTGGATGATGAGCGTATTATCCTGGACGGGATCTCGAATATTGTGAACTGGGCGTCCTGCGGCACCAGGCTGATCGGCACAGCCCGCAACGGGATAGAAGCCAAGGCAAGCATTGAGCGGGAACGGCCGGACATTATCATAACCGACATCAAGATGCCAGGCATGGACGGCCTGCAGCTGATTGAGCAGGTGAAGGAAGCGGATCCGGACATGGAATTCATTATGCTCTCGGGCTTCAGTGACTTCGATTATGCACGGAGGGCTATGCGTTATGGGGTTAAGGATTATCTCTTGAAGCCCTGCAATGAGCAGACGATTGAGGAAGCCCTGAAGGAGGCGGCCGGACGGCTCAGCCGTAAGCAGAGCAAGGAGGCCTTCATCCAGAAGACGGAGGAGGAGCTGAAGCGGGTGCTGCCGCATGCGCGGGAGCAGTTCCTGAAGGAGCTGGTGACGAACCGGACCTACGGTCGCCGGGATTGGGACAACTTCAGGCGGCTGTTCAACATTCCCGTCGAGCATGACAAGGTTCGTCTGCTGCTGTTCCAGATTGAAGGGGATTATGAATTTGAACATATATTTGCGCTGAAAAATATTGCCCAGGACCTGCTCGGTGAACAGGTGCTGCTGCTGAGCACCACGATCGGGAAGCAGGTGCTGCTGCTGATCCGGGATATGAGCGAGACGGACCTGCTGTATGCGCTCGTTGCCGAGATCCGAGGCACCTTCCGGCGCTACTACAAGCTGGAAGCAACTGCGGCTGTTAGTGATCCGGATGATATTACGGGCGCGCGCCGGATGTACCGGGATACGCTGGAATGCCTGGAGCATCGTTTTTATCTTGGCGAGGGCAGTCTAATTACGAAGCAGGATATTGACGCGGGGCCCGGCCGCTCCGCTGATGATTTTATCTATGATGAAGAGCAGTTGTGCCTGTATGTGAAATCCGGGCATTGGGAGGATGCGGAGCGCGAGCTCACGCATGTATTCGAGACGCTGTCCCAGCTGCGGCTGGAGACAGCCGTTACCAAATCCTACGTCATTCCGATCTATGTGGCCTGTGCCAGACAAGGAGAGCCCTCACGCATACACGAGCGGCTGAAGGGGCTTGCGGTGCTTGATGAGCTCGACACGCTGCAGGCCATCCGCGAGTTCATGTTCCAATCGGTCCAGGAGATCTGCACAGCTAACTATGAGCGGCACCGCAACAAGCATTCCGATATGGTGAGCCGGATGATCTCTTGCATTCTGGAGAATTTGGGCGAATCCAGGCTGTCGCTTCACTGGGTGGCAAGCGAAATTTTGTTTATGAATCCTGACTACCTCGGCAAGCTGTTCAAGAAGGAGACGGGCGAGAAGTTTTCTAATTATGTAACGAGACTCCGTATGGAAAAAGCAGTGGAGCTAATCGCCGAGGCCGACGATGTGAAGGTCTATGAGCTGGCCGACCGGCTGGGCTATGGCGACAACCCGCAGTATTTCAGCCAGGTGTTTAAGAAGCATACCGGCTGCTCTCCCTCCGATTACAAACGGACACTGATTTGACGACACCTCTGTTTTTTAAACAATGTAAACGGTTTTTTGGATTCCGGATATGTCTAAAAACGTTAAAATTAAAGATGTAAGCCTTATCATTTCTAAGTGACAGAAAGGGGCTCGTCAAACATGAGAAAATGGTTGACCATTATGCTTGCCTTTACGCTTGTGTTCTCGCTGGCAGCATGCAGCGGCGGCAGCAATAGCGGAGGCAATAATGTAAGCAGCAATGGGGGAAGCGGAAACAGCGGAGACGGCGGAGAGCAGAAGCCGGTTAAGCTCCGGATGGCCTGGTGGGGCGGTCAGCCGCGCCACGATTACACACTTGAAGTCATCAAGCTCTACCAGCAGGAGAATCCTCATGTAACGATTGAGCCGGAATACGCAAACTTCGATGACTACTGGAAGCGTCTGGCGCCACAGGCGGCAGCGAACGAGCTTCCGGATATTATCCAGATGGACATCTCGTACTTCACCCAGTATGCGCAAAAAGGGCAGCTGGCTGACCTGACGCCTTACATCGGCAATCAGATTAATGTGGATAACATCTCGGAAAATGCCATTGCCGGCGGTAAGCTGGATGACAAGATCTACGCATTTAACGTAGGCGTCAATACCGTCCAATTCCAGTATAACCCGGAGACGCTCAAGAAGGCGGGCATCGAAGAGATTGATGATGAGAACTGGACTTGGGAGGACTATGTACGGATCGCCAAGCAGGTAAAGGACAACACTGGTCTGTATTTCGATACTGGTATGCGTCCGGAGGTATTCTTCGGTTACTTCCTCCGTACCAAAGGACAGCATCTGTACAACGCGGAAGGAACTGCACTCGGCTACGAAGACGACGCGCTGTTCGTTGAATTCTTCGGACGGCTGGCTGAGCTGGTGAAATACGGTGCAGCGCCTGCGCCGGATGTGAAAGCACAAATTAAAGGCCCGGAGGATGATCCGATGGTTAAGGGTACGGGCGTCGGCATCTGGCAGTGGACCAACCAGTATGTATCCATTCAGCAGATTGCCGGTGTCCCCCTCGAAATGCTGCACATGCCGGGGCCAGACCGGGAGCAGGGGCTTTACCTGAAGCCAAGCATGTACTTTGCCATCTCGAAGAATTCCAAGCAGAAAGAAGAAGCGGCGAAGTTCATCGACTTCTGGGTGAACAACGTGGAAGCGAACAAGCTGATCAAAGGCGAGCGCGGTGTTCCAGTATCCTCCGTTGTGAAGGATGCCATCAAGCCTGAGCTGGATGAGGCGCAAGCCAAGGTATTCGACTATGTAGCATGGGCTGAGGAAAACAGCACGCCGATGGATCCGCCGGATCCAGTGGGCGCAGCGGAAATTATGAACATGCTGAAGAGCTACTCCGAGCAGATGGACTTCCAGAAGATTACACCGGAAGAAGCGGCTAAGAGATTCCGTGAGGAAGCTAATGCCGTACTTGGCAAGAATAAATAAAGAATTCCAGACGGATAACCCCGAGACGGGCGGCCAGCCTCATGGCTGGCCTCACCCGGCCGGATAAAGCTTCAACCGAAATCCCATACGTGCCTAGGGCAGTAGGAGTTGGAAAGAATGAAAGTGGCATGGAAGCAGCATTTGACGGGCTATGCCTTTATCGGGCCGTTCGTCATTGGGTTCCTTTGTTTTACATTAATCCCAGTAATCGCATCGCTATATCTATCTTTCACAGACTATGATTTGTTCACGACACCCTCATGGGTCGGTATGGAGCACTACAAGGAAATGTTCACGTCAGACAGCAAGTACGCTACATCCCTGAAGGTAACATTGATTTATGTGTTTGGAGGCGTACCGCTCCGTCTCGCATTCGCGCTGATGGTGGCGATGCTGCTGAACCGGGCTTCGAAGGCAATCGGTTTATACCGTACATTATATTATCTGCCCTCTATTATCGGAGGAAGTGTCGCTGTCTCCATTATGTGGCGCAACCTGTTCGGCGATGAAGGGGTAGTCAACCTGTTCCTTGATACACTTGGCATCGGCGCGGTCCGCTGGTTTGCTGAGCCGCTTGCAGCGCTGTGGATGCTGATCTTCCTGTCGGTATGGCAGTTCGGTTCTTCCATGCTGATCTTCCTGGCAGGACTTAAGAATATCCCAAGCAGCCTGTACGAGGCAGCGGGGGTTGATGGAGCAAACGGCTTCCAGAAATTCTTCAAAATCACGATTCCGATGCTGACGCCTGTTATCCTGTTCAACACGATCATGCAGACGATCAGCGCATTCATGACCTTCGTACCGGCTTACATTATTTCGAAGGGTGAGGGCGGTCCGCTTGACGGCACGCTGCTGTACTCTCTCTATCTGTTCCGCCAGGCGTTCGTGTACTTCGACATGGGCTATGCCTCGGCTATGGCTTGGGTCATGCTGATCATCGTTGGCATCATAACAGCTATCCTGTTCCGCAGCTCGCGGATGTGGGTTCACTATGAGTCGAAAGGGGGCAACTAGACATGAGAAGCAAACCGGTCAGACTGGTGATGTATCATATCCTGGCGGCAGGCGGCGCGCTGCTCATGCTCTACCCTGTGCTGTGGCTGGTGATGAGCTCATTCAAGCCGAGTACCTTGATCTTCTCCACAGCTGAATCTCTAATTCCGTCCCCATGGATATGGGAGAACTACGTTCAAGGCTGGCAAGGGATCGGCGGTTATACCTTCTCGACCTTTATCTCGAACTCTCTAATCATAGTTGTTCTGTCTACGATTGGCGTTGTGCTGTCTTCGGCACTTATTGCATTCGGGTTTGCGAGATTGCAGTTCTGGGGCAAGAGCTTCTGGTTCATCATCATGCTCATTACCCTGATGCTGCCTCATGATGTCGTGCTCGTGCCGCAGTATATCCTGTTTGCCAAGCTGGGCTGGCTGAACTCGTTCCTGCCGATTATTATCCCGAACTTCTTCGGGGCGCCGTTCTTCATCTTCCTGATGGTTCAGTTCATTCGGACACTGCCCCATGAGCTGGATGAAGCGGCCACCATTGACGGCTGTGGCAAATTCAGGCTGTTCTACCGGATTATTCTGCCGCTGATCGCACCGGCGCTCGCTACATCGGCTATCTTCTCGTTCTACTGGCGCTGGGAGGACCTGATCGGCCCGGTGCTGTACCTGAACAAGCCGGAGATGTACCCGGTATCAATGGCACTCAAGATGTTCCTGGATAACGACACGCTCTCTAACTGGGGCGCCATGTTCGCCATGTCCGTTGTAACCCTGGTTCCGGTTATCGCCGTATTCTTCGCCTTCCAGAAGTATATTGTCGAGGGGATTAGTACCAGCGGATTAAAGTAAGGGCAGATAGGAATTAGACGAACAGGCTGCCGGTATCTCTCGTATACCGGCAGCCTGTTTAATTTGAACGGCAGGACCATGTGAGGGAGACAGGCGAGGCATCTGCCTGCTATTTTCCAGAATAGGGGGAGAGGATAGGATGACATCGGCTCTTGAACAAGTGCTGCTGCATAACGTTGCAGAAGCGGAATGGACAGGACAGGGGGACTACCGATTGAGCCGGATACCGGCAGATGTCCGGGAACGGATCAACGCAGATGCGCAGAAGCGGGCATTCAATACTTGCGGCTGCGAGATCCGGTTCGTCATGAAGGGCGAGGAAGCGCTCGTGCTGCTGCGCCGGGCAGAGTCGGAAGCAGCGGCTGCCTATGGCATTGCAGAAGTCTACTTTGGCTTGTTCCAGGGCATGTATGCGGAGACCCCTGTTCCGGTTGGAATAGACACTGTGGCCATTAAAATCCGCAGACCTGCTCATATGGATGTGTTGAAGCGGCTGGCGAAGGAGCAGGGGATGGCTTTTGACCCCGAAGTCGTGCGCCTCATCCTGCCGTATGATTGGGAGTACAGGCTGGTTGGGATAGAAGGAAACGTTGCGCGGCCGCGTGCGGACCAGCTGCCAGGGAAGACTATGCTGGCCTACGGCTCGTCGATTACGCATGGCGGCGATTCGGTACAGCCGACTGGAACCTATGCGATGCGGACAGCGCGCAGGCTGGGGATGGACCTGATAAATATGGGCTCGGCCGGCAGCGCCCAGATGGATGAGGCCATGGCGGCATATATAGCAGGCAGGAAGGATTGGCACCTGGCAACAGTGGAGATGGGCATTAATGTCATCCGGCTGTGGGAACCCGAGAGGTTCGAGGTAGCGGTGAACCGGTTTCTGCGCGTGCTGGCGGATGGTGCCGGTGAACGTCCCGTAATCGTGACAGACCTGTTCCGCTGCATCCATGATGCTGCCGGTAACCCGAGGGCTACCGAGTACCGAGGAATTGTGCAGGAGGCGGTACAGAAGCTGCAATCGCCGCATTTCAGCTATATAAGCGGGCTTGACCTTCTCCCGGACTATGCCGGATTGTCCGTCGACCTTGTCCATCCGGGCGCGGCGGGCCATGAGCTGATTGCGGAGCGGCTGTCGGCAGCTGTGCAGGCATAGAATAGGGCCCGTGCTATTAGGACGGGCCTTTCTGCTGGCTGGCTGGTAGCATAATTCCTGGCGGGTGCTTCGAGAAGCAGGCATAGGAGGGGGACAGCCGCATTCCTTACGACTCCGCCTTCTCTAATTCATAGAAGTTGCCGTCTATAAGCACTATCGGAGGCTGTTCATCCCGGAGAATAATGAAGCTGCCTCCGCCATTCCAGTCGGCCACCACGATCGTCTTGACTGATTCGGCTTCAACACCGATATCGCTCAGCTCGACCCGGTATTCCTTGAGGAAGTTTTCATTCGTCATTTCATATTCTTCATAGACAGGGTCTTGTACCTCATCATGGCCCAGGGATGCCGTATTTGCATTATAGACAACGGTCAGTCCGATAACACCGTTGTTCGGTTCAGTCGAGATTCCAGTAGAGCCGATATGCTTGCTGATTGTCCACTCACCAAAGAAGGAAGGTGCATCATTGGGGCCGGCAGCGGTATTGGGATTCTCATCGGCTGCATCGGCCGCGCTGCCTTCAGTCCCGTCCGAATTCGTGCCCGCATTGCCTGGTGTGGCCTCTGTTCCAGTGCCTGAATCATTCCCGGATGTATTATTAGTCAAATCGTTGGTCGGGTCCACAGCGAAATTCTCTGGCGCTTCAGCCGGCGCATTGGTGTTCGTATTCTCGCCGCAGGCACTGACCAGCAGCATCAGCAGCAATATGAGCGGCACTGAGGAATAGCGGAATACTCTCTTCATATTTTCGATACCTCCCGATTAGTAGAGTCGCGCGTTGATCTGTACCATGAAACCTAAGTTTATCCATGTCCGGTTCGCTTCACTCTGAGCCTCCACACAGCGTAGCGGATAGAGCCGTATAATAGTGATGCTGCAGTGGAAGCTTTCGCGTAATCGAACAAGTCATAGGGCAAGAAATAGTGGACTCTTACGGTCCCATCATGACTCTCCAGCTTCTCAACCGTACTTTCCACCAGCACCGGCGGCGGCCCATCCTCCCATATATTCTCCTGCAGACCATGGGCCTGAATAAAATAATAGACGTACATGCTAATAACAACGGATAGAGCGATGACCAGGGATTCCAGTAAAATAACCGCTTCTCTGCGCATCTACTGCCCAGCCTGTCCTTCGATCACAAGCCTGCTGCCCTCTTCCTTTACCTTGAAAATAACCGGCCTCTCCTGCGGATTGGCGTTCGGCGTGTGGATGGTGAGGCAGAGCTCTCCCTCAAAGGTGCGGAACAGCATGCCATGACCGCCGTCCTTCGCGAATACGGGCTCAGCATCCTGTGTCCATGGGCCCTCAATACCGCCTGAAGAGCGGGCAAGTCCCATGGTATAGCCATGTTCACCAGCGCTGGACCAGAGCATAGCCAGCTGACCGTCAGGCAGTCTGTGCATGTAAGGACCATCTGTGATGTAGCTGTCCTTGTTATCGCCAACCGCTACTGCCCAAGGGGCATCCGAGGCTTTGAACAGCAGGACGGGATTACCATCGGCGCGGCTCAGATCGGGTGCCAGGCGGACTGCGTACATTTCACCGTCCTTCACCTCCACCCATTCCCGGCAGAAGACCATCCAAGGCTGGCCTTCATCGTCCACATGAAGCGTACCATCGAGGCATTCCCAACCTTCGGGTGTTACGGGCTTGCCGCCAAACAGCGGGATGAACGGCCCGACAGGGCTGTCCGATACCAGAATGGAGGTTCCGCGTGCCTGCTGCTCCGACTTAAAGCTGGCAAACATGTAGCAACGCCCGTTCCATTGATGCACCTCGGGCGCCCAGTAGTGACGATCCGACCAGAAGTCCTCATCCGGGCGAAAAGCAGGCTCAGGGCCTTCCCAGTTGACCAAGTCCCGGCTGACATAGACGTCAAAGCCCGCAGGTGTGCCCGACCAGGCGGTCGCGCCGTCCGTACCGTACAGATAGTAAGCCCCTGTCCTCACGTCCGTGAGAATGAAGGGATCGCGCAAATTGATTTCAGACAGGTTTAAGGATTTCATCGGGTTGTTTACCACCTCAGCTATAATTAATCGTAACGGCCGCTGCTAAAACATGGCCGAACGTTTGTTGCACGGCGCTATAAGAAATAGACGATGTCCGCAGCGAGTTGGTTTCACGGGATACGGAAGGTAAGAAACTCACCACAGTACAAAGAAGAGCATCCCGGCGGCAGTGGACTGCCAAACCAGGATGCTCAGCTGCTTAGCTCTAGCTAACCGTAAGAGTGCCTTCTCTCGAATTCTTCTCGTGCTTGTCCATAATTTCCTTATATACCTCGATGTAGTCTCTGACCATGCGCTTCTGGCTGAACCGTTCCTCCACCAGCTGCCGGCAGCCCTCTCGAGAGATGCTGCTGACCTCCGGAACACGCTGCACCAGCTCCTCTAGTGTATCTACGGCATAGCCGTTGCGTCCGTTCTCGATGATTTCAGGCATCGACCCCTTGCGGAATGCAAGCACAGGTGTGCCGCAGGCCATGGATTCGACCACGCTCAAACCGAACGGTTCGTGAAAATGGATCGGGTGCAGCAGCGCATAAGCGCCTCCCAGCACCTCATTGCGCTCCTTCGGGCCGACAGAGCCGATGTACGTGATATCGGTGCCAAGATTCGGCGCTACGTAGGCATCGTAGTAGTCCTGATCCTGAATAATGCCAGCGATCACCAGCTTCATGCCGATTCGCTTGGCGATCTCAATGGCTTCACGTGTTCCCTTGTCATGATGAATTCGGCCGAAGTAGACTAGGTAATCCCCCTGCCGCGGGTTGAACGTGAATGCCTCCAGATCGATGCCGTGGTGGATCGTCCGGATATAGTCCAGCTCAGCGCTGCGGTCGGCATCGCTGATCGAAACATAGTAGGAGCTCGCATTGTATTTGCGGTAGACCGGCAGAATCTTCGGCGAGGAGAAGCCGTGAATTGTGGTGATAACAGGCGTCCGGATCAGCCCGCTGTAAGATAGCGGCAGGAAATCAAAGTGGTTGTGAATGATATCAAATTCCTCCGCCTGCTCCATAATCTCGGCTATGTGCAGACATTCCCAAACCTTTGGGTCGAGCTCCCGGTCCTCTTCATAGGGTGCAGGACAGACGCTTCTAAGCTTGGCCGAAGTAACCGAGTCGGCGGTTGCATAGAGCGTGACATCGATGCCTTCCTTGACCAGCCCTTCGGTTAGCAGGGAAACGACACGCTCCCAAGGGCCGTAGTGGCGGGGCGGTGTGCGCCAGGCAATGGGTGACAGCATGGCTATTCTCATCCTCATGTTCTCCTTTCATCTCTTCTGGGAAGTGATTTCGGCCGTTTACGGCAGCCAAGAGATTAGATGAAGTCTGCGGGCTGCATGTATCGGTACATGTGGTGAGTGCAGTTCTCGGGACGCAAAAAAACCGGCTTCATCAGAAGCCGGTCTCCTAAACAGTTTAATCGAACAGCTCCCCAAAAACCGAACATACGTTCTAATTATTTTAGGCAACCCTCTAATCAACAGCATAGCAAATTTTTGAATATAAGTCTATTGTTTCTTAGCAGAATGTGGCACAATGATTAAGGTCTGCAGACGAACGATAATATAGGAGGTAACTGAATGGACGTTCAAAGTGCCTACCATGAGGAAAGCACACGCCTGAAGGAAACGCTGGAGGAAGTCAGGCAGCAGCTTGCGGGGATCGGCCCGCGGTATTATGGTGATGATTTTGTGGAGCAGCTGCTCGATGCCAAGCGCGAGGAAAGCCGGGAAAGGCTGCAGCTGCTGGAGATTGAGCCGTATTTTGGACGGCTGGATTTTCAAGAGAAGGGAATGGACGGTGCGTCACCGCTCTATATCGGCAAACGCGGGATGGAGAAGAAGGAGACCGGGCAGCCCTATATTATTGACTGGCGGGCGCCGGTAGCCAGCTTATTCTACTCCTTCACGGGCGGCGACGAGCCGGTTGAGTACGAAGCGCCTGAAGGGGTTGTTGGCGGCGAAATTCACCTGAAGCGCAACCTGTCGATCCGCGAGCAGGTGCTGCAGCGCGTCGTGGACAGCTATGTCAGAGGCGGCGACAACCTGGGGCTCAGCGATGAGTTCCTGCTCTACAGGCTTGGGGAGAAGAAGGATAATCGGCTGCGTGACATCGTGTCCACGATTCAGGCCGAGCAGGATCAGATCATCCGTGCCCCGCGTGCGAAGGCGCTTATCATCCAGGGGGCGGCAGGATCGGGAAAAACCACGGTGGCGCTGCACAGGCTGGCTTTCCTGCTGTATCAGTATCAGGATCAGGTGCGCGCGGACCGGATGATTATTTTTGCGCCGAATACGATGTTCCTTGATTATATATCCGGGGTGCTGCCGGAGCTGGGCGTCGGGAATGTGCGGCAGACGACCTTCGTAGATTGGGCACTGGAGCTGCTCGGTGATGAGGTGCGTCTCGCAGAGGACGACCAGGAAGGCAAACGCTGGTTCTCGCTTGAAGCGGCCAGGCCGGAGGAAGGCGAATGGGCCTCAGGGCGCTACAAGGGCTCGATGGTGTTTAAGGAGCTGCTGACAGGCTGGCTTCGTGAATATGAGCAGTTTTACTTGCCGGAGCTGGATTTTGAGCCTTGGGATGGCGGACATCTGCCATACAGGACGCTCCGTGAATGGTTTGAGGTGGAATACAGACCGTATCCGCTGGCAGCGCGCCGGGACCGGCTGGTGGCAAGGCTGAACCGCTGGCTGGAGATGGAGCTCGGCAAGATTTCGGACCCGAAGAAGCGCAAGGAACGCAGCAAGACGGGCAAGCAGCGGCTGCGGACCTTCCTGAAGAAGCTGCCAGAGGTGACGGCGCTGCAGTTGTACCGCAGGTTCTTCGGTGTGGAGGCCTCGCCTGTTGAGCCGGCCGCGGGAATGCCGGCGACCATCGCGGAACAGACCAAGGCGGGGTTGAAGAAGGGTGTGGTGAGGCAGGAGGATCTGGCGGCGCTGTGCTGGATACACCGGCAGATCCATGCGGCTGAGGGGCGGATGCTTGATCACATTGTTGTGGATGAGGCGCAGGATATCTCGCCGCTGCAGGTCGAGCTGTATAAGTCATTCATGAATGAGCCGTCCTTTACGATCCTGGGCGACCTTGCGCAGGGCATTCATGCCTACCGCGGCATTCACCGGTGGGAGGAGCTGTCGGAGCTGTTCAAGCCGGAACAAACCTCCTACCACGAACTGAAACAGAGCTACCGCTCGACGCTGGAAATCATTGAGTTTGCGAATACGATTCTGCCTTATACGGATACAGGGCTTCCGGCGGCGCAGCCGGTCTTCCGCAGCGGGGAACCCGTTGAGGTTGTCCGCTGCGCGGGCACGGATGAACGGGACCAGCGGGTCCGGTCGTATATTGAGGACATGGTAACAGGCGGCATGCGGACGGTCGCGGTCATCTGCCGGACGGACGGTGAATGCCGTGAGGTGCACGCCATGCTGGAGCGGGAAGGCGTCGAAGCTTCCCTGATTCTTGAAGGACAGCAGGCCTACAAGGGCGGCGTATCGGTTGTGCCGGTCTACATGGCCAAGGGCTTGGAGTTCGACGCCGTGCTGCTGCCGGATGTGGATGAGGGGCGTTACGCCGCTTCCCCTGCCGATGCCAAGCTGCTGTATGTCGGCTGCACCAGAGCGCTGCACCGCCTGACCCTGCTGCACATAGAGGAAGCTTCGCCGCTGCTGGGGTAGCGGAGGATCTGGAATGAGGCGGGCGGTTTTAACGAGAAGAGAAGTGCGAATTGTCTTGCCCGATCTTAACGTTTCATAGATGAATACAGGTGGGAAAAATGCTGGTCCCGGATAGCCGTGGACCGGCTTTTTTTGTCCATAATATTCCTTTTACTAGGTGAACTATAAATCCTTTTCCATAAGTCTATCGTTAAACTATCAAGATGCCAAGAAACTTCTTGCCGCACTCCTATTTAGGAAGGGTTGACGATGAGACAGACAATAATTAAAGAATGCTTGCAATTGCTTCGTTCTCCACTATGGCTGATACTGTTTGCCGGATGTATAGGCGGCTCTGTAATGCTGCCGCGTGCCAACCTGACAGGGTTGGATGTTATGCCGGGTATGGTCTATTTCATTATGGTAGCAAGCCTTCTGTTCTTCTTGTACGGAGCTGAAGAGGCACGGGGAGAGCAGCGACGGTACCAGCTGGAGCTGGTTCGCACCTTACCCGGTTTTACAGGCAACCGGCTGGGCAAGCTCCTGTTCTGGATGCTGTTTACCGGAATATTCTATCTGATCTTCTTCATGGCGGTCGTCCTCTACATTCTGGCAGTCCATGGAAGTGAAACGATTCATGAAGTGCCTCATGCGCTGCTGTACACAGTGCTCTGCTGGTGGGCTCCGTTCTTTTTATCCACCGTGCTCGGTTATGTGCTGTACAGCCTTACCAGCAGCTTGTACAGTTATGTACTGATTTCGCTGGCCTGGTTTTTGATTATGCCTTACAACGCTATGGTATTGGGCGATCTCATGCCGAGGGAGGTTGCGGGCTGGCTAATTGTAGGAGACCCCAATATTGAACTGATCATGGGGATATATGATATGGAGAGTCAGCGTGTAAACAGGGGCTTCTTCATTCAACGGGCGGTAGCCGCGGTGGTGATCATCGGGGCATATATCGGCCTGACGTGGACACGGCCAGTGAGACAGGCTGCCCTGGTCTGCATGGCAGGGGCGCTGATTCTGCCAGTCTTCTCGCCCTATGTCCCCTACTTGACGGACGAGAGCTGGTCGGTCAACTCTTATCTCCCCGCCGCGCCTCTGGACGAGGAGGAGCTTCAGTATTCGGTTGACCATATTTACATGAAGGTATCACATGGAAGAAGCAATCATGATCTGTATTATCGGTATGAGGCGGATTTGGAGGCGGAGAGTGATACAATCTCATTCGCGCTGTGGAATGATTTTGTAGTGGAGGAGGTTATGCTTGGAGACAAGCGCATCGCCTATACGCAGCAGGAGAATCTGTTGATCCTTAAGCTGCCATCCCGCGAAGGGCGGCTGAAGCTTACTGTGGCGACAAGGACTTACACATCCGTTGGACCGAATTTTGCGGAGCTCCCATCTGTACTGCCTTGGTACCCGATGCATCCTGCAGAAGCGATAGACCCGTATCACAGCGGCCGGAAGGAGAGCTATCGGCTTGAAGTGACGGGCAGTGAGAGCAGAAGGATACACACGAATTTGAGCCCTGCCGGGAAGGGTGTCTGGGAAGGCCAGGCTTATGGCCCGACGATCTTTTATGGTGAATATGTGGAGGATGGCGGGCTGCTGAGACCAGCGTTTGTCTCCCAGAAGGCAGCGGTCAGGAATCATAATGCCCATCAGCAGATCGTACAGGAGGCCAGAACTAGACTGGCTGAAGCTGCGGAGATGCCAAGCAAGGGGTTTATCATGAGTACGATTAATGAATTCGCGGCGAATCCGGACGAATATTTTGCCTCACCGGACAGTATTTCACGGACTCAAGGATCTGCGCTGGATGTGTTATTTCTGGCTCAGCCCCCCCTACGCTAGTAGCGATTTTCATAAGAGAATCCTGCTGTTTATTGCCCTATACTCCGTTGATATTGAGAGTTTGCAAGTTTCATTTTATGAAGATGTGTACGGTCAGGCGTTTATGAAGCAGCTGCGCGAGCAGTATGCTCCCTTGCCGGATGAGGAGAAGGAAAGGCTCATTAGGAAGTGGTATAACGAGACACAAGGTTTGCTCACACCAGAGCAGGTATTGGAGGACTTGAAGCATGCTGGTAGCTGAACAATTGACGAAGGCATATGGCCGTAAAACCGCGCTTCATGAAGCGTCATTCACGTTGTCGAACGGAATAACGGGCCTGCTTGGCCCCAATGGCGCCGGCAAAACGACGCTGCTGCGAATATTATCCACCTATCACCAGCCAACAACAGGAAAGCTGACTCTGGACGGCGTACAGTGGAGCCGCAAAAATATGGAGTATATCCGCTCGCTGATCGGCTACCTGCCGCAGCATGTCGGGCTGTTTCCCGCGCTAACGGTCCGCGAGTATCTGTCTTATATAGGGAGCATGAGGGGGATGGACAGCAGGCTGTTGATAGAGCGGGTTGAAAAGGTGCTTAGTGAGGTTAATCTGACCGATAAGGCCCGTGAGAAGGTGCGGTCGCTTTCCGGAGGTATGAAACAGCGGCTTGGGATTGCGCAAGCTATTCTGCATGAGCCGTCTCTGCTGCTTGTGGACGAACCGACCGCAGGTCTTGACCCGGAGGAGCGGATACGTTTCCGGAACCTGATCAAGCGCCTTGCATTTAACCGGGCCGTACTGCTCTCGACGCATATTACGGGGGATATTACGATGACCTGTGACCGGGTGTTTCTCATGAAGCAGGGACGGCTGGAAGCACACGAGCATGTGCATTCTGTCACCGGGTACGCCAGCGGGAAGGTCTGGGGGTTGTATGCGGGAAGAGAGGAGTACGAACGGCTCCTGGGCAATCTGGCATTATTCATTACGGATGCTGCTCAGCAGATCGGGGGCGGGTATAATCTGCGGATAATTGCGCAGGACGAACCGTGTGCGGGCGCCGAACTGGTTCAGCCTACTCTGGAGGAGGGTTATATGGTGTGGTTAAACGGGAACTAGTGCAGTGGCGTTATGTCTGGACAGCCCATAAGCCTTTGTTTGTCATTCCGCTGCTGCTGTGGCTGTTAGCCGTGATTGCCGGGACTACATCGCAGCAGTTTTCCAAAGAGATGACCGCGCTGGTGTTGTATCCCGCTCTGGCCTTTCCCATGCTTGGGCTCATGTCGCAGATTGGCAGTTCAGAACAGAAGGAACTGTGGATTACACTGCCTGCAGCTCCGTGGACGGCCGGTGCCCTGAGGCCGCTGCTGCTAAGTCTTCTGTATGCGGGTCTGTACGCTGCCGTCCTTCGTCAGTACTTTGATGCTGCTGAGGTTTGGGCAGGGTTTGTGTCGGCGGTACTGTATATGCAGATAACCGCTGTCTTGGTTGCGTTGTTCAAGCATAATGCCTTCGGCCTCTGTCTCGCGCTGTGTTATCTATTCTTTGGTATGTTTACAGGCGGAAGCGGACAAGGGCCGCTGTATCTGCTGCAGTGGTACCGCCAGAAGCTGGGTACGTCCCCGGAGGCATTCGTTACGGTACAAGCGGCGGCTTGCGCGGCTGCCGCCGTCCTTACTGCACAGCTGATCCGCTTCAGGGAGAGATTTCACCTATTGAAGGATTAATACCGTGCAATGGGGGAGAGGGCGCAACCTTGGCGGGATCCCGTTCGTCAATAAATTGAATGGAAGAATATTACCAATCGAGGTGTTCGTATGATAGAGTTGTCCCAAAGAACAGCATGGCTGCTGATGATCATCGCGCTGCTGGCTGGTTGTTCGGCCGAAGCTCCCCCCGGGAAGAAGGAATTGAAGACGCAGAGGCTGCATGAGTTTTACCCTGGTTCGATATCGAATGTGGAGGCTGTAAAAATTCTGGACGGCTCAACAGGGGACAGGAAGCTTATCTCGGATGAACTTATGGTGCGGGACTGGATTAATCAAGTGAAAGATATGATATTCGTTCCAGATCCCAATCAAGAGGGTCGGACGGGGTTTCTGTATGAGGTGTCGCTCTTTGAGGGTGAAGAGAGGAAGCTGAGCTTCACACCGAGTGTAGTGGGCGGGCATTATTATCTGCATAATGAAAAGCTGCTGGAGCATGTGGAGGCGTTATTCGAGGCAGCTGACTAATGATAGAATGAAAGGTAAAATTTGTTATTGATATTAATGGTCAGGGAGGCAGCTATGGAGCATAAGGATATCTTGAATCTGCTTGAGGAATCGGGGCTTGGTGCCTATAAGGAGAGGCTGTCGCCTTATATTTTCACATCTGCGAAGCTACATCTGCAGCCTGAACAGGAGGATAATGCTCCTGTAGGCGTTACGAAGGTAGGCGGGCGCCCGGACCTGCCGGAGGATTTCGAATGGCCGCGATGGAAGAAGTATAATCTATCCTTTATCGCCCAAGTCAACTTAAGTGAAATGCCTAAGGCACAGGCATCTCCGCTTCCCTGTGGCGGCCTGCTGTCTTTCTTCTATGCTGTAGAGGCTCTGTATGAATATGATGCGGAATTCTACGGAGATCCCCGGACCTGCCGGGTAATCTATACCGGACCACAGGACCTAATGAATCTGAAACGCAGAGAACTGCCTTCTCAACTAGCGCAAGAGGGGATTTTAAAGCCGAATCGGGTAACGTTCACTGCGGATGTTTGCGTACCGGCGCCGGAGTCCGCTTACCTGGAGAGTATGGGACTTGGCTGGAACGGCAATCAGGAAGAGTTCGAAAAGTACTGGAGTGTTTTTCTTCAGCAATTCATGGATCGCATGCAGCCTGGAAGATATGTGAATCGCCTGCTGGGTCACCCCGAGCAGATTCAAGGCGATATGCAGGTGTGGTGCGAGATGATGACGGAGGGAACTTATCACGAGGAACTTAATCGGGAAGAGAGTAAGCGTATGGCGGATTCCGCTTTAAGATGGAGGCTGCTGCTTCAGATCGATTCGGAAGAGGAGAAAACAGGCATCATGTGGGGAGATGTTGGCCGCATTTACTTCTGGATTAGGGAAGACGATCTGGCCGCCTGCCGGTTTGACCGCGCAGTCTGTATCATGCAGGATTCATAGGAAGAAAGCTTGGCTGCCTGTGATCCTGTATATACGGTGTTCGTGCGTCGTCGAAAGTTTTTTTACTATTTTTCATCTCTATAAAGTTCCTTCATGAGTGATGCTAATTTAGGGTTAGGCTTAATGGGATTGTGATTAATGCTTGTAGGGGTTATATATAACTTTTCTTGTTCTTTTTCAAACAAAGTAACATGGAATAAAACACCGCTAGATTCCTCTTGCTTTGGATCGGGGACGATTACTAAATGGCGGATTTTTTCCAGCCATTCCTTGATTTCCACTGGATTATTGATCACCTTCCGGTTCCCATTGCTACCACTGATCATTTCTATTGAATCTACGTTTGTGATATTGCCAGGGTAAAACTTTTCTAATTGTTTAGTCGTGAGGTCGTCCGATACTTCTGAATTGGATTGGTTATCATTTTGGCAACCGACGCAAATCCCAACAAGCATGGTTACGATGATGAACATTACGAGATTTCTTTTCATAAATCCATCCCCCCCCTATATTTTTACAAACAAACGTACTTATCATTAATAAAGTTGCACATTAAAGGGAACAACAAAAACGCTCGGATAAAAAGTCGTCCAAGCGTTTTCTTGGTATACGTTAATCCCTAATTTCCACATGTCTGTAATTGATCCGTATTGATCTAATAGTTGATAGACATCTGTACCGGTGGTTTCCCAGTTATCATGTACAATAGCGTACTGAGGGTTAGACCAGTTTCCCGTAGCCGTATAAGTTTCATAACCGACCAGGTTAACCAAGTGACCTCCATCTCTTCCTTCCGGTATTTAACCATATTTCCCCAACTGTAAAAAACCACGAGCTTTGGCGTTTTCTTCTGTTTTCATTTCTCCAAAACTTGGCGACTAAGCCATGTGGGGTAGTGCAGGATAATGCTTTTAAAGGGCGCGTAAATCGCTGCCTCTGTTCCTGTATGTCCGTAAACCGATTCAAGGGTCAATTGCCCCCCACACATCCAATCGTCTAGCCGATCCAAAACGTGAAATCCTGCGAATGAGTGAGCATTCGTGAGAAAACCACTTAAATACGAGGGATCGAGTCTCACACACGTTAGAAAAAGGGATTTCCCATAAGTCGTTATGACTCCCCGGAACATCCCCTTTAGTTCTATAAATCTGACATTGCTCTTACCGTCGGCACCGCGCCCGAGATACATTACTTCCCAGCCGCCTCACGGTAAGCTTCCATGTACGATTGAGCCTTGGCCGTGATCAGGCTGAAATCCTGCTTGGCGACGGCTTCCTTGGTCAGGTCCGAGCCGATTCCGACGGCGAATACGCCGGCTTTGACCCAGTCCTTCAGGTTAGCGAGCGAGACGCCGCCTGTCGGCATCAGGTTGGCCTGCGGGAGCGGCCCCTTGATCGTCGGGACGATTGAAGGCTCGAACAGGCTGCCCGGGAACAGCTTGCAGACGTCAACGCCAAGCTCAAGCGCAGCCGTAATCTCCTGGATCGTCACAACGCCAGGCATGACCGGCACACGGTACCGGTTGCAGAGCATGATCGTCTCACGGTTCAGAGCAGGGGCAACGACGAACTCGGCTCCCGCCAGGATCGTTGCGCGTGCTGTCTCAGGATCAAGCACTGTGCCGGCGCCGATGACAGCATAGTTATCCGCCGACGGGTCGCCGCTCTGATACTTCTTAGCCAGCGCTGTAATGGCTTCAAGTGCGAATGGGATGGTCATCGTAATCTCGATGGCCTTGATGCCGCCTTCGATGGCATGCTTGGCCATACGGACGACTTCCTCCGGCGAGTCGCCGCGGAGTACGGCTACTACTCCTGACTCGCGAATCTGTTCAATGAGCCGCAATTTTTTCATGACGCACACCTTCCGTGTAGTCGAATTAAGCGGACCGGACAGGCCGGCCCGCTTCTCTGTTTTTATTACCCGCCGCCTTGGACGGGCCTAACGCGTTAACGAGCCATCCAGCCGCCGTCGACGCACATGACATGGCCATTCAGATAATCGGAAGCGGAGGAAGAGAGGAATACGACAGGTCCCTTCAGATCATCCGGTGTGCCCCAGCGTCCGGCAGGAATACGGTCGGTAATCGATTGGTAGCGCGCTTTATCCTCAACAATCTGCTTCGTGTTGTTCGTCAGCATATAGCCTGGAGCAATCGCGTTGATCTGAACGCCTTTGCCTGCCCACTCATTGGCAAGCGCTTTCGTAATACCCGCAACGCCATGCTTGCTCGCCGTATAACCAGGGACATTAATACCGCCCTGATAGGACAGCATGGAGGCGATATTCACGATCTTGCCGCTGCCCCTCTCCAGCATATGGCGCCCGGCCAGCTGGGACAGGTAGAAGACGGTGCTCAGGTTGATGTCGATGACATCCTGCCAGTCCTGCCAGGCATGCTCTGCCGCTGGTGTACGGCGGATAATGCCCGCGTTGTTCACAAGCACATCGACACGGCCGCCAAATCCCAGCGCCTGCTTGAACACATCCTCAAGACCTTCCGACTGGCTGAGGTCAGCCTGCAGATCGACAGCCTTCCGGCCAAGTGCTTCTATCATGGCAACCGTCTCTTCACTGCCGCTGCTCGATACGGCAACAATGTCGGCGCCGGCCTCTGCCAGACCGACTGCCATACCTTGTCCGAGACCGCCGGATGTCCCTGTTACAACTGCCACTTTACCCGATAAGTCAAACATGTCCATGTCCGTTCCCTCACTCTCATAATATCAACAACCTGTAATGATATGGAGCTGTTTCTTCTATATAAAATAAAGAATGATCCTTACAATCTTAAGATGATCATCTCAATTCGCAGGCAGGTTGCGGTATTCAACTTCGACACCGGCCTCTATATAAGGCTGGGCGGCTGATTCAGTCAGGCCGCTGTCCGTTATAATCCGGCTGACATCCCTCAGCTCTGCGAAGGTGCGCAGGGCAAACTGCCCGAATTTGTGATGGTCGGCCACCACATAAGTGGTGCGTGCCGATTCCAGCAGTGCCCGCTTGAAGGCGATCAGGTCACCTGTATAGATCGAGTAGCCATACTCCGGATGGACACCGGTGGCGGACAGGAAGGCCTTCTGGACATTCAGGCTGCGGACATAGCTTTCAGCTTCCGGTCCGGTCAGCATATTGCGAACCCGGTAGCCGCCGGGGACGACAAGCCGGATATCGGGCTTGCGTGCCAGCTCGCCAATGATATAGACATCATTCGTGATAACGGTAAGCGGTATGTTGTCGAGACGGCGGGCAATCTCCAGCGTTGTTGATCCGCCGTCAAGCGCGATGATGTCCTTCGGCTCGATATAGCGGAGCGCGCGCTCCGCTACCTGAGCCTTCTCATCGCTGTGCTTGGCGACAGGCTCCTTGGCCGAGAGAATGCCAAGCTGCTCGCTCTGAGCGAGCACAGCGCCGCCATGCACGCGCACCAGCAGCCCCCGTTCCTCCAGCTTGGCGAGATCCTCCCGGATCGTCTTGCCTGTCACCTGCAGCTGGTCGCTTAAATCCGCAACCGTAACCTCCTTGCTGGCAAGGAGCTGTTCCATAATGGCTTCATATCGTCGTAATGGGTTCACCTGATTCGCATCCGTTCTGTGTACATTTTATAGGTAATTGTACCATAACGATTGAGAGATGATTAACGCAGGTCCTTCATGGCTACCATATCCATATCGTCGAAAATCTGATTCTCGCCGGCCATACCCCAGATGAAGGTATAGTTGGATGTGCCTACGCCGCTGTGGATCGACCAGCTGGGCGAAATGATAGACTGCTCGTTGCGCACGACCAGGTGACGGGTTTCCTGCGGCTCGCCCATGTAGTGGAAGACTACGCCGTCTTCCGGCATATCGAAGTAGAAGTACACCTCGGCGCGGCGGTTATGGGTGTGGCAAGGCATGGTATTCCACATGTTGTTCGGCTTCAGCATCGTCAAACCCATGACCAGCTGGCAGCTTTGGATACCGCCGCCGTGAATGAATTGGTAGATGGTGCGTTCATTCGAATTAGCGATGCTGCCGAGATGCTTCGGATTCGCTTCGCTGATGGATGCTTTCACAGTCGGGTACTGCTTGTGTGCCGGTGCTGAGTTGAAATAAAACTTGGCAGGGGAAGTTGAATCCTTGCTGCTGAACGCTACATCCTTGGCGCCAAGACCAATGTAGAGGCAGTCCTTGGTCTCCATGTCATAGGAAGTGCCGTCCACGGTTACCGTACCGGCTCCGCCGATGTTGATAATTCCGATTTCGCGGCGCTCGAGGAAGAAATCTGCACCCATTTCCTTTTTGTCGGCTTCAAGCTTGACTGAACCGTTCACCGGCAGGACGCCGCCAACGATAAAACGATCCACATGTGTATACGTAAGATTCAGTTGATTCTCGGTGAACAGAGACTCGATTAGAAATTCCTTGCGAAGACGGGTAGTATCAAAGCTCTTAACCTCATTCGGATGGGAAGCGTAACGGATTTCCATTTGTCCAGCACTCCTTCTGGGTTTATATTGGTTTAAAATAAGTTCATTTACGTTTACTCTACTCCACATATGGGCGTTTGGCAAGTGTTTCTGGTATAATCTGTGAGCGGTTGCATAAAGAATGAAAACGCAGTGCAGGAGTCATGGATTTAGAGCGTAACAGGGCACACAGGCAGATTGGTATCAGGCCAGAACCCTGTTCACACGAGCGGCTAGAACAACAGGTGCACATCGTTCTTGAAAATGTGAGATTCTTGATTATAACGCAGTAGATAACGGTCAATAGCCGGTAAACATAGAAGAAGAATAAGAATTCTATTAAAATTCATCCCGCTTTTGGAGGACTAGTGTCGTTTTGTATTTCCCTGTAATGGGAAATTAACTAAAACATTGGAAAGTTATTCGTGCGGGTTAAGTTGTGCACAGAATATTGGCGAAGAAATGTCTCACTTAACAGATGTGCGTACAAGTTAGCTTGTGCTATAATGACTGTAAATAAAGGAAGGGCCCGGGTGGAATAATGGGAACTAGGGAAACACCAAAATATATGCAGCTGCGGGATGAGATCATGGTGTCCCTGCAGGCCGGCAGATGGAAGCCGAACGAGCAGATGCCCTCCGAGCATGAGCTCGCAGCCAAGTATGAAATGAGCAGGCAGACGGTCAGGCAGGCGCTTGGTGAGCTGGAGAAGGATGGCTGGCTGTACAGACTGCAGGGCAAGGGGACGTTCGTCTCGCCTCGCACAGGAACCCGGCCCCAGCGGGAAGTGCAGACTGTGGGGATGATTACGACCTATATATCCGATTACATCTTCCCGCATATCGTCCGCGGTGCGGAAGCGGTGCTCAGAAGCAGGGGGTACGGTCTGCTGCTGTCCAGCACGGATAATGACAAGGCCAGGGAAACGCAGAGTTTGAGGATGATGCTGGGCCAGCCCCTAAGCGGATTGATCGTAGAGCCGACGAAGAGTGCACAGGGTAATCCAAATCTGCCTGAATACTTGAACCTGCAGGATCACATGGTGCCGTTCCTGATGATTAACGAACGGTATCCGGATCTTGACTGCCCTTGTCTGAAGGTAGACGATGAGGCGGGCGGCTTTAAAGCGGCAGAGCATCTGATCCAGCTTGGCCACCGCAAGATAGCCGGATTCTTCAAGACGGACGACCTGCAGGGAACGAACCGGATGAAGGGCTTCGTCCGTGCGCATAGGCATTATCAGGTGCCTATGACACCGGATGCGGTCACCTTTTACACATCGGAGGAAAAGGCAGCCAAGCCGGTAGAGACAGCGAAAGCCATGCTAAGCCGCCCGGACCGTCCAACTGCATTCGTCTGCTATAATGATGAGCTGGCGCTTACGCTGCTTGGCACAGTCAGAGAGCTGGGACTAAGTGTGCCGGATGATTTATCCATGATTGGATTTGACGACTCGACGCTTGCTGTTGCATCCGAAGTGAAGCTGACGACACTGACGCATCCGAAGACGGAGATGGGAGCTGCGGCTGCTGAACTTCTCCTCGATCTGATCGAAGGACGCCGGACTATGCCGGCAGAGGACATCTTATACGAACCGGAACTGATTATCCGGGAATCCACCAAGGAGCCGCAGCTGGTGCTGTAGCTCTTTTTTTAGAACTTGTATGTACCAGTTGTGAATTTACGATTTAATTGTTGAAGATAGGTACGTACAAGTGTATAATGAGAAACATCAATAACCGTCTTTCGAGAGGAGTGGACAAATCGTGCTGGAGCAGTTGAAGCAGGAGGTCCTTGAAGCTAACCTGGATCTTCCCAAGTATAAAATGGTTACGTTTACATGGGGTAATGTAAGCGGCATTGATCGTGAGAGCGGTCTTGTCGTCATTAAGCCAAGCGGTGTCCCTTATGAAGAGTTGAAGCGTGATGATATGGTCGTTGTTGATCTGGACGGTAAGGTGGTTGAGGGCAATTTGAAGCCTTCTTCCGATACCCCGACGCACGTTGTGCTGTATAAGGCTTTTCCTAATATTGGCGGTGTCGTTCATACCCATTCGCCATGGGGTACAACATGGGCGCAGGCGGGCCGGGGCATTCCAGCCCTGGGCACGACGCATGCGGATTATTTTTACGGAGAAATTCCTTGTACCCGCCTGATGACGGAAGCTGAGATCAAGGGCGCTTATGAGCTGGAGACCGGCAATGTTATTGTCGAGACATTCCGCGAACGCGGCATCGACCCGGATATGGTTCCGGGCGTACTGGTTAACTGCCATGCGCCATTCACATGGGGCAAGGATGCACACACGGCTGTTCACAATGCGGTTGTTCTGGAGGAAGTTGCCAAGATTGGTCACCGTACGGTACACCTGAATCCTGAGGTTCAGCCGATGGACCAGGACCTGCTGGACCGTCATTTCCTGCGCAAGCATGGTAAGAATGCCTACTACGGTCAAGGTACCGGCAGCGGCAAATAATTGCTCTGCAGCCTGTGCGAGTGAATAGGATAAGGGCAGAGCACCGTACAGAGAACGGATAGCCGGCGGGGGAGGCGGGACATGAGCAGCACAACGTACGCAATCGGAGTGGACTACGGCACGCAGTCCGGCCGCGCTGTCCTGGTAGACCTTGCAGATGGTACGGAGGTTGCGGATCACGTAACACCATACCCGCATCATGTTATTGACGAGAAGCTGCCGGAATCGGGTATAAGGCTGGAGCACGATTGGGCGCTGCAGCATCCGGGTGATTATCTGGAGGTGCTGAAGCGGTCGATACCGGCAGTCATGAGGGAATCCGGTGTGGACCCGGCTGATGTGGTCGGCCTGGGGATCGATTTCACAGCGACGACCATGCTGCCGGTCAATGAAGCGGGCGAAGCGGTCTGCCTCCTGCCGGAATACAGAGATAACCCGCACAGCTGGGTTAAGCTGTGGAAGCACCACGCCGCGCAAGAGGAAGCGAATCTGATCAACGAGATCGCGAGGAAGCGCGGCGAGAAGTTTCTTGCACGTTACGGCGGCAAGACTTCATCGGAATGGATGATTGCGAAGATCTGGCAAATACTTAACGAAGCACCGGATATCTATGAGAAGACTGACCGCTTCCTGGAGGCAGCGGATTGGGTGGTCTTGAAGATGACCGGCAGCTTCACACGCAATAGCTGCACATCCGGGTATAAGGCGATCTGGCACAAGCAGGACGGCTATCCCGGCAAGGATTTCTTCAAAGCGCTTGATCCGCGTCTCGAGAACCTGACCGAAACGAAGCTGCGCGGCGACATTCTGCCGCTCGGCAGCAAGGCGGGTGAGTTGACGGAAGAGATGGCGGAGGCAATGGGACTTCGTCCCGGCATCGCCGTGGCTGTCGGCAACGTCGATGCGCATGCAGCTGTGCCGGGTGTCGGTGTTGTTGAGCCAGGCAAACTGGTCATGGCGATGGGTACGTCGGTCTGCCATATGCTTCTGGGTGAGAAGGAGATCGCGGTTGAAGGCATGTGCGGCGTTGTGGAGGACGGGATCATTCCCGGATATCTGGGCTATGAAGCCGGGCAGCCGGCAGTAGGCGATATTTTCGAGTGGTATGTGGAGGAAGCGGTGCCGGCCTATGTGAAGGAAGCCGCGGCTGATGAAGGCATCGGCGTTCACGAATACCTGACGAGACTCGCATCGGCGTATAAGCCGGGACAGACCGGTCTGCTCGCGCTTGACTGGTGGAACGGTAACAGGTCTGTCCTTGTCGATACGGATTTGACCGGCCTGATTGTCGGGATGACACTTCTGACCAAGCCGGAAGAGATCTACCGTGCACTGCTGGAGGCAGCAGCATTCGGCACCCGAAAGATCGTGGACGCATTCCAGGACAGCGGTGTTCCGGTTAACGAGCTGTTCGCGTGCGGTGGTCTGCCGCAGAAGAATGCGCTGCTGATGCAGATCTACGCGGATGTAACGAACCGTGAGATCAAGGTTGCGGCATCGAAGCAGACACCTGCTCTAGGTGCGGCTATGTTTGGCGCCGTAGCGGCCGGCAGTGCTAATGGCGGTTATGATTCCATCGTGGATGCTGCCCGCAAGATGGCCCATGTCCAAGAGGAATCCTACAAGCCGATTCCTGAGCATGTCGCGGTCTACGATAAGCTGTACCGGGAATACACCAAGCTTCATGATTATTTTGGCCGCGGCGGGAACACTGTCATGAAGGTACTGAAGTCGATTAAGGCAGATGCTGCTTCCCGTTAAGGATATCGGGTGCAGTGAATCTGCTGATGATATTATCTAATGATGCATACATCCAAGGAGGATATTTAGCCATGTTGAACGTAAAAGCCTATAAGTTTTGGTTCATTACAGGAAGCCAGCATTTGTACGGTCCAGAGACACTGGAGCAGGTAGCGGATCACTCGCGCAAAATCGTGGAAGGCCTGAACAAAGCAGGTCTGCCGTATGAAGTGGTATTCAAGCCGGTTGTGAAGACAACTGAAGAAATCCGTCAAGTTATGGTCGATGCTAACAGCGATGCAGACTGTGCAGGTGTTATCACCTGGATGCACACATTCTCGCCATCCAAGATGTGGATCTCCGGCCTGTCGCTGCTGAACAAGCCGCTGCTTCACCTGGCTACTCAGTACAACCGTGATATCCCTTGGGATTCCATTGATATGGACTTTATGAACCTGAATCAGGCAGCACACGGTGACCGTGAGCACGGCTTCATCGGCGCTCGCATGGGCATCGCCCGCAAAGTGATTGTCGGATACTGGGAAGACCAGCAGGTTCAAGGCAAAATCGGCGGCTGGCAGCGTACAGCGGCTGCGTTCGCTGAAAGCCGCACACTGAAGGTTTGCCGCTTCGGCGACAACATGCGTAATGTAGCAGTTACTGAAGGCGACAAGGTCGAAGCCGAGATCAAGTTCGGCTGGTCCGTTAACACCTACGGCATCGGCGATCTGGTTGAGCGCATCAACGCGGTTTCCGACGAAGAAGTGAACCGTCTGATGGAGCTGTATGCTGAGAAGTATGAGATTGTAGTTAAGGATGACGCACAGCGCAGCAACATTGCTGAACAAGCCCGTATTGAAATCGGCATGCGTTCCTTCCTAGAAGAAGGCGGATTTACAGCGTTCACGACAACCTTCGAAGACCTGCACGGCATGAAGCAGCTTCCGGGCCTGGCAGTTCAGCGCCTGATGGAAGACGGCTACGGCTTCGCCGGCGAAGGCGACTGGAAGACAGCCGCTCTCGTACGCCTGATGAAGATCATTGCAGGCAATGAAGGCACGTCCTTCATGGAAGATTACACGTATCACCTTGACCCGCAGAACGAGCTCGTACTGGGTTCCCACATGCTTGAGATCTGCCCGACAATCGCAGTCGACAAGCCAAGACTGGAAGTACATCCACTGGGTATCGGCGGCAAGGAAGATCCGGCACGTATGGTGTTCAACGGCCGTTCCGGCGCTGCTCTGAACGCATCCATCATCGACATGGGCAACCGTTTCCGCATGCTGGTTAATGAAGTTACGGCTGTTGAGCCTAAGGAAGCGATGCCGAATCTGCCGGTAGCACGCGTACTGTGGCAGGTGCATCCGAACCTGAAGGACGGCGTAGAAGCTTGGATTCTCGCTGGCGGCGCTCACCACACTGGCTTCTCCTATGTGGTAACAACCGAGCAGCTGCAGGACTTCGCTGAGATGGCTGGCATCGAATGTGTTGTCATCGACAAGAGCACGGTTCCGACTGCATTCCGCAACGAGCTGCGCCTGAACGATATCGCTTGGAAGCTTCGTTAAGCTTCGCTGCTAGGTACAGGTTTTGAATCAAGCTGCAGATGACTGGTCAGGCATGCTATGCTGTCTGCCTGTACTGCGGTGAACAATAGATCAATTGCAAGCTGTCCCGGCTCAGAGTTAGAGCGGCCGGGGCAGTTTTTTTGTGTCCAAACCGTGGAGGCATTCCTTTTTGCTGGAAAACTAGTAAACTGTTTAGTAGGTTAATCATTAAAGAAGCTAAACAGTATTAACAGGGGGCGGGAAAGATGCAGAATATGAATAAGCTGCGCAGCATGGGAGTTCAGGCTCCTAAAGGGGCAGCGAGAAAAAGCTATCTGGCCAGTAAGATCAGGCAGGCGAATGCCTTTTATAACGATAGGGAGACGAAGGACCTGAAGTTCAAGAAGCTTGGAGCCAGCTCCTTTTCCTTCTTTCGTGGGACGCCGGATATTTTTTTCTATGATCTGGACAAGTACATAATCGTTCCCGAAGAATGGAAGGGGCAGTCCGGTCTTACGACCTGGGTGCAGGGCGACGCTCACATTCAGAATGTAGGCTTCTACCATAATAGTGAGGGTGAATGTGTGTTTGATCTTAATGACCTGGACAGCGCCTTTATCGGTCCCTTCTATTGGGACCTGCTCCGTTTCCTGACCAGTCTCTTCCTTGAGCGGGATAACAGCGGGCAGCTGGCCGATCTGCCGGACGAGAAGCTGAAGCAGAGCGCGCTGGTCTTCCTGGATGCCTACCGGAGCACGCTGGCTGATGTGAACTGTGCAAGCATTCCGTCAACGGCCGAGCTGACCAAGGAGCGGTTGAAGGGCTTCACACGCCGCGTGATGAAGGAGCTGGCCAAGGGCAGCCATGCATCGCTGCTTGATAAGTGGACGAAGGTGAAGGACGGAGTACGGGTGCTCCGCAGACGCAAGACGAAGTACCGGGCGCTTAGCGAAGAGGAGAGACAGCAGTTCGAGGCGGCCTGGCACAGCTACCCGGCTTCGCTGGCTGAGTTTGCGGAGGACAGGCTGTCGGTGAGCCCGGGCTACTGGCGCATCAAGGATGTGGCTTACCGGATCAACCAGGGTACGGCAAGCCTGGGAACCACGCGGTATCACGTGCTGCTCGAAGGCTCGCCGGATGGCCCGGACGGAGATATTCTTCTGGATGTAAAACAGCAGCTTCCTCCGCCGATGCTGGCTGCGGATCAAGCGCTGCGGGAGCGGTATGAAGAGCTGTTCGGACACCGGCATGGTGAGCGTGCACGGGTGGCTCATGATGCGCTGACGGGCGATAAGGACCTTTATGCAGGCGTGCTGACGTTAGATAACGTGGAATACGCTGTGCGCAGCATATCTCCCTTCAAGGGAGATTACACAGATGTCGGCGGCTTTGGCGGCCAGAAGGATCTGGATAACTATCTGTCTCATGCTGGCCAGGCCTATGCGCTCGCCCA
The DNA here is from genome assembly GCF_021532315.1 of Paenibacillus tarimensis. GTDB lineage: Bacteria > Bacillota > Bacilli > Paenibacillales > Paenibacillaceae > Paenibacillus_I > Paenibacillus_I tarimensis. The sequence goes on from NZ_JAKGAO010000007.1 coordinate 92,653, forward strand.
TGCGCGTTCAGATAACAGTTTCCATGCCGGGTATGTGCCACACAGCTTCGAGGATGCATTTGCTGCCGCAATGGATGATGAAGCCTGGAGCAGGTTTTGCGACGAGCTGCTTGAACTGTCGTTCCAGTATTATGAACAGGTCAAGTCCGACTACCAGCTGCTTGCAGGAGATTTGCTGAGTGGTACCCTGCTGGGCACTCATGCATAATCTGGTTAACAGCTGGCTTTTGGGCGGGCGGGAAAAATGTCATTTTTTCTGAGACACAATTATTGTATAGTAATTCACGGGAATAGTTACTAGAGAAGGGGATAGGATTCATATGGGAGGACAGGGAGAGCCGATCATCCGGTTTGAAGGCGTGACGAAGCGGTACGACGACGATACGGTCGTGCTGGATAATGTCAGCTTCGAAATCGAACGCGGCAAGTTTTACACGCTGCTTGGACCGTCCGGCTGCGGCAAGACAACGATACTCCGCCTCATCGCTGGTTTTACGGAACCATCGGAAGGCAACATCTGGCTTAGCGGACGCAATGTTAACCGGGTCCCTGCCAACAAACGTCAGGTGAACACCGTATTTCAGGATTATGCGCTCTTTCCGCATCTGAATGTGTTTGAGAATGTGGCATTCGGACTGCGAATCAAGCGGCTGAACAAGCAGATCATAACGGAGAAGGTCAGGGAGGCGCTGCGCTTCGTTAACCTGGCGGGCTATGAGAGCCGTGAAATCTCCGAGATGTCGGGCGGTCAGCGGCAGCGGGTAGCGATAGCCAGGGCCATCGTCAACGAGCCGGAGCTGATTCTGCTGGATGAGCCGCTGTCAGCGCTCGATCTGAAGCTGCGGACGGAGATGCAGTATGAGCTGCGCGAGCTGCAGCGCAGTCTCGGCATTACCTTCATCTTCGTCACTCATGATCAGGAAGAAGCGCTGGCGATGTCGGACGAAATCTTCGTGCTGAACCACGGCAAGATCCAGCAGAGCGGCACGCCGATTGATATATACGATGAACCGATCAACCGCTTCGTTGCGGATTTTATTGGAGAATCCAACATTGTATCGGGCACGATGCTGGAGGACTACCTGGTCGAGTTTACCGGCCGGCGGTTTGAATGTGTCGATGGCGGCTTCCGTCCGAATGAGACGGTGGATGTGATCATCCGTCCCGAGGATCTGGAAGTGACGGAGCCGGAGGCCGGGCAGCTTCAGGTTAAGGTTGATTCCCAGCTGTTCCGCGGCGTGCATTACGAGATCTGCTGCTATGACTCCGCAGGCAATGAGTGGCTGGTGCATTCGACCCGAAAGGTGACAGTTGGCGCCGAGATCGGCCTGGCTTTTGGCCCGGAAGCGATTCATATCATGCGGCACGGCGAGACAGAGGAAGCCTTCGACAAGCGGCTGGAGGCCTACCAGGGAGCCGGACATGCGGAATAGCCTGAAGAATGTTTATCTGATTCCATACTGCTTATGGATTCTGCTGTTCGTCGTGGCCCCAATTGTTCTTATCGTCTATTATTCGCTGTTTGATATTGAAGGGAATTTTACATTCGCCAATTATGCGAACTTCTTCACGCCCGTCTATATGAAAATGACGCTAAGCTCGTTCTGGTATGCGTTCCTCATTACGCTGTTCTCGCTGCTGATCGCATACCCGGCGGCTTACCTCTTGACGAAGACGAAGCATAAGCGGCTGTGGCTGATGCTGATTATTTTGCCATCGTGGATCAATTTGCTGCTGAAGGCATATGCCTTCCTGGGCATCTTCGGCACCTACGGGGCAGCGAATGCGCTGCTTGAGGTTCTGGGCATCGGGAGCCAGCAGATCCTGTTCACCGATTTCAGCTTCGTGTTCGTCTCGGTCTATATCTTCATTCCTTTCATGATCCTGCCGGTCTTCAATGCGCTGGAGGAGATGAATGCCGGACTTATCGATGCGGCCCGGGATTTGGGTGCGAGCGGCTGGACGACCTTCCGGCGTGTGGTGGTGCCGCTGACGATGAACGGGGTAAAAGCAGGCTGCCAGGCGGTCTTCATCCCGGCGCTGTCGCTGTTTATGATCACACGGCTCATCGCAGGCAACCGCGTAATCACGCTCGGGACGGCGATTGAGCAGCATTTTCTCGTTACACAGGACTGGGGGATGGGCGCAACGATCGCTGTATTCCTGATTATTGCCATGGCAGCCATTATGGTGCTGACCGGCGGCAGAAAGCGGGGGACCCAAGCATGAGAAATAAATGGAGACCCGCCAACCTGTATCTGGTGGCTGTATTTGTGGTGCTGTATGCGCCGATCTTCTATCTGATGTTCTACTCCTTCAACAGCGGCGGGACGATGCACGGCTTTGAGTCCTTCACGTGGGAGTGGTATGCGGAGGTGTTTCAGGACACGCGCCTGCTGATCATCGTCTTGAACACGCTCGTTATTGCGCTGTTGTCGGCTGCCATCTCAACCATTCTTGGCGTCGTAGGCGCGCTGGCCATTACACATGTGCGGAGACACCGCAGAAGAAAAGCGTTGCTGTCGCTTAACAATGTGCTGATCGTCAGCCCGGATGTCATTATCGGCGCTTCGTTCCTGATATTGTTCACGATGATCGGCATTCGTCTCGGATTCACATCCGTGCTGCTGTCGCATATTGCGTTCAGTGTGCCGATCGCAGTGCTGATGATTCTGCCGAAGCTGGAGGAGATGAGCCCGACGCTGGTAGATGCCGCACGGGACCTTGGCGCAAGCCGTCTCGATGTGCTGACGAAGGTTATTCTGCCGTTTATCCGGCCGGGCATATTTGCCGGCTTCTTCATGGCGCTGACCTATTCGCTGGATGACTTCGCGGTAACGTTCTTCGTAACAGGCAATGGCTATGCGACGCTGGCGGTGGAGATTTATTCGCGGGCAAGGCAGGGGATATCCCTCTCCATTAATGCGCTGTCGACGCTGATCTTCCTGTTCACGGTCATTCTGGTGATCGGTTATTACTTCATCAACCGCCGGGGCGCCAAGCAGGTCGGATGGGAGGCGGGCAAATGAAGCAGCTGGTCCAGATCTTTGCGGCGGTTATTATTTTCGCCCTTGGCCTGCAGTACCTCGTTGTTTACCTGAATGCGGAGCAGGGCTATTCGGGCGATAACACGCTGACTGTCTACAACTGGGGCGATTATATTGAGCCTGAGCTGATTGAGGAGTTTGAGGAGGAGACAGGAATCAAGGTAATCTACCAGACCTTCGATTCGAACGAGGCTATGCTGACGAAAATTCAGCAGGGCGGCACGACATACGATATTGCGGTTCCTTCGGAGTACGCGATCAGCAAGATGAAGGAAGAGGAGCTGCTGCTGCCGATTGATCATAGCCTGGTCCCGAATTTGAAGTATATAAACCCAAGATTCCTGGATCTCTCCTTCGACAGAGGGAACGAGTACTCGATTCCTTATTTCTGGGGAACGGTGGGCATTATCTATAACGCTTCGCTGCTGCCGGAGGGAATGGAATTCGACAGCTGGGATGATCTGTGGGATGACCGGCTGGACAATCAGATTCTGCTTGTCGACGGCGCGCGCGAGGTGATGGGCTTCGCTCTGAACAGTCTTGGCTATTCGCTGAACGACACGAACGAAGAGCATCTGCAGGAGGCCAAGCGCAAGCTCAACGAGCTGACGCCGAATGTGAAGGCTATCGTGGGCGATGAGATCAAGATGCTCCTGGCAGGCGAGGAAGCCGGGGCAGGGGTTGTATGGTCGGGTGATGCAGCAGAGATTATGGGTGAGAACGATAACCTTGACTACGTGATTCCGAAGGAAGGCTCGAACCTGTGGTTCGATAATATGGTAATTCCGAAGACAGCGCGTAATATAGAAGGTGCCCATAAGTTCATTAACTTCATGCTGGAGCCGGAAAATGCGGCCCGTAACGCCGAATATGTCGGCTATTCCACACCGAACCAGGCGGCGCTGGAGCTGCTCCCTGAGGAAATATCCGAGGATGAGCGCTTCTATCCGGATGTGGAGCTGACAGAGCGGCTGGAGGTCTACCGTAACCTGGGCAAGCGGATGCTGGCCCATTATAATGAATTGTTCCTGGAGTTTAAGATGCATCGTAAGTAAAGTAAGAGGCTGAGATCGGCGCTGCTGCAAGTGTGACGCCGCTCTCAGCCTATTTAGTTTGGGAAAGCTACAAGGCCGCTGCCTCAGTCTTTCAGTCCCTTACGACTTCCGTACCCGCGATAAAATCATGCAGAGACCGTTTGTCTTCCCTGACGCCTACCATAATGGCACTCACAATGATGCCAATGCCGATTGTTAGGCCGTATACGATGCCGGCTACTATATTTCGCATCAGCATGGTGCCGAGGCCGGGAGGATCCCCGTCTATTTTTGCGATCCGAATCCCGCATATCCGTTTGCCAACGGTATAACCGTTCCACAGAATGGGTACCAGCAGTGTGTACAGGAACATTACAAAATCTGATAGAGCCTCATCCTCCCAAGGCATTCCTGTAACCATCATTCCGAGAAGAGAGAGCGGAAGACCGATTATAAGCCCGTCAAGTAACATGGCGCCGAGTCGTATCCAAAAACCCGCTGGTTCATTTCCATTCATGCAGTAACCCCCTTTTTAAATACTATATGGGATATTACCACGAATTACCTAGACTGTAAGCCGAGGAAAACGGTTTTCTCACACATTTTTAATGAGCAGCATGTTTTCGATTCTAAGGTTCTCGAAGAACAATTAGCACCACATTGCCTTTCTAGTGGCTCTGCTCCACATAGCGGTGGGCCTCCGATGCCTGCTCCAGCGGTTAACGACGGTCAACGACCGAGCGCAGCTTGTCTGCCTCGATCAGTTCTTTAAGATAGATCAAATCCTCCGCATTCTCCTTCGATACTCCGCCAATTACCTTCCTGCCGCTCGTTACATTAACGCACAGACCGCGGGCAACGGGTGAAGGGCTCATATGCACCGCCCGCAGGTATACGCCTTGAGGTCCTTATTGGGTCAGGAGCGTTTAGACCTCTGATGTATACGCTTTATATGACAAGGGGCTCCAGTTTCGGCCAATTATTTTATATTCTTAATCCTATTCGACAAATTCTTCGGTTTATTTAACAAAACAACAATACAAACGTTAACGTACGTTTACATTGCAGAAGTATGCTTGTCCTCGAGGGTATTAAAACTGTTGAGGAGTGAGCACTTTTGAGCAAGAACATTGATCGTAAGACGTTTCTTTCCTACCTCGGTACCGGCGCAGCCGCACTGGCAGCCGCATCTGCAGGTTTGGGCACACTGGAGGGCAAGGCTTCCGCTGCGTCCAAGACAGCTGACCATCTGTTCGGCTTCAACACGAACCGCGTAAGCGGCTATTTTGACCCTATTGAACCTTCCAAAGAAGATAAATTAATCCTTCCAAAAAACTTTAAATATGACGTAGTAGCTGCTTATGACGACGTAATTAACGAGGCGGGCGAGAAGTTTGGTTCGGGCTGCGATTACAATGCCTTCTTCCCGCTTCAGGGCTCCAACTCGCGCGGTCTTCTGGCAACTAACCATGAGTATGTAACGTTCTTCCAGATCGGTAATGTGGACGGCAAGCCGACGAAGGAGCAGGTTGACAAGGCTCTGTACTATCAAGGTATGTCTGTCATTGAGGTATACCGCGATTCGAACGGCACCTGGAAAATGGATCCGCGTTCCCAGTACGCCCGCCGCATTAACGGCTACAGCAAGTTCGAGCTTACAGGACCTGCAAAAGGCTCCAAGGCTCTGGGCGGTGCAGCGACAGTTCAAGGAACCTTCGCGAACTGTTCCGGCGGCGTAACGCTGTGGAATACGGTCCTCTCCTGTGAGGAGAACTTCAAGTACACAGCAGCAGATGCGAACCTGCCGGATACGCACTACGGATGGGTCATTGAGATTGATCCGTTTGACAAGGGGTACCTGAAGAAGCATACCGCGCTTGGACGTTTCAATCATGAGAACACGGCGATGGGTCTTGCGAAGGACGGCCGCGTTGTGGTGTATATGGGCGATGACAAGAAGGATGCTTGCGTCTACAAATTTATCAGCAGTGGCAAGTATAATGCCTCCCTGGGCCGCGGTAACGCGAAGCTGCTCGAAGAAGGCACCCTGTATGTGGCGGACCTGAAGAAGGGCAGATGGCTGCCGATGACGATCGAAGCGGTAACCAAGGCGCTCGAGAAGGGCACGCCTGAGATGAAGGAGAAATTCAAGTCGCAGGCTGATGTAGTAACATACTGCCACGAAGCGGCAATGATCGTTGGCGGAACGCCGACCGACCGTCCGGAGGACATCGAAATTTCACCATTCGATAACACGGTCTTCATCTGCCACACGAACAATGACAAGCATGGCAATATTCATGGTCATATTACACGGATCTTCGAAAATGGCGACGACCTCGGCGCGCTCGAATTCGACTTCGAAATCTTCGCAGCCGGCGGCAGACAGTCCGGCTTCAGCTCCCCGGACAACCTGGCGTTCGATTCGAACGGCAACCTGTGGGTGGTTACGGATATCTCGACGAGCAGCCATAACACGGGTGTGTACAAATCGTTTATGAACAACGGCCTGTTCGTTATTCCGACTGCTGGGCCAGGCAAAGGTGTAGCTCAGCAGTTTGCATCGGGTCCGGTTGAATCCGAGCTTACCGGTCCGTTCTTCACGCCGGACGAGCAGACGCTGTTCCTGTCCATCCAGCATCCGGGTGAGCTGACGACAGATCTGAACAATCCGACGAGCACATGGCCGCACCGTCCGGGTGACAAGATCGCACGCTGTGGTGTTGTAGCGATTTCTGGCTTCAAGCTGGGCTAAGCTGCACGAACTGACCCTGACTGCTTTAATCCTATCGCTAATTACGCTTAACCATTTACAGCCGCGGACTGCTTTCGCGGCTGTATCCAATCCACATAAAATGAAGAGGAGTTGACATCATGCCATTCGGTTCCATTGGTATTCCTGGACTGCTGCTGATACTGGTGATTGCACTTATTATTTTTGGACCATCCAAGCTTCCGGAGCTGGGCAAAGCATTTGGACGCACGCTGAGCGAGTTCAAATCGGCCACCCGGGGCCTTGTCAGCAATGACGAGGACGAGAAGAAGAAGGACGCGGAGAAGGTAGAACCGTCCGCGCTGCCTAACAAGTAAGATGGATAAGAACGCCAATGACATGAATGTATTCGGGCATCTGGAGGAAATGCGATCGAGGCTGATCCGGACGCTGATTGCCTTTGTGGTCTCCATGGCAGCAGCATTCCTCTATGTCGGGGATATTTATGACTGGCTGGTAAGGGGAATGGATCAGAAGCTGGCCGTGCTCGGCCCTTCCGATGTTCTGTGGGTTTATTTCATGATTGCCGGTGTGGTGGCCATAGCGGTTACCCTGCCAATCGCGGCTTACCAGCTCTGGAAGTTCGTTCAGCCGGCCGTTCCGGATCAAGCCAGAAGGTCCACGCTGATGTTCATTCCAGCGATCAGCATTCTGTTCCTGGTCGGGATATCGTTCGGCTACTTTATCCTGTTCCCGATGGTGCTGCACTTCATGCAAAACATGGCCGCGGATGATTTCACGATTATGTACACGGCGCAGAAGTATTTCACGTTCATGATTCATATGACGCTGCCGTTCGGCCTGCTGTTCGAAATGCCAGCTGTGGTCATGTTCCTGACGAAGCTCGGGATCTTAAACCCGATGAAGCTGGCCAAGGTCCGCAAGCTGGCGTACTTCGTGCTTGTGATCATCGCTGTCACCGTAACCCCGCCGGACTTCCTGTCCGATATCATGGTCATCGTGCCGCTGTTCCTGCTGTACGAGATCAGCATCTCGATCTCCAGGCTGGTCTACCGCAAGCAGCTCGCAGCTGCTGAGGACAGTGATGGAGAGAATTTAAAGCCTTCGGCTTAAGGGAAAGAAATCAGTCTGTCAGGCGCATGCCTGGCGGGCTTTTTCTGTTGACTGGTCTTATTGAGCCTCTTCGTTGTCTCTTTCCCCCAAGGTCTGGACAAATCTTAATAAATATCCGTCTGGGTCCATGACTAGAAACTCCTTCTGTCCTGCTTGGCAGACTATAATAGGTGGAAGAAAGTTACAATACTAGCGGGGAGGATGGATACGATAAGCAGGTTTGGCGCCATGGTTCTTCTATTGTTTGGGGTCACGTTGGCAGCAACGTCGACTAGTCCGGTCAATATATATCGAAATGAGCAAAAGATAGAATCCGCGCTTTCATCGCGATACAGCATTAATAACGTTACTCCTCATGATGACCGGTTTGAACTCTTCAGCCACCGGATCGACATTGTGGAGACAGAGACGACAAGTGGTATGTCTTCTGTTCAAGTGCTTGTTAACAGCAGGGCGTTATTTGATCCGATGAACCTCAAGCTGGAGGAGAGGTCAGATTTCCGTTACTATAGCTTCCTTGGCTTTGGAGAAGTATGGGACAGAGAGACGGATATCAAGCGGGCATTTATTGTGCAGCGCCTCCCCCTCCCCAATGAGCATGACACAGGTGAGAGGGCGGATTACGACAAGAGACAGTGGTATATCTATTATCTTGGCCCGGACGGGTCGGTAGAGAAACGGGAATATATCAATATGCAGAACCGCAGAGAGAAGGAGCATCACCTGGGGATCAGGCTAATCATGTCGAGCGGGACGTTCTTGATTGCCATGGGCTACGTAACGGATGTCAGGCACAGCTTGCCGGTACTGATTCATCCGGACACTGCTCTCAATATAGCGGTTATAGCAGGGATATTGATGGTGGTGTTTGGCGGCTATCGGCTGATTCGTCCAAAGCAGAAGACAGCAGGTTGAATCAATGCTTTTCTTGATTGCTGGCTATATGGGCCAACTTAGCAAGGATCGTGATGAGACTCCAGAATATGCATCCCAGCAGGATGTGAATGCTGCTTTCATACAGCTTAAGACCATCCTCGCTAAGCAATACGCCGGTCATAAATCCAAGAACAATTATACGAATCAAATCCAGATAAAAATGCTTCATATTCTCAGCTCCTATGCAAGGTTGTTTAAACAAATAATAACATTTTAACCTGGAAGAGGAGAGAGAATAAGATTTAAGAGCCCATTTGGCTGAAAGCCAACGGGCTCTAGGTTGATAATGTGTCGGCAAGAGAAGAGATGGCTGCGACAGCTTAAGGGGTTGATGCCCTGTTTAAATCGCCTGCAGGCCGGCCTGGTTCAGCAGGTTCCACGGCTTGTTATAGTGCGGCTGGAAGAAGAAGTCCACGAAGCCGAGCTGATCGACAGTCATGCCGTTCTGGATGCATACGGACAAGGTATTAACCGACTGTGTAAGATCGGCCTCGGACAATACCTGTGCGCCGACGATCCGTCCGCCCTCTTCTTCATAGACCAGCTTCAGCATCACTTCATCGAAATGCGGCATGAATTCCGGCTTGTCGTTCTCCAGTACGGTTACAGTCTTGACCTTCATGCCAGCTGCTTCGGCGGCCTGCTCCGTCATGCCCGTCGAGGCGATGTTCAGGTCATAGATCTTAATGCCCGATGTCCCCTGGGTGCCCATATACTTCAGCGTCGGCTTCATCAGGTTGCGTGCGACGAGCGTACCCATCCGGACGGCGTTGGTTGCCAGCGGGATGTAAGCATGCGACTGTGTCGGGTTGTAGTAGACGGCACAGCTGTCTCCTGCGGCATACACATCCGGCTTGCTTGTGCGCATATATTCGTCAACGATAATGGCGCCGCTCGGCAGCATATCGACCTGTCCCTTCAGAAGCTCCGTATTGGGCCGAAAGCCGATACAGAGGACGACAAGATCGCTTTCAATCTCTCCCTTGGATGTGATAACACGTTCGACGGCCCCATTCTTCCCGCGGAAGGCTTCCACGCTTTGACCGAGTGCCAGCTTGATTCCCCGTGCTTCCAGCTCACCTTCTACACGGTCCGTAAATTCACGGTCAAGGTACTTGAACAGGACACGATCCGTATTATCGACGAGCGTCACCTGCTTGCCGAGCTGTTCGAAGGCTTCGACCAGCTCGATGCCGATATAGCCTGCACCAACGACGGTAATGCTGCGGGCGCTCTTAGCGCGTTCGATAATCGTCTGTGCGTGTGCATAATTTTTGCAGAGGAGGACATTCTGAAGATCTATGCCTTCCATCTTCGGAATAACCGGCCACGAGCCGGTTGTCACGACAAGCTTATCGTAGCTGTCGGTGAAGGCTTCGCCGGTCGCCAGATTCTGCGCTTCTAGCGTCTTGGTCTCTGTATCGACACTGAGCACATTGTGGCGCATCTTCGTTATAACACCCAGCTCGGTAAGCTGCTCAGGGCTGGAATAAAACAGCTTCTCCGCATCCTTGACGACTCCGCCAACATGCAGTGCGATACCGCATGAGAGGAAGGATACGTTGTCGTTCCGCTCATAGACGGTTATGCGGGCATCCGGGTACAGCTTGGCTATCTGGGTTACAGCAGCTGTACCGGCATGAGTACATCCGATCACGGTTATTTTTAACGGCTCGGTACCAGCATTATTCGTAGTGACAGCATGGATCATTTGAGTATTCATAGATAATCCTCCTCGAATATAGTGAAAAGTTTCACAAAATTGGGTGTGTAGAGCGACCGGATATGAAAACCAGTGCAGATTTCCCTGTGGGCAAAGATGTGTCGGTGATTCGGAACCACAGCAGTCAAGAGAGCAGCAACTGTGAGCTAAGCTAAACAAGCAAGTTAGTGAATAGTTTCACAAACATGGTTAAATAAAAACCGGGTTGCTTGAGACAGTCGGCCTAGATCCGTGTAGATAAGGAGAAGACTTCTGAATTCTCTCTGCATATTCTCATAATTCGTATCAACCAACTATGTGATATGATTCACAATGTCTTATGCTTAGTATCATACATCCACGGGAAGAAATATGCAAGAGGTTCTTGTGATTTTTTTCACAGGAAGAGGCTGCTTGAAAAATTCGTTGTGTTAGCAGGGCTGCGCCAAGCTATCCGCAAGAGGCATACTATACGCTCGTCTTACCGGTATGTTAGCGATTGCTGCGCCAAACCTGCATAAGTGCAGGTATTTTGGCTGAATCGCTCTATATTGATGAGATTCCTGCAGATATGCAGGTAATAGAGCTTAGAGATGCCTTTGAGGGCAGCTGACATGAATAAAGATGCACAATAGCAGGCATTTTCCTGTGCTCGTATGAACCATGGCAAAAGGATGCATAATCGCAGGCATTTTGCAGAGTGCGCCATACTAACCGGGCAAGGTTGCGGGTTCTTGCGGGTATGTCTCCTTCGACATCGATATTGCAGTAGAAGCGGTGTGGAATAACGCATTATAAGCAAATTCGACTGAGGGGAGAGAGGGGACGATGGCTGCGGTCTACTGGAATACAGATGGCTGAACGCCTGGCGGCTGCGGTCTACTGGATATACAGGTGGCTGAACGACTGGTGGCGGCGGCCGCTGCGGTATTCCCCCGGCGGGTAGCCGACCCACTTGTGAAACACCTTGATGAAATAGCTGCCGCTGGCGTAGCCGACTGCATGCGCAACGTCTTCGACGCGCAGCTCGGTTTCGCGCAGCAGTGTGATGGCACGCTCCAGCCGGATTCGGGTGAGGTAATGATTCGGTGTGCAGCCGACCGTGCGGGTGAAGCTGCGGATAAAATGGTACTTCGACAGGCCCGCCTGTTCAGCGACCTCGTCTATGGAACGGATCTGGTCATAATGCTGCCGTATCCATTCGGCGGCCTGTGCTATTTTGCCAGAGGCGGATTCACCTGCAGGATGAACTTCCGAGCTGTCGTGAAGAAGCTCCATTACAAGCTGGTAAACATGGGCTGAGGCACGGTAGGCATCGGAAATCCGGTGCTGCCGGGCTTCTCTGTACAGATGCTCCAGCAGAGCGGGGACAGAACCTGCCGGATCAAATGCAGTGACGTCTCCGCAGCTCCGCTTAATTTCCTCCCAGTGTTCAGACAGTCCGTACGGCCGGAACAGCGCAAAGTAGAACACCCATGGCTCACTGCCGCCGGGCGGATAGTAGTACCGATGCCGGCCGGGAATCTCCACGAGAAAAGCATGTCCGGCAGGCACCGGAGATCTGCGGCCTTCCACTTCAATTTCTCCGGTGCCCGAGACGGTATACTGCAGCAGCAGCAGCGGGCCGTCCTCCCGTTCGAGCCCGTCCCAGCTGTAGCTGTCCGTACGGTCAATCGACTGATGCCCGATAGCAAACAATTCATACAGCGGTGCGGCTGTGCCGCCTGAGAAGCGAAAGCCATAGACGCCATACGGCGAAGCGGATGAGATGATTTTGGACATTGCAGGCTGCCCCCGTTCCGAGTATATTTACTGCTCTTATCGTACCAGATTACACAGAGTGAGGTCATCTTCCGTCCCGTGCCCAACCAGCTATATTGTGCGGGTACTTTTTTCAAAGCGTGATGTCCGGTTAAACAAGCCTACCTGATTCCCCAAAGCTTGGAACGCAGCAGCAGCAGGAAGCAGCATACATTCCATGCCCCGGCCGTTATGAAAATAATCGCTGTTCCATGCTGCGCAATAACGAAGCCGGAGATGTACATGACAATCGGCATGCCGACGCGGAACAGCGTGCCGGTGATCCCGGCAATGCGGCCCATCAGGTGGGGCGGCGTCTGCTCTTGGCGGAAGGCGTAGAGCATGACGGCCTGTGCGGTGCTGCCAAGCCCGAACAGGAACAGCGAGAGCACGAGCGGTATAACGCCGAAGGCCGTTCCAATCGCAGGCAGCGCGTAGGAGATGCCGCAGAGGAGGTTGCCAAGCGCATATATTTTCCCGAGACCATGCTTCGTTCTCAACTTGCTCACCAGCATACTGCCCACAATACCGCCCAGCCCGGAAGCTGACAGCGTCAAGGCCAGCGCCGAAGAGGAGAGGCCGTAATCATCCTTGGCGGAGAATACGATGGAGATATTGACGACCGTAGCCGAGCAGTTCAGCAGCATAACGAACATCGTCATCATGAAGAGCAGCCGGTTGCCTGTGAAAGCCTGCCAGCCTTCCCGGATATCCTGGAGGAAGCTGCTCTTCTGCTGGATGGCTTGGGATCCGGTGCTGCTGCCAGCAGCCAGTCCGGAATTATCCAGCTTGAGCCTCGTAAGCAGCAGCGTGCAGACCAAGAACAGAATCGCTGTCATCAGGATGCCATCAGACAGGTCCGATATAAGGAAAATGAGACCCGACAGGGCCGGTCCCATAATGGTTACGAATGTCTCGACGAAGCTGATTCGCGCATTGGCCTGTGTTAATCTGTCCGGAGACACGGTGCGTTTGGTGAGACTTACCTGCACGTTGAAAAATCCGTAATTGAAAGTCATCAGAAGAAAGCCGATAATATAGTACATCGTTAACTGGGAAACGGCATTTTTGAATAGAAATACCAGCGCAGTGAGGAGTACCGCCTGAGCACCAACCATCCAGAGCGCCCAGCGCTTCTGGTTGACACGATCCACAAGCACGCCAATGATGATCGCGAATAGGAAGTTCGGCAGCAGCTCGACCGTCCGCATCGTCGCCATAGCGACCGCGGAGCGGGTCAGCTCATAGATCATGAGCGGCAGCACGAGCTCGTAGATTTTCTGCCCCACGCTGAGCAGCACAATGCTGCTCAGCAGAATCGTGAAGGAGCGCGGCATGGAGCGGGGGCTCGATTGGAGAGGGACGGCACCCTCTATTTTCTCGGTAATGACTGTTGACACTAGAACCTCAACCTTCCTGCAAGTTTCTCATCTGATCTGTAAAGCTATCTTAACGGCAGGAGGGCGAGGTAAAAATGGTAGATCAGCTCGCTTTTATTTCGACTTTTAACACAGAGGCAGGAGAAGACGGATGCGCTTGGCAGAGGATTATATCAGATTACGGGAGGCATTCCCGGATGCGGAGGACGGGCAGAAGAGACGTGTCACGATGGAGGAGATCGCGCAGGCGTTCTGCTGCACCCCGCGGAATGCGAAGCTGATCCTGGCCAAAATGGAAAAGCAGCAATGGCTGCATATAGTACCCGGCCGTGGACGTGGGCATGCGTCAGAGCTGACCTTCTACAAGAGCAGGGACCAATTGGCCGTTGAGGCGGCCCAGGAAGTGGTGAAGCAGGGGAGCGTACAGGAGGCGCTTGTCTGGCTGCGGGAGCATGCCGGGGCGGAGGCCAGGGCGCATTTTATGGAGTGGCTGTCGCGGTATTTTGGCTATGAAGCTGCAAAGTCGGCGGATGACGGCTTGAAGGAAACACTGCGGCTTCCGGTGTTCCGGCCCATCGTCACGCTGGACCCGGCTGATGCTTTCTATGGGCTGGATGTGCATCTGATTAAACAGATTCATGGAACATTGGTTGACTATGATGGAGATGCTGAGCGGGTGAAGAAGGGCCTTGCCCATCACTGGGACAAGAATCAGGAGGCCACCTGCTGGACGTTCTATCTGCGTAAGGGGGTGCTCTTCCACAATGGAGCGGAGCTCACAGCTGAGGATGTGGTCTATACGCTGACGAGACTGCAGGCAGGGTCCTACAGCCACAGCTGGCTCTGCCGGGATGTGCAGCAGGTACGGGCGGAGTCCCGCTATTGTGTGACAGTTGTACTGCGGCAGGCCAATTATATGTTTGATGTGTTCATGAGTCACACGGGGGCCTCAATCATTCCGAGAGGCAGCGGGGGACATACAGAAGAAGCGGGTTGGACGATGCCGGCAGGAGCAGGGCCATACCTGGTTGCAATGCGTATGGACGGCATGATTGTGCTGGAGGCGTTCACCTCGTATTACGCGGAACGCGGGCTGATGGACCAGATCGAGATTATTCGCGTGCCAGAGTCTGAGAGTGAGCTGGCGCTGCAGATTGATCCGGGAATCGTGCTTGTGCAGACAGGGGAGGGCTCGGTGCAGCAATTCCGGGAGGCGGCCCGGCAGCAGCAGCGCTACTTGACCGGATGCGCAGTGCTTATTATGAATATGAGGCGAGAAGGTGGCGTCCTCAGCTGCGGTACGCTGCGGCAGGCCTTGGTGCATGGCGTAGACAGGCAGCGGCTGGCGGACGAGCTTGGCTATCCGCATGCGGGACCTGCTGCCGGGTTCCTGCTGGAGATTCAGTCTGGTGACAGCGACGGATGGTATGAACCTGAGCTGGCTGCTGCCAAGCTGCTGGAGTCTGGTTATACCGGCAATGGCGGGGATGGGGAGCCAGTGTTAAGGCTGTTTGCCTATGAACGGCATGCCCGGACGGCGTACTGGCTGCAGCGGGCTCACGCGGAGCTTGGCGTCCGGCTGGAAGTAGAAATCCGTTCCTGGGGAGATATGATGAACCCTGCGGTCAGGAGTGAGGCTGATTTAATTCTGTTCGAGGCGGTACTGCGGGGCGGGCTGCTGCGTCAGCTCGAATACCTGCTGTCTGCAAACAGCTTCCTGCGCAGCGCGATGACCGATGAACTGCAGGCGCTCGTGGACGGCCAGGCGGCTGAGCTGGTGAAAGAGGCGGACCCTGCGGAACGTATGAGCAAGTTTAAAACGTTAGAGTCCCGGCTGGGAGAAGCCTGCGCAGCGGTCTACCTGACCTGCCAGGGCGTCAGCGCCCTGTCGCACCCGACCCTGCAGGATGTGAAATTCAATCCGCTGGGCTGGGTTGATTTTAAGGATATATGGGTGAAGGGAACTGCGGGGGAACAGCAATCCAGTTAGGTTATTGTTGTCCAGAAGCGAAATACGATCCGGGTTCGAACAACTGCCTCGGTCCCGGGACGTTATTACGTGTGTCCCAGAATGAACAGGCCAAGGATTACAGTGAGCGCAATTAGGGAAAAGAGAGAAGCACCTTTGACGTAGCGGATTGCCAGGTCGGTCGGCTCGGGTTCTTCTTTATACTTCCAGCGGTTACCGAATAGCATACTTTCAACGGGGTTGAAATAAGTCCAAAGCAAGACGGCATACAGCGGTATAATGCCGAATAATGTGATGGCGATGATTTCAGCAATAATCATACCAATACCCCCTTTACTATGGAGAGTATTATACCAAATTATGATACTTCTTGCAGGATACAGCAAAAAGAGTTGTGTGTTTGAGAAGGCGAAACTGCATCATGCGTTCGTCTTTACGTAGGTAAAAGGTAGGCTTGCATGTTTGACTAAAAGACGGTTCTTGATCATCTGAAATGATGATTAAAAGCCGTCTATTTTGCTTTGCGAGATAATATAAATCTCATTGCGGTTGTTTATTAATTATTACATAATAGGTTACAAGTAGGAAAACACTGATGAAAAATCGACGTTCGCAAGAACTGCTGATTTCGCCAGAGACTTTACTTGGGAGGAGCTTCACTTGTGAGAAGATTTCTTACCGCAATCATTCCTGTCCTCTTGGCTATAGGCCTGGCAGGCTGCGCAGAAACTGAACAACAGGAGCCTGTAACTCTTAAGGTTTTGACATGGAGTGAACAGTATTTCAATCAAAATTATGGTGATTTATTTACCGCCAAGAATTCTGAATATGATTTACAGGTAACATCCTTAAGCGAGAGGTTAGAACCTGGTGAAGATTTGAACCAAGCCGTTGAGAAGGCGGTGGAAGAAGTGAATCCCGACCTTCTGGCATTGAATATGGACTACTATCTCCATCTTCGCGAGCAAGGGAAATTGGCTACTTTAACAGACTGGATGAATAAAGATGATATTAATTTGAATGAGTTCATGCCGGCAGTTGTGAGTTATTTAAAGGACGATCAGCAGGAGCTGCATGGGTTAACGGCTTCGTTTACCGGGTCAGCTCTTTATTATAACAAGAGGTTGTTTCGCGAGAAGGGAATTCCTTATCCGCAAGGAACGATGACTTGGGATGAGGTGTTTAAACTTGCGGATTCATTTACTAAGATGGGCACGGATCAGGGGAGAACGTACGGATTTGTAAGCAAAGAATCAGCATACCCGTTCATGATGGCTCTGAAAATTGGGGAGGCAAGCGGTCTTAACTTCTTTCGCAGCCATACTTTCACCTTTAATACACCGGCGTGGGAGAAGGTTTTCGCACAGGTGCTGACCTGCCATTCAAACAAGACATGCTACGCGGCGATGCCGGACACTACGATGAAGACGAACATAGTGGAGCAGGAAAAGGAGACTTATCCGTTCCTTAAGGATCACGTAGCGATGGCTGTGGACAGCTCTGATCTGTATCGTGTATTAACCTATAATGAGAAGCGGTATGAAGGATTAGATTGGGGAGTCCTGCCCATGCCCGTAAGTAACGAGCAGCCGGATACCGGTTCAGGTATCTCAATATCGCATGTATTCTCAATACCTGCACAGGCAAAGCATAAGGATCAGGCTTGGGAATTCATCCGCTACATAAGCAGTGAGGAATATGCCAAAACGATGTCGTCCGTTAATCCGTATGAACTTCCCATACGAACCGGTGAGGAACAGAATGAAGAGATTAATGTATTTTACAACATGAAGGCTATTAATAATTCCTTAAACCGTACACTCAGGCGGCTGCCAGCCGAAGTCATAATGGAAATGGATGAAGTTACAGAGAAATATGTAACAGCATTCTTAGAAAAAGAGCTTAGTCTTAGCGATGCGTTGAATCGTATGAATGACGAGCTGCAATCCTTATATGATCAGAGTGAGGGGTTGGAGTAGCAGGCCCGGCGGGGAATATTACAAATCTAAGATGGTTTTATCCATGTATCGTGGATGCGCAAAAGGTTATTATTGTATCCATAGGAGGATGATGACCATGCGGATACAAGAATTAAAGAGTGCGGAAGAGATTAAGCAATCATACGGGGTTATGAACCAGCTTCGAACGGACCTGACGGAAGAGCAGTACCTGGATTTATACGGGCGTATGGCTGGCGAAGGCTACCGGCTGATGGCTTTGTTTGATGAGGAGGACAAGCTGGTTTCTCTCGCGGGATTCTCCATCCTGACTAATCTCTATTATTACAAGCATATATGGGTCTACGATCTGATTACCGATCAGGCTGCCAGGTCTATGGGATACGGGGAAAAGCTGCTCGTTCACCTCGAACAGCTCGCGAAGGAGAACGGCTGTTACTGCATCGCGCTGTCGTCAGGTTTTCCGAGAAAGGATGCCCACCGGTTCTATGAAACCAGAGCGGGCTACAGTAAGGAGAGCTACGTGTTTAAGAAAGTGCTGTGAAGCGGCTGCTGCATGCCTTGAATGCCCCGCGTTGAAAAGGTTGCAGCCTCTTTTTCTTGAATGAATACCTGCGAGGAAAGCCGCCCGACCTCTCACGCTCAATTTCGGTAAGTGTGGAAGTTGTATAATAAGGGTCACATGGCACATAATGGGTGTATGCTGTCCAAGGAGGCGGAACATGAGAACGAGAAATCCGATCCCGAAGTATCTGTTGGTGCTGATTGTCGTCTCGCTGCTGGTCCTCGTGAGTATGCTGCTCCTTAACTTCTCGGTGATCCTATCTTTCTTGGCCGGTCTTTCGGTTGGGGGCTGGCTGCTGCTGGCGTTGGTCATAGTGCTGTCTATTATCTACTTCAGATTCGGTCTTCTATAGGAGTATGGGCGTGCAGAGTTCTCGTTGTGTAGTGCCCAGCTGACCTGCATCACACCTCTTGGTCAATCATCTGCCGGACAATATGCAGCGGCCTCATCGTATCTCCGTACGTGTCGCTTGCAAAGGTCACTACAGTCTGCCGTTCGGGGAAAACCAGAATATACTGCCCGCCCAATCCCATCGCAAAATAATAGCTTTCGTCCGCAGCTGTCCGCGATGTCCACCAATGCCGCCCGTAAGGGCCAAAATGCCCGTAGGTCAGGTGCTCAGGGGATGTTGATCGGGATATCCATTCCCTGCTTACCAGCTGCTTACCCTTCCAGATGCCATTATTCAAATACAACATTCCGAACTTGTGCATATCCTCAATCGTCATATGTATACCGAAGCCCCCAATATTTACTCCCTGCGGGTCTTCATGCCACATATAGTCATTAATCTCCAGAGCAGCGAACAGATGACGATCTGCAAACTCCTGCGCTCTCAGTCCGGCTGTCTTCTGCAAAATAGCTGACAGCAGGTGGCTGCAGCCTGAGTTGTAGTTCATTGCTTGACCCGGCTCTGCAATCAGCGGCCTCTCCAGTACATACCTCACCCAATTCGTGCTGTGAATCATGCTCGGCCATCCGCCCCAGTCGCCCATCTCGGGCCAATCGAAGCCCGGCGACATCTGCAGCAGGTGATCGACCGTGATGAGCTGTTTTCGAGTATCCGGATCTTCAAGAATTGCGGGAAAGTATGTTGAGATTGGCTCATTCCAGTCAGGGATGAAGCCTTGATCATGAGCGATGCCTACTAGGCAGGAGATCACACTTTTGGTGCAGGAATTAATCTTGTGCTGCTTGGTTTTCATTTTCTTATTCTTGTAAAATTGATAGACCAGCTTGTTGTCTATACTGATCAGGCAGCCGTGAACCTTTGCTTTTTTAAGGCAAACGTCCAGTTTTCCGGTATTGAGGTGAGATAGAAGCAGCAGATGTTTCATTGGGCTTGTACTCCTCGTCGCAAGGATTCGGAAGCAGTCCGCTGAACAAGAAGCCAGGTCTTCCAGATATATACATATTTTACTCGGGGGGGCAGTTTCATTCATTCATAGAAAGGAGCGGTGCCATTGAATAAAATGACACGAAGCTTGCCGGTGCCGGCGCTGCTGCTCATGCTACTGATACTACTGATCGGCTATCTAACACTCTCTAATGATAGCGACAGGGACAAGGGTATCTCAAGTCAGATCGAAGAGAATATAGCGCTACTTGCGCATGAAGGCCGTGAGGCCAAGCTTTCGGACCTGGTCCCTTTTGACTGGGATACGGCTTATATACTCGAAGACCCGTTCTCCAACAGGGAGGCCATCGATGCAATCGTTGGGGCAGCCTGCGGACTGGATCGTTTGGAGGTTGATTGGAAACGCCGCATTACTTTCGTTGAGGGTGGCGAGTGCGTCTATGACTATAGCTATGATATGAGGAGCTTTACCTTTGAGCCGTTTGGGACAATAGAGTTAACGGAGGACAGCCGTATTCGCGTGGATAACGGATTGGGCAAAGCTATGGTATTGAGAGTGGAACCATAGCATAAGCACAAGAACTATTCTGCTCGTATGAAAAGGGGGACATGATGAGGGCGAATATACGATTTATCCTTTTAGGGTCGTTGGCTGTGCTTCTAATCTCAATCAGCATCAGCTACTTCCTGTTACGAGTAACAGAAGAGCAGATTGTTATTAATAAGATGGTCAAATTTTACAAATCCGCTCCGAATTCAGAACGGGTGATTAACGATAAGAATGCAGTAAAGCAATTCACCTACGCCGTAAGATTCGCCAACAAACAACCTGGTATTGTGGACATTGCTGATCCGCAGTATCAGTTTGTTTTAGGAGAACGGCAGTACTATCTCTGGGTCAGCGACCGTTACAGCAAAGGGACTCTGATGAAGCTTCCGGATACGGGAACCATCTATACGATTGATGAGTCAAGGACTAGCGGCCTTCTGGACATCATTAAGAAGGCATATGATAACGGGCAAGAGTAGTGTCACGAGAAGAAGAACCCGCCACGATCTGGCGGGCTTTCCTATCGGCTCTTGAAAACCTATTCTGAGAGTTGCTAGCCCACATTCCCGAGCTTTCCGGCACATGCCGTGTATTTATACCGTGAGCTTTACCAACATAGAAGCATGCGGTCGGAGCTGCTTCGACAGCTTCTCGCCGACTGTGCCCAAATCCTCGCGCTGCCACAGGTCACGTGCCTTGACGCCGGCGCCGCTCAGGCCAAGCTGCTCCAGCGTTACGCTGACTTCGGCAGGCTCATCGCCAGTGTTGAACAGCCCCACATACGTGTCGCCGTCTTCGCTGCCGGATACCCAGACGACGCGATCTCCTTCACGGTACAGCTGGCGCGCGTCACGGCCGGTGCGATGCAGATGCAGCACTTCCTCGTTCGTCAAGAGGGACAGCGTCCAATCGTCGTTATCACGCATTTCGCCGCCGAACATGAGCGGGGAGCGGAAGATCGACCAGAGTGACATCATCGTCACCTGCTCATCCTTCGTGAACCGGGTCCAGCGGTCAGCGCCGCCACCATCGACCGAGCGGATCCCGAGATGGCCGAGCGGCAGCATGTCGCAGTCCGGCCAGGAGCCTTCCTTGACATAAGGCGCCCACTTCTCGCAGCGCTCGAACATGCCGTAGAGCAGATGCCACAGATCCCAGAAGTCATCCGTCATACGCCACATGTTCGCTCCCTCTGTAAATTGTTGCTCATACTCCAGCGGCGCAGGGCCTGGGGACAGGCTGAGCACCATGTCGCGCCCGCACTTGTCGATTGCCTTTCGGATCATGGCGATTTCGTCAAGATGGGCATCGTACAGACGGGAAGCCGCGATGTCATCGACTTTGACAAAATCAACGCCCCATTCGGCATAAAGCTGGAACAGCGAATCGTAGTATTCCTGCGCACCTTCCTTCGAGGCATCCACACCATACATGTCCGTATTCCACGGGCAGATGGAGTTTGGATGCGCGATGTCGCGGGCTGTAGCCGACGTGCCGAGGATCGGAGTGGCCGCATGTGCAGCCTGGCGCGGAATGCCGCGCATAATATGAATGCCGAATTTCAGGCCGAGGCTGTGTACATAATCGGCCAGCGGCTTGAAGCCTTTCCCGTCTGCGGCAGACGGGAAGCGGTTAACGGCAGGCATCAGGCGGGAGAATTCATCCATCTCCAGCGGCACGAACGGCCTGTATTGGGAAGAAACGGCTCCCGGCTCATACCACTGAATATCCACGACGACATATTCCCAGCCGTAATCCTTCAGGTGCTTGGCCATATAGTCCGCGTTGCCGCGAATTTCTTCCTCACGCACAGCCGCTCCGTAGCAGTCCCAACTGTTCCAGCCCATTGGCGGAGTTGGTGCAAATGTATGGTGACGCATGTTCATCATCCTTCCTTCCTGAACCTTAGTATATCCTTATCATAGAAGAAGGGGACGGATGTTTACTACCGTAAAGATTTGCGTGTTGTTGTAAAATATTGCGTTCCGCCCTGTGCTTAGACTATTCTAAAGTAATGCCTGCGCATTTGCCTCCTTGCTTTTTCCAGAAGAATCGGTTACGATGGTGGCGAATAAACAAGGAAAGGGTGACCTTTAGTCCGATGCGCTACTAAATCCTGTTGTCATGCAAAAAGGTTAGCAGAGGCTGTAACGAATACGGCCATGTACTGCAATTTTTTTCGGACGGGATACGTGCGCGCATTTTTGACGGACTAAGAGCCACAGCAGCAGTCTGCCTGGACACCATTGTGCCCATTGGCATTCTCTGTTTTGTCAGCTTTTCTTTGGTCATATCGTGATAGCGGCGCACCTCCTGTCCTAAGCGGATAAGGAGGTTTTTTGGTTATGCATACGTTAGTGGAAGTTCATCAGCTTGAGGCGTCTGTACGTGACCGGCATCTATTCCGGATCGATTATCTTCGTGTTGGGGCGGGAGACCGGATCGGAGTCGTCGGTCCCAATGGGACTGGTAAAACCACCCTGCTGCATATTCTCGCCGGGCTCCTTGAGCCGGATGGCGGGACGGTCACCACGCACGCAGGGACAGCACTGATTCCGCAGTTGAAAGACGGGTCAGCGGGTCCGGCAGCCAAAGAATCTGGACACCCTCTAAGCGGCGGAGAAGAAACTTCTGCGGCAATCGACCGGGCTTTCAACAGTCAACCGGAGCTGCTGCTCGCCGATGAGCCGACGATGCACCTGGACACGGCGCATATTGAGCAGCTGGAGGAGCGGTTCAACCGCTATCCCGGCGCAATTGTGACGGTGTCGCATGACCGTGCTTTTCTCGACCGGGTGTGCACGCGCATCTGGTCGCTGGAAGAAGGGACGGTCAAGGTGTATAAGGGCGGATATTCGGATTATGCCGCGCAGCGGGAACAGGAGCGAAGGCGGCAGGAGCAGCAGTTCGAGGCTTATACCGAGAAGAGGAAACAGCTCGAGCAGGCCATCCAGCTGAAGGCAGGGCAGGCCCGGAGCATGCTGAAGCCGCCCAAGCGGATGAGCACGAGGGAGTCAGAGCTGCTCAAGGACCGGAAGGGGACCACGCAGAAGGGTGTCCATCAGGCGATCAAGGCGCTGCAGACGCGGATCAGTAAGCTGGAAAAGGTCGAGAAGCCGCGTGAGCTGCCGCGCATCAAACTCGATATACCGAATGCGGCACTGCTGCATAACCGTGCGGTTGTGACGGTGGAACGGTTGTCGGCTCATGCTGGCGGCAGGCTGCTCTGGCAGGATGCGTCGTTCCGGATGCTGGCCGGGCGCAAGGTCGCGCTGATCGGACCGAATGGCTGCGGCAAGACGACACTGCTCCGAACCTTGCTTGAGGGAGCAGATGGTGTCCGGATTGCACCGGCTGTAAGGCCCGGTTATTTTAGCCAAAGCCTTGATATTCTGGACCCTGCCCGGTCCGTCATGGACAATGTGAGCGCTTCGGCGGTGCATCCGCCAGAGCTTATCCGCCTAGTGCTTGCCAGACTGCTGTTCCGGGGGGATGATGTCTTCAAGCTGGTAGGCGTGCTGAGCGGCGGTGAGCGGGTAAGGGTGGCATTCGCTAAGGTTTTCCTAAGTGATATGAACATGCTTATCGCTGATGAACCGACTAATTTTCTGGATATTTCCTCGCTTGAGGCGTTGGAATCTCTATTGAAGGAATATGAAGGAACCGTGCTGTTCGTCTCACATGACCGGCGGTTTGTGGAGTCGGTGGCGGATCAGATCATAGAGATTGAAGGCAGGAAGGTTACCAGCTTTGATGGAACGCTGCAGGAATACCGGGAGCATCAGGCTCAGGCAGCGGCAAAAGGACAAGTTGAAGAAATAACGCTGATGGAAGAGGAGCTGCTGCGTGTAGAAACGCGGCTAACCGATGTACTGGGCAGGCTCAGCCTGCCCGTCCCCGCTTCCAAGGGGAGAGCGGGCGGTGAGGCAGATCTGAAGCTGGAGGAAGAATTCGCACGTCTCAGCAAGCAGCGCAGTGAATTGAAACAGCTTCTCGGCAGATCATAAGTAACGCAGTTAATGGTTAACGGGGGAAAATGAAACAAGACGGCTGCAGCCTTGGCAAGAGGCGGGCCGTCTTTTATTAGAAGTGATATTTTAGGCAGATTGCTTTTTAGGAATACTGTTTATGGAGGAAAAATGTTCAATGAGAGGTCTTGCAATTTGCAATTATTGAATTTATACTAAATCTAAATTCAAATCAAAACTGAGGGTGAACCCGATGAAAATCAATCTAACGACCCAGCGCAAAGCGGTCTACGATATTATTCTGCAGGCGCATGATCATCCGACTGCAGCAGATGTAATCGAGCGTCTCCGGGCGGCAGGTCATAACTTTGCATATGGCACGGTATACAACTCGCTCCGTTACCTGACTGATAATGACCTGATCCGTGAGCTCAAGCTTGGTGAAGCGGCAAGCCGTTATGACGCACGCACTGAGGACCATCATCATATTGTCTGTATCAAATGCGGACGCGTGGATGAAGTGATGACTGATGTGCCGCAGCAGTGGATGGAAGCTGTCGCTGAAGAAACCGGTTATGTTGTTCACGAAGCAACCATTAACTTAGAAGGAGTGTGTCCGGCATGCAAAACTTCCAAACCTTAACCTCCTCTGCAGCAGGTCAATTGGAGGCGCCATACCACAGGCAGGCACAGGGCTTCGGCTACCGCCAGCCTGCCGGTATACCGGTATGCCCGCAGACCAAACGGATTGCCTTGGTTACACCGGTGCCTGACCGGATGTATGATCTCATTCGTGAAATCTCGGCGAATTGCTTCGATGTTATGGTGTTTCGCAAGCTGGAGTCACTGACTGAGAGCGGGCCTGCGATTGATATGTATCTGTTTGATTTTGTGACAGAAGATGTATACGGCGATTACAGCAATATTAAGGCTTTTGTGTCTCATCCGGATATTGCCGCCCGTTCGATCTATCTGGCAGACCGGAGTGCGCTTAACGGTTCGGCTGAAGGCAGCGGACGCACAGGCGAGCAGGTTATCCCCTGGCCTTGCCCGGTATCTGAAGCGATGTATACCATATTCCGCATGTTCACGAAGCAGGATGCTGTCAAGTCGAATGTGTCTTCGGGTAATGATCCTTCTAATATAAGGTATAAGGATTTGACGGTAGATGCCAAGCGGATGTCTGTATACCGCGGGGAAGATCGCGTTGAACTGACGAAGACCGAATATGAAGTGCTGCTGTATCTTCTTGAAGCAGATGGCGCGGTTCTGACGCGTGATGAAATTATGCAGCGCATCTGCGGCAGCAGCTTTGTCGGCGGAAGCAATGTCGTAGACGTTCATATCAGAAGCCTGCGCAAGAAGCTTGGGGACAAAGCCGTTTCCTCCAAATATATCGTTACCATGCGCGGCGCCGGCTACCGGATGGCTGACATCCGGTAAGCCGCCATCTTACATAGCTATCTTAATATTCCTGATGATCTTCATCTGTTCTTCATATAAGCTTCACTCACTCATCATGCACGGTGAGACGCTGCCGTGTATAATCTGCTTATATAAGAACTTAGATTAAGTCTAATTCATAAAAAAGAAGAGGTGCTTCAACGATGATAAACCGACTGACAACGAACCAAGGCGCTCCCGTAGGAGATAATCAGAACTCCCGTACAGCAGGACAAAACGGCCCAACACTGCTCGAAGATTACCACCTGCTTGAGAAGCTGGCGCATTTCGACCGTGAGCGTATCCCAGAGCGTGTGGTGCATGCCCGCGGAGCAGGCGCCCATGGCGTATTCCGCACAGCCAGAAGCATGAAGGCGCACACGAAGGCCCACTTTCTGCAGGAAGCCGGTATTGAGACTCCGGTATTTGTCCGCTTCTCAACCGTTATTCATGGCGTTGGCTCACCGGAGACAGCACGCGACCCGCGCGGGTTTGCGGTTAAGTTCTACACGCAGGAAGGAAACTATGATATCGTAGGCAACCATCTGCCGGTCTTCTTCATCCGCGATGCGATGAAATTCCCGGACATGGTCCACTCGCTGAAGCCGTCACCAGACACGAATCTTCAGACGCCTGCCCGTTATTGGGATTTCATGACGCTGACGCCGGAGTCTACACATATGCTGACGTGGCTGTTCTCGGATAACGGAACGCCTGCGAACTACCGCCAGATGGACGGGTTCGGTGTTCACGCTTTTAAGTGGATCAATGCTGAAGGTAAGGTAACCTATGTGAAGTATCACTGGAAATCCAAGCAGGGCGTGGTGAACTTCTCGGCGAAGGAAGCAGGGGAGATGCAGGGGCAGGATTTCAACCATGCGACACGCGACCTCTATGAGCATATTGAGAAGGGTGAGTTCCCGGAATGGGAGCTGCATGTGCAGATGCTGCCGCCAGAGCACCTGGACCAGCTGAGCTTTGATCCGCTTGATCCGACCAAGGTGTGGCCGGAGGATGACTATCCGCTGCAACTGGTTGGTACGATGACGCTCGACCGCAATCCGGCTAACTTCTTCGCGGAAGTGGAGCAGTCCGCTTTCTCCCCAAGCGTGCTTGTGCCGGGTATTGAGCCTTCCGAAGACAAGCTGCTTCAGGGCCGTCTGTTCTCCTATCCGGACACGCAGCGTTATCGTCTGGGTGCAAATTATCTGCAAATTCCGGTTAATTGCCCGTACGCTCCTGTCCGGAATCATCAGCGCGATGGAGCGATGAACGTGAACCAGGACAATTCTCCGGTGAACTATGAGCCGAACAGCTATGAGGAGAGCCCGAAGGAAGACCCGGCTTACCGCGACAGCGAAGCACCGATCACCGGACCGGCAGGACGCAAGAAGATTGAGAAGACAGATGATTTTACACAAGCAGGCGAGAAATACCGTTCCTACACAGACGAAGAGCGTGATCATCTGATTGCCAACCTGGTAAATGACTTGAAGCAGACGAACCAAGATATTCAATTACGTGCGATTTGCAACTTCTTCCGTGCGGATGTCGAATACGGCATGCGTGTGGCGCAAGGTCTTGGTGTCGATATTAGCGGCTTCATGCCAAACAGAGGTTAAGATGGTGCTAGTGTATAAGCGCGGAGGCGGAAGGCAGCATGAGAGCTTCGCCCGAATTCAAGGAGGGAAGCCAATGAACAAGCAAATTGCCGAAGCGGCCAATAAACTGAAGGCTGGCGGCATCAGGTTGACGACACAGCGGCAGCTTATATTGGAACACTTATACAATCACCTGGCCCATCCGTCTGCGGAAGAGCTGTATCAATCCATCTTTCAAGTAAATCCGCATTATGTCAGCATGACGACGATTTACAATACACTGCGCACGCTTAAGAAGCACGGCATGGTCAAAGAATTCTATCTTCAGCGTGACGGGGTTTCGCGGTATGACATTAATATGAAGCCGCATCATCATCTGATCTGTGAAGCGTGCGGCTGCATATCGGATTATGAGCTTCCACTATCCCCGTTCCTGATGGCAGGGACTGATCAGTCCTTCCATGCGGAGCGTTACTATATTGAGTTCAGCGGACTCTGTCTGGCCTGTGAGGAGAAGCAGCAGCATGAGGCTAACAATACCGGCAAAAGGACAGCAGTCGGCTGAACAGCTGATCTTAGCTCGAACGATGGCCGACTAGCCGGCAGAAGCTGTCGTTCGGAGGATGATCTGTTACTGAATATCTCCGGTGCCTCAGCTGCAGGCGGCGAACAAGCCGATCGAGCAGCGGACGGCCGGAGATTTTTGGGCTGGACCGGTAGCGGGAATATTGGGCGGTTGATTCGAATCATGGCGGCGGCCGCCTTCATTTCCCGGGAAATCGACAGCAAGGGAGCGAGTTAGCTGCTTAAGTGCAGCGTCAGAATAGATTTGTCGAAAGTAAAAGCGAGCGGGGTTAACACTCGTTGGCCAGCGATTCGACAAACGGGTGAATAGAGTGATCGTTTGGGTCCTTCTTTGTAAGGGTAATAAAAAGTGTCTGAATTTTGATCAAAATTTGAACATTTTTTGAACACATTCGCATAAAATGTGGTATACTAAGTTTATCGAAAACCCTTACAACTGCGATAGGAAGTGATCCTAATGACAACAAGGACAGTTAGTGCAAACGGGCGCGAGCGGAACGGACAGGAAGTCAGACGCCTTTTTTCCTTTATGAATGTGATGGCATGGGCGGCACTCTTAATTGGTGTCGGAATGAGCCTCTGGAATGTTACTCATTTCAGTGATCAGAACCTGAGCCTGATGCTTGGCATCGGTTTTATGGTCGGCAGCGTCTTCATCTATACGATTGGGACGGCCATCCATCTTGTTCATAAGCGCAGGGATGAAGCAAACAGCGACATCATCTGATTGGCATTGTGCGGCAGCCCGGAACTGCCGGGAGAGTTGAATAAGAGTGATAAGAGAGCTGTTTCGTCCGTAGACGAAGCAGCTCTCTTTGTTGAGGAACTTATATATAAATTGGAGGGGAGGAACGGTCAGCAGTGGTTTAAATCACCCGCCAGATCCTCCATTTGCTAAACAATCGTCAAATCGGTGAACGTTGTATTACGGATTTTCGTCTTTTCGTTGACGCATTTGTTAACGGGGGAGACTCCATCTATGTAATCTGTTATTTTATTCACAGAAGGTGATTTTACTCTCTGGTAATGTCTAACGGGGAGTGCATTTCGCCACACCCCATTACTAGGACGGCCATAAGGAGATGATTCATAGTATGAAGAAAAGTAGTTGGCTTCGACGGCTGGGCACGTTTGCTTCGCTGGCCCTGATGGCCGCTCTGATGGCGGGCTGCACGGACAAAATGATTGTCCTCGACCCGAAAGGGCCGATTGGCGAACAGCAGCGTGACCTCATTTATATATCAACGCTGTTGTGCCTCGTGATTATTGTACCGGTGCTGATTATTACAGGAGTCATTATTTGGCGGTACCGCGCAAGACCGGACAATAAGGCGAAGTATCATCCGGAGTGGGAGCACAGCACGAAGCTGGAGACCATCTGGTGGGGAATACCGATTATTATCATTATTATTCTGGCTATCGTAACCGTCCGTTATACGTACGCGCTTGAGCCATCCAAGGCACTCGAGTCCGATAAGGAACCGGTTACGATTCAGGTAACGTCTCTTGATTGGAAATGGCTGTTCATGTATCCCGAGCAGGGAATCGCAACCGTGAACTATGTGCAGTTCCCTGAGGATACGCCGATCCGCTTCCAGCTGACATCGGACGCACCGATGAACTCGTTCTGGATTCCGCAGCTTGGCGGTCAGCTGTATACGATGTCGGGCATGGCGATGACTCTTCATCTGCAGGCCGATGAGCCGGGCGAATACTTCGGCTCGGGCGCGAACTTTAGCGGCAAGGACTTTGCCCAGATGCGCTTTACAGCTAATGCAACCTCGCAGGAAGAATTTGACGAGTGGGTAGAGGAGGTTAAGCGCAAGGCCCCGATCCTGACACTGGATGGTTACAAGGAGCTGGCGGAGCCGGGCGTTTCAGAGGTTCAAACATTCTCCACGTTCCCTGAAGGCCTGTTCGAGCAGATTGTTACCAAGTATGCCGCTTCGCATAATCACGGACTCACGACACGGGAAGCCGAACCACGTGAGCCGACGAAGCACGGAGAAGACCATAATGATATTGATATTAAAACAGACGACACGAAATCTGAGGATCTTGAAGTGCCGGCTGAAGGTTCGCATGACCACCATTCGGAGACGGATGAGCATGCGGGCCACCGTTAAGGAGGGGGTGAGCATCTATGTGGGAGAATATTAAACAATTCGCTTCCGAGTTCTTTGTAACGGGCGACCCGCTGATCTACGGGGCTGACGTTGGTATTGCGCTGACGATGATTGCCATCGTATTCATACTGACCTATTTCAAAAAATGGACTTGGCTGTGGCGCGAGTGGCTGACAACTGTCGATCACAAGCGTATCGGTATTATGTATATTATCGCATCCATCCTTATGTTGTTCCGCGGCGGCGTGGATGCGCTGCTGATGCGGACGCAGCTGGCGATGCCGGAGATGGAGTTCCTGACTCCTGAGCACTATAACCAGATTTTCACGACGCATGGCGTTATTATGATTCTTTTCATGGCGATGCCGCTGATGTTCGGTTTGTTCAACATCGTGGTCCCGCTGCAGCTGGGCGCGCGTGACGTCGCGTTCCCGTTCCTGAACTCGCTGAGCTTCTGGCTGTTCTTCTGGGGCGCGATGCTGTTTAACCTGTCATTCGTCATCGGCGGTTCGCCGGATGCGGGCTGGCTGGCTTATCCGCCGCTCTCGCAGATGTCGCATAGTCCCGGAGTCGGGCAGGACTTCTATATATGGGGTATTCAGATATCCGGTATAGGCAGCTTGATGACAGGGATCAACTTTATCGTCACGATTTTGAAGATGAGAGCACCGGGCATGTCTCTGATGAAAATGCCGATGTTCTCCTGGTCCGTACTGTCGAGCTGTGTCACCATTATCTTTGCTTTCCCTATTCTGACGGTTACACTGGCTCTGCTGTTCCTTGACCGTTATCTGGGCGCGCATTTCTTCACGCTCGACGGCGGCGGCAACCCGATGATGTATATCAACCTCATCTGGATGTGGGGCCACCCGGAAGTCTATATCGTTATACTGCCGGCGTTCGGTATCTTCTCCGAGATTGTGGCAACCTTCTCTCGCAAGAAGCTGTTCGGCTATAAGTCGATGGTGTTCGCGATGATGATCATCTCGGTTCTCTCCTTTTTCACCTGGCTTCATCATTTCTTCACGATGGGTTCGGGAGCAAGCGTTAACAGCTTCTTCGCGATTACGACGATGTTAATTGCGATACCGACCGGTGTTAAGGTGTTTAACTGGCTGTTCACAATGTTCCGCGGCCGGATCACATTTGAGACACCGATGCTCTGGACGATTGGCTTCATCCCTTGCTTTGTCGTTGGAGGGATGACCGGAGTGCTGCTGTCCGTAGCGCCTGCCGACTTCCAGTTCCATAACAGCTACTTCCTGATTGCGCACTTCCATCAGGTACTGATTGGCGGCGTGGCATTCGGCTACTTCGCGGGTCTGGCTTACTGGTGGCCGAAGGTATTCGGCTTCAAGCTGAACGAGAAGCTTGGCAAGTGGGCGTTCTGGCTGTGGAACATCGGCTTCTATGTCTGCTTCATGCCGCAGTACATTCTCGGTTTGATGGGCATGACCCGCCGGGTCAGCTCATACAGCTGGGACAGCGGCTGGTGGGAGCTTAACCTGGTCTCAACGATCGGCGGCTTCCTGATGGGTATCGGCTTCCTGTTCCAAGTATGGCAGATTGCCCACAGCATCCGATTCATGAAGCGGGATACGACGGGCGATCCGTGGAACGGACGTACGCTGGAGTGGTCAATTCCTTCACCGGCGCCACTGTACAATTTCGCCACGCTTCCGCAGGTCAGCAGCCAAGATGAGTGGTGGGAAGAGAAGCAGCGGATTGCCGCCGGCCAAGCGCCGAAGCAGCAGCAGCCGCTCGAACCGATTCATATGCCGAAGAATTCCGGCATTCCATTCATCAAGTCGTTCTTCTGGTTCATTGCGGGCTTTGGCTTTGTATTTGACTGGCTGTGGATGGCGATCCCGGGTCTTGCTGGTGTAGCGATCTGCATGCTGGCGCATTCCTTCAACTATGACACGGATTATTATATCCCGGTGGACGACATCAAACGTACGGAAGCCGCGGCTAGGGGGTCGGTATAATGGCACAAGCAAGTGCAGGCGCGCATCAAGGTCACGAGCATGGCCATGACGGCCATCATGATATTGAATCCATGCGCACCTTTGGCTTTTGGATCTTCCTGATTACCGACTGTATTCTGTTCGGTACGTTGTTTGCAGTCTATATCGTCCTGCATGGCAACACGAACGGCGGCCCTACGGCCGATGAGCTGTTCGCTATGCCGGGCATAATCGCCTCAACCTTCATCCTGCTGACGAGCAGCTATACGAGCGGCCTTGCGGTGTTGTCCATGAACAAGGGCAATGTCAAGGGCCTCATCGGCTGGCTGATTGTAACTGCGCTTCTCGGTGCTTCCTTCATCGCGCTGGAGGTTACGGAATTTGTACACATGGTGCATGAAGGCGCAACGATCGGAACTAGTGCCTTCCTGTCATCCTTCTACACGCTGGTCGGCACACACGGCCTTCACGTGTCGCTCGGTCTGGTCTGGATGATTGCTATTATTCTGCAGCTGTCCCGCAGAGGCATTACCAGTGTTACGAAGCGCAAGGTCAATGTCATCAGCTTGTACTGGCATTTCCTTGACGTCGTGTGGATCTTCGTCTTCACGATCGTTTATCTGATGGGGGTGATGTAAGATGGCGCAGCATTCTGCGAAAGGCCACGGCGCAGCCGGAGATCATGATGTGCACGGCGGCGGCCATACTCACGGCTCGTTCAAGTCTTACACGATCGGCTTCCTCCTGTCGATTGTCCTGACGATTATCCCGCTCGTGGTTGTCCTGAACGGCATGCTTGAGCGGACCGGAACCATCATCGTCCTGCTTGTTACCGCGGTTCTCCAATTTATCGTACAGTTGCTGTTCTTCATGCATCTGAACGAAGAAGAGAAGCCAAGATACAACCTGATGACGCTTATTCTGGGTCTTGTCATCGTGCTGACGATCGTCCTCGCTTCCATGTGGATCATGGCGTATAACGGTGTGGCACATTAATGAAATATGGGCATTAGAGAAGAGAGCTGAATCTGCTTGAGCAGAGACGGCTCTTTTCTTTTTTGCATATACTGGGTTAAACAAGAATTAATGAGGTCAACGATCAATGGAGTTAATGCTTAACAAGAGTAGCGCTGCGTGCCGTACAGTTCTCCGATGACAATGGCGATCAACCGGGTAATAACCATTTTATTTTTTCGCTAAGCAGGAGTTCTCCAAAAATGAGCGAATTTTTAAAATATTGAAATCGGTTACATATTTGGTCGTCACGTTTAATATGTAATATATAAAGGCATACTTGATACTAACTTTTACCCTATTACACTGGCTAGCCGGAATAAGGAGGCGTTGACTTATGGTCAGAAGAGAAGGAAGCATCGGCATCGGATTGCTGAATGGTGTAATGCTGTGTCTGCCTTTCTGGGCGGCTGTAATCAGCCTGATGGCACGGTAACTCCCACACTTCACTTAAGCAGCTGTTTTTGCAGCGGTTCTATATGATGAATAGCAATTGTTAAGAAAGACGGGAGGCTTCGGCCTTCCGTCTTTGTGTCTACGATGCCGCTTATTTTCAAGACAGGCCTTCGTAATGTCTGCTTGCGAAGCGGGCGGGATTCGTGTATCCTAAAACTAATATCATTAGTTTTGGCGAAGAGGAGAGGTTTTCGATGAGAGTTACCCCGTATACGAGCGGTCTGCAGCTTTCCTTCATGCCCCGGATTTTCCCGGTGAATTGCTACTTGGTGGAAGAAGAAGAGGATTGGACGCTGGTGGATTGCGCGCTTCCTTATGCCGCAGGGCCAATCTTGAAGCAGGTAAGGCAATCGGGGAAACCGCTCCGCCGCATCGTGCTGACCCATGCGCATGATGATCATATAGGCGCGCTCGGAGCGCTGGTCAGGGAACTGGGGGACAGCGTGAAGGTGTATATATCCAGGCGTGATGCACGGCTTCTCAACGGTGACCGGACGCTGGACCCTCATGAAGCCCAGTCGCCGGTTCGCGGCGGTGTTCCGAAGAAGGCGCCAGCTGTACCGGATGTGCTGCTTGAGGATGGCGATTCTGTGGGAAGCTTGCAGGCAGTGGCAGCGCCTGGACATACACCAGGCTCCATGGCATTCTTGGATTCACGCTGCGGAACGCTTATCGCAGGGGATACTTTCCAGACACGGCCAGGCATTGCGGTATCCGGCAGCATGAAGCTGCTGTTTCCCTTCCCGGCTTTGGCAACTTGGGACGCGGCAACCGCCCTTGTAAGTGCAAGAAGGCTGGCTGACCTGCAGCCTAGGCTGCTCGCTGTGGGGCATGGGAGGATGCTTCAGAGCCCGGTGGAGGCGATGCAGGGAGCCATCAGGGATCTTGAAGCAAAGCTGATGCAAAGTACATCGCAAGTTAGGAGCTGATATAGGATGTCACCCCGTATTGGAATGGATAAGCAGATCATTGTGACTGCAGCGGTGGAGATTGCGGATGCGGAAGGATTGGAATCGGTAACGCTGGCCCGTGTAGCGGAGAAGCTGGGGGTACGGTCACCGTCCCTGTACAATCACATAAACGGGCTTCAGGAGCTCCGGATGCAGCTTACCCTGCTGGCGCTTAACCGACTTCATGCAGCTATGGCAGCTGCTGCTGAAGGGAATCCAGGTGAGGAAGCTCTGCGGCGGATCAGCCAAGCCTATGTTAACTTTGCGCGTATGCAGCCGGGTCTCTATGAAGCGGTGCTCCGGTCGCCGGATCCTGCGGAAGATCGGGTGGGAGAAGCAGCCGGTACAATCGTCAGGCTTGTTCAGCAGCAGATGGCTTTCTTTGGGCTGAATGGGGATGCCTCACTGCATGCAGTAAGGGGGTTCAGAAGCATGCTGCATGGTTTTGCGGAGCTGGAGAGGGCAGGGGGTTTCGGTCTTCCGCTTGATCTGGATACTACCCTCGAGCTGATGATTGAAGCCTTCTGCAGAGGGTTAGCGGCTTACAAGCGCACATGAACAGCTGGAAGGCAAGGTTCGGGTGATGCAG
Source organism: Paenibacillus tarimensis (assembly GCF_021532315.1). Taxonomy (GTDB): domain Bacteria; phylum Bacillota; class Bacilli; order Paenibacillales; family Paenibacillaceae; genus Paenibacillus_I; species Paenibacillus_I tarimensis. The sequence goes on from NZ_JAKGAO010000007.1 coordinate 127,496, forward strand.
TGTGTCAACATAGAGCCGGAGGCATAGCTGCCTCCGGTTTCTTTTTTTTGTTATTTGCATAATGCCATGTGGTCAAGCTGCCTTTAACAAAATTTGCCGCCCTTCTTCATCGGCTTCGTCTCTGTATCCTCTGCAAGCTTGTCCCCGAACTGGTCTAGTCGCCCTGGACTTGAAGCAGGGCCGTTATTCTTAGGCTTATTGTTGCGACCTGTCATCGTCATCACCTCCCGTGCTCATAACTTGAACGAAGGCAGCCGATTTCATTCGCCCACAACGCCTTATACGGATATCCCTGGTTGCACGGACTTATAACCTCGTGTATTTACTTGGCAGATAAGGGCAGGATAAGACAGATTAACGGATGGGCGGGTGTGTAGATATGCATTTACTTATCGTATTGTTCTCCATATATGCCGTATGGCGCCGGGCTGATCTGCGGAATTGGCAGGTGTACCATCCGACGATGCTATATATGGCGCTCGGTAATGCCATGTACAATTTTATCTGCGCGAACTATTTGCTGTGGGAGCTTCGTCCGGATATTATGCCTAACCATTCATTAACAGAGTATCTACATACGCTTATAACCTTCCCGGCGACTGTTCTACTGTTTCTGGGGGGGTATCCTAAGGGGGGCGGCCGCTTAAAGGTTCTCTTGCATTATTTGTTCTGGATTGGGCTGTATGCTGGTGTAGAGAGCGTGTTTGCGCTCACTAACCGAATCGTATATAACCATGGCTGGAATCTGATGTGGTCAATCTTGTTCGATTTCATGATGTTCCCTATGCTCAGGCTTCATGCCCGGCATCCCCTGGCCGCTTATGTCTTGTCTATACCGATATCAACCATTTTAATTATGATTTTCGATGTACCGGTGCATATCCCAATCCCGCAGCGTTGAAAATAGCTGTCTGTATATACCTGCTCTGCTGCTGGCGGATGACCGGGATCGGGCATGTGCTAATCTTTTAATCCTTTGCCATCGAGAATGTGCTGCAAATACTTTCCGACCCTCGATTCCCTGGTTTTGGATTGTTTAGGCTCAGAAAAGTAAAGTATGTATGCTCTTTGCCGTCCCGGAGTCAAAGCTTCAAAGGCTGTCTTCAATGCAGGCATTTCATTGAATTTATGTTGAAGCTCCTCTGGGATTGGAAGCTCTGTATTCTTCTTGAATTCAACTTCCAAGCCGGCTTTCTCAACTTCAATGGCTTCATGAATATAGTCTTTCAAGATATGCTCCATCTCCGTTATCTCTTGAACACTGGTGAACCGGATCTGGCGCGCTGCCTGCACATTCTCCGTTTGTTGAATGAGAATCCCGTGGGGATCCTGTAATAAGGCACCTTTGTGGAACAGAAGTGCACAATAATCTTTAAATCCGTGTATGAGAACAATGTTCTTATTGTCATACGTATAACAAGGATGCATCCACTTGATCTCTTCGGTCAGCTCACAGTCGAGAACAATTTTTCTCAACTTCTCAAATTCTTCCTTCCACTTCGTAGCTTTCCTCATAAATCCGTCAACCTTGGGATTTGTTCTGCTGCTGATCATCAAGGAACACCCCTTTTCTATTTCCTGTCGGCTGCTGACATCTTGGCTATCAAGTATAGGTTAAGCGGTCTGGTTCATCCACGATAAGCACTTCGCCGTCAATTATTCCAACCCACCATTCGGTTCTTCTTCCTCTTCCTCTAATAGCCGGCTCAATCGCACCAAATTCTCACTCCAGAACTTACTGTAGAAAGCAACCCAATCTTGAATTTCTCGGAGTGGAGAAGCGTTAAGTCTAAATCTTGTTTCTCTGCCGACCCTCCGGTCAAGTACCAGTCCCGCCTCCTTGAGAACTGCCAAGTGCTTGGATACGGCCGTCCGGCCCATCTCAAACTGTGCCGTTAACTCATGAAGAGGCAGCTCTTCTGCTTCGGATAGCAAACGAATCAGCTGGCGCCTGGTTGGATCGGCAATTGCGTCAAATACATCTCGTGACTGGTTGTTCTCGTTCATAACAGCGTCTCCAGTATGTAATTTTCTGTTGTATAAATCTCTTGTCGTTGTCGATACGAAGGACAGGCGTTAAGCCCGCTTCCTCCTAAAGTTTGCGGCTCTTCGGACGCGATGCCCATGAGGCGATGTGCAGTGTATAGTTAGCATGATTTCCTCTGGGAATGGATATTTATAACCGACAAATGGACACTATTTAGTGACGTTTTGAATTATAAGACACCGTATGGTGTCGTGTCAACAGCTTTAAATATACTGCATTAATCGGATAAATAAAAAAAGCGCCTCGGCAAGATGAGGGGACGCAAGGTCATTACTTCAAGAGCCCATCTGGAGGTCGCTCTAATTATTTACTTAAGCAATTTGCGTAATAACAAGGTGTGCGGAATCGGGCCTTGTTCCTCCCGCTAATGGCGTGATTGTGAGTGCCGTGGAATTCCCGGCAGGATTACGAACGGCCAGTACGGAATTAATGACCGTTGTTTGCACAAGTGCAATCCCTATTATCTGAGAAGTACCTGTCGCACGCCCGGCTACCGTATAGGCCAGATCAGCGCCATTGAGCGTTAGTATCAGTTGACCCGCTTCCACTATATTAACTTGAAACAAGACCTGATAGGTGCCAATTGCAGCCAAGTTAAATGAGCTTGCATTTATACGGGTAATTGAGGTCCCGCTGATTGGACCATTCCGGGGAAAACTTACATCTGTGCTTGGAGCAACAGTTACTGGATTATCAGGAGGCGCCAAGGAAAAAAAATCTGCAAAGGCTAATACTCCGCCTGGTGGCCCCACAGGTCCCGCTGGTCCAGCAGGTCCCGCTGGTCCTACTGCTCCGGCTGCGCCAACTGCTCCTGCCAGTCCTGCTATACCTTGGGGTCCAAGTGCGCCTGCGATTCCCTGTGGTCCGAGTGCGCCAATCGCTCCTACCAGCCCTCGCGGCCCAAGCTCCATGGCTAGACTGCAATCTATTTTTTGAGAATTGGGTTTATGATAGGGGGAGTGTTACACGACTGAACCCACACTCTTACAGTTAGGATGCCATAATGTAATTATTTCGGCAGCTCATGATTAATACATAGAGCCTGAGGGCTATCGGCCCCCTTTTCCTACAGAAGGGGTGTCACTTTGTCATCTGCGAAGTCAACTTGTGCCGATTGTAATGTGAGATTTACCACAATGCGGGTAAAAGATAGCATGGGTTTTTGAGGGCGGCCGCATTTCCGCTATAATAGCGGAAGGAGGAGATGAACTGATGGCCGAGCCTTTAAAAAATGAATACAGCCCAGACTTTATCCGCCGCCTGGCTGAGCTTGCCTCACGTGCAGAACCGGCGTTTGATGCAGCAGGATTTGAACATGCGGTGCTGGATGAAGCATGGGAGCTTATGGAGCTCAAAGCACGCACTCGGCGTGTTTCGCAGCTGCTTGGGCAGTACCTGCCTGCCGACTATGGCCGGGCGCTGGACATCTTGTATACGATCGAAGGAGAATTCCGCGGGCTTCCTCATCTGGTGTTTCCCGATTTTGTCGAGCAGCACGGTGTTGCGCCGGAGCACTGGGAACGCTCAATAGAGGCCCTGCAGCGCTTCACAAGGAATTCTACAGCCGAGTTTGCCGTCCGGCCGTTCCTCATTAGGGAACCGGAGCGGATGCTGCGCCAGATGGCGATCTGGGCAGAGGATGAGAGCGAGCATGTAAGGCGCCTGGCTAGCGAAGGCTGCCGTCCCCGCCTCCCGTGGGCCCAGGCTCTGCCTGTCTTCAAGAAGGATCCTGCACCGCTGCTGCCCATACTGGAGAAGCTCAGGCAGGACGAGTCGCTGTATGTGCGCAAGAGCGTGGCTAATAATCTGAACGATATCGCGAAGGATCACCCTGGATTAGTCATCGAGACAGCAAGGCGCTGGCAGGGCACCCATCCGCATACGGACTGGATCATCCGCCACGGATGCCGGACGCTGATCCGGGCCGCGCATCCAGACGTGATGAGCTTGTTCGGTTACGCAGACAGCGTGGAAGGCGAGCTGCTCGCCGACGTGCTTGCATGGGAGGTGTCGCCTGACCGGATCGCTGTAGGAGGACAGACAGAGCTTTCCTACCGGCTGCGTGTGCGTGGCGGTGAGCCTATGCGGCTGCGGATTGAGTACGGTATTGATTTTGTGAAAGCCAGCGGCAAGGTCTCCCGCAAGCTGTTCCTGCTCACGGACAAGACATCTGCAGGAGGATCGCTCGTAGAGGGGACAAGAACACACCGCTGGGCAGACCTATCGACGCGAAAGCATTATCCGGGCACCCACAGAGTGGTGCTGGTCATTAACGGGCGGGAAACGGCAAGCGCGCTGCTTCAGCTGGAGCCGGCGGCAGATTCACTACATAGTTAAGCCAATCATGACAGAAGGGAGTGCGGAATATGACAATCGGGGCCAGGGTGCTGAAGACAGGTGTTGCTGTTGCACTGGCGATTTTCGTAAGCGGGCTGTTTCATTTTCCGTCTCCAATCATAGCAGCGGTTGCGGCCATATTTACTATACAGCCATCGATATACCGCTCCTGGAAGCAGGTGCTGGATCAGGTTCAGTCCAATGTGCTGGGCGCGATTATTGCGCTGGCATCCGTACAGGTGCTTGGCAGTACGCCAATATCTGTCGGTCTGGTATGTATCGCGGTTATTTTACTTAATATCAAGCTGAAGATGGAGAGTGCGATCGGCCTTACGCTGGTTACCGTCGTGGCGGTCATGGAGGCGAACTCGGAGGGCTGGGATTATGCGCTGGGACGCTTCCTCATGGTTATGGCGGGAATGGGCTGCGCTTTTCTCGTCAACGTGCTGCTGTTCCCGCCACGACCTAAGAAGCAGTTCTTCGACCAGATCCGGGAGGCTTACGGTCAGCTGTCACTTCTGCTGCGGACAGCCATTTCCAACGAAATCAAGGAGCAGGTACACAAGGAAGAGAAGGATAAGCTGCATGGAACACTGCGCAAGCTGGATGAACGGTATGCGCTGTTCGAGGAGGAGCGCTCGGTGCGGCCGGAGAGCAAGCTGGACCGTGCCAGGCAGCTGCTGCTGTCCAAGCAGATGATTAAGGCACTCCGTAAGGGAGCAGACCTGCTGGATGCCGTCGAAGAGCATTACTTCTCGGCACCGGGAGCTGAGGAATGGTCACTGCGCTTCGATGAAAGGCTCGAGGAGCTGACGAAGTATCATGAGCATATCCTGCTCAAATCCGAAGGCAAGATGAAGACAGGCGCGCAGATCGAGCCAGAGGAAGGGCGCGAGGGGAGCTTCGTAAGCGAGCTCACGCATTATGTCAGCGCGAACCCGGATGGACATAAGAGGCTCATTTTCGTCGCGACAGCCCTGTTCGAATATGATTATCAGCTGCGGCGGCTCGACAAGCTGGTGAATCAAATTGAGGAGCGCAAGGAACAGTAAAAGAAACGGGTATGCTGCGTCATACGCTCTGCACGATACAGCCCCGCTGCCTTTCCTGTCTGGAAGGGCGGCGGGGCTTGCTTGTCAGGAGTAAGAGTATCAGTGATCTGTGCCTTCTACGAACTGCTTCGGTGTAGCAATGAACCCCTTCTTGTCCTCGGTTTCATTCTTGGCAACAAGCCTTGGGTCCGTACGGCCGTCATGGTGGTTATCAAATGCATATTCGACAAGCTTCCATTCAGTCGGTCCGAGTGTTACATCAGAGGGAAAATGCTGTCCGCGGTGCAGATGCTCCTCCCGGCCGGCCTCGTTCAGATAGACGCCATCAACCTCGACCATCTCGCCGGACATTGGCAGCATATCCTGGTTGTCCTTCTGAACCTTGTTCATTGCGCTGGCCTCCTTGGTAGTCATAATAAAAAGCGGATGATAACCGGTGCTTCGCTTCCGGGCTATAGGCCGTGCTTAGGGAAAGCCGCCTGATCCGCTTCAGACTGCATGCGGGAAGCCTTGTCCTTGCCGGCGCCTGTCCGATCCGCCTTGGATTGGACATACGCCGCCCTGCGCTGCTTATGTGACGGTTGTTCGCCAGACATGACAGGTCACTCCTTTCACCAGTCTTCCCGGTTAAGTGTGCCTCAAGGCCTCCTATCTTATGCCCGGCCGTAAGCTGTCTGCATACTTGGATATTCGTTCTTAACCGCTTTGGTAACGTGCCTCAAGCCGCTTGCCGCCAAACCACATAATCGCTATTGTGGCGAGTGCAACGACAATGCGCCATGGTTCACTGGCCAGGTCGGTGATGTCAAAGCTGAGCAGTGAGATCGAGAACACCATCACAGCCTTGCCCATCAGGATCGCAATCATGAATGTCTGAAATTTCACTGTGCTAAGCCCGGACGCAAGGTTAATCAGGAATGAAGGCGAGAACGGGAAACAGGCCAGCAGGAAGATAGGCGTGAAGCCCTTGCGCTCAATCCAGTGGAAGAAGCGGGAGGTAGCCGGATAACGCTTCTGCAGCCAGCTGCCGAAGCGGCCGCCAACCTTGCGCGCGAGCAGGAACATCAGGATCGAACCGGCAGATACGCCAGCCCACGACAGCAGGAAGCCGAGCCACAGTCCGTAAACATTGGCATTCACCGCGACGAACAGCAGCAGCGGGAGGAACGGCATGAATGCCTCCAGCAGCGGCAAAAGCAGGCCCGGCAGGGGGCCAAAAGCGGAATAACTTTCGATGGTTTGCTGCAGCTGCTCTTTATCGAGCTGCTTCAGTTCCTGCAGCCATTGTTGAATATCGATCATGTTCACCAGCTTTTTCGATAAAAATTGTGATATTACATATTGTATTCATAATAAAGCCTGACGGCAATGCCGTCAGGTTGCGCTGTGATTGTCTTCTCCGCCGGTAAACAGGCTGGCGGGGAACAGGATGTAGAACACGCCGATAATCGCGAACAGCAGGGCGCTGATCCAGACGACGTTGGACTCGTTCTGAAGCTGGGCGATGACGCCGCCGGCCACTGGTCCGACCATGACCCCGATGCCTTCCACGGTGGAGAAAATCCCCCATCCAAGCCCTTGCTGTGCAGGGGGGACATAGGCGGCAAGCAGGGCATTCCAGGCGGGCAGCACGGCTGCATAGGATATGCCGAGAACAGCCGCGAGCAGCACACACTGCCATAATGGCGGGGTTGTCGCGAGGAAGCCCAGTGACAAGGCGAAGATCGTGAACCCGCCAACCAGGAACCACTTGCGTCCGCCAATCCGGTCCGTTAACCGTCCCATCGGCATGAGGGCCAGAATCGTGCAGGCTCCGCCGGCAACGAGCAGGATGGAATACTGCGAATTGTTAATCCCAAGCTGCTTCTCGGCAAAGCTGGGCAGGATAGGCACCAGCATCGCGGCTCCTGTCGTCTGCAGGATCATCCCCGGCAGCAGCATCCTCATACGGTGCAGCTTCTCGCGGAGAATTGCCAGCTGCTCTCCGAATGGAATCGTAGCGACCTGGCGTTCCTGCCGGTTGCTGATAAACAGTGACAGAAGCCAGGCGACCAGGGACAGTCCTACCAGCAGGTAGAAGGTCAGCCTCGGGCTATAGTCCAGTAGCAGGTTCGAGCAGATCGGGCCAGCGCCAAGACCAATAAACCAGATCGTGTACAGATAGCCCATCTGCGTGGCGCGGCGCTCCTCAGTCACCTTAGTCAGGCAGACAATCCAGATCGGCGATATGCCGATGCCGTAAATGGCTGCTGCCATAATGAACATCCAGGGATATTCGGCAAAGCCCAGCAGGACAACGCCGAAGAGCGATATAAGCAGCCCAGAATGGACAACGGTCCGTACCGACACCCGGTCAAGCAGCCATCCGATCAGAATCTTAAGAATGGTGTCTGTTAAATAATGCGCGGTTATCGCAACGCCGATTATATCAAGTGACAGGCCCAGCGATTTTTCGCCATAGATCGGAATGAAGCTGATTGCGACGGCGCCTCTTACAAATTCAATAAAAAAGAGAATGACCGAAAACAGAATAATTTCCGGTCCGAATGCGATGCTACGTTTGAATGCCACCCGGTTTACCCCTTTGTAATCGGAATAGCCGTTTCCGATGCTTCGGAGACGGTGGAGACGATATTCCCCGGTCTTCGAAGGTTCGAAGAGTCCGGAGGAAATCTGTTACGATCGTCTCGGCCGCCTGCTGCTTCTGCAGGGCGGCTAAAGCTTGCTTACTGGTATGTAGACGATCAGGCTGGCGGATAAGTTTCACAATTTCTCCCACCAAATCCTGCGGGCGGCTGCAGACTACCGCCGCCTTCATGCGCGACAGATATTCGGCATTCCGTCTTTCCTGGCCAGGGACAGGCCGGTACAAGAAGATCGGAAGCCCTGCCGCAAGCCCTTCCGCCAGCGTTATGCCGCCAGGCTTGGTGACCAGGCAGGTAGAGATGGCCATGAGCTCGTGAATCCGATCCACATAATCGAAGATTCTCAGCCGGGAACCATAACCTGCGTTTCCAAGCGACTGCCGGACCGATCTGGCGAGAACCGCATTACGCCCGCAGACGAGAGCCACCGACAGACCGGGATGCTGAAGAAGCCGGCGGCACAAGGAAGCCACATCCGGCATGACACCCTGAGCGCCAGCCATGATCAGCACAATGGGTTCATCCTCAGTAAAGCCGAAGCGTTCCCGGTATTCGGGGAGAGGCTCAATATAATCGAAGCCGCTCTTGAGCGGAATGCCGCTGGCACAGATTTGGTCAGCAGCCATGCCCCGGTCTATAGCTTCCTGCTTAAGGTCATCAGTCGGCACGTACAGACGGTCAATACCGGGGTGAATCCAGCGGCCGTGCAGATCAAAGTCCGTCAGGACGGCACAGCTGGGTATTTTCCGGATATCGGATTGAGAGCGAAGTGTAGGCATGACAAACATGGGAAAGGTATGTATGACAGCGTCAGGGCGTTCCCTCTCCAGCAGCCGTCTCATGGTGGAGCGGCCGAAGGAATGGAGCCAGTCGCCAAACAGCGAGTTATGGCGCATATCGCGCGTCGTATCATAAACCCAGCCGTACAGGCCCGGCAGCAGGGTGAAGCTCTTCATATAGAAGCTGCGGGTAAACGCACTGATCCACGGATGGGCTTCAGCCATCAGATCGACCATGACAGTTTGCTTAATACCGCGGCCTTCAAGAGCGGCTTGCAGCGCTCGCGCCGCCTGCAGGTGTCCTTCCCCATACGAGGCGTAAACCAGCATGATTTTCTTACCTGTGAATGATTGATTGCAGTCAAGGCTTGACAAGGACATGGAAAGACACACCTCCGCTCGTAGTCTAACTCAGAAATGTCATCAGAGTATGAACACGGTATGGAACCTTTGTAAGAAATACCCATGCTTGCTATACTGATATTAACCTTATACACACAAATTCTCAAACGGCTTCGGCAAAAAAAAGGAGGTTAACTATCTAATGCAATATACGTATCTTGGAAAATCCGGACTGCGTGTCAGCCGGCTTTGCCTGGGAACAATGAACTTTGGCGTGGATACAGATGAGAAGGACGCATTCCGTATTATGGACGCGGCACTTGACGCAGGCATCAATTTTTTTGATACTGCAAACGTTTACGGCTGGGGGGAAAACGCTGGCCGCACAGAGGAAATTATCGGCCGCTGGTTCGCCCAGGGGGGCGGACGCCGGGAGAAGACCGTCCTCGCTACTAAATTTTATGGGGATATGAGTGACCCGTATGACGGCCCCAATGGAGAAGGCGGATTATCTGCGTATAAGCTGCGCCGCCACCTGGAAGGCTCACTGCGCCGCCTGCAGACCGATCATATAGAGCTGTATCAGATGCATCATATAGACCGCAATGTAAGCTGGGATGAGCTGTGGGGCGGGTTTGAGACAGCGGTTATCCAGGGGAAAATCGGATATGTCGGCTCGAGCAATTTTGCCGGGTGGGATATTGCAGTGGCACAGGGAGAAGCGAAGCGCCGCGGCTTCCTGGGATTGATCTCCGAGCAGCACAAGTACAATCTGCTGTGCCGTCTGCCTGAGCTTGAAGTGCTCCCGGCCGCTCAATCGCTTGGCCTTGGCGTTATTCCATGGAGCCCGCTGGACGGAGGCCTGCTTGGAGGCAATGCCCTGCGCGGCGGCTCGGGCAAACGGAGCGGCGATACGAGCCGGGTTGAGAAGCACAGAGCACAGCTTGAAGCTTACGCAGCCCTCTGCGATGAGCTGGGCGAACGCGAGGATATCGTATCGCTGGCGTGGCTGCTCGCTAATCCGGCTGTTACTGCACCGATCATTGGTGTCCGGACGGCCGAGCAGTTCGAGCGCTCGCTGCGCGCGCTGGAGCTGAAGCTTGACGAGGGCATGCTGGAGCGTCTCGATGAGATTTTCCCGGGACCGGGCGGAGATGCGCCTCGCGCTTATGCGTGGTAGCAGGCTCCTTAGACATAATTAAAGAGGGAGTCCACAGTGGCGCAGTTGCGGCCCGGGACTCCCTCTTCCTCTTTATCACGGCAAAACATCAGATCAGCAGATTGAAAAGGAACGAATCCTTGTTCAGCTCCTGGAACTGCAGTCCTTTACTGCGCATGCGCGCCATCAGGGGCTCGTAGTCTTCCTTGTGCTTGAGCTCCAGGCCGACGAGGGCGGGACCGTTGTCCTTGTTGTGCTTCTTCGTATATTCAAATCGGGTAATGTCATCATGCGGGCCGAGCACATCGTCGAGGAACTCGCGGAGGGCGCCTGCCCGCTGCGGGAAGTTGATCATAAAATAATGCTTTAATCCCTCGTGAATGAGCGACCTTTCCTTGATTTCCTGCATCCGGTCGACATCGTTGTTGCCGCCGCTGACCACGCAGACAACCGTCTTGCCCTTGATCTGCTCACGATACTGCTCCAGTGCCGAGATGGTAAGCGCGCCCGCAGGCTCGGCCACAATAGCGCTGGCGTTATAGAGATCAAGAATGGTGGTGCAGACCTGGCCTTCCGGAACAGCGACAATATCATCCAGGAATTCCTTGCACAGTTCAAAGGTGAGGTCCCCGACCCGCTTGACGGCGGCGCCATCCACAAACTTCTCGATCTGCTCCAGCGGTGTCACGGCGCCGGCTTCCAGTGAGGCTTTCATTGACTGGGCGCCTTCCGGCTCGACACCGATCAGGCGGGTGGAGGGAGCGACATTTTTCACATAGGCACCGACCCCGGCAGCCAGACCGCCGCCGCCAATCGTTACGAACAGATAGTCGGGCAGCGTGTCCGCATCTTCAATCAGCTCAAGCCCGATGGTGCCGTTGCCAGCAATAATCTTCGGGTCATCGAACGGATGGATGAAGGTCATGCTCTCCTTCCTGCTGACTGCAATTGCCGCTGTATACGCATCATCGTAAGTGTCGCCGACCAATATGACCTCGACCTGTTCACCGCCAAAAAACTTCACCTGCTTGACCTTCTGGCGCGGGGTGGTGCTTGGCATGAAGATCTTCCCCGGTACGCCAAGTGTCTGGCAGGAGTAGGCCACACCCTGTGCGTGGTTGCCGGCGCTTGCGCATACGACTCCCTTGGCGAGCTCCTCCGGCTGCAGGCTGCGCATCATATGGAAGGCTCCGCGTATTTTGAACGACCGGACAACCTGCAAATCCTCTCTCTTCAAGTACACCTGACAGTCATAGCGCTCGGACAGCACTCTGCTGTGCTGCAGCGGCGTCCGTACGACGACCTCCTTCAACTGATGCTGGGCCATAACGATATCGCCAAGCCCCACTCCGTCGCGAATGCGGGCATGCTCCTGATCCTTCATCCCGTTCTCTCCTTTCCCGACCTTTAACAGGTCCTGTCCAATTCTGATTCTATCGTCAAAAAGCCAGCTTAAGCCGCTTGAATAAATCGACCGATATAAGGTATAAAATCCCGTCTAACAAGTTTTTTTTGCGAGTTGATGTCCTCTAATCGACACAAAAAAATCCCGTCCAAAGGGACGAGATTGACTCGCGATACCACCCTGGTTCCGTATGCTTGCAGGGCCCAACTTTAGGTAACGGGCTGGCTGCGCAGGATATACGGCTCCTCATTTAACGTATTGGAACGTTCTCCCGCTAACGGGGGATGGCCGTCCGGGCTTGCCGCTGAAGATGAACGTTCGTTGCCTGTGGTCAGCTGGAGTGGGCCCGGATTCTCGGAGATGATATAGCATCAGAAGCTAGGATCGGCTTTCAGCGGATGCGCCGACTCTCTGGGCGAAGCGTTGCTGATGTACCTGTTCTCTTCACCGAATCGTTATTTAACAGATTACTTAGATTAGTATTGTTATACCGCTGGCGCGTGCAAATGTCAACCGCAGGGATACCCTGACTAAAGGCCCGGCTAACAAAAAATGAAGGTCGGACGATGTCGAACTATGATAAAATAGAGAAAAATGAATCCTTTGGGAAGGGACTGGCGGATGAGACGGCAGCGCAGCGGGGAAGAAGGCTTCACCCTTATTGAGATTATGCTTTCAGTAGTCATATTATCTATCGTCGGGCTGACGATGACAGGCTTTTTTGCCCAGTCGCTAGCCAATGCCAAGGGGAATCAGAGCAAGACGGTTATGGTCAATCTGGCGCGCAATGCGCTGTTCTATATTGAGAAGCAGAGCTTCGACAAGCTTGCCGGATACTTTGACCTGCGTGACGAGGCGGAGCATCATCCTTCGCTGACATCAGAGCTGTGCCGTCCCGCCGCATGCAGTGTTTATTCGGCGCTTGTCGACCACCCGGAGGTGCTGGCAGCGGTGCTGAATCCTACGGTGAACGGGATCACTTATCAGATTATGATAGAGTATCAGGACGGCCTGCATAAGCAAATGAGAGATTCGGCGGACAGGAAGGCAATTGCGCCTTACCTGATTCCGGTGAAGGTGACGGTCAAGAATGCGGCAGAGCCGGATAACAAGCGCGGCTGGACTGAGGTGGAGGGATATATTACCGATGAAGCGATTCGTTAACAGAGCGGCCGATGAGCGGGGGTTTACACTAATTGAGCTGATCGCGTCGCTCACGCTGTTGTCGGTGGTGCTTGGTGTTATATACGGCTCTATTACCTTTGGAATCAATGCTTATAACAAGATTAGTATAGAAAACTCGCTTCGCGATGAAGGAGATTTAATTATGTCCTCCATTATGACGGAGCTGTACACGTTTGGCCCGGATGAGCTTGAGCAGCTGGACGGAAGCGGGACGAAGATCGCGCTGCGGCTGAACGGGAATCCGGGAGTGGAGCACCAGTTGTATATCGCGCCTAACGGGGAGAACAGAGGAGCGCTGTTTATCGAGGAAGCGGTCGGGCGCCGGGAAATCCCGGTTCAGGCAGAGGTGGTCCCGGTTTCTGCTGAGGAACCCCGGGGTTCCAGTATCAAGCTGAGCTGCCCGGCGGGAGACGCCTGCAGCAGCGGACTGCTGGAAGTCAGGCTGCTCCTGCGCCATATGCACGGGAATGAGCCTATGGAGCTGGAGCTGGTCAGCAAATTCGGTTTTTAGGGAGAACGGGGGAAAGGCTTTTGAGGCGGTTGAGGGAAGAGGGAGGATCGGCCTTCCTGATGGTCATATTCATGATCCTGCTCTTCATGATGCTGGGCATGGCCGTGCTAAGCGCTAGTATCGGCGGAGCTCACCGTACAGAGAAGAGTGAGGATAATGTGCAGAGTCTGCATCTCGCGGAAAAAGCGCTGAACGAAGCGGCGGCGCATATCGCTGCAGAATATAATGGCAAGGAAATGGCTATCCGGCCCGCTGAGCTGATGGCGGAGCTGCAGGATTTTGTCAAGGCATTCAACGACAGGGCTGTCGGTACGGACTTAGAAGGCGCAAGCGGCCTCATTGAGTCGATCGTTTATACAGGGGAGGATCTGCAAGCAGATGAGCAGAAGCTCGATTATTACCTGAGGGTGACGGCCAAGACGGAAGTGAATGGTTCAGTCCGGAGGCTGTCGCAGGAGATTGTGCTGGATACATTCCCGGATTTTCTGCGTTACGGGCTGGGATCGGAGGAAGGGGATGTGATCCTGAACGGCTCGCCATATCTGGCAGGCAATCTGTATGTGGGAGATGAGCTGAAGCTCAGCAGTATGGCCGGCTACCGGTATTTGGGCCAGGAGCTTGCTGTACAATCGCAGTTCCCGTATCTGGCTCAGCAGGGAGGCCAATACGGCGAAGTCTATGTATCGGCAGTGGATCGAATCAAGCACCGTGAGGACCGGGTAAGCATCTATGTGCCGCTGAGCGATCCTGCGCATATCACCCGTTATCTGCATAGCGAGCCGAGCCGTATCAAGCTGAAGGATAACAAGAAGTTTGTCTCCATTGATGTGGAGCAGTCCTTCCTGGACAAGGCTGCCTTAACGGCCGGGGATGACCAGAATGTGCGGAACGAGCTGGCCTCCAGGTACGAGGGAAGTATGAAGAAGCAGGATAATATGCTGTCCATACTTAACGAACGGTTCAAGGAGGATGGCAACGGAGACGGCAGCCCGGACGGAGAGGGATGGCTAACGCCGCCGGTTATGCCTGAGCTTGCGGAGCCTACAATAGAGGATGAGGAGCGTTATGCGGCGGAGGTGCGCAATTTTGCGGCTAAGCTGGAGAGCTTGGCCAAGCCGGTAATCGTCGAAGGTCCGCTCAAGCTGGGCGATGATTACAAGCGCATCTATTACACAGATAAATCGGCGGGCAATTGGCTTATCGTGAACGGCGACCTGATTGTGGAAAACTACGAAGACCAGTTCGTTACCATACGCGGCAACATCCTGGTGACAGGCGATATAATTATCAAGGGCAAGCTTGCGGTGGATGCGACCATGATCGGGCTCGGCAAAACAGAGGTTGTCGATGCACAGATCAGGGGGATTGGCGGCAAGCAGCTGCTGGTCCTGATCTCGAAGGGACCGGTCGATGTGTACCGTTATGACGCATTTCAGCCTATTACAGAGGCCTACAGCAGGGAAGATGACTATACGCTGGATGCCTTCTTCTACACAGATGCTGAAGCGGAGCTGTACGGAGTAGGATCGACCTTCTGGATGAATGGCGGCTTCTTTGCCCGCGGAGACATCACGATCAATGCAGTCTTAGGTTCGACAAAGGCGGTTGAGGGAGAGAGGTCCCTGCAGTTCGATGCCCGCAGCCAATCGGCGATACCTGGCGAACAGTCCCGATTTGTCATTGATTATAATCAAAATGTCTTCACAAGTCAGAGCACCGGCCTGCCGCGCGTCAAGAAGGTCAAGGTCACCATCGGCCGCAAGTGGCTGGAAAGCCAGTAAACAGATGAGAGCCAGCAGCTGCAGGGACGCGGCGCTGGTTCTCTTATTGGCAGACGACCTGCCCGCAATTAAATGTATGCGTTTACAAAAAAGTGTCATTAGAGTACTTTGAAGTTCATAAAGTGTTAACAAAGCCGTTATATTCAACATTTAATGCGTTGGCTCACTAGGAGGGTACGAAGTCCCAAGAGCATCCTGGAATATCCTTCAAAAGGAATAAATCTATTGATTTTAATAGGTCTTTGTCTTATATTCAAATCAGAGTAAAAGGACGAAATATTACCAGACGTTCTTAACAAGAAGTTGCTAATTTAATGATTAGCGGAGAAATCATCTATCTAGGGCAAGAAATCCTCGAGGGGACTGATAGAGTTGAGTTTTCTGGGGTTTATGTTTTTTTCCACAATTGAAGGCTTGGCAATCTATGCTTTTGCCCTCTATGTTTTCAGAATGGATCTTCGGAAGTATATATGGCATGTATTAACGATGATCTTACTCATTACATTTCAAAACTATATTACTAGGGATATGCTCGAACTCTCCCAGCTCTCCACAGTTGGCAACTTAATTGTAACAGCTTTATTCTTCAACACTATCATTAGAATCCCGATGATCTGGTCCTTAATTATGACAGTAACCGGGTTCATAGGGCTAGGAATAATACAAACCCTAATCATATTCGGGTCCTTTGGATATTTTTCTATTGAAGAAGCAGCGGCACATGCATGGAAAACCTATACCATTCAAGGTGTTACCGGAGTTATCGGTTTTCTTATAGGTTGGGGGCTTTACAGGAAAAGACTTGGCTTTACTTTCGATTTCGACAATATAGTAATTAAAGGCGAGAGGCTTTTTGTCATTACGATTATCGGATTATTCATTCTTGCTTGGATCGGCATGGTATTATTTGAAAATGTTTATTTGAATCTATTTGGCCTGTTAATAGCCTTGTTGATCTTTCTGGTATATTCAATCAAGAAGGAATTGGCTGAACGATGACAATCTATGCTGTCTCTATGCGAATCGCTGAATCCATAAAGAAGGCGGCACCCGATCATCCCGCAAGTGTAGAGGTTCTACGGTATTCTGTTTCCTTTTTGATCAATACATTTTTAATCATATCGTTCACACTCTCAATTGCTTGTATTACAGGGCGACTGACAGAAGCCTGCATATCCTTATTTTCCTTTGCTTTATTAAGGCAGGTTTCTGGAGGATATCATTTAGGCTCAGGTATGTGGTGTATTCTGCTCTCTACCTTGCTATTAACCGGACTGACTTTCGTTGAATTCCAACCGCAGATCATAGATACTATGAATGTTGTTAGTGCGGTTCTTGTTTTAATTTATGCGCCATCTAGAATTGAGCGGCAAACCAGGATATCAGCCAAGCATTTTCCTGTACTAAAACTGGTATCATTCTGGATTGTAGCATTAAGTTTCTTAGCAGGAGATTCAGTCTTAACTGCTACCTTGTTCGTTCAATCCCTATCATTGATAAGAAGACTATAAGGGAGAGGTGAAGCCTGTGAAAAGTAAAGTTTTTTACAGACTTGCGACAATCTTAGCTGCTCTTGCAGTTGCAGTTGTATCGTCAGCTAGCTGGATGTACTTTCACCAAGACGAAACGCCGGAAGAATTGCTGAAATAATTATGGCGGGGATGGGTTAAATCATGCTTTTGTCTCTGACTCATGACATTGACGGAAAATCTGGATTTGTTCATGTCGAAGCGGACGATCTCTTGTACATATCCTATGACAGCATGACTAACCGTGTATCGTTCCACACCTTAGACGACGAATACTTCGCCATGGGCACGCTGAAGTACTTTATTGAGACGTTCCTTCACTCGGGTTATGTCTTCGATAAGGTTGACCGCAACAATGCGGTTAATATGCAGAAAATTACGCTGGTCGACGAAAGGATGGGTCTCGTTTACTTTGATGAAAGACCCGACCGAAGATCCAAGAAATGCACAGTAGCGGTTTCCAACTTCAAGAATATTATGCTTAAGCTGAAGTCCTTCAACCCGGATATCGCTGTACTGCGCTAAGAGATAACAGGTACTGCCTGAGTAGGCGGTACCTGTTTCTTTTTATGGTCCGTTACATGAATTCTATCTGCTGTAAACTCGCAACCTTTGCGGATTTTCGTCGTCTAATAGGTGGCTGGATGAATATGTAAAAGATTGTGGGATGGTGATGAAATGATCAGGAAGTTAAGGGTATTGGTCATCTGTTGGATCGCTTTCTGTCTAATTCTTACGGGACAAGCGTCACTGGCGCAGGCGAAGCCGGGGTCAGAGCCAGCATCGGCATCAATTGTGCTGAACGGAGCGAAGCTTGAGATGCTGCCGGGTGTCACCATCCCGATCGTAAGCGGCAATGTTATGATTCCGATCCGTATGGTTGTGCAGGGACTAGGTTATGAGGTGAAGTGGCAGCGGAATGAGCAGAAGGTGACGGTGTTTGCGTCAGGCAAGACCATTGAGATGACGATCCGAAGTGAAGAGGCATTGGTGGACGGAGCGGCCAAACGTATGGCGGCTGCGCCGATAGTAATCTCGGGTACTTCATATATTCCTCTGCGGTTTGTCGGGGAGGAGTTAGGTCTTAGGGTAGGCTGGGATAACAAGAGCAAGACGGTGTCGCTTGATACGGTAATGCCTGCAGAACCGGAGTTGGATCTACCGACTCATGATCCGGCGGTACCGGCAGCTCCGGGGGTGCCGGGCGGTGCGGCTCCTGTACAGGTAGAGGCGATCAGCTATGCGGATAACCGGTTGACCGTGTACACCAGCGCAGCGGTAGAGCCGAAGATCTTTACAATGACAGGTCCGGACCGGATCATTATGGATATATCCAATGCGGTATTTTCCGCTTCGCTTGCGCAATCGGTCGGGACCGGCGGACAGGGAGAAATCGCTGTAAATGATGCTTATGTGAACCGGATTCGTTATTCCGTATTCTCTAAAGACCCGGCAGCCGTCCGTATTGTTATAGATACCGCGCAGGTTATCCCTTATGAGGTGCTCAAAGGGCAGGAAGGCGGCTCTTACATCGTTATCGACCTGAATGCAGGTATAGCTAGCGCACCCGCTCAGCCGATTGGCCAGGATGGGAAGAAGCTGGTCGTTATTGATCCGGGTCATGGAGGCTCTGATCCTGGTGCGGCAAGTGTATCGGGCAGGAGGGAGAAGGACTTTACCTTATCGTTATCGCACAAGGTTGCTGAGCTGCTGTCGGCGGAGCCGGGCGTTGATGTCATTATGACCCGCAGCGATGATACGTATGTAGAGCTCGGCAGCCGCGGGACTATGGCTAACGCGCTTCGTGCCGATTTATTTCTATCTATACACGGCAATTCTTTTCCGCAAAACCCCTCGGTCAGGGGGACAGAGACTTATTACTACAATGAAGCTTGCAGGCCATTCGCCGAGCTGATGCACAGGCATCTATTGGGAGCAGCGGGTTTCCCCGACCGCAAGGTGAAGAGCAAGAGTCTGAAGGTGCTGCGGGATGCGACTATGGATGCCCTGCTGCTCGAAATCGGCTTCCTCTCGAACTCGGCGGAGGAGGCGGTCATGTTCGATGAGTCCTTCCAGTGGCGTGTTGCTCAGGCTATTGTGGCAGGAATCATGGAGCAGCTGCAGATGCGGCAGGAACAGGAACCGCTGCAGGAGCAGATGCCGCTGCCAGGGATGTAAGGGGTCAAAATCAAACAGGGAAGCGGATGCACTGCCCCTTCCCTGTTGTGGCGTTGCTTCACTTACTGTTCGGTCAGGCTGCGCAGCGGCACGCTCTGTTCGGCCTGAGGCTGATCCAGCGGAAAAATTCTCGCTGTCTCGGTTTCCTCGTCCACATGCTGGATGTATACCTGTTGTCCGTTATAGGTCACATTAGCCATTACGGGGGAGGCAGCAATTTCCTGGGCACGATAGATGTCCATTCTGTTATTCCCTTCCATATGGAGTATTGGCATAATGTGCGCGAATCGCAGCGTAAATATACTGGCTCCTGCAATTATCATGAACTCATTTCCTTGGGGCAGCAGAAAAATAACGCCATCCTTGGCCTATCGGCTTGGGATGGCGTTATTTTTGTAAGCTCATGATGGTTTATCAGTACACATCACCGCTGTACAACGGTTCAACTTTCACTATCATACTGGCCCGGATTTCCGGTCTTGAAGCATCGGGACGATAGATAGCCGTAATGATGGTTGAGCCCCGCTTTAGACCAGTAATTATGCCTGAATTTGTAAGACTTACAATACCGGAATCACTGCTGAGCCACTTGACCCCGGGCAGAATGCGGCTGCGCATGGATGCTGGAAGCACCTGCAGATCCGGCCCCAGAGAATGGCTGCTTCCTTGTGTGATCGTTCGGCTTGCCGGCAGGCGAAGCCGGATGACGGTGCCCTCATACTCAGCTCTGAAGGCAGCGCCAGATGTCGTCTGAATATGGACAACAACGGTTACGCTCCCGGCATCATTGCCGGTCAAGCTGGCTGTTTGAGGGTCGGCAGGCGGGCTGCTTAGTGAAGCGGTCCGCGCAGCTTCCCCTTCCTTCAACGTCCATCTGATGCTTTGAATGCTGCCTGGCGGCAGAGGACTGCCTTGCCACTCCAGCCCCAGATTAATCGTCTCTCCTATGCCAAATGCATCATGCCCGGTAATGCGGACGCTGCGGTCGTTAATGACAACTGTATGCTCGGCTGTAATTTGGTCACCGGATGCAAGAACGCCGGTAACAACTACGGTTACGCTGCCGGCTTCCACTGCTTTTAATGTACTTTCCAGCCTTTCAGTGCCGGACGTCAGCCTGGCCTTGGAGGCATCCGAAAGTCCCTTTAAGGACCAGGTGACGGACTGCACCATAGCAGCTGGCAGCATAACTGGGTTTCCTTCCGTATCGATCCATTCCGCGCGAAGCCCGATCTGCTCGCCCTTGCCGGTCTCGGACGGACCGGCGATCCGCAGTCGGGGATTGACGATTGTGACGCTGTGCTCGTCAGAGTAGGTATGCTTCACAGCGCCGGTGGCGAGATCATAGGTCGTTGCCTGAACGACGACTGTTACGGTACCGGCCTTCGTGCCGGTCAGTTTGCGATCCCAGACACTACCGCTGTCCGCCTCGGCAATCGCCGCTTTCGTGCTGTCTGCCTCGTTCTTGAAGCTCCAAGTTACCGAATCAGCCTGAATCGTCTCATTCGCTGTTTGTCTTAGTACGGCCTGCAGCGGCAGGGCAGAGCCTACCGTCACGGTATTGCCGCCATTAATGCTAAGGCCTGTCTTCACGACATTTATGGCTGCTTGCGCGGTCAGGCCGCTTACAGCATCCCGTACGGTTACGATAGCTGTACCGGGTGCGATGCCTTTCACAGTCCCGATCTCATTGATCTCGAGTACGCTGCGGTTGCTGGACTCCCAGGTGAAGATGGGAGAAGTAGCGTCTGCCGGACTGTATGAAGGATGCAGCGGCAATTCTTCGCCAACAGCTATCTCTGAGCCTGCGAGCGACAGCTTGTCGATCATCGTGATGGCCTGGAAGCTCAGGGGCTGGAAAGGAACGGTGATCGTTTGGGTCTCGCCAATATCCCGGAAGGACACCCGCGATTGATCCAATGTATAGTTGCCGTTGTTGACGGCTCTAATGCCGACTTCGAAGCGGATCGGTTCAGCCGTGTACATGCTGCCGTCCTCCGAGAGTTGGTATGTTACATCGGGCAGAGTGCCGCTGATTGTATAGCCGGAATCTATACTCCCGGAGGTGCTCATCCATGAAGGCAGAGTGGTTATCTCAATGCCCTTAGGCATGGTCTCGCGGAAGGAGACTTGATGGATGACAAGCTTATGCGGCTCCGTTGTAGAGTGTGCAGGTATGGGCATAGGCGTCAGCTGATAGTGCACGGTCAGCGGATCACCTTTTTCGGCCACCGGGCTTCCATTGCCGTCCGCACTTTCTCTCAGGCCTGACATGTGCCGGCTGACGGTAAGATTGGTTTCGATCTTCTTGATCTTGACCGGCACTTCCTTGATGGTCTTGGCTCCTTTCTTATCGCGCGCAATCACCTCTACGGTTAGATCGCCGCCTTGGGGCAGCGGATTCGTGAATGTCTGGGTCACGGTGGAGCCTGATAAGACATCCGCCTGCTGATACTTGCGCACAATTTGCCCGTTGTATTTGAAGTTAACCTCAACATATACGCGTGGGTCGGCCAAATCCCAGTCCTCAGGCTTGAAGCTTACTGCGATTCTCTGATAAGACGGAATATAATTGTCTTCCAGTTCCGTATAGGGGCGCGGCGTGAAGACAGTCAGCTTCGGCGCATGGTTCGAGCCGATGAACGCCCGGTACATAGTATTGACGAACAGCTTTTCTTCCCAGTCGGGAAACGGGTCCGATAAGTAGCTGGTCTGGCTGTTCAGGAAGACGTGCCCGCTGCCCGAATAAGTGACATTGCCTTTGGAATACGTGTAGTAATGATTCCAGCTGTCATTAGGGTCCCGGCTTCCGCCCGAAATGTTATACCAGCTGATAATACTGTCATCCTCCAGATCGAGGGTGAAATATTGATTGTGCGTTCTGGCAACCGAAGTGGCTGCATGGCTGATATTGAACGGATATTGCGTGAGCAGCCCATCATTGACCTTTACGGTAGTCGTCGATGTCCTGGGGGCGGTTAGTCCCAGGTTGGTCTGTGTTCCCCTCTGCCCGGTCGTATCCTGGAAGTAGCGAATCCAGTTATTGTTGTCTCCAAAGACGGTGTCATGTGTGAACATAACGGCCTGGCCGGTGCCGATGAATGCGTTAACGGCTTCCGCCGCGGCATCGCTAATGCCGGAATAACGGTTGTATTCGTCGATAAATCCGAAGATCAGCATATCGTACCGGCCGTTCAATTCCCGATACCCGCCGCTGTTAAATTTGTTAAACTCCGTCACGTCGATATGAATCTCAAATTCGCCCGCCTTCTTCAAGTAGGACTGCTTCAGTGTGGCGTCCCGCTGCAGGGAGCTGAACAGCTTGCCGTTTGGCATGACCTGCAGCACGTTAACGACGGTCGTCTCATCCTTGAAGCGGATCACACCGCTCTGAAAATCCTTAAGCCTGCTGTTCTGGTCCACAAGCTCCAGCTTCCAATAGTGGACACCGGAATAGCCCTTGGGCAGACGGTAGGTCAATTCGCCTTCTGGCCCGGTTACGGGTGTGGATGCTACCATCTGGTCGGGTGTGAACCGCAGCACCTGGTCCAATCCGATATACAGGTTGGCTGTTAGCCTCCGCTGGCTGAAGTCGGGGATATTGGCGGCGTTAAACTTGAAGGTGAGCGTATTGCCTGTGCTGTGAATGTAATCAGGATTCACGTTGTAATCAATGGGCCGCTCGCTTAGGACCAGCTTGGGCCGCTGCCGCAGGATTCGGCTATAGTTGTCCTCAGTCAACAGGCCGGCCAGACGGATGAGCCTGTCCTCGTTAATAAACAGAACATTGTCCCGGGCTTCTGAAGGCTTGCTGAAACGGCTGAACGTATTATAGAGCTTGCCCTTCTGTGGACTCTGGTAGAGAAGGCCGCTGCGCTGACCCGCATCACTGTAAAACATGACCAGCAGACCTTTATTAATATAATGCTGAATGATCTCATTGGCCTTAAGCTGGGTGATGTCGTTCATTACATTCCGGGTATCATGCCAGCTCTCCCGGTTGGAAGAAGTTGTGACCGGAACAGTCTCCGGATTATAGCTGCCTTTGCCGATATAGATAGCATCATATTTGCCGTCCAGATCCCCGCGGAGTGCGACGAACCGTTTCATGCTCATTGTCTCTACCTCAATATAAGGGACGGGACTGAGAATGGTTTGAATATCGGAGCTCCCGGTGTCAGTAATCTCCAGAATCTTGACGGGATGGTGCTCGGTCAGCTTGAAGCCGGTACATGCCCCGGCTGAGGTTTTGCTGGCGGCAAGCGGATAGGTGGTGCTGTCTAGCGACTTGTCCGCGCACACATATTTATTTTTGGAATCGATAAGGGATACCGTACCGTCTGTGTGATGGACTAGTGTGAACTGTTCCCGGGCTCCTATACTCGATGCAGCAGCTGTAAGCCGGCTTGAAGTGGAACTGACGCTCACATATTTGCCGTTACTCTCGGACTTTAGGGCAATACTGCCGCTGCTTAGCATGCTGAGTTCAAAAAGCTCGGCTGCCGCAGCATCCGTTGTGCTGGTGGATACGGCTGCTCCGTTACTGGTTATGGTTACGTATTTGGCGTTTATCTTCGCTTGAAGGGAGACAAGCTTACCTGTCCCGGCATGCACCTGACGCTCGCCAATTCCTGTGACTGCAAAGGCTGTGAAAATCATGCTGAGCGCAACTAGAAGGGTAAGCGGACGGTTGAACGTTCTTCTTCTCATGGAGTGCCTCCTATTTCGGATATCTCTATGATAACGAATTCCAATATGCATAGACATAGTATAAAAGGACTAATAATAGGTGTATATACTCACGTGCTTGTAATATGGCTGTAAGAATTGTCGAAGACAAATTAAGATACAATATTTTTGGTTATTGTCTTGTCATTAGCGACATTGTATAATGATCCTGATAAAGATGACCAAAATGGAATATAATCATATTCGACAATTTACTACAAAAAAATTCACTTAACACAGATCTTACAAAATTCTAACACATTCTAAATATTAGGTAGTTAAGACTAGTTTTCGAGGGGGTTCATTCCCGGCTTGTTAGACCGTTGTTAAAAGGTTAGAGGTAGGGGGACGGCAAATGGCCATCGTGAAGAAAAGGCTGGGCGACCTTCTGGTGGAGAGCCGGATTATTTCGCAGGAGCAGCTGCAGGAAGCACTGGCAGAGCAGAGCAAGTCGAAGCAGAAGCTGGGTGACCTGCTCATAACCCAAGGCTACATAACGGAGCAGCAGCTGATCGAGGTACTGGAATTTCAGCTGGGCATTCCGCATGTCAGCTTATACAAATATCAGATAGATCCTACGATTACTCAGATTATTCCGGAGAGCTTGGCGCGGCGTTATCAAGCAATACCGTTTCATAAGGAAGGCGGCAAGCTGATGGTCGCGATGGCGGACCCTCTGGATTATTTTGCCATTGAGGAGCTCCGCATGAGCACAGGGTTCAGAATTGAACCCGCTATCTCAAGCAAGGATGAGCTTCAGCGCGCCATAGCACGTCACTACGGCCTGCAGGATTCCATGAGCCAGATGATGGTCGAGCTTCCCAATCAGGAAGAGATCCGGGAGACGGAGATTACAGATGAGGACTCTCCTGTCGTGAGGCTGGTTAACCAGATGATTCAGCAGGCTGTGCAGCTGCAGGTTTCTGACATTCATGTGGACCCGGGGGAAGCCAATGTCGCTATCCGCTACCGGGTTGACGGCGTGCTTCGCACCGAGCGGATGATTCCAAAACAGATGCAGGGCTTTATTACTGCACGGCTCAAGATTATGGCGAGACTGAATATTGCGGAGCGGAGACTGCCGCAGGATGGTCGGATTAAGATGCAGGTGGATTACAGGACAGTCGATATTCGGGTATCGACACTTCCTACCATCCATGGTGAGAAAATCGTGCTCCGGATTCTTGATCTGAGCATCGGTGTGAAGGCGCTGGATCACCTAGGCTTCGGTTCACGTAATCATCAAGCGTTCAAGAGCATGATCGAGAAGCCGTACGGCATCATTCTCATCACAGGACCCACAGGCAGCGGCAAGACGACTACGCTTTATTCGGCGCTGCATCACCTGAATCAGGAAGGTGTCAATATCATGACGCTGGAGGACCCGGTGGAGTACCAGCTGGAAGGGATTAACCAGGTGCATGTAAACCCGGGAATCGGACTTACTTTTGCCGCAGGGCTACGCTCGATACTGAGACAGGACCCGAATATCGTGATGGTCGGTGAAATCCGTGATACAGAAACGGCCGAGATGGCGATCCGGGCTTCGCTTACAGGGCATCTTGTATTATCTACACTGCATACGAATGATTCGATCAGCACCGTTACGCGTTTCCGTGACATGGGGGTCGAAACCTACCTGATCGCTTCTTCACTGGTAGGCGTTGTAGCCCAGCGGCTTGTCCGACGGATTTGTCCGGACTGCAAGACTGCCTATGAGCCTAGTGAGCAGGAAGCTATTTATATGAAGAGCCGCGGAATCACAGCTGACAAGCTGTACAAGGGAACCGGCTGCGGCAACTGCAACAAGACAGGCTACCGCGGACGGCTTGCTGTCCATGAAGTGCTGGTTGTAGATGACCGGCTGAGGCAGCTGATTGCACAAGGAGCGACAATTCAGGAGCTCCGGGAGGAAGCAAAGGCGGCTGGCATGGTTCAGCTTATGGATGATGGTCTGGAGAAGGTGAAGCTTGGCGCGACAACACTGCAGGAAGTGCTGCGCGAGACGGTATCAAATTGACAGCGGAGGAGAAGGTATGCCTCATTACATCGATGAAATAGCCGGGGGACAACAAGAAGACAGGGAGCGGTTGACAGCTCTGCTGCTAGCTGTGCATGAGGCAGGGGCATCCGACCTGCATCTGGCGGCCGGGTCGCCTCCAGTCATGCGTCGGCACGGGCAGCTTCAGCGAATAGGGCAGCAGCCGCTGACAGCTGAGGCAATCAGCGGAATAGCGAGGGGGCTGCTTGAAGGGAAGCAGTGGGAACGATTTTGGGAGCTTGGAGAGATGGACTTTGCCTGGAAGCTTGAAGGTATATCCAGGTACAGGGTTATTGCCTACCTGCAGCGCGGACAGGTCAGCTTGGCGATCCGGACTATCCCGTTGGATATCCCTACACTGAGCTCCCTTGGCCTGCCCCCCGTTGTGGAGACGTTAGCTGGGAAGCCGCACGGACTGGTGTTGGTGACCGGCCCGACAGGCAGCGGCAAATCATCAACACTGGCAGCGATGATCGACCATATTAACGGTACTCAGAAGAAGCATATCGTAACACTTGAGGATCCGGTGGAGTTCGTGCATCCGAACCGGTTGTCACTGATCCAGCAGCGTGAGGTGGGTCAGGATACCGGCAGCTTTGCCAGCGGACTGCGGGCTGCATTGAGGCAGGACCCGGATGTCATTCTTGTCGGAGAGATGCGTGATCCGGAAACTATAGGGGCTGCGGTTACGGCGGCCGAAACCGGACATCTGGTGCTCGCAACGCTGCATACAACGGATGCGCCGCAGACAATTGACCGGATCATTGATGCTTTCCCGGCAGAGCAGCAGGCTCAGGTTCGAGGGCAGCTGGCAGCTGTACTGGCGGGGGTTATATCCCAGCGGCTGCTTCCCCGCCCGGATGGGTCAGGCCGCTGCTGTGCAGTCGAAATTATGATTAACACCCCGGCAGTCGCCAACCTGATTCGCACCGAGAAGAATCATCAGATTCGCAATGTGCTCCAGACAGGGCGGGCACAAGGAATGATTACGCTCGATATGTCCGTGCAGGAGCTTCTCCGGCAAGGCCTGGTTGAACCCATGGCCGCTAAGGCCTGCCTGACGGAAGGAGCGGTCTGATGCCGGAGTTTGCCTATCACGTCAAGAGTGCTAGCGGCAAGCAGCTCAAGGGGCGAATGTCTGCTATGGACAAGTCGTCTGCGGTGGAGGAGCTGCGTAAGCGCGGACTTATCGTACTGTCACTTGATGAGAAGCGGAAGACGCTGCTGTCGACGGAGATTTATATCGGCAACCCGGTCAAGCCGCAGCATTTTATTATCTTTTGCCGGCAGCTCGCCACCTTGATCCGCGCAGGCGTTACGATCGTAGAAGCTTCCAGCATATTGGCCAGCCAGACAGAGAGTAAGCCGCTGAAGAAGGCGCTAATCGAAGTTCATGCCGGTCTGATGCGTGGTCATGCCTTCTCGCAGACCGTGCAGGAGCAGAAGAAGATTTTCCCGGCCATCTTTACGAGTATGATACGCGCTGGTGAGGAGACGGGTGATCTGGATGGGACGCTGGACAGGCTGGCGCGGTTCTTCGAGAAGCAGCATGCCACCCGGGAGAAAATCAAGTCAGCCCTCACCTACCCGATTGTTGTTGGTGTGCTAGCGCTCGCTGCGGTTGTGTACCTGCTGATTTCGGTTGTGCCGCAGTTTGTCCAGATGTTCGAGTCAATGGATGCAGAGCTGCCCGCGATAACGAAGCTGGTTCTCTCGCTCAGCAACAGTGTTGTCGATTACTGGTACTACTGGGTACTGACGGCAGTGGCATTGCTCTCGGGCCTGTTGTTGATGAAGCGGAGCGACAAGGGGGCTTACTGGCTGGATTATGCCAAGCTGAAGATTCCGGTATTTGGCAAGCTGGCCCAGAAGGGCGCAATCGCGCAGATGTCTCGGACCCTTGCGTCGCTCTACGCGAGCTCGGTCCCGGTTCTGCAGTCGCTTGCGATTGTTGAGGAAGTGGTTGGCAACAAGGTGATGGGACGCTATATCAGGCGTTCCGCTGATTCTCTTCGGCGGGGAAATCCGTTATCTGATCCGCTGAAGCAGGCTTGGGTATTCCCGCCGCTTGTGACCCAGATGATTGCGATTGGCGAGGAAACAGGCTCGCTCGACCAGATGCTGGCGAAAGTAGCGGACTTCTACGAGGCGGATGTGGACAACACCGTTGACCGGCTGAAATCACTGATCGAGCCGCTGCTGCTGGTCTTCCTGGCGGGAGTCGTCGGCCTGATCGTCGCCGCCGTTATGCTGCCGATGTTCAGCATGTACGAGCAGATGAGCTAGCAGAGCGGCGCGGGGCAGGGCAGGAATAGGAATTGTAACATGGATTGGAAGTATGAATTCGTTTGGACCGGACTTATAAGTCTGTTCAATTATATAAGAGAGGAAGATTTAATATGCAAATGGTAATGAAGAGGCTGAAGAAGGAAGAGAAGGGTTTTACGCTGATCGAGCTGCTGGCTGTTATTGTTATTCTGGGTATTATTGCAGCAATTGCAATTCCATTGATTGGCGGAATTATTAATAACTCCAAAGAAAAGGCGGACGTGGCCACTTCTCGTCAAATATATGATGCCGCAAGATTATATCTTACTGCTGAAAATAATGGAGAAACCAAGAGTAAGAAGGTTGATATTACTGCACTGAAGCAGGCTGGTTATTTGAATGGTGATTTAGCTCTGCCAAGCAGCAAAAAGAGTATTACAGGGGGAGAAGTGCAGTTTAAGTCAACAGGAGATTTGTTGTACGTGTCATTAACTACGAGTGATGGGACTGTGTACTATGAGGGTTCTGTTGTTTTGAAGGGTGAAGGCGAGAAAGCATCTAGTAAGCCGGTAGAAACTAATAACAATAACAATAATAATGCCAATCCTAATGCTAATGCCAATGCTAACTAGTCAAACAATTCAGTTTTCCTGAACACTCTACAAACTCTATATAATAATCGAAAGGTATTCGGGCAATAGCATCGGGCTATTACAGAAATTACCGTAAGAGGTGCGAGTGAGAGGGATATCGTTCAGGTTCTAGCGGTGGCCCGCTTGAAAGTACTGTCATTGCCACAACAACCACAGCAGGAACAGACCCTGTTCCTGCTGTTTCATTTTAACCTAGGAAAGAGATGACCGGAATGACGATGGATGCTGCTGTAGGTGCCTATTTATTCGTGCTCGGGCTGGTACTGGGCTCCTTCTATAATGTCGTTGGGCTTCGGCTGCCGCGAGGCGAGTCGGTTGTTTATCCGCCGTCTAGCTGCGGAAGCTGCGGCATGAGTCTGCGTGCACGCCATCTGGTTCCGGTATTCAGTTATATAGCAACATGTGGCCGATGTGCCGGGTGCAGGACTAAGATCTCCCCGCTCTACCCGGCGGGGGAGCTGGCAACAGGCTTGATGTTCATCTGGGTTTATGGTCTCCACGGCTATACGGAAGGCTTGTTGACCGGACTGCTGCTGGTCAGTCTCTCTGTGATGGTTACAGTTGCAGACCTTAAGTACATGCTGATTCCCAACAAGCTGCTGCTCCTGTTCCTCGCGCCGCTGGCAGCAGCTGTATCGCTTACCTCGGAGCTTCCGATCTGGAACCATGCGTTGGGCGCTCTTGCAGGGGGTGCGGTTCTGCTGCTGATTGTTATTGTGTCGGGGGGCGGTATGGGAATGGGGGATGTTAAGCTGTTTACTCTGCTAGGCTTGGTGCTCGGGCTGCCACTTGTGTTTCTTGCCTTAATCATGGCCTGTCTGGCAGGTACTGTGATTGGCGGAGCTTTGCTGCTAACAGGACGTATTCAGCGCAAGCAGCCTGTACCGTTTGGACCTTTTCTGGCAATTGGTGCACTTGCAGCCTATGGGTATGGAACGGCAATTATTGAGTGGTATATAACACTATTCATGTAGCGGGATGTGATGGTCATGATGGGATTTGGCAGAACGCGGGTCGGTTTAACAATTGACCAGTCCGGAATCCAGTACGTGAAGCTGGTGAAGAACAAAGTATGGGAATTAGAAGCCAGCGGCGGTTTGATGCTGCCGGAAGGTGCAATAACGGAGGATCAATTCTCCAATACTGCCGCTATAGCGCCCATTCTCAAGGAATGGGTGCAGAAGGAGAAGCTGGCTGGTGAAGCGGTATCGATTGCCGTCCCCACCTCACAGCTTATCGTGCGCAAGATGCATCTGCCTTCACATAATGCCAAAGAATTGCGTTCACTGGTAGAGCTTGAGGTGGAGACAACCCTGCATCTGCCCTTTGAAAATCCGGTCTACGATTATGTGGAGATGGAAGCCGATGAGAGCGGCACGCAAGTTCTTGTGTTTGCTGCTCCTCGTAAATGGGTGGATACAGCTGTCTTGCTCCTGGAAGAGGCGGGCCTCAAGGTTAAAGATGCGCAGATTGCTTCCTTTGCGCTGGTCCGGGCAATCCGGCGGAATCCGCTGGAGCCGCTGAACGAGACGATGCTTATTCACTTGGATGATGCCAGTATGGAGATTTATATGTTCTATGCGGGTTATCCGGTGTTCATGCGCAGTATTAATCTCTCTGAGAATCAGGATTACCGTGACCATCAGGGTTTAATAGGCGATTCGCAAACGGCAGAACTGACAGCCGAAATAGCCCGTATGCTGAACTTCTATCAATTCGGTATTCAGCAGGGCGAATCCAAAATTGCAGCCATATGGGTGACGGGCGCTTCAGCGAGCCGTAGCAGGCTGGTTGAAGCCATCCGTGCTTCTCAGCAGGAGATAACCGTCTCAGAGGCAGAATATGTGGTACAGCTGCGGGATGGCGGGGATATGAAGCCGGTGAGCGGACTAAACGGGATCGCCGCCGGTCTGGTAATACAGGGCTCGGACAAGAACGCAAGTCTGCTTCCCAGAAAAGCAGCGGATACCAAGCTGTTTCCGGTATTGATCTACAGCAGCTTGGCATTATGGCTGGCTGCCGCTGGTGTTATCGGATATATGGCGATGAGTTATCACGAGCAGAAGGATGAGAATGCTCAAGAGATCATTCGTCTGGAAGGTGAACGGGCAATGCTGGAAGAGAGGTTCAGCTCTGCAGGCCGGGAGAACCAAGCCAATCCGGCAGCTGTGATTGAGCAATTAAGGGCCAATCGGCGTGATGCACCCGGCATTGTCCGTTTGCTGGAAAATGCTCTGCCCAAAGGCGGAATAATGAAGTCTTTAACTTATACGGCAGAAGGGAATATAACCGTGGCCGGTACATTTTCCACTCTGACAGCATCGGCAAAATATCTGGACAGTATACGCAAGCTTCCTCAAGTAAAGACAGCCCTCCTGGACACGGTTACCAAAGAAACAACGCTTGGCAGCCCGGATGGGGAACAGGGAGCGGTACGGACAGCATATGCGGCAGTCTACTCCATTGTCATGAAGAGGGTAACGGAAGGGGAGGTCGACTGATGGAACAGCTCCGAAACAACCGGCAGGCGCTTATACTAGCGGCCACAGTCATGTTGTTGGTTCTGCTCGCAGGCGTTGTCTATCTGATTCTTCCGGGTTCCCGGGCGGTTGATGAGCAGGAGGCGGAGATAACTGCACTTTCATCGCAGTTCCAGCTGCTTGAGAACAAGCTGGCAGAGCGGGAGAGAGAGGCTTCAGGCCTTGACATGGCAGATGTTCAAGCCGCTTTGCCCCTATGGGATAATTCAGAACAGCTTCTACTTGACCTGCAGCAGCTGGAGAACGACACCGGGGTTGAGCTGATGAGCAGCACATTCACTTTGGCAGCGCCGGCCGCAGACAATCAGACAACTGACCAGGCAGCGGGTGTGGATAGCGGGATATCCGGTTCTTCCTCTATGGGTAGGGTTCAACTGTCGCTTGTAGTTAGCGGCACTTATCAGGATTTGCTGAACTGGATGGATGGTGTGCAGTCACTGCCAAGGCTGATTACGATCGAATCATTCGCAGTCAGCAAGCCCCAAGCAGCTGAGGTTTCCTGGAAGCCGATAACGGTAAATGTGACCTTGACCGCTTATTATGATCCTTCTTACCGGGGATTGGTGGATGAAGTGCTGTGGCCGTTTGGCTCTTAATTATGGCAAGAGTAATTCAACTAAAAAATGAGCGTATGGCAACCGATAGTATTACTATAGGGTTGACATGCGCTTTTTACCATGTGTGTGTCAGTATGGTGACCCGGGCTTAAAAAATCTTAATGTGACATATTTCACGAGTAATGAACGGTTTAAGTGGGTACATGTATATAATGGTAATGATTTATCTTTGCCTGATCTCGATTGCCGGGGGGGTGAATATAGCCGGAAAGTCCAGGAACCAACCATACAAATGGAATCCGTGCTGATCATCCAGAACGGAAGTGACACCCTAAAGGCGCACATACATAACAACCGGAAGGTTGCCGAAGGAATGAAGCCTGATTAGGGTCTCAGAGCCATGATAACTCATTGGACCGGAATCAGGATTATTGTAGGATTGAATGTCGGAACAAGGATGGATATAATACTCTATAATTGTAAAAATTAGTATATACCATTCGGATGACAAGACTTGCTGTTGGTTAAGTCTATTCGGTCAGGAGGGACATGCCAATGCTGGAATCGTTGATGATGTACGCTGCAGTCTTATTCGGCATCCTTATAGCCGTCTGGGGTGTAGTCGCCTATTTGCGTATAACGAAGTCATCAACATTCGCCCAGCGACCGAATGACATGGAAGACGTGCCAGCTGCCAAGCGAATGGAACCACCTTCGCCTTACCTGCCAGCCAGGGAGGAACGTGACAAGGACAGTGCCACAGGGTAGGGAATCATCCCTTTTCATACCATAGTTTAACTGCTATAATGAAGGCACAACTGAATAGGTTACGAACCATACGGTTCGGCCATGAACGATCCTGTGGAACAGCCGGCGTCAGGCGACAGATGCAGATAGGAAACATTCGTATCATTTGCAGCTGACATATTGCCGCCAACATTCTCGTAAATTGTTTTAGGACGACCATCCAACATTGTGGGAGGGGATTTCATGGCGAAACGGGGCCATAATGAAGTCAAAGAAAGTCTGAAGGAACTCACGAGAATTTTCCAACCGAAAGATCCGCGTAAATTTGTCCGCGATTACATCCGGAAATATCGGATTACGGGCGGTTATGAAGATGAACTGACGGTGCTGGTCGAGCATGAGCTTGGTAAACTGAATTCAGTAAGCTAAACAAACTTATAACGTACAAATGTTGAAGGGGACGCGCAGGCGTCCCCTTTTTTAGATGGCAACAAGCTGGTGACTGTTTCGAAAGGTCCATAAGCAGCTATATATTATATGGAAGCGAAATTTTGGCATTGCTTCGAAGAGCGGTTAGCAAATATCAAGGACAGGCGTCAGAAGCCTGCAGTTCAGGGACCGGTTGTACCTGCTGCCTGCTGCTTCAGGTCACGGAGCGGGACAGGCATGATTTTGCCGCCGGCAAATTGATGCTTGACGAGGATGTTGAACTGATTCAGCCATGGATCGATGGAGCGGCCAGCCCAAGCTTCCTTGGCATACTCAGTGATTTCGTTCACGAAATCCATGTTAGCCGAAATATGAACTTCATCGACACGGGGGCTGATGCCGCGGACGCGCGCTGCGATCGTCTGCTTCATCTCATCGGACAGGGTATGGTAATCCGTCGTCGTGAAGTATGAATTATACGGGGTGACCTGATGGCTGTTGTCCCAGTAAGGGCTCCCTGTGTCAAAGTCATATACGCCTTCAATTGTACCGCCGTTGCTCTGATCCCACTGATTACGGCTTCCGCCCTCATTAAGGGTTCCTGCAGCCGTATTATCGACTGTAACCGCAACATATGCGTTCTTGTCCGTCAACATGACGAGCGCCGACCGTACGCCGTTCAGCTTCGTTACTTCGCGGGTAAGCAGACTGCTGTACTCGACAAAAGCATTGTCGTGTTGTTTTGGATTGCCTGTAGTTGAACCATACATCCGGGCTCCGAGTATCTTGGGGTCGCCCTTCTGGCGTGAGCCGTAGTCGTAATCACTGTCCTGTACGGCTCGCCTGTAATTACATCCTGTTAAAGTGAGCATGATGATGCACATGAAGAGTATGGCATGCTGAGTCAAGCGGTTCATGATCCTGCCTACCTCCCTGCATAGTCCGGCGTTATGCAGTTAGCTTCTGCCGCAGGGGTGGAAATATGCGTTCAAAAAGTATACATAATTACCCATAGTAATGGTGCATAATGATACCAAGTGAAATTGTGGATATGGGCGGACGAATAAGTGGTAAACACAGGGAAAAACATGACGTAAACAGGACACAAATTGGGTTGAAAACGCGCAGGTCAAGACCCTAAAAACCCTTTAATAATGCCGAATTTGACGTCTTTGAGAACAATTTGTGAACTCTCTTCGGAACATTGACAAAAATGGGCTTCAACTTTATATTTAATAAAGTGATCGAGATGTGCGTAATATCACAAAATTTTCACGTGTACCACGCAGTTTGCCGCCTGCCACGCCACGTATTGGCAACTGTGAAATCGTAAAAAGCGGGGTTGATTAATGATGAAACGGTGGCACGTTCTGAAACGCCTTCTGCCTTTGCTGGCAGGGGTCGCATTGCTCCTTTCGGCATGTGGACGAGCAGATTTATCCACTCTGAATCCACAAGGGCCGGTGGCACAAAGCCAATTTGACCTGATGAAATTGTCGATTTCGATCATGATTCTGGTGGTCGTTGTCGTGTTCGCGATCGCCATTTATGTGCTGATCCGATTCCGCCGCCGTCCAGGGAATGATAAAATTCCTGTACAGGTGGAAGGGAACCACAAGCTCGAAATTATTTGGACGGTTATCCCATTAATTCTTCTGGTTATCCTCGGTATTCCGACGATTCAGACCGTCTTTGCACTTGCAGAGGACTACAGCCGTGACGAGAATGCCGTTGTTGTCAAGGTAACTTCACACTTATACTGGTGGGAATTTGAATATCCTCAGCATGGTGTCGTAACGGCACAAGAACTAGTTATTCCGACGAACGCCAAGATTGCTATCGAAGCCAAGACGGCCGACGTGCTTCACTCCTTCTGGATTCCAGCGCTTGCAGGTAAGATCGATACGAACCCGGGGGGCAACGTGAACCGGATGTTCTTCGAAGCCCCGAAGCCAGGTATCTACTATGGTAAATGTGCGGAGCTGTGCGGACCTTCCCATGCTCTGATGGATTTTAAAGTGAAAGCAGTTGAACCCGCTTCCTTCGAAAATTGGGTGAATGCAATGAAAGCGCCTGCCCAATTGCCTTCCGATCCTGAGATCGCTGAAGTATTCCAGAGCGAATGTCTGAGCTGCCATGCTGTTGGTGAGCTTGGCGGACCGGCTTTCCCGAACCTGACGGGTATTGGCAGCCGCGAGTCTGTAGCAGGTATTCTCCTCAATACGGAAGATCCTGAGTATGAGAATGAAGGCACAACCTATGAGAACCTGTACAGATGGATTCAAGATCCACAGGCGATCAAGCCTGGTAATGCGATGCCTAAGGTTGATCTGACTGAAGAAGAGCTTGAAGGCATTGCACGCTACCTATCGGAGCTTAAGCTTGAAGGCTTTGATCCAGCAGAACTCCAGGGTAATAGTGTGACTAACGATGATCAAGAAAAGCAGCAATAATTTTAACGGGGATAAAAGGGGGTACCACACTTGGCTCACGCTCATGCGGTGAAACGGTATAGCGGCCTGATGGATTGGCTGACAACCGTGGACCATAAGAAAATCGGGATCCTGTACCTGATCTCCGGCGGCTTCTTCTTCCTCATCGGAGGTCTGGAAGCAATATTGATCAGGATACAGCTGTGGAAACCGATGAACAATTTCGTAAGTCCGGATACGTATAACGAACTGCTCACAATGCATGGTACAACGATGATTTTCCTTGCTGCCATGCCAGTTATATTTGCCTTAATGAATGCCATAGTGCCGCTGCAGATCGGGGCGCGCGACGTCGCGTTCCCGTTCCTTAACTCGCTTGGGTTCTGGACATTCTTCTTCGGCGGCGTACTGCTTAATATCAGCTGGTTCACTTCAACGGGTGCCCCGGCGGCCGGCTGGACATCCTATGTACCGCTGGCTAGTCCAATGTTCAGTGAAGGCCACGGCGTAGATTACTATGTCATCGGTCTTCAGATATCAGGTTTAGGTACCCTTGTTGGCGGTATTAACTTCCTGGTAACGATTATCAACATGCGTGCACCGGGCATGAGCTTCATGCGTATGCCGATGTTTACCTGGACGGCGTTTATCACATCGGCGCTGATCCTGTTCGCCTTCCCGGCACTGACTGTCGGCTTGGTCGCGCTGATGTTCGACCGTTTGTTCGACGGCAACTTCTTCGATCCAAGCTCAGGCGGTAACGTTGTGCTCTGGGAGCATATCTTCTGGATCTTCGGTCACCCTGAGGTGTACATTCTGATCCTGCCGGCATTCGGTATTATATCCGAGATTGTCAGTACGTTCTCGCGTAAGCGGCTGTTCGGTTACAGCTCGATGGTCTTTGCAACCGTACTGATCGGCTTCCTGGGCTTCATGGTCTGGGCGCATCATATGTTCACAACTGGTCTTGGACCTGTAGCGAACTCGCTCTTCTCCATCGCAACGATGCTGATCGCGGTTCCGACAGGCATCAAGATTTTCAACTGGCTGTTCACGCTGTGGGGCGGTTCGATTACATTCACATCCGCTAACCTGTTCGCGATCGGCTTCATTCCGACGTTCGTTATGGGTGGCGTAACGGGTGTCATGCTGGCGGCTGCGCCTGCTGACTTCCAATACCATGACTCGTACTTCGTCGTCGCGCATTTCCATTATGTTATCGTAGGCGGTCTGGTACTTGGCTTGTTCGCGGGTCTTCATTACTGGTGGCCGAAGATGTTCGGCCGGATGCTGAACGAAGGACTTGCGAAGCTGACCTTCTGGACCTTCTATATCGGCTTCCATCTGACCTTCTTCGTACAGCATTTCCTGGGTCTGATCGGTATGCCGCGCCGGGTATACACATACCTGGACGGCCAAGGCTTTAACGGCATGAACCTGGTAAGTACGGTTGGTGCTATCCTGATGGGTATTGGTACGATCATATTCCTGATTAACATTGCGGTCACAGCTGCAAAGCCGAAGAACGCTCCTGCCGATCCTTGGGTCGACGGACGTACGCTGGAGTGGTCGATTCCATCTCCTGCGCCTGAATACAACTTTGCTCAAACTCCGCTGGTACGTGGTTATGATGCACTGTGGAAGGAAAAGATGGACGGAAACAAAGGCATGACGCCTGCGGAGCCGCTTGGTCCGATTCATATGCCGTCACCATCGATTCTTCCGTTCTTCATGTCACTCGGACTGTTCATTATGGGCTTCGGTCTGATGTACCATCAATGGATTTTGACAGGTACCGGAGCACTCATGACATTCGGTTGTATGTTCCTGCGCTCGGTATATGACGATCATGGCTTCCATATCGACCCGGATGAACTCAAAGACAAGGGGGTTAAAGCGTGAGCGAGTTATCACATGTAGATGGTCAACTGCCGCATGAGCCGGAGAAGGCGACCCTCGAAGGCCGTAATAAAGTGCTCGGCTTCTGGCTTTTCCTTGGCGGTGAGGTCGTCCTGTTCGGTACCTTGTTCTCCGTGTACCTGGCCCTTCGGGATCAGATACTTGATGGACCACCTCCGCAGGAGCTGTTCTCGCTTCCGCTGGTTGCGATTGCGACGCTCATCCTGCTGACATCGTCGCTGACGAGTGTGTTCGCGATCCAGGCGATGCATCGCAACAACCGGACAGCTCTGATCAACTGGCTGGTCGTTACCGTTCTTCTCGGCTTTGGATTTCTGGGCCTTGAAATTTACGAGTTTATACATTATGCACATGAAGGTCACACGTTCAGTGCCAGTGCTTTCAGTACATCGTTCTATACGCTGGTCGGCTTCCACGGCGCCCACGTAGCTTTCGGTGTACTCTGGATTTCCCTTCTGATCGCCCAGCTGTTCAAGAAAGGGCTGACGGTAGTCACGGCCCCTAAGGTATATGTTGCCGGTCTGTACTGGCATTTTGTAGACGTGGTGTGGGTATTTATCTTCTCCGTCGTTTACCTGATGGGAAAGGTGGGCTAAACCTATGGCAGACAATCATGCGACTGCTTCAGAGCCGAAGAGACGTCACCGGGTGGAAGGCCCGAAGAAGCATGTTATATCATTCATTTTCTCACTCGTACTGACTGCAATCGCGTTCGCGCTCGTTATGTCGGGTGAGATGAACACAATGTTTATCTATATCATGCTGATCGCGATGGCGATTGGCCAGGTATTCATTCAGATGGCATTCTGGATGCATATGAAGGATCGCGGTCATATGTACTCGATCGTTGGTATTATAAGCGGCGTGTTCGTCGTATTCACGATGGTCGTTATGGCATTGTATTGGGTTTGGTGGTAAACTAGATAGTAGTATCGATAGTTGGGGAGGCGTGTCGCACTTGGGACCGCCTCCCTTTCCGAATTTATGGCAAGGGGGATCCCAAATGCTGGACTTGCAGTACTTCAGCTTTGAAGAATTGTGGAGCCCGTTCTTCTTCTTCTTCATGGCTGGGCTGGTAATACTCTACTTCTATATGATCGGCCCCTGGCGGGAGAATCACGTCCCGGATGAGCCGAAAGCTACCATTTCGCAGCGCTGCTATTTTGTTGTGGCAGCCATACTGTACTACCTGGCACAGGGCGGACCTCTAGAACTGCTCGGCCATCTGAATTTCACCTTTCACATGGTGAATATGTCACTGTCCTATCTGATCGTACCGCCGCTTGCCCTGCTTGGTATTCCGGGATTCTTGTGGCGCAAGGCATTCTCAGCGAATATCTGGAAACGTCTCAGCTGGCTGATGCATCCGCTGCTTACCCTGCTTTTGTTCAACATGCTGTTCTCGCTGTATCATGTGCCGGTCGTGCATGACTTCGTCATGACCCATTTTACAGTCCACCGGATCTACTATATGGTTCTGCTTGTTACTTCTTTCATGATGTGGTGGCAAATCGTATGCCCGGTTCCGGAATGGAGCCGGCTTAGCGACGTGAAGAAGATGGGGTATATCTTCGCGAACGGCGTCCTGCTGACGCCAGCGTGTGCGCTCATTATATTCTCGGGTGAACCGCTGTACGCGATCTATAATGACCCTGCTGTATGGGTCACAGCGATGGGATACTGCCTTACGGGGGACCCGGCGCTGCTGCTGCAGCAGATTAGCGGCCCGGACCATTTCACCATGACGAATGCGCTGGAGGACCAGCAGGCAGGCGGCATTATTATGAAGCTTGTGCAGGAAGTGATGTACGGCGCTATTCTTGCCTATGTCTTCTACAGCTGGTTCCGCAGAGAGCATTCCAGTGAGGATGATCCAATGCCTTCCCAGACCGAGCATGCCGGCGGCAATGCCTAGCAAACCGGTTGAATGGCTTGATAGATTACAGTAGCATATTGGATGGAAGAGAAGGCTGAACTCCTAGTGGAGTTTGGCCTTTTTTTAATGTATATAATGTCTTTAAGAATTCTTTACAAAAAAATGCAGCAGAATGGATTGACAATTACTGTTAGTGTGATTATAGTGTGTATAAAGATATACACACTATAATCACTGATAAGCACAGCACAATACAAGCACAGCACAATACAAGCACAGCATCCATACAGTGACTGCTTGGAGGACATCAGCTATAAGGAGGACGGATATGAACGTATGGGCTGGCGGGTGGAGAATTGCCCGATTCGAATTGAAGAATTCCTGGTTAGGCGTATTATTTACCCTTCTATTCTTCACTTACATAGTCGTTATTGCCGGTCCTGCTCTAGGACACGAAGGCATTCTAAATGATACGAGCTATACGAATTGGCTGTTCTTTGATTTTATCTACCTAACGGTACTGCCGAACCTGGGATTTGTAATGAATGTTTCCTTCGTCCGTTACTGGCGGGAGGATCACTCCAGCAGGAAGCTGGCGATGTGGAGAACCATGCCGATCTCAATGGATCAGATTGCGCTCGGCAGAATCATGCAGATGGTGCTGACGGCTGTCCCGGTAGCAGTGTTATTCTTCGGAATGCAGTACTGGCTGCTGGGTGAATCGCGAGCTGAGGTTCCTTTGGACGGCTATCTCAGTTACTGTCTCTTGTGGTTCAGCTACAGCATGCTGGTAGGAACAGGTTATATGCTTCTCGAATACGGAACCTCAGGGAAAAAGTACACGTTGTTCAGCTTCTTCTTCCTCCTCCTGTATGCATCAATCATACTGCTGTTGTGGTGGATGGAAATCAGCTTCCTCCGTCTAACCTTCGAATGGGCGGCTGCAGGCAGCTG
Source organism: Paenibacillus tarimensis (assembly GCF_021532315.1). Classification (GTDB taxonomy): domain Bacteria; phylum Bacillota; class Bacilli; order Paenibacillales; family Paenibacillaceae; genus Paenibacillus_I; species Paenibacillus_I tarimensis. The sequence goes on from NZ_JAKGAO010000007.1 coordinate 167,591, forward strand.
GACACCGGCTTTAATCGCAGCAGGCATCGCAGTTATGGCATTAGTGACAGGCTATTGGATACTGAAGCGGCGGCTGCATCGCCGGAATTTCCTAGAGTGAGGAAGGTGAAGCCGTGTGGATTCCGGTCCAAATCAATGAGCAGAGCGCAGAACCCCTCTATCATCAGATTAAAGTACAGCTTCGGGCATTGATTGTCAGCGGACAGTTAGCCGAAGGCACACTGCTTCCTTCCATAAGGGAATTTTCCCAGCAGGTAAAATGCAGCGTCATCACGATCCGCCGGGTATATCAGGATCTGGAGAATGAAGGTCTGCTCCGTACGCGACAGGGTACTGGCACTTTCGTAGCCAAGGTCGGAGAACAGGAGCGAGACCGGCACAGGCTGGATAGTGTAGTGAAGGCGCTGGAAGAGGCGGTTGATGCAGGCAGGCGCGTACAGTGTGATGAGGAAGAGCTCCGGCGGTTGTTCGAGCAGGTGGTGAAGGAGCGGCTCTCGGCTGAGCAGAACAGTCATAGCCAGCCAGATTATGAAGGTGATTAACCTGGCGTCATTGGGGAGGGGAGCATAAGTGACAGAGACAGCAGTAAGGTTGAGCGGTGTGAAGCTGAAACGGCCGAATTTTCAGCTTGGACCGATTAATCTGGAAGTGCCGCGCGGCTGTGTAACGGCCATTGTAGGCCCCAACGGATCGGGGAAGAGCTCGACATTCCGCATGATCCTGGATGTGACCAAGCCGGATGAGGGAGAGATTGAGCTGCTCGGCGAGCGTGTTGAGCCCGGCAGCAGCAGCGACACGGCGCTCCGCCAGCGCATCGGGTATCTGCAGGAAGAATCGCTATCCCATGAACGGGGCTTCCGGGCCTCGGAGAAAGCGGCTTTCGTCAGCCAGTGGTACAGCGGGTGGGATGTGAACCGGTATCAGGAGCTGCTGCGCATCTTCGAGATTGATCCCTCCCTGAAGCTTGGCAAGATGTCGAAGGGAATGCGGCGTAAATTTGATCTGGCGGTCGTGCTAGCGCACAATCCTGAGCTGCTTATCCTGGATGAACCGTCCTCCGGACTGGACCCGCTGGCTTGGAAGCAGATGATTGAGCTTCTGCACCGCTATATGGAAGCCGGTTATCATACGATTCTGCTGTCTACGCACATTATCGAAGAAGTGAAACGTCTGGCGGATTATATCGTATTTCTTGTTCGAGGGCGCGTTCTCGGCGTATATGAGAAGGATGAGCTGCTAAGCAGCTGGTTCGTCTACTTCTTCACTGATCGGGAGCTGGCAGCAAGAGCGGACATTCAGATTGAGTCCATACCGGGGAAGCAGAGTCTGGAGCGGATGACCGGTATGGTGAAGATTACCACGGACAAGGCCGTTGAAGCAGAAGATTGGCTTAGACAGCAGGGCATAACAGCAGCAGGCAAGCAGGCACTAGAGCTTGATGACATACTCGAATTATTGGTAGAACGACAAAGGCTGCTGACGCGGCACTCATGAAAGGAGAACGAATATGAATCCTCTTGTAGTTGACAAGGTAGTAAAGCAGTACGGGGACAAAACAGCCGTTAACGGCATCAGCCTGGAGGTAGGGCAAGGCGAGATTTACGGGCTGCTCGGCGCCAACGGTGCAGGCAAGACGACGACGATGCGGATGGTGCTCGGACTTATTTATCCGGATGGGGGCAGCATTCATTATAACGGTAAGCCGTACAGCAAGGAACAGCTCCGCAACATGGGTTATCTGCCGGAAGAGCGCGGCCTGTATCCGAAGGTAAAGATCAAGGATCAGATTATCTATCTGGCACAGCTGAGAGGCATGGACCGCAAGACGGCCGACCGCAACCTGAAGATATGGCTGGAGAAATTCAATGTACCGGAGTATTACGATAAGAAGGTCGAGGAGCTCTCCAAGGGCAACCAGCAGAAAATTCAGTTCATCGCGGCTGTGATCCATGAACCGCAGATTCTAATTCTCGACGAAGCGTTCAGCGGTCTTGATCCGGTTAACGTCGAGCTGCTTAAGACAACCGTTAAAGAGCTGCGGGACGCGGGGAAAACAATCCTGTTCTCCACGCACCGTATGGAGCATGTCGAGGAGCTATGCCGTAATATCACAATTCTTCACCGTTCCAACCCTGTTCTTCAGGGCAGCATCAAGGAGATCAAGAAGCAGTTCCCGAAGGAGCGCGTCATGGTTGGTATCGATGGAACGCTGACGGGGCTCGATAAGCTTCCCGGAGTGAAGCAGGTAATCCAGCATGAGAATGGTTTTGAAGTGAAGATCGAGAATGCCGGAGCTGCCCAAGGGATTCTGGCCCATGCGATGTCGCAGGGTGAGGTTACCCGGTTCGAAGTAATGGAACCAACGCTGAATGAAATATTTATCCGATCGGTGGGTGAGAAAATTGAGTAATTTCAAGAATGTCGTAGCCTTCACACTGAGCAACAAGGTCCGTGCCAAATCGTTCGTTATTACGACGCTCATTATTGCTATTATTCTAAGTGTTGTCGTGAATCTTCCGTATATTATTTCGCAATTTTCTTCCGATGAGCCCGATAAGCTGGGGTTTATTGAGTCTAACGTTCCACAGGTAAGCGCTGAATTGAAAGATTATTTTGACACGCAGGAGAACAGCGGCATCAAGCTTGTCAGCTATCCGGATGCCGGTTCGCCGGATGCCAATGAGAAGGCATTGAAGGATGCAATGGAAGCGGGCGAAATCAAAGGCTATCTGGACTATGTACAGCCGGAGGGTGCGGCATTCCCGAATGTCGTGATTAAGTCGGAGGATCTGCTTGATTCGATGTCGGGTGCTGTGTCCACAGGTCTGCAGCAGATCAAGATGGAGATGGTTCTGCAGGATGCCCAGCTGACGGATGCCCAGCGCGAGATGCTATTCGCACCTGTAGATGTTAGCACCGTACAGATCTCGACAACAGGCGGTGCCGGTTCAGTCGGAGACGGCAAGACGCCAGAAGAGCGCGGCCTGGCCATGGGTCTGGTGTATGCCCTTATCATTGTTCTGTTCATGGGCGTCATGATCTCCGGCCAGCTTATTGCAAGTGAAATTACAGCGGAGAAGAGCTCGCGTGTTATGGAAGTGCTAGTAACCAGTGTGTCGCCGCTGACTCAGATGTTCGGTAAAATCATCGGCATGCTGCTTGTCGGTCTGATCCAGATTGGCGTGTACGTTGTCGTCTTCCTGATCAACCTGGGCCTGCCGCATAACAGCGAAATGCTTAGTGAAATGAACATTGATCTGTCCGCAATTGATCCGATGCTTCTAGTCTATGCGGCAATCTTCTACTTTGCAGGTTACTTCCTGTATGCAACATTGTTCGCTGCAGTAGGCTCGATCGTCAGCCGCACAGAGGACCTGGGCCAGGCGGTTATGCCGATTACGTTCCTCTCACTGGCCGGCTTCTACATTGCAATCTTCGGAATGACGACACCGAATGCGACGTTCATCGAAGTTTCATCGTTCATCCCGTTCTTCTCGCCATTCATCATGTTCCTGCGGATCGGCCTATCCGATCCTGCGCTGTGGGAAGTGCTGCTGTCGATCGGCATTCTGTTCGGTTCGATCTTCCTGTTCGGCTGGCTGTCGGCACGCATCTACCGCACCGGCGTCCTGATGTACGGCAAGCGCCCAAGCTTCAAGGAGCTGCGCAAGGCGATGAAGGCTTATAAGCTGTAATTGTCATAGTGATTTGACAATAAATGAGTTTTCGTCACTGCTGAGATCCCTCTAAACTTTTGTTTAGAGGGATCTTTTTATTACAAGGATTTGTCTGGTCCCTGAGCAGCAAACGAAGATTATAAGGCAATTATTGCTTTAGCACCTGTAGGTCACATTACAAATGATTTAGAAGTTTCTGTAAGAGCGGGACATTCGCCTTGGGAATACGATAAACGGTACCTAAGCAAACGGGAAAAGAAAGGGCGATGGCTGATTATGACGCAGCAAATGAATACCAACACAGTGATTCCGCAACCCGCTGGAAGCATGAATTCGAACATGCCGCATACAGGGACGTCTCTTGTCCAGACTATTCAACACTGTGCTGCTACGTGTGAACACATGTTCTTGATGATGGCCGCTTCTTCGGACGCAGCGTCACGAACACAGCAAATTCTGTTTTTGCGGGATTGTGCAGATATCTGCGCGTCGACAGCGCAATTTCTTGCGAGAAACAGCGTGTTTTCACGACAATTACTGTCTATATGCGCTTTCGTATGTGAGACCTGCGGCAGCGAATGTGCGAAGTACTCGGATCCGCATTCCCAGCATTGTGCACAAATATGTCTGCACTGTGCCCGTGAATGCAAGCAGTGGGTATAAGATCCATACTATAGCAGGAAAAGATCATGACAGCTCTTGTCATGGTCTTTTTGTTGTTCAGGACAAGCAGACAATACACAATTTACATCAGGGTAAGCTGGTAGACGGTTATATTACTGGTTCGCAGGCATCATTCTTTCATCACAACTTTTTTTTATACTGTGTAAACACACAAGTAAGAACAGGGCGTAGTCAATCTCGTAAAAGCGGTCTTCACAGCTTCAAAGTAACGGGTAATCTGCTGTCTAGTCCGGGTACACTAATATTGAACTTCACTTTATTAGGGGGTTGTCATGTCGAAGTTACAAATTCTCGTCGTAGACGATGAATGGAACATGCGGAACCTTCTCCGTGTGTATTTAACGAAGAATGGGTTTCAAGTCTCGGAGGCAGCGAATGGTCATGAAGCCCTGCAAGTGATCGAACGAGGTTCTTATGATTTAATCCTCTTGGATGTTATGCTGCCGGACATGGACGGATGGGAAGTGTGTAAGCGGGTGCGCCAGACGAAGCAAACGCCGATCATCATGCTGACGGCGCGTACAGAGACGAAAGATAAGGTACAGGGCTTTACACTCGGAGCAGACGATTATGTCGTGAAGCCGTTCGAGCCGGATGAGTTGATCGCACGTATTTTTGCATTGCTTCGCCGTGCGAACTCGAAGGAGACGGACCTTTTTCCTATAAGCCAGATTGAATACAACGATCTGTTAATCTCATCGGAAGCCAGGCAGGTGAAAGTCAAGGATCGGCCGGTTGACTTCACTCCTAAGGAATTCGACCTTCTGCGCTTCCTTGCGGAGCACCCGAACCGAGCGTTTACACGCGATATCTGTCTGGAGCAGGTGTGGGGAGAGGAGTTTTTTGGGGATACCCGTACCGTATGAGTCCTTCCGGGAATATTTTTTGGATGACTATATTTCGGCTGTGCACCTTAATCGGGATTCCGGTTGCCATCGCAGGTGTACTATATCTAATTTTCAAACGCAGAAAGGGAGATCCCAAATGAGATGGATGAATAAATTACTCGCTGTTATGCTTATCGCCCTATTATCTTTTCCGACAACCTTGTTGGCACATGGAACAGCAGAAGAGCACAAGAGGGAAGTATTGTGGACCAATATTCTGTTCTATGGCGCAATAAGTCTATTTGTATTACTAATTTTATTATTTTTTATTCTTAAATCGAAAGTCAATCAACTAGGAAATACAAAAAGCCAAGAAAACCGTATTCGGCGGACGAGGCTTGCCAAAGCTGTTAACGCATTGAAATGGGGATCAATGGCTGCTTTCACTGCTGTTGTTGTGAGTGGTCTCGTTATGACCGGAAATCAACAAGATACAGAGATTTCAGGGCCGATGTTATTAGACGAAGTATCCATTCATCATGCTCACGGGATGAGCTACACACCGGATGGGAATAAGATATTCTTTGCGGTTCATGATGGATTGCGAGTGTACGAAGATGGACAGTGGATTCTTCCCGCTGGAGAGAAACATGACTATATGGGCTTTTCGATGGTGAATGACGGATTTTACAGCAGCGGGCATCCGGCGCCAGGCTCCAATAAGAAAAATCCGCTCGGAATCGTAAAGAGTACGGACGAAGGAGAGAGCTTTGAGACATTGGCGCTGTATGGAGAAATTGATTTTCACGGGATGAGCGTCGGATATGAATCCCATGTGATATATGTCTTCAACCCTTCGCCGAACGAAAAAATGAGCGAAACGGGCCTTCACTACTCGACTGATGAAGCAAAGACGTGGACAAAGAGTGAGGGGAACGGGTTAGCCGGAAAACCCTCGGTACTGGCTGTCCATCCAACCAACCCGGCTGTAATGGCTGTCGGCACTGACCAAGGGATATTTGTGACCAAGGATTATGGCGATCAGTTTGAGACGCTAGAACCATCTCTGGAAGCGTCCGCTGTGTTCTTTAACGCACGTGGTGAACTATATGCAGCAGGATTACGGCCAGAACCAATACTTGTCCGGATGGATGCCGAAATGAACGTGGCGAATGAAATTAACATTCCTGTCTTGAAGCAAGATGCAATCTCTTTTATTGGGCAAAGTCCGGTGAATCCGAAAGACATTTCCATTATGACCAACAATAATGATGTGTATGTTTCCGCAGATGAGGGCGGAAGCTGGACGAATATTATGAAGCAAGGTAAAGCGGCATCCACAAACACTAAAGATCGCCCCAATTTACCGAGTTAACACACGCAGAGAATATACAGCAGATGTATGGTAATCTGAAGGTATGTTTAAGAAGGGGTTGATTGATGTGAAGAGGTATCTGAATTCAATGCTGCTGTTGATCTTGGCCTGTATCATCCTGCCAGTTACAGCAGAAGCTCATACCGGTTTAAAGTCATCTGTACCAGCGAGCGGGGAGACGGTGCAGACCGAGCTTTCAACAATCGAGATGGTCTTCAATACCAAGATAGAAGATCTAAGCTCATTCGATCTGCTTAGTGAAGACAACGAGAAGGTTCCGCTCCAGGAAGTCAGCGTTGAAGGGACCGTTATGACGGGCACACTTAATGAGGCGCTGCCGTCAGGCAGCTATAAGATCGAGTGGAAAATTGTTGGAGAGGATGGACACCCTATTAAGGGTGAAATTCCATTTAGTGTTCAGCTGCTTGAAGCTGAGGGTTTTGATAATACAGAAAATCCTGAATCTCCGGCAGATTCAAGCGGTGAACAGGCACCAACTTCTGCTGACGGGACAGTTGAACAGGCACCAAGTCCAGAAGATGGAACAGAACCTGCCGACCAAGCATCGGATTCTTCGAACGAGCAGGGTGAGGAGCAGGCTAATGCTCAAGATCAGCCTGACGGGAACCGCGAATTTCTCACTCCTGCGCTGATTATGATTTTGGCCGCTGCATGTTTAGCAGGCTTGGGTATTATTCTTTGGATTAGAGGAAGGGGCAAGGGCTAAAGGTGTACGTTTTTCTGGAATCTTTAATGTATCTTAGTTTTTCCGTTCTCTTCGGTGCGTTTATTCTCGAAGCCATACCTGATAACCGTAAACCTGTCGTGACCGTTCCCAGGATATATATGACTGCATCCATTATCGGGATTATAGCAGGTTCAGGCGCGCAGGTAGTAAAGCTTATCATATTCTTTATGGTCGAATTAGGTTATGATCTGGGCTTCGTTGTATTCCGTGTTCTTAGAGATTATGATATCGGCCATGGATGGTTGTGGACGCTAGTACTTGGGATTCTGCTGTATGTCTTGCTGCTGATGAAGATCGAGCCCGAGTACGCACAGCAAGTTCCTTATATTAAACTGGCTATTCTTGTCCTGCTCGTTGGCGCTCAAGGATGGGCGAGTCATGCCAAAGCCGTTACAGGAATGCCGGGATTCTGGTCGCATACCTTTCATCTGCTGGCGGTCACAGTATGGATCGGAATCGTAATTGTCATAGGCTGGTTCACCCTGCGTTCGCAGAACTGGCGGCAGTGGCTAGGCTGGATGACTCCGCTGTCGCTCCTCTGCCTCTCCATAACACTGATTGCGGGTTTCATGATGATGTTCGATCTGGCTCCGAATTACCGTAATTCATGGGTGCTGGATTATGGGCAGGCCCTACTGCTTAAACACATCATGATAGTGCCGCTGCTTACGGTAGCAGGACTGAACAGTGTTTATCTGCGGAGTAAACTCAGACGCGTGCCGGATTACAATCCGCTCCCTGTTCTCAAGCTGGAATCGATGCTCGTGCTGCTGATTTTTGTTACAACAGCCTATATGGGGCATCAGGAACCGCCGCATGATCTGGCAGAAACGCTGACGGAAAGTGAAGTGCATGTTGGGCCTTCGGCGTTGTTTACCTGGTTCTATCCGGGAGAGGTCTTCCCTGAGATGCAGGTTCAGCTTGCGGTAAACCTCACCAGCATTGTGCTGGCCACTGTGGCGTGTTTGAGTCTATTGCTAGGTGTATGGCTTGCCGGGAAACGGAAAGCGGTTGGCAAAGCTTTTGCCGCCTTCATTGTATGTATCCTTACGGGGTATCTGGCTGTCATGACTGCGATCAGTTGAATATCACCTTCCTAGAAGGGGAGATGGACGATGGTCACAGCAGTATGGATTGCCGTTGGGCTTTGCCTGCTTGTTTCGGCGGGCTTTTTCTTCAAAAAGAAGAAGTAGTTTTTTATTCTTAATAAAAAGCCTGTAGAATGCTCCTTGACCGAGGCGGGAAATCATAGTAGGGGCTGACTCGATGATAAAAAAATGCTTGGCGGCGAAATAGCGGTTGTTCCCTGGTAAGGGGGCAATCGCTTTTTGTTGTATGCCTAGAATGAGCGTCATCTTTGGGATGAAAGCCCGAGCGGGGGCTGACGAACGCCTACCCAGAGAAGCCGCGCTGAATCTGCAGGAGTCAGTATTAACATACATACAGAATGTATGTTAAAATATTGATATCAAATATTGAGAGGGGTTTGACAATGAAAGCATTTAGTTTTTATCCCGTCATATTAACAAGGCAGGTTGCCGCTACGACTTCATTTTACACGGAAAATTTTGAATTTGTTAAGGTCTTTGAGGCGGATTGGTATGTTAGTTTGAGAATGTCAGGCAATGAATTCCCATACGAGCTGGCCGTTCTGGATGCAACTCACCCCACCGTTCCCGAAGCCTACAGGACACAAGTTAAGGGGCTGATTCTTAACTTTGAAGTAGACGACGTAGATGCGGAATACGATCGTCTAATACGGGGGGCTAAGCTTCCCTTGGAATTAGAGATCCGAAACGAGGATTTCGGTCAGCGGCATTTCATTACATCCGACCCCAACGGAGTCTTAATCGATGTGATTACTGTTATTCCTCCAACGGGCGATTACAAGAGCCAATATATCGAAGTGAACTAGACGAGAGCCTGACGGATGAACGAGGAGATAATTAATTATGAGAAGAACCAAGGCGGAAACAAATGAAACAATACTCAAATTGCTCAAAGTCGCTAGATTCCATTTTACCCGGTACGGCTATGTCGGTGCCGCTTTAGAATCGATTGTACAAGAAACAAACCTAACACGAGGGGCAGTATATCACCATTTTCGCAATAAGAAGGAGTTGTTCCGAGCCGTGTTGGAAGATGTAATGCGAGAGGTTGCAGAGAAGGTTGAGGAGGGGGCTTCTTCCAGCGGGGAACCCTGGCAACAGCTGTACATGGGTTGCCGGGCATTCATTATAACTGCCGTAGAAGAGCAAAGCAGGCGAATTATGTTAATCGACGGTCCAGCGATTCTAGGTTGGGGAAACTGGAGGGAGATGGATAAGAACCACTCCATGCGTTTATTAAGAGCACAACTCGGTGACATGCAGGAACAAGGATACTTACGGCCAATGCCCCTTGATGCCTTGACCCATTTTATCTCGGGCGGGTTAAATGAGATCGCGCTCTGGCTTGCGAATGAACCCGCGCCCCAAAGCGCTTTGGACGAAGCGATGGGCAGCCTTGCCTTACTATTGGAAGGAATGAAACAACAAACAACTTTGCCTTCCCGGTGAAAATGCAGGATCCTATGAATGACGAAGGAAGGCGCACGAGGGAGTAGAAAGAGGAGGGTGGGCAAAGTTGAGCAATTCATAACGCACAGAAATCCTCTTGAAGGCCTCAGGGCGGAGTTGTTCTATGCCCGGCCTTCATATGGATGGGATTGGAAATCCGAGGGGGCTAGCGTTACTATTAAGGAGGGGCGAGTGACTCTCTCATCGTCCCTATTCCCCCGGTTATCCCGAATGAAAAGAGGAACGCCTTCATGCCAATTAAAGAGATTTTCGTGATCCGCTGCATTTCCTGTCTGAGCGTTGTTCTGCTGCATGTTCTCTCCTTGGTCCTGATGCTGCATGCCGAACAGCTGGCGGGCGTCTCGCATACGATTGACTCACTACGCACGCTGCTGATGTTCAGCACGCCAGCGTTCATCTTCATCTCCGAGTTCCTGCTGGCCCGTTCCTATCCGGACGGGGTGCCGAAGGGGTTCTTGGCGAAACGCGGCCAAGTGATCTTCATTCCGTTCCTGTTTATCGCGGCTCTCGACGCCTTGATGATGACGAGCGCGGCCGAATCGGGCCTCACGGTCAGCGCTTATATGGAGAAGCTGGCGCAGAACGTGCTGCTGGGGAATTTCATCGGTTATTTCATCCTGGTCATCTTTCAATTCTATATCCTGCATATCCTCTTGCATTCCTTCTTGAGACAGGCCTCGCCCAAAGGGGTTCTGACTGTATCCTTCCTGGTAACAGCTGCTTATTTAAGTTATTTTACTTGGGTGGTTCCTCCAAAATCCGATACCGTATTTCCATTCTTCTGGGTTCCATTCCCCGGCTGGCTGTTCTACTTCTGTCTGGCATATTACTGCGGCAGAGAATACGAGACCTTCCTCCAGATGCTGGAGAGGTACCGGCGGGTGCTGTACGGCTCCGTCACCGTCTTGGCTGTCGTGGTCGTAGCGGTATCCTATTACGGGAATATCGGTATGATCAGCTCGAAGCGCCCTGATATTTTGCTGTATTCCACGTGTATGATCTGTCTTTTCTTTCATGTCTTCTCCACGTTAAGGAATGTACCGAAAATCATCATGACGATCAGCAACTATTCCTTTTCCATCTATCTGCTGCACTTCTACTTCATGAGTATCGGGTATGTGGTGCTGACCAGTACCCCCGCTATTCCGGCTCTAGCGGCATTCCTGCTGGTGTTCGCTGCAAGTGTTGTCGGCCCGGTCCTCCTCTCGTGGGCGCTGAACAAGCTGCGGTACGGCTATCTGTTTGTCGGTAAGATCTATCAGCCGAAGCGGCTGGAGAGGACAGCGGACAAGCGGGAGACCGCCGGTTAGGAATCGGATGCCGTACTATGTGGGATGCTGATATTTCGCTCATTAACTCGTATATCGGCGCTATAGTTAGCGGAGACTTGGTTTTTCTGCGGGAGATGAAGGGGCAGCGGCCTTAAGGGACAGGAGGCGAGGCTTGTGAGCAGGTCAGGCGGGATAATAGAGTACGTGCTGCCTAATCCCTTATCATTCCCCTCCTTTATCACGCTTGGTCCGGATGGGGAGATAACCGAATATGAAATTCCCACCGCCAGTGCGGAGCCTCATGGTATCGCCATTAGCTCTAGCGGTGAGATCTGGTTCGCTGAGGAGTGCGACAAGATTGGCCGTCTTCGGGTATCTGGCTGAATGATTATACGGCCGCTGCAATGGAGTAGCTGTCTTGCTGCTGCTTACCGCCCTGTATCCGGCCAATGTCTACGCAGCCCGCAAGAAAGCTTGCAGCGGTGGTATATGCTGCAGGGTCATGGAGAGACGTCCTTCTTGCTTAGGGACGCCTCTCCAAGGACACCCGGCGGCGGTACTCGTTATCTTGTATTAGTTGAGCCTTCTGAACAGATGCGGAGTATACATAACCAGAAATCCGGATCTTCCCACCGCAAACAACAGAAACGACAGCCAAAGCCCGTTGTTGCCATAAGACGGAACGAGGATGACGATGGCGAGCAGATATAAGACCAGTGAGATCAGCATGGAGTTGCGGACGGGATAGGTCAGTGTCATTCCTGTAAACACACCGTAGAAAACAAGGCCTGCACCGGCGCTCAGCGGAAACCAGATCAGCCAGTGGCTGTATGTGCCCGCGATCTCTTGCACGGCAGCATGCTCCGTAAACAAGGCAACCAGCGGCCGGTTAAGCCATCCATACAGGACGCTGATGAATAATGCTACGGCAGCAGTCCACATCCAGGAAAGCTTGAGCGTTCTTCTTAACAGCGGAATGCTGCCAGATCCGCGGGCTTGCCCGGCAAGGATGCTGCTGGCATTGCCGAAGCCATCGAAGAAATAAGCCATCATATAATGCAGTTGCAGCAGAATCGCGTTGGCAGCCAGCACTTCTGTTCCAAGTCCGGCACTCTGCGACGTGAACAGATTGAACATGGCAAGCAGGCAGGCGGTTCGGATCATCAGGTCGCTGTTGGTCGATATGATTCTCTTCCACTGCGAGCCTTGGAACCACTGCTTCCATTCGGACGTCTTGTTCTGGCGCCACTGCTTCCATATCTGTGAACGAAGAACCAGTATGATTCCGAATGCGCATCCCAGCGCTTCAGCAATCAAGGTAGCAGCCGCCGCTCCGGCAACGTTCCAATGAAACACCTGAATGAAGAGCAGGTCGAGCATAATATTAAACACATTCATAGAGATCTGCACGAACAGCGTTTCCTTCAAACGGGACAAGCCTATCAGCCAGCCGACAAGAACATAATTCACGAGTGTCAGCGGCGCGCCCCATATCCGGATATCGAAGTACTGAACCGCTTGAGCGGCGACATCCGGCTCGGGTCCTATAACATAAAGGGCCGCAGCAAGAAGCGGCTTTTGCAGCGCAATGAAGGTCATCGCGATTAGTAAGGCGATCATTAACGGACGGACAAGAGCAGCGATTCCCTCAGCCTGATTCCCCGATCCCGCCGCCTGTGCCGTGAATGCGGACGTGCTCACTCTGAGGAACCCGAACAGCCAGTATAAGGTATTGAAGATAAGCGTTCCGACAGCAATGCCTCCCAGATAGGCCGGGTTGTTCAAATGACCAATGATGGCCGTGTCCGCCGCCCCGAGCAGCGGGGTGGTAATGTTCGATATCGTCAGCGGCAGGGCCAAGGCCAAGTATGCCCGGTGGGAGGGGAGTTGAGATGACCGGTTCGTGTTTATCATTCGAACATGGAGATCAGCTCTTGCGTATACGGATGGCGGTCCGCAGCGAAGAGCTCTTCCTTATCAAACTGATCCACAATGACGCCATCCCGCATAACCATCATATGCTGGCTCATCATATGTACAGCTGCAAGATCATGCGAGATGAAGAGATAAGATAGGCCCAGCTGCTCACGCAGTCCATCCAGCAGCCGGAGAACAGACGCCTGAGACAGAACATCAAGACTCGACGTTGGCTCATCGAGAATAATGATGGCGGGTTCGATGCTGATCGCCCGGGCAATCGTCACCCGCTGCTTCTGTCCGCCGCTTAGCTCATGCGGATACCGGTCGGCCAGTTCCGCTGGAAGCTCTACAGCCTCCAGCAGCTGCGAAGCAAAATCCTGTTTATTCGTATAGCGAAAATGCTTCAGCTCTGTCTGTTCGCCGAACTGCAGATACGGGTCCATCAAGGAATCGATGATCTTCAGCTTGGGGTTTAACGCAGCCGAAGGATTCTGGAGTACAGCCTGGATATGCCTGCGGTAGGGTCTCAGACTGCGTTCCTTCTTGTTGTGAAGAGGGGTGCCTCCAAGCACGATACTCCCTCTATCAATGGGCTCTATGTTTAGGAGGCAGCGTGCAAGCGTACTCTTCCCGCAGCCGCTCTCGCCTACAAGGCCGACACACTGCTTCTTCCCAATTGTGAAATTTATGTCCTGGAGCACTGCCGCTCCGGAATCGTATGTTTTACAGACATTCTTAACTTCCAGCAAACTCATGGTGTCACTCCTGCAGCAGATAGTGGATTCCGGCTTCGAAATGCCGGGGTTGATTGGATCAGCAGCTCAGTATAAGCATGCTTCGGGTTATTCAGCACCCCGTGTTTATCACCTGCTTCGACGATACGGCCGTCTTTCATGACCGCAATACGGTCCGCATATTTCTTCACATGGCGCAGATCGTGGGTAATGAACAAAATCGCACAGCCCGTTTCCTTCTGCAGCCGGGATAACAGCTCCAGCACTCTGAAGGACGATACACTGTCCAAGGCTGTGGTAGGCTCATCGGCAATGAGCAGATCGGGCTTCAGCAGGAGCGCAATAGCAATCGAGACCCGCTGCAGCTGGCCGCCGCTTAGTTGCGATGGATACCGGGTGTACATGTCTTCGGACAAGCCAACGGAGACAAGCGCCGACTTGGCCTGCCGGATCCGTTCACTTTTGGGCAGCGACAGGTGTCTCTGCTGATATTCCTCGAAGTGGCGTCCGATCGTAAGGAAGGGCGTGAAGGAGCCCTGGTAGTCCTGGAAGATGTAAGACACATGCTTCCCGCGGATATGGCGCATTTCAGAGGCGGAGAGCGTAAGGAGATTCTTGCCCCTGTATGCCACTTCCCCTGACGCTTTAAGGTTGGGCGGCAGCAGCTGGCCGATGGCCGACGCCGTCATACTCTTGCCGCTGCCGCTCTGGCCAACGAGTGCCAGCCACTCTCCCTCCTTCATGTCGAACGAGATATCATGTACGATCCTATTGTGTGACCCGGCAACAGACAGATGATGAACCGTTATCATACTCATGATTGGACCTCTTTTTTCACATCAAATGTGTCACGCAGATAATCGCCGAGCAGGTTGGACAGGAGGACAACAAATACGATCATAAGACCCGGAGATATCATAAGTGAAGCGTTGGAATGAAAATAAGGCCTGGCTTCATTAAGCATCGCACCCCATTCCGGCGCCGGCGGCTGTGCACCGAGTCCGATATACGAAAGGGAGGAGATCAGCAGAATGATTTTCCCAAGATCCAGACTCGCAAGCACGAGAACGTGACCGATAATATGAGGGAACAGGTGCTTGGTCATAATCCGGCCCGTACGCACACCATTAATTCTGGCCATCATAATGTAGTCCTTCCGGCGCTCAGTCAGCACGGTGCTGCGTGCAAGCCGGGCGTAGCTAACCCACTTCACAACCACGATGGCGAGCAGCAGATTTTCGATACCCGCACCAAGCAGGCCGGCCAGGACGATCGCTACGATCGTATCCGGGAACGACAGGAAGGCGTCCGCGATTCGCATGAGAATCCGGTCCGTGAGGCCGCCTTTAAATCCGGCTAACAGGCCAATAGGAACGCCGATTACCACTGCAGCGAGCAGTGCTATAAGTCCGTAGCCAACCGTCTGCTTGAAGCCGTGCAGAAGCCTTGTCAACACGTCACGTCCCAGATGGTCCGTACCGAGCGGATGCTCGAGGCTCACTGGCAGTAAACGTTCTGTCAAGTTGACCAAAGCTGGGTCATACTTCAGTACAAGGAAGGCATAGAGAACAGCAGCCAACGGTAAAATCAGCATGCAGAGCAGAGCGGCTGTTTTCCAAAGTCTTCTGTTAGAGCTGGTGCTTATTGCATGTGCGATCTCCATCAGCTGCTCTTCCTTTCCTGTAGTCTTAGTTCAGGGTTAAGATAGCGGTAGGACAAGTCCACCGCGCTGTTCACGAGGAAGACGATAACCGCCATGACAAGGATGTAGCCCTGGATGACCGGATAGTCCCGTGACCTGATCGAGTCGACCACCAGCTTGCCAATACCGGGGTAGGCGAATATCACTTCGATAACGACAACGCCCCCGATCAAGCTGCCCAGACTGACACCAAATACTGTAATAACAGGCGGAAGACTATGGCGGAAGGCATGGCCGAAGAAAATACGCATCTCCGTCAATCCCCTTGAACGTGCTGCCCGTATGAATTCACTGCTAAGCGAGTCGAGCAGGCTTGAACGCAGCAGCCGTACGTACACGCTTGTGATGGCAAGTCCTAATGTAATGGATGGAAGGATGGCCGATACGAAGCCGTCTCTCCCCATCGGAGGAAGGACACCCCACCTCACGGCAAACAGATCAATGAAAATAAGGGCCATCCAGAAGCTCGGGACTGCCGCACCAAGCAGCGAGACAGCCCGGCTGATCTGGTCAATCCAGCTTCCGCGGTACAGGGCACCGAGTGAACCGAGAGGAATCGCCACAGCAAGCATGACAATCAGTGAACCAATTGCCAGTTCAAGCGTTGCGGGAAGTCTGCCTATAACCATTTCCATTACGGGCTGATTCGTAAGGTATGATTTTCCAAAGTCCAAACGAACAAAGTCAGCTAACCAGCGGCTGTATTGAGTGAGAAGCGGGTCGTTAAATCCCAGTTCCTCCCGCAGGGCTTCAACCTGTTCCTTCGTAACGGAGACATCATCCACACGAAGTATTGATAATACCGGATCACCCGGGGCCAGCCGTGCAAAGGCAAAGCTGATGAACGAAACCGCGAGCAGGAAGATAACGACCTCGAGGAAACGTCTCGCTAATATCTGAAACAATTATTTCACATCCAGTTCATTCGTCAGCATGTAGTATTCGCTCCGGGATGTCACCCAGTTCCCGACTGTATCGGACTTGTAAGCGACAAGTGTGTTAGGGTGCAGCACAAATGAGTTATAAGCTTGTTCGTCTACATATAAAGCGATTTGTTCCGCAATATCCGAACGCACCTCTTGTCCGATCGCTCCGTTCAGCTTGTCGATCATAGCCGTAAGTGTCTCGTCCTGGACGCCGCTGAAGTTTAGCGCGCCCTTGGGATGAAAGGTTGCGTTCAAATAATAACCGGCATCACCGCGAGGCGCAGTCAGATTGCTGTAGGTTGCCAGATCCCAGTCCCGGTTAGCGGCCATGTACTCCTCCGGCTTTTCAATTTGTTCAATGGTTACGTTGATCCCGAGCTTGCCTGCATCCGACTGCAAGATCTGTGCAATCAGAGGCAGGTCGGCGCGCGAGCTGTAAGTCAGGAGCTTAAGTGCCAGCGGCTCACCGTCTTTTTGCATAACGCCGCCCGCTTCGGTATATCCTGCCTGCTGAAGATAGGATTTGGCAGCCTCTAAGCCGTGATTTTTACCAGGATAGTCTGGCGCAAAGGAAAAGGTGGACGGGAATGGGCCTGTCGCTGCTTCCGCATGTCCGTTCAGAATCGTATCCACAATAGCCTGCCGGTCAATCAGCGCGTCGATTGCCTTGCGTACATTCACATCTTGAAGCGGCTTGCGGTCCAGATTCATCGTGATTTGATGCACCCGGAAGGTGGACGTGGATTCTACGGTTACGCCCTTGATGGCCTTCAAGCTGTCCAGCGATTCCACAGCAGGCCGGAACACAATGTCAGCGGCCCCCGATTGAAGTGCGAGGGAACGTGCATTGGCATCCTCGTTAAAAGCAAATCTAGCGGTATCCAGCTTGGCAGGACCGTTCCAGTAAGCGTCATAACGAACCAGATCCACTGCAGAGCCCGGCTTGAACGACGATACGGCAAAAGGGCCAGTGCCAATTGGCTTATTCATATAGTCCGTCTCCGTTACATCAATGACCGATGTGTTGGGATGAACCAGCTCCGACGGAAATTCGGGGAAAGGTACTTCTGTCTTGATAGTCAGTGTGTAGCCATCGGCATCAATTGATTCAATGCGAAGGGCATTCTGGATGGCGACATTGTCTTTCACTGCCCGTTCAAGGGAAGCCTTCACAGCGGCAGCATCTACCGGCTTGCCATTGTGGAACGTGACGCCTTCTCTTAATTGGAACGTCCACACCTGCCCGTCTGTACTGTCCCAGCTCTCTGCAAGCCATGGCTCGATGGTCAGAGTCTTATCATTGAGATGGATTAAGGTCTCCGTAATCCCTGCGCGAAGCGACACGTAGCTGGAATCCACATTCGGATCAAGCGAGCTTGTTGCAAAGTTGAAGAGGAAGTTCAGGTGTTTACCTGCTTCGCTTTGTTTATCTGCCGTTCCAGAAGAGCATGCTGCCAAGAGAGCAAGTGATACTAATAAGAACAAAGACGCCATAATCCGGTTCGTCATTCCAATCCCCCATTATGTATAATTGACGTTATATGATAGAGCATGCGATATGTGTAATCATTACGACTAGTAATGCTGTAAAAACCGGACGATATGTCCGGCTGGTTTAGATCGTAATGTTTACATTAGGGTAGTATAGCAACCATCGTATTGCTCGTCAATCCTTTAATAGAGTGATAGGTTAAACGAGCTGAAGAGCAGTGGACAACTAGAAGGGATGGCTAACGTTATGGGAGATTTGTTCGCACATTGGTATGACGATCTGATGAGACCGCTGGAAAAAAGGAGATTTCAGGCCATCCGCAAGAAGCTGATCGGAAAAGCTGCAGGTAATGTGCTCGAGATCGGGTCGGGAACCGGAATTAATTTTGTTCACTATAATCAGGCGGATGAAGTCACTGCCGTTGAGCCTGATGCTGTGATGCGGGAGAAGTCCCGTCAGCGAATGAAGGAGGCTCCTGTCAAGGTGACCCTGCTGGATTCGCCAGCCGAGAAGCTCCCGTTTGCGGATCATACATTTGATACGGTTGTAACGACCCTTGTGCTTTGCACGGTGCAGGATCCGGCTTTGGTTCTGCAGGAATTGCATAGAGTATGCAAACCGGAGGGCCGCCTGCTGCTGTTCGAGCACGTCCGTCATGACAATCGTCTGCTCAGCGCAATCCAAACGCTGCTCACGCCGCTGTGGAAACAGCTTTGCGGGGGATGTCATTTAAACCGTGACACGCTCACCCTTGTGCAGCAGCATGGTTTTCATATCGTCAGCACCGAGCAATTCTACAATCGCATCTTCGTCGCCGTGGAAGCAGCGGCCAGCGTAAAAAGACAGTCCGCACAGTCCAATCCCTAGATACGGGTTATAGGTTATGAAGCTGAGGCTGATCCTGGTTGATCCTGACACTTAAGACCAGACCCACCGCGACCATATTGGTAAGCAGAGAGCTTCCCCCATAGCTGATAAATGGCAGCGCAATACCCGTGAGGGGCAATAATCCCATATGCATGGCGATGTTTTCCACGATTTGTAAAATTAGCATGGACATTATGCCCACTACGATATACGTACCGGTGATATCGCTGCTGTCGTAAGCTATGCGAACCATTCTGTAGATTAGCAGAAAATATAGAGTCAGCAGCACTGCGCTCCCCGTAAAGCCGAATTCTTCTCCAATGACCACGAATATCGAATCGGCGTAGTCATACGGGATGAACCCGTTTTGCACGATAACCCCTTGTCTATATCCCTTGCCGAACAATTCCCCGGTACTAATCGCACGGATGGAATTCAGAACATGCCAGCTTTTGTCCGGATCGGAGGCAGGGTCGATAAATGCTTGTATTCTGGATAATTGATGGGGCTTTACAATCTTGGTTAACAGCTCATTATTCGCCTCATATAACCAAACCAGCAATGCCGCGGTAACAGCAAGCATGGCGGTACTGACCGCTGCATGAATCCAGCGCATATTGCCGAGCAGAAGCAGTCCGGCCAGAATACCGAAATATACAATCGAAGTTCCTAGATCCGGCTGCTTTAAGATAAGCAGTACCGGGATCAACGTAATAATTGAGATGGGAACGATATCTTTGATGATTTGAAGGGGTTCGCCGTTTCGCTTTGTTAACATGCTGGCAATCATGAGAATAACGAATATTTTCACCACCTCGGAGGGCTGGAACTGAATAGGTCCCAAGCTGATCCAGCGCGTGGAACCATTCAGATTCATGCCTTTGAAGTGGACGAACACAAGTAAGCCTACTCCCAGCACATACAACGCAGTAGAGAAGTAACGCACTATTATCCGGTAATCCAGAGCGGCGATGAGAATCATCGGTAGCATTAGAACAGCGTACATCACCAAATTATTGACGTGTAGTCCCTCATATCTGGTGCCCATCGTTGAACTCTTGATTGCAATCGTGCTGATTGCCATAAAACAAATCAGGATTAGCAGGATTGGATAATCTAACCGCTTCGCTAATGTTTTCATCCTAATGAAGGCCATCCTTATGTCGTTGTATTTATGATCCTGTTGTTCTATCTATAGAAGGCCGGTCAAGCGATACAAACTGTCTCAGCAGTACATCCAGTTCCTCTGGCTCAGCGTCAACGTACGGAGCATTCCAATGGCCCGGAAACGGCAAGCTGTAGATATTGTCCCTGGTCATTTTCCCGTAGTATTGTCTTACAAGTGAAATCATCATGTTCGGAGACATATCGGTTTTGAGATTGGATGCGACAATATCCATGATTTCAAATGCCTTTGGAAGGTTATCCCAGGATGTCAGCTTATCAATGAGTGCAATAATGATCTGCTGCTGGCGCATACCGCGTTCAAAGTCGTTGGAATGAAAGCTTGCGCCGCGGTTATCTTTGCGAAAACGAGCGTAATGCAGCGCTTTTTCCCCATCCAGCACCTGCAGGCCCGGTTCGAATCTTATGAACATATTCTCGGAGGGGGCATCGTACTCCATGCTCCGTTCAACATTGATTTCTATGCCGCCTACCTCATCGACCAGCGAAATCAAGGACTGATAATTGGCCAGGAAAGTGTAATCAATATTGATCCCCATGTAACGCTCTAGTGTCTCTCTTGCCATAACCATGCCTGAGCTTATGTATTCTTCGGGCACACTCTTATTACCGAGCCGCACATTTTTGCCCGAAAGCAGACCCGGATTCTCGTGAGACTGCCGAACAGCATAATTGTATCCGTTGGCGAAGATGGAATTAATCTTAGCTTCTGAACCGCGCAAATTAGTGACACGCAAATCCCGCGGGATCGATATCAGCTTGATGATATTGTGGCCGGGTATGACATGGGCAACCAATAACGTATCGGTATTAAGGCCGGCATGGCTGTCGCTGTTATCAAGGCCAATGATCAGTGTGTAAAAGTCCTCTGTCACGATTCCCGCGTCTGACAGCTTCTGTTCCCGATTCTTACTATCTTCCTTCTCTGCCTCATCTAGAATGACATTAGCCAGATTAATCGTCGATTTATGCATGTTCTGGTAGACAGCGACGCATCCCAGTGCGCCGAAGAGTAATAGAATCATTATGCCAAGTATAGTGGTCTTCTGTAACCGTGAACGTCTGGCGTACCATTGCCGCAGGCGTGCAAATCCCGTTCTGGAGCTTCTGGTTCTCAAACACTGTCCCTCCTGAGATGCCAACTAATTCAAGGGCTGAATTGGCATGTTTATAGATTGCAGTATACCAATATACCCACCTGTTGACAAATTGTCAACGCGATAGGTATATTAGTATAACATGCAGCCCGCCTGCCTTTCTTGTATCCTTCAATGGCAGGATATCAGCAATTCTTCAGGAAAGGACATGCACATTATGGCCGAACAACCAATAGACAACAAACTGGGAACGATATTAAAAGACCTGTTGAACGAACGTTCGCTTTCTATACGAAAACTAGATCAGCTTACGGGTATTGATGCCGCTACTATATCCCGAATAATCAATGGCAAACGCAAGGCAACTCCAGCCCATCTGCAGAGACTGGCTGAGTGCCTGGATGTTCCTGTGTCGCGGTTATTCGCTGCTGCCGGTTACCCCGCATCTTCCGGCCAATCCGAGCTTAACAGCTCGATTGCCAATATTGAAGAAGTGCTGCAATCCACTCATTCCTATGACCAGAACTTTAGTATGGGGAGCATGCAAGAGAAATTGTCACAGTATGAGCAGTTCTCACTAACAGACGAAGGAAGACAGACGATTCTTCAGAAGTTTATCGGCAAACTCCAGGAAGTAGGAAGCTCAGGTCCATTCATTCAACAGCTAAAAGAAATGTACGACCGTTTCCGCTTAAAACGCGGCACTGCCCTTGAACTTGCGATAATCGGAAGTGCGCTGATCTACTTCATCCTGCCAACAGATTGTATCCCCGATTTCGTATTCCCGATTGGATATATCGATGATGCGGTCGCTGTAAATTTTGTCTTTAATACACGGTTAGTGAGACCGCGAGAGAACAAGGATTAACAAGAAACTAACCAGCTATCGGAATCGGTGTAGACACTTTGCATTATCCTCGTATTCAATAACGGCTGCTCTAAGCTTCACGATTAAAGGGGCAGCCGCCTTCTTATACCCATAAATCCCTCGCCCCCAAGCACCCGCAGTAGCGGCATGCAGCCCGTTTTGCAAATTAAAGTTGAATTTTTAACGAAAGTGCCACAGAAATTATGACAAATTGATGATGGCTGATGGAGAAAACGAAACAACGGATGATTTTTATGATAGTATGTAGAGGATAGTAAGGGAGGAGGCGTGTTTGACACATGCGCACGATAAGAGAAAATCCGCTTGATGCCGGCTACGATATTTCCGCAGCTTCGTTCTCGAAGGTGCTTTTTGATACGATCAAGACAGGAATCATCAAGTCCAACCTCATCGCGATGTTCGCGGGGCTCAGTATGGCACTGCTCGTTCATCAGATCCCGTTCTTCGATAAAATCGGCAGCATCGTGCTGGCGCTGATCGGCTCGGCGCTTGTCATCGGCTCTGCAGGTGCCTTCAATAATCTGTACGACCGGGATATTGACATTATAATGGAACGGACCAAGAAGCGTCCGACGGTAACCGGTCAGATCACCACGAAAGCGGGACTGGCTCTCGGCTTTGTGATGGCGGCTGTGGGACTCGTCACCCTGTATTATGCTTCACCGCTCGCTGCGTTATTTGGGTTCCTGGGCTTGTTCCTCTACGTGGTACCTTATACGATGTGGACGAAGCGTACGACGATTTATAACACCGAGGTAGGCAGCCTCTCGGGGGCGACACCTCCGCTGATTGGCTGGGCTGCGATCTCGTCTGATATGATGCATACCGGCATTCTGGCGCTCTTCGTGATGATGCTGATCTGGCAGATGCCGCATTTCTACGCGATTGCGATCCGCCGGATGGAGGAATACCGCGCGGCCAAGGTGCCCATGCTGCCGGTTGTGAAGGGCCTTCGCAGAACGTACCTGCAGACGAACGTTTATCTGGTGCTGCTGCTGCTCTCTAGCGTACTGTTCTGGGATTTCAGCCCATTCGTTGCCGTAACCGCGGCACTGCTCAGCCTCGCATGGTTCGTGCTTAGCCTGGCCACCTACCGCCGCAAGCAGGCGGAAAGCTGGGCCAAGACAATGTTTATTTTCTCATTGAATCACATTACGGTTCTGCTGTTTATTATTATCGGTTATTCACTGATTATGCCGCTGTTCTAATTCATATTCGATGTCCGCATGCACCCCCGCTGCGTTCATGGTGACACACTTTGCGTGTGCGAACCATGGAAGCTGCGGGGGTGTTTTAATAACGTGGAAAATAATCGTCAGCCGGAAGGCATATTCGGAATAAAAACCCCCGTATAATCAGACCATAAACCGAATGCAGCTGAGGGGGGGGGGGACATGGTGGATCTCGCTTTGGTACTGGAATATGCCTGGGTTTTGCTGGTCCTGATAGGACTAGAAGGGATTCTGGCGGCAGATAACGCGCTCGTTATCGCCATTATGGTTAAGCACCTGGATGAGAAGGAGAGGAAGAAGGCATTATTTTACGGCTTGGCCGGCGCTTTTGTTTTCCGATTCGGGTCATTATTCATCATTTCCTTCCTGGTGGATGTCTGGCAGGTGCAGGCCATTGGAGCGGCATATCTGCTGTTTATATCCCTTAACCACATGATTAAGAAATTCGTATTGCGCAAGGGCCACAACAAGGAGACCGGGAACACCAAGCAGGGCAGCGGCCTGTGGTTGACAGTACTCAAGGTAGAGCTGGCTGACCTTGCGTTTGCTGTCGATGCTATATTGGCGGCTGTTGCCTTCGCGGTAACGCTGCCCGAGACCAACTTGCCTAATGTGGGAGGGCTTGACGGCGGACAATTCGGCGTCATTCTCGCGGGCGGGATTATCGGACTGGTCATCATGCGGTTTGCCGCTTCCTATTTTGTAGGTTTGCTGCAGCGGAAGCCGGGCCTGGAGACGGCTGCGTTCTTCATCGTGGGCTGGGTTGGCGTGAAGCTGACCGTATACACCCTGTCCCATCCGGAGCTCGGGTACCTGCCTGAAGGGTTTCCGAAGTCGATCGGGTGGAAGCTCACGTTCTGGGGCGTTCTGCTGTCGATTGCTGTACTTGGCTGGTTCCTCTCCAAAGCTAAAGAACCAGGCATAGAGAAGCCGACAGTTTAGTTAAACACAGCAGATACGTACAATGGATGATGGTTTTGATAGTTAAGATTAATGTTACGAGGTTACCGGCATCCGGTCAGGATGCCTTTTTTGCTGCTTGCAGACGCCATTGTTTCCACAATATTCATTTATTAGTTTTCCTGATAGCTATTATAAATTGTTAAGCTTTGACCGCTTCACACGGCTGTGTTACATTCAGATAAGTTAAACTGCGATTTTTGTAAAAAATTAATATACGTTCGTTAGGTGAGGTGGGATTTAAGTTGGAACTTCAAGTGACTAACAGTCCATTCAATCAGGAGCAGGCAGAGCTGCTGAACCGTCTTCTTCCCGGGTTGACGGATGTGCAGCGAATGTGGCTCAGCGGGTATTTGACAGCTACGCAGGGAGCGGCGCTGGCTGTACAGCCAGGCGCGGCGGCAGCGCCGGCAGCAACAGCAGCTGCGGCACCGGCTCCATCGGCGCCTGTCTCCAAGGAAGTGACCGTGCTCTTCGGCTCCCAGACAGGGAACAGCCAGGGGCTCGCGAAGAAGGTAAGCGCCAAGCTCGAAGAGCAGGGCTTCCAGGTCACACTGTCGTCGATGGGTGACTTCAAGACGAATAATTTGAAGAAAGTTCAGAACCTGCTAATCGTAGTCAGCACGCATGGTGAAGGCGAGCCGCCGGACAATGCGATCCCATTCTACGAATTCCTTCACAGCAAGCGGGCACCGAAGCTGGAAGGTCTGAAATATTCCGTACTGGCTCTTGGCGATCTCTCATATGAGTTCTACTGTCAGACGGGCAAAGATTTCGACAAGCGGCTTGGCGAGCTGGGTGCTCAGCAGCTGACACCGCGTGTGGACTGCGATGTAGACTTCGATGAGCCGGCTGCGGAGTGGATGAACAAGGTGCTGGATTCGTTGAGCGCTGGCTCAGCATCCGTGTCCGTGAGCGTAGGCGAAACCTCAGCCATTACAGGACCGTCGGTTGCTTCTGAGTATTCCCGCTCGAACCCGTTCCGTGCTGAAGTTCTGGAGAATCTTAACCTTAACGGACGCGGCTCGGCGCGTGAGACCCGTCACATCGAGCTGTCGCTTGAAGGCTCCGGCCTTCAGTACGAGCCGGGTGACAGCCTGGGTGTCTATCCGGAGAACCATCCCCAGCTCGTTGAGGAGCTGATTGCGGCGATGGGCTGGCAGGCGGATGAGGCTGTAACGATTAACAAGAACGGCGAGAAGACTTCCCTCTATGAGGCGCTTCGCACGCATTTTGAGATAACGGTATTGTCCAAGCCTCTGCTTGAGCAGGCGGGCAAGCTGGTTCCGGGCAGCAAGCTGAAGGATTTTGTCGAAGCTTCCAGCCAGCAGGAGCTGAGAGCGTACATTCAGAACCGTGATCTGCTTGATCTGGTTCAGGACTACGAAGAATTAAAGGGTATTCCGGCCGGAGAGTTCGTACAGGTACTGCGGAAAATGCCTGCGCGTCTCTACTCGATCGCGAGCAGCCCGAAGGCTTACCCGGATGAGGTTCATCTTACCGTTCGTACGGTTCGCTATGAGGCTAACGGCCGCAACCGCTACGGCGTATGCTCGACCCATCTGGCAGAGCGCGTGGCAGCAGGTGATTCCCTGCCGGTCTACATTCAAGCGAACCCGAACTTCAAGCTTCCGGAAAACCCAGATACACCGATCATTATGGTTGGCCCGGGAACGGGCGTTGCCCCGTTCCGTGCGTTCCTTGGCGAGCGTGAAGAGACCGGAGCAGAAGGCAAGACATGGCTGTTCTACGGCGACCAGCATTTTGCAACAGACTTCCTGTACCAGGTGGAATGGCAGCGCTGGCTGAAGGAGGGCGTGCTGACGCGTATGGATGTGGCGTTCTCGCGTGATTCCGCCGAAAAGGTGTATGTACAGCACCGGATGATGGAGAGAAGCGCCGAGCTGTACCAGTGGCTGCAGGAAGGCGCAGCAGTATATGTGTGCGGCGATGAGAGCCAGATGGCACATGATGTTCATGCAACACTTCAGACGATTCTTATGCAAGAGGGCGGCATGAGCCCGGAGGAAGCGGCAGAATATCTGACCCGCTTGCAGCAGGACAAACGATATCAGCGGGATGTATATTAAGTCGGAACCCCGGAAGGAGAGATAAGCATGTCACAGGAGAAGCATTATCCTCCGCATGATCGGCCGCATAGTGATGTAGAGGCGATCAAGCGCAGGAGTAATTATTTAAGAGGAAGCCTTACCGAAACATTGGAAGATCGGATTACGGGATCGATCCCCGAGGACGATAACCGCCTAATGAAATTCCACGGCAGCTACATGCAGGATGACCGCGATCTGCGTAATGAACGGAACAAGCAGAAGCTGGAGCCTGCTTACCAATTCATGCTTCGTGTCCGTGCAGCTGGCGGCGTTGTAACGCCTGAGCAGTGGCTGATGATGGACCGTGTCGCGCAGAAGTATGCGAACGGCACGATCCGCTTGACGACACGTCAATCTTTTCAGCTGCATGGTGTTATCAAGTGGAACCTGAAGAACACGATTCGTGAAGTGAACGAGTCCATGCTGAGCACGCTGGCCGCCTGCGGCGACGTGAACCGCAACGTCATGTGCAACCCGAATCCGTATCAGTCCGATATACATGGCGAGGTATATGAGTGGTCCCGCAAGATCAGTGATCACCTGGACCCTAGAACAAGGGCATATCACGAGATCTGGCTGGACGGCGAGAAGGTAATCGACTCCCGTGAGCTTGAAGGCGAGCAGGAGCCGATCTATGGACCGGTCTACCTGCCGCGTAAGTTTAAGATCGGGATCGCGGTTCCGCCATCTAATGATGTGGATGTATTCTCGCAGGATCTTGGCTTCATCGCGATCGTGGAGGACGGCAAGCTGAAGGGCTTCAACGTATCGGTAGGCGGCGGCATGGGGATGAGCCACGGTGATCCGAAGACTTACCCGCAGGTCGCACAGGTGATCGGCTTCTGTACGCCGGAGCAGGTCATTGAGGTAGCCGAGAAGACCGTTATGATTCAGCGGGACTTCGGCGACCGTGCCGTACGTAAGCATGCGCGGTTCAAGTATACGATTGACGACCGGGGCATCGACTGGTTCATTGGCGAGCTGACCGAGCGTCTTGGCTGGCAGCTGCAGGATGCGCGCCCGTTCCACTTTGATTCCAACGGCGACCGCTACGGCTGGGTCAAGGGCAGCAACGGCAAGTGGCATTACAACCTCTTCATCCAGAACGGCCGCGTTAAGGACGAGGAAGGCTACCTGCTGATGACAGGCCTTCGGGAGATCGCCAAGATTCACGGCGGCGACTTCCGCCTGACTGCGAACCAGAACCTGATTATCGCCAATATCAGCACGCAGAAGAAGAAGAAGATCGAATCGCTGATTAATGAGTATGGCCTCACGGACGGAGCTCATTACTCAGCCCTCAAGCGCAATTCAATGGCTTGCGTATCGCTGCCGACCTGCGGTCTGGCGATGGCTGAATCGGAGCGTTATCTGCCTTCTCTGCTCGACAAGATCGAGCCGATGCTGGAGGAAGCAGGTCTGCGAGACGAGGACATCGTCATTCGTATGACGGGCTGCCCGAACGGCTGCGCCCGGCCAATGCTGGCTGAAATTGCATTTATCGGCAAGGCGCCTGGCAAGTACAACATGTACCTGGGCGGCGGATTTGCGGGTCAGCGTCTGAACAAGCTGTACAAGGAGAATATCGGCGAAGCCGAGATTCTGGATTCCTTGAAGCCGATCATCAGCCGCTATGCGAAGGAACGCCATGAGGGAGAGCATTTCGGAGACTTTACGATCCGTGCGGGCTATGTGAAGGAAGTTCGCTGCGGACAGGAGTTCCACGCTTAAACCGAAGTATCATTTCCACAATTAAAAGGGTAGGATACTGCAGATCATCTGCAGTGTCCTACCCTTTATATTTTCACACTAGCTCTTGGGTAGACTTTGTCAGCGTGGTCGCGGTGAAGCTTCTGATAAGCATCTCCCTTAAGTTATGTCGCTCTATGAGCTATAATATTGCCAAACAATACGGCGTTGTTATTATGGAAATTATGGTATAATATGGCATGTATATGGATGTCAATAAACACGGCTTCATAGAGATAATTACAAGCTAGAACTGGATGGTTGTATTGATAGTCAAGGGCAGGGTATGAAATAATGGTAGTGGTGTGCTTTGTTTAGGGAGTGGGCTCGTGAGAAAAATAGTTACAGTACTGATTGTTACTCTGCTAATCTTGTTAATCGTTGCAGCGGCCTATTCCTATAATCCCCGTTCGGGAGTGGATCCCGTAGATATTAGCTACAAGGGCTATGCATATATGGCTGAAGACAGCTTGTACAACAAAGAAGTTACGATTTCGCTGAAGGGCAGCTATGATGCGGATAAGGAAGCTTTTGCGGGGGCTATATCGGTCAACCGAGTGTCGTTTACCGACTGTTCGCTGTCACCGTACACAGGACTTGTATGCAGCTATGAGGGCGGCAGGATTCGTAGCGGCACGGTGTATTTCAGCAGCGGCCTGAAGCAGTTGAGTATCCTGGTGGGCAAAGGCCCGCTCTATTCCGCTATCGAAGAGAGCGGTACGTATAACGGCGATCTGGTTGTCACGATTCCTTCTTTCGACCGGGCATCTGCGCTGCTGATCCATGATATGCTGAAGAATGAATTCCAGTCCAGACAGCAGTCCGGCAAGGTTCCTTACAGCTGACTGTCCAGCGGAACACTCCGGGCTTGTATGATTCAGATGATCGCCTCCAGGTTATGATAACAGGAGGAGGTGGTTACAATGGAACAATCACTAATCATTCAACAGTGTATTGATGAATGCTTGAAGTGTATGAGGGCCTGCAACACCTGCTACGATGCCTGTCTGAAGGAAGATAATATTGACATGATGCGCGAATGTATCCGTCTGGACAGAGAGTGTGCGGACATCTGTGCCTTTGCAGCCAGTGCCATGACACGCAACAGCCCGTTTGCGAAGCAAATCTGTGAGCTGTGCGCGACGATCTGCGAAGCATGCGGCAAAGAATGCCAGAAGCACAAAGCCGACCACTGCCAGCGTTGTGCAGAGGTTTGTCTCTCTTGTGCGGAAACATGCCGTAAGATGGCAATGCAGATGCAGTAATCTACTGACATATGAGTCGAAAGGCAGGGCATGCCAGCGCATACCCTGCCTTATTTGCCGTTAAATGATTCTTGCAGACTAGTGAAAGAGTTCTGCCTATCATATAAACTGATCTATTGATACATAAGCTGGGTCAGCAGAGGGAGAAGATGAGAGCAGGATGAAGGATAAGATGAAGTATGAATACTATACGGCAGGCAGCAGGCCGAGGCTGTGGGCTGCCGCTGGATTGGCTGCCGTTATGATCGCACTATCCGGCTGCGGGGCCAGCGGTAACAGTGATACGGCTAATGCTCCAGTGGCCGGCAGCAGCGGGAATGCCGAAGTGGGAAGCACCAAGGCTCAAGACGGCAGCCAAGCGGCAGAGACGCTGGAGGAAGGTAATGACTCTTCTTCTGTCGATATGGAAATTATAACGAATGCATCGGCTGAGGACGCACCTGAAGACCAGGGGAGCCCCGAGGTGTGGATTCAAGGCAGCGTCACTGTGGAAGCGGATAAGCTGGTTGTGGAAGGCATGACGAACGTCGTGCCGGGTGCGGAGCTTCATGCGAACGTCACAGCTGAGGGATACAGCATGTGGGGGTATAACGACCGGGCAGAAGTAGAGCCGGACGGGAGCTTCCAGATGGAGATGAAGCGTCCGGATATTAAGGGAGGTGCCGTGCTGGAGCTGGAGATCGCATTTGACCCATCCGGCCAGTCCGCTGTACACGAACAGTATGGTCCGAATGGAGACAAGCTTACAGGTCCGTATATACATAAGACAGAAGATGGCATAACCGTGATCAAACGTGCTGTGGCCGTCATCCATATTGACTCGGATGCGCCAGCCTCCAGCACATTTGAAACAGAGGAGCCGAGCAGGGATATTCCGGAGGATTACGGGGATCCGAATGTATGGATCAAGCCGGAAGTAAGGCAGGAGGATGGCAAGTACATCATTAAGGCAGCGAGCAATCTGCTTGAAGGCACTGTAGTGAGAGCTGGCGTTGATATTCCGGATCATATTCATTTCGGTTATAATGACATGGCGAGTGTGCAGCCGGACGGTTCTTTTGAACTGGTGATTGGCAAGCCGAAGAAGGCGGAGATGTTCTATCTGATGATCAGCGTGATGCCGGAAGACCAGACGGCCGGCTCGGTGATTGAAGCTTACGGAAGCAGCGGGGAGAATTTCTCGGGTAAGCTGCTGAAGATTGAGCAGACGGATGACGGCCCGGTAACCGGTATTGAGATGAAGATGAAGATAAACAACGACTGATGATCTTGGCATAATACAGCAAACCGCCTGTCCCGGTGATGCCGGGCAGGCGGTTTTCGTGTAAGCAGTTTTTCTTTATGTAAGCGAATAGATGAGAACGGCAGTACCGGCAATGACACAGTACCACGAGAAGATTTTCAAGTTGCCGCGGGCCATGATGTTCATGAACCACCTTAAGGAGTAATACGACGCGACAAGTGAGCCGATGAATGCCAGGATGTAAGGAATTAGCAGGGTATCGAGATGCGGATCATTGGCCAGCTCTTTAAATTCAAGCACCATGCCGCCAAGGCTGATCGGAATAAACATCAGGAAGGAGAAGCGGAGCGCGGTCGCCTGCTTCAAGCCTATGCCCATGGCAGCTACGATCGTGGCACCCGAACGGCTGATTCCGGGAATAAGCGCGACGGCTTGTCCCAGACCAATAATAATGGCATCCTTGATCGTAATTTCGCTTTCACCCTTATGCCCGCGCATATTGCGGATGAGCCACAGGGCCAGAGCGGTGACCAGCAGTGTGGCGCCGACGATCGTCAGCCCTTTTAGCCGT
Source organism: Paenibacillus tarimensis (assembly GCF_021532315.1). Taxonomy (GTDB): domain Bacteria; phylum Bacillota; class Bacilli; order Paenibacillales; family Paenibacillaceae; genus Paenibacillus_I; species Paenibacillus_I tarimensis. The sequence continues at coordinate 198,695 of NZ_JAKGAO010000007.1, forward strand.
TCCGCAATAAAATCATTGAACAGTACGCCGATTACGCCTGCAGGAATCGTAGCAATGACAATGAAGACGATGAACCGGTAATCGGACCGGTACTGTGCATCCCGGTGTCTGAGGTAGAGCAGACCGCCTCGGGCCAGACGGATGAGGTCCTCGCGGTAGACCAGCAGAACGGCAAGCAGTGAAGCGAAGTTAACCAGCACCTCGAAGCTCAGACCCTCGATTTTGAGTCCGAACAGATTCTGGGCGATAACCAGATGGCCGCTGGATGAGACGGGGATGGGCTCCGTAAAGCCCTGAAACAAACCTAGCAGTGTGTACTTTAGCCATAACCATAAATCCATGATTGTCGTGTCCTCCCTGAATAACGTGCTGCTGTTAATGTGAAGCGAAGTGACAATATGTATCGGATGCGTGTCGTAATGTATCACGAATGCCGCCAGACTGCATCCGAACCTGCCCCAAGTGCATGAACCTGATTCTGTTATACGGGCAGGCCGCATTGGTATAGTTCCAACCTACTTATCATAAAATGAGGACAAGCCTATGTCAAAACTAGACAAGTATATAGGCAAGAGGAAGGAATTCGCAATTGCTGCTCCGAATACCTATAAATGATTAATCTGTTCACCGGTTCAGCACAATCACATAACGAGCAGCATGGTCAAAAAGTTTGACGAAGACGAAGTTTTGTGTAATTAAAAATAGCGAAAGATTTGCTAAGGCCTATTACAGCTCAGGGAGATACATATGGAAAATGCACTTATAGGAAGTTTGATTTCAGCTATGGCAACCGTGCTCGGGGCAGTGCCTTTGCTGTTTGTTAGGTCGCTGTCAGAGCGCTGGAAGGATGTCCTGATCGCTTTCACGGCTGGGATTATGGTGTCAGCGTCGATGTTCGGCTTGCTGCCGCAGGCGCTGGAGGAATCGAGCCTGCTGGCCGTGACCATCGGCCTGCTGGTCGGAATTGTCGTCCTTGATATTATTGAGAAGAATATTCCGCATATTGATGTGGAGAACGATAAGAGCGAAAGCCCGTTTGACTATAAAACCTGGCTCGTCATGATTGCACTCATTATACATAACATCCCTGAGGGAATGAGTACCGGCTTCAGCTATGCCAGCGGCAACGAAAGCCTAGGGCCAATGGTCGCCATTGCCATCGGGGCCCAGAATATGCCGGAGGGTCTTATTCTGGCGGTCTTCCTGCTGAATTCGAATGTGGGCAAGGGGAAGCTGTTCTTGATCGTTGCGCTGACCGGGTTTATGGAGGTCATATCCGCGGGCATCGGGTATTTTGCTGCTAGCTATGTCAGCTCTCTTATTGGTTATGGCCTTGCCTTTGCAGCGGGGGCTATGATGTTCATTGTCTATAAGGAGCTCGTACCGGAGACACACGGTCATGGCTATGAGCGTCAGGCGACCTATTCCTTCATGTTCGGCCTGTTGATTATGCTCTATATCAGCCACTGGTTTGGTTAAGGAAGCATGCTTGGGGGAGGCAGTGATGTCTCCCTCTTGTTATGCCGCCGCCTCCGGACTGAAGCATGGGAACTGAAACATATTGGCAGCTATAACGTAGTTATTGTACAGTACAGTTACGGAAGGGATGTGTCAGAGTGGATACGATGCGGGTGATCGTGTACGAGAAGAGGACGGGCGGAGAATTGGTTACCATTGATGAACGAAGATGGTCGGGCCTGATGATTGCCTCACTTGAGCATGCCAATTATATTACAATCGGCGGCAGGGAATATGAGACGGTTGAGGGCCGGCTTAATGTGGACCATGAAACGTTCGAGCTGCTTGTTGTTCCCATGCAGGGCTAGGGCGGTTGTTTCAATCAGGGCCGGTCAATATCCAGCGGAAGGGAAGTGCGGGAATGAAAGAAGAAACCAGACGGCCAGCGGCTTCGCTGTTCTCGGCTGACGGCAAGCCGCTGCGTGTCTTATCGACCTCGCTCGGTATTGCACTACTTGCCAACACGATGCTGGTGCCGGGCGGCACCGTACAGGCATCCAGTACAGAAGCAGATACACCACAGCTTGTAGAGTGGTCAACAGAAGAGGTTAAGGCGTTCTATGATCCAAAAGTGGATTGGAGCCTGCCTCTTCCTGCAGAGGAAAGTACCGAAATTATAGAGGAAGAAGGCCAGGGTGCAAGCGGCAGCGGTGGAACCACCATCATCCATTCGGGATTCGGCTGGGGCGATCTGATGCTGTACCATCTGCTGTTCAACCGCGGCGGGGCCTACTCCTCGACCTCCTGGCACAACAACAAGAGATCGTACCGCACGGGGAGCAGTACGCCATACAAGCCCAAGACCTATACGAGCGGCTCGTTTCAGAATAAGCCGGTAACCGGATCGGCCGTTCCACCCAGAACATCCAACAGCACGGGAAGCATTACGCGCCGTTCGACTTCATCCTCGCCGGGCGGAATTGGCGGCAGGTCCAGCAGCATGAGCTCCTCAGGCTCTTCTTCGAGCTCGAAATCAAGCTCATCCGCTTCGTCCGGGTCTAGCGGGTTTGGCGGATGAGTGACACAGCTCCGGTGTTTGAAGTGTTCGGCCAGCCTGCACCTGACCGGCAGCAGCGTGTCCGGCATCTTCGTGAGCTGGGCTTTGGCTGGGCTGACTTGGAAGAAGAAGTTTACTGGATTGATCAGGCCGCAGGAATGCGTAGAGATGTCTATGATGATTTAATGAAGGCATCGGCCGAGCTGTGGCGCATATTTGATAAGGCGGCGCGTTATGTAATCCGGCGGCATGACCTGTACCAGCTTATTGGCATACCCGAGCTGCTCTGGGACCTGCTTGATGAGCTGCCGGTCAATGAGGAAGAGGGGAAGATCAGCCGCTACGCCAGATTTGATTTTGCCGTGTCGGAATCAGGTGACATTAAGCTGCTTGAGCTCAACGCAGACACACCGACTGGATATGCGGAAGCGTCTGTGGCTACGCCGTGGCTGTGCAGGCAGCTGGGACTTGATTCTCCCAATGAGCAAATGGCGGACAGAGTTGCGGCAGCTTGGGCTGTGGAACAGCCGGAGGCGGCAGCCTGTGTGTCCTACGGCTCGCATTTGGAGGATTCCGGCACGATTGAACTGCTTGTGAAGCACAGCGGCTTGGACATGCGCTGTGTCGATTGTCTGGACCTATGGGTCGATGAGGGTGTGCTGCGGGATGCGGAAGGCCGGGCAATCGAGCGGTTATTCGCCCTGTATCCGAAGGAATGGATGGCTGTCGATGAAGGCGGGGATGCCCTCGCTTATGCGATTGAGACCGGGAAGCTGCAGCTGTTTAATCATCCCCATGCGATTATCCTGCAGTCCAAGGGACTGATGGCTGTCATCTGGGGGATGTATGAGCTTGGTATTCTGTTCACGGCATCAGAGCGGGATGCGATAGCGCGGTATATGCTGCCGACTTACAATAAGGCAGTCTTTGACGGCAGCTTCGTATCCAAATCGATGTTCGGCCGTGAGGGAGGATCTGTTCAGCTGTTCGGGGAAGATGGCGGGCTGGAGGTGCGGGATGAGGACGGCTATGATACCAGCAGCCTGTTTCCGCTTGTCTATCAGAAGCGGGCTGAGCTCGCTAAGATTCGCACGGCGGCCGGGGAGCTGCATCTGCTGACAGGGGTGTTCGTCATTAACGGGGAACCATGCGGCCTTCTGGGGCGTGCAGGCGGCCTAATAACCGGCAATACGAGCCATTTTATTGCTATAGGGGTGAGAGATTAGATGAAGCGTGCGGGAAAAGTAGAGGGCAGACAGGGGCCAATACCTGCAAGCATAGGAGGACCTGCCGGGACAGCCAAACGCCGGGTAAGACACAGTCTTTACGGAGTGAGGCTGTTGCTGGCGCTGATAATGGTCCTGCTGGCTGCCGGCTGCGGCAACTCCCAGTCTGTCTTCTATACGGGTTCAGAGCCCGAGGAAGCTCTCCCTAGTACAGCCAGAGTTCCTTGGGATTACCGGATTGTCGAAGGCAAGGTCGGTGATCTGGTAGGCAGTGATATAACAGTGCTGCCGGATAATGAGATGCTGCCTAACGATGCTAATTACGCTACGGGGGATCCTGTGTGGACCCTGCAATATATGACGGCTGAGCTGATCGCGGGACCGGATAACCGGAACGATCTGGTGCTGTCTTCCTGGCAGACAATCAAGTCGTTTAAGACGGAAGCCGAGGCCAAGTCCGATCTGGAAGAGCTGAAGGTGAGTGTAACAACAGAGGTTGACCTGGTCGGCGTCTATAAGACGGAGTATCAGGGTGCGACCCGTAATTTTGCGGTGCTCAGTCTTCCCTCGGGACATGAGATCAAGCAGCCGGTCAACGATGGGCGCTATGCAGCGCTGAAGGATCAGAAGACCGCCAAGGTAGTGCTGGAAGAAGTACATGATTATATCGATTACGATGCGGCTTATGCCAAGTTCAGGGGGTGGGCGGAGTGATAGTGGTTATGAATGTGGTTATCAGCGTCGCGGTCATTATTGTGCTGCAGCTGCTCGGAATGCTGATTTTCAGCTGGATGACGCCATATAATGATTTGGAAGAGCTCAAGAAAGGGAATCTGGCGGTCGGTTTGGCGATGGGCGGCAAATTTTTGGGAACAGCAATCATTCTTGGGGTAGCGGCCTATACCAACCATAACATTTGGTTTATGATGCTGTGGTTTGCTGTGGGATATGTATGCCTCGTGGTTACCTACTGGATATTCGAGCTTGCAACTCCCGGCCTTAAGCTCCCCGAACACTTGAAGAACGGCAATGTCGCTGTAGGCGTGCTGCTGTGCTTCGTATTCATCGGCATGAGCTTTGCCATCAGCAGCTTGATTATCTAGCGAGCCGTGCAGATCGATTAGCTGGAGCCAATGATTGTATACAGGGCAGCCGTACCCGGCAGAGAAGACCGGTGCGGCTGCTTTTGCATGCATGATGATAGCAGAGCTCTCATTTGGGCGGCTGAAAGCACCTCCTGCATCCATAACTTACTGCCGTTTCCAGTAAACGAAATAAAAGTCCATGATAAATACAAGAATGTCCATTCCAGCATTTGAATTATCGTGTAGAATAGTTGGAGGTGATAATGATTATCACTTGCGCTTGATAAAGGAGCTGGACAACCCAGCCCATTTCGCAATCAACTATAATAAGGGCCTTCATTTGCCAGGCACTCTTACAGGCTGCATCGGCCGGATCGGCAGGGCAGCATAATTTACGCCCTTCATTGAGAATGATTATCCATCACAGTCCAAAGGAAGTCCTATGAAAAAACGATATCTCTGGCTTGCGCTCATTGCACTATCGATCACTTCGGTATTCGTCGGCGTTAAGAACATTACCCCGCTGGACTTGTTCAGCCTGACCGAAGCCCAACAGCATATTCTGCTTGTCAGCAGACTGCCCCGGCTGATCAGCATCATTATCGCAGGGGTGAGTATGAGCATCATTGGCCTCATCATGCAGCAGCTGACCCGCAATAAGTTCGTGTCACCGACCACGGCCGGCACGATGGACTCAGCAAGGCTGGGCATCTTGGTTGCCATGCTTCTGTTCACTTCCGCTTCACCGCTGGAGAAGATGCTCGTCGCCTTTGTATTTGCGCTTGCAGGAACCTTCATATTCATGCGGATATTGGATAAGGTGAAGTACAAGGATGCGATCTTCATACCGCTCGTAGGCCTTATGTTCGGAAGCATCATCGGCTCGGTAACGACATTCTTCGCTTATAAGCATGACTTAATTCAGAATATATCCTCCTGGCTGCAAGGGGACTTCTCAATGGTCCTGAAAGGCCGCTATGAGATGTTATACATAAGTATTCCGCTTGTTATTATTGCCTACTTGTATGCTAACCGGTTTACGATTGCCGGAATGGGTGAGGAATTCTCAACTAATCTGGGTTTGAAGTACAAGCAGGTCGTCAATATCGGCCTCATTCTGGTAGCCGCGGTAACCTCCGTCGTCCTGCTGACGATCGGATCGATTCCGTTCCTGGGTCTTATTATCCCGAATATCGTAACGATCTACATGGGGGACAACCTGAAGAAGGTGCTGCCTCATACGGCGCTGCTCGGTGCGGTGTTCGTACTTGCTTGTGATATTCTGGGCCGGGTGATTATTTATCCGTATGAGATTCCAATCGGCCTTACGGTCGGGGTTATCGGCAGCGGCATATTCGTTTACTTACTAGTGAGAAGAAGGGCATTCGCATGACACTAAAATGGAAATTCAGCCTGCTGGCAGCCGCTTCTGCCGCTTGTGCACTGCTGTTCATCTTCTGGAACGTGATCGGCAGCTGGGATTATGTAGTGCCCCGCCGGTCGCTGAAGATCGCGGCGATTATTCTGACGGGCGGCGCCATTGCTTTCTCGACGGTCGTATTCCAGACCTTGACGAACAACCGGATTTTGACGCCAAGCATTATCGGGCTTGATTCACTCTATATGCTGATTCAGACGGGAATCATCTTCCTGTACGGCTCGGCGAGCATTAACATGCTGAACAAGAATATCAACTTTTTCGTCTCAGCTGTCTGCATGATCCTCTTTGCGGGTTTGCTTTATAGATTTCTGTTCCGGCGTGAAGGGCAGAGTATTTATTTTCTGCTGCTCGTCGGCATTATTCTAGGTACCTTCTTCGGCAGTGTGACAACGTTCATGCAAGTGCTGCTGGACCCGAACGAATTTGCCATTGTGCAGGACCGGATGTTTGCGAGCTTCAATAATGTGAACACCGACCTGCTGGTGCTTTCGGTTATCGTGGTAGCGCTGGTCAGCCTGTACAGTCTGCGATTCACCAAATATCTGGATGTGCTGTCGCTGGGCCGCGAGCATGCGGTAAACCTGGGGGTCAACTATGACCACGTCGTCAAGCGGCTTCTCATGGTCGTAGCCGTGCTCATCTCGGTGGCCACTGCGCTGGTTGGACCGATTACATTCCTGGGACTGCTTGTCGCGAATGTTGCCTATCAGTTCTTCGGTACATACCGTCACAGCGTGCTGATTCCGGGATCGATGCTGATCAGCATCATCGCGCTGACAGGCGGACAGTTCATCGTGGAACGTATCTTTACCTTCTCGACTACGCTCAGCGTCATTATCAATTTTGTCGGGGGCGTGTACTTCATATATCTGCTCTTGAGGGAGAATAAGTCATGATTGAAGTGAAGAATGTTTCCAAGAAATATGGAAACAAGACCGTGGTAGAGCCGGTATCCGTCAACGTTGCCAAGGGGAAGATCACCTCGTTCATCGGCCCAAACGGCGCAGGCAAGAGTACGCTCCTGTCGATGATGAGCCGCCTGATTACGAAGGACAGTGGGGAGGTTCTCATTGACGGTGTGGAGCTCGGGAAGAGCAAGAGCAGCGATCTTGCCAAGAAAATCTCGATCCTGAAGCAGTCCAATCATCTGAATGTCCGTTTATCGGTCCGCGACCTTGTTGCATTCGGCCGCTTTCCCTATTCGCAGGGCAGGCTGAGCAAGGAGGATTGGGTGTTCGTCGATGAAGCGATCCGGTATATGGAGCTGGACGATATGCAGGAGAAGTTTTTGGACCAGCTGAGCGGCGGACAGAAGCAGCGCGCTTTTATCGCGATGACGCTTGCCCAGGATACCGAGTATATCCTGCTGGATGAGCCGCTTAATAATCTGGATATGAAGCATTCCGTGCAGATTATGAAGGTGCTTCGCAGACTTGTCGATGAGCTCGGGAAGACCATTGTCATCGTCATTCATGACATCAACTTTGCCTCCTGCTACTCGGACCACATTGTGGCGCTGAAGAACGGCCGGATTGTTAAAGAAGGGCCAACCGATGAGATGATCGATACAGATGTGCTTCGCGAGGTTTATGATATGGACATTCCGGTCCAGACTATCGGCGATCACAAAATTTGCGTCTACTTTGCCTAGTCTACAGCGTGTTGAACAACGGGATAAAACTTATTCAGGCGGAGACGTCCGCCGGGATAAATTTTATATACAAAAATTTTTAGGGGTGTGAAGCATGAGCAAGAAATTTTCTGTCCTTATTCTCACAATCATTATGGCTGTACTGGTAGCCGCATGCGGCGCTGGTAACAGCAACAATACGAACACAGCACCGGCCAATAGTACTGCTGGTGCAGCAGCAGAGAACACAGCCTCGAATGCACCGGCAGACGAAGCAGCACAGCCTGCGGAGACTGAAGAGCTTACCATTACACATCAGTATGGCGATACGAAAGTGAAGAAGAATCCTAAGAAGGTTGTTGTGTTTGACTTTGGCGTACTGGATTCCCTGGATAAGCTGGGTGTAGAAGTAACCGGCGTACCGCAAGCGAACATTCCGCCGTACTTGGAGAAGTATGCGGATGCGAAGTATGAGAATGTTGGCAGCCTGAAAGAACCTGATTTCGAGCGAATCAGCGCGATTCAGCCTGACCTGATTATTATCTCCGGCCGTCAAGGAGAAGCTTATGAGGAGCTTAGCAAGCTGGGATCGACCATCTTCATGGGCGTTGACGCTAACCGTTACATGGAATCGTTTGAAGAGAACATGAAGACACTCGGCGAAATTTTCGGCAAGGAAGCGGAAGTTGAACAGGAGCTGGCTGCAGTTGAGCAGGCGGTTGCCGATCTGAAGGCGAAAGCGGAAGCAAGCGGCAAGAAGGCTCTTATCATTCTTGCGCAGGATGGCAATATTAGTGCTTATGGCCCAGGTTCCCGTTTTGGCATCATCCATGACGTATTCGGATTTGAAGCAGTAGACCCAGAGATTAAAGTCGACACGCATGGGCAGAGCATCTCGTCTGAGTATATTGTTGAGAAGAACCCGGATTACCTGTTCGTCATAGACCGTGCAGCTGCAGTGGGCGGCGAATCCTCCGCTAAGCAGACTGTAGAGAACGAATTGGTCAAAACGACCAAAGCGGCACAGGAAGGTCATATTTTCTACCTGAATCCAAACTACTGGTACCTGTCTGGTGGCGGTCTGATTTCGGTATCCGAAATGGTTAAGGAAATCGCCGCTACCCTGGAGTAATGGAATTTGGAGTAATGGAATAATTGTTTTGCCAAGAAGGAGCCTCCCTGTCCATTCGGATAGAGAGGCTCCTTTGCTGTATTTGCCGGTCGTTAATTGGCTGTAGTGGGAAGGGGCGCAGGCCCGGTAGTATCACCGAGAAGTACACGGGAGGATATACGTATATTCTCGAAGGGCCGGTGCGGGTTGCCCATCCTCCACAACAGCTGCTCGAATGCACGCTGGCCGAGATCTTTGCCTATTGCTTCTACGGTAGACAGGCGGAGCTGGACGGGGGAAGAGTCCCACCAGCGGGTCATGTGGTCAAAGCCGGTTACCGATATTTGACCGGGTATCCGAACATCCATCCGGGTTAAAATTTTACTCAGCTGCAGGGCGATCAGATCATTCGCGCAGACGAATGCGCTCGGCAGCTTAGGCATAGCGCGGATGGCTGGCTCAAGCTCTTCGGGACTATAATAATGCTTGGGCATAGGCGAGACCAGGCAGTACTCCGGTTGAACGCCGATGCCTGCGTCAAACATAGCCCGCCTGAAGCCAAACCAGCGCTCGGTGAAGGAACGGCAGTTGTCAATGTCGCCGATGAAGCCGATCTCCCGGTGCCCAAGCTGGAGCAAATGACCGGTGAGCTCGTATACGCTCTGTTCGCATTCCATCAGGACGACATCACAATACAAGTCATTGGTTCCGATCCGGCAGTACCCGTCGATGGACACAGCCGGAATATTAAGGTCCTGAACTGCCTTTACGTAAGGAAAGTCGGTCAGCCCGGCTAGCAGAATACCGCCAAGCCGCGGATGTGCGAGCTTATCCAGGAGATTGCCTTCTTCTGCATCTTCAGCTGAGGCAAAGTGAAAGATCATCTCGTAGTTATGCCTTCTCGCCGCTTCTTCCACACCGCGCAGCACATCCATCCAGTAGCCTTCATGCAGGACATCCTTGGACGAGTTAATGAGAAAAGCGAATGCTCTCCGCTGCCCGGTTTCGCCGGCGGCACTGACGCCTGTCGTGTTCCATGAAACATCCAGGCCTGAATGAGTGCCGTATAATGCCGGACCGGCTGTTTCGCTTCCCTGGCCGTCTTGGCTGCCAGGAGCAGCCAAGACGGCATGAGGTTTAAGCTTTTCCTTGAATGATTTGTAGCCGACACGTGCGGCTGCTTCCAGAACAGCCTGCCTGGTTTCCTCAGGTACGCTTGGATGCTGGTTTAATGCCTTGGAGACGGTTGTACGGGAGATATCCAGCATTTTGGCTATATCTTGTGTGGTATATTTCTTCTTCATCAGGTACACCCCGGCAGTCAATATCGTCACAACTGCTGTCTATTATAACAGAATAAAGCGCGCTTTAACGTATTTAACAATTATACAGAGAAAATAGGGTTGTTATTTGAACAGAATGAACATAAATATCTGTTAAGTGTGTATACTTTGTGAAAAAAGGTCGTTATAATGGGGGCGAAAGCCGGTAAGGCCTTCCCTTAACGAGGAATGTAAAATAAGCCAGCGGATCATAATTTATTATGCCGGTTAACGGCACTTGAACAGGAGGTTCTCCATGAACGAGAAGCGGCTAGCACTTACAAACTGGAAGTTCAAGGCGGCAGATGAAGCGGAATGGCTTCAAGCCGTTGTTCCCGGATGTGTACACATGGATCTGCTTCGGAGCGGCAGAATCGACGCTCCCTTCTACGGTACGAATGAACGGGGACTGCAGTGGATCGACAAGAAGGACTGGGATTATGAAACAACGTTTGAGGTAGCAGAGGACATACTGGAACTGCCGCATATTGAGCTCGTGTTTGAAGGCCTGGATACATATGCGGATGTAAGCGTTAACGGTAAGCATGTACTTTCTGCGGACAATATGTTCCGAGTATGGAAGGCCGATGTGAAGCCGCTGCTTCAGTCCGGAGTTAACCGGCTGCATGTCCGGTTTCGTTCCCCGATCATGGAGGATCTTCCGAAGCTGGAGCAATTAGGCTACCCGCTCCCGTCAACGAATGATCAATCCGAAACGGGTGGTCTCGGCGATAAGAAGGTCAGCATATTTGCCCGCAAAGCGCCCTACCACTATGGTTGGGATTGGGGCCCGCGTTTTGTGACAAGCGGAATATGGCGCGAGGTTCGGCTGGAAGCATGGACAGGCGGCCGGATCATTGATTTGTTCATCAGGCAGGATCATATATCCGCCCAGGAGGCAAGAGTGACCGCTGTAGTGGAGGTTGAAACGGACGCTGCCTGGTCCGGCACACTGCATCTGGATACAGAAGGCTTCAACTGGCACACGGAAGTCCGGCTCTCGGCGGGTTCCAACACGGTAGAGCTGGAGGCTGTGATTCAAGAACCGGAGCTTTGGTGGAGCAGAGGACTTGGCAAGCAGCGGCTGTACACGTTCACGGCAGCGCTTCAAGATGGCGGCCGCGAAGTCGCCAGACGCAGCGCGCGAACCGGCCTGCGGTCTATCCGGCTGGTGCGGCAGAAGGATGCCGATGGAACGAGCTTTTATTTTGAGCTGAATGGTAAGCCTGTCTTCGCCAAGGGGGCCAATCATATTCCGAATGACAGCTTCGTTACTGAGGTGACGGAGGAGCGTTACCGGCATGAGATCGCAAGTGCTGTGCAGTCCAATATGAACATGATCCGTGTCTGGGGCGGGGGAATCTATGAAGCGGACCGCTTCTATGAGCTTTGCGATGAATATGGCCTACTGGTCTGGCAGGACTTCATGTTTGCCTGCAGCATGTACCCGGGAGACGAGGCATTTCTTGAGAATGTCCGGATCGAAGCGGAGCAGAACGTGAAGCGTCTGCGCAATCATCCGTCAATTGCACTCTGGTGCGGCAACAATGAGATCGATTCGGCGTGGGCCCATTATGATGAGAATGCGGGCTGGGGCTGGAAGCAGCAATATACCCATGAGCAGCGTGAGAAGCTGTGGGCCGATTATGAGGCGATCTTCCACCGAATCCTTCCGCTGGCAGTAAGCACATATGATCCGCTGGCTGATTATTGGCCTTCTTCACCGATGCAGGACCTGACTGGCGATATTAATCAGCATGCTCACCCGGAGAGTTCTACCGGCGATATTCATTACTGGGGTGTGTGGCACGCTGTCGAGCCGTTCGAGAATTATAAAACCAAGCTGGGCCGGTTCATGAGCGAATACGGGTTTCAATCTTTTCCGGAGGAGCGGACGGTCCGCACCTACGCAGAGGAAGCTGACATGGAGCTGGAGTCGGATGTAATGGTCTGCCATCAGCGGCATCCTTCGGGCAACAGACTGATTAAAGAGTATATGGAAATCTATCTCAAGGACCCGAAGGACTTTCCTTCCTTCCTGTATATGAGCCAGGTGCTTCAGGGAGAGGCTATGAAGATGGCCATTGAGGCACACCGCCGCCGGAAGCCCTATTGCATGGGAACGCTCTACTGGCAGCTTAATGACTGCTGGCCGGTTGCATCCTGGGCGAGCATGGATTATTACGGGCGCTGGAAGGCTGCCCAGTATTATATCCGCTCAAGCATGAAGGATATATCCGTGTCCATCGATTCCGAAGACAGCCGGATTGATATCCACGTTATGTCGGACCTGCCTGAAGCGCTGGACGGAACCCTGCTTATTAATGTTTATCAGTTCGACGGAACGGTCATTCGTTCACTGGCTGTTCCGGCTGCTCTTCAGCCTAACAGTACGGCAGTAATGTATTCCGCACCGGCTGCAGAGCTGTATGGCGATTATGATCCGGCGGAAGTTGTCCTGCAGGCTACGCTTACCGGCGAAAGCGGGATACTGGACCGTAAGGAGCACTATTTTGTACCCTCTAAAGAGATTAAGCTGGCAAAGCCGGCGATTCAGATTACGGAGGTGCTTGGCACAGAAGGTGTCTTCTATAGGCTGGAGACGAATGTGCTCGCGAAGCAGGTATGGCTGCAGGCTGCGCAGGAAGGTATCTTTACCGACAACTTCTTCGATCTGGTTCCGGGCGTGCCTGTAACCGTACAATTCCTAGCCCGCGGCATGGAAGACAAGGCATTCGCGCCGGCCGCTGCAGAATCGCTGGAGCTGCGTTCAATGGCAGATTTCGTGTCTCTTAATTGAGAACAGACGTAACACCCTGCCGTTATAAGCAACAGCAATCCCAGTTATACACTCGATTTGTCATGGATAGCAGATCAGTTATCGGACTATCTCACCTCAAGCAACACAAGCGGCCGCTTCCGAAGCATCGCCAATCAGACGGATGATTTCTACGGCGTGGCCGTATACGACAAGCTTGTGCAGCATTACGAAAGGGAAACACGCGAGCAGCATGAAATCGATCTACGGCCGCTATATCTATTGTGGGAACACAAAAAGCTGATGCTTCACCGTATGATTTTCCTGGAGGAACGGGGTTATCTGAATAAAGGCGGTCTTACGGCTCCTTACACTGCTGTGGAGAGGAAAGCCAATAATCTTCTCAATCTGTTCATCAGAAGCAAGCTGGTAAACAGCAGTGCCTCAAACTATGAGCTGCTCGGCAAGCTGAAGGAGCTTCTAGCCCGCTTGAAAGAAGAGGAAGAAGCCACACTGTCGCGCATGCTGGTGCAGATTAATGATGGCGTAAGGCAGATACAGCGGCAGGAAATGAGTGACAGTGCGAAGAAACCATAATAGGCATATATACTGGACGATGGGGTGGTAACGAATGGCACAGCCATATGATCTTCCGCTGCACGAGCTGGAAAGGTATAAACCGGAGTTAACAAAAGAGCAGGATTTCGACAAGTTCTGGGAAAAGACGCTTGAGGAGCTGAACCGTGTTCCGCTTGAGGTAGAGATGACACCGCACGATTATCCTGCCAAAGGCGTCTCCGTTCACCGCATCGCATTCAGAAGTTACGGCGGTGCGCGTATCGAGGGCTGGCTGGCTATGCCTAAGGGGAAAGGACCGCATCCCGGTCTGGCCTTGTTCCATGGGTACAACTGGGCGATGGACGGCAATCTGCATGATACCGTCAACTGGGCGGCCCATGGCTATGCGGCCTTGCAGATGTTCTGCCGGGGCCAGCATGGGGGCAGTCAGGATACGACCATCTATTCCAACGGCGGACCGGCCGGGTGGATGACGCGAGGCATCCTGTCACCGGAAGAATATTATTACCGCGCCGTCTATATGGATACAGTCCGTGCGGTCGAGGTGCTGGCTTCGCTGGAGCAGGTGGATGCATCCCGAATTGGCGTTTGCGGGGGCAGTCAGGGCGGGGCGCTGACTTTGGCTGCTGCTGCATTCTCTCCGATTCCTGTAGTTGCGACAGCGGATTACCCGTATTTATCGAACTTTAACCGGGCGATCGATATTACGCCGGAAGGCCCTTACGGCGAGCTGAACGAATATTTCAGGAAGGTAGGGGGAGATCCGGAGATTGAGCAGCAGGCGAAGCGGACGCTTTCCTACTTTGACATCATGAATCTGGCAGGCCGTGTAAGCTGCCGTACTTGGATGTCGGTCGGTCTCGTGGATGTGATCACGCCGCCTTCCACTATCTTTGCTGTCTATAATCATCTAACCTGCCAGAAGCAAATATCGGTGAACCGGTATTTCGGTCATGAGTTTATTCCGCGTGCGCATGAGGAGCGTTTGCGCGTGCTGCTGGAAACAATCGGCTGAGTTGGGGCAGGTCGAGCTTGAACGTTAAAAACTCGAACAAAGTCCCGCCTGACACGCTAAATCTAGCGCGTCAGGCGGGACTTTATAATGTGGATTATCTATTTAATATAGACACCGCCGAAGGGCAGCAGCTCCCGCAGCAGCCGCTTGATAAAACCGCCTCCCTGCAGCTCTTCAGCGAGTGCATGGTCGCGGGAGCCGGTCTGAATAAGGACCGGGCCTCTGCCCGTAAGCTGCCACTGCACGTTCATGTGCTGGCTGGCAATTTGATTGCCGTAGACGGAGAGCTTCACGCGGGCGGATTCCGGATAGGCTACAAGCGATCCGGCTTCCACGAACAGCGGCGTATCCGGCTGCAGCTGCATGGGAACCAGATCACCAGTTGTAATCACACCCAGCTGACCGGGACCGCTAAACCGGATGCGAATGAGTTCTCGTGTAATCCAGGCGGTCTTGATCTTCTGGACCCGTGTCGCTGTTCCGATGCCTTCGGTGAAGAAGAGCACATGGCGAAAGTCAAACAGCAGATCGCCGCCCTCCTCAATATCGATGGTCTGCAGCATGCAGCCCGGAGGAAGACCGATAATAAATTCGGAAGGTCCCCTCATCCGGGATCGAATCCAGCGCTTCTTGCGATAGGCATCGGCGAGATCGGTGATCTTGTCTTCGCGATGTCCGGGAGGGCCTTGGTAAGCGACCACGGATTTGGGGTGCAGCACATGAAGTACCTCTCCATCCTCCAGCTCAACCCGGACATGACCGACAGGCTGCGGGGCTGTTACCTTCACAGGATGGAACCCCCGCCCGTCTGCTTCTGTCTGCGCCATACGAGATAGCGCCATACACGGACCGACAGCAGATACAACAGCCCCATCCCGGCAAATACCAGCACGGACTGGGCAATTTTTCGCGTGAAGGAAGCCCGTTCAGCCTGACTTTTCTCCATTGCCGCAAGTCTGTCTGCAAGCTGAGCGTTCTGCTCGCTGAGCACTTCATTGCGCTGCCTGTACTCCTCATTCTGGCGGAGCAGCTCCTGCTGCTGACTGGCATACAGCTCTGCAGCCCGCTCGGCCTTCTCCATCTGCTGCTCCAGGGCGGCCTGGGTTTCTAAGTATTTTGACTGCAGCTCCTCCACCTTCTCGGGTGCGTTATAAATATCCTTGATCCTGTCCATAACACCGGCTTTAGCAGGATGGATGAAGAAGGGCAGAAGAAACAGGCAGGCGGTCAGGAGCAAGGATGCGGTGACTGTTCGACTGGTCAAGGTTATCATTCCTTTCTTTTAACGGGACTAAAAGGACAAGCCCTGATGTCATTGTACCTTGTTTTCCGGCATAAATGAACGGCAAACTACAGGCTTCGCTCGCCAAAGACAGCTGGTCTGCTCGCCCGCAGCCCATTAAAGGCATGTACTATTTAAAACGTTAAGGAACGTATTTTGTTTCAATTGTTTCCGGACGGGCGGAGCGAGGGGCCCTAGAGCCAAAAAGCTGAGGCAGACCATGAAAGCCATGCCTTTAGGGGCATGCTTCGCATGATACGGCCCTAAACAGGGGAGAAGGCTGATTGACGGCAGTACAGCAGCGCTCTAAACTGTGTGTACTGTTAACAAAGCCCGTTTGAGGCGACTCAGGCGGATAGAGGAGAAATCATACTATGCAAACAGCTGCATCATCACGCACGGCTGCGGCCGTCACGCAGTCCACTGTTTATTCCATGCTCTTCGCCATTAGTATCGTACATATGCTGAATGACTCCATGCAGACGGTTGTCACGGCCATGTATCCCGTTTTCAAGGGGGCGCTGAATCTGTCTTATACTCAAATTGGCTGGATCGGATTTGCGCTTAACATGACGTCATCTGTACTGCAGCCTCTTGTTGGGGTATATTCCGACAAGCGCCCGACGCCATCCATGCTGCCGTTTGGCATGGGGCTCAGCCTGATTGGTATAGCCGGGATAGCGCTCGCACCTAACTTTTGGCTGCTGCTGGCGAGCGTCATGTTCGTCGGATTTGGCTCAGCGATCTTTCATCCTGAAGGTTCACGGGTCGTATTCTTCGCCGCGGGCGGCAGAAGAGGGCTTGCCCAGTCCATCTATCAGGTGGGCGGGAATGCGGGGCAGGCGCTTGCGCCTCTGATGACCTTGTTGATTTTCATTCCGCTAGGACAGATTGGCGCGATCTGGGCCACCGCTTTGGCGGCGGCGGCTATCCTTGTCCTGCTGGCTATCGTGCCTTGGTATAGAACTCAGCTGGCCGAGAGGGGCAGGCCTGTCAAGAAGCGGAAGCAGGCTGCTTCGCGCACAGAGCTGCCTATAGGCAGCGGGTCAGCCGGAGTTAACCGCCGGGTAGGCCTTGCGATGTTCCTACTGGTGTTTATTGTGTTTGCAAGGTCCTGGTACGCGGCGGGAATCGTCAATTATTATCAGTTCTATCTGCGTGATATCTATGGCATCCGGATCGAGAACGCACAAATTCCGCTGTTCCTGTACATGGCCGCAGGTGTGGCAGGCACTTATTTCGGCGGGCTGTGGGGAGACAAATACGGGCGTAAACGGATGATTGTTTTCTCCATAGTCGGAGCTATTCCGTTCGCACTGCTGCTGCCGCATCTGCCGCTGATGTGGGTATATCCGGTTGTCGTGCTGCTTGGCTTTATCATCATGTCCGGTTTCTCTGTCAGTGTTGTCTACGCGCAGGAGCTGCTGCCGGGAAATGTCGGTATGGCCTCAGGCCTGATCGTCGGACTCGCATTCGGCATGGGGGCAATCGGGGGGCTGGCGATAGGCTCAGCTGGCGATGTATGGGGCATGGAGCCTGTCATGATCGCATGCAGCCTGCTGCCGCTGCTCGGCCTGCTGTCCTTCCTGCTTCCGAAGGACGCGCCGCGGCAGTGAGGAAAGTAAATATATTATCAACAAACGGACGGCACCATGGAGCAGTAAACCTGCTGTATGGTGCCGTCCTGTATGCTTTCAGTTCTCAATCAGCTGCTTGCTGCTGGCGTGCCGCGAATAACTGCATGGCCTCCCGCATGTAATCCGCCAGCCGCGGATGGTAGCTGTCATACAGCTTCCGGAAATCCGGATGCTCCACGTAGAGATCGCCAAGACCGCTGTACATCGCAGGCGATGGATCATAGAAGCGGCTGACGACATCATAATGCCGCCTTACGAGCTCCTGTACTTCTTCCTCATCTGGCTGAGCCCCCTGCTCAAGCAGCCCGGTAAAGGCCCGGTGAAGTTGATCATATTCCTTCTGAACAGCCTCATAATCACCGCTGTTCCAGTCCTTTACGCGGCTTTTGCTCTCGTCTACCGGCTTATCGCCGTATTTCGCGCGTATCTCCTTCTCATACTGTTCCTGCTTTCGGGCGTCGAATCCGCGGTACAATTCCTCATCGCTCATGTCCGCATCTCCCTTCAATTGTCGGATCGTACGGTCAATAGTTGTGACAAGCATATCTAACCGGTCTTTTTTCTCAAGCAGGTGACGCCGGTGCCCTTGCAGCGTCTGTATCTTGTCTTCTGATCCGGCTGCGAGCAGCGTCTGCAGATCGGCAAGCGGGACATCAAGCTCGCGGTAGAAGAGAATGCTCTGCAGCTGAAGGAGCTGCTCGCGCTCATAATACCGGTACCCGTTGTCTCCGTAATAGGCCGGCTTCAGCAAGCCGATCTCATCATAATAGTGCAGAGTCCGCACGCTGACGCCCGAGAGCTTAGCCAGCTGCTTCACCGTATAAGCCACCGATCATCACCTCCTTGGAATAACAATAAAGGATCACGCAGCGTGAGGGTCAACAGGATAGCTGCAAAAAAACGGACTCCCCGGATAATCGGGAAGGTCCGGTATGGTGAAATGCTGTAAAGGGAGCCGCTGCTTCCTAAGCGAGCATCTGCTCCCAAGCTTCATAAGCTGCCTGCAGGGCGGCCTTCTTCTCGTCGATCTGCGCCTGTTTTTCCTGTACGAGTACATAGTCGTTGTATACATCCGGGAGGGTAAGCTCTGCTTCAAATTCGGCAATCACCGCTTCAAGCTCGGAGATTTCCGTTTCAAGCTGTTCAAGCTTGCGCTGGCGCTGGCGCTCGTCCCGTTTTGCCTGTTTCTCGGCTTCATAACCCGTAACCTCGGCCGCTTCGGCCTGTGACTTGCTTGCCCCGGCCTTTGCTGTCGATTCCCGCTCCTGACGAAGCTCTTCGATTTCCCGTTTTTTCTCCACCATATCGTCATAATTTCCCAGGAAATGATTGGCGCCCTCTGGAGTGAGTTCGACAATCCGCTCGGCCATTTTGTTCAGAAAATAACGGTCGTGCGATATGAAGAGCAGGGTGCCCTCATAGTCGAACAAAGCCGATTCAAGAACTTCTTTACTGTAGAGATCAAGATGGTTAGTAGGCTCGTCGAGGATGAGCACGTTGGCCCGCTCGAGCATCAGCTTGGCTAGAGCCACGCGTGCCTTCTCGCCGCCGCTGAGTGCAGCGATCTTCTTTAGAACGTCTTCTCCGCTGAACAGGAAGTTGCCAAGGACGGTGCGGATGCGGGCTTCCTCCAGATGGGGGTAAGCGCTCCATACCTCTTCCAGAACCGTATTAGCTGGCGTAAGAGCGGTCTGCTCCTGGTCGTAATAGCCGAGTTTAACGTTCGACCCGAACCGGAAGGAGCCTTCCTTGGGAGACAGCTGGCCGGTAAGCACCTTAAGAAGCGTAGACTTGCCGATCCCGTTCGGACCGATGAGCGCCACGGTTTCACCGCGCTGCAGCTGGAACGACACCTGGCGGAACAAGGGAGCGGAGTCCGGGTCGAAGGAAACGGACAAATCCCGCACATCCAGCACATCCTTGCCGGTCTGCTTGTCGATTTCGAAGCGAAAATGCGCTTTCTTCAGATCGCCCAGCGGCTTGTCGAGCCTGTCCATCTTATCCAGGGCCTTGCGCCTGCTCTGGGCACGCTTGGTGGTGGACGCGCGGACAATATTCTTCTGGATGAACTCCTCCATCCGGGCAATCTCGTCCTGCTGCTTCTCGAACTGCTTCATGGCTGATTCGTACTCGGCTTCCTTGACCTCGATGTACCGGGTGTAATTGCCGGTATACCGCTTGGCTTGATGACGCTCAATTTCGACAATCGTACCAACAAGCGCATCGAGGAAGTAACGGTCATGGGAGACGACAAGGATGGCGCCGCTGTAGCTGCGCAGGTAATCCTCCAGCCAGGTGAGCGTCTCAATGTCAAGATGGTTCGTCGGCTCGTCAAGCATCAGCAGATCGGGGGCCTGAAGGAGGATCCGGGCGAGGGCAAGTCTCGTCTTCTGGCCGCCGCTCAAGGTGGAAATCCGGGTATCGGGCGGGAAGGAGCCGAAGCCCATTCCGTGCAGGACACTCCGGATTTTGGTATCGATTTCGAAACCGCCGCGCTCCCGGAACCACTCGGACCGTGTGGCGTATCTTGCCAGCACGTCCTCATAGCGCTTCTCATCCTGCTGCACGGCAGGATCGGCAATCTGCTGCTCAAGCTCGCGGAGCTCCTGCTCGGTGCTGAGCAGATCGTTAAATACTGCGCGCATCTCCGCTTCAATGGTAAGGTCGGAATGAAGCCCGCTGTTCTGGGCCAGATAGCCGATCTTCGTTTCCTTAAGCTTATGAATCGTTCCGGAATCGGCTGTCATTTCACCGGCAATAATCTGCAGCAGTGTGGACTTGCCGGCGCCGTTAACGCCTACAAGACCAACCCGCTCGCGCGGCTGTATTTGAAAGGTGATATTAGAGAGCACGGGCTTTACGCCGTAGCTCTTGGATAAACCTGAAACCTGCAGAAGCATGAGACCTGACCTCCAAAACATCAATCCGTTATTTAAATACACATCACTGTACTTAACAAAAATAAATACGGATTAAGTTTACCATGTCTCCGAGTGCTCGTGCGACTCTTTTCCGGTGGAAAGCAGGCTCGTTCCCGTACGCAAATCGTGAACAGACAGTTATTGAGCTCCCAAGAAAGCTTATGCTAATGGGCGGCTCTAACAACCAGCCTGCGTTCCTGGCGGGATACCGTCCCGGTGCTCTGATAAAAGCTGGATGCCAGGGAGATTCTATCTCCCATATTCGACCGTGATGCTGGCAGGCTCTGACTGGCAGGTGCATTGGCGAAACGGGCGTACAGTGGTAAACTAGAAGCAGATGAATGGAAATGATTGAAAGGCGGTATTCTCTTGGCCACACGGAATGAAGCGAAGACCAAGCAGGAGCTCCGCCAGGCCATGGCAGCTAAGCGGGATTCGCTGGCTCCGGCAGTTAGGCAGCGCAGATCGGAAGAAGCCTGCGCCCGGGCTGCGGACTGGCTGTCAGCCGCCAGGGCAGGGAGTGTCATGCTGTATATTGGGTTCCGGTCCGAGCTTGATACGCGGCCGCTGATAACCTCCTGCTGGGCTCGCGGAATTGAGGTAATCGTGCCCCGCAGCATTCCAGCAGACCGTTCCATGGAGCTGTTCAGGCTGCGAAGCTGGGAGGAGCTTGCTGCAGGAGCGTATGGCATACTGGAACCGGATCCGGCGATTGCGGCGCCTTGGGCGGAGGGCAGGCTGCCGGACATCGTCATAACACCTGGCCTGGCTTTCGACCGGAGTGGAGGAAGACTCGGCTATGGGGGCGGATATTATGACCGCCTGCGGGCAAGGTTGGATGAATCGGAGTATTCCGGGACGACGCTTTGGGTAGGATTGTGCTACGATATCCAGCTGGTCAGCGAGGTTCCGATGGAAGACCATGACGCCAGGCTGCACGGACTGATAACAGAGACTGGCTTCTATGCAGCAGTATAAGGAGGGAGACTGCGTGGACGCTGATCTGACGCATTTTAACGAGCAGGGCAGAGCTAGAATGGTGGATGTATCGGACAAGGAGACGACGGCCCGTACGGCCGCAGCAGCCACAGCAATCCGGATGGCGCCGGATACGCTGGCCCGGATCAAGTCCGGAGGCATCGCGAAGGGTGACGTCCTGGCAGTGGCACAGGTGGCAGGCATTATAGCCGCCAAGAAAACGTCGGACTGGATACCGATGTGTCACCCGCTTCCGCTTACCGGCATTGATATTTCCTTTACCGATAACGGGACGGATGAGCTGATTATTGAAGCGGCTGTGAAAACAACAGGCAAGACAGGAGTTGAGATGGAGGCGTTAACTGCTGTCTCGGCGGCTGCTTTAACCGTCTATGACATGTGCAAGGCGCTCCAGAAGGACATGGTAATTGGTCCAACCCGCCTGATCAGCAAGACCGGCGGCAAGAGCGGAGATTACCGGATAAACGAGTAGCCTGAAACAGGCAGAACGAAGGTCACGGTGGGAGGGATGACGATGCGGTGGAAAGTGGCAATACTGACGGCAAGTGATAAGGGCTCGCGCGGTGAACGGGAGGATACAAGCGCACAGGTCATCAGGGAGCTTGTAGAAGAGGAGATCGGCGGGGAAATAGTCGACTACCGGATCGTACCGGATGAGCAGGACGAAATTATGGCCGCACTAATAGAGATGACCGATTATTACCAGGCAGACCTGGTTCTGACAACTGGGGGCACAGGCCTCGCAGCCAGGGATTTAACGCCGGAGGCTACCCTGCGCGTGATTGACCGTCAGGTGCCGGGCATTGCGGAAGCGATGCGTATGGCTTCGCTGCAGAAGACACGCCAGGCCATGCTATCGCGCGGTATTGCCGGGCTGCGGGGTCAATCGCTTATTATCAACCTTCCGGGAAGCCCGAAGGGCGTACAGGAAAATCTTATGGCAATAATCGATCAGCTGCCGCACGCGCTTGCCATCCTCTCCGGCCGGGTTGGGGAGCATGTCGATGAACGGTGATAAGCGTACGACTGTGCTGCGTGAGGTACCGGCAGCCGAAGCAGTGGGCATGGCACTAGCGCATGATCTGACCCAGATTATTCCCGGTCAGTTCAAAGGCCGCCTATTCAAGAAGGGATACGTGATCACTGAAGCGGACATACCGAGACTTCTTGACATCGGCAAGGAGCATATCTACGTTATGGAGCTGGGCGAGGATGAGCTGCATGAGGATGAAGCGGCTCAGCGGATGGCCTTGGCACTGGCAGGCGACGGCGTTGCCTGCAGCGGAACGCATGAAGGCAAGGTGACGCTTCGTTCTTCGCTGAGTGAGCCGGGCATTGCCGACATTCCCGAGGAGCTGGTCTACCAGATTAATTCACTTGGGGAGATCGCGCTTGCTACTGTTCGGACTCATACGGTAGTTGGGGCTGGCAAGCCCTTGGCGGCGACACGCGCTATCCCGCTTGTGGTGAAGCGCGAGAAGGTAGAGGCTGTTGAAGCTCTTGCAGGGCAGTGGCGGGAACAGCACGGGGCTTCGGGTCCAATCCGGATTAGGCCGCTCCGTAAGCTTCGCGCCGGACTGCTGACTACTGGAGGCGAGGTCTTCAGCGGACGGATCACGGACAAATTCGGCCCGGTTGTGAAGGCTAAGCTGGAAGCGCTGGGCTCTGAGGTAGCTGAGCAGCGCTTCGCGCCGGATGACCGACAAGTAATTGTCAAGGAAATACACTATTTGCTAAGCCAAGGGTATGATATGATATTAATTACAGGTGGCATGTCCGTTGACCCCGATGACCGCACACCGGGTGCTATCCAGGCAGCCGGAGCAGAGATCATCAGCTACGGAACCCCAATGCTTCCGGGCTCCATGCTGCTGATGGGCTATTTGCAGGGAGTGCCGATCCTCGGGCTTCCAGGCTGTGTCATGCATGATCCCTACACCTCGTTCGACGTGCTTCTGCCCCGCATACTCGCGGGCGACACGATCACGAAGGGCGATATCGTTAGCATGGGCTATGGCGGCTTATACGGCTGTTGACCTTGATTGCTGCCAAGCCTTCCGGGCATACGCTGCCCATACAGCGGAGTGAGTTACTTAGACGAAGGAGGTTTTGAGAGCATGCCTAATATCGGACCCACAGGCTTTATCCTGTTGATTCTTGTTGCCCTGCTGCTGTTCGGGCCAAGCAAGTTGCCGGAGCTCGGAAGAGCATTCGGGCGGACGCTTAGAGAATTTAAGAATGGTGCCAAGGACATCATGGAAGATGATGACCGCAGCGACAAGAAGCGCGTGGATGTCAGCCGATCCGAATCGGATGATCAAACGAACAATAAGCGGCTTCCGGAGTAACCGGGATACGCTTTTTTTTTGAAGCGGGAAACGGATGGAAGGAAGTGACATGATTGGCAGGTCCGGAGAAGAATAGCAGCCGGGACAAGCTTGGCGGAATGCTGGGCGATGAACATAAGCTGATGTCGCTGATGGAACACATCGGGGAGCTCCGCAAGCGGCTGCTGGCTGTGGGGGCTGTCCTGGTGCTTGGTCTGATTGGCGGATTGGCGGCAGCCCGGCCGATATACGAATATTTAACAACAACCGACCAGGCCAAGGATCTGGCGCTGCATGCTTTTTCCTTCTGGGACGGCATTGGCTTATATATGAAATTCGCGCTGGTCACTTCGCTTGTTCTGGTCATTCCGTTCGGCTTCTATCAGCTGTGGGCTTTCATTAAGCCGGCTCTGGAGCCGAGAGAGCAGCGGGCGACGCTGCGCTATGTGCCGTTTGCGCTGCTTATGCTGCTGGCAGGTTTGGCATTCTCATATTTTGTCGTATTTCCGCTGGCATTCGGCTTCACAAGAGAGGTCAATGAGCAGCTGGGACTGGAGGAGACATACGGTGTTGTGCAGTATTTCACCTTCATGTTCAACATCGTTATTCCGATTGCGCTGCTCTTCGAGCTGCCGATTGTTATCATGTTTCTGACACGACTCGGCATCCTGAATCCGATCCGGCTGCGCAGGATGCGCCGTCTGGCCTACTTCCTCTTGGTCTTCATAGGGGTGCTTGTGACACCGCCGGATGTAATATCCGACCTGCTCGTTATTTTCCCGCTGATCCTGCTGTATGAGTTCAGTGTGTATCTGTCCGTCTCGGTCTATCGCCGGATGGAACGGGAGAGAGCGGAGCGTGAGAGCGAGCCGGAGGAGAATTAGTTAACAGTGGCAGACTGTATATGATACCATGCAAGGCTTGCAGCAGAGTAATGCGCTGCGATTTAGATGCAGCATAATAAGAGCCAGACCGGCTATCGGTCTGGCTTTTTTGCGCCTGTTATGGCACGCAGATTCGTCTACAAGAAAATTTAACCTTATTTTCGGCTGAAGGACTTGAAATCTGATTTCAAGTTGAGTATTATAAAAATGGTTATTAGCACTAGACGACGTCGAGTGCTAACAGACATAGGAACCATTTTAAAAGGAGGCTATTTTTCATGATCAGACCTTTGGGTGAACGCGTATTGATTGAACCGATCGCGAAAGAGGAGACGACTGCCAGCGGAATCGTTCTGCCGGACACGGCGAAGGAAAAGCCGCAGGAAGGTAAAGTTGTCGCTGTAGGAAGCGGGTCGCTGAAGGACGGCGTACGTGTTCCGCTTGAAGTAAAAGAAGGCGATCGCGTCCTGTTCTCCAAATACGCAGGCACGGAGATCAAATACGAAGGTAAAGAATATTTGATTATGAAGGAAAGCGACATTCACGCCATCTTCGGATAAGACGCATGCACCTGTTAGTCATGCGACACACATACACACAAGAATGAGGTCCTCCGGGGCAGGAATTGGAAGTCCGGGGACGCACATTGTACATGAGCCGGCAAATATGCCGGCATGAACTGAAATCCAAGGAGGTTATTTACGAATGGCTAAAGAAATTAAATTCAGTGAAGACGCTCGCCGTGCAATGCTTCGTGGTGTTGACGCGCTGGCAAATGCGGTTAAGGTAACACTTGGACCGAAAGGCCGTAACGTTGTACTCGAGAAGAAATTCGGCAGCCCGCTGATCACGAACGATGGCGTGTCCATCGCGAAGGAAATCGAGCTGGAAGATGCATTTGAGAACATGGGTGCACAGCTGGTTAAAGAAGTTGCTACAAAGACTAACGACGTAGCAGGTGACGGTACGACGACAGCTACGGTTCTTGCGCAAGCGATGATCCGTGAAGGTCTGAAGAACGTAACGGCTGGCGCAAACCCAATGGTTATCCGCAAGGGTATCGAGAAGGCTGTTAAAGCTGCTGTAGAAGAGCTGAAGCAAATCGCCAAGCCAATCGAAGGCAAGCAGTCCATCGCTCAAGTTGCAGCTATCTCCTCCGCTGACGATGAAGTTGGCCAGCTGATCGCTGAAGCAATGGAGAAGGTCGGCAACGACGGTGTTATCACTGTAGAAGAATCCAAAGGCTTCGCTACGGAGCTTGAAGTGGTTGAAGGTATGCAGTTCGACCGCGGTTATATCTCCCCTTACATGATCACGGATACGGACAAAATGGAAGCTGTTCTCGACAACCCGTACATCCTGATCACAGACAAGAAAATCACGAACATCCAAGAGATCCTGCCGGTTCTCGAGAAGGTTGTTCAATCCGGCAAGCAGCTGGTTATCATCGCTGAAGACATCGAAGGCGAAGCGCTCGCTACGCTAGTTGTCAACAAGCTGCGCGGAACCTTCACTTGCGTAGGCGTTAAAGCTCCTGGCTTCGGCGACCGCCGCAAAGCTATGCTGCAGGATATCGCTGCTCTGACTGGCGGCCAAGTCATCACTGAAGAGCTCGGACTTGAGCTGAAATCGACTACGGTTGAGCAGCTTGGTTCCGCACGTCAAGTTCGTGTTACGAAAGAAAATACAATCGTTGTTGACGGTAACGGCAACAAAGATGATATCGATGCTCGCGTTAACCAAATCAAGGCTCAGCTGGAAGAAACAACTTCCGAGTTTGACCGTGAGAAGCTGCAAGAGCGTCTGGCTAAACTCGCTGGCGGCGTAGCCGTTATCAAAGTCGGTGCAGCTACGGAAACTGAGCTGAAAGAGCGCAAGCTGCGCATCGAGGATGCTCTGAACTCCACGCGTGCTGCTGTTGAGGAAGGTATCGTTTCCGGTGGCGGTACAGCTCTGGTTAACGTATACAACGCAGTGTCTGCCGTTCAAGCTGACGGCGACGAGCAAACAGGCGTTAACATCGTGCTTCGCGCTCTGGAAGAGCCAATCCGCACGATTGCTGCGAACGCAGGCCAAGAAGGCTCTGTTATCGTAGAGCGTCTGAAGAACGAAAAGGTTGGCGTAGGCTACAACGCGGCAACCGGCGACTGGGTGAACATGTTCGAAGCGGGTATCGTTGACCCTGCGAAGGTTACCCGTTCCGCACTGCAGAACGCGGCTTCCGTAGCGGCTATGTTCCTGACCACTGAAGCAGTTGTTGCCGACAAGCCTGAGAAGGACAAAGGCGCAGGTGCCGGCATGCCAGACATGGGCGGCATGGGCGGTATGGGCGGCATGATGTAAGAAGGACCATAAGTCCTTCTATAAGCGGCAGCCGCTGCCGCATAACGCCTGGCATATATGGAAGAAGCTTTCAGCGAGCGTTTGCTCGTTGGAAGCTTCTTTGCGTTTGTTCGGATGTCAGGTGGTCGTGTCATCCCGCAACTAAAAGTTTAAACAGGCAAACTTTTGGTTGCTATCACTCAAGGTAGTTGTTGGGTAAACTAAAGTTGGGCACAGGCTGCCCTAAGCAGGATTGAATACGCTTACTACGGTGAACCATGAGCATACACTTACGATAGATTACGATTAGGATGGACATAAAATATGAACAAACAATGCTTCAACCCTTACTTGCCCAGTTACGAATATATACCCGACGGGGAACCTTATGTGTTCGGGGACCGGCTGTACGTTTATGGTTCCCATGACCGGTTTAACGGAAAGCTGTTCTGCCTGAATGACTATGTCTGTTGGTCAGCGCCCGTCAGCGATCCTAGCGATTGGCGGTACGAAGGCGTCATCTATAGGAAAACGCAAGATCCAATGAACAAGCTGGGACTCTATCAGCTGTTTGCCCCCGATGTCGCGCAGGGGAGAGATGGCAGGTACTACTTGTATTATACGGTTTCATTCAGCAGTGTCATGGGGGTAGCCGTATCCGATACACCGGCAGGCAGCTACGAGTTCTATGGTTATGTCAGTCTTCCGGACGGGACTAAACTATGGGACAAGAAGGGAGACCCCATGCTGTTCGATCCGGGTGTCCTGGTAGATGATGACGGCAGCGTATATTTGTATTCCGGATTTGCTCCCAGGAGGGGAGTGCCGGCTTTTCTGACCGGAGGCAAGAAACGCTCCTTCAGAGGTGGATACGTGATTCCGCTAGAGGCGGATATGAAGACGGTCGCAGGAGAACCCAAGCTTTTGTTTCCGAGAGCAGGTGAAGCGGAAGGCACCGGGTTTGAGGGACATGAATTCTTCGAGGCGAGCTCTATACGGAAAATCAGGGATACATATTATTTCATCTACTCTTCCATCAATGGACATGAATTATGCTATGCCACTAGCAAGAGTCCCATCGGAGGATTTAAGTATGGAGGAACGATTATAAGCAACGGGGACCTGTATCTGAACGGGAGAAGCTCGGATCAGGAAGCATATAATTACATCGGGAACAATCATGGCAGTATCGCCCAGGTAGGAAAGCAGTGGTATGTCTTTTATCACAGGCAGACCAACCGGCATCATTATTCGAGGCAGGGTTGTGCGGAACCGATCGAGATTCGAGAGGATGGAACGATTGCCCAAGTCGAGATGACCAGCTGCGGATTAAACAATGGACCTCTACTGGGGAAGGGAGAGTATGAGTCCCGCATAGCATGCCATCTAATGTCGGCCAAGGGCGCGGGCAGATACGGTGTTTATTGTGGCAATATTACGTTTCGGGGACATCCGTATTTTACCCAGAGCGGAAAGGACCGAGAGGATAATCCGACGCAGCTGATTGCGAATATGCGAGATGGAGCGGCAGCGGGTTACAAGTATTTCTTAATGGAGGATACGTGGAAAATCTCTGTATGCGTCCGCGGCAGCGCATCTGGTTTCATGCTGGTATCGAATGCTCTGCATGAGCAGCCTTTCGCCAGGATACCCATTCATCCCAGCAAGGAATTCGCTTATTACAGCTCAGAAATAACAAGCATGCCAGAGGGAAAGCAGGCACTCTATTTTACATTCGAAGGCACTGGGGCACTGGACTTTCGTTCGTTTGTTCTGGAATAAAATAAATAAAGGGGCGAATCGCAAGTCACGATCCCCCCTTCACATTATACTTTATTCGCCCAACTCAGTTTGGATTGTGGTTAGAGCTTCTCCGATCACCTGATGCATATCGTAATACTTATAAGAGGCCAACCTGCCGCCAAAAATGACATTCGTTTCCCTGTCGGCCAGCTCTTTGTACTGTCTGAAAATCTGAGTGTTCTTATCATCGTTGATGGGATAATAAGGTTCAAGCCCCGGTTTCCATTCCATCGGATACTCTTCGGTTACGACCGTCTTTTCCTGGGTCCCATAATCGAAGTGCTTATGTTCAATGATACGGGTATAAGGTGTGTCTGCATCTGTAAAATTGACGACGGCATTCCCTTGGAAGTTGTCCATATTAAGAACTTTGGTCTCAAATCTCAAGCTCCGGTATTCGAGAATGCCGTACCTGAAGCCATAGTATTGATCAATCATGCCTGTGAAGACGGTCTTCTTGGCTAATGCCGCGAGCTGATCGCGTTCTTCAAAGAAGTCGACGTTCAGCCTAACATCAATGCCTGCCAGCATGTTCTGAATGATCCGGTGATAGCCGCCGATCGGAATACCCTGGTAGCGGTCATTGAAATAGTTGTTATCGTAGGTAAACCGAACCGGCAGACGGTTGATAATAAAGCTGGGCAGGTCTTTGGCGGATCTTCCCCACTGTTTCTCCGTGTAGCCCTTGATGAGCTTCTCGTAGATATCGGTACCGACCAGTGAGATCGCCTGCTCCTCAAGATTACGCGGCTTCACAATACCGGCCGCCTTCTTTTGTTCTTCGATGATTTGTTTCGCTTCTTCAGGCCTGACAACCCCCCACAGCTTGTGGAATGTGTTCATATTGAAAGGCAGATTATAGATCTCTCCCTTATAATTCGCAAGCGGAGAGTTAGTATAACGGTTAAAGTCGGCGAAACGATTGACGTAATCCCATATTTTCTTGCTGTTGGTATGAAAGATATGAGCGCCGTATTTGTGGACATGTATACCTTCCATCTCTTCTGTATACACATTGCCGCCAATGTGGTCTCTTTTGTCAATAACAAGACAGCTTTTGCCTCTTTGAGTGGCTTCGTAAGCAAAGACGGCTCCGAACAAGCCGGCGCCTACGATCAGGTAATCATACATGAGGGTCTCCTTCTACATATACAGTAAATATGTCAATCGTTCATCAGGATATATGCTATACTTAACGTTACTATTATGCCCGCAACTGTCGAAAGGAAGCAACTATGAATATAGAGGCATTAGAATATTTCATCAAGGTCTACGAGAAAAAGAGCGTCAGCGCTGCGGCGAAGGACTTATTCATCACTCCGCAGGGGATAAGCAAAACAATCAAACAATTGGAAATGGAGCTGGAGGCCGAATTGTTCTCGAGGGGTCCGCGAGGGATGGAAGCAACGGAAGCCGGGGAACTACTGCATGCCCGGGCGAAGCACATCCGCTATCTCCTTGAAGACATAAAGAAGGAAATCAGCATTTTGAGCGGGAAGAAGGGCGGCTTACATATCGTCGTTGCCTACTCGGCTTCCTGGGAGCTGCCGGCCGATTATTTGTACGGCTTTACAGCGATGTACCCGGATATCAAGATTAAACTGAGGGAATCTGCAGATGAATATCCGGTGGATGAAATGCTGCAGGATGAAGTGGATATTGGGCTTGTGATCGGGCCGGACGACTTTGATAATTGCGATGTTGACTTGATTACAACCGGTGAAATGGTAGCTGTTATCGCCAAAGATCACCCGCTTGCAGCGAAAGATGTCATATCAATCACAGAGCTCGAGAACGAACCGCTGATTGTAAAGGCGACGGACAAGAGGAAAGAGCATGCCTTCGTTGAGAAATGCCTGGAACAGGGCTTTACACCGAACGTTATGCACCAATACGGCAGTGTTTATACGGCTCACAGATTATGCGAGATGAGCGGGTTCGTGGCGATATCCATTGATTTTATAGAAGAGGCAGTGCGGAACGACAAACTGAAGGTTGTAAAATTCAGGGAAAAAATACCACAAAGTATTTATCTTATGACGAGAAAAAACGGATTTCAGACGACAGCTATTTCCTTATTCAGGAATTATATAAAAGAAAAAAAGAAATCGTGATGATGTGATTTATAATCCAGCATCACGATTTCTTTTTTATTCACTAAACTAAAAGTTACACCCCCCTAACTTTTGGTTGATTCTGCTTTCTACATGAATGCGGTAAGCTTATTTTTGCAATCGGAAAAAGCGCGCATAACTTTTCATTGAAAAGCTATGAAAGCGATTTTAATTTACTTTTATTGGGGGAAAAAGAGATATGGCAGGAAAAAGCAAGAAGAAGTTCCGTATTATCATGAGTTCGTTGTTGTCCTTGCTATTGATCGTTGGCGTAGGGGCAAACATTGCAATGGCCTACTACTCTGACGTCATTACGGCTTATTTCAGCAAGATCGACATTACGACGCCGGAAGCTAAGGAAGCTCGCGCGCATTCCGAAACGATCACCCAGCTTATTACGGACGAAGGGATTGTCGTTCTCCAGAATAATGACAGCATGCTGCCTATGACAGAGAACAAGAAGGTGAACGTCTTCGGCTGGAGCTTTACGGCTCCTGTGTACCTCGGCTCCGGCTCAGGCGCAGCAGACGCATCGACGGCTGTAACGCCAAAAGCCGGCCTCGAAGCAGCCGGATTTGAAATTAACGAGCAGTTATATAACGACTATGTTGCTACAGGGATCAAGAGACCGGTATCCGGTATTGAAGGGTATGACTGGACGATTCCAGAGCCTGTGGCCACTGAGTTTTACACCGAGGAGAGAATGAAGCAGGCAACGGAGTTCTCCGACACTGCTGTTATCTTCATCGCCCGCGCAGGCGGCGAAGGAAGAGACCTTCCATCCGTTCTGGATGGCCCGGACACCTACGACCCGGATGGCAGCACAATGGGTCCAAGCGGGGAACGCTTCGGTAATCCGGATGATCTGGACCCGAACAAGCATTACCTGGAGCTGAGCAATCGTGAACTGGGTATGATTGATGCCGTTACGAAGCATTTCGACAAGATTCTCCTGGTTGTAAACAGCTCGAACACCTTCGAACTGGACTGGGTAAGAGACTACAGCCAGATCAAGAGTATTGTAACGGTTGCCGGCCCTGGCCAAACAGGCTTCGCTTCGCTTGGCAAAGTGCTGGCCGGTGAGCTTAACCCGTCCGGTAAGACAGTAGATCTGTTCGCAGCCGATGTACTTGATGCGCCAGCGATGCAGAACTTTGGCGACTACAACTACGTAATCGACAACGGCAACGGTTCCTATGCGTTAGCCGCAGATAAGAATAATGTTCCATTAACGTATGTTAACTATTCCGAGGGCATTTATATTGGCTATCGTTACTATGAAACGGCCGCGGCGGTGGGCGCGATCAATTACGACGAGAAGGTCATGTTCCCATTCGGCCATGGGCTTAGCTATACGACGTTTAACCAGGAAATCGTACCGGGCAGTCTGACCTGGAACGATACGGATATCTCGGTTGAGGTGAATGTAACAAACACAGGCTCGGTTGCAGGTAAAGAGGTTGTTCAGCTCTATTACTCCGCGCCATACACCGGGAAAATCGAGAAGTCTTCCATTGAACTGGCAGCTTTCGCGAAGACTGGGCTGCTTGAGCCAGGCAATTCTGAGACCGTAACGCTTACCTTCAAAGTGGAAGATATGGCTTCTTACGATTACAAGGGAGCTTACAGCAGCACAGGATCGTATGTGCTCGAGGCAGGCGAATATCAGCTGCTTCTTATGAAGAATTCACATGACAAGATCGCTGACGTAAGCTCGAAAACACTTGCTGAGGTTGTATACAGCACGGACGGCCGTTCCAGCGATCAACAGGTTGCTGTTAACCAGTTCGATGATCTGGTAACCGGTATGGGAAGTATCGAAAGCTACCTTTCCAGAGAAGACGGCTTTGCCAATATGGACGTGCTTAAGTCCAGCGACACGTATACCGTGACGACTGAAGAGGGCGAGTCCAAGCAGGTAAGAGGTACAATCGTTGACGCCGCGTTCGTTGAATACATCAACAGCAAGCGTTATGACATTCCAGCGGACAAGCGGGAGAATGCGCCGGTGACAGGCGCTGACAACGGCAAGAAGCTAAGCGACTACGTGGGTGTCGATTACAATGACGAGAGCTGGAACGACCTGCTCGACCAGATGAGCGTCAGTGACCTGGTTTCGCTCGGAACGCTGGGCGGATACCGGACGCTTGAAGTGACTTCTGTCGGCAAACCGGCAACAGTCGACTACGACGGTCCTGCAGGCATCAGCGCACTTCTGTCCAAGGATCCGATGTCCGGAATTGCCTTCCCGTCGGAGACTATGCTTGCCCAAACCTGGAATATCGAGCTTGCCAAGGAAATGGGCGATGCCGTAGGTGCGGAAGCAGTGGCGTATAACGTGACCGGGTGGTATGCACCAGGCGTTAATATCCATCGCAGTGCGTTCGGCGGTAGAAACTTCGAGTATTATTCCGAAGACGGTTTGCTGTCCGGTAAGTTCGCCGCTGAAGTTACGAAGGGTTATCAGAGCCACGGCGGAATCGCCTATATGAAGCACTTTGCGCTTAATGACCAGGAAAACAACCGTGTTAAAGGCGTCCTTACCTGGAGCAACGAGCAGGCAATGCGCGAGATTTACCTGAAAGGCTTCGAGTATGCGGTAAAAGAAGGCGATGCTCACGGTGCGATGTCCGGGTTTAACAGCATCGGCAACACCTGGGCCGGCGCAAGCTCTGCCCTGCTGAAGGAAGTACTCCGCAACGAGTGGGGCTTTAAAGGAATTGTGAATACGGACTTCTTCATTCAGCCTAGCTATCCTTACATGATCGCAGATCTGGCATTCCGCAGCGGCAACGATATTCTGTTGACTGGCGTAGCACCATTCGGTGTTCCGACAATCAATGAGAAGAGCAACGATACGCTGTGGGCATTGAGAGAAAATGCGCACAATGTGCTCTACACTGTTGCGAACAGCAACGGCATAGACAACAACAGCAGCACGGATATGCCGGAGTGGGTCGTTATCACGATCATCGTAGACATAATTCTGGCGCTCGGAATCATAGCTGGCTTCTATTTTGTCTTCCGGAAGCGTAAGCCTGCAGCACCTGCAGCGGCATAAAGCTGACAGATTAAATCAAAATAACTCTTTGGCGGTACTTCGTAGGAGGGTACCGCCAAAGTTAAAAAGAGGACCATACGATGAAATATAAAGATATAATCGAAAAAATGACGTTAGAGGAAAAGGCATCTTTAATGTCAGGCAAGGATTTCTGGCAGACGCAGGACATTCAGCGCCTCGGCATTAACAGCATCTTTCTTGCAGACGGACCGCATGGTATCCGGAAGCAAGCGGAAGCTGCGGATCATCTCG
Source organism: Paenibacillus tarimensis (assembly GCF_021532315.1). Lineage (GTDB taxonomy): Bacteria > Bacillota > Bacilli > Paenibacillales > Paenibacillaceae > Paenibacillus_I > Paenibacillus_I tarimensis. Next base: position 232,979 of record NZ_JAKGAO010000007.1, read on the forward strand.
GACTGAATGAAAGTCTGCCTGCGACTTGCTTTCCGACAGCTGCTACAGTAGCCAACAGCTGGGACGAGAAGCTTGCGGAAACCATTGGCGATTATCTGGGGAAAGAGGCAGTCGCCCAGAAGGTAAACGTGCTGCTTGGTCCTGGTATTAATATGAAGAGAAATCCGCTGGCCGGAAGAAATTTTGAATATTTCAGCGAAGATCCATATCTGGCGGGCAAATTGGCTGCAGGAATGATCCGGGGAATTCAGTCTCATGGCATTTCAGCCTGCGTGAAGCATTTTGCCGTTAATAATCAGGAAGAAAGACGTATGGTAATCGACACCATCGTGGATGAAAGAACGCTTCGGGAAATCTACCTGACCGCATTCGAGATTGCCGTCAAGGAAGGAAACACCAAGGCAGTCATGTCGGCCTACAACATGTTGAACGGTGTTCACACCAATGAAAATAAGCATATTATGCGGGACATCCTGCGTGAGGAATGGGATTACAAGGGTGTTGTCGTGACAGATTGGGGCGGCAGTAATGACCGCGTCGCGGGGCTGATAGCCGGCAATGAGCTTGAAATGCCAACAACCGCAGGGGAGACAGACCGGGAAATTATCGAAGCTATCAAGAACGGAACCATCAAGGAAGACGTACTCGATGAATGTGTAGACAGAATGCTTGATCTCATATTCACCACAGAGGAAGTATTCTCGAAGCCGTACCAGCAGGAGATTGATCTTGAAGAGCATCACCGCGTAGCGCAGAAGGCTGCTGAGGAATCGATCGTGCTGCTCAAGAACGAGGATCACATTCTGCCACTGAAGAAAGGCGTTAAGGCTGCCGTCATTGGAGAATTTGCAGAGAAATCCCGTTATCAAGGCGCGGGCTCCTCAATTGTTAACCCGACGAAGCTGGATCATGCGCTTGCCGGATTTGAAGATTCGGGAATTGCAATGATCGGCTATGAACCCGGCTATGATCGTTATGGCAAACCAAGCAAGAGCAAAATAGCGAAAGCATGTGAACTGGCGAAGCAAGCTGAGGTAGTTCTATTATATATTGGTTTGGATGAGGTAACCGAAGCAGAAGGGCTGGATCGCCAAAATGCGATGATCCCACAGAATCAAATCGATCTGTTAAACGCTCTTCATCGCGTAAACCGGAATATTATCGTGATCCTTTCCTGCGGAGCAGTTGTTGAAATGCCTTGGGCTGATAAGGTAAAGGGGCTGCTGCATGGTTATTTAAGCGGCCAGGCAGGAGCAAAGGCGGTACTGCGGATCTTGTCCGGCGAGACGAATCCTTCAGGCAAGCTGGCGGAAACGTACCCTGTCCGCTATGAAGATACGCCATCTTACCGGTATTTCCCCGGCAAGGAGGTTAGCGTAGAGTACAGGGAAGGGCTGTTTATCGGTTACCGGTATTTCGATACCGCAGATGTTCATGTCCGTTTCCCATTCGGATTCGGGCTTAGTTATACAACGTTTGAATACTCCGATCTTGAGGCAGGAGAGGATGGCGTCAGCTTTACCCTGACGAATACGGGCGAGATGGACGGAATGGAAATTGCGCAGCTGTACGTTGGATGCCAGTCCGCTTCAATTTTTAGACCCAAGAAAGAATTGAAGGGCTTTGTCAAGGTATTCCTGCGCAAAGGGGAAAAGAAGCGTGTAACCATCGCGTTTGATGACAAAACATTCCGTTACTTTAATGTGAAGACCGATAAGTGGGAAGTTGAAGAAGCGGATTACTCGGTTATGATCGGCGCATCCAGCTCGGATATTCGACTGGAGAAAACCTTGTTCGTGAAAGGTACGGGAGCACCGCTTCCTTACGACAAGGAAAAGCTGCCGACGTATTATTCCGGTAAAACCAATAACGTGGAAATCCATGAATTTGAAGCTTTGCTCGGTCGTAAAGTGCCTGTGTCCACCTGGGATCGAACCAAGCCCCTCGGGTATAACGACACGATTGCACAGTGTCAGTATGCCAAGGGCGGATTGGCGAGGTTGGCCTTCCATCTGCTTTCTTTCGCTTATTGGTTCCTGAGAAAAATCGGTAAACGAGATACGGCGAACCTGATCATGATGTCCGTCTATCACATGCCTTTCAGAGGGGTTTCCCGAATGACTGGCGGCGCGGTCAATATGCCGATGCTGGACGGAATCTTAATGATTGTAAACGGACATTTCTTTAAAGGTGCCCGCCATTTCATGAAGGAAAGAAAGAAGCTGGCCAGAAGCTCCGCAGGTAAGAAGTAACATTGGGTCAAGCGGCATGAGGAGGCTAATATGAGTAATACAAATACAGGGTTCAAGCGTATAATTGATGGACCGGTCAATTTCTGGACAAAATACAAGCAAAATCACCCGAACACTGCGCAATTCATTGTTTTCTTTATGCTGAGCAACGGGATTACCCTACTGCAGCTTATCATGATGCCCGTATTTAAGATGATGTTTGCGAAGACTTCCCTGGTTGATATCAACTTTCAAACCTTGCAGTTCGGACAAAACTTCGACGGAACTCCTTATTATGTTTTTGATTATGCTTCAGGGGCCTTATCAGCTGGCGGAGGCGGAGGGCTTGCCTATTTTCTGGCCGTGCAGATTACGATCGCTATTGCTCAAGTGATTAATTTTTTTGCACAGCGGAGAATTACATTCAAATCTAATACTAACATCTGGAAGGCTGCTTTCTGGTATCTCGTTGCTTATATTCTAATTACCATTGGTGCTGCTGCGGCTCAAGGATTCTACAAAGCCCCGATCTACAATCTGTTCATGAACACTTGGGGGATGGGCTCTGTCGGTGAAACAACCGCGGACGTTATCACGATGATTATTAACAGTGCGATTTCCTTCTGGATTTTCTACCCGATTCTGAAGGTCATCTTTAAGCAAAAATGAATACCAGCGAAGAAGGTTGTGTAAGCATGAAACTCTTATCAGTAGTAATTCCTTGTTATAATTCTCAAGACTATATGAGAATATGCATTGAGTCTCTCTTGCCGGGACGTGAAGAAGTCGAGATTCTGATTGTCAATGACGGGTCTGCAGATGCAACGGCGGAGATTGCGGATGATTATGCTAGAAGATTCCCCACGATTGTAAAGGTAATCCATCAGGAAAATGGCGGGCATGGAGAGGCTGTGAATGCCGGCCTCAGGCATGCAACCGGACTGTTCTTCAAGGTAGTGGACAGCGATGACTGGGTGGATATGAGAGCCTATGACAAGGTTTTGCGACTTTTGAGGAGTTTTGCCGAAGAGAATAATGCTGTCGATATGCTGATCAGCAATTTTGTGTATGAGAAGGAAGGCGCGAAATACAAGAAGGTGATGAAATACGAAAATGTCCTTCCCGAGAATAAGGTATTTCAATGGGAGGATACCGAGTACTTCGGCAAAGGGCAGTATCTGATGATGCACTCAATCATCTATCGGACGCAGCTGCTTCGGGACTGCGGCTTGGAGCTCCCCAAGCATACCTTCTATGTAGACAACTTGTATGTCTATAAGCCCCTCGCGCACGTAAAGAGGATCTACTATTTAAATGTCGATTTTTACCGCTATTTTATCGGCAGAGAGGATCAGTCGGTGAATGAGAGCGTGATGATTCGCCGGATCGATCAGCAAATTAAAGTTAACAAGCTTATGATCGAGCAGGTTCAGCTGGACCACATCGATAATCCCAAGCTTAAACGGTACCTGCTCCACCATCTGGAGATCGTAACGGTCATTTCAGCCATCTTGTTAATCCGTTCGGGAACGAAGGAAAATCTGCAGAAGAAAAAAGAGCTGTGGCGATATCTTAAAGATCGAGATTCGGAGCTGTATCATAAATTAAGATATGGCTTGCTGGGCAATCTCATCCACCTACCGGGACGTTTCGGGCGAAGCATCTCTGTTGGCGCCTACAAAGTATCGCAAAAAATTATCGGATTTAATTAACTCCATACAAACCGCCTTAGCGCGGCAACAGAAAACAGGAAACGAGCCGGTTTCCTGTTTTCTTCTCTTTGCAGCCAGTCGGGCCCATGCTGCACAGCTGTGTCATCATTAGTGCCAATAGCTCTGAATAGTAAATGTGTGCAATCTATTGTAGAATACTCTTATGTCTATGACTTTATATAAGGAAGACTCTAAAAAAGAGGATCAGCGGATGAGATATAAGGACATCATTGAGAAGATGACACTGGAAGAGAAGGCATATTTAATGTCGGGTAAAGATATTTGGCAAACCCAGGAGATTGAACGCCTCGGCATCAAGAGTATCTTTTTTGCAGATGGACCGCATGGAATCAGGAAGCAAGCGGCGGCGGCGAATAAGCTGGGCTTGAATGCAGGGATCCCGGCTACCTGCTATCCGACCGCGGCGACTGTAGCCAACAGCTGGAACCCGGACCTAGGCGAGAAGGTAGGAGAGTACCTGGGCGATGAAGCGTTATCGCATAAGGTGAATGTTCTGCTCGGACCTGGCGTAAACATGAAGCGGAACCCGCTGTGCGGCCGCAACTTCGAGTACTATAGCGAGGATCCTTACCTTGCCGGTAAAATGGCTGCAAGCTATATAAGAGGGATACAGTCGCGGGGAATTTCTGCATGTGTGAAGCATTTTGCCGCAAACAATCAGGAAAAAAGACGGATGTCTATCGATACGATCGTCGATGAAAGAACGCTGAGAGAAATATATCTGACCGCCTTTGAGATTGCCGTCAAGGAAGGCAGGACCAAGTCGATCATGACCTCTTATAACCGGCTGAACGGAAGCTACACCAACGAGAACATGCATCTCATGCAGGATATCCTCCGGGGGGAATGGGGATATAAGGGGACCGTCGTTACCGACTGGGGGGCAAGCAATGACAGGGTAGCTGGATTGCTTGCTGGCAATGAGCTGGAGATGCCGACTACAAGAGGCGAAACCAATGAACAGATCATTCAGGCTGTGAAGGGCGGCGTTATTCAAGAGGAGTATCTGGATGAATGCGTCGACCGGCTGCTGGACCTTATCTTTACAACCGAAGAGGCCTTTCAGAAGCCGTACCTGAAATTCCAGGAGGAAAGGCATCATAGAGTATCCCAGAAGGTCGCGGAAGAGTCTATCGTACTGCTTAAGAACAAAGACCATATTCTGCCTTTGAAATTCGGACAGAAGGTTGCCGTCATAGGCGATTTTGCCCAGAATGCACGTTATCAGGGGGCGGGCTCGTCGCTTGTCAATCCGACCATATTGGATCATACCATGGATTGCTTCGAGGAATCGGGTCTCTACAGTATCGGATATGAACCGGGCTTTGAGCGTTACGGAAAGACGAATAAGGAGAAAATAGAGAAGGCCAGCAAACTCGCCGAGCAAGCTGATGTGGTGCTGCTGTATATCGGTCTTGATGAAGTAACGGAGGCCGATGGCCTGGACAGGCAGAATATGCGGATTCCCGGAAACCAGATCGAGCTTCTCCATGCCATCCATAACGTGAACCCGAACATCGTAGCGATTCTCTCCTGCGGGTCCGCGGTAGAGATGCCCTGGATCGATAAGGTAAAGGGGCTGCTGCATGGTTATCTGGGCGGGCAGGCAGGGGCCAGAGCGATCCTGAGAGTGCTGTCAGGAGATGTGAATCCCTCCGGAAAATTAGCCGAAACCTACCCTCTTCGGTATGAGGACACGCCTTCCTGCCGTTACTTCCCGGGTGGTGAAACCAGCGTGGAATACAGAGAAGGCCTGTTTATCGGCTACCGGTATTATGGTACGGCGGATGTCGATGTCCTGTTTCCTTTCGGTTACGGACTCAGCTATACGACATTTGAATACTCTGATATTCGGGTGGACCAGCGCGGCGTTACGTTCTCGCTCACCAATACCGGGAAGGTGGCGGGTATGGAGGTCGCCCAGCTTTATGTAGGCTGCGAGTCAGACGCGATCTTCAGATCAAGCAAGGAGCTGAAAGGCTTCAAGAAGGTGTTTATTAACGCCGGGGAAACCAAGACGGTAACCATACCTTTTGACGATAAGACCTTCCGTTATTTCAACGTGAAGACGAACAGATGGGAGATTGAAGAGGCTTATTACCGGATTATGGTCGGCGCCTCAAGCGCAGACATCAGGCTTACCGGCAAGCTTTTTGTACCAGGTACAGGAGCCCCGCTTCCCTATGACAAGAAGAAGTACCCGTCGTACTATTCCGGGAAGGTGGGGGATGTTTCGGCCGAGGAATTTGAACATCTGCTGGGACGCAAGCTGCCTGTTTCGACCTGGGATCGCGAGCAGCCGCTTGGCTACAATGATACAATTGAGCAATGCCAGTATGCAAAAGGAGTTTTCGGGAGATTCCTGTTTCTGTCCGTTGCTTTTGCTTATTGGTTTCTCAAAAAAATCGGGAAGAGAAGTACGGCCAATCTCATTATGATGTCTGTTTATTATTTGCCGTTCAGGGGAATCAACAGGATGACTGCAGGCATTGTGACTATGCCAATGGTTGACGGATTGCTGCTGATGGTTAACGGGCGTTTCTTCAAAGGATTCATTCATCTGATAAGGGAATTCAAGAAGAGAAAGAAGCGGTCAGGTTCAGGAATAGAGATACCGGCAGCAGAATAATAAAAGACACGAATGATCGTATTCCGGATTATTCGTGTCTTTTTTATATCTGATTATTAGCGGCACGGATAATTCATGAAAGTGTATTATTTCTGTTGGAATGCTAGGTCGGTCTTGTAGGGGAAAATCTGCTGTAATGGACAGGCTGAGCCGGATGATTTTATGTCTGTATAGGGGTCGAGGACAGATTTTTTTGTGAGGACAACTTCTAAAATTGGGAAAAGTAACCATAATTCAGTGTAAGATGTTATACTAATAAGTAAGTACATAGATGGCTGGCATAGGGCGGTCAGCTATTCTCCCAGAGGGGAGGTGAGAGGCCATGGAGGTACATCAAGCTTTGACGCTGATGATTTCATTTGCGACTCTGGTTGTGATGGTACTTTCTTTTGATAAAAAGAAGTAGACCGCCCTCTGCAAAGGTATGCGGTCTACTTCCGATCGTAACCGTGTATTAGCCAACCGCCCTTGATAAGCGGCTGTGTACTGGGGTCGTGGATGCTGCAACATCCGCGATCCTTTGTTAGTTTACCACAGAGAATTTTGGCATGCAATCAAAGTTATTGCAGTTTTGGAGTGATTAGGAATTTTTTTGTGAAGTGCCATAAAAAAGAAGAACGCCCGCCTATTGAGGGCGTTCTTCTCGTGTCGCCTCTATGCTCCTGCACAGCTTGCCACCTCTGCAAGGCGGGATTTCAGCTCCTGCTCCATGGCGGCAAGCTCTGCTGCCGCTTCTTCGCGGTGCTGGCTGCCTTCCTGATAAATACGCATCGTATCCTCAAGCGCGCCGATAAGCTGATCGTGTACGCTGCGCAGCGTCTCTATGCCAATGAGTCCCTTGTCTCCGGCCGCCGCGACCTCAGCATTAAGCAGGCGGGCGCGTTCTGCACTTTCCTTCAGACTGCTCTCGATCGCATCCTTGATGCGGCCATGAAGGGCCAGGGCACGCGATGCACGCTCCTCTGCTACCCCCGTAATAAGATCCATCTTCCAGACGGGAATGAGCTGGTGAAGCACTGCCTGGATTTTATCAATCATCATCTGGGCACTATGCTGGAGCAGCCTGATTTTTGGCGCTTGCGCCAGTGACAGGTAGCGGGTCCGACGGAAGTCATCCAGACGCGTCTCAAGGCGCTTGGCGAAGTTTGCCGTATCATTCAGCTGTTGGACGGCCCAAGGATCCTCAGCTTTATCGGCTTTCACCTTAAGGTCCGGCAGCTCTTCCTGGGTGATTTCCTGCAGACGCAGCTGGATAGCTGCAATATGCAGTTCAAGCTTTTTGTAGTAGCTGACGTTCTTCATAAGCACCTGCTCCAGCATGGCGATATCCTCTTCAAGGGTGTCATGCGCAAGCTCCAGCTTGGCCCGGACGGCCTCAACTTGAGCTTCAAGTGTGTTGGCTTTGAGAGCGGAGCGCTTGACGCGGTTAATCAGCCTGCTCACAGCCGGAATCGAGACGAGAAGCCTGCGCTGGCGTTCACGCTCCGTTCCGCTCGTGGGTATTTGCTGGATCTTCGATATCAGGTCTGTCATCAGTTCACCGATGTCGCCGGCATCCCTTGCACGAACATGGTCCAGAACGGTACTCGTGAACTCTGCAATCTCCTCCTGGATGTCTGAGCCGAACCGGGAAACAGAAGAAGGGTCATCGGTTGCGAGAGCTGCTGCCAGCCGCCGGGCTTCCTGGTTGTCGCCTGCTTTAACAGTGTCGGGCAGCCAAGCCTGCTGAAGGGCTGTTGTATCTTCCATCCATGTCTGAGTTTGCTGCATAAGTCGATTCCTCCTGTCAGATGTTTAATCTGGCGAATGTAGTTCGGTCTCCGTCCGAATGGAGAGTGTGCTCGATCGTAGACAGCTCCAAGTCGAGCCGGATCAGATCCTGATGAAGCATCCGGTTCAAACGCTTGACGAAGCGTTTGTTCATCGCTTCGAGCATGTACTCAATACGTTTGACCATATATTCCATCTCTTGATTGTAGTAATGGCTATGTATGAGCCGGCTGTAATGGCTGCATAGTCTGAGGGCGGTTGGAAGATCAAAGGAGTAGAAGCGCTTTGCAACCGGCAGTAGCCCGGGGTAATCACGCGTCTCTGATATGATCGAATCGGCTATCCGGCACAGACGGTGTAGTCTATCGACTGCAGCCGGCTCGGCTAAGCCGTCCGCCATTTGGCGGATGGCGGCAACTTGATTCTCCGCTTCCGCTGCTGCCTGCACCGCCTGTTTATACAAGGGATGATCTTCGCGCCTGTTCTGATCTTCTGAAGCTTCAGGCCGCGGGGAGGACGCCGTTCCGGCGAATTCTTTATCCATCTTACGGCTATGCCCCCTGCTGCCCGACAGGCTTGTCCAGAGCAAGAATATCAAGTAGCCGGCAAGGAGCAGGAAGACTGCCGGCGTTCCAAGTGCTGCCATCCATCCGCCTCCTTGGAATCCAGATTCAACCTGGAAGAGCTCAGGTGTTATATAGTTTGACATTAACCTGCTAACTTGCCATTGAATCACACTGATGTAAGCTCCCGGAATAGAAAAAAGAACGGCCTGCACAGACAATAGCGCGGCCGTTCTGGTCATTAGTCACGTAATGTTCTAGATACTGTAGCTCTCGCTTGTAGCGGCTGCGTCTCTGCGGACCAGGCCCTTCAGCAGCTCATCATTCTCAGTCATGAACGAGGATGTACGGGCATACACTAGCTCATCAGCTCCAAGTACGGTAATATCGCCGCTGGATTCGCCAACGACAGCTCCATCCTCGATGACGCTTCCTTCTCCGATGATAGCCCGGTATATGGTAACATTCCGCCCTATCTTAACATTCGGCATAATAATGCTGTCCTTGATCTCGCTGCCGCGGCCAACCTGGACACCGCTGAAGACGAAGGAGCGCTCCACATCCCCTTCGACTGCGGAATGCGGGTGAATGACCGACTCGCGAATATCGGCGAGCGGATGCAGATAGGAAAGGGCACGGACAGCTGTTTCGTTGGTTTGCATCGGCCACTTGGACTCTTCCAGGCTGATTTCACCATCCAGAATATCCATGTGAGCTTCCCATAAGCTGTCCACGGTACCAACATCACGCCAGTACCCCTGGAATGCATATGCATACACACTAGCCTGTTGCTCCAGTATAGCCGGAATAACGTCTTTTCCAAAATCGTGGGACGATGCATCGTTCGCCGCATCCTTTTGCAGCTGTTCCTTAAGGAAAGACCACCGGAACAGATAAATCCCCATGGAAGCGAGATTGCTCTCCGGCTTCTCGGGCTTTTCCACGAAGGATGTAACCTTAAGATTGTCGTCGGTGTTCATAATGCCGAACCGGTGCGCGTCCTTCCATGGCACCTGTTTAACAGCAATCGTCGCATCTGCGCCCGATTGGATGTGAGCCTCCAGCATTTGGTTATAATCCATCTGATAAATATGGTCTCCTGACAAAATGAGTACATGCTCAGGCTCATACTGATCTACCTGTGCGGTATTTTTATAAATGGCATCAGCCGTTCCTTCAAAAGTTACCCCTGCTTCACTGCCCTGCATGAGGAATATATCCGCAGGCTGCTCATTGCAGCTCCAGCAGCTTCCGTCAGCAATATGGTTGTGCAGGGACTCGGCTTTGTACTGAGTGAGTACACCAATGGTGGAGATTCCGGAATTCATGCAGTTGCTCAGCGGAAAATCAATGATCCGGTAGCGTCCGCCGAACGGGACTGCGGGTTTAGCCAGTTTTTGAGTCAATGGTGCAAGTCGTTTCCCTTCTCCACCCGCCAATAACATTGCGATACATTTCTGTCTATTCATCTCTCGTCCCTCCACATTTTCCATTTGGTACTCTGTAAATAAACGTATAGCGGGTTTATGAAACCTATGGCAGGTGTTAGTCGGCCCTTTCGCAAAATTTTTTGGTGTAGCAAGATTTTATGCGGATTACACGGCTAAATATGCTTCAAGTACAGGTTTAGCGGGTAAAGATTTCAAAAAAAGTATAAAGGGTGTGTGTGGGATTGCAGAACGGCGGACTGACCTCGGAAGAAGTCTACTTGTTTCATGAAGGAACCTACCACCAGAGCTACCGGAAGATGGGGGCCCACCCTGTAACCGAGAAGGGTGAAGCAGGCGTTCGGTTTACCGTCTGGGCGCCTAATGCGCAGCAGGTCGGTTTGGCTTCGGACTATAACGGCTGGGATGGAAGCAGCAGCCCGCTGGAGAGAGTGCCCGATTCTGGATTGTGGACCTTGTTTGTCCCTGGTCTGGAGGAAGGGGCTTTGTATAAATATGAGATTCTTACAGCTGCAGGAGAGAAGCTTCTAAAGTCTGATCCTTATGCGTTTCATTGTGAGGTGAAGCCGGATACGGCTTCGATTGTAACTTCGCTGGATGGCTTTAAGTGGACGGACCGGGATTGGATCAAGAAGAGAAAGCCGGCCTATGAGCGGCCGCTGCTGATCTATGAGGTTAACCTCTCCAGCTGGAAGAAGCATGAGGACGGCAGCTATTATACATACACGGAGTTGGCGGATGAGCTGGTAGACTATGTTGCGGATTTAGGCTACACCCACATTGAGCTCCTGCCGCTGACCGAGCATCCGTATGATAAATCGTGGGGGTACCAGGCGACCGGATATTTTGCTGCAACCAGCAGATTTGGCAAGCCGCATGAGCTGATGCATCTCATCAATACCTGTCACAACAGGGGGATTGGCGTCATTATGGACTGGGTGCCGGGACATTTTGTCCGTGATGCGCACGGTTTGAGGCTGTTCGACGGTTCGCCGCTGTATGAGCATGCTGACCCGATAGTAGCTGACCGGCCTGGCTGGGGAACGCTTGGCTTCGATTATGGCAAGCCCGAGGTGCAGACCTTCCTGATCTCAAACGCGCTGTTCTGGATGGACATGTATCATATCGACGGCCTGCGGGTGGATGCTGTGACAAGCATGATCCGGCTTGATTTTGAGAAGCCGCCTGGCAGCTGGAAGCCGAATATTCATGGCGGTGTAGAGAATGAGGAAGGAATCGCGCTGCTCCGCAAGCTTAATGAAACGGTGTTCCGTCTTTACCCCAATGCCCTGATGATGGCGGAGGAGTCCAGCGCTTGGCCGCTTGTGACTGCACCTGTCGAGGATGGCGGGCTGGGCTTTAATTATAAATGGAATATGGGCTGGATGAACGATACGCTGAAATACGCGGAGACGGATCCGATCGACAGGCAGCATGTCCATAATCTGCTGACCTTCCCGGTATGCTATGCGTTCTCGGAGAACTTCGTATTGCCTCTCTCCCATGATGAGGTGGTGCATGGCAAGAAGTCGCTCTTGAACAAGATGCCGGGCGATTACAAGATGAAGTTTGCGGGCCTCCGCGCCTTCCTGGGCTACTGGATGAGCTTCCCGGGCAAGAAGCTGCTGTTCATGGGCTCGGAGTTCGGCCAGTTTGACGAGTGGAAGGACGAGACCCAGCTGGACTGGTTCCTGCTGGATGAATATGATACGCATTCGAGCATGCTGCAATATACCAAACAGCTTAACCGGCTCTATCTGCAGGAGAAGGCGCTCTGGCAGCTGGATCACAAGCTGGAAGGCTATGAATGGATTGACCATCATGATCATCAGCAGAATGTCATTGTCTATATGCGCTGCGGCAGGGCCAAGGGCGAGCGGATCATCATCGTCTGCAATTTCTCTCCGGTAAAACGGGAGCAGTACCGGATCGGCCTTCCGGGGCCAGGTACCTATATGGAGATTCTGAACAGCGATGATGTGACATATGGAGGAGAAGGGAGTGTAACAGACGGCTTCCACAAGGCCGAGAAGACCGAATGGCATGGAAGGCCGTACAGTGCCGAGCTTACACTGCCGCCAATGAGCGTGATCTGGCTGAAGAAGGCAGGACGCCAGGAGACGGCTGCAGACAGGAAGAAGACAGTTGCAACGGGCGAAAACGGTACAACGAGGAGAAAATCGAAGGGACTGAATAACGGATGAATGTATTATTTGCGGCTGCTGAAGGCAGTCCGTTCGTCAAAACAGGCGGGCTTGCCGATGTGATCGGCGCGCTCCCCAAGGCGCTTCGCAAGGAGGGTGTGGACGTACGAATCGTACTGCCTAAATATCAGGCGGTATCCAAGACCTACCGGGAGAAGATGAAGCTTGTCGCCGAATTTCAGGTGCCAGTGGGCTGGCGCATGGTCTACTGCGGCTTATGGGAGCTGACACACGAAGGCATAACCGTGTACTTCATTGACAATGAGCATTATTTCAAGCGGGAGGGTGTGTACGGCTACGGTGACGACGGGGAACGCTTCTCGTATTACTGCAGGGCCGTGCTGGAGATGCTTCGGCATGTTGAATTTATCCCGGATGTCATTCATACGCATGATTGGCACACCGGCATGGTCGGAGCGCTGCTCGATAAGCATTACCGGCATGATGAGCGTTATGCGGCAATCCGGAATGTTTTTACGATTCATAACCTGCAGTTTCAAGGTGTGTTCCCGTATGAGGTGCTGAGTGATCTGCTCGGCCTGGATCAGGAGTATTTCTCTCATGGCAAGGTGGAGTTTCATGGCAATGTCAACTTTCTGAAGGCAGGCCTTGTATTCGCTGACCGTGTCACTACCGTTAGCGGCACGTATGCGGAGGAGATCCGCACACCCGAATACGGCGAGGGGCTCGACGGGGAGCTGCGTTATCTCGGCAGCAAGCTTAGCGGCATTGTGAACGGAATTGACGAGAAGGTGTTCAACCCGGCAACCGATCCGCATATTTATATGAAATATCGGACTAATCTGGCGAAGAAGCGGGAGAATAAAACGGCTCTTCAGCGGATGGTAGGCCTGCCGGAGAGGCCGGAGGTGCCGGTCATCGGCATGGTCAGCCGGATCACCGTGCAGAAGGGCTTTGACCTTGTGGCAGACGCCATAGACGGCCTGATGGAGCATGATGATGTCCAGATTGTTATTCTCGGAGCGGGTGATTATCACTATGAGCAGCTGCTGCTCCACAAGTCGCTGCAGCATCCGGAGAAGCTGGCGGTGCAGCTGAAGTTTGATGAGCATCTGGCCCATCAGATTTACGCAGGCTCGGATATGTTCCTGATGCCGTCACGTTTTGAGCCCTGCGGGATCAGCCAGCTGCTGGCGATGCGCTACGGCTCGCTGCCGATTGTCCGGGAGACGGGCGGCCTGAAGGATACCGTCCAGTCGTATAACGAGTTTACCGGGGAAGGCAATGGCTTCACCTTCGGTCCGTACACGACGCACGACATGGTGTATACGATCCGCCGCGCGCTGCACTTCTACCATATGCCGGATAACTGGAAGGCTGTCGTGAAGAACGCCTTTGCAGGCGATTACAGCTGGAGCCAGTCTGCGCGCAAATATCTGGAGCTGTATGAGGCAATAGCTGGGGGAAGCCAGGGTGCGACCGATTCGAGGACCGGTGAATCGGGTGCTGGCGAAGAGGAGCCAGTCCCCGAGAACTATGACCCGGCCGAGACGGCCATCGCGATGAAGAGCCTGGAAACGGAGCTTCTACCGAACTAATCAGCAAGGGCACGACTCCCGGCATTGCGCCGGTGAATCGTGCCCTTCTGCGCTGACTGCGTCCATTCAGCCCGGCAGCAGCCTGGCGGCAACCTTTTCATTTTGGACGCCGTCTTTAAGGGTATGGGGGTGGTTGGCGATGATGCGAGCCGTGCTGATATGTGCTGTATGCGCGACCTTAGCTCTAATGCTGGCAGGCTGCGGCAGTAAGACCAAGTCCTTTCAGGGACAGATAGAGGAGATCACAACTGATACGCTTGTGGTGAATTGCACAGATGAGGTGAACAAAGGCAAGAAGGGCGATATCAACGCTATTGGATACGGCTGCAATGTTCGGCTGACGCCCGCGACCACTTACTTGGATGAAGCGGGGAACAAGCTTGCAGCAGAAAATCTTACCCGTGGCGCCATGGTCAACATTACACTCGCGAAGCCGGTTAATATCCGCAGCAGTTTTGAATCAGATAAACCGCTTATGCTTACAGTACAGGAGGTGATGGTGCTTAGCCGCAGCCCGGTTACCTCCGTGGATCAGATAATCGAAGCTATAGAGCAGCAAGGGCTGACCGTAACCGAAGGGACTAGCGGCTCGAAAAGTGTGTTCGAACGGGCTCTGCAGGGTGTAGAACCCGAAGCTTTTACGATACCGGACGAAGGCGAACTCTATATTTTCGCATTCTCTTCTGAACAGGAGCAGCGGGAAGGCTGGTCAGAGTTTCTTGATCAGACAGCGACTGCCAGTATGATTGCCGGCAAGAACTACAACATTGATTCGTTCCTGATCTTATTTGCCTATGATAACCTGACCACAGATGCAGACCGCAAAATTCAGCAGGCGATTGACCAGTTGTCCGAATGGTGACGTTAGCTCGATAGCGTAAACACAGCAGTCTCCCTTTTTTTTGGGGGCCGATTGTTGACTCTTCGTAACGAAGCCTCACGGAACCGCTTGTTTCATAGTGCTGGCTGCTAATGAGCTTAAGTTTTTTCTTGCAGCTATGCTATCCAGGTATCGCTCCAGATTGTCGCTAGTGGAATCTGTGATTCCGGGCATTGCCCAGCTCACCATGTTATTCTCATCACCTTGAGGGCCTGTAAAGATTCCATCCAGCGTACAGCTTACCAAGGCAATGATTTGCCGTACTCCGCAATCTTAAGCTCCGTTCGTTCCCCTTTGGCGATAGTAAATGCTTAATCAACTAAACGATTGATAAAGCACAAAAAAACAGATGCCCCTAAATTCAGGAGTCATCTGTTTGCTGGTTTAACTCATATGGTAGGACTCAAAACACCCGCCAACCGGGTCCCCGTGGGCATGAGGCCTCGGGAGTACTGCGTCACTATGCGGCTCAATACACCGCTCTACTTCTTCGCAATATTCCGGTACAGGATCCGGTAGCCGAGCGGCTCCAGCTCAATATTCATTACGCCGTCCTGTGTTTCAACTGCCTCTTCCGTCAGCGCATCCTTCCAGTCATTGGTGACCATGGGATGGCTGAGCGTTGACTGCTCCTCTGTATTGTTAATCCACACCGTGAAATGCTTCTCCTCATCCAGCCGTTCGTAGATAATACGGCAGTCGCCAGGTTCAGCCATCAGGAAGCGGAAGCGGCCGTGGCGGAGCACAGGGTTGTTCTTGCGCAGGGCAATCAGCATTTTGTAAAAATCCAGCAGTTCTGTATCCTGGCGCTCCGGATCCCACTCCATGCACTTGCGGCAGTCAGGATCGCCCCCGCCCTGCAGGCCAATCTCATCACCGTAAAAAATACATGGTGTTCCGATATACGTCAGCAGAAATACGACTGCTTGCTTAAGCCGCCTCTTGTCTCCTCCAAGCCTGGTCAGAACCCTTGGCGTATCATGGCTGCACAGCAGATTGAAGACCACTTCGTTGGTCTGCTGCGGATAACGCATCAGCAGCCTGCTGATTTCGTTGGCAAACGTGTAGCCGTCCATGCTGCAGGCTTCAAAATAAGCGAGCGCCTTATCCGAGAACGGATAGTTCATCACAGAATCGAACTGATCCCCAAGCAGCCACATTGTGGAATCGCTCCATACCTCGCCGATGATGTAAGCCTCCGGATTAATTGCCTTGACTGCCTGCCGGAACTCGCGCCAGAACATATGGTCAATCTCATTGGCAACATCCAGCCGCCAGCCGTCAAGCTCATACTCCTCCAGCCAGTGGGTAGCTACCTTTAGCAGGTACTGTTTGACCTGCGGATTGGCCGTATTAAACTTCGGCATATGGCCATAGAAGCCGAATGTGTCGTAGTTGGCCCGGTTCTCCTTCACCTCCACAGGGAAGCTGTGGATATGGAACCAATCCTTGTACTTCGAGTTTTCTCCGTTCTTCACGACATCCTGGAAGGGGCCGAACAGGACACCGGAATGGTTGAAGACAGCGTCCAGCACGACCCGGATGCCCCGCTCATGACAGGCTTTAACGAGCTTTTTGAGATCTTCCTTCGTCCCGAACTGCGGGTCAATTTCCATATAGTCGATTGTATCGTACTTGTGATTGGACGGCGATTTGAAGATAGGCGTGAAGTAGATGGCATTGATGCCAAGCTCCGTCAGATAATCCAGATGATCAAGCACACCCTTCAAATCCCCGCCAAAAAATCCTTCCGTCTGCGGCTGGCCGCCCCATTCGGCTGTTCCCTCGGGATCATTGGACGGGTCGCCGTTAGCGAACCGGTCCGGCATGATCTGATAGAAGACAGCATCCTTTGCCCACTGGGGCGCCTGAAATATATCGATCTCGTGAATATACGGGAATTCATAATAGCCGCCCGGTGGCATTGGCTGCTCATGGTAAATTCCAGATTCCACCATCCACACGATTTCGTCGCCGGCATGCAGGCGGAAGCCGTAGGAGAAGCGTTTATGCTCAGGCCGAATACCGATTTCCCAATAGTCAAAGAAGTGATCGGATGCGATCTTCTCCATCTCCAGCTCTTTGTAATGAGCATCCCAGTCATATTTGTCACCCGCCAGCGCATATACCGTCTCGACATCATCTCTCTTGGTACGCAGGCGGAGATGAATTGTTCTTGAATCATAGGCATAAGCCCATGTACTTCTCGGGCTGTGATGTAGACATTCGAGCAGCATCGGCTCCAGCTCCTTCCGTGTATCTGTTTTCTGATTTATTACACCATTGCTTGCTAAATCAATCTCTTAATAGAAGTTTTTGGGCGTGTAAGGTTTTGTTTAAGGGCAGGGATGGGCGGGTAATGCCGAATAAAGCGAACGGACGGAAAGGAATGGTGCCACATGAAAAAAATGCTGACAGCCGTCGTTCTTATGCTTGCGTTGTTCAATACGACTTCATCCGTAGGTAATGGCAGTGTGACTTCTGAGAGTGGGCAGACGACCATTCCGGAAGCAGAGACTTCAGCTCCACAAGCGGATATTATTCAACATGCAGATCTTCAGTTCCCTGAATCTGGTTATTCGGAAGTGCTCACTGAAGCTATAGATCAGGTTAACGGGTTTGATATGAGCTGGAGTGAAGCGGAGACGCTGGCGAGCGCAGGCCCCCCGGACTCGATAAGGGAGGACGAGCTGCTGCCGGGTATTTATGAATATGAATACGGTCATACCACCGTCGGATTTTATGAGGGAGCAGTGGAATATATCGTAGTGAAGCCGCCGAAGGACAAGCCGCTGTTTGCCATTGGCGAGAATGTGATCCCGCTTAAGGCCGCGCATATCCGCGAAGCGCTAGGAGAGCCGGATTACGAAGCAGAAGACGGTGATGTATATATCAAGGAAGCGACTGCGCTCAAAATCTTTAAGGACCCCGGGGACGGGAGAATCACATCAGTCGAATCCTTCTGGATATACGGAGAATAGAACAGATAATGAGCAGATAAAGCATGTTTCAAGCCTATGTATCCGGGTTAATAAACAAATAAGCGTCAGTTATTAGAACCCCCATAAACCGAAGAGGACAAGGAGGAACCGAATATGAAACCAACTGTACAAGTTGTGGATACACAGATGGCTGCCATGCATGCTGTCCGGGAACTTAACCTTAGAGGGTATGGGCAGGATGATATTTATGTGCTGGCTCATGACAGTGACCGTACTGAAGCCCTCAATAAGGCAGCGGATACGAATGAGATTGACCGCTCAGAAGAAGGTGTCTTTAACGCTATGGCCAATCTGTTCCGTTCGCGTGGCGATGAGCTTCGTTCCAAGCTGGAGTCTGTTGGGCTGAATGAACAGGAAGCCGAACGTTATGAGCAGGAGCTCGACCGGGGCAAAGTGCTTGTGATCGCGAAGGTTCATTAAATTTCCTTAATAAACCATTAGTTTGAAATACTGACTGATATGGAGCTGGAGCGTCAAATGGACAGAATATATGAATTTGTAGCGATAAGCGAAATATAAATGGTCATGTAAGGCAAGCCCTTAGGGGCTTGTCTTCTATTTGTGTTTTGTTAAACTATTGGGTGGCTGCTAGAGTTAGAAAATATAAATGACGGGTGAGGATAAGATTCATGAAAATTAAATCGAAGCTGCTGCTCAGCTCCGGCATTCTGATTTCGCTTATCGTTATTTTGTCGGGTGTTGGTATTAATAATCTTAACCGGATCGAAGACGAAATTCGTCATGTGAAGGATCGGCGGTATGATAAACTGATCAATGCCTATGAGATGCGCGCCCAGGTGAATAAAATTGCCAAGCATCTCGTTAACATACTGACGGTACCGACTCCTGATAATTTGACGGATAACGTTCCGCGGATCGATGAATCACAGGAAACGGCAGCAGTTGCGTATAAAAAGCTGCTGGAATTCAAGGACAGCAGTGATGAAGAACTGAGGGTTATACAGCAGATTGCCCGAAAGGGCGAATTATTCATAGCTTATAAGGACCAGGTGGTCGAGCTGATCGCCGAAGGTAAAGGCGCAGAGGCTATTGCGCTGCGGGAACGGGAGGGTCTTCAATACCAGGACGATCTGACAGCAGATATTGATTATCTGACCGATTACTACCGCCGCCATGTTGATAACTCCTTTGAGGATTTGAGCGGAGTCAGTACCGATACGATCACCGTGGTCAGCGTGGCAACAGGAATCGGTCTTGTGCTTGCCTTTATTACCTTGTACTGGAATATGAGCAGCATTAATCAAGGTCTGCAAAGCCTGTCCGTTATGATCCGGGGCTTCGCGGACGGGACATCGGAGACTCGCGCAAGAGTCCGTAATCTGCGCAAGGACGAGTTCGGCGATGTCGGTAAAGCATTTAATTCGCTGGCTGACAACCTGGAGCGTAAGACAGCACTCGAGCAGCAATACAGGGAACAGATCGAAGAAGATAACTGGATTAAAGGCAATCTTGCCGAGATTATCTCCACAATTCAGAATGAAACCGAGCTTAGCAACCTTGGAGAAACTTTCATCACAACGCTGGCTCCTGTAGTGGGTGCAGGGTATGGCGCGCTCTATGTACGAGAAGGACTTGGCGAGCAGCCGAGAGTGAAGCTGCAGGGGGCATACGCCGTGCGGGAGGAAGCAGATCTGGATCAGGAGTTTGCTCTGGGTCAGGGATTAGTGGGACAGTGCGCGGCAGACGGATCTGTAATTGAGCTTGATGGCGTCCCAAGTGATTACATCCGTATCCGTTCAGGGACTGGTGAGACTGCTGTCAACCATGTTATTATGCAGCCGGTCTCTTATCAGGATCGGGTGATTGCGGTCATTGAGCTGGCTTCCATTAAGCCGTTTCAGGAGAAGCATAAGGAGCTGCTTGAAGAACTGGCGGGCAATCTCAGCAACGTACTGAACAATCTGTTCGGCCGCATGCGTGTCGAAGAGCTGCTTAAGGAATCCCAGGCGCTCAGCGAGGAGCTTCAGGTACAGTCTGAGGAGCTTATCTCGCAGCAGGAAGAGATGAGACGCTCGAACGAGCGGCTCGAGGAGCAGACGAAACAGCTGAAGAAGTCGGAAGAAATTCTGCAGAGCCAGCAGGAAGAGCTGGAGCAGACCAACGAAGAGCTGCTTAAGAAGACGCATCTGCTTGAGCTTCAGATGAAGCAGACGGAACAGAAGAATGAACAGATTGAGAAGACGAAGCTGGCACTCGAGAAGCAGACGGTGCAGCTGGCGCTCTCATCCAAGTATAAGTCTGAATTTCTCACGAATATGTCACATGAGCTGCGCACTCCGCTTAACAGCCTGCTGATTCTGTCCCAGATGCTGATGGATAACAAAGAGGGTAACCTTACGCCGAAGCAGGTGGAGTTTGCGGGAACGATATATGCATCGGGAAGTGATCTGTTGAAGCTCATTGATGAGATTCTTGATCTCTCCAAGATCAGTGCGGGCAAGATGGATGTGGTAACCGAGCATATACCATTAACGGAGCTAGAGGCGTTCATTCAGCGCAGCTTCGGGCCTCAGGGGGAGCAGAAGGGAATTAAATTCCTGACGACGATGGAAGAAGGCGTTCCCGAAGAAATCTATACAGATAGTCACCGATTGAAGCAAATTCTTAAGAACCTATTGTCCAATGCCTTTAAATTTACATCCAAAGGCTCGGTTGAGCTTACGATCCGAAAGGCGCAGCCGAATGAGTTCCCGCAGGATGAGGCGGTAGAGATGGTAGCCTTCGAGGTCAAGGATACAGGAATTGGCATACCGGAAGATAAACAGCAGCTGATTTTCGAAGCATTCCAGCAGGTTGACGGTACGACAAGCCGCATATACGGAGGTACCGGTCTGGGGCTGGCGATCAGCCGGGAGCTGGCCGGACTGCTTGGAGGGGGCATTACGCTTGAGAGTGAGGAAGGGAAGGGAAGCACCTTTACACTCTTCATACCGGAGTTCCATGTTGCCAGTGAGAACGGGCAGGATCAAGAGGACAGCATTCTAGCCGGCATAGCACCTGAGGAATTGGCGGAAACAGCTCTGCAGGCCGCTCCTTCGGCAGAGACGCAGCGACTCCGGGAGCCGTCTGTACCAAACACGAAGATTGAAGATGACATCGATAAGATTCAGCAGGGCGATAAAGTGGTACTCATTATCGAAGACGATATTACGTTTGCGAGAGTATTGCTTGATATTGCACGTGAGCGAGGTTTCAAAGGCATTGTGGCAATGCAGGGCGATAAGGGTCTGGCGTACGCCCGGAATTACAAGCCGGATGCCATTCTGCTTGATATCCAGCTTCCGGTAATGGATGGCTGGTCGATACTGAACCAGCTGAAGCATCACTCCGATACCCGGCACATCCCTGTTCATGTTATATCAGTGGTGGATGAAATTCAGCAGGGTCTGTCGATGGGAGCACTCGCTTATGTGAAGAAGCCGTCCTCGAAGGATAAGCTGGAGGAAGTGTTCTCGCAGATTGAATCATTCATAGAACGGGACATGAAGCGTTTGCTCGTGGTCGAGGATGATCAGGTGCAGCGCAACAGCATTGTCGAGCTGGTCGGCCATGACGATGTATTGATCACGGCAGTATCAACCGGACAGGAGGCTCTTGAGGAGCTGCGCGCCCAGCATTATGACTGCATGGTGCTGGACCTAGGGCTCCCGGATATTTCGGGATTTGAGCTGCTCGACCAAATCCGCAAGGATGAATCGCTGCATGAGCTGCCTATTATCATCTATACCGGCAAAGAGCTCGACAAGAAGGAAGAGCTCAAGCTGAAGAAGTTCGCGGGCACGATTATTATCAAGGATGTCAAATCACCGGAACGTCTTCTGGATGAGACGACTTTGTTCCTGCACCGGGTTGAGGCCAATCTCCCCGACGACAAACGGAATATGCTCAGGAAGCTGCACAGTATTGAAAGTATCTTCGAAGGCAAGAATATACTGATTGTAGATGATGATATCCGGAATGTATTTGCGCTTTCCAGTGTGCTTGAGAGCTACAAGATGAACATTACCTTTGCCGAGAACGGCAAGGAAGCCCTCGATACACTGGAGAAGACGCCGGATTTCGATCTGGTGCTCATGGATATTATGATGCCGGAGATGGACGGCTACGAGGCGATGCGGATCATCCGTGAAATGCCGCAGTTTGACAAGCTGCCGATTATTGCGGTCACGGCCAAAGCAATGAAGGATGACCGTGAGAAGTGTATTGAGGCAGGAGCATCCGATTATATCGCCAAGCCGGTTAATACAGAGCAGCTGCTGTCATTAATGAGGGTGTGGTTATATCAATAAACAACAATTGGATACGCAGGAGGAGCTCGAGCGCATTGAGATTGAGCTGCTGCTTGAAGGACTTTACCGGATGTACGGCTATGATTTCCGTAATTATGCCTTTTCATCGGTTAGAAGACGAATCTGGCATAGAGTCCATTCCGAACGGCTTGAGACGATAACGGCTTTGGCTGAACGTATGCTGCACGACCGCAGCTGTATGGAACGGCTGCTCGCCGATATGACGATCCACGTGACGGAAATGTTCAGGGACCCCGAAGCATTCCGTTCATTCCGTGAGCATGTTGTTCCGATGCTGAAGACTTATCCTTTTATCAGGGTTTGGCATGCGGGGTGCTCTACAGGCGAAGAAGTCTATTCAATGGCCATTCTTCTTCACGAAGAAGGGCTGCTCGAGAAAACGCGTATTTACGCCACGGACACTAATGCCGATGTGCTTGACCAGGCGAAGAAAGGTTTATTTCCACTGGAGAGAATGCAGCTGTATACCCGTAATTATATGGAGGCCGGCGGCACGCAGTCATTCTCCCATTACTATACAGCGAGATATGATTCCGTCATATTCCATTCTTTCTTGAAGTCTAATATCGTCTTTGGCCAGCATAATTTGGTAACCGACGGTTCATTTAACGAGTTTAACGTCATTTTTTGCCGTAATGTCATGATCTACTTCAATAAATCGCTCCAGGACCATGTGCATGGGCTGCTCTATGACAGCTTAAGCACATTCGGAATTCTGGCCCTGGGGACGAAAGAGTCTATTAACTTCACGAGGCATGCCGACAAATATGAGGAACTCGATACGACCAACCGGCTTTACCGCAAGATTCGTTAAGCCGTTTGGCCCCTGTCCAGGCTGCTAGTGCCCTGGTCTTGCGGCAGGTTGAATTCGGGAAAGGCAGGTGCACGCCCCATGATTCCCTATGAAGGTCCGATAAATATATTGCTGGTGGATGATCATCCTGATAACTTGCTCACCCTTGAGGCAGTGCTTGGTGATTTTAATTACAATCTCGTAAAGTGCCTCTCGGGTGAGGAAGCACTCCGTTGTCTGCTGAAGGACGATTTCGCTGTTATTGTGCTGGATGTTCAAATGCCGGGAATGGATGGCTTTGAAACGGCACGGCTGATAAAGGCGAGGGAGAAGACGAAGGAAATACCGATCATCTTCATCACCGCTACCAGCAAGGAGAGCGAGCATTTTTATACCGGTTATTCGGTGGGTGCGATCGACTACATGCTGAAGCCCTTCGTTCCGCAGATTTTACGGACGAAGATTGAGGGCTTCGTTAATTTGTATATAAGCAATAAGAAGCTTCAGCTCCAGACCGAGCTGCTGCATCAGAAGACAAGAGAGCTTGAGAAGATGAATAAGGAGCTTATGCGTACCGCCTACAAATTAAGCAAGGCGGAAGCACAGGCTAGGATTATCCGTGAGACGTCCATCGATACGATGATTACATTTGATGATGACGGCGTTATTATGACTGTTAACCCGGCACTGGAGCGGATGTTCGGTTTTGACGAACAGGAAGTATTGGGCAAGCCCATAACCATGCTGATTCCGTCACTCGCCTCCATTGACTATGAAGCGCGCGCCAATGGCTCGGCGGGTGATTCCTCCGGCGGTGAACTCATGGAGGTCATTCCGGTCCGCAAGGATGGCACGTCCTTCTTCGCGAAAATTCAGATCGGCAAGGCCATCGTGGATAACGAGCGGATTTTTGCCTGCACGATCAGTGATATTACCGAGCAGAAGCAGTTTGAAGAGCGGCTGATGGCAGCGAAGGAAGCGGCGGAAATCGCGGCCCGGGCTAAGACAGATTTTCTGGCGATGGTAAGCCATGAGATCCGTACGCCAATGAACGGTGTGATCGGCATGACAGCACTCATGCTCGAGACCGAGATGACGGAGGAGCAGCGCGAGTACGCTGAGATTATCGGCAAGAGCGGAGAGGCGCTGCTGTCGGTAATTAATGATATTCTGGACTACTCCAAGATCGAATCCGGCAAGATGGAGCTGGAGGAGGTGCCATTCCAGCTGTCATCCTGTGTAGGCGAGACATTCGACCTGTTTATGGCGAAATCCAAGAAACGCAACCTGGAAATGACCTATACGATTGATCCGCAGCTGGAAATTCCGATAGTGAGCGATGTAACTAAGCTTCGGCAGGTGCTGATTAACCTGGTGGGCAACGCCGTAAAATTCACGAGCGAAGGCAGCGTTCATCTGGACGCCAAGCTGCTTAACGACTATGGCTGCAGTATGGACGTAGAAATCTCGGTGCAGGATACCGGCGTAGGAATTCCTGAAGAGAAGCTTCCGCTTCTCTTCCAGCCATTCTCCCAGCTGGATTCATCCATGTCCCGCAAGTATGGTGGAACAGGTCTGGGTCTTGCCATCTGCAAAAACTTAATTGAACTGATGGGCGGTACGATCCGGGTGGAAACCGAGCAGAACAAGGGCGCAAACTTCATCTTCACGATCCGGGTGAAGCGTCTGTTAGCTTCTATAAACGAAGACAGCAGCGATGAGGCCAGACTGCCCGATGAGCCTCTGTCCTTCTCTGATTTCCTGGCTGCCATGGAAGAAACCGCAGCCGGTGATCAGCAGCCCTATGGAGAATCGGGGAGCCGTTTGCTGGAAGCGGGCGGAGATCTGGCGATGCAGCCGAGTTCTTTTGCCTACGGACACACGGATTACCGGGCAGATAACCGCTGCTACGGCGGTTTTGAGATGATAGCCGGCGAGTCAGATGACGCTGCGCAGATACTTGTAGCGGAAGATAATGAGGTTAATCAGAAGCTGGCGATACGCATGCTTGAGAAGCTGGGATACAAGGCTGATGTGGCAGAGAACGGGCAGGAGGTACTGAACAGACTAAAGAAGAGGCGTTACGGTGTTATTCTGATGGATATTCAGATGCCTGTCATGGATGGGCTGGAGGCTACACGGCTTATCTGTGATCAAGTACCTGAAGAGCTTCGTCCGCATATCATTGCCATGACAGCAAATGTTCTGCCGGGTGACCGGGAGAAATGTCTGGCTGCAGGCATGTCGGATTTCATCAGCAAGCCGATTCGACTGGATAAGCTCCGTACACTGCTGCAGGAGTATCTCTTCAGCCCGGCAGCGGCGCAAACACACCAGACTGTACGTTAGGAGCAGGAATCGATGGCAGGACAAAAGAGGACTGTTAACGGTTGGCGGCTTGAGCGGCCAATTCGCTAACAGTCCTCTTGATGTTCGCCGGTGACGCCTTTAGTGGATCAGGGATTCAGCACCGTCGATGTAGATGGAAGAACCGGTAATATGGTCAGATTCATCGGATGAAAGGAATAAGACAAGGTTAGCTACCTGTTCTGCTGTGCCGGGCTCACGGCGGAGAGGATGCTCGCCCTCTGGCGGCATTTCCACAGGAATTGCAATCTCTTCAAGCTCCGGCTTCTTCTTAGTGCTGTCATCAATATTGGTCTCAATTGCTCCCGGACAGATGGCGTTGACACGAATTTTATAACGGGCGAGCTCCAACGCTGCCATCTTCATGAAGGCAACCTGCCCGGCTTTGGTTGTACTGTAAGCACTCATTCCAAAGCTGGTGAAAACCCGGTTGCCGTTGATCGAGCTCGTGATGATAATGCTGCCGCCGCTGTCTTTCATCGGCGTAATCGCATGCTTGACGGTGAAGAACGTGCCGCTCAGGTTGGTTTGCAGGGTCTTGTTCCACTCATCGAATTCGAGCGTCTCAATCGGGCCGACTGTGCCGTTGATGCCTGCGTTGGCGAATACGATATCAATCTGGCCCCACTGCTTCAGCACCTTGTCATAAGCGGACTTGATATCCTGCTCGTTCGAGACATCCGCCTGGATGGAGATCGCTTCCCCACCGGCCGCCCGAATGCTTTGCTCGACCTCTTCCAGATGATCTTCCGTGAGGCCGATGAGCGCTACTTTGGCTCCTTCACGGGCAAGTCTTTCAGCGGCTGCACGCCCTATCCCGGAGCCGCCGCCTGTAACCAATGCTACCTTGCCTTGAACACGATCTCCCATTTTCTCCACTCCCTCATAGCTTTTGTTCGTTGTAATATATACCTTTGTTTAACTGATAAAATTGACATTAATCTGGCCTAATAGTTGTATACCCGCGGGAAGTGAGGGGTAACCAGGCGGGCAAGCATACGGTACAAAAAAAGACGGGGGTTAGCCGCCTGCTGGCAGTCTGCGGCCGCCTTCCGTTATAATAATGCAAGCTATTCGAATGAGTTGCTTATGGAAAGGCGGATAAGCCATTGATCATTGGCATTGGGCATGATGTGGTAGAGATAGACAGAATACGTGCGATCCTCGAGGGGGCGGCTGGAGAGCGCTTCATGCGCAGAGTCCTGACTGCTGCGGAATATGACCGGGCATTAAACAAGGGCTCGTCTTGTGTGGAATACGTGGCTGGGCGGTTTGCGGTGAAGGAAGCGGTAGTCAAAGCAATTGGCTGCGGGATCGGATCAGCGGTCGGCTTCAAGGATATGGAAGTCCTTCCGGATAAACTGGGCAAGCCGGTATGTACACTTAGTGAAGAAGCGCTTCAGCGGCTTCAGCTCGACTACCAGCTGAGAATCCACGTATCAATCAGCCATGAACGTTCTCTGGCCTCTGCCTTCGCTATTGCGGAGTGTGCCGACCGGCTGGATTTATTTGATACAATATCTTAAGAAGAATTATATTTGGTCGTTTGTCGTAATTGGAGCATGAACCGTGAGTGAATGACCAGCTGCTTTTGGCATATATTTCTCGCTATATTTAAGGAATAACAAGCTTGTATAATAGAGTATAAGATGACAAGCAGGGTAGGGAGCGGTTATGAAACCACAGTATCTGTCTATAGTTGAGAATATATTGAAAAATCTTCATGTTGAAGTCGTTATGGCAGCTTATAGCGAAGTAGAGCCAGGTAAAGTGGTTAGCGGCATACATCCTGATTTTTATAGATTGGTTCTGATTATGAGCGGTGAGGGCTATGTCCAAATAAATTCTAGACGCTACGAAGCCCGGCCCGGCCAGCTATTCCTGCTGCCAGCGGGCTGCGAACAGACCTTTGGGATTTATGATAAAGAGAAAGTCTGCGTGTTCTGGTGCCATTACCGGATTAATCTGGGTGATGCTGCCCTGTATGAGAACCTGGAGCTGCCGGCCTATGTCGTGCCTCAGGACTTTGATGCAGCCGCTGCATTGTTCCGTAAAATGGTAGATGCTTATGCTTCTCCTACGCTGTCCAAGGGGCTGATTGTCAAAGCCGCCCTGCTGGAAGCTATCTCGCTGTACTGGGAAGGCTGCGAAATTATGGACGAGCAGCTTGCAGCAAATGAGCTGGTGACCAAGATGGCAGCAGTGCTGAATTACATTGATGATCATCTGGGAGAAAATATTACGCTGGATGACTTGGCAAAGGTTGCTTATCTGCATCCGAATTACTTTATCTCCATGTTCAAGAGCGTTATTGGCCAGTCACCGATTCATTATGTGAACCAGCGCCGGATGGAGATGGCGCGTGCCCTTCTTGTGGCTAGTGATGTGAGCGTGGCGGATATTGCCGCGGTCTTGGGCATGAAGAATCATTATTTGTCGCGTCTGTTCAAGCAGGAGACTGGCATATCCCCGTCCCGATACCGGCAGATCAACCGGAAGGCGATTGGGCTGCCCGTTCATTCCAGCCTTGATGTTCAAGGCTACATTAAGCGGTTGACAGGTGCTCAACCGGCAGCGTTAAAAGGGGAAGAGGCACATGGCAATGACAAGTAAGCAGCAGGCTGCGCTGGAACAGGCGGCTGCGGAGCCTGGGCGTTTTTTTGGGACGGAGCTTCTTGGATGGTACCGGTCCGTTAAGCGTGATCTTCCGTGGCGTGCGAACCGCGACCCATATCGCGTCTGGGTATCGGAGATTATGCTGCAGCAGACTCGTGTGGATACGGTGATTCCTTATTACAACCGGTTCATGGATAAGTTCCCGACCATTCGGAATCTTGCGGAAGCGCCGGAGGAAGAGGTGCTGAAGTGCTGGGAGGGGCTTGGATATTATTCAAGAGCGAGGAATCTGCAGGCTGGCGCGCAGCAGGTTGTAAGAGACTACGGCGGAACGGTGCCGGATGATAAGACGGCAGTTGCCGCGCTCAAAGGGGTCGGCCCCTATACAGCAGGCGCTATTATGAGCATAGCCTTTAACAGGCCTGAACCGGCCGTGGACGGGAACGTAATGCGGGTATTGTCCCGCTACTTCTGCCTCGAGGATGATATAGCGAAGCCATCTGTCCGGGCGGGTATTGAGCGGATTGCTGCCGCGCTGATTCCGGACGGGGCTGCGGGCGATTTCAATCAGGGCATTATGGAGCTCGGCGCATTAGTCTGCACACCCAAATCGCCAGGCTGTCTGATTTGTCCGGTGATGGCACAATGCGCCGGACGGCTGGCCGGCAGGGAGCTTGAGCTGCCGGTTAAGACGAAGGCGAAGCCGCCGCGGCCCGAGCTGCGGCTGGCCGCCCTGGTTGAAGGCGCCGGGCCGCATGCCGGCGCCGTGCTCGTGCGCCAGCGGCCGGAGTCCGGCCTGCTCGCGCGCATGTGGGAGCTGCCGCACGTGCTCGCGCCGGGCGGCGGCTCCGCAGGCCCAGCCGCTGCAGGTGCGGCAGCAGCGGCCGGGCCCGTTCGCGGGCGGCGGCGCAGCGCAGCCGCCCTGGGCACGCCTGCGGCAGCGGGTGAAGCCTCCGCTATCGCAGGCGCAGACCGCGAAGCGCGCATGGCCCACATGGGCCGCGCGCTGGCGGAGGAGGCGCGGCTTCTGATCCGGCCGCGCCGCTGGTGGCGGGACGCCGAGCATGTGTTCAGCCATATCCGGTGGGATCTGCAGGTGTACCTGGCCGATTTCGGATTTGTGCTGGAGGATGCGGCGCCCGCAGGCGGGGCCCAAGCCGGTGTATATACCGGCTTGGCAGCAGAACAGCCCGCCGCCTATATGGCAGGCGGCGCTTTCGGCAGCGAAGGAGAAGCGGCACAACGCGAAACCGCCGCCTCCTTAGACCATGCCGGGCTGCACGGCCTGCCTGCTCCGGAAGACCGGCTGCCGGAAGGCTACCGCTGGATCCGGCAGGAGGATATGAAGGAGATGGCATTCCCGAATGTATTTCTTCGGCTGCTGAATGACTACTGGGAGCAGCGCGGTTCCGGCTCCCTCGCAGAAGAAGCTGAATAAACAGGTTGAAATTAAGCCGGGTGGCGGAGGTCAAGCGAAGGAAAGCTTGATTGCCGTTCCCCGGCCTTTTGCTGTCTCCACTGCTATGGTCCCGCCCATTGCTTCAACCAGTCCCTTCGCAATGGCCATCCCAAGCCCGCTGCCTTCGGAGGGGCTGTCCGTATCCGTTCCCCTGAAATAGCGGTCGAACAGCCGCGCGGCCACTTCTTCGCTCATGCCGCTGCCGTTATCTTCAAAACGGATCACAATCCTGTCTGTGCTGCTCTCCGCATGCAGGGAGATGGTCAGCATCGTGCCAGGCGGGTTATGCAAGAGCGCATTAGCGGTAAGGTTATCGACTATGCGCTGCAACCACGGCGTATACGTGTGGATAGTGACTGGCTGCGGGGCAGGCAGGAAACACACTTCACTCTTGTCAAAGCGGGGATGGCTCACTGCCTGCTTGACGGCATTTTCCACAAAAGCATTCAATTCTACAGGCTCGCTTGCGGGCGGCCTTGCTCCGCTCTTCAGCTGAGAGGTCAGCGACAGGTCGCTGACGAGCCGGTCCATGTAAGCCGTTTTCTCGACCATGATAGCGGCGAAGGATCTGACTTCTTCGGCTGACCAGTCATACTGCTCTGCTGCCAGCATATGGGAGAAGCCGCTGACCGAGGAGAGCGGTGTCTTAAGATCGTGCGTCACGCCGGCGATCCACTCCTCCCGGATCGCTTCTGTCCGTGCTCGTTCTTCATCATTGCGCTTTAAAGTCATGGATAGAGCGGACAGGGATTGCAGGACATCGGCGTATACCCGGTAACCGGAACGCCAGCCGCCGCCGGGCTTGCGGCTTCTCGGCTGTCCCTTGCGCCCTTCGGGCTCATCATATCTGCCGCTGCCCATTGCCTCAAGCCAGCTGAGCATATGGATCATGGGCAGCCCGAAGTTGCGGGCATTCCAGAGTGCCAGCGATCCGAAGAGGAGGAGCATGGCAGCAAGCGCTACTCCCGCCCCTGTCAGCACGATACGGGCCTCCTCGGGTACGAGCGGCTGTTCACCGTTCCGAGCCGCATGGTTAAGCGGGATGCGCAGCACCAGGGTCTGGCCGCTCTCTTCGTTGTAATGGAGCCTGGCATCAAATCCGTAACGCTCAGGATAACGGATCTGCAGGGCGAGCTCCTGGGGGGAAAATCGCTCGGGTACCTGCATCCGTGAACCGAAGACGCCTTCCACGGCTCCAGATCTGTCCAGCATCAGCAGCGAAGCGCCGGATTGCTGCAGTGATTGCTTGAGCTCTGCAGGCAGCACTAGCTCCCCGCGGTCTGCCGCCGGACTGGCAAGCACCGTCGCCTTAAGCAGCTGGGAGGCGGCATCCGGCACCCCGTACAGCAGCGTCAGCATGACGCCGTTCTTCTCTCTGATCCACAGGTAGGTACGATAAGGGAAATCGGCGCTGCCGTTCCAGTACGCGACCAGCTGGCCGGGCTCGTAGGCATCCGGTACGTCATCCGGCACATGATATGAGGCTATTACCCTGCCGTTCTCATCCAGGCTCTGCAGCCATCCGCCGCTTGCCTCTACCTGCTTCAGCAGGTCGGGATCAAACTCTGCCGAGCCTTCGGGTGTAATGCGGGAGGTTTCGACCAGGCTCTCCAGTCCGATGGTGGCAAAATCCTTCGTCAGGCTAATTTCCGTATATTGAAGCAGCATCCAGTATATGGCTGCGGCTGCAATGACGAGCACAAGTCCGCCAGCAGCAGCGAGCTGAAGGATGAACCGGAGAGTCAGCTTGCGCCTGATGTTCATGTGGCTTCACTTCCGTACCCCGAATCCCGCCCAGCCTGATCGCTTCTGGCAGAGGTCGACTCTGCCTGGGACTGCCCGGTATGCCGTACAAGCTTGTAGCCGAGGCCTCTGACATTCACCAGATACTGCGGCGAGGAAGGATTCTCTTCAATCCGCTCCCGGATCCGGTGAATGTGGACCATCACGGTATTATCATCGCTCCAGCTGTCTTCTCCCCAGACCCGTTCATACAGCTCGCTCTTGGTAAACAGGCGGTTCGGATGCTTGCACAGGAATAGCAGCAGCTGGAAGACGAGAGCCGGACAGGCGACGGTCTTGCCGCCAACCCTAAGCTCGCCTGCTTGTTCATCCACCTGAAACCTTCCGTAATCGTACACCTTGGCAGGCTGGACTTGGGCTCCTTCGTCTTCCGCGGATGTAGCCTGCTGCCTCGAAGCAGGCTCGGGATGCCGGAGATGTCTGCGCAGCTGGGAACGGATGCGGGCTACTACCTCCAGAGGGTTGAAGGGCTTGGCAATATAATCGTCACCGCCTACGGCGAACCCGGTCAGCTTATCGTAGTCAGATGTGCGGGCTGAGAGGAACAGGATGGGAGCATCAGTCTTCTGACGCAGAAAAGGGCAGATTTCCACGCCGCTGCGGCCCGGCAGCATCACATCCAGAATTATCAGGGCATAAGCTGTCCGGGCACAGGCCTCTTCCGCTTCCTCCGCGCTGCCCGCCGTATCAATATGCGTGAAGCCTTCCTTGCGGAGGACGGTAACAAGCAGGTGGATAATGGCGCGTTCATCATCAACGATTAATATAGGGGCGTCGTTCATGTCAGACTTCCTCCAGATGAGCATAATATCTAAATTGTAGCATGGTTCGCGTTCGGAAGGAGCGGGCAGAACCTTAACAGTACCTTAATTATCCCAATTCGCCGAGAGTAGAGAAGCGTAATAATTAAGCTGGCGTTAATGCCGGCTTACAGTCGATATAAGGCTGTGCTGTTAAGCTGGATGCATGGGAGGGGATAAGGATGACATACAGCAGATCCGGTATTAAAACGTGCTGCCTGACGGCAGGGCTGGCGCTGAGTATAGCCCTTGCGGGCTGTTCTTCCGCGAATGATACCGGTAAGCAAGCGGAGCATATGGACACCAGCCGGGATACCAGCGAACAAGGATCAGGGATGGAGGCCGGGCAGCAGATGGCAGTTATGGATGAGGAAGAGCAGAAGAAAAAGACGGTGATTCTCCCGGAGGATACAGCAGCGGCTCTGCTTGCTGGCCGGTACAAGGAGCTGTACGGACAGTTCAGCAGCCCGATGCGCGAAGCGGCGAGCTACGAACAGCTGAAGGAGCTGGCAGGCTCTTTTACAGAAGGGGTTGAAGCGTTCGAACCGGTATCCCGGCTTGTGCTGAATGGACTCGATACGCGGGTATGGACAGACTCTTCAGGAAGCAAAGGCGTCATGGCCGCGCATGATGAGGAGGGTGCCGTGGCGGGCTTGCAGGTGCTTCATCTCCGTTCTTATCCGGAGACAGACGGACAGATGACCTCCAAGACGTATGCATATCCCTTTGAAGGAGAGTGGCTGGTCGTGTGGGGCGGGCATAATGAGCTGTCCAACTATCATTATGCTTATGAATCCCAGCGGTATGCGGCTGATCTGGTGAAGGCTGTGGACGGCTACAGCTATAAGGGTGATCCGAAGCTTAATGAAAGCTACTATGCATTTGGAGAGCCTGTGCTGGCTCCAGCGGACGGTACCGTTGTGCATGTTAAGGACGACATCCCGGACAATAAGCCTGTTGGCGTTATGAACGAAGCCGAACCGGCGGGGAATGTGGTCGTCATAGATCATGGCGGAGGCGAGTACAGCATGCTGGCGCATCTGCAGCAGGGATCAGCCGCCGTCCGCAAGGGAGACCGGGTCAAGCGGGGGGATCAGATCGGCCGCTGCGGCAATTCAGGCAATTCCAGCGAGCCGCACATTCACTTGCAGGTATCAGATGGCGCCGATTATGCGCAAGCCCGGTCGCTGAACATAGCGTGGGAAGAAGGGGAGCTGCTGCACGGGCAGACGGTGATAGGTATGGCGGGCTCCCAGACCGAATAAACGGTAAACCAAAGATCGCCTGGCATCAGCTGTAGAGCTGGTGCCAGGCGATTTGCTGTGTGCAGCCGTGCTGCTATTTGACCTCATAGCCCATGAAAGCTTCTCGCACACGGTTCCAGAACGGGAATGGACGGTATCTGGCAAAACAGACCTTCCTGTCCGATACTCTGCATCTGACAGACTGGATATCACTGCGCTGTATGCTGAGGTGATCGACAGTCAGCAGAAGGCGCTGCTCCTTCTTGGAGATTATATCACAGTGATGATGCTGCGGCAGGACAACGGACGAGCCGAGTGTTCTGTAGACCCGGTTATTAATGGAAGCAATCTCGGCGATCTGCAGGGATGAGATGGACGGATGAATAACAGCACCCCCGACGCTCTTATTATACGCCGTGCTGCCGGAAGGGGTGGAGATGACAATTCCGTCCCCCCGGAACATTTCGAATAATTCATTATTAATGTTAATCTGAGCGACCAGTGTGCCGTCGACGCCTTTCAGCGTAAATTCATTTACGGCCGTATAGTTCGTTGTGCCGGCTTTTGTCTCCAGCTCAATTTCGACCAGCGGGTAACGGACATAGCTGGGCTCCGAGGTCGCCATAACCTCCACCAGCTCCTCCAGCTCGTGAGCCTGCCAATCGGCGAAGAAGCCCAGGTGTCCTGTATGTATACCCACAAAGCTGATGTCACTCACGCGGTCCGTGAATTTGTGGAAAGCATGCAGCATGGTGCCGTCTCCGCCAATTGAAATGACTTTCTCGGGTTCATGGTCATCCCGTACGAAGCCTTTGTCAGCAGCCAGCTTATGAAAGCGTTCGACAAGCTCCTTCGAATACGGGTCGCCCCGGTCTATTACGACATATCTCAAGGGTGATGGCTCCTTCCGAAATCAATTCTACCCTGATGATACCCGATAATAAGGTCTGATTACAATGAAAGCAGGGAATATCCCGGAGGCGCCGCTTATGTTTACGGACCGAACCAGCCCCATAGCAAATATACTAACGCGCAGGCCATCACACTATGAAGGAGACGGGCCAGAAGCAAAGGCTTGTAGCGGATATCAGTGCCGCTGACCAGACTGGCGACCTGTGCATGCACGGACAGACCCGCCCAGGAAAGGACCCATGCTGCCGCTGCTGCCTGGTGAATCAAGGGGGCGCCGGACTCGGCTGCCGCCTTGGCGCCAAGCGTTACCTCGAACAGCCCGTTCACCAGCGGAGCGGACAGCTGATGGGGAAGGCCGGCAGCATACAGCAGGGACTGAACACCCGAAGACAGCAAGGCGAGTGTTCCCGTGGCGTTCAGCATTTCCATGACGGCCGAGAAGAATACGACTAGGCCGCCGACGACAATCATCAGACGCAGAGCGGAAGTGATGGCATCCTCCAGCAGCTTGCCAAGCACGCGCCCATCCGAGATCCGTGCTTCATGCATGGCTTCGAATGCGGCACGGAGCAGCGGAGGATTATCCGCATCCTGCTTGCGGGGTGGCGTGGAAGCGCCCTTGCGGTCATGGAACCTGGCCAGCAGGCCGATCAGGAAGGCGGCTCCATAGTGCGAGGCTGCCAGAACGAGCGCCAGTTGGGCGTTATGGAAAAAGCCGACCGACACGGCGCCGATCAGGAAGATCGGGTCTGAGGTCGTCGTAAAGGCAACCATCCGCTCGCCTTCAGCACGGGTGACCTGATTTTTCTCCCTGAGCTGCGCAGTAAGCCTGGCTCCTACCGGATAACCGGAGACGTAGCCCATCGTCACCACGAAGCCCGCAATGCCGGGGAGACGGAAGAGCGGACGCATCAGCGGATCAAGAAGGGTGCCGAAGAAATGCACGACGCCAAAGCCGAGCATGAGCTCTGAGATGATGAAGAAGGGAAAGAGAGACGGGAACAGCACATCCCACCAGATTGATAGACCGCGCGAAGAGGCTCTAAGCGCCTCCTCGGGAAAGCAGGCCAAAAGCACGAGAAGCATCATGCAGGTCCAAGCCAGAAGCGGCAGTGGTCTTAACAATGAACGAAGCAACTTAAACAACCTCCCGGCTAACTCGTATCCTGGATATATTCATAGGTATGAGAAAGCAGGGACAAACATCCCTACACGGGAAACAAATCTTTGGCGTCAGTGCTGTCCAAAAAAATAGAAAACGCTTGCAAAAAAGACTGAAAAATCGACAGTGGTATGGTACAATAGCATTACATCGAAATGCATGGGGTGATCCTAATGAGTGTAATCGCCGGTATCCTCGTTTGCGCATTTGTTTTTGTTATCCGCCAGTCCCTTGTTCCTGGTGAGGAAGATTGGGAAGGCTATTAAGCTGGAGGACAGGGGTCTGTCCAAGCCGCAACAGGCACGAGCTGTATATATGCCATAAGCCCGCACAGCGGGCTTTTTTGGCGTTTTGCTGTTTGGTAAATTCTACTTAGTCAGCTTGGAATCCTGCTGCACTGTATGTGTCGGCAGACCCACTGAGTCAATACCGTCTGGGGGATTCTTGTCTGAAGCACTTTCCCGGAGAATTTCAAGCGTATCCAGCATCAGCTGATATTCCTTATCGTCCATTGTCCCGATCCGGTCGACCCAGTTCTTCACCTGGCTCTTCAGATCTCTCTCGGCATCCGGCTTCTCAGCCTTGCTCATCTGGCTGTACTCAATCCAGTGATTGGCGAGATTGGCGGTAATGGTACCGATCATCCCGATCCCGGTAATCATCAGGAATACGGCGATTATCCGTCCGCCGTTGGATACGGGGGAGATATCGCCGTAGCCGACGGTCGTAGTAGTCACGATGGACCACCAGACGGCATCTCCGAAGCTCTGAATATTGTCGTTGATCCCTGTTTCAAGCAGGAACACACCGACGGAGCTCCACAGGATAACGACTAACGTAAAGCTGAATATTTGTAGAATAGTACCCGAACGGAGCAGATGCCACATCAGCGGAGTTGACCGGATCAGGGCAATAAGCCGGATCAGGCGCAGCAGGCGGACGAGGCGGAAGGACGGGTCGAACGGGATTAGCGCAATAATCTCCCACCAGCTGCGGACGACGAATTTCCCCCGCTGCTCCGCTTTAATAAATCTCCAGACAAACTCGATGAACAGAATGCCGAGAACGGTCCAGTCGACGACGGCCAGATGGGCTTCCGTAAGGTAAGGATGGTCATCCGGCGGGGCGACTATGATAATGCCGTAAGTCAGTATAAACAAGATCATGATCGTTTCGTAGAGCACTTTGAAGGACAACCGTATTCCCCTCTTTCAATAGGTAAGTATGCTATAATGGTTGTACGGTGAGTCTTTGACTTTCCGCTTACTAAATCCTGGATGGAGATGAGCACTGGCATGAGCGCTTATCATACTCTTTTCGACGCAATCGGCGGAGAACCTGCCGTAAGATCGATAGTTGAAGCATTTTACCCAAAAGTACAGGAGCATGAGCTGCTTTCTCCGCTATTCCCCGAAGACATTACACCCGTGATGGAGAAGCAGTTTTTGTTTTTGACCCAGTTTTTCGGGGGGCCCCAGCTCTATTCGGATCGGTACGGTCATCCGATGATGCGGGCAAGGCACATGCCTTTCCCGATTGATAAGCAGCGGGCTGAAGCCTGGCTGGATTGTATGCGGAGAGCTCTGCAGGAGACGGACATACCGCCGGATCTGCAGATAATGCTGCTTGAACGATTGTCTGGTCCTGCCCATCACTTTATCAACACAGACGAACCTGAGGAGGCCTGACGTGTTAGAGCCATTATTTCAAGTCAAAATTAAATGTCCATGCTGCGAGAATGAATTCATGAGCTCACGCGTACGACCAAGCTTTAAGAAGTCGATCAAGACGGATACGGACTTCTGCCATTATTACAAGGAAGAAGTAAATCCCGAATACTATGTGGTTCGTGTATGCCCGATGTGCGGCTTCGCTTCTACGGAGAATGCGAAGCAGGATCTGAATGACCGCCAGCGAAAATTGTACTACGAGAAAATCGGCGCCAACTGGGTCTCCCGTGATTATGGCGGGGCGCGCAGCTGGGAAGAGGCACTGGCTGCTTATAAGCTGGCCCTTCTCTGCGCCCAGATCATCGGTGAGAAGGACCGGGTTGTTGCGGGACTGCTCCATCATATAGCGTGGCTGTACCGTTACAAGTCCAACGAGGAGCAGGAGCTGCGGTTCCTGAGATTTGCTCTGGATGCTTATATCAAGGTGTATGAGGTTGAAGGCGTATCGGTGAACAATGCCAAGCTGATGTACCTGATCGGGGAGCTTCACCGCAGGGTGGATGAACCGTATGCAGCTGTGAAGTGGTTCGGCCGGGTCATTAATGATAAGAGTATTGTGGATGCTGCCATGATCCGTGCTTCAAGGGAGCAGTGGCAGCTGCTGAGGGAAGAGATGAAGGCGAAACAGCTGGAGCTTCCCGAAGAGATGGAGGAGGCTTAAGGCAGCAGCAGACGGCAGGGCTACCGTCTGCGCGGCAAATCCTGATCGCTGAGCAGATAATCATGGTCAGCATCTATAATGGTGAGCCTGCTGCGGCAGCAGGGAAAGACAAGCAGTCTCTTCTTGCCGGAGCGGATATCGTCAAGCTCAGCAGGCTTAACCGGTATAAGGACGTTGGAGCTGTGGCAGTAAGGGCATTCTGGAATATACAGATCGTTCATAATCAGGTCGTAAGGAAGCGCGCGCTCGAATGGGATCATGAAGGTTCATCCTGACCATTCCGGCGGGGAGCTTCCTTGCTTGCGCTGCTGCCCGTACTGCCCGCACTGTTATCGCCTGGGGAAGCGCCGGCAGCTTGTTCAGAAGCGGCAAGCTCAGCGAGCTTCTGCAGAAGAATATGTCTTGGCATATGCATCAGATGCTCGAGCGGTACGCCCAGCTGTTTGGATAGCTTGATTGCGGTATCGGGTGATATTTGCAGTGGTCCTGCCATCTGAATTTCCTCCTGTAGCCGAAATCGCTGGCCGCAAGTGAAGCAGGCGGGGCGATTTGCTTGTTATTTGTTGAAACAATTAGGGCTGTTTAATCGTCTTATCGCATATTAAAGTTATACACTGCCGGCCTGATTTCCGCAAATCGGCAGGCCGGCAGGCTTAGTTCTTTCATGCTGTACTACATACGAATAATTGCGAGAGGAGAAAGTGGTATGGGTAAATTACCGTTACGCTGGGATCTGGACAGTCTCTATGAGGGAGGTTCGGAATCATCTGCATTCGCACGCATGCTGGAGCAGCTGCAGACGGATATTCGTGCTTTGGCGGACTCACTGAATGCGTCAGGCGAGGAGGTAACAGCCTCACAGCTTACTGACTGGACGATTCAGGCGCAGAGCATTATGGCCCGCCTGCGTGAAGCAGATTCGTTTGCGGGCTGCTTGATGGCAGAGAATGTAACGGACCGCAGAGCGATCAGCCTGAACGACAGAATCAAGAATCTGGTTGCTGATTTTGAAGGACTGATGACGCGGTATGATGAAGCGCTGGGCAAGGCGGATGATGCCTTGTGGACAGGCTGGCTTGCTGAAGAACCGGCTTCCCCTGTTGCCTTCTATCTGAATGAAAGGCGTGAGCTGGCGAAGGAGAAGCTGCCGCCCGAGCAGGAGGCGCTTGCCGGAGACTTGGCGGTGAACGGTTACCATGGTTGGGGCGAGCTGTACAACACTATTGTCAGTCTGGCCAGATTTGAAGCCGCTGATGAAACCGGTGAGAAGCGGGTCTATTCCGCCGGGCAGCTGGACAATCTCCTCTCCCATGGGGACAGAGCTGTCCGCGCGTCTGCATTCGATGTATGGGAGAAGGAATGGACGCGCCAGGAGGATCTGTGTGCCGACGCCTTGAACAGGCTGGCAGGCTTCCGGCTGAAGCTGTATGAGCGCAGAGGCTGGGACTCCGTGTTGAAGGAGCCGCTGCAGATGAACCGCATGAGTGAAGCGACACTGCAGGCGATGTGGCAGGCGGTCGAGGAAGGCAAGCCTGCACTGGTTGAATATTTGAAGCGCAAGGCCAAGCTGCTGGGCCTTGAACAGCTGGACTGGCATGATGTGGAGGCCCCTATTGCCAAGAGTGTCCGCAAGGTTGGCTATGAAGAAGCGGCGTCGTTCATTGAGGAGCAGTTCGCAGGCTTCAGCCCTGATCTTGCTGAGTTTACGAAGATGGCCTTCGAGAAGGGTTGGATCGAAGCCGAGGACCGCAGCGGCAAGCGTCCCGGCGGCTTCTGCACATCCCTCCCGGTCAGCGGCGAGACAAGAATCTTCATGACTTATTCGGGCACGGCATCGAACGTATCGACTCTGGCCCATGAGCTTGGACATGCCTATCATCAGCATGTGATGAAGGATCTCCCGCCTTTTGCCCAAGAATATGCGATGAATGTGGCGGAGACGGCTTCGACATTTGCTGAGATGATTGTATCCGATTCAGCCGTACGGGCGGCGCAGGACCCGGAAGAAAAGCTGTCTCTAATCGAGGATAAGATTCAGCGTTCGGTCGCATTCTTCATGAACATACATGCCCGGTTTCTGTTCGAAACCCGCTTCTACGACCGGCGCAGGCAGGGTCTTGTCAGTGCGGCCGAGCTGTCCGAGCTTATGGAAAAGGCGCAGCGGGAAGCATTCGGCGGGGTCCTGGGCGAGGTGCATCCGCATTTCTGGGCTTCGAAGCTTCACTTCTACCTGACGGATGTGCCATTCTATAACTTTCCGTATACATTTGGCTTCCTGTTCAGCAGCGGCATCTATGCAAGGGCAGCGGCAGAAGGTCCGGCTTTTGCGGAACGTTATGTAAATCTGCTTCGCGATACAGCCAGCCTTACGGTGGAAGAGCTGGCAGAGAAGCATCTGGGTGTCCGTCTAGATGATGTGGCCTTCTGGCGCGAAGCGGTCGCCATCTCCGTGAAGGATGTAGAGCAGTTTCTTGAGATGACTGCTGATCAGGCGTAAGGTTTAAGCCTCGGCTGCTTCTGCATCCAGCTGTAAGTAAGATTAATACATCATAAATGAAGTGATTTTGAATATATAGTGAACCCGGTTCGGTCTCCGAGCCGGGTTTTTTTGTGATATATGTCATTGCACTTGGAAATATTGTGTATTATATTTAATTATGCTACATTATATATCGAATAAGTGATTTTATATATA
The DNA here is from genome assembly GCF_021532315.1 of Paenibacillus tarimensis. Lineage (GTDB taxonomy): Bacteria > Bacillota > Bacilli > Paenibacillales > Paenibacillaceae > Paenibacillus_I > Paenibacillus_I tarimensis. The sequence goes on from NZ_JAKGAO010000007.1 coordinate 273,571, forward strand.
CAGGTGGGGATGGGAATCGAACTTACGGCGCGTCAATTGGAATTAATCAGTCTGGTGAAGCAGCATGCGCCTGTTACAGGCGAGCAGCTGGCTGAGATGCTGGGGGTAAGCCGTCCGACCCTTAGGTCGGACCTTTCTCTGCTCGTGATGCTGGGCATGCTTGACGCCAAGCCCAAGGTCGGTTACTTCCTGGGTACGGCTTACCGGGCGGAGTCCGGCAGGCTGAGCGGCTTCAACCAATTAAAGGTCAAGGAGGTGCAGGCGGTACCGGTTAGTGTCGCGGAGACTCAGTCTGTGCACGACGCGGTGGTGACATTGTTCACGGAGAATGTGAACACCCTGCTGGTTGTAGACAGTCAGCAGCGGTTTGTCGGCATTATTACGCCGAAGGATTTACTGAAGGTGACCCTTGGCAATCCGAATGCCGAGGCGATTCCGGTCAGCATGGTGATGACCCGCTACCCGAACATTGTGACAGCGGCACCGGATGAGCTTGTCCGGGATGCCATACGCAAGATGGTCACCCATGAGTTGGACTGTCTTCCGGTTATCGACATCAGCTCCAGCAGCGGGCGTGAGGCGACGGGCTGGATAACGAAGACGCATGTAATCAGTCTCTTCGGTGATATCGTGTCCGCTGCACAGTTGGGAGGGCAGTCGGACAGATGACGGTACAGCAGACGATTTATATTTGCTCGGATGGCGTGGGAGAGACAGCTGAAGCGGTGGCCCAGGCAACGATGAGACAGTTTGGCGGCGACAAGGTAAGGATCAAGCGGTACGCTCCTGTGAAGGATGAGGACGAGATTATCCAGGTTGTGGCTGAAGCCTCGCAGACTGGCGGTTTTATAGCCTTTACGCTTGTTCAGCCCGAGCTGCGGGAGATGATGCGGGAAGAAGCGATGCGGCGCGGCGTACGTGCTGTCGATGTACTCGGGCCGATGATGCAGGCTTACATTGATACGTTCAACGGCATGCCGAAGCGTGAGCCCGGCCTGCTCCACACGTTGGATGACGAGTATTACAGACGGATAGAGGCAGTTGAATTTGCCGTTAAGTTTGATGATGGCAAGGATGCAAGAGGCCTGCTGCAGGCCCAGGTCGTGCTGATCGGCGTTTCCCGGACATCGAAAACGCCGCTCAGCATTTATCTGGCCCACAAGGGTGTACGTGTGGCGAACTACCCGCTTATTCCAGAGGTCAAGCCCCCTGCTGAGCTACTGGGATCTTCAGGCAGGCTGATCGTCGGCCTTACGATGGAAGCGTCGCATATGAGGATGATCCGGAGTGAGCGGTTAAAGTCAATGGGGCTGCCTCAGAGCGCCTCCTATGCAACAGAGAAGCGGATCGAAGAGGAACTGGCTTATGCGAGGCAGGTTATGGAGACGGCAGGCTGCCGGGTTATCGATGTAACTCGCCGCTCTATTGAGGAGACTGCCGGCATTATTATGGGATGGATGAATGAAACGGGATAGAACAGGCAAGACAGAATAGGGAGGTTCGGTATGGAGAGGGAACTAGCGCTTGAACTGGTACGTGTGACGGAGCTTGCGGCATTGTCGGCATCCCCTTGGATGGGGCGGGGAGACAAGAACAGCGCAGATGGAGCAGCAACCGAGGCAATGCGCCGGATGTTCGATTCCGTATCGATTGAGGGAACGGTCGTCATCGGAGAAGGTGAGATGGATGAGGCGCCGATGCTGTTTATCGGCGAGGAGGTCGGAAGCGGCAACGGCCCGAAGGTGGACGTGGCGGTTGATCCGCTGGAGGGAACAGAGATTGTCGCCAAGGGCCTGAATAACGCGATGTCTGTCCTGGCCGTTGCAGGTAAGGGACAGCTGCTGCATGCACCGGATATGTATATGGAGAAGCTGGCGGTAGGACCGGCTTTGGCCGGCAAGCTGAACGTGCTGGACCCGATCCGGACAACTGTTGAGAAGGCTGCGCTTGCACTAGGGAAGCCGCTGTCGGACCTGACGGTGATCCTGCTGGACCGGGACCGCCATGCGGAAATTACCGCTGAGCTACGTACAGCTGGAGTGCGGATCAAGTTTCTCTCCGATGGCGATGTGGCGGGCGCCATGGCGCCGTCCTTCCCCGAAACGGGTATAGATTTGTACGTGGGATCAGGAGGTGCTCCTGAAGGGGTGCTCGCCGCTGCTGCGCTGAAATGCCTGGGCGGTGAAATTCAGGGCAGGCTCATGCCGGAGAACGACGAACAGTTCCAACGGTGCATCGACATGGGCATGACGGATCCCCGCCGCGTGCTGACGATGGACGATATGGTAGGCACGGGAGATGTTATTTTTGCAGCAACCGGCGTAACGCCGGGCGAGTTCCTCGGCGGCGTCCGTTATTTGCCGGATCAGCGGGCGGAGACCCATTCCATGGTCATGAGGGGCAAGACACGGACGATCCGCTATATCAAATCCCTCCACTATTTGCCGAATAAGCCGCTGCTGCGCAAGTAATCCGGCTGAATCGCGGCTGGACAGCGATAGAGCTGACGGCCACAGCGCGCTTTTCGAATAGCATGATATCTATCTCGTTGAAAGGGCTGAATTAGTATGGAAAAAACGTTTGTCATGGTGAAACCCGACGGTGTGCAGAGGGGCTTGATCGGTGCGGTTGTGACGCGCTTCGAGCAGAAGGGCCTGACACTGGCGGATGCGAAGGTAATGACCATCTCGCGATCGCTGGCTGAGGAGCATTACGGCGAGCACAGGGAGAAGAAATTTTTTGGCGAGCTGGTCGATTTTATCACCTCTGGTCCTGTATTTGCTATGGTATGGGAGGGGCCGAATGCTGTGCAGAACGCACGCACGCTGATCGGCAAGACCAATCCGGCAGAAGCTGGGCCTGGCACGATCAGGGGAGATTACGCACTTATCGTTGACAGCAATATTGTTCACGGCTCGGATTCACCGGAAAGCGCGGCCCGCGAGATCGGATTGTTCTTCGGATAGCATGCGGTCTCTAAACTCGTCTATTGACGAAAGAATATAAACGTGGTAAATTTATCCCAAAATTACATGATAGACCGGTAACGGAAGCACCGTTTACGGCCTTGCAGATTCTCTGCGGGCGTAAACGGTGCTTTTTTTGCGTCCTGATGGTTTTTTGGCAGCGAACCCACCCAGTGTCGGCTGGTTGGTAATTATCTGCCAGCCAGGAGGGGCGGAATACCGGAGGTGCTTTAGGAACAGGAAGGGGGAATCGGGATGTATCAGTTGGCGGTAGCGGTGAAGGAGGAGGGATATATCAAGCGTCTTGCTGATTATGTACGCAGCTCCCCTCAAGGTGGCGAGTGGAGGATAACGGGCTTCACTTCAGCGGCCGCATTAAGGCAGTACATGAAGGGAGGCTACGCGGTAGATATGATGCTGGCTGCCCCGGAGTTTATGGAGGAGGCGTTCGCCTTCTGTGCTCCTTCCGTCATCAAGCTGGCATTGGTTCTCAGACCCGGTGAAGCCAGGGGGATCAACACGGGCACAGAAGAGCTGCTGCAGTACCAGCCTCTCCCTCAGCTGCTGAGGGAGATTGCGGACCGGCGCTTGGCGGGGAAACCGCATGCTGCCTTTCGGGAGGCAGGCCGGGGGGATGGGACCAAGGTGGCTGCTGTTTACTCGGCGGCAGGGGGGATTGGCAAGACGGTGACGGCCTTGAATATGGCTCACCAAGCAGCAGTTTCAGGACTTAATGTGTTCTATTTGAACCTTGAGCCGTATGATGCAACCCCGCTGCTGCTTGGAGGTGTAGAGGAGGAGGGGTTGTCACGCTTGCTGTATGCCCTGAAGTCCCAGCCGGAAACGGCTGGTGATCTACTGCGCAAGCTCCGCAAGCAGCACCCTGTATTAAGGGCGGATTTCCTGCCGGGCGGTTCTCATCCGGATGAACGGTTTGCGATGACTCCTGAGGATGCGGGAAAGCTGCTGCAGCTTCTGCGAACAGAGGGTGGCTACGACCTGATCGTTGTCGATTTGGACAGCGTGATTCAAGATTTTCATCGGGTGATCTTCGAGGCGAGCACGACTATTGTTTGGCTGACTACGAGAGACGCTATTGTAAGGCGCAAGACAGAGATTGCGCTGCAGTACATTGAACGCGGATGGCCCGAGATCCGTGAACAGCTAATGAACGCAGTCTGCTGGGTGCAGACACGGATGCTGGATGGAATACAGCCGGACGGAGATGGGCGTGATACAGGCAGGATGCCCGTGACGGGCATTCTCCCGTATGTCCCGGAATGGAAATGGATACAGCCGGGCCAGCTGCTCGGTTCAATGGCATTCCAGGCAGCAATAGTTATGCTGCTGGATAAGCTCTGCCTGAAGGGGGGCGAGGCCGTTGTTGCTTGCGGAGGAAGACATCCTGCTGCTGCGGGACCAGGTTAAGGAGCGCATTGATCTGCAGGGTGCGGTGGAGGATGGCGAACTGCTCAGGGTGATTGAGCAGGTTGTCTTCGGTTGGTCTGCGAGCCGCGTACTTACGGCTGCGGGCAAGCATCAGGCGGTCAGGAGGCTTTACCATTCATTCCGCGGTCTGGATATGCTGCAGCCGCTGCTCGACGACGCTGCGGTCACCGAGATTATGATTAACGGTCATGAAGAGATATTCATCGAGCGTAACGGATTAATCAGCCGTTTCCCGCAGAGCTTCGAGAGCAGGGAAAGACTGGAGGATCTTATCCAGTCCATTGTCGGTTCGGTTAACCGGGTGGTCAACGAATCGAGCCCGATCGTGGACGCGAGGCTGAAGGATGGCTCAAGGATACATGTCGTACTGCCGCCGGTGGCTCTTAAGGGTCCGACACTGACTATCCGGAAGTTCCCCGAGCGGCAGCTGCTGATGGATGATTTGATTGCGCGTGGCTCGCTTACTGCAGAGGCGGCAGGACTGCTGGGGAGGCTGGTTGAGGCTAAATACAACCTATTCATAAGCGGCGGTACGGGTACAGGGAAGACAACCTTCCTCAATGCGCTGTCCCGTTTCATACCGGCAGATGAGCGAGTTGTAACCATTGAGGACTCCGCTGAGCTGCAAATCCGCAATGTGCCCAATCTCGTTTCGCTTGAGGCGCGTAACGCCAATACGGAGGGCAAAGGCGCAGTCACAATCCGCGAGTTGATCCGGGCATCGCTGCGGATGCGGCCAGACCGTATTGTAGTCGGGGAGGTGCGCGGCGGCGAGGCGCTGGATATGCTGCAGGCCATGAACACCGGGCATGATGGTTCTTTATCGACGGGGCACGCGAACAGCGCCAGGGATATGATAGCCAGGCTGGAAACGATGGTCCTGTCAGCGGCCGAACTGCCGATACCAGCGATCCGGGGGCAGATTGCTTCGGCTATAGATATTATGGTTCATCTCTCGCGGCTGCGTGATGGCTCCCGTCGTGTGACGGAAATTGCCGAAGTGGCCGGATTTTATGACGGTGACGTGCTTCTTAATGTGCTTTACCGGTATGAAGAGAATGAGGAGGATGCCGGGAGCGGGCTGTCCGCAGTGGGCGGACTGGCCCCGACCGGCAGCGGATTGATTAATACGCGCAAATGGGCGATGGCTGGTTTTCACAGAAGGGAGGTTGATGCGCAGTGACCCTGCCGGACTATCAGAATGCCCGCCTCTCCAGGCTGCAGCTGATTGGCTCGATTTGCGCGGGTGCGGCTGTCGTCTTCACTGGAGCTTACCTGTTTTACCATTCGGTTATCATATCGCTGCTGTTGTCTGCCATCGGCTGGTTCACCCCCCGATATGTGCGCAGGTGGCTGGTCGATTGGAGGCGAGACCGGCTGAAGCGGCAATTCAAGGAAGCGCTGCAGTCCATTGCTTCCTCGCTGGCCGCCGGGCGTTCAGTAGAAAATGCTCTCTGCTCGGTTCCTGAAGATCTTAAGATGGTTTATCCGGATGGAAGAACAGAGATCATTCGTGAATTTCACTTCATGGCAAGCTCCCTCCGCAATGGTGAAACGCCTGAGAAGTGTCTGCGTGCTTTCGCGGATCGTGCCAGGATTGATGATATTACCCAGTTTGCGGACGTACTGGCAACGGCGAAGCGGTCCGGCGGCGATATGATTGGCATCGTCAGAAGGACAGCCCAGATGATCGGCGACAAGATGGAGGTCGAGCAGGAGATTTCAGTGCTGATCGCGCGCAAACGGTTTGAGTCCAGGGTGATGCTGGCTGTGCCGTTCGTATTCATGGCCTTTCTTTCGCTGACAGCACCAGACTATATGGCTCCGCTTTACAGCGGCATAGGGTATTTGCTGCTGACCGGTGCGCTCGCTGCGCTGTATGGCTGCTACCTGCTGACCCGCAAGTGGATGACTATTGAGGTATAGCGGCAGCAGAGCAGGAAGTATGACTGACTGTGCCGGCCAAAGTACGGGAGAGGAGGGAAGCCATGCAGGTATTGATTGTGGTTGTGCTTGCAGGCTTATGGGGCTGGATGCTCTGGAATTCAGAACAAGTATCCAGGAAGAGGGAGAACGGGCTGCAGGCTGCTGCCAGCTTATCACAGCTGGAGAGACTGATTGGCCGGCCGTTCTTGCTGGCACTGGAGAAGTGGAGGCTGTTCGACATGCTGCAGTCGTTCCTTACAGTCCTGCACGCGAGGCTGCTGCTGGTTGAGGGCGAGACCGTGTCGCCACGACGCTCGCGAATGTTCATTGCGGAAACAGTGGGACTTGGCTACGCATCGTTAACCGGACTGGCGGTACTGGGACTGCTGGCGGATGAGCCGGCTATGCTGGCTATGGGTCTGCTGATACTGGTGCTGGTACCGGCATCCAGGATACGCGGTTTATTCAACAGGGTGGAGGAACGCAGGAGAGAGATGGTCCGGACGCTGCCGGATCTGCTCAGCAAGCTGATGCTGCTGGTAGGAGCCGGCGAGACTGTTCAGTCTGCACTATTTCGCTGCGCGGAGGCCGGGAAGGAAGATCACCCGCTGTATAATGAGCTGCGCAGGGCGATGAACGCATACCGGAACGGCGAGCCATTCGGCCAGTCGCTGGAAGCCTTCGGCAAGCGCTGCGGTGTCCAGGAGGTATCGGTATTCACCGCAGTTCTGCTGCTTAACAGCCGCAAGGGAGGCGACAGCTTCGTCGTTTCCCTGCGGGAGCTGTCTCTTACGCTATGGGAGAAGCGCAAGGCGCTTGCCAAGGTGAAGGGCGAGGAGGCGTCCTCGAAGCTGGCTTTTCCGCTAACAGCCATTTTCTTCGTGTTAATGGTGCTGGTCGGTGCGCCGGCTGTGCTGATGATGTCTTAGCTGGTCAGGTGCTGATCGTGTAACGACTTACTTAAACGCAAGTCAAATTATACAGCCGTACGGCGCAAAGCCGGCGGATTACAGGAGGAATTGTATCATGTTAACTCGGATGAAGAATCAAGCACGGAAGCTGTGGAAATCGGAAGAAGGGCTTGGCACGCTGGAGGTTATTCTCATCATTGCAGTCATTATCATTATTGTTATATTGTTCCGGAGCTGGATTGTGGATTTTCTCACTGATCTGATGGGCAAGGCAGAAAAGAAATCCAATGAAATCTTCTCCTAACAGGCTTGTCAGGGCCTGGCGTGAGGAGAAGGGAAGTGCGGTGCTGGAATCGACAACTGTGTTCCCGCTTGTCTTCATCTCTATACTGCTCATGATGCTGCTTGGACTGGTCGTTTACCAGAGAGTCATTCTTTACTACAACGCATCATCTGCTGCTGACCGGGCTGCCTTTCGCTGGGATAACAGCCACAGGGACCCGGCGACAGGCCTTGCTCCCACTGGAGTGTATGACGGCTTATATTGGCGGCTTACCGAAGACGATATGCTGAATGGTATTTTCGGCGCGGTTACAGGAAGTGACGGCGGCAGGATCGAGCTTGAGCTTCCGGCCTCCGGGGAGACGGAGGGAGAAGAAGCTGGTTTGCAGTTGAAGAAGATGAAGCAGGCTGCCGCAAGATTGCCGGTCACGATCTCCGGAACGATGGGATCTGACCGTCAAAATTTGCTCCGTACAATAGATATGCATCTCGTTTCACCCTTGACGGTGGAGGCAATCACCAGGATGACGGGAAGCTCTACCATGGAGGGAAAAGCGGTCAGTACGGTTGCAGATCCGGTAGAATTCATTCGTACGGTTGATTTGGCCCGTTATTATGCAGCGAAATTCGGTACGGGACCAGCGGCAGCAGCCAAGCGGCAGGAGGCCGGTGAGATTGTCAAACAGCGGAGAAATCCCTAACGACAAGCACTGGGCGCCAGACAGGATGCTTCAAATGAATAGCCAGCAGCAGGTTGAGAAAGCAGGTGAACCCTTCATTATATGAGTGATATTAAACATAACCGAGGCAGGATTCGTGAGGAGGAGCGGAGCGGCGGCAGAAGAGGCAGGGTCAGGTCTCAGTCTGACAAAAAACAGAGAAGAAACGCACTCCGGTCCGTTAATGGCTCCGTATCACTTTACCTGGTCATGGTTGCCTCGGTAGTTCTGTTGTTCATGTCCGTCCTAATCGATTATGCACGGATTGCTGCCTTTGAACGGCAGGTGGAAAGCGCCGCATATGCCGGTGTCCGTTCCGTGCTATCCGCTTATGATGAAGCGCTGTACAGGCGGTACGGATTGTTCGGCAGGGGTGGTACCGAGTCCGGCACTATTTTGCGTGACACAATTGAAGACGGCATGCTGGTACAGCGCGAGCAGTCCTTCCAGCTGCTGAGGGGCAGGGTGGAGAGTCTCCAGGCATTTGACGGTGACAGTCTGGGGCTGCATCTGGTGCTTAGGCGGCAGATTCTGGAGGACATGAAATATAAGGCGCCTGTTGACTTTGCCATGGAGCTGGCTAACCGGCTTAAGCCCCTGTCTTCTTCGATAGCGGAGGCCAAGGAAACGGTACAGCGTATGGATGAGCTGAGGAAGCTGTATGACCAGCGGCAAAAGCATTTGCTTCAGGCTCTGAATTATCAGAGGCAGGCGGCACAGGAGGTTCAGCGTTCGGGGATTGGGGAACTGATTCCTGCTGCCTTCAATGTTGTGTCGGGTTATGCCAGCTATCAGAGCTGGATTGCGAGTGATGCGGCTCGTGAAGAGGGCACCGAACCGGAGTATGAGGATGAAATAAGGCAGTACGCGGCTTCCGCCAGATCCACAGCATCCCAAGCCGGGAGTGCGGGTACGAGGTTCAAACCGGAGCATGACCGGCTGCTTAGGCTGGCAGCGGGAGAGATTGCAAGTGCGCAGGCATTGAACGAACGCATGAAACAAGTAGCATCGGCAATGTCCGCCACTGCTCAAACAAGTGCCATGTCTGGCCAGAGCAACGGGGGCAGCAGTAGTGGGATGGGCGGACTAACAGGTACTGGAACGGGGACCGGGTTGTCCGCCAATGAGCAGGATACCGAACGTCTGGTTCTGCCTGATACCTGGTTTGGCGAATATCTAACAGAGCTGGAAGTGCAAAAGTCGGATGCAGCTGCCATTCAGCAGGCAGCCAGCCGTTTCCAATCCGCTGTATATGCCGCTGTTGGTGGGTATACCTCTTCAGACAGCGGAATGCCGGTTGCGGCTGCATCGCTAAGCAGCGACTATACCTTGTACAGCGAGCGCTATCTCACACCTGGCAGCCGACTGACCGCAAGGGAAAGGGCTATCCGGTATGATCAGGCAGCTGACGATGAACGCAAAGCTTTGGAAGAACAGGCAGAGACCAAGATGAATGAGGCCCGTCAGCTGCTATCTCGTGTAACCGATATGCATCACTCCGAGGAGGTGGCGGCAGCCTTTGAAGAGCTTAGGAGGCTGTATGAGCAGAACAGCAGTCTAAACGAACAGGTATCAGCCGCTGACGGGGGTTCGGCAGCAGCCTCTGGAGGCGGCAGTAACTCTGGAGATGGGTTGGACAGCGGGGGAACCGCAGCGGAGTCGATGTCTTCGGCCGATCAAGTATTCGGCGGACTGTCAAACACGATGCTGTCAATAAGGGACGAGCTGTATATCAATGAGTATGCGGTCCACCGGTTCACTTCACTCAGCCCTGATCAGCTGGAGCTGACAGCTTCCCCCGCTGGGGGCCAAACCGTAACGCCTGTGCCAGTCTTTGCGGCTGAGAGGCAGGAAGTGGAATATATTCTTTACGGCAACCACGATCAGATGGTGAACCTTACGCTAGCCTATGGGGAAATCTTCACGATACGCTTGGCCGTTAGGACGATGGAAGGACTGATTGAGTGCCGGTCTCTTGGCCATCCTCTGCTTATTTTTGCAGCGGCGGTTGTCTACGGGATTGAGAAGACGCTTGAGGATATGGCCGAGCTGTTCCGGGACGGAACAACACCAATCTCGAAGCATATACCGGGTGAGCTTCGCTATAAGGATTATCTTCGCATGTTCCTGCTAATCCATGGAAGTGAGACCGATAAGCTATCCCGTATGACTGCGGTTATTGAGCATAATACCGGCTACAGGCTGCATGAGATACCTGCTGCTGTATCAGGGGAAGTGAAGGCATCTGTACGGTTATGGTTCCTTCCGGGTGTCATGAGGATGGTTGGTTATGTCAGCCCACTTCAAGGAAAGGTTGTCGGAAACCGTTATGAGACGACTAAGACGGCGGCTTGGTCTTATTAAACCACTGCGGGACGAGCGGGGCGGAATGGCATTGGAGGCTTCAGTCTCTCTGCCTATGTTCCTGTTTGTCCTGCTGTTCCTGATCTGCATGATCCGTATGGTAACTGCCCAGATGGTTCTTCAGGATACGGCTTCACAGGTGGTCAGGCAGACTGCGGCGCATATATATCCGGCTGCTTTAGCGGCGGAAGGGTTATCCGGAAGCCTGCCTGCAATCCCGCAACTGCCTCTGATTGAACTCGGGGAAATTGGGCCCGTGGCGGCGGAGTTGGCCGAGTATCTGCCGGAGCCTGCCGGGTCCCTGGTAAGCGGGGCCCTGAATGGCGATTGGAGACCGCTGCAAAATCTGGCCGCGACCGAGCTTGGAAGGGGACTGGTTATGCCAGTTGTTAACCGGCTTGCCGAGGACACTGTGCTGGAGACGGAACGTATTGATCTGCGCGAATTGTCGCTGCCCGATATCCAGACACGGGAGCATCCGTATTTAACAGCGGCGTTGGATTATAATTTTCCGCTTGGTCTGCCGTTCACGAAGCAGTCAATAACGCTTACCGCCACAGCAAGGGAGAGAGTGTGGCTGAGCGATTCAGCTTCTGCCAAGGTTCATACCGGAGGGACGGAGGAGCAGTCTGAACTTCGTATTATCGCGATCGAGCCGTCACCGGTAAGGCCGGGACGCACGGCAAGGGTTATTGCCTCCGCTGCTCCCAATCAGACGGTTTCGTTAACGGTTATTTATAAGAGCGGTACGAGCCGGGCAAGAAATCTGGGTGAGGCGACAGCAGACGAGCATGGCGTTGTAACCTGGGAATGGCATGTATCCGGGAATACCACATCGGGTACATGGGAGATTCAGGTTGCAGACAGCAGGGGCGCAGCGGTTGGCGGGCATTTTATCGTAGCGAGGATGGATGAGGGTTAGAAGATAACCCGGCAGAGAAATCTCTGCCGGGTGCGTTACTTATGAATAATGGAAAGACGGTGATGGCTTTGATGATTGCCTGGTGGTCTGCTGCTGGCGCTGCTGCTTTACTTGCTGCTGCCTTCATAACAGATATCCGGTCGATGAAAATCCCGAATTGGCTGACTCTCCCCTGCTGTGCCGCAGGCCTGCTGGCTCATTTGGCGGCTGCGGGATGGATGGGGCTCGGCAGTGCACTGCTCGGGACGGCGGTAGGATTTGCACTGATGTATGTGCTGTTTGTGTTTGGCGGTGTAGGGGCCGGGGATGTCAAGCTGTTCGGCGCTTTGGGGGCCTGGACAGGAGCGGCTGGTGTATGGGGCGTTACGATGTATTCCATTTTGTTTGCGGGTGCTGCCGGGCTGGTTATTCTGATCTGGAAGAAAGCCCGACGAGGCAGGCCGCTGAATGGCCAGCTTCTATTAGCGGGTGTTCAGCTGAAGCTGCTGGATGGCATTAATCGTGTAACCGGACCGGCCGCGGCCGAAGAAAAGGTAACGATCCGCTTTCCGTTTATGCTGGCTGTTCTGCCGGGGGCTGTTGTGTTCTGGTTCGCAGGATGAAAAGCACCGGAACAAGTTTCATTATGTAAATAGAGGATGGTGACATAAGTGGAACCGTATATAGTGGATTTTGCCATGCAGCGAGGGCATGAAATGATCATTACGCGGAATCCCCCGATACGCAGAGACGAGCTTGATGAGGTGGATTTGCAGATGCTGCAGTCAGAGAACTCGCCAAGACTGCTTTCGGTAGACTGGCTGGAGGTCGATGGCGGTATCACCTTCCGCTTTAACATTACCGGCAAACGGATGCTGTCCAATGTGCTGCAGACGAAGGCTGTTACCATGCAGGAGTATTACGAGCTTCTGCTCGCTGTTGTGGAGGCTATGGACGACTGCCGTCATTATTTGCTGCGTGATTCCTGCTGCCTGCTGCACGAGAACATGATGTTCATGGAAGGGGAACGGTTTGACGGGCTGCGTCTGGCCTACATTCCGATGAAGGATCAGGCGATGGCTGAGAAGTCTTCCGTGACAGCCGGGCTGCTTACACTGGCGGTTCGATGGGTTGCAAGGGTACCGGCAGTCGATGGGGCTGGCCTGCAGCAGATACTGAAGCTGCTGGAGCAGCCGGGTATATCGCTTGCAAGGCTGCGGGAAATGCTGCTTAGGCTAATCGGTGCGCCTTTTGCGTCTGCAGCAGCTGCGAATCCTTCTGTGCCTGGCGGTCAAGGGAAGGCAAGTTTCAGCTTCGAACAGGCAGCACCAGGCATTGCTTCTGGAGTTGATGAGTTTGATTCTGGTCAAGGTTTGCATGCTGGGATATCCGGGAACCCGGGATTAATGAGGGGTAGCAGGCAGCGGGGACGCGGGCAAATAGACCGGAAAGCGAGAGCGGAGCTGCTTGATTCCGTGTTTTCATCATCCGGTGGTGGTCACCATAATGCCGAAGCTGTTCGGCAAGGCGGCAGCAGCCGGACCGGCTTTGGAGCTGATATGCTGCTGAACGGAGCAACTGATGGTCAGGAGGGGGAAAATGGACGTCTGCTGAGCAAGCTTGAGATTATTGAGGATTCTGGTAATGACGCTGCAGCCATTGGGAATACGGCAAGAGCCAAGTGGATTGCGGCCTCTATAGCTGTTCTGGCTTGTGCTAGCTGCTGGAGGTTTCTCTATCTGGATAACCCGTCAATGAACCAGCTGTTGTTAAGCAGCGGAGTCACTCTGCTGATTGCAGGAGGATTGCTGTATGCGTGGAAGCGGATGGCTGGCGGACAGGCGAAAGAGGATGAGGATATGATGGCTGAGGGCCCGCTGGATTCGGGGCCTCTGCTGAATGGTTCCAGGTCTTCCAGATGGAGGTTTCCAGAGACGGAACAGAATAAGCTTGAGGGAAACTGGCGCGAGGCAGGGCAGCATAACGTTTCGGAAAGCCGTATGGGAGCGAAGGATGCGGATTGGCGGTTAAGAAGTGGCACACAAGCTCCAGGAGTCAAGTCGTATGATGTTTATGGGTCTGAGTTCGCACAGGGAGAACCGTGCAGCGAGATTCAGTATACCGGCAGCGGTGAGATGTCCTCTATGCTGAATACCTCCTATATAGGTGCCCGTACGGACGAGACGGTACTGCTGGCTCATAACCGGAATCAGGCTTCTGCTGCAGCCGAGCAGCGGCTGCCGTTACTGAGCCGTTCCTACGACAACACCGAAACGGATTTTCCAATATCCGAGGGTGAGTGGTTCATCGGCCGCAGCAGCGAGTTATGCCAGATTGTGGACGAAGCGGATGGTGTATCCCGCACTCACATTGAAGTCAGCTCCAATTCTGAGGGGGGAGCTGCGGTCAAAGATCTGGGCTCCCGCAATGGCAGCAAGCTTAATGGCAGCCCCATGGTTCCTTATAAGATTTATCCGCTGACGGAAGGTGATTCCCTGCAGCTTGCGGGCGCTGATGGTCCGGTTTATACCTTTAGCAAGAATGGATAGCGGCGTAAGAGACCACATCTTAAGGAATAGTTCCTTCGGAGTGGTCTTTTTTGTTTATAAATATAAATTATCCCTAAAAAAGGTCACCATCAGGGAGGTACTTAGACCCGATTAGAGAATTGATCATGATAATTAAGCTATGAATATAACTATCAAGGCATACTGTGAGCGGGGGATACAATGATATATTCAGATGGAGTGACCAGGTTCTTTTCGGCAATAGCGGTTCTTATACTTTCCGTATATTTTTGGAATTATTAATATGATGACCAGCGCTTATGTTATTAAAGAGTCAGCAACAGAACATGCTCTAAGTATTTTTCCATGATGAAAGTGCTGTCTCAAAAGCAAGTTTGCTTATCTATATTAATTCTCAATGGTCCTCTGCGAGAAAATCATTAAATTTTCCTTTATCGAGCGAATATGAAACATCTGTCGACTTGTCTATAAACACAAAACCATTACCTGTAACTTCAACCTCTCTTTCGCGCTCATCATTTAACTTAATCACGATTGTATAAGGCCAATCGGCGGGTGCAGCCCCCGAATATGACGATGCCCCCTGAAGGATAGTATATAACTCCTCCAATTCTTTCGGTTCTTTCAAGTTGGCAACAACTTCATCCGAACCACCGCCAAGGAAAATAGTGATTCCTGAAACTTGGTCCCTAGGGAGATTAAAAGGTTCATATATCTCGGTATGATTTCCGGGAATTTTGCGAGTCACGTTGACTCTTTTGACCCAGGGCTAAGAAAATAAAAATCCCCCGGGTGGGGGATCTCTCTAAACGAATAGGTAGTCCAGCACGGTCTGTGATGCAGATGGACAAATCAGCTATTTAGTATAGGTATCTCCCCAAGCAGCTTCTTCAGATGAATGGAGTCCCATGGCAGATGCTCCGTTATCCCTAGACCAACCACATCTGTTTCTTCAGCCAGTTCCTTTAGCAGATTTAGCAGCTGGGGCAGCTGCATGGTCCCTTCAGGAGAATAGTTAACGGGTGCAGCAGGATTGGCAAATAATTGTGAACGGAATGCCCTGGGGTCGAGCACATCCAAATCAAGGTGGATAGCCAGATGCTTAATCCCGTTAGCTCTGATCCATTCTTTTATAACATCTATATTGTCCGTTAACTCCTCGGCTCCAGCTGTTCTGATGCCAAGTCTTTCAATCACTTCTGAGTCTGGTTCTGCAAAAGATATGCCCAGTCGCTGAAACGCTTCTGAAATGACTTGGGTTTCTTGTTCGGTAGGCACTTTTAAGCCTGCAATAAAGACATTTTCCGGTTTCAGCGGAACCTTCACCTGCTTGACGAATTCCTCGTCTCCGATTCCCAAGAGATTCCCGAGCGGCAAGGTATGCCCGTTATCATAGCCTACATATCTTACTAAATCAGAGTGGGCATCAATCCATATTAAACCTAACTCCCCTCCGTACCGTTCATTCAAATAGGCGAATGGTGCCTGCTCGACCAGGCAGTCACCGCCAAACATGACAATGCGGTCCGGCTTGTGAGCATCAATGATGTGATGAGCGGACATTAATTGCTCCATCAGCTGCGATCTTCCATTCATACCGTTCTCGTTCTCAAGAGGGGTTCCATCATAAGCTTGAACGGGTACATGGATTAAGGGTTGATCGTCGTTGTCCGGGGCGAGCCAAGCAAGCAATTCAGCTCCGAAAGAGTAATCAGGATTGTTTCCCCCTTGCCATTGCGGCATCAGCAGGCGTATCGTTTTTCGAGTCATCCAAGTCTCTCCTTTACCTCAAAGTAAGGCCAGTATAAGATGGACCTAAAAGAAAAAACAGTACGCACTTTTATGACAGGTACTGTCAGAAAGGATAGTGTAAATATGGGGATGGGTGAGTTTAAAGGTAAAGTAAAACAAATTCAAGACACACCTTTTGGATATACAATCTCTGTTATTGGCGGCAAGTGGAAAATGGTCATCCTTTATCTCCTCGCAGAAAATGAGCCTGTCCGCTTTAATGATCTAAAAAGGCAGATCGGTACGATTACGTATAAAACTCTGAGCTCACAGCTGAAAGAGCTGGAGGCAGATGGCATCGTTAAGCGGAAGGAGTACCCTCAGGTTCCTCCTAAAGTCGAGTACAGCCTGACGGATAAAGCGAAAGCGCTGCTGCCCATTATGGAAGGGTTATGTGAGTGGGGAGTGAAGAATCAGCGTAAATAGTTCAGTAGGGAACAATTATTCCATTAGGGAGGAAGATGCAGATGGAGCACCTCTCCGTCTTTTTCTGTTTAGCTATTACACTGCATAATATAGAGGAAGCCCTTTGGCTGCCCAAGTGGTCCCAGCAACCTTCGAGATTTCAGAAGCCGGTTACTGCAGGTGAATTTCATTTTGCTGTCATCGTTATAACGGCTTTGGCTTATTTGTCCGCATTTAGTCATGTTTATCTGCCTGAAGCCGCGTTTACAAAGTGGATTTTCATAGGCTTCTTAGGCTCCATGATTATTAATGCTGTATTCCCGCATCTTATTGCCACCGTGGTAATGAAAAAATATGCGCCTGGACTTCTCACGGGGTTATTGATTAACATCCCCATCAATTCACTGATTCTCTATCAGATGTTTACAGAGGATTTAATTGTGTGGAAAGAGTTAATCCTATCTACGTTAGTCGTAGGCATAATCTTATTAGCACTTATTCCGGTATTATTCAAAGTGGGTGGGAAAGTATCACCAGAGCAAATCGCCAAATAAGACTGCTGAAGTACATCTACAATTGAGCTGGCTTCGTTCGAATATGCCAAGCAGCAAAAGAAGCCGTCCCCTTATAGGACGGCTTCTGGCATTTCAAGTTATCCACCTATTTTCCCACCAGATCCTGCATCGCCTGGTCAATGGTCGGGTAACGGTATGCAAACCCGGCATCGAGTGCAGTCTGCGGGAGACATTTCTGGCCCTCGAGCAGCAGCACAGACAATTCGCCGAACAGAGCTCGCATGAGAGCGGCCGGCACCGGGAACCAGTGAGGGCGCTTCATTGCCCTGCCGATGGCACGGCCGAACCGGTCGTTCGTAACCGGGTCCGGCGCCACGGCATTGACTGGCCCTGATATATTCTGATCCACACAGAACAGAATCAGGCGAAGCATGTCTTCAATGTGAATCCAAGAGATCCACTGCCTGCCGCTGCCAACCCGGCCGCCGCCGAACAGGCGGTAGGGCAGCGCCATCAGCGGGAATGCGCCGCCCTTCGCCGCAAGGACAATGCCGACACGCAGCTTCACAAGCCGCTCTGTCGGAATACGGTCGGCCGCTTTTTCCCACTCATCCACAACCTCAGCCAGAAAGTCCGTGATCCGCTGCGGGCTGCTCTCCGTGAAGGTTTCCGTCTCGGATGTTCCATAATAGGAGATTCCGGATGCGTTAACGACAACCGCCGGTCTGCGCTCAAGCGATTCCGCCAGACGCTCCAAGCCTGCGGCCGCCTTCAGCCTCGACTGCATGATGCGCTGCTTGGCGGAGTCAGTCCAGCGCTGATTGATGGATTCACCGGCCAGATTAACAAGTGCGTCAAGCTGCCCTAGGCCGTGCGTGCCTGCGTTCACCTGATCCCAGGTCAGAACACCCAGCTTGGGATGCCGCTTCTTCACATGCCCCGCAGAGCGGGTGACAATCCATACGTCGTCTCCGCGATCCAGAAGCTTGTCCACTAATCTGGATCCGATAAATCCAGTTCCGCCTGTTACCGCAACCCGCATCCGACCTCACCATCCGTCCCAATATTCGAAGTATCATCAACTTATGATAACAATCGCCCGCTCGCAGTATCACCGGGGCTCTTATTTATTCAGGTTACGATTAATCCAGTTTAATATCCGTGAGCCATCTCTGGGTGACTGCATCGCCGTTTACATCCAGCTGCTTCTCAATATAGTCATACCGCACCTTCGAATCCGGTTCAATGCCTTCTAGCACGAGGGCTATATCTTCTTCAATCTGAAAGACCATGGGTCCTTCCTCAGTCATGATTTCGGCAGAATGATTATCCGGCTGTCCCGTATAGGTGCCCTGGCCCTGAATAACATTCTCGTCACCGGCATCCTTCTCATTCGCGTCATCATCGGTAACAGCTTCATCCGCCGGATTATTCGTGCTCTCCCCGGAGGCCGGTGGCGTGTTGCCTGTCTCATTCCCGGCAATGTCTTCGGAATCTGGCGCTGTACGGCCCTGCTGCGGATCGGTTGGCTCAGCCGTTTGCTGGTCATAATTAGGTGTGGGCTGGCTGACCTCGTTACCGTTTGAGCAGGCGGCCAGAATGGATCCTGTCATCAGCAGGATTGCTCCCGTCTCCATAACGCGTCTTATTACAGGCTTATTATCCGCTTGTTTGGTCATCTGCAATCTCCTCCTGTATCTATCGCTTTAGAGACTTTATACCCGTTAAGATTAAGGGTCAATCGATACGAAGATGCAAAAAGCCGCCCTTGCCGGCGGCTCGTTACTTGTTTAGCAGATGCTTGTAAGGGGTGTAGTCAATGCCTTTCTTATCCAAAAATGAGATCAGGCTCCTGTAGTCGCGCGCCGGAGTAGCCCGGATATATCCTTCTATGCAATGGGCTCTTGTTACGGAAGAAGCACCGCTCTCAATGGCGACCTGGCCAATCTTGGCGGCAATCGAATGCTTGGCAATATCGCGGAACGGGCCCGGCACGGGTGATACCAGCTCGTCCAGGAACTGCTTCGATTCATCGGTCCACATCGGCCGGCTGCGTTCCACCCAATAGTTCTGCCAGTCGAGCTTGGATTTTCCATCCCGCATCGGGAGCACCTTCAGGAATTTACGGAACATGAAGAAGCCGCCGATTGACATGAAGACGACCATCACAACCGCCCAGAAGAGGATAAAATACATAAACCAGTTGGATGTCCAATCCATTTTTCCCTTCACCTCATCCTGAATTATACCTTATTCCTAGATTTATTTCGATATACCCTGTAAAATAAGGACTAATGTATGTCTGGATGCCGAAAGGAGCGGGTAGCCGCATGATAAAAATAGGATCTCACGTTTCATTCTCCGACAAGGGGCTTCTTACTGCCGCACAGGAGGCGGTATCGTACGGCTCAAGCTCTTTCATGATCTATACGGGAGCACCGCAGAATACTCGGCGCAAGCCGATTGAAAGCCTATATATTGAAGAGGGCAAAGAATTTATGAAAGCGCATGGAATCGGCGAAATTGTCGTCCACGCGCCGTACATTATTAATCTTGGCTCCTATAAGGAAGATACCTTTGAGCTGGCGGTCCGGTTCCTGCAGGAGGAAATGCGGCGCACGGAGCAGATTGGCGTAAGGAATATTGTCCTGCACCCTGGTGCATATACGGACAAGGATGCGGAGTATGGCATTGCACGGATTGCCGAAGGATTGAACGAGGTGCTGGAAGCGACGAAGGATTGTGATGTGAATATTGCGCTTGAGACTATGGCGGGAAAAGGAACCGAGATCGGGCGTACGTTCGAGGAGCTTGCCGCCATTATTGAGAAGGTCAGCCGCAATGACCGGTTAACGATCTGTATGGACACATGCCACATGCATGACGCAGGGTACGATATTGTGGGTGACCTTGACGGCGTGCTGGCAAGCTTTGACAAGATTGTTGGTCTTGACCGCGTGGCTGTGGTTCATATCAATGATTCCAAGAATCCATCCGGAGCCAAGAAGGACCGCCACGCGCCAATTGGGGCCGGCTACATTGGTCATGACACGATTAAGCGGATTGTTAATCATGAGCTGCTGGCGGGCAAGCCGTTTATTCTTGAGACACCCTGGATTGGCAAGGAGGACAAGACCTCCAGGCCGATGTATGAGGCAGAGATTGCACTGCTGCGCGGAGATGCTATGGAGCGGTTTGGGGAGACGTTCTTCGACCATGTGGAGCGTCTGCACTATTTCTTCGAGAAGGAAGAGATCGACTATCGGAATTATGTGCTGTCTGTCTGGGACACGCTGAAGAATGACGCCAAGGCGAAGAAAGCAGATCCCCGTGAGCCGATGGATCGACTGTATGATCTTGTCATGGAAAATCGCGTACTCCCTGAGGAGCTTAGCGAGGAGGCTGTTAACCAGCGCTTAACGGCTTGGTTCGCCGGTAAGGAACTGCTGGTAAATGCTTAACCAGCCTGAGTAAGGTCACGAATAACGAGCACTAACGGGAGCGCTGCGCGTTCCCGGCAGTGTTTATGGCGGGCGGGAAGGCCATGTCTACGTACATAATCAAGGAGAGGAAGATCATATCGTTATGCAGCAGAATACATATCAGCCGCAGCAGTCGGCAAGCCGTGCGAATAATGAGAACCGCGCCCGGATGCTGATTTCTTGTCCGGACCGGCCGGGCATAGTAGCCGCGGTGTCGCAGTTTCTATATGAGCATGGAGCGAATATTGTACAGTCCGATCAGTATACGATGGATCCGGAAGGCGGCATGTTCTTCATCCGCTTCGAGTTTGACCTGAACGATCTGCCGAAGGAGCTGCCACAGCTTCAGGAGGATTTTGCCCGTGTTGCTGACCGCTTCGATATGAAGTGGCTGACGTTCCGCGCATCACGGAAGAAGCGTCTGGCGATTTTCGTCTCGAAGGAGGATCACTGTCTGCTGGAGCTGCTGTGGCAGTGGCAGGCTGGGGACCTTGATGCCGAAATCGCGATGGTGATCAGCAACCATCCGGATATGCGCGAGCTGGTGGAGTCGTTCGGTATTACGTACCACCACATCCCGGTCACACCCGATACGAAGGAAGAAGCCGAGCGCCAGCAGCTTGAGGCAGTGGCAGACAAGGCTGATTTGATCGTGCTTGCCCGTTATATGCAGATCATTACGCCTAAATTTATTGAATACTATCCGAATCGGATTATCAACATTCACCACTCCTTTCTACCGGCCTTCGTCGGGGGCAAGCCGTATGCGCAGGCTTATAAGCGCGGGGTAAAAATCATCGGTGCAACCGCCCACTATGTGACAGAGGAGCTGGATGGCGGCCCGATTATCGAGCAGGACGTTCAGCGTGTCAGCCACCGCGATGATGTGACGGAGCTGAAGCGGATCGGCCGCACCATCGAACGGGTCGTCCTGGCGCGTGCGGTCAAGTGGCATATTGAGGACCGTGTATTGGTTCATCAGAACAAGACAGTTGTGTTCAGCTAGCTGCCTGCCGGCAGATGGCGGATTAAGGGATAAGCAATGTGAAGGGAGGCTGCTGGATGACAATCCGCAGCCTCATCATTTTATAACAGTGGAACGGGAACCATAATAGCACAGCTTTTTTTATATGAGCCAGCCTTCACCGGCTATCTTCGCTTCACCGCGTTGTTCCGTCAGCCTATGGAAAACCGGAAGAGCTAATGGTACAATATTCAAAGCCAATTGAAGCTCTGGATAGGACTTTATTCCGGCTCACTAGAACAGGAATGGGAGGAAACATGCAATGACAGTCAAGAACAAGTCTATCGAACAGCTTTCGATCGACACAATCCGCACGCTTGCAATTGACGCAATCGAGAAAGCAAAATCCGGACATCCTGGTATGCCGATGGGCTCTGCCCCAATGGGTTATCAGCTTTTTGCGAAAACGATGGTCCACAATCCTGCTAACCCAAGCTGGATCAACCGCGACCGGTTCGTACTTTCCGCCGGCCACGGCTCCATGCTGCTGTACAGCTTGCTGCACCTTAGCGGATATGATCTCCCGATGGAAGAGATCCAGAATTTCCGCCAGTGGGATTCCTTAACGCCAGGCCATCCGGAATTCGGACATACGGCAGGCGTCGACGCGACAACCGGTCCTCTTGGACAAGGTATTGCAATGGCAGTAGGTATGGCCATGGCAGAAGCTCAGCTCGCGGCTACTTATAATAAAGATAATTTCAATGTTATTGATCACTACACGTATTCCATCTGCGGCGACGGCGACCTTATGGAAGGCATCTCAAGCGAAGCGGCTTCCCTTGCTGGTCACCTGAAGCTCGGCAAGCTGGTTGTCCTGTATGATTCGAACGATATCTCCCTTGACGGCGAGTTGAACCTGTCCTTCTCCGAGAATGTTGAGAAGCGCTTTGAAGCGTACGGCTGGCAAGTGCTTCGCGTTGAAGACGGCAATGATCTAGGCGCACTGTCGAAAGCGATCGAGAAGGCACAGAAGGAAACGGACAAGCCTACCTTGATCGAAGTGAAGACAGTTATCGGCTACGGCAGCCCGAACAAAGGCGGCAAAGGCGGCCATGGCGGCACGCACGGTTCGCCGCTTGGTCCGGACGAGACGAAGCTGACGAAGCAGGCGTACGGCTGGCCTGAGGATGCTCAATTCTACGTGCCAGATGAAGTGCGTGCTCACTTCGCTGACGTGAAGTCCAAAGGCGCAGACGCTAACGCTGCTTGGGACAAGCTGGTAGCGGAATACAAGCAGGCGCATCCGCAGCTTGCTGCTCAATTCGAAGCAGCCGTGAACGGCGAGCTTCCGGAAGGCTGGGACAAGGACCTGCCGAAGTATGCGGCAGAAGACAAGGCATTGTCCACGCGCGTTGCATCCGGTAATGCCCTGAACGGCCTGGCACCGAACGTGCCAAACCTGGTTGGCGGCTCCGCTGACCTGGAAAGCTCGACTATGACTCACCTGAACGGCTTGGCCAACTTCAAGCCAGGCAGCTACGATGGCCGCAACATTTACTTCGGCGTTCGTGAGTTCGGTATGGCGGCAGCTATGAACGGCATGATGCTCCATGGCGGCTTGAAAGTATTCGGCGGTACGTTCTTCGTATTCACTGATTACCTGCGTCCGGCTGTTCGTCTGGCTGCACTGATGAAGCTTCCGGTTGTGTATGTGCTGACGCATGACAGTATCGCTGTCGGCGAAGACGGCCCGACACACGAGCCGATTGAGCAGCTGGCATCGATCCGCATCATTCCTGGTCTGACGGTTATTCGTCCGGCTGACGGCAACGAAACATCTGCTGCATGGCGTTATGCGGTAGCGAACAAGGAAAATCCGGTAGCGCTTGTTCTGACTCGTCAGAACCTGCCGATCCTCTCCGGTACAGTCGACAATGCTGTTGCCGGCATCGAGCGCGGCGCTTACGTTGTATCCGATGCGAAGAACGGCAAGCCTCAGGCACAGCTGCTCGCAACAGGTTCCGAGGTTCAGCTGGCTGTTGCAGCTCAGAAGGCGCTGGCTGAAGAAGGCATCGAAGTGCGCGTAGTCAGTATGCCGAGCTGGGATCTGTTCGAGAAGCAGGATAAGGCGTACAAGGATTCGGTTATCCTTCCGGATGTACCGGCACGTCTGGCAATCGAGATGGCTCATCCGTTCGGCTGGCATCGTTATGTTGGCGACAAGGGCGATGTGCTCGCGATCGACAGATTCGGCGCTTCCGCTCCTGGCGACCGTGTCATCAAGGAATATGGCTTCACGGTTGAGAACGTTGTTAGCAAAGTGAAAGCTTTGCTGTAATACGTCTTCACCTTTTGCAATAGGCGGCGGCTTTGTCCGAAGGCGGCACGCTGCCGCAGGAACGAAAGGACCGCGGATGATCCCGCGGTCCTTTTCCACTATAAGGAGAAGGGGGCATACACGATCATGACTCAATTCGAACACGTAACTGTCGTTAAGCAGGCGAACGTCTACTTTGACGGCAAAGTGACCAGCCGTACCGTTCTGTTCCCGGACGGCACGAAGAAGACCCTCGGTATCATGATGCCAGGCGAATACGAGTTTGGCACTGATGCCAAGGAAATTATGGAGATCATGGCAGGGGAGCTTAAGGTGCTGCTGCCGGATGCCAGCGAATGGCTTCATATTAACGGTGAAGGCGAATTCATCGTTCCCGGCAATTCTAAGTTCAAGCTGCAGGTGGTATCGGTAACCGATTACTGCTGTTCCTACCTGGCAGAATAAGCCGATGGGCAGAGGAGGGCTGATCAGTCTTTCCTTCAAGATAAGCCCCAGCAGACTAAGGACCGTCCAAAGCTCCCAAGCAGGAGTGATGGACGGTCCTTCGTCATTTGCAGGGTATTAGTTAATGAATCTGCTGTAAGAACAGCGGTAATTACTGTTTTTCGGCAAGCTTACGGTCGATGTACTGCTCCAGCTGCTGCCGCTGGTAGAGCGGAATACCGGACAGCATACAGCCGTAGAAGAACAGGTCATCATGCCGTTCTATCCGGATAATCCGCGCCGTAATAGGCGGCAGGTTGGCATCGTTCTGGAAGTGAATTACGACGAACATATCCATCTCAAGCGGGTAGGTTGTGGCAATCTGCAGACCGCCTTCAGACAGATCGCGCAGCGATCCCACAATGGATTGTCCGGAGAATGCGCCCTCCTGTTCCCATTGATAGCAAGACATCATGAGGGGAATGTCCAGAGACAGCCGGGCTTTGCGGCGCCGGTCTTCGCCTTGCATAGAATGGGAATCCTGGGAACCGTGCTCCTCCCCGCCAATTCGTCTGCCGATCCATTCTTCGTAACAGTAGGCAAGGGCGGCTAAGTCCAGCTCGCCGTGGCCTGCGGAATGACCGAGCTGGAAGAGGCTCTTGGACGCTTCCAGCATCGGCGTGGATACACCAAGGGTATCAGTCAGTACCGAGGACAGCTTGAGATCCTTAAGCATAAGGGCAAGCGAGAATTGTACGGAGAAGTCATGCTCCAGAATCTTGCGTCCCTTCAAATCTGCCTGCTTGCTGGCGGCGCCGCCGGACTGAACCAGACGAAGGAAGGATTCACCGTTGATGCCGCCTTTGGCGGCGATGGCCATTCCTTCAATTAATCCGGCTGCATTAATGCCGACGATGGTGTTATGGGCAAGCTTGGCGGTAGCGCCGCTTCCCGAAGGTCCCATATAAATGACTTCGCGTCCCATGCTGAGGAAGGCGGGTTCTACCTTTCTGACGATTTCCTTATCGCCGCCCACCATGAAGACGAGAGTACCGTCAATCGCTGCAGGCTTGCTTCCCGTGACAGGCGCATCAAGGAAATCGGCGTGCTTCTCCGAGATATCGGCAGCGAGCCTGCGGGCCAGGGCCGGCGAGATCGTGCTGCTGTCAATGACAATGCTGTCCGGCTGCAATCCGTTCAGAATGCCTTCGCTTCCATAGTAAACCTCATCGATGGCCTGATCGTTGCTGATCATGGTAAAGATCAAATCGCATGTTCTGGCAATCTCCAGCGGAGACTGGGCTGCGTTAGCCCCGCTGGCAAGCAGCTCGTCCGACTTGCCGGGGGTACGGTTGTAGACGGTGACCTCATACCCCTTTCGAAGCAGATTTTCCGCCATTGGGGCACCCATCGTTCCAAGTCCAATAAATCCGACAGTTTGCATGATTAACCGTCACCTTGCCTCTCCTAATATATATCTTCATAGTAACTACATCGGAGCGGCAAGTCCAGCGTTAGGGAGGGTGTCGGCTTGCATAATGAAACGTGATAGCAGGACTCAAAATTCTTTATAGGAAGGTGTGGCCTGCTGCCTTGTGTTTGACGGGCAAATCCAGTATTCTAAGGCTAGGCCGCAACTGACGGGACGTATTTCGTCCCGGTGGGTATGAAAGCTTTAGGACAAGCTATCTGTTATACATTATTCGGTAGGAGGAAGAGAAAATATGGCTAAAACCGTTTCATTTGATTACAGCAAAGCACTGACCTTCGTGGGCCAGCATGAAGTGGACTATTTGAAGGACGCAGTGAAGCTTGCACATGAGCAGCTTCACAATGGTACGGGTGCCGGGTCGGATTACTTGGGTTGGATCGACCTGCCGACTAATTATGACAAGGAAGAATTCGCGCGGATCCAGAAGGCAGCAGAGAAGATTAAGTCTGACTCTGAGGTTCTGGTTGTGATCGGCATCGGCGGATCTTACCTTGGCGCCAGAGCAGCAATCGAAATGCTGTCCCATTCATTTTATAACCTGCTGCCGCAGGGCGAGCGCAAGACGCCTCAAATCCTGTTCGCAGGCAACAACATCAGTTCTACATACGTAACGCATCTGCTGCAGCTGCTGGAAGGACGCGATTGGTCAATCAACGTTATCTCCAAATCCGGTACGACGACCGAACCGGCGATTGCTTTCCGTGTTTTCCGTGAGCAGCTCGAGAAGAAATATGGCAAGGAAGAAGCACGCAAGCGTATTTACGCTACAACCGACCGCGAGAAGGGCGCACTGAAGAAGCTGGCGACTGAAGAAGGCTATGAGTCGTTCGTTATTCCGGATGACGTAGGCGGCCGCTACTCCGTTCTGACGGCAGTTGGCCTGCTTCCGATCGCGGCAGCCGGCATTGATATCGAAGTCATGATGAAGGGTGCGGCTGACGCATCTAAGGAATACGCGAACCCGAACCTGAGCGAGAACGAGAGCTACCAGTACGCGGCTGTCCGCAACGCGCTCTACCGGAAGGGCAAGGCTATTGAGATCCTTGTGAACTACGAGCCATCCCTGCATTTTGTATCGGAGTGGTGGAAGCAGCTGTTTGGCGAGAGCGAAGGCAAGGATTATAAGGGCATTTATCCGGCTTCCGTTGATTTCTCCACTGACCTGCATTCGATGGGTCAATTCATTCAGGAGGGCACACGCAACCTGTTTGAAACGGTTATCCAGGTGAACGAGGTTAGCGAGCATATCGAGATTGGGCATGATCCGGCTGATCTGGACGGGCTGAACTTCCTCCAAGGCAAGACGATGGATTTCGTTAACAAGAAGGCTTTCCAGGGTACGCTGCTGGCCCACACGGACGGCAACGTGCCGAACCTGGTCGTTAACCTGAAGGATATGAGTCCATACACCTTCGGGTACATGGTTTATTTCTTCGAGAAAGCATGCGGCATCAGCGGTTACCTGCTTGGCGTGAATCCGTTCGACCAGCCGGGCGTAGAAGCTTACAAGAAGAACATGTTCGCGCTGCTCGGCAAGCCGGGCTTCGAGAAAGAGAAGGCAGAGCTGGAAGCACGCCTGTAAGAGGCGATGCTGCCGGGTGGCCGGATGCTAGAGCGTTATAAGACGCTGCGGCAGGAAGCCAGCAAGGAAATCGTGATCAAGAAGTCACGGTTCATCGGACACGCCAAGCCTGTCGCCAGCGAAGAGGAAGCAATTGCATATATTGAAGAGATCAAGAAGAAGCACTGGAATGCAACACATAATTGTTCGGCCTATATGGTTGGTGAGAGGGATGAAATTCAGAAGCAATCGGATGACGGGGAGCCGAGCGGCACGGCCGGCAAACCGATTCTGGAGGTCATGCGCAACCAGGGTCTGAAGGATGTTGTGATTGTCGTTACCCGATATTTCGGCGGTATTATGCTCGGAGCTGGCGGTCTGATCCGGGCTTATACCGACGGCGCGGTAGCCGGCATCGAAGCTGCCGAAGCGATTATCAAGGTGCTGCACCGGGAAGTGTTCATCGAAGTCGATTACACCTGGTACGGTAAAATCGAGAACGAGCTGCACGGCAGGCAAATCCGGGTGGGAGGGACCGATTTCACCGATAAGGTGACGGTTACCTGTCTGCCGGAGGAGCCGGAGGCGGAGAGATTCGTAAGCTGGATCACCGACCTGACACAGGGACAGGCGATAATCCGCCTGGGGGAAAGCCGTTATTTTATAGAAGGCGAGTAAGCCGTATGAAGTCATCTTTTCCAGTGTACATGCATAGGGTCTAACAGGGAGGCGCGCCTCCCTTCTGCCGGAAGCCCGGGTGGCGGTCATATCGCCAAGGTGCAAGGCGGACTTATCATGACGGGGGGAAATCCGATGGCAGTGAGACGTTTTTCCGCTTTGACAGGGCTTGTGTTTCTGCTGCTTGGTATGACCGGCTTCATTAGCCCTGTGCTGCTTGGCTTGCTGCAGCTTGATATGGCACATCGTATTATTTATCTTGTGGTCGGCTTGCTGGGTCTGCTGGCAGCTGCTCACGAAGGGTATGGCCTCCGGTTTTCTCAGGTGGTTGGGGTGTTCTATCTGGCGCTTGCTGCGCTGGGGGTTCTGACCGGCAGTCTGTTCGGTATGCTGCAAGGCGGCTTGCCAGATCATGTGCTGCACTTCCTGACCGGCGCGATCGCCCTGTATTTTGGATTTGTGGTTGCTGCAGAAGCAGAGCCGGCCCGAAGAGGACGGGTCCAATAGGGCAAGGCAGGAGCCTGCGGGCTAAAACCTCATAACGAAAAGGACTGTTACGGGACACCCGGGCAGTCCTTTTTAGTTGCTGTATACGAACAAATACGGGGCGCAATAAGCACAAATCCTGAAGACTTCCAACCGAATATGCACCCTTTGCTTGTCTCATTACTATACTTTAAGTATCTCATCAATAAATCTTATTTAAGGATTGACGATTCAGGCACCATTCTGCTAAAGTAAATAATACCTAGTAAAATAATAGGAATTAAAAGACGATTATTAAAATGAGCAGGTTGATCGGATATACCGAAGGTCTGGGAGGTAAGAATTTCGTGAACTACATGCTGCGCAGCCGATGGTGGAGCTTCGGCTTTAGAAGCGCCATAATGCTCTATTTTATTATCCTGATCGTGCTGCCAATACTTGGCGTCTACACACAATCGTTCTCACTGGGGTGGGCGCCGTTCTGGGAAAGCGTGAGCGATCCATTGGCGTGGAAAGCCGTACTCCTGACGATCCGTCTGGCACTCATTGCAACGGTCATCAATGTACTGATCGGAACCATGATCGGCTGGGTGCTTATCCGGTACAGGTTCTTCGGTAGACGTATTCTCAACAGTCTGGTCGACCTGCCCTTCGCACTGCCAACGGCTGTAGGCGGACTGATGATACTGCTGCTGCTTGGTCCCGGCAGCTTCGTTGGTGATGCGGCGCAGCGGCTAGGCTTCGAAATCGTATTCCATGAACCGGCGATCGTGATAGCGATGCTGTTCGTCACCTTCCCGTTTGTCATCCGGGCGGTGCAGCCGCTGCTGGAAGAGATGGATAAGGCTGAGGAAGAAGCAGCCTATACGCTGGGCGCATCCAAGGCAAAGACGTTCCTGCGGGTTATATTTCCGACTATGCTGCCCGGAATATTAAGCGGGGCTATGCTTGCGTTCTCGCGCGGGCTTGCGGAGTTCGGAGCAGTAGTCCTTGTCGCGGGCAACATCCCCGGCAAGACCTTGATTGCTTCGGTCTATATCTTTGGCGAAGTGGAGAGTGACAATCCGCAGGGTGCTGCGGCAGTCTCGATTATTTTGCTGACACTGTCCTTCCTTATTCTTTGGCTCCTCAACGTGATTCAATCGAGGAGGTCAGGCGTATGAAGAAGCTATGGATAACACTAACCTATGCCGTATTTCTGGTCCTGCTGATCGCGCCGTTAGTTCGGATTTTCTCCGGGTCGTGGGCGGAAGGCTGGGACGGCTTTATCGAAGCCCTAACCCGTCCTCAATCGCTGCATGCGCTGTGGATGACGTTCTTGATCGTTATTATTGTGACGGCTCTTAATACTTTATTCGGCGTGATGCTTGCTATCTATCTTGTGCGGGCAGATTGGCTTGGCCGCAGAATGAAGCAGCTGCTTAACAGCATTGTGGATCTGCCCTTCGCGGTTTCGCCGGTAATCGGGGGCCTGATGATTGTGCTGCTGCTTGGCCCGAATACGATAATCGGCACTTTCTTTGAGGATATCGGTTTTAAAGTAGTGTATGCAATGCCGGGGATGATAATCGCGACCCTGTTCGTCACGTTTCCGATGATGGTCCGGGAAGTCATGCCAGTCCTGCAGGAAATCGGTTCACAGCAGGAGGAAGCGGCGTCGACGCTTGGCGCCTATTCCTGGTATACCTTCTGGCATGTCACATGGCCGTCGATCCGCTGGGGCGTGATTTATGGCGTGGTGCTTACAGTTGCAAGGTCAATGGGTGAATTTGGTGCTGTGCTTGTCGTTTCCGGGAATATTATTAACAAAACTCAAACGGCAACGACGCTCGTATATCAGGATGTCGAAAATTTCAATATTGTCGCCGCCAACAGCGTTGCGCTCGTATTGGCCGCTATATCAATCGGTTTGCTGCTCCTGATGGAGTGGGCAAAGAAGCGAAAGGAAGTGCACTAAGCCATGCATATTGAAGTCAGCGGGTTAAACAAATCTTTTGGTGATTTTCATGCGGTGCGGGATGTGAGCTTCTCGATTGAGAAAGGCCATCTGATCGGCCTGCTCGGCCCAAGCGGTGGCGGCAAGACGTCGATTCTGCGTATGCTCGCCGGGCTTGAGACGCCTTCCTCCGGTGATATTGTGTTTCATGGCAAACGGGTGAATGATCTGCCGCCGCAGGAGCGGGGAATTGGCTTTGTGTTTCAGAACTACGCACTGTTTAAGCATATGACCGTCTACGATAATGTCGCTTTCGGCCTGAAGATCAAGAAGTTCTCGAAGAGCCAGATTCGCGACCGGGTTATGGAGCTCGTGGAGCTGACAGGCTTGAAGGGGTTTGAGCACCGCTATCCGCATCAGCTGTCCGGGGGACAGCGCCAGCGTGTGGCGTTTGCCCGTGCGCTTGCGCCTGAGCCGCAGCTGCTGCTGCTTGATGAGCCTTTCGCGGCTATCGATGCCAAGATCAGGCAGGAGCTCCGAACGTGGCTGAAGGAAATGATTGAGCGTGTAGGCATTACCTCGATCTTCGTTACCCATGACCAGGATGAGGCGATTGAGGTAGCGGATGAGATCATGATCATTAATAAAGGCCGTCTGGAACAAAAGGGCTCGCCTTGGGATATCTATAAAAGTCCGCAAACGCAGTTTGTGGCAAGCTTCATAGGCGAATCGACGATTGTGGAAGATGTGTCCAAGCTGAAGGGATTTGAGGAGGCGGCCGGCTGGCCGGGGGCACAGGCTCTAATCCGCCCCGAGTTTATAGAAGTCGGCAAACCTGGGGAATTCCGCTTGCAGTCTGCAACTGAGCAGGGAAAGGTCAAGCATCTTCATTTCCGCGGCAGCGAGTGGATGGTAGAGGTGGAGGTCGGCTCCATTACGCTGATTACCTACCGTTCCCTGGAGAAGGAAGTTCTGCATCCGGGCGACGAAGTGCGTGTGCTGGTGCACCGCGCCTATATGTTCAATCAAAGCGACAGCTGGATGATGGAGAACAGGCTGAAGGAAGACCCGATGCCCATTCATATCTAAATGCAGAAAGCGTTGTGTGAACGAATGAAACTAAACACATCTTCGGAGCGTGCGGACGGACGGAGCAGGCAGCCAGAAGGATCCGTGAGAAGCTCGGCGCTCTGGCGCTCCTTACTTGGTTCCGTGGCTGTACTTCTGCTGCTGCTCAGTGCCGCCTGCGCAGGGCCGGCGGAGGAAGAAGGAACCGATCCTGCCACTGCTCCTGCCAAGGGAGACGTAACGCTGGTTATTGGTGCCTACTCCGTCGCTAAGGACGCATTTGCCGAACTGCTTCCGATGTTTCAGGAGAAGTGGAAGCAGGAGACCGGCCAGCTCGTGACGTTCCAGGAATCCTATGAGGCCTCGGGTACTCAGGCGAGATCAATTGTCGGCGGCTTTGAAGCAGATGTTGCTGTACTCGCGATGGAGACGGATCTGGACAAGATTGAGAAGGCGGGTATGATTACGCATGACTGGCGTGACCGGGCATATGGCGGAATGATTACACGTTCGATCGTTGTGATCGGAACAAGGGACGGCAACCCGCTCGGGATTCGGAATTGGGAAGACCTGACCAGGGAAGGCATTAAAGTACTCTATCCTAACCCGAAGACCTCGGGGGGAGCACAGTGGGATATCAATGCCATCTATGGTGCGGGGCTGCGAATTTCGGAGGAGCGCACCGGTCAGAAGGACCCTGAATTCGCCAAGCAGTTTCTTGCTGAAATCCATGCGAACGTGGAGTCGCTTGACAAGAGCGGCCGTGCTTCGATGGCAGCCTTCGAGTACGGCGTCGGCGATGCAATCGTCACTTATGAGAACGAGCTGATAGCGCGTATCAATCAAGGCGTCGCGTATGATATTGTGGTGCCCGAGAACACGATTCTAATCGAGAATCCGGCTGCTGTAATTGATGCGAACGTGGATGACCACGGTTCCCGTGAGGTAGCCGAGGCGTTCGTTGCATACCTCGGCTCGGCAGAGGCCCAGCGTGTGTTTACAAAACATGGCTTCCGTCCAGTGAATCCGGAGGTCACCGAGGAAGTGAAGGATCAGTTTATTGAGCCTGCGGGATTGTTTGATATCGGTTATCTGGGCGGCTGGTCCAAGGTTCGTGAGGAACTGTATTCGAAGCGCGGCATCTGGTATCAGGTGCTGGCGGGTATTTAAGACACAGGACCACTGATGGGCATCCATTGATAAAAAAAGGGCTGCACACGAGTCGCGTGACTCGTATGCAGCCCTTGTTCGGTTAAACTTGGCTGTCCGCGTTCAGGATGAACTTCTCGATCACATGCCGCACGCCATCCTCATTGTTGCTTAAGGTGATGTAATCGGCAATCTCCTTAAGCGCCGGAACGGAGTTGCCCATCGCAACGCCAAGTCCAGCAACCTCCAGCATTTCCTGGTCATTCCATGCATCGCCAATCGCGATGACTTCATCCATCGAACAGCCGATCAGATCAGCCATGAATGCCACGGCATGTCCTTTGGTGCCTTCCTTATGCATGAATTCCAGGTAGTGCGCTTTGGACTTGGTGATGTGTACGCGGTCGCCGACAATTGCACGCAGCTCATCCGCTACATTGTCGAGCAGCCCGGGATCGTCGATGATCAGCATTTTGGTCAGCGGCTCAAGCAGCAGCTTGGTGTAGTCGGGCTGAACCTTGTAAGGAACATTGGAGAGCTTCGAGTAGCCCTTCACCTTGTCGTTCTCTTCGGTGGTATACAGCTCGTCACGTATGTACAGCTGCAGGTGCAGCCCCTTTTGCTCGCAGTATTCGAAGATCTGCTGGGCGGCATCAGTCGGCACACTGCGTTCATACAGCACCTGCTCGTCGATCAGATTCTTCACTAGTGAGCCCTGGTAGGTGATAATCGGTACGTTAAGCTCAATCTGGCGGGCAATCTGCTGGGCGGAAGCAAACATGCGGCCTGTTGCCAGTGTGACGGTAACCCCCTTGGCGATTGCGGCGGCCAGAGCCTGCTTGGTGGCTTCGGTAACCTGTACTTCATCGTTCAGCAGTGTATCGTCACAGTCGATCGCGATCAATTTATACATCGGTCTGCTCCACTCCTTATCCATTCTCTTCTATAACGTTTACGATCATGCATAAAGCCATATAGCCTTGATTGTAGCGGAAAAGGCGGGACTGGACAAGGGAGAACGGGCTGCGGGATACTTGTTCAAGCTGCAATAACGTATGACGGTTCCAAGCTGGGCAGGCCTCAGGCTGATTTCATCTGGCCAATAGTTGGATTATAATGACGATAGATGAAGAGGAGGATGACCTATGAATGACTGGCCAATTAATGGTCTTTCTATAAAGCTGCCCGCTGTGCTGCCTGCAATTGGAGCATTAGAGGCGCATAACAGTGAGTCTATTCAAGTAATGGAGAACCGGCTGAATGAATATATCGCGCTGGGAGGTCAAGCTGTTATGACCGGATCGGATGCGGGGGATGAGACCATACGGCTGCTGGGCCGGTGCATCAAAAGGATGGCAGGAGGCAGAGAAGGCCTGCTCTGGATCGGAATGGGCAGCGGTGAGGACGATGCGGGGCCACGGATGCGCAAGACGGTGCTGGAGCGGCGGCTGCTGCACAGCCTTGAGCTGGCGGATACCGGTGTGATGGATCTGTACCTGCTCGAGGGTGATGATCCGAACGTGCATGTCGGATATATACTGGAAGGGATGAATGCGCTGCTGCAAAAAGGGTACTGCCGGGCATTTGGCGCCCACGGCTGGAGTATGGAAAGATTGCGTGAGGCTGCACGCCATGCGGAGCGCACGGGTGTGAAGGGCTTCTCTTGCGTTAGCCTGGCTTTGGATACGGAGTATGCAGCAGGCTTGAAGCGGATTGAAGAGCCGGATGAAGCTTGGCTCGCGGAGCACAAGCTGCCGGTCCTGCTGCAGGCTCGCCCAGCCTCCGGGGAGGTATCCCGGAGGCTGCAGGAGCTGGCGGGCGGCGAAGATGCGAACGAATCAGCGAAACTGGACAAGCAGGGTGAAACCTTGCTGACCGATACTTGGCTCGACGAAATGCTCCGCCCTCCTTATACAGCGGCAGTGGCTGTTCCAGCCTTATCCGGGCAGGCGGCTGATATAGTTAAAGCTGCGAGGGAGCGGACATAGAGGAAGGCTGGGCTGATATCACTCTGCTCCCATTGTCGTACCTCAGGCGTGTATTTTCCGGGAGAGACTGCTTCTAGCGTAAGAAAGCTGTGCATACAATCTTGTTATGTGCTTGTACAGCAGGCTTCTTGGTTATTTACCGCACCAATATAGAGATACGAACTGCAGTCAATGGGATTGAACGGTCATTATGGGGTGGAAACGGAGAGATGAGCATGTATTCGACAACGACCGAGGCAAGGCGGCGGCGGTTAAGACTGCTCGTAATCGCCGGTTTGCTGGCGGCCGGAGTGGCCGGGTTCACGGGAGGGTGCTGGTGGATGGAGCACCGTTACCCGATGCTGAAGGAACCGGCGTTTGCCAACTTGGACCGGACCTATAAGGAAATCATGTCCGATTATTTGGACGGGGCAACCGGGGTTGATCTTATCCACGGGGCGGCCGAAGGAATGACAGATTCACTGGGGGATCCTTACTCCGTCTATTATACGGGAGAAGAGGGTATCAGCTATGTCCAGCGGTATGAGGACCATATCGTGGGTATTGGCGTAGAGATCCGTGAAGAAGACGGCGAATTTGTCATTAATTCCGCTATTAAGGGTGCTCCGGCCGAGAAGGCAGGGCTGCTTAAGGATGATGTCATAATTGCGATTGACGGCAGGGAGATGAAAGGCCGAACGATGACCGATCTGATCAAGCTGACGCGAGGTGAGGAAGGCACGAAGGTCAGGCTGACAATCAGCAGAAGCGGGCTGGCTGAACCATTCGAAGTTTCGCTTACGCGGGCTAATGTGCCGGTCCGTACGGTCACTTCCGAATTACTAGAGGATGGAATTGGCGTTGTGCAGATCTCCCGTTTTGCGGAGAAAACGGATGTGGAATTTAATGAAGCGGTAGACCGGCTTCTTGAGCAGGGGATGAAAGGGCTGCTGATAGATCTGAGGATGAACCCGGGCGGACTGGTTAATCCGACGATTGAGATTGCTAACCGGCTTATTCCGAAGGATAAGGTAATTCTTCAGGTTGTCTATAAGAATGAACGGAAGGAGATTACCTACCGTTCAGAGCAGAAGAAGCCGTGGACACTGCCGATTGTCGTCCTGATCGACGAAGGATCGGCGAGCTCCTCAGAGGTGCTGGCCGCTGCGCTTCGTGATTCGGCCGGCGCTAAGCTGATCGGCGTCAAATCCTTCGGTAAAGGAATCGTACAGACCTTCCAGCAGTTTAAGGACGGCTCCGTACTGAAGCTGACGGCTTCGCAGTGGCGAACCCCAAGCGGCAATTGGATTCATGAGCAGGGCATCGCACCTGATCAGGAGGTTAAGATGCCGGAGTATGCAAGGCTGCCGGCCCTGCCGACCGATGAGGTGCAGAAGGCGGGCAGTTATGGCCAGAGCGTGCAGACAGCGGAGCAAATGCTTGAAGCGCTGGGCTACAGCACAGGCAAGGCTGAAGGTATATACGATGAACGTACAGCTTCTGCGGTCACGCGCTTCCAGGAAGCGGAGCGGATTTCTCCAACAGGAACGATTACCGCCCGGACAGCGTTCCGGCTTATGGAGCGTCTGAGAGAGAAGATACAGTCCGATGATCCGCAGATGCGGGAAGGGTTGCAGGCGCTCCGTGAAGAGCTTGCCGGCCCAGTTCGATAGGTCGGCAAGCAGCTGAAAGAGCTGTCCGGTAAAGTCGGTGAGACTTTCCGGACAGCTCTTTGCGATTCATTCGAACAATTGAATTTATAATATGGAAAGCCGATCTCATAATAGCTGCATCCCGTATAATGAATGAAAGAGAAGCCCACTTCGTCACGAAGTGGGCTGGGTAGCTTCCGGCTTCTGATCAGGCGGCAGAGGCAAGGGCTGCGCTTCAGACTGCCCGGCAGGCGTTGGCGGATCTGGCTGCTCGTCAGGCTGGTTTGCGGGCTCTGGCGTGCTAACTGCCTTGACCTCCGACTCCTTCACCCAGAAGGCACCTCGGTAGGTCGGAATCAGATACCAGTCCTGCCAGCGTTCCATAGCCTGAACAGTCTGGCGGGACAGTCGTGCTGCCGTTGGAAGACGGTCTAGCGGCGAAGCGTACAGCCCGGTCGTTGGCGAAACTTCGAGCCAGGTATCCTGCAGAATCTCGAAGGTGCCTTGTACGGCAGCACCGGTGCTGATCCATCTGGAGCCGGAGGCTGTTGCGATCTCCGCCCAGTCCCCCTTGACTCTAAGAACCTCGTAGCGTCCGGGGTACACGATATCGAGCTTCGCGGATTTGAGCTGCGGCCACTTCGAAGCCCGCTCTGTCCGTGTCAGCCGGAGCTCATGGTCAGCTTGGACAGCTTGCTGCCGGCCCATCCAGAGCTTGTACCCTTCAGCGGCGAGCATCCAGCCGGTATTCTGGTGCTGCCTCCAGATCCGGTCCCACTCGGTAAGGGGCACATGAACCTCTCCGGCAGGCCGGGCCAGCTCCGGTGTCATGCCGGGACGGTCGAAGGTGCTGATAAACCAGTCGGTATAGCCTCCTCCGGACGGATTGGCCGACGGGGCAACAATGCGGTAGCCTGTCATGGTGCTGTAGCGGCGGACAAGCGCCTTATCCCGGGCGACACTGGCAGGCTTGGTGTGAAAATGCCAGTAAACAATTTCACCTGAGGAATGGTAGGCAAGCGCAAGCTCCGGTGAAGCGGCAAGGGTAGCTTCGGCCATAACCTGGGCTTCCTTGGCCTGCAGCGGTTTTACTCCTTTATAATTCATGTAATAAGGTCTAGGAGCAGGGTTTCGGATGCTAGTCCATCCAGCCGGATACTGCCTGTTCAGATCAATCCCCTTGGCATTGGCCTTCCACCGCTTGAAGTTCCGGCTGCCGCCGTTCATCTTCAGCAGCGCGGCATGATCGGCTGCCGGGAAGGCGGACAAACCCTGCTGCTGGAGGGTTACACCATCGGGGTTAACCATGGGAATAATCCGGAACGTTACATGATCAAGCAGCTCCCGAACGGAGTAGCCGTTCCAAGTCGTATCCCGGACATAAGCCTGCGCGTACCGGTCAACCATGGTCATCAGCAGAATCGTTGTGATCCACTCTCTCGCATGATGGGAGCCATTGAGCATCATAACCGCGGGTCCCCTGCCGAGATCAACCGCCCATATATCGCGTCCGTATTCGCTCTTGCCGAGGCTATGGGTCTTAATCAGCTCCGGATAAGCTTGCTCCAGCTTTTTAAGATCTCTGACCATGATCTTGTACGTGTAAGTCTGCTTCGGGTTCACGATGTAGGCCGCCGCGGCGGAGCCAGAAAAGGGCATAATGCTGATAAACAGGAGAAAGCACATCAGCATAATTAGCCCGCGCTTCGCTTGATACAGAGATAACATACGCCGGGTCCTCTCTTTCGGATAAAAAAGTCATTACAGTCGGCCTTCCGAATTTCCGAATGCGGAAACTACCACTCGCAGGGCTGATCTGACTTCATTCGACAGAGGGCAAGTCGTTTCCTCCCATGAGGAATAGAGGGATATCCGTCATCATTAGCAAGCAAAACGATGATTCGATATAATGGAAAACATGCCATGACCTGAATGGTTGATGAGCACACTATGAAGAAAAATATTGACAAATGAGAATCCTTCTCAAATAATGGAGATAAGAGTTGTGAAAATGATTCTCATTACTGGATGTAGGTGAACATATGGATTCTTCGGCACAGCAATCGCCGACCTCCGGTAAACAAGGTATACCGGCAGTTAAGGCCAGGCCTGTTAATGCCATTGTGGTTCTAATTGTGGGGACAGTCGTACTTATGCTTGCTATGGGGCTTGCCATCGCATCTGGCCCGCGGAGCATCAGCTTGGCTGAAGTATGGCGGTCGCTGATTGCTTTTAACCCGGAGCTTACCGATCATCAGGTCATATATGAGCTGCGCCTTCCGCGGACTATCGCTGCCGCGCTAGTGGGGGCCGGCTTTGCCGTGAGCGGCGCTATCATGCAGGGAATATCACGGAATCCGATGGCTGATCCCGGCATACTGGGCATTAATGCGGGTGCGACGCTTATGCTTGCAGCCTGCTTTGCATTTTTCCCGGCGCAGAGCTATCAAGGCATCATGTTATTTTGCTTTGCGGGTGCGGCCGTTTCGACAGCGCTTGTCTTCGGCATAGGCTCTGCTGTAAAGGGCGGACTTTCACCGGTGCGACTGGTGCTGGCGGGTTCTGCGATTTCGGCGCTGTTCCTGGCGGTCAGTCAAGGCATTGCACTTCATTTCCGCGTCGGTCAGGAGATGGCCTTCTGGTTTGCGGGAGGCGTAGCAGGCACCCGGTGGATCCAGGTGCAGATTGCGCTCCCATGGATAATCGCGGGTCTGCTTGCGGCATTTGTGCTGGCTCGTTCTATTACAGTTCTTAGTCTGGGCGAGGAGATAGCAGCTGGCCTCGGCCAGCGCACCGGACTGATCCGTTTTGCCAGTCTGGTCGTTGTGTTCATGCTGTCCGGCGGCAGTGTTTCGCTCGTAGGCCCGGTGGCCTTTGTGGGCTTGGTCATCCCGCACCTGACGCGATCGCTGGTTGGGGTGGACTACCGCTGGGTGATTCCCTGTACGGCCGTGCTAGGTGCCATTCTGGTGGTCGCGGGTGACTTTGGTGCCCGGATGATCAACCCTCCGAGGGAGGTTCCCCTTGGCGCCCTGATCGCAATGATCGGCGTACCTTTCTTCCTTTATGCAGCCAGGAAAGAAAGGAGGGAGTTCTGATGAGCTTCAAAAGGAGTCGCCGGTCCGCCTTCGTTATGACTGTTCTTGGCACTTTTATCGTCTTCATGTTCATGGCGAGCGCCAATATGGGGTACAAGTGGATGCCGCCCGCTGACATCGTTAAGACTCTGTTGGGGTACGGCACTGCCAAGCAGGAGCTGGTGCTGCTGGAGTTCCGGCTTCCTCGCATCGTGCTGGCGATTCTTGTAGGCGCCGGCTTAGCCGTTTCAGGAGCTGTACTGCAGGCTGTAACGCGAAATCCGCTGGCTGATCCGGCTATCCTTGGCATAACAAGCGGCGCGGGTCTGGGAGTTAACCTGTATGTGGTGTCTGGGCTAATGGGCACGTTCAGCTCGATCTTTGCTCTGCCAGTTGTCGCCATGCTCGGAGCTTTTGCAACAGCTGCAGCGCTGTACATACTGTCATACAAGCGGGGGGAAGGCATCCGACCGATCCGGATTGTGCTCGTTGGTGTGGCGCTTGCCGCCGGTATCAATGCAGCTATGATGGTCCTCGCCACAATGATGAATTCGAATGAATACCAGTTCGTGTATACATGGCTGGCAGGGACGCTGTGGGCAACGAATTGGCAGTACGTGCTTGCCCTGCTTCCATGGATCGTGATTCTGATTCCGCTGATGATGCTCTATGCACGCCATCTGAACATTATTACGCTGACAGAACAGGTCGCAATCGGACTTGGCACAGCCGTAGAGCGCACCAGACAAACCCTCATTGCTGCAGCCGTCGCTCTGGCCGCGGCCTGTGTAGCGGTAGGCGGCGGGATCGGCTTCGTGGGTCTGCTCGCACCTCATTTGACAAGAAGGCTTATTGGTCCGCAGCATCAATATCTGATTCCGGCCAGTGCGATGACAGGTGCGCTGCTGGTGCTTGCGGCAGATGCGATCGGGCGTGTAATCCTTGGTGCGACCGAGGTGTCTGCCGGGATAGTTGTTGCGATTATTGGAGCGCCATATTTTATTTACTTGCTGCTAAGAACGAGATAGCAGACAAGCTGCTTGAAGCTTGGATAAGGGAAAGGAGTGGGGATTATGAATCGATCCTGGTTAATCGACCGGTTAGGGCAGGCATCCTTCTCGCTGGTTGGGGTATTTAACACGGTGGAGGAGCCCGGGGATGAGCAGCATGCTTATGCAGTGCCCGCTTCGTGTTTCGTCTATGTGCGCGGCGGTATAGGTGAATTCGGTTTTGACTGCAGCTATTATGAAGCTTCGCGCGGAAGTGTCTTCCATATGGAAGCGGACAGGAGAATGACCGTTTCCGTACAAGGTGATATGCCGCTGGAATTTTATATGATACTCTACAGCGATGCTTCGGGAGAAATGCCTTCAGAGCCTGGCGGATCCCATTCCTTCCTGAATGCTGTTGATGTAGAAGGGGATGTTCGGGTACTGGAGGAGATGCTGCACAACTGGAATAAGCCGGGCAAGATCGAGCAGTTTCGCTCCAAAGCCCTGTTCTATACCTTCCTCTCACGCCTGCTTGCTTGTGGCGAGGAGGATTGCCCGGGAGGCCCTACAGGCGGTGGAGAGGACAAAGGAGTACATGCAGCAGCAGTATATGAAGCCGATTTCGCTTCAGAGTCTGGCTGAGCTGGCGAACCTGAGCGTGGGGTACTATGCAACCTTGTTCAAAAATCATGTCGGCATGAGTCCGATTGATTACCTGATCCGCATCCGCATGCAGCGCGCCAAGCAAATGCTGGTTACTTCACGCGCCTCGCTTAAAGACATCTCCCATCTGGTCGGTTATCAGGATGTCTATTATTTCAGCCGTTCGTTCAAGAAGCATTTTGGCTTGTCACCGAGCCGCTTCTCAAAACGGGAGTATGAGTTCTGACAACCCGAGGATATTATACTCACGAGCTGCACCCGCTCTGTTCAGCTAAGTGGTGCCATTTTGTGAAGAGCAGTCTCAATAAACGGCCCTCAAGGTGCAGCTAATCCGGTATCCGGCCGGCTGCCGGGGGCTTTTTTGTATGGGGAACACCCTCTAGGTGGTCCGTTGCCCCCATGATCAGATATAGGTTACAATTAACCTTTAGAGATGTCTGGTTACGAAATGTATCTAAACAGAAAGGCTGTTCTTCCACACCGGGGGCTGGCTGTCAAGGCAGGCTGCAGGGATTAGGCGAATTCAAATAATAATGCTCGAATTATGTATGCTACATATTGTAAAATGGATACAGCCTGTTTGGGCGGAGTATAGAGACAGATATAATAATTTGGAATGGGAGCAGTGAATCATGATGGAATGGCGTAATATCATTAGAGGCGTAGTGATGGGGATCAGTGATTTGATCCCGGGTGTCAGCGGCGGGACGATGGCCCTTGCGCTGGGCATTTACAAGCAGCTGCTAGAGGCTATTAACGGCATCTTCAGCCGCAGCTGGAAGCAGCACTTTGCATTTCTGATACCGCTCGGAATCGGCATACTGGCAGCCGTGTTCACCTTAAGCGGTCTGATGGAGTGGCTCCTTGAGCACCATCCCAAACCGACCTTCTTCTTCTTCCTGGGTCTGATTCTGGGCATAATTCCACTGCTTCTCCGGAAAATTGAGTATAAAAAGTCGTTTCGCGCCTCGCACTACCTGCTGATCGCTATAGCAGCCGTGCTTGTAGCGCTCACTGCTTTTGCCCGGGAGGACGGGCTGGATACCGCAATTAAGACCTTTACTACAGGAGATTATATTTTCCTGTTCTTTGCCGGCTGGCTTGCCAGCTCAGCCATGATCCTGCCGGGGATCAGCGGTTCCTTCGTGCTCCTGCTGCTTGGCGCTTACCCGACTGTCATTGGAGCATTGTCGGACCGGAATCTGCTGGTCATTGGGGTTGTCGGATGCGGAGTCGTGATCGGCATTCTCGTCATGAGCAGACTGATCCACTTCCTGCTCGCGCATTATACGGCAGGGACTTACGCGGTAATCATCGGCATGGTGGTCGGTTCGATTGTCGTTGTATTCCCGGGCTTTACCTCGCATATCGGTACGCTTGTGATCTGTCTGGTGACGCTTATCATCGGCTATGGATGCTCCCTGCTCATTGGTCGGTTTGACCGATAAGCTGGCATGGAGTGCCCTCTGTCTGATACATAGCTTTGCTTGCCGTCTGTTCCCTCTGTAAAAGGGAATAGACGGCTTTTTTGATATCCAGCCAGACGGAGCTTCTACCCACACATTCAAACAGATGTTTGAATAAGATGCTGCTATGAGGTATACTATAATCAAATGGATGTTTGAATGAAAGGCGGCGTTAGATATGGTTACTACTAAGCAGATCTCCCGGCAAGGCGAGCTGTGCGATATTGAATGCTTCGACGAGGTGAAGGTGCAGAGGGTTCAGCAGAGCCTGTCCGAGCAGCGGCTGACTGTGCCTGTACGGATGTTCAAGGCGCTGGCTGATGAAACCCGGATGAAAATTGCCTATGCACTGACAGTTGAAGAAGAGATGTGCGTCTGCGACGTAGCGCATGTCATTGGTTCCAGTACCGCGACTGCTTCTCATCATCTTCGGCTGCTGCGTGACAAGGGGCTGGCCAAATCCCGCAAGGAAGGCAAGCTGGTGTTCTATTCTCTGGATGACGAGCATGTACGGGAGCTTGTCCGAAACGCTGTCGCGCACGGAAGGGAGGGTGAGCTCCATGGCTAAACCGGAAGACAGACGGGACATTGCAGCAGCAGGTTCAGACGCACGGGACCGGCATGTGTACCGGGTTCAGGGCTTTACTTGCGCTGGCTGCGCAGGAACCTTCGAGAAGAAGGTGCGCGAGCTTCCGGGCGTTACGGAGGCGCAGGTTAACTTCGGAGCGGCGAAAATCACCGTCTACGGCTCCGTATCGCTTATGGAGCTGGAGAAGGCGGGAGAATTCGAGAACCTGAAGCTGTACCCCGAGCACCAGCGCGTGGAAGAGCAGCCTAAGGAGCCGTTCTGGCGAAACAAGGCGGTGCTGACTGTTATCGCATCCGGCCTGCTGCTCGCTGCAGGGGTGATTGCCCTCTGGCTGCAGGCTTGGGAGGAGAGCATGTTATCTATTATGCTCTTTGCTGCCTCTATTATCACAGGCGGGTACAGCCTGTTTATTAAGGGGTTTAGCAATCTGGCCAGACTTCGCTTTGATATGAACACGCTCATGACAATTGCGGTAATTGGTGCTGCCATCATTGGCGAATGGAGCGAAGGAGCAATTGTCGTGCTTCTCTTTGCGGTCAGTGAGGCGCTGGAGTCCTATTCGATGAACAAGGCTCGTCAGTCGATCCGCTCTCTGATGGATATTGCCCCTAGGGAAGCGACAATTGAGCGGGACGGCCGTCAGATCTCCATTCCTGTGGAGGATATTCGCGTGGGTGACCGGATGGTTGTCAAGCCTGGACAGAAGATTGCGATGGACGGTGTGATTCTAAGCGGAGAGTCCGGCATCAATCAGGCGGCCATTACAGGCGAATCGATTCCTGCATGGAAGCGGGATGGAGATGAGGTATTTGCCGGAACGATCAATGGCGAGGGTCTGCTGATGATTGAGGTCACACGGACCTCGGTGGACACGACACTGGCCAAAATTATTCACCTGGTCGAGGAGGCCCAGGCGGAGAGGGCGCCTTCCCAGGCATTCGTTGACCGGTTCGCCCGCTACTACACGCCGTTCATCATGCTGGTGGCACTCGGCGTAGCGGTTTTGCCGCCCTTAATCGGCGGAGCGGATTGGTCACATTGGGTATATGAGGGTCTCGCTGTTCTTGTTGTTGGCTGCCCCTGCGCCCTGGTGATTTCGACGCCAATTGCGATTGTTACGGCGATAGGCAGCGCAGCGAAGCGCGGCGTGCTGATCAAGGGCGGTGTATACCTGGAAGAGGCCGGGAGAATAAAGGCGGTCGTATTTGATAAGACAGGCACGTTGACCCGCGGTGTTCCAGTTGTAACCGACCTGGTACCGGTAGGTGAAGCGCCGGTAC
Source organism: Paenibacillus tarimensis (assembly GCF_021532315.1). GTDB lineage: Bacteria > Bacillota > Bacilli > Paenibacillales > Paenibacillaceae > Paenibacillus_I > Paenibacillus_I tarimensis. The sequence continues at coordinate 317,594 of NZ_JAKGAO010000007.1, forward strand.
AGACAGCGCTTGGCAGAGCTGCTGCAGTCGAGAAGGGCTCCACGCATCCGCTGGCCGCTGCCATCGTTCGCAAAGCTGAAGAGAGCGGGGCCGTTTCGCCGCAGGCCGAGAGTTTCAAGTCCATGACAGGGCTTGGCGCCCAAGCGGCGGTAGAAGGAAGCTTGTATCAGGTAGGCAGCCCCAAGCTGTTTGCGGAGCTGCTTGCCGATTCGCGGCAGTACGGCGGCTTGACGGAACAGATCGAGAGGCTCCAGGCGGAGGGCAAGACGGTCATGGCTGCCGGCACCGATTCCCGGATTGAACTGCTGATTGCGGTGGCGGATGAGCTGCGCGCTGCGAGCAGGCAGACGATAGCCGCACTGAAGCAGGCAGGCGTTATGCATACGGCTGTGCTGACCGGTGACAACCGGCTGGCTGCGGAGGCAGTGGCTGCCGAAGTCGGTGTGAGTGAATACAGGGCTGAGCTGCTGCCGCAGCATAAGGTAGAAGCGGTGAAGGAGCTGAAGGAGAAGCACGGCAGGGTGGCGATGGTTGGGGATGGAGTTAATGACGCGCCCGCGCTTGCTTCGGCTGATGTAGGGATTGCTATGGGAGGAGCCGGCTCGGACGCTGCGCTTGAGACAGCGGATATTGTACTGATGGCCGATGACCTGGAGAAGCTGCCGTTCACGATAAGGCTAAGCCGCAGGGCGCTTGGTGTAATCAAGCAGAATATTGCTTTCTCACTAGCGATTAAGGCTGCAGCTCTGGCACTATTAGCCCCAGGCCTCCTGACCCTCTGGATTGCCATACTGGCCGACATGGGCGCAACGCTCGCCGTTACGCTGAACAGCATGCGGCTGCTTCGGGTGAGGAGCGAGGGGCAAGACAGCCAGCAATAGACAGCTTGAAGGATGGACAGAACAGGGGGGCCGGGAACGGTCTCTTCTGTTTTTTTGATTTTATACCGGAAGTTGCTGTAAAATACTAGTAGGCATCTGTGAACGCTAGAATTAGAGTGAGTATATGGAACGAAAGTAGGTAGAGTTATGAAGAAATTTCTGAAAGAGTGGGTACCGGTACTGGCCCTTGCACTCATCCTGTCTCTGACGATCCGCTCTTACGTAGCGGAAGCCATGGAGGTACCAACGGGGTCTATGCTGCCAACTATCCAGATTCACGACCGGCTCGTCGTGGAGAAGCTGCCTTGGGATGTGAAGCTTTCCTTCCAGGACATCGTTGTGTTCTACCCTCCGGTTGCGAATGAGGACAAGCGCTATGTGAAAAGACTGATTGGCCTGCCGGGCGACACGATCGAGGTGAAGGACGGTACCCTGTACCGGAACGGGACAGCTGTAGAGGAGCCCTACATCATGGAGCCGATGCAGTATACGTTCGGGCCGGTTGAGGTTCCGGAAGACCATTATCTGTTCCTTGGAGATAATCGCAATGACAGCTTTGATTCCCATCTGTGGGACACCCCCTTCGTGAGCAGGGATGCGCTGGTGGGCAAGGTGCTGTTCGATATCCCAACGCATCTCCTATACGGCGAATAAGCTCCGCATAAGAGCCAAATGTTAACTTAAAGCCAGTTCTCTTCAGAGACTGGTTTTTTGGTATGGCTCCCCGGCTGCAGAATTTGTAGACTGCTGCCGAAGCTGTTACACTGGTTTGGACAGACAATCGGACAGTATAATGGCGGGGATAAAGGAGAAAGCGGCATGGATAGAAATGATCTCAGGCAGCAGAAGGCCGGAACGGCGGCTGATGCAAATATTCAGTACGAAGAGGGACGGCAGCGCAGCATTCTGATCGTTACGGCAGTAGAGGCAGAACGTGAAGCTGTACGGCGCGGGCTTGGACAAGACGGCAGGTTCGAGGTGGTGGCAGGGGGCGTCGGGCCGGTTGCTGCGGCTGTATCCACAACAAGGACGCTTGCATCCGCCTCAGACCGCTATAGTCTGGTCATCAGCGCGGGCATAGGGGGCGGCTTTGCCGGCCAGGCGGATATCGGCTCTATTGTAGTCGCAAGTGAAATCATCGCAGCAGACCTGGGTGCGGACACGGCGGATGGCTTCAGCAGCCTGGAGCAGCTCGGCTTTGGAAGTTCGCGGATTGGCACAGATCAGGCTGTCTCTCAGCGTCTGGCAGAAGCCTTGCGTGCGGCAAGCATTCCAGTCCGGCATGCGCCTGTCTTAACGCTGGCCACAGTTACCGGAAGTGCAGAGAAGGCAGAAGAACTGGCAGTGCGGGTGCCTGGAGCAGCGGCAGAAGCGATGGAGGGCTTCGGGGTAGCCTATGCCGCATCGGTGTTTCAGCTGCCCGCTATGGAGCTTAGAGCGATCTCCAATGCGGTTGGTCCACGGGACCGTGCGGCTTGGCGGATTCCGGATGCGCTGCAATCACTGGAGTCGGCATGCGCCGTGTTAAGGGAGGTAATGTAACGATGAAGATTGCTTATTCACCGTGTCCGAATGACACGTTCATATTCCATGCCTGGGCCAGCGGGTTAATTCCCGGGGCACCGGAGCTTGAGGTCATGTTCGCAGATATAGATATAACCAATAACCTGGCGGCGGAGCGTCAAGGTCCTGAAGTGATGAAGATCTCTTATGCCGCGCTTCCCTGGGTGCTGGAGGATTATGCACTGCTGCCCTGCGGCGGGGCGCTCGGCCGCGGCTGCGGACCTCTGGTGCTAACTGCAGGCGGAGACGGGCAGGCAGGCACGCCGGGTTGGCTGTCCGGCAAACGTGTGGCCGTCCCAAGCGAACGCTCCACAGCTTATCTGCTCTTCAGGCTGTGGGCGGCCCAGCAGGTACCAGGCGGTATCGGCGAGATCGTCGTCATGCCCTTCCATGAAATTATGCCTGCGGTACGGGACGGACGGATAGACGCAGGTCTTGTTATTCATGAAGCGCGGTTTACATATCAGAATTACGGGCTCACCATGCTGACAGATCTCGGAAGCTGGTGGGAGTCTGATACAGGCCTGCCGATTCCGCTCGGTGCCATTATTGCCCGCAGGGATATGGATACCAAGGCGCTGACGAAGTATATACGAGCTTCGCTAGATTTTGCCTGGGCAAATCCCGAAGCCTCACGTGACTATGTCATGGCGCACGCTCAAGAAATGTCGCCAGAGGTAGCCAAGCAGCATATTGACCTCTATGTCAATTCTTTCTCATCCAACCTTGGCAGCGACGGGTATGCGGCGGTGGAGGCGCTGCTCACACGGGCAGCCGCCGAGGGTTTGGTGCCAGCAGTTGATCCGGCCATGCTCAGAAGCCGCTGATCACAGCGTGAACGAAAAAAAAACGGCAGTTCAAGCCTGAAGGCTGCTTCAGGTCTGGACTGCCGGTTTGCTGTTAGGGGGCTGCTCCGGCCCCTTAACGGTGATTAGCTTCATACTTAGTCCCTAGTTCACGCCGGGTGAGCCGTTGCTCATATTTTTGCCGTAGAAGATTTCATCCATCTCAAGCGTCAGCCGCTCCGTAATCTCGGCCTGTTGTTCTTGTGTCAGCTTATCCTTCGTATAGCCGAAGAGATAATTGTTCAGATCGAACTGCTTCAGCTTGCATTTGGTATGGAAGATGTTCTCCTGATAGACATTGACGTCGATCATATCGAATTCTTCCTTCACTTCATCCGGAATATAGTTCTGGATGGAGCTGATATCGTGGTCGATAAACAGCTTGTGTCCGTGGATATCCCTTGTGAAGCCGCGCACCCGGTAGTCGATCGTCATAATATCGGTATCGAAGGAATGAATCAGATAATTGAGCGCCTTGAGCGGTGAAATCTCCCCGCAGGTCGAAACATCGATGTCTGCCCGGAAGGTACTGATTCCTTCGTCCGGATGATATTCGGGATAGGTGTGTACGGTAATATGGCTTTTGTCGAGCTGCAGCACAACCGATTCGGGCAGCGGGCCGGGCGATTCATGATAGGCCTCGTTCGGCACTTCCACAATCGGCCCTTCAGAGACGAGTACGGTTACACTTGCACCTTGCGGCACATAATCCTGCTGGGCGACATTCAGCACGTGGGCGCCAATAATGTCGGCCACATGCTTGAGGATTTTCTTCAGACGGTCGGAGTTGTACTGCTCATCAATATATTCAAGGTATGCTTCCCGTTCTTCCTTGGTTTCCGTAAAGCAAATATCATACATATTAAAGCTCAATGATTTCGTAAGATTATTGAAGCCGTGAAGGGTAACTCGCTGTTCCGGTGTAAGTACCATTGTTTTTTTATCCCTCATTTCTTTAACCAGATGTTTGATTTGTTGTTATATTACCCATAAAATAAGCCGTTCATCGCCTGAAGCGACAATTTTTGCAAAGAAACAGCAAAAAACCTCTGCAGCAAGGCTTGTGCCTTGTCTACAGAGGTTTCAGAACTGCTTATCCGGTTACCCGCTTCACAATCTCCAGTACATTCAGTCGGGACAGCTTGGTGCCCCCGGTTGAAATTACGTTCACCGTCGCATGGGCGAGGGCCAGAGGAATACTGCAGAACTTCAGGGCCGGGCCCGGTTTCAGATCCGCTATATAGCTGTCTGCCTGCTGCAGGTTGCGCTTCGCATAGCGGATCATCTCTTCGTTATCCCAGCCTTCCGGGTAATAATCGACTCCGCGCTCCAGATCCTCGTTCCGGTTGCGGAGAATGTTGACGGCTTGCAGGCCGCGTCCAAAGGCAACCGCTTTGACAGGATCCGACTCCGTACCGTCAAACCACAGCCACAGCTCGGACAACATTTCGCCCACCATGCCTGCAACGCTGTAAGTATAGGCATCCAGATCCGCTTCCGTATGAACGGTCCATCTGCGGTGAACCCATTCAGCCATCTGCTCGGACATCATCGTGATGTACCGCTTCACAATATCCTGCGCCGACGAAGGGCAGAGCATCAGCCAATCATAGATTCGAACCGATACAGGGGGCAGAATATTCGAGTGCGGGATAAGAAGTGCTTCCAGCTGGAGCTTAGGTTCTAAGCCGCGAATGGCCTCGCTCACTCCGCGAAGAAGGTTAATTTTCGTCTGATCGGGAAGATCCGGATGATCCTCAATCTCATCGATTGCGCGCATGCACAGGTAAGCTGAGGCAACTGCTTCCTTAAGACCCGGCTCGAGGCGGCTGATAGGTATGTAGAACGTACGGCTTGTCTTCTTCAGCATCGACATGGCGCCATTCACAATCGCTTTAGTAATAACACGTCACTCCAATAACTCTTTTGTAGTTATCTTCATGATACTATACTTTGGGTGGATTATCTAATCGATGCCTGCTTGTCATCATGAAGATAAAGTTTATTACTATTACACGTATAGCCAACCCGGTAATCAGTTAAACGCTGCAGCCAAGAAAAATAAGACAACTGCGAGCAGCGCTCTCTCCCGATGGGGAACAATTAATGTTAGGGAAGCGCGGGGCAGCATGGCAAGGAATCAGCTGTGTTGCTGGCCGCCTGTTTCCATGTTAAGGTAGTGTAAGCGTATTTATTTCAGGATGAGGAGTGGAAGCCATTGCGTGAAGCTTATGAGTCATTGAGTGCGGGGAGACTGGCAGAGCTTCACGGGGAGCTTAGCCGGCAGTATGAAGCGGCGGTGAAGGAGCAGCTGTCCTTGGACATGTCCAGAGGCAAGCCTGCTCCTGAACAGCTGGACCTTTCCATGAAAATGCTGGATACCGTCCGTTCAGATAATCTTCATGATGTGGAGGGTTCCGATGTCCGCAACTATGGGGGACTGGACGGGATCAAGGAAGCGAAAGTACTCTTTGCCGGCTTGCTAGGGGTACGTCCGAGTGAAGTAATGGTTGGCGGTAATTCAAGTCTCGCCATGATGCACGACACAGTAGCAAGAGCCCTTCTGTCGGGCGTGTATGGAGGTGAGGTGCCCTGGGTTAAGGTGCCTGGCATCAAATTTATCTGTCCAAGCCCGGGTTACGACCGGCATTTCGCGATTTGCGAGCATTTCAATATCGATATGATTATCGTGGATATGCTGGAAGACGGCCCTGATATGGATACGGTAGAGCGGCTTGTCCGGGAAGATGCCAGTATCAAGGGGATGTGGTGCGTGCCAAGATACAGCAACCCTGAAGGGACTACCTATTCGGATGAAGTGGTTCGGAGACTGGCAGAGATGAAAGCCAAGGCCCCGGATTTTCGCATTTTCTGGGATGACGCCTACTTTGTTCATCACTTGACCGGTGAACCCGCTGAGCTTGCTAATATGTTAGAGGCCTGCAGAGAAGCGGGCAACCCGGACCGGGTATTCATGTTCGCCTCCACCTCCAAGGTAACGTTCCCCGGATCGGGTGTAGCCGTAATGGCGGCGAGTGAACAGAACCTGGATACGATACGCAAGCAGCTGTCCTACCAGACAATTGGTCCGGATAAAATCAACCAGCTTCGTCACGTCCGTTATTTTCCGGATAAGGATGCGCTGCATGAACATATGAGAAAGCACGCGGCCATTATCGCGCCCAAATTCGATGCTGTCCTGCAGATTCTGGAAGAGGAACTGGGAGGCAAGGGAATTGCGGATTGGAAGGCTCCGAAGGGCGGTTATTTCATCAGCCTGAATACGATGGACGGCTGTGCCAGCGAAGTAGTCCGGCTTGCCGGTGAAGCGGGCATAACGCTGACCAAGGCAGGAGCGACATATCCTTACGGAAAGGATCCGAGGGACCGGAATATCCGGATAGCGCCGACCTTCCCGACGTTTGAGGAGCTGAAGAAGGCGATGAGAGTGCTCTGTATTTGCGTTCAGCTGGTAAGCGTACGCAAGCTGCAGGAGACATTTGCATAGAGGATATGATAAGATTTCGGCGAGCGGCGGATACTCACGGCCCTTTGCACCGTGATGTCGCAGCCGGCAGTCGTGCGATCAACGACGTACGGGGCCAGACGGATCGGATCAGCATGCTGCAGCAGCCGTATTCCAGAACATTTCTGCACCCGCATTAAAGTAGAGAAGGGACAGTCCTTGTCATTCAGATGACCAGGACTGTCCCTTTATGATTTTCTGTCAGCAGATTAGAACGACACGGCAGCTTCCACTGCCTGCTGAATACCCTCTTCTACAATCTGCTGGGCGCGGTCAGGGAATTGGTTGTGACCTTCGACAATTACACTGGTAATATCAGATACTCCCCAGAATCCTAGAGCGGACGTCACAAACTTTACAGCCATCTCCACATTTTGGGCCGGGCCCTCAGAATATACACCGCCTCTGGCGTTCAGAAGAGCAACCTTCTTGTCTTGGAGCAGGCCGACAGGTCCTTCCTGCGTATACTTAAAGGTTTTGCCAGCTTGGCTGAGGTAGTCAATATAAGTATGCAGTACTGCCGGCACAGTGAAGTTCCACAGCGGGAAGGCAATCACTACTTTATCAGCTTCAAGGAACTGATTGAGATACCGGTTAACAAGCGCCGCTGCTTCTTCTTCCTGAGCCGTCAGCTCCATGCCTCTTGCTTGCTTGAACATACCGTTAATCATCGTAGCGTCATAGTAGGGAAGGTTTTCCGCGAAGAGGTCCAGCTCCGTAACGGTATCCTGCGGGTGGGACTCCTTGTAGCTGTCAAGGAAAGCATGGTATAGCTTTACGCTTACCGCCTGCTCGATTGAACGTGAGTTTGCTTTGATAAATAGAACATTAGCCATTGATGTAATCTCCTTCTTCTGCAGGGATAGTAGATAGAGTAGGTTGTTTTCGCTTAACATTAGTAAGTTACACGATTGATGTACGTACAAGAAGATACTATATAAAAATGTTTAGAAAGTCAACTGGTTGCTGCACATTCCCGATTTTATATAAATATACGGATGAACCACGTGCTTTGTCCAAACCTTCTCTGGGTCTGTTCCATATCATATAGAATCGAAAGATAGCAGGAAGGGTGTGAAAGCTTGTGCGGAAGATTTATATAGTAGGAGGCCAGCAGAAGGATCGGGTCACCGCGGAATGGCATCAGTATAAGAAAGGAGTCATTCTGGAAATCGATATCGACCGCTTTCAGCTTCTGCGGAGGCATGAATATGTGTCGCCGCCAGAGGTAGTCCCGGATGTTGATCCATCCATCGTTTATAAAGCGGGGACCGTGGTGAACAGGCAGCTTTATGTGTGTACGGAGAGAGAGGTTATGGTTTATTCTCTGCCTGAACTTAGAAAGCTGGGGTATCTGTCACTGCCCTGCTTCAATGATGTCCATCATGTGCGCCCGAGCCGCAGCGGTAACTATCTTGTAGTAAGCACGGGCCTTGATATGGTGGTCGAGGCAACCCCTGCCGGTAAGCTGGTGAATGCTTGGAACGTGCTGGGCAAGCCGCTGTGGAGACGCTTCTCGCCGTCAGTTGACTACCGCAAGGTCCCGACGACTAAGCCCCACTTATCCCATCCCAATTACGTATTTCAGCTGGGTCATGATATTTGGGTTACACGATGCCTGCAGATGGACGCCGTATGCCTGACGAGACCGGGACGTCGAATCAACATCGGTGGAGCCTATATTCATGACGGCGTTCTGGCCGGGGATACACTTTATTTTACCCGGGTAGACGGCCATGTCGTTACCGTGGACCCCGTAACCTTAAAGGTGAAGGGGCTGTACAACCTTAATCAAATGATTAATGCGGGCAAAAAAATCGGCTGGTGCAGAGGCATTAAGGTGCTGGATAACCAGACCGTCATTGTTGGCTTCACCCGAGTCAGGCCTTCAAGCAGCCCGATGGGAGGGAAGCAGGTCTTTAACCAGCTTCAAGCGGTACAGCCGACACGGATCGCGTGCTATAACCTGGCAGAAGGTAAGATGCTGTGGGAGCTTGGACTTGAGAAATATAATATGCACGCGGTATTCTCCATTCACAGCGATGATGAATGACGGGTGATATTGCATAACGGGAGGTCATATAATGCGGGATGTAGGCATGGTGATGCCGGTCTATAATCAGGACCCTCTATATCTAACACTTGCCATGAATTCTGTTCTGAGGCAGTCGTATCCTCACTTTCACCTGGCCGTCGTCATTGATGGTGCGAATGAACAGACAAGAAACCAGGTATATCAATACAGGAAAGACCCGAGAATTACAATTATTGATAAGCCTGTAAACGAGGGGATATCTCAGGCGCTGAACACCGGATTTAACTATTTGCTTGGGTTAAAAGAAGTTCATTATTTAACGTGGGGCTCCAGTGACAATGTCTTATATACGGATTTCTTCATGAAGCTGCGGCAGGCATTAGTGAATGCGGCACCATCAGTAGGCCTTGCATACAGCAGCTTCCACCATATGGATGAACACGGTAATGTCATTCACAGTCATGAGCAGCATGTCAAATTCCGGAGCTGGCAGCAAACCAGAACCCTTAACGATCTGATGGATTCGAGCTTTATTGGAGCTTCGTTCATGTACAAAAAGCGGTATGCGAGACTGATAGACGGTTATTATCTTGATCCGGTTCAAACCTATGATTACTGGCTGCGCCTTACTGAAAAATGTGGAATTACCTATATCCCTGAAGAACTAATGGCATACCGATTCCACTCCCCGACCAGCTTATCCAGGGAAATCCATCTGGATAAGCAAAAGCACAGGTGGTGGAGGAACCAGTTTAATCTGGCAAGGCACAAAGCACGCATGAGAAGGCAAATTGGTTATGAAACCGTCATTCTGTATCCTGTTTACAGGAATGATTGGCGGACGGTTGAGCATATAGAACAGCTGCTTGACCAGCAGTACCACAATTACCGGTTATTTCTCGTAGACAAGACACATCAGATTAGCAACATGCTGAACGAGCTTGGCATTGCGGATCCCAGAATAAGTGTGATTCCAAAATCAGGGCCTGATTCAACACTGCTGAATGATATACATGTCCCGCCGGGCTCTCGCAAGCTGATTCTGACGGAAGCATATGACCTGTCCAGAACCGATGCTCTTACCCGGCTGCTGGCACAGCAAGGATAAATGCAGGAGCTTAGCTAAGGCAGGAGGTGAAACGGCCAGCCATGAATCAGAGTAAGAATGTGCTGTTTGTATTCTATGTGCCGAGCGGCGGGGTTGAAACCCTCAACAGGCAGCGGGTTGCAGCCCTTAAGAGGTACAATATCAGCGGCCACTGCCTCTACTATCAGAAGACAAGAGATACGCTTAACCCCCACGGCGGCCCTGTTTTTATCGGAAGAGATCCTGGCAGGATTAAGGACATTCTTGAAAAAGGGCGCTATCGAGCCATTGTTGTTGTATCCGACTACAGCGTTCTGCCGCTCTTCAGGAGTCTTGGCTACCGTGGCAAGCTGATTCTGGAAATCCAGGGACTTGGACCAAAAGACCGGGCACGTGAGTTCCTGACAAGTGCGATGCCGGCTGTTAAAGCGCATGCGGATGCATTGCTTAATCCAAGAACGCCCCATATTGTGCAGCTGATGAGCGAGTTATATCCCTCTATGCCCCAGTTCAGTTTTAACAACTGCTTTGATACCGCGGCGTTCTCCTACAAGAAATTAAACAAGCATCCAAGACCCATTATCGCCTGGACCGGCCGTATTGTGGACAACAAGAATTGGCGTGAGTTTCTCCACATTGGGCGCCAGATTATTAACCGTATTAATCCGGAGACCCAGCTCTATATGTTTGAGGACCCTTCGCTTGCCGACCCGGCTGAGCGCAGACAGTTCGAGCATCTGATTAACCGGCTTCGTCTTTACAATAACCTGCATCTGCTGAAGAATATACGGAACGAGAGGATGATGGACTTCTTCTCGATAATCGGGGATTCCGGAGGATTCTACTGCTCAACCTCCAAGGTGGAAGGGGCGCCGTATTCCGTACTGGAGGCACTTAGCTGCAGATGTCCTATATTAACGACAGATTCTGACGGAGTAAGAAGCTCAGTCATTCATAACAAGACGGGAAAATATTATGCGATCGGCAACATTCGTCATGCAGTACAGGAAGCAGCCGAGCTGATGACCAACCTGCCGTTACGGGAAGCTATACGGACGAGCGGACAGAACCATGTCAAGCTAAACTTCAATCCCGAATTGTACAGCCGGAATTTTATCCGAATGCTGACTTCGCTGGGTGTACGGATGTAGCTAAAATATTCAAGAGAGTTGGCCTGCCTTAGGGGCAGAGCCAGCTCTCTTGTTTGTTTAGGGGGAAATTCCGGATATAGTTATAGTCTTATAGACCTAATTTTTATGCTGTCCTTAGCCGATAAATACATAATGAAACTATACGAGAAAGAAGGCAGTTGGAATGGAAACCGTACCATCTCTACTAACCCGCGCACAGGCCGCATCAAGGCGGCGCCGGATCATGAAGGGTCTATCGCTGAGCCTGATTGCGATTGCCGTAATCCTGACACTGATATGCAGTAGTATATCGATCTACATCGGGTACCAGTTGACCCGGCCTGAGAAGAAGCCGATTACCGAGACACCGGCAGACTACGGTATGGTCTATACGGATCATATATTCACAAGTAAGGCTGATGACGCTGCCAAGCTGCCAGGCTGGATTATTGAGCCGGAAGAGCCGGTTATGACAGTCATTATGTCGCATGGCTACCGGGGCAACCGGATGGAGATGAATGTACCGTTCCTCCCGCTGGCGAAGGCGTTCACCGATGCGAACTACCGGGTTATCCTGTATGATTTTCGCCATTCCGGAGATGCGGGCGGCAGCATGGTTACCTTGGGAACGAAGGAGAAATATGATTTGCTCGGCGTCATTGACTGGGCGAAGAGCAGCTATGATGAACCGGTCGCCTTGTACGGCATATCGATGGGGGCAGCTACCTCCATACTGGCAGCGGGACTGTCGGAGGATGTGACAGCGGTTGTTGCGGATAGTCCGTTCAGTGATTTGGAGGGGTATCTGTCCCAGAATATGTCGGTATGGACAGGCCTTCCGCATGTGCCGTTCACCCCGCTAACCATGTTCCTGATGCCTTACGTAACAGAGATCGAGCCTGAAGAGGCAAGTCCGATTGAGGCAATCGAACGAATTTATCCGCGGCCGATGTATTTTATCCATGGAACCGGGGATACCTATATTCCGTATAGCGAAAGCCAGAAGATGGCGGCTTTGCATCCGGACCGGTTCCAGATTTGGAACCCGGAAGGCATTGAGCATGTGAAGACGTATCAGCATCATGCAGATGAGTACGTCACGAATGTCATCGCCTTCTTCGAGAAGGCGAGAGCTGAACTGCCTGCGGCACATTAAGACAGGATTAACCGGCACAGATATGAATGATGTCGATTATTTCCTGAGAAATAATAAGCGATTGCTCTGTCGTTTTGACGGGAGCAGTCGCTTTTTGGTATGGGGTGAAAGAGGCAGCAGACAGGGGAGTATGCTCCTGCTAAAGCCAGCCCCTAGCAGATCCACGAGAATACGCCTGTGTCCGGACAGTTCAGGTTGAGCTGCAACCTGAGGAAAGTCGAACGAGCCGGCGCAGCCGAGTCCATGCAGGAAGAGAATAGGTGTATCTTCTCCGGGAAAATCGTGATAGCGTGTATATATGGTAATCTTACAATAAAACTACCAAATGCACACCAAGGCTGTACAGAGGGATGATGAAATGTACAGCCAGAGGTATGGTTATCGCAAGATAGCTGCTGAAGAAGTGGAGTATATGGCGAGTTTAACCATCAGGGACCGGCTGAAAGTTCTTCAATGTCCGCTCTATAAGCTGCCCGCCCTGCTGAGAGAGGTCAAGAAGATGTACAAGCAGGAGGTCGTGACCCTGCGCAGCGTAGAAGGTATGGCAGCAGCTTTGCGCATATTGAAGCAAGATGGTACTCATTTGGGCATCCTGTCATCGAATCGAACAGAGAACATTCAAGAATTTCTTGATCACAATGGCCTAGATGAGTTTGAATACATCTATACGGCCAGCAACATCTTCGGGAAGGACAGAGCGCTTCTCAAGCTGATGAGAGAGAGGGGGATTTCTGCGTCTGAACTGCTCTATATTGGGGATGAGCTGAGGGATATAGAAGCGTGCAAGAGGCTTCAGGTCCATTGTGCAGCTGTGACTTGGGGATATGATGCGGAAGACCTGCTGGCAAAAGGCGATCCGGAGTACATGCTGAGACATCCCGGGGATATTCTCACGCTTATAAGTAGCTAGATGGCTGATAAAGGCGTTGAAAAATGGCAGCTGCAGAGCTGCCTTAATAGATATAATATTTTCCTCAAATGTCTGCGATTACAGCCCGCTCGACTGCCTGAGGAGGCTTCTCAAGCCATTCATTGTCAATCATAATATTGATTCCGTCTTCGGCATATTTGAGAACTTCGGCCATTAGGCGGGAATAAGAAGCGGACAGATCGTTACGCATGGACAGTGCCAAGGCAAATCCGTAGTTCAGGTTCCCAGCTTGAATTAAGGCGGAAGTGTGGTACATCATTAATTTCTCAGAAAAAGGTGAATCAGTGGAATCCGTCACACAGGATTCAAAGGATGTTGGTGCAGGCAGATCATCCTTGCGAAGAAAATCGCTAAATACTGCTACGTGCTTCTCAGCAATTTCTACTCCTCGCTTAAGATATTTCTTGATTTCCTGATGCTGCGCGGCCTGCATAAATCCCATCAGTGTGGCTTTACCGAGAGAGTTGGTTAGTATGCCCTCAAACAGATGGGAGATCTCGATTGAATTAACCGGTCTTGTGTCACCAAAAAAACCATTAAGAAAGTTCTGTTTCTGAACAAATTCCGCGCTCTCGGGTGTCGGGATATAAGGCGGTCTCAGGTACAGGCCTTTGGATAGGAGGACCTCACTCGTCAGTCTGTTAAGCTCCAGGGAGGAAGCGATACACTCGGAGAAGAAAGCCCTGACATCCTTGCGAGCCGATATATCTACAGCAAAGGAATAATTGAACAACGCTAATCTCCCGAAGAGCTTAAGGTAGTAGAGGATAAAGGGATCTGTATAAAGCCTCTGTGCATTCACCTTAACATCTTCCTTGGTAAACCCCTTGGGGACAGGATGGTTTTCTTGGTTGAAGATAAAGGATATAGTTTGGAGGTGTTTCTCGGACAAGCTTAACGCATATTCAACCACTGGCTTGATTTCGGTATCCTGGACCTTGTTATTGAAATAGCCGAGGACGCAAACAGCCATGGTATCATTTAAGTAGGTCGTCCATAATTGGCTTATTTCTCCGGCAGTTAATTGTATGTTGTGATTTGTTTCCACCCGTATTCCTCCTTAATTCCTGGACAGCCTGGCATACACTTTATGGATGAAATTCATGCAGTCCTAATATGCCCCAACTATACAATTCTTTATTAGCAAGGATGACAGGTATTGAACAAATAACGAAATTTTATATACAGAGTACATATTTATTCACCTACAACAGTATTCATGCTAAACTAACCGCATCTGGTTGACTGACGCTGCTCTCCGATTCATTGCGGGGGTGTGGGTTATGTATACTTTTGTACTAAACATTCGGGGGTTAGAAAATGAAAAATCTGCTCATGAAATGGAACCGTTTAAGCCTTGTCATACGGATACTTGTAGGGATACTGGCCGGGATTGTGCTGGCTTTAACGATTCCCGATTCTGCTGACTGGGTCACCATCTTCGGTTCGTTGTTTGTATCGGCGCTCAAGTCGGTTGCACCTGTGCTGGTGCTCCTCATTGTGGTGTCCGCGATCTCGAAGCATAAGGCTGGCATTCAAACCAGTATGAAATCGGTCATCGTCCTCTATGGCATCAGCACGCTGCTCGCTGGGCTGGTCGCAGTGACGGCCAGCTTTATTTTTCCGGTAAGCTTATCGCTTGTATCCGCAGCAGAGGATCTGTCTCCTCCTTCTGGCATTGTGGAAGTATTAAGAACGCTGCTCTTTAATGTAGTGGACAATCCTGTCAACGCCTTGATGAATGCCAACTATATCGGTATTCTCGCTTGGGCTGTCCTGCTGGGTATCGCGCTTAGAAATGCATCCGAGACGACCAAGGATATGATTGCGAGCTTATCGGATGCCGTTTCACAAATTGTAAGATGGGTGATCAACCTGGCACCGCTCGGCGTCATGGGTCTTGTGTTTGAAGCCGTTACAACCAACGGACTCGCTTCCTTAATCGACGATTATGGACATTTGCTTGCTGTTCTGATCGGATGCATGCTGCTCATCGCGCTTGTCGTTAATCCGTTGATTGTATACCTGACCATTCGCAAGAATCCTTATCCGCTGGTCTTTACCTGCTTGAAGGACAGTGCGATTACCGCTTTCTTTACCCGCAGCTCCGCAGCTAACATTCCAGTGAATATGAGGCTGTGCGACAAGCTGGGATTGGACAAGAATACGTATTCTGTATCGATCCCGCTGGGCGCTACCATCAATATGGCAGGGGCGGCGATCACAATTTCGGTGTTGACACTTGCAGCGGTCCATACGCTTGGAATAGAAGTGGATTTTGGCACAGCGCTTATTCTCAGCATCCTGTCTGCCGTTTCTGCAGCGGGTGCCTCGGGTGTAGCGGGAGGCTCTCTTCTCCTAATACCGCTGGCTTGCAGCCTGTTCGGCATCTCGAACGACGTTGCGATTCAGGTCGTAAGTGTCGGTTTTATCATAGGCGTGCTGCAGGATTCCTGCGAGACGGCACTCAATTCGTCCTCCGACGTGCTGTTTACAGCTGCGGCTGACTATTCGAGGAAGCGCAAAGAGGACAAGGACTTAGTGATAAATCCCTGAGTAGATATAGGTCATGAAGGGGGGAGGGTGCAAGGATGAGTTGAAGACAGCAGAACTAACAAGCTTCCCGTTGGACTGTTCATGCAGCCGGGGGAAGCTTGTTGATCTGTTACAGCCGATGGACTCCGCGATATGTCTTGTACCGGCTTATCCGCTGCGTACGACACGAAATCCCTGGTCGGGACCGAAGCCATTTGCCTCAAATTTGCCCCGGTATGACACGGCATTATTGATAAGGCCGCCGATCCAGCCGCCGCCCTTAACCACCCGGTAAGAGCCGCTGCTGCTGTCCAAGCTGTCACCGTACCAGTTCCAGCACCATTCGCGCACATTACCTGACATATCGTACAGTCCCAGTTCATTCGGCTTCTTCAACCCGACAGCTTTCGTTCTGTTGCGGTTATTTTCTATAATCGGCCAGTTCCAGTCGCCAGATAAGTATTTATCACCGGCGTTCCTCCAATACCATGCAGCCTCATCTGCATCACTGCTTCCGCTGTAGGTGTATCCCTTGCTCTGCTGACCGCCGCTTGCGGCATACTCCCACTCCGCTTCAGTCGGCAGGCGGTAACCGTCAGCCTCCGGGTCGATCGTTACCGTCCACTTCAGGTTGTCGTGCTCACTCCTGTTATTCGGGTCTTTTTTGCCCTTGTCTATATGGTAATACGGCATCAGGCCCTCTTTTATACTTCTTAGGTTGCAGTATTCAACCGCATCATACCAGCTTACCATTTCAACCGGCAGACCATCGCCCTGGAATGCGGAAGGGTTATGGCCCATTACCTCAGTCCACTCCTGCTGCGTGACTTCGTATTGTCCAATATAAAAGTCAGATATCCTTTCACTTTTGCCGAAAAAGTTGGACTTTGTATTCGTGAAGGTCCCGCCTTTGATGAAGACAAGGCCATCGTGACGATCAGACTGCTTACTCTGCAGAGGCTCGTCTTGCGAACAAGCACTGCCAGCCGCCATTATGGCTATCAGAAGGGGGATCAACAGCTTTCTCATGGTTCCATCTCCTTTAACCGGATAGGAATATATTGAGGCCGCCGGCTGTGAGACCGGCAGCCCCAGGCAATATTAAGGCATTACAACTTGCGGCCTGTTACCACACCGTCACGTTAGATCTTCCGCTGCTCTGGTATCCTTCAGTCGCCAGCACCTGGTAGGACCAGCTGCTCCCCAGATGCATCCCGGCATTTCTCCAGGCGTTGACATGGTTGCTGAATGTGATCGTATTGTTGGTTCCGATCGATCTCTTCGACGTACGGACGCTCCAGTACTGCTGGAACGTCTGCGTGCCATCAATAGAAGGCTGATTGTAACGCATCGTTGTATAGATATCATAGGTGCCGCCATCACTGTTCACCCTTCCCTTATAGGTGCCGGTAGGTCTGTAAGTTCCCCAGTTATCGACCACGTAATATTCGATAAGCGAGTTTCTTGTCCACCCGTAGAGAGTTAGGTAACCATTGCCCGATGGGGCGAAGATACCGGCATTGTAGTTTATAGTCCGGTTTGGTGAACCGGTAGTCCAGCCTTTACCGACAACAAAATTACCGGTGTTGGACCATGTAACACTGTAATTGCCCCCGGCTCCATTAACTGCGTTAACGGTTCCGCCTCCATCGGTCCAGTTCTGCCAATAATCTGTTGCACTTGAGACAGACGCAAACAGGCTGAAACTCATTGTGGCTGCCGCCATTACCGTCAAGAACTTCCTTTTGAACGAAAACATAAAATCCCTCCTAAATGATTTGTGTTCTGTTGCAGCCCAGACTTGCTTATGCTAGACAACTGTTCTCCAGCCAGCTCACAGCTAGCCCTCTGCTACCCTTGATATACCATTGCTCACCTCCCTTGTAGCTAAAAGTATAGTAAGTAAGCGTTTACATAACAATTAAGAAATTAAAGGTAAACCCCTAGATTTTAAATATTCTTTCATATATTAGAGAGAAGACAGAAGCAAGGGGATGCACAAAAACAGCCCTCTCAATGAAGAGAGGACTGTAATGTATGAGCTGCTGAGTAACCCGTTCATGCAAAGACAGCTGCCGGATCTACAACGTTTCCGTATTGAGCGTAAAACCCTCGATGACGACATCTTCGTCGACTTCGATCAAGAGGCATTTTTTCCCGCGGTAATTGACCTGCTTCACATACTTCAAGTCCTGCGGACTGACCGAGATGGTGGCGATCTTAGTATCAATCTTGATTGATTTGGACGTAAACTTCGGAATGACGCTGCTCGCTTTGAGCTCATAATTCCGGTCGTCGACGATGGTTTGGAACGCTTGTTCCACCTTTTCGGTTGTTACATCCTCTACGCCGCTCGCCGTCAGCATACGTTCTACATCCCGGTAGTCCAGCTTCGGAGGCTCCTCCTCCTCATTGGTCTCGATGATCTGGTGAATCTCCTCATATACATGAGCGATCGTGGCCGCATCGAACTGATCTCCCGCGACCTCCTTCACGATTTCCTCGAAGATGCTTCTTTCTTCCAGAGCCGTCACCGTCTTCTCGGCAGTCAAGACCTGCTCGATGAATTGGATGTTCGGCTCGTTCGCTTTTCCGGCACAGTATAGAACGCGGTTCACGTCGGATGCGTTGTCCGTTACGCTGGGATAGAAGAAGCCTTGATCCGGCGCGCTCAGCTTGATGATCGGATCGACGATCACGTTGTACTTGAACTCCCGCTCCACATAATCGAACAAAAGAGTGTTCCGCGGCTGCTCCGTGGAATTCACGCTGCACAAAATGAATGGGTGTGCGAACATCTCATCCTTTTCACTCTCTTCGGCTTCTTCATTCCTGCCCTTGGTCGGCCGGAAGTACTGCCCGCGGATGAAAGTAACGACCGTATCCCGTTCGTATGTCTTGTCCGCCAGCATCTTCTGCACGAGCACAAGCATCAAATTCATCCACTCTTCTGTGTCGCCGGTCACCAAGCCCTGGTGGAGAAGCACCTGCGAGGGCTCCTCGGCATGCTCCTGAAATTTCAATTCGAACAGCTTCTGATCCAATTCGCCAGCCAGCAGCTTCTTGAAGTTGCCCATATACAGCTCCTGCTTTTCTCTATCCACAAGAGCGAAGGGCTGGCATTCATAGTGATAGATCTCGCTGCTTTCCTTCATAATATACACATTCATAATATCGAAAACCTTGAGCATTTCATGGTCCAGCTTAAACTGCTTGCGTATATGCGCGATTTCTTTTTTTATCATAGTCGGGTTTACAACTCCTAAGAAGTGAGATGGCTTTACTAGTATAAACGATGTGATAGAACTATTACTTTGCTGACAACCGTGAGGGGAGAGCACCAAGTATTATGATTAAACTATCCGTTTTTCTGTTGGTTCGGCTCTGCCCATCCTTCGGGAAGAGGGTATTCTGCTGCCGCGCCTGTCGAGGATTCGTAAGCTTGCAGCACCGTATGGAGCAGCCCCGGGAAACGAGCTTCCAAGTCTTCATGCCGAATGCTCTGCAGCCTCTGTGTGCCTTGAATTCGCGTGCGGATGATACCGGCTTCACGAAGTGTTCGCATATGGTGGGACAAGGTCGACTTAACAATCGGCAAGTCAAGACATCCGCATGAACCTTCTCCCATCTTAACCAATGTAGCCACCAAGCGGATGCGAATGGGATCGCTAAGCGCATAAAGTACTGAAGTGAGTTGAATATCCGATCGATCGGGATGATGCAAGATTTTCAAACGGAGCAGCCCCTTCTGTCCATAACGTGTAAACGCTGCCGGTGATTAATTGGCAAGTTCTAATTGCATCGTAACATATTCCATGCTATATTTCTAAAGTTCGACTATAATCGAACTTTAGAACTTAGAGAGAAGAGGGATATCATGTCAGATACGGACTTAGCTAATCGCACAAGCGAAGACAAGGCGCAGATTCACGAAGGTGTCTTGACGCTGTTGCTCGGGTTTTCCATCGTGCTTGTCATTATGAATACCATGATGTTCAACCTCGCGCTGCCCGATGTCGCGCATGATTTCGCGCTCTCAGCCACCTCGGTATCGTGGATCGTCACAGGCTACTCTATTTTGTTTGCCATTTCGTCGATCACGTTCAGTCGACTATCCGATTTTGTTCCGATCCGAAGACTGTATGTGGCCGGCATTTTTTTGTTTGGAGGAGCCGCCATTATCGGCTTATTCAGCAATAGCTTTCTTCCGCTCTTATTCGCGCGTCTGATTCAAGCCTCGGGCGCAGGTGCTATTCCAGCGCTCTCCATGGTGCTCATAACAAGATATATCCCCGTGGATAGAAGGGGCAAAGCAATGGCCGCAATTATGTCGGCTGCGTCTCTGGGTTTGGGCTTAGGTCCCGTAATCGGAGGAGTCATTGTCGAATATTTGGGCTGGCATTATCTTTTTGGTATTACTTCGCTTACTTTGCTGCTGATTCCCTTCTACATCCGGCTGCTTCCCAAAGAGATACCGGCAAAAGGGAGTTTCGATCTGCTCGGCGCCCTGTTCGCAGGGATCGGAACGACGGGCCTTTTGCTGTTCCTTACCAGTCAGGTCTGGTATTGGCTGTTTGTCGGTCTGGGCGCCATTTTCCTGTTTGTCGTGCGTATCCGTATGGCCAGAGATCCCTTCGTCCAACCGGCTCTGTTTCGCAATGTGCGTTATTTAACGGCCAGCGCCGTCGGAATTATTGCTTATCTGTGCAGCTTTGCCACCTTGTTTATTTTACCGCAAATTCTGGTCAACCAATTCGGACTATCGGCCAGCCATTCGGGCTTCATTATCTTTCCGGGCTCATTACTGGCCATGATTCTCTCACGCTTAGTCGGCAGAATTATTGATCGTTACGGCAACCGCCTCATCATTCAATACATTCCCCTGCTCATGCTTGCTTCGGTTGTTTTGTTTGCTCTCTTTGCTGCGCAATCGTCATGGGCGATTCTATTCATCTATATGCTGATGAGTGTCGGCTTTACATTCCTGTCTAGCAGCGTCTCTAATGAGTTGTCACGACTGCTGCCCGGAACACAGGTAGGCTCGGGGCTGGGGTTGTTCCAGCTGCTGCAGTTCTTCAGCGGAGCATTCGGGATCGCGGCAACGGCAGCTGCTCTCGAATGGCAGCAAGACCGCCCGATAGCTTCCGCATATAGCAGCATCTTCTGGGGAATGACTATTGTCGTTTTGCTTGCTATGGTCTGTGCCTTTTTCTATATCCGTCATGCCGGATCGGCCAGCCAGCAGATTAAGGAGTCTGCATCTTCTGTGTCGTAATGGCACCGTTTCAGCCTAAAGAACCATCTTCGAAACGAAGGTGGTTCTTTAGGCTGATTGACGCATCGTAGCAGCTGCTGATTTGCTCAAGAGAGCGCAGGCACCCTTCAGTCATCTTTGTTGGTAATGATTGAGCAGCTTCTTAATCCGATCCTGGATCAGCAGTTTTAATGATTCGGGCTTTAGGGGTATAACCTGGTCACCGTATCTCAAAAATAATCAGCAATGAATGCTTCTTCCCGGGATTATATGACCCCTTGATGACAGTTCTATCCTGCAGGCTTTAAGTTGAACTGGGTGGACTGCTGCAGAAAAGTCTGCACGACCGACGGCTTTTAGTGAACGAAGGCAATCATTATTGCATAGCAAATTATCGGAGCTGCAATGTATAACACAATGAACATCATGTTCACTTCACGGTCTATGTTTTAAGAACTTTACCTTTGTCCCGCATCAAAAGGTTACAAATGAAAAACTCTGTGATTTTTCAGAAGTATTTAAGGTGCTGAACAAGAGAGTGCCTCGATGCTCGTATGAGACGTAGATCTGCACAGCTGCAAATATGGCTTGTTTTGTTTCCGAACAATGCCTTTTCGTTATATGATTTACGTATTATGAGAGTTAACAAGGATTAATTCGAGTTTACGAGGGTGATTTCTATTAAAATATCCATCGAAATAATAGACCAGACAGAAGAAGAGGAGATCCGCATCAGGTGTCACCAAGTAGACGAAGAAATACATGAGCTCGTTAGTAAAATAAAAACCGAAACGCTCATTATACTTGGTTATCGTGAGGATAAGATTAGCCGCATCAAATTAAGTGATATTTATTATTTTGAAGCTGTTGACGGCAGAGTGTTTGCGTATGGTAAAGACAACGTTCATGAAGTGAAACTAAAGCTTTATGAGCTGGAGGAACTATGCAGAGAGAAACATTGTTTTCGCGCCTCTAAATCGACCATTCTGAATATAGCTAAGATTGCCAGTATTCATCCATCGATCAGCGGCCGTTTTCAAGCATTATTGGATAACGGGGAAAGGGTAGTCATATCACGGCAGTATGTACCCATGCTTAAACGCATGCTTGGATTATAAAGGGGGACCTATATGAAGTATTCCGGGCTCATCAAAGAAATGATCAGAGATTTCTTGCTTATATTCGCCTCCATCATGATAATCATGGCTATATTGCGGCAAATCTATGCTCCTGATGCAAGTTTCGAGTTACATTCGATTTTTACAATTATGGCGTTCTCCTTTCTGGGTGTTTTGACCGGAATCATTTTATATACGCCGCATGCGATTAGCGAGAATCAAATGCGCTTCCGGGTGATTTTCCATTTCCTCTTTCTGGAGGTTCTTTTGATTTCTATGGCTGTCCTATTGAATCTCGTATACACCACTTCCGGTATTCTATTACTGGCTGTACAAATTGCCGTAGTATACGCGATCGTTCGCCTGCTGACCTATAGGAATGACAAAAAGGAAGCCCAAAAGATTAATGATCGATTAAAAACATTCAAAAACGAGAATTAGAAGGTATTCAAACTGCTCTCTAATAAGCCGTATTCGCAGCGTAAGTACACTTCATTGCGGTGTTTTTTACAACTTATTGGCCCTCAGCTACAGCTTATTGTTTATGCGTATACACCTGCTCTGCCATTTCTTATGATGAACTCATAAAAAGTTGGAGGAGGAGCAGAGGCGTTATGGAGATTTTCATACTTGTTGTTACGTTAGTTTTTGAACTGGCAATTGCTGTCTATTCCATTGCAACCAAACAAAGCCGCAGCAAGACCAAGAGTTGGATGAGAATCGCAATATTTATAGGATTTATGATACTGATCTTGGGGAAAATCGTCGTATGGGAGTACACTTGGGGGCTGTTTGCAGGCTTGCTCTTTATACTAGCGTTCAAGGAAATGGTTGCACTCCTGCGCAGACAGACACACACTCCGCGATACAAAACTTTTTCCGCTATATGGAAATTTCTTTTGTTAGGACTGATTGTAGTCGTTACTCTTGTACCAGCTTTACTTTTTCCACAGCATAGGCCGCCGCAGAAGACAGGTCCGTATGCAGTGGCGACGGCCACTTACAGCTATATGGACAAGAATCGTAACGAAGAATTTACGGATCAGGCTGACAATCGGTTTGTGAATGTAGAGTTTTGGTATCCTGAACAGGCAGACGGAACCTACCCTTTGCTTGTGTTCTCCCATGGAGCATTCGGTATTAGAGCAAGCAACACTTCTACCTTTACAGAACTTGCGAGTCACGGTTATGTCGTTGTTTCCATTGACCATCCTTATCATTCTTTTTATACCATTTCCGAAGATGGAAAGATCGTGACAGTGGATCCTGGGTACATGCAAGAAGTCAACAATGCTAATAAACCAGGGTTTTATTCGCTTGGTGAGTATTTTGAGCTTACTCAAAAATGGATGGAATTGCGAACGGATGATATGGACTTTGTCATGGATACGATTCTGGAACAAGCCGGGCACAAAAAAGATTCAGTATATGAACACATCGATACAGAGAAAATAGGCGTGTTCGGGCATTCTATGGGTGGTGCAGCAAGCGTAGCACTGAGCAGAGAACGCGATGATATTGACGCCGTGGTAAATATAGATGCTCCATTCTTTAGCGAGCTTGCGTATGATGAAGCTGCGAACGAACTATATGCAAAATCCGAACCTTACACCACTCCGCTGCTTAATGTTTATTCGGATGATGTGTGGATACAACTCGACAGCAGTTCTTCGTATATCGCGAATAAAATCTCGAATGAAAATTTTAAAGATGCATACACCGTTCATTTTGAAGGCGCAAAACATCTAAGTTTAACTGATCTGCCATTGTTTTCTCCTATCTTGGCAAACCTGTTGCAAGACGGAAAAGCAGAAATCGATAAGTATTATGCGATTGAAACGCAAAATGAACTGATCCTTCGTTTTTTTGACTATGTACTGAAGAATCAAGGTCAGTTCGTTCCAAAAGCGACCTATTGAGTATCTGTTTCGTATGCAGGCTTGTGACCGCCTATTCCTGTATGGCGGTCATATTTTTGTTCAAGAGTCACCACTGTAAGGTAGGCCCGAGCCCAAACAAAAAGAGGGGTTCGGCACCCCTCTTTGTTATTTCCGCCAGTACATCCCCGATTTAATGGTCCTTCCGCACTAACAGCGATACGCACTCCACATGACTCGTCTGCGGGAACATATCAACCGGCTGGACCCATTTCAGCTCGAAGCCGTTCTCCAGCAGGTAGCTGCAATCCTTGGACAGTGTGGAAGGGTTGCAGGAGACATAGACCATGCGCTTCGGCTTGGTCTTGACGATCGCTTGGAGCAGAGCGGGATCGCACCCTGTCCGCGGCGGATCGACGACGATCACATCCGGGCGGTAGCCCTGCTTGACCCAGCGGGGGAGAAGCTCCTCTGCTTTGCCTACGTAAAAGCTGGCATTCTCCCGGCCGTTCAGCTCGGCGTTGCGCCTCGCATCCTCGATCGCTTCCTCGATGACTTCAATGCCGCGCACTTCCTTGGCAAACGGCGCGAGCCACAATCCGATTGTCCCTGTACCGCAGTAAGCGTCGACGACAGTCTCCTTGCCGGTAAGTGCGGAGGCTTCCTTAACCGAGTTATACAGCTTGACGGTCTGTTCCGGATTAAGCTGGAAGAAGGCCCGCGGCGACAGGTCGAATTGAAGCTCGCCCAGCGACACGCCGAGAGCGGGCTTGCCCCACAGCAGCTCGGTGCGTTCACCGAACACAAGAGGTGAGGTGCCGGGATTGATATTAACCGAAATCGACGTGATTTCGGGAGCCTGCTCCCGCACCAGCTCGACCAGCTCGTCGCGATGCGCGAACTGCTCTGCCGCCGCGACGAGCGTCAACTGCAGCTCGCCCGAATGGGGGGCGACGCGCAGCACGATGGTGCGCAGGCCGCCGCGGCTGCCCGTGCCGACCGGCACGCCGAGCCGGTCGGCCAGCTGCCGCACCTTGGCGGCGGCAGCGTTAATGCCGGGGTGCTGCACGGCGCACCCCGTAATGTCCACGAGCCGGCGGCTGCCCGGCTCGTACAGCCCAAGGGCAAGCCGCCCGCCAGGACCCGGGCCGGCTTGCAGCTGCGCCTTGTTGCGGTAGCTCCAAGGCGCTTCCATCCCAAGCACGGGACGCAGGGGCAGCGCGTCCCGGTCGATGCGTGCGTAGCGGGCGAAGGCCTCGCGCACGATCTCCTCCTTCGCCAGCAACTGGCCCTCATAGGCCATATGCTGGAGCTGGCAGCCGCCGCATGTGTCGTAGACCGGACACGGCGGCGCAATGCGATGCGGAGATTGCCGCTCAATCTCCGTCAGCCTGGCGACCAGCTGCTTCGGCTCCACGGCTGTGACGGTGGCTTTGACCACCTCATCCGGCAGAGCGCCGTTGATGAATACGGCCTTGCGCTTGTAGTAGCCCACGCCCTCGCCGTTGATGCCAAGCCGCTTGATCGTAACGACCAGCTTGTCCCCAACCTTAACTTCGTCCGCCGAAGCTGGAGCAGCGGGAGCTGCTGAACGGCCGGAATAGGTCTGCTTGCTTCCTCCCGGGGGCCGCTTCTTAATATCGCCGGCATTCCGGCTTACCGCCTGTCCCTGGCTGACGGAAGACTGCCGCAGGTCCTTCTGCCTGGCCTCTGCGCGCTTGTCCCCGGCCTTTGAGCCTGCTGACCTGGCAGGAGCGGGGCGTGCGCTTGCGGCACTATTCCTTGAAGAAGGTGCTTGCTTATTCAGCTGTGCAGGCTGTTTGGCAGTCGGTGAAGCTTCTGATCTATGTTTTGCTCTATGTTTTGCGTTCGGTTTGGCGTCCATTATTACGCTCCATTTCGTTGGTTCTTCAGGTGCTCTCACTATAGCATAAACCGCATTGGAGCCGCCATAATCCGGTCTTTCCCAGCCTGTCAATCGTTTCCGCCCGGACCCCCGGACTGCTATAATGAAACTGTTGAGCATGGGACGATAGATTAAGGGAGGGGACAGAAGTGGATACAGCACGGGAAACGGAGCGGCAGCACCTTAGCAGCAGCTCTGAAGCCGAAGGTCCTGCGATCATCGAGGTACGCGGGCTGGTTAAGAGGTACGGAGCGGAGACCGTCGTGAAAGGCATTGATTTTGACGTAAGACGCGGTGAAATCTTTGGGCTGCTCGGGCCTAACGGCGCCGGCAAGACAACTACGATGGAGATGATCGAAGGGCTGCGCAAACCCGATGACGGCTATGCCCGAGTGGCGGGTTATGACACCAGGACCCAGCTGGCCAAGGTCAAGGAAGTGATCGGTGTGCAGCTGCAGGCGACGTCGCTGTTCGATCTGTTGACGGTCCGCGAGATTACCCGCATGTATGCAAGCTTCTATAATACGCCAACCGTGCCGATTGAACCGCTCCTCGAAAGCATGATACTGGGCGATAAGCTGAACGGGCGGGTCAAGCATCTTTCCGGCGGCCAGAAGCAGCGGCTTGCCATTGCGCTCGCGATCGTTCACAGCCCGCAGGTGGTATTTTTGGATGAGCCGACAACCGGGCTTGATCCGCAGGCACGCCGCACATTGTGGGATATTGTGCTGCGGCTGCGTGATGAAGGCAAGACGATCGTTCTCAGCACTCACTATATGGATGAAGCGCGTATACTTGCCGACCGGATCTGCCTGATGGACCAGGGGAAGGTCGTGGCGCTGGATACTCCCGCCAATCTGATCAGCAGTCTGGCATCGGAGAGCGCTATTGAGTTCCGTCTGCCGGCAGGTGAAGCCGGGGCAGATCAACCGGCAGGAGAGAGGCTGGCCAAGCGGCTTGAAACGATCGACGGTGTGCGCCGGATAGAGTACCGCAAGGAAAGCTGGGTTTTGTATACGGATGCGCTGCAGCGATCGCTGACCGGACTGATTGCCTTTGCCGACCAGGAAGGCCTGGCTCTGACCGATCTGCAGACGCGCACCGCAACGCTTGAGGATGTGTTCATCCAGATGACAGGAAGGAGCCTGAGAGAAGAATGAAACCATACATTCAATTGACGCTCGCGCAGCTGCGGCTGTTCGGACGCAACCGGCAGGTATTGTTCTGGACGCTCTTTTTTCCTGTTGTCTTCATCTTCATGCTGGGCACCTTCATGGGCGGAGGCAGCGGCGGGGCGGTTGAAGGCTACTGGATCGATGAGGATGGCAGCGATCGCTCCGCCCAGGTTCTGGCAGCACTTGAAGAACAGGAGGCCGTGCTAAGGCTGGAACAGGCTGCGGACCGCGAAGCGGCCATGAAGGAGCTGCGCCATGGCACGAAGCAGGTGCTGATCATCATCCCCGCTGGCTTCGGCGATAACGTTGAGGCGGCCGTCACCGGACAAAACAGCGGCGCTGCAGACAGTCCGGGGGGCAGCCTGACTGTCTACTATGACCAGACACAGGCATCCAAGTCGATGTCTGCGCTCAATGCGGCGGCTCAGGCTGCGGATGAAGTCAGCAAGGCAGTTGTCGAGTACAGTCCTGTCGTCGCGGTAGAGCCGGTTGGCGTACAGTCGCTGAATCTCACCTTCCTGGATTTTATCGTACCGGGGATTGTAGCGATGATGATCATGTCAAACAACTTGAACGGAGTCGCAGGTCAGATCGCGTCCTGGCGGGAGCGTGGCATCCTGCGCAGAATGCAGAGCACACCGCTGAGGCCGTCTACCTTCATCGCAGCGCAGATTACAGCACGGCTGCTGATGAACGGCTCGCAGGCGCTCATAGTGCTGCTGATGGGCGTATTCGTATTCGGCGCCCAGATGAACGGGAGCTGGCTGCTGCTGCTCGGATTTGTGCTGCTCGGCACGCTGGCCTTCATGGCGATTGGCTTTATTATTGCGGGGCTTGCGCGAACGCCGGAAAGCGCGGGGCCGATTGCCGGCTTCGTCTCATTCCCGCTTTTATTCCTTGGCGGGATATTCTTCCCGGTCAGCGATATGCCGGCCTTCATGCAGCCTATTGTAAAGGCTATTCCGATTACGCATCTGAGCACAGGTTTGCGGCAGGTCATGAACGTGGGAGCGGGGATCGGAGAAGTGTGGGTTGAGGCGCTTGTGCTTGGCGGCTGGCTGGCTGCTGCTTTTATTGCAGCGAGTCTTGTATTTAAATGGGAGTAATTGCGGGAGAGTTATTCCGGCATCCTGTCCTCTATTTGCCGCTGGACAAACGGAAGGGCAGGATGCTAGGATGAGAGGATTGGGAGAAATAGGAGAGCTTGGGGGATGCGCTGACACATGATAACAACAGTCAAGAAACTAGTGGTAGCTTTATTCGCAGCGGCGGTTGTCGCCCTGCCAGTGCAGGCGGCGGTACCGCAAGCAGCA
Organism: Paenibacillus tarimensis; assembly: GCF_021532315.1. Taxonomy (GTDB): domain Bacteria; phylum Bacillota; class Bacilli; order Paenibacillales; family Paenibacillaceae; genus Paenibacillus_I; species Paenibacillus_I tarimensis. The sequence continues at coordinate 345,926 of NZ_JAKGAO010000007.1, forward strand.
GCTGCAGCGCAGTCGGTGAGCGGCAAGTCAGACATTATCGTCTATGTTGACGGCAAGAAGGTGGCGTTCAGTCAGGCGCCCGTCCAGAAGAAAGGCACTACGCTCGTTCCGATGCGTCCGGTGTTCAGCGCCTTGAAGGCGCAAGTGATATGGGAACAGCAGACTAAGACAATCATTGCGAGCAAAGGAAGAACGACGATTACACTTCGTGTTGGCTCGTCTACTGCTGTAATTAACGGCAAGAACGTTAAGCTCAGTACCCCCGCGGAAGTGATCGGCGGTTCCGCGATGGTGCCGCTGCGCTTCATAAGCGAAGCATTCGGTGCGGATATTTCGTGGAATGCCAAGAACAGAACGATCACGATAGAGTCGCTGGAATACCAGTATGAAGCTGAGAGAGACAATGAAGCGAATACAGAAGCGGCAAGTCCGGCCAAGCCCGCAGCGAAGCCGCTGACATCAACGGAGCTTGTAGAGCTCAATGATGACAAGGTCGTCATGATTATGACGGATTACGGCCAAGGCAGCGGTGTAGTGATCGGGGACCATTGGATTCTAACTAACTACCATGTTATGGAGGGTGCGACAGAGGGAGAGGTCCTGCTGAATAACGGCAGTCACCTGACGATTCAGGGGGTTGCTGTCCATCATGAGCAGTCAGACCTGGCTGTCATCCGCACGAAGGAACCAATTGGTATAGAGCCGGTGAAGCTGGGTTCCTGGGGCAGCGCCCGCAAGGGTGACCGGGTATACGCGATTGGGAGCCCGCTCGGTATGCGGAATACCGTGTCCGAGGGCTTGATCAGTAACATCGTAATATTGGATAATGGCATCCGCTATCTGCAGATCAGCGCGCCAATCGATCACGGCAGTTCGGGTGGCGGATTGTTCAATGAATATGGTGAACTGATCGGCATTACCTCATCCGGTATCGATGATACAGTCGCGGATTTGAACTTTGCGGTTACCATCGAGTATTATCACCTGCTGCTGGAGGAGGAGCTCGAAGAGGCCAAGAAGAAGCCGGCATCCATTGCGTTCCTGCCTTCGAAGCTGCCCGCTACACTAAAGAATGCTTCAACAGAGGAAATCGCGGAGCTGCTAAATGAACAGTACAGTGAGATCATGACCACACAGGGCTACGCCGATCTGGAGAAGTGGAATGTCACGCGTGATGCGGAAGGCTGGCTGGTCATTTCCACCGTGATGGACCCGGCCTTCTATATGATTTATGGAGACAAGGCGTCGAATGAACTGCGTCTGTGGGCCCTTAATCTTGGCGCTGAGCTGAAGCGTATGCTGCCAGATGAGAAAATCCAGTTCCTCGTCTATTATGAACAAATCTTTAACGCCAAGCCGCGGGGCTTTGAGACCAGCGAGGTCACACAGACGCAGAGCGGCAATTGGCAGGTTCGGTACCCGATTATCGATATGCAAATTTTGGAACGGCTTCATATTAAGGTGCGCGACTAGGCATACGGCCGATTCGCAGACCGACCGGAGCAGGCCCGCTGGGGCCTGCTCTTCTTTTTTTGCCATGGATTCGGTACAATGTACGTAACTTGCCTACAAATGAGGGACCTCAATTATGAAAGTGGTACTTGCAACACTTAACGCGAAATACATTCACACGTCGCTCGCTCTCCGCTGCCTGAAAGCATTCAGTGAGCGGGATTTCGATATCGATATTGCGGAATACACCATCAAGGACCCGGTCATGAACATCGTGTCCGACCTGTACGCCCGGAAGCCGAAGGTGGTGGGCTTCTCCTGTTATATCTGGAACATTGAAGAGACGATAACGGTTATTGATATGCTGAGGAAAATCATGCCGGAGATCCGCATCATTCTGGGAGGACCGGAGGTCAGCTATGACACCGGCTTCTGGATGGAGCGTCTTCCGCAGGTGGATTTCATCGTCATTGGCGAAGGGGAAGAGACCTTCCATCATCTGCTGACCGAGATCGCGGGGAGCGGCAAATATCATATGGTGTTTGGTGCGGCTTACCGCAAGGAGCTGGCCGACGGCACGAAGGAAATCCGGATCAATCCGCCAAGGCCCAAGCTTGATCTGGCGACGCTGCCCTCGCCGCACCGCTTTCCCGAGGATGAACCCACACTGGCGAACCGCGTGGTATATTTCGAGACAAGCCGGGGGTGCCCGTTCAGCTGCCAGTTTTGTCTGTCGAGTATCGAGGTCGGGGTTCGTTATTTCGATATCGAGCGCACCAAAGCGGATATTCTTTATTTGATTGACAAGGGAGCGAAGCTGATCAAGTTTGTTGACCGCACCTTTAACATTAAGCGCGACTACGCGCTGGAGATGTTCCGTTTCCTAATTGAGAACCACCAGGGCTGCGTCTTCCAATTTGAAATTACAGCCGATATTATGCGGCCTGAGGTGCTCGATTATCTCGCAGAGCATGCGCCGCCCGGCATTTTCCGCTTTGAGATTGGCGTGCAGTCCACGAACGATATCACCAACGAGGCGGTCCAAAGGCGTCAGAACTTTACGAAGCTAACCCGCACGGTGGTCAAGGTGAAGGAAAGCGGCAAGATTGACCAGCATCTGGATTTAATCGCCGGCCTGCCGCATGAGGACTATAACACGTTCCGCAAGACGTTCAATGATGTGTTCGCGCTGCGGCCCGAAGAGCTTCAGCTGGGCTTCCTGAAGATGCTGCGCGGAACTGGCATGCGGCTTGATGCGGACAAATACGGCTACATCTTTATGGACCGGGCCCCTTATGAAATCCTGGGCAATAACCTGCTGCCGTTTGATGATATTATCCGCATCAAGCGGGTTGAGGATGTACTTGAGAAATACTGGAACGCCCATAGGATGGACCATACGCTGCTTCACCTGGTGGAGCAGGTGTTTGATTCGCCATTTGACTTCTTTCAGCAATTCGGGGATTATTGGGAGGAGAGGGGCTGGCAGAGAATTGGCCACCAGCTGGAGGATTTATTCTCAAGACTGTGGTCTTTCTTGACAGAATATAAGTCTTCCTCCTTGGAATCAGCCTATAAGCTGGACCTTGATGTCGTGCTCGGACTGATGAAATACGATTATTTTCTGAATCATAATTACAAGCCGCGCAAGGTCTGGTGGTCCTTTGAGCTGGACAAGCAGGAGCTGGCCGGCTGGATAAAGCTGCTTGCCGAACGTCCGGAGGAGGTATCGGGGAATTTTGCCGAAGCCGGTCTTGCCGAGCGGGAGCTTCACAAGCATGCCGTTATCGAGCGTCTGCCGTTTGACCTGGACCACTACTTAAGTGAAGGCAAGATCAAGAAGGATGCGGATACGCTCCTGCTAATGGTATACCGCCAGAAGGAAGGCATTCCTGCGGCTGTTCCGTACACCATGCGGCTTGGCAGGCAGTCCCGTCAGCCAATTTGAGAGGAGACAGGAAACCTATGGTTTATCAAGCTGAATCCAATCGTTACGAATCGATGAAATACAACCGCTGCGGCCATTCCGGACTGCTGCTCCCGGCGATCTCGCTGGGCCTGTGGCATAATTTCGGCGGGGTAGACAGCTTTGAGAACGGACGTGCGATGCTGCGGCGCGCCTTCGATCTCGGTATTACACATTTTGACCTTGCCAACAACTATGGCCCGCCAGCCGGTTCCGCCGAGGAAATGTTTGGCGTGATGATGCAGAACGACTTCGCGCCTTACCGGGATGAGATGATCATCTCGACCAAAGCCGGCTACTATATGTGGGAAGGTCCTTACGGGGAATGGGGATCGAAGAAGTACCTTGTTGCGAGCCTCAACCAGAGCCTGAAGCGAATGGGCCTTGATTATGTCGATATCTTCTATCATCACCGTCCGGACCCTAACACGCCAATGGAGGAAACAATTGGCGCGCTCGACTTGATCGTTCGGCAAGGCAAGGCCCTGTACGCGGGAATCTCCAACTATAGTGCGGAGCAGGCGGCGGAAGCGATCAAGATTGCGAACCGCCTCGGAACGCCGATCGTCATTCATCAGCCGTCGTACAGCATGTTCAACCGCTGGATTGAGGATGGGTTGCAGGATGTTCTGTCTGATAATGGAGTGGGCAGCATCGTATTCAGCCCGCTTGCCCAGGGACTCTTATCGAATAAGTACCTAAACGGAATCCCCGAGGATTCACGTGCGGCCCGGCCTTCCGTCTTCCTTCAGGAGAGCCAAATTACGCCTGAACTCGTGGAGAAGCTCCGCAAGCTTAACGACATTGCTGCACAGCGCGGACAATCGCTGGCACAGCTTGCGCTGGCATGGGTACTCCGCGGAGGCCGTGTCACCTCAGCGCTTATTGGTGCGAGCCGTGTCAGCCAGATCGAGGACAGCGTAGCGGCGTTGAATAATCTGGACTTCAGCACAGAAGAGCTGGATGCCATTGAAGAAATTTTAAAGGGCTAGAGTGATAAGGACTTAACAGGTAATAGTGACACAGAAGGAACGCGCAGACAGATGAACTGTCGGCGCGTTTTTTTGTATAAACTGGTAAACGGAATGATTCATATGTCATTCCGTTAATATGTTCGTCATCTCACCAACATTTTGCTTCCATAGGCCGAATTGCCTATGCTAGAATAGTAGACAGTTACTTTTCCATTAAACCATGAGAGTATCCATATTCCATCCATATTCCATCAATTATGTATGATTATAATACATCACAACTACTCGCATAATGATTTATCTGCTGCCGATACTCATTTCTAAATCGCTTTCATAGACTGCTGGTCATGATAAAGTTTCATATAAACTTTAGGCTGACTCTTACTTCAACGTTTCTTTCCTTACACAGCACGAACAATCGATAATACAGACGGGAAGATGGCTATGTTTGATACGAGGAAGATGAACCTCCACTCCAGGAGAATTTTTTATTTTGCGCTGCTGGTGGTGCTCGGGGCGGCGGGTGAGCTGCTGCGAATCCCCATGATTTTCGGACTTGATATTTCATTCAGCAGTATTTTTTTGCTGCTGCTGCTTCTTTTATTTAATATTCCTGCCGCCATAGGAGGGGCTGCTGTTGTAGCCGCTATCTCCTATTTCATAGGCGGGAATTCCTCCCTCGTCTTCCTGCTGGTTCTGGAAGTTGCCGTAGTCGGCATCCTCTTAAGGAAGAAGCGACGAAACCTGTTTATTCTTGATCTTCAATACTGGCTGTTTGCAGCTGCCCCTATCCTGTTCGTTCTCTATTTCGTCTTCAACAAGGAATTGAATGCGGTTATTACGATCTATGTCAGCAAATCAGCTGTGAACGGAACCTTTAACGCACTGATCGCCAACATTCTGCTTGCTTATATTCCGGCCCGGAAATGGATTAACGAAGGGGTATTCAGCCGCAGCAGGGTACCGCTCGGGCAGATCGTGTTCCAGCTGACAATGGCGGCCTCAATGTTCCCTTTCATCGTATTTATACTTTCGGGCAGCATCTTCCACACCTCGGACTTAGATCAAAAGGCGCATCAGCGTTCCGGGGCGATTGCGGCTTATATCGCGGATGAACTGAATACGTGGCCGGATCAGGAGCTGCGTGCCCTGAAGCTGGAGTCAATAGCGGAAATCGGTGTGCTGCGGGATGTTATGGTGAAGGCGGATAATGAATCACTGATATCGATGGGTTTGCTAGATCAGGAGCAGCATCTGCTGATCGGCAGTAAGAATCGGCTTGATGATGCAGGCAAAGACTGGAAGATGGAAGGGATCGTTTACCGGCTCGAGGACAACTTCTATATTCAGTTCCCGGATGACAACAGAACCCCGTTTGTTATTGATGCTTGGAAGGAAGCTGTATACATTCATACGTCCAAGCTGCCGGAGACTTCCTTTACCCTGCAAATTCGTGTGCCTATGCAGCTTTATGCGGCTGATTTAATTACCCTTTATCTTATTAATTATGTAGGAATATTGGCCTTTGTTATTCTGATGTCGTTCTTCAGCATATATACAGGGCGGTATGTGACAGGAAGTCTTCGCAAGCTGGCCGGCATCACCTCGGGTCTGCCTGAGAGGCTACATAACCATGAGAAGGTCGAATGGCCCTCCAGCGGGGTCGAGGAAGTTAACCTGCTTATCAACAATTTTGCGGATATGTCGGAGAATGTAACCAGGATGCTCGACGAATCCGAAGGGCTCTATCAGTCGCTGCGCATTCAGACCGACAAGCTGGCGGTATCTGAGGCGAAGATGCAGAAGCTTGCTTACCATGATGTTCTTACTGGTCTGCCGAACCGGCTTTGCTTTACCGGCTTGCTCAGCACGATGATTGCAAATCATGAAAATTCCGCATCCGACGGTTTGATTGGTGTCCTGTTCATGGATATTGACCGTTTCAAACAGATTAATGATACGCTGGGCCATGCGGTAGGGGATATGCTCTTGAAGGAGTTTGGAAACCGGCTTGAAGCCATCCAGCAGGAACGGAAGCTGCGGCATGGGGACATGACGGTATGCCGTCTTGGCGGAGATGAGTTTGTTGTCCTGATAGACGGGACAAGCCGTGAGCTTATGGCAGAAGTAGCCGAAGAAATTCTGGAGGCGTTTCAGCAATCTATATTCTTGGGTGAACATGAGCTCTATATTCACACCAGTATTGGAATCAGCGTTTATCCGGATGATGGTTACAGCGGCGACGAGATTGTCAAGAATGCAGATGCAGCCATGTATGCGGCGAAGGGTGCGGGGGGAAGACGGTATGAATTTTTCTCCGCGAGCATGCAGGCGCGTCTGTCCGAACGGCTGCAGCTGGAGAACAGTCTTCATAAAGCGCTGGAGCTTGAGGAATTTGAATTGTTTTACCAGCCGAGGGTATGCACAGCGACAGGAGAGATCCACGGTGTTGAAGCGCTGATCCGCTGGCGGCAGCCTGAGCTCGGCATAGTGCCGCCTGATAAATTCATACCGCTTGCCGAGGAGACCGGCGTCATTCACGCGATTGGCGAGTGGGTTTTGCGGACGGCCTGCCGGCAGAACAAGTTGTGGCAGCTTGCAGGTTACCCTAAGCTTGTTATGGCAGTCAATTTCTCGGCCCGTCAATTCGAGAATCCCAATCTGCTGCAGCTGTTCACATCGATCCTGGAGGAGACAGGAATGGATGCAGAGCTTCTAGAAATTGAAATTACGGAAGGATTCCTGATGCAGGACAAGCAGTCGACGGCGGAAGTGCTGCGGAAGCTGGAAGCAATGGGGATCCGAATCTCCATTGATGATTTTGGTACCGGATATTCCTCCTTGTCTCAACTGAAGGATCTGCCGCTGCACGCCGTCAAGATTGACCGCTCTTTCATCCAGAATATCGGCTGGGATGAGACCAAATCCTCGATTGTGTCAGCTGTGGTTCAGCTGGCGCACGGAATGGGCTTGCGGGTTGTCGCCGAAGGGGTAGAGACCAGCAAGGAATATGATTACCTGTCTTCCATTGATTGCGATGAATTGCAGGGCTATTATTTCAGCAGGCCGCTGCCCTTATCCGGTATAGAGCAGATTTTAAGACAGCAGATGCCGCTGCTTGGCGGCAGCCGCAAGGAGGATTTAGTGTGAGACGGATACTTATAATGAGATGGGCTGCCGGACTGTTCCTGCTGCTGGCTTGCGGATGCTCGAGCGATTTATACAGGGGAGAGCGGGTGACGCCTGAGTCGCTAAATGGAGCTGCAGAGCCGGTCCAAGAAATTCAGAATCAAGAGCTTCACGTTTGGAGCTTTTACGATCCGGGCCCATATAGTGATAATTTTATGGCGAGCAGGCCAGGTATAAAAGTTAAGACCAGAATCTTTAGCCACAGTGAAGCGGCGGATGCTTACCTGCAGGCCATGGCGGATGGCACAGCACCGGATGTGATGATCATTGACGATAGTATGCTCGGTTCTTTTAATACGCTTGGGGCATTGGAGAACTTGAACACGCCTAATTTTGGTGAGCAATTTATTAAGGAGCGCATTCCGGACAACTATCATTCGCGATACCAGATGCTAGGAAGTGACGAATGGATTGCGCTGCCGCTGGAGCTTCCGGTTGCCGTAACGTTCTACAGGTACGATCTGTTCAAGGAGGCAGGACTGCCCTATGAACCCGAGGAGCTGGGAGAATATCTGGAGGACCCGGGTAACTGGCTGGAAGCAGCCCGGATACTGGCCGAGAAGGATATCTATCTCTTCCAGCATGACAGAGAGCCAGCCGATATTACGGGCTGGGGTAACGGTTACGTGAGCGATCGTCTCCTGTTTGCCCGTACTGGTCGGGAGTTTGAGGCCGCGATTAAATTATGCCGTCAGCTTGCAGACCAGGGGCTCTCTCTTAACCTGTCCATCTGGGACGAGAATGGACAGGAGGCCCTTCGCAGCGGGCGGCTGGCGATGGTTTACCTCGGAACGTGGGGGGTTGGATCGCTTGAGCAATGGGCTCCGGAGACTAAGGGCAAGTGGCGCGTAACGAAGCTGCCTATGAACTTGTACGGCTCAACTGGAGGTGCAGTGGCTCTGATCCCGGAACGGAGCAATAACAAGGTGCTTGCTTGGGAGTATATCGGCGGAATATCCTCCGCGGGGCAGCCGTCGAGCTGGGTAAACCGGCATCCAATGCTAGACGGGCAGGACATTGATCATGTGACGGCCGAGGCAATCGCCAACATGAAGCCTCAGACGATATCCCCTTTTGACAAGGCGATCTCAGAGCGCTGGGGCTCATTTCTCAAGGATGCGGCCGAATCCAACCGCCCGGTTAAGGATATGCTGGTTGAATTAGAGCAGTCCATTAATGCGCAGTTCGCTTACCAGAGGAAGGTTATTCTGGAGACGGCATTGGACGGAAAATAAGATTAAGCATGCGGGTGCGGGCAGTCCGGGTCGTTAAGACCACCAGGACCGCCCGCTCTTTAATTTATCGCATCTTTGCTTTATAGTGGGAACGTAATAGCTTAGGTCGCAACAGATCGAGCAGGATGGGGATGAGCCGGGTGAACCGATTATACATATACGCCTGCCATGAGGATGAAGCAGAACTATTCGCAATGGAGGCGCAGCAGCTGTTCGGCAACACGGGAATACCGGTGAAGGAAGGATCGGGATATCTGTTAAGTCAGCGGCTGATTGAACCGGGGAGAAGTCCCTATTTGAAAGGCAGACTCGATATTCTGGAGGAAGCGGATAGTCTGGAGAAGCTGCTCGATTGCGCAGGCGGATGGGCGCTGATCGAGCAGCCTTACAAGGCTGTTTTTATTCGCACTGATGATGACTTGGATTATGAGACCAGGCTGCAGACGGAACGGCTTATCGGCGGGCGTCTTCAGGGAAATGCAGATCTTCGCAGTCCTGCGCGTCTGATCGGTGCCGCCAGGTTGTCAGGGCGCTGGCTTCTGGGAGAATATACGGCTTCCGGAGCTGACTGGATGAAGCATAACAGCCAACCGCAATCCTATTCGACGGCTCTGCCGGTCCGCGCTGCAAGAGCACTGGTTAATATTGCGGTACCGCAGCCCGAAGGCGTACGTGCAGTAGATCCGTGCTGCGGGATAGGTACGGTGCTGCTGGAAGCGATGGCGATAGGCGTAGATATAGAGGGATTTGATCTCAATCCTCTTGCAGTAAGGGGAGCGCGGGCCAATCTTGCACACTTTGGATATCCAGACCGTGTACAAGTGGCGGATATGCGCGGCATCCAGGCCCGCTATAATGCTGCGATCCTTGATTTACCGTACAACAAATGCTCCGTACTGCCGGACGATACGCTTAAAGAAATGCTTGAGGCGCTGCGCCGTATGACCGAGGACTGTGCAGTAATCGTCTCTATCGATGATATTGAGGAAGCCATTAACCTTGCGGGCTTCTATGTAGAGGGCCGCAGTACGCTGCGGAAAGGCCGGTTTGCAAGAAGAATTTACAGATGCCGGTAGCTGCCGGGTGGACGCTTGCAGGTTAAGGAGAAGGGAGAAGAATTTAATGCTGAAACTAAGTATTCTGGATCAGTCACGAGTCCGAAGGGGAATGACAGCACGGCAGGCGCTTGAGGAAACGGTCAGGCTTGCCCGTGAAGCGGATAAGCTGGGCTTCACGAGGTTTTGGGTTTCCGAGCATCATGATACGCCTGGCTTGGCAGGCTCGGCTCCGGAGGTGCTGATCGCGGCAATTGCCGCCCAGACCACATCCATTCGTGTAGGCTCAGGCGGTGTGCTGATTTCTCATTACAGTCCATACAAGATAGCGGAAACCTTCCGGGTGCTGGAAGGCTTGTACCCTGGGAGGATTGATCTCGGAATTGGGCGGGCTCCGGGAGGGATGCCGCTGGCCAGTATGGCTCTCCGATATGGAAAGCCAGCTAATAGTGAAGACCGCTATCTGGAATCGCTGCATGATCTCGGCGGTTTCCTTGGAGGAGGGTTCCCGCAGGACCATCCTTATCATGGACTGCTGACAACCCCTCTCATCGACACATCGCCGGATGTCTGGCTCTTGGGTTCGACGGGACACAGCGCCCAGAGGGCGGCGGAGCTTGGGGCCCGTTTCTCATTTGCCCATTTCATTAACGGAGATGGCGGCCAGGAGGTTGTCCGAAGCTACAGGGAGCATTACCGGCCTGGTTCGTTAGGAACGGAAGCACAGGCTGGGGTTTGCATTATGGTTGTATGCGCGGAGACCGATGAGCTGGCTGAGCAGATGGCGCTGCCTCTCGATGTCGGACTCCTGCTTCTTGAGAAGCTGGGGAGCAGGACGCCCTTTCCTACAGCGGAGGAAGCGGCCGCTTACAAGCCGGATGACTTTGACCGCCAGCGGATGGCTGAGAACCGCAAGCGCATGATTGTAGGCGGACCAGCGAGGGTAAAGCAGAGACTGCTGGAATTTGCCGCCGACTATGAAGTGGACGAGCTGATGGTTACATTGGCGCTGGACAGCTATGAGGCCAAGCTGCAGGCATGCAAGCTTCTGGCCAGGGAGCTTGGCTTGCAGGAAGCAGGCAGGTGATATAGGGCCATATATTCTAATGAGTGAAGCATCGGGTTCCGGTTCTAACCCGCCTGATTTTGCAGGATAATAGGAGCTTGTTGCTGCAGCGGACCCTTGAGTGGGCCCGCTGTTTTTGTTTTGTCGACATATTTTTCCCCTGCCGGGTCATAAAAAGGTGCAGGAATGGGAATATTTAACCAAGGAGTGTGCAACGCAGCACATGCTCCACTATTCCTTATTACCCCGGGAGGACTCATGATTTTAAACACCGAGCAACTTGAGCAAAAGGCGCGTGAGCTCGCTCTTACGCATTCTCCCACTCGCGGCTCCAAACGAGCAGTGAAAGAGTTACTGCAAACATTTAATGGGGATGTTGAAGGGTTACGGATATTCGTACGTTATTTGCAGCGCACTGATTCGGCCGATATCCAACCGGCGGAAGAGTGGCTGCTGGATCACGCTGACTTTATAGAAGAACAAGCCATCGGCATGAAGCAGGAGGTAGCCAAGAGCGAGCTGCACCGGCTCCCCAGAGTGGGTGATGAGGCCGAACTGCGTGCGTATGCGTTATGCAGGCATTATTTTGAACATACCGACGGTGTACTGGACTACGATTCTTTTACCTCCTATACAAATGCGTACCAGGAAGTGGCTGTACTTGCGATTGCGGAAGTTTGGGCGCTGCCCCTGCTGATCAAAATCGCATTGATCCGCAGGCTTGCAGCGCAAATGCAAGAGGTCAGGCAGCGGAGGGAGGCTGGCCGCCATGTTGACCGCCTGCTGGCCCCTCTGGAAGGAAGCAGGCCTGATCCGGCCGCGCTCCGGGAAGCGCTCGACCGCTCGGGCTCCAGCATTCCGTTATCCGGACCCGTTATCGTACATCTGGTACAGAGGCTCGGTGAATGGGCCGACCATGCTGGTGAAATCAAGGAATGGCTGACCTGCCGGCTGGAGAACGGGACCGAAAGTCTTGAACAGATCATTACCTACGAGCATCGTCTGCAGGCATCCTATCAGGTGGCGGCCGGCAACTGTATTCAATCGGTGCGCAAAACCGTCCGGCTGGAGTGGCATCCGACCTTCGAGAAGCTATGCTATGCCGATCGCACGATGCGCAAGGAAGCGACTGGAACCTACGCGCGGCTGGATGCTTCCAGCCGCAGTGTCCTTCTCGACCGGATCGAGACGCTGTCACGTCGTCTTGGTGTACCGGAGAGCCTGGTGGCCGAACAGGCAATCAAGCTGGCGGACCATCATGAAGCAGCGGTTCAAGAACATGCTGACGATAGCCTGCGGAAGGGGGAATCAGCCGGAGGTGAGGCGGGCGGGTCAGACGGAACAAGGATATCGGTTCATTCTCGTGACCCTGTGACACCGCGTCCGTCTTTTGCCGCTTATTACCTTCTTGATCCTGCGGGTGTACGGGCGCTGTGGAACGCGCTCCGAACCTGTGCAAAGCCAAGGAGCAGCAAGCGGACAGCAGTTCGCCGGCACCGCGGTCTTGCGTACTTCGGTACGCTGGCTGTTTTCTTCCTGGCGGTCTTTGCACTGACAGTCTGGGCCGCGGGCGTGGACAATGCCTCGCTGCCGGCTGTGTGGTGGTGGATACCGCTCCTGGTTCTGCTTGCTTTTCCGGCAAGCGAGTGGGCCGTTCAGACGGTCCACTTTGCTATCTGTGGCGTGACGCAATCGCGCCCGCTTCTGCGCTTCGATTATGCATCGGGCATTCCGGAGGAAGCTGCGACCGTCGTTGTCATTCCTGTCATCTGGTCGAGACCGGAACAGATACGGGATATGGCTGAGCGGCTGGAGCTGCACTATCTGGCTAATCGCGACCCGAATATACATTATGCCCTGCTGGGGGATTACAAGGATTCGGATACGGAACAGACCGATCTGGATGCTGTCATGAACGAGACGGCACGTTCCAGTATTGAAGCTCTTAACCGGGAATACGGCGAGGCAGGGACTACCTTCCATGTCCTTCAGCGCAGACGGGTATGGAATGAGGCGGAAGGAAAGTGGATGGGCTGGGAGCGGAAGCGAGGCAAACTGGTCGAGTTTGTGGAGCTGCTGCAAGGTTCCGAGGAGACCAGCTACTCTTTCCATGTCGGCGATCTGAGCAAGCTGAGAAGCGTGAAATATATTATCACTCTGGATGCGGATACCCAGCTGCCAATCGGAACGGCGCAGCGCATGATCGGGACCATCCACCTGCCTTATAACCGTCCGCGGCTCAACCCGGCCGGGACCAGGGTTATCGAGGGCTACGGGGTGCTCCAGCCGAGAATTGGCATGAGCCACGAGTCGGCGATGCGCTCACGCTTCTCCAGGATGTGGTCCGGGGAGCCCGGAATCGATCCCTACTCCTTCGCTGTCTCGGATCCTTACCATGATGCAATGGAGCAGGGGATTTTCACCGGCAAGGGGATCTTTGATGCGGAGGTGTTCCGTCAGGTTCTCAGTGCGCGTATACCGGATAACCGTGTGCTCAGCCACGACTTACTGGAAGGCGGATTTATGCGTGCCGGATTGCTGCCGGATATAGAGCTTGTGGACAGCCATCCCCCGACCTATTATGCGTACCAGCAAAGGCTGCACCGCTGGGTACGCGGAGACTGGCAGCTGCTCCCCTGGCTGGGAGCAAGCTACCGTGACCGCAGTGGAAAGCGGGTGCCGGTTGACTTGACTCTGCTGACCCGGTGGCAGATGGTGGACAACCTGCGGAGAAGCCTGCTGCAGCCCGCCCTCTACGCCCTGCTGCTTCTGGCGATGCTGCTGCCTGCAGCTACCGGCTTGGCTCTGCTCAGCATCGTGCTGCTGACGCTTGCTATTCCGCCTATACGTTCACTGCAGTCGGTGGGCAGGCTCTTAAGGCGTCCGCGGGCATTTGGGGCGGCTGCTGCACAAGCAGCGCTTGGCCTGTTCACGCTGCCTTATCAGACTGTGCTCATGCTGAATGCGATTGCCAAGACCCTATACAGACTCGTCCTCTCGAAGCGCAGGCTTCTAGAGTGGGTGAGCTCGGCTGAAGTGGAACGCCGCTCTCCGCGCATGATTGCCGGGCTGTGGGGAGGTCTGCTGCTGACAGCTGTTCTTGCAGCTGCGGCGCTATGGAGCGCATCGCCGCTGCAGCTGGCAGCAGGCCTGCTGCTCGCTGTTCTGTGGGCGTCGGCCCCGCTGGTGACGAGATGGCTGGACCAGCCGGTTGGAATTCGTACCGAGCAGCTTACAGCGGCTGAACGTGAAGAACTGACACAGCTTGCGAGGCAGATTTGGAACTTTTATGAAGACTACGCAGGCGAGCAGGATAACTGGCTGCCCCCTGATAATGTACAGATTGATCCGCCGGTGGGCGTCGCCCACCGGACCTCGCCGACCAACATTGGTCTGCTGCTCACCGTTACAGTAACTGCCCGGGATTTCGGCTTTATTGATACACCGGGGATGATCGAGCGGCTTGAGCGGACAGTCGGAACGATGGAGCGCATGGAAAAATGGAACGGTCATCTGTATAACTGGTATGACACGGAAACGCTCCGTCCCCTGCCCCCCGTATATGTGTCTACGGTTGATTCGGGCAACCTTGTCGGCTATCTGCTCGCTGTTAAGGAAGGCTTGGCTGAATGGCTCAGACGAGATTATGAAGCCGAGGGAGAGCAAGAGCGGGATAGACGGCCCGCAAAGCCGAAACAGGAGCATGGGCAACAAAAAAATGTGGCGGCCGCAAGTACGTCCATAGCCCCTAAGCTCAGACCGGTCACGATTGACCTTGAGCTGGCAGAAGAACTGGCGGAAGGCATGAATGATAATAGCATTGAAGCTTCCGCTGAGCTGGGGTTGAAAGATAAGGGCAGCACAGCTGCCCGAACCACAAGGCGAAAGGGCCGCAGCGAGTGGGAGGAGCGGGGCCGGGCGCTGATCGAGCGGCTGGAGAAGCTTGCGGCAGGCACCAATTTTGCGCCGCTCTTCGATCACGATACCAAGCTGTTTAGCCTAGGCTACCATGTAGGGCTTGAGCAGAAGGAACAGATTGTATATGACCTGCTTGCATCTGAGGCAAGACAGGCCAGCTTTATAGCCATTGCTATGGGGCAGGTCCCGGCTTCCCACTGGTTCAAGCTTGGGCGGGCCATGACGAAGCTTGGCAAGCATGCTACGCTCGTATCCTGGACGGGCACAATGTTCGAATATCTGATGCCTCCGCTCATTATGAAGACGTATAGGGGAACATTGTGGGACCAGACGTATCGTGGAGCAGTGGAGCGACAGACGGCGTACGCCAAGATGCGCGGTGTGCCGATGGGCATCTCGGAATCGGGCTACTACGCCTTTGACTATCAGATGAATTATCAGTACAGAGCATTCGGTGTGCCCGGGCTTGGCTTTAAACGGGGTCTGGAGCAGGATCTTGTACTGGCCCCTTATGCAACCATTATGGCGCTTCCGTATGCGACCCGGACCGCGCTTGAGGAGCTGAAGGGGATGGAGGCGCTTGGCGCGCGGGGAGAATACGGCTACTATGAAGCGGTGGATTGTACAGCCGAACGGATGCCGAAGAACCAGACAAGCGTCGTCATCCGCAGCTTCATGGCGCATCACCAGGGCATGGCGCTGGTGACGCTGGGAAATCTGCTGCTTCCAGATACGATGGTCGACCGCTTTCATGCGGATAAGCGCATACGGTCAGTCGAGCTGCTGCTGCAAGAGCGGGTACCGGAGAAACCGGCTCTTGCGCTTCACGGGGCATCCGCCTCCATGCGGAGCACGGAAGCGGACATGGCAGCCCATGCGCCGCAGCGTGAGTATACAACTCCCCATACCCCGGTACCGGAAGTATGTGTGCTGTCAAACGGCGTATTCACCTCCGTGCTTAATACGGCGGGGAGCGGCTATCTGCGCCGGGAGGGCCTGGCGCTGACTCGCTGGCGTGAGGATGCGATGACTGACCCGTGGGGCAGCTATATGTATATCCGGGACGTCGAGAGTGAAGCGGTCTGGGGTCCGACGTACCAGCCTGTGAGACAAGAGCCGCAGGTGTACCGTGCACAGTTCTCACTGGAGAAGGCGAAGTTCATCCGCCAGGATGGCAGCATCGGAACGGTCCTGGAGGTGTGCGTGTCACCGGAATTTAATGCCGAAGTCCGCAAGCTTACGCTGACGAACGAGGGCAGTACAGCCCGCGTGCTAGAAGTAACGACTTATATGGAAGTATCCCTGGCTGCGCCGGCAGCAGACGACGCCCACCCGGCGTTCAGCAAGCTCTTCGTCCAGACGGAGTATGATGAAGCGCACGAAGCCCTGCTTGCCAAGCGGCGTCCCCGCAATGAGCATGAGAAGCCGGTCTGGGCAGTGCATGCGCTGGCGCCATGCTGTGACACCTTGGGACCGGTGGAGTATGAAACAGACCGTTCCTGCTTTATCGGCAGAGGCTGCGGGCTGGAAGAACCGCAGTCAGTCCGTGCAAAGCTTTCGGGGACAACAGGCGCGGTCATTGATCCGGCTTTTGTAATGAGACGGCGTCTGACCATCGGACCGGGAGAAAGTGTGCAGCTTGTGGCGATAACCGGCATGGCTGATTCAAGAGAAGAGGCGCTTGAGCTCCCGGGACGGCTGTGCTCTGAGCAGCAGGTGGAGCGCACGCTTCAGCTGGCCTGGACGAGAAGCCAGATCGAACTGCGTCATCTTCATATGAAGACGCAGGAAGCTGCGCTCTACCAAGGGCTGGCAGGAAGGATTATCTACACACCGCCGATGCGGGAGGAGCGCGCGGAACGTGTGGCAGCGAACACGATGGGCCAGACGGGACTGTGGCCGATGGGTATTTCGGGCGACCTTCCGATTGCGCTGCTGCTTATCCGGGATGATTCAGGCCTGTCCTTTGCGGCCCAGGTTATCCGGGGACACGAGTATTTGCGCCGCAAAGGTGTCTTCTTTGACCTCGTGGTTCTGAACGAATCACCGGGCGGCTACCAGCAGGACATCCAGGATGCCATTCGCAGGACTGTGGAGCAGACGGCCGGCCACAGCCCGGCTGGACGCCAGGGCGGTGTTTACCCGGTTAACAGTGACCAGATCAGCGAAGCGGAACATACCCTGCTGTATACAGCCGCCCGCTGCATACTGCGTGCCGACGGCAGAAGCCTGCGTGCACAGCTGAAACCCGCGGAAGGCCGCATGCCGGAGACGCTGCCGCTGCTCATACAGACCGGGGAAGTGGATCATGCTGAAGGGGTTGCAGCTGTACCCGACCTGCAGAACGAGACAATTCTCTGGAATGGCTGGGGCGGATTTACACCGGAAGGAAAGGAATACCGGATAGGTATTCAGGCAGGGCGTCATCTGCCTGCGCCGTGGTCCAATATTATGGCTAACCCGCAGTTCGGCTGCATGGTAACAGAGCTCGGGACAGGCTATACCTGGTTCCGCAACAGCCGCGAGTTCAAGCTGACGCCTTGGTCCAATGATCCCGTGCTGGACCCGGCAGGGGAAGCCTGCTACATCCGGGATGAGAGCACGGGGAAATACTGGTCGCCTTCTCCAAGTCCGGCAGGCGGCAGGTTTACCTATACAGCGGCTCATGGCCATGGTTATTCCCGCTTCGAATCAGAGGCATACGGTATCGCCCACACCATGAATATCTGTGTGGACGAGCAGGATCCGGTAAAAATCGTGGAGCTTACCCTTCACAACACTACGGGAGCCCACAAGCAGCTGTCTGTAACGTATTATGTGGAATGGGTGCTGGGGGTCAGGCGTGAGCTGAACGCCTCCTATATTATGACGGCTTATGACCGGGACACGGAAAGCCTGATGGCCCGCAACGTGTTCCAGGAAACCTTCCGTGAAGAGACGGCGTTTCTCCATATTCATGCGGATGGCTTGGATCCTGGCGAGCGCAGCATACCTGTTTACACCTGCTCCCGGGAGGAATTCATCGGACGCAACGGCTCCATGGCGAAGCCTCAGGCTATGCGCAAGCGGACGCTCTCAGGGAAGGCCGGACCGATGGCCGACAGCTGCGGAGCACTTCAGCTCAGCGTTGCCCTGCCGCCGCAGACCGAGCGCAAGGTTTACATTGTGCTGGGCTGCGGAAGAACAGCCGCAGAAGCGGCAGAGCTGGCGCGCAAATACGGGAAGCCGGAGGCTGGAGTCGATGCTTATAACCGCTCCCAGCGGTATTGGGCGAATGCATTGGGACAGCTCCAGGTCGATACGCCAAGCCGGGAGATGAATGTGCTGCTGAACGGCTGGCTGCTGTATCAGGCGTTAGCCTGCAGGATGTGGGCTAGATCGGCATTTTACCAGGCAGGGGGCGCGTATGGATACCGGGACCAGCTGCAGGATTCGCTGGCCATGCTTCATACCCGCCCGGACCTGACACGTTCGCAGATCGTGCTGCACGCACGCCACCAGTACCGTGAAGGTGATGTCCAGCATTGGTGGCATGCCGAGACTGAACGCGGAATCAGGACCAAATATTCGGATGACCTGCTGTGGCTTCCTTACAGTGCCGCCCGGTATATTGAGCATACCGGAGACGCTTCCGTACTGGATGAGGTTCAGCCCTATCTCACAAGCAGCGAGCTTACGGAGGAAGAGCACGAGCGTTATGAGCCGACCGTCATCTCTGATGAGAGCGGAACAGTTTATGAGCACTGCCTGCGCGCCATTGACCGGGCATACAGACTCGGGGAGCATGGACTGCCCCTGATGGGAATCGGGGACTGGAATGACGGTATGAACAGTGTAGGCGATGAAGGCCGTGGAGAGAGCGTGTGGCTGGGCTGGTTCCTTGTCACCGTGCTGAAAATGTTCGCGCCCCACTGTGAAGCTAGAGGTGACAAGGAGCGTGCGGATGACCTCAGAAGCCGTACCGAAGCGCTCTCTAAGGCGCTTAATGAGCATGCCTGGGACGGGGAGTGGTTCCGCAGGGCCTACACCGATCATGGCGACTGGCTGGGAACGAACAGCGCCCATGAATGCCGGATTGATGCGATTGCGCAATCCTGGTCGGTTATTTCCCGGGGGGCGCCGCGGGAGCGCAGTATTAGGGCGATGCAGTCGTTTGACCGCGAGCTCGTCGACCGCGGGCATGATGTGGCTATGCTGCTGACGCCTGCCTTTAATAAGACCGAGCCTACGCCGGGTTATATTCAAGGCTATCCGCCAGGCATCCGCGAGAACGGGGGACAGTATACACATGGTGTAATCTGGAGCATTGTGGCCTGGGCCATGCTGGGCGATGGCGATAAGGCGTTCGAGCTGTTTAATATGATGAACCCGGTTAACCATACCGCTTCCCAGGGGGATATCCGGACGTATGTCGGCGAGCCTTATGTAATGGCCGCTGATGTATATATGTCAGAGCCTTACAAGGGAAGGGCCGGTTGGACCTGGTATACAGGCGCGTCAGGCTGGATGTACCAGGCGGGGGTTGAATGGATACTCGGTATCCGGCGGGCCGCTGACCGTCTCTATATCCGCCCGAATATACCGCGAAGCTGGCCTGGCTTCACGGCGGATTACCGTTTTGGCGGAACGATGTACAGCATCCGTGTTATCAATGGCGAGACCGATGGTGAGCACAGCAAGTCCTCAGGCAAAGGATCGTTTGCAAAAGAGGATGAGCACGGCGCTTATATCGAGCTCTCTGACGACGGGCAGCAGCATGAGGTAATGGTTGTGCTCAAGGGTCTCTCTTAGAGGGTTAAATGAAATGAATAAGCAAGGATTAAGAACAAGCCGCTTTCCCGGCTGGGCATTAAGCCCTGGCCGGTAAGGCGGCTGTTGTTTTCGGGGGAAGGACAAGGGCGAAGTCGTGGCCAGTCTCGTTTGCCCTCCCCGGCTGCCGTGTAAAATACGTACAGAGTATATTCGGTGCGGGAAGAGTGGCACGATAGCCGGCCTATCCTGTACAATGACTGCACAAAGGGTTTAGGTGCTTTTCTGCAGGACACAGCCTGTCCGCGGAATGAGAAGCCCGTTGTTTGCCGCATAATAACGCTATTAACCGGAAGAAGGCTGACACTGCCAGGGTGATCCTGCCCGCAAGGTACGGAGAAGGGACGGAAGGAGATGCAGATGACGATGGACCGGACGGACCATGACCATTTGGACATTTATTTGCTGGCGGGAGTAGCCACCAGACCAGGATTTTTTGCCGACTGTCAGCAAATCCTGGACCGCCTGTGCCGAAGCAGCTGGGAAGAGGTACGGATCCAGGTCGTATATCCCTACGGTGATTATACAAGAAGCCTGCTTCGTCAGATTCATGAGGTGCGCCAGGATTTGTTCCGCCGAAACAGACTTCGGCGTCCGGGCGGCGGACAAGCCGCCGCAGAGCCTGTGCGGCTAACCTCTGCAGGCCGGTCCGTGCTTCTGATCGGTCACAGCGGCGGCGGGGTAGCGGCCTATCACGCGGGGAAAATGCTGCTCGAAGAGGGAATTGTCAGCGACTGCCGGATGGTTCAAGTTGGAGCGCCCAAGGTAAGAATAGAACCGGCGTACAGGGATAAGGTCAGTTATTTCTATGCCGTGGACGGCAGCGGAAAGGTTAACGATCCGGTGACACGGATCGGCAGCTGGGGCGGCTTCCGTACCGGCAGGTATGGCGTTCCGGTATGGGATGCCTTACGATACGCCCCCGGGCACATTGGCTCCATACAGGTAGTTGGCGGGCACGCTGATTATTTCCGCGCCCGGCCGCCGTTTATCAAGGACCAGGTCTCCAACCTGCAGCGGACGCTCGGCAGCGTATGGGAATGGATGCAGGAGTTTGCACGAAGTCCCGACTATTCCTCCTGACAGTGGTATAATTTTGACTACATCTTAGGGAGAGGTGAGACGAATGATTAATATCTATCCGGAAGCTTCAAGATTCCGCACGGATTTGGATTGGCTGACGAGCAGGGCAAGCTTCTCATTCGGGGAGCACTACGATCCGGACAACACCGAATTCGGTCCGCTTAGAGTATTCAATGACGATATTATTGGAGCAGGCCGCGGCTTTGGCGCTCATCCGCATAGAGAGATGGAGATTGTATCGGTTGTTCTTAGGGGACAGCTGAAGCATGAGGACAGCACGGGACGCAAGGCGATCACCGGCTTTGGCGGCGTACAGCGCATGAGCGCGGGAACAGGGATAATCCACTCGGAGGTCAACCCGGCGGATGAGGAATGCCATATCCTGCAGATCTGGATGACACCTAGCGAGAGCGGACTTACGCCTTCTTATGAGACATCCTCTTTTGACCCGGAGGCGATGAAGGGCAGGCTGCTGCCGATTGTTGCTCGCGGTGGGGGGGAAGGGATATCGGATATTCACCAGGATCTGACGATGTATCTATCCAGGCTGGATGCCGGAAAATCGCTTGAATTCCGTCAAGATGCCGGACGTCGCGTGTATTTGTTTATCATTGAAGGCTCTTTGTCTGTTAATGGGTCAGCCCTTCAGATCGGTGATGCAGCCAGAATAACAGAGGAGCCTGAGCTTACCCTGGAGACAGCGGGAGAGCAGGCGTTCTTTATGCTGATTGATCTGCCCTAGAAGCGGATTCTATTAAGAGATAGGGGAGGGGAAGCTGTTGGCAGAACAACCAAAACACAGATTGCTGGTCAAGCATGTTACGGGACGCGTGCTCCTGGATACAGGTAAGACGGGTGAAAGCTTCACCATTCAGGATGGAAACGGCGATACCCGCCTGGGAGAAGGCGAGGGCAGCTGGAAGGTGCGGATCACAGGTGTAACGACCGCGGCAGCAGCCGAAATTAACCGTCTTCGGGCTGAGCTGAATCTGTTTCATTTCATAGAACAGCCGGATGCAGAGCGGCCGGTCCGCAAGTGGTGGATGTACGGTAAGCACCGGCATCCTGAGATTGTTGAGGATGCCGGTACGGCAGAGCTGCAGATCACCGTTGATGCCCGTGTAGCTTATTCGAATGATGCGGTTTAATACGGGGGGCAGGTGCCTGTAAGAAGGGCTGGCTATAACTGAATTGTGAGGAGGAGGCGGGCTGCCTTCTCCTTTTTTTACTTATTTAGGCGAGAGAGGCGGACTTGCGTTTCCTTCGCTCCAGCTCCTTAATTTCACGAGTGAACAAACCATCCTCCATCTTTTCTGCGATGTCACACAACCTCTCGATATCCAGGAATGAATATTTACGTGTTCCGCCGGCTGTCCGCTCGGGAAATATCAGCTTCCTTTCCTCGTAGTAACGGATTTTTCTCTCCGATAAGCCTGTAAGCTCACTGACCAAACCGATTGTCATTACCTTTTTCTCTTTGTAAGACATCTGTTTCCTCCTTTGTGAACACGGCCGCGATGAGATAACTTGAATATTTCAATTTCTTTTATTCTATATTTGCTTATTTCCATGCAGATGAAAATAGTACTGTTAGATTATCTTACATTAAAACTTTGTCGCAGGGTTTCTTCAT
This sequence comes from Paenibacillus tarimensis, assembly GCF_021532315.1. GTDB lineage: Bacteria > Bacillota > Bacilli > Paenibacillales > Paenibacillaceae > Paenibacillus_I > Paenibacillus_I tarimensis. Next base: position 368,306 of record NZ_JAKGAO010000007.1, read on the forward strand.
GCAAACTGTGTAAGGAAATATAACACAAAAAGCCACGAGCTGATTTTCAGGTGCTATGCTGGTTTCGAGAACGACGCTGATAATCGCGGCGAAGGAGGAAACCAATGTCTGATCATCAAATGGGAGCTCAGCTATCACGTAGGCAGTTCTTGATTCAGGTCGCCAAAGCCGGCGGAGCGGTCGCCATGTATAGTGCGATGGGAAGTTTGGGGTTGCTCGGCAGTCCTGCGGGGGCTTCGGCTGTACTGCCTCCTCCCGCTGAGCTGGAGATGACCAAGCGGGGCGGCAGGAAGATTGTTATTCTGGGTGCCGGTATTGCGGGCATGACAGCAGCTTATGAAATGGCGAAGATCGGTTACGATTGTGTCATCTTAGAAGCCCGTTCCCGGCCGGGAGGCCGTAATTGGACGATCCGCAGAGGCGATTCGGTCACAGAAGTCGGTGGAGCCAAGCAGACCGCCCGCTTTGATGAAGGTGAGTATTTTAACCCTGGCCCCGCCCGAATCCCGCAGCACCATATCACAATGGAATACTGCAAGGAGCTCGGGGTGGCGCTTGAGGTATTCGGCAATGTGAATGAGGCGGCCTATTATTACAGCGAGAATGCAGGGCCTCTCTCCGGGAAGAAGGTACCGAAGCGTGCGGCGAAGGCCGATATGCGCGGTTTTACAAGCGAGCTGCTCGCTAAAGCCATCAATAAGAATGCGCTGGATCTGCCTCTTAGCCAGAATGACAAGGAGAAGCTCCTTATCTATCTGCAGCGAGAGGGAGACCTGAATGCTGATCTATTCTACAAGGGCACGGGCCGCAGAGGGTATAAGGTGCTGCCCGGCGGGGGTGAAACGCCCGGTGAACAGGAGGACCCTTATAACATCAGCGCGATCATCCAGTCGGGCTTTGGAAACAGCTTTAGCTCGGAGTACTCCCTGGATCAGCAGATGATGATGTTCCAGCCTGTAGGCGGCATGGACCAAATCGGCAAAGCACTCGCCAAAAAGGTCGGCACCATGATCCGGTATCAAGCGGTTGTCCAGCAGATCAAGCAGACTGCAAGCGGCGTTGCCGTACTCTATAAGGATGCAGCCGGCACGATGCAGGAAGTGCAAGGGGAGTACTGCATCTGCACTATTCCGCTGAGTGTGCTTAAGGATATCCCCGCTGACTTCAGCAAGGAGATGGCGGCGGCAATCGCCAAGGTCCATTATGCGGAAACGGGGAAAATCGGCTTCCAGTTCCGGAGGCGGTTCTGGGAAGAGGACGAGAATATTTTTAGCGGAATGACGACCACCAATATGGACATCAACCAGATTTGGTATCCGTCAAGCGGCTACCTCGGCCGGAAAGGCATCGTGGTCGGCTACTACAATTTCGGCGAACAGGCAATTAAGCTCGGTGACATGACGCTTGCCGGCCGGGAGGAATACGCGCTCAAGCAGGGGGCCAAGATTCACCCCCAGTTCTACAAGGAGTTCGAGACCTCGTTCTCGATTGCCTGGCACAAGACGGAGTACAACCTGGGCGGATGGGCGAGCTATTCTTCGGAGGACCGGAAGACGATTTATCCGATACTGAACAAGCCGGACGGCCGGATCTATCTGGCTGGAGAGCATATGAGCTACCTGACCGGCTGGATGGCAGGAGCCTTCGAATCAGCCCGGCTTGTCGTAAACCGCATTCATGAACGTGTAATGAAGCAGTGAGCAGCTATTATACCTAAATGACCTACTTAATACGATTGGAGTGTGGCGATATGCGAATGGTAAAAAAAGGGCTGCTGCTTGCCCTGCTGGCAGCATCCGTGAGCTTGGCCGGTTTAACGGCATATGGGGCCAGCCCGCTAACACCGAACAAATATCCGGATGAGCCGATTGATGAGCCGGAGTTTTACGGAAGCCCGACTTCGTCCATTGCGTCAGGTGTATCCGTGCCGGAAGGCATGGCCTATCTCTGGACCAGCGGAACCGTGCCTCCGCAGCTGAAAGCGGACGGTAAGACCATTCATGAACGCTATGGCGATACGAAGACGCAGGCGACCGGCATTTTAAAGCGGATTGAAGCCGATCTGAGGGAGAAGGGGCTTACCCTCTCCGATGTGGTTTATCTGCGCGTCTATCTGGTAGCAGACCCGGAGAAGGAAGGTAAGGTGGATTATCAGGGCTGGTTTGACGCCTATGGGGAGTTCTTCAACACGGAGAGCAATCCAGTGAAGACGGCCCGCTCGACCGTGGCGGTGGCGGGTCTGGTCCATTCCGATTGGCTGATTGAGATCGAAGCGGTTGCCGTATATCCAAAGACCGCCAGTTAAATAACATTGACGAGAGGAGGAGCCAGCATGCTGCAGAGTATTGGCATCCCCGGCTTAATCTTGATTCTGGTTATTGCGCTCGTCATCTTCGGGCCATCCAAGCTGCCTGAGATTGGACGCGCGTTTGGAAGGACGCTCAGCGAATTCAAGCGTTCCACGAAGGAGCTGGTGCAGGAGGAAGAATCAGAGCTGCGGGAAACACGGAGCGGCCTAGCCGTTGTGGAAGTGAAGCAGGAGAAGCCTGCTGTACTGGAGGGCTGAGCAGGGAATTAGAGAGGGGTGTGCGGCTGCTGCCGTTTGCATCCCTCTTCAATATGGAAAGGAGGGAATGAAGATGGACATGATGAACCTGACCGGGCATCTTGGTGAGCTTCGCAAGCGGATTATGATAGCCATGTTCGCCTTTATTGGCGCGCTGGCAGCTACGCTCTGTTATGTGCAGCAGGTATACGGTTGGCTGACGCAGCACCTGGATATCCGGCTTGCCCTTCTTGGTCCGGGAGATATTTTGTGGGTATATATGATGATTTCCGCCGTTATCGCAGCAGCCGTCACTACTCCGGTAGGTGCTTATCAGCTGTGGAAGTTTGTGAAGCCGGCATTGAGTGCTGAAGAGCACAGAGCCGCTTTTCGCATGATTCCGGCTGTATCCCTGCTGTTTATTGGCGGAATCAGCTTCGGCTATTTCATCGTATTTCCGGTTGTCTCTTCGTTCCTGCTCGGGTTATCATCTGGGCAATTTCAGGCGTTATATACAGCGGAGAAGTACTTTCGGTTTATGCTCAATCTGACACTTCCGTTCGGTCTGCTGTTTGAAATGCCGGCCATTGTTATTTTCTTGACCAGGCTCGGTATTCTGAACCCCGATAGACTCGCCAAAGCCAGGAAAACAGCTTACTTCGCGTTGGCCGTGACGGCCGTTACGGTAACACCGCCCGACATCGTCTCCGATGTGCTGGTGGTCATCCCGCTGCTGCTGCTGTACGAATGCAGTGTGAGCCTGTCACGGATTACATACCGGAAGCGGCTGCGCAAATTAGCAGAGGAGGAAGAGCGAGAGGCTGCAGTTTTGTCGGGTGTCTAGCATTGCAACAGAACGTACTGCGGGGGAACGTTGATGTAACCTAGCAGCTGCAGAGCTAAGACTCTTCCAGTCTTAGCTCTGCAGCTGTTTTGATTAAAGTAAGCCTAATAACCTTGGCTGTAACCCAAGGACATGAGGCTGCTATGCACGCCTAATAACCTTGGCTGTAGCCCAAGAACATCAGGCTGCTATGCACGCCTAATAACCTTGGCTGTAGCCCACCAAGTTCCTCAGTTGTTCCCCGGCGAGGTAGCGGCGGAGGTTGTCGAGGAACAAGGCTACGACGCGATCCTTGTAGTGTTCGGTAGCGCCGGCATTATGCGGGGTCAGTATGACGTTCTCCAGCTTCCACAGCGGATGGCCGGCAGGGAGCGGCTCTTCCTCAAACACATCAAGTCCCGCTCCCGCGATGCTGCCTGTCTGCAGGGCGGTAACGAGCGCCTCGGTCTTCACGGTGGCACCGCGCCCGACATTGATAAAATAACTGGTTGGCTTCATAAGACTAAACCGCCGTTCGTCAAAGAGATGGCGCGTATCAGCCGTCAAGGGCAGTATATTTATAACATAGTCACTCTCTGCGAGAACCTGGTCGAGCCGGTCTTCGGTTACGACACGGTCAAAGCCCGGAGCGCTTTTACCGCTGCGGCGGACGCCTATCGTCCGCATGCCGAAGGCCTTCGCGAGGAAGGCTACCTCCCGTCCGATTACCCCAGCGCCTATGACGGCTGCTGTCTTGCCGTGCATTTCGGGCAGGCTGCCCGTTTTCTCCCAAGCTGCAGTTGCCTGTGCGCGTATGGAACGGTGCAGGCCGCGTGTCAGACCGAGCATGAGGGCAAGCACCGTCTCCGACATTGGCTCGGGATGAACACCGCTGGCATTGGTCACGAGCACACCCCGGCTTTCCAATTCCTGCAGGGGGAGCTTGTCCACACCGGCAGACCAGGTTTGGACCCAGCGCAGCGCTGATTCTGGCTTCAGACATTCCCGCGCGGCGTCTGCGTTCCAGCCGCAGATAATTTCGGCCTCGCTATAGCAGGCCGGGTCAATTTCCCCCGTACGGCCAAAAATATGGCTCCAGCCGGGCGTCAGCTGCCGCACCTTCTCCTGCTGCTCCGGCGTGAAGCCGTGCAGGCATACCATTTTTCCCATCTAATCCCTCCCGTGTTGGGTAGCTTAACCTTATTATACAGGAGCAGTGACAGGATTGACGAATAGGATGAATCCGCACATCCGGCATACAAGCATGATAATTAAGCTGCTTTATTTGTTATAGTGAACTGTATTATAATAAGGGAACAGATGTATAGAGAGATGCTTCAGGAAAATAATACTCTATAGTGGAAGGGATGGAGAATCCGATGACTGTACAGCTTGATACACCATTCTCTTATAAGAATCTAGAATTGAAAAACCGTATCGTTATGCCGCCGATGTGCCAGTATGCCGTGGAGGAGAAGGATGGAACACCTACGGAGTGGCATTATGTGCACTACGTGTCGCGCGCTGTTGGCGGCACCGGCCTGATGATTATTGAAATGACAAACGTGGAGCCGGATGGCCGCATTACGGACAACTGTCTTGGCCTTTGGGCTGACGATCAGATACCGGCTTATAAGCGTATCATCGAGGAGTCCAAGAAATATGGCGCCAAGGTTGCCATCCAAATCGCCCATGCCGGGCGGAAAGCGCAGGATGCGCCGCAGCCGGTGGCGCCCTCGGCCATCGCTTACGATGATACCTTCAGGACTCCCCGCGAACTGACGACGCAGGAAGTGAAGGAGATGGTTGACAAATTCGCAGACGCAGCGCGGCGGGCGGTTGAGGCTGGTGTAGATACGATTGAGCTGCACGGGGCACACGGTTATCTGATCCATCAATTCCACTCCCCGTATACCAACCAGCGTACCGATGAGTACGGCCGCGATAAATCGCTGTTTGGCGTTGAAATCATTCAGGCGGTAAAGCGTGTCATGCCGGAGGGGATGCCGCTGATCATGCGGATCTCGGCTGTCGAATATGTTGATGGCGGATACGATCTGGATTATGCACTGGAGATCGGACGCCGGTATAAGGAAGCGGGTGTCGACATCTTCGATATCTCGACTGGCGGAGAGGGCGCTCCAGGTGCCCGCAAGCCGGCTAATACACCAGGCTTCCAGGTTCCTTATGCGAAGGCATTCAAGGATAAGCTGGGTGTCCCGGTCATTGCGGTCGGACTGCTTGAAGATCCGCAGCTGGCGGCTCAGACGCTGAGAAGCGGAGATGCGGATATGATTGGTGTGGCGCGCGGGATGCTGCGCAATCCTTACTGGGCTTTGGCAGCGATTAAGGAAACGACAGGCCGTTATTTGGAGGCTGCTCCCAAGTCATATGACCGTGCTTACTAAAAATGGGTGCGGCTTATCCGCAAACATGGTAAACTACAGATAAGTTTAAGTGGAAAGCAGGGGATTCCATGACGGAAGAACAGCATAATGGATCAAATGCCGAGGGGCAGGAGTCAAAGGAGCCAAAGCGAGTCTCGCTTGCAGAAGCTGTTAAGGCGAAGCTGGAGCAGAAGAAACAGGCTCAAGCGAACGCAGTCGGACGCCAGAAGCAGTCTCATCAAGGCGGCGGCGGCCTCAAGATGAAGAGCCAGAATACGAAGAAGATTAATAATCAGCGGAAACGCATGGGCGTCTAAGCAAGCTCAAGTGTGACGGCTGGATTTAAGCAGGCTCCCCTATACAGGGGCAGCCTGTTTTTATACAACCGGACAGAATCAATCTGACAGGAACGTCACGCTCATAAGCGTATACGAGGAATCAGTATGTGCCGTGTAGGCGGCACGATCAGGAAGGAGGGGGAAATAGGAATGGCCAATACACATACGTACACCCGGAAAGAAGAGATTGCCAATGCGATTACACATGGGATTGGTGCTGCATTAAGTGTTGCGGCGCTAGTCGTGCTGATTGTGTCCGCTTCGCTAAAAGGGACTCCGCTCCATGTCGTCAGCTTCTCGATTTATGGTACCGCCATGCTGATGCTTTATATCGCATCAACACTTGTTCACAGCTTCCCGGAGGGCAGAGCTAAGAAGGTACTGGAGGTTATGGATCATTCCTGCATATACCTGTTCATTGCAGGCTCCTATACGCCAATACTGTTTCATATCGTGCAGGGGGCGCTCGGCTGGTCTTTATTTGGGGTAGTTTGGGGCGTGGCGGTGGCAGGCGTGGTATTTAAATCCTTCTTTGCTTCCAGATTTTTGTTCACATCGACTATATTGTATATTGCCATGGGATGGATTATCGTGTTCGCCTGGGGGCCGCTTGTTGAACATCTGGCGCCGAACGGTTTTTATTTGCTGGTAGGCGGCGGGCTGCTGTATACAGTCGGAACGATCTTCTATATGTGGCGGAGCTTCCCGTATCATCATGCGGTATGGCATATGTTCGTGCTGGCAGGCTCCATCCTGCATTTCTTCGCGATACTGTTTTACGCACTGCCATAAAAGCGTGCTGTTAAGTGCCAATCAAGAGCCGCCAGCCCAACAGGGGTGGCGGTTTTTTAATTGAACATTTACATATTTCTGGTATGATAGAAATGAAACTTTCGACATTTTACTACACGATATGACAACAATGATGGGGGAAGTTCTTATTAAACTCAGCTCGCTATTGCTTGATATTCTAAATGATTTATGTATTTTTGCCGCGCTTCTGCTGCTCTTGAACATTCTTGTTCAACGGTTCTGGATGACAAGACTGCAGCCGGTTAAGCTTCAGATTATGTATGGTGTGGCGCAAGGGGGAGCAGGGACGGTGCTCATGTTGTCAGGGTTTGAGCTCCGGCCTGACTTTATACTGGACCTTCGTTACTTATGCATAGCGGCTGCTGCGAGGTTCTGGGGCTGGCAGGCCAGCCTGACTGCGGCCATCGTTATTGTGCTCGGCAGATGGCTGTTGTTTGGCCTTAATATGCCTGCTGCTGTGAGTGCCCTGCTGATGGGTACTGTCTGCGGTCTGATTGCCGAGACCGTGAAGCCGGGCGGGAAGCAGTGGGCCTGCATGAATATATTCTGTATCATCACCACAGCGAGCGTAATCGGCCTGGTGCTGGAGGGGGATAGTATACCCCAGGTGCTTGCCAGCTTCCTGATTGCTGGAGCGGTTGCGGGTCTGGCTACCCATCTGATGCTCAGTTTCACGGAGAAATCCGGGAAGCTGCAGCAGCAGCTGCAGGAGTCAACAGATAAATATGAGTCACTTGTAAACAACGTGAAGGCTGTTATTTTTCAGACAGATGCGCAAGGCAGGTGGGTCTTCTTAAATGAGGAGTGGACCCGGGTGACAGGCAGACCGGTGGAGGAATCGCTTGGTAAGCGCTATGATGCTGGCCTTCACCCTAGTGACAAAGCATTAAGCCAGTATTACTTTGAGCCGTTGTACAGAAGAGAAATCGATTACTGTCATCATGAGATGCGTTGTCAGGGAATCGATGGTGAACAGCTGTGGATTGAGGTTCACGGGCATGCGATTATCGACGGGGGCGGCTGCTTCACAGGAGTGTTCGGGACCATCAGCGATATAACAAAACGCAAGCAGGCTGAGCAGTCACTGATCGAGAGCGAGGAGCGCTACCGGCTGCTTGTAGAAACATCGCCGGAGGCTATCTGCGTATTCAGTATGGAAGAAACGATCGTTTTCTACAACGAGGCTTGTGCCCGGCTGCTTGGCTATCAGGACGGGAGGCTGATGAACCAGAGCATTTATGCCTTTGTTCCGAGGGAACAGGTTGAGATTATCAGCAGGGGGGTTCAGCGGGTCTTCGCGGAGCCGAGGCATATTGCTGGGCTTGAGTTCATGTGCAGGCGCGAGGATGGGACCTTGCTTAACCTTGAGACCTCGGCCGCTTATATCAAATTTAACGGCAAGCCCTCCATACAAGTTATATTCAGGGATAACACGGAACGCAAGCAGCTCCATGATTCACTAATGCAGGCCAAGGCCCGCTCCGATGAAGCCAGTCAGGCGAAGAGTGATTTTCTGGCTGCGATGAATCATGAGCTGCGAACGCCTCTTAACGGAGTGCTGGGCTTTGCCCAGCTTCTGAAGATGGGGGTTGCCAAGCTTCCGGATTCGGACCGCCTGGTTCAGGACGCGGACAAAATTATTACCGCCGGCAATCATCTGCTTACACTAATTAATGATATTCTGGATCTGTCCAGTATTGAAGCGGGAAAAATGAGAGTCCGCCATATTCCTGTCGGTCTTGGAAGCCTCCTTGAAGACTGTGTCCAGGTCATGCAGCCGCTTGCCAGGGAACGGAGCATTGTCATTATTAATAAACTCGAAAGTCTGGAGGCGGTTGTACTGGCGGACCCGGTAAGGCTCCGCCAGGTGCTGTTCAACCTGATCTCCAATGCCATTAAGTACAACCGGAGCAAGGGAACGGTTACGCTGATGGGCCAATCGGCAGACGGGATCTACCGGTTAACGATCAGCGATACGGGAATTGGTATACCGCCTCATAAGGCGGAACGAATATTTGATCCCTTTTACCGCGCTCATGCTTCGCCGGAGATTGAGGGTACGGGTATAGGATTAACACTGACCAAGCGCCTGCTGGCGCTGATGGACGGGAACATAACAATGGAAAGCGATGGCCGCAGCGGCTGTGTATTTAATGTGGAGCTGCAGCAGATAGCCTGACAGCAGTGGAGGGAGAATCCAGCATGAGCACGTTACAGGTTGTAATCGCGGAGGATAACAGTGGTGCAAGGGACATCCTGACCCGTTTCCTGGAGACCTTCGAGCAGGTGGAGATGATAGGAGCCGCTTCAGACGGAGAACAGCTGGTGAGGCTTGTCCTGCAGAAGCGGCCGCATCTGGTACTTGCCGATATCAGCATGCCGGGAATAAGCGGTCTGGAGGCCGTCCGGGAGTGCTTACGGCTGCTGCCGGAACTGCTCGTAGTCTTCGTAACGGCATATGACCAGTATGCAGTTGAAGCTTTTGAAATCCAGGCCTTTGATTATATCGTGAAGCCTGTTCAGATCGTCAGACTGGCGCAGGTGATAGAGCGTGCAAAGCGAGCAGTTCAGACTCTTCCGGCTGTTCCGCCCTTAGGGCAGACCGTGCCAGCGGAGCAGGAAGCGAAGGTAATGATCCAATCCTCAAGGGCAATCCATTTCATCCCGCTTGATGATATTTTGTTCATTGAAAAGGTAGGGCGCAAGACAGTGGTGCACACGAGGGCAGCGACTTTTGAGACCTATGAATCGCTGGCCTCGGTTATGAAGAAGCTGGGACCGGGCTTTGTCCAGTCGCACAGGGCCTATATTATTCATCTGCGGCATGTACTGACCATCAAGCCATGCGGGGAAAGTGTGTTGGTGCATTTTTATGATTACGAGCCGACAGCCTATACCTCCAGAGATAAATTAAATGAAATCATGGACCGGCTGGTCTCCGGTTAATGGATCATGACATTGCGTGAACCTGCATCCTGTCGGAATGAATACCGGGTTTGTTGATACAAAAGACCGCGATTTCTGTCGCCAAAGAACTGGGATCGGCTCGACGCTAATCACCGCCTTTGTTAATCTTTACAGTAATCATACAACTGTAGAGAGCTTTGAAGGAGTGAGTGAAATGAACAGCTGCGCGGTAGACGGGTGTGATAAGCACGTGAAGGCGAAGAGGCTATGCGCTATGCATCACCAGCGTCTCAGACGCCATGGTGACCCTATGTTCAGCAAGTACCGGATGGTGAAGAAAGCTTGCCAGAAGAATGGATGCGAAGAGCCGGTCCTGGCTAAAGGACTTTGCCGCAAGCACTATTACTTTCAGCGCCGGACGGGTCAAGAGGCGCTTGTTACCGGGACGCAGCCTCATTCCTCCAGTTAACCATATAAAACGAATAAGAACAGGGGAGCCGCCGGCTCCCCTGTTCTTATTCAATCGTATTATTTTATACAGGACTAGCGGTAGAGCCTCCTGGCGACAACGGCCTCAAAGATCCGCCAAGGCAGCAGTGCTTTGCCAAGCAGGGTGAGCTTGACGCCTGGTCCGATTGGATAGCGAAGCCTGGGGTGCTTCAGTGATGCGATATGTACGATATGCTTGGCCGCTTCTTCGGCTTCAGGCGCAGCTTCGGCTGACCGCCTGACATAAGCCAATATTTGTCCGAACTGCTCACGGTAGGCAGAATGCCGGGGAGCGGAAGCAGCCGCCATGCCTTTGGACCATATCCCGGTCCGGTAAGCACCGGCTTCCAGCAGTACAACATGGATTCCAAAGGGGCGAAGCTCGTGCCGCAGCGATTCGCTTAACCCCTCAAGTGCGAACTTGGAAGCGGCGTAGGGACCGAAGCCCGGAAAGCCGATTCGGCCGCTGATACTGCCCACATTTAAGATCTTCCCGCCGCTTCGTGTCCGCATTCCTGGCAGAACGGCCTGTGTTACAGCGGCAACGGCGACAACGTTGGTCTCCAGCTGCTCGCGCCACAGTGCAGGCGGTACATCCTCCAGATATCCGCCAATTGCCTGGCCTGCATTATTAACCAGCAGCTCAATCCCTTCACCAAGCCAGTCCTCTGCCCGGCATACCGCTTCCGTAATCTGCTGCTGGCTCGTTACATCCATGCGAAGGCAGCGGATCAACCGTCCGGTGTCCACTCCGGCAGCGAAAGCGGCGGCCGTTAAGGCCCGGGAGGCGTCCAGATCCCGCATGCAGGCTGCAACACGCGTACCGGCAACGGCGAGCTGGATAACGGTCTGCATGCCAATACCGCTGGATGCTCCGGTTACGAGGGCAGTGGCAGGGCTTGTCCGGTGCCTTCCCATCGTTATTCCTCCCGGCCGCTTTGCTTGGATCTGAATCGGCGGTACATAGCCAGACTTTCCTTCAGGTATTCTTCTTCATCCTCTGTCAGGCGTTCCATGAGGAGCGAATTGCTGCTGCCGGAGTCCGGACGCTGATCATACAAGCTGCGCCCCAGCAGATCATCAATGGTTACGCCGAACCAATCGGCAAGCTTGACCAGGGTTTCAAGATCAGGCTCGTTAATATTATTCTCGTATTGTGAAATGGTCGATTTGGCAGCGTTTAAATAGGCGGCCACCTGCTCCTGCGTCATTTTACGTGCTTTCCTCAATTCACGCAGCCGGTCTCCAATCATCCTTTTCCCATCCCGTCCGTCCGATTTTGAGTCTATTGTACACGGAAAATGAACTTCAGTTCGCTTTTTCAATTAAAAATTCATGAAACGTGATAAAAGGCTTGATTATTTGGCAGGATTTCCCTATAATGTCCATAGTAGTTCATGTTTCATGAACAATGGAGTGTGGGAGAGATGAATCACCGGCTGAAGCAGGCGCGCAAGGCGCTGGGGTATACACAGTCCGATTTGGCAGCGATGCTGGGTTACAGGTCCAAGAGCGGTTACGCCATGATTGAGAACGGGCACAACAATCCGCCTCTCCACATCGCACTGAAGCTATCCGGCATCCTTGGCAGCGATGTTCACACGTTGTTTACGGACTTGTACGACATACCAAAGAAGAAAGGGGGATTATCATGATCTTGTATCAGACTATTCCGCTCTGGATGCTGATGGTGGCTGTCGCTGTACTGGCCGGCATCATTGCTTTGAACAGCTGGGTTACTAAGCGCAAGGCGTCCAAACGGGATATTCACAAGTAACCGGGAAGAGGGCAGAACCCGGGGAGTGCACTGCATACTGCCTTCACAGCACCGGGTTCCTTGCCTGCAAGCTCTTGGAAGTAGCCGTCGAGAATGTGGTTGGCGGAGATGGAGTTGTTGTGGAAGGACAGCATCCGTCCCCCTTTGACATGAACATAATAGTACAGCTTCTCGGACCGCGGTATTTTGCAGACGAATGGCGGCACATGCGGTACGATATCCCTGGTATTGTATACGCGATGCATATGGGGAATCGAACGGTTAAACATGCGGGCGAAGGCAGGATCTCCTGTCCGCGGTGCTCCAAAGGTATAGACGACCGGCGGCCTGCCGGAGGTGTTCGCGGCGATATCGGGCGCTGCGAGGGCAGCGAGAGCTCCGCCCAGACTGTGTCCGGTCACATACAGCTGTCTGCCGTCAATTAAAGGTGCCAGACTCTTCCTGAGCTGATCCCGCATGGACATATAGATAGCCGTAAAACCGGCATGCGTCGCTCCTCCGTCCCGGACGGGTCGGTATTTAACCTGTTTGGCGTTGAGGTCTGCCATCCAGTCGGATACCGTAACGGTTCCCCGAAAGGCCACAATGACAGTGTCCTCTGACTCAAGCACGAAGCCGAAGCTCCCTATGAGATCCCCGTATGACTTACCCTTAATTGCCGCTGCGAGCTTATAACCATCTGGCACGAGGAAAGTCCCGTCCTCATTAGCAAATTGAACGTAAGTCTGCCCGCACACCGCAGCCAGGAAAAGCGCTGTCTGTCCGTTCCAGCTGCCATTGTCCTTCATCATTATTCCAGCCCCTCCTGATCGCCGCGCAGGGCGAATGTCCTGCTGTATTGTATGCGGGGGCGGATAAGGATGACTAGGCACCAGCGGAACATAGCTTCCATTCTCATACGAGGATACAGAGGGACAGCGGCTTACAGCTCCTCCAGAAGGTCAGAGGGGAGCAGAGAAGCAGCTGAGCGGCGGCCGGCGGCAGCACGGGCGCCTGCTTCACCATGCAGGTATACGCCAAGCGCCGCAGCAGGCCCCACGTCCATGCCGGCAGCCAGATAAGCGCCTATTATGCCGGAGAGCACATCGCCCATGCCGCCAGTCGCCATGCCCGGGTTGCCGGTTGAATTAATGTAGACTCGGCCTTCCGGTGATGCAATAACGGTCCGCGCTCCCTTGAGCACAACGGTAATGCCGTGCTGGCAGGCATAATTCTTCGCTGCTTCGATCCGGTCGCGCTGAATGTCGGAAGTGTCCACTCCGGCAAGACGTCCCATCTCGCCCGGATGAGGAGTGATGACGATGGGACCGGAACGAACAGGCCAAGTGAGCCTGCTGCCGGCGGCAAACCAGTTCAGCGCATCGGCATCGAGCAGAACAGGAAGCTCCTCAGGCAGCTCCCGCCACAGCCGTTCCAGCCACGAAGCCCCGTCACCGGCAGGTGCCGCACCAAGACCCGGACCAATGACGAGTGCATCCCGGTCTGCAGCAAGGCTCGCGAGGGCCCCCGGCTCTATATGCTGCCAATCACCGCTGCCATTATCATCAAGGGGCGCGAGCATCAGCTCAGGACGTATTCCTGTCAGGGGACCGGCCAGACTTCCGGGCACAGCCCATGTGACTAGTCCTGCGCCGGCTCTAAGTGCGGCGGTTGCGCTCAGCAGACCGGCACCGCTCATTGTCCTGCTTCCTGCCGCAATGAGAACATGGCCATAGGTACCCTTGTGTGTATCCTCTTCCCTCGGCAGACGGGGATCTGTACCAAGGCATCGACGAAACGTCTCTTCATTCAGATAACGAACGTTAATATCCCCCTGTTCAGCCAGAGAGGCTGGAATTCCGATAGGGACGACCCGGATCTCGCCGGCATAACGGGCTCCAGGGAATTGCACAAGCCCCCGCTTGAGAAAGCCGAATGAAACGGTAGCGGCAGCGCGTATGCATGGATCGTAGACTTGTCCGGTATCCGGATTAAGGCCGCTTGGTATGTCGGCAGCAATGATAGGCAGCCCGCTTGCATTGGCTGCCCGGATGAGCGTGGCATAGGGTTCACGGGGAGCGCCGCCTGTCCCTGTTCCAAGCAGCGCATCCACAATACAACCGGCCCCCGGCCAGTCCGGTTCACAGCTTGCCGCAAGGGTTCGTTCGGTGATGCCCAAGCGGCATATGATATCGCGCTGCAGAGCGGCGTCACCTATCATGTGATCCGGCGACTCGGCATACCATACCTCCACCTGCCAGCCGAGCTCGGTGAGATGCCGGGCAGCTACCAGGCCGTCGCCCCCGTTATTTCCCTTACCGGTCAGGATAACGATGTGCTTGGCGGTATCCATGCCTGAGTGGGCTGCATAAGAAGCCACCCTGTCTGCCAGCGCCTTCCCGGCATTTTCCATCAGCACGACAGAAGGTATGCCCAACGTCCCTATAGTCTCGGCATCAAGCCTGCGCATTTCAGCTGCGGTAACCACATACATTCCGATCAGCCCCTTTCAATTGGTGAGTGTCAGATTAGCAAGAGCAAAAGCAGCAATATTTATGCCACAGTCGTGCATGGAACCTCAATAAGCAAACGTATACAATAGAAGAAATGCCGGATCTGGGGCATTTACCCGGTCTACGCTTGTACATATTTTGTAACAGGATGGAAGAATTGACTCTGTATGCAACTATTTTACCGAAACTGCGGTATAACTGAAACGCCGCCGCGGACAAAAAGGAGAGATCTGTTGTGACGATTGTAAAGTTTCCTGACGATTTCATCTGGGGGGCGGCTACTGCTGCTTATCAAGTAGAGGGTGCTTATAAGGAAGACGGCAGGGGCATGTCTATCTGGGATACGTTCTCCCGGACCCCTGGCAAGGTATTCGAAGGGGATAACGGGGATGTCGCATGCGACATGTATCATCTGTACCCGGAAGATGTCAAACGGATGGCCGAAATGGGCATACGCTCCTACCGGTTCTCTGTGGCCTGGCCGCGCATCATCCCGGACGGCTCGGGAGCGGTTAACGAGAAAGGCCTGGCCTTCTATCATAATCTGGTGGATGAGCTGCATAAATACGGCATCGAGCCGATGCTTACCTTATATCACTGGGATCTGCCGCAGGCCCTGCAGGACCGGGGGGGCTGGCTGAATCGGGAGACAATCCATCATTTTGTCCGCTATGCGGAAACCGTGTTTAACTCGCTTCGCGGCAAGGTCCGTATGTGGGCGACATTCAACGAGCCTTGGTGTATTTCGTTTCTGTCGCATTACATTGGCGCACATGCCCCGGGTATGAGGGAGCTGCAGGCTGGTATTGATGTGGCGCATAACGTTCTTGTAGCACATGGCAAAACAGTTCAATTATTCCGGGAGCTGGGCATTGAAGGACAGATTGGAATAGCGCCGAATACGGAGTGGCATGAGCCGTACAGTGATAAGGAAGAAGATATTGATGCGGCATACCGGCGTTCCGGTTATCTGAATGAGTGGTTCCTTCGCCCGGTTATGACGGGTAAATATCCGGAGAAGCTGGTGGAGTGGTTTCGCGGCAAGGGAGCAGAGCTTAAGATCGAGGAAGGAGATATGGAGCTGATTGGCTCCAAGATCGATTTTCTTGGTATTAACTTTTATACAGGCGGCATAGGCCGTTATAATCCGGAGAGCGGAGACCTGTTCGATTACGAGGAAGTTCCAATGGGCTGGGACAAGACGGATATCGGCTGGAATATCTACCCGCAAGGTCTCTATAATGTGCTGACTTACATCAAGAGAGAGTTTGGTGACATCGCCCTGTATATTACGGAGAACGGTGCCTGCTATAACGACGAACCGTCCGCAGACGGTAAAGTTCATGATACCGGCAGAGTGGAATATTTGAGGAAGCATGTGCTGCAGGTTCATCGGGCAATCGAATCGGGTGTCAATGTTAAGGGCTATTATTGCTGGTCGTTAATGGACAACTTTGAGTGGGCTTACGGCTATTCGATGCGGTTTGGACTTATCTATGTCGATTATGAGACACAGGAGCGCATCCCTAAGGACAGCTACAGATGGTACCGCAGGCTGGCTCAGCTGAACTGGATGGATGTTTAGTCTATGACGCTGCGAATTGGTATTGTAGGGACAGGGTGGTTTGCGAGGATGCATGCGGACCTGCTCGAGGCGAGGGAGGATGTTCGGGTTACAGGCTTTTGCGGAACCTCTTTGGCAAAAGCAGAGGCGGCTGCGAAGCCTTACCGCTATGCATCAGGCTACAGCAGCCTGACAGCTATGCTTGATGACTGTAAGCCGGACGCGGTCTATATCTGTGTTCCCCCGTTCGCGCATGGCGAGATTGAGCACGAGCTTATCGCCCGGCGAGTTCCGTTTTTGGTGGAGAAACCGCTGGGTACAGGGGATCAGGAACCGCGTCGGATTGAGGCAGCTGTGAGAGAAGCCGGTCTGCTGACTTCCGTCGGCTATCATTTCCGGTACACGGACGCCGCTTCACGAGCACGTGATCTCCTCAAGGAACGCATTCCTGGTATGGCGCTCGGTTACTGGAACGGCGGGATGCCGGGGGTCGGATGGTGGCGCAGGCAGGAAGGGTCCGGCGGGCAATTTGTCGAGCAGACCACACATATCGTAGACCTTCTCCGATACTTGCTTGGTGAGGTAACAGAGGTATATGCTGCCTATGCACAGGCAGCCATGCATCAAATCCATGAAGGTGTAACCGTACCAGACGTTGGCACCGTTACGATGAAGCTGGCCTCTGGCCTGGTTGCGACCATTTCGAACACCTGTATGCTGCCTGTTGATCACATGACTGGACTGCATATTTACACTACCAGCGGTGTAATGGAGCTGAGTCACCATTCCCTCAAGGACCTGGAGGCAGGCCGGACGACGGAATACCGCAATATCTCGAATCCTTACGAGCGCGAGAATGAGGCCTTTCTCCATGCGGTCCGCACAGGAGACAGGTCCATGATTCTATCCGATTATTCCGATGCGCTGCGCACCCAGGGAATTACGGCTGCAGCTAATGAATCGGCCCGTACAGGCCAGCCAGTTGTGCTCCACCCCTGATAGGAAGCTCACAGAAGCAGCATAGGCTAGAGAATTTACGGCCAGACATGGCAAAAGGCTGTTCCCAGCGTCTTAAAAAAGACGGGAGGAACAGCCTTTTGTTCGTTTGTTTTAGTCATCAGCTGCTATGCAGCTTGCGTCATAATGAGCTTTTGCGGCCAAAGATAAGCGAAATGACAAACAGGATCAGGAAGATAAAGAAGAGTACTTTGGCAACAGAAGCTGCTGCGTCCACAATCCCGCCAAAGCCGAAGATCGCTGCTACTATTGCAATAACAAAGAATATTGCTGCCCATTTTAGCATGATAAACACCATCCTTACGTTTGGTTTGGGGCTGTTGTTCCTGCCCCGCTTGCTGCTTGATTAACCGCTGTGAAGCAGAGTGAAACAAGCAGACTAGAGCGTCCAATGGCTGAATAATGGTCTGCCGCATTACTGATTCACGGACGGATGGGAGGGGTAACTACGAATACAAGCAGCTTGACTAGCTGAGGTAAATCCGGTCAGTGACAGGCACGACGGTCGGAAAACACACAAGGGAGGCATTTTGAATATGGAGAGTATAGGATGGATGGAAATTGCAATGCTGATCATTGCCGTATCGGTTGCCGTATTGGTAGTATTCCTCGTCAAGGCGCTTCGTAAAGCAACAGATTCGCTGGACACTGCTAATGCGACGCTCACAGAAGCAAGAGATGCGATTAATATGTGGAAGAACGATGTTCAGGATCTCGTCGTCAGTGTGAAGGATTTGACCGATCAGGTCAACCGTCAGGTGGAAGCGGTCGACCCGCTTATGGCGTCTGTACGTGATATGGGCGAAGCTCTTCATGAGGTGACAACAACGGCGAAGGAAGCTTCCGTGACGTGGATGGATAAAGTGAAGGAACGGGCAGTCCGAGCCGGAAGTATGACGAAGAGCTCCTGGATGGATTGGGTGGAGATGGGTATTAAGGGATACCATGTGATCCGCAGCGCATCGAAAGTGCTCCGGACTGCGCCGCAAACCGCTGACGCGTTGAAGCAGCAGGATGTACAGCGTGATATCGATAATGTTAAGCGGGAAATTCAGAAGACGGAAAGGTTGCCAGGCCGCAGCAAAGCGGTTACGATATAGGGTAAGTAGAGCAATCGGTCTGATAACAGCCATGAGCTGTCGTCAGGCCGATTGAGATTAAACCTGAGACTTTTAAGGTTATGGAAATCAAGGAGATGGACCATGCGGATTATGATCGTCGACGACAACCCGATGAATGTGACAGTCGTACAAGAGATGCTAAAGAGGGCAGGTTATCGGGATGTACATTCCGCTCCTTCCGGCATGGAATTGTTTCGTCTGCTCGGTTTGAACGAAGAGGGCCAGGAAGCTGACTGGCAGCCTTCGGGCGATCCTGGTTATGATTTGATATTGCTGGATATGATGATGCCGCGAGTAGACGGAATTGCTGCCTGCCGGGCTATTAAGCAGATTGAACGGCTGAGGGACATTCCCATCATCATGGTCACGGCTATCGGAGATTCCAAGAAGCTGGCGGAAGCGCTGGATGCTGGAGCAATTGATTATGTGACCAAGCCAATCAACAAAATTGAGCTGCTGGCGCGGATTCGGGTTGCGCTGCGCTTGAAGGAAGAGAAGGATTGGCATAAAGAGAGGGATCGAAGGCTGAGAGAAGAGCTTCAGCTTGCACGCGAGGTGCAGACTGCCGCCCTCCCGCTGCCGATTATTTCGGATGACATTGAAATCGGTGCCCTGTATTGTCCTTCGGAGGAGCTGGCCGGGGACTTATATGCATGGTACCGGATTGATGAACACCGGTATGGGGTAGCTGTCATTGATGCGATGGGGCATGGTATATCCTCATCGCTTGTATGTATGTTTATCGCCTCCATCCTCAAGGATGCAATGGTACATATTGTAGACCCTAAGCATGTTATTGAGGAGCTCAATCGCAGAGCGCTTCAGCTGCAGTTTGCCGATCAGCTGATCCACTATTATTATACAGGCATCTATCTGCTGGTGGATTTGAAGCAAGGCAAGGTAGAGTATGTAAATGCGGGACATCCGCCTGGTTTGCTTATACGGCAGGATGGAACAACGGAGCGCCTGGAAGGCGGCTCCCCGGCGATCGGTTTGTTTGATGATATGGAAGTAACGAAGCAATCGGTGTCCATAGACGAAGGAGACAGGCTGCTACTTGTAACAGACGGGTTGATCGATGCGGTGGATGCGCCTGCGTTCGAGCAGCTGAATGGCTTGTTTACGCAGCTTCAGGAGCTCGGCAAGCAGCTGCCGCCACAGGAGTGGCGTACACCGCTGATGGAGGATAGTGCAGTGCTTGAGAGGCCGGACGACCGTTGTCTTGTTTGGATCGATATTAAGTCTAAGAATGGACAGTGATGACCTATATGTCATTGGCAAGGATAGCTGCTGGTCCATAGTATAATGGATATACAATAGAAACCTCTCTTTGTTTAGATGGCTGGTAGTACTTCCATTCTAATTAAAGACAGGTTTCTTTTGCTTTTCCAATTTGGGAGGGTAGATCAGAACGGAGCAGGTTGAATGATTCTTAAGCAGCGGCAGCAACAAGGGATTACCCCGTTGTTCCATCTTTGATGATGGTTAGGGCAACCCCTTGTCAAGTCATTATGTCGTCTTACGGGAGCGGCTCAGCGGAAGCTTGCCCGAATCGCTGTCTAAGCGACTTTCCCGGTTCAACGAAGCAGGTTCAGCTAGTCCCTCGGAGTATGCATGGTGTTCATACTTGACGGAAGGCTTCCGGTGCTTGCGGCTCGGTAACCCCTCTAGGGGGGGATGCGCCAATGATGCAGCAGCTGGACGCTTACCGGCCGGACCGGAATGAACAGCGGCCGGGGTGTTCAGCTCCCAGAGCCGCTGTTCCTTACCATCCGCTCCAACTGCCGGGACACGCCTGCCTTTCCCAGTTGTTTTAGCGCCAGCGGCTGCCTGAAGTTTCTTGCGGCGTCCGAGCAGAATGTCCCCTGTCCAGCCCTTGCGCCACAACCAGAGATAAATCACTAGCATAAGGGCCAGAATAGCACCGCACATAATCACGAAGCTCCACTTGCCGCTGCTCCATGGAAGCTTGTCTATGTTCATCCCCCAGAGCGCACCGACAATGGTAGCAGGCATGAACAAGACGGTAAAGATCGTTAAGGTTTTCATAATGTCATTACCGCGAAAGGAGGATATAGCCTCATCCATTGATATCAAGGTATCAATTTCATCCGCATAGTGGCTGATGACGCCTCCCAGACGTTCAAGACGGTAATGAAGCCGGAGGTAGCCGGGCATCTCAGGGAGAGAATTAAGAAAGGCTTCCTTAAGCGCTCCCTGGAGCTCCTTCACGGCGATATAGTGATGACTCCAGTGGAGCAGCTCGTAGCGTCTTGCGAAAATGGTTTCCATAAGATCCGACCGGTTGTAGGAACGCATAGATTCTTCGAGATGGCCGAGCCGTTTTTCAAATTTGTCCAGCCCGCTGTGGAAGGAGTCCAGCGTGGATGCGAGCATTATCGAGAACGCTTCAGGCGCATTATGGCAGCGTTCAAGCTTGTCCTCCCACGGCTGCTGCTGCAGGCGGATCGAGAACCGCAGATCGGTTTGCAGCGTAATGACCATCGAGCCGCTCAGCCAAAAGTGAAGAGGCATGACATCCTCATCATCATCGGACAGCTGAATCATCAGCGTGCCGTGCAGTACCGGATGAGCCTCTGCGTTTTCGGTAACGGTAATATGATTATCTGTCCGCGTAATGGCCGCATCCAGCCAGTCGGAGCAGAAGGGAAGCTTGCGCTTGACTTCAAGCAGGGCGCCGGGATCCGGAAAAAAACCTCCGGTTCCTTCACTTAACGCAGTGTCGGGCCGGGGAGCAGAGCGCTCATCCGGGCGCCCGCCTCTGCTCCCTGCAGCAGCGTCCGTCCGGGAGTGCGTAAGCATATGCCATTCCCAGCCTTCCCGGTAACGAAGCATACGATGAATCATGGATGACCTCCTACAGACCGGTAGCATGTATTGCTCCCATCATACTCTGAATGACCGCATCAATACAACTAAGGGGTGAGGAGGGAGCTTGTAACGGACTTCTATAAACCAAATAGACACGCTCCATACCGGTGACCGGCGGGCGTGTCTATCAGTAAGGGGCATAATTTGGATGATAACGTGTAGAATTCGTGTATCGATCACATGTC
Organism: Paenibacillus tarimensis; assembly: GCF_021532315.1. Lineage (GTDB taxonomy): Bacteria > Bacillota > Bacilli > Paenibacillales > Paenibacillaceae > Paenibacillus_I > Paenibacillus_I tarimensis. The sequence goes on from NZ_JAKGAO010000007.1 coordinate 389,656, forward strand.
ATATGCGTCGCTTGCTTCCTCGGTCAGAAGCTGCTTCAGCTTTTCAATGGCCCGCTTCTGAATGCGTGAAATACTCATCTGCGATACGCCAAGCTGATCGGCAATAGCCCGCTGAGGCAAGCCTTCTTCAAACACAAGCTCAAGCACCTGCTGCTCCTCTGGCTTTAGCTTGCTCATGGCAGCCTGCAGGTCCAGCTTCTTGTCCACGGTGTCGTAATCATCGGCAGGCGAGCCGATTAATTCGCCAAGTGTAGTGGTGCTCTCCTCCTCGGAGATCGGCGTATCCAGGGATACGTAATGGTACAGATCCCGTCCAGCCAGGATTTCCAGTGTTTCCTCATAGGAAAGATCTAGGTGAACTGATATTTCTTCAACATTCGGAGAACGCTCCAGCTTTACTGTAAGCTCGTCAATGGCCTGCTGAACGACGATTCCTTTTTCTTTGATGCGGCGCGGAACCTGAACGTACCACGATTTATCCCGCAGGTAATTTTTCATATGGCCGATAATACTCTTCATCGCATAGGGCTCAAACTGAACGCCGACTGAAGCGTCATATTGGGCAAACAGCCTTAGAAGCGCCATCTGTCCGACTTGGTATAAATCCTCGTATAAATCCGGCCGGTTTCTTGATATTTTGCCCGCTGCCATGCGTACCATCGGCTCATAATGCTCGATGAGTTGGGTCGCCGTTTCGTTAGTCGGATTGTTCTGGTACTCCAGAATAAGCGATGACGTCTCTAGCGGCGGTTGATTAGCAGGCTGTGTACTCATACCGTATCTTCACTCCTGACCAGGCGTTTGGTCAAGATAACTTCGGTACCTGCGTCACTATGCACCTCCACTTGATCCATTAACGCCTGCATGAGATACAAGCCCAGGCCTCCAGCTGTGAGCTGGTCAATGGACTTGCCGTGCATCGGGGATTTCTGCCTTGCTACTGCCAGAGCATCAAAGCTCTCTCCTTCATCCTTGACGACTATTGATAGTGCATCCTGTTTCTTGATGAAGCGGACTTCCATCCGCGGCTGCTCTTCCGGTGCCTGGGAGGTAGTCCCGGCCGGATGGTTGCCGTATGCGTGAAGAACTGCATTGTTGCATGCTTCGGACACTGCCACCTTCATGTCTTCAATCTCTTCATAAGAAAATCCCATCTTGGCTGCGATGCCGTACAATGTAACCCTGACGAGGTCCACATATTCGGCTGAGGCGGGCAACTGGAGTTTTATCAATTCATCGGTTGCTTTCATCTGATTCATCCTCGATCCTTTCTCGCCGTTATTGTTCCTGATTTTGTTTGGTAATAAAAGGGGTGATACCCGTCATATCAAACAGCTTGCGGATAGTAGGCGGGATCGCTTCAACGGTGAACGGTGCCTGATTGGCATGCCGCGCCTTAAGAACGGAAACCAAGATGCCAATACCCGTGCTGTCTATATATTTAAGGTCGCGCAAGTTCAAGGACAGCTCACGGTCCTTTAATTCTACGAGCGGAGCCATGGCCGCACGCATCTGCGTAGCCACCTCGAGATCAAGCTCTCCACTCACATACACAATGCACCGGCCTTCCTGCGTTTCGGTGCGTAGTTGAAATTTTTCGGGCTGCTTCATCTTTTCCTCTCCTGACCTAAAAATCTTCTATGTCTTGTCTCTGTTGATATTACTTCTATTCTACCTCACCATATCTCTAATTAACCAGTGCTGTCTCTGTTGAAACACAGCTGCAAGAATAGGAGTGAATCCGGGCCGTACACAGCCGGATTTGTTTGATCGGGAGTAGCGGCGGGTATTAGTGCCTAACGGCGCCAGTAAGGACAAGACAGCAATGAAGGGAGACGGGGTCAATGGTACAGAACCGTAATATTGAAGTGGAAGAGAGGCATACAGAGAAGAGGTCGGATTCCAGCTTGGTTGCATCGACCTTCATCAAGTATGCAGCATACATCGTTATCTTTTTTGGATTTTTATATTTTCTGGTACGGTATGTATTCCCAATGCTTTCGTAATCGAGTTACAGCCTGATTGCCCCGTATGTAATCGGGGCATACCAATTTGTAAAGGGAGGCGACTTGAGATGGCAAAGACCATTGGTATTTTTGCAAGGCAGGAGCAGGTCATTGAGGCAATTCAGGGTCTGGAGCGGGCCGGTTACAAGCCAGAGGAAATCAAGGTGTTGGCCAAGGACCACGACGGCTCGCGACTGGTCGAGTCGGAAACAGACGTGCACGTTGACGAATTGAACGATTTGACGGATGCACGCGGAGGCCGAAACGATGGGATCGGCGGCATTCTGCCTGCAGGCGCCGCCCCGGCTGCTGCTGCAGGCGGAGGTGGGGGATACACGGGAGGGACAGGGTATGCAAGCTATAATGGCGCGGCTTATCCTGCCGGAGTTCTCGCGTTCGGATCCTTTGCTAATGATGATGGCGGAATGAAGAGTGCGCTGGAGGACTTGGGGCTGGACAGTAAAGAAGCGAAGGTATGCCGGGATGCTATACGAGACGGGAAATTCGCTGTCGTGGCAGAGACGGATAACAGCTACGGAACGAATACCGACTCTGTATTCCGTAACCATGGCGCCAGCGAAGTCCTGTAACCAACAATTCCAGCCGCTTGGAGGCGGACGGAATAGGCTAGTAAACACGCCGCATGCAATCCCTGAACAGGAGGCATGCGGCGTGTTAGTTTATACATAGCTTTATACATAGCTAAATGTATAGCTGGAGATGAAATATGCGCAATTAAGGGACTTTCCCGCTCTTCCGTATCTCACCGGATATCGGGGAAAGTCCCTCTTGCGTATCGATTGATTCATCTCAACTTCTATCAGTCCTGTATGGGATCGGGTACAAGTCCAGCTTTGCGGAGTTCCTGGTTTGTCTCCACAAGCTCCATATCTTTGCCCAGCCGCTTCGCGTCCTGTTCATCCTGGACCATCGAGCCGTTCTCTGCCTGTTCGACAGACTTATGAGGACGGCCGGCTTGTCCGGAGGAAGGCTCGCTTCGCTCGCCTTGCGGGCGGATTTCATACAGCTCCATACCGGCTCTCTCCCTTTTGTTACAGACTGGTTGTCACCTGAGATGAAGAAGCAGTCGTTTGTGAGGTTTGTTTGGAAGCTTGGCCGCTGGATTTCTCAGCCTGGTCCACTACTTTATGGGCCTGCTCTTCCGCCATATTTGTCATGTCTTTCTCACGCGAGCTCATGGTATCCACCGTTCCTCTTACTTTATCAGCTACCATGGATACTGTTTCATGTGCTTTGTCCGCCATGTCGCCTGAGGATTCTCTGGTGGATTTCGCCATTTCCTGGAACTTGCCAGCGAGCATTTGAGCCTGTTCAGTTACCACCTTGCAAGCATCCTTGGCTGCTGAGGCCCACTCGGTTGCTTGTGTTCTTACGGTATCACATGTGTCACCGGCTTTCATCTTGAGCTCGCTGCGCAGCTCGCGTCCTGGCTTTGGTGCCAGCAGCAGTGCTGCGGTCGCCCCTACGATACCACCGATCAATGCGCCCTTCCACATACCGCTTGATTGCTGCATTTCGTTTGTCGCCATGTCCGGTCAACTCCTTTTATTTAAGTTAGTCATTGTTGATAAAACAGGCGTTGGAATAGTCCTGTTTTATCCCCTGCGGTGAAGCCGCCCTGCCTGCATTTGAGCGGCGGCTGTCATCCGTGTATGTCTCTTCTTAACCTTCTGCCGCTCGCTTGAAACCGGGGAAATGCCTTCAATAACGGGCTGTGGTATGCTGGATGAGCGGCTTGCCGCGAGGTTCCTGAAAGAGCAGCGGGGCCGTTCCGGGCATGTGAAACAGGCGGCTAGAGCTGCCTCATTTCCTCCCTGTACGAGGTGGGAGGCTGGCCGTAAATCCGCCGAAACTGCTTGGAAAAGTACAGCGGGTCCTGAAAGCCGACAGAGGCGGCGATCTGCTCGACTGTAAGCTCCTGGCGCTCGCGAAGCAGCCTTCTGGCCTTATCAATACGGAGTCTCAGCAGGAATGTGACCGGCGACATGCCGGTATGGCGCTTGAACGCTCTTGACAAGTAAGCGCGGTTAAAGCCGATCGTCTCTGCCATCCGTTCGATGGAGACGGGTTCGGCATATTGGGTGGATAAATAACGGATGACCTGCTGAACCAGTGCGCTGCCTTCCTCGCCGGCATAATCTGGCTGATCATCAGGCAGTCTGAGTGCTTCGCCTAGCTCTGCGAGTATAAGCTGAAGCAGTCCCTGGGCCTGAAGATGTGCAAAGGGCCCGCGCGAGCGGAATGTGTGGCGGATGCGTTTTATATAGGAAGCGATCCGGCGGTTATCTTGAGAATCAACAACCAGCCGTCCATTAGCAAGACCAACCGAGCTGACGAGCTCCGAACACCGGGACCCGGCGAACGCAACCCAGCGGTAACGCCAGGGCTCATCTTCATCTGCAGCATACTGGACGAGCTGCTCGGGTTCAATCAGGAAGGAATGGCCGGCATGAAGGGGGTATTGATTCCCTTGGACTGTAAATGTCCCTCTGCCCGACAAAATGTGGTGAAGGAGGTAAAAGTCATACACCTTAGGGCCGATACTGTGACCGGGCTTCGTCTGGCTTTCCCCGGTGAAGAGGACGTTGAAATCCCCATACTCAATGGAAACGGGGTTCGAAACGACCATATAACTATCCTGGGGGGTCATGGTATGCCACCTTTCTTCGTCCATATTAATTAACTAAATCTTATCATAATTAGACGGGGTCTTCGATAACGAACATTCGAATAAGTCACATAAGTCCATGTATGTTTCATATTGTGCCATTTCCTTCGCGCGGTCAGTGGTCTATACTTGAAACTAAGAAGACAATTCAACTTTACAATCCTAACTGCAAAGGAATGTGATGACGACAATGGCAGATTTACAACAATTGAAGCAGCGTTTCCTGGAAATTTACGGCGGCAGCGGTGAAGGCATTCATGTCTATCATGCGCCCGGCCGGGTCAATCTGATCGGCGAGCATACCGACTATAACGGAGGATATGTGTTCCCCGCTGCGCTTACATTCGGAACAACCCTTCTGATTAGGGCGCGTGAGGACAGTAAGCTGGGGCTAGCGACTACGAATTTTGATACGCATAAGGTGCTTGATATGAACCCGATTGTCTATGATGAAGCTGACGATTGGATGAATTATCCAAAGGGCATCGTTCATGAGCTGCAGCAGGAGGGCAAGACCTTCGAGCATGGATTCGATCTGCTGTATCACGGTGAAATCCCTAACGGGGCTGGCTTATCCTCCTCCGCTTCCATTGAGGTTGTGACGGCTTACGCGCTGCTCTCTCTTGGCGGATACGAGACGGATACGGTCAAAATCGCCCTTCTGTCCCAGAAATCGGAGAATGAATTCAATGGCGTCAAATGCGGGATTATGGACCAGTTTGCAGTAGCCAACGGCAAGAAGGATCATGCAATTCTGCTGATGTGCGATACGCTGGACTACGAGCATGTTCCATTCAAGAGCGGAGAGTACAAGCTGGTGATCGGCAACACGAACAAGCGAAGAGGGCTGGTGGACTCCAAATATAACGAGCGCCGCAGCCAATGCGAGCAGGCGGTTAAGGACCTGCAGAAGAAATTCCCGAACATGACTCTGCTGGGGCAGATCAGCCTCAGCGAGTACAACGAGAATGAGCATCTCATCGAAGATGAGACCGTCCGCAAGCGGGCGCGCCACGTAGTGGAGGAGATTGACCGTGTACTCCGCTCAATTGAAGTTCTGAAGGCCAATGATCTGCCGGCTTTCGGCGCTTTAATGAACGGCTCGCATGATTCGCTCCGCGATCTGTATGAAGTAACGGGCCATGAGCTGGATTCGATGGTTGCCGCAGCACGTGAGGTTAAAGGTGTGCTTGGCTCGCGGATGACAGGCGCCGGCTTCGGCGGCTGTACCGTGTCTCTGGTTCATCAAGACAGTGTAGAGCAATTCAAGGACGAAGTTGGACGCAAGTACACGGAAGCGACCGGGCTGACCGCAGATTTCTATGTCTGCAGCATTGGTAATGGTGTAGAGAAGCTGGCTTAGAACACATGAATAAGCGGGAGCTTCCCGCATAAGGGAGAGATTATACAATGGCGGTTTTGGTAACGGGCGGAGCCGGTTATATCGGTTCCCACGCAGTGGCGGCGCTTCTGGAGCGCGGAGAAGATATTGTTATAGTGGATAATCTGCAGCAGGGTCATAAGACAGCCGTTCTTGGCGGGAAGCTCTATGAAGGAGACCTGCGGGATGCGGCATTCCTGGACACGGTATTCAAGGAAAATGAGATCGACGCCGTGATTCACTTTGCCGCCAATTCGCTGGTCGGCGAGAGTATGAAGGACCCGGGCAAATACTACCACAACAATGTGTACGGTACCCTGTGCCTGCTGGAGAAGATGAACGAATACGGCGTGAAGCGGATTGTCTTCTCCTCGACGGCGGCTACTTACGGCGAGCCGGAGAATGTGCCGATCAGCGAACAGGACCGGACAATCCCCACCAACACCTACGGCGAAACAAAGCTGGCCATGGAGAAAATGATCCGCTGGTTCGACTCTGCTCACGACATCAAATACGTGTCGCTGCGCTACTTCAACGCCGCAGGAGCACATGCCAGCGGCAAGATTGGTGAGGACCATCAGCCTGAAACCCATCTGATTCCACTCGTGCTGCAGACGGCGCTCGGCCAGAGAACGCATATCTCAATCTTTGGCGACGACTACCCGACGCAGGACGGTACCTGCATTCGTGACTATATTCACGTCAGCGATCTGGCGGATGCGCATATCCTTGCCGTGCTTAAGCTGCGCAGCGGCGGAGAGAGCGCGGTGTATAACCTGGGCAATGGGCAAGGCTTCTCCGTGAAGGAGGTCATCGACATTGCGCGTAAGGTGACCGGCAAAGAAATACCGGCAGTTATGGAGCCGCGCCGGGCCGGCGATCCGGCTGTGCTGGTCGCATCCTCTGAGCGTGCAAGGCAGGAGCTCGGCTGGAAGCCATCTCGTGACAAGCTGGAGGATATTATCCGCAGCGCATGGGAATGGCACAGCAAACATCCGCAAGGCTACAACGACAAGTAAGCGGGGAGAGCTCGCCGGAGGGGCAGCGCTGGATGGCTGCCTTCTCCGGATAACCGCTTCAAAGAGGGGAGCAAGATGTGATGACACAATCAACGAACAAGCAGACCGTAACGCCAGAAGAAGCGCAGCAGCTGATTGAGCAGCTGGTCCGGTTCGCGCTGAATAATGGCATGATTGATCCGCTTGACGAGCCGTTCTCTCGTAATGCGCTGCTGGACCTGTTCGGTTTCCGGGAGCCTTATGAGGGCGAAGCTGCAGGGGATCTTCCTGAGAGCCCAGTACCTCTGCTGGAGGGGCTGCTCGATTATGGCTTTGCAATCGGTCTTATTCCCGATAATACCCTGACTTACCGCGATCTGCTCGATGCCAAGATTATGGGCATGCTGATGGCCCGCCCAGCGGAGACAGCTTCAGCCTTTTACCGTGTGGCTGATACCCAGGGCATTGATAAGGCGACGGAACGCTTCTATAAGCTGAATATAGACTCGAACTATATCCGGATGGACCGGATTTCGAAGAATCAGTACTGGAGGCAGCCCACAGAGTACGGCGAGCTTGAGATTACAGTTAACCTGTCCAAGCCGGAGAAGGATCCGAAGGAAATTGCCCTGCTGAAGACGCTTCCGCCCAGCCGGTATCCGAAATGCCTGCTGTGCGTGGATAATGTGGGCTACGCTGGACGCGCGGACCATCCGGCAAGACAGAATTTGCGGGTGATTCCTCTGAAGCTGCAGGGTGAACAGTGGTTTTTCCAGTATTCCCCTTATGTCTACTATAACGAACACAGTATCGTGTTTAAGGGAGAGCATGTCCCGATGCAGATCAGCGGGACAACCTTTGCCAGACTGCTGGACTTTGTGGATGCTTTCCCGCACTACTTTATTGGCTCGAACGCGGATCTGCCGATCGTGGGCGGTTCCATTCTGAACCACGATCACTTCCAGGCGGGCAAACACGTCTTTCCAATGGAGGTCGCTCCGGCGTTTGCTCTCTACAAGGATGAGCAGGAACCCGGGCTTACATTTAGTCTAGTAAGCTGGCCGCTCTCGGTTATCCGGGTCCAAGGAGCGGACAAGGAGCGAGTGCTGGCAGCCGGAGAGCGTATTCTGGCGGCTTGGCGCGGCTACAGTGATCCAGAAGCTGAGATTGCAGCAGCGACCGAGCAGCCGGATGGCAGTTCAGTGCCTCATAACACGATAACCCCGATTGCCCGCAAGAAGCCGGACGGACTGTATGAGCTGGATCTTGTACTGCGGAATAACCGGACCAGCGAGGAGCACCCGGATGGAATCTTTCACCCGCACAGCCATCTGCACCATATCAAGAAGGAGAACATCGGCCTGATTGAGGTTATGGGGCTTGCCGTTTTGCCCGGGAGGCTTAAATCGGAGATGGAGCAAATTGCAGCATACTTAACAGGGGAGCGGGCTTATCAGCCTGCTGAGCTAGAGGACACTGCCCACCCGCTTCATCAGCATGCAGCCTGGATTAATGCCATGACCGCTAAATATGGGACCAAGGTCGCAGCTGAAGAGGCGGAGCAGCTGATTAAGTCTGAAGTAGGAAAGAAATTTGCCGAGGTGCTGGCTGATGCAGGTGTGTTTAAACAAACAGATAGCGGCAGAGAAGCTTTTGCACGATTTGTAGGCAGTCTTGGTTATGTGTTAAAATAACAGTAATTTCGATTTAATTCGACAATCATCTAAAAGAAGGCTGAACCATTAGCCTTCTTTTTTATTTTTGCGAATTATATGGAAGGATTTTTAAATAAATAATCGAACAATACTATATACATTTGTTTAGAAAGGATGATCACATTGGCAACGCCAATTATGGCATTGGATGATTTTTTGAAGCTGACAGCCGACGAGCAGGTCGAGCAGCTGAAGAGGTATAAGGTGGATTATAACCTGAAGGACATTCGCGAGGCATGGGGATTTAAGCACTCTGCCCAGTATTACATGCTTCTTAAGAAGCTTCGGATATATGATCGCGTGGTTAATAAATCGGACAAGTTCTATCCCGATCAGCTGCTTGGAGAGCGCGGATCGGATCAGCGCAGTGTTGTGGCACTGCCTGTAGCCGAGCCGGCGAAACCGCGTGAGGATCATTTTGCCTACGAGCTTAACATCACCCTGCAGGGTGATGAGGTAGCTGGGAAGCTGGAGCGTATTGCCCAGTTTCTTAAGGGCGAGCAGAAGCGGGTATCGGTCAAGCTGCTGCTTGAAGTGCAGGAGCAGCATGAAGAGGAGTCCGGCGAGAAGGAAGCGGCAGCCGGATCAGCGTCCGAAGAAGAGCAGGCTCAATAAGGTTACCGGATAGACGTTCTGCATCTGTTCAGAACACAATGTGAAAATAAAAGGGCGTCCCGGCTCGTGGCCGGGAACGCCCTTTTGCTTGATGTATGCACGCCTAATTAGGATGGATTACTGGAGCGAAGCTTGCCAAGCTCGGATACAAGCGCTTCTACCTCACTGATGCTGAACTTGTCCTTGCTGGCCACTACCTCATACAGATCCTTGATGTCCTCATATTGGTCCAGATTGAAGTTGGAGGCCTGCATGGCTGCTCCGGAAGCCATTCTCAGCTTGTTCTTGATTTCCTCAATCATATACTTCACATTTTCTTGCGATGGCTGGCTCAAATCCGGCATTGCTGATCACCCTTTCCCTATTCCGGTACGTGTCCTGCTTTCGAGCTATTGTACCATGAATGCACTCTCGTGACAAAAAATTGAACAGGGGCGGTGTTATCCGATACAATAGAGGTACGAAGCTTGAAATAAGGGTGATTACCCGCTGGCGGGGTGTCGGCTGTCCAGGCGGTGTTAGGGAGAGGATCGCAGCTGTGAAGCATAAATCGCAGCATCCGGAAGGCTGCACTCAGCCTGTCCGGTCGGTAGTAAATACAGATGGATTGGCCGAATTCTTCCGCTCGGTGGCAGCGGAACATCCGGACCCGCATGCTATCTGCATGGTTTGTATCGGGACGGACCGTTCAACAGGAGATGCCTATGGGCCGCTGGTAGGCACTTACTTGACTGAGCTGGGGTGGCCTTGTGTTATTGGTACACTGCAGGAGCCCTATGACGCTGTAAGGCTGCAGGCGGGGGACTATGCCCTGCCAGCAGGCAGGCTGGTATTAGCGATAGACGCCTGCCTCGGCAAACCGGATTCAATCGGCTCCTATGTAGTCGGTGCGGGTCCGCTTCGGCCTGCAGAAGCGGTAGGAAGACCGTTCGTAGAAATAGGCGATTATAGTGTGGCTGGCGTAGTGAACCGGATGGGGATCAAGCCATACTGGATTCTGCAGGGCACCTCCCTGCACCTGGTTATGGAAATGGCCAAACAGACGGCAGCAGCTATCCGCCAAGCCTGGACGTCATCCGCTCTCCTGCCCGGCAGCGGGCTGTAACAGTATAAATAAATGAACCATCGCACATATATGGAAAATGAATCCATGAAATACCTAGTTATAACAGAAAGGGATGAACAGAATGAATGAACCGGTGACAGTCGCCAACCGCCAAGCCAGCTTGTCCGGCGGTATGGCAGCAGCATACTGGACTCAGGGAGAGAAGAGGACACCGGACGAGCCAGTCGTCCTCCTTCTGCACGGTTACTGCGGCAGCTCCGCTTACTGGAAGGATGTACTGCCGCTGCTTGAGCAGTCAGTTAAGGTTATCGCTCCAGACCTTCGGGGACATGGCTCCTCGTCGGCGACGGAAGAAGAAACTTATACAATGGAGTCCCTGGCAGATGATGTTGCCGGTTTGCTGGCCGAGATTGGAGAAAAGCAGGCTGTCGTCCTCGGCCATTCGCTGGGCGGCTATGTGGCATTGGCCTTTGCGGAGCGGCATCCGGAGATGCTGCATGCATTGGGGCTGGTTCACTCCACGCCGCTGCCTGATACAGCGGAAGGAAAAGAAAAGCGTGATAAGGCGGTTGAGATAATTAGGACAGAAGGTGTGGAAGCGTTCGTGGAGGGTCTCATCCCGAAGCTGTTTGCCCCTTCTCATTTGTCCGTTGTGGCTGACCGCGTCGAGCAGGCCAAAGCGATTGGCAGAGCGACGGACCCTCAAGCAGCTGCGGCGTGCGCCCTTGGTATGAAGGAACGTCCCGACCGGACAGAGGTGCTTCGCGGGCTGGATAAGCCGGTTCTTCTGCTAGCCGGAGATGAGGATCAGGTTATCGGCAGAGAGAGGACCTTTACAGCCGAGGGTCCTAATGTCGAACAGGTTCTGCTGAAGGACAGCGGGCACATGAGCATGGCAGAGCAGCCCGTGGAGTTGGCCGCGGCGCTTAATGCATTTATCAGCCGGGCGATCGGCCGTTGACAGGCAAGCTGTGCCGAAGGAGGAAGCGGGATGTTTCAGAGAGATTATTTTATGCGCATGATCGAGCAGGTCGGTGAAGCCGTCGGCCAGGTCATGGGCCTGCGCCAGCGCAAGGAGCATCTTGAGGCGATGAAGGTCATCGACGACCTCTTCGAGCGGCATCTCCGTCTTCAGCCTCGGCTTATTCATGCCCTGTCGGATAAGGACATAGCGGATTTGTTGACGACGAACGGAGTTGTGGATACCGCTGCGCTTGAGGCAATCGCGCTGCTTCTGAGACATATGGGTGAGATCCATGCGGAACAGGGACAAGAAGCGGAGAGCTACGCCCGTTATGTCAAATCGCTTGCACTGAATCTCAGGCTGCTTCTATATGGCGCTGACCCGGTAGTGTCGGAGCCTCGCCGGGAAGCCGAGCTGCTGATGGACAGGCTCAGGCCTTATGAGCTGCCAGCGTCTGTTAAGGAGCAGCTCGCATCTTGGCATGAAGCGGAGGGTCGTTATGCAGAAGCGGAGAATATCATTCACGAGCTTCTGGAGGACAGGGAGCTTGAGGCCGGCAGGGCTTCGGATTTTTACAGAAGACTAATGCTGAAGGAAGACGCGGAGCTGTCAGCCGGCGGACTTCCGCGCGATGAGCTTGAACAAGGAATCGAACAACTGGAGAAATGGAGCGTGCGGGGCCGCAATGGATAACTGGCGGGATCAGGTAATGGGATGGTTGAAGGAAGCGGCTGTTATTCAGGCAACGCTAAGCCAGCTTCGCGTAAAAAGCTTGGATGCACCGGCTAAGGTGATGCTGAGGCCTGTTGTAGTAAAGGGCGAGACGGTCTATCAGCTGGAGCATCATAAGGATAATAAGGCTATACACGAGAATTTGAAGCTGGAGGATGCCGCTGTCAGGGTTGCTGATTTGATGGAGCATACTTACCGGCAGGCGCTGATTAAGACGGAGGAGGCAGACGTGCAGCTGTTGTTTAGCAAGAAAGGGAAGGCGACCATGCTTCGTAAGCCGCCTACCGCTTCAGGCAAAGTCAGCATGTCGCATAACAGGGAGAAGAACCGGATCATAGCTGAAGGGGTAGCGGCGCCGTTCCTTGTAGAGCTTGGAATTATGACTAAGGAAGGCAGGGTGCATGCCCAGAAGCAGGATAAGTTCAGACAGATCAATCGGTTTCTTGAGATGGTTGTGGATGTGCTCGATGCTCTCCCGAAGAATAAAGAGCTGACCGTCATTGATTTTGGCTGCGGTAAATCTTATTTAACCTTTGCGCTGTATCATCTGCTCGTTATTCAGGAGAAGCTGCCTGTCCGCATAATCGGTCTTGACCTCAAGAAGGATGTTATCGCCTTTTGCTCTGGTTTGGCGGCGAAGCTGGGTTATGACAAGCTGCAGTTCCTGCATGGCGATATCGCCGAATACAGCGGCTTGGAACAAGCGGACATGGTTGTTACGCTGCATGCTTGTGACACGGCGACCGATGCGGCTCTCGCAAAGGCAGTCTGCTGGAACGCGTCTGTCATCCTTTCAGTGCCCTGCTGCCAGCATGAGCTGTTTGGGCAGGTTGATAACGGCATGCTGTCACCGCTGCTGTCGCACGGCATTCTGAAGGAACGCTTTGCCTCGCTAGCAACCGATGCAGTACGCAGTCAGCTGCTCCAGGTTATTGGCTACAAAGTTCAGCTCCTGGAATTCATAGATATGGAGCATACGCCCAAGAATATATTAATTCGGGCCACCAAAGCAGGGCAGGGTGCTGCGCATAATATAGAAAAGTGGAAGGAATATCTGCAGTTTCGCGAAGGATTATGTCTTTCTCCCTATCTGGAAAAGGTGCTTCAAGACCGTTTGCCTGCCTCGAATTAGGCCAATGGGCGTGCATGTATTCACATGGGGAGGAAAAATATCCCGTTATTCAATTGTCTACCAAATCCTGTTTATGCTAAGATAGGATAGAATAACTATAATTGAACTAGATCGGGTGAACCATTTGAACGGTATCATGTGGTTGGACTTCTGCCTGTTTGTGCTTCTGCTGGGATTGTTCTTCTTTGTTTTTGTAAGCAGTGCCATAACCCGTATTCACAAGGTGTACCTGATATTTCACTTTCAGATTATGCTGTGGCCGCTTTGCAAATTCGGGGTGTCGACAACGACCGATCCGGTTCTTCAGATGCTCTATATCAAAATCGCCTACATCAGTCTTTCCCTCATCGGTTTGGGTTGGCTGGTGTTTGCCCTGTTTCTGACCGGACAATCCTACAAGCTGGACCGCAGATTCCGGCTGGTTCTTGCAGCGGCTACGTCCATAACCGTTCTGGCTGCTGCCTTTAACCCGAGTGGTCTGTTCGTTTCGCCCAGGCTGGGCAACTACGTAGAGCATGATGTGGGACCGCTATTCTGGCTATTGGTTGGCATGCTGCTCGCTTACGGAGCTGTTTCCCTGAAGCTGATGCTCGGTACGCTGCGGGTTCATACCGCTCCGGTGCATAGAAAGCAGGTCCGCATGGCGCTGAGCGGCATGCTTGTATTCTCCTTGTTCGCCGTTACCGATCTATTGTTTAATGTCATCTGGGTCGATAACTTCCCGCTTATCCCGGGTCTAACCTCGCTTGGTATGACGGTGGCTGCTGTCTATTTCGTTATCGCAATACATAAGTATCGGATATTTGATGTGGTTCGGCTTGCTCAGCTTAACGTGTTGGACAGCATGTCTATGGGGGTAGCGGTGCTGGATGAGCATGAGGTGGTGCTGGAAGCCAACAAGGCATTGCAGCGTTATTTTGATATCCGTACGGGAGACCGCTTTCCGGTTGAGAAGCTCCTTGCCTCCCATGGGGATGTGAGCACAGCCGAGCTCTTCCTTGCCAATATCCGTACTGCCTTTGATCAGCCTGTACAGCAGGAAATCGCTTGCCGCTCTAATGAAGGACTGCGCTACTACTCGGTCCGCTGCGAGCCGGTAATCGATCGCTGGATGCTCATTGGACGTGTGCTCACATTTCAGGATGTAACGGAGTACAAAGAGCTGATGATGGCATCTGCCGAACAGAATAAGATGCTTGCCGAACGCAATGAAGAGCTTACGGTTATACAGCAGGAGCTGTTCTCGGCCAATCAGAAGCTGGAGCATCTAGCCGTTACAGACGGGCTGACGGGCTGTTTTAACCGCCGGTATCTGATGCAGCAGCTGGAGCATGAGATGATTGCGAATGCCCGTTACCGGATTCCTTTTGCGATTTTCCTGTTTGATATTGATCTGTTTAAATCCATTAATGACACTTACGGACATCTCGTGGGAGATGAAGTGATCAAAAGTACGGCAGAGGCTGTAAAAAAATCGCTTCGGCGAACCGATATTTTAGCCAGATACGGCGGTGAGGAATTTACGGTATACCTCCCTCATACCACGATGGAGCAGGCCGTAATACTGGCGGAGCGGGTAAAGGCTGCAGTGGCGTCCAACCTGATTCATACCGGACCTGGCAGCGAGCCTGTGAACATCACGATCAGTATGGGCGTACTGGCAGCCCATCATGATCAGCCTGTCCGTATAGAAGACACGAAGCAGTATTTGAAGGAACTGTTCCACAAAGTGGATACGGCTTTGTATGAAGCCAAAAAAAGAGGCCGCAACCGCATTGTTTCGGTTGAGCCCGCATCTTAAATGCGGTTGGGAGTGCAGCTATGAGCAGAAAAGGAAGGGCTGCCGGGATACTATACGCGCTGGTCAGCAGCCTGGTTGCGCCTGCTCTGATCCTCTGGGCGGCAGATGGATCTGACGCGGTTGCCAAGGGGCTGATGGCTGCGGCTGTGCTTCTGTCTGTGTCCGTCCCGGCAGGTTGGTATCTCGGTTTGCGATATGATAGACTGGAACGGCAGTCCTGCTTGGATGAATTAACAGGTGTCCTTAACAGAAGGTTTATTGTCCGAACGGTACCCGTTCTCCTTCGAAAGGCAGGTCTTAAGCGTAAACGTATATCGGTTTCCATCATAGATTTGAACGGTTTTAAGACGATTAACGATACATATGGCCACGCAGCCGGTGATCAGCTGCTGTGCAGGGTAACAGAAGTGCTGACGGGCATAGCAGCCAAGGGAGAGATTGTGGCACGTTGGGGCGGAGACGAATTTATAGTAGTCTGTCCCTATGGCAGCGGAAACCCGGCAAGCAGCTTGCAGCGAAGCATTAAGGAAAGCTTAGACCAGCTGTCTCTCAAGACGGGCTTAGAGGTAACGGCAGCAATTGGCACATCCGTATTTCCTGAAGATGGGGAGACGATCCATGAATTAATAGCAGCAGCCGACGGGCGTATGTATCGCAGCAAGCCTAAACGGAGCGGACAAAGACATGAGGCGCCGCTCGTGCGGCATGCATAACTTGCGGCTTTCAAGACGGCAAAGGCGGGGAATACATGAGAAGAGTTCATATTAGTGCAGTCTCGCCTGGCGATAAGCTGGCAAGACCCATTTTAAGAGAAAACGGCAACGTGCTTCTTGGCAGCGGTGTCGAGCTCAGCAGCCGGTTCATTCAGCGGCTTGAGACGATGGGCATTGATATTGTTTATATTGAAGACAAGCATACCGAAGACATTATTCCTGAGGAAGTCATCCGCGATGAAACGAGAAAGAACGCGGTCGATTCCATTTATAAGACAGTTAGTACCCTGATGGAGCAGCCGACGACGCGGGGGAGAGCGGTTGCACCTGAGATGGGGCGTACGTTCCGTAATGTTTTTGGACAGATTGTTCAGGACTTGCTCAGCCGCAAGGACGTCATGATTAACTTGACGAGCATTCACGTAACGGATGCTTACCTGTTCAATCATTCGGTTAATGTGGCGATTCTGGCCGGCATTATGGGTATCGCAAAGGGATATAACCGCAACCAGATTGAAGAGCTGGGGATCGGCGCGCTTTTGTTTGATATCGGAATGACGAAGGTTCCGCAGGAGCTGCTGGCAAAGAAAACACCGCTTACTCCTGATGAGCGGGCGATTGTAGAGCGGCATACGGTGGACGGGTTTGATATTCTTCGTACCCATCATGACATCTCTCTTCTGTCAGCTCACTGCGCGCTGCAGCATCATGAGCGGTATGACGGAACGGGTTATCCGAGAGGGCTGAAGGGCGAGGAAATTCACGAATATGCGCAAATTGTTGCCATAGCGGATGTTTACGATGCCTTGACATCGCCGAGAACCTACCGGAACCGGTACACACCATCAGAAGCGATAGAATATTTGTTTGCTGCCGGTAATTCTTATTTTAATCTGGATTTGATCCGGCTGTTCTGCCGGCATATCTCCATTTACCCGGTGGCAACGACAGTTTTGCTCAATACCGGACAGGTTGGGGTTGTGTCGGCGAATAACCCGCTGGCGGTTCACCGGCCGATTATACGGATTCTCCGAGAAGCGGATGGAACGCCGGCAGCATCGCCGTACGAAATTGACTTGAAGGACGATCTGCAGATGATGATTGTGAAGGAGCTTTAGAAGACTGGGCTGTTAGGCCAGCCCGCAGGTAAGAGAATGGAAGAAACAAGGATGCTTGCTGCGGGCAGCGGAGGCTGATTTAATGGGAGACTGGAGTGCAGGTCATTAGACCAGGCAGAAGTCTCCCTTTTGTTATGTTTAGGTATTATGGGGGGGTGGGGTAAAATAGTAAGGAATCTGGAATAGTTGTAAAAATTGGCGGAACGGATACAATTACTACGGAAGGTCTAGATGCTGAGCTAGGGAAAGCCGGAATGGGGGAGTGAGGCAGCGGATGGCAAAGGAACAGCAGCAGTACAGGATGTTTACTGAATCGGCTGGATCGGCTGTATCGGCAGAAGTGCGGGAGCGGGTCTCTCTGACTGCAGGTATAATTGAACGAAGAGCAAGCCTGCTGCAGGAGATTGTGCCGGCGGTGCTTGCCGCAATTGTGCTGACTACGGCTGCTTGGAGAAGCGGTATGTACTTTGATACGGCATATTACCGTTGGGAGCTAGCTGTTATTGTAGCTTCACTGCTGCTGGGACTCCCCCGTCTTTGCAGATGGCCGGCCGCTAATATAATAATTCCTGGTTCCCGGTCTGACTGTCCTGCGGTGGGCCCAGCGGAATCTCGTATAAGCTGGCTGCTTGTCCTGCTTCCGCTGACAACAGCCGGTATATACGGAATTTCACTGGCTATGGGAACCGTTTCGGTACTGGGTTCAATTAACGGGCTTGTCCGGTGGTGCAGCCTGACGGCATTTGCGATGCTGCTGCTGGCTGTAAATCCCGGCTTCAGACAGCGCTGGCTGCTGGCTGCACTGCAGGTTACGGCCGCGTGGATAGCAGGGGGATCACTTGCTGGCTGGATCGGGCTAACTCAAGCTCCCGGCAGCGTGCTGCTGAGTGATAATGGGGATATATCTGCCCTCGGAGCAAGGCTTGCCGGCTTCTTTGAGTATCCTAACATGCTGGGGGCAGTTGCCGGATCGCTGCTGCTCCTCCAGCTGCTGCTGCTGGCTGTGGCGGGAAGCAGGCGGGAGACGGTACTGCCGGGACTGCTTGCTTGCTGGCTGGCGATTGTACTGCTGCTTACGGAATCCAGAGGGGCATGGCTGGTTGTCCTGATCTGCTGGATGGCAGGGCTGGTGTGGGCCGGAAAAGGTAGACGGCTTCAGTGGATGCTGTATACAGGCTGGACGGCACTCGGCGCTGCGGCTGGTGCCTGGCTGCTTGTCCCTGCAGCCGGGCGGCATATGGAGAAAAGCGGAGGAACCACACCTGACGGGCTGGTCATAACAGGAGACATAGCGGCTGATTTACTGATGCTGCTTTGTCTGACGGCCGCATTCTGTGGAGGCTGCTCTTTGATTGTCTCACAGTCTGACCGGCAGCGGAGCAGGGGGAGACGGTTGCCAGCATGGGTGAAGCTCTTGGTCAGCTGCAGCCTTGGAGCCGGCGCCTGGCTTCTGCTGCCGGAAAGCCTTACCGGCCGGCTGGAGGGCCATAATGCAACGGCAAGCGCAAGGGGAATGCTGTACAGAGATGGCTGGGAGCTCATTCAGGGGGCGCCTTGGCTGGGATACGGCGGAGATGCATGGCAGGCGCTGTTCCAGGCTCACCAGGATATGCCTTATGTTGGTGCCGAGGTGCACAGCGGCTATATCAGTCTGCTGCTTGGTATCGGTACGGCCGGGCTGCTGGTGGTGGCTGCTTACATCGTTACGCTTCTGCTGCCTGTATGGCGGCATAACCGGCTAGGGCTTACACCGCTGCTGGTGCTGATTATTCATGCGGCTGTTGATTTCGATATGTCGTATGGTTTTTACTGGCTTCTGCTGCTTACAATGGGAATCTGCCTGGGCGCAGCGCCGGTCGCTATGCAGGCCGCGCATGCCGTGCCGGCGGCTTTCGCACGCCGGCGGGACAGCTCAGCTGAGGCAGGGCGGCAGCGTGCCCGCCCTGCCCTGAGCGTGGCGGCACTGTGCATCGCCGCCACGCTTGCAGCCGCCGCCGTTACGGCTTGGCGGCTGGACACCGCCCGCGCGGCGCGTGACGCCGCCGCCGCGGCTGAGGGCGCAGCGCGCGCTGATGCGCTGCGCGCTGCGCTTGCGGCGAATCCCGCGTGGACGCGGATTCGCCTGGAGCTGGCGCCGCTCGCCCCTGCGGGTGAGCGAGCGGCGCTGCTCGCGGGCGGACTGC
>NZ_JAKGAO010000008.1 GCF_021532315.1 Paenibacillus tarimensis
CGCAGTCCGCTCCGCTTCTGTGGGAGCTCGGGCGCACGCACGCCGAGCTCGGTGAAGCAGCGCAAGCCGCCGCCTATATGCGGCTTGCGCTGCAGCGCGACCGCTTCGACAAGGCGAAGCAGACGGAGGCGGTCGCGCTGCTAACGGGCCTGGCGGACCGGCAGCAGGCCGCCGGCCAGTGGGACAGCGCACGCCGCACGGCTGAGGCGGCGTTGCGCAGCTATGCCGGGTACGAGGCGCTTGTCCGGCAGCTTCGGGAGTCGCGGGTACGGGTGAACGACCGCGATTTTGAGATGACTGAGGAAGCGGCCGAAGCGGCCCGCCGCTGCCGGCAGCTGCTGCAGCAGCTGCCGGCAGGCGGCACTTCCGGACTGTGAGCCTCCCGCTATGAGCGTAACATGATCGTCTGCTTGCCCGTTGCTTCGGTCTGACTTCAAGTATGTTTGACAATTTGGTCGGATTGCCAGGGTGCTTTGTCCGTGTCTCTTACTCTGTGGACGCATAGTCTAATAGAGAATAAGAGAGGAGTGTGACAGCAATGGCAGTAAAACGCGTGAAACCGAAGCAAATGGCAAGCAAAGGCGGCAAGGTAATCCGCCGCAGAGCGGTTGGCAGCAGATTGGTCTCCGCAACCGGACCGACCTTCATACGGCTGACTGTATCCTGGGTGCAGCAGAACGGTGTGCCGTTTGACACAACCGGCTTCTTTGCCCGGTTGTACCAAGGTAACCGGATTGTTCAGACTGCGGCCTTTGACCGCTTCGGCGTTGTGCGCTTCAGCCGTGTACCGACATTGACGGACGTAACTTATACCATTCGCGTTATTGATCAGAACGGCGTTCAATTCCGGCAGCGTACAATCCCGGCAGGTGTGCAAACCTATTCGATTATCGGTTAGCAGTCTCTCCGATATGCAGCAAGCATCAGGAAGCACAGCAAGCTGTACTCGTCCCTTGTGCCAACAGGCAGGGGAGGAGTACAGCTTTTTTTTTTGGGTGCTGTCCCGGGGCATTCATTGCCAGGCAGGCACTATTCAGCCGCCGAAGGAATTCCTGAATGCCTGCTCAAGCCTGGCGGGATCTACTTCCCAGAGCTCGGCGATTTCGGGGCATACCTGCTCAGCCCACCAGTCGGCCAGCTCCTTGCGGTTGCTCTGGCGCTCGGAGATCCAGATCAGATTGCCGATTACCTTTTTATAATAAAGCTTCTCTGCGGCCTCCAGCTTATCCGGTGCAATCCAGGTTTTGAGCCTTTTGGCGGTGCGGTACAGCTCCATGCTGCATGTCCGGCGGATTTTGCGGGCTGTCGGATAACCGGCGTTATGCTTGCCTTGCTGATTGTTCATGTTCGCAAGCCCTCCTCTACCCCATATGTATGCGTGAGGCCAGAGGAAGGCCACATTTTAGATAACCGTCAAATAGGCTACCATAGGACTGCTCTGATGGTCACTGGTATGCGTGAGGCACAGAATCGGGTAAGAGCCCTTCTTGTCGGCAGTGAATGTGACCGTCGTCGTTTCCCCCTTAAGGACCTCACCGCGGATGCCGAGCCCTTCGATTACGAACGGGTGGCTCTCACCTTTAATGCCGGTAATCTCCAGCCTGACCTGCTCGCCCTGATGAACGACCAGTGTTCCGGGGTCCCAGCGGTATACATCAACCTCCTTGCCGTGTGCATCTGTGCTCTTGACCTCCTCCGTTACGAGATGGAATACCCTCTCGCCAGCGGGAACGGAGTTTGCGGCTTCTAGCTGATCCCACCGCAGATAGGCGGCGGCGAGCACAATGGCAATTGCAAGCACGGCGGCCAGACGGATTTGTTTTCGGCTGACAACCAATATTCTGGACATGAACAACACCTCGGTTTCATAGAATCTACTGCAGGCTTGGACAGAGCCATCTACAGCAATTTATGCGGTGGCTTACCGGCATATGCCTGCAGCCTGATGCCAGCGGCGGGGGGAGCAGGTTTTATGATTGAATTATGGGGATTGAAACGGGGGGATGGATGTTATGGATTGGCTGTCGGAATTAATTGGAATGCTGATGCGGTGGATACAGGATCTCGGTTATTTGGGCATTCTCATTGGGCTGGCCGTTGAAGTGATTCCTAGTGAAATTGTTCTTGGCTATGGCGGCTTCCTTGTTTCCCAGCAGCAGCTTACATTCACCGGTGCGGTTGTGATCGGAACGCTTGGGGCTGTGCTGCAGCAGTGGATTCTGTATGGCATCGGCCGGTTCGGCGGGAGACCGTTCCTTGACCGGTTCGGCAAGTATATTAAGATCAAGCCTAAGCATATGGACATCGCCGAGCAGTGGTTTCAGAAATATGGCGCGGGAATCGTCTTCACCGCCAGATTCGTTCCGGTTATGCGCCAGGTGATCTCTATTCCAGCCGGCATCACTAGAATGAATCTGTGGCTGTTTACCCTGCTGACGCTGCTGGCCTCCCTTCCTTGGACGATCCTGTTCGTGTATCTTGGCATGAAGCTTGGCTCGCAGTGGGCGACCATTCATGAACAAGCAGCCCCATACATACAGCCGGCTGTACTGCTTGGTCTTGGCGTTCTGATTGTTTATTTTATATGGAAGCAGGTAGAAGGACGCAGAAGGTCATTATAACGCTTTAATAGGCCTGCCACGAACCGGGGCGGCCCCTGATCCCCTCTGAGAGGACCAATGGCTGGTCCGGGAGGTTTGAGGGCCTGCCCTAACTTTGCTACAATATGGGTAGCAATTGCGAAGATGAATAGAAAAGAGGGATGCTTCTTGGCTAAAATGGTAGCGGACAAGCTGAATAAGGGTATCAGCCCCCAGCGGTTCATGGATGATATGATGAAGAACAAGGATGCCTTCATTTCGCTTTACAACGGCTTCGAGTGGCCGAATGAGGAGGACAAGGAATTTTTTGAATCGCTGAACAACCGGGACGACCTTCGCTGTCTGATCTTAATGGCGGACTGGTGCGGCGATGTCGTGAAAAATATTCCGGTCGTGTTCAGAGCGCTCGAAATCAGCGGCATTCCAACGGAGGTGCTGATCAAGGAAGAGCATCCCGACACGATGCAGCAGTTTCTGACCATGGGCGGCGAAGCGGTGCCGATTGTTATTTTTGCCGACACCGGCGGGGCTGTGCTGGGACAGTGGGGACCACGGCCTAGCCATGTTCAGGAAGTGATGACAGCGTTCAAGCAGTCGAACCCTGACCGTGATGCGGCGGATTACCAGGACAAGCTTGCGGCAGCCCGCGAGGAAATGGGACGGAGGTACGGGGAAGGCACCGGCTACCAGGTAGTTATCATTCAAGAGCTGCGTGACCTGATCGCCCGGTTATAAGCTATGACACTTCATATCGAAACCTTTACGCTTGGCCCTCTGCAGACGAACGCCTATCTGATTAAGGATGAAGCTGCCGGTCGTGCAATTGTTATTGACCCGGGGATGAATCCGGGATCACTGCTGCGCCATATCGAGTCGAGAGAGCTGAAGGTTGAAGCAATTCTTCTGACGCATGCGCATTTTGACCATATGGGGGGCGTTGAAGAGGTGCGCAAGGCAGCTGGCTGTCCGGTATACCTCCACGATCTGGAAGCCGATTGGCTGACAGATCCGCGCAAGAACGGATCATCCAGATGGTCGGATGTCACGGTCCCCCTTACAGCGGAGCCCGCGGAGTTTTCTCTGGCTGACGGCCAGGTTATCGAGCTGATCGGATACTCCTTTAAGGTTATGCATACGCCAGGCCATTCACCGGGCAGCGTCAGCTTCCTGTGCGGCAGCGATCTGTTCTCCGGTGACGTGCTGTTCCGCCAGTCGGTGGGAAGAACTGACCTGCCTGGCGGCCGGGAGGCGGACCTGTTCCATTCCATTCAGCACATACTCTACACCCTGGACGCTGACGTCCGGGTCTATCCAGGCCACGGACCAAAGACAACGATCGGCTTTGAAATGGCAAACAATCCGTATGTGCGTCCGCTGGAGCGCTGACGGCAATAAATATCTATATAACATGTAACAGGCTTAATACGGCTGACTTGCTTGGCCGTACTTTTTTTTATTAGAAGACTGAGGAAGGTGCATGTACGTGACGGAACCGAAAGCAGGCACACAGGCAGAGGAACAGGCCGGTGCGGGCAAGGGCGGGCTTACTGCAGCCCAGCAGGCGGAAGAGCGCCAGCGGATCGAAAAGCAGGTAAGTGCGGAGCTTGGTATTCCGGCATCGAAGGTCAAGGCAGCTGTCAGCTTGCTGGATGAAGGCAACACGATTCCGTTTATCGCGCGATACCGCAAGGAGATGACAGGCGAGCTGGACGAGAACGATCTCCGGGCCATCGAGGAGCGTCTGCAGTACTTGCGCAATCTGGAGGACCGCAAGCGTGAAGTCATCCGGCTCATTGATGAGCAGGGCAAGCTTACGGATGAACTCAGCGGAGCGATTGTTCAAGCCACGAAGCTGCAGGAGGTCGAGGATCTGTACCGGCCTTACCGGCAAAAGCGGAAGACACGCGCAAGTGTTGCGAAGGAGAAGGGGCTGGAGCCGCTTGCACAGTGGATAACCGCGCAGCCGAAGCAGGGCGATCCGCTTCAGGAAGCGGCCCGCTATGTTGACGGGGCTAAGGGGGTTGCTACAGCGGAGGAGGCCCTGCAGGGGGCGATGGATATCATCGCGGAGAACATAGCGGATGATCCCAAAATCCGTGTTTGGGTCCGCCGTTTTACCTTTGACCAGGGTTTGCTTCATACCAATGTCAAGAATCCCGAGCAGGAATCTGTGTACGAGATGTATTACAGCTACCAGGAGCCTGTGCGCAAGCTGCCGCCGCACCGGATTCTGGCCATTAACCGGGCTGAACGGGAGGATGTGCTCCGCGTGACTCTCGAGGTGCCGGTCGACAGGATACATGAGTATATCGGCCGCCAGGTGTTTCGGGGCAGCCAGCCGACTCCGACACGGGAGGTTCTGCTGACTGTCATCGAAGATGCTTATAAGCGTCTGATCGCGCCTTCCATTGAACGTGAGGTCCGCGGAGAGCTTACCGATAAGGCGGAGGAGCATGCCATTACAATATTCTCCGCTAACCTGCGTAACCTTCTGCTGCAGCCGCCGGTAAAGGGTCAGGTCGTGCTTGGCGTAGATCCCGCATTCCGGACGGGCTGCAAGCTGGCAGTCGTTGATGATACCGGCAAGCTGCTGGAAGTGGCGGTCACCTATCCAACTGCTCCGCACAATAAGGTGGAGGAGGCAGGCCGGATTATTAACGGGCTGATTGACAAGTACAATGTTCAGCTTATTGTCATCGGGAACGGAACGGCTTCCCGCGAGACTGAGCAGTTCATTGCCGACCTGATTGCGGGGAGGTCGCAGGCAGGCAAGGCGGGAAGCGGAACGTTGAAATATATAATTGTCAGCGAAGCAGGGGCAAGTGTATATTCTGCGTCCAAGCTCGCGGCAGAGGAATTCCCGTCCCTCGATGTCGCCGAACGGAGCGCGGTATCCATTGCGCGGCGTCTTCAGGACCCGCTCGCTGAACTGGTGAAGATTGAACCGAAGGCGATCGGTGTTGGACAGTATCAGCACGACGTCAGCCAGAAGCGCCTTGAGGAAAGTCTTGGCGGGGTCGTCGAGTCGGCGGTTAACCATGTCGGCGTCGATGTGAACACGGCATCGCCCTCGCTGCTCTCATATGTAGCTGGCGTGAATGCGACGATTGCCCGCAATATCGTAAAATTCCGCGAGGAGAACGGCAAATTCACCGACCGGAAGCAGCTGCAGAAGGTGCCGCGCCTAGGGGCGAAATCATTCGAGCAGTGCATCGGCTTCCTCCGGATCAGCGGCGGACGAAACCCGCTTGACCGGACTCCGATACACCCTGAATCGTATGATGTGGTCGATAAGCTGTTCAAAGAGCTGCGCCTGGAGCTCTCGATGCTTGGAACGGCTGAGCTTAACGAAAGATTGGAGCAGGTGGACCCGGAGGCCGTGGCGCCTCAGCTTGGCGTTGGGGTACCGACGCTGCGCGATATACTGGACAGCCTGCGTCGTCCCGGGCGGGATCCCCGTGAGGAGCTGCCGCCTCCGATTTTCCACACGGACGTGCTTAAGCTGGAGGATTTAAAGCCGGGCATGGAACTGCAGGGTACAGTCCGCAACGTTATTGATTTCGGCGCTTTCGTAGATATCGGGGTTAAGAATGACGGGCTCGTCCATATTTCGCAGCTGAGTGACCGATTTGTCAAGCACCCGATGGATGTCGTATCTGTGGGGGATAATGTGACCGTTTGGGTGATGAGCGTAGACTTGAAGCGCGGACGCGTCAGCCTCACTATGCGCAAGCCGGACTAGCCGGCAGGCTGATTAAGAGGAAGATGGGCTGTTAGGTATACTTGGAAAAAGTCCATTTTCCTCTTGATAGCCGGCTGCGTTTCACGGTACAATTTTGTGATAGTGGTTCAGCTACAGGATGGTAGAGGAGGGAGAGTAGATGAGGACAGACAGATGTGCCAACCCGTCTCCCAGTCAAAAATGGTTCGGGCTTTCGCTGCAAGCACTGGTCGTCTTGTCCAGACAGGAAGGAATAAGCCCAAGCTGTGATATCGCCCGCAAGCTGCAGTCCGAAGCGACCCTGCTGCGTAAGATTATGGCTAAGCTTGCCAAGGAGAACATTCTGGAGACGAGGGAAGGCAGAGACGGCGGATACAAGCTGAAGAAGCGTGCCGAAGATCTGACGCTGGCCGAGGTGTACAAGGCGCTCCAGATGGAGGAAGCCGTATGCAGCGGCATGCGTCTTGCTGCAGGTGATCATCCGTTTGGCGAAAAGCTGGAAACCGCCTTTAACGAGATTAAGGATGAGCTGGACCGTAAGGTGCTGGAGGTGCTCGGCAACTATACAATCGCAGACCTGGCGGCTAAGGTGGATTAGAACATAACGGCTTTGCAGAATGGCCGGCAGGGAGGCTCGAAGGTAGAGCAGCATAAGAGGGTTTGACAAAATCGGTCTGCCCGCCTTATACTGTGCATATATTATTACAGTTAGACAGACAGCAGCCTGATAAGGACAGGCGATTATTTTTATTTTAAACTGAGCAATTTATTACACATTAAAGAATGATTTGGAGGAGTTTACCATGTCCGTAGAACAATTAAAGAAGGTTGAGGCATTTTCGGATGTGATCCGGGAGCGCCGTTCGGTTCGCAGCTATGACCCTTCCTACCGTATGACACGTGAAGAGATCAAGGCGCTGCTGGATGATGCCATTCTGGCACCATCTTCGTCCAACCTGCAGCCGTGGCGTTTTCTGGTGATTGATCAGCAGGAAATGAAGGAGAGGCTGCTGCCAATCGCACACAATCAACAGCAGGTAGTAGACGCTGCTGCTGTTATTGCCGTGCTGGGGGATGTTGAAGCCTACAAGAATGCAGATAAGATATACAGCCGTGCTGTTGAAGCGGGCTACATGCCCGAAGATGTGAAGAATAACTTCGTGCCGCGTCTCGAGCAGATGTATGGCGGTCTGTCGAAGGAAGCTGCAAAAGGCATTGCCTTGATTGACGGGGGCCTGATCTCCATGCAGCTGATGCTTGCTGCCAAAGCGAGAGGCCTCGATACCGTACCAATGGGCGGATATAATGCGGAGCAGTTTGTGAAGGAGTTTGCGGTACCGGAAACTTATGTGCCGGTCATGCTGATTGCCGTTGGCAAGGCTGCTGCACCGGGACGTCCTACAAGCAGACTGTCGGTTGATGAGGTAACAACCTGGAATACATTCTAAATCATCTTCTATAAATGCTGCAGCGCAGAAAGCCGACAGGCTGCCTGGGGATCGTCGTCTGACGGTACCCGGGCAGCCTGTTAGCCGTTGTCGTGTGCAAGGATTCGTATAGTGAAGATTGCCTGCCGTTATTAGGGCATGGAAATATGCTGCTCTTCATCCGGCTGCGGTTTGGTGCGGTAGAAGAACCAGCAGTCGTTCAGCAGCCGGATTTGCCGCTGGTCCTTCTTTTGAAATGCGCGCATCAATTGATTGCAAAGCCATTGCGGCATAACGATCGTCCTCCTCCGGTATCCTGATGTATTATAAGCATATGGAAGTAGGCGATTGGCCGTGCAGGTCCCGTGCAACCTTACGATTACGGAACGGTTAGCCAACTATGTATGCTTACAGTAATATCAGCAAATTCTGGTTCTTTTTGCATGAAATCACTCTATGCCACATTGTTAACCGTTCGGTGGACGATTAAAACTCCAATTCTTCCTCATACCACTGCTCAAGCTGGGCCTGCAGGGCACGGATTTCCGTAAGCAGTGAGATGAGAGGGTAGGACTTCTCCTCTATGCCGGCAAACTGTTTTTCCAGCTCGTTCATGTAATCAAGACCGCTAGTTACCGGGAGTGATTTGTTATGCAGCTCAAGCTCTGCACATTCTGCTACGGCATAGGGAAGGGCGGGCACGTTATTGGCCGTCAGCTTGTCCAGCTCTTTGTGGAGCCGCAAGTTTAATGCACTCAGCTGGTAAGCGTGGGAGGCCGGCATTTCGACGAACGACAGACCGGAATCCGAATGCATGATGATGTATCTCATAGTAGGCATATTGACTTATGAGCTCCCCTCTGTATGTATGAAATTCGGACATGAAACCTACTTGACAGTTTAGCTTATGAACCCTTATAAATTCAAGTATCAACAGAATGAACTACAGGAGGAACAGACCGTTGAATGAACCGGTTTACAGAAGGGAATACCTAAGATGATGACGGACGATCACTTGCAGGCATGGGTGGAGAAAATATCGCTCGACAGCTTTGGCATACCATTCCGTCACCGTGCAACGTTTAACCGGCGGCTAAAGGCAACCGGAGGCCGATATTTCATGAAGTCGCATAATATCGAGATCAGTCCGCATCAGCTGGAAAATTACGGGATAGAAGAGACTGAGAAAATTATCAAGCATGAGCTCTGTCATTATCATCTCCATCTGCTCGGCAGAGGATACCGCCACAGGGATTCCGATTTTAAGCTGCTGCTGGAGAAGGTGGGGGGAAGCCGCTACTGCAAGTCACTTCCTGAGCGGCTTCAGCGCAAGCCGGCCCCCTACAAATATATGCTCAAATGCACCGGCTGCGGCATGGAATATATGCGAAGAAGGCGCATGAATCCAAGCAAATACAGGTGCGGGAAATGTGCCGGGAAATTAATTTTAAAAGGGCTTGACTCCAAAAAAGAAACGTGATAAATTATTACTTGTCACTTCGACGAAACAAGTTATTTAACGTTCCCTGATAGCTCAGTTGGTAGAGCACTCGACTGTTAATCGAGTTGTCACAGGTTCGAGTCCTGTTCGGGGAGCCATTCATGGAGAGATACCCAAGTGGCTCAAGGGGACCCTCTGCTAAGGGGTTAGACTGCGCAAGTGGTGCGAGGGTTCGAATCCCTCTCTCTCCGCCATAGTTTAGTAAGGCACGAGAAGGGCCGATTGAAACGGTCTTTTTTATTTGCCTGATTCACCTTGTTTTCGACAGAAAGCGACAAGGTAAGCGGACATCAGAAAAAAAAGTTGTTGCAATCATCTAGCGGATCTGATACAATAGTTTCTGTTGTCACGCTAAACTGCTTCAAGTAAGCAAGACATGTGGCCCGTTGGTCAAGGGGTTAAGACACCTCCCTTTCACGGAGGTAACAGGGGTTCGAATCCCCTACGGGTCACCACCTTCATTATTAAGCAAGAGCCATTAGCTCAGTTGGTAGAGCACCTGACTTTTAATCAGGGTGTCGAAGGTTCGAGTCCTTCATGGCTCACCACTGTTTCACTCCTCAGAAACAGCGGAATAGATTAGTAATGAGCAAATAACTACACGTGCGGTAGTGGTGGAATGGCAGACACGCTATCTTGAGGGGGTAGTGGGCGTATGCCCGTGGAGGTTCGAGTCCTCTCTACCGCACCATACATAACAAACCAACCCTATGCGATGCATAGGGTTTTCTTATGTTCAATAACCTCGTCTGGCCTCGAAGATGCAGTATCCGGTCTGGTTCATGAATACCCTGAAGGTGGTACTCGTGGCCTTGTCGGTTACGATGCTGTTTATTTTCCAGCAGCGCTTCCTCGTCGACGGATTAAGGGCGGGGCAACCAAGGAATAGGAATGACGGGATTAATACTAGTTAAGAGGGGGCTTATTCTGGTGCGCCAGGTGCTGGATTCGGGACTCGCTATGCCGAACCAGAAAGCCGCTCCGCTTGTTTATTTTGCATAATATTAAGGAATATTTCACCTTCTCTATAAAAAGGGCAGCACTTAACCCGATATACAGTTATGTTG
Source organism: Paenibacillus tarimensis (assembly GCF_021532315.1). Lineage (GTDB taxonomy): Bacteria > Bacillota > Bacilli > Paenibacillales > Paenibacillaceae > Paenibacillus_I > Paenibacillus_I tarimensis. The sequence continues at coordinate 10,317 of NZ_JAKGAO010000008.1, forward strand.
TCAAATGACGAATAATGTCGAATTAAGGGGCGTGCTGTATGAGTATTCGGGTTAAAACGTTTTTGGCATTTGGTATTTTGATTCTGTTGGTGGCGGGAAGTTATGCTTATCAAATTAACTCCTCAATCACGCAGGAGAAGCGGCTGCATGAAATTAATGAACGTACGCTGGAGTCGTCAGTGCTGGCCCAAGGATTGAAGCAGGCCGTGACCGAGATGCAGATGCAGGGGGTTTTAATGTGGGCGGAATTTGTCGACCCGGAAACTGCAGGAGCTGAACTGGCAAGATTGGACGACATGTTCGTGGAGATGCTTGGGAAATACGAGTCGCTGAACCCGAATGCTGCTGCGGAAGTGCAGGAGATCCGGGACAACTATACGGCTTATACCACGATGACGGAGCAATCGGATGTTGGTTCAATTGTTGGGAAAATCAACAAGTCACTTGAAGATCTTCGCACGAGCAACTTAGAAAAGATCGAAGACTCGCTCCAACTGTCTATGGATGAGACCGAAGCGGCTAACGGGCGGCTCGGATTGTTCCAGCTCGCTATTCTGTTTGCCTGTGTGGCAGCAGCTGTACTGCTGACCCAATCCATCATTACACCGGTCAAGAGGCTGATCGCTGCATCGACAACCATTGCAGGAGGCGACCTCAGCAATCCGGTTAATGTAAAAGCCAAGGGTGAGATCGGCAGGCTGGGCGCGAACTTTGAGACGATGCGCGCTAGTCTCGCTGCCTTCATTAAGGCGTCCCAGGTGACAACAGACCATGTGGCCGAATCTTCCCAAATACTGTCCCGTCATGCGAATGGGGCAGCCGAATCCATATCACAATCAGGTGAGATCATTCGTTCAATTGAAGGCGGCTCATCAACCCAGATGCGCAGCCTGGAGGAAACCTCAATTGCAATGGAAGAGATGACAGTTGGCGTTATGCGTATTTCAGAGACAACAAGTGTTGTAGCCGAGCTGTCAGCAACAACCGAGGAGCAGGCTCAGCAGGGCAACCAGCTGCTCAGCGAAGCTGTCCGCCAGATGGATACTATTAATGATTCCGTGACTCAATTCGCCGATACTGTGGGCAAGCTGGACGAGCATTCCAAGACAATCAATCAGATTGTGGAAGTTATTAAATCAATCTCCTCGCAGACTAATCTGCTGTCGCTCAATGCGGGCATTGAGGCAGCAAGAGCAGGCGATCACGGAAAAGGCTTCGCTGTTGTAGCCAATGAAATCCGTAAGCTTGCCGAACAGACAAGTATATCTTCCGAGCATATCTATGAAATTATTCAAATGATTCAGAAGGATACCCAGCAAGCCGTATCCGCATTGGAACAGAGTCAGACTGAAGTAGAACGCGGACGCAGGTCCATTCAGACGGCAGGCGAAGCATTCGGACGTATTACAAGTGCTACTTCCGACATCTCCATGCAAACCCAGGACATCTCGGCTGCTGCTGAAGAGACCTCTGCCGGTTTCCAGCAAATGAGCGCTTCGGTCAATGAACTGAACGCAATTGCCAAGCGTGCCAACGAGCAGAGCACAATTATGGTTTCGGGCTATGAAGCCCAGCGTGAGGCGGTTGTACAAATTGCAAGTTCCACGGAATCGCTGAATCAATCGGCTGAAGAACTACAGGAACAGATTAAGAAATTTAAAGTATAGTTGAAGCGACTGCTTGCACTCAGCAACTAATAAGAACCGCCCGCGGCCTCATCTGGCAACGGGCGGTTCTTAATGCTGTATGCTCGGCCGATAAGGAAGCTGTGATTCACCAAGCGGGGCAAATCTGCTATGATAGTAGTTTCTATATAGATACTCAAGAGCATGCACCGGCGAGTAAAGACCGGCATTGAAAGGAACCTTTAGTATATGAACGAAACCTATACCTTGCCCCAGAAAATAAAGCAGATGCTCATCATACTGATCCCGCTGCTTATTACGCAGCTTGCCATGTTCGCCATGAGCTTCCTGGACACGGCCATGTCCGGTCAGGTCAGCCCAGATGATCTGGCGGGAATCGCCATCGGAGCAAGCCTCTGGTCGCCTGTCCAGATGGGGATAACAGGCATTCTGATGGCCGTGACGCCGATAGCAGCCCAGCTGATTGGTGCACACCGGAAGAAGGAAGTGATGCCTACCGTTGTCCAGAGCATTTTCCTCGCTCTGCTCATGTCCGTACTAGTTATTACGGCGGGTATGATTGCGCTGGCACCTGTACTGAATGCGATGCCGCTCGAACTGGAAGTCAGGACGATTGCCTGGGGGTATCTGACCATGATCGCGCTCGGGATCCCGCCGCTATTTGTTTACAATGTGCTTCGCTGCTTCATTGACGCGCTTGGCCAGACGAGAGTTACGATGATTATTACCCTGCTGTCTCTTCCTATTAATGGCGTGTTCAACTACCTATTCATCTTCGGCAAGCTCGGCTTCCCGGCTATGGGTGGTGTAGGGGCTGGTATCGCGACCTCGATTACGTACTGGATTCTGCTTGGGCTGGCTGTCAGCTTCATCCGACGCAGCGACCAGATGACGGTCTACAGGCTGACAGCGGGCAAGCTCCAGGTACGGTTCAGGGACTGGAAGGAGCTGCTGCGGATCGGGGTGCCGATTGGCATGGCGATTTTTATAGAGAGCAGTATATTTGCGGTGGTCACGCTGTTCATGAGCGCCTATGACACGATTACGATAGCAGCGCATCAGGCGGCCATTAACTTTGCTTCGTTCCTGTATATGATCCCGATGAGCATTTCCTACTCGCTGGCGATTCTGGTTGGCTTCGAGGTGGGAGCCGGACGGACACGGGATGCTAGACAGTATAGTTTTCTCGGGATCGGCATGGGGCTTGGCATGGCTCTGATCTTCTCCGTGCTGCTTCTCAGCTATAATACCGAGCTCGCTGCTATTTATACACGGGATGCAGCTGTATTGGAGATGACAGCACACTTTCTGATCTATGCAATCTTCTTTCAGCTGTCTGATGCGGTAGCTGCTCCGATTCAAGGGGCTCTGCGGGGCTACAAGGATGTCAATGTGACCTTCCTGCTGGCTCTTATCTCGTATTGGCTGATTGGACTCCCCCTTGGCATCGCCCTCGCGCGACTGACGGATCTGGGTGCGTTCGGATATTGGGTGGGCCTTATCACAGGTCTTGCCGCAGGGGCGGTCGGATTGTTCAGCCGGCTGTTGTATCTCCAGTCCAAGCCCGCAAGGCTTGTCTCAGAGGCCGAACAGAGCGCTTTGCCTGCACCTGATAGGTGATTTATCCGTGCCCCGCATGCGGCTTCTTAAGCCGTCTGACGGGGCTTATTTATCTTCCTCACTAAGTAGTGAAAAATTACACTACCTATACTGCGTGAACCGCTTGAGCGTATTGCCCACTGGAGGAGTTAACGGGCTGTCCTTAGCGCGGATAAGCTGCCAGCGCAGGGGACCTGCTGCATGGACTGCGGCAAGCCTTACTGTCATACCGGGAGCATCCTGTCCGGCTTGGCTTCAAGCTGCCCGGTAAGGCTACTGTGGAACGAGGGTTCGCTGAGGGGTGGATTGTCCCTGAGCCTCCGGAGAAACGTACCGGGTACCGTGTGGCGGTTGGCGGCTCAGGATCGGCGGGACTGGCCTGCGCTGCCCAGCTGCACAAGGCAGGACACCTTGTAATGGTCTATGAGCGAGCGGAACGTATTGGCGGGCTTCTGATGTACGGCATCCCCAACATGAAGCTGGATAAGTAGGTCGCACAGCTCAGTGTGGATTTGCTCTCGGCGGAGGGCGTAATGTTCCGGACAGGCGTTGAATCGGCAAGCATATCGCTGCTGAACAGCTTCGCGAAGATTATGATGCGGTTGTGTTATGTGCTGGTGCCCCCAAGGCCCGCGAGCTGCCAATTGAAGGTCGTGAGCTAGCCGGTGTCCACCAGGCGATGGACTTTCTAACACAGAATACGAAGAGCGAATATGAAGGGTGTCTTCGCTGCCGGGGATATGCGACGCGGCCGGAGTCTTGTGGCCTGGGCGTTCAATGAAGGCTGCTAGGCAGCACAAGAGGTCGACCGGTATCTGACCGGCTCATTAAGGCTGCCATAACCGGAGCCAGCTTTTTTTAACCCTTTGCCCTGCCCCAGCAATAGACCTCAAGCTCACGGATGCGCTGCATGATCTCCTCGAGATCCGCTTCAGGGGCTTTAGGAGGACGAACCACAGCATTCTGCCGGGCCTGATAAAGCTGCTTCTGCAGCAGGTTGATAATGGCTTCAAAGGCTTCATAGTCTTTAATAATCTGGTCCAGATAATTGTCAACCTCGGCGGCGTCATAGCCTCTGAACACAGTGGGAAAGTCCTTCTCGTGGATCTCGAGTGCATTCAGCTTAATTCCAAACTCTTTTGGCGTCTTTATTTTTATATCACCGTTCATGTAAGATAACCTCCTTCTTTATAATGGATATACGAATGTACAGGGCGTCCGGATTCGAGATTGCCGCTGATAGGGTAAGCCTGTGACAAAAGCTCCCGTGTCCATCGCATTAGCGGGGATACGGGAGCTTTTGGTGCAGGTCATGTTGGTACCGGATCCAGCTTGCGCTTATGCAGGGGAAAATCCTTCTTCCTGCAAATACTCGAGCGCTTCCTCGTGGGTTTCAAAGGCGGACTCCAGGCTAAGCCCGGCATAAACATACCAGAGATCATCTTCGAATCTAAGCGTGAGCTTCTGCCCGTCCGAGCTTGTCCACTCCGATTCCTTAGCAGGCTTGCTGCGCTTGCGTGAAGCCGCTGGTGCTGCAGGCTCGTCCCGCTCGGAGAGGGATCGGATAGATTTCTCCACGAGCGTTCGGATTTCTTCCTCGTTCATATCACGAATACTGCAAAAACCCTTGTCATCTGTCTCATATCCTGTGAGCAGTCCGGCATAAACATATCCGTTGCCATTCGGATGAAGGTGATAGACAACATTTTTCTTGTCATACATGCTCTCTTCATACTGGTAATTGACCCGTCCAAGCGAGACATCCTTCCTCTGGAGCTCCTGGAACGATTCCATGATGGCAAGCTTCTGTTCGAATGTTAGCATAGATGCCTCCATATAATCTGCCGGCGTCTACAGTTCCTTGACGAAGAGCAGGTGTGGAATATTTTCTTCTATAAACACATCGGATACGGCTGTGTAGCCGAGCTTCTCGTAAAATGCCTTCGCTTGGACCTGTCCGTGAAGCTTGGCCTTCTTGAGGCCCTTCTCGCGGGCAATGGCTTCAAGCTCAGACACGAGCAGCTTGCCGAGACCGTGCTTGCGGTGTGTGGGAAGCAGGCAGATGCGCTCCAGCTTGGCTACGCCGTCCACGTTCCGAATACGCGATGTCCCGACAGGCTCACCCTCATAGTATACCAATATGTGATCAGCCTGCGATTCATACTCATCAATTTCGACTTCGGCAGCAACTCCCTGTTCCTCGACAAACACCTTCCTGCGGATCCGGTAGGCATGCTCCAGGTCCTCGGGCAGCGTAATACGCTTTACTTCCACTTTCATCTTCCTTTCTGCGTGCTGGCAGTTAACGTTATGTATTTTATTTCCCTTGGGCGTGTGCCGAAGGATTAAACTCTACATAAGTATATACGATAACTGGATTTGAATCATCTTCAGCGGTTAGAATGAATGAAGCGGTTAATCTGGGGTTAATGATGGTTAAGGTCCGCAGGGAGGATGAATGAAATGAACGGACAGCGCAGAGAACAGCTGCAGGCCGGAAGCCTGGTCGATATCGTGCTGAAGGCCGATCAGAGGACAGGTAAGCTTACACGCGGGACGGTGAAGGATATTCTGACACGTTCGGCTACCCATCCGCATGGGATAAAGGTGCGGTTGACAGACGGCCAGGTAGGCAGGGTCAAAGCAATCCTGCAGTCATCACCTGAGCAGGCATGATCAGGTAGGACAACAGTATCTTGCCCCAAAGGAACAACGTGGGGAGCGGCTGGGCACAGCAGGGTGAGATGATGGACACCGCATTGTGTTCAGCCGCTGCTCGCTGTTAGCCCTCGACAAGCTGCTAAGTCACGGAGCAGCCCGTCGACAAAAGCAATGGTTCTGCCTGTGAACAGGGTCTTTTATTCGTTTAGTTGACGTTGAGAATCATTATCATATAAAGTGAAGACAGAATGCCGGGCTAATCTGAAGGCATGAGTGGGAGGATGAGAAATAATGGACTACAGGGTGGAGAAGGATACACTGGGTGAAATTCAGGTGCCTGCAGATAAGCTGTGGGCGGCACAAACACAGAGAAGCCTGGAAAATTTTCGAATTGGAACAGAGAAGATGCCGCCCGCATTCATCCGCACCTTCGCGATGCTGAAGAAGAGCGCAGCGCAGGCGAATATGAAGCTGGGACTCCTGGATGAGGTAAAAGCACAAGCCATCATTGGAGCCGCGGATGAAATTATAGAAGGTAAGCTCGATGACCACTTTCCGCTATCCGTCTGGCAGACAGGCAGCGGTACCCAGACGAATATGAATGTGAATGAAGTGATCGCGAGCCGGGCAAACCAGAAGCTGGCTGAGAATGGCAGCAGTGTGCGCGTTCATCCGAACGATGACGTGAACCGTTCACAGAGCTCCAATGATACCTTCCCGACCGTCATGCATGTCGCCGGGCTGATCGCGCTGGAGGATGAACTGCTGCCTGAATTATCGGCGCTAAAGGAAACCTTTCGCAGCAAGAGCGAGCAATTTAAGGACATCATCAAAATTGGCCGGACTCATCTGCAGGATGCGACGCCGTTGACACTGGGACAGGAAATCAGCGGCTGGAGACGCATGCTGGACAAAACCGATACAATGATCCGGATGAGCTCGGATTTCATGCGGGAGCTGGCAATCGGCGGGACGGCTGTCGGTACAGGTATTAATGCGCACCCGAAATTCGGCGAGCTCACCGCGGAGGCGCTCAGTAAATTGACGGGCAGGACCTTCAAGGCTGCGGTCAATAAGTTCCATGCGCTCACAAGTCACGACGAGATGGTATTCGTACACGGCTCACTCAAGGCGCTCGCTGCCGATCTGATGAAGATTGCCAACGATATCCGCTGGCTTGCCAGCGGTCCAAGAAGCGGCATCGGAGAATTAACCATACCGGCCAATGAACCTGGCAGCTCCATCATGCCCGGCAAGGTGAACCCTACTCAGAGCGAAGCGATGACCATGGTTGTTTGCCAGGTGATGGGCAACGATGCGGCAATCGGCTTTGCGGCCAGTCAGGGAAACTTTGAGCTGAACGTCTTCAAACCAGTCATCCTCTATAATTTCCTGCAATCGGTCCGTCTGCTTGCCGACGCTATGCGCTCCTTTAACCGTAACTGTGCAGCAGGACTGGAACCGAACCGGGAGATAATAGCCGCACATCTGGAACGCTCGCTAATGCTTGTAACGGCGCTTAATCCCCATATTGGATACGAGAATGGGGCGATGATCGCAAAGCTCGCCCACAAGGAGGGCATAACACTTAAGGAAGCGGCTCTCAGGAGCGGCCTGCTGACAGCGGAGGAGTTCGATCGGGTGGTGAAGCCTGAGCGAATGATAGCGCCTGGAGAAGGCTGATCAGGAGAACGGATGAGTTCCCGATTTTTGTCATATTATCAGTTAATATGAACGTTGCCTCTTTTTATAATATTATGGGAATAATTTCGAGTAATGGATGCGGCTGTCGGACATGTACCGGCAGCCGCTTGCTTGTCCATTTGCGGGTGAGGCAGGCCGCACCCGCATATAGAGAAATTTATTGAGGCGCTTGCAAGCCTTGAAATGCTTGCTGGGAGTGGATTTGATAGGATTTCCCCCCTGAAATGCGAGTTTTCAGAAACATTAAACTTTGAAATATAGGATTGACAATCACAATATATTGATATAAATTTTAATCTATCAACTACATATTGTTTTGACATGGCGCTTTCTCGGTTAATGAAAACCAAGAAAGCCCCTTGCCTCTTCATAGACAGGATATAGAGACCCAGCGTATGATTGGTAGAGTCCAGAGCTGTCCTGTGGGATACAGACGAAGTGCTTGCCCCCTATGGACCTAAGTGGTACACCGCCGATCCAGCTTGCTGCCGGGTGATTTTGTGCTGCCTTGCGTGAGGGGATACGGAAGGAGACAGAGACGACAGATGCTTATCGCGTATGATTCAAGGACAGGTAATGTAAGAAGATTTGTCGAAAAACTGAACATGCCGTCGATTCAAATTGACGAAGCAATGCATGTGGACGAGCCCTTCGTGCTCGTTACGTATACGACCGGCTTCGGACAGGCTCCGGAGCGGGTTCTGTCTTTTCTTAAGCACAATCACCGCAGGCTGGTAGGTGTATCGGCCAGCGGCAACCGCAATTGGGGTCAAGGCTTTGCCAAGAGCGCAGACCGGATCTCCGAGCTATATAATGTACCGGTGATCAGCAAGTTTGAGCTGGCGGGAACAACACAAGATGTACATCGATTCGTTCAGGAGGTGAGCGCAGTTGCGGCATATTGAATTAAACAACCTGCTCATGAAGCGCGGGGAAGACGGATTCTTCCAATTGGAGAAGGACAGAGAAGCAGTACAGGCGTTCATGGAGGATGTGGAGCGTAAGAGCATCCGGTTTGCATCGACGTCGGAGAAAGTCAGATATATGATTGACAATGATTATTACGAGGATGTTTACCTCCGCTATTCCGAAGCGGATGTGGAGGAAATTTATAATATAACACACAGCTACCGGTTTGAATTCCCGTCTTATATGGCGGCTTCGAAATTCTATACCGATTATGCGGTGAAGAGCAACGACCGTTCGCTCTATCTGGAGCATTATGCGGACCGTGTAGCGATCGTAGCGCTTCATCTGGCCAGGGGCAATATGGACCATGCCAGAGCGCTTGCCGCTTCGATGATGGAGCAGCGCGTACAGCCGGCTACACCAACCTTCCTGAACGCAGGCAAGAGCAGACGCGGCGAGATGGTGTCCTGCTTCCTGCTGGAGATGGACGACTCGCTCAATTCAATCAATTATGTCCTCGGCACCTGCATGCAGCTGTCGAAGATCGGCGGCGGTGTTGCTGTGAACTTGTCCAAGCTGCGGGGACGCGGCGAGCCGATCAAAGGCGTGGAAGGTGCTGCTAAAGGCATTATGCCGGTCCTGAAGCTGATGGAGGATGCTTTCTCCTATGCGGATCAGATGGGCCAGCGCAAGGGCTCGGGTGCGGGCTATTACAATATTTTCGGCTGGGACGTCATGGAGTTTCTGGACAGTAAGAAGATCAACGCCGACGAGAAGACACGCCTCAAGACGCTGTCGATCGGCCTTATTGTGCCGGATAAATTTTATGAATTGGCTGAACGCAACGAACCGCTTCATGTCTTCGGGCCTCACTCGGTACATAAAGCATATGGCATTCATATGGATGATATGAACCTCGATGAGATGTATGACACGCTGCTGGCTGATGACCGGGTTAAGAAGAAAGTTATTATGAGCGCACGTGATATGCTGGTCAAAATCGCTACGATTCAGCTTGAATCCGGCTATCCGTACATTATGAATAAGAGTAATGCGAACCGGGGACACGCCCTTAAGGCGATCGGTGCGATCAAGATGTCGAACCTGTGCACAGAGATTTTCCAGCTGCAGGAAACCTCGGAGATCGGAGATTACGGCCACGAGGACGTTATTCGCAAGGATATCAGCTGCAATCTGGCATCGCTTAATATTGTCAATGTCATGGAGCATAAGAAGATCCGTGAGTCCGTACATGAAGGCATGACCGCTCTGACCGCTGTAAGCGACATGACGAGCGTAGCGAACGCGCCAGGCGTTGCCAAGGCGAACCGCGAGCTGCACTCAGTCGGGCTTGGCGCCATGAACCTGCACGGCTTCCTGGCGAAGAACGGCATCGCTTATGACAGCGATGATGCCAAGGCATTTGCCCGGACCTTCTTCATGATGGTGAATTTCCATTCCATCGAACGAAGCATGGAGATCGCCCGTGAGCGAGGCATCGTCTTCGAAGGCTTCGAGCGTTCGGATTATGCGACAGGCGAATACTTCGAGCGTTATGAGCAGACGGATTACCGTCCATCCTCCGAGCGTGTGAAGGCTCTGTTTGACGGTATTCCGGTGCCAACACCTGCTGACTGGACGGAGCTGAAGAATCAGGTGGCCCGTTATGGCCTTTACCATGCTTACCGTCTGGCGATTGCGCCAACACAGAGCATCTCGTATGTGCAAAACGCCACTTCGAGCGTTATGCCGATCGTAGAACAGATTGAAACCCGGACCTATGCGAATTCAACAACTTATTATCCAATGCCGTACTTGAGCCGTGAGAACATGTTCTTCTATAAGTCGGCTTATCATATGGACCAGTTCAAGGTGATCGATCTGATTGCCGAAATTCAGAGTCATGTCGATCAGGGAATTTCCACTGTCCTGCATGTCAACAGTGACGTGACGACCAGACAGCTTGCCCGCTACTATATCTATGCGGCCAAGAAAGGGCTGAAATCTCTCTACTATACCCGTACGAACCGGTTGTCCGTAGAAGAGTGCATCAGCTGCTCCGTATAATTATTGAGCGGAACAGGGAAGGGGAGCGCAGCGAATGAGCAACAAGGAAACGGCAGGCGCCAAAAACGCAATTAAGGCGGTTAACTGGAACCGGCCGGATGATGATTTTACAGCAATGTTCTGGAACCAGAACATCATGCAGTTTTGGACGGATGAGGAAATTCCGCTCTCGGATGACAAGATGTCCTGGATGACATTAAACGACGCCGAGCGCGAGCTATATATGAAGGTACTGGGCGGTCTGACCCTGCTGGATACAGTCCAGGGAGGCGTCGGAATGCCCAAAATACTGGAGCATGTAGACGGCTTGCAGCGCAAAGCGGTGCTCGGATTTATGGGCATGATGGAGCAAATCCACGCGAAGTCCTACAGCAGCATCTTCACGACGCTTGCTTCGACCGAAGAGATTGACGGCGTATTCCGCTGGGTGGAGAATCATCCGCTGCTGCAGACGAAGGCGGATACGATCTCACAATATTACAAGAACATTGAGACACCTAAGGATCTGTGGCTGGCAATGGCCGCATCAGTGCTGCTCGAAAGCTATCTGTTCTACAGCGGCTTCTTCTACCCGTTATATCTGGCCGGCCAAGGCAAGATGACAAGCAGTGGCGAGATCATTGACCTGATTCTCCGTGACGAGAGCATCCACGGCTTGTACGTCGGTGTGCTCGCACAGGAGCTTTATGCCGAGCTGGATGCAGAGGACCGCAAGGACGCGCTGGAAGCTTTCCACGGCTTGTTCCAATACCTGCACCGCAATGAAGAGCTGTACACGGATGAGCTGTACACAGCGCTGGGCTTGGCTGAGGAAGTGAAGGATTTTGTCCGCTATAATGCGAACAAAGCATTGATGAACCTCGGGCTTGACCCGCTCTTCCCGGAGCAGGAGGTCAATCCGATCGTGTTCAACGGCATCAGCACCCGGACGAAGCAGCATGACTTTTTCTCCAAGAAGGGCAATGGCTATGTACGGACGACCAATGTGCAGTATCTGACAGACGATGATTTCAAATTCGATCTGTAATCACATGTGTTGAAGCTGCATTCTAAATACCTCATAGACGTAGAACGGTTAAACACAATCGTGTTTGAACCGATATACGTAGATGAGGTGTTTTTTTGTGCAGGCTGGCCATACTAGCAGAGAGAGTAGAAGTAGTAGACAAGGACAAGGGGGGAAAACATGTATAGAAAGTGGATGTGCAAGGAGCACGGACGGCAGCTTCATGCGTATACTTGTCCGCACTGCCGGCAGGCTATGCAGGCGGTTTACGTACCGATTTTCCACACGGAATCTGTGAAAAAGTAGGAAGGCACTTCTATTAAACGCTCCGTTATTCTGCTATAATCAAGCAAAATAAACAGCCATTTGGCAGGTAACGGAGGCAGTATTATGGGAATTGTATATAAGGTTAATGAAGCGGTTCAAACTGAGGATGTCATTCGCGTATTCAGGAGCAGCGGGATTAAGCGTCCTGTCGATCAGCCCGAGCGAATCGCGAAGATGCTGGCTGGTGCGAATCTGACCATTACAGCGTGGGACGATGATAAGCTTGTTGGCATTGCCCGGGCGCTGACGGATTTCTGCTACTGCTGTTATCTGTCTGATTTGGCCGTAGATCTGGACTATCAGAAGAGCGGCGTAGGAAGAGAACTGCTGGTCCTTATCAGGCAGCAGATTGGAGAAGAGGTCTCGCTTATTTTGCTATCGGCCCCCGAGGCCATGGAATATTATCCGAAGGTTGGCCTGAACAAGCTGGAGAATGCCTTCGGTATTCGCCGTCTCCGCTGATCTCCGCAGCGCCCCCTTCTTTAGGGAAAAGGGGGCGCTAACCTAGCGTCCTTTTGTTATAATAGTTGTTAGATATTATTGTCAGCGCTTACAAACATGGAGGACAGATGAGATGAGTGCACAGCGATGAACCATCATAATTGGCTGAAGCGGGCATGGCACGGAATACTGGATATGCGTATGGAACGGAAGCTTCTGTATATTTTCATAGTAGTCATTACAATACCGCTCGGCTTCATTGGTTATATCTCGTACAGCAATTACTCCAGCTCTATTGAGGAGACGACGATCGCCTATTCGACCAATCTGCTCGAAAATATGATGCAGCGGGTGGATGATTATATTGAAGATATGACACGGATCTCCTCCATTCCAGCTTACCAGGATGACATTAAGCAGAATTTGATCCGCTCCAACCGGTATCATGAGCAGCAGAAGCGGCTTGAGCAGCATACGGACCAGACTGTCCCGGCAGATTTTAATCAGCTGCTGTCGATCCAGCGCGGAATTCAGTCGGACATCAAATTTATTAACAACGTCAAACGCGGGGCTAATTCTGTCTATATTTTTGACAAGTACGGTTCAGGTTGCTTCTCGGCGGAAGCCGGCGGTATCCGGCTTAATATAGAGGAGAGCTACAAGTATTGGATGGAGCGGGCGGATGAATCGGGCGGGGAAGCGCTGCTGTTCGGGACACAGAAGTATACAAGCAGCCTGAAGAGCACCCGCTATGCGTTCACCGTCGTCCGTAAAATAATGGATCAAACGCTGCAGCCGATCGGCCTGATTGCTGTAGATGCCAATATCCATGTTATTGAAGACCAGATCACACGTCTGGACAAGCTGACTATGGGCAGCTCGGTGATCATAGATGAGAGCGGGAATGTTATCTATGACAGCGGCAGGGGACGGCTTGCCCTTCCTATTGCCAATGATCCGATTGTCCGCAGTGCCGCAGGGTCGAGGGGGAGCTTCTATCAAGAAGTGAACGGAGAGCGGCAGCTGCATATCTACACTACTTCTCCCAATACGAATTGGAAGGTGATTATCTCCATTCCGGTTCACGAGCTGATGAGGGATTCAATAGTGACCCGGAATGTAACATGGGCTGCGACCTTCCTGACCATCGGAGCTGCGCTTATTCTTTCCATTGTCTTTTCCTTTACCTTAACGAAGCCGCTGCGAAAAATGATGAGGCTGATGCGCACGGTGCAGCAGGGAGATTTCAATGTGAAGTTTCCGGTCAGAAACCGCGATGAGATCGGCCAGCTGGGCAGCCAGTTTAACCGCATGATCACGAGGATCGATGAGCTGATTCAGGATATTTATCAGATGGAAGCGAAGAAGAAGGAAGCAGAGCTGCATGCGCTGCAGACACAGATTAATCCTCACTTTATGTACAATACACTGGAAGCCATCCGGATGGTGGCGGAGCTGAACGATGATGATAAGGCGGCTGATATGCTGGCGGTATTCGGCAAGCTTCTGCGCTATAGTGTAGGCAATCTGAGTCAGCACACGACTTTGGAACGGGAGATTCAGCATGTGAAAGATTATGTCAGTCTGCTGAATTACCGCTACCCCGGCAGGTTCTGTCTGGACATATCGCTGCCTCCTCAGCTTGCCGACTATCCGATGATCCGGCTGATGCTTCAGCCCATTGTGGAAAATGCCGTGTATCACGGTTTGGACGACCGGAAACGGCAGATGGTCATCGGCGTTAAAGCGTGGCTGGATGAGAGGTATCTGACGGTCCAAATTCATGATGACGGAGTTGGCGTGCATGCGGACAAGCTGGCCAGGCTCAACTTATCGTTTCGTCAGGTGGTGCAGTCAGATCAGGAGCATGGCGGAATCGGGCTGAAAAATATTAATGAACGGATTAAGCTTCATTATGGCAGCGGTTACGGCCTTCAGGCCTCTGCCCGTGAAGGGGGCGGGACAGTCGTCACGATGTTATTCCCTACTGAAATCAGCCGCTCCCCTGTAGCAGGTACTAAAGATCACACGGCAGGAGGAGGAGTAGGCCAGTGAAGAAATGCAGCGTCGTTGGGATGCTTCAGCTAATGCTTGTACTGTGTATGGCTGCAGGAATAAGCGGGTGTATGACAGGCAGCACAGACAGAGACCGCCTCCGTGAGGAGGAGGTGGTTAAGCAGGACCAGCCTGCAGCCAACACTCAGGAGACGCTGACCGTGCTGACTAACCGGATCGATCTAATTGAGAATGGGGTTTTGAAGCGCTATGCCGAACGATTCGAGCAGGAGCATCCGGGCGTTCAGGTTGAGTTTGAAGGCCTGACGAACTATGCGGCGGATATTATGGTTCGTCTGTCGACCCGCAGCATGGGGGATGTGCTGCTGCTGCCGACGAATCTGATGGCCCAGGACCTCCCGGCGTATTTTGAGCCGCTGCCGGAGGACATGTTTCAAGAGATGAGGTTTGCCGACTACAAATCCTATAACGGCAATCGTTACGGCATTGCAACAGGGGCAACGACAGACGGGATTGTCTACAACAAGAGGGCGTTCGAGCAGGCTGGGATTACGGACATTCCCCAGACGCTCGAGGCATTCTACGAGGCATGCGAGAAATTGAAGCGCAGCGGGATTATACCTATTTATATTAATTATGGCGCCCAGTGGCCGATGAAGCTGTGGGGGGAGGATTTGGTGAGCTTCCGGACGGGGGATGCGGGCTACCTGAACGCGATGGCTCTGCAGGATGCTCCCTGGCAGCTGGATAATCCATGGGGGGAGTCAATTTCTATTGTCCGCACTCTGATTGACCGGGGATATGCAGAAGAAGATCTAATCGCGAACAATTGGGAAAAATCGAAGACAGACCTGGCGGAAGGCAGAGCGGGAATGTATTTCATGGGCAACTGGGTAATAAGTCAGGTCATCGATGCCGGTGCTGCACCAGAGGATATCGGATTTTTCCCGTTCCCTTATGACAATAATCCGGATAAACGTTATGCGCCGCTAGTGGCCGATTGGTTCATAGGAGTCAGCAAGTTTAGCGGCAGTAAGCAGTTGGCGGAAGAGTGGGTAGAATACTTTGTGAAAAAATCCGGCTATGTGGATGACGGGGGCTTCTTACCGGTCAGACGGGACGCCGCTCCAGAGCTGCCGCAGTTTCAGGAATTCTTGACCTATTCGCCAGTCTTTGTCGAGAGCGAGCCCCCGAGCGATCTGTTCCTGGAGGTTGCTGAACAGGCGCGGATTTCGTTCTGGTCGGGAGACTATATTCAGGAGTTAATTGTGGCGGAGGACCTGAGCGAGGCCTTTGCCCAGTTCAATGTCCGCTGGAGAGAAGCGAGAAGGGGGATTTCAGCTGACTGATGCGTGCATGACGGCGTTTGCGACAGATGGTATACTAAAGGGAATGTGAAAGCGGTTGGAGTGGGATTATGTCAAAAAAAGTCACCATGCAGCAAATAGCTGATTACCTGGGTGTTTCCAAATTCGTCGTTTCCAAGGCGCTCTCCGGAAAAGGCGGCGTCAGCGCCGCGACTAAGGAAAGGGTTATCCAGACTGCATCTCAGCTCGGATATTTTGCACAGAAGAATGCATATGTCAAAAACATGAATCTGGGACAGCCTCTCCCGGCAAGCAGTGCGGGCAGCAGGCAGTCTGTACTGGTATTGATGCCAAATATTCGTTTTCAGACGAAGGATTCCGTGTATTGGGGCCGCATTTTGGATGGAATATCTGCGAAGACGGAAGCAGAAGGACTTGGAATGGTGATCGTGTCGGAGCAGAACGTGGACAACTTTCTGCACATTTTGAATCCGAGCGGTATACTGGGCATGGTCGGAGTCGGACAGATTAGCTCGTCCCTGCTGCTTGAGGCACACAGGGTCGGCGTTACTATGGTGCTTGTCGATCATGAAGATCCGCTGATTCCTACCGACACGGTGTTCGTCAATAACTATGACTGTATGTACCGTCTGACTAAACACTTACTTGCTATCGGTCATCATAACATCCGGTTTGTAGGTGATGTCCGTTATTCCCGCAGCTTCCTCGACCGGTTCGCTGGTTACCGGAGTGCGCTGGAGGAGCAGGGCATACCACTAAGGGATGATAACCTGACCCGGCTGGGTGAAGAAGAGGAAGGCGTGGAGATGATCCGGCAGTGGGCTGCACGGAAGAAGAGGGCCCATACTCTGCCGACAGCGATCATCTGTGCGAATGATTCCATTGCGCGGGACACGATCCGTATATTGTCCGATCTCGGCATATCGGTGCCGGGAGAAGTGTCTGTAACCGGCTTTGATAATATTGAGGATGCTTACCGGATGAGCCCGGCCTTGTCTACCGTTCATGTACCGAAGGAAGCGCTGGGGGAAAGAGCGGTTGTCCGCCTGTTAGAGCGGGTACGGCATCCGGCCGAGCCGCTGGAGAAAATTTTACTGGCGGGCGAAGTGATATACAGGGACTCCACAGCAGATAACCGGATGCGCAGTTGAGCGGCGAAAGCCGCTTGCCGCGCATTCTTCAGTTTGCGGTACGTTAGCATGTTGTGGCAGTGTAGTCCACTTGCACATAACCGCAAACCCTAGGTGAAAATGTATACGGAAAGGCTGGTGCCATAAGACCCTGATCAGACAGTCCTTAGGGTTTACTTGCATCCAGGCAGAGGTTATAGTTGGATAAGATGGTGATTAGTGTGACGTTTTATCCACGACATGTTCGTTATCAAGAAGGATTTGGCGGCCTGCTAAAGCAGTCTCACAAGTAGGGCAGTTAGCAGGATAGTTTCCCAAATTATTCGGATGGAGGCCACAAGGTGAAATGGCTTAGAAGAAATTGGTGGTATGTACTGGTTTCCGTATGCCTGGGATGCTGGCTGCTCGTTGCTGCGATAGCGGGCTGGTGGATAACCGGGGATTGGGGAGGATAAGAGGTTGTTTCCAGCATTCTGCCGGAAACAGCCTCTTCCTTGTTACTTGAGATAAGCGAGGTTGCGGTCGATAAGCCCGATACGCTGCTGGACGCATGCATAAGAGCGCAGCGGGTCCTCCGGCGTATGGATGACGTAATCGAGCAGCCGCTCGACCGTCGTGGTGGCGACATGACAACGGGTATCCGATGAGGCGTAGTAGATGTACATATCCCCGTTGCCGCGGGCGATGACACCATTGCAGAAGACAACATTCGATACATCGCCGATCCGCTCGATCCCTTCAGGAGCAATGAAATGGCCGCCTGGACGGTGGGTAACCAGGTATGGCTTGTCAAGATCGGAGAGGAAAGCATACAGTACATAACGAAGGCCAGCGGCGGTGTTGCGAACGCCATGCGCAATATGAAGCCAGCCCTTGTCTGTCTTAATCGGTGCAGGGCCTTGGCCATTCTTTACTTCCTTAATCGTGTGGTAATGGCGCTCGTCGATAATGATTTCCTGCTTCACCTCGGCATTCTCAATGGAACTCGATAATCCCCAGCCGATTCCTCCGCCTGATCCGGTATCGATAAAACCGTCCTGCGGACGCGTGTAGAAGGCGTACTTCCCATCGAAAAATTCCGGGTGCAGCACAACATTGCGCTGCTGGTTGGAGCCGGTCTTCAGGTCGGCAAGGCGTTCCCAGCTCTTCAGGTCCTTGGTGCGCGCAATGCCGCATTGGGCGATAGCGCTCGACAGATCGCCGCGCGATGCATCCGGGTCTTTGCGCTCGGTGCAGAACAGACCGTAAATCCAGCCGTCCTCATGCTGAACCAGCCGCATATCATAGACATTGACATCCGGGTTGTCCGTCTCCGGCATAACGACCGGATGGTCCCAAAACCGGAAGCCGTCTACACCGCTGCTGCTCTCGGCGATGGCGAAGAATGATTTGCGGTCGTCCCCTTCAACGCGGGCCACCAGATAGAACTTTCCGTCCAGTTCAATGGCGCCCGGATTAAACACACAGTTAATTCCCATTCTCTCCATGAAGTGCGGGTTGGTTGCTGGATTAAAATCATAGCGCCAGATTAGGGGGGCATGCTGCGCAGTAAGCACAGGATCCCGGTACCGGTCATAGATTCCATTGCCTAATGGCTCCTTCTCATTCCTGCGGGCCAGAAGAGCCTCGTACTGCTCTGTCAGCTGCTGCTTGCGTGTTTGGAACAAATTATTCATGGATATCATCCTCCTGTACATTGTCTGTATGTCTGCCAAGACGCTGGGTCATCTCGAGGCAGGCTCTGCCGTTATGGTACGGACATTTCCATGCACTCACCTTGGCATGCCCCTCGGTAGGTACACCGTCACGGGTTACACTCCAGTACCATTCTCCATTATCCTTGTCCACGATGTACCGCCGGATGAAGTTCCACGATGCCTGGGAGGCCTCGAGGTACTTGGGATCACCGGTCATCTGATAGGCATTGTAAAATCCGACTACGGCCTCGGCTTGCGGCCACCAGTCTTTATCCGTGTCAATTAGGCCGGTTGAGTCGGCTTCATTCAGCATGCCACCATCTGGATCCACACCCTCGTTCAAAGCGGCCTCGGCCATCCGGATGGCCGTCCGCTTGACCTTCAGGAGCAGTTCTTCTTCGCCGAGAGCCTCGGCGGCCTCTACAAGCAGCCAGCTGCCCTCGATATCATGACCGTAAGAAATATGGCCCGACTTATTCATCCATTCCTCATCGAAGAACAGCTTGAAATGTGCGGTGTTCTGGTCAATGATGTGCTCAAGCGTCACCTCAATTAACCCCTTGAGAGAGCTGTGCAGTTCAGCAGATGGCCATACACGGAAGAGATTGGTGTAGCCTTCAAGCACATGGAGATGTGTATTCATGGACTTCTTTTCATTCAAATCCTTGCCGCTGAGGCTGAGATTATCCGTCGGGGACCAGTCCCTGGCCAGGGCCTCGACATACCCTTTATTGACGGGGTCATAGCTGTGCTTCTCCAGCAGCCGGAACAGTTCAATTGCCAGATTAAGCGCCTCATGCTTACCGGAGGCCCGATAATATTCAGACAGTGCATAGATCATGAATGCCTGCCCGTACACCTGCTTCTTATCTTCCGTCGGTTCCCCCCGAGGACTTACCATCCAGAAGAGTCCGCCATGCTTCTGATCAATGAAGTGACCCGTTAAATACTGATACGCCCGCTCGGCTGTGGCGTGGTAGCGTTCATCCTTATAGATGCGGTAGGCGGAGGCGAAGGTCCACAAAATACGGGTGTGAAGTACAAGACTCTTGTCAGCGTGACGATTGATTTGCAGATCTTGGGCAATTTCACCCAGGAAGCCCCCGTTTTCTTCATCCGGTGTATGCGTCATCCAGAACGATAAAATATTATTCTGCAGCTCTTGTTCAATCTCAGCAATCCAATTATTCCGCCAGTCGGCCAGTTTGCTCATCCTCCCGATACCTCCTAATCACTTATTTTCCTGGTATAGTACTGCGCTATTACGGTCTCGGCTTTCTTGCCGTACATGCAGTAATCATTATTAACGGAAGCCTCACTAAGGTCATACAAGCGCGGAGGCCAGTCCCAGAGCATAAACCCGCCCATCCATTCACGGCGGTCACAGCTTTCGAACATGGTCTCATAATACCTCTTCTGAGCCTCTTCATCCGGCGGTCCCTGAAGACCCCAATCGTTAGGCAGCTGCTCAGACCCGGTACGGCTCGGGACTCCCGCTTCCATGAAGAAGAAGGGCTTGCCGTGCCGGTTCACGACTTCTTCAATCCGGTCAAGCTGCTCCTCCCAGGTATCAATCGGGTAGTAGCCGCTTGAGGAGATGATGTCTACCGCATCCCACCATCTCACATGATCCTCCTGGTACTTGTCACAGTTGTAGGTAATCGGCCCGGAGTAAACGTTGCGGACTTCGCTGATCAGCTTGCGCCATTCCATCTCCCGCCTGTCGGTCTGGACCATCTCGCAGCCGATGCAGAATAATTCACAGCCGGTCTCCTCGGCCATGCGGGCATAGTGAAGAATGAAGGCTTCATAAGCGGCAAACCACTCAGACCACTTGGGCTCGCAGGGAACATCCATATCGAAGAAGTTAATATGGGCACGCCACGTCCCGTTCCGGACATTAACTACGGGCTTCAGTACAACCTTGAGCCCCATGCTTTTCGCTTGACGGATGGCCCACACTACCTCTTCATCCGTTACAGTAGGCGCTTCCCAATACGAAATCTCCGTCGCCTGGGGATGCTCCTGCAGAGCGGCGAAGGTAATCGCTGTCCAGTTGACATTAAGCCTCTGCTTCATCAGCTTCATAGATTTCTCGGCTTCATTATTCCCCCAGGTACCGCGGACCCCGGTCCAGCCCCAGGTCATTCCAGCTATGTAGCGATCCGGTTTCTTCATGAGCATCACTCCTGTCTCAATGCCGGGCCAAGCAGTTAATACAGCGCCAGACATTTCATGTTTGTTTTTTTGTTTGTTTGTTTTGTTAGTTAAAAGGTTGTGTGCGTTATTATAAGCTGCCATTCGCGTTTCTGATTTGTCAAGAATGTAATTCATAATAGCTGGTTGAAGAGAAGGTGAAAATGGAACAGCGGCATTTATGTTGCCATTATAAACGCTTACAGAGTAAATTGTTAGTGAAAAATTATATTTTTCTAAAAAGGTAAACTGAAGACCAGAAAAGAAAATACAGACCATTTTAAGTAAGTATCTCGTTAGATATAATCAAAATGAAAACGTTAACAAGAAATCATTTGCAGGGGGCGAGAATGGTGAGTAGAGTTATTTTGTTAGCAGTAGTAAGTGTTGTTTTAATAACTTTGTTATCTGCTTGTGGTGGTTCAAACAGCAATTTGAATACCTCAAGCAACCAGCCGGCAGGTGAGACGGGCAGTAATGAAGGCGGGCAGGCGACTGGAGAGGGAAGCATCAAGGGTGAATTGGTCTTCCTGACAAACCGGACAGATATGGTCGGCAAGCAGTATACGGATTATGAGAAGCGCTTTGAGGAGCAGTATCCGGAGGTTGACCTTAAATTTGAAGCCATTCAGGATTACGAGAAAAATATGAAAATCCGTATTTCCTCCGGCAGTTTCCCGGATATTGTGTTAATTGGTCCGGGAATTGCGAACTCGGAGCTGCCTAAGTATTTTGCTCCTCTGGATGATATCGAGTTCTCCGGCGATATTTGGTTCGCAGAGTCGAAAGCATCGGAAGGCAAGATGTACGGCGTATCATCCGGCAACAGTACGGTAGGTATTGTGTACAACAAAAAAGCATTTGAGAAAGCCGGCATAAACGAGATTCCGAAGACCCGGGATGAGTTTATGGAAGCAGCTCAAAAGCTGAAGGACGCCGGCATCGTTCCGCTTGCTTCAAACTTTAAGGACAAGTGGCCGCTGGGCGCATGGGTATACGATGTGCCGACGATGATGAGCGCGGATCCGAATCATCAAAACGAGCGGGCTGAGACCGATACGCCTTACACTATGGACAATGTTTATGGCCAATCATGGAGCTTGCTTCGTGAACTGAAGGAGAAGGGATATCTCGAGAAGGATATCAATTCCACGAACTGGGAACAGTCCAAGAAGGCAGTGGCGCAGGGCGATTTCGCCATGTACCTGCTGGGCAACTGGGTCATTAACCAGATTATCGAGAATGGCGCTGCAGCAGAGGACATCGGCTTCTCCCCGTTCCCGGCAGATAACTCCGGTGAGCTGAAAGCGCCACTCAATCCGGATTGGTTCTATGCCGTGAATAAAGATGGGAATGTTGCGGCAGCCAAGGCATTTGTCAAATGGATGATTGAAGAATCGGGCTATGATGAATTTGCCGGGTTCATCCCGACTCTGAAGGATAAAGAAGCAAGTCTGGCCCAGCTGAAGGAATTCCAGGGCTACAATCCGCAGATGATCGAGGCGGGCCCTCCAAGCTCGGAAGCTACCGAAATCCAGAATAAGGCGCAGATTGACCAGGAAGCGGCTGTGCAGGAATTCGTACTTGCCAAGGATCCGCAGAAGGTTCTGGATAAGCTGAACGACCAGTGGACCAAAGCCAAGAAGTCACTCGGCTATTAAACAATCTGGTCTTGGTCCATAGCAGGCAGCCAGTCAAAGTGGATTATCCCGCTGCGGTAATCCACTTTGCGCTTTCATACACGGATTTGGAGAGGAGAGAAGCATATGTTCAGCAGACTTTCGTTTGGCGTACAGAGAAAAATCGTCATCATTGGCTTTATTATGATCCCGCTTGTCCTGCTGCTGACATTTGCCTATTATCCGGCTCTTGAACTCATCAGACTGAGCTTTACGAGCTGGGATGGGCTGAGTCCCGACAAGCAGTGGGTTGGTTTTGAGAATTACCGGGAGGTTTTCCGCAACCCCGAGATCTTCGGCGTTTTCTGGCACAACCTGGCATACTTTGTTATTGGCATTATTCAGAACATACTGGCGATATACTTTGCGGTCATTCTAAACAGCAGACTGAAGGGCAAGCATTTCTTCCGGCTGCTGCTGTTCCTGCCCTACATACTTAACGGTGTGGCCGTTGCTTATCTGTTTGGCTATGTATTCGATACGACGCAGGGATCGCTTAACCTGTTTCTTGGCTCGCTAGGCCTGCCATCCGACACCAGCTGGCTGGGCAGTGAGAGTTTTGTCAACTATACCCTTGCTTCGATTGGATTGTGGCGGTACATGGGCTTTAACATGGTCATCTATCTGGCAGCGCTGCAGTCCATACCGGCAGATATTTATGAGGCGGCATCCATTGACGGGGCAAGCGGCTGGCAGAAGTTCCGCTTCATCACGCTGCCGAACATTTACCGGATTATTGAACTCAACCTGTTCCTGACGGTAACGGGAGCGCTGGAGGTCTTTGATATTCCATTTGTTCTGACTAATGGCGGTCCGGCTGGAGCGAGCGAAACCTTTGTGATGAAGATCATAGAGACGGCATTCCAGTTCAACAACTACGGGCTGGCTTCGGCTATGAGTGTTGTGCTGCTCGTTATTGTAGTAGCTGTGCTATCCGTTCAGCGTTATTTTTTGAATAGGGGGGATCATTAAACATGGGAAACGAGAACAAGATCTGGACGGGTTTAAAGTACCTGTCTCTGCTGCTTGCCGTGTTTGTCGTTCTGTTCCCTCCTTACGTTATTGTGGTCAACGCATTTAAGACAAAGGAAGAGTTCTTCAACAAAACCTCGATGCAGCTTCCCGATAGCTTTGTAAACTTCGGCAATTTTGTGGAGGCCTTCCGGCAGGCGGATATGGGGACGGCATTCGGCAACACATTAATTATAGTGGTCGTAACCCTGCTGCTCAATATTCTGCTGGGTTCAGCATTCTGTTATGCAGTCGGGCGGTTTCAATTCAGGTTCAGGGGGCTGCTCGTCGGGCTCTTCCTGTTTGCGACGATCATTCCGCAGATTACAACCCAGGTTGTTAACTACAAGACCATTCTGTCGCTTGGTCTGACCAACAATCTGATGGGGCCTGTGCTGCTCTATATCGGTGCCGATATTCTACAGATTTATATTTACCTGCAGTTCATCCGCAATATTCCTTATGAGCTGGATGAGAGCGCGCTGCTGGAGGGAGCGTCCCTGTTTCGCATTTATGCCACTATTATCTTCCCGCTGCTGGCTCCGGCCACAGCTACGATTGTGATTTTGAAGACGATTAATATCTATAATGATATGTTTGTGCCATTCCTGTATCTTCCGAGAGCTGAGCATGTCGTGGTATCTACATCGCTTATGAGATTCTTCGGCACGAACAGCGGGGATTGGCAGATGGTGTCCTCAGCTATCCTGATCATTATGATACCTACTGCCGTTATGTACTTGTTTCTGCAGCGCTATATATTTGCAGGGGTAACGAACGGAGCAGTCAAATAAACGGATTAGCCTGTGAAGGCGGAAGGCTTGCGTGCCCTCCGTCTTCGCCTTTGCCGCTGTCTTCATCATAATCAGGTTGCAGAGCACTGCCGTTTCCGGCACACTTGGCAATAGAGGAAGAAGGAGGGCGCAAGCATGAAGATCATGCTGGTGGATGACGAAGACGTTATCCGGCTCGGGTTGGGCAAGATCATCTCCAGAATGGATATGGGCGCAGAACTGATCGGATCATACGCGAATGGAGAAGAGGCATGGGAGCATCTGTCCCGGCTGCAGGAGCGGGAGCTTGACCTGCTCATTACAGATATCAAGATGCCGATGATGGATGGACTGACACTCATTGAGAAGGTCAGGGAACGCCAGCTGTCGGTTCATATTGTGGTCTTAAGCGGGTTTGGGGAGTTTGAATACGCGCGCACAGCCCTTCGCCACGGCGTGCTTGATTATCTGTTAAAGCCCGTAGATAAGGAGCAGCTGTATGAACTGCTGATACGGGTGGGCAAGGAGCGTAATCAAGACTCCGGGTATAGGGAAGAGGATGGCGATCACTACGCTGTGGAGCAGGTTCGGGCTATATTGGACAGAGAGTACGGGGTGCCTTTCGAACTGGAACGTCTCGCTGAACAGATCGGAATGAATGCCAGCTATTTAAGCAGACTGTTCAAGAACAAGACAGCCATGACGATTACCGACTATTTAATTCATGTCCGGATCGATAAGGCGAAGTCGCTATTGCTTGACAACCCCAGCCTCAAAAATTACGAGATCGCCCAGTGCGTGGGCTACCATGATCCGGTTTATTTTAACAAGCTGTTCAAGAAGGTAGTCGGCATGACACCGCGGGATTATAAGGAGAGGAAATCAAGCAGGCTTCCATAAAGCAAGCAGGACACCGGACCCTTGAGGATCCGAGTGTCCTGCTTGCCGGCTGGAAGAGAGAATGGATGGAGTTATTGGCCAGAAGCGATTAGACTGCGCAGCGTTTGCTGGTTTCGCTTAGAAACCGGGAGGCTCTTGGATTCAGGGCCTTTCTCACCGAAATAGAGACGATCGTTCTCAATGTCCGCAATTCTTCCGATATTCACATAACAGTCGCTGCCTACCTTGAAGAAGCTTGCATCATGAATCAGTTCCTGAATTTGCTCCCCGGTCATTCTTTTGCGAATATTATAATTAGTCCCGTGGAAGCATACGAGTCCGGGCGCGCCCAGTCGGAAGAAGATAACATCCTTCTTGATATCCAAATCTTCATACCGGTTACGGACGTCCAGTGCTACACTCATCATTGGTGAGTCCCCCTTAAGAAATGATTGATAGCGCTTTCATTATAGCATAGTTGATTTTGCAATGGAAGCGTTAACTTAGAGAAATAAATGGTTATTATGGAGTGTCCTTGTCCTGGATTTATTGGCGGGGTGGAATCCGGTAAGCTTATTCCTCTATAATAGAGGAAATAATGTGAAGGAGGCGTGCCGTTATGCAGCAGCATACGAATGAATCTCAGAGGACCGGTGAAGCATCCGCACAGGCAACCGAACTTGCCACCTTTGCGGGCGGCTGCTTCTGGTGCATGGTTTCCCCGTTCGAGGAAATGCCGGGGATTCTTAAGGTAGTATCGGGGTATACGGGAGGGCACAAGCCGAATCCCACTTACGAGGAAGTATGCTCGGAGACAACAGGTCATGCGGAAGCAGTTCAGATCACATACAATCCCGATGTGTTTCCCTACCGTAAGCTTTTAGAGCTGTTCTGGCAGCAGATTGACCCGACTGACGCAGGAGGGCAGTTTTTTGACAGGGGACATTCCTACCGGACGACGATTTTCTACCATACGGAGAAGCAGAGACAGGAGGCAGAAGCTTCCAAGGCAGAGCTCCAGGCGAGCGGAAGATTTGATGGCCCGATTGTTACGCCAATTGAACCGGCGTCGGAGTTTTACCCGGCTGAGGATTATCATCAGCAGTTCTACAAGAAGAATCCGAAGCGATACAACAGCTACCGCGAGGGTTCTGGCCGCGATGCTTTCATTGAACGGCACTGGCAGGTTCGCAAGGACCCTGAACAGCTGCGCCGGGAGCTGACGCCCATGCAGTACAAGGTAACCCAGGAGAATGGCACCGAGCCTCCGTTCCAGAATGAATTCTGGGATGCCAAGGGTGAAGGAATTTACGTCGATATCGTATCAGGCGAGCCGTTGTTCAGCTCACTTGACAAATATGACTCCGGCTGCGGCTGGCCGAGCTTCACCAAACCGCTCGTCAAGACGCATGTCGGAGAAAAGATGGATCTCAGCCATGGGATGGTGCGGGTAGAGGTCCGCAGTAAATATGGTGATTCCCATCTCGGACATGTATTCCCGGATGGACCCAAGGAGCAGGGCGGGCTGAGATATTGTATTAACTCGGCTGCACTGCGATTTATCCCGAAGGAAGATCTGGAGAAGGAAGGGTATCCGGAATACCTGTCTCTGTTCAAATAACAAGAATTAACCCCGGGCGTTCGCTGCCCGGGGTTTATTCTTTCTTTAAGAGCTGCTGCTGGTGCTCATTGGGTTCCGTTCAATTTATCTGCCAGATTGAATACGGCCTGGGCCATCTCGGCTCTGGTTGACAAGCCCTCTGGAGCAAATTTGGCCGCAGACTGACCTTTCATAAGCCCTTGCTGAACCGCTTTATTGACTCCGCTGCGTGCCCAGGCTGAGATGTTGCCTTGATCCTTGTAGACCTTGGCATGATCGGATGTGCTGCTTATCTCTCCGTTACGAAACTCATAGGCACGTACGAGGAGCTCAGCCATTTCCTGCCTGGTTACCGGGCGCCCTGGCTCAAATTTACCAGAGGAAGAGCCGGTTGCGATACCGTAGTGCTGCGCGGCTGTCAGGGCTTCCGTATACCAGGCGCTGTCACTCACATCCGTGAACGGATTGGAGAGCTCTGGTTTTGTAGGCAGCTTAAGCAGGCGGGCGAGCAGAGTGACCAGCTCTGCGCGTGTTACCAGACGATCCGGTGCAAACTGCGTATTCGAGATACCTTCAACAAGATGGTGAGCAGCCATAATCCGCACCGAATTGGATGCCCAGTGATTTGCCGGAACGTCCTCGAAGAGTTGGTTCCATTCCAGTACGGCAATGGTTCCCGGCCTGGTTAGCTCGGAGGTCAGAAGGCCATTCTCCCTGCTGAGCGTACTATTTACGTATTCCCACTGCATGTTGGCTGAGTTGCGGTAATAGTAACCGGCTAAAGATGCTTGGACCGAAGCTTGTCTAATCGTGCTGGTGATTCTGATTGAATCCGGGAAGCTGTCGAGCTTTACCGGGTTCTGCTGGTCAGTCCAGTAAACATCAATTACATAGGCTTGACCGGCTTGCGCAAGCTCAACAGACGGGTTAGCAGCATGCAGTTGTTCCTCTGTAAGCTGCAGCTGTTCGACGTGAACGGTCATCAGCCCCTGGCCGGCTTTATTCCCGGCCTTATCATAGAGGCTCTGGAACACTGAGGAAGGTATGGACAAGGTTAGATCCTCGGTGCTGACCTGCAGACGGCTATTCTGCAACAGCTGAGCTGCTTGGGCAGGCAGGGTTATCTGGCTGCCGGTCATTTCGACTGCAACTAATCCTGCTTTGCCGCTTGTCAGCTGTTCCTTAGTAATGGACGGGGTCAAGCTGTTCCCCGGAGCTGCCTGGCTGCCGCCTATTGTTCCGCTATTGCCGCCGGTGCCGGGCGTTCCGCCGCCTCCCCCGCCAGTGTAAGAAGGAACAGGCGTCTTGATGTCAAGCTGAGGACCATCCGTAGTCCAGGCTTCATAGCGGTTGCCGGCTTCTACTTTAAAGGTATAAGCCGTACCGGATGCAAGTCCGGTGATTTTGGCTGCGTACACGCTTTGTGTCACAGAGGTTATCTGTGCTTCAACTGGCTTAAACAGTGCTTCCGCGCCAGTGCTCATTAGAATCTTATATTGGGACGCATTGTTTGCTGCAAACCAGCTCAGCTCCACTTCATTCTGCGTGACATCCGTCTTTAGCAGCGCACTTCCGGCAGGCCATGAAGGGGTAACCGAAGACAGTGTAACGAGCTGCTCTATAGCCATATGAAGCTGCTCTGCGGCTTGATCAAGCTGTTCCTGCCCAGTATCGGGATTGTCATATAAGGCTGTCGCCGAATCTAGGGCGGACAGGAGAATTGACCACGAATCCGATGTATACAGGGCAGCATCAAGTGTCAGGGCATCGGCAATCTGCTTCGCAAGCTCTGCCTTGTTCGCAGGCGGAAGCTGTACTGTTACCGAGCTGGAGGCTGCGGCGGTACCATCCTTGGCGGTAACCGTAACAATAGCGGTTCCTGCCTGTCTGGCTACGATCGTGCCGTCTTTGACCATCACAATGGCTTCATCTGAACTGGACCATATCAGATCAGTTTCCGTTGCCTCCGCAGGCAGAACGGTTATGCCGTAATTGTAGGTCTTCCCTACTTCCAGTGTCACATTTGGCATATCCAGCTGAATCTCCTGGACCGGAACATTTTTCCGGATGATTTTGACCCAGCTGATGATCGGATCACTGATGCTGGAAGCATCCCGCTTAATCTCGAGCTTGATCTGCCCATCCTGCGCAGCTGTCTCGAACAAATACTCTTCATTCGTATGAGAAGGAGGCGTGTAAGCCGTAAGCTTCGTATCACCGTTCAGAATGACACTCTGCTTCCTTCCGGTATCGTTTACCGGACTCCGGAAGCCCGTCACAACCTCGTACGTGCCGGCAGGAGCTTCGAAAGTGTACGTAAGACCCTTGCCTGTTCCGCCGTTATCTGACAAGACGCTTGTCCAGGGATCGGTGCCGCCGCTTGCCTGCGCGGCTCCATCCGCCGTATAGCCCCACTGTTTTCCGGTTACGGGATCAGCGCCGAACGGCTGGTCTGTCTGAGAATTGCTGAGCCCGAATTTTTCACCCGGCGGCAGCCAATCCGTGTCCGTGCTTCCCGAATCCACATAATACAGCGGCTGGGAAAAGGCGAAGCGCTCGGTGAAATTGATCGG
Source organism: Paenibacillus tarimensis (assembly GCF_021532315.1). Taxonomy (GTDB): domain Bacteria; phylum Bacillota; class Bacilli; order Paenibacillales; family Paenibacillaceae; genus Paenibacillus_I; species Paenibacillus_I tarimensis. Next base: position 39,559 of record NZ_JAKGAO010000008.1, read on the forward strand.
GTAAGTAAACCGGTCTTTGCTTCCGATCAGGTTCTTCATATCAAAATAGGTGCGTTCATTGTCCGGCATGGCCGCGACCCATGGCGAGAAGGTGTGGAAATGAATCTGATTGCCGGATTCATCGAATTCGGCAAACCGCATCCAGCCGTTTCCGCCGTGATACTGGCTCTGATAATCCACCAGAACCTCCAGTACATCGTGCCCAAATGCGTTCTTGCTGACCATGTAGCCTGCACCATGATGATGCCCGGATACGGTCATGAAGATCTGGTCATTATTTTTTACAAAATCATTCCAGTTACGGGTGCCCCGCCAAGAATGCTGCACTTCAGTGCTTTGCTCGCCCTGGAATTCCAGAATTTCATGGCTAATGAGAATTGTCGGGATCGTCTTGTGCTCGCTTAAAACTTTCTGAATCCAGGCGCGGTCAGCGTTGTAATGGTCATCACGCCAATCGGAGCCAATTATCATATATTCGTAGGAGCCGGCTTTAAACAAGCTGTAGGAGCTGTATCCCGAGGGAGATTCGTTGGTGTAGTAAGGCTTGTCGGCATAGCGCTTCTTGCCGAAATAGGTTAAGTAGGGTTCGCTGCCGCCCGTATAAGCATAGTCATGGTTGCCGGCAATTGTCATGTAAGGAAGCTCGGCATAATCAAGATAGGTAATGGCCTTGTTGGAAGCCAGCCATTCGTCCGTCACATTGTACTGGTCCACAATATCGCCCAGGAAGGCGGTAAATACGACATTGTTAGCCTGCGCGTGGCGTGTAAGCCATTTGGTCTGTTCTTCTACGATTTCCGGCATGTAACGAATGGGCTTCTGGATGTCCGGAACCAGTACGATATTGTAATTGTCCGGCTCCTGAAGCAGCGGCAGATTCTCATTATTTCCATATTCCGGCGTACGATCCAGTGAGTTTGGAATCAGCCACTGGTCCACGGGCAGCGGACGATTCACGATTCGCATTTCTTCCAGGTTGCCGGCTAGGAACCGTTTGGCACCGACACCCTCACCTTGACTCGCCGCACCGATATCCCAGCCTTTACCAACAATGCCTGCAAAATTGCTGATCGTCTGGGTTGCATTCCGGAAGTCGGTGACACCATTGACATAAATTTTAGTGTTCTTCGTATCGTTTACGAGCACGATATGATACCAATCCTCCACGCTGTCCAGCGAGAAGGACCAGCTCGTAGGGTTGGATGCCAGGGCGGTGCTGTAATAGGTCCATTGAAGCTCCTTCAGGTTAGAGACGGCCAGCTGTCCGAGGAGATCAGTCTCGCCCTGTGTTTTTCCCGCCAGCGCCCCGGTTCCCTGCCGGTTCAGAATCTTCATCCACGAGTGGGTGTTGCGGGAAAATTCAGCCGGCAGCTTGTAGATCACTTCAATTGTGTATCCGTGGGCAAACTGTTCATCATTGACTGGAGCGGTTGGTACGGTCTCAAAGTATCTTTTGACCGGTCCGGTCTGCGTATTGTTGAAGAGCAGGCTCTTCACTCCGGGACTGCCATGATAATCATCCTCGGACCACTGCAGCACGCTCGCGGTGTCCGGGTGAGCGGCATCCCCGATTGTTACTAGGCGCAGGTCATTACCCCGCTGGGTGAGATCCGATAAGACAAGGTCACCAGCATCAAGTGATCCTGACTGGATGTAGTCCGGTTGAAATTTCCAGTGGGCAAGCGTTTCAGCCTGTGCGGGGTCTTTCATTACAGCGGATACTGTGTTATCAAAATAGGCTGAACCGGTCGACCATAAGCCTGCAGCGCCGGATGACCAGCTATTGTCACTGACTTCAACAACCTTCGACTTGTTGACATATCCGGTCAGGCGGCTGCCCGTTAGCTCAAGACGCAGGGAATAGCTCTGCCCGGCTGTCATAGGGTAGGAGGCGGTCTTCAAAACCTGCTCGGCGTCATGCTCTCTTCTCACAAGTTCCAGATGGCCGCCATTCTTCCCGCTCCATCTTAGCAGGTAGAAATTGGAGGCGTCCTGAACCCGGCCGGCGAGGCCAAACTCTGCTTCCGCCGTGAGAGGAGTGGCATCCGCTTCTATGTAGTAGCTGTCCCAAGACGAATCTCCTGCAGCCGCGAGACCAGGCTGGCCGCTTAGATTCTGGCTGAGAGCCTGGTCGTACACACTATCGCTTACGGATCTGTATACGTTGTCCACGACCGACCATTCGCCGGTGATAGGTGTCCAGGGATTCAGAGTCCGATCCTCGAAGTCCGTGTGCAATCTTCTCGCATCGCGGACGATAATATCATCAGCAGCGAATGGAGCCCAGCGGCTGCGGAATCCGACCGCTCCGGAACGAAAAGTATCGTCGTAGACCTCGATGAGCTTGTGCCCGTCGACAAAGCCTTGGATAATATTTCCTTTTACAACGATTTTGAAGGTCACCCAGGAACCATTCGCGGGATTAAAGGAAGCTTCCTGAAGAAGGGTGTCCGTGCCATTCTTGCGGACAGCCAGGTCCACGCCCTTCTTGGCGGGGTCATACCGGAAGAGGTAGAAATTGTCCTTATCCTGCATCCGTGCAGCCAAACCCGGATAACCCGTTCCGATTTTGACTCTGGATTCAAAGGAGTAGTCCGTCCACATAGGGTCTCCTGCGGTAATAATGGCTTCGCTGCCCGGATCTCCAAAGACAAGCTCACCGGAGCTAACGTTCCAGGCGGAGCCTGCCAAGGTTGTCCATCCGGTTAAATCTCCATCTTCAAAATGATCCTCAAACATGACAGCTTCTGCATTAGCCGCTTGTGCGTTTTGCACAGTGTGCGGGGGGAATCCCAGGCTTGTCCACAAGAGTACAAAAGCAATGAACAAAGCCGCCTTGCTGCGTAAACGGTTAACCAATTCTTTCACCTCTTAGTTTAGAATGTCTGAACTACTATATTTTCTATAGTATTTGTTAGTGGAGAATCATGTCGATGTAACGGTTTTATAACTTTCGCCGCGAGGTTTACGAATTCGTTACAATAGGGGCGGCGAGGTGTCTTTTAAAACAATAAAGAAGCAGCCCTTCAAGGAAGAGCTGCTTAGACTGTCTTGTATAGTTGACGCCGTTTAGCGGACGCCTGCCTTCTCGCGTTCCCAGATTAGGCGCTCACTGCCTTTTTCCGTAAATTCGATTCGGACCGGCTCTATATCCAAGATAACGAAGTCCGGGTCGTCCGGACCGCTGAACCAATGCTTAAGATCTTCTCTCCAAACCTTGGAACGCAGGGACTCATCCTTTGATATCCGGCAGTTGCCTTCAATTTCCACGACATCAGATGGCCAAGAGCCGTCGTAACCAAAGAGCAGATAAACGTTCGGATTTGCTTCAAGCTCGTCTACTTTTTGTGTCTTGCGGCTAGTAGCGAGGTGAATATTCAGCCCGTCATGAAACAGCGCCATGTATCTGACTTTGGGCCTGTTCCCCTCGACGGTGCCGAGTGAACAATAGGGATGACGGTCGAGCGCAGCGGAAATACGTGACTCCAGCTCCTTCTTTTCCATGGCAGATACCTCCTTGTTAATGAACCGTTTTGACCCTCGTATTGTACCCTTCTGGTATGGGAATGAACCGTGTGACCTACTTCCTGTACCGGCTGGGGCTGTGTTAGAACAGACAGTATTCGACATTATTCAACTTCATATGCACTATAGGAGGATATACTGGGACACATCCAGGGCACTCATCATACATCTCTTATTCTCCTGTCACTGTTGATTGCCGCATTCGCGGCTTTTGCAGTTATTACGGGTAACCGGACGCAATGGTCGCGGCAGCTTGCGGGAGGCTTATTCATAGCGCTGGCTGTAGTGGGCATGCACGCCATTCAGGAGACTAGGCTTGCGCTATTCATTGGCGGGACGGCTATCGTTATCCTCATCCTGATCGTCTTTGGGCAGATGTTTGACAAGCGGATTGCGTTAAAGCTGCCGCACCAGCGGCGTTGTTGGCGATGAGCTGAAAATCAGGCAAATTCTGACCATTCTGATTAGTAATGCTGTGAAGTTTACAGAGCAAGGCGGAATCACCATACAAGCCTGGAAGCTGGAAGAGGGAGCGGGAGCAGAGCTGCTTCACGCTGCAGGCCGTGGTGATAATGCGTCCATGTTTACTGTATGTTTTCGTGTCACGGATACCGGTATTGGCATAGCCCAGGAGGACATTGATAAGCTGTTCCAGCCTTTTGTCCAGACGGATGCATCTATAACGAGAAAATATGGCGGTACCGGCCTTGGTCTGGCGATATGCCGCAGACTCACGGCTTTGATGGGCGGGGCTATTACGGTATCATCTCCACCGGGCGGCGGCTCGGAGTTTACTTTCAGCGTGAGATTGAGCCCTGCTCTGCTGCTGAATGACGCTGGGTAAGAACTAATGAAGTAAGCGGCCGGAAGGCAAAGAAAAGCACCAAAAGACCGGGCACATGCAGTGCCCGGTCTTTTGGTGCTTTATTGTTAGCGGAAAAAGCTGAAGGCTGCGGCTCTAAGTTAAGGCACAACGCTGCGGATAACGGTTAAGGAGCCGGTCAGCTCGTAGCTGCCAAGATTAGCAGGAAGCAGGAAGCATTCACCAGCGTTCAGCGGCAGTTCGCCATCTGACCAAGAGAGCTTGCCGCTGCCTCCGGCAATGACGAGCACCACAAAGCTTTCAGGTGAGGTGGAAAGCTGGGATTGGCCCTCGATGACCCCTTTCTCTACAAGAAAATAGGGGGATTCTGCAATAGTCAGCCAGCTTCCAGGGGCAGTATTGTCCGTCTTCATCCGGGCTGCACCCGAGCCTTCGTAGGCGATAACGTTAAGTGAATCTTCAATATGCAGCTCACGAGGCTTGCCGTCGAGTCCCGGCCGGTTGTAATCATAAAGGCGGTAAGTGGTGTCGGAGTTCTGCTGGATTTCGGCCACGACAACTCCTGCGCAGAGAGCATGTACGGTACCGGCAGGGATATAGAAGGCATCGCCAGCGTGGACCGGCACTTCCTGGAGACAGTCCATGATTCGCCCTTCCTGAACAGCCGACTCGAGATTTTCACGGTTCACGCCATCCTTAAGACCATAGATGATTTTGGCACCCGGCTTGGCGTCTAATATGTACCACATTTCGGTCTTTCCTAGCTCGCCTTCGGGGAGTCCCTCGTACTGGTCGTTGGGGTGAACCTGAACCGATAGGTCGTCATTGCAGTCGAGGAGCTTGATCAGCAGCGGGAAACGGCCGTTCTTTTCCGAAAAGCCTCTGCTGCCGAAAAACTCCCGCCCATACGCCTGGCGAATTTCATCAAGTCCCATGCCGGCAAGCTCTCCGTTAATGACTTTAGTTGTTCCATTCGGATGATCGCCAATCATCCAGCCCTCACCAATAGAGCCTTCCGGCAGCTCAAGACCGAATTTCTCAAGTGCTCTTCCGCCCCAAATCCGCTCTTTCATTTCTGGTTTGAATTTCATGGGATAAGGTCTAACACTCATATTGCACGCTCCTTTATCCAAATGTTCTCTATATATGTTAGCTGACCCCAGCGAGGTGCCGTAGGGCTCTGGATGCTTGTACGGATACAGCATAGCAGATCTGCCTTACATTATTTAGATGGGTTACCCGGCAGCAGGCTCAAACAGCTCAAGCAGTTCGCCGTCGGGGCCGTAGAAGAAGAAGTATCTGCTGCCATCGGGAAGTACGGTGATGTCGGTGTCGCGGAGCGGTATGTCCAGACGCCGCAGACGTTCTACATCCTCATCGAGATCATCAACCGTAAAGGCAATGTGATGAACCTTGCCTTCTGCAGGCAGCGTATCGTTATAACCCTCGATCAATTCGAGTACGGTCTGATCGCTATCCTGGAAGCACAGGAATGCCAGCCGGATTACGCCATTGGTGTGAAGCATAGTCCGGATATGCTGCATGCCCAGCGCCTTGGTATAGAACTCGACTGATGTCTCTATGCTGCGGACCATCAGGCCGACATGCTCAAGCTTGCGAATAGCCATAAGTGGATCACTCTCCTGGTTCTAATTTACATATAAATGCATCATGCTGCTGCCGCTTATCTGCGTTCAACGGCGATCAGGTAGGGAGCGGAAGGCTTCTGAACCATCCGGTATGTCATGGCTTGTCCGGTAGCTGAGGGCAGCTGCGCGGCCCAGGCCAGAACGGCTTCCGCCTCCTCGGCGCCGCCTGCATGGCCGGGATAGACAACGATGGTCAACACGCCGCGCGGGCGCAGAACGGTGAGCGAGGCTTGGAGAGCGGTAAGGGTGGATTGCGGCTCTGTAATAATACGCTGTGTTTCTTCCGAATCCGCGTTCGGGAGGTAGCCGAGATTGAACATGACGGCAGCCGCTTGGCCGTGATACACCGCGGGCAGGTGCTGGAGCATGTGCTCGTGACTGGCAAGAATCAGCTTCAGAGATTGGGCGGCTGAGCCGCATTCACGACGAACCCGCTGCTCAGCTGTTTGAAGGGCAGTCTCCTGCACGTCAAAACCGAATACAGCTCCCTTAGGACCTGTTAGATTGCAGAGCACCGATGTATCAATGCCGTTGCCGACTGTTGCATCAACCGCGCAGTCGCCCGGCTGAACACGATCCTGAACGAGCTTGTGCGCCATAGCGAGAACGGATACGAAGCCCATCAGTACGTCCCCCAGAGCCGGCCTTGCCAGGTGCCTCGGCGCTGAAGCTCGTCATCAATCGCATTCAGAACCTCCCACTTTTTGAGGCTCCACATTGGCCCGATGAGCAGCTCCCGGGGCGCATCGCCTGTCAGGCGGTGAACAATCATCTCGGGGGGCAGGAGCTCTAGCGTGTCTGCGATTAAGCCCACGTATTCATCCCGGTCCAGAAATCTCAGAAGTCCGGCTTCGTATTGTCTGACCATTGGAGTTTTGCGCATCAGATGGAGCAGGTGTATTTTGATGCCCTGCACATCCATTTTGGCTACCGCCCGACCTGTGGCCAGCATCATTTCGTGGCTTTCCTGAGGAAGTCCGTAGATGATATGGGTGCATACCCGGATGCCGCGGGCCCGAAGCTTGGCTACAGCTTCCTCATAGCATGCCGTGTCATGTGCACGGTTGATCAGGTCAGATGTAGACTCATGAATCGTCTGAAGCCCCATTTCCAGCCAGAGATATGTTCGTTCATTAAGCTCAGCCAGATAATCGATGACATCATCCGGCAGACAGTCCGGCCGGGTTGCAATCGACAAGCCAACGACGCCGGGCTGCTTCAGAATCGCTTCAAAATATTCACGCAGCTCCTCGACAGGCGCGTACGTATTGGTGTAAGCCTGAAAGTAGCCGATATAGGAGGCCTCAGGCCACTTCTGATGCTGCAGGTCCCGGATTTTATTAAACTGGACGACGAGGTCGTCCCGGCGGCTTCCGGCAAAATCGCCTGAGCCTCTCGCGCTGCAGAAGGTGCAACCGCCTGTTGCGATGCTGCCGTCGCGATTGGGGCAGGTGAAGCCGGCATCAAGCATGACCTTGAATACCTTGCCGCCGAACTGCTTCCGCATTTCGTAATTCCAGGTGTGGAATCGTTTATCTCCCCATAAGCGGGGTTCATCATGTATGTCGGTTGATGCCATTGTTGTCATTGCAAAGCTCCTTTATCCGGATTGCTCGGTTGAAACGCCAAGCGCAGCTGTTAGCCCTCGACTCCACAATTATACCTGATAAGGAGCGGACAGTGCCAGCCGCATTGGCGAACAAACCCGTGTGGTCGCAGCAGGGAATGCTGCAGGGACGGCAGGCTTGGCGAACGAATTGCCTGAGGGAGAGATGGTTCGTCCGGAACTGGAAACTTAGGCGCAAGAACTTAATCTGTAAGCGATTTCACCATTGCATTACCTTACACTTTATGTTATATTAAAAGTGCGCCAAATCAATAAATAAACCTTACATCATCTATTTTTCGCCACTTTTTATAGCGGCGTGCCTAACTGGGAATACTTTTTTATATTACTCGTGAGGTGATGCGTAGTGAATCAAGTGAAAATTCCTCAAGGCGATGCCAAAGTTAAGGTGGAACTGACGGTTAAGGAATTGATGGCCTTGACCGGCGTCCGGTTTCACGACAATCATACGATGAAGGCAGCTGCCCGGAAGAAGCTGAATGAGGCGCTGGAAGAGACATATGAGATTGAGCAGGGCAAGGAAACAAAGCTGCTGAACTAGATAGATCGGCCGGATCCGTGATCCGGCCTCAGACTGTCGACAAAGCCCCACTTCGGGGCTTTGTCTTGTTTC
>NZ_JAKGAO010000009.1 GCF_021532315.1 Paenibacillus tarimensis
CGCTGCGTGTAGGCGTAGATGATGATCTTCGTTAGCATTTTGGGATGGTAGCTGTCCCGGCCACCACCGGGGTAAGCTTTTGCAAATAAGCTTATAGGCAAGTGGTTGACAGCATCATTAACGATACGGACGAGATGGTTTGGAGGGACGTCTTCTTGCAGGTCCATTGGCAAGGCTAGATGGTCCATAGTATATTGGATATACATAAGAAACCTCTCTTCTTTAGATGGTGGGTGGTACTTCCATCCTAACAAAGACAGGTTTCTTTTTCTTTTTAAATTTGGAAGGGTAAACCAAAACGGAGCAGGTCGAATGTTTCTGGAGAAGCGGTAGCGTCCGCCTTTTCTTGGGGATTCCATCCTTGCTTAATTGTTAAAGGAATCCATGAGCAACAGCGGCCCTTAAGAATATTCGAAATGCGCAGTAGCTTTTGTTTGGCCCGAATTAATACAGGGGGTGCCCCATGTCATCTTGAATGACTTATGGGACACCCCCTTTGTTTGTTCAGTTATATCGTGGATGACAATAATATTATGCCTTGGGCACTTGCAGTCCAAGCCCTTCAGCTACCCGCTGCCCATATTCCGGGTCGGCTTTGTAGAAATGGGCAATCTGACGCAGCTTGATCTCATCATGCTCAACCGGCTTCATTGCACCGACGATGTTGGCGACAAGGCGAGCGCGCTCATCCTCACTCAGCAGACGGTACAAGTCACCGGCTTGTGTGTAGTGGTCGTCATGATCATAAGCGGTGCTGTCCGCATACCCTGACACCTCGAACGGTGAAATGCGGTCCTTAGGCGATTCAGTAGGTCCTCCGAAGCTGTTCGGCTCGTAATAGGTGGAGGAGCCTCCGTTGCCGTCGGCACGCATCTGGCCATCACGCTGGTTGTTCCGCACTTCGGCCACCGGACGGTTGACCGGCAGTGTGTTGTGATTAGCGCCGACACGGTAGCGGTGCGCATCCGAGTAGGCGAACAGGCGGCCCTGCAGCATCTTGTCAGGTGATGCTTCGATACCGGGAACGAAGTTGCCAGGCGAGAAGGTGGCCTGCTCCACTTCTGCAAAATAATTTTCCGGATTACGGTCCAGCACCATACGTCCCACTTCAATCAGCGGATAATCCTTCTGAGACCATACCTTCGTTACGTCAAACGGATCGAACCGGTAGGTATCCGCATCTTCCAGCGGCATGATCTGAACGAACAGCTTCCAGGCAGGGAAGTCTCCCTTGTCGATGGCGTTGAACAGGTCCTCGGTATGATAATCCGGATTCGTGCCTGCAAGCTCTGCCGCCAAGTTGACATCCAGATTCTTGACGCCCTGCTCTGTCTTGAAGTGGTATTTCACCCATACACCCTTGCCTTCGGCATTCACCCATTTGAAGGTATGGCTGCCGAACCCGTGCATATGGCGGTATGTAGCCGGAATGCCGCGGTCGGACATCAGGATGGTAACCTGATGCAGCGATTCAGGGGAGAGCGACCAGAAATCCCATACGGCATTCGGATTTTTCAAGTGGGTCTGGGGATGGCGTTTTTGGGTATGAATGAAATCCGGGAATTTAATCGCATCACGAATGAAGAAGACTGGCGTGTTGTTGCCGACCAGATCATAGTTTCCTTCTTCGGTATAAAATTTAACGGCAAATCCGCGGGGGTCGCGTACCGTATCGGCTGAGCCGAGCTCACCGGCAACGGTAGAGAACCGGATGAACATAGGCGTCCGCTTGCCGACTTCAGAGAGGAACGCTGCTTTCGTATAGCTTGATACATCCCGGGTTACCTCAAAATAACCGTGTGCGCCTGCACCCTTGGCATGCACGACCCGTTCTGGCACACGCTCTCTGTTAAAGTGAGCAAGCTTCTCAAGGAGATGCACATCCTGAATCAAGACCGGACCGCGCGGTCCGGCGGTCAGCGAGTTCTGGTTATCGCCTACCGGAGCACCTGTACTTGTTGTTAGTTTATTCGGACTATTCTGATTACTTGTACTCAAGATCGATCACCTCATCGTTAAATGTTGTCTCCATACAGGTATATGGAAGCCCGATCAGCTTTAGCCCTGACGGGGAATAAGAGACGGAATCAGCGAAGCTGGCAGCCGTCTATCGCCCTTCATTTTCCCAAGCTAATCAAGCTAGATTTACTATATCACCGATTTTTGGGGCTGTCGATAAATGTAGAAGGGAATCGGAGAGATGTCATAATTCGACCATTAATGAAGCTTAAATGAGGGGGAAATGAATAAACGCGCCGGAGTCTGCCAATTTACAAAATCTATATCATCTGTTGGGAGAATCCCATGATAGAATGGTGGCGCAGTGCAATTTAGCGATTAGTAGGAGGTAATGATGAGACAAGCAGGAAAAGGTAATACGTTGTGGTCGAAATGGTTCGTTGCCCTGACGGTTGCGGTCACTCTTGTGACCGGATTAACTGGCGGCATGTATCCCGCCAAGGCGGAAGGCCCGACAGATCCAGCGCCTTATATCGAGCCCAAGGTAGTTAATGATAATGCGGGCAAGAAGGTCCTCTTTGACAACACACACGCCCAGACAGCCGGCGCAGCCGACTGGGTAATTGACGGCGGGTTCTCGGATTTTGCGAATGCACTGGCCAATGACGGCTTTTATGTAAAAGAGCTGCGCAAATCGGCGCCGTTCACGTATGACGACCTGAAGGCGTACGACGTCTTCGTTATTGCGGAGCCGAATATTCCGTTTAAGCAAAGCGAGCAGGCGGCCATGGAGAAGTATGTCATGGACGGCGGCAGCATCTTCTTCATCGGCGATCATTATAATGCAGACCGGAATAAGAACCGCTGGGACGGTTCGGAGTCGTTCAACGGCTACCGCCGCGGAGCATGGGAAGATCCGACCAAGGGCATGAGCACAGAGGAGAAGAACTCGGCTGCGATGCAGGGAGTCGTAAGCTCGGACTGGCTCGGCACCAAGTTCGGTGTCCGTTTCCGCTACAATTCGCTCGGCAACGTAACAGCGAATCAGATCGTAGCGCCTGACCAGGCGTTCGGTATCACGGAAGGCGTATCGGCGGTTGCAATGCATGCCGGTTCCACGCTTGCTATTACGGACCCGTCAAAAGCAAAGGGCATCGTCTATGTGCCTGAGACCAATGAAGCATGGCCGCATGCCGTGGACCAGGGTGTATATAACGGGGGCGGCATTGCAGAAGGGCCTTATGTAGCAGTATCCAAGCTGGGAGCGGGCAAAGCGGCTTTCATCGGGGATTCCTCACCGGTAGAGGATGCTACGCCTAAATATTTGCGTGAAGAGACAGGCGGGAAGAAGACAACCTATGATGGCTTCAAGGAAGTCGATGACGGCGTACTGCTTGTGAATCTGATTAACTGGCTGTCTGAGCAGGAGAGCTATACAAGCCTGGAGCAGGTAGAAGGCCTCGAGCTGGATAACGCTACAAAGCTGCTGGCCTTCGAAGAACCGGCGGCCTCCACGGAGCCGCAGGCTGAGCCATGGTCTGCGCCAGCGGCAGGCTACAAGTGGTGGGATCCTTCGACGTTTAAGCCGGGCTCTTACGGCAGTCAGGGTACTGTCGTTCAGAATCCTGTCTACAGCTTCGTGCACCAAGCTCAGCTGCCTAATGCTGAGACCTTCCAGATTCGTGTGCTGATTGAGAATTTGCCGGCGAACACGACGGTTTCGGGACTCAGCGCAGGTATTTACTTGGCAGGCGGCACACAGGTCGCCCAGGTACAGAACGAGAACGGCAGCTGGCCGGCTTCTTACGGATACAGCAGCGCATTTAGTGCGACCTCAGACAGCAAAGGCCGTGCGTACAAGGATTTAACCGTCCGTATCAAGCCGGGTACAAGCGGAGCGGCGAACCTTCGCCTCCGTCAAAATGGAAGCAACCTGCTGACAAAATCCGTTACGCTTGCTAATGTTCCGGCCGAGCCGCTACCGGCTGAAGGGAACCCGGCCCCGGCGCTCAGCACAATTGCCGATGCGAGATCCAAGTCGGTTGGCACAGTCGTTACCGTGGAGGGCACAGTTACCACTGTGCCCGGTTCTTTTGGCGGACAAGCCTTCTACCTGCAGGATGAGACAGGCGGTATCTATGTCTATCAAACCCAGAGCGGCTTTCAGCAAGGGGATGTGCTCAAGATTACAGCCCCGCTGACGCTGTATAACACGGAGCTCGAGCTGGCAGATGTTGAGGCCATTGAAAAGACAGGTACGGCAGAGCTTCCGGCAGCTGCCCCGGCAGATACCGTGACCGATGCTAACCAGGGCCAGCTAATTGCCATTAGCGGTGCGGTTGTGAGCAATTTTGTAACCGCCAGCCCTTCCGGCTCCTTCGAGTTTGACGCGGTGAAGGACGGCGTGAGCACGCATGTCCGCGTGGATGTACGGACAGGACTCAGTCTGGCAGATTTTCCCTATCAAGAGGGTGATGTGCTCGACATTACAGGTGTTTCCGCTATTTTCAAAGGTGTCTATCAGCTGAAGCCGCGCGGTTTATCCGATATTACGCTGCATGAGGTTATTCAGACTCCTGCAGCAGCACCGGGCAAGCCTGTCCTGCGAGATAACAATGGCCATGACAACGGACTGCGTGACGGCAGCTATACGATCACCATGAACATGTGGTGGGGAGAGAACGGCACGGAGTTCCGGCTGTATGAGAACGGCGAGCTGATCAGCACGCAGAAGCTGACAGCGGCTTCTCCGTCAGCCCAGACGGCGTCTTATGAAGTAACAGGCAAGGCGAACGGTACATACACGTATACCTGTGAGCTGGTGAACGCAGCTGGCAAGACGGCATGCCAGGAGCATGTGGTCGTTGTCAAGGACGCGAATCCCGGCAAGCCGGTCCTGTTCCAGAACAATTGGGACCGTGACGGCAGTTACACGGTAACGATGAACATGTGGTGGGGGACAAACGCCACGGAATACCGGCTGTATGAGAATGACGTGCTGGTGGATACACAGCAGCTGACAGCCGCAACGCCATCCGCCCAGAAGGCCGTAACGGCCTTTGCGGATAAAGCACCTGGTGAATACAGCTACCGCTGTGAGCTTGTGAACGCGGCAGGAGTTACATCAAGTGAGAGTATTGTAGTAATCGTGAACGAAAGCAGCAAGCAGGCAGCATAAGCCAGGGTTAAACCACGAATATGGGGCAGGCAGCGGGCATCCGCTGCCTGCTTCTTTTTTTAGCTAAACTTAGGCAGATGGTCATTGTGCACGGGCTGCGGCATAGATATAGTGAGAAGGTGTCGGAAAAACGGACAGAATCAACAGTTTTTCGACAGAGGATTATTCAGGGAGTCAACGAGGAGGAGTAGGGCCGTGAATTTCATGGATAAGTTCAAGTCAGGTGTGAAGGAAGCCGGAAACAAGGCGAAGATTGTTGTCGAAGTAAACCGGCTGAAAATGCAGAACAGCTCCAAGCAGGGGGAAATCGACAAGCATTGGCAGGAAATCGGCCGAATGGTGTATGAGGCGGAGACAAGTGCAGGTTCAGCCGGTATGAATCCCGAGCTGTCTGCCCGCTGGGCCCCGCTTATTGACCGGGTCAATGTGCTGAAGGAAGAGATTCAGGCCAACCTGCTGGAGATCAGACTGCTTACCAATGAGAAGGATTGCCCCAAATGCGGCTATAAAGCAGCAGCGGATACACAGTTCTGCGTACAGTGCGGCAGCGGCTTTGGAGGATAAGGATCTGGCTGTTCCGTTATACTGCATCGTCGTATGCGGTAAGATCTGGCGCCTACTAGGGCATACATATAATAAGCACCGCAGCGGGGTCACTCCGCGCGGTGCTTTATTGTTTATTCCTCTTTAGTATCCCTCACGGTATCGAACCTGCGGTCAAACTTCTCTTCACCAGGCTCGGCTCCGGCTCCGTTCAGCAGATCTGTTCCGTGGAAATGATCATGCGGCGAAGCAGGATCCACCGGGCTGTCTGCGGAAATGGCATCAGCATCCGGGATGTCCTCAATACTTTCGCCTGATTCATCATGTGATGCTTCCCTCCGGACCTTCTCTTCGGGATAGCTGCTCAGCAGCTCCTCCTCTGCATCCGGCACTGCCTGGCTTACTCGGTTATCTTCAAACAAGCCGAACTCCGGATCAATATCGCGTTCGGTGGCGAGTGAATGTCTGTTTTCATTGTTTTCCTTCATAACCGTTGCCTCCTTATTGAAAATCCGATATACCCCTACATTACCCCAAGAGAGCAATGACCGAATCTTCGTTAGTATGGGCATTCCTTCCACCTGCTTATTCAGAGCTCCCGAATTACGGAGGGATTGGTTGATAAAGTATAAAAAACCGTTAACAGATTGGAAAGACCGGGACCGCTCCAGTCCTTTATGCTAGTAGCAGCCGGTTAGCAGCCTGATAGCGGCAGCGGCAGCCAATGATGAAGAGAGGGGTTTGATTACATGATGAAGAGAGCGCTTACAACTATGCTGTTGATTGTGGTGATGATCTGGACAGCCGCTTGCGGCAGCAACGGCGGAGGCACGGAGGGCAGCGGCGTAGCAGGGGGGAATTCTGAAGGCTCGGGGGGTAAAGTCGGGATCTCCATGCCGACCAAATCCTCTGAGCGCTGGGTCAGTGACGGGGCCAATATGCAGAAGGAATTTGAGTCGCTTGGCTATCAGGTTGATCTCCAGTATGCCGAGGATGTGGTGGAGAATCAGGTTTCCCAGATTGAGAACATGATTACCAAGGGCGTTGATGTGCTTGTTATAGCACCGATAGACGGTCAGGCGCTGACTGATGTGCTGGATAAAGCGGCTCTATCCGAAATCCCGGTAATTGCCTACGACCGGCTGATTAAGCAGAGCGAGAATGTCGATTATTACGCAACCTTCGATAACTTCAAGGTAGGCGTGCTGCAGGCTTCCTATATCGAGGATAAGCTTGGGCTGAAGGAGGGCAAGGGGCCGTTTAACATTGAGCTGTTTGCGGGTTCGCCGGACGACAACAATACGTATTTCTTCTTCGATGGCGCGATGTCCGTCCTTCAGCCTTACATCGACAGCGGCAAGCTTGTGGTCCGCAGCGGTCAGACCGATGTGGAGCAGGCGGCCACACTCCGCTGGGATGGAGCAACCGCCCAAGCCCGTATGGACAATCTGATCAGCGCGTTCTACTCCTCGGAAAAGGTGGACGCCGTGCTGTCCCCGTATGACGGAATTAGTATCGGCATCATCTCCTCTCTGAAGGGTGTCGGGTACGGCTCGGAGAGCAAACCAATGCCGGTCATAACCGGTCAGGATGCAGAGCTGGCCTCGATTAAATCCATTATGGCAGGCGAGCAGACGATGACAGTGTTCAAAGATACGCGGGAGCTGGCGAAGAAAGCTGTCGCGATGGCCGACAGCGTGCTGAAGGGCGAGGAAGCGGAAGTCAATGATAGGGAAACCTATGATAATGGCATGAAGGTTGTACCGGCCTACCTGCTTGAACCGTTGTCCGTTGATAAGGACAACTACAAGGAAGTTCTTGTAGAGGCTGGCTATTACAGTGAAGACCAGCTGAAGTGACGGAAACAGCCTTTACTGGCGAGCAGGAATGCGGGCAGCTGCTTCAGCTGTCCGCAATCCGTATGCAGTTCAGTGCAGTCCAGCAGGGAATTTACGTATGAAGAGCGGCCGCAGCCAGGCGGCACAAGTTAAGGAAGGCGGGTGGCTATCATGGCGGACGTCATACTCGAAATGCGCGGCATCACCAAGACCTTCCCCGGTGTTAAGGCCTTGAGTGATGTCAATCTTCAGGTGAAGGAAGGCGAGATCCATGCGCTGATGGGCGAGAACGGCGCGGGCAAGTCAACGCTGATGAAGGTGCTCAGCGGTGTCTATCCGCATGGCTCCTACAGCGGCGATATTTTATTCAAGGGCAGGCCCTGTGAGTTTCGGGGGATTAAGGACAGTGAGGAGCTGGGCATTGTCATCATTCATCAGGAGTTGGCGCTTATCCCGCAGCTGTCTATAGCAGAAAATATCTTTCTCGGCAATGAACGGGCCAGCCGGGGCGTGATCAACTGGCATGACACGATTGTCAAGACGCGGGACCTGCTGCAAACCGTCGGGCTGCCCGAGGATCCGGGCACGGTCGTATCCACGATTGGCGTCGGCAAGCAGCAGCTGGTGGAAATCGCTAAGGCGCTGTCCAAGAAGGTTAAGCTGCTTATTCTCGATGAACCGACAGCGGCTCTTAATGAAGAGGACAGCGAGAATCTGCTCAATCTGATGCTGAGCTTCAAGCAGCAGGGGATAACCTGCATCCTCATCTCGCACAAGCTGAATGAAATTACGAAGGTGGCCGACTCCATCACCATCCTGCGGGACGGACAGACGATAGAGACACTAGACATGAAGAAGGACAGCATTAACGAGGACCGGATTATTAAGGGTATGGTTGGACGTGATCTCACGCACCGCTATCCCGAGCGTGAGCCGAAGATCGGGCCGGTATTTTTTCAGGTGAAGGACTGGACCGTCCACCATCCGGCGCAGCAGGAGCGTAAGGTGGTGGCTGGCGTCAACCTGCAGATCCGGCGGGGGGAGATTGTCGGTATCGCAGGCCTGATGGGAGCCGGACGGACGGAGCTTGCGATGAGCATATTCGGCAGGTCGTACGGCAGCCGGATCAGCGGGCAGCTGTTCAAGGACGGCAAGGAGGTCACATTCCGCAATGTATCGCAGGCAATCGAAGAAGGGATTGCTTATGTAACGGAGGACCGTAAGCATTATGGTCTTATCCTGACAGACGATATCAAGCGGAATACGACGCTGGCTAATCTCAAGAAAATTTCCAAGTCTCTGGTTGTGAACGATAATCAGGAAGTAGTGGAGGCGGAGAGCTTCCGGCGCAAGCTGGCGATCAAGACGCCGAGCATTCTGCAAAAGACCGGTAACTTGAGCGGCGGCAATCAGCAGAAGGTCGTACTGAGCAAATGGATATTCACCGATCCGGACCTGCTGATCCTGGATGAGCCGACACGCGGAATTGACGTCGGCGCCAAATATGAGATCTACACGATCATCAATCAGCTGGCCGACAGCGGCAAGGGCATTCTGATGATTTCGTCGGAGCTGCCTGAGCTGCTTGGGATGTGTGACCGGATTTACGTCATGAGCGAGGGACGGTTTACCGGCGAGGTGCTGCGCAAGGATGCCACTCAGGAAGTGCTGATGAAATGGATGACTAAGGGCAAGGGGGCTGATGTGATATGAGAGCGGAAGTAACCAAGGGGCAGAGCGGCTGGTCACTGGGCCGGTTGTTTAAAGGCAATATCAGGCAGTACGGCATGTTTATTGCGCTGCTGCTGATCATGTTGTTATTTCAGATATTGACGGATGGGATTCTGTTAAAGCCGATTAATATTACGAACCTCATCCTGCAGAACAGCTATATTCTTATTCTGGCAATCGGCATGCTGCTAGTCATTATTACCGGCCATATTGACTTGTCTGTCGGCTCGGTAGCCGCCTTTGTCGGTGCCGTGTCTGCGATCATGATCGTGGAATGGCAGATGCATTTTGTACCGGCCATGCTGCTGTCTCTCTTGATTGGGGCTCTCATTGGAGCCTGGCAGGGCTTCTGGGTGGCGTACGTGCGCATTCCGTCATTCATCGTTACGCTGGCCGGCATGCTTCTATTCAGGGGGCTTACGCTGATTGTGCTTGAGGGTCAGTCGATATCCGGGTACCCGCGGGCTTTTCAGAAGATGAGTGCAGGCTTCATACCGGATATCCCGGGAGAATACGGCTTTCATATGGTAACGCTGCTTGCGGGAGCCGCCGTCTCGCTGATCCTCATCTTCTTAGAGTGGAAGGGCAGGCTGACGCAGCAGCGTTACGGCTTCGATGTGCTTCCGCTGCCGCTGTTCATCGGCAAGCTGGCTGTCCTGCTGGTGATTATCAATCTCTTCACGTATGTGCTTGCTTCGTATGCAGGCATTCCTAATATTCTCGTTATGCTGTTCCTGCTCATTGTGATCTACACGTTCTTCATGCGCAAGACGATTATGGGACGCCACATCTATGCCCTCGGCGGCAACGAGAAGGCAGCGGCGCTGTCCGGAGTGAAGACGAAGAAGATGACGTTCTGGGTGTTCGTCAATATGGGCGTCCTGGCCGCGCTCGCCGGTCTGGTGTTTGCCGCAAGGCTTGGGGCTGCCACACCAAAGGCGGGCGTCAACTTTGAGCTTGATGCCATTGCAGCCTGCTTCATCGGCGGTGCATCAGCGACTGGCGGTGTAGGAACGGTAATCGGCGCGATCGTCGGGGGTCTCGTCATGGGCGTTATGAACAACGGGATGTCACTGGTCGGTCTTGGCATCGACTGGCAGCAGGGCATTAAAGGTCTGGTGCTGCTGCTCGCAGTTGCCTTCGATCTCTACAATAAGAACAAGACAGCTTAAATTTGTGACAGTGGGGTAGGGCACGCTGGAAGCGGTGTTCTGCAGGGCCGATTCTCTTCAGCAGCCGTAATCGTACTCAGTTGGAAATGGTTGCGCTTTACCGATTAAGCATGCACGGTATAATAGAAGCGGAACTGTCATTTCAAGTCGAGGAGCGAACGAGATGAAGAAAATGCTGCTGCTTTATACCCTGCTCATTGCCGGCTTTATGATCTTCTTGTACTTCTTCTACTTCCGGAGTTTTACCGCAGATACCGGTCTTCCTCCTGACGAGCGTCTGCAGGGCACCATGGAAGAGAAATATGTAATGGTTACGTTCCAATCAGGCATTGACTACTGGAAGACCGGGCTGAAGGGCTTCGAGGATGCTGCACAGGTGCTGGGTGTATCGGTCGAATACCGTGGTGCCACCCAATATGATATGAACGAGCAGATTACGGTATTGGAGCAGGTCATCGCCCGCAAGCCTGCCGGGATCGCCTTGTCTGCAATGGATCCGGAGGCTCTGGTACCGACTATTGATAAGGCGGTGGAGGCGGGGATTCCGGTCGTGCTGTTCGACTCGGGCGCTCCGGCCAGCAGGGCCTACTCGTTTCTTGGGACGGACAATTATAATGCGGGTGAAGTGGCAGCTCACAAGATGGCGGAACTGATCGGGCAGCGAGGGGCTGTGGCTATTGTTACAAGACCAGGGCAGCTTAATCACCGGGAACGGACTGAGGGCTTCCGCTCCGTCATGGCCTCGGACTATCCGGAAATCGATATCGTTGCCGTAACGGACGGAGAAGGCGATCAGCTTGCATCGGAGGAGGCTGCCCGGGAGCTGCTCGCGGAATATCCTGAACTGGTTGGCGTGTTCGCTACAGAAGCTAATGGAGGTGTCGGTGTCGGACGGGCTGTAAAGTCGGCAGGGATGCTGCCGCAGGTCCGGATTATCAGCTTCGATACGGATAAAGGCACGCTAGATATGGTGAAGGAAGGAACCATAGCGGCAACGCTCGCCCAAGGTACATGGAATATGGGGTATTGGGCGCTGATGCATCTGTTCCATCTGGAGCATGACATCGTCCAGCCGGGTGCGGACCGCAAGAGCAGCCGGGTCCCGCAGCTTCCTGTCTATGTGGATACCGGAATATCCATCGTGACGCAGAGCAGTGTGGACGATTATTATGCCAAGTAGCATAACCGCCTGAACAACCGGGAGGATAACATCGATGCGATATAATCCGCTTGCGCTTAATAACTGGCCGATAAGGTACAAGCTTATCCTTCATTTCATCCTGATCAGCATCCTGCCTGCTGCGACAATTGGGGTACTGATTGCTTGGGCGACAGACACCATTATCGGCAAGCAGGTCAACAGTCAGACCGCAAGATTAATCGGGAGTGTAAGCCAGTCCCTGGATTTTTACGCGCAGAATCTGCAGAATCATACGTATTTTATATCCTTTAATCCTGCCATTATCCGGTTTCTTGAGGAGGGCGAGGCAGCGCTGGAGCAGGGGAACGCGCGGTATGAAACCAAGAAGTTTCTGCAGGGCTTTACGACCCTCTACCCGGAAATAGCCGGCATTATGGTTGTTGGCGCCCACGGTGATTATATCAGTAACGAAATGTATGCCCGGACCAGCCGCAGTCTAACGGAGGAACAGTGGTATAGGGAAGCGGCAGCGGCGAAGGGCATATTCAAGATGATCGGCCATCCTTCAGATCGCAATGTCATAACGCATGCGAACTACAAGGACGAGGAGGTCGTGTCTGTCGTGCGGGCGATTCTGGACCCCGAACGCCAGATAACGCTGGGTGTCGTGCTGATTGATCTGAAGCTGCGCGTGATCGCGGAAACCGTTAAGGATGTGCGTCTCGGCAAATCGGGCTATCTCATGGTCGTTGATGAGAAGGGAGACAGCATCTATGCGCCGCGCCAATCTGTTGCAGCTTCATTTGACAGAGGACAGCTCAGGGATATGTCAGGGACGTTTGCCGAGAGGATCGGCGACCGTTCCTTTCAGTTCATCTATGCCCGCTCGCCATTCACGAATTGGGCGACAGTCGGGGTATTCGATGTACGGGAATCAGCAGCCGAGGTCAGACAGATCAACCTGTTCCTGCTGATCTTCGTCTTCGCTGCCTGTCTGCTCGGCATTGCAGCCTCTTATTATTTGTCCTATTCCATATCACGCCCCATTACACAGCTGGCCTCGACCATGCGCAAGGTGGAGGAAGGGAACCTGACGATTCGTTATCCGGGCACACGACAGGACGAAGTGGGCATACTGGGGCGCAGCTTTAATGGGATGCTCACGCAGATCAACCGGCTTCTGGAACAGGTCGGGGAGGAACAGCGCCAGAAGCGGGAGGCGGAGCTGCGAAGTCTGCAGGCGCATATTAAGCCGCATTTTCTGTACAACACGCTCGACACGATCCAATGGCTAGCCCGCAAGGACGGAGCGGCTCAGGCTGCGGAGGTGGTTGAATCGCTGTCCCGCTTGTTCCGCATCGGTCTCAGCAAAGGGCGTGAGCTGGTTCCGCTGCAGGATGAGCTTGCCCATATCCGCAGCTATCTGGAAATCCAGAAGACCCGGTATAAGGACAAGCTCAGCTATTCAATTGACTCGGAGCCGCAGACCGGCGATCTTCTGGTGACGAAGCTGACGCTGCAGCCGATTGTGGAGAATGCCATCTATCACGGAATCAAGGAGCGAAGGGGGCCGGGTATGGTCCGGATTCGTACGGCAGTAAAGGGTAACAGATTGCTGCTTGTCGTGGAAGATGACGGTGCAGGAATGGATGCGGCTGCCCTCCACGCCCTTCGTGTCCGGTTAGACAGAGCGGGCACACTGGACCGGCGGCAGAGCCATGGAGTACCGGGAGAGGAAGGAGCTGGCGGGTATGGGCTCGTAAATATCCAGGAGCGAATCCGTCTTGCCTTCGGTTGGGAGTATGGCATAGAGGTGGAGAGTGAACCGGGCATAGGATCGGCTGTAACAATCCGGCATCCGCTGCTGGAGGAGGAAGGGGAGAAAGTTTATGGAACGGGAGCGGCTGTGGAAGGTGTTGATTGCTGATGATGAACCGATTATCAGGGAAGGCATTCGCGGCTCAGTTTCCTGGGAGGAGCTTGGCCTGACCATCGCTGGTGAGGCGGAGGACGGGGAAGAAGCACTCGATATAGCACTTAGGGAAAATGTTGACATCGTGCTGGTTGATTTGAACATGCCGATCATGAGCGGTCTTGTCTTGATCGGCAAGCTGCGGGAGCAGCATCCCTCCTGCAAAATAATTATTATTACCGGGCATGATGAATTCGGCTATGCGCAGGAAGCGATACGGCTCGGTGTGGACGATTATCTGCTTAAGCCGGTCAATCCCGGACAGCTGCAGGGGCTGCTGGAGAAGACTGCTGCCAGGCTTACAGCTGAGAAGCACCAGGAGGAACGGATGGCTCTTGCCTCCAGGCAGCTTGAGAAGAACATGGGAATGCTGCGGGAGCGGTTCTGCCTCGAATGGATGGCCGGCGAGCTGTCGGAGGAGGAGCTGCGCGAGCAGCTGGCATTCCTAGGCATGCCGGTCAGGCCGCCGGAGGCGGTGGGCGTAATCCGCTGGCCTGAAGGCTCCAAGGGCAAGCAGTTCCTGACCGAGAAGGATCGTCAGCTGCTGCTCTTCGCAATTGAGAATATTGTAGAGGAGGTACTGGCTGGGTACCGGTTCATTCACTACCGGGATGACTTCGGCATGATCGTGCTCTTATTCTGGCAGCAGCCGGACGGTGAGGCTTGGGGGAGAATAGGGACAGCGGTTTCTGACTGCCTGAACATTAAGGTTCAGGCCAGGCTGGCTGCAAATCCGGGAGGATTGACCGATGTTTACAAGTGCTACGCAGAAGCGAAGGCGGATGTATTCAAGTCAGCCAAGCTGTCCCCGTTAATCAGGCGCGCCAAGGCGGCCATAACCGAACGCTATGCCGAACCGGAATTGAGTCTTGAGGCTGTTGCCGCAGAGCTCTGTGTCTCTTCGGTTTATCTAAGCAGGCTGTTCAAACAGGAAACCGGCGTTTCCTACAGCACACTGCTGACTGAAATGCGGATAAAGGAAGCCATACGGCTGCTCCACGACACAGATCTGACCATGAATGAAATTGCGCAGCGGATCGGGTATGAGACCCAGCACTACTTCAGTACCGCATTTAAGAAAGCTACCGGTGTGCCGCCGGCTCATTACCGCAAGGTTCATACATGAGCCGGCTTTCCCCTTAGGAGACCGAGGCTGGTTAGTTGACATAGCAGCTTAAATGTAATATAACCTATATATGAGCATATGCTCATATATAGGTTATATTTTGTTATGAGGTGGTATGAATATGAAAGCAGAAGAGCATTCTTTCTTAAGTCCAGAGGTAGTTACGGATGTTTCACAGATCTTCAAGGCGCTTGCCGATCCGACCAGGATACGGATTCTGTACATGCTTTCGCAGGAGGAGTGTTCGGTCAACCATATCGCGGAAGTGCTTGAGATATCGCAATCGGCAGTGTCGCATCAACTGGCAATGCTTAGGACAATGAGGCTTGTGAAGTACCGCCGTGAGGGTACGGCCATGCTGTACAGCTGCGATGACGCCCATGTCATCTCACTGCTCAGGCAGGCCATTGACCATGCGGAGCACAGGTAGAGGAGGAACGATCTATGGGAAAGCACAAACACAACGGGCATGCTGATGGCCCTAAGGACAGCTATGGTCAAGAACAAAGTCATCATGAGCATCATCTCGGACATCATGGGCACCACCACGGGCATCATGGGCACCATCATCATGTGGATCTGGAAGGGAACAAGAAGGGGCTAATTATTGCGCTGGCGATTACATTTGGCATTATGCTGCTGGAGTTCTTCGGAGGCCTGTTCACCGGCAGTCTCGCCCTCCTGTCAGACAGCGGGCACATGCTGAGTGACAGCAGTTCGCTTGTGCTCAGCCTGATTGCCGTATGGATCGCGGCCAAGCCGGCATCTCCCAAGAAAACCTACGGCTACCAGCGGTTTGAAATCGTGGCGGCGCTTTTTAACGGTATATCACTGTTTATCATTGCCGGATTTATTGTATGGGAGGCCATCGAGCGTTTCGCAAATCCGCCAGCCGTATCAAGCGGCTCCATGATGGTGATCGCGCTAATTGGCCTGCTGGCCAATCTGTTGAGCGCCTATTTTCTGATGAGCAGGGGCGATGTGAAAAATAACATTAACCTCCGCAGTGCCTATCTGCACATCCTCGGTGATGCGCTTGGCTCCATCGGTGCGATCGGAGCGGGCCTGGTGATGTGGCTGTTCGGCTGGTATATCGCGGACCCGGTCATCAGCATGGCAGTATCCCTGCTAATTTTGCGCGGGGCATGGAGCGTGTTCGTCAACGCGCTGCATATCCTGATGGAAGGCACACCGGAAGCCATTGACCAGCAGTCAGTAAGGGCGGCTCTTGAGCAAATTGACGGTGTGCTTAACGTTCATGACCTCCACATCTGGACAATCACTTCGGGCATGGATTCGCTGAGCTGTCATCTGCTCGTTGATGACAATAGGGACAGCCAGCGCATCCTGCAGCAGGCAATCCGGCTTATCGGCGAACGGTTCGGGATACATCATACAACGATACAGGTTGAAAATTCGGGCATTGAGCATGAAGGTCTTCATCAGTAAGAAAAGGGCGGGCAGCAGAATTTTCCAAGGGTTGAATTAAATAATTGGAGCAATGCAAATAGGTCTGTGGTACTATTTATAATAGGCGGTCAACTCTACACTGCCGGTGTCTATCTTCCGATATAGACCTTGTGTGTTTGACCTTGCGCCTTTTATCGCCTGTCGTTTACATATTCAGCTTAACCGCAACTTTTGAGAAAACTTTAATGGAGCTGACCCGCGATGACCGATCTTTTCCTCCCCTTGATTTTTCTGCTTGGTCCCTACCTGCTGCTCTTTTATATGTCGGCAGAAATCTACCTGCGGAACCCGGGCAGCATCAAGCACCGCCTGACTGCTTTGCTTATTATTTCCATCAGCTTTTTGTTTTTGGGTGAATTCCTGTTCAATGTGCTGCCGTACGAAAAGGCCCAGCTCGCTGCACGATATATTAAGCTTCCGTCGGCTTTCACAACGATGACGATTGGCCTGTACTTTGTCCGTCTGTTCACCTATGCCCGGCTCAGCCGTATATATCAGGTAATGGCCTTGCTTCCGCTATTCGGAATTATACCGCTGGTCTTTCCGCTTCCAGGCTTTGAAATATCCCTTGAGAAGCAGTCTTACTGGTATATCGAGATTTACAGCACGGATCTGATAGCTGTACTCCTAATAACTGGAATCTATTCTATTATATTGTTCTTGCTGCAGCTTTTCAAAGCTCTGCTAAGCAGCAAGCCCAAGCTTCGGGTCCTTAGAGAGAAGGAACGTTACCGGGTTATGCTTCGCGGTGCGGCTCTGACATGCATCTGGGGAGTGCTTGCCCTATTCGTCTTCCGGCCTTATGCAGAGCATGCTCCAATTCTTCCGCCGGGCGCCATGTCGGCTTATAGTGTGCTGTTCCTTGTATATGCGATCCGGCATGTCATGATTAACTATGATTTCCTGTCCACGACCGGAAGAAGATACCAGATGCTGTTCAAGCTGTCCCGTAACGGCATAGCGCTGGTGGATCAGGACGGATATATGGCCGAGACGAATCCAGCTTTCATCCGCATGCTTGGCATTACCGACCAGAAGGATGCCAGCTGGAAGGGCCGGCGGATATATTCCTTCATTACCATAGAGGATGCAAAGCTGTATGAATGGGTTAATGAAAAGTTCGCAGATAAGGAGCCCTTCCATGCGGAAATCCGCGTCACTAACTTCCTGGGCGAGAGCTATATTATGGAAACAGACGTCGAATATATTGAAGTGGACGGGCAGATCTGGTGCTTCATGATGACCAAGGACATCACGCAGCAGAAGGATAGTGAAGCGAAACTGGAGTTTCTGGCCTATCATGATCCACTTACAGGGCTTGGCAACAGACGAAAGTTCCAGGAGCGGCTTGGAGAGTATCTGGAGCAGATGAACCCCGAAACCGATAAGCTGGCTGTGCTGCTGATTGACCTGGACCAATTCAAATGGATTAATGATACACTCGGTCATTCTGCAGGGGATGAACTGCTGCGGATGGCATCGGACCGGCTGCAAACTATTATCCCCGGCAAAGCATGTGTTTCGCGTTTGGGCGGCGATGAATTTATTGTCCTCCTGCCCTGGTTGTCGGGCACGGACGAGGCATTGGAATGCGCGCATCTCATTATTCGGGCCCTCCGGGAGCCGTTTCTGTTTCAGAACAGCCGCTTCCAAATATCAGCCAGCATCGGGATATCGATTGCGCCAAGAGACGGTATGGAAGTGGAATTGATCGTAGGGAGTGCGGACTCCGCCATGTATGAGGCCAAGCGTGAGGGCCGTAACCAGTTCCATCTGTTCCGGCCCTCACAGAAGGCAAATGCCGAGAAGGCATTAAAGCTGGCAAATTGTCTGCAGCGCGCGCTTGAGGAGGAGGAATTCTCGCTCCATTACCAGCCGCAAATTGACATCCGCACGAATCGGGTGATTGGGGTTGAGGCCCTGCTGCGTTGGCGGTCGGCAGAAATCGGTGTCGTATCTCCGGGAGATTTCATTCCGCTGGCCGAAGAGACCGGGGCCATCGTGCCAATCGGGGAATGGGTGATCCGAACGGCACTAGCTGAAGGATTACGCTGGATTAGCTCGGGCAGGGAGGACTTTGTTGTTTCGGTTAATTTGTCAGCCCGCCAGTTGAAGGATCCGACCCTTGCGGCGAAGCTGAGGAGCATGCTGGAGCTTTATCAGTTTCCGCCGGCAAATCTATGTCTGGAAATAACCGAGAGCACGATGATCGGGGATGTGGAGCAGACGCTCAAGGTATGTGAGGAAATCGTCGATATGGGCGTTGCACTGGCGATTGATGATTTTGGGACAGGCTTCTCCTCTCTTGGTTTGCTGAGCCGCTTTCCTTTCCGCACAATCAAGATTGACAAGTCGCTGATCCGCGATATTGAAGCCAGCAGCAAGGATGCCGCAATCATCGAGACCATCATCCGTCTGTCAGAGCATCTGGAGATGGAGGTTTTGGCAGAGGGGGTGGAGACGGAAGCGCAGCTGGATATTCTGAAGCGTCTGGGCTGCCATGAGGTACAGGGATATCTGTGCGGGCATCCCTCTGAACCTGAGGATATCGACCAGCTTCTGATGCCGGATTCGGTCCGAGATACAGACTCAGCGGGCTGATTGGATTTATACCGCTGAAGTGATTAAGATAGAAGCAGACGACGAACAAGTTCACAAGGAGGAATAACTGCTTGGAGCAGCCGCTGGTATCTGTCATCATACCTACGTATAACCGTCCCGTACAGCTTGGAGAGCTGTTGGAATCATTAACTAGACAAACCTACAAGCATTTGGAAATTATTATTGCCAACGATGCCGGTGAGCCGGTAGAGGACATTGTGGCCCTGTATCCTGAATTACAGGTCAAGGTCATTCATCTGCCGGAAAATCGCAAGCATGTTCACGCCCGCAATGCCGCTCTTGCGGAAGCGACCGGCGAGTACATCCTGCTGTGTGACGATGATGACTTGCTGCTCCCGATCCATATCGAACGGATGCTGGCAGCCATAGCCGACTATGATCTGGTGTATTCGGATGTTGAGATCTTTGATTATGAGCTTGTGGACGGGATGCGCAAACCGCTGTCGCGGCGGGTGTTTGCTTATGAGCACGATCCGGCGGAAATGCGGAAGTTCTCTACCTTTGTGCCCTCAGGCTGTTTGTACAGACGCGTCCTGCACGATACACTGGGTCCGTTTGATGAGGCGATGAATCATTACTGGGACTGGGATTTTTATTTGCGCGCAGTGGAGAAATTCCGGGTGGCCCGTGTGCCGAGCGCCGGCGTGCTGTATGCCTTCTCCCAGCAGGGGGGCAATATATCAGGCGCGCAGGGGGACTCGCACAGGAA
Source organism: Paenibacillus tarimensis (assembly GCF_021532315.1). GTDB lineage: Bacteria > Bacillota > Bacilli > Paenibacillales > Paenibacillaceae > Paenibacillus_I > Paenibacillus_I tarimensis. Next base: position 19,462 of record NZ_JAKGAO010000009.1, read on the forward strand.
GCATCTTGACCTGCTCTCAGAGAAGCATGGGCTGGGAAGCCTGCCTACCAAGAACTTTTTTGTTCTGCTCGACGAGCCGGATGTGAAGAAGCGGGAGGCTGCAACAGAAGTGCTGTGGGACGGCGAGCCGATTCCCTCGCGCAGGCGTAATCCCGGCCTTGGCTAGTGGAGGCAGATATGCTTGACTGCAATGCTTAGGCGTTGTAGTCTGGATATATAGTTAGCCGGCTAAATAAAGGAGGGTTCTGATGGAATTTGATATTCGTCAATCGACGGGCCATCTGATGGTCCATGTTATGAAGCTGCACCGGCACACCTTCCACAAGCTTACAGAAGAGTACGATATCTTCCCGGGCCAGCCGCCGCTGCTGTTCCGCCTGCATGAGAAGGACGGGCAGAGCCAAAAGGAACTGGCTGAGAGCATGAGGGTTAAGCCCGCCACCTTGACCGTAATGATCAACCGGATGGTCAAGAACGGCCATGTCGTCCGCAGGCCTGATCCTGCCGACCAGCGTGTATCCCGCGTATATCTGACTGATCGCGGACGCAGTGTAATGGATTCCGTCAGGGAAGCGCTTGCTCTGCTGGAGGAGGTGTCCTTCCGCAGCTTTAGCGCGGAGGACAAGCAGCTGTTCCACCGGCAGCTGCAGCAGATGGTGAAGGACTTGTCAGAGTTTGACGCTGGCAAGTATGCGGAAGGCGGCAGTACAACAGAAATGGAGTGATGAAGAAGCATGGGACGATTGGCGGTTTATCTGAAGCCTTACCGGGCTGCGGTGCTGCTGGCCCCGCTGCTGATGATCCTGGAGGTATGCATGGATCTGCTGCAGCCAAGGCTGATGGCCTCGATTGTGAATAACGGCATTATGGAAGGCGACCTGTCAGCCATCTGGAAGACAGGCATGCTTATGATTGGCGCGGCCATCATCGGTCTGATCGGGGGGTTCGGCTGTACGGTCTATTCTTCGAAGGCGGCGCTTGGATTCGGGGCGGACCTGCGGCTCAGCCTGTTTCGCAAGGTTCAGACCTATTCCTTCGACAATCTGGACCGCTTCTCGGCCGGGTCACTGGTAACGAGACTGACAGGCGATGTGGTACAGCTGCAAAATATGGTCCAGATGTCGCTGAGAATGTTTGTCCGTGACATCTCGCTTACCGTGGGCAGCATTGTGATGATGTTCATGCTGAATGCCCGGCTTGCTCTTATACTGGTTATCATTGTTCCGCTGCTGATCCTGATCCTGGTAGTGCTTGGGCGATACGCGGCTCCCTTGTTTGGCAGGGTGCAGGAGCGGCTGGATAAGGTCAACACGGTGCTGCAGGAGAATCTGTCCGGCATCCGTGTGGTCAAGGCATTTGTAAGGGAGCGATTCGAACGCAGCCGTTTTGGCCGGGCCAATACCGATTATCTGGAGATGGCCCTGAAGGCGGCACGCACTATTGCGCTTGGGATGCCGCTGATGATGCTGGTGCTCAACTTCGGAATCGTAGCGATCATCTGGTTCGGCGGCATCAGCACATGGAACAGCGGTTTTCCAGTCGGGGACTTGGCGGCATTCATCAGTTATATGACGCAGATGCTGTTCGCTATGATGGCGCTCGGTATGCAGCTGGTCATGTTCTCCCGGGCCAAGGCATCTGCAGACCGGGTGAACGAGGTGTTGGAGGAAGTGCCTGGTATCGAGGACCGGAAGCCCGGACAGGCTGGAGTTCGAGAGGGGCTGGTTAGCGGCGGCCTTAAGGGCAGCATCACCTTCGATAATGTTTCGTTTGAGTATGGGAAGGATGGAGCCGCTCCTGTGCTTAAGAACATCACGCTTCATATTCAGGCGGGCGAGACGGTTGGTATCCTGGGGGCTACCGGATCCGGCAAGACATCGCTCGTCAGCCTGATCCCACGATTATATGATGTCACTGAAGGCGCTGTGCTGATCGACGGCGTCAATGTGAAGGATATGGACGCCCGCCAGCTGCGCAGCCGGATTGGAATGGTGCTGCAGCAGGCGGTGCTGTTCACGGGGACGATTCGCGATAATATCCGGTTCGGGCGTCCGGAGGCGACGGAGGAAGAAATCATCGAGGCTGCCCGGGCGGCTCAGGCTCATGACTTCATCATGAAGCTGCCAGCCGGTTATGATACGGAGCTTGGACAGCGCGGCGTCAATCTCTCCGGGGGACAGAAGCAGCGTATTTCGATAGCTCGGGCGCTGCTTCTTAAGCCGGATATTCTGATTCTCGATGACAGTACGAGCGCCGTCGACCTTACGACCGAGGCCCGGATTCAGCAGGCTCTCGGCGGCCTGATGAAGGGATGTACCCGTGTTGTAATAGCCCAGCGGATCTCATCTGTGGAGGATGCGGATCGGATTATTGTGCTGGATAGCGGTGCATTGTCGGCCGTTGGAACCCATGAGGAGCTGATGCGGACCAGCAGCGTTTATCAGGAGATTTATGCGTCCCAGCAGCGGAAGGAGGCGGTAAGACATGGCTGAACCTGGGGGAAATATGAATGCAAAGGAAGCTAAGCAGCCGCCATTGCCGCCGTTTGGCGCCGGACGGGCACGCGGGCCGATGGTCAAGGTGAGGGCCCGCAACACCCGGGCTACGCTAGTGCGGCTGTGGAAGGTACTGCGGCAGCAGCGGGGCGGCCTGCTGGCTGTTCTTCTGCTGGTCATCTGCGGAGCAGCCGCATCACTCGCCGGGCCATATCTGATCGGCCGGGCGATCGACGAATACATTCTGCAGCATGACCGGAGCGGGCTTCTCCGCACCTGTCTGATTTTGCTGCTCGTGTATGTTACGGGCGCCATCGTGACCTGGCTGCAGGCTTACCTGATGGTCGGGATATCAGGACGCACAGTCTGGACACTGCGGCGGGATCTGTTTGGCCATCTCCAGAAGCTTCCGCTGCGGTTCTTCGACAAGAAGACGCACGGCGAGCTGATGAGCCGGACGACCAATGATATTGAGAATGTATCGAACACATTGAACCAGAGCCTGGTGCAGCTCATTAACAGCGTGATGATGCTGGTCGGCTCGCTGACAATGATGCTCGTGCTGAATGTGTGGCTGACGATTATCGCGCTGGTGACCATCCCGCTGGTCATGCTGACGGTCAGGCTTATCGCCGCCCGCACCCGCCAGCAGTTCGCGAGCCAGCAGCAGCATCTTGGCGACCTGAACGGCCTGATTGAGGAGACGATCTCCGGCCAGAAGGTCGTGAAGATGTACAACCGTGAAGATAAGGTGGTCAGCCAGTTCAGCGCCATTAACGGCCAGCTTGCCGCTGCAGGCATCCGGGCCCAGATATTGTCCGGCGCTCTCGGGCCGGTCAACAACATGATGAGTCACTTCAATTATATTCTGCTGGCGGTCGCAGGCGGCTGGATGACGCTGAATGGCTATGCATCCATCGGAATCATCGTCAGCTTCCTCACGTATTCACGGCAGTTCAGCAATCCGGTCAACGAGCTGGCCAACCAGTATAACATGATCCAGTCGGGTGTGGCCGGTGCGGAGCGCGTGTTCGAAATCATGGACGAGTCCACCGAATATGAGGATGACAGGCAGGGCGAGGAGCTCGGCGATATTCAGGGCGAGGTGCGCTTCGAGCAGGTGACCTTCCGCTATGGCGACGACATCACGCTGAGGGATGTGTCCTTCACAGCGAAGCCAGGAGATACCATCGCGCTGGTCGGGCCGACAGGTGCCGGCAAAACGACTGTCATCAACCTGCTGACACGATTCTACGAGATAGAATCGGGTGCCATCCGGATCGACGGGCGTGATATCCGTGAGGTCAGCAAGGATAGCCTGCGCAGCCGCATCGGGATGGTGCTGCAGGATGCTTATCTGTTCGCGGGTACCGTGAAGGATAATATCCGGTATGGGCGGACAGATGCATCCGAGGAGGATATCCGCCGGGCTGCGCAGCTTGCCGGGGCGGAAGGCTTTATTCAGAAGCTGCCAGACGGTTATGACACTGTGCTGCATGCGGAGGGCGGCAACCTCAGTCAGGGACAGCGGCAGCTGCTGACAATCGCCCGTGCCATTCTGGCGGACCCCGCGATCCTGATCTTCGACGAGGCCACGAGCAGTGTTGACACCCGTACGGAGATGCAGATACAGGATGCGATGAACAAGCTGATGCACGGACGCACCAGCTTCGTCATTGCCCACCGGCTCAGCACGATTCGCAGTGCGGATCAGATTCTGTTCGTGCAAGATGGTGAAATTGCCGAGCGCGGCACTCACGACGAGCTGCTGGCCAGGGGCGGCAAGTATTACGGGCTGTATGCCAACCAGCTTACACAGCCTGAGACGGGCTAGCGGCGAAGGTATTCACGGCACGGTGAGTATGTAAATGGATAATGGCGCAGGAATGGCGTAAAGGGTTACGCTGTCCTGCGCTTTTTTATACGGACAGCGACAGGCTTACCAGCAAACCGTGTTTGGATGTCCGCGGTTTTTGAACCTTCTGCACGCATGAATCGTCGAATACATGTCTCCAGCATTCTGCTTTTGTTTACATCTTGGAAACAAGTTCGACATGACGGAGACGCATTGTTGAGGCATACTTGTTGGTATAAGATAGATAATCTATGCACGGAAGATAGCTGACAGACCGAATGGCCCGTTGCAGGAAGCGGAGGGACACCGTTTGACACAACCGAAGAAGCTGCTCGTCGCGGACGATGAGCCGAATATAGCGAATGCTGTCGCCTATGCCTTCCGCAGGGAAGGGTATCTGGTGGAGACGGCCGGCGACGGCGAGGAAGCGGTCGCTAAGGCGGGGACATTTCAGCCTGATCTGATGATTGTGGATGTGATGATGCCTAAGCTGACCGGCTATGATGTATGCCGCAGGCTCGAAGACCGCAGGGGAATGGGCATTATTCTGCTGACCGTCAAGAATGATATCGTTGACAAGGTGCTTGGGCTGGAGCTTGGCGCCGATGATTATATGACCAAACCGTTCGATATCCGGGAGCTGATCGCCCGCTCGAAGGCGCTGCTGCGGCGCATTGAGAAGAATGGCAAAGCGGAGCGGCAGGCAGATGAGATTGCGATTGGCAGCGTCAGGATCAAGCCGGCGCAGCGTCTGCTCACTGTGGACGGGGACGCGGTGGAGCTGACACCCAAGGAATTTGATCTCGCCGCGCTGCTGATGACGCATCCGGAACGGGTGTATACGCGGGAAGAACTGCTGGAGCTGGTATGGGGGATGGACTATGCCGGCGGAACAAGGACCGTGGATATTCATATCCAGCGGCTGCGCAAGAAGCTAGGCGCAGGCTGCCAGCATATGCTCCAGACCGTATACGGCATCGGCTACAAGGCATCCGGAGCTCCGGTATGAGAATCAGCATCAAGCTGAAATTCAGCTTGGCGATCGCTGCCCTGCTGGGACTGACGGTCGGTTTGCTTAGCACGCTTGTGCTGCAGGGAATTGAGCGCAACCAGCGCCAGCAGATGGAAGCGCTGCTCGCAAAGCACAGCCAGGTGGCGGGGCAGTATGTGAGGCAGACGTATGTAACAGGTGAGGAGCGGCCTGACCCGACTGATTTCATGACGAGCCGGGGCCAGCGGATGGCCCAGTATATTGCAATGCTGAGCGGACTTCAGACCGTCCTATACGATACGGAAGGCAGAGAGGCCGGCAGCTCTTCGCTCGCAGCGGAGAAGATGGAGATTGCCGATACGCTGGGTTATGCCCTGCAGGGGAAAATCGCCTATCACACCTCTCCGGGCGGGGATTCGCTGCTGTATTTTGCCCCGGTAGAGGGAGAAACAGAGCTGCTGGGTGCGGTGCGGTTTCAATACCCGCTCCGGCAGGACCGCGAATTTCTCGCCCGGATTGAATGGCAGTTCCGGACGGTGGGCATCGCTGTGCTGGTGGGCGGTTTTCTGGCGGGCTACGGCTACTTCTACCGATTCGCTGCGCTGATTGACCGGCTCCGGGGTGCATCCAACCGGATTCGGGCCGGGGAATATTTGGAGCAGCCGCCCGTCAAGCGGCGGGATGAGCTCGGTGAGCTTGGGCGGGATATCTATTATATGAGCACGGCCATCGGGGACAATATCCGCAGCCTGGAGGCGGAGAAGCACAAGCTGGAGCTAGCTGTACAGAAGCTTCGGGAGCTGGAGCGGCAGCAGAAGCATTTTATCGGGAATATCAGCCATGAATTCAAGACGCCGCTGACCTCTATCAGGGCTTATATTGATCTGCTGGGCATGTACCCGGATGATCCGAGGCTTCTGGAGGAAGCGGTTGGAAGCATTGGCCGGGAAACAGCGCGGCTTCAGGATATGGTGGATAAGGTGCTGCGTCTGTCAGCTCTGGAGAAGTACGACTTCGAGCAGCACGCGGAGCCGGTTGATATGCTGGAGCTGCTGCAGGATGTCGTGAGCCGGATGAGCGGCAAGGCTGCAAGATTCGGCATCTCGATAACGACTGAGCTGAAGCCGGCAGTGGTGCTGGCAGACCGGGAGAATCTTCTCCATATTATGATTAACCTGCTGGATAACGCAGTGAAATACAATAGGCCGGGCGGCAGCATCCGGCTGGTTATGGCCCCGGAGAATCCCGGCATCCGGATCGATGTAACGGATTCGGGCACCGGAATTCCAGCTGATGCGCGCGATAAAATATTCGAGCCCTTCTTCACGGGGGGAAGCGACCGTTCGCGTGAAACAGGCGGAACAGGGCTCGGTCTGCCGCTGGTGCGCGAGCTTGCCGAGAAGCAGGGCGGATCGGCTCAGCTTACAGCGACAGATGCCGGAGGATCAACCTTTACGGTATATCTGCCGTTGTATAGGGGCTGAATAGTTTACAACTTCGAAACAATCGGATATGCGGACGAAACATAGGGGCTGCATAATGGATCCATAACCGATTGGAGGGATCTTACGTATGAACAACAACATGTGGGGCAAGACGATGACATTAGCAGCGGTGGTGACGATCGCCTCTGCGCTGAGTGCCTGTGGAAGCGGTACGGAGGAGAACAGGCAGACGGTTCAGAAGCCGGATAAGACGATTACGGTGATCGAATCGGGGGAGAAGGCGCAGGACAAGGTGATTGTGGACTCGATCCAGACTGTGGATAATGCTAGAGGGATGGATTTTCTCAGCGAGGATGTGCTCATTATAAGCCGGCCGAATCCGGACGCCGAGCCTGTTCATACTGAAGGCGAGCAGAGCCAGCCAAGCAACCTCTATACGTATGATATGAAGACGAAGGAAGCCAAGGCGCTGAACCCGGCTGATGAGAATCAGGGCTTCGCGGTTCTGTCCCCTGACAGGGAGCATCTCTTCTATAAGACGAATGTGGAAGCTACGAGCTACGGCCATATCCTCAATATGGACACGGGCGAGACTGTAAGGCTGGATACAGACCCTATCAATGTTTACGCTGGCGAGTGGCTGGATAATGCTGCGGTCATGTTCGAGACGTTAAGCGGTCAAGTGATGAGCGGGAGCGCAGATGGAAGCACCGGGGAGCTGCTGCCTGAGGAGACGAAGTCGCTCTTCACAGCGGCTAAGGGTACGAGCGGCATCTATTATGTAGCGGATGAGCAGCTGTACATGCAGCCTGACGAAGGCGGCAAGCCGAAGCAGCTGGCGGGCGAAAGAGTCGTCTGGGTGATTCCTTCGCCGGACGGCAAGCAGCTGGCGGTGGTAAAACGCAGCTCCGACACCGAGATGACGATGTATGTGACCGACCTGCAGGGGAATGAATTGATGAAGCTGGGTTCTGCCACACAGCTGTTCGGCACGAGCTGGTCGCCCGATGGCACCAAGCTTGTCTATAATATGATATCCGAGGAGCGCGGGGAAAAGGGTATTTTTGCAGCGGATACGATTACTGGGACGACAACCTCGCTGACGGTTGAGCTGCAGTATGCGGCCGACAAAATCCGCTGGAGCCCGTCAGGAACGAAGATTGTCGCCTCCACATCAACAGGGCACAATCATTTTGTGACGTATGTAATTACGTTGAAATAACGGACCGGCACAAGCCGGAGACAGGATGTGAGCGTATGGGGAGCGGGGAGCGAATTGAAAGGCTGCGTGAGGTGGAGCATGACTGCTACAGGATGTGTTACCTGCTTACGGAGGATGAGCAGCAGGCCCATGAGGCCGCCAAGCAGATGCTGATAAATTTGTACGCCTCCGACGCTTTTTTTGCAACTGTGGCTTCGGGTGCTAGAGAGAAGTTGCTAAAGCAGGAGGCCATCCGGGTATGCTGCGGCATGCAGGCAATGCGTTCCCGGGTGGGCGCCTGAGCAAGCTGGCGGAGGAAACGACAGTTCCGGTGCTATTAAGCTTGTTAGTTAAACCTGCTCTGATGACGATTTACAGCAGCAGTGACAGAACGCCGCGAGGCGTTTTTTTGTCATCCAATGTTAGGATGGGAATCAACGTCATCATGCAGTATAATGAATCCATTACATGGAAGGAAGGTGTGTAATCACGTGTCCAATAAACTGCGCTGGGGAATCATGGGTGCCGCAGGCATTGCTAAGGGCGCTGTTATACCTGCAATCCAGCAATCGGAGTCGGGCGTTGTGACAGCGCTTGCCAGCCGTGATCAGGACAAGGCGGAGGCTGCAGCCAGAGAGATGAACATACCGGCGGCCTATGGCAGCTATGAGGCGCTGCTTGCGGACCCTGATATTGACGCGGTCTATATCCCGCTGCCTAACCATCTGCACAGGGAGTGGGCCATTCGGGCTGCGGAAGCGGGCAAGCATGTCTTATGCGAGAAGCCGCTCGCGCTGAATGCGGGACAAGCCCAGGAGATGGTGGATGCCTGCGCACGCGCCGGTGTCCATCTGGCTGAAGCGTTCATGTACAGACACCACCCGGTGTATGATCTGGTAGCGGGGATTATCCGTTCGGGCGAAATCGGCGAGATTCGGGCCATTCACAGCGCCTTCACCTTTAACAACGCCGATGACAAGTCGAATGTGCGCTACCGCAAGGATTGGGGTGGCGGTTCCTTGTACGATGTCGGATGCTATCCGCTAAGCGCAGCGCGGCTGCTGCTGGGAGCTGAGCCTGAAGCGGTGACCGTTCAGACCTTCGTATCGGCAGAACACGACAACGTCGACATGATGGCATCGGGGCTTGTCGAATTTGCCGGAGGCGTGGCGCTGACATTCGACTGCGGCATGTGGGCCTCCTTCCGCAATGTGTTGGAGATTGTCGGATCGGTAGGCAGGATTGAGCTTCCGCAGGCATTCGTAATTAACACCGATAACCTGGTCTTTTATGTACATACCGCTGATGAAATGCGGGAGGTTAAAGCTCCTCAGGTCAATGCGTATACCATGCAGGCGGATGATTTTGCGGCAGTGGTAAGGGGCGGGCAGCCGCCGCGCTATGCGGCGCAGGATGCCGTTGCCAATATGCGTCTGATTGATGCCTGTCTGCTGTCGGCAGAGCAGCGGAGCCGGATTACGCTGTAACTGGCCGAAGCTTTGAAACCAGCTCCTATAATATAGGAGCACTTAAGTGACAAGGAGGAATGAGCGAGCAATGGGCACGCTTAGTAGAGAAGATATGCAGTCCATTCGAAATATCTATTGCGTGGGACGTAATTATGCGCAGCATGCGAAGGAGCTCGGCAATGACGTCCCGGCTGAACCGATCGTATTTCTAAAGCCGTCTCATGCGGCAGTGCCGCTTGATGGCTCAGCGGTAGAGGTTGAGGGCAAGCGGGGAGCGGTGCATTATGAAGTGGAGCTGGTGCTGCGCATCGGGGATCGGTACGAGCCGGGAGTGGATCCGGATTCCATCATAGACGGTCTAGCTTTGGGTCTGGACCTGACGCTGCGTGATGTGCAAAGTACTGCAAAATCGGCCGGTCTTCCTTGGCTTAGTGCCAAGGGCTTCCCTTCTTCCGCTCTGCTGACAGGCTGGCAGGAGTACCCGGGCAAGCAGGCGCTCTATAACCGTGAGTTCTCATTGAAGCGCAACGGCCAGGAGGTTCAGCGCGGGTCAGCGTCCCAGATGCTGTTCCACACGAGTGAGCTTATCCGGTATATTGGCCATCGCTTCGGCCTGGATGCCGGAGATATTATCTTCACGGGAACGCCTGCCGGCGTAGGTGCGGTAGAGGACGGCGATCTGCTGGAATGCTTCCTGGCGGAAGAGCTGTTGGGCAGCTGCCGGATCGCACTGCAGAGGTAGGAATCGGTCTAATCACGAATGGTTTACGGTCTAAGCCGTGCAGCTCTTGAGTGGCTGCACGGCTTTTTGTTATGAGTAAAAAGAACATAAGCGCACTTTAAAACACTGCTAAATGGAGCCAGAATAGATCTAATAGTCTGATTATAATTTTCGCTTATAGATTTGAAAATTTAATCGATCCCAAAAAGCTATATAAATCAACAAAATTCTCGTCCTAACTTGGTTAGATAATTATAAGTTTTGGTTATTTAACATACTCTGCAGGGCATGTAAACCGGCGAATCGGTCACGATATGGCACTTAACGGGAGCAATAAGCAGAACCGACCGGATAATGTTCCCTCATCCCAAGTGAGCCATGATAAGCCCTCTATATGGTAGCTGACTGGAAATGACCCCTCTGGAAAACCGTGTTAACATAATAAGCGTTGAACGAAAGATAACGAAGAAAGGTTGTGGGAGTCACGTGAGGAAGGGAATGTTGTACGCACTGCTCGCTGCCGTCATGCTGGTCACAGGCTGCGGGTCCAACGGTACGAACAATGGCGGCGGTAATAATGCCAATGTACCGGCAGCAGGAGAAGCATCTAACAATGCAAGCGCAGTAGGGGGAACGCTCGGCGAAGCGATCGAGCAAGGGTACATAACGATTGGTTTTGCTAATGAGAAGCCGTATGCATATAAAGAAGCAGATGGAACTTTAACAGGCGAAGCCGTAGAGATTGCCAAAACCATTCTGGAGCGTCTCGGTGTACCTGAGGTGCGGGGCGAGCTGACCGAATTCGGCGCATTGATCGGCGGCCTGCAGGCTGGACGGTTTGATATGATTACCGCCGGCATGTTTATTAATCCGGATCGCTGTCCGGCAGTGGCGTTTGCTAATCCGGAATACAGCATCGGTGAGGCGATTGCAGTAAAGAAGGGTAACCCGATGGATATCAAGAGCTATGAGGATATTAAGGAAAAAGGCGCTAAAGTAGCGGTTATGTCCGGTGCGGTTGAGATCGGATATCTGGAGAAATCTGGCGTGCCAAGTGACCAAATCGTCATCGTACCGGATCAGGATGCGGCAGTCAATGCCCTTCAAACCGGCCGTGCGGATGTCATGGCTATGACCGGTCCGGCACTTCAATCCCGTCTGGATGCAGCAAACGATGATAGCCTTGAGCGTGTAGCTGATTTTACCCAGCCGGTAATCGATGGTAAAGACGTGCGCGGTTATGGCGCTTCTGCTTTCCGGATTGATGATACGGAATTCCGGGATGCCTTCAATGCGGAGCTAGAGAAGATGAAGGAATCCGGCGAGCTGCTGGAGATCCTGCAGAAATTTGGTTTTACCGAAGCTGAGCTGCCTGGTGATGTAACGGCAGAGGAGCTCTGCAGCTAAAGCGATGATGGATGTACCGTGGAATGACTTTTTCCCCCTCCTCTGGGAGGGGCTAAAAGTAACGGTGGAGGTGGCCGTTCTGTCCGCATTGGCGGCCATGGTCCTCTCCCTTGTAATCGGACTTTGCCGGGTTTCAAAATTCAAAACTGTGAGGATTATTTCACAGATTTGCGCGGAAGTGTTTCGGGGACTGCCGCTGCTGGTATTGCTGTTCTGGGTATACTTCGCACTGCCTTTCCTCGGTATCGAGTTTGACAAGGTAACGTCGGCAGTTGTCGCCATCGGATTAAACTATGGGGCATTCGGTTCTGAGATTGTCCGAAGCGCGATCCTCGCGGTGCCTAATGGACAGTCAGAGGCGGCCAGGGCGCTTAACTTCAGCCCGCTGCAGCGGATGATTTATATTATTCTTCCGCAGGCGGCGCTGCGGATGCTGCCGCCATTCGGCAATCTGATGATTGAGCTGATCAAGGGCACATCCCTTATCTACTTCATCACACTGTCCGACTTGACCTACCAGGCACTGATTCTGCGTAATAATTTCCTGAACATGACGCCGTATATTTTCTTGCTCTTGCTCTTGATCTATTTTGTGCTCTCGTCTTTCGTATCGGTCACCGTCAGACTGCTTGAGCGGAAGCTTGCGGCGGGGAGGTTGTAACCGATGTGGAATTGGGATTACGCATGGAGTATATTACCGGATCTTATTGCTGCACTGAAGACGACATTCTGGGCAACATTCGGCGGATTTATATTTGCAGCCATAGGCGGTCTTATGCTGGCGCTGCTTGGCAGATCTCCGATTTGGATTATCCGGGCGATTAACCGGCTCATCATTGAGTTTATCCGGAGCACACCGCTGCTCGTACAGCTGTTCTTCCTGTACTTTTACATTCTGCCGACAATGTTTCCGACAGCACCGACCGCATTGGTGAGCGGGATCATTGGTCTGGGTCTTCATTACAGTACCTATATGTCAGAAGTATACCGTTCTGGGATTGATGCGGTCCCGAAGGGACAGTGGGAGGCAGCCAAGGCGCTTAATTTTCCCCGGTCTAAGACCTGGACGTCCATTATCCTGCCGCAGGCCCTGCCGCCCACATTACCGGTTATGGGGAATTATCTGATAGTCATTTTCAAGGAGACCCCGCTTCTGTCTGCGATCACGCTGGTAGAGGTGCTGACAACAGCCAAGAATGCGATCTCGGTCTCGTACCGTCCTTTCGAAGCCTATACACTGGTTGGTGTTATATTCCTGATTATCAGTTATATGTTCTCCTTGCTTGTTCGAATGATGGAGATACGTCTGAACAGGGAACAGAGTGCTTCATCCGGCACGGATTCTCCATCGAAGCCACAGTCCGGAGGGAAAGCCAGATTGAATAAGGAGGTGAAGCAGCAAGCATGAATACGACTGAATTGGAAAAGACGGCCGGTCAGGAAGCTCCAGCCCGGACCCGCAAACCCCAGGGAGCAAGCACAGGAGTTCAGCCGATCGTACGCTACGAGCATGTCAGTAAATCGTTCGGCGACCTGGAGGTTCTGCATGATATTAATTTGGACATTGCTCCTGGTGAAAAGGTTGCCATGATCGGTCCAAGCGGATCCGGCAAGACGACGCTGGGCCGCATGCTCATGACGCTGGAAGAACCGTCCGGAGGTATGATCACAGTTGACGGCGAGCCGCTCTGGCACATGAAATCCAAGGGAAGGCTTGTGAAGGCGAATGAAGCGCATTTACACCGTATGCGCGGCAAAATCGGCATGGTGTTTCAGCACTTCAACCTGTTTCCGCATATGAGCGTGCTGCGCAACGTTACCATTGGCCCGCGTAAGGTACTGGGCGTATCCACTGATGAAGCGCATGAACGCGCGGTAACGATGCTGGGTAAGGTGGGCCTTGGCGATAAGCTGGATGTGTATCCGTCGATGCTGTCCGGAGGACAAAAGCAGCGTGTGGCAATCGCACGGGCACTTGTCATGAGCCCCAAGATCATGGTGTTTGATGAGGTTACATCCGCACTCGATCCCGAGCTGGTCGGCGAGGTGCTTGAGGTCATCAAGGAAATTGCCAGCGAGGGCGAAATGGCCATGATGCTGATTACACACGAAATGGACTTTGCTCGGGATGTAGCAGACCGCGTGATATTCGGCGCGGAAGGCCATATCGTGGAACAGGGCCCGCCTGAGCAGATTTTCGAAAATCCGCAGAGCGAACGGTTACAGTCCTTTTTAAGCCGGTTCCGGCTGTAGCGAAAGCGAAATTCACGATATTCAACATTCCATCACCAAAGGAGCAACCATAAGGCTGCATCACGAGGAGGTGACGTATGGAGTTGAACAAAAAGAAGGATACCGTGAAAATCAGACGCTCCACGAAGAAGGACGGAGCCGCGGTCTATCAATTGATCAAACGGGCGGGCACGCTTGATCTCAACTCAGCGTACTGCTACCTGCTGCTGTGCGACATGTTCAAGGATACATGCGCTGTAGCGGAGGCCGACAACAGGCTGCTTGGATTCGTGTCGGCATTTCGCCGTCCGGATCAGCCGAATACCCTGTTCATCTGGCAGATCGCTGTTGATCCGGACAGCCGGGGGCTTGGGCTTGGGAAGCGCCTGCTGAAGGAAGTGACAGCACGCGGCGGGGAAGAAATCCGCTATGTGGAAGCGACAGTGAGCCCGTCTAATCAAGCTTCCAACCGTCTGTTCCGCACCTTTGCGGAAGCGATGGAAACGAAGCTGGACGTAGCGGCTGACGGCTATCCGTCAACCTTATTTCCGCCTGGTATGACGCACGAGGATGAACCGCTGCTGCGGGTAGGTCCTTTCCGATATAAAGGCAAGCAAGAGCATGCAGGAACAACTGGACAGACCAAGGAAACCAAACCACTCAAGGAGGGATTCGGTGAGCAACGTAAAGGGAACGAAAATCGCAGACAAACCGTCCATGCAAGTGTTTGAGCAATTGGAATCTGAGGTGCGCAGCTACTGCAGAAGCTTCACGACCGTATTCTCGAAGGCAACAGGCGCGAAGATGTGGGATGCGAACAACAATGAATATATCGATTTCTTCGCCGGAGCAGGTTCATTGAACTATGGTCACAACAACCCGGCAATCCGCCGTAAAATCGTGGATTATATGCTGGAAGACGGCATCACACACAGTCTGGATATGGCCACGAAGGCCAAGGAATCCTTCCTTACCACATTGGATGAGACGATTCTGAAGCCTAGGAACCTGACCTATAAAGTCATGTTCCCGGGACCGACGGGAACGAACTCAGTGGAAAGTGCCTTGAAGATTGCCCGCAAGGTTACGGGACGAAATACGGTTATCAGCTTTACCAATGCCTTCCACGGCATGACGCTTGGTTCGCTGGCAGCTACTGGTAACGGCTATAAGCGCGCCGGTGCCGGCGTGGCGCTTGGAGGCACAGCCTTCATGCCGTATGACGGTTATTTTGGTGAAAATGTGAACACGGTGGAATACCTTGCCAAGATGCTCGAGGATCCAGGCAGCGGCGTTGAAACACCGGCAGCGGTCATTCTCGAAACCGTTCAGGGAGAGGGCGGCCTTAATGTGGCTTCCCGCCAGTGGCTGCAGGACATCGAGAAGCTCTGCCGCAAGCATGACGTTCTTCTGATTGTCGATGATGTTCAGATGGGCTGCGGGCGTACGGGAACGTTCTTCAGCTTCGAGGATGCGGGCATCAAGCCGGACATTGTATGTCTGTCCAAGTCGATTGGCGGATATGGTCTGCCGCTGGCGCTGACGCTCATTCATCCGAAGTATGATATCTGGAAGCCGGGTGAGCATAACGGTACCTTCCGCGGCAACAACCTTGGGTTTGTGGCTGCCGAAGCTGCACTTGCTTATTGGAAGGATGACAGCTTCACCCGTGATATTAAGGGTAAGGCGGACGCGATCCGCAGCACCTTGAAGAGACTGATCGAGAAGCTGCCTGAGGGCTCCGTGAAGCATAAGGGCAAAGGCATGATTCAGGGTCTGTCGTTCACCGAGCCGGAGATGGCCTCGAAGCTTTGCGGGCTGGCTTTTGAACGCGGGCTGATCATGGAAACCTCGGGTCCATTCGATGAAGTGGCGAAGCTGATGCCGCCGCTGACGATTGAGCCGGCAGTTCTTGAAGCGGGTCTTAAGATTCTAGAGGGCTGTGTTGATCAGCTCGCCATCAAAGAGGAAGAATTGGTTGGCGCCGGCCAGGCGTAACATTTACCGGGAATAGTGCCGCGGACGCGGCATGATTATATAGAGAAGGAGCGTAATGGCATATGATCGTCAAACATTTGGAAGATGTGCTTGGCACCAAGCATGATGTGGATACAGAGACGTGGAATTCGAGAAGACTGCTGCTGAAGAAGGATGGCATGGGCTTCTCTATGCACGACACGCTGATTAAGGCCGGAACAGAAACGCAGATCTGGTATAAGAACCATCTGGAGGCCGTCTACTGCATCGAAGGCGAAGGTGAAATAGAGCCGGAGGGAGACCGGATATATCCGATTCGCCCGGGTACGCTCTATGCGCTTAACGGCAATGAGAAGCATCTGCTTCGCGCCAAGAGCACGATGCGTATGATCTGTGTCTTCAACCCTCCGGTTACAGGCGAGGAAGTACATGATGCGGACGGCGTTTATCCGCTGCCTGAAGAGGATAAAGCCGCTGCACCATCTGCCTGACGTGCCGCTTCCCGCAGCTAATCGACATGTTTAATGCCTGCTTATCATCCAATACTAAACCATGAATAGGGAGCTGATCGTATGACTATGGAAGTAGGTAACCAATCTACAATCGCGGACAAATATCCTTCCCGTGTATCAGACACGCCGGAGATTACGGATCGTAAGGACCCGGTTGTCTATTCCAATTGGACAGAGGACAGCCCGCTGACCAAGGAGCAGTCGGATTTCTTCGAGCAGAACGGCTATCTGTTCCTGGAGGATTTCCTGCCCGCCCGTGAGGTGGAGGCGCTGCGTGCCGAGCTCCGCAAGATGCTGGAAGAGTATCGCGAGAAGGATGCTGATGGGGTCATTCGTGAGCCGGGAGGCAGAGAGGTACGCTCGGTTTTTGAGGTGCACAAGAATAATATGCTATTCAAAGCGCTCTCGAAGGATCCGCGTCTTGTGGGGATCGTGAGTTACCTGCTGGGCAGCGATGTCTACATTCACCAGTCCAGAATCAATTTCAAGCCTGGCTTCAAGGGCAAGGAGTTCTACTGGCACTCCGACTTTGAAACCTGGCATGTAGAGGACGGCATGCCTTCCATGCGTGCGCTCAGCTGCTCGGTTGCATTGGAAGATAATTTTGAATATAACGGGCCTCTGATGGTTGTACCGGGTTCGCACAAGAAGTTCGTCTCCTGTGTCGGCAAGACGCCGGAAAACCACTTCAAGGAATCGCTGCGCAAGCAGGAATACGGCGTACCGGACAATGACAGCCTTACGAAGCTCGTGAAAGAGCATGGTATCGCTACGCCGGTAGGCAAAGCAGGCTCCATCCTGCTGTTCGACTGCAACATTATGCATGGCTCTAACAGCAATATTACGCCATATCCGCGCAGCAACGTGTTTATGGTGTACAACAGCACGGAGAACAGATTGACGGAGCCCTTCTCCGGTCAAGCTCCGCGTCCTGCCTATATTGCTGAGCGCGGCAACGGCTAATGCTGATCGACTGGCAGACGGTCGTTACGATCATCGCCATTAATGTTGTATATGTATCACTCTTTACGCTGCGCCTTATTCTGGTCATCAAAGGCCGGACGGGCGCAGCCTCTTTCTTGGCGATGATCGAAGTGTTCGTATATTTGGTCGGTCTTAATCTTGTGCTTCAAAATGTCTCCAACCCGGCCAATATGATCGCGTATTGTCTGGGCTTTGGAATCGGGGTATACCTCGGAAGCAAAATTGAGGAGTTCCTGGCTCTCGGTTATATGGTCGTACAGGTGATTGTGGATTCCCTGGCAGTGGACTTGCCCGGCAAGCTCCGCCAGCTTGGGTACGGAGTCACCTCCTGGCCGGCCGACGGGCGGGACGGCCAGCGGCTTGTCATGCAGGTGCTGGTCAAACGCAGCAATGAACGCAGGCTGATGAAGACACTTGCAGACATTGCCCCAAAAGCATTCGTTATCTCACATGAACCGAAGTTCTTCAAAGGAGGCTTCTGGACCAAGCTGACACGATAGCGGACAAGCTGGATTCGACAAGCATAAAGCTCGTTGGAAGGAGCCAAAAGCCGGTCTGCCATAGGCGGATCGGCTATCCTTCTAAATTTGCATTGACCGTTGAGCTTTTTCCATATATCATTGATAATGATTCTCATTAAAGATATGAATGGAAATGGGGTGCTCGGATCAGATGTTCTCGCATGGGGCCAAGCGTTCTTGGGAAGAAATTCAGTATCCGCTTTCCTCGGTAAAGGTCGTCGGGGAAAATTCTATATATGCCGCTACATTAGGAAAGGGTGTATATCGCAGGGAGGCCGGATTTGATTGGAGCCAGCTAAATGAAGGGTTGCCTGATGCTACATCAGTTAACCGGCTAATTCTTCAGCAGGATGTGCTGCATGCCTGCACGGATCATGGACTGTATTATTTGAAGGGGGACAGCTGGTGTTCATCGGATATCGCGATTCCCTGTTTTCAGTATAGACGGCAGGGCGGCTGTAATTTGGCTGCGACGCAGTACGGAATCTGGGAGAACTCGGGGGCCGGCTGGAGCAGATTGGCCATGCCCAATTCAGTCGTGTACGATATACTCCTGCTCCCTCATTATATTATAGCGGCTTATGATCAAGGAATCGCGCTTTATGACCGCTACACAGATGCCTGGGCGGAATTTCCGCTGGACGGGGCAGTAACCGGTCTGACGGTTTATGGAAGCAGAGTGCTGGGAATAACCGAGCAGGGGGAGCTTGCGGTAGGAAACACACGCGGCGGCTTTGAGAAATACCGGTTTGGCAGTCTGTTTATGTTTGCTGTCCGGACTATTGGCCATGACAGCTTTGTATGCACGGATCGCGGCGTATACCGCATCTGCGGATTCCAAGGGTCGATTCGGCTGCAGTCAGTCCAGCTTGGCATGCCTGTAACTGATGTTGATTTCAGTGGGGACCGAATTCATATGGCAACCCTGTTTCAAGGCGTTCAGACCGTTACGAACCCGGTCTGTTAATACACATATTGAATGGAAAGACCTGCGGTTCAGCGCTCAAGCTGCCGTCAGGTCTTTTTGCTGCCAGCTTAAGCCAATTAATAATTTCTAATATTCGCTTTACACTGCGGGTTTGAAGCCTTTTGGTCAGTTTTTCCTGTACTTTAGCCGGAAGGGCTGTGTTATTCTCGTTTGTAAGCCAAAGCGGGATGGTTTTCCTAACCGTTACCAGCTGAGCTGTACATAAAGGCTGCTAAAACAGGGAGGGCAATATGACCGCAACTATCCAGTTAAACAACCCCGAACATAACGATATAAGCAAGGCTGTTCCACAGACTGCGACGATGAAAAACCGCAGACCCGGGCTATTGAAGAGAATATGCGCAGCATCGGCCATCCTGGCCGTTGTAACGGCAGCCCAGCTGGCAACCTCAGCTGCTGCAGCTGCAGTTTATACCACCGAACCAGGTGACAGCTTCTGGAAGCTGTCGCAGCGATTTGGCGTGGAACTGGAGCAGATGCTTGAGAGCAACCCGGAGATTAATCCGAATAATCTGCCCGCAGGAATAGAGATCCATATACCAGATGCCGGACCGGCACCTCTCATCATGTCGGCTTCTCCCAAGCTGCCAACGGTGATGAGTGCCGTGGCGTTCAAAGCGCCCGATTTTTCCAGCCAGCAAAAGACGGGCTCAACCAGTGTGAAACCGGCCAGCTACAAGAAAGCATTGCGGGCCAAGGCCAGTGTCTACACAGCATCAGCAGCTGAGAACGGGAAGTGGGGGGCAGTTGATTATTTCGGCAATCCGCTGGCAATCGGTACCGTTGCCGTGGACCCGAGGCTGATTCCTCTGGGAAGCAAGCTCTATATCACAGGCTACTCGTACAGCGGGCTGCCGGCAGGCGGCATGTATGCTGTTGCTTCAGATATTGGTGGCGCGATTAAGGGCAGCCGGGTCGACATCTTCGTTGCGGACAGCAGGCATAAAGCACTGACGTTCGGCATTCAAGGCGTGACGATATATGTGTTGTAAACGAGCAATGCATCTGATTGAAAAAAACGCTATCCGCGTTGTCCCCGCTGCCCCAGCAGTTCATCGACTGTAACGGTCTGGTAGCCCTTGGCTCTAAGATAACGGAGCAGCTTGGGAATTGCATTAACGGTTCCGCTTAGATCCTGGCTGTCTCCGCCGCCTGCGTGCTGGAGAATGATAGAGCCGGGCTGCAGCGTTTTGCGGATATTGGCCATGATTTTATCACTGCCGATGCTTTTCCAGTCTTCGGAATCGACATCCCAGTTAACCACAATATAGCCCTGCTCCCTTGACCATTCGACCTGACGGGGAAGGATCTCACCGTAAGGCGGGCGGATAAATCGGGGCCTGTAGCCGGTTAGTTTGGCAAGCAGCTGGTCTGTCAGCGTGATCTGCTTGCGGTAAGCAGCCAGTGACGCTTGGGCGAACAGGGCATGCGAATAGGAATGATTCCCCACGAGATGGCCTTCTCGAACCATTCTCTTAACGATCCCAGGGTGCTTCGCCGCCCGGCTGCCGAGCACGAAGAATGTTGCCCGGGTGTGGTGTTTGGCGAGGATATCCAGCACCATTGGAGTATACCGGGGGTCTGGAACATCATCGAAGGTCAAAGCCACAAGCTTGCGCCCGCCGCTCCCCCGTATGACGAAGCTTCCCGAATAACGGCTCTGCAGGACTGACCAGGGGACACGGCGGACGCTGGATTTGCGGTAGCGCTTCCGGCGGGGAGCGGCTTCACTTGTGCTGTTCTTATCTAAAGCCGCTGTCTCAGATTTATTCCCATTCCCCAATTGGACTGCTGAATGGCTCATTGGATACGGATACAAAGAAGGTGTATGTATAACCGATGCCAGCAGCTGAAGGAGCACGGGCAGTATAAGTGCCGTCTGTAAGAACCGCTGCATGTCCGTCCCTCCCTTTAATCATGTAGTAGGACTGATTGGATTCATCCCTACATATTCATACATAGTTTCACCGATTACAGCGTTCTCATGCAGCTGGAGGAAGCTGTAATTTTTATTTCTTCTCCTGAATAATAATACTTTAGAACTAATAATATTCACTAAAGCTATTGTCGAATAGGGATTATTAACTATATAATGAGTCTTGTGACCCAGTGGAAGGATCATGCAGAAAAGGGTAGAGGAGACTAATGATGAGATCAGTAGAAGAAATGCCATTAGCTAGGCAGGTGGATTATGTGTTCCGGCAGCTGGAGAATGAATTGACCAATGCGGTGGGAGGGACAGTATCAATTCAAATCCGGAATAATGCAGTTGGCAAGTATGGAATTAAGCATCATCCGATTGATACACGTGATGGTGTAGTAAAGCCTTGCAGCGGAACTGGACTGTCCGCAGATCAGGTGGCGGCCTTCCGTAAGATGGCGGTGGAGGTGCTGCAGATGAAGCGCAGCTGGACACATGGGGAAATTCAATACGATTTTTCAGTGAGGGAAAGCAGCAAGAACTGGTCTGCCAGTGTGATGTACGAATCCAATTACAATGCCGTTAACTGGATGAGCAGGTACCAGCCTCAGCATAAAACCTCATTCATGGAATTCAATTAGTGTTCGCTTAAGTTACAAAGAAATAAGCCCGCAGCGGTTATAGCTGCGGGCTTGAGTGCGTCAGAGCTTAACGGCCGAAGCGGCCAGCCAGCTGCTCTTCCGCAATTTGAACCAAGCGGCGTGTGATATAGCCGCCGATTGCGCCGGTGTCGCGGGTTGCCATATAACCGTAGTAGCCGTCCTGTGGAATCTGGATACCGAGCTCCTGCGCAACCTCATATTTGAGCTGCTTGAGAGCTGCGCTGGCTTGCGGAATGACGAGCGTGTTGCTGTTGCGGTTATTAGATGCCATCCTGCTCACCTCCTTTGCTGCCCTTAGTATGGTTATGCAGGATAAAAATATTCATCCATAAACATTCAGGAAGCGGAGGAAAGTATGTTAGAAGCCAAAATCAAAATCAGGGTATACATAAGGCGTCTCAGGCGCTGCGATTTTCTCGATTTTACTCGCTTTGAGGTAGACGATCTCATTGTCCTTATAGGTCGTCAACTCCATCCGCCCCGTTACCTGAATCCACTCGTCATCCGCGTACCGCGATGCGCCCGGATAATCAATCATCAAGCCGTAAGGCATGGCATCCGCTGAACAGCAATTCATTGCGAACCGGCTTACAACAAACCGGTCCTTGCCCATTTCCTCTTCGCGGTAGACGAAGCCGCTGATGACCACTGTCTTGCCAGTCAGATTGGCGCGGTACAGATCCAGTGTCGTCAGGTACTCGATAAAAGATTTCTCCGGTATTTCAATACGCTCGGAGAAATACAGCTTCTTGGCATGCTCGGCATAGGTTTCCGTATAGGTGTCCGCAGGAAACATGGCATTGAGCTGCTCCTCGGTAGGCACTGCTCCCGGCTCAAGCTGGATGGGAACTGGCGATGTCATCTCAGGCTGGCTTGCGGAGGCATCTGATCCTTCACTTTCCGGGCTGACCTCCGCTTGTGATTGTTCATTTGCTGAGGTGACAG
Source organism: Paenibacillus tarimensis (assembly GCF_021532315.1). Taxonomy (GTDB): domain Bacteria; phylum Bacillota; class Bacilli; order Paenibacillales; family Paenibacillaceae; genus Paenibacillus_I; species Paenibacillus_I tarimensis. The sequence continues at coordinate 41,788 of NZ_JAKGAO010000009.1, forward strand.
TGTCTGCTGAGCCGCCCAGTTGCTGGGAGGAGCTTAAAGTAATTCCCTTCTTCGAAGCCAGCGCACTGCCCATTGTGGTGTCGGGGAGCAGGAAGCCGAGCGCGAGGGGGAACAGGAAGAGGCCATAGATAAGCGTATTCTTGGCTGCAGAAGGCGACGGATCATGGCTGCAATCGCACTGTGCCTCTCTTTTGCGGCCAATCCATGACTGGATCGCTTCATAGAACTGGTAAACAGCTGCGGCATACAAGCCAATTGCGGACAGCTTAACGTAAAGCTCCATCCGGGGAGCGATATAATAGCCGATACTGTCGGTCTTGACGAGATAGACAATAAGCATGGCGAAGCCAGTCAGGATGAGGCCTCTCATGAGCTGGTGAAGCATGCGGCTGCGAATCTCATCTTGCATGGATTGAATCTCCTTTCAGGGGGCCGCCGGTCAAGGAAAGAACAGCCTCTCCGTTAAGATAGAACCGATTAACACCAGAGTGCCTGTAAGGAATATGAGCGTTATCACGATCTTCGTTTTGAACGTGGACAGCAGCATCAGCGTGTTCTTGAGATCTATCATCGGTCCGAACACGAGGAAAGCAAGCAGCGGTCCTGCGCTGAACGTTCCGGTGAAGGATGCGGCGATAAACGCGTCAGAGGTCGAACAGATCGACAGGATGAAGGCGAAAGCCATCATGAACAGGTTGGAGAGCACCGGCTGCTCGCCGACGCCTGCAAGCGTATCACGGCTGAGACCAGTCTGTATAAGTGCGGTAAGCAGCGCACCGAATATCAAATATTTGCCCATCTCAAAAAATTCATCCGATGCATGTGAAAGAGTAGAAGCGAACCGGCTCTTAACGCTTGCTGCCCCTGCATCGCTGTGGTCATGGCCGTGATGGTGATCATGATTGTGCACAGCAGCAGAGCTGGCCTGTCTCAGCGGGCTGCTTTTAATCATTTTATACAGGATCAGACCGGTAATCACGGACACGCCGAAGGCGAGGCCCATTCGTGAATAAGCGATCTCAGGCCTTGTCCGGAAAGCCGTCCAGGTCGCTGTATAAACGACAGGGTTCAGGATCGGGCCGGCAATAATATAGACGATTCCGATATAGGCGGGCATGCCCTTGCGGATTAGACGCCTTACGACGGGTACCATACCGCATTCACACAGCGGAAACAGCAGACCCAGAAGACTGCCGAACAGCACACCTGCGACGGGATTCCTGGGCGTAAACCTCTGGATGACACTGTCAGAAACGAACACCTGCAGCAGTGCTGAGAACAATACGCCGAGCAGGATGAACGGGAAAGCCTCTAGAATGATGCTGATAAACATGGTCTTAAAGCTTGGTATAAAGGCTGGATCGAGTGAAAAATCCATTAAATCCGAGAAGCTGGTGCCAGTCAAAATAAGCCCGATTATTCCGAGACAGCAGACCATCAGCAGCGGAGGCACAAAGCGTAAAATAATGGTGGCCAAGCTTCTTACCTCATTTCTGTAAGGATTACGGTTACTAATTATAGACTATGCCTCCACAGGCGTCCATAGGACAACTAATATAAGATACAGAAGCAAAAAACTGCCTTCAGCAGCGTGCGGGCACGTCTGCCGAAGACAGCTTATTATGCGGCTTCTACCGAATCATTTCAATACGATGAGTGCCTGATTTGGAAGCTGGATGTATCCCGTGACCGCTGGCGTAGAGCCTGTTCCTGTTCCAGCATCGAATGAATGTCCATCGTTAATCGCTTGGTGCAGCTTGTGCAGAGCTTTCCTTCACGCGTCGGTCCGCTGCAGCTTTCACAGGCAGTCGTCAAGTTAGGGTAATGCTGAATGCACAGCTTGCGGCTTCGGATAAAGCTGTGAATGGTCTTCACTGGAACACCTGTACGCGCAGACAGGCTTGCTGTGTCGGCAAAGCGGTTGCCCGCCAGATAGCGGTCGATCGCCGATAACTGGTTGTCTAGACGTGAGGAGCATTCCCTGCACAGGTTGCGGAGATTCTTCTGGTACACCTTCCCGCAAGACGGGCAGTGTGCAACTTGCAATTCCTTCAGCATCGTCGACTCACCTCGGTATGTAGTTCTAATTTCCTAATTGTAGCATAGGTCTAGGGTTGGTGCATTAACATTTTAACGGGCCGATTCCGGGACTGTTCGTACCTATCCGGTAACTTCTAAACGGTTAAGATAGGTATCGATAAACCAGCTGCAGCAGCTTGACTTTTCGGGTCTGCAGCGTATAATCGGGTTAAATGGCAATGAAGGGAAGTAGTAGGCGCGCAGCTGTGATCGCAGAGAGCCGGTGGTTGGTGTAAACCGGTGTCAAGCTCTTGCTGAATGGATCCCGGAGCCGAGACCGGAAGGCACCCGCTGCCGATGGTTCTCCGCAGGTTCAGCGTTACGGAACATCAAGGCTGTCGACTGCGCGTTACTGCGCTTCCGTCAGCGAATAAGGGTGGCACCACGGTCCCTCGTCCCTTGCGGCGGGGGCCTTTTTGTGTTCTTGTATCCTGGTATTAATACCCATGTGCAGGAATGGCTAAACACCAGGGGACAGACAGGAATGGATTGCAAAACAGTTAAGGGGAAGGAGCTGTTATTGATGCAGCGCGTATTATCGGGCATTCAGCCCAGTGGCCAGTTGACTCTTGGCAACTATATCGGAGCAATGAAAAATTTTGTCCGTCTGCAGGACACCCACCAATGCTTCTTCATGATCGTCGATCTGCATGCCATCACCGTTCCACAGGAGCCGGAAGCACTGCGTGAGCAGACGGAAGCAGTAGCTTCTCTATTCATCGCGGCGGGGATTGATCCGGCCAAGGCGGCCGTTTTTGTCCAGTCGCATGTACGTTCGCATGTGGAGCTCAGCTGGCTGTTGACGACAATGACTTATATGGGCGAGCTGGAGCGGATGACCCAGTTCAAGGATAAATCAGCGGGCAAGGATTCGATTGGTGCGGGTTTGTTTACATATCCGGCGCTGATGGCCGCGGACATCCTGATCTATAACGCTGACCTTGTGCCGGTGGGGGATGACCAGAAGCAGCATCTTGAGCTGACCCGTGATCTGGCAGGGCGATTTAACAGCCGGTTCGGCGACTATTTCACCACACCTGAGCCGTATATTCCGAAGATCGGCGCGCGGATTATGTCCCTCGACGACGCCTCTAAGAAGATGAGCAAGAGTAACCCGAATCCGGCCAGCTACATTGCCCTGCTCGATCCGCCGGATGTCATTCGTAAGAAGCTCAGCCGGGCGGTAACCGACTCTGGCCGTGAAGTGAAATTTAATCCTGCTGAAAAACCGGAAATCAGCAATCTGATGAGCATCTACTCGCACTGCTCGGGGCTGTCGCTGGAAGAAATCGAAGCCCGTTATGAGGGTCAAGGCTACGGCGGCTTTAAGAAGGACCTGGCTGAGCAGGTGGTTGCAGTGCTGGAGCCCCTGCAGGCGCGGTACCATGAAATCAGACAGTCAGGCGAAATCCACCGGATTCTGGCAGATGGAGCCGAACGTGCCTCCGCTATTGCAGACAAGACCGTGCGTGACGTCAAGGAGAAGATGGGCTTCCTGCTGCCGAAGGCATAACTTAAAGCCAGTAAAGGCTGTGTTATCAACTATTACAAGAAGAAAAGACGGCGATCAGCCGTCTTTTCTTCTTCTCTGGCGAGCTTTATAGACAAATCCGTACCCGATGACGCCCATCGTCAGAAGGAAGAAGAGCAGGGCCAGCCAGCCGTTATGACTGATCATGATGGCAGTTGCAAACATGAACAGGACAGAGATACAGGCAAACAGCAGCGATGCAGATTTGGACATTCACATTCTCCTTTAAAATTTTTGAGACAAGAAGCATATAATTGCGCAGAGGGCACATAATAAGCTCGCAAGCTTGCAACACACTACAGCTTAGAGGACGAAAGGAGATTACAAACATGGCAGGCCAATCCCGCAGCAGCAACACGTTGGTAGTACCTCAAGCGAGCCAGGCACTGGAACAAATTAAATATGAAGCTGCACAAGAGCTCGGTATCCAAATCCCGCAGGACGGCTATTACGGTAACATGGCAACTCGTGATGCTGGTTCCCTTGGTGGTTACATCACGAAGAAGCTCGTCCAAATCGCTGAACAACAATTGGCGGGCAACCGTTAATTCTACGTATACCTATTGATAAGCGGAAGTCCGGGGAAGCCCGGGCTTCTTTTTGTGTTCGGCCGAGGGTCTGCTTCACGCTAAAAGCGCACCCCTTCCATTGTGGCAGGAAGGGATGCAGGGGTCAAGGCATTAATAGCTGTTAAGGCGGAGCCGTTTCTCCAGCCTCTTCTCGCTCAGCCAGCCAATGTAGGAGCCAAGTGTCACGTAATCCTTATCCATCACGACAACGGCGACGAAGGGATACTGCTTCCGGTAGCGGAATCGCACGTCCGACCATCGAACTTCATATCCCCATTCGTAGCTGCGTACTTCCACATAAGTGAAAGAGGTGAAGTACAGGAAAGCCTTAACGTCCGCATGCTGTTTGGAAGCTTCGACAGCCGGGTGCTCGGCGGAGCGGACGTTTTCCATCCATGTCAGTGTCCGCCCCTTCAGATGACCGATGGCAAATCCGCCGTCACTCCGGCGTTTTACTATGTTCCAGTCCTGAATGGTAAGCGTGGGAATGACAGTATAACGATCCCCGTCGGTGAAGGTGGCATCCATGCGGATCGCAAGACGTTCCGCTGCTCTATGCTGAAGGGTGCGGCCGATGTAGTACATCACCAATAAGCTGTAGAGCCATGGAAACACCAGCGATGGCCTTGCCGTTTCTGATGCCCAGAGGAGGAGCGCGGCAAGATGGGTCAGGAAAATAACAGGATCAAAAATGTGGATAATATTCCACCTTACCCACTTATCCGACACCGGCCAGTAGGCTTGTGTGCCATATGTATTGAACATGTCGGTCAGCACGTGCAGGCTGACGGCAAGCAGTACCCAGGCGCCGACGTGAAGGAGGGGCAGCGATCCATGGTAGGCTAGCTGGAGGGCAAGTGTAAGGAGACAAGCCCAGATCAGCACCGCAGGGAAGGAATGGGATTTGCCCCGGTGATTCCGGATATAGGCGGCATTGCCCATGAAACGAATCAGCCCGTCAAAATCGGGGGCTTGCGATCCGACGACCGTGCCGATCATGACGGCACCGAAGATATCCGGGTCGCCAGCGACCACGGGGTCTACTGCCGCCAAACCTGCAAGACCGAGTCCGATGACCAAATGAGTTCCGGAATCCATGGCATGCTGACCTCCCGTTATGATGATATACTATGTGCATGCTTTAGTATGTTCTTCATAACTGCTGATTATTAGGAGGGGCTTGGATGTACACCTGCTTTGTAGAATACCGGGTTGCTTCAGAATCCCGTGCAGCCTATATGGAATGGATGGAAGCTGCCAGGGTATCGAATAAGAGCTTCATCTTATATGAAGGAACAGACCAGCAAGGATTGTTCGTTGAGGTATGGCCTGCGGACAGTCTGGAGCAGGGGGAGGCCCTGAAGGAAGAGCGCTGCTCGGAGAGCTCTTCCTGGGCCGGTATGTTCAAGTATGTGCAGGGCGGAAGAGATAAGATTCACGCCTGGGTTTTTAGAGCCTGTTAACGGCCGTTCGTCATCGGTGTGGTGTTGGTTACAACTCCGCCGCCGTTGATCGGATATTCGTAGGCGATCTCTTCATCGAATGTAACGTAATCAAGATTGACCATAAGCAGCAGGTAGCGCATACCAGTTTCCGGGTTGCTGAGAATAAGATGATCCCGGCCGGCAGCTTCCACGATGCCCTTGAACACCTTGGCATTCCACTGGCTGTTATTCTCGAAGGTCATGTATACGGTGGCGAGCTTGCCGCGGTTCAGGCGCAGGATGTTCTCTACATAGGACTCTTCAACAGCGGGCATCGTAACGATATTGCCGGCGCCCGGTGTCACCATTCCGCCTGAAGGCACGCTTGGCGGCACTGCTCCCTGCATGCCAGGTCCGGGGGTCATCATAGCACTTGGAGCTTGAGAATAGGTCATCGGGGCACTTGTGCAGCCGGGATAGGTATAAGAGGCAGCGTAGGGCTGAAGGTGTTGTCCGCCAGTACCATAAGCAGCCGGCTGCATGCCGTAAGAAGGATTAACATTATACATTCGATAATTCCTCGCTTTCGTTAATAAACATTTGGACAGCTGGTAGTTGTCGGGGCAAAGAAGCAGTGGCTTTTGTGACGGCCGGTGTTCGGCTGGTTGTACCATTGGCCTGGGCAGGATGCGCTCGGCTTGAAGAACCAGAGTGCATTGGATGCGGGATGCTGCCGCTCTCCCTTGATGACACGGCGGGCAAGCCGGATTTCCTTCTCTCTTGCAGCCTGGTAGAAGTAACCCTTCTGTGTGGCCTCAAAGCCGCCAGGCCTTTGAAATGTCATGTCGCGGATGGACCGGAGATTACGGAAATCAAGGCAGTTGGCCTTCACCCGGTTGACACCCACATTACCGACCATAAGCATGCCTAGCTCGCCTTCACCCTCCGCTTCTGCACGCATGAGGCGTGCCAGCATCTTGACATCTTCGGAATTCGCCTTGATCCTTGCCATTTGTTCGGGATCCACTCCTTTCGGCAGGTATGGTCGCCCGCGCCCATGGGCACAAGACTATATGATATGTATATTAGCTGGACGAATGGATAGTGACACATACGGCTTGTACTTTTTTTTAGGCTATAGAGAGATCTGATAATCAACACATGGCGAAATGATGAACAGCCTGTGAGAACGTTGTCAACTGGCGTTATTTTCGGTATGATTAAGAACGATTCAAGGGCAAAAGGTGACCGTACAGCCTTTATGCAAATAATTGGAGGCCCGCTGTGCTGAAAGATTTATACCTGTTGACCAAACCGCGGATTATACGCCTCAATCTGATTGCCGCATTCGGCGGCTTCTGGGTCGGGTCCAAGTGGGATATCGATTGGCTCCTGCTTCTCTGGATGCTGGCCGGCTCCGCACTGACGATGGCGTCTTCCTGTGTCATCAACAATTACTGGGATCGCGAGCTGGATTTGAAGATGGCCCGGACCAAGGACCGTGCGCTTCCGTCCGGCCGCTTAACCCCTTCCTTAGTCTTGTTTTACGGGATTGTGCTGGGGATTGTGGGGGAAATCGTTCTATTTGTTCTCGTTAATCCGTTATGCGGCTGGCTGGGACTGCTTGGCATGTTTGTCTATATTGTGATCTACACGATGTGGCTGAAGCGATCCTCTACGTGGAGTACCTCGATTGGAGGGATATCGGGTGCCATGCCGCCGGTTATCGGATATTGCGCTGCATCCAATGTGGTTGACGCAGGAGCCTGGCTGCTGTTCGCTCTGCTCTTCCTGTGGCAGCCCGCGCATTTCTGGTCGCTGGCAATCAGAAGGGTGGAGGAGTACCGGGCTGCCGGTTTCCCACTGCTCCCGGTTGTGAAGGGCGTTCCACGGACGAAGCTGCAGATGATACCGTATGTCCTGCTGCTGCTTCCCGCGGGTATTCTGATGTACTACTACGGTTATGTCGGGGAGATTTACCTGATAATCTCTGTGCTTGCAGGTGCCGTTTGGATGTGGCATACGCTGTTGGGGATTGGGGCCAAGGACACGGAGAGATGGGCCAAGACGAATTTTCTGATCTCTGTAAACTACCTGATGCTAACCTTTATCATCATGGTCGCAGACACAACGGGAGCAGCTGCGCTGCAGCCCTGAATTTAACGAAGGGAGGAATCAGCTGACGTATGGCATTTATTAAGAAATACAGCTTTCAGATTGCATTGTTTATTCTGGTTGCCGCTATGGCGGCTTATGTGCTGACACGATTCGTGTTCACGCCAGAGGAGAAGCTTGAAGTCATCAAGGCTGCGCCGGATTATGAACTGACCGCTCTTGACGGGAACATGGCTAAACGCTCTGATTCGGATGGGAAGGTCAGGCTGTATTACTTCTTCTTCGCCAATTGTCCGGATGTGTGTCCGCCGACCACGAGAATGGCCAGCGATGTTCAGGACGAGCTGAAGAAGGACGGGCTGTTCCCGTCGGATGTCGAGTTTAACTGGATTACAATTGACCCGGAGCGGGACAGTCTCGAAGCCATGCGCGAGTATGCGGATAATATGCAGCTCGATTTGAACGGATGGAATTTCCTGCGGGGTGAACCGGAGCAGATTGTTAACATTGCAAGGGAATTTGACCTGGGCGTGATCAGCAAGGGCTCGGATAATCTGGTTCATATGGATATTCTGGTGCTTGTGGACCGGGAAGGACAAATCCGGAAATATATCAGGGGCTTCTCAGACGATGAAACCAGTGTGGAATCGGTTGTAGCCGATATTAAGAACGTGGCGAACGATTGAGAATGTAGGCGCCCCGGAAAGAGAATAGAGAGATGTCGATATTTTTACACATCCTGTGGAATAACGTACTCCCGCTGTCCGTGATGATTGCTGTAGGCATCATTCTGCAGCGGGCTTTTTCTTTAGACATTAAAACATTATCCAAGCTGAACTTTTACTTGTTTTCCCCGGCGCTGATGTTCAGGCTGCTGTATGAAACCCCTATATCGCTCGATATTTTCGGGAATGTGATGCTGTTTGCGCTGATCTTCATGCTGCTGCAGTATGGAGCAGTGGAGATCGTCATTCGTCTGAAGGGGTATGACGGAGGGATGCGGGGCGCGATGCGGAACAGTGTCCTCTTCTATAACAGTGCGAACTATGGGATACCGCTTAACCAGCTTGCCTTTGCCGGAAATTCTTACACGCTGTCAATCCAGGTTCTGATCATGATGCTGCAATCGCTGATCCCCAATACATATGGTATTTACAGCGTTAATGCCCATAAGGCGGACTGGAGGGCCATCCGCCGGGTAATCTTGTCGATGCCGATCATCTATGTGATCCCACTGGCCTTTGTCATGCGATGGCTTCAGGTACCTGTTCCGGAGTTTATCTATACCCCGGTTAATTATCTTGCGGATGCCTTCATTGGAACGGCGCTGATCACACTGGGGGTGCAGCTTGGGACCATGAGCTGGCGGATCAGCGGAAGGCTGGCCTACGATGTAGGGCTGTCAGTCTTCCTGCGTCTCATCGGGGGACCGGTCATTGCGTGGGGCCTTACGCTGCTCCTCGGCATCCATGGTCTCACAGCCGCTGCCCTGATTGTGTCCTCCGCCGTTCCGACTTCGCTGAGCAGTGTGCTGCTGGCCGTTGAATTTGATAATGAGAAGGAGTTTGCTTCCCAGGCTGTATTTGTTTCTACGTTAGCCAGTATTATTACGGTTACCTTCGTCATCTATCTGTTGAATATTCAGATTTGATCTTCCTTGCTCCAGCGCTCCAGGGCGGGAGCAGGCTCCGGGAATACCAGATACTCGCCGAGTCCTGCCTTCTCCAGCTGGGCAAGCAGGTAGGGCTCGGGAGTGCCTTCAACCCCTGGATATCCTCTTCTCGTATAGATATGCTCAGCATCCGGGAAAGCATCGCGAAGTATGCCGCGAATCCGTTTGCCGGAAGAATCATTGTCTGTAAATATATAGACTTCCCGCCCGTTTACCTGTTTGATCAGCCGCTCCACCTGCAGTGTGCCAGGAGTTCCATAGGTACAGAAGATATCCACTTCCTCCGTCACCACTCGCTTTAGCCTGCTGCGGTCATTCTTGCCTTCCACTATGATAACGATGTCCACCATGGCCACCTCCCGTTATTATTATTGTACCCATTTCCCGGGAAATGTCGAAAGGCTTGAATGGCTGGCTGAAAAACAGGGCAGTCCTTATGACTGCATTTGCACGCCATTACGATGTGATCCGGGTGGGGGCAGAGGATGTCCGAAACGTATGCATAGGCAGCAGAATGACGGCCAGCATCAGGGACAGAAAAGCGATATAGTAAGGCGAGATGCTCTCTCTGATCTGACCGGCAATCATCGGACCCAGAAAGGCGCCAATGGAGAAGGCGACGGACAGGATAGAGAACATCCGGCCATACCGGGTGCCTCCGCTGAGCTGGATAAGTAGTGACGAGAGAGCGGGATAGATGATCCCCTTGGCCATTCCGGCAGCGAAGAGCAGGATATACAGCGGTAGTGGAATATTGATCGCAATGGCGAAGAAGGTTAGCGCAAGTCCCAGGGCGCCCCACAGTGTACGGGCGTATGGCGAGAGCTTATTCAGGAACAGCAGGCTGAGCGTGAACAATGCGCCGAGGCTGATTACAGAGAAGAGCAGTCCGGTCGTCATTACGCCGGCGCTCGAGCCGGCCATGAGCGGGAGCTCAAAGGACAGGATTCCTTGGGCGCAGGACATGGCCACCGGCAGGGAATAGACAAGCCACGGCATGGATGGGGCCGCTGTCGCAGCTTGCGTACTGCCATGATCCTGCTCCTCCTGCGGCTTGCTGATTGCAGCCGGACTGCTGCCAGTCAGCTGGCCCGGTTGGCTGGTATCCCCTGGCATTGGCTTGGCGGATGCTTCGCGAATGAAGAAATACGCGCAGAGTGCTGTGCCGATCAGAATCCATCCAAGCAGGTAAAAGGCTTGTTCAAAGCCCACCTTCGCGACCAAGAGTGCGCCTGCCGCCGGCGAGACGACGGAAGCTAGCGTATGGACCAGGCCATTGCCTGCCATCAGCTTGCCCTGCTTGAGCTGATCGGAGGTAATCCGGGCGAGCATGGCCATACAAGCCGGTGAAAGGAAGGCAAGTACGAAGCCGCTGATCGAGCGCAGGGTCAGGAGCTGCCAGGGGTCGGTAACCCGCGATTGGAGCAGCAGAATTCCGCCGGCCAGAAGGAGGCTCATTACGATAAAGAAGCGGCTGCCGTACCGGTCCACACTGTAGCCCGCAATAATGTTGCCGGGCAGATGCGTCAGGGAGTACATTCCCATCATGAGCCCGATGAACGAAGGGGCAGCGCCGATCGATACGGCGAAGGGCGTGAGGATAGGGTATTGAGCGTGCAGATCGAATACAGCGACGAAGGAAAACAGATAAAGCCAAATGGCTGTTCGCATGAGTCACTCTCCCGTAAAGTTCGAAAATTCTCTATATCCTACTTGTACTCATTAAGGGGACAGGATATGTATGGACAAGCCGCCTTGACATAAAGGTCCTCTCAAATGCCGTTTACGGTAGGATGAAGCTGGGGTATAATGATTGATACCTGAGCATGCGGGATCAAGCTGATTTGGTAGTATGCTAGATTAGCTGTGAGCCGTGCGCGGACGGCTTTGGAAACAGATGAATTGGGGTGTCTTAGTGTTTGAAGAGATGTTGAATTATGACTGGGAAACATGGAAGCTGTTTTTTCAGGAGCACTGGTTAATACTAGTCGCTGCACTTGTTGTACTTCTTATCATTATCCGGCTTGTTAAAACCGTGGTGAAATGGGCGCTCGTCGCCGTCATTGTCATAGTCGTAATCATCTACAGCGGCTACACGCTGAATGATTTGAATCTAGATTCGATAACCTCGATCGGCACGCAGGTAGCGGACAGTGTGAAGAAGGAAGCGGTTAACGCTATGGCTGGTGAAATCAAGAGCGCCTCGTATACGGATAACGGGGACGGGACTTATACGGTGAAGACCGATACGCTGGAGCTGACCGGTGCTGCCGGGGACAACGAAGTGGCGGTTTATTACAGAGGGACATCACTTGGCAAATGGAAAGTTGATGACACCATTCAGTCTCTGATTGAACAGGCTAAGCAAAACGGGTAGCCAGACTAACTGGCTGTATGGGTACAGCTCCCGGGGAGGGAACATGCAGATATGGATTGGAGCAGGGCGGATTCCTATTTGGAGCCTGTCGCGTTGATCATTATAGTGGTTTTGGGTTTCTCGGTGATTCAAGGCTTTCGTAGGGGTGCGTCGGGTTCAGCGAAGCACCTTTTCTTTTTTATTTGGGAGGGCGCCTGGAGCCTGATCTCTTTGGTTGCGGCCTGGAGGATCGCTTGCTTCGTGTCTCCCATGCTGGAGTTGTGGCTGCAGGGCAGGAATATTACAGTCCCGGAAGGCGGTCTAAATACCTTCTCGCAAGTATGGTACACCTTCGTTACCAGCCTGCGCGACTTTTCGCTGATGCGGATCGGTGTTCTGCTGGTCGTGTTTTATCTGCTGCTGCGAACACTGTCCCGTATTGCAGGCATGCTGCTCGTTCCGCTCATTGTGGACCTGCTGGGCAAACTGAGTCCCGGCAGGGAAGCGGGAGCTGCAAGCAGGGCGGTCAGCAGGATTGCGGGAGCAGCCCTTGGTGCGGCGCATGGAGCGGGCAGAGCGCTGCTGCTGCTTGCCATGCTATTCGTGTATGTGTCGCTGATGCCGGGAGCGCCGCTTGCCGGCGGAATCGCATCTTCGCCTGTCTACCAGGAAGCGGCCGGCCGGCTGCTGGAGCCCGTGGCCGGCCGGGTGCTGGCCGAGCAGGGGCCTGTCTTCACCAAGGCGGTTGAAGCTGAGTTCAGACAGATCGCTCAGCGCCGCTACGAGGTCATCGACCATGATGTCCCGGATGAGATCAAGGAAGCGGCGGTCAAGCTGACAGCCGAGCTGGAGAGTGACCGGGAAAAAGCCAAGGCGCTGTATGACTGGATCGGGACTCGGATTGAATATGATTGGGATAAGGCCGATAATTATATTGAGAATGGTGTATGGAAGGAACAGACACCGGATGACACCTTTCGCACCCGCAAGGGCGTTTGTATTGATGTGGCCCGCTTGTATGCGGTAATGGCCCGGACAGCCGGTCTTGATGTGAAGGTGGTCACGGGACTGGGAGCGGATGGACGGGGCGGGTATGGACCGCATGCCTGGAACGAAGTGCTCGTATCGGATACCGGGCGGTGGATTCCGCTTGATGCAACCTGGGCTTCTTCGGGAAATTGGTTCGATACAGCCGATTTTGACCAGACACACATCCGCGAAGCCTAGCTTGCCGGAGCTATAGGATATATACCTGGCTACAACTGCGGAAGCAGCGTCAAGCGGATGAAACCAGATGGCTGTTATGATCGTCTATAGGTAAGGAAGCAGGCGGGCTTGGTCCTGCTTGACAGCAAGCGAATAGGGAGGGGAGAAGGGTATGTCGAATCAGCGTACGGAAGAGGAACAGAAGCGGCAGATTGTTAATCGGCGACATTTCTCATTCCGGCTGAATATGTTTTTTTTCAGTACCTTTGTATTGTTTAGCATGCTGATTGTTCAGCTTGCGATCTTGCAGTTCGTCAAGGCTCCGGAGCTGAAGGCAATGGAGACCAAGATAAGCACTAGACCGGTTCTGATCCCGCCGATCCGCGGGGATATCTACGATTCGACAGGAACGCGCATCGCGTATTCGACATCTACGCAGTCGCTTTATTATACGATTGACCCGCAAATCAAGGAAGACGAAGCAAGGCGTATTGCTGAGGAGCTCCATGCCGTCTTTGAAGAGTACGGAGATCCGAAGGAGTCCATGACCGTTGATGAAATCATCAAGGAGATGGATATTAATTTCCGGATTAACTATGCCACTACGCCGCGCCGCATCAAATCGAACCTGACCAATGAGGAAATCGCCCATTTTATGGAGAACAAGGATGATTTCGAAGGCATGGAGGTCGTGGAGGAGAGCATCCGCAATTATGATGAAAGCACGATTGCCGTTCAGCTGGTCGGCTATCTGAAGAAGTACAACAAGGTAAATACCGTGCCGGCCTTCGAAGATATATATGGCGCCCGGGATAAGGAAGAAGATACGACGGTCCGGTACCTGAAAGAGGAAGATGTCGGCGTGGATGGTATTGAGCTGATGTACCAGGATGTGCTGAGGGGCAAGAACGGCGTGAAGACGTATCCGATCAACAGCCAGTCGGCCATTATCGGACAGCCGACGGTTACGAAGCCGGAAAAGGGCAGCAACCTGTACCTGACTATTAACAAGGATGTGCAGCTGAAGACGGAAGAAGCGATCATGAACCATTTGGCTTACATCCGTTCAGTACCGCGCAGTAGTCCGGATTATGCACCCTATGCGAGAGCTGGTTATGCAGTAGCAATGGAAGTGGACACCGGCAAGGTGGTGGCCATGGCCAGCATGCCGGATTATGATCCGAATGTATGGAAGGGCGGAAGCATCGATTCAGAGGATTATAAGAAGATTCAAGCCATTCAGTACAACGGTACAATTCGGCAGGTTGTTCAAGATTGGGGTTCAAAAAAAGAGGAATACAAGCATACCTCTTCCCTTGTGTACCTGGGTTCCACACAGAAGCCTCTATCAGTACTGATTGGGATGGCAGAGAAGGTTATTACCCCATATACGCGTTATAACGATAATGGATCGTTTTACTTTGGTAAGGAAGGCACTCACAGAGTTCGAATTAAGAATGCCGGTAACCATGCATACGGTTTAATGGACCCGGCCAGAGCGATAGAGAAGTCGTCTAACCCGTTTATGGCGGAGATGATCGGTAACCAGCTCTACCATAAATATGATGGCTTAGAAGGAGTCGAGACCTGGGACAAATATGTCAAGCAATTTGGGTTAGGCGTGTCTACGGAGAGCGGATTGCCGTGGGAGAGTAGTGGGGTTATTGATTATTTCCATGAGGCAGAAGTAGCTAGTGCACAGTCCGCCTTAATCCGTGCTTCGTTCGGCCAACAGGCGAGATATACAGTACTGCAGCTCGCGCAATATACCGCTACGCTCGCTAACCGCGGTAAGCGGATGAAGCCGCTGTTCGTGGAGAAAATCGTCGATCAGAACGGCAATGTTGTGGAGAAGGCTGAGCCCGTCGTTCTGAATGAAGTGGATTTCCCGGCCGAATACTGGAAGGTCATTGAGCGTGGCATGAAATCCGGTGTTCAAGGATTTGAGGGTGTCAATTATTCCTTCAACCGAAAGACGGGCACATCTGAGCAGAAGACAAGTGCCGGTACCGTCGACAATGCCGTCTTCATCGCCTACGCTCCGGCTGACAAGCCGAAGCTGGCTGTAGCGGTAGTCGTGCCGGAGGGCGGCTTCGGCGGACGCGGTGCCGCACCGATTGCACGTAAAATTTTTGATGCCTACGATGAAGAGGTTGGTCTGTATGGAACGCCGCGCAAGGCGAAGCAGCAGGAGTCGGATGCTGCGGACGCGGCGGCTGAGTAAGTGTCAAATAAGCTGCTCTGCTGGAGCATAACAGGATTGTCTTCCGGGTCGTATGAGCCCGGGGGACGATCTTTTTTTATTTTCGGGATACATGTTGGGCAGTGATTGTCTGCTGTGACCCCGCAGCTGCCGCGCAGCATTAACATAAAATAAATGTTGCACCGGGGAAACTTTATTGTATAATGAAAACAATTAGTCCTATGGGCAATTATTGTTCGTCCATGCAAACTATTGAGGAAGGTGATCACATGGTTGGCATCCAAACCGGCAGCAGGAATCATGCACCGGGACAGTTGGTTATGAAGAAAGCACCGTTCAAGAGATGGGTTGTCACAATGGCTTACGTGCTGCTTGCAGCTGTGCTGCTCAGCGGATGCGGGAACGGTGAGCGGGGGGCAGGCGTTGAGGGATCAGAGGTGTTGAAGGTTGCATCAACGACAGGCATGATCCATGATATCGTTCGTGAAATCGGCGGAAGCGATGTGGAGGCTGTGGGTTTGATGGGCCCCGGTACAGATCCGCATCTATACAAGGCATCTCAAGGTGACATCCGGAGGCTGGATGAGGCGGATGTGATCTTCTATAACGGCCTTCATCTGGAGGGGACAATGGCTGAAATGCTGGAGAAGCTGGCCGAGAAGAAGCGGACAGTTGCTGTAGCCAGCCGGCTTACAGAGGGACAGCTGCTCACCGTAAGCGAGGAGGACGGGCAGGCGTATGATCCGCATGTCTGGTTTGATGTGAAGAACTGGATCTCGGCTGCCGAGGTAGTCAGGGACACGCTGAAGGAAGCGGATGCCGCCCATGCAGACAGTTATGACTCAAGGGCAGATGACTACATTAAACGGCTGGAGGAGCTGGACCGGTACGCAGTAGAGCAGATCGCTGCCATTCCCGAATCCGGAAGAGTGCTCGTGACGGCTCACGACGCATTCGGCTATTTTGGGAGGGCCTATGATATGGAGGTTATGGGTCTGCAGGGCATAAGCACGGCATCGGAATATGGCTCCAAGGACGTTTCTAATTTGCGGGACTACCTCGTTGAGCATAAGATAAAAGCGGTATTCGTCGAGTCAAGCGTTCCGAAACGGGCAATTGAGGCTGTCATTGAGGGTGCTCGCAAGCTGGGCCATGAGGTCAAGATCGGCGGCGAGCTGTACTCGGATGCAATGGGAGAAGAAGGGACCGAAGCCGGTACGTATATCGGCATGGTCCGGCATAATGTGGATACAATCGTTGAGGCGCTTCAATAGAGGGGCTTCGATAGAAATGAAGGTGATGGAATCATGCATAATCCTTTGACTGTAAACGGCTTAAGCGCTGCTTATCAGAAGAAGCCGGTACTCGATAATGTCAGCTTTCAGGTTAACGGGGGTGAATTAATCGGCATTATCGGTCCGAACGGGGCGGGCAAATCAACCTTGATTAAGACGATACTCGGTCTAATCCCGCGTCTCTCGGGTGAGGTGACGGTGTTCGGAAAGCCATACAGCTCGCAGCGCAAACTGATCGGCTATGTGCCGCAGCGGGAATCGGTCGATTGGGATTTTCCGACCAATGCGCTGGATGTCGTGCTGATGGGCCGTTATGGCCGGCTCGGCTGGTTCCGCCGTCCTGGACTGGATGATAAGCGGCTTGCGATGGAATGTTTGGCTAAGGTGGGGATGGCCGATTATGCCGGCAGGCAGATCAGCCAGCTGTCCGGCGGCCAGCAGCAGCGTGTATTCCTGGCAAGGGCTCTCGCCCAGGACGCCAGACTGTACCTGATGGATGAGCCGTTTGCCGGGGTGGATGCGGCGACGGAGAAGGCGATCATAACGCTGCTGCAGGAGCTTAAGAAACAGGAAAAGACAGTGATTGTTGTTCATCATGATCTGTCCACCGTTAAGGAATACTTCGATTCGGTACTACTGCTTAATGTGACCCTGCAGGCATACGGACCAACAGAGACCGTCTTCACAGCTGCGAATCTTAACCGGACCTATGGCGGACGTCTGGGCTTCCTTGAGAGATTAGGCCATATGGACCCGTTCTCCGCAGAAGGCAGGTGACGGGCATGCTAAACGATTTTCTAGCCATCTTGCGTGACCCGAATGCGCAGTGGATTATGATCGGCTGTATGCTGCTCGGACTCAGCAGCGGAATGATCGGCTGCTTCGCTTATCTGCGCAAGCAGAGCCTGATGGGTGACACGCTCGCTCATGCCGCACTGCCCGGTATCTGCATTGCCTTTATGCTCACGGGCGCGAAGTCTATTCTCCTGTTCATGGTCGGGGCGGGACTGGCCGGCATCGCAGCAACGTTCGGCATCAGCTGGATTACAAGGTATTCCAAGCTGAAGAGCGATGCGGCCATGGGTATCGTGCTGACCGGCTTCTTCGGCATTGGCATCGTGCTGCTGACTCAGATCCAGCACAGCGGAAGCGGCAATCAGAGCGGGCTCGACAAGTTTCTGTTCGGGCAGGCGGCCTCCATGATCGGCTCGGATGTCAGGACGATGCTGATTGTCAGCCTATTCCTGACACTGGCCTGCTGGCTGCTGTTCAAGGAGCTGAAGCTGGTTTCGTTCGACCCGGGCTTCGCCCGCGGGCTTGGGTACCCGGTCGTGTTCCTCGATCAGCTGCTGATGTTCTTCATGGTAATTGCCGTTGTAATCGGCATTCAGGCAGTAGGTGTTGTTCTGGTAGCGGCACTGCTGATCACGCCGGCCGTGTCGGCCAGATATTGGACCGACCGGCTTGGGGTTATGCTTGTATTGGCAGGTGTATTCGGAGCTCTTAGCGGTGCGGTCGGAACGCTGCTTAGTGCTTCGGCTCCCAATATGCCAACAGGCCCGTTGACTGTGCTGGCTGCTGCGCTGCTCTTCAGCATTTCACTGCTGGCGGGTCCGAGCAAGGGTCTTATAGCCAAGCGCCTGCAGCATCTAAGAGCCCGGCGCGAGCATCTGGCGGAACGGCGGGCAGGGGCGGCGCCCAGCAGGGAGGTGAGGGGATGACCGACTTCTGGATTTTGCTGACCGGGTCCCTGGTAGCCGCCTGCTGCGCGATACTGGGCGTTTTTCTGGTCCTGAGGAAAATGGCTCTCGTCGGAGACGCCATCAGCCACTCGGTGCTGCCGGGCATAGCCATTGCCTTCCTGCTCAGCGGCACCCGGGATTCAGCATTCATGCTGATCGGCGCAGCGGTGCTGGGGCTTGTCACCGTCTTCCTGATTCAGCTGTTTCACCAGAGCGGCGTGCAGTCGGATGCGTCGATTGGTATTGTGTTTACCGCTTTGTTTGCGGTCGGGGTTATCCTGATCAGCCTTAACGCACGTCAGGTAGACTTGGATTTGGACTGCGTACTGTACGGGGAAATTGCTTATACCCACTGGAATACCATCAGCCTGCTGGGCATTGATACCATTCCGAAGGCAGTGTGGATGCTGGGCTTCACGCTGCTTCTGATCACAGCTGTGATCTTCCTGTTCTACAAGCAGTTCAAGCTCTGCGCATTCGACCCGGCGCTTGCGGCGGCAGTGGGCATTCCCGTGGCACTGTTTCATTATCTACTGATGGGGCTGGTCTCTATGGCAACGGTCAGCTCCTTCGAGAGTGTAGGCGCCATACTGGTGGTTGGAATGTTGATCATTCCCCCGGCGACTGCTTATCTGCTCACCGAAAAGCTGGGTGTCATGATCGGCCTGAGCGTTGTCACCGGGATTGTCAGCACCTTTATCGGTTACTATGCCGCTGTCGTGCTCGACGCCTCCATAGCGGGATGCATGGTTACGGCAGCACTGGCCCTGTTCGTTCTCGCGTTTTTGTTCTCGCCATCACAGGGAGTTATTGCGCGATATGTCAGCCGCCGCAAGGCGGCGCTCCGGCATACCGCCTCATAAATGTATGCTGCATATGCAGCAGACGCCGCACCGCCGGATTATAACTGGCAGGCTGCGGCGTTTTCTCTTTTAGGCTGGGCTGCTCGTGATTTGGGCATTGCGGGCGGTCGCCGGCTGGTTGAGATAATAGCAGGGAAGTGCCCGCGGCAAGGACATCCGTATCTCTTTTTCCTACAGGAGCAAGATGTGATAGAATGGCAGAAGGTATAGAGAAGGAGGCGGACATGGGGAACTATCGATTAATTGCGTTGGATATGGACGGGACGGTTCTTAATGACAGGCAGGAAATCAGCAAGGAAAATGCGGAATGGATACATAAGGCAATGGAAGCGGGCATAACCGTCTGCTTCTCAACAGGGCGCGGCTTTGAGAGCGCATTGCCCTACGCGGAACAGCTTGGACTGGAGACGCCGATGATTACGGTAAACGGCAGCGAGATCTGGCACCGGCCTCATGTACTGCATCAACGGACGCTAATGAACGCTTCCATGATCAAGCGTTTGCATGAGCTGGCGATGCAGTCGGATGTATGGTTCTGGGCTTATGCGGTCGAGGGTCTGTATAACCGGGAGAGATGGATTGAGCCGGCGGATAACTATGAAGGGCAGCACTGGCTGAAGTTTGGCTATTATACGGAAAATGATGCGCTTCGTGAAAGCATCCTGGCCGTGATCAGCCAGTGGGGCGGTCTGGAAATTACGAATTCTTCCCCATGGAACATTGAGCTTAACCCTGCGGGTGTGTCCAAGGCTGCGGCGCTTGAGGAGCTCTGCACTCTGCTCGGCATCACGATGGAGCAGGTTGTGACGATGGGCGATAGCTTGAATGATTTGGCTATGATCCGGGCTGCAGGCTTAGGTGTAGCCATGGGCAATGCACAGGATACAGTCAAGGCTGAGGCGGACTTCGTGACGCTGACCAATGATGAGCATGGTGTCGCTCATGCTATAGAGCATATTGTCATGAAAGGGTGAGGTCTAGTGGAGATCATTGGCTGGATTCTCGTTATTGTGCTCTTCCTGGTTGGTCTTGCAGGGGCGGTATACCCCATCCTTCCTGGTGCTTTGGCCATTTATGCGGCGTTCTTCGTTTATGGGTTCTTCATTTCCTTTGAGCCGTTCGGCTGGATATTCTGGACGCTGCAGACACTCATTGTGGCTGTTCTCTTCGTGGCTGATTACGCGGTGAATGCCTGGGGGGTCAAGCGCTTCGGCGGCTCCAGAGCCTCCGTCATCGGCAGCACGATCGGTGTCCTGATCGGCCCGTTCGTCATTCCGGCATTCGGTCTTATTCTCGGCCCGTTCATTGGTGCGGTAGTCGGCGAGCTGACGGCCGGATCGAATGTTGAACGTTCGATTAAGGTGGGAATCGGATCGGTTGTCGGGCTCTTCTCCAGCATAGTAGTGAAAATTGCACTTCAGGTTATCATGATCATCCTTTTTGCATTATGGCTTATTTTCTAGGTGAAACAGGTTAATAAGAATGATACAAATAATAAGGAGGAATGGGCCTATGGTACGAGTGACAATATGGAATGAGTTCCTGCATGAGAAGATCCATGAGGAAGTGACGAAGGTCTATCCCGACGGCATTCATGAGGCGCTTGCGAAGGGCCTTGCCGAGCAGGGGCTTGAGCTGCGGACGGCAACGCTGGAGCAGCCGGAGCATGGCTTGACGGAAGAGGTGCTGGAGAGCACGGATGTGCTGATCTGGTGGGGTCACATGGGCCATGATCAGGTAGATGACCATGTAGTTGAGCGCGTGCATCAGCGCGTCATGAATGGGATGGGACTCATTGTCCTCCATTCTGGCCACTTCTCGAAAATCTTCAAGAGACTCATGGGTACCGGCTGCGATCTGAAATGGCGTGAGGTCGGCGAGAAGGAGCGAATCTGGACCGTCAACCCTGCCCATCCCATTGCGGCTGGAATCCCTGAATATATTACGATTGAGCATGAGGAAATGTATGGCGAGCACTTCGATATTCCCGCGCCGGATGAGCTGATCTTCCTCAGCTGGTTCGAAGGCGGCGAAGTATTCCGCAGCGGCTGCACCTTCTACCGCGGACAGGGCAAAATCTTCTACTTCCGTCCGGGCCACGAGACGTACCCGACTTACTATAATCAAGACGTGCTGCAGGTCATTAAGAACGGAATCCGGTGGGCAGCCCCATCGGGAGCGGCTGCTCCGGTAAGAGGCAACTACGAGCCGCTCGAACCGATCAAAGCACAGCAGTGAAAGGCGGCTAACAGATCCGAATTATGAAGAAGGATTCGCTTATTAAAGGCACCATCATATTGGCGGCGGCAGCGCTCGTCGCTCGTTTCCTCGGCATATTTCAGCGGGTGCCGCTCGATTACATGCTGACCGAGGAAGGCGGTACCTACTTTGGTACTGCCAACACGATTTATCTGCTGCTGCTTACCGTCGCCACGGCGGGTATACCCAGCACGGTCAGCAAAATGATCTCCGAGCGCTACGCGCAGGGGAAGATATCGGAGGCTAAGCAGATCTACAGGGCTGCTCTTCTCTTCGGGATCATGGCAGGCATCCTGATGTCCACTATGCTCTTCCTGCTGGCCCCCTTCATTGCGACCAGCATTTCAGCTAATCCGGGAGCTGCGCTAGCCATAAGGGCCATTGCTCCAGCACTTCTGTTCTTCCCTATCATTGCGATGATGCGGGGGTATTTTCAGGGCCGGCAGCTGATGGCCGCCGGCGGCATCTCGCAGATTATTGAGCAGATCCTGCGGGTTGTCGTTGGCGTGGGTCTTGCTTTCATTGTCCTGAGTATCGGATACAGTGATGAGTGGATTGCGGCAGCGGCTACCTTCGGCAGCGTGCTGGGAGGGATTGGCGCGCTCGCGGTCATGATCTGGTATGCGGCCAAGCTCCGGCGTCATGATGCAGAGGAAGCGGAGACCAAACGGAGCCGCAGGGCTTCGCTGGATGCTGCAGGTATTATGTCGGTAAGGAAGCCGGAGACAAGCAAAAAGCTGAGGGCTTCCGAAATTTACCGGGATATCTTCAAGATATCGATCCCGATTGTACTGACAGCGATTACGGTGAACTTGTTCTACGCCTTTGACGCTACCCTGTTCATGCGGTTGACAAGCGCTTATTATACGAAGGAGGCTGCGGAATCCGCTCTGAATGCGCTGACCATCAAGGCGCAGTCCATTGCGGGCATACCGCCGATTCTGGCTATTGCACTGAGCACCTCTATTATTCCGGTCATCTCATCGGCTTACGCCGTGCGCAAGCTTGATGAGGTGCAGCGGCAGGTTTCGCTTGTCATGCGGATCGTTGTGTATACCGGCGTCCCGGCAGCGCTCGTCCTGACCGTTGCATCGCCGTCTATTACCGGCCTTCTGTTTGAGCCGGGGGGGAGCGGCGTTGTCGCGGCCCTTACAGCAGGGACGATATTCCAGATTACGATGATGACGTCCAATTCGATTCTGTTCGGTCTGAGCAAGCCGCGACTTGCCATGCGCCACACGTTGATCGGAATGGCGTTGAAAGCAGCGGGAAGCGTTGCGCTGGCTCCGTTCCTCGGGGTCTATGGCTTAATCATTGCTTCTACGGCCGCCTTCCTGTTAATCTCCATGATGAACAACTCGGCTATCCGCAGAGAAGTTGAATTCGAGGTGCTGGGCAAGCGCTGGGTCCTTTACCTGACCGTTATCGCCGTAACGGCAGGCGCAGGCTGGGGCTTAGATGCGGCTGGGCTGTATATGCTGCAGGGTATTTGGTACAAACTGGCATGCTTCCTGACTGCTGCTGTCTCAGGGTCTGTAATGGGCGGACTCTATCTCGTTCTGCTGGTCGTCCTGCGCGTGGTGACACCAACGGAAGCCGCGTCCTTCCCGAAACCGCTGCGTAAGGTGTTCGGGATTCTGCTCCGTTTGTTAGGCTCGAAAAGGTATACCAAGAAAGATGCATAGATTTTCATGAAGAGTATATTCGAACTCCTCTCATAATGGTAGAATGACATTACAGAAGTCATACACTACATACGAGAGGAGTTTTTTGTTCATGAATTCTATGAAGAGCAAATTGGCCGTGCTGCTGTTGTCGCTGACCATGGTATTCGTGGCAGGCTGTCAAGCTGTCGCAGGCGTTGATCTTAACAAAGTATTAAAGCAATCATTGATTACTACATCTTATGAGGGCAGTCAGACGCTGGAGTTTGAACTGCTGATTAACAAGGAGCAGCTGGAGGAGCTGCAGGAAGCCGGAGGCCCGGGCTCCGAGGCGCTGGCCATGCTGTCCCACGTGAAGCTTGAGATGTCTGATATCAAAGTAAGCGATGCGAATCATGCTTCTATGAAGGGCAAGCTTTCGCTTGGGGATGTGAGCATCGGGTTCGGTCTCAAGTTGGCTGGCGAGACGCTGGAGATTCAGCTGGAAGGCGCGAAGCGTCCAATCCTGCTTGATCTGTCTGAGGAGGCGCTGAATGGCATACTGATGCCGGGAGCTCCTGGTGCTTCTGCACCGGAAGTGGATAAGGCAGCGGAAGATCAGCTTACAGAGATTGGCAAAAGAGTTATTGACCTTGTTGGAGGCTATGCCATTGACAACATGCCAAATCCGGAAAGCCTGAGCGTCAAGCCTGTTGTAGCAACGGTCGGCGGCGAAGAGCTGAATCTGATGCAGGTTCAGGTGGAGCTGAATGGCAAGCAGATCTGGCAGTGGATTATTACTTATCTTGATGCTCTTATTCAGGACGAAGAAGGGCTGACCCAAGTTATGATCGCGGTTAATGATCTGATGAAGGACAATAAAGATCTGTTCGCATCGCTTGGAGCTCCGTTCCCGGAAGAGTCTCTTCCTGTGGGTGCCAGTGACGAGAAGCAGCTGAAGGAGTTGGCGGCTCAGCTGACATCGCTGCTGAAGGATCTGAAGGCTAATATGGAGCAGGCGGCAGCAGAGTCGCCTGAGTCGATAGAGACGGTATTCAACGATCAGACTTACCTCAAAACGAATGTCTATGTAGACAGCAAGCTGGATATCCGCAAGACGGAAACAGAGCTTATGATCAAGCCGAAGTTCCCAGCCGCTCCGGCTGAGACGGAGGAAGAGGTTCTGGATGATGAAGCAGCGTATGAAGAGATGCTAGACGAGGAAATGTATGAGGAAGATATGTACGAGGAAGGCTTCTACGGGGGTCTTGGCGGTGCGGCTTCCGCTATGTCCTTCATCGAAGGGATCCGTATTTCCTCTTCCAGTGAGCAGTGGAATGTCAATGGCGAGGTTGCAGCTGAGAAGCCGGCAGCAGGTGCGGACGCTCTCGGCATGGAGGAGCTGTCCGGGATGCAGGGCTATCAGTTCCTTCGTGAATTCAACTCTAATTCCGTGATGTACGATCTGCTTAAGAATACCTTTGGTGTTGGACATCAGCAGGTAGTGCTCGATCCCGAATACAGCCAGCATCCGCCGATTGTAACGCCTGATGGCAGGACGCTGGTGCCGCTTCGGACGACCGCCGAGGCATTTGGCGCGGAAGTAAAATATAATGGCAAGACGAAGAGTGCAACCATTCTGGATGAAGCAACCGGAACGGAGATTGTGCTGAAGAAGGGCAGCAAGACGGCTGTTATCAACGGCAAGTCGGTACAGTGGAGCTTCCCGGTTACATCCGTGAAGGGAACACTGTATGTGCCAGCCAGAGACCTGACCAAGGCTCTTAAGGGCACGCTGTACTGGGAAACCTTGTACGACGAAGAGAAGATCCTCGTTATAGAGCGTGACATCGCTTAATCCTGACGGCGACTTGCATATTGCATGAGCTTGAAGAGGCTGCCACCGGTTACTGCCGGCGGGCGGCCTCTTGTTTTTCACCGTGGCTGACTTGTGGTACACTACATTCAATCTACTAATTACACGAAGGAGTGGCGGCCGTGAACAAAGTGACGAATGAAACGGATTTTCGCTCAAGCATTGCAGAGAACAAGCTGACTGTGGCGGTATTCAAGACGACTTGGTGCAAGGATTGCCATTACATTGATCCGTTTATGCCAGAGGTCGAGCGGGCCTATGCGGATAAGATTACGTTTATTGAGGTCGACCGTGATGACCTGCCTGAGCTGTGCTCGGAGCTTAATATTCTTGGCATTCCAAGCTTTATTGCGTTCCGTGCGGGAACCGAGTTGATTCGTTTTGTCAGCAAGCTGCGGAAGGACCGGGCGGAAATCGAACAGTTCCTCGATCGTGCGATCCAGGTTGGAGATGCGCTGCCGCGTTAATGAGATCCATCCGTGCGGCCATAACTAGAGGTTTTGAACATTTACCGAACAACCTAGACTTTGTGATGATTGTCACATTTTCAACATGGATTTTGCCGGTTATTATCGCTATAATGAAGCTGATTTAATAACCGGAAAAGTGGTGATAACTATGGTGTCCAGCCGCTATCGCAGGCTAGCTATCGCAGTGTGCATCGGCATGCTGATTGTTTTGCTGGCAGGTGCCCTAGTGACGAATACGGAATCCGGCAGGGGCTGTGGGGATGACTGGCCGCTCTGTAACGGCAAGTTCGTTCCTGCCTACACGCTGGAATCGTTGATTGAATATTCCCACCGCCTTGTAACAGGGGTGGTCGGATTGATTGTTGTCCTGCTCTTCATCGCGACAAGGCGCTCTCACCGGAAATCCGGGGAGGCGGTGTTCTACGCAAGCGGCATCTTGTTCTTTACGGTTCTGCAGGCGTTGATGGGGGCGGCAGCTGTCAAATGGCCGCAGTCGTCTGAAGTTATGGCCCTGCATTTTGGCATTTCGCTGCTGGCCTTCGCGTGTACGCTGCTGCTTGTTATATGGGCGTACCGGCACCGGGACGGAGCGCCGGTGAAGCCGGCGAGAGTACCGCGCAGTGTCTACCCGTTGACCTGGTTTGCGCTTCTGTATTGTATTGGTATCGTCTATATCGGAGCATATATCCGGCATACAGATTCATCCGGCGGCTGCCTTGGTTGGCCGCTCTGCAATGGTGAAGTCGTGCCGGAGCTTACGGGAGCCACAGGAATTGTCTTTATCCATCGTGTTGTGGCAATTATTATGTTCATCATTCTCGTAGCGATGTATTATTTCATCAAACGCACTACAGCGCCTGAGAGCGGGCTGGTCCGGGCGAGCGCCTGGAGTGTCATTCTTGTTGTTACCCAAGTGCTCAGCGGAGCGCTGCTGACCGTTACAATCGGCAATGAGGAGGTCTATATTTTTACAAGCCTTCTCCATAATCTGATTATCTGCGGCCTGTTTGGAATCCTGTCGGACATGGCTATCCGCTCGTGGTTACTTCGGGAGCGAAAGCAGTGAGTAAGGACTTCTGTAATAAGACAAGCTTATGAACAAGAGAGACGGCCCGCGCGTCATTTGACGGGGCCGCTTTTTTCATAAGCGGAAGTATGCGGCGGCGTTTAGTGCAGGCAGTCTGTTACATGAAAACCGCACATGGTGCAGCAATGAAGAGCATACTAGTAGAGGAGGGGTCATGTGCTGAGGATCCTGTTTAACGAGAACCCAAGAAGCAATGAAGGTAAGCTCGGCGAGACCTTTCGTCAGATGGAGCAGTTCGTGAAGATAGTGGGAAGCAGGGCGGCAGCAGGCCAAGACGGGGATCATCGTCTTCGCACGCAGGAAATCTGGGCCAAGGGATTGATGGCGTCCCTGAATGAGTTGGAACAAAGCTGTTATGCGGCGAAGCGTTATGCTGAACGGATTACAAAAAATTCGCTGAGCCAAATGTCGGATGAAGAGCTGTATAATTACTACCGGCATGTTTATTTTGACAAGAATGCGTTCATCCGTGTCTTCGCCGTGCTTGACAAGTTGGGAACGCTGATGAATGATCTCTTCGGGCTGCAGACCGAGAAGATTAAAACGCACTTCTCTTATTTCACCGTGCTCCGCGGCATGAGGGAGAACCGGCATCACCCTGCACTTGCAATGGCCCTTGGGGAAGTGAAGGACCGGCATCAAAGAGCTATGTCCCGCCTTCGCAAGAGGAGGAATATCGAAATCCATTACATGAATTCAGAGCTGACGGATGATCTTCAGCAAAGTCATCAGTCTTATGGCAGGGAAGCGGCACTGGAGAATATCCGTGCTCAGATGGCTGATCTGGATGAGGCCTTTGAGTTTGTCACCGAGACGCTGCTGCTCGTATTCCGATATGCCTGTCAGAGGATGAGCTAAGCGCGAACATATGATATACTCGTGTTAAGAAGACTGTCATAACCGCAGCTGCTTGCATATTTACTTAGGCTGACAGCCGGTTCATGATGAGCAGGGGGAGGACAACCGTGGAGCTGAAGGGCAAAACGGCCTTAATTACCGGCAGCGCGAAAGGTCTTGGCAAACGAACCGCATTACAGCTCGCGAGTCAGGGATGCCGTATTGTAATTAATTATGTTCATAGTGAGGCGGAGGCCGAAGCACTGAAGGCAGATATCGAATCGCTCGGCGTTGAAGCCGTCGCAATCCGGGCAGACATCGCCGATCCCAAGCAGGTCGGGGAGCTGGCGATAAAGGCGGAAGAGATGTTCGGCGCAGTTGATATCCTTATTAATAACGCAGGACCATTCATACGGGAACGGAGGCTCTTTTCCGATTATACGCATGAGGAGATATCGGGGCTAGTGAATGGTAATCTGCTCGGCGTCATGCTGCTCGATCATTATCTGCTTCCAGGAATGCGTGCACGCGGCTGGGGGCGAATCATCCATTATGGCTTTGGTCATGCGGGGGAATCCCGTGCCTGGCCGCAGAGAGCCGTATACGCTGCTGCGAAGACGGCCCTGGTATCCTTTACCAAATCACTGGCGGTGGAAGAAGCATCCTATGGGATTACAGTGAATATGATCTGTCCGGGTGATATCCGCGGGGCGAACAAGGAGAAGGCGATTGCGGATGTGGCAGGACAGACGGACGGTGAATCGCCGCGGGGACGTCCGGGCACCGGCGAAGATGTTGCAAGAGCAATCGAATTTCTGTGCCACCCCATGTCGGATTTTATAACCGGTAATCTGCTGGATGTAACCGGGGGCTTTGATCCCATCAAGAACACAATCAGGTGATAGTCATTGGTATGGGGATCCCCGTATGTAGTTTTGGCGTATAGGTTATGGATAAAAAAAGAGCCCTGCAGGAGAACAGAAAGTTGTTCACCGGCCGGACTCTTATAGCGGCAAGCAGGCACGTCCGTAAGGAGGCCTGCTTGCTTTTTGAACATATAATGTGCTGCTGTAATTAAACTTAGAATACCTGTACGACTTCTTGCACGCCCTCTACTTCTTCCAGCAGAGCACGCTCGATACCGGCCTTCAACGTGATGGTGGAGCTTGGGCAGCTGCCGCATGCACCCATCAGTCTCAGCTTGACGATACCGTCTTCGACATCGACCAGTTCCACGTCACCGCCGTCACGCTGCAGAAACGGACGAAGCTTATCTAGAACGTCGAGCACCTCATCATACATGGTGTCTTGTGTTTGTTCGCTCATTGTTATCGCTCCCTTCTTTCTTTATTATAGTACAAAACGGGCCAAATTGAAAATGGAACCCGCAAAAAAAAGGTCAGGTGAACCGCATGATGAAACCAATCATAGAATTTTGCTCCAGCAACATGCATCATGGCACAGACCAGGTTATGAAGCGGCTTGAAGAGAATCCCGACTTTGAAGTTATTGTATACGGATGTCTCGGAAACTGCGGCGAGTGCTATATGTTTCCGTACGCTCTCGTGGATGGCGAGATTGTATCCGCCGAGACGGCCGATGCCCTGTATGATGCCATAATGACGCAAGTGGACAAGCAGCAGGAGGCGCGGAAGGAGCTGGATAAGCTTCTTGATGACCTGTAGCAATCGGTCTGCCGCCCACTGCTGCGCCAATCCGCCTTAGCCAAAATGTCTCTTGGATTTCCAAAGCACGCCGGTTTTGAGCAGTCTGGGCACTCTCCCGAACAGCGGAGTTTTCCCCATGACACCGAAGCCGGCTTTTTTGCCTAATGACCCCAGCACGCCGCGAAGCTTGATCTTGTCGAGCCTTGGTGTTTCACCCGCCCAAATGGCCTGCATCACCTCAGCTACCTGCTTGCCCTGTGCGCCAGCAGCCTGGGCACTAGGCGAGAAGGGAAGGCTGGCACAGTCTCCGACTATGAACACGCCCGGGTAGTCCGGCAGCTGATGATACTCGTTAATGACGAGGCGTCCTCCCCCATCCTTGGGAAGGTTCATCCGCTGAACCAGAGGCACAGGCTGGATGCCGGCAGTCCATATAGTCACATCTGTCGGAATCGGCTCCGTCCGGTCATACACAACTCCGGGCTCGAGGCGGGAGATCGCTGTGTTCCCAAGCATAACCACATCATGCTCTGTAAACCACTCGGCTACATACTTCTGCAGACGCTTCGGAAAACCGGAGAGAACGCTGGGTCCGCGATCCATGATCTGAATATTCAGATCTGCCCTGCTTTCCCTAAGCTCGGATGCTACCTCAACACCGCTTAAACCTCCGCCGACAATGGTTACCTGGCCATAGGGCTTCACGTCACCGATCAGCTGATAGGTCTTCCGCGCGCATGAGAACGACTGAATACTGGTGGAGTATTCTTCAGCTCCGGGAATACCATGATACTTATCCGTGCAGCCAAGCGCAATAGCAAGCCAGTCATATGACAGAGGCTCCTGACCTTCGAGGTACACCAGCTTGCGTTCCAGATCGACGCGGGTTACTTCACCGAAGGCCAGCTTGAGACGCTCATCCTCACGGAATTCTACCCGTAAATCAATATCAGCCACTGTACCGGCAGCAAGGGCATAATACTCGGTCTTTAAACCCTGAAAGGCCATACGATCAACCAGAACGACTTCCGTATCACGTGGAATGCGCTTCTCCAGAAGCTCTTGGGCGATCATGTTTCCTGCATAACCGCCACCCAAAATAATAAATCGTTTCATAATGCCACAACCTTCTTATTCGTGTCGCATACTCGAATAACTGACAATTGAGTATCTGATTACTGTTACCCGATATCCGGCCCCCCCTAACCTCTTAAGGAGAGAATCAAGGGTGCTCATCGAGTACGAGCAGATAACAGCAAGGCCGGGGACCGGTATCGTTAGTATGCGCAATACAGAAATCTCTTGCAGCTGTGAAGATCAGGAATAAACTTTAATCTCGTTGTAGAAGGTGTCGCGTTCGATGGGGATACGTCCGGCACCTTTAACGAGCCAAATCAGGTCTTCCCGTGTGATGCCTTCTGGAGTCAATGCGCCGGCAGAATGGCTGATCCGTTCTTTGACAAGCGTACCGTGTACATCGGATGCCCCCATCGTAAGAGAGACCTGAGTCAGCTGCACGCCGATATTAATGAAGTAAGCCTTGATATGCTGAAAATTGTCCAGCATCAAGCGGCTGATTGCAATGGTCTTCAGATCCTCGTATGCCGAGTTGCGGCGGCGGATGCCAGCTCGCGGACTGATCGGCTGCATGGATAGCGGGATGAAGACCATGAAGCCGCCCGTCTCATCCTGCAGCTCACGTACTTTGACCATGTGATCGATTCGCTGCTCATGCGTCTCAATGGAGCCGTAAAGCATGGTGGTATGGGTGCGCAGACCTAGCTGGTGGGCATTGCGGTGAACGTCGAGGTACTGGCTTACATCAGCCTTGTCAACACGCATCTTCTTGCGGTATTGATCGGACAAAATCTCCGCGCCGCCGCCCGTCAATGTGCCAAGGCCCGCTTTGATAAGCTCCTCTAGCACTTCTCTGTAGGACAGTCCGCTGATCCTGGAGAAGAAGTCAATTTCCGCAGCGGTGTATGCCTTCAGAGTGACATCCGGATAACGGTCACGAAGCGCCTTCAATGAGTCAACATAATATTGGAACGGTACATTCGGGTTGTGGCCGCCGACGATGTGGAATTCACGGACGCCCGGATGAAAATGCTGGTCTACATATTCAATCATCTGCTCGCCTGTCAGCGTGTACGAGCCTTCCTGGCCTTCATCCTTGCGAAAATTACAGAAGGCGCAGTGCGCTTCACAGACATTCGTGAAGTACAGGCTCATGTTCTCAATAAAATAAACCTTCTTGCCGTTCTTGCGCATATTGACTTCGTTGGCCATCTGGCCAATCGACAGCAGGTCCTCGGACTGATACAGAAAAACGCCGTCCTCAGCGGTAAGGCGCTCGCCGCGGCTTACCTTCTCCCTGATGCTCTGCATCCGTTTCTCATCGGTCGGTATGACGACGTTCATACTAAGTCCTCCTTTATGTTATTGCATGTGATCATCGAGCTATGAGTTATAACGGAACCCATGCTTCCACCTTCTTTCGTAAGCAGCGGCATGTCCGGATAGTGGGATGTGCCGATTCAATGGAATATGATTATGTGAAAAAAATAACAAAAAGCCACCTGAGTGACGTCTGTCCCCATTATAAACCTCCTTCCTGAGTGCAGCAACTCCCAATACGCGCCGGAATTCCGGCCATTCCCTAAAGAACTGCCGCTGAATAAGTTGAGGAGAAGAGCGCAGTAGGGTATACTATAGATAAGTAAGAATGATGCTATAAGAACGCTGGCAGGAGGGATATAGATGATTACCATAAGCGAATCTGCTTCGGATAAAATCAAGGAAATGCTTGCACAGGAGGAAACACCGAACTTGTTCCTGCGCATTGGAGTGAAGGAAGG
Source organism: Paenibacillus tarimensis (assembly GCF_021532315.1). Lineage (GTDB taxonomy): Bacteria > Bacillota > Bacilli > Paenibacillales > Paenibacillaceae > Paenibacillus_I > Paenibacillus_I tarimensis. The sequence continues at coordinate 73,540 of NZ_JAKGAO010000009.1, forward strand.
CGGCTGCAGCGGCTTCTCCTACGGTATGGGCTTCGACGATGAGTTCCATGACGGAGATCATAAGATGTCTGTACATGGTCTCGAGGTTGTGGTTGATGAAGAGAGCCTGAAGTATCTTAACGGCCTTGTTATTGATTTTAAGGAATCGACATTGGGCGGTGGGTTCACCATCGAGAACCCGAACGCTACCGCAACATGCGGCTGCGGCTCGTCGTTCCGCACAGCAACAGCAGCTGGCAAGCCGGACCCGGACGCTTGTTAAATAGTATATATACTTGTGCCTACACAACAAAAGGGCTGCCAATAACGGCAGCCCCTTTTGTTGTGCAACATGTAGAGGTGTATAAGCTATTACTGCATCGTGCTTGTAGGGGATGTTGAACTGCTTGCTTGTTGTGCTTGCTGCTGTGCTTGTTGTGCCAGCTGCTGTGCTTGCTGTGCTTGCTGCTGAGCCTGCTGAGCCTGCTGCTGTACTTGCTGCAGCTGCTGCTGGGCAGAGGCTTGGGCAGGCTGTTGAGCGGAGGAGCTCAGTGTTTGCTCTGCTTGCTGCACCTGCTGTTCAGCCTGCTGCAGCTGCTGCGTGCTGGCCGACTGAACCTGCTGGGCCTGTTGAGTCAGGGTTTGAGCCTGCTGCTGGAGCTGCTGTGCTTGAGTGGCCTGCTGGAATGCTTGTGTTGCTTTCTGGGATACCTGCTGAGTTACCTGCTGAGCCTGTTGAACAACCTGCTTAGCATGCTGCTGGACGGCTTGAGGGTTTTGCTGGCCTGGCTTGGTTTGCTGCGACATGTAGAACAACCTCCTCTTATAAGTGGGTGGTGGAGACCCTTTTAGAATGGGGAGAAGGAGCCTGAATTATGCCTGCCGCTCATGCGGATAGTTCCCTTTCTCCTCAGTAGTTCCCAGACATAAGGCTGGTTTCTTGCGGAATACTAACAGCGTTTACGAGTTCAGGGTTAAGGGGGGAGCAGGAATGGCCAAGAAGAGCAACCGCAACCTGCAGCAGAAGATGCAGTCGATGCAGGCAGAATCCAGACAGGCTGAAGAGAGTACTGTAGGATACACGAAGCCGACGATCCATGCCGATAAGCATGAGCCTAACCGTCCTTCCATTTAACGCATAGCAGTACAAGAGCCGATTCCGTAAACGGAATCGGCTCTTGATGCTGCCGCACCTTATTCTTCAATCTTCTGAAGAAACTCAGCTTCAATAGCTGGCAGATGCTTCTCCATGCAGTTGCAATAGTAGTCCTTGCGGCACATCGGGCACGGGATATTAAGCAGACGGTTCACATGCGCCAGCTTCCAGTTTGGGTTCTTGGTCAGGAACAACCGGCATTTGGACTGGTCGGAGAATGTAGCGATGTACTGGTAAAGGCCTTCCTTCTCATTCTTGTCGGAGGGCTGAAGGTCAAATATAACAGGATTAAACGCCATCTTTATCAATCCGCCTATTTATAAGTATTTTTGTACAGCTGTAACTTCTTGTTAGAATAAAACTTTCCCAACGACTTGTCAATTAGTATGAACCTAATGTCTGACCTTATGATGGGGAAATAAAGGTACGAACGCTCTCATAAACAGGCGCCTCGCCTCCTGCATTCATCCAAGAGACAGCCGTCTCCCGTACATATGCTGTACTACATAACTGTTCAAGGAGGCGGGATCTATGCATGCGGGAGAAGGCAGGCAGCTGGCCAGCAAGTTGGCGAAAACAGCGGCATTGCGGGCGCATCCAAGGCTGGCCCCTCATATTCCACCAACACGGATTTACAGCCGCGGCAATCTTGCAGCAATGCTTAGAACGCACGGTATGGTCGTCATGAAACCTGTGCGGGGTGCTGGAGGCCGTGGGGTTATCAAGGTTGCACGAGAGCGCGGCAGGTACAGCTACACTTATTATACGGCTGTGAGACGGTTCAATACGCTTGATGGTCTAGTAAAGGGGTTGCGAACACTTACCCGCGGAAGGCCATATATCATACAAAAAGGAATAAGGCTTGCCACTATTGGCGGAAAGCCTATCGATTACCGGGTCAAGTATGTAAAGGAGGGAGCTTCATGGCACATCCGTGCAATGGTCGGAAGGCTCGCCAGAAGGGGGTTGTTCGTGACGAATTTATGCCGTGGAGGCTCGATTATGACGGCTGCCAGGGGAATCAGCCGCTCCATTAGCCCAAAGCTTGTCAGCCGCAAGAAGCGGGAGATGCGGGAGCTCACCCGGTTGGGGACTGGGGTACTGGAAAACAGGTTTCCGGGCATCGGACAGCTGGGATTTGACTATGGGATTGACCGCGGCGGAAAGATCTGGATCTTCGAGGTCAATACACGGCCACAATAAAATTCCTTGATAAGGGAAATATTATGCATTTATTTTTTTTATGGGAATGGGGCGGAACAAGGCTGTGTATAACCCTATCCACATCATCCCCATTGGCGTGCTTCATTTTGTTACTATTACTCACATGTTGTGCACAGGGTATCCACATGGAATTGTGGATAACAGGAACGCTTGTTCCGGCTTTGGGGACATGCTAATATGGGTAAGGAAGAAAAAGGAAAGGGTGTGCATCGATGGATATCATGTCGGACGAGTTATTGCTGGAAGCTTACCATACAGCCGTCAAACTCAAGCTGGACCCTGATTTCATTCGTTTGCTGGCAGTTGAGCTTGTCCGCCGCGGCGTTAAGCCGGACGCCCTGCGAATGGGAGCCTGAAACGGATCACAATTCGATTAACAGTTCCACTCTGACACCGCGACTTGACACATGTAGCCGCATTTGTTGCACTGAGCGATGTGAACACAGACCGTATGAGAGGCGTTGTCTAGATCTCTGTTATTCCAAGCTTCGTAACGGTCCGGCACATATGGCGCATAAGGTCCTGACCAATCAGACGGCCTGCCGGCGTCATCAAGCGAACCGTGGCCGTTTGGGCAGCTGGTTGCTATAGAGCGCAAGCCGTTACAGACGGGACACATCAACATGACAAGGGTACCCTCCTTTGGCCGGGAGCGGCTTTCGTGTCACCACGATCGTACGCTGCCTGAATTGCAATAGCCAAAGCTAGGATACCCTTTATTTCATAAAAATATTGTTGCTTTAAAAGCCGCAGCAGCTTGCATACTACAGCTTCATATTGCTGCTGTGTCCCGGTGAAAGCTTAGCGCTAGGATCAATGTATACCTTGGCATTGTTAATGGCCGTCGGTGCTTCACCGAAGCCTACGGCAATCAGCTTTAATTTTCCGGGGTAGGTCGTAATATCGCCTGCTGCAAAGATACCGGGAACAGTGGTCTCCATGCGCGAATCCACCACGATGGAGCCGCCCTCTATCTCGATACCCCAGTCGGCAATCGGACCGAGCGACGAGACAAAACCAAAATTGACAATAACAGCATCCACATCAATTGTTGACGTTTCCTTCGTCTTCACGTCTTGGATTACGACCTGGCTGATTTGCTCACTGCCCTCAAGCTTAATGATTTCGGTAGGCGTTATCACCTTAACGGAAGAATTCATCAAGTTTTCCACGCTGTGTTCATGTGCTCTGAATTTATCCCGCCGGTGGATCAGCGTGACGCTTGCGGCAATCGGTTCGAGCATAAGGGCCCAGTCAACTGCCGAATCCCCGCCGCCGCTGATCAGCACGCGCTGGCCTTTGAACTGCTGCAGATCGCTGACAAAATAATAGAGGTTCGTCTTCTCGTAATCAGCCGCTTCGGGCAGTTCCAGCCGGCGGGGCTCGAACGCTCCTACACCTGCGGTAATAATAACGGCCTTAGCCATATGTACGGACTTGTCTGTAACAATCTCGAAGAGCCGTTCATCCTTCTTGATTACATCGATAACCTTCTCCTCGAGGCAAACTTCAGGCTTGAAGTGATCCATCTGCGCATGCAGCTGGTTGACAAGCTCCTGTGCCGTCACCTTGGGAAAACCGGCGACATCATAGATATACTTCTCCGGATACAAAGCGGCGAGCTGTCCTCCGAGCTGTGGCATGCTCTCAATAATCTTGACCGAAGCCTGGCGCATTCCGCCGTAAAATGCGGCGAACATGCCCGCAGGCCCGCCGCCGATGATGACAATATCTGTGACCTGCTGTTCTGATGTGCTGTTCATCTTCGTGCACCTCCAACTACAGATTAACAATCCTTCTTATTATACCCATCATGGAAAAGACTTTGAAATAGCACTTTTGTACGGAATCCTAAAGATTTTCGTAGATTTTGCTCTTGAACTTTTTGTGAAAAACTTATATCATTTTCAATGTATATTTCGTGAGCTATGATGTTCATCACCTCTGGTGGAGGCCATTCATAAAGCGAAGGCGAACGGCGCAATCTAAGACTAATACTATTTTTTAGCTTAGTTTGTGTAATTTTTCACAAACAAACAGAAAAGGATTGGAAGGGATACCAAAATGAGCAATATACCTAAGATCGTCATTCTTGGCGCAGGGTACGGGGGCGTTTTGACTGCGCTGCGTTTGCAGAAGCAGTTGAATTATAATGAAGCTGACGTAACGTTGGTCAATAAACATGACTACCATTACATTACCACCCATCTGCACATGCCGGCTGCCGGAACAGACAGCCCGGAGAACGCGCGTGTCAGCATTTCGAAGCTGATTGATGAATTCAAGATTGATTTTGTTAAATCGACTGTCGTCCAAATCCGTCCGCAAGACAAGAAAGTTATCCTCGAAGACGGAACACTGTCTTACGACTATCTGGTTATTGGCGTGGGCGGCGAGCCGGAGACATTTGGCATTCCGGGCATGGTCGAGCATGCCATGAATATCCGCAGCATTAACTCTGTCCGGCTTATCCGTGAGCATATCCATTATCAGTTCGCGAAGTACAAGCGTGAACCTCACCGTACGGATTACCTGACATTCGTCGTTGGAGGCGCGGGCTTTACCGGTATTGAATTTATCGGAGAGCTTGCTGACCGTATCCCAGAACTCTGCAAGGAATATGATGTGGATCCGCAGCTTGTCAAGATCTACAACGTTGAAGCGGCTCCAACAGCACTTCCAGGCTTTGATCCGGAGCTGGTTGAATACGCAATGGACGTACTCAAGAACAAAGGCGTGACCTTCCGTATTGGAACAGCAATCAAGGAATGTACGGCTGACGGTGTTATCGTAGGTGATGGCGAAGAGATCAAGTCGAAGACAGTGATTTGGACTGGCGGTATCCGCGGTAACCGACTCATCGAGGAGGCTGGCTTCGAAACGATGCGCGGACGCGTGAAGGTAGATGAGTTCCTGCGCGCACCGGGTCATGAGAACATCTATGTAATCGGCGACAATTCTCTGATGTTCAATGAGGAAGGCCGTCCTTATCCGCCGACTGCCCAGATTGCCATGCAGCAGGGTGTTGTCTGCGCGCAAAACCTGGTGGGGTCAATCCGCAATCAGCCGCTGAAGAAATTCGAATTCAGCAATAAAGGTACAGTGGCATCGCTCGGTAAAGGCGAAGCAATCGGAATTGCATTCGGCAAGAAGTATAAGGGCCGTGTAGCCGCTTGGCTCAAAAAGTTGATCGACCTGCGTTACCTGTTTATCATCGGCGGTATTCCGCTCGTTCTGCGCAAAGGAAAAATATTCTAATGCGCCACTGCAGCGTGCAGGTTCGCGGCCTGCTGACCCGGGATGAGCTGGACCGGTATAACGCCTTGATGGAGGTAGGTTCGTTCCTGGAGTCGCAGAGCCGCTATGACCTGGCTTATACGGTGCAGAGGGAAGTAGATCTGCTCATCCAGCCGGCAATTGAACGGCTTAAGGATAAGGGCCGGGCTCGTGACCGAGCGACTGAAGAGTATCTGGCCTCCAAACGCCAGGCAGCGGTAGACGCGGCTGACGAGGACGAGGACGAATAATTGTATGAAATATGACGGGCCGACCAGATATAAATCTGATCGGCCCGTTTAATGTCTGACGAGTGGTTCACCTACAGCTGCAGCATGGAAGAGAATTTGTCTGCTGTCAGCAGATTTCCGATATAAAAGTCGCCGAAGTCGCCATAGCGAGCGCTGACTTCATCGAAGCGCATCTCATACACCAGCTTCTTGAATTGAAGCGCGTCATCTGCGAACAGTGTAACGCCCCATTCCCAGTTGTCGAAGCCTACCGATCCGGTAATAATTTGTTTCACCTTGCCGGCATACTGGCGGCCAATCATGCCGTGGCTGCGCATCATGCTGCGGCGGTCTTCCATGCTCAGCATGTACCAGTTGTCGCTGCCGACACGGCGCTTGTTCATCGGGTAGAAGCAGATGTGGGCCGCTTTGGGCAGGATAGGCTTGAGGCGGGCGACAACTTCAGGATTCTCCATTGGGTCGCTGCCCGGCTGGCCCATATAATTGCTCAGCTCCACTACGCTGACGTAGGAATGCGCAGGGTAAGTGAATTGGGCAAATGCCGATTTATTAAAGGCTGTCTCAATTTCATTCAGCTCTTCCAGTGTCTCACGCAGATGCATGAACATGAAGTCTGCCTTCTGTCCTACGATGCTGTATACGGCCGTGCTTCCCTTCTTGTCCGCTTCAAGGGAGGTCCAATGCTTCAGGAAGCCTTGAAGGTCCTCCTCCGCCTGGCGGCGTGTCGCTTCGTCGGCCTGCTTCCATGCTTCCCAGTCGATGGTGCGGAAATCATGCAGGGAGAACCAGCCTTCCAGAGTCTGTGCTGCTTCACTCATCTATAATCGCTCCTTATATGTAAATTTTATTGCTTATTTTGGCTGCTATTATTGTACCTTACTGCTATACACGTAGCAAATGTACGGCTTGTGACAGTTACCAAAATGAGCCTAAGGAGCATAACGAAATTGACTTCCGCTTGGCCTTCTACTAAACTAAAAGTATGATTTGCTTCCTTGAGGGGAAAGGGGTTTACTTGCAATGCTTCAGATTATTGTGGCCATGATGCTGTTCTTTGTCATGATGTTCGGAATCGGATTCATTCTTAACATGCTGATGAAGACGACGTGGTTTCCGATTTATCTTTATTTGATTGTCCTGCTGCCGCTTGGTATCTATTATACCTGGGATGACAGCATGAACTTTGCCCAGAACATGGGTGCTTACACAATTGTCGATTATCTGCCTGCCATTACGGCCCTGGCTGGTGCGTATATAAGCGGCACAGCGATCCGGTCGCTGCGGCGCGGCGGTTACAAAATGTTCTAATAGTTGTTCTCACGCGGGATGGCCATACTAAGGCGGAATAAATACGACTGCCGAGGTGTTGTGCGATGCCGCATTTTCATGTCAATGGAACCCATATTCATTATCATGTCGATGGCGATGACGGTCCGGCCGTCGTGCTGATCCATCCGCCTTTCCTGGGCGGGCGAATCTTTAATTACGTCCGCAACAATTTGGCCAACGACCACCGGGTGGTGACAATTGATGTTAGGGGCCATGGCCATAGCGAGCCAGGCAACGTGAAGCTGACGATGCCGCTTATTGTCGAGGACATCAAGCAGGTTATGGATAATCTGGAGATCGATGAAGCTTATATCTGCGGCTACTCGATGGGGTCAATGCCGGTGCTGGAGGCGCTGATCACTCATCCGGACAGGTTCAAGGGCGGCATTCTGCTCTCCGGCACACCGGAGATCCGTGACCGCCGCAACCGCAGAATCATGAGAGCCGCCGATCTCAGCAGCCGGTTGAAGGCGAAGGAAGCGATTGTTGTGCCGCTGGCCTTGGGCAATGCCGACAGCCGGACAACCTTCCATGTGCTGCATAAGGAAGGGATGTCCGGAAACAATGTAAGCTTCCGTGAATATGCGAATGTGTGTCTGGACTACTCCTGCAAGAGCAGGCTGAGAGCTATTGCTAGTCCTTTGCTGCTTGTGTGCGGGGAGAAGGATGAGACCTTCATTAAATACGCCCGTGAAATGGATGAGCTGCTGGCAGTTTCAGAGCTGTATGCCATTAAGGGGGCGGATCATCAGCTTCCCACGCATGTGCCCGACAAGGTATGCTTTACGATCCGCCAATGGATCGCCAAGCATGAAGATCTTGAACTGGCCGATACGTACGCGGAACGGGAAGCGCTGAATATGGAGCTTATCGAGCAGGGGATTATTACCGAGAATGAGCTGGCTATGCGCTAACATAGCTGCTGGCTCTCGTGTTATTTTTCGACTAAACTCAACATTTGCAGGCGATTGTCATACAGCAGCGGCGTCCGTTACGGCGGAACGCCGCTTTCATTGTTTTCTCATCCAACAGCTCTCGTTTTTATGTTAGAATGATAGAAAGTATGCTAGATGCCTTGTCCGGATGAGGGGAGGAGCGTTCCCCGGAAAGCTGCTCTTCGGCTGGACAGGCCCGAATACGGATGGAGTTAAACGATGCGAATTGATCACGTACACCAGTATACAGAACATCATAGGTTTTACACCTTTCGCGATTTTTCGCTAAGCGTTCTTGACTTCAAGGTGATAAGCCAAATTTATCAGCCGATGGTCGGTGCAGTTGCTGCGGGCTTGTATCAGCTGCTCTATCACCAGGTTCCGGAGAGCCGGACCGGATACTCGCAGCTTGAGCCGCAGCGCAAGCTGTTTCTTAGTCTTGGGCTGGAGATGAATGATACAGGAAGACGCAAGCTGGCAGATGAAGCGTCAAAGCTGGAGGCGGTAGGACTGCTGCAGACATCCAGGCTGCATGTTCCAGGCAGTGAAGATGTGCTGTACGAGTATGAGCTGCTGCAGCCGCTGGCTCCGTCAGAATTTTTCCTTAATCAGCATTTGACACTGTTTCTTCGGGACAAGATTGGCAAGTATGCAGTCATTGCGCTGCGGGAGCAGTTCTATTCGCCTGAGCCTGACGAGCTTGCTGAGGCTGAGCTTAGCAAGGAGAATATTTCCGTCCGCTTTGATGAGCTGTTCCGGCTGAATGCCCATGTCATCGACGGAGAGCTGGAGCAGGCACTATCGGAGGTGGCACCGGCACGCCAGGCTGCGATGCCAGCGATACCGTCAACCGCAACGGCTGGCATACGCTATGGTGAAATTATTATGCGGTTCCCGCGCAATTCGGCTAACCGTCAATTTGTGGAGCGTCTGCGGAGCGATGAGGATACGATGGCAATGGTCAATTACGTTGCCTACAAATATGAACTGAACGCCACTGACATATCGCGTCTTCTGGATGAGGACGGCGTCTTCTCGTCTTCAGGCAGCCTGATGTTTGATGAGCTGCAGCAGAAGGCGTCCCAGATGTACCGGCAGGACCGGAAGCGGGAAGAACAAAGGCGTGTTGCGGCATCAAGAGCCGGCTATGTCTCTCAGCAGGGGGAAGCTGCCAGTCAGGATGCCCCCGAGGAGCATGGAGTGACGGAAGAGTTCCATCTGCCTGTGCCGGAGCAGCTGAGCGGCCGGTGCGACATCCCGCAGTATAACATGCTGATGCGTAATGAGCCGTACACCCGCTTTCTGCAGCGGTTTTTCCCGGGGGCAGTGCCCGAATGGATCGACAGGCTATTTGAACGGATTGATCTCAGCTACAAGCTGCCTGGCGCCGTTATTAATGTGCTGATCCATTATGTGATTGGTACGAACGAATCCCAGCGGGTAACGAAGACCTTCATCGAGGCTGTGGTGTCGAACATGCTGGTTAAGCAGATAGACACCTTTGAGAAGGCGGTCGTCTATGTGCGTGAGCAGGGGAAGATCGAGCTGCGGAGGAAGCAGGAAGCTGAAGCAGGCGGTGCAGGCCCGGCACCTGCACGCACGTATGGCGGAGGAAGAGGAAGCGGAAACAGGGGGAGCAGGAAGCCCGCTATTCCGATTGTGGAGAAACGAACGACCGGTCAGAAGCTCTCCCAGGAGGAGCTTGAGGAGATCAGACGGCTGGCCAAAGAGCTTGATGGACAAGGCTAGGGGGGACAGCAATGGAATCGCTCGGAGAAGTGCTCAAGCAGTGGCCTGGTGGCCGCAATATGCAGGCGGATGCAGACCGGCTCTATACAGAGCTGATGGCTGAGCCGCTCGTCAGACAGTTCAGGAGCAGACATCCTGAGCTGGACACCCGGGAGTACCGGATCAACCTGAATCGGGTTTATCATTATGTGAAGGAGCAGCGGGCTTGCGCGGAGTGTCCGGGCCTTGACCGCTGTCCGAATGATTTTGAGGGCCACTATACAATGCTCGAATGTGTGGACAGCGGGGGCGGCTTGCAGCTGATTGATCGCAAGGCCCCGTGCAGCAAGCTGATTGCCCGTCAGAATGAGCAGACCATCAAGCGCAAGGTGCGCAGCTTTTATGTGGATGAAGCATCGCTGCACCGCGGATATTCGGCAGATGAAATCATGAACGCCGATCCGGAGCGGATGCTGGCTGTGGGACGCACCTTCTCCTACATCAAGCAGACCAAGGAACGGGGGCTCCAGCCCAAGGGACTTTACCTCGTAGGCCATTTCGGCACGGGCAAGACCTTCCTGATGTGCTATATGCTGCATGAGCTTGCGAAGGTGGGCTATTCCGGTGTCATCGTTTATATGCCCGAGTTTGTGGAAGATTTGAAATCGATGCTGGATGAGCCGGCCAAGCTGCGGGAGACGGTTGAGATTATGAAGGAGACCGACCTGCTTGTCTTTGACGATATTGGTGCGGAGAACCTAAATCCATGGGCCAGGGACCATGTAATGGGAGCTATTTTGAACTACCGGATGAACCGGAAGCCTACATTCTATACCTCTAACCATGATTTGGACGCATTAGAGCGGCATTTTTCCTTCACGAACAAGGATGGGGATGAAGCACACAAGGGGCAGCGCCTGATGGACCGCATTCGACCGTACGTAGACAAGGTCTGGGTGAACGGGGAGAACAAGCGGGGGCTGTACTGATCAGAACCATCATCGCCAGCACATAAGCAATAGAGGGTGGGGCCTTCAGGCGCCACCCTCCCATTCTGCATGAAAAAGCCCCGTCCGGCCTGGTAAGCCGCAACGGGGCATATTGTTGTGTTAGATTAAGAGATCAGATACTTGATGACAACGGCTGCGGCAAACACGACGAACATGAAGCCAAACATGCCTGCGAAGCCATTCGCAACGTCCGCGAAATCGTGTCTTGGTTCTTCGTTAATATGCTCGCGCGGATCTTGTACATTCTCCATCTGCATATCCTCCTTCATATAAGACAGTGTCCGCTGCCTGGAAATGTCCGGGAGCGATACAGCTATCAGCCCGGTTAACAACTCTTACTAGTATACCCAACGGGACGATAACTTGTAAAGAAGGCGTTTATGAAAAGTTGGAAGCGGGTGTGAATTCATTCATTACCTCCCTCGCTGTGGTACAATTAAGGATGGGAGACAGGTCAGGGGGAAAAGGGGAGAAAGCCGTGAACAAGAACGACAGACCGGCCGGGGAAACAGGCAGAGGCACTCGGCGTGTATCGGAGACGATTCACAACAAGCTTGCGCTTCTGCCAGACCAGCCCGGCTGTTACCTGATGAAGAATGCGGAAGGCACTGTCATCTACGTTGGTAAAGCCAAGGTGCTCAAGAACCGCGTCCGCTCTTATTTTACAGGAAGCCATAACGCGAAGACCCAGAAGCTGGTGTCGGAGATTCGCGATTTTGAATATATCGTAACTTCTAGCAATATGGAGGCGCTCATTCTGGAGTGCAACCTGATTAAGCAGTATCATCCGCGGTATAATGTGCTGCTTAAGGACGACAAGACGTTCCCGTATATCAAAATTACGCATGAAGTGCATCCGAAGCTGGAAGTGACCCGCCGGGTCGTAAAGGACAAAGGCAAATATTTCGGCCCTTATCCGAACGCTTATGCAGCCCAGGAAACGAAGAAGCTCCTGGACCGGCTGTATCCGCTGCGCAAATGCAAGACACTGCCGGATAAGGTCTGCCTGTACTACCACATGGGCCAATGTGTCGCACCCTGCGAGTTTGAGGTGGATAAGAAGGTCTATGAGGATATGGTGCAGGAAATCACGAAATTTCTTAACGGCGGCCATGCTGATGTCAGAGAGCTGCTGAAGGGCAAGATGGAAGCGGCGGCTGAAGCTCTGGAGTTCGAGAGGGCCAAGGAATACCGCGATCAGATCGCCTCAATCGATGCCATTATGGAGAAGCAGAAGATTACGCTTGCTGATGCGATGGACCGTGACATCTTCGGCTTCGCAACCGACAAAGGCTGGATGTGCGTACAGATTTTGTACATGCGCCAAGGCAAGCTGATCGAGCGGCGGGCGTCCACCTTCCCGTATTACGGCGAGCCGTATGACGATTTTATGTCGTTCGTATCGCAGTACTACAGTGATAATCCTGCACTGCCGAAGGAGATTTTCCTGCCGGGCATGCCGGATAAGGATACACCTCCAGCAGACGAAGCGGAAGCTTCAGGAGACTCAGCTGTTGAAGGAAGCAGCCATAGTGAGGGGCACCATAACACAGAAAGCCTCTCCGAAGCAGTCGGTAAGCTTGATGAGGAGGCGGAGCTTGCGGATGGCGGGGAGCTGAACGAGGGAGAAGAGGATGCCCGCAGCGCCCTGCAGAAGTGGCTGCGCGTCAAGGTTGTCCTGCCGCAGCGCGGCCGCAAGAAGGAAGTTGTCGCTATGGCGATGAATAATGCGAAGGTCACGCTGGATGAGAAATTCCGCTTGATTGAGCGGGATGAAGAACGCAGTGTGAAAGCGGCCGAAGGGCTTGCCGGTTACCTGGGACTGGATTCTGTACGCCGGATTGAAGCGTTCGATAATTCGAATATCCAGGGTACCGATCCGGTATCGGCAATGGTCGTCTTCACAGACGGCAAGCCGGATAAGAAGGAATATCGGAAGTATAAGGTTCGGACTGTTCAGGGGCCAGATGATTATGAAACGATGCGTGAAGTAATCCGCAGGCGGTACGAGCGGGTGCTGAAGGAATCGCTGGAGCCTCCTGATCTGATCGTCGTGGATGGCGGCAAGGGGCAGATCAGTGCGGCGGTGGATGTGCTGGAGAATGAGCTCGGACTCTTCATTCCGGTCTGTGGACTGGTGAAGGATGCCAAGCACAAGACAGCCCAGCTGATGACGGGTGATCCGCCGGCCATTGTACCGCTGCGCCGGGACAGCCAGGAGTTTTACCTGCTGCAGCGCATTCAGGATGAGGTCCACCGCTTTGCGATAACGTTCCACCGGGATACGAGAGCGAAGTCGATGATCGCCTCCAGGCTGGATGCGATACCCGGGATTGGGGAGAAGCGGCGGAAGCTCCTGCTGAAGCACTTTGGCTCAATTAAGAAAATAAGAGAGGCCTCAGTCGAAGACTTCCGGCCTCTCTCGATCGGCGACAAGCTCGCCGCCCAAATTATTGAATCGCTTCGTGAGGAGCCGTGACCCTGCCGGGTCGCGGCTTTCTTTTGTTATGCATATAGCGGATCAGCCATGCCAGAGCAATCGGATGCAGAATATAGAAGACTGCTGCGATCATATTCTCAGACGAGCCCATCATCACCAGCGACACGGCCATTAGCACCAGATCAATGACGGCATGGGCGAACAGGGCGGCTGTAAAGCCGTAACGCAGCATCACGAAGCAGAAGAGCAGGCCAAGCAGCGTTAACTCCACAAGCCTTGTGGTCCATGGATAAATCGGATAAGCGACATGGCCTAGCGCCCATACGATCGTTGGAATAATTACGGCGGCATAGGTGCTGCGGAACCAGCGCTTGAAGACGGCAATGCCGAACAGCCTGTAGATGGCTTCCTCGGATATGGCCGCACACCATGCCAGTATCGGGAACAGCCATGGATAAGCAAAATTGATTGGCGATTGAGACACGTCGGTTGTGGCCCAGGCGCCTGTGCCCATCTCCAGAAAGATAAAGATAAGCGTCTGCAGCCCAAGGAAGATGAAGGCGATCCAGTAGCCGATCTTCATCGATGTCCAAACATGGTCGCCATATCCGGTCTCGCCCCAGCGCGGCCATAGGTTGCGGCCCATCCCGCGCCACAGCCCGTCGCCTGCAACGAGGGAGATATAGACGCTTGCGGCCATAATGCCCATTATGAATGTGGTCACGATCGTGCCGAGCCAGGCCATCTGTGCCGCATTCTCGACCTCTCCGAGCGTAGCCTCTATACCGTCCAGCATGTTGATATTATTAGCGGTATAGAACAGGAAAAAGATAACTGCGAGCAGCCAGCCGCGTGCGAATGAGGTATGTCTGCGGTACAGGATAGCATAGATGATTGCAAGAATGAACAGAACGACGCTCATACCAATATATCCGGTCAATGTCAGCAGGCTGGAGATCTGGTCCTGCTGTTCTACATAGCTTGTATAGCCCTCGGGCGGCTTGAATTGCGGCTTATAAAGCGTAATAAGGACGGATTGGCCTTCACCCAGCCTTGCATCTATATGTAGATAGAGCTTCGCATCTCCGACTGTGTAGCCGGATGCCTGATACACAAGTGAGCCGTCTTCAGCGGGGGCTGGCATCAGCTTCAGCTCTTCATCACGGAAGCCGTGTTCGTGCAGGAATGAACGGGCTGCCAAATCGGCTGCTTCGCTGTCCGCTCTGGTCCAGGCAGACGGAGCACCCTGTGGGGTAGCGTTCCAGCCGACGATTTCCCCGCTCTCCATGTTGACCTGGACGAAGATGGAGCGCTGCTTCGAACCGGGAGGAATGAGCGAGCGGACATTCACCTGGTAGGTTTCAGTCGGGAAACGGCTGCTGTACTGCTCGTCAAAGTTCTTGGTCAGCTTCTCCTTGGCGAGGTAGCCGTACAGATCACGGTCCGCCTGATAGACAGCAGACGCGGACTTTACATCAGCGCCAAAATGCTCGCGAACGAATTCGGCAGCATTCTGCTCTGCCTTGTCTTCGGCGATCATAGGCTTGCCCTCGCTGCCGAAGAATGAACTGTCTGCCGTCGGTAAAATTTGAAAAATAATAAAAATGGCTAAACAAATTGAACCCCAGATGTATAGTGGTTTCCATTGGGGCTCCTGATGCAGCTGCTGCATGCCTACACCTCTTCTTTTTTTGAATTTCATTTATACACTACGATAACATACCCTTTATTATATTTTCCAATCGCTTACTTTCATTACTTCAACCTTGGGCGAGATAATCGGTGAATAATACAAGATAGAGCTGGTTTTTATCGCAAAAAAGCCGATATATCCTGTTCTATGACCGGGATTAAGCCAAAATACGTTTTGTGTTTTCTCTTGGGCTGCCGCTATAATCGGAATGGTTAGTAGAGCATTATTGAGAGATATACAATCGTCAAACCAAATATACAGCCGAATTTCATGTTGAAAACGGGGGAACCATAATTGCCGTCAGGGATGCACAGGATCCAGGCGGTACGGGGTGAATTCCGGTAGCTGGCGAGCTGCACAGCCGAGTAGTACCGGATAGGGCATCTGTTCGTGCCCGAATCCGTCAGCTAACCTCGTAGGCTGTCCGAACAGGACTCGCGCGTAAAGCATTGGAGTTCCAGTGCTTTTTTTGATGCCAAAAAACGGTCTTCGGGTGTATATAAGGATGTTCGGTTGTGGTAATCAGAGAGAGATAGGCCATTATTGGGATAGATTGGAGACAGTACGAAGCTATGAGGAAAAATCAGTTTGTCATCATCGGGCTAGGGCGCTTCGGATCGGGGATTGGCAGTGAGCTTATTGAGCTGGGCTATGAGGTGCTCGGCATTGATAAGGATGAAGAGATGGTCGATGAGATGAGCAGTGTTCTTACGCATGCCGTCGTTGCGGATTCAACGGATGAGGATGTTCTCCGCTCCTTGGGTGTCCGCAACTTTGATTGCGGTGTGGTCGCAATCGGGGATGATATCCAGGCAAGCATACTGACGACAATTCTCCTTAAGGATCTGGGTGTGAAGAAGGTTGTAGCCAAGGCTGTGGGTGAACTGCATGGCAGAGTGCTGGAGAAGATCGGGGTGGACCGGGTTGTCTATCCGGAACGCGATATGGGTATACGGGTGGCTCACCAGCTGGTATCTCCGAACCTGCTGGATTATATTGAGCTCTCCAAGGACTATACGATTGCCGAGCTCGCAGTGCCTAAGTGTCTGTGCGGCGTATCGCTGCATGACCTGAACCCGCGGGCCAAGTTCGGCTGCAGTATTGTGGCGATCAACAAGCCGGAAGGCATTATCATTGCGCCGACTGCTGAGGATGTGCTTGCGGAGAAGGATGTGCTGGTCGTGATTGGCACGAATGAGCAGATAGAGGATTTTGAGGAAGCAATCGTGCGCTAGGTGCGGGCTGCCTCTTGCAAATAATGCGCCGCTGGGTCCGGATAAGGGCTGCAGCGGCGTATTTGGTATTCGCTCAAGCCGCGGGCTATACAGGCTGGTTCATGGAGCGACGGGCAAAATAGGCGGCGATCTCATCAATCCAGAGCCGCACTGCAGGGTCTATCTCTTCGCTGCCGTGATGGATGAGCGAGGTTGTGCGCTTGGTTCCGAGCAGCTCCTTTACCGGGATAACGGTCAGATCGTTATCGGCCAGCATGCGCTCTCTGATATAGGATTTGGGCAGCAGAGTGGCGGCTCTGCACGTGTGCATCAGGCGGAGTATGGCTTCGAAGGAATCAATCTCCATGCGCACATCCGGCTTCAGCTCATATTTGGCGAACAGCTCATCCGTCATGATCCGGTACCAGGTTCCCTTGGCAAATAAAATCATGGGCAGTCCATTCAGGTCCGTGATCCGCATGCTGATGCCGCTTGCGTCTGCGATGTAATGACATTTGGGCATGACGAGCTCCAGATGATCGTCGAAGAGCGGCACGCAGTGCAGCGCCGGATCGTCGATGGACGAGGCAACAAGACCCATGTCTGCTTTGTTCTCGCGCACCAGTGAGACGATTTCATGCGTCTTGCCAGTTACCGCTTTAATATCCACTTCGGGATGAGCCTCGTGCAGGACCTGAATGAGGTCGGGCAGCGTCGTCTGCAGCGTTGTCAGGCTGGCGCCGATCATCAGGGATGTTTTGGCGGCATAGCCGAACTCCGACAGGGATTGCAGGAAGCGAAAATGGCGCTGCCTCATTTCAAGCGCATAATCATAGGTCAGCTGCCCTAGCTTGGTCAGCTCCAGACGCTTGCCTACCCGCCTGAACAGCTCGACGCCAAGCTCTTCCTCCAGCTTTGCGATTTTTCGGGAGAGAGCAGGCTGTGATAAATTTAATTGCACGGAAGCCTTGTTCAGACTGGATTGTTCGACAACAACGGCGAATATATGAAGTTCTTCGAGCATGGGACCCTCCCCATATATGTCTATTGGTTATAAGCCGATATACCATATCGGCAGTTCCATTATAAGCGAAAAAGGAGTAGCATGGGAACTGTGGCTATTCTGTGTCCGGTCATTTGTTGACGCTCTCATAAGTGAAAGGTACAATGGTAAATGGCTTTACAAGCATGTCCAGTCCGGAAAGGAGAACGCTTACGTATGAAAGGAAATTCGTATTACTCGCGCAGGCTTCACTCACTTTTAGGGGTGATTCCGCTCAGCTTGTTCATCGTTGAACATATGCTGACGAATTTTGCGGCCGTTGAGGGGGGACCTCAAGGTTTTAAAGATGCGGTGGCATTTTTGAACGGTTTGCCGCTTGTGTTTTTCCTCGAACTGTTCGGCATATGGCTGCCGCTGCTGTTCCACGGGGTATATGGCTTGTATATTGCTTATCAATCCAATATTAATACCGGACAATTTCAATATGGCCGCAACTGGGCGTTTGCTTTGCAGCGGATTTCAGGTGTGATCACCTTTATCTTCGTTGTATGGCATGTCTATCAGACCCGTTTCCAGGTGGCTGTGGGGAATGTCACGCATGAACAGCTCGGCTCATCCATGCATGACATTGCCAATAATCCGTTTTTCTTTGCCTTCTACGTAGTCGGGGTAGTGGCTGCAACGTTCCACTTTGCCAACGGGATGTGGGCTTTCCTCGTAAGCTGGGGAATTACGGTTGGACCGAGAGCACAGCGTGTTTCCTCCTATATATGGATGGGTGTATTTGTTATTGTAACGGCTATGTTCCTGGCATCGCTGGCTGCATTCCGCGGAGATGAATTTAAGGAAGCGAGCGCAGCAATCGACGCAGTGCGTTCGCTTGTGAATATCGGTTAGTCTGAGAACAAGGAGCGAATCGAAATGGCTAAAAACAAAATCATCGTCGTAGGCGGCGGGCTGGCCGGCCTGATGGCAACCATCAAGGCGGCCGAAGCCGGCATGCACGTCGATTTGTTCTCCCTGGTGCCTGTGAAGCGTTCCCACTCGGTATGCGCACAAGGCGGCATCAATGGAGCGGTTAATACGAAAGGTGAGGGTGACTCCCCTTGGGAGCACTTTGATGATACAGTTTACGGAGGCGACTTCCTCGCGAACCAGCCGCCGGTCAAGGCGATGTGTGAAGCTGCGCCGGGCATTATCCACCTGATGGACCGGATGGGGGTTATGTTTAACCGGACACCGGAAGGACTGCTCGATTTCCGCCGTTTCGGCGGCACGAAGCATCACCGTACGGCGTTTGCCGGCGCGACAACAGGGCAGCAGCTGCTGTACGCTCTGGACGAGCAGGTTCGCCGCTGGGAGACAGCGGGACTAGTGAAGAAGTATGAGCACTGGGAATTCCTCGGCGCCGTGATTGACGATGAAGGTATATGCCGCGGGATTACAGGCCAGGATCTGCGCTCAATGGAAATTCACACGATTGCAGCTGACGCGGTTATTCTGGCAACAGGCGGGCCTGGTATTATTTTCGGTAAATCGACTAACTCAGTCATTAATACAGGTACAGCAGCAAGTGCTGTATATCAGCAGGGCGTCTATTATGCGAATGGCGAGTTCATCCAGATTCATCCGACCGCGATACCGGGCGACGACAAGCTGCGCCTGATGTCCGAGTCGGCTCGCGGTGAGGGCGGCCGGGTATGGACGTATAAGGACGGCAAGCCATGGTATTTCCTCGAAGAGAAATATCCGGCATACGGAAACCTGGTGCCGCGTGATATCGCAACACGTGAAATTTTTGATGTGTGCGTTAATCAGAAGCTTGGCATTAACGGCGAGAATATGGTTTATCTGGACCTGTCGCATAAAGATCCCAAGGAGCTTGATATTAAGCTCGGGGGCATCATCGAGATTTATGAGAAATTCATGGGTGACGATCCGCGTAAAATTCCGATGAAGATTTTCCCGGCAGTCCACTATTCGATGGGCGGCATGTGGGTCGATTATAATCAGATGACTAACATCCCGGGACTGTTCGCAGCAGGAGAGTGCGAGTACCAGTTCCATGGTGCCAACCGTCTTGGCGCGAACTCACTGGTCTCCGCTATCTACGGCGGGATGTTGGCCGGTCCTAAGGCTGTTGAGTACATCCGCGGGCTGGATAAGACAGTTGAAGATGTCTCCTCTTCGGTCTATGACCGTGAGCAGAAGCGCCTGTCCGCAAACTATGAGTCCCTGCTCAAGATGGACGGAACAGAGAACGCTTATGTGCTTCACAAGGAGCTTGGCGAATGGATGACGAACAATATGACGGTTGTCCGTTACAATGACAAGCTGGAAGAGACGATCGGCAAGATCAAGGAATTGAAGCAGCGTTACCAGAATATCAATATTCACGATACATCCCGCTGGAACAACGCAGGCGTGGCCTTTACCCGTCAGCTGTGGAACATGCTGGAGCTTGCGGAAGCGATGACGCTGGGCGCTCTGCTGCGGAATGAAAGCCGCGGTGCGCATTACAAGCCGGACTTCCCAGAGCGTGATGACGAGAATTTCATGAAGACAACCAAAGCGAAATGGACGCCTGACGGCCCGCAAATTTCGTATGAAGATATTGATGCGTCGCTTATTCCGCCGCGTAAACGCGATTACTCGACAGACAAGAAGAAAGGAGAATAACGATGGCGCAAACAACAACAGCAGCAAAGACAATCAAGCTGGTAGTCACGCGTCAGGATTCACCGGAAACCAAGCCATATGAAGAAACCTTCGAGATTCCGTACCGTCCGAATATGAACGTTATCAGCGCGTTAATGGAAATCCAGCGGACCCCGAAGAACGCGGAAGGCAAGGAAACCTCTCCGGTATGCTGGGAATCGAATTGTCTGGAAGAAGTATGCGGCGCCTGTTCGATGAACATTAACGGCAAGCCCCGTCAGGCCTGCACGGCCCTGGTTGATAAGCTGGAGCAGCCGATCCGGCTGGAGCCAATGCGAACATTCCCGGTTGTACGTGACCTGGTCATTAACCGTGAGCGCATGTTCACCGCTTTGAAGCGGGTAAAAGCATGGATTCCAATCGACGGTACCTACGATCTTGGACCAGGCCCGCGTATGGCTGAGACCAAACGTCAGTGGGCGTATGAGCTATCCAAATGTATGACATGCGGTGTATGCCTTGAATCGTGCCCGAATGTGAATGACCGGAACAGCTTCATCGGTCCGGCGGCATTGTCGCAGGTACGTCTGTTCAACGCTCATCCGACAGGTGAGATGAACAAGGAAGAGCGTCTGGAAACCTTGATGGATGACGGCGGCATTGAAGGCTGCGGCAACTCGCAGAACTGTGTTCGCGCATGCCCGAAGGGTATCCCGCTTACAACCTCCATCGCAGCGCTGAATAAAGATACAAGCAAGCATATGTTTAAGAAATGGTTAGGCATGTAAAATCATAACAGGTTAAAGCAAGAGGCGCCCGGATTTCCGGGCGCCTCTTGCTTTTGCTGCGGTAATCAAGCTATCACAGCGAGTCATGAATGTCTGAACACAGAAGAAGACCGCCCAAGCACACTCAGGTGTACAGGCAGTCTTCTTATTGACACAGGCTGTAGGGAGAAGGGAATGAGACGCTTACATCCATTGCTCGCCCCATTGTTGAATAGACTGAATAACGGGTTCAAGGCCGCGTCCCTTCTCAGTCAGCTCGTATTCAATTCGAACCGGCATTTCAGGGTATACGTTCCGTTTGACGATACCTAGCAATTCAAGCTCCTTCATACGGTCGGTCAGCATCTTGTCGCTCATCTCCGGAATCTGTTCCTTTATTTCCTTGAACCGCTTAGGTCCGCCGAGTAGAACACGGATGATAAGACCCGTCCACTTTTTCCCGAGCAGTTCGGCTGCGGATTCGTATTTTGGGCACATTCTTGAGTAGTCCACAGATTCTCACCCCACTTTATATGTTCTATTGTACCACGATGGCTGCTAAAAGGTAAGAGTGCAGTTAACAAATTTTACTTAACTAAATATAAACTATATACTTGACTTAAGTAAGTGACTAAAGTATGATGTGATTATCCAAAAGGGAACAAAACAAATTAGTGAGGGAGAGATTGGGTATGATGGATACAGGGTTGTTGATTATTCGGGTTATTATCGGTTTATTATTTGTGGGTCATGGTGCGCAGAAGCTGTTCGGCTGGTTTGGCGGCTATGGCATTAAAGGCACCGGCGGATGGTTTGAATCCATCGGCATGAAGCCGGGAGCGGCCATGGCAGTAGCGGCTGGCCTGTCTGAGCTGATTGGCGGGCTGCTGTTCGGATTTGGATGGTTGATGCCGGTAGCTGCCGTTCTGATTGGCGGAGCCATGGTTGTCTCCATTGCTAAGGTCCACGGTCCTAACGGTCTCTGGGCAACTCAGAATGGTTATGAGTACAATCTGGTACTTCTGGCTGTTGTGGTTGGTTTGGCTTTGACCGGTGCAGGTGATCTGGCTCTGGATGCGGTGCTTCGTTAACAATTAGCCATACAGTCAACCCCCTTGCTCCTCACGCATGATATGCGAAAGGTGCAAGGGGGTTTGCGTTTTCTTGTTAGGTTGGCTGTATAAGTCATACCTGTCAGCTCTGGAATATGCGGATAAGTAAAATGCCAGCCATCGTGAAGCAGAGCGCTGCGGTTTGGAGAGCAGTCAGCCGTTCGCGAAGCAGCACTATGGCTCCAAGAGCGACGACCAGGCTGTTGGTGGCAAAGATGGGTGCTGCTATATTGGCTTTGCCTGTCGCCAGAGCATTCGCATACAGCTGCAGTCCGGCATAGGAGAAGATGCCGCTTGCAAGCCCCCAGTACATGCCGGTCCACCGGCGGCCTGTCCTAAGATTTTGTGCAGCGGCTGCCTCGGGCACCGCCCGGTGTTCCCGTATGACATAAGGGAGGAACCACAACGCTGACAGCGCATAGCCGACCAGCAGGATCGGCGTGCTGTTTAGGCCCATCTCCTCTGTAACCTTCAGGCCGCCGTTGCGCAGGGTGAACAGGACGATGCCTGCAGCGACATAGAAGAACCACCGCTTGTCTGATAATGTCAGCTTCTCTCTCCGTCTCACTGAGAGCAGGACGACAGCGGCAAGCAGCAGTATAATACCGCAAAGCTCTCCAGGTCCAAGCGGCTCACGATAATAGAAAGTGGAGAATAGTACAACCACCGCGATGTTCATGTTGGTTAGCGGGGCAGTCAAGCTAGCAGGGCCATATTCAAGCGCCTTCATAAACACCAGATTTCCCCATGCGGAGCCGGCGCCAATGATTAGCGAGGCGGCCCAGAACCGCCAATCGTCCGAGAATACTGGCCCGCCCGTAACGGCCATATGCAGGGCAAAGCCCAGTGTGCCGGATAAATATAGACCGAGCAGCAGCTGGTTCATCGATCCTCTCATCGTCTGGCTCAGCTTCATCCCAAGCCCTGCAAAGCCAAACAGAATGGCGCTGCCTGCGGCTGTTAGAATCCACATGCTGTCGATAGTTCCTTCGTGCGATATAAATAATGGTTTCCGTGCATAAATAAAGTGCCTCCCGGGGGTAACCGGCAGAATATGCTGCCGTTGATTAATATGGTAATACTTGTATAGCTATGTAACACAATTGAAATGTTCCTGTTACCCGCATTTCACACAGGTGGGCTATTATAATAAACAAGACCCCCTTTTTTATATAAGACACTTGGGACCCGGCCGATGCGGCAGGGTCCACTTTTTTTGTGTATGAGTATAGGAGAGTTAACAGAGGATCACAGCGGGACAATAACGGGCTGCTTGCCACGGTAGAATACCCACTGGGTAAACCCGATTTCCTTCAGTCTGCTGCGAACAAGCTCCCACTCGTCCCCAACGCGTTCTGGAATGTGGGCGTCTGAACCGAAGGTGACTTGAACACCAAAGTGAAGGGCTCTCTCCAGCATATCATCGGATGGATACCAGCCGCCGACATCCTTCGTCTTGCCCGATGTGTTAATTTCAATAGCTATACCGCACTCGCCGATGGTCCGCAGAGCATTATCGACGGCCTCATCTGCCTTAATAAAGGAAAAGGCCGGATAATATCCCTTCATGGCATCAATATGCCCGAGCACCTGGAACATGCCGCTGCGTGCAGATTGAGCGATTAAGTCATAGTAATGCTTCTTCTCCTCGATTTGCTCTGCATCCGTAAGCTTCTTCCAACGGTTGCGGTTGAAGATGCTTACCCCGCGGGTCTGGTGTACAGAGCCGATAATATAGTCGAAGGGATAACGTGCATAGGCTTCCTTATAAGCATCTACCTGATCGGGGAAAAAGTCGGACTCCACGCCGAGCAAGATTTCGATCCTGTCCCTGTACTGCTCCTTAAGGCGAAGCACTTCTTCTACATAGCGGGGGAATTCACTGCGCGCCATCGCGATTCCCGGTTGAGGGCGATCATCCTTGTGGGCGAAGTACGGCGAGTGATCCGATATTCCAATTACCTGCAGCCCGGCCTTAATTGCCGCTTGAACATAATCTTCAATGGTGCCCTCGGCATGACCGCAGCGGAGATGGTGGGTATGCAGATCAAATTTCATGTTCATCGCGCCTCCTTGAATATGTAGTCATACGGCAGCTTACCCTCCCACAGCAGGTCGGGAGGGTAAGCTTGCGCTATTCGCTGCTTATAAAATGGTCCTCCGGCATGCCTTTCAAGTCGCTCAGAAACTGCTGCATGGCAGAGTTGAGGTAACGCCCTGATTTGTATACTACACCGACCGGATGACTGAGCTCCAGCTCATTGACCTTGATCATCCGCAGCGTGCCGAGCCGGAGCTCATTGGCGATGGACTGCTTGGAGACAATAGCTGCCCCGAGGTTGATTTCCGCCATTCGCTTGACCTCCTCGCTGCTCGAGAGCTCCATCACGATGTTGGGCTCGATGCCATACTGCTTGAACAGCCGGTCCACGAATCGTCTGCCGAGTGTATCGGGGGAGAGCATAATGAACGGAATGTCCTTTAGTTTATCCACGGTGATATGTTTCAGTCCGCTGAGCGGATGGTCGGGTGCAACAACGAGCTCGAATGTATCGTAGTAGAGCACAGAAGTGAGCAGGTTTGGATTGCGCTCAGATAAGTAGGTGATCCCTATGTCCAGTGAACCGCTCTCTACACTCGCCATAACCTGTGAAGACGGCATGGTATGGATAGTTGTCTTAATCATTGGAAATTGATCCTGGAAGTACGATAATACCCGAGGCAGGATTTGAATAGCGATGGATGAAGTGGTACCGAGAACGATATGGCCCTGCGGTGTATCATTCAGATCTGAAAGCTTCTGCTTGAGCTCTTCGACAATAGCTAGAATGCGCTCGGCATGCTCCAGAAAAACCTGCCCTCTGTCCGTTAAGGTCACCGGTTGGTTCCGGTCAATGAGAACCGTCTTGAATTCATCCTCAAGACTCTTGATCTGGGCTGAGACAGCGGGCTGTGTAAGATTAAGCAGCTCCCCCGCCTTACGGAAGCTCATCGTCTTCGAGATCGTTAGAAGCGTTTCCAATTGGCTGATATTCATGTACACCCCTCCTTCGGTCCGCAGTGCGGTATTCGCTCCGATCGGCATACTTCTTCTATTATATTTCATTCTGTTTGCTGCGGCAATTTCGTGAGAAAAAAGCACGAGCAGGCTGCCTGCTCCCAAACCGGTTTGCAGGCTGCCTGCTCGTCATGTGCCGCCCATAGCTACTTCAATCCCTTAGCTTCCTTCAGAAGACGGAGAATGTCATCTGTAAGATCGCCGAACAGCGGTCCATTGTTAAATTGATGAAAGTTGATTTCCTGGCCGATCAGATTCAGCTCCACCAGAACCGGCCTTGCTTCTGGATCAATGGCAATGTCCCAGGAGACAAGGTCAAAATATGGAAGCTGTTCATGAAGGTCAAAGACATGCTGAACGGCCTGTTCATATTGCGGTATAACCGTATTGCCGAATACGGCACCTGTGTAGGGATGGGCATGGTGCTTGTGTCCGTACTTGTCAATGGCGAAGGTGTTCAGCCGGCCATCCGGGCGAACGCTGCATGAGACGCCGCCTGCAGCCTGGTTGTCGACGACACTTCCTTGATTGCCGAAGCGCGCCAGGGTGGAGAGCAGGTGAATACGCCCGCCCAGCCGGAGAGTCAGGATGCGGAGCGTATTAACGGCATTCGGGTAGATTCCGTTCAGCACTTCATGCTGCTCCAGCTTGTCTTGAACGATAAAGTCTTTGCCATAATAGTCGGCCACCTGCTGGAATGAAGCCGGCATGTCCCGGAAGCGGATACGGCCCTGCTCGATGTAGAGGGCCTCCACACCCTTGCCCCCGCCGCTTTCAATACTCGGCTTGATGAAGAACATCCCGCTCCGTGCCAGCAGATGTTTCTCCGCATCGCCAAAGGTAAGCGGGGTATCTGCGCCGTCCGAGTAATAACCGTTTCTGTTCTTAAGAATCGTCTCGGGTGAAAGGTAGCCGCTCAATATCCGTCCATAGCTGTTCTTATCTACGTACGCCTTGAAGAGCTCACGCCTGTTGAGTTTGGGCTCGATCTCAATATAATAGATATCCTCGGGAATATACCGTTCGTCGAACACGCCGTTAACACTGGCATAAGCCTGGTGCCATGCTTTATTGATTTTGCTTCCATAATGCGATTCCCAGTATTGGTCAATACGCTGGCTGTACTCCTGCTGCATCGTGCCGACGTTCCCGTTGGAACGGCAAATGGATGCAATTTTATTCTTGTATTTGGCGCGTTTCATGGCGGTCCGAATCGTCTTTCCGCTTCTGCGTACTGTCCGCATGACGGTTTGTGCAATCATGGTTGTGCTCCTCCCGTATGGACCTGATTTGGTGGAAAAAGATGAGTATTTGTAGTGTTTTGTCCCATTTTTTGGTCAGATATATTATAGTGGCGCCATTTTTAATGAACAAGGGTCCTATTTTGTCGATACCACACTTCTTTTGCAGAAGCTGGTCGAATCAACCTGTTTTACAAAATAGATAAAAAGGATTGCAGGAAAAGCCGTCGAAATGTCAAATTACCGCTTGCAGACAGACAGCTGCCCGCAGGGCGGCTGCAAGACGAATAGGAGGGACTTAATAGAAGTGAATAAACAGGCGGTACGTTCCTGGATTATGTATGACTGGGCAAACTCGGCTTATGCGACCACGATGATCGCGGCCGTCATGCCCATCTACTACGAGAAGGTCGCAGCCTCGACGCTGCCGGGCAATATGCCTCAAAATTACTGGGGCTTCACCCAGACCATTGCTATGCTGTTCGTTGCACTGCTGTCACCGGTTCTCGGTGCCATGTCAGATCACAGCGGTTTGAAAGTTAGGTTCCTGGCAGGCTTCACCATACTTGGTGCAATTTCCGCATCGGCTATGGGCCTTGTAGGAGAGGGAGGGTGGCAGCTTGCATCCATCCTGGTTGTGCTCGGCACAATCGGTTTTTCCGTAGGCAACACGTTTTATGATGCTCTTCTGACAGACCTGGTTCCGCTGGAGAAGAGAGATTATGTGAGCTCGCAGGGCTACGCAATGGGGTACATCGGGGGCGGGGTGCTGCTGGCGCTCAACCTGCTGATGATTAACAATCCGTCACTCTTTGGCTTCCCTGGAGAAACCGAAGCAACGCGGGCAGTATTTGTTACCGTGGGTATATGGTGGATACTGTTTTCCATACCTTTGTTCCGTCATGTGAAGGACCGGCCGCGCGGGGCGAATATGAAACTGTCCGCAATTGTCGGCACCAGCTTCTCCAATATGGGAAGAACCTTCCGCGGCATCCGCCGGTATCCGCAGCTGCTGAAATATATGCTGTCTTACTGGTTCTTCAATGACGGCATTAACACAATCATTATTATGGCGACCATCTACGGAAGCGGAATCGGCATTGGAACCAGCGATCTAATCCTGGCGCTTCTAATTACACAGTTTGTCGGGTTTCCAAGCACGCTGCTGTTCGGAAAATTTGCCGTTCGCTCCGGTGCCAAGCGGGCGCTGTATACCTCGCTCTCGGTCTACGTCGTTATTGTCATTCTCGGATATTTTATGACCTCAGCCGTTCACTTTTACATTTTGGCTACGCTGGTCGGTCTGGTTCAGGGGGGGAGCCAGGCGCTTGCACGGTCGCTGTACGCAAATCTTGTGCCGCCATCGCGGTCGGCGGAGTTTTTTGGCTTTCTCAGTCTCTCCAGCAAATTCTCTTCTGTTGCCGGTCCGTTCGTATTCTCAGTAACAGGCACCATTACCGGATCGAGCAGGCTGGCCATCATTTCGCTCCTCGCGTTCTTTCTCATCGGAATGCTGCTGCTTGCGAGGGTCGATTTCACCAGGGGGCGTATTGAGGCGCTCGCAGAGGAACCGCGTTGAAGCAGTAACCTCCTTATAAATAGAAAGAAGGACGGTCCGGCTGGACCGCCCTTCTTTCTATTTATAAATGATTCGCACAAGCTGCAGCAGCTGCCGCAACACCGGCTACAGCCAGTCTTTCTTGCGGAAGATATAGAACATCCCGAATCCGACGACAACCATGAAGGTCAGCAGTATAAGAGAGCCGCCCTTCGTATGCAACCCTGGAATGTAGTCGAAATTCATGCCGTATATACCGGTGATGAAGGTCAGCGGCATGAAGATTGTGGTCAGTGCGGTGAAGACGCGCATAATTTCATTGGCCCGTCCGGCGATGCTGGACTGGTACGCTTCCCTTAAGTTGGCCATCAGATCACGGTAGGTGTCGAAGGTCTCGCTGACCTTGACGGCATTCTCGTAGATATCGCGAAAATATTTTTGCAGCTCGGGGTCGATCAGCTTGAGCTCCCGTTTGTTGAGGGTGCCGATTACTTCCCGCTGCGGGCCGAGGACCCGCTTCAGCCACAGGATCTCACTTCGCAGACCGATGATTTCGGTCAGATGCGATTTCTTCGTATGCATGAGGATATCCTCCTCAAGCTTCTCGATCCGGTCTTCGATCCGGTCGCCTACTATAAAGTAGTTATCAACGACAAGGTCGGTGAGATAATACAGGAACCGGTCGGGACTGCTGACCCTCTCTTCTAGCAGCAGTGGCTTCAGGGAGCGCAGCTCATTTATTTTTTGCTTGGTAACCGTAATAATATAACCTTTACCGAGGAATATGTTCAATGAACGGAGAAAAATCTCTTCGTCATCAAACCGGATGCTGTTAACAACAATAAAGTAATGGCCTTCATGAACTTCTATCTTAGGCCGCTGCTCCTCATCGTTGAGACAGTCCTCAACCTCCAGGTCATGAAGCCCGAAGATCGGCTGCAGCACCTCAAGATCCTCCAGATCGGCATCAATCCAGTAGAAGCCTTCTGCAGGCGGCTTCATTGCGGTCCGGACATCGTCCAGAACCGTGAATACACCATTGTTAACCAGACGGATTTTCATCCGCGCTCACTCCTTTCATCCGCTCGTTCCCATTGGAACGGAGGACACCGGCAGGAGGCGGCAGTACGGCACTACACGAAGCTGCGCTTACAAGGGTGAAAGGGCAGGTGCGCATATGCCGGCATGCGGCAGCCCGGACGGTGTCCGGTCGTCGACTCTGGCGTGGGAACTGGCCCAGATCCGTCGCCTTCCATATGTTGCAAGCACCCCTTTGTCATGTAGTAGTACGGACGCCTGGTTACAAGCGTCAATCCTTGTCTAGTATACTCTCAGCCCTCTTGACATTCAAGCAAAAATAAGGTTCCGGACCTTATGCCATCGTATGCGGTTTTAGCCCGTCTGTGCCAGTACGAAAAGCGTATTGATCCGCGATTTTGCATACGGGGGCAGCCAGGTTCTTGACGGAGGGAGGGGAATGCGGTACATTTAATGAAGTACGCAATTGAATAGTATTTCTTTCTTATCAAGAGCAGGCGGAGGGACTAGCCCTATGAAGCCCGGCAACCGGCGAACAGCACGGTGCTAATTCTTGCGGAAACATAGGTTTCTGAGAGATGAGAGAGGCGCATGATGCAACCATTCGAGCCCTTTCTCTGCAGAGAAAGGGCTTTAATTCATGCCTTCGCTCCGACCTGAGGTACCAGAGACAGAGTCTACTACTAAGGAGTGATTTAGAAATGCCCATCAAAATACCGGACAGTTTGCCGGCCAAAGAAATACTCATGAACGAGAATATCTTCGTCATGGATGAGACAATCGCCTATCATCAGGATATCCGTCCATTGCGTATAGGAATATTGAACCTTATGCCAACCAAGGAGACGACCGAGACCCAGCTGCTGAGGCTGATCGGCAACACGCCGCTCCAGGTTGAGGCCGTGCTCATCCATCCGAAAACTCATACATCGAAGAATACATCCTCTGAGCATCTCGAATCGTTTTATAAAACCTTCGATGAAATCGCTCATCAATATTTTGACGGCTTCATCATTACGGGTGCTCCAGTTGAGCATCTGCCGTTCGAGGAGGTTACGTACTGGGAAGAGCTGAAGGATATTATGGACTGGACACGCCGCCATGTTACCTCAACGTTCCATATATGCTGGGGATCGCAGGCGGGCCTGTATCATCACTTCGGCGTGCCGAAATATAACCTCGATGAGAAGATCTTCGGTGTCTTCCCGCACACGATTACCAAACGCAACGTGCCGCTCCTTCGGGGCTTCGACGAGCAGTTCTATGTACCGCAGTCCAGGCACACGGATGTCAGACGCGAAGACATCGAAGCGCATCCGGAACTGGAGATCTGGTCTGAGTCTGATGATGCCGGCGTCTATATTGCGGCGACGAAGGACGGCAAGCAGATTTTTGTAACCGGGCATTCCGAATATGATCCGTATACGCTGAAGTGGGAGTATGACCGCGACAAGGCAAAGGGGCTGCGCGTCAGCCTTCCTAAGAACTATTTTCCAGGCGACGACCCTACCTGTGTGCCGCTGTCATCCTGGCGGGCGCATGCCAACCTGCTGTTCTCCAACTGGTTGAATTACTATGTCTACCAGCAAACCCCATATGATCTCGGTGCAGGCATCTAGCTTGCGCTAATCCATATAGAAGAGAAGGAGTTATCCGACTATGAAAATCGAAAGCCGTCTGGCTCAAATCGGCTCCGTACAGGAACCTGTTACAGGTGCTGTAAGCTTCCCGATCTACCCGGCAACCGCATTCCGCCATCCAAGGCTTGGTGAAAGCACAGGCTTTGATTACGCCCGTACGAAGAGCCCGACACGGAAGGTGCTTGAGGATGCAGCCGCTGAGCTTGAGAGCGGTGATGCGGGCTTTGCGTGCAGCTCAGGTATGGCAGCACTGCAGACCGTATTTGCGCTGTTCAGCCAAGGCGACCACCTGCTCGTGTCTCTGGATCTCTACGGCGGTACCTATCGCCTGCTTGAGCAGATAATGTCCCGCTTCGGCGTAACGGCTTCTTATGTGGATACGAATGATATCGATGCACTTGAGTCGCAGCGGAATCCGAATACGAAGGCGGTTCTGATTGAAACGCCGACGAACCCGCTAATGATGATTACTGATGTGGCCCGTGTCAGCGAATGGGCGAAGAGCAAGAACCTTCTGGTTATTGTTGACAATACGCTTCTGACACCGTTCTTCCAGCGTCCGATTGAGCTCGGGGCAGACATCGTCGTTCACAGCGCGACCAAATATCTGGGCGGACACAATGATGTGTTGGCAGGATTGATTGTAACCAAGGGCAAAGAGCTGTCCGAGCAGATGTTTATCCTGCATAATTCCATTGGTGCTGTGCTGGGCGCACAGGACTCCTGGCTGCTGATGCGCGGCATGAAGACACTGGCCCTGCGGATGGAGCGCCACCAGTATAATGCCACACGAATTGCGAATTATCTGCTCGAGCATCCGGCCATCGCGGAGGTGTTCTATCCGGCGCTGCCGCAGCATCCCGGACATGAAATTCAGAACCGGCAGTCTTCGGGCAATACCGGCATATTCTCCTTCCGTGTTAAGGATGCGCGCTATGTAGAGCCGATTCTTCGGCATATTAGGCTGATCGCTTTTGCGGAAAGCCTTGGCGGCGTGGAGTCACTGATGACTTATCCGGCTGTTCAGACCCATGCGGATATTCCAGAGGAGATCCGCCGCCGTGTTGGCGTAGATGACCGCCTGCTCCGTTTCTCAGTTGGAATTGAGCATGCAGATGATTTAATAGAGGACTTAAGACAGGCTTTGGAAGCTGCACAATCGGAAATCGGGGAGTGATAGCGAAGTGGGAGAGCAGCCAGTTAACGGACAAGGCGGTGCAGGAAGCGAAGGCGCGAACAGGAAGTTTGCGACCAGACTGATCCATTTTGGCGGAGAAATTGATAAGGCAACGGGCGCATCAAGCGTTCCGATCTATCAGGCATCTACCTTTCACCATCATGATATCTTTAATCCGCCGGAGTATGATTACAGCCGGTCGGGCAATCCGACACGGCAGGCGCTGGAAGATTATATTGCGCAGCTTGAAGGCGGGGCGCGAGGCTTTGCATTCTCATCGGGAATGTCAGCTATATCGACAGCCTGCCTGATGCTGTCAGCCGGGGATCATATGATCGTGACAGAGGACGTATACGGGGGTACATATCGGCTCTTGACGTCCATTCTCAGCAGGCTTGGCATTGAGGCGACATTCGTCGACATGACGGACTTCGAAGCTGTCAAGGCTGCCCGCAAAGATAATACGAAGGCTGTCTTCATGGAAACGCCGTCCAACCCTACGCTGAAAATAACTGATATAGCAGAGATTGCTGCATGGGCAAAGGAAAATGAACTGCTGACCTTGCTGGATAACACGTTCATGACGCCATACCATCAGCGGCCGATCGAGCTTGGCGTCGATATTGTGCTGCACAGTGCAACCAAGTTTCTCGGCGGGCACAGTGATGTTCTTGCAGGCCTGGCTGTTGCGGCTACCGACAGTCTTGGACGCCGGCTCAAGCAGCTTCAGAACGGACTTGGCACGGTGCTTGGCGCACAGGAGAGCTGGCTCTTAATGCGCGGCATGAAGACGCTGCAGGCACGGATGGAGCACAGTGAGCGCGGGGCTCGCAAGCTGGCTGAATGGCTGTCTGCGCAGCCGGAGGTCAGTGCGGTCTATTACCCGGGCCTTGACGGTCATCCGCGTCGCGAGGTGCATGAGAAGCAGTCGAAGGGCTATGGCGCTGTCGTCTCATTTGATGTCGGCAGCGGAGACCGGGCCAAGACGCTACTGAGCAGGGTGCGGCTGCCGCTGGTAGCCGTCAGCCTTGGGGCAGTGGAGAGCATCCTCTCTTATCCGGCCATGATGTCGCACGCGGCGATGCCGCAGCAGGTCCGCCACGAGCGTGGAATAACGGACGGGCTGCTCCGCTATTCGGTGGGCCTGGAGGATATCGACGATCTGATCGCAGACCTGGAGCAGGCGCTGCGTTCCTGATTGCTCATAATGGTGAACAAGCGGTGATTCCCGGGTAGATGACGGGGGTCACCGTTTGTGTTACCATCAGTAGTATGTAACAGGATTGGCCGTGCGGATTACGATGCGCATCGGCCTTATTAAGCGGTTCCGCCGGATAGGCGGGATGAGGTAAGGAGGCAGCGGCATGCACCAGGTAGACCGCATTTTGAATAAAGCGCTGAACGGGGAACGTCTCAGCTTGGAAGATACGATTACGCTGTTTGAATCGGATGAGATCGAGAAGATGGGCCACGCGGCCAATCAGATTATGCTGCGCAAGCACCCGGAGCCTGTCACAACCTTCGTTGTGGGGCGTAATGTCAATTACACGAATGTATGCGATGTATACTGCCGGTTTTGCGCATTCTACCGGAAGCCCGGCTCGGATGAAGGCTATGTATTGCCGGATGAGGTGATATTTCAGAAGATCCAGGAGACCATTGAGGTTGGCGGAACGGAAATTCTGATGCAGGGCGGGACGAATCCGGACCTCCCGTTCTCGTATTACACGAACCTGCTGCGGGGGATTAAGCAGCGGTTCCCCGGCATCACCATGCATTCCTTCTCGCCTGCAGAGATCCGCAAGATGAAGGATGTGTCTGAGGGGCTGTCCCTCGAAGAGGTCGTCCGCCAGCTGCATGAAGCGGGCCTGGATTCCCTGCCCGGCGGCGGTGCGGAGATTCTGGACAACCGCACGCGCAAGAAGATCAGCCGGCTTAAGGGTACCTGGGAGGACTGGATGGAGGTCATGACGACTGCACACCGGATCGGAATGAATACGACCGCCACGATGGTGATTGGCTTCGGCGAGTCAATGGAGGAGAGAGGCCTTCATCTCCACCGGGTACGCGACGCGCAGGATCAGTGTATTCAGAACGGTTATGATTCCAAGGGCTTTCTGGCCTTCATTCCCTGGACATTCCAGCCGGATAACACGAACATGAAGCGTGAGAAGGCATCACCGGAGGAATATTTGAAGACACTGGCAATCAGCCGGCTTACACTGGACAACATCGACAATTTCCAATCATCGTGGGTAACGATGGGTCCGGAGATCGGCAAGCTGTCGCTAAGCTATGGCTGCAATGATTTTGGCAGTACGATGATTGAGGAGAACGTGGTTTCGGCGGCAGGCACGACTCATAAGGTCAACATTCAGCTGATCCTTCAGCTGATCCGTGAATGCGGCAAGATCCCTGCACAGCGCAACACGCGTTATGAAATTTTGAAGACGTACCACGAATCCGAAGCAGCAAGCACGGACTTTATTATGCAAAATTAGCTTCCTTCATCCCCCTGTTTTTCTGATTGACCGCAGGGGGCGGACTTGACCAGCGCCAGTCAGACCTCCCTTTCCGGTAGGCCTCACTGGCGCTTTTTGGCGTACATCTATAAACCCCGGTTATTGAACAGCGTGCACTTGTGGTTAAAGAGGATATAAGCTGAATGCAGTTGGAACAGTGTTCGTAAACTGACAAACCTTTTCAGCCATTCCACACCCTTCATTGTATATCCGCCCATCAGGGACCATATACTGTAACGGAAAGGAGTGAGCGTATGGAGTTATTTGCGGTTACCCTGGGAGCCGTGTCTGAAGAGAAGCTCTCCTGTTTAACCCGGTGTTTATCGGACGCCTTCGCAGATCTGCATCGTGAGACAGCCGATATTGGTTACTGGGAAGTGGACGCGGATCACGGAAGACTTGCGTTTATAAGCCGGACACCCGCCGCCGCGACGGATAACAACCGCAAACTGGTTCATTCCCTGGCAGCCAGCGGGATGGCGTCTTATATTATGACGGAGACGGAACCGTTACTTCTTCGTACGATTGCCCGCAAACAGTTCCGATATGAGCAGGATGAAGACTTGGACCGGATATTATGGCACTGCCGTCAGCAGCTGGATGGACCTGATGTAGTATCAGACGGCGATGTGGATATGCTCTGGGACCCGGAGGCGAGGGCCCGCCGCAAAAGTCTTATTGCGGAAGAGCTGGAGCAGTTTCTTGCTGAGCAGCTGAGCGTCCATCTGGATGGCTTCGTCACCTTTCGCCTGGCCTCCTATTGGCAGGAGCTGAGGGAAGTGGTTGAATATGCGGTTGATGAATTCGTCATGGACAAACAGTATCAAGAATTTATCTCACTGCTGCGATATTTCGTTTGCCTGCAGGAGCCGAAGGTGGAGCTGCTGCATGTGATACACCGCAATGACAATGATTTTGCCTTTTATGATGCGCAGTACGAGCCGATCGAGCACAGACAGGTTGACCGGATTGTCGCGGATATGCTTGAAGCTGAAATGAATGTGGAGGATATGGTGGTCAGCAACCTGATTTCCATGTCTCCCCAGGAGATTATCATCCATACGCGTGAGCCTGGGCAGCAGGTAATTCGGACTATTGAGTCGATTTTTGACAGCCGGGTCACGATCTGCACCAGCTGCCGGACATGCCGCCCGGCATTCGACGGGCATGTCCAGCCGCGTGATCAAAGGCTGACCTGACCCTTGACCGCGCCTGCCTTTAACAGGTATAATTTGTGACATCAGCAACGACAAAGACATGTTTCGGCTTACAAGGTACGGCCCAGAGAGAGGAAACCAGGCTGCAATTTCCTCCCGTAACCGAAGCGCGAGATACCCCTTTGGAGCTGTACGGCTGAAGCCGGCTTCGTCCGGTGCGTAAGCTTTACCGGTTCATCCCCGTTACGAGATGTTCAATGAAGGATAATGCACGACGGTCAGCAGTTGGAGGGCCGTGCGTTGTCGAATCAGGGTGGAACCACGGGTATACAAGCACTCGTCCCTATCGGGATGTGTGCTTTTTTTGCATTTATTTACAGTTGGAGGTTGAATGGGTATGTCAGTGAACGTTACGTTTCCGGATGGTGCAGTCAAGCAGTTTGAGCAGGGAACGACTATTGAGGAAGTAGCGGGGTCGATCAGCCCTGGTCTACGCAAGAATGCGATCGCAGGCAAGCTGAACGGCAAGGTGGTTGATGTGTACACGCCAATCCGTGAGAATGCCTCCATTGAAATTGTTACAGTTGATTCGCCGGATGGCCTGGAGGTATACCGTCACAGTACCGCGCATTTAATGGCGCAGGCTATTAAGCGGCTTTATGGCAAGGAAGCGAATATCAAGCTTGGTATCGGTCCTGTTATTGAAGATGGCTTCTACTATGACATTGACATGGATCAGTCACTTACGCCTGAGGACCTGGTCAAGATTGAGAAGGAGATGGCGAAGATCGTTCAGGAGGATCTGCCGATCCGCCGCCGGGAGGTTAGCCGGGAGGAAGCAATCAGCATCTATAACGAGCTGGGGGATAACCTCAAGCTTGAGCTGATCCGCGATCTGCCGGAGGATTCCACCATTACGATTTATGATCAGGGCGAATTCTTTGATCTCTGCCGGGGTCCGCATCTGCCGTCAACAGGCAAAATCAAAGCATTCAAGCTGCTGTCTGTTGCAGGTGCATACTGGCGCGGTGATTCCAAGAACAAGATGCTGCAGCGTATTTACGGCACGGCCTTCCCGAAGAAAGCACAGCTTGATGAGCACCTGCACCTTCTGGAAGAAGCCAAGAAACGCGATCACCGGAAGCTCGGCAAGGAGCTCGGAATGTTCACCTTTGCCAAGGAGGTCGGACAAGGTTTGCCGATATGGCTCCCGAACGGCTCGAAGGTGCGCCGGACACTGGAACGCTATATTGTTGATCTTGAAGAACGTCTTGGTTATGAGCATGTCTACACGCCGGTTATGGGCAGTGTAGAGCTGTACAAAATATCCGGACATTGGGAGCATTACCAAGAGGATATGTTCCCGCCGATGCAGATGGATAATGAGGAGCTTGTGCTTCGCCCGATGAACTGTCCTCATCATATGATGGTATATAAGAGTGGAATGCGCAGCTACCGGGATCTGCCGGTGCGGATTGCCGAGCTTGGAACCATGCACCGTTATGAGATGTCGGGTGCGCTGACCGGCCTTCACCGCGTACGGGCGATGACGCTCAATGACGCGCATATCTTCTGCCGCCCGGACCAGATCAAGGAAGAGTTTGCGCGCGTTGTAAATCTTATCCGCAAGGTTTATGAAGATTTTGGCATCAAGGATTACCGCTTCCGCTTGTCCTATCGTGATCCGCAGGATACGGAGAAGTATTTCCAGAATGATGAGATGTGGGAAATGTCCCAGCGCATGCTGAAGGAAGTGGTGGAAGAGCTCGATCTGCCGTTCTTCGAGGCAGAAGGCGAGGCGGCATTCTACGGACCTAAGCTGGATGTGCAGATCAAGACGGCGCTTGGCAAGGAAGAAACACTGTCGACTGCACAGCTGGATTTCCTCCTGCCTGAACGCTTCGAGCTTGAGTATGTCGGTGATGACGGGAAGAAGCACCGCCCAGTCGTTATTCACCGCGGCATTATCAGCACGATGGAGCGCATGACAGCGTTCCTGCTGGAGAATTTTGCGGGCGCACTGCCGCTCTGGCTGTCTCCTGTTCAGGCACGTGTTATTCCGGTTTCAACCGTGTACGAGGAGTACGCGAAGAACGTTCAGGAGCAGCTGATCGAGGCAGGCATTCGTGCAGAGTCTGATCTGCGCAATGAGAAGCTTGGCTACAAGATCCGCGAGGCACAGCTGGAGAAGATTCCGTACATGCTGATTGTAGGCGAGAATGAAGCCGGCAGCGGCACGGTATCGATCCGCAAGCGCGGTGAGGGTGACATCGGAGCCAAGACAATCGAGGAGACAAGCAAGCTCCTTCTGGAAGAAATTATATCAAAACAGGTGTGAATCTAGCATTCTAGCAAAAAAAATAGCGTAAACTGAATAAAGCTTGTTGACATTGGGTAACCTTCGATAAGAGGGGGAGATCATCCAGATGTTAACAAGCTTTAAGCTTTCCGCACGATGGGTGAACGCGCTGTTGATACTCTTGACGGTTGTGGTGGCCTATGGGACCATACGGACAATCGCCATCTCAAGAGCTCAGCTGTCAGCTTCCGGCATCGCAGTGGAGGAGCAGAGTAGTTATAAGAAAGCGGATTTACAGCTTAACTTCGAGACTGTAAACAATCTCGCTGCGGCTAATCCCGGCTTGGACGAAGCCACTCGTAATAACAGCAGTACCCGTGATAATGGGAGCCGTTCGGCCGACAGGAAGGGCAGCCGCATCAAGGAAAGTTCGCCCGTGGGCAAGGCAGCAGCAGATGGAATAGCTGATGCGCGTACACTGGACAAGACTACCGGGGCAGTTGCTATTCTAACACATAAGGCAGTAGACACCGTGCAAGTAACCGCAACCGGCTATACAGCAGGTGTTGAATCAACCGGGAAGAAGCCGGGCATGCGGGGGTACGGCATTACATACTCGGGCGTTAAGGTGAGGAGGGATCATGTGTCGACGATCGCTGCCGACCCGAAGGTGTTTCCAATTGGAACACTGTTATATATACCGGGATACGGCTATGGTGTCGTAGCAGACACAGGATCCGCCATTAAAGGCCGCAAGATTGATCTATACTTTGAAACTACCAAGCAGGTTTTTAAACAGTGGGGCAAGCGCAAGGTTCATGTGGATGTGATTAAGGTGGGAGACGGCAAGCTGGATGAGGATTGGCTGAAGGAAATAAACCGCGCAGTTTCTGCCGAAAAAACAATCCCATCCGAGTTTATTGCCTCGTGAAAAATAAGTCTTTCGTCCTGCCAGGAAATTGGCAGGACGAATTTTCTTTTTCCGGTATACATGGTATGATAACATTGTATTTACCAGTTTTGTAAACGTTATCATAGCGGGGCGATCAACCAATGTCCAACTGGTTACCGGACGGCCATTTGCCGCCTTTGAGCGCAGAGTCGTCCAAGCAGGAAGCTGTGCTTCGGGAACTGTACAACCACATGATTCGAGTGGCCTATTCGAAGGTACGGAATAAGTCCGATGCACACGATGTCGTTCAGGATGCATGGGTCAAGATGCTCTCCAACCACGCGACCCTTCGCGAGGAGAGCAAGCTAACAGCTTGGGCCAAGGCGATTACCAAGAATGTGGCCCTTAACGTCAACAAGACGGCGGGACGCATCCAGCCCTGCGAGGAATGGCCCTCTGTAGTCGATCATTCGGCTGCACTGACGGAAGCTGAGCTGATGATGGAGATATCCGAGCTGCTCGGCGCTCTGGACCCAACGACGAGAACGTTGATTTTGTACAAGTTCTATTACGGGTTCAAGGACCAGGAAATCGCAGATGTGATGAAGATGCCTGTCGGTACCGTCAAGGCGAAAATTCACCGCACCAGGGAACGGCTGAAGAGGACGGATATTGCGCCCAATATGTAGAAATAAGGATCCGCTGCAGGAGGCGCGGCAGTCGGATCGGGTATCATCACGATGTGCAAGGGGCTTTCCTGTGCTGGTTCACAGGAGCCCCTTCTTTGTGTTGTGCTCCAAGTGCTGCTGCCCCTTCACACAGGCAGTGAAGGCTTGGCGGCCGGATGAACAGCCTGATCTCGGTCTCGGGACCGAGCTCCTATTCAATCGCCCGACCCTTTGCGGGTACAGGCGTGTCGGCTATACTGAGTTTACAATGAAGCGTAAGGGTGATGGCGAATGAATAGAAACGTTGTTAACCGGTTGTTTTGGGGTCTGTTTATCGCAGGTCTCGGTGTATTGTTTCTGCTTCAGCAGACAGGTTTTTTTCCTGGTTTGGCGCTTGGTGCTCTACTTGCGAAATTCTGGCCGTGCATACTAATCTTATTAGGCTTGCAGAGCATTATCGTCGAACGAAAGTACGGAGGCGGATGGTGGGGCAGCGTTCTGCTGCTGCTGGGCTGTTATTTTCTCGTGCGTAACCTCGGTCTGATCAGCTTGTCTCTGGGTGATCTTATACGCGTAGGGTGGCCGGTCGTGCTGATTATTATCGGGATCAATATGATATTCAGGCCTGGCAGAGGAAGCCGGGACAGCTCGGATGAGGAGTGGAAAGCCTACCCGGATCAAAAGCCCGAAAGGCCGGTTCCGCCGGCACCGCCCCTTCATCCCGATCCGTTAGCCAAGAGGGATACCGAAGAGGAAAGCCATGGTTACGGATATGGCAGGGCAGTTCCTCCCCGCCCGGAAGAGATGAACGGGCAGTATGGCAACAGCGGGGATGCAGGCTATGGCGAGCATGGCCAGCAGCGTGGGATGGGCAGTAATCAGCGAAATCAGCGTCATGCGAATGAACGTGTGGAGTGGTGGGATTCCAATCCCAAGACCCAAACACGGTCCAGCTTTATCGGCGATATCCATCTTGGGCAGGATTACTGGGAACTGAAGCCGCTAAATATCTCACATTTCATTGGGGATACGGTGATTGATCTTACCAAAGCACAGATTGCCCCGGGTGAGACGAAGATTACGGTTTCTTCCTTTATCGGTGATGTAAAGGTGTTTATCCCGAATGATTATGAGGTAGGATTTCAGGTGGTATCCAGCGCATTCATCGGAGATGCGAAGGTTCTAGACCGCAAGGAAGGCGGCATATTCAGTCATATGAATATTGAGACGCCTTACTATCATGAATGTGACAAGAGAATCCGTCTCGTCGTCAGCTCATTTATCGGGGATGTACGTGTCACTAAGGTAGGGTGAAGAAGATTTGATCGTTAGATTATGGAGAAGCAGCAAATGGGAGCTCATTTTGCTCATGATGAGCTCCTCAATCCTGTCTCTGGGAGTTTGCGGCGCAGGCCTGTACTATATTCCGCCAGGGACGCCGCTGACCGAAAAATGGCTCGCCGTTGCGGCTGCTTTTGTCGTTATTAATGCGGCTTTCGGTTACTGGGCGGGCCGGCGTATGCAGCGCGGAATTGATTCAATTCATCTGGCGGTCAAGCAGGTGTCCAGCGGTAATCTGGCTGTCCGGCTTCCTGAAGGCGGAGCCCGGTCATTCACGGCAGCCTTCCGGGAATTCAATGAGATGGCAGCTGCTCTGGAGCGGAAGATGAAGTGGCTGCAGCGGGAGGGTGAGCAGCAGGTTATGCGGGAGGAGGCCTCTAACGAGGCGGCCATACTCGAGGAGCGCAAGCGCCTTGCCCGGGACTTGCATGATACGGTGAGTCAGCAGCTGTTCGCCATCCACATGGCCGCATCCTCGATGCCTAAGCTGCTGGAGCTGGATCGTGCCAGGGCTGACAGCGTGATGCAGCAGCTGATTGATATGTCATCAATGGCACAGCGGCAGATGAGAGGGTTTATCGCGCAGCTGCGTCCTCTTGAGCTGGAGGGGAGATCGCTGCAACAGGCGCTTGATAAGTGGTTTCCGGATTACTGCCGTCAGAACAGGCTGCAGGGGGAGCTGGGATGCCGGGTTACAGGGGAGCTATCGGAGGCTAAGGAGCATCAGCTGTTCCTGATCATTCAAGAGGCGATGGCCAACGTAGTGAAGCATGCCGATGCCCGTAAGGTAACCCTCAACCTGGTTGAGTATGAGCGGAACTATGTGATGACGCTGCAGGATGATGGAGCCGGCTTTCGAGCAGACCAAGTGAAGACGGGTTCTTACGGGCTCTCTACGATGAGAGAGCGTTCACAGAAGCTCGGCGGCGATACCGAGATTCTCAGCAAGCCCGGTGCGGGCACGCGGATCAAGGTGACCATCCCGAAATATGAACAAGAGGAGCAGGACGGCGATGAGCGAAGCGGTTAAGTGGAAGCTGATGATTGTAGATGACCATGATATGGTAAGGGCTGGTCTCCGGACTTATCTGATGCTAGAGCCTAAATTTGAGGTGGTCGCCGAGGCGGGAAGCGGCGAGGATGCCGTCAAGGTCCTGGCGGGCTTGGCTGACGGAGACAAACCGGATATTATTCTGATGGATTTAATGATGCCGGGAATGGATGGCGTGGAGACAACACGTAAGGTACTCGAAATTTACCCTGGTATTAAGATCGTTCTGCTGACCTCCTTCCTGGAGGATGAGAAGGTGGTGGCTGCAATTGAAGCCGGTGCGGTCAGCTATTGTCTGAAGACGGTGTCTGCAGAGGAGCTTATCTACGCCCTAAACGGTGCGGTTAGGGGGATGCCGGTCATGACCGGTGATGTGTCGCAGGCGTTAACCCGCGGTTTGCGGCAGCGCTCCTCGCAAGGGACAGATGAGGGACTAACAGAACGGGAGAAGGAAGTGCTTTACCTTGTTGCCGAAGGCCGTTCCAATAAGGAGATCGCCGAGGAGCTCCACATCAGTATTAAGACAGTAAAGACGCATGTTAGCAACCTCCTCATGAAATGTGAACTGGAGGACCGCACCCAGTTAGCTGTGCTTGCGCACCGCAAAGGCTGGATTCGTCCGGTCTGATTACATAACGGCAGCATAAATGGGCATCCTAACCGGTAATAACGTTCGGTTAGGAGGGAAAACCTGTGATTCCGATCTCATCCAGCCTGGAGAACAGCAGTCACGAGTTTACGGAAGTAAGGAATCTATTGAAGGACTATAAATTCAGTCTCGGCGGCAACTGGGACTACAAGAGCGGTTTTTTTGACCGGTTTCTTGATGAGGAGGCTCATAAGGTCTGGCTTCGTCTACCTTTTGAAGTTACGAGCGGCAATATTGATGAGGACCGTGAGGAGCTCGATGCAAAAATCCGGTTCGGACAGCCGTTTGTCCTTAAGCATCTCTATAACGAGGGCATTGAGCATGACGCCACGCCGCGCGTCTTCGGCGCATTGTTTGACCAGTTTCAGCACCCGCTTGATCCTGATGCTCCGGTAGAGGATAAATGGCTGCAGAAGGGTGAAGAGGTTTTAAGACAAATCGAGCGGATTATGCCGGGCTGACGGGGCTCTACAACCATAATAATCAACGTACAGCCAGGAGGTGATTGTTCCCGCGGTTCGGGGGCCATCGCCTTTTTGCATGTTATTGTTTCCATGACGAGGGGCTACGTCGGAGTACCTATTCTTTACTTTTTCAATGGTAGGTCGGATTTCCTTTTTTTATTTATGTTTAAATCTTTTTTAAGATTGGTTTAATGTAGAATGTGCATGATAGTAATACACAATCATTCCGCGTTGAATCTTATCCTACAACCGGATTAAGGATATAAGGAGGAGTAGAGCATGGACGAT
The DNA here is from genome assembly GCF_021532315.1 of Paenibacillus tarimensis. Classification (GTDB taxonomy): domain Bacteria; phylum Bacillota; class Bacilli; order Paenibacillales; family Paenibacillaceae; genus Paenibacillus_I; species Paenibacillus_I tarimensis. The sequence goes on from NZ_JAKGAO010000009.1 coordinate 116,358, forward strand.
CAAAACAAGAAAAATCCTTATGATGACTTCTTTCGGGGAGAAGAGGGAGACAGGCGCCAGCGTACGGAGAAGCCGGAGTCAGAGCAGTCAGCGGAATCAGAGCAGGCTGAGAAACCGTCTTACTACTATTCATATGGTCCATTCAAGTCAGCAGCCTATGATAACGGGCAGCCGCAGGAAAGATCGGAAGCATCTGAGGAGCAGCGGCGGGATTCCGGTCACGGTATCCGTGAGGTTGTAGAGGTAACCCCGCCGAAACCGGTTCCGCAATATAATCAGGGAGCGCCTGCCGGAACCAAAAGCGGATGGCAGCTCAAGGAAAAGCGCCGTTCATCCTGGAAGCCGATGTTTGCTTCTTTTATGACGGGAGTCATTCTGCTTGGCGGACTGATGGTAACAGCTGACTATCAGAACTGGTTCACCGCTGATCAAGCCATTGTGGCGCAGTCTGGTGAGAGCGGTTCAGGTTCACTTGCCAACTCACAGGGCGGGAGCACCGTCTCTAATGCCATGGATATCGTCCGGCCGAACAATATTGCCAAAGTCTTCGAGCAGTCAAGTCCGGCAGTAGTAAAGATTGAGACGTATGTTCAAAGCCGGAGCAGCAGCGGCGGCACCCTGTTCGAGGACCCGTTCTTCCGCCAGTTCTTCGGAGATAACTTTACGGCGCCAACACAGCCCGAGACTAACAATGGCAGCCAGTTTGTGCCAAGCGGTCTAGGTTCCGGGTTTTTCTTCGATGAAACGGGCTATATTTTGACCAACCAGCATGTAATCGGCAACTCAGAACAAATCAAGGTGACGGTCCAGGGTTATGATCAGCCGCTTGAAGCGAAGCTGCTCGGCTCAAGCTACGAGCTGGATCTGGCTGTACTAAAGGTAGAGGGTGACAAGGCCTTCCCAACGCTTAAGCTGGGAGATTCAAGCGCTATTAATATCGGTGACTGGGTTGTAGCTATCGGCAATCCGAACGGATTCGACCACACGGTTACCGTGGGTGTGCTGAGCGCGAAGGAGCGTCCGATCACCATCCCGGACACGGAAGGCACCCGCAACTATGAGCATCTGCTGCAAACGGACGCATCCATCAACCCGGGTAACTCCGGCGGTCCGCTGATTAACCTGAACGGCGAGGTTATCGGCATTAACACCGCTGTTAGTACACAGGCCCAGGGCATCGGCTTTGCGATCCCGACAAGCACTATTCTTGAGGTGCTCGATAATCTGAAGAATAACAAGGAGATTCCGAAGGAGCCAGTGCCTTTCATCGGTGCTACACTTGGCGATATGAATGAACAGATTGCGGCCGAGCTTGGCCTCGAAACAACCAAGGGATCCATTGTTTCGAATATCACATACAAATCGCCGGCCTATATTGCGGATCTGCGCCAATATGATGTCATCACCGGCATGGACGGCAAAGATTACGATACAAAAGAAGGACTAATCGCCGCAATCAAGAAAAAGAATGTAGGCGATTCGGTAACCTTGCATGTCATCCGCAACGGACAAAAGATTGATCTGGATGTTGTCATCGGCAACAAAAATGATTTCAATGTATCCGGGTAACAGATCGTACTTGCGGGGCGCAGGCAGGCTGAAAGGCCTGTCTGCGCTCCTTGTTATGAGAGGGAATATAAGGGGGAAGCTTCATGAGGCCTAAAATTTTGGTTGTTGACGATGATGAGAAGATTACATCTTTATTAAGACGCTCGCTCGCCTTCGAGGGCTATGAAATTATGACGGCCAATGACGGTCTAAGCGGACTCAAGGCCATGCTGACAAGTGAACCGGATATGGTCGTGCTCGATGTAATGATGCCGAATGTGGATGGCTGGGAAGTATGCCGCAGGATCAGGGAGAGCGGGAGTACGGTTCCAATTCTGATGTTAACAGCGAAGGACGAGATTAAGGACCGGGTCAAGGGGCTTGATATGGGGGCGGACGATTATCTGGTGAAGCCGTTCGCGCTGGAAGAACTGCTGGCAAGAGTCCGTGCGCTGCTCCGCCGCAAGTCGGATAAGGCCGATACCGGTGCAGGCAGGCTTGTATTTGAAGATCTGGTGCTTGATATTGATTCGCGTGAAGCGATCCGTTCAGGCAGGGCGTTCGATCTGACAAGCAAGGAGTTCGATCTGCTTCATCTGTTCATGCAGAATCCTCGCCGCGTCCTTACACGGGAGACTATTATGGAGAAAATATGGGGCTATGATTACAGCGGAGAGTCCAACGTGCTGGAGGTTTATATTGCCATGCTGCGCCAGAAGACGGAAGAGGGAGGAGCCAAGCGGCTAATCCAGACGGTAAGGGGCACAGGTTATGTGCTTAAAGGAGAGAATGGCTGATGTCGATCAGGCTGCGTCTTACCCTATGGTACTCCGGCATACTGGCCGTTACGATGGTCATCCTCGGCACGGCTATCTACTTCTTCGTCAATTACAATACGTACGGAGACATCAAGGAGCAGCTGAAGAGCCAGGCACACAAGATTCGTGCCGTACCGATCAGTAATCTTGATATCGTCCCCTTCGTCAGCTTGCAGTATGAGGGTGTGTTCATACAGTTCGTCAATTACAACACCAGGGAAGTATTTCCGTTATCCGATACCATCCGCCGGTTTCAGCTTCAGCTTCCCTATCCCTCCAATCCATCCGGCCTGAAGGAAGGATTTGCGGATATGATGGTGGAAGGCTTTCATTTCTTGTCCTATCAGGTGCCGCTGCGGATGGAAGCGGGTGGAGATATCGTCGGACTTATACAGGTTGCCTATTATACGGACCAGCAGGAGCAGTATCTAAGCAGTCTGCGGACCATATTGGTGTTCACGTCCATCGTGGCGATTTTTCTGGCTTTTACGCTGGGACTGTTCCTTGCTCGTAAAGCGCTGCGGCCGATCGAGGACGTCATTCGTGCAACCAACCGGATCGAGAACGGCTCGAATCTCAGCGTGCGTATACCCCGGGGAGCACCTAATGATGAGCTTGGCCAGCTCACCGATACGCTGAACGGGATGCTGGAGCGGCTGGAGAAGACCTACAATGATCTCGATGATGCCTACAAAGCTCAGAGAAGGTTTGTCTCGGATGCTTCGCATGAGCTGAGAACGCCTCTGACTACTATACGGGGTAATATTGACCTGCTGGAGAAAATGTGGCGGCCTGAGCTGGCCGAAGCTTTCGCCGCGTCTCAAGGCGAGGGCGGCAAGGAGGTCGTGCTGAGTCCGGACCGGGCTGAACTGTCGCTGGAAGCCATGAAAGACATATCGGATGAGGCGAAACGGATGAGCCGGCTGGTTGCGGATATGCTGTCACTCGCACGCGCGGATGCAGGCTATGAGATGGAGAAGGAGCCAATCGAGCTGCTGCCGCTGGTAGAAGAGGTTGCACGCAGGGCGAACCTGCTGCCCCGGACAGCTGACTGGCGGATCGGGGATCTTTCGTCCATTGAGGATGTACAGGTTATGGGCAATGCGGACTACCTGCGCCAGCTGATTTTTATCTTCATAGAGAATGCCTTCAAGTATACAGCGGAAGGTTATGTGGAACTAAAGGCAATGCGGGTGGACGGCCAAGGGGGTCTGATCATACAGGATACCGGGATTGGCATGGACAATGACGAAGTTCCGCATATTTTCGAACGGTTCTACCGGGCGGATGAGTCACGGGGCAAGACGGCTGGGACAGGGCTCGGGCTTTCCATCGCGAAGTGGATTATTGACGAGCATAACGGCTCGGTCGAAGTAAAGACACGAGAAGGCGAGGGTACGACCTTCATCGTGTGGCTGCCGGTATTCTTTCCTCCTCAGGACGATTCAGGTATAATGAAAGAGCCGGACCAACACTAGCGGGTTAGGGCAGAAAGCGGGTGTACGATGGAAATTGTGAAAATTTCTCCCCGCGGCTACTGCTATGGTGTCGTTGATGCCATGGTGCTTGCACTGCAAGCAGCGAAAAATATGGATTTGCCGCGGCCTATTTATATTCTCGGAATGATTGTTCACAACAAGCATGTTACGGATGCATTCGAACAGGAAGGCATCATCACGCTTGATGGCGAGAACCGCCTTGAAATACTGGAGAAGATCGAGGAAGGAACCGTTATCTTCACCGCTCATGGTGTATCTCCTGAAGTCCGGCGCAGAGCGGAGCAGAAGGGTCTGGCTGTTGTAGACGCCACGTGCCCGGATGTTACCAGGACGCATGATTTGATCCGCGATAAGGTGGCGGAGGGCTATGAGATCATCTATATCGGCAAGAAGGGACATCCCGAGCCGGAAGGCGCGATTGGAATCGCGCCGGAGCATGTCCATCTGATCGAGCGTGAGGAAGAGATTGACCGGCTTGCGCTTAAAGACGCCAAAATCCTGATCACCAACCAGACGACCATGTCGCAGTGGGATATCCGCCACCTGGTAAACAAGCTCGTAGAGAAGTTCCCGGGCGCGGAGGTTCATAATGAGATTTGTCTGGCCACACAGGTGAGGCAGGAAGCAGTGGCCGGCCAGGCAGGACAGGCACAGCTCTGTATTGTGGTCGGTGATCCGCGGAGCAACAATTCAAACAGGCTTGCCCAGGTATCCGAGGAGATTTCGGGCGTAAAAGCCTACCGTGTTGCAGACGTAACGGAGATCCGCCGCGAATGGCTGGAGGGAATTGAGCGTGTTGCCGTTACTTCCGGAGCTTCAACACCTACTCCCATTACGAAGGAAGTTATCACCTATCTGGAGCAGTATGATCATGCTAACCCGGATACATGGGAGCCAAGACGTACAGTAAACATGAAGAAGCTGCTGCCAACCCTGCGGGAGAAGACAACGAAGTAGAATATAGGCAATGAAAAAGACGGTTGACGAACAGCCGTTTTTTTTTGTATACTTACTTTAACGAATCAAAGCGAAAAAGCATAAAAGCATAAAAGTCTGAAAGCATATAAGCGTTTAAGTGAAAAAGGGAGAGATGGTAATGATCGTAATCACGAAGCCGGACGTAACCGAAGAGCGGATCAATGAAATTGTAGAGCATATTGTCAGGGCGGGCGTACAGCCGCATGTTTCTCGCGGGACGGACCGTACCGTCATTGGAATTATCGGGAAGGCGGAGCCGGCCCTGGCCGAGCATCTCCGTTCCATGAAGGATGTTGAGAATGTCATTAAGATTTCAAAGTCCTACAAGCTGGCGAGCCGTGATTTCCATCCGGATGATACGGTCATTGACATCAAAGGCGTGAAAATCGGCGGAGACAACCTGGTGGTCATGGGCGGGCCATGTGCCGTTGAATCCCCTGAGCAGATCGATGAAATCGCACGGCTGGTCAAGAATGCTGGAGGCCAGGTGTTGCGGGGCGGAGCGTTTAAGCCGCGTACCGGACCATACAGCTTTCAGGGGATCGGGGTGGAAGGCCTTGTTATGATGGCGGAGGCAGGCCGCAAGCATGGGCTGCTGACGATCACGGAGGTCATGACACCTGAATATGTTGACATCTGTGCAGAGCATGCGGACATCCTGCAGGTCGGAACGCGTAATATGCAAAATTTTGATCTGCTACGCAAGCTGGGCTCGATTCAGACACCAGTGCTTCTCAAACGCGGCTTCAGTGCCACTTACGACGAGTTCCTGAATGCTGCGGAATATATTCTGGCGGGCGGAAATCCGAACGTCATGCTTTGTGAGCGCGGTATCCGGACCTTTGAGACCTATACCCGCAATACGCTGGATCTGGCGGCGATCCCGGTTCTTCAAAGCCTCAGCCACCTGCCGGTTATATCGGACCCGAGTCACGGGACGGGCCGCCGCGAGCTTGTCGAACCGATGGCTAAAGCATCGGTGGCTGCAGGAGCGAACGGCCTGATTATCGAAATGCATACCGATCCTGACAATTCTTCGACAGGCGATGGGGTGCAGTCCCTGTTCCCGGACCAGTTCGCGGCTCTTCTGAAGGACTTGGAGAAGCTGGCAGAAGTAATGGGCAAGCGGTTTAATACGGTCAAGGAGCCGCAGGAAGCCTTTGCCGTCTGGACCCGATAACGTTCGGAAATAAACGATCCGGCAGCTGAAGGGGTGGATAATATTCCCATACCCCTCTGGCTGCTTTTTGTCATGAGCCCAAAGGCTTGATCTATTTATGAATAAATACTTAAAAGTGTGAGCATACCTGACATCCGTTTAAAAAATACCTTACATAGCTATTGACGGTTGGTAGCGGCTGGTTCTATAATAACGACAGGTTTCAAGAAAAAAGTAGAACGATCAGAGTTCTAACTTACGCAAATGTTCGGAAATGGAGGAAATTCAAGATGTCAGTTCAAAATGTTTTGGACACGATTAAAGAAAACAGCATCCAGTTTGTCGATTTCCGTTTCGTAGATCTTGCGGGACGTGCGCACCATATTACGCTTCCTGCGACTGAGGTGGACGAGGATACCTTTGTTAACGGCGTTGCGTTTGACGGCTCTTCGATCGCGGGCTTCCGCGGAATTGAAGAATCCGACATGGTTATGATGCCGGATACGGAAGCTGCTTATGTTGATCCCTTTACAGATCATCCAACGCTCAATATCATGTGTAACATCCATACGCCTGATGGCGACCGTTACGAGCGCGACCCGCGCAGCATCGCACAGAAGGCTGAAGAATATCTGCAAAAGACCGGTATTGGTACGGCTGCATTCTTCGCACCGGAATCCGAATTTTTCATCTTTGACGATGTTCGCTACGAAAGCTCGATGCATACGTCCTCCTTCACGGTAGATTCCGAAGAAGCGGCTTGGAACACGAACCGCAAGGAAGAAGGCGGAAACCTTGGTTTCAAGGTTGGCGTAAAAGGCGGCTATGTGCCGGTTGCACCAATCGATACGCAGCAGGATATCCGTTCCGAAATGGTACGCCTGATGCAGGAATCCGGTCTTCGCGTAGAGCGTCATCACCATGAAGTTGCTACTGCCGGCCAGGCTGAAATCAACTTCCGGTTTGATACGCTGACCAAAACAGCTGATAACCTCCTGAAATACAAATATATCGTACACAATGTTGCCCGCCAATACGGCAAAACAGCTACATTCATGCCGAAGCCGCTGTTTGGCGATAACGGAAGCGGAATGCACGTTCACCAGTCGATCTTCAATGGCGACACGCCGCTGTTCTGGGAGAAGGGCGCATACGCTAACCTGAGCAAGATGGCCCTGAATTATATCGGCGGTATTCTGTATCATGCGCCAGCGCTGATCGCACTGACGAACCCGTCGACAAACTCCTTCAAGCGTCTGGTACCGGGTTATGAAGCTCCGGTTAACCTGGTATTCTCGAAGGGTAACCGTTCTGCGGCTGTCCGTATTCCGGTTGCTGCAGTTACACCAAAAGGCTGCCGGATCGAATTCCGTACACCGGACTCCACGGCTAACCCTTACATCTCGTTTGCGGCTATGCTGCTTGCAGGCCTGGACGGAATCAAGCGCGGTATCGACCCGACTGCACTCGGATATGGACCGTTCGATAAGAACATCTATGACCTCTCCGACGAAGAGAAGAAAGAAATCCGCAGCGTTCCAGGTACCCTGGACGAAGCGCTTGACGCTCTGGAAGCGGACTTCGAATTCCTGACAGAAGGCGGCGTCTTCACGAAGGACTTTGTTGAGAACTATGTTTCCTTGAAGCGTGCAGAAGCAAAAGCTGTATCCATCCGTGTTCATCCGCATGAATACAGCCTGTACTACGACTGCTAATTAGCACTTATACATGCCAAGAGCTCCCGTTTCGGCGGGAGCTCTTTGTTTAACCGTTATTATTCTGCAATGGAGACCGGTGAATGACGGAGTACATCGGAGTCTGACCCAACCGGCTTTCATAGAGGACGGCTTCCTGCACCCGCCAGGATAAGGAGAGCTCCGGCAGACCTGCCAGCATTGCCTCACTGCTCCATCGTTCCTTGCCCTTGTATTTGCGGGCGATGGTCAGATGAGGATGGAAGGGACGCTTCTCTGCTGTGAAGCCCGCCTGCTGCTTGAGCGTGGAGGCCAGTCTGGCATGCAGGGATTCAAGCTCCGGGACAGGTTGTTTGATCCCCGCCCAGAGAATGGACGGGCTGCCAGGCGGTCCAAAAACGCCGTAATCCGCCACATCGATTGTGAACGGCTCACTGCCTGATGCGGCCTCATCCAGTGCGGAGCGTATGTCATCGAGTCTGTCTGCAGGCATCTCGCCTAGAAAATGCAGTGTAATATGCCAATCCTTCGGGTGAGGCCACCGTTCGAAGGCCAGCCGGCTTGTCCACTCAGGCAAAAAGCGCTCAAGCTGCTGACGAACTGTTTCGGGAACCGCAATGCCAGTAAATAAGCGCACAGATTGCTTCATGTGATTTCCCCTTTGACAATGTCATATTTACTTGAAGCGTATCACTAAACTTGCTATCATAACCATATCCTATACAGAAAGCCAGGGGTGGAAACGTGACTAACCGTGCATACAATTTCAATGCAGGACCTGCTGCACTACCATTGGAGGTACTGCAGCAAGCGCAAGAACAATTCGTTGATTATCATGGGGCAGGTATGTCTATTATGGAAATGTCCCACCGCAGTGCCGCGTATGAGCAGGTCAACAATGAAACACAGGCTTTGCTTCGTGAGCTGTATGGTATTTCGGACAATTATCATGTTCTCTTCCTGCAGGGCGGGGCCAGCACGCAGTTTGCCATGTTCCCGATGAACCTGCTTGCACCTGATCGTGTTGGCGCTTATGTGATGACCGGAAGCTGGGCGGACAAAGCGTTGAAAGAGGGCAAGCTGATCGGTGAAACAGCAATTGCTGCTTCCTCGGAAGCGGACGAGTACCGTCGTATTCCTGCTTTATCCGATATTGTAATCCCGGAGCGCGCGGCTTATGTACATATTACATCCAACGAGACCATTGAAGGCACACAGTTCCAAGCCTACCCGGATACGAAAGATGTTCCGCTGATTGCTGATATGTCCAGCGACATTCTTAGCCGTCCGGTCGACGTCAGCAAGTTCGGCATGATTTATGCGGGAGCTCAGAAGAACCTGGGGCCGTCTGGTATTACGGTTGTTATTATTCGTAAGGATCTGGTTGAAGCATCTCCTAAGACTCTGCCTACAATGCTGCGTTATGACACGCATGCTAAGAACAATTCCCTCTATAACACACCGCCGTCCTTCTCGGTATTCATGGTTAATCTCGTATTGAAGTGGATTCAATCGAAGGGCGGAGTGGAGCAGGTTGCCGAGTTGAATCGTGCTAAGACCAGCCTGATCTATAATGCCATTGACCAAAGCGGCGGCTTCTACAAGGGCTTCGCTCATACGGAGAGCCGTTCAATGATGAACGTTACCTTCCGTATTCATAGTGAAGAGCTGGAGAAGCAGTTTGTGAAGGAAGCGGAGCAGCAGGGCTTTGTCGGATTGAAAGGACACCGCAGCGTAGGCGGTCTGAGAGCCTCTACTTACAATGCGGTAACACATGAGAGCTGCCAGGCGTTGGCTTCCTTCATGGCTGAATTCCAGAAGCGCAATGGCTAGTCGGATTAGTACGGTAAGCGATTATAGGTAACACATAGAGAAGACCGCCCGCTGCCGAGCAGCAGGGCGGTCTTTCGCGAGGGCAGCCAATCAGGCATGCGTTAAGTCTTTTACCTGGGGACCGGTCAGCTTGTAGCCGACGTTGCGAACTGTCATAATATATTCCGGGGTACGGGCGTTCTTTTCAATTTTGTCACGGAGATGGCTGATATGGACATCCACAATGCGGGTGTCACCGAGAAAATGATAATCCCATACGCCGTGGAGCAGCTGCTGTCGGCTCAGTACTTTACCGCGGTGCTTGCACAAGAAGAGGAGAAGCTCAAATTCCTTTGGCGTGAGGTCGATAAGATTACCGTCCAGACGGACTTCACGCTGCTCAGCATGGATGCTCAGGCGTCCAATCTCATGAACAGGACCATCTCCGCTGGCGGGGAGCTGCTGTACGCGGCGAAGGATAGCCTGGATACGGGAGATCAGCTCCTGCGGGCTGAACGGCTTGGTCATGTAATCATCAGCACCGTTATCAAGGCCGGCAATCTTATCTGTCACATCCTGCAGCGCTGTCAGCATGACAATCGGAACAGCGTTATTCTGCTCACGCAGTTCCCGGCAGACCTGTATGCCATCCATCTTGGGCAGCATAAGGTCCAGCACAATTAGATCAGGGCGAAACGGCTTCAGCATGTCGAATACTGCTTCGCCGTCATGAACGCAGCGTACATCATAGCCTGCAAGCTTTAAATTAAACTCAATGAGCATGGAAATGGAAGGTTCATCGTCGACGACTAATATTTTCTTCTTCACTCTGATTCTCCTTTGCCGACTTTAGTACTCCTATTATGTACGCTGACCTTATGCAAAAGATTAAGTAAAAGTAAAACGAGTGTAAAATATCCAAACATATGGAATTCAAGAGGTAAAATTGAGGGGGAACTGCGTTTGGCTTTTCATATCGTATTAGTTGAGCCGGAGATTCCGGCAAACACAGGCAATATAGCACGTACCTGCGCCGCAACGGGGGCACATCTGCACTTGGTCCATCCGCTGGGCTTCCTGACCGATGACCGGACCCTGAAACGGGCCGGGCTGGATTACTGGCATGCTGTTCATGTAGAGCATCACGATTCCTTTGAGGAAGTGCGGCTGGCCAACCCGGAGGGCCGGTTCTTCTTTGCCAGCACCAGAGCTTCGAAGCGTTATTCGGATTTCGAATTTAGGGATGGCGACTTCTTTGTATTCGGCAAGGAAACCAAAGGCCTGCCCCAAGAGCTGCTGGATCGCAATCCGGAAACCTGTCTGAGGATTCCGATGACTGGTGATGTGCGATCGCTGAACCTGTCGAACTCGGCGGCTATCGTATTATTCGAGGCATTTAGACAGACGAATTTTGCCGGTTTGGAATAAAATGCTTGGAAAGAATGGACTGAATTACCTGTAAGATCAAGTCATTGGGCAAGCTTATAGCTCTCCGGTTGCAGGATATTAAGAAAAAACGAAAGTTGGGGAGGAAAAGCAAGTTAGCTCACGAACTCTATAGAGCCTAGGTTTCTACACATGTAGTTGACAAGGAACAACAAGGAATACAGGAGAGGTGATACATTTGAAACCGGCTGGTGTCGTTCGTAAGGTAGATCAATTGGGCCGTATCGTACTGCCCAAATCGCTTCGTAAGAGGTATCAGATGAACGAGGGGGACCCTGTTGAAATTCTAGTTCAAGGGGACCACATTATTTTGGAGCGTTACCGTCCAAGATGTGTATTTTGCGGTGCAATGGATGAGGTGCGTGAATTCAAAGACCGTTACCTGTGCTCATCCTGCATTACCGATATGACGCAGCTCCGCAAAGGTTGATTAAGGCTTAGTGAAATAGTAAGGTAACGTATGCCTCCTTCGGCTTCCGGCTGAAGGGGGCATATTTGTTATCCGTGCGTTATAGGCTGTTACCGGCACAGGCGTTGACAATAAAAACAAGCCGGCTGCTCCAACAAGGAGCAGCCGGATGCAGACGCACACTAGAGACCTTTGGTCTTGTCATCGTTGTACGATGACGTCAGAATAGCGAGGACGAACAGGACCATGACGGTCATGATGATGATAAAGTTAACACTCATTCTGCACACCTCCAATGATTGCTTTTATTATACCCAAGCCCAGTCAAAAAGAAAACGAAGCAATTTGTGAACAGATTGTTACAATAACTAGCGCAATTAATCCTGAACCGTTTTGCGATATTGGCCTGGGGACACTCCGGTCTGTTTCTTGAAGACTTTACTGAAATATTTATCATCGGCATACCCTACCATGCCTGCAATATCAGTTACACGGAGCTCGGCATTGCCAAGCAGAAGCTTGGCCTTATCCATTCTCATGCGCTCCACGTATTCGGATAATGTTGCTCCGGTTTCCTGTCTGAACCGTCGTGAAATGTATTCCCTGCTTAAATAGAATTTGCTCGCAACCGCGAACAGTGACAGATCTTCATTAATATTTTGGTCAATGTACTGAAGAATATCATTGATCACATTGCGTTCAGAACGCTTCTTGGCGGCCAGTATATCGGACAAGGCAACAATATGGCGCAGTATGGCTTCCTCTGTTCCATGCAGTGAGAATGTGCCGTCTTCCTCGAAAACAGCGGGAAACTCTGCGGGTTTCGGTATAAGCTCGGGATTATCGGCCAGGGCTTGGCTCCATCTGCTGTAGATGAGACGGTATTCCTGCTGCCAGTTCTCTACATCTGCCGGCGTCAGGACAGTCATGGCAGCCGCTTCGGCGGACCAGCGCCGGACAGCGGCAGCGATTTCCGTCTCGCTGCGGCTAAGAATAGCAAGGCGTACGGCCTCTTCGATATCACTTAGATGCGGTCTCTTGCCAGCTGGCGGCTGGAGCTGATCATAGAAGTGCAGGTATTGGTTTCCATCCAGGAGATTGCGTCTGTCAAGAGCTTCTCTGGCTTCATGCGCGGATTGCTTAAGGCCTGATGGGAATACCTGAACGCCGCCCGTTCCAAAATGCAGCCGGGCTCCCATAGTTACGGCGAGGGCACTCTGCAGCTCCTGAAGCCGGCGCTCGATCATGGACAGACCATCCCACAATACAACATAAACCGTATCACGCTGGCTCGGGATCCTAAAGGCGTAACCGGACTTCCAGCTCAGCCTGACGAAGTCGTTTAAAATATTGGTCATGGCAAAGGCAATGAGCTCTCTGTCACCTCGGAACCGCTTGACCAGTAGAGGAGGCAGCGGCTCCAGCGAGCAGATAATGGCACGGCAGGAGGTACCGCCTGCAGGGATGCCAAATTCCGAGCTGGCCTGCTCGATCAGCTGGACGGGAATTGATGAATCGGAGACCATCCGTGTAAAGACGTTATCCCAGTATACAGGTTTAAATTGATTACGTTCTATATTCTCCGCGGACTGCTTGAGCTTATCGGCTCTGGACTTATGAACTGCTTCCACGGATTTACGGACGGATTCGTTCAGCTGATCGGGATCAAGAGGCTTAAGGAGGTAGTCGGACCCGCCGTATTTAATGGCATGGCGCATATAATCGAAGTCACTGTAGCCGCTAATGACGATAATTCTGATGTCAGGATAATGGACAGAAATCCATTCAAGCAGTGCCCGTCCATCGGCAATCGGCATGTGCATGTCTGTCAGCACAAGCTCAGGACGATGCTCTACTATTATACGTTTGGCTTGTTCCCCGTTATCGGCCTCCAGCTGCCTCGTAATTCCATAGCTGTCCCAGTCGACCAGCAGCTTGACGGCATCACGGGCATGCTGCTCATCATCGACTATTAATATGTTCATCGCTATTCCTCCTTGCTGCCTGGCAGCTGCAGGGTAACCCTCAGACCGCCTGTCCCCTTCTCATATTTGCCGGGCTGCTCTAGCGTAATATCAGCTTCCGGGCCGCTGTATAAACGCATTCTTGTCATGACATTAACAAGGCCGATATGCTCGTCGAGCCACTGCTCATGCTCATTCATCCGTGCAATCCGGAGCGCTTCTCTCACCTGGTCGAGACGCCTTTCTGTCATGCCCGGACCGTCGTCCTCAACAGACAGCCGAAGGAGATCTCCTATGATCCTGGCTTGAATTATAATATGAATCCGGCCTCCGGCCGGATCGAAGCCATGCTTGAAGGCATTCTCAACGAGCGGCTGGACCAGCATACGCGGGACCTTCACAGCAGCGGCTCGGTCCTGTATGTCATAATGAACCGTTAGCTTGTCACCGAAGCGCTGCTGCTGCAGGGCGAGATAAGCTCTGACATGCTCAATCTCATCATGGACGGTTACCGGCTGATCTGAGGTGCTCATCGAGTACCGCATCATTTTGGCGAGCTGGGCGATCAGGGTATAAACCTTGGGTGCTTGATGCTGCAAGGCCAGCGTGCCGATAGACTGCAGAGCATTATATAGGAAATGCGGCTGTATCTGAGCCTGGAGGGCCCTAAGCTGATTGGATTTGCTTGCCAGCTGCAGCCGGTACTCCCGTAAGATCAGGTTGTTAATCGTCTCCATCATCTTCCGGAACTTACCGGCCAGCATACCGATCTCGTCCGTCCCCTGAATGCGGATATCGACATCCAGATCACCAGTCTGCACCTGGTTGATGTAGCGAATTAAATGCTTCATAGGCCGGGTAATGCGGAAGGACACGTAAACGGCAGCCGCGATCGCAGCAAGCAGAAAGATCGTCAGGATGACTGTGTTCACGAATGTTACCTGACGCGTGCTTTCTGTTAAGACAGACTGTGGGATCAGCTTAACAAGTGTCCAATTCATATAGGAGGTATTCAGCTTCTCATACACATACCAGCTGCTCGTGCTGCTGCTGCCAGTACGGCCTGTGCCGCTAGGCCCCTCTGCATCTGTCAGCTTTTTTACCCAGGGCTCGTCTAGTATGATACCGCTTTCGGTTCCGCGTGGTCCGTATACGATGGAGCCATCCTCACTCAGCAGGTACAGCTGCTCTTTACCGGGATCATAGAGCTGGCTGCAGATAGAATCCACGACATCCTTCTTGAGATCAATCGAGATGGTGCCGATCTGCTTGTACGAGGGGATCCGGATAATACGGCGATGAATCGTAATGACTTCCTCGGGCGGATAATAGGGATTGGTATGAATACCGTATTCATGACTCATATGCGCCGCCTGAATGGTGACGTTGCGGTCCTCCGTAAATCTCACGCCTTCATGGGGAGCGCTCTGCTCCGCTTTCTTGAGGTTGCCCTGAATGATCAGATAACCCTTGCCCGCCATTTGGGCATGCAGATAGACCTGCCGGATCTCTCTTACCGACCTGGAGATAGATTGGATCGTACGGTAGATTTCCTCTTCGGACAGGTAGTCGGTCTTCCCCCTCTCCAGAATCCGGTACAGAGTATCCCCGAATTTGGTGTCGTTGTAGGGCAGCAGAGAGGCCTGATTCGTAACGTCAAAATAGTGGATCAGATTTGTTTTTCCCTGAAAAACAAGATTGGACGCCTGCTGAAGCGCATCCTCGGTGACGATCTCGGTGGTGCGGGAGTTGGTCAGATAGATTGACAGCAGCATGGGTATGGCTATCGCAATGATGAGAAACACAATTAACTTGGTGCGAAGACTGCGTTTGATCCACTCAAGCAGCCCCATAAGCATTCCCCCGTGTGTTATATGTTCATGGTGCAAACGCTCGCACTAATTATAGTGGCGGGCAGTTGAAAGATCAATATGTTCCACCTTTCGCGTCATTCGTATCGGTGTTTGTTGACCCGGCAGCTTTCTATACTAGATATAAGGGCCGAGCCGTCGGGCTGTGTGCCACCAAACGATATTTATAGACAAGGGGGAAGACGGGCATGAGCAAGAAGCGGTACAGCGAATGGATGCAGCAGCTCGTTTTTACTGGACCGGCAACCGTCGTATTTGCGATTATTGTCATATTGCCTTTTATTATGGGGATGTATTATTCCTTCACCAACTGGAATGGGGTCTCCGGCAGCATCTCATTCGTAGGTTTGGACAACTTTATGGCGCTCTGGAGTGATCAAGGCTTCAAGAGCTCGTTCGATTTCACGGTCCGGTTCACGATAGTTGCCGTCGTGCTGACGAACCTGGTAGGCTTCATCCTGGCGCTGCTGCTGACACAGGGGCTGAAGCTGCGGAATATGCTGCGGACGCTGTTTTTCCTGCCGAATGTAATCGGCGGTCTGCTGCTTGGTTTCATCTGGCAGTTCATCTTTATTAAGGGATTCTCGGCGATCGGGGATTTGACGGGCATTCCTTTCTTTAATCTCCCGTGGCTTGGCGATGAACAGACGGCCTTCTGGGGCGTTGTTATCGTAAGTGTCTGGAACGGGGCAGGCTACTTGATGATTATCTACATCGCCGCGCTGATCAACGTGCCGAAGGATTTAAGCGAAGCGGCATCCATTGATGGCGCCACAGCCTGGCAGCGTCTTCGGCATATTACCGTTCCGCTCATTATGCCGGCTGTAACGATCTGTCTGTTCCTGGCATTATCCTGGTCCTTCAAGACCTTCGATGTCATTCTGTCGCTTACTAAAGGCGGGCCTTTTAATTCGACTCAGTCAGTAGCCCTGAATATTTACCTGGAAGCGTTCCAGAATAACCGCTACGGTCTGGGCACTGCCAAAGCACTGGTGTTCTTCGTCGTGGTTGCCTTAATTACCACCATACAGGTATGGCTGACTAAGCGCCGGGAGGTTCATGCGTAATGGAAACAAAACGATATACTGCTCGTACATTTACGACCGAAATCCTGGCGGTTCTGCTTGTGTTCGTGTTCCTGGTACCGTTCTACTTTCTGCTGAGTAACTCAGTTAAGTCATTTGCAGATATCCTGCTTGATGCAGCGGCTCTGCCACAGGCAATTAACTGGGAAAACTATGCCAAGGCATGGGATATTATGAAGTATCCGCAGGCTTTCATCAACTCGCTGCTGATCACGGTATTCAGCATTGCAGGTCTTGTTGTAATCAGCTCAATGGCGGCGTACAGAATGGTGCGCAGGCCCACTAAATATAACAGTATCCTCTTTCTGATGTTTGTGGCGGCTATGGTCATCCCGTTCCAATCCATCATGATTCCGCTGATGAAGGTAGCGAGCTGGTTCTCGCTGGTAGGCAGCCTGCCCGGACTATGGGTATGCTATCTGGGCTTCGGTTCATCGCTGACGATCTTCCTGTATCACGGCTTCATCAAGTCCATTCCGCTTGAGGTTGAGGAGCCTGCGGTTGTTGACGGCTGTACCCCGTATGGAGTCTTCTGGCGGATTGTATTCCCGCTGCTGAAGCCGATGACGGTCACGATCATTATTCTGAACAGCCTGTGGATATGGAATGACTTCCTGCTGCCGCAGCTGATCCTGAGCAAGCCGGAGCTGCGGACCATTCCGCTGTCCACGTTCTCCTTCTTCGGCCAGTATACGAAGCAGTGGGATCTGGCACTGGCGGCTTTGGTGATGGGCGTGGTGCCGATCGTAATCTTCTTCCTGTCTCTTCAGCGGCACATCATTGAGGGGATTACGGCTGGCTCGGTCAAGGGTTAGTAGTCTGGCAGCAAAAAATTATGTATACCGGCTGCAAGGATAACGGCAGCTTGGTGATCAGCAGGGCGCTGGCTATCAATCCGCCTCAGGCGTCAACATTCTACACTTTTTTGTTCAATGTCGTCGGTGTAGGCGTTTTCATAAACGAGTTATACTAGAATATGTAAGGCAGCGGTACGGGCAGACGCAGCTAATAGGGTGCAAGTAGCGTACACGATGAGATGGATAAAAAAAGGGAGGCACAAACATGAAAAAATGGACAACGACACTGCTGTCACTCATCCTGGTGGCTGTACTGGCTGCCGGCTGCGGCGGCGGCAACAACGGTGCGACTGGAACGGGCGGCACAAATACCGGAAGCAATACCGGAACAGATACAGATACTGAGACGGCGAAGGATCCGGTCACGATTCGCATGTTCCAGTTTAAAGTGGAGATTGCAGAAGCGCTGGAGCGCTTGAAGACGGAATATGAGAAGGAGAACCCGAATGTCAAGATCGTCATCGAAACGGTTGGCGGCGGTGCGGATTATGGTGCTGCACTGAAGGCGAAATTCGCATCCGGCGACGAGCCTGACATTTTCAACAATGGCGGCTACCAGGAGATGGAAACCTGGATGGAGCATCTGGAAGACTTGTCCGATCAGCCATGGGTAGGGGATGTTGTGGAAGCAGCAAAGCCTCCGATGACCAAGGATGGCAAGATCTATGGTATGCCGATGAACCTGGAGGGCTACGGCTTTATCTATAACAAGGAGCTGTTCGCCAAGGCTGGCATAACCGAGACACCAAAGACGCTGGGCGAGCTGAGAATAGCGGCGCAGAAGCTTCAGGATGCGGGCATCATACCGTTTGCTAACGGGTATCAAGAGTGGTGGATTCTTGGCATTCATAATTTCAATGTAGCAGTTGCACAGCAGGAAGACCCTACTGCATTCGTTAACGCTCTGAATGATGGAACCGGCCAAATTCCAGGCAACCCTGTCTTTAATGCCTGGGTGAACCTGCTGGATACGACGCTGGAGTTCAGCAACAAGAACCCGCTGACAACGGATTACAACACACAGGTTACGTTGTTTGCAAGCGGTGAAGCGGCTATGATGCAGCAGGGCAACTGGACGCAGGTGCAGATCGACGGCATCAATCCTGACCTGGAGCTAGGTGTTCTGCCTATGCCGATCAATGACGATGCAGAGACGAATGACAAGCTGTTTGTCGGCGTACCGAACAACTGGGTGGTGAACAAGAATTCTGCGGTGAAGGAAGAAGCCAAGGCATTCCTGAACTGGATGGTTACCTCCGACCTTGGCAGGAAGTATATCGTAGACGAGTTCAAATTTATCCCGGCGTTCAAGTCGATTGAGGTAACGAACCCGGATACGCTTGGCGACATCGCTACCGACATCATTGCCTACAGCAAGGAGGGCAAAACGCTAACCTGGAACTGGTTCCGTTATCCGGAGGGCGTAACTCAGGAGCTTGGCTCCAGCATGCAGGCATACATTGCCAAGAAGCTGACGAAAGAGCAAATGCTTGAGGCCTTCCAGAACTCCTGGAATAACCTGCGGGCGAAATAATAGCTGCTTCAAGTTTCATAGGCGGGTAAATAACGGTTTGGACAGGTTGACCTTGTCCAGGCCGTTTTTTTATGAATTATTCCAAGAATATGTTAATGAATGAGCGGGCACCGGCGTACAATAGACTGCCAGAAGACAATGGAAGGCGGCGGGTCTATTGAAATACCGGTATTCTTCAAGAGCGGTGGCTACCAGTCGTATATTACCGGACAAGATGCAAATATGGAGCGGGGGAGAAGGGCTGCTGCCGTTCGACGCAGAGCTGCCAGCTGAAGAAGACTGGCTTCCGCCTAAGCTTATCCGGCAGGCGGCGGAACAGGTGCTTGCACAAGAGACCTATATGGCTGGCGGTACGGGAGCTCAGGGCTATGATCCGCTGCGGAAGCAGCTGCGCGTTTGTTTATTGGCTCAGGGTATAGATGCCGCTCCCGAGCAGCTGCTGATCATGCCAGACCCGGGAGCAGTGATAGAGCTCTGTATGAAGGCACTGACTGAGCCTGGAGATACGGTACTCGTCGAGCGTCCTGTATCCGCTGAAGCTCTCCAGCTCTTCCGGATGAACAATCTGTGCACGGCGGATGTAGCGTGTGATGAGGAGGGGATGCTGCTTGATGCGGCTGAGCAGCTGCTGCAAACAGGGAAGCTGAGGCTTGTGTACGTTATGCCGGATTTCAGCAGTCCTGCTTCCCGCATTTGGAGTCTGGAGAGGAGAAGAGGGCTCGTGGAGCTGTGCCGCCGTTATGAGGTGCCGATTCTGGAGGATGGTTCGTACCGCGATCTCTACACGGATCCCAACAGCCAACATCCTACCCTGTATGCGCTGGCGGAAGATGAACAGCAGGTGCTGTATACGGGAACCTATTCGCGGACTTGGCTGCCGGGGATCGGCACGGCATGGGCTGTGGGCAGCCCGGAGCTTATTAGTGTAATGGCGGGAATGATGGGCGGGGAAGAGCAGCGCTGGCATATGCTGCCGCAGCAGCTTCTTCATCAGCTGCTGCTGGATGGCTCTCTGGTTCTCCACATTCGGAGCAAAGCAGAGAAATGCATAGAGAGGATGCGGATCGCGGAGCATCTCATAGGGTCATACGGCAGCGCAGGTCTTCGGTGGCATTCTCCAGCTGGGGGACTGTTCATGTGGCTGGAGCTTCCCGAGGGGCTCGACGGAGATGCGCTCCGGCGGGCAGCGCTTATGAAGGGAGTCGCAATAGCCCCTGGCGCCAGGTTCTATGCGGAATCGCCCGTTTGTAACAGAGTAAGGCTGAATATTGCCAGCGTGAATGAACAGCTGCTGGCGTCAGGCATCGAAAAATTAGTGGAGTCAGTATGCGAGTTTACAGCACGCAGCTAGAACGCCGGGCAGGAACACGCAGCCTGTGGAGACCAAGGCCGAAATTTCAGCTGCCTTCGCTCTCCGGGGGTTCCCCTGCAGCAGACTGGCGCCAGGCTTCCACGACGTCGGCGTAATCGATCAGCGCCTGTCTTCCCTGCGGACGCAGGCGGTAAATACCGCGATTCACACGCTCAAACCAGCCATAGTAATCATGCAGCAGGATGCGGGCAGCCTGCGGGCTTCCACTGAGCTCCCTGACGCGGCGCGGCGGCAGATCGCCTTCCTGGTGAAGCGCCCAGGCACAGCGGAGCGCCTTCTCGCGATAGGAGGTTACCAGTTTGCGGCCCGTGCTGCCGCCCACGTTGTAATCACCGGAGCGCTCGCGAAACTCCGTCAGCAGCCTGGCTTGGCGCTTCCTCCTCATGCCTCTGGCAGGCGGGTCCCCTGGCTCGCAGAGCACCTCGACAACCGGCGCTTTTGTCTTGTAGAAGGTTACCGTCATCAGCCCAAGCCCGAGCAGCCGGCACAGCTCTGTCAAGTCGCCGAACCGCTGATTAACCGCTCCGGGTTTCTTCCGGTTGCGCTCTACAGCCAGCATGACACGGTCAGTCAAGCGGAGCCGTTCAACCCCCTGAAGCAGGAGCGCCAGATTAAAGGTCTTCTTCATCTCCACGATTACCGTTGCCTCCTCACCGGGCTTCACGGCTACGAGATCGCAGTGGAGAACCTCGCTTTTCACCTCATAACCGAGCTTCTCGTAGTAGGCTTTTACAGGTGTGTACAGCTCGGTTTCATGCTTGACAGCCACAGACAGCTTCCCCTTTCCCAACTAACAGCAGCTAGTGCAGCAGACTGCCGTAAACATAAGTAACCGTATTATAGCACAGGATGAAGCTTCGGCTCTTTATGCAAAAAACCGCCTTCCCTGAAGAGGGAAGACGGGATAAGAGAGCGTCTTTGCAGCTGTAATCCAGCGTCAGGTGCCGGGGCAGAGTGACGGGCCGGACAGCAGCGAAGCAATTTTCACGGCTAGTCTGCGCTTTCGGGTACGGAGCGATCGTTTCATCGGAACCTCCTCATGGCACAGGTCTGATTTTTATCAGCTTAAACCGTATTTATTATGGCTGTATCAAGCCTTGATTAACATTTTGTGAAGCGTATTCCGCAATTAGCCGGAAGAAGAAACAAAATATGGGGCAATTTCAGATGCGAACACGCATAGGTATATATCACTCAACATCGGAAGAAAGCCGCAAAAGCTTACATGGCGGCTCAGGGTTTGGGTGAACGGCGACCGCTTGACGGCGGAGCGTTTGCGGGCATCGAGTGCGGCGGGTGGCGGGCAGGCTTAAGAAGCACCAGCGGCAGGGAGAGACAGGGAGGAGGCACAGCATGGATATTTTCAAACGAATCTCGGATTATAATCAGGAAAGTGAGAAACTGGCATGGACAGGGACGTTTAAAGACTATGTGGAGCTGCTGAAGAAGGACCCGACACCAGCAATGACAGCCCACTCTCGGGTTTACGAAATGATCAAGAATGAGGGTGTCGAGGAGGACAACGGGAACAAGCGCTACAAGTTTTTTGAGAAGGAAATATTCGGGCTGGACCGGGCGGTTGAGAAGCTTGTCGAGGAGTATTTCCATTCGGCTGCCAGGCGGCTGGACGTCCGCAAACGGATCCTGCTGCTGATGGGGCCGGTCAGCGGGGGTAAATCCACGCTGGTTACGCTGCTGAAACGGGGGCTGGAGCAGTTTTCCCGCACGGAGAAAGGTGCAGTCTATGCGATTCAGGGCTGTCCGATGCATGAGGAGCCGCTTCACCTGATACCGCATGAGCTGCGGCCGGATGTAGAGAGGGTGCTTGGCGTCCGGATTGAAGGCAACCTGTGCCCGTCCTGTCAGATGAGATTGAAGACGGAGTATGACGGAATAATTGAGAATGTGGCGGTCGAGCGCGTACTGATCTCCGAGGATAACCGGGTTGGCATCGGGACATTCAGCCCTTCGGACCCCAAATCACAGGATATTGCCGACTTGACAGGAAGCATTGATTTCTCAACCATCACGGAATACGGCTCCGAGTCCGACCCGCGTGCTTACCGGTTCGATGGCGAGCTGAATAAGGCCAACCGCGGTCTAATGGAATTCCAGGAGATGCTCAAATGCGACGAGAAGTTTCTGTGGAATCTGCTGTCGCTGACGCAGGAAGGGAATTTCAAGGCGGGGAGATTCGCGCTCATATCAGCCGACGAGCTTATCGTCGCACACACGAATGAGACCGAGTATAAATCATTCATCAGCAACAAGAAAAATGAAGCGCTGCAGTCCCGGATGATCGTCATGCCGATCCCTTACAATCTGAAAGTCTCCGAAGAGGAAAAAATATATAAGAAGCTGATCGAGCAGAGTGATATGAAGCATATTCATATTGCGCCCCACGCGCTTCGGGCAGCAGCGATCTTCTCGATTTTGACGCGGCTGAAGGAAACGAAGAAGCAGGGCATGGACCTCGTGAAGAAGATGCGCATGTATGACGGCGAGGAGGTGGAGGGCTATAAGGCGGCCGATCTGAAGGAGATGCAGAACGAGTTTCTGGAGGAAGGCATGTCTGGTATTGACCCCCGCTATGTCATCAACCGGATCTCGAGCGCGTTGATTAAGCAGGACCTGCAGTGTATCAATGCGCTTGATGTGCTTCGTGCGCTGAAGGATGGGCTGGATCAGCATCCTTCCATCACGAAGGAGGAACGCGAGAAGTACCTGAACTTCATCTCCATTGCCCGTAAGGAATACGACAGCCTTGCGAAGAAGGAGATTCAGAAGGCGTTCGTCTATTCCTTCGAGGAATCAGCCCGGACGCTGTTCGAGAATTACCTGGATAACATTGAGGCTTATTGCAACTGGACGAAAATTAAAGATCCGCTGACAGGTGAGGAGCTTGATCCTGATGAGCGCCTGATGCGTTCCATAGAGGAACAGATCGGCATTTCGGAGAATGCTAAAAAGGCGTTCCGGGAGGAAATTCTGATTCGGATCTCATCCTACTCCCGTAAAGGCAAGAAGTTTGATTATTCCAGCCACGACCGGCTGCGGGAAGCGATTGAGAAGAAGCTGTTCCATGATCTTAAAGATATCGTCAAGATTACGACGTCCACCAAGACACCGGATGAGAACCAGCTGAAACGAATTAACGAAGTATCCAAGCGGCTGATTGACGAGCACGGGTACTGCCCGGTATGTGCCAACGAGCTGCTGCGCTACGTGGGCAGTCTGTTGAACCGTTAATCAGCAGGGGAGCTTAGCCGACCTATCACAAGGAAGCCGGCCGATCGCAGGATCGTCCGGTTTCTTTTAGGTAATATATAGGTATAAACTATAAAGTATATTTACTTTATATATTAAACTAATCACCCTGAACGTGTTACAACTAATGTAACCAACAGGAAGGAAGTGGAACATATGGCTGCTAACAGCTGGCAAGCAGAGGATTATGACCGGGCAATGGCTTTTGTATCCAGGGGAGGCGAGGATCTGATCGAGATTATTCGGTTGCAGCCGGGAGAGTCGGCAGTGGACTGGGGCTGCGGAACGGGAGACTTGACGGCTAAGCTGGCAAGCAGCGGTGCCGCGGTGACGGGAGTAGACTTTTCCCGGGAAATGATTGAGCGCGCCCGCAGCAAATACCCGAACCTGCAGTTCGTGGAAGCCGACGGCCAAGCGTACCGGACTGCAAAGCCGGTGGATGCCATCTTCAGCAATGCGGCTCTTCACTGGATGACGGATGCGGAGCGAACGGCTGCTTCCATTGCCGCTTCACTCCGAGTCGGGGGCCGGTTCGTGGCTGAGTTCGGCGCAGATGGGAACATTGCCTCAATTGTACATGCCCTGCAGAAGTCGGCCCAGCTGCTGAGCTTGGGGAGGAGGATCGTCCTTCCGTGGTATTTCCCAACTCCGGAGGCATATCAGCAGCTGCTGGAGAAGCACGGCTTCCGAGTCCTTTCCATCTACAGCTATGACCGTCCGACACCACTGAGCGGAGGGGAACAAGGGCTTCAGATTTGGCTGGATCATTTTGCAGGCGGTGTCTTCGCCGGGTTGGATCAGGAAGAGGAGCGGGCGGTCAGACGTTACGTGGAGGAAGCCGTAAAGCCCTTGTGCTACCGGGACGGCAGCTGGACGGCAGATTACAGAAGGCTGAGAGTGGCGGCAGTTAAGCAATCGTAAAAAAAGCCCCGGCTCTCTCCATATAAGAGCCGGGGCATCTGCCGCTTGAACTGCAGCACTGCTTCTCTATTTAATTGTTAGCTCTAATCCCTTGGCTGCCGCAATAAATGCATTACTGCGCTGCCTGCTGTTACAGTCTCACACCTTCATCATGCTGGACTTCCTGCTCGAACTGCTGCAGGGCCCGTTCAGCCTTATCCAGGTCGCCTGCGTTTACCTCAAGCCGGTAAACGGTGTCGTCAGCGGCATCCGCTGCGCCGAAGGATGTATCCAGCGTTCCGGTTGTAGAAGCGATCCCTGTAACGGGTGTCCCGCCATTCTCAACCTTAACCCTGCTGCGTATATCTTTATCCTTTAAATAAGCATTCTTCACTTCAAGTGCATCCACATTTCCGCCTCTGGCGGTCTCGATTGTTTTCCACCGGCTTTTACTGAACCAGACGACAGCCCCGACCAGAATGGCTGCGCCTACTATAATGAGAAGCGTCTCCATATCTCATCACCTCATCAGTTGTCTGGGATGTTACTCCCGTAGTTATTCAGCATGGAAGCGGCAGCTTACATAATCGATACCCGCGGTTGGCATATTCTGAAACGTTAGGAAATTCACAGAAACTTGCGGCTGATCTTCTTGCCGTCGCAGCTGAAAACAAGCTTCTTGTCTTCTACGAATGTTTCCAGGTGAACATTCTTGCCCCAAAGCTGGACCACATAGGGGAGTGTGCGCTCCACGTACTTCAGGTCGAGCTCAACCCCTTCATAGTGGTGAGAAAGGTACAGCTCGCCTGAGCGGTTATAGTCGCCGTCTGTGACGACAATGTTCGGGAAGCCGCCGTTTACGCGGGATACAACGAGCTGATCGCGGATGTTTTCCCATGCTTTGTCCGTGATTTTCCACTCGGGCCCCTTCTTCTCAAAGACATACAAATCCAGATCGTCGACAAGCTTCTTGTTCAGGTAATTACGGAGGAAGGAGATGTCCGAATCAAGCTCCCGCACCTCGAACATCTTCTCCCGGCCCTTGCCGGGCTTGCGGCCGGCACGCTCACGCTCCTCCTCGGTCGGGTTGTCCCAGCGCTTCTCAATGTCCTCGAATATTTTAAGACCCAGGTAATAAGGATTCAGACTGTGTCTTGACGGCTGAACGACAGCGGAGTTGAGCTTTGCGAATTCAATCGTCTCTTCGCTTGTCAGGTCAAGCTCGCGGATAATCCGCTGATGCCAGTACGAAGCCCAGCCTTCGTTCATAATCTTCGTTTCGATCTGCGGCCAGAAGTACAGCATCTCATCCCGGAGCATGGACATGATGTCGCGCTGCCAGTCCTTCAGAACGGTGGAATATTCCTCGATAAACCAGACGATATCCTTCTCGGGCTGCGGCGGGAACCGCTTCGTCTTATCCGTCTCTTCGTCCTCCGCCTCCTCCTTCTCAAGGTCCCACAGGTCGCTGTACGGGCTGCTTCGGACCGGGAGTCCCTGCTCTTCCTCCTCCTGCTGCTTGCGGAGCATCTCGATGTAACGGGTCTTGTCGAGCTGGTAGGGCTTAATGAGCGTTGGATCAATATGCTCCTGTACGGCCAGCACAGCATCTATGAAGCGCTCGACTTCCCTGGCGCCATAGGCCATTTCATACTGGGCGACCCGTTCGGCTGTAGCGGACATACTCTCGACCATGTTGCGGTTGGAGGCGCTGAAGCGCACATTATTCTTGAAGAAGTCACAGTGTGCCAATACGTGAGCGACGATCAGCTTGTTCTGAATCAGCGAGTTGCCGTCGAGCAGGAAGGCATAGCACGGGTTTGAGTTAATCACGAGCTCATAGATTTTGCTAAGGCCCAGGTCATACTGGGTCTTCATCCTATGGAAGGACTTTCCGAAGCTCCAGTGGCTAAACCGTGTAGGCATTCCGTAAGCGCCGAAGGTATAAATAATTTCCGCGGGGCATATTTCATAACGCATCGGATAAAAATCCAGGCCGAAGCCTGTTGCGATCTCGGTAATCTCATCAATCGCCCGCTCCAGCTGCTGCATCTCATCTTGATTCACCGCACGTCCCCTCCTACTGTTGTCCGCCTGCACATAAGGCGCGGATTGGTATTTTAATCTTATGAGCAGGCAGGCAGGGGTATGCTCCTTGGGGATTGCTTAAAGTAGGGGGCTGCTCATCTACTTAAGAATCATCTGTGCGAAATATAGCGATAAGTGTATAATAGCGAGTAATAGCTTTTATATTCTAATTTTGGATATAGTAGGTAAGTGGAAGGGGTCCATAAGAACATGCAAAAGCTCAGTTTATATATACTGGGGACTGCCCTCATAGTCAGCACGGCTATGATTTTAACGACTGAAGTAAGTTATGAATCCGAAGTCATATCCTCATCTCAAGCTGGGCGTGTTAACGAGATCACTAAATCCTCCATTATTACAAAAGACGGAGAGTTTACTGTCTCATTAGTAGACAGTGTAGACATAGCTGAAGGCGGTACGCTGGCTGAAGGTATGTTCGCTGATAGCAGCTCTTCTCTGAAAGAGTTGAAGAACAACTCTGATTTAATTGTACACGGAACAATTGTTTCTCAAGAGAAGCCTAACAATATGGTGGTTATTTCCACAGTTCAAGTTATTGAGCAGTGGAAAGGAAAAGAATCCTATAAAGAGGTAATTATTCATCAACTTAATAAACAAGTACTAGAGATGGGAGAGGAGTATTACCTTTTCCTAGGTAAACAAATGGACGAGAATAATAATAGTTTTTATATTAAAGGTGGTCACCAAGGGAGGTTTTCCGTGCTAAATGGGAATTTAATAAATGAACATAACCCACTGTTTCAAGAAGAATTGAAAAAAGAGCTCGCTGCACTTGAAAAGCTAAAGCTGGATACTAACGACAGTAATAAGCCAGAGCAGACTGCTCTTCTTGAACATTGGCTTGACCAATAACTGCTTGTTCCTTCTGCACAGATCTCAGCCAGCTCTCCCGGCGATCCTTAATCGTTCGAAGGAGAGCTTCTTTGCGTCAACAATTGGGCGAAACGATAGCGAGCGCATCCCGTATTACCTAACATGACCGGTAAAGGGGAGTCAGAGCCGGTGATAAGCAGGAGAGGGGATGGCAGAATGGAAGTTTATCAGGGCGGGTTGAACGGCAAGACGAAGCGTAATGTGGAGCTGCCGCCGGGACTGTGGAAGAAGGTGCTGCTTGGAGCTGTCATACTTCTAGTGGTCGGCTTCGGAATGACGACTTTCTATACAGTAGAGGAACAGGAGGAGGCGGCGATCCTGACATTCGGCAAATATACGTCGACGCAGGAGAGCTCGGGGCTGCATTTCAAGCTGCCTTATCCAATTCAGCAGGTGGTTAAGGTGCCGGCGAATCTGACGCAGAAGATTCATATCGGGTACCGGGAGGAAGGCGGCAAGATTACTCCGGTCGAAGAAGAGGCGCTCATGATTACCGGTGACGAATATATCGTGTCCGCTGATGCCGTTGTGGAATGGAAGATTGCGAACGTACGGGATTATCTATACAACATCGAAGAGCCGGAGAAGTTCCTTCGCAATTCAGCCAGCGCGGCCATCCGTTCCGTCATGGGATCGACCAAGCTTGATTACGCGATTACCGAAGGCAAGACGGTTATCCAGGCCGAGGTGAAGAAGAAGCTGGAGGAAATCCAAGATCAGTATAACACCGGCATACAGATCATTGACCTGAAGTTCCAGGATATTGAACCGCCGGAGGGCCAGGTCCAGGAGGCATTCAAGAATGTGACGAATGCCCGCGAGGAGAAGAATACGAAGATCAACCAGGCGCAGAAGTATGTAAACGACAGGCTGCCTAAAGCGAGAGGCGAGGCACAGGCGCTGATTGAGAATGCGGAAGCACAGAAGAAATCACGGATTTTGAACGCCGAGGGTGACGTGGCGAAGTTTAATGCCGTCTACAATGAATATGTGAAAAATCCTGCTGTCACCTCTGACCGCCTCATACTGGAGACGCTGGAGCGGATTTTGCCGAACGCGAAGATTGTGATAACAGACGGAGGCAGTGATACGGTGAATTATCTGCCGCTTAATGAGCTGATGGGCAAATCTTCATCCGCCAAGCAGGGGACGAACGGTACCCAGCAGACTGAAAGCACAGGCACGAATGAAGGGGGCAGCGGACAATGACCATGAACAATCGTAAGTGGGTTATCGCCGGAGCAGCGGCGGTTCTGGTACTGATCGCTTTGTTCGGCTCTATGTTCATCGTCAAGGAAGGCGAGTACAAGGTCGTAATGAAGTTTGGTGAAGCGGTGCGCGTTCATGTCGAGCCGGGTATTAAATTCAAAGTGCCGTTCATTGAAACGGTTGCGTCACTGCCCAAATACCAGAAGGTTTATGACAGCCAGCCGACGACTATTTTGACCAAGGACAAGAAGCCGATTATCGTCGATAACTATATGGTATGGCGCATTGACAATCCCCAGCTCTTCCTCCGGTCCCTTCATTCCGTATCGGCTGCTGAAAGCCGGTTAAGCGATGCTGTATACAACGCACTTAGGCGGAAGCTGTCGGAGATAGAGTACGGCAGTATCATAAGCGAGAACACCTCCCGAGGCAATCTGAATGATGAGATCACAGAGATTGTTGCGGAGGTGGCGGAGCGGCAGAACTATGGGGTTTCAATCGTCGATGTGCGCATCAAGCGTACCGACCTGCCGGAAGAGAACAAGCAGAGCGTATACAACCGGATGATATCGGACCGCCAGTCGATCGCTGCGGGCTATCTGTCAGAGGGGGATGAGGAGTCGCGCAAAATCACCTCCAATGCAGACCGTCAGGCGACAGAGCTGATTGCTCAGGCCGAGGCCGATGCTAAGAAAATCGTAGCTGAAGGCGAGCGTGAAGCTGCCCGGATCTATAACGAGGCTTATGGCAAGGACCCGGAATTCTACAAGCTGTACCGGACTCTGGAAAGCTATATTACGACATTCCAGGGTGAGCCGGTGATCATGCTGCCGATTGACTCGCCGTACACACGCATACTGACAGGCGAGAAGTAAGCTAACGGTTGTGTTAACCAATATAGTGTGAACGTAAAAAAGCCGGTTCTCCGGCAGCGCCCTTAACCGGGCGCTGCTGAAGGACCGGCCTGCTTTGTTTGCAGGCATATTCACGCTGTTAAGGCTTCACCAGTGAAGCGGGCATCGACGACAAGCCTTCCGGCGCCACGATGGTATCGGTGCCGATGAAGCGGAGCATTGGCTTGTCCGCACATTCGGTCAGCTTGACGACAACAGCTTTGCGGCCGTCATGAACCTGAATTGTACTGCCGGGCATATACTTGGGCGCTACCTGCACAAGCGCCTGAAGCTCGTCCGTGGTAAACATTGTGTTACTGAGGGCCATAAGCACTTCCAGCGCGCCGTAATGCATGGCATCAGCCTCACAGCTTAAGTGGTCCATATAATTGCACATCTGGCAGATCCGGGTCAGATCCACGAACGGCCGATCCAGTGTGAATCTGCGGAGTCCGGCCAACGGTACGTTCTGATGCTGCAGGACAATATGCGGGATATCCGAATCGGGCGGAAACAGCCGCTTCACAAACCGGTAGCCGGCTTCAGCATGCTCGCTCTGCTGCTCGGTCAGCAGCTTGCCGATGTCATGCAGCAGACAGCCTACTGTCAGGTCCACAAGCCTACTTGCATGAAGGTTAATACAGACTCCAATTTGGGCAGCCCATATGGCGACGTTGACGACGTGTGCGAATGGCTGCAGGGCGCAGGGAACGGAGCTTGTCGGCAGGGGGACAATTATGGAGCGGGTACGAGCCTTCTCCACAATGGACATCGCGGCGTCGAACAGCTCAAACTCAGCAAAATCACCGGCAGTCGCATTTAAGTACACCTTCCGCATAATCAGCACATAACGCATCCAGAGACTGGAGTCAATCAGCTCGTCGAAACGGACATCCCTTGTCTCCTCATCGGTTGTCACGGCATGGCGAATGCCCAGACGCTTCATATCCTCAAGCAGAGCCGCGGACAGCACGGTGCCAGGTTCGATGATTGGCTGGCCAATCGTACCGAATACAGGCCGGGAGGCAGCAGCCTGATCCGGAACGATAGTTGATAAATCCGTTATATGCACAAAAGCTCATCTCCTATTTTCACATAGCTTACTACTATTATCGGAGATAAGTTTGTGAAAAGTTGTGCCCCAGGTATCAGACAAGTGTTAAAAAGCTGTGTGGTTTTCCCATGAAAAAGACGGTATTCTCACCGATTATCGTGAGAATACCGCCTGCGGCCCTGAGTCATACAGGGCAATTGTTAGGGAATAAACTTGTAGCCGACGCCCCATACCGTCTTGATGTGCTTCGGTTCCTTCGGATTCACTTCTATCTTCTTGCGGAGATTGGTAACATGCACGTCAATCGCCCGGTCGTTGATATAAGAGTCTACACCCCGGAGTGAATTGATTAGCTCTTCCCGGCTGAAGACCCGGCTTGGATTCTGGCAGAACATACGCATGATTTCGAAGCCGGAATAAGTGGTTTCCTGATGCTGCCCATCTATGACAATGGTGCGCCGTTCATGATCGACCTGAATTCGTTCTAAGGGCGCCTCGGGCACCTGCTGCAGGTCTGTCTGCACAACAGGGGTTGCTTGGAATCGTCGCCAGATTGTTTCTATCCGGGCTTTAAGCTCCTGCATGCTGAAGGGCTTGCACATGTAATCGTCCGCGCCCGCAGTAAGGACCTTAATCTTCTCACTGACGTTCGACTTCATAGATACAACAATGATCGGAGCCTGTGTGATACTGCGAATATGTACGCAAAGATCTGCCCCGTCACCATCGGGCAGCACCAGGTCAAGCAGAATGACCTCCGGCTGGTAGGAGGTGACGGCCGCTAGCCCGTCCCGGGCAGTTTCGACATGCTTCACCTCGAAATTCTCTCCGGATAGGTATAAACTCAGCATTTCTCCAAAAATTTTGTCGTCTTCGATAATTAGTACTTTCATCATGCGGTCGCACCTGCCTAAATCTGTGAGCGGTTTATTAAAAAATGAAACACTTTGTTAATATTTTACCGTTAACAAGATTATAGCCTGCACAGAGCTGGAAGTCTATTTCCGTTTTTGTCGAATTTCAAATTTTTGCAATAAGTTCGTCGAAAGTTGCCAGATCCACTCGCAGCTCCTGGATGAGTTGGGGGAAGAAGATCGTATCCTGACGTTCGATGACGGTTTCAAGCCTGCCTGCGGTCCGGTATACTGCACCGGCTGCAAGGCTTCCGGCTGCACCGCGCAGCGAGTGGGCAAGCCGCCGGGCTGTTGCCAGATCCTGCAGCTCAAGATGAGACTCGATACGGTCCGATGCGTCGCTGTACTGCTGACGGAAGGAAGCGAGCAGCTGAAGGAGAAGCTCCTCCTTGCCATCAAGCAGCTGCAGAGCTGCCGCCGGATTAAAGATAGCGGGATCAGCCTGAATGTTCAGGAATCTGGGAGACATCTGATGATGCTTGCCTGCTGAAGCCTGATCCAGGGTCACTTCTTCGGAAGGGAGGCCGTCGCCGGGCAGCCAGCGGCTGACAACCTGTATCAGGATCTCTGGCTGCAGCGGCTTAGTCAGGACATCATTCATACCAGATTTCAGGCAAGCTTCCCGGCCTTCCCAGGTCGTGTCGGCGGTTAAGGCAATAATAGGCATGCGATCGAACTCCGCCAACGCGCGGATCCGCCTGGCAGTTTCGATCCCGTCAAGGCCCGGCATATGCATATCCATAAAGGTCAGGTCGAACAGCTCTGTCTTAAGCAGCTCCAGCGCCTCATAACCGTCGGCCGCCACCGTGACGCGCAGTCCTCGTTCCTCCAGCAGCTGTCTTGTAACCATCTGGTTAATCAGATTGTCCTCCACTACGAGAATATGCCGGGTCTCTGCGTTTGCAAGCTTCGGTACTGCATGATCGGACAGCGGGATATCAGCTTCCCCGTTCAGCCGCCTCTCTTCAATAGTAAGCAGTACTTGGTGCAGAGCCAAGGGACTCAGCGGCTTAACCAATACGGCATCAGGCTTCCAATGCTCATCCAGCTGTTCAATGGCATGCCTGCCGTTTAAGGAGGTATACAGGACGGTGCTAACCTTCAGCTGACGGGTCAAACGGCGCATATTGAACCATGTATCCTCGCCAAACATATCCTCCGCCTCCATATCGAGCAGCAGCACATCAGGAGGTGATGAATCGCGCAGCTTATGGAATGCTTCGGACCAGCTGTTTGCCGTCATTACCCGGCCGGAGCAACCGGCGGCTGTGGAGGCAAGATTATCACGGGCCTCGGCGTTATCCTCGACAACCAGGACGTCAAGCCCCGTCCGGTTAAGCCTCATTTCTGTCGTGTCCGGTGCTGTGCCGAACGGAAGAGTGAAGCGGAATTCGCTTCCCACATCCAGCCTGCTTATGACAGTCAGCTCTCCGCCCATCCGGTCCACCAGCTGCCTGGTGATGGCCAGCCCAAGCCCTGTGCCGCCATATTTGCGAGAGGTAGAGCCGTCAATTTGCATGAATGGCTGGAACAGATGCTGAAGCTGTTCCTCCGAGATCCCGATTCCGGTATCGGTAACCGTGAAGGTCAGCAGAACCGAGGCTTCCTTATGACCGGTGACGGACACGCCAAGCCGGATTGTGCCTTGATCTGTAAACTTAATGGCGTTACTGAGCAGGTTCATCAGAACCTGGTTTAGTCTGCTTTCATCGCCAACAAGCGCGGCAGGCAGGTCCGGGGATATATCGATCAGAATATCAACCGGCTTATAGCCCAGCAGAACACTTGCTGAACCGCATATGCGGCGAATCGTCTGCTGGAGGGAGAACGGCGCAGCCGAAAGCGACAGCTGATCTGCTTCCACCTTGGAGAAATCAAGGATATCGTTAATGATCCGCAGCAGAGAATCTGAGGACTCCATAATATTTTGCATATAGTCTCTTTGCGTTACGGTAAGCGGTGTGCGCTGCATCAGATGGCTTAGCCCGATTATGCCGTTCAGCGGCGTTCGGATTTCGTGACTCATGCGAGCGAGAAACATGCTCTTGGCCTGGTTCGCTTCAAGTAGCTGCTGCTGGAATCTCTTCTGTTCACTCATATCCCGTATTATTGTGAAATAGTAAGGCTCTCCCTCGGTTTGCTGAACCACGAGTGACTGCGACATGGTCGCGACCGAACCGTCTGCACTGAGGTATTCCACCTCATGCTCCCAATATCCGTCACGGTCGGCCGACTGAAAGGCTTCCTCAAGATCACAGCCGCTCTCCGGGCTGATGTACTGCTTGAGATTGCGGTTCCAGTCGGTGAGCTCCTCAATACCCAGAAAACGCATGCCGGCATCGTTGATGAAGAACATGGCGCCGTCAGCATGAAGACACGCGATAAAGTCATGTGCAGAATCGACGATGCTGAGCATCTGATCCCTGGAAACAATGGTTTCCTTATAAGCTGTAACATCACGGGCTACGATAACGAAGCCTTTCGTCTGGCCGTCTGGGTGGGTCATCTCGGTCACATTGACATGTACTGGTATCCGGCGGCCATCGCTTGCGATCCACGTCCACTCTTCTTCCTCAGGCGATTGATCGGCTATCCGCGCGAAGAACGCGCCGGGTGTAAGCTCTTCATCCGTCAGGTTCCGTGATTCATCTAACCGCCGCGCAAGCTCTTGGGGGTCAAGCCACAGCATAGGGGTCTCACGGTTCACGACGGCTTCCGCTTTGTAACCGAGCATCTCCTCAGCTCTGCTGTTAAAAAGGCTGATCCGGTAATCCGCATCCGTCACAATCATGGCATAGTGGTTGCGGTGGATGAATGTTTCGAAAGGCTCAAACATGCCCCGAAGACTTCTTGCCATGCCATTAACGGAATGAGCAAGCTGGCCCAGCTCGTCCATGGTCTGAATCTCGATCGCGGGCAGAGTGAAATTGCCCCTTGCTACTTTATCAGTCGCTGTCACAATCTGACGGACACGCTGCATGATGAACCGGTGGAAGGTCCAGTACACAATGATAAACAGGATTACCCCGGATACTGCTGCAGCCAGAAGCGTTGTCCAGAACAGACCGTGAAGCGGCAAATAAAAATCTTCGGTGGTAAAGGAGTAGGCCAGCAGCCAGCTGCTTCCGGGGATTTGGGAATAGAAGGTCTTGGTTGCGTAGCCAAGATTAAGGTCTACAATGCCATATGGCTCTGCAAACTGCCGCTTGATCTGTAAAGCATCGGCAGCATATTCGTTATAATAATTCCGCTTCCGGATGAATTCAGGGTTGGAGTGATAGAGTACGTTGGCGTCCTGATCCACCAGGATAACCCTTCGAGGATCCTGCGGATTGATCGGTTGAAGCTGCTGCCCGAACAGCTTTTTAGCATCCAATGAGAAGAACAGGAGCGTATTCACTTGGCCGGATGCACTTTTCACAGGGATGTAGAGATTGATGACATAGCGTCCCGTTTCATCGAATACAGGGTCGTTGATGGAAGGGATGCCGCCAAGCGCTTTAAGGAATCGGCTGCTGGGACCCAGCTGCCGGGTATTACCGTCAGTCAGCCTCAGAGTGCCGTTAGCCTGCGCGATACCTGCGCTGACCATAGCTTCTCTGTCCTGCTTAAGCTCAGCATTCAGGTATGCAAGCTTTTCCTCCAGCGTACCGTGCCGGATGACATCAGTTCTGCCGATGGTTTCACCCTTCACCAGCTGAAGCTCGAGATAATTGGACAAGCTCCTTGCGGTATCCATAACAGCGCTGAGACTGTTGCTTTCAAGCTGCTCGGTCAGCTTATACCTGGCCAAATAATAGTTAGCAAGACCTGCGCTGCACATGGCAAGGACCGTTGAGAGAAGAACAACAGCCGTTACTTTGGAACGAATGGATCGGAACAAGATTAACGCCACCTTTTAACTTGAGATATCTATCATAGGAAATCAGCATAAATTGGCTTAAGAAGCGGGCTGCCAAGCTGAATGACTACCGCAGCAGATACTGTTGCTTTGGCAGATAATATAGTAAAATAGTAGTAAAACTATCACGCTTACGGACGGAAGGAAAGAACCCAATTGACTCCATTGATCCTGGCGTATGAAGTGAACGGCCTGCTGTGCTTGATGGCCGCCAATCTGCTTTACTTGTTCTTGTCTCCCCGCTTGGAAGAACTCCGCCTTCATCGAAGCATGCTGCTAAGCGGTTTGCTTTTATTGTCTTGCTTCTATTTCCTTTTTATTGAACCGAATCCAAGCCTGTATGTGATCTACACCATACCGGTCTGTCTATCCCTTGCTCTTATGTATGAACGGCGCCTGCCGGTGCTGGTGGCATGGACTGTATTTAATATCGGCAGTTTCTTTCTGGGGATTAATGAGTCCTACGCTGCCGGAGCGGCCTCACTCATGTTAGCAGCGGTTGGATGGTATGCTGGTAACCGCGGATGGCTGCGGGTACGCTTATCTCACAAGCTCATTCGGACAGCTATCTTAATGATGATTTACCTTGTGCTGTACAGGGTTTTCGGCGGCAGTCCGGTATTTAATGACGGCGGGCTGCCAGCTCTGTCCGGTACTTATCTGGCTGCCGCGGCTCTGACCGTCATCGCTCATCTGATTAACAATCAGCAGCGTCTGCAGGAAGAACAGCTCAATATGGAAAAGTATCAGTTGGTAGGTGAGCTTGCGGCTTCCATCTCCCACGAAGTCCGGAATCCGCTGACTTCTGCTCTGGGCTTCCTCCAGCTGTTGGGCAAGCGGGAGCTGCCGGCTGAGCAGTTTGAGCTCTACAGAGATCAGGCGATGAAGGGGATCAGGCAGGCGAACGCGGTGGTTACCGATTATCTGAATTTTGCCAAGCCGGCGGTTGAGGAGGCACGCGAGCTCGATGCCGTGAAGGAGGTTGAGAACATCAAAACTTGGGTCGATCCTTTAACAGAGCAGTCCGGCATCGATATTCGGATTGAACACCATTCAGAAGGCGTACTGCCTATACATGGCGATTCCCGCAAGCTGCAGCAGTGCTTGTACAATATCATTAAAAATGCGGTAGAAGCTATGCCGGACGGCGGCAAGCTGACGGTTGAAACTTGGCGGGACAGCAGCAGTGTGATGATTCAGATCAAAGATACAGGTATCGGCATGACCGGCAAGGAGCTGGCAAGAATCGGTCTGCCCTTTTTTACGACCAAGGAAAAGGGTACCGGGCTGGGGCTGATGGTGGTCATCAGTCTGATCCGTGCGATGAATGGAAGAATGACGATACGTTCCAGGCCGGGTCATGGAACAGTATGCCTTTTGAAATTTCAAACCAGCTAGATATGGGTAATAATTGCTGCAGGTTCGAATGAGGTACAGAAAAGCTGAGTTAACGGGTGGGGAGTCATATGGCTGAAAAACAACATACAAAGCGTCTGAGAGAACAAGCAGGGCAGGGCAAATTATTTGCCTCCTTATTCGAAGACCATCCCCAGGCGATACTTCTTGTGGATCAAGAAGGGGTAATCATCACCGCTAATGCGGCAGCTGAGCAGTTAACCGGCCATACGGAAGAAGCACTTGCTGCTTTAACCGTGAGGCAGTTGTTCGTGTCCGGGTATCCGGGCGTTAACGGAAGTGAGGCTGCCAGCGGGGAGATGAAACAGACTGGAAGAGCTCAAATCCAGCGGGCCGACGGAAGTCATATAGCCGTTATCACAGATCAGCTTCCTGCCCGGGAAGGGAAAACGGTTCTTGGTTCTTACATATTCATTAAGGAAGTGCAGCAGACGGGAAGCGGCGGCATGGATCTTCTGAAAGACCCGGAGCGGCTGCTGCGGATTATTACCGACCATGCTCAGGATGTTATTACATACAGCTCTCCGGGCGGTAAGCTCTTATATATTTCTCCTTCAGCAACGCAGCTGCTAGGTTATGAGGAATCAGAGCTGCGGGATATGGATATCCGCACTCTGTTTGATGATCCCTCGAACATCGTGGAGAGAGACTATTCGGACGGCAGTATCTTCGAGATCCGGGTTCGGCATAAGGACGGCGGCTATAGATGGTTTGAGACAACGATGAAGGTGATTCAAGATGAGGAGGACGGGTCGCCTTATTATCTGGGTATAGGCCGCGATATAACAGCTCGGAAGCAGGGGGAGGAGCAGCTGCGTCACAGCGAGAATAATCTTGCCAAGGCACAGCAGCTGGCGAACCTCGGCTCGTGGAACTGGGATGTTCAGGCAGGCTTGTGGACGTGCTCGGAGGAGATGCGCAGAATTTTCCGGCTGGAGGGCCAGGGGCCTTTCATGGTGGAACGTTTCCTCTCTGCTGTGCACCCGGATGACCGTGAGCGGGTTAGTCTCGCGCTGAACCAGTCCCTGCACAGCAATGAATATGAGACGGAGTACCGTATACTAGCCGGCGAAGACGGGGAACGTGTGATTCACGCGCAGGCCACGCTGGAGCGGGCCCCTGACGGCTCGGCGGTCAGTCTGATTGGAACCGTTCGGGATGTAACGCAGCAGCGGCAGCTGGAGGATCGAATACGCGAGAGTGAAGAGCGTTACAGATCGTTGTTTGAGTATAATCCGGCGAGCGTGTTCTCCTATGACCTGGAGGGGCGTTATACTTCGGCTAACCCAAGCTTTGAGGAGCTGACAGGGTACGACAGACAGGAGCTGCGCGATCTGCCTTCCTTCCGCAGCCTGCTGCATCCCGATGATTATGAGCGGGCGGAGCAGTATTTTGAGAAGGCGAGCGGCGGAGAGCCCCAGCGCTACGAAATGCGCATTATCCGCAAGGACGGCCAGCAGGTCATGTGCGGGGTGACCAAGGTGCCGATTGTGGTCAAGGGAAAGGTTGTAGGCGTCTTTGGTATTCTTCATGACATCACGGAGCGAACCCGGTATATTGAACAGATTGAAACGCTGAGCCATCGTCACAGCCTAATATTGAACTCGGTCTCCGAGGGCATATATGGCATGGACCAATATGGAAGGACAATGTTTGTTAACCCGGCCGCAGAACGGATGCTTGGCTTTGCGGCACATGAGATGATCGGAAAGGTTAATCATTACCTTATCCATCATACAAAAGCGGACGGAACCCCTTATTCGTTTGAGACCTGCCCGGTATACGCTACGCTCCGAGACGGCATGGTACGGCTGATTTCTGACGAGGTGTTCTGGCGCAAGGACGGGACGAGCTTCCTTGCAGAGTATCAGGTAAGCCCTATTAACGACAAGCTGGACGATCAGGCTGTAATGGGTGTGGTAGTTGTATTCCGGGATATAACGAACGAGCGGGAGATCATGAACGCCAAGGAGCGTGCCGAAAAGGCGGATCAGGCCAAATCAGAGTTTTTGGCAATGATGAGCCATGAGATCCGTACGCCGATGAACGGGATTCTGGGAATGGCCGACCTGCTTTTTGAAACAGAGCTGACTGAAGAACAGCGTGAGTATACGGAAATTATTCATACCAGCGGAGACACCCTGCTTCGAATGATTAATGGCATCCTGGACTACAGCATGATGGAAGCGGGCAAGCTCGTTCTGATCGACGAGCCGTTCAATATCGATGAAGTCCTGAGCGAGACGGTTCAGCTGCTAAGGCCGCTGGCCGAGAAGAAGGGCCTCGAGCTGAGCTATTATATTAAGGACGGTACCCCGCATGAGCTTCAGGGAGACGGGACCAGGCTGCGCCAAATTCTGCTTAACCTGATTGGCAATGCCGTTAAGTTTACGGAGAAGGGATATGTGCGGATCAAGGTGGAGTGTGAGCCTACAGAGCTGGAGGAAGGCACGCTCGTCCGCGTCGCGATCGAGGATTCGGGTATCGGAATACCGGCAGATAAGCTTGGTGACCTGTTCCAGTCGTTCTCTCAGCTCCATCCTGAGATCAACCGCAAATATGGCGGGACAGGTCTTGGGCTTGCGATCAGCAAACGGCTGGCGGAATTAATGGGAGGACACGTAACGGTTGATAGTGAGGAAGGCAGAGGCTCCACGTTTACGCTGCATTTTATCTCTCATCAGCAGTCACTGTGTACGGAAGCACCCGAGGAAGAGGTGCCTGCTAACAACCCCAACAGGCAAGGCAGTGGAAGTCTGCAGCTGTTTGGTTCTTCCGCACTGCCGGCAGATGCGGACTGGCAATGGGAAAGTATGTCTGAGCTTCGTATTCTGCTTGCAGAGGATAATCCGGCTCAGCAGCAGTTCTTTCTCCGCGTGTTAAACAGATTAGACCTGCATGCGGATGTAGTTGAAAATGGGATTGAAGCTGTCGAGCATATGCTGCGCAGCCGTTACGATCTGGTTTTTGTCGATATCCAGATGCCTGTGATGGATGGGGTAAAGGCGGTCGGACTCGTTACGGATCTGCTCCCGGCCGACAGGCTGCCGATCTTCGTAGGGCTTACGGCCATTCCGCAGACTAAAGGAGAAGTTACGGGCATGCCAGCAGGGATGCATGATTGTCTGAGCAAGCCCATTCGGACGGAGGACGTCAGAATGCTGATGGCCCGGTGGAAGAACAAGCTCGAATCCAGGCTCCGGTAAGAATCAAACTAATGTATAAGCGCCAATTCCAGACTGTCTCCAGGGGCTATCCTTGGGGGCAGTTTTTTTACAGCCGATCTTGTCCTGAGCAGGCGACTTCCCATTGGATTATTTTCCGGGCAGCAGCAACAAAGAGGCCGTTCAGACGTCTAACATAGAGGAAGGTATAATCAGTCCAAATAATGGGGGTTATTGTTGGCATGGCATTTCGCAAATGGGTTAGCTGGCTGTTGCTTGTATCGCTTATGCTTCCGCTGCTCAAGACAACGGTCGAGGCGGCTGATGCACGTTCAATATCATTATATCTGGAAGGCGAGCAGCTAACGACAGATGTGCCGCCTTTTATCATACCGAAGGTTAATGTGACGATGGTCCCCTTGAGGGTTATCAGTGAAGGCTTGGGTGCAAGTGTGGCTTGGGTTCAGGCTGCACGGACCGTTACCATCACGCGTGATGACACCGTTATCCGCATGACAGGGAATCAGGCAGAGGCTTATGTCAACGACAGCCCGGTCCCGCTGGATGCTTCCGTACAGATGGTGAAGGGGCGCACGATGGTGCCGATTCGATTTGTCAGTGAGCAGCTTGGGTTGAAGGTCGTATGGAACCAGGTGGAACAGACCATCCGGCTCTCGGCAAGAGATGCATCTCCCGCAGTTCCAGCTCCGGTTCCAATTCCTGCCCCTGTCCCTCAGATACCGGACAGTGCGGCGGAGATGAGAGGGGTATGGATCTCAACGGTTTATAATCTGGACTGGCCTACGGCTGCCTCATACGGCAAGCCGGAGATGCAGAAGCAGGAGTATGTGAAGCTGCTTGATGAACTGCAGTCAGCCGGTATCAACACGGTGTTCGTGCAGGTCCGGCCCTCTGCCGACAGCTTCTACCCTTCCAAGCTGGTTCCCTGGTCCAGGTATGCGGCCGGCGCCCAGGGCAAGGATCCGGGCTATGACCCGCTGGCGTTCCTCATTGATGAGACCCATCGCAGGGGGATGGCGTTTCATGCCTGGTTTAATCCGTTTCGAGCAAGTCCGGATGCCAAGCTGGAAAATCTGGCAAGCGGTCATGTGTCCAAGAAATACCCGCAGTGGATTGTCAATTCGGGAGGCAAGCTCTATATTAACCCGGGAGTACCTGAAGCCAGGCAGCATATTATCGATGTCGTTACAGAAGTTGTGCAGCAGTATGATGTGGACGGCATCCATCTGGATGACTATTTCTACCCGTCCTCGGGCAAGTTTTCGGATGATCTTACGTACCGGGCGTACAATCCGGCCAAGCTTGCTACAGTTGCGGAATGGCGGCGTGATAATATTAACAGCTTCATTCGGGATTTAGGGTCTGCGATTAAACAGGTCAACCCTGAAGTTGAATTTGGGGTCAGTCCTTTCGGAGTGTGGCGCAATGCAGCTGTCGATCCGACTGGCTCTAATACGAAGGCGGGAGTGACCGCATATGACAGTATGTACGCGGATGTCAGGACCTGGATCCGGCAGGGCTGGGTGGACTATATCATGCCTCAGCTGTACTGGAGCATGACGAATACCGCTGTCCGGTATGACACGCTTGCCGACTGGTGGGCCAGAGAAGTCGGAGGGACGGGTGTGGACCTGTATATTGGCCATTCCCCATACAAGCTGGGCACCCCGGAAGTAGGATGGCAGAGTCCGCAGGAGATCATTAATCAGCTGGTCTACAATAAGAAGCATCCAGAGATAAAAGGCGATGTCTTCTTCAGTGCGAAGGACCTTCGCCGCAACCCGCTGGGGATCCTTGATGCTCTTCGCTTGTATTACCGGTAACAGCATAGTCAGGTGCCGCAGCCGCATTGAACATGAGCAGCACGCTAAGGCGGCAAGAAGGAGCTTTCCCTCTGTCATCCTCGATGACAAGGGAAAGCTCCTTCATTTGCGGGCGGAGGCGGGGAAGAGCTCCAGTGTCAGACGCTGGCCGGCTTGGAAAAGAACTTCTTGAGAGCCTGATAAACCTCTGTCTTCTCCTTAATAATCGAGTACAGAAATTTACGGCTGTTTATGCTCTTGTAGGCAGACATAAGTGTGCTGCTGCGATTATACTGATTAATCTCCCCGTAGCCGAACATATTCGAGCGTGCCATCAGCTCATGAATCAGCTTGACGCACTTCTCATTATCCGAGGTGAGATTGTCGCCATCCGAGAAGTGGAAGGGGTATATGTTCCAGCTCTGGGGAGGGTACCGGGAATCAATTATATCTACGGCCTTCTGATAGGCCGAGGAACAGATGGTTCCGCCGCTCTCGCCTCTTGTAAAGAAGTCTTCCTCGCTGACCTCCTTGGCTTCTGTATGATGAGCAATAAACACGATTTCCACATGCTCATATTTGCGCCGCAAGAATTTGGTCATCCAGAAGAAGAAGCTGCGGGCTACATATTTTTCGAACGAGCCCATGCTTCCTGATGTGTCCATCAGCGCAAGAACAACGGCGTTGGAATGGGGCTTCATCACTTCCTGCCAGGTTTTGAAGCGCAGGTCCTCCGGGCTGATGCCAGATATGCCGGATTTGCCCGCATTGGCATTGCGTCTAAGGTTCTCTATAAGCGTACGCTTCTTATCGATATTGGACATGATGCCCTTCTTGCGGATATCGTGAAAGACAATGTCAGAAGCCTCCATGACGTCCTTCTGCTTGTTCTCAAGATTGGGCAGCTCCAGCTCTTCGAACAGCATATCTTCAAGCTCAGCCATGCTGACCTCGGTCTCTACATAATCCTCCCCAGGCTTGTCACCGGCTCCCTGACCCTTGCCGGGACCCTTGGCTTCCTT
Organism: Paenibacillus tarimensis; assembly: GCF_021532315.1. GTDB lineage: Bacteria > Bacillota > Bacilli > Paenibacillales > Paenibacillaceae > Paenibacillus_I > Paenibacillus_I tarimensis. The sequence continues at coordinate 158,949 of NZ_JAKGAO010000009.1, forward strand.
GGGATCCTTGCCGAGCACGTCGCCGACCTGCGAGTCCCCGTCCCCTTGTCCGACATGTTTCTGCTTATTGAAGTTGTAGACAAAGCGGTATTCATCCATGCTTTTGATCGGTACTTTGACAATCTGCCGTCCGTCCGACAGAATAATGCTTTCATCGGTGACAAGATCAGGCAGGTTCTGCTTAATGGCTTCCCGGACTTTCTGCTGATGGCGGGATTGGTCCTGATATCCTTTTCGATGCAGCGACCAGTCTTCCCTGGACACGATAAACAACGGTTCTGTCATGCTTGCCATCCCCTCCATAACCGGTATGCGGCCTTTGTTATACAATATATTCAGCCGTGCAGCAGTTATGTGAGCGAAAACCGCTTAGGACCTGCAGCTCTTTATGCAGAACACGCAGCAGAGAGGGAATCGGGGAGAGTTGAACGGGCCGACAGGGATCGGCTATAGTTAGAGGATGGAAGGGGAATTATGTTGCTCCTGCGGCCAGGTTGGATACTGCAAGCGGGATTGCTATTGCAAAAGGTAATGGGAGGTGAGTACTGCTTGAGTGAGCGTCTGGAAGCGCTGCTTCCGGTTGTGGATGAAGGCTGTACAAGACTTGTGCTAGGCTCCATGCCTGGAGAGGTGTCGCTGCAGGAAGGGCGTTACTATGCTCATCCGCGCAACGGCTTTTGGCCGATTATGTATGGATTGTACGGGCAAGAGCCGGAGGAAGATTATGAGCGGCGCAAGCAGTTCTTGTTGAAGCGGGGGATCGGGCTTTGGGACGTGCTGGCAGCTTGCGAACGAAGCGGCAGTCTGGATTCCGCCATACGGAATCCGGAGGTGAACGAATTTGCCCCCTTGCTTGAGAAATATCCGGGTATTGAGACCTTCTTTTTTAATGGCGGCAAGGCGTATGAGCTCTTCATGCGGCATGCTGCGCCCAAGCTTACGGGAAATATGCCTAAGCTGGTCAAGCTGCCATCAACGAGCCCTGCGTATACACTGCCTCTGAAGGAAAAGCTTGAGCAGTGGCGTGTGGTCGCAGATTCCAAATAAAAACCGCTCCCCTTGTGATGGGGAACGACTGTGATATTCGGTACGAGTCAGACTGCTTGCAGCAGCGGAGCTGTCATTATCAGGAATAAAAATCCAAGCAGCAGCAGCCCGTTTAGAACGACACCGATAATGCCGAAGACCTTGCGGCGGCGTTTAATAACCAGACCGATAATGCCGAGTATCAATCCAACGAAGCTCAGGAAGAGTACGGCCAGGATCGACAGGGAAGATAAGATAACAGCCGGGTCTGTCTCAAAGCCGGGAGCAAGCGTATTGTCCGGAAGTAGGTAAGTGCCTATGGACGCGGCAACGGAGAAGATGACCGCGATGATCCCAATGCTGCTGACAATCCCGATGATAAAGGACGCAATGCCGAGACCGGAATGTTTAAGCGATCCTTCATCATAAGGGGCTGGTGCCACCGGCGTCATCCCCTGGTGCTGCTCATGCTTATCGCGATACTGATTGTCTTGCGGAGGTTGTTGATTGTGATCCATATGTACGTGTATCTCCTTTATCCTGTTTTGTAAATTATACCCTATGACGAAGGTTGTGGAAACATTGAACAATAAACTGTCGTTTTATGGCGCTATTCATGCCGGGTTAGCGGTCATGCTGGGAGCATTCGGCGCCCATGGTCTGGAGGGATGGTTGACGGCAGATAGGCTGGCAATCTACGAGACAGGTGTACGCTATCATATGTACCATGCGCTTGGGATGATACTGGCCGGCATTCTGCTGTCTCGTGGGGACAGCAGAAAGCTGCGGCTTGGGGGGCGGCTGATGCATATCGGCATCTTCCTGTTCTCCGGCAGTCTATATGTGCTGGTGCTCACAGGTTTCACGAAGCTCGGTATGGTTACACCGCTCGGCGGTGTTCTATTCATTGCCGGATGGGCACTGATTGCTGCAGCCGTCTGGCCGGCCAAACAGCGGTAAACACGGCAATCAACAGTCATTCCGTATGATCCGGAGGTAAAATAATGAGGCAGTCTGTCCAGGCGGGTAATCAGCCGGCAGACTGCCTCATGCAGTTATAGGGATTTATGATGTGCTGGTCTGCTTCGTTACTGGATAAAATCATCTATTTCATTCAGGCTGAAGGTGTATACCTGCTTCTCGTCCACATGGTAGACCGTAATAATAAGTGCTGCCTCATCCATATTCAAAATCCGGCAGGGCACACTGAGCTTTACCCCCCGGCCTTTATTGACGTTCAAGCGGATCAGCTGGTTAGCGGCTATAAAGGACCGGATCCGCGCCACAACTTGGGGGTCCATCTCCTGATTCTTATTCACCTTGCCTCCGCCTGTCTTTGCGGGCTCTGGCTTGGCTGTCTCTGATTTGGCTGCTCTTGGCTTTGACTGCTCTTCAGCGGGTGAGGCAGGCTGTGCCTTCGCTTGCAGCTTGGCTGGTATCGCTACAGCCTTACCCGGTTCTTGTGTTTGAAGCGCCTGTTCAATTAACTGGCCAATTTGGATGCCTGACTGGATCCGGAAATCAACGACGTGATCCTGATTGAGTAGTTTGATCAGCTTCTCCAGAGCGGAAGCATTGGACTCGCTCTTGATCATGAGATCTACATTAAAGATATATGCTTTAGTCGATGTGGAGTCGTGGGGTTTCATAGGTCCTCCGTCTTGTGGTGTTACTTCTATCATATCATGTATAGGTCCTTGGATATAGCCCTATCTTTTTAGCACTTTTTTACCCTACACCGTCAGGTTTTAAACATAGTCAGCAGCTTATAGTGACATCTGCCCTTACACTGGGTTTAACTTCTGCATAAGCTGGTAAGGTCAATGACACAGGCGGGGGTGACTGCTGTTGATTCGGTTAATTCCATACGTTTTGGGCGGAACTACTGTGCTGGGAGTAGAAGTGAAGCTTCCTAAGACGACGCTGCTCGCAGTGTCGACAGACAAGGGCTATATTATGTGCGGGGCTCTTGATGTCGGTCTGCTTAATGACAAACTGGCTGACAGAGGAATAGTGGCAGGGCGGGCTGTTGGTGTCCGCACACTGGATGAGCTTCTTGAGGCTCCGCTGGAATCCGTTACGCTTGAGGCCGAGAAACTGGGCATCCATGCCGGCATGAAGGGGACAGACGCCCTTCAGCTCATGATATAAGCGTGAGAGCCGCCGGGATGGCCGGGCGGCTCTCACTATTTTCTAAGCTGTCGGGATGGAGTCAAACAGCTTCTTAAGATTAACATCGAACGGAGGGCGGATAATGCCCTTCTCGGTAATAATCGCATCTACATAGCTGTGCGGGGTTATATCGAATGCAGGGTTAAATACCTTAACGCCTTCGGGCGCTGTCCGTTTGCCGAAGCCTTCGGTAATTTCCTCCGCGGCCCGCTCTTCAATCGGAATCTCGGCTCCGGTTGGAGTCTCCAGATCAATCGTAGACATCGGGCACGCTACATAGAACGGGATGCCATGCGCTTTCGCCAAGACTGCAACGCTATACGTGCCGATCTTGTTTGCCACATCACCATTAGCGGCCACACGGTCGGTCCCGACGATAACCGCATCGACCCAGCCTTTGGACATTACCATACCTGCCATGTTGTCACAGATAAGAGTGACATCGATACCGGCCTGCTGAAGCTCGAAGGCGGTCAGGCGGGCACCCTGCAGGACGGGTCTTGTTTCATCGGCAAAGATCTTAAGGTTAATGCCATTCTCTTGGGCCAGGTAGAAGGGCGCCAGGGCTGTACCGTAGCGGGCTGTGGCAAGACCGCCGGCATTGCAGTGGGTTAGAACACCCATGCCGTCCTTAAACAGGTCGAGGGCATGCTCGCCAATCAGCCGGCAGGTTTCTTCGTCTTCACTCTGAATGGCGATGGCTTCGGCGAGCAGTCCTTCCTGGCACTGCTCTGCGGTTCTGCTGCCATCTGCCAGCTCCGCGGCGCGACGCTTCATCCGGTCCAGCGCCCAGAACAAGTTAACGGCGGTAGGCCGTGATGTAGCCAGATGCTCGGCGTGCTTCTCGACGGCTGCAAGCCATGCTTCAGGATTGCCGCCGGCGGCTTCATGGCTTCCAAGCACCAGTCCGTATGCCGCGGAGATACCGATGGCCGGGGCTCCTCTTACCTTAAGATGGCGGATGGCTTCCCAGACATCTTCCGATGTGCGAAGCTCCAGGTACAGCACTTCTTCAGGCAGTAGCCTCTGGTCGAGGAGCTGCAGATGGTCCGCAGCCCATATCACGGATTGCAGGTCTTTGCCGCGTGAATTTGTAGTCATGATAGGGTTCCTTTCTGCGGAAGCTCCGCTTGTACTGGTTGCGGACACAAGTCTTCTATAAGGCGTTGTAGTCAGCCTGCAGTGGTGCTTGCGGCGATATCAACAGCCTGTTCAATAGATGACGCTGTGCGGTTCAGCTTGATCAGCGCCGTTCCGATGGCAAGTGCCTGGCGCTGTGCCTGTTCGCGGATGTCGGGATCACTGATTGTATTAATATCGGCTACATGAGACAGGCCGACAATCCGGCGGACCATCTTGCAGCCTGCATAGCCGATAGAGTCCTGCAGCAATCTGCGCATATAGTGGTCCTGGTATCCAGGGGTGGATGCCGCTATGCGGTCCACGCATGAGCTGTCCCAGTGAGCGCGGAACTTTGCTTCAAACAGGCTCCAGACATTCCGCATTGTGGACAGCAGGTAGCCGCGGTATTCGCTTCTTAACGCATCATCCTTGATCCAGAAGGCTTGTCCGCAGTAATTCAACAGAAGGTTGGCAAACAGCGCGCCGATATCGAAGCCCATTGGCCCGTAGTAGGCAAATTCAGGATCGATAACCTTAGTGGACTCGGGCGTCACGAAGATACTTCCTGTATGCAGGTCGCCATGAAGGAGCGCCTGGCCCTGGGTCAGGAACTTCTCCCGCAGGAGAGCAACTTCCAGATGAAGCTCGGTATCTTCTCTCAGCGCTCTGGCCGCGTCTTCAATGGCAGGCTCGTAATCATTATTGTCCGATACGGTGTACGGATCGTCAAATATGAGATCCTCTGTTATTTTACACAGCTCCGGGTTAACGAAAGCTCCGGCCTGCAGCTTTTTCTCCTGCTGATTCATTCCGAGGTCGGATGTGAAGAAGAGCGTGTTAGCCATAAATGTCGAAATATGCTCTGCAAAATGAGGGTAGCGTCCGCCTTCAATTAGGCCTTTGCGCATGATGACATGATCGCTTAAATCCTCCATGATGGTCAATGCGAGCTCAGGCTTATAGTCGTACACCTTCGGAGCAAGGCCCGGTGCCAGCTTGTACTGTATACGGAGCGCTTCGCTCTCGATCCGGGCGCGGTCCAGCGTCAGCGGCCAGGACTCCCCTACAACCTTGGCATAGGGCAGTGCCTGCTTCATAATAATGCTGCGGCCGGAATGCTCGTCGCGGATATGGAAGACGAGATTCAGATTGCCGTCGCCGATTTCCCGGCTGGTGAGACGGGCCTCCGGACCAAATACTTCCGTAATTTTACTGGCAAGTTCAATGGCTTCCTGTTCAGAAAGCGGATGATATGCGGACAATTGGTCCACCTCCTATATAAATGCGGTGTGCGTGGGTACTGATTCCTAGAACAGTATAATAGAAATTGTTTCAATTTAAAATTGATTTTGAAAAAGCTTGAATGGAGTCGCAGGTTCTGCTGTTATTTATCCGATCTTTTGTTATAATGTCAAAAATGAACGGATGGAGGTCATTCTAATATGCTTGTAACTAATGGATCGGACGGATCTGAACATGTTGCGCTTAAGGAATGGGCGTCAGCCGTACAAGCCTTAAAGGAAGGCAAGCTCATCATGGTCATGCGCAAAGGCGGTATCGCCGAGGAGACAAGGGATTTCCGACTGGTCAGCCCGCGGTTTTTTCTGCTGCCCGCCTATGAGCATCAGCGCCGTGAGCTGCTGAAGCCGGAATACCAGGGACTAGTTGACGAGACGCTTAAGGAATGGGATCCCGGACAGGGCTTGCTGCGGATTGATACTTACGCCGAGGCCGTGGACGATATTGAGGTAACGGACCAGGAGCAGCTGGACAAACTCAAAGAATTACATATCTGGACTGATACCTTTGCTGAAGAACGGTTAAAATGGAAAAGGAAACAGCCGCTTCATATCTTGCTGCTGCGGGTGTACCGGCTGGAGCAGCCGGTTGAGATTCCACTTAAGCCGGTCTATACGGGCTGTAAATCCTGGGTGAAGCTGGAAGAACGCATCCCGGAAGCTGGTATGAAGCCTGTTTTGACAGATGAACAGTTCCATGAAGAGACGGTTAAAATCAGAAAAAGGTTTGATTAAACCTTGCTCCCGGGCCGTTAAATGCCTGTTCACTTCCTTGCTTTGTAACAGGACTTATACTAAAATAATTATAATCAAGGTGAGAATCACTGAGAATCACTCAGGCGGTCAAATGCATGCAGTGCCGGTCTACGGCTTTGGCTGCTTTTGAGATGCTGATGATAATATTGGAAGGGGACTGACCATGTCTACACATTTTAAGATTGAAGGCCTGAAGGCGGCCATCGAAGGAAAAGAAATTCTGAAAGGCATCAATATTGAGATCAAGGGTGGCGAAATCCACGCGATCATGGGACCGAACGGTACTGGCAAGAGTACGCTGGCTTCCGCGATTATGGGCCATCCCAAATATGAAGTAACTAGCGGTACCGCACACCTGAACGGAGAAGATGTCCTCGAGATGGAAGTGGATGAGCGTGCACGCGCCGGCATGTTCCTGGCTATGCAGTATCCAAGCGAGATCGCAGGTGTGACGAATTCTGACTTCCTGCGCAGCGCTATCAATGCCCGCCGTGAGGAAGGCAGCGAAATTTCCCTGATCAAGTTCATCCGCCAGATGGAAAGCAAGATGAAAGAGCTTGAGATGAATCCGGAGTTCGCACACCGCTACCTGAATGAAGGCTTCTCCGGCGGTGAGAAGAAGCGGAACGAAATTCTGCAGATGATGATGCTGGATCCGAAGATTGTCATCCTTGATGAAATCGACTCCGGTCTTGATATTGACGCACTGCGCATAGTGGCGGACGGTGTCAACAGCATGCGTTCCGAGGATCGCGGATTCCTTATCATTACGCACTACCAGCGGTTGCTTAACTATATTACGCCTGACTATGTACACGTAATGATGCAAGGCCGGATCGTGAAATCTGGTGGTCCTGAGCTTGCACAACGCCTTGAGGCAGAAGGCTACGATTGGGTGAAAGAAGAACTGGGCATCGTCGACGAGACCGTCGGCCAGGCTTAACGAAGGGAGCGCGATGACGCATATGAGTACACAATTGAGCACCCCGGTAAGCCGTCAGATTGTTGAGTCACTGTCACAAAATAAGCAGGAGCCTGCATGGCTGACCGAGCTTAGAGCGGAAGCGGCCGACCAGTCGGAAACGCTGGAGTGGCCGAAGCCGGAGAAAGTTCGTATCGACCGTTGGAATCTGGGAGCCCTAGGGGTTTATAAAGCACAGAAGGAAGCTTCCTTGGCTGAGCTGCCGGAAGAGGTTCAGGCAATCCTTCCGGAGGACACTGCCGGAACTCTTCTCGTACAGCGTAATTCTGGAGCGGTATACCGTCAGCTTTCCGATGAACTGAAGGCCAAGGGTGTTATTTTCACCGATCTGGAAACAGCTGCACGCGAACATGCGGACCTGGTAAAGCAGTACCTGTTCACAGCCATCCCGAAGGATGAGAACAAGCTGACGGCTACCCATGCCGCACTTTGGAACGGCGGCGTATTCATCTACGTTCCTAAGAATGTAGAAGTTGAAATTCCGCTGCAGGCTATCCTGTTCCAGGATGATGCGGAAGCATCGTTTGCTCCGCATATTCTGCTTGTAGCTGATCAATTCAGCAAAGTGACTTATGTGGACTATGTGGTCAGCGGATCAGAAGGCAAGTCGGCTCCTGCTGTCCATCACAGTGCAGCTGAAGTGATTGTAAAGGCTGGGGCAAAAGTAACGTTCGCTACAGTTCATCATCTTGCCGACAATGTGATTGACTTATCGCTCCGTCGTGCGGTTGTGGATAATGATGCCAGCATTGAGTGGATTATCGGCGATCTGCACGATGGCAACCTGCTGTCGGACACGAAATCGGTGCTGAACGGGAATGGTTCTACCTCCGACGCAAAAGTTATTTCAATTGGCACCCATTCACAGAATATGAGCATCACCACACAAGCCGTACACTGGGGCCGCAGCTCGGACAGCCAGATGGTAACCCGTGCGGTTATGCGCGACCAGGCTACTGCGATTATCAACGGTATCACCAAGATTGAGAAGGGCGCTACAAAGGCAAACGGTGAGCAGACAGAACGGGTTCTGATGCTGAGCCCGAAGGCACGCGGAGACGCCAATCCAATCCTGCTGATTGACGAAGATGACGTAACTGCCGGCCATGCGGCAAGTGTTGGGCAGGTCAATGCGGAACAGATCTATTACCTGATGTCCCGGGGCATCTCGAAAGCCGAAGCGGAGCGTCTCATTATTTACGGCTTCCTTGCACCGGTTGTGTCAGATATACCGCTGGAGGCTGTCCGTAATCAGCTGAACCGTCTAATCGAAGGGAAATTGGGATCATGAATGTGCTCGAGCTCCGCAAGCTGTTCCCGATTCTCCATCAGGAGATCAACGGTCATCCGCTCGTCTATCTGGATAATGCGGCGACTTCCCAGAAGCCGGAGTCGGTCATCAGTGCGGTGAAAGCTTATTATGAGAATAATAATGCCAATGTTCACCGCGGGGTTCACACGCTGGGCTCGCGCGCAACCGATGCTTATGAAGGAGCCAGGGAGAAGGTTGCCCGTTTCCTGAATGCATCGGAAGCAAATGAGATTGTCTTCACACGCGGAACGACGACAGCCCTTAATCTGGTTGCTTCGTCCTATGCACGCTCAGTCTGCGGGGAAGGGGACGAAATTGTTCTGACCCCAATGGAGCATCATAGTAATCTAATCCCTTGGCAGCAGGTTGCGAAAGCGACCGGCGCCATCTTGAAATACATTCCCCTGCAGGCAGACGGAACGATCGCTATGGCCGATGTAGAGCGGACCATAACGGACCGCACGAAAATTGTATCTGTCATGCAAGTGTCGAACGTGCTTGGCGTCATTAATCCGGTGAAGCAGATTGCGGCAGTCGCTCATCGTCATGGTGCTGTGATGGTCGTGGATGGTGCCCAGTCGGCTCCTCATATGAAGGTTGACGTCAGGGATTTGGATTGCGATTTCTTCGCTTTCTCCGGTCACAAGATGTGCGGACCAACCGGTATAGGTGCACTGTATGCCCGCAAATCGCTGCTGGAACGCATGGAACCGATAGAGTTTGGGGGAGAAATGATTGACCATGTTGACTTGTATGAGTCCACTTGGAAGGAAGCTCCCTGGAAATTTGAAGGCGGAACGCCTATAATTGCAGGAGCGGCAGGTTTGGCTGCTGCGATTGATTTTCTTACCGAAGTAGGGCTGGATGAGATCGACCGTCATGAATCGAAGCTCGCAGCTTATGCTTATGACAGGCTTTCCGAGATGGAAGGTATCACAATCTACGGGCCTCGCGAGGGCCGCGTAGGACTTGTAACTTTTAATCTTGCGGATGTGCATCCCCACGATGTTGCTACCGTGTTGGATACGGAAGGGATCGCCGTTCGGGCCGGACACCACTGCTGCCAGCCGCTGATGAGGCAGCTGGAAGTTTCTGCAACGGCTCGCGCAAGCTTTTATCTCTATAACACCGAAGACGAAGTGGAGCGGCTGGTGTCCGCATTACAACGTACAAAGGAGTTCTTCGGACATGCAATTGGATGATCTGTACCGCCGTGTCATTATGGATCACTACAAGAACCCGCGCAACCGGGGTACGATGGAAGAGGAATCGGTTACGATTCAACTGAATAACCCGACATGCGGCGACCGTATTTCCCTGCAGCTGCAGGTTGAAGACGGAATCGTCCGGGAGGCCCGTTTCACTGGAGAAGGCTGCTCAATCAGCATGTCCTCCGCCTCCATGATGACAGAAGCTGTCAAAGGCAGAACGAAGGAAGAGGCACTCGTCATGGCGGATAAGTTTTCTTCGCTGATGAAGGGTGACGAGGTAGAGTTTGAGGAATATGAAGACCTGGAAGCACTGTCGGGCGTGAACAAGTTTCCGGCGCGGATTAAATGCGCCACGCTGGCTTGGAACGCGCTGCGCAAAGGGGTCGAGAACTGACCCTAGTGAAGCGTAACCGTGAGCGGGACAGTGCTTCACACTAAGGAGGTAATTTGTAATGGCCAAGAAAGCCCCGGAACTCGAAGAGTACAAATATGGTTTCCGTGATGAGCATAAGTCCGTTTTCCAATCAGGCAAAGGTCTTACACCCGAGATCGTGAAGACAATCTCCCAAATGAAGAATGAGCCTGAATGGATGCTCGACTTCAGATTAAAGTCGCTGGAGCAGTTCAACAAGATGGAGATGCCTCGCTGGGGCGGTGATCTGGATGAGCTGGACTTCAACGACATCCAGTATTATGTTAAGCCATCCGAAAAGCAGGGCAAGACGTGGGAGGAAGTACCGACCGAAATCAAGGAAACATTCGACAAGCTGGGCATCCCCGAAGCGGAACAGAAGTTCCTTGCCGGTGTATCTGCCCAGTATGAGTCGGAGGTAGTCTACCACAGTATGCAGGAAGATCTGGAGAAGCAGGGAGTTATCTTCATGGATACCGACACTGCACTGCGTGAGCATCCAGACGTATTTCGTGAACACTTTGGTACTGTTATACCGCCTAATGATAACAAGTTCGCAGCGCTGAACAGCGCGGTTTGGTCCGGAGGCAGCTTCATCTATGTGCCAAAGGGTGTAAAATGCGAGGTTCCTCTGCAGGCGTATTTCCGGATCAACTCCGAGAACATGGGCCAGTTCGAGCGTACGCTGATCATCGCAGATGAAGACAGCTTTGTGCATTATGTAGAGGGCTGTACAGCGCCGATCTACAGCACGAACTCCCTGCACAGCGCGGTTGTGGAAATTATCGTCAAGAAGAACGCACGCGTTCGTTATACGACGATCCAGAACTGGGCGCCAAATATCTACAATCTCGTAACCAAGCGTGCCGTTGCAGATGAGAACGCAACGATGGAGTGGGTGGATGGAAACATCGGCTCGAAGCTGACGATGAAATATCCGGCTGTCGTGCTCCGCGGCCGTGGCGCTAAGGGTATGGTTCTTTCCATCGCTGTTGCCGGTAAAGGCCAGCATCAGGACGCCGGTGCTAAGATGATCCATCTGGCTCCAGACACGACTTCCACGATCGTATCCAAGTCCATTAGTAAGCACGGTGGTAAAGTGTCTTACCGTGGTCTTGCATCGTTCGGTCGCAACTCGGACGGAGCAAAAGCAAATATCAAGTGTGACACGCTGATCCTGGATAATCAATCGACATCGGATACGATTCCTTATAACGAGATCATGAATGACAATATTACACTTGAGCATGAAGCGACCGTTTCCAAGGTGTCTGAGGATCAGCTGTTCTACCTGATGAGCCGCGGTCTGACCGAAGATGAAGCGACACAAATGATCGTAATGGGCTTCATCGAGCCGTTCACGAAGGAGCTTCCGATGGAGTATGCCGTAGAGATGAACCGTCTCATCAAGTTCGAGATGGAAGGCAGTATCGGTTAATAATTTCATAAACAATCATGACGTGTCTGCAGCTATCTTGACCTATGTGTCTAAGATGCTCAGGCACTTTTTTTATGTTTGTCTTTTGCTTCTGTGTTACCATTTTTCATAGCACTGAGCATCTAAAAAAGTACGCTTCTCTGCATAGTTACGATTGCACTAATCCATCCTATAGAAGGTAACGGAACCTTCACGGGAGGATGAATAGCACATGGTATCCACAAGGTATAGAATCGCAGCCATTGTTCTGGCTGCCAGTCTGACGGCTGCAAGTGTATCGGGTTGTGCAGCTGGAGGAGGCAACCAGAAAGCCCAGCAGAACGGCGGCGGGGGACAGAAGCAGCAGTCCACCGGTCAGAAGCAGCAGTCAGCTGGAACACAGAAGAAGCAAGAGACAAGTGATAACAAGCATCACGGGGGCAGTACAGAAGATACACCGCAGCAGACCGGAATGATTGAACAGAAGATTGCCGGCAGTAATGAACCCTTAATGCTTGAGAACGGTCAAGCTATCGTGGAGCTGGAAAAGATCGATGGGAATCTCTATGCGGATGCAGCGAAAATGGCGGGTTTAATCGGATTCCAGGCCGTCATGGAAAAGGATAAAAACAACACCGAGCTGTGGATCGGTGACCATGACCCTGTTCTTAAGCTGCGTGATCAATCGGCAATAGTCGTGCAGGAGGGACGGGAAATCCAGTTAAACAGTCCTGTTATAAAGCGCGGGAACAGAATGCTGGTTCCAGCTGATGCATTAAAGCAGCTGTTCAATAAGGAAGCAGTATTTACGATGGATAATGAACGCGTTGCGATTTTCCCGCAGCCGCTACCAGCAGATCCACAGGCAGATCAAGGTTTTGCGGATGATCCAGCCGATCCGGCTAAGAAGCCGGGAGCTGAGCAGGAATCAGGCCTGCCGGCTATGAGCGAAGTAGAGCCAACTGCTCAGAATAGCGGTGTTCAAGAAGATGAAGCCGTTCCGGCACTGAAGAATTCAATCGCAATTGTGAATGAGGCTCGGAAGCATCTGGGTGTTCCTTATAAATTTGGAGCTGGCCCATATGCGCGAACCAAGCGCTTTGACTGTTCATCTTATGTGCAGTATGTCTATAAAAAGGCCGGTATTACTTTGCCCCGGACGGCAAGAGAACAAGCGAAACTTGGAAAGAGGGTTTCCCGCAGCCAGCTGCGTGTAGGGGATCTGCTGTATTTTTATGTACCGGGCAGATTCAAGAGTAATAGAACGGTGGGACATGTTGGTATATATATGGGCGCACAGAAGATGATTCACTCGAGTCCGATGCCTAAGGACGGTGTGCAAGTAACGGATATCAATAAGAAATATTGGAAGGATACTTATCTGTATTCGAAGCGTCTTCCGTGAAGTAAATGTAATGAAATAACAAGGGATGATGATTACAGCAGCTCAGAGGCTGCCGGTAATCATCATCCCTTGCTGTTTTTGGAGTAAGTGTGATTATAGCTGAATATCTTTAATTCCTTTATCAGGCTTACGCGACGTATCGACGAATTCCTCGCCAATTTGTATCAGCGGCCTGAAAAAATCGCTTGGATTGGTCATGACGATGGTTCCGGTCTCCCCGTTTTGAAGCTCGACCTTCTTCCCGATAAAGTTAGGAATCATATGCTTAATGAATGTCTGGGTAATGATGGGGTCCAGCTTGTGAAAGCTGAGCTCGTAGAGCTCGTTGAGAACATGCAGCAAGTCCTGCTTCTCCTGATAGACCCGGGATGAAATCATCGCACTGTAGATATCGGCGATAGCGACAATACGTGCCGCAGGAATAATTTCCTCACCCTTCAGAGCGTGCGGATAGCCGCTACCGTCAAAACGCTCGTGATGCTGAAGGGCTACAAGCGCGAATATTTCATCATCTAACGATTCGCGTAAAATCGCTTCTCCGTAAAGCGTATGCTGCTTAACCTTCTCGAACTCTTCTTCTGTAAGCTTGTCCGGTTTATTAAGGATGTTGTAATCAATCCGGCATTTGCCGATGTCATGAAGGAAGCCTGCCTTACCGACACGCTGAGCTTCTTCTTCACTGTAGCCCATCCATGCGGCAATATAATAAGAGATCATGCCAACCTGCACGGAATGCTGATACGTGTAGTCGTCTTTATTGTTCAAGGCGACCAGCAGGGACACAACGTCCTTTTCTGTACGGCAGCCGTCAACCAGTGGTTTAAACGTACGGTCTACATCCTCAGATTGGATCTTCCCATCTGCTGTTGCATTTACAAACAGTTCGCTAATCCCCTGCAGCGCATCCTCGAACAACGGGCGCAGTTTATCAGCCCCATTGGGGTGGGAGCCCTGCGTTGAATCCAATAAGCCAGGCACTGTCCGCTCTTCAATGTCAACATAGTCAACTTGGTGCTGAAAGAGTCTGGAAATTTCCCGATCGTTAAGTGTTGTTCCTTGAGAAAGCACATTTAACCCGTAGTTGTTGAAGACGTCCTGGGCCAGCTTATCTCCTGGTTGTAAATCCATGATGTGTATGCGCATTGCTCACCTCTGGGGGTATAGGTTTTTAGCCTCATATTATCAGCTATTATCTATACTTACAATAGTTGGTATGAGATCAAATGTGTCTAAAATGTGAAAACATAAGACTTTTGTTTGATTATATGTTTCAAGGTGCCATGATTCGGGTATAGATGCGCTTTGCCAGAACTGGGTCATTGGTCCCTTGGATAAGGGCTCGGCCATCGGGAAAGAGAATCAGTGCATACTCGTCCTGAAGCAGCAGCTTAAGCAGATAGGGGTTGCGCTCAACGGTGCCGGCAGCCTGAAGCCGGGCAGCTAGCTCGTCCAGATTAAGCCGCATGGGAGCAGCAGGAGTAAGCTGAACGCTGCTGCGTCCACAGAGCGCTTCAACTGCAGGGTATGCTTCACCCGGTTCCAAGAATTCATATTGGCACAGACCGCAGCATGGACATTCTGCGCGTTTGGAGCCTGCGATCTTCAGCTGCGTAAGCCGGGTGTTCCAGATATCAAACTGCAGCAGATTGCCGTGCAGCATGTCACTTCTGCCGGCGAGAAGCTTGAAAGCCTCAGCTGTCTGAAGGCTGGCAGCCATATCAATAGCAGGCGACAGAACTCCTGCGGTTTCGCAAGTATCTGTCGTACCGGGCTGGGGTGCAGAAGGAAACAGGCAACGATAACAGGGAGTGCTCCCGGGACGAATGGTCATCATCATGCCGCCGGAACCGACGGCCCCCCCGTATATCCAGGGTATACGGTGCTTGATAGAATAGTCGTTGATCAGGTAGCGGGTGCTAAAATTGTCGGTACCGTCGAGGATCAGGTCAACGCCCCTAAGAAGCTCTTCGGCATTGGCTGGAGACAAGTCTGCTATCTCGGCATCCACTTGAATAGAGCTGTTGGCTGCCTTCAGCCGTCTGGCGGCTGCCTCCGCTTTTGGCATGACCTGGCGGACATCATCTTCATCATAGAGAATTTGCCTCTGCAGATTGCTCGCCTCCACAATATCCCGGTCAATAAGTCGCAGTCGACCGACACCCCCTCTGGCAAGGTGCTGGGCAATCACACAGCCGAGTGCCCCCATTCCGACTACTGCCACCGTTGACGCGGTAATACGGGATTGTCCTTCCGTACCAATTGGGCTAAACCGGATTTGCCGGGCATAGCGAACTTCATCAGGTATCCTATCGTTCATCCAGTTGTCCTCCTGCTTCGTTGTATCAAGTAGAGGGCACCGTCGGATCCCAAGGGCCCTGCTGATGACCCTTCCACTCGGAGCCGTCCTCCCAAATCTCCTTCTTCCAGATGGGCACGATCTGCTTCAGACGATCAATTGCATAGCGGCTGGCTTCATAGCAGGCGTCACGGTGTGGAGAAGAAACAGCGATGATTACACTTGCTTCACCGATTTTCACAATGCCGAGTCGGTGAGTAATTGCAGTCCGGGTTCCGGGCCAGCGTTCACTGATTTCGTCCCCGATTTGGCGCATGGTTTTCAGAGCCATAGGCGCATAAGCTTCATAGGACAGATGCACGGTTTGTTGGTCACCAGTCCATTCTCGTGTAGTTCCGATAAACACGAGAGACGCGCCATGATTCGGCGACATGACATAAGAGGCTGTCTGCTCCGCATTTAAGGGAAGCTCGGTCAAGCTAAACCGTTCTTCAGGCATTGCTGTGCTGCCGGTCATAATCTCTGTATCCTCACCACCGGAGACCGGCGGAAGCAGGGCGATCTCATCGGTATGCTTAAGCGCTGCGTCATCCGGTGCGTATTGCTGGTTGCAGGCTGCGAAAGATACGCGCAGCAGTTCCTCATGGTCGGGATATAGTCGTATGATGAGTGCTTTAAGCTCACCGGCGGTCAAGGCGGATGCTTCGCTCTCTATAGTCAGCGACTGGGTACCGATTCGCTCAGCCAAACCGGCGAATAGTTGGATATTCCATTCGTTTTTCATGGCAGATAACCTCACATATTTACTGGTTTCAATGGGATAAGCATATCATATTTTAAGGTTTAATGTTAAACTAAGAGGAAGACAGAAAGGGGTGCGGACGATGACACTACAGTTAAAGGACCGCTTCGGACGCGTGCACAACTACCTGCGTATTTCCGTGACAGACCGCTGTAATTTAAGATGCATGTACTGTATGCCCGAAGAAGGCGTGCCGTTCGCTGAACCTTCCAGCCTGTTGACGTTTGATGAGATTGAGTCAGTCGTCAAGACCGCTGCTTCCATGGGAATAACTAAGCTTAGAATTACGGGCGGGGAGCCGTTAGTAAGACCGGGACTGGATTCTCTTATCAGCCGTCTATCCGCGATTCCGGGCATTCATGACATCGCACTTACAACTAATGGGATACTCCTTGCACAGCAAGCAGAGGCACTGAAGAAAGCGGGCTTGACCCGTGTAAATATTAGCCTGGATACACTTGATCCTGCTAGGTTCCGATTTATTGCCCGCAGAGGTGACCTTAAGCGGGTGTTTGAAGGGATCGAGGCAGCAGGGCGCGTCGGGTTTGATCCTATTAAACTGAACTGTGTGCTGCTTAAGGGTGTTAATGAGGATGAGATTCCGGCTTTTCTCAAGCTGGCCTATGAGCAGCCTCTTCATGTCCGGTTCATTGAATATATGCCAATAGGCCATGCCGATGAGAGCTGGCGGAATCACTACCTTCCTTTGTCAGCCGTACTGGATAAGGCGCGCGCAGAGGGTTTTGCGATTGAGCGTAGAGAAGACGTAAGAGGCAATGGCCCGTCGGAGGACTGGCGGTTAATAGGAGGCAGAGGCTCGTTCGGATTAATACACCCGGTCAGTGATCAATTTTGTTCCCGGTGCAACCGTCTGAGGTTGACGGCTGACGGCCATCTGCAGCCATGTCTGTACTGGATGGATGAGCTTAACGTACGGCCTGCTGCCGGAGATGCGATTGCGCTGCAGAAACTGTTTCTGAAAGCCTTGGACCTGAAGCCCGAGAACCACGAAATGGCAGCGAAGCTCGCTGACGAGGCGCAAAGTCACAACCCGACGGAGAGAAGAATGTCTCAGATTGGCGGATGACGCTTCGCAGGTAAAATTATACTAGATGAAGGAAGACGAAGGAGACGTGAGAGGATGCCCCCCCGTAGTATCAGGATAGAACATTTTGGCCAAGCTGCTGTTACCACTACACCAGAGGCCATGGCGATTGAAGCGGGAGGAAGCTTTCCCGCGGCTGACCGTATTCCGGGTGCAGCGGGGGATGCCTTTGATTGGCATGCTTGGTATCAGGCTTGGTCTGCCAAGCAGGGCTT
Source organism: Paenibacillus tarimensis (assembly GCF_021532315.1). GTDB lineage: Bacteria > Bacillota > Bacilli > Paenibacillales > Paenibacillaceae > Paenibacillus_I > Paenibacillus_I tarimensis. Next base: position 176,480 of record NZ_JAKGAO010000009.1, read on the forward strand.
GAAGCGGGAAGGAAGCCCTGAGCCAACCCACCTTCAGGTGGAAGCGGCGGATTCCTTCGAGGCTGTTATCCCCTGGTCACAGCTGAGCAAGGCAGCGGTAGTCTATTCCATTAACGGCCAAGATCTTGGCAGTTCAGGGCCTCTTCGTCTGTACGTTCCGGACGGGGAAAGCGCTTGTCTGAATGTTAAGCGTGTGACGGTGTTTCGGATTGGCTATGCGGACGGTAAGCAGCCGGAAGCGACTTACGGGTTCAAGAATCAATTTACCCCCGCGGAGCTGACAAGCTCGCTGCGTAAAGTTTGACTCGCTGTCAGGATGCTTATGTACAATAGGAGACAGATATAGAAAGACAACTCGCAGGAGGCAAGTATGGAGACAGCAAACACACCTGCCCGCGTCCTCCTTCTCCACAGCAACGATCTTCACAGCCGCCTGGAGCAGGCCGCGAGGATATCGACTTATATTACGGAGGCGCGGCGGACTTATGGCGAAGACCTGCTGGTTCTGGATATCGGGGATCATATGGATCGCATGAGGCTGGAGACGGAGGGCAGTGACGGACTCGTTAATATCGCACTCTTGAATGAAGCGGGTTATGATGCGGTAACACTTGGCAATAACGAAGGTCTGACTTACTCCCATGAGGTTTTGGATCGCGCTTACGGTGAGGAAGCGCGATTTCAGGTTCTATGTGCTAATTTACTTGAGACAGCTACCGGAGAGCCACCGGCATGGATGCAGCCGCACACCATCATCGTCAAGGGCGGAATGCGTTTTGGAATAATTGGTTTGACAGCGGCATTCTCCACGTTCTATGACATGCTGGGATGGTCTGCCCGGGACCCGGTGGCGTGCTGTGCAGAGCAGGTGGAGCTGCTGCGCCCTGAGGTTGACTGCATCATTGTGCTTTCCCATCTTGGCTTAAACTATGATAAGCAGATGGCAGAGGAAATAGAGGGAATTGACCTCATTCTTGGCGGACATACGCATCATCTGCTTGAAGAGCCGCTAAGATTGAATGGAACGACGATCTGTGCGGCTGGCAGGTATGGTGATTATCTCGGCCGTGTAGAGATTACAGGGAATGTTGTTGCCGGTCGGGTGATTATAGAAGCGGAATGTGTGCCCATGGCGGCATTCGACGAGGACCCGGAGGCCGCAGCTATCATAAGCGGCTTCCGTGAGTCGGGTACCCGGCGCATGAGCCGGGTAATTGCAAGGCTCGGAGAAGCTGTACCAGCTTCTGCCGAGCGGGAATCTCCGCTTGGCAACTTGCTCGCCGCTGCCCTGCGCCGCTGGACCGATGCCGAAATTGGCATCGTAAATGCTGGACAGCTCCTCGGCGGCCTTGCCAAAGGCGATGTGACGGAAGCGCAGCTTCATGCGCTGTGCCCGTCCCCGATCAATCCATGCCGGATGCAGTTAACCGGCAGCCAGATCCGCCGAGCGCTCGAGGAGTCGCTGCTTGATGAAAATATTCATAAGCCGATTTTTGGATTTGGCTTTCGGGGCTTGGTGCTTGGGACGCTGGCGGTCGATGGCCTTACCATTCATTATGATCCTGAGGCGCCGCCAATGAATAAGATCCGTCTTATTTTGTTTTCAGACGGCCCGCTCTTGGACAGTCGTCCTTATACAGTTGGTACGATCTCCATGTTCTCGTTCGGGATCGGTTACCATACGCTTAAGGATGATAAGCAGCCACGCTATTATTTGCCGGAGTTTCTCCGTGATCTGCTCGCTAGCGAGCTCCGCAGTCAAGATGCAATTGCGGATTCCAATAGAGAACGCTGGGTAACGGTTTAGTCTGCAGAGCATATAGCTGCAGACTAAACCCTTTTTTTATGTATTCATACGACAATATTCGACCTTAATATGTCATTACTTGGCGAAAATGCATTGCAGATCATGGAAAAATGTCATAAAGTAAAATAAAGCCTACATTTAGCCGATATTATAATAGGGCAGATGAACGGATATTTTCTGGTGTTCATAATCCCTTGTCATTATTGCGTGCAGAAGCGGAAACGGAGTCGACACGAATGCGATTAATACCTATAAACAAGTGCAGGCCCGGTATGAAGCTGGCACAGCGGATTTATGCCGAGGATGGTCAAGTCCTGCTAACCGAGCAAAAAGAACTGACCGATAGGCTGATTCGAAGGTTGAGTCAATGCGGAATCAGCTATGTGTATATACAGGATGCATCCACCGATGATATTAAAGTCCCCCAGCTGATGTCAGACGAGACGAGAATCAGGGCGCTGGGAGAGCTGCGAAGCGGGTTTCGCGCTATGGCCAATACGCCTGGCAGAAAAGGAGTTACCTATCCTTATGTAGCCAAACAGTTTAAAGGGATCATGACTTCGATCCTGGACGAGATAGCAGATCAAGCGGACGCGATGATTATGCTTCATAACATGGGCACGGTTGACCATTATCTGTATCAGCACTCTCTTAATGTCTGTATCTATACCACTTTGCTGGGGATAGCGGCAGGATACTCGAAGGATGAGTTAATGGTGCTTGGTCTAGGTGCTTTGCTTCATGACGTGGGCAAAATCTATATCCCGCGACCTCTCCTCACCAAGCCGGGTTCGTTAACCAAGCAGGAATATGTCGCAATTCAACGGCACACAGAGCAGGGCTTCCAGCTGTTAAAGGATGAACCGAACCTGCCTCTGCTAGTGGCCCATTGTGCACTGCAGCACCATGAGAGACTGGATGGAAGTGGTTATCCCCGAGGCATTAGAGGTGATGAAATTCATGATTACGCCAAGTGGATCGGGGTTGTTGATTCTTACGATGCCATGACTTCTTCACGTGTATACCGCAGTGCTATGCTGCCCCACCAGGCTATTGAATCATTGTTTGCCGGTACGGGTACGCTCTATGAGCAGCGAATGATTCAATTGTTCCGGGATAAGGTGGCGATTTACCCAATCGGACTGACGGTTAAGCTGAGTACGGGAGAAGAAGGGGTAGTTGTGGATATCAATTCAGCCTACGCCCATCGGCCCATTGTACGCGTGCTGTTCAACGAAGCGGGGGAAGAGCTGCGCGAGCCTTACGAAATTGATTTATCTAAGCATCTGTCGATCATGATATCAGGAATACCAGGTGAGGATGTCGGCCCGGATAGCGCGGCCGGTTAGTCAGGGACCGCCCGTTCAACCATTGAACCGGTGGTCTATTTTTTGTTGTATTTGCCAAGGCAGTATCAGTGACATTACAATAGATGAATAGATGAGCGCAAGCGATAATGATATGGAATTAGGTGTTTATACATGAGTGGTTTACAGATGAACAAGCATATGAATCTCTTACAGGATATGAATATCCCTGCTTCCGGCAGCTATCGGCTTTCTCCCGAGTGGGACCCTTGGGATCCGATCCGGTCACTGGAGAAGCATGGAAGGCACGTTCTGACCAGTGTGGAAATGACGGTTTCCAACCTTTGCAATATGCGGTGTGAGCACTGTGCTGTAGGCGATACACTGACGTTCCGCGAACCGGATAAAATCCCGCTGTCGTTGATGCTGAACCGGCTGGACGAGGTCGAGCACCTGGAGACGATCAGTATAACCGGCGGAGAGCCTTCATTTACCGAGCGGACAGTTGACGAGTATATCGTTCCACTGCTTCGCTATGCTAAGGAGCGCGGAATCAGGTCGCAGATCAATTCGAATCTAACGCTTGATTACGGACGATATGAGCGTCTGGCCCCCTATTTGGACGTCATGCATATTTCCTACAATTATCTGTCAGCAGATGACTTTCACCGCATCGGATTTGGCAAGTCCCCTCATCCTGTGCCGAAAGAGACGGCTTATAAGCTCTATGAGCGTATGATTGACAATGCCCGCCGCCTGAGCGCGGGGGGCATGCTCGTTTCTGCCGAGTCCATGATTAACTATAGAACCCATCTGGATATCGTGGAGATCCACCGGCAGATCATTGAGATGGGCTGCCGCAGGCATGAGGTGCATCCAATGTACCCAAGCTCCTTCGCCATGGATTTGCCCATGCTGTCGAGGGAGGAGATGGCAGCGGCCGTTGAACGATTGCTGGATGCGCGTGACCCTAACGTATGGATGCTGTTTGGAACCCTCCCGTTCTTCCGCTGCAGTGTGAATGACAAGGAGAGAGGGCTTGTCAAGCGGCTTTCGGAGGAACAGGGTGTAACCGTACGTAATGATCCGGATGGCCGCAACCGGTTGAATGTCAATTTGTTTACCGGTGACGTATTTGTAACCGACTTTGCTGACGTGCCGTCCTTCGGCAGTGTGAAGACGGATAAGCTGGATGACTTGTTTGACCGATGGTTGCAGGGACCGCTGGCAGCTAGCGTGAACTGCCATTGTCCGGCAGCGGGCTGCTGCGGCCCCAATTTGCTCGTCAAGGATATGTATTACCCTGAAGAAAATTTTCTTCTGAGAAGCGCTATTCTCGAATAGGATAGGGACGGTAAGTATTGGAACCGCCCGGGTACGGGCGGGATTCAGAGGAGATGGCAAGGTTTTATGACAATCCGTACACTGGTTACCATGGGACTTGGTCTTGTGCTTCTGTATTTGTTTTTCACCGTTGGTGCTCCTTTCCTGCTTGCATTAGTCGTTGCCATATTTATGGAGCCGCTGACTATGTTTTTCATGCGCAAACTGCGGATGAACCGGTTGGCTGCCGCTACAGCATCCAGCAGTATATTCACCTTGGGACTGCTTGGATTAATGGCACTGCTTGGCGCCAAGGTTTTGGCAGAGCTCATTGCCTTCTGGGATAAAGCGCCGGGTTATGTTCAGGAAGCCAACATCTTCATACAGCGCACCATTCAAGATGCCAAGGACTTGTATGACACGCTTCCGCCCGAGACGGCTGTGCAACTTGAGAATTGGACCGTAACGCTGACGAATTCATTAAATGGCCTGATTTCCCGCATCTCCGGCGTGTTCTTGAACTTTGCAGCGGGAATACCCGGCATGTTCATCTTCTTCATCGTGTTCCTTGTGGCGGTGTATATGTTCAGCATGAGTCTTAACACGATGAAGGCACAGGTATTGTCCCTGTTCGACGAGGATTCAAGGGGTAAAGTGGATAATGTACTGCAAAATCTGCGTAAATCGATCTTCGGTTTTTTGCGCTCCCAGATTATTCTCAGTGCGCTGACCTATGCGATTACTCTGGTTGGGTTTCTGTTCCTTGGCGTAAAATATCCGCTTGCGATTGCACTTTTGGTCGTAATCGTCGATATTTTGCCAATTCTCGGCACCGGCTCCGTGCTCGTTCCCTGGGCCTCGTATCTTATACTTACAGGCGACATGTTTACGGGTGTGGGACTGCTGATTCTGTTCCTAGTTATTACGGTGTTCCGCAGAGTGGTGGAGCCCAAGGTGCTTGGCGATTCGGTTGGCATTGGTGCCTTGTCTGCGCTGGTGAGTCTGTATGTGGGCTTCAAGCTGGTTGGTGTGATCGGCGTATTCCTTGGCCCGATTGTTGTAATTATTTACATGGCAGCCCGCAAGGCAGGCTTGTTCCAGAGTAAAATTTCCCTATAATGGAGTAGATGACTGCAGTTAGATACGCTGCATTGAACATGAAAGGAGAGTGCAAGAGATGGCTGACCGGCAATTATCTTTTCCGGAGGCAGTAATTTTTGATATGGACGGCACGCTCTTTCAAACGGAGACGCTGCTCACGGTGGTTCATGACCGTTTGTTTCAGCAGCTGCGCGAGGAAGGACTGTATACGAAGGAGACTCCCCCGGTAGACGCTCTTCTGTCTTGTCTTGGGATGCTCCTTAAGGATATCTGGTTCCGCGTCATTCCAGAGGGCACACCTGAGGTTCATCAGCGTGCCGATGAGTTGATGCTTGATCTTGAGCTGGAGGAAATTGCGGCTAGCCGCGGCAACCTGTATCCGCATGTACCTGAAACACTGAAGGCTCTCAAGGACAGAGGGATCAAGCTGTTCGTGGCAAGCAACGGATTGCAGGACTATGTAGAGGCAATCGTGCTGCACCGCACAATAGACAAGCTGTTCGACGGCCTTTATACAGCGGGGGGAAGAAGTACGGCAACCAAGGTAGAGCTGGTTAAAATACTTCTGGAGGAGCACGGCATCAAGAGCGCCTGGATGGTCGGGGACCGTTCATCGGATGTTGAAGCAGGCAAAGGCAATGGACTGCAAGTTGTCGGCTGCGGTTACGCTGCTTTCGGCAAGCCGGGTGAACTTGAAGGTTCAGATGCAATTATTACAGATTTCCGTGAGCTGCTGGACCTGCTCCCTGAGCAGAAAGTGTAATAGCTTCAGCTGGCCATCGGCCAGCATAACAGAAGGCGCCGGGCTATATTAGCCCGGCGTTATTTTTATTTTCTGCTGTTGTAAAAATGTTAGCCTGAACGCGGACGGCCATGGTGGGGACGGGTTTGTGACGGGCGTTTGCTTGTGCGGGATTTCAGCCCCTTGGAACGCGAACGCTGGCTGTATACCCACATGGCATATTCCAAAGGCCTTACGATTGCCTTATGGTATGTCTCTTTCTCACCAATTCTTGCGAATACTTCACGTGCAGGCTTGGGGTTAACCTCAAGCAGCCAGATATGACCGTTTCGGTCAATGGCTATGTCCAGTGCCAGCTCACATAAAGCTCCGTAAGTTTCTTCCAAGAAACGGGCAACAGCCAAACCGAGTGCGTCGGCCTGCTGTTTAATCCGAATAACCTGGGCTTCATTGCCTATCCACTGCCTCAACAGGTCATCCATCCGCTCAGCCCTGCCGCCGCCGTGAAGATTGGAGGTCACACTCCCTGCAGCTCCGACTCGGCCGGCGCATCCGGTTACTTCCCATACACCATTCCCATTCTTCTGAACAAGCATGCGATAATCGTGAACACGCCCGTTATCCAGCTTGAGCTGAATGCCCTGTTGAACCAGGTAGTTCCTCTCCTTCAGGCTCCATGAAGAAAGTCTCCCCAGAAGAGCCCGGGGCAGGACACGCTGAGGACGAATGATGCGGCGGGACAAATCTCTTCCCTGAATGAGCAGCCTGCCGTTGTCCTTCTGAATCCGGAGTATACCACGGCCTCCTGTTCCGTTAAAGGGCTTAAGGTACAGAAGGGGGTACTTGTGCAGCATCTCCGTTAAATCCCGTGAAGAATGGTACAGCCTCGTTTCCGGAAGGTGGGGGCGAAAGCGGCTGTCTTGGGATAATGTTCGATAAACACTCCACTTGTTACGCATAGGGCGGTTCAGGAACAGGCGGTTGCCGTATTTAGCCCGGAAATACTTAAGTCGTTCAAAGCGCTTGCTCTTCTGTATCCGGCATCGGTCAAATATGATATGAGGAAAAGAAGTCCACTTGCGTGACCAGCGTTTCAAATCCGGATTGTATATAAGTGCATGTATTCTATCCAGCTTGTAATTTACATCCTCAGGTGTAAAAACCATTACGTCTATGCCCAGATTTTTGGCGGCAGTTGTCATACGCTGGTAGATCGGGCGCTCTTCGAGTGTCCGTTTTTCATTCAGATATAAGGTAAGGATGCCAAGTACAGGATTTGTCATCCGTTACCTCCTCCTTTTGACCCGAGGCTTCATTCCCGCAGCAGCGGGTGATTTCCCCTCAAAACACAGGGTTGGCTTGCCTGTTGTACCCGTCACCACGTGAACAGCAGCCATCCCGGCTCGGAGACATGCGGAAATGCTGGCCATATTATCTGCGGCGACATGACAGCTGAGACCGCCGAGTTTATTGCGGAGGGAGCCGAGAAGCAGCGTTCCAATCCCTTGGCGCCGCGAGTCGGGGTGTACAATAACCAGACAAGCATCCTTGCCTTTATTGATTGCAGCGGCTAAGCCAACTAGCCGCCCTCCATCGCGTACAACAGCGACAGCCGTTCTGCTGCTGTATGGATGGGCGAGCTCGGCGGGATCAATGCGGGCAAACTGCTTTAAGCTGTCTGCCGTAATTCTTTTGTCACCATACTTCAGGGCAAATGCCAGCAGCCGTTTACGGTGCATGATCCAGTTCATTGGTGTGATCCACTGAACCTCCATTACGCTCCACCTGCCCGTTTTGTTTTTTTGGTTAATAAATATTGGCTGTATTGGAAGAGTCGTTCCAGTGACTTCTTCCGAATATGGGGCTCATCAAATTTCATAGGCTTAGAGTTAGCCTCAAAAAACCAGATGCCCCCATGCTTATCTACGCCAAGATCCATTGACATTTCGCCAAGAGTGTGGCCTGAACCCCGCTCAATCTGCCTGGCTATCAGGATAGCGGCGCTTTTGACCTTGACCATAACCTTCTTAGCCTGTTCCTGACCGAATGAGTACTGCAGCAGCTTGTCGGGGTCTTCAATACTGCCGCCGCGCGGTACATGGGTTGTAATGCTGGAGCTACCGGCCATTCGCGCGCCAATACCTGTTACATCCCATTGTCCCCGCTGGTTTTTTTGCACCAGAACCCGCAGATCAAACTGCCGGTCCTGATGCTTGAGAAGCTCAATTCCCTGTTGGGCGATGTAGGCCTCCCCGCTGCTTTCCTTACGGATTTTGGCCCAGAGCTTAGAGATGGTGGCACAGTTGTAATTCAGGCTCCGCCGTTTCTCCTGCATGCGCAGCCGGTATGGCATTTGCTTCTCAGGCTGGAGCCGGATTGCCATGATGCCCTTGCCGGCTTTACCGCTGACTGGCTTAAGATACAGGAATGGATGCCGCTTCAAGAGCATTCGTAAACTGTTTTGAGTAACGAGCTTGCGAGTTGCCGGAATATAGGGCCTCGTGGATTTGGACATGTTCAGCCATTCAAAGAGACTCCATTTATTGAAGAAAGAGGGATTAAAGATCCGGATCGTCGGATGCTTCAGAAGCGCATTGATTTTTCGCTTAACTTGGGGCTGCAGCTCATCTTCTCGCATAGGGACACGGTTGTAAACAATGTCGGGAAGCGGAAACAAGCCTTTCTGCCAAGACTGGGATTCTTCAATGAAAGTGAACCCGGTCACCTTGCTCTTAAGCAGCTTCAAGTTTTTGACTGTCACGACATATACGATAAATCCGTATTCTTGACCGATACGCAAAATATCTGCGAAGTTGCTGCGATTCCCGCGAAACAGCTGCAGGTCGTCATCCACGGTCAGTACAGCGAGCACGGGACGTTTGAACTGAATGCGGGTATCCTCCAGAATCGGGTGCTCCACTTATGCATCCCTCCTCCTGAAGCGGCTGAGATACAAGCAGTGCTCCAGTATATACTCCATCGAAGCCCGGCCCTGAGATTTAAGTGCAGGATGCTTGAAGATTGAACGCCCCGGTTTGGCATTGGCTTCGAACATCCAGATCTCTCCGTCCTTATCGATTCCAATATCAAGTCCCAACTCACCTAATGTGTGCGGATAATTGCGTTCAATTGCTTCCGATAGCCGGACTGCAGAACGTTTGGCCTGTTCCAGTACTTCACCGGCTTTTTCGCCAAAGGTTCGGTTCAGCGCCTGTTCAGGCGTTAGCAGTGAGCCGCCGTTCTTAATGTGTGTTGTCACGCTGCCGCGGCCGGCCTTCTTTGCGCCAATCCCGGCAGCGACCCACTCGTTGCGCCCATTCTTATGCATATGGAAGCGGAAATCGAGCGGACAACCATCGATCTCGACCAGTCTTATGCCTTGCTGGATAATGTAGCGGCTGAGCCCGCTGCCGTGTCTGGCGCGAAACATACGCATTAGGCTGCTGAACTTGGAGAATCGCAGCAGGACGTTGCTTGCGCCCTTGCGGTATCGGACGAAATAGCCGCGTTTAGGATGATAGGTGAGCCTGTAGATGCCGGCGCCAAGGCTTCCAGCTGTTGGCTTATAATAGACGAACTGGTGCTTTTCAAGCATTTCCTTAATTTTCTCTGGCGTGGGGTTTGTAATAGATTCGGGCAGATGGCGTGAGGCTTCCAGATCTCCGTCTAACAGTTTATAGACATCTGATTTATTGAAGAAGCTCCAGTTGAAGAAAGGAATCTTTTTGCGTACGAAGCGTTCCCGCAGTCCTGCAATAGATGACGTAGTCTCAGCTTTGCGGCTGGGCAGCCGGTTATAGACAACATCCGGTAGAGGAACCGTTCTGCGGACCCAGCTGCCGGTGGGGGACAGGAAGTAGCCGAAGACCGTCTCGTTCTGCCAGTTTATATCACGGGGCGTGAAGGCGAAGAAGTAAGCCTTGTTCTGCCCGATCTTCAGCAGCTGCTTGATGTAGCCTGTTCTTGCTCCAAAAGGAAGCAGACCTGAGCGGTTGTTAGAGTCGGTCAATACGCCAATCAAGGGACCGATCTGGATTTCATCATCTGCTGTATTATGAATATAGATGCCTCCGGATTTTGGTATACGCATAAGACTTCTCAGACCCGCAGAGACATACATATGCTTGCCCTGCCGCTTGAGCGGTCGGATGGCTGCGGTAGTGACTTCTTTGCCGAATTTAACATGAATCCGTTTCTTGCCGGTTAGCTTGAACTGTTTCAGCAGTGTGTTGGACAGATAGAGGATGCGATCAGGCTGTTGGGAGAAACGGACATTACAATAAGTCAGACTCATGAATGAACCTCCTGAAGGTTTCAGCTATGGAAACTCTTATGGTAAGCGTCAGCTGCAGGGTTAACGACCTTTCCTCGCCGGAGGGCCGATTGACGGCACAATGTCCATGCGTACTGCAGAAGCCAGGAGACGGAACGAAGCTCGCCCTTCGTATCGCCCAGCCTACGGAAGAAGGTTCTTCCCGGCTTGGAATTAGCCTCAATAAACCATAGACGACCGTCCGGCTCAATTCCAAAATCAAGTCCCAGCTCGGCAAACCGGCCATAGGATTGCTCCAGTATCCGGGCAGTCAGCAGCGCGCTTGTAGTCATGTGTTCCTTTAGTTCAACAGCTTGTTGATTGCCGAATTGCATGGTCAGAAAAGGGCTGAGCGGGTGAGCAGAACCGCCGCCGTGCAGGTTGGCTGTCATCGTTCCTGGTGCTCCCTTACGGACAGCAGTACCTGATATGCGCCAATGGCCGTTGCCATCCTTTTGTACCAGCACCCTGACATCATAAGGGTCACCAGCAGCCGTGAGCAGGCTCAGTAAAGGCTGGAGCAGGTATGGACGCCGGGAGGAGTGCTCACCAACCCAAGTAAGAAGTCTGTTGCGATCCTTTAACATAAGGGTATAAGGCTTATTTTGACTGCTTCTTCCTTTAATCAGATAACCGCCGCCGTTCAGCGGGAGATGTTGAATAGCGATGGTACCTTTACCTTGCATCCCGTTTGTTGGCTTCATAAACACCCCATCAGGGAAACGGGCAAGCATCCCGTTAAGCAGACGTTCTGAGCCTGGGCTCAACAGATAGGTGGGAGGGATTAAGCTCCGAAGCTCCTGGCTGCCGGCGAGCTTGCGATAGACTTCACGTTTTCCCGGAAGGGGAGAGCCGTTAAGTGCAGGGCTGCCGAGAAGCTTTAACTGCTGCAGGGTATGCTTGGCTGCAGCCCTATCACCGGCATCCCGGCTGAAATGCCGGTCGTATACGATATGCGGGGCACTGGTCAGATGTCTCACCCAAGCCCCATTATGCAGGGTGATGCCATCGATCTGCCCTGTTGACGGGTTGTAAGCGGCAGGATGGAAGACGGTAGTTTCCCAGCCGTTCTCCTCTCCGCATAGAGCGAGCAGACGGCATAAGCGTTCCTCTGGTACTTTGAACGTAGTGCCGCCAAGAACAGGAGAAATGGCCGACATAATTGCCAAGCGTTTCAACATGGGCATACCATCCTCTAAAATCCGGCCAAATGTCTGGCATACTGGAGCATCATGCGTACAGATGGCCGGATACCCTTATCGTTTAAGGGGGTATTATCATTCTTCGATGGCTTGGAGTTAACCTCCAGGAGCCAGACACGCCCATTAACATCCATAGCCAGATCGATGCCAAGCTCGCCAAAATGTGCGGCAATATGCTGATCAACGCCGGCAGCAATATCCAGCGAGGCCCGGTTTAGACGGGAATAGGCGTCTTTTTTAGCGGAAGAGGCTGCGTTAGACTTTGTGATGGCCTCCTTGACCGTACTTAAGCTGCCGCCTCTTGCAAGGTTGGAGACGAAATGCTGCCCGCCAGCTACTCTGGCTACAATGGAGGTTACGGCCCATTTACCTGCTGCATTCTTCTGAACAAGTGCCCGAAAGTCTACCGGGCGCTTCTGAATATCAATTAATTGCAGCCCCTGCTGGATCTGGTATTTGACGGTCTTCATCTTCCCTGAGATGCTGCCAAACAGCTTAAGCAGATTGGTATAATGCTGTTTACGGGTCCCTCCAACAGTTGCATGGAGGGCATTGTATCCGCTAGAGGGAGCCTTCGTAACCTTGATAATGCCTTTGCCCAAGCTTCCGCGAACCGGTTTAAGAAAGACGGAGTTGTAACGGCTGCACATCGCTTTGAGAATCGTGAAGTTTCGCAGCAAATGAGATTCGGGTAAATAACGATGCAGCGATGAGTCGTTCTTCAGAGCATCAAACACTTCGGATTTATCCAGGAACTTTTCGTTAAATACTTGGGTCCCGTAGCGGGATTTTACTTCTCTCCAGAAATGTTGTACGCTGGATTTGTTCTCGAGCTTCCGGGTTGTAAGACGGTTATTCAGCACATCGGCTACCGGGACCTTCATACGTCGCCAACCGTTACCATACACCCATGCTTCCAGTGAACTGGAGCTGTTAATATGGCTGGGGGTAAAGAAATAGACATGGGCCCCCTGAATCTCACATGCGTCAACCAATTCCTTGCAAAACGAAGTGATGGCTCCGAAGGGCCGGTCTGGTGATTGCGGATAATCCCGGCTGACCATCACGCCAATTAACGGGCCAAGAGACAAGGTTTGCACAGAAGGCCGGTACTGAATGCGAAGGGTGAGATTCCCTGCCAGCCCCATCCGTCTCGCGAGGCTGTGGCTAATTCTTAACCCGTCATACCGCTGAACGGATATAATCTTGACATGTTGGCGGTAGGAACCGAATTTGAGCCACACCGGCTGCCCCTGCGGAATCTTCCAATGCTTAACGTAAGCTTCGCCGAGCATGAGCGTGTCATCCGGAATGATTCCGGAGCTGACAATTTGAACGGCCAATTTTGATTTTTGCATCTTGATCTCCTTCCAACCGGACAGGCTGCGCCTTACATAGGCGCTAATAAGGAGGTTGGGGCATATTCACGAATTTACTTCATCATATGAGGACATCTATTCCTTGGAGACTGTCCGCCTATAATCGTTTCGCCTATTGGCTATACTGCTTGGGATGGAGTCCATCACGAGCTGCCATCATGTTTCTTTAGAGAAGGAAGGATTAATATGCAACCCTGGTTATTCATTCTTGTTAATATGATAGTTGCGGCGTTTGTGGGTGGACTGACGAACCACTTTGCAATTAAGATGCTGTTCCACCCAAGACAAGCCATTTATTTTTTGGGAAAACGGATACCGTTCACACCCGGACTGATTCCAAAACGGAAGTCACAGATCGCCGAATCACTAGGCGACGTCGTCGCTTCCTATCTGGTTACAACAGAGGGATTGCGTGAACTGCTGGCACAGGAGAACTTCCGGCAAGCGGCGGCAGATAAGCTCAATGCCAAACTAACCAAAATTGCACATATGGAGCCCGGCCTAACTCTGCAATCCATTGGGACCAGCTACTGGGGCGAGGAGGGCTGGGCCACAAGGAAGGCTGACTGGTCCGGCTCCGTTCGCGACTATCTTCATAACGGTCTTGAGGAAATTTGGATAAAGAGGGGATGGTCAACCCGCACTGTAGCCGAGACTGTTCCCGGTTGGTCGGAAGAGACGATTCTTAGCTGGTCGCAAACAGCAGAGAATATGATTGTGAATGCGCTGCGGGAGGAAATTCTTTCATCGCGGGGCCAAAGGCTTCTTCGCCAGCTGGCCTCCGGAATGCTTGATAAAGCCGGCGGTTTTCTCGGCGCACTGGCAGGCATCTTCATGGATGAGGATAAAATGATTGAGCGTTTAACACCTATGCTGCTCGAACAGCTTGGGGGCGAAGCGGTTCGTACGGCTATCAGGGGTATGATTGCCAGACAGCTTGAAGCGGCCGGCGAGTGGACGCTTGAACAGGCGGTTAGCCGCTTCGCGGGTGATGAAGAGCCGCTTGTCTGGATGAAGCTTAAATTAGATGATGTACTGCGTCTTGAAGAAAGGCTTGAGCGGCTGGAAGCTTATGATATCAGCCAGTGGCTTCTACATAATGAGCCTGTGTGGCGCAAGTGGGTACAGACGATTATGCAAACTTCCTTTCAGCTTCTTAATCGCAATATGCACACCATCATCGAGGCGATTGGGCTGCCTGCCTTGGTCAAGCAGCAGGTTGAGAAATTTCCTATTGAGCGGCTGGAGCATATCATTTTAAGTGTATCGGGCAAAGAGTTTAAGGCAATTACTTGGCTTGGGGCAGTACTTGGCGGCCTGATCGGATTATTCCAGTCTGCTTTTATACTCTGGTTTATGTAAAAGATGGGCTCAGTCAGGATGACTAGTGCAAAAGACATCTCTGCTTGTACATAATTGTTGACTCTTCGGAATAGGATGTTAGCGGGGCGTATGTGAGATATAGATGCCCCTAGCGAATCCGTCAGAAGGAGAGTGAGCGGTTGTTGAACAAGCGTAAGACTAAACATGCATTATTTGCGATAGCTTCATTGGCCATGCTATTTTACGGGTTACCGAAAATAGCGCTGGGGGAGGGAGTGACATTGCAAAATGTTTTTGGCGCGATGTGGGTGGGGTTCGCGATCATGGTAGCTGCTGCACACCTTCATATGCTGTTCAATGTCAGTGAGGAGACGAGCAATCGTTTAACCAGCGTGAAACGAAAAAAATATGCCATGTGGCAGCAGACCATTGAAAGACGCTTTAACCGATAAGGTTGGAGCGTTTTTTTATGGAATTAAAGACTGTGATAGACAAATGATATCGTTGTGGAAGATCTTCACGTATGAAGCTATTATTCCCCTTTTGGTCATTATCCCTGAGTGTAAGGAACAGATAGAGCAGTCTTTTAGCAACCAGGCGGTTGATTAGACCGATGTCGTATTATTGGGCAGCTATCGGTGTTCCTAGGGGGTTAATGGCAGGTTGAATCACTAAAATTTTTAAATTGTAGGAGTCTGAATTGCTCTTGGAAAATGAACAGCCGGACCATTATAAGGTATCGCTATCCCTTTGTGTAAGGTCAAATAGGTCACATGAATCTTTTGTCAGCCTGACAATGCCATCAGGGTAAAGACGTGTCAAGCAGTTGCTTGTACTCCGGCATACACTCTGCGGACTGGTAATCTCTGTCGCCCTATAAGCTGAGAGTATGTAATTACGGAAATTCGTGAGCAGTAAGAAATAAGCGTAGGAGCAGGTATCTCCTTCCGCTCTACTGTATTCAGTCGAAAAGCATATTCGTTAAGGTAAGCATGTAAGTATTTGGGTCCTAGGCCGTGGTAGGTGTTATTGATCACGAATGATGCCTGTTTAAGCACTTGTCTCAATGGCCAGTAGCGAAGCCGATAGACTAACTGATGTCCTCCGTTAATGACGGTGGCAGAAGGGTCGATATAACGCTGGACGAACTTTTTTATGTCGGGTTGAACATAAGCAGCCTGCAGATAAGGCTGTTGGATGCCCGTAGCAGTAGGCACCGGTTCACTCTTAAATTGAACGATATGGTTTGCGGATATTTGAGCTGCAAGAAGAATACGATGGTTCTGATGCTTCGCATTATAGAGGCTGTAAAAGCGGGAGCAATCCACCCTCACGATATTCGAGAGTCGGAGCTGGCTCTCAGCTGTAGTGATGGCATGCCTGAGTTTATGAAGGATAAGCCAAGCGGTTTTGTATGTGACTTTAATTAAGCCGGCCAGTTTTACCGCGTTAATTGAAGCTGAGGAATGGCAAATACTATGGATCGCCAAAAACCATTTCAACAATGGTGTCCGGCTGCCTTGCATTACTGTACCTGCAGTGAGCGAGGTTTGGCGGTGGCAGGCTGTACACTCGTATAAGGGCAGCCGCCGAGTTTGCAGGGTGTAGGCAGAAGGATGCCCGCAGCGTGGACAACGAAACCCTTCGGGCCATTTTGCACCGTATAGGGCAGCAACACAGTCGGCCTCCGTTTGATACAGGTTCATAATAGGAGTATCAGTACCACAAGTTATCATACTCAACCCTCGCTCTCGCCACGGCAATTGGAACGCATGTTCTTATTTTACCAAACATACGTTCCTGTGTCAAAAGTGAATTTTTCTGTTTATCATTCTGCCGATCAGCTTACAATGAGCGGCTGGCCGCAGATAGCTGACCTGTTGGAAAGCGATATTGGACTGTGGTTAGAGAAGCAGAGAGAGAGAGTAGGCTGAAAATACCGACAGCGGGGAGAAGTGAGAGTAAGGCTGGCAGAATCAGAATGATAGCAGCAGACTGTCTTAATTACTTACAGAGCGGGATAACGACCATAAGGGCCTGTACGAGATGGCAGCTTGTCGAGGGCTCCCTTACCGGAAGGGATAGCGGCCAAAAGACGTCAAAACTATACTCCAAAGCCTCAAAGCCTTATAACCCCCAAACTCACGAGATCCAGAGGGGTCTAAACATTAAAAACCGTCAGAACCCAATAACTTGGGACTGACGGTTTCTCTGTCAGTTTATTCGTAACGTCCGGAAAGTCCTGTCATGAAGAGAGGGAAATGTAAATGATAACTGATCTGATTACGGGCTTCCAGCTTAATGGAAAGCTCACCGTGGCACTTTTTGATCTGTTTGACCAGTTGTTTGGCAGCAGGTGATAGGCCAGGCGCATCAGTGAGAGAAGCGGCAGCATACGGATCAGCAGGCTTGGTTATACGAATCAGGAGTCTATCGGATTGTTCGCAGATAGCGAGCTCCAGCTGACGGAGATTATAGGGCAGTTTCATCATCTCTTCCAAAACCATGTCAATTAGCTGGCCGATTATCCCGATCATATCCAACATACGGATATCTGTCTTTCCTTTTGGGAGTTCGCCAATCTGTATTTGCATAGATATCCGGTGGTCGGCAGCCAGTGCACTTTTAGCCTGAATCAATGCAGCTAACGCCGGCACACCCATGGCCTCCCTCTGTTCGCTTAGCGCCTGAATATCCTCGACTACTTCTTCCATATAGGCTTCGAGCTGCTTCCTCTTGTTTAACTGCAGCATGGCATGCATCGTCTGTACGTGATTGACAAAATCATGACGCTGGCTCCGGTATGCCGTGAACAGCTGCAGAAGATCTCCAACATAAACTGTGCGGGTCCGTTCCACAGCTTGTTTACGGCTGAGCAGCAGCAGCTTCACGGATATGCCGGTAACCGCCAGAATAGACAGGATGCCGGCTATAAAAAGGATATCCTGGTAGTTGTACTGACCGAACATGACAGTTGAAACATAAAATACAAACAGTATGATCAACTGCGCAGTTATCAGCAAAATAAACAGGAGAAGGTTGCTGTCCCGGGTCTCTGCTATAAGCAGGGCTGCCCGCTTGCCTGGGAAGAAGCTGTACCGGTGCATGAACCAAGCCATTAATAAGAACAACGAGAAGAAGGGCCATAAGATGAACTTATAGTAAAAAGGCCCTGTAATCAGCAGTTCATAGGGAATGAACAGGCTGGTGAACATCAGACCGGCGAGCTCTGATAGAGTAATCGCGGCCAAGAAGCTGGCAGCAAGCAGGATAATAATACGCCAGCTATACCGATTGAAGAATAAATACATCATCAGAACGGTGAGCGCAATAGAGAATAGCATGTGCACAGGTGTTTCCAAACTCATGAAGCTAAAGTTAAGACTGACCGAGAGTGTGATGGAAAAGCTAAGGGTGCGTGCGACCAACTTCCTCGGCAGCAAGCCGAAGAACACCATTACCAGACATATAGAGCTGAACGCTTGGGGTACTGACAGGAGGACTGCTACTTCTAGTGCATGCTTGAAATGTTCCATAGGAAGCCTCCTTTCCAATCAGCCAGCTGCACCCCATGAAGATGGAAGCCGGATGATAAAAGAAATCCGCTGCTCAGGCTGCTGGCATACTTCCAGTCGTCCGCCGTACTGATGGACAAGCTTCTGGACAATAGGGAGTCCAAGACCTGAATGGTTGTCGGTTTTGGTACTGAAGCCAGGTGTAAACATCCGCTGCTTCTCTTCCTCAGTTAAAGAACGGGAGGTATTAGTGACAGTAATCAACAGCTCTTTCTCCCTGCTGCCTGCGCGTTTGTCTAGATCAACATATACACGAACAAACCGCTGTACAGCCGGCAGCTTGATAACCTCATCAAACGCATTGTTCAGAAGGTTGCCGATAATCCGCACCAGATCACTATTTTTACCCGGAAATATAGTCTCGACTTCAGGAATGATTTGATATTCATAGTGAATTTTGTGGTCAATTGCTGTAGAAATTCTTGCATGCAGGAACGTCTCCAAGGCAGAAGCAGGGATAGCGTGTTCGCCGGGGCTAAACAGATGGATTTCCTGTGCTGTCCTTTTCATGTACCGCTGGAGCTCCTGCAGGTCGTTATTTTTCAAAAGAGTATACATATGCTGAACATGGCCGATAAAATCGTGCCGCTGGCCTCGAAGGCTGCTGAATACCTGCATAAGATCATTAATGAACGCCCTCCCGGCTGCTTCGGCTGCTTCGTTACGGATCCGCACCATCACTTTTACGGTACAGAATGTTACAACTGCGATGATAGTCAGTCCGATACAAAATGCAATTTTTAGCAGGGATTCGCTGTACGAGCTGTACCGGGCTAGAATAAAGAGTACGAGAATTTTTAATTGTATCGCAAGAAGTAGTAGTATATAGATAACGGGTGTTTGTCTGCGGGCTTGTTTTTTCATAGCACTGCACTCCTTTTGCCCGTGGGATGCTCTATTACATCTTTAAAGCATTCGCAGGACCGGAGAACCAATTTCCAGATAAGTATAATAATGTCGAATGTCAGGGCCCGGCTATATTATACTTTACTTTCTTTTCGCTTAAATGAAAATATTTTTTTGTAAGAATAGAAGGGCAAGTGAAAGCTACAGGAGGGGTTGACCGTTGTCTCCATTGGATCCGCGCGGGGACGCGCTTACGAAGCATGAAATGATACTAAATCATATTAAGGAGCTGGATATAGGCACCCGCATTTCCGTCAGAGGTATTGCCAAAGCGCTCAATGTGAGCGAGGGAACGGCATACCGGGCCGTAAAGGAGGCGGAAAACATTGGCTATGTCAGCACTAAGGAACGGATCGGCACGGTCAGAATTGATAAGAAACAGCGGGGAAGGATGGACCGGCTGACCTTCGGGGATGTGGCGGACATTGTGGAGGGGCATGTGCTGGGGGGGGTACTTGGCCTTGGCAAGTCCCTGCATAAATTCGTAATCGGCGCGATGGAGCTTGATGATATGATGACATACATCGACACAGGTAGCCTTCTGATTGTCGGGAACAGGGAGAATGCACACCGCAAAGCGCTAGATGAGCAGGCAGGCGTTCTTATAACGGGCGGATTTGACACGAGCAACGATATCAAGCGTTTGGCCGATGAGAAGGGGCTTCCGATCATATCCTCAAGACATGACACTTTTACGGTTGCCTCGATGATTAACCGGGCGATGTATGATCGCCTGATTAAACGGAAAATCATGCTGCTAGAAGATATCGTGACCTTTGGCAACATTACCGGCGTGTTGAGGCTTGGACAAACTGTGTCTGATTTTCAGCACATGCTGCAGAGAACCGGTCATACCCGTTACCCCGTAGTGGATGAATGGAACAGGGTTATCGGCATGATCACGGCCAAGGATGTGGCCGGCTCGGAGCCTGGGCAGACGGTGGACCGGCTGATGACGCGCAGCCCGATCACCGCGCACCCAACTATCCCAGTTGTGTCGGCAGCACATCGGATGATGAATGAAGGAATCGACCTGCTGCCGATAGTGGATAAGCACCGCAAGCTGCTTGCCGTCGTATCCAGGGCGGAGGTAACGCGGGCGCTGCAGTTCGCAGGCAAGCAGAAGCAGACCGGCGAGACGTTTGACGACCTGATCTGGAGCGGCTTTCAGGAGGTAAAGGAAAGTGACGATACGCTTGCCATCTACAAGGGCAGAATTACCCCGCAGATGTCCGGTCCGCTTGGAACCGCCTCGGAAGGCGTGCTGGCAACGCTGCTGACGCAGGCTTCCAGGTCGCTGATCCGCGAGCTGGGCAGGCGCGACCATGTGGTGGAAAGCATGACCTCCTATTATGTCCGCCCGGTTCAGATTGACTCCGAGGTTACCATCAGACCAAGCGTGCTTGAGCTCAGCCGAAAATCGGCCAAGGTAGAGATGGAGCTTCACGATGAGCACGGTATAGTGGTGAAGGGAATGCTCTCCGCCCAGATGATTGAGACGTCCTGAGATTTAGATAATAGAAAGCAAATAAACCATCCGGCCGGATGGTTTATTTGCTGAATATGCTGTGGTTCCGAATGCCGGCAAACAGGTTAAACAAGCCGAGCAGAAGAAAAACCGAACCGATTACGACCCGCACGGTGTCGCCCGTGAACATTAGAATCTGTATGATGGCCATAAGGATTAACATAATGCCCATATAGATGTTCATCTTGGCGGTGTGCAGTGCCCGTGTCTTATGCTCGCTGCTCCTGCGGGCTTTGAAGCTGTTGTATACGGAGAGTATCAACGCCATAATAATGCCTGCAATTACAATCCATTGTATGATTTCCATGTCAGCTCAAGCGCTCCTTCGGTTCCCTGTATGGATCTCATTGTACCAGAAACAGGTGACCGGCTCCAGCATAGTCGGTTAGTGGCTGGTGCCAAGAGGGCTGCTGTTCTCACCCGGGAGCCCGCGGCTCGGCGGTAACCCAGACCGTAAGCGTGTTGTCGACAACAAGGGCTGTCTTAATCTCGACCGTGTAATCCGTCCCCAGTACAGTATATACCTTCCGGTCCAGCAGCAGCCTCGCAAACCGGGAATCCGAATCAATCTCATAGATGCTGCGGCCTTCGAATACGGATAGATCCTCTTTTATAGTCTTCCGGAGGGCCGCTTCGGTCGCAGCGTCTAGAGAACCTTGCTCGGACTGCTCGGTTCTCCTTCTCTCGACATGAGTGTGAACGGTTTTGATGACACTGTTTTGGTTTTTGTAGCGGTTGAGCTTGCGGATTTCCTGCTCATACTGCTCCAGCTTTACCTCGAGGTCACCGTTTTGGGTAACGAGTGCTTCAAACTTGGCCACGAGTAAACCGTTATAGACAGCAGCGCCCACGATCATGCCCAGTATGAAGAGACCTGCGGAGGAGCTGAAGCGCCGGAAACGTGCAAAAGGCGGAACTCTCATAAGCTACAGTGACTCCCTGCATATCCAGCGGATCAGCTCGGTACCCATATGGGCACCGAGGAAAGCAAAGCCAATAAACATAATCTGCTGTGCAACGGGCGACAGGTGTCCCTCTTGCATGTTATATTCGATTACCCGTACGGGGTCGATCGTGCCGCCTATGGCAACAACGATCGCCCAAATCTTCAGTCTCATGGCCGTATCGTACATGGCCGTGGCGGCAGATCCGGATACCAGCACTGACCCGACGGCTGCCATCAGGGAGCCGCCAATAATAACGCCGAAGGCAATACAGAAATCCATTGCTGCTTTGGCTAGCACAAGATTCAATTTTTGCACCTCGTTTCCCATCCTTCTCTCCGGCTTCCGAAGTTCTCGGTTTCCCGGTTTGTGTACATGCCCCGCTGCTATCATTCTATGGGCTTTACGGGAAGGATTATGATAAAATAATAGGAAAAGATACGGATTGAAGAAGAGAGGTGCGGCGATGATTCCCAAACATGATTTTGTGCATCTCCACGTGCACTGCGAATACAGCCTGCTCGATGGCGCCGCCCGAATTCGGGATTTAACCGCCAGAGCGGCGGAGCTTGGCATGAAAGCACTCGCATTAACGGATCATGGTGTCATGTATGGCGCCATTCCTTTTTATATGGCCTGCAAACGGCATGAAATCAAGCCGATCATCGGCTGTGAAGTGTATTTGACAACAGGCTCCCGGCATGACAAGGGGACGAGGAAGGACAACCCGATTTACCACTTGATTCTGCTGGCCAAGAACAGAACGGGTTATCAAAACCTGATGAGGCTGACGTCAATTGCTCATCTGGAGGGCTTCCATTATAAGCCGAGAATTGACTTGGAATCGCTTGCGGCTTACTCGGAAGGGCTGATCTGCCTCAGCTCCTGTATGAATGGCGATATTCCGCAGCACTTGCTTCATGACCGGTACGATGAAGCGAAGCGGGCAGCCCTGCGTTACAGGGACATGTTTGGCGATGATTTTTACCTAGAGCTTCAGGACCATGGCATACTTGACCAGAAGAAGGTTGCGGAAGGGATTATTCGTCTGGCTGAGGAGACTGGGATTCAGCTGGTCGCAACCAATGATGTGCATTATATCAAGCAGGAGGACGCGGCGGTTCAGGATGTGCTGATTTGCATCGGAACAGGCAAATCGGTGGAGGACGAAGACCGCATGCGCATTATGACCGACCAGCTGTACCTGAAGAGCGGGGATGAGATGGCGCGGCTGTTCCGCCATGTGCCAGAAGCTATAGCTAATACGGTACGGATTGCCGAGAAGTGCGAGCTGGATCTGACTTTTGGGCGGGCTTTGCTACCGTCATTTGGACCGATACCGGAGGGGATGGATTCGGCTGGCTATCTGCGGGCGCTCTGTCGTGACGGGCTGGAGGCACGTTATGGCGCATTACCCGGCTGGGAACCGGGTGGGGGCTTGAGGGCGGAAGCGGAGCAGAGGCTCGACTATGAGCTGTCTGTCATTGAGAATATGGGCTTTAGCGATTATTTTCTGATAGTGTGGGACTTCATCCGTTTTGCGCATGAGCGCGGTATCCGGACAGGTCCGGGCCGGGGTTCTTCGGCAGGCAGCCTGGTGGCTTACTCGCTCTTCATTACCGATGTCGATCCGCTTAAATACAAGCTGCTCTTTGAACGGTTTCTGAACCCCGAGCGGATCACAATGCCGGATATTGATATCGATTTTAATGATGAGCGGCGTGACGAGGTTATTGCCTATGTAGCAGCCAAATACGGAGAGGCACATGTGGCGCAGATTATTACATTCGGTACGATGGCGGCCAAAGCGGCCGTCCGTGACGTTGGACGCGCGCTGGCCGTCCCTTATACCGAAGTGGACCGGGCGGCTAAGCTGATTCCCCATCAGCTGGGCATGACGCTGGAAGCGGCTCTTCAGGCCAGCCCAGAGCTGCGCGAGGCTTGTGCGCGCAGCCCGAAGACTGATGAGCTGATCCGCACCGCCATCAAGGTGGAAGGCATGCCCCGGCATGCTTCGACGCATGCGGCAGGCGTTGTGATCTCGAAGGAGCCACTTACTAATCATGTACCGCTGCAAAGCGGCGGAGAGGGCGTTGCGCTGACCCAGTATTCGATGGAATATCTGGAGGCTGTAGGCCTGCTGAAGATGGACTTCCTGGGGCTTCGCACCTTGTCCATCCTGGAGCGTACGCTGGCCTGGGTAAAGCAGCTGTACCACAGGGATGTAGATTTCCGCGCGGTGCCGGATAACGATCCTGCGACTTATGAGCTGCTGGGACGCGGGGAGACAACCGGCATATTCCAGCTGGAGTCAGCGGGGATGCGGCGGGTGCTGCGTGATTTGAAGCCGACCTCGTTTGAAGATATCGTATCCGTTCTGGCCTTGTACCGTCCGGGTCCGATGGAATTCATACCAAACTATATTGCTGCTAAGCATGGACGAGAGGAAGTGGTCTATCCCCACCCGTCACTCGAACCGGTGCTGGGTGATACCTACGGCATTATTGTCTATCAGGAGCAGATTATGCAGATTGCTTCAAGGATGGCAGGATTTACTCTTGGCGAAGCGGATCTGCTGCGCCGCGCCGTCTCGAAGAAGAAGCGTGAGGTTCTCGATGAAGAACGTGCGCATTTTGTAGGGGGCAGCGTCAAGCAGGGCTTTACCGAGGAAGAAGCCAACCGGGTCTATGACATGATTGTCCGGTTTGCGGATTACGGCTTCCCCAGAGCTCATGCGGCTGCTTATGGGGTGCTGGCCTTTCAGACGGCATGGCTAAAGACCCATTATCCGATCCCGTTTATGGCCTCCATGCTGGCATCTGTAACCGGCAATCAGAGGAAAACGGCTGAATATGTCGATGAATGCCGCCGGATGGGGATCGAGGTTCTGCCGCCGGATGTCAATGAGAGCGGCGTTTCCTTCACGCCGGTGGAGGGGGCTGTCCGCTTCGGTCTCGCTGCGATCAAGAATGTCGGCTCGCAGGCCATTGAAGCCCTCCGCATGGCAAGAGCGGACAAGCCGTTCGAGAGCATGCTGGATCTGTGCCGCAGGGTGGATCTGCGGGTGGTTAACAAGCGGGTGCTGGAATCGCTCATCCAGGCGGGGGCCTGCGAGCAGCTTGAAGGGCACAGGGCTCAGCAGCTCGCAGTGCTTGATGAGACGATCGAAACGGCAGTGAAATGGCGCAAGGAGCGGGAAGAGCTGCAGATCGAGCTGTTCGGCTTCGATGAGGTGCAGAATTGGGATGTGGAGCTGCCAGATGTGCAGCCGTTCACTCAGGGGCAGAAGCTGGAGCTTGAACGTGAGCTGCTTGGCCTATACCTGTCAGGCCATCCGCTTGATGAGCGGGAGCAGGAGCTTGAGGAGCTGGATTTGGAACGGCTCAGCAATCTCGCTGAAGCGGCCGATGAGTCACCCGCAGTGACAGCGGCTATGGTGGTATCTATAAAGCCGTTTACCAGCCGTAAAGGGCAGGCTATGGGGTTCATCGAGCTGGAGGATCGTATCCTGCGTGTTGAAGGAGTCGTCTTCCCGAACACATGGAAGAAGGCGAAGGATGTACTAGAGAAGGGACGGCTGGTGCTTGTCCAGGGAATCGTCCAGCAGCAGGAGGACGATTTCAAGCTAATCGTGGACGAAGCCGTCCCGCTGGAGGTGCCGAACCTTGCGGAGCAGGTTCGGCGCCTTCAGCGGCAGGCGCGCGCGCGTGCCATGCGCGCGCGGCCGCAGGGCGGCCCGGCCGCGGGCAATGCCGCGGCGGCCGGGGCCGCCTTGCCGCCTGCGGCAGCAAGCGCGCGCCCGCAGGGCCGCGCTGCTGCGCCGCAGGCGGCGGGCACGGGGCCGGCGAAGCGCCCGGCCCCGGAGGAGCGGGCCGGCGCGCAGCGGCCCGCTCAGGCGGCGCAGGCACGCGGGGCGGAGCCCGCTGCCGCGCCGCGCCGCCCAGCCGCAGGCCGTGCGCAGCGGCTGTACATCAAGATCACAGCGGACCGCGAGCAGCCGGCGCTGCTGGCGCAGCTGAAGCAGCTGCTCGCTTCCCATTCGGGTCCGCTGGACACCGTTCTGTTCTACGAGCGCGAACAGAAGACTATGGTGCTCTCGGAGAAGAGCCGGGTCAAGCCGTCTCCATCGCTGATAACCGAAATCGACAAGCTGCTCGGCAAGGGCTCGGCAGTCGTCAAATAACCGGAGGCATCCGGATTCGCGCAGCAGGCGCTAATCCCGGATGTCTTCTTTTTTGGCACACGATTTAACGAAAAACTGACACATCGGGCCGGGATTGCGCATATACGTAGAAGTACACAGGACAAAGCCTGTAACCATGCGGCTCCACCGACAGATCGGGTGGGGGCGCCCGTAGACAGGAGGTATGCGGTTGACTGGCGCTATAGAAGAATGGCTGGAGCGAAGGGGTGTACGCATCGAAGAGGTGGCGGAGATCGTGCACAGCCTGCAGAGGCCTTATAATGACAAGCTGACACTGGAAGACTGCCTGGAGAGTGTCCGTGCTGTGCTGGGCAAGCGTGAGGTGCAGTATGTGCTGTTCACGGGTATGGCGCTTGATGAGCTCGCGGAACGGAAGCTGCTTCCCGAGCCGCTGCAGGCGATCATGGAATCGGATGAGTCCTTGTATGGCGTGGATGAGACAGTGGCTTTGGGCATTGTTCATGTTTATGGCATGATTGGATTGACGAGCTTCGGTTATTTGGATAAAGTTAAGCCGGGTATCATTGACAGGCTTAACCGGGATACAGAGCATATTCATGTCTTTCTGGATGACCTGGTAGCAGGGCTTGCCGCAGCCGCCTCGGCACGGATTGCCCATCAGGACCCGGCAGCGAAGGATTACGGCCTGCCGCGCTGGGCAGATCCCGAATAACCGGTATGAAGGTTTAGCATGTCCGCAGCTATGAAATATTTTAATCTGTTTTTCCCCATGGAGCAGTTCTCGGAAAAAGCCGCCCGGGCCAAGCCTTTTAGCGAGTATTATGCTTGATTTACAGGCATTCGCGGCCGCCCGGTTTGTTGCGGCCCAAAGCGGTCTTATGATATCATTATGGCAATAAACGGCCTCATTCCGAGTATTTTAGGGGGTACCATTTTAATGTGGACGGTAATCTATATCGCTCCTACTGCCAAGATTTCGGAGAGGATCAGGACGCGATTGACTGAAGAAGGCTTTATGGTGAAGGTCCGTCCCGTCAATCTTTCCAAGCATCAATTTGAGATATTGGTTCCATCCGGGGAATTGGAAGAGGTTCAGGAAGTGCTTAATTCCATTCTCCATTCATGACGGCTCATCCCCGGAAGTGCCGACACCGGCCCGGAACGACAAGCATAGCCTCGCTGGAAGGCGCGCCGGCCGAGATGTGTGTCACTAAACTATTGCGCCTTGTGAGGTGTCCCGATGTTTAAGGATTTGTTTCATAAGAAGAAATACGCCACGGTACCATCCGAACGTCCTAAACGGGATATTCCGGAAGGTCTGATGAATAAGTGTGCGAAGTGCGGTAACATTCAATACAGTAAGGAATTGGAGAAGAATCTGAAAGTATGCTCCTCATGCGGCCATCATTTCCGGCTGAATGCCTGGGAACGGATTCAGATGATTATGGACGACGGGCGGCTGACCGAATTTGATGCGGACATGCTGTCCGAGGACCCGCTCGGTTTCCCTGGTTACGCTGATAAGCTGGAGCAGCAGAAGATGAGTTCCGGCCTGAAGGATGCTGTTGTAACCGGCGAAGGAGAAATCGGCGGGTTTCCCGTTGTTGTAGCCGTAATGAGCTTTGATTTCTTCAGCGGCAGCATGGGCTCTGTTGTCGGGGAGAAAATCACGCGCGCAATCGAACAAGCCCACGAGAAACAGCTTCCGGTTATTATCTTCTCAACATCCGGCGGTGCGCGTATGCAGGAAAGCATACTCAGCCTTATGCAGATGGCGAAGACGAGTGCGGCTCTGGCAAAGTTCCAGGGTGCAGGCGGATTGTTCATATCGGTTATGACGGATCCGACCATGGGCGGGGTAACGGCGAGCTTTGCGAGTCTCGGTGATTACAATCTGGCTGAGCCCGGCGCTCTGGTCGGATTCGCCGGAAGGATCGTCATCGAGCAGACGATCAGGCAGAAGCTGCCAGACAACTTCCAGACAGCGGAGTTTAATATGCAGCACGGGCAGCTTGATATGGTCGTACACCGCAAGGAAATGAAGAGTGTGCTAACCAAGCTGCTGGACATGCACATGGTGAAGGAGGTTGTACCTCATGGCGGGTGAGCTTTCCTTTGAAAAGCCGCTTTCCGAGCTTCGTAACAAGATTGACGAGCTGAAGCGGTTCGGCCAGGAGAAGGGTATTGACTTTACGGATGAAATTAATCGGCTTGAGCAGCGTTACGCGCAGCTGGAGCAGGAGCTCTACAGCGAGCTCACGCCTGCCCAAAAGATGCATCTGGCTAGGCATCATCAGCGGCCGACATCGCTTGACTTTATCCAGACGGTCTTCACGGATTTCCTTGAGGTCCACGGTGACCGCCTTTTCGCAGACGACCTGGCCATTGTCGGCGGGCTCGCGAAGCTGAACGGTATACCGGTAACCGTCATCGGCCACCAGCGCGGCAAGGATACGAAGGATAATATTGCGCGCTTCTTCGGCAGTCCGCACCCGGAGGGCTTCCGCAAGGCGCTTCGCCTCATGCAGCAGGCGGACAAGTTCAAGCGGCCCATTATCACGTTCATCGATACGAAGGGTGCTTATCCGGGGAATACGGCTGAGGAACGTGGCCAGTCGGAGGCTATTGCCCGCAACCTGCGCGAGATGGCTACCTTTGGCGTGCCGATTATCTGTGTAGTTATCGGTGAGGGCGGCAGCGGCGGGGCGCTCGCTCTTGGAGTGGGCAACCGGGTATTAATGCTGGAGAATGCCATTTACTCCGTTATTTCGCCAAACGGCGCTGCCTCCATTCTGTGGAAGGATGCCTCGAAGGCGGATCAAGCGGCAGAAGCGATGAAAATTACAGCCAAGGATCTGAAGGATTTTGGCATTGTGGAAGAGATTATTCCCGAGCCGCGTGGCGGGGCGCACAGAAATCTCGAGCAGCAGGCGGATTCCATCAAGGATGCGCTGTGGCGCCATCTTCAGGAGCTTTCGGCCATGACACCGGATGCACTTGTGGAGGACCGTTATATGAAGTTCCGGAAGATCGGCATCTATGCATCGGCGGCCGCTTCCAGCGGAGAAGCCGGCAAGGATGAAGAGCAGCTTACGGAACCGATTGAAACAGCCCCCCTTTAAATGGTAATATGGTGAGGCAAGGTGCGGAAAATCACGATCTGTGAAAGATGCTGTCGAAAAACTGTAACCAAAATGTTGTTGAAAAATGGTAAATGCTACTGTACAGATCGACGGTATTCGTGTAATTTTAACAGAGACGTGTTGAACACAGCTTCCCCGCAACAGCTGCGGGTGAAGCATTTTCTTGCGGGATAGGAGCGTAAACTGCGTCTTTGCTTTGCAGCTTGTGCAGAGTGACGCCTCTATTTCCCACAAACAGGTAGATAAACGGAGGAAACCACTAATGCGGAAAACGAAGATCGTATGCACTATCGGCCCGGCCAGCGAATCGCTTGATAATCTGAAGAAGCTTATTATGGCAGGTATGAACGTTGCTCGTCTCAACTTCTCCCACGGCGACTTTGAAGAGCACGGCAACCGGATTAAGAATATCCGTCAGGCAAGTGCAGAGCTTGGCAAGAGCGTAGCTATTCTTCTCGATACCAAAGGACCGGAAATTCGTCTGGGCAAACTGGCTGAAGAGCCGATCGAGCTTGAACAGGGCGATTACATCGTGCTGACTACGGAAGAAATTCAGGGCGATCGTAACCGTGTGCCGGTTACATACAAGAATCTGCCGGCTGACGTTCAAGTCGGTTCCACGATCCTCATCGATGACGGTCTGATCGGATTGACGGTTGTTGACATCCAAGGCACAGAAATCAAATGCCAGATCGTTAACAGCGGACCAATTAAGAGCAAGAAGGGCGTTAACGTGCCAGGCGTTCATATTTCTCTGCCGGGCATCACAGAGAAAGACGCTGGCGATATCGTATTCGGCGTCGAGCAGGGCGTAGACTTCATCGCCGCTTCCTTCGTTCGTAAAGCAAGCGATGTGCTTGAAATCCGTGAGCTTCTTGAGCGTCACAACGCTTCCCATATCCAAATCATTTCCAAAATCGAAAACCAGCAGGGCGTTGACAATCTGGATGATATCCTTGAAGTGTCCGACGGTCTGATGGTTGCGCGCGGCGACCTTGGCGTGGAAATTCCGGCCGAGGAAGTTCCTCTCGTTCAGAAGCAGATGATCGAGAAGTGTAACCGCGCAGGCAAGCCGGTTATTACCGCTACTCAAATGCTCGACTCCATGCAGCGCAACCCGCGTCCAACTCGTGCGGAAGCAAGCGACGTGGCGAATGCAATTTTCGACGGAACGGACGCAATCATGCTTTCCGGCGAAACAGCTGCAGGTAAATACCCTGTGGAATCTGTTCTCACGATGTCCCGGATCGCGGAGCGTGCAGAATCGGCTCTGCAGTACCGTGAAATCTTTACAAAGCAGGCGAACGCTCAGCAGACGACCGTAACGGAAGCAATCAGCCAGGCTGTTGCCAACTCGGCGCTTGACCTGAACGCCAACGCCATCATTACGTCGACTGAGAGCGGCTATACGGCACGTATGATCTCGAAGTACCGTCCGAAGGCACCGATCATTGCGGTAACGCCTGTTGAGCAGGTCCTCCGCCGTCTGGCTCTCGTATGGGGTGTCATTCCTGCACTTGGCACACCGGCAGAGACAACAGATGAAATGTTCGATATCGCTGTTCAGGGCGCGATCACTACTGGTCTTGTCCGTCTCGGCGACACGGTTGTCATTACTGCGGGTGTTCCGGTGGGACGTTCCGGTTCCACAAATCTGATCAAGATTCATACAGTAGGCGATCTGGTTGCCAAGGGGCAGGGCATCGGTACATTGGCCGCTACCGGTAAGGTTGTTGTTGCACGCACGCCGGAAGAAGCCATATCGAAGATGCAGCGCGGTGACATTCTGGTTACCCCTTCTACAGATAAGGAATTTATGCCGGCAGTTGAGAAAGCGGCAGCGGTTATTACGGAACAAGGCGGCATCACGAGCCATGCAGCAGTTGTTGGCTTGAATGTTGGCATTCCGGTCATCCTGGGTGTCAGCAATGCAACTGAGCTTCTCAAGGACGGTATGGAAGTTACGGTATATGCAGAAGCTGGCGTGATTTACACGGGACAAGCAAGAGTACTGTAAGCTGGACAAGCCCGGATAGATATGAATAGCAAATGAGCCTCTACAGGCAGAACAGAGCGATGGTGCTGGCACCGTCGCTCTTTGTTTCATCATTGGTACCATTCAATAGAATGAAGTGGTAAAATCAAGAGAAGGAAGGGATAGCATGGCTGTTAATTGGCATATGCACCGCCTCCGTGTCCGTTACCAGGAAACAGACCAGATGTCGGTTGTTTATCACGCCAACTATGCGAATTGGTTTGAGATCGGAAGGACGGAATATATCCGGGATGCAGGGGTTCCTTACCGGGCTTTTGAGGACAAGGGCCTCCTGCTGCCGGTCACCGAGCTTGTAATTAAATTCGAGAAGCCGGCTTTGTATGATGATCTGGTACTGATTTGTACAAGGGTTGCTGAGATGAGTCCGCTCAGGGTTGCATTCGAATCACAGGTACGCCGTGTGCTGCCGGAAGAGGCTGGCGGGGCAGAGACGGAGGCCACGACAACTGCCGGCGATCCGCCGGGAGAGCTGCTTGTCAGGGGCGCAACAAAGCATGTTTGGGTTAACCGGGACTGGAAGCCTCACCGCCTTGACAGGGCAGCGCCTGAGCTGTATGAGCGACTGCAAAGCCTCTACAACAGCTCTAAGTAGGACACGAATAGGGAGGCATCACGATGGGGAAATGGATACTGCTTGCAATTGTTATCATACCTGCGATAGAAATCTGGGGTATACTCCGGATGGGCAGCTGGATCGGGGGCACAGCAACCTTCCTGCTTATCCTGCTGACCGGCGTAATTGGCGCCTACCTTGCCCGCAAGGAAGGGCGGAAGGCACTGCTTGAAGCACAACGGCAGATGCAGAGCGGCCAGATACCCGGCCGTACGCTGCTGGACGGTATTTGTATCGTTATTGGCGGTGTACTTCTGCTTACACCGGGCTTCATAACGGATGCGGTCGGATTCTCCCTGCTTATTCCGCCTACGCGGATGATGTACCGGGGAATTCTGCTTAAGTGGCTGGAGAAGCGGCTGCGCAGCGGCCAGTTTGTTGTCCGCCGCTGGTAAGCTGATTTATTACGCTAGGCGTGCTTAGGACATGCTCGCCGCAGGCTTCATCTCTGAGCACGCCGCTATTTTCTTCGTTGTCCGTATTTTATGAAATAATAGGTATCCCGGAAAACATCCGCTTTCTGGAAGGCTGTAAGCACGACAAGGGCGACAGGGCCGATAATGAGGCCAAGCACTCCGAACAGCTTTAGACCGACAAACATAGATATCAGCATCGGGAGCGGCTCCATGCCTACACTGCTTGCCAGTACCTTCGGTTCAATGATTTGTCTGGCGGTGACGATGACAATGAATAGGACCGACAGACCGATTCCCAGCGATACATCACCGTAGAAGAAGACATAGATAATCCAAGGCACAAAGACAAGACCAACCCCAAGGTAGGGCAGCAGGTCAACGAGGCCGATGAGCAGGCCGATTGTGACAGCATAAGGAACCCGGAGGATAAGCAGACCAATAATGATCAGGACAGCCGTAATGGAGATGATGATCAGCTGGGTGCGTATGTATCCGAATAGTGCCTTTTGAACATTAGTAGTCACAATAAAGGTCATTCGCCTGATCTTAGTGGGAAACCAGCTGTTCACACGGGTGGTATAGCGGTACCAGTCCTTGCTCATGAAGAAAGCGGCCATTACTACAATCACCGAAATCATGGCAAACGTTGGGAGTGAATAAATCATCCGGATCAGGAAGTTGAAGAAGAAGGAAGCGGCCTGCGAAAGGGCATCCGTTATAACGGTTGTTGACTCCGCGGCATTTGTTTTAATCGTTTCCTCCATTTCCGGATGCTTCTCATAAAATTCTGTGATGTGGTTAGTCAAATTCTGTATTTCTTTCCGCTCCATGAGCTTCTGAATGGTTTCGCCCCACCATGCTATAGTGGTATCCACTTTACCGGATAAATAGATGATCTCGTTTACGATGCGGCTTACCAGTGCGGTCGCAATGCCGCTGATCAGCCCGACGGCAACGAGCAAGGTAGAGATGACGGCCAGCCAGCGCGGAAATCGAGCCCTGCGCTGCAGCCAATTGATGAGCGGGTTAAGAAGATAGGCCAGCAGCCAGCCGAGTACAAACGGGTAGACAATCGGTGTAAGATACATGATGGCCAGAACAACTGCAGTAATAAAGGCTGCAACCCACAAAGCGCGCGTGGTCCGCTGCCAGAATACTCGATCCATATTCGTCCTCCTTTCGGCAGTGGTATGTTGCTTGTACATTACCACCAGGACGGATGCTTTACGCAGGCCGAGCATGTTTACTTTGCAGAAAGAATATTTTAACATTTACATAATAAATATGTCGCATAATGGGAGAAAATGACGGGGAGGATCCGGGTATGACCAGACAGTTGTCCCAGTACGTGAATCGAGATTTAAGCTGGATCGAATTTAATAGAAGAGTGCTGGAGGAAGCCCAGGATGCAAGCAATCCGCTCCTCGAGCGGGCGAAGTTTTTGGCCATTGTTACATCCAACCTGGATGAATTTACTAGCGTGCGCGTAGCCGGCATACAGGATCAAGTGAAAGCGGGCCTAACTAAAATCGATTATACGGGTTATTCACCGGCAGGCCTTTGGAAGCGGCTGATGAAGCGGACACAGATGATGGTAGCGGAGCAGTACCGCACTTATCGGGATGTGCTGAGAGGATTGGCGAAGGAAGGCATTATCATACGTTCCTATGAGGAACTGAATCCAAGCCAGCAGGAATCGCTTGAAGACTATTATAATGATATCGTCTTCCCGGTTCTCACCCCGATGGCATTCGATCAGAGCAGGCCGTTTCCTCTCGTGCATACGAAGGAGCTTTATCTGGCTGTCCTGTTGCGCAAGGACGGGCACACGAATGAAGAGGAGCCTTATTTTGCCGTTGTGCAGGTTCCTTCTATTCTCCCCCGCTGTGTAAAGGTGCCGGGCAGAGGCAACAGCAAGAAGCTGGAGTATGTGCTGCTGGAGGATATTATAGAGCGGCATATGGATACGCTGTTTTACGGATATAAGCCGTTCTCTGTCTGTCCCTTCCGTGTCACGCGCAACGCGGACCTTACGCTTAACGAGGAAGGTGCAGAGGACCTCCTGGAGGAGATTGAGAAGGAGCTCAGGAAGCGCAGATGGGGCATGCCTGTTCGGCTTGAATTTGCCAAGGGGATGAATGAATATGCTTTGGCGGTGCTGCAGGAAGAGCTTGAGATTGGCGAGAATGTCGTTCCGATTGAAGGGCCGCTCGATCTGTCGTTTCTGATGAAGTTTGCGAACGCGATCCCCGGACGGGACAACCTGCGCTATCCGCCGATGGAGCCTGTATATCCCCGTGAATTCGAACAGGCTGAGGACATGTTCGAGGTGCTGAGGCAGCGGGATGTGCTGCTGTACCACCCGTACGAGTCTTTTGAGGCGGTTAATGACTTTGTGCAGCAGGCAGCCTCCGACCCGGATGTGCTGGCAATCAAGATGACATTGTACCGCGTCAGCGGTCAGTCTACTCTTGTACGGGCACTGGCCAAGGCAGCGGAGGAAGGAAAGCAGGTCACGGTCGTTGTGGAGCTGAAGGCAAGATTTGACGAGGAACGGAATATTGCATGGGCCCGCCAATTAGAGAAAGCAGGCTGTCATGTGGTATACGGGCTGGTGGGTCTGAAGACGCATGCCAAAATCCTGCTCGTTGTGCGCCGGGAAACCAATTATTTGCGTCGTTATGTTCATGTTGGCACAGGCAACTATAACGGCAATACGGCCAAGCTGTATACGGATGTCGGCCTGTTCACTTCTCATCCGGTTATCGGGGCAGATGCTTCCGCCTTGTTTAACGAGATGACAGGTTATTCGGCGCCATATGAATGGCGGGCATTTGCCGTAGCTCCAAGCGGTCTGAGGAACAAGCTGTATGAATTAATAGACAGAGAAAGCGAGCACGCCCGGGAGGGCCGGCCGGCTCATTTGATTGCCAAGATGAATTCGTTATCCGACCAGGGAATGATTGATAAGCTGTATGAGGCTTCACAGGCGGGCGTCAAGATTGAGCTGATCGTACGCGGGGTATGCTGTCTGCGCCCGGGCGTTCCGGGCAGAAGTGAGAATATCAGGGTGATCAGTATTGTGGACCGTTATCTTGAGCACTCCAGAATTATTTATGTCAGCAACGGGGGACAGGAGGAGGTTTATCTGTCGAGCGCGGATTGGATGTCCCGGAATCTGACTCGCAGAATCGAACTGATGTGTCCGGTGTTCGACCCTTCCCTTCGCAAGATCATGATTAATATTCTGCAGCTCAACCTGCGCGATAATGTCAAGGCAAGAGAGCTGCAGTCGGGCGGCGGCTATGTGCGGGTGTGCAATGAGCTTACCCCGTTCAGAAGCCAATTCGAAGCCAAGGATACACCGGAGTGGAAAGGTTATGTCTAGCGGTTTCTAGAGAAGGGTGGGGATAAGACCCCACACCTTCTTGAAATCGGCAGCCATAGTTTCTACTTCCTTTCTCTCCATGTCAAGAGGCGCTGAGGCAGAGCTGGCTGTTAGCAGCAGCTTCGAGCTTTGAAGCTCAATATCGAGCTTCATGATAAGCTGTGACTTGCTGCGGTCCAGCGCGATAGCAAGCTGAAGCAGAGTCCCCAGTTTATAAATCAGGTCAAGATCCTGTTCCAGGAGCGGAGGCTGAAAGGCATGGTGAAGATGCCGGGCTCCGCTCTTGTTTTTGTAGGAAGCGATCGCCGCTGCCAATATAATTCCTCTGTGAGACAAGCCGTTCAGACGGCTGTTCGTCATCAGGTAGAACGTATGCTTGGCGTAATGATAATAATCAATGCTTGCTCCAATCCGGAACAGCGAAGATGCCGTGTGAAGCCATACAGTCGCATCCTTGTCCAAATCAGAGACAGGCCGAAGCGTCTCATAGAGCTGCATCGCCAGCCGGTTTACCTGGCCGACATGTCCATGCGGCACATCGGGGTATAGAGCCTGCAAATTGGCGATGCTGTACTCCAGTACATTATCTAGCCTGCTCCCTTCCTCCAGCAGCGAGTCATAGAAGAGACCGTCACGGAGGCCTGCGCCGCATACAAGATAATGGCTTGCCTGTGCAGCCCGGCTGAAGCAGCGCAATATGGCAAGTCCCGGAACGATGAGATCGGCTCTGTCCTTTGATAAGCCAGGTGTTTTCTTGCGCTTGTCCAGGGGCAAACTGCGAAGCTCGCCAAACAGGCTGTCCATCTCCTCGATAGCCATCTCATAGTTATGCGTAAGCGGGAGCGGGTATTTGATTTTGGCCTGCTGGATTTTGGCGGCTGACCGTACTGTTCCTCCTACTCCTACAAGCGGAAGATCCGGGAACTCCTTGATCCAGGGCACAGCATCAATTGCCTGAAGAATATAGGCTTCAAGCTCCTGCAGGCCGGACTCCTCAAGCATGCCCTTTCGCGTATAAGCCTTGGCCAGATTCACGCAGCCGAACGGGAAAGAGAAGCTGCGCATCAGGCTGCCATCCCGGAAGAGCGACAGCTCAGTGCTTCCACCCCCAATATCGATCAGGAAGCCGTCCCGGATGCCCATGGTATTGATCATACCGAGAAAGCCGTAGGCGGCCTCCTGTTCGCCGCTAAGGATCTCGATGTCCATGCCGGTTTCCCGCTGCAGGTGCTCTACAACTTCATCGCGGTTGACCGCGTTGCGGATTGCTGCTGTGGCGACTGTACGCACTCTGCCTGCGCCGTGATGCTGGCACAGCAGGCGGAAATGCCGGAGTGTAGCGACAAGCCGCTGGACTGCGGCCTCGTTCAGACGGCCCTCTTCGTCAATTTGATCGCTGAGCCTCCCGGCCTGCTTGCTGCTGTCCACTACCCTGTAAGCTCCCAGAGCTGTCCGTTCATAAATGACCAGGCGGATCGAGTTAGAGCCAATATCGATAATACCGATTCGTTGTTCCGTCATATCATGGTTGTCCTTTCTGCTTACTGAAATCCGGTATCCAGCTAACCTTTTAGGTTAGTTTACCACTAAGGCAGGGTAATACGAAAGCGGATGTAAAATGCGGTTATTGTGGAGTTATTGTGGGAATAATTCCCTTGTAGCCAGCTTCGGCCAAAAGTCAACGTTTTACTGCAAAATAATCAGAAAAAAACTTTATGGTGGCGATAAAGCATTTTTATTTCTCTTTTTGTTCACATCCCTGACAAAATCCTATATGATTAAAAAGATGCATGGGCTAGAAATGATTTCGTTTACATTGCATAACGATGGCACATTTTGACGTTAAAGGAGAGAGAAAGATGACAGCAACCAAAGGACTTGAGGGCATTGTCGCCACTACATCGTCAATCAGCTCGATCATTGACGGCGTGTTGACTTACCGCGGCATTAACATTGATGAGCTGGCGGAGCATGCGACGTTTGAAGAAACCGCATACCTGCTTTGGTACGGCAAACTGCCGAACGCGACCGAACTGAAAGGTCTGATGGATGAATTAAGTGCCAATGCCGCAGTACCTGCCGAGGTGCTTGAGCAGATAAAGCTCTATCCTAAGGGAACAAACTCGATGGCCGCTTTGCGGACAGCGGTTTCAAGCCTAGCGCTGTATGATGAGTCGGCTAACGATATGTCAGCCGAAGCCAACCTGCGCAAAGCCATCAAGCTCCAGGCCCAGCTCCCGACAATTGTCGCCGCATTCGCCCGCATCCGGGAAGGCCAGGAACCGATCGCTCCGAAAGCGGGAGCAACGATTGCCTACAATTTCCTTTATATGCTGACAGGACAAGAGCCCGAAGAGGTTGCTGTGAAAGCGCTCGATCAGGCGCTTGTGCTTCATGCGGACCATGAGCTGAACGCCTCTACGTTCGCAGCACGGGTAACCGTCGCCACACTCTCCGACATCTATTCCGGCGTTACCTCCGCAATCGGCGCCCTCAAAGGACCGCTGCACGGCGGCGCCAATGAAGCGGTTATGGTTATGCTCGATGAGATCGGCTCGGTTGACAACGTAGAGCCTTACATTAACGAGAAGCTTAACAATAAAGAGAAGATTATGGGCTTTGGCCACCGTGTCTACAAGAACGGCGATCCGCGGGCCAAGCATCTGCAGCATATGTCTCGTGAGCTCGGCAAGCTTACTGGAAACATGGAGCTCTATAATATGTCGGTCAAGATTGAAGAGCTTGTAACAGGCCAGAAGGGTCTTAAGCCAAATGTGGACTTCTATTCGGCATCCGTCTATACGAACTTGAAGATTGCCCGTGACCTCTTTACGCCGATCTTCGCGATCAGCCGGGTGTCGGGGTGGACTGCGCATATTCTGGAGCAGTACGAGAACAATCGTCTGATTCGTCCGCGCGCCGAATATACGGGGCCGGCGGATAGTCCGTTTATTCCATTGGAGCAGCGTTAAGCAAAGTATCCAGTTAGGTTAACAGAGCCGGGAGATAAGGGGCGGGCAGGACGGTAACATCGTGAAATGATGGCGTCCGACCCTCCCGGAGCAATTGTGTTATAATAAACAAGCAAAATAAGAAGTTGATAAGGAGGAATTCATTCGATGCAACTGGAAAAATTTGCAATGCCAACCGAAGGTGAAAAAATTACGATTCAAGACGGTAAACTGCAGGTGCCTAACAATCCGATTGTCCCTTTTATTGAAGGTGACGGTACAGGACGTGATATCTGGCGCGCTTCCAAGCGGGTTCTCGATGCAGCGGTTGAGAAGGCATATAAAGGTGAGAAAAAGATCGCCTGGTACGAGGTCTTCGCCGGTGAGAAAGCATTTAATACATACGGCGAGTGGCTGCCTGCTGATACGCTGACTGCCATTCGTGAATACATTGTTGCCATTAAGGGGCCTCTCACAACCCCGATCGGCGGCGGCATCCGTTCCCTGAACGTAGCGCTGCGCCAGGAGCTGGATCTGTATGTCTGCCTGCGTCCTGTCCGTTATTTCGATGGCGTGCCTTCGCCCGTTAAGCGGCCGGAGCTGGTTAACATGGTTATTTTCCGTGAGAACACGGAGGATATCTATGCCGGTATTGAATACCAGGAAGGCTCCGATGAAGTGAAGAAAGTGATTGCATTCCTGCAGGAGCAGATGGGCGTGAAGAAAATCCGCTTCCCGGAAACATCCGGCATCGGGATCAAGCCTGTATCCTCCGAGGGCTCGAAGCGTCTTGCCCGCGCTGCAATTGAGTATGCGATCAAGCACGGCCGCAAGTCCGTTACGCTTGTCCATAAGGGCAACATTATGAAATTCACAGAAGGCGCGTTCAAAAACTGGGGTTATGAGGTCGCTGAGCAGGAGTTCGCTGACAAGACATTCACCTGGGGACAGTACGACCGCATCAAGGAAGCCGATGGCGTTGACGCGGCGAACAAAGCCCAGGCGGAAGCGGAAGCAGCAGGCAAGGTCATTGTCAAAGACGCCATTGCAGACATCGCGCTGCAGCAGGTGCTGACTCGTCCTACCGACTTTGATGTCATCGCTACGCTGAATCTTAACGGTGACTACCTCTCTGACGCACTGGCTGCTCAGGTCGGCGGGATTGGCATTGCGCCAGGCGCGAACATCAACTATCTGACCGGCCATGCGATCTTTGAAGCGACGCACGGCACGGCTCCTAAATATGCGGACAAGGACGTTGTAAATCCAGGTTCGGTTATTCTCTCCGGCGTCATGATGCTCGAGCATCTGGGCTGGCAGGAAGCGGCAGACCTGATCTACAAAGGCATGGAAACCTCGATCAACAACAAGACAGTAACCTATGATTTCGCGCGCTTGATGGACGGCGCCACAGAAGTGAAATGCTCGGAGTTTGCGGACCAAATCATCAACAATCTGTAAGCTAGCGGTCGGTCAGCGGCCCGGCATTTCAGGAATTCATAGGAGGTTGGCAGGGCATGGCAATCAAACGGAATAAGATCACAGTCATTGGTGCAGGTTTCACGGGTGCGACTGCAGCACTTATGCTGGCGCAAAAGGAGCTGGGGGATATCGTACTAGTCGATATTCCGCAGCTTGAGAATCCGACCAAGGGCAAAGCGCTTGATATGCTGGAGTCAACACCTGTGCAGGGCGTGGATGCGAAGATTACAGGCACTTCCGATTATGGCGATACGAAGGACTCGGATGTGGTGATTATTACGGCGGGTATTGCACGCAAGCCCGGCATGAGTCGCGACGATCTTGTCAACACGAATGCAGGCATTGTTAGATCAGTGTGCGGCAATATCAAGGCAACCAGCCCTGACGCTTATGTCATCATTCTGAGCAATCCGGTTGACGCCATGACATTTGTAGCGAATGAAGCACTTGGCTTTCCGAAGAACCGCGTAATCGGACAGTCCGGTGTACTGGATACGGCCCGCTACTGCACGTTCATCGCGCAGGAGCTTAACGTATCGGTGGAGGATGTCCGCGGCTTTGTTCTCGGTGGTCACGGCGATGACATGGTGCCGCTTGTTCGATATTCGAATGTTGGCGGTATTCCGATTGAGAAGCTGATCCCCGCAGACCGTATTGAAGCGATTGTTCAGCGCACACGAGTTGGCGGCGGAGAGATTGTTAACCTGCTCGGCAACGGCAGCGCATATTATGCGCCTGCTGCATCACTTGTTCAGATGACGGAAGCGATTCTGAAGGACAAGAAGCGAATAATCCCGGTTATCGCGCTGCTTCAAGGGGAGTATGGATACCATGACCTGTTCATGGGCGTGCCAGTTATTCTGGGCGGTGACGGTATCGAAAAGGTGCTTGAACTGGAGCTGACAGCGGAAGAGAAGGCGGCGCTGGACAAGTCTGCGGATTCCGTGCGTAACGTAATTAAAGTCATAACAGGCTGACAATAGAATGTTCTGCAGCAGTGCAGGGAGCACCTGCAGGCAAGGCCCTGACCTTTACGGCAGGGTCTTGCCGTGTTTAGCGGCCCCTGCATCTTTTTCTGCTGTGGTGAAAGGAAGGAAAGAGAAATGGCAGGTAAGCAGTGGGAACAACAATGGGAGGACCCCGGAGCAGGACAGCAGACAGCATTGGAACAGGCTGCGGTGCTGCTGAAGTCGGTGTACGGGTACGACAGCTTCCGCAAAGGACAATCGGATATTATCGGCGGGCTGCTGGAAGGGCGCGACACACTGGCAATTCTGCCGACAGGCGGCGGGAAATCGGTTTGCTACCAGATTCCGGCTATGCTCCTGGAGGGAACGACCGTTGTCGTATCGCCGCTTATCTCGCTGATGAAGGACCAGGTGGATGCACTGAACAGGCTGGGTGTCCCGGCCGCTTATCTGAACAGCTCGCTCGGCGCAACCGAGTACAGGGACGTTATGCGGTCGGCTGCGCGCGGCGACTACAAGCTGCTGTACATAGCACCTGAGCGGCTGGATGCTCCGGCTTTCTCAGGCCTGCTCTCTCAGATGAGGGTGCCTCTTATCGCTATTGACGAAGCCCACTGCGTTTCGCAGTGGGGCCATGATTTTCGCCCCAGCTACAGGCAGCTCGCCGGATGGATTGGCCGGCTCCAAGACCGGCCGCTTGTTGCCGCATTTACGGCAACGGCAACGCCGGATGTGGCCGAAGATATATCTGCCATGCTTTCACTGCGGAATCCCAATGTATTCGTTACCGGATTTGCCCGCTCGAACCTGTCGCTTTCCGTGCTGAGCGGAGGAGACAAGCGTGGTTATCTGAGGCAGTATCTGGCAGAGCGGCGGGAGCAATCAGGTATTATTTATGCTGCGACCCGTAAGGAAGTAGAGCAGCTGCATGCTGAGCTTGGCAAGTGGGGAGTGGAAGCGGGCAAATATCATGGCGGATTGAGCGATGCCGAGCGGACAGAGAATCAGGAGAAGTTCCGTTTTGACGAGCTGCGTGTCATGGTGGCAACCAACGCCTTCGGGATGGGGATCGACAAGCCGAATGTCCGGTATGTCGTGCACTATCAGATGCCCGGCGACATTGAGTCTTACTATCAGGAAGCAGGCCGTGCCGGTCGCGACGGCGAGGAGAGCGAATGCGTGCTGCTGTTTGAACCGCAGGATACGCAGATCCAGCGATTCCTGATCGATCAGGGAACCGGTGATGAATCCCGCAAATCCATCCAGCTGTCGAAGCTGCAGACCATGATGAATTACACGCGCACGGAGCGCTGCCTTCAGCAATTTATTGTGGAGTATTTTGGCGAAGCGGATGTCGCTCCCTGCGGCAAATGCAGCAGCTGCCTGGATACGAGCGAGCCGATTGATATAACAGCGGATGCACAGATGGCACTATCCTGTGTTGGCCGGATGAAAGGCCGGTTCGGGGTCGTAATGGCAGCAAAGGTGCTGAAGGGCTCCGGAGAGAAGAGAATCCGGGAATTTGGTTTGGACAGGCTGACGACCTACGGTCTAATGCGCAGCCGTTCCGAGAAGGAGATCGCGGACCTTCTATACTGGCTTGTTGCCGAAGGTCTGCTGCGGATGAGCGACGGACAGTATCCCACAGTCGCCTTAACAGCGAAGGCACTGCCTGTGCTTGAAGGCAAGGAGACGCTCTACCGCCGTAAAACCGTTCTGTCGCAGCCGTCCCGTAAAATCGCGGGGGGTGCGGCACAATCCAGTAACGCCGTCAATACCCCGCTCTTTGAGGCTCTTCGCGCTTGGCGTAAGGAGGCAGCCGCTACAGAAGGCGTTCCGCCGTTCATGCTCTTCTTTGATGCCGCTCTGAGGGAGATGGCGGAGGCCCGCCCGCGGACGCTCGAGGACCTTCTTGGCATCAAGGGAGTAGGAACTGCGAAGGCGCAGAAATATGGCCGAGCAGTGCTCGGCTTGATAGCTGAGCATTCGGGCGGCGTAATAGACAGCGGCAGCAGTTTGATGAGGGATGAAGAACGGGTTGACAGCAATCCTGATCACGGAGAAAGAACGGATTACCGGAGAAGCAGCTCAAGGGATGAGGGCAAGGCGGAGGCCAGTCACACGGTAACCTGGGAAATGTTTCAGAGCGGCATGTCGCCTAAGCAGATTGCAGCGGAGAGGGGCATGAGCACTGTTACAATCGAGGGACATCTGATCCGCTGCGCGGAGGAAGGCAGCGAGCTGGACTGGTCCCGCATTGTGAACGAGGAACAAGAGGCGGCTATTCACCGTGCGGCTGACGAGCTGGGCGACGACAAGCTGAAGCCGCTGAAGGAAGCACTGCCCGATGAAATTGATTATTTTATGATTAAGGCCGTGCTGTGCAAGCGTAGAATGGGAGCCTGATTTTGTCTTTGAATTGCGATTGCAGTATACTATTTAATAGAATAATTTGGGGGTGCTGATATGTTGGATATTATGCTGCTGCTCCATGTAATTGGAACAGGCGGTATGGGCTTCTATCTGCTGCTGCCGTTCCTCGTAGGGCGTACCACGCAGCTGACAGGGGAAGGGCAGGCAGGTCTGGCCGAAGGGCTGGTGCTCGGCAACCGGATCGCACAGTATTTTCTGATTCTGCAGCTTCTTACCGGCGGTTACCTGATTTCACAGGCTGGTGAATACACCGTTGCATGGATGATTATCGTCATCGTACTGTTCCTGGCGATTGCTGCGCTTGGCGGAATCATGACCAAGCCGTTGAAGGGAATTGTCTCTTCAATCCGTTCAGGTAAGAGCGCAGCTGAGATGATCAAGCGCGTTCGCACGATGAGCCTGATTGTTCTGGTCATATATCTGGTTATTCTGTATTTCATGCAGTATCCGATGTACAAGCAAGTGGTATAAGCAGAAACAGCCAAAGCGAAGGGAGAAGGGAACGTGACTGGACAATCACCTGATTTGATTACATTCGGGGAAACGATGGCCTTGTTCATGACACCGGAATTTCGCGCGCTGGAGCATTCATCAGCGCTGGAGCACTCATTCGGCGGCGCAGAGAGTAATGTGGCGATTGGAGCGGCCCGCCTGGGCAGCTCCGTCGGCTGGTTCGGTGCGCTGGGTAATGACCCGTTCGGCACCCGTATTCTCAAGGCAATCCGCGGGGAAGGTGTGGATGTGTCCCGTGCCCGATTGCTGGCCGGTGAACAGACTGGCTTAATGTTCCGGGAGAGCATCGCCGGCAAGCTGGCGGTTCATTACTACCGGAAGCATTCGGCGGCAAGCCGGATGGAGCCTCAGCATCTTGACCAGGCATACATACAGGGAGCCAAGCTGCTCCATGTGACAGGCATCACCGCAGCCATTAGTGAAACCGCTCGCAATACGATGCTAGAGGCAGTTCGGATGGCGAAGGAAGCCGGCGTGACCGTCTGCTTTGACCCGAATCTCAGGCTTAAGCTATGGAGCGCAGAGGAGGCCCGCCGTGTCCTGCTGCCAATAGCGGAGGAAGCGGATTATTTCCTGCCCGGCTGGGATGAGCTGCAGCTGCTCTACGATACAGACAGCGAACAGGATATCATGACCAGGCTTGCGAAGCTTAAGGCCGTGTCAATTGTGAAGGGCTATAACGGCAGCACGCTAGTGCTGGAGCAAGGGAGCCGGACCGAAGTACCGTTCTACCCGGCTGAGAAGGTCGTTGACACGGTTGGTGCCGGGGACGGGTTCTGTGCAGGATTTTTGTCAGGTCTGCTGCGCGGACGAACAGCAGTTGACGCAGTGCGGATTGCCAGCATCTGCGGCTCGTTGGTCGTTCAAGGGCGCGGAGATTGGGAAGCGCTTCCCGACTGGCAGTCTGTCGAGCGTCTGCTTGAGGACCGGGCATGGGTGGAGCGTTAGTATTCTCCGTCTAATATCAAGAAGGAGCTCTCTCAGCCTGCCGGCTGGATGAGCTTCTTCTTTTTGTCCTGTAGGCTAAAGCCGGCTTTGCTGTAGTGGCAGCACAACCACACAATTATCCGGCGAGCTCACCGCCTATCCATGTGGCTTGATGCTCAAAATGTCTGTTCAGGAGCACCATGTCGGCAGACATACCGGGAGCGATGGTTCCAAGGTGGTCATCCATGCCG
This sequence comes from Paenibacillus tarimensis, assembly GCF_021532315.1. GTDB lineage: Bacteria > Bacillota > Bacilli > Paenibacillales > Paenibacillaceae > Paenibacillus_I > Paenibacillus_I tarimensis. The sequence goes on from NZ_JAKGAO010000009.1 coordinate 221,235, forward strand.
AGCAGGCGGGCGGGATTGGTGCTGGCTAGACGGCTGGCTTCCAGGGGACTAAGACCACAATGCTCGATGACAAAGCGGAAAGCGCTGAGCATGGTTAATGTGCTGCCCGCCAGGCTTCCGTCCTTCTGTAGTCTGGCTACACCATCCTCAACGGTCAGCGGAAGCCCGCCGAGCTCGTAGCTTCCGTCGCCAAGACCTGCTGCCGAGATGGCATCTGTTATAAGGATTATTTTGTCAGCCGGCTTGCAGCGCAGCAGTAGCCTGATGGCCCCCTCATGGACATGGTGGCCGTCAGCGATGATTTCGGTGCTGATACCGTCCATAGTCAAGACAGCACCTGCTGTTCCGGGCTCTCGATGGTGCAGGCCGCGCATCGCATTAAACGTGTGAACCGCATGCTGAAGTCCCGCGCCGGCCGCCTCCCTGATCACATCGTAAGATGCATCGGTATGCCCGCAGCTGGCAATAATCCCTTCTGATTTCAAAAACCGGATCAGCTCTGTTGCTCCTGGCTGTTCGGGTGCAAGAGTTACGATCTTGATGAGCTCCGGGTAATCTGCGGTCCACTGCTTCAGCCACACCGTATTCGGTTCTGTAATAAAAGCGGGATTTTGGGCGCCTGGCCAGCGCGGGCTGATGAACGGTCCCTCCAGATGAACCCCGAGCAGCCTGGCCCCCTTGCTGAGATCCTGCTCTCGCCAGGAGGCAGCAGCGGCAAGCATCCTTTCAATTGCAGGCTTGGATGCCGTCACAGATGTAGCCAGCATCCCGGTTGTGCCGTGGGCTGCATGAAAGCGGGTGATCTGCTCATACGATGGGATGGAAGCATCCATAAAATCACCGCCCGAGCCGCCGTGACAGTGGATATCAATAAAGCCAGGCAGCAGCCATCCGCCATGCGCATCAACAGCCGGACAGTCATTCTGGTGGTCCGGCGAAGGCTGTTCACCTGATAAGGTATGATGAGGCTCTGCTGCACCAGTTGCTTCTACCGCCAGAATTCGGCCATCCCGTATATGAACGCTGCCGAATATGACAGCATTGCCTGCTGCAATCTGCGCGTTGTAGAGACGCCACTCCGTTTTAGAGGCTGGAATCATGAAGCTCCCTCCCAGCATCGCGGTCCAGCAGAACGGTAACGTCGGCATGGGTCTGCAGCAATGATGCCGGGCATGCGGTTGAGATTGACCCAGCCAAAGCCTCACTAACAACTGCCGCTTTGTCTGCCCCTGTGACGACGAGCAGAATGGACCTTGCCTTCAGAATCGAACCCATTCCCATTGTAATGGCCTGCCTCGGCACTTCATCTTCCGAGTGGAAGAAACGCGCGTTCGCTGCGCGGGTTTCCGGCTCCAGGGTGACCAAATGGGTTCTCGCGGTCAATGCATGACCCGGCTCATTAAATCCGATATGCCCGTTATGGCCGATACCAAGCAGCTGCAAATCAATCGGATGCTCCTCCAGCAGGCTGTCATATCGCTGGCATTCGGCCTCGAGATCAGCTGCCATTCCGTCAGGTATGTATATGTTCCGAGGATTGAAGTCGGTATGCCGGAACAAGTGCTGCAGCATGTATTGCCGGTAGCTCTGCGGATGGCTTCCGGAGAGTCCGACATATTCGTCCAGATTGAAGCTCAGCGCTTTTGCGAAGGAAACGCGGCCTTGCGAATACAAGCTGACGAGCTGCTCGTAGATGCCGATAGGTGTTGAGCCGGTGGCGAATCCCAGCGTACAATCCGGTTTTTCCTGCAGAAGCTGAGTGATCAGCCTGGCTGCATAGGCGTAAAGTGCAGCCTTGTCGTCGAATCTCTTGATCTTCATCGCTTTAAGAGCCTCCTATCCAGAGTCCGGTTTTTCCTTAATAGTACCCCTACCTTTGCGGCTTAATCAACACAGCTGGATTGAAGCATTCGTAAATGGAATCAAGTGTATAGACAGAGGCCGTCCATAATGCTCAAGAGGCTCACCGGCTCCACAACTCTCATGTAAAGGGGGCTTCTACTGCTCTTGTATCATTGGGATGCGCATAACAGCGGAAAAGGGTACAATTGGAAGGATGAATCAATCGAATACCAATCACCGGAGATTTTTGCTATGCTAGCAAAAGTGGAAGTCTATATGACATATTTTAAGGTCTAGGGGAAAACGGCAAGTAAATCACCAAGCTGGATGCAGCCGATGGGAGTCGATCTATGAAACGGGAGCATGAAACGATACAGAATGCAGGACGCCTCACGGCCAGGCGCAAGAGCGAGCATATCCGAATCTGTCTGGAAGAACAGGTAGAAAGCGGATTAACGGCCGGCTTTGAGAGCTACCGGTTTCGGCATGCTGCCGTTCCGGAGCTGAATTTTTCGGATATAGGGACGGGCGCTTATTTCTTGGGGAAGAAGGTGGCGGCTCCTCTGCTGATCAGCTCCATGACAGGCGGTACGGATGAAGCTGGCGCCATCAATTTGCTGCTGGCCGAAGCTGCAGAGGAGCGGGGCTGGGCAATCGGGCTCGGCTCGATGCGCGCAGCTATTGAGGATGGCGAGCTCGCCCCGACCTTTAAAATCAGGCAGGCAGCCCCTACTATACCGGTTCTCGCGAATGTCGGAGCCGTTCAGCTGAACTATGGCTTCGGTGTGGAGCAGTGCCGTGAAATCGTGGAGCTGGCGGAAGCGGACGGTCTTGTCCTCCATCTGAACAGCATGCAGGAAATCTTCCAGCCCGAGGGAGACACCAACTTCAGGAATTTGCTGGCACGGATTGAAACGCTGTGTGCGAAGCTGGAGGTGCCGGTAGGGGTCAAAGAGGTCGGCTGGGGCATAGACGGCGCCAATGCCGTCCGGCTGGCAGAGGCTGGCGCAGCCTTTATAGATGTGGCCGGAGCTGGCGGAACCTCATGGAGCCAGGTAGAAAAACACCGCAGTACGGATAAGGTCCGCAGAGAAGCGGCAGAGGCCTTCACGGATTGGGGAATTCCGACAGCCGAATGCATACATGAGGTGCGCTCCTGCTTAAAGGATGTCACTCTCATAGCAAGCGGCGGCCTGAGAAGCGGGGTGGATGCAGCCAAAGCGCTTGCCCTTGGCGCGGATTTGGCCGGCTTTGGCCGCTCCCTGCTGGCAGGTGCGGCAGTTGGCGGACGCGAAGAGCGTCTGGCCGCGATTTATCATCAGCTGGAGCGTATTGAGTTTGAACTCAAGGCTGCCATGTTCGGAATAGGTGCGGCGTCACTTGAGGAGCTGCATGGAACAGACCGTCTGGTGCGTTTATCATAAGCAGGGATCTACAGGAGGTACATAGTCGTGGGGGAATGGTTTGAACACAGCTTCGGCGAGGATTATATGGTTGTTTATAAGCATAGGGACTGGGATAACGCGTACCGTGAGGTCTGCAATATGGTGGGTTATTTGGGGCTTGCGCAAGGTGCCGAGGTGCTGGATGTAGGCTGCGGGATGGGCAGGCATGCACTTGCCCTTCATGACCTGGGCTTTCGGGTCACCGGGATGGATCTCTCGGAACAGCTGCTGGCAGAGGCGCGGGCCAGGGACACTGAGGGAAGTGTTAGGTGGGAGCGCGGGGATATGCGGTGCTTGCCGTTTGCGGACGGCCAGTTTGACGGGACGGTAAACTTCTTCACCTCCTTCGGCTATTTCGAGGATGAGGCGGACAATAGGACGGTCATTAGGGAGCTGAGAAGGGTTTTGAAACCCGGGGGCCGGTTCCTGATTGATTTTCTGAACCCGGTGTATGTGCAGGCGAATCTGGTTCCGCATTCGGAACGCACTGATGGGGATACGGGCTGGATCATTCGTGAGGACAGACGGATTGAATCAGGAGCAGTCATCAAGGATATTCGAATCATTCTGCCTGATGGCAGGGAGCGGGTATATACAGAGCGGGTAAGGCTCTATCAGCTGGACTGGTTTAATAGGGAGCTGGCTGCTGCAGGTCTGCAGCTGGAACGGGTATACGGAAATTATGACGGGACGGATTATGACAGCCGGGAATCACAGCGGCTGATTATGACAGGGGGCGTAACCGCTTGAGTATGACTGGGAACGGGCTTCCTCTCCAACTGTGCGATAATGGCTGGATTCGGGTGAAGGTTCCGCTTCCCTTCTCCCTCCGTTATGTTAACAGCTATCTTCTGCCTGAAGGTGAAGGCTGGACGCTGATCGATCCTGGGCTGCATACCCCCGAAGCGGCAGCCTTATGGACTGAGGTGCTTGGAGGACTTTCTGTTACGGCAGGCCAAATTAATCAGATTGTGCTGACACATCAGCATCCCGATCACTACGGGCTGGCCGGGTGGTTTCAGGAGCAGTCCGGGGCGCCTGTCTACATGTCGCGGGAGGCACACCGTTATGCAACCAGATTATGGGGAGAGGACCGCAGCTTTGATAGGGAGCTTACCGGGCAGTTCAGGCAGCATGGCATGCCGGATGTTCTGCTTGAACAGATAGCCGGCCATCTGGCCAGCTTCGTAGAGCGTGTAAGCCCGCAGCCGAATGTCACCTATATTGAGGAAGGCATGAGTATGATGTTCGGCGGCAGAACGTGGGAGCTGCTTCACACGCCGGGTCATGCCAGCGGGCATATTTGCTTCTATGATCATACCGGTCTGGACATGATTTGCGGTGACGCTGTGCTTCCGGGAATAACGCCCAATATCAGCCTTGTTCCGGGTGAGCATCCTGACCCGCTCCAGCAGTTTCTGGACAGCCTGAACCGGCTGTCGGGCCTCGAAGTCGGCATGGCTTATCCCGGGCACAGGGAACCGTTTGCCGGTTTTCGCGGAAGGGTTCAGGACTTAATCACCCATCATGAGCAGCGTCTTCAACTGATAGAGGGGCTCCTGGAAAAGCCTGTGACCGGTTATGAGCTTTGTGAGCGTCTGTTCGGTGCGCGGACAATGGGCAGTGCCCACAATTTACGGTTCGCCATGTCCGAAACGCTTGCCCATCTTGAGCATCTGGTGCAGAAGGGCCGGGCGGCTGCAGTGCAGGATGGCTCGGGCCTGTTCAGATACGTCAGGGCAGCTGTATAGCAACCTGGATAGCAACCCGGTCAACAGAACCGATCAACAGAACCGATCAACAGAACCGGTCAACAGAACCAGTCAACAGAACCAGTCAAAGACTTCATACAGTATAAAAAGATCGCCAGCGTGTCCGTGGAGGACTTGCGCTGGCGATTTGCTTGTTGCGGCCCGGGTAACAGTCGCCTAACAGGCCATTCTATGCTTAGTCGATCGGTACATTCATATTGCCTTCCCGCTCTGCTTGTTTGCGGTGGGCAATCCGGCTGCTTGCGGAAGCGGCAATCGCGCCCACAATATCGTCGAGAAAGGTGTGGATTTCACGATCCGACTTATCGTTCAGGCGCATAAGTACGCCGGGCTTCAGTTTGTCAATGTAGCCGAAGTTGGTGAAGCCGATACTGCCGTAGACGTTTACAATGGACAACGCCAATACTTCATCGCAGCCATATAAGCCTTCATCATGCTTGATCATTTCCTGCAGCGGCGGCAGCAGCTTGCCCTCCTCCGCCAGCAAATCAAGCTGAATGCCTGTCAGGACGGCATTTTGGACTTCCCGCTTGGAGAGAACCGCATTGACGTTCTGCTCACATTCTTCAATGGTCAGATCCGGGAAATAGGCCTGCTGGAGCACCATGACGAGCTCGGCAATTTCCCTCTTTGTGACCCCCCGCTTCTCAAGCCATTCTTCGGTTGCTTGTGCGACGAGCTTGCTGTTCAGGCTGTACTTGCTTGGATCAGACATGTTCAACACCCCTTGTACGATTTTGGCCGTTAGTGGTCTAAAAAGAAGAAGGGCTCGTATACATAGTACTACAAAACGATGGTTGTACCAAATTTCGGACACACAAGCAAAGGGGAGGCTCGGATACTATGATTCGAACTGGTGGATGGAAGAGAAGGGCGGCGCTGGGGGTGCTCACTATACCGCTGCTGACGGCCGGATGCGGACTGCTGCCCGGCCAATCGGCAGAGCAGATCGATCCGCCTGTGGTTCAGTATAATATGGGCAATGAAGAGGCAGCGCAAGCGGGAGCTGCCCTAGCGGACACGGCTGCGAAGCAGGGGGGGCAGCAGCTGACGGTTTACTTAAAGGACAGCGCAGATTATCTGGCACCGGTAACGCTGACGGCTGACCCGGCAGAGGAAGCAGGGGAAGCCGGCCGTATCGCGCTGGAAATGATGGTGGAGGATGGACCGCATGCGGGTGAGCTGCCGGCCGGTTTCCGTGGGATTTTGCCTAAGGGTACCGGTGTCAGTAGTGTACACATCGATGCCAAGCAGAAGCTGGCAACCGTTGATTTTACCAAGCCGTTTACAGACTATAGCCTTCAGGACGAACGGAAAATTGTCGAAGCCATCACCTGGACATTAACTGGCATTGCCGGTGTTGAGCAGGTAGAGATTCTGCATGAAGGGGAGAAGCTGGCGGAGATGCCGGTGGATGGATATCCGCTCAGCAAGCCGCTAACCCGACAGATCGGCATTAATCTTGAAGTAGGTCCTGGTGTGGAGCACAGCCAATCCATGCCGGTAACACTGTACTTCTCCGCGTTGTCAGAGGATAACAAGCAGTATTATGTGCCGGTTACACGTCTAGTTGACCGCAGTGAGGAGCCGGCAAGGGAAGTTCTTCAGCAGCTGATATCGGGGCCTCTGGACACCCGTGAACTTAACTATGTCATGACATCGGATGTCGAGGTAAAGTCTATCAGCTTGAAAGGCGACACCGTAACCGTAGAGCTGAACGAGGAAACCTATGAGGAGGGCCAGCAGCTCCCGGCCGAGATGCTTCAGGCAGTTGTACTGTCCGTCACCGAGAATACGGGTGCAGCAAAGGTGTTAATCCGCGTCAACGGCTTGTCGGATGTGGTAGATACCAACAACCGCTCCTATGCGGAGCCGGTGGGAAGGCCCGATTTCGTGAATGCGCTGAAGGCTTGATAGGAAGAGGAATCAGGCCACTAAACCGAGAAGGGGGACCTGCCTGGTGCGCGGGTCCTCCTTCATTATGTGCAAGGTATAAGTAAGCGCTGCAGAGACTCTGATAACCGCTGTCCGGCCCACGGGATGCTTTTCGCTGATGACTTTGGTAAAATAAGAAAGGCTTTCAAGGCCACCATAAGATTGTCAGGAGGCATACCGGATGAGAACAGATAAACGCCAGAGCGATGAGCTGAGGCCGGTTACGATACAGTTGAATGTTAATAAATATGCTGAGGGCTCTGTATTGATTGAGATGGGCGAAACCAAGGTGCTGTGTACGGCGACTGTGGAAGAGAAGGTGCCCCAATTCATGAAGGGGCAGGGCAAAGGCTGGATCAATGCGGAATACTCTATGCTGCCCAGAGCGACCCAAACCCGTAATCAGAGGGAGTCGGCCCGCGGGAAGCTTACTGGTCGTACAATGGAAATCCAGCGCCTTATTGGCCGTGCGCTGCGTTCGGTCGTTGATCTTCAGGCGCTCGGTGAGCGGACGATTACACTGGATTGCGACGTAATCCAAGCGGATGGCGGAACGCGCACTACATCGATAACAGGCGCTTTTGTTGCTCTGTCGCTCGCTGTACATAAGCTGGCGCAGCAGCACAACTTCGCCAGATATCCGATCACCGATTACCTTGCATCTGTCAGCGTCGGGGTCATCAAAGAAGAGGCCCTTCTTGATCTTAACTATGAAGAAGACTCGCAGGCCAAGGTGGATATGAATGTGGTCATGACCGGTGCGGGAAAATTCGTGGAGATTCAGGGCACGGGTGAGGAGGCACCATTCTCCCGTGATGAATTGGACATGCTGCTGATGCTTGGCGAGACAGGCATCCGTGAATTGGTCGGCAAGCAGCGCGAGGTACTGGGCGATGCGGGCAGCAGGATTGGAGTTCAGCTGGTATGAGTGCGGCAGGCAGCGGTAATACGGTTATCGTAGCAACGAAGAATGCAGGTAAAGTCCGCGAGTTTGCCCATGCATTTGCCCCGCTTGGTTTAAGCGTTCACAGCATGTTCGATTATGATCATCTTCCCGAGATCGTGGAGGATGGGGACACCTTCCGGGCAAACGCCAGGAAGAAGGCGGAGTCGGTTGGCCGGGCACTTGGTCTGCCTGTCCTAGCGGACGACTCCGGCCTTGAAGTGGCACTGCTTGACGGGGCGCCCGGCGTCTATTCCGCGCGTTATGCCGGGGAAGGTGCCAGCGATAGGGCAAATAATGAGAAGCTGCTGAGCGAGCTCGAACGGATCAGGAAGGAGCGGCCGGAAGCTGCCGGAGAACTGTATAACAGGGATGTGGCTGGCAGGCTTCCTGATGGCGCTGAGGTTCTCAGCCGGGCGCGTTTCGTGTGCGCGCTGGCATTCTACAATCCGATCTCCCGTACCTTCACAGAGTCAGAGGGGTTTGCGGAGGGCTGGATAATTAACCGTCCCTTCGGCGAGGAAGGCTTCGGGTACGACCCGCTCTTCTGGGTTCCTTCCTACAACCGGACGATGGGGGAGCTGTCCAAGGATGAGAAGCAGTCCATCAGCCATAGAGGGCAAGCGCTGAAACGGCTGATTGATGAGCTTGGCGGTTTACGGACGGACTAACTAGCATATAGACCGATCATAAGGATGAAAAAAAGGGCTGGTCCACTCCTGTTCGCACTGAACAGGTTTTGGACCCAGCCCTTTCTTGCATGCATAGTCATCTCTATCGGATAGAGACCTTATAGGTTCGAAGCCAGGTATCAACTTGTGTCAGGTAGGCAAACAGCTGCGGACCGGACATCAGCTGTCCAAACCAAGGAATGTTGGAGGTGGCAGCATCCGACTCGGCAATCTCTCTAATTTTCTTGACATTAATCAGCTGCAGCAGCGGCGAAGAGCTGTCCGCGAGCACTTCCAGCAGGCGGCTTCTCACGGCCTCCAGATAATTAGGGTTATGTGTCTTGGGATAAGGGCTCTTCTTGCGGGTTAAGACATCATCGGGAAGCACTCCCTTGAGCGCTTGACGAAGAATGCCCTTTTCCCGGTCACCGGCCGTCTTGATCTCCCACGGGATATTGAATACATACTGAACAAGCCTGTGGTCGCAAAACGGCACGCGGACTTCGAGCCCGACAGCCATGCTCATCCGGTCCTTGCGGTCGAGCAGAGTGGGCATGAAGCGGGTAATATTCAGATAGGACATTTCACGCATCCGCTGCTGGGCAGCATCTTCACCTGCGAGCGTCGGAACCTCACCGATTGCTTCAGCATACCGGGCTTCGATATAATCCAGCGGCTTGATCCAATCGGCAATATCCGGGGCCAGCAAATCCGCACGCATGCCGGACGCAAGCGCCCAGGGAAAGGTCCGAGCCTGCAGCGATTCCTCCCGGTGGAACCAGGGGTACCCGCCGAATATTTCGTCAGCGGCTTCACCGGATATGGCAACGGTGGCATTCTGCTTGATCTCCCGGCAGAACAAATAGAGGGAGGCATCCACGTCCGCCATGCCCGGAAGGTCTCGGGCGAATACCGCTTCATCCAGCGCACCGGCCAGCTCAGGCGTGTCAAAATAGATGTTGTGATGCCGCGTCCCCAGATGCTCGGTCATCCGCTTAATCCAGGGTGCATCAGCATTTGGCTGAAAGGCATGCGCTTTGAAATGCTTGTCGTTGTCAACATAGTCAACGGAGAAGGTGTCCACAATACCTTGACCGGTGGAGTTGTAGTAGTTGACGGCCAGGGTAGTGAGAGCGCTGGAGTCCAGTCCGCCGGACAGGAGCGTACAGACCGGTACATCGGAGATAAGCTGGCGTTCCACTGTATCGCGCAGCAGCTCGCCGACCTTCGAGGCCGTTGTCTGTACATCGTCTTCATGGGGCTGGCTCTCGAGCTTCCAGTAGGTCTGAACACGAACTCCGGATCTGTCGACCGTCAAGCACTGGCCAGCCCTAAGCTCGGTGAGCTCACGATATACGCCTTGTCCCGGGGTTCGTGCTGGACCGATAATGAAGATTTCCGCAAGTCCTTCTGCTCCCACCTCCGGTTTGAAGGAGGGATGGGCCAGTATAGCCTTCGGTTCGGAACCGAAGATGAACAATCCTTCCGTGCGGCTGTAAAAGAATGGCTTCACCCCGAGCCTGTCACGGGCTGCAAACAGCTTTTGTTCATTCGAGTCCCAGACGGCAAAGGCAAAGATGCCATTGAAGCGCTCCAGTGCTTCTGGTCCCCATTCCACATAAGCGGCCAGCAGAACCTCCGTATCACAGGTTGTGGTGAAGGTATGCCCGCGCGATACCAGTTCCTTCTTTAACTCCAGAGCGTTATACAGCTCTCCATTGTATACCAGAACGAATGTATTGTCTCCGGCTTGCCTGATCATGGGCTGCAGGCCGTTCTCAGGATCAATCACGCTTAGTCTGCGATGGCCGAGCGCACAACTCGCAGTAATCCAGGTTCCCGAGGCATCGGGTCCCCGCGCTGTGAGCGTATCCGTCATTTTTTCTAGTGTTGCGCTTTCCTGGGTCAGATCATGCGACCAATCGATCCATCCGGTGATTCCGCACATATCACTCAGTCCTCTCCCGTCTTTATTTCCGTCATAGCGCGGTAATGGAGATATATGCGGAACAGAGGCATAAAATGTCTGTCCCCTTGGAACTCTAACCGTGCAGATATTTTCACAAATGAGGAGCTGTACGGCATGCAAACTGGCAATGGGGCGTATTTTGCCCGCAAACCTTTCTATGTGTCTGTAAGTGCCGGGCAAATACTGGAGGATCCCGGGGCCGCTGCATACGAATTGGAGATCAGAGCAAATGAGGAAGAGCTGAACAAACTGCAGGAGCTGTTTGAAGAGCTCTCGAGCATGGACGAGGCGCAGGTGTTTCATTTTGTGAAGCATCCCTATGGCACGGCCTCCCGTGATGAGATTAATGATGGATATGAGGCAATTTTGGCCGACATATATAAGCTTTTGCACATGCTGGGCACAGATGAAACCAAGAGGCATATTGAGAGCATGCATACGAATGAGCCGGAGGGAACGGTATGATACAGGTCATCCATGCAGCATTTAGAAGAGTTGCGGATCGGGAAGGAAGGACGTGTGGTGAAGTGGAGGTGAACACCAATCAGGCGGAAGCGCCGAAGGTGCTTGTTTATTTTGCCCCTGCTAAGGATAATGACTTTGAAGTGGTTGCCATCGTCAAGAATGACGCGGATTATGAGATCGACTGGTATGACAACAGCATGCATCAGGCTTTCACCGATGAGACGGCACTGTTCGAAGCTGGCGGGATGAAGAAGAGCGGGGAAGAGCAGGCATCCTTCAAAGATCAGGTCTTGTCGCACGGGAACATCAGGGAAGTGCTTAGACGGGAGCTTATCGGATAGGAACAGATATAGCCTTGAAAAAGAATAACAAGCCTTACGACCTGGCGGAAGTAGGCTTGTTCTTGTTTATATTCCAGCTAGGGGAAGACACACGGCTCTGTGCCGTACGAGGTTTCCGGTCCTTCCCGCCGAGAGCTGCGGTTGCATTGATCTCACCGCCGAGCACAATAATGATGGCGCTTATATACATCCAGATCAGCAGAACCATAACGGCCCCGAGGCTGCCGTACGTCTTGGTGTAATTACCGAAGTTATTCACGTAGAAAGAGAACAGCAGCGAGGTCATAATCCAGCCGATCGTGGCAAATGCGGATCCTGGTATGACCTCCTTCCAGGTCAGCTTGCGGTTCGGTGTTACCCGGTACAGCAGCATGAATACACCGAACATGACAAGAAGCGGTATAACATATTTCATTATGCCCCAGAGAAGCTCAAATCCCGCCGGATACCCCATCCATGAGAACATGTACTCGCCAAGCACCCGGCCGAAGACAACCATCAGCATAGCCAGCAGAATGACTACGGCCAGCACGAGTGTAGACAATATTGCAATTCCTCTAACCTTCCAGAAGGGACGGGTCTCCTCTTCATCATAAGCTTTGTTAATTCCCTTGATTACCGCATTGATACCGTTGGAAGCCGCCCAGATCGTAGCCAGCATACCAAAGGAGAGAAGAGCGCCGCTCTGGTTGCTCGTGACTTCATTAACGATTCCGCGGACGGTCTGGCCTGTTTCCTCAGGCAGCAGCTTGATTAATTGTTCAATCAACTCACTGCCGGACAGATGCGCATAACCCAAGACACTGACAAGAAAAATTAAAAAGGGAAAGAATGCGAGTATCAAATAGTAGGTAAGCTGCGCCCCCAGTGCAGGCACTTCATCGTCCTTAACACGGGCATACAGCTGCTTGGCAAAATGAATCGTTCTTTCTTTGCGGTTCATCGGCAGCCTCCTTCCTATTTCCCGGTTATTTTATGCTCTATTACCCTGGCTTGATTGCCGATAATCGGCAGGGTGAAGCTGTTTAGGAATAGAAGACTAGTGGTCGTTAAGTTTTGTTATAATTCGACATTATTTTCGTGATTGTTATTGATTTGTCGACTTGAAAATAGTATTATGAAGCCATTCTTTAAAATCTCAAAGTCTTCCATTTCTTAAGATCATGCAACTAATAGACTAGAGGAGATGAGAGATTAGAAGTCAGGATTTTGCTAGCTCGGGAGGGGAAGAGTACGCCAAAGCATGTTTATGTGGCGAGAATTATAATCAGTTGAGTGCCGCTGAATCTCTAATTATATAGGGGCAAAGCTGCCGAAAGGCAGCGACGCAAAGCTACAGGGACTACAATCGTTTATTTGTGCGGTAACGTCAGCCAGCTGCAAAGATAGCGTCCGGATGCTCCAACTGTCAGAAGCACTGAACGCTTATTTTGCTATGTTCGCCACTGTCAGGTGAAGTCGCGTCCAAACTGAGTTGTAAATTAATAAACAATAGAGAAAGAAGGTTTGTAATGGATAGGGAGAGTATAACAGACATCAGGCAGTTGTTTCCCAGTGATGATGGCAGCGCGGAGAGACGTCATGTAATGCTTGGTCTGTTTGAGCAGCTGCTCAAAGGGACGGATGCGCTGAAGGATCCGGATGCAGTTTACCTGAAGGGCAGCAAAGACCGGTCAGAATCATTTTACAACGACATACTGAAGACAAGCTCCGTGCCTGTCCAAGGAATGGAGCTCGAGGAGGTTGGAGACAAGCTGCTCCACTTGCTCCATGCGCATCCTTACCACACCAAGTATTTTCTGACCAATATTCTCCCTATGGCGAGTATCCCCGGGATAGTAGGCATGCTGGCTGCTTTTATGGTCAATGGCAACAATTTATGGGATGTATACGGTCCTGCAGGAGCGGAAGCTGAGGTCAACGTAATCGCGATGATGTCCCGAGTGGCCGGCTATGATCCGCTTGTCAGCGGCGGCTACACTACTTGGGGCGGACAAGGCGCTATCTTTACCGGATTAAGGATGGCTATCGCGAAGTTTGCCCCGGAAGCCAAGCGGAGCGGGGTTCCGGGCAATCTGTACGCGTTTTGCTCGGAAGCGGCTCACTACAGCTTATATAAATCGATGGAAGCGACCGGGCTCGGCAGCGACCGGCTGGTTCGGGTGCGGACACTCCCCGACAGTTCAATGGACATAGCGGATTTGAAGCGCAAGCTTGAGCAGGTGATTCATAAGGGAGGCATACCTGTTTATATCGTGGCAACGACCTCCACAACAGATGCCATGGGAATTGATGACGTGAGCTGCGTATACGCAACGGCACAAGAGGTAGCAGCTGCTCATGGCTTGCAGAGGCCTCATATTCATGCTGATTCTGCGCTTGGAGGATTTTTTGCTTTCTTCAACGATTATGACTTTGCAGCTAACCCGCTTGCTTTTTCCGCTCCAGTGCTTGAAGCATTGGAAGCAATCCGCAGCAGGATGATTCATCTGGGCCTGGCCGATTCGTTATGCTTTGATTTCCAGAAGCTCGGACAAACGCCGTATACGACAAGTCTTTTCCTGGTGAAGAACGCTCAGGATTTGAATCTGATCGATCTTGAGCCGGAGGAGACCCCTTATGTAGGACACCGCGGCTACGGCCAGTACCATACCGGCTATACGCTGGAATGCTCGCGAATGGCCAGCTCGATCAGTATCTATAGTGCTTTGCTGGCTTTCGGCGCGGACGGCTACCGGAGGCTTCTGGCACAGTTCGTGGAAGTAAATCTGGCTTTCCGTGCAGAGCTTGCGCTCCGTGCTCCTGAGCTTGTAATCGTTAATCCGGCCAATCCCGGAATAATTACGCTGTTCCGGATTTACCCGAAGGATGTACCGGGCTTCTCGGAGGAGGTAGCTGGCGAGTGCACGCTGGAGCAGATTACAAGAACGAATGAGATGAATGAACGGTTATTTGAGGCGCTCGGTGAAGGCCGGGACCGTATGTTCTTTGGTGATACCAAGAAACATCTGGTTGTGGAGACGAAGGACGGCAATCAGACCGCGCTATATGCCTCCAAGCTGTTCGTAATTTCACCTTATACGCAGGTTGAGCATGTAGGAGAGATTGTGACCTACTTGAAGCAAGCTGCAGCAACCGTAATAGCTGAATATGAAGCACAATCCATGAAGGAAGGTCTGGTTCCCCTTGAAGCGTAAGCCGACAACAACTCAACTATCATCAGGCAAAGGCAAGATCGGCATTACCCGTTCCCTGACAGGGAAAATTCTGTTATGCATTCTCCTGATTGTGCTGATGGCCTGCAGCGCCTTTGCGGTCTCAGGCACACTGATTAACAAGCAGCTCTCGGGCAAGCTGCTGGAGCAGTTTGATGTGCGTCTGCAAACAGACATCATGATCGCGCAGCAGACGATTCGTCAGGTACCGCTCTATAATGTTCCGATTCAAGCGCATCGGGATGCACGCTATAACGCAATCAAGAAGGCGCTTGAATCCCTCCAGGAGAATCACGGTCTTGAGAACATCTATATCCTGTCGAACCACAGCGGTACGGAGAGGATTGACGTACTGACCGGTCTGCAGGATGACTTCGGAACACCGTATGAATTCACGCCGGCGATGCATCAGGCGATTGAGAAGGATACGGTAGTGACCAGCGATATTTACAGTGATGAATTTGGCACTCATAAGTCAGTATTCTCCCCGATGAAGAACGCGCAAGGAGAGGCCTATGGCATTTTAGGTATAGATTTAGATGCCAGCGCCATCCCAGAAGCAGCCCGGCAGGTCCAGTTCACGACCATTCTGATTACCGTCATTGTGGCCGTTCTGGGCATTGGCATTGCGGTGGTTCTAGGGCGTATCGTAACAAGACCTATCCGAATTCTTATGGATGCAACTGAGAAGGTTGCTGCTGGCGATCTCAGCGAAACCTTCGAGATGAAACGGAATGATGAGCTTGGCAGACTTGCTTCATCCTTCAAAGCTATGGGCCATAACCTGCAGGGGCTGATACACCAGATTGCTAGCATGTCCCAAGAGATGTCAGCGACAAGCCGGATGCTGCATCATAATGCGCAGGGCACCAGTGAAAGCTCGGATGAAGTGGCACAATCCATGAACAAGCTCAGCGACGGGCTAACACATATTGTAAATAGTATTTCAACCAGCACATCGACCATCTCAGACATCGACAGTGAGCTTGCTGTAGTGACCGCAGAGGTAGGAAGCATGCGTGAAATCTCCTACCAGGTTAAAGGACAGTCCGAAGAAGGCCAGAAGCTGGTAGAACAGACACTTCAGCAGATGGAGACGATTCGGGATGTCATGCTCCACTCTCGTGAAGCCGCTCAGAAGCTAGGCGATCGTTCTAGAGAGATCGGCGAGATCATCGGTATCATCTCCGGCATATCCCAGCAGACTAACCTGCTTGCGCTCAATGCTGCCATCGAGGCCGCCCGTGTTGGTGAGCAGGGCAAAGGCTTTGCAGTTGTGGCAGGGGAGGTTCGTAAGCTGGCTGAGCAGTCTGCCGAAGCAGCTCTCTCCATTACGGAGCTGATTTCCAGCACGCAGGAGAACAGTAATCTCGTAATTGAGCGGGTAGCGGAGGGCTACCAGGCCGTTGAACAAGGTCACGGTTGGATTACCGGAACATATGCTAACTTCAGGGAGATTCAAAATGGCATCACAAACTATTCGGAGCGCACGGATCATCTGCTGGAGACATTAACCGGCTTTGAACAATCCTTCGCCAAAATAGCGGATGCCATGCAGCAGATATCGGGTGTTACTCAGGAGCAGGCGGCAGGCTTTGAAGAGGTGGCAGCCGCTTCCGAGGAACAGAGTGCGTCTGTGCAGGAAGTTACGGGTACAATTGGGCGGCTGTCCGAGCTTTCCGATGAACTGCAGAAATCCATCGAGAAGTTCAAGATCTGATAAGCATCAGTATAAGCAGTTGTGTGGACGTACCGTATATTATATTAGGTAGAAATACGTATACAGCCGGGGGCATCCGTTTTGGAGCGGCCCCCGGTTTTTAATTTTGATTATCAGGATAATGGGTAACGTAAGATTAAAGAGACAGACATATAAAGGAGGGATGATTGTGGAGCTGCTATTTGTAAGCGGACTGACCGTGATTATGTTCATAGCTGGATTATATCTGCTTAATATTATCACAAGCATCTGGGCCTACAGGGATGCGCGGAGCAGGGGGAGAAGCCGGGAATTCTGCTTGCTTGTACTTGTCGCTACGCTGATCTTCCCGATCTTAGGGCTTATTATATATCTTATTGTCCGCAACGATTGATGGGATCTGTTGAAATATGAGGTCAAAAGAAAAGAACCGCTTCATAAGAAGCGGTTCTTCGCCATGTATAACTAGGAACGTCCCAGGAGGGATTCGAACCCCCGACAACTCGCTTAGAAGGCGAGTGCTCTATCCAACTGAGCTACTGGGACAAGATGCAAGCGAGACAGAAACATAGATTATTGTATCATATCTGTCTTGCCCGTGCAAGCATTAATTCGGCATCTGCAATAATTCCATCATCCTGAATTTCAGATGCATTAGAGACAGCAATGGTTATATTAGCACAGAAAAGGGTAAAAATCAATATAGGAAGAAATGAGTCTTTTCTTTCAGTTGACAGGTCATGCTATACTTAATGAACGAAATCGATGATGGGCCTTCACCCGAAAGGCCCTGTGTTCGTACAGCACCAGGCGCGGCGGGCCTGGATCGCATGTTTAAAGGCGGTGATTCCTTATTACGACCCCTAACCATCCGCATGAGGATTCGAAGGATAATGTTTATCTGTTTCCGAAAATGCTGGATCACTATCAGATTCAGCTTACCCGGCTGCTGGAGGCGGAGCAGTTTGGCGAAGCCAAAAAGCTGCTGCGGTTCCTGCTCAATTGCCAGGGGGAAGAAGAGCATCACTACGAGGAGTGGCGAAACCTCCTTGCCTGGATAGAAGTCGCTTTCCCCGAAAAGGGTGAGGGCGGTCCCTTTATTGAAGAGGCTGAGGATGAAGATGAGCGGTTGATGAGGGAGCAAGCTCTCGGCTCCTCACAAGCTGAAAATTCGGATGAGGACTATGTACGCCAGGTTCTTCACATCATGCAGCATCATCCAGTGCTGGAACAGCAGCTGTTAGCGCTTGAACGCGCGGTATACCTTAACAGTGACGTGGTGGACCGGACGCTGCTTGAATGGCTGTCTCATGAGCCTTTGCACCCGGCCATCCAGTTTAAAGCCCTGCAGTGCCTAAGGAGACGTGGCGTTTCCGGGAGAATACATATTGCTGACCGGGCTGGTGAGTCGGTGGAGCTTGATATCGAATCCACACCTCTTGCTATGGAGGAATTCCCGGAAGCGGTTATTGCCATTTTGGAGAGAGTTGAGCAGATAACGGAGGTTTCCGATCCGACACTTCCTCATTTTGCCCGCGAGCTGTGGAAGGAGTACCTGCAGTTTCTGTACGGCACCTCCGATTACAACCGGATGCTCGATCCTGATGAGGCGGTTGTTGACAGCTGGGCTGCAGCTCTCCATATGAATCTGCTGCTGGTTGCATACGGATCGGCAGATGATGAAGCAATACGCGATACATACGGAATACCGGAATCCCTCAGGTTTCGTTACGAGCAGGCCTGCAGAGCGCTCAGGCGCGTTGGGATTACCGGTATCGACCCGTCAGGACAGCCTTGATATTGGGCTCGATGTTAGTTTATAATGGAATGGTTTAAAATCGTGAATAGAATTGACGGATGTGTCAGTTTTGGAGGGGAAGGCATAATATGAAAGCAACTTGGGAAACAATAGAAAAGAATCAAGGTATCCTGAACGTTGAGGTGGATGCTGATCAAGTGACAGAAGCGCTCGACAAGGCGTTTAAGAAGGTGTCACAGAAGGTTAATGTTCCGGGCTTCCGGAAGGGCAAGGTGCCCCGCGGCATCTTCGAAGCGCGTTTTGGCGTGGAAAGCCTGTATCAGGATGCAATTGACATTCTGCTTCCTGATGTATATTCGGCTGCCGTACAGGAAACTGGCATTCAGCCTGTTGATCGTCCTGAAATCGATGTCGAGCAGTTCGGCAAGGGCCAGACTTTCATCTTCAAAGCGAAGGTGACAGTTAAGCCGGAAGTAAAGCTGGGCGAATACAAAGGGCTGGAAGTGCCGGCTGTGAGCACAGAAGTAACCGAAGAAGAGCTGAATGCAGAGCTGGAGCGTCTTCAGCAGCGTCATGCCGAGCTCGTTGTGATCGACGAAGGCGCGGTTGAGAACGGCGATACGGCTGTTATTGATTTTGACGGTTATGTGGATGGCGAGCAGTTTGAAGGCGGCCAGAGCGAGCGTTATTCGCTGGAGATCGGTTCCGGTTCTTTTATTCCGGGATTTGAAGAGCAGATCATCGGCATGCAGACTGGCGACTTTAAAGATGTGGAAGTAACCTTCCCTGAGAACTATCACGCTGAGCATCTGAAGGGCAAGCCGGCTGTATTCAAGGTGAAGCTGCATGAGATCAAGCGTAAGAACCTTCCGGCTCTCGATGACGAGTTCGCAAAGGATGTCAGTGAATTTGATACGCTTGATGAGTACAAGCAGGACTTGTCCGCCAAGCTGAAGGAACGCAAGGAAAAGGAAGCGGAGCAGGCTCGTGAAATCGCGGTTGTAGACAAAGTAGCAGCCAATGCTGAGGTGGATATTCCTGCTGCGATGATCGCAACAGAAACCGACTTCATGCTTCGCGACTTTGAGAATCGCCTTCGTATGCAGGGTATGAACCTGGAGCTGTACTTCCAGTTCTCCGGCCAGGACGAGGCAGCTCTTCGCGAGCAAATGAAGTCCGATGCCGAGAAGCGCGTTCTGAACAACCTGGTGCTGGAGCAGGTTGCGAAGGAAGAGAACATCTCGGTTACCGAGGAAGATGTGAACGAAGAGCTCGAGAAACTTTCCGCATCGTATAACCGCCCTGTGGAAGAGCTGCGTGATATCTTCACGCGCAATGGCAACATCGAGAACCTGAAAGAGGACTTGACGCTCCGCAAGACGATCAAGTTCTTGCTTGATAACAGCAAAACAACTACGGAAGTGGCATAAGGCCGCGCCCGTCATAACCCAATTACAGAGATAAGGCACGTACTTCAGGCACGTGCCTTATTTCGCCCCTACATAGCTTTTTGTATAAAAATGGGGAATTTCCCCCGATACATATTGGTCATAGGCGCCCGTATACTGTACTACACCAGAAAAATGACATGCAGAGCTGAACATGATAAAATGGTAATTGGTATTCGATCCCGAAAAGAAAAGAGGTTGGTCACATGAATCTTGTACCGATCGTGGTAGAGCAAAGTAATCGGGGAGAACGATCCTACGATATTTATTCCCGACTCCTTAAGGACCGGATTATATTCCTTGGGAGCGCTATTGATGATGATGTGGCCAATGCCATCATCGCGCAGCTGCTATTCCTTGCAGCTGATGACCCGGAGAAAGACATCCATCTCTATATCAACTCGCCAGGTGGTTCGGTAACGGCGGGAATGGGTATTTACGATACGATGCAGTTTATCAAGCCGGATGTATCGACGATATGCGTCGGTATGGCCGCAAGTATGGGGTCGCTGCTGTTGACAGCCGGCGCCAAAGGCAAGCGACTGGCGCTGCCAAACAGCGAAGTAATGATCCATCAGCCGCTTGGGGGAGTACGCGGTCAGGCGACCGATATCAAGATTCACGCCGACTGGATTCTGAAGACCAAGCAGAAGTTGAATCAGATTTATGTGGACCGTACCGGCCAACCGTACGACAAGATCGACCGTGACACGGATCGGGATTATTTTATGAGTGCGGATGAAGCGCTGGCTTACGGGCTTATTGATAAGGTCGTCACCACGCCCACGCCGAGCATATAGTCATTACGAAGAAGGGGTGATCCGATGTTTAAGTTCAATGATGAGAAAGGCCAGCTGAAGTGTTCTTTCTGCGGCAAATCCCAAGACCAGGTGCGCAAGCTTGTTGCTGGTCCTGGTGTATATATATGCGATGAGTGTATTGAGCTTTGCACGGAAATCGTTGAGGAGGAGCTCGGCCATGAGGAAGAGCTCGATCTGAAGGATGTTCCGAAGCCGAAGGATATCCGGGACATTCTGGATCAATATGTTATCGGACAGGACCAGGCCAAGAAATCACTTGCCGTAGCTGTCTATAACCATTACAAGCGGATTAATTCACAGAGCAAGATTGAGGATGTTGAGCTTCAGAAGAGTAACATTCTTCTGGTTGGGCCAACGGGCTCAGGTAAGACACTCCTTGCTCAGACAATGGCCAAGATTTTGAACGTGCCGTTTGCGATTGCAGACGCAACCTCGCTGACGGAAGCGGGCTATGTCGGCGAAGACGTGGAAAATATCCTCCTCAAGCTGATTCAGGCTGCTGATTATGATGTGGAGAAGGCTGAACGCGGGATTATCTATATCGATGAGATTGATAAGGTAGCACGCAAATCCGAGAATCCATCAATAACACGCGACGTATCGGGTGAAGGGGTTCAGCAGGCGCTGTTGAAGATTCTGGAAGGCACGGTTGCTTCTGTACCTCCTCAAGGCGGACGCAAGCATCCTCACCAGGAATTTATCCAGATTGACACTACCAACATCCTCTTCATCTGCGGCGGTGCATTTGATGGTCTGGAGCAGCTGATTAAACGCCGGATCGGCAAGAAGGTTATCGGCTTTAATACAGGCGGCGAAGGCCAGAAGGATCTGAAGCCTGGCGAGTATTTGTCGCTCGTACTGCCGGAGGATCTGCTGAAATTCGGTTTAATACCGGAATTCGTCGGCCGTCTGCCGGTAATCTCCGCTCTAGAACCGCTTGACGAGAAGGCGCTCATCCGGATTCTCTCTGAACCGAAGAACGCGCTTGTTAAGCAGTATCAGAAGCTGCTGGAGATGGATAATGTCAAGCTGGAGTTTGAGCCTGCGGCTCTTGAGGCGATAGCGAAGGAAGCGATTAAGCGCAACACGGGTGCTCGCGGACTCCGGGCGATTATCGAAGGCATTATGCTCGACGTGATGTATGAAGCGCCGTCACGCGACGAAGTGAACAACTGCCTGATTACCGAGAAGGTCGTTCAGGATAAAATCATGCCGGAGCTGACAACCAAGAAGGGTAAGAAGAAGGAAGAAAGCGCCTAATACGGATAAACGTCGAATCCACCCTTGCCGGGAGCCGCAACCGCGGCCTCCGAAGGGTGGACTTTGACGTTCATAGGGAGAGGGAGACTTATGATTCACAGGAAAGACACCATACCGGTCAAAGTCGGGAATCTCACTATCGGCGGCAGCAACGAGGTTATCATCCAGAGCATGTGCACAACCAAGACAGCGAATGTAGAGGCGACAGTTAATGAAATCCTGCGTCTTGAGGAAGCAGGCTGTCAGGTGGTGCGTGTGACGGTAAACAATGTGGAAGCAGCTGAAGCGATTAAAGAAATCAAGAAGCGCATCCACATTCCGCTTGTTGCCGATATTCATTTTGACTACCGCCTTGCTCTGAAGGCCATTGAGAACGGGATCGACAAGGTACGTATTAACCCTGGCAACATAGGTCGAAGGGAAAAGGTAGAGGCAGTAGTGAAAGCCTGCAAGGAGCGGAACATTCCGATTCGGATCGGTGTAAATGCCGGCTCGCTGGAAAACCATCTGCTGGAGAAATACGGCTACCCGACACCGGAAGCGATGGTAGAGAGCGCTTTGTTCCACATCGGTATTCTGGAGGATCTGGATTTTCACGATATCATCGTTTCGCTGAAAGCCTCGGATGTGCCGATGGCCATTGCCGCTTACAGCATGGCTGCTGAAAAAATCCGCTATCCGCTGCATTTGGGTATTACGGAGGCGGGAACGTTGTTTTCCGGCACCGTAAAGAGCTCCGCGGGCATAGGGGCCCTGCTTGCCATGGGAATTGGCAATACAGTACGGATCAGTCTAAGTGCTGACCCGGTCGAAGAAGTGAAGGTGGCACGTGAGCTGCTCAAAACCTTCGGACTGATTACCAATGCCGCAACGCTTGTATCCTGCCCGACATGCGGTCGATTGGATATCGATCTCTTCTCCATTGCCAACGAGGTTGAGGAATATATATCACAGATCAAGGTGCCGATTAAGGTCTCTGTACTCGGTTGTGCAGTTAATGGCCCTGGGGAAGCGCGTGAAGCTGACATTGGCATAGCGGGTGCTCGCGGGGAAGGAATGCTGTTCCGCTACGGGGAGATGATTCGTAAAGTTCCGGAGACCGAGCTGCTGAGTGAGCTAAAGAAGGAAATTGACGAAATCGTCCGCGTATATGAAGCAACAGGAGAAATTCCCGGCCGCAGCAAGCATATGCCGGTGTAAAAGCTGTCCTTCCATCCATATAAATTCCATATGTCGTTACGGTTATTCCTACCGGCAAGGGGCAATACTACCAAGTATTAGCCTTTTGCCGGTGTTTTGCTTTATCGGGAGCCCGCCGCTGGTTTGCGGGGCTTTCGAAGGACAACTGCCCGGTACATAAATAGAGGATGCAGTGGTGTTAAAGCGGGTTAACCGGTTACCTTTGGGAGGAGCGGATTGGGATGAATTTAAGTATTGTGTTGATGTTGATTCAGGTGTTTTTCGCTGTTGTTATCGGCTTATACTTCTGGAATCTTCTGCGAAACCAGAAGACAAACCGTTCGGCTGTTGACAAGGAATCGCGTAAAGAGATGGATAAGCTCAGAAAGCTGCGGTCGATTTCGCTGACCAAGCCGCTGGCAGAGAAGACGCGGCCGCAGACGATGAACGATATTATCGGGCAGAAGGACGGGCTGCGTGCTCTAAAGGCTGCCATGTGCAGCGCCAACCCGCAGCACGTCATCATCTACGGGCCGCCGGGAGTGGGGAAAACGGCCGCAGCCAGAGTTGTGCTGGAGGAAGCAAAAAGAAATCCGTCATCGCCTTTCTTGCCGGAAGCGAAATTTACCGAGATTGACGCGACGACCGCCCGGTTTGATGAGAGAGGGATCGCGGATCCGCTAATCGGATCGGTTCATGACCCGATTTATCAGGGAGCGGGTGCCATGGGCGTTGCCGGTATCCCGCAGCCTAAGCCGGGTGCTGTTACCAAGGCACATGGCGGAATGCTGTTTATTGATGAAATCGGTGAATTGCATCCCATTCAGATGAACAAGCTGTTAAAGGTGCTTGAGGACCGAAAGGTTTTTTTGGAGAGCGCGTATTACAACTCGGAAGATCATAATATTCCGATGTATATTCACGATATTTTTCAGAATGGACTGCCAGCGGATTTCCGGCTTGTGGGAGCGACGACACGTTCCTCAACGGAACTGCCGCCAGCGCTGCGTTCGCGCTGCATGGAGATTTATTTCAGGCCGCTTTTACAAGAAGAGATTGCCGTTATTGCATCCAATGCAATTCAGAAAATTGGGTTTCCCGTCAATCAGGAAGCGGTTAATGTGATTATGAAGTATGCAACCAACGGCCGGGAAGCAGTGAATGTTGTGCAGCTGGCTGCCGGACTTGCGATGTCGGAGAAGCGTGATACGATAACGGCGTCAGATATTGAATGGGTGGTGAACAGCAGTCAGATACCGCCTCGGCCAGACCGCAAGGTGCCGTCAGAGCCACAGGTCGGGTTCGTGAACGGGCTGGCGGTTTACGGCCCCAACATGGGGACACTGCTGGAGATTGAGGTCAGTGCTATACCGGTCCGGAACGGTAAAGGCAGCTTCACTATTACAGGCGTTGTAGATGAGGAGGAGCTCGGAGGGGGCGCGAGGACGCTCCGGAGGAAGAGCATGGCGAAGGGCTCGGTGGAAAATGTACTGACCGTGCTCCGCCGTTACGGCTTCCAGCCGCAGCACTACGATCTTCATATCAATTTCCCGGGCGGTACGCCGATTGACGGGCCATCCGCAGGTGTGGCCATGCTGACGGCCATAGCCTCCGCGATTATGGGTGAGCCGGTTGATAATAAACTGGCGATGACTGGTGAGGTAGGGATTCACGGCAACATCAAGCCGGTAGGCGGGGTGCTGGCCAAGGTTGAGGCAGCATTCCAGGCGGGAGCAGAGACAGTATTGATTCCGAAGGACAACTGGCAGGACATATTTGGCGGATTGGATGGACTCAAGGTCATCCCTGCGGATCATGTGGACGATCTGTTTAAAGCGGCATTCCCGTCCATTGAGCTGCAGGTTCCCGAACTGGAAATCGTCAAGCCCGGTGAATTATTTCATACACCAGGGGTGTCGTATTTGCAGGCCGAATCCGCGGAATGATAAAATAAGGGGAAAGACAATTTGGAGGTGCTTGCATGGGACCTGGCAAAGGAAAAGGGCGGCGGCTGCCATTGCTTCCGCTGAGGGGTCTTCTTGTGTATCCCAGCATGGTGCTCCACCTAGACGTCGGCAGGGATAAATCAGTCCGGGCGTTGGAGCGGTCGATGATCGAAGATCATATGATTTTGCTGTGTTCGCAGTCGGAAGTTAATATTGAAGAGCCGACGGTAGAAGATATATACCGAGTGGGTACAATCGCGCGCGTTAGGCAGATGCTGAAGCTGCCTAACGGTACGATCCGCGTTCTCGTAGAGGGCGTTATCCGCGCCGAGATACAGGAATACCTGCATAATGAAGAGTTTTATGAGGTGATGGTGAAGGAGCTGCCGGAACAGGAGTCGACAGATCCTGAAATTGATGCGCTGATGCGCACGGTTTTGAACCAGTTCGAGCACTACATCAACCTCTCCAAGAAGGTGACGCCCGAAACACTGGCGGCTGTATCGGATATTGATGAGCCAGGGCGGCTGGCGGATGTGATTACAAGCCATTTATCCTTGAAAATTAAAGACAAGCAGGAAATTCTCGAAACGGTTGATGTCCGTGCCCGCCTGGAGAAGCTGCTTGATATTCTGAATAACGAGCGGGAAGTACTGGAGCTTGAACGGAAAATCAGCCAGCGGGTCAAAAAGCAGATGGAGAAGACTCAGAAGGAGTACTATCTCCGTGAGCAGATGAAGGCGATCCAGAAGGAGCTTGGCGACAAGGAAGGCCGCGCCGGTGAGGTTGAGGAGCTCCGGAGCCAGCTGGCAGAAGCAGGTGTGCCGGAGAGCGTCAAGGAGAAAATCGAGAAGGAGATCGATCGTCTCGAGAAAATGCCGGCTGCTTCGGCAGAAGCAGGTGTTATCCGCAACTATGTGGATTGGCTGCTGGCACTGCCATGGAACAAGCTAACCGAGGATGACCTGGATATCAAGAATGCCGAAGCTATTCTGGATGAAGATCATTATGGCCTTGAGAAGCCGAAGGAGAGGGTCCTCGAGTATTTGGCCGTTCAGCAACTGGTCAAGAAGATGAAGGGGCCCATCTTATGCCTTGTCGGCCCGCCAGGGGTAGGTAAAACCTCGCTCGCGCGTTCTGTAGCCAAGTCGCTTGGCCGTGAGTTTGTCCGGATTTCTCTTGGCGGCGTGCGTGATGAAGCGGAAATCCGCGGCCACCGTCGTACCTATGTCGGCGCGATGCCGGGGCGTGTCATTCAGGGAATGAAGACTGCGGGTTCGCTGAACCCGGTGTTTCTTTTGGATGAGATCGACAAGATGGCGATGGATTTCCGGGGCGATCCGGCATCTGCACTCCTTGAAGTGTTGGACCCTGAGCAGAACAACACATTCAGTGATCATTTTGTAGAGGTTCCGTTTGACCTGTCGAATGTCATGTTTATAACGACGGCGAACGCTGTTCATAATATCCCGCGGCCTCTCCTGGACCGGATGGAAATGCTCTATATTCCGGGTTATACAGAGCTGGAGAAAATACAGATTGCGAGGAAATATCTGCTCCCCAAGCAGAAGCGCGAGCATGGGTTGGCGGAAGAGCAGCTCATCGTGCAGGATGATGCGATCATGCAGGTAATAAGGGAATATACCCGGGAATCGGGTGTCAGAAATCTCGAGCAGCAAGTCGCGGCGCTCTGCAGGAAGGCAGCCAAGGAGATTGTTGCGAGCCTGGAGGCCGCTCCGATCACAGTGGACACTGACAAGGTTAAGGATTGGCTCGGTCCTGGCAAATTCCGTTTTGGTCTTGCGGAGCAGGAGGATCAGATCGGTGCAGTTACCGGCCTTGCATGGACAGAGGTAGGCGGAGATACACTTGTCATCGAGGTGACCGTGCTGCCGGGCAGCGGCAAGCTGACTCTCACAGGCAAGCTCGGCGATGTAATGAAGGAATCAGCCCAGGCAGCCTTCAGCTATACCAGAGGCAAAGCCAAGGAGCTCGGGATTGATCCGGAATTCCATGAGAAGAATGATATCCATATCCATATCCCTGAAGGAGCAATTCCTAAGGATGGCCCGTCCGCGGGGATTACGATGGCTACCGCGCTGATATCGGCGCTGACCGGCCGCTTCGTATCGAGGGAAGTGGCGATGACCGGGGAAATTACATTGCGGGGACGTGTGCTGCCAATTGGCGGCCTGAAGGAAAAGTCACTCGCCGCTCACCGCGCCGGCATCAAGAAAGTGCTGCTCCCGAAAGACAATGAACGGGACCTGCGTGATATTCCAGACAGCGTCCGCAATGAGCTGGAGTTTGTCCCCGTTGCGCATATGGATGAAGTGCTGGAGCATGCGCTGACCGTTCAAGCTGATGTACATTAATCGTCATTAACTGAAAGCAGGGAACCCTTTTATGAAAATCAAGCAAGCCGAGTTTATAATCAGTGCCGTTAAACCGGACCAATTCCCTGAGGACGCCTTGCCGGAGATTGCTCTGGCAGGGCGTTCGAACGTGGGAAAATCCTCGCTCATCAACCGGATGATCGAGCGCAAGAATTTGGCCAGAACCAGCTCACAGCCCGGAAAGACACAGCAGCTTAACTATTACCGCATTAATGACATGTTATATTTTGTGGACTTTCCAGGCTATGGTTATGCCAAGGTATCCAAGGCCCAGCGGGCCAAATGGGGACAGATTATTGAATCTTACATTCGGGGGCGCGAGCCGCTGAAGCTGCTCATCCAGATTGTAGATATCCGCTTTCCCCCGACCGAGGATGATTGTTTGATGTATGATTGGCTCAAACACTATGAAATCCCGGTATGCGTCGTCGTCACCAAGTGTGATAAAATCCCGAAGGGCAAGTGGGATAAGCATATACGGATTGCCAAGGAGACACTCCAGGCGGATCCTTCTGACCAGTTTGTTTTATTTTCCTCCGAAAAGGGTATTGGTAGGGAAGAGCTGTGGGAAGTAATCCAGCGAGCAATTGCCGGATAAGGCAGAAACCCGCTTAACATTTGCTACAAAAGAGAGGATACAGCGAAAAAGGCTGGACTCTTCGTGAAATCCACGGGATTATTCAGAAATATGCGGAAATATCGAGCCTCGCCGGCAAGAAGTTGGAAGCTAAATGGCTTATAATAGAATCAGGCAGAAAGTCATGTAAGTTTAAAGAATTGAGGAGATTTTTATGGCTCAACGGTTAGCCACGGAATATGTGAAAGCCTGTCTGCAGTTAACGGCGCAAGAGATGGCCAAGTTTGTCCGTTTCATGGGAGATCAGAATGTTCGCATGAAGGTGCGGGTGCTCGAGAACGGCAATCATGAATTGGCCCTCGTGGATGAAGCAGCGAGTGAAGAAATCCGCCTGACCTTTGAAAGACATGAAGAACTGTTTGTGTGTGTGCTTTCCTGCCGCCTGGTTCATCAGAAATTGACTAACGCCATGCGCAAAGCGGTATCCACCTTCCGCGGCGATGCGATCGTGAACCGTATCTATCCGAATTATACGATGGTCTACCACTATAAGAAGGGTGCTGTTCAGAAGATTGAAGAGCATGCAGCCGGTGAAACCCGGACGGTCTTCGAGCTGAAGGATACACTCGGTCAACTGGAGCGTGTATTCCACAACCGCCAGATTGAATTTGAGATCGAGCGGATTCAGAGTGCCATTAACGAACTGCTGGACCTCCGGAATCAATCGAAGAATCCGGCCGAAATCAGTGACATTGATGCCCGTCTGAAGCAGCATACCCAAAAGCTATTCATCCTTGAAGCTCCCTGAGCAAGGGGCTAAGACTTAAAATAAACCGCTAGAGCCCTCAGGCTCGGGCGGTTTATTTTTTTACAATGAAGACGGCACAACTGCGCGTAATCGCTCATACTCTGTCTACGAAAGATGCGCAGCGGAATGGAAAATGAGAGTTTGTACATCTCGCGTCGGTTTTGAAAAAAACTATTGCATTATTCGACGATAGATGTTATTTTTAACTTCGTTGACATGATAATAGGAACCAGGATTCACTCAGGACATGTAATGTTGCGAGAGATTATTCCCTCGGGTAGTGAATGACGTAGGTCCTAGCGGATGAAATTTTTCAAACATTTTATTCCTAGGAAGGGGGAACCGGAAGATGGAATATTCAACTTTCGGAAGGCATGTAGCTGTTGACACTTGGGGTGTAGATTTCGATTTGCTGAACAATGCTGAGTTTTTACAAGCTCAGATGGTAGAGGCTGCAGAGGCATGCGGCGCTACAGTACTGTCGGTACAATCCAAACAGTTTGAGCCTCAAGGGGCGACGGTTCTCGTTTTGCTGTCAGAAAGTCATCTCTCCATTCACACGTATCCTGAGAGAGGTTTTGCCGCACTGGATTGTTATACTTGTGGTGAAACAGTTGATCCTCAACTCGCGATTGATTACATGTTGTCGGTATTGAAGCCAACGACGGCTCATGCCAAGAAGCTTGTACGCGGCTTGGGCGAATTACAGGTGGTTGACCCTGAATTAAAGCATGTAGAGCTGGTCAAATCTTAACCGGCATGATCGAATAACCACAGCTGATGCTGTGGTTATTTTTTTGTTATTTTCCTCATACGGGTGTTTCTGGTATAATCAACCGAGTGCTTGTTTACACTATATTTGGTTGATCTGCATTCATATTTTATTCATAAATGAATCCGTACAACCTGTCGAACTATGCTATAATTAACACAGCTTAAGAAACAAGTAAAGGTGGTGACGCTTGTGCACATCATAGTGGTCGGTCTGAACTACCGAACAGCTCCTGTAGAGGTCAGAGAACGTTTCTCGTTCGCTGAAGCCGATCTACCGGAGGCGGTCAGACAGCTCAAACATACGAAGAGCATATTGGAAGGCGTCATTGTCGGTACTTGCAACCGCACAGAGATCTATGCGGTCGTGGACCGTCATCACCTGTGCGGACATTATATAAGAAGCTTTATGGAACAGTGGTTTGGACTGCCGCGTGACCAATTCACGCAGCATCTATATATGTATGAAGACGATCGTGCGATTGATCACTTGTTCCGCGTTACGAGCGGACTGGATTCTATGGTCATTGGAGAAACCCAGATCCTGGGCCAGGTAAAGAATGCGTTCTTGCTTGCCCAACAGGAGAAAGCGACCGGAACGCTGTTTAACATGCTGTTTAAGCAGGCGGTAACATTGGCCAAGCGTGCTCATGCAGAGACCTCAATTGGTGAATCGGCTGTTTCCGTGAGCTATGCTGCTGTCGAGCTCGGCAAGCGGATATTCGGCAAATTCAGCGGAAAGACGGTTATGATTATTGGCGCCGGCAAGATGAGTGAGCTGACGGCTAAGCATTTGCATGCTAACGGCGCGGAGCGGGTACTCGTTGTTAACCGGACCTACGAGCGTGCGTTGGAGCTTGCGGGCAAGTTCAGGGGCGAGCCGATTACGCTTACGGAAGCGGAGACCCGACTACATGAAGCAGATGTCATTATCAGTTCAACTGGAGCAAAGGACTTTGTTCTGACGAAGACGATGGTTCAGCAGGAGATGCAGCGCCGCCAATCCCGTCCGTTATTCATGATAGATATCGCTGTACCTCGTGATCTTGACCCTGCGATTGCAGAAATTCCAAATGTGTTCCTGTATGATATTGATGACCTGGAAGGCATTGTGGAGAGCAACCTGGAGCAGCGGCGGAGGGAAGCGGTTAAGATTGAGGCGATGATCGAAGAGGAAAAGGACGAGTTCCGAAGCTGGTACAAAACGCTTGGCGTCGTTCCTCTGATCCGCTCACTTCAGTCGAAGGCAGCCGCTGTCCATGAAGAGACCATGGGAAGCATGCTTAACAAGCTTCCGAATCTGGATGAACATGAACGGAAAGTAATCAGTAAATTGACCAAGAGCATGGTGAATCAGCTGATGAGTGAACCGATTCTCCGGATCAAAGAAATGGCTGGCGACAAACGGGCCGATGAAGCGATGGATTTGTTTGTCAAGCTGTTTGCGCTTGAAGAACCGCTCAAGGCAATGAATGAAGCGCAGCGGGTAGCGGAAGCGGCCCAGCCTAAAGTGGCGCCCGTGCGGAGCACGGCAGGGCCAGCGGCAAGCGGATTCGCAACCGCTACTCCATAGGTTGGCCTAACAGGAGGCACCCATGGTTACACATAATCTATTATTTGACACGATGATCTACATGTATGCCCTGAGCCTTCTGTTTTATTTCTCCGACTTCGTCGACGCAAGCCGGAGAGCGAAACGGATCGGAACAGGGCTGCTTATTTTCGTATGGACCTTACAGACTGGATATCTGCTTATGCGAATCCTGCATTATGCGGATTTTGCTCTACTGTCCAGACTGGAGTATATGCTGTTTTTTTCCTGGCTCCTTGTAACAGTATCACTGGTGGCCAGCCGATTTTTCCGCATAGACCTATTGGTCTTTTTTGTTAATGTGATTGCTTTTGTCCTGCTTACGGTTAATTTATTCAGCAACGCTTCAGAAGAAATGCCGCTTGCAACCTGGCAGCTGGCCCGTGAGCTATTATATGTACATATCAGTCTTGTCTTGTGCGCGTATGCAGCTTTTACGTTTGCAGCCATATTCTCGGGCATGTACCTTTTTCTTCACTTCCAGCTGAAGACTAAGAACTGGTCGAAGACGATGAGGCGGCTTCCCAGTCTGGAGAGTATGGAGCTGTATACGTTTCGTTCTGTGGTGATTGGTGTCCCGCTGATGATTATGTCGCTGGCCTTTGCGGTCGCGTCGCTGCTGTTTGAAGGACGTACGGCATTCCTGCTGGATTGGAAAGTGATTTCCTCCTTTGTTGCGCTGTTCTTCTACATTAGTTATGTGGTTAAACGCATTCTGTTACACCAGCCGGGCTGGAGAACAACACGCTGGAATTTACTCTCTTACGCGGTTTTGATATTGAATTTGCTGCTTAGTTCATTTTCCCGGTTCCATTCTTTTTCCTGATAAAGGCGGTGGCTGCTGATGGTTCGATATTATCCTATTATGCTGAGGCTTGAAGGCATTCGATGTATCGTGATTGGCGGCGGACCGGTAGCGGAGCGTAAGGTGCACGGTCTGCTAGAAGCCGGTGCGGAGGTAGTGGTTGTGAGCCCCGCCCTGACAGACGGGTTGGAGAAGCTGGCTGCAGGCGGGTTTATTCACTGCTGTAAGCGGGAATACCGGGAACAAGACCTGGATTATGCTGCGCTTGTTTTCGCTGCTGCCGGTGACAGGGCTGTTAACCGGGAAGTTGCGGAAGCGGCGAAGCGTCGAGCAATCCCCTGTACAGTGGCTGACAAGCCGCTGGAAGGGGATTTTGTCACACCTTCGGTGGTACGGCGGGGAGACTTGGTCATCTCCGTAACTGCTTCCGGGAATAGTCCGGCCCTTGCGGCTCATATTGCCCGGGAGCTTGAGGAGCGTTACGGCAGTGAGTACGAGGATTTTACAGCTTGGCTAGGCAGACTGCGCGTAATGGCGGCTGCAGAGCTGAAGGATAGCGGTTTGCGCCATGCTGTGCTCCGCCGGGCGGTCCATATGATGGGGGACGACTGGCGGATGGATATCGATGAAGAGCGGATCCGTGAGCGCTTATATAGAATTAAGAGACAGCTAGAAGGAGGAATGGATGATGACGAACACTGCTGCAGATAGCCAGAAACCAGTCAGAACCATTGTAGTGGGTACAAGACAGAGCGCATTGGCACTGACCCAGACGGGACAAGTTATTGAGGCTTTAGAAGCTATATGCCGGGAGCATAGTTTGCCTTACCGATTTGAAATTCGTAAAATCGTAACCAAAGGGGACAAAATACTGGATGTCACCTTATCGAAGGTAGGCGGAAAAGGTCTATTTGTCAAAGAGATCGAACAGGCATTGATGGATGGAGATATTGATATGGCGGTACATAGTATGAAGGATGTACCGCATGAGCTTCAAACGGGTATGATGATCGGTGCGGTTCCTAAGCGGGTAGATCCTCGCGATGCGCTGATAACTAACGGAATCGCCACAATAGCCGAGCTGCCGCAGGGTGCCAAGGTAGGTACAAGCAGTCTGCGCCGTTCTTGCCAGATTAAACGGCTGCGGCCGGATTGTCAGGTAGAGTGGATTCGAGGGAACATAGATTCCCGGATTAAGAAGCTGGAGACCGAAGGCTTTGACGCGATTCTGCTTGCTATGGCTGGCCTTCAGCGTATGGGCTGGGAGGACCGGGCGGCTGCGGCCATTCCTACGGAGGAGTGCGTACCGGCTGTCGGACAAGGAGCACTTGGGATTGAATGCCGGGAGAAAGATGAGCAGGTTCGTGAGCTGCTGGCGCTCTACAATCACAGAGAGACCGTTCTGGCTGTAACAGCGGAGCGTACGTTCCTTGGCGTACTGAACGGAGGCTGTCAAGTACCGATAGGCGCTTATGCTACCGTGGATGGAGAAGATATAACCTTGACTGGCATGGTGGGTAAGCCGGACGGGTCCATCATTCTGAAGAGAACTTCGACCGGCACTGATCCGGTTGAGCTTGGCAGACAGCTGGCAGAGTTGCTCGGAGAAGATGGAGCGGAACGTATTTTGGCGGAAGTTAGGGGATAGAAGAATGACCAAGGGGAAAGTGTATCTGGTAGGAGCAGGTCCTGGTGACCCGAAACTGATTACAGTAAAAGGTCTGGAATGTATCAAGCGTAGCGATGTAATTGTTTATGACCGGCTGGCAAGCCCGCGTCTGCTGAAATTTATGAAGCCTGGTGCGGGGAAGGTATACGTCGGCAAGCTGCCCGACCGCCATACGATGAAGCAGGAGGATATTAACCAGCTGCTGGTTGATCTAGCTCTCGAAGGCAAGGTTGTTACGAGACTGAAGGGTGGAGACCCGACCATATTCGGCCGTGTGGGGGAAGAAGCGGAGCTCCTGCAGGAGCATGGGATTGAATACGAGATTATTCCGGGCATTACTTCGGCCATAGCTGTTCCTGCTTACGCGGGCATCCCCGTCACACACAGGGACTTTGCTTCCTCACTGTCCATTATTACCGGGCATGAAAGTCCGGAAAAGCTGGACCGGTCCATTCATTGGGACAAGGTAACCAATGCCACCGGGACGCTCATTTTCCTGATGGGGGTGGCCAAGATTGGCTATATCAGTGAACAGCTGATCAAGCACGGCAAATCTCCAGATACCCCGGTAGCGCTTGTCAGGTGGGGGACACGTGTGGAGCAGGATACACTGACAGGTACACTTTCCAATATAGAACAACGAGTCATAGAGACGGATTTTCAGCCTCCTGCCGTTATTGTGGTCGGCGATGTCGTACGTCAGCGGGACAAGCTCAAGTGGGTGGAGCAGAAGCCGCTCTTTGGCACACGGGTGATGGTCACCCGGGCCCGCGCGCAGGCCAGCGAGCTGGTGGAGAGGATAGAGGAGCTTGGCGGTGAGCCAGTGGAATTTCCCGTTATTGAAACAAGGGAGCCTGCGGGGGAGGAGCCGGTGTCTGCGATACGTGCGGCTCTTGAGCAGGCGGAGGAGTATGACTGGATCTTCTTTACCAGCGTGAACGGTGTGGAGTATTTCTTCCGCTGGCTGCAGCGCTTTGGGCTCGATATCCGCCGATTCGGCAGAGCGAGAATTGCTGCAGTTGGACCTAAGACAGCAGAAGCCCTGCGGGGCTATGGCCTAAACATTGATGCTCTGCCTGAGAAATTTCAGGCTGAGGGGCTGCTTGACAGTGTGGATGAGGCACTGAAGCCCGGGCAGAAGGTGCTGCTTCCGCGGGGGAACCTGGCTAGGGAAATTCTCCCGGCGGAGCTTCGCAGAAGGGGGCTGGAACCTGTTGAGATTGACGTTTATGCAACGGTTATGGCCGATTCTGACGACGATGATATCTTAGAATACCTGAAGAATAATGATATTCATTATATTACTTTTACCAGCTCGTCTACGATTACTAATTTGCTCGCACGCTTGTCCGCGCTTGGAGCAGAGGATCCTGCCGGCTTGATCGCCGGTGCCAATCTCGTCAGTATCGGGCCTGTTACCTCGCAGACCGCTGCCCAGGCAGGACTCCAGATAGATATAGAGGCAGCCGAAGCGACCATTGAGGATCTTGTCCAAACGATAATCAGCCACAGGCAGAAGGAGAGAGGAACACGATGAGCTATCCAATTGTGCGCCACCGCCGTCTCCGCCGTACTGCGGCACTGCGCGGTCTTGTCAGAGAAACCGTGCTGACGGCTAACGATTTTATTTATCCAATATTCGTGACTTACGGGACCAATATTAAGGAAGAAATTCCGTCGATGCCGGGTGTTTACCATTTTTCACTGGATCGTCTGGAGGAGGAAATTCGCAGAGCGCAGAATGCGGGCATTCAAGCTGTACTGCTCTTCGGAATTCCGGAAACGAAGGACGCAGTCGGCACTTCGGCCTACGATCCGAACGGCATTGTGCAGGAGGCGACGCGAGCGGTCAAACGCTGGGCTCCGGATATGCTGGTCATAGCGGATACCTGCCTGTGCCAATTCACCGATCACGGCCACTGCGGTGTCATTCATCAGCATTCGTCCGGCGCGGCTGTTGTGGATAACGATGAATCACTTGAGCTTCTAGTCCGTGCGGCTGTTTCGCAGGCGGAGGCGGGAGCAGATGTGATTGCCCCTTCGAACATGATGGACGGGTTCGTGCAGGCAATTCGGGCGGGCCTTGATGATGCCGGTTACGCCGATATCCCGATACTCTCTTATTCCGTTAAGTATGCGTCAGCCTTTTACGGTCCATTCCGTGACGCTGCTCACTCGGCGCCGCAGTTTGGTGACCGCAAAACGTATCAGATGGACCCGGCCAATATCCGGGAAGCGCTGCGCGAAGCAGAAACGGATGTGGCGGAAGGCGCGGACATGCTGATGGTAAAGCCGGCGCTCGCGTACATGGATGTAATTCGGGCACTGAAGGAGAACTTCGACCTTCCAGTCGTGGCGTACAATGTGAGTGCAGAATATGCAATGGTCAAGGCGGCAGCTGCGAATGGCTGGCTGGATGAGCGGGCGATTGTGCTGGAGCTGCTGACCGGCATGAAGCGGGCGGGTGCTGATCTGATCATTACGTATGATGCGATTAATGCCGCAGAGTGGCTGGCGGACCGTACCTAGGACTGCCTGCCCGTCTGAACAATGATATTGGCGGCCGCTCGCATGGAGGCAGATACCTGCTGCGAGGAGGCCGTGTTTGCCATAGACGGCCGGGCTAAGCAGCCGGCAGCATCCCAACCAATAAGGAGTGACCTTAACGATGAGTCAACGTTCGGATCACAAATCAGCAGCAGCATTTGAGCAGGCGAAGCGTGTTATCCCCGGCGGCGTAAACAGCCCGGTACGGGCATTCAAATCCGTGGGCTTAACACCTGTATATGTGGAGCGGGGTGAAGGCTCCAGAATATTTGACATTGACGGCAACAGCTACATTGATTATGTGCTTTCCTGGGGACCGCTGATCATGGGGCATGCCCATCCGGAGGTGGTTGAGGCGCTGAAACGGACAGCAGAGAAGGGAACCAGCTTTGGGGCTCCCACTGAGCTGGAAACCTTGATGGCAGAGCTGGTGGTGGATCGCGTCCCGTCGGTGGAAGTGGTTCGAATGGTTAACTCCGGAACCGAAGCCACAATGAGTGCTCTCCGCCTTGCCAGAGGATATACGAAGCGGAGCAGAATACTCAAGTTCGAAGGCTCCTATCACGGGCACGCGGACAGTCTGCTGATCAAGGCAGGTTCAGGAGTGGCAACGCTTGGGCTTCCGGATAGTCCTGGAGTGCCGGAAAGCATTGCATCCCACACGATCACTGTGCCTTATAACGATCTCGACTCTGTGCGGCTGGCATTTGAGAAATTTGGCGAAGAAATCGCATGTGTCATAGTAGAGCCGATAGCGGGGAACATGGGCGTTGTGCCGCCGCAGCCCGGATTTCTAGAGGGACTTCGTAAGGTAACCGAACAGTACGGCAGTCTGCTTATTTTCGATGAGGTGATGACTGGCTTCCGTGTCCATTACAACTGTGCGCAGGGACTATACGGAGTAACGCCGGATCTGACTTGTCTTGGTAAGGTTATCGGCGGGGGCCTTCCTGTAGGGGCTTATGGCGGACGCCGAGATATTATGGAAATGATGGCGCCAAGCGGACCGATCTACCAGGCTGGCACGCTGTCAGGCAACCCGCTTGCTATGGCGGCCGGCTATACAACATTAAAACTGCTTACCCCGGATACATACGAGCTGCTCGATCGTCTGGCGCAGCGTCTGGAGCAGGGCTTTGCCTCCAATGCAGCCCGGGTAGGCGTGCCGGCGACTATTAATCGTGTTGGGTCGATGGTTTGCCCGTTCTTTACCGAAGGACCAGTTACCAATTATGATACGGCTAAAAAAGCGGACCTGGACCGGTTCCGGGCTTATTTTGCCGGTATGCTCAACCGTGGTATCAGTATTGCGCCGTCCCAGTATGAGGGGATGTTTATATCTGGCGTTCATACGGAAGCAGAGATAGATGCTACAATCGCTGCGCATGGCGAGGCTCTACAGGCTTTATAATGGAGATGAAGGAACAGATGATCCTTGATTTGCAGCGTGCTGTGAAAGAAGGGGAGTGGATTGCAATTCCACTTCCCGCTGTTTTACCAGAGGGCTTGGAGGCTGGGAGCCATCCGCATGACGTGCGGAAGTGGCTGCTGGCTCTTGCTGCATTCCCGGATAAATGGGTTAACCGGCTGTTCTCGGTCGGCGGGATCCGGCTGGATAACGGAAGACTGCTGTTGAAGGCTTACCCGCATGTTGATTTGGCCGCTCATCCGCTGCTGGCCGGAGCGCCGGGTAGCATGAGGGCTGCTGGAGGCATGGATGCGCCATCTATTCTGTATGAGGATGATCACTGCCTCGTCGCCGATAAGCCATCAGGCATGGCCGTTCACCCTTCACGTCCGGGGCATTACGGAACTCTGGATGAATGGGTTCTTCGGCATGCATTGATGAGGGGGCAAGCGACTCTGCTGCGCCATATACATCGTCTTGACGATGATACAGCGGGTCCTGTCTTGTACGCCAAGCATGACCTGGCCCAGTGGCGGCTGGATGAAGCCATGCGCGACAAACGGATTGACCGTCGCTATGAAGCGTTGGTCGAAGGGCCGGTTAAACGTGACACAGGTACTGTGAATGCGCCGATTGGGAAAGACCGGCATCATCGTTCCAGAAGGCGCATAACACCGGAAGGGGATCATGCGGTTACGCACTATGAAGTGCTGCACCGTACCCCCGAAGCGTCCCTTGTTACACTGCAGCTGGAAACTGGCCGGACGCATCAGATCCGCGTCCATATGGCGCATCTTGGCCACCCGCTCATTGGTGATACGTTATACGGTGCGCGCAGATGCAGCAGCCTGACACATCAGGCGCTACACGGCAAGGAGCTGTCCTTTCCCCACCCGTGGCTGTCCCATACCGTTACGGTTTATTCTGTAAGGCCGGCTTGGTGGACAGCGGCTGCCCAGGAGCTTGGTCTGCTGTAGAAATTGATAGGCATGCCAATGTTCCTCCTGCCATATAGATAGGTATTGAGTGAAGCTGTTTGCAGCTGGGTATCGCTTGAACAGTCAATACCGGAAGGGAGGAACAGCCGTTGAATCAATCAAGCGGACTACGCTTTGACGTTTACGAACGTGTGCACTTGCCGGTTGATGTCGCGGATATTCATGAATTGGAGGAAATTGAGCTGGTCCCTCACATTCAGGTTGTGAATCAGGGGGATCAGGTGCTGCTGCGCGGTAATCTGCTGCTCAGCGGAATTTACGGTTCGGAAGGGGAAGCTGCGAATTCCCGTACACTGGAGCACTGGATACCGGTGGAGATTACGCTTCCCATGAATCGGGTTCGGTCCCTGGAAGACATTACAGTTGAGATTGATAATTTTGATGTGGACCTGCTGTCTGCGCGAACGCTCAACATTACAGGCGTCTTGTCCCTTACGGGTGTTGAGACTCGGGACCAGGCGCCGCCAAGCTACAGCTGGGGAGCAGAGCCGTTTACAGTTGTCCATACGAAGGATGAGGCGCTGGATCAGCCGTACTCACCCGGGGAGCAGAATGAGGCGGGGCTTGCACCCGGAATGCCTGCGTATCAGCAGCAGGATGAGCCTGGAGGGGACAAGGGCTATGCGGCGGTTGAACAGCCGACGGCAACCACTGAAGGGACGACTGAGGAAGCAGAAGATAGGCCTGAGCCCATGAGCGCTGCCGATCAGAATACTGCTCGAACGCAGAAGGACAGCCTCCGGCAGGAGCACGAGGAACGGGTTGAGCCGGTTCAGTGGTCTTCTTTCTCGTTTGCTTCGGATAGACCGATTGCCGACGAGGCTTCACAGTCAGCGACATGGAGCCCAGATGCATACAGAATTGAGGAAAGCGAAGCCTACCGTCAATACCGGTCTGGGAATGAACCGGGGTCCTGGCAGGGAGCAGGTCGGAGCGATGCTGATAGTTCTGTGGCTCCTGGCGATAAATCATGGCCGGATGCCGAGGATGCCAGCAATGAAGGATCGGCGGATGACACCAGCGCGGGCGGAGCATTACAAGAACCTGTTCTTGAAGCAGCTGTCGAACCGGAGAGGGAGCAGAAGCCAGCTGCATGGAATTCTTGGCCGGAAGAATCCCCGTCGAAGAATGAACAGCAGCTTGAGAGCACTGCAGATAAAAGCCAGGACGAGAGAGAGCGTACTGAATCAGTAGCAGAGGCATCAGCGGTACAGCCGACGGCTGCGTCGGATAGTCAGGCTTTTGCTGATCTGCAGGGGGAATTTTCGGAGGCGTCAGATGCGGTTCCTGAAGAGGAGGGCGCCGCTGTATCCGGCAGCAGTGATGTACTAACAGAAGCTGTGACGGCTAAGGCAGACATGCCGGAAACAGCTGATCAGCCGGGAAATCAGCAGGAAAAGGCCAAGCAGGAAATGAAGATCGCGTTAGGAGCAAAACGGCCTGAGGAAGTGAAGGCTGGATCGGATAGCGGCTACAGCTCCCTGCTGCAGTCCTCCAGGCGAGATCAGGCGGCCAGGCAGGCGGAACAGGATCTGGCAAATGCGGCTCAAGCGGAAGAACGTGAAGCGCAGCCGTCTGAAGGCGACGAGATTGAATGGAAGAAGCTGTTCCTTAGCAAATCCGATGGGGAGCGTGAATTCCGCAAGGTGCGCATGTGCATTGTGCAGCGGGAGGATACTCTTGAAGCAATCGCTGGCCGGTATGAATTGCACCCTCGCGAGCTGCAGCTTTATAACCGGCTCGAGGAGCAGACTGTTTCTGAAGGCCAGGTCCTGATGATTCCTTAGTCACCGGGCATATGCAGTAAGGGGCTTTCGGTGAGGCCGGCTCAATGATGTTGACGGAAAGGAATAAGATCGTTATGATAGGTAATAATAAGCAATATCATATACCTATCTACAATGAAGGGGAAGAGTACGCAGCAATGCCTTCAGAGAGCGAACCGTGTTTTGGCTGAGAGGTTTCGCAGGATGTAACTGCTACAGGTCGCCCCGGAGTTGCCCGATCGAACGGATAGTCCGGGAGATCCGGCCGGCAGGCAGCCGTTATCGATTATGAAGTGCCGTATGCTTAGTAGTATGCGGAACAAAGGTGGTACCACGGAAGTTCAGCCTTTCGTCCTTTGAGGATGAAGGGCTTTTTTGTTTGTCTGCTTACTGGAATGGAAGGTACTCACCGTCCGGATTACCGGGTGTGAATAAAGTTTGGAGGTTATCACTGATGGCAGAACGTATGGAAAAAAGTGAAATGGAAGCTAATGAAGCGGCGGGCAAGCCGGAAATGCCGACAACCTATGATCCCAAGCAGGCGGAGCAGCGCTGGTACAAATACTGGCTTGACGGCCGCTATTTTGAAGCTGGCAAGCGCCCCGAGGCTCCTGCCTTTACAATCGTAATCCCGCCGCCGAATGTGACGGGTATGCTGCATATCGGGCATGCGCTCGATTCTACGCTGCAGGATATCATGGTCCGTGCCAAGAGAATGCAGGGATATGATACGCTGTGGCTTCCTGGTATGGACCATGCGGGGATCGCTACCCAGACGAAGGTTGAACAGAAGCTGCGAGAGGAAGGCAAATCCCGCTATGACCTCGGACGGGAGAAGTTCCTGGATCAGGTTTGGGAATGGAAGGGTCAGTACGCGCAGACCATCCGGGACCAGTGGGCCAAGATGGGACTATCCCTCGACTATTCTCGGGAGAGGTTTACTCTGGATGAAGGTCTGTCTAAGGCGGTTAGAGAAGTATTCGTCCGCTTGTATGACAAGGGCCTGATCTACCGCGGCAAGAAGATCATTAACTGGGATCCGGCTGCGCGTACCGCGTTATCCGATATCGAAGTGGAGTACAAGGAAATACAGGGCAGCCTGTATCATTTGCAGTATCCGCTTAAGGAAGGCGGCGGCTACATAACGGTGGCAACGACCAGACCGGAAACGATGCTTGGTGATACGGCTGTAGCAGTTCATCCTGAGGATGAGCGGTACAAGCATCTTATCGGCCAGCATCTGGTGCTGCCGATTATCGGCCGGGAAATCCCGATTATCGCGGATGAGTATGTAGAGAAAGAATTTGGCAGCGGCGCGGTGAAGATAACACCTGCCCATGATCCAAATGACTTTGAGGTTGGACAGCGCCACAACCTGCCGCAGATTATAGTAATGGACGAGACCGGCACGATGAATGCTGAAGCGGGACCTTATGCTGGCCTGGACCGTTCCGAATGCCGCAAGCGGATTGTGAAGGATCTGCAGGATCAGGGCGTATGCGTTAAAATCGAAGAGCACGTTCACCAGGTTGGACATAGTGAGCGCAGCGGAGCTGTAGTAGAGCCCTATCTCTCTACCCAATGGTTTGTAGCAATGAAGCCGCTGGCTGAGCGGGCAATTGAAGCCCAGAAATCAGGCAGCGGGGTACAGTTCGTGCCGGACCGGTTTGAGAAAATCTACCTGCACTGGATTGAGAATGTTCGTGATTGGTGTATATCACGCCAGCTGTGGTGGGGACACCGTATCCCGGCCTGGTACTGTGATTCCTGCAGCGAGATGCATGTTTCCCGTGACGACTTGTCGAGCTGTCCTTCCTGCGGCAGCGGCGAGCTGCGCAGAGACGAGGATGTTCTGGATACCTGGTTCAGCTCGGCGCTATGGCCATTCTCCACACTGGGATGGCCGGATAAGACAGCGGATATGGAACGGTTCTATCCAACAAGCGTGCTTGTAACCGGTTATGACATTATTTATTTCTGGGTGGCCCGCATGATTTTTACCGCCTTGGAGTTTACAGACCAGATTCCGTTCAAGGATGTTCTTATTCACGGTCTAGTGCGTGATGCCGAGGGACGCAAGATGTCCAAGTCGCTTGGCAATGGCGTAGATCCGTTTGAAGTTATTGAGAAGTACGGCGCTGATGCCATGCGCTTTATGCTTTCAACTGGCTGCACTCCTGGTCAGGATCTCCGGTTCCGGTGGGAGAAGGTCGAGCAGGCGCGTAATTTTGCCAACAAGATTTGGAATGCTTCGCGTTTCGCCTTGATGAATCTTGAGGGTGTGAACGCAGTTGATATCGATATTACGGTTCCGCTGGGTACAGCTGACAAGTGGATTCTTCACCGGTTGAACGAGACCGTGCGGGAGGTAACCCGCCTGATTGACAGCTATGAGTTCGGTGAGACAGGAAGGGTTCTCTACAACTTTATCTGGGATGATCTCTGTGACTGGTACATCGAGTTTGCGAAGCTGAGTCTGTATGGCGAAAATGCCGATGCAAAGCGCGCGACCCAGTCGGTACTGGCTTATGTGCTTGACCGCACACAGCGCCTGATTCACCCGTTCATGCCATTCATCAGTGAGGAAATCTGGCAGCATCTGCCTCATGAGGGCGATACGATAACAATGGCAAGCTGGCCGGTATATGAGACTGGGCTCGAGTCGCCGG
The DNA here is from genome assembly GCF_021532315.1 of Paenibacillus tarimensis. Classification (GTDB taxonomy): domain Bacteria; phylum Bacillota; class Bacilli; order Paenibacillales; family Paenibacillaceae; genus Paenibacillus_I; species Paenibacillus_I tarimensis. The sequence continues at coordinate 263,950 of NZ_JAKGAO010000009.1, forward strand.
AGGCGCTGCGCGAGATGGAGCTGCTCATGGATATGATCCGGTCTGTGCGGAACATCCGTGCGGAAGTAAACGTCCCGATGAGCAAGAAGGTCGAGCTGCTGGTTAATGCCGCTGGACCGGAAGAGCTGGCCATCCTGCAGCGGAATGAGGAATTTATCCAGCGCTTCTGCGGAACATCGAAGCTGGAGCTTGGCCAGGGAATGTCGGCGCCGGATAAAGCGATGACAGCGATTGTTACAGGCGCCGAGCTTTATCTGCCGCTGGCCGGTCTGATCGATATTTCCCAAGAAATAATCCGTCTTGAGAAGGAGCTTCAGTCGCTTAACAGCGAGGTGGAGCGTGTGGAAAAAAAGCTGGCAAATGAAGGCTTCGTAGCCAAGGCGCCTGCCAAGGTAATTGAAGAAGAACGCGCCAAGATGAAGGATTATGCTGACAAACGAGACAAGGTTATCGCAAGGATTACGGAGCTGCGCGGTTAACGCGCAAAGCGGAAGGAGGCCGGTACCATTGACCGAACATCAGCAGGACCACGCTGGTTCACTCAAGTCTTATGAAGAAGCGAGAGACTGGATAAACGGGCTGATCCCCTATGGTATCCGCCCGGGTCTGGAGCGGATTGAACGGCTGCTGGAAGCGTTGGAGCATCCCGAGCGGCGTCTGAAGTTTATACATGTAGCAGGAACTAACGGCAAGGGCTCGGTGTGTGCTTACCTGCAGTCTGTTCTGCAGGCTTGCGGTTACGATGTCGGGATGTTTACATCCCCCTACATTACGAAGTTTACGAACCGGTTTCAATATAATGGCGATGACATTCCGGAAGAAACACTCCTTGAACTGACTAATACGCTGAAGCCGCATGTTGAGGCTATTGCGGCCACTGAGCTGGGCTCGCCTACCATGTTCGAGGTTTCGACCGCGCTAGCTATTTTGTATTTTGGCAAGGTGGCTTATCCCGACTATGTCGTCTGGGAGACCGGTTTGGGGGGACGTCTTGATGTCACGAATGTGGTTAACCCTGTCGTGTCCGTCATCACGAATGTCGGGCATGACCACATGGATGTTCTTGGAGATACGATTGAGAAGATTGCTTATGAGAAGGCGGGGATCATCAAGCCGGGGGTCCCTGTCATCACGGCGGTAAGCCAGCCTGAGGCTCTTGCGGTTATCCGTGAAACAGCAGCGGCGCGCAAGTCGTCTTTATATGTGCTGGGCGAGCAGTTTCATGAAACGATGCTCACGGTTAATGAGCAGGAGCAAGCGTTTCGCTTTGAAGGACCCTTTCGCAGCGTAGAACCTCTTGTCATCACACTGGCGGGAGCGCATCAGCGGACCAACGCAGCGGCAGCCGTTATGACGCTTGAGGTGCTTCGTCAGTATTACGCCTTGATCGTTGATGATGAAGATCTGCAGCGGGGGCTGCAGCAGGCGAAGTGGCCGGGCAGACTTGAGCTTGTGAAGCAGGACCCCCGAATCCTGCTTGACGGGGCCCACAATCCGGAAGGAATGGCTACACTGGCTGCGGCTCTCAAGGGTACCTATACTTACGGGAAACTGCATTTAATGATCGGGATGCTGGAGAATAAGAATCATCGGGATACATTGCGGCATATACTACCAATAGTGGATACTTTAATCGTAACCGAGCCTGATTTCCGCAGGAGGCTGGCTGCCGGGCAGCTGCATGAGCTGGCCTCGTCCATGCCGGAATGCAAGGCAAGTATAACGGTTGAATCGGATTGGCGAAAAGCGCTTGAGCTGCTCGAGCAACGGACAGCTCCGGGTGACCTGGCAGTCGTATCCGGCACATTGTATTTAATCGCCGATGTCCGCTCCCGCTTGCTCTACAATAAGGATTCTGAAAAAGGTTGGTGAAGCGCAAGTTGAACACGGCAGAGCACGTTCATTTCATTGGCATCGGAGGATACGGGATGAGCGCCATCGCCAGAGTAATGCTGGAGATGGGCTACAAGGTGACCGGATCCGATGTCGCCAGGCAGGAGCTGACCGAGAAGCTGGCCGCCAAGGGTGCACAAATCTATATTGGACATGAGGCGGAACATGTGGAAGGGGCCAACCTGGTCGTCTACTCAACCGCGCTTTCCAAAGACAATGTAGAGCGTAAGGCGGCAGAGCTCCGTAATATACCTGTTATACACCGTTCCCAGATGCTGGCCAGGCTGATGAATGCCGGCAAAGGCATTGCGGTCGCTGGTGCCCATGGCAAGACCACTACCTCGTCCATGATTGCACTCGTTATGGAGTCATGCGGTCTTGACCCGACTTATATTATCGGCGGAGAAATCGTCAATGTGGGAACCAATGCAAAGGCAGGCAAAGGTGAATATGTGGTGGCGGAAGCGGATGAAAGTGACGGCTCCTTCCTCCATTATCATCCGGCAATCGCCATTGTGACTAATATTGAAGCGGATCATCTGGAGAATTATGACGGCGACTTCAATAAGCTGAAGGCGGCTTATGTCCGGTTCCTATCCCAGGTTAAGGAAGACGGCAAAGCAATTGTATGTATCGACGACGAGAATGTACGTGAAGTACTGGCTCAGTCTGAAGGCAAGGGCGGTCGAATTATTACTTATGGCATCGACAGTCCTGCCGATTATAAGGCTGAAGATATTAAGCTTGGAGACCGCAAGGTTTCCTTCAATCTTGTCAAAGAGGGCAGTGTACTGGGACGAATCGAGCTGTCTGTTCCCGGCTTGCACAATGTGAGCAATGCACTTGCCACCGTCATTACTTGTCTGGAGGCAGGGGTGCCGTTCGCAGAGGTGGCAGAAGCGATTCTCGATTTCCGCGGGGCCAAGCGCAGGTTTCAAGTGCTGGGCGAAGTAAATGACATTCTTGTAATCGACGACTACGCCCACCATCCTACTGAGATCCAGGCGACGATAAGTGCGGCCAAAGCGACTGGTAAACGGATAATCGCCGTCTTCCAGCCCCAGCGGTATACGCGTACCTTCTTTCTTCTGGAGCAGTTCAGCCGGGCATTCCCGGAGGCTGACCAAGTGATCATTACCGACATCTATTCGCCTGCGGGGGAGCAGCAGATCGAGGGTGTCAACTCACGGCGATTAGTCGATATGATTATTGAGAATAGCAACGCGAACGCCTCCTACCTCCCTACTAAGGAAGAGGTACTGGATTACCTGGCGGATAGCGTTAAGCCAGGCGATCTCGTCATTACTATGGGCGCAGGAGATATTTGGAAGGTAGCCGTATCACTGGCCGACAAACTCAAAGGACAGTGAGGCTATAATACTTAGCGTAGTGTGAAGCCTTTACTATAGTATAAACAGTAACAGCCGTGCGATATAAACGCACGGCTGTTTTGCTATGTTCAGCTTAAGGTGTTATTGCCACTCATAAATCTCTCAAACCAATCATAGAATACTAGCAGATGATATGGACAAGGAGAGATTGATATGAAACCGAAAGCGCGCATCACCTATCGTTTCGATCACAAGGCTCAGGTAAACGGCGGGCCGTCTGCAGAGAACCGGGTGCCGCCGGTTTCCGGCTCCAACGTTATTTCCTTATATCCGGAAGAACTGAAATTCACAACCGATGTTGAAGCTTGGAAAAGTCCGTTTCAGGATGATCCGGCTGCACTTGAGAAGCTGATCCGTGAGAGTGGAGGCCGGGAGGACGACGATTCCAGCGAGGAGCAAAGAGATGACTCAATAGTCTCGGTGAGCGGGAAAGAAATTGAAAATATCTCTGACATCGAACGTTATGAAGCACAGCCAGCAGTTGAAGCTGAACGGAAGCCGGTCCAGCTGATTCCGCTGGGCGATGAGCATAGAAGCGGGCAGGACAGATACGAGTCAGACGGGAAGCCTGCCGGGGACCGGGGAGCCGATAATAAGCGGTCCGGGAAGAATCGCGTAATTAATAGCCCAGCTGTGCCAGAGGTCAATCCGGCACCAGTCTTGTCAGAGTCTTCTGTTGACGAGCTCGATGAGCCAGAAGACAAGCGTTATAGGGGTTATGTTGTTCACAGGCAGCAGCCGGGCGGGCCTTCCTGGCTCAAGGTATTCGGTTCAGTGGGAGGGGCTCTAGCTACGGGGGCGTTATTCGGATACCTGCTGCTCTCACTCTTCGCGGGCAATTCCGTTCTGCCGGGTAGTCAAGGCGCCGGTAAGGTGGCAGAGAAGTCGGGCGCTGTTAACGAGCCTGCTCCCACTCAGGTTGCATCAAACCAGACATCTGCCCCCACAGCAGCAGAGATACCCGCTGAAACCTATTACATGCTACAGTACGGTGTCTTTAGCCAAGCGGAGGGTATGGAAGCCGCTATGGCGGAGCTGAAGAGCCGTGGTTATTCGGCAGCAGCGTTGCAGGCTGACGATTTCCGGGTATATGCAGGTATGGCAGCGACCAAAGCCGAAGCCGAAGCACTGGCCAAGCAGCTGAGCGGTCTTGAAGTGTATGTTAAAGCGGTCGACATTCCGGAAGTGAGCGGGTTTCCTCATGAAGGCGGCGGGCAGGATGCTGAACAATTTTTCACCCAAACAGCGGAGCTTGCAAACCATTTGGCCGGATTAACCGTTACTATATTGGAAGGCGGTTCGGTATCCGTCAAGGAATGGCTGGACAGCTATAATGCTTGGGCTGCTTCGTTTGAAGCATTCCGTAAGGGTGTTAACGCGGAAGGCGCGGAAGAGCTGAGCCATATAGCTTTAGCCTATGAGACGGCTGCCAATTCTATTGCAGCTTATCAGTCCAAGGAATCGAGAAGCTACATCTGGCAGGCCCAGTCGGCCTTGATGTCGGCGGTTTTCGCTCAGAAGGAATGGTTTGGCCAGTTTTGACGCATTGTAAACCTGTACTTTCCAACGTATAATATAGGTCAGGTGTCAAAAAAAGGCGAGGGAAGTTGGAAGATGCGGAAAAATGCGTGGATTCTAGTGTTGTTCATCATCATCGGCCTGGTGGCAGGCGCGCTAGTGTCGCGGTGGCTGGTCGGCATTCCAGTGCTGTCTTTTTTGACGGAAACCGCCCGGCTGAGATGGTCGCCTGAAGCAGATCTGGTGGTGTTCAGTTTTGATTTCACGCTAACGCTGGATATCAGCCTGATTAGCATTATTGGCGTTATTATTGCTGTATGGCTCTACCGGAAGCTGTAATCATCCGGGCAGCCATTTGCGCTTGAGGAGCTGAATGATTGTGGAAGCTGCATATATTCCAACTGAAAAGATGCCGGAGCGTCTGATACTGGCATCAGCCTCGCCGCGCCGAAGAGTTCTGATCGAATCGCTTGGTCTGCGAATCCCGGTGGAGATTGTGTCATCGGATGCCGATGAGACAACACCGGACGAATGGCTTCCGGCAAAGGTCGTGGAACAGCTGGCTGTCCGTAAAGCGGGAGCGGTTAGAGACCGATTCCTGAAGGAAGGCCGTATCCAGTCGCCGTCCGTAATTGTCGGCGCAGACACAATAGTCGTGCTGGATGGTGACAAGCTGGGCAAGCCGGCTGACGCCGGGGAGGCAGCCGCCATGCTAAAGCGGCTGCAGGGCAGGCCGCATGAGGTGTTTACAGGCGTAGCTGTCATTGATTTACAGAGCGGCCGCACCAGAGGCGAGAGCCGGGTTACCCGCGTACATATGAAGCCGCTGGATGAGGGCAGGATTGAGCGGTATATTGCTTCGGGGGAACCAATGGATAAAGCCGGTTCCTATGGCATTCAGGGATTGGGTGCTGTGCTGGTAGACCGGATTGAAGGTTGTTATTTCAATGTTGTAGGGCTGCCGGTATCACTGCTCGCAGAGCTTCTTGCCGATTTTGGAGTGGAAACGATCTAAGTGGCTGCGTTAGCAGCCGGACAGGAGCAGGTATGAACCCCGAGCGTTTAGTCCTGCGTGATGTTCCGAATGAAGACCGACCTAGAGAGCGCATGATGACTGTCGGAGCGGAAGCGCTCAGCCATGCAGAATTGCTGGCAATATTACTTCGGACAGGCACTCGGAATGAGTCCGCCGTCCATCTGGCCTCCCGAATTCTCAGCTCTTGCGGAGGCCTTCGGAATTTAACGGATATGAGTCTGGCAGAACTAACGGCCATCCGGGGAATCGGTCCGGCAAAGGCTCTGCAGCTTCGTGCGGGCATAGAACTTGGCAGACGGCTCTCTCAAAGCCGTGATGAGGAGCGGCTTACGATCCGCCGGCCTCAGGATGCGGCTGATTTTTTGATGGAGGAGATGCGCTACCTGAAGAAGGAGCATTTCATATGTCTCTTCCTGAATACGAAGAATCAGGTTATAGGCCGTGAAACCTTATCAATCGGCACCTTGAACGCTTCCCTTGTACATCCTCGGGAAGTCTTTCGTGCCGCCATGAAATGCAGCAGCGCATCGCTGGTCTGTTTGCACAATCACCCTAGCGGTGATCCGAGCCCAAGCCCTGAAGATATTGCCATTACCGAACGTTTATGCAAAGCGGGAGAGCTTGTCGGCATCGATGTTCTCGATCATATTGTCATTGGAGATAACCGTTACGTTAGTTTGAAGGAACAAGGTTTAATGTAATATAATAAGAGGGATTGTCTGACAGATAGAAGGGAGTACAGCGATGTTTGGAGGGTTCACAAAGGATTTGGGTATCGATCTTGGAACGGCGAATACCCTTGTATATGTCCGTGGTAAAGGAATAGTCGTTAGGGAACCGTCGGTGGTTGCCCTGCGTACCGATACGAAGACCATTGAAGCAGTCGGAGAGCAAGCTAAGAAGATGATTGGCCGTACTCCTGGCAATATACGTGCCGTAAGACCGATGAAAGACGGCGTTATCGCCGATTTCGAGACAACGGCAACGATGATAAAATATTTTATTCGCCAAGCCCAAAAGCAGCGCTCCTTGTTTCCGCGCCATCCGAATGTGATGGTCTGTGTTCCGTCGGGAATAACCGCTGTTGAGAAGCGGGCGGTGGAGGATGCTACCAAGCAGGCGGGAGCCCGGGAGGCTTATACAATTGAAGAGCCTTTCGCAGCTGCAATTGGAGCGGATCTTCCAGTCTGGGAGCCAACAGGCAGTATGGTTGTTGATATCGGCGGCGGTACGACCGAGGTTGCCGTGATCTCGCTGGGCGGTATTGTTACCAGCCGTTCAATCCGGATAGCCGGAGATGAGATGGATGAAGCGATCATCCAATATATCAAACGCATGTATAACCTGATGATTGGCGAGCGGACAAGCGAGCAGCTTAAGCTGGAGATCGGCTCGGCTCTGCCGCTCGATAAGACCGAGAAGATCGAAATCCGCGGACGTGACCTCGTAACCGGCCTGCCGAAGACGATTCCGATATCTTCGGATGAGATTACGGAGGCGCTGACCGATACGGTTAATGCAATTGTTGATGCGGTCAAGGTGACTTTGGAGAAGTGTCCGCCCGAGCTTTCGGCGGATATTATGGATCGCGGTATTGTGCTGACGGGCGGCGGCGGATTGCTGCGCAATTTGGATAAGCTGCTTGCAAGGGAAACCGGAATGCCTGTTATCGTTGCGGAGAATGCGCTTGATTGCGTGGCCATAGGGACAGGGCGCGCACTTGAGAATATTCATCTCTTCAAGCCAAGAGCAGGCTCGTCTATACGCTCTAAGCGCTAAGGGAGTTCAAGGGATAAGTACTATGAATTAGTAATGGGCGGGTGAGCAGACTGTTTAGATTATTCCGAAATAAACGATTGTTCGCGCTCATGATCGGCCTGATCGTCTTTATCGCTGTTATGGGGTTCTCGCTCACCAAGCGCGACAAGCTGTCTTGGCCTGAGAACTTTATCGGCGATTCCGTTACATTTGTTCAGCAATGGTTCTACAAGCCCGCTGCTTACTTGGCGGGCTTGTTTGAGGATGTAAGGACGATGAAGGAGCTTTATCGTGAGAACGAGCAGCTGAGGATGACTACGGCAAAATATGCGCGGGACGCCACCGCTTATAACTTCCTGGAGCAGGAAGTTAAGCGGCTGCAGGAAGAGTTGGATTTCACCAAACAGCAGCAAGAGATGAATGATTACAAGTTTGTGATTGCCCAGGTGGTCGCAGATAATCAAGACCCTTACAACAATGTTATTAAAATAAACCTGGGATCAAGGAACGGCATCAAGCCGGATATGGCTGTCATCACTGTGGATGGTATGGTCGGTGTTGTGAGCCGGGTGTTCCCAGTCTATTCAACCGTTATGCCCATTACCGAGCTGAATGCGGATACCCCTGGAGCCAAGCCTATCGCTGCCACGGTTCTCGGCAATTTGGATTCCTTCGGCATGATCGACAGCTATGACACACAGACGGGGATGCTTGTAATGTCCAAGATAGCTGAAGATGATAAGCTGGATAAGGGGGATACAGTTATTACCTCGGGGCTTGGCGGCGTGTTTCCGCGCGGACTCGTTATAGGTACAGTGAAGTCCCGCCGGGTCGGCGATTTCGGTCTTACCCATGTGGCAGAGATAAAACCGACCGCTAAGCTGGACCGCTTGTATGAGGTGTTTGTCGTTGTACCGCCCGAAATGGAAGGACTAGAAGAATGAATCTTCGCCTTGCAGTCTTCTTGATGGTTTTGTTGTTTCTGTTTGAAGGAACGATCTACCCTTGGCTGATCCCCGGATCATTGGAAGGACGGCTTGTGCCTCATTTTGTCTTTGTCTTTGTCCTGTATTCAGCACTGTATTCAGCCCGGCATACGGCTTTGACACTAGGTCTCATCTTTGGCCTTTTGCAGGATATTGTATATTACGGGCATCTGCTCGGTGTTCATTCATTTGCAATGGGAATTTGCGGTTATTTAACAGGCTTAATGCTGGAGCATAGGCGAAGCACCATCATGATGGCGCTCTCTGCCATTGGAATCGGGTCACTGTTTTATGATTCCCTGGTCTATTTTATATACAAGGCGTTTCAAATCACCTCGGAAACCTATGCATTTGCGCTTATCGAGCATATCCTGCCCAGTCTATTTTTGCAGCTGGGCTTTGCGCTTGCACTGTACATACCGGCAAGGCGGATGTTTGAAAATTCGGGTAAAGGCAGTGCAGATGATGTCGATTAGCGGCATCAAGCAGGATTCCGGGCAGTGTGAACCGAATGGTATAGGTTCAGGGAGGGAAAAGCGTGACCGAAAAACAGCATATAACGATCAAAGGGGTCAAAGAAGGTCTCGTCTTTCTGCTTGATGACAGTTGTGATTTCGGAGAGCTGCTTGACGAGCTTCACTATAAGTTGGAAACGACTCACCAGCAGCTGCTGACCGGACCGCTAGTCCATGTTCAGGTGAAGCTTGGGTCTAGACGTGCCAGTGAGGAAGAGAAGGAACGGATCGTATCGGTTATCCGGCAGCGGGGAAATCTCCTGGTCCAGTCTGTGGATGGGGAACAGGATGAGGAGCTTGCCAAAGCAGTTAAGAAGGATGATATGAAAGTCATGACGGGTGTTGTCCGCTCAGGCCAGACGATCCGGCATGAAGGGAATATCATGCTGATGGGCGACGTCAATCCGGGGGGAACCATCATGTCGACAGGCGATATTTATGTGCTGGGAGCCCTTAGGGGTTTGGCGCATGCGGGAATTGACGGACGCCGGGATGTTATTATCGCTTCGTCGATGCTTCGCCCGACGCAGCTTCGTATAGCGGACATTATCAGCCGTCCGCCGGATGAATGGATGACAGGGGATACCTTCATGGAGTTCGCCTATTTGCAGGAGGGGCAGATGAAGATCGACAAGCTGTCACAGCTGCACCGCTTGCGCAAGGATCCGATTGTGTTCAAAGGAGTGTAACAAATGGGAGAAGCGATAGTCATTACATCGGGCAAAGGCGGAGTAGGGAAGACGACTACATCGGCCAACCTGGGCACTGCCCTCGCGCTGCATGGGAAAAAAGTGTGTATGGTAGACACCGACATCGGTCTGCGGAATCTGGATGTCGTAATGGGGCTAGAGAATCGGATTATATACGACTTAATTGATGTATCGGAAGGCCGCTGCCGTCTAAATCAGGCTCTGGTTAAGGATAAGCGGTTTGACGAGCTCTATATGCTGCCGGCTGCGCAGACGAAGGATAAGCATGATATTTCACCTGAGCAGGTCAAGGATATTGTGCTGGAACTTAAGAAGGACTTCGATTTTGTCATTATCGATTGTCCGGCAGGCATAGAGCAGGGCTTCCGCAACGCTGTCGCCGGAGCTGACAGAGCTATCGTTGTGACAACACCTGAAAATGCGGCAGTTAGAGACGCAGACCGGATCATTGGACTGCTGGAGCAGGCACAAATTTCAGCAAAGCTTGTTATTAACCGGATTCGTCCGACTATGGTTAAGAGCGGCGATATGCTGGATATCGATGAAATATGCCAGATTCTCGCTATTGACCTGCTGGGCATTGTGCCGGATGATGAGAAGGTGATCAAGGCTGCGAATGCCGGAGAACCGACCGTTATGGATCCTTCATCCCGTGCGGCAATTGCTTACCGTAATATTGCAAGGCGGATCCTGGGGGACAAGGTGCCGCTGATGCAGATGGAAGACAAGAATGGCATGTTCAAGCGCCTCAGGAAGTTTCTTGGAATAGGATGAATGCGCTGTGCTAAATAAACTTAAGAAGCTGGATTGGGGCATCCTGCTGATTCTGATCATGCTGATGATCATCAGCACGCTTGCCGTACGCAGCGCCACCCACGGGTTGGCGGGCTACACTAACTATGACCTGAAGCAGCTTGTCTTCTTTGCGGCGGGGTTTGTGGTGGCCATTGGGGCTACACTGTTTGATTACCGTGTCATTCTTAAGGGCTGGCATGTGCTTTATGGAATCGGTGTACTGCTGCTTGTGCTTGTCTACTTCTTCGGAGCTAAGATAAACGGAGCGCGCAGCTGGTTTAGTCTTGGAGATCTGTTGTCCTTCCAGCCCGCTGAGTTCATGAAGATTATTCTTGTTCTTACGTTAGCCGTGCTGATGGGACGCAGGGAAGGAGACCGCTTGTCCTTCCGCAGTGATCTGCTGCCGATCGCCGCGTTCTCGCTGCTGCCGTTCCTGCTTGTTATGATCCAGCCTGACCTTGGCAATGCGATTATCTTCGTGGTCATCGTGCTTGGAATGCTGTGGATTGGCAACGTCAAGTATACTCATGTGCTGATTGGGCTTGCGGCAGTGGTTGGCGGGCTTGTTCTGTTCGTGACCCTGTTTAATACCTTCAATACGGAAATCAGGGATTACCTCAGTTCCCATGATAAGGAGCACTGGTACAAGCGGATTAATACCTATATCCACCCTGAGACGGCATCTGATGATGACAAGCATCAGTCGGAGAAGTCATTAATTGCCATCGGCTCAGGGGGCTTGACCGGCGACGGGTATATGCAGGGTGATTCGAAGAACCGCAAGTTCATCCCCTACGCGTATTCGGACTCCATCTTTGTGGTCATCGGGGAGGAGTTTGGCTTCCAGGGATCAGCAGTACTGCTGCTGCTTTATTTTCTACTGATTTACAGGATGATCATAATCGCCTTCCAGTGTTATGATTTGAAGGGCTCCTACATCATCATTGGTGTTGTATCGATGTTTGTCTTTCAAATCTTTCAGAACATTGGTATGAGCATCGGTTTGATGCCGATTACCGGTATTACCCTGCCGTTTGTCAGTTATGGCGGCACGTCGCTGCTGCTTAACATGCTGAGCATCGGACTGGTATTCAGCGTTAAAGCACATCAGGAGAAATATGAGTTGGTATAAAGAAAGCTAAAGCTGTATATTAAACAATACAGGGCTGGCGTGACAGGTTCGGAGGAACCCGTTGCGCCAGCCCTGCTTGATGATGAGTACCAAGGACGATTAATCGAATAGTCTAAGCAAGATAATTCCGCAAATTGCCAAGACCATGCCAGCCAATTCCTGGCGTGTAAATTTCTCCTTCACGACAATTCGGGTATAGAGCAGGATCACGACCACATTCATCGCGACCACAGCGGATACAAGACCGGTCACGCCAAGATCGAATGCCTGCAGGATGAGAACCATCCCGACGGAATTCGTAATTCCGACCGCCATCCCGGTGCCAAATGTTTTGCTGCGGCTCCACTGGGCACCCGCTTCCGCGATGACACGGCCGCTGCCCGCTGCCGCGCTCCTGCGTCTTGCTGTGCCGGAGAGATAGGACAAGCCGAACAGCACGGTTCCGGTCGCGAACATGCCGACTAAGGTTGGGAAGGTGGCGGCCTCCAGCATCGTCGACCACTTGCCCGCCATATCGTTCAGACCGAAGAACAAGGTGGCGAGCAGCCCCCATTTCACACCTTCCAAGTGCTTGAATGAAACATCTCCCGAGAACCGGATCAGCAGGATACCCGTGAGAATGACAGCAAAGCATGCAAGCTGCAGATTGGTAAGCGTTTCTCCCCAGATGGCAAAAGCCAGCAGGACGACAACGACCGGAGGAAGAGCAGTCAGTACGGCGATCAGGGATGCCTTGCCGACCGAAAAGCCCTTCACCATGCTGGCATTGGCGCCAAAGGAGAATACGCCCATCAGAATGCCTGTAAACGCGGATACGGTCCATAGTTGACCCAGCATCAGGGCACAGGCCAGGCTGATCAAGGTGCCTGTAAAAAAGACACCGCACAGCATCAGGCTCCGTTCCATTGGCTTCGTAGAGGTCCAGTGATAGAATACGCCGCGCAGTCCGAAGCTTACGGCTGCCAGTGAAGCAAATACTAGCCACATAATTTAATGATCTCCTTTGGTAGAATTAACCCTTCGAAGCGTACCTCTCTAGAGCTTACCACCATACGGAGAAATTTAACAGGTATACGCCAGAGGACAGCACAGACTGTAATCTATGCGATATCAAGGGAGCGGTCTGCCGCGCGATGCAAGGTAAAGACGGTACCATTCTTCCCGGGTGAGTGAAAGATCAATTGCTTTAGCGCAGGCTTTGATCCTTACAGGATTGACTGTTCCAATGACAGGCTGCACGCAGGCCGGATGCTTCATTAGCCATGCCAGTACGATAGCCTCAGGGCTTGTATCCTTCTCTTCAGCCAGCTCCGCAACTAGTGCAGCGGTATCCTTGATATGATCCGGCTGGTTCTCAAGCGGTGCGCCTGTAAAGAGCCCTCTTGCCAGCGGTCCCCAGGCTTGAATCTGGATATTTTCCATGCGCATAAATTCCAGTGTTCCTTCGGGAAAGATCTGGTCTTTACCTGCATGCTGGTTAATATGGACCCCTTGGTCGATCCAGTCCGTATGAGCCAGGTTCAGTTCAAGCTGGTTAACGATGAGCGGAACAGTACACGCGCTTTGGAGCAGCCTGATTTGCCCAGCGCCCATATTGGACACGCCAAAGTGGCGGACCTTGCCGGCTGCTATCAGCTTCTCAAAGGCATCGGCAACCTCTTCAGGTTCCATCAGGGGATCAGGGCGATGCAGCAGCAGAATATCCAGGTAGTCGGTCTTTAGCCTGCTGAGGATGCCGTCAACACTGCTTAGGATATGCTCACTTGAAAAATCAAAGCGGTGGGGCTTGTCCGGCCCATCGCTGAAGCGAATTCCACATTTGGACTGCAGAATAATGGATTCTCTTAATCCGGTATGCTCGCGCAGGGCGTTGCCAAAAACCATCTCGGCTTTCCCCATTGTATAGATGTCTGCATGGTCAAACATGGTAATACCTGAAGCAAGAGCAGCCTCCATCGTTTCGGACGCCTGCTTATAATGCTCGTCTGTAACCGGGTCGCTGTTCCAGCCGCCCCCAAGCCCCATGCAGCCCAAGACCAGCCGGCTTGCTGGAATTCCTCTGCGTTCAAGCGGCAATATCGCTGTCATGCTCATCCTCCTCAGGAATAAAGTTGTGTTTCCCTACGGTTATTATAGTTTGTTCTCCACCCGGAAAATAAGCAGTGAAAAAATCTATACGTTATATACCGAAGTATAGCTGCGACATAATTGGGACGACTCCTTCATATTTTGTTAGGAGAACAAGCTATCCGTGGACGGCCCGTCTTGTGCCTCTCCGCGGGGGAAGGGAGCGGCGGTTATGGCAGAACGTACCCGTGTCAAGCAGCGCAGGGAGGAACGCATCAGAGAACTGATGGAACGAAGCTTGAATGAACACAGTACACTCGGTTATGGAGAAGTTATGGATACGAGCATGGCTCCCCCTTCTGTTGAACAGCGAATACAACCGGATAAGCACGAGCAGGTACACCGGACGGGTGTGAGTGCACAGCCAGCTGGTGGAGAACGGGACCCGGAGATCGAATGGAAGCGAAGATCGGAAGACTGGCTCAAGGGGGGAGGCAGGCTGTCCAAGCTTTCCCTGCCAGAGAGCCCGGTACCATCGAGCGATTTTGAAGACCCGACCCGTTACGGAAAAAGCTGGGGTGGCATGAGGGTAAAGCTGGTGATATCGCTGTTCATATTTGGTGCCGTCTGGGGGTTATTTTCCCTTAAGCCTTCTGGAACAGAAGATATACAGCGATTTGTGCTAAGTGCATTAACCGAGGAGCTGGACACGGAGGCGGCTGCAGAATGGTACAAAAAAACCTTTGCTGGAGCCCCGTCATTTATCCCGATATTCGACCGTACGGTTACTGAAGCGAAGCGTGTGGATGGCTCCGTGGCCCAGCCGGCCGTTCTGCCGATAATAGACGGCACGGTTGTGCGCTCTTTCGCAGAAACTCTGAACGGTGTGGAGATTGCGGGACGCCCGGGCAGTGAAATCACCGTAATCGAAACCGGACGGGTGGGGCTCGTTTCGGGTAATGAGGCCGATGGCTATAGTATTGTAGTTCAGCACGCGGATAACCGGACATCCATTTATGGACGGCTGCGTGAGACCTCTGTGGAGGCAGGGGATTGGGTGGAAGCAGGAGAGCGGCTCGGATGGCTTAACGACACGCCAGATGGTGACAGTCTCTTGTATTTCGCAGTGCGGGTGGACGGCCGCTATGTCGATCCGACGGATGTGGTCCCGCTTGATTAAGCTCCTTGGTATCCGCTGGAGCATACACCCGCTGTTTGTGCTCGTCATGGCCGCTTCCTTGTTAACAGGTTATTTTGTCGAGCTGCTGGTTCTCTTCAGCATTGTGCTGATTCATGAAGCGGGTCATGTGCTGGCTGCACAGAGCTTTGGGTGGCGGATCAGGGAGGTCCGGCTTTTGCCGTTCGGTGGTGTGGCCGAGACAGAAGAGGCCGGTACAGTGTCAGCATGGGAGGAAGCGGTAGTAGCCGCCGCCGGACCGCTGCAAAACATCTGGATGGGTGCCGCTGCCTGGGCGCTCGGGGAGTGGGCTGGTTTTGACGCCGGCTGGGCAGATTATATACTGAAGGCCAATCTAATGATCGGGCTGTTTAATCTGCTGCCTGTACTGCCGCTCGACGGAGGCAAGCTGCTGTCAGCGCTTCTCAGCTGTACAAGCTCCTATTACCGTTCCCTTTACATGTGTACTAGGTTAAGCTTAGCCGTAAGCCTCACGATGATTATGTATGCCTGTTACCTGCCGGCGCATCATGGAGCGATTCAGCTTAATCTGCTGGCCATCAGTATATTCCTGTTTGTTTCGAACTGGACCTTTTTGCGACATATACCGTATGTCTATGTGCGTTTCTTGATGCACCGGGAGCTGAGCGCCGCACGGATGAAAGACTCGAACGCGCATCCCATCCTGGTTAGGCCGCGTGACTCGGTGGGAGATGTGCTGAGAAGGCTGCGGAGGGGGCGTTACCACCTGATCTGTCTGATAGAGGATAAAGGAAGCGTGCAGGGTGTGATTCCCGAAGAACACATTATTCAGGCTTACTTGACGGAAGGAAAACCGGGCCGTGCAGTTTCCGAGCTTTTCAGGTAAAATAAAGGTCAAAATGGGCCTCTGGCGGGTGGAGGACTGCGATGAAGCAGATGCTGGTGCACGTAGAACGGGAAGTTGTCCAGACAGCTGTGCTTACGGATGGCAGGCTGGAAGAGTATTATACCGAACAGGCAGCGGACGGCCAGACCGTAGGCAGTGTTTATAAAGGAAGGATAGTCAATGTGCTGCCCGGAATGGATGCTGCTTTCGTTGATATCGGGCAAGGCAAAAATGCTTTCCTGCACATCGATGACCTGCTGCATCCGAATTTGGAGCAGAAGCCAAGGGAAAAGCCGCCGATAGAAAAAGTGGTGCGTCCAGGGCAGGACATTCTGGTTCAGATTATGAAGGAGCCTATTGGCGGTAAGGGCGCGCGGGTAACGACACACTATTCTTTGCCTGGCCGCTGGCTTGTATACATGCCGTACGCTGATTATGTCGGGGTGTCCAAAAAAATTCCGACGGAGGGTGAACGGGCACGGCTGAGACAGGCCGGTGAGTCCATCCGGCAGGCAGAAGAAGGCATCATACTGCGGACTGCAGCAGCCGGTGAGGGCGCCGATTCACTGGCAAGAGATGTCGCCGCTCTGCGGGAACGGTGGGCAAGCATACTGAAACAGGCTGATAAAGCCGAGGTGCCGGCAGTCGTTCACCGGGAAGCGGGTCTTATGCAGCGGGTAGTGAGAGATATACTCGATGCAGAGACAGATGAAATCTGGATTGACAACAGCAGGGCTTACGAGGAAGTGCTGACTTATATCCGCAGTATGGCGCCGGCAATGGAGCCCAGGCTGAAGGTATACAGGGGAGCGAAGCAGCTGTCTTTGTTTGAGAAATTCGGTGTCAATACCGAGCTTGACAAAGCATTTGCCGCCCGGATACGCCTTCCCTCCGGAGCTGAGCTGGTTTGGGATCAGACGGAAGCGTTGACGGTTATTGATGTGAACACCTCCAGATATACCGGCTCCAAGGATCTTGAGGAGACGGTATACAAGACGAATATGGAGGCAGCGGAGGAAGTGGCGCGCCTCCTGCGGCTTCGGGATGCGGGCGGCATTATCATAATTGACTTTATTGATATGGATTCAGAAGAGCACCGCCAGCAGGTTATGGGTTCGCTCGAAGCTCTGGTGCGCAGGGACAGGACCAAATGCCATGTCGTGGGCTGGACGAAGCTCGGACTGCTGGAGATGACGAGGAAGAAGGTCAGAGGCCGTCTAGCGGGAAGATATCTGGAGCCTTGTGCGGCCTGTAAGGGCCGCGGTACCTTATACGTGAATCACCCGTCCGGAAATTAACAGCGTCCAGCTTAACGGGATTAGGGAAGGCTTTATAGTATATCTGCAGGTTCGCCGATAGAATAGCTTGATTAACCTGCGGGCACATGCTATAATCGTTCAGTGTGTGTGTCTAGTGCTTGTTGCTATGCATGCTACAACCGCTCCGGACAGGTAAGAAGAGCAGTTCTGTAAGGAATCTGCCACCTGGTTTTCAGGCGAGTCTTAGACATGAGGAGGTGCACCATCTATGTATGCAATCATTGAAACTGGCGGCAAGCAGTACAAGGTTCAAGAGGGCGATGTGCTCTACATCGAGAAATTGGACGTTGCAGAAGGCGACAGCGTAACGTTTGATCGCGTTCTGGCCGTATCCAAAGGCGAGGGCCTGGTTACAGGTTCCCCTGTAGTGGCTGGCGCTGTTGTTTCCGCGAAAGTGGAGAAGCACGGTAAAGGTCAGAAGATCATCGTGTATAAATACAAAGCCAAGAAGAACTACCGCCGTAAGCAAGGTCATCGTCAGCCGTACACGAAAGTGACGATTGGCAAGATCGAGGCGTAAGAGGTTCGGACTATGATCTCAGTAACGCTGACCCGTCGTGCTGCAGACAGGCGAATTCTTTCGTTTGCTGTGGAAGGTCATGCGGAATATGCGAAGCCAGGCAAGGATATCGTGTGTGCCGGGGTTTCCGCGGTGACGGTTGGAACAGTCAATTCGATTGAAGCTTTAACCGGATTGGAACTGCCGGCCTCCATGCGGAACGGCTGGCTGCAATCGGATATCCCGCCATCGGGAGTTGAAGCATGTGACGAGAAGGTTCAGCTGCTGCTTGAATCGATGGTCGTCATGCTTCAAACCATAACGGAATCCTACGGCAAATACGTCGTTATAAGTGAACAATCGGTTTAGAAGGAGGGTATAACCATGTTGAAACTGAATCTTCAGCTATTCGCTTCGAAGAAGGGTGTAGGCTCGACGAAGAACGGACGTGACAGTATCTCGAAGCGCCTTGGCGCAAAGCGTGCTGACGGCCAGGTTGTTACAGCTGGCAGCATTCTTTACCGCCAGCGCGGTACGAAAATCCACCCAGGCAACAATGTTGGCATCGGTAAAGATGACACGCTGTATGCAAAAGTGGAAGGCGTTGTGAAATTCGAACGCTGGGGTCGCGAACGCAAAAAAGTGAGTGTTTACCCCGTGGAGGTAGCTCCAGTAGCTGCAGCCGTAGAAGCTTAAGACACCAACACCGAAACCCGGCCTGGTTCACAGGCCGGGTTTTTTTAAATATCGGGACAGGTAAGTTTTGCCTAATGATTCGCTTGGGCTGCAGCGTTTGGCTGTGCTATACTTGTTTGGGGCTAGGGAATGAATGGAAACGAAGAGAGGACTCGCTGATGAATCAATGGCGGACTATACGCCTCTACACAGCCGGTTCCGTGCTGCTGCCCGCTGCTGCTGTTCTGCTGTGGCCGGAGAAACTTTGGATGCATGGGATGTTTATACTCTGGACACTGCTTGCGACAGGACTGTGGGTATGGGTAGAGCGAAGAGAATGGAAAAATAGCGTCGCACAGAATAAACAGGCACTCCAATTGGCGGCAATTCGGACACTGAACCATCACCGGCACGACTGGATGAATGATTTACAGGTTTTGTACGGCTATCTTCGGCTGAACAAACCGGATAAAACGATTGACTGCGTGGAAAAAATAAGAGAACGAATGACGGTTGAAAGCCGGATTGCCAAGCTGGGCGTCCCGTCATTGATATTGTTTCTTCAATCCTTCCGTACGCTGACTAATGCTGTACAGCTGGAGATTGAGGTGACAGATGATGTTAATTTATCGGAACTGCCGCTTCAGGCAGAGGATGTCTCAGCCGCATTAATTGATATTATTAATGCTTACCGCTTTGCCGTGAAATCCGGGACCGGGGACGCAGCTCATCTGGCTCTATCAATTGCTCGGAATGAGGAAGCGGTAATTATTAGTCTTGAATACGATGGAGAGCTGAACGATGCGTCTGCCCTGTATGACAAATGCAAGCAGCGGCTCAAGAAATCACCTCTTAAGGCTGAGCTGCTGGAGACAGATATGAAGGACATGGTATTGCGCGCTGAACTGCGCAGCTGAACGGAGGAACATCATGTTTGTAGATAAGGCGAAGATATTTGTTAAAGGCGGGGACGGCGGAGACGGTATTATCTCGTTCCGCAGGGAGCTTTATGTTCCTGAAGGCGGGCCCGCAGGCGGGGATGGCGGCAACGGAGCCAATGTTATATTTCGTGTGGATGAAGGTCTGCGTACGCTTGTTGACTTCCGTTACCAGAAGCACTTCAAGGCCCCCCGGGGCGAGAAGGGCAAGACGAAAGGGATGCACGGCGCGAATGCAGATGATATGGTCGTCAGAATCCCGCCGGGTACTGTCATCATAGATGACGACACGCAGGAAGTTATTGCGGATATGACTCGTCACGGCCAGGAAGTAGTCGTTGCCAAAGGAGGCCGCGGAGGCCGCGGCAACATCCGTTTTGCAACAGCAAGCAACCCCGCCCCTTATATATCGGAGAACGGAGAAGAAGGACAGGAACGCTGGATCGTGCTCGAGCTCAAGGTAATGGCGGATGTCGGCTTGGTCGGATTCCCGAGTGTCGGCAAGTCCACGCTGCTGTCAGTGGTATCTGCGGCTAAACCGAAGATAGGAGCCTATCACTTTACAACGTTAACCCCTAATCTGGGTGTTGTGGATGTCGGGGAAGGACGTAGCTTTGTCATGGCGGATCTCCCGGGGCTTATCGAAGGAGCAGCCGAAGGCGTGGGGCTTGGTCATGAATTCCTGCGGCATGTGGAGCGTACAAGAGTTATTATCCATGTTGTAGACATGTCGGCCTCTGAAGGGCGGGACCCGTTTGAAGATTGGGTCAAAATTAATGAAGAGCTTGTGAAATATAATGAAAAGCTGGCGGATCGCCCGCAGATTATAGCGGCAAACAAAATGGACATGCCCGAATCCGCAGACCAGCTAGAGCTGTTCAGAGAACAGCTGGACGAGGTGCGCGGAGACAAAGAGTACGAGATTGTACCGATCTCTTCGCTGACGAAGCAGGGGATACAGGAGCTTCTGTACAAGGCAGCAGATCTGCTTGATCAGATGCCGTCTGCACCGGAAGTGGATGAAGTGGTTGAGGTAGAAGAGCGGAAGGTGTACAAGTACGAGAAGAAGGACGATGACTCGTTTACTGTCCGCAAGGAAGATGGATATTTTGTGGTTGAAAGCCCAAGCATTGAACGCTTCATTAAGCGGACGAATCTTAATTCGTATGATGCTGTCATGCGGTTTGCGCGAGTAATGCGTAATATGGGCGTAGATACTGCACTGCGGAAAGAAGGGGCTAAAGGCGGAGATTTGGTACAAATCGGTGACTTCAGCTTTGAATTCTTTGAAGGTGCAGATTATTATTTTGGTGAGTAACAAAACAAGCGGAATGGGTGGCGTTTATCGTCGTCTGTTGCCGCTTGTTTTCATTTTAGGTATGATAATTTACATATATACTTACATGCAGCAGCTATTTATGCGATTAAATATTGAGTGGTTCGTTTAAATGGTTATATTGGACGGGGGAGACGGCAGGCATGTTTGCAGCACAGCGCAGAGAACAGATTATGGCGTTATTGAAAGAGCAAAAGCAAATTATTGTGAAAGAGCTGGCCAGCCGTTTCGGCGTTTCCGAGGGGACGCTGCGGACAGACCTAAGGATAATGGAGGAAGAGGGACTGCTGGAGCGGACTCACGGCGGGGCGGTTATGCCGCGTGCACAGCTGCATGATTCGGGCTACGCTTCAAGAAGTGAATTGAATCGCGAGGAGAAGCGGGCGATTGCAAGAGCGGCATCCGCATTTGTCCATCAAGGACAGTGTATCATGCTGGATGCCAGTTCAACGGCTCTGGAGCTGGCCAAGCTTCTCGTGGATTATGATTTTCTCACAGTCGTGACGAATGGTCTGGAGTCTGCTATTGAGCTTAACCGCAACCCGCGCATTAATGTCATCCTGATTGGCGGAGTACTCCGGCCGAGCTCCCGGACGGTTGAAGGCCTGCTGGGTAGAAGCATCTTGGAGGAGGTTCATGCAGACTATTTCTTTACTTCGGCAGAAGCGTTCCATGCTGAAGCTGGCATGACCGATTTCAGTCTATATGAGGCAGAACTCAAAAAACGGATGGCGGCAAATGCTGCTAAAGTCTGCGCTATGGTGGATCACACCAAGCTCAACCGCCGTTCCATTGCAACGAGTGTCCAGGTATCCGGTCTAGATATGCTGATTACCGACCGTCATGCAGACCGGCGTCTTCTTGATTCCCTTCATCAACTCCAGATTGTTGTAGCCGAATAATAAGCTGTTGTTCATTGACGCAAGCGTTCGCAACTGATAACAAGTAGTAAACGATTGATAATGAACGACTGTTGGTCGCAAACGAAATCAAATGTTGACATTCAATAGAAAAATCGAAAGAATTGAAAGGGAAATACAACGGAAAACGGAGCAGAGGTGGATAAAGATGGAGACCATGATAGAGAGAGTGAACCGGCTGGTCGCTGAGGATAAGAGCGGCTGGCATTATCATACCGTGACGCTGGACGAGATTGTAGTGGAGAGCGGAGCTTTGTCCAAGGTGCCGGCCTACATTCAGAATCATGGCTACAACCGTGTTATCATCGTCGCTGATGAAAATACGGCACGGGCGGCAGGCAACGAGCTGGCGGAGCTGCTTGTGGAAGCGGGAGTTGCCAATAAGCAGGTCATGGTGAAGCCCAATACAATTGGCGATGTGGTGGCGGATGAGCAGACCATTATCCAGGTGATGCTTGAAATAGATCACGATACTACGGATCTGATTATAGCTGCAGGTTCGGGAACGATTCATGATGTGGTGCGGTTTATCGCCTACAAGATGAACAAGCCGTTTTTGTCGGTACCGACTGCGCCTTCTGTTGACGGCTTCAACTCGAAGGGTGCGCCGCTGATCATTCGCGGTGATAAAATAACGATTGCCGCTTCATCTCCGGTAGCGATATTTGCCGACCTGGACATTCTTATTAAAGCGCCAGCAGCGCTGGTAGCAGCCGGTTTTGGTGATATGCTGGGCAAGTACACGTCGCTGTTTGACTGGAATTTCGGGCGGATTGCCGCAGGAGAGCCTCACAGCAAGCTGGCGGAATCAATTACGAAGGATGCATTGGAGCAGTGTGTACGCCAGGCGGAAGCCATTGCCCGTAGAGATGCGGAGGGGATACGGAGCTTAATGAACTCCCTGATCGAGTCAGGGCTGGCCATGCTGATCCTTGGTGTTTCCCATCCGGCTTCGGGTGCTGAGCATCATCTCTCCCACTACTGGGAGATGGAGTATCTGAGGCTCGGCCGCAAACAGCTGCTGCACGGTGCTAAAGTGGGTGTAGCCTGCACGATCATATCCGAGCTGTACCATCGGCTGGCCGCTGAAGGCTGGTTTGGTCAATCTCTGGAGTCCGATCCTGCCGATCATGAGGCGTTCCAGGCCATTCATGAGCACCGGGAGGAGATTGAGGCGGCTATCAGGGCTATCCCGTCACCAGAGCAGCTGAAGCAGCTGCTTAGAACAGTCGGAGGCTTTACGGAGCCGCTGCAGCTGGGGGTAGACAGCGAGCTGCTGTCACGAAGCCTGCGGGGGGCACATCATATCCGGCCCAACCGGTTTACCCTGCTGCGTGCGTACAACAAATCCATGCAGTCCTCCAAGGTTATGGTCTAAATAACGAAAGAGGTTTTCTCCCTTATAGAGAAAACCTCTTTTTGTTTTACAGTGGGAATATGGAATCTAGTGGTCAGTCTTCCTGTTCTCGCTGGACTGCTTGGCATAAAATTGTACCATCATAAAGCTTGTCATGACTAGAATCATAAAGGTGCCATGCTCCCAGAGCTCTGCCCGGTCCCCGAACAGAATATCGCCGGCTGAGAAGAGAAAGAAGACCAGCATGCTGATTTTGAATGCAAGGGACTGCAGGCTTCTATTGGATGATGACTTCGCTGCCAAGACAATAAAGACGGCGGCCAGTATGATCTCTATCACGCTGATCGCGTACAGGCAAATCGATGCAATATAATCGGGCAGATTGAGGGTGGCAAAATAGTTGGCGAATTTCTCATCCCGCGTTACACCATAGAAGTATTGATAATTGAAGAATTTGTCGAGTCCGTTTAGCAGCCAGAACATTGCCCAGAAGCTGTGGACAATAAAGGTTAGTGAGAGCTTGGTGTCTATGGCTCTAAGGAACCGGTCGGCACCGCTATGAATTGAAGGGGGATCGGAGATTGGGCTGTAGGACTTGATAGGTCCTGATTGAATAGTTTTCATGAATAACACACCTCTCGAAGTTCAAAATTGAAAATAAAGTTGATCATAATTAAAACAATACTTAATGTAGTGTTTAAATCTCCTTATTAATATGAATAATCCGAATAAGTACATTATATTTCCAATTAATATAAAAATAAATAGCGTATTGGTGTAAATAAAAACTAATATGATTCCTAAACAATCTCTCACGCTTCAAGCTCGCTTTTCCGGTATAATAGGGAGCGTAATAGAAGGGCGGTTAACCCAATATTGCCTATTGCGGCCGTGTGGCTGTTTCGATATAATGTCCACTATAGATGTACAGTTGTCTTTGTGAGGAGGACGGCGATAGGTGCCGGATCGTTATTATGTCGTCCGCGAGGACATTTTGCCGGAAGCGATTGTCAAGACCATACAAGTTAAAGGCATGCTGCAGCGAGGCGAAGCCGAGACGGTGCATGAAGCAGTGGAACGTGTCGGGCTCAGCAGAAGTGCTTTCTATAAATATAAAGACGGCATCTATGCTTTGAATCAGCTAGGCAGGGAACGGATTGTGACCGTTTCGATGGATCTTGATCACCGCTCGGGTGTTTTATCCAAAGTGCTCGGGCTTGTGGCCGATTCCGACGGTAATGTGCTGACGATTCATCAGAGTATTCCACTGCAGGGCTTGGCCAATGTGGTAATCTCGGTGGATACATCGGGCATGCCTGCGTCGCTTGCGGAACTGCTGGACAGCATTCGTTCACAGGACGGAGTACGCAAAGTGTCGGTAATAGGGCAGGGATAGATTAAATGTATCGTGGAGGAGAGCGTATGAAACCAGTCAAGGTAGGATTGCTAGGGCTTGGCACTGTCGGAACAGGTGTTGTCCGCATAGTGGAGAGACATCAGGAGGATCTGCTCGGCCAGGCCGGTTCACCAATTATCATTGAGCAGATTGCAGTTAAGAATACGAACAAGCTGCGGAGTGTACCTATCGATGCGGATAAGCTGACGGATGATCCCTGGGATGTAATCCGCAACCCCGAGATAGATGTCATTATTGAAGTGATGGGCGGAATCAACCAGACGAAGGAATATATACTGGAGGCTCTTGCTTCGGGCAAACACGTAGTGACGGCAAATAAGGATTTAATGGCGCTGCATGGTCAGGAAATTTTGGCCAAGGCACGAGAGAACCGCTGTGATGTGATGTATGAAGCCAGTGTGGCGGGCGGGATACCCATTATCCGTACCTTGATTGAGGGCTTCTCTTCCGATCGCATCACCAAGATTATGGGCATTGTAAACGGCACAACCAACTACATGCTGACCAAGATGACACAAGAGGGCGTTTCCTATTCTGATGTGCTGCGGGAGGCTCAGGAGCTGGGTTACGCTGAAGCAGATCCGACTTCTGATGTCGAGGGTCTTGATGCGGCACGGAAGATGGCGATTCTTGCCACACTCGGGTTCCGAACCAACGTTGCGCTCGAGGACGTATCTGTCAGAGGCATCTCATCGATCAGCCAGGAGGATATCCAATATGCCAAGCGGCTCGGGTATGAAGTGAAGCTGCTGGGTATCGCTGAGCGCGAGAAGGATGCAATCAGTGTTACCGTACAGCCGACGATGGTGAAGAACACGCATCCGATTGCTTCCGTTAACGGGGTGTTCAATGCCGTATACGTGTATGGCGAAGCTGTGGGTGAGACAATGTTCTATGGTCCGGGTGCAGGTGAAATGCCGACAGCCACCTCGATTGTCGCCGATCTTGTTGCTGTCGTTAAGAACCTGAAGCTTGGCGTGAATGGCCAGCAGGCGGCCGCTATTTTCCGGGACAAGAAGCTGATGAGCGACGAGCAGACAATGAGCAAGAACTTCCTGCTCCTTCATGTGGATGATCGAGCGGGCGTACTGGCTCAGATCACACAGGTGTTCGCTGAATATGGCGTCAGTCTGGAATCCGTTTTGCAGCAGCCGAATCCAACCAATCCGGAAGCGGAGATTATTGTAATCACGCATGATGCTAGCAGGGCATCCATTCAGAAGGTGCTTCAGGTATTTGAATCGCTGGATGTGATCCGGAAGGTGAAGAGCGCTTACCGTGTCGAAGGCTGACGATTGCAACTTACGAACGGCATAACCGGTAAGGGATTAATATAGTTTGCGATAAACTAACTTAATATAAAAGGAGTTATTGGAATGCGATATTTAGGACTGCTGGAAACATACAGGGATATGCTCCCGGTAACGGAGAAAACCCCACTGCTGACCCTTCATGAAGGAAATACACCGCTTATACGGGCGGATAATCTGTCGAATGAGCTGGATCTCGACATTTACTTCAAGTATGAAGGACTGAACCCTACCGGTTCCTTCAAGGACCGGGGGATGGTGATGGCGGTCGCGAAGGCTATGGAAGAAGGCAGCCGGACGATCATGTGTGCTTCGACTGGCAACACTTCGGCTGCAGCAGCGGCTTACGCCGCCAGAGGCGGATTAAATTGTATCGTGCTGATTCCCAATAATAATATCGCGCTGGGCAAGCTGGCACAGGCCATCATTTATGGAGCGAAGGTTATCGCTATTGAAGGGAACTTCGATCGGGCTCTGGAAATTGTGCGTGAAATTACAGCCAAGCATCCGATCACGCTTGTTAACTCCGTTAACCCGTACCGGATTGAAGGGCAGAAGACAGCAGCGTTTGAAGTGAGCGATCAGCTGGGTAAAGCGCCGGATTATCTGGCCATCCCAGTCGGCAATGCCGGCAATATCTCAGCTTACTGGAAAGGCTTCAAGGAATACTACGAACAGGGTAAAATCAGCTCCCTGCCGAAGATGATCGGCTTTGAGGCTGAAGGCGCCATGGCCATTGTAAAAGGGGAGCCTATAGCAGAACCGGAGACCATTGCTACAGCAATCCGGATCGGTAATCCGGCCAGCTGGAAGACGGCGGTTGCAGCAGCGGAAGAATCGGGCGGTCAGATCAACTATGTAACTGATGAAGAGATTCTGCACGCCTACAAGACTATTGCCCGGCGTGAAGGCATATTTGCGGAGCCGGCATCGGCAGCTTCTATTGCCGGTGTTATGAAGCTTAAGCGTGAAGGCGTCTTCCGCGGCGGGGAGTCGGTTGTCTGCATACTGACCGGACATGGCCTGAAGGATCCGAACATTGCCATCAAGAGCGTTAATGCTGAGCCAGTTGTGGTTGAAGACTCCGAAGCGGCGGTTATGGAAGCCATCCGCAAGCTTGAAGGTGAAGCGTAATGCAGGGACGGCGGGTACTCGTTAAGGTGCCTGCTAGCACGGCCAATCTTGGGCCGGGCTTTGATACGCTTGGCATGGCGCTGTCGCTGTATATTTGGATTGAGATGGGACCTGCTGAGGCAGAGACTCAGTTTAGGCTTTACGGGGAACACTTGGCCGGCATTCCAGAGAATAAAGATAACTTGATTTTCAAGGTGGCACAGCTTGTATTTGATGAGGCGGGCGTAACCGTGCCGGAGCTTGATATTGCTATGTACAGTGATATTCCGCTTACGCGCGGCCTCGGAAGCAGTGCAAGTGCGATTATCGCAGCTTTGACAGCAGCGAATGCCATGATCGGCAGCCCCCTCTCTGAAGACCGGCTGTTCCAGCTGGCCACGAAGCTTGAGGGACATCCGGATAATGTCGGAGCATCTCTGTTTGGCGGCATTATAGTGGCGTCGTGGGATGGCGATAAGGCGGATTGCATTCGGATTGAACCTCATTCTGCGCTTGAAGTGCTTGTGGCAATTCCGGATTTTCAGCTATCGACGGAGAAGGCCCGCCATGCGGTGCCTGATTCGTTCACGAAGGCGGACGCGGTTTATAACGTGAGCAAGAGCTCTCTGCTTGTAGCCGCTCTTGCAGCAGGACGGCTGGACAAAATCAAGGATGCGATGCGTGACCGGCTGCACCAGCCATACCGCGCTGCGCTTATACCGGGCATGTCGCATATCCTGTCGCATGCTACCGATCATGGAGCGCTCGGGGCAGCCCTGAGCGGAGCGGGGCCGACTCTGCTTGCGCTGGTGGAAGCGGGGAGCGGACGCAAGGCGGAGCTGGAGCGCTTTATGCTGGAATCTCTGAGCTCGGAGGGAATTCAGGCATCGCTTATATGGTTGAAGCCTTGTCTGCATGGACCTGTCATTAACGCTCTAGAAGAAAACCCGGAGCGGTTGCCGTTCATGGAGCGGATCAAAGGAGAAGTAAAGGCATGATTAAAGTGGCGCTTCTGCCGGAGGGTTCAACGTCAGACGATGCGGCCCGTTATTTATTTCAGGGTGCGGAGGCATCATTTGCCTACCATAAGCTCATTGCGGATGTGTTCCTGTCGACGGACGGCGGATTGACTGACTATAGCGTTATTCCGATTGAGAATACAATTGAAGGCTCTGTGAGTCTTCATAGCGACTGGATGGTACATGAAGTGGATCTGCCCATACAAGCGGAGTGGGTCTTCCCCTCCGTACAGAATTTGATCGGCCGCAGCCGTGAATGCTGTGGTGTAGACGGCAGAACCGATTACAGTCGGATTGTGAAGGTTATGAGCCATCCTGTTGCAATGGCACAGTGTACCGGCTTCCTTCGCAGCCATCTGCCGCATGCGGAATGGGAGAATGTCAGCAGTACAACGGAAGCGGTGAGGCTGGTGAAGGAGAATCCCGGGGCCGGCTGGGCTGCAATAGGTACCAAAAGCGGAGCAAAGCTTCATGGCCTGGAAGTGCTTGAGGAGCGCGTAACAGATCATAACAACAACTATACCCGGTTTTGGCTGATTGGCCGCAAGCCGTTTGAGGCCCGGTCTTCCGAGCATTACAAGACGAGCATACTGGTCACACTGCCGGAGGATTTTCCGGGTGCGCTGCACCAGGTACTGTCCGCTTTTTCCTGGCGAAAAATTAACCTGTCACGGATTGAATCCCGTCCGACGAAGAAGAAACTGGGGAACTATTATTTCTTTATCGATATTGCCATGTCGCTTGATACGGTACTCCTGCCTGCCGCTATTGAAGAGATCGAGGCGCTTGGCTGCCAGGTGCGTGTACTGGGCAGCTACCCGACCTTTGCTTACGAGCCTTCTGACAGAGAGGCGCTTAATGCGGGGCAGCGCAGCTGACGAGGATTTTATTTAGGTATTCATTCTGATATGTTTTTTATGAAGAAAACGATGAGGTGAACCCATTAAGCCGGTTCACCTCATCCAATTAGATGGATATTTGCCACAGGCTCTATTGTCCGTATCTGAACCTGCTTAGGGGTCCCAAGGCGGCAGCCTCCAATTGATCGCTGCTTGCAGTATATAACTGTACTGCCTCTGGCGCATTGAAGGTGACGGTTTTGCTGGCGGCAATTTCTACCCTATGCTCCATGGGGTTTAAGATTTCGATGCCGACGTCCATCAGAACCTCCTTCTCCAGGAAATGAAGGAGGATTTTTGCCCTGTTTTTTCGTTTGTCGAGTTTTTTGATGATTCCTTCTTTTCCTCGAAGAGGCCCTGAAATAATGGTCGCCTTAGAATCAAGGCCTAGAAATACCTGGGAGTAATGAACGGTATTTTCCTCATTTAAAAGATCTAATATCGGTGTGATCTCAGCTTCAGCTATGGGTGAGAAATAGAGTCCCCGGTTCTGCGAGTAGTGAGGGCCGGTATTGACGAGCCATAATAGATGGGGGACATCTCTTAGACGGTAATAAAAGTCGGGATTCATGTTCGTTCTGATGAGCACATACCCGGGGAACAGCTTCTTGTATACGTGGTAGATCCTGCCTGACTTTTTCTCGGGTATTTTTCTCTGTGGTACAAGTGAATACAGCATCTGCTCGTTAAAAGATAGACGTAGAAATTTCTGGACAGCCTCTTCTTTCCCAGTCTCTACGTAGAGTGCATACCAATTCACAAATTCCCCCCTATTCCTATTCAATATAGTTATCGCTATCCATAGTTATATATGAATCGAAATGCAAAGGATGCTGATTCCTGTCGATAAAGATTAGGGTATTTTGAAGTTTATGGATATGGAAACTGCCGTTAAATAAATTCTTACAAATACCTAATAATACAGTCTATCATAAGTATTGACTTGATTACCTTATTTAGGTATATTTAGTTCTATAAAACATCTAATTACTAGGCGATGCTAATCGATGTTTCGGCACGTTAGAGGAGCTGTGTATACATAGATTGCGAGCGGCCTTGAACCCAAGAGCTGTTGTTGAAGCATTGATTACGGAAGATCAACACGTGCACCCAAATTTGTCAGAAAATTCGGTAAATTCCTCAATCAGCAGTAAGCTTGTCTACAAATGCATACTTTAAAGCGGGAATTTTTCCGCTTTTGCTTACAGGGCCCGCAGATAGATGTGGTCCTTTTTTGATTATAGTCGAAGATATGGGAATCTTAGCGCATCACTGCCTTGTGTCATAGACGGAGATTATTCATCCGTATTGGAAGGTGCCATGCATGGACAATGGCTGCATATGAAATACGGGGCTTTATTCGCAGGGGTAGTGCTAAATCTAATCAAATGGCTAGGATAGGCGGTAACTACCTATGTATACAGAAATAACCAAGGGCCATTATCAATTCACAGTCTTGAAGGGTAGGCACTGTGGCTTTATTAATTACTGCTATCTCATGATTGACCTCTATTCCAGGGAGGCTGTCATTATTGATCCTGCCTGGGAGCTTGATGCAATCGTTCATGTCATTACACAGGCGGACGCAAAACTTACGAAAATTCTTCTTACGCATTCTCATAGCGATCATGTTCATCTAGTAGACGCCCTTCTTCGCCGCTATAATCCTCAGGTCTATATGTCGCGGCAGGAAATCGACTATTATGGCTTCACATGCCGCAATTTGAACCCTGTTCACGACGGGGAGATGATCCCGTTTACACAATCATCGATTACTTGCATCCTGACCCCAGGACATACCGCAGGCGGGGTTTGTTACTTATGGAACGGTATATTATTTTCAGGTGATACCGTATTTATCGAGGGCTGTGGAATGTGCTCGGGGCCCGGCGGATGCCCCAATGGGATGTATGAAAGTATCCAGAGGCTGAAAAAGCTGCTTGCCCCTGAGGTAAGAATCTATCCCGGCCACTGCTACGGTAGAGAGGTTGGCTGTACGTTCGGCTATGTCATGGCCAACAATCTATATTTTCAGATCGAAAATAAAGAAATGTTCATATCCTTTCGAATGAGGAGCAATCAAAAAAATCTATTCGATTTTCAATAACAAGGAGCGTTATGCGGAAAACCATAGTCTATATGTTCTCTGGACAGGGCTCCCAATATGTCCAGATGGGAAGGGAGCTTTATATCCGGCAGCCTTTGTTTCGTGACTGTATGACCAGGATGGATGCGGTCGTACAGGAAATTTGCGGCGTTTCCGTTGTTGACAAGCTGTATGGCGCTGAAGCTTCACAGGAAGGATTCGTCCAGACCTTGTACACGCATCCTGCGATCGTAATGGTCGAGTATGCGGCAGCTCAAGTTCTGCAGGAAAGCGGACTCGATCCAGATTTTGTATTGGGGTCCAGTCTTGGTGAATTTACCGCAGCAGCTGTTTCAGGTATTTCCTCGATTGACGAGGTTTTGGAAGCGGTCATTAAGCAGGCCGGGATCCTAGAGCACCGGTGCCCTGAAGGGGGAATGCTCGCGATTTTGCACGATCCCCGGATTTTTGGCGAAGCGCCGCAGCTGCATCAATACTGCGAGCTGGCCGCTGTCAATTCATCCTCCCATTTTGTCGTTTCCAGCGAATCGGAAAAGCTGGCGAAGGCCGAACGTTTCCTGGAGCAGCAAGGTATTCTGTATCAGCGGCTTCCTGTCCGCTTCGGTTATCATTCCGCAGCTGTTGATCATGCGGCGGCAGAATACCAGGACTATCTTCGCGGAAGGTTTACCAGGATACCAACGCGGCCAATCGTTTCCTGTGTGTATGGGAAGCTTATGGGCACCCCGCTGCAGGAAGGTTATTTGTGGAAGGCTGTGCGGGAGCCAATCAAGTTTGCAGAGGCGCTGGGAGACACACAGCAAAAGCTGGGGACCGGGGTGGTCTACGTGGATCTGGGTCCCGGGGGTACCTTGGCTAATGTAGCCAAACGAATTTTGAGTGGCCGATCTAACGAGGAAATTTATGCTGTCATTACCCCCTTTAACCGTGAGATTGAAAATCTGGAGAAGATCAAAGGTTCGGTTATCTCCGGTTAGCCATAAATCTATCTACCAATCGTTAGCCAAATGAAGGCAAGAGGAGAGGAAATGATTTGATAACCTATGTTTTCCCTGGTCAAGGTTCGCAATTTAAAGGTATGGGCGAAGAACTGTTTGATGAGTTCCCGGAGATTACGGCGAAGGCGGACGAGGTGTTGGGGTACTCAATTAAGGAGCTTTGCTTGAAGGACCCGTACCGTCAGTTAGGTCAAACACAGTATACGCAGCCTGCGCTGTATACAGTCAATGTACTGAGCTATATGAAAAAGCTGAAGGTGACCGGACGGAAACCAGACTACACGGCCGGCCACAGTCTAGGCGAATACTGCGCTCTGTTTGCGGCGGGAGCCTTCAGTTTTGAGCAGGGGCTTCGCCTCGTTCAGAGACGAGGTCAACTGATGAGCCAGGCGGCTGGCGGTGGCATGGCTGCGGTTCTTGGACTGCATGAGCAGAAGGTCGTCGAGCTGCTGCTTACGAGCGGGTTCACCTCCCTTGAGGTTGCCAATTTCAATACGCCAACCCAGATCGTCATCTCAGGCGCGAAGGAAGATATCGGAGAAGCTGCGTCATTATTTGAATCAGCGGGCGCAAGCTATGTGCCGCTCAATGTAAGCGGGGCTTTTCATTCCCGGAACATGGAAGAGGCACGGGCGAGCTTTGCTCAATACCTGGAATTATTTACGCTGTCGGAGCCTGCGATCCCGGTCATATCCAATGTATACGCAAGACCTTACCAGCCGGGGCGTCTGAAGCAGACGCTGAGCGAACAAATCACAAGCCCTGTGAAATGGACGGAATCGGTTCGCTACTTAATGGGGCTAGGGGCAATGGACTTCGTTGAGGTAGGTCCCGGACATGTGCTGACGAAGCTGGTGGAGAAAATCCGGCAGCAGGCCGGGCCGCTTGCTGCAGCAGTGTCCCCGCAGGTCCAACAGCCAGCGGTGGCGGTGTCACAGCAGATCCAGCCGCCGGCAGCAGTAGCAGTGCTGCCGCAGGTTCAGCTGCAGGCTGAGCCGCCAGCGGATGACCGGAATTCCTACGACATTCACAGCATCGCCGAGGACGTTGGTAAGGAAATTGAGCGGCTTAGAGGACAGGTCGATCTCTTCTGGGGCAAGGAATTGAAGAAGTACAAGGAGTATGGGCTGCGTGACGGCCTATCGATTGTTGAATTCGGCTGCGGTCCCGGCTATGTTACGGAGAAGCTGCTCAGGCATTTCCCAGCCTGCCGGGTTACGGGGATTGAGTTTGACCCCTATCTGGTCGATGTTGCGAGATCGTATCTGGATCAGACGGGCTTGGACCGTTATCACATCATGCAGGGCTCGATCATGGGCTGCGCTATGCCAAGCAACAGCTTTGATTTTGCGGTCATCCGTTTGGTTATTGAGCATTTACCTGATCCGGTGGCCGCCATTAAAGAAGTGCATCGCGTGCTGAAGCCGGGCGGAGTCGCCGTGTTTATCGATAATGACTTCGAAATGCACATTCGTACATATCCTCATATTCCCGAGCTGAAGGACCTTTATGACGCCTACTGCAGGAAGCGGGAGTCGGAGGGAGGCATGCCGATGATCGGTAGGCAGCTGCCCGTTCTGCTGAAAGCGGGGAATTTCGAGAATATCGATTACGACGTCATCTGTGCACATAACCACATTGTCGGTGATGAGCTGTTCGCCAAGTCGGAAGGGCTCGGCATCCCGATGAAGCTGGTCAGAGAAGGTTTCCTTGACAGTAAGGTGCTTGGCAAAATAACGGTGAAGTGGCGTGATCTAATGAAGGATGCGGACCATGTCATCACCCGTCAGCTTTATATCTCCAGCGGCGAGAAGCGATGATCGTTTTTTTGGATTCGGGGGGAAACCAAGTGGAATGGATGAAGGAACAAATCAGGGAAAAGATCATAACAATTCTGAACGTATTGCTTCAAGTGCCCATTACCAAAGACAATAAGCAGGACAGCTTCATCAAGCTGGGGCTGAATTCAATTACTATTGTGCAATTAGCCGAGCAGCTCAGCCAAGAAACCGGAACCTCGATTGGTGTTGAAATTTTGTACGATTACGCAACGCC
This sequence comes from Paenibacillus tarimensis, assembly GCF_021532315.1. Classification (GTDB taxonomy): domain Bacteria; phylum Bacillota; class Bacilli; order Paenibacillales; family Paenibacillaceae; genus Paenibacillus_I; species Paenibacillus_I tarimensis. Next base: position 297,758 of record NZ_JAKGAO010000009.1, read on the forward strand.
TGACGAATTAGCCGGTTATATCGCAGCAATGGATGGAATACCGCATCCCCGGCAGCAAAGTGCTGTGAATGGGGGAGCGCAAGCACCGGGCGCTGACCAGGAGAAGCGGTATGAACAACTTAAGAGAGGAATCGTGGAAACATTGAAGGGGCTGCTTCAACCCGGTACAGAGCTGGATTTGGGGAGCAGCTTCTTTACGCTGGGGTTGGACTCTGTTTCGATTGTTTCCTTGACGGAGGCGCTGAACAGCCGCTTCGGGCTGCAGCTCGGGGTCGAGACGGTCTTCGATAACCCGTCAATTGAGGAGCTAACCCGCTATATTAGCGGGGAATACCGCAACGTCTCTGCCGGTCAGGAGCTAACAACCCCAGAAGCAGATGCGTCTCCGGGGACCATTCAGAATGAGAAGCAGCAGACAGCAGAAAGCAGAACCTCTGTGAATGATCTGTTCACCCGGCAGGGGGAGAAAATTGCGATTATCGGCATGTCGGGCAAATTTGCGGGTGCAGACAACATAAACGAATACTGGGACAATCTGCTGAAAGGCAATAACGCTATCAGCGAGATCCGGCGTAACGGCTGGGAGGAGAGGCGCTATTATTCCACGAACAGCCAAGACCGGAATAAGAGCATCAGCAAGTGGGGAGGAATTCTTCCGAATATTGCCCGGTTCGACGCCGAATTTTTTAATATTTCACCTCGTGAGGCGGAGCGGACCGATCCGCAGCAGAGGCTCCTCCTTGAGGAAGTGTACAAGGCACTGGAAGATGCCGGGTACCCGAGAGAGAAAATTCAGAATGAGCAGGTAGGCGTGTTCATCGGCGCCCGGGGCTCCGACTATATCAACAAGGATGTCTTCCATCATAACGGAATTGAATCCCAAATGTTTTTGGGAAGCGATATGGGCATTATGGCGGGAAGAATTTCATATTTCCTTAATATTCACGGCCCAAGCTTGACAGTAGATACCGCATGCTCGTCGGCGCTCGTTGCGCTGCATCTGGCATGTGATAGCCTGCGTAAGGGTGAATGCGATATGGCGATTGCAGGCGGTGTTTTCGTTATGCCTACTCCCGATTTTCTGGTCCAGGCCTCAAAGACCGGCATGCTGTCTCCGGACGGCGGCTGCAAGACCTTTGATAACAGTGCCAACGGTATTGCGGTTGGCGAGGGTGTAGGGGCAGTGCTGTTAAAACCGCTCAGCAGGGCGATTGAGGATCGGGATAACATTCAGGCGGTAATCAGCGGAAGCACCGTCAATCAGGATGGCAAGACCAACGGGGTTACGGCGCCAAGTGCCAAGGCGCAGGAGCGTCTTGTCCTTAAGGCATGGGAGCAGGCCGGTGTCGACCCGGAATCTATTGCCTATCTTGAGGTCCACGGCACGGGGACCAAGCTGGGCGACCCGATTGAGATCAAGGCGCTGACGAATGCGTTCCGCAAACATACGGACAAGAAGCAGTTCTGCTGGATCGGGTCCCATAAGCCGAATATCGGCCATACGATTAACGCCGCAGGCTTGGCAGGTCTGATGAAAGCCGTACTGGCGATTAAAAATAAGCGGATTCCGCCGACGATTAACTATCATGTACCGAATGAACATATCGACTTTGTGAACAGCCCGTTCAAGATTAATACTGGGGTCGTCGAATGGCCGTTACACGGCGGCTCGGCGGGCAAGGCTGGCGTCAGCTCATTCGGATTCAGCGGAACGAACTGCCATGTTGTTCTGGAGGAAGGGGTGACGTGGCCAAAGCCGTCTCAACAGGAGGACACGTACCATCTTATACCGGTCTCGGCACGTTCCCAGTCCGTGCTGCAGAAAAAGCTCAGGCAGCTGCGTGAGGCGCTGGCCACAGATGGAACGATCAGGCTGCGGGACTTGGCACGGACACTGCAGGAGGGCAGGGATCATTTTCAAGTCAGAACCGCTTTTATCGTCAAGCATACAGCGGAGCTCGCCGAACAGCTTGAAGCGATGGCGGCGGGCGGAGCGGTGCAAACCCCGGCAGCAGGCTTGGATTATACGCTCATGAACGACTACAAGCGGCTTCACACCGTGAAGGAGCTTTATGAGAAGGGCGGTAATATTGATTGGAAGCAGCTGGGCCGCCCGGATGACAGCCTGCTTATTTCGCTGCCTGCTTACCCGTTCGGGGGCGAGGACTATTGGATTTCCCGTCCGGCCGCTGCGCCTGAACGAAAGGAAACGATCTATTCCCGAACGGTAGAGCGCGAGCATCCTGTCCTTTCGGACCATTATATTCTGGGGAACTACCTCCTGCCGGGAGCCGCGCAGCTGGCGTATGTCCACGATGCTCTTGATCAAGCGCTGGGAGGCGCTTCTGTGACGATTGAGGACCTGTGCTTGCTGCGTCCTGTAATCGTCAATGACAGCCGGGCAGAACTGCAGATTGAGCTAAAGCCTGAAAGTGATGGCTACGCGTTAAAGCTTGGCGGCAGCGGGATTAAGCCAGAGTCTGTGTATGCCAAATGCCGGGCGCAGCTCGCAGCAGGCGGCGCACCGCTACTGCAGTTCCAGCCCCTGTACAGCAGCGGCACGGAGCGGATGAATGGAGAAGAATTTTACCGGAAGCTGGCGGGGAAGGGAGCGCGATATGGCCGTACACTGCAGGTTGTGGAGGAAGTGGAGTGGAGCGGAGAAGAGGTCCGTGCTGTTCTGAATGTATCTGCCATGTCAGCGGCTGACGCTGACCGGAGCGCGCATATAACCGCCGTGGTTGATGGGGCGCTGCAGTGTCTGCTGGTATACGAATTAGATAAGCCCGGGATGCAGCTGCCGTTCACTATCGGGTCTGTACATCTAATCCTGCCGTTTAAGGAACGCCACCGCGCAGCAGTTAGCCGTACAGGGACCTATTCGTACGATATCGGGATTTACGATCTTGACGGCAGGCTGTGTGCAGCGCTGCTGGAGGTCGTCATCAAACCGGCCAAAACGAGCGGCGCCTTGGACCTGTTCTATCCTGTGTGGAGGCAAAAGAGTAAGATGGTCTCTGAGCCGTCCCTCCGTATAAGTCCCGGGGGCGGGCGGGTATTAATTGTGGCGGCACGTAAAGACGAAGGTCTATCGAGTGTTGTTCACATGTTACACCGGGAAGATGAAGTCGGCATTCTATATGAGGACGAACTAAGCGCCGCTTCGCTGCAGCGGTATACAGGGGTCGAACGCATTTACCTGATCCCCGAGATCAAGCAACAGGGCATCATCTGGGAATCTCCGCAGGAGGGGAAAGCAGCGGAATCAGCTGCCATCGGTACGCTGTACCGCCTTACGAAATGGATGGATTCCGTGTGGAGAGATGAACTCGTCCAACTGACCGTTCTAACAAATAATGTCTATTCCACAGCGGTCACCAAAGCGGTTCATCCTTACCCGGCGCTGATTCACGGATTTGTAAAATCGCTGCGCAAAGAGTATCCCGAATGGAAAATCCGCTTATTCGATATTGACCTTGAAGGCGGAAGCGGAGCGAAGAGTGAGGGGCTGTACAAGGAGCTGGAAATTGCTGTCTCTGACCTTTCGCCATGCGGCGAATACGTTCTGAAGAACGGACAGCTGTATGAACAGCAGCTGCTGCCTGCCAATCTGCCTGCGGAGAAGATAAGTCCTTACCGCAAGCAGGGTGTGTACGTTATCGTCGGAGGAGCAGGCGGCATTGGCTTAGAGCTGTGCAAGCATTTGGCCCGCAGTGTGCAGGCCCGCCTGGCGATTATTGGCAGGAGCGCGCTAGACGCAAGGATTACCGGGGATTTGGAAGCAATTACGCAGCTTGGCGGTCAATATCTATACCTGCAGGCAGATATTACGGATGCAGGCTTGCTTGAATCGGCCGTGCGCCGGGTGAAGCAGGCTTACGGGGCGGTTCATGGTGTTTTCCATTCTGCCTTGGTGCTAAAGGATACGGAAATCCGCCGCATGACAGAAGATATGCTGCAGGCCGTGCTGGACCCGAAGGTGACCGGTGTGCGGAATCTTTATGCTGCGTTCAAGTCGGAGCCCCTGGATTTCATGCTGTTCTTCTCCTCCTGTCAGACCTTCGTCGGCAATCCGGGTCAGAGCAATTATGCAGCGGCGAGTTCGTTTGAGGATGCGTTCTGCCAGTACCTGCAGGATCAGAGCCTGTTCCCGGTCAAGGTTATCAACTGGGGCTACTGGGGCAGCGTAGGCGTCGTATCCGGTGAAGCCTATCAGCGGATGATGCAGCTGCAGGGCTATCACTCGATCGAGCCGGCCGAAGGGATGGAGATGATCGATTTTCTCCTTGCCAGCCCGCTCAATCAGCTGGTCGTCATGAAGGCAGAGCAGGCAGTATATGAGCATTTGCCGGTTAACCGCGGCTGGACGATGACAGGAAGTCCTGAAGAAACAGATGCAGTGTTAAACCAGTTAGCCTGGAATTTGCCGAGCGAAGCGCCCAATCCGGCGGCCATTGTTTCCTTCCTGGACCAGCTTAGGCTGCTGCAAAATGAAGCCAAACATAAGCTTGCCGGGCTGGTCCAACGCAGCGGGGCCGCTTTCAAGCCTAAATTCAGCCGCCTTCTGCAGGAGCTTTCACACTTCGATACGGCAGTAGACGGCTTAAGCGGGGGAAGGCGAACAGCAGTGGCAGCCCCCGAGATCAAGGGCTTTGCTGACTTGCTGCATGCTTGTCTTGAGCATTATGAAGATATTCTGACCGGCAGGCTTGAGGCGACTGATGTGATGTTCCCGCAATCCTCCATGCAGCTGGTGGAAGCAGTCTATAGAAACAACCCGCTATCGGATTACTGTATAGGCATCGCGGCGGGTGCAGTACAGTCTGCGCTGAGCAAATGGCGTGCGCTTCATCCGGGTCGCACAATCAGAATCATCGAGATTGGCGCAGGTACGGGGTCAACGGCCGAGGCGGTCTGCCGGGCGATCTCCGGTTTCGCCAATATTTCATATACGTATACGGATATTTCCCATTCATTCCTAAATTACGGACGCCGTAAATTGGGTACGGATTATCCTTTTGTGGACTTTGCGCTGCTTGATATTGAGAAGGACATCGCCGCGCAAGGGCTTGCTGCAGGGAGCTATGATCTTGTAATCGCGACCAATGTGCTTCATGCGACGGCTAATATGTCCGCCGTGCTCGAGAACGTGAAGCGTCTGTTGAAGCGTAACGGTCTCTTGATCGTGAACGAAATGACGCGCAAACAGGATTATCTCACGATTACCTTTGGTCTATTGGACGGCTGGTGGAAATACGAGGATGGTGTCTACCGCGAGACAGGCAGCCCGATTCTGAATGAGCGCAGCTGGAACCGGCTTCTGAAGCAGGAAGGCTTCAGGCACATTCAGTTCCACGGACTGCCGCAGGATGATCCTGCGCTTTGGTCGCAGCACGTCATTATGGCGGAGAGCGATGGTTATATGAAGCTTGCGGACAACAGGCAGGGCTCCCCTTCAAGAGCAAAAGCAGATGAGCGGAAGGAAGCGCCGGCTGCGCAGAAGAAGGAGGCAGGAGCAGGTTCGGCAAGGAGGAACGCTGTCATCATGCAGGTTCGCGCTTCAATCGCCGGCTGCTTGGGCATTAAGCCGGAGCTGCTGGATATGGAGAAGCCGTTCGCCGAGCTGGGTGTGGACTCAATTGTCGCTGTGGAAATTGTCGCCGATCTTAACAGCAAGCTGAAGATTAAGCTGAAGAATACGGTTTTATTCGATTACAACGACGGCGCGTCTCTGCTGAACCATTTGTTAACGAAGCATCAGGAGGAGCTTTTTCCGGCAGCGGACGAGTCAGAGGAAGACCTGACAGCAGCTGCAGACTTTGAGAAAGCGGGAGAGGCTATGCAAGCTGAAGCTCCGGCCAGGGAAGCCGAGAAGGGCATCGCCATCATCGGTATCTCAGGCAGATTCGCTGACTACGAAGACGTGAACCATTATTGGCAGGGATTATGCGAGGGCAGAAGCTCTATCAGAGAAATCCCGAAGGAACGCTGGGATACAGATGAATTCTATGATCCTAATATCGGAAATTATGAGAAGACGAACAGCAAATGGTGCGGCTGGTTAACCGATGCCGGAGAGTTCGACCCGCTCTTCTTCAATCTGTCGGGTACAGAAGCCATCTACACAGACCCGCAGCAGCGGATCTTCCTCGAAGAGTGCTGGAAAGCGCTGGAGGACGCCGGACAGCTCGGTGCCCAGCTGAAGAAGCAAAAGTACGGCGTTTTCGCGGGAATTATGGAGGGAGACTACCTCCGTAGACTGCAGATGCTGGGGGTTAAACTGGAGCCGCAGGCCTTCTGGGGGAATGACTCCGCTATTTTGGCTTCACGGATCTCGTACCTGCTCGATTTGCACGGGCCATGCGTGACCGTTAATACCGCCTGCTCCTCTTCCCTGGTGGCCATTCATCTTGCCTGCCAGAGCATTATATCCGGTGAAAGCGACGTGGCGATCGCGGGCGGCTCGTATGTGTCCACAACGCCTAACTACTATATTTTATCCAGCAATGCGGGTATGTTCTCGCCGGATGGCTTGTGCAAAACCTTCGATCAGAGCGCTAACGGCTTTGTACTCGGAGAAGGCGCCGGTGTAGTCGTGCTGAAGTCGCTGGATAAAGCGGTCGTGGACGGTGATTTCATCTATGGCGTTATTAAGGGGATTGGTATTAATCAGGATGGCAGAACGAACGGAATAACCGCGCCGAGCGGGCTGGCCCAGACGAGTCTGGAGCTGGAGGTATACGAGAAATCGGGGATACATCCGGAGACGATCAGCTATGTTGAGGCGCACGGTACAGGTACGAAGCTGGGAGACCCGATCGAATTCGAAGCGCTGACCAATGCGTTCAGGACGTATACCAATAAGAAGCAGTACTGCGGAATAGGCTCTGTCAAAACGAATATCGGACATTTATCCGCGGCAGCCGGAGTAGCCAGCCTGATTAAGGTATTGCTCGCGATGAGGCATCGGATGCTGCCGCCGTCAATCCATTTTAATCAAATCAACGAAAACATCGATGTGGAGGACAGCCCCTTCTACGTTAATACGAAGCTCAGTCCGTGGGAGCCGACAGGGCATAACCACAGACGCGCTGCCATCAGCTCCTTCGGATTTAGCGGTACGAACGCCCATCTGGTTGTCGAAGAGTGGCCGGTAAGCAGCTATAAGCAGCATGGCAGCGGGCGGGAGGAATCATTGGTCGTCTTCTCTGCCAAAACGATGGATCGGCTAGAGGCCTATCTGGCGAAATTTGCTGTTTATGTGGAATCGCTGCAGAAGGATACGGATCATGAGCGCGCTGCGCTCTTTAGCCTGCGGAATATCGCTTATTCGCTGCAGACGGGACGGAAAGCGATGAAATGCAGGGCTGCATTTGTGGTCAGCAGCCTGGATGAGCTGCTTGATAAGCTGAGCCGTTATCTAAGGAACGAGCACGCGCTAGACGTATTCTCAGGGGTCGTAGCTGCCAATGATGCGGAAACTGACGAACTGCTGGCCGCAGAACCGGTTCGATCACTGCGGATGGACCAGATTGCATCGCTGTGGATTCAGGGCGCGGAAATAGAATGGGGACAGCTGTATACGCCGGATAAGCCGGTAAGAATTCCGCTGCCGACATCCGTTTTCTTGCGGAGAAAGTATTGGTTTGAAGGCAGCTTATCGGCAGCGTCGTCTCGGCCAGACGGCAACTTACCAGCCATTCAAGCAGAATCGGAGCCGGGCAAGCCCGGATTGAACGAGCCGGAGCTTCAGGAGCATCATCTGTTCGAAGAGGTGTGGCAAGAGGATATCGAAGAGGCGCGCCAGCCTATAAGCGCCAAACAGAGAAGAATCATTCTTGTATTGGATAAAGATGAGCAGATGTTTAACCGTCTATTAGCGGAAGGGGAGAGCGAGTTTATACTCGGCATTCAAGGAGTGGCGCTCATTAAGATCGACGCCCGCCGCTATATTTTCGATCCTGGTAACATGCATGCGTTCATCAGCACCTTGGCGAAAGATGGCATTGTGCCCGATACGGTTGTGAACCTGCGCAGCTTCCAGGGGGGAACAGCAGGACCTGAGGCACACAGCCTATTCTATTTGAGCCTGGTTCAGGCCCAGCAGGAGCTTGCGGGCGAACGGGAGATCAGCATCCTGCATGTATTTGAGAACCGGTATAATGCCGATTCGGCTGCGCAAGCTGCATTATCCGGCTTCGCCCGGACATTAAGAACCGAAAGTCCAAAGCTATCGCTGCGAACAGTCATGGTGGATCGCGGCTGGATCGATGAGCGGGGGTTGCCTGCGGATTCCAGCGCCGCATCCGGAGCGGCAGCCGTTCAGCTCGAGCATATTATTCTTCGTGAGCTGCGTAGTTCCCCTGAGGTTGAGGTCAGATACAGCCATGACAGGCGGTATGTCAAACGCTTGAAGGCATGGAACGCCCCGATCGAGAAGACGGGTCCTGTTCTGAAGCCAGGCGGCGTATATGTAATTACAGGGGGCATGGGCAGTATCGGCAGGATAATCGCCCGGCGTATGGCCAGCGAATATAAGGCTAAGCTGGCGATATGCGGAAGATCGCATCTACGGAAGGAAGACGGGCGGTTCCTGGCTGAGCTGGAGCAGGCAGGCGCCAGTGTCAAATATTATCCGGTCGATCTTGCAAGCGGTGACGATACTAGAAGAATGATCCGACAGGTAATGGATGTGTACGGGAAGATTGACGGTGTGTTTCACTGCGCAGGTGTTGTTGCCAGCAGCTTGCTCAGGAAGAAGAGCGCCGCGGAATTTGCAGCAACGTTAAAGCCAAAGCTGTCGGGCGTCATTCATCTGGATCAGGCGTTGAGCGGGGAGAGCCTTGATTTTATCGCCCTGTTCTCATCGATTTCCAGCGAGCTTGGAACGATGTATATCGGCGATTATGCCTACGCGAACAGCTTCCTTAATCACTTTGCCAAGCTCCGGGAGGAGCGACGTAAGAGAGGGGAATGTTCGGGAGCCGCTATTGCGCTGTGCTGGCCTTACTGGAAGGACGGCGGCATGGCTATCGATCGACAGGGGCAGGATTATATGCGCGACCAATATGGCATGGAGCCTCTGGAAGCGGAAGCGGGATGGCGGCTGCTGCAGTCCTCCTTGTCCAGCGGGAAGCACGAGCTGGTCGTTGTGTGCGGGGACCGCACGAAAATTGAAGCCAAATTTACCGAAGAAGGCTCAGCCGGCAGCGTTCCTGGCAGGACGGCTTCGAGCCTCGAAGCAATACCAGCAGCAGTGCAGGCAGCAGTGCAGGCTGAAGTACCTGCTGCTGCTTCAGCCGGCAAACAAGAAACAGTGATTCGACGGCTTACTGCTATCTGTTCGGAGCTGTTTGACATTGCAGAGCGTGATATAGACAGCAGCGGTCACTTCGAGGAAATCGGCATGAATTCCATCTTTATGATGAAGCTGCTTAAGCGGATCGAGGAGACATTCGGCAAAACCGTTGACCCGGATGCGATTATGAACTATCCGAGTATCCGCAGGCTCTCCGCGTATTTGATCAGCTTGGGCATTAATACGGGTGAACATGAGCCGGCGGCTGATACCCGCCAGGCACAGCAACAGGAGACGCCTGCTATCGTGAATGAACCGGCAGTGCAGGCAGGCTTAGGCAGGGCTGGCGGGGTCCCCCGCATTGCTGTTATCGGCATAAGCTGCAGGTTCCCAGGCGCGGATTCACCGGAAGAATTTTGGTCGAACTTGATCCATGGCCGAGAGCTGCTGCGAACCGTCGATTCGGACCGGTGGAACGGCTTGAACTACGCTAATCCGGATAACAAGCTGGCAGAAAGCCATGCTCAGCTGAAATGGGGAGGCTTCCTGAACCATATCGACGCCTTCGATGCCCGTTATTTCAACGTTAACGATAAAGACGCGGCGATTCTGGACCCGCAGCACAGGCTCCTGCTGGAGCTGGCCCAGGAGCTGTTTGACCATGCAGGCTACAGCAAGGAGAGCTTGTCAGGTCAGCATGTCAACGTCCTCATCGGTGCAGGCGACTCCTCTTATGTCAAGCTGCATAAGCATCACATTCCGGTCGAGCATTATGATCATGTGCTGGTCAATATGATCCCGAATATGATTGCCGCACGTGTATCGGACTACTATAACTTGAAAGGCGAAGCGGGAATTGTAGATACCGCATGCTCGTCCGCCCTTGTCGCGATTCACAAAGCCTGCGACGAGATCAGGCTGGGAAAATGCAAGATGGCCGTCGCAGGAGGGGTAAAGCTGCTCATTGATCCGTTCGAAATCGCCGGCTTCAATCAAGCAGGAATTCTTGCTGCCGACGGAAAGGTACGGGTTTTCGACGAACAGGCCAAGGGAACGGTGCTGGGAGAAGGAGCCGGCCTTGTTCTGCTGAAGGACTATGATGCTGCCGTCCGTGACGGTGACCGGATTTGGGCGGTCATCTCGGGTTCTGCGGTCAATAACGACGGGAAGACGATGGGCCTCACGGTTCCAAGCAAGGAAGGGCAGAGAGAAGTCATTACGCAGGCGATTGCCAATAGCGGCGTCGATGTTGAGAAAATACGCTGCTTTGAAGCGCATGGAACCGGTACGCTGCTAGGCGATCCGATTGAGATCAAGGCGGCCAGCGAGGCATATCGTCAATTTACCGACCGGGTCAGCTACTGTGCTGTCGGTTCGGTCAAATCGAATATGGGCCACCTGCTTCAGGCTAGCGGTATCGCCGGATTTATGAAGCTTGCTCTCTCCCTGTACCATAAGCAAATCGTACCTACTTTAAACTGCAGTCAGCCGCATCCAAGGTTTAAATTCTCCGAAACACCGTTCTACCCGTCGCTTGGGGTAGAGGATCTGTCTGCGGAGCAGGGGGCGATTTATGCGGCCATGTCAGCGTTTGGATTCGGCGGGACGAATTGCCATCTGATTATGGAAAATTTCGATGCAGCGAATGTTCCGAACTATAGCCCTGTAAGAGAGCCGCTTCCGAAGCGGGTCTGGAGAAGGAATCGGTACTGGCTTGGCAGAGAGGCCGAACCGGAGACCGTGCCTGTGACAACGACAGGCCCAGCGGTAGACAGCAGCTATATGGATGTGCTGCAGCAGGTCAGGAGCGGCAGTATTACGCCAGAGGCTGCTGCCCAACTCATTCGCCAGCAGCGGAGTAAAGTCAGGAATTAAGAAAGGGGAGGCCCATGAAAATAGAAGATGTGCTCAAGCGTCTGCAGGCCGGCGAGCTGAACCCGGAATACGCGGCACTGCTGCTGCAGGACCTTGACGATGCGGCAGTACCGGCTGCCTCATCGCCAGCAGCCAATGACGAACGGGCTGAAGTCGATTTTCATTATAACGATGCCTATGTCAGGGATCACGTTGTTCATGGCGACCGTATACTGCTCGGAGTGACCTATGCGGGACTGGCGCTAAAGGCACTGGAAGGCAGGCTGCCTTGGCGTGGGGCTCTTCAACTTAAAAACGTCATCTTCAAAAGTCCTATCGTTCTCAATCCGGAGGGTGCAGCACGGATTTATACCGAGATTGATGAAGCTTCCAAAGAAGTGTCCATTCACAGCGTTGTGAACGGCGTGCGGCAGGAAATTGCCGCCGCCGGGTTCACCGTTTCAGAAGAAGCGGGCAGGCAATTGCTGCCTGTCGGGGAGCTGAAGCAGAGGGCGGCGGATGTTTTAACGGCTGATTCCATTTACAGCTGGGATGACCAGCTTGGCATTTGGCACGGGCCTTCACTAAAAACACTGGATCGGCTGTATATGATTACCGAGCGCGAATGCCTGGGCGAGCTTACCGTTAAACCGGGTGACATGAACGATCAGCAAGACGCGGACGTTATGGCCTCCTGGCCGGTTCACCCGGCTTTGATCGAAGCGGCAGTGCTGAGCGGAATTCATCTGCTGAGCCCTTCGGAGCGCAAACCCTACATACCGATCTCGGTCAAATCGGTCCAGATGTACGGCCCGTTATCGCTCCGCGCCTATAGCCATGTTCGATTGGTGAAGGTCAAGAATGACTTGCTTGAGCTGCAGATGGACCTCTACAACAGTGAGGGAGAGCTCGCCGTCAGAATCGACGGATTTGCCGGGAAGCATTTTGCAGCAGCCAAGGCGCAGACGAGCCAGCCGGACCGCCTGCAGCAGGACCCGCAGGCGCTGGAGAAGACCATCAAGGGTTATATTGTCGGCATGCTAAACAAGGTATCCGGCAGGGAAGACATTACCGAGCATTCGAAAAAGAACTTTATGGAAATCGGACTTGATTCCGTGCAGCTGCTTCAGCTGGCGAAACAGATTGAGGATGAAATTAAAATCGAGCTTTATCCGACATTATTTTTTGAATATTCCAACATTAATGAACTGTCCGGTTACTTTATTGAGCAGTTTCCATCGGCATTTGCAGCCTATTTTGGTACGGCCGTAAATAGCGGCACAGAGCAGAAGCCTGCCGCCGGGAAGAATGCCGCCACCACAGACAGCTTAGATGCGGAGATAATCAAGCGGAAGCAGGCGGAGCGCAGCGGGGTAAGCGGTAACCATGACGAGGATGACGGCAATGACGATATAGCAATCATCGGAATGAGTGGAATGCTTCCGGAGTCCGCCGATCTGGAGCAGTTCTGGCAGCATTTGATGAATAAGAGCGACCTGATCAAAGAGATTCCGGAAAGTCATTTTGACTATAAACCGTGGTACGACGAAAGACCTCAGCGCCCTGATAAGCTCTATTGCAGGCATGGCAGCTTTATTGATCCTGTGGCAAAATTCGATGCGGAGTTTTTCGGCGTCTCGCCGACCGAAGCCGAAATTATGGACCCGCAGCTGCGGAAGCTGCTTGAGGTGACGCATGCCGCGTTCGAGGATGCGGGATATGCCGAGAGCATTCGCGGCTCGAATACGGGGTATTATGTCGGGGCCTGCTTCCATGATTACTGCTTCGAGATGCTCAAATCGGGCAAGCGGGTCGGGCCATACGACGGCACAGGGAATGCGGCGACAATGCTGGCCAATTATCCTTCCTTTTATTTTGATTTGAAGGGTCCGAGCTTAACCGTGGACACGGCCTGCTCGTCGTCACTCGTAGCGCTGCACCTGGCGTGCAATGCGCTCAAGAACGGGGAGTGCGAGATGTCCGTTGTCTCCGGCGTTAACCTCCTGCTCAGCTCCTGGCATTATTTGTACTTCTGCAGTACGGGGGTTCTGTCGAAAAGCGGGCGCTGCCACACATTCGACGGGCGGGGAGACGGCTACGTTCCGGGAGAAGCGATAATTTCGCTGCTCCTCAAGCCGCTGAAGAAAGCGCAGCGGGACGGGGACAACATTCATGCTGTCATTAAGGCGAGCGCCATCAACCACGGCGGGCATACTCCAGCTATTACGGCTCCAAGTGTGCGAAGAGAAGCGGACGTCATCAGTGAAGCCTGGGGCAAAGCAGGCGTCGATCCTGAACGGATCAGCTATATTGAAGCACACGGTACCGGAACGAAGCTGGGAGACCCAGTGGAGATCAACGGCATCAAATTGGCCTTTGATCAGTTGAACCGGGGAGCCTCGGAATGCTATATCGGTTCGGTTAAAGCGAGCATTGGACATACCGAAGGGGCAGCGGGGCTCGCCGGTGTTGTCCGGGTCATTCTCGCGATGAAGAATAAGGTCATCCCGGCCATGCCGAAATTTGAAACGCTGAATCCGTTAATCCGGCTTGAAGATTCGCCGCTGGTGATCAACAGGGAGCCGGTGGCCTGGGAAAAAAGACATGATCTCCCGCGGATGGCCGGCGTAAGCTCCTTCGGCTTCGGCGGAAGCTACTCCCACGTGGTGCTGGAAGAGTATGAGGAGCCGCAGCAGGCCCGTCTTCAGACTACAGGACCGCAGCTGCTCGTCTTGTCCGCCAGAACGGAAACGGCGCTGAAGACGATGGCCGAGCGGTTGTGCGCCTATCTTATTCGTCAGGAGAACGAGGCGGAGACCAGCTTCGGAAATATCTGCTACACCATGAACAAGGGCAGAAGGGCGTTCGAGGAACGGCTCGCGATTGTCGCCGAGGATCTATCCGACTTAATAGCAAAACTGAGCGGCTATGCTGCCGGAGCAGAAGCCGCCAACGGCATGTGGCGGAATAAGGCATCGGAAGAGCTGGAGAATCAGCCGCTGCCTGCCGGGCAGGATCTTGAGACCCTGGCCAAATCGTGGGCAGCCGGTCATCCGGTCGATTGGAAGCATTATTACCGTGGCGGTGCTTATCGGATTGTTTCGCTGCCTACTTATCCGTTCGAAGGAAAAGAGTATTGGATTTCGTTCTCAGAAATCCAGAAGCAGCAGGGGGCTGCTGTGAAGGTTGAGCAGCATCCGCATCCGTTTATAACGGGCGAACCGAGGATGAACGGGGACACGGCGGAGTTTACCGCAATGCTGGAGGGAACGGAATTTTATCTGGCCGAGCACAAGGTGCATGGCAGGAAGGTGCTCGTAGGCGCTGCGCTCATTGAGGCTGCCGTCAAGGCACTGAATCACCTGTTGCCGGACCGCCGCTGCCGCCTGAAGAACATTCAGTGGTTCAGTCCGGTGATCGTGAACGACGCGCCGGTTCAAATCCGTATCGTTGTACATCATACAAGCGGCGTAATCCAGGTGCAGACAAGCAGCGCAGCGGGAACTGTTCTGCATTTTAAGACGGAGTTCACGGTCCATGAGGGACAACAGCAGGCGCAGCTTCCGAAGCAGGCTGCTCCACATAAGGCTGCTTATACAGCGCGCATCGGAAAGCAAGAGCTTTATGCAGGATTTAAACAGCTGGGGCTGGATTTGGGTGAGAGCTTCCAGGTTGTGAGCGAGATTAGGACCAGCGGTGAACAGGCCGTTTCGTTTATAAGGGCAGAAGGCGGCCCGCAGCGTCATGGCTACCGGCTGCATCCAGCCCTGCTGGACGGCTCCTTCCATATTCTGAGCGCTTTCTACAGGGATGAGAAGGAGTGTATACATGTCCCGTTCTCGATCGGCGAGCTGGAGGTGTTCGATAGGCTTGAGGGAGCAATGATTGTATATGCCAAACCAGCGGAAGGCAGTGCGTCTGATAAGGAAAAAGGCTTTGCCCGTTTCGATCTGACGGTGACAGCGGAAAGCGGCGAGATCTTAATGATCATTCGCAATTTTGTCGCGCGGAAAATCAAGCCCGAGAAGGTGTCGGAGCAAGAAGCCGTTTATTACTTGACCGCCAGCTGGGAGCCTTCTACAGTACAACCCGGAGTGGGGCAATCTGGAGCACTCGGCGGGGTTGTTGTGTTGGCTGATGAACCTGCCTTCGCCAGGGAGCTATGCGCAAGGCTGAATCTTGACCGCTCAACGCAGATTTTCATCGTCACCAGGGGTGAGCGGTTCAGGCCGGTCGCGCCGGGCCGCTATGAGCTGAATCCCGTCAATCATGAGGATTACGCAGCACTATGGAAGCACATCGGAGACGGACTGTCGTCGGTTAGAACCATCATTCATCTCTGGTCGCAGGAGCCGTTCGGGGATGATCCAGCTTGTGTTCAAAGACAGCTTGACAGCGGGCCCCTCTCGTATTTTCACCTCTGCCAGTCGCTTGCCCATTCAAGGCTGAGTCATACGATCGACTTTATTTATCTCTATGCTTGCGGGCAGGAGATGGTAGAGCCAGTCTATGAAGCGCTGCCTGGCATGTCCAAGTCAATAGGTCATGAATTCAGCAAGCTGAGAACACAAGTCATCGGATATACAAGAGGAACCGGCATCGAAGGGCTGACCCGGATCATCATGGCCGAGGCCGGTATGAACGAGCATGAGGTCATGTACAAGGGCGGTCAAAGATATAGCCGGGTATTCAGGCGGCTGCCTGATGCACCGCCGCAGCAGACGGCCGAAATTCCGCTGCGTGAACAGGGAGTCGTCGTCATAACCGGCGGGCTGGGAACAATCGGTCTTGCCATCGGACGGTATTTGGCTAAGACACACAGAGCCCGTCTTGTGCTGGCCGGCCGCAGAACGGCACCGGATTTCCACAGTTACAGGTCGCATATTCAGCAATTAGGCGGGGACTGCGTGTATGTCTCCGGCGACGTGAACCGCGGGGAGGATGTCGAGCAGATCATTGCAGCAGCTAAATCCCGGTATGGCACGGTAAACGGCATTATCCACTGCGCGGGAATTGTGAAGGATTCGAGTGTCTTTTTCAAGACGAAGGCGGATTTGGACGCGGTAACAGCTCCGAAGGTGTATGGGACGCTGCTGCTTGACAGGGCGACCAAAGGCGAGGAGCTTGATGTCTTCGTCACACTGTCCTCCATTTCCGCTTTAATCGGCAACGCTGGACAAAGCGACTACGCTTTTGCCAACGGATTTATGGACCGGTTCTGTGCTTGGAGAAACCGTCAGCTGCAGCAGGGGCTGCGAAGAGGAAAAGCGTTATCCATTAACTATCCCCTGTGGAAAGACGGGGGCATGCGGGTTGATCCGGCGATCGAGCAGGCACTGGTCGAGAAGTTTGGCATGCGGCCTATTTCACAGGAAACAGGCATAGAGACGTTGATCCAGGGCTTACGAAGCCCGGTTGATCAAGTATGTGTCGTTGAAGGGATGCGGAGGAAAATCGATACCTATATGAAGCATGTTTATTGGGATGAGCGAGCCGTTCTCCCGGCAGCGGGCGCTGTTGTTAAAGGCGGCGGCAGCGGCAGCGGATCTGAGAAGCAGCTGGCGGAGGAGCTTGCCCGAATTGCCTCCAAGCTCGTCAATCGGGTCGATCTGACCATTATGCCGGAGACAACACTTGAGCAATGCGGCATGGATTCTATCGCTTATATGGAATTTACAAACCAGATTAACGAGAATTTCAACTTGGACGTGTCACCGGCTATCCTGTTCTCTAACCCGTCCATGCTTAAGCTGGCACAACAGCTGCTGGAGGATTATCCCGATGCGCTTAAGGACCGCTATCAGTCCGAGACTGACAGCGTAATGAGCGTACCGAGCGTAACGTCTGCCTCCCCGGGCGCGGCACCGTCGTCGTATGAATTGCCGCCTGAGCAGTCGGGTTACGGTCAGCCCTATGATGCATACCCGGCGCCTGCATATGCATGGCAGGCGTCTTCGCAGCAGGAAGCTCTGGGCTATGAAGCTTCATATCAGAATTCAACCTGGCAGGAGGCGCCGAGTCATCCGGCTTCGCATCAGCGGGACATTGCAATTATCGGCATGGACGGTGTATTCCCGGATTCCCCCGATCTGCTGGCGTTCTGGGAGAATATTGCGGGGGGCAAGGACCTCATTGGCGAGATTCCGGCGGAGCGGTGGGACTGGAAGGCTCTGTTTGACAGCCTTGGCGGCACGGATAGTCCGACAGCTTTAAAGTGGGGCGGGTTTATACAGGATGTGGATGCCTTCGACCACCAGTTCTTTCATATAACGCCGCGTGAGGCTGAGCAGATGGACCCGCAGCAGCGGCTGTTCATGATGATGGCATGGAAGGCAATTGAGGATAGCGGCTATTCGCCGGCGGAGTTTTCCGGTAAGAAGGTTGGTGTCTTCGCAGGTGCATCCAGTTTTGATTATATGGATTTATTGCGTCAATCAGGCAGCAAGGTAGAGGCATATACATCGATCGGCAACGCGCATTCAATCATAGCCAACCGCCTCTCTTATTTCCTGAATCTGCGCGGTCCGAGTGAGACGATCGACACGGCCTGCTCCAGCTCGCTTGTTGCGATTGCGCGGGCAATCGAATCGCTGCGAAACGGGGAATGCGAGCTTGCCATCGCCGGGGGAATCAACTTGATGCTCAGCCCCGTTCTGCATCAGTCTTTCAGTGAGGCGGGCATGCTGAGCGTGGACGGCCGTTGCAAGACATTCGACCGCTCCGCCAATGGATATGTACGGGGTGAAGGCGGCGGCGTCATTGTGCTGAAGCTGCTGGATCAAGCACTGGAAGCAAAAGATCCGATCCATGCAGTCATAAAAGGAGTCGCGATCAATCACGGCGGCAGGGCGACGAACTTAACGGCACCCAATCCGGAAGCTCAGGCTGAACTGCTCATCGATTGCTATGAAAAGGCCAATGTAAACCCTTCGACTCTGCAGTATATTGAAGCTCATGGGACAGGGACGCCGCTGGGTGACGCCATTGAGATCGAGGGTTTGAAACAAGCCTTCAGGGCACTTACGCCCAAATCCGGCAATGTGGGGAGCGATCAGCCTAAATGCGCGATCGGCTCGGTTAAAACGAATATCGGCCATCTGGAAGCAGCGGCCGGAATTGCCGGGCTGATCAAGACAGTGCTGGCGATGAAAAACAGGAAAATTCCGCCGCATCTTCATCTTAATGAGCTGAATCCCGAGCTGAGGCTGGGGAACAGCCCATTCTATATTCCCGCCCAGCTCGAAGAATGGAAGTCTCTGCAAAGCGGGGATGGCAGGACGCTGCCGCGCCGCGCAGGCATCAGCTCCTTCGGGTTCGGAGGTACGAACGCGCATATTGTCGTGGAAGAATTCCAAGAACCGGCTAGGCCATACGGCGCTGCGGAGGAAAGGAAGAACCGGATTTTCACCTTCTCGGCCAGAAGCGAGTACAGTCTGCGCGAGTATGCGGGCAAACTCCTCCACTATCTGGAGCATGCGGGTCAGTCCGCAAGCTTGGAGGAAATCGCCTACAACCTGCAGGTGAGCAGATCCTCCATGGAGGTAAGAGCAGCCGTAATCGCGTCAGACAGGACAGAATTGGTTGAACGGCTTCAGCGGTTTCTGGCGGGAGAGGCTTCCGCAGAAGGGGGCATTTATGCAGGCGACCGAAGCGGAGGCGAGGAGCGTAGCAGGTGGCTGAGCCTATTCGACAACACGAGTGAGGATATTATTAATCTGTTCTACCAAGCGGGAGAAATACGTAAAATTGCTCTGCTATGGTCAATGGGCGTCCAAATCCGCTGGGAAGGAATGTATCCGGGCGGAAAGCCGCGGCGTATTTCACTGCCGACTTATGTCTTCAGCAGGGACCGGCATTGGGCAGCCGGAGCGAGGGTGCGCATTCCGTCTCCTGCTGTGTCCCAATCCGGGAGCCATTCGCCAGCTCAACCAATTGAGCCGCAGAAGCAGCCTGCTGCTGTGGAGGCGGTGAAAGCAGAAGAGGCAGGAGAAGGCTTCTCCGGTGTCAAGCAGATTGAACACGATTTGAAGCAGTGGATTTTGGACATTACCAAGATCGATCCGGCTGTGCTGGATGAGGAGACCGAGCTTGCGGAAATCGGGATGGATTCCATCCTGTCGATGGAATTGGTCTCCAAAATTAATCAAACCTACGGCATTCGCATATATGCCAACGAGCTCTTGATGAATCCTTCAATTTCGCGGATAGCGCTGCTTCTGCAGGAGGAGCTCGGCGGGGCCGAACGGCTGCAGGAACGGCTGCTTGCAGCAGCTGCACCCAAGCGTGAGGCCGAGGAAATCAAGGCGGAGGCAAAGCCGGGGCCGAAAGCTAAGTCAGAAGCGAAGCCGGCAGTTCCTTCAGCGGAGCGCAAGCCAGCCATGCTGTCAACGGTACGGACAGGAGGCGCTCCCTCATCATTCAACACTACAGAGAAAAGAATTGTTTACGTACTCAGCTCGCCAAGGTCAGGATCAACACTGCTCCGGACAATGCTGATGGGGCATTCGGAAATCTTTTCGCCGCCGGAAATCATGCTGCTTCCTTACGATACGATGAAGGAATGGGACCGTTCGCTTAAACGGAGAAAATGGGTTCATTTCAAGGATGGACTCATTGAATCAATTAAGGTGCTCAAAAACCTGACGCCGGATGAAGCGGTGAAAGAAGTTCAGAACATGATCAACGCTGAATATCCAATCAGGGATGTCTATGAGCTCCTGCAGCAATTAACGCCTTCGCGCTACGTCGTAGACAAGACGCCGCCGTATGCGGAGAAGCTCGATATTCTGCAGCGCGCAGAGCAAATTACGCCTAATGCGCTCTATATCTACCTGCACAGGCATCCGCTGTCCGTGACGGAATCGCTGGTCCGGAACAGATTCCACAAGATGCTGGGCAGCAAGAAGGACCCCTGGAGCTTTGCGGATGAAGCATGGCGGATTTCCAATCAGAATATCATTGATTTCCTAGATACGGTTCCCGGTGAGAGAACGAAGCGGATCGTATATGAAGAGATGGTGGCTGACCCCGAGGGAGTTATGAAGGATGTAAGCAATTGGCTCGGGGTTGATTATGAGGATGCCATGATCAAGCCTTATGAAGGTGACCGTATGCTGACAGGCCTTAGGGAGGGTTCGATGTCTGTAGGTGATCCTAATTTCCTGAATCATACAGGAATTGAAGCCGAGCTGGCCGACTCGTGGAAGAAGCATCTGGAATTCAAGGATAAGCTGAGCAGAGAAACGATCCAGCTTGCTGAAGGGCTGGGGTATTTTGCGGACTACGGGCTTGCCCCTGCACAGGAGGCTTATCTGAGACTGGCTGATCCGGCGCAGCCGTTCGTCATGGTTCAATCCGTAAGCAGAGAGCTGCCGGAAAAGCCGGATGCACAGCAGTGGAATCTGCTGCTTGCGGAGGTGCTCGATGCCCACCCGGTGCTGACGAACAAGTTCTTGCAAGAAGGCGGGCATTGGCGGCAGCAGCCATCGGCAGGCATCACGCCTAAGGTTCGAATCGTCAATGCCGAGAGCTTAAATGAAGAGCAGCGGCATAGCTATAGGAAGGCTCAGATTGAGGAAGCTGTGCCAAGTATTGATCCTGCTGCCGGGAAGCTGCTCGAACTGATCATCATGGAGAACGGCGATCTTCGTTGCGAGTTCATTATGCTGGTGCATCACTTGGTGTGCGACGCCGTATCGGCTTCAGTGATCTGGAAGGAGCTCTTCGACCGGTATGAGGGACGCCTGGACGGTGAGCAGCCGGCTGAGCATGGCTACCGTGATTATATTGGAAAGCTGGAATCCTACGCACAATCCCAAGCTCATCAGGATGCAAGGCCGTATTGGACGGAGATGATCGCTGCAGGCGCGTCCAGCATTCCTGTAGACCATCCGGATAGTCCCGAGGGTAATACCGCATCATCTGAAGCTGAACTGGAAAGGTTTTTGACCTATGATCAGATATCTGCAGCTTCTCTTCAGGAATCTTGGTTCCCAATAATAGCAGCGGCCCTCTACGATACGGTTATGGACTGGACGAAGGAGACGACCGTATGTATCGCTCACCGGCTAAAGCAGCGAAACCTGCCGGTCCCGGGCAGCTTTGACCACACTGTCGGCTGGTTCGCGGCTGATGTACCGATTGCGGTCACGCAGTCGGAAGGGTGGAATGAGCTGGAGCTGCTTCAGGATTTTAAAGGTAGATTCGGAAAGTCCTCTCCGCTGGCTACCAGCTATCAGCTGCTTGCCAACCAAGGAGAATTGCCAGATGTGCATGAACTGTGCGCGGTCAGGCTTAACTTCCAGCAGGCACAGCTCAATACGCTTGGGCTGGAAGATTGGACGGCGGGGATGTACGCTGCACCGGAGGCGGACCGGCTGTACCTGCTGGACTGCATCGTTCGTGAGCGTGCCAGCGGATTGCAGCTGATAGTAAGGTATTCGAATAACCGCCATCACCAGCATACCGTTGAACAATTCTTAAACCGCTGGCAGTCCCGGATCAGGACGGTTGCCGGTTGTCTCAACCAATCGTCAGTAGGGGTATAACCAGAAATCGAAGCCGAGGAGGAACGGTTTGTAATGGAAGTACATGTAGAAGGCCGTACGATTGTCGTGCATGAGTGCGGTGACCGGACGAACACCCCTGTCGTTATGATCCCTGCTATGGGGAGACCGGCAACGGATTTCGAGCTGCTGTCGAAGGATCTGGCGGAAGCGGGATACTGGGCATTAATGTTCAATCCGCGCGGGGTTAACGGCAGTACAGGGCTGGACTTATCGCTGGAAATTAAAGATATCGCCTCAGATGTGCATTCATTCTTGAACGCTATCGGAGTATCGAAGGCGCATTTTATCGGGCATGCCTTTGGCACCCGGGTGGCAAGGCTGATGGCGGAGCTGTATCCCGGGATGGCACTAAGCTCGACCAGCATTACGATGGGGGGGCTATTGCCCCCGGAGCTTCCTTACCCTTTAATCGCACTTGATATGATCGAAAAGCAGATGCAGGGCACGCCGGAATTTGAGAAAGCTATTTCGGATGCTTACTTTGCCCCTGGTATTGACGGCAGCATCTGGTTTTCCGGGTGGTATGGAGAAGTGATTCCGGCTTATACATTGGCGCTGGCCAGGACGCCGCAGGAGGAACTGATGTGCGGCGGTACGGCCCCCATGCTGATCGTGCAGGGAGTCTGCGATGTCTTCGCTCCTGTCAGAGCCGGAGAAATTATGAAGGAGCGGCTAAAGTCTCAGGTCAGACTGGTCAATATACCGGATTCGGCACATGAAATCATGCATGAGCAGCCTGCCTTGTTATCGGAGGCGGTGGTTCAGTTCCTGAGGGACGCAGATCAGCACGTGTTTTATACGGAATCGGGAGAGGCTGACGTTGCTGCCGCTGCTGCCGAGCCGGTAAGGAAAGTGGAATACGGCTTGGGCTGGGGTGATGCGGTCACGAAATTTCAGTCAAAGCGCAGCATTAAGAAATATGCAGATTTCCTCCTTCCGCATCTGAACGAGAATATGAGCGTATTGGACTGCGGCTGCGGCAGCGGAGGCATGACAGCTGAGCTGGCACAGCGGGTCAGCCCGGGCCGTGTAGTCGGCATTGACGTCAGCCCGAAGCAGCTGAAGCTTGCGAACGAGCTAAAGGAGTCAAAGGGGCTGCATAACCTGGAATTTCTGGAAGCGAATATTTATGAGCTGCCCTTTGAGGATGCTTCCTTTGATGCGGTGTGGATGAACACGCTGCTGATGCATCTCCAGAAGCCGGTGGAAGCGTTGAAGGAAATTTACCGGGTACTAAGACCGGGCGGTGTCATCGGAGTTAGCGATGCGGATTGGGATGGCGATATCATGGCCCCGAAGTTTCAAATTATAACCGGAAGAATGGCACTGAACGAGAAATATCTGAATAGTAAGGGCTCCAACATGCGGCATGGGAAGTACAATGCTTCCCTGCTGCACAAAGCCGGCTTCGAGCATGTAAGCGCGAGCGCGATGGTGGAGTCCTGGGGGACACCGGAGGAGGTCCGGGAGCTGGCGGAGTTTTCCATTGCGGTCGAATATGATCAGTTCAGTCATCAGGCCTCCGAAATGTCCCTGAATATGAGGGCCGAGACGTGGAGGAAGTGGGCGGCTTATCCAGGAGCCTTCTTTGCCCGGACCCATTGCCGCGCCATCGGGTGGAAGAAAGCAGGGAATTAATGGATTACCAGACAATAGAGTCTGTCATTGACGATCACGTGCAGCTGATTACCCTGAACCGTCCCGAACGCTACAATACGTTCTCACTGGAGATGGCAGGCGAAATCATGGATGCGCTGGACCATGCTGACGTCAATGAGGAGGTACGGGCCGTTGTCATTACAGGCCGCGGCCGGATCTTCTGCGCGGGTGCCGAGCTTAATGACGGGAAGGAATCGTTCCGCTTCAGACGCTTGTCGGAGGGAATGGACGAGAGCACGTTCCGTGATCCCGGCGGCGTTCTGGCACTTCGTCTTTTTGAATGCCGCAAGCCGGTGATCGGCGCGATCAATGGTCCGGCTATGGGGGTCGGCGCTACCTTTCCGCTGGCTATGGATGTCCGAATCGCTTCCGAGCAGGCGAAATTCGGATTTGTGTTTACACGGCGCGGAATCGTGATGGAGTCCTGCTCCAGCTGGTTTCTTCCCCGGATTGTCGGGATCAGCCGGGCGCTGGAATGGTGCATGAGCGGCAGGACCGTACTGTCGGAGGAAGCCGTAGAGAGCGGTCTGGTCCGCAGTGTCCACCCGCCGGAGCAGGTAGTGGGGGAAGCGCTGCGGATCGCCCGTGAAATGACGGCGCATACCTCACCGGTGTCGGTAGCGCTCACCCGTCAGATGCTGTGGAGAATGATGGGGGCTTCGCACCCGGCGGCTGCCCATGAGATTGAATCCAAAGGGATATTCTGCCTGGGGAAATCCGATGATGCCCGAGAGGGAGCCGCCGCTTTTTTTGAGAAGCGAGAGCCCCGATTTTCCAGCAGTCTGGCTGAGGATATGCCTTCTTACTATCCGTGGTGGAATACGTCCGGGGAGGGAGAGGGGGAGTGAGAATGGTTAGTACCGGCGGTATACCGCAGCTCTTCTCGTACGCGAAGCCGGAGCAGCAGGTAGAGCTTCAGGAAATTGCGGAAGGTGTGTATTGGCTGTATTTAGGCGAATCCTATTCACTCGGCATGGGAAGCAGTAATCTCTGGCTGCTCGAGGACATCGGCGGCTGGCTGCTCGTGGACACCGGGCTTTATACAGAGAAGGCTGTACAGATGTGGGAGGAACTGCTGGCGCGTGAGTTCGGAGGCCGTAAGATCACAAAAATTCTTGTCACGCATTTTCATCCTGATCATATCGGTATGGCCGGCTGGTTGGCAGCTCGCACATCAGCTGAAGTTCTGATGTCTAGAGAGGAGTATCTTCTCAGTTCCTATCTGTATTCGGATGCTGCCGGGGATTACATCCGTCTTACGAAGGCGTACTACAAGAACAATGGTATGGATGAGGAGGCCATCTCCCAGTTCGGCAGCGAGAATGCCTACCGTAAATTGCTCTTCGGGCTGCCGGAGGCATTCACAGATATCTCCGAAGCAGCCGAGCTGAACATAGGCGGGCGCAGCTGGCAAATCATCATCGGAAGGGGCCATTCGTATGCACATATTTGCCTGTACAACGCGAAGCTGAAGCTTCTGCTAGCCGGCGACCAGGTGCTTCGCGGACGGACACCCTCACTGATGCTGCCGGTATTTGATCCGGGCTTTAATCCGCTTCAGCGCTACTTGGACTCCTTGCAGACATTATTGCAGCTTGCACCGGATACAGCCGTGCTGCCCGCACACGGGATGCCTTTTATGGGGCTGCATGAGCAGCTGCTGTTATCAGAAGGTTATCACAAGGACCGGCTCAGCAAAATTATGGCTGCTTGCGAGCACCCGCACCATGTCTGGGAGCTCTACCATTTACTTGAGCCCAAGCCGTATAAGGGCTTGAAGCTTAAGTTCGCCTTCGAAGAGTGCCTGGCGGATGTCCTGTTCTTAGAGCGTCAGGGCTGCCTCCGTCAGGAAGAGAACCGTTATGTGCGTATCAGCTAAAATTTGAAGTGAAGGATCATATACATGAACCGTTTTCATAAATTACTGCTTACGACGTTCGGCTTAATCGCCTTGGAGCTGCTGTTTGCCTTGTTTTTTCCGTTCCTGCGGACGGTGATGCTATTGCTTCTGGCTGTGGAGGCCTTCGCGCTCATTCTGCTGCCGATTCTCAAGAATAAGGAGAACAAAAGCCGCGAAGCCGTGCGCGAGAAGCTGTACGATGGAAAGACGATTCAGCTGGATCACGGCATTGTGCGTTACAAGTTGTCAGGAGATGGGAACAGCCCGGTGCTGATCATGATCAACGGGTTTCCAATGCCGCTGGACATCTGGGAACGAAATGCACCGGATCTGGCTAAGAATTACCGCGTCCTGCAGTTTGATTTATGGGGATTCGGCGGCTCCGATACCGCATCCGTACGCTGCGACGCCGATCTGTACGGGGACCAGATCATTCAGCTTGTACATAAGCTGAAGTTGAAAGGGCCTTTTCATTTGGCCGCCTTCTCGATCGGCTGCACGATTGCGGGCAGGCTGGCAGAACGTTCATCCGAGTTTAAGCTCGGGAAGATTGTTCTAATCGGCCCCGTTGTAAGGCCGATGAACATTTCGCCGTATCACTGGCCAATCATCGGGGAATATCTTACATGCTTGTTTATCGGGCAGGCGATGCTCAACATTTTTGGCGGTAACTTTTTTTATAAAAAGGGTCTTGAGAAGTTCCGGGGCTTGTTCTTCGGACAGCTTCAGGTAAAAGGGTTTCGGAAGGCTTGGCTGTCTTGTTACCGCAATCTGTTCCCGGCTGCCTCGCCCCATATATACAAGGCGCTTGCGGAGCACGGGACTCCGGTCATGATTCTATCGGGCAGAGAAGACCGGATCGTTTCACTGGATGACAGCAGGCTGCTTCAGCGGGAGCTTGGCTGGCCGCTTACGCTGGTGGAGAACGGGGGCCATTCCGTCCAGTTCGAATGCCCTGAGCAGGTGAATGCTGAAATTGATCAATTCCTAAAGGAAGATGCAGTATGTTTGAACCGGTGACTCATCAGCTCAAGCGGGCTAAGGCTTTTCTGGATATGGGCCGGATGCTGGTAAGAGTAAAACGCTTTGCCACCCCGCCGCCCGATACCCGGATGTCGCTTGGGCTGGCTGTTGAACGAAATGCGGGCAGGTGGCCTGAGAAGACAGCCATTTTGTTCGAGGGCAGGGACTATTCATGGAGCGAGCTGAACGCAAGAGCGAACCGCTATGCGCAACTGCTTTTAGATCAGGGTGCCCAAAGGGGCGATTGCGTCGCGATTGTCATGGAGAACCGCTTCGAATATTTGGCTGCTCTCACAGGCTGTGCAAAGATCGGGGCGATCAGCGGGCTCATCAATATTAACCAGCGCAGCACGGTTCTGATCCATTCCTTTGGCAGCATTAAGGGCAAATACTGCATTGTCGGCGAGGAATGTTTGCAGATGATAGCCGACGTAAAGGAGGCCTTGGTTGATACCGGCGTACAGATATTTATTTTTGTACCGGATAGCAAAGAGGTTGGACCGCCTGAATGGACGCTGCCAATTGGCGGGCCGGCTGATGACGATGCTGGGACTAATGTCGGATTTACCAAGGAAATTCAATTGTCTGCGCCATGCTATTATATTTTTTCTTCGGGGACCACCGGTCTACCCAAAGCGGCGGTTATCACCAATGAACGGTGGCTGAAAGCATCAAAAAGCTTTGCCCAGCTTGCGCTATGGTCGAAGTCGTCGGACAGGGTCTATGTAGGCATGCCGCTTTATCACGGCAGCGCCATGCATATCGGCTTTGGGCCGGTTGTGCTGGAACGCTCGGTGATGTTTTTAAAACGGAAGTTTTCCGCCCGCTCATTCTGGGAGGACGTGAGAGCCAACCGGATCAATACCTTCATTTATATTGGCGAGCTGTGCCGCTATTTATTGAACCAGCCGGAAAGCGTCAACGACGGGCATAACCCGCTGACCAAATGTGTAGGCAACGGGCTGCACCCATCGATTTGGAAAACTTTTAAAGAACGTTTTCAAATTGACCGTATTTGCGAGTTTTATGCTTCAACAGAAGGCAACGGCGCTTTCTTCAATTCGTTCAATAAAGATGAGACGATCGGATTTACGATCCGCAGCCATGTTCTTGTCGAGGTTGATGCGATCGAGCAGGTGCCGCTCCGGGACGATAATGGCTTCTGCATACCGGTTACGGATAACCGCCCGGGACTGCTGCTCATTGAGGTATCCAAGCAGGCGACCTATGACGGTTATACCGATAAGCAGGCGAGCGAACGGAAGCTGCTGCGCAATGTCAAAAAGCCGGGCGACGTGTACTTCAACACTGGCGATCTGCTCAAGCGGGTCGATGTGGGGTTTGCTTTCGGATACCCTCATTACCAATTTGTGGACAGAATGGGAGATACCTTCCGCTGGAAGGGGGAGAACGTTTCAACCCAGGAGGTCGCAGGGGTGTTGAACGGCTATCCGGAAATCGCCCAGTGCATGGTCTATGGTGTCAAGGTGCCGCATCAGGAGGGAAAGGCTGGTATGGCGGCTGTTAAAACGAAGACGGGTGCGCTCGATTTTGAAGCCTTCTGCGCGTATCTGTCGAAGAGCCTGCCGCCTTATGCAAGGCCGCTTTTTATCCGCATCGTCCGCGAGTTTAACAGCACGGCTACCTATAAGCTTCAGAACCGCGAGTTTGTCGAAGCAGGCTTTAGCCCCGAGAGGTGCGGGGAAGACAGACTTTATTACTACAAACAGAAAGAAAACCAGTATGCAGAACTGAAGCAAACGGATTATGAACGCATGCTGCATACGGGTATCTAGCACACAATAGGAGTGAAAAGTATGGGAGAAAAATATCAGAAATTATCCTTCTTTACAATTAGTCTGGGCTTTTTTATGGCACTGCTGGATATGACGATTGTTAATATTTCAATTCCAGAGATGACACAGTTTTTTGGTGCATCGGTCGAGGATATTTCATGGGTAATTAACGGCTATAACCTTGCGTTTGCAGTATTCCTCATTACCGCTTCAAGAATCGCCGACCAGTTCGGCAGAAAGCGGCTTTTTATGATTGGCATTTTTCTGTTCACGCTGACTTCCTTGTTGTGCGGTTTAGCGAAGGGATCGGTCGAGCTGCTGATTCTGTTCCGGGTACTGCAGGGCATTTCAGCTGCGATGGTCGTTCCGGTTACGGTTCCTCTCGTTGTTCAGCTGTTCCCGGTAGAGAAGCACGGAGCCATACTCGGTGTGTGGGGCGCCATCGCAGGCCTGGCTTCCGCGAGCGGTCCGGCTTTGGGCGGGCTGTTGACCAATGCTTTCAGCTGGCAGGCCGTGTTCTATGTCAATATTCCGCTGGGCATCCTGTGCCTTATTCTAACGGGCAAGTTAATTAAGGAATCCCGGGACACGACTGCTTCCAAGCGGATCGATTGGCTGGGGATGCTTACATTGACCGGCGCTTTGTTTACACTTGTCCTGGCGTTGATTCAGGCCGGCGACATGGGATGGGGTTCGACTTATATTATTACTCTGCTAGCAGCTAGTGTAGTGTGCTTTATTGCCTTCTTTGTCGTCGAAGCGAAGGTCAAGGAGCCTATGCTCCCGCTGTCACTGCTGCGGATTATCCCTTTTAATGCCGCGAATATTACGCTGCTGATTGCCGGTGTAGGTATGGTCAACGCATTCTTCCTGCTCTCCTTCTTCCTGATTGAGGTAAGCGGGATGACGGTTCTGGAGGCAGGCTTGACGATTTCGGCAATGCCGATCGCGACGATCTTCAGCTCAATGATGGCCGGTCCTTTATCCAGTAAAATGGGAACCCGTCCATTCGCTGTGCTCGGCATGATCTGCCTGGCTGTGGCCGGTTATCTGTACAGCGGATTAAACGCGGATTCCACGAAGCTCGACATCATCTGGAGGCTCGTGATCGCCGGATTGGGCGTCGGCTTTATCATCGGCCCTGTTATGGGTGCGGTTGTCCGCCACGTTCCGCGGGATAAGGTGGGTGTCGTATCCGGTGTATCCAATATGGCGCGTTCGCTCGGAATGGTGCTCGGCACGGCTTTACTTGTAACGATTCTTAATCCGCTGATCATGGGCGGCCTGGAGAGAGCCATCCCGGAAATGTCGGCCAAGATTGAAGCGAATACGGTCCTGGACAGCACGGTGAAGGAGAAGCTGGTGAATCTTGTTCAGGGCACTGCCGAAACAGGGGCAAACCAGCCGCCGCAGCTGGATGCTGTGCTGCAGCAGGTCGGTACGGTGGATGATGCCCAGCAGGAAGAGATCAGAAGCTTGTGGCCGCAGATTACGAAGAGCTTCAGGGAGGAGGCAAGCACAGCCTTCGGCTCTACATTCAAGTACTACAGCTTCTTTATTCTGATCGGTATCATTGCGGCTTACTTCAGTGACCGGAAGCCTGCGAAGAAGGAAGTCGTCAGCGGTGCCATGGCTTAAGGGATAGACAGCAGACAGGCGGCTTAACGGCTGCCTGTTGTTTTTATAGAGGGGGGTGGTGCGGCTAGGGGATGGACAATCCTATGCTCCATTCTTGGATAAGGCCAGAGCTGGCCATCATTCATGGGAGGGATTAAGATGCAGCAGTCCGGGGTGACGGTATGGTTCACGGGTCTTTCGGGGGCAGGTAAGACGACGGTTTCAACCCGCGTCTATGAACTGCTTCATGCGCGCGGCAAGGCTGTCGAAAGGCTGGATGGAGATGTCGTGCGACAAGGCTTGTGCCAGGACTTGGGGTTCTCGAAGGAGGACCGGGTGAAGAACATCGAGCGGGTCGCCTTTGTAGCGAAGCTGCTCACGAAGCACAATGTGATTACACTTGCCGCTTTCATCTCTCCTTATCAAGCTTCCCGCAGCTACGCCCGCAGTGAAATCGGCGAATTTCTCGAGGTATATGTCTCTGCTCCGATCAGCACGCTGGTGGAGCGGGATGTAAAGGGGCTTTACAAAAAAGCGCTCGCAGGCGAAATAAAAGGGCTTACCGGCATTGATGATCCTTACGAGGAGCCGGAGAATGCGGACCTCGTGCTGCGCACCGATCTGATGACCATCGAAGAAGCAGCATCGGAAGTGATCCGTCTGTTGGAAAAACGCGGGTATCTTCGTCCGTTGGACGATAAGCCAAATCAAAACTTAGGAGGGGCTTATGTCAACACTGCAGCAGTCTATGATTAAAGATATCACTTTGGCGCCGGAGGGCAAGCTGAAGCTTGATTGGGTTAAGGCCCACATGCCGCTCCTTCAAACGATTGAAGAGCAGTTCAAGAAAGAGCAGCCGTTCAAAGGCATGAGAATTGCGATTTGCCTGCATCTTGAAGCAAAGACAGGGTACCTTGCGCAGGTTGTGCAGGCTGGCGGGGCTGAAGTCGCCGTTTGCGGAAGCAACCCGCTGTCTACACAGGATGATGTCGTAGCAGCACTTGTGGAGAGCGGAATTACCGCATATGCCTGGAATAACGTGACTGAACGGGAATATCACATGCATTTGAACCAAACGTTAGATTTTCGGCCCAATGCGCTGATCGATGATGGAGGAGATCTGGTCGGCCTGCTGCACAGCCAGAGGCAGCATCAAGCCAGCGATATTCTCGGCGGCTGCGAGGAGACGACGACCGGCATTATCCGTCTGAAGGCGCTTGAGAATGAAGGGAAGCTTAGATTCCCGATGATGGCGGTCAATGATGCTTACTGCAAATACTTATTTGATAACCGCTATGGTACGGGACAGTCTGTATGGGATGGCATCAACCGGACGACCAATCTGGTCGCTGCCGGCAAAACCGTTGTCGTTGCAGGCTACGGCTGGTGCGGCAAGGGCGTTGCGATGCGTGCAAAAGGCCTGGGCGCGCAGGTTGTCGTAACAGAGATCGATCCGATTAGGGCAATTGAAGCCTATATGGACGGATTTACGGTGCTGCCGATGCTCGAAGCGGCGAAGGTCGGGGATATTTTTGTTACCGTAACCGGCAACCGGGATGTCATTACTGGCGAGCATGTTGATGTCATGAAGGACGGCGCTATTCTGTGCAACGCCGGGCATTTTGATATCGAAATTAATAAGGAACATATGGCCGAACGCTCGGAACAGATCCGCGAAGTGCGCAAAAATATTACGGAGTACTCACTCCCGGGCGGACGCAGGGTGTATCTGCTGGCGGAAGGGAGGCTCGTAAATCTTGCAGCGGGCGATGGACATCCTGCCGAGGTTATGGATATGACATTCGCCCTGCAGGCATTGTCCTTGAAGTATGTCGTCCAACATGCAGCTGCCATAGAGCCTAAGGTTCACGCGGTACCGGCCGAGCTGGACCGTTATGTTGCTGATCTCAGGCTGAGCTCGCTCGGCATCCAAATTGACCGGTTGAGCACGGAGCAGGAAGAGTACCTGTCGAGCTGGGCTGAATCCTAAGGGGTGGGATACATAGTGAACGATCATAGGAGTCTGTTTACCTCTGAATCCGTAACGGAAGGCCATCCGGACAAAATGTGCGATCAGATCTCGGATGCCATATTGGATGCCATTCTGGAGCAGGACCCGAATGCGAGGGTTGCCTGTGAGACGGCGACATCTACCGGGCTGGTGCTCCTCACAGGAGAAATCACGACTACCGCCAAGATCGATTACGGCAAAATAGTGCGCAGCACCATAAAGGAAATCGGGTACACAAGGGCCAAGTACGGGTTTGACAACGAGACAAGCGCCGTACTGACTGCAATGAATGAGCAATCGCCGGATATCGCAATGGGTGTCGATCAAGCGCTTGAGGCCAAAGAAGGAACGATGGGCGGGGATGAGCTCGACGCGATCGGCGCTGGCGATCAGGGGTTGATGTTCGGCTATGCCTGCAATGAAACGCCTGAGCTGATGCCGCTGCCAATTTCGCTGGCGCACCGTTTGGCGAGACGTCTGACCGAAGTGCGCAAGAATGGGCAGCTTCCTTATCTGCGACCGGACGGAAAAACGCAGGTAACCGTTGAATACGAGGAGGATCGTCCGGTCCGGATCGACACGATCGTTATCTCGACCCAGCATCAGCCGGATATTATGCTTGAGACGATTAAGCAGGATCTTCATGAGCATGTGATCCGCCCAACTGTTCCAGCGGAATATTTAGATGAAGCGACGAAATTTTTTATCAATCCGACAGGTCGTTTTGTAGTCGGCGGACCGCAGGGGGATGCCGGCCTAACGGGACGAAAGATCATTGTTGATACGTACGGAGGCTTTGCCCGCCACGGCGGAGGAGCCTTCTCGGGCAAGGACCCGACGAAGGTTGACCGCTCGGCCGCCTATGCCGCCAGATACGTCGCCAAAAATATCGTAGCTGCAGGCCTGGCCGACAAGTGCGAGGTGCAGCTGGCTTACGCGATCGGAGTAGCGCGCCCTGTGTCCATCTCGGTCCGCACCTTCGGCACAGGCAAGGTAAGGGAGAAGCTGCTGGTGGAAGCGGTCAAATCGGTCTTTGATCTTCGTCCTGCCGGCATCATTCAGATGCTGGACCTTCGCCGTCCAATCTATCAGCAAACAGCGGCCTATGGGCATTTCGGACGCAACGATCTGCAGGTGCCATGGGAGAGTACGGACAAGACTCAGCTTCTGCTGGAAAGCGTGGAGAGCTTGTCCTCGATGCTGCGAGTGGCGGTTGCAGGAGAAGTATAAGTGGAGAACAAACGGGGCAGCCGTGGAATTCGCGGCTGCCCCGTTCTCTTTTCTGTGAACGGATGCCTGGCCTGAACGCCTGGAAATCCCCCTGTTATAATTCTCAGGCAACACGCGGCCCAGAAGGGCGAAGTGAAAACTCAGGGTTGGCTAAAATGAATTCTATTAATATTTACAAGTTTGAAATAATTAACTTCTTTTGTTAAAATAAAGATTATCCCCAAAAATGGGTACGGATAACGATTTCATGCATGTATAGCGCCAAGGAAAATATAATGCAGGGGGTACTACCGTTGCGAAAACGTGTTGTTATTACTGGCTTGGGGCCTATATCTCCGGTTGGCACTGGAATTGAGCCGTTCTGGTCTTCCCTGAAGGAAGGACGCTCGGGAATCGGAACGATCACCAGATTTGATACAACAAATTTTAATACGAAGATTGCGGGAGAAGTAAAGGACTTCGATCCGACCGATTACATGGATAAGAAAGAGGCCCGCCGTATGGACCGCTTTACGCAATTTGCGGTTGCTGCTGCGGGAATGGCATTAAAAGATGCCGGGCTGGATCTCGAACGCGAGAATAAGGACCGGATCGGAGTTATGCTGGGTTCTGGAATTGGCGGTATCGAAACGTTCGAGAACCAGGCCAAGACCATGTTCGAGAAGGGACCGGAGCGTGTAAGCCCCTTCTTCGTGCCGATGATGATTTCTAACATGGGAGCAGGCCAGGTAGCGATCAGCTACGGGCTGCGCGGACCTAATGTCACCAGCGTTACGGCCTGCGCCTCCAGTACGAATGCTGTTGGCGATGCCTTCAGAATGCTGCAGTGGGGGCATGCTGATGTCATGATTACAGGCGGATCGGAAGCGCCGATCACACAGCTTTCTTTAGCGGGCTTTATTTCGATGAAAGCGATGTCTACCCGAAACGATGAGCCAGAGAAAGCGAGCAGGCCCTTCGATACGGAGCGTGATGGCTTCGTGGTCGGTGAAGGGGCAGCCGTTCTCGTCATGGAGACGCTTGAGCATGCTTTAGACAGAGGAGCTAGAATTTACGCCGAGATTGTCGGCTATGGCAGTACGTGTGATGCTCACCATATGGTAGCCCCTGACCCTGTAGGAAGCGGTGCAGCCAACTCGATGCAGGAGGCGCTGCAGGATGCCGGAATCAAGCCGGAGCAGGTTGACTATATCAACGCCCATGCAACGTCAACACCTCCGGGAGACCAAGCTGAGACTGCAGCAATTAAGACTGTGTTCGGGGAGCATGCTTATAAGATCGCCGTGAGCTCGACGAAATCAATGACCGGTCATCTGCTGGGTGCAGCAGGAGCATTAGAAGCGATGGTTTGCATTCTTTCGATTGTGGACGGGATTATTCCGCCGACTATCAATTATGAACATCCTGACCCGGCGTGCGATTTGGACTATGTCCCTAACGAGGCTAGAAAGGCCGACGTGAAAGTTGCAGTCTCCAATTCCTTTGGTTTTGGCGGTCACAATGCCACGCTCGCTTTCAAGAAATATGAAGATTCACACCGGTAAATGGCCCAAAGTGCCTGCATTATTGATCTGGTTTTTGAACCGAATGAGATAGGATAGGAGCGCCTCACGACAGCTTTCAGCTGTCGTCGGAGCGCTCCTGCTGTTTTTTAAGGGGATGTAATTGCTTAAGCAGCAGACGGCGGACATGCCCGGCAGGACAATCCATCCTATATTTTTTGTGCTTTTTTTACGAATTTAGGGGACATACGCCCATTCTCCTGCATAGGATGTAATGATTGACGGCAGCGTCCTGCGTCATAGAATGGGGCAGAGCCAGCCGCGACAGAAGTCCGTGACAGGAGGTAATTCGGCACGTGAAAATCCATATGGTTAAAAAAGGTGATACGCTGTATAAAATTGCTGAAAAGTATGGCGTGACACTGGACGAAATCGTGAAGCTGAATCCGGAAATCGAGAATCCTGATGCAATTGATGTCGGGATGAAGGTGAAGGTTCCAGGCTCGAAGCCTGCGGCGCCGGCAGGTGATTGGGCTCATCAGCATGTTGTTGCACAGGGCGATACGCTGTGGAAGCTCGCAAAGGCTTGGGGCATTTCGCTTTCCGACATGATTAAAGCCAACCCGCAGCTGAAAAATCCGAATGCACTGATGACCGGTGAGATTGTCAACATTCCGAAAGCGGCCGCCGAGGCAGGTGATCCGGCCGTCATGCCGGAGCTGAAGGAGCTGTCCGGGCATGGAAATCCGGACAAAATCTACACCGGACCGGCTGTGGATCAACTGCCAACCGCACCCAAGCTGCCCGAAGCGAAGCTTCCTGAGGTCGAAATCAAGCCGCAGGCCTACCAAGTCGAGCATCAGGTGCATATTGATCTGTTCAAGCAGTTCAAGGTACCTGCTGCAGAGGTAATGTTTGAGCTTCCCAAGGTGCCAGAGGTAAAGGAAGCAGCGACTTGCCCGGAGCATGTCAAGCCGGCTGAACCGCCAGTTTGCCCTCCTGGCACAGTACCTGTACTATATCCATGCCCTCCAGGAACTGTCCCTGTCGCAGGATGGGGCTACCATGGTGAGCAGGCCGGTATTACACCTCAAGGACCAGGCGGCATATTCCCTTATCAGCATACCCCTGAACCAGGTGTATGGCCTGGTGCTCACGGAAGTCCGGCTCCTGCGGCTGCGTGGCCCAGCCACCCTGCACATGCGGGCTGCTCTGGGATGCAGTCTGGACCATATGGTCAGCATGGACCGTATGGCCAACCGGTTCAATACGGCCAGCAGGGAATGCTGCCCGGCGGCATGACAGAGTGGCCTGTACCGGGAATGGAAATGCAGCCTGGGATGATGATGCCCCAACCGCCGCAGAGCTTTGCTCCTGGAATGATGCCGCCCGGGTTTCCCGGTGGGTGGACGCCGGACGGATTACCTGCTGCTGGCGGGATGGCTTCTGTGCATGGAGCCGGCTATCCTGGAATGACCGGGCCGGGTGCAGGTGTGCCGCCGGTATTTACAGGCGCTGGCAATCCGGGGTTCGGCTTTCAGGGAACGGCTGGGGTGCCTTTTATGATGCCAGCCGGCAGCATTTATCCTGGTATGGGCAACATGGAGCAGCCTAGTGACCGCGGCTCCAACCATAAGGGGGATGAAGAGGCAGACACGGCTCCAGCTGATGTAGTGAAGAAGCCAGCGCGGGCATCTTCCCGTAAGCAGCCCGGCAAGGCATCTGTCCGCTCTGTCAAGAAGGAGAGCGATACTAAGAAGGCAGCTGGCAAAAAGCGCGGCAGAGGACCATGGATTAATCAGTAGCTTGCGTAACTTTTCCTATAGTTGGACTGCGCATTCAGTCGGGTACTGGCGCAGTCCTTGTTTTATTCCAACAAGCATGGGCTGTCTAATAAGCGGGCCGGATTTCTGTGCATAACCTATGCATGCCAAGGAAACAATAGGGAAAATCGATTTTTGAAGGAGACTTCCTCATGATGGGATTTAGCCTTTGGAAGCAGTTGAAGAAGCGTCTGCGCATGCGGAAGAGGCCAACCTGGCATCTTGCAGCCGTAGGCGGGCTAGTGCTGGTTATGGGTCTAGGATCAGTTGAGCCGGCCCGGGCAGCAGGGAGACATGAGGCTGATACCGAGGTCACAGCGGCTGATACAGCGAATCAGTTCAGGGCAGCAGAGAAGCAGCCAAGTGTAATTGAGACGCTGCGAAGGAGCAAGCAGCCGGTACCAGTCAGCATGAAGCGGATATACCTGTGCGGGGAGGAGTCACAGGATGTCGGGCTGCGGACAAGCAGTCAGATTATCCGGATGCTGCAGAGCAATCCCGGCTGGACGGCTGTTATGGATCAGGAGGGAACGGTGGTAATCGAAGAGCGGGTCGATGACTTGTCCCCGGCCTGCAAGGAAAGTGCCGTTTTCGGGATCAGCAAGGACGATTATCTGTCTCTCTTCGAGGGGCCTCCGTCCCGGAACCAGGTGCTGCGCACCTTCTATCAGCTTGATGTCCGGTTTATGGAGAGCAGTCTGCCGGAGGAGCAGGTCAGGGCTCTTCATGAAGGCATTCGTGTAACAGACCGGGAGGAGTTCAACAGCGTGCTGTCCAGCTTCAGTGAATATGCACTGCCGGTGAACAGGGACCAACAGGATTTGACCTATTGAGGCATAACGGCTGTAATGACGAATGGCTAGAAGCGCTGGGAGGCGCTTCTTTTTTGTGTGTTCAAATCCGGGTTGCCGCGGGTTGTTCTCATGAGTACGAACATTTGCTATAATGGGATGAAGCTTAGGACAGCATCGGCTGATGAGGGAGAGAATAGCTTGCGAGTATTGGGGATTGACCCGGGGATAGCCATTGTTGGCTTTGGTTTTATAGATAAAATCGGCAGCAGACTGGTTCCTGTCCAGTACGGAATGGTCGAAACGAAGGCGGGAACGCCGCAGGAAACCAGGCTGATGCAGGTTTATGAGTCGGTTGGCGCGCTCATGGATAAGTACAAGCCTGATGCCGTAGCGGTGGAGAAGCTTTTTTTCAACCGTAATGTGACCACCGCGTTTACCGTCAGCGAGGCCAGAGGCGTTATTATACTGGCTGCCGTTCAGCGCGGAATCACGGTGGCGGAATATACGCCTATGCAGGTTAAACAGGCGATTGTGGGCTACGGCAAAGCGGAAAAAAGGCAGGTTCAGGAGATGGTCCGCATGTTTCTCAAGCTGGCTGCCATACCGAAGCCGGATGACGTGGCGGATGCACTGGCTATTGCGATCTGCCATGCCCATTCGGCTGTTCTGCTGCAGAAAACGAACGGAGTGACGCGTCCATGATCGACTTTGTAAGAGGTAAAGTGGCTCATATCGAGCCGGAATATATTGTGGTGGAGGTTCATGATATCGGGTACAGGGTATTCACGCCGAACCCCTATGCGTTTTCCGGCAAAGAAGACCAAGTGACGGTCTATACCCATCACCATGTACGGGAAGATGCGATTCTGCTCTTCGGCTTCGCGACCAGGGAGGAGCAGCAGTTCTTCCGCAAATTGCTCGATGTATCGGGGATTGGTCCCCGTGTGGCGCTGGGCGTACTCGCTGCCGGAAGACCGGATGCTGTCGTGGCGGCTATCCGCCAGGAGAATCTGGCTTTTCTGACGAAGCTGCCTGGCATCGGCAAGAAGACAGCGCAGCGGATGATACTGGATCTGAAGGACAAGCTGGCCGCTCATCCCGCAGATGCTTCCGGGCTTTCTTCCTACGAGATGCCTGCGGCTGCTGCCTCCGGCAGCGGTAGTGCGGCCTGGCAGGAAGCCAGGGAAGCCCTCACGGCGCTTGGCTACACCGCTTCCGAGCTGGACAAGGCTTGGGTGGAGCTGGAGCCGGCTGTTAGTGGGGATGAATCCGTAGATACGTTAATGAAGCGCGCGCTTCAGCAGCTGTTTAAAGGTTGACGGGGAGGGGCTTGATTAATGGACGACAGAATTATATCCGCCAACCTGATGATGGAGGACCAGGCGGTTGAGCTTAGCCTGCGTCCCCGTTACTTGGCCGAGTATATCGGACAATCACAGGTCAAGGAGAATCTTAAGGTATATATAGAAGCGGCCAAAATGCGGAAAGAGGCACTGGATCATGTTCTGCTGTACGGCCCGCCTGGGCTTGGAAAGACAACCCTCTCCAATATTATCGCCAACGAGCTTGGCGTTAATATGCGGACGACATCAGGGCCTGCTATTGAACGTCCGGGGGATCTGGCTGCCCTGCTGACCAATTTGCAGGAGGGGGATGTCCTGTTCATTGACGAGATTCACCGGCTTCACCGGACCGTTGAGGAAGTGCTTTACCCGGCGATGGAGGACTTTGCACTTGATATAATGATCGGTAAGGGGCCCAGCGCCCGTTCGGTACGGCTGGATCTTCCGCCGTTTACGCTTGTTGGCGCCACCACGAGAGCAGGTCTGCTCTCGGCACCGCTCCGGGACCGGTTCGGTGTTGTCAGCCGGCTGGAGTTTTATACTGTTGATGAGCTGGCTTTCATCGTATCCCGCGCCGCCGACATTCTCGGGGTTGAAATGATTGGCGAAGCATCCCGCGAGATCGCGATGCGTTCCAGGGGAACGCCAAGGATCGCGAACAGGCTGCTGAAGCGGGTACGCGACTTTGCCCAAGTCCGAGGCGACGGAATGATCACCTACGAGCTGGCGAAGCATGCGCTGGAGCTGATAGCGGTTGATCCGATGGGACTTGACCAGATTGACCACAAGATGCTGAGGACCATGATTGCGAATTTCCGGGGCGGCCCGGTCGGTTTGGATACTATCGCCGCGACCATCGGTGAGGAGAGCCAGACGATCGAGGATGTATATGAGCCCTATTTAATGCAGATCGGCTTCCTCCAGCGGACTCCGAGAGGCCGCATGGTAGCACCGCTGGCCTATAAGCATCTGGGCCTGCCTGTACCGGGAGAGAAGAACGAGGATGAGCAGACACTGTTCTAAGCCAAGCGTTCCGTATCCATACACATGCCGAACCGTGTAAACTCAGGGAAGCGGAGGCTGGAGAGGGGGTCCTTCTTGGGAACAACCGGGGTATCGAAGGAGACGCTGTATGTACTGTTCGATAATACATGTATGCTGTGCAAACAGACAGTGGCCCGTCTAAAGCAGCTTCACTCTGCCGCTGAGCTGGTGTATGTTCCGCTGCAGCTGCTTGATGAACCGGACGCACCGGAAGTACCCGGGGCGGCTTCGCTTAATAGAGAGGCGCTGCTCGAGAAGCTGCACGTTGTGGACATGTCGGGCAGGATTTACGCTGGAGCGGATGGCATCGTGCGCATCATGAGAACGCTGCGCGGTCTGCGGCGTCTTGCCTGGCTCTATCGCTTGCCGGGGATGAGGCTTCTGGCAGACGCAGTATACCGGTATGTGGCCAAGCGCCGGTATGACTGGTTCGGGCGCGCGGATGAAGGCTGTGCCGGCGGGGCTTGTTCACTGCCCCGACGAGACGATATCCAGGACGGAAAGGGGATGAGGGAATGAGAATGAGCGGGGATAAGCCTGAGATTGGCACCATGCAGCAGGATTCGGGGCCCAGGCTGCCGGGAAGCAAGCTCAGCAGGCAGACGGCTTTTTGGTTCATGGCGCTGATGCTGGCGCTGTCCGGTACAGTGGCGTACAAGGTACCGGTACAGGCGGCTGTTCCGGCGCTGGACAATATTCGGGTGGCGATTTTTATGGAGCTTCCGGGCAAATTCACGCTTAACACCCCTGCTGTTACGTTATCGGCAGCCTCTGGTCTAGAGATCGGCTTCCGGGAGCCGGGAGGAACGGTTGGGGTTATGCAGGCTGCCGCTGGCGAGCAGACGCGGTTTATGCTGGATGACTACAAAGTGCGTGTTGCCGAGACAACGGATCTGGCCGTGGCAGCTGCCGCATACAAGCGCCTTCAGGGATCTTCTGGCAGCGGTACGATTCAATCACTGTTTAAGAATGGCAGGGCGGTCTATCAAGTACTTGAGGGAAGCTATGCGACTGCGGCACTTGCTCAATCTGCGCTGGATAAATGGAGTAAGGACGCAGCGCTGTCGGGAGCTTCAGGCGGCAGGATGGAAGTGACAGGGCCCCACCGCTTGGAGGCAGGCCCGTTCGGCACGCTGGCCGAAGCCCGTGAAGCGGCTCAGACATTCGGAGCGGCGGGAATTGATGCCTTCCCGGCAGTCAAGCCGCCAGCAGCAGCGGGCGAACAAGCAAGCTATAGTGTCCTTGTCGGGGCAGCGGCGTCAGAGGCTGGATTAAACGCTGTAAAGACAGCGGCGGCTAAGATTACCGCCTATGGTTCCTTGAAGTCATTCGATCCGTCTGCCGGCGCTTATCTGATGGTTCTCAGTGACCATACGATCAGCCAATCCGCCAAGGCAGGGTTGTCTTATGCGCTGCCTCCGGAAGGAACGAAGGCCTGGATAACTGCCTCTGGAGGCGGTACGGGTATCAAGCTT
Source organism: Paenibacillus tarimensis (assembly GCF_021532315.1). Taxonomy (GTDB): domain Bacteria; phylum Bacillota; class Bacilli; order Paenibacillales; family Paenibacillaceae; genus Paenibacillus_I; species Paenibacillus_I tarimensis. The sequence continues at coordinate 338,695 of NZ_JAKGAO010000009.1, forward strand.
ACCGAGCGGTACAGCCGGACATACCGCGGGGCTTTTGAAATCAGCGGCTTTAACAAGCGGCTCGCTGTCATCAATGAGCTTCCCTTCGAGCAATACCTGTATTCAGTTGTAGGCGGGGAAATGCCGGCTTCATGGCCGGCCGAATCGCTTAAAGCTCAAGCTGTAGCCGCCCGAACCTATGCGCTCTATCAGGGCTTGGGATTCAAGATCGCCCATGTGGTGGACAGTGTATTAAGCCAGGCATATGGGGGAATCGGCTACGAGAAGGAACCGACTATTGCGGCAGTGGATGCGACAAAAGGCGAGGTCATACTGCACAAGGGAAAACTGATTGAGGCGCTTTTCTCTTCCAGCGCCGGAGGAGCAACTGCAGATGCAGCGGAAATATGGGGAAATCCGGTTGCCTATTTAACGTCGGTGCCAAGCTCCGACGAGATTTCGGAGAAGGGACTTTACCGCTGGTACCGGGTTGTGCTGCCCGACAGCCGGACGGGCTATATACGGGAGGATCTGCTGGCACAGACCGGATCGAAGACCTTGACGGGTCTTGAAATTATGTCAGTCAAGACGGATGGTGCAGCGGTTCGCCCCATCCCGCTTATCCAGAGCGCTGTGGAACCGGTGACCCGTTTAAATAGCGGCGTAAGGGTCGCAGTGCTCGAGAAAGCTGTCCAGTCCAATGAGATGAAGTGGGTAAGAGGGCCGTTCACCCCGGAAGCCCTCATGAAGTCGATGAGCGGGAAGTCGGCTACGGCGGTTGCAGGCCCGGTTACCACACTTGAAGTCGGTAAGCGCGGTGTTTCCGGACGTGTTACCGAGCTGCTTGTCAATGGCAGGAAGCTGGATGTGAAGACACCTGATACGCTGCGCTCCGCATTGGGAGGCCTGCCGAGTACCCGGTTTCAGGTAGATGAAACCGGTCGTTATACGATTCTGGGCGGCAGCGGCTCTTCCCGTCAGAAGCCGGATAACAATGCTGTCTATGCAGTCGGGGCAGACGGCAGGCCGGTTAAGCTGGATGATCCGGGCTTATATATCATGAGCGGTAAGGGCACCGTCCGGGCCGCCACGAAGGACCCGTCCTTCCGGTTTACAGGCACAGGCTACGGGCATGGCGTCGGATTATCTCAATGGGGTGCCCGCAGTCTTGCCGATGCAGGGTATGACTACCAATATATATTGAAATACTATTATAATAACGTGACGATCAGTAAGGACGGAAGATAAACGCATGAATGTAGATCAATTTGATTTTCACCTGCCGGAGCATCTGATCGCCCAGACGCCGCTTAAGGAACGTACGGCGTCGAGGCTGTTAGCTCTGGATAAGAGGAACGGCGGAATAACGCATGGTATGTTTAAGGACTTAAAGCAATATCTCCGCCCCGGTGATACGCTGGTATTGAATGATACCCGCGTCCTGCCGGCCAGGCTGCATGGCGTCAAGGCGGATACAGGCGGCCAGGTGGAGCTGCTCCTCCTTAAGCAGGAAGAGAATAACTGCTGGGAGACGCTGGCGAAGCCGGCCAAGAAACTGAAGATTGGCACCGTGCTGCATTTCGGCGAATCTGCCGAAGGCACACCTTTGCTGAAAGCCATTGTCCGGGACGAAGGCGACATGGGAGCACGCACGGTTGAGTTTGTCTATGACGGCATCTTTCACGAGCTTCTGGACCAGCTGGGCGAAATGCCGCTGCCTCCTTACATAAGAGAGAGGCTCGATGATCGAGAGCGGTACCAGACGGTCTATTCCAAGCATGAAGGCTCGGCTGCCGCACCAACGGCAGGACTGCATTTTACCTCTGAATATCTGGAAGAGCTGCGCGCGGCTGGTATACAGATCGCCTTTGTCACGCTGCATGTGGGACTCGGAACATTCCGGCCCATGACCGTGGATAAGGTGGAAGAGCATGTGATGCATGCAGAGTATTATGAGCTGAGTGATGAGAATGCCAGACTGATCAAGGAAACCAGGGAGCGGGGCGGCCGTGTTGTCGCAGTAGGTACGACCTCCGCTCGGACGCTGGAGACGATCGGTACCCGCTATGGTGCCGAGCATATTCAGGCATGCAGCGGCTGGACGGATATATTTATTTTTCCAGGCTATAAGTTTACACTGACAGATGCACTGCTGACTAATTTCCATCTTCCGAAGTCCACGCTGGTGATGCTGGTCAGCGCGCTTGCGGGAACGGACCTGACGATGAAGGCTTATGCCGAGGCCATCGAAAGGGAATACCGGTTTTTCAGCTTCGGCGATGCGATGTTCATATACTAGGATTGGATGAGTGACTGTGGCGATAACATACGAATTAATTAAACAATGTAAGCAATCCGGTGCAAGGCTGGGCCGGGTTCATACTCCGCATGGCGTTATTGAAACGCCGACCTTCATGCCGGTAGGGACTCAGGCGACGGTCAAGACGATGAGTCCAGAGGAATTAAAAGCCATGGACGCGCATATTATTCTTAGTAACACCTACCACTTATTCCTGCGTCCGGGGCATGAGCTGGTGAAGAAGGCTGGCGGCCTTCACAAGTTTATGAATTGGGATCGTCCAATTCTAACAGACAGTGGCGGCTTCCAGGTATTCAGTCTAAGTGAGCGGCGGAAGATTACAGAGGAAGGCGTTGAGTTTCGTTCGCATCTGAATGGGGACAAGCTCTTCATCTCGCCGGAGAAGGCCATGGAGATTCAAAATGCGCTTGGCTCCGATATTATGATGGCCTTCGATGAATGTCCGCCGTATCCGGCGGAATACGAGTACGTGAAGCAGTCGACGGAGCGTACGTCAAGATGGGCTGAGCGCTGCCTGAAGGCTCATGGACGTCCGCAGGACCAGGGCTTGTTCGCGATCGTACAAGGGGGTGCTTACGAGGACCTGCGCAGACAGAGCGCGCTTGATTTGACTTCCATGGATTTCCCGGGGTATGCTATTGGAGGACTGAGCGTAGGTGAGCCAAAAGCCGTAATGTATGAGGTGCTGGAGCATACTGTTCCTCTGCTTCCGACGCATAAGCCGCGCTACCTGATGGGTGTGGGCTCGCCGGATGCCCTGATTGAGGGATCTATTCGCGGCATCGATATGTTCGACTGCGTCCTGCCGACCCGTATTGCCCGTAATGGGACAACTATGACAAGCGAAGGCAGACTCGTAATCCGTAATGCCAAGTTTGCAGAGGATTTGGGGCCGCTGGATCCGGCTTGCAGCTGCTATACATGCACGAACTATTCCCGTGCGTATATCCGGCATCTGCTGAAGGCGGACGAAACCTTTGGCATCCGTCTGACAACTTATCATAATTTGCACTTTTTATTGCAGCTCATGAGGGACGTGCGTCAAGCTATCATGGAGGACCGGCTGCTTGATTTCCGGGATTCCTTCTTTGATAAGTACGGCCTTGTAGATAATGAGAAAGGTTTTTGAAAGGGGGGATATATATGTGGTTAGCAGATGCAGCAGCCCCAAGCGGCGGCGGTCTGATTAACATGCTCTGGCCGTTTGTTCTGATGTTTGCGGTATTTTATTTCTTGCTTATCCGCCCGCAGCAGAAGAAGCAGAAGCAGCGCAACCTCATGCTGAACCAGCTTAAGAAGGGTGACAAAATCACCACGATTGGCGGTATGCATGGCACGATTGTAGAACTGACAGATGACACGGTTGTTCTGCGCGTTAATGACGCGACGAAGATTACCTTCGAGCGCAGCGCGATCAACAATGTCGTATCAGCTGAAACGGCAGCGGAGTAAGTTATCACCAAGAGCGGGTTCACGTCCTTACGGCCGGACCGCTTTTTTTTTATGTCTGCCTAACAAAAACAAGCTGTTCCCTGAACCTTATATCCGGGAGCAGCTTGCAGTTAGGTTAAGAACATCTATATCATTATTTGGCTTCGTCTCTAGCGTAGAGAACACCGACCTCGCCCAGCGCTTTACCAGGGAGGGGACGAACCTGAGCAATCCGCAGACCCATTGCAGAAGCGAACACTCCGAGCATCACACCGCCAAACATATCCGTCAGCCAGTGAATGCCCAAGTAGAAGATAGAGAAAATAATAATGGACGCCGTTATTCCGCAGAACCAAGCCCAACCCTTAATACCTGAGCGGAATGCCAGAATGGCCATTGTGACGGACATGGAGGTATGAAGACTTGGAAAGCAATTATCAAGCCCCGATAGCTCCCTATACTGGGTTTCGAAGCTTGGAAACACTTCCAGCATCCGGAACTGGACGGTAGGATCGAATGCCCATACCTCTTTCACAGGAAAGAACAGGTAGAAGGGGATGGCGATCAGATAATTCATCATAACAGCGTAGCAGGTCGCATAATATAACTGGTAATTTTTTTTGTACGTATAGATGCCAATTGAGACGATAAGCAGCGACTGAAAGACAATCAGGTACATGAAGGACAGGAAGGATGTCATCCAGGGTGCGTAAAACAGATTCTGAAGCCCGCTGACAAATCCGCCTTCAAGTGAATGAATGAATCCTGTAAAGTCGCTGGTAATATTCATACTCTCCTCCAGCGATAATTCCCACTTGTTCAAAAACAATATTGCCAGCAGTGCCGCAAAATGAAGCAGGTAGCGGGGCGATGATGCCAGCTCTTTAAAGAATCGGATGACCGGGAATAATGGAAAGGTGCGTGTGCCGGCCCACAATAAAATGAAGACGGTCAAGGCTGTAAGCCAGGTAACCGTCTGCATGGACTCGTAATGAATCATGTTAGGGAGGTCCTCCTGCTAGTATAGTTCGCTTCGATAACTATGCCAGTATAGCATAGAACAAAGCGGCAGAACTATACGGCTGCAGACCAGTTCACTAATTATTTTTGGTTCCAACCCCAAACATTCCTCCCAGGGCTCCCGCGGGTACGGCAGCTGCCAGGAGCATGAATGTCTCGGTTGTGAACGGTGCATTTGCTGCAAGAAAGCCGGTGACGATTATCAGCAGGGCATAAATAACGCCAGTGACCGCTCCTTGATACCAGCCCTTGCTCTCCGTCTTGCGTCCGGCAGCAAAGCCGCCGGCCAGAGCGGACAAGCTGTGCAGAATCCAGGCGTACAGCTGCAAGCTTGATTCCTGCAGATTGCTGTAACGGAGTAATACAGACAGCAGGAGTGCGCCCGCCATCAGCCAAATCATAGCGGTTACCGTCCCGACCAGCAGGGAAGAGCCATTGCGGACATGTGTAACGCCTTTTGATGCATTTTTCATCGGATTAACCATCGCCGTTCCTCCTTAGAGGCTGTGACAAGCCTTTTTTACACCATATTGCGTATGCCGGGCAATTAGAACAATTGTCCTGTTTTTCTTTGTATGAGGGTCATCCAAGCGGGCTAAACTACCGCATACCGGAAACGGAAGGCAGCAGCATGACCATCAACCGGTCAGGGAGGATGGAGCTCTTGTATGAAATACTGCTAGTGCTGTTTCTAATCGTGTTTATCTGGATGGCTGCGTTATTCTGTCTCCTTGGCCTGCTGGCTGAAAGCGATCCGGGGCAGCTGCTCAACAAGGATTTATATGCGGACCGGCATCTCCAACCAGCCGTTTCCAAGGCGTTAAAGAGGATGCCGGCAGGCAGCAAGCCGGCATACCGGCTGGAAAAGCTGCCCGTGCTGCTGATTGCGCACGGTAAAGTTATGGAAGAGAACCTGCAGCAAACAGGAAAAACAAGGTTTTGGCTGAATCGCGAAGTCTCACTGGCGGGGTTGAAGGGTATCCGTCAGGTCTATTGGTGCACGGTTAATGGCCGGGGAGAGCTGTATATTCTCGGAGACAAAAATCTCGGCTGAGCTTGTGGCCTTGCGCCCCATAAGCATTATTTAAAATAACGCCCGACGTATGGAAGCCTGGCCATGTCATGCCGGTCAATAATTCTCATCCATACCATCAGCAGCAGATAGACTGCAGCGCCTGCTGCGCATGCGCTCAGCATATTCAGCCATTCCGCCTGCAACGGCGCGCGGTTCATTATCAGACGGGAAACCGCGCCCATAATGATCATGGCTGATCCTACTTTAACAAAATCCAGAAGCTTCATATGAAAGCCGACAGCACGTAATACCCCAAAGCCGTGAAGAAGCGTCACCAGAACGATATTTACATTGATGGCGATTAATGCTCCGTAGATGCCGAGATGCGGAAGTGAGGCGAGCTGTGCAATGAGCACCAGCTTGACCGCCGCGCCTATGAAGGTGTTCATCAAAGCGGTTCCCGGCTTCTCTAATGCTTGAAGGGCTGCTTGGAGCGGAGCCTGCAAGTAAACAAACAACGCAACAGGAGCCATTAACTGCAGCATAGGTGTGATTTCGGCGTGGTCGTACAGCAGCCTGCATATCGGCTCGGCAAACAAGTACATGACAACTGCAAATGGCGCACCTGATACCAAAGCCAGCCTCATGGACTGGTGCAGCCGCTTGTGAATGAGCGCTTTGTCTCCTCTTGCAGCTGCTTCTGACAGGGAGGGCACAAGAGAGACCGCAAGGGAATAAGTCAATGCAGTCGGCAGCAGAATGACTGGGATAATCATTCCCTGAAGGGCTCCGTACTGGGCAGTCGCTATGCCGGTTATAACGCCTGCAGCGGCCAGACTGCGCATGGTGAAGATGGATTCGAGCAGATAAGACAGCGAACCGACCAATCTGCTGCCGGTTACGGGCACTGATAAGCCAAGCAGCTTGCGAAGTGCCGAAGGGTCACGGCCGGAAGCTGACACCTGATCTGACCTTCTGTCACTGTTGGCGGACAGTGAGTTATCCGGCTCAGATTGGTCTGAAGCAGGTAAGTCTGTGGGCTGAAGGGTTATGCGGTCCTTGCGATGCTGAATAAACAGTACGCCAAGGCCCATCAGTTCACCTATAATTACGCCGGCCATAGCACCTGCAGCCGCCCATTCAAGACCGTAGGGAAGCATCAGACTGGAGAACAGAAGCATAAAAATGATGCGGACAACCGTTTCGGTGATTTGGGACACAGCTGTCGGAACCATATTCTGGCAGCCTTGAAAATACCCGCGGTATACGGATGAGACAGCCGTAATGATGAGGATCGGACTCATACATAAGAAAGTGTAATATACCCGGGAATCGGTCAGAATATGAGCTGTGATCCAAGGGGCAAGTATGACGGCAGCAGCAGTAAACAGGACTGCAAGTGTTAGTGTAAGCTGCAAGGCTGTGCGGAAAATGATCCGGACGCGTAATTCGTCTCCCTGGGTCTTTGCTTCAGCCGTCCACTTGGCAACGGCGAGGGGGATTCCTCCGGTAACAATCGTGATCAGCACGATCATGAAAGGATAGGCCAGCTGGAATAGTCCCACGCCTTCTGCCCCTATAATTCTTGGCAGGGCAATACGGGGGATAAATCCAAGTATCCGATTAATGATGCCGGCTGCGAGCAGTATCATAGCTCCCTTAATGAATGTTTGCTTCGTCTTACTCAAGGTTAGGTCCCCTCATCTCTATGGAAGGCTGATGGGCCGGCCTGTCCGTGCCCTATAGTCAATATGTATGCAGCCTGTCTTGGCGCATGCCAACATTTCAGTAAATCACTGGGCGCAGCAGGATAATGAAGGGGAGCAGCGAATTAGTATCGGATAGACGTGAATATCGGGGGAGGCTTGCGACGATGTCGGAACAGTCATTGACCGATGAGGAGCTTACGATGCTGGTGGAATCACTTTGCGAGAGTAAAGCGGAGGAATTTCGATTAATCGGGTATGAGCATGTGACAGGCAGGGAAGTATGGGACTGCGTAAGCGAGAAATACAGCCGGACAGGAATGCCGGCGCTGCATCAAATCGTGAACGATATTTTATCGCTGAAGACGACGCAGTTTATGAATTTCCTGACATTGGGCGCTTACAAAGGGACCTACTTCTAAAAGTCGGGTCTCTTTTTTTGACTCGAATTTCAAGCGTCGGTATAATGGGAATATTGAGTAGACAAGGGGGAGCAAGAAGGCAATGAAGAGAATGCTGGCTTTCATCCTGATTGTGGTTGTTACGTTCGCAGCCATAGCGGTCACCAGCCCGGACTTAGTACGTAAAATTAATCTGGGCTTGGATCTTAAGGGCGGGTTTGAAATCTTGTATGAGGCGAAGCCGCTGCAGCCGGGCGGTCAAGTGACGAAGGAGTCTCTGATCGAGACGGCCAAGAGCTTGGAAAGACGGATTAATGCCACAGGTGTTTCCGAACCAGAGATAACAACTGAAGGAGACAACCGGATCCGGGTCAAGCTTGCGGGCGTGGACGATGAAGAGAGCGTGCGAACAAAGCTGAAAGAGCCTGCTGTCCTTACGTTCCGGAGCATGCGCGGCTGCCAGCCTGAGGAAGGTTTTTGTAAGGTAGAGCTTATTGGCACCGATTTTGTTGAGAATGGTGCCGGTATTGATCAGGACGCTCTTGGCGGGTGGAAAATCACGATCCAGCTTAAGAGCGCAGCAAAATTTGCGGAAATTACCCGGGAAATAGCCAAGCTTCCGCTCGGTCAGAACCAGCTGGCGATCTATCTGGATGAAGAGCAGCTTTCGGCTCCATCCGTGTCGGGTGAGATTAACAGCTCCAGTGCCGAAATTACCGGCAGTTTCTTACGCGAGGAAGCAAAGGAGATCGCAGACACTATCAACCTTGGTGCGCTGCCCCTGAAGCTTGAGGATCGCTACATGCAGTCCGTAGATGCAACGCTGGGACAGATGTCCCTGCAGCAGACCGTCTTTGCCGGCATTCTGGGATCGGCGATTGTGCTGCTGTTCATGCTGGTGTTCTACCGTCTTCCGGGGCTGGTAGCTTCGATCTCCCTTATCGCATATATCTGGCTCCTGCTTGTCGGAGTATGGCTGATGAACGTAACACTTACCCTGCCGGGTATTGCAGCTGTTGTTCTTGGTATCGGTATGGCGGTAGATGCCAACATTATTACCTATGAACGGATTAAGGAAGAGCTTCGCAGCGGCAAGAGCATTCTGTCGTCCTTAAAGGCGGGCTCGCGAAATTCGTTCCGTACGATTATGGACGCGAATGTAACGACCATTATTGCGGGCAGTGTGCTCTATATAATCGGGACCGGCGCTGTCAAGGGATTTGCGGTAGTCCTAATTATGAGTATCGTCATCAGTATTATCACGAACGTCGGGTACTCGCGTCTGCTGCTGTACCTGCTGATTCGCAGCAACGTGATCAAGAATAAGGCGCTGTTCGGTGTAAAGGAGAGTGAAATCCGTGCGCTATAATTTGCGAAAATTTGATTTCATCAAGCTGAGCCGGTATTTCTTTATCTTCTCAATCGCCATTACAGTGCTTGGTGTTATCACGCTGGCTGCTCTGGGCATGAACTATGGGGTGGATTTCCGGGCGGGCTCCAGTATGGACCTGGCCGTTCAGAAGAATCTTCAGGGGCAGAAGGAAGAGATTCAATCCTTCCTGGATGAACAGAATCTTGGCAAGTATACCTTGACGGTCGGCGCGGAGCGCGTGTCCATCCGTTTTGATGATATCCTGAGCGATCAGGAGGAACAGCAGCTCAAGAGAGGGTTTGCAGATGCATTCGACCCAAAGGCTTCAGCTGAAGTCTACACGGTAGATGTACAGATGGCACGCGAGCTGCAGACCAATGCCCTGGTGGCAGTTGCAATTGCGAGCATCGGGATCATAATTTACGTTAGCATCCGGTTTGAATGGCGGTTTGCGATTGCCGCTATTGTCGCTTTGCTGCATGATGCCTTCATCGTCATCAGTTTGTTCTCGATATTGCGGCTTGAGGTCAATCTTCCATTCATCGTGGCTGTACTGACGATAATTGGTTACTCCATCAATGATACAATCGTAATCTTTGACCGCATACGTGAGAACATGCGCTTTGCGAAGCTCAAAACAAAAGAAGATATTGCGGCACTTGTGAACGAGAGTATCTGGCAGACGATGACTCGTTCGATCAACACCGTCGCTACCGTATTCGTAACAGCTCTTTGCGTTTTCCTGTTTGGCGGCGAGTCGATTAAGCTGTTCTCGCTCGCTATCTTGTTCGGTTTGGTCAGCGGCGCTTACTCGTCCATCTTCATTGCAAGTCCACTGTGGCTTGTGCTGAAGAACAAGCAAAAACCGAAGGCATCGGCTAATACCCAGCCAGCCAGCTAGAAAGGTGTGAAGTACATTGCAAAAGCAGGGGACAATCGGACAACCATCCGCGGGAGGTAAAAGTCTGTGGGGAAATGCCGGACTTGCCCTGCTTAAGGGAGGCGCCGGCTGGTTCACAGGCAGCCAGGCCTTGCTTGCAGACGCCTTCCGCAGTGCAACGGATTTAGCCAGAGATTATGCTTCTGCCGTATCACAGCAACGCCAAATCAGGCAGGAACAGCGGCGTCCGGCTGACCTGAAGGGCAGGCAGGCTGGCGGTGATCAGGCCTTTACACTAGTCATTTCACTGCTCTTGCTCATTGTCGGAATCGAAATCTGTATATCGGCAGTGAGGTTTACTGCGGATGGGGTTGTAGAAGCACCCCATTGGGCAGCCATGATCGTAGTTCCGGCAGCCTGGCTGATCAAGATGCTGTTCTTCCCTGAGAAGGGCCGTGCCGCAGCCGAGATGTATGTATCCGCAGTCGTATTGCTGGGAACATTCATTGCATGGCTGGGCGGTCAGTTGGATATGCCCATCCTTCTCTACGGCGATCCGGCAGCGGCATTTGCAGTCGGGACGGCTGTCGCATGGAATGGCTATCGTCAGCTTGCCGGTGGCCTTGCAACGTCCAAAGGTTCCGGCTTAGCTAAGACGGATGAAGCGGAATTGTCAGCGGCTGTCCAGCGAATGGATGGGGTCATCGCCATCGGTTCCTTGTCGGCCTGGGAACAGGGCCACTATGTTGCAGTGGAAGTCACCATAAGTGTTAATCCAAGAATTACGGTTCAGGAGGGGCACGAAATAGCCCGGCGTGTCAGGGAACACCTGCTTAAACGGTTTATACATTTAAGCGAGGTGCAGGTACACGTGGATCCTTACGACGGCGGCTATCCATACAAATCCAATCATGATCCGAACGAGGAGCATATACCGACGCTGCTGCAGTAAGCCGGCAGCGGCGGTTTTTTGCTGCTTGCGGGAATACACGCTCAAGGACTGTAGAACGACATCAATTAACAGGGGGGGAAGAGGCGTTGCTGAATTCGAAGACCCGTTGGGTCGTTTCGAAGCTGACAGATGAAGAAGAGAAAAGCGCTGCCCTCATGGCTGGTGAATTGGGGTTGTCGCCGTTAACGGCAAGGCTGCTTCTGCAAAGAGGAATTACAGGTGTGGAAGCGGCGAAGAGGTTTCTGTACGGGGAGATTGAGCTGCTCCATGATCCTTACCTGCTAAAAGGAATGGAGCAGGGCGTACACAGAATCCGGCAGGCACTGGCTGACAGGGAGGCCATCCGGATTTACGGTGACTATGATGCGGACGGGGTGTCCAGCACTTCGCTAATGATCCGGCTGCTCAGAAGCTTGGACAGCTCGTTCGATTACTATATTCCGCACCGGCAGCTGGAGGGCTACGGGCTGAATAAAGCGGCCATCGAGGCTGCCGCTGCTGCCGGGATCAAGCTCTTGATAACAGTGGATACGGGAATTAGTGCAGTCGAGCAAATCGCGTATGCAAGCGAGCTGGGTATTGATGTCGTGGTTACCGACCATCACGAGCCTCCAGAGGTACTGCCGGAGGCGGCAGCCATTATTAACCCGAAGCAGAAGGACTGCCCGTATCCCTTCAAGGGGCTGGCCGGTGTTGGCGTGGCATTTAAGGTGGCTTCAGCATTACTCGGCCGTACACCGCTGGAGTGGACGGATCTGGTCGCTCTAGGGACGATTGCAGACTTAATGCCGCTCATAGACGAGAATAGGGTACTGGTTAAGAAAGGCCTGGAGCAGCTGCGCCGTTCAGCTGAGCCGGGTTTCCGGGCGCTGGCAGAAGTCAGTGGTCTAAGCCTCGACAGCCTGAGCTCGGAAGGGATTGCCTTTGGAATGGCGCCGCGTATTAACGCCGCCGGCAGACTTGCCCATGCTGACATCGCGGTCAGGCTGCTAGCGTCCACCGAGTCGACCGAAGCGGAGCTGCACGCGGATTCTCTGGATGCCCTGAACCGTGAGCGCCAGCAGATAGTGGATGCCATGGTGAAGGAAGCCGAAGCACTCTGGTCGGATAAGCGCCGTGCGGCAGCTGAGCAGGGTAAGCCGGATCCTGGGGTTATTGTTGTGGCTGCGGAAGGTTGGAATGTTGGCGTTGTCGGTATTGTTGCATCGAAGCTGATCGAGCGCCATTACCGGCCGACCTTAGTTCTTGGCATAGATCCGGAGACGGGAAAAGCGAAAGGATCCGCCCGGTCTATAGACGGATTTGACCTTTATGCGGCGTTGACCGAGTGCGCTGACCTGTTGGAACATTATGGTGGACATCAGGCGGCGGCGGGCATGACACTGCACCGTGACCGGCTGGATGAACTGGAGCTTATGCTTGACAATCTGGCAGGGGAGTGGCTTAAGGAGGAGGACCTGATCCGCAAGACAGATGTTGATCTGGTATGCGGTGCGGATGAAGCCGATCTTGATACGGTTCGCCAGCTCCAGCTTCTGGAACCGTTTGGGGCTGGGAACCCGCAGCCGAAGCTGCTGGTGACAGCGGGCCGTCTCAAAGAAAAGCGGGTGATCGGCAAGGAGGGCAAGCATCTTAGACTGACTGCGGCCCGCGGCCGTGGAGCGTTGGAGGCGGTCGGCTTCGGACTAGGCGGATTGGCGGGGCGGATAGCGGAAGAAGCAAGTGTCGAGATGCTGGGCGAGCTTAGCGTGAATGAATGGAATGGTATCCAGAAGCCTCAGCTGCTTATTCGTGATCTGCGTATCCCGCATAGGCAGTTCTTCGATGGAAGAGGAGAGAGGGATCCGTTAGCTGTCATACGGCAGCTGCAAGCATTGTACCCGCCGCCGGAAAACTCGATGCGCCCGGCTGGTAACCGGCCGGGCGGAGCAGCAGAGTCCTGTATCCTCGTTCTTACGCACGATACCTCGTGTAAGGAAGCGGCGGCAGGGGCGGAAGCGGCTCTTGTAGGAGGATGGGATGCCGTGGGGCCGGGGCGTTGCGTGACTCTTCACTACGACCAGCTGTCTGGTCATGAAATGGACTATGCTGTGCTCGTGCTGCTGGATAAACCGCCATGCGGTGAGAGCTTGGCCGCGTTCATTCGGCGCTCTGCCAGACTGGAGGCTGTCCACGCGCTGTATAAGCCGGATCGGCGAGCCCCCCGCTTTCCTGAACGCAGCCATTTTGCAGAAATCTACCAAGCGGTTCGTAAGCTAAGTCCCGAAGAACGGGTCTACAACCGAATCCATCATTCCCTGTCATGGACCGGGTGGTCCGAAGCTGCGGTCCGCATGATGCTTGATGTGTTTATTGAGCTGGGTTTTATCCTTTCGGAACAGGGCCGTCTTCAGATAGTCGCAAAACCTGAGCGCAGGGATCTGGCGGAGTCCGCAATATATCAGCGGGCTGAACAGGCGGCCGTTTATGAGCGGCTGTGGCTTGCCCCGGCTGCTGAGCTTGCGCAGTGGCTCAGGAGTCTGTAAATAACTGGATTTAAAAGTTTGTTTCCATTCGGCTTTATATTTGATACGATCACATTATTCCACATGATCCTAGGAGGATTACAGATGAACTTCAAAGATTATATCCGCGTTATCCCCGATTTCCCGCAGCCGGGAATCCGGTTTAAAGATATTACCACCCTGCTGAAGGACGGGGAAGCTTACCGGTCTGCCATCGAGGCGCTTAAAGAAGGAGTAAAGCATCTCGAAATTGATATTGTGGCAGGTCCTGAGGCGCGCGGGTTTGTTATCGGCGCACCGCTGGCGCTGTCACTGGGCGTTGGGTTTGTGCCGATCCGCAAGAGCGGTAAGCTTCCTGGTGAAACCGTTGAAGCATCGTACGACCTCGAATACGGAAAGGACCGTCTGGCGATGCACAAGGATGCGATCAGCCCGGGACAGCGTGTTCTTATTGCAGATGATTTGCTTGCTACCGGAGGTACAATCTCTTCCACTATGAATCTGATCAAGTCAGTTGGCGGCGAAGTGGCAGGAGCCTCATTCCTGATTGAGCTTTCCTACCTGACCGGCAGGGACAAGCTGAACGGTATTGATGTGTTCTCGCTTGTAACTTATTAATGTCAGCTGCTTAAGCTAGGCGCATATTCGGATACACAAGACCCCAACCTGCCGGCTATGGCAGGTTGGGGTCTTCCTGTAATGGAATAGCCGGTGATTAGCTTCCATCTATTACCTGATTAGACGTCTTTAGAACCCGGGTAACGTGAAGCTTGGATGAAAGCGTTCGGCAGGCAGTTGACGTTTGCCCATTACTACAGGCATAATATTAGAAAACTCGGAAAGACAAGATTCGATTGTCGCGAGGGACTCTGTTTCGGAAAGGACGTTTCATGGGCATAGAGCAGTTACTCGAAAAGGCATCGACCTACCTGAGAGAATCGGACCTGGAGCGCGTCAGGGAAGCCTACGATTTTGCCGAACAAGCCCATCACGGCCAAGTGCGAAAATCGGGAGAACCTTATATATTGCATCCGGTTGCGGTTGCGGAAATTATAGTGAATATGCAGATGGACGTGATCTCCATCATTGCGGCTCTGCTTCACGATGTCGTGGAGGACACGACAGTGCCGCTTGAAGAAGTCCGCGTTCGTTTTGGCGATACATGCGCCATGCTGGTTGATGGATTGACCAAGCTGGAGAAGATCAAGTTCCGTTCCAAGGAAGAACAGCAGAATGAGAATTACCGGAAGATGTTTGTGGCGATGGCCCAGGATATCCGGGTTATTCTTATTAAGCTGGCTGACCGTCTGCACAATATGCGGACCCTTAAGTTCCAGTCAGAAGAAGCCCAGCGGCGGATTGCATATGAAACACTGGAAATCTTTTGTCCAATCGCACACAGGCTCGGCATCTCGGCAATCAAGTGGGAGATGGAGGATATTGCGCTGCGGTACCTGAATCCTCAGCAGTATTACCGGATTGCTAACCTGATGCAGAAAAAGCGGGTGGAGCGGGAGCAGTTCATATCAGACGTAATCAGCAAGATTAAAGAGAAGTTGTCTGAAATGAGTATTGATGGCGATATTTCCGGACGGCCCAAGCATATCTACAGCATCTTTAAGAAGATGCAGGATAAGAACAAGCAGTTTAACGAGATTTATGATCTGCTGGCGATCCGCATCATCGTAGATAACATTAAAGACTGTTATGCCACGCTTGGTATCATTCACACGCTGTGGCGGCCCATGCCGGGACGCTTCAAGGATTACATCGCCATGCCGAAGGCGAATATGTATCAGTCGCTGCATACTACGGTGATCGGGCCGAACGGCGAGCCTACAGAGGTGCAGATCCGGACTTGGGAGATGCACCGGACGAGCGAGTATGGTATTGCTGCGCACTGGGCGTACAAGGAAGGCGGAAGCAACCCGAATACAAGCTTTGGCGAGAAGATGAAGTGGTTCCGTGAAATTCTCGAGCTTCAGGATGAAGCACGGGATGCATCAGAGTTCATGGAATCGCTGAAGATGGATTTCTTCTCCGATCTCGTGTTTGTATTTACGCCTAAGGGAGAGGTGTTTGAGCTCCCAGCCGGTTCAGTGCCGCTGGACTTCGCTTACCGGGTTCATACGGAGGTTGGCAACCGGACGATCGGCGCGAAGGTGAATGGTCGTATCGTGCCGCTGGATCATAAGCTGAAGACCGGGGATATTGTCGAGATTTTGACATCGAAGCATTCGTACGGCCCAAGCCAGGACTGGGTCAAGATTGCGCAATCCTCCCATGCCAGAAGCAAGATCAAGCAGTGGTTCAAGAAGGAGAAGCGTGAAGAGAATGTCGCTAAGGGCCGTGACCTTCTGGAGAGGGAGCTGAAGCGTCTCGGACTTGAGCCTTCTCAATGGCTGCAGGATGATAAGCTGTTGGAAGCGGCGAACAAATTCACCTTCCATGATATTGAGGATATGCTGTCCGCAGTGGGCTTTGGCGGCATTACGGCCGCTCAGATCGTGACGAAGCTCACTGAGAAGCTCCGCAAAGAAGCAGAGGAAGCCAACAAGATTGAGCTGACTTCGGAAGTTAAAGAGATGAAGTCGCCGACGATCGCTAAGAAGAAACGCCCGACACACGGCATCCGCGTGAAAGGCGTAGATAATATGCTTGTGCGCTTTGCCCGCTGCTGCAATCCAGTACCCGGCGATGAAATTGTCGGCTATATAACCCGGGGCAGAGGCGTTTCGGTACACCGGACGGATTGCAACAATATCCCTACTACAGGTGATGGGGAAGAAGCTGCACGTGTTATCGAGGTGGAATGGGAGCAATCGGTAGAAGCTAATTACGCCGTTGATATCGAGATCCGCGGCCATGACCGCAAAGGATTGCTGAACGAGGTGCTCCAGGTGGTATCGGAGAGCAAGACGAATATCTCGGCTGTCTCGGGCCGTTCGGATAAGAACAAGCTCGCCTTGATTCATATGACGATCCTGATCCGCAATATTGAGCATCTGCAGTCGGTTGTAGACAAGATCAAGCGCATCCAGGATGTGTTCTCGGTGCATCGGATCATGCAATAAGCGTATGCAAGAATGAAGGATACTTGGGGGTAACGATGAGAGTTGTCGTACAGCGCTGCCGTTCGGCCTCGGTCACGGTCGCAGGTGAGGTCACCGGGGCGATAGAAGAGGGCCTGATGCTGCTCGTCGGATTTACACAGGAGGATACAGAGCGTGACATCCGCTGGATGGCGGACAAGCTGGCTGGTCTTCGGATCTTTGAGGATCAGGATGGGAAAATGAACCTGTCCGTAACTGACATCGGCGGTGCGGTGCTGTCTGTGTCGCAGTTTACACTTTACGGGGACTGCCGTAAGGGCAGAAGACCTAATTTTATGTCTGCTGCGAGACCAGAACAGGCTGAACCTCTCTATAATCAATTTAATGAATTGCTGCGTGCCCGGGGGCTTCATGTTGAGACAGGCCGTTTCGGCGCCATGATGGATGTGGAGCTCATTAATTGGGGACCGGTTACGCTGATTATCGACAGCATGGACGGTTAGATTCGGGACTGCTGGATACACTAATGGCAAATGGAGACAGATGTCGAAAGGAGCCGAGAGTAATTCATGCGCCAAGCACCCAAAGAGCAGCAGATTCTAAGAACGGCCTCCGGGCTGATGCATGCAGAACGCCGCGAGGCATTAGCTTGTATGACAGCCGTAGCGGCCGGAGAACGTCCGGCTTCAGCCTTGTGGTCCGGCGGTCGCACCAGCCCGGACAGGGAGATGCTGTAAGGCCGCAGGGGCAGATAAAACACTGAGCGTGTACAGCGCCAGTGTTTTTTTTACTCTTATAAGTAAACGCTTCATTTATTGTAATAAGACTGTAATCTAATTAACATGTTCTCCTAATATAGCCCGGCTAGAATAATAGTCGACCCCCTTTTTTATAAGATATAAACTTTGGACCTGTGGCCCCGCTGGCTGCAGGTTATTTTCTTTTACAAGACCTTAGGGCCTATGGCGACAAAAAAAGCTGTGCGAATCTTGACTTTACGTGTCACGGCAGGTAAAATTGGTAATCAACTGAAGGCTGCGGCCATAGCTGCAGAAGATTCGATGACGGGACAAAGTAATCTGTATCACATACCCAGAGAGAGACGTCCAGGCTGCAAACGTCTTTATGCTGAGCAGGTGAAAGAACCTCCCTGAGAACGTCCGGTGAACCAGCAGACCGTCTGTAACGGTATGCTCATTAGCCGGTACGCGAGTAACGGGCGTTAACCGTTGAGCGGTTAGACTGCATACTGGCAGATAACCGGAACATGGGTGGTACCGCGTGAGCTGATAACAGTCTCTCGCCCCAAGCGCATCAGAGCGCTTGAGGCGGGGGGCTTTTTTACATTCATCGCTGTTTTCTCAGACCGGCTTAACACAGCTTCACGAAATGTTTGGAAACAAGAAGGAGGGGATTGCAGATGGCTTTTCAGAAGCCGCCGGGCACACAAGACTTTCTTCCTGCAGCAACTGCCAAGTGGCAGTTCGTGGAAGGCAAAGCCAGAGCGCTGTGCCGCAGCTATAATTACCGTGAAATCCGGACGCCAATGTTTGAAACGACGGACCTGTTCAAGCGGGGAGTCGGCGAAACGACGGATATTGTGGAGAAGGAGATGTACACCTTCACGGACAGGGGAGACCGCAGCATTACTCTTCGTCCCGAAGGAACAGCGGGGGTGGTACGGGCCTATGTGGAGAACAAGCTTTACGGAGAACCGGATGTCGGCAAGCTGTATTATATTGGTCCAATGTTCCGTTATGAACGCCAGCAGGCAGGGCGTTACCGCCAGTTCCATCAGTTCGGAGTAGAGGCGCTTGGTTCAGCCGACCCAGCGATTGATGCAGAGGTTATCGCGCTCGGCTTATCGTTCTTCCACTCTATCGGGCTGGAGGATGTGCGCGTGGAGATCAACTCGGTCGGTACTCCGTCCGTCCGCGCCGCTTTCCGCGAAAAGCTGCTTGGCTTCCTGGAGCCGATGCGGGAGACGCTGTGCAAGGACTGCCAGTCGCGGATGGACCGCAACCCCTTGCGCGTTCTGGACTGCAAGACGGATCAGAAGCATTTCACGGATGCGCCTTCGATACTGGATAGTCTGGATGAGGAGTGCAGCACGCATTTTGAAGCGGTAAAATCATACTTGGAGGCCATGGGTATCGGCTACACCATCAATTCCCGGCTTGTGCGCGGACTGGATTACTATACGCACACCGCTTTTGAATATAAGGCGGAAGGCATCGGGGCAATCGACACGGTTGGCGGAGGCGGCCGCTACAATGGGCTTGTCGGTGAGATCGGCGGACCGGATCAGCCGGGGATTGGCTTTGGTATTGGTCTTGAGCGGGCTGTCATGCTGCTGGAGAGCAAGAATAGCGGGGTTGAAGGCCTTGGCCGCCTGGATGTGTATGTTGTCGGGCTCGGTTCTGATGCAGAGCGGGAAACCGTACGGATTGTGCAGCAGCTTCGGGAACAGGGCCTTGCTGCAGACCGTGATTACCTTGGTCGTAAGATGAAGGCACAGATGAAGTCGGCAGACCGCTACGAAGCTCGCTTTACGGCGATTCTCGGCGAGGACGAGCTGGCGCGCGGCGAGATTGCGCTGAAGCATATGCAATCCGGCGAACAGCGTGTGGTATCACTGGACAAGCTTGCGGATGAAATCAAGCAGTCCATCTCACAATAAACCAACTAGGAACATAGAAAGGCAGGAATCTTGACTATGATGCTCAAAACACATGACTGCGGCAAATTGACAAAAGCCGATGTGGGAACAAAGGTAATCTTGAATGGCTGGGTACAGCGCAGACGCGACCTTGGAGGCGTGCTCTTCATTGATTTGCGCGACCGCACCGGTATTGTACAGATTGTATTCAACCCGGATTTCTCCGGAGAGGCGCTTGATATCGCTGACCGCGCCCGCAGTGAATATGTGCTTGCCGTAAGCGGCGAAGTGGTCCAGCGTGACCCGGAAACGTTCAATCCGAACATTGCGACAGGAGAGATCGAAATCCGCGTTAAGGAAATCGAAATCATGAGTGCTGCCAAGACGCCTCCATTTCCGGTTGAGGACGGCGTAGAGGTTGATGAATCCCTGCGACTGAAGTACCGTTATCTGGATCTGCGCCGGCCCGAGATGCAGAATACGCTGCTGCTTCGTTCGAAGGCGGCCAAAATTTTCCGTGACTTCCTTGACGGACAGGGCTTTATCGAGGTAGAGACGCCGATTCTGACCAAGAGCTCTCCTGAAGGAGCCAGAGACTACCTTGTACCAAGCCGGGTTCACCCGGAGGAGTTCTACGCACTCCCACAATCGCCGCAAATTTTTAAGCAGCTGCTTATGGTAGGCGGCATTGAGCGTTATTATCAGATCGCACGCTGCTTCCGTGATGAAGATCTTCGTGCGGACCGCCAGCCGGAGTTTACGCAGGTGGACATCGAGACCTCGTTCCTGTCTCAGGATCAGCTGCTCGATATGATGGAAGAGCTCGCGGTCAAGCTGTTCCGTGAAACAGTAGGCGCCGAACTGTCCCGTCCGTTCCAGCGTATTACGTATGCCGATGCGATGAACAAATATGGCTCGGATAAGCCTGACCTTCGTTTTGGCCTGGAGATGGAGGATATTACCGATATCGTCTCCGGCAGTGACGTGAAGGTGTTTGCGAGCGTAGCTGCCTCAGGCGGTGTTGTCAAAGCGCTGAACGCCAAAGGCTGCGCAGGCTGGAGCCGCAAGGAGCTGGATGATCTGCAGCCATTTGCGGCACGATACGGCGGTAAGGGTCTTGCATGGGTTACCGTTAAGGAAGGCGAGTGGCGCGGACCGATCGTCAAGTTCTTTAAACCCGAAGAGATCAGTGCGTTGAGCGACCGTCTTGGCGTAGAGGAGGGAGACCTGCTCCTGTTCTCAGCCGACAAGAAGAAAGTGGTTGCGGATGTGCTTGGAAATCTTCGCCTGAAGATCGGCCGCGAGCTGGGCCTGATTGACGATTCCGTGTACAAGTTCGCGTGGGTGGTTGACTTCCCGCTGCTTGGCTGGGACGAAGAAGCCAAGCGTTATGTAGCCGAGCATCATCCGTTTACCCGCCCTCATGAAGATGATCTGCATCTGTTCGAGACCGATCCGGGCGCGATTCGCGCGCAGGCATATGACCTTGTTCTGAACGGTTATGAGGTCGGCGGCGGTTCGATGCGGATTTACAAGCGTGAGGTACAGGAAAAGATGTTCAAGGCACTAGGCTTTACGATGGAAGAAGCTTACGAATCATTTGGCTATCTGCTTGAAGCGTTCGAATATGGTACACCGCCTCATGGCGGCATTGCCTTTGGTTTTGACCGTCTCGTTATGCTTCTTACAGGCCGGACCAACCTGCGTGAGACGATTGCATTTCCGAAGACAGCCAATGCTACCGATCTGCTCTGTGACGCGCCAGCGCCTGTTGAGCCGTCCCAGCTTCAGCAGCTGCATATCCGTACCGTGCCGAAGCCAAGCGCGAAGCCTGGACAGGCAGAAGGACCAAAAGCATAATAGCAGGACGATACCGGGGAGAATGCCTGCGGGCGTTCTCCGCGGGTAACATGATGAAGTGCAAAGTGTGGACTGTCTCATTACGGGTTAATTTCCTGGAGAGACAGTCCATTCTTAAGTAAACGGCAGCAGGCGGGCAGATATAGCCGACCTGCGGTCTGTCCCGGAAGGAGCGATATTTAGATGCTGCACCAGTTTTCCCGTACGGAGCTTGCCATTGGGCCTGAAGGGCTTGATGTGATGAAGAACAGCACGGTTGCCGTGCTCGGAATTGGCGGAGTCGGATCAATTGCTGCCGAGGCGCTGGCCCGGACAGGGGTGGGCCGGATCATCCTGATCGACAAAGACGTGGTTGATATAACCAATGTTAACCGGCAGATCCATGCGCTTACGACTACGGTCGGCCAGCCGAAGGCCGATCTGATGCAGGAGCGTATCAAGCTGATTAATCCGGAGTGCGACGCTGTGTCGCTGCGGATGTTTTATACGGAAGAAACCTATGAGAAGCTGTTTGAGTATGAGCTTGATTATGTGCTGGACGCGTCGGATACACTCTCTTATAAGGTCCATCTGATTAAGCAGTGCCTGGAGCGGAAAATACCGATCATCTCCAGTATGGGCGCCGCTAACAAGATGGATCCGACCAAGTTCCAGGTTGTTGATATTTCGAAGACGCATACGGATCCGGTAGCCAGAGTCGTGCGCCAGAAGCTACGCCGCGAAGGCGTCAGGCGCGGAGTTAAGGTTGTTTTCTCGACGGAGGAGCCTAAGAAGCCGAGGGAAGATGTAACCCAGCGAATCGTACCGGAGAATGCGCCGGAGATTCGTAAAGCACAGATGCCGCCTGCAAGCAATGCATTCGTTCCGCCTGTAGCCGGACTGATTATGGTCAGTGTGGCTGTACGTGAGCTGCTGGAGCGGAACGGTGTGAAGGTTTAAGAGAACATCTTAAAATATTGGCATGTTGAAAGCCGGCAGGAATGACCTGCCGGTTTTTTGAGCTGGCTGTACTCATGCAGCAAGTGGAGAACATGTGTGCGAATATGGTATAATGGCAGTGAAATAATTAAGTTACGGATGAAAGGAAAGCGGATATGGACTTATTCTCCTATCAGGAAGAGGCGAAGCCCCGGGCCAGACTGCTCGCAGATCGCATGCGTCCTGAGACGCTGGATGATTACATCGGCCAAGCCCATATCGTGGGCCCGGGCAAGTTGCTCAGGAGGGCGATCGAGGGAGACCAGGTGTCTTCCATACTGCTGTACGGTCCTCCAGGCTGCGGCAAGACAACGCTCGCCCACATTATCTCGAAGAAGACTGAGGGGGATTTCATCAAGCTGAACGCCGTCGATGCATCGGTTAAGGATGTCCGCGAGGTGATTGACCGTGCGAAAACAACGAAATCGATGTACGGCAGGAAGACGATTCT
This sequence comes from Paenibacillus tarimensis, assembly GCF_021532315.1. Classification (GTDB taxonomy): domain Bacteria; phylum Bacillota; class Bacilli; order Paenibacillales; family Paenibacillaceae; genus Paenibacillus_I; species Paenibacillus_I tarimensis. The sequence continues at coordinate 361,276 of NZ_JAKGAO010000009.1, forward strand.
GTTTTTGGATGAGGTCCATCGCTTCAATACATCACGCCAGGATGCTCTGCTGCCGGCTGTGGAGCAGGGGATCATTATCTTTATCGGCGCAACCACTGAAAATCCGTTCCATCATGTCAACGGGGCGCTGCTGTCACGATCTACGCTGTTTCAGCTGGAGCCGCTGACAGAGGAGCACGCCATGGAGGCTATGCGGCGGGCGCTGAAGGATAAGGACAGGGGGCTCGGCTTCATGAAGCTGACGGCCGATGACGAGGCGCTGGCGCATATCGCCTCCATGGCCGGAGGTGATATCAGGCGTGCGCTCAATGCGCTGGAGCTTGCTGCCGTTACGACCCCCTCCCAGCCTGACGGCTCCGTTCATATTAATCTGGAGGTAGCGGAGGAGTCGATCCGCAAGCCGACGATGAAGGCTGATGAATCGACGCAGTACGATGTGCTCTCGGCCTTTCACAAGAGCATACGGGGATCCAGCGATGCGGCACTGTTCTGGTTTCTGTATGCGGTAGAGAAGCTTGGAATGGACCCGATGACCTTCCTTAGGCGATTGATTGTCGCATGCAGTGAGGATATTGGGCTGGCCAATCCCCAGGCGATGGTGCAGGCGGTGACCGCAATGGACGCCTACCATAAGATCGGCTGGCCGGAGGCCAAGTACAATATATCGCAGGCGATCCTGTTTGCCGTGGAGAGCCCGAAGTCCAATGCTGTAACAGAAGCAATCGGCCGTATCGGGGCAGCGATCGAGCGGAGCGGTACGATGGAGGTGCCGCTGCATCTGCGGGATGGCCATTATAAGGGCTCCGTCCAGCTTGGGCATACCGGGTACTTGTACCCTCATGACTATCCGGGCCATTATGTGGAGCAGCAGTACCTGCCGGACAGTCTGCACGGACAGGAATACTATCGTGCAACCGCACAAGGCATGGAGGAGAAAATCCAGCAAAACCAGGCCAAACGCCGCCGAAACCGTGGTACATCGAGATAGAGGGGCAAAAATCATCGTAAGAGCCAGCAAAAGGTTCATAAAGGTCAACCTATGCCGAATAAACATAAATACAGCCATAAAACCGGCGTTTGACGCAAAGGCCTTCATCGACTAATCTTAATTATTATAATGATTAATTATATTTTATACCCTGAAGGAGGTGCACCTGTCCCCCGATAAAGCCGCCAGGCGGCATACGGAGACAGGGAATCGTTGAACAGCGACCCGTTACCCATATTTTTGAGCTTGATCTTGATTTTGTTACTTGTATTTTTGAACGGCTTTTTTGTAGCGGCTGAGTTCGCCATGGTAAAGGTGAGAGGCAGCCGGATTGACTCCTTGATGCTTGAAGGCCACAGCAGGGCCAAATATGCGGTGCAGGTGACGAATAACCTGGACGCCTATCTGTCCGTCTGTCAGCTTGGTATCACGCTGGCTTCGCTTGGACTGGGATGGCTGGGTGAACCGGCAATCGCAAGAATTATTGAGCCTTGGCTGGTGGAGCTTGGGGTCGGAAATGCAGTAGTCGTTCATACGATTGCATTTATTATTGCTTTTTCGCTGATTACTTTCATGCACATCGTACTTGGCGAATTGGCACCTAAGACGCTTGCAATCCGAAAATCGGAGGGCATTACGCTGCTGACCGCGTGGCCGCTGATTATTTTTCACAAAATCATGTATCCGTTCATCTGGTTTCTTAATGGAACCGCCAACGCGTTGTTGAAGCTGTTTGGCATAGCACCCGCATCTGAGCATGAATCCGCTCATACGGAGGAAGAAATCCGGATATTGATGAAGGAGAGCCATAAGAGCGGGTTGATTGACAACACGGAGCTTACCCTCGTGGACAATATCTTTGATTTCGCGGATACAACTGCGAAGGAGATTATGATCCCACGGACGGAAATGAATTGTCTGTACGCTAACCTCTCCTTTGAGGAGAATCAGAAGTTTGCGCTGCAGGAAATGCATACCCGTTACCCGGTTTGCGAACAGGATAAAGACAACATTATCGGTTTCGTCCATATAAAAGATCTGCTCAAAGTCAGCGCCCAGAAGCTGACCAACATCCGTCAGATTACAAGACCGATTACGACGGTGCCTGAATCGATACAGATCAGTACACTGCTTAAGCTTATGCAGAAGAAAAAGACGCAAATTGCCATCCTCATTGATGAGTACGGCGGAACCTCCGGTCTTGTAACACTTGAGGATATTATGGAAGAGATTGTCGGTGAGATCCAGGATGAGTTTGACGAGGAACGTCCGGATCTTGAGCAGCGTGACGGGCGGACCTATTCCATCAACGGTTTAATGCTGATTGAAGAGGTGAACAGCTACTTTGGCCTTGAGATCGAGAGCGATGATTATGATACGATCGGCGGCTGGATTTATGCGCAGGTGGAAATCCCGCCGAAGAAGGGGCAGAGCGTTTACTATCGCGATACCCATGAGTTTAAGATTGAGGAAACGGATCATCTCCGTATCTCCCGAATTACTGTGAAGCTTCTGGATTCACTGGACAGCGAGGAACCGCTGCTTCAATCGGAGACAGGATAGCAAATGCCAAAAGAAGGCTGTCAGCGGTCTAATGACCAAGCTGGCAGCCTTTTTTGCAATGTTTGATTACCGGACTATGTTTTACTGTGATAAACGGCTAGAATAAGCCAAGCCCTGCAATCGTTAGACTGCAGGGCCTGTCTCTTATTGCGTTATAACGGTGCTGCCGGCTGTTCCTTCGAAGCTGGCCGGGTCAACCTTATGAACCCGGTCGATGGTCCCGCCGCCAAGGCATATCTCGCCATCGTAGAATACGACGGCTTGGCCTGGCGTAACAGCCTTCTGCGGCTTGTCAAATATGACCTCCGCTGTCCCGTCTCCGCTAATGCTGACCTTAACGCCTTGGTCAGGCTGTCTGTAACGGAATTTAGCCGTACAACGGAAGGAGCCCTCCGGTTTGGAAGGAGCGATCCAATTGACGCCCGCAGCTGTAAGGCCCTCGGAATACAGAACAGGATGGTTCTCGCCCTGTACGACGATCAGCTCGTTGCGCTCGAGATTCTTATCTGCAACAAACCAAGGCTCTCCAGTGCCTGAGCCGCCGATGCCAAGACCCTGACGCTGCCCGAGGGTGTAATACATTAGCCCGTCATGGCGTCCTTTAATATCGCCTGTCCGGACATCGATCATGCTGCCCGGCTTGGCCGGGAGGTAGTTGCTCAGGAACTCCTTAAAGTTGCGTTCCCCGATAAAGCAGACGCCAGTGCTGTCCTTCTTCTTGGCTGTAGCAAGTCCCGCTTCCTCAGCAATACGGCGGACCTCCGGCTTCGGCAGGTGGCCGATCGGGAACATCGCCTTCGACAGCTGCTCCTGGGACAGTGCATGCAGGAAGTAGGTCTGGTCCTTGCCGGCATCCACACCCCGAAGCAGACGGACACCGCTGCCGGAACGCTCTACACGAGCGTAATGTCCGGTTGCCAGGTAGTCAGCTCCAAGGCTTAGCGCTTTCTTCAGGAAGTCGCCGAACTTAATCTCACGGTTGCACATTACATCGGGGTTAGGTGTGCGCCCGCGCTTATATTCATCAAGGAAGTAGCTGAATACTTTATCATAATACGCTTCCTCGAAATTAACCGTATAGTAAGGAATGCCGATTTGATCGCACACACGGCGCACGTCCTCTGCGTCCTCTTCAGCCGTGCAGTGCCCGAATTCATCGGTGTCATCCCAGTTTTTCATGAAAATGCCGATCACATCATAGCCCTGCTGCTTGAGCAGAAGTGCGGTTACCGAGGAATCGACGCCGCCCGACATGCCCACGACTACGCGTGTTTCGCTGTTGCTCTTCTGTGTCATTACATTCACCGCCTGACATATAGCCTGATATGCAACCAAAACAGTGTTCTGGCCGTCTTAACATTGTACCACATCCCGCAATATGTTTTCATACTATGTTATACGGACCGAAGCCATTGAGCAGCATGCCAGAGGACATGAGTCGAACGAATTAATTTACAGAGCCGACACGTTTTTTAACGCAAACTTAAGCTGATATGTTAACATAGAACTGTTATGGGAATACCATGTTTTACTTTAGGTAGATACTACAGGTACAGGTCCATTTGACGGACCGGTGCCGTTCGGACGGAAGAGGTGCGCTTAATTTGAAAATCTCAACGAAGGGCCGTTACGGTCTAACGATAATGATGGAGCTAGCTGCAAAGTTTGGCGAGGGTCCGCTTTCTCTCAAAAGTATTGCGGAACGGAATCAGTTGTCGGAACATTATCTCGAGCAGCTGGTTGCGCCGCTGCGGAACGCAGGCATGGTCAAGAGCATTAGAGGCGCCTATGGCGGTTATGTGCTGTCCAAAGAGCCTGAGAATGTGACAGCCGGCGATATTATCCGGATCCTGGAAGGGCCGATTTCACCAGTCGATTTTACGGAAGAGGATGATCCGGCCAAGCGGGATTTGTGGCTGCGGATCAGAGACAGTATTGCAAGTGTGCTTGATTCGACCACGCTGGCTGACCTGATCGCCTTCAAGGATGAGAGTGAAATAGACAGCTATATGTTCTACATTTAATGAATGACTGAGGAATGATACTGATGAGAACCTTTTATCTGGATCATGCGGCCACGACACCAATGCATCCGCAGGTTGTGGAAGTAATGATGGATATTTTGCAGGGACAGCCGGGAAATGCATCCAGCATACACGCTTACGGCCGTGCCGCAAGGCAGCGGCTTAACAAGGCAAGAGACATGATAGCGGAGGCGATCGGCTGCAAGCCTTCCGAGCTGATTTTCACTTCGGGAGGTACGGAAAGCGACAACACTGCTCTGATGGGCGGGGCGGCCGCCATGCTGAAGAAGGGCCGGAATCATATCATTACTTCCGCAATCGAGCATTATGCCGTACTGCATGCCTGTGAGGCGCTTGCGGAGCGGGGGTTTGAGGTAACGGTTCTGCCTGTTGACCCAGAGGGAAACGTTTCTCTGGATGAGCTGAGGGAGGCCCTACGCCCTGAAACAGCTCTTGTCAGCATCATGTGGGGGAACAATGAGGTAGGCACAATGCAGCCGGTCGGACAGATCGGCGAGCTGGTCCGCAGCCATGGCGCCTTATACCATATAGATGCCGTGCAGGCGCTGGGTGCAGTACCAATCCGGCTGTCAGAGCTCGCGGCAGATTTCGTATCCTTCTCGGCACATAAGATTAACGGGCCTCATGGCACAGGCGCATTGTACATAGCAGCAGGAACGCCCTTTGAGCCTTCCGTCTTCGGCGGAGCGCAGGAGCGCAAACGGCGCGCGGGAACCGAGAATATTGCCGGTATCGCTGGTTTTGCCGAGGCTGTCCGTCTCTCAGCCTCAGATTTACATAACAAAGCTGCCGGTACGGCAGCGCTCCGTGATCGGTTCGAGCAGCAGATGAAGGCCGCGCTTGGCGAGGACTTCGCTGTGATCAACGGCAGCTTGGACAACCGCCTGCCCCACATCACTAATATCAGCCTGATCGGGACGGATACGGAGACGATGCTGATGAATCTGGATATGGAAGGCATAGCAGCGGCAAGCGGATCGGCCTGTACCTCAGGTTCGCTCGAGCGCTCACATGTTCTGAAGGCAATGGGCCTTCCGGAGGATCGGCTGATGTCAGCCGTACGTTTCAGCTTCGGTTTGGGGAATACTATGGAAGAAGTGGAGACAGCGGTGGGTAAAATTGCAACCGTTGTGAAGCGAATCCGTAGTAATTCTTAGGGGGCTTGCAACACAGTGATCAAGCTTCAGAATGTGCTCAGGCTGCCAGTTATCGAAGTCGGTACAGGTGACCAGATTGGCAAGGTGATGGATCTGTGGTTCGATGAGCACTGGGTTGCCTCAGGACTGATTATACAATCAAGCAGATGGTGGCTGACTACCTACTATACTGCTGTTCTTTGGGATAATGTACAAGCCTGCGGCAGCGATGCAGTGATGATTAAGGACAGGAATGACGTACAGCGTCTCCGTGCCACAGAGATCGGCCGTACTTTCCAGACTGGCGTAATCAAGCTCCGGGATATGGCGGTCGTCACCGAGAAGGGCAACCAGCTTGGACATGTATCAGATGTTTATTTTAGGAAAGAAATGGGTACACCAATAGTAGGTTTTGAATTGTCAGATGGTTTTGTCTCGGACTTGATGGAAGGACGGAAGTGGTTGAAAATACCTGCTGATCCTGACGAAGTCACTTTGGGAGAGGATGTCATTATCGTCCCGGCCCGCTGCGAGAAAGACCTGGAGGCAATCGTGGCTTCTGAAACGGGAAAATAGGGAGATATGCTTTTATGATGAGATGCCCCAACTGCAACTCGAAGGATATCGGAAAAATAGGCTCGCACCAATTTTATTGCTGGGGCTGCTTCATAGAACTGACAGTTAACGGAGAGAAGATGTCTGTATTCCAGGTAGAGGAAGACGGAACACTCAGCTCTCTGGACGATCTGTTTTTTGAAGATCAGCCTGTCCATCACATTCATGCTACATAAGAGCGCAATACGCGCATGGAGGATCTAAGGCAGCCGCTCAGGCTGCCTTTTTTTTGGCGTCTATCCGATTATCCCCTTAGCTGCCGGCATGAAAAAGGATGAATTGTCCACCTTGTACATATAATGATGGTACAGGTTCAGATTGACGCAGTGCAGAGGGGGGATAGAGTGGATAAATGGTCAAACAGCCGCCTGTTTTATGGACTTGTTCTTGTTATTCTGGGACTCACGGCATTGCTTCTGCTGCTTCAGCTGAAGCCGGTGATTGTAGTGGTATACAGTTTTTTGAAAACAGTACTTGCCCCCTTCCTCATTGCGATGATCATCTCTTATGTGCTTAATCCGATTGTCTGTATGCTAGCCGAGCGGAAAATGCCCCGCTCCGTTGCCGTACTATTGATCTATGCGGTCTTCTGTGCGGCGCTTACGGTTCTGCTGCTGAATCTCATTCCGATGTTTGTGGAGCAGCTTGAGGCGCTTAATAAGCATGCTCCGGAGCTGACGATGCGGGCACAGACGTTTATCAACGATTTAAATAACAACTCCTTTCTGCCCGAGAGTATCCGCTCAGGGATTAATAACTCAATCTACGAGCTTGAAAAGCGGATGTCGGAAGCGGTTATCTCCTTCGTAAATAATATCGGCGCCATGATAAATGTCGTGTTTGTGGCTTTTATCATACCGTTTCTAGCGTTCTACATCCTGAAGGACTTCGCGGTCTTTGAGCGTACGGTAATCGCTTATGTGCCCAGTGCACACAGACAGAGTGCCGTACGGCTGTTCAAGGATATTGATGAGGCGCTCGGCAGTTACATTCGCGGGCAGTTCATTGTCTGTGTGCTGGTCGGCATCCTGGCCTATCTAGGCTATTGGCTCTCCGGTCTGCCATATCCGCTGCTGCTGGCCGGGGTGGTCATGGTTACCAACGTCATTCCGTACCTGGGGCCATTCCTGGGAGCGGCGCCCGCGCTGGTGGTTGCTTCGACCATTTCGTTGAAAATGATGCTGCTTGTCGTAATCGTGAATACCGCTTGCCAGGTGATTGAGAGCAATGTGATTTCACCGCAGGTCGTTGGCCGGACCCTTCATATGCATCCTCTTACAATAATATTTGCCCTGCTGGTGGGCGGAGAAATAGCGGGGCTTGTCGGGCTAATTCTGGCAGTGCCGATCTTTGCGGCTCTTAAGGTAATTCTGCAGCATCTGTTCGCCTATTACGTGCGCCGTAAGACCATTTGACAGGTTTCGCCGCCTTCGCTATACTTTTCATTGAATATGCCAGTTGTAACCGTATACCGTATACCGGATAAAGCAATGATGAAACATAAGTAAACCGGAGCCCGCCAGCAGAGAGGGGATTCCGGCAGATGTCCTACCATTAGGCCTGCCGGCTGTGAGAATCCCTGGTGAACAGGACGGTTGAAAGCTCGTTTCAGAGCGTGAGCGAACCTCACCGGATAAGACCCGTTACCGTCTTTAGTGAAGGAGATCGGCTGTTGTTTTAGGACCGATAACCAGGGTGGTACCGCGAACACAATTCGTCCCTGCATCATGCAAGGGCGTTTTTTATTTTTTTATAACCATTGGGGGTAACCAGTCATGAAAGCAAGTGAAATCCGTTCCAAGTGGCTCGCCTTCTTCGAAAGCAAAGGCCACAATATCGAGCCGAGCGCTCCGCTCGTGCCGCATAACGATCCAACCCTTCTATGGATTAATGCGGGTATGGCGCCGCTGAAGCCCTATTTTGACGGCCGGGTGAAGCCGGACAACCCGCGGATTGCCAATTCCCAAAAATGTATCCGCACAAATGACATTGAGAATGTCGGCAAGACGCGGCGCCACCATACGTTCTTCGAGATGCTCGGCAACTTCTCCATCGGAGACTATTTCAAGGAAGAGACGATTACCTGGGCCTGGGAGTTCCTGACGAGTCCGCAGTGGATCGGCTTTGATCCGAACCGGCTTTCGGTTACCGTCCATCCGGAGGATGAGGAAGCATTCGAGTTCTGGAACAAGAAGATTGGTCTGCCTGCTGAGCGTATCATTAAGCTGGAGGATAATTTCTGGGATATCGGCGAAGGACCTTGCGGCCCTTGTACGGAAATTTTCTATGACCGCGGAGAAAAATACGGAGATCTTGCTGATCCGGAATGCTACCCGGGGGGAGAGAACGAACGCTTCCTGGAGGTTTGGAACCTTGTCTTCTCGCAGTACAACCATAACAAGGACGGCAGCTATACGCCGCTGCCGAATAAGAATATTGACACCGGGGCAGGACTGGAACGGTTTGCTTCCATTCTGCAGGATGTTGAATCTAACTTTGATACGGACTTGTTCATGCCGATCATTGAAGAAACCTGCCGGATTGCAGGCGTGAGCTACAAGCAGCAGACAGAAGCCGATATCGCGCTGAAGGTCATCGCGGATCATATCCGTACCGTTGTATTCTCGGTTGGCGACGGCGTGCTTCCTTCCAATGAAGGCCGCGGCTATGTGATCCGCAGACTGCTGCGCCGTGCAGTTCGCTATGGCAAGAAGCTTGGAGTAGACCGGCCGTTCCTCTTCAGCCTGACCAAGGTGGTAGGGGATGTAATGGGTGTCTATTATCCTGAGGTGGTGGACAAGCGTGAGTTTATCGAGCGCGTGATCCGCACCGAAGAGGAGCGTTTCCATGAGACGCTGTCTGATGGGCTTGCTATATTGTCCAGTCTGGTAGAGTCCGCAAGGGAATCAGGCCGCCTAGTAATTGGCGGTGACGATGCATTCAAGCTTTACGATACGTACGGGTTTCCATTTGACCTGACCGAGGATTATGCTGACGAGCATAACATGACCGTTGACCGGGAAGGCTTTGATGCAGCTATGCAGTCACAGCGTGAGCGTGCACGCTCTGCACGCCAGGACTCCGGCAGTATGAAGGTACAGGGCGGACCGTTGGCGGACCTGACGGAAGCAAGTGAGTTTATCGGATACGACCGTCTTGTGGCAGAAGCCAAGGTAGTGGCGATTATCGCGGATGACCAGCTGGTAGATATCGCTGGTGAAGGAACAGAATGTCTGGTGATTCTGGACAAGACACCGTTCTATGCTGAGAGCGGAGGCCAAATTAGCGATCTTGGTACGCTTACAGGCGGCAGCGTGCGTGCTGAAGTGACCGATGTATCCAAAGCTCCGCACGGCCAGCATGTGCATTATGTTCGGGTAGAATCCGGCTCGCTGCGTACGGGTGACACGGTTAAGGCCGAGGTAACCCGCGAAAAACGCGATGATATTATAAAGAACCATACAGCGACCCATCTGCTGCACAAAGCGCTGAAGGAGGTTCTTGGCGAGCATGTGAACCAGGCGGGCTCGTTGGTTGAGGCGGAGCGGCTGCGGTTCGACTTCTCCCATTTCGGCAGTATCACATCCGAGGAGTTAGCGGATATCGAGCGCCGGGTGAATGAACAAATTTGGGCCGGGACACCGCTCACTATTGAGTGGAAGGAAATCGGAGAAGCCAAGGCAATGGGTGCAATGGCGCTCTTCGGTGAGAAGTATGGGGATACCGTCCGTGTCGTTCAGGTTGGCGACTACAGCATTGAGCTGTGCGGCGGCTGCCATGTCACGAATACAGCCCAAATCGGGTTGTTCAAGCTGGTTGGCGAGAGCGGTATTGGCTCGGGCGTACGCCGGATTGAAGCCGTAACGGGCCGTCATGCGTATACGTATATGGATGGACAGCTGGAGCTGCTGAAGCAGGCGGCGGGCATGCTGAAGTCGAATGTGGCTGACGTACCCAAACGGCTTGATGCACTGTTCGGCCAGGTGAAAGAGCTGTCAAGGGAGAATGAGTCGCTTCAGGCGAAGCTGTCCCGGATTGAAGCGGGATCTCTGGAGCAGCAGGCCAAGCAGCTGGGTGAAGTGAAGTTTCTCGCGGCAGCGGTTAATGCGGGCAGTATGGATGCACTGCGCGGTATCGCTGACGAGCTGAAGCCTAAGCTTGGCGGGCAGGCCGTGCTGGTGCTGGGTGCCGTGCAGGATGAGAAGGTCAATTTCGTAGTGAGCGTGTCGGAAGACCTGGTGAAGAAGGGCTATCACGCCGGCAAGCTGATCAAGCAGATTGCGGCACGCTGCGGAGGCGGAGGCGGCGGCCGTCCGGATATGGCCCAGGCAGGGGGCAAGGACCCGTCGAAGCTGGAAGAAGCGCTAGCGCTTGCAGAGGAACTGGTTCTTGCAGAGGCAAATGTGATATAGTGGAAATATGACAACGGTTTTACCCTGAAAGGTAGGTGCGCTGGCGATGAGTTCCATGGACAAAACAATGAAGTTCAATGTGAAGGCAGAGGAGATGGAATCTTCTTCAGAGGAGATTTTGCTGTCGGTCTACGATGCTCTGGTGGAGAAGGAATACAATCCGATTAACCAGATTGTCGGCTATCTTCTGTCTGGGGATCCGGCTTACATTCCCCGCCACAACAACGCCAGAAGCCTGATCCGCAAGATGGAAAGAGATGAATTAATCGAAGAGCTCGTTCGCTCTTATCTGCGTCAGCACAGGTAAGGTTAGCGGACACATGGAAAAGGGGCCGGCAGTACATGCGTGTTATGGGGCTGGATTACGGCGACCGTAGAATAGGTGTTGCTGTAAGCGACGCATTCCGGTGGACCGCACAGGGTCTTGGCGTTGTAGCAAAACGCCATGATAGTGGTGAGCTGGAGGAAATCGCCGGCTTGGTTAAGGAACACGAGGTCAGTGAAATCGTTGTCGGTCTGCCGAAGAACATGAACGGGACGATCGGGCCGCGTGGCGAAATTTGCATCGCATTTGCGCAATCCTTGCGCGAGAAACTAAACTTACCTGTTCACCTATGGGATGAACGGCTGACTACGGTATCCGCGGAGCGAACCCTGCTTGAGGCGGACATCAGCCGCAAGAAGAGGAAGCAAGTGGTGGACAAAATGGCGGCAGCGCTCATTTTGCAAAATTTTCTTGACTCTAATACGAAAAGGTGAGGGTAACGATGACAAAGGACGACATGCAGTTTGAAGAACCGGAAATCATATATATTCCGGATGAAGAAGGTAACGAGGAAGAATTCGAAGTCGTGATGAAGTTCGAGGTTGATGGCTCAGACGAGAAGTATATGATGGTCGTGCCGCTCAGCAGCGAAGATGAAGAGACCGATGAGGTGTACGCTTTCCGCTATGAGGAAGACGGCGATGATCTCAAGCTCTACACGATTGATGATGAAGAAGAATGGAATATGGTCGAAGAGACCTTCAATACGCTGATTGGCGAAATGGAAGAGAGCGATTAAACGATGGCTGACCAAGGATTCTCTAGTACCGTCCAGCGGCTTGCACGTTTGAAGGAAGCGTTCGGCAATGAGCTGGAGCTTGTGTCCGAGGATGGCAGCACCGAACCGTTTCGTATATTGGCTGAGTATCGTATCGGAGCAGAAGCCTATGCAGCTCTTCAGACACCTGCCATGCGGAAAGAGGACGAGATCGCCTTCTTCAAGGTCGCGGAACAGCCGGGCGGGGAGCTGAGTCTGGAATCGATTGATGATGAAGACGAATGGGAGTCCGCTGCAGAGGCTTACGACGAGCTGTTATTTGAACAGGAGTAACAGTCTGGAATGTGAGTTAACAGGGTGTATATGGATTGCAGAAGGGGCGGGATATCCCGTCCCTTACCCTATTGTCAGTATGTTGAGGAGTGAAATATTGCATGGCAGAACCGTATACAACGGGAGGGCATACGGGGCGGGAGGATATGAGTCCGCCCAGTTCCAAAAGCCGGATCACCATGTGGGTGGTGCTGACTCTGCTGGGGCTCATGCTGGCCGGAGCAGGAAGCATCGCCTTGTTTGTGTGGAATGGACTTCGTCCGGCTCCAGACGGTGAACCGGTCCAGTTCGAAATACCGAGCGGCTCTTCCCCGTTTAAGGTAGCGGAAATTTTGGAGAAACAGGGTATTATCCGCAATGCTTTTATCTTCAAGTATTATCTGCGCTATGAAGGCGAGGGTTCCCGCTTTCAGGCCGGTACGTATGAAATGGCACCAGGCACATCGCTGCAGGCGGTTATCAAGCAGTTGAATAATGGGGATACAGTTAAGCCGCCGACCTTTCGTTTTACGATTCCTGAAGGCTTCACGGTGCTGCAGATTGCAGACAAGCTTAGTGCTGAGGGACTGGTGGATCGCGAGAAATTCCTGCGGCTGGCTGAGCAGCCAGAGCTGTTTGACCAGTCAGGTGCGATTAAGCATATACCCGTAAATAACGGACAGCTTCGTCATAAGCTCGAGGGATATTTATTCCCTGAGACCTATGAGCTGGTTAAGGAGAGCGGGGAGCAGGACATTTTGCAGCGTATGCTGCATGAGCTGGACCGCAAATTGGACAACCTGCCCGATGATTGGCAGGAACAGCTGGATAAGCTTGGCATTTCATTCCATGATATGATGACCATTGCCTCGCTCATTGAACGAGAGGTAGTGGTTGATGAGGAACGCAAGCTGGTAGCAGGCGTGATCTACAACCGGATTGAGGACAATATGCGGCTGCAGATTGATGCGACCGTCCAATATATGCTGGATAAACCGAAGGAAAGACTGTATGAGAAGGATTTGAAGGTGGAAAGTCCTTATAATACGTACCAGATTGACGGCATACCGCCTGGGCCGATTGCAAGTCCGAGTCTGGAATCCATTGAGGCGGCGCTTTATCCAGAGGATACGCCATATTATTATTATGTGACGAAGAAAGACGGGACTTATGCACATTTGTTCGCCGAGAGCTATAATGAACACAGAAAGAACATTGAGATAAGCAAAAGGACAGCGAAGGAAGGAGCGGCAGACAATGGATAATGGATACAGGCCGGAGCTGCTTGTCATGCCTTCCTCTCTGGAGGAAATGCGGCTGCTGGGCGCTGCCGGAGCTAATGCGTTCACGGTTGGCGAGGCCCGCTATGGCATGCGGCTTGCAGGTGAGTTCGATTTGAAAGCTGTGCAGCATGCGGCAGAATATACACGGGCAAATAATTTCAAGCTCTATGCAGCTGTCAACAATCTTATTGATAACGAAACACTGCCCGATCTTCCGGCTTATATTCGCGGATTAGCGGAAGCCGGTGTAGATGCGGTCATCTTCGGGGACCCGGCCGTTCTGATGACGGTTCGTTCCGAAGCGCCGCAGCTGGAGCTGCATTGGAATGCCGAAATGACCTCGACCAACTATGCCACAGCCAATTACTGGGGACGGCGCGGAGCGCACCGGGTTGTACTGGCCCGTGAACTGAACATGGAACAGGTTATTGAGGTCAAGCAGCATACAGAGCTTCAGGTAGAGGTTCAGGTGCATGGGATGACGAACATCTATCATAGTAAGCGCAGTCTGCTTCACAGCTACCTGGACCACCAAGCCAAATCGGGTATCGAATCGGAATTGAAGGAAGAGCCGGGAAGCTTCGGTCAAACAGGAGGTCTGTTCCTGGTGGAAACCGAGCGTCCGGAAGAACGTTATCCCATCTATGAGGACAGCAATGGTACGCATATCATGAGCTCGGACGATATCTGTATGCTGGAGAACCTGCATGAATTGCTTGAGGCAGGCATTGATTCCTTTAAAATCGAAGGCATTCTAAAGACACCAGCCTATAATGAAACGGTCGTACGTGCTTACCGTTACGTTATCGATAAGTATTTAAAAGACCCGGCGGGCTATCAGTTCCAGGACGAATGGCTGGAGCCGATCCGGGAGATACAGGACCCCAAGCGAGAGCTGTCCTTCGGATTTTTCTATAAAGAGCAAGTGTATTAATAATGGCGCTGCAGCATGCAGTCCCCATGAACCATAACATGCACAGGAGGTGTGGAGAACATGACAACCATGACTAAACCCCGTTATACAGGCAAACGGCACCGCTTGGACAAGCCGGAGCTGCTGGCGCCTGCAGGCAGTCTGGAGAAGCTGAAATTCGCTGTGCATTACGGCGCTGACGCTGTATATATCGGGGGACAAAAATACGGGCTCCGCTCCAACGCCGGCAACTTCAGCTTTGAGGAGATGAAGGAAGGCGTGGAATTTGCTAACCGGTATGGCGCAAAGGTATTCGTAGCGACGAATATCTATGCCCATAACGAGGATATTGAAGGCCTTGAGCAGTATTTAAAGGAGCTTGAGAATGCGGGAATTGCAGCCATTATCGCGGCTGATCCGGCCATTATTGAGACCGCTCAGCGGGTAGCGCCAAAGCTGGAAGTTCATTTGAGCACTCAGCAGTCTACACTGAACTGGCAGGCTGTGAAGTTCTGGAAGGACGAGGGTCTGCCAAGGGTCGTGCTTGCCCGCGAAACCAGCGTGGAGGAAATTGCCGAAATTAAGGCCCATGTTGATATCGAGATAGAAGCATTTATCCACGGCGCGATGTGTTCCTCCTTCTCTGGAAGATGTGTGCTGTCTAATCATTTTACGGATCGCGATTCTAACCGCGGCGGATGCTGTCAGTCCTGCCGGTGGAAGTATGATCTGTTTGTTGACGAAGATGCACCGGCTTTCCAAGAGCAGGATGACAAGTTTACGATGGGCTCGAAGGACCTCTGCATGATCGAACACCTTCCCGATCTTATTGAGGTTGGTATTGACAGCTTCAAGATTGAGGGCCGGATGAAGAGCCTGCACTATGTCGCTACTGTCGTTAACGTATACCGACAAGCGATTGACGCTTATTTTGCCGACCCGGAGGGCTATGAGCTCAAGCAGGAATGGCTGGATGAAATTCATAAGGCTGCCAACCGTCCGCTTAACACCGGGTTCTTCTTCGATACACCGGGCTCAGAGGATCATATTTATGAGCCGGAAGACAAGCCGGCACCCTATGATTTTGCCGGTGTGGTGATGGCGTACGATGAGGTGAAAGGTGAGGCTTTAGTCCAGCAGAGGAACCACTTTAAGCCTGGCCAGGAGGTCGAGTTCGTTGGGCCGGAAGGCACCTTCTTTAAGCAAATCGTCGGCGCGATTACGGATGAAGAGGGCAACGAACTGGACGCTGCACGTCATCCGCTGCAGTTGATCCGGATGCGGGTAGAGCAGCCGGTTAAGGCGATGGATATGATGCGGAAGCGGACAGGGAAGAGCAAGTAATCAAGGGATTTGTGCATAGAAGATGTGAAGAGATTTCTACTTTAGGTAGAAATCTCTTTTTTTATGCAAAAGATCTAACAATTCTACAAAATTCGACCGATACTAGAGATAGAGGTATAGGTATTTTAAGGAAAGGAATAAGGTATGGAGACAGTCGATTATCAACATTCTACCCGGGTGGTGTCTAAGTTATGAAGTTCAAGGGGTTCAAGAAACAGGATAAGACAGGCTTGACCGATTCGCAGGGCAAACAGAGTAAACCGGAAAGACCGCAGAAGGGGAAAACCGGGAGTCAAAACGGAGGAAGCAGATTGGCCAGCTTGCTCCCGTCACCTGCCAAACGTCAGTTCCTGATGGACAAGTTGAAAACGCAGTCAATTGTTTTAGGGAAGCGTACAAGGAAGCTGTCCGCTTGGATGTGGGAGCAGACTAAAGCTCTTTTGTCGGCAGGGGTATCCAAGTCAGTCGGAACAAAGCTCTTCTTGATCATTTTCTCCGGTATCCTTATTTGCGTGCTTACAGTAGGGCTTTTCTCGTACTCGCGGTCAAAAGCGATTATTGAGAATAAGGTAGCGGGCATGAGCGAAGAAACCATCATACAGACAGCCGGTAAACTGGATCTCATGTTCCAAAACTATGAGTCTATGTCTATGCAGCTCGTTGTCGATACCGAATTTCAGAATGCAGCACGCGACCTGTTAGCGGAAGATGAAGACGATTTCACCCGCTTTTCGCTGATACAGGAACTGGATACAAAGTTTCAAGGCTTCTTGAACTCCAACGGCAAGATGCTGTTCGGCAGTGCACTGATTCCGCTCACAGACGGTCTCAGCATCATGAACGGGGGCGGCACTCAGCTTACAGACGTTGGTGTGATGCAGACAGATTGGTATGAAAAGGCGTTAGAAGCTAACGGCAAGACGTATTGGATTCCGACTCAGCCAAACGGGCTGAGCGGTAATAACAGTACACCGTCGATCGGATTGGCTCGTGTGATTAAATCCATGGCCAGTAGTGCGCCTTTGTATTTGCTTGTGATGGAAATTGATTATGACATAATCGAGGCGCAGGTTGCAGACATATCCCTTGGCGAAGACAGCATGCTGAATATCATTGATGACAGCGGGAATGTAGTTCTTGGACCCAATGGTGAGGCATTAGCCCAGCCATTCGATATGGACTTAAGCTCATATGCGGAGGAGTCCGGTGCACTCCGAACTGAACGGGGAGACGGTAAAACGGTGCTCGCCGTCTACGATACTTTCAGCACGATGCCTTGGCGTGTTGTCGGATCCATACCGGTGGATTCCCTTGTGGAAGATGCCAAACAAATAAGGAATCTGACCTGGATTATCGCCGCAGCCGCGGTGTTGATAGCCATCGGAATCGGGTTCCTCGTGATCCGGATGATCGCAGTTCCGCTCAGCCAGCTTCGCAACCTGATGAATGAAGGCGAGAAGGGCAATCTGGCTGTCCGTTCGGATATCCGCAAGGAGGATGAAATTGGACAGCTGGCGCAAAGCTTTAACAAGATGATGGAGCAGATTACACTTCTGGTTGATCAGACGAATTCATCGGCTAAGGAAGTGCTGAGCACAGCAGGCGATCTGACGGATGCCTCCCGGAAAACAGCGGTAGCGGCGAAGGAAATTGCCGTTGCTACGGAGGAAATCGCCAACGGCGCTTCCAGCTTGGCGGTTGAAGCCGAGCGGGGAAGTGATATTACCGATAGCATGGCAAGCCGTATGCGAAAGGTAACCGATGCGAATACGGAGATGGGGGCCGCTGCTGCAGAAGTCGAGCGTGCCAGTGAGAAAGGTACCCAGTATATGGGTGAGCTGATCCAAAAGACGGGTACAACCGAGGAAATGACACGCAGCATGGTGGAGAAGGTGGACAAGCTCAAGGACAGCACAAGCTCTATCCGTAAAATTCTTGATGTGCTGAATAATCTGACGAAGCAGACCAACATTCTCTCGCTGAACGCCACAATCGAGGCAGCGCGGGCCGGAGCAGCAGGCCGCGGTTTTATGGTGGTGGCAGACGAGATCCGCAAGCTGGCTGACCAGTCGCGGCAATCTATTGATGTTGTCGGCCAGATAACGGAGACGATTCAAACAGAAATTGAGGACACAGTTTCCGTCCTTTCGGAGGCTTATCCGCTGTTCCAGGAGCAGATCCAGTCTGTAAAGGAAGCGAATGAGATCTTCTTGTCTGTTCAAAACCAGATGGGCGGCTTTGCAGGCCAGCTGCAGGCTGTTACAGCATCAATCACGGAGCTGAATGAAACACAATCTGTTCTGACAGAAGCAATGGGTAATGTCAGCGCGGTTGCCGAGCAATCGTCTGCAACCTCTGAGGAGGTGGCTTCCCTCAGTAACGAACAGCTTGGGATAAGCGAAAGGCTTGTTGAGCTGTCCAATAAGCTGGAGGAAGTGTCCAATAAGCTTCAAAGTTCGCTCTCACGGTTCCAGACCGGGGGTTAAAGAGGCAAGTTAACAAGGGCATATATTGGCAGGCTGTCTTTCATGGAGTGAATAAACCCATGGAAGACAGCCTGTTTTCTTGTCTGTCATGGATGGATTTTCTGCCGGATGGTGAAACTGGTAACGAACGTTCCATTTTTTATATAGGGAGGTATTAGCTTGAACGGTGACAGGAATCAAGGCTTTACAAAGGCGGGCCGGGCCCGGCGGATAGGTTTGCTGACCGTTCTGATTAGCTTGGTCTATCTACTCTACATTGCTAGGCTTGCTGTTATCCAGAGCGGGCTATGGCCTGCTTATGGTTCGGTTCTTACGGAGCATGCTGTCAGGCAGCGGCAGGAAGGAATCGTTCTAGATTCCGGCCGGGGCCGGATTACAGACAGGAATGGTACGGTGCTGGCGGGCCAACAGATTTATGCGCTGGCTGCATTTCCTGATGGGTCTGACAGGGAAATTGACGGAGGTGCTTCATCCAAGCTGGCTAAGCTTGCCGAGCTGCTGCATACCGATATAGGAACACTATCAGGCTGGCTTGCTGCAATCAAGGAGCCGGAGCTGTGGCATAAGCCGGGAATGCGGACCCCGGCAGCGCTATCTGAAGAGCTCGTTAAAGATATAAAGGCATTAAATGTTAAGGGAATACTTGTTGTTCCCTATTCTATCCGCTATGACGAATCACGGCCAGGCATCCACGCCATTGGATACATAAGCCAGAATCCTGAACAGATTGCAGAGCTGTATGCTTCTGAGCTGGCCTCAGGGAAGATTAAGCTGTCCGACCGGGTTGGCGGGGAAGGGCTGGAACGTTCACTGGACAAGCTCCTGAGAGGCATAGGGCCGACTGTTCTATACCGTTCCCAGATTCATGAGCCTGCTGGATCCGCGAGCAGGGAGATACGCTTGAAGCAGCCGGATAATCCCTTCTATCCGCTTGAGGTTACCACAACACTTGATCTTGAGCTGCAGCAGCTGATTGAAGAGTACGCGGAACGAGCAGGGCTTAAGGAGGGCGCAGTTGTTGTCCTGGAAGCTGACAGCGCCGATATTGCGGCTATCGTGTCAAAGCCAGAATTCAATCCTTATCACATTATGGAAGGCGGCAGGGAGACGGTTAACCATGCCTTGCAGCCAGTGGCGCCTGGATCGGTATTCAAGCTTGTAACCGCAGCAGCTGCGCTGGAGTCTGGTGTGATAGAACCTAAGGAGACATTCCGCTGTAACGGCGAATATGGCCGGTACGGATTATCCTGCTGGCTGCCTGGAGGGCATGGGGAACTAACTCTGACCGAGGCGCTTGCCCAGTCCTGCAATGTTGCTTTCGCTGCTCTGTCAGAGCGGTTAAGCGCAGGGAAGCTGTCTGCTGCCGCCCGGCAGCTCGGGCTAGGGCGGCGGATTGGCTGGTACTCGGAGAAAGGGAATGGTGTGCTGAAGGGTCCGCTGCGCCCGCTTGCGGAAGAGGCGGAGGGACGTATCTTTGCTTCAGAAGCAGAGACTTCTGCAGACAGCGGCATTGTAGCCCAGACTGCCATCGGCCAGAGGGATGCCGCTGTTACACCATTACAGGCCGCCAATCTTGTAGTCAGCCTTCTGCAGGGCGGCAGGGTGCTGGCGCCAAGGCTTGTCAAGGAGATCCGTTATGCCAACGGGCAAACGATGATGAGCTT
Source organism: Paenibacillus tarimensis (assembly GCF_021532315.1). Lineage (GTDB taxonomy): Bacteria > Bacillota > Bacilli > Paenibacillales > Paenibacillaceae > Paenibacillus_I > Paenibacillus_I tarimensis. The sequence continues at coordinate 381,080 of NZ_JAKGAO010000009.1, forward strand.
TCCGCTACAAGATTCCCCCTCTCCGGCAGGCCGGATTAGTGCTTCTACCGCCTCCACTCTCCTGAAGGGAATGGAAGCTGTCATGGACCATGGAACAGGAAGGACGATCGGGCAGGCCGGAAGCTGGCGATTGGCCGGCAAATCCGGTACGGCTCAGGCCTATTTGAACGGTAAAGAGGTTAATCACCAGTGGTTTGCGGGATACGGGCCAATCCATAGTCCGCGTTATGCGATAGCGGTACTGGCGAAGAGTCGCCCTAAGAACAGTGCTAATCAGGCAGCGCAAATCTTCCATGGTGTTATGAAGGTGATTGCCGACCAAGAGAAGAAGCTGCCCCGACGCTCTTAAGAGCAGGGCAGCTTCTTTAATTATGGCAGCTTAGTCAGCTGTGGGCGGACTGCTGGGCGGTACGAGGGGTTGACCGGGCATGCCTGGCCTCTCATTCGGCGGGCCGGCAGGGTCGTCATATTCGTCCTTTGGTGCCCGGATCCATCGCTTAAAATATCCCTGATCGTACAATGCCTTGATCAGTATAACGAGAATCGGGGAGATGATGACGCCGCCTACACCAAACAGTGAGAGCGAGATAATCATAAAGACCAGCATGGTATAAGCGGACACGCCAAGTGTATCACCGGTTATCTTGGGCTCCAGAATCTGCCGGGTCAGGATCACGATTAGCAGAATAGCGGAGAGCCAGATTGCAAGAGCTGTATTCCCGACAATGAACAAGTAGATGATCCATGGAATGAACACTGTGGATACGCCGAGCAGCGGCAGCACGTCGGCAATAGCGGACAAGGCGGCAATCATGAACGCATTGTTGACGCCGAGCAGCAGCAGAGCTGCAAGTATGACGACGAAGGTGATCGATATCAGGATAGCCTGCGCCTTCAGGTACCCGCCGATTCCTGCGAGTACATTATCCTTCAGGAAGAAGAACGCCTTCTTGAAGGTATTGGGTGTCTTTAGCTTGGCGGCGCGCTTCCAGCTCTCGATTTCGACACTAAGAAAATAAGCAAGCACAATTCCGATGACGAAGTTAAAGACGAAGGAAGACAGGGAGGACAGAAATCCAACCAGTGAGCTCAGCGCTTCCACGGCTACCCGTTGTCCCCAGGCGGTCACGGTACCGATAATCTGCTGTGACTTGTTTACAAGATCCATATCAGCCGGAAGGGCGCCGATCTGATCCTGAGCCCATGCAATCAGGTTCGTCGCCTGAACGGTCAGCAGCTTTTGATATTCAGGGAGCTTATGGATCAGCTGCGTGATTTCATTGGTGAGCAGTATACCAGCCCCGATAAAGGCGCTGAGGATAACCATACTGAAGAACAGGATAGATATAGCAGAAGCCAGTGATTTTTTGATCCCGATCCGGCTCAGCCACCTAGCAAGCGGCTCAATGCAGAGGAAGATCACAAATGACATGAATACAGGTGTTGCGATCCGGTACAGAAAACTGAAGGCATACATAATGAGCCAGACTGTTAAAGCAATTAGCGCAATATCAAATGCGGTACGCCAGTATTTCTGGTAGAACGTGATCATTGAGGTTCTCCTTTGGACATGGTTATATTTGGTGATCTAAACGTATACACTTCGTTATATGTAAGGTTACCCGCTAATTTTGATTGTACTATAGAATTAAAAATATGCCTATTTCTTAATGCATTATGATACAATAGTTTAAGTTGGGCATCTAGCGGAGACGCTCAGAGGAGAGCGTACATAACGAGATAGCGGGGAAGCGACAATATGGAGAACTTACTGCTGTGGGGATTTTACCTCCTGACATTTTACGCCTTTCTTCCTGGCTTTATCAGCAGAACCTTCGGATTTAGGGTCTTCAAGAAAGGCCGGGCAGAACAGGAAATCGCCCTGACATTTGATGATGGGCCTGATCCGGTTTATACACCAATGCTGCTTGATTTGCTGAAGCGTTTTGATGCAAAGGCGACCTTTTTTGTGGTAGGAGCCAATGCTGAACGCCATCCCGAGCTGCTGAAGCGGATGAAGGACGAAGGGCATATCGTTGGAATTCATAATTACGTACATAAGACGAACTGGCTGATGAGACCCTCTACGGTTAAGAAGCAGATTCAGCGCACGAGTGAAATAATTGAAGCCGCCACGGGGGAACGTCCCATTTATTACCGGCCGCCTTGGGGCATTGTCAATCTTTTTGATTTCTCTAATATGGGTTACCTGCAAATTATTTTGTGGTCATGCATGTTTGGGGACTGGCGAAACCGGGTTGGGGCAGAGCGGCTGACCAAGCGAATGATGAAGAAGCTTAGGCCGGGAGAGGTATTACTGCTGCATGATTGCGGTACGACGTTTTTAGCGGACCATGATGCTCCTGTCCAAATGCTAACTGCACTGGAAGCTTACATGACTGCAGGCCGGGAGCAGGGATACCGCTTTGTGTCGATTGACCAGATGATTGAGCTGACTGATAACGCTTCTGACCATGCGGGCAAGAGAGCCTTGTCCGCTTCAACTAAAACAAAGCTCAGCATCTGGAAACGGGCTGCTATCAGCCTATGGATCGGCTGGGAGAAATGCTTCCGGGTAATGTTCAAAGTGGAAAGAATCGGGACAGGAGATTCCATCTTCCACTACCGGATATGTCCATATCACGGTGAGCCGCTGAAGCTGGCTGACGGCCGTATCATCCGAAATAATGACCGCGTGATCGAGCTGCATTTCGACAACCGCAAGCTGCTTCATGTCATGATGAATTCCCGTTCGGTGCTTCAGAGCGCCATCCAGCTGATTAGGGAAGTTGAACAGTCCCTGCCCAAGCTGGCTGTACATATGGCTGGCCGCAAGGAGTTTGATGGTGTGAGCGGTCTCTATGGCATCAGTATGATACACCGGGGGTCGGAATCGTTCGGCTTCAGTGTCCTTGATCTTCCCAAGGGGCTGTTTAATATATTAACCCGGTTCTATCTGCGGCTTCTATTGCGTGTACTGCACCCAGGAGGAGGCAAGCGTGTGTCGAACAAGAAGGGGACACTCATCCCGCGTATTATTGCGATGTCGATGGACGAATTTCATAAGCGGTACGACCCGCCGACGACGCCTGACCGCCAGTGGACAAGACCGCCTATTGAGCTGGCAGCAAAGCCATTAAGAGCATACGAAGCTGACAAAGCCGCCGGGGAAGTTACGCCTTGAGCGGCTTTTTTTTCGCCCATTGTAGAACAGATGTTAAATTTATGACTTTACAAAATTTCTTAATTTATTCATACTATATGGGAGGAAAATGTCAAGAAGGCGGCTACTGTAGGGAGGATGACGCAGACCAAAGTGGGTAAAGAACTAACTTGGGACAAGCAGGAGGACAAGCAGGCTAAAGTCGTAGATGCGGCACGCATGTACTATGAGCTGGATTACAGCCAGCAAGATATTGCCAAGCGTCTTGGCGTATCGCGCCCGACTGTATCCAGGCTGCTTCAGCTTGCCAAGGAGGAAGGTATTGTACAGATCCGGATTGTTGATCCGAAGGAGAACAGCGGGATTACGGCGAGACGGCTGGAGGAGAAGTTTCAGTTAAAGAAAGCGGTAGTAGTGCCGGTTCCTGACGATGAAGAGGCTGTTATTAAGCGGTATCTGGGCGAGGCCGCAGCTGCTTACTTGAGGGAAATCGTCAAGGACGGGGATATTATTGCCACGACATGGGGAACAACACTATATCAGGTGGCCGTTCACTTGAAACCCAAGCATGTCCGGAATGTGAAAGTCGTGCAATTGAATGGAGGAGTCAGCCATTCTGAGACCGATACATACGCACACCAGATTGTTCAGCTGTTTGGCAAGGCTTTTCAGACAACGCCTTATTTCATTCCGCTGCCGGCTATTGTCGATCACGCGGTCGTAAAGCATGCCATTGAGGCTGACCGCCATATCCGTAATATTCTGGAGCTTGGCCAGCGTGCTAATATTGCGATAGTTACCGTGGGAGCGCCTACTGATGATTCCCTATTAATTAAAGCGAATTATTTTACGGAGGATGATCTCGCGGTTATCTATGAGCATGGAGCAGGAGATATTTGCTCCCGGTATATCGATGCGGATGGTGTTCTCTGCAGCGTGGAGCTGGACAACCGAACTATTGGCATTACACTGGATGAGCTGAGAAAGAAAGAACAGTCTATCCTGGTAGCGGGCGGTATGTCTAAGGTGAATGCGGTATACGGCGCCCTCAGAGGCAGATACACGAATGTTCTGGTTACGGATCAGTATACGGCAGACAGTTTGTTAAAGCGGGAAGAAAGAGCGACGACAATATAAATTCATGATAATAGAAGGAGAGTGTATACGATGAACCAACCAATTCCTACCCAGGAGATTGCTGCTTATATTGACCATACCCTGTTAAAGCCGCAGAGTACCCTCGAGGAGATTACACAGCTTTGTGAAGAGGCGAAGACCCATCAATTTGCAACGGTATGTGTGAATCCGTTCTGGGTGCCCGAAGCAGCACTGCAGCTTGCCGGCTCAGGCGTGGGTATTACAACGGTCGTTGGTTTCCCGCTTGGGGCAACCTCGACTTTTGCCAAGATGGCGGAAGCCAGAGATGCTATCGCAGGGGGAGCCACTGAAATTGACATGGTACTGAACGTGGGTGCTCTGAAGTCGGGCATGGATGATGTTGTAGAGGCCGACGTATCGGGAGTGGTGGGCATGTGCCGCGGCCGTGCAGCCGTTAAGGTCATTCTGGAGACCGGGCTGCTGACCGATGAGGAGAAAGTAAGAGCGTGTCTGATCTGCAAGGCGGCAGGAGCCGATTATGTCAAAACATCAACAGGCTTCGGACCTGGTCAAGCGACGGTAGAGGACATCTCTCTTATGCGCCGTACGGTCGGACCTGATATGGGTGTCAAAGCATCGGGCGGGGTAAGAGACATGGCATCTGTACAGGCCATGATCGCAGCAGGCGCCACACGTATTGGTACCAGTTCTGGTGTAATCATTATGTCTGGTGGTCAGGGCCAAGGTTATTAATCGTTCCAGGACTCTATAACACAAAAAAAACTGCCCCTTACATCGATAGTATCGATTAAGGGGCAGTTGCTGTATTAGATCTTCATTACGCCGCCCATGCTGGCGTTAGTAACCAGATGGGAGTAACGAGCCAGATAGCCGCGGCGGATCTTAGGCTCGAAGCCTTTCCACTGTGCCTTGCGGGCAGCCAGCTCCTCATCGCTGACCAATACGTTCATGGTACGGTTGTTCAGATCCAGTTCAACGATGTCACCGTCCTGCACGAAGGCAATTGGACCGCCTTCAGCAGCCTCAGGAGAAACGTGACCGATACTGATACCGCGGGATGCACCGGAGAAACGGCCGTCCGTTACAAGGCCGACCTTCGCACCAAGACCCATGCCCACGATCTGGGAAGTTGGGGCAAGCATTTCCGGCATACCCGGGCCGCCTTTCGGACCCTCGTAGCGGATAATAACAACATGTCCTTCCTGAATCTTGCCGCCTGCAATGCCGGCAAGCGCTTCGTCCTGGGAATCGAAGCAGATCGCAGGACCTTTATGGTAGCCGCCTACCGACTTATCGACTGCACCTACCTTGATAATTGCACCCTCAGGTGCAATATTGCCGAACAATACAGCCAGTCCGCCGCGCTCGCTGTGCGGGTTGTCCAGCGTATGGATAACATCCGTATCCTTGATTTCCTGGCCCTGTACATTCTCGCGGAGTGTTTTGCCAGTTACCGTTATACAATCCCCGTTAATAGCCCCAGGCTTCTTCAGCAGTTCGTTAAGAACAGCAGATACGCCGCCGGCATTGTGCACGTCTTCAATATGATAATCCGATGCCGGAGCGATCTTCGCCAGGTGCGGTACGCGCTCGGCTACCTCGTTGATACGAGATATCGGGTATTCAAAGCCGGCTTCATGAGCCAACGCAAGCGTGTGAAGAACCGTGTTGGTTGAACCGCCCATTGCCATATCAAGCGCAAATGCATTGTCGATAGCGTCCTTCGTAACGATATCACGCGGCTTCAGGTCCAGCTTGATCAGCTCCATGAGCTGGCGAGCTGATTGCTTAACAAAATCACGGCGTTCAGGAGCAACTGCCAGGATTGTGCCGTTGCCTGGAAGGGCAAGGCCAAGCGCCTCTGCGAGACAGTTCATGGAGTTCGCTGTGAACATGCCGGAGCAGGATCCGCAAGTCGGGCAGCCGTACTGCTCAAGCTCCTGAAGACCTGCCTCGTCAATCTTGCCAGCCTGGAAAGCGCCTACGCCTTCAAACACGCTGGAGAGAGAGATGGAGCGGCCGTCGGAGGTTTTGCCTGCCTTCATCGGTCCGCCGCTGACGAATACGGTCGGAATGTTGACGCGGAGTGCTCCCATCATCATGCCCGGGGTGATCTTGTCGCAGTTCGGAATACAAACCATGCCGTCGAACCAGTGTGCATTGACGACGGTTTCAACGGAATCTGCGATAATCTCGCGGCTTGCGAGCGAATAACGCATGCCGATATGGCCCATTGCGATGCCGTCATCGACGCCAATTGTATTGAATTCAAAAGGAACACCGCCGGCCTCACGGATCGCTTCCTTAACCAGCTTGCCGAATTCCTGAAGATGCACGTGACCGGGTACGATGTCAATGTATGAGTTGCAGACCGCGATAAACGGCTTGCCAAAGTCCTCTTCCTTAACGCCTGCAGCCCGAAGCAGACTGCGGTGCGGGGCTCTGTCGAACCCTTTCTTGATCATATCGGATCTCATTTTATTAGCCGCCAAGATGTTCCCTCCCTGTTCTTGTACATGCCTATTATTTTATCATAAGCCCGACCCATTTGCTAGGGATTTAAAAGACCTTGTCGTTTTCTGGCGAATAAAGCTAGGCCGGCCTCCTCGGAAGAGATTGATACGAAGAAACATATGAACGATGGATTCCCACTGCAAGAAAGCACATAAACAAAACTCTAACATGTAAGGTAAACTGACATCTTAGGTTTACTTAGTTGACAAATGGAGCTATAATAGCTGTAGAAAAATTAGCCAACAGGAGTGGGAGCTATGCAGCTGACCGAACGGGAGAAAGAGAAATTACTGGTTACTATTGCCGCCGATCTCGCAAGGCGGCGACTTGGCAGGGGTGTGAAGCTAAACTACCCGGAATGTGTGGCCCTGATTACCTCTGAAATTCTTGAGGGTGCCCGGGATGGGATGAGTGTAGCTGAGTTAATGGAATACGGTACAAGGATTTTAAGCCCTGAACAGGTCATGGAGGGTGTGCCTGCCATGATTCATGAAGTCCAGGTGGAAGCCACCTTTCCGGATGGGACTAAGCTTGTAACTATTCATCATCCGATTGCCGGATAGCATGTGAGTATTCTTAACTAGATGGATAAGCAGCCGGAGGGAGCGTGCAGCAGTGATACCAGGGGAATACAGAGTAGAGGATGGAGAAATTGAGCTTAACGCCGGCCGGAATTGGATGGAGCTGGTGGTTGTCAATACGGGAGACCGGCCTGTACAGGTCGGTTCGCATTATCATTTCTTTGAAGTGAACAGGGGTCTGAAATTTGACCGTGAAGCCGCTTTTGGCATGCGTCTTGATATACCAGCGGGCACCGCTGTCCGGTTTGAGCCGGGTGAGGAGAAGCCGGTTCGGCTGACGGAGATCGGAGGCGCCAGGCGGGCTTACGGGCTGAATAATTTGAGCCGGGGGGAAGCGCGCAGCGGCGGGATGAGCGATGAAGTCCGTCAGCGGCTGACTGTATGGAAAGGGGCCGGGTCATGAGCAGGATGGACAGGAAGAGCTACGCGCAGATGTTCGGGCCTACAACTGGTGACGCCGTCCGTCTTGCAGATACGGAGCTTTGGGCGGAGATCGAGCGGGACTATACAGTTTATGGAGATGAGTGCAAGTTCGGCGGAGGCAAGGTTATCCGTGATGGCATGGGACAGTCAAGCGGCGCTCTTCACCGCGATGGCGTGCTCGATACGCTGATTACGAACGCAGTCATTATCGATCATTGGGGAATCGTAAAAGCGGACATCGGTATCCGCGATGGTCATATTGTCGGAATTGGCAAGGGGGGAAACCCGGATCTGATGGATGGAGTCGACGCCAACATGGTTGTAGGGGCGGGGACCGAAGTCATTGCGGCTGAAGGTAAAATTGTTACGGCGGGCGGTATTGACGCGCATATTCATTTTATCTGCCCGCAGCAGATCGAGACGGCACTTTCCTCAGGTGTTACAACGATGATTGGCGGAGGCACGGGGCCAGCAACAGGTACGAATGCAACCACCTGCACGCCGGGACCGTGGCATCTCCGGCGGATGCTTGAAGCTGCGGAGGCTTTCCCGATGAATCTCGGTTTTACCGGGAAGGGCAATGCCTCCTTTACGGGACCGTTGATTGAACAGATAGAAGCAGGGGCGATCGGTCTTAAGCTTCACGAGGATTGGGGCACTACGCCGGCAGCTATTGATGCTTGTCTCCAGGCAGCTGACCAGTATGACGTTCAGGTGGCCATTCATACGGATACGCTGAATGAAGCCGGTTTTTTGGAGGATACACTTGAGGCAATTGGCGGGCGAACGATACATACCTATCACACGGAGGGGGCCGGCGGGGGGCATGCGCCCGACATTATCCGTGCGGCGTCCCAGGTAAACGTACTGCCTTCTTCGACGAATCCGACACGGCCATTTACGGTGAATACAATTGAAGAGCATCTGGATATGCTCATGGTCTGTCATCACCTGGACAGCCGGATTCCGGAGGATGTTGCGTTTGCGGATTCCCGAATCAGGCCGGAGACCATTGCGGCGGAAGATATTTTGCACGATATGGGCGTATTCAGCATGATCAGCTCGGATTCTCAGGCGATGGGCAGGGTGGGCGAGGTTATTATCCGTACCTGGCAGACGGCTGACAAGATGAAGCGTCAGCGCGGTCCGCTTGCGCCTGATACCAAGAGTGACAATTTCCGGATTAAGAGATACGTGGCAAAATATACGATCAATCCGGCAATCACGCATGGTGTATCCCATATTGTGGGCTCGCTGGAGCCTGGTAAGTTCGCCGATCTGGTTATCTGGAACCCGATGTTCTTTGGGGTAAAGCCGGATTTGGTGCTGAAGGGGGGCAGTATTGCCTATGCGCAGATGGGAGATCCGAATGCGTCGATACCCACGCCCCAGCCGGTTTACGGCCGGCCCATGTTCGCCTCCTTCGGCAAGCTGCTGACGAGCAGCTCCATTACCTTCGTGTCCCGCGCGGCATATGAGAAGGGGATCCATGAAGAGCTTGGACTGCGGAAGCGGGTTGAACCTATCCGAGGGTGCCGGGGAATAACGAAGAAGGATATGATCCTCAATGATGCAACGCCGAGTATTGAGGTGGACCCGGAAACCTACCAGGTTAAGGTGGATGGAGAGCTGTGTACTTGCGAGCCGGCCGAGGTCGTCCCGATGGCGCAGCGGTATTTTCTGTTTTGACAGAGAGGCAGCTAGACGAGCGGGAAGGGGGAAGGCGTATGATTCCGTGGCTGGCTATGCAGCAGCTGCTGGATTCGGCACTGCCGATCGGCGGGTTCTCTCATTCCTTCGGTCTGGAGACTCTGGTGCAAGAAGGGCGAATTAATACGGTTGCAGAGCTGGAACAGTATGCTGGTGCGATGCTGCTGCAGAGCTGGGCAACAAGTGATGCCATGATCATCAAGGCCGTATATGAATGGGAAGAGGCAGGCTGGGAGCGTGTATGGGCCATAGAGAGGCTGGTTCATCTCCAGCGGATTGGAGCAGAATCCCGTACAGGTGTCGAGAAAATGGGCCGGAGAATGATGCAGCTGGCGGTTAGTGTCCACTCGGATCTGGACTGGGAGCCGCTTAGGGAGGCGGCCGCGGCAGGACGATGCTTTGCCTCGCATCCGCTTGTTCACGGGATCGCCTGTCTGAGACTGGGTGTATCGCTTGAACAGGCCGTCCAGGGATATCTGTATACTTGTATTGTGACCTGTGTCAACAGCGCCCTGCGCCTCATGTCGATGGGGCAGACAGAAGGACAGAAGCTGATCGCAAGGCTTACTCCGCGTACGGCGGAAGCTTGGCGCCTGGTCGAGCGTTTGAGGCCAGAGGAAGCCTATACCAATATGCCGATGTCTGAGCTTGCGATGATCCGTCATGAAACACTCTATTCTCGGTTGTTTATGTCATAAACGATAGAAGGGCAACGCAGCAATACCAATAATAGCACAGGGGGAATGCACAATGTGTCAAGGTCAAGGGCATCATCATCAGGAATGGGAGCGTCCGGAGCTAGACCGGTCGAGGCCGGTTCGCATCGGTATCGGAGGTCCTGTAGGCTCCGGCAAGACGGCGCTTGTTGAGCGTATCGCCAAAGCGCTCAGCGCCAAATACAATATGGCCGTCATTACGAATGATATCTATACAAAGGAAGATGCTCGTATCCTGCTTCACACGGGATGCTTGCCGGAGGAGCGCATTATCGGCGTGGAAACGGGCGGCTGCCCTCACACGGCAATCCGCGAGGATGCTTCCATGAACTTCGAGGCGGTTGAGGAGCTTGAAGCCCGGTTTGGTGATCTTGATTTTATTCTGATTGAAAGCGGCGGGGATAACCTGGCAGCGGCCTTCAGTCCGGAGCTGGTGGACCGGTTCATCTATATTATTGACGTGGCTCAAGGGGAGAAAATTCCGCGTAAAGGCGGACCGGGCATTATGCGTTCGGATCTGCTGCTCGTTAACAAGATTGATCTGGCTCCCTATGTAGGTGCCAGTCTCGAGGTTATGGAAGAGGATACGAAGAAGATGCGCGGCGACCGTCCGTACATTTTCTCTAACCTGCACGGCGGTGAAGGCGTTGACCGGATCATGCATTGGATTGAGCATGAACTCCAGCATGCCCAAGGCATTACCCATTCCCACTAAGCAGCAGCGGGAAGAGAAGGCTTCCCGTACTTCCTTCCTGCGGGCGGAGTTTGAACAGCGGGGCGGAACAACGGTCATGACTGGCAAATATCAGACCGCTCCAATCAAAATCGCCAAAACGTTCGATTACAGCGGGGAGCTTGCGGCCATTGTCATGGATGCCTCACCAGGCATGCTGGAGGGTGATACCTATCGGTTTGATTGGCGGGCTGGACCAGGAACTTCTGTCTATGTGACCAACCAGAGCTATACGAAGGTACACCCCTGTGGGGATGGAAGTGGGGCTGTTATGCAGCAGCGCTTCAAGGTGGAGGACGGAGCATTAATGCAGAGCATGATGGAGCCGATTATGCTCTACCGTGACGCTGACCTGATGAATGATTCGGAGGTACAGCTCGGATGTGGAGCGGTATGGATGCAGGCAGAGGTGTTGAGTCCGGGCCGGCTGCTCCGCGGAGAATCGTTCCTCTACCGGAAGCTGGATAACCGTCTCAAGGTTTATCATGGGGATGAGCTGGTCTTTTATCAGCGGCAGCTGATAGAACCTGGCTTGCAACAGCTTGAGGCGCCTGGAGCGTGGGAAGGACAGACTCACTTTGGCACTCTCTATGCCTTCTCTGACCGGATCAATCCCGGCTGGCTCGCAACAGCCCGGGAAGTCTTGGATAAGCCGCTTCAGGCAGCCGGAGAACATCCCGTTCTGGCAGGAGCAAGCTTGACAAGCAAGCACGGCCTGGCAGTGCTGGCTGCAGGCCGTACAGCCTGGCAGCTGCAAAAGACGCTGCGTGCCGTATGGACTGCTCTGCGGCAGGAGCAGCTTCAAGCACCGCCGCTACGGGTGCTGCAATAGAATATGCCTCCGATTTAGGCAGAACACAGACTGTCCCGATGTATTCATTCGGGCAGTCTTTTTTGTGTTTGCGGGCATCCGCCTTAATGCTGCGAAATATCCGCACTTCTGCAGGCGCGGAATGGAAAATGCAGTTTATGCTCACACTACGAGATATTGGATGGAATAAGGTGATGACCGGTGGTTTCATTAGTGACCGTTCTGCTGCTCCTGCTTTTAATATCTGGTATGGCTGTCTTAGATGCATTCATCTACAAGCTACCGATTATGGAGGCTGTGGAGATGCTCTGGATAGATAATCTGTTCAAAGGTGAAATGCTTCTGCTGCTTTATATACCGGCTATACTCGTGTGCGCTATAGTGATTGACTTCAGACGCTGGCGTGCAAGGAAGGAGGAGTGACGTATGCATTCTCCGCTGCTGGAGCGGATTTCCATATTGCAGCAGTTCGTTCTTATATTCCTGTTTCAGGTGGGGTCAGCTATTGTTGTAGGGGCTGGCGCTGCCGATGCCAAACAGGATCTGTGGATTGCTGAAATTGTGGCCTGTGCGATTGGGCTTATACTTGTCGTAATTTACGTTTATATTCTTCGTCTCAAGCCGGGATATGATCTCTATGATATTTTGTCTTTGGTCTTCGGCAGATGGCCGGGACGGCTGCTTGCGGTTCTTTACATCCTGTATTTCTTTTATATATCGGCCCGTGTTTTACGCGATTTTACCGAGCTCCTCATCATTGATGTCCTGCCGGAAACACCATTGGAAATTGTGACGCTGCTGTTTATTCTGACGGTGATCTACATGGTTTATATGGGGATTGAGGTGCTGGGCAGAATGTCAGAGACCTTTGTGCCGTATTTTATTACCTTTGTCCTGCTTATTACGTTATTTTTAATATTCGGTCAAGATATCAGTGTTGAGAATTTGCTGCCGGTATTAGGGGATGGGTGGGAGCCCGTGCTGAAGGTGGTCTTCCCTGAGCTGGTAACCTTTCCTTACGGTGAGACTGTTGTTCTCATGATTATTATGGCCCACACCACCCATCCCCGCTACATGCCGCTCACTGCCCTGCTTGCGACCGTATTGTCAGGCTCAGTGCTTTCGTACCATGCCTTCTTAATGATTGCTGTGCTCGGCGGGGATATGGTAGCCAGGTCGACCTTCCCTTTGCTTAGTGTTGTAAGGGAAGTCTCCATTGCCAACTTTATTGAGCGGCTGGATGCGCTTGTTGTTTTTATTATGATGGTCGGCATTTTTGTAAAAGTCAGCCTGTTTTTCTATGGCGGCTTAAAAGGCCTTGAATTTCTCACCCGCATCCCCTTCCGGCATTTTGTCCTTCCCTGCGGTTTGATGGTAGGCTTTCTGTCGATCATTATTGCCGCCAATTTTGCGGAGCATATCGAAGAAGGAGTGCAAATCGTGCCTTTATTCTTTCATGTTCCTTTCCAAATTATAATACCGGTGCTGCTGCTTGCCGTACTGCTCATACAACGCTGGAGGCAGAGGAGGGTGAAGCGTCATGGGTTCAGGGGAACGTTACAGAAGTGGAAGTGAGCTGCCGTTAACGGGTAATCTTGATGAATGCCGTGAGGAAATGACTGAACTTTTTGGTGAAACCAAGGATCTAAGGATGGAGGATCTGCAGATTGGACAGAAGCAGGCCATGCTTCTCTACCTGCTCACCATCACGGATGCACAGCTGCTCACTGAACGGGTACTGCAGCCGATAGGGCGGCTTCCTGTCGAACAATCGGTTGCAAGTGTTGATGAGTTTGAGCAGCTCTGTGCAAAAATGTTAGGCGGATCTGCTCACGTAATCCTTCACACGAACCAGGATGCTGTTCAGAAGATCCTCGAAGGCTTCAGTGTGATAGTTATGGAAGGAGTTTCTGCTGCAGTCGCTATATTCACCGAAGGGGGCGGCAAGAGGGGGATACAGGAGCCGACCACCCAGACAATAGTGAAAGGGCCTAAGGACGGCTTCGTGGAGGATCTGCGGACCAATCTTAGCTTGCTGCGCAAGCGGATCAGGAATCACAAGCTTCGGATCGAGACATTCACGATTGGCACAGACACAGGCACTAATGTCTGCCTGATCTATATGAAGGGAATAGCGAATGAAGGTATAGTGGAGGAGGCTCGGAAGCGGCTGCAGGATATCCGCACGAATGCTGTCTTTGAGACAGGGAACATCGAGGAATTTATCGCGGATAAGACGATAACGCCGTTTCCGACCGTTTACAGTACGGAACGTCCCGATGCTGTCTCGGCTCATTTGGTATCCGGCAAGGCTGCCATCGTAGTGGATGGTACGCCGTTTGTAATTACGCTTCCAACTGTCTTTAATGATTTTATGATCGCACCGGAGGATTACTACCAGTCCTTCATGATGGGCAGCTTCCTCCGACTGATCCGGTATCTGTCCTTCATGTTCGCGCTAATGCTGCCGTCCCTGTATGTGTCGGTCATTACTTATCATCATGAGCTGATTCCCACGCCGTTGTTGATCTCTGTGATTTCACAGAGGGAAGGTGTCCCCTTCCCCGCTGTCGTGGAAGCTTTTCTCATGGAGGTAACCTTTGAAATCTTGCGGGAAGCGGGGGTGCGGATGCCCCGGGCAGTGGGTGGAACCATCTCGATTGTAGGCGGTCTGGTAATTGGCCAGGCTGCTGTGGAGGCAGGAATTATCTCCAACACAATGGTAATAGTCGTGGCTCTGACCGCGATATCAAGCTTCGTTGCCCCCTACTATATATTCTCGATCAGCTCCAGACTGCTTCGCTTCGGGCTTATTGTGCTGGGCGGTGTTTTTGGTCTGTATGGTGTGTTCCTGGGGCTTATGGTGATGGTTGGTCATCTCTGCGGACTCCGTTCCTTTGGGGTGCCTTATCTGGCACCTATCGCTCCCTTCATTATGAAGGATCAGAAGGATATCTTTATCCGCCTTCCGGTATGGGCCTCCAAGCTGCGGCCGCAGATGCTGAAGCCCGACAGCGCCGTGAAGCAGCAGGAAAGTGAATCGCCTTCACCGCCTCCGGTATATCCTTCAGAACGAAGAGGAAAGCGTAAAAGTAAAGGTGATCAACCATGAATAGACACGGTATACTGCTGCCTCTCTTGCTTTTGTCATTAATTTGCCAGACAGGGTGCTGGGACCGGCGGGAAGTTAACGAAGTGTCGGTTGTTACCGGGATGGCAATTGATACGGGTGAGGAGATGAAATATAGACTTACGGTCGAGGTGATTAACAGCCCGGAGCTGAACCAGCAGCAGGGCGGAGCAGCGGCACCGGCAATTGTTTATTGGAGAGAGGGGCATACGATTGCCGAGCTTGCGCAAAAAATGAATACCGGGTTGACCCGGGATCTAGTCTTTTCCCATATGCGCCTGCTCGTCATCAGTCTGGATGTTGCGCGTGAAGGGTTGTTTGATTTCTTGGACTACTTGGAACGAAGCCGGGAAATCCGAAATGATTTTGAGATTATTCTGGCACGTAAGGGGAAGGCTGCTGATGTCCTGCAAATCACGTATCCGGTTCAGAAGGTGCCTTCCATAAAGCTGAATACGCAGATGCAGACGCTCAAGCGGGAGTGGGGCGGAGATCCGGATATCAGGCTGAAGGACATCGTTAATTCCCTAATGTCACCCGGACGTGAACCGGTAATGTCGATAGTCAAAATACGCGGCTCTGCAGAGGAAGGAAAGTCAGTCAGCAATATGGAGAAAGTAACTCCGGACGCACTTGTCTTCATGGACGGACTTGCCATATTCAAGGAGGACAAGTATGTTGGCTCCCTGCCAGTTGAGGCTATACCCTACGTGCTGCTTGCGGATAATAAGCTCAGGGAGACCGTTATTTCAGCTGCCTGCAGAGAGAATGCGAGTGAGCGGTTTACGGTCGACTTGAAAGATACGCGCGCAAAAATAAAGATGGCAGTGAAAGATGACATACCGCAGATCCACCTGGGTATTGAGGTTGAAGGGCAGATTGATGGGACGGAATGTGCGGATGACCTGAGCAAGAAGAAGGTTTACCAAGCTTATGAGAGCAGAACAGAGACTGTGCTTGCTCAGCGGTTGAAGGATGTAATTGTGCTGGTCCAGACGCGATATGGAAGTGATATTTTTGGTTTCGGGGAGGAGATGAACAGGCAGCAACATGATTATTTCCAGAGAGTGAAGGGACGCTGGAATATTCAATTCAGCAAGGCAGCTGTCTCTGTCAAGGTCAATGCGAAGCTTCGCAGGGCTGGACTAGTAACCAACACATTCAAGGCCGTGGAGCAAAAAGAAGGATGACAAACGAGGATCCGACCAAATAGCCTAAAATCTTCCTCACTCCGTGCCGATATAAAACTAGGGTGAGAGCCACTAGAGATAACACGGAGGAAAGTGAGTATGAAACCGATTCGCAGTCAGATTATCGTTTGGACAGTAGTCATGTCATTACTGCTCGGTGCTTTACCAGCTTCGGCTGGAACCAAGATGTATGGCTACAATGACCAGAAGGCGAACCGTACGTTCGTGCCGATCCGCTTCATCAGCGAGCAGACAGGTGCCAAGGTACAGTGGAACAGCAAGGATGGTAAGGTCACCATCATTAAGGATACGAAGGTAATTACATTCTTTGTAGACAAGCCACAGGCTATGGTTGATGATAAGAAGGTGACGCTTGATGACAAGCCCTTCAGGGAGGAGGGGGTTGTTTATGCGCCGCTAAAGTTCATTTGTCAGAGTCTTGGTTTAAGTGCCAAAATGGATTCAGCAACCTCCTCTCTCTTCATTACTTATGAGGGAGATACGTATAAGCTGCCTGTAATCAACAAAGGTGTGAAGGTAAGCAGCGGGGAGCCGATTAAGCATGCCAAACGTTCGTTCCGGGTAGGCGGCTCTTCTATGTCAGTCGACATTGTGACAGTAACCCTTCTGCATCCGTCTATAGATTTGTCAGTTGGGATAGCTGGCGGTGCAGTAGGCCGTGTCGAGGAGCTAAAGACGTTAGCCTCGCGCCATAAGGCGGTCGTAGCCATGAACGGAACATTCTTTGATGCCTATTCGGATGCGAGCTTCAAAACGCCGTATGGTTACATTGTCAATAACGGGGAAATCAAGAAGAAGAGCTCGGGTGACAGAAAGACTGTCTTTCTGTTTGATGAGATGAACCGTGCCGAAATGGTTGCGGGTCTTTCATTTCCTGAGCGTTACGAGCAGGGAGATGTTGACGGAGCCCTGCAGGTAGGCCCGAGGCTTGTCACTAATGGTAAGATAACTCTCAATGTCAAGGAAGAGGGCTTCCGTGATCCGAAAATACTGACCGGCGGCGGCGCGCGAAGCGCTATTGGCCTGACCCGTGACCACAAGCTGCTTCTTGTGACGAGTAAGGGGGCGACTATTCCCCAGATGGCGAGCATTATGAAGCAGGCCGGAGCTTATCAAGCGATGAATATGGATGGCGGGGCTTCGAGCGGCTTATACTATAAGGGCAGCTATATTACCACGCCGGGGCGCAAGATCAGCAATGCCCTTCTTATCACCCAGAGTCGTTAACAAATCTAATAATCTTTACACTAAAGCGGTTAATGAACTTCTTGCCGGTTTCCGATATAAATAAGGAAACCGGTTTTTTATTAGCTTCGAATAGCTGTGCTCGGTATAGGCAATGCTAAAAATAGCAGGAGCAAATATGTGTCAAAACTGTTAACAAGCCTGCGGGCGGATAAATACTCGAAAATTGCTATTGCCACACATTGATGTTATTTATATAATCATGATATTAACAATATAACAAAAACGTTAAATTAGCAGATGGGAAGGTGGACATTCATGTCAACAGTCACTAAGGGAAACCAGTACGCCAATCCTCTTATTCTCCAGCGGGCTGATCCGTGGATTTATCGCCACACTGACGGCTATTACTACTTCACTGGTTCAGTACCGGCTTACGATCTGATTGAGCTGCGCAGATCCAAGACAATTAATGGACTAGCTGAAGCCGAGACTGTGGTAGCCTGGCGCAAACATGAAACCGGTTTAATGAGCGCGAACATCTGGGCGCCGGAAATTCACTACATTGACGGCAAGTGGTATATCTACTTTGCTGCTGCCTGGACTGCTGAGACAAACGAAGGTCTGTTCGACCACCGTATGTTCGTTCTTGAGAACGATTCCGAGAATCCGCTTGAAGGCGAATGGGTTGAGAAGGGTCAGATCAAGACAAAGTGGGAATCATTCGCTCTGGATGCCACAACCTTTGAGCATCGCGGAGTTCGGTACCTGGTATGGGCTCAGAAGGATCCTGATATCGTTGGAAATTCGAACTTGTACATTGCACCAATGACCAACCCGTGGACGATTGAAATCGATAAGCAGGTTATGATTACGACACCGGAATATGATTGGGAGAAGATCGGTTTCCTGGTTAATGAAGGTGCAGCTGTCCTGAAACGTAACGGTAAAATCTTCATAACCTTCTCTGCAAGCGCTACAGATTTTAACTATTGTATGGGAATTCTGTCCGCTGATGAGAACGCTGACTTGCTTGATCCGTCGGTATGGAAGAAAAACCCGGAGCCGGTGTTTACCACTAATGAGGAAACCGAGCATTACGGGCCTGGCCATAACAGCTTTACAGTGTCTGAAGACGGCAAGGAAGACTTGCTCGTATATCATGCACGCAGCTACAAGGATATCACAGGTGATCCGCTGTATGACCCTAACCGCCACACACGCGTACAGGCGATTGCATGGCGTGAAGATGGAACGCCGGACTTCGGCATTCCTGGCGGGCAGAAATAAGGGGCGCTTCAACAGCATTTCCTGCGACTGGCATGAGGCTGGCGGTCTACCGGTCTCATGCTTTCCGGGAAAGTGTGGCTGCAGCGAAGGCGCTAAATCTGCAGTCATTATCATGCGGATTGGATGAAAGCGCTGCCTTTCGGTTCGGTTCCCGCTATGATTAATTTTATATTGGCAGTAAATATTTAATTGTTTGTGCTAATACCAATATTAAATACTACTCTGCGTCTCTCAAGAAAGCGCTTAAAATTATACATTGACATTGTAAGCGCTTTGAATTATCATAAAGGTAACAAAAACATTTTGCAGTTAATATAGATATTAATGATTGACTAAAAAAATGTTTTTGAATATTTGCGGGCCTTTCTGCAAATAGATACAACATCTGGCTTTTACATTTAGGAGGGGTTTGAATTGGGTAGCAAAAAGAAATGGTTGTCGGCAGTAACTCTGATGATGGCATTTGTTCTCGTTCTTGCAGGCTGCGGTGGCAACAACGGCGGCAATACTGGCGGAAGCGGAGAAGGCGGCGACAAAAAAATAGAGCTGACGTTCATGTTCCGTGGTGGTCCAGAGGAGCAAAAGGCTTATAAAGATACGGTAGCTCAATATGAAAAAGACCATCCGAACGTAAAGGTTAAGGTTATCACTACTGCGCCTGACCAGTATGTAACAAAGCTGAAGGCTGCTATTACAGGCAACAGCCTGCCAGACGTATTCTTCTTTGAAACAGGTGACCTCAGAGCTTACGCAAATGGCGGCGTGCTGCTTGATATTACTCAGTATGTTGAGAATGTAGAGAACATCGATATTAGCAAACTGTGGCAAAAAGGCGTTGACTTGTACCGTTACGACGGAGACAAGGTAGGACAAGGTGCACTCTACGGCCTGCCGAAGGATTTGGGGCCATTCTCCCTGGGCTACAACAAGACAATGTTTGAAGAAGCAGGCATTCCGCTTCCAGACAAGGACAAGCCTTATACTTGGGACGAGTTCATTAAAGTCAACCAGCAGCTGACGATTGACAAGAACGGCGACGGCAAGCCAGATCAGTATGGTACCGGCTTCAACGTTAACTGGTCGCTTCAATCCTTCGTATGGAGCAATGGCGCGGACTGGCTGGACGAGTCTGGCACGAAGGTAACAATCGATGATCCGAAGTTTGCTGAAGCACTCCAGTACTTTGCTGATATGCAAAACGTATACAAGATTACACCATCGATTGAAGACGCTCAGACGCTTGATACTTACCAGCGTTGGATGAAAGGCGAGCTTGCATTCTTCCCGGTTGGTCCTTGGGACTTGGCCACTTACGAATCGCTTCCTTTCGACTATGATTTGATTCCTTACCCGGCAGGTTCTACTGGTGAGACTGCTGCATGGCTCGGTTCCCTTGGTGTGGGTGTTTCCAGCAAGACGAAGAACCCTAAGGAAGCAGCAGAATTGGTTGCTTACCTGACAGCATCCGAGCAAGGCCAGCAAGCGCTTGTTGATGCGAAGATTCAGATTCCTAACCTGGTTGAAATGGCTGAAACATGGGCTGCAGATGAGACCACGAAGCCTGCTAACAAGCAAGAGTTCCTGCAGATCGTAAATGAGTACGGCCGTCCGCTTCCTGGCTACCGCACATACAACGCTGAGTGGTACCAGCTGTTCTTCACGGATATTCAACCTGTGCTTGACGGCAAGATTACAGCTGCTGAGTTTGTAAAAGCAGAGCAGCCAAAAATGCAAAAGCTTCTTGATAAAGCTATCGAGCAAGAGCAAAAGTCCAAAAAGTAATATAAAAAGAGATAAACAGTAGTCATTTTTAACGGGGAAATGATGTTAGTTGGGTTAACATGACAACTAACATCATTTTCGTTCCGTGGATAACCAGGGGTGAAACATGAAAACCAAATCCAATCTGTACCGTAAAGAGAAATATTATGGCTACCTATTCATACTGCCGCCCGTTCTAGGATTTCTGATTTTCGCTTTGTTCCCGGCACTGTACTCCCTATATGGTTCTTTTACCGACTGGGATGGTCTTGGGCGCATGGACTTTATGGGTCTTGGTAATTATCAAGAGCTATTAGCAGACGAACAGTTTCATAAGGCGCTTTTCAATACGTTCTATTTGATGTTAGGTATACCTGTTGGTCTGGTACTTGCACTTATGTTGGCACTGGCACTTAACAGAGGCAAGTTCGGGACGACAACGTTCCGGGTTATCTATTACATTCCGGTTATTTCATCGCTGGCTGCCATTTCGATTCTGTGGCAGTGGGCCTACAATGGTGACTATGGTTTGGTTAATCAGTTTTTAGAGATTTTCGGTATCGAAGGGCCGAACTGGTTAGCCAATAAACATACGGTAAAACCGGCGATTATTATTATGACGGTGTGGAAGGGTCTTGGTTATTCGATGCTTCTGTATCTTGCGGCTCTGCAGAGCGTTCCAAGATCGTATTATGAAGCAGCTGATCTGGATGGGGCTAACGCGCTTCAGAAGCTTCGCCATATCACATGGCCGATGGTACAACCGGTTACCTTCTTTATCGTTGTAACAAGCATCATCGGCGGATCGCAGATCTTCACCGAAATCAACATCATGACACCGACCGGTGGTACGGAATATTCGTCGGCAACAGTAGTCTTCTATGTATGGCAGAAAGCATTTGGCAATCTGCAAATGGGTTATGCATCCGCCATGGCGGCAGTACTGGGACTGTTTATCTTTGTCGTTACGCTCATCCAATTCAAACTGGACAAATCGTCCGACAATCACGATTAATAGTCTATAGAGAGGAGAACCGTCATGAGTGAAACCAAACGAAAAGGCATATTTGCCGATATAATTATCTATATTTTGCTTCTGGTGGGTGCTGTCTTCATGATCGCACCGCTGATCTGGATGCTGACGACTTCTTTCAAGGAGAGGGATGACGTCTTCGCACTTCCGCCTCAATGGATTCCTGATCCATGGCAGTTTGAGAAATACTCTGAAATCTGGGAAAAGGGGCCGCTGCTTGAAGGTATTATGAACAGTATAATCGTGGCAGTAAGTGTTACGATTATTGGTACGCTGACATCCAGCTTGGCTGCCTTTGCCTTCTCGAAGCTGCGCTTCCCGGCTAGAGATTACATTTTCATGGGATTGCTTGCTTCACTAATGATACCGTATCCTGCCGTTATGATTCCGCAGTTTATTATGTTTTCCAAGGCAGGTTGGGTGGATACGCTGTTACCGTTGATCGTTCCGGGATTATTTGGTAACATCTTTATGATCTTCTTCCTGCGGCAGTATTTGATGAGCGTGCCTAATGCGATCATTGAAGCGGCCAAGATTGACGGGGCTTCGTACTTCGGTATCTTTACCAGAATTACGTTCCCGCTGATTAAGCCGGCAATCGCAGCTCAGCTTATTCTCTGGTTTATGGGAATCTGGAACGACTACCTGGCACCGATCATCTATCTGAATTCACCGGAGAAGCAGACGCTGCAGCTGGTTATTGCCAACTATAATGCGACCTATGCCATCCAGACCGACTATCCGCTTATTATGGCAGCATCTATTATTGCACTGCTCCCGATGCTGATTGTATTCCTAATTTTCCAGAAGCAGATTATTGAGTCAGTTGCAATATCAGGAGTGAAAGGGTAATCAATTGATTACCCCTTCTCTTTGATTAAGGCGCTTCAATACACTACCGGAAAAGGGGTTAAGACATGTCTCAGCTAAAAAAAGCCAGTATGGTCGTTGACAAAGCTTACCGTGTAGCAGAAATAGACAAACGGATTTATGGTTCGTTCATTGAGCATTTGGGAAGGGCGGTATATGGCGGTATTTATGAGCCTGGCCATCCTTCGGCAGATGAACAGGGCTTCCGTAAAGATGTTTTGGAATTGGTGCGTGACCTTAATGTTCCGATCGTCCGGTATCCGGGCGGCAACATGGTATCCGCATATAATTGGGAAGACGGCGTAGGCCCGGTTGCCTCCAGACCACGTAGGCTGGAGCTTGCTTGGCGGACTATCGAAACCAATGAGATGGGAACCAATGAATTTGCTGACTGGGCAAGAAAAGCCGGTTCTGATGTAATGATGGCCGTTAACCTGGGAACGCGCGGCATCGATGCTGCACGTAACCTGCTTGAATATTGTAATCATCCAAGCGGCTCTTATTATAGCGACCTGCGAATTTCGCACGGCTATAAAGAGCCTCACAAAATTAAGACTTGGTGTCTGGGTAACGAAATGGACGGTCCTTGGCAGGTCGGCCAAAAGACGCCGGAGGAATATGGCCGTCTGGCTGCTGAGACAGCCAAGGCTATGCGGCTTGTAGACCCAACGATTGAACTGGTCTCCTGCGGCAGCTCCAATTCAGCGATGCCGCTCTTCCCGCAGTGGGAGGCGACTACGCTGGAGCATACGTATGAGCATGTCGATTTTGTGTCGCTGCATCAATACTTCGGCAATGCCGAGAACGACCCGGCGAACTACCTGGCCAAAGGGCTTGAGATGGATCGCTTTATCCGGACGGTTATCTCAACGGCAGACTTCATCAAGGCGAAGAAGCGCAGCAAGAAAACGCTGAACCTTTCCTTTGATGAGTGGAACGTGTGGTATCACTCCAACGATGCTGATAAGCAGATCGAGCCATGGACGATCGCACCTCCACAGCTGGAGGACCATTACAATTTTGAAGATGCCCTGCTTGTTGGTACACTTCTTATTACATTCCTGAAGCATGCTGACAGAGTTAAGATTGCCTGCCTTGCACAGCTGGTCAATGTTATCGCGCCTATTATGACAGAACAGGGCGGCAGTGCTTGGCGTCAAACGATCTACTATCCTTACCTTCATGCTTCTTTATACGGCAGAGGAGTGGCGCTTCATACCTTGTCGAAGTCGCCGACTTATGACTCCAAGGAATTCACAGATGTTCCTTACCTGGAGTCTACCGCGGTATTTAATGAAGAGAAGGAAGAAGTCACCATCTTTGCAGTGAACCGTCATCTTGAGGAAGGGCTTCAGCTGGAGTGCGATGTCCGCAGCTTTGAAGGTTATAAAATCGCAGAGCATATCGTGCTCGAGCATTCGGACTTGAAAGCTAGAAACAGTGCTGCAAAAGAGGAAGTTGTTCCGCATACAGGCGGTAACAGCAAACTCGACGGCGGCGTCTTGCATGCTGTTCTTTCAGCAAAGTCATGGAATGTTATCCGTTTGGTCAAAGCTTAATTTCGGCTATGGTATTCCCGTTAAGTTGAGCCTGCCAGCTCAAGTATTATTAATAAGGCCCTCACGCGCTTTCAAGTGCGTTGAGGGCCTTATCGTTATTCTAAAATATATGACAACCCTGCTGGCTGTTGTGCCGGCAGGGTTGTCAGGTTAACTATGCCTGTGGATTCTTCTCATAGTACAGCTTGAAATTAATATCCTGATTATAGTTGCCAAAACCAGCTCCAAAAATCGTTAATCCTCCAACATGCTGAGCACTGTCCATTACAGCCATGCGGAAGGTCCACTGCTTCTGCTTAATGTCCAGCTGATCCAGTGTGACTTCGGAGAGCTTCTGACCGTCAATAAAAGTCCCTTTGTCGTTAATTTTGAGCACCTTGAGCAGGCCAAACTGATTAATTTCGTTCCACCACCAGTCAGGTGTATACTTGCCGCGGTTACCGCCGCCAAAATCGCCGGGACTGGTCCATGTACCAACATGGACACCGTTGAGGAAGAAGGTAACATCAGAAGGCCAGTTCTCATTAGCAAACGGAGCTTCAGAGGAGATTTCCATCGAAACTTCAAGCTCTACCGGTTCTTCGGTTCTCAGAAGGAAATTCGGCACCTTATACTCGACGTACCCTTGACCAAACCATAAAATTTTGGCGTTTACCCGCTCAGGGTCAAGGAAATAACGGGGCTCGTCGAAGATACCGATTACGCTTTCAACTGTGGCTAGTCCGCAGGTAGGCTCAATTTGGAAATCAGTGTAGTGTCCGACCGAAACCTCTGTAAGATGGTAATCACGATTTTGCGGCAAAACTTTAGAAGGAAAAGCGATTTCAATACCCTCAACGGCCAGCGAGCAGACCTTCTTGGCGCCGCCGCGGCTGGATACCATTGTAGTGTTAATAAGGCCGGCTTTCTCCAGCTTCTTGACATGCATAGTCATTATCGCGCTGCTCAAGTTAAGCGCTTGCGCTAATTCTTTTACGTTCATTTCCTGTTTGGCGAGCAGTTGAATCATCTCAATGCGGACAGCGCTGGCCAATGCTTCATATACCGGCAGCCACTTATCAGTAACATCAATTTTCATGGTTCCCCCACTGAATCGGCAGCGTATTCAAATACTCCGACGGGTTTTTGGTCGCGTGAGCATCAGCTGCTTCAC
Source organism: Paenibacillus tarimensis (assembly GCF_021532315.1). GTDB lineage: Bacteria > Bacillota > Bacilli > Paenibacillales > Paenibacillaceae > Paenibacillus_I > Paenibacillus_I tarimensis. The sequence goes on from NZ_JAKGAO010000009.1 coordinate 406,042, forward strand.
GCATCGTATAAATAAGACATCTGTTAATGATTGTATTAAATTATTTATTAATAATCAATGAAAATTTCCTATTCTAATTTAGCGCTAAAAAGGCAGACGGCAAAATGGAAGCAGTCCGGATGACTGCAGGCGGGGGGCGCCTGCTCGGGAGAAGGAGCAGCTAAGGATTTACCGGGAGGGAAGCGATTTGTAAGCGTCAACGCTATAAAATAAAGATACGAATTCAATAATAGCAATTTAATTCCAATTAGTAAAATGAGATGCACTGACAGAAGATGAGTTTCTGGAATAAACCTCTGGGGGGATAGAAGCATATTTATTATTATATGTGGTTTTGAGAAGATTAAACGATGGCTTTCGGAATGCGCTTACATTTTATAGCTCATCTATTATATTAGGGGTCTAAAGTCTGCAGGAAATAATACCAGCTTGTTTGGGTAATAAAGGTAAGATACAAGACTTCCCCAATTCGAATGGAAGGGATGAGGCTGATGAAACGAAAGCTGTTAATCACGGGTGCTGCTGGAGTTGTTGGGAGCGCAATATTGGAGGGGCTTCATGAGAAGGACAAGTATGAGATTGTAGCCGGTGATATCCGCGCTGATGAGGAAAGAGGTGTCATCGAGCTGGATGTGACTAATCCTCAGAGGCTTCTGGAGCTCACGGAAGGAGTAGATACCATCCTCCATATCGCATGGGCAAAGGATCAGGAGGATTTTCTCGGCAAAGTGCTGCCTATCAATGTAACGGGGGCTTACCACATCTACGAGGCGGCCCGCAAGAATGGGGTTAAACGGGTAATCTTCGCGAGCTCTAACCATGCTACCGGCTTTTACGAGGTGGACGAGCAGATTGGAGCTACCGACCCCTACCGGCCGGACAGCTTCTACGGTCTCAGCAAATGTTATATCGAGCTGCTGGGACGGCTGTATTCCGACAAATACGGCGTGTCCTCCCTCAATATGCGGATTGGCAACTTCCCGGGCGACGATTGCCCTCATTCGGACCGTGCGGCGCATATATGGATTTCGGCGAGAGATCTTGTGCAGCTAACAGAGCGATGCATTGAAGCGGACAAGGACATCAAATTCCTCGCGATGTACGGCACCTCCAATAACACGGACAATTACTACAACATTGATTATCTGGAGGAGCTGATCGGGTACAAGCCGCTTGATAATGCAGCCGAGGTAATGGAAGGAGCTAAATGTGCGGGAGAAGCAGTCAAGCATGACGAGACGGAATATAAGGGTGGTATCTGGTCGGAAAAATAATGGAACGGCTCCTGCCGAGATGATCCGGCGGGAGCCGTTCTGCCAGGTGTATGCATAACCGCCAATGCCACGACGCAGCCTTCGCAATGGACTAGCTCTCTCGGCTGCTGTACTGCTTCCGGTACTGTCCTGGCGTCATGTTCTCCTGCTTGCGGAAGGAGCGGATGAAATTCTGGGAGTTGTTGTAGGTCAGCCGCTCGGCAATCTCCTTGATGGGCATATCGGTCTCGATGAGCCACTGCTTAGCTTTGTTGAACCGGTACCGGGACAAGTATTCACTAAATGACAGATTGGTTTCCTTCTTGAAGACGCTGCTTAGGTAGAAGGGATTGTAATGGAGCCGGGATGCACATTTCTCGAGTGTCAGATCCGTATCATATTCGTTCTGTATTATGGCTATAATCCGCTCTGACAGGTTGTGGTACTGCGCCTCTTGCCGCTGCCGGAATACATCCGCCATGGGGATGATGAGGCGTGCTCTAAACCAGCTTTCGATCTCGGGGTAGACATATAGCTGCAGCAGCTCTTCGTATAATGAGCTTTCCTGCAGGCCAATTTGCGACCACCGGATACCGGCCTCCTGCAGGACGATGAGCAGGTCATTCAGCAGCCGGATCAGCGAAATCTGGTATTCTTGTGGAGTGCGCTCTTTGGAGAATACCTGATCAAGCCATTGCTTCAGAAGCTCTTGTGCTCTAGCCTCATCTGCCAGCTTGATCGCATCAATCAGCTGATGCTCCAGCTGTTTGGGATAGAAGCAGACGCCGGTATGCTTGCCTTCGTTGAGAGTGTGATAAGGAATGATGACGCCCTTGCCAAACTTCAGCCTGTGCTTGAGCGCTTCTAATCCTTCCTGGTAAGCCCGCCCGGCTTTCAACAGTGATTCGAAGGGGAGGCTGATCCCGATGCTGACATCAAGGTCCAGGTAATGTTTCATGTGCTGTTGAATCTGTTCTGTCAGCTTATAGATATCATCTCCGAACTCTTCCTCCGATCTACCGGCCGAACCGACAAGCGTAACCTGCGTCTGGTCCACGATTACCGGAGGCAGCCTGTCGCCGGGGGGGATCATTTCTTCAACTATGTTATTAATAGCAAACAGCAGCAGATCCTGGTCCTTCTGACTGTACCGGGTGTCTTCAAGGTCGTCGATTTGAAGCGTCATCACAATGAGCCGCTGCCAGCTATCGACCTGCTTGCCGTATCCGTACAGCCTGATCCGCTCCATAATTTCGGTTGACCCCAGCTGATCCTGATAAAGTCTAAGCAGGAAGTAAGTGCGGACCTGACGGCTCGTCTGATCAAGCTCTTCCTGAAGCTGGGTATTGAATGCAAACAGCTCCTTGATATGGGTATCGATAACCTGCAGCTCATTCCTGCTATTCTCCATATGGACGGGCAGACGCTGCGCGATGGCCTGAAACATCTGTCTGATCGGCGTGTATACCCTGCGGCTGCCCAGCCATACGAATAAGACGGTCAGCATAACCATAAGAACGCTTACATAAAAAGTGAACCATCCTATCGAACGGGCTTCCCGGGTATATTCATTCATCTCCGTAAAGGAGGCATATACCCACCCGTTAAAGGAGGAGCGCACATAGGTGACTGATAGCTCCCTGCCTCCCGCGTTAGAGGCAAATTGACCGGAAAGTCCGGTGAACAAGGCCGGATCCAGATTTTCTCCCACATAGGTTTCATGAAGGTATTTGCCGATCATCGACGGCTGCGGGTGAGCGACGATCCGGTTGCCGCCATCCAGCACCATGGTCTGTATTGAATCGTCACGGCTGCCCAGCATGGTGCCCAGCTGGCAGCTCGGAATGGTGGCGAAAGCCGCGCCGCGTTTTTCACCTAAATGAAGGAGGGGCATCTTTTTGACCAGTACAATGGTATGGCTGCAGCCATAGCTCTCGTTATCGCTGGAACCGATGGTGCCGGTTTCTAGGAGCACCCAGCTGGTGCTTTCGGGAAGCTTCATCAGCTCGGCCAGCGTCTCCTTGTGTTCATAACCGGAGAATGTATATAGTCCCCGGTTATTGATCAGCCAATCCTTGGAAGCGTTAGCCAGGATTACGTCGGTCACATGCGTCTCCGGCGACTGCAGCAGGCTGAGCTCGCGCTTGAGGTTATAGTACAGCTGAAAATCATGGTAGGTAAGCCGGCGGTGCAATGCCTCCTGCAGCTGGCTGGTATTGATGACATAGTTAAGCGTATAGTCGATTGTCCGGAGAACCTGCTCGGTACTGCCGTTGATCTGGCCCATGATTTGCAGATTGCTCTCGTTGACCTGCTGCTGGATCGACGCGGATGACTTCTGGTAGGAGAAGTAGCCGAGAGCGAGCAGAGGGAGGACGCTGACGGCACAGCCGAAAAGGATCATTTTGCTAAAGAGGCTGATTCTGCTCATAAGGTTATTCCTCCTGTAGAGTATGCAGATTGACGGCTTATTCCTGGACTGGCAGCTCCTAATGTCCGATAATCACTATGACAACGATAATCATTAGATCAGGTTGTCCGGAATTCTATGCAGGAGTGGGAACAGAGATCGCATTCGTCCAACGTTCCGCTTGATCCATCCGGGTGTCCTGCGATATGCTGTTAAGAGGATGCCAAATATTAGGTTGCGGGGGAGGGGACTAATGTGATGACAGCCGGGAACATGCGTCTGATGTCGGCCGCTGTCCTGCTGCTGGTATTGATTGGATGTACGTATAGTGTAGCACAAAATGAAAGCGCTATCCCTAAGAAGGATGCTTTTCATCCTATGAAGGATATGTCGCGGGACGGATCGGACAGAAAGCAAATGACACTGACTGTTATGGCGGATCTTCATACGCCGCAGGTGCCGGATGACCGAATTGAGCGGGAGCTGGAAGCCTTGACCGGCATGAATCTCATCATCGACTGGGTACCGGATGACAGCTATGACGAGAAGATGCAGGCAGCCTTTGCCACCGGTTCTCTACCGCAGGCGGTATACGTCAAGAACGCTGCCTCGCTGGATATTTACCGTCAAGCCTTCCGCAGCGGCTTGTTCTGGGAAATCGGACCGCTGCTGTCCGATTTCCCTAACCTTCGTAAGCTGGAGGCCGAGGTGCTCCGTAACACGGCAGTGGATGGCAAAATATATGGCTTGTACCAGGAACGGCCCTTGTCCAGGCAGGGGATTATATACCGCAAAGATTGGGCCGACCGGCTGGGACTGAAGGAGCCGACAACCATTGATGAGCTGTATGTTATGCTCAAGCGTTTTACGGAAGAGGATCCCGACGGCAACGGACTTCATGACACCATTGGTCTTGCAAACCGCAGCGACCTGGTCTACGGAGCGTTCAAGACGGTAGGCTCCTATTTCGGAACGCCGAACGGCTGGGGGATAGAGAGCGGCAAGCTGAAGCCGGAATTTATGTTTCCTGCCTATAAGGAGACGCTGCGTTTTTTCCGCAAACTGCATCAGGAGGGACTGATGAACCGTGATTTTGCGGTGACAGGCAAGCAGGATCAGGCTGAGCTGTTTGTGAGCGGGAGAGCCGGCGTGTATATCGGAGCAATGGTCAATGTGCAGACCCTGCACGCACAGCTGCAGGCGGTTAATCCGGATGCCGAGCTGGATGTGCATAACCGTATCTATGGACCGAAGGGCTTTGGAATCTGGTCAATTCCCGGCTATAGCGCTGTAGTTCTCTTCCCCAAATCGGCTGTGGCCACAGAGGGGGAACTGCGAAGCATTCTTGCCTTTTACGATAAGCTGATGACACCGGAGGCGGCCAATCTGCTGTTCTGGGGTGTAGAGGATGAGCACTACCGGCTGGTTGACGGAAGAGCTGTTCTGCAGGAGCCATACAGCCGGTTTGAAGAGGAAATAAAACCTTATCAGGCGCTCCAAATCGGCGGCCCGCGCACCATAGATATGCTTAAGCCGGATTATGAGCTTCCCGCCAGAGATAAGGCAGAGGCGCTAACTTTAGAAAATGAGGCCTACTTGATCGATGATCCGACAGCAGCGCTGGATTCAAAGACTTCCAGCAGCCTAGGCATTAGACTCCAGGAAATCATTCGAGATGCTACTTTCCAATATATCATGGGAGATATGAATGACCTTGGTTTCGACCGGGCGGTTCATCAATGGATGGAGAAGGGAGGCAGTAATATTGTGCAGGAATATAATGCGGCTTATAAGAAGCAGCAGGCGTCTGCTTTGAAATGACACTGGTGAAAGGTGGCGGTAATCCATGCAGGATAACAAGAGAAGGGCGGCTGAGCAGGAAGGAACCGGCTGGGCGCCGGACCTAGCGCTTGAGAGGCTGATAGAGCGGCTGGAAGAGGAACGGAAGGTTAAAGCTTCCGTTAGGACACGCGAGCAAAGGAGAGCAGAACTGCTCGCCTCTCTGCAACGCATATTAGGTGATTTCGATGATTTGGCCGAAGAAGGGGGACCGCTTGCCCCCAGGCTGCTTGAGCGGATTGAGACCGCGGGAATGATCCGGGAGCGTGTGGAATTTACCGCGGGCTATGGGCTTCGTGTGCCTGCCTATGCGGTATGGAGCAAGACGTCAGGCGGCGGCAGGCTCCCTGCCGTACTTGCTCTGCACGGGCATGGAAGCGGCAGCCGTGACATGCTGGGGCTGAGCCCGGATGGCACGCCTAAACCGGATGGCCCGGGCATCCACGGCGATACAGTTGAAGCACTTTCGCAGAGGGGGTTCTTTGTTCTGGTACCGGACATTGCCGGGTTCGGGGACAGGAAGCTGATGAGGGATGCAGGGCGATCCGATCCTTCGGCTAATTCCTGCTTCGGATTGGCATCCGCACTGCTGATGACGGGGAGGACATTGGCCGGACTGCGTGTCTTCGAAGCAAGAAGGGCGCTGGATTACCTGGATACCAGGGACGATGTGGATGCAGCGCGTGTCGGCTGTATCGGCTTCTCCGGCGGGGGGATGGTTGCCTCTCTGACAACAGCTGTGGAGAATCGGATCCGTGCTGCCGTTATTTGCGGTTACGGAAGCACATACCGGGGCAGTATTCTGGCCATGCAGCACTGTCTGGATAATTATCTGCCGGGCATTCTGCGGGAAGCGGAAATGCCTGAATTGCTTGGTTTGATAGCTCCGAGGCCGCTGCTGCTGGAGTCCGGCCGTTCCGATCATCTTTTTCCCGTGGAAGAGGTACAGGCCGCAGCAGACTATCTGGTGGAGCTGTACGCAGAGCTGGGCGCGGCAGACTGTTTCAGACTTGACCTGTTTGAGGGCGGACACGAGATCAGGGGAGGACTGTCATTTGACTGGCTGCAGACGAAGGTGAAGGAGGAGAGAGGCCATGCTTGACCGGATGGTTTCCATGCCGGGAGATATTGTGGTTCAAGGTGTCGGTCTTCATAATATTGCTGAGGTAGAGGAGCTTGGGGAAGGACAGGGTATCCAGCTGTCGCGGGTGCCGTCCAAGGTGCGTATGGCACTGAATGAGAAGGCGCAGGGGCGGGCTCTGCTTGGAGCGGGATCGGAGATTCGCTTCAATCTGGAGGGAGACGAAGCAGTCCTTACCTTCCTGCATGATCCCGTTGACCGTTCTGCCGGCAGTGCCGGCCCCAAAGGGGTATTTGAAGTATACCAGGGGGATTATCAGGGCGCCTATGACACCACTCCCCAGCCGATGGGGGAGGGCGGTGAAACCAGGCTTGTCATTCGCCGAAGCCGCAAGCATGAGCAGCTGTTAAGGCGCAGGTATGATGAAGGGCTCCTGAACTTCGATCCCTCCCTGCTGCGTATTATGCTGCCCAATGATCTGCAGGTCCGCCTGTTACGTGTTGAAGGAGCAGTGGCGCCGCCGAGGAGGGGACAGGTGCCGGCTGGCCGGCTGCTCGTGCACGGCTCATCCATTACGGCCGGCGGGGATGCAGTGCTGCCTTCGGGCAGCTATGCGCATGCAGCTGCCCGGCGTCTTGGAGCCGATCTTATTAACCTAGGTTTCTCGGGAAGCTGTCATGTAGAACCCGCAATGGCAGACTATATTGCTTCCCGAAGGGATTGGCAGTATGCCGTGCTGGAGCTCGGTGTCAATGTCATTGATTTTATGCCTTTGGCCGAGTTTGAACAGCGGGTGCGCTATATGCTTCGCACCATAGCCGACAACAGCAGAGACAGATGGGTTTTCTGCACAGACCTCTTCACATGCCACCGGGATTATAACCGGGATCCTGTTATTACTGAATATCGAGACATTGTCCGCCGCTGCGTAAGAGCGCTTAGACAGGAGAAAATCGTTTACCTATCTGGACGCGAGCTGCTGCCGGATGATCGGGCATTGACTATTGACCTGCTGCATCCGTCAGCAGAGGGCATGCAGGAAATTGCGCGCAGGCTGGCCCGCCGGATTCGGCTTCATGCAGAGCCGCAGTAAGTGCAGGCAGCTGGACTTTCTTGCGCAGGGGAGGGCATTTTTATGATGATTGTAGCAGCTGACGGCAGCGGCGATTTCCGTACCGTGCAGGAAGCTATAGATGCAGCTGATGCTTATGGAAGCGGGCAGCCGGTTACGATCCGGATCCGCAGCGGGATTTATAAGGAGAAGGTGTCTGTCGAACGTCCGGGTGTTACACTGATTGGCGACGATGCGGAGAGCACAATCATCACCTACGATGATTACGCGCAGAAGCAGTTTCCGGATGGAGAACATTATCATACCTTTCATTCCTACAGCTTTCTAGTGGGGGCAGATGATTTTACGGCAGAACAGCTTACTTTCGCGAACACGGCTGGTCCGGGCGAGCGGGTAGGCCAAGCGCTGGCCGTGTATGCGGATGGGGACCGGACCGTATTCCGGCGCTGCCGTTTCCTTGGCAAACAGGATACGCTCTTCACAGGGCCGCTGCCGCCAAAGCCGAAGGAGAGGGCAAGCTTTGGCGGACCGCGCGATATCCTGCCAAGGCGGGCCACTCGTCAACTTTACGAGGACTGTTACATAGAAGGCGACATTGACTTTATTTTTGGCTCGGCGACAGCGTATTTCCTCGGCTGTGAGCTCTTCTCGAGGCGAAGAGACCTGCCAGGAGTGGGAGAAGCTCACCCTGTGACGCATGGCTGGATAACTGCGGCTTCAACGCCCGAGCATGCTCCCTTCGGTTATGTATTCGACACCTGCCGGCTAACCGGAGACGCACCACCAGGGAGTGTGTATCTGGGCAGACCCTGGCGTGACCACGCCCATACCCTATATATGAATTGCTGGATGGGCACACATATCAGGCCCGAGGGCTGGGACAACTGGGGCCGCCCGGATAGTGAGCATTCAGTCCGCTATGAGGAGTACGCCAATACAGGGCCGGGCGCATGTCCCTCACAGCGGGTCAGCTGGTCCAGGCAGCTGCTTCCAGAGGAGGCGGAGCACTATAGAATAGGCAGGGTTCTGGCGGGTCATGACGGCTGGAACCCGGTATGAGGAGGATGAATGAAGGAATGAAACCTGTAACCTTTCATTTGGCCGGCGACTCCACGATGTCCGAATACGGACCGGAGGAAGCGCCAAGAGCGGGCTGGGGCCAGATGCTTCAGGAATTTGTCCAGTCGCATGTGTCCGTACGCAATAAAGCGATGTCGGGGCGAAGCTCCAAAAGTTTTATTGATGAAGGGCGTTTGGAAGACTTGCTGAGCGGAGTACAGGCGGGTGACTACATACTCATTCAGTTTGGGCATAATGATGCCAAGTCTGATGAGCAGCGGCGTACCGATCCGTATGGAAGCTATCAGCAATGTCTGGAGCGTTACCTGCTAGGGGCATCCGGCAGGGAAGCGCAGGCGATTCTGATTACATCGGTAGAGCGGCGCAAGTTTAATTCTGACGGTCTGCTGGAGCATACGCATGGCGACTATCCCGCGGCTATGGAAGAGCTGGCGCGCAAGCGGGGCATCCCGCTGCTGGATTTAAGGGAGCTGACAGGGCGGCTCTACGAGCGGCTCGGTCCTGAGGAATCGAAGCGGCTGTTCATGTGGCTGGAGCCGGGCGTGCATCCGAACTATCCGGAGGGCGTCCATGATGACACCCATTTCTCGGAGCTTGGAGCCAGGATGGTTGCAGCTTTGGCGGCGGAAGGACTTTACCGCTTAGGCTTGCCTTGCAAGGAGCCGGAGAGCCTGAAGGGCAGTGCCGGATAAACCGGCAGTTTTGCTCAGCGTTCAGGCGTGCACCTGCAGATAACGGAAGGCAGTCATTAGACGCAAGACTATAAAATTTAACGAATATATGCTTAAGGATGACATTCATGCTGAAGGGCCGGGGGCTTCCGGCTCTTCTTACAGTATATTATTCATAGAGAGTGTCACTGGCCAGGAGGCAGCCGGGCCCGGCTCATTTCTCAGGTAAATACAGGCGCTCTGAAGAAATAGATAAATAACTAATTTACAGTGTAAAAAATGTCTAATATACCATGTATTATCGTATGAATTTTTATGTTATTATGAAAGCGCAATCAATGGAAAGGAGTACAAATTCCGTTAAACGGACATCATCAGAAAACAGGGAGGCTGCAGCGAACAGAATGGTCTATAAAGCTTCAAGAGCAAACCAAATTTAATTAAAGTTGGAGGGTGAACTGATGAAGCTGAGCAAAACGATACGTAAAGCGGGCATACTGCTCACACTGGCCGCCGTATTTGCGGGCACTACTATTGTAAGCGATACCAAGTCTGTAAAGGCCGCCCCGAGCGAACCGTATACGTGGAAGAATGTCGTGACCGGTGCCGGAGGGGGATTTATCCCGGGCATTATTTTCAACAAGACGGAAAAGGATCTGATCTATACAAGGACAGACATAGGCGGCGCGTACCGCTGGAACCCGGCAGACAACAGCTGGATTCCGCTGCTTGATTTTGTAGGCTGGGATGAGTGGGGCAAGACGGGTGTCGATGCGCTGGCTACCGACCCGGTCGACCCTGACCGGCTGTATCTGGCTGTTGGCACCTACACGAATGACTGGGACCCGAATAACGGCTACATTATGCGGTCTACTGACCGCGGGGATACCTGGCAGGAGACCGAGCTGCCCTTCAAGGTTGGCGGGAATATGCCGGGCCGGTCAATGGGCGAGCGTCTGGCAATAGACCCGAACAGCAACAACATCCTGTACTTTGGCGCTCGCAGCGGCAACGGTCTCTGGAAGAGCATCGACTATGGCGCGACCTGGAATAAAGTGACATCCTTCCCGAACCCCGGAACCTATGTTCAGGACCCATCCAACTCCTACCAAAGTGACATTATGGGGCTTGCCTGGATCACCTTCGATCCTGCGACCGGCTCGCCTGGCAGCCCAACCCAGACGATATATATCGGTGTAGCCGACAAAGAGACTAGTATTTACCGCAGTACAGATGGCGGTGCAACCTGGTCGGCGGTCCCAGGCCAGCCAAGCGGCTTCCTGCCGCATCATGGGGAGCTCGACAGCAGCGGCAATCTGTTCATAACGTATAATGATGCGATCGGCCCCTATGATGGGGAGAAGGGCGATGTATGGCGCTATAACACGGTTACGGGTGAATGGACCAATGTGAGCCCGGTGCCAAGCTCGAGTACGGACAATTATTTCGGTTACGGGGGCCTTGCGCTGGATGAACAGCAGCCGGGTACGCTGATGGTCTCTGCGCTTAACTCGTGGTGGCCGGATACGATTTTGTTCCGCAGCACGGACAGCGGGGCTACCTGGACGCGCATTTGGGACTGGGCGGGTTATCCTAACCGGACGCTGCGGTATACACAGGATATCTCTGCAGCGCCTTGGCTGGATTTTGGCACTAATCCGCAGCCTCCGGAAGTGACGCCAAAGCTTGGCTGGATGGTCGGTGACCTGGAGATCGACCCTCATAACTCTAACCGGATGATGTATGGAACGGGTGCCACCATTTACGGAACGAACAATCTGACGGACTGGGATGCGGACAAAAAAATTAATATCTCTGTGATGGCCAAGGGGCTTGAGGAGATTTCGGTTATCGATCTGATCAGCCCGCCATCAGGCGCTCCGCTGCTCAGTGGTGTAGGTGATGTGTCAGGCTTCCGGCATGATGATGTTACGAAAGCGCCAGCCAAGATGTTCATTGGTCCGAGCAGCACGGCCAGCATAGATTACGCTGAGCTGAACCCGACCTTCATAGCGCGTGTCGGCTACGGAGACTATGAGAATAATCCTAACGCAAAGTCCATTGCACTCTCATATGACGGCGGAACCAACTGGTTTAATCCGTCTTCGGAACCGGCCGGAACCAAGGGCGGCGGCACACTGGCAGTTGGAGCCGACAACAGCTCGTTAGTATGGAGTACACCGGATGTCGGTGTGTATTACTCCAAGTCCTCCGGCAACTCGTGGATGAAGAGTACTGGTCTGCCTGACGGAGCCAAGGTGGCATCTGACAGGGTGAACAAGAACAAATTTTATGCGGCTGCCGCAGGTGCGTTCTATGTGAGTACAGACGGCGGCGCGACCTTCACCCAGACGGCTGCTGCAGGTCTTCCCGCAGAAGGTGCACTGAAATTCAAGGCGATGCCGGGCGTGGAAGGGGATATCTGGCTGGCTGGCGGCAGTGAAAGCAGCGGTGTGTACGGATTGTGGCATTCGACCGACTCAGGCGCGTCCTTTACGAAGCTCGCTAATGTGGAGGAAGCGGACGTCGTCGGCTTCGGCAAAGCGGCACCGGGCCAGACCTACATGGCGCTGTATATTTCGGCTCAAATCGACGGGGTAAGGGGAATCTTCCGTTCGGATGACGCCGGATTGAGCTGGGTTCGGATTAATGATGACAAGCATCAATATGCCTATACAGGCTCGGCCATAACGGGAGACCCGCGAATTTACGGCCGGGTTTATGTGGGTACGAACGGACGGGGAATAGTCTATGGTGATCTTGCCGGTCCGGTTCAGAATCACTCGTCCATTACGCCGGCGGCGGCCGCCTTCGATAAGAAGGCAGGCAGCCAGGCGGATGTAACGGTGACCATAACACCCAATGGCAACACATTGACAGCTGTCCGCAACGGCAGCAAGGTGCTGGCTGAAGGGCTGGATTATACGGCAGCCCAGAATAAGGTGACGATCAAATCAAGCTATCTGGCCGCCCAGCCGCTCGGTACGCTTAGTCTTACCTTCGACTTCAGTGCAGGGACGGACCCCGTGCTGGAGATTGCCATTGAAGATTCAACATCGGCTCAGCCAGTGAATAATTCGTCCATCACGCCTGTCGCGGCTGCCTTTGATAAGAAGGCAGGCAGCCAGACGGATGTAACGGTGACCATAACCCCCAATGGCAATACACTGACAGCTGTCCGCAACGTCAGCAAGGTACTGGTCGAAGGGCAGGATTATACGATAGACGAGAATAAGGTGACGATCAAATCAAGCTATCTGGCTGCCCAGCCGCTCGGTACACTTAGTCTTACCTTCGACTTCAGTGCAGGTACGGACCCCGTACTGGAGATTGCAGTGTCGGACAGCACGGCGGCTGAGCCGGGCAGTGTGAAGGCGCAGATGTTTAACGGCTCCACCTCATCGGAAGTCAATACGCTGAATCCGCGCTTCAAGCTGATGAACACGGGAGCGGCGGATATCTCTCTGGCTGACGTGAAGATTCGCTATTATTACACAATAGACGGCGAGCAGGAGCAGAGCTTCTGGTGCGATTGGTCGACTGCGGGAAGCGGTAATGTGACCGCTAAATTTGTGAAAATGGCCTCTCCAAAGGATGGTGCCGACCATTACGTGGAAATCGGATTTTCCAGCGGGGCGGGGATCTTGCCTGCAGGCCAGAGCATTGATATACAAACCCGTATAGCCAAAAACAACTGGAGCAGCTACTCGCAAACGGGCGATTATTCCTTTAACGGTTCGGCCAGCAGCTATACGGATTGGTCCAAGACAACCGTCTATACTGCCGGCAGCCTGCAGTGGGGCCAGGAGCCGCAGTAATCCGCTAAAGCTTATAACTAATACTAATAAAAGCAGGGGCTGCCGACACGTCTTGTAACGTGCACGGCAGCCCCTGCTGCATTGTAACGGTCAGTTCCGCCAGTTCCGCTTCCCCATAACCGGGGCACTGATCCCTGCGGCCGGCACTTTCTGTTCATAGTTCATGCAAGGCTGGCCGGAAGAGGAATGTACAGTCTGGCTGGGCATGCTCTTCGTCTTGAAGCCGAAAGCCCGGCAGCCGCGCGGGAAACCTGGGTCCCACGTTACGTAAAAATGCTTGCACTTCATGCAGTCGATGCGGTTGACTTCCGTCATATCTCCCCCGCCTTATCTTAATATCCGCTATTGATTATATCGGAACGAGGCGGGAAAGTCGTTAGTGAACGGTAACCATGCCGGTGTGGAGAACGCGGTAGCCTTTGGATGCACCGCTCAGCTCGAGCAGGAAATACTTGGATGCCAGCGCGCTGTAAGGTGTCACATAGCCGTTCGGATACAGAGGGATCTTCACCGTCTTCTCCGTCTCGCCAGGCGCAAACCTTATCTTCTGAGGTGTGCCGTCATACTCGACGCCTGCCTTCGCCATCCAGCGGTCCCCTGCCTGTGTCAAGTGATCCTCCTTCGGTGTGAGCGTCACCGACGCTTCCCCCTCGCCGCTGCTGCGCATAACAGTCACTGTTAACGTCTTGGAGAATTTGTACGTACCGTACATATATTGAGACTTGAAGTAGAAGTTTGGCCGGTCATTATCCCGGATGGCAATATAGCCGTGATCGATCGCACCTATTGCAGCGTTAACAGGATTGGCTAGGGCAATTTTGAACCCTTCCGGCTTCAGCTCCACTTCCTTATCGTCGATAATGCCGAACAGCCGATTCGGTTCATAGAGCATATGTGTGTTATTCCAGCTGAACCTGGTAAAGGGATTGTTGGCTCGCGTATACTCAACATCCTTGTCGTAACTGAATTTCTGCGGTGAAAACTTCGTCATTCTGGAGGTGTAGTCCTCGTTCCGCTTGGCGCAGCAATCGATGTAATTCAGATCAACCGTCACCGGCTTGCTGCGGTCTCCTAGTATGATAATGCCATCCATGATGCTATTATCTGTCTGCCATGGGCGGACAGCCAGCTGGCCGTCTTCCACGACTTCAAACCAGGGGTTAGCCCGGTTGCTCTTCCTTGTGTAAGTGACAACTGTTTCATCGTCATCAAAGACGTACAGCTCCGCTGTTGCGCTTTGGTAAGGGACGACAATATTGTCGGTCTCAGGGCTGATGGATATAGTGTAATATTCTATGCATTCGGACACTTCATCGTCCGTAATGGGCACGATTATTTCCTGCTGAGGCTGTTCGTCTGTAAAGGTAAGCGTACCCTCCCGGGGGGGAATCTGTGCATATCCGCACGCATTGGCTGCGGGTCCGACAAAATGCAGCTGCTCCACTTTGTATCTTACAGCAGCTTCCTGGCCGCGGCCCAGCCGGCCTTCGAGCATGACCTGGATCCGGCGGTCTCCGTCGTCCTCGTTCTGGCCGTAGTAATTGGCTGCATCTTCATCCGTCCACCCGGTCGTATAGTCAAAATCCGTCAGTCTAACGACTGCGGCCGTATCCTCTGCTTGTACGGTAACCGGCACAGGCACTTCAACCGGTGCAGCATCGAGTACAGGCGTGTCCTGTGCCAGGATGCGGATAGGCTGAACCGCGGTGGCTATTGTGATTGCTGCTGTAACAAGCAGTAAGGCTGCTTTCCGTTTCATGGTATTACCTCCAAAGGCAGTTAGTGTTTGATACAAAATGTATCTTCCATCTAATTATAGGTCAGCGGAGCTGCGGTGTAAAATAAAAAGCAACTCATGTTGTTGTTGTCCACCTCATTCCCGAACAGCTGTTTCAAAACGATTAGGCGGCATAGCTGAAAAGCAAGCCAGCAAGCAAAATACATATGCTCCTTTATAACCCCGGCAGGTCCGCTTGAATCGGTGGAGCCGGTTATATGCATGGCTTCTGTGCATAGGATGGGAGAGAAGGAGTGTGGTGACAGCAGTGGAAGCAAAGCTGAGGCGGTATTATGAGTTGAAACAGCAGATCAAACAGCTCAGCGATGAGCTGGCCGAATTGCGTGATGAACTGATTGGGTACTGTATGGAGCATGAGGTCCGGCAACTGGAAGCTGGCGGCTGCAAGCTTACTCTGGTTGTGCAGCAGCGCAGGGAATACGATGATGCGAAGCTGCTCTCGGCGCTGCCTGAACCAGAGCTGTGGCGAATGCTGTCCAGAGCGGATACCGCCAAGGTGGCCAGTCTCGTCAAGCTGAATGTGCTCACCGAAGAGCAGATTAAGGATACTTACCTATTAAAGGATGTTCAGCTGCTGCAGGTGGTAAAAAAATAGAGGCATATAAGCCGCAAGGAGATGATGAAAGGCTCCGCAGCGGCTTATATATGCTCTAATTGTGCTCCAGGATGGTCTTGGCCAGCTGGGTACGGTTGCGCAGGCCTGTTTTTTGCAGCATGGACTGGACATGCTTCTTGACCGCCGCTTCACTGATGTACAGCGCACCTGCAATCTGCCGGTTGGTTTCTCCCTTGATAAGCCTCTCCGCAACCTCCTGCTCTCTCTGGGTGAATGAGAGGAGAGGCAAGTTGTTCTTTACCACGTGAACATGCTTGTCAATGTCTTGAGGTCCGGCGAGAAACGCGAGGAGCTCGGGTATTTTATCAGTCCGGGTATCCAGCATGTAGGTCGAAGCCGGTGTAACGCCATCATAATCATAATGCACGGCGCCGGGAACTTCCCGGAAGCCCAGGCTGATGCAGGCCATCCTATAATAATCTAGGGGTGGCGGTGAGGTGACCACGATTCTGCCGGAGAGCATGCAGCCAAACTGCATCCGGATCATATCTGACCGGAGCTCCTGATCTTCCGGGTCTTCTACGTCAACTGTAAGCATATACGTGGCGATCGAATCCTCCTCGCTTGTGCGCATAGACTGCAGGATTGCAGGCGGCAGCTGCTTGAAATAAGCTGACGTCACTGGCGCGCGGGTTAAGTGCTTCAGGCTCCTGCTGTGGATTGGTATTTCTGCAAGCAGACCGATCATGCGACCTTCCGGATTCCGCAAAATCTTCAGCTCTGCACCGTGCCTGTGCATGCCGGGAATATCGAATGCCTTGAGCCTGAGCAGCCCTTGCTCCGCTGTAAAGGTGTAGCTGAAATCTGTGGCTGAATCCGGGTCCGAGCAGACAATTTTATAGCCCTTCCCACTATACATCCGGCGCTCAAGATAGCTCAGCAGCTCCGGCATATTGTCCGGCCTGAACCGCTCGATAACATTCTGTGACCAGGAGGTATGGCGGAAATGGGCGCGCAGAACAGGATTATCCGAAAAGGTGACCACCTCTGCAACCTCTTGCGTAATATCCTGCTTATTCGCAATTCTGTTCCTGATTCGTGCAGAGAAGATTTGAAGGGCCTTGGCATTAAGCTTGTCGTAGGTATCGGGCATTCTTCTCCGGAAGCTGTGTTGAAGGGTCTCACGAACCAGTTCATGGATATTCCAGCCTCTGGAGGACTGCGAGACGAAGGACAAGCGGATGAGCTCTTCGAAGCGTGTTACAGGCAGCTCGTTCTCAAGCAGCAGAGACAACGTTTCCAGGTTAAAGGTTCGTGGAATGGAGGCTGCCATAACAAGCTGCCGCAGCTCTGTGTCCGTAATTTCCTGCAGCCACAGATCCATGATGTCATCCAGCGGTAAAAGGGTTCGTGACGGATCGAAAATACGATTATGGCGGGCCAGGGGAACAGCCAGAGACAGAACTAGCGGATGTCCGAAGGTCCTAAGCCATATTGCATCCATCGCTTGCTCCTGCTGGATACCCGAACGCTGCAGATAGGCGCAGGTTTCCTCGTAACTTAGTTCTTTTAGGGGCAGGGGGACAATCAGCCGCTGCCAAGCTGACGAAAGTCTCCAGCGTCCTGCCAGCGGATAACGTCCCGCAACAATAATAAGAATGTTCGTATGCAGCTTCGGAAGCGCTTGTTCCCTAAGCCATTGATCAACCAGGCCGGCTGCTTCGTAATGATCAATAGCAAGGACAATCCGATGACGCTCTGCAAGCTCGTTCACAATATCCCAGTTTGCCCATACGTCTTCTCCCTGTTTGTCAGTATGAGGGGCGGGGAGGCCTAGCTGTGTCAATAATCGCAAATACACCTGGCCGGGATTAGGAACCATATCCTTCATGTTTAATTCTGCATATCTTGCGCCATGCTTGCGGGCTAGTGTGCGGCAGCGTCCGAGCAGACTGGTTTTGCCTATCCCGCCAGTTCCATGAATATTGATAATCCGTTCATCCCGCAATTCCAGCCGTGCTATATATTCTTCAATAAGATGAAGCTCGAAGGCTCTTCCGACAAAGTCGGATTCCATCCACTCCTGCATCTGCCGGCCTATGGTCGGCGGGCTTCCGTTTTTTTGCCAATCCTCCATATCGCTTACTCGGCCCTCCAACTTATCAGAATGGGTACCAGATAATTCTACTTATGGATACCGTATTCCTCCCCGTTTCCATGTTAGCTTGTAAACAAGATGCTAAGGAGGGATTTGTATGGTTTCCATGTCAACGAAAGATAAGCTTAGAGACCCCGGATTCCGCCGGGAGCTGATGCAGCAGGACCGGATTACCGGTTCGGAGATTCTGCTCCGGATGCTGCTGCTCGAGGGTGTTGAATGTGTGTTTGGCTATCCGGGAGGCGCGCTGCTCTATATCTATGATGCTATGCATGGTAATGAGCACTTCAAGCACTTGCTGGCCCGGCATGAGCAGGGTGCCATCCATGCGGCCGACGGGTATGCACGGGCAACCGGCAGAACAGGGGTATGCATAGCGACGTCAGGTCCGGGGGCAACGAACCTCGTAACAGGCATTGCAACCGCCTGCATGGATTCGGTTCCGCTGGTGGTCATTACGGGTAATGTTGCCACATCGCTGATCGGAACAGATGCTTTCCAGGAGGCCGATATTGTTGGGATCACACAGCCGGTTACAAAACACAGCTATCTGGTCCAGCGTGTGGAGGATTTGGCTGTTACCATCCGGCAGGCTTTTCGGATAGCCAATGAAGGGCGCAAGGGTCCGGTGCTGATCGATATTCCAAAGGATGTGTCTGCGGCATCGACAACCTTCATATACCCGGAGATAGAGGCCGTTGAAGATGCCGCTGAGCTGGGGGCTTCACAGGAAGCTGCGGCAGCAGAACTGGCGGACATGATCCGAGCTGCCGAGAAACCGGTAATCCTTGCAGGGGGCGGGGTGATTCATTCCGAAGCGGCGGAGGTGATGAGGAATTTCGCCGAAAAGCTGAATCTGCCGGTAACGACGACGCTGATGGGGCTTGGCTCTATACCAGGAGGACATCCCTTATCGCTTGGCATGCCTGGCATGCACGGCACCTATACAGCCAACCAGGCGTTAATTAACTGTGACCTGCTTATTTCATGCGGGGCACGCTTCGACGACCGGGTGACCATGCGTCTTGACGGGTTCGCTAGGGGGGCACGAATTGTCCACATCGATATTGATGAAGCCGAAATAGGTAAGCTTGTGCGGGCGGATTTGGCGGTCAAGGGCGATGTGAAGGCTGTCCTGGAACGAGCCCTGAGGATAGCGGAACCAATTGAGCCGCGTCCTTGGAATAGTCAAATTGCGAGCTGGAAACAGGCGGTTCCACTGCGTTATACCGCCTCGGAGAAGGAACTGAAGCCGCAATATGTGATTGAGATGATTTCTCGCACGACGAGAGGGCAGGCCATTGTAACGACAGATGTGGGGCAGCATCAGATGTGGACAGCGCAGTTTTACCAATTCAGTCACCCGCGCTCGCTCATAACCTCCGGCGGCTTGGGTACCATGGGCTTCGGCTTCCCGTCCGCGATTGGGGCGCAGATCGGCTGTCCTGATAAGCTTGTCATTTCCGTTAACGGGGATGGCGGGATGCAGATGTGTGTGCAGGAGCTGGCGGTTTGCGCCATTAACCGGATACCGGTCAAGATTGTTATTATTAATAATCAGACACTTGGTATGATTAAGCAGTGGCAGGAGGTCATCTATGAGAGCCGTTACAGCCATATCGACCTGTCCGGCAGTCCGGATTTTGTTAAGCTGGGTGAAGCCTACGGGGTCAAGAGTCTGCGGGCCACTACCCCGAGGGAAGCAGAAGAGGCATGGAAGGAAGCGCTCGGAACGGATGGTCCTGTACTAATAGACTTCCATGTAAGCAGGGATGAATATGTATATCCCATGGTGCCGCAGGGCCAGTCGCTGGAGGATATGATACTGGGGGATGAAGACAGATGACCAAACATACGATTTCCGTCCTGGTCGCAGATCAGCCGGGTGTTCTGCAGCGTGTCTGCGGCCTGTTCGGCCGGAGGGGATATAATATTGACAGTATATCAGTTGGACGTTCTGAGTCAGAGGGCTGCTCGCGAATCATTCTTGTCACATCATGCGAGGAGCGGATAGCCGACCAGATCTGCCAACAGCTGAACAAGTTGATCGATGTCATTCAGGTGAAGCTTCTTAGCAAGAAGCCATTGCTAACCAGAGAATTAATGCTTATCAAATGTCATGCCGCAGCTGGAGCCCGCCAGGAAATATTGGGGCTTGCCGATACCTTTCGCTGCTCTGTCATTGATGTCGGGGCGGAAACCATGACCATTCAGGTGGTAGGCGACAGGGAAAAGAACACAGCTTTTCTGCAAATTTTGCGGCCGTTTGGTATTGTGGAGGTGACCGGTACAGGAGTGACGGCTGTAAATCGGGGCTGAACGCAGGTATGCTGCATCCCTTCAAGCCAGCCGCTTGAAGGTTTTTTTGTTTTCTTACAAAGATGTAAGGCTTAAGAAAGGTTATTCGATAGCAGCATTTAGCCCGCTCCGTTAGAGTGTAGACAAGACGACTTGAAGGAGGCCGGTGCGAATGCTTCATACAACCTATGTTAAAGAGCATGCGAAGGCTGGGAATAAACATGCGGCAAGAGGTAAGCAGAGAGGAATTTATCGTTTATATAAAGTACCTGTGCTGTTAATGGCACTTGTGCTGCTGCTGCTCGCCGTATGGCACAGCGTGCTGGCCGTTGGAGGCCGGTTAACCGAAGAGCAGAAGCTGAATGCGGTACTGAACGGAGAGCACTATATATCGATTAACGAGATGCCGGACTATGTATGGCAGGCATTCATTGCGGTGGAGGATAACCGGTTCATGAGCCATCATGGGGTGGACCCCAGAGCGCTGGGCAGGGCGTTGGCGGAGGACATTAAAGCCGGAGGCTTTGTTGAAGGAGGAAGCACGATTACGATGCAGCTTGCGCGCAATCTGTTTCTGACCCATGACAAGACCGTGCTGCGCAAAATCAAGGAAACGGCGATTGCTCTTCATCTGGAGCGCAGCTATACCAAGGAGCAGATTCTGTCGATGTACTTGAATCAGATTTATTTTGGGCACGGCAAGTATGGAATTGAAGAAGCGGCTAATTTGTATTTCGGGAAAACTGTACGGGCCGGAGACCCGGACCGGGAAACGATCCGGCTGGAGGAAGCGGCAATGCTGGCTGCTCTGCCGAAAGCGCCCGAGAATTACTCGCCGTTGCGGAACCCGGAGAAGGCGTATGAGCGGAGGCAGCTTGTGCTGGAGCTCATGGAGCAGCATGGTGTCATTACAGCGGAGGAGCAGATGGAAGCCAACTCGCGTGAATTGGCTGTGAATGTAACAGGGTAAGGCAAGCGGGCGGATGCTCGCGCAGAAGAAACTTGGACAGCTTAAGCGGATACCAGGCTTAGCTTTACAGCCGAATGGGTCCTGAATGAGTACGTTAGATCTAATGTATGCAGGCGACAGACTTAGAGAGGGGCCTTGCC